>NZ_CP053748.1:0-4800000 GCF_024400215.1 Massilia sp. erpn
TTCATCCCAACCATTTTTAGAAAGCCCATCATGAACCAGTCCACCTCCAGCCTGAACGGCAAAGTCGCTTTCGTCACCGGCGGCTCGCGCGGCATCGGCGCCGCCATCGTGCGCCGCCTGGCCGCCGACGGCGCCACCGTCGCCTTCACGTACCACAATTCGCGCGGCGCGGCCGATGCGCTGGCGGCCGAAGTGGAAGCGGCGGGCGGCCGCGCCCTGCCGATTCAGGCCGATGCCGCCGACGTCCATGCGGTCAAGGCGGCGATCGACGATCTGGCCAGGCAGTTCGGCCATCTCAACATCCTGGTCAACAATGCCGGCGTCTTCATTCCCGGCGCGCTGGCCGATTTTTCGCTGGAGGATTTCGACCGCACCGTGAACGTGAATGTGCGCGCGGTGTTCGCCGCCATCAAGGCCGCAGCCGTGCATATGGGCGAAGGTGGCCGCGTGATCAATATCGGCAGCGTGAATGCCGACCGCGTGCCCTTCCCCGGCATGAGCGTGTACGCCATGAGCAAGGCGGCGCTGACCGGCCTGGTGCAAGGCCTGGCGCGCGACCTGGGTCCGCGCGGCATCACCGTCAACAATGTGCAGCCTGGCCCCGTGAATACGGAAATGAATCCGGCGAGCGGCGATTTTGCCAACGCCATGCACGCCATCATGGCGCTGCCGCGCCATGGACATCCCGATGAAGTGGCGGGCATGGTGGCCTACCTGGCACGTCCGGAAGCGGCTTTCGTCACCGGCGCCAACCTGACCATCGACGGCGGCTTCGGCGCCTAAGGCGGAACGGCGTAGTCAGGCGCCGCCGTGCTGCCCCGGATCGGGCAGCACGTGCCCCGGATACAGGCGCTGCAAGGTCTGCACCACCACCTGCGCCACCAGTTCGCGCACCGGCGCGATATCGGCCTCCTCCTGCTCGCGCAAGGCCGTCCACAGGCCTTGCAGCGTGTCCTCGCGCAGCGCCACCGCCTGCTCCACCTCGTCCTGCCAGAAGGCGGGCGCTTCGCTCTCGACGAAGTTGCCGCGCCCCCGGCCGAAATGGGCCACAGCCAGATAGCGCAGCACATTCGAGACCAGCAAGGTGCGCAGGAATTCGTCCGATAGCGCGATCGAAGACTGGCGCCGGTCGGTGCTGGCATTGAAGCCCCAGGCCACGCCGGCAAAGGTCAGCGCGCCGATCACGCCGCCCAGCAAGGCGCCCGTTCCCAGCGTCAGTCCGCCCGCCGCCAGATCGGCCGACAATCCCGTCGCCGCGCCCGAGACGATGGCACCCAGCAGCGCCGCCTGCGCCTTCTCGACCGGCGCGCGCACCACGAAATTCTCGCTGACGCGGGCATTGATCTTGGGCGCTTCGCTGGCATCGAGCTTGTGCAGCGCCAGCAAGCCCACCGTGGTCTGGCCGATGCCCAGGTTCAGGCGCGCCACCAGGGTATTCATCGCGCGCTCCTGGCGCTTGCGCTCCTCGCCCTTGCCAACGCCGACCAGCTTGAGCGCCGCGCCCAGCACCGAACGCTGCGCCACGTCGACCAGCTGGCGGTCGCGCGTGGCGTCCAGCAGTTGCTGCGCCAATAGCGAGAGCGACTGCGCGAAGCGCTGCGCATTATTCTTTTCCCACGCGGCGAACAGGCGCTGATAAGACAGCTGCTTGGAGGCCGGCAGCATGCCGCGCACCGCCTCGTAGAACACGCGCTCATGTACCCAGCAGCGGGCGAAGGCATCCAGCGGCAGCACTTCGCGCACCACGGCGAACTGCTGCAGATACTGCTTCCAGCGCGCCAGCTCGGCCTGCTCCTCGTGCTGCGGCCGCGGTGGCCCCATCTGATTCAGCAGCACCAGCACCGACTTGCCCAGCCACTCCAGTATCTTCATCTCCGGCGGCAGATAACCGGCATCCTTCGGCGCCTCCGACGAATTCACCAGGTACAGCACGACGTCGGCCGCATCGCGCGCGGCGCGCAAGGCTTGCTGGCTCAGCCAGAACGGACGGTCGCGGTAGCGGTCCAGCACTTCGCGCAGGAACCAGCCGATTGGATTGCCGGACGAGGCGAGCCGCTTCAGCAACCGCGCCGAATCGCCGAAACCGGGTGTGTCCCACAGCAGCAGGGCATCGCCTTCTGCATTGTTCAGCAGCGTATGCGCTTCCGACAGCACCGTCACATGGGCCGCATCGCGCACTTCGCCCACATCGCTGCCGATCAGGGTGCGCGCCAGCGTGGTCTTGCCGTTATTTGTGTGCGAGATCAGGGCCAGCTGGATCTGCATTCCGGTCTCGCTCATAGTCCCCCCGATAGCGGCAGGCCGGCGCCCTGCTCCAGCGCGCGCAGCTCCGGCTGCAGAAGGTTGACGATGGTGGCATCCACGCCGTGATAGAGGCAGAACTGGCGCCACAGCTCGACCCGCTCCGCCAGGCGCACCGCATCGGCATTGCGCGCGGCGAAGCCCGAATCGTCGACCAGTACCGCCACGCCGCGCGGCGCCGCCTTCGCAATCAGCTGGGCGAGGAAGGCGCCATGGCTTTCGCGTTCCGGCGTCGCGGCCAGATTGAACAGGGCCGCCGTCAAACTGACCTCACTATTATTCCAGTCCACGTCCTTGAGCGCATCGCGCAGCTCGTCGCCATACGCGATGGCCGGCGCCAATTGCACGCGCGCCTTCTCGCCCAGCAGACTGGCAGCCACCGCCTGCAAGCCCTTGCTGCGCGCCTCATCCACGGTGAAGCTGAAAGGCAGCACGCGCAGCGCACCGGCCGGCTGGCCGGTCGCCTCGCCCAGCTTGCGAAAATACGGCTGCTCCAGGTCGAGCGGGAAGCGGCGCGCCAGCCAGCGCACCCGCAGGACGGCCAGCATCGCCAGCACCAGCCGCGGCGCCACCGCCAGCAACAGCAAAGTGGCCGCATATAAATGCACCCATAGCGCTCCGTTGGGCGCAGTCTGGGCTTGCGGGAAATGCAGGGCCTGGACATCGGCCAGCGTGAAGCCGGACAGATGGAAGACCAGGATCGCCGGGGTGAACAGCATGCTCAGCAAGCCATGCACCTGCTCGGCGCTGAGGAAGGTGCTTTCCCAGCCGGCCGCATACTGCACCAGCAGTCCGCGTGCATACAGGGACGCCGTGGCGCCCAGCGCAAAGGCGGCGGCACTCAGATGAATGGTGCAGGCCAGGCGTGCGCCGTTCAGCCTGGCACTCAGCTGCGTCCACTCGCCCATGAAAGCAAATAGCGCCGACGACATCGCGTGCGGCAGCTTGCGCGGCAGCGCATTGCGGCCCACGCCCAGGCGCTGTATCCAGGCGGCGCGCCAGCGGCTCGCGCGCCGTTTCGGCCAGCATAGCCAGAGCAGCATGCCGAGATAAACCGCCAAATTCCAAAAGATGATGATCAGCAGGGGCGCCGACAACAGATCGGCATGATGGGGATCGGTGATGCGGTCCAGCCCCGCGCCCAGCAAGAGCGCCAGCAACGGCAGGGTGTAGACCAGGGTATGCAGGCCGGGACGGCGGCGGACGAAGGCGGCGAAGGCCGGTGTGCGCTGTCCCAGTTTTTTGATGATCTGCTCGGCGCGCTGCTGCAGAAAATGCTCCTGGGTGGCAGCCGACTTGCTTTCCGCCGCCTGCCATTGCGCCAGCTCACGCGCCGCCCGGCTGGCGTAGCTGCGGTCATCCTCACTGAGGATTTCGCGCTGCTGGTCAGCCGTTTCAATGGCGCGCACCAATACTACGTCCCGTGCATGTCGCTCGTTCATGCTGCTCCTTGTTCTGGAGCAAACATTATAGCCTTCCGACGCTGGGGTGCGCGCCGTCCTGCTATTGCGTCCAGGCCGCCAGCGTTTCCTCAGCTGTGCCGTTGGCCAGCGATTTTTCGATCAGCACATACGCCTTGCCGCCGTCCGCTGTCGCTACGCTGTATGCCTGTAGCTTGACGCTGCGCTTGAAGACCGTATCGACCATGGCCTCCCCTTTCAGCGCCTGGCTCACCTGGGCCGCAGCAAACTGCACACTGGCCGCCGGCGTAGTCAGCGTGGCATTGCCTGCCGCATCGAAACTGAAGCTGCGCCCACTGCTTGTCAACGGACAGTCCTCGCGCAGCACGGCAAACCGCTGTGCTGCCAACCCGGCCGCTTCACGAATGGGGACAGCCTTGCCGGCCACCAGGTAATCCGCCACACTGCTCTTGCCGGCCTTGGTCGCACACATCAGCACCGCAGCGGGGAGGAATTTATAACTGCTGAAACCATGGCTGCTGCCTGGCGGGGGCGGCGCAGGCGGCGCATACGCTTCACTTTCGAAGCGCCGTGCAGCGGCCTGGGCCAGCGGGGCAAACAGGGTCTCATCAGCCGCCTGATCGACGGCGGCAAGCAGGCTGCGCGAGGCGTCATACTGCCATGATTCCATGGGCTGCGGGGGAATCGACAACGCCAGGGAATAAGCGCCCGACAAAGCCAGCTTCTTGCCCAGCACTTGCAGATCCGCGCCTGCCGCGCTGTTCATGAGCGCCAATGGCAGGTGATTCCGGTCAAGCTGGCCGGTCTCCAGCCTGGTCCGCCATTTGGCTTTTTCCGTACTATCCGGTGCGCGGTTGAATAAGGTGCGGAACATTTTCTCAAGCTGAGCCTCCTCCGTGCCGCTATAGAAGGCGCCGGAAATAGGCGATTTAGCGAAGACCGAGACCGCCTCCGCTACGCGTTCATTGCCGGGCAGCGCCGCCTCCAGTTCCTTGCCGCTGAGAGGCATCCCATCGATCAGATATCGTTTGCTGAAATAAGTGAAGCCATAGTAATCGGCTGCTCCGCCAAAATAGCTGAGATGCAACTGAGTGACCAGCGGATAATAGTCGCTTTCCACGACCCCGCTCGGCAGCGTGGATGGGCCTGCCGGGTTCGGAGGCACCGACGTGGATGGCGTTACCGGGACGGTAGGCGCGGGAGCGACCGGCGATGCTGGGCTGGGCGGCACCGGGGTGCCGGCCGTGGCTGAGAGGGATTGAGGGGCGGCAGGGCCGCCACCTGAACCTCCGCAAGCCGCCAGCAGCAGGGAGATGAAGCAGGTAAATGCAAGTTTCATTTTGCTCCTTTATGCTATTTGCCGCGCCCCCGTCCATCGGCGAGGGCCGGCTGCTTCCAATTCAACTCAAGGCTGCGACCAGGCCGATATGCTCTCCCCTGGTGAACCGGCAACCACTACTTTTTCCACCAGGACAACGCTGGCACTGCCATACGCAAGCGGCAAGGCATAAGCAAGCAAGGTGGTTTTCGTCTTATTCACGGGATCTTCAATCGGCAGACCGTTCAAGGCGCCGCTTACCTGAGCCGCCGTGTACCGCAGCGTCGCCCCGTTGCCTGTAAGGGTGGCGTTGCCCGCGCCATCAAAACTTATCCGGCGGGTGCCATTGGAATCGCTGCAATCGGTATGGTGGGCATTGAATTCCTGGGAGGCCAGCTCTTCGGCCTTCAAATAGCGCAAGCCATTTTCCAGGGGTTGGAAATCGTCCACCCGCTGCTTGCCCTGAACCGTCGCACACATGATGGCGGCCGGACGCCGGAACAGGTAGCCGGTAAAGCCTCGGACACTGCCGCCAGGCAAAGGGAAAGCCGTCGGCTGAGCGTCGGCTTCAAAGCGCTTGACCGCCGCCCTGGCTACCGGAGCCAGCAATGGATTGTCTGCCGGGAGAGCTGGAATGGCGGAGAGCAAGGCGCGCGACACCGCCAGCGCATCCGGGGCGCTTGTAAACAAGGCTTTCAGCTCCGTGGTGTTGATCGCAGCACTAAATTCCCGCGCGGCCAGCAGTTTATTTTTCAATAAGGCGACGTCACCGCTCGGTGCATTTCCCAATATCATTACCGGCGCTTGCTGGCGCGATAACTTTCCACTATCCAGCTGATTCAGCCACTGCGTCTTTTCCATAGCTGACGGAGCACGGCTGAATAAGGTCTTATATACCGTCGTCAGAAATACATCATTATTTCCGCGATAAATTTCCTGTGAGCTCTGCGAATTTGCCAACGCATCAATATAAGTTCTGGCATTTGCGTCAGTATTGTAGGCAATCGCCAGATCCGAAATTTTAATCGCTAATTTAGCAGCATTATTTCTGGTCGCCCAGAAATTCAGCGCCGCTGGGTCGGCAGCGGCACCGAGATAGGCAAGATGGATTTGCTGGACCTGGTCATAATAATCGCTATCCGCGTGGATTACAGCAGGCGGCGGCACGATTTCCGGCACGCTTGGCAAATTTACCTGTGCCGTACTTGCTCCATTGCCACCTCCGCCGCAAGCGGCAAGCAATGACAGAATAAAAACTCCTAATATCCTATCCCTTTTCATAAATACCTCCTCTTAAATTCGCATTGAGTAAGAACATATCGAGAGAGTAAAACTCCTGGCAGAAGATTTTTGTGATCGACATCACAATCACTGACAAATATTGATGCTTTCATAATTAAAGTCAAAAGCCCTCTTTCCGCCGTTTCACGCGGCTGTGCACGCCAAAACTTGGCTTGCTCATACCAGTTCCTGGCGCAGTTACTTGCTTCCGCCAAGGCGTAGCGTTGCTGCAACTGAGGGAAGCGCAGTTCGCAGTACAGCTTGTCTGCAGCGGGATTGCGCGTAGAATCATCCGGCCGGTTGATTTCAAATTTATGAAATTAATAACAGGCATATTCAAAATTTGATGCGGAAGTCTCACCTGATAAGGAGTTCTCTGCTATGCGAATAAATTTTGACAATTCAGTTAAAAACAAAACATTCTTACCAAAAATTGCGGTGAGCCTGGCCCTTGCGTTTTCTAGCCCGAGCCTTCTGGCCCAATCGAAAGCTACCATTGCTGCGGCTGAACGCGATCTTGCCACTTACGTGCAACATAATATTCAAAATAAATCCGGCACCCTGCCCCTGGGCTTTCCGCTGGAGATCAGCGATGTGCAAGACTTAAAAGATGCACGCATTGGTCACGGCTTTCAGGTATACACCGTAGATCCCAAGGATATTCTCGCGGGGCGCAGCGACATTCACGGCCTGGCCAGGCCAACCGGCATTTGGCGCTTTGTTATCAGCATCAATGCAAAACCCATAGGCTTGGCCACGCTGGAGCAGATTAATGGTAAATGGGAAACCGTGGCCTATGGTGCGGCCGTACTGGCCCAGGATCTGGAGATTCTGGCTGGAAATTACGGCAATACCGATCGCTCGAATATCCGCTTTATTCGCATTTATCAGGCGCAATCAGATTTACTGGAAGTAAGCGGCAAAGAGGGAGGCAGCCGCTTCGCTCCCTTATATTCTGCCCGTCAATCCCTGTTACTCCAGCGCAGTGGCAAAGCCGATGAGCTGCTCGACAGCAGCGAGCTGCTCGGTCCACTGCAAGCCGCGGTCAAGAAAAACATGGATGCCAATAATTAAGGGAAAGGGATGAAGATGAAAAATTCTTTGAGCCGTCTGATCGTCGGCGCGAGCCTGGCCCTGGCCCTGCCGGCCGCCTTCGCCCAATGGAAAACCCTGAATATACCGCTCGTAACGCAGGAACACAGCCAATGGTGCTGGTCCGGCACCAGCAAGGCCGTGCTGAATTTCTATGGCCAGAATCCCAGTCAGTGCCAGATCGTCAACTGGGCTTTCGGGCTGAACTATGCCTGCGGCAACAGCAACTTCAACTGGAATAGCCCGGCCAACCAGCCCAACAGTATGTATGGCTCGAACGGCAGCGTGCAGAACATCCTGAGGAATTGGGGGGTGCAGAACACTGCGTATAGCGTGGCCTCGTCCTGGAGCTCGGTGGTGTCGGACATCAACGGCAACCGGCCCTTCGTGATCCGCTATGGCTGGACCAGCGGCGGCGGCCACATCATGGTGGGGCGCGGCTATGAGACGATCAATGGCGTGAACTACGTCTACATCATGAATCCCTGGCCCGGCGAAGGCCAGACTTCACGCACGTATGCCTCGGCGGTGCAGGCGTCCGACCACAAGTGGACGCATACCCAGCGCATGAACCAATAGACGACAAAAAACCCCACCAAGGCCGAAATCGACATCATGGCGATTTCGTGCACTGGTGGGGTTTTTCTTTATAACTAGCCTGACGATAACCTACTTTCACACTGGTTGCAGCACTATCATCGGCGCAAAGTCGTTTCACGGTCCTGTTCGGGATGGGAAGGGGTGGGACCGACTTGCTATGGTCATCAGGCATAACTTGTACGAGTGCCGCGTATTCTCGCGTCACTCTGAATCTGGAAGAAGTTAGTTTTGGGTACTCATCTCGAGTAAATGATAACCGTCAAGGTTATAGGGACAAGCCGTACGGGCAATTAGTATCGGTTAGCTTAATGCATTACTGCACTTCCACACCCGACCTATCAACGTCCTGGTCTCGAACGACCCTTCAAGGAGCTCAAGGCTCCGGGAAATCTCATCTTAAGGCAAGTTTCCCGCTTAGATGCTTTCAGCGGTTATCTCTTCCGAACTTAGCTACCCGGCAATGCCACTGGCGTGACAACCGGTACACCAGAGGTTCGTCCACTCCGGTCCTCTCGTACTAGGAGCAGCCCCCTTCAAATTTCCAACGCCCACGGCAGATAGGGACCAAACTGTCTCACGACGTTTTAAACCCAGCTCACGTACCACTTTAAATGGCGAACAGCCATACCCTTGGGACCGGCTACAGCCCCAGGATGTGATGAGCCGACATCGAGGTGCCAAACTCCCCCGTCGATATGAACTCTTGGGAGGAATCAGCCTGTTATCCCCAGAGTACCTTTTATCCGTTGAGCGATGGCCCTTCCATACAGAACCACCGGATCACTATGTCCTACTTTCGTACCTGCTCGACTTGTCGGTCTCGCAGTTAAGCACGCTTATGCCATTGCACTATTAGCACGATGTCCGACCGTACCTAGCGTACCTTCGAACTCCTCCGTTACACTTTAGGAGGAGACCGCCCCAGTCAAACTGCCTACCATGCACTGTCCCCGATCCGGATTACGGACCAAGGTTAGAACCTCAAACAAACCAGGGTGGTATTTCAAGGATGGCTCCACGAGAACTGGCGTCCCCGCTTCAAAGCCTCCCACCTATCCTACACAGATTGGTTCAAAGTCCAATGCAAAGCTACAGTAAAGGTTCATGGGGTCTTTCCGTCTAGCCGCGGGTAGATTGCATCATCACAAACACTTCAACTTCGCTGAGTCTCGGGAGGAGACAGTGTGGCCATCGTTACGCCATTCGTGCAGGTCGGAACTTACCCGACAAGGAATTTCGCTACCTTAGGACCGTTATAGTTACGGCCGCCGTTTACTGGGACTTCAATCAAGAGCTTGCACCCCATCATTTAATCTTCCAGCACCGGGCAGGCGTCACACCCTATACGTCCACTTTCGTGTTTGCAGAGTGCTGTGTTTTTATTAAACAGTCGCAGCCACCAGTTTATTGCAACCTTTTCGCCCTTCCACAGTAAAGTGGTCAAGCTACCGAGGCGTACCTTTTCCCGAAGTTACGGTACCAATTTGCCGAGTTCCTTCTCCCGAGTTCTCTCAAGCGCCTTAGAATACTCATCTCGCCCACCTGTGTCGGTTTGCGGTACGGTCTCGTATGACTGAAGCTTAGAGGCTTTTCTTGGAACCACTTCCGATTGCTTCATGCACAAGTGCACTCGTCCCAGTCCCTTGAATTACGTGCCCGGATTTGCCTAAGCACCTTCTATGAACCAGAAACTGACTATTCCAACAGTCAGACAACCTTCCGCGATCCGTCCCCCCATCGCATCATACGACGGTGCAGGAATATTAACCTGCTTCCCATCAGCTACGCATCTCTGCCTCGCCTTAGGGGCCGACTCACCCTGCTCCGATGAACGTTGAACAGGAAACCTTGGGCTTACGGCGTGGAGGCTTTTCACCCCCATTATCGCTACTCATGTCAGCATTCGCACTTCTGATACCTCCAGCAGCCTTTACAAGCCACCTTCGCAGGCTTACAGAACGCTCTCCTACCATATCCTTACGGATATCCGCAGCTTCGGTGACTGGCTTAGCCCCGTTACATCTTCCGCGCAGGACGACTCGATCAGTGAGCTATTACGCTTTCTTTAAATGATGGCTGCTTCTAAGCCAACATCCTGACTGTTTTAGCCTTCCCACTTCGTTTTCCACTTAGCCAATCTTTGGGACCTTAGCTGGCGGTCTGGGTTGTTTCCCTCTTGACACCGGACGTTAGCACCCGATGTCTGTCTCCCAAGCTCGCACTCACCGGTATTCGGAGTTTGCAATGGTTTGGTAAGTCGCGATGACCCCCTAGCCATAACAGTGCTCTACCCCCGGTGGTGATACTTGAGGCACTACCTAAATAGTTTTCGGAGAGAACCAGCTATTTCCAAGTTTGTTTAGCCTTTCACCCCTACCCACAGCTCATCCCCTAATTTTTCAACATTAGTGGGTTCGGTCCTCCAGTGCGTGTTACCGCACCTTCAACCTGGCCATGGGTAGATCACTTGGTTTCGGGTCTACACCCAGCGACTGGCGCCCTGTTCGGACTCGATTTCTCTACGGCTCCCCTATTTGGTTAACCTCGCCACTGAATGTAAGTCGCTGACCCATTATACAAAAGGTACGCAGTCACCCCACAAGGAGGCTCCTACTGTTTGTATGCACACGGTTTCAGGATCTATTTCACTCCCCTCCCGGGGTTCTTTTCGCCTTTCCCTCACGGTACTGGTTCACTATCGGTCGATTACGAGTATTTAGCCTTGGAGGATGGTCCCCCCATCTTCAGACAGGATTTCTCGTGTCCCGCCCTACTTGTCGCACGCTTAGTACCACCGGTCTGATTTCGTGTACGGGGCTATCACCCGCTATGGCTGCCATTTCCAGAGCATTCCACTATCAGTCCGACTATCACGTGCAGGCTCTTCCCATTTCGCTCGCCACTACTTTGGGAATCTCGGTTGATTTCTTTTCCTGCAGCTACTTAGATGTTTCAGTTCGCCGCGTTCGCTTCGTACACCTATGTATTCAGTGTACGATGACCTAAAAGGCCGGGTTTCCCCATTCGGAAATCTTCGGATCAAGGCTTGTTTGTCAGCTCCCCGAAGCTTATCGCAGACTTCTACGTCCTTCATCGCCTGTAATCGCCAAGGCATCCGCCATGTGCACTTATTCACTTGTCCCTATAACGTTGACGGCTATAGGTTAAGCATTTACTACTGTGTTTGATGAGTTTTTGTATGCGTTCCTTTCGGAACACTACCCTAAGTGTATATCTTGCGATATACGCTTAATAAAACTTTACTTCTTCCAGATTGTTAAAGAACGAAACTCACTTAGTCTCTAAAAGACCAAACCTAAACATCTCGCCGTGATGGCTACGCTTACGTTTGAGCTTTTGGTGGAGGATGACGGGATCGAACCGACGACCCCCTGCTTGCAAAGCAGGTGCTCTCCCAGCTGAGCTAATCCCCCATTGACTTACTTGGTGGGTCTGGTTGGGCTCGAACCAACGACCCCCGCGTTATCAACACGGTGCTCTAACCAGCTGAGCTACAGACCCGCGCTCGTTTCTCTTTACTTCATAACAGCCGATAAGTGTGAGCGTTTGGCTTTGCGCCATACTCTAGAAAGGAGGTGATCCAGCCGCACCTTCCGATACGGCTACCTTGTTACGACTTCACCCCAGTCACGAATCCTACCGTGGTAAGCGCCCTCCTTACGGTTAAGCTACCTACTTCTGGTAAAACCCGCTCCCATGGTGTGACGGGCGGTGTGTACAAGACCCGGGAACGTATTCACCGCGACATGCTGATCCGCGATTACTAGCGATTCCAACTTCATGCAGTCGAGTTGCAGACTACAATCCGGACTACGATACACTTTCTGGGATTAGCTCCCCCTCGCGGGTTGGCGGCCCTCTGTATGTACCATTGTATGACGTGTGAAGCCCTACCCATAAGGGCCATGAGGACTTGACGTCATCCCCACCTTCCTCCGGTTTGTCACCGGCAGTCTCATTAGAGTGCTCTTTCGTAGCAACTAATGACAAGGGTTGCGCTCGTTGCGGGACTTAACCCAACATCTCACGACACGAGCTGACGACAGCCATGCAGCACCTGTGTGCAGGTTCTCTTTCGAGCACTCCCCGATCTCTCGAGGATTCCTGCCATGTCAAGGGTAGGTAAGGTTTTTCGCGTTGCATCGAATTAATCCACATCATCCACCGCTTGTGCGGGTCCCCGTCAATTCCTTTGAGTTTTAATCTTGCGACCGTACTCCCCAGGCGGTCTACTTCACGCGTTAGCTGCGTTACCAAGTCAATTAAGACCCGACAACTAGTAGACATCGTTTAGGGCGTGGACTACCAGGGTATCTAATCCTGTTTGCTCCCCACGCTTTCGTGCATGAGCGTCAGTTTTGACCCAGGGGGCTGCCTTCGCCATCGGTGTTCCTCCACATCTCTACGCATTTCACTGCTACACGTGGAATTCTACCCCCCTCTGCCAAACTCTAGCCTTACAGTCTCCATCGCCATTCCCAGGTTAAGCCCGGGGATTTCACGACAGACTTATAAAACCGCCTGCGCACGCTTTACGCCCAGTAATTCCGATTAACGCTTGCACCCTACGTATTACCGCGGCTGCTGGCACGTAGTTAGCCGGTGCTTATTCTTCAGGTACCGTCATTAGAAGTGGATATTAGCCACTCCCGTTTCTTCCCTGACAAAAGAGCTTTACAACCCGAAGGCCTTCTTCACTCACGCGGCATTGCTGGATCAGGGTTGCCCCCATTGTCCAAAATTCCCCACTGCTGCCTCCCGTAGGAGTCTGGGCCGTGTCTCAGTCCCAGTGTGGCTGGTCGTCCTCTCAGACCAGCTACTGATCGTTGCCTTGGTGAGCCTTTACCTCACCAACTAGCTAATCAGATATCGGCCGCTCCAGGAGCATGAGGTCTTGCGAGCCCCCACTTTCATCCATAGATCGTATGCGGTATTAGCGTAACTTTCGCTACGTTATCCCCCACTCTTGGGTACGTTCCGATATATTACTCACCCGTTCGCCACTCGTCAGCGGAGCAAGCTCCCTGTTACCGTTCGACTTGCATGTGTAAAGCATGCCGCCAGCGTTCAATCTGAGCCAGGATCAAACTCTTCAGTTTAATCTCTGTTGTCCGGCATTGCTGCCGGGGTCACTCACTCAAAATACTGACGATCCCTTCTCTCGAAGGTCACGTTTAATATATTTGCATGAGCGTTTGAATCTATTATTTGAGCTTCAGGACCGAAGTCCCGAGCACATCATCAAACGCCCACACTTATCGACTGTTAATTTTTAAAGAACCGCTGCATCGAGACAAAGCGTTGTGTTTGTCAGCAGCAGAGAAGCGAGATTATCTAGTGTTTCGAATGAATCGTCAAGCTCTTCTTTTTCCCCTACCGTTTCACGATTTGCATCTGCGTTGCGGCGGGGACAGAACTATAGCAAAGCAGCATGGCACGCGCAAGGGCTTTTTCGCCACATCCAGTCATCCCTGCATTCTTCCTTCCAAGACCACTTTTGTGCAGACTGTCGCACACCGCTGGCCCGGATAGACAGGTTTGCGTAAGGTTATCTACACTTGCCGCTTACTCAAGAAGAAAGAAAGCATGTTCCCAACCCCGAAATTGCAAGAAACGCTGAAAACCATCCTGGCCTGGCTGCACCGCGGCTTCGATGCGACCGCGACCTGGGTAACGCAGCTTTCATGGTGGAAATTCTTTCTTTTCGCCGCACTGTCCCTGATCGCCGCCTCGATTCTGCAAGATGAGCTGTTTTCGCCCAGTCCAAGCGACGAGGTCGTGACGCGCTCGCATAAGCGCAACCGCCCCGGCGAAACCAATATCACCATCGACGACAGCGGCATCCACTTCAATCCGCGCGGCGTGAAGACGCGTAAGGATGCAGCCAAGCCGGAGGAGCCGCCCAAGCCCGCCGAGACCATCCCCGGCGAAGTGCCGGACGCGCCGACCGCGCCCACGGCCACGCCCGCACCCGAAGCGCCAGTCGCCAAGCCGGCCCGTCCAGCCAAACCGGCCAAACCCGCCCTGCCCGCCGGCGCTCCGCAACCGGGCGAGGAAGTCCATATTGAATTGCCGCCGCAGATCGGCGAGGAATTATCCAATGCGATCGAAGAGGCGGTCGACGATGCCGCCGAGCAGAAGGTATCGCGCTATACCCAGCAGGCGTCCACCTGGTTCAAGAGTTTCGTCTCCCTGCTGGTACTGGCCCTGTTCGCCACCAAAGCCCTGATGGGCGGCAAGAAACGGGCGGAAGCGGAAACCCAGACCGCCAACGCCGCCGCCGAGCGCGCTGCCATGCAGCGCCAGCTCAGCGAGGCAAAGATGCAGATGATGCAGGCCCAGGTCGAACCGCATTTCCTGTTCAATACCCTTGCCTCGGTCGAGCACCTGATTGAAACCGATCCGCCACGCGCCTCGGCCATGCAGCGCAGCTTGATCAAATACCTGCGCGCCGTGCTGCCGCAGATGCGCGAAAATGCCCTGATCACCAATCTGGGGCGCGAAGCCGATATGGTGGTGGCGTATCTGGCGCTGCTGAAAATGCGTATGGAAGAGCGCTTGAGCATCGATTTTGCCATCCCTGAAGGCCTGCGCACCGCCGCTTTCCCCCCCATGATGCTGCAATCGATGGTGGAAAACGCCATCAAGCACGGGCTGGAAGGCAAACCCGAAGGCGGCACCCTCAAAGTGCGCGCGGAAGTGGCGCATAATAAGCTGCGCGTGGTCGTCACCGACGATGGCCTGGGCTTTGGCGCCAAGCCCAGCGACGGCACCGGCCTCGGCCTGCTGACCATCCGCGAGCGCCTGAAACTGCTGCATGGCGACCAGGCCCATCTGAAGATCGAGCCGAATCAGCCCAGCGGGGTGATCGCCACCATCGAAGTACCTTACCAGCTTGCAAAATGAATCGTTGATTCTTGCCTGGTTTCATTGAATAATTGTCAGCCATTTTTCATAACTCTTGCAAATTATGCCAACTGCAATCATTGCCGATGATGAACGTTTGATGCGCGATCAGTTGCGCATGCGCCTGAGCCAAGTCTGGCCAGAGCTGGAAATCGTGGGCGAAGCCAAAAACGGTGACGAAGCCATCGAGCTGGTCGACCAGCTGAAGCCCGATTTCACCTTCCTCGATATCCGCATGCCCGGCAAGACCGGCATGGAAGCGGCGGCGGCGATCGGCGGCAAGAGCAATGTGGTCTTCGTGACCGCCTACGATGCCTATGCGGTGGAAGCGTTCGAGCGCGGCGCCGTCGACTATGTGCTGAAGCCGCCTGAGCAGGAGCGCCTGCAGATCACGGTGGACCGCCTGAAAACCCGCCTCAGCCGGCCGAAAGAGGATGTGAATGCCAGCGTCAGCGCCATGCTGGCCCAGCTGACGGAAAAGATCGCCGCGCCGAAGAAGGCCCATCTGCAATGGATCCAGGCCAGCATCGGCCAGGATCTGCGCATGATCCCGGTCGAGGAAATCCTGTTCTTCCGCTCCGACGAGAAATACACCTGCGTGCAGACCGAGAAATTCGAAGCCCTGATCCGCAAGCCGGTGCGCGACCTGGCCGACGAACTCGATCCCGATCTGTTCTGGCAGATCCACCGCGCCACCCTGGTCAATGTGAACGCCATCGAAGGTGTGACGCGCGATATCCGCGGCCGCCACCTGGTGATGATCAAGGGCCGCTCCGACAAGCTGGAAGTGAGCCGCAGCTTCCTGCACCTGTTTAAGCAAATGTAAGGCCGGGCGCGGCGGACGCCGCGCCACCTCTGCTGCATATCAAGGCCTGCGCCGCAGGCTTGGTCTAGGGTAGTCCTGAATCGCCGTTTTTTCGGCTCAGGACTACACCATGTCACACTCCCCTATTCTCAGCTTGCTGCGCAGCGCAGCCCTTCTGCTGGCCTCGCGCCTGGTCTGGCGCTTGAGCAAGCCCGAACCGGCACCGGTGGCGCGCCAGCGGCTCGCCGGCCGCCGCGCCACCGACTACGCGCTGGAAGCCATCCGCGAAGAAGAGCGCGCCCACATCGCGCGCGAACTGCACGACGACCTGGGCCAGCTGCTGGCCGCCCTGCGCGTGGACATGGATTTGCTGCAGCAGCAGGATGCGCACGAACCGGGCGCGCGCCAGCGCCTGCACAGCATGGACCAGCTGCTGCTGTCGGCCATCACCTCGCTGCGCCGCATCGCCGGCAATCTACGTCCGCGCGCCCTGGACGAAGGCGGCCTGTATTTCGCCCTGCAATCGCTGCGCCACGACTGGATGCAGCGCCACGGCATCGCCTGCCATTTACAGGCGGCGGAGGCCGAGCTGATCCTGGACGACCGCCTCAGCACCGCCGTTTTCCGCATCGTGCAGGAATCGCTGACCAATATCGCCCGCCATGCCCATGCCCAGACGGTCGAGCTGCAGCTGCAGCGCAAAGATGGCGCCCTGCTGATTTCGATCGAGGACGATGGGCGCGGTATCGGCGAAAGCGACCTGGACAAACCCACCTCCTACGGCCTGCTCGGCATGCGCGAACGCGTGCTGGCTCTGCGCGGCGACCTCGCCATCAGCGGCGGTCCCGGCCAGGGCACGCGCATCGACATCCGCCTGCCCCTGCCCTCCTTCGCCGAGCCGTAAACGCAAAAAAGCGCCAATGGCGCTTTTTCAGGGTTCTCACCGCCGAGCCCGTGTCCGATTGGGGTCTGACCCCAAGGTGGACACGGGCTCGGCTATACCGTCAGGCGGCTTAGAACTTGTGGGAGATGCCCAGCTGGTAGGAGGTCAGGGCTTTGACTTTTTCCTTGCCGGCGTAAGCGTACAGGTCGGTGCGCTTGGACAGGTGGTAGTCGTAACCCACGCCCATTTCTTTCACGGTGTTCAGGCCGCTGACCTTGTTGTTGTTCTGCTCTTGTTTACCGTACACGGCTTTCAGGTCGCCGCCGCCGATGCTGTGGCTCACGCCCAGCAGCCAGCTCTTGTAGTCGCCGGTGGTGGCGACGTCGGTTTTGCCTTTGGAGTAGCCGCCGGACACTTTGGTGTCGCCGAATTTGTAGCCCGCGCCGATGGTCCACAGGGTTGGTTTCACTGGGCTGACGGCGGTCTGCACCGCGCGCTGGTAGCCGGCGTGCAGGCTGATCGGACCGTTGTCGTAGGTCGCCAGGGCGCTGTAGCCAGCGTCGGCGCCTTTGACTTCGCTCAGCACGGCTTGCAGGGCAACGGCCAGGCCTTGGTAGCTTGGGCTGTTATAGGTGATGGCGTTGGCAACGCGGGACTGGCCCACGCCGTTGCGCATCATCGGCTCGTTGACTTTACCGATCACGCCGTCGGCGTTGAACGGCTCGATGCGCGGCAGGGCGCCGTCGATGATGTCCTTGGTGCGGCCCAGGTAAACCTGGCCGAAGGAGCCTTTCAGGCCGACCCATGCCTGGCGGTCGAACAGATTGCCTTTTTGCGCGCCGGTGTCGGCCAGGATTTCGCTTTCCAGGTTGAAGATGGCCGACAGACCGCCGCCCAGATCTTCAGTGCCACGGAAGCCCAGACGCGAAGCGTGGTTCTCGCGTTCAACGGCGGATTGGCCGGTGGTTTTAGCGATGCCCAGGTCGACCACGCCGTACACGGTCACGTTCGATTGTGCTTGTGCCGATGCTGCGAAACCGCCGATGAGCAGAGCTGCCAGAGTAAGTTTTTTCACTTGATGTCCTACTGTTGAAGTTGATGAAGAATGAAACGCTGCGAAACGTTGGGGCGAATCATGCCTATCAAATGCTTCAACAATATGACAAATGTAACTTGTTGCTATTTTGCAGCAAGTTTTTCCTGAATGGCTATTTCAGGCGGGCCGTCAGCAGCCAGTAGTAAGGCAGGCGCTCGATGCGGATTTCGCGCACGGCATGGGCCAGCTTCTTGCGCAGATAGCTGTCGGTAGGGAAGTTTTTCAGCACTTCGAAGCGCTCGCCGGTGGGCGAGGTACGCAGCTGGAAGGTGTTGCCGTCGGCGTCGGTGCGCGCGATCACGGTGCTGCTGCCGTCGACATAGCAATTGTCCATCACCACCAGCAGCACATCCTTGCCGAGCTTGGCGCGCAGCTGGGCCAGGAAGCGCTCCTGCTCTTCGCGCCGGATATGCGACCACAGGAAGCCGGCGAACACGGCCGTGTACTGGCCCACGGCCGGCGCCAGTTCCCAGGCGTCGGCCAGGGCCAGGCTGGTATTCGGCAGGCTGCGCTTTTGCGCGTATTCCAGCATGGCGGGATTGACGTCGGTGGCATGCACCGAGGCGGCCGTCTTGGCGATGGTTTCGGTCCAGTAGCCGGTGCCGCAGGCGATTTCCAGCACCTTGTGGCCGGCCAGCAGTTCGCCCAGGCGGCCGTGCAGGCGGGCCAGGTCGGCCTGGCGCTCCGGCTTGTCGTAGACGCTGTCGAAGGTGGCGGCGCGCTGGGCGTAGTATTGGGAGAATGTTTCTTGAGTCATTTGTTTCTTGTTTCTATGCTTGATTACAGCTCGTAGTGGTCCTGTTCGCCGCGCATGGCTTGCTCGATGAGCTTGCGGTTCAGGGTTGGGGCGAGCAATTCGATGAAGGTATAAATATAGCTGCGCAGGTAAGCGCCCTGCTTGACCGCCACGCGCGACACATTCATGCCGAACAGGTGGCCCACCGGGATCGACCGCAGATTGCGGTCGCGCTCGGGATCGAAGGCCATGCCCGCAATGATACCAATGCCCATGCCCAGTTCGACATAAGTCTTGATGACGTCGGCATCGATGGCTTCCAGCAGCACGTCCGGCTTCAGGCCGCGCAGCGAGAAAGCGTGGTCGATCTTGCTGCGGCCGGCAAAAGCGCTGTCATAGGTGATGACGGGGAAGCCGGCCACGTCTTCCAGGGTGATTTCCTTGGATTTCAGCAGCGCATGCTCGGGCGGCACCACCAGCACGTGCTCCCACTGGTAGCACGGCAGGGTGATCAGCCCGTCGATGCCGGCAATCGATTCGGTGGCGATGGCCAGATCGGCCTGGTCGCGCTGCACCATCTCGGCGATCTGGCGCGGGTTGCCTTGCAGCAAGGATAAACGGACCTTGGGGAACTTCTGCATGAAGGCTTGCACCACGCGCGGCAGGGTGTAGCGCGCCTGGGTGTGGGTGGTGGCGATGGTGAAGCTGCCGCTGTCCTGGGCGGCGTATTCCTTGCCGATGCGCTTCAGGCTGTCGATCTCCTGCATGATCAGCTCGACCGATTCGAGCACCAGGCGGCCCGGTTCGGTCAAGCCGCGGATGCGCTTGCCGTGCCGGGTAAAGATGTCCACGCCCAACTCCTCTTCCAGCTCGATGATGGCCTTGGACACGCCCGGCTGGGACGTAAACAGGGCCTTGGCGGCGTCCGTCAGGTTGTAGTTCTGGCGCACGGCTTCGCGTACGAATCGGAGTTGATGCAGGTTCATTGGCTCTCTCGGTCAGTATCCCAAACCGTATTTTACGCTGATGCTTATGCCCAATACGTATATAAGCAAATAAAGACTAAGTCGTTTGGAATAAAGCTGGAGTTTATTACCATTGAAGCCACTTTGGGGAGACCCGGAAGCGCCAGCCCTTGCCGCAAGCGACTTTTTAGGAACGATATGTATCAATATGACCAATATGACCATCTCATCGTGCGGGAGCGCATCGCGCAGTACCGCGACCAGGTGCAGCGCCGCCTGAACGATGAGCTGAGCGAGGCCGAATTCCTGCCTCTGCGACTGCAAAACGGCCTGTACATGCAGCGCCACGCTTATATGCTGCGCATCGCCGTGCCTTACGGCCTGCTGTCGTCCAAGCAGATGCGCATGTTCGCCCATATCGCCCGCAAATACGATCGCGGCTACGGCCACTTCACCACGCGCCAGAACATCCAGTTCAACTGGGTCGAGCTGGAACAGACGCCGGACATCCTGAGCGACCTGGCCTCGGTCGAGATGCACGCCATCCAGACCTCGGGCAACTGCATCCGCAACGTGACCTCGGACGAATTCGCCGGCGTGGCCGCCGACGAGATCATCGATCCGCGTCCGTATGCCGAGGTGCTGCGCCAGTGGTCCACCTTCCACCCTGAATTCATCGCCCTGCCGCGCAAGTTCAAGGTCGCCATCAATGGCGCCGTGGAAGACCGCGCCGCCATCGCCATCCATGATATCGGCCTGACCGTGGTGCGCAACGAGGCCGGCGAGATCGGCTTCAAGGTGATGGTGGGCGGCGGCATGGGCCGTACCCCCATCATCGGCAGCACCATCCGCGAATTCCTGCCGCGCGAGCATCTGCTGACCTATGTGGAAGCGGTGATGCGCGTATATAACCAGTACGGCCGGCGCGACAACAAATACAAGGCGCGCATCAAGATCCTGCTGAAGGCGGTGGGCGTGGAGGAATTCACGCGCCAGGTGGAAGAGGAATGGCTGGACCTGAAAAACAGCGCCCAGACCCTGACCGAAGACGAGATGGAACGCATCATCGCCTACTTCAAGCCACACGCCTACGAAACCCTGGCGGCCATCGATCCGGCCGCCGAACACGCGGACAACAAGGCTTTCGGCAACTGGCTGAAGCGCAATGTCAAGCCGCACAAGGTGCCCGGCTATGCGGCCGTGGTGCTGTCGCTGAAAAAGACCGGCGTGCCGCCGGGCGACGCCACCGCCGCGCAAATGGATTTCATGGCCGACCTGGCCGACCGCTATTCCTTCGGCGAGCTGCGCGTGACCCACGAACAGAATATCGTGCTGGCCGACGTGCCCCAGTCCAAGCTGTTCGCGCTGTGGCAGGAAGCCAAGGCCCTGGGCCTGGCCACGCCGAATATCGGCCTGCTGACCGATATGATCTGCTGCCCCGGCGGCGACTTCTGCTCGCTGGCCAATGCCAAGTCGATCCCGATCGCGTCCGCCATCGCGGAACGCTTCGACCACATCGACTATCTGCATGATATCGGCGAGATCGAATTGAATATCTCGGGCTGCATCAATGCCTGCGGCCACCACCACGTCGGCTCCATCGGCGTGCTGGGCGTGGATAAGGATGGCGCCGAGTGGTACCAGGTTTCCATCGGCGGCGCGCAAGGCAATCACGCCGCCATCGGCAAGATCATCGGCCCCTCGTTCTCGGCGCAGCAGATGCCGGAAGTGATCGACCGCCTGCTGCAGGTCTATGTGCGCGAGCGCAGCGACGAGGAACGCTTCGTCGATACCGTGCAGCGCCTGGGCGTCACGCCCTTCAAGGAATTCGTATACGCCACGCCGATTGCCGAAGCGGGCCGCCTGATTGGAGAAGATGAATATGCCTGAGCAAAACCTGATTATCAAAGGCCGTGAAATCGTCGAAGACGATTGGCAGGTGCTGCGCCTGGCCGAGGGCGAGGACGCGGAAACGGTGGCAGTCCCGGCCGGCAAGATCATCGTGCCGCTGCAAGTGTGGCTGAGCCAGCGCGCCACGCTGGCAGCGCGCGCCGAAATCGGCGTCTGGATCGCCAGCGATGAGCGTCCCGAAGCGCTCAAGGGCGAACTGGATCGCTTTGGCGTGGTGGCGGTGGACTTCCCCAAGTTCACCGATGGCCGCGGCTATTCGATTGCCTACAATCTGCGCACCCGCCTGGGCTACAAGGGCGAGCTGCGCGCCATCGGCGACGTGCTGCGCGACCAGCTGTTCTCCATGCACCGCGTCGGCTTCAACGCCTATGCCACGCGTCCCGACCGCAGCATCCACGATGCGCTGAAAGGCCTGACCGTGTTCTCCGAAACCTACCAGGCTTCGGTGGACGAGCAGCAGCCGCTGTTCCGCCGCCATCACCGCGAAGCCCAGCCGGCCAGCGGCGACGCCGGTTACGGCATCTGACAGGAGACGCCAGCATGAGCCAGCCGGACACCCTGGTGGCGCAAACGCGCCTGACCCTGGAACGCATCGCGCGCGACTTCTCGCCTGCTGTTTTCGCCTCCAGCCTGGCGGCCGAGGATATGGTGCTGACGGACCTGATCCTGAAGGCCCAGCTCCCGATCGGCATCTTTTCGCTGGAAACGGGCCGCTTGCATCCTGAAACGTTGGCCGTGCTGGAACGCGTGAAGGAGCAGTATGGCTATGAGATCGCGCTATACCGCCCGCAGCCGGAAGCGGTGGACGCCTATGTCGCCGCACATGGACTGAACGGTTTTTACGACAGCGTGGAGCTGCGCCGCGAGTGCTGCCGCATCCGCAAGGTAGAACCGCTGAGCCGCGCCCTGTTCGGCAACAAGGCCTGGGTCACGGGCCAGCGCCGCGCCCAGTCCAGCACCCGCTCCTCGCTGCAGGTGGAAGAGGACGATCCGGCGCACTTCATGACCAAATTTAACCCGCTGGCCGACTGGTCGGAACAGGATATCTGGGACTACATCCGTGCCAATAATGTGCCGTACAATGAATTGCACGACCAAGGCTATCCCTCCATCGGCTGCGCGCCCTGCACGCGCGCCATCCAGCCCGGAGAGGATGTGCGCGCCGGTCGCTGGTGGTGGGAAAACCCGGAATCGAAGGAATGCGGTTTGCATCTGGTCGATGGAAAACTGATTCGCATTAAATCCGTGGCGGCCTGAGTTTCGGCGCGCCACCCACACAAGAACAGGCTATCAATGAACGCTCTGCTTGACACCCCAATCCAAGGCCTTGGCGACGTGAACGCGCGCCACCTCGACGCGCTGGAATCGGAAGCCATCCACATCCTGCGCGAAGTGGCCGCCGAATGCAGCAACCCCGCCCTGCTGTTCTCGGGCGGGAAGGATTCCGTGGTGCTGCTGCGCCTTGCGGAAAAAGCTTTCCGTCCCGGCAAATTCCCCTTCCCGCTGGTGCATATCGATACCGGCCATAACTTCGCGGAAGTGATCGAGTTCCGCGACCGCCGCGTGGCCGAACTGGGCGAGCGCCTGATTGTCGGCTCGGTCGAGGAGTCGATCAAAAAAGGCACGGTGCGCCTGCGCAATCCGCAGACCGATTCGCGCAATGCGGCGCAGGCGGTGACGCTGCTGGAAACCATCGCCGAACATGGCTTCGATGCCTGCATCGGCGGCGCCCGCCGCGATGAGGAGAAGGCGCGCGCCAAGGAGCGCATCTTCTCCTTCCGCGACGAATTCGGCCAGTGGGACCCGAAGGCGCAGCGCCCGGAGCTGTGGGACCTGTATAACACCCGTGTCCATCCCGGCGAGAATATGCGCGTCTTCCCGATCTCGAACTGGACCGAACTCGATGTGTGGCAGTACATCGCCCGCGAAAAACTGGCCCTGCCCTCGATCTACTTTGCGCACGAGCGCCAGGTCATTCCGCGCAACGGCCTGCTGGTGCCGCTGACCGACCTGACCCCGGCGCGCGAAGGCGAGACGGTGGAAAGCCAGGTGGTGCGCTTCCGCACCGTGGGCGATATTTCCTGCACCTGCCCGGTGTCCTCGAATGCGGCCACGGTGGAAGCGATCATCGCCGAAACCGCCGTCACCCAGATCACCGAACGCGGCGCCACCCGCATGGACGACCAGACTTCCGAAGCCTCGATGGAAAAACGCAAGAAAGCAGGATACTTCTGATGAACGCATTGAACGAGAACCTGTCCGAGCGCGGCCTGCTGCGCTTCATTACCGCCGGCTCGGTGGACGACGGCAAGAGCACCCTGATCGGCCGCCTGCTGTACGACAGCAAGGGCATCTTCGCCGACCAGCTGGCCGCTGTCTCGCGTGCCAAGCATAAGCGCACCGTGGGCGACACCATCGACCTCTCGCTGCTGACCGACGGCCTGGAAGCGGAGCGCGAACAGGGCATCACCATCGACGTAGCCTACCGCTACTTCGCCACGCCCAAGCGCAAATTCATCATCGCCGACACGCCGGGCCACGAGCAGTACACGCGCAATATGGTGACGGGCGCCTCCACCGCCGATGCCGTCATCATCCTGGTTGATGTGTCGAAAGTGAAGCTGCGCGAGGATGGCGGCGTCGACCTGCTGATCCAGACCAAGCGCCACTCGACCATCGCCCACCTGCTACAGATCGAGCACGTGGTGGTGGCGGTCAACAAGATGGACCTGGTGAACTACGACCAGGCCATTTATGACCGCATCGTCAAGGCCTACAAGGAGTTCGCCCAAACCCTGGGCCTGAAGGACGTGACCACCATTCCGCTGTCGGCCCTGACCGGCGACAATGTGGTCGATGCCAGCGACAAGATGGACTGGTACAAAGGCCCAACCCTGATCGAGCTGCTGGAATCGCTGTCGGTGTACGACGAGTCGCACAACGCGCCCTTCCGCTTCCCGGTACAGCTGGTGGCGCGCCACAACGGCCACGAAGCGAACGACTTCCGCGGCTATATGGGCCGCATCGAATCGGGCCGCGTGGCCGTGGGCGACAAGCTGGTGGTGCAGCCTTCGGGTCAGAGCGCGACCGTGAAAGACATCCTGACGCTGGAAGGCTCGCACGCCTCGGCCACGGCCGGCCAGTCGATCACGCTGCTGCTGGAGGAATACCTGGACGTGTCGCGCGGCGATCTGCTGGCGTCGAGCACCCAGCCGGCCACGCTGCTGAAACAAGTCAGCGCCGACGTCTGCTGGCTGTCGGAGGATGCGCTCGACCTGCGCCGCAAATACTGGATCAAGCACGGCACCAGGCAGACAGCGGCGAAGATTGCCAAAATCGATTCTATCCTTGACATCAACACCCAGCAGCGGCACGATGCGGATGCTCTGAAACTCAACGATGTGGCGCGCATCGCGCTGACCGTGCAGCAACCGCTGGCGGCCGACGCTTATGCCGACATCCGCGCCACCGGGGCCTTCATCCTGATCGATGAAGTGACGCACCAGACGGTCGCCGCCGGCATGATACGCCTCGGCGAATAATAAGAAACAGCAGGGCCAGCAAGGAAAAGCTTCATGCCAGCATTCGGGAAAGTGTATTTGATCGGCGCCGGTCCCGGCGCACAGGATTTGATTACCCTGCGCGGTGCGCGCTTGCTGGCCGAGGCCGAAGTGGTTCTGTACGATGCGCTGGTGACGGACGAGATGCTGGAGCTGTGCCCGCAGGCCGTGAAAATCTCGGTCGGCAAGCGCTGCGGCCAGCGCTCGGCGGCGCAGCACTTCATCAACCAGCAGCTGGTCGAATGCGCCGGCAAATACGGCATGGTGGTGCGGCTGAAAGGCGGCGATCCTATGCTGTTCGGGCGCGCCGACGAGGAATTGAGCGCGCTCGAAGCCGAGGGCATCGAAGTCGAAGTGGTCCCCGGCATCACCACGGCCGTGGCGGCGGCGGCGGCCAGCAAGCAGCCGCTGACCAAGCGCGGCGTGGCGCGCAGCGTGGCCTTCTTCACCTCCAGCACCGCGCCCGGCCATCCGGAAGACGTGGCGATTCCGTCCACCGACACCCTGGTGCAGTATATGGGCGGGCGCGAAGCCATCGCCACCGCCCAGCGCCTGCTGGACCAGGGCCGCCGGCCCGATACGCCGGTGGTGGTGATCGAAAACGTCAGCCGCCCCGACCAGCGCATCGGCCGCATCACCCTGGCCGAACTGGCGCATGGACTGGACGGCGCCCAAGGACCGGTGCTGGTCATGCTGGGCGAGGCCATGAAAGCCCGCCTACACCAGCCCGGCCTGGTCGCAACGCCACCGGACGTCCTGTCCGCGGCCCGTCAAGCCTGAGGCAGCGCCGCTTTTAGCGCCTCGCCGGCGGCACAGGCGCTAAAATACCGCCTTTGCAATTGCGGAGGTTTTATGTCACAAGCACACGAGATTCTGGAGCGCGCGCGCAATGCGCGGCTGGCGGGCAAGTTTGAAGATGCCCTGCGCGACCATCTCTGGTTCCACGAAAACGCCCTGGAAACCGATCCGTCGCTGAACGGCGTGCGCCTCTCCTTCGCCCTGCGCGACTGGATTTACCTGGGTGAACAATTCCCGCTGGCGCGCCGCGCCCTGCAAGGCTTGCGCGACCGCGACACCGCGCGCCTGCTGAACGGCGACACCACGCTGGCGCGCTTCCAGGACATCAGCGCCATCAACGGTGCGCTGGGCGAAGAGCGCGCCACGCATGATCTGTTCACGCAGATCGACGCCCAACTGCCCGATCTGGCGCGCCAATGCGCCGACTTGGCCCTGCCTGCCCTCGTAGCCTGCGAGGACTTCGCGCTGGCACGCCGCTATCTGCCGCAACCGGTGGAACGCATCGGCGCCATGGCCGCGCGCCTGAACAATTTCGCCGAAGAGCTGGCGCGCAGCGGCAAGACCTCGTCCGCCCCCGCGCTGCTGGCCTATGTGCTCAACTACGCCAAGGAAGTGCGCCTGATCCTGGAAGTGCTGCGCCGCCAGGGCGAAGACGAGGAAGTCGAACAAGCCGGCGCCGCCGCGCTGGAACAGCTGAAATCAGACGCGCTGCGCGACGCCGTACAGCGCGAATTCGAGCAACCCGGCGCCACCATCGCCGCCATGCTGGCGCAAAGCCGCAATAAGGAATAGGTCCATGGACGAGCTGCGGGATATCTACCAGAATGCGCTGGAGGCGCAGGAGGCAGGCGAATACGAAGAAGCGCTACGCCTACATCGGCATTTCCACGACTATGCGGGCAGGCAGGAGCGCAATCTGTTCCGTTTCAGCCGCTTCGCCCTGCATCATTGGTTGGAACTGGCCGAAGCCTATCCCCCCGCACTGGCAGCCCTGCAGGCGCTATGTGAACGCGAAACCGCGCTGCTGCTCGCCGGCGAAACCGAAATCCGCATCGCCGATGGCAGTAGCGAGGACCGCTTCCCACTTATCGTCGACATCAACCGCCTGCTGGACGACGATCAGGCCACGCTTGAGCTATTCCGCCAGTTCCAGGCCAATATGCCGGAACTGGCGGCGCAAGCCTTCCACCAGGCCGTGGACGCCATCGTGGCTTGCGGCGATTTCCAGCTGGCACATAGCTACCTCCCTGAACCCATGGCCGCGATCAAACAGGATGCCGCTGATCTGAACCGTATTTTTCAGGCCATGGCGGGCGATACCAGCAAACCGTCCACCGTGCGCCTGATTGGCGAAACCCTGGGCTATGTGAAACAGGCCGTGCTGCAATGGCAGGTGCTGAAAGGACTGGGAAAGGAAGAAGAAGCAGGCCAGTTTGCCGGCGACGCTGAAAACCTGCTCGATCGGTCAAGCTTGCGCCGCGTCATGCGGAAGGAATTCGACCAGCCAGGAACTCTGCTGACGGAGTGGTCGCACAGCCAGGAAGCGTTCTGGCTGCAGGAGGAGACTTAAACGCCTCCAGCCTCGGGCGCTGCGCCGGCAGCGCCCAGCGCGCCGACGCAATAATCGGTCATGGCGCGCAGCACATCGGGGTCTTCTCCCACCGCGCCCACGACATTGATGCGCAGCGCCGGATAGCTGGCGCGCAATTCATCGAGCATCAGCGGCAGGTCGCGCAGCACATGGCCGCCCTGCCCCAGGAACACCGGCACCACCGTCACCTCATCGACGCCAGCGGCGGCCAGCGCCGCCACCCGTGCAGGCAGGCTCGGTTCCATCAATTCCAGAAAAGCCAGCGACACATCGGCGTCGGGCAGGCGCGCCTGCGTCAGTTCGCGCAGGCTCTCAAAGGGCGCGGCCCAGCTGGCGGCACGCGCGCCGTGTGCGAACAGGATCAGTGCACGCTGGCTCATGTCAGTGCCGCTCCACCCACCACAAGGCGCCCAGCGCCAGCATCAGGAATATCAGGCTCGGCATGATGGCCGTGATCACGGCCGGCCAGGTGGACAGCATGCCCAGATGCGAGAACAGCGTATTCACCAGCAGATAACCGACGCCGATCATGATGCCGATGAAAATCTTCAGGCTGACGCCACCGCTGCGGGTATGCAGATAGGCGAACGGCAGGGCCAAGGCCATCAGCACGAAGATGGCCAGCGGGTCGAACAGCTTCTTCCAGAAGGCGATCTTGAAGCGCTCGGTACCCTGCTTGTTCTCCTGCAGATGGCGGGTATACACGCGCAGCTCGTTGGCCGACATGCGCTCCGGATCGGAGGCCGATACCGACAGAATCTTGGGCGTGATCTCCGACACCAGATCCTTGGTCGGGTGGGTCTGGATGGCGATGGCGCTGCTCTCCTGGCCGAAGTGGTTGGCGCGCGTGGCTTCCGCGCCGGCCGCCAGCACCGCATTGCTGAAATGGTTTTCCGTCACATCGAACAGGCGCCACACATTGTCGCCCTGGAAGGTGCCGGTCTTGGCCTGGGTGATGGAACGCAGGCGGAAGCTGTTGTCGAATTCGTAAAGCTTGACGCCGACCAGCTGTCCATCCGGCAGGACCTCCTTCACATTGAAGAAGCGCGTGCCTTGCACGGCGCCGCTCATGCCATCACTCTTGACCACGTCCTTGGTCCACAATCCGGAGCGGAATTCGGCCGACACCGTGGCGCCGCGCCCGGTCAGGCGCACCTTCTCCGCCAGCGGCCCGGTGCGCGGCGTGATCACTTCGCCGAAGATAAAGGTGACGATCACCAGGCCGATGCCGATGCGGAACAGCATCCAGCCCGCCATGCGGGTCGACATGCTGGAGGCGCGCATGATGGTGAATTCCGAGGTCGAGGCGAATTGCGCCATCGTGTAAATGGTGCCGATCAGGGCGGCCACCGGCATCACCTTGTACACATTGCTCGGCAACATAAGCAGCGTATACAGCATGGCGTGCTGCAGGTCATAACCGTTCTTGCCGACCGAGGCCAGCTCGCCGCTCAGGTCCATGAAGGCTTGCAGGCCGAGGAAGGCCAGCAGCACGAAGGCCACGGCCTTGACGATGGAAACGGCGAAATAGCGTTGCAGGATACTCATTGGGATACGGCTTTCTTGCTGCCGCCGCGCTTGAGCGCAGCCATCAGGGCCAGCGGGTGATAGCGGTGGTTCACGTTCAAGCGCCAGGCAAACAGGGCCAGCACAGCCAGCGCCGCGGCCAGGTGCAGCGGCCACCAGGAAACGGCGAACGGCAGGCGGCCTTGCTTGACGCTGGCCTCCAGCACCTTGCTGATATTGTTATAGGCGAAGAAGATCAGCACCGCGATAATCAGGTTGGTCGAGCTGCCCGCGCGCGGATTGACGAAGCCCAGTGGAATCGCCAGCAGCAACAGGATCAGGCAGGTGATCGGTGCGCCAATGCGGTACAGCAGCTCGCCGCGGGTGGCATTGGTCGGACTTGCCAGCAGCTCCCTGGTGGTCATGGCGGCCTCCAGCGGCGCATCCATTTCCTGCGACTGCTGCGCCACGCGCATGCTGTAGCGCTCGAATTCCATGGTCTGGAAATCGGCCTGGCCCGGCGTGCCCTGGTAGCGGCGGCCGTTTTTCAGCACCAGATAGCTGGAACCGTCGGGCGTGGTGCTGATGACGCCTTCCTTGGCCACCACCACCGACGTGCCGCGCGCATCGACCGAATTGACAAAAACATTCTGCACCACCGCGCTTTTGCCGGCCACCGCCTCCACGAAGAAAATGCGGTTGCTGGACGAGGATTCCTTGAATTGGCCGGGCGCGACCTTTTGCAAATCCTCGCGTTTGTTAAAGCGCTCGATATATTCGCTGCTCTTTTGCTTGGCCCAGGGCGTGGCAAAGAAACTCAGGGCGCCGGTCAATATAATCAGCGGCAGGCCGAAAGTCAGCACCGGACGAATCCATTTTGCTAAACTCTGGCCCGACGCAAACCAGACCACCATCTCGGAATCACGATAAGTACGCGTAACGACCATCAGCACAGAAATAAAACTGGTGAGGATGATGACAGTTGGCAGATAATTCAGGGCTGCGAACGCGATGAGCGCGACCACATCGGTCGACGCTACCTTGCCGCCCGCGGCTTTGCCGAGAATGGAGATCAGGGTCCACGTCACGAGGATGGAAAACAGCACCGTGAAAGTAGCCCCTGCGGAACTGGCCAGCTCGCGTTTAAGGGCGCGTTGGAAAATCATTCGACGTTTATAATCCGATCAACAGGTTTAAGTAAGACCAGCAATACCAGCACACAATACGGAGAAATCTAATGGACTTTAGCATAAAAGCTTTTGACGCAAAAAACACCATCTCGTCGGCCAAAACCGGCTGCGTAGCCGTCGCGGTTTTCGAAAACAAGAAGCTGTCCGAGGCTGCCAAAGCCCTGGACGGCGCCGGTGAAATCACGGCTGCGCTGAAGTCCGGCGACATCTCCGGTAAAGCCGGCACCACCCTGCTGCTGCGCGGCCTGAAGGGCGCGGCGGCCGAGCGCGTGCTGCTGGTTGGCCTGGGCGCTGACGAAGCCGTGGGCGAAAAGAGCTTCAACTCCGCAGTGCAAGCCACCATCAAGGCCTTCTCGACCCTGGGTACGGCGGACGCCATTATCGCATTACCACTGACCGAAGTGAAAGAGCGCGACGTGAACTGGAGCGTGCGCGCCGTGGTACAAGCCGGCCGCGAAAGCATCTACCGCACCGACAGCCAGAAATCGAAGAAAGACCCGGTGCCGGCCGGCGTGAAGAAAATCGCCCTGGCCCTGCCGAACAATGCCGCCACCAAGCTGGCCCTGTCGCAAGCCATCGCCATCGCCAACGGCATGGAGCTGACCAAGGATCTGGGCAACCTGCCAGCCAACGTCTGCACCCCGACCTATCTGGCCGATACTGCCAAGAAGCTGGCCAAGGAATTCAAATTCGAAGTCGAAGTCCTGGAACGCAAGCAAATGGAAGCCCTGAAAATGGGCAGCTTCCTGTCCGTCACCAACGGCAGCGAGCAGGCGCCCAAGTTCATCGTGCTGAAGCACATGGGCGGCAAGGCCAAGGACGCGCCGGTGGTGCTGGTCGGTAAAGGCATCACCTTTGACACCGGCGGCATCTCGATCAAGGCCGGTCCTGGCATGGACGAGATGAAATACGATATGTGCGGCGCCGGCTCCGTGCTGGGCACCTTCCGCGCCATCGGCGAAATGGGCTTGAAGCTGAACGTGATCGGCATCGTGGCCGCTTGCGAAAACATGCCTTCCGGCCGCGCCACCAAGCCAGGCGACATCGTCACCTCGATGAACGGCCTGACCATCGAAGTCCTGAACACCGACGCCGAAGGCCGCCTGATCCTGTGCGACGCCCTGACCTATGCCGAGCGCTTCAAGCCGGCCGCCGTGGTCAACGTGGCAACCCTGACCGGCGCCTGCGTGGTCGCCCTGGGCCACCATAACAGCGGCCTGTTCACGCGTCATGACGAAGCCCACGACAAGCTGGCCGCCGAATTGCTGGCCGCCGGCAAAGCCACCAGCGATACCGCATGGCGCATGCCGATCGAAGAAGCCTATAACGATCAGCTGAAGTCCAACTTCGCCGATCTGGCCAATATCGGCACGCCGGGCGGCATGTCGATCACGGCTGCGGCCTTCCTGGAAAACTTCACCCGCAAGTACACCTGGGCCCACCTGGACATCGCCGGCACCGCCTGGAAATCGGGCGCCGCCAAAGGCGCGACCGGCCGTCCGGTTCCGCTGCTGAGCACCTTCCTGATCAACCGCGTATAAAACAAAAAAAGCCGGGATACATCCCGGCTTTTCAAGTGCAACAGGGACAGTCCACAAGGGCCGTCCCTGTTTTTTATCAGCCGCTAATACACTGTCACACCGCCCGGCGCGGGCAGGCGCTGCTCGCCTTGGCCGAGAGGGCGCAGGATGACTGTGATCGTCGCGGGGTAGTCAAAGCCGGCACCGGTGTTGCGGTCGACGATCTGGCCTGCCCCCAGGGTCAGCACATTCCCCCACAGCGCAGCATTCTGCTTGGACGGCACGCTTTCGCCGGACACGGCTTGCGCGCCCAGCTGGCAATCGACATGCAGAGGCTTGAGGCTCTTGCGGATCGTGACGCGGCCAGGCGTGGCGACAAACCACTTGCCCACGTCGTTGGACAGCACACAGCCCGCGCCCGCCACCTCGCGGTGGTCGAGAACGGTCTGCACCAGTACTTGCTGCTGGGTGGATTCGGTAAGCGTTGCGCAAGCGCCCAACGCCGCCAGAACAGCGGCGCAGGCGACGGGCCGCAAAGCGGCCACGCCGGCCGAGAACATCAGCCGGTGGTACATAGGCGGCTTAATTGCCCGCCTGGGATTTTTGTCGTTGCTTCAGACCCTGGATGACGTTCAGGATGTCTTCCATGCCGCTACTACCGTCCAGGGCAGAGAAAGCGTCCAGCACTTCATTCAAAACCTGATTCCGCACCGTCGCTTCGCCGGCACTCACGGCAGTCGGCCGCGCCAGGCTGGACCGGGCACTCACGGTACGTTCGCCAGCTGCCTCTTTTTCCTTCTGGGCAGCCGACTTGCGTCCGCTCGGAGCCTTGCCATGCTCCAGCGCCGCTTGCCAGATTACCCAGCGGCGTTGCGTTTCAAATACCAGATACTCTTCTGGCTTGTCTTCGCGCCTGCGCACGATGTGGCCGTCGCGCTGCGCCCATGCTTCAAATGCTGATCGCATTTTATTCCTTTACATGCTTCGGACTGTTTAAAAACACGAATAAGTTTCCAAATAGTACCACTTCTTTACGAACAACAACACAATTTTGTTGCTTTATGGAACATTTTTGTAATGAGTGGTGGCCGGGGACAACTAATCAGTGCTCAAACGAACTTATGTATATTTATATTTTTTGGTTGGCACTAACTACATCTTAGTACCATTTTGATAACTATGAAGCATTATCGGCAATTATTTTGGGGTCTGTTACATTTTCCTACATTATCCCTCCTCTGGATACCATTTGGTCGAGAAAACTGACGTTTATTTGCAAATATCAGGGCCGCCTTCGCTCTTGCAAGGCCTGCGCGCAGTGGGCCATTGCGGTAAGATGCGCGCCAGGAAAACCATAAGGATAAGCACCATGAAACTTGCAACCTGGAATGTTAATTCGCTCAACGTAAGATTGGCGCACGTTTTGAAATGGCTGGAGGAAAACCCGGTCGATGTGTTGTGCATCCAGGAAACAAAATTGACGGACGACAAGTTTCCCATCGCCGCCATCGAGGCCGCCGGCTACCAGGTCGTGTTCAGCGGCCAGAAAACGTATAACGGCGTGGCGATTTTGTCGCGCCTGCCTATCGAAGATGTAGTCAAGAACAATCCACGCTATGAAGATGCGCAGCAGCGCATCCTGGCCGCCACCATTGGCGGCGTGCGCGTGGTCTGCGCCTATGTGCCGAATGGCCAGGCGGTTGATACCGAAAAGTACATTTACAAGCTGGGCTGGCTGCAATCGTTCCGCGACTGGCTGGCCGACGAACTGGCCAAACATCCGAACCTGGCCGTGCTGGGCGACTACAATATCGCGCCGGAAGACCGCGATGTGCACGATCCGGCCGCCTGGGAAGGCCAGGTGCTGTGCTCGGACAAGGAAAGGGCCGCGCTGCAAGCCCTGTTCGACCTGGGCCTGCAGGATTCCTTCCGCCTGTTCGAGCATCCGGAAAAAACCTTCAGCTGGTGGGACTACCGCATGCTGGGCTTCCAGAAGAACAAGGGCCTGCGCATCGACCATATCCTGCTGTCGGCGCCGCTGGTGGCGCGCTGCGAGGCTTGCATCATCGACCGCGCGCCGCGCAAATGGGAGCAGCCGTCCGACCACGCACCGGTGATCGCCACCCTGATCCCGGCCTAAGCGCCGCGTCCTACTCCGCCCTGCCCTGCAGCAGATGCTGCGCCTCGGCGCAGGGCACGGGACGGGAGAACAGATAGCCTTGCGCATGCTGGCAGCCCTGCCGCTGCAAGAGGCCGAACTGCGCTTCCGTCTCCACCCCTTCCGCCACCACCGACAACTGCAGGCTGTCCGACAGCGCGATAATGGCCGCCACGATGGCGCGGTCTTCCGTGCTCTCTTCCAGATCCTTGATGAAGGCGCGGTCGATCTTGATCTTACGCACCGGGAAGCGCTTCAGATAGGCCAGGCTGGAATAGCCCGTGCCGAAATCGTCGATCGACAGACGGATGCCCATGGCGTTGATCTGACCCAGGATTTCCAGGGTCTGCTCGCCATGCTGCATCACCGCCGTTTCGGTGATTTCGAATTCGATCAGGGCCGGGTCGATGCCGGTTTCCTCCAGAATGCGGCGGATCGAGGCCACCAGGCCGCGGTGCATGAACTGGCGCGGCGACAGGTTGATGGCCAGCGGCACCGGCTGCAAGCCCTGGCGCAGCCATTCCATATTCTGCTCGCAGGCACGGCGTATCACCCACTCGCCGACCGGCACGATCAGGCCGTTCTCCTCCATGATGGGGATGAACTGGTCCGGCCCCACCAGGCCGTGGCCGGGACGGCGCCAGCGCAGCAGCACTTCCATGGCGTGCAGGTGGCGCGTGCGGATATCCATGATGGGCTGGAAGTGCAGCTCGAACTGCTGCAGGGCCAGCGCGCTGCGCAAGCTGCTTTCCAGTTCGAAGTGATGGGCCGCCGCCAGGTTCATCTTCTGGGTGAAGAATTGATAGTTATTACGGCCGGCCGCCTTGGCGTGGTACATGGCGGAATCGGCGTTGCGCATCAGGGTCGCCACGTCCTGCCCGTCGTCCGGATAGATGCAGATGCCGATCGAGGGCGAGATATGCAGCATGCGCCCCTCCAGCGGGAAAGGCGCGGCCAGCGCTTCGATGATTTTTTCCGCCACCCGGTTCGATTCGCTCACCTCGCCCAGGCCCGGCACCAGCACCACGAATTCGTCGCCGCCCAGGCGGGCCACGGTATCGCTGGCGCGCACCGCGGCGCACAGGCGGTTGGCCACTTCCTTCAGCAGCTGGTCGCCCGTCATATGGCCGAGCGAATCGTTGATGGTCTTGAAGCGGTCCAGATCGATGAACATCACGGCCAGACGGCGGCTGGAACGCTGGGCCGCCAGCATGGCGCGGTCCAGACGGTCGGCCAGCAGGGCGCGGTTGGGCAGGCCGGTCAGGCTGTCGTGATACGCCATGTGGTGCACACGCGCCTCGGCCTGGCGCCGCTCCACGATCTCGGCCTGCAGCATGGCGTTGGCGCCGGCCAGTTCGGCGGTGCGCTCCAGCACCCGCACTTCCAGTTCGTCGCGCGCGCGGCGCACCGTTTCCGCCGCCTCGCGCCGCGCCGTCACATCGTCCACCAGCCAGACCGAACGTCCGCGCGGCTGCGTCGGATCGAAGGGACGGCCGGACAGGCGCGCCCAGAAGCGGCTGCCATCCTTGCGCACCAGCTGGTACTCGGTCGAGCTGACATGGCCCGCCTCGAAATCGCGCGCCGTGTCGCGCCGCGCCCGAGCCCATTCTTCCAGGTCGGGATAGAAGGCTTGCACGCTGATATTGTTCATCTCGCCCGGCGCATAGCCGAACAGCTCTTCCATCTTGGCGTTGCAGCGCAGATTGCGCCCGCCCTCGCAGACCGAAATGCCCAGCACCGCGCTGTCGAGAATGGCCTGGTTTTCCAGCAGGGCGTTGCGCAGCGATTCCTCGGCGCGTTTGTGCTCGGCGCGGTCTTCGATGATCCAGATCGTGCCCTGGGTCGGGTCTTCCGGATTGACCACGTAGGCGATCAGCTGGGCCCAGAACGTGGCGCCGTCCTTGCGCCGCATTTCCACCTCGGTCTGGAAGGGCCGGCCCACCGACAGCAGCGGCGAAGCCAGTACGCCCAGCCGGGCATAGGCGTCGTCCGAGGGATACAGGGCGCGGCCCGGCAGGCCCAGGCCTTCCTTGCCCTCGTAGCCGAACATTTCGGAAAAGCCGCGGTTATAGCGCGTGATCAGGCGGTTGCGCGTGTACAGGATGCAGATCGAGGCATTCGTCATCAGGGCTTCGACTTCCATCTGGTTCTGGCGCGAGTGCGTCACGTCCTCCAGAATCCAGATGGTGCCGCCCTCATTGTGTTCCTGGTCCACGGTGCTGGCGCGCACGCGGCACCAGAACAGGCTGCCGTCATGCTTGCGGAACTGGAATTCATTCTTTTCGAAAGCGCGGCCCTGGCCCAGCACCGGCCCCGCCTCGCGGCCAAATGCGGCGTACACCTCGGGCGAGGGGAAGACCTCCACCGCCGGACGGCCCGTGATCTGCTCGCGCCGGTAGCCGAACATCTCGGCCAGGCGCGGATTGCAGCTCAACATGATCTCGTCCTTGGTAAACAGGACGCCGACCGGCGCATTGTCCAGAATCGCCTTCTGTTCGGCCAGCGCCTTGCCCAGCGCGCGCTGTTCGTGCGGCACTTCGCTCAATTCATGAAAGACGACGGTGACACTGGCCGGCTCCATTGCGGCCGGCAGCGGCTTGAGCGCCATGCTGGCGTGGATATGGCGCCCGCTCTCCGCCTGCAGGCAGATATCGGCATAGTGGCGCGGCACGGACAGGTCGCCGCCGCAAGCCGCCTGCACGGCGGCGCTGATTTCAGCGCGCACATGCGGCGCGATGAAGGCGCTGAGCGGCTGCTCGCGCGGATCGGTTTCCAGCAAGGCCGCCAGCTCCGCATTCGCCGCCAGCACCCGGCCCGCGCTATCGCACACGCAAGCCGGAACGCCGATCAGCGTCAAAGCCTCGGCCAGTACATCAGGATTGCTTGAGACTGGGTTCATGTACACCAGAGCACCTTGTGGAAATAAACGCTTCCCATTGGCAATGGATCGCTGTTGGGCAGATCATAAACCACAATGATTGCATTCGCCACAATACCCGGACGAATGCCCGGACTTGCCGGGCTAGCTTACAACAAAAGAAGCGGCGCGCCTGTTCCTCTGATACAGAAGCCCAGGCGCGCCGCCTCAAAAACGATATAAATCAAATTACAGGGCTTGCAAAAAACACTTCGCCACCCGCTTGCAGCTATCTAGTTAGAACGCATCGCCGGGCACGCGCACCCAGCCCTCCATCAGCACGCGCGCGCTGCGGCTCATGATGGCCTTGGTCACGCTCCATTCGCCATCCTGCTGGCGCGCTTCCGCGCCCACGCGCAAGGTGCCAGAAGGATGGCCGAAGCGCACCGCCTGGCGTTCGCCGCCGCCGGCCGCCAGATTGACCAGGGTGCCGGGAATGGCAGCGGCCGTGCCGATGGCGACAGCGGCCGTGCCCATCATGGCGTGATGCAGCTTGCCCATGGACAGGGCCCGCACCAGCAGGTCGATGTCCCCAGCCGCCACCTGCTTGCCGCTGGACGCGGCATAGCTGGCGGAACGGGCCACGAAAGCGACTTTCGGCGTGTGCTGGCGGGTGGCCGCTTCGTCCACATGCTTGATCAGTCCCATGCGCACCGCGCCATGGGCGCGGATGGATTCGAACATGGCCAGGGCTTTGGGATCGCCGTTGATCGTTTCCTGCAATTCCGTGCCTTGGTAGCCGATGGCGTCGGCGTTCACGAAGATGGTGGGAATGCCGGCATTGATCATGGTGGCGCGCAGAATGCCGAGGCCAGGCACTTCCAGGTCATCCACCAGATTCCCGGTCGGGAACATGGCGCCGCCGCCGCCCTCTTCCTCGGCCGCCGGGTCGAGGAATTCCAGTTGCACTTCGGCCGCCGCGAACGTCACGCCATCGAGTTCGAAGCCGCCGGTTTCCTGCACCGCGCCATCGGTGACCGGCACATGGGCGACGATGGTCTTGCCGATATTGGCCTGCCAGATGCGCACCGTGGCGATGCCATTGTGCGGCACGCGCGCCGCATCCACCAGGCCGGAGGCGATGGCGAAAGAACCGACCGCCGCCGACAGATTGCCGCAGTTGCCGCTCCAGTCGACGAAAGGCTTGTCGATGGAGACCTGGCCGAACAGATAGTCGACATCATGCTCCGGCCGCTCCGACTTCGACAGGATGACGGTCTTGCTGGTGCTCGACGTCGCGCCACCCATGCCGTCGATCTGCTTGCCGTAGGGGTCGGGGCTGCCGATCACGCGCAGCAGCAGCGCATCGCGCGCCGCGCCGGGCAGTTGGGCCGCCGCAGGCAGATCCTGCAGGCGGAAGAACACGCCCTTGCTGGTGCCGCCACGCATATAGGTGGCGGGGATTTTGATTTGCGCTGGATAAGCCATGCTTACGCCGCCTTTGCCGATTCAAGGAAGTCCTGGGCGAAGCGCTGCAGCACGCCGCCCGCCTCGTAGATGGAAACCTCTTCCGCCGTATCGAGGCGGCAGGTGACTGGCACCTCGACGCGCTCGCCGTTGCGGCGGTGGATCACCAGGGCCAGGTCAGCGCGCGGGGTGCGCCCGCCGATCACGTCATAGCTTTCCGTGCCGTCCAGATTCAGGGTCAGGCGATTCACGCCCGGCTTGAATTCCAGCGGCAGCACGCCCATGCCCACCAGATTGGTGCGGTGGATGCGCTCGAAGCCTTCGGCCACGATGGCTTCCACGCCAGCCAGGCGCACGCCCTTGGCCGCCCAGTCACGCGAGGAACCTTGGCCGTAGTCGGCGCCGGCGATCACGATCAGCGGCTGCTTGCGCTCCATATAGGTTTCAATCGCTTCCCACATGCGCATCACCTTGCCCTCGGGCTCGACGCGCGCCAGCGAGCCGGCTTTCACCTTGCCGTCTTCCAGCACCATCTCGTTTTTCAGGGTCGGGTTGGCGAAGGTGGCACGCTGCGCCGTCAGGTGGTCGCCGCGGTGGGTGGCGTAGGAGTTGAAGTCCTCTTCTGGCAAGCCCATTTTCGCCAGATACTCGCCCGCCGCGCTATCGAGCATGATGGCGTTCGATGGCGACAGGTGGTCGGTGGTGATGTTATCGCCCAGGACGGCCAGCGGCCGCATGCCTTGCAGCGTGCGCTCGCCTGCCAGCGCTCCTTCCCAGTAAGGCGGACGTCGGATATAAGTGCTCGGCGCGCGCCAGTCGTACAGGGCGCTGACTTGCTCGCCCGTGTCCTGCCGTGGCGCGAACATCGGGATATACACTTTGCGGAAGTGCTCGGGCTTGACGCTGGATGCGACGATGGCGTCGATTTCCGCATCGCTCGGCCAGATATCCTTCAGCGTGACCGGCTGGCCGTTGGCATCGGTGCCCAGCACATCCTTCTCGATGTCGAAGCGGATGGTGCCTGCGATGGCGTAGGCCACCACCAGCGGCGGCGAAGCCAGGAAGGCTTGCTTGGCGTAGGGGTGGATGCGGCCGTCGAAATTGCGGTTACCGGAAAGGACGGCGGTGGCGTACAGGTCGCGCTCCACCACTTCCTTCTGGATCACCGGATCGAGGGCGCCGGACATGCCGTTGCAGGACGTGCAGGCATAAGCCACCACGCCGAAGCCCAGCTTTTCCAGGTCCGGCAGCAGGCCTGCTTCTTCCAGATACAGGGTGACAGCCTTGGAACCGGGCGCCAGCGAGCTTTTCACCCAGGGCTTGCGCAACAGGCCGCGCTGGTTGGCATTACGCGCCAGCAGGCCTGCGGCAATCATATTGCGCGGGTTGTTGGTGTTGGTGCAGCTGGTGATGGCGGCAATGATGACGGCGCCGTCCGGCATCAGGCCAGGCTCGTTCTCCACCTTGCCGCTGATGCCGCGCGCGGCCAGCTCGGAGGTCGGCACGCGCTTGTGCGGATTGGACGGGCCGGCGATATTGCGCACCACGCTGGACAGGTCGAACTTCAGCACGCGCTCGTATTCGGCGGCTTTCAGACCATCGGCCCACAAGCCGGTTTCCTTGGCATAGCTTTCCACCAGCTTGACCAGTTCGTCGTCGCGGCCGGTCAGCTTCAGGTATTTGATGGTCTGCTCGTCGATGTAGAACATCGCGGCGGTGGCGCCGAATTCCGGCGCCATATTCGAGATGGTGGCGCGGTCGCCCAGGGTCAGGGCGGCAGCGCCTTCGCCGTAGAACTCCAGGTAGGAGGACACGACTTTTTCCTTGCGCAGGAATTCGGTCAGCGCCAGCACGGTGTCGGTGGCGGTGATGCCGGGCTGCGGCTTGCCCCTCAGCTCGACGCCGATAATATCGGGCAAGCGCATCCACGAGGCGCGGCCCAGCATCACGCTTTCCGCTTCCAGGCCGCCGACGCCGATGGCGATCACGCCCAGCGCATCCACCATGGGCGTGTGCGAATCGGTGCCGACCAGGGTGTCGGGATAAGCCACGCCCTCGCTGACCTGGATCACCGGCGACATGCGCTCCAGATTGATCTGGTGCAGGATGCCGTTGCCGGGTGGGATCACGTCCACGTTCTTGAAGGCCAGCTTGGTCCAGTTGATGAAATCGAAGCGGTCTTCGTTGCGGCGGTCCTCGATGGCGCGGTTCTTGGCAAAGGCATCGGGATCGAAACCGCCGCATTCCACGGCCAGCGAATGGTCGACCACTAATTGGGTCGGCACCACCGGGTTGACCATGGCCGGGTCGCCCCCCTGCTCGGCGATGGCGTCGCGCAGGCCGGCCAGGTCGACCAGGGCGGTCTGGCCCAGGATGTCGTGGCAGACCACGCGCGCCGGGAACCAGGGGAAGTCCAGATCGCGCTTGCGCTCGATCAGTTGCGACAGCGAGGCGTTCAGCGTCGCGGGTTCGCAGCGGCGCACCAGATTCTCGGCCAGTACGCGCGAGGTATAGGGCAGCTTGGCGTAGGAGCCGGGCTGGATGGCGTCGACAGCGGCGCGCGCGTCGAAGTAATCCAGCTTGGTGCCGGGCAGCTGTTTGCGGAATGCGGCGTTCATATTACTTGCGGTCCTTGATTGGTACGAATTGCAGATCTTCGGGGCCAACATAGTTGGCGCTCGGACGGATGATCTTGTTGTCGATGCGCTGTTCCATCACGTGCGCGGCCCAGCCCGAGGTGCGGCTGATGACGAACAGTGGCGTGAACATGGCGGTCGGCACGCCCATCATGTGGTAGGACACGGCGGAGAACCAGTCCAGGTTGGGGAACATCTTCTTGATTTCCCACATCACGCTTTCCAGGCGCTCGGCGATGTCGAACATCTTCATCGAACCGGCTTCCTGCGACAGCTTGCGCGCCACTTCCTTGATGACCTTGTTGCGCGGGTCGGAGATGGTGTAGACCGGGTGGCCGAAGCCGATCACCACTTCCTTGTTGGCGACGCGGTTGCGGATATCGGCTTCCGCCTCGTCGGCGTTCTCGTAGCGCTTCTGGATATCCAGCGCCACTTCGTTGGCGCCGCCGTGTTTCGGGCCGCGCAGCGCGCCAATCGCACCGGTGATGGCGGAGTGGATGTCGGAGCCGGTGCCGGCGATCACGCGGCTGGTGAAGGTCGAGGCGTTGAATTCGTGTTCCGCATACAGGATCAGCGAGGTGTGCATGGCCTTGACCCAGGATTCGGAAGGCTTCTCGCCATGCAGCAGGTGCAGGAAATGGCCGCCGATGGACTCGTCGTCGGTTTCCACCTCGATGCGCTTGCCGTTATGGCTGAAGTGATACCAGTACAGCAGCATGGAGCCGAAGGAGGCCATCAGACGGTCGGCGATGTCGCGCGCGCCGGCGATATTGTGGTCGTCCTTTTCCGGCAGGGCGCAGCCCAGTACCGAGACGGCCGTGCGCATCACGTCCATCGGATGGGCGCCGGCCGGCAGCGCTTCGAGTGCCGCCTTCACCGCCTGCGGCAGGCCGCGCAGGGATTTCAGCTTGGCCTTGTAGCCTTTCAGCTCAGCGACGGTCGGCAGCTTGCCATGCACCAGCAGATAAGCGATTTCCTCGAATTCGCAGCTGTCGGCCACGTCCAGAATGTCATAGCCGCGGTAGTGCAGGTCGTTGCCGGTCTTGCCGACGGAGCACAGGGCGGTATTGCCGGCCGCAACGCCGGACAGGGCGACGGATTTTTTTGGTTTGAAAGTTGCTGCTTGGTCGGTCATCTCTACTCTCCTCTACGCGAATTACTTTTTCTGCGCTGCGAACAGCGCATCCAGCTTTTGCTCGAAATCGTGATAATTGATGCGCTCATACAGTTCGTTACGGGTCTGCATGGTGTCCAGCACGGCCTTCTGCGAACCGTCGCGGCGGATGGCGCCGTACACATTCTCGGCCGCCTTGTTCATGGCGCGGAAGGCGGACAGCGGATACAGCACCAGGCCCACATCGGCTGACTTCAGCTCGTCCACGGTGAACAGCGGAGTGGAACCGAATTCGGTGATGTTCGCCAGCACCGGCACTTTCACCGCATTGGCGAACTGCTTGTACATGGACAGCTCGGTCATCGCTTCCGGGAAGATCATGTCGGCGCCCGCTTCCACGCAGGCGATGGCGCGTTCGATGGCGGCGTCCAGGCCTTCCACGGCCAGCGCGTCGGTGCGCGCCATGATGACGAAGTTTTCGTCGGTGCGGGCATCGACGGCGGCCTTGATGCGGTCCACCATTTCAGCCTTGCTCACGATTTCCTTGCCGGGACGGTGGCCGCAGCGCTTGGCGCCGACCTGGTCTTCGATATGCATGGCGGCGGCGCCGAACTTGATCATGGATTTGACGGTGCGCGCGACGTTGAAGGCGGAGGAACCGAAGCCGGTGTCCACGTCGACCAGCAGCGGCAGGTCGCATACGTCGGTAATGCGGCGCACATCGGTCAGCACGTCGTCCAGATTGGAGATACCCAGGTCGGGCAGGCCGAGGGAGCCGGCAGCGACGCCGCCGCCGGACAGATAGATGGCACGGAAGCCGGCGCGCTTGGCCAGCAGGGCGTGGTTGGCGTTGATCGCACCCACCACCTGCAGCGGGGATTCTTCCTGCACAGCCTTGCGGAAGGCGGCACCTGCGGAGTATTGGCTCATGGAGACCTTTCTCAATGGAACGTTGGTATGGCCTGCTTTAACGCAAAAGCCATGCCAGCTTTGCCTTGCAGATAAAAATGCATAAAAATCAGCGACTTGCCAGTAAGAACGCAACACGGCTGCCCTCTGCGCGCAGTTCAATTTGAAACATTGAAACATTCATGAACTATAATTGAAACATGCGCCATTCCACTCCCCTGCCCCTGGACAGCAACGACAAACCGGTGATCTGGACGGTTTCCGTGTCGCGCCTGTCCGAACTGTTCCGCGATATCACGCTGGAATACGACGCCCTCGCCACCATCGAGCCGATCAACCTGGGCTTCGACGAGGCGGCGCGCCATATCCGCGAGCGCATGGCGACCGAGCGCTGCGACGCGGTGATCGCGGCCGGTTCGAATGCGGCGTATCTGAAAGGCCGGCTCTCGGTGCCGGTGGTGATCGCCAAGGCATCCGGCTTCGACATGATGCAGGCGCTGGCCAGGGCGCGCCGCGTGTCGGAGCGCATCGGCGTCATCACCTACCAGGACCAGATGCCGGAGCTGGCCGAATTCGCCGCCACCTTCGGCGTGCAGATCGCCCAGCGCACCTATGCCACCGAGGAGGATGCGCGCGCCCAGATCAATGATCTGAAAGCCGCGGGCATCAAGGCCATTGTCGGCGCGGGCCTGATCACCGACCTGGCCGAGGAGGCGGGATTGACCGGCGTCTTCGTGTACTCGGCCGCATCGATCCGCCAGGCCTTCGACGATGCGCTGGAGATGGCGCGCCTGGCCCAGCTGGAATCGAACCGGGGGCGGCGCACTGTGGTGGCCGATACGCTGCGCGCCAAGCATGGCCTGAACGATCTGCGCGGCGAATCGGCGGCGATGGAAAAGGTGAGGCAAGCCGTGGTGCTGTATGCGAAATCGCCGGCCACGGTGCTGATCCAGGGCGAAACCGGCTGCGGCAAGGAGCTCGTGGCGCAAGCCATCCACCGCGAAAGCCCGCGCGTGCTGGGCATCAACCGGCCCTTCGTGGCGGTGAACTGCGGTGCGATCGCCGAATCGCTGCTGGAGTCGGAACTCTTCGGCCACGAGGAAGGCGCCTTCACCGGCGCGCGGCGCGGCGGCCATGCCGGCCTGTTCGAAGCGGCCAACCGCGGCACCCTCTTCCTCGACGAGATCGGCGAAATGCCGCTGACGCTGCAAACCCGCCTGCTGCGCGTACTGGAAGAGCGCGAGGTGGTGCGCGTGGGCGGCACACGGCCGATTACCGTCAACGTGCGCATCATCAGCGCCACCCACTGCGATCTGGAGCAGCGGGTGCGCGAAGGCCGCTTCCGTGCCGACCTGTTCTACCGCCTGGCCGTGTTGCGCCTGGCACTGCCGCCGCTGCGCGAACGCGGCGCCGACATCGTGCCGCTAGCCGAATGGTCGCTGAAGAATGCGCTGGCGGCATTGGGCGCGCGTCCCCATCCCAATCTGCACGCCGAGGTGGCCGCTTGCGCACCGCTGCTGGCGCGCTACAACTGGCCGGGCAATGTGCGCGAGCTGCGCAATCTGACCGAACGCCTGGCCCTCTTCCTGGCCGCTGAACCATTGCAGGCGCTGACGCCCGGCTTCGTGCTGGGCGTGGCGCCCGAACTGGCCGCTTTCGCCGGCGGCCAGGCAGCCGGCATGGATGCGGCGAGCGGCAATGGCAGGGAGAGCACCGGCGAGGTGCTGGCCCGCTTCGGTGGGCGGCGCGATGCAGCCGCCGCCTATCTCGGCATCAGCCGCACGACCTTGTGGCGCCGCCTGCGCGAGGAAGGCGCGGACATTGCCTGATTCCCCCCGCGCGCCACTCATCCTCGATATGCGCCGTTCATCACGACGGCGCTCGCCGCCGCAGCGACCGGCCGATAGTCTACGTTTCACAAGGAGGAAACACCATGAAACGTCACATCGCACAACGCGCAGCAAAGTTCACCGTCAAAGCCCTGCTGGCCGCATCGGCCATGGTTTTAAGCGCCACCCCGGCCCTCGCCGCCAAAGCCTTCAAGGCCGAGGTTACGGGCCAGGGCCAGCCCTTGATCCTGATTCCCGGCCTGGCCTCTTCCGGCGAAGTGTGGCAAGGCACGGTCAAGCGCTTCTGCGGCGCGCGCCAATGCCATGTACTGACCCTGGCCGGCTTCGCGGGCCAACCCGCCATCGATCAGCCCCTGTTGCCCGCCGTCGAGGAAGAGCTGGCGGCCTATATCAGCGCCAACAAGCTGGAAAAGCCGGTGATCGTCGGCCATAGCCTGGGTGGCTTTGTGGCGCTGAAGCTGGCCAGCGACCATCCGGACAAGGTGGGCCGCCTGGTCATCGTCGATTCCCTGCCCGCCCTGGGCGCAACGCAAATGCCGGACATTACGCTGGAACAGCTGCAAAGCCAGGCGGCGCGCATGCGCGACGGCATGCTGGCGCAGGATGAGGCCTCGCGCGCCATCTCGCAAAAACGGACCGTCGGCGCGATGGTGACGGCGCCGGCCGACGCTGAACGGATTGTCGGCTGGGGCCAGCAGTCAGACCGCAAGACCGTGGCCAACGCCATGTACCAGCTGATGTCCAGCGATCTGCGCGGCGATCTGGCGCGCGTCAAGGCGCCCACGCTGGTGCTGGGCACCTGGATCGCCTACAAGGACTATGCGCCGCGCGCCGCGATTGCCGAGACATTCAAGACGCAATATGCGAAACTGGGCGGCGCACAAATCGAGTTGGCCGACACGGCCCGCCACTTCATCATGTACGACGATCCTGAATGGATGTATGCCCGCATGGAGCAATTCCTGAAATGAGCAGCGCCGCCGCCCAGCCCGCAATCCCGGCGCAGCCGCCCTTGCTGGCGCGCCTGAACTGGTACTGGATCTGCCAGCTGGGCGGCTGGCTGCTGGTCGGCCTGGCCAACCTGATGCTCTATTCCAAACTGATGGCGGGCACGCAGCTGGTCTGCCTGTGGATGGCCATCAGCGGCATCGGCATCAGCCATCTGTGGCGCGCCTTTGCCAAGCGGCGCGGCTGGGTAGCAAAGGGCATGAACTGGAAGCTGGCCCTCTATTCGTTCCTGGTCCTGGGACCGCTGCAAACCGCAAGCGTAGCGCTGGCCATCCACGTCCTGCTGCAAAGAATCAGCGATTTAAGCTGGCTGCCCATCACCCTGATCGTCTGGGGCAGCGCTTTCCTCGGCTGGAATATCTGCTACTCGATGGCGCTGTCCATGCGCCGCGCCAACCGCTTTGAAGCGGAAACCCTGCGCCTTGAACTGCTGGCCAAGGACGCGGAGCTGCGCGCCCTGCAGGCCCAGGTCAACCCGCATTTCTTCTTCAATAGCCTGAACAGCGTGCGCGCCCTGATTTACGAAAACCGCGATGCGGCGGCCTTGATGATCGACCAGTTGGCGGCGCTGATGCGCTACACCCTGCAGTCGGACCAGGCCGATACCGTGAAGCTGGCGCAGGAACTGGAGGCCGTGCAAGCCTATCTGGCCATCGAGAAGATTCGTTTTGAAGACCGGCTGCGGGTAAGGATCGATGTGGAGGATGGAATGGAAAATATAGCGGTGCCGCCGATGTCGGTGCAAACCCTGGTCGAAAATGCGGTGAAGTATGGCGTGGAAATGAGCGCCGGCGGCAGCGAGATCCGCATCCAGGCGCGGCGCGGCGAAGGGAGCAGCGTGATCGAAGTGGCGAATGCGGGCGCGATCCGTCCCTTTTCCAATTCCACCCACATCGGCCTGGCGAATGCGCGCAAGCGCCTGATACTGGCCATGGGCAAGGAAGCCAGCCTGGATCTGAGCGAAAGCGAAGGCTGGGTGCGCGCCACCATGCAGCTGCCTGCAATCCATCTGCCGGTGGCCGCATGATGCGCGTGCTGCTGGTGGATGACGAGCGCCTGGCGCGCGCCGAGTTGCGCCGCCTGTTGGCGTCGCATGAACAGATCGAAATCGTGGGCGAAGCCGCCAATGCGGCCGAAGCGATCCTGCAAATCGCGGCCTTGCAGCCCGACCTTGTGCTGCTCGACGTGCAAATGCCGGGCGGCAGCGGCTTCGATATGCTGGAGGCGCTGGACGTGACGCCCGAAGTGGTCTTTACCACGGCTTTCGACCAGTATGCGTTGCGCGCCTTCGAGGTCAATGCCCTCGACTATCTGCAAAAGCCGATCCAGGCCGCGCGGCTGGCGGCTGCGCTGGAACGTGCCATCCTACGTCTGGGTCGTGCAGATGCCGCCAGCCTGCGGCCTGCGCGCACCGAGGGCGGGCCACGCAAAATCTTCATCAAGGATGGGGAGCGCTGCTGGCTGGTCGATGTGCAGCAGATACGGCTCTTCGAATCCGAGGGCAATTACACACGCGTGTACTTTGAAGAGAACAAGCCGCTGATGCTGCGCTCCCTCAACCAGCTGGAAGAGAAGCTGGATGGCGGCCGCTTCTTCCGCGCCAGCCGCCGCCACATCGTCAATCTCGACCATGTGCAGGAAACGCGCGCCGCCGACGGTGGCGGCATGCATCTGCTGCTGCACGACGGCGTGAACGTGGAAGTGTCGCGCCGCCGCGCAGCCTTGCTGCGCGAGCAGTGCGAGCTTTAAGCCAGGCCTAGCGCCAGTTGCCGGAGACAGGCGCCACGGCAGTTGGCGCAACAGCTGCCGCAGGCTGGCCGGCGTTCAGCGCAGGAATCTGCTGTGGGCGCAGCGGCGGCACCGGCTGCTCCTTCAGCTTCTTCTGCAGCAGGTCGATCGCCACTTCAAGCTGGCGGTCCTGACCTTTGAAGGTGGCGTGCGGCGGGTTTTCCACCTCCACATCCGGCGCCACGCCCACACCCTCGATCAGCCATTGCCCATCCATGCCGAACTGGCCGTTCTCAGCCGCGCGCACCATGCCGTTGTCGGCCAGGCCATTGCGGTCGCTGAGCCAGACGCCCGCGCCAGCGGTACGCTTGCCAACCAGCGGGCCAAGCTTGAGCGCCTTCACGCCTGCGGCAAAGGTCTCGCCGTCGGAGTAAGTCAGCTCATCGACCAGCACCACCAGATGGCCGCGGAAGGTGCTCTGCATATTGGTCGACGGCTTGCTCACCGGCGAAGCCCAGAAAGCCCAGGCCTTGCGCAGCAGCTTCTCGATGATCCAGCTATCGATATTGCCGCCCTGGTTGCGGCGCACGTCGATGATCAGGCCATCGCGGTTGATATTGGCGTAGAAATCGCGGGCAAAGGAGGCGATGTCGCGCGGCCCCATCGCGCGCAGATGCAGGTAGCCGATGCGGCCTTTCGATGCGGACTCCACCTGGCGCGCCCTGCCCTGCTCCCAATCGCTGTAGCGCAGCGCCGCCTGCTTCATCAGCGGCACCGGCGTGACGATCACGGCACGCGCAGGGCCTTTCGCCGATTTCACCTGCAGCAGCACCTGGCGCTCGGCCTGGTTCAGCAGCAGGTCGGCGATATCGCGCACCTCCAGTACCGACTTGCCGTTGACCGAGGTGATGATGTCGCCTTCCGCCACATTCACGTCAGGCTGGGCCAGCGGCCCCAGTTCGGACGGCAGCTCAGGCTCGGCGCGATAGATATGATCGACACGGTAGCCATCCGCCACGCGCGACAACACCGCGCCTAAGCCAGCGGGATTGCCTTCCGGCGCGGGCTTGCGAATGTCGCCGGGACGCACCTGCGAATGCAGCGCGCCGACTTCGGACACCATCATGCCCAGCAGGTCGTTCAACTCCGCGCGGTCGGTCACGCGCTCGACCAATGGCGAGTACTTGGCGCGCACCGCATTCCAGTCCACGCCGCGCATCTTGGCGTCGTACAGGAAGTCGCGGTGCATGCGCCAGGCGTCGCCGAACATCTGCTTCCACTCCAGGCGAGGATTAGAAATCAGCGCCCAGTCATCCACCTTCACCTTGGCCTTGCTCACATCATTGGGCTGCTTCGCGCCCGCATCCACGATCAGCATATCGCCAGGACCATTCGCGGCCTGGGTACGGTAGTAGACGCGCTTCATATCGCTGGACAGGTCGTAGTCGCGCACATTCGGCGCAAACACTTCCGGCTGCGGGCCGTTGCGGCCGATGCTCAGAGTTTTCAACGCGCTCTTGCCATCGCTTTCGCGTTCGAGGAAGTAGAGACGCTTATCGTCCAACGCCAGCTTGCGGTAATTGCCCGCTGCCAGCGGCACTTCGAACAGGCGCTGCGCCAGGCCTTCGTAGACGATCGGAGGGTGGCCAGGTTTCGCCGCTTTCGCGGGCGCTTTCTCGGCAGCCTTCTCCGCCGCTTTTTCCACAGCTTTTTCAGCCGCCTTCTCCTCCGGGCTTTCGGCCGGCTTGGCAGCAGCCTTGCTCAGTTCATCGTCCGGTTTGAAGGGGAAGCGGTTACCCGGTTGCAGAGCCAGGGCGAAGATGCCGGTACGCTTGTCGAACACCGGCCCCATATTGCGGTCGCCCCAGGGTGCGCCATTCGCCAGCTGGAAATTGCGGGCCGAAAGGAAGTACAGCCATTTGCCATCGGGCGAGAACACGGGCGAATCGGAATTGAAACGGTCGCTGGTAACGAAGACCATGCGCTGCGCATCCAGATTGTATAAGCCGATCTGGTCGCGCTGCTCGTCGCTGCCGGCGCGCACGGTGGCGAGGTTGCGGCTGTCGGAAGCCCAGACCACGCCGTCATGCTGGTCCACGCCGGATTTGCCGGCGTCGTCGATCACCACATTGGCCTTGCTCGCAAGGTTCAGCAGCCAGAAGCGGCCCAGCTTATCGGTGTGCGCCAGCCATTTGCCATCGGGCGAAGGATACAAGGCCCAGCGGTGGTTGTTGCCGTCCTTGGTCAGCTGCTCGCCGTGGCCGGAACCGTCGGCGGCGAATTTCCAGATCTCGTTTTCGCCGGTGGTGTCGACAATCGCATACACCCATTTGTCATCGTGGCTGAAGACCGCGTCGCGGGCGCGCGCGCCTTCGGGAATCGCAATCTCCACGCGGCGCTGGCTGCCGGTGCCGGCGATGCTGACGCGGCCGCGCGCGGTCAGCACGATGCGCTCATCCTTCGAGGACAGCTGCACATTGCTCAGATTATCCAGCGGCGAACGGATTTGACGCGTACGCTGCTGATCGAAATCGGAGACGAGACTGATCTTCAACTGCTGGTCGCTGTTCTGCGCCAGATCCAGCACGTGCAGGTCGGCGCCCAGCTGATAAACGATCCTGCCATCGCCCAGCGCGGCGGCGCGCACATCCCATTCCTTATGCAGGGTGAGCTGGCGCGCATCGCTGCCGTCGGCGCGCGCGGTCCACAGATTATGCGAGCCACTGCGGTCGCTGATGAAGTAGAGGCGGCCCTGCCACCACATTGGACGCTGGTTGTTGCCCGCATCGCCGGCAAACAGCGCTTCCGCCTCCTTCTGTCCTGCCAGGTCGAAGCGCCACAACTGGGCATGCGCGCCGCCGCGGTAATTCTTCGCGTTGTCGCCAGTCAGGCCCAGGCCAAAGCGCGTGAAGAACAAGGTCTTGCCCGCATCGTCCAGCACCGCATCGTTGGCATCGGCCACCGGGAACACGCGGCGCGCCAGACTGCCCGGATTGACGGCCGCGATGACGCGGTGCGCATTCGGCCCGGTCGAATTCAAAGTGCTCAACAGCACCTCGCCCTGAGCCGACCAGCCCAGCACCGTAACCGAGGCGCTCTCGAAGGAAATGCGCTTCGGCAGGCCGCCATCGATCGGCATCACATAGGCATCCTGTCCGCCCTCGTAGGCGGCGATGAAGGCCACCCACTTGCCGTCGTGCGAGATGGCGGCATTGGTCTCCGCGCCCGCATGCGTGGTCAGACGCTGCGCCTGTCCACCGCGCGCGCTGGCCTTCCACAGATCCCCTTCGGCCGTGAACACCACGGCATCGCCGCGAATCGCGGGAAAACGCAAATACGCATCGGCCGCCAGCGCAGTACCGGCCGAGGCCAAACCAGCCGCCATCATCAGGCCGGCAAAAAGACGAGAAACATTCATGGTCAGATTAACTCTTTCATTGGTTAAATCGGACCCTGATTCTGTCACATTTTTCGTTCCCCAAACAAATAGATGCTGCTTTACAACACCCGCCAGCCCTAATACGGCTGAGTCCCTGTCCGATTGGGGTCTGACCCCAATCGGACACAAGCTCAGCCATAAAAAAACCCGCTCGGGGAGCGGGTTTTGGGTGGGGCTTATTCGACTTCCACCGTTTCGGGCGGGGGCATCGGGGCGGCGTCGGGTTCGGGGAAGTCCAGTTTGATCTGGTCTTTCTCGTCCAGGTCCACCGTCACCTTGCCGCCGGCAACCAGGCGGCCGAACAGCAGTTCGTCGGCCAGGGCTTTGCGGATCATGTCCTGGATCAGGCGCGACATCGGACGCGCGCCCATCAGCGGATCGAAGCCTTTCTTGGCCAGGAACTTGCGCAACTTCTCGCTGAAGATGGCTTCGACTTTCTTCTCGTGCAGCTGCTCTTCCAGCTGCATCAGGAACTTGTCGACCACGCGCAGGATGATGTCCTCGTCCAGCGCACGGAAGCTGATGATGGCGTCGATGCGGTTGCGGAACTCCGGCGTGAACATGCGCTTGATGTCGGCCATCTCGTCGCCGGTTTCCTTGGTGTTGGTGAAACCGATCGAGGCTTTCTGCAGGCTTTCCGCGCCCGCGTTCGTGGTCATGATGATGATCACGTTGCGGAAGTCGGCCTTGCGGCCGTTGTTGTCGGTCAGCGTGCCGTGGTCCATCACCTGCAGCAGGATGTTGAAGATGTCCGGATGCGCTTTCTCGATTTCGTCCAGCAGCAGCACGGCGTGCGGCTTCTTGGTGATGGCCTCGGTCAGCAGGCCGCCCTGGTCAAAGCCGACATAGCCCGGCGGCGCGCCGATCAGGCGGCTCACCGCATGGCGCTCCATGTATTCGGACATGTCGAAGCGGATCAGCTCAATACCCAGGATGAAGGCGAGCTGCTTGGCCACTTCGGTCTTGCCGACGCCGGTGGGACCGGAGAACAGGAAGGAGCCGATCGGCTTGTCCTGCTTGCCCAGGCCGGCGCGCGACATCTTGATCGCCGAGGCCAGCGCTTCGATGGCCGGATCCTGGCCGAACACCACATTGCGCAGGTCGCGGTCGATGGTCTGCAGCTTGCTGCGGTCGTCCTGGTTGACGGTTTGCGTCGGGATGCGCGCGATCTTGGAAATGATTTCCTCGATCTCGGCCTTGCCGATGGTTTTCTTCTGCTTCGATTTCGGCAGGATGCGCTGGGCCGCGCCCGCCTCGTCGATCACGTCGATGGCCTTGTCCGGCAGATGGCGGTCATTGATGAAGCGCGCCGCCAGTTCGGCCGCCGTGGACAGGGCCGAGGAGGAGTACTTCACGCCATGGTGTTCTTCGAAGCGCGATTTCAGGCCGCGCAGGATCTGCACGGTCTGCTCCACGGTCGGCTCGTTGACGTCGACCTTTTGGAAACGGCGCGACAGCGCGTGGTCTTTTTCGAACACGCCACGGAATTCGGTGAAGGTGGTGGCGCCGATGCATTTCAGCTGGCCATTGGCCAGGGCCGGCTTCAGCAGATTCGATGCATCCAGCGTGCCGCCCGAGGCCGAACCGGCGCCGATGATGGTGTGGATCTCGTCGATGAACAGGATGCCGTTCGGATTGTCCTTGAGCTGCTTGAGCACAGCCTTCAGGCGCTGCTCGAAGTCGCCACGGTACTTGGTGCCGGCCAGCAGCGCGCCCATATCGAGCGAATACACCACGGCATTCGACAGCACTTCCGGCACGTCGCTCTGGGTGATGCGGTAAGCCAGGCCTTCGGCGATGGCGGTCTTGCCGACACCGGCCTCGCCCACCAGCAGCGGGTTGTTTTTGCGGCGGCGGCACAGGACCTGGATCACGCGGTCCACTTCCTCTTCGCGGCCGATCAGCGGATCGATCTTGCCTTCGGAAGCGGCCTTGTTCAGGTTCTGGGTGAACTGGTCCAGCGGGCTTTCCTTCTGCTGGCCTTCGCTCGGTGCGCCCTCGTCCACGCCTTCGGAGGCTTTGGCGGCATCGCCCTGCTGGTCCTTGCGCACGCCGTGCGAGATGAAGTTCACCACATCCAGGCGCGTCACGCCCTGCTGATGCAGGTAGTACACCGCGTGCGAGTCTTTTTCGCCGAAGATGGCCACCAGCACATTGGCGCCCGTGACTTCCTTCTTGCCGTTGGAAGCGGACTGCACATGCATGATGGCGCGCTGGATCACGCGCTGGAAGCCCAGCGTCGGCTGGGTGTCCACCTCGCCCGTGCCGGGCACGGTTGGCGTGTTATCGCCAATAAAGTTGGTTAGGGTCTTGCGCAAGTCCTCGATGTTGACGGCGCAGGCGCGCAACACTTCGGCTGCCGAAGGATTATCCAGCAGCGCCAGCAGGAGGTGCTCCACCGTGATGAATTCATGGCGCGCTTGCCGGGCTTCGACAAAGGCCATGTGCAAACTTACTTCTAATTCCTGCGCAATCATACTTCCTCCATCACACATTGCAGGGGGTGGCCTGCCTTGCGTGCATGCGTTAAAACGAACTCCACTTTGGTTGAAGCTATATCTTTTGAGAACACCCCGCACACTCCCTTGCCGTGGCGGTGGACGCTCAACATGATTTGCGTCGCGGTTTCGCGGTCCTTGTTGAAATACTCTTGAATGATAGCGACCACGAATTCCATCGGGGTATAGTCGTCATTCAGCAACGCCACCTGGTACATAGGCGGCGGTTTCAGCGTCTGTCGTTCCAGGACTGTTTCTGTGTCATGCTTGGTTGCCATACGCTTATATTCTAATGCTTTCGCCGGGGTTGCAACGCCCCATTTAGAGGGGGCTTTCCATTTGTTTTCAATCTTACGCGCTTTCTCGACTTGCCGCAGATGGCGGCCCAGTTTCGGAAAACAAGAGTTGCTTTTTAATCTGTTGCAAAAATAATACCGAAGTTGGTAGAAAAGCGCTTGACATAAAAAATTGTTCCGCCAACAATGCGGTATCGACTTAGTGCAGAAATGTACACGTTGATAAGAAGTGAGTTGTCGAGGAGGGGGCAGGAAGCTTCTTGCTTTTATGGCTCGTGTGATTCGTTTTTATTGAAAGTTCTTTTTATGGCAACAGGTACCGTTAAGTGGTTCAATGACTCCAAAGGTTTTGGCTTCATCACTCCAGATGATGGCGGCGAGGATTTGTTCGCACACTTCTCCGCAATCAACATGAGCGGCTTCAAGACTCTCAAAGAAGGTCAAAAAGTTCAGTTCGAAGTCACGCAAGGCCCTAAAGGCAAGCAAGCTTCCAATATCCAGGCAAACTAAGCGTTTCCCTGGTGTATTTAAAAAACCCCGCATGCGGGGTTTTTTTTCGCCCTTACTCTATCACGTGGGGGCAAACTTGCCCACATAGCGGGCGCGCGGGCGAATTAACTTGCCATCGGCCAGCTGCTCGGCCGCATGGGCAATCCAGCCGGCCGAACGGGCCAGGGCAAACACGCTGAGTCCGGCGCCGCGCGGCCAGCCAAACCCTATTTCCATTATCGCCAGCGCCAGGTCGGAATTCGGCTGGGCAGCGCAATGGGCAGTTAAAGTGTCTCCTATATTCAACAGTTCATGAATAATAGGAACTTTCCTCGGTATTTGTTTTAAGCGCCCAAGCAGATGGCGGCCACGCGGGTCGCCAGCCGGATAGAGCGGGTGGGCAAAGCCGGGAATTTCCCTTGCCTTTTCATTACCGCGGCAAACATCCAGCAGGAAAGCTTCCCGGTCTGGCGCCGCCAAGGCCCGCTCCAGCAAAGCGCGCGCCTCTTCGCAGCCGCCGCCATGGCGCGGACCGGACAGCGCCGCCAGTCCCGCGCTCAGCGCCGCCGCCAGGCTGGCGCCGGTGGAGGCCACGCAGCGTACCGCGAAGGTGGAGGCGTTCAGCTCATGGTCGGCCAGCAGCACCAGCGCGGCACGGATGATGTCGGCCTGCACCCCATCCCCGCCCCAGGCTTGCGCCAGCTGCTGGTGCAGGGGCTGGGCCGAGGCGGCTTTGCCGGTCAGCAGGCCGGCAAGCACCCGCATCAACTGCGCGCCGTCGGCATAAAAACTGTCGCCGGCTGCGCCTTGCGGCCGATGCCTCGCCAACAGGGGCAGCAGCGCAAGCGCCCGCTCAAGCGGCGGCAGACCGGTGCAGTCCTCGCCCACGCCGTGCGGAAGCGGCAGTACTGGCTGCGACAGCACAGCGCCAAAGTATCCCGCATCAGCATGCCCCCACAGCAGGCAGGCCACGTCTTCCAGCGTTGCGTTTGCAGCCAAACCGATCGCATCGTGACCGCGATAGGACAGCGTGCCATCGGCGATGCGGCAGATCGAAGTCTCCAGCACCGGCACGCCCCAATCCATCGCGGCCGCTACGCGATGGCCGGCGCGCTTGGCATCAGCGCGCCGCGCCGCCAGGCGCAGCACTTCCTCATGTGCGTAGCGTTTGCTGCCGGTGGCCTCGCGCGCGCTGGACACCAGCAGACCGCGGCTGACATAGGAGTACAGCGTAGGCAGACTGACGCCGAGAATCTGCGCTGCCTCCGCCGCCGACAATTCTTTTTTCATCCCCGCATTGTAACGGCCCCGATATTGATTGCGGCAATCGAGATTGACCGCGCCGCCAGCGCTGCCTAGACTCGCCGCAACGATCATCAACACGGTCTTCCATGCAAGCGCAATCCGTTTCCCTGTTCCAGCCTTTGCGGCACCGGCGCTTCCGCCAGCTCTGGCTCGCCAACGCCGCGGCCAACCTGGGAACGTGGACGCAAACCTGCGCCGCCGCGTGGACGCTGGCCTCCCTCACTGATTCCGCGCTGGCCGTGGCGCTGATGCCCAGCGCGATGTACGCGCCACTCTTCCTGTTCTCGCTGGCCGCCGGCCTGGCCGCCGACAGCTTCCACCGCGGCCGCCTGCTGCTGATCATGAGTGGCTTCAGAATGGCGGCGGCAGCGGCCATGGCGTTCGCGGTCATGGCCGGCTACGCCAACGCCACGACCGTACTGCTGCTGACCTTCGCGCTTGGCTGCGGCAATGCCTTCTCGCTGCCAGCCTGGCAGGCGGCCACGTCCACCCTGGTCGCGCACGAAGAGATCGGCGCGGCGGCAAGGCTGAATAATCTGAGCTACAACCTGTCCGCCCTGCTCGGCCCTTGGCTGGCGGGCACGCTGATCGAACCGCTGGGCGCCGCACCGCTATTCCTGGCGAACGCGCTATCCCTCAGCGCCATGCTGTGGATTTGCTGGCGCTGGAGCCGCGCCGGCGATGAGGCTCGCGCAACGCCGGCCGCTCCTGCCCAGCCTGCGGCGGATGCGCTCCATCGCTCGTCGTTCAGCTGGGCTGCCTTCCGGCTCGGCATCCACAGCGCATGGCAAGCCCGCGCCTACCGGCGGCTGCTGATCCAGTCCGGCGCCATCTTCTTCGCCTCGATCGCCTATACCGCCCTACTGCCGCTCTTCGTACGCGACACGCTGCGCGTGGCAGGCAGTACTTACGGCTTGCTGATGGGAGCCATGGGCGCAGGCGCCGTGCTGTCGGCCTTGCTGACCGGCCGCCTGCGCGCCTGCCTTCCCGCCGCGTGGCTGCTGGCGGGCGCACTGGCCTTGTTCGGCGCGGTGCTGATCCTGCTGCCGTTTCTGCGTCTCTGGCCATTGCCGCTGCTTGCCGCGCTGGCGGCGGGACTGGCGTGGTCGCTTATCGTCACCACGCTCAACGGACAGGCGCAATCGGCTTTTCCAGAAGCGCTGCGCGCCCGTACTCTGTCGGTCTACATCCTCGCGGTGGCTGGCGCACAAGCTGCCGGCGCGGCTTTCTGGGGCGCGCTGCATGAATACGTGGGCTTGGCCATCACCCTGCCCTGCGCCGGCGTCATGCTGCTGGCCTGCGCAATCCTACCCTTCCACCTCAACATCAAGGAACTATGAACACCGTCACCATCCGCACGCTGCGCCACGACGACGACTCCGCCCTACTCGACTTCGAACTGCAAAACCGCGCATGGTTCGCGCGCCACATCACCGCGCGGCCAGCCGATGTCTACTCACCTGAAGGCATCGTCCGCCACATCGAAGAATGCCTGGAAGCCTACCGGCAAGGCACCATGCATCCCAGCCTGCTGCTCGACGCCAGCGGCGCCGTGGTGGGACGCGCCAATCTGAAGGATATCGACCGTCACAAAGCCTCATCGGAAATCGGCTACCGCGTCGCCGAGCAAAATACCGGCGGCGGACTCGCCACGCTGGCCGTGCGTCATATGTTGCAGTTGGCGCGCGAGGAATGGCAGTTGAAAATGCTGGAGGCCTACGTCACCGGCCACAACCCCGCCTCCGCCCGCGTCCTGCTCAAATGCGGCTTCACGCAAGGCGAATACGTAGAGCAGCTTGCGCTGGTGAACGGAGAGATGCGGGACGGGCATCGCTATCTATTCAATCTGACTGCATGAACCGGCGCACTGCTACATCTGCGGCGACATTTCCCGCGCGGAAATCCGGTACAGCACATGCTGCGATAGCGGATGATCAGGCGCGAGGGATGGATGCGCGAAGTCACTGGCCGGATCGTACCGCATGCCGACTTTTTCCATCACGCGACGGGAGCGCAGGTTCTGCGGCACGGTAAAGGCGACCACTTCCGCCATCCCCAGCTGCTCAAAACCATGCCGCAATACGGCCCGCGCGCCTTCGCCAGCGTAACCACGGCCCCAGTGCGGCGCGGCCAGGCGCCATGCCGCTTCCCAGCAAGGCGCAAACGGCGCGTCGAAGGTCTGGCGGCGCACGCCGATAAAGCCCAACAGCTCTTCACTCTCTTTTAACGTCGCGGCAAACAGGCAGGTGCCATGCGCCGCAAACTGCATGCTCTGGGCCGCGATGAACTCCTCGGCCTGAGCCTGCGACAAGGGGCCAAGTAAAAATTCCGTCACGCGTGGATCGGCATTGATGCGCACCAACGCGTCAGCATCTCCAGCCTCCCAAGGCCGTAATATGAGACGCTCACTAAAGATGTTTCCCATACTGCTACTCCTAACAAAAATAGCAACTTCATGGCATATTTTTACCCTATTTGGTTATTTTAAACCTATTAGGTTATGATGATATGGAAAAAGGCACACCGCATTGCAAGCTTCCCAGGATAAAAGCCCTGATCGAAGCCGGGCAAGTCACAGCAACCGCTAGCGCCACGATCAGCGCCCGCGCGCTCGGGATCAATACTTTGCAAGGGATGTGCGACGTAATTCTGTCGCTGACCGGCGCCGACTTTTACAAGAGCATGACTGCTCATGCAAACCACCAGATCTGGCAGGACGTGTACCACGGCAGGACGGCTGACGGAATCGCACTCTACATAAAGCTGACCGTGATTGCCGATGTATTAATCGTTTCGTTCAAGGAGCTGTGAAATGAAGAATTGCCCCGGATGCGGCGCCCCCTCGCCAGCACATGCCACCCGTGATATGCCCTATACCTATAAAGGGCAGAACACAGTCATTCCTGCGGTGAGGGGCTACCACTGCGCCAGCTGCGGCGAGGTCACATTGGACCACGATGCCGTCGACCGGTTCAGCGAACTGCTAGGCGAATTCCAGCGCAAGGTAAACAGCGAGCTTGTTGATCCCGCCTACATTCTGACCGTGCGCCGAAAGCTGCGCCTCGATCAGCGGGAAGCAGGTGAAATTTTCGGCGGCGGCGCCAATGCCTTCTCCCGTTACGAAACAGGCAAAGCCCGGCCGCATATCTCCACCATCAAACTGCTAAAGCTGCTGGATCGGCATCCGGAACTGCTGGACGAGGTCCGGCAATAATGCCTGGATAAAAAGAAAAAGCCCCATCCTCCTGCGAGCATGGGGCTTTGCGCTACAGGGGAATACTCCCCTGCGTCGGCATTACATCTGTTCGATCATCACGTCGCCGAAGCCAGAGCACGACACTTGGGTCGCGCCTTCCATCAGACGGGCGAAGTCGTAGGTGACTTTCTTCGAGGTGATGGCTTTCTCCATGGCGGAGATGATCAGGTCGGCCGCTTCGGTCCAGCCCATGTGGCGCAGCATCATTTCAGCGGACAGGATCAGCGAACCTGGGTTCACGTAGTCTTTGCCGGCGTACTTCGGTGCGGTGCCGTGGGTGGCTTCGAACATCGCCACGGAGTCGGACAGGTTGGCGCCCGGCGCGATGCCGATGCCGCCTACTTGTGCCGCCAGTGCGTCGGAGATGTAGTCGCCGTTCAGGTTCAGGGTGGCGATCACGCTGTACTCTGCTGGACGCAGCAGGATCTGCTGCAGGAAGGCGTCGGCGATCGAATCCTTGACGATGATCTCACGACCGGTCTTCGGATTCTTGAATTTGCACCATGGGCCGCCGTCGATCAGCTCGGCGCCGAATTCTTTCTGTGCCAGTGCGTAGGCCCAGTCACGGAAGCCGCCTTCGGTGTACTTCATGATGTTGCCTTTGTGAACGATGGTCACGGATGGCTTGTCATTGTCGATCGCGTACTGGATCGCTTTGCGCACCAGACGCTCGGTGCCGTCGCGCGACACTGGCTTGACGCCGATGCCCGAGGTTTCCGGGAAGCGGATCTTCTTGACGCCCATTTCCTTGGTCAGGAACTCGATGATTTTCTTGGCGCCTTCGGAGCCTTCTTGCCATTCGATGCCGGCGTAGATGTCTTCCGAGTTTTCGCGGAAGATGACCATGTCGGTTTTTTCTGGCTCACGCACTGGCGATGGCACGCCGGTGAAGTAGCGCACTGGGCGCAGGCAGACGTACAGGTCCAGTTCCTGGCGCAGGGCCACGTTCAGGGAACGGATGCCGCCGCCGACCGGGGTGGTCAGTGGGCCTTTGATCGAAACGACGTAGTCTTTCAGTACCTGCAGGGTTTCTTCCGGCAGCCACACGTCCGGGCCGTATACATTGGTCGATTTCTCGCCAGCGTAGATTTCCATCCAGCTGATCTTGCGCTTGCCGGCGTAAGCTTTGGCCACGGCAGCATCCACCACCTTGATCATCACTGGGGTGATGTCCACACCGGTGCCGTCACCTTCCAGGAATGGAATGATAGGCTGGTCTGGAACGGTCAGGGAAAAGTCGGCGTTGACGGTGATTTTCTGGCCGTCAGCAGGTACTTTGATATGTTGATACATCGTGTTCTCCGAAGTGAGGCAATCAGAACTATTGCCGTTGAGTTAACGTGGCCGTAGGTCTTCTATAAGACATAAGACAATCATTCCACATTATGCACCAGTATTTTACTGGGCGCCATGGTTTTAGGACACTGGCTTGTGCGCCAGACAGTACAATCTCGGGATGCCCCTGATACTTTTCAACAAGCCATTCCAGGTATTGTGCCAGTTTTCGCCCCAGCCGGACCGCGAAACCCTGGCCGATTACTTGAAGATTCCGAATATTTACCCCGCCGGCCGCCTCGACGCCGACAGCGAGGGCTTACTCCTGTTGACCGACGACGGCAAATTGCAGCACCAGATCGCCCATCCCGAGCGCAAGGAAGCCAAAACCTATCTGGTGCAGGTCGATGGCATGGCCGACGCGGCCGCCCTGGCCCGCCTGCAGGCGCCGCTCGACCTGGGCGATTTCGTGACCAAACCCTGCCGCGCGGTGCGCATTGCCGAGCCGGAATGGCTGTGGCCGCGCAATCCACCGATCCGCGCGCGTGCCGAGCAGCCCACCTCCTGGCTCGCCATCACCCTGCAAGAGGGCAAAAACCGCCAGGTGCGGCGCATGACGGCCGCCGTCGGCCTGCCCACCCTGCGCCTGGTGCGCAGCGCCATCGGCGGCATTTCGCTGGCCAGCCACCCCTTGCTGCCGGGCGAGTGGATGGAAGTTGCGCCCGAGGACGTGCGCGCCAAAGACTGATGCCAAGGCCGCCGCTTGCTGCGCTGCGGCATCGATTCTTTGGCCGGACGGCGCCTTGGTGTCAACTGGCAATTCATAAGCGGCGTTAATGAGCCAGATTCATCCGAATCTATATGAGTTAATAAACCGCTAAAGGAACTGCCATGTCCAAGATTATTGCCGCCCTGGTTGCCACTCTGTTCGCCGCATCCGCCTTCGCCCAGGCCTCTGCACCGGCCTCCGCCATGGCATCGGCACCTGCCGCTTCCGCCTCGGCTGCCGCTTCGGCCGCCTCGATGCACAAGGCTAAAAAATCCAAACACAAGGCTTCCGCCGCTGCCTCGGCCGCCTCCGCTGCATCCGCCGCTTCGGCTGCTTCCGCCGCCTCGACCAAATAAGCCGTTCCCGCCTATGCAAGGCAGGCCGCGTGCCTGCCTTTTTCTTGTCCACTGCCGGACTGTGCCGCGCTTGACGTTGCCTGCGGCGCATGGCTTAATCGCCGCTTCCCGATTCACTCACAAAATCCATGAAATCCATTGCCGCTTCCCTGCTCCTGCTGGCTGCCGCCGGCGCCAGCCAGGCGCAAAACCAGCAATTCCCCACCACCACCCTGTCGGCCGGCATGAACCTGATCAAGGCTGAAGTCGCCACCACCGATCCCCAGCGCGCCCAAGGCCTGATGTTCCGCGAAACGATGGCGCCGAACGCCGGCATGGTCTTCGTCTTCGATGCGCCCGCCACCCAGTGCATGTGGATGAAGAACACCCTGTTGCCGCTGTCGGTGGCCTTTATCGATGCCGAGGGCAAGATCGTCAATATCGAGGACATGCAGCCGCAAACCCTGGACAGCCACTGCTCAGCCAAGGGCGTGCCGGTGATGTATGCGCTGGAAATGAATCTGGGCTGGTTCAAGCAAAAGAACATCAAGGCCGGCACCAAAATCGGTAATCTGCCCAAGCTGAAATAAGCTGACAAAAAAAGCCGCTGCATGCGGCTTTTTTAATGGAATACCAAGCGAAAAAACCCGCTATGGCAAGCCATGCGGGTTAATTCTGTGCACCTGCAAGGCGGCTATTGCCGCCGCACACGAACTTAGGCGGACAGTGCCTTCAGGGCAGCTGCCAGACGGCTCTTGTGACGAGCAGCCTTGTTCTTGTGGATGATCTTCTTGTCGGCGATGGAATCGATGGTCGAAACGGAAGCCTGGAAGATTTGGGTTGCAGCGGCCTTGTCGCCAGCCAGGATCGCCTTGCGAACAGCTTTGATTGCGGTGCGCAGGGTCGAACGCTGTGCCGAGTTGTGAGCGTTTTGCTTAACTGCTTGACGAGCGCGTTTGCGCGCTTGTGCGGTATTTGCCATGGAATTTCCTAAATCGTTGTCAAAGTTCGTTTGCAAACAATAGCGTTTGCCAAACCGGTGCGTTCAGTCTGTCTCTAACCATGTGTGCCTAACGGTGCTGGCCGCACATTGTCTGCTTTACTGAATTCTGTACAGCCCTAGATTATAGCTGCGTTTTGCGTCCAGATCAATTCCCAATATCAGGAAATTGCCATCCTCGCCACGTTTTCGACGCATCTGCAACGTTGCCCCGGCTATAATCTCGGCCCATGAACCTGCTTAAATCCCTCGCCGCCGTCTCCAGCATGACCATGCTGTCCCGCGTTACCGGCCTCTTGCGCGAAAGCCTGTTTGCCCGCGCCTTTGGCGCCGGCGCTTACACCGACGCTTTCATTGTCGCCTTCCGCCTGCCGAATCTGCTGCGGCGGCTGTTTGCCGAGGGAGCCTTTTCACAGGCCTTCGTGCCTATTTTATCCGAATACAAGAACCAGCAAGGCGAAGAGGCCACGCGCACCCTGGCCGACCATGTGGCCAACAGCCTGGTGTGGGCCACCTTGCTGGTCAGCGCGCTCGGCATTCTTGGCGCGCCGCTCTTCGTCTACCTGATCGCCAACGGCCTGGAGAAGGACAAGGAAGCCTTCGATGCCGCCGTCTGGATGACGCGCCTGATGTTCCCCTATATCGCCTGCATGTCCTTTGTGGCGCTGGCCGGTGGCGTGCTGAATACCTGGCGCCAGTTCAAGATTCCGGCATTCACGCCGGTGCTGCTGAATCTGAGCTTCATCGCCTGCTCGCTGTTCCTGGCGCCGTATCTGGACAAGCCGATCTACGCCATGGCGATTGCCGTGATGATCGGCGGCCTGCTGCAGGTGGCGATCCAGATTCCGGCGCTGGTGAAGATCGGCATGCTGCCGCGCCTCTCGATCAATCCGGTGGGCGGCCTGAACGATCCCGGCGTGCGCCGCGTGCTGAAGAAAATGGGGCCGGCGGTGTTTGCCGTCTCGGCCGCGCAAATCAGCCTGATGATCAATACCGCCATTGCCGCCGGCCTGCAGGCGGGCAGCATCTCCTGGCTGTCCTATGCCGACCGCCTGATGGAATTCCCCACCGCCCTGCTGGGCGTGGCGCTGGGCACGATCCTGCTGCCCAGCCTCTCCAAGGCCAATAGCGAAGGCGACAAGGAAGAATATTCGAACCTGCTGGACTGGGGCTTGCGCCTGACCTTCCTGCTGGCGATTCCGGCCGCCGTCGGCATGGCCATGCTGTCGCTGCCGCTGATCGCCACCCTGTTCCACTACGGCCAGTTCACGGACCAGGCGGCCGTGATGTCGGCGCGTCCGCTGATCGCTTACAGCGTGGGCCTGATCGGCATCATCCTGGTGAAGACGCTGGCGCCGGCATTCTATGCGCAGCAGGACATCCGCACCCCAGTGCGCATTGCGGTCGGCGTGCTGATTGCCGTGCAGCTGATGAACCTGATTTTTGTGCCGCAGCTGGCGGTGGCTGGGCTGGCCCTGTCCATCGGTCTGGGCGCCTGCATCAATGCGGGCTTCCTCTACACCGGACTGCGCAAGCGCAAGATCTATCTGCCCAAGCCGGGCTGGGGCAAGTTCTTCTTCAAATTGCTGGTCGCGGTCAGCGCCATGGGCGCCGTGGCCTGGCTTGGCGCCACGCAGATCGAGTGGCTGTCCATGCGCGCCACGCCCTTGCTGCGCGGCGGCGTGCTGTTCGCGGTGATCGGCGCCTGCGCCGTGGTCTACTTCGGCGTGCTGTTCGCGCTGGGTTTCCGTCCGCGCGATTTCAAGCGCAGCGCCAAGTAAGCCGCTTGCGGCGCCGCCCTGCGCGACGCCCAAGCCTTCACGCGCCAGCTGGAACGGCAAGGCAAGCCGGCGCAATCCAGCCTAGCTGCGAGGCGGCTCGGCCGGCGCTTCCGGCGGCTCCGGCTGCGGCTCCGGATTAGGCGGCAGCTCTGGTCTTTCCACCGGCGCAGGCGGCTCCGGCACCGGTTCGGGCTGTGGCTCGGACGGCGGTGCTGGCGGCTCCTGTCCAGGAACGGGTATGGGGGGCTGGTTATTGCCCGGGGTGGATGGGAACAGCGAACCAGGTGCATTACCGGGCGTCGTCGCCACCGGCGGCGGTGGCAAACCATCGGCTGTAAATTTCCAGTCCGAAATGCGGGTCTTGCCTTCAAACACGGCAAAGCGCGCCGGGAAGTTGGCCACCTTGATCGCCTTGGCTTCGGACAGGCTGTAAATCCCGGCAATGCCGATCTTGTTCGGTACCGTGAGCAGGCCCCATTCCGGCTTGCCCGTCATCGGGTCGACGTATATCTTGCGCAAATGGCGGCGCACCTGCTGATAGCGCGGATCGCGCAGCAAATCGTTCAAGGTGCGCGGCTGCGGGTGCTGGCCTTGCGGCGTGGCGGCGGCATAGCTTTTCAGGGCGTCGCTGAATTCGGCGCCGATGTTCAGCAGCTCGCGTTCGGCGGCACTGCGCTGCAGCACAACGCCAAGGCGCAAGGTGGCGGCGCTGACCAGGCCAATCACCGCCACCAGGATAATCACGCTGATGTAGGTGAAGCCGCGCGCCGGTTTAGAGATCGGAATACGGTTTGCCATTGCGGTCATTGCCGGGCGCTCCGCTCTTGATGTCGGCCACGCCGCCCTTGCTGCCATCGTCGGGCGGCACGACGATCCAGCTGTCGCTGGCTTCCGTGATCGGGTCGATCGGCATGGAGCGCAGATACTTCTTTTCCACCAGCTGTTCCAGCGAATCGGGATAGCGCCCCGTATCGCCATAAAACTGGTCGATGACCAGGCGCGTATTGCGCAGATTATCGTTCAGCACCGTTTCCTTGGTACGGTCCACGCTGGGAAAGTAGCGCGGCACGGCCAGGGTCAGCAACAGGGCAATAATGCCCAGCACCACCAGCAGCTCGATCAGGGTAAAGCCCCTGCCCTTGTTCACGCTCTTCACCATTTCTTATACGGTATGCCGTTCAGGCCTACCTTGTCCGTATTGGAAAACACATCGTACACATCCTCGCCCTCGCGCGGCTCGTTCGCATCGCTGGCATAGCTGCGCTTGCCCCAGGTGTCGGCGTCGCTCAAGGCGCTGTCCGGATTGAAGGGATCGCGCGGCACGCGGCGCAGAAAGAAAATCTTGCTGCGCTTGGGATTGCGCTGATCGGCGATGCCCTCCACCAGCACGTCCAGCGACTTCGGGTAACCGGTACTGTTGAGCACCTTGGCGATGCGCCCCTCGTCGTAAGCCTGCTTATAGGCATCGATGCCTTTGCGGATTTCATGCAAGGCGTAACGCAGTTCCTGCTCGCTGCGGCGTTGGATCGTGACCTGGGCCGTGGGGATGACCAGCACCGCCAGCAAGCCGAGGATGGCCAGCGTGACCAGCAACTCGATCAGCGTAAAGCCACGGCGCGCCGCGCCTTGCCCGGAAAAGCTCATCGCGGCTGCGGCGGCGGATTCTGCGGGACTGGCAGCCCTTCGGGCGGCGGCGGCAGGGAGAGGCTAGGCAGCGGCGGCTGGGCCACGCTGGTGGCCGGTCCGGGCTGGGTGCTCGACAAGGGCATATTGCTGACCGGCGGCGGCATGGCCACCGTTTGCGGCACGGCGCCCGTTGCCGGCTGCGGCGCTTGCTGCGCGGCGGCCGGCGTTGGCAGTTGGGCCGGCGGCCGCGGCGAGAAATCCGGCTTGCGGCGGAAGTTGGCCTCGGTGCCGGCCGCAAATTCGGAAATGCTGGCTTCCGGGCGCTGCACATTGCGCAGCAGGTGCGGCGTAATCGAGAGCACGATCTCAGTCTTTTGCGTATCGTCGTGCGAGGCGCCGAACAGGCGGCCCAGCAGGGGGAAGTCGCCCAGGCCCGGCACCTTGCTGGCCGAGGAGCGCTCCTCATTATTCAGCAGGCCGGCCAGCACCTGGGTTTCGCCGTCCTTCAATTGCAGCAGGGTGGAAGCCTGGCGCGAACCGATCTGGTAGGCTGTGGTACCGTTCTTGGTGATCACGGTGTTGACCAGATTGCTGACTTCGAGCGAGACGCGGATCGCCACCTCATTATTCAGGTAGATGATCGGCTCGGCGTTGAGCGTCACGCCCACATCCACAAAGCTGACCGAGTCGGTATTGAAGCCGCCCACGCCGGAGGAAATGGTGGAGGTGATGACCGGCAGTTTATCGCCAATCATGACCTTGGCTTTTTCCTTGTTGCGCACGCGGATGCGCGGATTGGCCAGCAGATTGCTGTCGCCATCGTTTTTATTGGCCTTCACCGTCACCGGCAGCGTGCCATTGACGCCGATGCGGTCGCGGTTCAGGTTATCGAAGTCGCGCAGATTGAAGCTGTCCGTGCCGCCCTTGCTGTTAATCGGCGAGAACACGGCCTTGGCGGGCCAGTCGATGCCCAGGTCCATCAGGCGGGTGCGCTTGACCTCCAGGATTTCCACATCGAGCATCACTTCCGGCTCGGCGATGTCCTGCGCCGCCACCAGCTTCTCGGCCAGGCGGATCGCCTCGGCATTGTCGCGCACGATGACCAGGTTGAGCTTCTCATCGATCACCACATCGCGCGACTTGAGGATGGTTTTCAGCGTATTGCCGATGGTCTTGGCCTCGGCGTTCGACAGGTAGAAGGTCTTGATGACCATCTCCTGGTATTCCTTCAGCTTGGGCGCAATGTTCGGGTAGATCAGGATGGTGTTGCCGTCCATGACCTGCTGCTCCAGCTGATTGGTCATCAGCAGGTAGTAGATGGCCGATTCCACCGTGCTGTTCTTCAGGAAGATGGAGGTGCGGGTGTCGGTCTTCACATCCTTGTCGAAGATGAAGTTCAGGCCGGAGCGGCGCGAGATCACCTCGAACACCTGCTTGATCGGCGCCTCGCGGAACTCGATGGTGATGGGCTGCTTATAGGCTTTGGCCAGGCCGGTTTCGGCCGGTGCGGGCGGATTTTTTTCCGCGATATCGCGCAGCATGTCGCGGGCGCGTTCATGCTGCGGCCTTTCGGCCAGCACCTGGTTGAGCTTCTGTTTGGCCTGGTCGTATTCGCGCTGCTCGATCAGGACGGATGCGGCCAGCAGCAGCTTGCCGTGGCGCTCGACCGTATCCAGCTTGCGCAGGCTGGCGCGGGCGCGTTCATTCTGCGGGCTGACCGCCAGGGCGCGCTCGATATTTTGCTGCGCCAGGTCCAGCTTGCCCTCTTCCATCTGGCGGTCGGCCAGATCGAGATAGCGCAACAGCGTGCGGTCGCGGGTATTCAGATAAGCGCTGCGGTATTCGGCATTGCCTGGTTCGCGGCTCATCGCTTCCTGCAGCTTGAGCAGGCCGGCTTCCACCTGGTCTTTTTCGATCAGGTTCCGGGCATCGCGGTATGCCATCTGGCCGGCGCAGCCGCTCAAGGCCAGCAGCAGCGCGGACAGCGTGATTTTTTTTACCAGGCGGGCAGGCCCGTGCGGTTGACTAGGCATCAGTCGATGGCTCCAATATTTAGCTGCTGCACTTGGTTCAGTGGCAGGTAGGTGATCGTTAATTCGGGCGGCGCGATGCGGTCGATGCGGTAGGTGCCGTCGATGACCAGCTTCTGGTGCGCGATATAGGTACGGTCGCCACGCGACAGATACACCTCCCATGCGCCATCGGCCACCGACTTGCCGATATAGCTGAACGGCAGCGGTGGTGCGCTGGGCGGTGGCGGCGGTGGCGGCGCAACGGGCGGCGGCGGCGGCGGATTCCAGTTCTGGCCGAGGAAAACCCCCTCCCCGCTCTTGAAGCTGGCCTCGCCCGCCTCACCGATCAACTGGGCGCGCGGGATCAGGCGCAGGATGGCGGTATTGCCGGCGCCGGCGTTTTTGGCGCCGGCGACGGCGTTTTTGGCGCCGGCGACGGCGGGCGGCGCCTCGACCGGCGGCGCGGCAGACGGCAATGGTGCAGACGGGCTACTCGCCACCGGCGCGGCGGCATTCTGCGGCGCGGGTGTCTTGCCAGCAGCGTCGCCGGCCTGCTTGCCTGCGCGCGGGGCGGGACGGTCCACCGCCTCGGCCACGTCGCCGGACGGCGTCTTGTCGCCGAACAGGGCCAGGCCGGCGGCGGTCAGCAGCGCGCCGCCCATCAGCAGATGGCGTGGTTTCATTGCTGGCCCTCCTTCAGATACAGCGTGAAGCGCAGCTTGGCCTCGACCTGCAGATCGGCGATATTCTCGCGCCGGAAGCTGACCTCGTCGAGCGAGGCGAATGGCACGGCAGCCAAGGCACGCAGCACGAATTGCCAGATCGGCTGGTAGCCGCCTTTGACCGGCAGCAGGATCTGGTAGCTGGCGACGCGGCTGGCCTTGTCGTAGTTGAATTTGTATTCGCCCTGGTGCAGGCTCAGGCCCGATTTCGCGGCCAGTGCGAACAGCGTGCCGACCTGCTGTTCGGCATGGCGCTTTTCGCCCAGCGTGGCGTAAAACTCGGCCAGATTTTCATTGGCCGAAGGCGGCGGCGGCGCCGTCACCAGCGCGGCCGGCGCAGGCAGCGGCCGGGCCAGCAGCGCCTGCTGCTTGTCGCGCTGCGGCAGCAGCCAGGCCCAGGCCAGCGCCGCGGCCAGCAGCAGCACACTGGCCAGGCAGACCATGGGCGCGCGCTGCACCCGCAGACGCGCGCGCAGCAGCAGGCCAGCCAGATTCAAATCCTTCATTGCGCCCTCCATTGCACTTCCACCTGGAAGCGGATCGGACGGTTCGGGTCCTGCTCGCTGATTTCATGGCGCAGCAGCGCCGCCGCACGGAAGAATTCCTGCTGCTTCAATTCCTCGATATAGGCAATCATCTCGTCCGCGTTCTTGGTCTCAGCGGTAATTTTCAGCACCTGCTTGCGCGCATCGGGGTCCAGCGCCAGCAGGGCGACAGTACGCGGCGTGGCAGCGGCCACCGCATCCTGCAAGTCGTTCCAGGGCAGGTTGAGCTGCATGATGGCGGCGTTCACGGCCTGCGCCTGCGCCTCCGGAATGGCGACGGCAGCCACCGGCGGCGGCGCCTTGGACAGGGCGACGGCCTGGCGCTGGATGGCTTGCAGCTGCGCTTCGCGCGCCTGCTGCTTTTGCGCCATCTCCCAAGCCGCCAGGCCGGCGCCCACACACAGGCCCAGGCCCAGCACGGCGCCAAAGACGGCGGCAGGATGCAGGCGGAACAAGGCGCGGCGCCAGCCGGGCGGCGCGAAGTCGATCTGCATGCGCCTCATGCCGCGCTCCCCGCCCACGCCAGCAGGCTGGCGGCCGAGAAGCTGCTGCCCTGCACGCCGGCATCGAGGTGGATGCAGGACATCTCGTCCTTGCCGCCGGCGCCCGGCTTGGCCAGGGCCGCCGGCAATACGCCGCACAGCTGCACGGTCTTGGGCAACGCCAGATTGAAGAGCAAGGCTTCGCGCCGCACCATCTGGCCCAGCCAGTAATGGTCGGCGCCGGCCGGCAGCGGCAAGGGACGCAGGGCACGCAGCTGGCCATCTTCGATGGCGGCCAAGGTCAGCAGCTTGTCGTGCAAAACGCCGAACCAGGCTTCGCGCCCGATGGCGCCTTGCCAGCGGTTCCACAGCGCGACGAAGTGCGGCCGCACCTCGACCATGGCAGCGCCGCTGTCAGCGCAGGCCTGGCCCAGCACGGCCAGCAGCTTGCGCGGCATGGCTGCGGCGTAGAAAGGCTGGCTGGCGTGCCAGTCGGCCGACAACTGCCAGGCCGCCGGCGCTTCGCCATACAGGCTGTGAAAGCGCAGGGAGGCGGCCGCTTCGATATCGGCCATGCGCGCCGCATTGGCCGGCGGCGTCACCTGCCACAGGCGCACCAGCTCATCGGCCAGCACGAAGCTCAGCGCGCGCCCGGCGACGCCGGCTTCCTGCAGCAAGCCGCGCAAGGCGGTGCCCAGGGCGGCATACTCCTCGTCGGCCATATAGCTGCACTCGGCCAGCACCTGCGGCGGCTTGCGCCCCCAACGGCCGACGCTGAGCAGGCTGAGTGCGTGGCTGCCGATGCCCACGCGCAATTGCTGTCCCCATCCCTTAAGCATGCAATGTCACCCGTTTGATTTCGGCCAGCGTGGTGCCGCCGCGCCGCACCAGCTCCAGCGCCGCCTGGCGCAGGCTGCGCGTGCCGTTTTCATAGGCCGCCGCCTTGATCTGGCGGATCGGCCGCTTGTCCACGATCAGTTCGCGGATCTCGTCATTCAGCGTGAGGATTTCGGCGATCGAGCGGCGCCCCTTGTAGCCGGTGCCGCGGCAATCGCCGCAGCCCTTGCCCTGCATGAAGCGGTAGTCGTAGACGTCGGCCCGCGTCAGATTGGCGCCGGCCAGCTCCTCGTCGCCTGGCGTGTATTCTGCCGCGCAGTGCGGGCAGTTGATGCGCACCAGGCGCTGCGCCCAGATGCCGTTCAGGGCCGAGACGAAGGCATAGGGATCGATGCCCATATGCGTGAAGCGGCCGAAGACGTCGAACACATTGTTCGCGTGCACCGTGGTCAGCACCAGGTGGCCGGTCAGGGCCGACTGCACGGCGATTTCCGCCGTTTCGCGGTCGCGGATCTCGCCCACCATGATCTTGTCCGGATCGTGGCGCAGGATGGAGCGCAAACCCTTGGCAAAGGTCAGGCCTTTCTTTTCATTGACCGGAATTTGCAGGATGCCGGGCAACTGGTATTCGACCGGGTCTTCAATCGTGATGATTTTTTCGCGGCCGTTGTGGATTTCGGTCAGCGCCGCGTACAGCGTGGTGGTCTTGCCGGAACCGGTCGGTCCCGTCACCAGCAGCATGCCGTAGGCTTCCTGCGCCAGCACGCGCAGCGTGGCCAGCGACGGCGCGTCGAAGCCCAGCGCTTCCAGCGTCAGCGAGCCGTAGGACTCGATCATGGCGCGCTTGTCCAGAATACGGATCACCGCATCCTCGCCGTGGATGCTGGGCATGATGGAGACGCGCAGGTCGATCTCGCGGCCGTTCGACTCGACGCGGAAGCTGCCATCCTGCGGCACGCGGCGCTCGGCGATATCGAGTTCGGCCAGCACCTTCAGGCGCGAGATGATCTGCTCGGCCACCTCGATGCCGTTGACGGCGGTGGCGTGATCGAGCACGCCGTCGACGCGGTACTTGACCGCCAGCCCGCCGGCCGTGCTTTCCAGGTGGATGTCGGAGGCGCCCGCCTTGAGCGCATCGTACAAGGTGGAATTCACCAGACGCACCGCCGGACTGGCCGCCTCCGACACCGAGGCGAAGGACAGCACGGCGGCGGTCTTGCCGTCGCGGCGCGAATTGTCGGCGCCCGGCAGCAGGGTATCGACGGCACGCGCCGACTCCTCCTGCTTGGACAGATAGGCCTGGATATCGGCCTGCAGCGCCAGCCGGATCTGCAGCGGCGCCTGCGGCTTGCTGCGCGCCTGGGTGGACAGCCAGGTTTGCAGGTCGATATCGAAGGGGTCGGCCACCACGCCCACCACCAGCCCGTCCTGGGCGCGCAGCAGCACGCAGTGGCGCGCCATGGCCTGCGACAGCGGCAACAGGTCGAAGGCCGGCTCGAACGCCAGCATATCCGCCGTTTCCAGCACGGCCAGGCCAAACGGTTGCGCCAGTTCGCGCACCACCAGGCGCGGTTCCAGTCCGCTCAAGACTTCCAGCTCGTCGACCAGGCTGCGCTTGCTGTGCTCGCGCTGCTGGCGCGCGCGCATCAGCAGCGCGGCGTCGAGGGCAGCGTGACTCATGACATTTCTCCCGCCAGATCGAAGATCGGCATATACAGCAGCACCACGATGGCGCCCACCACCAGGCCGATGGCGGCCATCAGCATCGGTTCAAAGGTACGCGTGAAACGGTCGATCCAGCGGCTGATTTCGCCATCGTAGAAAGCCGCCGACTGCGTCAGCATCGGTCCCATATCGCCGGTGCGCTCGCCCACGCGCAGCATGCGCAGCGAGATCGGCGTGGTCAGGCCATTGGCTTCAAACGCGGCCGACAGCGGCAAGCCCGCCTCGATCATGCCGCGCGCCGCCTGCAAGCCATCGCGCACGCTGGCCGAGACCATGCCCTGCACCGTCTCGATGGCATGCACGATGGTGATGCCGCCCTCGCTCAGCATGCCCAGGGTCAGGTACAGCCGCGACAACTCGTAAATGCGCACCCGCTCGCCGATGCCGGGCAGGCGGCCCAGCAGGCGCACCAGGCCGCCGCGCGCCAGCAGGCGGCGCACGCCCAGCACCGCGACAGCCAGCGTCAGCGCCAGGCCGCCCAGCAAGGCGGCCGTATGCTGGGCGGCGAACTGGCCCCAGCTCAGCATCACTTGCGACATCCAGGGCAGGTTGCGGCCCGCACCCTGGTAGACCTCGGCGAAGCGCGGCACCACGTAGGCGATCAGGAACAGGCTGACGCCGCCGCCCACCAGCAGCAGGATGCAGGGATAGATGGCGGCGCTGACGATCTTGCCGCGCACCAGGTCGATGCGCTGCTGGTAATCGATATAGCGCGCCAGGGAACGCGGCAGGTCGCTGGTGCCTTCGGCCGCCTTGACGATGCCCACGTAGAGAGGGGGAAACAGCTGCGGCTGGTCGGCCAGCACGGCGGAAAAGCGCCGCCCTTCGCGCAGGCCGGACAGCAGGCGCTCCAGCACGCCGCGCGTGGCCGGACTGCCCTCCTTTTCCAGCAAGGCTTCCAGCGCTTCGACCACGCCCAGGCCGGCCGTCAGCAGGGCCAGCAGCTCCTGACTGAACAGCACCAGCGACATGGCTTTGCCGGCGCTGGCGCGCAACGGGCCGCGCAGGGGGCGGATGGCGCTGACATACAGGCCGCGCGCCTCGACCTGGCGCCGCGCATCGGCCTCATCGCGGCCGTCGATCACCAGACGGTCGATGCTCATGTCCGGCGACAAGGTGCGAACTTCAAACTGCATGGCCGGAACGCCTCAAATGAATTTATTGGGAAGAGATGTCGGCGTTTTCGCCTTCGCCGCCGGGCTGGCCATCCTTGCCCAGGGAGAGGATCTCGAATTCGCCCTTGGTGCCGGGCGCCTTGTACTGGTAGGCACGGCCCCAGGGATCGGGTGGCACGCCCTTCTTCAGATACGGGCCGTTCCATTTGGTTCCGGCCGTGGCCGGCGCAGTCAACAGGGCGGCCAGGCCTTCCTGCGTGGTCGGATAACGGCCCACGTCGAGGCGGTAGGTATCGAGCGACTTTTCAAACGCTTCGATCTGGGCCTTGGCAATGGTCACCTCCGACTTGCCCAACTGGGAAAAGTATTTGGGACCGACATAGGCCGCCAGCAGGCCGATGATGACGATCACCACCAGCAGCTCCAGCAGCGTAAAGCCGCGCGCGCGGCCGAATTTCTTACGGTCCACCGTGTTCCATGACAGCATCCACATCCCCTTCCCTGCCGCCGGCGCCGCCGGCGGAAAAACCAAGATTTCAAGAAGGGCAAAGGCTACCACGCCATTTAAGGTTTCGACAACTTTTTCTTCGTGTTTTCCCTCTGAAAAAGCGTCCCCTTCCCACCCGGCAGCGGCCGGCGATTTCACAGTCAATGTTGCAAATTAAATACATAGCGCCTTGCATTTTATGACAGCCACTTTCATAGGAGAAGCAAAATTAAATTCGATGAAGCGGCAATATAGAGAAATTAGAAACGTTAGTTTTTTAGACAATTTCGTGTAGGAATTGATATAGTTTTTGGCAATCCGGCGTAGCCAGAAGCGGCCGGCCGCGGCGGCCCCCCCGCCTGTCACAAATTTCACCATGAAGGGTATGCTATGAAAAGCCAACGCTCAGCAGTGCTACGTCCATTCCCCCGCGTCCTGGGCGCCGCCCTGCTCGCCGGCCTGGGCGCGCTGGCCGCCCCCGCCGCCCAAGCCGACATCATCAATTTCAGCGCCACCCAGAATATCGTCAGCGCCACGCTGCAGGCGGGCGACTCGATCTATAACGGCGGCGACGCGTTCCGCCAGGGCAGCTACCGCTTCGACGTGCAGGATGGCCCGGTGGCGCGCGCCGCCGGCCTGAACGGCCTGGCCGGTGCCCTGATCGATGGCGCCAATCCCTTCAGCTGCACCATCCTGGCCTGCCCTTCCGGCAACCTGAGCAAGTACTTCGCCGGCCTCAACGATGGCGCCCTGGTGGTCACGCGCGACTATGGCGCCTCCTTCCGCCTCGATGGCCTCGACTTCGGCTTCATCGCCCCGGTCGGCGACCTGCCCGACGGCGGTTACGGCCAGCTGCGCCTGACCGGTGTGGCCGCCGACGGCAGCCAGATCAGCGACGCCCTGAATTTCGCTGGCCAGGATGCGAGCGGCAAATTCAAGTTCAGCAACTGGCTGGCCAGCTCGGCCTTCGCCGGCATCTCGCTGCGCAGCCTGAGCATCGACGCCTGTCTGTTTACCGATGGCGGCGACTGCGTCAACTCGGCCGCCGATCCGGCCGGCAACCAGGCCCAGTACGCGCTCGACAATCTGCAGGTGTCGGCCGTGCCGCTGCCGGCCACGCCGGCCCTGATGCTGCTCGGCCTGGCCGGCATGGGCCTGGTGGCGCGCCGCAAGCGCCCGCGCGCTTGAGTGCAAGCCGCGCCCCCTCCCCGACCGTTTATTGACAAGGAAAGTCCCATGAAACTGCGTCCTATCTCGCTGGCTGTGCTGGCCCTGCTGTCGAGCGCCGCCCTGCACGCCGGCGCCGATGAAATCCGCCGCTCCTATATCGTGCAACTGGCCGACAAGCCGGTCGCCTCCTACGGCGGCGAAGTGAGCGGCCTGGCCGCCACCCGCCCCGCGCCCGGCCGCCGCCTCGACGTCAGCGCCGCCGACGTGCAAGCCTATATCGTCTACCTGGAACAGAAAAAGAACGGCGTCACCGCCAGCGTCCCGACGGCCCAGATCGGCCACCACTACAAACTGGCCTTCAACGGCTTCTCGGCGCGCCTGACCGAGGGCGAAGTGCGCCAGCTGCAAAAAAGCGCGAACGTGGCCGCCATCAGCGTGGATGAGGAACGCCAGCCCAGCACCAATTTCACGCCCATCTTCCTCGGCCTGGACAAGCCCGGCACGGGCCTGTGGGACCAGGTCGGCGGCCGCCTGAAAGCCGGTGAAGACATGATCATCGGCGTGGTCGACGGTGGCGTCTGGCCGGAAAACCCGGCCTATGCCGACCGCGTCGACGCCAACGGCGTGCCGACCTTCGATCCCGCTGCCGAACAGGTGTACGGCCCGGCGCCGGCCGGCTGGCTGGGCGAGTGCCAGACCGGCGAAGGCTTCAGCAGCAGCCATTGCAATAACAAGCTGATCGGCGCGCGCTACTTCAACGCCGGTTTCATCGCCACCGGCCGCCCCATGCACTGGACCGACTTCGTCTCGCCGCGCGATTCGGTGGCCGGCCCCAGCGGCCATGGCAGCCACGGCACCCATACCTCGACCACGGCCGGCGGCAATGCCAAGGTGCCGGGCAAGCTGGGCGGCATTCCGGTCGGCGATATGTCGGGCGTGGCGCCGCGCGCGCGCCTGGCCGCCTACAAGGTGTGCTGGACCTATCCCGACGCCACCAATCCGGACGGCAGCGGCACGCGCAATTCCTGTTTCGATTCGGACAGCGTGGCCGCCATCGAGCAAGCCGTGCAGGATGGCGTGCATGTGATCAATTACTCGATCAGCGGCACCCAGAACAATATCAACGATCCGGTGGAACTGGCCTTCTTCGGCGCCTCGAATGCCGGCGTCTTCGTCGCCGCCTCGGCCGGCAACAGCGGCCCGGCCAATACCGTGGCCCACATCAGCCCCTGGGTGACGACGGTGGCCGCCTCCACCCACAACCGTTTCGGCATGGCCAAGCTGAGCCTGGCCAACGGCGCCAGCTATGACGGCGCCAGCCTGGCGGCCAAAACCCTGCCGGCCACGCCAACGGTCTTGGCCGCGAATGCCGGCGTCAAGCCTTACGCCAGCCTCTCCAGCGTGGACCAGACCGCGCTGACGCGCTGCTATACGGCGGAAGACCGCGCCCTGTACGGCGGCAGCGCCGACGCCGCGCTCGACCTGGCCAAGGCCACGGGCAAGGTGCTGGTGTGCGACCGCGGCTCCTCGGCACGCGTCGACAAGAGCCGCGCCGTGGGCCAGGTCGGCGGCGTCGGCATGATCCTGGTCGACGTCAGCAGCGCCACCACCATCGAGGCCGACCTGCACAGCGTGCCCACCGTGCACCTGAAGCGCGACGACGGCATCGCCGTCAAGGCCTGGGTGGCGGCCAATCCGGACGGCGGCGCCAGCATCGGCAAGGCCACCCTGCAATCGGGTCCGGCCGCGGCGCCGGTGATGGGTGCCTTCTCTTCGCGCGGCCCGAACAAGCACAATGCCAATGTGCTGAAACCGGACCTCACCGCGCCCGGCCTGGCCATCCTGGCCGGCGGCACGCCGGCCCAGAGCGAAGCCGAGCGCGACGCCATCGCCAACGGCACGCTGACGCCGCAGCCGGAATGGATCGCCCTGCAAGGCACTTCCATGTCCAGCCCGCACGTGGCCGGCCTGGCCGCGCTGCTCAAGCAGCTGCACCCGGACTGGTCGCCAGCCGCCATCAAGTCGGCGCTGATGACCACCGCCTATGACACCAAGCCCGACGGCCTGCCCGGCATGCAGGCTGGCACCCTGCCCTGGGCGCAAGGCGCCGGCCATGTGGCGGCCAATAGCGCGGCCGATCCCGGCCTGGTGTACGACGCCGGCACCATCGACTATCTGCGCTTCATGTGCGGCATTTCCGGTACCCTGTCGCCCACCACCTGCGGCGCCGTCGGCGCGATCCAGCCGCACAATCTGAACCTGGCTTCGCTGACCGCCGCCACCGTGCTGGGCAAGATCACCTTGAACCGCAGCGTCACCAATGTCGGCAGCAGCGAAGCGACCTACACCGCCAACGCCAGCGTGCCGGGCTTCAAGGTCACGGTCACGCCGGCCCAGCTGACCCTGGCGCCCGGCGCCAAGGCCAGCTTCAGCGTCACCCTGACCAATAACGGCGCCGTGGCCGGCGCCTGGAACTACGGTGCGCTGACCTGGACCGACGGCAAGCACGTGGTGCGCAGCCCGCTGACCGCGCGCCTGGCCGCCGTCTCGGCACCATCCGTCCTGAGCGGCAACACCAGCAGCGGCAACGTGGCCTTCACCGTGGGCAGCGGCTATACCGGCGCGCTGGTGACGCAGAAAGGCGGCCTGCAAGCGGCCACACGCGCCACCTACACCGTGCTCAAAACCGGCAATACCGATTCCGCCGCCGTGGAAGCGGCGTGCAAGGCCGGCGGCGATCCGGGCGTGCGCACCGTCGACTTCGACGTGCCGGCCAATACCCTGGCCGCGCGCTTCGCGCTGTACGATGTGGAAACCAGCGGCTACCAGGCCGGCCAGCCGGACGATCTGGACATGCTGGTGCTCGGCCCGAACGGCCAGGCGCTGGCCAATAGCGGCAATGCCACCTCGAACGAGAGCGTGACCCTGCCGCTGCCGGCCGCCGGCACCTACCGCGTCTGCGTGGTGGGGTATGCGCCGACCAATGGCCGCTCGACCTACACGCTGTCGTCCTGGCTGGTCGGCAACGGCTTGAGCGAAGGCGGCTTCAAGGTGAATACCCCGGCCCTGGTGTACAACGCGGGCACGGCGGCAGCCGGCGTCAGCTGGTCGGGACTGGGCACGGCGCGCCACCTGGGCGCCATCGTCTACCTGGCCAATAACGCGCCGCAGGCCATCAGCTATGTGGAAGTGGATACCACCAATCCGCTGCCGACCTCGAACGCGCAGCGCGAAACGCCGCCAAACCGTCAATAAGCAGCGCGGGCGCTCTAGCGGAGCGCCCTGCTCCGCCAAGGCCGCGAGTCCTGCCCGCGGCCTTTTTTATTGGGCGGCGGCGGACGCGCCGCCAGCCTGGCAGCGGCCGGCGCGACAGACGGCGCCGGGATCGTCCACCAGACTGCAATCGGAGGCCAGGCCGGCATTCTCCTTGACGCGCAGGGCCTGGTAGCGCTGGGCCAGCGCGTGCAGGTGCGCGCCATCGGTGCTGGCGCTGGACCAGGGCAGATAGGCCTCCGGTCCGCCGCAAGCCTTGGCGCCCAGCGGCAAGCTATGGCATTGGCTGGAACTGCTGCAACTGTTATGGGCGGCCAGGGCGCGGATGCGGGCCAGCGTGGCGGCGGCATCGCGCGTATCGACCACGCCGGATGGCGGCGGCGCGGCGGCGGGCGGCGCTGGCGCGGCGCAAGCGCCGCACAGCACGGCGGCCAGCAGCACGGGAAACAGGATTTTCATGGATGGGATCCGGGCAAGGAAAAGCCCATGATCGCGCCGCCCGCCAGGGCGGTCAAGCGGCGCGGTTCCTGCCGAGGCGTATCGCCGGAGCGGCGGCCGGCCAGGCTGGCCTGCCGCGCAGTCTTACAGGCGCGCTTCGGTATACGGACCGGCGTCCGGCAGGCGCAGGCTGGCACAGCGGGCCACGGCGTGGGCGCGGTTACTCACGCCCAGCTGGCGGTACAGGCGCTGCAGATGGTTTTTGACGGTCAGGCCGCTAATGCCGAGCAATTGGCCGATTTCCTCATTGCCTTTGCCTTCGCGCAGCCAGCGCATGATCTGGGCCTGGCGCGCGCTGATGCGGGCCGTGCCGGCGCCCTCGGCGCGCGCCGCCGGCGCGCCCAGGCTTTGCAAGCCCATGTGCAGGTAAGGCAGCAGCAGGCGCAGGCAATGGGCATGGCGGGCGTCGGGGGCCGGGGCCACATCGAACAGGCAGAAGAAGGTGGCGCCGCCCGGCAGGCTGTCGCTGCCGTGGACCAGCACATTGTCCAGTCCGAGCGCGTGCAATTCGGCCGGCAGATTGCCGGGAACGCCCGGCAGGCGCCCTTCCGGCGCCGCGGCGCACAGGGCCAGCGGCACGGCCGCACCGGCGCGGTAGCGGCGCTGCAGACGCACGGCCAGGCCGCTGGCCGGATCGCACAGGCTGCGCCGCAAGCCTTCGTCCAGCACGCCGCTGTGGAAGCATTCGCTGTGCAACACATCGCCATTCGGCCCCAGCTGCAGGCAAACCAGCAGGCGGTGCGGCAAGAGCGCCTGCAACTGGCCCTGGGTCCACAGGAAGAACTGGCTGCGTTCACCGATGGCCAGCGCGGTTTCGAAGGCATGCAGCAGGTGATCCTGCTGCTGCGGATTCAGAATTACGATGGGTTGCACAAAGTCTCCAGTCTTCTTATACGCAGGCGTCGCTCGCGGGCTGGCCTTAAGTTAAAAACAAATTTAACTATGTATTAATCTGAAGTGTCCATTCCAAATACTACGTAGCTCCCGGTTACAGAATGGATGCATGCAAGGTTTCGTATGAAAAATCCCAGCAGAAACAAGGCGTTCCATTCAAAAAGAAGAGACGCACCGGCCATCCGGGCCCGGTGCGTCTGTGTGGCGTGCACGCATCACTTTTCAGCGTGCCTGGGGTTTAGCGCCAGGCTTACAGCTTATCGCCATCCCAAGGCTTGCGACGGCGCAGCATGCCCGTCATCAGCAGCAGACCGGTGGCGGTCAGCACCAGCATCGACGGTTCCGGCACCGCGCTGACGCTGGCGGCCGCCGAGGAAAGCGTGGTGTCGAGGCGGCCGGCGGCGCCGACAGCGCTGCCCGGGGTCCAGGCGAAGCTGACCAGGCTGCCGTCGATGCCGGCCGGATTGCCCAGCAGCGTGACCTTGTCGGCCGCGTAGGCGGACACGGCAAACGCGGACTGGTTGATGCTGCCCGACAGATCGGCGTCGCCGCCGATATTGAGGTCAAAGCGCAGCAGGCCACCGAAGTTCACGGCGTGCAACAGGTCGTTCCAGCTGCCGCTATTGCGCAACACATAGCCGCTGGCCAGCGAGCCGCTGACGTCGCCGAAGACCTCGGTGGCGGCGCCGGCGTCGAAGCCGCGGAAGTTGCTCAGGCGCGCCGTGGCGGCCGGGCTGAGGCCGGTGCCAGCCGGGTTGAACTGGAAGTCCAGCCAGCCATTGCTGCCGAAGCCGCGCGTATCGATGGACACGCTCAGCGTGCCGGCGGCGGCCAGGCCGCTGAGCAGAGCCAGGGTGACGGCGGCCACGGCCTGGCGCGCCAGCTGGCGCAGGGAGAAAGTGGAAGTCTTGAACATGGTGTGTTTTTCCTTAAGCATTAGAAGTTACCGCGATACAGCTTGGTGCTGTAGCTGGTATTGACTTTGGACGGGTTGCTGAAGCTGACCGCCACCGTGAGCGCCGCGCCCGGCGCCAGCTCGCTGGCGGCCAGGGTGATGTAGGGCGCGCCGTCATGGCTGCCGGTCGCGTTGCTCAGGCTGACGCCGGCCGTCAGGTTTTCCAGCGCCAGCTGGAAGGGGCCGCTCAACACCGCGCTGCCGCTATTGCGCACGGTGATGGTGCCGCTGAATTTCTGCGTGGCGCGGTTGAACACCAGGGCCGAGCTTTGCACCTGCACGCTGGCCGTGATGTCACTGACGGCCGGCTGCAGGTTCAGGCTGACCACCACCGGATCGTGGTCCGAAGCGCGGTAAGGCAGCGCGTCATACAGGTCCTGCGGCTTGCCCTCGGTGTTGTAGTCGATCACGGTCGGCTCGTCGGCGTTCACATGCCATTCGGCGACGCCGGCCACTTGCGGGCTCAGCGTGGCGCTGGCCAGGGCGTGGTCGAGGTAGCCGGCCTGGTGGCCGAAGACGTAGGAGTAAGGCAAGCCTTGCGGACGCACGAAGCGCTCCAGCTGGTTGACGAAGCCGCGCGCGGTGATGGCGGCGATCGGGTCTTCCATGCCGTAGGAATTCATATCGCCGATCAGCAGCACGTCCGGATCGCCGGCGCTCGCCGCCACTTGCGGTACGAAGACCTGGGCCAGGCGCTGGGCCTGCTGGACGCGGGTGGCGTTCCAGCAGCTTTGGCCGTCGCCCTTGTCCGCATCGGGACCGCTGCCGCCCGGGCAGCTGCCCTTCGATTTCAGGTGGTTGACGATGAGCGAGAACTTCTCGCCGTTGGCGGCGCGGAAGGTCTGGGCCATGGGCGGACGGTTGTTGATGCTGTGCTCGTCGGCCAGGGCTGGACCGGCCAGGCTCAGGCGGCCCGGCTTGTAGATCATGGCGACGCGGATGGCGTCGGTGCCGGTGGCGGCCGGCTTCGGCACCACGGCGTAGACGGTGGCGCCATACGACGCGTTCAGGCTGTCGACCAGGTAGTTGACGGCGGTGTCGCCATTGTTCTGGATCTCCATCAGACCCACGACGTCGGCGTCGATGCCTTTGAGTTCGGCCACGATCTTGTCGCGCTGGCGGATGAATTCGTTCAGATTGTCGGCGCCGCGGCAGTTGCTGCGCGAGACCGAGCTGCCCAGGCTGCAGCCCTGGTTGCTCTGGCCGGTCGCGTTCATGCCGTTGGTGAAGGTGGTGAAGAAGTTCAGCACATTGGCGCTGGCCACTTTCACATTGCCGGCCGCCAGCAGTGGCGCGCCGCTGCGCGGGTTGTCGCGCGAGAAGCGCGGCGCGCCCAGGGGCTGCAGCTTGAAGGCCGCGCCGCCGCCGCCGATGGCGCCGAAGTCGATCACGCCGGTCAGGTCGGACACGGTGTCGCCGGCGCGCACGGTATTGTCCTGGCCGATATACGGGATGGTGCTCGGCGTGGTGAAGATGCCGTCATCGAGCACGATCAGGTTGGCGGCATTGGCAGTCGCCAGCGCCTGGGCTTCGGCCGAGCGTGGCGCGTAGCGGTTGGTCGGCAGTTCCAGGCGGCCGGAAGACAGGCTCAGCTCGCCGCGCTGGCCCAGGTATTCAGCCTGGGACACCGTCAGCGGACGCACGAAGCGCACCAGCATGCCTTCCACCCGGTCCAGCTGCGTATTCGGCAGCTCGATATTGGTCGGGGTGATGCTGTGGCCGCTGCTGCGCACGCTGATCGCCGTCACGTCTTTCAGCTCGGTGTAGGAACGCTTGGCGCCGCTCGGCGTGTATTCGAAGACGGTGCCGGTCACGCGCACCAGGTCGCCCGGCTGGGCGTTGCTGGCGGTGGCGCCGGTATAGACGAACAGGCCGTCCGAGGTGCTCGGATCGCCGTCGCCGGCCGCATCCTGCAGGAAGAAGCCGCCGCCCACCTTCAGGGTCAGCACGCCTTCGGTGGTCTGCACCGTGCCGTTGTCCGGGCTGGTGGCGCCGCTGCCCTGGATTTGCGGGATGCGGCGGGTCACGCCGCCGGTGGCGGCGACGGTGACCGTGATGTCGCAGCTGCTGGCGTCGCCTTCCGTGTTGGCGAAGCGCACGCTGAGCGGATAGCTGCCGGCCGCCACGCCGGCCGCCACCGTCAGCTCGGCGCTGGCGCTGGCGCCGGTGGCGCTGGCCGCGGCGAAGTTGTCGAGGCTGATGCCGGCCACGCCGCCGCTCAGGCTGGCGCTGCTGACGATGCCGTCTTCATCCTTGGCCGTCAGGGCGGCGCTGGCGGCGCTGCCGAAGGCGACCGGCAAGGCGGCCGGGCAGCTCACCACGACCGGTTTCACCACCGGCGCGCCGCAGACATGACGCGCCGCGCTGCTATTGCGCGGGGCAGGGGCCAGCACGGCGAAGTCGGCGCCGTTATTGTCGCTGTCGCTGCAACCCTCGTCCTTGCGCAGCACGGCCGTGGCATTGCCGGTGCCGCCGGCGGCCGCGCCGCCTTCATAGCCATTGGCCGTGCCCCAGCCGAGCAGGTCGATGACGCTGGCGCCGCCCGGGTTGGCGCCGCTCAGGAGCGCATTGGCATTGCTCAGGGCCACTTTGCCGGCCGTGCCGGACATGGCGATGCTGCCGATCAGATCGGCCGGCACATCCACGCTGCCGCCGGCACCGAGCGCCTCGCGCACCAGATAGTATTGGCCGGGCTGCAGGGTGACATCGGGCAGGGCCGTTTTCTGCCAGCTGGTGCCGGCGGCGCTGGCGTACTGCACGCTCCAGCCATTCAGGGCAACGGGCTTGGCACCGCGGTTGAACAGCTCGATAAAGTCGGCCTTATAAGTGGCGCCGTTATTGCCGCCACCGCCGTACACCTGGCTGATGACGATGTCGGAGGCGGCCAGCGCGGGTGCGCTCAGGCCAGCGAGCAGGGAGGCCAGCACGGTCAGGCGGGCGGTAGGCGCGCCGAAGCGGGCAGATGCGTATCGGTTCATGTTTTTGTGGGGGTATAGAAGTTAACAAGAGGACTTCAATATTGCTATTCACATATTAGCTGCCTGTTATTACTGCTTAATGACAATACATTAATTCAATTATGGCAAGTGAAAATGTCGGACATTTCCTACATCTGTCGCGTAGCAACCACCGCTGCCCCCATGGAATGGCGCACACTGCCAGAACACCAAGCATCGTTTCATATCAGAAATGGGCCTTCACGCCAGCCTTCCAGGACACTGATCATGAACTTCCTGCACCGTCTTGCCCTGCTGCCGCTGGCCGCCCTGCTGACACTGGGCGGCACGCCCGCCTGCGCCCAGCAGGCCGCTGGCAGCGCCGCGCCCGCGCCCTCCCCCTGTTCCAGCCATTTGCGCCAGCAGCGCTCGCACGCCGATCTGGATGCCACCTACAATCCCTGCCGCCTGCAGGATGGCGAAGTCGACAGCGGCGCGCGCCTGAACGACGGCGACAGCAGGCGGCAGGATTGGAACGACAGCGCAGCGGAAGCGCCGCGCCACCGCTTTCTGGACCTGGGCGAGCAGCATGCGCTGGGCTTGGCGCTGAACGCCGGGCTGCCCGGCGGGGACCTGGGGTGGCGTCAAGGCGCCCTGCCCGGCTGGCGCATTGCAATGGAAGAGGAGGCAGGGCACAGCTGGGAGCCGCTGCCGCCGGCCGTGCACTGGTGGCGCACCGAAGCGCCGGGCTGGCTGCGCAGCGGCGGCGTGGACGGCCCGGGCCGCTTTGGCCTGGGCGGCGGCCCGCTCACCTCGCGCCAGGGCGGCGCGGCGGCCAGCGCGCCGGTACCGGAACCGGCTACGTGGCTCAGTCTGCTGCTGGGACTGGCCCTGCTCAGCGCCGGTAAGGCGCGGCGAGCGGCTCGCCGATGAACAGCCCCTGGGCCGGCCAGGCCACGCTGCGCCAGTAGGCTTCCACGGCGCTGGCACCATTCAGGTAGTGACGCAGCAGCACGGCGGAGTTGGGGAATTTCTGCCAATAATTGCACGGTTCGCTCACCGAGCCGTAGCTGGCGGTGGCGCCCGCCTCCAGCCAGCGCAGGCTGCTCATCTGGGTCGTCCCCAACAGGTCGCCGCCTGTCGAGGTCAAGTGGTCGGCCAGGGCGCCGGGCAGAAATTGCAGGGTTTCCAGCTTGTCCACGCGCGCCTTGCCGGTCTGGTAGAACATGATGTCGCGCGCGCCTTCCAGCACATCCGACTGCTGGGTCTTGATGCTCAGGCGGCGCGCCGGCAAGGCGGTGCTTTTGGGGAAGAACTGGGCGCGGCTATTGCGCGCCTGTTCGCTGGTGACCAGGAAGTAGGCGTTGGCCGAGGGCATGCTGAAACCACCGGCCATGCCGCGCCCGATCAAGGCTTTGGCGTCCGCCACCGATTCCGTCGGCATCAGCATGGCCAGGCGCATCATATGCTGCTGCGCGGGCTTGGCCGCGTTCGAATTGAAATAGGGACTGGGCTTGCCCGGCCCGCAGGGCTTGGCGCATTGCTCGGCATCGAAGCCCAGGGCATAGGCGCTGGTCAGGGAATTGCATTCGACCGCATAGGGCGCGGTCCAGACGAAGAGCACGGCCTGGATTTCCGGTCCCAGCTTGGCGTTGATTTCATCCTTGAGCTTGCCAAAGCTGATCACATCGAGCTTGCGCGGGCGCTGCGCAATGCGCACATGTACCACATTGCCCTCCGGGATATGGCGCGCCTTGCGGTAATACTCGCCGATTTCGACGCTATTGGGTTCTTCGTCATTGATGACGATGGCGAGCTGGGCGGGCTGCAGACCGGCGGCGGGCGGCAGGCTGGTGTCGGCGGCAGCCGGCAAGAGACTCAGGGCAGCGGCCACGGCGGCCACCCGGGAAAAGGACAGGAAACGCAAAACGCTCACTCCGTGGAAGTCGCAAGAATAAAAAAACGGAAGCGGCCGCTCAACGGCGGCAGCTTCCGTTCCGATTATAGCGCGAGCTTAAGCGGCTTTATCGTCTTTGCGGCGACGGGCCACAAAAGCGGCCACGCCCAGACCGGCCAGCAACATGCCATAGGTGGCAGGCTCAGGCACGGCGGTCACCGTCACATTGCCGCCGTAGCTGATGGCTTTCGACGTCAGCACGGTGCCGGTGATCAGCAGGTAGTAGCTGTCAGCGACCAGCTTGCTGGCGTTCAGGGTCCACACATCGGCCAGGCCGGAGGCCTGCTGCACGCCGCCCAGGGACAGGCCGGCGGAGTTGAACAGGCTGAAGCCGGTGATGTTGATCACATCCACCAGGCCTGGGCTCACCGCCACGACGCCGGTGCCGATGTCGCCGGTACCGCCGATGGTGAAGTTCCAGCGGTCGCTGAAGGTGTCACCCGCCTTGGCTTGCAGCGAACGGCCATAGTCGATGGTGCCACCGGTCAGCGTGATGGTCTTGCTCTGGCTGACGTCGGCCGCATAGGCCGAACCAGCCGCCAGCGAAGCCGCCGCCAGTGCTACAGCAGCGAAAATTTTCTTACCATGCATTGTATTACCCCCGTAAAAATAAGATCGGTCACCCACAGGCGACCGGGTTCATCAAGTACTGCGCCGCGATACTAACATGGGGTAAAAAAGAACATTGCACGATTGATATGGTTTTATTTCCCAATAAAAACAATGCCTTAGATAAACTTTGCAAATGCAATGCACTGGCGCTCCCATCCCCAGAGGGAAACGCCGAGGTCATGTCACAAATTGCAAGGCGCACAGCGCGATGTAGGAAATTTCCTACACCAAGACGAGAAAAATTGAGGGAGAAACCATAAACAAAAAGGAGGCCGCAGCCTCCTTTTTGTTTATGCAGTACGGAAATTACGCTTGCTTGCGGCGGCGTGCCACCACGCCCACCAGGCCCAGGCCGGTCAGCAGCATGCCCAGGGTGGCGGGCTCCGGCACGGCAACGGCTGGCGCCACGGCGATATTGCCGCTGTAAGAACCGCCAACGGCGGAGTTGACATAGCCTTCCACGGCCAGCGTGTAGGTACCGGCGCTCAACGGCGTTTTGCCGCTATCGAACAGCCAGGTCTGGCTCGAGGGCAGCGAGTTGAGCACATCCTTTTTGCCGATGAGCACGTAGGTACCGCCACTCAACAGGCTGAAACCGCTGATGTGCAGGCCGGAGCTGGCATTCAGCACCGAGCTCATCATCGCCGACAAGTCGTAGGTGGTGGGCGTGGTGAAGGTGTACAGGTCTTTGAAGTAATTATTGCCTTCGCCAGCCTGGGCGCCATTCACCAGCTTGATGGTGCGGCCGATGCCGGCGCTGGAGTAGTCATCCAGTTCGGCGCTCAGGTCGGTTCCGGGCGCACTCAGGTTGATCGGCGCAGCGCCGGCCACGCCGGCCACGGCGAACAGGAAGGTCAACAACAGGGATTGGAAAGTTTTTTTCATAAGATATAGGGGAACTGGATTAAGCCGCTAAGATTGGAAATCGCTTCAAGCCGCTTTGGCGCGGCGCCGGGCCGCGATGCCGCCCACCAGCGCCAGACCGCCCAGCAGCATGGCATAGGTCGTCGGTTCCGGGACCGGCGCGAAGATGCGGCCATTGGCAGCGTAGGTGCCGCCGGTGCTCGAGATCAGGGAACCGCTGACCTTGAGGTAGTAATTGCCTTTGCCCAGATGGGTGGCCAGATCCCATTCGTCGCGCGCGCCCGTGCTGCGCATGGCGCCGTTCAAGATCAGATGGTCATCGGCGCCGTACAGGGAAAAACCCGTCAGGTCCAGGCCGCTGGCCGCGCTCGGGCTGGTCGAGGTCAGCGAGAAGCTCACGCTGCGCGCCTGGTCCAGGCTGAACTGGAAAATATCGTTAAAGAAATTGCCTTTATTGTTCTTTTTGTAGCCCTGCGTCCACTCCTGCGACGCCACGCCACCTTGCAGCACCTGCTGGTTGGGCGAGCTGATGTCTTTGGCGGCATGGGCGGCACCGGCGAACAGTGCGCAAGCGGTGAAGGCGGCGGCCAGGATCGACTTGCTTTTCATGTGAAACCTCTTGTTTGAAATCAAATTAAGTTGTTAAAGATGATAGCACAAGCTCTGCCATTCGGATTGCCGCCGTTACAATTTTCAGTTGCTTTAATGCATCACTAATGCATAAAAAGAAAGGCCGGCAAGCCTCCTGCGCGGAGCGCTTGCCGGCCTGGCCGTCGAGCGGCGTCGCTCAGGTGCGCTGGTACACGTCCTCAAACCGCACGATATCGTCCTCGCCCAGATAGCTGCCCGACTGGACTTCGATCAGGTGCAGCGGCACCTTGCCGGGGTTTTCCAGACGGTGGTTCATGCCGATCGGGATGAAGGTCGACTCGTTTTCGGTCAGCAGGCTGACCTTGTCGCCGCAGGTGACGCGGGCCGTGCCGCTGACCACCACCCAGTGCTCGGCACGGTGGTGGTGCATCTGCAGCGACAGCTTGCCGCCCGGATTGACGGTGATGCGCTTGACCTGGAAGCGCTCACCGATATCGATGCCTTCATAGCAGCCCCAGGGACGGTAGACCTTGGTATGGTGCAGGTGCTCGGTGCGGTCCTTGTCCTTCAAGTGCTCGACGATCTGCTTGACGCGCTGCACCTGGTCCTTGTGCGCCACCAGCACGGCGTCATTGGTTTCCACCACCACCAGGTCCTGCACGCCAACCACGGCCACGATGCGGCTCTCGGCGCGCACCAGGGAACCGGACACATTGTCCAGGTACACATCGCCGCGCGTCACATTGCCCTGGGCGTCGCCCGGCTGCACTTCCCACAGCGCCGACCAGGAACCGACATCGCTCCAGCCGATCGCGGCCGGCACCACGACGGCGTGGCGGGTGTGCTCCATCACCGCGTAGTCGATGGAGTCGGACGGGCAGGCGGTAAACGCCGCTTCGTCCAGGCGGCAGAAGTCGAGGTCGCGGTAATCCTTGGCCACGGCCTGCTCGGCGGCGCCGGCGATGGCCGGCTGGAAGACGGCCAGCTCCTTCAGGTAGGCGTCGGCGCGGAACAGGAACATGCCGCTGTTCCAGTAATAATGGCCGGCATCGACGAAGCCCTGGGCCGTTTCGCGGTTCGGTTTCTCGACAAAGCGCTCGACCTTGAAGCATTGCTCGCCCTTGGCCAGCGCTTCGCCGCTCTTGATATAACCATAGCCGGTTTCCGGGCCGGTCGGCACGATGCCGAAGGTGGCCAGGGCGCCGTCGGCCACCAGGGCGCTGGCGCGCAGGATGGCGGCGTAGAAGGCGTCAACGTCGGCGATCACGTGGTCGGCCGGCAACACCAGCATCACGGCGTCCGGGTCGATGGCTTGCAGATAGTGGGCGGCGGCGGCCACGGCCGGCGCCGTATTGCGGCCCACCGGCTCGAGCAGGATGCCGAGCGGCTTGATGCCCACTTCGCGCATCTGCTCGGCCACCAGGAAGCGGTGCTCATTGCCGCAGACGATCAGCGGCTGCATCAGGTCGGCACGCCCGGCCAGGCGCAGCGCGGTATCCTGCAGCATGGTCTTGTCCGACACCAGGGGCAGCAACTGCTTGGGCAGAACGGCGCGCGACAGCGGCCACAGGCGGGTGCCGGCGCCGCCGGACAGGATTACGGGATAAATCTTCATGCTTTTTTCTGTTCTAAATGGAGGTATTCGTTATCGTTTTCCGGACGGCGGCGGATGGCGCGGCGGTCGCGCGCATTGGCCCAGCCGTCCGTATCGTTCTGCGAAAGCTGCTTCATTTCGCCGGCGCGGTCCACACTATAATCCTTAAACACGATTAATTCGTTAAGGGTAACATCCGGTAACACCCGCGTATATTCAAACAAGACGCTGCGCACCACTTTGGCGCCCGAGCAAATATGGCTGCCATGGCCGATCCAGGTCGGACCGACGATATGGGCGCCGGGGTCGATGCGGGCGCCCGAGCCGAGGTAGACCGGGCCTTCGATGGTGGTGCCGTTCCAGTCAATGCTGGTATTGAGGCCCACCCACAAGCCATCCTGCACCTGCACGCCGGGCACGGCCATATTCGCCACCTCCCCCATCAGCACGCTTTGCAGCACTTCCCAGTAATCCTTGACGCTGCCGATATCGGTCCAGTTGAACTTGCGCGTCTGGCTGTAGAACGGCAGGCCGCGCTCGGCCAGCAGCGGGAACAGCTCGGAGCCGATATCGAAGGGACGGTCGGACGGGATCAGGTCGATCACCTCCGGCTCGAAGATATAGATGCCGGTGCTGGCGCAATTCGATTTGGCCACCTCCTGGGCCGGCTTTTCCTGGAATTCGCGCACGCGGCCGTCTTCGTCGCTGACCACCACGCCATAGCTGCTGACCTTGTCCCACGGCACTTCGCGCGTGATCACGGTGGCCAGGGCGCCTTTGCGGCGGTGCTCGTACAAGGCCGATTTGATGTCGAGGTCGATCAGCGCATCGCCGCACAGCACGATGGTGGTCTCGTCGAAGAAACCGCCGAATTCCTGGATCTTCTTGATGCCGCCGGCCGAACCCAGCGGCTCAGGCACGATCTCGCCCTCGTCATTGGTATAGCCTTCGAAGGAGTAGCCGATCTGCACGCCGTACTGGTGGCCTTCGCCGAAATACTCTTCAATCTTTTCATGCAGGTGGGCGACATTCACCATGATTTCGGTGATGCCGTATTTGGCCAGGTGCTCGACCAGGTAAGCCATCACCGGCTTGCCCAGAATCGGGATCATGGGCTTGGGCAATTCATAGGTCAAAGGACGCACGCGCGTGCCCTTGCCGGCCGCAAGAATCATTGCTTTCATCTAAAACCCCCTTGTAGCGTTTTTGCGTGTCGTTATTTTTATTTTGTCGAAGACTGCCAGCGCCAGGCGTCGGTGCACATGCGGCCGATATCGTATTCGGCGCGCCAGCCCAGTTCGCGTTCGGCCAGCGCCGTATCGGCATAGCAGGCCGCCACATCGCCGGCGCGGCGCGCCACGATGCGGTAAGGCACCGGCTGACCGCTGGCCGCTTCAAAAGCCCGCACCATTTCCAGCACGCTGTTGCCGCGTCCCGTCCCCAGATTGTAGGTAAATACGCCCGCGCCTGTCGCCAGCTTGTCCAGCGTGCGCACATGGCCGCGCGCCAGGTCGACCACGTGGATGTAATCGCGCACGCCGGTGCCGTCCACGGTCGGGTAATCGCCGCCGAACACGCTGAGGAATTCGCGCCGGCCCTCGGCCACCTGGGCCACATAGGGCAGCAGATTGTTGGGGATGCCGTTCGGCTGTTCGCCGATCAGACCGCTTTCATGGGCGCCCACCGGATTGAAGTAGCGCAGCAGCGCGATGCGCCAGCTGGGGTCGGACTGGGCCAGGTCGCGCAGGATCTCTTCAATGACCAGCTTGCTGCGCCCATAGGGGTTGGTGGCCGACAGCGGGAAGTCTTCGGTGATCGGCACCGAGGCCGGATCGCCGTACACCGTGGCCGAGGAGGAGAACACCAGCGACTTGACGCCGGCCGCCGCCATGCTTTCAAACAGGGCCACGCTGCCGCTGATATTGTTGTCGTAATAGCGCAGCGGCTGCTCGACCGATTCGCCGACCGCTTTCAGGCCGGCGAAATGGATCACCGAGTCGAAGCGGTGGGCGGCGAACAGGGCCGCCAGCGCGGCGCGGTCGCGGATATCGCCCTGCACGAAGGTGAAGCCGCGGCCGGCGATGCGGCCCACGCGCTCGCCCACGCTGGCGTCGGCATTCGACAGATTGTCCAGCACGACCACTTCGTGGCCGGCTTGCAGCAGTTCAACGCAGGTGTGGGAGCCGATATAACCCATGCCCCCGGTAACCAGAATCTTCATTCAGCTTCCTTTGCGGTACGGTGGCACGGCGTTCGGCAGCGGCGCATTGGCCGAGTACAGGCGTTCGTAGGCGGCCAGCAGCTTGGGCGCCTCGTATTCCCATTCCAGTTCGTTGACCACGCGGTTGCGGCCATATTCGCCCATGCGCGCGCGGCGTTCCGGATCGTCGAGCAGCTCGGCGATCTTGCGCGCCATGTCGATGGGATCGTTCTTCAGCGCGTACAGCGAGGCTTCCTGGGCCGAGACCTTGCCTTCCACCAGGTCGAACTGGACGATGGGTTTGCCCAGCGCCATGTATTCCATGATCTTGTTCATGGTCGACTTGTCGTTCATATCGTTGGCCACGTCAGGGTTGACGCAGACATCGGCCGTGTTCAGCATTTCCAGCAAGTCCTGATCCGGCACGCGGCCGGTGAAGGTCACGTGGTCGGCGATGCCCATATCGGCCGCCATCTGGCGCATCTGGTCGAGCGAGGTGCCGCCGCCCACCAGGCCGAACTGCACATCGGTACGGCCCATGACCTGGATCAGGTGGCGCGCCGACTCCAGCAACAGGTCGATGCCTTCCTGCGCGCCCATCACGCCGACATAGCCGACCAGGAAGCGGCGGCCTTTCTTCAGGCGCTCGACCGGCGGCAGCACGCGCAGGCGGTCCAGTTTGGGACCGCTGCGCACCACATACACCTTGTCCGGGTCCATGCCGCCGCGTTCGATGGCGATCTTCTTGTAAGACTCGTTGGTGGCGATCGACACATCCGAGGTCTTGAAGGACCAGCGCTCGAACAGCACCATCAGCTTGTAGAAGAAGTCGCGGCGGCCGAACTTGGCCTCGTACAGTTCCGGGTTGATGTCGTGGTGGTCGAACAGGAACTTCTTGCCCATGGTGAGCTTGAAGAAGCCGCCGATCAGGAACAGCAGGTCGGGTGGATTGCAGGCATGGATGACGTCGAAGCCGCGCTGGAACAACACCTTCCACGCCAGGCGGAAGGTGTGGAACAGGGCCGCCGAATATTCGATCGCATAGCCTTTCGCGCCTTCCGCTTCAAGCGGCAGGCGGTAGCGGTAGATATGGATGCCCTCGATCGCCTCGTAGCGCGATTCATAGCCTTTGCCGGTCGGACAGATAATCGACACCTCGTAGCCATTGGCATGCAAGGTGGTCGCTTCCTGCCAGACGCGGCGGTCAAACGGCGACGGCAGGTTCTCGACCAGGATCAGGACGCGGCGCGGCTTACCAGCAGATGCCATCGTACTGACCTCCGCTTTGCTCGGCGCTGATACGCACCAGGTCGACCAGGTTCTGGCCGGCTTTCAGGCGCTCGGGCACGGCCTTGAATTCGGCGGCGCCATTGCCGATCACCACGGTGTCGGCAAAGGCCAGCACCTCGTCCATGGAATTGACCATGAGCTTGGAGATGTGCGGGATGTGGTTCAGGATGTAATCCTGGTTGGCGCCGGTCAGGGCGGCCAGGTTGACGTTCTTGTCGTACAGCTTGAGTTCATAGCCCTTGCCCAGCAGGTGCTCGATGACGTCGACCAGCGGCGATTCGCGCAGGTCGTCGGTGCCGGCCTTGAAGGAGAAGCCGAGGATGCCGACCTTGCGCGCGCCCTTGTCGACGATCATCTTCAAGCCCTTTTCCACCTGCTTCTGGTTCGACGGCAGCACGGAGTTCAGCAGCGGCAGGTCCAGGTCCAGGCTGCGCGCCTTGTAGGTCAGCGCGCGCACGTCTTTCGGCAGGCAGGAGCCGCCGAAGGCGAAGCCGGGCTTCATATAGTAAGGCGACAGGTTCAGTTTGGTGTCCTGGCAGAAGATTTCCATGACCTTGTGGCCATCGATGCCGACCGCCTTGCAGATATTGCCGATCTCGTTGGCGAAGGCCACTTTCACGGCGTGCCAGGTGTTGTCGGTGTACTTGACCATCTCGGCGGTGGCCACGTCGGTGCGCACCAGCGGCGCATCCATCTTCTCGTACAGCTTGACCAGCAGCGCGCCGGCCTGTTCGTCGCTCTCGCCGATCACGGTTTTCGGCGGGTGGTAGTAGTCATACACCGCCGTGCCTTCGCGCAGGAATTCGGGGTTGTTGCAGACGCCGAAATCGACGCCGGCCTTCTTGCCCGACGCTTCTTCCAGGGCCGGGATGACCACCGAGGTCATCGAGCCTGGCAGCATGGTGCTGCGCGCCACGACCACATGGAAGCCGGCCTTGTCCTTGATGGCGGCGCCGATCTGCTGGCACACCTTGCGCACATGGCTCAGGTCCAGGTTGCCGTTCAGCTGGGACGGGGTGCCGACGCAGATCAGGGACATATCGCTGCCCAGCACGGCATCGCGTACATCGGTGGTGGCGCGCAGCAGGCCGCTCTTGACGGTGGCGGCGATCATCTCGCCGATGTCTTTTTCGATAATCGGGGTCGTACCCTGATTGATCAGGTCCACCTTGGTTTGGTTGGGGTCCACGCCAATCACGGTATGGCCGTCGGAGGCCAGACAGCCGGCGGAGACCGCCCCTACATAACCCAGGCCAAAGATACTGATTTTCAAGATATTACTCCTCTATTAATGTGCCTTGAACTGCCATTCCAGGACAGTCACGATTTCCGTTGTGCCGGCAATCCTGCCCCGCCAGACGGCGGTGCTGATGCCAGCTTTTTCATCAAACTTGCGCGAGATCCAGCCCGCCGGCGGCGACTCGCTGCAACGCAGCAATTCCACCCCGGCGCCGAACTCGCAACGCATATTCAGGCGCGCCCGCTCGCCCTCGATACTGAGCTGGCTGCGCGTGCCTTGGACCTGGCAGCCCTCGGCAAAGTGCCAATGCAGGGCGATTTCATGCTCTGCCTTGCATTCTAATATGTCTTTAACAACAAGGGCGTTCCGATTGGAATCAAATTCCACTTTGCGGCGGTGCAACAGCGGATCCGCCAGCCGGGCATAACCATCGTGCTCGCCCTCGAACACTTGCAATTCGCCCGTGGCGGCATGGGCCAGCAGGCGCGCCGTGGCCTTGCGCAGCCACATGAAGTTGCCGCCGATCTCGGACTGGTCCTGGCCATCCACCTGCACCGTGTTGTGGGCGGCGGTACTACGAAAATAGTCGCGCCACAGCTTTTGCGTGTGATAAGCATAGGTGCCGGGGTCGATCAAAAACTCTTCGCCGCCCAGGGACAGCGTAAACGCCAGCGCGTCGGCATGGCCGTGGGCCGCGATCGACAGATAGCCCAGCGGCGCGCAATCGGCCACCAGCCGCACTTCGCCAGCCTGGCCGTAATCCTTGCCCAGCAGGTAGTAGCCGCCCTGCGGGAAGGCCAGCACCGGCTGTTCGGGACCGGCCGCGCCCAACTCGTCCCAGCGCGCCGCGCCGGCCGCGCCGAACAGCCAGCGGTTCTTGTCGTCCAGGCGGCCGGCCTTGGCCTTGAAGTCAGGCCGGCTAAACAGCAGCGCGCAGCTGGCCAGCAGCGAGCGGTAGGGACACCAGCCCGGCTCGTAGCCCAGGCGCACCATCTGGGCATCGTCGGCGTCGCCCGTCATCGGCACATGGCCGCCGGCATCCATCAGGGCCGCCACGAACTCGGCCAGGCGCTCCAGGCGCTGGCGGTAAGCCTGGCTGAAGCCGACGCCATTCACGGCGCCGATGCGCTGGCACAGCAGCATCATGTCCATGACCTCGTGCTGGTAATAGATGGCCTGCTCCTTATTGACCCCATCTTCCGTGTTTTGTTGCAGCGCCTCGGCTTCCAGGCCACGCTGGGCCAGGGCTTGCCAGCGCGCCGCCTCCGGCCAGCAAGGCCAGTTGACGGCCGCCACGAACAGGCCCATGTATTCGCCGAACAAATGGTTATTGGCCGAGGAATGGCGCGAGAAATAGCCGCCGATGAAGTGGCAGTGCTGGTAGACATTGTCCAGCCACTGGCGCAGGAAGCGTTGCCCGCCCTCCCCCTCGAACAGGAAGGACCTCTGGCCGCCCAGCAGCTGCCAGGCGAAGGCCCAGTTCAACAGGCGCACCGCCAATTCCAGCGAGCTGGTCCAGTGCACGCCTTGCGGGTATGGACATTGCGCAAACCAGGATTGTAACAGCTCGCGCGCGCCCTCCGCATAACGGCGCTCCCCGCTCAGGCGCCAGGCCAGGGCCAGCGTCACCAGTTCCAGGTGGCGGCTCGGTTCCCACAGATACTTGATATCGCCCACCACGCGCTCGCTGCGGTAGTCGATCAGCTTGCCCAGCGCCATGGGCGCCATGGTGCCGGTCTTCGGATCGCGGTTCCACTGCGGCGGGAAGCCCAGCGGCAGGCCGCGCAGGGCGAACACATTCCAGCGCCCGGCCAGCACGGCGTCGGCGGCCGCGCGCACGGCGGCCTGGTCGACGCCGGCCGCCGGGTCGCCGACGAAGGCGGCGCCGAAGCGGCCCAGGTCCGGCGCCGGCGCGCGGGCCGCCAGGCCCAGGCCGAATTTACTGGCTTTCTTTTGCAGCAGCTGCTGCACGCGCCAGGCGATTTCGGGCGCGCCCATCAGTTTCAGGCGGTTGAGTTTCCAGGCAAGGGAAGTCATTGCGGTTTAAATCCCAGTTCAGCGTACATTTTTTCCATGCGCGGCAAGACCGCTTCCGTGGCAAACAGGGCCGCCACCTTGCGGCGGCCGGCCGCGCCCATGGCTTGCGCCAGCGCATCGTCTTGCAACAAGCGCGACAGCCGCTCGGCCAAGGCCGCGACATCGCCGGGCGGCACCAGGAAGCCTTCGACGCCCTCGGCAATGGCATCGGGAATGCCGCCCACCGGCGTGCTGACCACCGGCAGGCCATAGGCCATGGCTTCCAGTATGCTCATGGGCAGGCCTTCGTTATAGGAGGGCAGCACAAACACCCGCGCCTGTGCCAGCTGCGCCACCTTATCCTGGCCGCTGACCCAGCCCAGCAACTGCAACTGGTCATCCAGCTGCAGTTCCGCGGCACGCGCCGCCACCGCGTCGAGTTCACCATCACCGCCCAGGCGCAGCTCCAGCGCCGGCTGCTGCGGCGCCAAGGCGGCCGCCGCCTGCAGCAAATCATAACTGCCCTTGCCGCGGCACAGCCGGCCCAGCGCCAGCACGGCTGCCGGGCGCCGTTGTTCCCACGCCGGCAGCACCGCCGGCATCAGCACCGGGTTGTATATCACCTCGATGTGGTGGTTGCGGCTGATGCTTTGCACCCACTGCTTCCAGCCATGGGACAGCACCACGACCCGGCTGACGCGGTCATAAATGAAACGGATCGCGGCACGCCGCCACGGCCCGCATTCGCGTCCATAGAAAACGGCAAATTCGCCGCCATGCAAATGCAGCACCGACGGGATGCGGAACAAAAAGGCCAGCAAAAAAAAGCCCGCCTTGCGCCAGAAGCTGGCGCGCGAGGCCACATGCGCGTGCAGCAAGCCCACGCGCCCGGTCAGCAGCATGCCGAAAAAATCCAGGTAGGCGCGCAGCATGACGCCCAATTTGGCCCATTTGCTGCCGTCGCGGTGCGTGGCCAGGTAGCGGATCCCATAGCGGCGCATCAGACCGGCCTCTTCATAAACCCGCATCACGGCCGCGATGCCGCCCGGCGTATCGAGCCCGGTACCGAGCATGATTATCTTCTTCATCTTTTCCTTTCCCTGGTCCGGCCGCCACGCGGCCCGTCCCTGCTTGCTACAGCCTGCTGCTTATGCCTGCCCGCCCGATGGCGCGGCCGGCAGCGCAATAATCGGCATGAATTTGCCGGCTGCCGTGCGCGGAATCAGCGGCACTTGTTCGATCCGGTAATGCATATCCGTGGAGATGCGTTCGCGCGCGCGCTGGATCAGCATGGCGCCGTCCTGCGCCGAGAACCCGGCCTCGGCCACCACGCGCAGGCAGAGCGCGTCCGGCGTCTCCTGCACAAACTGCACCTCGATCAGGTGCGGCACGCCGCGCGGGATATGGTTGACCAGGCTGACCTTGCGGCCGTCCGGCGTCAGCAGGTAGGCGGCCGTGCGGCCGGCGATGGCCTTGATCGAGCGGAAGGCCGAACCGCAAGGGCAGGCATCGTCGTGCAAGAGCACGCGGTCGCCGGTGCGGTAGCGGATCAAGGGCATCAGATGGTTGAAGAACGAGGTGCCGATCACCTCATGCTCGCCATTTTCCACGGGCAGCAATTCAACCCAGGAATAGTCTTCCTGTACATGGTAACGCCCATGGCGGCAATGGGCGATGGCCGCCACCCGCTCGGCCTGGCCATACCAGTCGCGCACATGGGTGGCGAACTGGCGCTCCACCAGCTCGCGCTGGTAATCGAACAATTGCTCGGACGAGGTGAAGACCGCCCCAAACTGCAGTTCCCGGCCGCTGCGGGCCGCATAGTCGGCCAGCACATAGGCGGTGGAAGGATAGGCGTACAAATCATACGCCTGGTAGGCGGTCAGCTTGTCCAGCATGCGGCCCATGGCCGCATCGCTCAGATGAAAGGCCGACAGCAGCAGCTCGCGCTGAAAGCGGTTATACACCCACAGCCGCTGCGAGGCGACGTCGGCGATCAGGTCGGCGCGCACGGTGGCGCGGCGCGAATCGAGCTGCTTGCCGTGCGACAGCCAGAAGCGCCATAAAAAGGCGTTTTCCGCATTGACGGAATGGCTGTCGCGGCTCAGCGTCAGCGGCGTGCCGGTGCTGCCGCTGGTCTGGGCGCGAAACTTCAGGCCGCGATGGCGCTCGTGCAAAAATTGCGCGGGATCGGCGCGGATGGCGCTTTTTTCCGTAATGGGCAACTGGCGCAGATCGGCCGGGCTGTGCAGCTGGTCCGGGTGCACGCCATGTTGCTGGAACAGCTGCCGGTAGTACGGCACATTCCGGTAGGCCGAGGCCAGGGTCCGCTGCAGATGCTGCCATTGCCAGTCGGCCAGCTGCGCGCCGCCCAGCTGGCCGGAAGCCTGGAACTGGCTCAGCATGGCGCGAAAGCGCGGCCCCGTCCTTAATTTGGCCTTGAGGAAGTTGCGGATTTCAAATGACAAACTCATCGACTGATTCCAGTGGAAAAAAAAGAGGCGGCACGCCGCCGGCGGACCGGGCGTGCTGCCCTGCAGCATAACATTTTATCAATCAGGGGGACCACACCGCTCGGCCGGCTCACGCCGGCATCAGGCTGTGGTAGACCTGTAATTCCTTCTCGATCCAGGCCTCGGTGCTGTAGTGCGCCACCACATGCGCGCGCGCGCGCGCGGCCTGCGCCAGATAGTGCGGGTAGTCGGCCTGGATGCGGCGCACGCCGGCCACAAAGCCCGCCACGTCGCCGGCCGGGAAATAACTGGCGTGCCGCTCCGGCTCGGCCACCTGGCGGTGGCCCTGGATATCGGACAGCAGCACCGGCACCGCGCAGGCCATGGCTTCGATCACCGCCGCCGGGCAGCCTTCATTGTGCGAGGCTTGCACGTACACATCGATCTCCCGGTTCAGCAGGGCCGGAATATCGTCGGCCCGGCCGGCCAGGCGCACATAGGCATCCAACTGCCAGCTGCGCACCAGTTGCGCCAGCTCGGCCTGCTGCTCGCCATCGCCGATCAGGGTCAGGTGGACGCCACGCTCGCCCTCGGCCACCAATTGCCGCATGCCGGCAACCAGCAAGCCCAGGTTCTTGACCGGATTCAAGCGCCCCACAAAGCCCAGCCGCAATACCGGCCCCGGCTGACGCGCCCCTTGCGGGCAAAAGCGCTGTACATCGGTGGCATTCGGCGCCACCACGATGCGCCCGGCCGGCACGCCATACTCGACCAGCAAATCGCCGATATGCTGGCTGACACAGACCACGCGCTGCATCTGCGCCAGTTCCCACACTTTTTTCCGCCGCTTCAGCGCCTGCAACCACGGCGCGCCGCTCGTCAGCGGCGTGGTGCCGATGGTGCGCAGAAAGCGCACCTCGGGCAACTGGCGGGCCAGCAGGTTCAGCAGCCGGGCGCCCGGATCGAAATACAGGTGCACGATATCGTAGCGGCCCTGGCGGATCAGCGCATGGGCGCGGCGCAGGTAGGCGGCCATGGCGCGCGGCTGGCGCCAGCCGAAGCGGGCCGGCAAGTCGAAGTGCAGCGCCACGCCGGGGGCAAAGGCGCGCGCCGCCGCCACCGCTTCGGGCCGCTTCACGCCATCGAAGACGATTTCCAGTTCGTGCCCCAGCTGCCGCAAGGCGAGCGCCTGCGACAACACCATCCGTTCCAGCGTACTGCAATTATTGATGGGATAGCCCATGAAACGAAGAATGCGCATTGCTCCGGCACCTAAAACGTAAGACTGTCAGAAAAAGACGCGGCGGCCCGCGGCGGGCGGCCGCCCGGGATCAGCGCGCCAGCTCGAAATAGCGGCGCGCCGTCCGTTCACCCAGGACGCGATAGCTGCGCTGGGCCTCAATATAGGCCGGACCGGCTGCGGCGCGCCGGGCCGCGCCCTCGCGGTCGGCCAGGATGGCGCAGGCCGCCGCCGCCAGGTCGTCGGCCGAACTGCCGGTCAGCCAGCCTGCGGCCGACGCGCGCAGCACCAGTTCCTGGTCCGGATTGTCATTGCCCAGGCAAGGCAGGGCCAGCGCCAGGTACTCCAGCAGCTTGGTCGGGGAATTGGTGTCGAGCAGCTCGCTGCGCGGGAAATACGAGATGGCCGCGTCGGCGCCCACCAGCAACTGCCACGCCTCGGCGGCCGGCAGCCAGCCCGTGACGCGCACCGCGTCGCCCAGGCCCTGCGCGCGCGCATGCGCCAGCAACTGTTCCACATCGGCGCGATTGGGCGCATCGCCGATCAACAGCAGGCGGGCGTCCGGCACGCTGCGGCGCACGATCGCCAGCGCGTCGACCACCCGGTTCAGATCGCGCATGCGGTCCAGGGTGCCCAGGTATGCCAGCAGCGGGCCGCTTTCCCAGCCCGGCAGGCGGCGCGGCTGCGGCCGTGCCGCCAGCGCCTCCATGTCCACCGCCATCGGCACCGCCGTCATGCGCGCGCGCGGCACGCCCTGGCGGTGCAGCAGTTCCAGCATGGCATCGCTCTGCACAAACACATGGTCGGCGTGCGCCAGCACGACCCGGTGCAGCAGGCGGTATTCCAGCAAGCCCTTGGCCAGCACCAGGCGGTCGCGCAGGCCGCCGCCGGCGGCCAGCCGCGCACGGGCGCGCTCGATGCGCGCTTCGCTCATCAAAAACGACATCCAGTAGACAAACGGGCGGCCCTTGAGCCGCGCCGCGAGCAGGCCGAACAGGCCGACCGTCACCATATCGCGCACCTGGATCAGATCGCAGTCGGCGCGCCGCGCGCCAAACAGGCTACGCAGGCATAACAGGAAAAAACCGAGGTCGCGGCGCCAGCGCGCGACCGCATACGCCGGCCGGCGCGCCGAGGCGAAACTGTGTTCGCCCAACTCGGCCGGCGAGGCGCTGCCGACCAGATGGCAGCTCACGCCGTAGCGCGGCAGGTATTTACCGAACAGCGCCGTGACGTCGGCGCGAAAACTGGGCAGGGACTCGGGGACCAACTGCAGGATACGAAGGCGGCGCCCGTGGGCGCCGTCGGCTGGGTTCATGATGTTTTTGCAAAAATGAAAGAATTGGGCCGCATTGTAGCAAAAGGATGATTGCTTGGTAAAAAACAATCATCCTAGCGTGCGCCCCTCCCCTTTTATTTGGCAATCACGATCGACTGGCTGCCCACCTGCAAGGTCCAGCCGGTGGCGGTGGCCGTCAGCTTGGTGCTGGGGTGCCGGCAACCCACATCCAGCAGCACCAGGAATTCGCCGCTGCTGGCCGCCGGCAGGACGAAGGCGGCATGGTCTTCCACCGTGCCGGCCTTGGGCGCGGGACCCGTGCGCTTCTCATAGCTGACGGCGGCGCTGCCCAGCGAACGGACACACACTTGCTGGTCCACGTTTTTCACCACATATTGCCCATTCTCGGCCACGATGGGCACCGGGGCATGGAAGTTCCATTCAAACTTGTGGGCGGCCGGCGCGCTCAGCTTGTCGCGCACCACAAAGGCGTTTTCATTGCGCAAATACCAGAGCTGGCGCTTCGCCGTACTCAGCACCGGACCATAGGCACTCAAGGCATCGCCTTCGGCATAGTCGAGGGCGGCCGTGGTGGAAAACGCCGTGATGCGGCCGTTGCGCGTCAGGTTTTCGGTATTGCCCGTGATCAGCTGCCCGACACCGCCATCGAAGGTGATGCCATTGTGCGCCTTGGTCTGGCGGTACCAGCTGGCGCCGAACGGCGAGCCGTAATAATCCTCATAGCCGGTCTCGATCAGCAGCTTGCGGCCGCCGCTGACCAGCACAAAACTGTTCTGGTCGCCGTGGCTGTGGTTATACGCGCCGTACGGGCTGGACTTGAAATACATGGAGGTGCGCGCGCGGTCGCCGATATCGCTGTGCATGGCCACCCAGCCAATGCTGGGGAACAGGGCCGAATTGGCCGGCTTGGCCATGCCCGTGGCCGCCGCAACCGGCAGCGGATACGGTGCCTGCAGCAGCACCAGCCAGTCTTCCTCGCCGACGATATTGTTGGCATACCAGGCCGCCAGCGGCGAGGTGAAGCGCGAGGCGAACGCCTTCATCACGCGGAACTCCGGCACCAGCTCGTGTTCGTCGCCAAACACATTCATCGGCACGCCCGGCGGCAGGAAATACGCCATGAATTTGAGGAAGCCGGCGGACCAGGGCTTGGAGAAGAAATTCACGCCGGTAGCCTGGGTCATCGGCTGCCACAGTTGCAGCGCGATTTCCGCGGCATAGGTGGCATAGGCGGTGCCGTTGGCATAGCCGCCTTCCGGGCCGCTCCAGGCGTAGATGCTGTGCGCGTAGGAGCGGAAGGCGAAGCGGAACCAGGTCTGGGCGTCCGGAATGTCGCCCAGGGCCAGGGTGGCGATCACGGCCAGGTAGCCCAGGTTGTTGCCGCCATGCGAGTCGAAGGGATACTGGTCGAGGCGGCCGTCATTGCCGCCCAGGTCGGCGTACATATCGTTGGTGCGCACCTTGACCACGTTCAGCCAGCGGGCGCGGCGGCCCGGATCGGCGCTGGTGTTGACCTCGTTCCACAGCAGGTCGGCGCCCTTGACCAGGGCCAGCGCAATCTGGCGGCTGGCCTGGTCCTGGTTGACATAGCCGGTGGCGCCGGTCACGTTGAGGTTGGCCAGGGTGTCGCCGCGCAGCAGGGCTTCATCCAGGAACTGGCGCTCCTTGGTCAGGCGGTACAGCAGCGCGGCCGCTTCCAGCTGGCGCGCCGTGGTGCTCAGGCGCTGCCCCATCTTGGTCGACTGCGTGGTCTTGGCCGCGCTGTTGACATTCAGCGGGAAGATCTCGAATTCGCTGTCGAGCACCGGCGTCAGCACGCCCTTGCGCCACAAGACTTCGCCGCGCAGCGCGGTATACGCCGCATTGCGCTCGGTTTTCTGGCCGGCGCTCCATTCGCTCAACAACGGGAAAGGCTGGGGCAGCAAGCGCGGCCGGGAGCGCTTGGTGACCTGCTGCGTCAGGGTGCTTTCCTCGGGCACCTCGAAGCGCTGCTCGAGCGCCGTGGCCGAGGCGATCACGAAACTGCGCGGGGTGGACCACTCGGCCACCGTGGAGGGCCGCACGCGCCAGGAATACGTGCCGGCCGGCAGCGCCTTGCTCGGCAAATACCAGTTGCGCGTCACCGTCGCCACCGGCAGCACGCCGCTGGGGCCGGTGATTTCGACGGTATAGGTGGCCGGCTTCGAGGGGTGACGGGCCCAGCTGAAACCGGGCGGATTCTGCGCCTGCACCTGCATATTGGCGGGCGCCGGCCGCACCACGGCCGGATCAGTCGACTGCGCCCAGTCAGCCTGGCAGGGGCCAGCCAGCGCCAGCAGGACCAGCAGGCAGACGCCGCCGGCCCGAAATGGAGAGAACATCATAGAGGGCTCCCAAAAAAAATGAAAACGATGCAACACAGGCCGGCGCGACCTGTACCATTCTTACGTTGGTCCATTTTTTTTCCGAGATAAACGCCGGGTGCCGCCCTGCCTCGAACGGCAGTGTGGGCGGAATCTGCTTCCAAACTTCCACTCCCAGTACTATACATGAAGTGATTTGAAGATTGTTAAATTTAGGAAACTTTAACTGACGTACGGAACTTTTTTTATGGATGGCGGCGCTAGGCCGACACCCAGCGCAGCAGGCGCGCCAGGCGCGGCGAGATGGCCGCCACCTGCTCGAGTTCACGCGGGTCAAACAAGCCCATGGCGCGCGCCAGCCCGGCAAATACCACGCTTGCCATCATAACTGATAGCACCAGGGCGGGGAGCGCGGATGAATACCAGAGTATCGCCCGCGCAACTGCGATGCCGCCCAGCAAAGGCGGCGCCAGCCGCCAGAGCTGTTCCAGCCCCAGCCCGCCCTGCAGGAAGGGTTCGCCGCTGACCCAGCGCAGCCAGGCAAACACCATCCCATACGGCAGCACGGCCACCAGCAGCAGCGCGGCCGGGCTGCGCGCCGCCGCCGCCGCCGCCACCCCCAGGTAGCACAGCAGGGAGACATACAACCACACCTTGTTGTGATAGGCGAGGCGGCCGATCGGGTTCAACCCCATCCACAGCGATTCGCCCAGCGTCATGGCGCCCAGCTGCAGCAGGATCAGCACTGCCAGCATGGTTTCGCCGCCATAGCGCCCATGCGTGACCCAGTCGATCAGCGGCGCGCCGCTGCCGATCAGCAGGCACAGGCCCAAGGCCAGGATCAGGTAATTCAGGCGCAGCACCAGACGCAGCACCAGGCGGATGCGCTCGTAATCGCGCCGCTGCGCGAAATCGCTGGCCATGGCCGGCTCCAACATGCCTTTCATCAGGAACACGGGCATGAACTGGTAAGCGCGGTCGGACAGGGCCTGGAAAAAGCCGAAGGCCGCCACCACCAGGGGCGACGCGACCGCGCCGACGATCAGGCGCAGCAGGGCGCCGCGGAAAGGCAGGCCCACCATATAGGTGAGCTGCGTGCTCAGGCTGTCGCGCACCAGCGCGCGCAGCGAAAAGCCCCACTGCAGCGGCCCGCCGGCCGGCGGCGCCTGGCGCCGCAAGCCGGCCAATTCGCGCGCCAGCACCACCAGCAAGGCCGCCGCCAGCAGGAATTCCGTCGCCACCATGATGTCGGCCGCCGTCGCCAGCGCGAAGCCGCCGTGCCAGATGGCGGCCACCACCAGCAGCATGCGCAGGAAGGTGGCGCCCATCAGCAGCATGGCTTGCCGGCCTTGGCGGCCCAGGCTGTTGGCGTACACGGCAAAACTGTCGGTAAAGCCGGTCGCAAACGAGAAAGCCAGATACTGCCACGGCAGGCGCTGCGTTTCGGCGTACAGCTGGGCCGGCAAGAGACGCTGCCCGAGCGCCCAGACCAGCAACAGCAGGCCGGCGATGCACAGGCCGCGCACCAGGCTAAAGCCAAGCATCAGGCAGGCCAGCTCGCGCCAGCGCAGCGCCGCGCGCAAGGGCGGCACCGCCCGGTACACCACGCGGTCCAGGCCAAACAAGGTCAGAAAGACCAGCACGCTGTTGGCGGCCAGGAACACGGTGAAACTGGCGTAGTCGACCACGGTCAGGCCGCGTACCAGCACGAATTGCCAGGCCAGCGCAATGAAGGCGCTGCCGGCCTTGGCCACGGCAAACCACTTGGCCTGGCGCGCCACATGGGCGGCGCCGTAAGGATTCTGCGTCAAAGTGCGGCCCTTATTTCACATCCGCCGCCGGCGCCTCGGGGCCGAAGCGCACCGTCTGCACCACATAGCCCAGGCAGAACAGCAGCAGCAATTGCATGGTCGGCTCATCCAGCATGGTGCGGTTATACACCAGCAGCGTCAAACTCAGCAGCAAAGTCACCAGGGCCGTCTCCATGCCGGCCTTTTGCCGCGCACTGCCGACCCGGGCCGCCAGGAAGCGCCAGGCGGCGGCAATGCCGGCCCCCAGCATGGCCAGATAGGCCAGCGCACCGCACACCCCCACCTCCCACAGCAAGACCGCCAGGCCGGTGGCATCGATGTGCAGCGGATAATAGCGTTTGGCGATCACGCCCATGCCCAGCGCCCCCGTCTTGCTGGCGCCCGGCCCGAAGCCGATCAACCATTCGCGCAAGCCGGCCACCGGGTCGCGCAGCCACAGCGCCAGCGAGGCGCCGCGGCTGATCTCGCCGGTGACATAATTGATGTTATTGACATCGAAGAAATAGCCGCCGCCCTCGTTCAGCTTGTCCGACACCGAATTGAGCTGGCTCATGTGCTCATTCCAGTACATGAGGTTGTAAAAATAATAGATCAGGGCCAGCAGCAGCAAGGCCAGCATGCTATAGCCGATCAGGTTGAACACATTTTTCAGCATGCGCTGGCGCAGGACGAACATGATGCTCAGCGGCAGCCAGATGAAGGCGGCCTTCACCTCGCCCAGCAGGATCACCAGCAGCGCCAGCGCGCCAAACAGCAGCAGCTTCTTGCGGCTCAGCATGCCGTGGTGCCAGCTGGCCAGCACATACGCCAAGGTCACGATGACGAACACCACCATCACCGAACTGAGGCCGCCGGCCACCATGCTGCCGCCGAAGGTGCCCACCACCGAGTCAAAGCCCAGCACGCGGCGGCCCGCCACGAAGAAGTGCTGGTAGATCACGATCGGCAGCTGCAGCACGGTGATCCAGACCAGCAGGCGCCACAGCTTGCCCAGCTGTTCGGGCGTCCAGCGCACCCAGTACAGGGCCAGCAGCACGCCAAACATGGGCCAGACCGATTTGATGGAGGCGATCAGCTGCGCCGCGCCGGGCCGGTTGGCCACCACGCTCAGCATATAGCAGCACAGGTAGACCAGCAGCGCCGGCATGACCCAGCTGCGGGCCCAGGGCGGCGCCGCCGGCGCGGCCGTGCGCGGCCGGCGCAGCGCCAGGTCGAGCATGATGCGCAACAGGAACAGCACGGCCATGCCGATCGCCACCCAGGTCGCCTGGCGCAGATTGAGGAAATACAGCAGGCTGCCCTGCACCAGGAAGGTCATTGCGAACAGCGACCACAACAGGCCTTCCGCCTTCACCAGGAAGAACAGCAGGATGACCAGGATCGGACCGGCCAGCAGGGTCAGCAGGACCGGCGAATCCAGCGCGGCCACCGCCCCCAGCAGCAAGGCCACCAGGGCAAACGGCAACATCAGCAGCCAGGACAGGCCGCCGCGGACGGGCGCGCGCGGCCGCGCCGCCAGGCGCCCGCGCCAGCGCGGAAGGAAGGAAATACTCATGACTCAGTCCAGACGCAGCTTAAAGTTTGAAACCGCCAGTCAGCCGCGTGCGCGCCTGTGGCTCGAGAGCGCCGAGCAGGGTCACGATGAACTGTTCCTGCAAGCGGTAAGCGCCTTCCACATCGGTGTCGAGGCTCGACACGCGCACCAGCATGCCATCGGGCACCACGCCGCTCAGGCCCAGCTTCCACTGGTTCCATTTCTGTTCCCAGCCGGCCTGCACCGCATGGCCGCCCACCGTGACCCAATAGGTGATCGGTTCATTGCGCGCGCCGCTGACGGCCATCAGGCGCCGGATCGGCAGGGTGCCGTAGGCGGTGGCGAAATCGGCGCCGACATTGCGCTTCAATTCGAAGCCCTGGGCGGCATAGCAGATTTCCGGCCGGTGCAGCCCGGTATTGTCATCCTGGTCGCCGCCATAGGCCAGCGACAGCATGATGCGCCGGCCATCGCGGTTGACATAGGTACGCGCCAGCGTCTGGTTATACAACTGGTCGAGGCGGGCCTGGGTATCGGGATCGACCTGCAGCGGCACGATGCTGGTATCGATCTTCCAGTCGCCGAACTGGGCCGGAATCATCGTTTCCAGATTGAATTTCTGCTGCCGGTCGGCCATGCGCGCGGACGGCGTCAGCGCGCGGCTGGCGGCGGCCGCGCCAATCATCAACACGGCCAGCATCACGCTGGCGGCAACGGACTGCCTCATTTCCCTTCTCCCCTTGCGTGCCGCAACGCGCGGCGCTTGACATACCATTGCAGCATCGAATCGACCGACAGGATCAGCACCAGCGCGGTCAGGAACAGCACCATGCCGGCAAAACCATGCAGGAAGCCCTGGCCGGCGGCATCGCCAAAGTAATACGTGACCAGCGACAGCACGATAACCCGGATCACATTGGCCGAGAACGAGATGGGAATGATCAGCAGGGCCAGCGCGATATTGCGCAGGGCCGAGGTGTGGCGCACCAGGTTCAGGTAGAACAGGCCGAGCGCTTCCAGCGTCAGCAGGGTCTGCAGGCCGGCGCAGGCGTCGGCCACCAGCAGCTGGTACTGGCCGATCTGCAAGATGACGCCGGCGCGCGCGATCGGATAGCCGGCGGCAAACAGCAGGTGTTCAGTGGCGTACGACACCGCCATCTTCATCGGCATGGTCAGCATGCTGACCAGCGGCCCCGGCAGCGGCACCATGAAGCACATGAAAAAGAAGGGGAACCACAGCAGGCGCAGGGCCCGGCCGCCCAGCTTGAGCAGCGTGATGGCGGCCAGCGCCAGGATGAAGGAACCGATTTCCAGCGCCAGGATCTGCTGCGAGCGGCCCAGCACATAGCACAGCATGCTGAACACCATCAGCGGCCAGCCGCTGCGCGCCGTCTGCCAAGCCCCCAGCCTGGCCTGCACCTCAGGCCAGCGGCGCCACATCAGCCAGAGCGACAGGCCGAGGATGATGGGGCCGTGCGCCTGCTCCTCCGTCGCCCACACGCCGGTAAACAGGCGGTAGCCGGTCGGCACGTACAGGCATAGCAGACCCAGCAGGATGGGACCCCACTCCGGCAGGGCGGCGCGCAGCGCCGGCAGCGTGAGCGGCAGCACGGTGTGCAGGGGGCGCGCGGACATCAGTAATCCACCAGCACCGAACCGACGACCTCGGCGCCGCTTTGCGCCAGCTGTTCGCTCAGCGCGGCCACGTCCGCCAGCAAGGTCTTGTTCTTGCGCGCCACCAGCAGCACGCCGCCGGCGCGCGCGGCCAGCGCCAGCAGGTCGGAGGCCGTGGTGAAGGCCGGCGCATCGTACAGCACCACATCATAGCGCTGTTCCAGCTGCGCATTCAGGTTGCCGAAACCGCTACGGCTCAGCAACTCCTGCGGATTCGGCGGCAAGGTGCCGGCGCCCAGCACCGACAGCGAGACGAAGGAATCGATGCGCGTGATGGCATCCAGTTCGGCGCGGCCGGCCAGCACATCGGACAGGCCCTGGCGCTTGCTCAGCTGGAAGACTTCCTGCTGGCGCGGCGCGCGCAGATTGCCGTCGACCAGCAGCGTGTGTTCGCCCAGCTGGGAGAAGACGATGGCCAGGTTGGCGGCAAACAGGCTGACGCCATCGCCGCCATTGACCCCGGCCACCACCAGCGACTTGCGGCCGCGCGCGAACCAGCGCAGCATCAGCTGGCTGCGCACGGCGCGCAGGCGCTCGACCTGCTGGCTGAACGGTTTATACGCGGCCACCAGTTCGGCCGGATACTTGTTCTCGCCCGGCTGCAGATAGGGATAGTCGAATTGGCGCGCCAGCACCTGCTGGATATCGGCCTCGGTCACCAGGCCCAGGCGCTGGGCCGCTTCGCCGAAGCGGATGCCGAGTTCTTTTTGCATGCGCAGCACGCGCTCGGCGTTTTCCGGCGTGATCTTGCCCGATTCGAGCAGCAGGCCGCCGATACTGGAGTCGCGCCCCGGAGTGGAAAATTGCGCTTGGATAGGCTGGTTCATCTGTTCACCCATGATTTAGTTCAGGCGCAATTGGCGCGGCAAAAGGGAATTGATAAGGCGGTAACGCGGACGGGCTTGTTCCTTCCAGTCCACGGCGCCCAGAACGGGAATGCCGAGCACTTCGCCCAGGTCGCCTTCCGATCGCACGCGGCGGTCCAGCATTTCGGCCAGCACGCTAAAGCCCAGGCCCAGCATGGCGCCGATCACCAGGGCCAGGGCCGTGTTCAGCATCACGCGCGGGCCGGCCGGCTCGATCGGCGCCACGGCCGGATTCAGCACCGAAATGTCGGACTGGTCGGCCTGGCCTTCGATCTTGGTCTGGGAGAAGCGCTGCGAGGCCGTGTCGAAGGCCCGCTGGGCGCTCTCGACATCCTTGACCAGCACATTCATCTCGTCGCGCGTGCGGTTCAGTTCCAGCACCTTGGCTTTCTGCGCCGCCAGCGCCGCGCGGATCGAGCCTTCGCGCTCGGACAGGATCTGGGCATTATTGCCGACGCTGTTCGAGGTCACCTGCATCTGCTCGCGCAGCTCGCTGCGCAGCTTGTCCACTTCAGCCTGGGCCGACAGGTATTGCGGGTGGTTGCGGCCCAGACGCTGGCCCACTTCGGCCAGTTTCGACTCGGCCGTGCCGAGGCTGATCTTCAGGTTCTGGATCAGCGGATTGGTCGCCACGTCGGGCGATTCGGACGAGCGCTGGCCCTTGGCCATGCTCTGGCGCGAATTGGCTTCCATGGCCTGGCCCTGGGCCGCCACCAGCTGCACCGACAAATCGTTGAGGCGCGTGGTTTCCACATCGAGGCGGTTGTCGACGGCCACGATGCCATGTTCCTGCTGATACTTGGAGAGCCGGCTCTGCGCCGCTTCCACATTGTCGCGCAGCAACTTGGTCTGTTCATTGAAATACGCCGACGCCTTTTTCAGCGGCTCGACCTTGAGCTGGATGCTGACGCGCTGGTATTCCTCGGCAAAGGCGTTGGCGATGGCCGCCACGAATTGCGGATCGCTGCCATTGAAGCTGATATTGACCACCGAGCTTTCGCGCGAGGGCACGATCTCCAGCTTTTTCAGCAGCAGCTCGGCCAGCCAGTCGCGCACATTGCCGCGCCCCTGGGTCGCTTCATTAAACTGGGACAGCACCGCCGGGCTGTCGGCCAGACGCATCTGGTCAACCACGCGCAGCGCCACGTTTTTGCTGGAAATGATGTCGATCTGCGTCGCCATATAACCTGGCAGCAGCTGGCCCGGCAGGGTCAGGCCGGTCAAGGGATCGACGCCCTTGTAGTTGAGCAGCAGCGAGCTGGTGGCCTTATAGGTTTTCGGCAAGAGCAGGCTGACCACCACGGTGCCCAGCACCGTCACCAGCATGGTGGCGATCAGGATGGTCTTGCGTGCGCGCAAGACCAGCAGGAATTGGGAAAAATTCATAGCAAACTTTCTTCAGGGCCGGATGCAGATCAGAACCAGCTTTCTTTGACGTAAACCACATCATCCATCTGCAGGATGTCGTCATGTTTGGCATCGATGATTTGCAGCTTGCCATTGGCGTCGCGGCGCTTGATGCGCATGCCGCGCTCGGTGCCGCGCGGGGTCAGGCCGCCGCCCACGGACAGCGCTTGCAGCACGGTCATGGACCGCTCCAGGCGGAAGGCGCCAGGGCGCTGCACTTCGCCGTAGATGTAGAAGCGCGGCGCGCGCTCGACGTAGATGACGTCGTTGGCGCCCAGTTCCAGGTCACGGTTCAGGTCGCCATTGCGCACCATTTCCACGATGTCCACGCTTTCCTTGGTGGTCGCGCCGTTGCGCTTGCGGATCAGGGTCACGCTGTCGCCGCCCTCCACGCCCAGGCCGCCGGCCAGGGCCAGCATCTCCATGATGCTGCGCTTGCCATCCAGCGGATAGCGGCCGGGACGGTTCACCTGGCCCAGCACGGAAATCTGCGCGCTCTGCAGCGCCGTCACCAGGATGTTCACCTGGGCCTTGCGGATATAGCCGCCGCCCTCGAGCAGGCCGCCGATCTTCTTCTCGGCCGCGGCCACGGTCAGGCCGCCCACGTCCACCTGGCCCAGCAGCGGGAAGGTGATCTGGCCGCTTTCCGTGACCTTGGTTTCCAGGCCCAGGTCCGGGCTGCCATACACGGAAATCTTGAGCACGTCGCCCGCGCCCAGCGGGCTGTCCGCCGCGCCCGCCATGCCGGCGGACAGGGTCAACAGCAGCGCCGTCATCCACATCATCAATCGTTTCATTTTTTGCCCTATCTATTTATAAATTAGCTGCACCCGCAGGCGCTTATTTCAGTCCGGCCACGCCGCGCTCGGCGGACCCGCCCAGCGGATCGGCCGCCGGCGCGCCCTCGGCAGCGGCCGGCGCCGCCAGCGGTGCGCCCGGCGCCGGTGCGCCGGGGGCCGGTGCCGCGGCCGTGGCCGAAGCGGCCGGTGCCGCCGGCGCCTTCTGCTTGCCCAGGTACTCGACCTTGGCGCTGGCGCGCAGACGCTTGACTTCGGCGTCGGCCGCTTCCTTGTTCTTCTTATTGAACAGGAATTGCTCGATCTGCTGCTGCGCCACCTCCAGCGTCACCGGCGCCTCCTTGATGTCGGCAATCGCCATCAACATGGTGCGCGCGCCTTCGCGGATGATGAACAGCTGGCCCTTCGGCATGGCCAGCAGCTTGCCGCTCAGCTCAGGCGGCAGGTCGGCGCTGCTGCGCACCACTTGCGCGCGCGCATACTTGACCTTGTGGCTCTCCATCCACACCACCACCTCTTCCAGCGACTTGGCCTGGTCCATGGCCGCTTTCAGCGCGTCGTTCATGTCCTCGCTGGCGATCACCAGCTGGCGCAGGTCGAAAGCCTTGCGGTTGGCAAAGAATTCCGGATGCTGCTTGAAGTAGGCTTCCACCTCCTCCTTGGTGGGACGGGCGATATTGCCGACCCGCTTCTGCATATAGGCCTGGGCCACGATCAGGGCCTTGGCGCGTTCGATGGCTTGCTGCACTTTCGGGTCGCGGTCGATCTTTTCCTTCTGCGCCTCGTTCTGCAGCAGCTGGCGGTCGATCAGCGCTTCCAGCAATTGCTTGCTGGCCTCTTCCTGCTGGGCCGCCTGCACGCCGGCGCGCTGCAACTCCTCGTTCAGCTGCAGCACGGTGATTTCCTCACCGTTCACGCTGGCCAGCGCCTGGCCCGCCTTCTTTTCCTTGCTGCCGCAGGCGCTCAAGCCAGCGGCCAGCATCAGCACCAACGCGGTGCACAGTACCTTCCTGTTTGCTTTAATCATAGTCAATTTATTCCTCCAGGATTTATTGCGCCCCCGCATCGAGCCAGGAAAGTACGCACCAAAAATATTTGCAAAAATATCACAAGCGAGACAAAAATACAACGCCGCGTCAACAGTGCGCGACTATACACTGGCGCCTGCTGATTCGGCTTAAATTCTTGTTAATAAAGGGGAATTAGTGGGCGTTTTCGCGGTCCAGCACCACTTTCACGGTTTTCACCACGATCCACAGGTCCAGCCACAGCGACCAGTTGCGCAGATAATCGAGGTCGAAGCGGATGCGCGCCTCCATCTTGTCGAGCGTCTCGGTTTCGCCACGCAAGCCATTCACCTGGGCCCAGCCGGTGATGCCCGGCTTGACCTTGTGGCGCAGCATATAGCCCTTGATCAGCTTGCGGTACTGCTCATTATGCGCCACCGCGTGCGGGCGCGGCCCGACGATGCTCATGCGTCCCTGCAGCACATTGATGAACTGCGGCAGTTCGTCGAGCGAGGTCTTGCGCAGGAAGGCGCCGACGCGCGTCACGCGCTGGTCGTTCTTGGTCGCCTGCACCACTTTGGCGCCATCCTCGGCCACCGTCATCGAGCGGAATTTGTAGACGATGATCTGCTCGCCATACAGGCCGTAGCGGCGCTGGCGGAAGATGATGGGGCCGGGCGAGCTGAGCTTCACGGCCAGCGCGATCAGCGCCATGATCGGCAGCAAGAGCAGCTGGATGGCGGCCGCCAGCACGATATCGCTGGCGCGCTTGACCATGCTGTTAAAGCCGGTAAACGGGGTTTCGCAGATGGCGATCACGGGCATGCCGCCGACATTGTCGAAGCGCGCCTGCATCAGGTCGAACACATAGATATCGGGCAGGAAGTAGACCGAGGCCGTGGTGTCCTGCAGATCGTCGAGCAGCTTGCGGATGCGCGGCTGGGCCGAGATCGGCGTGCTGATGAAGATCATCTTGACATTGTTTTCGCGCACATAGGCGGCCACGTCGGCCATCTTGCCCAGCATCGGATGGCGCAGTTCGGCCGGGTGGCGGTCTTCCGTGCGGTCATCGAAAAAGCCCTTGACCTGCATGAACAGGTTGGGGTGGCGCTCGATGGTGCGCGCAAACTTCAGGCCGACGTCGTTGGCGCCGATGATCAGCACCGAACGCACCTCGCTCGGCTCGGCCGGGTCGGAACCGATCTTGCGCGCCGCCAGATGGCTGAACAGCAGCACGAAGGGGGTGGCGACAAACCAGGCCAGCACCACGTCTTCATCGTAGTGATAGCTCAGGCCACTGACCGAGCCCAGGAAGACCAGGATCAGGGCGGTGACGATCCAGCCCACGAACATATCGCGCGAATAGGCCAGCATGCGCCCGCTGCGCCAGGTGCGGTAGGGATCGACATGCTGGTAGACCGCCGACGAAATGAAGAAAGCCAGTATCATCAGCACCAGCGAATAGCCGGTGAACGGTTCGCCAAACAGCATCGCGGCCACGTACAGCGTGCCCATGATGATCAGCGGATCCAGCACGCGCTGGAAGAAGGAAATCAGAGGAATATCGTTGACCGTCATTTTATACTTTTGAAGACTATTTAAAACTGCGCACTGGCCGTCACCGACATGCCGTTGGCGCTGAAACTGCTGGTTCCCACCAAAGGGTTGCCGCTGCGTTTTTCCTGGAAAGCGCTGATGCCCAGCTGGATCGCCGGCTGGGGCGCATACACCAGCCCCAGGGAGGCATTGCGCAGCGAATCGCTGGGCTCGATCGGCAAGATCACCCCGCTCTGCGTCTCGAAGCGGCGCCGCTCGCGCCGCACATTGCCGTTCAGCTGCACCTTGGCCGACACATCCCAGATCGCCTCCAGGCTGCTGCCGCGATTCAGGCTATTGGTGATGAAGCTGCTTTCCACCGCCCCGAATTCGCGCCAGAGCTGGCCATTGAAGCGCACCTTGCCGAGCGGCTTCCAGTCCACCCGCAGGCGGCCATTCAAGCCGTTCGAATCACGCTGCGGCAGATTCTCATACGCGCGGCGTGCCCAGCCGGCCAGCAGCGTCACCTGGGTCACGCCGCTGGCCAGCCAGTACACATTGGCTTTCAGCTCATCCTGATTCCAGTTCACGGCGCGCCAGTCGCCGGCCGCGCGCGGCTGCGTATAGCGCCCTTTCAGCTGGCGCGCCACCAGGCCGACCCGGCTGCCACTGGCGGCCAGATAGTCGATCCCGGCTTCCGCCAGATCTTCCTTACGGTCATTGATGCTCTGCGAACGCAGATCGTAATCGTATTTGCCGCGGCTGAGGCCCGCCCGCAGGCGCCAGCTGGGATGGAAGCGCCAGGCGCCATCCGCGTACTCGCGGCGATAGGTGCGCAAATTGCGCTCTTCGCTATGAAAGTCCGTGAAAGGGGTCAGGGTCTGGGTATAGGTGGCGCCAAGGCGGCCGTCCAGGTGGTTGCCCAGCTGCCAGGCCAGATCCGCAGCAAAATCCTTGCCATTATAATCGAGTTGATCGTAGTGATCGAAAGTCACGCGTGAAACTTTAGCGCTAGCCGTCAATTTTTGCCGGCCGATAGGGCGCTCCAGCGACACGCCCGCCTGGACCTGGCGGATAGTGTCGCCGCGCGGCCCGTCAAAGCCGGGCGCCTGGTCCGGCAGGCGCAGCAGGTTGCCGTCATGCGTATAGCCGAGCGAAACGAAGGGGTGGATAGTATCGCTGATGGCCGCCTGCGCCGCGCCATGCGCCAGGGCGGCCAATACGGCCAGCGGCAGCACGCGCAGCACGCCGTGGCGCTTGCTCATGGTTGAAGAGAGTGTCATATTTTTCTGTTGAGTATCTGCCTGCCGCTTACCAGAAGGACCAGTTAGCGGTCATTAACACCCAGATCCCCAGGCCGCCATTGGTGACGGCATGGGCGATGATGGGCGACCACAGGTTCTGGCTGCGCATGTATAAGAGGCCGTAAGCGGCGCCGGCCACCATGCCGGCGAACCACAAATGATGTTCGAGGCCGAATAATATCACCGTGACAATAAAAGCTTTAAATTTTACGTGCGCGGGGTTCACTTTCAGGAAATCGGCCCGCTCCAGCCAGCGCAGCAGGAAGGAGCGCCAAAACAATTCCTCCATCAGCGGCACCACCAGGGCCGCGCCGGCCACGCGCACCAGGGCCAGTGACCAGTCGATCCGGCCGCCGGCGCTGCGCGGATCGAAGCCGGCCGCAGTGCCCAGCTGCATCCAGGCCGCATCCAGATTCACCCACAGCAGCAGCACCAGCAGCCCGGTGGCCACGGCCGCCAGCCAGCCGCGCGCCCCCAGTGGCTGCCAGGCCAGCTCGCGGTAATGGCGGCGGAAGGCGAACAGCAGCAGCAGGACGACGCCGGTTTTGACTGCATACAGCCAGCGCAGTTCCACCGCCGCCAGGCCGAAACGCGCGAGCAGGTCGGCGATGGCGATGAAGGCCATATAGGCGGCAAAGGGAAGGATGCGGACCAGCGCCGGCTGCCGCGAAGGCGCGCTGTCCGGCCCGGCTGGCTGTGCGGCGGCCGGCCGGGTGGGGTCTGACTGCTGGGTTTTCATGCGATATCTGCGGGTCCGTGGCGGAGTTTGCAGATATTACAATATTACGCGCTTGTGCAGCGCACGAATGATGTAGAAAGGAAATCTTTCATCTAATCAGCTGTCTCATTGCCGCGATTCGATGGCCTCCCAGCGCTCCAGGGCCGCCAGCAGCGCCTCTTCGATCTCAGCGATGCGGCTGTTCAGGCGCTTCGCTTCGGCCGGCGTCTTCTTGTAGAAGTCGGGATCGGACAGGGCGATATTCAGCGCGCTCTGCTCGTCTTCCAGCTTGGCGATCAGTTGCGGCAGCTCGTCCAGCTCGCGCTGTTCCTTGAAGCTGAGCTTTTTCGGTTTTGCTGCAGGCGCAGCAGCCGGTGCCGCTTCCACCTTGGCCGGTTTCAGCTCGGCCTTCGCCGCTGGCTTGGCAGAGGCGGCCGGCGCCGCGGCGCGCACCCGCTCCCAGTCGCTATAGCCGCCGATATACTCGCGCCAGGCGCCCTCCCCTTCGGCCACGATGACCTGGGTTACGACATTGTCGAGGAACATACGGTCGTGGCTGACCAGGAAGACCGTGCCCTGGTAATCTTCGAGCAGCTCTTCCAGCAGCTCCAGGGTGTCGATGTCGAGGTCATTGGTCGGCTCGTCAAGCACCAGCACATTGGCCGGCTTGGCGAACAGGCGCGCCAGCAGCAGGCGGTTGCGCTCGCCGCCCGACAAGGTGCGCACCGGCGAACGGGCGCGCTCGGGCGCGAACAGGAAGTCGCCCAGATAGCTCATCACATGCTTGCGCTGGCCATTGATCTCGACCCAGTCGCTGCCCGGCGCAATGGTGTCGGCCAGGCTGGCCTCCTCGTTGAGCTGGGTGCGCATCTGGTCGAAGTACGCGACCTGCAATTTGGTGCCCTGACGGATGCTGCCGGCATCGGCCGTTTCCTCGCCCAGGATCAGCTTGAGCAGGGTGGTCTTGCCGGCGCCATTGGTGCCGATCAGGCCGACCTTGTCGCCGCGCAGAATGGTGGCGCTGAAGTCGCGCACGATGGCTTTCGCGCCGTAGGCCTTGCTCACATTCTCCAGCTCGGCCACGATCTTGCCCGAGCGCTCACCGGACGACACTTCCAGCCGCACCTGGCCCTGCTGCTCGCGGCGCGCGGCGCGCTGGTCGCGCAGGCGCTCCAGACGGCGCACCCGGCCCTCGTCGCGCGTGCGGCGCGCCTGCACGCCCTTGCGGATCCAGACCTCTTCCTGGGCCAGGAATTTATCGAACTTGGCGTTCTCGATTTCCTCGATGGCCAGCTGCTCGGCCTTGCGCGTCTGGTAGGTGCTGAAGTTGCCGGGATAGGACAGCAGGCGGCCACGGTCCAGCTCGATGATGCGGGTGGCCACATTGTCGAGGAAGGAACGGTCGTGGGTGATGAACAGCACGCTGCCCTTGAAGTCGCGCAGCAAGCCTTCCAGCCATAGGATGGAGGTGAAGTCGAGGTGGTTGGTCGGCTCGTCGAGCAGCAGCACATCGGGCGCCGCCACCAGGGCGCGCGCCAGCGCCACGCGCTTTTGCATGCCGCCCGACAGGGTCTTCATCAGCGCATCCGGACCGAGATTCAGGCGGTCCAAGGTCTGCTCGACCTTGTTGCCCAGGTTCCAGGCGTCGGCCGCATCGAGCTGCAGCTGGATTTCATGCATGCGCTCCATCAGCGCCTCGTCGTCGCCCTGGCCGAACTGGCTGGTCAGCGCATCGTATTCCTTGCGCAGGGCCGGCAGTTCGCCCAGGCCGGAGGCGACGGCTTCGAACACCGTCATCTCCGGCTCGAACACGGGTTCCTGCTCGACATAGGCGATCGTCAAGCCCTGCTGCATGACCAGCAAGCCGTCGTCCAGCTTGACGCGGCCGGAAAGAATTTTCAGCAGCGAGGATTTACCGGTGCCGTTGCGGCCGATCAGGCCGACGCGCTCGCCGCTCTCGAGGGAGAATTCGGCGTGATCGAGAAGCGCGACGTGGCCGAACGCCAGTTGCGCGGAAGTGAGGGAAATGACTGCCATAGCGGGTTCAAGGTGCCGTCCTGCTGCGGTCGGCAGGCGGTTTGGGATGATCGAAACCAGCATTGTACCGGCAGCGCGCAATTGCCACTAACATTTGCCGATCTGTCAGCTATAATTGCGCTCGCCTTGCGTCCTCCCCGTAGCACAATGGATAGTGCACATGCCTCCTAAGCGTGGGATACTGGTTCGATTCCAGTCGGGGGGACCATGCGCCTCACTCGCGCGATACGCGCTCATGCGATTGGGCAGAATGTTCTGCTCATGGAACTGTTTGATTTCTGGCTCAGTAGGGAAACGACCTTCCCGCTCCTGCACAGCTTTGGTCCACTCCACTTTATGCAATTTGCAGAGCACATAAGCAAAAGCCCCAATACCATCATTGGAGCCTTTCACTAAGCTTTCATGGATCTAGTTATGTTGGCTCATGCTTATCCGGTTTGTTTAGACAACGCCCGCTCAAAGGCCTCGCTAATTTCCGAGCGCGTAAATTTTACGGCGCGTAGATACCGTTTACCTGCTTCAGAATATACCTCCACAGGACTGCCTTCGCCGGATATGCGCTCGTTCACCACCTCGACTTCTTGGCGCGTAAATGATCGAAACAAGTCCATTGTCCCCAGCCATGCCGCCGCTTATTTCCCGGCCGAACGCCGGCGCCACGCCAGCAAACCCACACCGCCCAACAGCATCAGGTAGCTGGCCGGTTCCGGCACGACGCCGATCGAATACACTTCGATACGGCCGAAGGTGATGCTCCGGCTCTCAGAAGGACTGCCGTCCAGCAAACTGATATTGAAGTTGCCGCCATTCGGGTCAGCATAGGAATACAGGAAAGAATGGCCGCCCTTGGTCAGATCGTACGGCACAAACAGATCATGCCCCCAGCCGAAAGTGGGGCCGTAATTTTTGCCATTATAGGTTTGATAGGACCCCACCTCCTCCATGCCGCCGGCGCGCGGCATTTGCCGGTGCAGGCTGCTGCTGCTCAGATTAAACAGGAAGGCGGTGCGGCCGCTGCTGCCCATATTCCGGTTGTACTGTCCGCTGGAACTCCAGCTCACGGGATTGTAGCCGCCGACCAACCAGGTCTGGCCGGCTTTATTGGTGGCCTCCATGACGGAAAAGGTGCGCCCCTTGCCGTCGACAGCCGCGTGGAAGTTGGCGGCAGTGTCGCCGGCGCTCTTGGCGTAAATCGTGTTGAGCTTGATCTCCCCTTCGCCCAGCCAGGTGGCAAGCTGTTTTTGTTCCGCCGCCGAAAGCAAGGAAGTCGCAGCATGTGCCGCCGTCGCCATCACAGCCAGAGGAATCGTCAACAGGACGGCAGCATAACGGGAATAAGCTTGCATAGCAGGCACCTTTCTGAAAGAAATATTGCTCACTATAACATGTTGTTCTTTTAGATTATCTGTCTTACATTCTTTTCTGAGCCCTGATGATTCTACCGCTCGCAGCATCCGCCCTGCGCACCGGAGAGCATCCATTTGCTTAATTGGCAATCATTAATTAAGATGGCTGTTTCCTAGCACGCGCCCTCCCGCTCGACCGATAAGACTTCCCCTATGAATCACAATAAATTTGCTTTCCTCGATGGTTTGAGGGGCATGGCCGCCATCTTCGTCCTTACCCGCCACACCGGCGATCTCTGGCATATCAATTTTTTCCACAGTTATCTGGCGGTCGACCTGTTCTTCATCCTGAGCGGCTTCGTGATCGCCTATGCTTACGATGAAAAATTGCGCAGCGGCGTCATGGGCTTTGGCAATTTCGTCCTGACGCGCCTGATCCGCCTTTATCCCGTCTACTTACTCTCTCTGCTGCTGTGCACGGCGGTCTGGCTATTCAAAGCGGCCATGCACAAGACCGACAGCGCTTGGGGAACAGAAGAAATCCTGCTTTCCGCCAGTTTGGCGGCCTTCTTCCTGCCTTCCCAGCTTGGCGGCGGCAACAGCCTGTTCGCCATCAACGGTCCTTACTGGTCGCTTTTTTATGAGCTGGTGGTCAATATTCTGTATGCGGCATGCCGCCGCTGGCTCAGCACTGGCGTGCTTGGCGCCGTCATCGTGTTGTCGGGCGGCGTCGTCACCGCTAGCGCGCTGCACAACGGCACGCTGGATATCGGCTATAGCTGGGGCACCGTGGCCATCGCCGCAGGCTTTTGCCGCGCCCTTTTCGGCATTTCTCTGGGGTTGCTGCTGTTCAGGAAAAAAACGCCTTTGCTGCAAGCGCTCTCAGGCTGGACGGGCGCGGCCGCCTTACCATGGCTGAGCTTCCTGCTGGTTGCCATTGTCCTGGCCTTGCCGGACGCGGCGGCGGCGAATGCCTGGATCGATCTGCTGGCAGTGCTCATCGTGTTCCCGGCTGCCGTGCTGCTGGCGGCGCTGCCGGGTCGTAGCCGCTTGCAAGGGGGCTTGCTGGCCCTGGGGTCGGCCAGCTATCCGCTCTACGTCCTGCATATTCCTTTGGGTATGCTGGCGAGCGCCCTGCTCAAGAAATGGGGCGCCAAGCTGGCCCCCTTCAGCGGCATCAGCTTTGTGGCGGTCTTGATTCTACTCTCCCTGCTGCTGGAAAAAAGAGCCGACATTCCCCTGCGCCGCTGGCTAAGCCAGCGCCTCCTGCCGGCAAAACCCGCCAAGGCGCTGGGCGCCGCCGCCTGAGGCGGCAACTGCGGCCGGCGCACCGGGCCAAGCTTAGGGAACGACGGCCGTTACTTCGATTTCGACTTTTGCCTGGTCTTCGATCAAGGCGCTGACTTCGATCGCACTCATGGCCGGATAGTGGGCGCCGACCAGTTCCCGGTAGATCTGGCCGATCTCGCGGTAGGCTGCCACATACTCGATTTTATCGACCACGTACCAGGTCATGCGCACGATGTGCTGTGGCTTTGCACCCGCCTCGGCCAGCACCGCAATGATATTCAGCAGGGCCTGGCGCACTTGGCCGGCAAAGTCGCTGGTAGGGAACCGCCCCTGCTCGTCCCAGCCCACCATGCCGCTGACGAAGACTTGCTTGCCGCTGGCGGCGATGCCATTGGAATAGCCGCGCGGACGGGGCCAGCCGGGTGGTTGAAGTATCTGCATGGTCTTTCCTTACTTAAGCGGTATCACGCAGCAGTTCGCGCGCGATGATTAATTGCTGGACCTCGGTGGCGCCTTCGTAAATGCGCAGGGCGCGGATTTCGCGGTACAGGCGCTCCACCGGATGCTCGCTGACCACGCCCAGGCCGCCGAACATCTGCACGGCGGCGTCGATCACCTGCTGCGCCGTTTCGGTGGCCGTCATCTTGGCCATGGCCGCTTCCTTCGTCACCTTGCGGCCCTGGTCGCGCTGCCAGGCGGCGCGGTAGGTCAGGAGCGCGGCGCTGTCGATGGCGGTGGCCATCTGCGCCAGTTTGGCCTGGGTCAGCTGGAAGTCGGCCAGGGTCTGGCCGAACATGGTTCGCTGGCGCGCATGGGCCAGCGCCTCGTCCAGCGCGCGGCGGGCGAAACCGAGGGCCGCCGCCGCCACCGAGGTGCGGAACACATCGAGCGTGGCCATCGCCACCTTGAAGCCCTGCCCCGCTTCGCCCAGGCGCAAGGCGGCCGGGATGCGGCAGTTGTTGAAACGCAGGCGCGCCAGCGGATGCGGTGCAATCACCTGGATGCGCTCCGCGATTTCCAGGCCTGGCGCATCGGCAGGAACGACGAAGGCGCTGATGCCGCGCGTGCCGCGCGCCGGACTGCTTTGCGTTTCCGCGGCCGCGCCGTCGCGCGCAAACACCACGTAGAAATCGGCGATGCCGCCGTTCGAAATCCAGGTCTTCTCGCCGTTCAGCACATAGCTGTCGCCCTCGCGCGCAGCGGCGCACTGCATGGCGGCGACGTCGGACCCGGCCTGCGGTTCGGACAAGGCAAAAGCGGCAATCGCCTCACCACGCGCCACGCGCGGCAGCCAGGCCTGCTGGGCCGCCGCATCGCCAAACAGGCTGATGGCGCCCGAACCCAGGCCCTGCATGGCGAAGGCGAAATCGGCCAGGCCGTTGTGGCGCGCCAGGGTCTCGCGGATCAGGCAGATGGCGCGCGTATCGATGGCGTCCAGCGCGCCGCCATGGGCGCTGCCGCCGACCGCATGGCGCAGCCAGCCCGCCTCGCCCAGCTGGCGCACCAGTTGGCGGCAAGTCGCATCCACATCCGCGCCATGCGCGTCGCGCACCTGCTGCCCGGCCCAGGCATCGAGTTCCCGTTCCAGCGCAGCATGGCGCGGCTCGAAGAAGGGCCAGCCCAGATAGTCTTTATCGGCCATGCCTCAATCCCCCTCGAACTGCGGTTTCTGTTTCGCCACGAAAGCGTGGTAGGCGCGATGGAAGTCGTTGGTCGCCATGCAAATGGCCTGCGCCTGGGCTTCCGCCTCGATGGCTTCGTCCACGCCCATATTCCACTCCTGCTGCAGCATCTTCTTGGTCATGCCGTGGGCGAAAGTCGGGCCTTGCGCCAGGCTGCGCGCAAAACCCTGCGCTTCGGCCAGCAGCGCTTCCGGCGCGTACAGATTGTTGAAGAAACCCCAGCGCTCGCCCTCCAGGCCCGACATGGAACGCCCGCTGTACAGCAACTCGGCGGCGCGGCCCTGGCCGATCACGCGCGGCAGCAAGGCGCAGGCGCCCATATCGCAGCCGGCCAGGCCGACGCGGGTGAACAGGAAGGCGGTCTTGCTGCGCTCCGTGCCGTAGCGGATGTCCGATGCCAGCGCCAGCATGGAACCGGCGCCGGCGCACACGCCGTCGATGGCGGCCACGATGGGCTGGGGGCAGGCGCGCATGGCTTTCACCACATCACCCGTCATGCGCGTGAAAGCCAGCAGGCCGGGCATATCGAGCCTGGTCAGCGGGCCGATGATCTCGTGCACGTCGCCGCCCGAGCAGAAATTCTCGCCCGCGCCGTTGATGACGATGGCTTTCACATCGTCGGCATAGGCCAGCGCGCGGAACAATTCGCGCAGCTCGGCATAGGAATCGAAGGTCAGCGGATTCTTGCGCTCGGGGCGGTTCAGGGTCAGCGTCGCCACGCCCTGCTCCAGCGCGAACAGGAAATGGCGCGCGGCATAATTGGCCAGCGCCTGGCGGTTGCCCGGCAGCGCGTGCGGCTCGCCTTGCAGATGCTTCATGGTTTGTCCTTTCCATTGCGGGCATATAAATGGCCCTTCATTTCGGAGAGCAGTTCGATCAGCTGGCCCTTGTCGTCGCCGGGGATATCCTGCAGCAGCTCGACCACCCAGCTTTCGTGCACCTGGGCCATCTCGGCAAAGGCTTTGCGGCCGGCCGGCGTCAGCATGACGCTGAAGGCACGCCCGTCTTTCGGATCGGGCACGCGCTGCACCAGGCCTTCCTGTTCCAGCTGGTCGGTGATGCCGGTGACATTGCCGCCCGTGACCATCATGCGGCGCGACAGCTCGCCCATGCGCAGACCTTGCGGATAGCGCTCCAGCTGCGCCATAAGGTCGAAGCGCGGCAAGGTGATGCCGAACTGCGAGCGCAGCCGGCCGCGGATTTCGTTTTCGATCTTGACGGTGCAGGACAGCATGCGCAGCCACAGCTTGAGCGCCTGATGGTGGTCCTGCGTCAGGCGGCTGGCCAGATCCAGCACCGGTTCTGGCAAAGGCGCCGGCGCCTCGCCGGCGCCTTCCTGGTTTTCATTGAAATGCATGGGCATCCTTACATCACTTCGCCGCCGGCGACGGCCAGCGCCTGTCCATTCATGGCGCCCGATTCGGGCAGGCAAAGCCAGGCTACGGCATTGGCCACTTCCTCGCCCTGGATCAGGCGCTGCTGCGGATTGCCGGCGGCCAGTTCGGCGCGCGCCTGCTCCTCGCTGCGTCCCGTCTTCTGCATGATGTTGGCGACGGCGTCCTTCACGATATCGGTTTCGGTAAAGCCGGGGCAGACCGCGTTCACCGTCACGCCCTTGGCCGCCACTTCCAGCGCCAGGGCGCGCGTCAGGCCGACCACACCATGCTTGGCGGCGGTATAGGCACTCACATAGCGGTAGCCGGTCAGGCCGGCGGTGGACGCGATATTCACGATGCGCCCCCAGCCCGCCTCCAGCATGGCGGGCAAGGCCGCCTGGCTGCAGTGGAAAACGCCGCCGAGGTTCACGTCCAGCATGCGCCGCCAGTCCTCGCTGCTGGTTTTCAGGAACGGGGCGGAATGCGCCTGGCCCGCATTATTCACCAGGATATCGATGCGGCCCAGGCGTTCGGCGGCGGCGGCGAAGCCTTCGCGCACCGAGGCCTCATCGCCCACGTCCATGGTGCGGATGGCAACACGGCAGCTTTCGGCCAGCGCCGGCTCGTCGGCCAGCAGCGCGTGCAGCTCAAGCGCGGCCTGCTCCAGCTGGGCGCCGTCGCGGCCCGCCAGGGTCACGCTGGCGCCGCGCAGCAGCAAGGCGCGGGCGCAGGCGGCGCCGATGCCGCGGCCACCGCCCGTCACCAGCGCATGTTTGCCCGCCAGGGATTTCGCTTCGCTCATTGCACTACTCATTCAACCCTCCAGCAATTTTGCCGCCACCTGCTGCGGCGTCAGGCCGCTGCTGGCGGCCGCCAGTTGTTTTTCCCGCTCCAGATTGCGCTCCAGCTGCTGCTTGCCGGGCAGGTATTGCTTGGGCCAGGCCACCATGCGGTAGCCGATCTTCGCCGCCTCCGTCAGCGTCCAGGCCGGATTGGCCAGGTGCGGGCGGCCCACCGCGCACAGGTCGGCGCGGCCGGCGGCGATGATGCCGTTGGCGTGGTCGGCCTCGAAGATGGAGCCGACGGCCATGGCGGCAATGCCCGCCTCGTTGCGCACGCGGTCGGCGAACGGCGTCTGGAACATGCGGCCGAAGATGGGCTTTTCTTGCTTGCTGACCTGGCCCGAAGAGCAGTCGATCACGTCGGCCCCGGCCAGCTTGAACAGCTGCGCGATCTGCACCGCGTCTTCCGGCGTGATGCCACCCTCCACCCAGTCGTGGGCCGAGATGCGCACGCTCATCGGCTTGTGCACCGGCCACGCGGCGCGCATGGCGGCGAACACCCGCAGCGGATAGCGGCAGCGGTTTTCCAGGCTGCCGCCGAATTCGTCACCGCGCTTATTGGTCAGCGGCGAAATGAAAGAAGACAGCAGATAGCCGTGGGCGCAGTGCAGTTCCAGCCAGTCGAAGCCGGCGTGGTCGGCCGCCAGCGTGGCGCGCACGAAATCGTCTTCCACCCGCTGCATGTCTTCTGGTGTCATGGCGCGCGAGAGCTGGGACACGCCGTCCAGATACTGCTGCGGCGAGGCCGAGAGCAGCGGCCAGTTATCACTGTCCAGCGGCTGGTCGATGCCTTCCCACATGGCGCGGGTGGAACCCTTGGCGCCAGCGTGTCCAAGCTGGATGCCGATCTTGGCATCGCTATGCGCATGCACATAGCCGACGATGCGCTGCCAGGCCTCGGTATGCTGCGCCGTGTACATGCCGGGACAATGCGGCGTGATGCGCGCATCGGCCGAGGGACAGGTCATTTCCGCCATCACCAGCGCGGCGCCGCCCATGGCGCGCGCGCCCAGATGCACCAGGTGGAAATCGCCCACCGTGCCATCCACCGCGCTGTATTGCGCCATCGGCGAGACGACGATGCGGTTCTTCAGCACCAGGCCGCGCACCTTGTAGGGCGTGAACATGGGTGGAATTTGCAGCTCGGCCGGCATTGGCAATTCCGCCTGTTCGAAGGCGCGCTGCGCGAACCAGGCTTCGTAGTCGGCCACATAATCGGCATCGCGCACGCGCAGGTTTTCGTGCGACAGGCGCTGGCTGCGCGTCAGCATGGAATAGGCAAATTGCGGCGCCTCCAGCGCGGTATAGCGCTGCACGTTCTCGAACCACTCCATCGAATTACGCGCCGAACTCTGGATCTTCAGCACCTCCACCGCCCTCGCCTTTTCGTATTCGGCCAGCGCGGCGGCGATATCCGGTTCGGCGGCAAAGCAGCGCGCCAGCTCGATCGCGTCCTCCAGCGCCAGCTTGGTGCCGGAGCCGATCGAGAAGTGGGCGGTGTGGGCGGCGTCGCCCATCAGCACCACCGGCACGCCATCGTTCCAGCGCACCCACTGCTGGCAGACGATGCGCGGGAAAGCGATCCAGCTGCTGGAACCGCGCAGGTGCGCCGCGTTCGACATCAGCGCGTGCCCGTCCAGCTGGTCGGCAAACAACTGCTCGCACCATGCGATGCTGTGTTCCTGGCTCATTTCATCCAGGCCGGCCGCGCGCCATACGCTTTCCGGCGTTTCGATGATGAAGGTCGAGGTGTCGCCGTCGTACTGGTAGATATGGGCCTGGAACCAGCCGTGCGGCGTTTCCTTGAAGACGAAGGTGAAGGCGTCGAACTTCTTCTTCGTGCCCAGCCACACAAAGCGGCACTGCCGCGTTTCGATCTGCGGCTGGTAGGTGGCGGCGTAGCGCGTGCGGATGCGGCTGTTCAAGCCGTCGGCGGCGATCACCAGGTCGGCCTGGTAGCGGCGCGCGATTTCCTGGTCGTCCTCGACCTCGGTCTTGAACAGCAGTTCCACGCCCAGTTCCTCGCAGCGCTGCTGCAGGATGTTCAGCAGGCGCTTGCGGCCGATGCCGCAGAAGCCGTGGCCGCCGGACGTGACTTTCTGTCCCTTGAAGAAGACGTCGATATCGTCCCAGTGGTTGAAGGCTTGCAGGATGGCGCGCGCCGTCGGCTCGTCGGCGTTCACCAGATTGCCCAAGGTCTGGTCGGAGAACACCACGCCCCAGCCGAAAGTGTCGTAAGGCCGGTTGCGCTCGATGACGGTGATGCGGTGCGCGGGGTTCTGCTTTTTCATCAGCAGGCCGAAATACAGGCCTGCCGGGCCGCCGCCTATGCAAACGATATTCATGCGTTTCCTTATTCCGGGCTGCGCAGCTTGAAACGCTGCAGCTTTCCTGTTTCCGTGCGTGGCAATGCCGCCGTGAAGCGCACCGCGCGCGGATATTTATACGGGGCGATTTCCGCCTTGACGAACTCCTGCAGGCTGGCTGCCAGCGCGGGCGAAGCGTCGAAGCCGGGACGCAGCACCACATGCGCTTCCACGATCTGCCCGCGCTCCGCATCGGCCTTGCCAACCACGCCGCATTCGGCCACGGCGGGATGGCGCAGCAGCACCTCCTCCACCTCGGGACCGGCGATGTTATAGCCGGCCGAAATGATCATATCGTCGGTGCGCGAGCGGTAGATGAAATAGCCGTCGGCGTCCATCTCATAGGCGTCGCCGGTCAGGTTCCAGCCGTTCAGCACATAGTCCTTCTGGCGCGGATCGGCCAGATAGCGGCAGCCGGTCGGGCCTTTGACGGCCAGCCGCCCGATCACGCCCGCCCCCACCGGCTTGCCTTCGCCATCGAGTACGCAGGCCTGGTAGCCCGGCACCGGCTTGCCCGTGGCGCCGGGACGGATCTCCTCGCCGGAGGCGGAGATGAAGATGTGCAGCATCTCGGTGGCGCCGATACCGTCGATCATGGCCAGACCGCTGGCCTCCTTCCAGAGCGCGCGCGTGGCCAGCGGCAGCGCCTCGCCGGCCGACACGCTTTTGCGCAGGCTGGACAGATCGTGCTGCGGCACCAGCGCCGCCATCTGGCGGTAAAAGGTGGGCGCGGTAAAGCTGATGGTGGCGCGGTATTTCGCTATCGCCTGCAGCAGGGTTTCCGGCGTCAGCTTTTCCAGCAGCACGGCGGCGGCGCCCACGCGCAAGGGAAACAGCAGCAGGCCGCCCAGGCCGAAGGTGAAAGCCAGCGGCGGCGTGCCGATGAACAGGTCGGAGCCATCGGCCTTCAGGGTATGGCGCGGGAAGCAGTCGCAGATGGCCAGCACGTCGCGGTGGAAATGCATGGTCCCTTTCGGCACGCCGGTGGTGCCGGAGGTGAAGCTGATCAGGCAGACGTCGTCGGCCGACGTATCGCAGGCCTCGAAGTGCGGCTCTTGCTGCGCCATCAGCGCTTCCAGCGAGCCTTCGCCCGCGCCGCCATTGAAGTACAGTGCGCGTTCGGGCAGGGACGGCGCCAGTTCCATTTCCTCGCGCAGGCCTTCAGCGCACAGTACGGCATTCACCTGGGATTTGCCCATGATGGCGCCCAGCTCGCGCGCGCGCAGCAGCGGCATGGTGGGCACGGCGATGCAGCCGGCTTTCAGCACGCCCAGAACGGCGGCCGCCATCAGCGGATGGTTGGCGCCGCGCAGCAGCACTCGGTTGCCAGGCACCAGTCCCAGCGGGCCGCGCAGCACGGCGGCGATGCGGTTCACCTTCTCCTGCAACTGCGCATAGGTCCAGCATTCATGCTCGCCGTACAGGGCCGGACGCGCGCCGCCGCCGGCAGCCACCGCCTTGTCCAGCAGCTCGGCCACGCAGTTCAGGCGCGGCGGATAGTCCAGCTCCGGCAGGTCGAACAGCAGCTCCGGCCATTGCTCGAATGGCGGCAAATGATCGCGCGCAAAGGTGTCGCGGTGCGCGCTGGGTGCAAGTGGTGCAGAAGATCTGTTCATGGTCGCCCTGCTTGGATGGTCGGTTCAAGTCAGCCTGCAAGCAGATACTTTAAACCTAAACTAATTCATCCACAAGGGCTTTCGCTGCCATGGCGGCGGCGCGGCGCTTCAACCCAGACTGATTTGGCGCACCAGGGCGGACTGGTGAATCACGGCCCGTATCACGTCGGACAAGGCAGCTTGCACCGCCTCCGCTTCTGGCGGCACATCGCGGCGGAAGCGTTCCAGCGCGGCGGCGGCGCCGTGCAAGCCCAGGGTCACGCAGCCGGCGTGCAGGCGCTCGATGCGGTTGCGCGCCTCCCCCACTTCATCGCGCGCGAACAAGGCATCGAGTTCGGCGCTGGCGGCCGTGAGCTGGTTCTGGAAGCCGGTCAGGTAGACCAGCAGGCGGTCGCCATTGATGCCAAGGCGCTGCTGGGTTTCGGCCGGGGTTTCGGCCACATGCTGGTAGCCGTTCGCGGCCTGGTCGAGAAAGCCGGTCAGGTGCACGCGCACCTGGTCGGCCTGGAAGGGTTTGACGATATAGCCGGCGGCGCCGGCCTTGGTGGCCTGCTGCACCGTGTTGGTATCGGTGGCAGAGGAGACCAGCACGAAAGGCATGGTACTGAAAGCGGCGTCGCCTTTCACGCGCTGCAGCAGTTCCATGCCGGAGAGGCGCGGCATACGCAGATCGCAAAAACAGATTGCAGGACGCAAGCCGCCTTCCAGCTGTTGCCAGGCATCGGCGCCGTCTTCCGCTTCCACGATATCGAATTTGCCGCAGCTATCGATCAGGTGCATCAGCACCATGCGCGAGACAACGTCATCATCTACTACCAGAACTCTCATTCAATCCTCTCCTGTGCCTGTCACCGTCAGTGCGCCTGCTGTGACCCGGCCAGGCAATCTTACCTTATATCCAGCGTGCATGTTTTTCAATTGGTTCGCACGCCGCCTGCGGCCAATTGCTGCAGCAGCTCGCGCAGGCGCGGCAGCTTGGAGGTGACGGCCGCCCACAGCGCGCGGTCGGCGGCCCGTTCCAGTTCGCCCGCCAGCGCCTGCAGTTCCGACAGTTCCAGATAGGCGGCGCTGCCCTTCAGGCCATGGAACAGGCGTCCCGCGGCATCGGCGTCGGCGGCGGCAATGGCCGCATCCAGTTCCGCCAGGCGCTCCGGCAGATCGGCCAGGAAGGCCTCGAGCAGGCGGCGGTCCAGCATCTCGCGCGCCAGCACGCGCGGCGGCGAGGCCGGCGCGCCGCGCGGCAGCACGATGTGCTCTGGGTCCGCGCTCACGCCGAACATGGCGTCGAGTTCCGCCGCGCTGGGGCCGGGCTGGGAGCGCAGCGGCATTTCCGGCAGCAGGATGCCGCGCTGCAGCTGGCGTTCGATGGCGCGGCTCAGCTGGAAATGCAGGGCCGCTTCGTCGATCGGCTTGGTCAGGAAATCGTCCATGCCGGAAGCGAGGTAGCGGCTGCGGTCCTCCTCGCTGGCATTGGCCGTCAAGGCGATGATCATCAGCTCCTGGTCGCGCACCGGCGCGGCGTCGCTGCCGCCGGAGCGGATCAGGCGCGTGGCGCTGGGGCCGTCCATCTCCGGCATGCGGCCATCCATCAGGATCAGGTCATAGCGCACATGGGCGCAGGCGGCCACCGCCAGCGCGCCGTTGCCGACGATATCGACCTTGTGGCCCAGGTCTTCCAGCATCATGCGGATGATGATCTGGTTGGTCGGGAAGTCCTCGGCGCACAGCACGCGCAGCTGGTGGCTGTGCGGCTCGCGCGGAATATGCGGCACCAGCGGCGGCGCCACGCCATCCGGCAGCGGCAAGGTGAAGGCAAACACGCTGCCGATGCCCGGCGTGCTGACGGCGCCGATCTCGCCGCCCATCAACTCCACCAGCTGGCGGCAGATGGCCAGGCCCAGACCGGTGCCGCCGTAGCGGCGCGTGGTGGTGCTGTCGGCCTGCTCGAATTTCTGGAACAGGCGCGGCATGGCTTCGGCCGGAATGCCGATGCCGGTATCTTCCACCGTGAAGCGGATCTGGCTGCAGGCGCGCCCTTCGCGCAGCACGCTTTCCGGCAGGCGCTCCACGCGCAGCGAGACGTGGCCGCGCTGGGTGAACTTGAAGGCATTGCCGACCAGGTTGACCAGCACCTGGCGCAGGCGGGTCGGATCGCCCACCACGAAAGGTGGCAAGCCCTTGCCGAATTCCACCGCGAAGCCCACGCTGTGCGCGGCCGCCTGCTCTTCGAACAGGCTGACCACATTCTCCACCGTGCCGGCCAGGGCGAAATCGATGTTCTCGATGGTCAGCTTGCCGGCCTCGATCTTGGAGAAGTCCAGCAAATCGTTGATGATGGTCAGCAGCGACTGGGCATTGGCCTGGCCGCGCTCGATCTGCTCGCGCGTGCCATCGGCCAGATGGCTGTCGCGCAGCGCAAAGCCCAGCATGCCGATCACGCCGGCCAGCGGGGTGCGCATCTCGTGGCTCATATTGGCTAGGAATTCCGACTTCTGGCGCGTGGCGTCTTCCGCCTTCTGCTTGGCGTAGCTGAGACGCTCGTCGCGCTGCTCCAGTTCGCGCTTCTGCTGCTGCAGCAGCTTGTTCTTCAGCTCCACCTCGGCCGTGCGCAGGCTGACCTGCTGCTCCAGGCGCGTGCGCTGGCGGCGCAGGCCGCGCACCCGCGCCTGATAGGTGATGACGGCACTGCCCAGCAGGGTCAGCACGATCAGGCTGCGGAACCACCAGGTTTTCCAGAACGGCGGCAGGATGGTGATTTCCAGCGTGGCGGCGTTGTCGTTCCAGATGCCGTCCTTGTTGGCGGCCTTGACGCGGAAGGTATACGTGCCGGGGTCCAGATTGGTGTAGGTGGCGAAGCGCTTGCTGGCGTCCGTCACCACCCAGTCGCGGTCGAAGCCCTGCAACTGATAGGCGAAGCGGTTGCGCTTGGGCGCGGCGTAGTGCAAGGCCGTAAACTCCAGCGAGAACATGGTGTCGCTCTCCTGCAGCGTGACGGCATTGGTGTATTCGATGGCGTTGCGCAGCATGCCGCCATTCTCGCTCTGGCCGGGACGCACGGACTTGTTGAAGACCTGGAAGTCGGTGATTGCCACCGTCGGCGCGATGCTGTTCTCCTTCACCTCTTTCGGCGCGAAGGCGGTCAGTCCATTGAAGCCGCCGAAGTACATATTGCCGTCCGGCGCGCGCAGCGCGGAGCCGTCGAAGTAAGCGCCTTCGATGGTGCCGTCCGTGCCGGAATAGTTGCGGATCTGGCCCGTGACGATATTCAGGCGCGACAAGCCGGTATTGGTGGACAGCCACAGATTGTTGGCGTCATCGGCCAGGATGGCGGCGATGGCATCATCGGCCAGGCCGTCCTTGCGCAGGTAGCGGCGGAATTTCACATTGCCATCGGCGCCGAATTCCATGCGATTCAGGCCGCCGGCCGTGCCGATCCACAGCACGCCGCCCGCATCCTCGTACAGATAATGCACCTCGTCGTGACTCAGGCTGGAAGGATCGGCCGGGTCATGGCGGAAGTGGCGGAACTGCCCCGTCTTGCGGTCCAGCAGGTCGAGGCCATTGAAGGTGCCGACCCACAGGCTGCCACGGCTGTCCTCCAGCACCGGGCGCACGATATTGTCGGCCAGGCTGTTGCCGTCGGCCGGATCGTGGCGGAAGGTCTGGGTGCCGCCGCTGACCGGGTCGTAGCGGTGCAAGCCGCCGCGCGAGGAAATCCACAGCACGCCGCTGCGGTCGCCATAGATATAGCGCAGGTGGTCGCTATCCGGATCGCCGCGCGAGAACAGCAGGCTGCTGAACTGGCGCGTGAGCGGATCGAAGCGGCGCATGCCGGTGCGCCCGCCCACCCACAGCATGCCCTGCGGATCACGCCACATGGCCGTGACCACGCTGTCGGCCAGCGAGGCCAGGCGGTATAGCACGGTTTCGCCGCTGACCGGATCGAAGTAATTCAGGCCGTCGTTATTGCCCAGCCAAAGCTTGCCGTTGCCGGCATCGAGGATGGCGCGCACGCGGTTGTCGCTGAGCGAGCGCGGACGGTCGGGATCCTTGACCAGGCGTGCGAAGCCACCGCTGCCCAGGTCGACGCGGCTGACGCCGGCATACCAGGTGCCGACCCACAAGGTGCCGACGCGGTCGCGGAACAGTGAAGAGACATAATTGTCCGACAGGCTGTGCGGATCACTGAGCTGGTGGCGGTACTGCACAAAGCGGTCGTCCTCGGGCCGCCAGCGGAACAGGCCATGGCGCTGGGTGCCGACCCAGAGCGTGCCTTCGCTGTCCTGGTAAATGGCCGGCACCGGGCCGGGCGGCAAGCCTTCCGCCACGCCCATGCGGCGCCGGTGCGGCACGCCGTCGCCGTCGAGCTTCCACTGCTCGATGCCGCTGACCGTCCCCACCCACAGGGTCTGTTTGCTATCCACATGCAGCGAGATCACCGACTCGCCGCGGCCGTTCTTCCCCACCTGCAAAGGGAAGTGGCGGAAGCGCTTGGCGCCTGACATCAGCATGTCGACGCCGGCGGCGGTCCCCACCCACAGGCGGCCGGCCGCATCGCGCGCCAGGGCATTCACCTGGTCGCTCATCAGGCTGCCCGCTTCCTTCGGCTCGTGGTGGTAAATGGTGAAGCGGCCGCTGGCCGGATCAAAATGCTGCAGGCCGTCGGAAGTACCCACCCATAGCGCGCCGATGCCGTCGTCGATGATGGCGCCCACATGGCGGTTGCCGTTGCCGCGCTTGACCGGTTCGTCCGGCAGGTAGTGGCTGAATTTCTGCGTCACCGGATCGTAACGGTCCAGGCCACCGTCGGTACCCACCCACAGGCGGCCGATCGGGTCCAGGTGCAGCGCCTTGACCCAGTTTTCAGCCAGGCTGTGCGGATCGGAGACAGCGTGGCGGAACACCACCGTGCGGTAGCCGTCGTAGCGGCTCAGGCCCGCCTGGCTGCCGAACCACATGAAACCCTGGCGGTCCTGCATGATGGCCAATACCGACTCCTGGGCCAGGCCATCGTCCACATTCAGCTGTTCGAAGCGCAAGGTGCGCGGCGGCGCCCCGGCCTGGGCGTCCGCCAGCAGGCCGCCCGCCAGCATCAGCAAGGCGGGGAGCAGCAGTTGGCGGCAGTAACGTCGAAATGGGAGCAGCACGAAGAATCGGTCCTGGATAAACACAGCCACGGCTCAGGAGGCAAAAAACGCCAGCACATCGGCCTTGCGCGCCTGGGTGTCGCGCTGGCCGAGCCGGATCAATTCGGAAGTATACGTCGATTCAAACAGCAGGTAGGAGGCTAATGCGGCGCCGCGCGTCTCCGTGGCGCCGATCCCGGACAGCATAGTGCGGATCGGCGCGGGCAGGCTGGCAATATGGCGGGTAGCGATATCGTCCAGGCGTTCGGAGGGCGCGATCACCAGCAGCTCCACCGGCCGCAGCGGGGTCTTTTGCAGCAACTCTTCGGGCAGTACCGACAAGGTCTGGTTGACCCGGTTCAGGCGTTCGATATCCACCGCCAGGCTGTCAAGGAAGATGGAAGACATGGCGTGGCCGGCGATCTGCGCCAGGCTCGGATAGCGCGCCGATTCGGTGGCCTGGCGCGCCGGCTCCGTCAGCCGCCCCGCCCCCACCACCAGCACCTTGGCCGCGCCCAGGTGGATGGCCGGCGAGATCGGCGCCAACTGGCGCATCGAGCCGTCGCCGCAGTATTCGCGGTGGCCGCCCAGGTACAGCGGCGTGGCCGGAAAAATAAAGGGGATGGCCGACGATGCCAGCAGATGCTCGACGCCGATCTGGTCCTGCATGGCCACGCGCTGCATGCGTACCCAGGGCGCGATATCGGCGGCGGTCTGGTAAAAGGTGATGTGCTGCCCGCCCGTATAGGACGAAGCGGTGACGGCCAGTGCGTGTAGCAAACCCTCCTGCAGCACGGCGTCCAGGCGCGGCAAGTCCAGCATGCGGTGCAGCAGGTTGACCAGCGGGGTATTGTCCAGCAGGGAGTTGGGCGGGGAAGCGCGCCATTTACGCAGCAGCCAGCCGAAGGACAGCAGGGAAAGCCAGCGCGCGCCGGAGCGGATCACGCCCAGCGAATCGGCACGGTAAACCTGGTTGACTTCGATATTGTCCCAGACATCGAGCAGTTTTTGCACGCCCTCGCCGAAGTTGTCGGCGCGGCAGGCCAGGGCGGTGGCGTTGATGGCGCCGGCCGAGGTGCCGCATATGATCTGAAAGGGGTTGCGCGCCGGCGGCCAGCCCTCCTCCCACAGTATCTCCGATATCGCTTGCAGCACCCCGACCTGGTAGGCAGCTCGCGCACCGCCTCCGGTCAGGATCAAGCCTGTTTTCTTTTTGCTTGCCATTGCTCTAGATTAACACGTTTGCCTTGCTTAATCCCCTTTGACAAGCCCCTCGCGCCGCGGATCGGCGCCGCCAAACCACACTTCCTTGCCGTTGCGGCGCAGGCGCTGGATGCCCTGCAGGCCGGAATTCTGCTCATACTGGCGCACCTCGTGCCCCTTGGCCTTCAGCGCCTCCACCACGGCGGGCGGGAAGCGCCCCGCTTCCAGTTCGGTCGGGCCGTTACGGCTGCCGAAGTTGGGCAGGCTGATGGCCTGTTGCACGTCCAGGTTCCAATCCAGGGTGCCGACCAGCACCTTGGCCACATAGTTGATGATGGCCGAGCCGCCCGGCGAGCCGGTGGCCAGCACCAGCTTCTTCGTCTCCTTGTCGAACACCAGGGTGGGCGACATAGCGCTGCGCGGCCGTTTGCCCGGCTGCACGCGGTTGGCAATGGGACCATTCTCGTCCTCCGAATCGAAGGAGAAATCGGTCAGCTGGTTATTCAGCAGGAAGCCGTCGACCATCTGGCGCGAGCCGAAGCCATCTTCCACCGACGTCGTCATGGACAAGCCGCCGCCAACACCATCGACCGCCACCAGATGCGAGGTGGAGGGGTTTTCGATGGCGGTATCGCTGCCCCAGGCCAGTTTCAGCTCGGTCGGCACGCCCGCCTTGGCGCGGCCCATGGATTTGTCGCCGATCAGGGCGGCGCGCTGGCGCAGATAGGATTTGTCGAGCAGGGCCGCCAGGCCGCGCCCCGGCAGCGGCACGAAGTCGGTGTCGGCCACATAGCGGTTACGGTCGGCATAGGCCAGGCGCCCGGCCTCGGTAAACAGGTGCACCGCTTCCGCATCCGGCACGCCTTTCTGCGGCAGGTGGGAGGCCAGCGGCTTCCCTTCCAGCATGCCCAGCATCTGCGCGATGGCGATGCCGCCCGAGGATGGCGGCGGCATGCCGCACACGGTCCAGCGCTTGTAGTCGCTGCAGACGGGATCGCGCTCCTTGGCCTGGTAACCCGCGATATCGGCCACGCTCAAAGTGCCGGGATTGGTGGGGTGATTATTCACCTTCGCCACAATATCGCGCGCGATGCGGCCCTTGTAGAAGGCATCGGCGCCGCCCGCCGCGATTTCGCGCAGGCTGCGTGCCAGTTCGGGATTTTTCAGCACATAGCCGACGGGACGCGGCTTCTTGTCGGCATCGTAAAAGTAGGCGGCGGCTACCGGATCGCGCAACAGGTGCGCATCCCAGCCCAGCAAGGCGTTCAGGCGCGGGCTGACGGCAAAACCCTCCTCGGCCAGCTTGATGGCCGGCTCGAACAGCTTGGCCCAGGCCAGCTTGCCATGCTGCTTGTGCGCCAGCTCCAGCATGCGCAGCACGCCGGGCGCACCGACCGAACGGCCACCCACCACGCCCACGCTGCGCGAGACAGGCTTGCCGTCGGCATCCTGGAACAGGCGTTCGGTGGCGCCGGCCGGCGCGGTTTCGCGGCCGTCGTAAGCCTGCACGCGCTTGCCGTCGTAATACATGAGGAAGGCGCCGCCGCCGATGCCCGACGATTGCGGCTCGACCAGGGTCAGCACCAGCTGGGTGGCGATGGCGGCGTCGATGGCCGCCCCGCCCTGCTTCAGCATCTGGTAGCCCGCTTCGCTGGCGTGCGGATTGGCGGCGGCCACCATGTATTTCTGCGCCGTCCAGCCGGCTTTTTCAGCATAGCCGGTGGCGATTTCGGGGGCGCGCTCCTGCGCGTGGATGGGGGCGTGGGCCAGGCCGCCCAGCAGGGCGGCGGCCAAGGCCAGGGAATGCAGTCGCAACATATCTTCTCCAGAAATGCAAACGCGCGACCGAAGCCGCGCGTCCGATGATTCTGGCATGCTACCTTATTTCGGCTGCATGCGGATGGCGCCGTCCAGGCGGATCGTCTCGCCGTTGAGCATCACGTTTTCGATAATGGCCTTGGCCAGTTGCGCGTATTCGGCCGGCTTGCCCAGGCGCGATGGGAACGGCACCATCTTGCCCAGCGCATCCTGCACTTCGGCCGGCATGCCCAGCAACATCGGCGTTTCAAAGATGCCGGGTGCGATGGTCATCACGCGGATGCCGTTGCGCGACAGGTCGCGCGCCATCGGCAGGGTCAGGCCCGCCACCGCGGCTTTGGACGAGGCGTAGGCGGCCTGGCCGATCTGGCCGTCGAAGGCCGCCACCGAAGCGGTGTTGATCATGACGCCGCGCTCGCCGTGCTCCAGTGCCTCGGTCTGGGCGATGGCTTCGGCCGCCAGGCGGCACATATTGAAAGTGCCGACCAGGTTGATGTTGACCACGCGTTGGAACAGTTCCAGCGGATGGGCGCCATCCTTGCCCACGGTTTTCATGGCGGGCGCCACGCCGGCGCAGTTGATCAGGCCGCGCAGCGTACCCAGTGCCTTGGCGGCGGCGACGACCGCCTGGCCGTCCGCTTCCGAGGTGACGTCGCATTTGACGAATGTACCTTTGAGTTCAGCGGCCAGCTTTTCGCCCGCCTCCACCTGCACGTCGGCCAGCACCACTTTGCCGCCCGCCTGCGCCAGCATGGCCGCCGTGGCCGCGCCCAGACCGGAAGCGCCGCCGGTGATGATGAATACACTGTCTTTGATCTGCATCTCGTCCCCTATCTCGGATTGGATGACGTTTACGTTAACGTCAAGTGGGGCTTATTGTAGCCTAATCAATTACATTGAATCCAGCCGCCCGTGTTTGTGCAGGATTTGCCGCTGGGCGTGGTCAGCGTGGCGCCGGAACCGATATAGCGGTTGCCGTGGATGTCGGTGCAGCCGCCCGGCGTGCAGTTGGCAACGGGGACGGGGCGGTTGTCCTGCGCCGCGCCGCTGGAAGCGGATGGCGTGAACGAGGAAGCGGAGCCGGATGAGCGGCCGCTATCCAGCACGGCGCTGGGCAGCACCAGTTGCGGGCCGGCGGGCGGCGCGGCGGCCGGCACGCGCGGCATCTGCGGCATCACGCTGCGGTGCGGCGCATCGCGCCGCTGCGGCGCCGTGCGGCAAGGCTCGACCGCCAGGCGCGTGCCGTCCGCACTCAGTTTGCAGACCGGCAGGCGGGCGTAGGCTGCTTTTTCCTTGGCCGTCATGGTGGGAATGGCGGGATAAACGGAATCCGGGCTTGGCGCGCTTTGCAGGCTGGCGCCGGCCGGCGCCAGCTGTGCCGGCGCGGCTGCGGATACGGGGGCGAGCGCAAAGGCCTTGCGCTCCTGCGGTGGCGGGGCAACGCTGGCGGCACGGGCTGCCACGGCAGCTTGCGCCGCATCCGGTGCGGCATGCACGGCTACAGGCACTGCCGCAGGTTTGGTCCTGGATTTCGCCTTGTCCCTGGCCGCTTCCTTGACTGCCTCCTTGGCCGATTTCTTAGCTGATTCCTTGGCCGGCTCCTTGGCCACGCCAGCGGTCTTGCCTGGCTTGGTTTTGGCCTTGTCTTTTGCTTTCGCCTTGTCCTTGGTCTGGTTGTGATGCGCCTTGGCCGTGGCGCTGGCCGAAGCTGGCGCCGCATTGGCGCCGAGGCAGGCCAGCAGTAAAACGCTGGCCGGGAGCAGAACGAGAGAACGGACGATCATGAAAATTCCAGGCGGATGCAATATCGGCATCATACGCCCGCCGCTCCCTCAAAGGAAGACGCCGCCCTGCCCCGCATCGCCGCAGGCCAGGACAGCGCCTGGCGCTTAGCGCGCCGGAGCGGGCGCCGGGGTGGGCGCGGCGCCATCGGCCGGCACAGCGGGCGCAGTCACCGAATCGGCGGCCGAAGCCTGGGGCGGCACGGCGGTCGCCGCATCCGCCGCCGAGGCCTGCGGCGGCGCCGCCACCGTCGGCACCACCGCCGTGGCATTGGCCGGCACGGTGGCGTGGGCCGGTGCCTGGGCCTGCACCGGCGCCAGCATCGTCACCGACAGCCAGCCGGTGGCGGGCAGCAGCGGCACCAACAGCAGGGCCACGATATTGATGATCTTGATCAGCGGATTGACCGCCGGACCCGCCGTATCCTTGTACGGGTCGCCCACGGTATCGCCGGTCACGGCCGCCTTATGCGCTTCCGAACCCTTGCTGCCGTAGTTGCCGTCCTCGATGTATTTCTTGGCATTGTCCCAGGCGCCGCCGCCGGTTGTCATCGAGATCGCCACGAACAGGCCAGTGATGATGGTGCCCATCAGCAGCCCACCCAATGCGGCCGGACCAAGCAGCATGCCGACCAGCACCGGCACCAGCACCGGCAGCAGCGAAGGAATGATCATCTCCTTGATGGCCGATGCTGTCAGCATATCCACCGCCTTGTCGTATTCCGGCTTGCCCGTGCCGTCCATGATGCCCTTGATGTCGCGGAACTGGCGGCGCACTTCCACCACCACCGCACCGGCCGCGCGGCCCACCGCCTCCATTGCCATGGCACCGAACAGATAGGGAATCAGGCCGCCGATGAACAGGCCGACGATCACCATCGGGTTGGACAGGTCGAAGGTCAGCGAGCGCCCCACCGATTCCAGCGCATGCGTGTAATCGGCGAACAGCACCAGCGCCGCCAGTCCGGCCGAGCCGATGGCATAGCCCTTGGTGACAGCCTTGGTGGTATTGCCCACCGCGTCGAGCGGATCGGTGATGGCGCGTACCGAATCGGGCATGCCCGCCATTTCGGCGATACCGCCGGCGTTGTCGGTGATCGGACCATAAGCGTCCAGCGCCACCACGATGCCCGCCATCGACAGCATGGAGGTGGCGGCGATCGCAATGCCGTACAGGCCGGAGAGCTTGTAGGAGATCAGGATGGCGACGCAGACCGCCAGCACCGGCCAGGCCGTCGACTTCATCGACACGCCCAGGCCGGCGATGATATTGGTGCCGTGGCCGGTGGTGGACGCTTCGGCGATATGGCGCACCGGCTTGAAGTCGGTGCCGGTGTAGTACTCGGTGATGTAGACCATCAGCCCGGTCAGCACGATGCCAACCACGGTGGCGCCGAGCATCTTGTAGCGCATATCGTCGTCCGGCCAGACCAGCCAGGTTACGACCGCGAAGCCGATCAGCGACAGGCCGGCCGCCCACCACAAGCCCGTGTACAGGGCCGACATGATCTTCTTGCCCGGCTTGGCCTTGACCATGGAGCAGCCGACGATGGAGCCGAGAATCGAGACGGCGCCCAGCAGCAGCGGATAGATGATGGCTTCCTGCGGCGCATGGGCGATCATCAAGGCGCCCAGCAGCATGGTGGCGATCAGCGTCACCACATAGGTTTCGAACAGGTCGGCCGCCATGCCGGCGCAGTCGCCCACGTTATCGCCCACGTTATCGGCGATCACCGCCGGGTTGCGCGGATCGTCCTCCGGGATGCCCGCTTCAACCTTGCCCACCAGGTCGGCGCCCACGTCGGCGCCCTTGGTGAAGATGCCGCCGCCCAAACGGGCGAAGATGGAAATCAGCGAAGCGCCGAAGGCCAGGCCGATCAGCGGCTTGATGATGTCGTGCGGGGTCAGGCCCGGATTGGGATAGCTGCGCGCTGCAAGATAAGTCAGCAGCAGATAGAACAGCGCCACGCCCAGCAGGCCCAGTCCCACCACCAGCATGCCGGTGATGGCCCCGCCCTTGAAGGCGACATTGAGCGCCTCGTTCATGCCGATGGTGGCCGCCTGCGCCGTACGCACATTGGCCCGCACCGACACATTCATGCCGATAAAGCCGCAAGCGCCCGACAGCAGCGCGCCGATCAGGAAGCCAAGCGCCGTCTGCATTCCCAGCAGCAGATAGATCGCAACCAGCAGCACCACGCCGACCAGGCCGATGGTGCGGTACTGGCGCGCCAGATAGGCGGCCGCCCCCTGCTGGATGGCGAGCGCGATTTCCTGCATGCGCGGATTACCCGCCGCCTGTCCCAGAATCCAGCTGCGCGACCATAAACCATAGATTACGGCAATGATGCCGCATGCTATCGCAAACCATAGACTTGCTGCCATCAGACCTCCCCCTTCTTGTTGGAATCAAGCATACGTAACGAACTCAGAAAACCGCTTTCCGCCGGATAGGCAGGTGCGGCCAACCAAACTGCGTACTGCAAAACCTGATACGGCCAGGGGGCCGTGACGGCGCCGGACAAGGCGGCGCGAAAAAAAAGCGAACCATCGAGGTTCGCTTTTGCTAGTTCTTAGCTGGACAGCGCCGCGAATGCGCGGTCGCGGATTTCATCGACGGCGCCCAGGCCTTCGATCTTGCGGTATTTCGGCGCGTTGGCGTCGCCCGAATTGGCCCAGGTATTGTAGTAGCCCAGCAGGACTTCGGTCTGGGTGTGGTACACGTCCAGACGCTTCTTGACGGTGTCGGCCTTGTCGTCGTCGCGCTGCACCAGCGGTTCGCCGGTGACATCGTCCACGCCTTCGACTTTGGGCGGATTGAATTTGACGTGGTAGACGCGGCCCGAAGCCGGGTGGCTGCGGCGGCCGTCCATGCGCTCGATGATGGATTCGTCAGGCACGGCGATTTCCAGCACATACTCCACTTTCACGCCGGCGTCCTTCATGGCGTCGGCCTGGGCGATGGTGCGCGGGAAGCCATCGAACAGATAGCCATTGGCGCAATCAGCCTCTTTCAGGCGGTCTTTCACCAGGCCGATGATGATGTCGTCCGACACCAGCTGGCCAGCGTCCATCACCTTCTTGGCGGCCAGGCCCATCTCGGTGCCGGCCTTGATTGCCGCGCGCAGCATATCGCCAGTGGAAATCTGCGGAATATTGTATTTTTCCTTGATGAAGTTGGCCTGGGTGCCTTTCCCGGCGCCGGGAGCTCCTAACAGAATGAGACGCATGAAGTTTCCTAAAAAACGATTTGAATATTGTGATTAGATTGACTGGCTTGCTACGAAACTTACCACAAAAACCAGCCCGAACGCCACTTTGCGGGCGTGCGGCCATGCAAAAATGATAAAGCCTCAGCCGAAATGTTTGCGCACGCGCTCCAGGTCTTCCGGCGTATCGACGCCGGCGGCCGGCGCCGAGGCGGTGACGTGCACCGCGATAGGATGGCCGTGCCACAGCACGCGCAGCTGTTCCAGCGCTTCGATGGATTCCAGCGGCGAGGCTTCCAGCTTGGGATAGGCCTGCAGGAAGTCGTTGCGGTAGGCGTACAGGCCGATGTGGCGTAATGGCACATAGCCGGCCGGCAGCGCATCGGCATGGGTGCGCCCGGCGGCGAAAGCGTCGCGGTGCCAGGGAATGGTGGCGCGCGAGAAGTAGAGCGCGCGCTCCTGCTTGTCCAGCACCACTTTCACCACGTTCGGATTGAACGCATCGGCCGCGTCGTGCAGCGGATGGGCGCAGGTGGCCATGGGCACATGGGCGCCGATGCGGGCGGCGGCGGCGGACAGCAGTTGCGGATCGATCAGCGGCTCGTCGCCCTGCAGATTGACGACCACGGCGTCGGCCGGCAGGTTCAGCGCGGCCGCCACCTCGGCGATACGGTCGGTGCCGGAAGGATGGTCGGCGCGTGTCATGCACACTTCCACGCCATGCTCTTCGCAGGCGGCGCGGATAGCCTCATGATCGGTGGCGACGATGATGCGGGCGGCGCCCGCTTCGCGCGCGCGCTCGGCCACGCGCACCACCATGGGCTTGCCGCCCAGGTCGGCCAGCGGCTTGTTCGGCAGCCGGGTCGAAGCCAGGCGCGCCGGAATGATGACGATGAAGGACACTTATTCCACCGCGTCCTGCAGGGTACGGGCTTCGTCGGCCCACATGATCGGGATGCCGTCGCGGATCGGATATGCCAGGCGGTCGCCGCGGCAAATCATTTCCTGGGCCTTTTTATCGTACTCCAGCGGACCCTTGCATACGGGGCAGACCAGGATATCAAGCAGACGAGCATCCACGACATTTCTCCACAATTTGTTGGGCCAGCGCGCTGTCGATGCGCGCCGCCACCGGAACCACCCACAGGCGCGGATCGTTCCTCAGTTCTTCAATTTGCGCACATTTTACTGCATCCTTCTCCGTCATCAAGATCAGATCGGCCTCCAGCTGCGCGAAAGGCCGGTCGAGAAAGTCGTGATGGTCGGGCAAGGGCAGCTCGATCAGGTCGAAGCCGGCCGCCTTCAGCATGCCGAAAAAACGCGCCGGGTTGCCGATGCCGGCGGCGGCTGCCACGCGCAGCCCCTGGCTGCGGGCGCGCTGCGCCAGCTCCAGCAGCGTGGCCTGTTCGCTGCGGTTTTGCAGGCGCTCGGCCGTATCGCCGGCCAGGGTCATTTGCCAGACCGGCGCGGCGCCGGCGACGGCGCTGTTCAGTTCTGGCGTGAGCTGGGCCGCATTCACCACGGTGAAATCGCGGCGGCGCGACGGCGGTTCGCGCAGCGGCCCGGCCGGCAAGGTCCAGCCGTTGCCGACGCCGCGTCCGTCGAACAGCACCACTTCCACATCGCGCTGCAAGGCGTAGTGCTGCAAGCCGTCGTCGGTGACGATGATGTCCACTTGCGGATGGGCCGCCAGCAGCGCCCTGCCCGCCGCCGCGCGGCTGCGCCCCACCATCACCGGACAGCCGGTGCGGGCGGCGATCAGCACCGGCTCGTCGCCCACCTCGCGCGGCGTGGAGGCTGCGCCGACGAGGCGCGGCGCGCTGTCCTTGCTGCCGAAGCCGCGCGACACCACGCCCGGCGTGAAGCCGGCCGCGCGCAAGGCCTGCACCAGCCAGATCGTCAGCGGCGTCTTGCCGGTGCCGCCGATGAAGATATTGCCCACCACGACCACCGGCACCGGCAGTTTCTCGGACTTGCCCAGCCCCAGGCGGAAAGCGGCGGCGCGCAGCCCGGCCAGGCCGCGGAACAGCAGGGACACGGGCCACAGCGCGCAAGCCAGCGGCCCGCGCCGCAGCCAGGCACGCGTGAGCGTGGTTTCAAGCGCCGAGGGCGCGGACGGAGATGTAGTCGGCATAAGGCTGCGCCGCGCCGCAAGGGGCGCAGCGGTTTATTTGGCGGAGCCGGTTTGGGCAGCGAAGGTGAGCTTGTCGAAGCCGGCGATGCGCGCCGCCTCCATCACATTGATCACCATCTGGTGCATGGCGAATTGATCGGCGTTGACGATGACCACGGGCGCTTTGTCGCCGCCCTCTTTCGCGGCGTACTTCATCGCTTCGGCAAAGCCGGCCACGTCGTGGAAGGACACCGGCACATTATTGATCGTGTAGTTGCCCTTGGCGTCCACCGTCACGTTCAGCTCATGCGGCTTGTCCTTGGCCTTCTCGGCGTCGGCCGTGGGCAAGGTGATTTGCAGCTCGGTGAACTTGCTGTAGGTGGTCGTCACCATCAGGAAGATCAGGATCACCAGCAGCACGTCGATGAACGGGATCAGGTTGATCTCCGGATCTTCGCGCTTGCTGCCGCGGCGGAAGTTCATGGCCATGCCGTCCCCCGCTTACTTGCGCGCGCTGTGGACCACGTCCACGAACTTGATGGCCTGCTGCTCCATCTCGATGATGAAGCTGTCCACCAGGGCACGGAAGTGGCGGTAGAAGACCAGGGTGGGCATGGCGATGGCCAGGCCGAAGCCGGTGTTATACAGCGCCACCGAAATACCGTGTGCCAGCTGGGCCGGATTGGCGCCTTGCGCATTTTGCGAACCGAAGATTTCGATCATGCCGACCACGGTGCCGAACAGGCCCATCAGCGGCGCCAGCGTGGCGATGGTGCCAAGCGTGGTCAGGAAACGCTCCAGCATATGGGCTACGCCGCTGCCGGCTTCCTCGATGCTTTCCTTCATCACCTCGCGCGGCGCGTCGATATTGCGCAGCGCGGTGGACAGCACCACGCCCAGCGGCGAATTCTTTTCCAGCTTGTCGATGATGTCCGGCGTGATATTGCCGCCGCGGTAAATCTTGACCACTTCATCCAGCAGGCCGCGCGGCAGGATGCGGGCGCGGCGCAGATACAGCAGGCGTTCGACGATCAGGGCGGTGGCGACGATGGACGCGATCAGCAACAGCCAGATAGGCCAGCCTGCGGCTTGGAAGATGGCGAGCAAGACTTACTCCTGTGAATGGGACGGCTTTTTGCCTAAACGCGCAATGTAGCGTGTTGGACGGCGCTCGGCAAGTGCCGCGCCGCCGGCCCCGCTGCCGCCCCGCCTCGGCCCACGCCGCCACGCCTCCGACTTTTCCCCAGCTTGCCCACATAAACTGTGGACAAAGTTGTTGGCAAACCGAATTACTCACAGGAACAGCCTTGATTTATAAGGATTTTTTCAGGTTGCGCAATTTAGTAGCAAGGCTTTTCCCCAGCAGCACCTGTACGGTTCTTCACAAATTCTGTGGACAAAAGTGTGAGCAATAGCCAGCAAGCATGTATAAGCTATTGATTTACAATGAAATAGCTGAGCTGCACTAAAATTAAGCAGCAGCAACTGTGCAGTCCAAATAGACCAACTGTGCAGTTCTGCACAAATTCTGTGGACAAAATTGTGAGCAAGGCCCTGAATGTCGAATAAAGCCCTTGATTTCAAAGAACATTCCTTCCCTGCGCAAAAAATTCGCATTGGCAGGAAATTGCCGGATTTGCGGTGTTTCCAGAGCCACCAGCTCGGGAAAAACGGCAAAACAAGGATAACTCAGCGCTTCTGCACAAATTCTGTGGACAAAATTGTGAGCAAGAGTGAGAACAAGGGGTAAAGTCCTTGATTTAAAAGGAAAAACTTTTTCAGCTCAAATTTTAGGCAGGCATTTTTGCCGGTCTGGCGCCGGATCGGCCACCTTCAGCTGTACTGGTCCTCTAGTGGATTTCTGCACATCTTCTGTGGATAAAATTGTGAGCAAACGCCAGTACAAAGATGCAAGTATTTGATTTATATACTGAAAATTTCTCTGCGTAAATTTTTAGCACACCTGTTCGCGCGCGAAAAAAGTGCTCTGAACTTGCCCCCAGTTCCGCACAATTTCTGTGGATATCTTTGTGCGTAACCGCCGTCCCAGTCAGCAAAGTGCTTGATCTATAAGGATATTTCTGAAATGCTTGGGAATGTAGCACCAAGCTTTCCCCTTAAAAATCAATCGTTTACAAAAAATCCTTGCTTGTCTGCTTGATATGTGACATAAGCATGACCGCCGCCAGAATATGTGGACAGTTCCCGCCATGAATAACAGCCTCCTGCCCGAAACCGCCTCCGACCAGCCGCCCGTGATGACGGTCAGCGCCCTCAACAATGCCGTCGCCCGCCTGCTGGAACGGTCCTTCCCGCTGACGTGGATATCTGGGGAAATCTCGAATTTCACGCGCGCCAGCTCGGGCCACTGGTATTTCACCTTGAAGGACGACGCGGCACAGGTGCGCGCCGTGATGTTCCGCGGCCGCGCCCAATACGCCGGCTTCGTACCGCGCGAAGGCGACAAGGTCGAGGTGCGCGCCCTGGTCACGCTGTACGGGCCGCGCGGCGACTACCAGATCAATGTGGAAGCGATCCGCCGCGCCGGCGTCGGCAATCTGTTTGAAGCCTTTATGCGGCTGAAGGAAAAGCTGACGGCGGCCGGCCTGTTCGAGCAGGAGCGCAAGCGCGCCCTGCCCATGTTCGCGCGCACCATCGGCATCGTCACCAGCCCGCAAGCCGCCGCGCTGCGCGATGTGCTGACCGCGCTGCGCCGGCGCGCGCCCCATGTGAACGTGATCCTGTACCCGGCCCTGGTGCAAGGCCAGCAAGCGCCGGCCCAGATCGTGCATGCCATCAACACCGCCTCGCGCCGCGCCGAATGCGATGTGCTGCTGGTTTGCCGCGGCGGCGGCAGCATCGAAGACCTGTGGTGCTTCAACGACGAAACCGTGGCCTACGCCATCGCCAACTGCAGCATGCCGGTGGTGTCCGGCGTCGGCCACGAAACCGACTTCACCATCGCCGACTTCGCCGCCGACCTGCGCGCCGCCACGCCCACCGCCGCCGCCGAACTGGCCGCCACCCCGCGCGCTGACTGGCTGGCCTCGCTGCGCGCCGACGCCACCGACCTGCGCCGCGCCATGCGCCGCAGCCTGGGCGACGCCGCCCAGACCCTGGACAACTGCACGCGCCGCCTGCTCAATCCGCGCGCCCAGATCGGCCAGCAGCGCCTGCAGCTGCGGTCGCTCGCCGCCGCCATGCGGCACGCCCAGCGCGCGCCGCTCAGCCAGGCCCGCCACAACCTTGAGCGTCTCGGCGGCCGTCTCGCCGCACAGCGCCCCGACGTACGTCCGGCACGCGCCAGCCTGGCCGCATGGCAGCACCGCAGCAGCGTCAGCATGCAAAGCCAGCTCCTGCAAAAGCGCGAAGCCCTGGGCGCCCTGGGCGCGCAGCTCGAGCTGCTCAATCCCCAGCGCACGCTCGAGCGCGGCTACGCCATCCTCAGCGACGCCAAAGGCCACATCCTGCGCAATCCAAGCCAGCTCAAGCCCAGCCAGCCGCTGACCGTCCGCCTCGCCGAAGGCAGCGCCCAAATCGCCCTCGCCGCCATCCAACCCACCCTCTGACGTTTGCGCCAGATCAAACAATGTCCAACCCTGGTGCCTGACACCAGAGGCGGACATTCTTTGATCTGGCGCAAAGAATGTCCGACCGTGGTGCCTGACACCAGGGTGGACATTTTTTGCGCTAGATCAAAGCGCTAGCCCCCACGCGCACCGGGGACAATCGAGCAGGCTCCCGGCTTAGCGTTTACAATGATGACCGTTTCGCCAAAAAACAGACCTACCGTCTTAACTAATAAGGAATGACAAATGGAACATACCCTGCCACCTCTGCCGTATGCAATGGATGCGCTGCAACCACACATCTCCAAGGAAACGCTGGAGTTCCACTATGGTAAGCACCACCAGGCTTATGTCACCAACCTGAACAACCTGATCAAGGGCACCGAGTTCGAGAACCTGTCTCTGGAAGAGATCGTCAAGAAATCCTCCGGCGGCATCTTCAACAACTCCGCCCAGGTCTGGAACCACACCTTCTACTGGAACTGCATGGCACCGAACGCCGGCGGCGCGCCTAGCGGCGCCGTGGCGGACGCCATCAACGCCAAATGGGGTTCTTTCGACAAGTTCAAGGAAGAATTCACCAAGTCCTGCGTCGGCAACTTCGGTTCCGGCTGGACCTGGCTGGTGAAAAAAGCCGACGGTTCGATCGACATCGTGAACACCTCCAACGCCGCCACCCCGCTGACCACCACCGACAAGCCGCTGCTGACCTGCGACGTGTGGGAACACGCTTACTACGTGGACTACCGCAACGCCCGTCCAAAGTATGTGGAAACCTTCTGGAATCTGGTGAACTGGAACTTCGTGGCCGCCAACTTCGCCTGAGCGTCGTTGCTGGTTCACAGATGAAAAAGCCCGCTGCCGCGGGCTTTTTCATGGCCGGAATAAAACTCAGCCTTGCGCCGTGCAGCTCAGCACGCCTTCACCCGAGCTGGTCCGGGCCGCATCGCCGGCCCTTTCCTCGACCTTGTAGACGTAGCTGCCGCCCTTGCTCTCGCGCGTGCAGACAAAGGAAGCGTTCTTTTTCAGGCCGGTAGCCAGGATCTCGCTATAGCCGCTGGCTGAAATCCAGCTATAGGAGGCCGCTGGCGTGGCGCTGCGGTTGAATAGCACCATCAGCCGCCCCTGCAGCAGCACCGCTTCTGTCGCTTCATTGCCGCGGCTCAGGCGTTTCGCCGCCGCGCCATTGGCCGGACCACTCAATTTATCGTTGTCGGCCACGGTCAGCACATTGAGGAAGTACTGGGTCTGGCCAGCAGCGGGGGCGCCGGCTGGCGAGATTTCCAGACGCCAGCCGCCTGCATCGGCTGTTTGCACATTGGTGACGGCCGGATTGTTGGGATAGTTATACCAGGTAAATTGCTCCTGCCCGGATTGGTCCTTGCCGAGCGGGTAGCGCACCAGATAGCGGCAATCCTTGCTGAATACCGGCGGCGCATCGGCTTTCACCGGCGCCTGCTGGCACTGGCCATCTTCGTTGGCATCCATGCCAACCCGGACGATGCTGGCCTGCTCCGGCAACAGCGTTTCCACCGTCACCATGCCGCCGCCATTGCGGATCGTCGTGCGACGGTCCGTATTGTCGGTGAAGGTCCATGCGGTACGGCCATTGCGTCCGGAAACTTCGCTGGCATTGCTGACCGGCTTATTCGCCGCTTGCAGCAGCGACGTGGCCGGCAAGTTCTTCTTCGTGCGTACCTTGTCGAAAACCAGGATAAGGGGTTTGGCCGCTGAGGCGTCGTAGCGGCGCGCCGGATCGCGCAAGAACAAGACTTCGCGCAGGAAGCCTTGCTCCTGCTCCATTTTGGCGCCCGAGTAAGCACGGCTGGCATTGCCTGCCGTATAGCTATAACTCTCGCCGTTCTCGAAAGCGGTAATGCCGTGCAGCCAATGCGACTGGCCTTCTTTCAGCTGCTCCAGCGTCGGATAGCGCGTGCGCTCGCCCAGCGACTGGCCGCCATCGTTGGTCAGCAACACATCCTTGTCGCTCTTCACGACTTCATCTTTATCGAACACCACAATGCTGTTGTGGGCGATGGTGCGGGTATAGTAGTTCCACCAGTGCGGGGTATTGTATTCGTCGTACTGGCCGGCATCCAGCAACAGCGGCGCCTTGTAGTTGAGCGAGAAGCTGTTCTGATCCATATGCTGGTGGTTCTCGCTGATGAAGGAGGTCGCTTTGAAATCGAGCAGCGCCGCTTCGCCAAAATTCCAGCTGTCACGCATGGTCACAAAACCCGCGCTGCGGAAATGGCGTGCCAGCTCCAGGCTGTCCACGTCGGCCGGGGCGACCGTAGCGGGGTACAGCAGCCGCTCCCACAGCAGCGGAATGCGCTCATTGCGCTGACGGATCGGCTTGATCTGTTTCTGGTAATAGCCCATGGCAATGGGATCGTTGCCAAGCGAGGCCGCGCTCAGCGCCAGCGCCGCCAGGTTGCCGAAGCCGGCATTGAAGGTGAAGACGTCGCCGCGCGCCGGGAAGGTGCTGTCATGGCGCTGTGCATAGATGAAGGGGTAGATCAGCTTGGGCAGCCAGTCCGCCTTCAGCACCTCGGTATTGGCGTCGACCGCCAGTGCCTTGCGCCACAGCAGCAAGCGCTCGGCCACTTCGCTCGAAGCGTTATAGCCATAGCCGACATGGTGGCCGCCGTCCACCGATACCATGTCCCGCGCCCGCACGAAACCGTATTGGAAGTGCTTGTAGATCGTGTCCAGCATAGGCTGCACTTCCGTATGCGTGTCGGCGATCGCCAGCAGGCCCATGGCCATACCGCTCACGGCGCTCATATTGTGGCCGGTGAGATAAAGAGTGGAGATGGTCGGTTTGCCGGAAGCCCCGGTCCAGTTTTCATACACCGGTTCGACCTCGCAAGCGAAGCTGGTGGGAGAAGGCTTGCCGCCATGGCCGCAGGTGGACGTGATCAGATCGTCCTCCACGCGCGCGACGATGGTTTCCTTGATGGCAGCCGCGAAAACGTCGTTATAGCTGCGGCGCAGCGCATCTCCCGCCACCGTTTGCGGCCCCAGATCCTGGTGCAGCCAATCGTAGAAAATACCGAAAGCGCCCACGCGCGCACTCATCGACCATTCAGCGCCATCCGTCTTCAGCGCCTTCAGCACGCGGTCCGCATAGATCCTGGCAGCCACCAGGTGGTTGGGATTGTCAGACAGCTTGTAGGCCAGGGAGAGATTCTTGGCGGTGTCAATGATCACATTGCGGCCAGCGGTGGCGACATTGCAGACGCTGTTCTTGTCGCCCGCCAGATTGGTCGGCGAACAGGCGGACAACCAGTGCGGCATCTTGTCCGCATTGAGGTAGAGGCTGGTCAAGCTGGCATGCAGTTCATAATCGATGGTATCGGCCGAGTACAACGACACCTGGCTGGCATCCTTGACTTCGATCAACTTGATCTGCTGGCCGCTCCTCGGCGCAAAGACGAAATTGTTACGTTTCGGGCGCCAAGTACGCACGGCGGCGTCCCCCGACACGTCAAACACCTTACGGCCGTTCTGGACGACCGAAGCGTTGCCGGTGGCGCTATTCCAGCTGAACGTCACGGCGACGTCGCCGGCCAAAGGATCGGCCTCGAAGGCGCCGGCCCCGATCTTGGTGCCGTTCGCCGTGAACATAGCGACCTGGATCTTCGGCAGCTTATCGGCCGCGCCCTCGACATGACGGATGAAAAGCCGGTCGCCGCCCGGCGCTTCCAGCGAACCGAACAGTGCCGCATCGACATTGTCTTCCGGCTTGATCAGCTGGGGATTGAATTTGATCGTGATGCTGCCGCCGGCAGACGGGAATTCAGCTGGTAAAACGGCGTCGCGCAGCCGCTTGATGTCAGCAGGCACAGCCAACAGCCGCGGATGCTCGGTCCTCACCGGCGCCGGCATCTGCGCCAGCGCCGGCGCGGCCAGCAGGCCGCCCAGGAATGCTGCCGCCAGGGCGCGGCAAATCGATTTCAGAACCATGTCATTGGCCTTTCAATAAGATTGAAAAACCGCCATGGTAAAGACCGGTGCTGGAAACTATCTATCCAATACTCACATTTGCCGAAATAAATCAGGCAGCCGGCTGCAAGGTCTTGGTGATGCGCTCATCGCTCTTGTCGCCGCCGCCGGACTGCTTGCGCTTGTTTTCGCGGCGCAGCATCAGCAGGCGGTCGCCGGACACGCCGTACACGGCGTCTTCTTCCTGGCGGAAATCGAAGCCGACCACGACGAAGGCACGGCCCGAGCCATTGACCAGGGTATGGCTGGCCAGCGGCGTGCCATCGGCGGCGATCCACAGGTCGAAGGTGCCTTCGAAGTCCTTGATGTATTTGCGGTCGCGGTCACTCAAGGTTTCCAGCGGCACAGAGAAGGTCAGCTGGCGCACCTGGTTGCCGCCATACACGGCCGTCTTCTCGCTCTTGTAGGTGACGCGCTCCAGCTGGCGCGCCAGATTGGCGGCGGCGGCGGTCATAGTGCGCAGTTCGACCGGACTGAATTCGCGCGCCACGCTCAGCGTGGGTGTCTTGGCATTCGGATTCTTGACCTGGGCGCGCTGCTCGCCGTCCATGCGGGCCAGCACGTCCTTGCCATAGATCAGCTGCAAGCCCTGGCCGTTTTCTTCCAGGCCAACGCTGGCCTGGCCGGAACTTTCCTCCATCTCCTTGCCCTCGCCGATGCGGCGCCAGGTCTTGGTTTCCAGCGAAGCCTTGAGCGGGGCCGTGCCTTGCAGCCGGGCCAGCGCCGCCTTCAGATCGGACAGGCCATCGGCCGCCTGCGCCGGGATGGCGCAGGCCAGCAGCAGGGCCGCGCTGGCGGCGGTCACAGACAACGAGCGGGTATGGCGGTTGAAAGCACCTTGCATTACAGCATCTCCTTGTTGATATCGAGACACAAGCGTAGCAAACAACCATCTTGCCGATAGGTTTTTTTGCGACAAACAGTCACCGGCTGCGACAGACAGCCAAATACTGCGATATGCCGCAGTATTTGGCGCCTGGAAGCACAGCCTGGACTGGATACGCCACCCAGCCGCACCACTGCCGCCCAGGAGTCGATGCCTGGCGGCAGCTTACAGCCGGTCGTGGATCACGCCGGCGTCGGAGCTGAGTAGCGTCCCGTTCGCGTCCTCGGCCAGCTTGCGCACCCAGTCATCACCCACCTTGGCGCTGCTCAGCGCATAGCGGGTGTTGCGCTTCAGGCCGGTTGCGATCAGCGCACCGCCCTGATCCGAGGCCACCTTCCAGCTATAGCTGCCGGCCGGCGTCGCCGCGCGGTTGAAGAGCACGGTCAAGCTGCCTTTCAGCAGCACGGCTTCCGTGCCGGCATCGGCCGCTGTCAGGCGCGTCGCCTCCACCCGCCGGACCAGTCCGTTGCCCGCATCCGTGTCGGCAACGTCGAGGACGTTCAGGAAGTACTGGACTTCACCGGCGGCGGGCGCCGCTGGCGCAGTGATTTCCAGACGCCAGGCGCCGACATCGTCCAGCGCACTCTTTTGCCCTGAGGCCTGTGGCGGATAGTTACGCCATGCATAGGTATTGCCGGACACGCGCTGCTGCACCATGAAACGGCAATCCTTTTTGTCCACCGCCTGTTCTACCCGGTTTGGCAACTGCTCGCAATCAGGACCATTGCCGCCGTCGCTGCCAACCTGCACCACTTCCGCATTTTGCGGCAGCAACACTTGCACGTTCAGCATGCCACCGCCATTGCGCACGGTCGCCAGCCGCGCCGCATTCGGCGCAAAATTCACGCGGTAGCGGCCATTGAGCAAGCTGGTCGTGTCCGCACCATGCACGGGCCGGTTGGCAGTATGCAGCAGGGACGTGGCCGGCAGGTTTTTCTTCGTCAGCACACGATCGAATACCAGAACCACGGGCTTGGCCTCGCGCAGGAACAACACCTCGCGCACAAAGCCGTTTTCCTGATCCATCTTCCCGGCCGAATAGGCGCGGCTGGCATTGCCGACGGCATAGCTGTAGTAATTGCCTTCCTCAAACGCCGTCACCCCATGCAGGGCATTGCTGCCGCCCGGGCTGGCTTGGCGGATCGTCGGATAGGCGGGGCGGCCATTCAACCACTGGCCGCCATCGTTGCTGAACTCGGTGCTGCCGGAGGTGAACCGTTCCTCTGGATCGAACACGAGAACGCTGTTATGGGCAACCGTACGGGTGTAGTAATTGCTCCAATGGCGGGAGCCGTATGACTCATACAGGCCGGTATCGAGCAGCAGCGGCGCCTTATAGTTCAGCGCGAAGCTGTTCTGGTCCATATGCTGATGGTTCTCGCTGATGAAAGAGCTCGATTTGAAATCCAGCAGGGTCGCGTTGGGATAATCCCAGCTATCACGCATCAACACCAGGCCAGCCACGCGGAAGTGGCGCGACAAAGGCAGGCTCTCGATGCGTCCTTCAGGATAGTCGGCAAAGGGGAAATGCAGGCGCTCCGCAAGCAGACTCTGGTCATTATTGCGCTGCGACGGCGCCCCGATGACCGACCGCCGGGCCACTTTGATCTGCTGACGGTAGAAAGCCAGCGCCACCGGGTCCTGCTTGTCCACGATGGCCGCCAGCGCCATCGGGCTGGCCGCCCCGTCCCTCAGCGACAAATCGAAATTGTCGCCGCGGGCTGGGAAGCTGTAATCATGGCGCATGCCATAAATATATGGATAGATCAGTTGGGCCATCCAGTCGCCGCCAAGAACCGGTTCGCTGCCGGTGCCTTCCAGGCTATTGCGCCAGAGCTGCACGCGTTCCGGCATTTCCGATAGGCCATAGGCAAAAGCAGCCTGGCTACCGCCGTCAACCGAAATGAAGGCCCGTGCCGGCACGAAGCCGTTTTCGAAATGACCGTACATTGTCTTCAGCAAGGGCAGCACGGCAGCATCGTCGTGGGCAATGGCCAGCAGGCCATGCACGGTGCCGGCGACCGCGCTTTGGTGATGGCCGGCGATGTAGTATGGCGCGATCGACGGATTGCCATTCTCGTTCCAGTTCATCGTCCCATTGCAATCCAGGGAACCGGTGGTCAGCGTGGCATATTGTCCGCAGATATGGCCGATCAGATCGTCGCTGCTGCCCACATGATCGGTGGCGATGGTGGCTTTGATGTTTTGCGCCAGCAGGGTACGGTAGCTGCCGAGATTATGACCAGCGAAAGCATCGCCCGTGGGGATATCGCGGTCATCGATTTTGTCATACAGCCAGTCATACAGAATACCCATGGCCCCGACACGGGAAGACATGGCCCATTCCCCCCCGACCGCCAGCCTCAACGGCTGTTTGTTCACCCCCGGCGTGGCGTTGTCCTTCAGCAGGAACATCTGGTCGGCCAGACGGCGTGCCGCCGCCATATAGTGCGGCCGTTCAGTCAGCAGGTAAGCCAGCGCGAAACGGCTTGCCGCGCCGGTAATCGTCCCGCGGCCCTGGAAGGCCAAATCGCAGACCGAGCCGTCTTGCTGGACCGGATTGGCGGTCTGCGCGCAGCCTTGCAGCGTCGTCCAGCTGGCATCGACCGAGCGTAAATATTCCAGGACGGGCGCCTGCAATTCCAGATCTAGAAAATCATACTGGACGACGACCTGATTGGCGGCATTCCATAGCTTGAAGTTCTTGATGACTTCGCCGGCCCGGCCACTAAAGGTATATTGCTGGTCTTTCGCCGACCATTGCGCGGGCGCATTGGCAGCCCATGGCAAGTCGTAGCGCGTGCCATTAACGGTGAGTGACACCACGGTATTATTCCAGCTCAGCTCAATCGTGGCCTCCTTATCCGCCTCCAGTTCGAAATTGCGTACGGCGGCATAACTGCTGCTGAGCGCTGCGTCCTGAAAACCGAGCTGAAACCTGATCTTTTTCCCGTCCGCGGAATCACCATCGATATGGCGCAGGAAAAAGGCACTTTTCTGCGACTGATAGCCCCCCAAAACCGGCTGGTCAGCAAGATCGGATGCCACCTTGCGGCGCGGGGTAATGCTAAAGCTGATCCGCCCCTGTTTGGCGGGAAAGACGTCCGGCGCCGTCAAGGCCAGCGAATTGCGCACCCGGTCGACATCCTCCTTCAGCAAGCCGACATGCGGACGCGCAGCTTTGACATAGCCCGGCATTTCCGCCATCGCATGGATTGGCACATTCAGGAGTAAGGCTGCGCCCACAAGGCGGCAGAGCAATTTCATTCGCATAGAGTTCTCATATTGAGGAGGGAGGGATGATGCCGGCATGGCCGGTGGATGCTGGGCAAACAGGTAAAGCGGGCGAATGCCCAGGAAAGGCGGGGGAATGCAGGAAAGCGCCAGGCGCGGACCAGAAAGCCACGCACCGGCGCAAGCGGTGGGGGAATGACACAGCGGAGACAGCGGGCGCCGCGGCACAACACAAACATTCGATCTTTCGGAGTTGCCAGCAGGGATGATATTACCGAAAAAACAAGATCGAATTTCTATCCAAATATCACACTCAAACCTTAGTCCGGCGCCGTGCCCTCCCCCTGCGGCAACGGCACGGTTTCAATATGGTCGACATCGATGTCAGCGCCGTCCGGGAGCACAGTGTCGCGCCCGGCTGCGGCGCGTTCGCCAGTGCCGTTGCGGTCGGTATCGCTGTCGAGATTGCTGTCGCCGAGATCGGGGCCGGCCGTGGGCGCGCTGCCGCTATCTTCATTCGTGCCTTGCTGCACGCCGCCATGCTCGCGCGGCCCCTGGCCCAGCCCGCCCTGCACGTCGCTGCCCGAGTCGGAGCTGTCGCTGGGGCCGAGGGCGCCGGTACCGTGGCCCTTGCCCAGCACCCGGTCGGGCGCGGCCGGGAAATTGTCGGGATCGAGACTGCTATTGCCCGTCATGATGACCTCCTGCCTGTCAAGAACGCAGATCCACTCTAACAAAGCGGGGCGGACGGCGGCGCACCCCTGATTGTTTTTCCCAATGGCATCGATTGGAATTTTTTATTTCATAAATGTATTTTTCACAGATATACTATCTTCATGCTCACCACTCCCGAAGGAGAAATCTATGAAAACCGCCCAACTGCTCGCCGCCGCCCTCACCCTTGCCGCCACCGGCGCCGCCTTTGCCGCCGACAGCAGCAACGCCGCCACCAGCAGCGCCCCGGTGGCCGCTGCCGCCAGCCAGGCCGCGCCCGCCCCGCAAGGCTTGAGCCGCGAACAAGTCAAGGCTGAATTCCTGGAAGCGCGCCGCAATGGCAAGCTGATCGAGACCGAAGCCGACCAGGACGTGGCCCAGACCACCAAGCACTACGCCAAGTAATTCCACGAAAGAGAGCCAGGTCCATGCTGCGTTTCCGCGCCCCCGCCGCCCTGCTGCTGCTTGCCCTGTCCGGCTGTGCCGACATGGGTTCGGTCAAGCCGCAGGCGCAGCTCACGCCCGCCGCGCAACTGGCCACCGGCGCCGCCATCGCGGCCGCGCCGCCCGCCGCCTGGCCGGAGGAGACATGGTGGCAAGCCCTGGGTGATCGGCAGCTTGATCGCCTGGTGGCCGCCGCCATCCAGGACAATCCCAGCCTCAAGGCAGCCCAGGCGCGCGTGCGCCAGGCCGAAGCACTGGCCGGCGCTGCCGAAGCGGCCACCGGTCCGCGCGTCGACGCCAGCGCCGCCGCCAACCGCGAGCGCTATTCCGCCCACGGCACCACGCCGCCGCCGCTGGCCGGCCATTGGGCCTGGCGCAACGCCGCCAGCGCCACCGCCTCCTACGACCTGGATCTGTGGGGCCGCAACCGCGACCTGCTGGCCGCCGCCCTCGACGAAGCCCATATGGCCGCCGCCGAAGCCCAGCTGGCGCGCCTGTCGCTGGAAACGGCCGTGGTGCGCAGCTATGTGCAACTGTGGCTGGCCCACGCCCAGCATGACGCCGTGGCCGACAGCCTGGCCCAGCGCCAGCGCATTCTCGATATCGTGCGCCGCCGCCACGCCGCCGGCCTGGCCACCGAGGCAGATGTGGCGGCCATAGAAACCACGCTGCCCGCCGGGCGGCGCGAGCAGGAACAGCTCAACCAGAGCCTGACCCTGCTGCGCCACCAGCTGGCAGCCCTGATCGGCAAAGGGCCGGGCGACGGTGATGCGATCGTCCGGCCTGCGCTGGCCCTGCAAGCGGGCTACGGCCTGCCCGGCAATCTACCGGCCGAACTGGTGGCGCGCCGCCCCGACCTGGTGGCGCAGCGCTGGCGGGTGGAAGCGGCCAGCCACGGCATCGCCGCCGCGCGCGCCGACTTTTACCCGAACATCAATCTGGTGGCCTTCGCCGGCCTGCAATCGCTGGGCTTCAGCAAATTCCTGAACGCCGCCTCGCAGACGCGCGGCATCGCGCCGGCCCTGAGCCTGCCCATCTTCGACGGCGGCCGCCTGCGCAGCCAGCTTGGCAACCGCAGCGCGCAATACGATATGGCGGTGGAGCAGTACAACGCCACGCTGGTGCAAGCCCTGTCCGAGGTGGCCAGCGCCGTGGCGCGCATGCAATCCGAGCGCGAACAGCAAAAACTGGCGGAACAGGCCATGAGTACCGCCAGCCGCTCGCAGGACCTGGCCGAGCGCTCGTACAAGGCCGGCATGAACGATGCGCTGGCCATGCTCAACGCCCGTTTGGTTCTGCTGAACGAACAACAACAGCTCTTGCAAGTCCAAAGCCGTTGTATGGATACCTACGCCACGCTGATGGCGGCCCTGGGGGGAGGCATAAAACTGGATTTCCCTTAGTGCAACGATAGTACAATTTAATCTTTAGCATTTGCACAGGAGTGCGCAATGAGCAGTTTCGACGCGACCAATAAGCGCCTGAAAAACATCCGCGGCCGCATCCCCGACTTTCCGGAGGATCTGGTGCGTCTGATGCGCATGACCTACCACGTGCAAAAGCAGATGAAGGATCTGTCCAACGCGGTGCTGCGCAAATACGATCTGGTCGACGCCAGCTATATGGTGCTGGCGGTGCTGTACGGCTCGGACGGCGAAACCTCGACCGCTTCCACCCTGGGCGAAGCGTGCATGGAAAAACCGGCCAATCTGACCCGGGTCTGCAACGACCTGGAAGGCCAGGGCCTGATCCAGCGCGGCAACCGCCCCGGCGACCGCCGCTGCGTGATGATTTCGCTGACCGACGCCGGCCGCAAGATCGTGGAACAGGTCATGCCCGAAGTCTGGGACCGCACCACCCGCGCCTACGACGGCTTCAGCGCCGACGATCTCCGCCAGCAGGAGCAGTTGTTCAAGCGCCAGCTGGATAATCTTGAAAATAATTTATAGCGTTTTTTATGAACCCTGAACCAGCCGCTCCTGCCGCAACACCAATAGCAAGTACACGAGAGCAGCTGGTCAGGCTGGCGCGCGAATGGAAGGGCAGCGAGGGCGAGCGCTGGATCTTCGTGCTCAAGTCCATGCTGGCCGCCTTCTCCGCCCTGTGGCTGGCCTTCCGTCTCGGACTCGATTCGCCCAGCACGGCGATGACCACCACCTTCATCCTGGCCCTGCCCAGCAGCGGCATGGTGCTGGAAAAAGCCTTTTACCGCCTGCTCGGCACCATGGTTGGCTGCGCCAGCGCCCTGCTGCTGATCGCCCTCTTCCCGCAGCAGACGCCCCTGCTGTTCATCGGCCTGGCGCTGTGGGTGGGCCTGTGCACCGGCGGCGCGGCCATGTACCGCAACCAGCAATCCTACAGCTTCGTGCTGGCCGGCTACACCGCCTGCATGATCGCCATTCCCGCCATCGACGCGCCGGCCGGCGCCTTCCTGCTGGCCGTCACCCGGCTGACGGAAGTGAGCCTGGGCGTGATCTGCGCCACCGTCGTCAACGATGCGCTGTTCCCGCGCCACCACAACGCCCAGCTGATGCGCACCGTGCAGGCGCGCCGCCACAGCTTCGTGGGCTTTTGCCGCGAAGTGCTGGAGCGGCGCCTGTCGCCGGCCGAGGCGGAACTGACCCATCTGCGCTTCGCCGCCGACATCGCCGCCCTGGAATCGGGCCGCGCCGCCGCCTTTTTCGAAGCGGCCCACGCCCGTTCGCAAACGCGCCAGCTGCACGCCTTCAACGCGGCGCTGATGACGGCCCTCACCACCTTGTATACCCTGCACCGCCTGCTGCACCGCCTGCACCTGCAGCCCGATTCGCCCGCGCCGCAGCTGCTGCAAGCCATGCAGCAGCGCCTGGCGCAAGCACTGGCCAACGACGTGCCGCCCGATATGCCGGCACTGGAACAGGATATCGCCGCCGCGCGCGCCGAACTGGCCCAGCGCCTGGCTGAGGCGTCCAAGGCGGGCGATGCCGGCGTGGCGCCGGAGCTGGCCGGTCTTACGCCGCAGTGGCAGATCGACTTCGATACGGCGGTGGAACTGCTGCAGCGCTTTGCGGCGAACCTGGCGGCCTTCCACGCCAGCTACGACGGCCTGACGCAGCAAAAACGCAGCCAGGTCAGCGAACCGCGCGCCTACAAGCCGAAGACGCCGCCCGGCATCGTGCTGGCCAGCGGCTTCCGCGCCGCCGCCGCGCTGCTGGGCGGGGCCGTGCTCTGGTACTGGATGGCCTGGCCGCACGCCTCCACCGCCCTGCTGATGACCACCATCTTCTGCGCGCTGTGCTCGTCCTCGCCACGTCCGACGGCCATGGTCAAGCAGATATTGACCGGCTTCCTGATCGCCTGGCCGCTGTCCTTCGTGGTCGAATTCTTCCTGGTGGCGCGCGCCAACGGCTTTCCCATGCTGGTGTTGGCCGCCCTGCCGCTGTTCGCCTACGGCAGCTACCTGAGCACCAATCCGAAAAAGGCGGGCGTGGGCATCGGCATCATCCTGTTCAGCGCCCAGGTGGTCGCGCCGGCCAACCAGATGCACTACGATATCGCCTCCTTCCTCAACATCACGCTGGCGCAGAATGGCGGCGTGCTGCTGTCCTTCATCATCTTCATGGTGCTGCTGCCCGAGCACACGATGGGCAACCGCGAGCATGTGGCGGCGGCGCTGTGGCGCGAGGCGCTGGCCCTGTGCACGGCCTCCACGCGCGGCCTGCGCCTGCACCTGCGCGCCGCCGGCGGCGCCCTGCTGCCGCGTCTGCTGCTGTGCTTCGGTCCCGGCCAGGAATGGACGGCCCAGCTGCGCCACCGCTTCGACAACCGCGTGCGCGACCTGCTCAATCAGCTCAACGCCGCCTCCGGCCCCGCGCCCGGCGCGCCGGCGCGGCTGGTGGTGCGCCAGGGTCTGACCCTGCTGGAGCTGGGCCACTCGATCATCGAGCTGCGCGCCCTGATCGCCACCTCGGCCCAGGGACCGGTCGCCACGGCCTTGCAGCAGGCGGTCGATGCGCTGGCCAACTACTTCCGCCAGCCCGAACGCGGCCGCTGCGAGCTGGCCATCACCTCGCTGCTGCATGCCGGCGTCACCGTGCGCGCCGCCCTGCCCGAAGCATCCGATGCGCGTGCCGCACGCCTGCAGACGGCGCTCACCGACCTGCATTCGATTTACACATCCCTGCTCGACCAGATGCCCCAAACCCAAGGAGAAGTCCACCATGCCGCGTGAAGTGTCGCTGTTCGGCGTCCTCATTCCCACCCTGCTGCCACTGTTCCTGGCCAGCCTGCTGCTGCAAGGCTTGCTGGACTGGGTGCTGGGCCATGCAGGCGTATACCGCCGCCTGCTGCATCCGGCCCTGGTGCGGCTTTGCCTGCTGGTCTGCATCTTCAGCGCCCTGACCATGGGCCTATACCAATAAAACACAAGAAGGGAATCCCGTTATGAGTGCTAGCAAGTTGTTCCGATTCGTCCTCACCACCCTGCTGCTGGGGGCCGCGCTGTGGTTCGGCAAAGGGGCGTGGGACCAGTATATGGAATCGGCGTGGACGCGCGATGGGCGCATCAAGGCCGATGTGGTGAACATCACGGCCGACGTGGCCGGCGCCGTGACCGAGGTGCAGGTGCGCGACAACCAGTTCGTGCGCAAGGGCGATGTGCTGTTCGTGGTCGATCCGGCGCGCTACCAGTCGGCGCTGGAGCAGGCACGCTCGCTGCTGGCGGCCCAGCAGGTCGAGCAAGGCCGCCGCACGCGCGAGGCCAGGCGCCGCGCCGTGCTGGACGACGCCGTGGTCTCGGCCGAGAGCCGCGAAGGCGCGACGTCGGCCATGGACGGCGCCAGCGCCCAGGTGCGGGCCGCCACGGAAGCCGTGCGTCTGGCCACGCTGAACCTGGAACGCACCGTGGTGCGCGCGCCGGTGACCGGCTATGTGACCAACCTGAATGTGCATGTGGGCGATTTCGCTGCCGTGGGCGCGGCGCGCCTGGCGCTGATTGACAGCGAATCATTCTATGTGGCCGGCTATTTCGAGGAGACCAAGCTGCCGCTGCTGAAGGCGGGCGCACCGGTGCAGGTCAAGCTGATGGGCGGCGACGCCACCCTGCACGGCCATATCGAGAGCATCGCGCGCGGCATCACCGACCGCGACGCCAGCACCGGCCGCGAACTGCTGGCTGACGTGAACCCGACCTTCAGCTGGGTCAGGCTGGCGCAACGCGTGCCGGTGCGCATCCACATCGACCAGCAACCCAAGGAGCTGACGCTGGTGGCCGGCACCACCTGCACTGTCATCATCGACAGCAAGAGCACCGCGGCAGGCAATGCCAAGGCCGCCCCACGCGGCGCCTGAACATCCTTTACACTGCGGTTGCGGGCGCCCCGTCCCGCTACCGCAGCAAGGATGCATGCAATGAGCACCAGTATCGACAGCAATGGCGTGGACAGTCTGAGCGCCATCCGTCTCTTTCTCGACGCAGCCGCCCTCGGCAGCTTTTCCGCCGCAGGGCGCAAACAAGGCCTCTCCCCCGCCGCCGCCAGCGCCTGCATCCAGCGCCTGGAGGCGGGCCTGAAAACGCGGCTGTTCGAGCGCACCACACGTCAGCTACGCCTGACCGAGGAAGGCCACCACTACCGCCACTACAGCGAACAGGCGCTGGCCCTGATGGCCGAAGCGGAAGCTGGCCTGCAGGCGCAAGGCGCGGTGCGCGGGCTGGTGAAGATTTCGGCACCCTCGGATTTCGGGCGCAATGTGCTCCTGGGATGGCTGGAGGAATTCCGCCAGCGCTATCCGGAGGTGCAATATGCGCTCTCGCTGAGCGACTCCACCTCCGACCTGGTGCAGGACGATATCGACCTGGCGGTGCGCTATGGCCTGCTGCCGGACAGCGATATGGTGGCGCGCCCGCTGCTGCCGAACCGGCGCGTGGTATGCGCCGCGCCTGCACTGCTGGAACGCTGTGGCGTGCCGCAGCATCCCGAGCAGCTGGCCGGACTGCCCGCCCTGGTGCTGGTGACGGCCAGCGGGCCAATGCACGAATGGCGCTATTTGGAGGATGAGGCGCGCCGCACGGTGCGCGTGCAGCGCAGCCATCAAAGCAATGACGGCGAGGTGATCCGCAAGTGGGCGCTGGCGGGCCAGGGCTTCGCCTACAAATCCCTGCTCGATATCGAGGACGATCTGCACGCGGGTCGCCTGCAAACGGTGCTGGACGGTTATTTCCGCGAAAGCGTGCCGCTCAACCTGCTGTACCGGCGCAGCCGCTTCCAGCCGCCGCGCATCGCCCTGCTGGTGGAATTCCTCTTGGAGCGCTGCGCGGGGTCTTGAATGCCGCGTGAGTACTGCGTGATTACTGCTGGATCACGCCCATCTGCTGCAGCAGGGTCAGATTATCTTCCAGGTGCCAATTGTCGGTGATGCGGCCATCCTGCACGCGGTACAGGTCGAAAGCCTGGAAGTCGATGGCCTGTCCCTTGCCCTGCACCTTGCCGAACTGGCCGGTGAAATGGCCGGTGAAATGCAGGCGCAGCGTGACGCGGTCGTCCGCCGCCACCAGATCGGTGATCTCCACTTTCAAATCCGGCACGGCACCGCGGAAGGTCTGGCTGGCTTGCAGCGGGCCAGGCAGGCCTTGGGCGCGGCCGGGCGGCAGGGTGCGGTCGGTGAATTCCGGCGCCAGTGCCTCGCGCGCCAGGGCCGGATCGCCGCTGTTCCAGAAAGCGGCGTAGCGGCGCGCCGCCAGCATGACCTGCTCCAGCGCGGCGGGCGCCCCCCCGGTGAAGCTTTTCTGCGGTACGGGCAGGCTGTCGGCGGCGGCGAAGGCGGCCAGCGGCAACAGGGCGGCGGCGAAAATGGCGAGGCGGGACATGGCAACTCCTGTAAATGAATGGTGCCGCCATTTTCGGCTCCAGCGCCGCGGCGTGGAATGCGTCTGCCGTTTGAAGCAGCTTCTTGCGCCGTTTGAAAAAGAAAAAGCCCGCGCAATGCGGGCTTTCCGGGACGTGCAGGCTGCCGCTCAGGGCTTGAAGGTCGTCATGGCATGGCCCAGGTGCTGCCACCAGTGCTCGCGCGAACGCGCCTTGGCCAGGCAAACCTTGTCGATGCCGCCTTTGAAGACCTGATCCTGGCACATGCCGCTGGCCAGCGCATAGCGCTGGTTCTCGGCATTGACCAGGGCCACCATCAGCCAGCCGCACAGGGCCAGCGTCAGTGCCAGCAGCGTCCAGGCAGCATGATTGACCGAGCTGCGTTCGAACAGACGCGTTTCGTCCGGTCCGGACTCCCGGTACATCTTCATGATGCCTTCTTCTTTGCTGTCCATCTTATTTCTTGCCTGCTTTCTTCTCGGCGGCGGCCTTGGCGACCAGATAATCCAACACAGTCAGCGTGTTCTGCATGGAGACCATTTCCGGCTGGCCCGGACGGCCGACCTGGGCTGGCGAGGTTACGAAGCGGCCATCGACGACGATGGTCGGAGCGCCATCGACTTTATAGGAGCTTACCAGCTGGGTGGCACGCTTCATTTTAGTCTGCACACCAAAGGAATTGAAGTATTCCAGATATTTTGCCTTGTCCACGCCGGCTTTCACGACCACGTCGGTCACGGCGTCGTCGGTGCGCAGGCGGTTGCGCTCAACGTGAATGGCGCGGAAGATTTTATCGTGCACGCCTTCCAGCTTGCCCATGGCCTCCAGGGTCAGGTAGGCGTGGGCTTGCGGATCTTTCTCGCCCATGGCCGGGAAATGGATGCGGCGGAAAGCGATCTTGTCGCCCTGCTTTTTAACCCAGTCGGCCATCAGCGGTTCCAGGGAATTACAGTGCGGGCAGGAATACATGAAGAACTCGATCACTTCGACCTTGGCGCCGGTATCGTTGCGCACTGGCGTGTCGAGAACCTTGTATTCGGTGCCGTTCATCGGCTCGGCGGCGGAGGCGCCAGCGGCGGAAAAGGCCAGGGTGGCGGCGGCAAGCATGAAGCGCAGGTAACGCATGATCATCCTTATTATCGAGTTATAGACGGCGGCAGATTAACACTTTTTTGCGGGCAAAAATGGTCCCGCCGGACAAAATTCCCGCCCGGCGGGGTATTTTAAGGCGGGTTTAAGCCGCCTTAAAGCCGAAGGTGGCGCTTAGAAGTCGTAGCGCGCCGACAGCTTGAGCTGGCGGCCATCGCTCGGATAGATGCCGCCGCGGCAGGAGAAGGCCGCCGTGGTGTAGCGCTTGTCGCCCAGGTTCTGGCCGGACACCGCCACTTCCCACGGGCCGTATTGGCGCGCATAGCGGGCGTCGAACGTGGTGAAGGACGGCATGCGGGTGTTGCAGGTGTTGAGGAAGTCGCCGCCGTAGCGCTGGCTGTCGACCCACTGCACGCCGACGTCGGCGCTCTGACCATTGGACGGGGTCCAGGCCAGGCGCGCGCTCAGCACATTCTTCGGCACCAGCACCAGCTCCTTGCCGGCCAGCGTGCCTTCGGTGAACTCGGCCTTCACATGCTGGTAGTGGCCGCTCAGCTGCCAGTCAGCCGCCAGGCGCGCGCTGGCATCCAGCTCGATGCCCTTGCGGCGGGTTGGCGGCAGATTGCTGTTGGCGCCGCCGAATGGGGTGGCGGTCGGATCGTAATAGATTTCGTTATTCAGCTCATGCTTGAAGACGCGCGCCGCCAGCTTGTAGCCGTTCAGCGCATAGCTCGCGCCCAGCTCCAGGTCGTGCGAGGTTTGCGCTTTCAGCGCCACATTGGCTTTCGGCGTGAAGCCGTTTTCATCGGCATTCGCCACGCGGTAGCTCTGGCCGGCCTTGGCGTGCAGGGTCAGCTCGGGCAGAACGGCGTAGCTGCCCTGGATTTCCCAGGCGTTCAGGCCGCGCTTGTCGCTGTAGTTGGCGGTCGAGTAAGGCACCGGGTCGACCGAATCGATGTCGAACAGTTCGCGCCGCGCACCGAAGGCCAGGCGCGCTTCGTGCGGGCCGGCCCATTTCATCTCGTCGCGCACATAGAAGGCTTTGGAGCGCTGGGTAGCGTCGGCCTTGGAGAAGGAGCCATCGACCACGCGGTTCCAGCGCATCAGATCGATGCCCGTCACTACTTCGTTTTGCATGGCGCCGAACTGGCTGGTATGGCGCAGACGCGGCGAGAACTGGGTCTGCTTGGTGTCGTAGTTGGTGGTGGACAGCTTGCCGTTATAGAAGTAGCTGCCGCTGGCGTCCTTCTTGCGGTGCGCCAGTTCGGCGGCCAGGTCGAAGGCGCCGAATTTCTGCTCGTAGAAGCCGATATAGCGGTCGCTGTCGACCGAGCCGAAATTGTGCGGCTCATTGGTTTTGCGCGGCGTGGCTTCGAATTCGGCCTGGTTCAGGGAGCCGGGCAGACGGCCGTCCTGGCGCAGGATTTCGGTGCGCACGCCAATGCGGCCATTCGGCAGCGTCCATTGCGCGCCGCCGGTGAAGTTGCGCTTCTTGTAGCCGTTATTGTCACGGTAGTTGTCGGTGTCCAGCGCGCCGAGCGCGGCGTCGAGCGCGAAACCGTCCCAGCTCTGCGATACCGCGCCGCGCGCTTCGCGCAGGCCGAACTGGCCCGCTTCGGCGAACACGCTGCCGTGGGTGCCCTGGCCCGCCGGGCGCTTGGTGACGATCCGGATCACGCCGCCGGTGGCGCCGTCGCCATACAGCACGCTGCTGCCGCCGCGCGTGATTTCGATGCGTTCGACGGAATCGATGGGAATGCTGGACATGATGGCGTCGGTCAGCTCATTTTCCGAGATGCGCACGCCATCCACCAGCACCACCATATTCTGGCTGCTGTTGCTGCCGAAGCCGCGCAGGTCAAGACCGAAGTTCGGGCTGCCGTCCAGCGCCTGGCGGCCATACACGCCGCCAATCTTGCGGATGGCCTGGTTCACATCGCTGGCGCCGGCGCGGCGGATGTCGGCAGCGCTGATCACGGTGGCGCCGATCGGGGCCAGGCCGGGATTGCTGTCGAAGCGGGAGCCGGTCACAACGACCGGCCCCAGGGTCTGGGTCGCGGTTTGCGCCAGTGCGGGAGCGGCGGTAAAGCACAGGGAAACTGCCGCGGCCAGGGCGCGGCGGGAAACGATATAGCTCATAAATTGGAGGCGCCGGAGCGCTTGGAAAAAGAGGATGGCCTCAGCCTCCAGCCGCTTCCCCGCAGCAGGAGTCGAACGGAAGGCGCAGCGGCGCATTCCACCTGTCTTGGCCGGTATCCGGGCTGGCAAGCCGGGACTGGACCACCTTCCTGCGCCAGCGCAGTGGTTGTCGGTCCATCCTGCCGTCCGATGCGGACGGCGCTTGCTTACCGTTGCGGGGGCAGCAAATGTTGACCGCACCGGGGCGGTTCCATTTTTCCCGTTTAACCGCATCCATGAACAGGATGCGGGCACCAAAACCCCGCCATTATACGCTTACCACACTTGTTCGAAAAATATTGGCTTTTTGTTAGCAAGGTGAATATATTGTTGCTTGCAGTTCTTTACATTCCAATAGAGGAGAACCATGCAACCGCGTCCCATCCTGAAGTCCCTGCTCGCCACCGTCGTGGTAGCCGGGCTGGCAATCCAATCGCTGCTGTACGCCCAGGGCGCCCTGGTCGTCGCCGTGCCGCAGCCCACCACCGACACCGGCATTCCGCTGGCCGCCGCCAACGCCGCCGCCGTGACCACGCCCAGCGCGCCCAATGCCTGGGGCGGCCCACGCAGCGGCAATGAAGCCACCCTGTCCGACCGGGTGGTGAACTACCAGATCGAAGCCACGCTGGACCCGGTCAAACATACCGTCACTGGCCAGCAGAAGCTCACCTGGCGCAACCGCAGCGACCGGCCGGTGCGCAGCGTGTACCTGCATCTGTACCTGAACGCCTTCCAGAACGCCAACAGCACCTTCCATAGCGAGATCCGGCGCAGCGGCCGCGGCTTCCGTTCCGGCGTGGAAACCAAGGATGGCGACTGGGGCTATATCGAGTTGCGCAGCGTGCAGCAGAACGGCGCCAAGGTGGACTGGTCCTTCGTGCAGCCAGATGGCGGGCCCGAGACCGACCAGACCGTGGTCCGCCTCGACCTGCCGCAGGCGGTGGCAGCCGGCGCCAGCACCACGCTGGACATCGCCTTCTTCGACCAGCTGCCGCGCGTGATCGCGCGTACCGGCTATTTCGAAACCTTCCACCTGGTGGCGCAATGGTTCCCCAAAATCGGCGTGCTGGAACTGGCTGGTGAACGTGGCGCCACCGCACCGCGCTGGAATGCGCATGAATTCCATATGGAGTCGGAGTTCTATGCCGACTTTGGCACCTATGACGTGAAGCTGACCGTGCCCAAGGCCTTTACCGTGGGTGCCACCGGCCAGCGCCAGGGTGCGCCGGTGGAAAAAGACGGCATGCTGACCCACCACTACAAACAGGACGACGTGCACGACTTTGCCTGGACGGCCGACAGCCGCACCGCCACGCCGCTGACCGGAACCTGGACCTTCCCCGGCAGTCCCGAGGTCGAGATCAAGGTGCTGTTCCCGCCCGAATATGCCTCCAACGCGGCGCCGGCCTTGAAGGCGACCAAGGATGCGCTGAACTTCTATTCGAAGTCGCTCGGCCCCTATCCCTACAAGACCGTGACCGTGGTGATCCCGCCGCATAACGCGGGGGAAGCGGGCGGCATGGAATACCCGACCTTCTTCACCGCCGATGGCATTCCCGACCTGCAGCCTGATACGCTGGACGCTTTCGGCCTGGATTTTGTCACCATCCACGAATTCGGCCATGGCTATTTCTACGGCATCCTGGCCAACAACGAGTTCGAGGAGCCGATGCTCGATGAAGGCCTGAACCAGTTCTGGAATACCCGCATGACGCGCGCCGAACAGCGCGATATCCACGTGGCCAAACCCTGGATGCAGCGCCTCGGCCTCAATCCGGTGTGGGAGTTCAGCCAGGCGCAGCGCCTGGCGACGCCGCTCAGCTTCCCGGCCGATGCGCTGGGCGCCAATGCCATGGACCGCCTGCAGAGCATTGGACCGGTGTACACGCGCACCGCGCTCGCCATGCTCGACCTGGAAAAGGAGATCGGCAAGGAAGCGCTGGAACGCGGCTTCAAGGAATATTACCGGCTGTGGAAATTCCGCCACCCGAGCATCGCCGACCTGCGCGAAACCCTGGCCGAGGCGACCGGCCAGCGCAAGGCGGTAGAGCGCGTCTTCGCCCAGCAGGTGTACGCCGTCTCGAAGGTGGACGACAGCATCGATAGCCTGAGCAGCGAGGAAGTGCTGCCGCAGCCGGGCAGCCACGCCAGTAAGGGCAAGCGCGTCCTGCTCAGCAACGACGCGGCGGAAAAACAGGCCGATGAGGTCCGTGAAAAATGGGAGAAGGCCCATCCCGACGCCAAGGAAGGCAGTGGCCCCTTCCCTTACCACACGGTGGTGGTAATCAAGCGCAAGGGCGCGGCCGTGCCGCAGACCCTGCTGGTGCGCTTTGCCGACGGCAGCAGCGAGAGCGTGAAGTTCGAGGGCGAGGAACGCTGGCGCCGTTTCGAGTGGACCCGCAACAGCGAAGCCGTTTCCGCCACGCTGGACCCGGAAGGCAAGCATCTGCTCGATATCAACAAGCTCGATGACAGCCAAACCCTGAAAGCCGACCGCCGTGCCCAGCGCCGCTGGAGCTTCGACCTCGCCGCCCTGGCGCAAACCCTGTACACCCTGATTGCGACCTTATGAAAACCCATCTGACCCAGGCCGCGCGCGCGGCCCTGCAATGGCGCCTGCTGCTGCTGTGGTGCGGCGTGACGCTGCTGCCTTCCCTGGTGCTGGCCCTGCCCGTCTGGCAATACCTCAATGTGCTGAGCCACTCGGTGCTGGCGCCCGAACTGGCCGTTTCGCTCAACCATCCGGCGCTGGCAGACCTGATCCACGGCTTCCGCGAGCAAGGCGGCGGTATGCGCAACGGCGCGCTGCTGAGCGCCGTGCTGGCCCTGCTGCTGTCACCGCTGCTGTGCGGCAGCGTGATCACGGCGGCGCGCAGCCGTCAGACGCTGGGCTTGCGCGCCCTATGGTCGGGCGGCCTGGCCGAGTATCCGCGCCTGCTGCGCACCCTGGTCTGGGCCATCGTGCCGGTGGGCCTGGCGCTGGGCGCGGCGCAAGGCTTGCACTCCCTGGCCGAGCACTATGGCGAGAAGGCGGTGCTGGCTTCCAGCGCGAAGAATGCGGCCCTGCTGGCGACCATCGCCGGCGTCGTGCTGCTGGCCTTTGCCAATCTGACGCTGGACGCGGGCCGCGCGGCGCTCGCCATCGACAAGCGCCGCAGTTCGGCCGTCAAAGGCTGGTGGCGCGGCCTGAAGCTGCTGGCGCGCTATCCGGGCACGGTACTGGGGTTGTATCTGGTGCTGAGCCTGGGCGGCCTGCTGCTGGCCGGCCTGCTTGGCATTGCGCGCGTCAATGCGCCGACCGGGCAGATTGTCGGCTTTCTCGGCGGCCTGCTGCTGACCCAGGCCATCGTGCTGGTGCTGGCCTGGATGCGCAGCGCGCGCCTGTTCGCCTTGATCGCGCTGGCGCAGTCGGATGATGCACGGCATGGCGGTGGCGTGGCCAAGGCAGCCAAGGTGAAAGCCCAGCCCGAAGCCAGCGTCGCGGTCTAAGCCCGGCCTGAGCTGGAAGAAAAACGGCCTGGCGAGAGCCAGGCCGTTGAGCTTTAGTTCTGCAGCTTCTCCAACGCTTTTTGCAGCAGACTGACGTCTTCGGGCGCCTTGCCGCGGTCGATGCCGCGCAGCCATTTATCCAGGCCGGCACGGATCAAAGCCAGGCCGGTCTCGTTGACATCATTGACGCGCAGGGCGAAATCGTCCCACTGCCCGGGGCCGTGCACAGGCAGCGGCGCCACCGCCAGGCCATGGGCATTCAGGAAACCGCACAGCGCCGTAAAGATGGCCGCTTCCTTATCGATCTCGATGCCCGCGCCGTTGCGGAATGCCGACCCGCCTTTGATAATCAAAAAATTGCTCATTCCATTTCCATTCACTGCATCATGGTAGACGCTTCAAGATGGTCTCAATATCCTTGAAGTCGATCAGATCCCCGGTATTTCTATCCCGGACAAACGTACCGCCGGCATCGCGGATACGCGTTTCCTTGGCGCTCTGCGCGGTCTTGCTGGCACCCATGCTGGTGGTTTCGACCGCCGTTACCGCCTTGCCGTCGACAATCACCACATGGTCCACCCGCCTCGCCTCGCCGGTCATCCAGTCCTTGGCGATCTTGCGGTCGGCCGTGCGCAGATACTGCTCCCTTTGCACTGCCGCCTCGCCGAACTTCTCGACCAGCTCGCGCCCGGTCTTCGCTTCGCGCGCCGCGCCAGCCGCCTTGTAGGCGTGAATCGCATGTTCCCCGGCGCGCGCCGCCTTGATGGCCTGTCCCGTGCCGGGAATCGGGCTGCCCACGCCGACCATGCTGATGCCGACATCGACCATGGCCGCACCGACACCGACGCCGGTATACATGGCCATGCCCAGCTTGCCGATATCATATACCAGGAAGACGACATCGATCGGGCTGTGCCCATCCGGATCGACGAAGCGATACGGGTTGTTGTTGGCGTAGGCGTAGCGGTTAATGCTGTGCAGCTTCTCGGGATCGGCCGGAGTCGGATCGACGGCCATGAAACGTCCGAGGAAGGGGTCGTAGTAGCGCGCCCCCATATAGCTTAAACCGCTGGCCTGTTCGACCGGCTTGCCGGCAAACCACAAGCTATTGTTGGCGGCGGCGGGCGCATTGTTCAAGCGTTCGCCGTAGGGCCGGTAATTCTCTTCCCACACCACGCTGCCATTCTGCGCGGTGGCCAGCAAGGGCGTGCCGCTGGCGTCATTGTGGAAATAGGTGATCGTGTCCGGCACCGCCGCCGCCACCGTGGTCATGGTTTCGACAATGGACTTGCTGCCGCCGGCGCCGGTCGCCGTCCAGGTGCAGGACGAGGGATAGCCGACCCAGGCCGCACTCGCCGTTTCCGTCACGCTGCCGCTGAGCGCGCGGCTGACCGTGCCGGCATAGCCGCTGCCGCTCGCGGTGCAGCTCATGCTGACCTTGCTGGCGCCGGTGCTGTTCCAGCTCAGCGTATAACTGCCGCCCGCGGTCATTGGCGACGGGGTCCGCGTGACCGTCAGCTGCGGCGCAGCGGGCGCCGTGCCGCTGACCTGCACCACGGCATTGGCCGAGGTGGCGCCAAACCAGGCGATATATTCGCGCACCATGCGCCACTGGAAGTTGTAGCTGCCCGACTGTGATGGCGCATTGACCTGGAAGCTGATGGTGTACTGCTGTCCCGGCGCCACGGCACTGCCCAGCAACACGCGGTTATTGCCCCAGTTATAGTTATCCTGCGGATTCTGGCTGCCCAGGCGATACTCGCCGCCCGCCGGCCAGGTCGTGTTGCCGGTGTTCTTCACCGTTACGCTGGCGTTGTAGGTCTGGCCGGCCGTCATCTGGGCCGGAACGGAGAGCGTCACCATGGCCGCGTCGTCGACGGGCGGCGGCACCGTCACGGTGACGGCGACATCCGGCGAAAAATCGCCAAACCATTCCACGAACTCACGCAGCATGCGCCACTGGAAATGGTAAGTCCCCAGCTGGGCCGGTGCGGTCACCGTGAAATTGAAGGTGTAATCCTGACCCGGCGCCACGGCGGTATTCAGCGCCACCCGGCCGAAGCCCCATTGCGCATTGTCCTGGGGGTTTTGCGCGCCCAGCTTATAGGCCGCCTCCGTGGTCCAGGTGCTGCTGCCGCTGTTGCGCACCGTGACCGACACGGCGTAGCTCTTGCCCTGCACCATGGTGGAGGGCACGCTTTGCGCCACAATCACGGCCGCATTCGTCTGCGCGCCGGCCTGTCCCATGGCCAGCGCGGCCAGCAGGAAAGCGAGGGCGCCCCACACGCGCCCGCGCAGCAAGGCCATCAGCCAGCCCCCGGCGGCGGCAAGGCCGGCGCCGGCCGGCAAGTTCCGCAGCGCGGCGGCGCGCGGATTCATCAATCGCAAAAATGTCATGATGGGTTTCCTAGAGCGGTTAAGGGTTTATTGGCTCAAACGCTGGGCAATGCGTTTGCCGCCCAGGTAGTAGTATTCGAGCAGCTTGCCGGGCTGGCCCGGCGTGTACTCCATCAGCAGATTGCCGTGCGAGCCATACACCTCATAGGTCTTCACGCCATTGCGCATGGCCCAGACACGCTGGTTGCGGCCGTCATAGCCATACTCGATCTTGCGCGCCACCACACTGCAATTCACGCAGCGCAGATTGCCGGCGCCGTCGTAGCTGTAGGCGTCGGCGCCGCCGCTGATGGCATTGCCGCCGGCGTCATAGCCATAGGCCACGGCGCGGCTGCCCGAGACATTGCGCAGACGGTTGGCGCCGTCATAGTTATAGAGCACATTGAAGCTGCCGAAGCTCTGGCTGCTGAGATTGCCGCTGCCATCATAGGCAAGGGCACCCTCCCCCCACGGACCGCTGATGCCGACCAGGCGGTCGATCCGGTCGTAGCTCATGCTGCGGTTGTAGGCGGCATTGGCCGAACCGTAAATGCGGTTCAGATTGCCGATGCCGTCGTAGTCATAGCTGGACGACTGCAGCACGGCGCCGCCGCGCTGGGTAGCAAAGGTGGCGGGCCACAGGCGCGCATTCTGGCCATAGGTGCTGACCGTGCCATTGGCATAATCGATCTGGGCCACCTGGCCCGAAGGCCAGTACTGCACGCTGTTGGCGTAACCGGCAACCTGGGTCGGCCGGCCCAGCACATCGGGCTGGAAGTCCAGCCGGCGCCCCGAACGGGGATAGGTGAGCGACTGCAGCTGGTCATTGGCGTTATACCCGTAGCCCAGCGCGAAGCTGAGGCCATCCACCGTCACCGTCTCGCCGGTCAGATTATCGTTGTCGTCATAGCTGTAGTCGCGGCTGGCCACGCTGCTGCTGACGCGCAGCAGCTTATTGGTCGGGCTGTAGCTGAGCGCGACCGCCGAGGTGCCGGCCGCATAGTTAATCCCCGTCAGGCGGTCCAGGTCGTCATACACATAGCCGGTGCTGACGCCGCCGATGGTGCGCGAGGTCATATTGCCGGCCGCATCGCGGCCATAGCTGACCGTGCCCGTTTCCGGTTCGGTGGCCGTCACCAGCTGATAGGCAGCGTTATAGCCGTAGGTGCGCCGGATGCCGCCTTGCGTGACGGCGGTGACCTGGTCGCGCGCATTGCGCTCCAGGGTCACGCTGGCCGCCGCCTCGGGGGCGCCGACCGTCATCAGGAAGCGTTCCTCGGGATTGCCGTAGGAGCGGTAGCTGCGGCTGGTCACATTGCCGCGCTCGTCGGTGGTGGCCACCGTCTGGTTGCCGCCATACGCCACGGTACGGCTGCTACCGTCGGCATTGGTCTGGCGCGTGAGCCGGCCATGCACATCATATACCGTCGCGGTGCCGCCGCTGGCGCCGGGATTGGACTCGAAATTCTTGCGGCCGAGGGCGTCATAGCCGTAGCTGGTGCGGATACCGCCCAGGGTCACCGCGATGGTGCGGCCAAAACCGTCATATTCCGTACTTTCCACCAGCGCGCCGCGCACGGTTTCCTTGCCCCGCGTGGAATAGCTGGTGGTCTTGCGGTTGCCGGCCGGCGTCGCCACCGACGTTATGCGGCCGGTGCCATCGTAGGTATAGCTGGTGGTTTTACCGCGGCCGTTGGTTTCGGAGCTGATATTGCCGGCGCTATCAACCACGCGCTGCACGGTAATGCCGCCGCGCGTTTCCGTTTGCGGGAGGCCCATCTTATGCCCGCCGAAGGTTTGCACCACGCCGCGCGGGAAGGTGGTGCGCACCAGATTGCCGCCGCCATCGTATTCGAACGAGGTGGTGGCGCCATCCAGCGTCTCCGTCGCCACGCTGCCGTTGGCGTTATAGCTGCGCGTAATCGCCATGCCCGCGTGGCTGACATCCTTCACCTTGCCGATGATCCATTTGGCCGTATCGTTGTAGAAGGTGGAGGTGGTGCTGCGGCTGCCGCCATTCGGCCCGGTCTCGACCATGCTGCGCGCATTGCCGTAGCTATCGTAGTTGGAGAAGGTGGTCTTGTATTCGTCGCCGTCGCGGTAGACGATCTTTTCCGCCAGGTCCGCCGCCCAGACCTTGCTGTCCCGGCCCGGCTCCGGGCCTTCCAGATACGCGTCGAAGGCCGCCACTTCGCGCTGCTGCCATTTGTAGCGTTCGCGGATGCCGGAACTGTCCCACTTCTCCATCAGGCGGCCGAACTGCCAGACATTCTCGGTATACGGGAAGGTATTGCCGTTGATGGGATAGACCGGCAAGGCGTACTTGGTGCCCATATACCAGTACACCGTGCGCTCGCCGTTGGGATCGACCACCGTGGACGAATCATAGTGGCCACGCTCGCCATGGGTATAGCTGTAGGTCCAGCTTTCACCACTGGACAGGCTGCGCGAGGCGACCCGCTCTATGCCGAAGGTACGCGTAAAGCTGTAGCCCGGGCCGCTCTCCGACCAGGTCGAATAAAAAGGCGCCAGCTCATACGTGACCACGCCGCCTTCGGGATAGGTAATGCTGTGCAGCTTGCGGTTACGCGCCTTGTCCACCCCGGTGCTGACGCTCAGCGGCCCCGGCGTGTAGGTATAGCCCCAGCGCTGTCCATTCGGCAAAGTGACGCCGGTCAGGGAGCTGGTGTTCTGGCTGTCATCGGCGCTGTGCTCGTATTGCCAGACGCGGCCGGCGCTGTCGGACATGCTGCTGAGCTTGCTAGCGCCGTCATATGTGAACGTCACCTGGCGGCCGTCGCTGGCCGTGATCTGCAGCGGCGAGCAGTTTTTTCTTGCGTCATACGGTGCGCGCACGAAGCGGTCATCATCCCAGCCGCCGCGGCCATTCAAGGTACTGCCGCAATCTTCCCGATAGCGGTAGCTGATCCAGTTGCCATAGCTGTCCACCGCGCGGGTCGGCTGCAGGATGATGGCCATGCTCATCGGTCCCAGCGCGTCGTCGCCAAAGCCGCGCGCCTGATAGATGCTGCCGAATTCGTAGCGGATGCCCTGCGGCGACTTGATCGTCAAGTTCTCGCCGGAACACTCGGCGCGCCAATTGCCTTTGGAGATGGCCACCCCGCCGCCGATCAAAACCAGTTGTTCACGCGAGCCGTTCGGCAGCTCCACCACGGGCGCGATGGTGGAAAAGGGATTACTGCGCGAAGCCTGGCCCGAACACAGCGTCACCAGGTCCGGCTGGGCCGCGGCCGCCGAACCATTGGCCAGGGGGTATTTGGCTTCCATCCAGCGCGGCGCCACGAGCATGGTCCAGCCAGGTCCGTGTTCGGTGCTGCGGTAGCCTTGGGCATGGGCCGTCATCATTTGCGCGGACGCCGCCGCTGCATTCAATGTGTAGTTGCGCTGCACCATCAGGTCGAAACCGGCATTGCCCTTCAACAGCAAATCCGTATGGCGCACCAGCAGATTGCCGCTTTGCGTATCGACCTCGTCGATCTGAGTACGGGTAATCTGGCTGCCCTTCCTGGCTTCGAGGTCCTTGCTTTCATAGGTGGTTTCGGGGGGAGCGGCCGAGGCCGTCAAATGAACCAGACTGGCACACGCCAGTCCGATGACTTTGGAATCGATTGGACCATAGGATCCGCGCAAGCTCACGGCCATGTTTTTCCTCTTCGTTTGTTAGAGTCAGGCGCCGGGCCCGGACCATGGGTCCGGGTTTGCTATTAGGAAAGGCGAGCCGCGATCATAAGCGAAGGTTAGGAAAATGTCATGCTTTTATATAAACATGTTGTCTAAACGTATATCTTGAACAGAACAACAATGTATCGGCTATCGAAAATATCGATGCCTGAACGCGAGATTTTCCGGCTTGGCAAAGGTGGGGCGCGGCCCTACAGTAAGGGCCTGATAACTGAGGTTCGGCATGAGCACATTAGCGACTTATTTTCTGTCCCACGGCGGCGGCCCCTGGCCCTTCATGCGCGCGGAATTCGGCCACACGTACGACCAGCTGGACGCTTCCTTGCGCGACCTGCCGCGCCAGATCGGCGGCAAGCCCAAGGCGATCCTGGTCGTCACGGCACACTGGGAGACGGCGCAATTCACGCTCTCTTCCAGCGCGCGCCCGCCGATGATTTACGATTACGCGGGTTTTCCGCCGCACACCTACCAGATCCAGTATCCCGCACCGGGCGATCCGGCCCTGGCCGAACGCGCACACGGCCTGCTGCAGGATGCCGGCCATGCGGCCATGCTGGATGGGCAGCGCGGTTTCGACCACGGCACCTTCAGCGCCATGTATCCGGCCTTTCCCGAGGCCGATGTGCCCATCGTGCAACTCTCGCTCAAGCGCGGCCTCGATCCGCTCACGCATATCGAGGCCGGCCGCGCCCTGCGCCCCTTGCGCGGCGAGGGCGTCCTGATCGTCGGCAGCGGCCTCAGTTATCATAATCTGCGCCAGTTCAACAGCAACGGCGCCCAGGCTTCGCATGCCTTCGACGCCTGGCTGCGCGCCGCCATGGCCTTGCCGCAGCAGCAGCGCAACCGGGCCTTGCTCGAGTGGGAAAGCGCACCGTCGGCGCGGGCCGCCCATCCGCGCGAAGAGCATTTGCTGCCGCTGATGGTGGCGCTGGGCGCGGCCGAGGACGAGGCCGCGCACGAGGTGTATCACGAGGATGATTTCTTCGGCGCGCTGGCCGTGTCCAGCTTCCGCTTCGGCGCGGCCGTGGACTAAGGCGGCATCAGGTGCCGCGCTTGCCCTTCATGCGTTCGGCTTCCTTCTCGGCCGCCTTGAGCGCGGCTTTTTCCGCCTTGATGCGCTCCGCTTCGATGTGGATGGCCAGCGCCGCCTCGCGCGTTTGCGGCGTTTCCAGCGAGATGCGTCCCAACACGCCGCTGCGGTAATCCTGCAGCAGCATGTGCGAGGCCTTCTCGAAATCGGGCTCGCCGCCGCGCACGCGGTAGCCGCGCCGCATGGCGACGCCTTCCACCACGCCGATGCCGTCCAGCTCTTCCACCTTCAGGCCATAGCGCGCCTTCAGCAGCGCGGGATAGCGGCGCAGCAGCTCTTCGGCCAGGAACACCGCCACCTCTTCCTCGATCAGCGCATTGGCGCCGATGGCGTGGCTGGCGGCCAGCATCAGGCCATCGCTCGGCATGGCGATCTTCGGCCACAGCAGGCCGGGCGTGTCGATCAGCACCGTGTTCAGGTCCAGGTAGATTTTCTGCTGCTGCTTGGTGACGGCCGGCTCGTCGCCCACCTTGGCCACGCGGCGCTTGAGCAGCGCGTTCATCAGCGTCGATTTGCCGACGTTGGGAATACCCATGATCATCATGCGCAGCGGCTTGGTCGGCTGGCCGCGGTGCGGCGCCAGCGCGCGCACCTTGTCGATCACACGCGCCACGTCGGCCGGCTTCTTGGTCGTCATGGCGTAGGCGGTCACGTCCGGATCGCGCTCATAATGCGTGACCCAGGCCGCCGTGGCGTCGGGATCGGCCAGATCGACCTTGTTCAGGATCTTCAGGCAGGGACGGCCGCGGAATTTGCGCAGCTCTTCCACCAGCGGGTTGCAGCTGGCCTCGGGCAAGCGGGCGTCCACCACCTCGATCACCACGTCGACGTCCGCCATCTGCTCGGCCGCCTTTTTCTTGGCGGCGGCCATATGCCCCGGGAACCATTGGATTGCCATCTTCTGCCTTCTAAATCTGTCGAACAATCCGCTATTTTACCGTTTTGAGGCGCCGCTGCCTATTTGCCCGGCAGGCCGCCTAGAGTTCCGCCAGGGTCTTGACATGGGCCGCCACGCTGCGGCCCAGCGCCGACAGGCTGTAGCCACCTTCCAGGCAGCTGACGATGCGGCCCTTGGCGTACAGCTTGGCGATGTCCATGATCTGCCGCGTCATCCACACATAGTCCGCCTCCACCAGGCCCATGCCGCCCAGTTCATCTTCGCGGTGGGCGTCGAAGCCGGCCGAGATGAAGATCATCTGCGGCTGGAAGGCATGCAGGGCCGGCAGCCATTTTTCCTGCACCAGCTGGCGCACCGCCTCGCCCTTGGTATGGGCCGGCACCGGCACGTTCACCAGATGCTCGGAGATCGGATCGGCCTCGGTGTAGGGATAGAAGGGGTGCTGGAAGAAGCTCACCATCAGCGCGCGCGGTTCGTGGCGCAGCGACTCTTCCGTGCCGTTGCCGTGGTGGACGTCGAAATCGATCACGGCCACACGCTCCAGGCCGCGCGCGTCGAGCGCATGCTTGGCGGCGATGGCAACGTTATTGAACAGGCAAAATCCCATCGGTTCGGTGGGGCGCGCATGGTGGCCGGGCGGGCGCACCGCGCAGAAGGCGTTGTCGATCTCGCCGTCGATGACAGCGTCGGTGGCCGCCACCGCGGCGCCGGCCGCGCGCAAGGCGGCCTGCCAGCTGTAGGCGTTGATCGAGGTATCGGCGTCGATGGGATAGTGACTCTCGCCTGGATACGGGCGGTTGTCGCGCACGATGGCGATGGCATTGGCCGTGTGGTTGCGGGCGATATCGGCCACATCGGCCAGCGGCGCTTCGCGGTGGTCGAGGAAGGCGTCGATTTGCGCAGTAATCAACTGGTCGGCGATGGCTTGCAGCCGCGCCGGCGATTCGGGATGCCATTCGCCCATTTCATGGCGCTGGCAGTCGGGATGACTGTAAATTGCTGTGCTCATGTCGCTTGTGTCAGTGTGCCTATGGCGGTAATCTAGCCCTACCCCATATCAGCCGGGGACTTAACAGGATACCATGTACGCCAAATTCCATAATGTTGCGCAGCAGGTTGGCCAGGTCATCGTCGGCAAGGACTTGCAAGTGCGGCAAGCGCTGGCCTGCCTGCTGGCCGGCGGCCACCTGCTGGTGGAGGACGTGCCGGGCGTGGGCAAGACCACGCTGGCGCATGCGCTGTCGATCTCGCTGGGCCTGCAGTTCAACCGCATCCAGTTCACCAGCGACCTGCTACCGGCCGACGTGGCGGGCATTTCCATCTACGACCGCGAGAAGGGCGGCTTCGCCTTCCACCCCGGCCCGGTCTTCACCCAGGTGCTGCTGGCCGACGAAATCAACCGTGCCACGCCCAAGACGCAATCGGGCCTGCTGGAGGCGATGGAAGAGCGCCAGGTCTCGGTCGACGGCGTGACGCGCGTGCTGCCCGAACCCTTCTTCGTCATCGCCACCCAGAACCCGACCCACCAGATCGGCACCTTCCCGCTGCCAGAATCGCAGCTGGACCGCTTTCTGATGTGCCTCTCGCTCGGCTATCCTGACGCCGCCGCCGAACGCGCCCTGCTGATGGGCGAGGACCGGCGCAGCATGCTGAAAGCGCTGCCGGCCCTGATGGCGCCGGCCGAACTGGCGGCCGCCCAACGCGGCCTGCGCCAGATCCACGCCGCGCCCGCGCTGATCGATTATGTGCAGGCGCTGGCCCAGGCTTCGCGCCAGAGCGGCGCCTTTGCCGAGGGGCTCAGCCCGCGCGCCGCGCTGGCCCTGCTGCAGGCCGCGCGCGCCTGGGCCGCGCTGGAGGGCCGCGACCATGTGATCCCGGAAGATGTGCAAGCCATGCTGGTGCCGGTCTGCGCTCACCGTCTGCGGCCGCTGAAATCGGCGCAGGGCGTGGCGCTGGGCAGCCGCGACCTGGTGCTGCAGTTGCAGAAGTCGGTGCCGCTGTAAGGGCGATGGCCAGGCCATGACAGGCGCAGGCGCAATGGCGGCGGCAAAGCGGGCGCGCGACCGCTGGCTGTTCCAGCTTGGTCCCCGCGAGCCGGGCGAAGTGCTGCTGGTGATGCGCCGCGTTTTCATCCTGCCCACGCGCGCCGGCCTGGCCTTCTGCGGCCTGCTGCTCATCATGCTGATCGGCGCGGTCAACTACAACCTCGGCCTGGGCTTTGCGCTGACCTTTTTCACCGGCGCCTGCGCCGTGGCCGATATGGTGATGACGGCGCGCAATCTGGGCTTGCTGCGCCTGGCGCCGGGCCGCGCCCAGCCCGTGTTCGCGGGTGAAGAGGCGCAGTTCGAGCTGCATCTGCATAATCCTGGACGGCGCGACCGTTACGCCGTCTGGCTCGGTTTCCAGGAACAGGGCGCGCCGCGCCATGTGGCCGACGTGCTGGCCGGTGCCAGCGCCAGCGTGGTGCTGGCCACGCCCAGCACGCGGCGCGGCTGGCTGGCGGCGCCGCGCGTGCGCCTGTTCACGCGCTTTCCGCTCGGCCTGTTCGGCGCCTGGAGCTACTGGCTGCCCGACCTGAAGGTGCTGGTCTATCCCTTCCCCGAACATGATGCGCCGCCGCTGCCCACCAGCGGCGCGGCCAGCGAGGATGGCCATGGCCAGGTGGGCCTGGATAACTTCGCCGGCATCCGCAGCTACCAGCCGGGCGATCCGATGCGCCACCTGGCCTGGCGCCAGATCGCCCGCCTCGATCCGGCCAGCGGCCAGCTGCTGACCAAGCATTTCGAGGGCGGCGCGGTGGCCGAGCTGAGTCTCGATTTCGACCAGCTCCCGCCCGGACTCGATCTGGAGTTGCGCCTGTCGCGCATGACGCGCTGGGTGCTGGAGGCCGAGCAACGCGCCCTGCCCTATGCCTTCCGCCTCGGCCGGCAGCATTTTCCGTCCGCGCTGGGCGAGGCCCACCGCGCCGCCTGCCTGCGCGCCCTGGCCCTGTACGGCAGCGAGGAGACGGCATGAAGCACGCCGTCCCCGATGCCGGTGCGCTGCCGGCGGCCGCGCCGACGCCGGTCCTGGGCTTGGTGGCCCGCATGACGCGCGACAAGGCCGACACCCTGCTGCTGCTCCTGGCCGCGCTGATGGTGCTGCTGCCGCACTTCGCCCATCTGCCGCTGTGGACCAGCATCACGGCCACGCTCACGCTGGCCTGGCGCGCCGCCATCACCCTGCTGGGCCGCCGCCTGCCGCCGCTGTGGATCCTGCTGCCGGTGTCGGTGCTGGCCATGGGCGGCGTCTACCTGTCCTTCCGCACCCTGCTGGGACGCGATCCCGGCGTCGCCATGCTGGCCCTGCTGCTCGCCTTCAAGCTGCTGGAAATGCAGGCGCGGCGCGACCTGTACGTGGTGGTCTTCCTCTGCTTCTTCCTGCTGCTGACCGATTTCTTCTACTCGCAAAGCATCTTCACCGCGCTGACGATGATGGCCACCATCGTCATGCTGCTGACGGCCCTGGTCACCTTCCAGTACACCGGCATCGTGCCGCCGCTGAAACAGCGCCTGCTGATGGCGGCGCGCATCTTCCTGGTGGCCGCGCCTTTGGGCCTGCTGCTGTTCGTCGCCTTCCCGCGCATCCAGGGGCCGCTGTGGGGCTTGCCGGGCGATGCGCGCAGCGGGCGCACCGGCATTTCCGACACGATGGCGCCGGGCAGCCTGTCCAGCCTTGCCGCCTCCGACGACGTCGCCTTCCGCGTGCGCTTCCTCGATCCCCGGCCGCGCCAGAACCAGCTGTACTGGCGCGGCGTGGTGCTCAGCAACTACGACGGCCGCACCTGGACCCGCAGCGGCCGCCCGCTCTACCGCGGCGGCCTGCCCGCCGGCCTGAGCATCCACCTGCGCGGCCCCGGCATCCGTCACGAAATCACCATGGAGCCGAGTGGCAAGCGCTTCCTGTTCACGCTTGAATTCACCGAGCCGGATCTGCGCATTCCCGGCCAGCGCCTGCGCAGCAGCGACGAGCTGGAAAGCTATGTGATGGAGCCGCTGCATGAGCGCCTGCGCTACCGCGCCAAGGCTTACCCCGATTTCAGCCTGCAGGGCGAGGCCAGTCCGGCGCGCACGGCGCAGTGGCGCCAGCTGCCCCCCGGCTTCAATCCGCGCGCGCTGGAGCTGGCGGCCAGCCTGCGCGCCCTGGACGATCCCCAGGCGGCGGTGCGCGCCGTGCTGCGCAAATTTCGCAGCGAGCCGTATCGCTACACCCTGACGCCGCCTGCCCTGGGGCGCGATGCAGTGGATGAATTCCTGTTCGCCAGCCGCGCCGGTTTTTGCGAGCATTACGCCAGCGCCTTCGTCTACCTGATGCGCGCGGCCGGCATTCCAGCGCGCGTGGTCACCGGCTACCAGGGTGGCGAGCTGAATCCGGTGGACGGCTACCTGATCGTGCGCCAGTCCGACGCCCATGCCTGGGCCGAAGTCTGGCTGGGCGAGCAAGGCTGGCAGCGCGTCGACCCCACCGCCGCCGTCGCCCCGCAGCGTGTCGAGCAAAGCCTGGCGCGCGCCATCCCGGCCGAACCGCCCTTCGGCCTGGAGGGGCTGGCCGGCCTGGTGGACTTGCAGAACGACCGTGCATCGTGGCTTTCCTGGCTGCGTTTTAATGCCAATGCGATAAATAATTCTTGGAATCAATGGGTCCTGGATTACAATCCAGAAAGGCAGCGAAATTTCCTTGCGGAACTAAATTTCGCACTCGGCAACTGGCGCAGCGCGCTCGGCCTGGCCCTGGTGGCCCTGCTGCTGTTCGCCGCGCAGCGCCTGCGCGCCGGCCGCGGGCTCGATCCCGTGGATGCGGCCTACCAGGCTTTCTGCCGGCAGATGGCGCGGCGCGGCTTGCCGCGCGCGGCCGACGAAGGGCCGCGCAGCTACGCCGCGCGCCTCCTGGCCGCCGCCCTGCCCGAGGATAAAAAAGCTGCCATGAAAGAATTTCTGGAGCTGTACGGCGCCCTGAAATATGGCGTGCCGGACAGCGGTGGTCGAACCCATTCAGTCAAACGGCTGAACACCCTGTTGATGCAATCTCGATGAAATTTTCCAAACCCCGTATCCTGGCCCTGACCCTGCTGGCCGCCGCCGTGGCCGCCGCCGCCCTGGTTCCGGCCGAACTGCTGGCCGCGCAAAGCAAAAAAGTCAAAAAAGCCGCCAAGGCCGTGGTCGCCAAAAAGGCGCCCGGCATCGATTACACCGGCGAATTCGTGAATTTCGGCCAATGGAAGGAAGTGCAGCAATTCCTCGATGAAATGGTGAGCAAGCACGGCTTCGAGCGCAAGGAGCTGGACGCCATGCTGCAGCAAGTGCGCTATGTGGACGCCGCCGTGCAGCTGGTGAAGCCGGCGCCGCCGGGCAAGCCGAAGAACTGGCACGCCTACAGCAGCCGCTTTATCGAACCGATCCGCATCAATGCCGGCGTGGCCTTCTGGAACCAGCACCGCGACACGCTGGCGCGCGCCGAATCGCAGTATGGCGTGCCGGCCGAAATCATCGTCGGCATTCTCGGCGTGGAAACCATTTACGGCCGCGATACCGGCCGCTTCCGCGTGATGGATGTGCTGACCACGCTGGCCTTCGCCTATCCGCTGGCACCCAACCGCGAAGCGCGCATGGCCTTCTTCCGCGGCGAGCTGGAAGCGACCCTGCTGTATGCGCGCAATACCGGCAGCGATCCCTTCGCCCTGCTCGGCTCCTATGCCGGCGCCGTCGGCCTGCCGCAGTTCATGCCCGGCAATATCGCCAAGTACGCTGTCGATTTCGACGGCGACGGCAAGGTCGATCTGCGCAACTCGGCCGACGATGCGATCGGCAGCGTGGCGGCCTTCCTGGTCGGCCATGGCTGGCGGCGCGAACATGGCGGCCCGTTGGTCTACACGGCGCGCGTTTCGCCCAGCCGCGCCTGGGAGGCCTATGTGAACCAGGGCCTGGAAGCAAAATACCGGCGCGAAGACTTGTCTGCGGCCGGCGTCGTCACCACCTCATCCTTACCGGAAGGCATGCTGTATGGCTTGGTGGACTTGCAAAACGGTCCCGACCCAACCGAATACTGGGTCGGTACGCCGAACTTCTACACGATCACGCAATACAACCGAAGCTACTTCTATGCCATGTCGGTGGTGGAACTGGGACGGGCCGTGAGCCTGAGCCGAAAAGAGTTGTAAGGAAGAGTAAAGAGTCTTGATATATTTCTTTGCAGCATGTATTGTGCAATAGAAACAACAGCAGGTTTAAAGCAAATGCCGCATGGATGGTGTCGTGCGGCATTTCGGCATTTACTGCCTTATAATCAATGTTGCACAATTAGCAAATCGTGACTTGTATTACCTTACCACAAAAATTGCGGTAGAATTCTCACACAATGTTGCGATAGGACAACGCACTTGAGAGCAATATGCTATTTTTTGTTGCTTTTAAGTACGTGCTACCCTGATGTTGTACAATTGTGTATATATTATGAAACTTGTTATCCCGGAATCCGTCCGTGTGTGAATTCGTTCCTCGGTGAAGGAAGAACATTAACGCAGCAAGATGAGCTCCGAGTGTTTCACCCTGCAGGACAACTTTACAAGGAACAGACGACATGACAAACCAAGTCGGTATTGATATGAACAGTGAATCGGAAGGCGACGATCTGCTGCAGTACAACCCTAACCGCCTGCTGGATACCCTGATCGAGAACCTGCGTCTGAAAAACGATGCCGCCCTGTCGCGCGCATTGGAAGTGGCGCCACCGGTCATCAGCAAAATCCGCCACCACCGCCTGCCGGTGGGTGCTTCGCTGCTGATCCGCATGCACGAGGTGAGCGATCTGAGTATCCGTGACCTGCGTTACTTGATGGGCGACCGCCGCAACAAGTTCCGCATCAGCGACAAGCAATTCAAACCAAAAGAAGGCGAAACCCCAAAAGCTGAATAAGCTTGGTTGAGCAAGCACCCTCCCCCTTATCCAGGGGAAGGGGGTGGCGCTCTGCTGATTTATGCCGGGAATACGCCCGTGGATAAATAGCGGTCGCCGCGATCGCAGACGATGAACACGATGGTTGCGTTCTCCACGGTCTGCGACACACGCAGCGCAATTTCACAGGCGCCGGCTGCCGAGATGCCGCAGAAGATGCCCTCCTCCGCCGCCAGACGGCGCGCCATGCGCTCCGCCGCTGCCTGCGTCACATACTCCACCTGATCCACGCGCGCCTTGTCGAAGATTTTCGGCATATAGGCTTCCGGCCATTTGCGGATGCCGGGGATCTGCGATCCCTCCTCCGGCTGGGCGCCGATGATGCGCACCTCCGGATTCTGCTCCTTCAGATATTGCGACACGCCCATGATGGTGCCGGTGGTGCCCATGGCACTGACGAAGTGCGTGATGCGGCCGTCCGTATCGCGCCAGATTTCCGGTCCCGTGCCTTCGTAGTGGGCGCGCGGATTGTCGGCATTGCCGAACTGGTCAAGGATGACGCCCTTGCCGTCCTTCTGCATCTGCTCGGCCATATCGCGCGCATACTCCATGCCGCCGGTGCGCGGCGTCAGGATGATTTGCGCGCCGTAGGCGGCCATACTCTGGCGCCGTTCCTCACTCAGGTTTTCCGGCATCAGCAGCAGCATCTTGTAGCCGCGGATCGCCGCCGCCATCGCCAGCGCAATGCCGGTATTGCCGCTGGTCGCTTCGATCAGGGTGTCGCCCGGCTTGATATCGCCGCGCTCTTCGGCCCGGCGCAACATGGACATAGCGGCACGGTCCTTGACCGAACCGGCCGGATTATCGCCTTCCAGTTTCCCCAGGATGATGTTGTTGCGGGCCGCCGCTTCGGCGCCGGGGATGCGTAGCAGCTGCACCAGCGGGGTGTTGCCGATCGTATCGGCAATTGTCTTATAGGTCATCTTCGTTCAGATTCGGTTCGCCAAAATATCCATTTTAATCGCAGTCGCGTCCTATCGCTCGACGGACAAAGCCAAACTCATATAGATATGCGCCAAGCGCTGGCCGGCAATGCGGAACAGGTCGGGGCAGCGGGAAGCGTCGATGGAGTGCCAGTTGGAGGAACCGCGGCCCTCCCCTTGCGGGAAGGGCTTGGCGGCAGGCAGGACGCGTGATCACGCGCCTGCAAGGTTGCTGCTTACTTCGTGGTGAAAGTCCAGGTCTTATCGACCAGCTTGTTGTTGACGCGCCCACTGAACACAACCTTGTAGGCCGTGTTCGACTTGAGCGGCGCGTTTGCGACAAGGTACACGCAGTTGGAGGCCAGATAACGATTCGGATCATTGTCCGTGGTGAGCATCCGGGCCGACAGCGGTGTACCGGAGCCGGCTTCAACGATCGTAAAGGTAATCACCTCGAGACGCGTACCTTCTTGCGTGACCACGCTAACCGGATAGCCCGTCTTGGTCGGAAAGTCGTCGTTACTGGTCGACAGCTCAGGGAATGGATTCGTCGCTTCCACGCCGGTATGCAAGCCGACCCCGGTTTGTTTGTCAGCAGGATAAACGCCCAGGAAATCGCTGGCGTTGGTCTGCGGTTTGCCGTAGCCCATCTCAAGCACGAAGGTCTGAGATCTGTCCTTGCCGACGGCGATACCCACATCACGCAACCCCTGGTACATCAGGCCTGCGCGGTGGTAGATCGTCGACGTAACGCTATCGAGAGCCGCTGCTGCACCTTTACCGCCGCCAAACATGCCTTCTTCACCGACATAGATGCCGGGATAGCCAGCAGCCTTCGCGCGATCCAGCTCCTGCGTACCGGAAAACAACTGCTTGCCAGCAGTTTCGATATGGAAGAAGTTACGGCGCGTTACCGGATCAATAGCCCGCATGTCGACGCTGCCGCCATACTTCACGTCATTGGCGAGGACATAATTGAGGTGGTTCGTCGCCGCTGCGTCCAGCTGGGTGCTTTGTGCCAACAGGCCGAGTCCGACTTGGGCGCGGAAGGCGTTGAGCGCACTGACGAAGGCCGCCTGCTCGCTGCCCGGAACATAGCTCATGGCCGGAACGGTCGTTTGCAGATCACCGGGAATGACGACCGGTACGGTCGGCTCGGTCGGCGTCGGATTGCCTGTTCCCGGGCCAGTGGGCGCCGGAGTTGCTGGAGAACTGCCACCCCCACCGCCGCAAGCGGAAAGGAGAGCGACGATAGCGGCCATAGCCATGGTGTTTTTGAAGTTGTTTTTCATATGAAGTCCTTAAGGAATAGATAGTGCATCCGGAGCAAAGCAGGATTGCTTGTCAGGATGATTTTTGAAAACAGAGCGAAGACCGCTGCTGTGGGGGAAACCGATGCGGCCCCGGAAGGAGCTGCAGATACCGCATGGCGGTGGTCGGTAAGGGGAAGGGCTTTCTGCTGGCGAAACCAGTGGAAAGCGTTTGAGAGGGCTATGCCGCTAGGCGACGGTTAAATTCTATAACAAAAAATTGATTTAAGGAAAAATTATTTTTAAATGAGCAAGCCCATCGAGGCCGGCAAGGGGCGCCGGCACCCGTCGCTGAGTGCCGGCGTTTCGTCATTTCAGGGCATGCGCAAGGTGTGCCTCGGGTGAGTCACTCTTGAGTATGCCGGTGATCGCGGTCGTCCAGATACGTTCGACGCGCTCGCGGTTGCCGAGCAGGTGCAGTTCGATCGAACCACTCATGCCTTCAAGCCAATTAACATCGTCCTGAGTCACATCCAGGGCGAGCATCCATTGAAACGACGTGTTCTTCAGGGCGGCCGGGGTAACAGCGTTCATACAGGTCTTTCCTCAAAAGGTAGATGGGCGGGTTGTCCCAGCTGCGGTCTCGCTTGAAACCGCACCAGGGACAACCCGCCCCAGATGGGGAGAGTTGTCTGCGCTACCCTTGCCGGTTAAAGCCGGACGCCAAAATGACTAAGCGTTTGACCGACCTTTGCATACTGCATGGCTTCTGCAGCACGTTGGAAAAGGTGTTGCGGGAGCTTGGCTACCCGCAGGCTTGTTTCTTTCTTGTTCACCGAGAAGAACTCGGTGCTTGCCGGCAGAGCGAATACACGATTGAAGTCGAATCGACTATCGCTGTGCAGGATGCCACTTCGGTCGTCGATGACGCGAACGAGGAAGTCGCCTCCATTTTTGGATTCCTTGTGGGCATCCATCTTGGTTGTGCCATAGGCGACAACCCAGTGCGTAAGCCCATCAATTTTTGTTTCGCCCAAAAAAATAACCGGTCGAAACTTCGGACCGGCTACTTTCGGGGATTCGTCAAAGGGAACCCAGGCTCTAATTATGTCCCCCATTACGAGGGTTGGGTCTTGCATTTTCATGGTTATCTCCTGGACCCTCGGAGAAGCGCTTGAACGCATCTGTGAGTGTTGGTGGCTGGGAAGTTGTGGTGGCAGCACGCGAGTTCTCGCGCTGTTTGAGGTATTCATTCTGGGCAGGCGTGAGTTCAGGCGTATCCAGATCGAAATCGGGAATATCGGCCTGGGCCCACGCGGTCGCCGCGCGAACGAGTAATGCTTCTGGGGTGATTCCGTGGCTGGCGGCCAGCGCACGCAAGGTATCTGCGGAGATACCGAAGGCGCTGTTAACCTGTTCTAAAGTGACGGTGAAGCTGTTTTCCTGGTCCGTAGACGAAGATCCCAGCCCCGCTTTATCGCTGTTCTCGTGCATGACTGTCCTATTGGGAAGAATTGACCTTGCGAGGTCGGTTCATGGTCGATGGTCCGGCACAGCAGTTGAAAGCCTTGCCGTGTTATGACCAGTAAGATGCACTGATAATACCACCCGCTTCCTCGACGTAGATTGCGTCTGGGAATGCGCAGATGACGACCGGAATAGGCGCGAGTTATCGCAGAATTTTTGCAGCTAGCTTGAAAGAATTTCCGCAGAGGCGGTGAAAAAAATCCTCGAGCACTTTTTGAAGCTCACGGATGGATGGACAGCCGTGAACTGGAGATGGCCATCGGGCCGGATATGCATGCCGGAAGCCGGCGTCGGGAATAGTAACACCGTTTTTCGCTGGCCGACAAATATTAATTCCATTGAGGAATATTGGGACCGCGCGCGTTCTCCCCTCCCCGGCCATCAAGCGCTGGCGGCCATGAATGCGATGCAAAAAGCGCCAGCATTTGCAGGTCCGCACTATTCCGATAGCACTAATCTTGTGCCCATGGAACATCACCCGCCCCTCCCCAACCTTGTTGTCGGTGTTGACGGCACAACCGTCACCGACGATGGCCTTGTCGTCAAGAACGTTCAGCGCGCAGAACGCATCAATACGAACTATGAGGCGCGTATCGAGGCGCCATTCGAATCGTGGCAGGTTTGCCGCATGGTCCGCCGAGACTTCAACTTCGTCACGACGAAAAGCTTCCATCGCGGCACCGGCAAGCGCCACGTCAAGGAACAGCTGCGCGAACTGGTCCTTGACCTGCGCCTCCAGTCGGAATTCTTCCGCGACGACGTTGCATCCCTCGCGCTCAATCCACAGCCCGATGTCCGCATCGTCCCGATCCGGCTGTTCAATCAGCATGCCGGCAGTATCCATCGCTCGATGCTCATCGCCGACAAGGCATATGCTCGCATCAACCACGCCTTCAAGCAGGGCTTGCTGAGCGAGAACGAGCACCGGGCATATTGCCGCAATTTCGAGTTGGCCTGGGCCAGCATCAAGGCCTACCTGAATAAGGGCCAGTCCGATAAGTCGGCACAAGAACTCGGCGCCGATCAAGGAATCGCCTGAATAGGCTTGCGTGCGGACCTTGAGTCCGCCGCCCTACCCCACCCACGTCCTCACGCGTCCACGGTCCAGGTGCGTGAAATTCTTCCCCGGATAGAAACCCACGCCACCGCCGCACAGGTACTGGCCAAAACGCCCCACCGCCGCCGAGCTGACACCGTCGATGCGCAGGTCCAGCGCCTGTGCTTTGGTATGAAAGCTGTTGCGTACCCCACCTTCATGCGCGTTGGTGTGAATGGCGCGGAATCCGCTGTTGATGATGAGGGGCTTGTCGATGCCGTTGGCACGCAGCCAGCCGTATACGCCGCGCGCGATGTCGAGTGTGACCAGGTCGAATTGTACGACAGCGCCAGCCTGCACATCGCGCAGCAGCCGGCAGATCTGGACATAGCCGTCCAGCACCAGCCGGCCATCCGCCCAGTACACGGCGCGTACTTGCTCGCCTGTCGCCGGGCGGTATAGCCACAATTCGCGCGGCAAAGACCAGAAGTCCGTGGACTGGGCAAACGCCGGCGCGATCGCGGCAGCGGCGGCGCCGGCCAGGGCTTGCAGGAACCGGCGGCGGCCGGGAAGCAGGATGTCCGTTACGCCAGGCGGCGTGATCAGGGAAGTCATCGCGGGCATAGCGCCATGGCTTTGGCGGCAGCATCCTTTTCCGCCTGCTTGCGGTTGCCCCCGGTGCCGGTACTCTGTATGTTCAGGCGCGGGATCGAACAGGTGACGGCGAACGGTCGCTTGCCGGGTTCGCCCTTGGTGAGCAATTCGTAGGCCGGTACTGGAATTGCCCTGGCCTGCAGGAATTCCTGGAGCGAGGTCTTCGGGTCCTTGCTTAGTTCAACCTGGCCGCTTTCAAGCAGTGCCAAGATGTGCACCTCGACCAGCTGCTTCGCCTTCTCGTGCCCAGCGTCCAGCTGCACCGCCGCGAACAGCGCTTCCAGCGCATCCGAAAGGATGGATTCCCGTGACCGGCCGCCGCGGAAGGTTTCCGACACGCGCAGCAAGCGCGCGAGGCCAATGTTGACCGCGATCTTGACCAGGGATTCGTGGCAAACCAGTCCCGCGCGGATGCGGGACATCTCGCCTTCGGACAGGGCCTCGTAACGCCGGTGGAGCATGTCGGCAACACAGTAGTTGACGATCGAGTCGCCCAGGAACTCGAGCCGTTCATTCGATTGCCGCGGGTCGAAACTCTTGTGTGTCAGCGCACGAAGGAGAAGTCGTGCATCCGTGAAATGGTGCCCTAATTTGGCTTGCAATGCGTCTATTGACGAACTAGACATGTTTTATTCTCCAGTAGAGCCGCGATTTTAGGCGGCTCCGGGAAACCGGTGCCGGCGAAACGCTCCGCTTATTTCAGCCGACTCCATATGCCTAAAAACGCATAGATAGAAAGGCTCGCCTATGGCGGGAAGCAGCATGACAAGAACATTGAGCGGGAACCCGCATTTCTTCGTATCCTCGATGCCCGAAGTACGGCAGGTGCAGCGGTTTGAGCGGCAGCCGATCATGTCGCTGCGGGGGGGCGAGGTCGTCGGGCACGAATTGCTGTACCGTGGTAAGTTTCCCGGCACGTGGGCGCAAATCGACGCGTCCCTGCTACGCCACCTGCAGGTCGCGCGCTCCCATCCCCTCCTGTTCATCAATCTGTCGAACCAGGGATTGCTCGACGCTGCCGTCGACGACCTGGTGCGGGCATCCGAGCGCAATGCGGTGATCTTCGAACTGAGCGAATCGGTTGCCGAGTATGCCCTGCGCGAGCGCATCGCTGAAAAGGTGAATACGTTGATGGAGCGCGGGGTGCGCGTGGCCATCGATGATTTCGGCGCCGGCCGTGATTCGCTTGAGCGCCTCTATGAACTCGGGCCGACGACCGCAGTCAAGATCGACGGGGTGTTCCTGCAGACCTGCGCGCGCCGCGCCGATGCCGCCAAGACCTTGCAGTATTTGATCGGGCAATGGCGCGAGGCCGGTGTCCTTTCAATCGCTGAAGGCGTCGAGAACGCTGCCCTGTACGAGTTTGCGCAGTTGCTGGGCTGCGATATGGTCCAGGGTTGGTATGTTGATGCGCTGGTGAACCAGGCCGGGCTGAAAACGGGTGTTTTTTCCCGTGCTTAAATACAGGACTTCTCGGAACCGCATGTGACACTTCATGGCCGATTGCACAAAGCCGCAATCCTGCCTTTTGGAGAATCCCATGATCCATGCTGAACTACGCGCTATCCTACAACAGCGCTACACACCGATTAGCCCTCGCCGCGCAGCGGCAGGTCCGGCCAGCCTTCCGCGCATGAGGAGGTGCCGGCAATGATCCGCTCCGCCAAGGAAGACAATCCCCATTACGATCCGGGACACATGCTCAATACGCTCCAACGCGTTTTCAACGTGAAGAATGACCGTCAGCTCGCCTCAAGGCTCCAGGTCCAGCCGGCGCTGCTCTGCAAGGTTCGCGGCAGCAAAATCGACATTCCGTCATGGCTGCTGATTCACCTTTACGAGGAAACGAATTTCAGCATCCGCGAGTTGCGCGCTTTGATGGGCGACTATCGTGAACATAGCGGACCATCCGCACGCCATCCAAGCAAGGCTGAACTGTCGGCTCAACGTACAGTCAGGATTGAGATGATCCCGCGCCCGGGCGCCGGGTAGCGCAGTCTTGTCCGGTACGCCTGCAGACCTACTGCTAGCGCATCAAGCCTTGCGCCGCCCAGAACTCAATGATCTGCCGGATCAGCGATGCATACCGGTCACGGTACTTGGGCGTTTCGCTGTGGTAGGCCCCGACCGCCTCCCAGGTATTCCCGTATTTCCTCACCTGCTTCGCCAGGCGCCAGGCCGCCACATAGCTCGCTTTGCAACCGTCGAGCAAATCGCCCTGGCTGATCCCATAACGCGCCAGCTCCGGCAGATGAACGCTGTTGGTGCCGGTCATTCCTATGTCGACCGTGCCGTTCGAATTGCGCGACACTGTGGCCGGATTGAAGCGCGATTCCCGCGCCGCGATCGCACGCAATATCCAGGGATTCACCTGGTGAAACTGCGCAGCCTCGTCAAAGCAGTCGGCCTGCGCATAGGCTGGCGCAGCGCCCGCGGCAAGCGCCAGACAGATGCTCAGGGCACGCCGGCGTAGCGCAGTCATCAGCGGCCCGATGCTAAAACATGACAGCTTCATTACTTCAATTTCGCCTCGATCTGGTCCGCAGTAGCGAAGCCCTTTTCCTTGGGTGCATTCTTGAAGAATATCGCGGGCGTGCCCATGATATGCAGCTTGCGCGACAACGCCAGGTTGCGATCGAGCGGCGTTTCGCAGCTGGCTGCCACTTGTGATGGAAGCGGCGTGTTCTTACCCATGAAATCCGTCCAGGCCTTGGCTGGATCGGGCGCGCACCAGATCGCTTTGGCCTTGGTCGCGGAATCCGGCGAAAGGATCGGGATCAGGAAGGTGTAGATGGTGACATTATCGAGCTTGTTGAACTCGCCCATGAGCTTCTTGCAGTAACCGCAGTTTGGATCTTCAAACGTGACCATCAGGCGCGAACCGTCGCCCTTGACGGTTTTGACGGCGTCCTTGAGCGGGAAGTCGGCGAAATCGACTTTGATCAACGCGTCCATTCGGCGTTCGGTGAGATTGACCTTGGTTTTACTGTCGATCATGACACCGTTGAAAAGCACAAAGCTGCCAGTCCTGTCCGTATACACGAGTCCGCGTGGGGTCAAGACTTCGTACAAGCCCGCGCGATCGCTGGGGATGACCTTCTCGATCGGCATATTGTTCAGTAAGGGACCGACGTTGCGGATAATCTCGTTCTCGATCGGGCCGGCCTGCGCCAGGCCGGCCGCAAACAGCGTTGCGCGTACAGCTGCCTTGATCATCGTAGTGCGCTCCATGGGTTCTCCGGTAAGGTGGGTGCGGGAAAGTGCAGGATCTGTCCGGGGACACGTGTCCCCGGAAAGCAAAAAAACCCACACCCGAGGGTGTGGGTCATGCCGGGTCAATTACTGGACCGCCACCACGATATTGACGGCACTGCCATTGGCATCATGGATGGTGATGGTGGCCGGCCCGGCAGACACGCCGGTCGCGGTGAAGGTCGTGCCAGTCTGGCTGACCGTGACGACTTTGACGTTGCTGCTCGTGACCGTATACGGCGATGCGCCGCCGGCGATCGTATAAGTCGGCGTGGCGCCAACCGCAACCGTGATCGACTGCGGCGCCGTGGAGTACAGCGGAACCGTCGCGGAACCGCCTTGAACGGTCGCGGTTATCTTCACCGATGCCCCGGTCGAATCAAAGATCACGACGTCAGCGACACCGGCATTCAGCCCGGTGAGGTTCAGCGTATTGCCCGAAACGCTGGCCTTCGCAACGCCGGCGTTGCTGCTGGTTGCCGTGAACGGAGCAATGCCGCCCTGGATGGTGTATGCCGGCGCGGCGCCCAAGCCAATCGCAACCGCGGACGGCGCCGTGGTATAGAGCGGAACACCCGAATTGCCGCTGACATTGGCGGTGATCACAAGCAGCGCGCCTTTCGCATCACGGATATGGATGGCGGTCTTCCCTGCAGCGCCTTTGGAGCGCACGGTCAGGATACCGCTCTCGACCGTCGCATCGGCGATGCCAGTGTCGGCACTCGTGACGGTGTAGGGGCCAAGACCGCCAGCAATCTTATAGCTGGCAGTGGCGTTGGCCGGCATGAAGAAGGCTTCCGGCGCCGTGGTATAAAGGGCCGCCGACTCGCTGCCGCCCGCCACGGTCAAATCGAATTTGGCCGATGCGCCAGTCCGGTCGTAGACGACCACGGTCGCGGTACCGGGGTTGGCCGCGGTGACGGAGACCGAGTCCAGGCCGGCGGCCAGGGCCACCACATTGGGGTTGCTGGCGACGGCCGTGAACGGGCCGATACCACCGTTGATCTTGTATTGGGCCGTGTTGCCCGGTACCAGGGTCACGCCAGGCGGTACTGCAATTGCGAGGCCCGATACGTGGGTATTCGGCACCGTCACATTGATGACCACGTTGGCGCCGGCGGAGTCGACTACCTGAATGGCCGCCGTGCCGCCGGCGTGCCCGGTGATGATCAGACTGGTCTTGTCCACCTTGACCGTGGCGACTTGCTCATTGCTGCTCGATGCCTTGTAACTCACAAATCCCGCCGTGCCGCCGCCGCCGCCAATGGTGTAGGTGCTGGTGGCGCCAGCGGCAACCGTAACCTGGTTGGGAGCGGTCGTGTAGAGGCCCATACCAGGTTTTTCGACGACCGTATTGCCGCTTCCACCGCCGCCACACGCGGCCAGCGCAGTCGCCGACATGACTGCGGCTGCCAGCTGGATAAGGCGCAGACGTGCGCCAGGGAAGACTTTGGATTTCATGGGATTCCGCCTTTCAGGTAAGTTTTGTTGCACTCTACCAATACGACACAACAATCCCCCTTCAAAAGCGGGAAACAAATTGCAAGGATTTCTCGTGGCCTTATTCACCTTGTCCTATCCAGTGCAAATGCCAGGATGGACGAAAAAAAGCCCGCGTTAAGCGGGCTGGCAAGTTACTTACTCACGTTGGCGCGGAGCTTTTCTGGCAGGGCGCTGTAGGAGAGCATTATCGGCATGGTGGCTGCTTCTCCCAGCTTTCAAATTCTTCATAATCTTCATACGTGGTAACACCGTCCGTACAAATTCGCGTATGCCAAAGATATACAGGTTGTTCAAGCATGCAAATTAATTTCCCCTGGTCCGACCAACGGCCGCAAGTTATCTGTTTCGGTGGCGGTGGGGGCGGAACGTATGGCGGCGTGCAGGCCGGATAGTCGTTACCGCCGTTGGCACAGCCGCATCCACTGTCGTTATACCACTGGCTCGTCCCGCTCGGGCATCTATGTTGGGTAATCAAGTACTTGGTTCCGGTGTAGGCGCCGCCACATGCCATCGGCGTACTGTCCTGGTATTCAGTACAGGCAGGTGGAGTCGGACCGGAAGTGCATTTTTCAGTATGCCATCCGCTGTAAGAGTAGGAAGGCGAACCGCTGGCCCCACTTGGGCAATAGGTGTTCACACTGCGCCATTGCGTACCCGAGCCGGAAGCGCAAGGCGCCTCTTCATAGTCGGTGCTGCTCGAGCAGGTCTGCGGTGGTGGCGATGTCGCCTTGCAGGCGGAGGTATCGACCGAATCGGACACGCTGGCCGAACCGAAAGGACCATAAGGGCAGGAGACGCTGCGGCTGACGAATTCCGTGGCATTGGCGCCGTTGGAGCAAGCCTGGGACCAGCCGGAGCTGCTCGGCGTGCAGCTGGGGGCGGCGCACGTCGAACCCGTCCACGAAGTTCCCGACGAGCAGGCGCATGACTTCCCATCGCTTTGCAGGACCTGGTTCGCGGGACAGGTATTCTGTTCGCAACTCGGATTGCCCAGCGAGTCATGCTTGAGCGAGGTCCCCCATGGACAGTTCGGATCGTCCAGCACGCAATGCGCGATGCCGGACCCTAACAGGGTCCAGTGCGCGCCGCCAGGGCAGTTTTGCGCGACCGGCGCCACAGCACAGGCGTCGGGCGTCAAGGCACACTTCGAGGTATTGTTGACGGTGCCTGCCGGGGCCGGCGCGGCGGTGCAAGCACTGGTGTCATACTCGGACGACTGCGTCACAACGCCGCTTGGACAGGCTTTGGTGGCGGTCTTGAATTTCGAGCCAATCAGGCCAGGTCCGCAAGCCGTGATCGTGGATTCGATCGGCATCTTGTACGGGACGCAGGCCGTATCTGCAGCGCTCTTCGCTGACGCGCTTCCCACTACGCACAAGGCTAATAGTGCAAGGATTTTTCCTATGATTTGCAAGTAACCTCCCTTTATGAATTCGAGGGTTGATGGAAGCCCGGCCCGAAAACCGGATATGGCGTTGTATGGCATCAATGTAAGGTGCATCTTCGGCAGATTGTCCTTCAATCCTCACGTGTTAATACGCACATTCCGCTTTCATAGCAGCCGAAACTGAATATGTGTTCGCGGGAATTCCAACGCGCCGGGAGGCGTACTCCATTTTTTACTTTGGATAGTGGTATGGGAAGTCGAGCACGATGCGACAGCTGCACATCGTGCTGTAGCGTGAAAGAGGACTGCTGCAGCGCACCTTCTCACCGCAATCGAGCGAGGCTAGAACCTGCATCCCCCCCAGTTGGATCCCCACGTTACTCTGTAGGGTTCACATGTCGGACCTTCATAGTAAATCATTCCCCAATCAAAGATATCTTCGCGCGGATCGTTACCTTGCCCCCACTGGGTTTGCTCACAAAACTGATGCGGTGAAGGGCACACAAGTGGCGGTTTGTATGGCGGCGTGCAGGTCGGATAGTCGTTGCCGCCGTTGGCGCAGCCGCATCCACTCTCGTCATACGATTGTCCAGTCCCACTTGGGCATCTATGGTGCGTGATCAAATACCTGGTTCCGGTGTAACCGCTGCCACATGCCATCGGCGTGCTGTCCTGGTATTCTGTGCATGCAGGTGGCGTCGGCGGCTTGGGCGTTGGGGCCGCGGTGCAGTTCTCGGTATGCCATCCGCTGTAGGAGTAGGAAGGCGAACCGCTGGCCCCACTTGGGCAGTAGGTGTTCACACTACGCCATTGCGTACCCGAGCCGGAAGCGCAAGGCGCCTCTTCATAGTCGGTGCTGCTCGAGCAGGTCTGCGGTGGTGGCGATGTCGCCTTGCAGGCGGAGGTATCGACCGAATCGGACACGCTGGCCGAGCCGAAAGGACCATAAGGGCAGGAAACGCTGCGGCTGACGAATTCCGTGGCATTGGCGCCGTTGGAGCAAGCCTGGGACCAGCCGGAGCTGCTCGGTGCGCAACTTGGGGCGGCGCACGTCGAACCCGTCCACGAAGTTCCCGACGAGCAGGCGCATGACTTCCCATCGCTCTGCAGGACCTGGTTCGCGGGGCAGGTGTTCTGTTCACAGCGCGGATTGCCCAGCGAGTCATGCTTGAGCGAGGTGCCCCATGGGCAGTTCGGATCGTCCAGCACGCAATGCGCAATGCCGGACCCCAACAGTGTCCAGTGCGCGCCACCAGGGCAGTTTTGCGCGACCGGTGCCACAGCGCAGGCGTCGGGCGTCAAGGCGCACTTCGAGGTATTGTTGACGGTGCCGGCCGGGGCCGGCGCGGCGGCGCAAGCGCTGGTGTCATACTCGGACGACTGCGTCACAACGCCGCCTGGACAGGCTTTGGTGGCGGTCTTGAATTTCGAGCCAATCAGACCAGGTCCGCAAGCCGTGATCGTGGATTCGATCGGCATCTTGTACGGGACGCAGGCCACGTCGGCAGCGCCCTTCGCAAACGCGCTTCCCGCTACGCACACTGCTAACAGTGCAAGGATTTTTCCTACGATTTTCAAGAAGCCTCCCTTTATGAATGGATGATGGATGGAAGGCCGGCCCGAAAAACGGGCCGGCTGGTCTACCTTCAATATAAGGGGCTTCTTCGGCCGGTTGCCCAGCAATCCTCACGGATTAATACGCGCATTCCACCTTCATAACAGCCGAGACCGAATATGTGTTCGCGGAAACCTCGGCGCCGGTGTTGTCCTTCACCTTGATCTTGATCGTCCAGCTTGGGCCCACATCGGTGGCGGCGACATACATTGCCTGGCGCGGCGGCGTAACCGAGACATCGACGACGGTTTGCGTCAGCTGGAAAGAGTAGGCTGCAGTGCCGCCGGCATCGCAGGCCGGTTTGTTGACGGTCGTTCCATCCGTAACCAGCTGGCGCGACACTTCCACACTCTTGTTGAGCAGGTTCATCAGCTTGACGTAGCTGCCGTTCTTGCAAACAAGCTGCTCTTTTGTGACCGTCGTGGCCAACCGTCCATCCGGTGCGCAGGCGCCGTTGAGCGCCGCGCTGGTGTTCACGGAACTCCAGACTGCGCCATTACACACGAAGGAGACGCCGGTCGCATTGCTGCCGAGCTGGCCAGGTGACGAGCATGCCACTCCTTCCCCGATGCCGGTCACGACGCTGCCGATCAGCTGCCAAATCCCGCCGGAACAGATGACCATCGCGTTTCCGCTTGCCGTCTTGCGCACGATCGGGTCAGCGCCACAGGCAGCACCAGGTGCGGCACCGGCACCCAGCATGCCGAGGGCTGCGTTGACGTTGACGTTAGTGGCCTGCAGGCTGCCAACGTTTTTTATGTCATTGTTGTTGGCATCCATCGCGCCATTCAGCTTCTTGCTGCCATCGAGGCGGTAGTAGGGGTTGAGCAGTCCGGTCAGGCCCGAACCATTGCCAACACGGATCGCCAGCACGCCGGCGATATTCCCCGCGGGGTTCGCCAACGTCTGTCCACCCTGGAAGCGCAGTTGGGCCGGCGCGTCCGCATAGGACATTGCACCGTCCGGCCCAAGGCCGGAGAACGCCTTGGCAAGCACGTCGATACGTGCCTGGCCGCTGAGATCCTTATAACCGCTTGTCGAGTAGATGGTGCCAGTGATCACGCAATCGGTGCCACCGGGACAGCTTCCCTGCTTGTTAAGCTGGACGACGAAGGACAGGCCCAAAGCCGACGTATTGCCAAACGACGCATCCAGATAATTGCCCGTGGTTTTCAACTGCGTCAAAGTCGGCTGCAAGGGAACCGTGAATCCGGTGACCGCATCGCCGTTTTTTAAGGCCTGTACATTATCCTCGATGTACCGGTTCAGCCCCCCCTGAAATTCCTTCAGATAGTCACCGGTCGATTCGGCGTTCAACTGGTCGACCGCATCGATAATCTTGCTGAATGTACCGGCCAGCAGGATCGTGGAAATCACCAGAACCAGTCCCAGCTCCATGAGGAGATAGCCGCGCTGGCGCGCGCGGGACATCTTTGGCAAAGGGCGTGAAGAGTTGAGGCGATTTCTCGACATCGATGGATTCTCGTTTGGATTTCGGGCGGCAAATATTCCCGATAGCAGGCCAGCCGCCCCCTGGAAGGCCGGCCCTGCCGCAGCGATTACTGGACCTGGAAGGTGATGGTGTTGTTGTCGGCAGCGCAGGTGATCTTCGACGGATCAGGCAGGCCGCCAGCAGCTTTCACTGTGTTGGAGCCGACCGTCATCGTGGTCGCGGCCTTCGCCATCGCCGTCACGAACGGCTGGCAGGCAGCGTCCGGTATGTGCGTAATGACATATTTCACGCTGTCGTTATCCGCAGTTACCTTGCCCGGAGAGACGGCGAGGGTGCCACCGCCCATCGCGGTCGTGACGGTGCCGGCGTTATTGGTCAGCGCCGGGTAGCCGCCGAAGAAGCCGCCAGTGTTCAGCTTTTCATTCGAGACGTTGGCGTACTGGCCGGCGTAGGCACTTTTCACCTTACCGATCAACATGCTGATGTCCGTAGCCAACTGGTTCGCTTGCGAGCTGGTGTTGTTGCTCGAAAAATAGGCCACAGCGCCAGCGACAGAACCAAGGGCAATGATCAGAACCAGGCTGGTTTCGACCATCGTCATGCCGGCTTCCTTCATGCGGCGGCGGACGGGATTTTGACGGCGGGCTGTGCTCATTGGCGTGTTGGAGAGAGTGTTTTTCATGGTTTCTTCAGTTTCGGTTTCGATGGTTAATGAAGCATGGCTTTCATGGTTACGGCAGTTTTGAACAACTCGACAAGGGCGATCGTGCCGGCATAAACCCCGAGCATCGTCACCAGGCACAAGCCCATCAGAACGATCCTTACCGTGCCTGCCTTCGCCTTGATTTCCTGGGGCGAGGTTTTGAGAATGATTTCTCCAATTTTCTTCAACATCACCGGCACGTCGGAGTAATCCGATATATCGAGAATCCGGTAATACATTGAGCGGTTGGCAATGCCGGTGTCAAAAATCTCACCCTTTCCGTTCGGGTTGGCGGCCAGGTTTTCAAGAATTTTTGTCGTCTGCCAGCGTAACCAGGGATAAGCGTTGGCCTTGGTCTGCACCAGCGCATCGTGGAGCTGGACCACGTTGTTGTTGCGAACCGTCGTGATCATGCCGACCGTTGCGAAGAACGCTGCCGAGTTGAAGTCACGCGCCATCTGGAATGGCAGGAAGCGATCGTCCAGCCAGCGCCGGTGCTTGCCGACGTAATGCTTCAGCGCCCAGACCACGACTGCGACCGCGGCGCCCACCAGAATCAGCCAGGCCCACCACCAGCCGCGGATGAATTCAGCGCCGCCAAACAGGATCGCGCCGACCTTGCCGAGCTGGACGAAATCCACTTGCGCCGATAAAACGGCTTTTTCCAGCTTGGGCATCACGACAAATGACTGAATCAGCAAGTAGGCATGGAAGATGACGACCATGACAAGCGCGGACACCATCAGTTTTCTGATGTCATTCCGCGTCTCCTGCATTGCCAGGATGTTCGTTCCCAATTTTTCCAATCCAAGACGCAGGTCGCCGGCCGACTCCGATGCGGCCAGCGCCGCCAGATCCTCATCGGGAATGGTGCCGCGCAGCGCCTCGGTGAAAGTGCCGACCTGTGCGAACCGGTCCAGCCAGTGGCGGCACAAAATCCCCACTGATTTCTTTTTGTAGCGCTCGGCGTAGCGCGCCAGGATCTTGGTAATGGATTCGCCGGGACTGGCCTCCATCACGCTCGCCAGGTCCAGATATAAATTTCCTCGTTTGTCCCTGAAATCGTATGCCGCGTTCTTGATCGTAAAGCTAAGGCCCTGCTTCATTTTCCCTATCCCGTTTTCGTCGGGCTGCCGGTGCTGCCCGACGCCATGGAGTAACTATAGATTCGCTGGAAAGCCGGCATCGCTCAAAAGCGCCCATGAAATCGGCAGGACTTCAGGAATGTTCGTCGCAGCGTGCGTCGCCATCATCGTCGGCGAGTTCGCGTTCGTACTGCTCAAAGGTGCCGAATTTGCGTTCGACTTCTTTCGGATCGAGCAGGCCGTGCGCGACGTGGTACATTGCGACCTCCAAGGCGCTCTTGCCGGTCGAATCGGGCTGGTCGAAACCAGCCCGGCGTTGACTGCGGATATAGCGCTTCAACTCCAGGTTCTTCGCATCCCGGAACAGCAGCAGCATCCTTGGCGTCGGCTCAATCATTTCCGCCACCATAAGCCGCCCCTTGGTGCCGGCCAGCTCCGGCAGATCCTTGCGCAGGCATGCCTCGCACCCGGCCTCGTTTTCCGCCTTGATCCGGCTGCGCTCGATCTGGAACAGGCGCTCGATACGGGCCAGGTAGGCATCGTCATAGGCTTCCGTCGCCGCCTTTTTGCAAGTGCACAGCTTCGGCACCAGCGCCTGGTATACAAGCAAGGTCAGAAAGCCGGGCGTGGCAATCACATCACGCGGGATGCCCAGTTCGCTGGAGGAAAGACGCAGCGAAATAATGTCGGTGGCCGAGGGAGCGTGGATCGTGGAGAAGGCCCGATGACCGGACTCGGCAATATCACGGAAAAGCGCGGCGCTTTCCCTGTCTCGAATCTCCGCGATCATGACCGCGTCCGGGTCCATCCGCTTGGTTTGCCGCTTGGCCGCGAGGAAGGGGTCCTCGTCATCGCTGGTCAGGGAGCGCGAGACGGAAAACTGGTCTGAATTGGGAATCAGGTTTTCGACCGGATCTTCAACCGTCATGATCTCCATCCAGTCCGGCAAGGAGGCGAGAACCGACTGCAGCGAAGTCGACTTACCCGAGTTCACCACTCCGCTAATGAGGATGCCGCCGCCCAGGCGCGAAATGGCGCGGGACCAGATCGCCAGCTGCGGCGCCAGGTAGCCCAGCTCGGCCAGGGTGCGGATGTTTTGTTCGCTGTCCTGAATAATGACCCGCATCACGACCTTCGTGCCCCGCGCCGTCTTGTTCGAAGCCCAACGGAACTGCAGCTTGGTGCCCTTGATGGTTGCGGCGACCTGGCACTGCTGTGGTGCATTTTCGTTAAAGATGTTCTCGCTGCCGGACTGGCCATGCATGTTGTACACATAGGCGGTCATGTCCAGCAGGCGATCGGTGCTCAAGGTGAACTCCCGCGGCTTGGTCAGCCTGCCATCGATACGGAACATGATCTGGGAAGTCGGCTGGTTGCGGTTGATCCGGATGTGGATATCGGACGCGCCATTGTCGAGCGCGAAGACGGCTGCGCTCTGGAACAAACCCCACAGGGCGCTATCGTGTTTCTTGGCATCGCTGCCTTTGCCGCTCTTGCGGTTGGCATTGATACCGTCGCGGGCCAGTTCGTCCATGACCGAGGGCGAGGCGACGTAATACGCCGTTTGCGCCATCGTCCAATGCTTGCCCTGCAGGGAAGCCAGCAGCGCTTCGGTGATATCGGAATTCAACTCGCTCTGGAGCAGCACCAAGGCAAAGCGTTTGGGCTCCTCTTCGGTGCTGACGTCGATCGGGCACACGCGATGCTTCAGCGACAAGGACAGCATGACGACGTCGTAGAGTTTGCGCGAGAACACCGGCAGATCATCTGGATGTTCGACCGTGACCGGGTGGTCGCCCAAGTCCTTAATCGGTGTTACCGTGGCCAGCGCCGCGGGCGCTGAAGCCAGGAATGGCAGTGCGGCTGCCGGTGGCGTGACAGGTTCGGATTTGGGCCAGCTGAACGTAGACATGGTGATGGATTTCGATGCGTTGTAGATGCGCTGCCGTCAGGCAATACGCTCCTGTTTAATGCGCAGCCAGCGGGGCGAACACGATCATTTTTTGCGGTTCGGCTGCGCTCTGCTTCTTGCCGCTTTTCTTCGGCGCAACCAGCTTGCTCAGTTCGATACCATGCGGCGTGACCGCTGTCACCGTATAGCCCTGCACCGGAGTGCCGTTGCGCACGGTGTAGGTGCGCCCCCCCATGGACAACTGGCCCTCGTAAAAGGTGGCGCTCGTGCCGTACACCGCCAGGGTTTCGGTCGGGTACACGATCTTCTGCGCCGGCGGCGCAATCACGATCGGAACTGGTGGCGGCGCGTTTGGATTCGGCTTCGACAGTTCGTCCGTCATCTTCTTGACCATGATGCGTTCTTCGAGATCGAGAACGTCGCCCACCCTTACTTGCTCCTGCGCATGAGTAATGGCCGGGATGGCGAAAAACGAAAAGAGGAGAAAGAAACGTTTCATTGTTTTTAGTCGTCAGTGAGGTTTCGAAAAAATCCGGCCGGACACGGTGACCATCGCCAGCGACTGCCGCAGTTCGTAGGCAGGCTTGTCGCTGAAGGTCACCACAATCCTTGAAACCGTGGCATACGCGGGGAAGGCCGCCAGCCCCTTCACGCTGCGCAGCGGCCCGACGAACTCCCAATTCGCCGCGCCAATCGGCGGTGCTGCCAACTCCCCGAGCACGGCGCTGGCTGGCAGCGCAAAGGGCTGGTGCTCTTCCAGCTTGGGCTTGCCGAACATGGCGAGCCGTTGCAGCGCAGAACCGAACTCGATGGTTTCCTCGCGCTGGCCCTGCGCCGCGTCGATCACCTTGCCCTGCGCCAGCAGTGCTGCCGACTTGTATTGCTTGGTCGCCTTGATCAAGTCGCCGGCAAACTCAATGCTGTCGAAGCTCTTCCCGGCGGCATCCACGAAGGTCTTGTTGGTTGCCGCGCTATGCTGGCGCCGCGCGTATTCGAAGGTGCACACCAGCAGCTTTTCGATGGACACGTTGCAGCTGGCCTTGGTGAGCGGCCAGCCCCCGTTGGTCAGCCCCATGCCCTGGATCGGTGCCAGGATTTCGGCAACCGACCGGGCCGGCAAGGCCGCATCATTCCTGCGGGCCGCCAATTCTTCGGCGTACAGGGTCTGGGACGATTTCTGCGCCGCCAGTGCAAGGCGCTGTGCCTCCGCAGCGCGGTACTGCTGGTAGGTGTGGACCGAATAGGCGACGACGGCGATGGCCACCGCGCCAGCGCCCATGGCAGCCAGCGGGTTGACGAACGCACTCTTGACACGGCGCAGCTGGGCCGTGTTGTCGATGCTCCCGACCAGGTCCGCCATGGAAACGTGCTCGATGCCCGCGATCCGGGCGTCACCATACAAATTGAAGGAAGCGGCACCACACAGTTCCTTGAACGAACTGAGCAGCGCATCCAGCGCCGCCCTGTCCGCCACCACGGCGTCGAAGCCGCTACGCGGCCGGCCCTGGTGCAGGCCGCAGGCGATGTAAGTGCCGTTCGGGACTTCCAGTACGAGCATGAGGTTCTGCTCGTCCGGGTAACGGTGCTGCAGCACGATGGCCCCCGAATACAAGGGCATCCGCAGCTTCTCTTCACGGTCCGCTACGTTCAGCACGCCGTAATAGAAGGCCTTGTCCTGCGTCCAGACATAGCGCGACTTGCCTGTCCTGGCCTTGCTGTGTACGTCGGCATCGGACAGCAAGGCTTCCCACTGCATGCCGAAGACGAGGCGCTTGCCATTTACATCGAAAATCATCGGCGCCTCAATCGCTGCTGCCGTCGACCACTTCCGCAGTCATCAGGACGATGGTGGTCGAACGGCTTTCGGAGGCGCGCAGGGCGCCGCCGGCGATGACCGGCAGGTGCGCGCCGAGGGTGCGCTTATCGTACTGGTTCGACTTGGTGTCGAAACCGGTCAGCAGGATTGTCTGGCCGTTGCGGATCGGCACCACTTGCGACGAACCTTCGCCATCCTTGTTCGGCAATTGCACCGACTGGGCGCTGGCGCCGCTGCCCGAGGTGAAAGTCACCAGGCTCTTGAGCGTACTCTGGTCGAGCGCAATATTGACCGTGATGGTATCGCGGTTGACCTCGGGAACCAGGAACAGCTTCAGGCCGACCGTATCCTGCGCCGTTGTAATGCCGGGCGTGCCGCCGGTACCGCCAGTTGTCGCCGCTGCCGGCGTGGTCGATGCGACGTAGGAGAAGGTGTTGCGCACGCTGTAGGTGACGCCGCGGCGGTTCCGCGTGGACAGCGGGATCTCGTTCGATACCTCGACGTCGCCGATGTCCTGCAAGGCCGTGATCATCGCGGAACTGCCCGCGGCCGATCCGGAATAGACCTGGGCGCGGATCATGCCGGTGCCGGTCGAGCTCAGACTGCTTGGCGAACCATACGTCATCCGGAAATCGGGCAGATTTTGCAGGGCGCGCGCCACCACGGCCGACATATCGAGACCGGTTTCGCCATTGTTCTTCGAGCTGACCTTGATGGTCTGCATGCGCATGCGCACGATCCGCGAGAGCGACTTGATCCCGTTCCGGATAATCTCGTCGGCCGCATCCACGGCGTCCGGCGTATCGGTGAGCGTGATCGCGCCGGTGGCCGGGTTGGCGAATGCCTGGCCCGAACGCGTCATGACGGTCTCGAGACTCTCGCGCATGGAATTCAGTTCCACCAAATCCTTTAACTCGTCGCCGACCGGCGAGGCCGTGTTGCGGCTGGTCAGCACGTTCTGGTTGGTCGAGGAGGTGGTCTCGCCTTCCAGGGCAGACTTGTAGCTTGCCTTGGACACCATGAACGGCGTTTCCCAGGTCTTCGTGATCATCCGGTAAAAGCGGATGCTGTTGGATACATCGTCATATTTCCAGCGGATACCGAGCTTGGTCGAGATGATGTCGAGCACCTGCGACAGCGGTGCGTTCACACGCGGGAAATCAAAACCGTTGGCCGAATCGGGCGGACGCTGGGCCTTGCCGGCGCCGCCGGTGACGACCGCTGCCTTGCCGTACGCCGATGGCAGCGGCAGCGGGACCGGTGCCACGGCAGGCATGACGGGCATGCCGACCGGCATCGCGGCGAAAGCTGCCTGACCATTGTTCGCGGCACCACCGGCACCGCTATCCTTGACGGCCTTGCGCTGTAGCGCAGCGCTGTCGAGGTAGACGTCAGGGTTGATCGTCACCACCATCCCGGTGGCCAGCATGATGCGTTCGGCCGCGGCGCTCAGGCTCACCCATGGGTCGCCATCGAACATCATCGCGGTCTTCACATCCTTTTGCAGGGCGGGAGGCAGTGCCACCGAACGCGCGAGCGGAACCGACTTGCCGACGATCCAGGGCGCGTCCACTTCCTGCGACTTTTCATAGGCCGCCCTGGATGCCGTCGGCGCGGCGGCGCCGGCCAGGGTTTGATCCGCATTCGCCCTGGCGGTGCTGATGTGCGCCTTGATATTGCCCGTGAGCTGGGTCGATACGCAACCAGTGGCAAGCACGGCGGTCGTGAGCAGCGAAAGATGAAGGACTGGCTTTTTCATGGTTTATTCGTTCGGATTGCACTTCGTCGTTTTACGCACGACACGGATGACGTTGTTGCTGTAGAAGCAGGGCTTGGCCGGGAGGTCGCCGAATTCGGTGGCGGCCAGGAGGCGGCGCACCGCCGACCGGAAATCGTTTTCCTTGGCATCGGCCATATTGATCGGGATGTCACGCTCGATGTCCCACACCGAGGTCCAGCCCACCAGCCTTGCCCAATGCCCGATCACGGTCCGCAAATCATGTTGGGCCGGGGTCACCTGGTACACCACGACATCGGAGGCGCTCAGGATCTTCGGCTCCGTCCCCGCCGGCAGCACCAGCGGGGTTCTGGCCGCCGCGGCACCTGTGGCCGGCACGGCGGCGCGCGCCGCCGGCGCCGCGGCAGGGGCCGCCCCTGGTGCCGTGGCCGCCGCCTTCGACGACAGGGCCGCCAGCTCGTCCGTCAGGCGCTTGAGTTCGGCGTTAACATTGTGCGGCTCGACCGCCGCCGGCCGCGGCACCGGTGGCGTTCCACGCATGATCGTGATCGGCTTCCCATTCATGAAGCCGCGGATCGAAGCCGGCACGCCTTTGACGATGAAGAACTCGCCGTCCGCCGTCGCGCCGCCCACGACCAGTCCAGGAATCGATTGCAGGAAGGTGTTCCGGCCATCGTTATAGACGTCGAATTTCTGCTGGGGGGACAATTCGGTGACGTAATAGCTGCGGTCGTTGGCAGCGTAAGCGCCGGCCGAAACGGCGGCGAGCAGCAGCGTGGCGATGATGGATGGTAGTTTCATATTCGGTATGGTGTGCGGTGTTGTGATTGTCGAATAGCGCGGCCCTTGTCCACAGGCAAGAGCGTGCTTTTATCTGGGCGGATTCCATTTCGGGGTGCCGGGCCTCGCCAAAGACCGGCGGACCGGGGCCACGTGTCCCCGGCATGCGCCGATGTCGGCCGGGAGCGGCTTACCTGTAGGGCAACAGCAGCATGTCCTGGTTGGCCATGAAGATGAATTCCTGCCCGGCGCCAAGTTGCAGGGTCGGCGCGATATTCTTGTTCCGCTCCATCAGCGTCTTCAGCACATCATTGAGCGTGGTCGCAAACACCGAACCGGCGGTGGCGGCCCCGCTCGCGCCGGTCGTGCCGGGCAAGGTCGTGACTGACGTGTCGGCCCGCGGCAGCATCAAGGTCGACGCGCCGATGATCAGGCTGCTGGAAAACATCTTCATGAAGTGATTGTTCACCTCCGCATCCATGCCTGACGTTCCCATCATGTCCGTCGCTGCCACCCCGGCCAGCGGAATCCAGTTGCCGTTGGGCAGTGTCAACCGCGTCATGGCCATCAGCAGCCGCTCCTGGCCGATAATGATCTGGCTGTTGTACACGCCGTTCAGCAAGCTACCCTTCGGGATCAGCACATGCTTTTGGCTGCTGTCGTACACGTCGGAACTGATGCGGGCCAGAATACGTCCCGGCAGATCGCTATTGACATTGGTCAGTAATACGGCGCGGATGACGGCGCCCTCCCCCACCAGATAGCGGCCAGCCGCATTCTGCATGGCCGCGACCGGCGTTCGGGCGCCCGCCGAGGCCGCCGCACTGGCCAGGAAATCCTGGTTCGCGCCCTTGCTCTTCGGCGCCTCCTTGGGCGCCAACGCGGCCAGCATCTGTTCCTGCATGGCTTGCTGCGAACGCGCAACCGCGGCACGCTCGCCAGCGATGTCGGCCTGCAAGTCGGCGACCACGCCCGGCAGTTTCGCCACCTCCGCCGGGCCGCCCTGGGCCAGCAGGCGCACCTGGCCGGCTTCCATTGGCGCAGCACGGATATCTTCCATCCGCTTCTGCTGCTCCGCCGCACGCTTCTGCACGTCCGCCATCGCCTCATCCGGCATGGCGGACGGCATCGGGGCCGCGGCGGCATAGGCGGCGGCTGGCGGGCCAGGGGCACGCTGGGCATGGCCAAAGCCGGGCGGCAACGGCCCGGAAGCGGCCGCAGCGGACGCGGGCGGCGATCCTGGCATCAGGGGAAGCACCACCGGCTGCGACTTCTCGGCGGCGGACTTCATGCTCTTCAACATCGATTCGGTTTCAATCGTCTGCTGCCGGGTATCGACCTCGACCTTCTGCGCCTCCAGACGCCCGCGTGGCTTGTCCGGCGACACGAACAGCCAGATCAAGGTTCCGCCGAAAAAGATGGGGACGGTCCACTTCGTCAAGGACTTGAGCAAATTGCGTGGCGGCGCGGACGCCGCGATGTCGTTCGCATTCTCCGCCGCGGCGCGCCGCAGGTCCGGAGCGTGTCCGTGTTCGCCTTCCGGCTCGAGCTTCGGCAGTTCTTGGAATGGATCTTTGGCCATTGCTTACCACCTCGAGCGAGGGTTTGGGATGCCGCGCCTGGTCACACGCACCTCGGCTGCGCCCAGCTTCAGCAGCAAGCGCTGCGCATAGCGTTCGACGACGATCATGCGTCCCTTCACCTGGTAGTTGATGAGCGAAGGATGGTTGTCTTCGTCCAGCAGGAAGACGGCCGGGCTGTCCTGGGTATCCGGCATGACGAGGAAGGTGAACTGTCCGTTGGAGTACACCGCCGTCGGCTTAAAGCGCGCATTGCCCTCGATGTCGAAAGCGAAGTCGAGCGTGGCTGGGTCGATATTCGGCGCAACGACCTGGTCGGCCAGGCGGACTTTCTCCGCTTCGGCCGCACCGGCTTCCGCCTCCTTGCGCAACCTGATTTCCAGCTCGCGGTCCGGGTAGAGAAAACTGACTTTCTGGTATTGCTCGCCCGCCGCCTTTCCAGCGACCAGCTGGAACTGGTAAGTGCGCTTGTTGGTGACCAGCGTCATCGACGTTTCGAGGTCGTGGCGCAAGGGTTTGATGTAGAGGTTGCGCGGCCCGCCGCTCACGCGCCACTGCAGCGAATCGCCGACCACCGGGGTTTCGATCACGCCTTCGTCCTCCGCCAGCTGGATATGGGTATGCATTTCGGGCAGCGTCAGCAGCCGGAAGATGATATCCGGCGAATAGTTGTAGGTAACGATACGGTTTTCCTTCGGTGCCGGGGTCGCTTTTGCGGCCTCATCAGCAACCGGCGCCGCGCGCTTCGGCGCCGCGGCACCCGCGACGCCCGCGCAGGCCAATGCCATGCATACAGCAATCTTGGCGATTCTCATTTCGAAACACTTTCCTCTGTCGGATTGAAGCTGGTGATGAACAGGCCGGCCGGGTTCTTCATCACTTCTGAGCGGGTACGCGGCTTGATGCGGGTGAAGGTCACCGTCATGGCGTACGTGGTGATTCTTGGTGCCGCTTCGGGGCTCAGCCGCGTAATGGTGCGGAAGCGCACCAGACGCACGTCGTCCTTCACCTTGTTCATGCTGACGAACTCGTAGATGCGGCTGTAGCCCGGGTTGTCATGCAGCGAGGCCAGGGGATTGTCGTTCTTGCGCAGCTCCTGCATCTGCACCTTCGCCATGCCGACGGCCTGCTCCGCCGATTCCGCGAAGGTGTTTTCGATCGTCGCGCGGTTCACGTCCCAGGTCTTGCTGGCCCACTGGTTGACGAAGTAGTCGATGGCGTCATCGTCCGGCGTCCAGGTGCCGACCGGCGTACCATCCGCGACGAGACGGCCCTTATCGACCTGGTTGACGACGTAGGTCTCAACCGTTTTCAAGGGCAGGAAACCATTCCAGGCGATGCCTTGAACGACGTGACCGGCTGCCAGCAAGATGGCAATGAAAAACAGGCGGTTGTTCTCGATGCGCTTTTTGGCGCCGCGCTCGAAGAATTCCAGCTCGGCAGCCTGGCGGGTCGGACCCGGGGCGAAATCCGGAGGGGCGTTCGGCGTGGGCGCCGTCTTTTGGTGGGGAGGCAGAGAGTTTTGCATGGTTCGAGTATTTTCGCCAAGCTTGCGCCGGCCATGCCACGGATTGCAGAACGGAAATAAGAAGGATTCGTAAAAGACAATCCCGCCTCCATGGGCGGGATTGCGGGGTGGCGCGGGAGCGCCGTCAGCTCGCCTGGATCTCCACCCGGCGGTTGGCGGCCCGTCCCTCTTCCGTGCCATTATCGGCCGCGAACTTGCCGGCCGGCTCATACTGGACCGAGATTTTCTTCGGGTCGACGCCCAGGCGCACCAAGAAGCGCTTGGCCGCCGCCGCCCGCCCTTTTGCCAGCGCCTCGGAAGCCGGCGACGGCTGCGCACTGTCGGTAAAGCCGCGTACCGCGACGCTGCCACCGCCCTGCGCCAGCGTAGCAAGACGAGCCCGGACTTCGCGCGGTGGCGTGAAGCGCTGGCTATTGTCGCGGAACGAAACGCGGATGATCGCAGCCTGGGGCGGCGCGTCCACCACCGCCGGCGCCATGGCGGCCGGCGCGTCCGCGGCAACAGCCAGCCGGTTCCGCAGTTCAGCGATTTCCTTTTTGATGCGCGCGATTTCGGCCAGCATGGTGCCGCCGTCCTGCTCTTTTGCCGCCGGAGCAGCCGGGACGGGCAACGCGCCGCCGGCCGCCACCGCGGTCGGCAGCGGGACAGTACGCACGATGCGCGACGCGGCCAGGCGCGACGAGACCGTGAAGCTACCTTGCAAACCGCGCAGCACCACGTTCTCCCCCACAATCTCATGGGGGATTTCGACGTTCTGCGCGTTGTAGAAGCGGGTCGACTTCGGATCGACGTGACGGATCTGGACCACGGTATTGCCGGACAAATCGAAAACCTGCACGATACGGTTCGCCTGGCCGTTATCCACCTGGTAGTTGAAGCCGACCGGCGAAGGCGGCGTGGTGGTGCATGCCCCGACGCCGATCCCCGCCAGCGCCCCCCCCATCATCATGCCGATCTTCATTCTTTTCATGGCGCACCCGTTCCTGTTAAGGCGTTTATTAAGAGATTTTTCGTATGGCGGCTTTTGCCAAGGTCGCCGCCTTGGCACCGAGATATTTCGTTCCCGAGGCAAGATGTTTCGAAGCCGATACGCTCATCTTCGCTCCCTTCTGGCCATGGCCCTTCGCCTTTTCCACGGCCATACGCACACCGCCGCTGGCTCCCTTACTGGCACCAAGCGAGCCCGGCAGCAACGCGCTGGCGATGGACGGGGCCTGGGCGATCAGCGAATTCACGGTCAACAGCAACACGGTCACGATAACCAAGCCTGCGGCGTTCGGCTCGCCGCCGCTCAATTCGGCCAAGCCCAGTCCAGATGGTCCAAGCAGCGACCCGGCGATCGCCAGCGTAACGTTGAGGACCCCCGTCAGGGCTGCCGAAACCACCAGGAATTGGAGCCATTTTTTGAAATAATCCATGGTCCAGGGGGTCACCAGGCCCACAATCAACAGCGGACCAAAACCCATGCCGATCGCCGACAGGAAGGGACCGAACAGCAGCAGCCCCATCACCTCCGCAATCCCCAGCAAGACCAGGTAGAGGATGACCAGGGCGAAAAGAATGGTGGCGATGAAATTGGCGAGGCTGGAAAACCACTTGCCGGGCTGCATAAAGACATCCGACACGTCCACCAGATTGCCGAACAAATACATGATGGCACGGCCGATATCGGCCATAACGCCGCCGTAGAGCGACATGAGCTGGCCGGTCGGACTGGTTTGCAGGCTCGCCATCCGGAACACATCGAGCATCTCGTCGAATTGCATGATGCGCAGCTCGTAGTTATGGATCAGGAAGGCTGCCAATGTGCAAGGAATGCCCACGTCGGCGAGCACCGTCGCCATCGAGCTGCGGCTGCCAACGATGAATTGCAGACACTCCCACAGCAAATACACCAAGGCGAGGACACCGCCGATTACCAGGGCCGGTTGTTTGATTTTCGACGCCACGTCGTACACCGCGTAGTGCTTCATGGTCTTGGCCAGATCGAGATTGAGCCTGTCGTTGAATTGACGGACCGCGCCTTCGAGATTCGAGAAGAAGTTCCCGTTTTGGGGCGCGGCCGGGGCGGCCGCAGCGGAGGCCCGCGCGGGCGCGGCCGGCGTGGTTTGCGCGTAAGCCAGCTGCGCCAGCATGGACAGCGCCAGAAATAGCAGCGAGAAAAGGAGATTGCGATGGGTCATGTTCAAATGCCTGTGGATATGCCGCGCGCCTGGCCGCCGGCTCAGTACTTCTGCGCCGCCTGGCGCAGGCGCTGCTGGTAGAGCTCCAACTGGTTCCTGGCCCATTGCTCTTCGGCGGCGCTGCGGTTTGCCTGGTCTTCGCTGGTCTTGTCTTTGGCGGCCATGGCCGCGACGATCTGCTGGTTTTGGCCGATCAGCACATCGAGGGCCGCGCCCAGTGTCTGCATGGCCTCGGTCTGTCCCTGCACCTGCGACAGCTGGGCCACGATTGCCTGCCGGCGGCGCGCAGTTTCCTCCAGCGCCTGCGCGATGGCGTTGTAGCGGTCGCGGGACAATTGGCGCTGCTGGCTTTCCATCTGCTTGCGCGAGGTGGCGAACTGCTCCCAGGACATATTCGATGCGCCGAACTGGGCGCGCAAGTCCTGCAGGATCCTGGCATTACGCTCCAGGTTCATATCGAGCCGCCCATCCACTTCGATCAGCGAGCGGTAGAGTCCATGCGCCTGTTCCACGCCGGCCAGGGCGGCCACGTTCTTCAGCCCCGCTGTGGAGCGGGCCAGATCCCTGGCGGCATTGACCTGCTGGATCAATGTCCGGGCGGTATTGATTTCGTTGGCAACCGCCGAGCGCGAGCTGATCATGTTCTGGATCCAGTTGACGGGATCGTAAACCGTCCATTGGGCCGAGGCCGAAAGACTCGTTAGCGACAGCATCGCCGCCACGGCGAGGCGGCGCAGGAAGGGGATGGTCATGCTTGTCCTTTCTTGTTGGGGTATGGTCACAGGCTGGCCACTTCGCGCAGATAGCGTTCCTTCCAGTCGGGCACCCGCTCCGCCTCGACCCGGTCCAGGACATTCAGCACGGCTTTTTCGGAGCGCAGGTAGGCCAGGGCTTCCGGCGAGAAGTCCGTGGTCATGATCCGGGCCTTGCCGTCCTGGACCAGCAGATAGTCGCGCTTGGGCTGAAGCTGCGCGATCATGTCGACCTGGTGGTCTTCGAAACCGAAATTGGTTTTGTAGGCGTCGCGGTGTGTCTCGATTTTCTTGTTGTAGAGCAGCAGGAAGCTGTAAATATTGTCCAGGATCGTCGCCGCCATCTCCGCATTCGTCACCGACTGCGGCGACTGGATCGTGAGCCACAGGAAGCCGTTGCGGCCGCGGATGGCTTTTAGCCATTCATCGATCATAGGGGCGAAACGCGGGTCGTTCAGCAGGAACGAGGCCTCTTCGATATAGATGAAAGTCGGCGTGCCATCCAGTGCGGTGTAAATCTTGCGGAAGACCAGGTCGATGAAGGCGCGGGCAATGCGGTCGACGGCAAGGATCGCGGACATCTCGATCGTGGTCCAGTTTGACAGCGAGAGGTCATCCTCCTCATTGTCGAACATGCCGTAGGGCCGCCCCTTGAGCCACTCGCCCAATTCCCTTTCGAGCTTCTTCGAAACGAGCACGGCAAGCTTGCTCATGCTCGGCTGCCCCATTGCCGCGAGCTGCGCCAGTGCGCTGTCGAGGTTGCCGCGGTCGTCGGTATCGGCCTCGAAGCCGCCCTCGGCCAGGCGGCGCAGGATGAATTCACGCACCCAGGTGCGGCCGTCTTCGCTACCATCCATCATCATGGCCAGCGGATTGAGCCGCGTGCCGCTTTTCTTGATATCGATGTGCTGGCCATCGTGCAGCTTGGTCACGACTTCGCAACTGCGGTTGCGGTCGAAGATAAAGGTGCGCACCTTGCCGTAGCGCTGAAACTGCGACAGGCAGAAGTTCACGAACGTCGACTTGCCGCTGCCAGTCGGCGCGATCACGAGCATGTGCCCGACCTGCTCGACGTGGGAAGAGAAGTTGAAGCGGCCGCCATAGCGGTTGCCGAACACGGCGAACTGCGGCACCGGCTTGCGGAATACCGTCTTCGAAAAGAAGCCGTGCGTGCGCGGCCCCTCATCCATCGTGTACAGCGGATACGCGTCGGCGGCATTCTCGACGGAGATGAGGTCGTAGCGCGATTGCGTGGCCCATTGACCAGGTTGCAGCGCGGCAAACGCCGGCCCGAGATTCAGGCGTTCGCGGTTGGCGTTGAACTTTTCGTTTTCCAGGGCCGTCACGACCATATCGCAATTGCGCTTCACTTCCTGGCGGCTGGCGCCGGCAACGAAGATCGTGGTCGCCATATAGCAGTACGTCAGCCCTTCGGCGCCGATCCGTTCCTGCGCCTGTTTGCACTCGTCCAGCAGCTGGGCCTTGCCCGGCTTGGACTCGGGTTCACTGCCCGTCGCCTTGGCGATCGCATGCGTAATGAGATTGTATTGCGTCAGATTGTAATACTCGATCGCTTCCTGGATCGCTTTCATGCTCTCGACCTGGTTCATGTACCGGACGACGATGCAGATCGTCAGTTCCATATCGAGCGCAGCCAGCACCTCAAACAGCATCGGCGACGAAGTCTTCGGCCATTTTTTGAGGCCGACCGCGCCGACGTACACCGAGCGCTGGCTGCCTTCGAAGTACAGCAGGTCGTCGCCCTTCGCCATATAGTCGCGCGGCAGCCAGGCGTCGAGCATGGCACCGCGGGGCTTGCTTTGCTGGACGGCATTGCTGGCGCGGTTGAGCGTCCGGCTCAGGGCGCTGGTAAAGTGGTCGCCGGCCAGGCGCGCAAGCTTGATCGGCGCCGAATTCACGAAACTCGAGAGCACACGCTCAAAGGTCAGGATATTTTCGCGCAGCGTACCGACGTCGGCCGCGAAGGCCCGGGTACCGGACAGCGATTCCTTCAGCGCCGACAGCAGGGCGGGCGCGATGGCTTTCCCGGTTTCCCGCTGGATCCGGGCCACGCGGTCAAAGAATTTGTCCGCGCCGGTGGCGCCGGTAAACAGCAGGAACAGTGAATAGCGCGTGGTGTAGCGGCCGCCGCTGGTGAATTTCGCCGAGTATATGCGGTCCAGCTGGGCTGCCGTTTCATTGTGGAATTCGCCGCGCTCATAGCTGGCATCCTCGCGCTTGTCGACAATCCACCAGGCGCTGACCCGGCTGTCCAGGCGCTGCGAAATGGTTTGCATCTGCTCCGAGAGCGCGTCGACCTGTTCGTCGAAGAGGTCGTCAGGATCGGCGCCGCGATAATCGAAGGCGGCCAGCAAGGAACCGTCCTTGTTGAGCACGAGTCCGTCCGTAATGAAGTCCAGCCATGGGCAAAGTGCCTGCAGCGGATGCAGGTCGTCGTCGTCGTTTTCGCGGAATTTAAGCTTGAGCATGATTACATGCGCACGCCACGGCCGAACTTTGCCGGCCGCTCGTACGTTTCGGGGAGTTGTTCTCGTGAATCCGGGTGGTAGCGCTTGCCCATGCGCGCGTATTGAATGTAAATCGAAAAGATGTGCGTATCTTTTTTATATGCCCAGGCGAGCACGGCATGAATCGCCGCAGACAGGGCAAGCGGGAGTGCGGCGTACCAGACCTGGATGCCGCTGGTGGCGACCAGGGCGGCGGTGAACGCGCCCGGTCCCCAGCACAGGCCGAGCGCCTTGCTCGAAACCCCGCTGCTTAGGCGGGGCTCGAGAAGCGCGTGGTTGACTTCGGAAACGCGCATTAGATGCTGCAGGTCGGCGGCACCATGCCGGAGTTGGCGATGATCAGCGACGAGCCGGCCACGATGGCGGCGCCGATGCCGACCCGGATGACGATGTCGTGCAGCTTCGAAACACCGAAGAAGTGCTCGATCGCCCACAGCAGGATCACCACCAGGGCGCAGCCGCCGACGATGCCCTTGAAGTAGTTGGCGATGAAGCAGAAGAACTGGTTGCCGTTGGCGTCGGCCGCCAAAGCCAGGCTCGGGCTCATCAGCATGGCGCCGGCCACGCCCGCCTTGCAGGCCGACTTCGCCGTCGGCGGCAAACCATCCCAGGCGGCGCTGAGTTGATGGCGCTTAGCCGAGAGTTTCGAGAAGATAGTTTTCATTATGGACTCCAGTGATAAGGGAAATTTGTTCGATGCGTCGAACCACGTGCTGCACGCCATCCACCGGCACGATGCGGCGGGCGGCGAAAACGATGACATGGACCGATTCGGCGAGGTAGCGCTTGACCAGTTCCGGCGGCATGGAGGCGTTAGGTGGCAGGCTCATTTGGAAGAGCATCTCCAGCGCGGACAAGGCTTGCACCGCCGAGTCGGCGTGAATGGTCGAGACCGAACCTGGGTGGCCCGAGTTGAAGGCCCGGATCAAGTCATAGGTTTCGTCGCCCCGCGTTTCACCGAGGATGAGGCGGTCAGGCCGCATGCGCATCGCCAGCTTGACCAGGTCGCGCGCCGCAATGCCGTCGTCGGGATTGGACAGGACGGAAATCACGTTGGGCACCGCGATATGGATTTCGCGCGAGTCTTCGATGGTCAGGATGCGTTCATGCGCGCCGATCTGGCTCAGCAAGGCGTTCAGCAAGGTCGTCTTGCCGCTGCCGGTGCCACCGGCGATGATGCAGTTCTTGTGTTCCTGGATGACCAGGCGGATCAGCAAATCAGCCTGCTCCCGGGTGAGTGCCCGGTACTTGTGAATCAGTTCGTCGAGCGTCGGCCGCCGGCTTTTATCCTTGTGCTTGCGGATCGTCATAAACGAGCCGTCCGGGCACACGGGCGCCTTGGCGCCGGCGATCCGCATATCTTCAATGCTGGCATTGACGATGGCGGTCGCCGAGTTGGCGATGGAATCCTTCCCGACCAGCTTGGCAATGGCGGTCAAGGCCATATTGATCGAGCCCTCGGTGAGCAGCGCCCCCTGCGGCACAATGACGCCGTCGGCTTCGACGAAGACCAGGCCGCCGGGATTAATCATCAGCTCGGTTACGGAAGGGTCATCCAGCCATTGGCGCACAGGCTGCAGCTGCGCGGCGAGGATGTCGAGTGCGACTTTCGGATTTAACATGGAGCCATTGTCATATACGCATTGCCCTGAAGAGCATCAAAAGCACCATCCTTTTCGCCGGTATTTGCGTTTGGATGCGGGGACATGTGTCCCCCGGACGGCAGGGTGGACCGGCTGGTGCGGCCGGCGCCATTGCCGCGCGGCGCCGCTTCACGCCACGGCTGGGGCTGTGGCCAGCTGGGAGGCGGCCGTCGGCGCCGGCTCTTTCACTTCGGTCTTGTTCTGGATGCCGCGCAGGGTGCGGGCGATGAACTGGGCCAGGTCGCGCACTTCCTTTTTGATCTGGTACTCGGTCTGCTCGACGTCATCGCCATCGGCTTCACCGTTCCACACCAGCTGGTTGAGGTTCTGCAGGTAGCGGTCCTGCAGCAGGAAGGCGGTGGCGACGCGGTTGGCCAGTGGGGTGCGGATCTGCACCGTGTGCCTTGCCGCCGGGTTGCTGTATTCCGGGCGGATCCATTCAGCGTTCTCCGCGTGCGCCTCCAGCACCAGGGCGATCTGGCTGGCTTCCTTGCGGATCCGGCCTTCCATCTCAGCAATCTTCTCCTTGATGGTGTCGAGCAGCTTTTCCGCATTGGCGTCACCGACGAAGAAGCCGCCCAGCTTCACGATGAAGTGGATGCCGTGCTCGATGGAGGCGTAATAGCGTTCGAAGGCGGAGCCGACCACACGTTCTTGCAGTTCCACGGTGCGGATCATCGACGCCACGCCATCGTGGCGACGGGCCAGTCCCTGGATGCCACGGTCGCGCTGGCGCTTGGCGCGATTGCGCAGCAGTTGAATGCGCGCTTCGTCGGCTGCTTGCTGAATGGCCTGATCCGCGCTGACGAGGGAGGGTAAGCGGTCTTCGGCCATGCTCTGCTGTGCAAGCTGATTGGCGTGATCGAGTTGACGCAGGGCGTCGCGTGCTGCGGCATCGGTCAGAACTTCATTGGCGATGGTCATATTTCCCTCGGGAATAAAAAGTATTTGGAAACCGCATCGTGCCTATTGCGTGAAGGCTGCATCGGGCGAAAGCGCCGCTTTTTTCCAAGGCATTCCGTGGACCGCCGCCTGTCCCCCAAGTGCAAACGATTGAGGCAAAAAAACCGCGTGGTTTCGGCACGGCGGCGCGGCCACGCGCGGCTATAGTTCGGCACCATCGATAGGAGGCCTGTGTGAAGAATGGTGAAACAATGCGGAAGCTGGCTGTGTCCGGCGCGATGGCAGCCACCGCCGTGCTGGCCGTGGAAGGCTATCTGCGCGCCCGCGCCTTTGCCGACCGCGTCGAGGCCACGCAACGCCAGATCGCCCTGCTCAGGAACGAGCTTGAGGCGCTGCGCGTCCAGGCCGATATGACGCCGCGCCCGGCCGGCCCGTGGGCGCCAGCGACGGCCGCCACAGCGGGCCCGAATCTTGTCCTGCCGCTCCCTGAGCCCATGCGCCTGCCGCTGCCGGCAGCGGAACGCCAGTTAAAGGCGCCGCCCCCGAAGGCCGCGGCCGGCGCACATGCCCAGGCAGGGGTAGAAGCCATTTCCGACGACGGCAAGGTCGTCCTCGCGCAGGAGGGCAAGCCCGCGCCGGCGGCGGCAGGAGCGCAGCCCGCCGTCGACGTCAAGCTGATGGCGAAGCAATGAGCGGCCGCAAGCTCAGCAGGCGCCGCCCCAAGCCCTTGTACTGCGCCGTGAAGCTGCCGCTACTCGCCATTGGCCTGGCCGCGCTATGCCTGACCAGCAATCTCGTCGGCATCATCCAAACCGTGCTCGCCGCCACCGAAGCCGCGGCAGCCGCCGTCCAACAAGTAATCCAGCAACAAGCAAGGCAGCAGCCAGACAATGAATCCCCGAGCCCTTGATAAAGACACCGCAGAAGAACACCTGCGCGACGGCCAGGACAGCATCAAAGAGTGCGTTAAAACACTCCAGCGCGTCCTGAAAAGCTTTCCCGAACATGGCGCCGCTCTCGCGGTGGCGATCGGCACACTCACGACCACCAGAGCCGAAATCGCCAGCGTCGCCGAGCGCATCAAGCGTGGCTGAGTGCGATGACGCTGGTCTGTCTGATCGGCCGCCACGGCAGCGGAAAATCGACGATAGGCACGCAGCTCGCCGCCCAAGGCTACCGGCACATCAGTGCCGGGCTGCTGCGCCGCCTGGCCCAATCCCGGCAGTACCCGTCGGACGTGCCTGCCGGCCTTATCTCGGCCATGGGGCGCGAGCGGCCCGGTGCCCTGCTGTCCCTGGCGACAGCGCGGCGCCTGGTGGCGCATGCCTGCACCAGCCCGCTCACCGTGCTCGATGGCTTCCCTGCGGCCCCAGAGCAGATCGCCCTGCTGCCGCCGGACACGCTCTTTTGCCTCGTATGGGCGCCAGCCGCCTTGCGCGGCCATCGCTTGGCCAGCCGCGCGGCCACCACGCAGCGCCAGTGGCAGCCAGGCCGTGCATCCGGGCGCGAGGCGGCACTGGCGCATCTGATTGCCCACCTCCGCTGCATGCGGCGCTGCCTGTTTGTCCGTAACGCCGGCGCGGCCGGCATGACGGCGGCTGACTTGCTGGCTAAGATCGCCCGCACTTAAGCGCCGCCTCAAGCTGCAGCACAAAGCAAAACGGCCCTCATGAGAGGGCCGTTTTTTCGCCAAGGCCCAGGCCTTGGATGCCTTGCAGCTTTTTTCCTTATGGCGCCGGGCGCGTAAAATCACGCTTGACCGCCTTGTACACCAGCACAAACGGGTGGAAGAAATCACGGAAATCTTCCATGGCAACACTCTTCATATATTGAAGGACGTCCTTCATTTCAATGGCCCTCTTCTTTATTATCAAGAAATACCTTAGCTGCGATGTAGAGCAGAACGCAATACACGTCAAACAGCAGCAGCGCGTGTGCGAGCAGGCGCATGACGACCAGATCGAAGCCATCTACCCCGATGCTTTCGATCCAGTCCAGCGCCTTGATCAACAGGACAGCCGGCATTGCAACGCAGAAGAAGCTCACCAGGCCGACGATAGCGTGAACAATACGCTGCGCTATCACAAGGTGCCACTTCTCTTCCTTTTTCCTTTTTTCGTTTTTTACCATCGTTTCCAATCCCTTCTTGCGAAACATCCGAAGTCGGTTGATTTTTTGAAATCCAGGCACGCTCGCTCCACTGGGGGAAAAAGACGTGGACTGGAGGTTGTTGAATGCCCGAAAAGGCATGCGGTATCGATGCCGGAAACCGGCGGACGAAAATTGGAGCGTTGCTCATCGGTACAAGCACCGATGAGAAAGTGGATTTGCGGGATGGCCCACGGCACGCGGGGGAATGCAAGCTGCACGCCGGCCGATAGCGGACAGGGTTGAGGGAAGCTGAAGGGATTGCTACGCCGCTTGAATGCCGATGCATTGAAGAAGCTGGATTGAATTACCTGCTGGGAGGTAAGGGAGAGACATTGCCGCAGGACGGCAGTCAAACTTTACTGGATTTCGGCGGCGCCGCCAACGGTTTTCTCAAGCCGAGAGCAGCGCAATTTCGCCGCGCATTCCGGCCGGCGTCGCCGGTGGCCGGGTTATGCTCGCGCAAACGCGCACGCGTTCGCTGAAACGGCTTGACGGCCCAACCGGCCAAGCCCCTCCCCTCACCTTCATCCTCGCCAATATGAAAGAACACCTCCCGAAACTCTTTACCGCCATGGACGAAAAGCTGTGGTTGCGTATGCTCGTCTGCTTCCTGCCAGGGCTGATCCTGGGCAAGCTGGCCGGCCAGCATCCGGGGCTCATCATGGGCCTGCTGGGCACGGGGTCCCTCATCCTCGGCATCACCCTTTTCTTCCTGTGGCCACGCTTGCGCAGCCTCGTCGCCGGCGACGATGGGGACGCAGCCGGCGAGCCGGCTGCTACGGCAGCGGCCGCGCCCCACGCGGCGGCACCGCGCCCCGGCATGGAATCGGCACAGTTGATGGACGAGCTGCAGGCACTGTGCGGCGACTCCGGCGCCCAGGCCATCGCCGCGGTGCAGACGGAGCTCATGGTAAATCCCAAGCTCTCATATGCCGAGGCAATCGAACTGGCGCATCGGCGGAAGGGACTCGAAAGCGGCAGGCAGTAGCGCAGCCAGGACAAAGGGCGCCGCCGCCCCCTTGTCCAGATGATCAGTTACCTGTCTGGAAGTTCGCCGCCGACAGCCATACGCCGGCACCCAGCGCCAGCAGGAGCGCCACCAGCACGGTCGACGATAGCGGAATCGGCGCCAGCGGCAGAAAAGCGAACAGGCCGCACATCATCACCACCAGGTGCGTCGAGGAATAGAAGAATACCGGATTGGACATTTCGAACTTGTACTTCTTGCGGGCACGCACCCCGGAACCATCCACGGCAGCCGCCACGACGAGCACCAGGAGCGGGAGGAAGAAGATGCGGGTCAGCACATAAGTGCGCCACAAGGCCTTGTAAATCATCATCCACACGCCGTTCATCCAGCGTTGCGGCAAGCCGCCGGCAAACAGCACGCCGTCGCTGCTGAAGAGCGCTTCCGACTTCGGCTTGATGCCGCTGTCGATGAAGAGGCTGGTGAACTTGCCGTTGGCGGACTCCGTGAGCGCATTGACGTTGATATCGAGGCTGGCCACCATCCACACCTCGGCTTCGCTGATCGGCTGGTTCGGAAAAACCAGGGGCAGGAAGATCAGCGACAACAGCGGCAGGAACAGGCACCACAGGGCCAGATGACTGCCAAAGCTGTTCTTGATGGCGACAGGATGGATGGCCATGCGCTCACGCCAGCATTTCGGCGCCGTTGAACAGCTCGCTCAACGAGCGCTGGTCCAGCACGCTGCTCGGGATGATTTTGGTCATCATGAAGGTGCGGGCCAGCATCGGTGCAATCAGGCATTCCTTGCGCGTGACCGTAGGAATGGCGTGCGGCAGCTGGGCCAGGAAGGCCATCAAGCCGCCAGCAAACTGCGACCACTCGATTTCACCTTGCGGCGTTTCGACAACGATGTCTTGCGCGAACACGTCGCAACTGTATTCGAGCAGCGCGTTGACGAAGGCGGCCCGGGCCGCATCTTCATCGTCTTCGCGCTGCCGGAATTCCGCCAAGGCTTTCCTGATCGCGGTGACGAGCAGGGGCTTGCCGGATGCGTCAATCGACTCCATGCCAACATAGCCGGCAAAGCTTGTTGCGATCTGCTCGAGCAGTGGATACTGAATCCAAATCACCTTTGCAGCTGCCTGGTCACCGGTCTCTTTGACGGCGACCGTCAGGATCTTCTTTTCATTCACGAGGCACCTTCTTCGGTATTTTTATAGCTTTGCAAGAACTTCATATGGTCGCTGCTGTACGCATTTATCGAAATTGAATCAACGATTGCCTACTGTAACTATTTTTAGTAGGAATGAAACAGTTTTTATACTTATTGTCGTATTTACGGCGCACAATTGGACGAAAGTGCTACCGCCCCTACTCCAGCAGGGGCAGACGCCCCTTATACAGCGCGCTGCCGGCGAGGAAGGCGAAATACTGCAAGCCAGGCAAGCGGGTCAGCAAATCCTGGCTGACCAACGGAATTTCAGTTTCGCTCAAGCTTCGGCTGGTCGAGCCGCTGAACTCGGTAAATGAGGTGGAGGAACCCGATCCGGTGGAATGGGAAACACGCACATCGCGCGCGGCGGTCTGGCCAAAGGACGTGGCAATCCACTTCGCCATGTCCGGGTCTTTCACACGCAGGCAGATCACGTTGTTCAGGTTACCCAGCGCCTGGCCGGTGCGGGCTGCGTTGCCGAAGACCACGTCGAAGTCGGCAATGGTCTGGGTTGCAATGAACGCTTTGATGCCCGCGCCGCCACCCTTGTTCAGCAACTGGATGCCCTGCTCGTTCATCACTTCGGCCGCCTCGTCAACGAACACATAGATATCCTCGGGCTGGCGGAAATTGTAGATCGCGCCGGCCACGCTGGCCAGGTCCGCCAGCAGGATCGAGCCGATGGCCGAGCCGATGGTCTTGTTCGACAGCGAATCCAGTCCAACGTAAAGGACCGCTTTCTCTTCAATGATTTTCTGCGTGTCGTAGATCGGCCGGTTGTCGTTCATGTCCAGCGGATCGGGCGATAGCATGGCGCCCAGCTCGTCCGAGCCGAGCATTTCCAGGATTGGCTCAAGCACCTGGATCATCTTGCTGTAATGCTCTTTCGGATGCTGCGCCATGGCGATGAGCGACTCGATGGTTTCATCGTCAAGGGCGAGCGCCTGGAATTTGCCGATCATGCTTTCCAGCCGTCCCGACGCGAGCGGCGACGCCTTGCCCCGGGCTGGTTTCTGGGCGTAGGCCGCGAGATCCTGGTCCCAGGCGCCCCCCTGCAGGGCGTACAGCTTTTTCTGGATAAGCCGTTCCAGCAGGGCTTCGACGCCATTCTGCACATACTGCCTGGCGCTGCGAATCGTCGGCCTCTCACCGTCCGCCACCTGGGCGCGCATGACGCGGAACAGGGTCTTCCAGGCGAAAGCGCCGAACGTGCCGTCCGCGTCGATCAACTGGCCGATACGGGTCGCCGCCTCCGAGACCGTGTTCCAGTTGGCCAGTGGATTCATGCGTATCGAGCGCGAGGGGTGGGCCGGGTGGAAGAACAGGAACTTGCGGCCGGCGCGTTGGCATTCCTCACGTACGCGCCGCTCCCAGTCCTTGTCGCCCTTCGGATCGATGATGATCAGGATCTTCCCGGCATGGATAATCTGGCTCGAAAGCAATTCGTAAAGCCGTGTCTTGCCGGCCCGCGTAGTCCCAACCACCAGGGTGTGGCCGGACAGCGCCTCGATCGGCAAGGTCAATTCCGCTTCTTCGGTACTGAGGCCGTGGATCCAGGAGACACCAATGGCATCCTCTTTCAGCGGCACGAAGTTGGCAGGTTGAATAGCCCGCAAAACCGGCTTGGGCAACCAGGCCGGCGGTCCGGCAATCTCGCCCGGACTGCGGAACATGATCTGCCGCGCGACTTCGGCGTGATGCTGTGTCCAGCGAAAGCCCCTGCCCAGCCAAAAGCCCCCTTTGCCGCTGGCGCCACCGTTTTTTCCCCCATCGGGCTTGAGGTGCTCGCGCGAAAGCTGGATCGCCTGCGCGACGGGCATCACCTCGACGCGTAGTGCGGCTATCGAAGCGCGGAAGCGATACAGGTCGAGCGCCTGCTTGCCGCGCACTGCGGAGGCGGCGATCATGCCGGCCGCGAGCGCCGGCCACATCGGCGGGTGCAGGACGCTGAACGCGGCGGACGCCAGCGCCCAGCCTGCGCATGCCGGCAGCTCGTACGCCGGCCGGAACATATCATGGTAACTCCGCGCCATTTTTCTTTATCTCGAGTCAGGAGTGCAGGGAGTGTTGCGCAGCGGCGCCCGCACTGTCGCCGAAGAAGAGCGTACTCAACGACGCGTTGACGATCAGGCTGCGCGCATCATCGGAACGGCGGATAACCAGTTGGGCGTCTTCCATCATCTTGCGGACGGCCGCACCGGAGGTCCCGAACATCCCCAGCATATTGATCGGCACTTCGATGCCCTCCTCGCTGACGCTCAAGTGCTCCCGCAGCGCGGGATAACGGGCATGCTGCCGGAGGGCGGCGAACCAGGCCACCAGTATCGTGTCCGCCGCGTGCAAGGACTCATGGCGCTGCGGCAGCGCCGCCGGGGGGGGCGCCAGGGCCTCGTCTGTTGCGGCTGCCGGGCCGGGCGCCGCTGCGCGCGGGGCATCCGGGACCGGTGCTGGCGCGGCCGGCGAACCGGCCGCAGGCTGCGGCGGCAGGGCTGGGGGAACCGCTGGCGCAGCGGCGGGCGGACTGGCTGGCATGCCCGGCTGCGCCCCGGCCACGGCCCGGCTGGCAAGGGCGGCGGCTTCCGCCACCGAGATGTGCAGCGCGTGCGGCGGCGCCTGGAAGAGCGCGGCCTGTTTGGCCGCATAGTGCGCCATCACGGCCTGGATCGACGCGCAGACGACGCGCGCCACAGGATTTTCAAGACCGTTCGGCGCCGTCTTCACCGCCACGGCGTCGTACAGCATCAGCACCACGCGCGGGTCGAACGATTCGAACAGGCCCACCGGGATGAACCGCGCGGCGATCGCCGCGCATGCCGGCGCGCTCAGCGGCGCTTCCCCGCTGCGCCAGTTGAAGCTGGCGTCCGCGCGGTCTTTCAGCCATCCGGCCAGCGAGGTGCAGGCTGTGAGCGGATGGTATTGCTCGCCGGCGCAAGTAACTCTTGCCGCGGCGGCGACCATGGCCACGCTGGCCGCAAGCGTGGCCGCAAAGCCCATGTATTTGCATTGCGGCTCAAGGCGCCGTCGTTCCTCGGCACCCAGTTCGGGGAAGAAAATGACGGTCTCGGCGTAGCTCAAGGCGACCTTTGCCGCCACCAGGCCAAAATCCCAGGCGCCGCGCACCGCAGCGAACGCCGTGGCGGACAAGGGCAAGCCCTGTACGGAGTTAGCGTAAGCGCTAAGGAGCGGCATGCAGAGGCCGTTGAACTGCGCCGCCGTCAGGCCGGCAGCCGTCTTGATGCTTTCAATCTGCTCGGCAGATTCAACGATGAGCTGCGCAGCAGCGATAGGGGCGGTGAGTCGATCCATTACTGCATTATGTCGGCGTGACAAATACGCGCCGATTGGAATGCTGACGAATTACGCGAACGGCTCGGTTTTTTTTGATGGATCGACATACGGGGTTCGCTGATGCCAAGATCTCTTGGCATCAGGCCGGCCCTGATCCGGGGACACGTGTCCCCGGATCAGGGCCGTGACGCAACGGCCGCCATCGACGTGCCCGCCAGCCGCCTTAGCGGCGTTCGCCGGTTTCGGGGACACATGTCCCCCGCAGTGCCGATGCCTTCCCGGTTGCCGGCTCATCGATGACCATGGTCATGGCATCGATGGCGAACAAGGGCTCCGTCCCGGCATATTCGCTGCGCAGACAGACATGCCATTCGCCGCGGCGCAAGAAGGCGGCGAAGCGCTGCCTGGACACCTTGCGCGCTGCGCCGATCCTGATCTGGCAGGGCAAGCGGTGACTGCCAAGGACGAACAGCGCCTTTGTCCAGCTCTGCATGCCTTTCACGCCGGGGTGCACCGCATCCAGCTGCACGCGCAACAGCTCGACGCCATAGGCGATTTCAATGGCTTCAATCTGGGGCAGCGTGAAAGCGCTGGCCCCGTTCAGCTTCCGATACGCTTGGGCGATCGCAACGCCGATAACGCTGGATAAAGCCTTGGCATATGCCTGGGGTTGGACACCCACAGTTGCAAGGACGAGCTTAACCTTCGTAATCAGGTCGTGGCGGCGCTGTTCCTGCATAATCATGCTCAACAACTGTTAAATAATTGGAAAGAGTAGAGTCTACCAAAAGACTTCGCTTCAAGGGAATTTTCCGTCCCCTACATGAGGCTTCCGAGCACAAATATTGCTATCCAGCTCAAAGTAATAGAACATTTATGTGCAGGCAAAAAATAACAGGAATGCACTAATTATTTCTACAAGGCTACATATTCGCTTGACATGATAATAACACGGAGAAATACTGCTGTTTTTATCAAATGAATTTGCAGCCCCCTCCCCCACATACGTATCGCTGCCAGCGCCTCATTGCTTATTTCCGACCGTCGCAAGACGGATCTTGAATTCTCGTAAATAACCGTGACTTTTTGAAGCGATTGCCTATGGGAAATCCTGCATACTTTTTTTACCATTTTGTAGCTTTGCAAAGGCCCCCATATGTCAGCAAGTGAAGTTGGTTTTCTCGCCCAGGTCTTTCAATTTGACGAGCCGGGTGATGACGAGGCGCCAGTCCCCTTGGACCTGGCTGACGTCTCTGAAGAGAACCGTGCCGTTTTAAATACCTGCGTTGCCGAATATCGTTCCGCCGGCCGCCGCGTGGTCAGCGAGCTGCTGACCATGACCGAACAGTTGGTCAAGATGCGAGAAATCCTTGGCGACCGCCACTTTTACCCGTTTGTACGCAACGAGCTGGGCCTGAAAAAGCGCACCATTACTCGTTACCTGCACTTGAATAAGGTTCTACAACAACACTTCGCGGTCGAGGGCAAAGTTCCTTTGGCCGTTACCAATTCGATTTCCCAACGCGCCCTGTTACTCCTGAGCCCGGAAACCGATGCCGCGGTCATTCAAGAGGTTAAGGCGGTGATCGACGATGGCGGCAAGATCGACAGCCGGGCGGTGGAACAAATCCTGGCCGAGCGCGAAGCGGCACATGCCGCGCAGCTGGCCGGCGCGCAGGCCGAGGCCCAATCGGCCGCGCGGGCACTGGAGCGCCAGCGCGATCAGCACGTGCTCGAGCTGGCCCGCGCCCAGCGGGAACTGGGCAGTCAAACTGAGTTGCTGCGCCGCGCCGAGGAAACCAGCCAAATCCTCGAGCAGGAAAACGATACGCTGCGCCGCCAAGCCACCGAAGTGCGCTACGAGGAAAAAAAGGTCGAGGTCATCCCGGCCGGCTTCACCTCGCTACAAGAGGCGATCGACGCCAAGCGCGGCGAGATCAACGCGCTCGCTTCGGAACAGGATGGCATTGCCGGCAACATCGCCGCACTCAAGGAAAAGCGCCGCGTGCTGGAGCAACAACTGGCCCCGCTCAGCGACGGCGTCGACGACTTCCTCGCGCTGAAAGGTCAAATCGAAGCCCTGATCACGCGGTTTCCCCTTGGACTGCTTAAAGAGCTGGGGGTGGGCGATAAGACGGTCAAGCTGGCCCTGGCGGGACTCGGCCAGACGATGAAGCTGTTTGGTGAACAGCTCAGCGCTGCCGGTGCGTGAGGGGGTTCGACATGTCTGATGATTTTAAAAGCAGGGACATTCCCGCGTCCAAGGCGATCTTTGATACGCATACCGCTGTCCGGACGAAGATCGAAGCGGCGAACCGTGCCGTGCATGAGGCGCTGGTCGCGATGGTCGCCTACCGGGACCCGATGGCACCGGTGGTCTTCGGTGCGACCCAGGAACAGCTCGAAGCCATCGCCAACGCGCCGAAGTCCAAGCTAAACCAGATCTTCATGACCGGTATCCCTACTTTTTCGCTGGCGATGGCCAACGAGAAGTTCAGCACGGTCCTGAGCAACTCCGATGATCCGGATGCCTGGCTGCGCGTCCTGCTCCAATCCTTCCCTGCGATCCTGCCAATCGCCTCGCTGTAAGAGGACAATGTGGAACATACCTCCGGACATCTCGCCCACAAGGCCAGTGCTCCTTACGCATCCAAGGTGGCGATCGCGCAGGCCTTGGCTGGAATGGGCGCGCGCGCGGTGACCATCACCGCCGTCGCGCGCACCAAGCCGGCTGATTCGCGGGCAATCTATAAAGAAGTCAACGGCACCCAGTCGCTCTCCGGCCAGACCCCGACCAACCACGAATGGTTTCTCGGCAGCCGCAGCCTGCGCTTGCAAGCCGCGTTTTTGCTGCTCATGTATGTCAGCTATCGTGAGCGCCACAGCGCCGATGCCGATGCGCATGGGATCGCCTTTACGCTGGCCTACCATAACTATCGCCGCCTGTATCCGGGCGAGGTCTTGATCAGCCCCGAGCGCCTGGCTTTGCTGATCGGGGGCGGCTATAGCATTGGCTGGCGCGAAATCCCCAGGGGCGGGGTCTCGAAGTTTGCAGCAGGCAACGTCAAGGTGACGAAGTGCCGTAAGTGCGCCCTGCCCCACCTGGTCGAAGCCCACTTCCGCAAGTACGAGTGCGCCGACTGCCAGGCCAAGGTGGAAGCGCCGCAACTGCTGGCCGCTTAAAGGCAGCAGGGCAATCGCCGCATGCCACGCAGGGCACAGCGGCGCGGATGGCGGTCATGAATTTTCCTTGCAAGATGCAGGTGAATTGAAAGCAAAACAGGGCGCAATCGGATAGACTTCCGGTCATAACGATATTTGCTTTTCACCTAAACAATTGACGGAGCCATCATGGCCAATATGCAGCTGACCCCACAGGAATTTGTCCCCGAAGCGAACCGCGACGAGCCGGTCTCGCCCAGCCTGCACAATCTGGAGTCGCGCCGCCACCAATCCAATCCCGTGCTCACGCCGCAAGAGCTGAAACGCCTGCAGCGCTTTGGTTCGGTGCGCAGCTATGCCAACGGCGTGCGCATCCTGGAAGCGGGCCACACCACCTATGGCATGCTGGTGACGCTGTCGGGCATCGTGGCGATCAACCGCTACGATGGCCTGGGCAATTCGGCCCTGCTGGTGGAACATGGTCCGGGTGAATTTACCGCCGAGGTGGCGCAGCTGGCGGGCCGTCCTTCGCTGGTCAATGCGCATGCCGTCGGCGCAGTGGAAGTGCTGGTGATACCGCCCGAGAATCTGCGCGCGCTGGTGATTGCCGAGGCCGAACTGGGCGAGCGCATCGTGCGCGCCCTGATTCTGCGCCGTGTCGGTCTGATCGAACTCAATTCGGGCGGGCCGCTGCTGGTGGCGCCGGCCGGCCATCCTTCGCTGCATACGCTGCAAAGCTTTTTGACCAGTAACGGTCATCCGCATTCCCTGCTCGACTCCAACACCGACCAGCAGGCCGCCGCGCTGGTCGAGTACTATCAGCCCAAGGCCGAGGACTGGCCGCTGGTGGTGTGCCCGGACGGCACGGTCAAAAAGAATCCCAGCAATGCCGAGATGGGCCGCTGCCTCGGCATGCTGCCCGAGCTGGACGAAGAAAAAGTGTGGGATGTGATCGTGGTCGGCGCCGGCCCTTCCGGCCTGGCGACGGCCGTGTATGCCGGTTCGGAAGGATTGTCGGTGCTGGCATTGGAACACCATGCCTTCGGCGGACAGGCCGCCGCCAGCGCCCGCATCGAAAACTATCTGGGCTTCCCGACCGGGATTTCCGGTGGCGCCTTGGCCGGCCGCGCCTTCGTGCAGGCGCAGAAATTCGGCGTCGAAGTGGCAATTCCCGCGCCGGCCGCGCGCCTGCTGTGCGACCAGTATCCGCTGCGCATCGAGCTGGCCGATGGCAAGCGGGTGCAGGCGCGCAGCGTGGTGCTGTCCTGCGGCGCGCGCTACCGCCGCCCCGCCCTGCACAATGTGGCGCAGTTCGAAGGCAAGGGCGTGTTCTTCTGGGCTTCGCGCATCGAGGCGAATCTGTGCAAATCCTCGGAAGTGGTGCTGGTCGGCGGCGGCAACTCGGCCGGACAGGCAGCCGTCTTCCTCTCCGCCCATGCGGCCAAGGTGCATATGGTGATCCGCGGCGACGGCCTGAAAGCCACCATGTCCACCTACCTGATCGACCGCATCAAGGCCACGCCGAATATCGAGCTGCACACGCACACTGAAATCACGGCGCTGGAAGGCGACGAGGAAGGCTTGCGCCAGGTCAGCTTCCGCTGCAACGACACGGGCCAGGAATTCCACCACGAAGTCTGCCACCTCTTCCTCTTCATCGGCGCCGATCCGAACACCGCCTGGCTGCAGGACTGCGGCGTCGAGGTGGATGAGCAAGGATTCATCCGCACCGGCTTCGACGTGAACAAAGGTGAATGCCGCGCCAAGCTCGAACAAGGCGCGCGTCCACCCGAGAAGCCGCAGCGCGCCGCGCTCGAAACCAGCGTCCCCGGCGTATTCGCCATCGGCGACGTGCGCGCCGGCTCCACCAAGCGCGTCGCCGCAGCGGTCGGCGAAGGCGCCGCCGTCGTCTCCCAGATCCACGCCTTCCTCGCCGCCCAGCCCTTCACCGCCTGAGCTCCCCCAGCCGAGCCCGTGTCCACCTTGGGGTCAGACCCCAATCGGACACGAGCTCGGCTGTAGGGCATGAAAAAACCCGGAGCAAGTCCGGGTTTTTATTGAGGCGCGAGCCGCTTATTTCTTGGCGGGCTCTTTTTTGGCGTCGGCGGATTTGCCGGCATCGGCGGCTTTCATGTCGGCCGGTTTGGCGGCCTTGTCGGCTTTCTCGGCTTTCTCGGCTTTCATGTCCGCCTTGGCGTCCGCCTTGGCTTCGGCTTTGCCGGCCTTGTCAGCCTTGGCGGCTTTCTCGGCAGCTGGTTTGGCGGCGGCGCCGTCCAGCGCTTTGCCGTTCACTTGCAGGCCGGCTTCGGACAGCTTGGCTGCGCTCTTGGCGCCAATGCCTTTTACGCGTTTTTCCAGATCGGCCCAGTCCTTGAATTCGCCGTTCTTGTTACGCTCATCCAGGATAGCCTTGGTTTTGGCCGGGCCCAGACCCTTCACGCTGTCCAGCGCGGCCTGATCGGCTTTGTTGACGTCGACCTGGGCGAACGCAAAGCCCATCGTTGCAATCAGGGTTGCAACTGCCAGCATGAGTTTCTTGAACATGACTTTCCTCCGTTAGGGTGATTGGCAAGGCGCGCTCGCCTTGTGCGTTCTTTAACGGGATCGCGCGCGACTTGGTTGACAGTGAATCTTTGCGCTTGATCAAGCTTGCCAGCGGCAATAAAAAACCCGCAGGCCGGGGCGCTGCGGGTTTCATAAAGAAAGCTTGTATCAGCCGAACAGTTCTTCGCGCGTGACGGTGGCCGTCCCCAGCTTGCCGACCACGATGCCGCCGGCGCGGTTGGCGGTCTGCACCGCTTCCTGCCAGCCCGCACCCGCGCCCAGCATGGCGGCCATGGTGGCGATCACCGTGTCGCCGGCGCCGGACACGTCGAACACTTCGCGCGCATCGGCCGGGATGTGGAAGTTATCGTTTTCGGTGTACAGGGTCATGCCCTCTTCCGAACGGGTCAGCAGCAGCGCGTCCAGACGCAGTTCCTGGCGCAGATTCTGCGCCTTGGTGGTCAGCTGCTCTTCGCTCGACCAGCTGCCCACGATGCGCTTGAATTCCGATTTGTTCGGGGTCAGCACGGTGGCACCGGCGTAGCGCGCGAAGTCGTCGCCTTTCGGGTCGACCATCACCACCTTGCCTTCGGCGCGGGCCGAGGCGATCATGTCGGCCACGTTCACCAGGCTGCCCTTGGCGTAATCGGACAGCACGATCACGTCGTAGTCCGGCAGCAGGGTCTTGTACTGCATCAGCTTATTGCGCAGCACGGAGTCGCTCGGCGCCTCCTCGAAGTCGATGCGCAGCATCTGCTGCTGGCGGCCGATCACGCGCAGCTTGATGATGGTGGAGATGGCTTCGTCGCGTTTCAGATAGCTGTGGATGCCGCCGCCGTGCAGCAGGTGCTCGACTTCAGCCCCGGCCTCATCGGCGCCGACCACGCCCAGCAGGCCGGCGTGCGCGCCCAGCGCGGCGGCATTGCGCGCCACGTTGGCGGCGCCGCCCAGGCGCGCTTCGCGCTTCTCGATGCGCACGATGGGCACCGGCGCTTCCGGCGAAATGCGGCCGACATCGCCGAACCAGTAGCGGTCCAGCATGACGTCGCCCACGACCAGGATGCGCACTTTGTCCAGTGCCGGCGCTTGATAAGTAGTCAGGGTAGTGCTCACGATAAGCCTCAGTTCATTACATTCAATTCTTCACTGCGGCGCGGCGGGTAGGAATCCCAGCGGCTGCATCCCGGGCAATGCCAGTAGAACTGGCGCGCCTTGAAGCCGCAGTGGCCGCACTGGTAGCGCGCCAGGCGCGTGGTGTAGCTGTGCACCAGGTTCTGCACCAGGGACAGTTCGGACACCACGCCGGCCGGCGCATCCATCATGCGCGCTTCCAGCAGCTTGTCGAGGCCGAGCAGGGTCGGCGTGCGGCGCAGCTCATCGACCACCAGTTGCTTGGCCGCTTCCACGCCATCGAGTTCGAGGACGGCCTTGAACACCACTTCCAGCAGGTCGATGGAGGAAGCCTGTTCCAGATAGGACTTGAGCAGGCTGACGCCTTCCTCCGCCTTGCCCAGCTTGCGGTAGCCGTCCATCAGGCGCTGCGCCAGCAGGGCCGTATGCGGCACGCTCTGGTGCTCGACGCGGCGCCAGGTGGCCAGCGCGCCTGCCACATCGCCCTGCGCCAGCTGCACGTCGCCGACCAGGATGGTGGCGCGCACGCTGCTGCGGTCGGCCTGCACGGCCTTGTCCAGCAGCGGCATGGCGTCTTCCGGATGCATGCGCACCAGCGCGTCCTGCGCCAGCTCGCAATAGAACTGCGAGATTTCCTTCTGGCGGTTACCGGCGCCGGCTTCCTGCAGGGCGACGGCCGCTTCGATGGCGCGCTCCCATTCTTTCTCGCGCTGGAAAATCTCCAGCAGGGCGCGCCGCGCCTGCACTTCGTAGGAGCTGCCGATCAGGCGCTTATAGGTTTCCTCGGCGCGGTCCAGCAGGCCGGCTTTCAGGTAATCCTGGCCCAGCTCATATTCGGCGTGGGCGCGCTCCTCGGGCGGCAGGTCGGGACGGGCCAGCAGGTTCTGGTGGACGCGGATGGCGCGCTCGGTTTCGCCGCGGCGGCGGAACAGATTGCCGAGCGCGAAATGCAGCTCCACCGTTTCCGGGTCGAGCTTGACGATTTCGATGAAGGAATCGATGGCCTTGTCCGGCTGCTCGTTGAGCAGATGGTTGAGGCCCTTGAAATAGCCGCGCGGCAGGGTGCGCGACTCGGACACCAGCTGCCGGATGTCGACGCGCGCGGCGATCCAGCCCAGCGCGAAGAAGGCCGGTATGCCCAGTAACCACCAGAGTTCAAAATCCATGGAGTACTTATGCTTAGAGGGAGAGAGGCGGCATTACTGCTGCACGTTGACGCTGTCCGGCTGGGTCGGGGTGGCGGCCTGCAGGGCCGACGACTGCAGCGACTGGATGGTGGTCTTTTGTTTGTTCGCTTCGCGCCGGTGGCGGAAGACGGTCGGGGTCAGGGCGAGCACGCCGAGGGCCGCGCCGGCAACAAAGAAGCCGAGCAGCATCAGCACCAGGGGGCCGCGCAATTCATAGTTGAGGAAGAAGTGCAGATCCACTTCCTGGGTGTTTTTCAGTGCAAAACCAAAGAACAGGACGAAAAGTACAACACCGAATACCGTTGATAAGATTTTCATCTTCAGCTTCCTGCTTCAAAAAAAAACGGCATCCACGGACGCCGCTCTTTCAGATCGAACAAGGGGCGGGCCGCAGCCCGCCCCCGACTATCCTGAGACTCAGTCCTCGATGATCGGCTGCCCGACCATCGCATCGACCCGCTCACGCAACTGCTTGCCCGGTTTGAAGTGGGGCACCCGTTTTTCGGGCACCATCACCTTGTCGCCGGACTTCGGATTGCGGCCAATGCGCGGCGGCCGGCTATTCAGAGCAAAGCTGCCAAAACCGCGGATCTCGATGCGTTGACCGCTCGCCAGGGCGCCGGTCATCGCGTCGAGAATGGTCTTGACGGCATACTCCGCATCTTTGGCCACCAGCTGAGAATAACGCTCAGCCAGGCGGTTGATCAATTCGGACTTGGTCATCGACTAATCGCAGACAGTCTTAGTTCTTGTTGTCGAACTTGGCTTTCAGCAGGGCGCCCAGGCTGGTGGTGCCGGAGGCGGCGCTGCTGTCAGCTGCCATCTTCTGCATCGCTTCTGCGGTCTCGGCGTTGTCTTTTGCCTTGATCGACAGCTGGATGCTGCGTGCTTTGCGGTCGATGTTGATGACCAGGGCTTCCACGGAATCGCCCACTTTCAGGTGGGTGCCGGCATCTTCCACGCGGTCGCGGGAGATTTCGGAAGCGCGCAGGTAGCCTTCAACTTCTTCGGACAGCTGGATCACGGCGCCTTTTGGCTCAACCGATTTCACAGTGCCGGTCACCAGCGAACCTTTGTCGTTCATGGCGGCGAAGTTGTTGAATGGGTCGCCTTCCAGCTGCTTCACGCCCAGGGAAACGCGCTCGCGCTCGACGTCGATGGCCAGAACCACGGCTTCCAGTTCGTCGCCTTTCTTGAACTTGCGCACGGCTTCTTCGCCGGACTCGGTCCAGGACAGGTCGGACAGGTGCACCAGGCCGTCGATGTTGCCGGCCAGACCGATGAACACGCCGAAGTCGGTGATCGATTTGATCGCGCCTTTGACTTTGTCACCTTTCTTGTGGGTCATGCCGAAGTCATCCCATGGGTTGGCTTTGCACTGTTTCATGCCCAGCGAAATACGACGACGCTCTTCGTCGATTTCCAGAACCATGACTTCCACTTCGTCGCCCAGCTGAACAACTTTGTTCGGCGCCACGTTTTTGTTGGTCCAATCCATTTCGGACACGTGCACCAGACCTTCGATGCCCTGTTCCACTTCCACGAACGCGCCGTAGTCGGTCAGGTTGGTGACTTTGCCGAACAGACGGGTGCCTTGTGGGTAGCGACGGGACAGACCGGTCCATGGGTCGTCGCCCAGTTGCTTCACGCCCAGCGAAACACGGTTCTTCTCTTGATCGTATTTCAGCACTTTGGCGGTGATTTCCTGACCCACGGTCAGCACTTCGGATGGGTGACGCACGCGACGCCATGCCAGGTCGGTGATGTGCAGCAGGCCGTCGATGCCGCCCAGGTCCACGAACGCGCCGTAGTCGGTGATGTTTTTCACCACGCCGGTCACCACGGTGCCTTCTTTCAGCGTTTCCATCAGTTTCTGACGCTCTTCGCCCATCGAAGCTTCGATCACGGCGCGGCGGGACAGAACGACGTTGTTACGCTTGCGGTCCAGTTTGATAACTTTGAATTCGAGGGTTTTGCCTTCGAATGGGGTGGTGTCCTTGACTGGACGGGTATCCACCAGCGAACCTGGCAGGAAAGCGCGGATGCCATTGGTCAGAACGGTCAGGCCGCCCTTAACTTTACCATTGACGGTACCCACGACGATTTCGCCGGATTCCATTGCTTTTTCCAGTGCCAGCCACGAAGCCAGACGCTTGGCTTTGTCGCGCGACAGGATGGTATCGCCGAAACCGTTTTCCAGCGATTCGATGGCCACGGAAACGAAGTCACCAACTTTGACTTCCAGTTCGCCCTGGTCATTCTTGAATTCTTCAACAGGGATGAAAGCTTCCGATTTCAGGCCGGCGTTGACGATCACAAAGTTGTGGTCCAGACGCACGACTTCAGCGGAAATCACTTCGCCGGAGCGCATATCCTGACGGGACAAGGACTCTTCGAAGAGGGCTGCGAAACTTTCCATATTAGACATATTACTTCCAGGTTAGCCAGTAAGGCCCGCAGGGTGCGGCTTCAACTGGGTTAGGTTAACGACACGCAGCGGCAGTCAGAGCCTGCCGCCACACCACTGCTTATTTCCCGATGGCCGCATACCAGGCCAGCACCTGAACCACGGCTTCGTCAGCCGTCATAGTCGAGGTATCGAGCACGTGCGCCCCCTCTGCGGGGACCAGCGGCGCGATGGCCCGGTGAGTATCCCGGTCGTCGCGCGCTTTCAAATCCATCAAGAGACCTTCCATATTAGCAGGAATTCCCTTGGCAATCAATTGCTTATAGCGGCGCTCGGCGCGCGCTTCCACACTCGCGGTCAAAAACACCTTCAAGGTGGCGTGCGGGAAGATCACCGTGCCCATATCGCGGCCGTCGGCCACCAGGCCGGGCGCCTTGCGAAAGCCCAGCTGCAGGCCGAACAAGGCCTGGCGCACGGCCGGCAAGGCGGCGATTTTCGATGCCGTATTGCCAACCTCTTCGGCGCGGATGGCGTCGCTGACATTTTCGTGCGAGAGGAAAATATCCTCGCCCGTGAAACTGATGTGCAGATGTTCGGCCAGCTTGGCCAGCGCGTGCTCGTCGCCCAGGTCGGTGCCGCGGCGCAGCGCCTGCAGCGCGGTCAGGCGGTACAGCGCGCCCGAGTCGAGCAGGTGGTAGCCGAGCTTGTCGGCCACGCGCTGGGCCACGGTACCCTTGCCGGAGGCGGTCGGGCCGTCGATGGTAATAACAGGAATCTGCGATGTAGGCATATGTGAAACTTTTAGAAGCTATCCTTGCGGGCGATGGCCGCGAAGGCGGTGAAATACTCGGGGAAAGTCTTGGCCACGCATTTCGGATCGTTGATGCGCAGTTCGGCGCCGCGGCGCACAGCGCCGTCCAGCGTGGCGAGCGAGAAGCACATCGCCATGCGATGGTCGTCATAGGTGTCGATCGCAGCGCCTTTCAGCACGGCGGGCGGCGTCACGCGCAGGTAGTCGGCGCCCTCCTCCACCGTGGCGCCCAGCTTGCGCAGCTCGGTGGCCATGGCAGCAATGCGGTCGGTTTCCTTGACGCGCCAGCTGGCGATATTGCGCAGCGTGCTGGTGCCTTCGGCGTACAGGGCGGCAACGGCAATCGTCATAGCGGCGTCGGGAATGTGGTTGAAGTCGGCGTCGATGGCCTTCAGCGGGCCGCTGGCGCTGGACTCGATCCAGTTGTCGCCCATGGTGATGGTGGCGCCCATCTGTTCCATGGCCTGGGCGAAACGCACATCGCCCTGGATGCTGTTGCGGCCCACGCCTTCCACCCGCACCGGACCGCCGCCAATCGCGCCGGCCGCCATGAAGTAGGAGGCCGAGGAAGCGTCGCCCTCGACGTGGATGGTGCCGGGATTCTGGTAGCACTGGCCGGCCGGAATGGTGAACGCTTGCCAGCCGTCCTGCTCCACCCGCATGCCGAAGCGGCGCATCAGGTTCAGGGTGATCTCGATATAGGGCTTGGAAATCAGTTCGCCCTCCACCCTGATCGTCACCGGCTCGCTGCGCGCCATCAGCGGCGCGGCCATCAGCAGCGCGGTCAGGAACTGGCTGGAGACATTGCCGCGCACCGACAGCTCGCGCGTCTTGAATTCGCCGCCCAGGATGTGCAGCGGCGGGTAGCCGGGATTGCCCGTGTATTCGATCTGCGCGCCGACCGCGTTGAGTGCGTCGACCAGATCGCCGATGGGGCGTTCGTGCATGCGCGGCACGCCATGCACCTTGTAGTCGCCGCCGATCACGGCCAGGGCCGCCGTCAACGGGCGGATGGCGGTGCCGGCATTGCCCATGAAAAGATCGGCCTGGCGTTTCGGGAAGTTGCCGTTGGCGCCCAGCACGCGGTGCACGGTGGAGCCGTCCTCGCCCGCCTCTTCCTGCCATTGCACGCCGAGCGAGCGCAGGGCCGCCAGCATGACCTGGGTATCGTCCGAGGCCAGCAGATCGACCACGCGGGTTTCGCCTTCGGCCAGAGCGGCCAGCAGCAGGATGCGGTTGGAGATGCTCTTCGAGCCTGGCAGGCGCACCACGCCTTGCACGCGCGGCACGGGTTTCAGGTCGAGGTGTTCAGGGTATGCGGTTTGCGTCATGCCTTCAGTCCTTCAAATCGTTGCGGTTCATTCGGCCAGGTCTTGCGGCTGCGGCGTTTCCGCCGCTTCGATAGCTTCGATCCACTGGCACCGCGCGCGCTGGGCGTTGGCGTAAGTGGCTTCCAGGACCGCGCCGTCGCCGGCGGCGAGACTGGCGCGTATTTGCGTCAATTGTGCCAGATAGGCATCCAGTTCGGTCAGCAGTGCGGCCTGATTGGCCAGGCTGATGTCGCGCCACATTTCGGGCGAGCTGCCGGCAATGCGGGTGAAGTCGCGGAAGCCGCTGGCGGCGTACTGGAACAGCAGACCGGCGTGCGGCTTGCGTGCCACGTCGTCCACCAGGGCGTAAGCCAAGAGATGCGGCAGATGGCTGACGGCGGCGAACACCTTGTCATGCTCTTCCGGCGTCAGGGTGTGGATGATGGCGCCGCAGGCGCGCCAGGCGGCGGCCACGCGTTCGACGGCGGCGGCCGGATTTTCCGGCAGCGGCGTGAGCACGGTTTTCTTGCCCTGGTATAGATCGTCGATGGCGGCATCGGGGCCATTGGTTTCGCGGCCGGCGATCGGATGGCCCGGCACGAACCGGGCGACGCTGCCGCCCAGGGCGCGCTGGGCGGCAGCCGCCACATCGCTCTTGGTGCTGCCGGCGTCGGTGATGACGGTGTCCCGCCCCAGATGCGGCAGGATGGCGGCCAAGATGCGTTCGGTCTGCGCCACCGGCGCCGCCAGCAGCACCAGGTCGGCACCGGACAGCACGGCCGCCAGTTCGGCCGCCGAAGCATCGCTCCCGATTTCATCGATAATGCCCAGCTCCAGGGCGCGCCGCAGCGCATCCCGGGAGCGGTCCATGCCGACGATATGCTGCGCGGCGCCGGCCTTTTTCAGGGCGCGCGCGAACGAGCCGCCGATCAGGCCAACGCCGTAGATAACAACTTTATTCAGCACGGGTCCCCGCTAAAGCCTTTTGCAGCGCCGCGATCAGGATGGCGTTTTCCTGCGGCAGGCCGATGGAAATGCGCAGCCACTCAGGCAGGCCGTAATTGCCGACAGGACGCACGATCACGCCCTGCTTCAGCAGTGCCAGGTTGACGCGCGCGCCGGCCGCCAGATCGTTGCCGACCTTGACCAGCACGAAGTTGCCGTGCGACGGCACGTATTCCAGGCCCATTTGCTGGAAGGCTTCCACGAACTGCTGGTAGCCGGCGGCGTTGTTCTGCGCGCTCTTGTCCAGGAAGTCCTTGTCATTCAAGGCGGCAATCGCCGCGGCCTGGGCCAGGGAGTTCACATTGAAGGGCTGGCGGATGCGGTTCATCATCTCGGTGATGCCCGGCTGCGCCAGGCCGAAGCCGACGCGCAGGCCGGCCAGGCCGTAGGCTTTGGAGAAGGTGCGCGACACCAGCAGGTTCGGATACTGCTTGACCCAGGCTGCCGATTCGTACTGGTCTTCCTTGGACAGGAATTCGTTGTAGGCCTCGTCCAGCACCACCACCACGTGCGACGGCACTTTTTTCAGGAAGGCTTCGATTTCGGCGCCCTTGACGAAGGTGCCGGTCGGGTTGTTCGGGTTGGCGATGAAGACCAGGCGGGTATCGTCCTGGATGGCGGCGGCCATGGCGTCCAGATCGTGGCCGTGGGCCTTGGCCGGCACGGCGATGTGGCGCGCGCCCACGCCCTGGGTAGCCAGCGCGTACACGGCGAAGGAGTACTGCGAATACACGATGGACTGGCCGGCTTCCACGAAGGCGTGGGCGGCGATTTCCAGGATGTCGTTGGAGCCGTTGCCGAGCGTGATCCACTCCATCGGCACGTCGTAGCGCTTGGACAGGGCCACTTTCAGCTCGTAGCCGTTGGCGTCCGGATAGCGACCCAGTTCAGCGGCCGCTTGCGCCATGGCCTGCTTGGCCGATTCCGGCACGCCGAAAGGATTTTCATTGGACGCCAGTTTGACGATATTGGCTTCGTCGAGGCCAAACTCGCGCGCCACTTCGGAGATCGGTTTGCCGGCTTGATAGGGGGCGATGGCGCGAACGTATTCAGGACCGAATTGCTTGGACATAGATATTTTCTCTTAAAGTCAGTTGAGGCTGGTCGGGTAGGAACCCAGCACTTTGAAGAAGGCAGCGTTGTCCTTGAGTTCAGCCAACGCCTTGCTCACGGACGGGTTATGTACGTGGCCTTCAATATCGACGTAAAAATAATACTCCCAGGTGCCCATGCGCGCGGGACGCGATTCGAAACGCGTCATCGACACGCCATGCTTCGCCAGGTGGGCCAGCAGCTGGTACACGGCGCCTGCCTTGTTCGGGACGGCCAGCACGATCGAGGTCTGGTCTTTCCCGGACGGGTTGGTTTGCAGATGGCCGACCACGGCGAAGCGGGTGCGGTTGTGCGGGTCGTCCTGGATATGGCCTTTGACCACGCCCAGCTTGTACTGCGTGCCGGCCAGTTCGCTGGCAATGGCGGCAATCGACCCGTCTTCGCCCGCCATGCGCGCCGCCTCGGCATTCGAGGCGACGGCACGGCGTTCGATATTCGGATAATTCAGGTTGAGCCAGACCTGGCACTGGGCCAGGGCCTGGGAATGGGCGCAGATCACTTTCACGCCATCCATGCTGCCGGTGCGCGTCATCAGGCTGTGGTGGACCGCGATCGCCACCTCGCCGCTGATGGTCAGGCTGGTTTGCAGCATCAGGTCGAGCGTGCGGTTGATCGCGCCTTCGGAGGAATTTTCCACCGGTACCACGCCGAAATCGGCGGTGCCGGCCTCGGTGGCGCGGAACACCTCGTCGATGGAGGCGCAAGGCAGGCCTTCGACCGCGGTGCCGAACTGCTGGTACACGGCCTGTTCGCTGAAGGTGCCGGCCGGGCCGAGATAGGCCACGGTGACGCGCTTTTCCAGCGCGCGGCAGGCCGACATGATCTCGCGGAAAATGGTCTGCACTTCGATATTGCCCATGGGGCCGGGGTTGCGTTCGGCCACGCCGCGCAGCACCTGGGCTTCGCGTTCGGGACGGAACACCGGCGCCATGGTTTCGGCCTTCACATGGCCGACTTCCTGCGCCACCTGGGCGCGCTGGTTCAGCAGTTCGAGGATTTGCGCATCGATGGCATCGATCTTCTCGCGCAAGGGTTTTAATTTGTCTGTCATGGTCTGAATGCTAGGGTTTGGACTGCGGGCGCGGCGCCCATGGACGCTTCAGCGGCCCGCAAACTCGTTCAGATAATCGACCAGCGCTTGTACGCCCTCGATCGGCATCGCATTGTAAATCGATGCCCGCATGCCGCCGACGGACTTGTGGCCCTTCAGTTGCAATAGCCCGCGCGCCTTGGCGCCGGCCAGGAATGCTTCGTTCTGAGATTCGTCGCGCAGGTAGAACGGCACGTTCATGCGCGAGCGGTATTCCTTCGCCACCCGATTCTGGTAGAAATCGTCGGCGTCCAGCGCCGCGTACAGCAGCGCCGCTTTCTGCATATTACGCTGTTCCATGGCTGCCACGCCACCCTGCTGTTTCAGCCACTGGAAAACCAGGCCGGCGATATAGATGCCGTAGGTGGGCGGCGTGTTGTACATGGAGTCGTTTTCGGCCACATTCTTCCAGTCGAAAGCCGAGGGGCAGAAGGGCAAGGCCTTGCCGATCAGGTCATCGCGCACGATGGCGACGGTGACGCCGGCCGGGCCGATATTCTTTTGCGCGCCGCCGAAGATCACGCCGTACTTGCTGACATCGACGGGGCGCGACAGGATGTGCGAGGACATATCGGCCACGACGGGCGTCGCGCCCTGCGCCGTCGGCACGAAGTTGAACTCGACGCCGTCGATGGTTTCATTGGTGCAGACGTGCAGGTAGGCGGCGTCCGGCGTGAGCTGCCACTCCGACTGCGGCGGCACGCGGGTGTAGCCGTCCGCCTTGGCGGAAGCGGCCACGTTCACCTTGGCGTAGCGGCCCGCTTCCTGGATCGACTTGCTGGACCAGGAACCGGTCTGGATGAAATCGATGGTGGCGTCCGGGCCTTTGTGGCCCAGCATATTCATTGGGATCACGGCGTTCTGCGACAGGCCGCCGCCCTGCATGAACAGGATGCGGTAGTTGTCCGGCACGGCCAGCAGATCGCGTAGATCGCGCTCGGCGGCGCGGTAGATCGAAATGAACTCCGGGCCGCGGTGGCTCATCTCCATGACGGACATTCCACTGCCATGCCAGTCCAGCATTTCAGCGGCGGCCTGCGCCAGCACTTCCTTCGGCAGCACGGCCGGGCCGGCGGAGAAGTTATAGATGTTCGTCACAGTGGGAGCTCCTTACTTTTTCTTCGATTGCATGATCAGCTGGAAATGCGGCGCGATCACGCGCTGGCTCATCTCCATGGCCTCGCCCATCAACTGCGGCATGACTTGCAGGGTTTTCTTGCCGACCGGCGTGCGGTAGAAGGCGGCGATCTGGCGCATTTCATCGGCCGTGTAATGGCGCGCGTAGAGCGGCAGCGTCTCGGCAATGATATCGTCCATCAAGGCCGGGCTGAGCATGACTTCCTGCATGGTGTCCGCCATCTGCGGCAGTTCCTGCTCCATGCGCGCCAGCGCGGCCTTGCGGCCCGCCTCGTCCAGCTTGGGGTTGCTGAGGATCGCCTGCTCGGCATTGGCGCGCATCATGGTCGGCAGCGCCTGCCCCATTTGCCGCATGGCCGCCGTCATCACGGCGCGGTAATCCATCACGTCCAGCAATTCCTGAATGGCCGCCTTCTGCTCCGGCGACACGGCGGCATCTTGCGCTGCGGCCGGCTGGCCAGCGGCAAAGGCGAGGGAGGCCAGCAGGCTGGCAACGATTTTCTTCATAAGCTTATGCGTTTTATAACGGGTTAAAAACACTGCGGGCCCGATCCGAGATGCTCAGACCGGGCCCGCCTTGCTGCCGTCTTACTCAGCCGGCGCTTCCGGTGCGGCGCCGCCATCGGCTTCGCCGCCCTCCTCTACCTCATCGGCATCCGCCTCCACGATGCGCTGCAGGCCGGACAGCTTGGTGCCATCCTCCACCGCGATCAGGGTCACGCCCTGGGTGGCGCGGCCCATCTCGCGGATCTCGGCCACGCGGGTGCGGATCAAGACGCCGCCGGTGGTGATCAGCATGATTTCGTCGCTGGAGTCGACCAGGGTCGCCGCCACCACCTTGCCGTTACGCTCGCTGGTCTGGATGGCGATCATGCCCTTGGTGCCGCGGCCGTGACGGGTGTACTCGGTGATCGGCGTGCGTTTGCCGAAGCCGTTTTCCGTGGCGGTCAGCACCGACTGCTGCTCGTTCTCGGCGACCAGCAGGGCGATCACGTTCTGGCCTTCTTCCAGATTCATGCCGCGCACGCCGCGCGCCTGGCGGCCCATCGGACGCACATCGTTCTCGTCGAAGCGCACCGCCTTGCCGGAGTCGGAGAACAGCATCACATCGTGGGCGCCATCGGTCAGCGCGGCGCCGATCAGGAAGTCGCCCTCGTCCAGGTCGACAGCAATGATGCCGGCCTTGCGCGGATTGCTGAAGTCTTTCAGCGGCGTCTTCTTCACGGTGCCCAGGCTGGTGGCCATGAACACGTAGTGGTCTTCCGGGAAGGTGCGGTTTTCGCCCGACAGCGGCAGCACCACAGTGATCTTCTCGTTGTCCTGCAGCGGGAACATATTGACGATCGGCTTACCGCGCGAAGTGCGCGAGCCTTGCGGCACTTCCCACACCTTGAGCCAGTACAGGCGGCCGCGGTTGGAGAAGCACAGGATGTAATCGTGCGTGTTGGCGATGAAGAGCTGGTCGATCCAGTCTTCGTCCTTGGTCGCCATGGCCTGCTTGCCACGCCCGCCGCGCTTCTGGGCGCGGTATTCGGAGATCGGCTGCGCCTTCATATAACCCATATGCGACAGCGTCACGACCATGTCCTGCGGCGTGATCAGGTCTTCCGTTTCCAGGTCGGTGGCGTTGTGCTCGATGGTCGAACGGCGCGCATCCTTCTCGCCGTATTCCAGCATCGAGGCGTTCAGCTCATCGACGATGATGGCGGTGACGCGGGCCGGCTTGGCCAGGATGTCGAGCAGGTCGGCGATCTGCGCCATCACGTCCTTGTACTCGTTGACGATCTTGTCCTGCTCCAGACCGGTCAGGCGCTGCAGACGCATTTGCAGGATTTCCTGCGCCTGCTCGTCGGACAGCTTGTACAGGCCATCGGCCTGCATGCCGTAGTGCTTCGGCAGGTGCTCGGGACGGAAAGCTTCAATGCCCGCCTGGCCTTCTTCGCCGGTACGGGCCAGCATTTCGCGCACCAGGGAGGAATCCCAGGCGCGCTGCATCAGTTCCGCCTTGGCGATCGGCGGCGTCGGCGCAGCCTTGATGATGGCGATGAAGTCGTCGATATTCGCCAGCGCCACCGCCAGACCTTCCAGCATGTGGCCGCGTTCGCGCGCCTTGCGCAGTTCGAACACGGTGCGGCGCGTGACCACTTCGCGGCGGTGCGACAGGAAGCACTGCAGCATTTCCTTCAGGTTCAGCAGCTTGGGCTGGCCATCGACCAGGGCCACCATATTCATGCCGAAGGTGTCCTGCAACTGGGTCTGCTTGTACAGGTTGTTGAGCACCACTTCCGGCACTTCACCGCGTTTCAGCTCGATCACCACGCGCATGCCCGATTTATCGGACTCGTCGCGGATGTCGGAAATGCCTTCGAGCTTCTTGTCGCGCACGTTCTCGGCGATGCGTTCGAGCAGGGACTTCTTGTTGACCTGGTAAGGCAGCTCGTCGACGATGATGGCGGTGCGGCCGCCTTCCTTGCCGAATTCCTCGAAGTGGGTCCTGGCGCGCATCACCACGCGGCCGCGGCCGGTGCGGTAGCCGTCGCGCACGCCGGACACGCCGTAGATGATGCCGGCGGTCGGGAAGTCGGGCGCCGGGATCAGTTCGATCAGCTCATCGATCGAGCAATCCGGGTTGGCCAGCACGTGCAGGGCGCCCTTGATCACTTCCGACAGATTGTGCGGCGGTATATTGGTCGCCATGCCGACCGCGATGCCGGAGGAACCGTTGATCAGCAGATTGGGCAGGCGGGTCGGCAGAACCGTCGGTTCCTTTTCCTTGCCGTCATAGTTGGGGGCGTAGTCGACCGTATCCTTGTCGATATCGGCCAGCAATTCGCTGGAAATCTTGTCCAGGCGGCACTCGGTATAACGCATGGCCGCCGCGTTGTCGCCGTCCACCGAACCGAAGTTGCCCTGGCCATCGACCAGGGTGTAGCGCAGGGAGAAGTCCTGGGCCATGCGCACCAGCGTGTCATAGATCGAGGCGTCGCCGTGCGGGTGGTATTTACCCATGACTTCACCGACCACGCGCGCGCACTTCACGTAAGGCCGGTTCCACACATTATTCAGTTCGTGCATGCCGTACAGCACGCGGCGGTGCACCGGCTTCAGGCCGTCCCGCACGTCCGGCAAGGCGCGGCCCACGATCACGCTCATGGCGTAATCGAGGTAGCTCTTGCGCATCTCTTCTTCGAGGGAAATGGGGATTGTTTCTTTTGCGAATTGATCCATTGGCGGGTCGATCTTCTGTGACGTTGGTTTAGCTTGCCTGTGCCGTGCGCAACAGCTGGCAGACAGGACAAGCCTACGATTTTAGCATGGCGCTCCTGTCCCCAGCGCAATTCCGGCCCGGCCCCGCCCCCAGCCACGCTTGGCGCGTGTTGATCGATGTCATGGCGGGGACATATTTACCAATTATCATCGTCGCCAGCCCGTTGCACGAAAACAACATTTTGGTCGAACGCGCCCCGGCTTCTGATTTCTCCAGAAATGTAGGAATTTCCTGGCTGTGGCAAAATGGACGAGAAGTTAATTGCATGTTTCGCAATCGGGAGGCTAGCGCGACGGGTGGGATTTAGTGTAGCTGGGGCAGCCATGGTAGTATTCGCCCCAGGCAACAAATACGTCGCGCAGTTTTTCTGCGGATATCACCCCCGAAAGGAAAGAAAAAATATGAAAAAACTCATTACAACCATCTTTGCCGCCTCGGCAGTTCTGTCCGTATCGGCACTGGCACAAGAGAAGCCAACCGCGCCCCCTTTCGCCCCTGTGACCCAAGACATCAAGGCGGCAACGCCTAAGAGCGCCTATGTGCAAGATGCACGCGGCGTAATCGCCCGCGATCCATTCGGCCTGTGCTGGCGCACCGGCTACTGGACCCCGGCTGATGCCGTGCCAGGCTGCGATCTGCCCATCTGCGTCGAGCCAGAGAAGCTGGAAAACGGCAAGTGCGTAGCACCTCCGCCGCCACCAGCCCCGGCTCCAGTCGCACCGGCCCCAGCGCCAGTTGCCGCTCCAATCGCCGCGCCGACCTCGGAAAAAGTCAGCTTCGCTGCTGACGCCTTCTTCGATTTCGACAAAGCCGTGCTGAAGCCAGAAGGCAAAGCCAAGCTGGACGACGTTGCTTCGAAACTGGGCAGCATCAACCTGGAAGTCATCATCGCCGTCGGCCACACCGACTCCGTGGGCACCGATGCCTACAACGACAAACTGTCCGTGCGTCGTTCGGAAGCCGTGAAAGCGTATCTGATCTCCAAAGGCGTTGAAGCCAACCGCGTGTACACCGAAGGCAAAGGCGAGAAACAGCCGGTCGACGACAACAAGACCGCCGCTGGCCGCGCCAAAAACCGCCGCGTTGAAATCGAAGTCGTGGGCACCAAGAAGTAATTAGCCCCTCTTCGGCTGACGCCACCCAACCCCGCTTCGGCGGGGTTTTTTTTGGCCTTTTTACCGGTCAATCATTTGATCGGTCCGCTTGCGCACGCCACCCCTGGCGACTACCGTGGGAGCAGGAGGTCCAAAATGATTTATTCCAGCCTGAAGCGCGACGAATTCCTGCGCCAGCCAGCCCAAGCCGAAATAGCCAGTAAGCAAGGCCCGGTCCTGATCGCCGACCATGGCCACCCTTCTCACGTGCTGCTGACATTCGACGACTACCGCAAGCTCGCACTCGGCCATTTCACCCTGGCCGACATACTGGCGCTGCCGCCCGGCACTGCCGATATAGAGCTGGAATTGCCGGAGCGCGGCGAGCGGCCGCGCTCCGCCGATCTGAGCTGATGTACCTGCTCGATACCAACGCCATCTCGGAAATGCGCCGCCTTGGCAGTGGCAAATGCGACCCGCAGTTTGCCGCCTGGGCCAGCGACGCCCATCCTGGCGAGCTGTTTTTGTCCGCCATTACCATTCTGGAACTGGAAATTGGCGTCCTACGCGCTGAAAGGAGCGACACATCCAAAGGACAAGTGCTGCGAATTTGGCTGAACAAGCGCGTACTCCCCGCCTTTTGGGGCAGAATCCTACCAGTGACCACCAGCGTCGCCCTGCGCAGCGCACAGCTGCACGTGCCCAATCCCTGTTCACTGGCGGACGGACTGATTGCCGCCACCGCCGCCCTGCATGACCTGACCCTGGTGACTCGCAATGTGCACGACTTTCGTCTGAGTGGAGTCAGGTTGGTGAATCCCTGGGAAGGTGGCGGGCTTTTTTGACATCCCGGCTTTGGCGCCGGACAAAATGCGGCTATCATGCGGGCTATGAACGCCGATCCTTTAGAACTGCAAAAATTCAGTGAGCTGGCCCATCGCTGGTGGGACCCCACTTCCGAGTTTCGTCCGCTGCACGAAATCAATCCGCTACGCCTGGAGTGGATCAACGCGCGCGCCCCGCTGGCGGGCAAGAACGTGATCGACATCGGCTGCGGCGGCGGCATCCTGGCCGAATCGATGGCGCGCAAGGGCGCCAAGGTGACGGGCATCGACCTGTCGGAAAAAGCCCTGAAAGTGGCCGACCTGCACAGCCTGGAATCGGGCGTGCCGGTGCGCTACAAGCTGATCGCCGCCGAAGACATGGCGGCCCAGGAAGCGGGCCAGTACGATGTGGTGACCTGCATGGAAATGCTGGAACACGTGCCCGACCCGGCCGCCATCGTGCGCGCCGCCGCCACCTTGGTGAAACCGGGCGGCCAGGTCTTCTTCTCCACCCTGAACCGCAATCCGAAAGCCTATCTGTTCGCGGTGATCGGCGCCGAATACCTGCTGCGCCTGCTGCCCAAGGGCACGCACGATTATGAAAAATTCATCACCCCGGCCGAACTGAGCCAGGACATCCGCAGCGCCGGCCTGCAGGTGGAAGGCTTGAAAGGCATGGGCTACAACCCGCTGACCAAGATCTATTCGCTGAACGACGACACCAGCGTCAACTACCTGGTCGCCGCCAGCCGCCCGCTCTAAACACCCACGGGCGGCTGTAGCCGCCCCGTCGCCCATCCCAGCCCCTTCCCCACCATGAGCCTTTCCGCCCCCCGCGCCATCCTCTTCGATCTGGACGGCACCCTGGCCGACACCGCGCCCGACCTGGCAGCCGCCATCAATCTGCTGCGCAGCAAGCGCGGCCTGGCGCCGACGCCCTATGACGTGCTGCGTCCGACCGCCTCGGCCGGCGCGCGCGGCATGATCGGCGCCTCCTTCGGCCTGGCGCCTGGTGACGCCGGCTTCGAGGAATTGCGCGTCGGCTTCCTGGCCAATTACGAAGCGGCCATCGCCGTGCACAGCACCCTCTTCCCCGGCGTGGCCGAGCTGCTGGACGGCATCCAGAGCGCCGGCTTGAGCTGGGGCATCGTCACCAATAAGGCCGCCCGCTTCACCGAGCCGCTGGTGCCGCTGATCGGCCTGCACCAGGCCGGCTGCGTGGTCTCGGGCGACACCACCGCCCATGCCAAGCCGCACCCCGCCCCGCTGCTGGAAGCGGCCGCGCGCCTGCAACTGGCACCGGAACAATGCTGGTATGTGGGCGACGATCTGCGCGACATCCAGGCCGGCCGCGCCGCCGGCATGGCCACCGTCGCCTGCCAGTGGGGTTATTGCGGCGCCAGCGAACCGTCGAGCTGGGGCGCCGACCACCTGCTGCCCACGCCGGACGCCTTGCTGGCCCTGATCCGCGCCACCGTTGCGGCGGCGCCGCTGGCCGCCTGATAATAAGTATTTTTATGCAACATTAAGTTGCCACATGGCAATCAACAGGCGTACTATACGGATATTAGAGTCAATACGTAGTATTACCGAATAGTCCGGAGAACAGTATGTCGAGCGATGACGCAGCGGAGCTAGCACTGCCACGAAGTAGTGCTCCGCAGGTATGGGATGCCACGGTCAGCGAAACCAGCTTTTACTGGTATGACCTGATCAACGATCCCAAGGTAGCGGATTTCCACGACCCGATCGGGCGCTACCAGCGCCGCATGCAGTTTGCGCTGGACGCGACGATGGAAAAGCGCCTGATGTTCATGCTGGTCGCCCGCCCGCGCCTGCGCTTCGACCCCAAGCGCAGCACCAGTTGGGGCTTTTTTTCCCTGAAGCTGACCATCCCCATCCTGATCGGCGGCGAAGAGCGCAAAAGCACGGTCACGGTCGAACTGAAGACGCCGTTTGAAGCCACGTTCAAAAAGCCCCTGATCCAGCTGTACGACAAGTACATGACCCTGAACTGGGGTTCGATGACCGAAACCTTCACCATCCACGACCTGATGCAGCGCCACGACACCGGTCTGCACTACCCGAGCAAGGTGCAATACGTCGGCCAGACGCGCGACCCGGCCGGCCGTCTGGCCAAAGGCCGGCTGATGGCCGTCAGCAATCTGTGCGACAGCAACGCCGCGGACTACGACACCCTGCTGCTGGTACAGAACTTCAATGTCGCGGTCGACACCGAAGCCAAGGAATTCGCCGAGCAAGCCTCGCAGCGCAGCCAGATGGATGTGCTGGAAGCGGCGCTGATCCGCTATTTCGAAGGCGCCGACGCGCGCAGTCCCCAGGAACACCGGCTGCGGCGCGAACGCCTGCGCAGCCTGCACGAAGCCTATATGATCGACCGCCTGACCGTCGACCTGGGCTTCAAGGAAGCCAACGACTTCTACGACCTGGAATCGGCCGAAGTGGAAAAATCCCGGCGCCACCTGTTCGCCTGCAGCTTCACCGAAGGTCTGGTCGCGGTCGAGCGCCTGCCCGAGCAAGGACGCCCCCTGGTCAGTCTGGACGCGTAAGCGCCGCAAGGTGCATACTGTTGCGGAATCGGTTACAATGAAGATTCTGTGGGGACGACCTGGCTTCGACGTGGGTTGCAAAGCAGAGCAGGGCATACCGAGGGCTGGTTACCTCGTAAATACACCCAGAAACAAACTAACTGCAAACGATAACTCGTACGCACTGGCAGCCTAAGGGCTGTTAGCTCCTCAACGCTTCTTCCCTGGGGCGGGCCGTTAAAAGCTGAGGAGTCATTTACAGGGAATCGCGCCGCTACGGGTCACTTGGATCGGCGCTAAATTTAAGGTGAATCGCCAGTACAAAGCGTGCACATTCGCGTTGTACTGGTTAAATTAAAAGATAGTGCTAAGTATGTAGAACTGTCTGTAGAGTGCTTGCGGACGCGGGTTCGATTCCCGCCGTCTCCACCACCGAACAAAAAATTAGGCCCCCAAGCGCAAGCTTGGGGGCCTAATTTTTTGTTCGTTAGCGCAGAGTTGGCGGGAAGTGAATCCGCGTCCGGCACGGACGCGGGGCGTAGCGGGGAATTCGGCTCGCATGCGAGCCGCCCGCGTAGCGACGTCCGCTTGCAAGCGGACGGCTCTCCGATTCGCCCATCTACAAAATCGCTACGCGATTTTGCGTCCGCGGTAGCGGACGGTTTTCCCATAAGCAATCCAGCCGCATTCTGCCGGATCCGCAGATTCCACATATCTGCTTCTTAGCTACTTACAAGCGATGGCGATATCGTTTTCGCCAACGTGCCTCCCTTTCCGGTATCTGAAAGAACAAACACGAACGTTATCATTGAGCTTACGTCCAAGCGTGACCTGGTCGGACTCCCCATATGTACAAGCAAGCCACTTCCCCGCCGGGAACGGCGCATCGAGCTGATATGTATATATCCACCCGCCCTTTTCCCGCTTCTGACTGAACTCCGCGAGTTCGCCCAGCTCCTCAGGCGGGCCGCTCATGGGCGCTGCGCCATGTAGATACAAAGGCGCACGCACAAACGTAGTCCAGCCTGGAGGAACATTTGAGATCTGCACTGACTTCTGCTCAATGAATTGGGGGCACTCTAGAACAAGCCCAGGCGCAGCCGATGCAGGCGCAGTGAGGGCCGCAAACGCCACCATGAACGCGACGGTGCATTGTTGGATATTAAGCTTAAACATCATCGCCATCCACTTTCACTCAATAACAAAGAATGCGTCGGCATTGTCGCTAGGCTGAATGAAATTGCCCGCTCTGTCCTTGCCCAAGGACCGTATGATACGTACTGAAATTTCGGTTTTCTTATCAGCTTTCCATTGATCCGCAACAACGATGCCGCTTGCTATCTGGCGGACGTAAAGGGCGGCATGATTACCGTGGGCGCGATTTGCATAGCGACCTTTTACGAAGGTGGCGATGACAGTCCCAGTTCTCAGCATTTGATTGCCGAGGATGGCCTCGCCTTGCCGCCAGTGTGGAGTTGTAGGCGCACCTGCGTACTCTTGCACGAGTGCCACACACTGGCGAGTGCCGACAACGGGCTGACCAGCGAGATCTGCGGCTTTGGGATAGACGTAAGACATTTCAACACCTCCTTCCAGTACTGGGTATGTCCTAAGACTAGAAGGAGTTAAAGAGAGGCATTTACATACGCGCAAGCTCAGTATGTATATGTGACTGGCTGTTGAGCGGGTTCAAACTCCATGAGATAACTCCCTGAATCGGGCAACTGGAATACCGACTAGAACGCCACATCGCCGGGCGCGATATCGCTGTTGTGGTCGCAATCGACGATGACGATTCCAGCTTGATCGTCGTCACCGCAATGGATTGAAAGGAGAACAGCATGTACCACTTTTACCGACGGCGGCCTGCGCAATGTTTGGCTCAAGAATGGCTACATCGAACATCAGACCCCTTATCCCCAAGCAGGCCATGTGCATGACCAAGAAGCTGCAGATGCCTGATCCGCATTTCCCTCATCCTTTGATCGCTGTGCAATTTGGCATACGCCGACTTATGGAACGTTCTCAACAAAAACCAGCAGAACAAAGCTCTGCTCGTCTTGCTGTTGTTCCGACGGTTCTTGCACATAGCTATCGTTGGACCAATCCTCGTTTACCACGCGGTTTGCAATGGCCGACAAGTCGTTCGTCTCGCTCACCTGGCAAGCAAAGGGAAGCCGGCCGTGCGATCTCGAAACGAGGCTAAAGCGAAGCTGGCGGCATTGAAAGTCATGCCAACAATAGAACAGCATCTCCTCGCCTCTTAACTTCATCCTTCGCGCCTCGATAACTTGACGGATGAATTCCACCACATCCTCCGCACTGATCGTTGACGCCTCATCTTCGAACGGCGAAAACCGCCACATGTTTTCTCTGGCTTCGTGATTAATATCGCTTGAATCAATAACAATCTCGTCGTCTTTCGCCTGCGCAAGCCACCTGTTTACTGCAATCGAGTTAATCATAAAAATCTGATAGTTATAGATCGGCGGCCAAGTCAGCGCACTGGACGAAGGCAAGGCGCACTATGGCGTTAATCCACCACGTTCAACTTCACCTTCGCCCCATTCGGCAGTCCCTGCATCTGCCGCGCCACATCGCCCGACAGGCGGATCAGCTCATGCAAAGGCGCGCTCGCCAGATTCTCCGCCTTATACTCCCCACCAAGCACGCCCGGGATTTTCAGGCAGTACTTGCGTCCCTCGGTCAACGGCCCGCAATGCTCGCGCGCGATCTTGCTCAGGCCGGTCATATACCAGTCCTGCAAAAATTCCTGATTTGCCGACAGCACGTCGAGCGCCTGGCGGTCGGGTGCCACCACCGCGCAGCTGCATTCTTCCGGCATCAGCCGCCAGTAGCAGCCCTGCACATCCTTGATGATCAGATTGCCGAAATCATTTTCGCCCACCACCTCCAGCGCCTGCAGTCCCGACCAGCCCCAGCTTTCGTTCAACTCTTTGATGATATCCATACGTCCTGCCATCTCTCTTTCTTGGCGGCGCCCAGCGCGCCGGCTGATAAAATTACTGTTCAGAAATTATTTTACCGCCTATCCCATGAAACGACTGCTCCAATGCCTTTTGCTCGCCCTGCTCGGCGCCAACCATCTCGCCTCAGCCGGTGAACTGGAGGAATATGCCCGTGCCGCCAACCGTCTGATCACGCTAAGTCAAGCCGCCCAGCAGGCGGGCAAAGCGCCGCCGCGCATGGCGGAAGGCGAAGGCAAGGAGCTGATCGCCCTGCTGTCCAACCGGCAGCGCTTCCTCGATTCCCGCAGCTTTGCGCCAAGCGACATGGATGAACTCGGCTTGCTGTGCGGTGAAATGACCAAGTCCATGATGAACTATATGATGTTCAACTTGCAGCGCATCGACCGCAGCAATAAGGATCCCGCGGCTTTGTCGGCAGCGGTAGCCGCAGCCTCCAGAGAGAACATCCGCAACTATCAGGACGAAATCGCGCAACTGATGCCGATGACGACCCTGTGCATGGGCAAGCAGCTGCCCTTGCTGGAACAATTCGTGACGACCTTGAAGCCAGAAGAGTTCAACGAAACGCGCCGGCGCGGTCTGGTGATGACGCAGAATGGCTTGCTCAACGGCCTGCTCGGCTCCCTGGGCGGGATCGGTGATCCGACCGTCAGCGAAGCGAACCAACTCAAGATGGTGAGCGCATTGGCCGAAGTCGCGCCGGTGTACGCGGCCGCGCTGCCGCTGGAGAACCGCCGCCGCGTTGCCGCCCAGGCCCAGATGCGGCTGCTCAATAGCCCTCCCGCCTTCACCGACGCCCTGCTGCGCATCCTCAAAGCCATGGAAAGCACGACATGTACGGGGTTGTGCAGCCGCGCCTCATAATCGGCTGGCTTAAGCTGGATTAAGAATCATCGCGCCGGCTTTGAGTCATGCCAAAAGCCCATGCTAGAATCGGCCGCGTATGAATATGAACGGAACAATACGACGCTGCGCCGCCTGGCTCGCCTTCATGGCGATCCTCTTCGCCGCGCTCGTGCCTTCCGTTTCGCGCGCCATGGCGCCGGCTGGCGACAGCGGCTGGACTGAGATCTGCACCATGCAGGGCGCCAAATTCGTCAAGGTCGGCGACGATGGCGGCCAGCCATCCGGCGACAGCGCCCAGCATCTGGAGCATTGCCCCTTCTGCTTCACCCAGCACGACACCGTGGGCTTGCCGCCCACGCCAGCGCTCACGCTGCATCACGCAGCCGGCAGCGCGATTTACCCTCCCCTCTTCTACCAGGCGCCACGCCGCCTCTTCATCTGGTCTGCCGCGCAGTCACGCGCACCGCCGGCCCATTCCTGATCCCGCAGCACCCGTTTGACCTGCATTGAAGCAGGCCGTTTGCGCGCGCGCCTTGTCGTCCGGGCCATGCCCTGCGCCGCGCCAAATACGCCATTAAAAGAAGAAAGCACATCATGAATTACCGCCCTAGCGCCATCTGCCTCGCCCTGCTGTCCGCCTTCTCCGCCAACGCCTTGGGCGCCGACGAAGCACCCGGCATGGAAATCGTCGTCGTCAGCGGCTCGCGCGCCGTCACCAAACTGTCCGAAACGCCAAGCGCCATCGGCGTCGTCAGCGGCCGCGAGATGGAGCGCGACAAGCCCAAGACCATGGGCGATATCCTCAACCGCGTCGCCGGCGTGCACTGGAATGACCTGGGTAATGAGCAGCACAGCATGGCGATCCGCCAGCCCATCGGCACCGGTTCGGTGTACCAGTATCTGGAAGACGGCATTCCTATCCGTCCGCTGGGCGTGTTCAACCACAATTCACTGAACGAAATGAATATCGCCGGCAGCGACAGCGTGGAAGTGGTGAAGGGTCCGGCCTCCTCGCTGTACGGCAGCAATGCCGTGGGTGGCGCCATCAACGCGCTGACTGCTGCGCCTTCGCGCACGCCGTATGCGCGCATCGGCGCGCGGCATGAAGGCGTGTCCGGCTTTACGCGCTACGACACGGCGGCCAGCAATACCTGGGGCGATTTCGGCCTGCGCTTCTCGCATTACAGCTCGCGCCGCACTTCGAACAACTGGCAGGAATACAGCTACGGCGACAAGGATTCCTTCACCCTGCGCGCCGACTATGCGCTGGGCCATGCCGGCATCGTGCGCGCCACCCTGGTGCGCACCGATCTGGATGCGGCCATGCCGGGCAGCCTGTTCGAAAACGATTACCAGAACAATCCCGGCAAGAGCCTGAACACCTTCACCTACCGCAAGGACAAGACCACGCGCGGCACCGTGGCCTGGGAAGGCGATACCACACCAGGCGGCACCACCACCGTCACCCTGTTCACCCGTCGCAACGACCATGGCCAGATCCCAAGCTACACCATCGGCAGCTGTGCCGGCAGCATCTGCAAGGGCACGCTGAATAACAACCACGTCGATTCGCGCGGCCTGGACGTGAAGCATCTGCAGGAATTCGCCTGGCTGAATTCGCGCCTGGTCGCGGGCATCTACATCGACCGCAGCGACAATCCCTACTACAGCGACAATCTGCGCATCGTGCGCGATCCGGCCAGCGGCCGCTATCTGAGCTACACCCGCGTCAACGACAGCCAGCCGCAAGGCGTGCGCGATTACCAGGCCGATATCGACAACACCGCCTTCTTCGCGCAATGGGAAGCATCGCCGCTGCCGAAGCTGCGCGTGGTGGCGGGCGGCCGCTCCGACCGCATCCGCTACGACTTCCGCAATAATCTCTCGCCGCAGGGCAGCGCTAACTACGGCGCGCCGAACGAGAGTCGCAGCTTCTCGCGCTTCAGCCCCAAGCTGGGCGCCAGCTATGTGCTGGGCGCAGACGCCAATGCGTATGCCAATATCAGCGAAGGCTTCACGCCGCCGGAGGTGAGCCAGATGTATGGCAAGACCGGCATTCCAGACCTGCAGCCCGCCACCTACCGCAGCGTGGAAGTGGGTCTGCGCCTGGCCTTCCTCGAACGCAAGCTGCGCCTGGATTCCTCGCTCTACCGGCTGGTGGGACGCGATACCATCGTCAGCTACACCATCACGCCGGGCAATAGTGAGAACCGCAATGCCGGACGCACGCGCAGCCAGGGTCTGGAGCTGGGTCTGAACTACGATAACGGCCCGCTCGACGCGCGCTTCAGCACCGCCATCGCCAGCCATCGCTATGAGCGCTACCGCGTCTCCGCCACCCAGGACTACAGCGGCAAGGACATGCCGCAGGCGCCGCGCGATATGACCAGCGCCGAAATCGGCTACAAGCCCATGCCGGGCCTGCGCGTCGCGCTGGAAGCGGTGCACCAGGGCGCCTACTGGATGGACAATGCCAACACCGTGCGCTATCCCGGCCACGCACTCTTCCATCTGCGCGCCGCCTACCGCTTCATGAAGGGGTGGGAAGCCTGGGTCCATGTGCGCAATCTGGGCGACAAACACTACTCCGATTCCGCCTCCAGCTCCTATGCCGGCGTTGGCGCCTACTCGCCCAACACCCAGAACCAGTACACGCCCGGCGCACCGCTCAGCGTGATGCTGGGCCTGTCCTACACCTTCGGCGGAAAATAAACGGGAGGAGATGAAATGGCTGCCGCCGGACGCGGCAGCCGGGGGATATGCTTACTGTGCCACAGCGGGAGCGCGGCGGCGGCGGGCGAAGCCGGCAACCAGCAGGCCGGCGGCAATCAGCAGCAGGGAGCTGGGCTCCGGCACTTTGGCGCTCAGCGACACGTTGTCGATGGCCAGACCGGCACCACCAGTCCAGCTCTGCGGAATGTAGTTGGAGAAGCGCAGGGTCAGGTTTTCGCCCTGGTGCGAGGCCAGCAAGGCGCTGACATTGATGCTGCGGGCATCCCAAGCCGTGTTGCTGTCGTTGGCGATGTCGTAGCTGAACACATTGCCCAGCAGCGTCGAACCCTGCAGGATATCGACCTTGAAGCTGCGTGCCTGGCCGGAATAGCTCGCCACAATGGAGTCGCTCCAGGACAAGGTGGCTTCCTTCAAGCCTTGCGGCACGAAGAAAGTCTGCGCCAGCGTGTAATTGGTCTTGGCCATACCGTCGTTCATGACGTAGGCGGCATAGCTGCCATCAACCGGATTGCCGGCTGCGACGCAGCCGGTGGCATTGCCCGCCTTGGCCACATTCCAGTCGCGGCCAGCACTGGCGCAGGTGCCGGTACTGCCCAGGCCCGAAGTGGTCCAGCCATTCAGATTACCCGTCTCAAAACTGCCATTGCTCAGAAGCTGGACCGGACCAGCTTGTACCGCACCTGCCGACATCATTGCCGCAACAACAGCAAACTTTACGAATTTCATTGTTACTTACCTTTATGCAATTTTCAAAGAAAGCTTGCATACAGCAAGTTATATGCCAGATCCGTAAGCTATTGATTTTAAAGAAAGCTGATTTCGCGGAATTCACCAAGTGTAAAGAAATCCGACACTTTTACACCCGCGCAGTACGGCCCACCCGCCCCAGCAGGAAAGGCATGCTGAACAGATACAGCGCCGCGCCGCCCAGCCAGACCGCGCCCGGGAAGGTGGAGCGCGACATGAAATACAGGGTACTGATGCCAACCGGCCCGATAATCGTCGCCAGGCTGGCGATGCTGGCCAGCACGCCCTGCAAGCGCCCCTGCTGTTCCGAATCGGTGCCGGCCGACATCAGCGACTGCAGCACCGGCGCGCCGATGCCGCCCACGCAGAACACCGGCAACAACAGGAAGGCGACCCAGCCCTCGGTTGCCCAGGCGATCGCCGCATAGGCCAGCGCATCGGCCGTAATCCCGATCAGCAGGGTGCGCCGCTCGCCGTAGCGCTCGGACAGAGGTCCGGCCACGAAAGCCTGGGCCACGGCATGGAACACGCCAAAGCCCGCCAGCGAGATGCCGATGGTCAGGGAACTCCAGGCAAACTTGTCCTCGCCATACATGACCCAGACCGTGCCGGCCACCTCGCCCACCAGCGCCAGCACGAAATACACCACCATCAGCGGCAGCAGGACCGGAAAGCTCAGCGCCCAGCGCAGCGGCGCCAGCGGATTCAGGGGCACCGGCACCGCTTGCGGCGTGCGCGACTCGCGCATCACGAAGAAGGCCACGACCAGATTCAGTGCGTCCAGCGCGGCGGCGGCCAGGAAAGGCGCACGCACCCAGTACTCGCCCAGCAGGCCGCCAATCACGGGGCCGATGATAAAGCCGACGCCAAAGCAGGCGTTCAACTGGCCGAAGCGGCGGCTGCGCTGGTTCTCCGGTGTGACGTCGGCGATATAGGCCGAGGCCACGGCCAGGCTGGCGCCGGTGATGCCGGCAATGGCGCGGCCGAGGAAGAGCAGTGACAGCGAGGGTGCCAGCGCCAGCAGCACATAATCGATCATCGAGCCGGCCAGGGACATCAGCAGCACGGGGCGGCGCCCGATGCGGTCGCTCAGCGCGCCCAGGATCGGCGAGAAGATGAACTGCATCAGTGCGTACAGGCCGGTAAACGCGCCGAAACGCCAGCCCAGCTCGGCAGTGTGACCCACATCGCGCATCAGTTGCGGAACGATGGGCATGGTCAGCCCGATGCCGGCGGCGCTGATCACCACCGAACCCATGACTGCGTAAAGTCCTTTGTTCATATCTCATCCAACTTATCATCGATAAATTTAATTATAGGTGATAAAGTTCAGCCATAAAAAGAATTTTTTCGGGATCGGAAAACATGAAAGTAGAACGCAAGCAGATTGTGGCGGCCGCGCTCGATGTGCTGAACGAAGTCGGCGTCGACAAGCTGTCCACCCGCCTGCTGGCCGAACGCCTGGGCGTGCAGCAGCCGGCCCTGTACTGGCACTTCAAGAACAAGCGCGCCTTACTGGACGCAATGAATCTGGAAATCATGGAGCGCGCCCACCAGCGCACCCTACCGCAAGCGGGCGAAGACTGGCGCAGCTTCCTGGGCGAGAACGCGCGCAGTTTCCGCCGCGCCCTGCTCGTCTACCGCGACGGCGCGCGCCTACACGCGGGCAGCGAGCCGGTACCCGACACCCTGCCCGCGCTCGATGCGCAACTGCACTTCCTCTGCGACGCCGGCATGGAAATGGGGGCCGCCATCGATCTGCTGGTTACGATATCCCATTATGTGGTCGGTTGCGTGCTGGAAGAGCAGGCCGACCATCCCGATCCGGCCACACTCGATGAAAGTGTGCTCGCCTATCCACAGCTGGCCGCGGCCATGCAGCGCTATCGCCAGCGCAGCCCCGATCAGCACTTCGAAGCCGGCCTCGCCCTTATCCTGAACGGCGCCGCTTAAGCCTTCACTTTTTTGACCACCGTCTCTTCCGGCTTGAGCGCGCTGCCGTCGCGGCTGCGCAAGACAAGCTGGGGGACGGGCTTGCCACTGTCGATTTCGAGCAGGCTCGAACGTGCTTCGCCCTTGGCGTACAAATGCTGCTCGCCCCATTGGCGCAGGCCCACCACCACGGTGAACAGATCGCGGCCACTGGCCGTCAGCAGGTATTCCTGATAGGCCGTGCCGTCCGAGGCCGGCGCCACTTCCAGCACGCCGGACTCCACCAGCTTCTGCAGGCGGTCGCTGAGGATATTGCGCGCAATGCCCAGGTTGCGCTGGAATTCGCCGAAGCGGCGGATGCCGTCGAACGCATCGCGCACAATCAGCAGGGACCAGCGGTCCCCGATCACATCCAGCGTGCGCGCCACTGGGCAGAACTCTTCCTGCTTTTGCTTACCCATATCTTTCCCATGGTTTTTGGTTGCATTTTAAAACCGCATTCCTTATGCTTCAACTAGTTTTAATTTGCAACCAGATTAAGGAAGCCATCCATGTCCACCCTGCCCCGCAGCCTAGTGCTGCTGTTTGCCACCTCCGCCGCGCTGAGCGTGGCGAATGTGTATTACGCCCAGCCTCTGCTGGATGCCTTCGCCGCCGATTTCGGTTTCAGCCACGCGAACCTGGGCCTGGTGGTAACGGCCACGCAAATCGGCTGCGCCCTGGCCCTGCTGCTGCTCGTGCCACTCGGCGATCTGCTCGACCGCAAGCGCCTGACCATGGCGCAGCTGCTGGTCCTTTGTCTAACCCTGCTGGCGCTGGGCTGCGCCACCTCGCCTACCCTGCTCCTGCTCGGCATGCTGGGCGCGGGACTGCTCGGCACCGCAATGACCCAGGGACTGATCAGCTATGCCGCCAGCGTGGCCGCGCCTGCGCAGCGGGGCCAGGTGGTCGGTACCGTGCAGGCGGGCGTGATGCTGGGCCTGCTGCTGGCACGCGTGCTGTCCGGCGCCGTGGCCGATGTGGCGGGCTGGCGCGCCGTGTATTTTCTGTCGGCTGCGCTCAGCGCGATCATGCTGCTGGCCTTGCACCGCGCCCTGCCGGAGCCACACCCTGCAGCTGCCGCCAGCGGCGCGCCAAGGCTGCGTTACGGACAGCTGCTGCTGTCCATGTTCACACTGCTGAAAAACGAACGCACTCTGCAGGTGCGCGGGATGCTGGGCCTGCTGCTGTTCGCCGCCCTGAACATTTTCTGGAGCGCGCTGGTGCTGCTGCTGAGCGCCCCGCCCTATGCCCTGTCGCACACGGCCATCGGCGCTTTCGGCCTGATCGGTGCTGCGGGTGCGCTGGGCGCGGCGCGTGCCGGCGCCCTGGCCGACCGGGGACTGGGCCAGCGCACCAGTGGCGGCGCCCTGCTGCTGATGCTGGCCGCCTGGCTGCCGCTGGCCTGGGGCGCGCAATCGCTGGCGGCCCTGGTCCTCGGCATCATCCTGCTCGACCTGGCCGCGCAAGCCTTGCATGTAACCAACCAGAGCATGATCCTGAACGGGAACAGCCAGGCGCATAGCCGGCTGATCGGCGGCTACATGCTGTTCTACGCCGCCGGCAGCGGCGCGGGCGCCATCGCCACCACCAGCATCCATGCGGCGTATGGCTGGAACGGCGTCTGCATACTGGGCGCGGCCGTCAGCCTGGCCGCGCTGATCTTTTGGCGCGCGACTTTACCAAGAGTTAAGGCTGTCTGTGAGGCAATTTCCTAACATTTCTCATCGAAATTACATCATTTACTTGCAACAAGGTAGTCATTTCAGGATAATTTGATGCTAATGATTCTCATTTAAAAAATAAAGCCAGCCAAAGTCCTGCGTGGACGACCGTAGCCAGCTTCCACCACGACAGGACAAGCCCATGAAGAAAACGCCGCTGGCGCTGATGATCGCCCTCGCCCTCCAGCAATTCCCCGCCCACGCCGACAGCACCGACCAGGCCATGCCGACCGTCACCGTCGGCGCCGTCAAGGAAACGCCGTACAACCCGGTCAGCGCCACCAGCGCCACCAAGATCGACGCCCCGCTGCGCGACATTCCGCAAACCGTGAACGTGGTGCCGCAAACCCTGTTGCGCGACCAGGGCGCGCACTCGATGCAGGACGCGATGAAGGCCGTGCCCGGCATCGGCCTGTCGCACGGCGACGGCCAGCGCGACCAGATCACCATCCGCGGCTTCAGCGCCCTGGGCGACCAGTTCATCGATGGCATGCGCGACGACGCCATGTACTTCCGCGACCTGTCCAATGTCGAGCAGATCGAAGTGCTGAAAGGTCCAGCCTCCGTGCTCTACGGCCGCGGCTCGTCCGGCGGCCTGGTCAACCGCATCACCAAGAAGCCCGGCATCGACAAGACCGAAGTCAGCCTGACCGTCGGCAGCTGGAACCAGAAGCGTGGCGAATTCGACCTGGCCCGCAACTTCGAGGACCAGGGCGCCGCCTTCCGCATCACCGGCGCCAAGGAAGACGCCGACAGCTTCCGCGACCAGCAATTCCTCAAGCGCGAAGCGCTGTCGCCGTCCGTGCTGTTCAAGCTGACCCCGGACACCACCCTGCTGCTGCAAGCCGAATACATTGCCGACCGCCGCGTGACCGACTTCGGCATCCCGGCCTATAAAGACCGTGCGGTCGATGTCGCTCCATCCACCTACTACGGCGCCGCCAATGCGCGCGACTTCGACTACAGCCAGTCGCGCGTGACCTCCTTCGGCATGGTGCTGAACCACCGCATCAACGACAACCTGACCCTGCGCAATGCGCTGCGCCAGTACGACTACAAGCTCGACCGCAACAACACCCTGGTCGGCGCGGTCAATGAAGTGGCGAAGACCGCCTCGCTCAACCGCAGCAATGTGAAGCGCGCCGAAGACGGCATTTTCAACCAGACCGAACTGGTCCAGAAAGCCGTGATCGGCGGCATGCCGCACCAGATCCTCTATGGCGTCGAATTCGGCAAGCAGAACAAGGACCAGCTCTTCCGCAGCCAAAACAATGTCGCCACCGTCGACCTGTACAAACCGGTCGCGCCGAAGCTGCCCTTCACCGTGACGGCCGCGCCATCGACCGACAACCTCGGCATCCTGACCGTCTCCAGCGCCTATGTACAGGATCTGGCCACGCTGACGCCGGAATGGAAAGCCCTGGTCGGCGCCCGCTTCGACAAATTCAAGCAAGAGACTGAAGAGCGCCGCGCCGGCCAATCCAACCTGAGCCGCACCGACCGCTCCTGGAGCCCGCGCGCCGGCCTGGTCTACCAGCCGCGCCAGGACCAGTCCTACTACGTTTCCTATAGCAAATCCTTCCAGCCTTCGGCCGAAAGCCTGCCGCTGGCCGCGAATGCCGCCAATATCGAGCCGGAAGAAACCACCAACAAGGAAATCGGCGCCAAGTTCGACTTCTTCGGCGGCCGCGCCTCGGCCACCGCCTCGCTGTACCAGCTCGAGCGCAGCAATATCAAGTCCACCGACCCGGTCAGCAACAAGCTGATCCCGATCGGCACGCAAAAGACCAATGGCCTGGAACTGAGCTTCACCGGCGATCTGGGTCAAGGCTAGCAAGTGTTCGGCGGCTACGCCTACATGGACGCGGAAGTGAGCAAGTCCGTCGCCAAGGATGACGGCCAATTCGTACAAGGCAAGCGCCCCACGCTGACGCCGAAACAAAGCATGAACCTGTGGGTCAGCAAAGCGCTCGGCGGCGGCTTCAGCGCCGGCGCCGGCGTCAACTACGTGGCCGACCGCTTCGCCAATCCCGGCAACACCGTCACCCTGCCCAGCTATGTGACGGCCGACGCCATGCTGTCCTACCGCGTGCGCGGCCTCGACCTGCAACTGAACATCAACAACCTGTTCGACCGCAACTACATCGCCGCCGGCCACGGCAGCAGCAAATTGCTGAACCTGCCCGGCGCCCCGCGCAACGTCCAGCTCACCGCCCGCTACAACTTCTAAGCTTTGCGCCAAATCAAAAAATGTCCACCCTGGTGTCAGGCACCAAGGTCGGACATTGTTTGATCTTGCGCAGGAAATGTCCGGTTCCAGTGCCTGACACCAGAGTGGGACATTGTTTGATTTGGATCAAAGGGGGCGGCTTGGTGGGCGTGAGCGGTTTCGTGCCAGAATGGGTGTTTGCCAACTGTGGAGCTGTTTATGATTTACGAGATTGCTGAGATTCAGATCAAACCCGATGCCCACGCTGACTTTGAGGCGGCGGTGCGCGAAGCTGTGCCGCTGTTCCGTCGTTCGCCGGGGTGTTTGTCGATGCGGCTGGAACGCATCATCGAACGGCAGGATACCTACCATCTCGTAATCGGCTGGGAGACGCTGGAACATCACACTGTGCAATTCCGCAGCAGCGAGATGTTCACGGCCTGGCGCACGCTGGTCGGCCCGTTCTTTGCCGCACCGCCCGAGGTCGAACATACGCAGAATGCCTTGAGCGGCTTCTGATCAAAACAACGGGGCCTTGCGCCCCGTTTTCACTTCATATCCTCAGTGCTTCATGCGCACCAGCGCCAGGCCCAAGAGGATCGTGGCAAGGATAGCCACCGGACTGGGTTCCGGTACGCGCTCTTCAGGAATACTGAGGCGCTCTGGCTTTTGCCCGGGCTTGTCCTTGCTTACCGTAGCCTCCGCACTAGCACTGAAGGGCGGTTTGATCTTTTCTACTGCCTTAGTGTGAACCGGTATCAAAACCAGCAACACCATCAATACTTCCTTGATCATAAATCACCCTTTTACCAACAACACTTTCGACATCACAGTTACATTTTTTCCACGTAAGTTAAATTCAAAAAGAAAAAATTACAACTTAAATGTACGAGCTTTCTTAGATAGCTTATTCCTGCTACTTTTTAAGCAATTCACTCCTAATGCAAGCAGGCCCACGCTCAACAGAAATAAGGAAGTTGGTTCGGGAATTGGCGTACCTGGAGTAGGATCTTTTTGCGGAGTCAATGCAAATACTTCCAATTCGCCGATGGTGAAGTAGGTCGGGCCATGCCTTTTATCAGTAAAAAGAGAACGGCCATCATTAAGATGACCACCTCTATCTCCATAAGCATCTCGCTCTGTTCTGCCACGCGTCAAATCTGGAAAGACCACAAGATCTCGCCCTCCAAAGCCTGGACCATTAGCAATACTGGTAAAAGTTTGCTCATGCCTTACCTGTCGCCATAAAAAGCCATCTGTCAAATTAAAGACAAAAGCTGTCGCCGGCCCAAAAGTGCTGGCCGTGGTCCAGCTACGAGGATTATAACCACCGAAGACTTTCCAGCTTGCTCCTTGATCTGCAGTTGCCTTCATTAACACAAAGGTTGGCCCTTTCCCATCCACCGCCTGATGGAAGGATAAGCCAGTATTTTGGGCGGGCGATTTTGAGAAAATATTGGTCAGCGTAAGATCTCCCTGCCCCAACCACCCTTCGAGTTGCGCAAGCCCATTTCCATCCAAAATAGCCGTTTCCCCTTTAATCAAACCTGCATCAGCAGAGGCGGTTACCAGCATGCCAGCAAGAGCCATCAATATTCTTTTTTTCATAAAAATCATTTTTCAAATTAATAAACTTAAGTTTCAAATTTACAACATTATGCCATATCCTTGGAAATTAAATACCTTGAAAAAGGGGAAGAATGCGTCCCAATTCAATTCCTTATGGAAATGAACAATACTTTTTCAGCCAAACGCGCATAATGTGGTGAAGGAGGAATTTATGACGAAGACTATCCATCGCAACTTCAAGGAAATCGCGGATGCTGAGCAGGCGCGGGCAGCGCTGCTGAATGCAGGCTGGCGCGCGGCGGCTGTGCAGATGAACCGGCACGAGGCGCGGCAAGCCGATACATCTACCAGCGCCGTGCGTAATCTCTTCGATTCGCTGACGCCCGATGCGGCCGACGATACGGATCAGCCGCTCGTCAGCCCCGCCGCTCTGCTCAGCGTCGATGTCGATGACGATGTCCACCGTGAGCAGGCGGACACCATCATGCGTCACTACGGAGCCACCGAAACATAAGTTGGAAAAACGGGGCTGCAATGCCCCGTTTCCTTAGCCTACCGGCGATTTCCGGCGACGTACCCAGGTTAGCCCAAGCAGGCCTGCCCCCAGCAAAGCAAGGGATGCAGGTTCCGGCACTTGATTATCGGGCTTGGTTGGCTCATACGGGTTCAAACCAAAAACCTCCAGTTCGCGCACGATAAACGTTGCGGCAGGACGCGAGCTGTCCAGTAAGGAGCGGTGGTTCGGCAAATTCCCATAGAAGTAACTACGAGAACTGCCCCTGGTTAAATCCGCCAGAACAGAGAAATCCGCCTCGAAAAACGGGCCATAACCAAGGTGATTATTGGTCATATACGGCCTGACCATTTCTCTTTTTTCCCGGTTGGTAAGATTGAAAATAAAGGTATCACGAGGAAGGTAGTAGTCGGAATAGTGGTATTTTGCGGTCCAGCCATCCGGTCGGTAGCCTCCGATTGTTTTCCAGGTGAGTCCATTGTCTTCGGACGCATTGAAGACAACGAAAGCAGCGCCCCTGTCATCGATCGCTTCATGAAATGCCTTGGCGGTACTTTGCGATGGCGTCTTGGTAAAGAGATTTGTCATCGTCAGCTCACCTTTACCGATCCAGGCTTCCATCTGAGCGATACCCTGCGCATCAAGCAGAGCTGACGAACCCTTGATCACCCCGGCATGCGTTGTCGAAAGTGCTAACGCGCCTGCAAAAAAAGTTAATTCTTTAATCATGTAATACCCCAAAGTTTTAAACATGTATTTAACTACAAATACATGGTTACATGGATTTCCTCATGGAAATCCATTAAACAGAGGGAATGTTTGTCTTTAATTCCAGACGCAAGTTTTCTTCAGGACGCAGTGTGGTGAAACACCTGCCGCAAGTAAGCAAGGAAAGTCTCATCCTTGCACAGGGTCTTGCCCGGCGAGTCGGACAGCTTGGCCACCGACTGCCCGTTGCAGCGGATGAGCTTCATGACGATATTCAGCGGCGTCAATCCCACATCATTGGTCAGATGCGTGCCGATGCCGAAGCCGGTCATGATGCGGTTGGCGAAGTGGCGGTACAGGCTGAAGGCGGTGTCGAAATCCAGGCCGTCGGAGAACACCAGGCGCTTGGTGTTCGAATCGATGCGCAGCGCGGCATAGTGGGCGATGGCCTTCTCGCCCCACAGCACGGGATCACCCGAGTCGTGGCGCAGGCCGTCGAACAGCTTGGCGAAGTAGAGGTCGAAGTCGTCGAGGAAGGCGTCCATGCCCACCACATCGGTCAGGGCGATACCCAGGTCACCGCGGTATTCCTGCACCCAATCCTCCAGCGCCGCCTTCTGGAAGTCGCGCAGGCGCACGCCGAAAGCCTGGAAGGACTGGATATATTCGTGCGCCATGGTCCCGATCGGGAACAGGCCGAACTTCTTGGCCAGGTAGACGTTCGACGTGCCCTTGAAGAAGCGCGGCGCCTCGCTCGCCAGCGTCTGCACCACTTCATCGTGCCAGGCGGCCGAGAAACGGCGGCGCAGGCCGAAGTCGGAGAATTCGAAGGGGTGGCGCAGTCCCGGCAGATTGCCGAATTCCTTCAGTGCGCGCAGCTTGTCGTGCAGGCGCGCGCGGCCTTCTTCCAGCGCCGACTCTTCGTCGAAACGGCGGAAGTACAGCTCATTGACGATGTAGAGCACAAAGATTTCGAAGCCCATCACGTGCACCTGCGGACCGGCGGCGTGGATCACCAGGCGCTCGCCATCGGTTTCGACCGTGATGAATTTGCGCTGGAAGCGGAACACCGTGAGGAAGTCGACGAAGTCGCTCTTCATATAGCGCAGCGAGCGCAGATAGGACAGCTCGTCCTCGCTGAAGGACATCGCGCACAGATGGTCGAGCTGCTCTTCGATCTCCTCCTTCAGCTCGGCCAGCGGGAAGACCGGCGCATTGCGGCAGACGAATTCGTATTCGGTGTGCGAATTCGGCTGGCTATGCAGCAGCGCTTGCCACATGGTGAATTTATACAGGTCGGTTTCCAGCAGACTGCGGACGACGGGGATCATGCGGTAATTCTCCAATAAGGTACGGCTTAGCGGCCGGCGTTGGTCAGCAGCTCTTGCAGCACATCGCCCGATTGCGCCAGTTGCACGCCGCGCGCCTGCATCGCCTGCAGGAAGCCGTGCTGCTGCTGTTCGAAGCCGGCCACGGGACTCATGCAGTCGGTGATCAGCACCAGGCGCGCGGGGTCGATATTGTCGGCGATATGTTCGGTGGTGGCTTTGACGCAGTGGCTGCTCGCTTCGCCCGCGATATACACGCGTTCGGCCTGGGCCAGGCTGGCGATCAGGCCTCGGTTCAACTGCGTATCGGGATCGGCATCGTCCGGCACCTCGGCCATCACGGCGGAATAGTGCTCGGTCCACGGGTTGGAACCCTTGGCGATCTTGGTCACCACGCCCAGCGCCGCATCTTCCCAGCGGTTATAGGCGGCGCGCACATCTTCGTGCACATTGTGGCCCCAGGAACCGATCTCGCAATGCACGGGCCAGACCATCAGGCGGTAACGGCCATTCGCCTCCAGCTGCTCCAGATAGGACAGCACGCGCGGCAAGGCTGCCCGGTCGCGCGGCAGGAAGCGCGCGGCGCGCACGTCGGCGGTGGATATTTCGGTAAAAGGCGCCACGGCCGCGCCATCGGCCGCATACCAGAAGGTCGGATGGGCGATATCGTAGCGGTGGTGGGAATCGAGGGTGACGCTGATCTCGCTCAGGCCATGGCGGCCGCGGTTGATCAACCCCGCCAGGCGCAGCATGTCCTGATGGGCGCCGCGCACCGGCAAGGCCGGCGCGTGCGCGGTGCGCGTGGCCGGGTTTTCGGGACGATAACTGTCCGGCAGGTCGCAGAAATCGTTCTGCGGATCGATGACGAGAAGGTGCAGTTGGCGTTTCATTGCGGGACTCCGTGGCGCGCTTGGTATCCAGCATGATACCGGCTGCCACGGAATCTATCAAAAACGGCCGCTGCCGCGGCTGCAAACCGTCAGGCGGCCAGCAACTGTTCGATGGTCTGGCGGCCTTTGGCCACGGTGTCGGCCACCGCCTGCTCGCCCCCGGCCACGCCTTCGGCCTGGATGAAGCGGATGTCGCTCATGCCGAGGAAGCCCAGCGCCGCGCGCAGATAAGTGCTGAGGAAGTCGAAGCCGCTGCCTGGACCTTCGCTGTACACGCCGCCGCTGGCGGTGAACACGTACACCTTCTTGCCCTGCACCAGGCCCACCGGGCCGTTCTCGGTATATTTGAAGGTCAGGCCGGCGCGCGCGATATGGTCGATCCAGGCTTTCAGCGTGGAGGAAATCGAGAAGTTGTACATCGGCGCGCCGATCACGATCACGTCGGCGGCGAACAGCTCGGCCACCAGCGCATCGGAGGTTTTGACCACGGCGGCCTGCTCCGCATTGCGCTGCTCCGGCGCGGTGAAGAAGGCGCCCATCATTTCCTCGCTCAGATGGGGCACGGGCTGCGCCGCCAGGTCGCGCTCGACGATGCTGTCGCCCGGATTGGCGGCCCGCCATTTGGCGATGAACTCGGCCGACAACTGGCGCGACAGGGAACCGGAACTACGCACGCTGCTATTGATATACAGTACATTTGCCACGATGAACTCCTGATGGGGTGGGGATTGCGTCCATCTTAGTTCGCGTTTACTATCGAGAAAACCAGTTTTATCTGAATCAAATTAATCGATTTTCTTGATATATGCGCGACCCCGGCCTGCCCTCCCTCGAACAATTACGCGTGTTTACCGCCGTGATCGACCATGGCGGCTTCGCGCATGCGGCGCGCGCCCTGCACCGCACGCAATCGGTAATCAGCTACACGGTGGCCAATCTGGAAGACCAGCTGAATATCGCCCTGTTCGACCGCAGCAAGCGCAAACCGACGTTGACCGAGGCCGGCAGAGCCCTGCTGTCGGACGCGCGCGCGGTGCTGATGCGGGTGGACTCGATGCGCGCCCGCGCCAAGGCCCTCGGTTCGGGCATGGAAGCCGAAGTCTCGCTGGTGGTCGACGTGATGTTCCCCACCTGCCATCTGGTGCGGATTCTCGACGCCTTCCAGGAGCACTTCCCCACCGTCGCCATGCGCCTGCACACCGAGGCGCTGGGCACGGTCACGCAGATGGTGCTGGAGCGGCGCGCCAACGTGGGCCTGAGCGGCTACACCGTGAACACGCCCGATGCGCTGGACCGCGAAACGGCCGGCCACGCCACGCTGCTGCCGGTCTGCTCGCCCCTGCATCCGCTGGCGCGCCTGGAAGGCAGCATCCCCAATGCCATCGCGCGCGAACATCTGCAACTGGTGTTGACCGACCGCAGCAAGCTGACCGAAGGCCAGGATTTCGGCGTGCTCGGTTTGCGCGACTGGCGCCTGGGCGATCTGGGCGCCAAGCACGCGCTGCTGCGCGGCGGCATCGGCTGGGGCAGCATGCCGGAATCGGTGGTGCGCGACGACCTGGAAAACGGCCGCCTGGTCGAGCTGAAAATCCAGGATGGCGGCGCCTTCCACTATCCGCTCTTTGTGATCCGCCGCAAGGACGAGGAACCCGGGCCGGCCACGCGCTGGCTGATCCAGCAATTCGTTGAACTCGACCATACCCTGCCCCACCCAACATTCTGAGGGCCTGCTCCTACAAGGGGGCAGCGCGTGCGCCTACACACACCCTGCCGTTCCCGTCCTAGCATGGTTATGGCGGCTGCGTCAGCGCCGCCGCAACCTTTCAACAGGAGACGCAGATCATGACGAAGCCTAAGCAATCCGGCCAGCAGGATCGGCAACAGGATCAGTTCCAATCCGTCAGCCAGCAGGGACAGCAGAAAACCGGCACGCGCAGCGACAGTCAGCAGTCGGACAAGGCGCGCAAGGAGCAAAGCGACGACTGGCGCAGCCAGCAATCGGGCGATTCATACGCCAACCAGCAATCCCAGCGCCAGCCGGGCAGCCGGCAAGGCGAGACACCCGAAGACGAAAACGATGAATTCATCGCCCCGCACCGTGGCGGCAACCTCGGTCCGGACGATAAACGGCGCTAAGGCCATTCCAAGTCCGCCGGCCTGGCCGCGCCGCGCCCTCAGCTGGCGATGCCGGCCACGCGCAGGCGGGCTTTCAGGCGGCGCACTTCCTCGCTCAGGTCCACCACCAGCGCCGCCACATCTTCATTGGCATCGAACACCTGCTCCACCTCCAGCAGCTGGCGCGCGCGCACCAGGTCCACGCTGGTAAAGCGCCAGCCCTCCCGCACTTGTCCGGCGTCCGCCAGCAGTACGCCGGCCTGCACATGCTGCAGCACCCAGTCAGGCTCCACGGCGCACACCCGCGCCAGTTCTTCCAGCGTCAGCGCCGCCTCTTCCAGCAAGACGCCACGCATGGCTGCATCGCTTGCCATGGCCTAGTCTCCCAGCGCGGCGCGCGGATTGAAAGCCAGTTCGCGCGCCATTTGTTGATACAGGGCGCGCGCGCGTTCCGTGTCGGCCGGCGGCAGCGCCACTTCCAGCAGCAGGTACAGATCGCCCGCCGCATTGTTCGGGCCCGAGGCGGGAATGCCGCGGCCTTTCAGGCGCAGCTTGCGCCCGCTCTTCGACTGCGGCGGCACCGTCACCTTGACTTTGCCGGACGGCGTGGGCACGTCGATCTCGCCGCCCAGTGCCGCCTCCCAGGGCGCCACCGGCACGGTCTCGTACACATCGCGTCCCTCGATGCGGTAGTGCGGATCGCTTTCGAACTGGATTTCCAGGAACAAGTCGCCCGCCTCGGCGCCGCCGGTGCCGGGCTGGCCCTGGCCGCTCAGGCGCAGCTGCTGGCCGGCGGTCACGCCGACGGGAATGCGCACATCGAGCGTTCTCTCGCGCGTGACCACGCGGGCGCGCTCGTCGAGTTCGGGGATGCGCAGATTGATGGTGCGGGTCGCGCCCTGATAGGCGTCGCGCAGGCTGATGCTGATGCCGGCCTGGCTGTCTTCTCCGCGCATGCGCATGCTGCGCCGGCGCGCGCCCACATGGGCGAACAGGTCGGAGAAGAAATCGCGGTCGTTGCCGGCATTGGTTTCGAAATCGGCGCCCCAGTCAGGCGGTGGGCGGAAACCGCCGCCTGACTGGAAGCCGCCGCGCTGGCGCGCACTGCCCAACTCATCGTAGGCGGCGCGCTTTTCCGCATCCGACAGCACGGCGTAGGCTTCGTTCAGCTCCTTGGTTTTCGCATCCGCATTCGGCTCCTTGCTGACGTCCGGATGGTATTTGCGCACCAGCTTGCGGTAAGCCTGCTTGATCTCGTCATCGCTGGCCGTCTTGGCAACGCCCAGCGCAGCGTAATAATCCTTGTATTCCACGGAAGTGCTCTCCAGGTCGAATCCTGCAGAGCACAGAATACCGCAAAGTGGAAGGCTTAGCGCACTCGCCGGATCGAAGAGAAGCGGTCGTTCATGCCACCCACATTTGGATAACGGCCCGGCCCGTAGACCACGCACTCGCCGCGGAAATCGGCATGCTCGCACAGCTCCCACTGGCCTTCGCTGATGATCAGGGAGCTGACGCGGTCGTTGAAGTTCAGGTCCACCAGGGTACGCACATTGCTGCGCACACTCACGCTCGGGCCTTCGAAGCGGGAATCGGTGAACAGTTCGACCGGAGCCAGTTGCTGACGGTCTCGGTCGCGGTCACGGCCACGCCAGTCGTGGTCATGGCCACGGTCATCGCCCCAGCGCCCATCGCGGCCGCGGTTATCGTTCCAGCCGCCGCCACCGCCCCAGCGGTCGCGGTTGCGCACCTGGACTTCGCGCGCCGAGGAAATGCTGTTATTGAAACGCTGCAGATCCGGATACTCGCCACGCTCAAACACCGCGCAATAGCCGCCGAAATCGCGGTGCTCGCACAATTCCCAGGCGCCGGAATGCACCACCAGGCTGGAAGCGCGATCATTGAAGCCCAGATCGCGGAAGTTGGACGTGGTTTCGTACACCGTCACTTCCGAACCGCGGAAGCCCTCACGCGCGTACAGGGTCATCTCGCCGGCCGAAGCGGCTTGGCTGATCAGGGTGGCGGCCAGCAGGCTGGCCAGGGTAAACATGCGTTTCATATCAAAATCTCCGTAAAGTGCTCCGCGCGCGCGGCTTGCTTGCTTGTTCAACGCAAAGCGCAACCCGCTAGCCTACACGACTGTGTAACAAATTCCTACCCTGAAGCACTGTCGGACGGAAAAACAGGATTCTGGTTAGAATCTATCTCTTTTCCGCTCCAAAGACTGCCGATCCATGCCACATACCTTCACTTTACCGAATGTTCGCGCCGAAGCCGCTTCCCTCTGGCGCCTGGCCTGGCCGGTGCTGATCGGGCAGCTGGCCACGGTGGGCATGGCGGTGGCGGACGTGGCCATGACCGGCCACGCCAGCGCCGCCGAGCTGGCGGCGGTATCGCTGGGCGCCTCGATCTGGTCCATGGTCCTGGTCTCGGTCAGCGGCACCATGATGGCCATCAATAGCGTGGTGGCGCACGAAGTGGGCGCCGGCGCCTACGGCAAGATCCCGCATTCGGTGCGCCAGTCGCTGTGGAAGGCGCTCGGCATCGGCCTGGCCGCCATGCTGCTGGCCAATCTGGCCACGATCCTGTTCGACCACCTGAATATGGAAGCGGCGGTGGCGGAGCGCGCCTCGCTGTTCGTGCACATCATCAGTTTCGGCCTGCCCGCGTTCGCTGCCTACCGCACCCTGTACGGCTACAGCACCAGCATCAACCAGACCAAGCCGGTGATGGTGATTGCCATCATCGGCCTACTGTTCAATATCGTCATGAATTGGATGCTCATCTTCGGCAAATTCGGCCTGCCGCAGATGGGCGGCGTCGGCTGTGCCGTCTCCACCGCGCTGTGCATGTGGCTGATGCTGGGCGCCATGCTGGTCTGGGTGCGCATCGCCCCGGCCTACAAGAACACCTACCCCTTCCACGAATGGGACGGCCCCTGCTGGGCCGAAATCAAGAGCATGCTGCTGCTCGGCCTGCCGATCGGCGTCACCTACTTCGCCGAAGTGAGCGCCTTTGGCGCCGTCAGCCTGCTAGTGGCGCGCTTTGGCGTCAACGAAGTATCGGCCAACCAGATCGCCTTGAACTTCTCCTCTCTGGTATTTATGGTGCCGGTCAGCTTCGGCATCGGCCTGATCACCCGCGTCGGCCAAGCCATGGGCGAAGGCAATCCCGAGCGCGCCCGCTTCACGGCCTGGGTCGGCGTCGCCATGTCGCTCGGCTTCGCCGTGCTGTCGGCCACCCTGATCGCCCTGTTCCGCCACGAAATCGCGCGCGCCTACACCACCGACGTCGCCGTGCAGGAACTGACCGCCCACCTGCTGCTGTTCGCCGCCATCTTCCAGCTCTCCGACGCCACCCAGGTTGCCACCTCCTGCGCCATCCGCGGCTACAAGGTCACGCGCCCGCCGATGAAGATCCAGCTGCTGGCCTTCTGGGGCTTCGCCCTGCCGCTCGGCTACCTCCTCGGCCTCGCCCCCAGCTGGTTCCCGCTCAGCCCTGCGGCGCCGATGGCCTCCGCCGGCTTCTGGATCGGCCTCGTCCTCGGCCTGACGGTCGCCGCCCTGCTGCTCAGCGGGTACCTCAACCGCCTCTCCCTCCAGCGCCTGCGCCCCACCTGACGTTTGCGCCAAATCAAACAATGTCCCACCCTGGTGTCAGGCACCGGAGTAGGACATTGTTTGCGCTGGATCAAAGAATGTCCGACCCTGGTGCCTGACACCAGGGTTGGACATTTATTGAGGCAGATCAAACGTTGGGTGGCCGTTTGGCCGAAGGAAAGTCGGTTTCGAGAGATGGATTCCGAATCGCGGCGGGTCGTCAGATATGGCTGAGTCTGGTATCGTTTTGGGCTTTTACCTTGTCCGGGATCACCATGCGTTTCTCTCTCTGTTTTCTGGCCTTGATGGCCATCGGTTCGGCGTCGGCTGAGCGTCTTACTTTGGACCGTATCCATGGTGATCCGGCGCTGGCCGGTCCCGGCATGCGCAAGATGAAGGTCTCCCCCGACGGTGCGCGCGTGACCTTCCTGCGCGGCCGTGCCGATGACCAGTTCCAGCTGGATCTGTGGGAATTCAATCTGAAGGATAAGTCGAGCCGCCTGCTGGTCGATTCGCGCGTGCTGGTGCCGCAGGAGAATCTGTCGGACGCTGAGAAGGCGCGCCGCGAACGCGAGCGCACCGCCAGCCTGAAAGGCATCATCAGCTATAGCTGGTCGCCGGACGGCAAGCAGCTGCTGGTGCCGATCGCCGGCAATCTGTACTTGGTGGAACTGGCCAAGCCGGACAGCGCGCGCCTGGTCGCCACCGGCGCCGTGCTCGATCCGCAGATTTCGCCCAAGGGGCGCTATGTCTCCTTCGTGCGCGACCAGAATCTGTTCGTGCTCGATCTGAGCACCGGCAAGGAACGCCAGCTGACCAGCGACGGCGCCGCCGCCATCCACAACGGCGAGGCCGAATTCGTGGCGCAGGAAGAGATGCACCAGGTCAGCGGCTATTACTGGGCACCCGACGATTCGGCCATCGCGTTCAAGCGCTATGACGAGTCGAAAGTGCCGGTGGCGCGCCGCTTTGAAATCTATGCCGACCGCACCGACGTGATCGAGCAGCGCTACCCGGCCGCCGGCGATCCGAACGTGGCGGTGCAGCTGTTCATCGTCTCGCCGGCATCCGGTGAGCGCCGCGAGGTGGACCTGGGCAGCGAGAAGGATATCTACCTGGTACGCGCCGACTGGAGCGCCAACAGCAAAGCCCTGCTGTTCCAGCGCCAGACGCGCGACCAGAAGAAGCTGGAACTGGTGTCGGTTGATGCCGCCACCCTGGCCCAGCGCGTACTGATCACGGAAACCAGCAAGACCTGGGTGAACGTGCTGGAGGAGCCGCGCTTCCTGTCCAAGCGCAACGCCTTCCTGTGGGTGTCGGAGCGCGACGGCCGCCGCCACCTGTATCTGCATGACCTGGACGGCAAGCTGCTGCACCCGGTCAGCAAGGGCGATTGGGGCATCGACGGCCTGCTGGCCGTGGATGAGAAAGCGGGCCGCGTCTACGTCTCCTCCAACAAGGATGCGGTGATCGACAAGCAGGTGTATGCGCTGAACCTGGACGGCAGCAATGCCGACAAGCCGAAACGCGTGACCCAGGCCGATGGCTGGCACGACGCGAGCTTCTCGCGCAATGGCGAAGTCTTCGTCGACACCTTCTCCGATCCGGCCACGCCGCCGAACGTGAGCATCCGCCGCCCGGACGGCAGCATGGTGGGCTGGCTGGAACGCAATGAGCTGAACGAATCCCACCCCTACTTCAAGTACAAGTCGGACCATCTGCCAACCGAATACGGCAGCTTGAAAGCCAAGGATGGCCAGACCCTGCACTACTCGCTGCTCAAGCCATATAAATTCGACGCGGCCAAGCGCTATCCGGTCTACCTGTCGACCTACGGCGGCCCTGGCGCCCAGCACGTGGCGCGCAAATGGGGCAATAACTTCGACCAGTACATGGCGCAGCAGGGCTTTGTCGTCTTCCGCCTGGATAACCGCGGTTCTTCGCGCCGCGAGCGCGTCTTCACCGACGCCATCTACCGCAATCTGGGCAAGGTGGAAGTGGAAGACCAGCTGACCGGCGTCGAATGGCTGAGCAAGCAAAGCTTCGTGGATGCCAAGCGCATCGGCGTATTCGGCTGGAGCTATGGCGGCTTCATGACCCTGCGCCTGCTGTCGCAAGCGTCGGACAAGATCGCCATGGGCGTGTCGGTGGCGCCGGTCACGGACTGGCAGCTGTATGACACCCACTACACCGAGCGCTTCATGGACCGTCCGCAGGATAACGCCGACGGCTACAAGCAAAGCACGGTGTTCGCCCACGCCGATGGCCTGAAATCGAATCTGCTGCTGATCCACGGCATGGCCGACGATAACGTCCTGTTCACCAACACCACCAAGATGATCGATGCGCTGGTGAACCGCAAGGTGCAGTTCGAACTGATGACCTACCCGGGCGCCAAGCATGGCATTTCCTCGCGCGCCGGCCAGCTGCATGTGTACAGCTATATCGACGCCTACTTCAAGAAGAACCTGAAGCCGGAAACGAATTGATGGTGTAAAGACCTCGTGGCGCTTCGGCGCTATTCACGCCCGCCAGCGCCAGCCGGCGGGCTTTTTTTATGCGCCAGGCTTATTGGCGGTTGCCTTTGTCGATGGCGTTATCGATCGCATCGTCCACAGCTTCGCGGGCGTCGCCCACGCCTTTCTGCAGTTTGCCTTCGATCTGGTTCTTGATACCCTTGGCCTGCTGCTTGGAGCTGCCCACCAGCTCACCGGCTTCCTGCTGGATCTTGCCGCCGATTTCCTTGGCTTTGCCTTTGATTTGGTCCTTGTTCATGATGCACTCCTTTGTAGTAAGTTGCACACAGGATTGTGTGACCGGAGTCCATCTTAAGGACGCACAACATTCCCTTCTGTTCGCTCACGAACACAAGTCAGCTCAGGCTTTGCGCCAGACGCTGGCCAGCCAGGGCTGCTGCTCGCGTGGCAAACCGGTTGGACGGTAATAGTGCTGCAGCGGCGCAAAGCCGGCCGCCAGCAGATAAGCTTCCCACCTTGCGTAATCGTAGTAGCTGCCGTAGCGCGGGCCATTCCAGCCCTCCTCGTTATGGCCGCGCGGATTGGAGCTGAACAGTACGCCGCGCGGCTTGAGCGCCGCATGCAGCTTGCTCAGCACGTCGGGCAGGGCCGCGCTGGGGACATGGAACAGGGAAGCGTTCGCATACACGCCGTCGAAATAGGCGCTGGGTAGGTCGAGCGCAACGAAATCCTGCTGCCACACGGGGCAGCCGCTCCATTCGCGCGCCATCTCCACAAAACGCGCCGAGCCGTCGATGCCGGTCGGCTCGTGGCCCAGTGCCTTGAAGGCGCACAGATCGCGCCCCGGCCCGCAGCCCAGATCGAGGATGCGGAACGGCGGCGCGCCTTCGATGGCATCGAGCAGGGCCGCGATATTCTGGCTCACATCATGGTCGCGCGTGCCTTCCAGGAACTGGCGGGCGTTGCGTTCATAGTGTTCCAGCGTGAGGCGGGTGATCTGTTCGATGCGCTTGTCCATCCGCCTACTTTACCAGACGCGCACGCGCTGCTGCGGCGCCAGGTACAGCTTCTGGCCGGGCTGCACGTCGAAAGCCGGATACCACGGGTCCAGATTGCGCACGGTGTAGGTGCGCCATTTGGCGGGGGCGTGGCCGTCGGTGGCGATCTGGTTGCGCAGGGCGGCGTCGCGTTCCTTGTCGCGCCAGCTTTGCGCATAGCCGAGGAAGAACTGGCGGTCAGCGTCCGGCGTGACCGGTTTGCCGGCCAGCGAAACGCGGTAGGCATCGTATGCGGCGGCCAAGCCAGCCAGGTCGGCCAGGTTTTCGCTCAGCGTGAGCTGGCCGTCGAGCTTGAGGTCGGGGAAGGCTTCATACGCCGAGTACTGCGCCACCAGGGCGGCGGCGGCTTGACGGAAATGCTCGCCGTCCTCCTTGGTCCACCAGTCGCGCAGACGGCCGGCGGCGTCGAACTGGGCGCCCTGGTCGTCGAAGCTGTGGCTGATCTCGTGGCCGATGATGGCGCCGATGCCGCCGTAATTCATGGCGTCGCTGGCGCTCTGGTCGAAGTATGGCGCTTGCAGGATGGCGGCCGGGAAGTTGAGCGCGTTCTGCATCGGCAGGTTGACGGCATTCACCAATTGCGGCGGCATGGTCCATTCGGTGCGGTCGATTTTCTGGCCCAGCTTGGCCAGCTGCTGCTTGTAGCGGAAGCTTTCGGCGCGCAGCGCGTTGCCGAAAGCGTCGCCGGCCTTGATCTCCAGGCCTTTATACGACTTCCACTTGTCGGGATAGCCGACGCCCACATACAGGCTGCCCAGCTTGGCCTGGGCTTCCTTCTTGGTGGCGGGCGCCATCCAGTCCAGTTTGTCGATGCGCTGGTGGAAGGCGGCCACGATGTTCTTCACCATTTCCTGCACGCGCGCCTTGGCTGCGGGCGGGAAGTCCTGGGCCACGTACAGCTTGCCGACGGCATCGTCCATGGCCATATTGGTGGCGGTCAGGGCGCGCTTCCAGCGCACCTGCTGCTGCGGGGTGCCGCTCAGGGTACGGCCGTAAAAATCGAAACGCTGGTCGCTGAAGGCCTTGGGCAGGTAGCCGCTGAAGTGGTTGACGGTGTGGAAAGCGAGGAAGTCCTTCCAGGTATCGACCGCCATGTCCTGCACCAGGGCGGCGGCGCCGGTGATGGCGCTCGGATGGTAGACGATGAATTTCTGCTGGCGCGCCAGGCCGGCGCTGCGGAAGAAGGCTTTCCAGTCCATGCCGGGCGCCTTGGCGGCGAAGTCCTTGTCGCTCCACACATTATTGGCCTTCTGGATGTCGGCCGAGTCGGTGCGGCTGGCGTGGGACTGGGCGATCTTGCGCTCCAGCTCGAACACACGGGCAGCGCGCGCTTCCGGATCGGTGAAGCCGGCCAGCTTCAGCATGGCGGCGATATGCGCCTGGTAGGCGGTGCGCAGCTTGGCCATGCGCTCATTGTCTTCCAGGTAGAAGGCGCGGTCGGGCAGGCCCAGGCCGCCTTGCAGCAGATACGGGATATTGTGTTCGGGGTCGTTCAAGCCCTGGGCGATCCACAGGCCGAACAGGTTTTCAGTGAAGAAGTTGGTGTTGTTGAGGGGATCGACGTCGGCCCGTAGGCTGGCGCCCAGCGCGCGCGCCAGGGCTGCGCGGTCCTTGATGGCGGCGATCTTTTTCAGTTCCGCGTGCAGCGGCGCGGCGCCGCGCGCCTCGATGCCGGCCTCATCCATATACGTGGCGTAGAAGTCGGCCACCTTGCGCGCCTCGGAACCGGGCGCGGCCTTGGCCGAGCCTTCGATCAGCTTGACGATGCGTTCATTGGTCTGCGTGGCCAAGGCGGCGCCCGCGCCCCAACTGCTGCGGTCGGCCGGGATTTCCGTGGCAGCCAGCCAGTCGGCATTGGCATAGCCGAAGAAATCGTCGCCCGGCAGGATGGCAGCGGCAGCGCCAGCCGGTGCGGCCACAGGCGGCGCAGCCTGGGCGGCGAAGGCTGGAACAAAGCTCAGGTTGGCGCCGCACAAGGCGACGGCCAGGGCGGTTTTCAGCGGCAACGCCCGGATAAAAGCTTGCATAAATTGGTCCCTTATTATTTGCGTGATCAAATGATTGGCACAATGCGCCAGGATCCACTGTAGGCAAGCCGGCGTTTTCCGGCGAGGGCCATGCGACAAACTGCAGCTGCGGCCGACCAAATGCAGAAATCGCGGAATGCAGTGCGGCAATGCCACGTCCCCCATAACAAAACACTTCTGCGCGTCGGAGAATCCCTATATAGTTCACTTACAGCAACGCACAAATAATCAGGAGAGACATATGAAACTTGAGGCCCTATTCCAGAACCCCACAGCGTTGCCCACGGCGCCCAAGGTGGTCGATGAGCTGATCAGCAGTTTCGACAAGGCCAGCGTCTCGACCGAAGACATCGCCAAGAAGCTGTCGGCCGACCCGGTGCTCAGCGCCAAGCTGCTGCGCCTGGCCAACTCCGCCTACTACCACGTGTCGCGCAGCATCGGCACGGTGGAGGACGCGGTGCTGATGCTGGGCTTTGTCACGGTGCGCACCCTGGTCATCAGCTCGGGCCTGGTGAGCGGCTTCAAAACCGTGCCCGGACTGGACCTGAAACAATTCTGGCGCTACAGCCTGCACACCGCGGTGGCCGCCAAATGGATCGCCAAGAAGACGCGCGAAAATTCCGACCTCGCCTTCACTATCGGCATGATGCACGCCATCGGCCAGTTGGTGATGCACGCCGCCATGCCGGAACAGGCCATGCAGATGGACAAGGTGGCCGGCCCGCTCGACTCGCGCCGCCTGGATGCTGAACAAGCCTCCTTCGGCTACGGTTTCGCCGATGTCGGCGCCGAGCTGGCGCGCCGCTGGAAATTCCCGGAAAGCTTCGCCGACACCATCGCCGCCTTCCCCAATCCGCTCGAGCGCACGCCACCGAACAAGCTGGCCGCTGTCATCCACCTGGCCGCCTGGCGCGCCCGCATCGATGAAAGCAAGCTCAGCCCGGATGAAATCGCCGCCTGCTATCCGACCGAGATCGCGGCCGCCCTGGGCTTGGCCGAGAACGCGCTGATTGATGAAATGCCAAGTCCCGATGAATTGAGCGCCGGCCTGGACGAGCTGATCCGCTAAACCGCCGCGCTGCCGGCTGGCCGCTGCCGCCCTGCTTTGGGGCCGCAGCGGCTTTCTCTTTTTGCAAGGTCTGAAAATATTTCAAAATATTTTCCAAAAACCCTAAAGTTCCCGCTGAGGCCGACGTTAATCCAGACAAGCGGTACTTTAATCATATTTTTCAGGGCCAGATATGACCTCCAGCGAAGTCCTCTCGATGTACGAAAATATTGCCGGACTGACCAATAAAATGGTTGTGGCCGCGCAAGCGAGCGACTGGAACGGCCTGGACCGCCTGGAAAACCAATGCGCCGCCGCCTCGGTCGCCACCATCAGCGGCGTACCCGCCCTGGCCGGCGCCGCCCGCCAGCGCAAAATCGAGCTACTCAAGCAAATCCTCGCCAACGACCGCGCCATCCGCGACGTCACCGAACCCTGGATGGCCCAGCTCAACGGCTAAGCTCCCCCGCAGCCTCACCGAACCAAGCGCCCACCGGGCGCTTTTTTCATTCCCGTTTGCGCCAAATCAAAAAATGTCCCACCCTGGTGCCTGACACCAGGGTGGGACATTTGTTGAGATTTATCAAAGGTCTTGGGATTCCTCGATGGCGAGGCGCAGGGCGAGGGCGATGCCTTCGGCGGCGACGCCGATCTCGGCCAGCGAGGGGAAGCTGGGGGCGATGCGGATGTGGCGGTCGAGCGGGTCGCGGCCGTAGGGGAAGGCGGCGCCGGCCGGGGTCAAGGTGATGCCGGCTTCCTTGGCCAGGGTTACGGTGCGGCGGGCTTGGCCTTCGGGGGTGACAAGGTCGATGAAGTAGCCGCCTTGCGGTATGGTCCAGCTCACGCCTTCCACTTCGCCCAGCCATTTGCCGAACTGCTCGAGCACGGCGTCGAATTTGGGCTTGAGCAGCTGGCGGTGGCGCTCCATCAGGGCGGCGACATTGTCGGCGTTTTTCAGGAAGCGCACGTGGCGCAGCTGGTTGACTTTGTCCGGGCCGATGCTGCGGATGCCGGCATTGGCGGTCCACCAGGCGATGTTGGCTGGGGATGCGGCCAGCGCGGCCATGCCGGAGCCGGCCCAGGTGACTTTGGAGGTCGAGGCGAACACAAAGGCACGCTCGGGATGGCCGGCCTTGGCGCATTCGTCGAGGATTTCGGGAATGGCGATGCGCTCTTCGCCCAAGTGGTGGAAGCGGTAGGCGTCGTCCCACAGCAGGCGGAAGTCGGGCGCGGCGGTTTTCATCGCGGCCAGGCGGCGCACCACGCTGTCAGAGTAGACAGCGCCGCCGGGATTGCTGTACTTCGGCACGCACCACATGCCTTTGATGCGGGCATCGGCTGCCACCAGTTTTTCCACCAGGTCCATATCGGGACCGTCTTCACCCATCGGGATGTTGATCATCTTGATGCCGCGTTTTTCGCAGATCGAGAAGTGGCGGTCGTAGCCGGGCACCGGACACAGGAAGCTGACCTGGCCCTGCTCCAGCCATGGCGCATGGTCGGGCGCGCCGTTCAGCAGGTGGTAGACGATCACGTCATGCATCAGCGACAGGCTGGCGCTGCTGTCGACCACGACTTGCGCGGCCGGCACGGCCAGCAGCTCGGCGAACAGGGCGCGCGCTTCGGGCAGGCCGACGCCGCCGCCATAGTTGCGGGCGTCGGTGCCGTCGGCGGCCAGGTAGCTGTCGAGCGGAGCCATCAGCTCGTTGGATAGGTCCAGCTGCTCTGGCGCGGGTTTGCCGCGCGACATATCCAGTTTGAGTTTGCGTTCTTTGAAGGCGTCGTACAGCGATTGCGTGGAAGTCATAAGCTCTCTCAAGGATGAAGCGCAGGCGCGCGGGCGCCCTGAATGACATTCCGGGCAAGACATTGTACTGGGAATCACGGAAGGGGGTGGGGAGAGCGAGCGCCAGGTATCTCCTGGCGTCGCCCAGCTGCCGGTTGCATCCGGCGTTCGCGCGCCGCAGTAGGCGTTGCGAACCGCTTCCAGAACAGGTGGTTTCCTCAACCTTATCTGCTTGCCGCGCCACGCTATCGTTGGTGACTGCGCCAGAACCTGAACCGTTTTTCAGCGTGGTGCTAAGTGACCACGAAGCCAGTATATCGCAGATTATTTTTTTATGTCGAGCACTAAATAGGACTAGACATTAAGGACTATTACTTGCAAGAAGCTAGGCTGTGCCGTGCTCGACGATGTCGGTCAGCACCGGCTCGGGCGGCAATTCCTCAGTCTGGGGAGCAGCCTTGAGCGCCGCTGCCTCTTCCGGTTTTTTCTTGCGCCAGGACTGCCAGATTTTCAGCGGGCCGGACGACATTTTGGCGCGCCGTTTGCGCACGAAATGGACGATGGTGGCGATCACGGCCAGCAGCGCAATGGTTCCGCCCGCGATCATCGTCATCAGACGCGAGCGGGTCATCTGCTTCGGCTTCTCCGGCGGCGCGGCCGGCTTGGAAGCTTTCGCCGCTGCCGAGGCTGCAGGCAACGAGGCGGATGCGGAGGCGGAGGCGGAGGCGGATGCCGCATGCGCGCCTGGCGCCGGCGCATCATGCTCAGCCTTGGCCGCCACCGATGCAGCCTGCGCAGCCGAACTGGCCTGCTCCGATTTCGCCGGCGCCACGTGATCAGTTTTCGCAGCAGCCGAGTCGGTATGCTCCCCTTTCGCCGCGCTTGCGGCGGTGGCTGCAGCCGATGCAGGCGGTTCGGCCTTGGCGGCGGCCCCCTGCCCGGCTGGCGCGGCGGGTTCCGTTTTCGTCGCCGCACCGCCTTGCGCCGCCACTCCCGCTGCGGCAGGCGCCAAGGCGGTCTGCAAGACTTTCACCTTGCCTTCCAGATCATTAAGCTTGCTGCTGATCGCAATGTTCTGCGCATCCAGCGCCAGACATTGCTTGAGGCGTTGATCAAGCTGAGCCGGCGAGCACGACGGCCCTCCTCCCATCTTGCCGTGCTTGATGGCGGTCGCACTGGCGGGCAAGGCCAGCGCAGAGGCGGCAACCTCTTTAGCCTTCCCGGCCGCCGACACGCTGGCGGACGCGGATGCCGGCATGGCGTGCGCCGCCCGCCTGGCCGTCGCACGCGCCAGGGCCGCCGATAACTCGGCATCGCCTGGCGTAACACCAGCGCCAGTGTCAGCCACAGACACTGAGCTCTTCGGCGGCGTGCTGCTCAGCTTGGCAGCGGCACTGACCGGCGTCACCGACACGGCTTGCTGCGCGGCAGCCTGCGGTGCTGCGGTGAGTGGCTTGAGCGCAGGTGCTTCCGAAGCGCTGGAGCGGCTGCTCAGCTCAGCCATCACCGCATTCCCCGTCAATGCTGGCCGTCCGCCGCCATCGGCCGGGCCGGCGGCGCTGCGCACCGGCGCCGGGTCGGGCGTCAACCACAAGCTCGCGGTACGCACGCTCTGCCGTCCGCCACCAGTGAATTCGAAGAAGATGTGCAGCAACTCGCCGTCGATCGGCCGCTGCGTGGTCAAATGCAGCACGCGCCGCTTGTCGCGCTTGACGACGGCGATATTCAGCCCGGACAGCGCCGGATGCATGCTGATGCTGGCGCCCTTGAACACATCGGGCCGCGCCAGCCGCGCCTGCACATCGTTTAGCTCATCCGCTGTGAGATCGACCAGCTCGATATCGGCCGACAATTGCTGGCCAATGTGGGAATGCACCACCACCTCCCCCAGCTCCACCGCGCCGGCAACGGCCGGCAGCCACGCGGCGGCGCATAGCAGCGCACGCCAGCAGTGGAATATGGAAGGACGGGGTGGAAACTGCATCATCGCTTGGCAAATTTCTATTGAGTAACTCTATAACGGCCGAAAATTGCAAATTTGAAGGCCGTCCGGCAGATTTCCCTCTGGAGCGCTACACTGATCCTCCTATTATCATCCAAAGGAATGCCATGGAAAGCAGGACCGAACGTGATAGTTTTGGCCCCATCGACGTACCCGCCGATCAGCTCTGGGGGGCGCAGACCCAGCGCTCGCTGGAGTTTTTCCGCATCTCGACCGAGCGCATGCCGCCGGAACTGGTCGCCGCATTAGCCAGCGTAAAACGCGCCGCCGCCCAGGTCAATCTGGACCTGGGTCTGCTGGATGCCGCCAAGGCCGCCGCCATCACCCAGGCCGCCGATGAAGTCCTGGACGGCAAACTGGCCGCCGAATTCCCCCTGTCCGTATGGCAGACCGGTTCCGGCACCCAGTCGAATATGAATATGAACGAGGTGCTGGCCAACCGCGGCTCCGAGCTGATGGGCGGCGTGCGCGGCGAACAGCGCAAGCTGCACCCGAACGACGACGTGAACAAGGGCCAGTCCTCGAACGACATCTTCCCCACCGCCATGCACGTGGCCGCCGCCCAGGCCATGTCCGGCAATCTGCAGCCCGCCATCGCCCAGTTGCGCGCCACCCTGCACGCCAAGGCCGAGGCCTTCGCCGATATCGTCAAAATCGGCCGCACCCACCTGCAGGACGCCACGCCGCTGACCCTGGGCCAGGAATTCTCCGGCTACGTAGCCCAGCTCGATTACGCCGAGCGCATCATCGCCGCCGCCCTGGCGCCGGTGCTCGAGCTGGCCGCTGGCGGCACGGCCGTGGGCACCGGCCTCAACGCGCATCCCGAATACGCCACCCGCATCGCGGCCGAGCTGGCAACGCGCCTGCATTTGCCCTTCCGCAGCGCCGACAATAAATTCGCCGCCCTGGCCGGCCACGATGCCCTGGTCGCCGCCCATGGCGCCTTGAAAACCCTGGCCGTGGCGCTGATGAAGATCGCCAACGACGTGCGCTGGATGGCCTCGGGTCCGCGTTCGGGCCTGGGCGAAATCACCATCCCGGAAAACGAACCGGGCAGTTCGATCATGCCGGGCAAGGTCAATCCGACCCAGTGCGAGGCCGTCATCATGCTGTGCGCCCAGGTGCTGGGCAACGATGTGGCGATCAGCGTCGGTGGTGCATCCGGTAACTTTGAGTTAAATGTATTCAAGCCGCTGATCATCCACAACTTCCTGCAAAGCGCGCGTCTACTGGCCGACGGCATGCGCAGTTTCGAGGAGCATTGCGCGCGCGGCATCGAGCCGAACCGCGAACGCATCGCCGAGCTGATGGCGCGTTCGCTGATGCTGGTTACCGCACTGGCCCCGCATATCGGGTATGATCGCGCCGCCCAGATCGCCAAGAAGGCACAGCACGAAGGCAGCACGCTGAAGGAAGCGGCGCTGGCCCTGGGCTTTGTCAGCGCCGAGCAGTTCGAGCAATGGATCGTGCCGCTGGAGATGACCAGGCCCAACGCCCAAGGCTAGCCGCCTGAAGCAGGCTGTGCCATTCTTACGACAGTTGAGTTCTGGCACAACACGTTACCGCAATGAGGATACAATGCAGAAAGTTAGTTTTGAATTGACATCGGAATACATCGAGCTGAATCAGCTGCTCAAGGTAGTCGGCCTGTGCGACAGCGGCGGCGCCGGCAAGCAGCTGGTTGCCAGCGGCGCGGTCAAAGTCGATGGCAAGCAGGAACTGCGCAAGACCTGCAAGATCCGCGCCGGCCAGGTCATCAGCCTTGGCGACGTGCGCATCACCGTGGTGCCGGGAGACGGTAGCGACGGTGCATAAGGTGACGTGGTCGGTTGAGCAGTATTGTCAAACAGATCAAGGGGAACGCCATGGACGGCCCTCAAGACCATCACCGCAACCAGGAACGCTTGATCGGCGATCTGCGCCAAATCATCGAGAACGCGGAAGAGCTGCTCAAAAACACCGACCACCAGACCAGCATGCTGTATCAGGCTGCGCGCATCAAGCTGGCGCAAGCCCTGCTCAATGCGAACGAGGAGCTGGAGCGTTTTGAAGACGCCCAGTTGCTGCGCATGATTGAAGCCACCCGTGCCGCCAATGAGGAATTCATGGACGCCACGGGCGAGGCCAAAATCATGCGCGCTTTCCGCTAAACCTTTTCCCGCTTAAGGCTTTTGCCGCGCCAGGATGGAATCGATCGAGAACCGTCCTGGCCCGAACACGGCCAGCACCACCAGCAGCACGCCCCAATAGAAGTGATCGTTGAGCGCGGCCGGGCATTCGAAACCGAAGAGCTGCGGGTAGGACAGCACGGCCAGGATATTCACCGCCAGCAGGGCCAGCGCCGCCGGACGCATCATCAGGCCGGCGAACAGCAGCACCGGCAGCAGCAGCTCGCCGCCCGCGCCCAGATAGGCCGCCAGATCGGGCGGCAAAAGCGGCACCTTGTACTCATCGTTGAACAAGGCCAGCGTGGCGCCCCAGTCGCTCACCTTCAGCAAACCGGCTTTGAAAAACTGCGACCCCACGTAGAAACGCAGCACCAGTGAGAGCATCGAGCCGCCCCAATCGCTCAGGTTGGCGTCATAACGGCTCAGTTGGCGGTGCAAGCCCAGAATTGCATTCATACTCAGTCTCCGATTTTCGTGATTACTGCGTGGGTCAGCCATTGCTGGAGGGTGCCAGCAACATCGAATTCTTCGTCCAACTCAAACGCGGCGTCGAGGGCGGCGCCGAAACTGCCTTGCTGCGCCAGCACCTGCAAGGCGGCGTGCTGGGCGGCGCTTAACGGTATGAGCTGCGTCTTCCACTGCGGGCGGCAGACCAGGCCGTGGCTGGCCTGCGCCATCTGCGCGGGGAAGGCCTGGGTGGCGTCCGGCTGATGCGCCAGCCACAGCGGCACGATGGCCCAGGGCGAGGCGCAGAGCGCGCAGGCCGGGTGCAGGAGCAGGCGGCGCGCCTCGATTTCCTCGGGCGGTACGGCGGCCAGTTCGGCCGCGCTGATGCCCTCGGCGGCCGGCGCGTAATGGGCGCGGTGCAGCAGCCATTCCAGGCGCGCCATATCGGGCAGATAGGGCAGCTCGGCGGCGGGTGCAAAGTCTGTCAGGAAGGCGGCGAATTGCGCGCCGAAGCGGTTCAGGTCGCCATCATCGGAAGGGTGGGCACGGCCATAAGCGCGCGCCAGGCCGCCGAAAAACTCTTCGCCCACCAGTTGCGCAATGACGGGATAGGCAGCGTGCAGCACCTTCTCCCACGTCGCGCTCAGATTGCCGCGGTACAGCGCAAAACGGTGCGCCAGATGCGCGCCCGTCAGCAGCGGCAGCAATTGCTCAGTCTGCTCCGGTGCAAACAGCGCCTCCGCAAAGCGCTGCTGTCCCGCCACCAGCGCTTGATCTGTCGCCCCACTGTCATGGTCGAGTTCGTGTCCACCCTGGTGCCTGGCACCAGGGTGGACACGGGCTGGGCTGTAGGCGGCGGCGCGGCGGGTGGCTTGGGCGGCTTCGGTGAGCAGGACGTCCAGGGCGGGGATGTCGGTGTCCCATTCGATCAGGGTGGGCAGGACGCCGAAACGCTGCAGGGCGGCTTCGTAGAGCTGCCAGACGGGCTCGGCGACTTTGTCGCCATGGTGGTCGATCAGGGCTTCGGGGGTGCGCAGGTGGCCTGCAAGGTGGATTTCGCCAACGCTGCCGGCGGGCAGCGCATCCATCGCGGCCAGCGCGTCTTCGCCATGGTTGATCTGGTTGACGTAGAGGTTGTTGACGTCGAGCAGCAGGCCGCAACCGGTGCGCCGCACCAGCTCGGCGAGAAACTGGGCTTCGCTCATGGCGTCGTCGGCGAAGCGCACATAGGTGGAGACGTTTTCCAGCAGGATGGCACGTCCCAGCACCGCTTGCACGCGTTCGACGCGTTCGCTGAGCAGCGCCAGCGCTCCATGGTTCAGGGCCAGCGGCAGCAGGTCGTTGAGCTGGCGGTCGAAGACGGCATTCCAGCACAGGTGCTCGGACACCAGCATCGGCTCAACCCGCCGCACCAGGCTGCGCACGCGTTCCAGGTGTGCGTCGCTGAAACCGCGTGCTGAACCGAGGCCAAGGCCGACGCCATGCAGGCTGATGGGGTAGTCGCGCCGCAGCTCCTGCAGCACATGCCAGTCCCAGCCGCCCTGGTCGAGGTAGTTTTCGGTGTGGACTTCGAGCCAGGCTATGCGCGGCCGCTGTTCGAGAAACTGGCGGTAGTGCGGCGCCCGCAAGCCCACTCCAGCGCCTGGCATGGTCTGGCCAGAGGGAGCGGTGTGGGCTTGCATGATGGGCTGGCGCAGCGAGGGAGTACCGGCGATTACTTGGCTGGCGGCGCGGTTTTGCCGCCGGCTTTTTCGCACGTGCCTTTGGCGACGTATTTCCATTCGGCGGCGCCGTTGTCGGCCTTGGCCTGGCCGGCGCAGGAGTGGGAACCGTTGGCCGAGGCGCAGTCGTTCTGACCGGCTTTAACGATGCCGTAGCATTTCTCTTTATCGCCGGCTTTGGCGTTATCCATGGCGGATGCGGTGGTGGCGACGGCGCAGGCGGATGCCAGGGCGGCGGCGATCAGGGCTTGACGTTTGTTCATGCTTATCTCCTTGTGGGTTAGCTTTCAGACGCAGAAGGGCTGCGGCTGAACGGTAGTCGCCGACTCCTTGCCGATCCTTACAAGGATTTTTTAAGATTTTTTTCACCCCGGCAGGGCTGCTCGACCTCGGGGGATTCTAACGGAAAAAAACCCGGCAACACTTGAGTGTATTGCCGGGTTTTCATTATTTCGACGGTGCGGCGCAGCAGAGCGCCGCGCCCGGGTGGCGCGTCCGCCAGCGGCTTGCTGTATTCAAGCCGTGGTGTTGATGCGGGTGCCGAGATTCGGTGGCAGATTGGCAGCGCCGGCCGACGGCACCGGCGGAATCGCTTCGATTAGGGCGGCGGCACTCGATGCCTGCACTTCCTGCGCTTTTTTGAGCACGGCGACACCCACTTCCTGGCGGACACCAGTGTCAGCGATGGTCGTGGCCAGCCGGGCAATACCTGAAACGTCCATGAGAATTCTCCATTGAGGCGTATCCTCCGGTAACGGCTGTTTTTCCAGAGACTTTAGGCTTTTGCTTAAAAATTGTTCAGCCGGGAGGACAGCCATTCCAGCACCTGTTCCGGATGGTTCAGGTCGAGCCAGGCAACCGTGGCGGGCAATTCGGCCGGCCGGCCTTCATCCGAGGCCACGGCCACGATGCTGTCGTCGCCCAGATAGAGCGGGGTCTGCCCCACGCTGCGGCGGAATACTTCCAGCTTGGGCATGGGCCAGGTTTTGAAACCTTCGATCAGGGTCAGGTCGGCGGGCGAAAGGCGGGACAGCTGCTCCTCCATGCCCGGCTCTTCGGCGCCGCGCAGCTCGCGGATCACGGCGAAGCGGAAGGGCGAGGCGATCATCACTTCGGCGGCGCCGGCGCGGCGCATGCGGGCGCTGTCCTTGCTTGGCGGCTCCAATTCGATATCGTGATGGCTGTGCTTGACGACATTGACCTTGCGGCCCTGCTCGGCCAGGCGCGCAACGAGATATTCAAGCAGAGTGGTCTTGCCGCTGCCGGAACGTCCCACCACGCCAAGCACCCGGCGCGCGGACGCGGACGCGGAATTCTCTCGCTGCATTGCTGTACTCCCTTGTATGACGTGGCGCCATTATACGCAGCGCCATGCTTTCACTTTCAATAGGGAACGCGGTAGCGGTAGCCGCGGAAGCTGAAGACCGCGCCCTTGGCTTGCAGCTTTTCCAGCACCAGGCCGGGCGCCACTTCCTCGCCTTCGCGGCGCAGTACCTTGTCGATCAGGATCAGGCGGTCGGCCGGGTTCTTTGAATACATATAACCGCTCATGGAAATCTGCGGAATAGCGCGCTGGATCGGTTCCGGCAGTTCGCGCAGCAGCTGGGCATGCTCCTCCTGCTCGCTGGCCTGGGTGGCGGCGGACGGCGCTTTCCCACCCGCTTCCATCGCAGCGCGCGCGGGCACTGCCTTGGCCGCAGGCTTGGGCGCGTCGGTCATCACGCTGACCTTCGGGGATGCAGGCACTGCGGCGGGCGCGTTCACAGCTTCCTGCACCGGATGGGAATTGGTGGCGGCGGCAGGCGCAGGCGCGGCGGCAGGCGCGACCGCAGCCGGGACAGGAGCCGTGAGCGCGGGAGCGGCTGGCGCTGCCGGCTGCGGCTGGGAGCGCAGGAGCATGGCCAGCAAGCCCGCCACGGCAGCCGCCATCAGAATCAGCGCCAGTACCAACGGACGCTTGCCATTGCGGGTGGTACGCGTGACGCCGCGTTCCAGCGTGGGTGCATGGATGGTCGGCGCTGCGCCAAGCTGCCGCTCGGCCTGGGCTTTCTGCAATGCTTCAAGAATATAGGACATAGTTTCTTAATCTGGTCTCGCTAGGGGGCGCTTGCCGCTCAACACTCTACCGTAAGGAGTGTGTCATTTGCGCCAAAAGTTTCATTTAGAGAGATTCAACTTCCAGCCTCCATGGCACAATTGAAATCAAATTGTCATAAATACACAGTAGCCAACTAACAATCTTACTGAAAGCATGCCGTGCCTAAGCTACTATTTCTGACCTGCGCCGCGTTTGCCGCGCCTCTCGCCTTCGCTCAAACGGGCACACTGAGCGCCGATGCCTCCGCCAATGCCGCCACGCGCAGCGGCTTGTTCTGCACCAGCAATGCGCCGCAGCAGCGTATTCCGGCCGGCACCACGCTGACCGTGGTGCGCCGCGTCACGGCGCGCTGCGGCCTCTTCTTCCCTTACACCTACTATCAGGTTCAATATCGGCAAGCGGGCGGAAAAGCCGTACTCGCCTACGTCACCGAGCGCCAGCTGCAAAACAAGCTGCAAATGCTGCACGCCCGCCGACCGGACACGCAGGAACCGGCAAGAAGCGCCGCCTACTGAGCGCTTGCGCCATCCGCCTTGGCGGCACTCGCCGCCACCCTCGCCTGCTCGCGCAAGCGCGGTTCCGCCACACCTGCCAGCTGGCTCAGACGGATGAAGGTCTTGGGTCCGGCCACGCCATCGGCCTTCAAGCCCTGCGCGCCCTGGAATTCGCGCAGCAGGCGCAGCGTGGTACCTTCCAGCGCCTGGCTGTCTGCCGGCTTTTTCAGGCCATGCATCTGCGCGAAGCGGCGCGCCAGCCAGTCGACATCGGGACCGCGATCGCCAACCGACACCTGGTCACGCCAGCTGCGGTGGGCGCGCCAGAGCGTGATATAGCTGCCATCCATCGCCTCTTCCAGCGCGGACAAAGCCATGACTTGCGGCTTGCCGCCAACCAGCAGCGTCGCCTGCTTGCCGTCCAGCGCCGTCAGCAACACATAGCGCGCCGTGATCGGATCTTCACCGCGCAACCTTAACGCGGCGGGACGATCGAGCAAGCGCAGCTCGGCCAGGCCGCCCTTCCCTTGCAGGCAGCGCAGATTCTTCTTCGCCGCCGCCACGCAGCCCTCGCCGTCGGCCAGCGTATTGCCCCACAGCGCGGACAACTGGCGCAGCGCCGCATCGGCCGCCATGCCGCTGGCCGTGGATGTCATTGCCTGCGCATCGGCAACCGCAGGCAGCGTGCCTGGCAGCGCTGCATTCGCCGCAGCGGCAGGCCGCTCATGCGCTACCGGTTCTGGCGCTGCTGGAGCAGTCGCTGTCCGCCCTGCCGGAGCCGGCACGGAAGCGGCCAGCTTGCCGACCGCGGTTTGCGCCGTCCGCGCTTCGAGCGGTGTGGATGCGGCGCCCTTGCCCGCACCGGCTGGCAGCAGCTGCCACGCCGCCGCACCGGTCAGCGCCACGCCCGCCAGCAGACCTGCCGCCGCATACGGCCAGACACCGCGCACACGCGGCGCGCCTTCGGCACCGAACACTTCCTGCGCCGCCTTGCTCAGAATCTGCCGCGTCACTTGCGCCTTGCCTTCGACGTAAGCGCCGAGCAGCGCGCGGTCGCACAACAGGTTGACGCGGCGTGGCACGCCTTTGCTGAGGCGGTGAATGGCTGCCATCAGCTTGGCACTGAAAGGCGAGGCGCCGGCAGATCCCGCCACGGCCAGGCGATGGCGCACATAACTGCCCACCTCGTCCACCGACAAGGAACCCAGGTGGTAGCGCGCGATCACGCGCTGCGCCAGCTGCTCCAGTTCGGGACGCGCCAGCATGGTGCGTAATTCAGGCTGGCCGATCAGGATAATCTGCAGCAGCTTGCGCTCGCTGGTTTCCAGATTGGTCAGCAGGCGCAACTGCTCCAGCACTTCGGGCGACAGGTTCTGCGCCTCGTCGATGATGAGCACATTGTTCTTGCCCTGGGCGTGGCTGGCCAGCAGATAGGCGTTGATCGCATCCACATAGCCTTTCACGCTGACCGCGCCCGCCCCCTGCGGCGGCAAAGTGATGCCGAATTCATCGCACACCGACAGCAGCAGCTCTTCCACCGTCAGCTTGGGATTGAAGATATAGGCCAGCTTGCAATTCTCGGGAATCTGCTCCATGAAGCAGCGGCACACCGTGGTCTTTCCCGCGCCGATCTCGCCCGTGAGCAGGACGAAGCCGCCGCCGCTGCCCACGCCATACAGCAGATGGGCCAGCGCTTCACGGTGGCGTTCGCTCATGAACAGGTAGCGCGGATCGGGCGCGATGGAAAACGGCGACTGTTTCAGTTGAAAGAATTGCGTGTACATGAACACCCTGGAGATAGGCCAATCCAGCCGCCGCTAGCGCAGCGCTGGCGGCAGAGGCTTGAACTTGGCGCAGTAAATCTTGGACCGGGTATTGAAATAGACGATGCGGCTACCCGGCTTCGCCTCCCTAACCGGAAAGCGCGAATTCTCGATTTTCGCATACCTCAGGCCGACCTGCGCCAGAATGGCTTCCTCCATGGTTTCCGGCGTGGCCTCGGCCACCGCGCCGACGAAGCTGTAGGCATAGCTCTCGTCGCTGACCATCACTTCCAGTATCTCCTGGCCCCACAGCCGCGCATCGGGCGTACGGAACCAGTAAGCGCCACCTTCGCGCCGGTACGGCTGGCCGAAGAACTTCACCATATAGTCGAAGTAGTAGCGGTTGGACGTCTGGTCCTGGCACAGCAGCCCGGAACCGATGATGGTGCCGAAGGTGGTAGGCGGTTCAGCGTGGGCCAGACCGGCCAGCGCCAGCAGCCCTGCGCCCAGCGCGGGGCGCAGCAAGTACCGGGGGGCGCGTAAACACCGGCCCCTCGCTACAGCTTGCGCATCCATGTGCGGTTTGCATTGATCTGTGCCTTGGCCGAAGCCGGCAGGGCTTCGTAGCAGCCGGGATATTGCTTCAACGAGCTTTCCCGTATTTCCTTTTGCAAACCATTGATGAGAAACACATAGATCGTTCCGCCGTCGTCGGTCGTCCTCTTCCCTATGTACTTGATCATAGCCGCACTCCCTGACGAGCACATTATGACATTGCGGCCTACGTTCCAATACGTTTTCACCTCCGGAAAGAGGCGTTAAAACAACTGCCTGCATCAGATTTCCTCCAGCCAGGGATCGGCGTCCGGATCGGGGAACTGGGCGGCGATAAAGTCGGTGAATGCGCGCACCTTGGCTGACAGGAAGCGCCGGCTCGGATACACCATGAAGATGCCCAGCTTGCCCGAACAATGCTCCTCCAGCACACGCACCAGGCGCCCCGCCACCAGATCGTCCTTCAGGGTGTACGAACTGCGCATCACGATGCCCATGCCGGCCAGGGCGGCCTGGCGCAGCACCTCGGCGTCATTGGAAATCATCTTGCTGGTGATGGGCACGCGTTCCTCCGACTCGCCGCAATGCACGGGCCAGGAATGGCGCACCTGCTCATAGGCGTAGTTCAGGCAATCGTGCCGGCTCAATTCCTGCGGCGTTTGCGGCAGGCCGCGCCGCGCCACATAGCTTGGCGCGGCGCACAGGATCACATTCGAGGTGGCCAGGCGGCGCGCGATCATGGAATTGTCGATTTTTTGCAGGCCGGTGAAGAAGCCGACGTCGAAACCGTCCTCCACCAGATCGACGGCGCGGTCGGACAAGGTCAGGTCCAGCACGATATTCGGCTGCAAGGCGGCAAAGCGCGGCAGCAAGGGCGCCAGCCGCGCCTGGCCCACGCCCAGATGGCTGTAGATGCGCAGCGTGCCTTGCTGGCATTTGACGGCGGCGCCGGCCAGCGCGTCGGCATCGTCGATATCGCTGAGGATCTGGCGCACGCGGTCCAGATAGTGCTGGCCGGTTTCGGTCAGCGAAAGGCGGCGCGTGGTGCGGTTCAGCAGGCGCGTGCCGAGGTGCTGCTCCAGGTCGGCCACATGGCGGGTGACGACGGCGTTCGACATCTCCAGCGCGCCGCCGGCCCGGGCAAAACTGCCCTGCTCCACCACTTTGGCGAACACGCGCATCGATTGCAACCTGTCCATAGCTCCCGCCTCCCGCTTTTTATCATTTCTGATTCAGAAATTGTGCATTGCGATTATTCGCCTTTTTTGCGGGAACCGCAATCGATAAACTGCCTCCATCGTCGGGCAGCCGCCCGCCTTCCCAACCCAGGAGAAGCACCATGAACGCAAATAAACTACTGACCGCACTGGCCGCCACCGCTGCCTTCGCCGCTTTGTCCATGTCCAGCGCCGGCGCCGCGCCCGCCGATGCGGCAGCCGCGACCGCCCAGCCATCGAAAGTACAGGCCGCCGCCAGGACGGCCGAGGGCAAAAGCAGCGACCTCCAGCTCGCCAGCGCGGGCCAGGCCGTAGCCGTAACGTCCAGCACCGCGCCGGCCGCCGCGCCACAGGCCATCGGCCGCAGCCGCGCCGAAGTCCATGCCGAGGCCGTGGAAGCCGTCAAGCACCACCAGTCCACCCTGGCGACCCAGCTGGAACTGACGCGCTGAAGCTATCCCGGTCTTACCGCTCAGCCATCATTTCCTGCAACTGATGCCCGGAATTTGCTGCTCCGTCGCCATCGCGGCGGACAGCAGCGCTTTTTTGTCATATCGTTCAGATTCCACCAGCCCTGAACAGTGACAAGAAAATGAAAAAACTGATCAAACACCCCATCGCGCTTTCCCTGTTCGTCCTCGGCATGGGCGCCGCCAGCCTTGGCCGGGCCGCCAGCGACAAAGACCCGACTGAAGAAAAACGCGCCATTGCCGCCTTCAGCGCAATTGAACTGTCCGGCCCTTACCGCGTGATCGTGCGCGCCCAGGGCGACAATTCGGTCGAACTGAAAGGCCAGCGCAAGCAGCTGGAACAGGTCGAGACCTTTGTCAGCGGCGACACCCTGATCGTGCGCCCCGTCAAGCGCAGCGGCTTCCACCTCCAGTTCGGCAAGGGGACGGACCCGGTGACGGTGTATATCGGCGCGGCCAGCCTGCGCAGCCTGAAAGCGGGCGGCAGCGGCAATGTGGAGCTGGAACAGTTCCAGGGCAATACCTTGCGGCTGGACGTGAACGGCGCCGGCGACGTGAACGCTTCCGGCTCGGTGCAGGATCTGACCGTGCACGGCAACGGCAGCGGCGATATCCGGCTCGGCAATCTGCGGGTAGGCACGCTGAATCTACAGCTCAATGGCGCCGGCGATGCGCATGCCGGCAGCATCAGCCAGGATCTGAACGTGGAAATGCGCGGCTCGGGCGACCTGGAAATCAGCGATGTGCGCACCAACCGCGTGAACGCCGTGCTGAACGGCCCTGGCGACCTGACACTGCGCGGCCGCAGCCGTGAAATCCGCGCCAGCCTGTCCGGTTCGGGCGATCTGGAAGCCTGCGCGCTGGCGGTGGAAAGCGTGACCGCCGTGCTGAAGAGCGCGGGCAATGCCTGCGTGGCCGGCAGCATCAAGAAATTCGACGCTGAAATCCACGGCTCCGGCGACCTGGAAGCACGTGGCCTGCAAGCCCAGACCAGCCGCGTGGTGATGAGCAGCGCGGGCAGCATGGAGCTGTCCGGCAGCAGCGGCTCGCTGAATGCCGAAGTCAGCGGCTCAGGCAGCCTGAACGCCCAATCCCTGCAAGTGGGCCGCGTCCTGACCCGTAGCCGCGGACCGGGCAATATCCATCTGAGCAAGGTCAGCGATTCGCTGGAAGCCGAGGTGCGCGGCTCGGGCGACCTGATCGCTAGCCCGGATTGCAGCAGCGCCAAAGTGACCATGAGCGGCCCCGGCGGCGTCACGCTGAACGGCCGGGTGAACACCCTGGATGCCCGCCTCAGCGGTTCGGGCAGCCTGAACGGGCGCGGCCTGCTGGCCGGCAGCGCCGATGTGGTGGTCAATGGCCCCGGCAATGCCGTCGTCAATGTGCGCGGCAAGAGCAGCCCCAGCCGCCTGCTGCTGGTGGACCGCGCCGGTTCGCATGAGCGGCGCGGCGAGTAAGCCCGGCCCTAAGTCTTCCCCTTATCCAGAACGCCCGGCCTGCGCGCCGGGCGTTCTGCATTTTCAATGGCTCATCCGGGCCGGAAAGTGGCATTATTCCATACCACACATAATACCATTTTACTCACCGGAAATAGCCTTTGAAAACAGGCGCTTACCCATCTATACAACACACCAAAACCTAGTCCAATTCAGCATTTGATAATACCAGTTAAATACCTGTTGACAAGCTGGTTTTGCAACCCTATAGTGCCCCACAGCTCTTCTTTTCCCCTTATAAAAATGATCGAATTCCTAATCGGCGTCGATGGCGGCGGCAGCGGCACCCGTGTCCGCCTGGCGCGCCTCGACGGCGCCACCCTGGCAGAAGGCAGCAGCGGCCCCTCCGGCCTGCTGCACGGCATCAAGAGCGCCTGGGCCTCGGTGGAAGATGCTATCGCCAAGGCCTTCGCGGCCGCGGGACTGGTCCTGCCCGCGCGCAGCCGGATCGCCGTCGGTCTGGGTCTGGCGGGGGTGCACAACCACCAGTGGGCCGCCAATTTCGTCGAAGCCAATCCCGGCTACGGCGCCGTGGCGCTGGAAACGGACGCCTTCACCACCGTGCTCGGCGCGCATCAGGGCCGGCCCGGCGTCATCATCGCGCTCGGCACCGGCAGCGTGGGCGAAATCCTGCAGGAAGACGGCACGCGGCGCGAAGTGGGCGGCTGGGGCTTCCCGGCCGGCGACGAAGCCAGCGGCGCCTGGATCGGCCTGCGCGCGGTCAACCATATCCAGCAAGTCATCGATGGCCGCGCCCAGGCCAGCGCCTTTGCCGACGCCGTGATCGAAGCCTGCGGCGGCAACCGCGACCGCATCCAGGTCTGGCTGGCGAATGCCACGCAAACCAATTACGCCCAGCTGGCGCGCCTGGTGCTGCAGCATGCCGGCAGCAACGCCACCGCGGGCACCATCCTGACCGAGGCCGGCCAGCAGGTCGCCCTGATCGCCGAGGCGCTCGATCCTTCGCACACGCTGCCGATCGCGCTGTGCGGCGGCCTGGGCGAACCGATGCGGCCCTATCTGCCGGCCGCGCTGCTGCAGCGCATCGTTCCCCCGCATGGCGATTCGGCCGAAGGCGGCCTGCGCCTGATCCAACAACACCTAAAGGAGTAAGCCTTGCTAGCTCAGTTGAGCGATTTCAGGCCGGACGCCCATAGCGACACGCCGCTGTACATGCAGCTGGCGAACAAGCTGTCGGACGGCATCGCCAATGGCGACTGGCGCGCCAACGAAGCCTTGCCGTCGGAGCGCGTGCTGTCGGACATGCTGTCCATCTCGCGCGTGACCGCGCGCAAGGCCATCGACATGCTGTGCGAACGCGGCATGCTGACGCGCCGGCGTGGTTCCGGCACCTATATCACGCCCAAGCTGGAGCAGCCGCTGTCGCGCCTGACCAGCTTCTCGGAAGAGCTGCGCCAGCGCGGCTTTACCGCCGGCTCGCGCTGGATCCAGCGCGAGGTGGGCGTGGCGGCGCCGCTGGAACTGCTGTCGCTGGGCTTGTCGCCGAATATGCCGGTGGCGCGCCTGAAGCGCCTGCGCACCGCCGACGATGTGGTGATGGCGATCGAGACTTCCACCATCCCCGCCATGTACATGCCGAATCCGCACCATGTGACCGATTCGCTGTACGGCTATCTGGAATCGAACGGCACGGTGCCGATGCGCGCCTTGCAGCATATCCGCGCCATCAACGCCAATATCGAGCAGGCCAAGCTGGCCAATATCGCTCCCGGTACGGCCATGCTGCACATCACGCGCGTGAGTTATCTGGACAACGGCGCGGCAGTGGAGCTGACCCACTCCTATTGCCGCAGTGATTATTATGAATTTGTAGCGGAGTCGCGCAGATGAGCGATGCAATCAAAGGCAATATCCTGACCCCCAACGGCTGGGTGCATGGCACCCTGTCGTTCGACCAGCATATCCAGGACATCCAGGGCGCCCATGTGGACCCGGTGGCCAACCACGACGACTATATCCTGCCTGGCTTTATCGACCTGCACGTGCACGGCGGCGCCGGCAAGGACGTGATGGAAGGCGGCGACGCGGTGCATGCCATCGCCGCCATCCACGCCCGCCACGGCACCACCAGCCTGCTGGCCACCACCATGACGGCCCCGCCGGAAGATATCGACATCGCCCTGCAGGCGATCGGCAAGGCCGTCAAGCAGCGCGGCAAGAACGAAGCGCGCGTGCTGGGCGTGCACCTGGAAGGCCCGTACATCAACTCCGGCAAACTGGGCGCGCAGCCGAACTTCGCGCGCGCCGCCACGCTGGAAGAAGTGCAGCGCCTGGAGTCGCTGGCGCCGCTGCGCGTGATCACCGTGGCGCCGGAAATCGCCGGCCACCTGGCACTGGTGCGCGAACTGGCCGACACCGGCGTACGCGTGCAGATCGGCCATACGCTCGGCTCTTACGACGACGGCGTGGCCGCGCTGGAACATGGCGCGGTCGGCTTCACCCATCTTTTCAACGCGATGAGCGGCCTGCACCACCGCGAACCGGGCATGGTCGGCGCTGCGCTGGCCCACGCCGAGTACGCCGAGCTGATTCCCGACCTGCTGCATGTGCACCCAGGCGCCATCAAGACCGCGCTGCGCGCCATTCCGCGCCTGTACTGCGTGACCGACTCCACCGCCGCCACCGGCATGCCGGACGGCGAGTACATGCTGGGCCGCCACACCGTGCAGAAGTGCATGGGCGGCGTGCGCCTGCCGGACGGCACCCTGGCCGGCAGCACGCTGACCTTGGACCAGGCACTGCGCAATCTGGTCGGCCTTGGCCTCGACCTGGCCGATGCCTCGGCCCGCGTTTCCACTCATGCCGCCGATTACCTCGGCTTGCAAGACCGCGGCCGTCTGGCGCGCGGTGCCTACGCCGATCTGGTGGTACTGGATCGGGATTTGAAACTGAAAGCCGTGATTATCGAAGGAGAACGTTGTGACCTCAATGATGCTTAAAGAAGCCCTGTCCGCCGCCGAATGCGTCGCCAACCAGTTGGCGAACGATTCGGAGCGTTACGCAGAGCTGGGACGCAAGCTGAGGAGCACGCCCTTCTCCACCGCGCTGACCGTGGCGCGCGGCAGTTCGGACCACGCGTCCAATTACATCGCCTACCTGATCATGGCGCGCCTGGGCCGCGTGGTCGCCTCGCTGCCGATGTCCCTGGTCACGCTGCACAAGTCGCCGCTGATCACGCGCGACACGCTGACCATCGCCGTCTCCCAGTCCGGCCAAAGCCCGGACGTGGTGGAACCGATCCGCTACTTCCGCGACGGCGGCGCCACCACCGTGGCCCTGGTCAACGACATCGACTCGCCGCTGGCGCAGGCCGCCGAATGGGCCATGCCGCTGCGCGCCGGCAAAGAACAGAGCGTGGCCGCCACCAAGAGCTTCATCACCTCCCTGGTTGCCGGTGCGCGCCTGGTGGCGCAATGGCAGAACGATCCCGAGCTGCTGGCCGGCCTGGCCGCGCTGCCCGAAGCCCTGCAAACCGCTACCCAGGCCGACTGGACGCCTGCCCTCGACGTGCTGGCCCCGGCCAAGAACATCATGGTGGTGGGACGCGGCATCAGCTTCCCGGTGGCGCTGGAATCGGCCCTGAAATTCAAGGAAACCTCGGCCCTGCAGGCGGAAGCCTTCAGCGGCGCGGAAATCAAGCACGGTCCGATGGCCCTGATCGAAGAAGGCTATCCGCTGCTGATCTTCGCCACCCGCGGCCCAACCCAGGCCGGTCTGCTGGCCCTGGCCGACGAGATGCGCGGCCGCGGCGCGCGCGTGCTGCTGGCCGCGCCGGACGATGTGGCGCAACGCGACCTGACCTTGCCGGTTGCCGCGACGCCGGACCTCGATCCTATCGTGGCAATCCAGGCCTTCTACGTGATGGCGGCCAAGCTGTCGGCTGCGCGCGGCCTGGACCCTGACCGTCCGCGCCACCTGAGCAAAGTCACCAAAACCAACTAAGTAAGCTAGACCCTGGCCATCGATGAAAATCAAGACCATGCTGAGCGCATTGATGGCCATGGGCTGCGCCGCCGCCGTGGCGGCCGCGCCTGCGCAGAAGATCGAATTCTGGACCTTCAGCATGAAGCCCAAGTTCACACCCTACTTTGACGGCATCGTCAAAAACTACGAAGCCGCCAATCCGGGCGTGAAAGTGGAATGGGTGGACTTCCCCTGGGACGTGATCCAGACCAAATTGGTGACGCGCATCGTGGCCGGCACGCCGCCGGCCCTGGTCAACCTGAACGTGCCCTGGGCCGACGAGTTTGCGCGCGACGGCCTGCTCACCGCTGTCGACGGTCTGCTGAACGAAGAAGCGCGCGGCCACTACCTGCCCGCCGCATTGCAGGACTTGAACTTCGGCGGCAAGACCTACGGCTTCCCGATGTACAGCAATGTCGCCGTCATCACCTACAACACCGAGATATTCAAAGCCGCCGGCATCGCGCGCGCGCCGCGCAGCCTGGACGAGCAGCTCGCGTTTGCGCGCCAGATCGCCGAACGCACCGGCAAGGCCGGCCTGTGTCCCGCCCTGGCCAAGATCGACGGTTTGATGATGCAGCAAGGCCTGCCGGTGATCGCCAACGGCCGCGCCGTCTTCAATTCGCCCGCGCACGTCGCCCTGATCCGCAAGCTGGCCGATACCTACAAGGCCGGCGGTCTGCTGAAAGACAGCCTGTTCGCCGAGGACAACTTCCCCGCCGCCATCGCCGCCTACAAGGGCGGCCGGCTCGGCATGCTGCTGGCGCCGCCGACTGCGGTGAAACGCATCGAAGCCGACGCCAAGGACATCTACGCCATCACCGACGTCGCCCCCGCGCCACTGGGACCGACCGGCATTGCCGACGGCGGCTGGCTGATCCACTTCGCCGTTCCCGCGGGCGTGGATGCCAAGCTGCTGCCCGCCATCGGCAAATTCGCCCGCTACCTCAGCAACGACGCCAACCAGCTCGAATTCGCGCGGCAAGCCAGCGTGTATCCCGCCGCCGCCAAAGCCGCGCGCGATCCCTTCTTCATGACCGTGCCGCCGCGTGCCGGCGCCGCCGAAAAAGCCGTCGCCGCCGGCGCCGTCAGCATGCCCCACTCGCGCACCTTGTATGTGGCCGGTATCCCCGACTACGACGAGCTGCGCCGCTCCCTGGTCAAAGCCGTCGAAGCCGGCGTCACCGGCCGCCAGGACATCCAGCAAGCCCTCGACGCCGCCGTCGCCATCTGGAACAAAAAGCTCGCCAAGCAGCGCGCCCTTACAGCTCAGCCTGTGTCCACCCTGGTGCCAGGCACCAAAGTAGACGCCCCGGTGCCAGACACCAAATCGGACACGGCCTCGACAATTGACATGGCTCAGCTCGTGTCCGATTTGGGGTCTGACCCCAAGGTGGACACGAGCTGGGCTGTGGGGGGGATGTGATGCGGCGGCAGAGTCTGCAGGCTTGGCTGTTTTTGGCGCCGGCATTGGTGTTGCTGGCGGCGTTTTCGTTTTGGCCGGTGGGCTATGGTTCGTACCTGGCCTTTACCGACTTTAGCCTGATCCGGCCGACGCAGTGGGTGGGGCTGGAGAATTTCGAGTACATCTTCGATAACGAGATGTTCGTCACGGGCCTGAAAAATTCGCTGCTGTTCCTGTTGATGGTGCCTTTTGTGCAGGTCGGGGCGATTGCGCTGGCGGTGCTGGTGAACAACCGCCTGCCGGGCATCCGCCTGTTCCGCGCGGCCTATTACGTGCCGGTGGTGACGACGGTCTCCGTGGTCGGCATCATGTGGGGCTTCATGTTCCATGAACAGGGGACGCTGAATTATGTGCTCACTACCTTGCGCCTGGTGAACGCCCCCGTGGGCTGGCTGTCGGACGATACCCTGGCCCTGTTCTGCATCATGTTCGTGACACTGTGGCGCGGCCTGGGCTGGTATATGGTGATGTATCTGGCGGCATTGCAGTCGGTGCCTGCCGATATGCAGGAGGCCGCGATCCTCGATGGCGCCAACCGCTGGCAGCGTTTCTGGAAGATCACCATCCCCATGCTGCGTCCCACCATCATGGTCTGCTCCATCCTGTCGGTGCTGGCCGCGCTGAAGGCATACCAGGAGGTGGACGTGCTGACCCAGGGCGGGCCGATGAACTCCACCTTCACCGCCCTGTACTACGCTTACGACCAGGGTCTCAAGCACCTCAAGCTGCCGCGCGCGCTGGCCGCCAGCTTTGTCGTCTCCGTATTCTGCGTCGGCATCGCCGTGCTGTGCCTGCGCTATCTGAAGCCTAAGCACCGCTGATGAAAACGCGCACCTTCCAGGCCGCCGGCCACTATCTTCTGCTGTGCGCGATCGCGCTGGTCTGCGTCTTCCCGTTCTGGTGGACGCTGGTGACGGCGCTTTCCACTGAGGGCAATATCTTCGCTTTCCCGCCCACCTTCTGGCCGAAGTCGCCCTCGCTGGCGAATTTCGAGGAGGTGTTCCGCGTGATTCCGATCCTGTCCTTCTTCAAGAATTCCGTGCTGATTGCCGCCTTCACCGTGTTCTGGAAGCTGGTGCTGTGCTCCCTGGCCGCCTATCCGCTGGCGCGCATGCAGTTCCGCGGCCGCCGCCTGGTGTTCGGCCTGATTCTGGCGACGCTGGTGCTGCCGTCCGAAGTGAACTTCCTGGTCAACTTCATCACGGTGACGAAACTGAGCCTGGTCGATACCTATGCCGGCGTGATCCTGCCGAATGTGGTGACGGCGGTCGCCATCCTGCTGCTGAAACAGGCTTTCGAGGAAGTGCCGCAGGATCTGATCGACGCCGCACGCGTTGACGGCGCCTCGGAATGGATCATCTTCAGCCGCATCATGCTGCCCCTGATTACGCCCTGGCTGGCGACGGTGGGCATTCTGACAGCGGTGGAAGCATGGAACGAATATATCTGGCCATCCATCGTGATGAGCAAGCCGGACGAGTTCCCGCTGTCGGTGGGTGTGCTGTATTTGCGCGGCACCTTCGGCAGCAGCACGCGCGTGATCGCCGCCGGCACGGTGCTCACCATTCTGCCGACGCTGGCAGCCTTCCTGTTCACACAAAGATTCTTCATGCGCGGCATGGACGGGGCCGTGAAGTAAGCAGCAGAACCCACGATTACACAAATATATAGAGGACGACGCAGAATGGACAACCGTACATCCAAAGGCCGCAGCCCGCTGACCTGGATACCCACCCTGTATTTCGCGCAGGGGCTGCCCTACTTCGCGGTGGCGCTGATCGCCGGCATGATGTTGAAGAGCATGGGCGTGCCGAACGACGATATCGGGCACTGGACCGCTTATATCGGCGCGGCCTGGGTCTTCAAGCCGCTGTGGAGCCCCTTCCTCGAACTGGCCAGCAGCAAGAAGCTGATCGTGGTCAGCTTCCAGCTGATCGGCGGCGTCTGTCTCGGCCTGGTGGCGCTGGCCCTGCACCTGCCGGCATGGATGGTGATCAGCATCGTCTGCCTTGGCCTGGTGGCGATCGCCTCGGCCACCCACGATATCGCCTGCGACGGCTGCTACATCGCCAGCCTGACCGAGAAGCAGCAGGCGCAGTACGCCGGCTGGACCGGCACCTTCTTCAACGCCGGCCGCTTCATTTCGCTGGGCGGCCTGGTGATCCTGGCCGGCTATCTGGAAAAGACCCAGGGCGTGGTGCCGGCATGGACCGCGATCTTCCTGATCCTGTCGGCCACCATGATCACGCTCGGCCTGTACCACAGCTGGGCGCTGCCGCTGGCGCCCAATCCGATCACCGACAACCACACCGTGGCCGGCGTGGCGCGCACGCTGAAGGACGTGATCATCGCTTACTTCAAGAAACCGGGCATCTGGGTTTCCATCCTCTTCATCATCCTGTTCCGCGCCGGCGAAGCCCAGGTGCAGACCATCGGCCCGCTGTTCCTGCGCGAGGCGCGCAATTTGGGTGGCCTGGGCCTGAGCACGGCCGAAGTGGGCGCCGTGTACGGCACCACCGGCACCATCGCCTTCATCGTCGGCAGCGTGGCTGGCGGCTACTTCACGTCCTGGCTTAGCCTGAAGCGCGCCATTCTCTTCCTGATCCTGGCGATGAATCTGCCGAACCTGGTGTTCTACTTCCTGTCCACCACCCTGCCGACCGACCTGACCGTCATCGGCATCGCCCTCGGCCTGGAAATGTTCGGCTATGGCTTCGGCTTCGTCGGCCTGATCCTGTACATGATGCAGGTGGTCGCACCGGGCAAATACCAGACCGCCCACTATGCCTTCTCGACCGGCATCATGCAGCTCGGCTTCGTGCTGTTCAAATGGATCAGCGGCGATATCCAGGTGGCGCTCGGCTATCACAAGTTCTTCCTCTGGGTGCTGATCAGCGCCGTGCCTGTGGCCATCCTGTCGCAGCTGATTCCAATGAACTCGCGGGAGAAAAGCGTAACGGAGGCGCCGCAGCAGCAGGCCGCCGCCGCGAGCTGACAGCATGGCCAGTGTCACCCTGAAAAACGTCGTCAAGCATTACGACAATAAAACCCCGGTCATCCGCGGCATCGATCTGGCCATCCGCGACGGCGAGTTCGTGGTCTTCGTCGGGCCTTCGGGCTGCGGCAAGTCCACCCTGCTGCGGATGATCGCCGGCCTGGAAGAGATCAGCTCCGGCGAGCTGCATATCGGCGAGCGCCTGGCCAATGAGGTACCGCCGGCCCAGCGCGAGCTGGCCATGGTGTTCCAGTCCTATGCGCTGTATCCGCATATGACGGTGTACGAGAATATGGCGTTCGCGCTCAAGCTGGCCGGCCACAAGGCGGCGGCCGTGCGCGAGGCCGTTGAACGCGCCGCCGACATCCTGCAGATCACGCCGCTGCTCAAGCGCAAGCCGAAGGAGCTGTCCGGCGGCCAGCGCCAGCGCGTGGCCATTGGCCGCGCTATCGTGCGCAAGCCGCGCCTGTTCCTGTTCGACGAGCCACTGTCCAATCTCGACGCCAGCCTGCGGGTGCAGATGCGGGTGGAGATCAGCCGCCTGCACCAGGAGCTGAAGACCACCATGATCTATGTGACCCACGACCAGGTCGAGGCCATGACCCTGGGCGAGCGCATCGTGGTCTTCAACGGCGGGCATATCGAGCAGATCGGCACGCCGCATGAGCTGTACAACAATCCGGCCAACCTCTTTGTGGCGGGCTTCCTCGGCTCGCCGAAGATGAATTTCATCCCCGGCCAGATCGCCGCCGTGGGCGCCGACCATGTGGCGGTTCAGCTGCCGGGCGGCGCGCTGGTAGAGGTGGCCGTCCAGCCGGGCGAGGCGCAACGCGGCGACGCCGTGACCCTGGGCGCGCGCGCCGAGCACCTGACCTTGCAAGCCTGCGGGGCCGGCGGCGCGAATATGCTGGACGTGGGCGTGGGCCATGTGGAATACCTGGGCGACCTGTCCATCGTCTACACCACGCTGGATGGTGCACCCGACATGCTGGCCGTGAAACAGCCGCCGGAAGGTGCGCCTTTGCAGGCCGGCAGCCGCGCCGCCCTGCACCTGCCGCCCGAGCGCTGCCGGCTGTTCAATGCCGCTGGACGGGCCTATGCGCGCCCGTAAGCTTTGGTAACAATTGCGCACCCTTGAATACCTGTTATGTCCCCAATTTATGGGACAATAGAAGTTTGTTTCCGTCCTAAGGATTTTTTTGCCATGTCCAAGTCCCGCATTGCCCGCATTAGCCTGCTCCTGGCCGCCATCGGCCTGAATGCCGCTCCAGCCTTCATCGGCACCGCCCACGCCCAGGAAAAAGACAAGGCAGCTGCCGCGGCAGCAGCGGCGGCAGAAGCAGCAAAACAGGATACCGTGCGTCCCGACCTGTTCAAACTGGTCGACCCAGCCGTCATCAAGCCGCTGATGGACGCAAAAAACTACGCCGAAGTGGAAAGCCGCATCAAACAGGGCGAGGCGCTGCCAACCCTGTCCGCCTATGAGAGCTTTGTGCTGAACCGCCTGCGCGTGGCGCTGGGTTCGGCCACCAACAACCAGCCGATGATGACCGCCGGCCTGGCCGCCGTGATCGAATCGGGCAAGCTGTCCGATAAAGAGCGCGGCGACTTCATTCAGGCGCTGGCCACTACCTACTACAACAATAAGGACTACACCAACGCCATCGTCTGGTTCAACCGCTATGCCAAGGAAAGCGGTGACGCGGCCAAGAACCGCCAGCACGTGCTGCGTTCCTACTACTTCAATAACGACTTCGCCACCGCCAAGGTTGAACTGCAGAAGGATCTGGCAGCCAAGCAGCAGTCGAACACCGCGCCAAGCATGGAAGAGCTGCAGCTGCTGGCCAATATCGGCGCCAAGTCGAAAGACCCGGCGACCTATCTGGTGGCGATGGAAAACCTGGTCAAATACTATCCAACCGACGACTACTGGCTGGACCTGCTGAGCCGCACCCAGGGCAAGGCCACCTACTCGACCCGCTTCGCGCTGGACGTGTTCCGCCTGGAGAAAGCCGCCGTGTCGAAAATGGCGCCGGAAGAGTACACCGAGATGGCGGAACTGGCCCTTCTGGCCGGCTTCCCGACCGAAGCCAAGAAAGCCATGGACGCCGGCTACGCGCTGGGCGTACTGGGCACCGGCCCGAACGCCGACAAGCACCGCAAAGTGCGCGACCAGGCCAACCGCCAGGCTGCCGACGACAGCAAGAACATCGCCTCCGGCGAAGCCTCGGCCAAGAAATCCAAGGACGGCACTGGCCTGGTCAACCTGGGCTATGCCTACGTGACCATGGAGCAGTTCGACAAGGGCATTGACCTGATCCAGCAAGGTATCGCCAAGGGTGGCCTGAAAAATGCGGAAGACGCCAAGCTGCGCCTGGGCGTCTCCTACGCGCTGGCTGGCAAGAAGGATGAAGCCATCAAGACCCTGGAAACCGTGACCGGCACCGACGGCCGCAACGACCTGGCCCGCTACTGGATTTTGTGGGTGAACCGCCCAGCCACCGCCGCCAAATAAGCGCGGTACCGGCACAGCGGGTAGAGGCGCAAGCCCTGCCCGCTTTTTTTCGCCTGCGCTACAGCCCAGCCCGTGTCCGATTGGGGTCAGACCCCAATCGGACACGGGCTGGGCTGTAAGAGCAAGGCTTTGCGCCGGCTGTGGCGCTGATCGAGAACGGAAGTTTGCCTATGCCTCATTCCTCCGCTTCGCCTGCCTTTTCCGCCACCAAGGCGCAGAGCCGCCCTCCGCACGCCAGCGCCACAACGGCGCGGCGCCTGCTCAGCCTTGATGCTTTCCGCGGCTTCGTGATTCTCGCCATGATCTGGGTGAACTATATCGCGGGCATGCCGGGCATCCCGCCTTGGCTGGAGCATGCCAGTGCCAAGGCCGACGGCTTCACCCTGCCCGATCTGGTCTTCCCCGGCTTCCTCTTCATCGTCGGCATCGCCATTCCGCTCTCGCTGCACAAGTCCATCGGCCACTTCTCGCTGCCGCTGCTGGGCCGCTTGGCGTGGCGCGCGGGCAGCCTGATGCTTGCCGGCGTGGTGCTGGCCAACGCTTACCGCTATGATGCGGCGCATGCGCTGCTGCCGCGCGCCTGGTATTTTCTGCTGTTCTACGTAGCGATGATCCTGCTGTGGCGTCAGACGGCGCAGCGCAGCTGGAGTTTTTGGGCTGGCGTGCTGCTGATGCTCTTCCTGCTCGCCAGCTTTCGCGGCACGCTGAATGCGGAATTCAGCAGCGTGTATCTGCAGCATAGCTGGTGGGGCATACTCGGCATGATCGGTTGGGCTTATCTGCTGTGCAGCCTGATCTACCTGGCCGCGCGCGGCCATGGTGCGGCGCTGATGGGCGCCCTCGCCGCGCTGATCGTACTGTATATGGGCTGCAAGGCCGGTGCGCTGGCCGGGGTGCAGCAGGCGGTGAATGGCTTCGTCAACCTGCCCGAGGTATTGGGTTCCACCGCGGCCAATGTGCTGGCCGGCACGCTGGTCGGCAATCTGTTCGTGGCGCAATCAGCCGGACACCGTCAGCGCATCCGCTTCATGTTCCTCTTTGCGCTTGGCCTGTTGCTGTGCGGCCTGCTCCTGCGGCCCTACCACGGCATCAACAAGATTCAGGCGACGGAGAGCTATACCCTGGTCTGTTCAGGCATCGTGCTTGGCCTGTTCCTGCTGTTCTATATCGTGATCGATGTGTGGCAGTGGCAGGGATGGTGCGTCATCCTGCTGCCGGCGGGAGCCAACGCGCTGTTCGCCTATATCGCGCCGGACCTCTGGGAGCAATTCGCGGCCGTGCTGCATCTGCCGCGCATCTGGTGGCCATATCTGCACAGCGGCGGCATTCCCGGACTGCTGAACGCCGCCGCCATGACGCTGGCCATAATGGCGCTGGTGGCCACCGCCAACCGCGCCGGTTTCAAACTGCGCTTCTAGACCTTAATGTAGATGCGCTTGCGATCCATGGCATAACCGACCAGCCAGCACGCCAGCATGAAGAACAGCGCGAACAGCAGCGAGGCCAGCTTGGGCGGGGCAAACACCAGCAGCACATGCTGGTACATCCAGCCATAGGTATCGGTGACGAACAGCACCGTCGCCGCCACCTGGGCCAGCAGATAGATGAACAGGGTGTTCTTGCCGAAGACCTCGAAGAAATACGTCCAGCGCCGCTGTCCGCGCATCTCGATCACGTAGATCAGCAGCGGCAGGATCAGCAGATCCAGGCCCACGCTGAACAGCACATAGGAGCTGGTCCACAGCTTCTTATTGATGGGGAAGGCAAGATCCCAGCACAGCGCCACGCCGATGCAGGCCACGCCCGCCATCATCAGCCGCGCCAGCGTTTCATAGCTGGCGCCCAGCGACAGGATCAGGCGTCCCGCAAAATAGCCGGCGATGACGTTGACGATGGAGGGCAAGGTACTGAGTATGCCCTCCGGATCGAACAGAACGCCCGCCTCCTCATACATATGCGCCTTGCCCAGCACGGCCAGGTCCAGCTTGTAGGCCGCATTGCCATGCATGCTGTAGTCGCCAAACAGTGCCATCACCAGCCAATAGACCAGCAGCGCGGCGATGCAGAACCACAGCGCGCCCCGCTCTTTGCAGAAATGCAGGATCAACGCCGCGCTGCCGAAGCACAGCGCGATGCGCTGCAGAACACCCGGTATGCGCACATGGTCGAGCGGCCCGGTGAACGGGAACCAGTACACCAGAAAACCCAGCAGGAAAATCAGCGCCGTGCGCCGCCCCACCTTCGCCAGTACCGCGCCATCGCCCTGCTCCGCATACTTGGGCAGAGCGAAGGCCAGCGCATTGCCGACCACGAAAAGAAAGGTCGGGAACACCCAGTCGGTCGGCGTGAAACCATGCCAGTCGGCGTGCAGCAGCGGACCGTACACATGGCCCCAGTCGCCCGGCGTGTTCACCACGATCATCAGCGCCACGGTCAGGCCGCGCAGCACGTCAAGCGAGAGATAACGGTTCTGCAGTTTGCTCATGGCGCCACCTTACCCAGTTCGCGCCCATACACGCCGGCCGCCACGCCCGGCAACGAGCTGCAGCGCGGGTCGGCGCCCGTCGTCGGCTGGCCGCAAGGCTTGTCGCGGTCCAGCGACCAGTAATGCAGGCCCGCCAGCTTCATATCGCGTACGGCGCGCGCCACGGTGCGCGCATCGCTTTGGGTAAAAACATTTTCCGCCACATCATTCACGCCGATCATCGGCGTCACCTCGATCTGCTCCAGCGGCACCTTGTATTTCATATGCACGTTCAGCACCGCCTGAATGGCGGAGGAACCCATATCGCAGCGCTGGCCGCGCACCGCGCACACCTTGCTGCCGGCCGGGCCGTAATTCATCACCATCAGGTTCAGCACATAGTCGCGCAGGCCGCTGCGGCGGATCGCCGCCAGCACCGCCTCGCCGGTGGAGTTCAGGCTGCGCCGGCTGCCATCGGTGGCCGCGTGCGTGGCCACGGTAAAGCTGAAGCGCAGTTGCGGGCGTTTGCCTTGAGCCTTGACCAGACGCGCCAGCAGGCTGTCGATCTGGGCCGGAGTTTGCGCCGCTTCAATGTCGAAGTCAAAGCCCAGCAGGTGCGCCGAGTCGTAGCGGGCGATGAATTTTTCCATGCCCTCGTCGCTGGAGCAGGTGAATATGCCGCCCTGGCCTCCGGTCGATACGATATAGCCGATGCCGGCCGCCACGAACTGCGGCACCTTGGCCGCCGCTACCGTCTGCCCGGGCTGTCCGCCCCAGGTCTCGGCGCCGCATTCGCCGACGGCAAAGGCCCAGCTCAGCGCTTTGGCATCCAGCCCTTGCAGGGCATTGATGCTGGCTGCCGCGCCATCCAGCGGCAGATGGCGGTACGGACTATAGACAAATTGCGGCGCAGCCGCCGCAGGCGCGGATGCAGCCGCAAAGGCTGCCGCGGCGCCCAGCAGCGCCGCCATGACTTTGGTTCTCATTTCTTCTCCTGCATGAAAAAGGGCAGGACTCCGCGTGGTCCTGCCCCATACTGCGATTTACTGCGCTGACGCCTTACATCTTGCCCCGGATGCCGAAGAAGAGCTGCTTGCCGTTCTTGTAGAAGGCGCGCGGCTGGTCCTTGGTGGTGGCGTAGGACTTGAGCGTTGGATCGTTCAAGTCCTTGCCTTCCAGCGAGAGCGTCAGGTTCTCGGTGAGATTGTAGTTGAAGGCAGCCGACAGCGTGCCCACACCGTCCTGATAGATCGCGCTGTTGCGGTCCAGGCCATTCAGGAAGGCCGAGCGGTAGCTGTAGTTGATGCGGGCGCTGAACTTGTTGTTCTCGTAGAACACGCCGGCGTTGTAGGAGCGCTTGGAGGTGCCCACCATATTGCAGTCACCCAGATCGGCGCAGGCCGAATTCGGCGCCTTGCCGGTTTCCTTGCCGTCGGCATAGGTGTAGTTGGCGTTGACGCCGAAGCCATTGCCCAGATCCTGCACATACTGCAGTTCCACGCCGCGCACGCGGGCCTTGGTATTCATCGCGGAACTCATGGTGTAGGTCGTGACGCGGCCCACCGACTGGTTGAAAAATTCCGCCGTCGAGGCGCCAAAGGTCACATACGACGCCATGTGCATATTGAACACGTTCACGCCCAGCAGCGACTTGGGCATGAAGTACCACTCAATGCCGGCATCCACATTGTTCGACAGGATGGGCGTCAGCTTGGGATTGCCGCCGTTGGCCGAGAAGGTCAGGTCGTTCAGGCTGAGCGAGCCGAGGGCGCCGATATCGGGGCGCGACAGCGTGCGGCTGGCTGCGCCGCGCAGCACCACGTCCTGCGACAGGTCGGTGCGCAGGTTCAGGCTGGGCAGGAAGTTGTTATAGCTGCGCGAGGTGTACTCCGGCGCCCAGCGATCGTTGGGCGAAGCGTTGGCCACATCGATCTGGGTGCGCACGAAGCGCACGCCGAGATTGCCCTGCACCGGACCGAAACTCAGGTCGCCCATCACATAACCGGCCGAGGCTTTTTCGCGGATCTGGAATTCGCTTTGGTAGGCATGGGTGTCGAAGCTGACGTACTTGTCGCCCCAGGCTTTCATTGACTCGCTGGTAAAGGTCCAGCCCTTGTTCAGCAGATTGGGCAGCGGGCTGTCCGGGAAATTGGTCAAGCCGGTAGGCCGGTTGGCGGCCAAGCCGCCGGCCGGCGCCACGGTACCCGACAGCCAGATCAGGTCGCGCTCATGCTTGGCGTGGCGCAGGCCGAAATGCAGGGTCGGCACAATCTCCCACGGCGTCTTGTACTCGCCATCGACCTGGCCATAGCTTTCCTTGTCCTTGGCCTTGGTGTCCGAAGCCCAGCCGCTGAAGAAGTTGGCGCCGGTGCGCGGCGTGAAGCTGCCGGCATTCGGCACGACGACCGTGGCCGGCTGATCCAGGCCATAGGTGGTGATGCTGGTGCCGGAATAGGCCAGCCAGGCTTCATAGCCATAGTCGCGCGCATAGCCGGTGCCGCGCGTGGTGCCGATCTGGCCCTTGAATTTCAGGTGCTCGTTGGCGCGCCATTGCCAGTCCAGATTGAGGAACTTGGAATCGCTGTAAGAGCCGGGACGGGCAATGATGTCCTGCAACGAAGAACCCATATCGCTGCAGTTGGCGACCGGGCAGGCGGCCGGGAATGCGAGCGCCGTGATGGTGTCGCCCTTGATGGTCCAGGAAGAAGGCTTGATGCCGCCGGTGCCGGCCAGGTTGGCGTTGTTCGACAGCGGCTGGCTGGCGTCCATCATGAAGTTGGCGTTGATATTGTCCGCATCCAGGCGGGTATAAAAGCCGCTGACATCGAAACTGAAATCGGGGCTGACCTTGAACTGCACGTCCAGCATGCCGCCCTTGCGCTCGCGCTTCTGCTCGAACAAGGCGGTACCGGTCAGCACCGACAGCCATTTGCCGTTCACCTCGGGATTGGACTTGACCCACTCCGGCGCCATGGTGCTGTCCACCTTGGCCCAGGACAGGAATTCCTGGCCGAGGCGGCGCAGGCTGCGCTTCTCGTCGAACAGCTGCACCAGCACGCCCATATTGCCGGCCTCGTTCTTCCAGTTGGCCAGGGCGCTGAACTGCGCATCGGTTTTCTTCGGCCCTTCGCTGTACACGCCTTCCACGGAACCCATCAGAGTCCAGGGCTTCTTGAAGCTGAGCGGCTTGCGCGTTTCGATGTTCACATTGCCGGCCGCGCCGCCCTCGATCAGATTGGCCTGCGCGCTTTTATGCACCGTGACGCGGCCGATCAATTCGGAAGGGAACATCGAGTAGCTGACCGAGCGGCCGCCATTGGTGATGTTCGAGATATACCAGTCGCCGCTGGACACGGTATGCCCATTCAGCGTGGTCAGGGTCAGGTTGGACGGCGTGCCTTTCAGGCTGACGCGGTCATTCTCGCCGAAGCCGCCTTCGCTGCCGCCGGCCGTCGCCACCGACACGCCCGGCACGCGCTGCAGGGAATCGGCCACGCTCTTATCCGGCATCTTGCCCACGTCTTCGGCGGTGATCACTTCCACCAGCGACTCGGCATTACGTTTCTGGTTCAACGACTGGGCCAGCGCGGCACGCACGCCGGTCACGGTGACGACGGCCGACTCATCGACTTTGGAACTGGCTGGCGGGGTTTGCGCCGCCGCACCACTGGCGGCGGTCAGGATGGCGACCGCGGTGGCGATCGGGGTCAGATTGCGCTTCATGTCTCCTCCTAAGCTTTGCTTTTTTGTGTGGAATTGCATAAAACCAATTGCACGCCAATATACCCCTATCGCATACCAAATCATTACCAGTCATTAGATTTTTTTCAAACGTTGCACAAAAAACACATGCCGCGCTATCAACACTTGGTAAGCGTCAGAGGGAGGATGCGGTGTTGCAGCCACGCACAGTAGGCTGATGGCTTGTGGCATGGTCTTTTTTTGGTATTATCAAAAGACGTTGTTTGACAAGAATGGGGCGCGCAAGCACGCGCTCCGCACGAGACAAGAAAGAAAGTGGTATGACATCACTTGCAGAAATCATGGAGACCATGGGGCAAACCAGCAGCCTGCCCCTGTACCAGCTATTACAGCGCGCCCTGCGCGAAGCCATCGACAAACGCATCTTCGGCCCCGATGAAGCCCTGCCCGCCGAGCGCCAGCTGGCGAGCGAACTGTCGATCTCGCGCATCACGGTGCGCAAGGCCATCGACGGCCTGGTGGACGAGGGTCTGCTGGTGCGCCGGCCCGGCTCCGGCAATTTCATCAACACCCGCATCGAAAAGAACTTCGCCAAACTGACCTCGTTTTCCGAGGACATGCGCGCGCGCGGCCGTACCCCGCGCAGCGTGTGGCTGAAGCGCTCGGAAGGCACGGTCACGCCGGAAGAAGCGCTGCGGCTGCGGCTCAGTCCCGGTGCCCCGGTGTACCGCTTCAACCGCATCCGCTTTGCCGACGATGTGCCGATGTGCCTGGAGTACGCGACCATTGTCGCCACCGCCCTGCCCGCACTGGACGCGGTCGATGTCTCGATGTATGAAGCGCTGGAGAAGGCCGGCAACCGGCCGGTGCGCGCCCTGCAACGCCTCTCGGCCCTGCTGCTGAACGCGGAACAGGCGGCGCTGCTGCAGGCACAGCAGGGCGATGCGGGACTGGCGGTGGAGCGTCTGGGCTTTTTGCGCGATGGCCGCGCGGTGGAATTTTGCCGCTCGATCTTCCGCGGCGATATGTACGATTTTGTGGCAGAACTCAGCACGCCCTGAGTTCAGCCTTCCTTCCCTACAGTAGCTCCGCCGGCGCGGCCTCCTCCTCCGCGCCTTCGCTCTCTTCCCACTCCAGGATATCGCCCGGCTGGCAAGCCAGGCGCTCGCAGATCTTCTCCAGCGTGACAAAGCGTATGCCCTTGACCTTGCCGGATTTGAGCAATGAGAGGTTTTGTTCGGTGATACCTACATAAGCCGCCAGTTCCTTGGACTTGATCTTACGTTTCGCCAGCATGACATCGAGGTTGACAATAATGGGCATCAGACGAACCCCTTGTTTTCTTCCTCAAGGCGATGGCCTTCGTGCATGATGGCAGTCAGGACGTAGAACAACGCGCACACAAGAACAAGCAACAATTCATTTGAGCTGAAGCTGAAGAGAACTTGCAATATCGGAGTCTTCACCATCGCATTGATGGCAAGGGCGCGCAGAGGCTTCTCAAGATTGCTCAACACCGTATAGAGGAGAAGCGCCCCGGAAAACGCCTGCATGGCGGCGATGGTACGCAAGGAAAAAATCATACCGTCTTTTACGGATGCCAAAATACTATTGAACTGAATAACGGCGTAAAACAGGACACCAAGGGCTAGCACCCCTAGTCCTATGCCCACCAAACGCTGAGCAAAACTCAAACGAAGCAACTCATCGAAGGTGAGGCCGTCCGGATAGAAAAACATACGCATATAAAACACATACTGACTGTCGACACCTCCCCAACACAAACAGAAATACAGTATCTGCAATACAACAAATGCAACAAGAGCAGCTTGCAGGCCACTGCACAGATGCCTCACGGCAGGCTGCCCGCTTCTCAAAATATAAGAATTAATCATCGTCAAACAATAATTTTTTATGTCTTTACAATAAATTATGACTGTAATACACTTTATTCTAACTGATTCGGAAAGCCCTGCAAGGCAGCCTGATGAGGCAGCGCAAAGTTCAGCGCGTTACCGCTCGCGGTAAGAAAGTGTAAGTTGGTGTGAATTACTTTTGGAGTTAGACATGCAAACCGCAACCAGCACTACAAATCAGCAAATAGTTAATGAAGAGTCAAACGACCCTTTCCTCATTGAGGAATTGGAAGCACGCTTTGAGATGGAGACAGTTCCAACCTCCTCATTCTCATTGCAAATTTGTGGCTGCGACACGCGTGGGCCGTCAACACCATAGGTAATCCACAAAGGCAATTTATAGTTTGTTCCCGTCCAACCCCAGATCCATGCAGCCTACCCCCCTCCTCAAAGACGGCATCCGGATTTCACCCTATGATGGGACAACCTTGCACGCCGCTCCTCGCTTTCTTCTGGAATGCGAGGGGCGGTATTTTTTGATTTCAGTCGGGACGCGTGCACTGATACTCGCGCTGCTCAGACAACCATCAAGCGACAGCGAACTGGAACAAGCTTTTGTGGCCGAAGGTGGACCGCCCATGCCCGCCGCCAAGCTGCATGAACTGGGCGCGCAAACTTTGCCACCGGCGCTGCTACACGACGCCCCCAGTACCAAACGCATACGCCCCTTCTTTATCAGCATGGAACTGCTGTCAGCAGCGCTGGCCGCGCAGCTTGGACAGCGCTTGGCATGGCTGTTTCGGCCGCACTTGGCTGCCGTACTGCTATCGGCCTTCGCCGTCCTGCATTTCCTTACCCTGCCCGGCGCCATGCAAGCAGTACATGGCAGTTGGCAGGACATGGACACCGTTCCGCTGCTGATCGGTTTACTCGTGCTAAGCGGGCTGCTGCATGAACTGGGCCATATCACAGCCTGCCGTTACTTCCGCTGTCCGCACGGCGGCATCGGGATTGGCCTCTATCTGATTTTTCCCGCCTGGTTTGCCGACGTAAGCCATGCCTGGCGCCTGACACGCCACCAACGCGCCGCGGTCGATCTGGGCGGCGTGTATTTTCAAGCCATCCTGCTGATCGGGTTGGATGCTTGGGCGCTTGCCAGCGGCGACAGCTTCGTCCTGCAGCTGATCTGGGTGATCACGTTCACCATGCTGTTTACGCTCAACCCCATGTTTAAATTCGACGGCTACTGGCTGCTGTCCGACCTGAGCGGTCTGCATAATCTGCATCAACAGATGCGTCGTCATACTGTCAGCCTGCTGCTGCGCGTACTCGGACGGCCAAGCGGCCAAGCCAGTCGCCCCATGCAGATATGGATCTTGCATGTCTATACCTTGCTGGGCGGCGCCTACTTCCTGTACTTCGGCCATTTTTTGCTATGCGAGCTGCTACGGCAGTTCACCTCTCTGCCGCTGCAACTGCAGCAGATCGTTCAGGAGTTTGGCAGCGAGGCTGAATTCCTGTCTGCGGCGCTGCATCTGATGCGTGACTTGCTCTGGCCTGCCATGCTCGTATTCACCAGCATTTTTTTGATTACAAGAGTTCTGCGCACCCTCAGCGATCTTGTCGCCGCGATCCGAATCCAACAGCAGAGTTTATAGAACGCTCCCGGAAAGGAAATTCACGATGTCCTTGCGAAAGCTACTGCTCGCTCCTTTGGAAAAACTGCTATCTATTTCTGATCCCGCCGAACAGATTCGCATCCAACGGGAAACCAGTATGGTGAAATATGCGCAAATGGGCTTGCGCCATTTCCTGAGCCTGCCGCAGGAGCATGCGTTTGCCACGGCGCAAGCCGGTCTGTGCTCCTATAAACGCCTGCTGCAACGCGGCACCTTGCCAGTGGATACGCCACAACTGCCACCTGTGGCGAGCGAAGTCACGCAGCGGCTACTGCACGGCTCTTGCATGCTGGCCCTCCCCTTCAATCTAAGCACCTTGCAGTTATTACGCACTCTCCCGGCCGACCTGGCACGGCGCTCGATCGTGGTTGAAAGCCAAGCCGTAGTGAACGCAATCACCGCCATGAGTTCACCCAACAAGGCGCTGCAAACGATGGCGCCGCGTGACGTTATCAAACGCGTCAAAGCGGCGCGCACGGATGGCAGTGCGCCCGTACTGTATATCAGCTTCCCGGAATTGCATACGCGCGGCAATGGCACCACCGCATCTTTGAATTTCCTCGGCAAGTCCTGTACTTTCTCCTTGCTGGAGCCACTACTGTATTGCTTTGGCCTGCAAACCATGCTGACGCTGGCGCCAAATCCTGATCGGGCATCAAGCCTTCAGCTGCAGCAGTTTGAAGGCGTTGAAACCGACGGCCCCAACGCGGGCAAAGCACTTGCCCTGTGCATGGGTTGGCTAAGCGGGAACTTGCAGAATATGGCGCAGGCCTTCCCGGAACTGACACTGAGTTGGCAGCACCTGTACCGGGCCAGCGGGCAGTTTCGCGCGCTTGAACGCAATGACAAGCTGAAGCAGCTTGAAGCTTACTTCGACGCCTGGCGGCAAGCCGGCCCGGAGTTGGATGCCCAAACTTATGCCTTCGTCAAAAGCCGTTTGACGGAAATGCGCAATTCGCATTAAGCAGGAGCACGCATGCAGTACACCGGTTCGGAACTAGTTTTCCTGGCGCGCCAGTACCTGCGCCAAGCCACGCCACAATTTACCTACCGCAAAGGAGGCGCCGCGCAGCGTTTTTTCAGCCAATCCATACGCCGCCTCTTTCCGCATATACCTGCAGCAGACTGTCATGAGCTATGCCGACGCCATTACTTGTCGATGCACCAGCGGCAGCAACTGCGCCAGCATTTAGGCCGGCTCGATGCATCAGGTATCGAGCGCTTCCTGCATCGGCACGTGAGGGTAGAGGGCCAGGATTATCTCGACCTGGTACGCAATAGCGAGCGGCCCGTCGTTCTGTTTACGCCTCATTACGGAAATTTCACGATTGTCGCCCTCAAGCTGATCCAGGCAATCGGGCGCATTAAGACCGTCAACAGCTTCCACAATCCGCTTCCGGCCAGCCATCCCATGGGCGATGTGGAAAGCCTGTTCGGCCGCCTGGGCTATGGCTATACTCCGATTCCGAATGATGACAGCGGCGCGGCACTGAAAGCCATCCGCGCATTGCGGCGCGGCGAAGTGCTGACGATTATGCCGGACAGCCTGGGCGTGACCGGCCATACCAGCTATGTGCCCTTCTTTGGCCATCTGGTGCCGGCCATGGCTGGCGCTTCCTTGTTCGCACTGAAGAGTAATGCGCTCGTCATCGGCATTTACGGCTGTCCCGAAGAAGGCCTCCAAACCACCTTGCGCCTGAGCGCACCGCTGGAAATCGAGCGCAACGGAGATCTGGACCTCGATATGCGCACTTTGGCGAGCGCCATGTTCCGCGATATGGAGCGCCAGATCCGGCGCTCTCCCGAGCACTGGTATCTGCTGCCTGACATTGGCCGGGCGCTGGCCGAAACGCTGCGCCTGGCGCCGCCGGCAGATCTGGGCTGGCTGGGGCAACTGCGCCAGGCCGCGCCCCAGTTCCAGCAAGCCATTCCGGAGCTGGAACGGACGCTGGCCGAGCTGGCGCAGCGTCAAATGGTGGGCGGCGGCGGCCTGTTCTAATCCGCCGGAAAGCAACGCCGCCTGCCCACCAAACCTCTTCAGCGTGCGCTGCCTGTCGCGCCACCGGCCGCCGCCTTGGGCGCCGCTTCCACCTTGGCCTTGTCGCCGGCCGTGACCACGCTCAGTTTGCCCAGGTCGAGCGCCTTGCGGAAGGCTGCGCTCACCTGCTCCGCCGTCAGCGCTTTCAGCTTGGCCTCATGCTGGGCGCTGCGTTCGAAGGTCTGACCCAGATACAGGTAGCGGGTCCAGGCGGCGGCGATCACTTCGTCTTTCGAGCGGCTTTGCAGGCGCTGCTGCAGCAGGCCGGACTTGGCGCCCGCCACTTCGGCCGCCGTAAAACCTTCCTTGGCCGCGCGCTCCAGCTCTTCTCGGATGGCCGTTTCCAGCTTTTTCAGATTCTGCGGCGCGGCGATCGCCATCACCGAGAAGCCACCCGCGCGGTCCTTCTCGCCCGCCGCCAGCGAGGAGCCGCCGCCGTAGGACAGGCCGTCCTTCTGGCGGATGCGATCCATCAGGCGCGACTTCATGCCGCCGTCGCCGAAGATGTAGTTCGCCAGCTCCAGCGCCGGATAGTCGGCATCGTCCTTGTTCAGATCCAGCTCGATATGGGCCGTGTAGAAACCGTTCTCCTTGTCCGGCGTGTCGATGGATTTATGCAGCGGCGCCTTGCCTGAATTGCTGTTGGGGATGCGCGCATAAGCGGCTTTGCTCAGCCATCCGCCCAGCTCTTCCTCCACCACCTTGACGGCAGCGGCCTTGTCGAAATCGCCGACGATGGCCAGCTCGCCATGCGAGGCGCCGTAGAAATCGCGGTAATACGCTTTCACGTCCTCCAGTTTGAGCGCCTTCACGCCGGCCAGTTGCTCGTCGATGCTCATCGCGGCGCGCGGGTCGCCTTTCGGATAGTGGTCGAGGTATTCTTCCAGCGCCTGCGTGGCCATTGTCTGCGGGTCGTTGCGCGCCGCCTCGATGGAAACGATCCACTGCTGGCGCATCTGTTCGAATTCAGCTTCCGGGAAGCTTGGATTTTTCAGCACATGCATCGCCAGACGCAGCGCCTGCTCCAGGTTTGGGCGCGTGGTGTCGAACTGGTAGGGGCCGCTGCCCGACATTTTCAGGCGCGAGAAGGCGTCGGCCAATTGCGCGCGGCTGTACTGGCTGCTGCCGCGCATCAGCATCTGCGCGGTGGCCGTGGCCACCAGCGATTTGCCGAACATATTCTTCTCGTCGCCCCAATGCAGACGCAGCTCCACCGACACGGCTTCGCCGCGGTTCTTCTTCGGCAGCAGCGCCAGTTTCAGGCCGCCCAGGGTTTTCAGCTCGGTGCGCGCCATGATATTGGCCTGGCTCGGGTCGAAGACTTCCGAAGTCAGCACGCTGTCCTTGCCCTTGAAATCCTTCATCACCTCGGCCACGGACGGCGCGGCCGGAATCTCGGCGCGCTGCGGCGCGTCTTCCGGCAGGAACAGGCCCACGGTGCGGTTGTCGCGCTTCAGATAGCGGCCGGCGGCCTCGCTCACCTGCTGCGCCGTGACTTTCTCCAGATCGTCGCGGCCCTTGAACAGCAGGCGCCAGTCACCCAGGGCGATCTGCTCTGACAGCGCCACGCCGACCTGCTGCGGGTCGTTGAGCGCCTTCTCGATGCCGTTGCTGACGTTGCGGCGCACGCGCTCCATCTCCTCCGCTGTCGGCGGCTGCGCGGCGAAGCTCTCGATGGCCGCCACCAGCTGCTCGCGCACCGGCTCCACCGGCTCGCCCGCCTTCACCAGGGCCGCCAGCACCTGCAGGCCGGGCGCATAGCCGTTCAGGCCAAAGCTGTAGATCTGCGCCGCCTTGCCGCTTTCCACCAGGGCCTTGTGCAAACGGCCATTGGGCGTATCGCCCAGGATGTCGGACATGAAGCTGAGGGCATCGGCATCGGCATGCAGGGCCGCCGGAATCTTGTAGGCCACCGCCACGATCTGCATATCGCCCTTGCGGCGCACAGTGAAGCTGCGCTCGCCGTCCTGGGTCGGTTCCACCGTCCAGAAAGGCGGCAACTGGCGCTTCGGCTTGGGGATCACGCCAAAGGACTTGCTGATCCAGGCCAGGGTCTGGGACGGATCGAACTTGCCGGCCACCAGCAGCACGGCGTTATCCGGCTGATACCAGGTGCGGTAGAAAGCCTGCAGGTTCTCGATGCGCACATTTTCGATATCGCTGCGGTTGCCGATGGTGGAACGGCCGTAGCTGTGCCAGTCGTAGGCCACGCTCTGCATGCGCTTGACCAGCACGCCGAAGGGATCGTTCTCGCCACTCTCGTACTCGTTGCGCACCACGGTCATTTCCGAGTCCAGATCCTTGCGCGAGATGAAGGACTTGGTCATGCGCTCGGCTTCCATATCCAGCGCCCATTTCAGGTTCTCGGGACTGGCCTGGAACACCTCGTAGTAGTTGGTGCGGTCGAGCGAGGTGGTGCCGTTGAAGTCCATGCCGCGTTCGGCGAACTGCTGCGGGATATTGCGGTTGCGTGGCGCGCCCTTGAACATCAGGTGTTCCAGCAGGTGGGCCATGCCGGTCTCGCCATAGTTCTCATGGCGCGAGCCGACCAGATACGTGACGTTGACGGTAACGGTGGGTTTCGACGCGTCCGGGAACAGCAGCACTTTCAGTCCGTTCGGCAAACGGTACTCGGTGATGCCCTCGGCCAACGGGCCTTTGACGACGCCATGCGGCAGGGTTTGGGAATAGGCCGGAGGCAGGAAGGCCAGGCCGGCCAGCAAGACGGTGGCGCCGAAGCGCGGCTTGAAGGAAATCATGGACATTCGGGAAAGGCAAAACCCTATCCTACTATGGAACCGGCGCGGTTCCCGAATGTTATTGACGGCGCTTAAGGCTCGCTTCAGGCACTGGCCGAGGCGCGCGTCTCTTCTTCCGGCGTCGGCACCAGGCAGGCGTCAACCACCTGCAGATTATTATCGCGCGCAAAAGCGACCACGAAGTGGTAAGCCATCGGCTCCAGCTCGCGCAGGTCATTACTGACCACGACGGCCTTGGTGCCGTTCAGCAGCACGGGGCGGACAAGGGGAGAAAACTGCAAGTGGGCGTGGCGCCCGCCGCTGCCTTCCGGTCGGAAGCAGGACATCACCCCGCACAAGCGCTCGGCCCAATCGCTCGGACGGAACTGCTTGCCATCGGCGGTAACGCCAAGAATAAAGAACTCGCTGGCCATAGGCGGCTTGTAACTAGGGTACGTGGAAGAAGCTTAGGTATTATATCTTATAGAAGACCTAAACAGGTAAGTACCTGATTTTCCACCGAAAAAACGCCAACCTCCCTGCCCCGATGCCGGAATGGGGCAGGAAACTCGCGTCAAAGCCGTATTGTATGCCGCTTCGGCGGCGAAAAGGTTGTTCGTCCGCTTAACTGAGCCAGACCGCGCCGGACAGCAACAGCAGCAGCAGCATCCACAGCAGCAGCGCGCGCCAGACCAGGCCCACGGTACTTTGCAGGGCGCGCACACTCGGCTCCTCACCGGGCAGCGTGTCGATTTCCACCTCGCCGATATCGACGGCGGCGGCATCGGAGGGCACGACCTTGGCCGCGTTCTCCAGCGGCGAGCCGAGACGCACGCCCATGGCGCCGCCGCCGGCCGACAGGATGATGCCGATGGCTTCATCCTTCCAGCGGTGGGCGAAATTGCGCCAGGCGTAGATGGCGTCTTCGAAGTTGCCGACCACGGCGAAGGCCACGGCGGTCAGGCGCGCCGGAATCCAGTCGATCCAATAGAAGGCGCGCGCGGCGAATTCGCCGAAGGCTTCATTGCGCATATGTTCCGGCTCGTTCCAGGCGCGCGCCAGGTATTCGGACACGCGGTACATCACCGCGCCCGAAGGGCCGAGCGGCATCAGGAACCAGAAGAACACGCCGAACACATTGCGGTGCGAGGTGATCAGGGACTTTTCCACGGCGACGCGGGCGATCTCGCTCACTTCCATGCCCACGGTATCCTGCTTGGTCCATTCGGCCAGCAGCGAGCGCGCGGCGGCTTCGTCGCCCGCGTTCAGGGCCAGCTGGATCGAAGTGAAGTAATGGCTGTAATGGCGGAAGCCCAGGGTCAGGTACACGATGGCCACGTTCCAGGCAAAGGCGGCCAGATACAGCTTGTAGTACAGCAGAACCCAGTAAATCAGCGCGGTGGGCAGCATCAGCGCGCCCATCATGAGGAACCAGCCCATCTGGCCATGGCGCTCATGGCCGGCGTTGAACCAGGTTTCCATGCGCACCGCCAGGCTCTTGATTTCGGCATAGACGGGATTATCTGCGCGCAGGGGCTTGAGTTGCTCCAACAACAACGCGCAAAGAATGGAAAGAAAAGTCATCAAACGTCCTTTGTGATAGCAATGCCGCAATGCCCGCTACGATAGCCTATGCGCGCAAGAAATGAAACAGATTGCGCAGCATGCCGGCCGTCGCGCCCCAGATGAAGCGTTCCTCGTAAGGCATGGCGTAGAAGCTGCGGCGGCCGCTGGGCAGCTCGGCCGACAGGCGCCGGTGGTTCAAGCCGTCCATCAGGAAGGCCAGCGGCACTTCGAAAATCTCGGCCACTTCGCCAGGATCGGCGCGCAGCTCGAACGGCGGCAGCACCAGGCCCACCACCGGCGTCACGCGGTAGCCGGTGCCGGTCAGGTAATCAGGCAGGTGGCCGATCACCTCGATATGCCGGCGCGCCAGGCCGATTTCCTCTTCCGTTTCGCGCAGCGCCGTTTCGATGGGAGAGCCGTCGCCCGGCTCGGCGCGCCCGCCGGGAAAAGCGATCTGGCCGGCATGGTCGTTCAAATGGGCGGTGCGCTGGGTCAGCAGCAGGGACAGACCTTCCTCGCGCAGCACCAGCGGCACCAGCACGGCGGCGGCGGTCGGATGCGGGAAGCGCGCCGATTCGTCGGGCAGCTCCGGCGTCCACGCGGGCGGCTGGGCGAAGCGCTGGCGCAGCCATGCGGGCGCCAGGCGCTCCAGCAGGACGGCCGCTTCGCCGGCGATGGAATCGACCGGCCATTGACTGGGATCGACGAGTGGCTTACTCATGCTGACTCCAAAAGAAAAAGGGGTACCAGAGGCACCCCTTCCATTCCGGCAAAACGCTATTACGCGCTTGCTTTCGCTTCTGCGCGACGGGTCGGCAGTTTTTCTTTGATACGTGCGGATTTGCCCGAACGCTCGCGCAGGTAGTACAGTTTAGCGCGACGTACGTCACCACGGCGTTTCACTTCGATCGAAGCGATCAGCGGGGAGTACAGCTGGAAGGTACGCTCAACGCCTTCGCCGGACGAGATCTTACGAACGATGAAGTTCGAGTTCAGGCCACGGTTACGACGTGCGATCACAACGCCTTCGTAAGCCTGGGCGCGCTTGCGGGTGCCTTCGACTACGTTCACGTTAACGACCACGGTGTCGCCAGGCGCGAACTCAGGGATGTTCTTGCCCAGACGAGCGATTTCTTCTTGCTCGAGTTGTTGAATCAGATCCATTTTATAGACTCCAATAACCATCTTGCTGGCACCACGGAGTGAACCGGCCCAGTAGAGGATGGGGTTAAACACGCGGGCAGACATTGCCCGCACGGTACTACAACAGGTTTACAAACCTGCCAAAAACTTTTCATCCTGCTTGCTCAGCAGGCCTGCGGCGCGGGCCTTCTCCAGCAAGTCGGGGCGTTTGCGCGCGGTCGCTTCCAGCATGCGTTCGCGCCGCCATTTGTCGATCTCGGCGTGGTTGCCGCCCATCAGAACGGGCGGCACGGCCACGCCTTCATAATTCTCGGGCCGCGTATAGTGCGGCGAATCCAGCAGGCCGTTGACGAAGCTGTCCTCGACCGCCGAAGCGTCGGTATTCAGCACGCCGGGCAGCTGGCGCACCACGGCATCCATCAGGGCCATGGCCGGCAGCTCGCCGCCGGACAGCACGAAATCGCCAAGGCTGATTTCTTCGTCCACGCAGCGGTCCAGCAAACGCTGGTCGACCGCTTCATAGCGGCCGCACAGAATCACCAGGCCGGGTTCCTGCTTCAAATTCATCACGCGTTCGTGCGTCAGCTGTTTGCCTTGCGGGGACATGAAGACCACGCGCGGCGCCGGCAGGCCGGCCACGATCTGCCGCTGTTTGGCGGCGTCGATGGTCGCTTCCAGCGGCTTGGCCAGCATCACCATGCCGGGACCGCCGCCATAGGGACGGTCATCCACGGTGCGGTGATTGTCGGTGGTGAAATCGCGCGGATTCCACAGCGACAGGCCCCACTTCTGCTGCTCGAACGCGCGGCGGGTTACGCCGGACTGCGTCAGTGCCGCGAACATCTCGGGGAACAGGGTGATAACGTCGAACTGCATGACAGTAGCTTAGTAGTCCAGGCCCCAGTCCACGACAATCTTCTTCGCGTCCTTGTCCACCGTGATGACAAACTGTTCTACAAACGGGATCAGGCGCTCTTGCGCCTCACCCTCGGCGACCGCCGCGGCCGGACCCGTGATGCGCAGGATGGATTGTGGTCCATTGCTCATCATATCGGTCACTTGCCCCAGGCGTTCGCCCTGCAAATTCTCTACGTCCAGACCAATCAGGTCGGACCAGTAAAACTCATCTTCTTGCAGCGTCGGGAAAAGGCTGCGCGGAATGAAGACAGAGGCGCCTTTCAGCGACTCGGCTACATTCCGGTCCACAACGCCCACCAGCTGCGCCACAACGTCGCCGCTGTGGAACTTGGCCCGCTTGACGTCGACGTCATGCAGGCCGCCGGGTTTATCCAGCCACCAGGTTTCTACATGCAGCAAGGCATCCGCATCTTCCGAGAACGGACGAACCTTGATTCCACCAACCACGCCATAGGCGCCGGAAACAAAGCCTACCTGAACCAGGTCATCGGGGATTTGCACCCCGGATGCAGTCTTGCCGGTCAAACCAGTGAAGCAGACTTAGGCTGCTTTGTTGCTGGCAACCAGACGAGCAACGGCTGGCGACATTTGCGCGCCAACGCCTTGCCAGTAGGCCAGACGGTCTTGAGCCATGCTGAAAGGCACAGCTTGACCAGAAGCCATCGGATCGTGGAAGCCGATACGCTCAACGAAACGGCCATCACGACGATTGCGGGAATCGGTCACAACGATGTTATAGAAAGGACGCTTTTTTGCGCCACCACGAGCTAAACGAATAACGACCATAATATTTCCAAAAAGTGTGCTGAGTCGGAAAAAGCCGCAGATTATAGCGCGCTTTTCCTGCAACCAGCAAGCATTAAAGACAACGGGTGAGTAACAAGGTAATCCAAGATTATCCCCTACTCCGGCGCCTGGGGCAACCGCTTTGCTTGCAAAAATGCTGGCCCGGGGCCGCATTATGGCCGATACTGCGTGCTTTCCACGAAAACGCAACAGCGCCATGCCGATTTCGCACAAGAACAAGACTCTTGCCACCCTGCTCGCCTTCCTGCTGGGCGGCGCGGGCCTGCACCGCTTCTATCTGCGCGGCGCACGCGATCCCTGGGGCTGGGCTCACGCCGCCAGCCTGCTGGTGGCGCTGCTGGTCTTTATGGCGTGGCGCGAGGCCGACTGGTTCTTCCAGCTGCTGCCGCTGATCCTGTCCATGCTGATCGGCTTTCTCGAAGCCCTGGTGCTGGGCCTGATGCCCGACGAAAAATGGGATGCCGGCTTCAACCCCGGCTCCGGCAAGCAATCCGACTCGCGCTGGCCACTGGCCCTGATCCTGGTCCTCACGCTGATGGTGGGCGCCGGCTGCATGATCGCCACCCTGGCGCGCCTGTTCGACCTGCTCTACACCGGCGGCGCCTACGGCTGACACAAGAGCAAACTGTTACGGCTTGTAACTTGGGTCAACGTCCGTTTCCAACCGGGCGTTACTGGCATACATTCCAATTGGAAATTCGTCACCTATACTCAGATTACCAGTCACAACAACAGGAGAAGAAACATGAACAAGCGCTCGATCATTTTGCCGCTGATGCTGGCCCTGGCCGCTGGCGGCGCCGTGGCGCAGCCAGGCAAGGCCTCGCCCAAATGCAATGAGTGCGGCACCGTGACCTCGGTGCAAGTTACCGAACGCGATGGCGAAGGCGGCGCGGTCGGCATGATCGCCGGCGGCGTGGCCGGCGCCCTGCTCGGCAACCAGGTTGGCGGCGGCACCGGCCGCAAGCTCGCCACCGTGGCCGGCGCTGCAGGCGGCGCTTACGCCGGCAAGCAAATCGAAGGCAAGGTGAACAAGGTAAAAACCTGGAACATCAACGTCCGCTACAACAACGGCAAGACCGAGAAATTTAGCTTCGACCACGATCCCGGCATGCTGCAAGGCGACCGCGTGAAGAAAGCCAACAACAGCATCGTGCGCAACTAAGCCTTTCTGTTCCACGTCAAAAAAGCAGCCTGCGGGCTGCTTTTTTTATTGCACAAATGCGCGCACATATGAACTTCGGCAGCAAATGTCATATTGCGTTAGCATAAGTTCATCATTATCGAATGGATCATCCCACTCATAAGGAGTAACCGTGCAAGAAAACCGTCCGCCATCTTTTCCGCCGCAATGGCAGCCGCTGGTCGACCAGGCTGCCATCGCCCTGCGCACCCTGGCGCTGGATGAGGCAGCCAAGGAAAAGTTTTGCAAAGATCCCCTGCTCCAGCCTTTCATGCACCGCGTGGCCAAGCGTTATGTGGCGGGCCAGAAGGTGACGGACGTGCTGGCGCGGGTGGCGCGCATCAATGCGGCCGGCCATGCTGCATCGGCCGAGTATATGGGCGAGAGCTGCCGCAGCGAGGCTTTCGTGATGGCGGAAACGGAAGTCTTCATGGAGCTGACCGCCGCCATCGGCCGCCAGGATCTGAATTGCTCGATCTCCTTCGACCTTTCCCACCTTGGCTCAGTGATCGACGAGGAACTGGGCTATCGCAATGCGCGCCGCATCGCCCGTGCCGCCGCCAATATCGGCCGTGAGGTGATGATTTCGATGGAGGCTTCCGAACGCACCAGCCAGATCTACGCCATCTACCGCCGCCTGCACGAGGAAGACGGCCTGGATAATGTGGGCATCACCATGCCCGCCAAACTGCATCGCAGCGTGGATGATCTGCCGATGCTGCTGCGCTATCCGGGCCGCATCCGCCTGGTGAAGGGAGCGATGCTGGAGCCGGAAAGCATCGCCTATGCGCGCAACAGCCCCGAGCTGGCCGAGGCTTACCGGCGCTTCGGCGCACAGCTGCTGCGCAGCGGTCATAAATGCTCGATCGCCACGCATGACCGCGGCATACAGCAGGAGTTGAGCGAACTGGCCCTGCACGAAGACATCAACCCGCGCAACTATGAATTCGAATCGCTGATCGGGCTGGGAACGGAACAGATCGAAGGCTTGCGCGCACGCGGCTTTCCAACCCGCGAATATGCGGTCTTCGGCGAAGAGCACTTCCTGTATGTGCTGAACCGCATTTCGGAAGAACCGGTGCGCGTGTACCAGGCCGTGGTCGACCTGCTGGCGCCGGGCGCCGCTTAAGCCGCGCGCGGCGCCCCCGGCATCAGATAGCCGGCCAGCACATCGACGATGTTCTGTTCGATATCCTCCGTGCTGAAATGCGCGGGGGCGTCGATCACGGCCGCGTGCACCAGCGTTTCCAGGGTGCGTAGCACGATCCACGTGGCCAGGTCGCGGTTGCGCGGCGCGATTTCGTCGGCATGCGTTTCGAGCAGCTCGCGCACGCGGCGGAAGAAGCTGTGGTCGGCCGGACTTGTATCGTGCGGCGCATCGAAAAAGGGGAACTCCTTCTCCAGCACTTTATGCAGCTCCGGCTCCACGCGGTGCGCCTCCAGCAGCGCGCGCACCATGTCCGCCAGCCGCGCGCGCAAGCCGCCCTCCCCCGCGCCATCGAGCACCTTGTCCACCACCGCATACATCTGCGAGGCATGGCGCTCATGCAGGGCGGTGATCAGCGAATCCTTGTTCGGGAAGTATTGATAGACCGAACCGACGCTGACGCCGGCCCGCTCCGCGACCACATTGGTATTGGTTCCGGCGTAGCCGCGCTCGGCCAAAACGCGAGCTGTGGCCTCCAAAATGGTCTCCACCATATGCTGCGAACGCGCCTGGCGCGGCATTTTACGGGGCTGTGGCAGTGATTTCATCCGATCTTCCAAATGCGAGTTTTCAATGCGAGCAATTGCACATATTCTGTCAATCATTGAGCAATTGCTCGTATTTTAAAGCCGGGAACGGATTTATGCACACTTCAACAACTCTTTTTGCGGAGGCCGACCATGGCTGAACGCGACATCATCCCCAAAGCCCTGACCATGCGCTGCCAGGCCGAAGTCATGGCCGTGACCAGCGTGACGCCGCACATGCGCCGCATCACCCTCGGCGGCCCGGATATTGAGATCTTTCTCGACTATGCCGGCGTGGCGCAGCCAGGCGCCTGGGGCAAACTATTCATTCCGAGCGGCGAAGGCCGCGCCTATACCATCCGCCGCCTCGACCGTCAGCAAGGCACGCTGGACATCGATATGCTGCTGCACGGTGGCGAGCACGCCGACGGCCCGGTATCCGGCTGGGCGGCGACGGCGAAAGCCGGCGAGGCCGTGGTCTTCGGCGGTCCGCGCAACAGCGGCTTCGAACTGCGGGCGGACACGCGCAAGCTGCTGCTGGGCGGCGACGCCACCGCCCTGCCAGCCATGATGGTGATTCTGGAAAGCCTGCCCGAGCAGGTGGAGGCGTGGATGTGGATTGAAGTAGCCGACCGCGACGAACTGCAGCCCCTGCACACCCGCGCCGAATTGCACGCCCGCTGGCTGTTGGCCGATGCGGCCCAGCTGCCGCCGGGCGCCCTGCTGGCGCAATCCATCATCGAAGCGGCAGCTGAACCTTTCGACCAGGTCTGGCTGGCAGGCGAATCGGTGGCCATGAAACGCTTGCGCCAGCACTTCCAGCAAACGCTGGAGATGGATGCGGATCGCGTGGCGGCCAAAGCCTATTGGAAGTACGGCGAACGCGATCACCGCGAGTAAGCGCCGCCATGACCTTGCTGCGCATCCCGCTGCTCAAACGCCTGCGGGCACGCAAGTACGCAGCCGTATCAGCTGCGGCGCGACAGCAGCAGCCCCAGGCCGGCACTGGCCAGCAGGGCCGCGCAACCGCGGTTGAAGATGCGCTTGCCGCGCGGCTGGGCGAACCAGCGGCGCAGGCGTGTACCCATCCAGGCATAGATGGCGATGGCCACCATTTCGAGCACCAGGAATAGCAGGCCGAGAATGGCGAACTGTCCCGCCATCGGCTGCTGCGGATTGACGAACTGCGGCAGGAAGGCCGTGAAGATCAGGATGGCTTTCGGATTTCCGGCCGCGACCAGGAATTCCTGGCGCGCCAGCTGCCGGAAGCCGACGCCAGCCTTGGCCTCGCCCTCCTGCCCCGGCGCCGCGCGCCACAGCTGCCAGGCAAGGTACAGCAGGTATACCGCGCCGACAGTCTTGATCCCGTAGAACAGCAACTCCGATGTATGCAGCACCACCGCCAGCCCGGCCGAAGCCAGCGCGATCATGCCGGCAAAAGCCAGCAAGCGCCCCAGCCCAGCCGCACAGGACAGGCGGAAGCCATAGCGCGTGGCATTGCTGATCGACAGCAGATTATTCGGCCCCGGCGCCATATTCAGCGCGAAGCAGGCCGGCACAAACAGCATCAGGGTTGCGAGTTCCATATGATTTCCCAAAAAGCGGTTCGACGATAACTACTTTCTCGAGTATCCAGCCTCCCGCTGGCTTCGCAGGCCAAGCACGAAAACTGTGTCCAGCCCATCCAGATACTGATACAGGGCGATATACCCGTGCGACTTGCGCCCAATGACCAATTCGCGTTTGCCGTTTGCTGCTGGCCGCCCTATAAGCGGGTTCAATAGAAGCACGTCGATCGCCTGCACTATCTCGGCGATACGCGCGGCAGGATCGGCTTGCCCGTGCTGTTCCAGATAGCGAAAAATCCGGTCGAAGTCTTCAGCCAGTTCAGGAGCCAGCTCAATGCGAGCCATGCTTCATGCCTGCTTCTTTGGCTTGGGAGCCGTAGCCTGCTTTCCCTGCGCGCGGTCCTCGATATAACGCCGCATGTCGGCCCAAGGTATTGTTTCACCGCTCGACAGAATGCGGGCAAAGCGCGCATCGGCCTCGGCATCGAAATCCGCTCTCAGCTCCTCCTGATCCGCTTTCTCTGCAATTGCCTCAAGAATGAAACTCTGCGGTGTTTTGCCTAGACGTTCAGCCACCTTGGCAATACGCGCCTGTAGGTCTTGTGGCAATTGAATAGTCGTTGTTGGCATGATTCACCCCGCTGGTATTCAATCAATGTAACACACGCATTAATCAGGATGAAGCTTCACAAAAAAAGCAGCCCGGAGGCTGCTTTTTGGGGAGGCGAAAGCCGCTTAGAACTGATCTTCGCTCAGGGCCAGGACGCCGGCGCTGCCGTCGATGATGGCGCTGCGTAGGCTGCCCGATTGGCTCAGGATATGGTCGGCGAAGAAGCGCGCGGTGGCGATCTTGGCTTTGTAGAAGGCGGCGTCGCCTTCGCCCGCTGCCAGCTTGCGCTGGGCGATGACGGCGGCACGCGCCATCTGCCAGCCGCCCAGCACAATGCCGGCCAGTTTCAGATACAGCACGCTGCCGGCGAAGACGGCTTTGATGTCGCTCTTCATATTGGCCACCACGTAGTCGACCACGGCGTCCAGATCCTGGCTGCCCTGCTCCAGCTGCCTGCGGATGGCGGCGAAATCGGCACCGTCCAGCGCGCCCAGTTCCGCTTCGGTGGCGCGCACCTGGGCGATCAGGCCTTTGGCGATCTTGCCGCCGTCGCGCACGGTCTTGCGGCCCACCAGGTCATTGGCCTGGATCGCGGTCGTGCCTTCGTAGATGGTCAGGATCTTGGCGTCGCGGTAGTGCTGCGCCGCGCCGGTTTCTTCGATGAAGCCCATGCCGCCGTGAACCTGGACGCCGTCGCGCGTGACGTTCTCGGACATCTCGGTGGACCAGCCCTTGATCACCGGCACCAGGTACTCGTACACGGCCAGGTTGGCGGCGCGGGTGTCGGCATCGGCGTGGTAGTGTGCGGCATCGCTCAGGCCCGCACCGACATAGGCCAGCGCGCGCGCGGCTTCGGTCTGCGAGCGCATCGACATCAGCATGCGGCGCACGTCGGGATGATTGATGATGGAGACGGGACCGGCGGAACCGGCCAGGTCGCGCGACTGCACGCGCTCCTTGGCGAAGGCGACCGCCTTCTGATACGCGTTCTCGGCCAGGCCGATGCCCTGCATGCCGACGCCGAAGCGGGCCGCGTTCATCATGATGAACATGTATTCCAGGCCACGGTTCTCTTCACCCACCAGGGTGCCGATGGCGCCGCCGTTGTCGCCGAACTGCAGCACGGCGGTCGGGCTGGCCTTGATGCCCAGCTTGTGTTCGATCGAGACGCAGTGGGCGTCGTTGTGCGCGCCCAGCGAGCCGTCGGCATTGACCATGAACTTCGGCACGATGAACAGCGAGATCCCTTTCACGCCCGGCGGCGCGTCCGGCGTGCGCGCCAGCACCAGGTGGATGATGTTCTCGGCCATATCGTGCTCGCCGTAGGTGATGAAGATCTTGGTGCCGAAGATCTTGTAGGTGCCATCGCCCTGCGGCACGGCGCGGGTGCGCACAGCGGCCAGGTCGGAACCGGCTTGCGGCTCGGTCAGGTTCATGGTGCCGGTCCATTTGCCCGTCACCAGCGGCTCCAGGAAGGTGGCTTTCTGTTCGTCGCTGCCTGCAGTCAGCAGCGCTTCGATGGCGCCGTCGGACAGCAGCGCCACCAGGGCGAAGCTCAGGTTCGAACCGTGCAGCATTTCCACGCAAGGCGTGCCGACCAGCTTGGGCAGGCCCTGGCCGCCGAATTCGGTGGGATGCTGCAAGCCTTGCCAGCCCGCTTCGGCAAACTGCTTGAAGGCTTCCTTGAAGCCTTTGGCGGTGGTGACATTGCCGTCTTTCCAGAAGCTCGGCTCCTTGTCGCCCTCATGGTTCAGCGGCGCGACCACGCCGCTGCAGAATTTCGCGTTCTCTTCCAGTACCGCTTCCGCCGTTTCAGGCGTGGCGTCCTCGCAGCCAGGCAGCGCGTTCACGGCGCTCAGGCCCGCCAGTTCGTTCATCACGAACAGCATGTCTTTCAATGGTGCTTGATAGCTCATCTCATCTCTCCAAGAAAAAAGCCACGGTGGCCCGGCTTGTGTGCCAGAGGCCAGCGTGGCTCTTGATGTTCAATCCACTAGCGTGCGGCTTTATCAGCCCAGTTCTTTGATCAGTTCTGGCACCACTTCGAACAGATCGCCCACGATGCCGTAGTCGGCAACGGAGAAGATCGGCGCTTCAGGGTCTTTGTTGATTGCCACGATGGTCTTGGAGTCTTTCATGCCGGCCAAGTGCTGGATCGCGCCGGAGATGCCGACGGCAATGTACAGCGAAGGCGCAACGATCTTGCCGGTCTGGCCAACCTGCCAGTCGTTCGGCACGAAGCCGGCGTCCACGGCGGCGCGCGAAGCACCCATGGCGGCTCCCAGCTTGTCGGCCAGCGGCTCCAGTACTTTGAAGTTCTCGGCCGAACCGATGCCACGGCCACCGGACACGATGATCTTGGCGGCGGTCAGTTCCGGACGGTCGGACTTGGCCACTTCGCGGCTGACGAAAGCGGATTTGCCGGAATCGGCAACGGCGGCCACGGTCTCGGTGGCAGCCGAACCGCCGGTGGCGGCGGCGGCGTCGAAGCCGGTGGTGCGCACGGTGATGACTTTGACCTTGTCCGACGATTGCACGTAGGCGATGGCGTTACCGGCGTAGATCGGACGCTCGAAGGTGTCCGGCGCATCGACTTTGGTGATTTCGGAAATCTGTGCCACGTCCAGCTTGGCGGCCACGCGCGGCAGGATGTTTTTGCCGTAAGCGGTGGCAGGTGCCAGGATGTGGGAGTAAGGAGCGGCAAGCGCCAGCACCTGCTCGGCCACGTTTTCAGCCAGGCCATCGGCGAAGTGCGGCGCGTCGGCGACCAGCACTTTCGTCACGCCGGCGATTTGCGCGGCTTGGGCGGCAGCGGCGGCGGCATTGCTGCCGGCAACCAGGACGTGGACTTCGCCGCCGCATTGTGCGGCCGCGGTAACGGTGTGGTGGGTGCTGCCTTTCAGGCTGGCGTTGTCGTGTTCAGCAATAACTAATGCGACCATGATGATTCCTATATAGGGTTAGACGGCCAGGCCGCGCTTAGATAACTTTGGCTTCGGTGCGCAGTTTCGCCACCAGGGTCGCCACGTCCGGTACCTTGATGCCGGCCGAGCGCTTGGCTGGCTCGGCGACTTTCAGGGTTTTCAGACGCGGGGTCACGTCCACGCCCAGGTCTTCCGGCTTGACGGTATCCAGCGGCTTTTTCTTGGCCTTCATGATGTTCGGCAGCGTCACGTAGCGCGGCTCGTTCAGGCGCAGGTCGGTGGTGATGATGGCCGGCAGGGTCAGGGACAGGGTTTCCAGGCCGCCGTCCACTTCGCGCGTCACGGTGGCTTTGCCGTCTTCCAGCACGACTTTGGAAGCGAAGGTCGCTTGCGGCCAGCCCAGCAGCGCAGCCAGCATCTGGCCGGTCTGGTTGGAGTCGTCGTCGATCGCCTGTTTGCCCAGGATGATCAGTTGCGGCTGTTCTTTGTCAGCCAGTGCTTTCAGCAGCTTGGCCACGGCCAGCGGTTCCAGTTCGGTCGCGGTTTCCACCAGGATGCCGCGGTCGGCGCCGATCGCCATGCCGGTGCGCAGGGTTTCCTGGCACTGGGTCACGCCGCAGGACACAGCCACCACTTCGGTAACTTTACCGGCTTCCTTCAAACGGGTCGCCTCTTCCAGCGCGATCTCGTCGAATGGGTTCATCGACATTTTGACGTTGGCGATATCAACGCCCGTGCCGTCGGATTTGACGCGCACCTTAACGTTGTAGTCCACCACGCGTTTGACGGGTACCAAGACTTTCATAGCTGTGCCTTTGGAAAAATGAATATGTGAAAAGTGGGCTAGATTATAAGAGCAATTTTAGATACGCACCAAATTAAAGCACGATCGTGCGATTTTTTGTTAGTGCGAAGCTTCTAAAATACCGCAAATTGACTTAAGGCTGGTTTAAGAGGGCTTGTAAGACTGGGTCAAACTGGCGGGCATGACGGGGCAATTACAGCGCCCCGCCCTGCGGGAAGACTTATTTGCGCTGCATCAGAAAGGTGAACTCGGTGCCGTTTTGCACATGCGACAGCAAGGCATTGCCGGTCTGCTTGGCAAAGGCCTGGAAGTCGCGCACGGAACCGGGATCGGTGGCCACGATCCTCAGCACCTGGCCGCTTTCCAGTTCGGCCAGTGCTTTCTTCGCCTTCAGAATCGGCAGCGGGCAGTTCAGGCCGCGGGCGTCGAGTTCTTTATGCACTTCCATGATCGCGGTGTCTACTAGTGTGTCGCTCATCAATATCTCGCAAAATGTGTACTGATTTCCGACATACTACTCCAAAACCTTTGGCTTGACGCACTGCACCAAAATAGTTCTTTCACCGTTGCGACTTCACAACGAGAGATTCGAGTCGGAAAGGGCCGCCCCTAGGGCGCGGCCCGCATTTTACACTCTTATACGCGCTGTTCAACCCATGCTGCAACGCCCGCCAGCGCCTCTGGCAGCGGGCCCGCATTTGGTGCACCGGCCTGCGCCATATCGGGGCGGCCACCGCCTTTGCCGCCAAGTTGCTGTGCAACAAAGTTGACCAGTTCGCCGGCCTTGACCTTGCCGATGGCATCGGCCGTGACGCCCGCGATCAGGCTCACCTTGCCGTCGCTGACCGAGGCCAGCACGATGGCGGCCGACTTCAGCTTGTCCTTCAGCTTGTCCATGGTTTCGCGCAGCGCGGTGACGTCGGCGCCTTCCATGGTGGCAGCCAGCACCTTGATGCCCTTGATGTCGACGGCCTGGGTGGCCAGTTCGTCACCCTGGCCGGAAGCCAGCTTGGATTTCAGGGCCGCCAGTTCCTTCTCCAGCGATTTGACCTGATCCTGCACGGCGCCGATCTTGGCGGTCAGCTCTTCCGGATTGGATTTCAGCGCGGCAGCAGCTTCGTTCAGTTTGCGCGCCATCGACTGCACCAGCGCCAGCGCGCCTTCGCCCGTCACCGCTTCCACGCGGCGGATGCCGGCAGCGACGCCGCCTTCGGAGGTGATCTTGAACAGGCCGATATCGCCGGTGCGGTGCACGTGCACGCCGCCGCACAGCTCTTTGGACGAGCCGATGTCCATCACGCGCACTTCATCGCCGTACTTCTCGCCGAACAGCGCCATCGCGCCATGCTTGACGGCGTCGTCGAAGGACATATTGTGCGACTGGGTGGCGGCATTGGCCAGGATTTCGGCATTGACGATGGCTTCCACCTTGGCGATTTCCTCGGCGGTCATCGGCGCATTGTGGGAGAAGTCGAAACGCGCCTTGTCCGGATCGACCAGCGAGCCTTTCTGCGCCACGTGGGAACCCAGCACTTCGCGCAGGGCTTTGTGCATCAGGTGGGTGGCCGAGTGGTTGCGGATAGTGCGGCCGCGCAGATGCTGGTCCACTTCCGCGCCCACGGCGTCGCCCACTTTCAGCGCGCCGGAAGCCAGCACGCCATGGTGGCCGAAGACGTCAGCCTGGATTTTCAGGGTGTCTTCCACTTCGAACTTGGCGCCGGCAGACTGGATCAGACCCTGGTCGCCCACCTGGCCACCGGATTCGGCGTAGAACGGGGTGGTGTCCAGCACCACGATGCCCTGTTCGCCCGCTTTCAATTCCTGCACCGCGGCGCCGTTGGCGTACAGCGCGATCACTGTGGAGTTGTGCTGCAGCTGGTTGTAGCCGACGAACTTGTTCTTCTCGCCGCTGTATTCCACGTTGGCGGCCATCTTGAACTTGCCGGCAGCGCGCGCCACCTTCTTCTGGTTTTCCATGGCGGCGGCGAAGCCTGCCTCGTCCAGCACCACATCGCGTTCGCGGCAGATGTCGGCGGTCAGGTCCAGCGGGAAGCCGTAGGTGTCGTACAGGGTGAAGGCGGTGGCGCCGTCCAGGTTCTTCGGATCTTTCGCCAGCTGCGCTTCCAGGATCTTCATGCCGTGTTCCAGCGTTTCGCCGAAACGCTCTTCCTCGGCTTTCAGCACCTGGGCCACGCGGTCCTTGGCTTCGGCCAGCTCGGGGTAAGCCTGGCCCATCTCGATGTTCAGGTCCTGCACCAGCTTGTAGAAGAATGGCTTGGACTGGCCCAGCTTGTGGCCGTGGCGCAGCGCGCGGCGGATGATGCGGCGCAGGACGTAGCCGTGGCCTTCCGAGCTTGGAATCACGCCGTCGACGATCAGGAAGGAGGCGGCGCGGATATGGTCGGCGATCACGCGCAGCGATTTGTTTTCCAGGTCGGTGGCGCCGGTTTCGCGCGCGGCGGCCTTGATCAGGTTCTGGAACAGATCGATTTCATAGTTGCTGTGCACGTGCTGCAGCACGGCGGCCAGACGCTCCATGCCCATGCCGGTATCGACGCAAGGCTTGGGCAGCTTGCTCATATTGCCCTGTTCGTCGCGGTTGAACTGCATGAACACCAGGTTCCAGATCTCGATGAAGCGGTCGCCGTCTTCCTGGTCGGAGCCCGGAGGACCGCCCCAGATGTCGGCGCCGTGGTCGTAGAAAATCTCGGTGCAAGGGCCGCAAGGGCCGGTGTCGGCCATCTGCCAGAAGTTGTCGGAGGCGTAGCGCGCGCCCTTGTTGTCGCCAATACGGATGATGCGCTCTTTCGGCACGCCGATTTCGTTGGCCCAGATATCGTAAGCCTCGTCGTCTTCCATGTAGACGGTGACGGTCAGCTTCTCGGCCGGCAGCTGGTAAACCTTGGTCAGCAGTTCCCAGGCGTACTGGATGGCGTCGCGCTTGAAGTAGTCGCCGAAGCTGAAATTACCCAGCATTTCGAAGAAAGTGTGGTGGCGCGCGGTGTAGCCGACGTTTTCCAGGTCATTGTGCTTGCCGCCGGCGCGCACGCAGCGCTGCACGGTGGTTGCGCGCGAATAAGGGCGCGTATCGAGGCCGAGGAACACGTCTTTGAACTGCACCATGCCGGAATTGGTCAGCAGCATGGTCGGGTCGTTGCCTGGCACCAGCGGGCTGGAACGGACGATCGTATGACCCTTGGATTCGAAGAATTTAAGGAACTTCTCGCGGATTTCAGATGATTTCATGTCGTATTGGCTTAAGTTGCAGGCTGGTGCAAAGGGTCGATTATACGTGATAGTCAGGGGCCGGCGGTGGGCGCCGGCCTCTAGCTATATTGGGACGGGATTCAGGCAAAAGAAGGGCCGATCAGGTCGATGCGGTCGGTGCAGAAGCCATCCACGCCCCAACCCAGGATCTGGCGCGCTCGCTCGGCCTCGTTGACGGTATAGCAAAACAGGCCGAAACCGGCGGCCTTGATGGCCTGCGCCAGTTCCGGCGTCAGGTGTTTGTGGTTGGTGTGGATGGCGACCGCTTTCAGCGCGCGCGCCTGCGCTTCCCAGTCGGCCGGAATGCGGTCCAGCAGATAGGCGCGCGGCAGCTCAGGCACGGCATCGCGCGCCGCCGCCAGCGCCACCGCACTGAATGAGGACAGCAGCGGCATGGCGGCCGGGTCGCCCGCCGCAATTTCGGCGCCGAAGCGGCCGCGCGTGGTCAGCGCCACCCAGCTGCCGGTTTCCTCCTCAAAGCCCGTCACCGGCTTGATCTCGATATTCATCCAGATGCGCTGCTCCTTGCAGTAATCGACGAACTCGAGGAAGAGCGGCACCGGCTCGCCGCGGAACTCCGGGCCGAACCAGCGGCCCGCATCCATCTTCGCCAGCGCGGCGGCGCTGGTTTCGGCCACCTGACCCTGGCCCCAGACGGTACGACCGAAATCGGGATCGTGCATTACCACGCCGATGCCGTCCTGCGACAGCATCACGTCGAATTCCACGGCGCGGAAGCCATAGGCCAAGCCCGCGCGCAGGCCGGCCAGGGTATTCTCAGGGGCCAGCGTGCCGCCGCCACGGTGCGCGACTATTTTTGGGTAAGGCCACATAGGCAAACATCCTCGTTTTGAGCACTAAGGAATTAACCACCTTAGCACGGACTCGGTTGACATCAAGACGCTTGACACAATATTAATGGACATTCGTTGCAGCGGGGCCGCGCAACCGTTAAGCTAGCGCACCGGCGCAATCGCCTCCTATAGAGAAAGTCCATGCCCGCATCACTGACTCCCTCCCCTGCTGCCCAGGCCAAGGCTCTGGGTCATCTCCGCGTTCTGGACCTGAGCCGCGTGCTGGCCGGTCCCTGGTGCTCGCAAAACCTGGCCGATCTGGGCGCCGACGTGATCAAGGTCGAGCGCCCCGGCAACGGCGACGACACGCGCGCCTGGGGGCCACCCTACGCCAAGGATGCGGAGGGCAAGGACACCAGCGAAGCGGCCTACTATCTGGCGGCCAACCGCGGCAAGCGCTCGATCACCGTGGATATCTCCAAGCCTGAGGGACAGGCCCTGATACGCGAACTGGCCAAACACGCCGACGTGGTGCTGGAAAATTACAAGGTCGGCCAGCTGAAACGCTATGGCCTCGACTATGAGTCACTGAAAGCCGTGAAGCCGGACCTGGTGTATTGCTCCGTCACGGGCTTTGGCCAGGATGGGCCATATGCCCACCGCGCCGGCTACGACTTCCTGATCCAGGGCATGGGCGGGCTGATGTCCATCACCGGCGAGCGCGACGACCTGCCCGGCGGCGGCCCGCAAAAGGCCGGCGTGGCCTTGACCGACCTGATGACCGGCATGTACTCCACCATCGCCATCCTCGCCGCCCTCACCCACCGCGACCGCACGGGCGAAGGCCAGTACATCGACATGGCCCTGCTCGACGTGCAAGTGGCGATGCTGGCGAATATGGGCAGCAATTACCTGAACAGCGGCAAGTCGCCCAAGCGCTGGGGCAATGCGCATGCCAATATCGTGCCGTATCAAACCTTCGCCTGCGCCGATGGCCACATCATCGTCGCCACCGGCAACGACGGCCAGTACCAGAAATTCGTCGAAGTGGGCGGCCGCGCCGAACTGGCTGATGATCCGCGCTTCGTCACCAATCCCTTGCGCGTGCAGAACCGCGACGTGCTGGTGCCGATTCTGGCCGAGATGGTCAAAACCAAAACGCGCGACGAATGGATTAGCCAGCTCGAAGAAGTCGGTGTTCCCTGCGGCCCGATCAACGACCTGCATGACGTCTTCCAGAACCCGCAAGTGCAGGCACGCGGCATCGTCACCGAAACCCCGCACCCGACGGCCGGCAAGGTCAAGCTGGTGCGCAGCCCGATGCGCATGTCCGGCACCCCGACCGACGGCAGCGCCGCCCCGCCCCTGCTGGGCCAGCACACCGACGAAATCCTGCGCGAAGTGCTCGGCCACAGCCCCGACGACATCGCCACCCTGCGCGCCAAAGGCATCCTCTAAACCCGCAACGTTTGATCTACATCAGCAAATGTCCCACCCTGGTGCCTGACACCAGGGTGGGACATTGTTTGATTTGGCGCAAAGTCTTTGCGGGCTAAGCCTTTAGCTCAGGCATTCGCGGAAGTAGCAGAGCTCACCGTGCACCTGGTTGACGGCGGACTTCAATTGACCGGAGACGGGCAGGCCGCTGCCGCAGACGGTTTTGGCACGTTTGCCGAGTACTTCCATATCGCCCAGCATTCTTTGAATGCGCTCGCCGTCGCTGCCGGCCATCAAGCCGACCAAGACATCCGATTGCTTGTCCAGTTTCTGGATGCAGGTACGCAGTTCGCCAGGCAGATTGCGCTCGGCCGAGCAGGCTTGCGCGGCTTGGCCAATGGCAAATTGCAGGCTGTTGAAACGGGCACGCATTTCGTTTTGTTGCAGCATGACGATTCTCCCTCTTCAAAAAGCAGCACGGTTGTGCCGATAAGGCTACGACTTGTCGAGTTCGCCAGAGTTTCCGCCGCCCGTCGCGCCGTTGAGCGGCCTCAAGCACAACAAGCGTTCTCGGACGTGACGTCGCGCGGGCACGACATCAACTATCATCAACGGCATTACATGCCACCAAAGGATTTCTCATGAGCACCAAGGACACGCGCAGCCAGAAAGAAAAGATGCTGGCCGGCGATCTGTATATAGCCGACGATCAGGAATTGAGCGCTGCCAGCCGGCGCGCCTTTTTGCTGATGCGCGAATACGATGCGGCGTATGGCAAGGATCTGGACGAGGCGCAACGCCTGCTGCATGAAATGCTCGGCAGTGTGGGCGACGGCGTGAACATCAAGCCGCCCTTCATGATCGATTACGGCTTCAATATCAGCGTGGGCGCCAACACTTTCGCCAATTACGGCCTGGTGGCGCTGGACGTGGGCAGCATCACCATCGGCCGCGATGTGCAGATCGGCCCGAATGTGCAGCTGCTGACGCCGACGCATCCGCTGGAGCCGGAACTGCGCCTGGCCAAGTACGAGGCCGCCAAGCCCATCGTGATCGAGGATAACGTCTGGCTCGGTGGCGGCGCCATCGTGCTGGCGGGCGTCACCATCGGCAGGAACAGCGTGATCGGCGCCGGCGCCGTCGTGACCAAGGACATTCCCGCCAATGTGGTTGCGGTCGGCAATCCGGCCCGCGTCATCCGCCAGACCGGGCCGCAGGATTAAGCACTGCCTGCAAGTTCAGGTCGCGGCGAGGCTGGGCGTGGCGCTGCCGATGGGCAGGAGTTTGCGCAGGCGCAGGGCGATCAGCAGCGCCAGCGACAGGAAGATGGCGAGCAGCAGCACCACGCCGGCCCAGCCGCCGCGCGACCAGGCCAGGCCGCACAGCCAGCCGACCAGGCTGGAACCGAGGTAGTAGAAGAACAGGTATAGCGCCGAAGCCAGGGCCTGTGGCGCGCGGGCGCGCCGGCCCACCCAGCTGCTGGCGATGGAATGCGAGGCGAAGAAGCCGAAGGTGGCCAGGGCCATGCCGGCCACGACCAGCAGCAGGTTCTCCGCCAAGGTCAGCAAGAGGCCGGCGCCCATCACCGTCATCACGATCCACAGCACGCCGCGCCGTCCCAGCTTGTCGGCCAGCTTGCCCGCCCAGACCGAGCTGAAAATGCCGATCAGGTAAAGGAAGGAAATCGCGCCCACCAGGCTCTGGCTCAGATGATAGGGCGCGGCCAGCAGGCGGTAGCCGATGTAGTTGTAGGCGCTGACGAAGCAGCCCATGAGCAGGAAGGCCAGCGCAAACAACCAGGGCAGGCCATCGTCGCCCAGATGCTGGCGCAAGCCGCCGGCCAGGGCGGGCCAGCCGCCCTGCACCGGCCGGAAATTGCGCGAGGCGGGCAGGCTGCGCCAGAACTCGACCGCCGCCAGCAGGCCGGCGATGCCGACCGCCGCCAGCGCCACCCGCCACGACAGGAAGTCGCTGAGCACCGAGGTCAGTACCCGCCCCACCATGCCGCCGAAGGCGCTGCCGCTGATGTAGAGGCCCATCGACAGGCCGAGCGAGGCCGGTTCGATCTCTTCGCTCAGATAGGCCATGGCGACGGCCGGCATGCCACCCAGCGCAACGCCGAGCGCGGCGCGCATCAGCAGCAGCTGGTGGTAGTCCTGGGCGAAGGCGCACAGTAGAGTCATCAGCGCGGCCGTGGCCATGGCGGCCACCATCAGCGGCTTGCGGCCCAGGCGGTCGGACAGCACACCCGATACCAGCAGGGACAGGGCCAGCGCGCCCGTCGCCACCGACAGCGAGAGGCTGCTCTGGGCCGGGGTCAGGGCGAATTGCTGCGCCATCACCGGCATCAGCGGCTGCACGCAGTACAGCAATGCAAAACTGGAAAAGCCGCCGAAGAACAGCGCGCGGTTCGTGCGCTTGAATTCGGGACTCCCTGCGGCGATAGCGGTGCGGGACATGGAACGGCCTCCATCAAAAAGCATGCTCTCATCTTAGGATTGCGCTCTATTACTGTCCAATATATATTTGAAGCATAATTAATACTTTAAAGCGATTACTGAAATATGGAACTGCGCCATCTGCGCTACTTCGTCGCCGTCGCCGAAGAGCTGAGTTTCACGCGCGCGGCCGAACGCCTGCACATCGGCCAGCCGCCCCTAAGCCAGCAAATCCAGGCGCTGGAAGCGGAAGTCGGGGCGCGCCTGCTGGAACGCAGCAAGCGCTGGGTCAGGCTGACGGAAGCGGGCAAGCTGTTTCTGGCCGATGCGCGCCGCGTGCTGGCCTTGTCGGAACAGGCGGTGCTGACGGCGCAGCGCGCCGAGCGCGGCGAGGCGGGCGAACTGCGCATCGGCTTCACCTTTTCCACGCCCTTCACGCCGCTGTTCGCGCGCGTCATCAATCTGTACCGCCAGCGCTTTCCGCAGGTGACCTTGACCTTGCGCGAGCTGGCCACCCTGCACCAGATCGACGCCATCGAGGCGCATGAGCTGGACCTGGGCTTCATCCGCCCGCCCGAGGTGCCGATCGCGGAAGGCATCGGCATCACCGAGTTGCGCCACGATCCACTGCTGCTGGTGCTGCCGGCCAGCTCTCCGCTGGCGCGCAAGAAGCGGGTGGCGATCAGCGAGCTGCAAGGTCTGCCCTTCGTGATGTATCCGAAGAATGCGGGGACGGGGATTTATCCACAGATTTTCCGCCTGTGCCGCGCCGCCGGTTTCGTGCCGAAGATCGGCATGGAGGCGGGCGAGGCGTCCACCATCATCGGCCTGGTGGCGGCGGGTTGCGGCGTGTCGGTGCTGCCCGATTCCTTCAACCGCATGCATATGGAAGGCGTGGTGTACCGGCCCCTGGCCGATCCGGCGGCGACCACCGAGCTATGGCTGGCGCAGCGGCGCACCGACAGCAGCCCTTTGGTGGCGGCCTTTATCGCGCTGGCGCGCGAGGCGGTAAGTGAATTGGATGAGATGGACGCGCTGTCCCGCTCTCCAAAGAAAGCGGGACAGGCTGGCCGGACTTAATCGTAGTCGGCTTCCAGTTCGGAGCCGGCGTAGTTTTCCAGGTCGGCGAACAGGGTTTTCATGGCCGTGCGGCCAGGGATTTTTTGCAGCACCGTGCAAGTGCGGCGGTACAGGTCGATGCGGTCGAGCAGCACGGCATGGTGCTGCACCGGCACCACGGCGGCCAGGGCCGCCCAGCCGGCCTCAAAGTCGGGCTTGTGCTTGCGCACCGCCTTCACGAAGCGTTCGAACTCCTTCTGCCCCGTGCGCGCCACTACGCGTCCGCCGCCTTCGACGGCGAAGATGATGGACAGCGCAATCACGCCTTCCGCATTCAGGTCGGCATCCTTGACCGGGCCTTCGCTGTTATGGCGGCGCAGCCAGTTGGCAAGGCGCACCACGGCCTGCACTTGCTGGCGCTGTTTCAACTGCGTCTGGAACTTGTCCGGGCCATTCCAGTTCTGGTTCGGATCGGTGAAGCAGATGTCGAAGAACAGGTCGCGCAGACGGCGCTGGGAATACACCGGATCCAGGTCGTACTCGCCCACCAGGGTATCTTCCGGCATCTGCGACAACTCTTTCAGCTGCCGGAAGCCGGCCTGGAAGGCCGCCTCGGCGCCGTTATCGACCAGGAAATCGAGCGCCGCCTGGTCGCTGTCCACCGCCAGCAGCTGCTCCAGGCCCAGCGAGACGCCGCCCACCGTCAGGTTGAGCGCCTTCTGGATGCCTTCGGCGGTGCGGTTGTTGGTGAACTTCTCCGCCACCATGGCCGTGATGCCGGTCAGCTCGTCGGCCAGCATCACGGCTGCGTCCGGGCGGTCGTCGCCCGGCAGCAGCTTGATGGCGCGCGTCAGGCGCGGCAGGCTTTCTTGTACGAGTGCGGGCAGCATCAGTTGAAGATCCCCGTGCCCATGCTGCGGCGCGAGCCGGCCTTGGCCGCCGTGCTGCGGGTGCTCGGCACCTGTTTGCGCAGACGGTACAGCAGCTCCTTGGTGGAGCGCTGCAGGAAGGATGGTTCCTCATCCGGGTCGTCGCTGAATTCGGCGTCGGCCAGGTCGGCGCTGTGGCGGAAGTCAGGGAACAGTTCGAACAGGGCGCGGTCCCAGCCATCTTCACTGGCCTTGGCCAGCGCCAGCGCCAGCGGCACCACATCGTTGTCGGACGTGGTCTGGCCGGTGATGTACGGGCCTTTGGAGATGATCTCGCCGGCCAGCTCCAGCACCTCTTTCGGCGCCATCGAGAACAGGATGGCGAAGGCGGTGCAGCCCCAGTCGGTGGCCGATGCTTCCTGCAGCAGCTCGTTGCGGCGTTCCTCGTCCTCGGTGCCGAACACCACGCCGTGGATATGCGCGAACAGCGATTCGGCGATGCGCTCGGGGTCGTCCTCGATCAGATCGTCCGGCCAGGTCGCAGCCAGATAGGCCAGGCTCTGCGCCCAGGCCTTGGGCGGCACCAGCAGGGTCGCCAGCGACAGCTTGCCGCCGTCGAAGCCGGCCATATGCAGCGCCGTCACGTGCGGCGGAATATTGTTGAGCACTTCCACCACGGCCAGGTCGCCATGCTGTTCAGCGGCGTCGGCGAAAGCCTGCTCGGCGTGGCTCAGGGAGCCGGCCAGCACCAGTTCCGTCACCTGCTTGCTGATGGCTGGCAGATTGCTGTTATCGGACATCACTGCTCTCCTTCCTGATCGAACATCTGGGCGAAATCGTCGCTCACCGCGTCGTCGTAGTCGTCGCCATCGTCGCCGTCATCGCCCTCGGCCAGCTGGTCGAGCGACACATCGTCTTCCGACCACAGGCGTGGATGCTTGTGCAGGAAGGCGGTGATGATGGCCTGGCGTCCCAGGTCGGGGTAGTTCTCTTCCAGCGCGGCATACATCTTTTCCGCCTCGCCGGAGCAGGAGGCGGCGGCGAACACGCGCGCCGCGTCGCCGTCTTCGAAATCGCCCGCCTCTTCCAGGATGGTCTGGCGGTCGTGGAACTCGATATGGTCCACCAGGGCGAAGGCCATCATGTTCAGGTCTTCGATGCCGGCGCCGCTCGCATATTCAGACACCAGGGCCTGGATCATGTTCTGGTAATTCTTGCGGTCGGGCGGATCGCCCAAAATGCCTTCGATCTGGCCGCCCAATTCGCGCGACTGATAGGCGAATTCAGGGTGTACTCTACTCATTGCTTATATTCTTTCAGGATGATGTTGTGTGGCGCGGCTTCAGGCGGCGGGCAGGCCCACGCCGTGCAGGCTGAAGACCGAACGCCACAGCTGATACGCCTCCGCCTCCGGATCGATGACGATGCGGTGGTTCAGGCTCTGGTTGTACTCTTCGCGCTTGACGGGGTCGGACAGCACCTCGTAGGCCTTCACGATGGCCTTGAAGCGGGCGTCCGCGCCGGGCGCCTGGTTGCGGTCCGGGTGGAAACGCATGGCCAGCGACCGGTAAACCTTCTTGATTTCCTCGTCCGAGGCATTGGGCGCGACACCGAGCACATTATATAAATTATCCATAAGGAAACTCCGGGGCCGATTGCCGATAATGTGTAAAGACGAATTATCCTATAGAAAAGCATATGCCGTCCCGCTGGATGGTCGCCGCGTACGGTAAAATGCACGATATTCGACTCTTTTCCCGTCCTTTTTACATGAGCAACGACAAAAACAGCGCTGCACCCGTACCGGCATCGAATTTCCTGCGCAATATCGTGGAGGCCGACCTGGCCGCCGGCACCCATCAGCGTGATGGCCTGCCGCCGGTCATCACCCGCTTCCCGCCCGAGCCCAACGGCTATCTGCATATCGGCCACGCCAAATCCATCTGCGTGAACTTCGGCATGGCGCGCGATTACCAGGGCCGCTGCCACCTGCGCTTCGACGACACCAATCCGGCCAAGGAAGAACAGGAGTACGTCGACACCATCATCGACAGCGTGCAATGGCTGGGCTTCAGCTGGACGCAGCCGGGCGACCAGGGCGACCAGGAATACCTGCATTACGCCAGCGATTACTTCGACCAGCTGTATGCGATGGCCGAGTACCTGATCACGGCCGGCTATGCCTATGTGGACAGCCAGAGCGCCGAAGAGATGGCGGCCAACCGCGGCAACTTCGGCGCGGTGGGCAAGAACTCGCCCTTCCGCAACCGTCCGCGCGAGGAATCGCTGCAGATGTTCCGCGATATGAAGGCCGGCAAGTACAAGGACGGCGAACATATCCTGCGCGCCAAGATCAGCGAAGACGCGATGTCCTCGCCGAATATGAATATGCGCGATCCGGCCATCTACCGCATCCGCCACGCGCACCACCACCGTACCGGCGACGCCTGGTGCATCTATCCGATGTACGACTACACGCACCCGATTTCGGATGCGCTGGAAAACATCAGCCACTCCATCTGCACGCTGGAATTCCAGGACCACCGCCCCTTCTACGACTGGCTGCTGGAAACCCTGTCGGCCGGCGGCTTCTTCAAACAGCCAGTGCCGAAACAGTATGAATTCGCGCGCCTGAACCTGACCTACGTCGTCACCTCCAAGCGCAAGCTGCGCCAGCTGGTGGACGAGAAGATCGTGAGCGGCTGGGACGATCCGCGCATGCCGACCATCGTCGGCCTGCGCCGCCGCGGCTACACGCCGGAAGCGATCCAGCTGTTCTGCGAACGCATCGGCGTCAGCAAGTCCGATGGCTGGATCGATTACGGCGTGCTGGAAGGCGCGGTGCGCGAAGACCTCGATCCGAAAGCGCCGCGCGGCATCGCCGTCCTGCGTCCGTTGAAACTGATCATCGACAACTTCGATGCCGACGCCAGCGTGGAGTGCTCGTCACCCGTGCATCCGCACCATCCGGAACTGGGCAATCGCACCTTCCCGATCACGCGCGAAGTGTGGATCGAGGAAGAAGACTTCATGGAAGTGCCGAGCAAGGGCTTCTTCCGCCTGTATCCGCCACAAGGCGAACATGCAGGCAGCAAGGTGCGCCTGAAGTACGGCTATGTGGTGGAATGCACCGGCTTCGACAAGGACGAAAACGGCAAAGTCGTTGCGGTGCACTGCAACTACTTCCCGGATTCCAAGTCGGGCACGGACGGCGCCAATAACTACAAGGTGAAAGGCAATATCCACTGGGTCAGCGTGGCTGCCGCGCTGCAGGCCGAAGTGCGCCTGTACGACCGCCTGTTCACCGAAGCGCAACCGGATGCCGGCGGCAAGGACTTCATGACGGCGCTCAATCCGAACGCGCTGGAAACCGTGACGGCCTATCTGGAACCGGGCATGCAGGACGCTGCGGCCGACCAGCGCTTCCAGTTCGAACGCCATGGCTACTTCGTGGCCGACCGCGCCGATTCCCAGCCAGGCAAGCCGGTATTCAACCGCATTGTCACGCTGAAGGACAGCTGGGGTTCGGCCAAATAAAGTATTGCCTTTTCAAATGAAACCGCCTTCGGGCGGTTTTTTTTCATCAAAAACAAATCTAACGTTTGAGCTTTATCAAGAGAACAAATACACTACATCCTATATGGCGTTGCCTTATTTGAAATATTCGAAATTATTAAACATTTTCGCTTGAAAGTTGCCGCGCCCACGGTATGCGCATTTTCCCAAAACAGCGACAACCCTCCACCCTGAGCAATCCAAAAGCCTGGGGCGGCGTTCTGTTGTCCCTGGGCGTCGGCGCCCTGCTGTATTTCGTCGCCTACACCTCCACCGAGAGCGAGGCGCGCGAACGCTTTGCTATTCAAGCAGGTAATACCCAATACAATATCGTGGCCGGCATCAAGGCTTATACCGATGTGCTGCGCAGCGCCGCCAGCTTCTTCCAGGCCGTGGACGAAGTCACGCCGGAAAACTTCCGCCGCTATGTGTCGGGCCTGGACCTGGCCGAACACTTCCCCGCCATCGCCAGCATCAATTTCGCCCGCCATCTGAAAGCGGAACAGCGCCCGGCCTTTGAACAGGGCATGCGGCATTGGGGACAAGGCGAAGGCTATCCCAGCTTCCGCCTGCAGCCGCCGGGACTGCGCTCAGAGTATGCGGTGCTGACCCTGCTCGAACCGATGACCGACAACCACACCAAGTACGGCATGGATATCGCCATCCGCCCGCAGGTGGCGCAGGCACTGGCGCAATCGCGCGACAGCGGCGAGTTAAGCAGCTCCGGCCAGCCTGTGGGCCTGACCGAGCCTGGCCAGTCGGGCATGGGCCTGCGCCTGCCGGTATACCGCAAGGGGCTTCCCGCTTTCAGCGTGGCGGAAAGGCGGGCCGCGTATATGGGTTCGGTCGGTATCGGCTTCAGCATCCAGCGCCTGATGCAGGGCGCGCTGGCCGACACTTCGCTGCAGCAGATGCGCGTGACCCTGTACAACGGCATCGCCAAACCCGGCGCGCCGGCGCCGCTGCTGCTGTTCGACAGCGAGTCCGGCATGGCGCATGGCCCGCAGGAAGCGAGCTTCGAACTGGATCTGCCGGTGAACTTCAACGGCCATTTGTGGAACGCGCATTTCAGCATGCCGGAGCGCGCGCTGTATTCGCGCTTCGACGTGTATCTGCCTTGGCTGGCGGGCGCGCTGAGCGGCACCGCCTGCCTGCTGCTGTATGCCTTATTCCATACCTTGAGTTCTTCGCGCCAGCGCGCGATCAAGATGGCGCGCGCCATGACGCGCGAGCTGCGCGATTCGCAGGCCAAGCTGCAGCTGTCGCACCAGAAGCTGCGCCGCCTGGCGGCCCACTCCGACAAGATCAAGGAGGAAGAACGCAAGCGCATCGCGCGCGAAATCCACGACGATCTGGGCCAGAATCTGCTGGTGCTGCGCATTGAAGCCGATATGCTGGCCTCGCGCACGCAGGGACACCATCCGCGCCTGCACGCGCGCGCCAGCGCCACCTTGCGCCAGATCGACAACACTATCGGCAGCGTGCGCCACATCATCAACGATCTGCGCCCGCATGTGCTGGACCTGGGCTTGAGTGCGGCCGTGGAATGGCAGATCGGCCAGTTCCGCCAGCGCTCCGGCATCGGCTGCGAGCTGGTGGAAGACGGCAGCGACAAGGATATCGACGACCATTGCGCCACAGCCTACTTCCGCATCCTGCAGGAATCGCTCAGCAATATCAGCCAGCACGCCAAGGCCAGCCAGGTGCGCGTCGAACTGCGCCACCAGGGCGGCATGCTGCGCATGACCATCAGCGACAACGGCGTGGGCATCCGCGCCAGCAGCCGCAACAAGTCAGGCTCCTTCGGCCTGGTGGGTATCGAGGAGCGCGTCAATCTGCTCGGTGGCCAATGCTCCATCATCGGCATTCCAGACGCGGGCACGACGGTGACTGTGATGGTGCCGCTGCACGCTTCCCTCTCCGCGACGCCTTCTGCCGCCACGCTTCCAGCCTAAGCCATGACCGGAAAAATCACGTGTAATTTTAGGAATTTGCTTCAAAAAAGCTTGATGAAAATCAAGATTGCCGGACATCACGTCGGCAAGAATGTCCTTGCACCACGCAGTTTTTTCTTTCTCACCAGCCACAAACACTGAAAGGAACTACCAATGAACGCAACCGACTTCAAGGCTATCGCAGAACTGGATCTGGACCCGATCAAGGTCAAGCTGATGCATGTCGAATCCGGGGAAGGCTGGAGCCTGGAGCGCGCCAATGCGGTGGAATTCGAATACCGCCGTTTCCTGTACCTGATGAAGAAATTCCCCAAAGAGCAAACCGCACCGCTGATGGATGTGGATATTTTCTGGCACTACCATATTCTCGACACCATGAAATACGCCGTCGATTGCCAGGCCGTGTTCGGTTATTTCCTGCACCATTTCCCCTACATCGGCCTGCGTGGCGAGGACGATGAAGTGGCGCACGCCCGCGTCGGCCAGCGCATGAAAGAGCTGTACGAAGAAACCTTCAAGGAACCGTATGTGCGCAGCCAGGCCGCCTGGTCGGGCGCTGCCGTGCAGCAGGGCGATGCGCAGACCGCCTGGTCCGGTGCCGCCGTGGAAGCGCAAACCGCGTGGTCCGGTGCCGCGGTGCAGGCACAAACGGCATGGTCGGGTGCGGCCGTGCAGGCACAGACCGCCTGGTCCGGTGCCGCCGTGCAGAAAGAGACGCCGCAAGCACAGACGGCTTGGTCGGGCGCAGCAGTGCAAGCGCAAACGGCCTGGTCCGGCGCAGCGGTGCAAGCGCAAACCGCCTGGTCCGGCGCCGCCGTGCAAGCTGGCGCCGCCGAAACCGGCAGCGCCTGGTCGGGTGCGGCAGTGCAGCAGGGCGCAGCCCCAGCCCAGACCGCCTGGTCGGGCGCGGCGGTGAGCCAACCCACCAGCTTCTACACCAGCCGTCCCTCCCTGCCCCAGCAAGCCTGATCTGGCTTGAGTCCCTGCCGCCTCCGGCGCCAAAATCAAGGCGCCGGAGGCGCGTGTCGCAGTTGCGCTACAGCATCACATTTTTCGAAATCCTGGCTTGTATTCCGCAACATCCTGCTTATACTGAGCTTCGTTGATGAGGTTTTTGTTGCTCCGCATCAATCCATCGTTCCCAGCCTCCCGAACGTGCTCGACGCCCAGCCAGATAACAGCAGGCCACGGACGGCGTCCCTTTTTCTTCCATTCATACAAAGGGATTTATCATGATTTCAGCAGAAAGCTTCAAAGCCATCGCCGAGCTCGACCTTGAGCCTATCAAAGTAAAAATCATGCACGAGGAATCGGGCGAAGGTTGGTCGCTGCAGCAAGCCAATGCCGTGGAATTCGAATACCGCCGTTTCCTGTACCTGATGAAAACCTTCCCGCACGAGCAGACCGCGCCGCTCAAGGATGTCGATACGTTCTGGCACTACCACATTCTCGACACCATGAAATACGCCATCGATTGCGAAGCCGTGTTCGGGTATTTCCTGCACCACTTCCCGTATATCGGCCTGCGCGGCGAAGACGACCTGGAAGCCCACCACCGCGTCGGCGAGCGCATGAAGGAGTTGTATGAAAGCACCTTCGGCGAAAGCTATCTGCGGGCAGAACAGGCTTATTCCGGTGTGCCGTCCCAGCAAGCCTCGGCCTATTCCGGCGTGCCGACCGTGGCTTACTCCGGTGTCCCTGCCGCTGCAGCGAAAACCGCGTACTCGGGTGTTCCCTCGGTAGCGTACTCCGGCGTACCGGCGGCCCAGGCGCAAACCGCCTACTCCGGGGTGCCGGCCAAACGGGCGGCAACGGCTTACTCCGGCGTGCCCGCCGCGCAAGCCCAGACCGCTTACTCGGGGGTGCCGGCCCAGCGCGCTGAAACGGCCTACTCGGGTGTGCCGGCGGCACAGGCCAAGACGGCGTACTCCGGCGTGCCTTCGGTGGCCTACTCCGGCGTGCCCAGCAGCCAGGCCAAGCAAGCCTACTCGGGCGTGCCTGCCGTGAAAACCGATGCCTTCTATGCCCAGCGCCCGCGCCTGGCTTAAACACTCAACGCTGGGAAACAAAAAAACAACGGCCGCCTCCTGTTGCCAGGAGCGGCCGTTTCGCTTGAGTGTGGCGCAGCTTAGTGGGCCATCATCTCGCGCAGTTCACGGATGCTGAAATCGCTGATCTCGTGCATACGGATCAGGATGGTAGCGCCGATCGGCAGGGTGTTGTGACGGATTTTGCTGATGACCGGCGGCGCCACTTCCAGCGCGCGCGACAAGGCCGCGTCATTTTTCAGCTGCAGTTTCTCGATAATCGCATCCAGAACGCGATTGGGGTTGTAAGTCGGCGAAGCCGTAATTTCTTTGAGGGACATCATTAACTCTTTTCTTGGATCGAATCGGCCGAATTTTTGCAAAAACACGACACTTTGAAAAAATAAAAAACGAAGCTATACCGATTTGGCGCTCGAAAAGGCCTCGAATGACGCGTTTTTCAGCACACGGACGATATGATACACGGTTCTGTTGCTGATAGCTTAACTCTCACTTAAATTTGTGAGAATTTGATAGATTGTAGCGCCATTTCCTATGCTAGGAAATTTCCTGCTCGAAAATACAACAGGATTAGCGGGAATTATTTGGCAGGAAGGCGCTGCAAAACCATGCCAGGCATAGCAGGGCCGAGAGGCGGGCGACGGTGGAGGGGAAGGTCAGGGCACCGGCATAGCCGGAATGGGGACAAAGCGACCAGCCGAGCTGGCGGCGGATTTCAGCAGGCGTGGGAGGCGGCAAATCCTCCTGTCGCCGCTGGGCGACGCGCTGCGCCAGGTAAGCACGGACTTGCTCCTTGCTGGGATGCTGGATGATCTGCATATACCCTCCTTCACACCATGACTTCACCTTAGTGCAGCAACCAATGCCTTGCTTGATACACCGCAAACAAGGCAGGCGGTCCGACAGGATCGCGCAGAAAACTTACACTGCGCTTGCGCGCGCGGCTTGCAAACCGTCAGTAACATCAGTGTACCTCAGGCGCACGCCAAGTTCAGTCTTTAGCCGCTTGTTGCGCAAACGCCGCGATTCCGACATGAACGACAGCAAGGCCGGCGATACCGCCGCCGTCAGCGCCGCGCGTTCCAGCCGGGGCGGACGCGGCAGACCGAACACGTCGGCTACTGCATCAAAATACTCCCCCATCTTCATACTGCTGTCATCCACGGCGTGATAAACCCGGCCCGGCTGGCCATGTTGCAGCGCGCGTACAACAATTTGCGCCAGATCATCGGCATGGATATGGTTGGTATACACATCCTGTTCCGCCAGCAAGGCCGGCGTGCCGTCCCGCAGGCGCTTGAGCGGCAGCCGGTCGGCCGCATAAATGCCCGGCACGCGCAGGATGCTGACCCGGCCGCCGCGCCGCCGGGCCCAGGCGCGCAGTACCTGCTCGGCGTCGACGCGGCGCAGCGCGCGCGCATTGCGCGGCGCCACCGGGCGCGTTTCATCGAACAGCGCGCCGCCGCAATCGCCATACACGCCGGTGGTGCTGATATACACCAGCTGGGCCGCCGGCGGCAGCACGGCCGCCAGGCGCCGCGTGCGGCGGTCGAGCTTGCCCTCGGTCTGCGGCGGCGCCAGATGCACGATGCGCGGCGCCAGTCCCGCCAGGCGGCGCAGCGTGGCCGGCTGGTCGAGATCGGCAACGATGGGCACGGCACCGGCGGCGCGCAATTCGGCGCAGCGCTCCGGCTGGCTGGTCACGGCAAATACGCGATAGCGCTGGCGCAGCAGCGGCAGCAGGCGCATGCCGACATCGCCGCAGCCCAGAATCAGCAGGCGCGGCAGCTTGAGAATTGGTTTTCTGGTTTTCATAGCCGCGATTGTAGGGCGGGCGCGGAAAACGCGCTGGCGCAGCCAGCTAGGCCGCAAGAAAGGGGTAGTGTAGAATACCCTGGTCGTTCGCTTGAAAACACCATAAGAATCAAAAGCTTATCCTGCCAATTGCCCCCACCAATATGACTTTCCAGATTACCGTTCAGCCCAGCGGCCATCAATTCACCTGTGACGAAGACGAAACCGTGCTGGCCGCCGCCATGCGCGCCGGCGTCGGCCTGCCATATGGCTGCAAAAACGGCGCCTGCAGCTCCTGCAAGGGCAAGGTCTTGTCCGGTTCCGTGAGCCACAAGCCGCACCAGCAACGCGCCCTGCCGCCGGAAGAAGAAGAAAAAGGCGTCTCCCTGTTCTGCTGCGCCGTACCGCATTCCGACCTGGTACTGGAAGCCCGCGAAGTCGCAGGCAGCAGCGACTACCCGATCAAGAAAATGCCTTCGCGCGTGGCGACCATGGAAAAAGTGGCGCCGGACGTGATCGTGATCTCGCTGCAGCTGCCGGCCAACGAAGCACTCAAATACCGCGCCGGCCAGTACATCGAATTCATGCTGCGCGACGGCAAACGCCGCAGCTACAGCATGGCGACCGCGCCCGACAACGGCCCGATCACCCTGCACATCCGGCATATGCCGGGCGGCCTGTTCACCGACCAGGTCTTCAGCACCATGAAGGAGCGCGACATCCTGCGTTTTGAAGGCCCGCTCGGCACCTTCTTCGTGCGCGAAGATTCGGACAAGCCCATGGTCTTCCTCGCTTCCGGCACCGGCTTCGCGCCGATCAAGGCCATTGTCGAGGAAATGCAGCGCGCCAAATCCTCGCGCCCAATGACCCTGTACTGGGGCGGCCGCCGTCCGCAGGACCTGTATATGGATGCGCTATGCCGCCAATGGGCCAGCGCAATGCCCAACTTCACCTACGTGCCGGTGGTATCGAATGCGCTGCCGGAAGACGGCTGGAGCGGCCGCACCGGCTTCGTGCACCAGGCCGTGATGGCCGACCTGCCCGATATGTCAGGCTACCAGGTGTATGCCTGCGGCGCGCCGATCGTGGTCGATAGCGCCAAGCGCGACTTCGTCGCCCAATGCCAGCTGCCGGACGAAGAGTTCTACGCCGACGCCTTCACCAGCGAAGCCGACCTGGCCAAGCCGTAAGCATCCCGCCCCCGTCCGCCATCGTCCGCTGGCGGGCGGCGGCGGACGGGACGTGTTTCACCGCATGCAGGCCACGCCTGCATGCCGCCACAACGTCCGCCCCATGTCACTGCTCTCCGAATCACACGGCTTCAGCGTCCTCAAACACCGCAACTTCGCTTTCTATCTTTCCGCCCGCATCCTCGGCACGCTGGCCGTGCAGATGCAAAGCGTCGCCATCGGCTGGCAGATGTATGCGATGACGCACAATCTGTTCTACCTGGGCCTGATCGGCCTCGCGCAGTTCGCGCCCTTCCTGCTGCTGATCCTGTACGCCGGCCATGCGGCCGACCGCCATAACCGCCGCAGCATCATCATCTGCTGCATGGGTGCGCAGCTGCTGTGCGGCTTGCTGCTGCTGGCCTTTACCTACAGCGGCATGAGCGCCGTCTGGCCGGTGTTCGCCGTACTGCTGCTGTTCGGCAGCGCGCGCGCCTTCATGAGTCCCGCCACGCAAGCGGTGCTGGTGAATATGGTGCCGCAGGAATCGTTCAGCAAAGCGGTGGCGCTGAGCAGCTCCAGCTTCCACGTGGCGGTGATCCTCGGTCCCACGCTGGGCGGTCTGCTGTATATCGCCGGCCCGGGCGCGGTATATCTAAGCGCCACGCTGCTGCTGGTGGCGGCCGTGCTGCTGATGGCCGCCACCCGTCCCGCGCCGCAGGTGCGCAGCAAGGAACCGGCCAGCTGGCACAGCGTGCTGGAAGGCCTGCGCTTCGTCTTCTCGCGCCCCGTGATGCTGGGCGCCATCTCGCTCGACCTGTTCGCCGTGCTGTTCGGCGGCGCCACCGCCCTGCTGCCGGCGCTGGCGCATGACGTGCTGCACACAGGCCCCAGTGGCCTCGGCCTGCTGCGCACCGCGCCGGCCATCGGCGCGGCATTGTGCTCGGTGACGCTGGCCTTCATCCCCATCACGCGCCGCGTCGGCATCTGGATGTTCGGCGGCGTGGCAGTGTTCGGTGCCGGCACCATCGTGCTCGGCGCGACCAGCAGTTTTGCCGTCGCGCTGGGCGCCCTGCTGCTGATGGGCGCGGGCGATATGATCAGCGTCTATGTGCGGCACCTGCTGGTGCAGTTCGAAACGCCGGACGCGATACGGGGCCGCGTCAGCGCCGTCAACGCCGTCTTTATCGGCGCCTCCAATGAGCTGGGCGAGTTCGAATCGGGCCTGACGGCAGGCTGGTTCGGACTGACGCGCGCCGTCATCTTCGGCGGCGCCGCCACCTTGCTGGTGACCGGGCTGTGGGCCTGGCGTTTTCCCGTACTGTCACGCATGGACCGCTTTCCCCACCATAAAGTGTAAGATTGGCACGCTATGCGCCTACCCGCTCATCATTTCATCCGCAGCCGCCCGCACCTCAGCCTGGCCATTGCGCTTGGCGCGGTGGCCGGCCTGCTGCTGCCGTCCGCCTGGACGCTGCTGACACGCCTGCTCGGCGCCTGGAATGTGGCGGTGTGGGCCTATCTGCTGACCATGATGTGGATGATGGCGCGCGCCGACTACCGCAAGGTGCGCCGCATCGCCGCCGCCCAGGATGAGAATGCGGCGGTGATACTGCTGACCCTCTGCGTGGCCGCCTGCATGAGTCTTGCCGCCATCAGTTCGGAGCTGGCGGCCGTGAAAGACCTGCCGCAAGGCGAGCGTCCGCTGCACTATGCTTTTGCGGTCCTGACCCTGCTCGGCTCCTGGTTCCTGGTGGGCATGCTGTTCTGCAGCCACTACGCCCACCTTTACTACAATGCCCCGACTGCGCGGCGTCCGCTGCAATTTCCCGACCACGATTGCCAGCCCAATTACTGGGACTTCCTTTACTTCTCCTTCACCATCGCGGTGGCGGCGCAGACCTCGGACGTGTGCGTGCAATCGCAGTCGCTGCGCAAGCTGGTGCTGGGGCAATCGGTGCTCAGTTTCTTCTTTAACCTCGTTATATTGGGGCTGTCCGTGAATATTGCAGCCTCAATGTTGAATAGTTGAGTAATCCGCTGCGCTACCCTGCAAGTTCGGCCAAAAGGAGTAAGATGGAATCGCGTTGATACGCGACTTGATGAACAAACGGGAGCAGCAAATGCAAATCCATGTGAACACCGATAAAACCATCGAACGTCATGCAGGTCTGGACGACCATGTACACAATGTCGTCAGCACTGCGCTCAACCGGTTCGGCGAACACATTAGCCGTGTCGAAGTTCACCTCAGTAATAACAATGCGCAAAAATCGGCCGATGGCGAAATCCGCTGCACGATCGAAGCGCGCCTCAATGGCTACCAGCCGATTGCCGTCAGCGATCATGACGCCACCCTGCACCAATCCATCGGCGGCGCGGTGGAAAAGCTGAAACGCTCGGTCGACAGCACCCTGGGGCGCCTGTACGACAAGCGTCACGCGACGCCGGACTTCGTCGAGGACCAGGCTGAGTAAGCAGGCAAGTAGTCAGCAAGCAGGCGCCGGCAACGGCGCCTTTTGTTTTTTTATGGGCCGCTTATGCGCCCAGGCCGCGCAGATAGCGCAAGCCCTGCAAGGCGCGGCTGCCATACCAGGACATCATTTCCCCATCCACCAGCTGCACCGGTTTGCCGATCTGCTTTTCCAGCGCATCCGCATGCGCCTCGGTGAAGCGGTAAGGCTCGGACGAGAGCAGCACCTGGTCGATCTGCGCCAGCAGCTCCGGCGTCCAGTCGAAACGCGGATAGCGCGCCGCGCCCAGATCGGGAATGCGCCAGCCGATCTGCTCCAGCATGCGGGCGATATAGGTCTCGCGCGAAACACTCATCCACGGATCCTGCCAGATGCAGTACAGCACGCGCTGCGGCGGACCTTTCGGCGCGGCCTGCAAAGCGGCATATTCGGCGGCGAAGGCGGCGCACCACTCCTCGGCGGCCTGCTCCGCGCAAAATACGCCGCCCATCAGGCGCGCCAGTTCCAGGTTATCAAGCGGCTGCAGCGGATGCGTGACCACGATGTGCGGCACGAATTCAGCCAGCTTTTCCACCGTGGGCTTTTCGTTCTCGTCGATATTCACCACCAGATGGCTGGGCGCCAGCTTGCGGATCTTGTCGAAATTAACATCCTTGGTGCCGCCGATTTTGGGAATCGCCTGCACCACCTCGGCCGGATGGATACAGAAGCCGGTGCGGCCCACCAGTTTTTGGCTCAGTCCCAGATCGCACAGCAGCTCGGTGATCGATGGCACAAGTGAAACAATGCGGGCATCGGGAGCGGGCGCATGTTCGCGGCCCAGGGCATCGGTGAAGGTCATCTGTCGCGCGGTATCGAATGTTGGTGCGGTATTGAAACACACCCGGCGGCGATTGCGCTATGATTGCCTGTGAGCATTCCGCACATCGAAAGCCTAACTTGAAACAGATCAGTACCTTCGGCGCTTCTGCCTGGCAGATCGGCGAACTCCATTTGTTCCGCGACGCCGATCCCAAGCAGCTCGCCCCGCTGCTGAGCGCCTGCCCCGTGGTGCAGGTGGAGCAAGGCGAAACGGTGTCGGACCTGCATTGCGCCCGCCTCTACATCGTGCTGCGCGGCGCGCTGGCCGTGGGCGCCGACACCCGCACCGGCATGGCCGACGGCACCATCAGCAAGGTGCTGCCCGGCGAGAGCGTGGGTGAACAGTCGGTGCTTGACGAGGAAGCCAATCTGAATCCCATCGTGGCCATGGAACAGAGCGAGCTGCTGCAAATCGAAGCGGCTACCGTCTGGCGCCTGATCGACGAATCGAACGGCGTGGCGCGCAATCTTCTGCGCCTGTTGTCCTTCCGCATCCGCGCCGCCAATGCCCAGCTGCGGCGGCGCCAGAAGCTGGGCGAATTCTACCGCCAGCTGTCGATGGTCGACGGCCTCACCAGCCTGTATAACCGCGCCTGGCTCAACGACCTGCTGCCGACCATGGTGGCCTCGGCCCACGACACGCAGGCGCCGCTGTCGCTGGTGATGATCGATATCGACCACTTCAAGAAGTTCAACGATAGCCACGGCCACTTGCAGGGCGACCAGGCGCTGCGCACGGCGGCCCAGGTGCTGAGCGGCGCGCTGCGTCCTTCCGACTGTGCGGTGCGCTATGGCGGGGAAGAGATGATGGTGATTCTGCCGAATACCAGCATCGGCCTGGCGCAATCGGTGGCCGAGCGCCTGTGCGAACGCATGCGCCAGGCGGTGGTGTTTGGCGATATGCGCCTGCCGCTGCCGCATATCACGGCATCGTTCGGCGTGGCGGCCCTGCAGCCGGGCCAGGATGAGCAGGCCCTGATCGCCGCCGCCGACGCGGCCCTGTACCGCGCCAAGGAAACGGGACGCAACCGGGTGGCGGTGGCCGCAGCCTGAATCCTTACGCGGCCTTGGCAGCCTTGCCGCTGTCCTGCGTCGATGCCGTCTGCGTAGTGGGCTTGGTGGGCGGCGTCTGCTCCGGCTTCTCGGCATTGGCGGCGCGGCGGCTGGAGACGAAATCGGCATAGCCCTTCTGCACCAGCTCATAGGTCTTGTCGATATTGGCGGAGATATCGCCGCCCAGCACTTTCAAGCCCTGTAGAATATCGCGCGCTTCCTTGAAGCCTTTTTCGAAGCCGCCCTTGATGGTATCCATGAACTTGTCCAGCGCCTCGTCCTCGCCCAGGGTGGGATTCTGCTTCTTGTAAGCGTCGAAGAAACCGGTGGACAGCGAGACGATGCGGCCCGCCGTGCCTTCCGGCGTATTGTCCTGCGAGACCGCGTTCTGCACCGCGTTCTCGCCGTAATCGGCCTTCAGCGCCTCGTTGATGCTGGTGAGCGCCGATTTATAGACCAGGGCCAGCGGATCGTTCTGCGAACCGATGGACACCGACAGCGAAGCTTGCAGAATATTCGCATTCATCTGCAATTTCGCCTTATTGGCCGGCGTGACCGAAGCGTCGGAACCGGTACCCGCCACCGTATTGCTGCGGGTATTCAGGGAAACAGGATTTGACACAATAGACCTCCTTGCTTCAGCATGCGACAACAAGAACCACTTTGCAAAATATGAGCAACCACACCTTCCTCTGGCACGATTACGAAACCTTTGGCATCGTGCCGCGCCGCGACCGTCCCGCCCAATTCGCCGCCATCCGCACCGACGCCGAACTCAATGAAATCGGCGAGCCGATCATGCTGTTCTGCCAGCCCGCCAGCGACTACCTGCCCGACCCGCAATCCTGCCTGATCACCGGCATCACGCCCCAGCAATGCCTGGAACAGGGCGTGCCGGAGCACCGTTTCGCCGCCGTCATCGAAGAGGCGTTTTCCCAGCCCGGCACCATCGGCGTCGGCTACAACACCATCCGCTTCGACGACGAAGTGACGCGCTTCCTGTTCTGGCGCAACCTCATCGACCCTTACGCCCGCGAATGGCAGAACCAGTGCGGCCGCTGGGATCTGCTGGACGTGGTGCGCATGTGCTACGCGCTGCGCCCGGAGGGCATCGAATGGCCGAAGCACGAAGATGGCCGTCCCAGCTTCAAGCTCGAACACCTGAGCAAGGCCAATGGCCTGGCGCACGAAGCGGCGCACGATGCGCTATCCGACGTGCGCGCCACCATCGCCCTGGCCCGCCTGATCCGTCAACAGCAGCCCAAGCTCTTCGACTTCTGCCTGGCCCTGCACAAGAAGGATCGCGTGGCCGAGGAAATCGGCATGCACCTGCCGCCGGCCCAGCGCCAGCCCTTCCTGCACGTCTCGGGCATGTTCCCGGCCGAGCGCGGCTGCCTGGCCCTGGTCTGGCCGCTGGCGCCCCACCCCAGCAACAAAAACGAAGTCCTTGTATGGGATTGTAGCTTCGATCCGGGCGAATTGTTCAATCTGGATGCCGAAACCGTCCGTCTGCGCCTGTTCAGCCGCAGCGCCGACCTGCCGGAAGGCATGACCCGCCTGCCGATCAAGAGCGTGCACCTGAACAAATCGCCCATGCTCGTTAGCAATTTGAAAACCTTGACGCCGCAGATGGCCGCGCGCTGGGGGCTCGACCTGGAACAAGGCCGCAACCACGCCCAGCTCGCTGCAGCGGGACCGGATTTATCGGCACTGTGGGCCGAAGTCTTCCAGCGCGCCGCATCCGAAGCGGCCGATGTGGATGAAGACCTGTACGGCGGCTTCGTCGGCAATAACGACCGCCGCCTGCTTGAAACGCTGCGCAAGCAAAAGCCCGAGCAGTTGGCCACCGCCACCGCCCACTTCCAGGACGATCGCCTGAGCGAGCTACTGTTCCGCTACCGCGCCCGCAACTTCCCCCACACCCTCAGCGAGGAAGAACAGGAACACTGGGAACAGCACCGCGCCGCCCGCCTGTTCGAAGGCGAAGCCGGCGCGCGCACGGTCGAGCAGCTTTTCATGGAAGTCGACCAGTTGTCAGAGACCGCCGACGAGCGCGGTGAAGAAATCCTCGGCGCCCTCTACGACTACGCCGAAATGATCGCCCCCCAGCGCTACTAAGCCCCTACGTTTGACCTACCGCAAACAATGTCCAACCCTGGTGTCAGGCACCAGAGTCGGACATTCTTTGATCTTGCTCAAGAAATGTCCTACCTTGGTGCCTGACACCAGGGTGGGACATTCTTTGATTTGGCGCAAACGCGCTGTGCTCAGGCGCGGTGCAGGTTGATGGCGTCGCGGGTTTCGAGGGCGACGCGGCGGGCGGCGGCGGCAAAGTCTTCGCCGGCTTGCGGCGCCGCGTACAGGATGGCGCGGGAGGAGTTGATCATCATGCCGGCGCCGGCTTTGCTGCGGCCGGATTTGACGGTGGCTTCGATGTCGCCGCCCTGGGCACCTACGCCTGGAACCAGCAGCGGCATGTCGCCGACGATGGCGCGGACCTGGGCCAGCTCTTCGGGATAGGTGGCGCCGACCACCAGGGCGCATTGGCCGTTGGCATTCCATTTTTCGGCGACCAGGCGCGCTACGTGCTGGTACAGCGGCTTGCCGTCCACTTGCAGGAATTGCAGGTCGGAGCCGCCTGGGTTCGAGGTGCGGCACAGGACGATCACGCCGCGGTCCGTCCATTCCATATACGGCTCAACCGAGTCGGAGCCCATATACGGGCTGACGGTCACGGCGTCGGCACCGTAGCGGTCGTAGGCTTCGCGTGCATACTGCTTGGCGGTGGCGCCGATGTCGCCGCGCTTGGAGTCGAGGATCAGCGGGATGTGCGGATATTTTTCGCGGGCGTAGGCGCAGATGTCTTCCAGCTGGCGTTCGGCGCTCAGGGCGGCGAAGTAGGCGATCTGCGGCTTGAAGGCGCAGGCCAGATCGGCGGTGGCGTCGATGATGGCGGTGCAGAATCGGTAGATGCCGTTCGGGTCTTGCTGGAACTGGGCCGGCAGGCGCGCCATGTCGGGGTCGAGACCAACGCACAGCAGGGAGTTATTGGCAGCCCACGCGGCGTTCAGTTTATTCATAAAAGTCATGGCAGCCCCTTTTTATTCGTCGTTGCAAACCCTACATTATAACTTGCCCGGCGAACGCCCCGGATTTTGCAAAACGTGTATATTTGTCCATATACAGGAGGAAAATCATGCGCAAACACCCGTTTTCACGCTGGTTCATACTCGGTTTTCTCGCGGTCCTGCTTTCGGGCTGCGGCTATAACGAATTCCAAAGCAAGGATGAGGCGATCAAGGCCGCCTGGGGCGAAGTGGTCAACCAGTACCAGCGCCGCGCCGACCTGATTCCCAATCTGGTGAACACGGTGAAGGGCTATGCCTCGCATGAGAAGGAAACGCTGGAATCGGTGACGCGCGCCCGCGCCGCAGCCACCAGCATCCAGGTCACGCCGGAGGTGCTGAACAATCCGGCGGCCTTTCAGAAATTCCAGCAGGCGCAGGGCGAGCTATCCTCGGCACTTTCGCGGCTGATGGCGGTGTCGGAAAAATATCCCGACCTGAAAGCCGATACCAGCTTCCGCGACCTGCAATCGCAGCTGGAAGGCACAGAGAACCGCATCACGGTGGCGCGCCAGCGCTATATCGCTTCGGTGCAGGAATACAATGTGCTGGCGCGGCGCTTCCCCACCAACCTCACGGCGATGATCTTCAGCTACGAGGTCAAGCCGACCTTCCAGGTCGAAAACGAGAAAGCCATTTCGACCGCACCCGCCGTCGATTTCGGCAAAAAATAAGGACTTGCCGCGATGCGCCGGCACCCTCTCCTTCCTGCCCTGCTGGCCTTCATCCTTGCCTGGATGATGACGGCGGCGCAGGCGCAATCTTTCGTCGCGGTGCCACCGCTCAAGGCGCGCGTGACCGATCAGGTGCATATGCTGAACGATCAGCAGCGTAATGCGCTGGAAAACGTGCTGGCCGATTATGAGGCCAAGAGCGGCAGCCAAATCGCCATCCTGATCGTTTCCAGCACCGCACCCGAGGCCATCGAGCAGTACAGCATCCGCGTCACCGACGCCTGGAAACTGGGACGCAAGGGCGTGGACGACGGCGTGCTGCTGCTGGTGGCAAAGGACAACCCGGCATCCCTGCGCCGCCTGCGCATCGAAGCGGGACGCGGCGTGCAAGGCGTGCTGACCGATGCCCAATCCAAGCGCGTGCTGCAGGATGTGATCGCGCCCCACTTCCGCCAGAATGATTTCTACGGCGGCCTGGTGGCGGGCACCGGCGCCATCGCCACCTTGCTGGATAAGGAGCACTTCCCCGCGCCGCAACAGAAAGCGCCAGCCCACGCCGGCGATGAAAGTCCAGGTATCGGCTGGCTGCTGCCGCTGCTGCTGTTCGGCGCCTTCGTTCTGCTGCCGCTGATGCGCGGCAGTGCGCGGCGCGGCTTGCGACGCGACGGCTGGCGTTCGGATGCCGCAGGCGTGATGCTGGGCAGCGTCATCGGCAATGCCTTGAGCAATGCCTCGCGCGGTGGCGGCGGTGGCGGCGGCGGTTTTGGCGACAGCGGCGGATTTGGCGGCGGTGGGGGCGGCAGCTTCGACGGCGGCGGCGCCTCGGGGGACTGGTGATGAGCACTCTACCCACCAGCTTTGCAGGGCGCTGCCGGCGCGCATTGCGCCATCTGCTGACCGGTTCCGCATCCGGCAAACGCTGCTTCCCGCCCGCCACGCTGGCCGCCATCGAGCAGGCCATCGGCGAAGGCGAGAAACTGCACCGCGCCGAAGTGCGCCTGATCGTGGAGGCGGCACTGGACGCCGGCGCGGCCTTCCGCAACGTCAGCAACCGCGAGCGCGCGCGTACCCTGTTTGCGCAATACGGCATCTGGGATACCGAGGAAAACTGCGGTGTATTGATTTACGTGAACCTGGCAGCGCACGAAGTCGACATAGTGGCCGACCGCAATGTCGGGCGGCAGGTGCCGGAGCAGGACTGGCAAGCCATCTGCGGCACCATGACGCAAGGCTTCGCCCAAGGCGACTTCCATCACAGCACGCTGGCCGCCCTGCAACAGCTGAACGACATTCTGCACAAGCTGTTCCCCGCCGACGGCACCCGGCCCAATCAGTTGCCCAATGATGCGCTGATTCTCTAGGCTACAATCCGCCCCATCCTGAACAGACAGAATAAACGCTCATGAAACTTACCCAAAAAGTCGCCATCGTCACCGGCGCCACCCAAGGCATCGGCCTCGCCTGCGCTCAGCGCCTGGTGGCCGAAGGCGCGCAAGTCATGCTGGTCGATATCAAGCCCGAAGGCCAGCAGGCTGCCGAGACGCTGGGCGAGCAGGCGCGCTTCTTTGCGGCCGACGTCAGCCAGAAAGCCGATGTCGATGCGCTGGTGGCGGCCACCCTCGCTGCCTTCGGCCGTATCGATATCCTGATCAATAACGCCGGTGTCACGCATGCCGCCGATTTCCTCGACCTGACGGAAGAGGATTTCGACCGCGTGCTGCGCGTGAACCTGAAATCCATGTTCCTGTGCAGCCAGGCGGTGGCACGCGAGATGGTGAAACAGCAAACTGGCTGCATTATCAATATGTCGAGCGTGAATTCCGAGCTGGCGATTCCGAACCAGGTGCCGTATGTGGTGTCGAAAGGCGGCGTCAACCAGCTGACCAAGGTGATGGCGCTGAATCTGGCGCCGCACGGCATCCGCGTCAACGGCATCGGACCGGGCACGATTCTGACGGAGCTGGCCAAGAAAGCGGTGCTGGGCAGCCCCGAGGCGCGCCACACCATTCTCTCGCGCACCCCGCTGGGACGCTGCGGCGAACCGGAGGAAGTGGCCGCCATCGCCGCCTTCCTCGCCAGCGACGATGCCAGCTATATGACGGGCCAAACCCTGTATGTCGACGGCGGCCGCCTGGCCTTGAACTACACCGTGCCGGTCAAGAACTAAGATATACGAATAATCTATGACAGGTATCGAAAACAAAAATTAGACATATATGCCGCGACGCAGCATAATCTCTCCTGTCTCCACTATTCTCCTCCAAGAAAATAGTTTTAAGCCCGCCTCGAGCGGGCTTTTTTTTATTCCGCGTTTTGTGCCTTGCATATTGCGTAGTGTCATAACAGCGTAACAATCCCACCATATACTGATCACATCTGCCGCACATGCAACCGATATGCGTGGCGGCAGGGAAGGTGTGCCGGAGGAATCCGGTGCACCGCACCGAATTGAGTTTGTACTTTGTTTCTTGATGTTCTCTTGGCCCGAATGGGTTTTTCGCCCGCTCTTGTAGCGGGCGTTTTTTCTTTTAGCGTGGTATCGTTCGGCCCATGCTCAATCTAATCCAACAACTGTTTTTGACTTCCTCCCACGCCCGCTTGCGCTATTGGGGGGCAATGGCGAGTTATGTGCTGATCCTGATTATCGGCTCGATCCCCGGCGCGCGCGCCGATATGGGCGAAGTCGCTTCCGGCATCGTGCTGCATTCCTGCGCTTATGCGACCCTGGCTTTTCTGCTGTTCACCGGCGGCAGCGGCAATCCGGCCCAGCGCGCGCTGAAGGCGGTGCTGACGGTGGCCGTGATGGGCGCGCTCGATGAAATTGTGCAGAGCTTCTTCCCCTACCGTCACGGTTCGATCCAGGACTGGTGCGTGGATTGCAGCGCCGCCATCGTCTGCGCCACCTTCATGTGGGCGCTGTGGTCACACCGCAAGGTGGCGGCCTAATTGATCGGCCGCCAGTACGTTTCGCGTATCACCCTGCAGCGCAGCGCCGTGCCGGATTTCGGCGCCTACCCTTTCGCGCTGCCCGCCATCCGCAACTTCTCCAGCATCGACCTGCATCCGAAGGTGACGCTGCTGGTAGGCGAGAACGGTTCGGGCAAATCGACTTTGCTGGAAGCGGTGGCGGTGGCGCTGGGCTTCAATGCCGAAGGCGGCACCAAGAATTTCCGTTTCTCGACGCGCGCTTCGCATTCGGCGCTGCACCAGTATCTGCGCATCGCGCAAAGCATCCATAAGCCGCGCGACGGCTTCTTCCTGCGCGCCGAGAGCTTCTTCAACGTGGCGTCGGAAATCGAGGCGCTGGACAAGGGGCCGGGCGGCCCTCCCATCATTAATTCTTATGGCGGCCGCTCGCTGCATGAGATGTCGCATGGCGAATCCTTCCTGGCGCTGATGATGGAGCGCTTCGGCGGCCATGGCCTGTATATCCTCGACGAGCCGGAGGCGGCGCTGTCGCCGCAGCGCCAGCTGGCGATGCTGAGCCGCATGCACGACTTGGTGCGGCGCAATTCGCAGTTCATCATCGCCACGCACTCGCCCATCCTGCTCGCCTATCCCGAGGCACGGATTTACTCCTGTTCAGCCGAAGGCATCCACCCCATCCGCTACGAGGACACAGAACACTACCAGGTGATGCACGATTTTCTGGTGAACCCGCAGCGCATGCTGGACGTGCTGCTCGACCGTTCCGAGGAAAACTAGGCACCCTGCCCTTTGCTGTCATCGCGCTCGAATTGCAGGCTGCGCTGGCCGCTGCTGGCATCCCTGGCGATCCGGCGCAGCATGGCACGTGTGCGGCGGCGCTGGGTGGCGACCGCCAAGGCGCCGATGGCTTTCTCCGCGTCGGCGCGCAAAGCCAGCAGCTGTTCGGACTGGGCCTGGCGCACCAGTCCATACAAGGCTTGCGTGAAAACGTGGCGGGTGCGCGCATCGTGCTGATCGCCGCAGGCGCTTGCCACCAGCTCTTCCACTATCCAATCCGTACCGTACTGTTGCATGAGCATCCTTTATCAGTGCTTTGCGGATGATCAATTATTGCGCCGGCGTCCTCGCGCTCTTTGATGTGCGTCAATCCGGCGGCAGGCGGATTTAATAAACCTGCTCGACCTCGTAACCGCGCCGTTTCAGCAGTTGCGGCACACTGTTTTCACCGAGCAGATGCAGCAGGCCGATGCCGACAAAGGCGCTGTGCTCACGCGCCATGATGGATTCGATATTCGCCGCCATTTCGGGATTGCGCTTGCCCAGCAAGGTCTGCTCCATGAAGCGTGCCGACACGCTATCGCCCGTGGTCAGCTCACGCGACAGTTCAGCCATGCGCACGCGGTCGGCGGCGCTCCAGGCATCGATCAGGCCCGCCGATTTTTTCAGCGCGGCGCCGCTGTCGATATCGTCCAGATTCTCCAGCAGATAGCGCTCCTGCTGGGCCGCGCTCAAGCCATCGAAAAGGCTGAGCTGATATTCGGCCGTCTCCAGTTCGCGCAAGGGCTTCTGCTGGCGCAGGGCCGCTTCGAGCAGAAAGCCTTCCACGCCCTTGCTGCGCTGGTAGCCCAGCTTTTCCATCTCCCTGCCGACCAGGATATTCGCCACCAGCCAAGGGCGGAAGCCTTCCACGCTGGCGAGCGGCATGCCGTTCCTGTCCAGCGCCGCCTGCAACCGCGCCAGCGCGGCAGGCGACAGGTGGTCGCGCAAGCTCTGGCCGGCCGGATAGCTGCCGTATTTGCCGAGCGCCAGCTGAAAATCGTCGTTGGCGCGCACGTCCAGTTCCAGCACCAGGGTGCGCGCTTCAGCCAGGGCGCGGCTCACCTCCGGCTCCAGCGGATAGAAGTTCTGCTTGCCGACGTGGATGGTGCCGAAGAGATAACTGCTGACGCCATGGTGGCGCACGCGATACAGCACGCCGCGGCGCGGCACGGCACTGTCCTCCTGCGCCTGCGACAAAGTGGAAGGAATGCTCATTTCCACGCCATGCACCGTTTCTGAAAACAAAAATGGAAGAAGAATCAATAACTTGCGAAACATGCCAGACCCCGCAGCAGCTCCGCCGGCCGGCGGATGTTGTTGCTCATGGTAAAGCCATTTTGCGCAAAAGAAGATGAAATCCCGGCGCTTTTTTGTCCGCGCCGGGAGAAAACAACAGAAGGCTTGCTACTTCGTCAGCTACTGGTCAAGAAGACCACTCAGCGCGCCAGCTCCACCAGCACCGCCGTGTACATTTCCAGGTTCAGCATCAGCTGCTTATGCGTGATGAACTCGTGCTCGGAATGGCCGGTGTAGACCTGGCCCGGCATGCCGGGGCCGAAGCTGACCGCATTCGGGAACAGGCGCGAATTGGTGCCGCCGCCGATCGACACCGGCTGCGCATCCTTGATGCCGGTGTAGTGTGCGAACACATTCAGCAAAGTGGGAATCTGCGGCGCCTTCTCCTGAATCCATGGATCACCGACGTACATATTGATGCTGCCCTTGGCGCCGCGCGCCGCGTTCCAGCCGTCGAAAGCCTGCTGGAATTCGGCCTTCAATTCATCAGCCGTCTTGCCGCGCGGGCGGCGCAGGTTGATGTTCAGCTCCAGGCCTTCGTTCGACTGCTTCAGCACCGTGGGCGCCACCGTCATCGGCCCCATGAAGCTGTCGCGGTAAGCGGCCTTGCCGAACTTCTCGCCATAGATGCCGGTGCCGATCGTCTCATTGAGGAAAGACACCATATTCGCCGCCGACGTTCCCTGCCATGGACGCACATTGAGCGCATCGGCCAGCATGCTGATCGCGTTCACGCCATCTTCCGGCTTGGACGAGTGGGCCGATACGCCGAGCGCCTTGATCTTCAGCGTGCCGCCCTGCCAGTCGTACTGGTAACGCATGCCTTTCTGCGCGGCGGCGCGGGCGCGGATCTGCGCTTCCAGCTCCGGCGTGGCCTTGTCGATCGTAGCGCTGGCATCCTCCGGAATCTGGCTGCCGAAGAAGCCGCCGGCAAAGCTGCTCAGCACCGGGCCGGCGACATTTTCCACCTGCACCCAGTGCGGCAGCTTGACCGTCAGCGAGCCATAGCCCTTCTCCGCCGTCACCACCGGATATTCGGCATCGAGCGTGATGTTGACCTGGGGCGGCTCATGGTTTTTCAGGAAGGCTTCCAGCGGCGCCCAGTCGGATTCCTCGGCCATATACACATACAGCTCGATGCGCTTGCTCAGCGCCAGCTTGCGGTCCTTGATCGCCTTCATCGCGTACAGGGCGGTGGCGATCGGGCCTTTATCGTCCTCGGTGCCGCGGCCGATCAGGCGTCCCGGCTCGCTGGTGGCGTCCAGCTTGAAGGGCGACTGCTTCCATTTGGCGGGATCGACCGGCTGCACATCGCCGTGGGTGATCACGCCCACGCGTTCCTTGCCCTGGCCCATGCCGATCACCACCACATAGCCGTGGTCCTTGAAGTCGAAGCCCAGGCGTTCGGCCTCCTGGCGCAGGAATTTCTTGAAGCCCGCATGCTCGGGATTGTTTTCGAATGCGATCTTCTTGTCTACTACGGTATTGAAGCCGACCATGGTGGCCAGGCTCTTGATCATCGGCTTTTCGTAGGTGCTGCGGGCATGGCGGGCGGTGCTGGTGGCGGCATCGCTCAGGGGAGCGGCATGCAGCGGGGCTTGCAGCAGCAGGCCAAGAAGGGCAATCTTTTTCAGCATATGTCTCGTCGTTATTGGTAGTTGGACACGATCCGGTGAATCACGCCGTCGCGGTGCATGCCCGCGATGGCCGCATTCACGTCCGCCAGCGTCACGCTGGCCTTCTCCGACACCGCGCAGCGGGTCAGATAGGTTTTGACGTGAAGCGGTGGATGGATCTCGATGTGATCGCCCAGTTTCAGCCGGTAGTCGAGCAAGGCCTTCAAGGTGGCCGCATGCCTTACCCGTCCCAAACCCAGCTTGCGCAGGTTGATCTCGTTGGAGGGACCGTCGGCGCGCACAAACTGCGCGCCCAGGGCATGCTCCAACTCCGGGTAATGATAGCCCAGGACGGTAGCAATCTGCTGGCCGCCCACATCGGCCACCGCCAGGGGACGTGGCCAGCGCCGGTCGGAGACCAGCAGCTCGGTGACGGGAAAGAAGGGGGAACTCCAGTAAAAGCTGCCCGGCAGCCATTCCGGCATATACATGCACAGCACGTCGGCGCGGCCCGCTTCCAGGGTCTGGGCGATGCGCTTGCGCGGCATGGCGAGAAATTGTGCGCGCCGCCCCAGCTGCTGCGCCAGGGCTTCGCCCAGATCCTTGTGGATGCCGCCCACCAGCTCCCCGGCGCGGAATTCGGAAATCGGCATTTCGGTGCCGGTGGCCACCAGCACGATCAGGCGCCCCGGATCGGCCAGGGCCGGCGCCGCCAGCAGCAGGACCGCCAGCAGGCTGCATGCGGCCCGCCGCAGATATCGAAATGTCATGAAACAGAAACCCATACCAAGAGAAGGGTTACCAGTTTACCGTCTTTCGTCGCCGCCCCCAAAGTGGCGTGTTGGATGCAAGTCATACCCACGCGCATGACAGGGCCTTGCTTGAAAGCCCGCGCCACAGCCCAATATCGACGCCATGACTATCCCATTCTCCGTACTCGACCTCTCCCCCATCGCCGAAGGCAGCAATGCCGCCACCTCGCTGCGCAATACGCTGGACCTGGCGCAGCATGCGGAGCGCTGGGGTTTTCAACGCTACTGGCTGGCCGAACACCACGGCATGCCGGGCATCGCCAGCGCCGCCACGGCGGTAGTGATGGCTCACGTCGCGGGCGGCACCACCACCATCCGCGTCGGCGCGGGCGGCGTCATGCTGCCGAATCACTCGCCGCTGGTCATCGCCGAGCAGTTTGGCACCCTGGCCGCCCTGCATCCGGGCCGCATCGACCTGGGTCTGGGCCGCGCGCCCGGTTCCGACCAGGCCACCATGCGCGCCCTGCGCCGCCGCATGGACGCCAGCGCCGACGAATTCCCGCAGGACGTGCTGGACCTGCAGGATTATCTGTCCGACGAACCGCGCCAGCAGATCAAGGCGGTGCCGGGCCAGGGTTCCAACGTGCCGCTATGGATACTCGGCTCCAGCCTGTATGGTGCGCAGCTGGCCGCCCACTTCGGCCTGCCCTTCGCTTTCGCCTCGCATTTCGCACCGCAGATGATGATGCAGGCGGTCTCGCTTTACCGCGCCAATTTCCAGCCTTCGGCGCAGTTGCAAAAACCATATGTCATGCTGGGCTATAATGTGTTTGCTGCCGACAGTGACGAGGAAGCGCAGTTCTTATCCACGTCGATGCAGCAAGCCTTTGTCAATCTTCGTTCCGGCCATCCCACGCGCCTGCCCCCGCCCAAAGCCGGCTACCGCCAGCAGATCGGGAGCGCCGAAAGCGCGATGCTCGATTCGGTGTTATCCTGCTCAGCGATCGGTTCGCCGCACACGGTCGAATCCCAGCTGCGTGCCTTTATCGCCAGCACCCGGCCGGATGAATTGATGATTACTTCGCAAATCTTCGAGCATAAGGCCCGCCTGCATTCCTACGCTTTAACGTCAGAGATCCGCGCGCGCCTTGGCTGAGTAAACCATAGGAGCCGCGATTGACGCAGCCTAAGCATCACCACGAAATTTCACCAGCCATGGTCTGGCTGCTGGCCATCGCCAGCGGCCTGATTGTAGCCAATCTGTATTACGCCCAGCCGCTGGTGGGCCCGATCAGCCAGGCCACCGGCCTCGCTCCCGGCGCGGCCGGCCTGATTGTCACCCTGACCCAGCTCGGTTACTGCGTCGGCCTGCTGTTCATCGTGCCACTGGGCGACCTGGTGGAAAACCGCCGCCTGATCTTCACCGCCCTGCTGGTTGCCGCCCTGTCCCTGCTCGGTGCGGCCAGCACCAGCAATGCCACGCTGTTCCTGCTCTCGGCCCTGTGCATCGGGATCAGCTGCGTCGCAGCCCAGGTGCTGGTGCCATTTGCCGCCCACCTGTCCTCGCCGGAAAAGCGCGGCCAGACCGTGGGCTCGGTAATGAGCGGTTTGCTGATGGGCATCATGCTGGCGCGGCCGATATCGAGCGTGGTGGCGGATTTTCTGGGCTGGCACGCCATCTTCTTCATCTCCGCCGTCAGCACAGCGGCCCTGGCCTTCGTGCTGCGCCGCAAGCTGCCGTTGCGCCAGCCGCAGAATGCGATCAGCTATCCGGCCCTGCTGGCGTCGCTCTGGCATCTGCTGCGCGACACGCCGGTGCTGCGCCGCCGCGCCCTGTACCAGGCTTGCATGTTCGGCGCCTTCAGCCTGTTCTGGACCACGGTACCGCTGGTGCTGGCCGGTCCGCACTTCCAGATGTCGCAGACCGGCATCGCCATCTTCGCCCTGGTCGGCGTGGGTGGTGCCGTGATGTCGCCGATTGCGGGCCGCCGCGCCGACCAGGGCAAGGGCCATTCAACCACGCTGATCTCGCTGTGCGCGCCGCTGCTGGCTTTCGGCCTGCCGCTGGTATTGCATGGCGACCATTATCTGGACCTGGCCCTGCTGGTGATGGCGTCCATCGTGGTGGACATGGGCGTGTCGGGCAGCCTGGTGGTGGGCCAACGCGCCATCTTCTCGCTGGGTGCCGAGGTGCGCAGCCGCCTGAATGGCTTGTTCATTGCCATCTTCTTCTTCGGTGGCGCCATCGGTTCTTCGCTGGGCGGCTGGATGTACGCCCATCATGGCTGGAACGGCGTGCTGCTGGCCGGTCTCGGTTTCCCGCTGGTGGCGCTGATCGCTTTCGCTACCGAACCACGCCCGCCGCGCGGCCTGGGCGCTCCGGCGTAATTGCCATACAGGCGGCGCGCCATGCGCCGCCTGCCTTGCTTCAATGCGCCCAGATGCGCAGCTCGCCCTGCATCGACATGCTGCCGTTAATGTTCAAGCTTCCCAGGCTGTTCGTCACCGGCGCCAGCGGATCGCTCTGCACGCTCAGCGACTCGTAGCCGAAGTTCGTATATTTCACCTTGCCCGGCAAGCTCACCGCCACATACTGCCCGCCATCCGGACGCTTGCGCACATCGAGGCCGAGCGCAAACATATCAACCACGCCGCGCAGATTGCGGATCACCAGATAGCGCGCATCGCCTTCACCCTGAAAGCCGACCGCGATGCGGCTGTCGTTCACCGCACCGGGCAAGGTGGGATCGTTGATCACCAGATGGGTGGCGATGCTGATGCCGTCGCGCCCCGTCACCTGCTCCAGTTCCTCGTCATCGAGCGCGCGCAGCGGATCGGCGCGCAGCGGCAGGCAGCAGCACAGCAGAGCGCTCAGCAGCAGGGCGCGCGCCAACAGCAGGAAAGTGATCGTCATGGCCGGAATTTGATGTCGAGGTATTGGATCTGCACCGAGCCGATGCGCGAGGAGCCGAAATCGGTGACGCCGCCGCCGGGATTGGTGAAGGAGATTTTGTCGATCTGGATGCCGCCTTGCGGCGCCTGGCCGCTGCCATACTGCGCATCCGGCCAGGCAATGCCGATATGCAGGCGCGGACCACCGTTCTGCGCCACGGCGTCAATGCTGCCCGGCTGCGCCGCCACATCGGCGATGACCCAGGGCTGGCCGGTGAAGCTGCCCGCATTGTCCACCGCGCCGATGCGGATGCCGTCCATGGCCATCTGGCCCTGCGCTTCGTTACGGCCATTGGCGCGCAAGGCCAGCTGGCCGATATCCATGCGCACCGCCGCGCCGAAGGCCACGCCGTCGCGCGTGCGCGGCGTGGAAAATTGCCAGCCGCCGCCATACAGGACCAGATCCTTGAGCAGCACGGCGCCGCCATAGCTGTCGATGCCGTCCGCGCTCACGCCCCAGTCGTAGGCGAACTGCCACTTCTGCGCGCCATCCACATTGCGCGGCATGTCGAGGCGGATCACATCGGCCAGTCCCGGCGCGCCGTTGACGATATCGATGCGGTAGGGATCGGCAAACGGCTGGGCGCTGTCGCTGCGCGAAGCGCTCAGGTATTCGCTGTACATGCTGCGCCCCGGCTGCGCCGTGTACGTAACGCGCGCATCGCCGTCCATGCGGAAGCCGGACAGATCGAAGCTGACGCCATCGCCGCCGCGCACGGCCGACAAGGCCTTGTCGTTCAGCGGCTCCATGGCCGCGACATCGAAAGCCACCAGCGCCGCCAGCACCAGGGCGCACAGGGCCATCACCGGCAGCCAGCGCGCGGGCCGGTAGTCGCCGTGTTCAAGATGCTGGCCTGCGCTGCGACGCATAATGCGCGGCTCTTCGCGGCAATCGGGGCGGTATTCGGCGCGCCACTCGTGGCGGCGCGCGCTGCCGTCGGGCAGGTGCGGATGGCGTTCCATCAGCGTCCCGGCGGCAGATTGGGCGGCAGTGCGCCCGTGGCGTTGATGGCGCTCAGCTTGTCGCGCCAGTTCATCCACATGCCCGCTTGCGCCATATCGGGCAGCTGGCTGGTGCCGGGCGGCGCGGGGAACTGCACGCCCGTCTTCAGCATCGAGACCCAGAAGTCGCGGCTCGGGCCGGAGGCATCGCCGGCGCGCACCGCGCCCAGCTGGGAGAAGTTCATGCAGGGCGCGCTGCAGCTGCCGTCCCAGCGCTTGCCGCCCAGCGCATCGCTGCGCGAATCGAGCGCGATGGCGCTGCCGTCGGCGGCCTTGCCTTCCACCCGCAGCGAACCGGAAAGCGTATTGATCTTCATGCCGATATCGCCGCTGATGCTGTCGAAGCCGAAGCGCATGCCGACCGCTTCGCGCGGCGCGGCGGCATTGCCGCTGTCGCGGTAGACGAACTCGAAATAGGGATTGCCGATCTGGACCAGGCGCTGCGCGGCGCTGCCGTCGCTGCGACCGAACTGCAGATGGGCGATATCGATGTCGGCGCCCATGCCCTCGCGCGCCGCATAGCGGTAATCGCCCAGGCGCATGCTGCGCAGATTGGCGTTCAGCGTCACGTCCGCATCGAGGGCGATGCGGGTGAAGTCGAAACCGCCCAGGCGCGTGTTGCTGAGCGCGATCAAACCCTGGCCACGCGTGTGCGACAGTTCCTCGTCGCTCATCGCTTGCAACTGGGCTTGCGCCGCGCCGGCAGCAAAAAGGGCCGCCGCGAGGGCGGCCATCAAAATGGAGGCATTCATGAGAGAAAAGAGGCGGCCGCCAGGGAGACGGCCGCCCCGGTCTGGATTAGTGAGCCCAGATCCAGACTTGGGTGCCGCGCAGATCCAGCTGGTTCATGGCGAACGAGCCGAAGGATGCCGCGTTGTTGCCCATCTTCACGGCGTCGACGCTGATGTTCAGCAGCTTGCCGGCTGCCACTTGCACGTCGGCCGGGATGGCGATCTGCACCACGTCGCCGCCGGTGGCTGGGCTGTAGAAGGTGCCAGGGTTGGTCACGCCGGCGGCGGCGGCGGCCTGCAGGAAGGAGTTTTTCGACAGGATGTCGATGCTGGCGGCAATCAGGCCGGTGGCTTTGATGCCGTTGAAGCTAATCGAGCCGCCGCCCAGGCCGTTGGCGTCCAGTGGATCCGTATCGGTGTAGACGAAGGAATCCATTTTGACGTTCAGGTTGGCGAAGATCGACACGCCGTCCTGGCCGGTGACAGCGCTCAGTTCGGTGTCCTGGATCGGGGTCATGGCCGATGCGGACAGGGCCAGGGAGGACAGTGCGGCAGCTACCAGGGTGGTGATCAGTTTCATCGTTTTATCTCCGTTGTGTATGTGTGTGATGGGACTATCTGTTTTCCTGCACTTCCTTGGCCGGCTTGCCCTGGTGGGGCGCGACGGCCGAAGCACTGCTCTTAATATTATTTCAATATTAATTAAATTTATGATAGGAGTTGCCGCCGACCGCGGTCTACGTTCTTGCGCTGACCGGAAAAGCCAAACGCTTGTCCCTGCAAGCCATTCAGAGGGAAGGCTGTGTTGTATGCGCGTCAACTGCGTTAGCATAAGTTCGCAACAAAAGGACTAGAGTCACCGTTCTAATTTTTTGGCTGCGAGGCGATACCACTTTATGCGTTAATAAATTACAAAAATATCAAGAACGACTGTACACAAAATAAAGCACGGTCGTTCTAATAAAACTAGGAGACAGCATGGGAGTAGGACAAACAGGCCGTTCGGCGGCCTATGGCAGCGCTCACCCTGAAACTTTGCACACCCCATGGAGGCAGCCATGCTGATGCTGCTGATGGGGGTACTGGCCGTGCTGATCGGCGGCGCCGGCGCCCTGGAGCGCCACGAAGTCAAGGACCGGCCCCAGGGCCAGTTCGAAATGCCGCAAAACCTGCTGGGCGGCGGCAGCTACAACCAGGCCGTGACGATGGAGCCGTTCAGCGAGCTCAAATACCGCCACATCGTGCGCCAGGCTTACGACTACAGCTGCGGCTCGGCGGCGCTGGTGACCATCCTGCGCTTCCACCTCGGCCTCCAGGTCTCGGAACAGCAGGCCATGGAAGGCATGCTGGAAAAAGGCGAGAAGGACAAGATCATCGAGCGGCGCGGCTTCTCGCTGCTGGACATGAAGCGCTACGCGGCCTCGCTGAAGGTGCAGGGGGCCGGCTTCCGCGCCGAGGTCAAGGATTTGCTGACGCTGACCGAACCGGCCATCGTGCCGATCGATTACGCCGGCGCCAAGCACTTCGTGGTGCTGCGCGGCATACGCGAAGGCGTCGTTTTCATCGCCGATCCATCGGCCGGCAACCTCGCCTTCTCGGTCGAGGAGTTTGCCCGGCTGTGGGACAAGAACACCCTGTTCATCCTGTCCGCCGCCCCTGGCAGCAAGGTGCCGGCACAACTGGCGCTGAACGACCAGGAATTGGGCGTGGTCGATATGGACCGCATCACCAACCGCGGCCAACTGGGCCAGATCAATAACGCGGCGCACCTGCTGGAGCGCGCCGTCAATTCGGGCGCCGCCGGCACCTGGACCCGGCGCCAGTAAGCACCGCCTGTCGTCTGTCGTAAATCAAGCACCTCAAGTACCTCAAGCACCCCAAGCATAAGGAAAAACCGAGATGAAATTACGCATGCTGCCTGCCCTTCTTGCCTCCGCCCTGCTGTTCCAGTTGCCCGTCCACGCCCAGCAGACAGCGACCGCGCCCGCCAGCGCCGACGCCGCGCGCGACGCCCTGGCCAAGAAGGAAGGTGAAGGCGATCAGAGCGCCCTGTTGAAGGAAACCCTGACCGCCGTCGACAAACAATATTCGCTGATCCGCCAGGGCCAGTACCAGGTCAGCTATGACCTCAACTACAGCTACATCGGCCAGGAAAAAATCGTCACCGACTACTCCATCGCCGGCCTGACCCTGTTCGAAATCGAGAACACCAGCTCGCACACCGTCACAAACACCCTGTCGGCCGACTACGGCGTGCGCAACAACCTGACCGCCAATGTCACGCTGCCCGTGATCTCGCGCTACTCCGATGTGCGCGGCCACAGCGGCCTGTCCAACACCCTGGGCGACATCAGCCTGGGCGCGCGCTGGCAGCCGCTGGAAGCGCGCCGCGACCGCCCCAACCTGACCGCCACCACCACCGTGCGCCTGCCCACCGGCCGCAGCCCCTTCAAGGTGGTGGCCGGCAGCGGCCAGGCCACCGGCAGCGGGGTCGGTTCGCTGTCGGCCGGTTTGAACGTGAACCGCATCGTCGATCCGGTCGCCCTGTTCGGCTCCTTCAGCGTGACCGGCAGCCTGCCGGCCAAGCATCTGTGGCAGGTGAACGGCACGCGCGTGCTGACCAAGGTGCAGCCCGGCCCCGCGGTCGGCTTCGGCATGGGCTTCGCTTACGCTCTCTCGTATGGCATTTCCACCACGATGTCCTTCCAGCAGTCGATTGCAGCCGGCTCCAAGCTGACCTTTGCCGACGGCTTGAAAGTGAAGACCAATATGCAGACCTCGGCCATGCTGAACCTGGGCCTGGGCTACCGCATGTCGCCCAAGACCACGGTCAATCTGTCGGTGGGCATCGGCCTGACCAGCGATTCGCCGAATCTGTCGGTGGGCCTGAACCTGCCGCTGGCCTTCTGAGCCTGAGACGCATCCATGGCACCACACTGCCGCCTTCTGGCCGCGGCCTGCGCCGTCGCCTGTACCCTGCCGGCCCATGCCGCGCTGGTGGAGAACCTGACCACCAGCGTGACCGCCATGGCGCTGGGAAATGCCGTGACGGCCGATCCGCCCGGCATCGATTCGGTGCATTTCAATCCGGCCGGCCTGGCGCGCATCCAGTACGATATGGAGAGCCAGTCCTTCTTCGCCGCTTCGATCCGCAGCAACGCCAGCTTCCGCACGCCCCCCGGTTTCAGCGTCGGCGGCTGGTATGACGATCCGCTGTCCGGCACCAAGGCCGGGCCGGTGCGCCAAGCCATGTACGTGCCGACCTACGGCATGCCGGGCTGGCGCCTGCCGGGCGTACTCATTCCCAGCCTGGGCCTGGCTTTCCACAAGGAGGGCTCGCCCTTCACCTTCGCCACCAACTCGTATATGGCGCAGGCCATCAGTATCGACCGCACCACGGACCCGAACGACCCGGCGCGCTTCCAGGGCCGCCAGGTCCAGCTGCAGCGCCTGGTGTACCTGTCGCCGTCGGTGGGCTACCGCTTCTCCGACACGCTGAGCTTCGGCGCCTCGATCCCGATCGCCCACTCGGCCTTCGTGGTCGATACCCATATGCGTTTTCCCAATGAGCTGCTGGGCGTATTCGGCAGCCTGCAAAAGGGCTGGTGTCCGGAAAGCGGCGGCAATGTGATCGACGTCTTCGGCTTTGGCCTGTGCGGCGGCGGCCGCGAAGGCATGGTCTCGCCGTTCAAGAAAGCGGCCTCCATGCGCCTGGAAATGACGGCGCCTTTCGACCCCACCATCAATCTGGGCGTGCTGTGGGAACCCAAGCCCTGGTTCGCGCTGGGTGCGGTGTACCAGGGCGGCTCGAAGACGCGCTACAGCGGCAGCTACGAATTCCGCGCCGATCCCATGCTGCGCAACTTCGTCAAGGGCCTGAATTCAAGCCTGTTCGGCCCCATTGCCGGCGCGGTTCTGGGCCTGCCGACCTCGATCCCCGAAGTCCAGCACGGCAATCTGAGCGCCACCATTCCCTTCCCCTCGCATCTGCAGGTGGGCATCAAGCTGCGCCCGGTGCGCTATGTGCAGTTGAATGTGGACGCCAGCTACGCGCGCTGGAGCGACTGGAACGCGCTCACCTTCGAATTCGACCAGAGCATACGGCTGCTCGAAGTGGCGCGCCTGTACGGCATTCCCGATTCGAGCAAATTGAAAATCCCGCGCGGCTACAAGAGCGTGGTGAATATGGGCTATGGCCTGCAACTGTTTCCTACCCAATCGCTGGCCCTGCGCTTCGGCTACGAGCCGCGCAAGAGCTCCGTCCCGGCCGACAAGATCGACCTGATCGCGCCGCTGCCGGACACCAAGCTGTATAGCGTGGGCCTGAACTACAAGTTCAAGTCCGGCAGCGATATCAGTGTGACGGCCTCGTATATGAAGGGCGACTTCAATGCGCCGGCCAACAGCAGCTGCAATATGAATTGCAACAACTTCCTGAACGTGATCTACAACCCGTTTGCGGGCCACGATGTAGCGGGCGATATCAAAGTGCACTACGTCGGGTTCAGTTACAACCATCGTTTTTAGGAGCGATCTGCCATGAAAAAACCATCCCTACTCCTCGCCATCCTGCTGCTGGGCAGCACCGCCCAGGCGGCTGCGCCGGTGCCGGCCGCGAAACAGGAACTGGTCAACAAGGTATTACAGCTATGGCATGTGGAGAATGTCGGCCAGTCCATGCTGCAGGCACCGGTCAGCGACGCGGTGCAGCAGGCGCGCGCCATGCTGCAGGGGCGCGCCGCGGTCGAGAAGCGCGACGCCGCCATGACCGAGATCGTGCAGGACGCGAAGAAGTTCATGGAAGACAATACCCCGATCGCGCGCGCCAGCGCGCAGAAGATGGCCAGCGCCAAGGTGGCGCCGCTGCTGGCCGAGCGCTTCACCGAGGACGAGCTGAAACAGATGATCGCCATCCTCGAATCGCCGGTGAAGAAGAAGTTCGAGGACATGCTGCCCGAGCTGCAAAAGTCGCTGGGCGACAGCGTGGCGGCCGACACGCGCGGCGTGATCGAACCCAAGCTGCAGGATCTGCAGCAACGCATCGGCATGCGCCTGCGCAGCGCCATCGCACCCTGAGCCGGGAGGCCATCATGACTTATTCCTCAGCACTGCATCTGGTACGCGGCGTGAAATCACGCCTGGCGCATTCCGGCCTGGCGGCCGACCAGCTGTTCGAGATGGCGGGCCTGAACGAAGGCGACGGCCTGGCCTGCGACGCGCTCACCCTGTCCGACCGCCTGAGCCATCTATGGGAACTGCTGGTCGAACATTCCCACGATCCGCTGATCGGCCTGCGCATCTCCACCCCGCACCGCCTGGGCTGGCTGGGCGTGATGGGCCATATCATGCTGGTGTCGCCCACCGTGCAAAGCACCATCGAGCGCTGCCACGGCCACACCCGCGTGGCGCTGCTGCTGCCCGGCCTGAACCGCGTGGTGCCGCAGCAACGCTATGACTTTGTCTGGTGCGTGCTGCTGCGCACCCTGCGCTGCGCTTCCGGCCGCGACGACGCCAATCCGGTGGCGGTGGAATATGCGTTTCCGCCGCCGGCCAATGCGCATATCTACGAACAGACTTTCGGCTGCCCGGTGCGTTTCGACATGCCCAATAATGTGATGGAGTTTTCCGATGCCGACCTGGTGGCGGCCCTGCCGAACGGCGGCATGCCGGTCAGCGGCGAGATGCTGGCCAAGCTGGCGGCGGCCGAACCGAAAGGCTTCCGCGGCCGCGTGCAGGAGCTGCTGACCACCATGCTGCCCAAAGGTCCGCCGCACCGCGATTCGGTGGCGGTGCAGCTGATGGTCAGCGAGCGCACCTTGCAGCGCCGCCTGGCCGAGGAAGGTACGAGCTTCAGCCAGCTGGTGGACGATACGCGGCGCGAGCTGGCGCGCCAATCCTTGGCGGCGGGCGACCTGTCGCTCAAGGTGCTCAGTTTCCAGTTGGGCTTTTCCGAGCCGAGCGCCTTCTACCGCGCCTGCAAGCGCTGGTTCGGCATGACGCCCTCCACCATCGCCGGCGGGAGAACGCCATGAGTCTGTTGAGCAAGGACCGCAGCCACCATCTGTTTGGCCAGCTGCTGGTGCGCCACAAGCTGATCTCGGAAGAGCAGCTGCAAAAGGCAATCGAACACCAGCGCGCCACCGGCCAGCGCCTGGGCGAGATTTTCGCCGAATGGGAACTGATCACGCAGCAGCATGTGCACGACATCCTGCGCCGGCAGCGCCGGGTGCGCATGGCGGCGGCCTTCATCGCCGCCCTGTTCGCGCCGCTGGAAAGCTTTGCGGTACAAGCCTTGCCGGCGACGGCGGTGGCGGTCCAGCCGCTGCTGCCCAGCCGGCAGGAATCGATGCAGGCCTTGAGCGAAGCAGAGATGGATGCGGTCACGGCCCAGGGCCTGCAGGACGACGTGGTGCACGAGATCGAGCAGCATATGAAGGACCGCAATGTGAAGATCATCGGCGACATGGCGCGCCTGATCAATCCGGTGCTGGGTTTTCTCGAAGCCGACGTCAGCATGCACAATGTGGTGTACGACCACTCGCGCGCGCTGACCACGCTCAATGCCGACGGTTCGCTGACCTTGAGCCTGCCCAGCTCCATCGGCGAAATCAGTCTGCGCAATATCCGCGTGCAAGGCAGTGCCGCCGACGGCCCCAGCTTTGGCAGCATCAGCATGAAAGGCATCGACCTCACCGGCACCACCATCACGCTGATGGTCAAGCACTAAAGCTGACCTCGTGTCCACCTTGGGGTCAGACCCCAAATCGGACACGAACTCAACTATGCTTTTTAGAGCGACATGCGACCGCTGGGCTCGTGTCCGATTGGGGTCTGACCCCAAGGTGGACACGGGCTCAGCGGTGGGACGGCTTATTTGGCGTTGCGGACTTTGCCGAAGGCATCGCCGGCTTTCCAGGTCGGCATTTTCGGGCTGTCGGCGACCATGCGGCCCAGGTTCAGCGTGAACTGGGCTTGCTGGGTCATGCCGGACAGATCCCAAGTTGGGTCGTATTCGTCGCTGACCTGGTGGTAACTCTTGCCGTAGGCTTTGCGTTTCAGCGCGGCGCCTTCGGGGTCTTTGCTGAACTCGCGGCCCGCTTCGATGGAGAAGGCGGGTACGCCGGCCTTGGCGAAGCTGAAGTGGTCGCTGCGGAAATAGCCGCCGGCCAGGTCCGGTTCGGCCTTGGCGATCTGCATGCCCATGGCTTTGGCGGTGGCTTCGGCCATCTTGCCCAGCTCGGTGCGCTCGCTGCCCTGGGTGCCGATGTCCTTGGTGGTGCCGACCCAGTTCAGGCTGTCCAGATTGAGGTTGGCGGCGGTCTTGTCCAGCGCCCACAGCGGCGCGCTGGCGTAGGCGGCGCTGCCCAGCAGGCCTTGCTCTTCGGCGGCCACCCACAGGAACATCTGGCTGCGCTTGGCCGGCGACTTCACGGCTTCGGCGGCCATGGCCAGCAGGGCGGCGGTGCCGGAGGCATTGTCCACCGCGCCGTTGTAGATGGTGTCGACGCCCGTGCCTTGCTTGCCCAGGTGGTCCCAGTGCGCGCTGTAGATCACCACTTCGTCCTTGAGCTTGGGATCGGTGCCCGGCACCACGCCGGCCACATTGAATTGCTCGACATGGCGCACTTCGGCCTTCATCGCGCCGGCCAGCTTGGCTTGCAGGGCGACCGGTTTGAAGTCCTTGCGTTCGGCGGCGGCGCGCAGCGCGTCCAGATCCTGGCCACCGGACTTGAACAGGGCGCGTGCCGTGTCTTCCGTCATCCAGCCTTGCAGCTGGGTGCCGGGCGTGCCTTGCGCCAGCTGGAAGCGTTCCACGCCGCTCCAGCTGTTCTGGATCACGCTCCAGCCGTAGGAGGCGGAAGCGTCGGTGTGGATCAGCAGCACGCCAGCCGCGCCGCGGCGCTTGGCTTCTTCGAATTTATAGGTCCAGCGGCCGTAATAGGTCAGCGCCTTGCCGCCGAAGCGGTTGGGCTGCTCGGCGGTCGGCTGCGGGTCGTTGACCATCATGACCAGTACTTTGCCTTCCAGGTTCTGGCCCTTGAAGTCGTCCCAGCCCTCTTCCGAGGCGTTGATGCCGTAGCCGACGAAGACCAGGTCGGCGTTCAGCGTGTGTTCGGCCTTGGCGTCGCCCGGCGCAAAGACCCAGTCCTTGCCAAAGCTGAACGGCAGGGTGGCGCCGTTCGCTTCCAGGTGCAGGGTGCTGGCTTCCGGCTGGGTTTTCACGCCGGCGATTTTCACCAGCTGGCGGAAGCTGTTGCCATTGCCCGGCTTCAGGCCCACGGCCAGCGCCTGGTTTTCCAGATAAGCAACGGTCAAGTCGCCGCCGCGCTGGCCAGTGCCGCGTCCTTCCAGCAGGTCGCTGGCGAGGAAGGCGAGGTGGGCGCGCAGCGGTGCTTCCTGCACTACCGGCGCGCTTTTGGCGCCAGCCGCATAGGCAGGGAAGGCCAGGGCCAGGCTGGCGGCGATGGCGCCAGCGGCAAGGGATGGGAACATTTTCTGCATGATGTCCTGTAGGGTAAGTGACGTCGAAGAAGGTGGTGCCGGATGGTGCGGCGGCAGCGCCGCGCCGTGCATTGTATGCGATTGCCGCGCCAAATATGCTGTGCAGCGCAGCATAGGCCGGAGCGCGGTTGACGCGGTGGCGCCGCCTCGGGGATACTGCCGCCATGCTGACCCCGCCCCTGCCTTATATCGGCCGCTTTGCGCCCTCCCCGACCGGCCCCCTGCATCAGGGTTCGCTGGTGGCGGCCATGGCCAGTTATCTGGACGCCAAGGTGCACGGCGGCCAGTGGCTGGTGCGCATCGAGGATGTGGATGAGGACCGCAATGTGGCGGGCGCCGACCGCCACATCCTGGCCTCGCTGCAGCGCTGCGGCATGCAGTGGGATGGCGAGGTGACGTGGCAAACGCAGCGCTACGCTTTTTATGAGACGGTACTGGCCCAATTGGGGCAGCATGTCTATCCCTGCGGCTGTTCGCGCCGCGAAATCCAGGATTCGCAATTGCGCCTGCAGGCGGCGGGCGCTGCGCCGCATGCGGGCCTGGTCTATCCCGGCACCTGCCGCAACGGCCTGGCGCCGGGCAAGACGGCGCGCGCCCTGCGCCTGCGCACGCCGCAGCAGCCGCATTGCGTGATCGCTTTCCAGGACCGCTGGCACGGCCAGGTCAGCCAGGACATCACGGCCGAAGTGGGCGATTTCGTGGTCCGCCGCGCCGACGGCTTTTGGGCTTACCAGCTGGCCGTGGTGGCCGACGATGGCGCACAGGGCATCACCGATATCGTGCGCGGCGCCGACCTGCTCGACTCCACGCCGCGCCAACTCTATATGCAGGCGCTGCTTGGCCTGCCGCAGCCGCGCTATCTGCATGTGCCGGTGGTGCTGGCCAAATCGGGCGAGAAGCTGTCCAAGCAGACCGGCGCCCAGGCTTTCGACGAGGGCGCACCGGCCGCCACGCTGCTGCACAGTGCCCTGCTGCCGGCTGCGCGCTTCCTCGGCCTGCATCTGGTGGCGGACGATATCGCGGATTTCTGGCGCCGCGCCGTGCCGGCCTGGGAAGGGCTGCTGCGCGAGCGCCGGCGCGAAGGGGCGTAAAGCCTTAGTGCGGCACCTGATCCGGCAGCCGCAGCAGCAGCCAGGACAGCCCCCCATGCAGCAGCGGCAGCAGGAAAACGATGACTTCGCTGTCGCCGCCGATATTGATCCGGTGCAGCACGCCGGAGATGACCACCGGCGCCAATGCCGCCCAGGTGCGGGTCAGCGTGGCCGGGTCAAGGCGGCGCACGGCCACCAGATTGATGAGCAACGCCAGCAGATTCATGCCGCGCAACGCCCACTCCTCCAGCGCCGACGCATAGGCAATGCCGAATAGCATGCTCTGGATCAGTAGACCCAGCAGCAATACCAGCAGCAGGATAGGCAGGGTGGAACGGTTCACCGCGTCCTCCTCTGTAGCCCTGGCATGACTATCTCCTTAATATCTTTTTCCCATAGGAATTAAAGCACGTAACATGCCACACCCGTTCTCCCTAGCAAACACGGTCGGCGCTTGTTACATCTGTAAAAATTTCCGACAGATGAGTTGGTTAATATTGAACGAACGAACGTTCAGTGTTAGCATCCCTGCAAACTTAGCGAAGGAAAGCCATGAACCGCGAAGAAAAAGTCTCGGCGCGCCGCGCCGGCATCGTCGAAGCCGCCCTGGGTTGCTTTTTACAACAAGGTTTCCATCAAGCCAGCATGCGCGATATCGCCGGCGTGGCCGGCGTCAGCCTGGGCAATCTGTATAACCACTTTCCCAGCAAGGAAGCGCTGATCACGGAGATCGCCCGCATGGAATCGGCCGAGCTGGAACCCATGCTGGCGGCCCTGGAGCAGGAAGCACCGCTGGACGCCCTGCTCGGCTTCGCGCGCAGCTATCTGCACTGGTGCAGCAGCGTGGAAAACGCCGTCCTGACCAGCGAGGTGATCGCCGAGGCGGCGCGCCGGCCCGACCTGGCCCAGCTGTTCGCCCTCAACCGCAAGCAGCTGTGCAAGGCGCTCGCCGACACCATCCGCCGCGGCGTGCAGGACGGCACGGTGGACGGCGCCATCCCGCCCGCCGCCCTGGCCGACGTGCTGCTGGACGCCATCGAAGGCCATGCCCTGCGCGCCATGCTGTTCACCCCTCCCGCCGGCGGCGCCAAGGCGCTGCTGCCCATCCTGCGCAAACTACTGACACCATGAACAAAATACATACCCCACGCCTGGAAGGTCTGGACCTGGCGCGCTGCCTGGCCCTGATCGGCATGGTCCTGGTGAACTTCCGCCTCGCCATGGGTGCCACCACGGGCGGGCCGCCCTGGCTGGGCCGCCTGCTCGAAGCGCTGGAAGGACGATCCGCCGCCACCTTCGTCACGCTGGCCGGCATTGGCCTGGCCCTGGCTTCGCGTAAGCTCGCCTATCCCGCTGCGCTGTCACAGACCGCGCGCCGCGCCGTGATCCTGATGGCGATCGGCCTGGTCAACTTCCTGGTCTTCCCGGCCGATATCATCCACTACTACGCAATCTATTTCATCGTCGGCGCGCTTTGCCTGCCGCTGGCGACGCGCTGGCTGCTGCTGCTGATCGGCGCCATCGCCGCCACCTTCACCACCCTGCTCTTCGTGCTCGATTACGGCTATGGCTGGAACTGGAACGACTTGAGCTATCCGGATTTCTGGACGCCGCAAGGCTTTGCGCGCAATCTGTTCTTCAATGGCTGGCATCCGGTGCTGCCCTGGACTGCCTTCTTCCTGTGGGGACTGGTGCTGGCGCGGCTGCGCATGGAGGACCCGCTGGTCCAGCGCCGCATGATAGCTGGCGGCAGCGGCGCGGCCATGCTGGCGTATGCGCTGTCGGCCGCCGTCAACGCCTGGCATCCCTCGCTCGGCGGCCTGTTCGGTGTCACGCCGCTGCCGCCCGTGCCCTTGTATCTGCTGGCCGGCGGCGGCATCGCCACGGCCGTCATCGGCGTCTGCCTGTGGGCCGCGCAGCACTGGCACCAGGCCGGCTGGCTGCAGGCCCTGCTGCCGGCCGGGCGCATGACGCTGACCCTGTACATCGCCCATATCCTGCTCGGCATGGGCGTTTTGGAGCAGATCGGCTGGCTGCAGGGACGCGGCATGCCGCAAGCGGTACTGGCTTCGCTCCTGTATTGCACGGCGGCGCTGGGCTTTGCCTGGCTGTGGGCGCAGCGGGTCAAGCGCGGGCCGCTGGAAACGGTGATGCACCGCCTTATCGCTTAAGGCGGCGAGCACGCAAGGCGCTGGACGAACTGGCATATAATCTTGGGTTTGCCGATTTTGAAGCAGCCTTGAAATGATTAACAACGCAACACCGCAGGAAACGCGGCCGGCCGTCGTTCTCCTGCACAGCTCCATGAGTTCCCGTTCCCAGTGGTCCGAGTTGATGAAGCAGCAGGAATCGGACTTCCGTTTTATTGCCGTTGATTTGCTTGGCTACGGCAAATCCCCCTTCCCCGACCATGTGGAGGGCGCCGCCTTCTCGCTGGCGCACGAAGCCGATGCGGTGAGCGCAGCCCTGGCCGCGCACCTGGATGCGGGCGAGCCCTTCCACCTGATCGGCCACTCCTACGGCGGTGCCACCGCCCTGCGCCTGGCACGCCAGATGCAGAGTCGCGTGCTCTCCCTGGCCCTGTTCGAGCCGGTGGCCTTCCACCTGCTGGCCAAGGATGATGCGGCGCGCGTCGAAATCGAAACCGTGGTGGCCGCGATCCTGGCGGCAGGTAACGAGCAGGATGCTACCCGCATCTTCATCGACTACTGGAACCGCACTGGTGCCTTCGATGCGCTGGCGCCGGAACAGCAGGCCCGCTTCACCGCGCAGATCGCCAAGGTCAAGCTGGACTTCCAGGCCTTGCTGGGCGAACCGGCCAGCCTGCGCGACATGGCGGCGCTGGACATGCCGGCCCTGCTGCTGCACGGCCAGCACGCGCCCGCCTCCACCCGCCGCGTCGCCGAACAACTGTCCGCCGCCTTGCCAAATGCCACTCTGGCGCAGACCAAGGGCGGCCATATGGCGCCCATCACCCACGCTGCCGCCGTCAATCCCCTGCTGGCCGGTTTCCTCGCCGGCACGGCCGTCCTGAGCGACTAAGGCGCTGGCCCGGCAAGCCATGCGTTTGGCTTGCCGGGCCAACGTGTGCGCCTCGTGGGCCGTTTCGCTTCGTGTTGAAATCATCCAACCGCGCCCGCCATCGCCAGCGCGGCCTTCCTTCCTGAACGCATACCATATCGATAGGAGACAGGCATGATTGGATGGACTTTCAAGCGCAAGGCCGTGGCGGCCAAGCTGCTGCTGACGGCGGCAACCCTGTTCGGCGGCGCCCAGGCGCAGGCCGCCAACGATTATCCCGTGGTGCTGGTGCATGGCTTCCTCGGCTTCGGCCCGACCGAGCTGCAAGGCACGGGCTTCAGCTACTGGGGCGGCTTCAACGACATCGCCGCGCATCTGCGCAGCGGCAAGCGGCAGGTGTTCGCCGCCGGCGTGGGGCCGGTCAGCTCGAACTGGGACCGCGCGGTGGAGCTGTACTATCAGATCAAGGGCGGCTGCGCCGACTATGGCGCCAAGCATACGGCGGCGCATGCGGCGTATGGCGCGATCCAGAAACCAACCGGCAAATGCTGGGCCGCCGATCCAAACAATAATCCGCACAATTATCCCCTGGCCCTGTATCCGGCCTGGGATGCCAGCCACCCGATCCACCTGATCGCCCACAGCCAGGGCGGCCAGACCGTGCGCACCCTGATCCAGCTGCTGGAAAACGGTTCGCCCAACGGCAACGAGGGCGGCGGCGAGCTGTATGCCGGCGGCAAGGTGGGCTGGGTGAAAAGCGCCACCACGCTGGCCACGCCGCACAACGGCACCACCCTGCGCGATGTGATCGTGGACTTCGTGCCCAAGGTATCTGAGCTGGCCGGCAGCATCGTGCAGATCGCGGGCCTGGGCGGCAGCAGCAATCCCGTCTACAAATTCCGCCTGGAGCAATTCGGCTTGGCGCAGGGGCCGGCCGAATCCTTCGACGATTTCCTGGAGCGCATCAAGGGCGCGCCTTTCTGGTCGCTCTCGAACCAAGATTCGGCGCAATGGGAGCTGGGACCGGACGGCGCGCGCGAGTTGAATGCCTGGGTCAAGACCTCGCCCAATGTCTACTACTACTCGATCGGCACCAAGGCCACCGAGCAAGGCGGCTTGTGCTGCAACGGCACCGACCGCGTGATCGCGCCGATCCAGAGCAGCAGCTACCAGTATGCACGCGACGACATGATCATCTTCATGAAGAACACGGCGGGCGAATGGGTGGTGCCGTCCATCCTGCAGCGCGGCATGGGGTCGTACACCCAGTCCGCAGCAGGCCGCGTGGCGATCGACAGCAGCTGGTTCGCCAACGACGGCGTGGTCAACACCGTCAGCATGAAGGCACCGGCCGGGCAGCCGGTGCGCAACTACGACGGCACCTCGGTACGCGGCAAATGGAACTATCTGGGCTACTATGATGGCTTCGACCACTTCGACGTCATCGGCTGGCTGCAGCCCGCGTCGGCCATCAATCCGGTATTCGACAAGGTGGCTGGCATCATCTACGGCCTGTAGCAAGCCGGGGCGGACGCGGACTATCGCGTCCGCCTTCTTTCAGGAGGCTGCATGCAGATCAAGCATTCCTTGAAACGGCACCTTATCGGCGCAGGTATCCTGAGCGCCGTGGCTCTGATCGCATTCACTGGCGGCGGCGATGCTCCCGCAAGCGGCGGCACCACAGCCACGAATGATAGCGCACAGGCCGCAGCAGCGGCATTGACCCGGCTTGCCGCCGTGACGCCTATCGCGGACGACCAGCCGCCGCAGACCGCGCTCCCGGCTGCAGTCCTCTCCACTGAGGCACAAGCACAGGCGCTGCAGCGCGCCGTGCTGCAGACCGAGCGCCAAGTGGCGATGCTGCGCCGCCAGGGTGGCGACGCCAATGCGGTCTATCGGCTGCGCGCCAGCGCCCTGCCCGCCGCCACGGTGGCAGGGCTGATGCAGCGGGAGGATGCCGAGGCTGGATTGCGCCCGGCCGGCAACGGCGCCGCCGCGCTGCCGCCCCCACTCAGGCAGGACTAAGGCCTCGCACAGATATCGGGAAGAGCAGGTATAGTCCTGCTATGTTCCATCCTGCTCATCCTATGAAGACTCCTGTTCCGTCCCGCGCAGCTGTGGCCTGCCTGGCCTTCGCCGCCAGCACCGCCCATGCCGCAGCGCCCGAGTGCGGCGGCCTGCCCAGCCTCGATGTCACCACGCCACCCGGCTTTTGCGTCGCCCAACTTGCCGATGGCTTCAAGTTCCCGCGCGGCCTGCAGCCGCTGGCGAACGGCGATCTGCTCGTAACCGATATGGGCGGCTGGGAAGAAGGCCGTGGCAGCATATGGCTGCTGACCCGCGGCGCGCAAGGCTATGAGCGCAAGCAGCTGCTGAACCATCTCGACCGCCCCAACAGCATCGTGCTCGGCCCCGATGGCCTGATCTATGTGGGTCTGGTCAAGCGCATCGTGCGCTTCGATCTGCGCGATCCCGCTGGCAGCATGAGCGATGTGGTGGGCGGCACGTCGAAGACCGCGCCCTTGCCCGGCCTGGGCCGCCATCTGCTGACCGCCATGCGCTTCGACCGCAAGGGCGATCTGTACGTGAACGTGGGCTCGGCCACCGACCATTGCGAGAACGCGGACGGCAGCGCCCCCGCGCCGGACAAGGTCTGCGCCGAAGCGGAAGGCGAGAATCCGCTCGGCTCGATCCGCCGCTACGGCATGAAGTGGCCGTCCGGCACGGTGGAGAGCAGCGAGGTGTATGCGCGCGGCCTGCGCAACTCGATGGCGCTGGCCTTCCACCCGGTCAGCAATGCGCTGTGGCAGGGCGAGAATTCGCGCGACTTCATCCAGGCTGCCATGCCCAAGCTGGCCAACGACAACAACCTGCCGCACGATGAGCTGAACCTGGTGCAGCGCGGCGCCAACTACGGCTGGCCCTACTGCTACGACGAGCAGCAGCCCAGCCCCGAATATCCGCAGGCCGATTGCAGCAAGTACCGCAAGCCGGAGCGCCTGTTGCCCGCGCACGCCGCGCCGCTGGGCATGCTGTTCTACACCGCTGGCCGTTTTCCGGATCTCTATAAAAACAGCCTGATCGTCGGCTATCATGGCTACCGCCAGCACGGCCATCGCCTGGTGGCCCTGTTGCCCGACAAGGCTGGCGCGCCGCTCGGCAAATCGGTGGACCTGATCAGCGGCTGGACCTCCAAACCGCACCAGGGCATGGGCGCGCCGGTCGACGTCAAGCAAGGCGCGGACGGCAATATCTACATCGCGGAAGACCGCACCGGGCGCATCGTCAGCCTGCGCTACGAAGGCGAGGCCAAGGCGCCGGAAAGGAAATAAGCATGCAGAAATGGTTGTATCTGGCGCTCGCCATCGTGGCCGAAGTGATCGCCACCTCCGCCTTGAAGAGCAGCGCGGGCTTCAGCAATCCCTGGCCCACGGCGCTAGTGGTGGCGGGCTACGCCACCGCTTTCTACTTCCTCTCGCTGACCTTGAACAGCATGCCGGTGGGTATCGCCTATGCCATCTGGTCCGGCGTCGGCACGGTGCTGATTGGCCTGGTGGCGTGGCTGGTGCACGGCCAGCGCCTGGACCTGCCGGCCTTGCTGGGCATGGCCCTGATTGTCGCGGGCGTGGCCGTCATCAACCTGTTTTCGAAAACGGCCAGCCACTGACTCAGTTGATGAAATAGCCGGCCACGCGCCATGCGCCGTCGGCTTCGCGCAGCAGGGTCACGGTTTCGATGGACTTGGCTCTTTTCTCGAACTCGGTATCGTACTGCACGATCACATAGTCGCCGTCAGGCAAGCCAGGCAGGGACTTGGAATACTGGCCCGACTTGAGCTTGCGCGAATTCACCTGACCCAGGCCGGGACGCAGGGAAGACAGCGCCTTGACCCATTCTTCTTTCGATACGCCATGCTGGAACAGCTTGGCCGCGCCGTCCCAGGTGCTGGCGTAGTTGCCGGGATCGGCCACCGCCAGCCAGCTCTGGGCCGCCTTCTGCGCATCGTCGACTTCAGGCGCGTTGGCTGCGCCGGCGGCAGCGCTGAACAGGCACGCCGCCGATAAAATCAAGCTTGAAAGAGCTTTCACCACATACCTCCGTTGTCATTTGGATGACGCGATGGTACGCCTGCTGGCGCGCCGATTCTAAAGGAATCATGAAGAAGCCATGGGTCGGCCCGGTCAGCGCACCGCGTTGCCGCGCACCTCGACCACCTGGCCGTCGGCCGGCGGGTGCGCCGTCCACTGCGCCAGCACGTCCAGATCAAGATGATAGCTGCCGAGCAGCGCGCGCCAATGTTCGCCCGCCGCCATGGCGTCGATGGCCAGGTTGATCGCCTTCAGCAGGCCAGGAGGATTGCCCTTGCCGATCAGGATGCGGCGCGTGAAGCACTGGTGCGCCCTGCTGGCCACATGCAGCTGGCTACCCAGTTCCTTGTCAGCCGCCGCATAAGCATAGATCGTGTATGGTACGACGGTGAAATCGGCCCGGCCCAGTCCTACTTTTTGCAAGCCACTCAGCTCATCCTGGCTGTCCTCGCGCTGCAGGCGGTGCGTCACGGCCATCTGGTCGATGAGTTCATAGCGATAGCCGCGCACGCCGGCAAAGCGGCGTCCCGCCAGTGAAGCGGCGCCCTCATACTCGATCGGCTGCAAGCGTCCAGAAACCAGCAGATTGCAATCGACAAAGAGCGGCTTGGACCAGAGGTAGCGCGTCATATACGGGTCGCCCACAAAACGCGGCGCAATGAGCAGAACCACGCCGTCGAAGCGCTCGTCCTTGCTCAACTCGGCGGCATGCAGCCGGGTGCGCGGTATCAGGCGGAAGTCCAGCTGATATTCCGGCGGCAGCTCGGCATTCAGGCGCGCGGCCAGCGCGCGCGCCAGGCCGCGCGTCGCATCGATGGAGTATGGCGGCACCAGATAGGTGTTGTAGGCGGGGATCGGACGCGCCGCTTCCTGCGCGCCGGCCAGAGCACAGCACGCCGCCATCAGCACGGCAATCATTGGTTTCAACACAAAAGTCACCTGACTGGAATGCAGAACCGAAGCCCACTTTACCATGGGGCGGCCAGATTCACTCAGCCTGTCCAGAACCTTGCCCGATCCAGCCACCGGATTACAGTTTTAGGCATGTCAATGCGACTTTCAGGCATTTACCCAGGAAGAGCGGAAGCGTCTAATGCAGGTACGGCGAACAGCGCCGTTCTCCAGCAAAGGAAGCGAATATGTCCAAGAAAATCCTCGTGGTCCTGACGGCCACCGAAAAATATCCGAACCTGCAGCGCGCCACCGGCATATGGCTGGGCGAAGCGGTTCACTTCGTCGACGTGGTGCAGCAGGCCGGCTACGAAGTCGATTATCTGACCCCGCACGGCGGCTACACGCCCATCGACCCGCACAGCCTGGCGCTGGCCGAGCCTATCGATTGGGAATGGTATGGCAAGCGCGATTTCATGAACCGCCTGGGCGCCACGCTGAAGCCGGCCGACGTGAAGGCAGCCGACTATGCGGCCATCTATTTCGTTGGCGGCCATGGCGTAATGTGGGACTTCCCCGACAATGAGGATTTCCAGCGCCTGAGCCGCGAAATCTATGAAGCGGGCGGCTATGTCACCTCCGTCTGCCATGGTGTGGTGGGACTGCTGAACATCAAACTATCCGATGGCTCGTTGCTTATCGAAGGCAAGCAAGTCACCGGTTTCACCAACGAGGAGGAACGCCAGGCCGAGCTGGACAAGTTCGTGCCCTTCCTGACCGAAGATGAGCTGGTGCGCCGCCGCGCCCACTTCCAGAAAGCGCCACAGCCATGGCAGCCTTTCGCGGTGACCGACCAGCGCCTGATCACCGGCCAGAATCCAGCATCCGGTGCGGCCGTCGCCCGGCTGCTGGTACAGGAACTGGCTGCACGCTAAAAGGGAGACGCCATGCAAACCACGATGAACGCCATCGAATTCGCCGGTGCCGGCGGCCCTGAAGTGCTGCGGGCCGTGCAGCGCCCCGTGCCGCATCCAGGCGCAAACGAAGTCCTGATCCGGCACCTGGCGGCCGGCATCAATGGGCCGGACGTGATGCAGCGCAAAGGCCTATATGATCCTCCGCCCGGCGCATCGGATATTCCAGGCCTCGAAGTGGCGGGCATCGTGGTGGCCGTGGGCGCCCAGGTGAGCCATATCCAGCCAGGCGATCAGGTGGTGGCCCTGATTCCGGGCGGCGGCTATGCCGAATACAGCGTGGCCGACGCGCGCACCGTCACGCCGCTGCCGGAAGGGCTGACGCCAAGCGAAGGCGCGGCACTGTTGGAAACCTTTATGACCGTGTGGACCAATATGTTCCAGCGCGGCCAGTTCCGGCGCGGCGACAATATTCTGATCCACGGCGGCGCATCGGGCATCGGCACCACGGCAACCATGCTGGCCAAGGCTTTCGGCGCGGCGAAAATCATCACCACGGTCAGCACGCCCGAGCAGCGCGAAGCCAGCCTGGCGCTGGGCGCGGATGTGGCTGTGCTATACCGCGATGAGGATTTTGTAGAGGCCAGCCGGCAGGCCACCGATGGCCGTGGCGTGGATATCATCCTCGACATCATCGCCGGCGACTATGTGGCGCGCAACTACGCCGCCGCCGCAATGAATGGCCGCATCGTTCAGATCGGCGTGATCGCCGGCCCGGCCAGGGAGCTGGACCTGTTTCCCATGCTGAGCAAGCGCCTGACGCACATCGGCTCCACGCTGCGTTCGCGCACGGCCGACGAAAAGGCGGCGCTGCTGGACGAGTTGCGCAGCAATGTCTGGCCCTTGCTCAAGGCGGGCACGCTCAAGCCGCTGGTCTATCGCAGCTTCCCGCTGGCCGAGGCCGGGCAGGCGCATGCCTTGATGGATTCCGGCCAGCATATTGGTAAGATCGTGCTGACAATGACGGACAGCGCGGCATAAACGGGAAAGCATAGAGATGGCATCGGCAAGCGATGAGGCAATTGTAAGGCGGCTGCTGGCCTTGGCGCCGCAGGAAGGCGATATCGGCACGCGCCTGCCCGGCGTGACGCTGATGCGCGCCAACAGCACGCGGCCGCCCAGCGCGGTGCTGCAAAACCCCACCATTGTGGTCATGGCCCAGGGCTTGAAGCGTGGCTTTCTCGGCAGCGAAGTCTTCCACTATCAGCCGGGACAATATCTGATCGTCTCGGTTCCCCTGCCCTTCTATTGCGACACCATCGTGAAGGATGGGGAACCAATGCTGGCCCTCGCCGTCGAAATTGATATGGGACTGGTGTTCGACCTGCTCGCCAAAATGCAGGCCACGGCGACATCCTCGCTTGAACTGCCGTCGCGCGGCATGGCGGTGGCCGAGATGGACGACACGCTGCGCGACGTACTGGAACGGCTGCTGGCCTGCCTGGCATCGAACGAAGAGCTGGCAGTGCTGGGGCCGCAACTGCTGCGCGAGCTGCACTACCGCGTGCTGCAGGGTGCGGGCGGTGACTGCTTGCGTTCGCTCGCCATCTGGCATGGGCGGCGCGGGCCAATCTTCCTCGCCTGCGAACACTTGCGCACGCGCTATGCGGAACCGCTGAGTGTGGACGCGCTGGCGAAGGAAGCGGCGATGAGCACGTCCAGTTTTCACAAGGCGTTCAAGGCGCTGACCGGACACTCGCCCATTCAGTATCTGAAGGCCGTGCGCCTGCACAAGGCGCATGAACTGATTGCACGGCAGGAAAGCCCGGTGGCGCAGGCGGCTTTCGCGGTCGGCTACGCCAGCGCATCGCAGTTCAGCCGGGAGTTCAAACGGCTGTTCGGCTATTCGCCCGCCGAGGCTAGCTAAAGAGGATTTGAAATTGCCGCGCCCAGGCTCTACGCTGAAACGGAGAGTATGGTTAGGCAGCCTGCTTTCGGATATTGACCGTAGCACATTCGGAATATTGTTCAATCAATAGATCAGGAGGTGGATATGTCAAAGCTAGCAAGGCGGGCGGCCGTATTGGTATCCGGACTGGCATTAGCGCAAGGCGCCGTCAGCGTGGCGGCGCAGGATGCCACGGCCACCATCAAACGCGACTCCGAGGCCGCCAAGCGGCTGGATGAGCCATCCTTCCAGACGCGCGAAGAGCGCCTGAAATCCAAGCCGCTGGACTGGAACACCACCATCGGCAAGCCGAAACGCAAAGCCATGACGGCGGCGGAAAGAAAGGCACTCGAAGGCGCCAAGCCCGAATCGCACGAGGGCGGGCAACCCAATGCCAAGGCCGATGAAGAGGCCCGAAAAATGCACCCGGAAGAATGGAAGGATCAGAAATAACACCATCAAGGGAGGTCTGAAATGGATACGCTAGCGATTCCCGGTTGCCCGCATTCCCGTCTGATCGTCGCTCTTCTTGGTCTCAGCCTGTCGGGCCAATGCTGGGCAGGCACCGCCAATGTCTTTACCCAGTATCAGGAAACGAATAATTCGAATACGCCACGCGCCATCGGCAAGCTGTTCACCAGCAGCGGCTCGTGCAGCGCCTCCGTCATCAGCGGCAACAATATTATCGTGACCGCCGCCCACTGCTGCTGGAACCGCTCCACCAAGAGCTGGATCGGCGGCTGGTCCTTCGCGCCGGCCTATAACAGCGGCAGCGCGCCCTATGGCACCTTCACCTGGTCGCAGGCACGGGTGCTGAACAGCTGGATCGACAACGGCGATGTGGCATCCGACGTCTGCCTGATCGCCCTGCAGAACGATGCAGCGGGACGCGGCGTCACCTACTACACGGGATGGCTGGGCCGCTCGTGGAACTATGGCAGCGTGCTAAGCCAGCATGCACTCGGCTATCCGGGCAATCTGGGCGGCGGCAATACCCTGCAGCTGTGCGCCTCGGAGAGCTTCAGCCCCAGCGCCGCCTGCGGTGGTGCGGCCATCCTCAACACCGGCTGTTCGATGACGTATGGCTCCAGCGGCGGGCCGTGGATACGCGATTACCGAACCGGCAACCACGTCGATTCGGTGGTGCATGGCTATGACAGCACCACCTGCACCGGCGCCTTCGGCCAGACCTTCAACGGCGCGCGCTTCACCACCAGTAACATCGTTACGCTATGCAATGCACAGGGCTGCTGAAAACGCCGCCTACCTTGTTCCCGGCCGGACTCCATGATGGGGTCCGGTATTTTTTTGCCAGCCATGTTGCGGCAAATACGCTTATTACAATGTGAGAGAGTCTACCGGATCAAACTGTAGATAATGGATTGGCATTGCCGCTTCGCCGTGCTCCTCGTTCCCCCTCCCCCATCTACCAGAGGACATCATGAGCTACCTATCGTTCCATTCGGCAGCCGCTCCTTCCGCCCCCACCGTGCACAAGGCAGGCTCCCTGCGCTCGGCCTATTCCAACTGGCTGATCGCCAACCACGGCGACCAATACCGCGCCACCGTCCAGCAGCAGCTACGGCGACCGCAGGCGCGGCGCCTGCATGCTGCCGTGAACGGCGCCGCCCCCGGCCAGGAAAACGCCGCGCCGCTGGTGGGCATTGTCGGCGGCGGCTTCGCCGGCCTGTTCTCCGGCCTGATGCTGCAATCGCTGGGCATAGGCTGCGAGCTGTTTGAAAGTTCCGACCGCGTGGGCGGCCGCATCCGCACCTGGTATTCCAGCGACTACGATCCGCGCAACAAGGACAAGGCTGGCCTGTACGGTGAAGTCGGCGGCATGCGCCTGCCGCAGTTCTCCTTCGACATGCTGCCTGTGCAGCAGCTCTCGCTGGCGGTGAACGCCGTGCTGGAACGGAATGGCCTAAGCCAGCAAAAAGTCTACTGGCGCAAGTTCTATTACAACTCGCCGCAGCAGCGCATGCGCTTCAACAATATGGCCAAGCCGATCGAGGCCCAGGATTCCAGCCTGAACACCCTGAACTTCGACCAGCGCGCCGGCGGCGATGTGCCCGATATCTGGCTGACGCAAACAACCGGCAGCGACGGCAGCAAATACCTGCCCATCAATATGATCCTCGACCAGGTCAACAAGCCCTTCCTGGATGCGATCAACCGCTCCTTCGCCGAAGGCTTCAACATGATGATGGAGTACGACCAGTACTCCATGTGGGACTACCTGACCACCGTCTTCACGCTGGGCGATCTGCAGCAATACTACGATCCGGCCATGGGCGCCAAGAGCGACCTGCTGCCGTGGTCCGTGGTCAGCTATCTGGAAACGACCAATGTCGGCACTGGCATGTATTCGGTCTCCTTCGTGGAGATGGTGATCGCCGTGTACGACTGGGGTGGTAGCAAGAACCCGTATCAGCCCGGCGATCAGGCGGTGTACATGCTGACGGTGGACCAGGGCATGCAGCGCTTCCCGGATGCCTGCCGCACGGTGCTCGACCTGGGCGTGGGCGTGCTGCCGCCGGACGGCAATACGGCCCAGGTGCAAGTCGGCATCCTGCCGAATTCCACTGGCGCCTACTCCTATACCGCACCCAATCTCACACCCGACGCCAGGCCGCCGTCCTACCAGCCGGAGCAGCCAGTGCCGAGCGACCCATCGCCCAAACAGCAGCGCGTCTTCCTCGAACACAAGGTAATGGCGCTGGATCACGATGGCGCGCTATACGACGGCCATGGCGGCATCAAGATGCGGATCCGTGATGAACGCCAGCCGGGCCAGCCACTGATCGAAAAGCAGTATCCCTACGTCATTACGACCTTGCCCAATGGCTGCTATCTGAACGGCGACTTCAAGACCAATCTGCTGCAGGAGATCAGCTTTGCCAAGGCGCAGGCGATCCGCGAATGCGACTTCATGCCGGCGTTTAAAGCCTTCCTCACTTTCCGCACGCAGTTCTGGGCCAAGCTGGGCAAGCGCCAGGACAAAGGCCTGGGCGCGGCATCGACCGACCGCCCCAACCGCCAGATCATCTACCCGTCCTACGGCTATGACGGCGCGGGCGGCGTCTTGCAAGTGTATTGCTGGGCGCAGGATGCGGAAAGGCTGGGCGCCCTGGACGACCGTGGCCGCGTGGCCGAATGCCTGAAGGGCATCGCCTACCTCTATCCCGAAGTCGATATCGAGCGCGAGTTCGCCGGCTACGACGACGGCAAGACGACCCGCACCTGGTTCTGGGACCAGCATGCGGGCGGCGGCGCCTTTGCGCTGTTCAATCCCGGCCAGTTCAAGAATATCTATCCCTCGCTGCTGACGCCCGAATTCGGCGGCTGCCTGAACTTCGCGGGCGAATGCTGCTCCGTGCACCATGGCTGGATCGTCGGCGCCCTCGATTCGGCTTACAACGCCGTGTATCACATCCTGCAGCAGTCCGGGGCGCATGACAAGATCGAGCAGCTGAAACATACCTGGGGCGATTACGCGCCGCCCGATGTCGGCGGCGATCCCGCCACGGCCAACGAGCTGGAATACGCTTACGAATACAATCTGGTGGACCGCAAAGCCGCCTCGATCGCGCCGGGCGCCAGCCAGAGCATCTACGGCACGTCCAGCTTTGTCTTCGGTGGCACAGTGCCAGCCTTTATCGACGATTACAATAAAGTGCCGCAGTCGATGAAGAGCAGCAATGAGGACAAGCAGGTGCTGAAGATGCTCAACAACCTGTGGAACGACAACGTCGCCCTACGCGCCAAGGCGCAGGCCACAGGCAAGAAAAAGGAGCAAAACCAGGCCGGTGCCGGCTCGGAGGCCGTGCGGCGGCTGGAAACCACCTACTACGGCGACAATTTCCAGGCCATCCCCGCACCGAAGTTCTGGCTCAAGGACGACGACGAATTCGCCCGCCAGCAACTGGGCGGCTTCATGCCCAATCTGCTGACGGCGGTGGGCAAGCAGCAGGTGCGCCAGCTGATCGAAAGCGCCGATATCCGCCAGCCGGAAAAACTGGGCAATCTGGACGCCATCACCTACATCGCCGACTACCGCAAATTCCTCTCCGCCTGCACAGTGACGCCGGTCGGCTACTATCTGCCCAAACCTGTCGTGTTCTTCACCGTGGACGAAGCAAATCAGCTGATGCCGATAGCCATACAGCTGGAGCATGGCGGCGAACTGTTCGCGCCCGATATGCCGAATGCGGAGAACGCCTGGCTGCTGGCGAAGATGCTGGTCAACTGCGCCGGGCAGACCTTGCACGATGTCGGCTTCCACCAGCTGCTGACGCACCAGCTCTGCGCGCTGGTATCGATTTCGCTGTTCTCGGAAGAGGTGTTCAATCCCATTACCAATCCGGGATCGTCCGCGCCCTTCCAGGAACACCCGGTGTTCAAGCTGCTGCAGCCGCACGTCAGCAAGGCGCTGGAGTTCCAGCAAACCATCTACAACCGCGACTACATCCCCGGCCTGCCATCCTTCCCCGCCACGCGCACGGTCAGCGGTGCGGCGGGCGTGTACAACCTGGGCTTCGTGTATGACCTGATCTTCTCCTGCGGCCGCATCGGCAACTACCAGCTGCAGGACAAAATCTACAACGATCCCGGCTTCCGCTTCCTGGAGCTGGCAAATCCAATCGATGCGCGCAAACGCGGCGTGGAGAAAACACCCTTCTCCTATCCCTACCAGCACGACGCCTCGCTATGGTACGAAGCCATTGCGCGCTTTACCTCGCAGTTCGTGGACACCTGCTATACCAGCGACAGTGCGGTGACTGAGGATACGCAGTTGCAGCATTTCTTCGGAAAACTGATCCCCGCCTTCAACCACACGGTCGGCACACCGCCCGCCGCGCGCTTCCCGCAGCAGGTCGCCACCAAGGCTCTGCTCAAGGAGGTACTCAGCATGTTCGTCTGGCAGTTCTCGGTGCAGCACACCGTCATCAACGACGGCGCATACAACCACGCCGCCTTTGTGCCGAATGCCTCGACCTTGATGTACGCGCCGCCGGCCGGCAAGCCATCCGCGCAATGGAGCGCGGACGATGTGCTGGCCTGCCTGCCGTCGAACAGCCAGCTCTATCCATCGCTCGGCAATATGAACTTCATGGACGTGCAGATCAACGCTTCGGTCACAGGCCAAGGCCCCTACCCCGAAACCATTTTGGGACGCATGACATTGGCGCCATCCATTGACATCCTGCAGGACAGCTATGCCTTCAGCGACACCAGGCTGCGCTCGGTGGTGGATGACTTCTACCAATCGGCCCGCCGGGTGGGCGATGCGATCCAGCTGCGGCAGGCGAAGGATACGGCGCGCTATCTGGAGCTGCATCCCGATGCGCAGTCCGTGCCGGAGACGGTGACGTTTAACCTGATCTCGCCGGTGAATGTGATGAATACGATTCAGACCTAAGCAGCGCTTGGGGCGGCGGCCTTGCGCCGCCGCTTTCAACGACAGTCGATTTTGATATCGTTCTGCCCAGCTTTGGCGCCTTTTCGATAAGTGAAAACGCAGCGTTTTATCGAATCAGGCATGCGCTGAGATAGCGTAACTTCATTGTGTATCCCGTACCCGCATTCAAGCCATTTACCGTCAGGGAAATCCCTATCAAGGTCATACACATACGACCATTCCCTCTTGCCAGGCCGCGTAGTGTATTCCGCCAGATCGCCGTGCATTTCGGGAGGTCCGCTGATTGGCGTCGCTGAATTCAAATACAGTTCTGATCCGATATAGACCTTCCAGCCATTGACGGGTGAGGCCGAAATTGGCATCGATGCCGGGCATATCAAAGGAGGCGCAGCCGGCGCTGAGTAAGCGCATTGCATTGCTGCTCCCCCAAGAAGGAAGATGCAGACTGCAGCTCCCCTTTGCCTGATGAGATTTGAGGTAAGCATGGCTTTACAGAATGACGAAGAAGGCATCGGCGTTATCGCTGGGGAATTTGAAGTTACCCTGTTTATCTCGTCCCTGCGAGCGTATAAACCGGGAGTTGATCTTGCCATTTTTCTTGCTTTTCCACTGATCCATCACATAGATGCCTCCCAGGGCTTGACGCAAGAAAAAGGCCGCATGATTTCCATGACTGCGGTTTGGGTAGCGGCCGTTGACGAAAGTGGCGACGGCCGTACCTTTCCTGAGCATCACGTTCCCAACTACCGCTTCGCCCTGACGCCAGTTGCTTGTTGCCGGCGCCGCGGCATAAGTCTGCATCAAGGCAACGCATTGATGAGAGCCAACCATATCGTGATTTTCGAGTCCATCAACGTCCTCGTATTTGTATGGCATTGCGTCCTCCGGAATGTTTTCACTGAGAAAGAAACCAGCTTCACTTTAGATGTTTAGATAGGCACTCCTTTAATGCGGATCAGACAAGCGCGGCAGAATCTCAGCGGTGTTGCCCCGCATCATCTCAGCCATCTTGTGAAAAATTGATCTAGATCATGTTCTCCATGCCCAGCGGAAACGTAGCATGGTGGGTGACAGGCGCCCGTTGCCGGGAGGCCTAGAGGAGCAATGCAAAATGGCCAAGAAATTCCCGATTAAACCCCTCCACCCCGAACGCATTTGCTGGGGCTGCGATAAATACTGCCCGGTCGATGCGCTGGCTTGCGGCAATGGTTCGGAACGGACCCAGCATCCAGTCGAGCTGTTTGGCGAAGATTGGATGGACCCGCTGCTGCCCTTCGATTCCGATGAGCAGCCCGATCCCGCTAACGCTTAGACGGTCGTCAGCAAGCGCCGATACTGCCGAGGCCTTGTAGCCACATAATCCGCGATACTGAACTCATCACAGAAATTAAGCACGCTTGCTTAATCCATCTCACAGCGCTACTCTCGGAACTACGATGGGCCGCACAACTCGGGCCGCATCAGAAAAAAATCGCAGGAGCAGGTATGAAATACCCGGCACGATTTAAACCTGATCCTGAGGCTGGCGGCTACGTCGTCACTTTCCGCGACATTCCGGCGGCGATTACTCAAGGAGATGATGACGCCGAAGCGATGGAGATGGCGAAGGATGATCGGATTGTATCCATGCTGGAAATGCAGAAGCATGAAGACCTCATGGCAAGCGTCGAACCGACTTGGCGGCCATCGCAGATCGATGAAATCAGCATATCGCGCAAACCACAAAAGCCATCAAGCAACGGAGATGCACCTTGAAGGCACAGAACGCACTGGCCGAGCTTGAAGCTATCATCGCTTGGATAGACCAACAAACCGCCGGCGTAACACTACCTGCCGATGACCGCACGCTGCTGGTAGTAGGCTGCCTGGACGTCGCCATCGAACACCAGGCCGCATTCGCACTCTTGGCGCGGAACGAGCTGCACGGCTCCGCTTTCGCGCTTCTTCGCGTGCTCATGGAGTCCTTAGTGCGCGCGCTCTGGCTGCATCGATGTGCCACCGACGACGACATCGCCAAGTTCAAACGAGGAAAACTTGATAAGCAATTCGGGACACTGATTGAGGAATTCGAGGCATTTATCCAGACACCGGAGGGCGTCCTTTCCAGCCTCAAGAAAAGCGCCTGGACAGCCTTGAACGGCTTCACACACACGGGATTTCATCAGGTTTCACGCCGACACAAGCCAGGCCGCGTTGAGGGCAGCTACGCGGACGAGGAAATCGCCAATGCCATCGGCGTAGCCGGGGCATTGGGCTTGGTCGCTGCTGGGGAGCTGATCAGCCTTTCCGATCGACAGGACCGGCTCCCCTTTTTCTTTGAGCGTATTAGTGAATATGCACTCACCAAACCCGCCCCTGCGTGATTAGAGCAGCGAAGGAAGATGCGCCGCCATCTGCGCCAAGACATCGTTGATTGTCGCCATTTACTCGCCTTCCGGGCGCACCGAAGACTTATAAGGAACTTGGATATTGCCCATCAGGGATGGAAATACTCCGGTAGTCCAGGGCACCGGCGCGGATGACCATAGGGCTGCAGCTGCGCAGCGGTCGATCAATGATTACGGTGTGCGGTGCCGCAATCGCACCGATATACTTCGCCTCCACCGACTTCGGCCCCTCCACAAAACGCTGGCTATCCAGGTTCATCCACAGCAGGATGTGCCTAGCCATTAATATCAATTTGTGGCAGAACACTGCGCAGGGCATTAGTCAGCGCCGGCAACGACCCGTTACTGAGTACGCGCACCAGCCAGCTCTCAAAGGCGGGCTTACGCGTCTGTTTCAAACGGCTTGCTGCATCCGCCATCATGCCCTTGTGGTCGAACAATGCAAGCAACAAGCCCAGATCCTCAGCTTCAGCAGCAGTTTCGAGTTCTACACGCATAGTTTGCGCAAGAGCCTGAATGTTTAGCTCTGCCACTTGGCGCGTGAATTCGGCATCCAATTCGGCCACAGTGGTGGCTGCGCGCAAGTCAATCTTTTTTGCCATTCGATCTATGCGGCGCTGGCAATATCTAACAACAACCGCTTCAATAGCGCCGCTCGCCCGGACCTTACTGAGCACGTCGGACTTGAGTGCGGAAAGTTTAGATTCCAACTCATCCCCACTATAGCCCTCGCTGACCGCAATGGTTCGGCTAACAGAGGGCAAGAGGATAAGATTTTCTATTTCTGAAACTGGAAGCACAGAGACACCAAGTAGGCGCATCTGTGCGATCTCATCTTCTACATGACCATCCGCATCGACCACCCCGAAACAACGCACACGTGTCAAATCTTGATTGCGACGCATGGTCATAACGGAGTGAATTACTTCTGTGCACGAGCCGCGCGGGATGACCGTGAATTTGGGATAGCAGCAGCGGTAGAGGGCGACATCGAACTTGCCTTCGACGCTTTCCACAAACAGCACTGGGCGCCGGCTACCGAGTATGAGCGTGGTCAGTTCGTCGCTGAATCCTGATTGCTCCGGTACAGGATCAATCACCCAGCTTCGCCCGTCATATTCACGCACAACATACTTCGCCCCAGACCTAACAGCGGCAAATTCAAGGTCATGCGTGATAAACACAAACGCACAATCTGGACGTGCAGCCTCCAACTCGTCCCACAGCTTCGACATAATGGATCGATGCACATGAAGTTCTGGTTCGTCAAAAATCAGCAACGAGTTTGCATTCACAGCTAAGGTTTGCCCGATTAGATAGAAGATTGCGCGCTCGCCGTCGCTCATCTCAGATGCCGAATACTTGGCAGCTCCTCCAGGAATAGACACGCTAATATCATCGCCCGTAAAGTGTAGCGTACGATGCGGCAACACCCTTTTCCAGATCTCGTTGAGCTGTTCGAATTTAGTTATATCAAACGGCCCGGCATCTCCGGCTCGCGCTCTATTGTGTGTTTGCAGAGCAATGTTTGCCTGATCCGCGAAGAGAACCTGAAGCAGAAAGTCATAATCATTAAGCAAACTTACGGCGGCCTTACCTTGCCAACGGTTGGTCGCGCGATGGGCTGCTCGTGCATCTAGGTTTTGCCAGCCGGTACGCAAAGCGGCCCACGAAAGCTGCTCGCTCGTCTTGACCACTGACGGATTCAACGAAAGGGCGCGATGCGCTGAAATCCGATGCGAGTCAAGATCTCGATTCCCCTCTATGGTCACGGCCAGCCTGGTCTTCCCGCTGCCATTTGCACCCACGAAGATAACAGAGGAACCGACTTCGATCGAAATTGACGTAACATCGGTAGGACTTGGGATACTAAACTCAAACGCCATGAAAATCCTCTTATTAATAATTTCATCGCAACCGAGCGCCGGGTAGCTGATCTGCAGCCGGCGGCGGACCGAGTTGCACTTCAATTCATAGCCTAGCAGAACACAATGTGCCCTCCATGAAAGAATGCTAGCTTGTAGTTGGCTTTTTTATTCGAACTCACAGACTGCTTTTCGCGTTCACTTACGGCATGTATGATGCGGTTTCCAATTTTACAAAATTGCGACATTGATTACTCCAGAGCAGACCGAATACTACGAGCGCATAGTGCCCTCTCTGGAAACAAAATTGTTGGGCCTGGGCTTAGGCGGCTTGTTCACAGGGGACTTGTATGACTTGCAGAATGAATCCATTGAAGGCCTGTCCCTGCCTGACATGGGAGAGAACGGTCTGCATCTGACAGCTGCCGAAGTGGGGCGCTTGTTTATGGCATCCGCTTTTCCCGAGCTCTGAGAACGACCGCAGATTCTTCGCCCTACCCCAGGCAGACGCCAAGCCTGCCTGCGACTTCCGCGTGCCTGCCATCGCCCTCGCCGGCAAGTTGCAGCAAGCAGAACGCGCAGCGATGATGCTGGCCAGCGAGCTAATCGCAACCGCGCCATCGGTGGCTGGGTGAACTGTCGCTATTCCTGATGCAGTCCCAGCAAGGCCATCCAGTACATGGGGTACTGGCTGCACATGCGGCGTGAATGGGAAAGAAAATCGGCCCTGTGGCGCGCCCAGCAGCACGAAGGCGACGAACCATTTTAAAATCACAGCCCCCAACGGCAGCCTGCGAACCAACAAAGGAGCGATGGGGACGCAAGGGGAAGTGCTGATTTAGTCCAAAGTTAACCCAAAAGGCCAAAAATACAGCACAAAAACAAAAAGGCCAGCTATGTCAGCTGGCCTTTTTACTTAAGTGAATCAATCACTTATCTTGTCCTTGGCGGAGAGAGGGGGATTCGAACCCCCGATAGGCTATGAACCTATACACGCTTTCCAGGCGTGCGACTTAAACCACTCATCCATCTCTCCTGCATCTCTCACACTACTTGCGAGAGGCGCAGATTATAGCAAGGATCCCGTAGAGTACAAAGTTTTTTTTCGGAAAGGACTGCGACCAACATTGCCACAGCCCTCCCCACCCGCTTAGGCGGTCTCTTTGAGCTGCTCCAGAATCGCCGGATTTTCCAGCGTGGAGACGTCCTGCGTGATGACCTCGCCTTTGGCCAGCACGCGCAGCAGGCGGCGCATGATCTTGCCGGAGCGGGTCTTGGGCAGGTTGTCGCCGAAGCGGATTTCTTTCGGCTTGGCAATCGGCCCAATCTCTTTGCCGACCCAGTTGCGCAGCTCAAGCGCCAGCTTCTTGGCATCTTCGCCGGTCGGACGCGCTTGCTTCAAGACGACGAAGGCGCAGATCGATTCGCCGGTGGTGTCGTCGGGCTTGCCGACCACGGCCGCTTCGGCCACCAGCGGGTTGGCGACCAGGGCGCTTTCGATTTCCATCGTGCCCATGCGGTGGCCCGACACGTTCAGCACATCGTCGATGCGGCCGGTGATGGTGAAGTAGGCGGTGTCCTTGTTGCGGATGGCGCCGTCGCCGGCCAGGTACATGCGGCCGCCCAGCTCGTCGGGGAAGTAGCTGGTCTTGAAGCGCTCGGGATTGCCCCAGATGGTGCGGATCATCGAGGGCCATGGACGCTTGACCACCAGGATGCCGCCCTGGCCGTTTGGCACATCGGCGCCGGATTCATCGACGATGGCGGTCATGATGCCGGGCAGCGGCAGAGTGCAGGAACCGGGCACCATCGGCGTGGCGCCGGGCAGCGGGCTGATCATGTGGCCGCCGGTTTCGGTTTGCCAGAAGGTGTCGACGATCGGGCATTTTTCCTGGCCCACATTGCGGTAGTACCACATCCACGCTTCCGGGTTGATCGGCTCGCCCACCGTGCCCAGCAGGCGCAGGGAGTTCAGGTCGTAATTCTTCGGATGCACTTTCGGATCGACGTCGGCCGCCTTGATCAGCGAGCGGATCGCGGTCGGCGCGGTGTAGAAGATGCTGACCTTGTGCTTGGCGATGGTTTCCCAGAAGCGGCCGGCGTTCGGGTAGGTCGGCACGCCTTCAAAGATGATCTGGGTGGCGCCCACGGCGGTCGGGCCATAGGCGATATAGCTGTGGCCGGTGACCCAGCCGATGTCGGCGGTGCACCAGTAGACGTCGCTCGGCTTGATGTCGAAGGTCCATTTCATGGTCAGCGCGGCCCACAGCAGGTAGCCGCCGCTAGAATGCTGCACGCCTTTCGGGGTGCCGGTGGAGCCGGAGGTATACAGGATGAACAGCGGGTGTTCGGCGTCGACCCATTCCGGTTCGCATTCGGCCGATTGGGCCGCCACCAGGTCGTGCAGCCAGATGTCGCGGCCGGCCGTAAAGCCGACGTTGCCGCCCGTGCGTTTGTAGACGATGACGTTTTTGATCGAGTCGCAGCCACCCATGGCCAGCGCTTCGTCGACGATGGCTTTCAGCGGCAGCTGTTTGCCGCCGCGCAGTTGCTCGTCGCCGGTGATCACGGCCACGGCGCCGGCGTCGATGATGCGCTCCTGCAGCGATTTGGCGGAGAAGCCGCCGAATACCACGGAGTGGGTGGCGCCGATGCGGGCGCAGGCCTGCATGGCGGCCACGCCTTCCACCGACATCGACATATAGATGATGACGCGGTCGCCCTTCTTGATGCCCAGCGCTTTCAGGCCGTTGGCGAATTTGCTGACTTTCTCATGCAGCTCTTTGTAGCTGACTTTGGTGACCTGGCCGTCGTCGGCCTCGAAGATGATGGCGGTCTTCTCGGCGTTGCCGTTGCTCAGATTGCGGTCCAGGCAGTTGTAGGACACGTTGAGCTTGCCGTCCTCGAACCATTTATAGAACGGCGCATTGTCTTCGTTCAGGGTGCGCGTGAAGGGCTGCTTCCATTCGATGTTCTCGCGCGCCAGACGGGCCCAGAAGCCTTCGTAGTCGCGCGCGGCTTCGTCGCACAGGGCCTGATAGGCGGCCATGCCGGAAATGGCGGCCTTGTCGATAAAGGCAGCGGGCGGTGCGAAAATACGGGATTCCATTGGGCCTTGCTGCTCGGTGCCTTGCGGGGTGGCGGTCATGCTTGTCTCCATCCAAGTTAATTAGTTTGCCAACAACATTAGACCCGATCGCTTACTAAGTCCTTACAGGCTTCTTTTTACCGGCCCGCTTGCTCTCTTAAGCTTTTTGGCAACTTGGTCACTTATACAATTCTAACCGGATTCTGCCCGGCGGCGATGCGGACTTTGATTCGGGCGCGGTGAACGCGGCAGGCTGGAGCACGTGTAAAATGTCGGCTGTTTTTATTGCACCGCTTCCCGGAGACTACTTACTAATGACCGATCCCTATCGCCCGAACGGCCAGAAACTGAGCCCGATTCCCGCCTTTATCTTCATGTCCCGCTGGCTGCAGCTGCCGCTGTACCTGGGCCTGATCCTGGCGCAGTGCGTCTACGTCTTCCATTTCTGGGTTGAGCTGAAAGACCTGATCGGCGCCGCGCTCGGCAATGAAGCCTCGCTGCAGCATATCTTCCAGGCCGTCGCCGTGCCTGGCGCCGCCATGCCGACCAAGCTCAATGAATCGACCATCATGCTGGTCGTGCTGGGCCTGATCGACGTGGTCATGATCTCCAATCTGCTGATCATGGTGATTGTGGGCGGCTACGAAACCTTCGTCTCGCGCATGCACCTGGAAGGCCATCCGGATCAGCCGGAATGGCTGTCGCACGTGAATGCCTCGGTCCTCAAGACCAAGCTGGCCATGGCCATCATCGGCATTTCTTCGATCCACCTACTGAAGACTTTCATCAATGCGCAGGCTTACGAGCCCAAGATACTGATCGCGCAAACCGTTATCCACGTCGTCTTCCTGCTGTCGGCCCTGGCCATCGCCTATACCGACCGCCTGATGACGAGCACTCACAACGAATCAAAGCACCATTAATCCGCCTTCGTAAGCGAGAACATCATGACCATCATAAAGCAAGACGACCTGATCGAATCCGTTGCCGCCGCCCTGCAGTACATCAGCTACTACCACCCGGCCGACTATATCCAGCATCTGGCGCGCGCCTACGAGGCCGAGCAAAGCCCAGCCGCCAAGGACGCGATCGCGCAGATCCTGACCAACTCGCGCATGTGCGCGGAAGGCAAGCGTCCAATCTGCCAGGATACCGGCATGGTCAACGTCTTCCTGAAAATCGGCATGGGCGTGCGCTTTGAAGGCTTCACTGGCAGCGTGACCGACGCCGTCAACGAAGGCGTGCGCCGCGCCTACAACTTCGCCGACAACAAGCTGCGCGCCTCCATCGTGGCTGACCCGCACTTCGAGCGCAAGAACACCAAGGACAACACCCCGGCCGTGGTGCATATGGAACTGGTGGAAGGCAATACCGTCGACGTGGGCGTGGCGGCCAAAGGCGGCGGCTCCGAGAACAAGACCAAGTTCGTGATGCTGAATCCATCCGACTCGCTGGTGGACTGGGTGCTGAAGACCGTGCCGCTGATGGGCGCCGGCTGGTGCCCGCCCGGCATGCTGGGCATCGGCATCGGCGGCAGCGCCGAAAAAGCCATGCTGCTGGCCAAAGAGTCGCTGATGGAAGACATCGATATGTACGAGCTGAAAAAGCGCGGCCCGCAGAACAAGCTGGAAGAGCTGCGCATCGAACTGTGCGACAAGATCAATGCGCTGGGCATCGGCGCCCAAGGCCTGGGCGGCCTGACCACGGTGCTGGACGTGAAGATCAATATGTACCCGACCCACGCGGCGTCCAAGCCGGTGGCCATGATCCCGAACTGCGCCGCCACCCGCCATGCCCACTTCGTGCTGGACGGCTCCGGCCCGGCCTACATCGAACCGCCGGCGATCTCCACCTGGCCTGACGTGAGCTGGGCGCCGGACACCGAGAAGTCCAAGCGCGTCGACCTGAACACCCTGACCAAGGAAGAAGTCGCGTCCTGGAAACCGGGCCAGACCCTGCTCCTGAACGGCAAGATGCTGACCGGCCGCGACGCCGCGCACAAGCGCATCCAGGACATGCTGGCCAAGGGCGAGCAGCTGCCGGTGGACTTCACCAACCGCGTCATCTACTACGTCGGCCCGGTCGATCCGGTGCGCGACGAAGTGGTCGGCCCGGCCGGTCCTACCACCGCCACCCGCATGGACAAGTTCACCGACATGATGCTGGAGAAGACCGGCCTGATCTCGATGGTGGGCAAGGCCGAGCGTGGTCCGACCGCGATCGAATCGATCCAGAAGCACAAATCGGCCTACCTGATGGCGGTGGGCGGCGCGGCTTACCTGGTATCGAAAGCGATCAAGCACGCCAAGGTGGTCGGCTTCGCCGACCTGGGCATGGAAGCGATCTACGAGTTCGACGTGGTCGACATGCCGGTGACGGTGGCGGTCGATTCCACCGGCACCTCGGTGCACAACACCGGCCCGAAAGAATGGGCGGTGAAGATCGAAGCGCTGAAAGCAGCCGTTCCAGCCTAAGGAAGCGATGAGCAAAGCCCCTACCCTGCCCGCCGGAGCCGACGCCCCCATCGGCGTCTTCGACTCCGGCGTGGGCGGCCTGTCCGTGCTGCGCCACATCCAGCAGCAGCTGCCGCAAGAGAATGTGCTCTACTTCGCCGACATCGGCTTTGCGCCCTATGGCGACAAGCCGGAAGCGGCGGTGGTCGAGCGCGCGCTGGCAGTGGCGGCGTTTCTCATCGGGCATGGGGCCAAGGCGCTGGTGGTAGCCTGCAATACCGCCACCGTCGCCGCCATCAAGGCCATTCGCGCTGCCTGGCCGGGCATGCCGATCGTGGGTGTGGAACCGGGCCTGAAACCCGGCGCCGCCACCACCCGCAACGGCACGGTGGGCGTGATGGCCACCGATAACACCCTGCGCGGCGAGAAGTTCCTGCAACTGCGCGACCAGATTTCCAGCGCCAGCAAGGCGCAGTTCCTGCTGCAGCCCTGCATCGGCCTGGCCGACCGCATCAATACCGGCGACCTGGAAGGCCCGGAGACGGCCGCCATGCTGGAGCGCTATGTACGGCCGCTGCTGGAACAAGGCGCCGACACGCTGGTGCTGGGCTGCACCCACTATCCCTTTGTGCAGGCGGGCATCGAGCGTATCGTCGCCGCCCACGCCAAGGAACCGGTAACCGTGATCGACACCGGCGATGCCGTCGCCCGCCAGCTGGCAAGACTGCTGGAAGGCGCCGGCCTGCTGCGTCCGGGCGGCACCGCCCCGCATCTGCGCGGCTACACCACCGCTGCACGCGCCGGCCTGGTCGAGGCCTTCGACAAGCTGCTCGGCCAACACCCCGAGGTGGAAGCCGTCAAAATCGCCTGATTTGCCGCAAAAACAGGCAATTGCAGAAATTTGCAAAAAAACGCCCGCAAGGGTTTGCCAGTTCCCGAATCAGCTAGTATAATTCGGCCTCTGTCGCAGCAACGATGTGACAGAAGAAGTTTCAGTGGTGGCTGTAGCTCAGTTGGTAGAGTCCAGGATTGTGATTCCTGTTGTCGTGGGTTCGAGCCCCATCAGCCACCCCACCGAATTCAAGAAAAGCCCCATACCTCGGTATGGGGCTTTTTCTTTTTGCGCCGCTTGCCTGGCGCGGACTCAAAGTTCCCAGGCGGCCGTGATGCTGAACGGCGCCAGGTCCGGCATAGGGACCGCAGCCAATTCCTTCTCTAATTGCTCTTGAGAAATCAACGACAGGACGTATTCAGGGCGGGCCTTGGGGCCAGCGCGAAACTCACGCTTGGCTAACTCCTGCTCGCACAATGAACGCAGGTAGGCGCCCTGCTTCTCCGTCATCAGCGCAGTCACGCCATGCACGTCGGCCTTGAGGCACTGCAGGATCTCGTCCTCGGAAAAATCGTCATCCGCAAGGTGGTCAAGATTGGCGAAGCATTCCAGGTAGCCGGCGATGACGAAATCCTCAAACGATCGGTGGATCATGCGTGAAGTTTCCCTGTCATGGAAGATCAGCGCCACGCCCACCGAATTTTCATCGACAGGCATCAGGCAATAGGCATCGCCGGCGCCCGACTGGGCGAAGGGCAGAAAGCGTTTGCCGTCCTGGGCTTCGGGATTGAGCCACGCGCCGACTTCGCGCCGTGCGGCGGCGGCATCGAGCCACTCGAAGTCATACCAACAGATAAAGGCCGGGCCGCCGGCGAGCATCCTCTCGCGCCATGTGGCGCTCCAGTCCGAACCATAAGCGGTCTTGCCGGAAGCAAGCAGTTTTTTCAATAAAGGCGGAAGGCTGATGCCCGTTTGGGAAGCGAGGGCTTCGAACTCGGAAAGTGACGTGAAATTTCCCATAAAGCCAAACAAAAAAAGAAAACCGCCAACGTAGCACAATTCAGGCCCGCACAAGGCCTTTGATCTTCCTCAACAAATGTCCAACCCTGGTGTCAGGCACCAGAGCCGGACATTCTTTGATTTAGCGCAAACAATGTCCGAGCGTGGTGCCTGACACCAGGGTTGGACATTGTTTGATTTTGCGCAAATGGGCTGGCTTAGGGGATGCCGGCGAGGATGGCGTTGAGGCGGGCCATATCGACTGGTTTGACGAGATGGTAGTCGAAGCCGGCGCGGAAGGCGGTGTCGCGGTCGCGCTGTTGGCCATAACCGGTCAGGGCGAGCAGCACGGTCTGAGTGTTTTCGGGCTGTTTGCGCAGGCGGCGCGCGACTTCGTTTCCGTCCATGCCGGGCAGGCCGATGTCGAGCAGGCAGACTTGCGGCGGCTGCAGGCGGGCTTGCACCAGGGCGGCCTGGGGGTCGTGTTCGACCCGCACGCTGTGGCCGGCCTTGCGCAGCATGGTGGCGAGGATATCGCTGGCGTCCACATTGTCGTCGACGAGCAGGATGTCGAGCGGGCGAACAGCGGGCGCTGGGCCGCCACCGCCACCGGGTGCGTCGGGGGCGGCAGCGCGTGCCAGCGGCAGACGCACGATGAAGCTGCTGCCTTTGCCGATGCCGTCGCTGTGAGCGGCGATGCTGCCGCCGTGGGCTTCGACCAGGCGCTTGGCCAGGGCCAGGCCGAGGCCCAAGCCGCCTTGCGAGCGGTCCAGGGTGCGCTCGTCCTGGGTGAACAGTTCGAAGGCGCGGCCCAGCAGTTCGGGCGGCATGCCGACGCCGTTGTCGTTGACGGTCAGCGTCAGGTTTTCGCCGCGCATGGCCAGCAGCAGCTCGACCTGGCCTTGCTCGGGTGTGTATTTGGCGGCGTTGTTGAGCAGATTGGCCAGTACCTGCACCAGACGCTTGCGGTCGCCCTCGACCCATACGGCTTGCTGCGGCAGCTGCTGCTCGAAGCGGTGGCGCCGCTCGGCCAGCATGGGGCGCAGCTGTTCGACGGCGTCGGCCACAATGTCGCGCATATCGAGCACCGCCTTTTCTATCGCCACCTTGCCATGCGCCACGCGCGAGACGTCCAGCAGATCGTCGATCAGGCTGGCCATATGGCGCACCTGGCGGCCGATCACTTCGGCGCTGCGGCGGACCATGGCTTCGTCGCAGTGGAAGCGCTGCAGCAGGTCGGACACGGTGCTGATCGGCGCCAGCGGATTGCGCAGCTCGTGCGCCAGCATGGCCAGGAATTCGTCCTTGCGGCCATCGGCTTCGCGCAGCGCGGCTTCGGCGCGCAGGCTGTTTTCGTGCTCCAGGCGCAGGGCCGCTTCGGCGCGCGAACGCTCCACCGCTTCCCAGGTGCGCTGCACGGTGTCGAGCGCGGTGGCGACGTCGTCGCGGTCCCATTCGCGCGGGCCGCTGCAGGCGATATGCAGGGAGCAGCTCAACTGCCCACCGCGCAGCAGCGGGGCCACCACGATGGCGCCGATGCCCAGCTCGCGGTAGGCGGCGGCATGGGGCGCCGTGCGCGGGTCGTTTTCCACGTCGGAGACGACAAAGGGCTGGCCGCTGCGCAGGATGTCGAGCAGACGCGGACTGTAGTCGTCGATGCGGGCCGCATACGGCATCGCATTCTGACCGGGCGCCGACCATTGCGCCACCAGCTGGCCGGTGCGCGCATGGGCGTCGATCTCGATGTAGAAGACGCGCGCAGCGCGCAGATAGCCGCCCAGGGCTTCGGTGGCGGCGTGGGTGATGGCGTGGCCGTCGTCCATGGCGCGCATGCGGTCGGCCAGCTCCAGCTGGAAGGCCTGGCTGCGGTTCATGGCGACCAGCGCGCGTTCGGCCAGCACCTGGCGCGTGGTTTCGGTCAGCACCAGCAGCACGCCCTCTACTTCCCCGCTCTCGCTCCAGATCGGGCTGTGGCAGTGGGTGAAATAGCTTTCCGTCAGCAGGTGGCCGCGCTCGGTGGCGTAGCGCGCGTTCTCCACATAATAGGTTTCGCCGGTGAAGACGAAATCGAAGATCAGGGACATCTCGTCCCACACCTCGGACCACCACTCCTGCGCCGGCCGTCCCAGATGGCCGGGATGCTTGCTGCCGGCCGTGAAGGCGAAGGCGTCGTTGTAGAAGGTGAGCAGCTCCGGCCCCCAGTACACCGACATCGGGAAGCGCGAGCCGAGCACTGTGCGCACCACGGCTTTCAGGCTGGCCGGCCAGTGTTCAGGACGGCCCAGCGAGGTATTGGCCCAATCCAGGCCGCGCAGGCGCGCGCCACACTCCCCGCCCCCGGCAAGGAAGTCCGGCCTCGTTTCGCAGTTTTCAGCTTCGCTATTCATCAATCGGTCATCAGGGCCGGCCTGGTGCGTTTCCACGGCTTTGGGGGCCGCCCCGGGACAGTCAAAGCCCTGCTGCCCGGCACAGGGCGGGCGGCGACATCAGAGCGGGGGAGGCGTGGCCAAAACTATCCGGCCGGCAAGTATTGGTGTAATTGCTAATACTATATTCAGTTGCTGCCCGGGCTGTCAATCATCAAAATATAAGTGAATTGCAAGCAAATTACTGAAAGTTATCACCTGTTTGTATTTTGAAAACAATAGCCGTCAAGCCAGAAGCTCAGGCCGATGTAGCTTTTTTGTAAGCGTCAGTATCGTGGATGCAACTTAAGGCGGGCGCAGCCGAATGTTTGCAGGCACAATCTCCTCATCCACGGTAAGACTTTTCCGGGAGTTCGCAATGATGAGGACGGTTGCAAGCAAGATGGCTTTGCTGACGGCGACGGCGCTGCTCGGCCTGTCCCTGCTCACCGCCCTCGGGCGCTATGAGATGGAGCAGGTCTACGAGGGTGCCAACTTCGGCAACGTCAACGCCGTGCCCAGCCTGATCGCGCTCGACACCCTGCGCCGCAACTTCCTGCTGCTGGGCACCAACCTGCAGCGCCAGCTGAACAGCAGCGACGATGTGGCGCGCCGAGGCGGAGAAACAGGTGGCCATCTACCGCCAGGGCGTGGCCACGGCCATCATCAAGTACGAGACCGACGGCTGCCTGGGCAGCGACTGTTTTGCCGATGCCAAGGACAAGATGTTCCTGTCCGAGGAAAAAGTGGTCTGGGCGCGCTATGACGGCATCCTCGACCGCATCCTGCAGGAAACGCACAAAGGCCAGCCCGGCGTCGCGCGCGCGCAAGAGCTGCTGAACAGCACCGCCCCGCTGTCGGACCAGATCTCGCGCCTGATTACCGACCATATCGCCTACAACGCCGCCGTCGCCACGCGCGAAACGGCGCGCGCCGTGGAGACCAAGAGCGACGCCCTGTACCTGACCCTGGGCGCCTGTGCCCTGATGCTGGCGGCCATCGGCGGCCTCGGCTTCCTGACGGCGCGCTCCATCATTGCCCAGCTGGGCGGCGAGCCGGCGGTGGCGGCGGCCCTGGCCAGCCGCCTGGCCAGCGGCGATTTGAACGGACGCATCGAACTCAAGCCGGGCGACGACAGCAGCATGATGGCGCGCGTGCACTTCCTGAGCCAGACCATGGAACGCCTGGCCACGCGCGCCGAAGCCATCGGCCGCGGCAATCTGGAAGACGAGGTGGCGCTGGCCTCCGAACATGACCGCCTGGGCAAGGCCATCAACGATATGACCCGCATGCTGCGCCTGAGCCGCGCCGAGGATGAGCGGCGCAACTGGCTGAAGGACGGCTATAGCCAGCTCACCGCCGCCCTCACCGGCGACCTCAGTACCGAGCAGCTGGCCGACGCCGCCATCGGCATGATGGGCCATTATCTGGAAGCGGGACGCGGCGTGTTCTACCTGTATGTGGAGGCGAGCCAGCAGCTGGAGCTGGTGGGCAGCTATATGTACACCGAGCGCAATCAGATCGGCGCCCGCTTCGCGCTGGGAGAAGGCGCGATCGGCCAGGCCGCGCGCGAACGCAAGCCCATCATCCTCACGCTCGGCGCCGGCGACGAGGACACACCGCCGATCACCACCGGCACCAGCAGCGCCACGCCGCGCTACACCTACACCTATCCCCTGCTGCATGAAGTCGATCTGGTGGGCGTGATCGAACTGGCCAGCTTCGCCCGCTTCGACGACAAGAAGACCGAGTTCCTGGCCGGCGTCAGCGGCATGCTGGCCTCGCTGCTCTACGTGGCCGAGCAGCGCGTGCATATCCGCAAGCTGCTCAGCGCCAGCGAAGCGTCGGAGAAGGAGCTGCGCATCCAGAGCGAGCAGCTGCGCGACACCAATGCGCAGATGGAAGAACAGCAGCAGCAGTTGCAGCAGCAGGCCGAGGAACTGCAGCAGACCAATTCGCAGATGGAAGAGCAGCAGCAGCAATTGCAGCAGCAGGCCGAGGAACTCCGGCAAAGCAATGCGCAGATGGAGGAGCAGCAGCAGCAGATGCAGCTGCAGAACGAGCAGCTGATGGAGGCGCGCCGCCTGCAGGAAGCCAAGACCCAGCAGCTCAAGCAGTCCAGCCAGTACAAGTCCGAGTTCCTGTCGAATATGTCGCACGAGCTGCGTACCCCGCTCAACTCCATCATCCTGCTGTCGAAGATGATGCTGAGCGAGGAGGAAGGCAAGCTCGATGGCGAATCGGCCAAATGGGCGCAGGTGATCCACCGCTCGGGCCAGGAGCTGCTGCGCCTGATCAACGATGTGCTCGACCTGTCCAAGGTGGAGGCCGGGCGCATGGAGCTGCATCCGGGGCCGGTCAGCGGCGCCGATATCTGCACCGAGCTGCAAAGCATGTTCGAGCATCTGGCACGCGACAAGGGCCTGAACCTGAGCGTGGTCAACCAGCTCGACGCCGACTTCATCAGCGACTGGGACAAGCTGTCGCAGATCCTGCGTAATCTGCTGTCGAACGCCGTCAAGTTCACGCGCGAAGGCAGCATCGGCGTCACCGTGGGACGCCGTCCCGGCCACGCCCTGCCCATCTTCCTCAGCGTGCGCGACAGCGGCGTCGGCATCGCGCCCGACAAGCGCAATGTGATCTTCGAAGCCTTCCAGCAGGCCGATGGCTCCACCTCGCGCGAATTCGGCGGCACCGGCCTCGGTCTGACCATCAGCCTGCGCTTCGCCCAGATGCTGGGCGGGACCATCGAGCTGCAAAGCGAGCCTGGCAAGGGCAGTGAATTCACCGTGCTGCTGCCGGATACCCTGCCCAGCGTGCGGCCCGATGCGGCGGCGGGCGGCACAGCCACGCCACCGGCCGCCAGTCCCGTCCCGGCGCCGCCCGGCGACGGCCACCTGGCCCTGCCCGCCCCCAGCGTGGCCGACGACCGCGACAGCATCCACAGCGAGGATGCGGTGATCCTGCTGATCGACGACGATCCCGCCTTCTGCCAGTCGCTGCTGGCAATGAACCGCCGCCTCGGCTACAAGACCCTGCTGGCCCACAGCGGCGAGGAAGGGCTGGACCTGGCCTGGCGCCACCGGCCGCACGGCATCCTGCTCGACCTGGGCCTGCCGGATATGGACGGGGCGCAGGTCCTGCACGAGATCAAGAGCCGGCGCGAGCTGGCGCGCATCCCGGTGCACATCGTTTCGGCGCGCGACCGCGACGAGGCCTTCCTGCAGCAGGGCGCCATCGGCTTCCTGCAAAAGCCGGCCGACGACCACCGCCTGGCGCAGGCCGAAGCGGCCCTGCTGGCGGCGCTCGAACGCAGCGAGGGCAATAGCATCCTGGTGGTGGAGAACGGCGGCATCAGCGCCGCCGAGGTGGCGGCCGTGGTGGGGCCGGAACGCGGGCCGGTGCTGGCGGCCGCGCCGGACAGCGCACTGGAGCAGGCGCTCAGCCGCTCGGCCTGCCGCGTCGCCATCGTCGATCTGGGCGCAGGCCAGACCGACACCGGGCTCGCCGTGGCGGCCCGCCTGCGCACCGCCGCGCCCGAGCTGGCCCTGGTCTTCTTCGCCAGCCGCGCCCTGAACGACGAGGAAGCCAATCGCCTGCGCCATTACTCGGAATGCGTGATCGTGAAAGCGCCGCAGGCCGAGCGCCGCCTGCTGGAAAACGTGGAGCGCTTCCTGCGCCGCGTGCCGCAGGAGCGCGCCGCCCTGCAGGCAGCACCGGTTCCCGCCAGCGGCAAGGTGCTGAGCGGCCGCCACATCCTGCTGGTGGACGACGATCCGCGCAATCTCTTCGTCATCACGGCGGCGCTGGAACGCCACGGCGCGCGCCTGAGCAATGCCGTCAACGGCAAGCGCGCGCTGGAATTCCTGGCGCAAAACCAGGTCAATCTGGTGCTGATGGATATCATGATGCCGGAGATGGATGGCTTCCAGACCATCGCCGCCCTGCGCCGCGATCCGGCCATGAGCGGCACGCCGGTGCTGGCGCTGACGGCCAAGGCCGCGCCGGCCGACCAGGCCGAGATCATGGCCGCCGGCGCCGACGATTACCTGGCCAAGCCGGTCGACTACGATGTGCTGGTGGCCAAGGTGCTCAAGTGGAGCAGTGGGAGGAGCGCATGAGCATCACCCTGCACCGGCACGGCGGCGTATGCCGCATCGCGGTGCTGGGCCGGCAGGAAAGCGCGGCCGCCAGCGCCGAACTGCGCGCCGCCTTGGGCGAAGCGCGCGCCACGCCCGAGCCAGGCGGCATCGAACTGAGTTTCTACGATGCCGACACTCTGCCGCGCGACGTCATCGACGCGCTGGCCGAGCTGCTCGAACGCGACGCCGGCCTGAAGATCGTCGCCTACCACGCGCTGCTGGCGCACAGCCTGATGCGCCTCGGCCTGCCGGTGCGCCAGGTCTCGCACCACGGCCAGCAACCCGCGGCGGCACCCTGCAGCACCGTGGTGCTGGCCGGGTCGGCGCAAAGCCTGGACAAGATCCTGCACATCGTCGGCAAGCTGCCGCTGGCCGATGCCGCCGTCTTCGTGGTGCAGCATGTGGACGAGAACCAGGTCAACCTGCTCGACCAGCTGCTCAAGACGCGCACCGACTACAGCGTGCTGATGCCGCAGCACCTGATGCCGGTGCAGCCCGGCACCCTGTATATCGCCCCGCCCGGCCACCATATGAAGGTGGCGCACGGCATGGTCTACCTGACGCGCGACCGCAAGGTGCAGTTCACCCGGCCTTCCATCGACGTGCTGTTCGAATCGCTGGCGGCCGAATACGGCAACAGCGTGCTGGCGGTGCTGCTGTGCGGCTTCGGGCGTGACGGCGTGGCCGGCTGCGCCGCCCTGCGCCGCGCCGGCTCCCTCGTCATTGTCGAGGATGGCGCCGATTGCGAAGGCGCACGCGCCATGCCCGACGCGGCGCGCGACGCCGGCCACTTCGACTATGTGCTGAATCTGAGCGCCATCGCCAGCGTCACGGCAGCGGCCCTGGCCGGCGACGCCGCCGCGCCCGAGGGCGAGCTGCTCGACCTGTTCCTGGAAGCGGTCACCAGCCAGTGCGGCTACGACTTCCGCAACTACCAGCGCGACAGCCTGCAGCGGCGTATCCGCAGCCTGATGCTGCATTGCGGCTTTCACAGCTTCGCGCGCTACCAGCGCGCCGTGCTGTCCGATGCCGCCCTGTTCGAACGGCTGACGGCCGAACTGCCGGTGGGCGTGACCAGCTTCTTCCGCCATCCGGCCCAGCTGCGCCAGATCCGCGACGAGATCCTGCCCTATCTGGCCAGCTTCCCCATGATCAAGCTGTGGTCGGCCGGCTGCTCGACCGGCGAGGAAGCCTATTCGCTGGCCATCATGCTCGATGAACTGGGCTTGCTGGAACGCAGCCACCTGTTCGCCACCGACGTCAGCCCCTACCTGCTGGAGCTGGCCAAGGCCGGCCTGTTCCCCGCCGCCACCCTGGACACCAACCGCAGCAACTACCGCGCCAGCGGCGGCACGCTCGATTTCGACAGCTATCTGCCGGCCGGGCGCTACCTGCGCGCACCGGAGCGCCTGCGCCTGCGCGTGCTGTTCCACCGCCATTCGCTGACCGGCGAAGGCATCTTCAATGAATTCCAGCTGATCCTATGCCGCAATGTGCTGATCTATTTCGACGCCGACCTGCAGCGCCAGGTGCTGCAGCGCTTCGCGCGCTCCCTGCATGTGGACGGCTTCCTGGTGCTGGGGCCGCAGGACGGGCTGAACCAGGCCGCGCTGGCCCAGGGCTTTGTGCCATGGCAGCCAGGCAGCTATATTTACCGGCGTGGAGGAGCATGCCATGAGTGAACGTTTCAATGTGCTGGTGGTCGACGACAATCCCGCCAACCGCCTGACCTTACGCGCGCTGCTGGCGCGCCTGCGCGGCTGCGAGGTGATGGAAGCCGAATCGGGCGAGGCCACCCTGCTGCTGACGCTGGAGCAGGACTGCCACCTGATCCTGCTCGATGTGCATATGCCGGGCATGGACGGCTTCGAGACGGCGCGCCACCTGCAGATGACGGAACGCACGCGCAATATTCCCATCGTCTTCATCACGGCCGTGTTCATGAGCGATGAATTCATCGGCCGCGGCTATGCGCTGGGCGCGGTCGACTACCTGGTCAAGCCGCTCGACGACAATCTGCTGCTGAACCGGGTGCGCCAGTACCAGTATCTGCACGAACGCGAGATGGCGCTGGAACGGCGCACGCGCGACCTGCTGGCGGCCAACAACCAGCTGCAGGAAGCGCTCAACCGCCTGCACCTGGCGCAGGACAAGCTGGTGCAGTCGGAAAAGCTGGCGGCACTGGGCGCCATCGTGGCCGCCGTGGCGCACGAGCTGAATACCCCGATCGGCAATTGCATGACGGTGGCGTCGGCGCTGGAAGACCAGGTGGGCGATTTCGAAAAAGTGCTGGCGCAGGGACCGGCGCTGAAACGCTCGCAGCTGTCCGACTACCTGTCCAACTGCCACACCGCCTTGCAGCTGATGATGCGCGGCCTGCACCGCGCCGCCGACCTGGTGGCCAATTTCAAGCAGGTGGCGGTGGACCATACCAGCTCGCAACGGCGCAGCTTCGAGTTGCGCGAAACCATCGGCGGCGTGGTGGCTCTGATGAAGACCAGCCTGCGCAAAAGTCCCTACCAGATCGAACTGGCCATCCCAGAAGGCTTGCATATGGATAGCTATCCGGGACCGCTGGACCAGATCATTTCGAACCTGATCAACAACTCGGTGCTGCACGGCTTCCAGGGCCGCGACCATGGCCAGATGCGCCTGCAGGCCAGCCTGGAAGGCGCCAGTCACGTGCGCCTGCACTACAGCGACGATGGCTGCGGCATGAGCGAGGAAGTGCGCGCCCACGTCTTCGATCCCTTTTTCACCACGCGCCTGGGCAAGGGCGGCAGCGGCCTGGGCATGAATATCTGCTACAACCTGGTGACCGGCCTGCTGGGCGGCAGCATCGAAGCGCGCGCCACGCCCGAGGGCGGCAGCGCCTTTCTCATCGTACTGCCGCTGGTGGCGCCACCGTCTTCATAAAGTCACAATCAACGTTGCCCTAAGGAACTTAAATACCGCTACAATAAGCGCTGGTCCCACCTCCCTTTAGCGATGGCAGCGCCCCATGTCCGAACAAAAAATTTCCGAACTCAGCACCTATAGCAAGGACACGCCCGTCGGCCGTCCCGACATCGACGGCCGCGCCGGCGTCTTCGTGCCGACCGCCGACTTCGATCTGGCGAACACCAGCACCATCCGCAAGGGCGCCGGCATTGTCGGCTTCGGCAATCCCGACGGTTCCCTCACCGTGTATTTCGAAGCCAACCGCTTCGATGAAAGCGCGCTGCACAAATGGGAGCACAAGACGCGCAAGGCGTATGACCGCATGGTGATGGGCGCGCCGACCGTGTCGAAAGCGAAGATGGATGCGCGCCTGCTGGAACAGGTCGGCTATATCGATGGCGTCGGCATCACGTTGAGGCAGCCGGAACGCCTGCAGGAATGGCTGAGCATCTCGAATGCGCTCGACACCGCACCCGAAGGCGCGATCGTGGTCTGGCGCAGCAAATAAACTGGCAACAGCGTAGCTGGACCGACGGGCAATATTCCTACACGCGGACGGACCAGGGGACTATGGGCGACTGCCTTGGTCCCAACTACCATGCTCCTGACGATGCCATCTGCATGGGAGCCTACAATGTTACGCGAACTTCCTCTCGCCTCAAGCGCGCTGCTGCTCGGTCTGGTAAGCGCGGCGACCTATATGCTGTGCTCGGCCGACGTGCTGAACGACACCGCCCTATTCCTCATGCGTTGAGCGCTCAATGACGGTGGCGGTAGTGACGGTGGCGGTGGCTGCTGAACACGAAGTCCAGGCCGATCGACACAGGCGGGTAGTAATACGCCGGCGCCGGCGCGTACACCGGGGCGTAGACCGGCCGGTACACGGGCGCTTCCACATAGGTGACCACCGGCTGTTCGATCACCGTGCGGTAGACCGGCGCCGCTTCCGTGGTGTACACCACATTCGGCCCGCTGCGGCCCGCTCCCACATTCTCGACCGAGACGGTATGCCACTCGTAAGGATTGACGGGGGCGCTGCTGTAATAGCGCGGGCCGGGCGCTGCGCAGCCGCTCAGGGCCACGACGGCGGCTAAAGCCAATAAAGTTTTCATCGCAATCTGCTCCTCTCCCCGTCACTATAAGAAAAATCCGCGCCGGGCGCCGCAGATTTACAGCTTGTTACACCGTGCAATCTTCAGATAAAGGGGATGTCGCACTGGTCCAAGGCTTGCCCATGGGCGTCGAGGCGGCGCGCGCAGATATCGAAGCGCAAGCCATATTCAAATTCAATACGATACACCTTGCCATAAGGAAGACTGATGGCCTGCTGCAGACTCTTGCGGTAACTCAGCGCCCCCACATCGGCCGGAATCGCCATCGCCGTGTGGTGGTTGCGGCGGCGATCCTGCTGGCGCCGGTGCACATCGACCAGCAAGCCCAGATCCAGGGTGATGCCGCCCGGCAGATAGCCAAAGCGCGTCGTGCTGCGCGAAGCGCTCAGCACGCCCCAATTGCAGGCCGCCTGCTCGCCCAGCGGGCAATGCTTGATCTGCGCCAGCGGGAAGACTTCCTCATGGTTCGCCAGCTCCTCCAGCGGCCAGCTGGTGCGCACGCCATCGCGTTTGCCGCTCAAGGGATTGGTCCAGGTCATGGCATTCACCACGGACACGGTTTGCTTCTCGCGCGCCGGATCGTGCGGGCTGCGCATCAGCGAGCAACCCGACAGAAAAATGGCGGACAAAGGCAGACAAAGCAGATATTTCATCGGAGATTCGATAGTAGCCATAGATACAGAGTACCAGATCGGCAGCAAGGAATCCATTTCCCTTCATGAAGGCCTAAGCTCGCGCAACGCCGCACAAGCGCGCCCCACCAGTTGAGTCCGTGTCCACCTTGGGGTCAGACCCCAATCGGACACGGGCTGGTCGTTAGCACGGGCGAAAAAAAACCGGTTCAGGGAACCGGTTTTTTTCGGGGGAGGCAGGGTTAGTCCAGCTTCCAGGCGTAGTCGACCTTGGTCCAGGTCTGGTCCGGCTTGCCGTCCTTGGTGCCGGGCTTGAACTTGCAGGCGCTGATGGCCTTGATGGCGGCCTTGTCCAGGTTCTTGAAGCCGCTCGACTTCTCGATCTTGGAGTCCATCACATCGCCACCGGCCGAGACCAGGAAGCTCATCGACACCGTGCCTTGTTCCTCATTCATCAGCGATGCTTTCGGATACTCGGCCTTGCAGTTCTTGGCATCGAAACTGGCTGGCACTTCCGCTGCGTATGCCAGGGACGCATTTGCCAGCAGCACCACGGCTGCCGCACTCAACCAACGCTTGTTCAAAGACATCTGATTCCCCAATCGTATCTAAGAAAAGATTACAGTGCCCAGACGTAGTCCACTTTGGTCCAGGTTTGCGCGACGGAACCGTCCTTGGTGCCTGGCTTGAATTTGCAGGCGCTGATGGCTTTCACGGCAGCTTTGTCCAGGTTTTTGAAGCCGCTGGACTTGTCCACTTTGGATTCCACCACGTCGCCGCTGGCCGAGACCAGGAAGGACATGGTGACGGCGCCCTGCTCTTCGTTCATCAGCGAGGCTTTTGGATATTCAGCCTTGCAGTTTTTGGCATCGAAAGTGGCAGGAACTTCGCCAGCGAAGGCGGTACCGGAAACCAGGGCTGCTGCGATAAAACCGATCAAACGCTTGTTCATGTTTTTACTTTCCTACGAATGTTGAAAATGTTTGGAAACCGTTAAAGACTGCTTGAAAACGTTACGCTCAGAATTCTTCCCACTCGTCGCCGGCGCTGGCCGTGGCGGCGATTTTCTTCGGCTTGGCCGGTGCGGCGGCGACGGCTTTTTTCGGCGCCGGACGCGCTGCTGCCACCGGCTTGGCCACGGTCACCGCGGTCACGGCCGGCAGGGAGGCCAGCAGCGCGCGCTCGTCGGCGGGATCGAGCTTGAAGATGCTGACCACGCGCGCCAGTTCGCCGGCCTGGTCCTGCAGGCTTTGCGCGGCGGCGGCCGCTTCTTCCACCAGCGCGGCGTTCTGCTGGGTCATGCTGTCCATCTCGATGATGGATTGGTTGACCTGCTCGATGCCGGCGCTCTGCTCCTGCGAGGCGTTGGCGATCTCGCCCATGATGTCGGTGACGCGGCGCACGGAGGCGACCACTTCATCCATCGTCACGCCGGCCTGGCCCACCAGTTTCGAACCGCGCTCGACCTTCTCAACGGAGTCGCCGATCAGGGCCTTGATTTCTTTCGCGGCGCCAGCGGAGCGCTGTGCCAGGTTGCGCACTTCGGAAGCCACCACTGCGAAGCCGCGGCCTTGTTCGCCGGCACGCGCCGCTTCCACGGCGGCGTTCAGCGCCAGGATATTGGTCTGGAAGGCGATGCCATCGATGACGCCGATGATGTCCACGATCTTGTTGGCCGATTCGTTGATCGAGCTCATGGTGTCGACCACTTGCGAGACCACGGCGCCGCCCTTGCGCGCCACGTCGGAGGCATTGGCCGCCAGCTGGTTCGCTTCGCGGGCATTGTCGGCATTCTGCTTCACGGTGGAGGTCAGCTCTTCCATCGCGGAAGCGGTTTTCTCCAGCGAGGAAGCCTGCATCTCGGTGCGCGAGGACAGGTCGATATTGCCGGCGGCGATTTCGCGCGAGGCGGTGCCGATGGTTTCGGTGCCGTTGCGCACCTGGCCGACGATGCCCACCAGGGAATCGCGCATTTCGCGCATCTCGGACAGCAGGCTGTTCTTGTCGGTGGAATCGGTGTCGATGGCGATCGACAGGTCGCCGTTGGCGATGCTGCCGGCGATCGAAGCGGTGTAGTCAGGTTCGCCGCCCAGCTGTTTCAGCAGGCCGCGGGTGATCACATACGCGGCGATCACGCTGATGATCACGGCCAGGGTGCCCATCAGGATCATGAAGGTGCGCGCGCTGGAGTAGCCGGAAGCGGCATCGACCTGCACTTGCGCATTCAGTTTGTCTTCCAGGGCCGCCAGCTGGTCCAGCGCTTCCATCCACTTCTTCTGGGCCGGACGGATTTCCTTGATCATCACCTTGGTGGCGTCGACGGCATTATTCGCCATCCACAGATCGATGGCTTTCTTCACGGCCGGCAGGGTGGCGGCTTCGTGTTCCTTGATCTGGGTCAGCAGGGCTTTTTCTTCCGGCGTCGCTTCGATGGCGAATTGCGCTTCCAGTTTTTTCAGCGCGCCTTCGTATTTGTCGGCCTGGGCCTTGATGCGGTTCACTTCCGGCTCCATATCGGAGGCATCGGACATCAGGGTCAGCACGCGCAGCGAAGTAATGCGGTCAGCGACGTTGTTGCGCATATCGATCACCAGGCGGGTCACCACATTATTAAAGCTGACCACGTGATCGAGACGGTCCTGGATCTGGCCCATGCGCAAAATACCCACCGCCGTCACGGCGACCAGGAATACCAGCACCAGCGCAAATCCGAGACCCAGACGCGTCCCCACCTTCATTTTTGCTAAATTCATTTCGGCTCTTCGTAAAGTGACACTGCTTATTAAGATTGCCCAGGAATGCAACGTGTGTACGTTGACAACATTCACTGACCCTTGCTGCTACGCAAGTAATGACAGTAGCAAACAATGACTGCGAATGCAAAAATTTGCGGCCTGACGATGCAAGAATCTGTCGTTTTTTCGAAGCGCCGAACGGACCGCGACTCAGCGCGAACACACTGCTGAAAAACTGCTAAATAGTGTGTATATTCTGAAATTATAGAGGTAAATTTTGCCACAGGGCAATCATTTGCTGTGCAAAATTCGCACAACCGTGATTTCTACGTGGAAATACGTATTGTGCTGAAGAATATACTGCGAGGGTGTGGGGAAATCAGGCGGCGAGCGGGTGGCGCTGCAGGGCGCGCAACAGCAGCTGCGGGTCGCCGGCGGCCAGCTGGCGCGCGTCGGACAGGGTCTGGCGGAATTGGCGGGCGCCCGGCAAGCCTTGCATCAAACCCAGCATATGGCGCGTGATGCTGTTCAGCTTCAAGCCCTTGCCACCATCCTTGGCCAGCTGGGCGCTGATATACGGGATCATGGCGCGCAGCACGTCTTCCCGGCTCTGGATCGGCGTTTCGGCGCCATAGTAGCGCTGGTCGAAGCCCGCCATCAGATAGGGGTTGTGGTAAGCCTCGCGGCCCAGCATCACGCCATCGACGTGCTGCAGATGCAGGTCGATCTCGGCTTCGGTCTTGATGCCGCCGTTGATGATGATTTCGAAGTCAGGAAAATCGCGTTTCAGGCGGTAGGCGAAGTCGTATTTGAGCGGCGGAATCTCGCGGTTTTCCTTGGGCGAGAGGCCTTTCAGGATGGCGTTGCGCGCATGCACGACGAAGGTGGTGCAGCCGGCGTCCGCCACCGTGCCGACGAAATCGCGCACGAAGTCATAGGATTCGCTCTGGTCGATGCCGATGCGGTGCTTGACCGTGACGTCGATGGTGACGGCGTCGCGCATGGCTTTCACGCAATCGGCCACCAGCTGCGGCTCGGCCATCAGGCAGGCGCCGAAAGCGCCCTTCTGCACCCGCTCCGAGGGGCAGCCGCAATTCAGGTTGATCTCGTCATAGCCCCATTGCTGGCCCAGTTTGGCGCTGGTGGCCAGGTCGGCCGGATCGCTGCCGCCCAGCTGCAGGGCGACCGGATGCTCTTCCTCGTTGAAGCGCAGGTGGCGCTCCACATCGCCGTAGACCAGGGCGCCGGTCGTCACCATCTCCGTATACAGCCAGGTGTGGCGCGTGATCTGGCGGTGGAAGACGCGGCAATGGCGGTCCGTCCAATCCATCATCGGCGCCACGGACAGGCGGCGGCCACGCACAGGAGCGGTCGCGGAAGTGTCGGAGGTAGGCGCGGAAATCGTGGTCATGACGGCAACAGACTGGGCAAGGAAGCGGGGCCGCACATTATACAGGCATCCGGCCCGGCCGCCGCTGTCGTCCCGTCGGAAGAGCTCTTACTATTTTCCCGGGTATCCGCCTAATGCCAACAGATTTTCTCAGGCTGCACGAGCAGCTTCCTCGACAAACGAAGCCAACCCAGTAGGTACCGGCGACTGCCCGGCCAACCGTCTTAGAGACACGGACCAAGGCTCACCCGGAAGGGCCGGCATACTATGATCGAACAACTGCGGCTCAGATTGTTTTCTATCTGCGGTCAGTAGTCGAAGCCAACGCCTAAAAGCACAGAGGACATATTTGCCGCGCTGCGTTCTGTATCTGTGAAGCTCAGCAAACTCTTCGCGAAGCGCCTCAACAACCACACCATCTATACTACCGCCGACCTCAATTACTTCCTTTAAATCCTGATAAGCAGGCTCCACCCTATCAAGATAAATATTTACAATTGACCTTGAATCCTCAGCCTTACTCAAAACATTCAATCCAATTCGACGAGCAGCAAAGAATTGAAAATGCAACTCTTTAGCGGATTTTTCAAATTCATCCAAAAATCTCTCAAAAGCCTCTTTTATTCTCTGCTTCTCCAATGGAGATGCCGCGCACCTAAATTCGTCTGACAATAAGCTTTCCAATGTACTAGATGTGCACAAGAAATTCTCAATTGAATACCCATCAAGCGTAAATAAATTCCTCATACATTCAAAATCATCAAAATCACAGTCCACGAAGAAATATATTCTACGCAAAAATTCAGGATTTTCATTAATGATTTTCTTACACAAAGAAATTAATTGCTCCTTCCCTTTCCCCACTATTGGCTCATAATTCAAACTTAAACGAGTTCGCCCAATCCACGTTTCATAAACCCCAACATCCTCTTGCCCTTCAAAAACAAAGATGAGCGACTCGGGCCGTGCGCTTCTCACCAGTATTATCGAATGTTGCAAAACAGATGGGCTTTTCCTACTTTTTCTATGCTTCTCTATTTCAGACATTTGCAACCTCGTTCCGAATAACTTTCAAAGCACGAGCACAACCATCCAATTCATTGTCATAAACAAAAGGAGAATGCGTTATTGCAAATAGTTGCACAACGCTGCCACTTTTAGTAATATCAGGCAAAACCTTCCTTTGCCAATCCAAGGAAAGCGATAATTCAGGCTCATCTATCAAAACCATCTTCTTCTTTGAACTCAAATACAGTCTAGCCATAAGAGAGACAATTTGCTTTTCGCCCGATGATAATAACTCTAATCCAATCACACGTTTTGCCCATAGATCCTCCACAACAACTCTCAGTGTTTGCGGATCAAAAGCCAAAGCCTTTTCATCACTCGATAAAGTAAGGTAGCTATTGCAAACGCTTACAAACTGCTCAACTTTTTGTTCCATTTCACGAGTCTGTTCAATTACCCCAGCCAATCTACTTAAAAAGTACCGCAGAAACCAATTATCTGCATTTTCGATTGCCCCTGTTGCATAAAGATTTTCAATATCTTCAAATACACCACCGAACCGCTGCTCGTGGCGAGTTACTCGATTTAGAAAGCGAGAGAGCGATTTAACATCAGGCAAATCTGAAGCAGTTACTGTCTCTTGGCGAGCACTTCCCTTCAGCATTTCATCTAAGATCCTTGTGCTTAGTGTGCGATATCCCTGATTAGAGCGACGTTCAATTTCGTCGCTTAATTCGACAAGCTTTTCTTCGACATCAGACAAACCGAACACGATATCATCTAGGCGATTGGAGTTCACATGGGCCGGATCCACCATATGTCTATGAGAACGGCTAATACGTGGCCGAAGTTGAGGCCGTTCGACTCTTCGATAAGTTGGTAGAAACACTATTTCTATATCTCCCACACAACGAAGAACCTCAGCACTAACCAACTTAGCAGCCGCGCTAAAGGAATTATCAAGGCCCGCATGGATGTTATCGAGCGCTGCTTCGACCTGCTCCCAATTTAATTCTATCGAATAGTAAATCTGCCGAACAATCGGATGGGACTGTAGAGATTGAAATTTTTCAGGACGATAAACTCCCGTCATAAAATCAGATAATTCGTTTTCAGGCATTGATGCAGACTCTGCAAGTTCCCGCAGGGCATTATCTTCAGAGTTTGGTCCATCACCGAGCATCGACCGCTCCAGCACCAAAGGTAAATTTTTCCCAACAAAAAGGCATTCAATTGAACCAAATGAGAATGAAGCAAGCCGATGAAATCGGCGCGTTAAAAAAGCGTTCAAAATATTCAGTAAGGTTGTTTTGCCCATACCATTTTCAGCGACAATAATAGTAGCAGCCCCTGAAAAATCGATCGACAAATCCTTGTAACCATGAAGACCCTTTATAGAGAATCTCTCAATAAGTGCCATCGATGCTGTGTTTTCCATACAAATCCTTTTTTTCAATCACCTAATCTCAATTCGATTATCTCTACGGCTCGCACATTTAATCGTTTGCAATTCTCGTATTGCTTGCCATCTTTCCGGTTATCGCACTCTCCCACCAATGCTCCCATCGGGAACAATCGCGGCGTAAGCAGTGGCCCTACGCGCTATCAAAGCATACCATCTTGCTGTATTGAAAAATACCCCAATCTTACTGCAAGCAAACGCCTAAATGCCCCAAAAAATGTACACATAGTTAAAAGAGAGCTCGTCGCTCTTCCTCTCGCATTCATAGAGGCGGCTCAGAAAACCTTTCTAAACTCCTCTGCACTAAAGATTCATCGAATTGACATCGACAAAAATTGCTTGCGGATCGCTTCGCTTATCGCCGCTTTCCATTCAGCGGAGCGCGGACGATTGAAGAAATTGAGAGGGCTGACGGGTAAGTGAGGAAAAAACGCTGGCCAGACGAGCTTCCTGAGAAACGAGGAGACAATACAGCACACTCATGCACAGAACTCTCAGTATTGCAGCAGTATGGCGATTGATCTCAATCAGCGCCTCGTTGAGAAAGCTAATGAATTTCATTCCCTCTTAAGCAAGGCGTAAACCCACATCGGGAAATTCTCCTACCTATTGCGTTATCTAAGAGACTGGGGCCGCAAGCAGGCCGCCCGGCCGGCGGACGGGGGTTCAAGCGCAGCGCTTAAAAAAAGGATGGGGCTGGTGCACGGGGACGTAGAAGCGCAGGCGCTTGCCGCGGTGATAGGCGCCGCGCAGGCGGTTGGTCACTTCCCACACCTTGGGATAGCTGTCGTTGACTTCGATCAGGGCCCAGGGGCTGTCGGGATCGCCCTCGCGCACGAAATGCACGCTAACGACATTGAAGTAGCGCTTCAGCTCCGCCTCGACTTCCTTCTCGTTGTCGTCGCCGCGCAGTCCGGACAGGATGATTTGCATAGACCTCCTCAGGCAATGATGTTGAGGCCGCCGTCCACGTACACGGTGCTGCCGGTCAGGCGCCGGGCATAGGGCGAGGCGAGGTAGGCGCAGGTGCTGCCCACGTCCATGATATCCACCAGCTCGCCGATCGGGGCGCGCGCCACGGCGTCGCTCAGCAGCAGGTCGAAGTCTTTCAGGCCGGAGGCGGCGCGCGTCTGCAGCGGGCCGGGCGAAATCGCATGCACGCGGATATCCTGCGGCCCCAGCTCATAGGCCAGGTAGCGGCAGGACGCTTCCAGCGCCGCCTTCACCGGGCCCATGACGTTATAGTTCGGCACCACCTTGTCGGCGCCGTGATAGCTCATGGCGAACATGGCGCCGCCTGCCGTCATCAGCGGCGCGGCCAGGCGCGCCATGCGCACGAAGGAGTGGCAGGAAATGTCCATCGCCTTCAGGAAGCCTTCGGCCGAGCAGTACAGCAGGCCGCCCTGCAAATCCTCCTTGGGCGCGAAGGCGATCGAGTGCACCAGGATGTCGAGCCGGTCCCAGCGTTCTTCGATGGCGGCGAAGGCGCTTTCCAGCTGGCCGGGCTGGGATACATCGAGCGGCAGCAGCAGCGCGGCACCCAGCTCCTGCGCCAGCGGTTCGACATGCGGCCGCGCCTTCTCGTTCAGATACGTCAGCGCCACTTCGGCGCCGAGTTCGCGGAACACCTTGGCGCAGCCGTAGGCGATCGAGTGTTCGTTGGCGACGCCGACGATCAGGGCGCGCCGTCCTTCGAGAATGAGATGGGGGGCGTTCATGTGCGCGCGCCCTTCTGCTGGGCCTTCTGCTGCATCTCCAGCGCGTGGCGCGCGATCATCAATTCCTCATTGGCCGGCAGCACCCAGACCGGCACCGCGCTGTCTGGCGCGCTGATGCAGGCCTGCCCCGCCTCGTTGGCGGCAGCGTCGATCTGCACCCCGAGCCAGGCGGCGTCGCGGCAGACGGCGGCGCGCACGCGGGCGCTGTTCTCGCCGATGCCGCCGGTGAACACCAGGGCATCAAGGCCGCCCAGCGCCGCCGCCAGCGAACCGAGTTCGCGGCCGATGCGGTACACGAACAGATCGATGGCCAGGCGCGCGCGCGGATCGCTGCTCGCCTCCAGCGTGCGCATATCGGAAGAGATGCCGGACACGCCGAGCAAGCCCGATTGCTGGTACAGCAGGCGTTCGATCTCGCCCTGCTCCATCTTCAATTCGCTTTGCAGGAACAGCACCACGCCGGGATCGACGCTGCCGCAGCGCGTGCCCATGGGCAGGCCATCGACGGCGGTGAAGCCCATGGTGCTGGCCACGCTGCGTCCAGCGTGGATGGCGCACATGCTGGCGCCATTGCCCAGGTGGGCGGCCACCACGCGCGCCTTGGCCAGCGAGTGGTCCAGTTCCGGCAGCTGGCCGGCCAGGTATTCATAGGACAGGCCATGGAAGCCGTAGCGGCGCACGCCCAGGGAGGTGATCGAGGGCGGCAGCGCGAAGGCCTGGGCCAGTTCCGGCTGGGCGGTGTGGAAGGCGGTGTCGAAGCAGCCGATCTGCAGCACCTCGGGCGCCATCTCCAGCACGCTGCGCACCGGCGCCAGATTGTGCGGCTGGTGCAGCGGCGCCAGCGGAATCAGTTGCTCGAGCTGGGCCAGCACGTCCGCATCCAGGCGCACCGGTGCCGAGAACAGCGTGCCGCCATGCACGATGCGGTGGCCGATGGCGGCCACGGTGCGGCCGTCGAGATGGGTGTGGGCGAAATCGAACAGGAAGCGCATCGCCGTTTCGTGGCTGATCGCCGCGCCCTGCCAGCGGTGCTCGGCCACGCTGACGCCATTCTCGCCGGTGGCGACGAAGTAGGCGTCGCCGGTGTAGAGCTTTTCGACCTTGCCCTTCATGAGCAGGGCCAGCTCGCCTTCGCGTTCGCCATACAGGGAAAATTTGATGCTGGAGGAACCGGCGTTGACGACGACAATCGTTTCAGCGGCCTGCATTCTCAGCCTCCCAGCACTTTGGCGCCGGTCAGCTTGCTGCTGGCGATCAGCGAGGCCACGGCGCAGGAAGCCAGACGGGCCGCCACGGAATCGGCGCGGCTGGTGAGGATGATGGGCACGCGCGCGCCGAGCACGATGCCGGCGGCGTCGGCGTCGGCCATGAAGCTCAGGCTCTTGGCCAGCATATTACCCGCTTCCAGGTCGGGCACCAGCAGCACATTGGCGCGGCCGGCCACCGGCGAGGTCAGGTTCTTCACCGCCGCCGCCTGCAGATTGACGGCATTGTCCAGCGCCAGCGGGCCGTCCAGGCGAGCGCCGGTGATCTGGCCGCGCTCGGCCATCTTGCACAGGGCCGCCGCTTCGATGGTGGACGGCATTTTCGGATTCACCGTTTCCACCGCCGCCAGGATGGCGACGCGCACTTCCTCAAAAGCGAGGATGTGGGCCAGGTCGATGGCGTTCTGCACGATGTCGACTTTCTCGGCCAGCGTGGGCGCGATATTCACGGCGGCGTCGGTGATGATGAGCGGCTCGGCATAACCCGGCACGTCCATCACGAAGCAGTGGCTCAGGCGGCGCGCCGTGCGCAAGCCACCTTCGCTGCGCACCACGGCGCCCATCAGCTCATCGGTGTGCAGGCTGCCCTTCATCAACGCGGCGGCCTTCCCTTCGCGCACCAGCGCGACGGCGCATTCGGCCGAGGCGTGGCTGTGTTCCGTGTCGACGATGGGCAGGGCGGCGATATTCAGATCGGCTTCCAGCGCGGTCTGGCGGATGCGTTCAGCCGGGCCGACCAGGATCGGCGCGATCAGGCCCAGGCGCGCCGCATCCAGCGCCGACTCCAGCGCGTAGCGGTCGCAGGCATGGGCCACGGCCACGGCGGGCGGCGTGGCGCTGCGCGCGGCGGCGATCAGACGGTCGTAATGCAGGTGGGCAGTGCGGGGACTTGCACTCATACGTGTTCCTTTACGGTGGCGGCCAGCTCCAGCGGAGCGGAGCCGAACAGGGCTTCGATGCGGGCCATGCGCTGGGCAGCCTCGCCTTCCAGCGCGCCGGCCGCGGTGACGGTGCGGCGCACCGCATCCAGGTCGGCGGCGCGTTCGGCGGGATCGCGCGGCAGCAGCTGCGGCAGGTCGAGCACGGCCAATTCTTCATTCAATTGCAGGATCATATGCTGCTCCTGCACCACTTCCTTGAAGCGGTACAGGGACAGGCGTTCGTCGGCTGGCACCTGGTGGCGCAGCTCGCGCAGGATGGCGAAGGCGCGTTCGTCGGCCGCGCGCAGCTCCTGGCTGCGGCCGATGTAGAGCATGGCGCGCACCACCGCTTCCAGCGAGCCGCCTTCGGCCATGCGCGTGGCCAGATGCTCGTTGCGCTTGGCTACCGCAGACTCGCGCGCGATGTCGCGGCCAATGCGGCGCTTGGCCAGCACGTGGTCGGCGCGCAGGCCGACCAGGGTTTGCAGCAGCGGCTGGCCATACATATGGACGAAGAAGTTTTCCTCGGCCATATCGCGCAGGTCGCGGTACATATCGAGCGTGGTGGTGATCTGCGCCGAGATCGTGTCCTGCAGCGCCAGGAAGACATTGTCTTCCGCCACCGGCTTGCGTTCGGCGCGCACCTTCTCGGCCAGCTGGGCCACACCCTGCATAAAGGGATTCTTGTCCGAGAACAGTTCGTAGCGCAGGCGGTAGGGATGCAGATTGCGCAGCATGTCGGCGCCGGCCTCGCTGGCGAAGGCGCGCACCAGTGGGCTGGCATAGGTGCGGTACAGGCCCTGGTTGATTTCCGACAGGCGGGCCACGGTGGCGAAGCGGCGCTCGTCGGCTTCGTCGTTACCACCCAGCTGGCGCAGGTCTGCCAGCGTGCGGTGTTCGAAGCGCAGCACGTATTTGCCGTCGGCCAGCTCCGGGTTGGCCAGGTTCTCGTCCTTCTCGATGAAGACCGCTTCGTACAGGCCGGGCGGCAGCACGTCAATCAGGTCCATCGAGCGGGTGAACTCTTCATGCTCCTTGTTGGCCACCGAAGCCGACACGAAGATGCCGAGATGGCCGATGCTCTGGTGCATGGAGTAAATGATGGTCTGGCCGCCGGTGGCCAGCGCCTCATCGTCCTCATACAGGTCGAGCACCCAGCCCATGGCCTGCTGCGGCGGCGTGATGTCGTCGCCCCAGGAGCAGAACACCACGATGGGCGAAGTGATATTGCGCAGGTCGATGCGGCGGCCGGCGCTGTCGTGGATGGCGCCCTGGCTCAGGCGGTTGCCGACGAAGAGATTATCGGTGATGTACTGGATCTCGCCCGCGTTCAGCAGCACCGGCGTGCCCCACCATCTTTCGAATTCCAGGAAGCGCGGTCCCTCGGTGTCGATGCGCGAGTAGACGTTGTAATTCTTCTTCCACAAGGTATTGGAAGGGTTCATGTTCTCGAAATTGCTGACCAGCAGGGCACCATCGAACAGGCCGTGACCCAGGTCGCCCGAGAGGGAGGTCAGCCAGGTGCCGCCCATGGCGCCGCCCAGGTAGCGCAGCGGATTCTTGCCGCGCACCCCGGCCCAGTAGGACAGCGGCGCGCCGGCCAGCAGCAGGGGGCCGGTCAGGTCGGGCCGCAGCGCGCTGGTCATCATGATCTGCCAGCCGGCCTGGCAGTTGCCGATCAGGGCCGGCTTGCCGTCGGCATGGCTGTGCAGGGCGCCCACCTGGGCGATGAAGTGCGCTTCGGCGCGGCACACATCCTCGATGGTCTGGCCCGGCACGGGATTGGGCAGGAAGGTGACGAAGTAGCAGGGGTGGCCCGCCTTCAGGGCGACGCCAATTTCGCTGTCCTGCTTCATGCCGCCGATGCCGGGACCGTGGCCGGCACGCGGATCGAAGACGATGAAGGGCCGCTTGTTCTCGTCGATCTCCCAACCCTTGGGCGGGACGATGCGAATCAGACTGTAATTGACTGGGCGTTCCAGCGTGCGGCCATCGATCAGCGGCTCGAAGTCGAAACTCAGGACGTGGGGGGCCAGGTCCTGCAGGCGCTCATTGCGCTCGTTGCCGCGCTGGCGCAGCACATCGAGGAAGAGCACCGAGCGCTGGATGGCGTCGGTCCAATAGCTTTGCGCCTGCTGCGCCAGGTTCGGCATGGCGCCCAGCCAGGCCGTATACAGGTCCTGGGCTTGCTTCCCGGCGTTGGCCGCTGCGGGCTGGGCGGGAACGGTCATTTCAGTCATGTTTCCTCCATCATGGGCCTGCGGTGTGCGCCGCACAAATCTGGAGCTGCCTCAACATTGCAAGCCCCGCCGCCCATCATGCCCCATATTGCTCTGCCGATCCAATGGTGTTTTATGCATCAAGACTCATATAACAATACCGAATTTGCTATCGATTCCAAGCATAAATGCTGCGACGCACCAAAAGTCGCTGCCCAGCTTTTACCGGGCTGAAGGCGAAAAAAAACCGCCGGCCCTTGCGGGTCCGGCGGTTTTGGCCAAGCGCGCCGCGCTTATGCGCCTTCGCGCGACGCCTTTTTACGCTCGTGCTCTTTGAGGAAGCGCTTGCGCAGACGGATCGATTTCGGGGTGATTTCCACCAGCTCGTCGTCCTCGATGAATTCCACCGCGTACTCCAGCGACAGCTGGACTGGTGGCACCAGGCGCACTGCCTCGTCGGTGCCGGAAGCACGCACGTTGGTCAGCTGCTTGCCCTTGATCGGGTTCACCACCAGGTCGTTGTCGCGCGAGTGGATACCGATGATCATGCCTTCGTACACTGGGTCGTTGTGCACCACGAACATGCGGCCGCGGTCCTGCAGCTTCCACAGGGCGTAGGCCACAGCGGCGCCGTCGTCCTGCGAGATCAGCACGCCGTTGCGACGGCCGGCCAGTTCGCCTTTGGAGTTGTCGACCGGCGCGTAAGCGTCGAAGATGTGGGACATCAGACCGGTGCCGCGGGTCAAGGTCATGAACTCGGACTGGAAGCCGATCAGGCCACGCGCAGGAATGCGGTATTCCAGGCGCACGCGGCCCTTGGAGTCGGATTCCATGTTCTGCAGGTCGCCACGACGGCGGCCCAGTTCTTCCATCACGCCGCCCTGGTTGACTTCTTCCACGTCCACGGTCAGCAGTTCGTACGGCTCATGGCGCACGCCATCGACCATCTTGAACACTACGCGCGGACGGGACACGGCCATCTCGAAGCCTTCGCGGCGCATGTTTTCGATCAGGATGGTCAGGTGCAGCTCGCCGCGGCCGGACACTTCGAACACGGTGTCGTCGTCGGTCGGGGCAACGCGCAGCGCCACGTTAGCTTTCAGTTCCTTGTCCAGACGGTCGCGCAGCTGGCGCGAGGTCACGAACTTGCCTTCGCGGCCAGCCAGTGGGGAGCTGTTGACCATGAAGTTCATGGTCAGGGTCGGCTCGTCGACGGTCAGCATCGGCAGCGCATCCGGGGTGTCCGGTGCGCACAGGGTGGAACCGATGCCGATATCTTCGATACCGTTGATCAGGATAATGTCGCCGGCGATGGCTTCATCGACCAGTACGCGCTCCAGGCCTTTGAAGTTCAGCACCTGGTTGATGCGGGCCTTGATCGGGGTCGACTCAGGGCCGTTCAGCACGATTACGTCCTGGCCGGCTTTCACGCGGCCGCGGCTGATACGGCCAACGCCGATCTTGCCAACGTAGGAGGAGTAGTCGAGCGAGGTGATTTGCATCTGCAGCGGACCGTCCGGATCATCGTCACGCACAGGCACGTGCTTCAGGATGGCTTCGAACAGCGGCTTCATATCGCCTTCGCGCACGGTGTCGTCGAGCGAAGCGTAGCCGTTCAGAGCCGAGGCGTACACCACGGGGAAGTCCAGCTGCTCATCGGTTGCGCCCAGCTTGTCGAACAGTTCGAAGGTGGCGTTGATGGCCCAGTCAGGACGGGCGCCCGGACGGTCGATCTTGTTGACCACGACGATCGGCTTCAGGCCCAGGGCCAGCGCCTTGCGGGTCACGAAACGGGTCTGCGGCATCGGGCCTTCCTGCGCATCGACCAGCAGCAGCACGGAGTCAACCATCGACAGCACGCGCTCCACTTCGCCGCCGAAGTCGGCGTGGCCTGGGGTGTCGACGATGTTGATGTGGGTGCCTTCATACTCAACGGCGCAGTTCTTCGCCAGAATGGTGATGCCACGTTCCTTTTCGAGGTCGTTGGAGTCCATCACGCGGGTTTCAACTTGCTGGTTCTCACGGAAGGTACCGGATTGGCGCAGCAGCTTGTCGACGAGGGTGGTTTTGCCGTGGTCAACGTGAGCGATGATGGCGATATTGCGGATAGCGCGTTTAGTATTAGACATGGTCGTTATAGTTACAGAAAGACTGCGGAGGACGTGCAGTGAAAGCCATACTGCGCGTCACTGGAACCCACTAGTATAGCACGACTTCCAGTCTCCCAAGCCCCCCACCTTAGCAAGTCCCCCGCTGCGCTCCAAGCCGGACCGCCAAGCGCATCTTCAGCATATCTGATTTTTCTATTTTTTATTTTCAGCAATATATTACGTGTTATATTAATAAAGTCACAATGTTGCCATGTGGTAATTTGTGACTTTTTATAATGTACCAAGGAACGTTCCAAAGTTTTTACTAACTGCCTATAAAGCTAAATTAAATCCATGAGCCTTGTTTCCTCTAAAATTTATCTCAGCGCTTTTTCCGCTACTCCATTTAATCAACTGAGCTATAACTCTTGTGTATCGAATGCGGTAGCCCAGGCTATCCGGCTTGAAGCGCGTGCCTACCACAAAGATCCAGGTGAACTCGCCCGCAATCAAATCTATTACGATTACCGCGTCAAATACGCCAATCCGGGCATCGACAACGGTGCCGTTCTGGATAAGATGCTGGATGTGGCCATGACCGACGGTGTTGCCACTCAAGCTAGCGCCGCTCCCTATGAAGGCAGCCTGTATCAGGCGCCGACCGCGGCGGCACGGGCGAGTGCTTCCAGCGAAAAGCTGACTGGTTACTCCGACTTTGCGGCATGGCTGCAATATCGCGGCGGCGACCGCAGTCAACCTATCGACTACGATACGACAAACTTCCGCTTAAATATCGATCAACAGCAGGCCAGCATTAATTCGGCCATCGACACGCAATTAATGCATGGTAAAGCTGTACTGATGTCTGGAACTGTTCCTCAGTGGCTGGGTAGCTTGCCCTCAGTTTCCCTGAACGCCCAAGGCATCTTCCATGATAATAAAACCAGCCTGGGCAACCATGCATTCCTTATCGTAGGACGGGACGACGGTCTGAATGGCGGCTCGTATATCGTTGAGAATTCCTGGGGACCGAATTTCGGTGACCGCGGTTATTACGCGATGTCCTACAAATTCCTCAACGAAGGGTTCATTGTTCACGATGCCGCCGTGACGAACGGCTTCAAAGGTGTGGATACCGCCTGGACCAAGGAGCGTGGAGATATGTCCATGCTGTATGTCAATTTGCTGGGCCGCGCAGCCGACCATGGCGGCATGGAGTTCTGGGCCACGGCGGAGAAAAATGGCGTTACCGTCTCGCATATCGCCAATCAGATGGCCTCGTCCGCGGAGGGCACGCAGAAGTACGGCGGACTGTCCAATATCGATTACGTCAACAAGCTCTACATCAACATGACCGGCCATGGTCTGGACTCCGGCTCCCTGTCCGGATGGGCATCGATGCTCGACCAAGGCGCTCAGCGCGGCGATGTGGGTCTGAAGATCATGAACTCCATTCTCGCCTCCACCGGTGCAGATCACGACACTTTGCTCAATCGCACTACCGTCAGCGAAACCTATGCGGTCACTTATCAGCTGGATGGCCCGCTGAACGCAGCAGCTCAGGCGATCGCTTCGGTGAACGCCAATGCTGATTCGGTTCAAGTCGCCCTGACCGGCGTTCAGCATGACCTGGGCTGGATGGCAGGCAACGTCACCACCTACGGCTTCTACGCCTGATTCAAAGCAGACATCCGGCAACCCACGTTGCTGAATAAAACGGCTCAGCCTTGCTGAGCCGTTTTATCTTCCAAGCGGTATGAGCTTCATACGTGCGTACAACGCAATTCACGATTTCCCAATTATCAATTTTCGCAATTAATAGCCCTTCATATACTGTCCACGTGGTTTTTTAGTGGAGCTTTATATGCAATTCCTATTGTTTTCCTGCGCCAGGAGGCGGCCATGAGCGCCGCCTCGGTACCGGCCGCCGCCCTGCCCAAGCCGCCCGGGCCACCGACTTTCGGTCTGCGCATCGCCACCGGCCTGGCCGGCGTGCTGCTGGCCGTGCTGATGGCGGGCCTCAACGAGAACGTCACCAAGGTGGCGCTGGCCGATATCCGCGGCGCCATGGGCATCGGCGCCGATGAGGGCAGCTGGCTGCTGGCGGTGTATGCGGCGGCCTCGGTCTGCGCCATGGCGTTCGCGCCCTGGTGCTCGGCCACCTTCTCGCTGCGCCGCTTCACGCTGGCCATGCTGGCCGCCTTCATGCTGTTCGCCGCACTGTGTCCGCTGGCGCCCAATCTGTCCACGCTGATGCTGCTGCGCACCCTGCAAGGCCTGGCCGGCGGTGCCCTGCCGCCCATGCTGATGACGGTGGCGCTGCGCTTCCTGCCGCCGCAAATCAAGCTGTATGGCCTGGCCAGCTACGCGCTGACCGCCACTGTCGGCCCGACCCTGGGCACGCCGCTGGCCGCACTATGGACCGAGTACACGCCCTGGCAGTGGACCTTCTGGCAGATAATCCCGCCCTGCCTGCTCTCGATGGCGGCCGTGGCCTGGGGCCTGCCACAGGATCCGCTCAAGCTGGAACGCTTCCGCCAGTTCGACTGGCTCGGCCTTCTGCTTGGCCTGCCCGCCATCAGCATGATCGTGCTGGGCCTGTCGCTGGGCGAGCGCATGGACTGGCTGGAGTCCAGCCTGATCGCCTTCCTGCTGATCGGCGGCTGCCTGCTGCTGGCTGCCTTCCTGGTCAACGAGTGGTCGCATCCCCTGCCCTTCTTCAAGATCCAGCTGCTGGCCAACCGCAATCTGACGCATGCGCTGATCACCCTGGCCGGCGTGCTGTTCGTGCTGGTGGCGGCAACCCGCCTGCCCTCGTCCTTCCTGGCCCAGGTGCACGGCTACCGCCCGCTGCAAACGGCGCCGCTGATGCTGATGGTGGCCCTGCCGCAGTTGCTGGCTCTGGTGCTGGTAGCGGCCCTGTGCAATATCCGCCGCGTCGATTGCCGCTGGGTGCTGGCGGGCGGCCTCGCCCTGCTGGCCGCATCCAAGCTGCTGGGCGCCTCCGCCACGCCGGAATGGACGCGAGAGAATTTCTATCTGCTGCAATCGCTGCAGATCCTGGCCCAGCCCATGGCCGTGATTCCGCTGCTGATGCTGGCCACCTCCGGCCTGGCGCCGCAGGATGGTCCCTTTGCCTCGGCCTGGTTCAACACGATCAAGGGCTTTGCCGCCGTGCTGGCCGGCGGCGTACTCGATTATCTGGGCGGCGAACGTTCGCACTTCCACGCCCAAGCCCTGGCCGACCATCTGGGCAATGCGCAGCTGACCATGAGCGGCACCCTGCCCGCCTTGCTGGCGCGCCAGTTCCAGCAGCAGGTGGCCACCCTCACCACCCGCGATCTCTACCTGGCAATGGCCGTGATGGCCGCCGTCATGATCGTCCTGATCCCGCTGGTCGCGCAGCGCATCTATCCGCCGCGCGCCGCTTAATTACAAAGGAAAAGAATATGAAACACCTGTCCCGCAATTCCGCCATCGCCATGGCCGCCCTGCTGCTGTGCGGCGCAGCCTATGGCGGCCGCCAGCTGCTGGTGGCCGCCGAAGCGCAAAGCACCAACGACGCCTTCGTCGCCGCCGACTTCATGCTGCTCTCGCCCAAGGTGGGCGGCATCGTGGCCGAGGTGCTGGCCGCCGACAACCTGGCCGTGAAAGCCGGCCAGCTGCTGGTGCGCATCGACGACCGCGATTTCCAGACCGCGCTGGAAGCGGCGCGCGCCGGCGTGGCCAACGCCGAAGCCCAATTGGCCAACAGCGCCGCCACGCTGGAACGCCAGCGCTATCTGATCGAGCAGGCCGAAGCCACCTCGATGGCCGACCGCGCCGACCTGACGCTGGCCAGGGCAGAACTGGAACGCTATACCAATCTGGCCGGACAAGGCGCCGGCACCGCGCAGAACGCGCAGCAGGCCAAGGCGCGCCACGACACCCTGCTGGCGCGCCAGGCGCAAAACCGCGCCGCGCTGGGCGCCACGATCAAGCAGAACATCGTGCTGCAAGCCCAGCACGCGGTGGCCGAAGCCATGCTGCAAAAGGCCCGTGCCAGCCAGGAGCAGGCCGAACTCGACCTCTCCCACACCCGCCTGCGCGCACCCATCGACGGCGTGGTGGCGCGGCGCAGCGTGCGTGTCGGCGCCCACGCCGCGCCCGGTGCGGCCCTGCTGGCGGTGGTGCCGGTGGAGCAAGCCTATGTGATCGCCAACTTCCAGGAGACGCAGCTGAGCCATGTAAGTCCCGGCCAGCCGGTCAGCATCACGGTCGACGGTTGGCCCGGCGAGCAGTTGCGCGGCAAGGTGGAGAGCATCGCTCCGGCCACCGGCGCCACCTTCTCGGCCATCGCGCCGGACAATGCCACCGGCAATTTCACCAAGGTCGTGCAGCGCATCCCGACCCGCATCGTGTTCGACGCCGGCCAGCCGCTGCGCGGCAAGCTGCGCGTGGGCATGTCGGTCACGGCCAATGTCGATACCTCGGTGCAGCCGCGCATCGCGCAAGTGGGAGAGGCACGATGAAAGCCAATGCCATCACTTGGCAGCCATGGCGCGGCAAGCAGCTGCGGAGGTCTGCCTTGGCCCTGCTGCTGGCGCCCATCCTGCTGTCAGGCTGCGCCGCGCTCGGTCCCGACTTCAAGGCGCCGCAAGCGGTCCTGCCTCAGAGCTGGCTGGCCAATGAACAGAGCGCGCCCGGCGCCGTGGAACTGGCATGGTGGAGCAGCTTTGACGATCCCCAGCTGGCGGCCCTGATCCAGCGCGCCGTGGCGGGCAATCTCGATCTGCAGATTGTCGCCAGCAGCCTGGAGCAAAGCCGCGCCATCCGCCAGAGCATGGGCGCTGCCGAAACGCCGCAGCTCAATGCGGCTGGCGACATCAGCCGCGCGCGCGCCAGCCAGGTGGGCCTGGGCGATCCGTCCGGCCGCAAGGGTGAATCGGCGTATACGCTGGCGCAAGGCGGCTTCAATGCCTCCTGGGAGCTGGACTTCTGGGGCCGTGTGCGGCGCGCGGTGGAAGCGGCCGATGCGCAGGTCGAAGCGGCGCAGGAACAGCGTCACGCCGCCCTGCTCTCGCTGGCTGCGGAAACGGCGCAGCACTATATCCGCCTGCGCTCGACGCAAAGCCTGCTGGCGATCACGGAACAGAATCTGGCGATCGCGCGCCGCAGCCTGGAGCTGACGCGCATCCGCAACCGCGAAGGTGTGGCGACGGAGCTCGACGTGGCGCGCGCCAGCGCCCAGGTGGCCGCCATCGAGGCGCGTCTGCCCGGCCTGCGCCAGCGCGAAGCGGCCGGCGTCAATGCGCTCGGCCTGCTGCTGGCCCAGCCGCCGCAAGCCCTGCGCGCGGAACTGGCTGCGCAGGCGAACGCCGGCGCGTCGGCCAAACAGAGCACGGCGGCATACTCCGTGCCGGCAGGTCCGGCCGTCGCTGCGCTGGGACTGCCGAGCGAGCTGGCGCAGCGCCGGCCGGATATCCGCCGCGCCTCCGCCCTGCTGCACGCGGCCACCGCCTCCATCGGCGTGGCCAAGGCCGACTTCTATCCGCGCATTACCTTGGCCGGCAACCTGGGCTTCCAGGCCACCCAGCTGTCCGACTTCGGCAGCTGGAGCAGCCGCCAGTTCAGTTTTGGTCCGGCATTCAGCCTGCCCCTGTTCGACGGCAGCCATCTGCGCGGCATGCTGAAACTGAGCGAGGCGCGCCAGCAGGAAGCGGCGCTGGCCTACCAGCAAACCGTGCTGCGCGCCTGGCATGAGGTGGACGATGCGCTGGCCGCCAGCCGCGCGCAGCAGGAGCGCCGCGAGCGCCTGCACGAGGCGGTGGCGCAAAGCCGCATTGCGCTGAACAACGCGCAGCAGCAGTATGTGGCGGGCACCGTCGATTTCCTGAATGTGCTGAGCGTGCAGGATGCGCTACTGGCCAATGAAGCCGCGCTGGCCGAAAGCACGGCCGCCGTGTCGCTGGCCCTGGTTGATCTGTACAAGGCATTGGGTGGCGGCTGGCAAAGCTGGGGCGAAACGGTGCAAGGCCCGTTGGCGGCGGTGACGGTGCGGCCATGAGTGGCATGGTAAGCTGCGGGGCATGCAAATGCCCGATATGAACCTGCTCGTCGCCCTCGACATCCTGCTGGAAGAAGGCAGCGTCGTGGGCGCCGCCCAGCGCATGCACCTGAGCGCGCCCGCCATGAGCCGCACCCTGTCGCGCCTGCGCGAAGCGATCGGCGATCCGGTGCTGGTGCGCGCAGGACGCGGCCTGACGCCGACGCCGCGCGCACTGGAGCTGCGCGACCAGGTGCGCGGCCTGGTGGAACAGGCGCACGCTGTCTTTCACGCGGGACGGGAGGTGGATCTGGCGACGCTGGAACGCACCTTCAGCATCCGCGCCAACGATGTCTTCGTCGGCACTTACGGCGGCCAGTTGCGCGAGGCCATGCGCGCCAAGGCGCCGAATGCGGTGCTGCGTTTCGTGCCGGAGGGCGATATCGACGACGGCGCGCTGCGCGAGGGCCGCATCGACCTGTATATCAGCGCCACGCGCGATTTCGGCGCCGACATCAAGGTGCAGACTCTATTCAATACGACGTTCGTGGGATTGGCGCGTGAGGACCACGCCATTTTCGATGCGCCCATCGATCCGGCGCGGCTGGTCGCTTACGACCATATCAGCGTCTCGCGCCGCGGCCGCGCTTACGGCCCGACGGCGACCATGCTGGCCGAGCACAAGCTGCAGCAGCGGGTGGCGCTGATCGCGCCCAATTTCCATTCTGCGATTTTCGCACTGGCCGATTCCGACCTGGTGCTGCCGCTGCTGCCGCGCGCCATGCTGCACAATATCGAGAAGCTGGGCATGAAGCTGCGGCACTTCGAGTTGCCGCTGCCGCTCACGCCCGTCACCATCGTGCAGGCCTGGCATCCGCGCCTGGACAACGACCACGCCCACCGCTGGCTGCGTCAAACCATCAAGCAGACCTGCAGCAGCGATAAGCGCGCCTTGTAGTTACTAGGCCTGGGCAGCGGCGATCAGACGCTCTGGCGCCAGAATCGAATACTCCTGCAACTGCCCTGTACCAAGCAGCTTGGCATCCAGATACACGCGCACGCGGCCCGGTGCGGCAGGCACCGTCACCGCAGGCTCCTTACCCAGCGGCAGGCGCTGGCCTTGCAGGAAGCGTTTTGCCAGTTCCGGCGTCAGCTGCACCGCCGGGAAGGACGACAGCAGCGCATCGACCGGCGAGAGCAGTTCCAGCGGTGCGGGATGCGCCAGCAGCTGTTCCGGCGTGATCATATGTTCGGCCGTCAGCGCGCCGACCTGGGTACGGCGCAAGGCGTTCAGATGCGCGCCGCAGCCGAGCGCCGCGCCGATATCCTCGCCCAGCACGCGGATATACGTGCCCTTGCTGCAGGTGACTTCCAGCTTGAGGAAAGGCGCCTCGTAGCCGACCAGTTCCAGCTTGTGGATCACCACATGGCGCGCCTCGCGTTCCAGCGTGATGCCGGCGCGCGCATATTCGTACAGTGGCTTGCCGTCGCGCTTGAGCGCCGAATACATGGGCGGCACCTGGGCGATCGGACCACGGAACTGCGCCAGCACGGCTTCGATCTGCTCGCGCGTGACATTCACCTCGCGCGTCTCGACCACTTCGCCCTCGGTGTCGCCGGTGTCGGTGCGCTGGCCCAGATGCACGGTGGTCAGATAGGTCTTGTCGGCCTCCAGCAAATCCTGCGAGAACTTGGTGGCCTCGCCGAAGCACAGCGGCAGCAGGCCGGTGGCGAAAGGATCGAGGGTGCCGGTATGGCCGGCCTTCTTCGCGTTCAGCACGCGCTTGGTCTTGATCAGCGCATCGTTGCTGGACAGGCCGACCGGCTTATCGAGCAGCAGCACGCCGTCCACCAGATCGCGGACGCGCTTCACTTTTTGCTGAGTCATGCTTAGTTCTTACCGTCTGCGCCGCTGTCTTCGTCGGCGTCGGCAGCGCGGCTGGCGTTGGCCTTGTCGATCAGGGCCGACATTTCCATGCCGCGCGCGGTCGAGGTGTCATGCACGAAGTGCAGCTGCGGCAGCGTGTGGATGTGCAGGCGCTTGCCCAGCTGGTTGCGCAGATAGCCGGCCGCCGCGTTCAGGCCGGCCAGGGTGTTCTTCACCGACTCCGCATCGTCCTTCAGCGTGGTGAAGTAGATTTTGGCGTGGGCGTAGTCGGGCGTGAGCTGCACCTCGGCCAGCGTGATCATGCCGACGCGCGGGTCTTTCAGTTCAAAGGCGATCAGCTCGGACAAGTCCTTCTGGATCTGATCGGCCACGCGCAGGCCGCGCGCTGGGATGGATTTACTGTGTTTTGCCATGATGTGTTACCAATAAAAAGTATGGCGGGTGCGCCTGCCCCGCGCCATGCGCGGAGCGGGAAGCACCCGCCACGTATCGCTGCCAGCCGCTATTACAGCGTACGGGCGATTTCCTGTACTTCGAAGACTTCCAGCTGGTCGCCCACCTCGATGTCGTTGTAGCCCTTGAGCGACAGGCCGCACTCCAGACCGGCGCGCACTTCCTTGGCGTCGTCCTTGAAGCGTTTGAGCGAGTCGATTTCGCCGGTCCACACCACGATGTTGTTGCGCAGCAGGCGTACCGAGGAAGAACGTTTGACCACGCCGTCGGTAACCAGACAGCCGGCAATCGCGCCCACTTTCGACACCAGGATGACCTGGCGGATTTCCACCTGGCCGGTGACGTGCTCGCGCTTCTCCGGCGCCAGCATGCCCGACAGCGCCGCTTTGACTTCTTCGATCGCGTCGTAAATGATGTTGTAGTAGCGGATGTCCACGCCGTTGGCCTCGGCCAGCTTGCGCGCCTGTGCATCGGCACGGGCGTTGAAGCCGATGATGACCGCTTTCGAGGCCACCGCCAGATTGACGTCCGATTCCGAGATGCCGCCCACCGCCGCGTGCACGATCTGTACGCGCACTTCGGAGGTCGACAGTTTCTGCAGCGAGCCAACCAGCGCTTCCTGCGAACCCTGCACATCGGTCTTGATGATCAGCGGCAGGTTCTTCACCTCGCCCTCGGCCATCTGGTCGAACATGTTTTCCAGCTTCGCTGCCTGCTGCTTGGCCAGCTTCACGTCGCGGAACTTACCTTGACGGAACAGACCGATTTCACGCGCCTTGCGCTCGTCGGCCATGACCATGACTTCCTCGCCGGCGGCCGGCACTTCGGTCAGACCCTGGATTTCGACCGGGATCGATGGACCGGCTTCGCCGATCGGCTTGCCGTTTTCGTCCAGCATGGCGCGCACGCGGCCATAAGAAGAACCAGCCAGCACCACGTCGCCGCGCTTCAGCGTACCGGATTGCACCAGGATCGTCGCAACCGGGCCGCGGCCCTTGTCCAGACGGGCTTCCACCACCAGACCGCGCGCAGGCGCTTCGGCCGGCGCTTTCAGCTCCAGCACTTCGGCTTGCAGCAGCACGTTTTCCAGCAGGGCGTCGATGCCCTGGCCGGTCTTCGCGGACACCGGCACGAACGGCGAATCGCCGCCGTATTCTTCCGGCACCACCTGCTCGGCGATCAGCTCCTGCGTCACGCGTTCCAGATTGCCGCCCGGCTTGTCGATCTTGTTGATCGCCACCACCAGCGGCACGCCGGCTGCTTTGGCGTGGGCAATCGCTTCTTTCGTCTGCGGCATCACGCCGTCGTCGGCTGCCACCACCAGAATAACGATGTCGGTCGCTTTCGCGCCGCGGGCACGCATGGCGGTGAACGCCTCGTGGCCCGGCGTATCCAGGAAGGTGATCGTGCCGCGCGGGGTGTCCACGTGGTAGGCGCCGATGTGCTGGGTAATGCCGCCGGCTTCGCCCGACGCCACTTTGGCGCGACGGATGTAGTCCAGCAGCGAGGTCTTACCATGGTCGACGTGGCCCATCACGGTCACCACCGGGGCACGTGGGCTCGATTCGAAGTGGGCGTGTTCGCCCTGATCGGCCAGCAGCGCTTCCGGATCGTCCACGGCGGCAGCGAAGGCTTTGTGGCCCATCTCTTCCACCACGATCATCGCGGTTTCCTGGTCCAGCACCTGGTTGATGGTGCACATCTGGCCCAGCTTCATCAGCTGTTTAATGACTTCGGAAGCCTTGACCGACATCTTGTGCGCCAGTTCGGCCACGGTGATGGTTTCCGGTACGTGCACTTCCTTGATGATCGCCTCGGTCGGTGCCTGGAAGTTCGATTCGCGGTCGTCCTGGTGCGAAGAGCGGCGACCGCCCTTGCCGCCACTGCGCCAGCCATCGCGGCCGCCGGTGTTGCCGCCACGGCCCTTGTTGGCACCGCCGCCACCGCCTGGCGCGCCGCGCTTCTTGGCGTCGTCCTGCCAGGTGGAGGAAACATTGGCCGACTTGATCGACTTCTTGTCGCCTGGTTTCTTGTCGTCTTTCTTGTCCGTCGCGGCGCCGGCGGCCGGCTTCTTGTCAGCCGGTTTGTGCAGCGTGCCTTCGGCGGTTTTCGGCTTGGCCGCTGGTGCAGGAGCCGGTTCCGGCGCCTTCACCACGCGGCGCGGCGCGTTCATCATGGCCTTGATCTGCGCCACTTCGTCAGCCACGGCCTGGCGTGCGCGCTCGGTGGCGGCAGCACGTTCGGCGGCTTCCTTGGCGGCAGCTTCGTTTTTCTTCTTGCTCTCTTCAGCGTCGGCCTGGCGCTTTTTATCAGCGGCGGCAGCCGCTTCGGCGGCGGCGGCGGCATCAGCGGCCGAGGCGGCGCCGGCAGCGGCGGCCTTCTCGGCGGCGGCTTTCTCCGCGGCTTTCTCGGCAGCGACCTTCTGCGCTTCGGCTTCGGCAGCTTTCTTCGCTTCCGCTTCGGCGGCGGCGGTGGCTTTCGCCTGGGCTTCTTTTTCAGCGTCCAGCTTGGCCAGACGTTCCTGCTTCTCGCGCAGTTCCGCTTCCTGGCGGGCGATCAGCTCGGCCTGGCGGCGTGCCTCTTCCTCGCGGCGGGCGCGCTCGGCTTCATCGATCACCGGTGCGGCCTTGGCGGCGGCGGCCGGCGTGACCAGATCGTCGCGCTGGACGAAGGTGCGCTTCTTGCGCACTTCCACCTGGATGGTGCGCGACTTGCCGGTGGCGTCGGCCTGTTTGATCTCCGTGGTTTCCTTGCGGGTCAGGGTGATCTTTTTCTTTTCCGTATCCGCGCCTGCGCCATGGGTGCGGCGCAGGTGGTCCAGCAGCTTATCCTTATCATCTTTCGACAATGGATCTGACGTCGAACTTTTCTCGACGCCGGCAGAACGCAGCTGCGTCAGCAGCAAATCTGCAGGCATCTTCAGTTCGGTGGCAAATTGGGCTACGTTGTTACTCGCCATTCAGTCCTCTTTTCTATGTGTCGCGTAGATGATAAAGATACTCAGATCAAGCCTTTGCGGATTCAGCCGCCGTCCAGGCCTTGGCTTGCAGCGCCTTGGCACGGTCGTCGTACTTCGCATCGACGAGTTTCATCTCATCGTCGGTCACATCTTCAAATTCAGTTTTAATCAGTTCACGGGCGCGGTCGGCCGCCAGGGCCAGGATCGCGCCAAACTCGTCATACGCCAGACCGGCAAATGCTTCAACGGTCTTGATGCCGGCCAGACCCAGCTTGCCCGCGGTGATGCGGTCCATGCCTTCCAGTCCAACCAGCGCCTCGTCCATGCCTTCCAGGCCTTCTTCCGAAGCGATGGCTTCGGTGACCAGGGCGTCACGGGCGCGGGTGCGCAGTTCGTTGACGGTGTCTTCGTCGAAAGCTTCGATTTCCAGCATTTCCGAAATCGGCACGTAGGCGATTTCTTCCAGGCTGGAGAAGCCCTCTTCCACCAGAATGTCGGCCACTTCCTGGTCCACATCCAGTTTTTCCATGAACAGCGCGCGCACTGCCGCCGTTTCCTGAGCCGACTTGTCGGCCGATTCCTCGGCCGTCATGATGTTGATCTTCCAGCCGGTCAGGTCGGAAGCCAGGCGCACGTTCTGGCCGGAACGGCCAATGGCGATCGCCAGGTTCTCTTCATCCACCACCACGTCCATGGCGTGCTTCTCTTCGTCCACCATGATCGAGGACACATTGGCCGGGGCCAGGGCGCCGATCACGAACTGGGCCGGATCTTCCGACCACAGCACGATGTCCACGCGCTCGCCACCGAGTTCGCCGGTCACGGCCTGCACGCGCGAGCCGCGCATGCCGACGCAGGTGCCGATCGGATCGATGCGCTTGTCGGCGGTGTAGACGGCGATCTTGGCGCGCACGCCGGCGTCGCGGGCGGCGGATTTGATCTCCAGCATGCCTTGTTCGATTTCCGGCACTTCCAGTTCGAACAGCTTCATGATGAATTCCGGCGCGGTGCGCGACAGGATCACCTGCGGGCCGCGCATATTGCGGTCCACGCGCAGGATGTAGGCGCGCACGCGGTCGCCGATGCGCAGATTCTCTTTCGGGATCATCTGGTCGCGCGGCAGGCGCGCTTCGATCTTGCCCGATTCGACGATGGCGTCGCCGCGTTCCATGCGCTTGATGGTGCCGGTCACGAGCGAGTCGCCGCGCTCCAGGAAGTCGGCCAGGATCTGTTCGCGCTCGGCGTCGCGCACGCGCTGCAGCACAACCTGTTTGGTGTCTTGCGCGAAGCGGCGGCCGAATTCCACGGACTCGATCGGCTCTTCGATGTATTCATCGACTTCGATATCGGGGATCTGCTCTTTGGCTTCGAACAGCAGGACTTCCTGGTCGGGCAGTTGCAGGCCGGCTTCGTCAGGCACCACGTGCCAGCGGCGGAAGGACTCGAACTCGCCCGACTCGCGGTCGATCGAAACGCGAATGTCCACTTCGCCTTCATAGCGCTTCTTCGTGGCTTGCGCCAACGCGAATTCGAGCGCGCCGAAGACCACGTCCTTGTCGACGTTCTTTTCACGCGCAAGCGCGTCCACCAATAACAAAACTTCGCGACTCATGCTTTGCGACTCCTAAAATCCACCTGTGGCACCAATCGGGCCTTATCCACGTCCGCGAGCGTAAAATTCAGCAGCGCAGGACCATCCTTACCTTCAAATTCCAAACCCAGTTGATCGCCTTCCGGCGCTTGCAGCAGCCCCTGATAGGTGCGGCGGTTGGCCGTGCCGGGCAAGGCGATGCGCAGCTTGACGATGACTTCGCAGCCGGCGAAGCGGGCGAAATCGCCCAGCTTGCGCAGCGGGCGATCCAGACCGGGCGACGAGATTTCGAGGCGCTCGTAATTCACGTTTTCGACCGTCAGCACATGGCTCAGCTGATGGCTGACCGTGGCGCAGTCTTCAACGGTGATCGGGCCTTTTTCTTCCGCGTCTTCCGCCGTGAAATCGATGTACACGCGCAGCAGTCCGCGCTCGGCCCGTTCGAAATCAACCAGCTCGTAGCCCAGACCTGTGACGGTCGTCTCAATTAATTCCGGCAGTTGCAAGGAAAATCTCCAGATCCTGGCCCGCATCCCATGGACACAGGCCGCTTAAAACGGTTCACCAAAAAAAAAATGGGCATTTGCCCATCTTTTTGTCATTCCAGCCAGATGAAAGCACTCTCAGCAAACAAACCTTGCGAAGAACAACTTTTATTAGGCTGGTCATTATAACGCCTTCTTGACTTCGCTGCAATGCCGCAGGGCCCTGTGGACACGCTTACAACAGTGTCCATACGGCCTGCGGCCGGGGTTTATCCCTTGCGGCGGCGCGGCATGCCGTGGTCGATGGCGCCGCCGCGCGGCTGGCTGCGGCGCGGTTGGGCAGCGCCGGCAAAGCCGAAAGTCGTTTGCAGCGGGTCAGGCTGGCGTGGACCGCGTCCGGCGCCGGCACCGCCCTTGCCCTGCTGGCCACGGCCACCCTGGCCACCGCCGAAACCACCCTGGCCCTGGCCTTGACCCTGACCTTGTGGACGGCTACTACGGCCCTGGCCACCCGCACCGGGACGGCCGGAGCCGCCAGCGCCAAAGTAATTGCCCTGACCGGCACCGCCACGTCCGCCGCGCTGCGGCTGCGGGAAGGGGTCGGCGTTCTTGTTGCTGAAGTCCATGCGGTTGCCGTTCGGCTCGCGCTCGCGCTCGCGGTCACGACCCTGGCCCTGGGCTTGGCCCTGGCCTTGCTTTACGCCGCCCTTGCCTTTGGCGCTGTCGCCGGCCGGCTGCTTCTTCTCGATGCCGCAGGCGGCCATCAGGTCGCGCACGGAGTTTTCTTCCATCTCTTCCCAGCGGCCGCGTTTCAGGCTGCTTGGCAAGGTCATGGCGCCGTAGCGGGTACGGATCAGGCGCGACACGGTCAGGCCGATGGCTTCGAACATGCGGCGCACCTCGCGGTTGCGGCCTTCGCCGATCACCACGCGATACCATTTGTTGATGCCTTCGCCGCCACCGTCGGCGATCTTGGAGAACTGCGCCAGGCCATCTTCCAGCTCGACGCCGGCCAGCAGTTTCTGGCGCATGCCCTCCTCCAGCTCGCCCAGCGTGCGCACCGCGTATTCACGGTCGATGTTGTAGCGCGGGTGCATCAGGCGGTTGGCCAGATCGCCCGAAGTGGTGAACAGCAGCAGGCCTTCGGTGTTGAAGTCGAGGCGGCCCACGGCCAGCCATTTGCCCACTTTCATATTCGGCAGACGGTCGAACACGGAAGGACGGCCATCCGGATCGTCGTGGCTGACGATCTCGCCGGCCGGCTTGTGGTAGACCAGCACGCGCGGCGGCTTCTTGCTGACCTTACGCTGAATCAGTTTGCCGTTGATGCGCACGGCATCGGCCGGCAGGATGCGCTGGCCGATATGGGCCGGCTCGCCGTTGACCGAAACGCGGCCGGCAACGATCAGCTCTTCCATATCGCGGCGCGAACCGAGACCGGCTTCCGCCAGCACCTTGTGCAGCTTGGGTGCGTCATCATCGGCGGTCAGGTCGCGGCGCACGGCTTTCGGCGCCTGCTTGCCCTTGGCCGGCTCGTCGCTGTCGAAAGCGTCCGAGGTCACATAGGAGAAGGCGGCGTCGGCATCCGACATGCGGACCTTGTTGCCGAAGGCGCCCGGCACACGCTGCTGGCCGCCTTGCTGGCCTTGCTGCTGGCCACCCTTGTTCTTGCCTTTGTGCTTGCCCTGCTTGCCGTTACGGCCTTCCTGGCGCGGCGCGCGCTCCTGCGGCGCGGCGGCATCGAGCGCTGCGGCCGCTGGCGCGGCAGCGACTTCGCCCGCCTCGCCGGCCGGACGGGACGCGTCGCGCTCAACCTTCTCGGCGTGGCGCAAGGCGCGCTGTTCGCGCATCTGGCGCGGGCCGCGCGGGGTGCGCGAGCCGCCTGCTTTGCGTTCAGCGTCCGCGCCCTGGGAGGCATCGGCGACGGCGGCTGGCGCCTCGGCAACGACGGCCTGGGCCACATCGGCCTTGGCCTTGCGCGCCGCCGGCTTGCGTTCTGCTACCGGTTTGGCGTTGCCGGCTTCGGCAGCTTCGCCGGCTTCGGCATTGGTCTTGGTGGCCGCCTTGGCGCGCGGCTTCTTGGCCGGCGCAGCAGGCTCGGCGCCCGCTTCGGCAGCGGGCGCGGCGTCAGCGGCAGCCTTGGTCTTGCGCTTCGGTTTGGCCGTCTCGGCCGGCGCCGCAGCGGCAGCGGCGGCCTTGTCGGCCTCGATTTGCGCCTTGGTGCGGCGTTTTGGCTTGGCAACGGCGTCGGCCGCGGTAGCGGCAACGGTCTCAGGGGTATCAGTATTGTTCATTATTCGTATCTTGCTTGGGCTCAGCGTCAACCATGACGTCGGGCGCGGGGTCGTCGAAAGGCGCTGCGTCTTCTGGACCAGGCGCTGCTTCGTCTTCGTTGTCTGCCAGGGCGGCGCCAGGCGCTGCCTTGTCAAAATTCTCTTGCAGGGCCGCTTCGAGCACTTCCATCGAATTGGCTTCCTGCATATCGCCAACCTGCTGCAGGGGCGGCAGCTGGGATAGCGCGTTCAGGCCCAGGTCGTCCAGGAATTGCTTGGTCGTGCCAAGCAGGGCCGGACGGCCCGGCACATCGCGGTAGCCGACTGCATCGACCCAGCCGCGATCTTCCAGCATCTTGATCGTCTGCGAATTCACGGCCACGCCGCGGATTTCCTCGATATCGCCGCGCGTCACGGGCTGGCGATACGCGATGATGGCCAGCGTTTCCAGCGTCGCCCGCGAATACTTCTGCGGCTTTTCCGGACTCAGGCGATCCAGATACTGCTTCATTTCCGGCCGGCTCTGGAAGCGCCAGCCGCTGGACAGACCCACCACTTCAATGCCGCGCCCCTGCCAGTCCTGGCGCAGCTCTTCCAGCAATTGCTTGATGGTGTCGGCACCAACGCCTATCCCAAAGGGACGGCCTTGCTCATCGACTTCCACGTACAGTTTTTTCAGACTGTGTATCGATAGGGGCTCACGCGCGCATAGCAGCGCAGTTTCGAGGACTTTTTTCGCCTCAGCTGTATCCATAGCTTTTCTTGTGTTTGGGACAGAGCCCGGGGCCGATGCGGCGGGGCTGGGGCATTACAGCTGGAGTGAGTGTCTCGTGGGGAACACCGCGCGGCCATGTGAAACGATGGGTGCCGTTTCTTCCAACTACGCCAATTGTACCTGATAAAACTGCGAATAGCGCAAAAAGCCGAATTTCGGTCAGGCGACCTGCAGACGTTCGCACAGGAAATCGACAAACACGCGCAGCTTGGGCGACATGTGCCGGCTCGACGGCCACAACAGCCAGAACTGGCCGCCATCGTCCACATATTCGCCCAGCACGGCCTGTAACTGGCCCTCGCGCAGATAGTCGTTGACGAGAAAATCGGGCAGATAGGCCAAGCCCAGGCCGCGCAAGGCGGCGCCGATCAGGGCCTCGATATTGTTGCAGACCAGGGTCTGCGGCAGATCCGGCAGCACCGCGGACGTGCCCATCTGCCACTCGCGCAGCTTGCCATTGCCGTGGAAGCGGTAGTGCAGGCAGGCGTGCTCCAGCAGATCGGCCGGCGCGCGCGGCTGGCCATGGCGCGCGAAATAGGCAGGCGCGGCCACGATCAGATGGCGGTAACCGCTCAGGCGGCGCGCCGTCAAGCCCGAATCGAGCAGCGCGCCACTGCGCACCACCACGTCAAAACCATCGGCCACGACATCGACGCGGCGGTCGTTGAAGTCCAGTTCCAGCTCAATTTCCGGATAGCGCTGCATGAAATCGGCCAGCAGCGGCAGCAGCACGCGGTAATACACGGCCGGCGTGCTCACGCGCAGCTTGCCGCGCGGTGCATCCATCAGGTGCAGCATCTCCGCTTCGGCCTCGCCCAGGTCGGCCATGATGCGCTGGCAGCGCTCGTAAAACAGGGCGCCGGCGTCGGTCAGGCCGATGCGGCGCGTGCTGCGCTGCAGGAGGCGCACGCCGAGCCGCGCTTCGAGCCGCATCACGCTCTTGCCCACGGCCGAGGCGGAAATGCCGAGCTGGCGGCCGGCGACCACATAGCTCAGGGTTTCTGCGGCGCGCACGAAGGCGGCAATACTGTTCAGACTATCCATGATTAGGGAATTTTTGTCCGCTAAAATCGGATTTTCACCTTATTTTTCTTCGATTGCGGCAATCCTATCATGTCAATCCGCTTTTCTCTCGGATGGACCATGAACCGAACCTTTAACAAACTGCTGGTGCTGGGCGCTGTCTGCCTGTCCGCGCTGGCGATTCCGCTCTGTTTTACCGGCCCGGCCGTGGCCATGGGCGCCATCGGCCGCCAGCTCGGCGGCGGGCCGCTGGCCATGAACTGGATCAGCAATGCCTTCATGCTCACTTTCGGCAGCAGCCTGATGCTGGCCGGCACCCTGGCCGACCGCTTCGGCCGCAAGCGCATCTTCCTGCTCGGCACCGGCGGCTTCGCCCTGTTTTCGCTGGCACTGGCCCACGCACCCGGCATCGTCGCCTTTAATTGCCTGCGCGGCGGCCAGGGCTTTGCCGGCGCGCTCGCGCTGGCGTCCAGCATGGCCGCGCTGGCCCAGGAATTCGACGGTCCCGGCCGGGCGCGCGCCTTCAGCCTGGTTGGCACGACCTTTGGCGTCGGTCTCGCGTTCGGCCCGCTGCTGTGCGGCTATCTGGTCGAACACCATGGCTGGTCCACGCTGTTCTATGCCGCCGGCCTGGCCGGCCTGGGCGCGGTGCTGCTGGGCGCGGCCCGCATGCATGAATCACGCGATCCCCAGGCGCGGCACCTGGACTGGCCGGGGCTGCTCAGCTTTACCGGCGCGCTCAGCCTGCTGACCTGCGGCATCCTGCTGGCGCCGCAATATGGCTGGGCCAGCCTGCCCACGCTCGGCGCGCTGCTGGCGGCGGCGGCGCTGCTGGCCTCCTTCATCCAGATCGAAAGCCGGGTGGCGCGGCCCATGCTGGACCTGAGCCTGTTTCGCTATCCGGCGTTTACCGGCGTGCAGTTCCTGGCCGCCGCGCCCGCCTATTCCTTTGTCGTGCTGCTAGTGCTGCTGCCGGAACGGCTGATCGGCATCGAGGGCCTGCGCGAGCTGGAAGCGGGCTGGGCCATGCTGAGCCTGTCCGCTCCGCTGCTGGTGCTGCCGTTTATCGCCGCCTCGGTTTCGCACCGCATCGCGCCGGCGCGGCTGGCCGCGGGCGGCTTGCTGGCGACGGCCGCCGGCCTGCTCTGGCTGAGCGGCTGCGCCCCGGGCCAGCCCGGCGCCATGCGCTGGCCCATGCTGCTGATCGGCGCGGGCATCAGCCTGCCCTGGGGCTTGATGGATGGCATGGCGGTGAGCGTGGTGCCGAAGGAAAGAGCGGGCATGGCGGCCGGCATTTTCAGCACCACCCGGGTGGCGGGCGAAGGCGTGGCACTGGCCATCGTGGCTGCCCTGCTGGCGACGCTGACCCAGCACAGCCTGAGTACCCAGGGCGGACTGGCGCCGGAACAGGCCATGCAGGCCGCCCAGCATCTGGCGGTCGGCAAGCTCGATTCGGCGCTGCAGTTGCTGGGGGCGGGACGCGAACAGGCGCAGCCGCTGGTGCAAGCCTATGGCGCGGCGTTCCGCAGCCTGCTGCACATCCTGGCGGCGATCACCGTCGCCACGGCGGGCGTGATCTGGTACTTCATGGGACGCGGCGCGGCAGCCTCCGCCGCCGTGGCGGACCCGGCCGCCTAAAGCGGCTTGCTCAGGCGGCGGCCAGGCGCTCGGCCAGAATCGCCGACACGCCGAGAAAGGCCGGGTACTCGGCCGTGATGACGAAGGTCGGCACCGCTGCCAGATAAGCGCGGAAGCGGCCCTTGGCCTCGAAGCGGGCGCGGAAGCCGGAACGGGCGAAGCGCTCGCCCAGGCGCGGCACGATGCCGCCGCCGATATAAATCCCACCCTGGGCGCCCAGCGTCACGCCCAGATTACCGGCGATCGTGCCCAGCATGGTGCAGAACGCCTCGATCACCGCATCGCACAGCGCGCATTCGCCGGCCAGCGCGCGACGCGCGATCTCCGGCGCCGGCAGCGCCTCGGCCGCCGCGCCGCGCTGCTCGGCCAGCGCGCGGTAAATCAGCTCGATGCCGACGCCGGACAGCAGGCGCTCGGCCGACACATGTTCGAATTCGCGCCAGGCGAAACGCAGGATGGCGATTTCCGTCTCATCCATGGGCGGAAAGCTGACATGGCCGCCTTCGCTGAGCAAGGCCGTCCAACCCGCTGCCGAAGGGATCAGGCCCGACACACCCAGTCCGGTGCCCGCGCCGATCAAGCCCAGCGGCGCCCCGGCCAGCGCCGCGCCGCCGCCCACCTGCACCTTTTGCGTATCCGACAGCAGTGGCAGCGAACGCGCCAGCGCCGTGAAATCGTTCACCACCGCCAGCACCTCGAAGCCGCACTCCCGGCGCAGCGCCTCGATCGAAAACTCCCAATGATGGTTGGTCATGCGCACCAGATCGCCCGTGACCGGATTGGCAATCGCAATCGCGCCATGGCGGATGCCCTGCCCTGCCGCTGCGGCCGCCACATCCGGCAACGCCAGATAGGCTTGCAAAGCCGCTGCCAGCGTCGGATACGCCGCGCAGGCCAGCACATGCACCAGCGCTATCGTCCCGGGCGCCGTCTCCAGCGCAAAACGGGCATTGGTGCCGCCCACGTCCGCCAGCAAACGCGGGCCGGCAAAGGTCGAGGACGAAGCAGAAGAAAGCTGAGCAGTCATGGCGGACAAAAAGGAGATTGACCCCCCATCCTAAAGGATTTCTTATCGCCCACGCAAGGAATTAAATGTAGTTTGAGTACACAACAACAAATAATAGCAAGAAATGTCGCAAAAATAAGCAAATTCAATTAGTAGTATGACTACCGATCCTTTGCGCAAAATCAAAAAATGTCCACCCTGGTGTCAGGCACCACGGTCGGACATTCCTTGAGCTAAATCAAACAATGTCCGACTCTAGTGCCTGACACCAGGGTGGACATTGTTTGCGCTAGATCAAACGAGGGGGGCTTAGTGGCCGGGGGCGGGGGTGAGGCTGGGTTCGGCGGGGCGGAAGGCGGTGTTCCAGGCGTCGAGGCCACCATGCAGGGGACGGGCACGCTTATAGCCGTGGGTGTGCAACTGCTTGGCGACGTGGGCGGCGGTGACGTCGTTGGGGCAGCTGCAGTAGACGATGATGATGCGGTCTTTGGGCAGGGCGGCCAGGGCGGCAACCGGGTCGCCATTGGCCAGCAGGGCACCGGGGACGGCCGGCTCCAGCGATTGGGCGGTCAGGCTGCGGGCGTCGACCAGCACGTGCTCCTGGCCGGTACTCAGCAGTTCCTTGAGTTCTTCAATGGTGATGCGCTCGGTTTGCGTGGCTTTTTCGAAGCGCTTGCGTTCGATGTATTTGAACAGCACGAACAGGGCCAGCAAGGTGCCGAGCACCATCAGGGCGGTGCTGCCCATGGTGGCGAGGATGTCGAGCACCTGGTCGACGCTGGAATGGAAGTAGACGCCAATGCCGATGCCGACCGAACTCCAGACCAGACCGCCCAGCAGGGCAAAGATGAGGAAGGTCGGCACGCCCGTCCCCATCGCACCGGCCATCGGCGGGGCGATAGTGTTGAAGCCGGGGATGAATTTGGCGACCACCATGGCTTTCGGTCCCCAGCGCTTGAAATTGTCTTCGGTCTGGCTGACGCAGTAGTCGGGCGAGAGCGAGATGCGGCACAGCAGCTTGAGGATGCGCTTGCCATAGCGGCGGCCGGCGCGGAACCAGAACAGGTCGGACAGCAGGCAGGCCAGCATGGATACCGCCAGCACCACCGGCAGCGGCGTGCCGCCTTCCATGGCCAGTGCGCCGGAGACGATCAGTATCGGGAAAGCAGGAATCGGCAAGCCCATTTGTTCGATCAGGACCACGCCAAACACGATCAGGATGCCGTACTGGTGAAGCAGAGAAATTAAGTTCGCCATAATTCTTGTATCTTAACGCAAAACTCAGGCTTCCAAGGAGCTAGTCCGCCCTGCTCCACGTGGAATCGCGGCCAGCAGGCTGCGCGTGTAGGGGTGCTGGGGATTGCGGTACAGCTCGTCGGCATTGGCCAGCTCCACCACTTCGCCCTGGCGCATCACCATCACCTGGTCGGCGATGTATTTGACCACCGCCAGATCGTGCGAAATGAAGATGTAGGACAGGCCGAATTCATCCTGCAGATCCTGCAGCAGGTTCAGCACCTGGGCCTGCACCGAGACGTCGAGCGCCGAGACCGATTCGTCGCAGACCAGCACTTCGGGCCGCATGGTCAGGCAGCGCGCGATGGCGATGCGCTGGCGCTGGCCGCCGGAGAACTCGTGCGGGTAGCGCTGGTAGGCGGCCGGCAAACCGACTTTATCGAGCAATTGCTGCGCCATCACGGCACGTTCGCCGTCGTTGGCGCCAATACCGTGCAGGCGCATGGGTTCGAGCAGGATCTGGCCGACCGTGAAGCGCGGATTCAGCGAGGCGTAGGGATTCTGGAACACGATCTGGATGCGCCGCTTGTACGCATGGTAGTCGCGCGCCGACAGCGCCAGCAGATCCTGGCCGTCGAAGAAGGCACTGCCGCCGCTGGCTTCATGCAGGCGCAGCAGGGTCAGGCCCATGGTGGTCTTGCCCGAACCCGATTCCCCCACCACGCCCAGCGTCTTGCCACGCGGCAGGGTGAAGGAGACATCGCGCACCGCCTTGAATTCGCGCTTGCCGAACCAGCCTTCACGCTGCCAGAAACTCTTGCTCAGATTTTTCACCACCAGCACATTCTCATCGCCCGCGGCATAGCCGCGCTGACGCTGCGGCTGCTGCGCCGCCACCCTGCCCTCCAGATAATCGGCGATCACGGGCAGCCGCCACGGCCGCGCATCGAGCGTGGGACGGCAATGCAGCAGGGCACGCGTATAGGCATCCTCGGGGGCGCCGAAGACGCGCGCCGCCGGACCCGCTTCGCGGATCGCGCCATGGCGCATGACAATCACTTGGTCGGCGATCTCGGCCACCAGGCCCAGGTCGTGGGTGATGAACAGCATGGACATCTGGCGCTGCTTTTGCAGGCGCAGCAGCAGCTGCACGATCTGCTGCTGGATGGTCACGTCAAGCGCCGTGGTCGGTTCGTCGGCGATCAGCAGCTGCGGCTCACAGGCAATGGCCATGGCGATCATCACGCGCTGCTGCTGGCCGCCCGACATCTGGCCCGGATAGGCGTCGATGCGCGCGGCCGGATCGGGAATGCCGACCTCCTCCAGCAGCGCCAAGGTGCGCGCGCGCGCCTGGCGCGCATCCAGGCCCAGATGCAGGCGCAGCACTTCGCCGATCTGGTAGCCCACCGTCAGCACCGGGTTGAGCGAGGACATCGGCTCCTGGAAGATCATGGCGATGTCCTTGCCGCACAAGGCGCGCCGCTCGGCTTTCGACAGGCTCAGCAGCTCGCGGCCGCCAAAGCGGATGCTGCTGGCCGGGTCGGTCAGCGTGCTCTGCTCGGGCAGCAGACCCATCACGGCCAGCGAACTGACCGACTTGCCGCTGCCCGATTCGCCCACCAGGGCCACGGTGGCATTGCGCGGCACGTCGAAGGAAACGCCTTTGAGCGCCTCGAAGCGCTCGCGGCGGCCAAGGCGGAAGGCGATGCGCAGATCGCGCACCTGGAGCAGCGGTTCGGAAGAAGGCATGGCGGGCATCATTTGATTTTCGGGTCGAGCGCGTCGCGCAGGCCATCGGCGAACAGGGAGAAGGCGGTGACGAGCAGCGCCATGGCGCTGGCGGCGGCCGTCATCTGCCACCATTTCCCCAGGATCAGCTCATTTTGCGCTTCGTTCAGCATCGATCCCCACGACACCACGCCGACCGGCACGCCAAAACCGAGGAAGCTCAGGATGACCTCGGCCTTGATGAAGCCCACCACCAGGATCGAGAGCTGGACCAGGGCCACATGGCTGACGTTGGGGAAGATATGCACGAACATCTTGCGCCAGGCCGAGGCGCCGATGGCGTCGGCCGCCAGCACGTATTCGCGCGCCTTGTGCTTCAGGTATTCGGCGCGCATCAGGCGGTAGGGCCCGGTCCAGCCGGTCAGGCCGAGGATCAGCACGATGGTCAGCACGCCCTTCTGCTGCAGCACGGCGGCCACGGCCAAAATCATGAGGATGGCGGGAATGGCGGTGAACACGCTGTAAAACCAGTTGAAGGCATCGTCCACCAGGCCGCCGTAATAGCCGGACAGCGCACCGAACAGCGTGCCCAGGCCAACCGCCAGCAGCGCGGCCGCCAAACCAACGATGACGGAGGTTTCGCCGCCTTTGATGGTTTTCAGCAGAATATCGTGGCCCCACTTATCGGCGCCGAACGGCAGGCTGAGGCGCCGCTCCAGGGCTTGCTGTTCGCTGTTGCCGAGCCCGGCGCGCAGGACGGCGATATCGGCCGCCAGCGGATCGAATTCGTTCTGGCTAAGAGCCGGGGCCGGGGCAACGGCCACCGCGCTGCCGGGCACGGCAGCGCTGGGCGCCGGGACTGACGGCGCCGGCGCGGCAAAGCTGGGTGGTGCGTAATTGACACCCACCTCGCGCTCCCAGTCGGCCGCCACCAGGCCGCCGGCCGACAGCGCCAGCAGCGCGAGAAAGGCGGCCACCACGGCCAGCGCCGCCATGGCGATGCGGTCGGCGCGCAGGCGGCGCCAGGCCAGCGTCCACAGGCCGGACGAGGCGGGGAAATTCTGCATGGCCATCCTTATGTCAATTGCACGCGCGGATCGACCGCCTGGTACAGCAGGTCGGCCAGCAGGTTGAACAGCATGGTCGCGGCCGCCACGTAGACGGTGATGGCCTTGATCACCGGGAAGTCGCTGCGCTCGACCGCCAGGATCACTTCGCGCCCGATGCCGGGAATGCCGAAGAAGCGCTCCAGCAGGAAGGCGCCGATCAGCAGGGCCGGCAGGCTGGCCATCACATGGGTGATGACGGGAATGGCGGCATTGCGCAGCACATGCACCCACATCACGCGCATCTCGCTCAAGCCCTTGGCGCGCGCCGTGCGCACATAATCCTGGCCCACTTCATCGAGCATGAAGCTGCGGTACAGGCGCAGGGTCGGCGCCAGCGACACGGCCAGGCCGATCAGGATGGGCAGGACCGCATAGCGCAGCAGGTTCTCGCCCAGGCTGTCGCCCCAGCCCTGCACCGGGAATAAGCCCAGCTTATAAGCCAGTCCATATTGCAAGCCGATGATGTACACCAGAATCGAGACCGACATGCCGACCGTGCACACCACCATCACGGCGCGGTCGCTCAGCGAGCCGCGCACGAAGGCCAGGGCCAGCGCCAGCGCAATGCCGAGCACGGTCTCCAGCACGGTCAGCGGCAGGAGCACGGTCAGCGAAGGGCCGAGCCGGCTGCCCAGGATGTGGGACACGCTCTCGCCCGTGGCCCAGCTCTGGCCGAAATCGAAAGTCAGCACCTGCTTCAGGAAGATGCCAAGCTGAACATAATACGGCTGGTCCACGCCCAGCTGGCGGCGGATATTGGCAATGCTGTCGGCGCTGGACATCTTGCCGGCCAGGATATAGGCCGGGTCGCCGCCCACCCAGTTAAACAGCAGGAATACCAGCAGCACCACGCCCAGCATGGTGGGCAGCATCTGCCACAGGCGGCGCAGGAGATAGGCGCTCAATTGGTTTTTACTCGCAAGACTGGAAAGGCGTAACGATAACGCAATTCTTGCCGGCCCAGGCAGAAAGCCTTGCGTCCTGCAAGCCCCATTCGATAGTGCAGCGCAACAATTCCCTATTTTGACGTATCGGCAGAGAATTTTATTCTGCATTTTTCGCATATAAACAAGTTATTAAGCAGGAAAAACTTTGCTTTGCTGCGATGCAGCAGTAAAAGTTGTAACCGTGATTAAATCGACAATACCTTGTTGTATCTGCGCAAAGATTAAGCAGTTTGTGATTGACACAAAATAAGTGGAAATGTTTCTATGCTGCTCCCGAATATCCTTTTCTCACAGGCTAATCGGGATCAGCTGTCGGCGCAGCGCCTTGGAGGAGCAATAGCGGTAGATGCGTCGTCTTGATTCACCAAAAAGTAGGAGTAGAAGTAATGATGATGGAGAAGGTTTTATCCCGTTCCGTACGCATGATCTGTTCCGGCGGCATGGCCGTGATCGGCATGAGCATGCTGAGCCAGACCGCCTTCGCGCAAGACGCGAACATTCAGCGTGTTGAAATCACTGGTTCGAGCATCAAGCGCGCGACGGCGGAAACCGCATCGCCCGTCCAAGTGATCGGCCGCGACGAGCTGCTGAAATCGGGCAAGGCCACCGTGGCCGAGTACCTGCAAACCCTGCCGGTCGATGGCGCCGGCTCGCTGCCGACTGGTTTCGGCTCCGGCTTCGCCGCCGGTTCCACCGCGATCTCCCTGCGCGGTCTGGGCGCCACCTCGACCCTGGTGCTGCTGAACGGCCGCCGCATGGCGCCGTTCGCCCGTGCCGACGACGGCCAGAAGAGCTTCACCGACCTGTCCACCGTGCCGATGCAGATCGTCGAGCGCATCGAGGTGCTGAAGGATGGCGCGTCCTCGCTGTACGGCGCCGACGCGATTGCCGGCGTGGTCAACATCATCCTGCGCAAGGACTTCACCGGCCTGCAAGTGCGCGGCGAAACCGGCGCTTCGCGCTACAGCGACGCCAAGCAGAACAAGGCTTCCCTCACCTACGGCCAGGGCACCCTGGACGAAGACAAGTACAACTGGGTGATCAACGCCGAATTCAACCAGTCCGACGAACTGAAAGCATCGCAACGCCGCGACCGCGAGTGGATCGGCAAGGGCGACCTGCGTCCTTGGGGCTATGCCAACAACACCCAGTACGCGGGCGGCTGGCTGACCAACGGCGTCGGCAGCCCAGCGCCAACCGGCCTGCTGCTGAACCCAGCCACCGGCCAGTACGTTTCCCTGCCAGGCTGCGACAAGTTCTCGACCTCGCGCCAAGACCAGGCCAACGCCTGCCTGTGGCACCACGACCAGTTCCGCGCGATGCAGCCGAAGATCGATTCGATCAATCTGTACACCCGCGGCACCTGGCAGATCAATGCCGACACCCAGGCTTACACCGAGATCGGCTACTCGAAGCGCAACACCGACTTCACCATGACCCCGGGCGGCTCCTCGAGCACCGTGGTGTTCCCTGGCCAGAACGGCGGTCCTAACCAGCTGATCAACTACGGCAACGCCATCACCATGGCCGCCAACCACCCGCAGAATCCGTATGGCGTGCCAGTGCGCGTGCGCTACTCGGCCTGGGACGTGGGCGCAAGCACGCGCAGCGCCGAAAACAAGTTCACCCGCTTCGTGGTGGGCCTGAAAGGCACGTACGCCGGCTGGGATTATGAAACCGGCTTCACCCACTCCGAGTCCAAGCTGGGCCTGGAATGGAGCAATATGCTGAATATGCGCGTGCTGCAGGCCGCGCTGGGCGATCCGAAGAGCCAGTTCTTCCCTTACTACCTGGGCGCTGACGCCGGCAAGAATTCGCCAGCCCTGTACAACGCCCTGCGTCGTACTTCGACCTCCGATTCGAGCACCAAGCTGAGCGTGATCGACTTCAAGGCCAGCCGTGAACTGTTCGCCCTGCCAGGCGGCAATCTGGGCCTGGCCATCGGCGGCGAACACCGTCAAGAGAAGCTGAACAACCCGAGCATGAGCGGCACCGAAGACGGTTCCATCAACGGCAGCTACACCGCCGCTTTCGGCGACAGCAAAGTCTCGGCGATCTATGCCGAGGTGCTGGCGCCGGTGCTGAAAACCGTGGAACTGACCGCTGCCCTGCGTTACGACCACTACGACAAGTTCAACTCGACCACCCCGAAACTGGGCGCGAAATGGACCCCGCTGAAGACCTTCGCCCTGCGCGGCACCTTCACCAAGGGCTTCCGCGCGCCGAGCGCGGCGGAAAGCAATCCGCTCAGCCAGGCCGTCGGTTCGGCCTCCGTCATGGATCCGGTGCGCTGCAAGGGCGGTGTGCCGATGGCCGGCGCCAGCTCGGCGGACTGCTCGCTGAACGTCAACGCGATCAAGATCGGCAACCCGAACCTGCAGCCTGAGAAGTCCAAAGGCTACACCCTGGGCATCGTCTGGGATCCGCTGCCGGACACCAGCCTGGCCCTGGACGCCTGGAAGATCAAGCGTGACAACGAGATCAATCCAGTGTCCTACGCCGAAGCGGCTGCCCGTCCGGACGTGGTGCGTAACGATAACAACCTGAAAGATGCCGCCGGCAATGTGATCCCGAACACGGGCACCCTGCTGGTGCTGCAAGGCGCTTACCGCAATTCGAGCTACACCGAAGTGAGCGGCGTCGATCTGGATGTGAAACAGCGTCTGCGCCTGGGCGCCTGGGGCAAGGCCACCATCGGCCTGAACTGGAGCCACACCGCCTCCTGGCTGCGCGTCGAGTCCGAGTCGCTGAAGTACCAGTTCGCTGGCACCCACGGCAACTGCGATACCTCGAACTGCGCCGGCACGCCTAAGAACAAGATCAATCTGACTGGTTCCTGGGATATCGCCAACTGGAACTTCACCGCGACCGCCAACTACCGCGATAGCATGAAGAACATCCGTTACGAAGGCGCCACCGCCTGCGCCAGCAAGCTGGCCAATGGCAGCGACGCGCCAGCCGGCTGCAAACTGGCATCCTTCACTACCGTCGACCTGTCGGCCCGTTGGAACTTCAGCAAGCAGCTGCAGCTGACCGCGTCCGTCGCCAACCTGTTCGACAAAGTGGCACCGCTCGATCCGCTGACCTATGGCGGCATGAGCTTCAACCCGATGGACAACTCGGGCGCCGTGGGCCGCTACTTCAAAGTGGGCGCAAACTACACCTTCTAAGCTGAAGCGCTGTAGGGCACGGAAAGGGCAAGGCTGCGGCCTTGCCCTTTTTCTTTTCCGTCCAGCATTGTTGTTAAATACTTACACTTAACGGCTTTTTTACAAGCCAACCCGCAGCGAAACCACCAGGACAGGCGCCATGGTGTTCGATGCAGTTCGTAGCAATTACCATCTTTTTCCATGAAGTTATCATAAAAATAAGGGCTTCCCCCATGTAAAACATGGCACTTTCCCGGCCTACCGCATTTTTTTGCCGGTTTGACGGCAAGATGACCGAATGATTACATAGCTGATGCTGGAAAGCCCAAGGCTTTCCACACCGGAAGCGTTCGCCGGCCTCGCGCCGGCAGTCAGTGCGCTTGCCTGTTCAACACAATTGGAGGTCTTTAGAATGATGATGGAAACAGTTCTATCCCGTTCCCTGCGCCTGGTGTTTTCGGGCGGGGCCGCGGCCCTGGGTCTTGGGCTGCTGGCCCAGCCCGTACTGGCGCAGGACGCGATCCAGCGCGTGGAAATTACCGGCTCGGCAATCAAGCGTGCCACCGCCGAAACCGCTTCGCCGGTGCAACTGATCAGCCGCGATGAATTGCTGCGTTCGGGCAAAGCCACCGTATCCGAATATCTGCAAACCCTGACCGTCGACGGCGCCGGCTCGCTGCCGACCGGCTTCGGCAACGGCTTTGCGGCCGGTTCCACCGCCATCTCGCTGCGCGGCCTGGGGGCCACCTCCACCCTGGTGCTGCTCAACGGCCGACGCATGGCGCCCTTCGCGCGCGCCGACGACGGCCAGAAAAGCTTCACCGACCTGTCCACCGTGCCGATGCAGATCGTTGAGCGCATCGAGATCCTCAAAGATGGCGCATCCTCGACCTATGGCGCCGACGCCATCGCCGGCGTGGTCAACATCATCCTGCGCAAGGACTTCGAAGGTCTGGAAGTGCGCGGCGACACCGGCAGCTCGCGCTACAGCGACGGCAAGCAGAACAAGGCGTCCCTGACCTATGGCCGCGGCAACCTGGAAACCGACAAATTCAACTGGGTCGTCAACGCCGAATACTTCCAGTCCGACCGCCTGCACAATAGCGACCGCAAGGACCGCGCCCATATCGGCAAGGGCGACCTGCGGCCGTATGGTTATCCGACCAATACCCAGTTCGCCTCGGGCCAGGTGCGTGGCAATAACGACGCGCTCGGCTCGCCCGCCGGCCTGATCCGTAATCCGACCACGCTCGACTATGTGCCGCTGACCAGCTGCGACGGCCTGTCACGCTCGTCGCAGGCCGGCGTCACCGGCTGTATCTGGCACCAGGACCAGTTCCGCGACATGCAGCCGGAAATCGAGGCGGTCAATCTGTACACGCGCGGCACCTGGCAAGTCAATGACAGCACCCAGGTGTATGCCGAACTGGGCTACTCCAAGCGCAATACCGCCTTCACCCTGGTGCCGCCCTCGATCACGCCGGTGGTGGCCTTCCCGGCCAATGCCCAGTATCCGGCCGGCCTCATCAATTACGGCTCCGGCAGCACGGCCATCCTGATGGCCGCCAACCACCCGCAAAACATCTACGGCGTGCCGGTGCGCGTGCGCTACGCCGCCTTCGACGTCGGCCCCAGCGAACGCCAGGCGAATAACCGCTTCAGCCGTTTCGTCATCGGCGCCAAGGGCCAGGCCATGGGCTGGGACTATGATGTGGGCTATACCCACAGCCAGTCCAAGCTGGAGCTGAACTACACCAATATGCTGAACATGGCCGTGGTGCGCGCCGGCCTGAGCGACCCGACCAGCAAATACTTCCCCTACTATCTGGGAGCCCAGGCCGGCAAGAACCCAGCCTCGCTGTACGCGGCCATGGCCACCATCGCCACCTCCGATTCCAGCACCAAGCTCGACATCCTCGACTTCAAGGCGTCGCGCGAACTCATGCCGCTGCCAGGCGGCAACCTGGGACTGGCCATCGGCGCCGAGCACCGCCGCGAGAAGCTGGACAATCCTTCCCTGAGCGGCACCATCGACGGCTCGATCAACTCGAGCTATGTGGCCGCCTTCGGCGACAGCAAGGTTTCGGCCATCTACGCCGAGCTGCTGGCGCCGGTGCTCAAGACGGTGGAACTGTCGGGCGCCATCCGCTACGACAAATACGAGAAGTTCAATTCCACCACGCCCAAATTCGGCGCCAAGTGGACCCCGCTCAAGAACTTCGCCCTGCGCGGCACCTTCTCCAAGGGCTTCCGCGCGCCAGGACCGGCTGAATCGGATCCGCGCTCGCAATCGACGGGTACCGCCACCACCAGCGATCCGATACGCTGCCCGAACAATACGCCAGCCCCGGGCGGCGGCACCTCGAACGACTGCGAAGCCAGCGTTGCCGCGGTCAAGGTCGGCGATCCCAACCTGGCCCCGGAGAAATCCAAGGGCTATACCCTGGGCATCGTGTGGGACCCGATCGACAACCTGAGCCTGTCGCTGGACGCCTGGAAAATCAAGCGCACCAACGAGATCAATCCGCTGCCGTATAACGAAGCGGCCACCCTGCCGACGGCGGTGCGCAACGATAACAACCTGGTTGTCAACGGCGTGGTGATCCCGAACAGCGGCACCCTGCTGCTGAGCAAAGCGCCCTACCGCAATTCCAGCTTCACCGAAGTCAAGGGCGTCGACCTGGACATCAAGCAGCGCCTGCGCCTGGGCGACTGGGGCCGCGCCACCGTCGGCCTGACCTGGAGCCATGTCTCGTCCTGGCTGCGCGCCGAATCGGCCACCACCCAGTACCAGTACGTCGGCACCCACGGCAACTGCGATACCTCGAACTGCGCCGGCACGCCCAAGAACAAGGGCACGCTGAACGGCAGCTGGGATATCGCGGCCTGGAATCTGAGCGCCACGGTGAACTACCGCGACAGCATGAAGAACATCTATTTCCAGGGCGGCCCTTGCGCTTCGCGCCTGGCGAATGGCAATGGGGCGCCCGGCGATTGCCGCATCCCCTCGTTCACCACGCTGGACATGTCGGCGCGCTGGAAATTCGGCAACCAGCTGACCCTGTTCGCATCGGTCAACAACGTGACCGACAAGATCGCCCCGCTCGATCCGCTCACCTATGGCGGCATGAGCTATAACCCGATGGATGCCAGCGGCGCCATCGGCCGCTACTTCAAGGTCGGCGCGCATTACAAATTCTTCTAAGGCCGGGCGGGCCCGTCCCGCCTGCTTTAGTTGCCAACGGCTCCCGCGTGGAGCCGTTTTTCTTGGATTTTACATTAACCAATAGTACATTGATGAATAAATAAGAAAATGGGAAAAGTGTTGTTTTTAGGTGAATTTATTTGCATAAAAACGTCGTTTTTCCAAAAAAACAGGTCGCTAAATTGACAATCTTGTTGGGCCGGTGCTTACATAATCTCCCCGCGATTTCCCATACAGAATCACGGGGACTGCAAACTGCCAGTTACGCGGCGCCCAGGCGCCGGAGTCTGTATCCGCCCTCAAGAAAGAAACAAGATGATCGAGAAAGTGTTGTCCCGTTCCCTGCGCGTCATGTTCGCAGGCAGCCTGCTGGTCGGCATGCACGCCGCCAGCGCCCAGGAAGCCATGCAGCGCGTGGAAATCACCGGTTCCAGCATCAAGCGTGTCGCGGCCGAAGCCGCGCTGCCGGTGCAATCGTTCAGCCAGAAAGACATCCAGAAGTCCGGCGTCTCCAGCGTAACCGACTTCATCCAGCAGATCCCGGCCATGCAAGGCTTCAATGTGGCGGCCGAATCGGTCGGCGGCGGCGGCGGCGGCGTGACCACGGCCTCGATCCACGATATCGGCCCGGCCTACACCCTGGTGCTGCTCAACGGCCGCCGCGTGGCCCCGTCCAACTCGGGCACCACCATCGACCTGAATTCGATTCCGCTGTCGGCCATCGAGCGCGTCGAAGTGCTGACCGACGGCGCCTCGGCCCTGTACGGCGCCGACGCGATTGCCGGCGTGGTCAACTTCATCCTGAAAAAAGGCGCGACGCAGTGGGAAGTCAAGGCCAAGTACAGCCGTCCCGAAGAAGCCGGCGGCGCCTCCGAATCGCTCTCGCTGAGCAAGGGCTTCGGCAATCTGGAAGAAGACGGCTACAGCCTGTTCTTCGCGCTGAGCCACGATAAGCAAAAGCAGCTCAAGGCTTCGCAGCGCGACTTCGCCAAGACCGGCATCATCAATTTCACCGATCCGAAAAACGGCAAGGCCCTGCAGTTCATCAACGGTTCGCCGCGCGCCGTGCCGGCCAACGCCAGCGTGATCTACAACGACGCCAAGGGCGACAGCCAGAGCATCGATTTCAACCCGTTTGCGCGCATGAATGGCGGCAAGTGCGCCAGCGCCAACGTGGATGCCTTCCACGACGGCTCCTGCTACTACGATTACACCTCGACCGTCGAGATCAATCCGGAATCGAAGCGTGACGCCCTGTTCAGCTCGGGCAGCCTGAAGCTCGGCAACAGCGGCTTCAACGGCTTCTTCGACCTGGCCTACACCAAGGCCAGCATCGTGGCCCGCATCGCCCCGTATCCGGCCGAGTTCTCGCTGAAAACCTCGTCGCCGCTGTACAGCAAATACATCCTGCCTTACCTGACCCCGGAACAGGCGGCCGGCGTGACCGCTGTGTCCGCCAAATACCGCCTGTACGAAATGGGCAACCGCGGCTATGACTACGCCACCACCGCCACCCACCTGGTGACCGGCGTCGACGGCAGCGCCTTCGGCTGGGACATCAACAGCGCCCTGACCTATTCCAAGAACAAGCAGGACCAGAAATACCTGAGCGGCTTCCCGCTCGAGAAAAAATTCAACGCCGCCATCGACGCCGGCCTGTTCGACCCCTTCGGCTACGAGCAGGGCAAGCTGCCGCAAGCCATGCGCGATGTGCTGAACAGCACCGGTTACACCGGCAGCTACAATGTGCAGACCGTGACCATGACGGGCTTCGACGCGCGCGCCTCGCGCAACGCCTTCCAGCTGCCGGCCGGCACCGCCATGCTGGGCCTGGGCCTGGACTACCGCAAGACCAAGTTCAAGCTGGAGCAGTCCGATACCGCGCGCGATGCCGCCATCCTGTTCGACAGCCCGCAGGTCGACAACGGCTACCAGCGCGACACCAGCGGCGCCTACGCCGAGCTGGTCACGCCGCTGCTGCAGCAGCTCGAAATGACCACCTCGCTGCGCTATGACCGCATCGGCTCCGTCAAGGACAACCTGACCGGCCGCGATGTCGGCAAATCGGAAAGCGCCGCCACCTACAAAGTCAGCGCCAAGTACACGCCGATGAAGAACCTGATGCTGCGCGGCGCCGTCGGCAGCGGCTTCCGCGCCGCCGACATGTCGCAGATCGCCAGCCCGCTGGTCGACTTCGGCGTCACCGGCGCGCCTTACGCCTGCCCGCTGTCGGCCGCCAACGGCCTGGCCAACCATCCGCTGGCCAAGTACTGCCCGCGCAACCGTACCCAGCTCGAAGCCTTCAAGGGCGGCAATCCGGAACTGAGCCCGGAGAAATCCAAGCAGTGGTCGGTGGGTGCCGTGTTCGAGCCGATCGATTCGCTGAGCCTGTCGCTCGACCTGTGGAATGTGTCGATCCGCGACCAGGTGACCGAAGTCAGCGAAGGCTTGATCGCCGCCTATCCGAACCAGTACCTGGACCTGTTCACCACCAAGCATATCGGCTCGACCGGCCAGGACGTGCTGGCCATCAAGCTGCTGCCGATGAATGTGGGCCAGGTGGAAAACCGCGGTATCGACTATGACTTGACGCACAAGGCCAAGCTCTTCGGCGGCAAGCTCACCAGCCGCCTGGCCGGCACCTTCCTGCTGCGTTCGCGCTACACCCGTCCGGGCACGAGCGACCAGTGGGAAACCAGCCTGAACCGCTTTGGCTTCAACGACAAGGTCAGCTTCCGCAACATCATCCGCGCCACCAGCTCCTGGGAATCGGCCCAGTTCACGCACACCGCGACGGCCAGCTACCGCAACGGCTATACCGACAAGAACCAGAACGTCGACAGCTGCGCCGTGGTCACGGCGGACGCCGCCCAAGCCTGCTACGACATCACGCTGCGCGTGCCGAGCTACACCACCTTCGACTGGCAGACCCAGTATCGTCCGCTCAAGAATGTGGAGCTGACCGCCGGCATCGTCAACCTGTTCGACCGCAAGCCGCCTTTCTCGCTGCGCAATACCGGTCCGCACCAGATCGGCTACAACCCGGCGTATTCGAGCGCCCTGGGCCGCCAGTTCTATCTGAGTGGCGCCTACAAGTTCTAATCAGGCTGCAGGCATGAAAAAACCGCCGCAGGGGCTCAGCCCCAGCGGCGGTTTTGTTTTGGGACGCCGCTTAGAAGTTGTAGCCGGCCGTCAGGTAGAAGGCGCGGCCCAGTGGATCGGCATAACGGCCGTCGTAGCCGATCTGGTTGCCGCCACCCGCGCTTTGCAAGGTCAGCGGCGGCTTACGGTCGAACAGGTTCTTCACGCCCGCCGTCACGCTGATGGCCTTGCTGTACGTCCACTTGCCCTGCCAGTCGAAGGTGGTATACGACGGGGTGTCGATGCCTTCGAAAGCCACCGCCTTATTGCCCACCGTCCCATCGGCCAATACCGGGAAAATCACGCTGCCGGCCGGATACGCCTGATCCTTATAGCCGGATTTGTAGTGCGCGCTCAAAGTGTTGATGAACGGCCCTGTTTCCAGCGTCAGGTTCAGATGGCTCTGCCATTTGAAGACCACGGCATTGTCGGGGCCGAACACGCCCAGGTCGGTCTTTAGGGAGCCGGTGGGCGACAAGGTATAGTTCTGGCGCAGCATGCGGGTGCCGGTCCAGGTAGCGGACAGTTTGCCGAAGCCGATATTGCGGTTGCGGTAGCTGAAGTCCCAGTCCAAGCCACGATAATTGGCCATGCCGCCATTTACCGGCTGCTGCTTATAGCCAATCGTGGTGTAGCCACCGCCCGGATCGGTGTAGGGATTGATGAACAGGTGCTTGTATTGCTCGGCAAAACGGAAGCCCTCGGCTTCCGGAATCCCGCCCGACAGGATCTGGTTGCGCATGCGCACATTCCACAAGTCCATGCCCAGCGACAGGCCGGCTAGGGGCTCGATGCGCCCGCCCAAGGTCCATTGCTTGGATTTTTCGGGTTTCAAGCCATTCTCGCCGCTGGCGCTGTTCGGCCCCTTCAGCAAATCGTACTGGGCGCTGCTGCCGCGGCAGCCGCTGGTACCGGGGAAGGGACAGCCATAGGTGCCCGAGGTGCTGCCATTGAAGGTCAGGCCGCCCGCCACTTCGTTCAGATTCGGCGCCTTGAAGCCGGTGCCGTAAGCGCCGCGCAGCAAGACATTTTCCACCGGGGTCCAGCGTAGGCTGAGCTTATAGGTGCTGGAGTTGAAAGTATTGCCCAGCTCGCCTGACGGCAAGCGCATCTGCAAGCCCGTCACCGGGTCGGGCAGGCTGCCGAAGATATGGCGGCTGTACACGCGATCATATTTGTCGTAGCGCGCCGAGATATTCGCTTCCAGGGTCTTATGCAGGGGCAGCAAGGCCTCGCCCAGCACGCCCCAATTCTTGCGCTCGGCATCGAAGGGAATTTGGCCATAATTGCCGCCCACCGGATAGTTGGCTGACTCAGGCTGGCTTTCGAAGCCCGACTGCGACAGAATTGTGGAATGGTAGTCGGTACGGTAGCGCGTCTTGACGAAGTCGCCCCCCAAGGATGCAATGGCCATGCCGCCCGGCAGCTCCAGCACATCGCGCTGCGCGCCCAGATGCAGGCTATTCAGGGTTGAGACCGATTTTTGGAACTGCGTGCCGTTGACCAGAGCGTCGCGCAACAATTCCGAGCCGGTACCCAGAACCGGATCGTATTTACTGCTGGCGACAAGATCGACCAGTTTGTCGAAATCGGTATAGCCCCCGGCTGCCTTGTCTTTCATCTGGCTGCGCGACAGCACCACGCTGGCGTTATAGGTCCAGCCCATGGCCTGGCCGTTGGCGCCGAAGGACAGGTGGCGCGCATCGGTGATGTAGTCGTCGGCGCGGCCGCCCACCCGCACGGAGCGGTAGCCGATGGTGCCCAGCGGCCCATTCGGTTTATCGGCATCGAAGTCGGCCGGCACCAGATTATTCGCCGTCAGGAAGGGCTGCACATATTTATTCCAGAGCAGCGGGAAGCGGGTGGTGGCATTGATGCCCATGGGCTGGGCCGACGCCGCGTATTGGGCGCGCATCTTGAAGCGCGACAGCACGGCTTCGGCCCACAGCGTGGTGTTTTCATTGAGCTGGAACGTTCCTTTCAACAAGCCGCTATCGCGCTGGCTTTCCGGAATGGTTTGCACCGTGGCAGCATAGTTGAAGCGGCAGGAAACGCCCGTATAACCATCTGGATTAATCTGCGCCTTGGCCAGCGGATCGCCGCAATTGCCATTCCGGTCATAGAAAGGGTTGATCGAGTAAGCTTTCGCCTTGGCGCCTTCAGGCGGATTGCGCGGCAAGGCATTGATCGTGATATTCGCCGGCTCGGTATTCTCGGTGGCACCGTCGAAGATGTAATTCTTGCCCTTATAGCTGAAGGGGAAGTAGGCGCCGCGGCGCGACGCTTCGCGCTGGGACGCGGCCAGCTGCTGCTGCTTCTCGTGGCTGTAGGAGAACAGGATATTGAAGCGGTCGCGGTCCAGGTCGCCGAAGCCCTTGGTGATGCCGGCCGACCAGCTGCTGCCGCCCTTGTGCTGCGGCTTTTGCGTGGTGACATAGGCGTTGCCGTCAGTCTTGTTCTTTTTCAGGATGAAGTTGACCACGCCCGAAATCGCGTCCGAACCATACAGCGCCGAGGCGCCGTCGGTCAGGATCTCGACCCGTTCCACCGCCTCCAGCGGAATGCTCTCGATATTGACGGCATAGCCGCCGCCCTGCGTATTGTTGAGTTCGACCGGCGCCATGCGCTGGCCGTCGAGCAGCACCAGGGTGTATTTCGACTGCAGCGAGTGCAAGGCGGCCGTGGTGGCGCCACTACCGCCGCCATTGACCGAGCTCGACGCTGGCACGAAGCCCTGCATGGCCGGCAGATTCTGGATCAGCTCGGTGGCTGAGCTGGCGCCGGTTTTCTTGATGTCTTCCTGGGTCAAGGTCTGCACCGGCAAAGTGCCTTCCTTGGCGATGCGGCGGATCGAGGAGCCGGTGATTTCCACCCGGGTCATCTTGTCGCCGCCGTCGGCGCTTTGCGCCAGCGCGGCGGGCGCCCCCGTGCCCAGGCCCAGCGCCATGCCACCCCAGCAAATCAGGCGCAAGGAGCGCGCCAGCACTTTTTCTTTCATCATCATGTTCCCCCTCTTGTGTGTGAATGGCTGTGCATTGCTTTTCGCGCAACAATATTCAGTTTTTAAGCATGGAAACATGGTGACTTCCCGTCGTCAACGAATACACATTGGATGCGACGAAAATCCCACAGCGGCACTAAAAAGGGTGCCGAATTTGCATAAAACACTATCCTTTCATGCAAGTTTGGTGTGAAATGGGGCGCAGGCGGCGCGCCCCGGCTTTCAAGCGAGAACGCGCTTTCAAGGAAGGTTGACGGCAGGATGCCGTCAATAGGCGGGAGAAGCTAGCAATATGTTAGTGATCCTCGCTGCGCAGGCGGCGCTGGCGCACCGCGGCGGCCAATTCCTCCAGCACCAGCACGCTGGCGTCCCAGTCGATGCAACCGTCGGTTACCGACTGGCCGTAGACCAGCTCCTTGCCCGGCACCAGGTCTTGGCGCCCGCCCACCAGATGCGACTCCACCATGACGCCGACGATGCGCGTATCGCCGCCGGCCAGCTGGCGCGCGATATCGGCACACACCGGGATCTGGTTTTCCGGCTTTTTCGAGCTGTTCGCGTGCGAGGCGTCGATCATCAGGCGCGCCGCCAGGCCGTGGCCGGCAATCGCCTTGCACGCCTCGTCCACGCTGGCCGCATCGTAGTTCGGCGTCTTGCCGCCGCGCAAGATGATATGGCAATCCTCGTTGCCGTTGGTCGAAACGATGGCCGAGTGGCCGCCCTTGGTGACGGACAGGAAATGGTGGGGCTGGGAAGCGGCCTTGATCGCCTCCACCGCGATGCGGGTATTGCCGTCCGTGCCATTCTTGAAGCCGACCGGGCAGGACAGGCCGGAAGCCAGCTCGCGGTGCACCTGCGATTCCGTGGTGCGCGCGCCGATCGCGCCCCAGCTGATCAGGTCGGCGACATACTGCGGGCTGATCACGTCGAGGAATTCGGTGCCGGCCGGCAAGCCCAGCTCATTGATATTGCGCAGCAGCTCGCGCGCCATGCGCAGGCCGTCGTTGATGCGGAAGCTGTTGTCCATATACGGATCGTTGATCATGCCCTTCCAGCCCACCGTGGTGCGCGGTTTCTCGAAATACACGCGCATGACGATTTCCAGGTCGTCCTTGAGTTTGGCGCGCAGCGGCGCCAGGCGGCGCGCATATTCCATGGCCGCTTTCGGATCGTGGATGGAGCAAGGGCCGATCACCACCATCAGGCGGTCGTCCTGGCCGTGCAGGATGCGGTGCAGGGCCACACGCGCGCCCGCCGCCGTCTGCGATGCCGCTTCGCTGCAGGGGAACTCGCGGATCAGGTGGGACGGCGGGGTCAGTTCTTTCATTTCGCGGATGCGCAAATCGTCAGTGCGTTGCATGGGTTCTCCTGAGAAAAAAGGCCTGGGTAAAAAAAAAACCGCCATCGCTGGCGGTTTCTTGGTATTTGCTGGGGATCTCGTCGTGCTGCTTACGTGAACCGGCCGCTACTCCACCGCCTTGGGGCTGGAATGGCTAAAGTAAAACCAGTTGGTAAAGAAAACGAAGCGCAGCATGGTGGTGAGTCCCTGAAAGTTCGAGCCACTATAACAATATTTCGCCGCGTTTGGCAAGCCCCCACTGTACGCGGCTTGCCAGCGTCCGCCCGTCATGATGAATGAGATTAACTCACAAAATAGAGTGACTATTAATATAATTGCGACTTCCAATATTATCGAAAGACGATCATTTCAAAATGAAAGTCATAAATCAGCAGCACATATCCCCATCAAATCATGGACTTGCATTTGGATCAGTAAATGTGTCGTTTCCACCACAAAATGAAGCTAATTTCGCTACTCATAAATAAAGATTAGGTAAAAAACAGGATTTTTCCGATTAATTATTATATAAGTTTAAGCCTCACGGAGAACAACCGAAAAATCTTCTGGAGAGCTTCATTCACCGATCTTTTGTGGAGACGTACAGTAATGAAAGACTTGCAACCGCACCCGATGTCCCTGAGCCTGCGCCGCGCCTTCCCACTCGTGACGCCCCTGCTGCTCGCTGTGCTGGCGCAAAACGCCATGGCACAATCGGCCCCATCGACCCAACCGATTACCCGGGTGGAAATCACCGGCACCCATATCCGCCGTGCCCAGGCCGAAACCGCTTCGCCCGTGCAAACGGTAACCCGTGCCGATATCGAAAAAACCGGCAAGAGCACCGTGGCCGAACTGCTGCAAACGCTGGCCGTCGATAACCAGGGTTCGGTACCGACCACCTTCAGCTCCGGCTTCGCCCAAGGCGCTTCCGGTATTTCCCTGCGCGGCCTGGGCACCTCGTCCACCCTGGTGCTGTTGAACGGGCGCCGCATCGCGCCTTACGGTCTGGCCGACGACGGCCAGAAAGTCTTCGCCGACTTGAACATCATCCCGGCCGAAGCCGTGGAACGCGTGGAAATCCTGAAAGATGGCGCCTCGGCCATCTATGGTTCGGACGCGATCGCCGGCGTGGTCAACGTCATCCTGCGCCGCGACTTCCAAGGCACCACCGTGCGCGCCAGCCAGGGCCTGTCGCAAGAGCGCGACGGCGGCGATACCCGCCTGTCCGTCACCCATGGCTTCGGTAACCTGGACAGCGACCGCTACAACGCCCTGTTCAGCGCCGAATTCGGCAAGAAACGCAAAGTCTGGTACAAAGACCGTGCCGGCCGCGGCGCCGTCGGCCGCGGCGACCTGCGCGACCTGGGCTTCTCCGCCAACGAAAACCTGAGCGGCGCCGGTTACATCCTGCCCGACCTGTCGGCCGCCACCAGCGCGGTCAACGGCAACGTACGCAATCCGACCACCCTCGAATGGTTTAACCGCGGCAACCTGAAGGGCGACGGCTTCACCCGCACCTTCCCTGGCGCGGCCTGCTCCAACTTCACCAACCACACCCAAGGCGACCCGGGCGGCGGCTGCCTGGTCGACACCGCGCAAGCCTACAGCCAGATGCAGCCGGAACAAAAGACCGCCAATCTGTTCGGCCGTCTGACCCTGCAGCTGAATGCGGATACCCAAGCCTACGCTGAACTGAACTACTACAAGAGCAAATCGAACTCCTCGGGCGCCCCGACCGCCGTGCACAACAGCGTCGGCTATCCTGGCGGTCCGGTGATTAACAGCGGCGTTGCGCTGGGCATCAACCATCCCGACAACCCTTACTTCGGCACCGGTGCGGCGCGTCTGCGCTATCTGGCCACCGATGTGGGCCCGACCAGCAGCAAAGTCGATTCCGATTTCGTACGCGCCCTCGTCGGTGTGAAATCGACGATTCAGGGCTGGGATATCGACAGCTCCCTGCTGTACTCGCGCAGCAAGGTGACCAATGACCGCATGGGCTTCCTGCAGCGCAATGTCGCCTTCGCCCTGCTGAACCCGACCGCCGCCAACGTCGCAGCGGCCACCGCCACCAACCCCGCCTACGCGGCACTGCCGGCCGGCACCTACTGGCGCATTGGCGAGAACGCCGGCCTGAACTCGGCGGCCCTGTACGCGGCGCTGTCGCCCACCATCAGCAGCGCGGCCGAAACCAGCATCGCCCAGGTCGACGTGCGCGCCTCGCGCGAATTCGGCCAACTGCCAGGCGGCGCCTTCGGCCTGGCGGTCGGCGCCGAATTCCGCAAGGAAGAAACCCGCCTCGACCCGACCTCGGGTACCGAGATCGGCAATATCATCGGCCTCGGCTACTCGGCTTATAACGGCGAGCGCAAATCGACCTCCGTGTTCGCCGAATTGCTGGCCCCCGTGCTGCCGACCGTGGAACTGTCGACCGCCCTGCGCTTCGACCACTTCACGAATGGCGTGGGCAACTCCTATACGCCGAAGCTGGGCGCGAAATGGACGCCAACCCGCGAACTGGCGGTACGCGCCACCCTGGCGCGCGGCTTCCGCGCACCGAACGCGGCTGAAAACGGCCGTGGTGGTCTGGCGGCCTACAGCTCGGCCACCGACAGCGTGCGCTGCGCGATGGGCGTGAAGAGCGCTTGTAGCGACGCCAACCTGTCGGTGATCACCAGCCCGAACGCGGCCCTGGCACCGGAAAAATCGAAGAGCTATACCGTGGGTGTGGTGTGGGATCCAATGCCACGCACCAGCCTGTCGGTTGACTTCTGGCAGATCAAGCGTACCAATGAGATCAACCAGGAAACCACCGACGCCGCCATCACGGCCGGCCACGTCGTGCGCGACAAAGGCGGCGCCGTGCCAACCGTGCCAGGCGACCCAGGTCCACTGGTTGCCGTGCTGACCAACTACATCAACTCGGCCTCGACCACCGTGCGCGGCGTCGACCTCGACGCACGCAAGACCTTCACGCTGCCGAACGAGTGGGGTAATCTGACCGCCGACGCGAAATGGACGCATATGTTCCAATGGCGTCGTACCGAACGTGACGGCACGGTGCTCGATTATGCTGGCACCCACGGCAACTGCGATGTGAGTAACTGCATGGGTACGCCCGACAACCGCGCCAACTTCGGTCTGAGCTGGGATCGCGGCGCCTGGCGCGTGACCGGCACGGTCAACTATCGCGGCGCTTTCGACAATAAAACGGAGAAAGCCGCGACCGCTTGCGCCAGCCACTACGCCAACGGCGACGATTCGCCAAATGGTTGCAAGATCAAGTCCTTCACCACGCTGGACCTGACCGCGCGCTGGAAGCTCGACGGCAAAACCGAGATCTTCGGCACCATCCAGAACGTGTTCGACAAAGAACCGCCGCTGGACACGAAGACCTATGGCGCTTCCGGCTACAACCCGGCTGACTACAGCGGCGCCATGGGCCGTTACTTCAGCCTCGGCGCACGCTATACCTTCTAAGGTTTAGCTGCTCCCGCCAAGTCCCCGCCGCGCGCGGGGACTTTTTTTTGCGCCGCCGGCGTGAGAATCCGTGTATATCTGCCCAGTCCCAGCGCCTATAGTGCAAGATGGGGGCAGCTCCTGCCCTGCGATTCTCAAGGAGCCCATCATGGATGCTCACCCGTCCCTGCTCGAACGCATCAAGACCGCCTTCGCCTGTGTCGACACGGCGCTCGATGGCCTCAAGGGTTCGCTGACCCGGATCGCCGCCGTCGTGCTGGTCGTACCCTCGCTGGCCACGGCCGGCTACCAGGCGTACGCCAGCCTGAGCGGCAAACCCAAGACGGCGGCCCAGGCCGAGAACCAGCGCCTCTTCATCAAATACTTCAACAAGCAACCCCTGGTGACCATTCCCGTCACCGTCAAGCAGGAGCGCGGCGCCGTGCAGGCGCTGTTCTCGGTGTATGACGAGGGCGATGTGTATATCGAATACGGCCAGGCGACGCAATGGTTCCCCTTCCCGCGCCCGCTGGCGCCACCGGCCCTGCCGCTGGCCCTGATCGGCACGGCCCACGCCCAGGCGCCCGCCGCGCCGCCGGCCCGGCCCGAGGCGCCGCGCGCGGCCGCCCAGTTCCAGCAAAGCGAACGGATGGAAGATAATTATCTGCTGCGCACGCGGCGCTGGGATAACGGAATGGTGGAGGACAGCCGCATCGATCTGCGCACCGGCGCCATCGTCGAGCACCGCACGCGGCAGGAAACGCCGTTCAAGCTGGAGGGAGAGAAGAGCCGGCTGATCGCGCCCACGCAGCAGCCGCTGCAGGCCATCGACCTGAAGCAGCTGCGCGCCGCGCGCGGCAAGGCGCTGGAGGCCGAGGCGGGCAAATAGGCGCGGCGGCCCGCCGCGGCCGCGGCCTCGGCCGGGACCGCACCGCTTAGCCGGCGGTGCCGCCGACAGTCACGCCATCGATGCGCAGGGTCGGCTGGCCGACGCCGACCGGCACGCTCTGGCCTTCCTTGCCGCACACACCCACGCCCGGATCGAGGCGCATATCGTTGCCGATCATGGAGATGCGGTTCATCACCTCGGGGCCGTTGCCGATCAGGGTGGCACCCTTGACCGGGTAGGTGATCTTGCCGTCCTCGATCATATACGCTTCGCTGGCCGAGAAGACGAACTTGCCGTTGGTGATGTCGACCTGGCCGCCGCCGAAGTTCACCGCGTACAAGCCGTTTTTCACCGAAGCCAGAATCTCGCCCGGGTCCTTGTCGCCGCCCAGCATATAGGTGTTGGTCATGCGCGGCATCGGCAGGTGGGCAAACGATTCGCGGCGCGCATTGCCGGTCACCGGCATCTTCATCAGGCGCGCATTCATCGTATCCTGGATATAGCCTTTCAGGATGCCGTCCTCGATCAGGGTGGTGCACTGGGTCGGGTTGCCCTCGTCGTCCATATTCAGCGAGCCGCGGCGGTCGGCCAGGGTGCCGTCGTCGACCACGGTCACGCCCTTGGCCGCCACGCGTTCGCCGATGCGGCCGGAGAAGGTGGACGAGCCCTTGCGGTTGAAGTCGCCTTCCAGGCCATGGCCCACCGCCTCATGCAGCAGGATGCCGGGCCAGCCCGGGCCCAGCACCACGGTCATCGGACCGGCCGGCGCCGGACGCGCGTCCAGGTTCACCAGCGCCGATTTCACGGCCTCGTCGGCATACTGCTGCAGCAGGGCATCGCTGAAATAGCTGTAGTCGTAGCGGCCGCCGCCGCCGGCCGAACCCATTTCGCGGCGGCCGTTCTGCTCCACGATCACCGTCACCGAAACGCGCACCAGCGGGCGGATATCGGCCGCCAGCACGCCGTCGCTGCGCGTGACCAGCACCACATCGTATTCACCGGCCAGGCCGGCCATCACCTGCACCACGCGCGGGTCTTTGGCGCGCGCCATCTTCTCGACGCGTTCCAGCAGCTTGACCTTGGCCGTGGCATCGAGCGAGTCGATGGGGTCGTGCGGCAGATACAGCGAGCGCACGCCCTGCGGCTGCATGCTGGAGGCGACCTTGATCTTGCCGGCGCCGGCGCGCGCGATGGTGCGCGTGGCGGCCGCCGCTTCCAGCAGGGCGCGTTCGGAAATCTCGTCGGAATAGGAGAAGGCGGTCTTGTCGCCCGACACGGCGCGCACGCCGACGCCCTGGTCGATCGAGAAGCTGCCGGTCTTGACGATGCCCTCTTCCAGGCTCCAGCCCTCGTTCTTGGTGAACTGGAAGTACAGGTCGGCGTAATCGACCTTGTGCGTAAACATGCTGCCCAGGGCTTTCAGCAGCTTGCCCTCGTCCAGGCCGAAAGGCGTCAGCAGCACCTCGCGCGCCACCGCCAGCGAGGACAGATTGGGTTCAAATGGTTTCATAATGGAATTCTCTTTTTATCGGCAGCCGAAACGGGTATGGCTGCATTGTAGTGGAATCGGGTGTTTTACATGGTGCGATGCTGCAGCGCCGGCAGGCTGGCGCGCACGCCGGCCAGGAAATCCAGGTCGACTTGGCCGTGCACCACGCCCTCGCCTTCGGCCAGCACGGTCTTCACCTCGCCCCAGGGATCGATCAGCATGCTGTGGCCCCAGGTCCGGCGCCCATTCACATGCTGGCCGCCCTGGGCCGCCGCCAGCACATAGCACTGGTTCTCGATGGCGCGCGCGCGCAGCAGCACTTCCCAATGCGCCTTGCCGGTGGTGTAGGTGAAGGCGGCCGGCACCACGATCAGGGACAGCGGCCCCATGGCGCGGTACAGCTCGGGGAAGCGCAGGTCGTAGCAGACCGACAGGCCGACCTTGCCCAGCGGCGTATCGACTGTGCCGACGCTGCGGCCGGGCACGATGGTGCGCGCCTCGTCATAGCTTTCCGTGCCCTTGGTAAAGCCGAACAGGTGGATCTTGTCGTAGCGTCCCACATGGCGGCCGGCCGGGTCGTACACCAGGGTGGTGTTGATGACGCGCTCGGGATCGTCCGAAGCCAGCGGCAAGGTGCCGCCCAGCAGCCAGATGCCGTGTTCGCGCGCCATGGCCGCCATGAAGTCCTGGATCGGCCCCTGGCCCAGCGCCTCGGCATGGGCCACCTTGTCGCTGTCGCTCAAGCCCATGATGGCCCAGTATTCGGGCAGCAGCACCAGCTGGGCGCCCGTGGTGGCGGCCTGGCCGATCAGGCGGCGCGCGGCGGCGATATTGGCGGCCACGTCGGGCGTGGAAATCATCTGTACGGCGGCAACGGTATGCATGCTCATCCTTGTGGTTTGCGTTGGGGGGCGCCCTCCTGCTTCGCGCCGTCGAGTTTGGTCACCACGGGCGCCTTCCACGGCCCCGTCACTTGCATATGGTAGGTCAGCGCCTTCATCACCGGCTGGCTCAGGAAGAGCTGGGCCAGGAAGCCGCCCAGGCCGATCACCGGGTTGACGGCCAGCGCATACACCAGCGGCGCTGTGCCGAGGTTGACCTCGGGGATCACCACCACATGCAGATTGGTCGTTTCATTGGCGATATCGGCCGTGCCCTCCATCAGTACAGTAGCGGCGACCCCGTGCATTTTCAAGTTCTCGGTGCGCACGATGCCGCGGCTGATGCTGGCGTTGGCGCGGATGCCGTCGAAGGCCAGGCCTTCCGAGAAGACATCGTTGAAATCGAGCTTGAGCAGGCGCGGCAGCGCTTGCAGGCTGAGCACCCCCAGGAGCTTGGCCGCACCCGGGTCCTGCTTGAGGAACTGGCCCTTTTCCACATTCATGCTGATGGTGCCGGACAGGCTCGGGATATCGAAATCGTAGGGCAGGCCCTTCCAGCTGATCTCGCCATTCAGCTTGCCCTTGCCGTTGCGCAGGGTATCGGCAAAGCCGAAGCGTTCCAGCAGCTTGCCCGCGTTATGGATATCGAGATTGAAGTTGAGCGCGCTATTGTGCTGGCCATCCTTGCTGAGCCAGCGGCCTGTACCCGTCAGTTCACCGTCGGCATTGCTCAGCGCCAGCTTGCTGACGCGCCATTCGCGCGCCGAGGTGATCAGGGCGTTATACGCTTGCAGCTCGAGCTTGCCCAGCGGCTTGTTGAACAGCTCGAAACGCTCGGCCACGATGTCGAGCGCCGGGATCGAGGGCGAGCTGCTCGAACTCTCCAGCAAATCCTTGACGTCGTTGGCCGCCGATTCGGGAATGATCAATGAGGACAGGCGCGCCGTGACCTTGCCCACGCCGCTGCCGCTGGCCGCCTCGCTCCAGGTCACATAGCCCGACACCTGGCGCGCATCGACGCTGGCCTGCCACACGCCCTTCTGGCGCGAGGCGCCCAGCACCACCTCGTCGAGCTTGCGTTCGCCCAGGATCAATTCGCCGGCGCGCGCCGCCACGCTGTCGGGCACCACGTACTGGCCCAGCTCGGGACCGTCGGCCTCCTTGCCGGCCTCGCCCTTGCCGCCGATTTCGCCACCCAGGTCCAGCCACTGGTCGACGTCGAGCGCCTTCAGGCTGACGTTGAGCGCCAGCCCGCTGTCCGGCTCGGGCGCCGGCACATTCACGCCGATGCCGCCGCGCACCATCTTCCACGGCGCCTTGCCCTGGCGCTGGCGCTGGTAGCGCGCGCTGATGCCGCCGCCCAGGCCCAGGCGGATTTCGTCGCGCGCCAGGCCGGCCTCGTTGGCGGCGCTGCCGCTGAGCACGAAACGCAGCGGCAGGCTGTCGGCCGGCGCTTTCTTCAGCGGCGCCGGCAAGTCCAGGCCGAGGCCGTTGAGCGGCGATTCCAGGCTGACCTGGTACTGGTGGTCGCGCACCGAGATCAGGCCGCTGTAGCGCGCGCCGCCATTGACGTGGCCGGTCAAGCGCTGCACCAGCGGCATCGGATAGGCCTTGCGCAAGCCCTCGGCCGTCATATTGCCGCCCAGCTTGACGACAATGGCGCCGTCGCGCTGGCTGCCGCCATTGATGGCCACCGGCCCGCCCAGCAGCGTGCCGGCCAGGTTGTTCAGGTTGACGCCTTTTTCATTGAACTCGATCTTGCCCGTGGTTTGCTGCACCGGCGGCATATCGTTCCACAGCACCACATCGTTGCCCTGCAATTGCAGGCTGCCCAGCACCTTGCTCTCGATGATGTGGTTGAGCGGCAGGTGCAGCTTCAGCGCCAGTTTGGCGTTGCCGCCGGCCGTGGTCTCGTCAGTGAAATGGCCGATCCATTCGAGTACCGGGCTGGCCGCCATATATTTGAGGAAGTCCTGCATCGGGCCGGCCGCCGTGCCGTCGATGTCAAGCACGCTGTCATGGATGGTCAGATCGGGAATCACCGCCTTCACGTTCGACAAGGCCACGCCCAGGGTGCGCGCGGTGTCGCCGACGATTTCCATGCGCGCGCGGTCGAAGGCGAAATGGCCCTTGATCTTTTCGGCCTGGGGCCAGAGCGGCGACTTGCCATCCTTGGCGTAGAAGCCGGGATCGTAATTCAGCTTGCCATTCTCCAGGCGGCCGGCGATGCGGAACTCGCCCTTGTTGCGGTCCGGACTGTCGGCCTTGAAGGGGAAGTGGGCCAGATCGCCGCGCAGGCGCAGGCTGACCTCGTGCGCCGTGCCGTCTTCCAGCGCCCCGGTCAGCCAATGGCGCAGGTGTTCCGGCGTCTGGATCGGCAGATAGCGCGCAATGGTGTTCAGCTGGAAGCCGTCGAGCTTGCCGCCGAAGTCGGCCACGCCCGGCCCCTTGCCGTTCAGCGGCAGCAGGTGGCTGCCGGAAATCGAGGCGCTCAAGCCATCCTGTTCAAACTGCAGGGTGTCGAGCTGGACGCGCAGATTCTTGCCGTCGGCGCGCGACCAGTCACCGCGCAGCTTGAGCTGCTGGAAGCGCAGCGGCGGGCCGTCGAACCAGGCCGGCAGATGCAGGGCCAGGCCGGGCGCATCGAGGTCGACATGGCCGCCGTCGCTGCCGGCTTCAAAAGCACCGCTCAATTGCTCGAAGCCGGGCAGAGCCGGCAGCGCGGGCGTGGCCGCTTGGGCCTCGGTGGCGGCCTGGGCCGGACGCGCAGCCAGCGCATTCATGCCCAGCCGTTCGACCTGGGCTTTCAGGCGCAAGCTCTGGAAGGCCGCGACGCCGCCCTGCCACTCGGCACTGCCCTGCAGCAGACGGCCGCGCGGCGCGGCCTCGGCCAGCACCTCCTGCTGGAAAGCGGGCAGGGGCAGGCGCGAAGCCAGCTGGGCCAGCACCGCCAGGTCGAAGTCCTGCGCCTGGACGCTGGTGCGCGCCGGCTTGCTGGCCGCCGCCGCATGGTGCAGCTTGAGCGCGGCCGGCGCCAGCGCCACGCCGTCCGGGGTGCGCAGGGAGAAACCGTTGAGGCTGACATCGAAGCCATAGGCGCCAAAGGCGGGCGCGGGCGTGCCGGCCGGGGCCGCCGTGGCGCGCGCCGGCGGCGCCACTTCGCGCGCGGCGATGCGCCCGCTCAGCTCGGCCAGTTCGACCGGCGGCAGGGTCTTGCCCAGTTGGGCGTACACCTCCTGCAGGCCGACATCGGCCGTGAACGCCGCCAGGCGCGCATGGTCGAGCGTGAACCAGGCGCGCACATTGCCCTTGCCGCGTTCCAGGCTGAAGGGATAGGCCACATAGTCTTTCCAGGCCGTCAAATCGGCGCCCCGCACATCGGCATACAGCTCGCCCTTCCACAGCTTGACGTTGGAGCGGCGCGCGGCAAACGCCGGGTGGGTGAAGTCGGCGCGCAGGTCGACCGGGGCGCCGTAGGCGGCCGGCGGCGTGGCGTGCAGCGCCAGCTGGTGGCGCCGCCATTGATTGCGCATGCGCAGGTTCACATTCTCGAGCGACAAGGTGGGCGTGGCGCGGCGCGCATCGGTCCAGTCCACCCGGCCTTCGCGGATCACCACCTCGTGCTGGGCCAGCAGCCAGTCGGCGCCGCGGCCCTCGCCCTCTTTTTCCAGGTCGATCTGCACGCCCGCCACATACAGCTTGCCGTCGGCTTCGCGCCGCACGTCGAGGCGGGGACGGATCAGTTCCAGCGCGTCGAAGCGCACATCGGCCGCCGCCACGCTCCACCAGGACAGGGTGGCCGAGACGCTGGGCAGGTGCAGGGCTTGGCCGCCGCGGCGGTCGCGCAGCACCACATCGCCCAGGAAGAAGGTGGGACGCAGGCCGGACCAGGAGGCGTAAATGCGGGCAATGCTGACCGGATTGCCGACGGCGCGGCTGGCCAGGCGCTCGAAATCGCCCTTGTAATGGTCGATATTCGGCAGCACCGCATAGCGCAGCACCAGGAACAGCAGGGCGAACAGGAAATACAGCAGCAGCGCCAGCTTCAGGGTGAAGCCCAGCAGGTGGTGGGTGGCCAGGTTGGCGACGCGGTAGGCGGCCCGCAAGCGGTGCCAGCGCGCAGCCAGCGGCCCTTCGTCTGCGTCGGTATGCTGCGGCGAATTCTGCATCAAAATAATCTGTCAGGCCCGGCCAGGTCGTCACCCTGGCGTAAAATAAGTCTTGAAATCAGTTCAGTTCCTGCTACGCCCGGCGAGCGGCTCAGCCTGCGACGGCATTCTACCGCATACCCGGCCCCATCATGCCCCAATTACGCGACCTTACCGACATAATGAGCTTGCCTTCCCCCGCTACCGCCTCCCGTTTCTACCAGCGCTGGCTCAGCGCCGATCCGGGGCGGCCGGCCCAGGTCGACGCCTTATCCCAATTATCGCTGGCCGGGCTCGATTTGGGGGCCGCGCTGCGGGCACAACAGGACAATGGCGACGCTCCGCCCCTGGCCCTGGGGCGCGGCATGCGGCGTTTGCGCAACTTGCTGGTGGCCACGCTGCTGCGGCGCGACCTGGAAGGCCGCGCCGACCTGGCCGAAGTGGTGGCAACGATGACGGCCCTGGCCGATTTCGCCATCCAGCGCCACCTGGCCGAGATCGACGCCGAGCTGCGCGCCGCCCACGGCGTGCCGACCGGCCATGAGTCGGGCGAGGAGCAGCAGCTGATGGTGCTGGCCATGGGCAAGCAGGGCGGCGGCGAGCTGAATGTGTCCTCGGACATCGACCTGATCTTCGTCTACCCCGAAGATGGCGACACGGTGGCGACGGCGCCGGGCCAGCGCAGCCTGTCCAACCACGAGTATTTCCTGCGCCTGGGCAAACGCCTGATCGCCGCCCTGGCCGAGATCACCGAAGACGGCTTCACCTTCCGCGTCGACATGGCGCTGCGCCCGAACGGCGGCTCCGGCCCGCTGGCGGCCAGCCTCGGCATGGTCGAGCAATACCTGATCGTCCAGGGCCGCGAGTGGGAGCGCTATGCCTGGCTGAAAGCGCGCGCCGTCACCGGCCGCGCCGCCGACATCGAGGCGCTGGACGCCATCGTGCGCCCCTTCTGCTTCCGCCGCTACCTGGACTTCGGCGTGATCGACGCCATCCGCAGCATGCACGCCCAGATCCGCGCCGAGGTCAACCGCCAGGAGCGCCTGCACCCCGACCGTAGCCATAACGTCAAGCTGGGCCGCGGCGGCATCCGCGAAATCGAATTCCTGACCCAGGTGTTCCAGCTCATCCGTGGCGGGCGCGATCCCAGCCTGCGCGCGCGCTCGACCCGCGCCACCCTGCGCCTGCTGCCCGACAAAGGCTTGCTGGACGGCGCCATCGTCGAGCAACTGCTGGCTTCCTACACCTTCCTGCGCAATCTGGAACACCGCCTGCAATACCTGGAAGATGCCCAGACCCACACCCTGCCGCCCAATCCGGCCGACCGCCTGCAGGTGGCGCAGTGGATGGGCCTGGCCGACGAGGCGGCCCTGCTGGCGGCGCTGGACGGCCACCGCCGCTTCGTCGCCGAACAGTTCGACGCCATCTTCGCCGACAAGAGCGGCGGCACGTCCGAGCAGCATATCGACCCCGACACCAGCGACGCCTGCGCCGACCCCGACAACCGCGAAGCCATCGAGGCGCGCTTCGCCGCCCTGGCCTACGACGACCCGGCGGCGGCGGCCCAGCGCCTGATCGCCACCTGGCAGGCGCCGCGCCTGCAAAGCCTGCCCGAGGCGAGCCGCCAGCGCCTGGTGGCCCTGGTCAACGCCGCCCTGCCCCTGATCGCCCGCACCGCCCAGGAATCGAGCCTGGGCAGCCAGCTCGCCACGCTGGGCCGCCTGCTCGACTTCCTGGAAGCGATCGCGCGCCGCTCGGCCTATCTGTCGCTGCTGACCGAGTATCCGCACACGCTGGAACGGGTGATCCGCATGATGCACGCGAGCGGCTGGGCGGCCACCTTCCTCAACCAGCACCCGATCCTGCTCGACGAGCTGCTCGACGACCGCGTGCGCAGCACCGCCTTCGATCCCGCCGCCGTGGCCGCCGAACTGGACGCGCAACTGGCCATCGATCCCGACGATACCGAGCGCCAGCTCGACATCCTGCGCGAACTGCACCACGCCCAGCTGTTCCGCCTGCTGGCCCTGGACCTGGCCGGCGACCTGACGGTCGAGCGCCTGGCCGACCACCTGTCGGCGCTGGCCGACGTCATCGTCGCCGCCGTGGTGAAGGCGGCCTGGCAGACCGTGGCCAAGCGCCACCGCGAGGTGCCGCGCTTTGCCGTCATCGCGTATGGCAAGCTGGGCGGCAAGGAGCTGGGCTATGTCTCCGACCTCGACGTGATCTTCCTGTTCGACGACGAGGACCAGGATGCGCCCGCCCTGTACGCCAAGCTGGCGCAGCGCTTCATCACCTGGATGACCTCGCATACCTCGGCCGGCATCCTGTTCGATATCGACACCGCGCTGCGGCCCGATGGCGCCAGCGGCATGCTGGTCTCGAGCGTGCAGGCGTTTGAACGCTACCAGCAGGCGTCGGCCTGGGTGTGGGAACACCAGGCGCTGACGCGCGCCCGCTTCTGCGCCGGCGACGCCGCCATCGGTGCGCGCTTCGAACAGATCCGCTGCCAGGTGCTGCGCCAGACGCGGCCGGACGACGCGGCCCTCAAGCGCGAAGTGCTGGCCATGCGCCGCCGCATGGCCGAAGCCTACCCCAGCCGCGGCGACCTGTTCGACTTGAAGCAGGACGCCGGCGGCATGATCGATATCGAATTCATCGTGCAATACCTGGTGCTGCGCCACGCCGCCGCTTACGCCGAGCTGACCGGCAATGTCGGCAATATCGCCCTGCTTAAGCTGTGCGCCGGCCTGGGCTTGATCGATGCGGCCCTGGCGGGGGCTGTGGCCGACGCTTACCGCGCCCTGCGCAAGCTGCAGCACCAGTTGCGCCTGCAGGGCCAGGAACAGTCGCGCGTCGATCCGGCGCGCGTGGCGTTGCATATTGAACCCGTAAAACGTTTATGGGAGGAAATATTTGCTGATGCGGAAGAGTAATTGGCTTATATTGTCTGTGTAGCGCCCAATAACCATGGAGGCACAGCGCTGCCGCGCTGTCGTCCGCACACAGGAGACCGCAATGAAAGCCATACTGGGTGGCATCGCCATATCCCTGGGCATCCTCGCCCTGCCCGCCACGGCCGCCGACAAAGGCTCGGCCGACGAAGCCATCGCCATGGTGAAAAAAGCCGTGGCCATGTACAAGGCCGACGGCCGGGAGAAAACCTTCGCCGCCATTGCCGATCCGGCCAACAAAGATTTCCACGACCGCGACCTGTACATCTACGTCTACGATCTGAACGGGGTAGCCATCGCCCATGGCAATAACCCCAAAATGGTGGGCCGCAATCTGCTGTCGATGAAGGATAACGAGGGCAAGGCCATGATCCAGGAAATGGTCGATGTGGCCAAGGGCAAGGGCAAGGGCTGGGTCGACTATAAATGGCCGAATCCCGCCACCAAGACGGTGGACCACAAATCCGGCTACGTGGAAAAAGTCGACGATATCCTGATCGGCTCCGGCATCTACAAATAAGCGCCTTACTCCTCAGCAAAAAGCCAGTTGCCGCGCCAACTGGCTTTTTGATGTCCGCAGTCGCCACACCAAGTTATCCCGTGCATTATTGCCGAAAACCGCATCGGCGCCAGGACGGGGCGCGGCATCACGGTCCGGATGCTCCCCCCTAGCTCCTGGGTCCGTTCCGGGCGGCCTCTGTTGGCGCATCAGGCCGCCAGACGTTCTTCCAGCTCGGCCAGGCTGACGTGACCCAGGAAGCGGCCGCTGCTCACGGCCGGGCGCTGCTGCTCGATGGCGTCGGCGAAGTACACGGCCGGGTCGCCGCACAGCTCGCGCAGATGGCGGCGCAGATGCGGATAGCGCCGCGTATCAAGGCTGGCATAGCGCTCGGCCCAGCGCCCCAGCGCGACGAAATTGGCGTCGGCCACGGTGCGCTTATTGCCATCGAGCCATTCGCGCTCGCGCAACAGCGCATCCAGGCGGGCGCAGGCCGCTTCCATGCGCGGCTGTTCGGCCAGCATTTCGGTGTTCAGGAAATGCATCATTTCATCGAGCCGGGCGCGCTCCGGCGTGCCGGCGCGGTAACCCAGCAGATGGCCGCGGCGCGCACCCAGATGGCGCAGGATGGCGCGGCAGTTGCGGATGGTGCGGCGGCCCGCCAGCAGTGCCGGCGCCGGCCGCGCCGCCTCGTCCAGCCGGCTCAGGCGGTATGGCTGGCACAGCCACTCCAGCGCGACGATATTGCCGAAGGCGCAGCCTTGCTCGGCGCGGTAAAACAGTACGGGTTCCATGCGTGCTCCCTTTTCTTCTGATGGTCGGGACGGTCTTGCCCGGACCGTCATCGTGTGTCGGGAAACATTGTCGAGGCGATATAGGACATAATTACCCCTCATTCCACCGGAAGCAAAAAATATATGTCGAAGCCCGCCACCAAGGCCCTAGCCATCCTGGAAATGCTGCAGAACCAGCGCCAGATTTCCGGTGCCGAACTGGCCGAGAGGGTCGGCATCGACCGCCGCAGCCTGCGCCGCTATATCGCTGCGCTGGAAGAGCTGGGCATCCCCATCACCTCGGAACGGGGCCGCTACGGCGGCTATATGCTGGTGCCCGGCTTCAAGCTGCCGCCGCTGATGTTCACCAATGAGGAAGCGGCGGCCGTGGCGCTGGGCCTGTTGGCGGTGCGCTCGCTGCGTCTGGCCGACACGGCGCCGGCCGTGGCCAGCGCCCAGGCCAAATTGGAACGCGTGATGCCGCCCGCCCTGCAAAGCGGGGTGCAGGCGCTGCGCGCCACGGCCGTGCTGGAAACACCGGAACCCTATTGGGCCGGCCATGGCGTCACGCGCCCAGCCCTGACCGGCGAGCTGACGGCGCTGGCGCTGGCGGCCCAGACCCAGCACCGCGTGCGTTTCGAATACCGGCCGCCGGCCGGCGAGGCCGCCTGGCGCGCCTTCGATCCATATGGCCTGGTATTCAGCCATGGCCGCTGGTACACCATCGGCATGTGCCGCCTGCGCATGGCCTTGCGCTCCTTCCGCCTCGACCGCATCGGCCTGGTGCAGGAAACCGGCGAGGCTTTCGAACGGCCCAACGATTTCGACGCCGCCGAGCATCTGGCGCACAGCATGGCCACCCTGCCCCGCCCGCTCACACTGAGCGTACTGCTGCACACCGACCACGCCACCGCCGTGCGCGAGCTGGGGCGCCAGGTCGGCACCCTGACGCCGCAGGAAGGCGGCGGCGTGCTGCTGCAGGCCAGCACCACCAGCTATGCCTGGTTTGCCCGCCTGCTCGGCTCGACCACCTTCGATTTCACCGTGCGCGAACCACAAGCCTTGCGCGATGCCTTGCTGGACGAAGCCGCCCGCCTGCAGCGCCTGGCCGGCCGCGCGTAGCCGCCGCGCGCGGCGGCGCTACTTTTCCCAGGCCGCCAGCAGCAGCGCGCGCAACGTGCCCAAGGCCAGCGCCGGCCCTACCGTGCCGGCCGCCACCGCCAGCGCCAGCGCCCGCGCCGCGCCGAGAAAGGCAATCATGGCCGCAGGACAGGGCTTCCCGGGCAGGAACGCCGCCATCCGGGCCGCACAAAAGGCCAGAAAAGCTTCATCGTTGGCGCGCAGGACAGCTTCCGTTTCAGCCGCGCCATACATGGCGGCCTCCACCGCCAGCGAGGCGGAATCCGAGGACAGCACGCAGTCGATGTACGCTTGCGCCAGCAGCGTGGCGGCTTGAACGCCATCCTGGGCCTGAGCCAGTTCGCTGGCCGTCAGCGCCAGATGCCGCTCGCAGCAGCGGGTATACAGCGCCGCCAGCAAGCCTTCCCGGGTCTGAAAGTGTTCGTAGGCGATGGGCTTGGAGACGCCGGCGCGCTCTGCGACACGCGCCAGGGTCATGGCATTGGCGCCCTCTTCCCCGACCAGCGCCAGGGCGCAGTCCATCAATTGCTCGCGCCGCGATTCGGCGCTCATGCGTTTTTTCATGCGCCGATTGTAGCATGGGGCGGAAATATTCCTACCAATCGTAAGTTATTGCGGAACGCCGGGCCGGCGCCGGACGTAAAAAACCCCCCACGGCGCGAGCCGTGAGGGTTTTTTCATGATGCAAGCGCCGGGGATTACTTGGCGTTCATCAGGGCCACGGTGGTGTCCAGCATGCGGTTGCTGAAGCCCCACTCGTTGTCGTACCAGGACGAGACCTTGACCAGACGGCCCGAGACCTTGGTCAGGGTGGCATCGAAGTTGGACGAAGCCGGGTTGTGGTTGAAGTCCACGGAGACCAGCGGCTCGGTGTTGTAGGTCAGGATGCCTTTCAGGGCGCCGTCGGCGGCCGACTTCATCAGGGCGTTGATTTCGTCCACGGTGGTGTCGCGCTTGGCGATGAAGGACAGGTCGACGATCGACACATTGATGGTCGGCACGCGGATGGCGTAGCCGTCCAGCTTGCCGTTCAGCTCCGGCAGCACCAGGCCCACCGCAGCGGCGGCGCCGGTCTTGGTCGGGATCATGGACTGGGTGGCGGAACGGGCGCGGCGCAGGTCTTCGTGCATCACGTCGGTCAGCACCTGGTCGTTGGTGTAGGCGTGCACGGTGGTCATCAGGCCGGTTTCCAGGCCGATGGCGTCATGCAGGGGCTTGACCAGCGGGGCCAGGCAGTTGGTGGTGCAGGAAGCGTTCGAGATCACGGTGTCGGTCGCTTTCAGCACGCCGTGGTTGACGCCGTACACGACGGTCGCGTCCACATCCTTGCCGCCCGGGGCCGAGATGATCACTTTCTTGGCGCCGCCTTTCAGGTGGGCCGAAGCTTTTTCCTTGGTGGTGAAGAAGCCGGTGCACTCGAGCACCACGTCCACGCCCAGCTCGCCCCATGGGATTTCAGCCGGGTTGCGCTGCGCGAACACGCGGATCGGATCGCCATTGACGATCATGTTCTCGCCTTCCACCGTCACGGTGCCGGGGAATTTGCCGTGGGCCGTGTCGTAGCGGGTCAGGTGGGCGTTCGATTCGGCGTTGCCGAGGTCGTTGATCGCCACGATCTGGATGTCTTGTTTTTTACCGCCTTCGTAGAAAGCGCGCAGGATGTTGCGGCCGATACGGCCATAACCGTTAATTGCTACTTTGATCGTCATACATGTGCTCCTGATTAAAAAAATGGGTCTTCTTATGCAACCAGAACAGATTTGACTTTGGCCACCACGTTGTCCACGGTGAAGCCGAAATGCTTGAACAGCACGCCTGCGGGTGCCGACTCGCCGAAGCTGTCGATACCCACCACGGCGCCTTCCAGACCGACGTACTTGTACCAGAAATCGGTGACGCCCGCCTCGATCGCCACGCGCGGCAAGCCTTTGCCCAGCACGGCCGCTTTGTAGGCGGCGTCCTGGCGGTCGAACACATCGGTCGACGGCATGGACACCACGCGCACGGCCACGCCCTGCTCTTTCAGGGCGGCGGCCGCCGCTTGCGCCAGTTCCACTTCGGAACCGGTGGCGATCAGCACGGCTTTGGCGTCGGCGGCATCGGCCAGCACATAGCCGCCGCGCGCGATATTGGCCACGGTGTCGGCGCTGCGTTCCTGGAACGGCAGGTTCTGGCGCGAGAAGATCAGGGTGCTCGGGCCATCCTTGCGTTTCACGGCGGCGCCCCAGGCCACCATCGATTCGACGGTGTCGGCCGGACGCCAGTTATCCAGGTTCGGGATCAGGCGCAGCGAGGAAACGTGCTCGACCGACTGGTGGGTCGGGCCGTCTTCACCGAGGCCGATGGAATCGTGGGTGAACACGAAGATCGAACGCTGCTTCATCAGCGCGGCCATGCGCAGCGCGTTGCGGCTGTAATCGGAGAAGGTCAGGAAGGTGGCGCCGAACGGGATGTAGCCGCCGTGCAGGGCGACGCCGTTCATGATGGCGCTCATGCCGAACTCGCGCACGCCGTAGTTGATGTGGTTGCCCGGCTGGCCGGAACGCACGGCGATGCACTCTTTCCAGTTGGTCAGGTTGGAGCCGGTCAGGTCGGCCGAGCCGCCCAGGAATTCCGGCAGCACCGGCGCCAGCGCCTGGATCGCGTTCTGGCTGGCTTTACGGGTGGCGATGGTTTCTTTCTTGTCCACGCAGGCGGCGATGGCCGCTTGCAGCGTGGCTTCGAAGTTGGCGGGCAGATCGCCGGCCATGCGGCGCTTCAGTTCGGCCGCTTCGGTCGGGTAGGCGGCGCTGTAGGCAGCGAATTTCGCATCCCATTCGCCTTCGTGGGCGGCGCCCTGGGCCTTGAAGTCCCAGGCGGCGGACACATCGTCCGGAATCACGAAAGGCTCGGCGCCCCAGCTGATGTACTCGCGCACTGCGGCGATTTCCTTGTCGCCCAGCGCGGCGCCGTGCACCTTGTCGCCGCCCTGCAGATTGGGCGAACCTTTGCCGATGATGGTTTTGCAGCAGATCAGGGTCGGCTTGTCGGCGGCCTTGGCGGCGGCGATGGCGGCAGCCACGGCGGCCACGTCGTGGCCGTCCACACTGCGGATCACGTTCCAGCCATAGGACTCGAAGCGTTTTGGCGTGTCGTCGGTGAACCAGCCTTCCACTTTACCGTCGATCGAGATGCCGTTGTCGTCGTACAGGGCGATCAACTTGCGCAGGCCGAGGGTGCCGGCCAGCGAGCACACCTCATGCGAGATGCCTTCCATCAGGCAGCCGTCGCCCAGGAAGGCGTAGGTGTAGTGGTCGACCACGTCATGGCCTGGCTTGTTGAATTCGGCGGCCAGCAGGTACTCGGCCAGCGCCATGCCGACGGCATTGGCGATGCCCTGGCCCAGCGGGCCGGTGGTGGTTTCCACGCCGGGGGTAATGTCCACTTCCGGGTGGCCCGGGGTTTTCGAATGCAGCTGGCGGAAGTTGCGGATATCGTCCATCGATACCGCATAGCCGCTCAGGTGCAGCAGCGCGTAATGCAGCATGGAGCCGTGGCCGTTGGACAGCAGGAAGCGGTCACGGTTCTGCCATTTCGGATTGGCCGGGTTGTGGCGGTGGTGGCCGCTCCACAATGCAACGGCAATCTCGGCCATGCCCATCGGCATGCCTGGGTGGCCGGAATTGGCCTTCTGTACTGCGTCCATTGCCAGCGCGCGGATCGCGTTGGCCATCTGAGTGGTAGGGAGCGTAGATTTCATTGTGGTGTGTCGCGGAAGGTTTGGAATTCGTTGCCAGGTGTTGCATCGCGGGCGCGGCCTAAACCGGCGCTACCTGCTGAACCTGATATTTTACCAGAGCGGGGGGCCGCGCTTTAAAATTGCGCATTCAAATCACACCGGAAAATCCGCAATGCCCCGTTTTTACTGTGCCCAGCCGCTCGCCCCCGGCCTGACCCTCGACCTGCCGCCCGAAGTGGCCCACCACGTCCACGTGCTGCGCCTGGCGCCGGGCGAGACGCTGAACCTGTTCGACGGCCGCGGCGGCGAATACGCGGCCGTGCTGGACGAGGTCGGCAAAAAACGCGCCACGGCCACCATCGGCGCCTTCACTGCGCGCGAGGCGGAACTGCCGTATGCCGTGACCCTGGCCCAGGCCCTGCCCGAAGGCACGAAGATGGACTGGATTATCGAAAAAGCCATGGAACTGGGCGTGGCGGCCGTGCAGCCGCTGGCGGCGCGGCGCTGCGTGGTGCGCCTGTCGGCCGAACGGGCCGAGAAAAAACTGGCGCACTGGCAGGGCGTGATCGTGGCCGCTGCCGAGCAAAGCGGGCGCAACCGGCTGGCCAGCCTGGCCGAACCGCTCGAGCTGCGCGAGTGGCTGGCACGGCCGGCGCCGCAGCGCATCCTGCTCAGCCCACGCGCCGAGGCTTCGCTAGCGCAATGGGCGCAGCGCAACCCGGCGCAGGATCTGAGCCTGCTGGTCGGCCCCGAAGGCGGCTTCACCACGGAGGAGGAAGACGCCGCCATTGCCGCCGGCGCCCTGCCCCTGTCGATGGGACCGCGCGTGCTGCGCACCGAAACGGCCGCCCTGGCCGCCCTCGCCATCCTCAACGGCGCCTGGGATCCCGCCTGATATAGCTGGCGGCCCGCCGTGCGCCGCGCTTCACGCTGCTGCCGGCTGGGCTGCGGCCGCGGCAAATTCCTGGAAGGCCGCCATGGCGTTGGCCGCGTACATCACCGAGGGGCCGCCGCCCATATAGATCGCCACGCCCAGGGTTTCCTGCACCTCGACCTCGCTGGCGCCCAACCGCACCAGGGCCTTGGTATGGAAGCCCAGGCAGCCATCGCAGCGCGCCGCCACGCCGATGGCGAGCGCAATCAGCTCCTTGGTTTTAGCGTCGAGCGCGCCATCGGCGATGGCCGACTTGCCCAGCTCATTAAACGCCTTCATCACATGCGGAATGCCCTGGCGCAGCGGCGCCAGATTGGCGGAAATTTCCTGCGTCAATTCACCATATTCGATCGTCATCTCACCTGCTCCCGCGAAAAACCGGCCTGCCCCGTGCATGGCCATCTAAATTAGCGCATACTAATTTAGATAAATCTAATATACAATTCGAACATGCCAACAGATAATCCAGATCATCTTTTTCTACAGCAAAGCGCGGCCCAGGCGGCCGCCCTGCTGCGCGCCCTGGGCAACGAGCACCGGCTGCTGGTGCTGTGCCTGCTGATCGAGCATGGCGAAATGGCGGTCAGCGCGCTCAACGACTATGTCGCCCTGAGCCAGTCGGCGCTGTCCCAGCACCTGGCGCGCATGCGCGAGGAAGGCCTGGTGGCCTTCCGCCGCGAAGCCCAGACCCTGTACTACCGGATCGAGAATCCGCAGGTGATCCAGCTGGTCGGCACGCTCAAACAGATTTTTTGCCCCTAAATCAACCGGAAAACCACCATGTCCCTGCCTCCCCTCACGCCCGCAGCCGCCCGCCAGCAGCTGGAACAAGGCGCGCTGCTGATCGACATCCGCGCGGCCGACGAGCATGCGCGCGAGCGCATCGCGCAAGCGCGCCACCTGCCCTTGGAGAAGCTGCTGGCCGGGACCGCCGATGCGCTGCCGCCGGGACAAAGCGTGATCTTCCACTGCCGCTCCGGCCAGCGCACGCGCCAGCAGGCCGCCGCCTTGGCCGCCTGCGCGCCCGGCACCGCCTATGTGCTGGAAGGGGGATTGGATGGCTGGAAGCAGGCCGGGCTGCCCGTCCTGCGCGATGTATCGCAGCCGCTGGAATTGCAAAGACAGGTCCAGATCGCCGCCGGTTCCATGATCGTGCTGGGCAGCGTGCTGGGCGCCACGCTCACGCCCTGGCTGTACCTGCTGCCCGGCTTCATCGGCTGCGGCCTGGTGTTCGCCGGCATTTCCGGCTTCTGCGGCCTGGCCCGCCTGCTGATGAAGATGCCCTGGAACCGCCGCCAGGCTGTTTAGGCCAGCACCGCACCAATAAAAAAAGCCGCCGGACTGTGAAGTCCGGCGGCTTTTTTGCTGCGCCGCCGGCAAGCCGGCGGCACTGGGCGAACTTAGAACTTGTAGTTCGCGCTCATGCGGAAGTAACGGCCCATGCCATTGTGCAGCTGGGTGTTATAGCCCTGGAAGTTGGTGGTGGTATAACGCACGTCATACGGCGCCTTGGTGTCGAACAGGTTCTTGATGTTGAACGCCAGCGTCAGGTTCTTGATGCCGGTGTAAGCATAGTTCACATCGAAGGTGGTCCAGCTCTTCACTTCGCAATCGTTCAGGTTCGGGAAGAAGTCGCTGAACTTCTCGTTACCGCCCGGATTGGTCTTGCCGGCAGCGTCGCGGCCATAGTGGCAGAACGGCGCAGGATAGACTTCCTCATTGTTGGTACGGCGCAGCAGCGAGACCGGGCCAACATAGTTGACAGCGGCGGTCACGGCGTGCACGTCCTTGCTCCAGGTGACGGAAGCGGTGGCGCGGTTGCGCGGGTTGTCGCCAACCGAGGTAGCCCAGTCGGACAGGCCGCCGTTGGAGCCGGCGGTGTTGGCCGCCGCATCGCCAGGGTGCTCGGCGCGACGGTACTCGTGCAGGTAGCTCCAGTTCAGGCTGGAGGTCAGGCGGCCCCAGTCACCCAGCGATTTGCGGTAAGCCATTTCGAAGTCCAGACCGCTCACTTCGGTGCTGCCCTGGTTGACCCAGGCACGGTTCACCTGCAGGATAGGACCGGAGTTCGGGATCACCTTGCCGTTGGCATCGGTCACGAAGTTGGCCGGATTGTTATCGCGCACCACCTGGCCTTTCGGATAGGAGGTCGGATGGTCGATCACGGTCTGGGCGCCCAGCAGCGCGGTCTCGTTGGTCTTCTTGATGCGGTACCAGTCGATCAGGATGTCCAGATCCTTCATCGGATTCAGGATCAGGCCCAGCGAGTAGGACTTGGATTTTTCCGGCTGCAGGTTCGGATCGGATGCCGAGACGCTGGAGAAGCTCTTCGAGCAGTCGGTGCGGTCGGCGCCTTTCAGGTAGTTCTGACCGTCCGGGCAACGCAGGGTGTCGGTCGCGGTGCTGAAGCTCTGCACGCCGCCTTCGGCGATCTGCATCAGGGCCGGGGCACGGAAGCCCTTAGCGAAGGAGCCGCGCAGCGTGACGCGCTCATTGATCACCCATTTGCTGCCAACCTTGGGCACGAAGCTCTTGGCGGTCGGGTATTTGTCGTAGCGGCCGGCGAAGTCCATTTCCCAGTTCGGCAGGAAAGGCGTGCGCAATTCGACGAAGCCCGATTTCACGGTGCGCTCGCCATCCAGGTTGGAGCCCACCAGGCCGATGATCTTGCCGGCAGCGATGAAGGAATCCGGCGTCAGGCCGATCGATTCCTGGCGCACTTCGCCACCGAAGGCCAGGCCGATATCGCCGCCCGGCAGCTTGCCGATGGTGGTCGAAGCCTTGGCGTCGATCTGCTTGACTTGGGCGAAGCCGGTGTTCACGGTGTCGTGGGTGACGTTCGGATCAGCGATGGTGGCGGCGATCGTGCGGTTTTCGGTCATGATGCGCGCGATCTGGTCCTTGAGCATATAGCCGTAGCCGATTTCCTCGCGCTTGCTGCGGTTCCACAGCAGACCGGTTTCCCAGTCCCAGTTACCGGTCGTGCCCTTCAGGCCGACCAGGCCGCGGTAAGCCTCGTTGACGTTCTTCGAACCGCCCTGGGCATTCATCAGGCGGAAGCCGACCGCCGAACGGGCGTCGCTGAACGGATTGTCCGGGTGGCCGACCGGCAGGATCAGCTGGAAGTTCTGCACCGGTTGGCCGGCGGTAAACACGCTGGTGGCCGAGGTCGAACGGATGGCGAGCGGCGCGCCCAGGTAGCTGCGCTCATTGCGGCTGTAGGACAGTTCGGCGAAGGCGGTGACGTTCTCGCTGACCTGCACATTGAAGCGCGACAGCACGTTGCCGTCCTTGCCGGCGCCCTGCACTTCGCGGTAGTTGTCCAGGTTGATGTTGCAGAAGGTGCGGCCGACCAGGGTGTCGGTCGGCAGCAGATTGTGGGCGGCGATGCTGCCGGTGAGCTGTTGCGACGCGTCGCAGTTCACGCGGTTGATGACGTTGGCCCGGTCAGCATAGCTGTTATAGAACGATTTGGAACCGGGGCTACGCTCTTTGTAGAAGAAGGGCGAGGCAGTCAGCGAGCTGGACAGCGGGTTCATGCGGCCGTTGATCGGACCCAGCAGGTCTTGCTGCACGTCGTTGCCGCTCATCAAGGTGCTGTCGCGCTTGGACACATCGAAGGAGATCAGGCCGCTGAAGCGGTTTTTCTCCAGGTCGCCGAAGCCCCACACGCCATTGACGGTCTTGCGGCGGAATTCGCCGTCGTCGTTGCCGCTGATGCTGGCGCCCAGTTCGGCACCCTTGTAGTCGGACTTGGTGATGAAGTTGATCACGCCGGCGATGGCGTCGGAGCCGTACACGGCCGAAGCGCCATCCTTGAAGATCTCAACGCGCTCGATGGCGGAGACAGGGATGGAGTTCAGGTCGTACACCGCCGATTTGCCCTGGTTCGGGTCAGCGTAGGCGGACGAGGTGATGCGGCGGCCGTTCAGCAGCACCAGGGTGGAGGAGGAACCCAGACCGCGCAGCGAGGCGGTGGCGGCGCCGTTCGAGAAACCACCATCGGAACCGTCGACCGACGCGCCGGAGCCGAAGGCAGGAATGCTTTTCAGCAATTCTGCCACGGTATTCGCGCCGGTGGCAGCGATCTGCTTGGCGTTCACGGTCTGGATCGGCGAAGAGCCTTCCTTATCCGCGCGCTTGATGTTGGAACCGGTCACGAAGACCTTTTGCACGGCCGGCTCAGCGGCCTGTTGCGCCATAGCGAACTGGGCGCCACCGACAGCCAGGGCGACGGCAACCACGCTTTGTTTGAGAACCAGGTTATGTTTCAAAACTCTCTCCGCTTGAAATGCTTTTTTAATGAAGTCCATTCCGGAAAACCTAGGGGTTTGCCGAAGGAATGATCAGAACACTACCGGCGGTAAAAATCAGTATCAAATATCAACTGTTGCATCCAGGACACAACACACGCTTGCCAAAGTGAAGTTAATGTGAATCGGCACCTTTTCTGACAAAAGAATGGAAATCAGCGCCATTCCCGTAAGAAAAATTGTTATTTATTGGTAAATTAACATTTAATATATTCCATTATGTTATGGACCAATAAGTTCATCGCATAAACTTTTTGTTACATTTTTTTACTTCAGGAAAAAAAGTTAGTTCAGTTGTTAACATTTCGCCACACAGTGCAATCCGGTGGCCAGGGCCCGTAAACGAAAAATGCCGCCCGGTAGATACCGGACGGCATTCTGGCCAAGCGGCCGGGCGGTTGCCCGGCCAGTCCTGCCAGTGCTTAGAACTTGTAGTTGGCGCTCAGGCGGAAGTAACGACCCATGCCGTTGTGCAGCTGCGGGTTGTAACCTTCATACTCCGTCGCCGTACCATTGCGCACGTCGTACGGCGCTTTGGTGTCGAACAGGTTCTTGATGTTCAGCGACAGGGTCAGGTTCTTGAAGCCGGTGTAGTTGTAGTTCACGCCGAAGGTGGTCCAGCTCTGCACGCGGCAGTTGTTCAGGTCCGGGAAGAACTCGGTGTAGCGCTCGTTACCACCTGGGTTGATCTTGCCGGCAGCGTTCTTGCCGTAGTGGCAGTACGGTGCAGCGTAGGTCGTGGCATTGTCGCTACGGCGCAGCAGGGACACGGGACCGATGAAGTCAACGGTACCGGTCAGGCTGTGCACGCCCTTGGTCCAGTTCACCGACGCCGAAGCGCGGTTGCGTGGATTATCGCCAGAGGTGGTGTTCCAGTCGGACAGGCCACCAGCGGAACCGGCGGTATTGGCCGCCACATCGCCTGGGTGTTCGGCGCGGCGGTACTCATACAGATGGCTCCAGTTCAGGTTGGTGGTCACGCGGCCCCAGTCGCCCAGCGATTTGCGGTACGCCACTTCGAAGTCCAGACCGCTCACTTCGGTGCTGCCCTGGTTGACCCAGGCGCGGTTCACTTGCAGGATCGGGCCGGTGCCTGGGATCGGCGCACCATTGGCGTCGGTCAGGAAGCTGGCCGAGTTCTCGTTGCGGATCACTTTGCCCTGCGGGTAATCGTTCGGGTGGTCGATTACGGTCTGCGAGCTCAGCAGCGCGGTTTCATTGGTTTTCTTGATGCGGTACCAGTCCACCAGGATATCCAGATCCTTCATCGGGTTCAGGATCAGACCCAGCGAGTAGCTCTTCGATTTTTCCGGCTGCAAGGCTGGGTTGGACGCCGACATGCTCGAGATGCTGCGGCCAACGCAGTCCGCTGCATCGCCACCTGGCAATGGCATGGCGCTATCCGGGCAACGCAGGGTGTCTTTTACGTTGTTGAAGCTGCGCACGCCGCCTTCTGCGATCTGCATCAGGGCTGGAGCGCGGAAGCCTTTGGCGAAGGAGCCACGCACAGCAACGCGCTCGTTGATGGTCCATTTGCTGCCGACTTTAGGCACGAAACTCTTCACGGCCGGGTATTTGTCGTAGCGGCCGGCGAAGTCCATTTCCCAGTTTTTCAGGAAAGGCGTGCGGATTTCGACGAAGGCGGACTTGACGGTACGCTGGCCGTCCAGGAAGGAGCCGACGCGACCGATGATGTTGCCGTTCTGCAGTTGCGCGTCCGGGGTCAGGTGGATCGATTCCTGGCGGATTTCACCGCCGAAGGCCAGGCCGATATCGCCGCCTGGCAGTTTGCCCAGGGTGGTCGAGGCTTTGGCGTCCAGCTGTTTCACCTGCGAGTAGCCGGTATCGGTCAGGTTGGTGGTCGCGTTCGGATCGGCGATCAGGTCGGCGATGCGGCGGTTCTGGGTCATGACGGTGCTCATCACGTCACGACGCAGGGCGCCGTAGCTGGTGCCTTCGCGCTCGCTGCGGTTCCACAGCAGGCCGGTTTCCCAATCCCAGTTCCCGGTCGTGCCCTTCAGACCGACCAGGCCGCGGTAGGTTTCATTGACGTTTTTCGAGCCGCCTGGCGAATTGATCATGCGGAAGCCTGCGGCAGCGCGCGAATCGGTGAACGGATTGTCCGGATGGCCGATCGGCAAAATCATCTGGAAGTTCTGAAGCTGGCCGCTATTGCCAAACACTGCCGACGGCTGGGTGCCGTTGGTGCTCAGCGGCGCGCCCAGATAGCTGCGCTCATTGCGGCTGTAGTTCATTTCCGCGAAGGCGGTGATGTTCTCGCTGACCTGGAAGGTCACTTTGGACAGCAGGTTGGCATCCTTGCCATCGCTCTGCACTTCATTGAAGCGGTTCGTATCGTAGTTGCAGAAGGTACGGCCGATCAGCATGCTGGCGGCCGACAGGTTGTGCGCCACCTTGTCACCCGTGATCTGCTGGGAAGGATCGCAATCCGTGCGGTTACGGATGTGCTGACGGTCAGCCAGGTTGGTGTAGAAAGCGCCCGACGTGCCTTTTTCACGGTAGAAGAATGGCGATGCGCTCAAATAGCTGCCATAGCCATTCATACGGCCATTGATGGAACGGTACAGGCCGTTCTCCACATCCTTCTGGTCGCCGATCAAGGTGCTGTCGCGTTTGCCCAGGTCGAAAGCCAGGAAGCCGCTGACGCGGTATTTTTCCAGGTCGCCGAAACCGACCACGCCACTTACGCCTTTGCGGCGGAATTCGCCGTCATCGTTGGCGCTGGCGCTCAGGGTCAGCTCGCCGCCCTTGTAGTCGGTCTTGGTGATGAAGTTGATCACGCCGGCGATCGCGTCGGAACCGTAGACGGCCGATGCGCCATCCTTGAACACTTCCACGCGCTCGATGGCGGAAACAGGAATCGAGTTCAAGTCATAGGTAGCCGATTTACCCTGGCTCGGGTCGGCGTAGGCGGCGGCGGCAATGCGGCGGCCATTCAACAGGATCAGGGTGGAGGACGAACCCAGGCCACGCAGCGAGGCGGTGGCAGCGCCGTTCGAGAAGCCGCCGCTGGCGCCGTCAACCGAGGCGCCCGAACCGAAAGCGGGAATCGAGTGCAGCAGTTCGGACACGGTGTTGGCACCGGTGGCAGCGATCTGTTTCGCGCCCAGGGTCTGGATCGGCGACGAACCTTCTTTTTCCGCGCGTTTGATGTTGGAACCGGTCACGAAGACCTTCTGCACTGCCGGCTCGGCAGCTTGTTGTGCGACGGCGAACTGGGTACCGCCTACTGCAAGCGCGACCGCGATCACGCTTTGTTTGAGAACCAGGTTATGTTTCAAAACTCTCTCCGCTTGAAATGCGTTTTCTGTGATAAAGCATCATTCAGTGATCCGTTCGGATCACCGAAGGGGGGCATGAAAACATTCCAGGCAGTGGAAAGTCAGTTTCCGGGATTAAGTCGTTGCGAAAACGCAACACGAAAACCTTGCCAAATTCAGAAATTTGTGATCCGCATATTTCCGCTTAGAAAATATGCATATCAGGCATAAAAACTGAGGAAAACTGGGAAATATAGGCAAAGATGCATGCCATACAGGCATGCTTGCAACACAAAAGCATATTGATCAATAACCAAAACACATGGACCAAAAGTAGATAAATTTATAAACAAATGGAAAAGTCAGCAAAAATATGTAAAAAAAATGTCATAACGCTGTATTTTTACAACACTTAGCCTAGGACCAGGGGCGCCGGACGCGAAAAAAAACCGCCGCAAAAGCGGCGGTTCGATCAGTCAGCCACCGCGGGCGGCTGACTGCAGGCTTAGAAGCGGTGGTTATACTCGACCGTGAACTTGGCCGAACGCGGCGCCGTGTAGCTGATCACGCGCTGGTAGCTCGGGTTGATCGTGGTGCCGGTCAGGTTGTAGGTTTCTTCCACGTTCTGGGTGGTTTGCTTGTTCGCCACGTTGAACACGTCCAGCTTCAGGGTCAAGCCTTTCAGCATGGCCGGGCGGTAAGCCAGGTTCATGTCCAGGCGGATATCCCATGGCAGGGTGCCGAAGGTACCGCGCGGAGCGGCCTTGGTGCCGCACCAGAAGTAGACCGAACCGTAGTCCGGTGCATCGTCCGGCAGGTTAGGATCGTTGCCGAAGCAGCTGCGTGGACGGCCGGAGGCGGCCAGGAAGTTGCCGCCCAGCGTCCATTCCGGATTCAGCTCGTAGAAGCCATAGGCCTTGATCTGGTGCTTGCGGTCATTCGGCAGCAAGCCGTTGGCGCCGCGCATCAGCTCCGCGGTATCCCAGGTCGAGGTGGCAGCCACGTCGGTCTGGGCATTGTCGGAACGGGTCTGGCCTTCGGTGTTGCCTTTGCTGCGCGACCAGGTGTAGTTCACGCGGCCATACCAGCCATTGCGCAGCGGGTGCTCGGCGAAGAGGTCCAGCGCCACGTAGTCGCGCTTGGCTTTCTCGAAGCCCAGGTCGTCCTTGCTCAGGTTGACCAGGGTGTATTTCTTGTCGCCATTGAAGTCAACACGGAAGGTATTGTCCTTGCCCGGATTGAAGGTGACGCAGCCCAGACCGCTCCAGTGGTCGGTGTTGACATGGTTGCGTTCCGCCCAGGCAGCCACGGCGCGGTCGTCGCAGTAGTCGTCGATGGTCTGCTTCAGCTTGCGGAAGGTGGCTTTCGCGCCCACGTTCAGGTCAGCGGACAGGGCTTTTTCGAAGCCGGCCGTGATTTCATCCTGGTAGGTCGGCTTGATGTCCACCGCCGTCAGCGTGTTGACGTCCTTGGCCTGGCCGAACTCGTTGTTGGTCGAGGTCACGCCGGTCAGGTTCTTCAGGCCCAGCGGCGCGCCATTGGCGTCGGTGCCGGTATAGGTGAAGTACTCGCGGGTGTTGGTCGAGCGGCTGGCGCCGCGCACGGCCAGGTGGGTCGGAATCTGCAACGCGTAACGGCCGGCGCTACCGAAGACCTTGAACGAGGCGTCGCCGTTCACGTCCCAGGCAGCGGACAGGCGTGGCGAGATCTGGTTCTTCACTTCCAGGAAGGTTTCACCATCGCCGTTCTTGTTCTTGAAGCCTTCGCTGCGGATGCCGACGGTGACCAGCAGATCCTTGTTTACCTGCCAGCGGTCTTCCAGGTATTTGGCATCCTGGTCGGAGTAGGCATTGGTGGCGCTGTTGAACAGACGGCGGCTGACGAAGTAGCCCTGGCTGCCGTAGCCGCCGCCATTGGCGATGACAACCGGTACGCCGTTCAGCTTGTTAACCGCGGTCGGATTGTCCACCTTGTCGTAGAACCAGATGCCGCCGCCGGCCGTCACTTCACCGGCTTCGATCGATTTCAGCTTGTTCTTGTCGAAACCGCCGCGGATGGTGTGGCTGGAGACCTTGTATTCCAGGTCGATGCGGGACGAGGTGGTTTCGTTCTTGGCGCCGTTCGGGAAGATGGTGCTCACCAGCACTTGCGGCGTGCTGTAGTTCAGGCCTGGCACGCGGGCGCGGGCCGCGGCATTGATCTGGAACATGGCGCTCAGATCGCCGTCATAGGTATTGGTGATCTTGGTCTTGCTCTTGCCGTACAGCGCCGACACGGTCAGGTCGTCGGTCAGGTTGCCGGTGTAGCGCAGGATGCGCGAATCGGCGCCGACCGGGGTGTAGTTCGAGTTGTTCTTATAGTGCTCGGACGAGGTCTGCTTGCTGCCGCGGCCATTGACATAGTCATAGCCGTAGAGCTGGCGGTCTTCCTTGTTGTTGTCGCCGATCAGGGTCGCTTCGAGGCGGTGGTTGTCGTTGATGTTCCAGTCGAACTTGGCCAGATAGCGGTCCGACACGTCCTGGCGCTCGGCCCAGCCGGTGGTGGCCAGGGTCGGGCTGCCGACGATGCCGACGGTGTTGGCGTAGGCGTTGACGCCGGCCAGGTCATCCTTCTTGCGCTCGACGGCAACGAACATGAACAGCTGATCCTTGATGATCGGGCCGCCCACATAGCCGCCGATGGTGCGCTTGGTGGTCGAATCTTCCGACTTGCGGCGGAACAGGGTGCCGTCGGTGGCCGGGTTGGAGCCGGTGACCGGATAGTACTGGTCTTTCTTGCGCGCGCTCAGGGCATTCGGCTCGATGCTGAAGGTGCCGCCGGCTTCCCAGTTATTGGTGCCGCTCTTGGTGGTGACGTTGACCACGCCACCCACGGAACGGCCGAACTCGGCGCCGAAGCCGCCGGTCAGCACCTGGGCCTGGGCGATGGCGCCGAAAGGCAGTTCCGAGCCGCCCAGCTGGGTCAGCGGATTGGTGACAGGGAAACCGTTGATGTAGTAAGCATTCTCGGACGCGCCACCGCCGCCGAAGGAGGCGCCGGCCGCGTAGCGCGAGTCGGCGCGGGTGGTGTTCGGCGCCAGCTGGATGATGGCGTCGATATTGTTGGCCACCGGCAGCTTGGCCAGTTCCTTGGCGGTAAACACCGCGCCGTTATTGGTGTTGGAAACGTCGATGCGGCTGCGGCGGCCCGTCACCTGCACCGCCTGGATGGCGCCGAAGGACGCTTCCACGCCCTGGCCCACGATCACGTCGACTTCGGTGGTGTTGACGACTTTACCTTCGCGCTGCAGCTCGACCTTGTAGTGGCCGGGCGGCATGGCGGTCGCGTTGTAGCGGCCGCTGGCATCGAGGGTGACGGTACGCTTCACGCCGGTATCGACGTTGTTCAGCACCACGGCAGCGCCGGCGGCGCCGTCCACGCGGCCAAAGATGTTACCGGCGGCATTCGACTGCGCCAGCGCCGACGGCAGCATCGCCACCGTCAGCGCGCCGGCGCCAAAAGCCACTGCTAAAGCACGAACAAGAATGGTCTTTCTAATCATTGTGATTTCCTATCTCAAGCTATCTTGCTGTTTGTTTTAATCACGTATTTTTTTGTCCCGACTACTTCCTGATCAAATAGAGCAGGAAAGAATCCAATAAGTCGCCGCGCATATTGAAATGCTAGCGACTTACGAAATGCATGGAAACATGCAGATGGCAAGCCTGTCAATCGCGCAAGAATCAGCGGGCGAAGAAAACAACACTATCGTCCTTTTTCCGCTGCAAGATTACAACAATGAGTGAAAAAAGCAGCGGCCATCTTCCATGATTTCCGCCGATATGCCTGGATTTCCCACGATTATCATTAAATATAATTCGTAATATTTCACATTTTTCAGAACTTAATTCAGACGAGAATCATGAGCGAAAATATGCGTATTCCGGTTTTTCTTATTCGAAAAACCAAATTATTTGCAGAGGGGATTTAAAACGGGATAAGAAATCTTATTCAGCGCGTATTTTTAAATATCAACGCTGCATTTCTAATTTGAGGCGCAGCCAATTCCTGGCGCCGTGATTATCTTTACAGGAACCGATTCTGTCCGGCGGGCGCCGGAGATTTCAAGCCCTCCATAAAACCATGGCAAAACCATAATCGTCAATACCAAAATGCAAGTCTTATCCCAAAAAACAACAATGACGGACCGCAGGCGCAGCCTTGGGCAGCCGGGCCCGGCAAGGTAAAATGGCGGATTGGGCCCGTTGCGCGCCCCACCCGCTTGAGAAAGAACACCATGCTGCGATTGAACGAAGTCAAACTCCCCCTGAACCACGCCGAGCACGAGCTGCGCGAGGCCATCCTGGCCCGCCTCGACATCCCCCCGGAAATGCTGCTGGGCTTTACCGTGTTCAAGCGCAGCTATGACGCCCGCAAGAAAACCCATATCGTGCTGATTTATTCGGTCGATGTGGAGACTGGCGATGATGCCGCCATCCTGGCCCGCCGCCAGCACGATGTGCACCTGATGCCCTCGCCCGATATGGACTACAAATACGTGGCGCAGAACGTCAACGCCAACGGCAGCCAGCCGCGCCCGGTGGTCATCGGCATGGGCCCTTGCGGCCTGTTCGCCGCCCTGATCCTGGCGCAGATGGGCTTGCGCCCCATCATCCTGGAACGCGGCAAGACCGTGCGCGAGCGCACCAAGGACACCTTCGGCTTCTGGCGCAAGCGCGAGCTCAATCCCGAGTCGAATGTGCAGTTCGGCGAAGGCGGCGCCGGCACCTTCTCGGACGGCAAGCTGTACAGCCAGATCAAGGATCCCAAGCATTACGGCCGCAAAGTGCTGACCGAATTCGTCAAGGCCGGCGCGCCGGAGGAAATCATCTACGTCAGCAAGCCGCATATCGGCACCTTCCGCCTGGTCAAGATGGTGGAAGCCATGCGCGAGGAAATCGTGGCCCTGGGCGGCGAAATCCGCTTCGAAGCCAAGGTGGCCGATTTTGAGATCGAGGAAAAAGACGGCCAGCGCCAGCTGCGCGGCCTGACCCTGGCCGGCGGCGAGCGCATCGTCACCAACCATGTGGTGCTGGCGGTCGGCCACAGCGCGCGCGACACCTTTGAAACCCTGTATGCGCGCGGCGTCTACATCGAAGCCAAGCCCTTCTCGATCGGCTTCCGCGTCGAGCACCCGCAATCGCTGATCGACACCTGCCGCTTCGGCCCGAATGCCGGCCACCCGATCCTGGGCGCGGCCGACTACAAGCTGGTGCACCATGCCAAGAATGGCCGCGCCGTCTACAGCTTCTGCATGTGCCCGGGCGGCACCGTGGTGGCCGCCGCTTCCGAGCCGGGCCGCGTCGTCACCAATGGCATGAGCCAGTACTCGCGCGCCGAACGCAATGCCAATAGCGCCATCGTGGTCAGCATCAGTCCGGAAGACTATCCGGGCCATCCGCTGGCCGGCATCGAATTCCAGCGCCGCCTGGAGGAAAAGGCCTTCGTGCTGGGCGGCAGCAATTACAGCGCGCCGGGCCAGTTGATGGGCGACTTCGTGGCGGGCCGTCCGTCCACCGAGTTCGGCGCCGTGGTGCCATCCTACAAGCCGCAAGTGCACCTGACCGACCTGGCCAGCATCCTGCCCGATTACGCGGTGGAAGCGCTGCGCGAAGCCTTCCCGGCCTTCGACAAGCAGATCCGCGGCTACTTCAAAGAGGACGCCGTGCTGACCGGCCTGGAAACGCGCACCTCCTCGCCGATCCGCATCAAGCGCAACGACGGCGACCTGCAAAGCCTGAACACGCGCGGCCTGTTCCCGGCCGGTGAAGGTGCCGGCTACGCGGGCGGCATCCTGTCGGCCGGCGTGGACGGCATCAAGGTGGCTGAAGCCGTGGCCCTGTCCATGGCCGCCGCTGACTGATCCGTCCTACTCCGCGCTGGCGCTCGCGCTGAAGCGCGCCAGCGGCAATTTCACCTTGAGGGCGCAGCCGCGCTGCGCCTGCTCGTCGAGCGCGACCTGGCCGCCCATCTGGTGCACGATGGTGTAGACGATGTGCATGCCCAGGCCGGAACCGCCCTGCCCGCGCTTGGTGGTGAAGAAGGGTTCAAAGACGCGCTCGCGGATGCCGGGCGCCAGGCCGATGCCATCGTCGGCGAAATGCAGCTGCAGCCAGGGCGCGCCACCCTCATCCTCTTCCAGCCGGGCCGCCACCTGCACCTGGCCGGGACCGCCGTTCGGATACGCGTGCTTGGCGGAATTCATCAGCAGATTCGACAGCACTTGCGAGAACTTGCCGGCCGGCAGGCGCACGCGCAGCTGCGGCGCGATATCGACCTTGACCTCGATCTGGGCCTTGCGCAATTCCGGACTGTGGGCCGAGACCACGCCCTGCACATATTCGTGCAGCACCAGCTCGCTGATATGTTCGGTACCCTGGTCCACCGCCAGCTGCTTGAAGTTGCCGATCAGTTGGGCGGCGCGCGCCAGGTTCTGCTCGACCAGGCCGGCCGCCCCTTTCAGGCGCGTGGCCAGGCTGGTCAGCTCCGAGCGGCTGACCTTTTCCCCGCTCAGCATGCCCACCATCTGCTCGGCATAGCTGGCCAGGCCGGAGGCGGCCGTGACGGCCACGCCCACCGGCGTATTCACCTCGTGCGCCACGCCCGCCACCAGCGCCCCCAGGGCGGCCATCTTTTCCTGCTCCACCATATTGGCCTGCGCCGCGCGCAAGGCTTCGGTGCGCTGCAGCACCTTCTCTTCCAGCAGCGCTTCGCGGTCCTGGTGCTGCAACTCGGCGGCGCAGCGCGCGGCGAAGATCGACAGCAGCGACAACGCCAGCAGGCGCTTGTTCTCGTCGATGGGCCGCGTGTCCAGCGCCGACAGGATGCCCAGGGTCTTGCCCTCGGTATCGACCATGGGCATGCCGATATAGCTCTCGGCCTGCATATCGACCAGCAGCGTATCCTCGGGATAGTCGGCCTGGATGCCGCAGCCATGGAAGCACATGCTCTGGTCCGTCACATCCTGGCAGGGCGTGTGCTTCAGGCTGTAATCCATATTCGGCAGATAGTCTTCGCCGCCCCACACGGCCAGGGTGCGGATGCCTTCGCCGTCCGCCATCTGGATCACGCGGCCGGCGATCACATAGCGCACGTCCAGCGCCTGGCCCAGATCGCGCACCAGGATGCGCAGGAAGTCATCGCCCCGCGCGCGCGCCGTCGATGCAGTAATCGAGCGCAAGGCCGCTTCGGCCAGAATGCGGCCATCGCTTTCCTCGAACAGGGAGACAGGCTTGGTGGTGCTCATGGTTTCCTCGCGCTGCTGCAGCTTTTCATATGTGACGGCCACATTGGCCGAGAACAGGGACAGGAGTTCGCGGTCTTCGCTGCGCAGCGGCGCCGAGAACGCCATATACAGGAAGCTTTCGCTGCCGTCGCGCGTGCGGTGGTAGCTGGCGTGATGCAGATCGCCATGGTGGCCGCGCCGCTCCTGCATGCAGCGCTCGAAGGCAGTGCGCACCTCGGGCGGCAAGCCTTCCATCTTGCTCTCGCCCTGCAGTTCGGCAAAGCCGGGCGTGACGGCCAGCACCTTCAGCCCGCCCTGGCGCGCCACGGCGGCATAGGCATCGACGCGGCTGGCGCACACGCCCTCGCCGCCATGGCCGAGCAAGGCGCCGGCCTGGTCCAGCACGGCGGAACAGAAATGCGGCAGGTTTTCCGCCTCGCACACCTGGGTGATGGCGTCGATGGTGCGGCGCAGGCCGCTGCGCGCGCGCTCCAGGCGCATCAGGTCGCGGTAGCCGCGCAGGGCGGAATAGAAGACCACGCTCAGCTTGGCATGCGTGAGGTCGGTCTTTTCGCGGTAATCGTTGATATCGTAGGCCTTGAGCACATACGCTTGCGGCGCCTGGCCCGGCTGGCCGGTGCGCAACACGATGCGCACCGAGATATTGCCCAGCTCTTCGCGGATATGGCGCACCAGATCGAGGCCGGCATGCTCGCTTTCCATCACCACATCGAGCAGGATCAGGGCGAATTCGGCGCCGCGCCCGAGCACCTCGCGCGCTTCGGCGCCGGAATAGCAGTCGGTGAATTGCAGCGGGCGGCCGTCGAATTCGAAGTCGGACATCACCAGCTTGGTGACCTGGTGCACCGCCTCCTCGTCGTCCACGATCAGCACTTGCCAAGGCGGCAAGCGCGGACGGGCCTCGGCATCGGCCTCGTCGTCAAACAGCATATCGTCGTCCATCCCGCCCTCCGTGCGGCGCGCGGGCCGCGGACGATGCTGCCGGCCGTATTACCGGCAGTACATTAATGATTGTACATCGAAAGTTTGACGGTTTTGACGGCCGAGCGGGTATTTCTGACCAGGACGCTACAACCAGCCAGCGCGGCGGAAGCGGCGGTACAGGTAGAAACTCACCGAGGCCATGGCGCTCAAGGCCAGCGGATAACCGAAGCGCCAGTCCAATTCCGGCATATTCTTGAAATTCATGCCCCAGATCCCGGCAAATGCCGTCAGTACAGCGAAGATAGCGGCCCAGGCAGCCAGCCGCTTGTTGACCTCGCCCTCTTCCAGCGCCACCATCGACAGGTTCACCTGGATCGCCGTACCGATGGTGTCGCGGATGGTGTCGAGCGAGGCCGTGATGCGGTGCAGGTGGTCATGCACGTCGCGGAAATATTCCTGGGTGTTCTGGCAGACGGCGGGCACGCGGCCGCCATGCAGCTTGCCGATGGCGTCCAGCAGCGGCGCGACGGCGTGGCGCAGGGTCATCACCTTGCGCTTCAAGGCGTACAGGCGCTCGATATTGTTGCGCTGGGAGCCGCGGATGAAGATGCGCTCCTCGATCGCTTCCAGCTCGGTCTCCATGGCGTCAACGATGGGGAAATAGCGGTCCACCACGGCGTCCATCAGCGCATACAGCACGAAGGCCGGGCCTTGCTGCAGCAGCTGCGGTTCGCGCTCGGCGCGGGCGCGCACGCCGAGAAAGCCCTGCTCGCTGTTCTGGCGCGAAGACAGCACATAATTCTGGCCGACGAAAATGTCGACCTCGCCGATCACCAGCTCGTCCAGCTCCAGCGCCGCCATCTTCACCACCACGAACAGCGAATCGCCATACTCCTCGATCTTGGGGCGCTGGTGGCCGCGGCTGGCGTCTTCCACGGCCAGCTCGTGCAGGCCGAACTCTTCCTGCATCTTGAGCAGCTCGTGCTGCTCGGCGTCGCGCAGCGCCACCCAGACGAAGCATTCGGGGCGGGCGACATAGTCGCTGATATCCTCGACCGGGATATCTGCCAGCTTGCGGCCATCCTGATAGGCCACGCAATTAATCAGCATACAGTTTCCATCATAAAAAAAGCTCCAGGCCTCGCAGCCCAGAGCTTACCCGATTCCAGCGGCTGTGCGGCGTACCGCCTCGGTGCCCCGCCTCGGCGCACCAAGGCGAGGCACCGAGGTGGGGCACCAAGGTGGGGCACCATGCACAATCCCTTGCACCAGCGCGGCAGCGGCCCGGCCTCAGTCCTCGCGCGCGCCAGCGATGCCCAGCTCGGCAATCTTGCGCGTGATCGTGTTGCGGCCGATGCCCAGGCGCACGGCGGCATCGTTCTTGCGGCCATGGGTGTGCCGCAGCGCCATGCGGATCAGGGCCGATTCAAATTGGCGGCCCAGCACCGTCATCACTTCCGGCTGGTTGGCGGCCAGCATTGCGGCCGCTTCCTGCTCCAGCAGGCCCAGCCAGCCGTCGGCCAGGCTCGCCTGCCCGGCAGCGCCAGTCTGTACACCTGCAGCCGCCGGGCCGCCAGCGCCGCCGGCCGGCAAGGCAGCGCTAGCTGCGGCGGACGGTTCCAGCGCCCCGCCCTGCCCCGTGCCCTCCTTGCCCTGGCTCAGTTCCAGCGGCAAATCCTTGACCTCGACCGTCTGGCCCGGCGCCATCACGGTGATCCAGTTGCACAGGTTTTCCAGCTGGCGCACATTGCCCGGCAAGTCCAGGCTGGACAGGAAGGCCAGGGTCGGTTCGCTCATGCGCTTGGCTTCCACGCCGAGCTGGCGCGCGCTTTGCAGCAGGAAGTGGCGCACCAGCAGGGGAATGTCCTCGCGCCGCTCGCGCAGGCTAGGCAGGCGCAGGCGGATCACATTCAGGCGATGGTACAAGTCTTCGCGGAACAGGCCGTCGCGCACGCGCTGCTCCAGGTTCTGGTGCGTGGCCGTGATCACGCGCACATTGGCCTTCAAGGGCTGGTGGCCGCCGACGCGGTAGAAGTGGCCGTCCGACAGCACGCGCAGCAGGCGCGTCTGCAAATCGAAGGGCATGTCGCCGATCTCGTCGAGGAAGAGCGTGCCGTTCTCGGCCTGCTCGAAGCGGCCGCGCCGCGTCGCCTGCGCGCCGGTGAAGGCGCCGCGTTCATGGCCGAACAGTTCCGACTCCAGCAGATCTTTCGGAATCGCCGCCGTGTTGAGCGCGATGAAGGGCTGGGCCGCGCGCGGGCTGTGCTTGTGCAGGGCGCGCGCCACCAGTTCCTTGCCCGTGCCCGATTCGCCCGTGATCAGCACCGTCACATTCGACTGCGACAGGCGGCCGATGGCGCGGAAGACTTCCTGCATGGCCGGCGCCTGGCCCAGGATCTCGGGCGTATCGGCCGGTCCCGCTTCCACGCTGGCTTCGCGCAGGCTCTCGTCCAGGGCACGGCGGATCAGCTCGACGGCCTTGTCGATATCGAAGGGCTTGGCCAGGTATTCGAACGCCCCGCCCTGGAAGGCGGCAACGGCCGAATCCAGATCGGAAAAGGCGGTGATGATGATGACGGGCAGGCCGGGATAACGCGCCTTGACCAGCTGCAGGAGGTCGAGGCCGGAATCGCCCGGCATGCGGATATCGGACACCAGCACCTGCGGCGTCTCGGTCTCCAGCGCGGCGATGGCGTCGCGCGCATTGGCAAAACTGCGGGTAGCGAGGCTCTCGCGGGCCAGTGCTTTTTCCAGTACCCAGCGGATCGATTCGTCGTCGTCAACTATCCAGATCGGCTTCATGTGTATGTATGTGTCCCGCATTCAAAGTTTCAAGACCCCGGCCTCAAGGCAGGGGCAGCAGGATGCGGAAGTCCGTGCATCCAGGCCGGCTTTCGCACTCGATCACGCCCTGGTGCTGCTGCACAAATGTCTGCGCCAGCGTCAGCCCCAGGCCGCTACCCCCTTCCCGTCCGGACACCAGCGGGTAGAAGATGCGGTCGCGGATCTGGGCGGCGATGCCCGGTCCATTGTCGATGATATGCAAATCTAATGCCAGGTTATAGCGGACCTTGGCCAGGGTGACCTGGCGCGCCACCCGCGTCTTGAACACGAGCTGGGCATCGCCGGCGACAATGCGCTCGCCCAGCGCCTGGGCCGCGTTGTGGGCGATATTCAGCACCGTCTGGATCAGCTGTTCCTTATCGCCACGGAATTCGGGAATCGACGCGTCGTAATCGCGCAGGATGGCCAGGCCGGCCGGGAACTCGGCCAGCATCAGGCTGCGCACGCGCTCCAGCACCTCATGGATATTCACGTCGCCCACGATATGCGGCCGGCGGTGCGGCGCCAGCAGGCGGTCGACCAGGGTTTGCAGGCGGTCCGCTTCCTTGATGATGACCTGGGTGTACTCGCGCAGCTGCTGCAGATGCAGCGGCGGCAATTCCATCTCCAGCAATTGCGCCGCGCCGCGGATGCCGCCCAGGGGGTTCTTGATCTCGTGCGCCAGGTTGCGGATCAGCTCCTTGTTGACCTGGCTCTGGTCCAGCATGCGCTCTTCGCGGTCGAGCTTAATCTGCTGCACCATTTCGCGCAGCTCCAGCAGCACGCTGGCCGGCGGCTCGTCGAGCGCGCTGGCGATGGCATGCAGATGCAGGGCTTCGCGTCCGCCGCGCTCCAGGGTCAGTTCCTGGCGCAGGTCGGAGAATTTATGCTGGCGCGCCTGAGCGCACAGCGCGTCCAGTTCGGCCGGGTTGAGAAAGAGCGCGTTCAGCTTCTGGCGCGAGAGCGCCTTGAGCGAACTCTCCAGCAGGTTTTCCGCCGCCGCATTGGCATAGGCGATCTGGCCATCGGCATCGAGGATGAGCACGGCCGTGGCCAGCAAATCCAGCCCGGCCAGCGCGGGCGGCCGCTCGGCGGCGGCGCTGGCAAGAGGAAGAACGGATTTCATCGGATATTGGCGATCTCGCGCTTGAGCGCTTCCACATTCTGTTCCGAACGGGCGATGCTGTCCTTCATCTGCGCCACCCGTTCCTGGTACTTGGCGTAATTGCGTTCATCGCCGCGCCGTTCCGGTTCGCCGTTGTTATAGTCCTTGCGCAGCTCGGCCAGCTTGGCCTGTTCGCTGCGCAGCTCCTCGCCGAGGATCTGGCGGCGGTCGGCGTCGCGCGCGCGCTGCTCGGCGCTGTCGACGCGCGGGAAGGCCGCAGGCGCCACGGCGGCCGGCGCGGGCGTGCCCGGCGGCCGGCCATGGGCGCCGCCTTCGCGCCGCGCCGGAGCCGGAATCGCCGCGCCCGGCAAATCCAGGGGCTTGCAATTGCTGCCCTTGCGCGTGTCGGTCAGCTCCTTGTGGCCGCTGGCGTCCACGCACAGGTAAATCTGCTGGGCGCTGGCAGCGCCGCAGGCGGCCAGCAAAGCCAGTGCCGGCAAGTGGGAAATGCTTGTCCTCATGCCGCGACTATACAACATCCGAAAAAAAACGCGAGGAAAGCCGGGCTTGCCTCGCGTTGGCTGCGCACCGGCCCTCGGGCCGGTACAGCGTCGATTACAGCGAGTAGTACATGTCGAACTCAACCGGGTGCGTGGTTTGGCGCATGCGGGTGACTTCGGTCATTTTCAGCTCGATGTAGGCGTCGATCATGGAATCGGTGAACACGCCGCCGCGGGTCAGGAACTCGCGGTCCTTGTTCAGGTGATCCAGGGCCTCTTCCAGCGAAGCGCAGACGGTCGGGATCAGCGCGTCTTCTTCCGGCGGCAGGTGGTACAGGTCTTTCGACGCTGCTTCGCCTGGGTGGATCTTGTTCTGCACGCCGTCCAGACCGGCCATCATCAGTGCGGCGAAGCACAGGTATGGGTTGGCCAGCGGATCCGGGAAGCGGGTCTCGATGCGGCGGCCTTTCGGGTTCGCCACGTGCGGAATACGGATCGAGGCGGAACGGTTGCGGGCCGAGTAAGCCAGTTTCACCGGCGCTTCGTAGCCTGGCACCAGGCGCTTGTAGGAGTTGGTGCCTGGGTTGGTGATGGCGTTCAGCGCCTTGGCGTGCTTGATGATGCCGCCGATGTAGTACAGGGCGAAATCGGACAGGCCGGCATAGCCGTCGCCAGCGAACAGGTTTTTGCCGTCTTTCCAGATCGACTGGTGCACGTGCATGCCCGAGCCGTTGTCGCCAACCACAGGTTTCGGCATGAAGGTGGCGGTCTTGCCGTAGCTATGGGCCACGTTCCAGATCACGTACTTCATGTTCTGGGTCCAGTCAGCGCGCTCGACCAGGGTCGAGAACTTGGTGCCGATTTCATTCTGGCCGGCGCCGGCCACTTCGTGGTGGTGCACTTCGACCGGGATGCCCATCGATTCCAGGATCAGGCACATTTCCGAACGCATGTCCTGGAAGGAGTCGACTGGAGGCACTGGGAAGTAGCCGCCTTTGACGGTTGGACGGTGGCCGCTATTGCCGCCTTCGATGTCCTTGTCGGTCGACCAGGAAGCTTCGTCAGAGTCGATCTTGACCATCGCACCCGACATATCGATGCGCCATTTGACGGAATCGAAGATGAAGAACTCTGGCTCAGGACCGAAATAGGCGGTGTCGCCCAGGCCGGAGGATTTCAGGTAGGCTTCAGCGCGCTTGGCGATGGAACGCGGATCGCGGTCGTAACCCTTGCCGTCCGACGGTTCGATCACGTCGCACTGCATGAACAGCGTGGTTTCTTCCATGAAGGGGTCGATGTTCGCGGTGCTCGGGTCCGGCAGCAGGATCATGTCCGACGCTTCGATGCCTTTCCAGCCGGCGATCGAGGAGCCGTCGAAGGCGTGGCCCGATTCGAATTTGTCGATGTCGAAGTGGGACACCGGCACGGTCACGTGCTGTTCCTTGCCACGGGTGTCGGCGAAACGGAAATCGACGAATTTCACGTCGTTCTCTGCAACCATCTTCAAGACTTCTGCGGCGGTCATTGCCATGCGTATCTCCTAAGTGAAAAAGGGAGCCGGCACTTGCGTGCGGCTCAAGCTCGCGGTCTATTAAGCAGCTTTCGTGCCAGCTCATCAGCAAGGCGGAGCATAAGCTAATTACCGCGTGCTCCGTTGATTCTGCCGGCAACTGTTTTTAAAATGTCTGACGACGGCAATCCAGGATGGCCGCGCCGTCTTAGTGCAGCACCATTATGGTGCAATAGCGTGAATTTGCACTATATTGGTGCGAAAAATCTAAAATGAAGCAAAAAGCGTCAGCATGGTGCAAAAACAGCCCTCGGCTCGCCGCACTATAATAAACGAAGATCAATATGGGGAAATCGCTATGAGTCCTGAGGCCAATATTTTGCAACGCGCACGCAGCCGCGACACCGCCCTGCCCTATGCCGGCGCGGTCACGCCGCAAGAAGCGTATGAGCTGCTGCAGGCCGATGCCCGCGTGCGCCTGATCGATGTGCGCACCACGGCGGAGCGCGACTGGGTCGGCCGCGTCGCCATTGCCGACACCCAGCATGGCGCGGTGCAGTGGAATACCTATCCGGGCGGCGCGCCCAATCCCGATTTCATGGCCCAGCTGAGCGCCGTGGCAGGCAAGGACGATGTGCTGCTCTTCCTGTGCCGCTCCGGCGTGCGCTCGCGCCACGCCGCCAAGCTGGCGACCGAGCACGGCTACAAGAACTGCTTCGACATCCTGCAAGGCTTCGAAGGTGACAAGGATGGCGCCGGCCACCGCAAGACGGTCGGCGGCTGGTGCCACGCCGGCCTGCCCTGGCTGGGCGCATAAAAAAAAACCGGGCAGCTGCCCGGTTTTTTTTCGCTGTCGTCCCTTACAGTGTGTAGTTCAGGCGCGCATACACGAAGCGGCCGGAACGGCCGAACGGCGAGTAGTTCGACGAAGGCACGTTGCCGCTGGCGTTCAGCGCGGCCGGATAGGGATTGGCGTACTGGTCGAACAGATTGTCCGCGCCCAGCGCCACGCTGAGGCGCTTGCTGATCGCATAGCGTCCTTCCACATCGACCAGGGTCTTGGCCGACGACACATGGTCGCGCGCCGGATTGGCGTCCGGCGTCAGCACCTTGCCGTAGCGCGTGGCGCGCACGGTGGCGCCCCAGTCGCCCAGCGACCAGTTGCTGCTGGCCGTGAACTTGGTCTTGGGCGAACCCTGTTCATACACCAGCACATTGACGCGACCGAACAGCACCGGCGCCGGCGACAGGGCCGAGAGCTGGGCCGTGGCCGGCAGCTTGGTCACCTTGGTGTCGGTGTAATTGCCGGCCACGGTGAAGTCGAACTTGCCCAGCTGCGGCGAGACATAGGGATAGTTCAGCACCACATCCACGCCCTTGGTCGTGGTGTTCACGCCATTGATGAAGAAGCGCCCGCCGCTGATGCCGGTAAAGCCCTGCTGGTTCAGGTACAGGCGCACATTGTCGGCCGTCAGGTTTTCGGACAGCACGATGCGGTCGCGGATCTTGATGTGGAAAGCGTCCACCGTCAGGCTGCCCTTGCCCAGCTTGGCCACGGCGCCGAGCGAGAAGTTCACCGATTTTTCCGCTTCCAGCGGTTTCGCGCCCAGCGCCTGCGCCGCGCCCGAAGTCGGCTTCAGCGTGCCCACATCATACGGAATGCCACTGATGAAGATGGTCGAGATCGAGCTGAAATTCTGCTGCTGCGGCGACGGCGCGCGGAAACCGTTCTGCACCGAGCCGCGCAGCGCGAAGGCCGGCGTCACGCTGTAGCGGCTGGCCAGTTTGCCCGACCAGTTGTTGCCGAAGTCCGAGTAATGCTCGCCGCGCACGGCGGCCGAGGCCAGCAGGTCGGGCGTCAGATTCGCTTCCAGATCGGCAAACAGGCTGTAGGCGTTGCGGTGGTTATTCGACGCATCCGATGGCAGAAAGCCGGGGAAGACTTGCGAGCCCGAGGCGGTCGGCTGGCCGTTCGGCAGCAGCACACCACCATTGCGCCAGGAATCCGGCTCGCCCGCTTCCAGCTTATAGCCTTCGCGGCGCGCTTCGAAACCGAGGGCCACATTGAGCGGCGAGGCCAGGCCCACTTCCAGCTGGCGCACGCCGGACAGGTTGTAGGTCAGCTGGTCGTACGAGAAGCCGCCGGCATTGAAGACCGTCTTGCTGCTGGCGCCCAGCGAGCGGTTCAGCGTGTTCTCGATGGTGTAATCCATCTTGTTCTTGCCGTAGCCGATGGAGCTGTCCAGCTCCCAGTCGCCCACGGTCCAGCTCACGCCGCCGGTGGCGCTGAAGTCGTCCACCTCGGGCGCGATGAAGGGCAGGAAGCCGTCCGGATAAATGGCCAGCGTATTGTTGTCCTGCAGCGGACGGCGGAAGAAGCCGCTGCCCTTGCCTTCGCGCTTCTGGTAGCTGCTCCAGCCATACACTTTCACGCCGCCCGCCAGGGTGTTGCCGGCGTTGACGAAGAAGGTCGATTGCTTCAGTTCCGGCTCGCCATACCAGGCGTTGAAACGCTCGATGGTCTGTTCGCGCGGATCGTAAGCGCCGTTGACGCGCGGGTATTGCTGGCGCGTGTCGTAGCCGCTGCGCTCGGTGTGTTTCTGGTCCTTGTATTCGGCGGCGATGGTGACGTGGCCGCTCTCGCCCCAAGGCAGGCCTTTCCACACGCTGAAGTTGGCGTTGGCGCCATCGCGCCGCTTGCGCTCGGACGGTCCGGCGCCCCAGGTGGCGTCGGCCGGACGCGGCACCGGCGCGAAGCTGTATTCGGTGATGCGCTTGCCGTAGCCGATCACGGCTTCGCCGCCATCGCGGTCGGTGCGCAGGCGCAGGTTGATCACGCCAGCAATCGCGTCCGAACCATATTGGGCCGAAGCGCCGTCACGCAGCACCTCGATGTTCTTCACAATGGCGCTGGGGATGGTGTTCAGGTCGACGGCGGCCGAACCGCGGCCGATGGTGCCGTTCAGGTTCACCAGCGAGGACGCGTGGCGGCGCTTGGAGTTGACCAGCACCAGGGTCTGGTCCGGCGCCAGGCCGCGCAGGGCGGCGGGACGGATGGTGTCGGTGCCGTCGGTCATGCCGGGGCGCGGGAAGTTCAGCGAAGGCAGGGCCACGGACAGGGCCTGGCTGATTTCCGTCACGCCGCCGACCTTCAAGGCTTCGGCCGAAATGATGTCGACCGGGGCGGTGGTGTCGAGCACGGTGCGCTTGGCAACCCGGGTGCCGGTGACGACCACGGTGGACTGGGGATCGTCGGCCACGGGCGCGGTCTGGGCCTGGGCCAGGGCGGCGGTGAACAGGGCGCCGATGGCCAGCGCCAGCAACTGTTTTTTCGGAACGGATGGACTCTGCATTGCGTACCTCGTGATGATGAAATCGATTAAGCTTATTACGAAACTAAATTTGGCTTTTCAATAAAAAGCCCTGATTTCATATTGAAACGAAGTCAATCCAAAGTCAAATTATTCAGCTGCTTTTCTGGCAATCTGTCTCCGGAAACAACAGTTGCGCCAAACTTCATGCGCACGGCGCATAAGCTCATGCACTTTCCGCGCTAGCCTCCATGCGGCTCAGGATGCGCTGGCGCACGAAATTGATGTGGCTGCGCAAGCCGTACAACTCCTCGGCGAAGGACAGCGGGATGGAAATCTGGTTCACCCGCTCCTCGATCTCGTTCAGGCGTTCCAGCTGCTCAGTGTAGACGGCGCGGCGGGCATCGGCCGGCGCCTCGTCCAGCGCCTGCTCCACCGTGCGCAGCTGGCCATACCAGCGGTAGACGCGGGAACGGATGCGCCACACATACAGCGGCGGCAGCACGCGCGACAGCGGCAGCAGCAAGGCGCCGAAAGCCACCACCAGCACCCACATGCGGTCGAGGAAGTTGGCCAGCCAGAAATTCATATAGCGCTGCAGGAAAGGCGCGCCATCCTTGTAGAACTTGGCCGCCTCGGGCGCCACCGGAATCTCGGTATAGCGCGCGGAAGGGAACTGACCCTGCTGCTGGAACCAGCCGGCGCCGCCGTGGATATTGCTGGCCGCCTGCACGAACAGATCGATCAGGGCCGGATGCAGATCCTCGCGCGCCACCAGGGTGGCGGTCGGCGCGATCAGCTGGTAATCCTTGGCCGGCAGGTCGCGGCCCAGGTCGACGATGCCGCGCGGCAGCACCACATGGCTGAGGAAAGGCAGGCGGCGCGTATACGCTTCGGCCTGGGCGAAATCGAACAGGCGGATACCGGGCGTCTGCAGCAGCATCTGCACCAGCGGCGCATCGGGCGCCGAACTGAAGACCAGGCCATCGATGCGGCCCTCCAGCAGCTCCACCGTGGCCGGCGTGTTTTCCAGCATGCCGATCTGCAACTCGGACGGCTCGACCCCATTCACATCCAGCACCTGGCGGAACAGGCGCGGCACGCCGCTGCCTTCCGGGCCGAGATTGATCTTCATGCCGCGCAGCTGGGTCAGCTGGCTGATCTCCTTTTCCTCGCGCAGGAAGAGCCAGAGCGGCTCGGTGAACAGGCTGCCCAGCGAGATCAGCCCCTTGCGCTCCGCCTCGGCCTGATCGGTGGAACCGCTTTGCACGAAAGCGATATCGGTTTCGCCGCGATTCAGGCGCAGCAAATTCTCCTGCGAGCCCAGCGAAGGCTGCAAGGTCACGGCGATGCCGTGCTTGCGCATCGCCGCCGCATAGCGCTTGCCGATATTTTCGTAAGCGCTGTTCTCCTGCCCGGTAGACAGGCTCACCTTGCGCGGTGGCGCCGGATCGACCAGCAGATAAGCCACCGCGCAGACAGCAGCAATCAGCAAAATGGTCGGCGCGGCGGTAGCAATCAAATCACGCACCGAAAAGCGCGTGAACTTCAAAATACGGGACATAGTATGGCGGACAGGTTTCATAGCTGGCTAAGATGCCAACAATTCCCCCACTGCGCAAGCCCGTTTGCGCTAAATCAAAAAATGTCCAACCCTGGTGTCAGGCACCAGACCCGGACATTCTTTGATTTAGATCAGCAAATGTCCACCCTGGTGCCTGACACCAGGGTGGACATTGTTTGCGTTAGATCAAACGGCGGGGGGCTTAGCCGCCGGCGCAGGCGCGCTGCGGGATGGGGGCGTTGGTGGCGCTGGCGGGCAGGGCTTGGGCGCCGTTGCTGCCGTTGCGCAGACCGGCGGCGACGACGCCGCCTTTGACGGCCTTCTCGGGTTCGATCAGGGGCATCAGGCTCGGCGCCAGGGCAACCAGCAGCTGTACCGGCAAGGCACTGGTGAAGTCGTAGTTCTTGGAGTCGGGTCCGTGCACATACGCGGTCATGCTGCCGAAGAAGCGTTCGCCGATATTGAAGACGAAGGTGGCGGAACGGTTCACGTAGCGCGATTCGATCAGGCGTCCGCCGGCGGCGTACACGTCGAAGCGCTGGTCGCCGGTGCCGGTCTTGCCGCCGACCGGGATGTTCTTGCCGTCGGCGCCGATGAAAGCGGCACGGGCACGCTTGGCGGTGCCGTCGGACACGACTTCGCGGATGGCGTCGGCCACAGCGCGCGCCACCTCGGGCGAGAGCACCTGCTCGGCGCTGCTGTCCTTGTTGCGCTCGACCTTGGTTTCATATGGCGTGCCGGCGGCGAAGTGCATGGAGGCCACACGCTGGGTCGGCTTGCGCACGCCACCGTTGATAATGATGCCCATCATCTCGGCCAGCGCGGCGGGACGGTCGGCCGAAGCGCCCAGCGTAGTGGCATACGATGGCACCAGCGAATCAAAGGGATAACCCATCTTCTTCCACTGGCGATGGATTTCCATGAAGCTTTCCATTTCCAGCAGGCCGGCGATGCGCTTGTCCTGCGCATGCTTGCGGTGGGTCTTGAACAGCCATTGGTAGACTTCCTGGCGCTCCTTCTCGCTGGCGGCCACCACCTGCGACAGCGTGGCGCCGTCGTGCGCGCGCAGATACGCCACCAGCCACAATTCCAGCGGGTGCACATTGGCCAGATAGCCGCGGTCGGCCAGCGACCATTTATCCATCGCGTACTGGTCGTACATGCGTTCCAGGCGGTCGTCCGGCACCTCGTTCTGGCTTTGCAGATTGTCGTTGACGAAGCTGCCGAACTGCGCCAGCGTCGCTTGCGGATACAGGGTGCGGTGGATATTTGCCAGCCGCACCGGCGTGGCGCGGATGCTGCCCACCAGGATCTTGTCCAGCTCATCGAGCGGCTTGCCCTTGTACTTGGCATAGAAGCGGTACAGGAATTCCTTGCCTTCCTTGTCGGCGAAGCGCGCCAGATACTGGGCGCGGCGCGGATCGTCGGCATCGGCCAGCACCGTGGCGGACGATCCCGGCGTCTGGAAGGAGTAGTACTTCACCACGTCGCGCATCAGGCGCACGAAGACCAGATTGGTGGAGCGGCGCAGCGCTTCGCGCACGGTCAGGATGCGGCTGTCGTCTTCCTTCGAGAAGTTGCCGAAGTAATGCAGGCCGCCGCCGGTGAAGAAGCCCTCGCCCGGATTGCCCGAATACTTGCGCTCCATGGCCGCCTGCAGCATGGCCGGCAGGTCGCGCTTGTCCATCGGCGTGGCGATCAGGTATTCCACGCCCCAGGCGCTGAGCCGGTCGCGCGGTTCGACCGCCACTTTTTTCAGCGCGGCCGCATCCATGCCGCCATACTTCTTGTGCAGCTGGTCGACGATGTCCATATACGTGACCAGGGTGCGCAGCTTGGCGGTGGAACCCAGATCCAGCTTGGCGCCTTCGTTGATATCGAGCGGCTGGTCGAAGTTGTCGGTCTGCACGCGCAGGTAGTTGGTCTTCTCGCCTTTTTCCAGCAAGGTGAAGCTGTACACCACATTGGCCGGATCGCCATTGCCCAGCATGCCCTTGCCGGTCAGTCCGGCGGCCTGCGCCGCTTCCGGATCGCGCAGCTCGCGCAGCACGGCGGTGACGGCGCGCTGCGACTGGGCGTCGAGCGTGGTGTTGACGCTGAGGTCGAGGCGGTCCAGGTTGTACAGGCGGTTATCGCCCAGCAGGCCGGCCAGGTGGGTGCGCACCGCGTTCGAGGCCTTGCGCGTGACGAAGGCCATGGGCGGCGCCGCCGCCACGCCGGAACCGTGGGCCGGGTGCAGTGCTTCTTTCAGCGCCGCGTCGCGCAGGGCCGGCGAAATCACGCCCGCCTGGGCCAGCACGCGCAGGTGGCTGTTGGCCAGCGTTTCCAAATCGGCGTCGCCGTCACCCAGATAATAGCTGGGGCGGCGCTGCGCGATCAGCAGCGACAAGGCTTGCTTGAAGGCCAGCGCGCTGCCCGGCTGATCCATCTTGCCGCCCAGCAGGCGACTCACCTCCTCGAAGTCGCGGCCATACCAGACCCACATGCCGTCGCCGATGCCGTTCACTTCGCCATAGCCGGGCTTGGCCGACAGCGGCACGGTGTTGAGATAATCGACCACGATCTGACGCCGCACGGCGGTGGTGTCCTCGCCCTGCTGGTAGGCGCGCAGCGTGGCCGAGACCATCTGCTGCAGCTTGTCCTTCATCGAAGCGGTGCGGCCTTCCGGCGAGTGGCGGTATTTTTCGATCTGCGTGGCCAGGGTGCTGCCGCCGGCGGCGCGGTGCGAGCCGGCGCCCACGCTGGCCAGCGATTTTTCCAGCACGGCCTTGCTCAGGCGGTCCCATTCCACGGCTGGATTGCGCTTCGGATAGGTGTCGTCCAGCAGCTCGCGGTTTTCGATGAACAGCAGACTGGCCACCAGCGCTTGCGGTGTCTTGTCGAAGCTGCCGTAGACGCGCTCCGGATAACTGGCGCTGAACAGCGGTTCGGCGCGGCAATCGTAGATCGACAGGCCGGCCTTGGTCTTTTCGCGGTAGGTGGCGAACAGGCCCATATCGGCCAGCTCGATCATCTTGGGCGAGAAGCGCGCCTGCGCCGTCACCACATAGTCCTTGCTTTTGAGCTTGCCCAGATAGTCGGGCAGATTGGCATAGCCCAGGCGTTCGTCGTAGGGGCTGTCGTGCGGAAAACGGATCGCCTGACTCGGCCCCGCTTCAACGCGGTAACTGAGCTTGCCCACCAGATTGGAGAAGAAGCGCGCCTGCATCGCCGACGTGCGCACTTCCTGCAGCAGCCACCAGACACCCAGCGAGAGCAGCACCAGCATCAGCAGAATGAAGGCATTGCGGGTGCGATGCCCTTTCTTCGGTTCCGATGGCGGCGGCGTAGCCGGTTTGGTTGGCGCAAACTGCGCGTCGTCGTTACGTTGTTCGTGTTCTGGATGGGAAGGCATAGGTACAGAGCGCAATCGGCGCCTGGCGCCACCGTAACCCATCGCCGCCGCTCCGGCGCGCAATTTGCGCACCGCGCGTACAACGACAGGGGGCCGGCGAAAACGACGATTGCTTAACATATTGTTCAAACCGGTCAATCGGGTAAATCAGCAAAGCAGCACCGCGTTTGCGAAGTTCGTTCCGGCAGCGCTTGATTACCATTGCACCACAACGGCGTGCCGCGCACGGGCCGTCGGGCAGATATTTTCTTCGCCGCTGCCGATTTTCGCAAAAAAACAACGACGCTCCGCCTTCCGTGCAAGCATCGCCATCGCCGCTGTCACAGCCCTGAAACACTGCTGAAATACGGCTGTCATTTCCAACATTCCGCGCTTTACAGCGGACGGTATTCTGCCTCCAGTCTATCGAGTTCGGCGCACATTTGGCGAAACGCTTGCGCAGCCTGTCCCGGCTCGCCTTTCACGCCCAATTCGATATGCCGGCGCGTGCGCGCATCGCCCACGCTGGGCAGGCTGAACACCTTCACACGCGGGAAGGATGCCTCGATCGCCACCATCAGCGGCGTCAGCGCCGATTCCGCCGCTTCATATACCAGCACGGCATGTTCGGCGCGCGGTTCGCGGTTGAACAGGTCGGCGTAATGGGTGTCGAGCACCCATTCGATCATGGGCCAGGCCATCACCGGAAAGCCCGGCACGAAGTAATGCGTGCCGAGCGCGAAGCCGGGAATGTTGTTGTACGGATTGGGAATCAGCGCCGCGCCCTCGGCGAATTCGGCCATCTTCAGACGATGCAGGTTTTCCGCCGAGTTCAGATCGGCCACCTGGCCCGCTTCCTGCGCCACCTGGCGGATGCGCTGCTGAATCAGCTCCTTGCCTTGCGGGTGCAGCCGCAGCGGTTTGTCCAGCGCAGTGGCGGCGGCCTGGCGCGTATGGTCGTCCGGCGTGGCGCCGATGCCGCCGCAGGAAAACACGATGTCGCCGCTGGCGAAACTGCGTTTCAGGGTGGCCGTGATGCGCGCCGGATCGTCGCCCAGATATTCGGCCCAACCCAGCTGCAGGCCGCGCGCCGCCAGCAGCTGCACCACTTTGGGGAAGTGCTGGTCGACGCGTTTTCCCGAAAGGATTTCGTCGCCTATGATAATCAGTCCAATAGCCATAGCCCTGCCCTATTCCTTAAGCCGTGTGCGTGATGTCCTTCTCCACGGCGGCAGCGCGCTGGCGCGCCAGCGCCTCCAGACAATAATACTCAAACCACAGGCCGGTGAAGATAAAAATCAGCACGTACAGCCAGATCGAGGCCGCCGCCAGGAAGGGGAAGAAGACCACGGCGATGGCGGCACCGCCAAGCCAGATCAGGCCAGGCAAGGCGCCCGCCGCGCCGGACACCACGCCGATCGCCAGCAGCTGCCAGCGGCGGTCGTGCATCAGCTGCTTGCGCTCGTCCTCGCTGGCGTAATCGGCCAGCGCATCGTAAGCCATGACGCGGCTGGTCAGCCAGCCCCACAACAGCACCTGGCTAGCCAGGGCCAGCGGCGGCACGAAATACAGCGGCAGGGTGCAGAACCAGATGGCGGCAAACAGCGCGAAGCAGCGCAGGGCCATGGCCACGCTGCCCAGCAGGGTGCCGCCCTGCTTTTTCTCCAGCGCCGGGAAGTGGCGGCCGCCGACATGGCGCACGATGAAGGGCATGGCCGCCACACCCATGAAGATCAGGGCGGTCAGGATCATCAGCGGCAGCAGGAGCAGCAAGGCGACGAAGGGCACCACCACGGTCTTCAGCGCGGCCAGGCCCCAGCTGCTGAGCCAGGAACCGCTGGCGCGGAAGCCATCGTATTCAGTGAACGTGGCGTGCAGCCAGTCCAGCAGCGGCTGCATGCCGAGGTAGAGCAGCCCCCCCCAGACCAGCACCGACAGGATGAAGGGCACGATGCTGAGCAGCAGCATGCGGCCGTGCAGCTGCGACAGCAGCGCGCGGCCATAGGCGTTGACGACGTCGCGCATCAGACGGGTTTCCTTTTGCGGGCGAATTCCACCATGCGCTTCAAGCCCAGCCATTGCTGGCGCCAGAAGCCGCGACCATAGTCGCGGCCGGGACGCACGCTGCCGTCGGCATTCGTGCGCGGCAGCTGGTCGCGCACGCCGGTGGTTTCAAAGCGCGGCGTGAAGTTGGCGGTGCGGAACACAACATCCCAGATGGGCAGCAGCACGCCGAAATTGCAGCCGCCCAGCGTGCCCTGCCCTTTCGATTCGTGGCCGATGCCGATCGCATGGTGCATGCGGTGGAAGCGCGGCGACACCAGCAGGCGCTCGCCAACCAGGCCGAAATGGATGCGCACATTGGCATGCTGCAAGCTTTGCAGCATGCGCGAGAGCGACACCAGCAGCACATACTGGCCGGGCGGCACGCCGATGGCCAGCGCCAGCGCGCCCATCATCACATCGCGCAGCAGGTCGTCGAGCAGGTGGTTGCGGTCGTCGCTCCACAGATTCATATTGCGCTGGCTGTGGTGCAGGCTGTGCAAGCCCCACCACCAGCCGAAATGGTGCTGGGCGCGGTGGAACCAGTAATCGAAGAAATCCAGCACCACCAGATACAGGAAGAAACCGAGCATGGGATTCATGCCCGGCAGCAGCTCTTCCAGATTGAAGGGGCGCACGTTTTCCATGCGCAGCATGCCGGCCAGGCCATCCATCAGCGGATCGAGCGTGAAGAAGATCAGCACCGGGAACAGGCCGATGCGGTGGATCACCGTATAGATGAAATCGTTCCAGCGCGCGCGCTTATCGTCGAACTTGTGTACGGGAATCAAGGCTTCCAGCGGGCGCAGCAGGGTGAACAGGATCACCAGCTCGCACAGGCCGGTCAGCAGCCATTCGGTGCCTTCGAACGCCTCTTCGGTAAATTCGCCCAGGCCGGTGTAATAAATCAGGGGCTGGATCAGGCTTTCGAACAGCCAGCCCTGGGCCATGCCAAACCAGTCGGTGAGTAAATGCATCATTGTTGCTTCATCATTTCCAAATATGCGGGGTGCTCGCGCAAGGTGGCGAAGCACATGCCCTTTTGCTTCAGGCCCAGGATCAGCGGCTCCAGATTGGCCGGCGCCCACGGGTCCTTGCGCGACCAGATGCCCATATGGGCCATAAAGATATCGCCATCGCGCAAGCCATCCAGCGATTTTTTCAACAATAGCGCATTCGGCGCCGTTTCGCTGGGCAGCTCGTCGCCGGAGAAGCCGGCCTTGGCCCAGCCCACATGGGCATAGCCGCAAGCCTTGGCCGCCGCCAGCGTGCGCGGCGAGGTGCGCCCGCCCGGCGCACGCCAGAGCGGATCGAGGCCGCGCCCGGTCAGCTCGCGGAAGCGCTGATCGACGCGGCGGATTTCCGCGCAATACTGCTGGGCCGTCCACTGCTGGCTATGCCCGGCCTGGTCGCCGAACTGCGGTTTGACCTGGATCAAACCCTGCGCCGCATCTTTTTGCCAGTAGACGTGATCGAAGGTATGCGAGCCGAAAGCATGGCCTTCCGCGACGCGGGCCTTCCAGTACCCGGCCCAGGCGGGATCGAGCGAATAGTCGCCGCGCACGGTCTTTTCATTGGCCAGGAAGAAGGTGGCCTTGATCTGATGCCGGTGCAAGGTGGCGGCTATCAGCTCGGCCTGGGACTGGCTGCCCGTGTCAAACGTCAGGTAGACCGTGCCGCGGCACGCCGGCGCGGCGGGCGTAGACTGCGCCGTGGCAAGCGCGGCAAGGGCCAGCGCCGCTGCGGCGGCGGCCCTTGCCCGTTTTCCTGTCTGCTGTGCGAAGCTGCGCGGGGCTGTCATCGGCCCTCCTGCCTTACATGCGCGCCGAGGAATTGGCGAAGAACACGCCGTGCGGAGAACGGCCGACCGGAATCAGGCTGGTCACCTTGCGCGTCGGCAGGTCGATCACCGCCACCTTCTTGATCCAGCGCAGCGTCACCCACATGGTCTTGCCGTCTTCGGTGATTTCCATGCAGTCGGGACCACCCGGCACATTGATGGTGCCGACGTTTTCCAGCGTCTTCTGGTCGATGATATTGATGGTGTTCGAGACGCGGTTCGACACATAGATCATGCGGTTGTCGCCCTGCGCGCGGAAATTGTGCGTGCCGGCGCCGGCCTTGATGCGCTTGACGGTCTTCTGGGCGCGCCAGTCGATCACTTCCACGTAGTCGGAACCCATGATGCCGACCAGCAGGTATTTATCGTCCGGCGTCACGGTGATGCCGGCCGGCAGCTTGCCCACCGGCAGCGTCCATTTGATGGTCTGCGTCGTCAGGTCGATGGCGCTGACCTGGTCGCTGCCCTGGCGTGTGATGAAAGCGGTCTTGCTGTCGGCGCTGAAGGCGATATGGCTGGGCAGCTTGGGCATGGGCAGGCGCTTGGCCAAGGTGAAGTTCTTGCCGTCGTAACGGTAGACGTCCACATGGTCGAGGCGCAGCGCGGTGGCGACGAACCATTTCTGGTCCGGCGAAAAGCCGATCTGGTAGGGATCGGTGATGTCTTTGACATGGCGCTGGATCTGGCCGGTTTTCGGATCGAGGAAGATCAGTTCATTGCCGACGGCGCTGGCGACGATCAGGGACTTGTTGTCCGGCGTGGCCATCAGGTGGTGCGGCTCTTTGCCGACGGCAAAGGTGGACAGGCTCTTCTTCGTATTCTGATCCAGCAGCTGCACGGTGGCGTCACGGGAATTGAGGATGACCACGACATTGGCCTGGACCGCGGGAATGGCGGCGAACAGGCAGAGGGACATAACGGCACGACGAATACTGCGTAACATGAAAAATCTCGCCTGAGAGAAGCAAAACCTTATTTTAAAGGGAAACCGGGGTTTATATAGTTATTGCTGACAATATTTAAGGGGGATTTAAAGCGCGGCTGAAGTCTAGCTGCCAGTTTTATTCATGCCATGAATACGGCGGCGGCATGGCGCGGGCCGGGGCCATGCACTACAATCGGGGGCTAAATCCCCTATTGATTAACCAAGGAGCATTCATGTCCATCATCACCACCCCATCCGGCCTGCAGTACGAAGACATCACCACCGGCGACGGCGCCGAAGCCAAGGCAGGCCAGAACGTCACCGTGCACTACACCGGCTGGCTGCGCAACGACGACGGCAGCAAAGGCCCGAAATTCGATTCCAGCAAAGACCGCAACGATCCGTTTGAATTCGCCCTGGGCGCCGGCATGGTGATCCGCGGCTGGGACGAAGGCGTGCAAGGCATGAAGATCGGCGGCCTGCGCCAGCTGACCATCCCGGCTGAGCTGGGCTATGGCGCACGCGGCGCCGGCGGCGTGATCCCGCCCAACGCCACCCTGATCTTCGACGTCGAACTGCTGGGCGTATAAGATGCCGCGCGCCCTGTTGGCAGTCGTGCCGGCAGTTGTGGGCGCCAGCCTGCTGGCGGCGATGCTCGGCGGCTGCGCCGTCGTGGCCGTCACCGGCGCCGTGGTCGGCGCCGGCGTGACGGTGGCCTCCACCGCCGTCGATGTGGGTGTGGCGGCCGGCAAGGGCGTGGTCTCGGTCGGCAAGGCCGTGGCCGGGTCCGGCGACGACGAGAAGAAGTAAGACCAGGAAGGCCGGCGCTCAGCCGGCCTTTCCCACCGCACAGCAAACTCAAATCAAGTCAGCTCAGCGTTTCCATCCCTTGCGCATGGCATCGCGCTCGCCGCGCTCATCGAGCGGCTGGGCGCCGCTGCGCTGGTCGATCGCATCCTGCACCACCTGCGGCATCTCCACCGCCGCCTGGCGCGAAGCGCCCGGCGAGGCCGGCCGCACATACTGCACCAGCAAAGGCAGGCGCCACTCGCCGCCGTTCTTGCAAGCCAGTCCCGCCAGATCCTGCACATTGCCATCGGCAATAAAGCTACGGCAATACAGCCCATCGACCGACACGAAGGTCAGACCGATGCGGACACCGCCCGCCGCCACCGCATTCGACATCAGCTGGTGTTCCAGCGCCGCGGCCAGCTTGCCCTGGGCCATCAAGCCGCCTTCGCGGCTGACCACGCTTTCGCTGACGGCATCGGTTTGCAGCCACATCAGTCCATAGCGTCCCGCCAGCATGCCCAGCGCCAGCGTCAGCAGCAGTGCCGTCCACACCGGCCAGGACCAGCGCCACAGATGGCGGGCACGGCGCGCCGCCTGCTGACTGGCTTCCTTCCTGGCACGCACGGCCGCCAGCTGCACCACGATGGCCTGGTGCTGCGGCTGGCGCCGCCGTCCCTGCGCCGCTTCGCTGCTGCCCGCGTGTGTCAGCTTGAACCGGGCCACGCGCTCAGCCAGGCCGGCATCGCGCTGCATGGCCTCTTCAATGGCATGACGGGTCGCCTGGTCCAGTTCCCCGTCGGCATAAGCCATCAGGACATCGTCGGAAAAGCTCATGATTCCATCCCCGCCCGTTCAGAATCCGATTCCTTATATTAGCACCGGGCTGCGCTAATTCGTGCCCCGTTTGCGCGGCAGCGACAGGCGCGCGCAAATGGAGCGCGGACAAGCCGCGCCAATGCGGTGCGGCGGCGGCACGCGCTGCGGACAGCCAGGATTTACGCCTGTTTTTTGAGCAGTTTTGTCGCAAGCCATGCACTGTAAGGGTTTCTTCAAAGAGAAAGCATTACATTTGGCAATTATTGTGCTAATCTGCGCGCTCTATTAACCAAGGAGGTAGTAATGAAAAAAGGCGAACTGATTGCAGAATTTGCGAAGCGTACCGAGATGTCCGGTGCCGCTGCCAATGACGCAGTGAACACTCTGATTGCCATCGTTACCGAGCGTCTGAAAAAAGGCGATACGGTCGGCATCACCGGCTTCGGCACCTTCTCCGTCGCCAAACGCGCTGCTCGCAAAGGCCGCAATCCTGCAACCGGCGAAGCGATCAAAATCGCCGCGTCCAAGACCCCAAAATTCTCGGCTGGCGCTACCCTGAAAGCGGCAGTGAACCCAACCAAGAAGAAGTAATTCTCGGTCCCGCCGAAACGGCGGTTCAGGGCAGTCCCTTCGGCCTGTCCTGAACCGCCGTTTTTTTATTGGCGCCCGATTTGAGCCTTCCCTCTAGTTTTCCGGCACTGCGCGGCGGGGCTTCTTTGTATGATATGGCCCTTACCCATCGCCAAGAGGAGATTAGACATGAGTTTGCAAGAGCAATTCGATCAGGCCGTGCTGGATTCGAAAAACCTGCCTGAACGTCCGGACAATATCACCCTGCTGAAAATCTACGCCCTGTTCAAACAGGCGTCGGCGGGCGATGTCAGCGGCGAGCGTCCCGGCATGACCGACTTCGTCAACCGCGCCAAATTCGACGCCTGGGCCAATCTGAAAGGCACGGCGCTGGAAGACGCCAAGCAGCAGTACGTCGACCTGATCGAAGAACTGAAAGCGGCTTGATACATCAAGCGCAGGCAAAAAAAACGGGGCGCCTCAGAGCGCCCCGCTGTTTTTTGGCCTGAAGCCGCTTCAAACCGCGCCGGCAAACACCTTGCGCATATTCTCGGCCACCTTGCTTTCGATGCTCGAAGAGAAGGCGCTGAGCAGGAAGCCCAGCTTGATTTTCATCTGCGCCTGTTCCGGCGCCAGGGTCAGCCAACCTTCCACGCCGCTGCGCTCGAAACGCAGCACATCGCCTTGCCACGTGCAGGCCAGATCGAATTCCTGGGCCATTTTCTGCGCCACTTTTTCCGCTGCCGCCCTTGCCTGGGCTGGGTCCAGGCAGTGTTCCTGGGTGATGTTGATATCGGCCATGCGCCTTCCTCGTCCTGAGCAAAAGGCGCAATGATGCCACAGCCTAGAGCAGGCGGAAAGCCAGGATGGCGACGATGGTCGGTCCCAGGGCCGCCAAAAACAGGTAGGCGGCGTTCACCGTGCCCAGCTCGAAATGGCCTTTGAGGATGGCCATGCCGGCCGGATTCGGCGCGTTGGCGATCACCGTCAGGCCGCCGCCGGTGACGGCGCCGGTCACCAGCGCATACTTGAAGTCGTCGCTCAAGCCTTCCACCAGCGAGCCCAGATACGTCAGGGCCGCATTGTCGGTGACGGCGGTCAGTGCGGTGGCGCCGTAGTAGACGGCCGAACTGCTCATGCTCATCAGCACGCGCTCCAGCCACCATTGCTGCTGGCCGCCCAGCACCACCAGGCCAGCCAGGAAGAAGGCCACCATCAATCCTTCGCGCAGGATCAGGCGCTCCTGGTAGCGCCCATAGGCATGGGCCACGCCGAGGAAGAACAGGAAGAGGCCGAGGAAGACCGCGGGATGGTGGGAAAACACCACTACCCCGGCCAGGAAAGCCAGGTGCACCAAGGTCAAAGGCCAGGGCACCTGCGCTTCTTCCGCTGCGCTGGCCGGGCGGTGGGCCGCCAGCTCGCCCGCGAACAGCAGGGTCACGGCCATGGCGTTGACGGCCACGGCCAGCGCCGCCTTCCAGCCGATGTGGCTGAGCATGAAGGCCATATCCCATTGCCATTTCCCGGCCACCATCAGCACCGGCGGCGCGGCGAACGGGGTCAGGGTGCCGCCGATCGAGACGTTCACGAACAGCACGCCGAGCGTGGCGTATTTCAGGCGCTCGGACAGGCCACGCGAAAACACGCTGTGCGACAGGATCATGGCGCCCAAGGTCATGGCGGCCGGTTCCGTGATGAAGGAGCCCAGCAAAGGCACCACGGCCAGCACGGTGAAGTAGAAGCCCATGCTACCCGGCAGGCGCACCGCGCGGGCCAGCAGGCGCACGCCGGCCCGGGTCGCCACCAGCACCGGGCGGGTGGCGGCGATCACCATGATGGTGAAGACGAAGAGCGGCTCGGTGTAGTTGCGGCTGTCCAGGTAAGCGGTGGCGGCGGGCGAACCGTCCAGCGCAAAGATGCACAACACCAGCACCAGCGCCCAGAAGCCGAACACGACTTCGACCTCGCCCAGCAGATGCCAGATGCCGGCGTGGGCCGGATGGGCATGGGCCAGGCGCTCGAACAGCTTGGTGGAAAAGGTATGCAGGACGGCGATGGCAAATAAAGCCGCGCCAATGATCTGGATGCTGGTCGGTGCCACTCGGTCTCCCCTGTTGTTTTGCTGTTTTCTCCGATTGTACTTTGTGCTGGATCAAACGCCAGGCGGCGGCGCGGGAGAACCATGGTTTGCCAGGACGGCGCCGCCGTCCCTCACCGGAGAACATCATGGACCGCCAAGTCACCGTGCCGCTGCAAGCCGTGCTCACCGAATGCGCCGCCCTGCCCGTCGGCTATGTGCCGACACCCTCGGCTTCCTACCGCCAGCACCGCAAGACGGTGCAGCTGACCGCACAGCCCGGCCGCCCCCGCCTCGATCCGGCCGCACCGCCGGCGCCGCTGCTGCCGGCCGGTTCGCGCGTGCTGATCTGGAAGCAGGATCCGTCCGTCAGCGAGATGGGCACGCGCAAAACCTTCCTGCCCGGCGTGGTGCTGACCGGCCCGCGCGACGCCCGCATCGCCAGCGGCGCAGGCATCGCGCCGGTCAGCCCCAACGCTTTCGGCGACTTCATCCTCTCGCCCAATACCGAGCAGTTCGACGCCGTGCACACCTTCGCCGTGGTGCGCCAGACCCTGACCATGTACCAGCGCGCCCTGGCCCATGACGGCGCCGCCTCGCCCCTGCCCTGGGCCTGGAACAGCGAGCACGATACCGAGCCGCTCACGGTGCACGCCCACGGCTTGCCGAATGTGATGAACGCCTATTACAGCCGGCAGCAGAAGGCGCTCAAGTTCGGCGACTTCGTGCCCAGCGGCGCCGGCGAGCGCGTCTTCACCTGCCGCTCCTTCGACATCGTGGCGCACGAAACCGGCCACGCCGTGCTCGATGGCCTGAAACCGCGCTGGCTCTTAAGCAGCAATCCGCCGCAGACCGGCGGCCTGCACGAAAGCTTCGGCGACCTGACCGCCATCTTCCTGGCCCTGTCCCAGCTCGACCAGGTGGAGGCGGTGATCGCCCAGACCCGCGCCGACCTGCACGACAAGACCTTCCTGGCCGATATGGCGGAACAATTCGGCCTGGCCCTAGGCCGGCCCAATGGCCTGCGCAACGCCGACAACGACCTCAAGCTGTCCGAGGCCGGCACCGAAGTCCATGCCATCTCCCAGGTCTTTACCGGGGCGATCTACGATATTCTGGCCGACATCTTCAGCTTCGAGCGGCATCCCGGCGTGGAAGACGATGCCGCCGTGCTGCACCGGGTCGCCGCCTATTTGCGCGGCCTGCTGCTGCGCGCCCTGGTGGCCGCGCCCGACCGGGCGGCCAGTTATGCCGACGTGACGGGCCAGCTGCTGCGCCTGGCCGGGGAAGATGGCGTGCCGCCCGCGTACAGCGAATTCATCCGCAACCGCTTCGCCCTGCGCGAAGTGATCGCGGCAGTGGCCGACGGCGTGGGCGCGGCGCCGGCCGGGGAGCAGAACGTGACCGCCCTGTTGGAAGATGAGCCGGGCGCGCGGCAGGACCGGCGCGCCTGCTGCGGCACCATGAACCACGCCGAATACTTTGAACTGGAGGGGATTTTGGACGGGGAACGCGCCGCGCTGGCCCAGTGGTGCCGGCAATATAGCGGGCGAACCACATAAGCCCCTGTATTGACAAGGGATTTGTATCATTTGAACCCCGAATTTGCTTATTTGTATTGTGTCTAAGCCTGAATTGTGAGAAAGAGCGAATTACCTTAAAATACAGTGCTTTGCTGAAGTAATCTGCCGAATTCATTGCTAGCCGCTTCAGCGCATTAACATTGATAGGACTGTTATGACCCACGTTGTCACCGAATCTTGCATCGCCTGCCGCTACACGGACTGCGTCGATGTGTGCCCGGTCGATTGTTTCCGCGAAGGCCCGAATTTCCTAGCCATTGACCCCGACGAGTGCATCGATTGCGCCGTGTGCGTGGCCGAATGCCCGGTCAACGCCATTTTCGCTGAAGAAGACGTGCCGTCCGATCAGCAGCAATTCATCAAAATCAATAGCGATCTCTCGCGCAACTGGCCTTCGATCACGAAGACCAAGCCAGCCCTGCCTGAAGCCGAGCAGTTCAAGGACGTCCAGGAAAAAGCCCACCTGCTGGTGCGCTAAGGCGGGATTTGCAGCCGGCATCGGGAGTCCGCTGCGCCTACCGGCGTGGCGTAGTAGCATATCGGCCTGCCAATTTTGAAATAACAGGAATGAAAGCGTATGAATAGCGTATCTGCCACCACCCCAGGAAGCGTCATTGAAGCTGACGCCGTCATCATCGGTGCAGGCCCAGTCGGCCTGTTCCAGGTATTCGAACTCGGCCTGCTGGAAATCAAGGCCCATGTGATCGATTCCCTGGCGGCGGTTGGCGGCCAGTGCGTGGAGCTGTATCCGGACAAGCCTATCTACGATATTCCTGCCGTTCCTTCCTGCACCGGCCAGGAACTGACCGACAATCTGCTCAAGCAGATCGCCCCGTTCGACCCGACCTTCCACCTGGGTCAGGAAGTGACCGTGGTCGAGCGCCGCGAAGACGGCCGCTTCAATGTCGAAACCAATATCGGCACCAAGTTCATCACCAAGACCATCTTCATCGCCGCCGGCGTGGGCTCCTTCCAGGCGCGCACCCTGAAAGTGGACGGCATCGAAGCGTTCGAGAACAAGCAGCTGTTCTACCGCGTCAAGGAACCGGCCCTGTTCGAAGGCAAGAACCTGGTGATCTGCGGCGGCGGCGACTCCGCCCTGGACTGGGCCCTGAACTTCGTCGGCAAGGCCGAATCGGTGGTGCTGCTGCACCGCCGCGAGGACTTCCGCGCCGCGCCGGCTTCCGTGGCCAAGATGAAGGCCCTGTGCGAAGAGTATGAAATGCAGCTGATCATCGGCCAGGTGACCGGCCATGAAAGCAAGGATGGCCTGCTGACCGAAATCAAGGTCACCGGCGCCGACGGCGTGACGCGCCGCGTGCCGCTGGACATGCTGCTGGTGTTCTACGGCCTGTCGCCGAAGCTGGGTCCGATCGCCGAATGGGGTCTGGACATCGAGCGCAAGCAGCTCAAGGTGATGAACACCGAGAAGTTCGAAACCAATGTGCCGGGCATCTTCGCCGTGGGCGATATCAACACCTACCCGGGCAAGAAGAAGCTGATCCTGTCGGGCTTCCACGAAGCGGCCCTGGCGGCCTTCGGCGCGGCGCCTTACATCTTCCCGGACAAGAAGATCCACATGCAGTACACCACCACCTCGCCGAAACTGCACAAGGTGCTGGGCGTGGAAACGCCAGTATTCGACTGACAACAGTCTCGGAGTCTTCCTACAAAAAAGCAGCGGAAACGCTGCTTTTTTTGTGCGCGGAACACTATTATTGTGCCTAAAGGGATACTGGAGGCAGACTGGATTGGCTTCTTTCTGACGGTTACGGTGAAATGCTGTACTGCATGAATAAATGGCCTATAATTGATTTATGTTTGTCCGCGGCGCTTTTTTTGCTGCACCGCACACGACCCGGGATTACCTATGCTTTACCAACTCCACGAAATGCAACGCTCCTTCCTGAACCCGCTGATGCAGTGGGCAGAAGCGTCGTCCAAACTCTTTAGCAACCCGGTGTCGCCCCTTGCCCACACGCCGTTTTCGCAGAGAATCGCGGCCGGCTACGAGCTGATGTACCGCCTTGGCAAGGACTATGAAAAGCCGGCTTTCGGCCTCGATTACACGCCGGTCAAGGGCAAGACCAAGGATGCGCGCCTGATCGAAGATGTTGCGCTGCAAAAACCGTTTTGCCGCCTGATCCACTTCCGCAAGGATTTGAGCGAGAAGGACATGCGTGCCCTGAAGCAGCCCACCGTGCTGCTGGTCGCGCCGCTCTCCGGCCACCATTCCACCCTGCTGCGCGACACCGTACGCGGCCTGCTGGTCGAACACGACGTCTACATCACCGACTGGACCGATGCGCGCATGGTGCCCGTGTCGGAAGGCCCCTTCCACCTGGACGACTACATCTTCTACGTGCAGGAATTCATCCGCCTGCTCGGTCCCGATGTCCACGTGATCTCGGTCTGCCAGCCGACCGTGCCGGTGCTGGCCGCCATTTCGCTGATGGCCTCGGCGAAAGATCCGAAGCTGCCCAAGACCATGACCATGATGGGCGGCCCGATCGATCCGCGCAAATCGCCGACCCAGGTGAATAATCTGGCGACCGAAAAGAAATTCTCCTGGTTCGAAAACACCGTGATCTATCCGGTGCCGCCGAATTACCCGGGGTTTGGCCGCAAAGTCTATCCCGGCTTCCTGCAGCATGCCGGCTTCATCGCCATGAATCCAGGCCGCCACGCACAAAGCCACCGCGAGTTCTATATGCACCTGGTGACGGGCGACGACGAACCGGCCGACAGCCACCGCAAGTTCTACGACGAGTACAACGCCGTACTCGACATGCCGGCCGAATACTATCTGGACACCATCAAGACCGTGTTCCAGGACTTCAGCCTGCCGCAGGGAACGTGGAAGGTCGGCGGCCAGCTGGTGCGTCCGCAGGACATCACCAGCGTGGCCCTGTTCACTGTCGAAGGCGAGCTCGATGACATCTCCGGCGCCGGCCAGACCCAGGCCGCGCATGAGCTGTGCAGCGGCATCCCGGCCGATATGCAGCAAGACTTCGTCGCACCGGGCGCCGGCCACTACGGCATCTTCTCCGGCCGCCGCTGGCGCGAAGTTGTCTGCCCCAAGATCGGCGAGTTCATCCGGAAACACAGCTAAGCGCTTTCACGCCGATGCGGCAAAACGCCCCGTACCGCTTCGCGGCCGGGGCGTTTTTTCATGCACGCTCGATTTTCACCGTCGGTCGCGTATTCGGATAAATCTGCTCCACGCGCGGCTCGTCCGGCCCCGGCTTCTGGATGCTGTAGCCGTTCACCGGCTGCGAGCGGTTGACCCAGAGCGCGTAATACAGATGGTCGGCGCGCGGATCGTCCGTATTCGGATGGATCAGGATGGTCAGTCCCAGGCTGTTCAACTGCAGCCAAGGCACGATCACCGGCAGCAGATCATTGGTGAAGCCGAAATAGAACGATGGCGTCACGTGCGGACCGCGCGGCTCCAGATTCCAATCCCCCAGCTCCACTGAAAAGCGCTCCGCCGCCCATTTACGGATCAAGGCCGCCTTCTGATAGCTATCCTCATCAAAATAAATATGGGCGTGATAGCTCTCGATATCCGTATAAGCGCGCGGCTTGGCGGGCAGCGCCTGCTCCCCCGGTCGCACGCTGGGCGGACGCGGCGTCGGCGCCTTGAAAGTCTCATAGCCCCAGGGACTCTTGCCCGGCTCCGGCTTCTTAGGTGGCGCCGTCTGCGCCAGCGACAATGGCGCAATCGTCCCTGCTGCCACCGCCAGTCCACCGCGCCGCAGCCAATTGCGCCGCTGCGGCGACAACACATCCGCCCACTCCTGGTCCTCGCCCATACCCCCTCCTCTCTCCATTTGATCTTCCTCAATAAATGTCCCACCCTGGTGTCAGGCACCAGGGTCGGACATTGTTTGATCTTGCTCAAGGAATGTCCGGTTTTGGTGCCTGACACCAGGGTTGGACATTGTTTGATTTGGCGCAAACATTGCCTTAGAAGCGCAGCGTGGCGCGGGCGTACCAGGTGCCGCCGACGACGCCTAAGGGGCCGCTGTTGTCGACCGCGCCGCTGTATTGGGCGAGGTTGGCAGAGCTGCGGGCATCCAGCGGGAGCTGGCTCGGTTTGCGGTTGAACAGGTTGTTGGCGCCGACAGTCAGGCTCAGCTGGCGCGTGATGTCGTAGCCGACGCTGGCATCGGTGACGAAGGCGGCAGGGATGTAGTAGTCGCCGCCACTGTTGTTGTTCAGGCGTTTCAGGCGGCCATAGCGGGTTTCCTTGATCTGCACTTTCCACGGGCCTTGGTCGTAGGCCAGCGTCAGGATTTCCTTGTCGCGCGGGGCGCGGTACAGCAGCTCGTATTGGGCCGACTTGTTCAGGGTGTCGATATTGGGCAGGCCTTGCAGGACGGCGGGAATGGGGGCGATACCGGTCAGCGTGGTCTTGTTCAGATTCAGCGCGGCGGTCCAGCGCAGCCGGCCGCCGGCAAGCCTGAAGCTATCTTCGGCGGTGAAGTCGAGACCTCGGGTGCGGGTGTCGCCGACATTGGCGAAGTAGTGCGCGACCAGGCCATTGCCGGGCGTAAGGCCGGCGCCGCGCAGCAGGCTTTCGATGGTGGCGGCCTGCTGCGCGCTCAGCGGTGTGCCATTGCCATCCAGCGCGATGCCGGAGCTGCGGTCGATGCCGATTTCGGATGAGACGCCGAGGCGGTTGTCGACGTCGATCTGGTACACATCCAGCGCCAGCCTTGGACCGCTGGCGGGGCTGAGGACCAGACCGGCCGTGAGGCTGCGCGCCTGCTCCGGCTTGAGTGCCTGCGCCCCCAAGGCGCGCGCCGCCGCCGACGTGGGCTGGGCCAGCAGATAGGGCACGCCCGCATGGTCGGAAGTGTTTGAATAGGATTGCGTCACCAGGCTTGGAGCGTGGAAGCCATTGCTGACGGTGGCGCGCAGCGCCCATGCCGGGGCAATCTCGTAGCGCGTGGAGAGGCGGCCGGAGAGCTTGTTGCCGAAATCGGAGTAGCGTTCGGCGCGCGCGGCGGCGTCGATCAGCAGCGCGGGCAGCGGCTGCACGCTCAGTCCCGCATACGCGGCGTGGCTGCGGCGCGCAGTGTCGCTGGCATCCACCGGCAGATAGCCCGACAGCGCCGAGGAGCCGCCGCCCAGATAGGAGGCCGGTTCGCCTGCGGAGCGCTGCTGCTGTTCGCGCGAATATTCGAGGCCCACACTCAGCTCGCCCGGCTGCGCCAGTCCAGGCAGCGCCAGCGGACGGCGCGCATCGGCATTCAGCACCCAGCGGCTGTAGCGCTGATTGCCGATGTAGAAATCGGTTTGCGCACCCGGGTAAGTCAGCGAGTAGTTGGCCGAGTGCTCGACGCCCACGTCGATATCGTCCTTGCCGTAACTGGCGCTCAGATCCCAGCTCCAGCCCGCGCCCTGCCCTTTTACGCCGCCGGTCAAGGCGAAGTCCTGCTCACGCGTGGTTTCGAACGGCGTGAAGCCATCGGGGTAGACGGCCAGCAGTCCCTTGTTATTGTTGAAGATCGTATTCGGCAAGCGGAAATTCTGCGCCGAGCCGGCATCGCGCCGCGCGTAGGTGGCAAAGCCATACAGCTGCACGCTGTCGCTCAAATCATAGCCGGCATTCAGGCCGAAGGTGGCGGTGCTGCTTTCTGGCAGACCCAGATTGCGCCATGGATTGCCATTGCGTTTGGCCTCGGCCGGATTGGGCGAAGCGCCCGCAGGCAGGGAGTTGTTCGGCCCCAGTCTCACCAGCTGTCCATCGCTATTGCGCACGGCGGGATACGACAGATAACCGGGATTCAGCGCGAAGTTGCGCACGGCTGGACTCTGGTGATTGAACTCGGCGCTCGCATGCAGGAAACCCTGTCCATCCAAGCGGCTACCGCCATCGATGCGCGCATAGCTGTTGCTGCCGTCGCCCTTGTAGCTGCGGCCCGTCTGGCCCGAGATGCTGCCGCTGTCGTCGCTCTTGAGGATGATGTTGATGACGCCCGCGATCGCATCCGATCCGTAGATGGCGGACGCGCCATCACGCAGCACTTCCACGCGCGCAATCGCGCCGGTGGGAATCAGCGCCAGATCGGGCGCCACCGAACCGGGGAAGCCATCCTCGTTGACGATGGCGGTGCTGTGGCGGCGCTTGCCGTTCACCAGGATCAGCGTATGCGAGGGATCGAGATTGCGCAGTTGTCCGGCGCGCACGATGCTGCCCAGGTCGGGCTGCACGCGGGCCGGCAGATTGAACGACGGCAGCGCCGTATCCAGGGCTTCCAGCAGATTCAGTTTGCCGCTGGCCTGCAGTTGCTGGGCGCTGATGATGTCGACCGGCGTGGCGCTGTTGTCGACGGTGCGGCCGCTGGCGCGCGCGCCCGTTACCAGCACGGTTTGCGCCTCCTCCGTCTGCGCCATCGCCAGCATGGGCTGCATCAGCAGGAGGGCGAGGACAGTGCGGCGGGGAAGACCGAAACGGTGCTGCGGTACTGGCATGGGCGAGTCCTTTCAGAAGCGGCGGCGCCACCATGGCGGCCGACTGGCTTGCAAAAGACTAAACGCCTCGGGAAATTTTCAGAACGAATGCTTTCGCATGTTCTTATGCTGCGAATGTTGCGTCAGCGCGCAGCCTGGCGCGGCCCCGCATCGCCACGTAAATGACCTTGCAGAAAAGCCAGCACCACCGCCTCGTAAGCGCTTGGCGCATAAGCGTGCAAGTCCACATGGTCGGCGCCCTGCACCATCCATAGCTGCTTCGGCTGTCCGGCCGCCGCATACAGGCGCAGGGTTTCATGCCAGGGCGTGCGGGTATCGGCACTGCCGGAAGCGATCAGCAAGGGCGTCTTCAACGCAGGCAAAACGGCTTCCGGCCGCAGCTGTTCAAGGCCGATGCCGGTACGCAGCGGCAGTTGCCACAACAGCAGTGGCGACAGATGGCGCGCCGGCTGCCCCAGATAGAGGGCCAGGCGATCGCCCACGGCATCTTCGATGGCGGGATACATGGATTCCAGCACTGCCGCATCCGGCGCCTTGAGATCACGCGCCAATACCAGCGAGGCAGCACCCAGCGATACGCCGATGACGCCGACCTTTTCGCCGGGCAGTTCATGGCGCAGGAAGGACAGCGCCGTCTTCACGCCCTCCGCTTCGCGCCAGCCGAAGGTGATGCGTTCGCCGCTGCTTTCGCCATGCGAGGGCAGGTCGATCAGCAGGACGGAAAAGCCGGCCTTTTTGAGAAAGCGGGCGCGATCGAGCATGGCGCGCCGGTCGGCCCGCACACCATGCAGCAGCAGAACCGCGCCATGGCCCGCCTGACCCGGCGCATACCAGCCGGCCACGGTGGCATCCGCGTTCACGCGCAACTGCACCGTACGCGCATCGAGGTCGCGCGGCGCCGCGCCTATCGCATGCGGTGCCGCCGCACTGAGCAGCTCGCCGGCCGCCAGCACGGCCGCCGCCGCGAGCACGGAGAGGCTCAGTCCAGCCAGGATGATTCGCCGTAAAGCCATCTAGTTCTCCACCGCTTGATTGCCATCCATGCCGATGCGGCGCCAATATTCGCGCTCGAATTTTGCGAGATCGATCTCGCGCGCGGCGTCGTTATAGGCTTTCTGCTGCGCCAGTCCTTCGGCCGTGCGCTTGAAGCAGATGTGCACGGGGCGTTCCTTGAAGGCTTGCTCCGAGAAGGTAATACGTTCGCGTTCGGCCTTGGTAAAGCGGCCGCTGTTGTATAGCAGATGGCGCAACACATGCTTCTCCACCACGATGGCGGGAAAGCGTTTGGACAGCAGCTTGCGCAGATTGATCTCGTCGTTCACGCCCTCTTCCACGCGCAGCAGGCCTTGCCGCGCCATGCCGTCGAACTGTTCGCCGTTCGAGTAGCCGGCCACGGTGCCGATGCGCATGCCGGTCAGCTCGGCCAGGCTGCTGGCCTGCAGCGGCGCGTCTTTGAGGAAGACCAGCACCGTCTGCGTATTGCCGATGGGCGCGGAGAAGTGGCACAGCTTTTCGCGCTCCGGCGTGCGCCACACGGCCATGAAGCCGGCATAGCGCGGATGGTGCAGACCGAATTCCATGGTGCGCTTCCAGGGGAAATATTCGACCTGGGCGCTTTGTCCGAGTTTTTCGTAGACGGCACTGACCAGGGTGCCGGATAAGCCATGGCCCGGCAGCGTCGGCGTGATGAACGGCGGCCAGTCTTCGGCGGCAAAGCGCACGCTGGCCGCCGGCTCCGCGAACACGGAGGCGCAGGGCAGCAGCAGCCATAGCATCAATGCAAGCGGCCTTACTCGTTCGGGCATTGCCACTCCGGATTCGCCATTGGAATAGTGGATGTATCAGCTTATGCTCCCACAAATAGCAGATGAGTACCAAGTTGTATATATGCAACTATTTCCAGCGCTGGCGGGGGCGGCGATTCCCTGAATGCGGCATGGGGTTTTGCTGCCGCCGCGCGCCAGATGGCGGATAATGGCGCTTTACCGTATTCCCTTGCATCGTGACCGAACCTAAATCGCTGGCCGACCGCATCGAAGACGCCCTGCCGCAGACCCAATGCACCAAATGCGGCTACCAGGGCTGCCGTCCGTACGCCGAAGCTATTGCCGCAGGCAGCGCCGAAATCAACCAATGCCCGCCGGGCGGCGCCGAAGGCGTGCAGCGCCTGTCGTCCATCACCGGCCGCGCCGTCATCCCCATCAATCCCGTCAACGGCCTGGAACGGCCGCGCGCCGTGGCCTTTATCGACGAGTCACTGTGCATCGGCTGTACGCTGTGCATCCAGGCCTGCCCGGTGGACGCCATCGTCGGCGCGGCCAAGCAGATGCACAGCATCGTGGCCGATCTGTGCACCGGCTGCGATCTGTGCGTGGCGCCCTGCCCGGTCGACTGCATCGTCATGTATCCGGTGACGGAAACCAGCGGCTGGGCCGCCTGGAGCCAGACCGATGCCGAATCGGCGCGCGCACGCCACGACTTCCGCGCGGCGCGCCTGCAGCGCGAGCGCGAGGAGAACGATGCGCGCCTGGCCGCCAAGGCCGTCGCCAAACTGGCGGCGGTGGACCGTCTCAGTCCGGAGAATGATGCCGAGCAGGCCGAGAAGGAACGCAAGCGCGCCATCATCGCCGCCGCCATGGAACGCGCGCGCCTGAAAGCCGAAGCAGCCAAGGCCGAGAAAGCCGCCCAAGAGGACAAGAACCAAGAATGAACGCAGCCAAACGCTACGAAATTTTCCGCCGCCTGCGCGAGGCGAATCCCTCCCCCAAGACCGAACTGGAATATACGACGCCGTTTGAGCTGCTGATTTCCGTGCTGCTGTCGGCCCAGGCCACCGACGTCGGCGTGAACAAGGCCACGCGCCGCCTGTATCCGGTGGCGAACACGCCGGCCAAGATCCTGGCACTGGGCATCGATGAGCTGATGAGCTATATCCAGACCATCGGCCTGTACAAGACCAAGGCCAAGAACGTGATGGCGACCTGCCAGATCCTGCTCGACAAGCACGGCGGCGAAGTGCCGCGCACGCGCGAAGAGCTGGTGGAGCTGCCCGGCGTGGGCCGCAAGACGGCCAATGTGGTGCTCAACACGGCCTTCGGCGAGCTGGCCATGGCGGTCGATACGCATATCTTCCGCGTCTCGAACCGCACCGGCATCGCGCCCGGCAAGAACGTCGACATCGTGGAAGAGAAGCTGATGAAGTTCGTGCCGAAGGAATTCCTGCTCGACGCCCACCACTGGCTGATCCTGCACGGCCGCTACACCTGCGTGGCGCGCAAGCCGCAGTGCTGGAACTGCATCATCGCCGACCTGTGCGAATTCAAGGGCAAGACGCCGACGCCGGCCAACGCCTGATTTTTACACCGCGTATAGACGCCGCACCGCACTTTTTAGGCGGCGTTTACGCGGCTCTTGATAAGCTCATTCCTGTCTCTTCACCATCCAAGGGAGGAAATGAATGGGCACCCTGTCACGCATCCTGCCGGCCGCGCGCCGGCCAGGCAAATCTTCCGCCGCACAAGGCGCGCGCCTGATTTCCGTCATCGTCGGCGCGGAATCGATCACGGCCCTGCGCCGCGTGGCCTTCCATATCTGCGGCTGCCGCCTGGCATCCATGCGCATCGAAAGTTGGGGCGAGGGACAGATGCGCGCCAGCCTGTATTTGACGCGCGGCGACGATGGCGGCATCGACGCCGCCCTGCGCCAGTATTTCCCCGACGCGCTGATACTGAGCGCGCCTGGCCATCTGCCGCACTGAGGCCGGCCATGGACAAGCACACCCACCTCGCGGCGCCGGTGCGCCGCGCCGAAGCCCTGCGCCGCGCCCAGCGCCAAGCGGCCGGCATGCGCCGTCTGGCATGGGGCCTGGCCCTGGCTTCGCTGATGCTGGCCGTGGCACTGCCGCTGGCCAGCGCAGGCCAGGCCTGAGCGCTGGCCGCGCCATCGCGGCTTAGAGCAGGACCAGATTGTCGCGGTGGATCAGTTCCTGGCCTTCGACAAAGCCGAGGATGGCTTCGATCTCGGAGGACGGCTTGCGCATGATGCGGCGCGCCTCGGCGCTGGTGTAGTTGCTCAGGCCGCGCGCCACCGGATGGCCATCTTCGCCGACGCAGGTGATGACGGCGCCGCGTCCGAATTCGCCGCGCACTTCGCTGACGCCGATCGGCAGCAGCGATTTGCCTTCCTTGCTCAGCTTCTGCACCGCGCCCGCGTCCAGCACCACCTGGCCAGCGGTGTGCAGGTGATCGGCCATCCACTGCTTGCGCGCGGTGAGGTGGCCGGTCTGCGCCGCCAGCTCGGTGCCGATCTCCTCGCCGCAGGCGAGACGGGTCAGCACCTCGGCTTCGCGGCCGAAGGCGATCACGGTATGCGCACCGGATTTGGCGGCGCGCTTGGCGGCCAGGATCTTGGTCAGCATGCCGCCGCGGCCCAGGCTGGAGCCGGCGCCGCCGGCCATCGCTTCCAGCGCGGGATCGCCGGCGCGGCCATTGGTGATCAGGTAAGCGGCAGGGTCTTTGCGCGGGTCGGCGCTGAACAGGCCGCGCTGGTCGGTCAGGATGATCAGCGCATCGGCTTCGATCAGGTTGGCGACCAGGGCGCCCAGGGTATCGTTGTCGCCGAACTTGATCTCGTCGGTGACGACAGTGTCGTTCTCGTTGATGATGGGGACCACGCCCAGGCGCAGCAAGGTGGTCAGCGTGGAGCGCGCATTCAGATAGCGTTCGCGGTCGGCCAGGTCGGCGTGCGTCAGCAGCACCTGCGCCGTGCCGATCTGGTGGGCGCGGAAACTGGTTTCGTAAATCTGGGCCAGGCCCATTTGGCCGACGGCGGCGCAGGCCTGCAATTCATGGATATCGGTCGGGCGCTGCTCGAAGCCCAGGCGCAGCATGCCTTCGGCAATCGCGCCCGAGCTGACCAGCACAACTTCCTTGCCGAGGGCGCGCAGCGCGGCAATCTGCGCGGCCCAGCGCGCGATGGCGGCATGGTCCAGGCCACGGCCGTCGTTGGTCACCAGCGAGGAACCCACTTTCACGATGATGCGGGTGGCTTCTTGAATCAGGGATGTCATGTGCGGCGTTTCTCGTTAAAGGGGACGATAAAACTTGCGATGCGCTGGAGCCGGAAAAGAAAACGGCATAAGCGATGAGATCGATTATGCCGTTGCTGAAGAATTAAATGAAGAGGGGGACTCGAAGAATCAGTCCAAAACCTTGAAACGTGGATCATCCGGATCGATGGACGAGATGCCGCGCGCTTCCTCGGTCATCTGCGTTTCTTCGGAACGCTGCTCGCTGTGGCGCTTCTCTTCCAGATATTTGTAGATCGCGTTCACCAGGTCTTGCGTGCCTTCGTGGCTCAGGGCCGAAATCTCGAAGACCGGACCCTTGAAGCCCATCTTCTTGACGAAGTCCTTGACCTTCTTGGCGCGTTCCTCCGCCGGCACCACATCCAGCTTGTTCAGCACCAGCCAGCGCGGCTTGTCACCCAGCGCCGGATCGTACTTCTGCAATTCCTTGACCAGGGCCTTGGCTTCCTTGACCGGGTCCACGGTCGCCTCGAACGGCGCCAGGTCCACGATATGCAGCAGCAAGCCGGTGCGCGACAGGTGGCGCAGGAACTGGTGACCCAGGCCGGCGCCTTCGGCCGCACCTTCGATCAGGCCTGGAATGTCGGCGATCACGAAGCTCTTCTCGTGCGAAACGCGGACCACGCCCAGGTTCGGGTGCAGGGTGGTGAACGGGTAATCGGCAATCTTCGGACGCGCATTCGACACGGCCGTGATGAAGGTGGACTTGCCCGCATTCGGCATGCCCAAGAGACCCACGTCGGCCAGGATTTTCAATTCCAGGCGCAATTCGCGGCGTTCGCCTTCCTTGCCTTCGGTCTTTTGACGCGGCGCACGGTTAGTCGACGTCTTGAAGTGAATATTGCCCCAGCCGCCCTCGCCGCCCTTGGCCAGCATTTCGGTCTGACCGTGCTCGGTCATGTCGGCGATGATTTCGCCCGACACTTCGTCGATGATCAGCGTGCCGACCGGCATGCGCAGCACGACATCGTCGGCGCCCTTGCCATAGCAGTCGGAACCGCGGCCGGACTCGCCGTCCTTGGCGCGGTGCATCTTCGAAAAGCGGTAGTCGACCAGCGTGTTGACGTTGCGGTCGGCTACGGCCCAGATGGTGCCGCCCTTGCCGCCGTCGCCGCCGTCCGGGCCGCCGAAGGGTCTAAATTTTTCACGGCAAAAAGAGGCGCAGCCATTGCCGCCGTTGCCGGCGATGACTTCAATTCTTGCTTCGTCGATAAACTTCATAATGTGCCGCCATAAAACTAAAAAGGCTCTACCGCTGGCAGAGCCTTTCGATTGAAGGCTTGCGCCTTACTGTGCGTGGTAGCCTGCGCTTAAGCAGCAGCTACGACGGTGACAAACTTGTGGTTGCCAGCGCCTTTGATCACGAACTTCACAACACCGTCCACCAGAGCGAACAGGGTGTGATCCTTGCCGGTGCCTACGCCTTCGCCAGCGCGCACTGGGGTGCCGCGTTGACGAATGATGATGCCGCCAGCATTGATCTTTTGGCCGCCGTAAACCTTAACGCCCAGGCGTTTTGATTCTGAGTCACGGCCGTTGCGGGTAGTGCCGCCGCCTTTTTTGTGTGCCATTTAATTACTCCTTAGATAGCTGTAAATTCGGGCAAGCAGCGCTTAGCCGTTGATCGAAACGATTTGGATTTCGGTGTAGTTCTGACGGTGACCTTGATGCTTCTGGTAGTGCTTACGACGACGCATCTTGAAGATTTTCACCTTGTCGTGACGACCTTGGGAAACCACTTTCACCAGAACCTTTGCACCTTCAACCAGTGGGGCACCAAACTTGATGGTGTCGCCCGCGCCAACGGCGAGAACTTGATCGATGGTGAGTTCGGAACCAATGTCAGCAGGTATCTGTTCTACTTTGAGTTTTTCGCCAGCGACAACTTTGTACTGTTTGCCACCGGTTTTTATGACCGCGTACATGATTTGAAACCTCATCAAATGTTAAGAAAATCCCCCTGTCTCGACACCCGGCAGAGCTGGGCGGAAAAGGGAGAACCAACGATTATACATGGCTTCGGATTTTCCGTCAAAAACTATTCACAAAGCCTGCCGCTCGTGGTATGTCGGCAACGCATGGCGTATAATCGCGGCACCTAATATTCGTCCAACGCAGGTTCGCCTTGTCCGCCGCTACCCAAACCTCCACCCAGAACAACATCACCAGCACCATCGCCGCCGATATGGACGCGGTCAACGTGGTGATCCGCCAGCGCCTCCACTCCGAAGTCGCACTGGTCAACCAGATCGCAGAGTACATCATCAGCGCCGGCGGCAAACGCATCCGGCCGGTGCTGGTGCTGCTGGTGGCTAACGCCTACGCCTACAAGGGCGAGGCGCACCACGAGCTGGCGGCGGTTGTGGAATTCATCCACACCGCGACCCTGCTGCACGACGACGTGGTGGACGAGTCCTCGATGCGGCGCGGCCGCCAGACCGCCAACGCGCTGTTCGGCAATGCCGCCTCGGTGCTGGTGGGAGACTTCCTGTACTCGCGCTCCTTCCAGATGATGGTGTCGCTGAATAATATGCGCGTGATGCAGATCCTGTCGGACGCCACCAATGTGATCGCCGAGGGAGAGGTGCTGCAGCTGCTGAATATGCACGACCCGGACGTGAGCCGCGAACGCTATCTGCAGGTGATCCGCTCCAAGACCGCCAAGCTGTTCGAAGCGGCGGCCGAACTGGGCGCCCTGGTCGCCGGCGCCAACGACGCGCAAATCGCCGCCGCCGGCGAATACGGCCGCTCGCTGGGCACCGCCTTCCAGCTGATCGACGATGTGCTGGACTATGCGGGCGACGCCGCCGAAATCGGCAAGAACGTGGGCGACGACCTGCGCGAAGGCAAACCGACCCTGCCGCTGATCTATCTGATGGAAAACGGCACGTCGGAGCAACGCGAACTGGTGCGCTCCTGCATCGAAAACGGCGACGAGCAGCACTTCGACACCATCCTGGCCGCCGTCACCAGCAGCGGCGCGCTCGATTACACGCGCCGCGAAGCCGAAGTAGCCGCCCAGCGCGCCATCGACGCCATCGCCGACCTGCCGGACAGCCAGTACAAGCAATCCCTGCTGCAACTGGCGCACTTCGCGGTCGACCGCAAGCACTAAGCAGCTTCATTCAGCTACCAAGCAAAACGGCGCCTCAGGCGCCGTTTGTTTTTACAGGATCTCTTTCACAATCTCGGGCGGACGGCACAGGCGCACACCCTTCTCCGTCACCACGAAGGGGCGGTTGATCAACTCAGGATGCGCCATCATGGCGTCCACCAGCTGCTCGTCGGCCAGGGCGGCGTCAGCCAGGCCGAGCTGTTCGTAGATTTCACCCTTGTCACGCATGGCGCCACGCGCCGTCAGCCCGGCGCGGTCGATCAGATCAACCAGGATGGCGCGGGTGGGCGGGGTTTTCAGGTATTCGATGATTTCCGGCTCAACACCCGCTTCGCGGATCAAGGCCAGAGCGCCGCGCGAGTTGCTGCAGGCGTTGTTGTGATAGATGGTGATGGTCATGACGCTCCCCTTATTCTGTGCCGGGGATGATAGGCAAAGCCGTTGGTAGATGCAAGTTTTGATCTGCCGCAAACTTCCTATTTGGTATAGTTGATAAATACCTAAAGTTCTGCTTTAATGGGTCATCACCGTCGGGGTGTAGCTTAGCCCGGTAGAGCGCTACGTTCGGGACGTAGAGGCCGGAGGTTCGAATCCTCTCACCCCGACCAAAAATCTTTACCCACAACTCTAATCAGTTATTGGAGTAAATCTGCTGTCTCACTGTACTAAGAGGCTACAGCTCTCCACACGCTTGTTAACAACCGCGAATCCAGTTTAATCCCCCCTCCCTCCCTGTCATGCCGGCCACTGCTTCAACACCGCTAGCCTACGCTCTGCAGACCGTCACATCTTTTTGATACGAGACTTTTCGAAGTCAGCTTTACGCCTACGATTGCCTAAGCTATCGGAACAACTAAAGTAGAATCAAACCATCTGGTAGTTGAATAGTTAAGGAAATACGACGATGGAATATAGTGTTGCAGAGAGAGAAGCAATGGGACTTTGCATTTGCCTCGAAGCGCTGAACGGCTTGATGAATCATCAAATAATTTCTATAAATCCGACTAAGTCTGCGGAGAACGAATCTACGGCGATGTTCGACACAAGTATACATCGAGACTTGTTCTTAATACGACTGTTAGATTTTGCGAAAGAAAGTGGAGATAAGCAGCTAACTGGCGTGCAGGGTTCATGCCTAACGGTTCTATCTGAGGCCTGCAAGAGTGCATCCTTTGAAGTTTCAGGTAGCGCCCGCTCTCTTCGGTCGGCAGTTAAGGAGATTGATGATTGGTTAAACCACGAGCGAGAAATGAAACTATGGCTTCCAACTCTTGGCGTTGATGCGAAAATTACAGTCTCTCGCATTGAATATCTAAGAATCGCGGGAAACTACTCCAAGCACAATTTATCTCGGCTAAGTGCGTTATCGCGCCAAATTAAGCAGATTCTTTTAAACTCGGGGTACGCAGTTGATGAAGAAATGCTTCCGCTTGCACTCGATGATTTTCGTGAACATCTCTCAGAAAATTATTTCGCTTACTACGCCACCTGGTTAGCTGAGCTATTAAATAATTTGCACTGGGGAGTATACGATTATTTGCTGCCAACATACATCAAATCCTATAGAAGTGATCCGCCAGCTTATTCTTACGATTACCCTAACCACATCCAAAACGAGATTCCTCGGCGTTGGTTTTGGCGGCTGATGAATAATGTAAGAACGCCTCCATATTTCAGTAAGTTTAAGGGCTTATCGTTTTTAAAAGGCGAAAGCTCCCTTGAATGGGATTGACAAGTGAAGCTTCATTTCCGTGCAATGTCAACAAGGAAAATTTATGGCTGATGATGGATCGGTTATAAGCAAGGCCGTTGAAAAATTATCAGGTGCTCTAGAGAAACTAGTCGACAATCGAATGCTCGTACTAGGTGTCTCATTAGTGCTGTATTGGGATATCTGGATGATTTGGTTCAACACTGATATCGGGTCAATCTCGTTGGATGGAGCATTAGCGAAGCTCAAATTCCTACCCCTGCGCACAATGATCATATTCGTGGTCATCTATTCCATGCTGATGACAGTTGTCATACCTGCTGCAAGATACCTCTACAGTTGGGGCCATCTATATTATGGCGAACCTCGCTCCTCCGCCGAACCTAGAACGCTAGAAGAACGTCGTCTTTCGGATTGGGCGTTGGCGGTCCTAGTTTTCTACATCTGGGATTGGTGTGCAGGATGCCTCAAACCGGCTGGTCAATACAACGGCCTCGCTGTCTTTGTGTTTAAAGGCCTTTCTTCCAACGATGTTGTAACCATTGTTTTTCGTGTTTGCGTTGCGTTCTTCCTCTGGTTTTGTTTAATGATGGCGCTTGAAAAAGACTATTAGCTCGAAGTTCAGAACTGTGCCTACCGCCACTGCTTTGCATGATAGTAACTTAGAAATTGTTGGCGTGCTCAGAAGTAAAAGTCTGGCAGCTAACTGACTGCACCTCATTAATTGTTAGAATGTCATTTCTTTTTCAACATCTCTTCAATCGCATTGTGCTGCTGCAGTACCGCCATCGCCGATCTACGGGTAGCTTCTTCTTTTTCAATCACCCGCTTAACCCTCTCAGTCGCACTTAACTGATCGATGCCCATGACTACTTTACGAGCAGCCTCCTCTCGTTCGATAGCTTTCTTAGCAGCTTCAAGCGCGTCAGATCGATCGCCACTTATCAATAACTTGCGAACCTCATCTTCTTTTTCAATAGCCTGCTTAGCCATCTTAAGCGCACTAAATTGATCAACGTTCCCCATCAACCGGCGTGCAGCCTCTTCTTTTTCAATCGCCTTCTGTGCGGCATTGAAGCCTGAAAGCCCATCGATTTGCTTCAGCTGCTGGTATAAAGTAGTAGCCTCAATACCTCTTTCAGTATACATAGCCATCCAATTGGCCACTTCGCTACCGATATCGCTAACGTGATTCGTATGAGGATCTGCCTTTATCTTTTGCAGTTCAGTTTGAACCGCCGCAACCTGCGCGCTCTGTAGCTCAGGCCTTTGCTCGGCTAACTCTTCAAGAGCTTGCTCAATTTTTGCAATTCTCTCATCGCGGACTCTAACGGCCTCTTGAAGCTCATTTTTATTGTTCTGCAGCACGCTAGCGAGCTTCAAGATAAAACCTCCAATATCATCGGCATTGCCAGCCATGCCATTAAAGACGCTAAGAAGATAAATCAACTGCGGGTCGTCTGAGAAATTGGGATACCGTACCTTATGGTCAATTTCGCTCCACCCTTCTTCGAATATAGTTCGCACTTGCAGTTCCAAATTGATCACGCGGTTCGTTGGCCGTGTAGCCAATATATAATGAATCGAACGATAATTACGCGGATGATCCTCCACAATAAAACCGGATTCTTGATAACGTTTAGTAAGTTCGGAATTATCTCCGGCGCGCACATATGCAATTGGCGTATCCTTAATTTCAAACATTGCACGTACGGCAGCATCAATCTCAAAACTGTCTGACTTAAACAAATGCAATGCCCTTATCCCGACAAGATCATCAACAATCTCAGCATAGTTTGCGGCCGAGATATTCATATACTTAGCGTTATTTTTGATCCTTTTTCGAATGATTTTTTCTAATAAATGTTCTGCATCTTTCACGCGCCACCGCACAGAGTGGACTGCACTAAAGCGCTGAATAAGATTGGCGCACATTGAGGCTGCAGCTTCCAAAGAGGCTCGCTGTGTCTCATGGTGCTCACCAATCAAAAGCAGCTCATTCCAGCTGATGTTGCTCAATTCCCAGTCAGCTTTTTTGATCCTGTTCGTAGCGAGAAACGTCTCGAAATCGCGCTGCATCATCACTCCTTTCGCCTATAGATAGAACTATTCTATAGAAATTTTTCCTCCCTCTGCTTTATCACTCGCATCTGCAGCGTCAATTTGATCTGCTTGAACCAAGCCGGGTCCGGTCGCAGACATCACCTATATTCGAACATATGGAGGCTGGCTATACTTGGCAGTTGTACCCGATCTGTTCTCATGTCAGGGCGTCGGGTGGCCGATGAGTTCGTGGATTGATATAGGGCTGGCGATCAAGACACCACTAATGGCCGTTTTGCGATGCAAGCCTGCTGATCCCGTGACAGTTCATTCGGACCTACGCTCGCAGTTCGCCAACAATAACTGGCACGACTTCTTGGCGGAGCATCGGTTGGAACCAAGCATGAGCTGACGTGAAAACTGTCACCACAATGCTACCGGTGAAAGTTTCTTCCAGCTTCTGAATCGCAAGACCTGTGCAAACAGAGAAGGCGCAAGACAGGATGTCTTCAAGTAAATTGAAATGTTCTACAATCCGAAGCACCGCCACGGACTCAATAATAGACTTTCTTCAGCAGAGTTTGAGCGAAGGCATTTAGAACAGCTCACTGGTATCTAGCAGGCTCATGGAGGTTCAAACTTGTCATGTTCTGCGGCCGATTGGGGTGTGGCAAGTCGTTCGGGACATAGAGGCCGGAGGTTCGAATCCTCTCACCCCGACCAAAATGCAAAAGCCAGATCAAGCGCTTGGCTTATCTGGCTTTTTTCATTACGGCGGATACCCACCTACTGCTGCTGCAGATCCCAAACAGCCGGCTCCTGATACTCGCCCGGGTTATCGAACGCGGGACTCTTACTGTCGTTCATATATTTAGCGAACAGCTGGGGACGCGAAGCCACACCCAGCTTGCGGTAGATCGACAGGGTCTGCTGTTTCACGGTAGCAGTGCCCTTACCTAAAATGATAGCCACTTCAGGCAGGCTTTTGCCGGCCAGCAGCCAATGGCAGACTTGCGCCTCGCACGGGCTGAGCTGGCGTTGGTAGGCGTAGATGTTTTCCGTTTCCACTACTGAACTACATGAAGCATCGGGGGGCATGGACTTAGCCATAAGTAATTGTCTCCTATCAATTTTGCTTTTTTAAAGAAGACAGCGCCGCCTTTTTTCTACCCAGGCGTGACAGCGCTGCCGCTAGGTGACTGTTGCTTGAATCCTTATTGTAAGTAACACAATTTGGATAAAATCTATTCAAATGTATCAAAACGATAATTATTATTAGCTTTCGATGGCGCACTGCCCCCATAGCCATCGAAAGTTTTGCCAAACAACTACATCTTCTCAGGAACTGCAATGCCTAACAGGTATAAACCGCGTTCCAGCACCCGCCGCGCCAACGCGCTGATCGCCAGCCGCGAGGCACACAGCTCCGCGCTTTCGGCCGCCAGTACCGGGCAATCGAGGTAGAAGCGGCTGAAGGTCTGGGCCAGGTTGAACACGTAATCGGCAATCTCGTTCGGCGCCAGATTCGCCGCCGCCGAGGCCACCACTTCCGGGAAGCGGGAGCATTCGAACACCAGCGCGCGTTCCGCTTCGGCCGTGACCTGGATCGGTCCCGGCTGCAATTGCTGCGCGGCGGCGCGCGCCAGGATGGAGCCGATGCGCACGCAGGCATATTGCACATACGGTCCGGTCTTGCCCTCGAAGGACACCATGCGCTCCGGATCGAAGATATAGCCGGAGATGCGGTAGCTCGACAGATCGGCGAACTTGACGGCGGCAATGCCCACCAGGCGCGCCAGCGTCTCTGCCTGCGCAGCCCGCGCCGCTTGGCCGGCCTCGTCGGACGTAGCGCCCTGCCCCGATCCGTCCGCAGGCAGCGCGCCGAGCCGCTCTCGCGCCTTGTCGATGGCGCCGTTCAGCAGGTCGGCCAGTTGCGCCACGCCGCCCTGGCGTGTCTTGTACGGTTTTCCATCGACGCCGTTCACGGTGCCAAAGCCGGCATGCACCAGCTCCACGCCCGGCGCGTAGCCGGCCCGGCGCGCGGAGCGGAACACCTGCTCGAAATGCAGGGCCTGGCGCTGGTCGACCACGTAGATGATGCGCGCCGGCGCCGTGCCGCTGTCGCGCACGCGGCTCAGGATCGTCGCCAGATCCGTCGTCGCATACAGGGCGGCGCCATCCGACTTGGCCAGCAGCAGCGGCGGCATCGGGTGGGCGTCGCTATCCTCGGCCACCTCCACCACCAGCGCGCCCGCGCTTTCAATGCCGATGCCGCGTTCGCGCAGCTCGCTCAGCATGGGCGGGATCAGGGATTGCACATCGCTTTCGCCCAGCAGCAGGTCGAAATGCACGTCGAGCGCGGCGAAGTCCTGCTGCTGCACCTGCAGCGAAATGGCGCGGATGGCACGCCACAGCGCGATATAGCCGGGGTGGCCGGCCTGCAGGGCTGCCGTCAGTTCACGCGCCTCGGCCATGCGCGCCGGATCGTCCTTGCAGGCCGCCGCCGCCAGAGGATACAGACGCTGCAAGTCCTGCATGCCGAAGCCCAGGCTGGCCTCGTCCAGGCTGGCGGCCAGTTCCGGCTGCTGCGCGAAGCAGGACAGCGATGGGAAGTCGCGGCGGATCTGGGCGATCAGCATGCCCATCTGCAGCCCCCAGTCGCCCAGATGCACGTCGGAGACGGTATCGTGGCCCTGGGCGCGCAGGATGCGGCGCAGGCTCTCGCCGATCACCAGCGAGCGCAGATGGCCCACATGCAGCGGCTTGGCCACGTTCGGTCCGCCGTAGTCGAGCATGATGCGCTGCCGCGGCTCCTGCACGATGCCGCAGGCAGGATCGGCCAGCTGGGCCTGGGCGTGGCGCGCCAGCAGCGCAGCCGACAGTTTCAGATTGATGAAGCCGGCACCGGCCACCTCGACCACGTCAAAGCCGCCGCCGGCGCGCAGCTGTTCCGCCACAGCCGCCGCGATCTCGCGTGGTGGACGGCCCAGGCTCTTGGCCAGCGGCAAAGCGCCATTGCATTGCAGCTCGCCCCATTCAGGCCGGCTGGCTCGGGCCGCGCGCGCAAAGCTGGCCGGCAGCCCGCAGGCGCGGAAGGCGTTTTCCAGCAGTTGATTGATTTCGCCGGCCAACGTCAGGCCGGCCGGGGACGCCGCTTGTTTCTCGCTTTCTCTCATCGTTTTCTCTGGACATACGGTTGCGGGACAGCGCGCCCGAGCCGATGCTGATGACGCGCCGCAATTGTTTTTTCTATAATACACAATTTGCGCGCGGCGGCGCGTCAGGCTGGTTTGCGCCGCATCCAGAACTGTTCGAGGTTGCGAATAATTTCCGTGCCATACATGCAGCGCGCCTGTTCGCGGCAGAAGGTTGCCAGGTAGCTGCGGAACTGCTCCAGCGGTTCGGTCGCGTGGCGGAAGGCCTTGCGGTTGCTGATGATGCCGTGCGAGCCCAGGTCCACCATCGAGGCCACGCCGCGCTCGATGGCCGCGTCCATCTCCGCCGCCGCCACCACCTCATCGACCAGCAGGCGCCCCTCGACGCTGTCGGCCGCCACCTTGTGGTTGCTGTAGATCAGGCGGTTCGCCAGGCGCCGGCCGACATACTGCGGCAGGCGCAGATTGGCGATGCCGGGGATGAAGCCTTCGGAGCGCGCCGGCAGCGACAGGAAGGCCGTCGCTTCGGCGATGACGTGGTCGCAGACCAGCAGCAACTGGCAGCCGCCGCCGATGGCGTGGGTATCCACCGCCGCCAGCCAGGGCTTCTCCAATCCCAGATCGGGAGCGTCGGCCCAAGGCGAACCGCCGCCCCACAGCCCCCGGTGCAGCTTGCTGACCAGGCCCAGTTCGCGCACCACATAGAACAGGAAGGGCAGCTGACCCGCATACAGCTTGCTCAGGTTCACGCCGGAACAGAAGACGCGGCGGCCACGGTACTTTTCATGCTCCATAAAGCCGCCACGCAGCACGCCGACCTCGCTGCCCTCGTCGAGCAGCACAATGTCCACGGCCAGTTCCATAGCCTGCACCAGCTCTTCGTCCTCGGCATTCAGGCAGCGCGGATTGCACAGGGTCAGCTGCCCCTGCCGGCCCTGCCGCTGCAGTTGCACCAGTCCCAGATCCAGCATCTGGCCCGCCTGGTAGGCCGGCAGCAGCTCCTGCGCGCGCGGCAGCGGCAGGCGCATCGCCGCCATCAGGTGGCGGCCCACTTGCTGCTGGCCCAGCCACTGCGCCAGCACCAAGCCCAGGCTCAATTCATGGCCCAGCTTGTCGTGCAGGGACAGTTCCGCATCGGCCGCCAGTTGCGCCGGCGTCGGCAGCAAGCCGGGGAAGCGGGCGGCGGCCAGCACCAGCAAGACTTCCACCCGCAGCGCCTCGGTATAGTCCTTGGTCAGCAGGCGGTACAGGGTTTCGCCGTGCGCCGCGACCTGGGCCGCGCGCGCTTCGGCCACGGCCTCGCGCACCTGCCGAACCAGGAGCCGCTCCGGCTCGCCCCAGGCGGCGCGCGGCGGCAGCGCGGCCAGCATCGTCTCGCCTTGCGCGCACCAGTGACGCAGCGCTTCGCAGGCATCGTCCTGCCATTGCGGCGCGGGCTGGGGCGCGCGCCGCAGCCAGTCCACCAGATCCGGCGCGGCATCCATCGCATCGCGCGCCATGGCTAGTAATCCATCTTGTCGTCGACGGCGTGGCCGCGCTTGGGCACCAGCACGGTACGCCGGTATTCGCAGACCACCACGCCATGCTGGTTCTTGCCGATGGTCTTCACCTCGACCACGCCGGCGTGCGGCCGCGACTGCGACTCGCGCTTGGACAGCACTTCGGTTTCGCCATACAAGGTATCGCCGGCGAACAGCGGGGCCGGCATGCGGATATCGGTCCAGCCCAGATTGGCGATGGCCTTCTGGCTGATATCGCTGACGCTCATGCCGCCCAGCACCGAGACTGTGAAGCCGCTGGCAATGATGGTGCGGCCGAATTCGGTCGCCTTGCCGTATTCGTTATCGAAGTGCAGCGGATGGGTATTCATGGTCAGCAGGCTGAACCAGATATTGTCGGCTTCGGTGATCGAGCGGCCGGGGCGGTGCTGGTACACATGGCCGATCTCGAAGTCCTCGAAATAGCGGCCATAGCTGGCGCGGAAGACATTGGGGGCGACTTCTTTCATCTCTCTGCTCATTGCTGTTCGACTCCATAGGATGGGATATTGCTGTGGTCCAGGCCCAGCTTCTCGATCAGATGCGCGACTGCCAGCAGGTCGAGGAAGGCATGGCCGGTGGAAGAAAACACGGTTCTTTGCGGCTGCAGCCCGGCCGGGTCCTGCGCGGCCAGGCGCTCCAGCGTGTAGGCGCCGTGGTGCAGCGGTCCCGCCTCTTCCAGCGCGGTCTGCATGTCCTCGACGATGACGATGGAGCCGCGCGCCAGCACCTCGGCCGGAATCTCGCGCGACTGCGGCGTATGGTTGCCGAAGCAGTTGATGTGCAGGCCGGGACGCCGCAGGTCGGCGCTGCCCAAAAGAGGCAGGCTGGCCGTGGTGGCGGTGCTGACGATGTCCGCGTCGTGCGCCGCTTCCTGCGCGCTGGCGCAGGCTTGCAATTCAATCTGCGGGAACTGCGGCTGATGCTTGCGCACAAAGGCCGCCACCCGATGCGGATTGCGCGAATAGACTTTCACCCGCCGCAGCGGACGCACCGCCGCCACGGCACGCAGCTGCACCAGGGCTTGCGTGCCGCTGCCGATCAGTCCCAGCACACTGGCATCGGGCTGCGCGCACATATCGGTGACGAAGGCCGCCACGGCTGCGCACTTCAGATGGGTGACGGCATCGCCGTCCAAAATGGCGAGCGGCCTTCCGCTGCGGGCGCAAAAGGCGGCCACCAGCGCATGCACGCTTTTCAGCGCCGGATCGCTTTGCGGGATCACGGCGCCCAGCTTGGCCACGAACAAGCCATGCCGCTCGCTATGGGCCGGCATGGTGTCGAAGGCGAAGAAGGGTTCCTCGCGCTGGATGCTGCTGCGCAGTGGAACGGTGACGCCATCCAGGCCGGCGGCATAGGCGGCGCGCATGGTATGCGCGAGCCCGGCGATATCGCCGGCGGCGGCCAGGGTGGCGTAGTCCAGGCAGGCCAGGGCTTCGGCGCGCTTCAGTTCAGCGTGCATGCGGCATCTCCTTGCGGATATTGGTACAGGTTCAGCATCTTGCGCGCACGCGCCACGAAAGGCGGCGCGATGACGCGGCCGTCAACGACGGAAAAGCCGGTATGCGCCTCGGCATAGGCGGTAATGGTGCCAAGGCAGGCTTGCAGCTCGTCCTCAGGCAAGGCGAAGATGCGCTTGACCACGGCCACCTGGTCGGGATGCACCACGGCGCGCGCGGTAAAGCCTTCGGCCCGCCCGTCCAGGCAATCCTGTTCGAAGGCCGCCAGGTTCATGATGTCGGCGCCACTGCCGAAATTGGCCGTATCGATGGCAGCGATGCCGCGCTGGGCGCAGGCGGCGCAGAAGCGCCCGCGCGCATACGCCAGGTAGGCGGCATTGCTGCGGTAGAGCGAAGCGCCCATATCGACACGGCCGAACATCATGGCGTCGCTAAGGGCGGCGATCGCCTCCAGCTGCGCCACGCCGCCAGGCGTTTCGATAATGGGCACGACGCGCAGCGCCTGCCCGCCTTCGCGCAACACCGTGCGGCACAGCCGGATTTCAAAATCCGACTCCACTTTCGGCAGCTGCACGAAAAGCAGGCTGCCCGGCTGGCGTCGCAGAAAGGCGTCCAGCGCCGCCAGGTCCTGCAGGCCGGCCAGCGACATCAGGCTGTTGATGCGCAGGCCGAAGCGCAGGCCGCGCGCCAGCAGCGGTCCCAGTTCCAGCTGCGCCAGCATGTTGCGCGCCTTCTCCTTGTCGCGCACATGCACCGCATCTTCCAGATCCAGGATCACCACATCGCTGCCGAAGCTGGGATTGGCGGCCTGCGGGTTGAACTTCAATATAGAGGTGTTGAGATAAGCGATGTCCATGCCGCCTCCTTGCGCTTACTGCGCCGCGCCGGGCAGCCTGGCGTAGCAGCGGTGCTGGGCCGCCAGGAAATGGCCCACGCTGTCCTCATACGCGCTAGCATAGGATTCCTCCAGCAGGCGGCGGCCAAGCTGCGTGGCAACCATGCTGTTGGACGCCGTATGCGCTGCGATGGCGGCCACTTGCTGCGCAAAGCTGGTGGCAGGACAGACGGTATCGACCAGGCCCTGGGCCAGGGCGGTATAGGCATCCAGGGCGCCGTTCAGCAACAAGAGGCGGCGTGCCTGGCGTAGTCCGATCTGGCGCGCCAGGCGGAACACGCCCATGCCGGGCAGATGGCCTTGCGCCAGCTCAGGCACGGCGAAGCTGCTTCTTTCGCTGGCCAGGCAGGCATCAGCCCCCAGTGCAATCTCGAAATGGATGCCGCTGCACACACCGTCCACCAGGGCCACGCTGGGCGGTGCCAGCTCGCGGAAACGCTGCAGCAGCTGCTCGCGCTTGCCGTACAGGCGCAGCTCCGGCAAGCCGGCGGCAACGCCGCGTGCCAACCCCAGTCCATGGAAGACGATCAGGCGGCAGGCGGCATCGGCCTCGATGCGCTGCAGGGCTTCCTCCAGCCGCGCCAGCAGCGCCGCATCCTGCAGCGCGCCGGCATCCTCGGCCTGGCAATCGACCAGGACCACGCCCGGCAGCGGGCGGATGGCGTCCAGTCCCTGGTCTTCTTCGTTGTGCTCAGCTATCAGTTTCAGCATGACAGATATCCTTAAAATGGTTGAATGCAGTGCCGATCTCAGATGACGCTATCGCCGCCGTCGATGACGATATGGCCACCCGTCATCCACGACGATTCCTCCGAGGCGAGGAAAACGGCCGCCCCGGCCATGTCTTCCGGCACGCCGGTGCGGCCCAGCGGCAGCTCCTTGGAACGTTCGCGCCACAGTGCCGGCTGGTCACGCCATTGGTAGGCATTGCCGTTGGTCGCGGTCAGTCCCGGCGACAGGGTGTTGACGCGGATGCCGTGCGGTGCCAGTTCCAGCGCGGCGCTCTTGCCCAGCATCGCCAGCGCAGCCTTGCTGCACTGGTAGGAACTGAGGCGGCTGATCGCCTTGAAAGCGCTGATCGAGGCAATATTGATCACGCTGCCGCCGGCCTGACGCCGGATATTGCTGCGCGCAAAGCGCTGTGTGGCAAAGAAGGGAAAGCGGCTGTTGACCTGGAAGGAACGCTCATAATCTTCAGGTGAATGCTCCAGGAAGGATGTCTTGATGACGACCCCCACATTGTTGACCAGGATGTCCGCCGCCCCCAGCAAGGCATCGGCGGCCACGAACAGGCGCTCGACCGCATCCTCATCCTGGCAGGCCAGTTGCAGCCACTCCACGCGCCGGCCTTGCTGTGCCGCCTCCGCAGACAACTGGCGCGCGCCCTCGGCATGCTGGTAGGCCGTCACCAGCAGGTCGGCGCCCTCGCGGACGAAGGCGCGCGCGATAGCCAGCCCGATGCCGTTCGAGGCACCGGTGACGATGGCCTTCTTGCCTGCCAGGCGGCCGCTCATACCGGTGCCTCCTGCATCCAGGGCAGCGTGATACGCTGGCCGGAGCCGGAACCGGGATGGATGCCACCGCGCAGCGCGCCCGCCGCCACTTCGCCATAGCTGGAGCGGTAGCTTTCCGGCAGCGCGCGGCTATTCGTCATCGACAGCCAGAGCCGCAGCAGATTGCGGTGGCGCTCGGGATCGGCGTGATTGCGGAAGGCGCGCCGCGAGTGGTAAGTGACGAAGGAATTGAAGAACAGTATCTGCCCGGGCTCCAGCATGAAGGAGTAGCTGAAGCGCGCGTCGTTGCACAGTGTGTCCAGATAATCCAGGGCTTCGGTCTGGATCGGCTGCAGGCGCGGCACGCGCTCGTCCTCCTGAGCCCAGTCGATGAAGTCGCGCAGATAGGTGCTGACGAAACGGCCCTCGTGCACGGCAAAGATGGGGCGCATTTCCAGCAGGCGCTCGCCCGGGGCGTCCCATTTCGGCTTGGCGTAGCAGAAGGGACGGTACAGCACTTCCAGCAGGTCGGGCCGGGTGCGGCGGATTTCATCGTGCACCGCGAGGCTGTTCAGCAGCAGCGACTCGCCGCCCTCGGCGGCGGCATGCACGGACAGCATGCCGACCACGTCGCACAGGTCGGTGTGGTACTGCAAGGCGCCGCGGCTATGCACACCGCGCACTTCCAGGTCGTCCGGATCGCCGCCCGCATCCTTGATGTTCATGATCAGTTCACCGGCATCCGACTGCGAAACGCAGCTGCCCAGGTATTGGCCCAGGCTCCAGAACAGGCAGCGCAGCTCGGACTCGCGGTAGCGCTCCACCGGCAAGCCGTCGATGCGCACCACGCCGCGCCCCTCTTCCAGCTCGGCCGCCAGGCCTTGCAGGGCAAGCGCCAGCTCGTGCAGCGGAAAGTCGCGCGCGCGCAATTGCTCCAGCGGCCGGCCGCTGGCCATCGCCCGCACCAGGGCGTTATTCAGCTCGGCCAGTTCCCCCGCCGTCAGCGTATGCACCCATGCCGGGTCGGCGCTGAGCTGGGCCGCGCTCCAGGCCAGATTGCTCTTGATTTCGCTATCCATGCTTGCTCCTTTCGCGTGCGCTCAAGCTGCCATCGGCGCGGCGGCGGGCAGGCGCTTGATGATGCGGGCCAGATCGCGGATCTCCTCCTCCGTTTGCCCGGAGCGCATCATCACGCGCAGGCCGGCCGTGCCGCGCGCCACCACCGGGAAGAAGACCGGCGACACGTAGTAGCCGGCCTGATACAGCTCGATGGCGCGCTGCACCACGTCGGCGTCGGCCACGCTGACCAGGCGGATGGGGAAGCTGGAGCCGGCCTGCGGCGTGGGCAGCAGCTCATCGAACAGGGCGATATTGGCGGCCAGTTTCTGCTGCAGCAGGCCCAGTTCCGGCGTGCGGTGGATGTCGGCCGAGGCCAGGCAGGCGCCCACGGCGGCGGTGTTCATCGGCTGGGAGTAGCCGATGGCGCCGGCATAGCGGTCGATGATGCGCAGCTCCTGCTGGCTGCGCTGGCCCAGCATGATGGCCGCGCCGCTGGCGCCGAAAGCCTTGTTCAGCGTGGCGACGACGATGGTGCGGTCGTCCAGCTCCGGCAGGTGGGAGCGCACATAGCCCACGCCACGCTCGCCATAGGCCGACAGCGAATGGCTGTCGTCGTAGTAAATGTGCAGATCGTATTTCTGCTGCAGCGCGGTCAGCTCCTGCACCGGCGCGTAGCCGCCCAGGCTGTCGGCGCCATCGCAGACATAGGACACCGTGCCGTATTTTTTACAGGCGTCCTCGATATATTGCAGGTCGTGGTGGGGACAGGTTTCCACCTGGGTTTCGTCGGCGCAGATCGGCTTGGTGTGCAGCATCGACACGTGGCAGTTCTTGTCGAACACCATGACCGGCTTGCGCCCGCCGCTCAGGTGGCCCGAAGCGATCAGGGGCAGCACGCCCGACGTGGCCACGCTGGCGGAAATGGCGGTGACGATCTGCGAGTGGAACAACTCGGAGAGCGACGCTTCCAGCTCCATCAGGGCGGGAATCTGCACCCGCGCGCGCGTGATGCAGTGATCCAGCACGCCAAAGCGGCGCAGGGCATCGACCGCGCCTTCGATGATCTTGGGGTGCTGGTCAAGATCGAGATAGGAGCAGCAGCTGAAATTGGTGAAGCTGTGGCCATCCGGCGTGTGCAGGCGGTTGTTGCGCAGCTCGCCGACGATGCCGGCCAGGCCGTGGCGCTCGGCCTCGTCCCAGAAGGTGTTGCCGATGCTGACCATTTTCTCGTTGTTGCGGAACAGATTGCGCGTCTTCATCTGAATGCCTTTCTTGGTTGAATTCGGTGGGAAGGAAGCGCCGGGCTTAGAAGCGGGCCAGGCAGCATTCGATGGTGGCGCCCGGCCCCATCGTCATCATCACGGCGTAGTCGCCACGCTGGGCCACGTCCTCTTCGATCAGGCGCTGGTGGGAAAACAGGAAGGAGCCGGAGGACAGATTGCCCAGGTCTTTCAGCACGCCTTCCGTATGCCGCACGGCGTGCGAGGACAGGCCCAGATTGAACTTGACCGCATCGATCACCTTGCGCCCGCCCGAATGCACAATCCAGTGCTTGATATCGTGCAGCTTGAGGCCGAATTTGTTCAGCAAGGCCTTGATCGGCCGCTCGGCGTTGTCACCGATCACATAGGGAATGTCGCGGTCGAGATAGAAGGAGTACTTGCCCTCTTCGTAGTCGAAGCGCATGGCGTCGATATGCTCGCGCATCATGTGCGAGGTGAAGCCGAGGATTTCCGGCGCGGCGCGCTCGCCCGGTTCTTCCTGATAGCCGAAGACGGCTGCCGCCACGCCATCGCCGAACAGCGAGTTGACCACCGCCGTGCGCATGCTCATGTCGAACACATAGGAGGCGGAGCAGATTTCGGCGCACACCAGCAAGGCGCGGCTGCCCGGATGCAGGCGGCAGAAGTTGACCAGGGGCTGCATGCCGTTCAAACCGGCGTTGCAGCCCATGCCCACCACGTCGAGGCGGTGCACGTCGGGCCGCAGGCCGGCCGCCTTGATCAGGTGGGCCGACAGGCCGGGACAGAGAAAACCGGTCGAGGTGACGCAGGCGATATAGTCGATGTCGCTGGCCTGCAGGCCGGCGCTCTCCAGCGCGCGCGCAATGGCGGCCTGGCCGGATGCGACGGCTTGCTCGCGGTGCTTGCGGTTCAGGTCCAGGCCGCTCTCCGCGGCCAGCAGGCCGTTCTCGTCCGGCTCGCCCAGGCTCAGATAGCGCGAGGCGATGTGCGTGCTGCTGAAGAGCTTGGTAATCTTCCGGTCCGTCACCCCGAACAAGGCCACCACCTCATCCTGCTGATAGCGTTTGCCGGGATTTTCGGTGGCGACACTCAATAAGCGAGGCCCCGCCGCGTGCGTGCTTCCAGTGTTCATGTATTCACCCTTTGAAAGTTTCGTTCATATAAAAGCGCTTGTGTAAAAGCTTCAAATTCGCGTTGCATGGGCACCGCTTCCACATCGAGCAGCTGCTTGGCCAGGCGCAGCGCCAGCGGATCGAGTGCGGCCGCCCGTGCCGCCCACGCCAGCGCCTGGCTTTGATAATCGGCGCCTTGATGCGCCACCAGTCCCCAATTACAGGCTTCCAGCGCATCGAGGCGGCGCTGGAACAGAATCATTTCCTTGGCCCGTCCCAGCCCCACCAGCGCGGGCAGACGGCGCATGCCGCCGGCCGCCGGCGTCAAGTCCAGGCTCAGCTCCGGCAGCGCAAAGACCGCATGCGGGCTGCAGATGCGCGCATCGCAGGCCAGCGCCAGCTCCAGCCCGCCGCCCATGGCGGCGCCGTTGATGCAGGCCACGGTGGGCAGCGGCAGCGCCGCCAGCTGGTCGAAGACGGTGCGGCTGAGCAGATCGATGCCATCCTGAAAGCGCCGCTCCTTGAGCTCGTGGCGGTCGGCGCCGGCGCAGAAGGCGCGCTCGCCCGCACCGCAGATCAGCAAGGCGCGCACCTCAGGCCATTCCTTGAGCTGCCGCAGCGCAGCGAGCAGGGCTTCCAGCAAGGCCGTGTTGTAGGCATTGGCGTGGGCGGGACGATTGAGCTGGAGCATGCAGATATGCTCGTAGCCGGCCACGGCGGGCAAGGTCAGCAGCAGGTCCGCGCTCACGCCGCACCGCCTTTCGCGGCCAGCGCCAGCGGCATGGCTTGCGCCAGACGGCGCGTCAGCAGCGCGTAGCGCGCAATCATCAGCACGGCGGCTGCGCTGAGGCCGATGACGAAACCCCACCAGACCTGCTGCGGCGCGGCCGCCGGCCCGTGCGCGGCGCGCCAGGCGAGCGGAAAACCGATCAACCAGTACGAGGCCAGACAGATCAGGAAAGGCAGGCGGGTATCCTTGAAGCCGCGCAGCGCGCCGCCGCAGGCGACCTGCACGCCGTCCGACAGCTGGAAGGCGGCAGCGATCAGCAGCAGCGCGGCGGCCAGGGTGGCGACTTCGCGTTCGGCCGAATACAGTTGCGCGATCTGGCGGTGGAAAGCCAGCAGCAGCAGGGCCGATACAAGCATGAGCACGAGGCAGGCCAGCATGCCGCAGATGCCGCGCCAGCGCGCCTCGTCCAGCCGGCCCTCGCCCACGGCATGGCCGACGCGCACCGAGATGGCGGCCGCCAGCGCCATCGGCACCATATACATGATCGAGGTGTAGTTCATGGCGATCTGGTGCGCCGCGACGGCGCTGACCGAGATGGTGCTCATCATCAGCGTGACGGCGATGAAAAAGCCATGTTCGGCCAGCATGGTGCCGGCAATCGGCAGGCCAAGGCGCAGGATTTCAGCCATGGTCTGGCGCCGCGGACGGCCGCCCGGTGCGCGGCGCAACAGCGCCAGCCGCTGGGAACGGCAAACATACGCCAGCGCCAGCAACAGCATCAGCATCAGCCACATCGACAATGCACTGGCGACGCCGCAACCGATGCCGCCCAAGGCGGGCGCGCCGAGATAGCCGTACATGAAGACCACATTGCCGGCCACGTTGAACAGCAGGCCGGCGACGGAGATGCCGAGAATCAGGCGGGTCAGGCCCATGCCTTCCAGCACGAAACGGAACACCAGGAAGCAGCAGATGGCGGGGGCGCCCCAGGAGATGGCGCGCACAAAGCGCTCACCCATCCGCTGCAAGGCCGGGTCCATGCCCAGCGCCGCCAGCAGCGGCCCGGCCAGGAATTGCAGCAGCACCAGCATCAGCACGCCCAGGACCAGGGCCAGCAGCAGGCCATGGCGTACATAATCCCCCATCTGCTCCAGACGGCCGGCGCCATGCTGCTGCGACACAATCGGCGAGAGCGCGGTCAGCACGCCCTGGGCGGTGAGGAAACACAGCAGCCAGACATTGCTGCCGACGCCCACCGCCGCCAGGTCCATGCCGCTGATATGGCCGGCCATCATGACGTCGATGAAATGCATGGCCGAGATCAGCAGATTGCTGCCGATCAGGGGCCAGGCCAGCATGGCGAGGGCGCGCAATTCGCGGCCCAGGGAAAGGGGGAAACGGCTTGTCATTTATATCAATATTAAAAAGAAAGCACGAAGTCGAGGCAGGCAAATGCTACGTCGGCCCTCGCGCCAGCCGCCATATACTGTTCGGTTCTAGCCGATCGGTTTTGGCTGTTCGGTTCTCGCCATTCGGTTCTAACTATTCGGTTCTAACCATTTGGCGCCCCTCAAAATAATTCGGCTGCTTGTCGATTCGCTCCTGGCTGTTTCGTCTATTCAAAGAGTCATCAACAACCAGAGAAGGAGCATGAGGAAGATCATCGCGGCACTACAGATTTCGCTCGATGGGTTCATCGAGGGAGTGGGTGGGGAGCTGGATTGGATCGATACCTGGGACGACAGCTTCGGGCTGGTGCCGCAGATCGATACCTGCATTCTCGGCAGCGGCATGTATCCCGGCTATGCACAGTACTGGAGCGCGATTCTGGCCAACCAGGATCATGCGGCGGGACAGGGGAGGCCGACTATGCGCGCTTTGCTGCACGCACGCCGCATATCGTGCTGTCGAGAACACTGAAGCATGCAGCGTGGAGTAATACGCGGATCGTGCGGGATATCGAGGATATCCGCACACTGAAACAGCCCTGAGGCTGCTCGACAGCCGATCGGCGGGGGCAAACCTGGTTTGCCTGAGCTACGCGGTCGGGGCCAGTGAGGCGCCTTAGAACAGCGAGCCTTGTGCGGGCGGCGAGGCTGGCGGTGCTGCCTTTGCAATGGTTTGCCTGGGCGCGGCGTAGGCCTGCAGCAATTCGGCCGGATACAGCTGCAGGAAGGCGCGCGCCATTTCGGGATTCTTACAGCCCAGCCAATCGTCGTAATCCTCGGGGCGGATAATGACGACCGAGCGCTTCTCGTCGTCCGCACGGTGGAAGCGGCGCATCAGGCCATGTTCGTCGGCGTTGACGGTGAGCTGCGTGAAGGAGTGGCTTCTGCCGCCGTCCACCTCATCCCATGAACGCCAGATGCCGGCTACTGCATACGGCGACTTGTCGGCCATCCCGATGGCCCAGCGCTCGTGCTTCTGCTGCTCCCAGTTCGGCTCGAAGATGGCCATGGCAGGCACCAGGCAAAGTTTCGATTCGGCCCAGGCGCGCTTGTAGGTCCACAGCTCACCCACGGTCTCGCTACGGGCGTTCATGGTGCTCATGCTGCGGCCGGGCTGCATATGGCGCTTGGGGACGAAGCCGTAATTGCCCAGCAGGCCTTGGCGCTCGCCGCGCTCGTTATGAATGATGAAGGGCGCCTGGTAATCCTGATAGATTTCCTCGCGCCAGTCCTCCCCTGCTTCGATCGGTGTGCGGAACCAGTCGAAGCAAATTTGACGGGGGACGGTGATGTAATTGACGCACATGGCTAGAGCTTACCCGGCGTCCTCGTCATCCTCGTCGTCGGCAGACAAGGCGCATTCGATTTCGCTGATCGTGCCGCCGCTCCAGGCGGCGGCGGCCTGCTGCACGGCTTCCAGCGAGAGAGCAGCGACGCCGAAGCTGCGCCGCGGCTTCCATTCACCGTCGTCTTCCGCGTCGTGGTCATGCTCCTCATGCGGCTCGCCCTCGCTGCATGCCTTGCATAAGGTACGTATATTTTCAGTCCAGTCCTCGGCATGCACGTCCTCGCCGGACAACAGCTTGAGCAGTTCCGCCGCGCTTTCCGGGCTGACAGCGTCTATCGTCAGGCTGAATGTACTGAAAGCAGATTGCTCGAACAGTTCCAGCACATTGAAGACCGGGCATTTCTTGTCCCCATTCATGCGATAGCCGACAGCAGCGCCGTCATGCAGGACGATATCGCCATGGCAGTAGCCCGATTCCGGCAACGGAATGCTTTCGATGCGGGCGCGAACCGGATCGATACGGCGCGCCCAGACCACCTCGGCGCCTTCCTCGGGATTCAGGCGTACGGGAGTCAGGCCCATATTCAATTCAATCGGCTCGTCCAGCTCGATGTCGAGCTGCAGGCCAACGCCACTCCACATGCGGCGCGCGGTACGCCAGTCACGCAGGGCGGTGGCGGCAATGCCCAGATTCCAGCGAGCGGCTTCATCGTCTGGCGCGAGATCGTGGGCGGTCTTGTTGAAGGTAAAAGAATTTTCCCAGTCGCCCGCGTATTTCAGGATCAAGCCCGAGTTATAGTGGCTTTCAGACTTTTCAGGATGCAGGGCGATGGCCTCGGCGTATTTACCAAGCGCCTCCTGGCTGTGGCCCTCTCTATCGAGTCTCATTGCCTCCGCGTGCAACTGCTGCGCGCGTTCTTTGTCCAAATCCGATGCTGCCACAAATCCTCCGGGAGTACTCTCAAGTGCGCTAGCATAAACCTGTTTTCCAACTTTGGCAGAACGCCATGCGTTTTCCCGCTCTTGCAGCGCTGCTTCTGGCTTATATGCCGCCCTCCCAGGCGGCCGAGGTGACGCTTGCGCAGCCGCCCGCCGCCGCGCAAGCGGCGATTCTGCGCGTGATTGCGGAGCTGCCGCCACAGGTGCCACTGCGGCGGCGCTATCGGCTGGCGGTGGCGTATGGCGCGCCCCTCTTTCCGGCGGATGCGGACCTGGCGCCGCAGCCAGGGGAGCCAGCGAATCTGGATATCGCGGCCTGGCTGCGCCTACCTACGGCACGGCGCGCTCACGATGTGCTGATCACGCCCGATGCGGACTACTTCTGGCACCAGGATGGCACCGAATACTCGGCGCAGTTCATCGTGCATCTTGAGCAGCGCGGGATGGGCAGCGCTTTGAGCATTGCGCAAGCCCATCCCACGGCGCTTTATGGCCGGAAGTTTCATCTGCTGGGCCGGACCGGTCCCGGCTACTACCAGGATATCCGGCCCATCGCGCCTTCAAGCCAGGCTGGCGCCGACCTGGCGGCCTGGCTTGCAGTGGCCCTTGGACCAGCCCCGCCCTAACAGCATCAGCCCCGGCGCAAGCAGGGCCAGGCTGCCGGGAACGGGGAGCGCACCCGGTACGATCTGCACCGTGAAGGGGCTGAGAAGCTGGTCGCTGGTTTGCAGGAAAACGCCGCCCGTCAGCGGATCGCCGCTCCACCATTCGCCAGACAGCGCGAAGTTGCCGCTTTCGCTCTGCCCCGGCAACGCGGTATTGAACAGTTGCAGGCCATACAGGCCGCGCACCAGCACATCGTCAAAAGCCTGGGAAGCGCTGATGCCAGGCGCCAGGATGGGGAAGTCGAAGTAGCTGGCGTCCAGGGTTCCCAGGGCGCTGGATGATGCGCTCAGTAGCGTCGGCACGAACCAGTTGACGCTGTCCGTATTGCTCAGACTATAGCCCCAGCCCACCAGTTGCCCAGGCTGACCGCTCACCGCCCCGGTTGGCGGCAAGGTGCCAAAGGTGAAGGTAAAGGGCAGCGCTGCCACAAAGCCTGGCGACAGCAGGACCGCCGCCAGCCCCAGCATGGCGCAGAATCGTTTCGCTTTCATGATGTTCTCCTAATCAAGGAATCACGGCTTGCGCCTGCGAGAAGCTGTAGCTGCGGCCATCGGTGCCGGACACCGTGCCGTTCTCGGTAATGCTGAAGCGCTGCAGGCCGGCCGGCGTGTTGATCGTCAACCGTACGGTGATAAAGCTGCCGACATCGATATTCGGCGTCACAAAGGGCAGGCTGGGCGAGAGCGCGGTATTGATGCTGGCCGTTCCCGTACCGGCCAGCGTGCGCAATTGCAACGAATTCAAACTCATGGAACGCGCTGTGCCGACGCCGCTATTGGTCAGCCGCACATCGATGCTGGTCACACCCGGCGCCACCGCTTCCTGTCCGACGATGCTGGCAACGAAGTCCGGCCGGCCCGGCGTTTCCAGCGCGCCCGTCACAAAGCTGGTGAGCGAGGCGCTGTTGCGCAGCAGCGCATTGCTGCTGCTTTGCACGGTGGCGGTCACGGTGTCGGCGCTGCCCGAGCTGGTGCCGATGGGCGGTGTGAGCTGCACCACCACATTGGCCGACTCACCCGTACCCAGCATCACTGCGCTTGGACTGACCGAGGTGATGAAGTGCAGATCGTCGGCCGCCGCCAGCGCGAAGGTATCGGCGGGTCCGGCATTGCGCACCTGATAAATGAAGCTGGTGCTGATGCCTGCGCGCAGATCCTGCGGCGCCGGCGCGGCGATGGATACCGTCTGCGGCGACAGCATCAGGCTCACCACGCGCTGGTAGCTATTGCCGCCGCTGTCGCTGCCCGTGACGTAGGCCAGGAAGGATTCGGCCGGAACAGCGATCGGACCAAAGTACTTGCTGCTATCGGTTTCATCCTGGTTCAGCGGCAGGTCGGCGATGGCGGAAAAATCCTTGCGCCGCAGCTTGAACTGGGCGGTGGTGGCGCCCGGGGTGAGTGCGGCCAGCGCATACAGCGACTGGCCCGGCAAGGGCTCGCCGTCGATGGCGAACAAGCCCTGGTGCGGCGGCTGTCCGGCAAAGCGCGCCAGGCGGAAGGAGGTGAAATTCAGGTCGCTGGTACCGCTGACGTTCACATAGGTCGGCCCCGTCGAATCCTGGACACGCAGCTTCCACAGTCCTCGTACCGGCGCCTTGATGGAGATGATGACGCCACCCGTCAGTGTCATATAAGTCTCGGCCATCGCGGGCGTAACCAGGGTGCCATCGGGCTGCATCAAGGCTACGCCAGGCGTGACAAAATTGGTGGCGCTGACCGACACCGTCAGCTGGGTCATGCTGCTGTCCACCGGCAGGTCGTAGGTCTGCGGCGTGGCAAAAGTATCGACAACCGAGAGCAGTTGCACGGCATTGTTACGTCCCACCAGGTCGGCCAGCTGCGTCACGCTTTCCGCCTCGCCACCGGACACGAAGAATGCCTGGCCGCCGGTTTCCGTGGCCGCCTGCAGATAGCCCGGTTCCAAGGGAGAGCAGCTGCCGAACAGCATGGCGTACAGCTTGATCTCCTTGGCCTTGGCCAGGCCGATCACTGCCCCCGCCAGCGCTGCATCTTTGGCCGAAGCGTCGGTGTACATGAACAGGCTGCCACTGGGGTTCGAGAGCGACAGCCCGTTATAGATGCCGGAGAAGGCCAGCTCGGGGCAGTCGCCTCCGCCGCTGGCGAACAGGCCCGCAATCGAGCTCTTGAAGGAGGTGGCGTCGCTGGTGGAGACGTTCGGTCCCGTGAAGGGATCGTTGAACGGAGCCAGCACATACTGCAGCGGTTCCTCGTCCGTACCAAGGCGCGAGTTGACGATGGCCGTGGCCGAAGCGCGCACGCCGGCGATGATGCCGCCCATGCTGCCGGTGGTATCGATGGCGAAGGCCAGCGTGGGGCCGGCGCCGAGCAAGGCCTTCAGCTGGGTGTTGGTGATAACGGCCTTGATATCCTCTACGAACTGCTGGGTGCCGGCGATGGCGGCCGTGGCGGCGGCATTGTGAAAGCTGCTGTGCGGCGAGATGTCGCAGTAGCGCGTGTCCTTGTTGATGCCTTCGCGGAAGTAGCCGAGGATGTCGCTGGACGGCGAGCTTTTATCCAGCGGCCCACCATGGCTGCATTTGAAGGCGCCCGGCTTCACGCGGTCCTCGCCGCCGTAATAGCCGCTGGTGAGCAGCGAGGTGGCGAGATTGGAGGAGTTGGCGCAGGTCAGGCCGGTGTTGGTGAAGCCGGAGCAGGCGGTCACACCCGGCCCGGCAAAGGCCAAAGGACCGGGGCGGCCCACACCGGGATTGGCGCCGGTGTTGCCCAGCTCCACCCAGTTGCTGTGCGAGTAGAAGTCCTGGATGGTATGCAGGGCGCTGCCCAGGTTCTGGCGCGCGCCGGCCGTGTTCATCGGCGTGGCGTTGAGCGCATCGATCACATTCTGCTTCAATGTGGCCAGACGCAATTGCGCGCCAGCGGCGTTCTCGCCATCGAAGTGCTTGGCCGAGGTGACCTGGTCGTCGTCCACCTTGGCATTGGCCTCGATGATTTCGTCCAGCGCCTTCTGCATGGACTTGGTCAGCTTCGGCACGCCAAAGTAGGTCTTGTCCAGCGCTTCGATACCGCGCTGGGTAATGTCCTGGTGGGTCAGGCTGCCCGAGGAGGTGGCAGTCACAAAACACAGCAGGCCATTCTTGGGGCAGAACGCCTGGCCGGGCGGTGCGATGCTGAAGGTCAGCAGCAGCACGAACAAGGCCGGCAGGCAGCGGGCGCAATGGCGCCATAGCTTAGCGTAGCGCATGGCAAGTCCTTTACGAAAAATGCGAGGAGGAGGAATAATCCCCGCCGGAACGGGGATACCTCCATCGAGCATTTATCGTGCCGCGCCGGATGCCACTATGCGCCGCCGCATGGGCAGCGCGCGGCTGTCAACTTTGCTGACGCGCCGGTCCCAGCAGCAGCACGCCGCCGATGGACAGCAACAGCACCGCGCCGGCAACCAGGCTGATGTGGTGGCTCAGCAGAGCAGGCAGGAAGGCGATACCGGCGCCGACGATCTGCTGCAGGAAGGCGCACAGCGCGGTCGCCTGCCCACTGCCGCGGCTGGCCGAAGCCAGGGCACTCGCCATGCTGTTGGGGAAGATCAGCGCCTGCCCGAACGATACCGCGCAGTAGGCCAGCACAAACAAGCCCAGCACCAGCAGCAAGCCTGGATGCAGCAGGCTGTCGCGGCTCAAAAACAGCAGCAGGCAGGAAGCGGCCAGCATCACCGCCAGGCCCATCAGCATCAGGCGCCGCGCACCGGCGCGCACGCTGATGCGGTTGACCAGCAGCGCGCCCGCCAGATATGCCAGACTGATCGCCACACCCAGATTGCCGTATTGCGCCGGAGTCAGCCCAAGCTGCTTTTGGAACAGATACGGCGCCGACTCCTGCATCAGCAGCAGGGCGCCATAGCCGAGCGCACCCACCAGCAGGGGCCGCAGGAAACGGCTATTACTCAGCAGCGCAGGATAATCGCCGAAGGCCGAGCCGCCGGAACGCGGCGGCTCGGGCGGAAAACGCAGGCTCAGCGCCAGGGCCAGCAGAGCGAAGCCAACCAGGCACAGTAGATAAGCCGCCACGCGCCAGCTGAAATGCTGCTGGATCAGCCCACCCACGAACTGTCCGCTGCCCAGCGAAAAGATGAAGGCGAACGATAGATAGGACAGATTCTTGGCCAGCACCCGGCTGTCCGACACGTCGCGGATCAGGATGCGGCTGGTGACGGCGGCGCCGCCCGCGCCCACGCCCTGCAAAAAACGCATCAGCAAAAACAGCTCGGCCTGCGCTGCCACCGTCAGCAGCAGGCTGGCGGCGATGAACAGCAGCAGCGAGCCGATCAGCAGGCGCTTGCGGCCATAACGGTCGGCCGCCGCGCCGAAAAAGGGCAGCGGCAGCGCCGCCCCCAGGGCCAGCATCACCACGATCAGGCCGGAACTGCCCGCGCTCAAACCATGCTCATCGGCCAGCGCCGGCAAAGCCGGCAGGAAGAGCGAAGTGCCAAGCTGGGCCGTAAAGGTCAGCGCACAGCACAAGGTCAGCAGCACGCCGGCGCCAGGATGGCGCGCGTCATCAGTCAGAACGGTCATTGTTGCGAAATGGAAATTTATTGATTTGGCAATCATACGCAAGAATAGCCAAGCTTGCTGACGGCGGGTTCACAAGCATAGACAACCAAGCATCAGCAGTTTTCACGCTGCAACTTACGCTAGAATGCCTGCTCGCAATTTTGGCGGATCACCCTACCCTTATTCGAGACACATCAGCAATGCGCATACTGGCCCTCCCCTTGCTGGCCGCCGCCCTCGCGGCGCCGGCCCACGCCTACACCCCTATCACCCTCGACCAGGCCATGAGCCATCCGGACTGGATCGGCCCGCCCGTGGAAGCGGCGTGGTGGAGCTGGGACGGCAAGCAGATCTTCTATAAACAAAAGCGCCCCGGCTCGCCGCTGCGCGACACCTACCAGGCCGGCGCCAAGCCGCGCCTGATCGGCGACGCCGAACTGGCCAACCAGGACATCGGCACGGTGATCTATAACCGTGACCGCAGCCGCGCTATCCTGCTGCGCAACGGCGACCTGTTCGAACGCGACATGAAAACCGGCGTGCTGACCCAGATCAGCCGCAACACCACGGCTGCTGCCGCGCCGCAATACGCGGCCGATGGCCGCAGCGTGCAATTCCGCGTCGGCCACGACTGGTTCAGCTGGAACCGCGCCGAGCGCCTGGTCTCGCCGCTGGCCCTGCCGCGCGCCGAGAAAAATCCGGCCGCCGCGCCGGATGAAGACTATCTGCGCTCCATGCAACTGCGCCTGATCTCCACCCTCAAGCGCCAGAAGGAAGAACGCGACGCCCTGCGCGAACGCGGCGAGGCTGAACGCCAGGCCGACGCCACGCGCGCGCCCGCCCCCATCTACCTGGGCGAGAAGCTCAAGATCGACGCCAGCTCCCTGTCGCCGGATGGCCGCTGGCTGGTGCTGGCCGTGTCGCCCAAGGGCAGCGAGAATGGCCGCATCGGCAAGATGCCGCGCTATGTGACCGAATCGGGCTACGAGGAATTCGACGACCAGCGCACCCGCGTCGGCCGCAATATGCCGCAGGCGCAAACCCTGAAACTGGTGGAGCTGAGCACGCGCAAAGTCAGCGACGTCACGCTCGACAAGCTGCCCGGCATCGACACCGACCCGCTGGTCGCGCTGCGCGAAGCGCAAAAGCTGCCAGCGCAAAAAGGCCAGCGCGCCGTGCGCCTGGACGACGAAGGCGACAGCATGGCCTGGAGCGGCAACGGCAGCCAGGTCGCCGTCATGCTGCGCGCAGTCGACAATAAGGACCGCTGGATCGCCGGCATCGACCTGCCCACCGCCAGCGCCAAGCCGCTGCACCGCGTCAGCGATATGGCCTGGGTCAACAGCAGCTACAGCGAATTCGGTTGGCTGCCGGACAACAGCACGCTGTGGTTCCTGTCCGAAGAAAGCGGCTACTCGCACCTGTACACCCTGGGCGCCGACGGCAAGCAGCGCGCCCTCACCAGCGGCAACTGGGAAGCCACGCGCGTGCAGTGGAATGGCGACGGCAGCCTGGCCTATGTGATGTGCAACCGCAAGACGCCGGGCGACTATGAAGTCTGCGCCGCGCCGGCCAAGGGCGGTGAAGTGCGCGAAGTCACCCAATTGGGCGGCGGCGTGGAACGCTTTGCCCTGTCGCCGGATCAGCACAAGCTGCTGGTGCACTACTCCTCGAGCTATATGCCGGCGCAGCTGGCCACCGTGTCCGCCAACGGCGGCGCAGTCGTCAAGCTGACCGACACCCGCAGCGAAGCATTCAAGGCGCGCGAATGGATACAGCCGCAATTCGTGGCCGTGCCGTCCACCCATGGCGCGGCGCCGATCTGGGCCAAGCTGTATCGTCCGGCCAAGCTGGAAGCGGGCAAGAAGTATCCGGTGGTGATGTTTGTGCACGGCGCCGGCTATCTGCAGAACGTCAGCAAGCGCTATCCGAACTACTTCCGCGAGCAGATGTTCCACAATATGCTGGTGGAACGCGGCTACATCGTGCTGGATATGGACTACCGCGCCTCGCAAGGCTATGGCCGCGACTGGCGTACCGCCATCTACCGCCAGATGGGCCACCCTGAGCTGGACGACTACGTGGACGGCGCCAAATGGCTGGCCGCCAATCACCAGGGCGACCTGGACAAAGTCGGCATCTACGGCGGCAGCTACGGCGGCTTCATGACCTTCATGGCGCTGATGCGCGAACCCGGCTTGTTCAAAGCCGGCGCCGCCCTGCGTCCCGTGACCGACTGGACCACCTACAACCACGAATACACGGCCAACATCCTGAACACGCCGGAACTCGATCCCGAGTCCTACAAAAAATCCTCGCCGATCGAATATGCCGAAAACCTGCGCGGCCACCTGCTGATCTCGCACGGCATGGTGGACGACAATGTGTTCTACCAGGATTCCGTACGCATCGCCCAGCGCCTGATCGAGCTGAAAAAAGACCACTGGGAACTGGCCAGCTACCCGCTCGAGCGCCACGCCTTCGTGCAACCCGAAAGCTGGTACGACCAATACCGCCGCATCTACCAGCTCTTCGAGCGCACCCTGAAGTAATCCACAGTCCAGCCCGTGTCCACCTTGGGGTCAGACCCCAATCGGACACGGGCTCAGCTGTTAGTTGGCTGGGCGGATGCTGCTGGGCAGCTCCTGGAAGTCCTCGGTTTGCTGCAAGGACTGCCAGGCCGCCAGCAAATTCGGCGGTGGGGCGATCAGCTTGCGGGCGCCGAGGTCGAGCCATCCGCCGGCGCTGTTGACGCGGGCGGCCAGCTTGCCGTCGGGGCGCAGGATGTCGCTGCGCAGATGCCAGCGGCTGCCATCGGTGGACATGCCGGCCAGCGCCAGGGTGACGGTGATTTCTTCCAGCAGCAGCACTTCCTTGAAGTAGGACAGGTCGTCCTTCATCACCACCGGGCCAATGTTCAGGCGCATGAGTTCCTGCACGGAGAAACCTTGCTCGGTCAGGAACAGCATGCGCGTATCGCCCACCTTGTTCAAAAAGGCCGTATTCGCCATATGGCTGTTGAAGTCCATATCTCCCCAGCCGGCCATCAGTTTACGCTCAAACATCTGCTTCCCTTTCCGTGTTTATGCGGCGGAGAGGAAGTCCAGCAGGGTCAGCGCAACCACCTTGGTGGCCTTGCGCAGATCGTCGAGCAGGAGCTTCTCGTCCGCCTTCTTGGCATTCGATTCGGGCACGCTGCGCGGCCCGGCTCCGTATAGTACTGCGGGAATGCCTTGCTCGCCATAGAGGCGGGCGTCAGCATACAGCGGTGTGCCGCTGGCGGGGATGTCTTCGCCGATCACGGTGCGCGCGTTTTTCTGGATGCTGGCGACCAGCTTCTCGGATCCCGGCAAAGGGCGCAGGGCATGCGACAGCAGCAGGCGCTTGATCTCGATGCGAATGCCAGGTTCGCCGCGCACGGCGTCTTCGATCAGGGCGCGTACCTGCAATTCCACGGTTACCGGGTCTTCTTCCGGAATCATGCGGCGGTCCATCTTCATCACCACTTTGCCCGGCACGACATTGGTGTTGGTGCCGCCGTCAATGCGTCCCACCAGCATGGTCGGCGAGTCGATGCCCGGCACTTTGGATTTGATCTTTTTCAGCTCCGGCAATTGCCCGTAGATGGCGTTCAGGATTTTGCTGGCGGCCTGCAAGGCGTCGTGTCCCGTTTCCGGCATGGCGCCATGGCCGGATTTTCCGTGCACGGTGATCTCCAGTTGCAGGCAGGCGTTGTGCGCCGTGACGATGTTGTAGCTGAAGCCTGCGGCGATCACGAAATCCGGCTTGGTCAGCTTCTGCTCCAGCAACCAGCCGGGACCAAGCAGGCCGCCGAATTCCTCATCATAAGTGAAGTGCAGTTCGGCCGCGCCCTTTAGCGGAATGCCCAGCGCTTCCAGCGCGCGCAAGGCGAAGATATAGGTGGCGAAGTCGGATTTGGAAACGGCGGCGGCACGGCCGTAGATATAGCCGTTCTCGATCACGCCGCCGTACGGTGGGTAGCTCCAGCCGTCGCCAGGCGGCACCACGTCGCCGTGGGCATTCAGGGCCACGGTCGGTCCTCCCGCCGCATAGGGTCGGCGCACGATCAGATTGGTGATGCTCTCCATGCCATAGTCGCGCACGCGCTGTTCGGGGACAACATGCTTCTCGGCCTGCCAGCCATAGGTTTTGAGCAGCTCCGCCACCGTGTCCGCATGCGGCGCATTGTTGCCTGGCGGCGTATCGGTGGGCACGCGCAGAACCTGCTGCAATAGCGCCACTTCCTCATCGAAGTGGGCATCGATCCATTGGCTCAGTTGTTCTTGTCGGTTCATCTCATTTGGCTCCCGCCGCAAACCATGCGGCTAATTGCGCCCTTTCGGGCTCGGTCATATTCGTCAGGTTCCCGATCGGCATGGCTTTCAGCTCGACCGCCTGTTTGTGGATCTGCATGGCGTGCTGGCGCACCTGCTGCGGCGTATCGAGCACCATGCCGGCCGGCGCGGTGGCAAAGCCGGCCTGGGTCGGATGCGCGGAATGGCAGGATACGCAGCGTTGATCGATAATCGCCTTCACCTGCCTGAACTGCGCTTCGGGATCGGCTGCGGCGGCCACCGTCGCGGGACGCGATGGCGCAATCGCCACCGCTACGGCCAGCAGCAGCGCCACGCCGATAGCCGGATAGCGCCACTCAATGCGCTCCTTATGCCGCAGATTGAAGAAGTGGCGAATGAAGACGCCTGCCGCCATGATCAGCGCCAGCACCAGCCAGGCTTGCGGATGGCGGTACGTCATCGCGTAGTGGTTGCTGATCATGATGAACAGCACCGGCAAGGTGAAGTAGTTATTGTGCACGCTGCGCTGCTTGGCCTTGATGCCATACGACGGATCAGGCAATCCGCCTGCCTGCATAGCCTGCACCATCTTGCGCTGTCCCGGGATGATGACCATCGCCACATTGGCTACCATGATGGTGCCGATCATTGCGCCGATGTGGACGAAGGCGGCGCGTCCGCTCAGCAGATGCGTCAGCACATAGGCCGCGCCGCTCAGCAGCACAAACACCGTCAGCCCCAGCCAGCCTTCGCGCTTGACCAGCGGCGAGCGGCACAGCAGGTCGTACACGATCCAGCCAGCGATCAGAAAACCGATGCCGATGCCCACCGCCTGCAGGCTGCTCAAGTCGGCCACCGCCTTATCCACCATCATGGCCTGGGCATTGAAGTAATAGGCGATAGTCAGCAGCGCGATGCCGGACAGCCAGGTGGAATAAGCCTCCCATTTGAACCAGTGCAGCTCCTTCGGCAGTTCGGCCGGCGCCACCAGATACTTTTGCGGGTTGTAGAAGCCACCACCATGCACGGCCCACAGCTCACCGGACACGCCCTTCTGCGCCAGTTCGGAACCGGGTGCGGGCGGGCGGATCGAGTTGTCCAGCCAGACGAAATAGAAGGAAGCGCCGATCCAGGCAATCCCCGTGATCATGTGCAGCCAGCGCACCAAAAGATTCAGCCATTCCAGGCCATACGGTATCAAATAGCCGAATGCATCCATGGGTTTCCTTGAGCTAAACAAGTGGCAATTTATGAAAGATAGCCGCTTTCCGATACCTGCATCATGAAATATGCCGTATATTTGACATATCCACTTCGATATAGCCAGCCATGTCCAGCCTGCCGCAGCATTTAGACTTGCATCTGATCCGCATCCTCTACCTGCTGCTGGTGGAGAAAAATGTCTCGCGCGTGGCGCTGAAACTCAATCAGCCGCAGCCCTCCATCTCCGCTTCGCTGCGCAAGCTGCGCGAATTGACGGGCGATCCGCTGCTAGTGCGCGGCGCACGCGGCATGGTGCCGACCCAGCATGGCGAGAGTTTGCTGAAGCCGGCCAAACGTATCCTGGAAGAGACAGAAAACCTCTTCGTCAAGAAAACGCCCTTCGTGCCGCAGGAGGAAGCGCGCACCTTCAATATCGCCGCACCGGATTATCTGGACAGCCAATTCCTGCCGAATGTGGTGGCGGCGCTACGCCGCGGTTCTCCACTGAGCCGCGTGGTGATCCACAACCTCGGGCCCGGCATCGACTATATCCGCCTGCTGTCGGATGGTGAACTCGATCTGGTGATCGCCAATTGGGACGAACCGCCACAACACCTGCACCTGTCCAAACTGTTCGAAGACCCCATCATCTGCGCCATGCACGCGGGCAGCCCTTACGCCAAGCGTACCGACAGCGATGCGATGAGCATGCAGGATTATCTGAGCCTGCCCCATGTGGCGCCATCGCAGATGCTGCCCGGTTACGGCGGCGTAATCGACGCCTTCCTGGAGCGCCACGGCCTGCGCCGCAATGTGGTGGTGGAATCGGCCTACTTCGGCCTGATCCCATATATGCTGACCCAGACCGAGCTGGTACTCACCACCGGCCGCCAGTTCCTGCGCTCTTATGAAAAAACCCTGCCGCTGAAAACCTTCACCGTACCGGTCAAATTCCCGCCGATGCGCTTTTACCAGCTGTGGCACGAGCGCGTGCACCAGGCGCCGGAACACAAATGGCTGCGCGACCAGGTCGGCGCCGTCGCCAAGGCGCTGGTGCAGAAATAGCGCATATCGTTCATCAGCGCAGACATATAATTTGGCTAATGGGCCGGATATATCATCAAGACCTCAAAACGGGATTCTGCGATGACGATTACACTCTCCGAACTGAACGCCTGCGGCAGCGCCGCCTTTGTCGACCACCTGCGCGGCATCTATGAGCATTCGCCTTGGATTCCCGAACGCGCCGCCGCCCAGCGCCCCTTTGCCAGCGTCACCGCGCTGAAACAGGCTTTGCAGACCGAGGTTTCGAAAGCCACGCAGGACGAGCAACTGGGTCTGATCCGTGCCCACCCCGAACTGGCAGGCAAGGCCGCCATCGCTGGCCAGCTCACCGCCGAATCCACCCATGAACAGGCCAAGTCCGGCCTGAATCTGTGCAGCGCCGAGGAATTCGCCACGCTGCAAAAACTGAACGCCGATTACAACGCCAAATTCGGCTTTCCCTTCATCCTTGCTGTGAAAGGCGCGGATGGCAAAGGCCTCACGCGCCAGGCCGTCATCGCCACCTTCGGTCGCCGCCTGAAAAACCAGCGCGCCGACGAGATGGCCGAATGCCTGCGTCAGATTCACCGCATCGCCGAAATGCGCATCAACGATCTACTGGGCGTACAGCTGGAATTCGGACCGAAGGTGATGGCCTGGTCCGAAGTGCTGGCGCAATGGAGCGATGACGAGGATGGGCTGACCTGCGCCTACATGACCGACGCCCATCGCAAGAGTGCCGCCCAGCTGGCGGAGTGGATGCGCGCGGCAGGCATGGAAGTCCACATCGACGCCGTCGGCAATGTGATAGGCCGCTATCTGTCCGATGCGGCCGGCGCGAAGACCTTGATCACCGGCTCGCATTACGACACGGTGCGCAATGGTGGCAAATATGACGGCCGCCTCGGCATCCTGCTGCCGATTGCCATTGTCGACCACCTGCACAAGCAAGGCGAGAAGCTGCCTTTCAATTTCGAGGTGATCGGCTTCGCGGAAGAGGAAGGCGTGCGTTTCCGCAGCACCTTCCTCGGCTCCAACGCCGTAACGGGACGCTTCGACATGAAGCTGCTTGATGCGCTGGACGCCAATGAAATCAGCATGCGCTCGGCGCTGGAAGCGGCCGGTCATGACGCTTCCGCCATTCCTGCCATTGCACGCAAGGCGGAAGACGTGCTGGCTTTTGTGGAAGTCCATATCGAACAAGGTCCGGTACTGCTGGAACGCGGCCTTCCGCTGGGCGTGGTGACGGCGATTGCGGGCAGCTCGCGCTATCTGGTCGAGCTGCGCGGCCTTGCCAGCCACGCGGGAACCACGCCGATGACCATGCGCAAGGATGCGGCAGCGGCGGCGGCGGAAATCGTGCTGCTGGTCGAGCTGCGCTGCGGACAGGCCGAAGCGCTGGTCGGCACGGTAGGACAATTGCAGGTTCCGGGCGGTTCGGTAAATGTGATTCCCGGCGCCTGCAAACTATCGCTGGACATTCGCGCCGCCGATGACAGCGTGCGCCAGGCGGCGGTAAAGGATGTCCTCGACGGCATCGCCGCCATCTGCGAGCGCCGCCAGATTGAATTCAGCCTGGAGAAAGTGGTGGAAGCTTCCGCCGCGCCTTGCGCGCCCTGGCTGATGCGACAATTCGGCGACGCCGTACAGCGCAGTGGCTTGCAGCGCTTCGACCTGCTGTCAGGCGCTGGGCACGATGCCATGGCGATGGCGGCCCTGACCGATGTGGCCATGCTGTTCGCGCGCTGCGGCAACGGCGGCATCAGCCACAATCCGCTGGAAACCATGACGGCCGACGATGCCGATCTGGCGGCGCAAGTGCTGCTCGATTTCCTGCGCCATTTCCAGCCCCGGACTTAAGCGCGGCCCAGGCAGAGATAAACGCCAAGCAGCAGCAGACCGACCATCAGGCAACGGCGGAAAGTCTCCTGCGGCATGCGGTCGCGCAGCTTCTGGCCGAGCAGCATGCCGGCCATGGCGGGCAGTTGCGCCAGGAAGGAAGCTCCCGCCACAGCCGGCTCCCAGGCGCCGCGCGCCGCCAGTGCCACGGCCAGCGCCAGGGTGGACACAGTGAAGGCCAGGCCCATGGCCTGCACCAGTTCATCCTTATCCATTTTGAGAGACTGCAAATACGGCACTGCCGGCAGTACGAAGACGCCCGCCGCCGCAGTGAACAAACCGGTCAGCGCACCGGCCAGCGGCGACATCCATTCTTCTTTTTCACGCGCCACCTGCCAGCGCAGCGAAGACAGGCCCACAGCGGCATAGGCCGTCAGCGCCAGTCCCAACATGATGGTGGCGGCCACGTTCTGCCGCATCACCACACTGCCGATCAGGGTGCCGCCGCAAATTCCTATCGTCATCGGCCACAGGCGCTGCCACATGGCATATAGCGGCGGGCCGGAAAGCAATTGCCAGAGATTCGTTAAAAGCGAAGGCACAACCAGCAGGCCCGCCGCTTCAATAGGCGTCATGGCAAGGCTGAGCAAGGCCATGGCCACGGTGGGAAGACCCATGCCGGTCACGCCTTTTACAGCGCCAGCAAGGGCAAATACTGCAAGCACGAAGATGATATTGTGTTCCATGCTTGCCAGTCTGCCATCGCCTGCAGATGGTGAAAATGTGGAATATACTGTCTCAGCCTTCGTAAAATCCGAAGGCTGGAGACCATAGTGCGCTTTGACCTGACCGATCTGAAACTCTTCCTGCGCGTGGCCGAAAGCGGCAGCATTACCGCCGGCGCCGAAACCGTGCACCTGGCGCTGGCTTCGGCCAGTGCGCGCATCCGCGGCATGGAAGAAATGCTGGGCGTGCCACTGCTCAAGCGCAACCGGCGCGGCGTGGAGCCGACCGACGCGGGGCGCACCTTGTTGCACCATGCCCGCGCCATCACGCAGCAGATGGAAAAGATGCGCGCCGATATGGGCGAATATGCGAGCGGGCTGAAAGGCCATATCCATTTGCTGTGCAATACCTCGGCGCTGACCGAATTCCTGCCCGATATCCTGGCCGAGTTCATGGCCAGCCATCCGCAAGTCAACGTCGATCTGGAAGAGCGGCCCAGCCACGAGATCGTGCAAGCGATCCGCGATGAGCTGGGCGATATCGGCATCGTCACCGATGCGGTGGACAGCAGCGGCCTGGAAACGCGCCTGTTCCGCGAAGACCGGCTGGTGCTGGCGCTTTCGCCATTGCATCCGCTGGCGCGCAGCCTGAAACGGCGCGCCGTGGTGCCCTTTGCCGAAGTGCTGGAGAACGACTTCATCGGACTGGCCGGCGACAGCGCGCTGCAGCAATACATCAGCGAACACGCCTCGCGCCTCGGTCAGCGCCTGCATTACCGCGTTCTGGTGCGCAGCTTCGACGCCATCTGCCGCATGGTCGCCAGCGGCGCGGGCATCGCCGTCGTGCCCGAATCGGCGGTACTGCGCTCGCGCGACGCCAGCGCCATCCGCCACGTCCACCTGAGCGACGCCTGGTCGCGCCGCAAGCTGCTGCTCTGCATGCGCCGCTACGCCGACCTGCCCGGTTATGCCCGTGAGCTGGCCGATGCACTGGCGAATAGCTGATCCATCTCTACGGCCTCAAGATCACTTTGCGGCAAGCCTCTTCCTTCTTATCGAATAGATGGTAGCCGCGTTCGGCCTCGCTGAGTGGCAGGCGGTGGGAGATGATAGCTTCCGGCTGCAACTTGCCTTCGCCAATGAATCGCAAAAGCTCGGGCATGAAGCGCTGCACGTGGGTCTGGCCGGTTTTGAAGCCGAGACCTTTTTCGAACACGTCGCCAAACAGAAAGCCATGGATAAAGCCTGAGTACACGCCGGGCACGCTGACGATGCCGCCGCGGCGGCAGGCGGCAATGCATTGGCGCAGCGCCTGGCCGCTGCTGCCTTCCAACTTCATGGCCGTCATCGCCGTTTCCAGCGCGCTGCCTTTGGCTTCAAAGCCGACCGCGTCGATCACCGCATCGACGCCACGCCCGGACGTGCTTTCGATGATCACTTCGGCGGGGTCGACATCATCGAAATTGATGGGGATGACACCATATTGCCCGCGTGCGAATTCGAGCCGGTAGGCATGGTGGTCAACCATGAAGATGCGCTCCACTCCCAGCATGCGCGCGCAGGCCGCCGCCATCTGGCCGACCGGGCCGGCGCCAAAAATCGCCAGACTGGAACCCTGGCCCACTTCGGCGTTCAGCACGGCCTGATAACCGGTGGGCAGGATATCGCTCAGGAAGAGTACCTGTTCGTCGGCCAGCGCATCGGGAATCTTGATCGGGCCGACATTCGCCTTTGGCACGCGCACATATTCGGCCTGGCCACCGGGCACACCACCATACAGATGGGTGAAACCGAACAGGGCCGCGCCCGGCCGTATGCCCTTCCTGTTCAGGATCGCGCCACGCCCCGGGTTGGTGGTTTCGCAAGCGGAGAACAGCTTGTGTTCGCAGAAGAAGCAACTGCCGCAGGCGATCACAAACGGTATCACCACGCGGTCGCCTTTCTGCACGCTGGTGACGGCGGGGCCGGCATCCACCACCAGGCCCATGAATTCGTGACCGAGAATATCGCCCGGCTTCAGCTCAGGCACCTTGCCGCGATACAGATGCAGATCGGAACCGCAGATGGCGGTGGCGGTGATTTGCAGGATGATGTCGTCGTCTTCCAGCAGCTGCGGATCGGCAACGGTTTCTACGCTGACTTCGTGAGCGGAATGATAGACAAGTGCGCGCATGGCTGCCTCCTGAAGGGATGTGAAATCCAGTCTAGGCAGCCCATGCGCGCACGGCGATAGGCCGTGGCGCTGGCACGGCGTAGGACTTGGCCCACGCGCGGTTATGCTGAGTCAGACGACGCGGGCGCGCTCCAGCATGGCGTGCAGCAGAACGTTGCAGCCGGCTTCCAGGTGTTCGGCCTTGGCGTCTTCGATTTCGTTGTGGCTGATGCCATCCTTGCAGGGGACGAAGATCATCCCTGCCGGGGCGACGCGGGCGGCGTAAATCGCATCGTGGCCGGCGCCGGAGACCACGTCCATCGTCGAGTAGCCGAGTTTTTCGGTAGCCTTGCGCACGGCGCCCACACAGTCGGGGTGGAAGGGACAGGGCGGGTAATAGGAAACGCGTTCGATCTTGATGTCCAGGCCTGTTTCGCTGGCGGTACGGTCGACAAAGGCCAGCATTTCTTCGTGCATGGTGTTGAGCAGAGCGTCGCTGACGTTGCGCAGGTCGATGCTGAATTTGACCTGACCGGGAATCACATTGCGGCTGTTGGGGAAGACCTGCATCATGCCCACCGTGCCGCGTCCATAGGGCGGATAGCGGTTGGCGATGGCGACCACCTCCTGGATGATGCGGGTCGATACCTGCATCGCATCGCGCCGCAGATGCATGGGCGTGGGACCGGCGTGCGCTTCCATGCCTGTCACCGTGCAGTCGTACCAGGAAAGGCCCATCACCGCCGGCACAACGCCAATCACCTTGTCTGCGTCTTCCAGCACCGGGCCTTGCTCGATATGCGCCTCAAAGTAGGCGCCGATGGGATGCTGGCCCGGCACTTGCTCGCCCTTGTAGCCGATGCGTTCCAATTCCTCACCCACGGTCTTGCCTTCGGTATCCTTCGCCGCATAAGCATGTTCCAGCGTGAACGCACCGCAGAAAACGCCGGAACCCATCATCACCGGCACGAAGCGCGAGCCTTCTTCATTGGTCCAGAAGGCGACTTCGATGGGCGCTTCGGTGCGGGTGCCGCGATCGTTTAAGGTACGTACCACTTCCAGCCCTGCCAGCACACCATAGTTGCCGTCGAATTTGCCACCGGTGGGCTGGGTGTCGATATGGCTGCCGGTCATGATGGGCGGCAGCGCGTTATTGACGCCATCGCGGCGCATGAAGACATTGCCGATCTGGTCCACCGTGATGCTCAGGCCCGCATCCCTGGCCCAGCCCGTGACCAGGTCGCGGCCCTGTTTATCGAGATCGGTCAGGGTCAGACGTTTGACGCCTCCCTTTTCGGTGGCGCCGATTTTCGCCAGCTCCATCAGCGAGTCCCACAGGCGCCCGCCGTTGATTTTCAGCTCGTTCATGCCTGCTCCTTTCAGCGCGCCGATACCGGCGTGAATGCGGGACGGTCGATATGGCGGCCCGCGCCCTCCTCCGCCATCAGTGCGCCCTTGTGGAAGGCCAGCTTGCCCGCCGCCAGCGTGGCGCTCGGGATGCCGCGCACGGTACGGCCTTCGAAGACATTGAAGCCGCCTTTGGCAAACTGGGTCTTGGCCGAAATGGTGCGGCTGGCTTCAGGGTCCCACACCACGATGTCGGCATCGGAGCCTACGGCAATCACGCCCTTGCGCGGGTAGATATTGAAAATCTGCGCCGCATTGGCTGAGGTTACGCGCACGAATTCCGACGGCGTCAAACGACCACTGTTCACGCCCGCATCCCAGATCACAGCCATGCGGTCTTCCACGCCGCCGCAGCCATTCGGAATCCTGCTGAAATCGTCGCGGCCCGCCGCCTTCTGTTCGGCGCAGAAGGTGCAATGGTCGGTCGCCGTCGTATGCAGATTGCCACTCTGCAGGCCATACCACAGGGCGGTCTGGTGCTCCTTGCTGCGGAAGGGTGGACTCATCACATGGCCCGCCGCGAAATCGAAATCGGGATGCTGGTATACGCTGTCGTCGATGATCAGATGCCCTGCCAGCGCCTCGCCATACACACGCTGGCCGCCGGCACGGGCGCGGGTAATCGCGTCCAGCGATTCCTTGCATGACACGTGGACGATGTAGAGCGGCGTATTGAGCACATTGGCAATCGCAATCGCGCGGTTGGCCGCTTCCGCTTCCACGGCTGGAGGACGCGACAGCGGATGCGAACTGGGGCCGGTCAGTCCCTGCTTGAGCAAATCCTGCTGCAGCTGATAGACCAGTTCCCCGTTCTCCGCATGCACGGTGGGAATCGCGCCCAGTTCCAGCGAGCGGCGGAAGCTCTTCACCAGCGTTTCGTCATCGGCCATGATGGCGTTCTTGTAGGCCATGAAGTGCTTGAAACTGTTCACGCCATGATTGCGCACCAGCGTACCCATTTCCTCATGCACGCTGTCGGCCCACCATGTGATCGCCACGTGGAAGCTGTAGTCGCTGGCCGCCTTCTGCGCCCAGCCGCGCCATGTCCGATATGCCTCCAGCAGCGACTGCTGCGGACTGGGAATGACGAAATCGATGATGGTGGTGGTGCCGCCAGCAATTCCCGCCGCCGTGCCGGTAAAGAAATCGTCGGCCGTCACCGTGCCCATGAAAGGCAGGTTCATATGCGTGTGCGGATCAATCCCGCCCGGCATCACGTATTGGCCACCGGCGTCGATCACGGTGGCCGATGCCGGCGCATCCAGGTTAGTACCGACGGCAACGATCTTGTCGCCATAGCAGAGCACATCGGCGCGGAAGGCTCGGTCTGCATTCACCACGGTGCCGCCGCGAATAATGGTCGTCATTTCTTTATCTCCACTTCTCACGATTGGGCTGCCGCATTCAGGGAGGATACAGCCTTCCCCTTCATCATCACGCCATACACCAGGGCTGAAATGGCGATGCCGACAAACCAGGCGTAGGTATAGATCGTTTTGAAGCCATCGGCCACGCCGGGGAAGGATGCCGGGAACGCCGCGTTCAGGAAGCCGGGAATATTCGGCAGCACGCCCAGCACGAAAGCCACCAGGGCCGCGCTGTTCCAGCCGTTGCCGTAGGAGTAGCGGCCATTCTCGCGGTACAGGTCCTCCACATGCAGCTCGGTCTTGCGCACGAAGTAGTAGTCGATAATCAGCACGCCGGCGATGGGGCCGAGCAAGGCCGAGTAGCCGATCAGCCAGGTGAAGATATAGCCTTGCGTGGATTCGAGCAGCTTCCACGGCATCATCACGATGGCGATCGAGGCGGTCAGGTAGCCGCCGGCCCGGTACGAGATCAGGCGCGGCGCCAGGGCGGAAAAGTCGTAGGCCGGCCCCACCAGATTCGCGGCCAGGTTGACGCTGACGGTATCGATCAGCAGGATGATGAGGGCGATCAGCACGGCGGCACCGGTCATGCGGCTGGCCAGATCGACCGGGTCCCAGATTGCTTTGCCGTACAGGACGATGGTGGCGGAAGTCACGATGACGGCCAGCGCCGCCAATAATCCCATGGGCACGGGCAAGCCGACCGACTGGCCAAGCAGCTGGTCGCGCTGGCTGTGCGCGAAGCGGGTGAAGTCCGGAATATTCAAGGCCAGCGTGGCCCAGAAACCGACCATGGCCGTCAGCGAAGGCCAGAAGGTGGGCCAGAACTGTCCGGCCTTTTTGCCGCCCTCCACAAATTGCGAGGGCTGGTCCAGCAGCGGTCCGAAACCCCCTGCCTTTTCATAGACCCAGTACAGCAGCACGAAGCAGATCAGGATTTTCAGCGGCGCGGTATAGGTTTCCAGTTTGCGAATGGCGTCCATGCCGTGCACGATGTACCAGAACTGGATGGCCCAGAACGCGAGAAAGCAAAGCAGTTGCGCACCGTTGATGCCCAGCCCCGAGATCTTCGCGCCGCCGATCTCGCCCCCCATCAGCACACCGAGCAAGGTATAGATCATCTGCCCGCCGAACCAGGTCTGGATGCCGTACCAGCCGCAGGCGACGATGGCGCGCATCAGCGCCGGCAGCCGCGCGCCGGCAGTGCCGAAGGAGGCGCGTGCCAGCACCGCATAGGGAATGCCGTACTTGGTGCCGGCGTGGCCGATGGCCAGCATGGGCAGCAGCACAATGGCATTGGCGAGGAAGACCGTCAGCACCGCCTGATAGGCGGACATGCCGCCTTCGATCAGGCTGGCCGACAAGGTGTAGGCCGGTATGCACATGACCATGCCCACCCACAGCGCGGCAAAGTGATACCAGCGCCACGTTCGCTGCGCGGCGCTGGTGGGGGCAAGGTCTTCATTCCACAACTGGGTGCTGCCTGACAAATCATTGCTCACCGGGTTCTCCTTATTTTTATACTGCGGTGCTTTCCTCTTTTGCTTCCGCTCGCGGGTTGCGCGGATCCTGCGTCCAGTTCATATAGGGTTTACCGGTCATCTGCGGCACCATGGTGATGCAGTTCTGCACGGGGCAGGTGATTTCGCACAGATTGCAGCCCACGCATTCCTTGTCGATGACCTCATAGCGACGCGCGCCGCTGGCCTGGTCGATGATCTGGGCGATGGCCTGGTGCGAGGTGTCCTCGCAGGCCACATGACATCGGCCGCATTGAATGCATTCATCCTGGTCTATGTGCGCGATCACCTCATAGTTCATATCCAGGTATTTCCAGTCCGTGGTATTCGGCACGGCCTTGCCGGCGAAATCGGCCAGCGTGCGATAGCCCTTGCTGTCCATCCAGCGCGACAGGCCATCCTTCATTTCCTCGACGATGCGGAAGCCATGCAGCATGGCCGCCGTGCAGACCTGCACGCAGCCCGCGCCCAGGGCGATGAATTCGGCCGCATCGCGCCAGTTGGCGATGCCGCCGATGCCGGAAATCGGCAAGCCTTGCGTTTCCGGATCGCGCGCAATCTCGGCCACCATATTCAGCGCAATCGGCTTGACCGCCGCGCCGCAGTAGCCGCCGTGGGTGCTGGCCGTGCCGACGATGGGTAGCGCCACCATGCGGTCAAGATCGATCGAGGTGATGGAGTTGATGGTATTGATCAGTGAAACCGCATCCGCCCCGCCCTCCTTCGCAGCGCGCGCCGGCTTGCGGATGTCGGTGATATTCGGCGTCAGCTTGACGATGACGGGCAGCTTCGAATGCTTCTTGCACCATGCCGTTACCATCTGCACATACTCCGGCACCTGGCCAACGGCCGCGCCCATGCCGCGTTCCGGCATGCCGTGCGGGCAGCCGAAATTGAGCTCGATGCCATCGGCGCCGGTTGCTTCCACCTTGGGCAGGATGCCTGCCCAATAATGCTCCTCGCAAGGCAGCATCAGCGAGACGACGATGGCGCGGTCCGGCCAGGCCCTCTTCACCTCCGCGATCTCCTGCAGGTTCTGCTCCAGACTGCGGTCCGTAATCAGCTCGATATTATTGAAGCCGATGACTTCGCGGTTCTTGCCGTAGATGGCGGAATAGCGCGAGGACACGTTCACGGCTGGCGGGTCTTCGCCCAGCGTCTTCCACACCACGCCGCCCCATCCCGCTTCGAAGGCGCGTATGACGTTGTAGGCCTTGTCGGTCGGTGGCGCGGAGGCGAGCCAGAAGGGATTCGGCGATTTGATGCCGCAGAATTCAATGCTCAGATCAGCCATTTTCGGCCTCCCGCTTCGACTGGATATCGTTATGGATGGCATGCGCGGCCAGTTTGCCATGCTGGACTGCCTGCACCGTCAGATCCTGTCCCGGCGCCACGCAATCACCGCCCGCGTAAATCCCCGGCAGCACGGTGCGGAACTGGGCGTCGACGTGAATCTTGTCGCCATCGCGCTGCAGCAGCTGCGCCAGCGGATCGCTCAGCACCACCTCTTCCAGTTGCTGGCCGATGGCTTTGAACACGGCATCGGCGGCGATTTCGAAGGTGATGCCGGTACTGATCAAACGGTTGGCCTGCAAGACAGTTTTCTCGAAGCGCATGCCACGCACGCGGCCCTGCTCGTCCAGCAGCACCTGTTGCGGCTGCGCCCAGGTCAGCATGCGCACCTGGTTGGACTTGGCGATTTCCTGCTCGTGATGGGTGGCGCTCATGGCGTCGAAGCCGCGCCGGTAGACCAGCGTCACTTCTTCCGCGCCGAGTCGCTGGATCTGCACCGCCATATCGATGGCGGTATTGCCCGCGCCGATGACGATGGCGCGCTGCGGCACCGGCAGGGAACTCAGGTCTTCGGCCTGGCGCAGGGCGGCGATGTAATCGACGGCGGCCAGCAGGCCGGGTGCATCCTCGCCGGTCAAGCCCAGTTGGCGGCTTGCGCCCAGGCCAAGGCCGAGGAAGACCGCATCGTATTCGGCATGCAGGTCTTTCAGATGCAGGTTCTCGCCCAGCTTCTGACCGCAGCGGATTTCGATGCCGCCTATGCCGATCAGGAATTCGACTTCCTTCTGTGCGAAGTTATCGGTCAGCTTGTATTTGGCGATGCCGTATTCGTTCAAGCCGCCCGCCTTGTCCAGCGCCTCGTAGATCACCACGTCGTTGCCCAGCATGGACAGGCGGTGGGCGCAGGAGAGTCCGGCCGGCCCAGCCCCCACCACGGCGATACGCTTGCCGGTGGAAGCGGCGCGGCGGAAGGGATGGCCGTCGAAGCGCATATGATCGAGGGCAAAGCGCTGCAGCAGTGCGATTTTGACCGGCTGCCCTTCGGCATCGTGATTGCGCACGCAGACGTCTTCGCACAGTATCTCGGTGGGACAGACACGGGCGCAGCTGCCGCCCAGGATATTCTGTTTGAGGATGCCGGCCGCCGCGCCATTCACATTGCGGTCGTTGATATTGCGGATAAAGCTGGCGACATCGATCTCGGAAGGGCAGATGCGCGAACAGGGCGCATCGTAGCAGTACAGGCAGCGCGCGCTTTCTATCGCTGCCTGGCGCACAGTCAGCGCCGGCGCCAGATCGGTGAAATGCCCGGCCAGTTCTTCCTTGCTGGACTGGGCATGCCGCATATGTTTGAGTGAATCGATCATCTTTCCATCCCGTTTGGTAGGTCGAACTGCTCGAATCTTTTACGCTGCTGCCTGCTGCCGAATGTTTACGGACAGTGTGTTCCTACTTCATCTGCGGGAATGCAAATTCCGCGCCAGCGCTTGCTGTATTCGGCCAGCGCTGCATCACGGCCTTGTGGCGCGTGTAGAAACGCACGCCTTCCGGACCGTAAGCGTGATGGTCGCCGAACAGGCTGCGCTTCCAGCCGCCGAAGCTGTTGAAGGCCATCGGCACCGGCAGCGGCACGTTCACGCCCACCATACCGACCTGGATCTGCCGCACGAATTCGCGCGCCACGCCGCCGTCGCGCGTGAACACGGCTACGCCGTTGCCGTATTCATTCTTGTTGATCAGCTCCACCGCATGAACGATATCGCCCATACGCACCACGCACAGCACCGGACCGAAAATCTCTTCCTTGTAGATCGTCATATCCGGCGTGACGTGGTCGAACAGCGTGCCACCGACGAAGAAGCCATTGGGACGATCAGCCACCTTGTAGTCGCGGCCATCGACCACCAGCTTGGCGCCCTGCTCCACGCCCTCGCCGATCAGGCGTTCGACGCGCTGCTTGGCGGCGGCCGTGACCAGTGGGCCCATTTCGGCATCGCGCTCCATGCCATCGCGTACTTTCAGTGCAGCGGTGCGCTTTTCCAGTGCGGCCACCAGCTTGTCGCCCGCATCGCCCACCGCCACCACCACGGAAATCGCCATGCAGCGCTCGCCCGCCGAACCGTAGGCCGCGCCCATCAGCGCATCGACCGCCATCTCCATATCGGCGTCGGGCATGACCACCATATGGTTCTTGGCGCCGCCCAGGGCCTGCACGCGCTTGCCGGCGGCACTGCCGCGCGAGTAAATATATTCGGCAATCGGCGTCGAGCCGACGAAGCTCACCGCCTGCACCTCGGGATGGTCGAGCAGCGCATCGACCGCCACCTTATCGCCCTGCACCACATTGAACACACCATCCGGCAAGCCCGCCTCTTTCAGTAGGCGCGCATGCAGCAGCGAGGGCGAGGGATCGCGTTCGGATGGCTTCAGCACGAAGGTATTTCCGCAGGCGATGGCGATCGGGAACATCCACATCGGCACCATCACCGGGAAGTTGAAGGGCGTGATGCCCGCCACCACGCCCAACGGCTGGCGCATGGACCAGGCATCGATGCCGCGCGCAATCTGATCGGTGAATTCGCCCTTCAGCATCTGCGGGATGCCGACAGCAAATTCCACCATCTCGATACCGCGTCCCACCTCACCCTGGGCATCGGAGAAGGTCTTTCCGTGCTCGCGCGTCAGCATGGCCGCGAATTCGTCGGTATGCTGCTGGCACAGTTGCAGGTACTTGAACAGCACCCGCGCCCGCGTCAGCGGCGGCGTGGCCGACCAGGATGGAAAAGCGGCGGCGGCGGCCTGCACTGCCGCATCCACCTCCTCCGTGGTGGCCAGCGCCACGCGCGCTACCGGTTCGCCCAGGGCGGGATTGAAAACGTCCCCGTAGCGGCCGCCCAGGGTATCGACCTTGCTGCCGTTGATGAAGTGGGCGATGGTATCAAGTCTTGTATCGAGATTGCTCATTGTCTGCTCTGCTAAATTAATCAGGCCAACAGATTGTCGGCCGGCACATAGGGATAACCCAGGCCATGGGCCACGGCTTCATACGTGACCTTGCCCTGGCATACATTCAATCCATTCTTCAAATGAGGATTGGCCTTCATCGCCTTGATCCAGCCCTTGTCGGCCAGCGCCAGCGCATGGCCGATGGTGGCGTTGTTCAGCGCGAAGGTGGAGGTGCGTGCCACCGCGCCCGGCATATTCGCCACGCAGTAATGCACCACCTGCCCGACCAGGAAGGTTGGATTCTCGTGCGTGGTGGCGCGCGAGGTTTCGAAGCAGCCGCCCTGGTCGATGGCCACGTCCACCACCACCGCGCCCGGCTTCATGCGCGAGATCAGGTCGTGGCTGACCAGCTTGGGCGCCGCCGCGCCAGGCACCAGCACGCCGCCGATCACCAGGTCGGCATCCAGCACCGCTTCCTCGATGGTGTGGGCGTTGGAGAACATGGTCTGCACGCGGTTGCCGAAGATCAGATCGAGCTGGCGCAGACGGTCCACACTCTTGTCCAGGATGGTGACGCGGGCGCCCATGCCCACCGCCATCTGCAAGGCATTGGTGCCGACCACGCCGGCGCCGATGATGACCACATGGCCCGGCGCCACGCCCGGCACGCCGCCCAGCAAGAGGCCCATGCCGCCCTTGGATTTCTCCAGATGGGCAGCGCCGGCCTGGATCGCCATGCGGCCCGCCACCTCGCTCATCGGCGCCAGCAGCGGCAAGCCGCCGTTCGCGCCGGTGATGGTTTCGTAGGCGATGCAGACGGCGCCCGATTGCACCAGGGCGCGCGTCTGTTCCGGATCCGGCGCCAGATGCAGGTAGGTGTAGAGGATCTGGTTCTCGCGCAGCATGGCGCATTCTTCCGGCTGCGGTTCCTTCACCTTCACGATCATCTCGGCACGCTTGAAAATCTCCTGCGCCGTATCGATGATGGTGGCACCCGATCCTTCATACATGGAATCGGCGAGGCCAATCGCCACGCCTGCATTGCGTTGTACCAGCACCTGATGTCCGCGCAGTACAAGTTCCTTCACGCTGGCCGGGGTAAGGCCAACGCGCGATTCCTGATTCTTGATCTCCTTCGGTACGCCTACCAGCATGGCTGTCTCCTCTATTTATGTTTTTAATCTAGTCCACGTAACACCTTTTCCAGCTTGCCAAACAGTTCGTCGATATGCTGCTTCTCCAAATTCAATGGCGGCGACAGCGCGATGATGTCGCCCGTCACCCGCGTCAGCACGCCGTCGGCAAACATCTGCTTGAAGGCGGCATAAGCGCGCGCGCCCGGCTTGCCGGCAATCGGCTCCAGCTCGATGCCCGCCACCAGGCCGATGCTGCGCAGGTCGATCACATGCGGCAGTCCCTTGAGCGAATGGATCGCATCCTCCCAATAGGACTGCATGTTCTTTGCGTGGTCGAGAATTTTCTGTTCCTCGAACACTTCCAGCGTCGCCAGCGCGGCGGCGCAGGCCAGCGGATGGCCGGAATAGGTATAGCCGTGGAATAGCTCGATGCCGGCCGGCGCCTGCATGAAGGTGTCGTGGATGAACTGCTTGGAGAACACCGCGCCCATCGGCACCGTGCCATTGGTCAGGCCTTTGGCGGTGGTCATCATGTCCGGTTCGACGTCGAAGTAGTCAGCGGCGAAAGGCGTGGTGAGGCGGCCAAAGCCGGTGATCACTTCATCGAAGATCAGCAGGATGCCATGTTTGGTGCACAGCTCGCGCAGCCGCTTCAGATAGCCCTTGGGCGGAATCAGCACGCCGGTGGAACCGGCCACCGGCTCCACGATGACAGCGGCGATGGTCGAGGCGTCATGCAGGGCGACGATGCGTTCCAGCTCGTCGGCCAGGTGGGCGCCGTATTCCGGCTCGCCGCGCGTGAAGGCGTTCTTCTCCAGATTATGCGTATGCGGCAGATGGTCGACGCCCGGCAGCAGCGGGCCATAATGCTTGCGGTTGCCGCCGATGCCGCCCACCGACATGCCGCCAAAGCCAACGCCATGGTAGGCGCGTTCGCGGCCGATCAGGCGGGTGCGCGTGCCTTCACCGCGCGCGCGGTGGTAGGCCAGCGCGATCTTCAGCGCCGTGTCCACGGCCTCCGAACCGGAGTTGGTGTAGAACACATGGCCGAAGCGGCCATTGGTGTAAGCCATCAGCTTGTCGGCCAGGTCGAAGGCCGAGGGATGGCCCATCTGGAAAGTGGGCGCGAAATCGAGCTGGCCCACCATCTCGCGCACCGCCGCAACGATCTTGGGCTGGGCATGGCCGCAGGGCACGCACCACAGGCCGGCCGTGCCATCGAGGATGGCGCGGCCATCCACATCCTTGTAATACATGCCTTCGGCGGAAACCAGCAAACGCGGGCTGGCCTTGAAATCGCGGTTGTTCGTGAAGGGCATCCAGAATGACGCTAGCGACTCTGGTCTGGTCTCATTCATGCATATCTCCTGTTTGACGCCTCGTAAAAATTCTTTACCAGTTGGCAAAATGATGATGCAATAATAGACAGCAGTTCAACTATGGCACATATACACAATTCGCAAAACCATCCAACCGTACAGGTCACAAAAACACTACACTTTTGTGCAGTGAAGCAAATGGAGACAGAAGATGGATGAAAGCGGGAGCGCAGTGCGGCAGACCGATGGCCCGCAATGGCCGCTGCTGTCCATAGAGCGCTCGAAGAAGGGCAGCCTGGTGGAGCAGATCGTCGCTGCCGTGTCGGAGATGGTGGCGCGGCGCGAGCTGCGCGCCGGCACCAAGATGCCCTCGGTGCGCCAGTTCGCCAAGTGTAATGGCATCAGCACTTTCACCGTGGTGGAATCCTACGACCGCCTGGTGACGCTGGGTCTGCTCTCTTCGCGGCGCGGCTCCGGTTACTTCGTGACGCGCCAGGATGCGCCCGCCCTGCCCACACCCGTGCCCTTCCACCCCGGCCCCGCCGCCGTCGATGCGCTCACGCCGGAACTGTATTCCGGCATGTCGGACGCCCTGCCCATCGGCGCCGGCTGGCTGCCGCCCGAATGGTATGGCGAGGACACCATCCTCGACGCCGTGCGCCAGGCCATCCGCATTCCCGCCAACCGCCTGCGCGGCTACGGCCATCCGCTCGGCTTTCCTGGCCTGCGCCAATACCTGGCCAGCACCCTGAGCGAAGAACTGTTCGCGGTGGAGCCGGAGCAGCTGCTGCTCACGCATGGCGCCACCCACGCCTTCGACCTGATCCTGCGCACCCTGACCAAGCCGGGCGACACGGTGCTGGTGGAAGATCCCGGCTACAGCAATCTGCTGTCGCTGATCCGCCACCACGGCTGCCAGGCGATCGGCATTCCGCGCGGCGCCAACGGCCTCGATCTGGACTTCCTGGCCGAACAGGCGCGCACCACGCAGCCCAAGCTCATGTTCGTCAACACCGTGCTGCAAAATCCGCTCGGCACCTCGCTCAGCCAGGCCCAGGCCCACCGCCTGCTCGCGCTGGCCGAGCAGTTCGACTTCTGGCTGGTGGAGGACGATATCTACCGCGAGCTGACGCCGCGCGGCGAAGCCTCGCTGGCGGCAATGGACGGCTTGCGCCGCGTGATCCGCATCGGCAGCTTTTCCAAGACACTGTCGCCGGTGCTGCGCGTCGGCTCCATCTGCGCCTCGCAATCGCTGCTGCCGGAACTGGTGCGCATCAAGATGCTGACCGGTCTCACCACCTCGGAAGTGAATGAGCGCGCGGTGTACCACGCCATCACGGCAAGGCCTTACAAACGCATGGTGGAAAAGCTCATGACCCAGCTGGAGGAAGGCCGCGAGCGCAGCATCGAATCGCTGGCCGAAGCGGGCATGAAGCCGGTGGCGCGGCCGCGCGGCGGCATGTTTGTCAGCGCCGGCTGGGACGAGGCGCCCACGCCGGAATGGAACGGCAAGCTGATTGCCGACCTGGCGCTGAAGGCCGGCATCCTGCTCGCGCCCAGCGACTTCTTCATGCTGGGCGAGAGCGCAAGCATCTGGTTCCGCTTCAACGTGGCTTATGCCGACCACCCTGCCCTGCGCGACTTCCTGCTGACGCTGAGGAAAGAACATGGCCGCCGATAGACCCAACCGCCGCCTGCAGAACCGCGACCGGCTGGAAGCGGAAATCGCCGCCGAAGCGGTGCGCGTCTTCGCCGAATGCGGCTACGAAGGCGCCTCGGTGGCGGCCATCGCCGACAACGCAGGCCTGTCCAAGCAGAACCTGATGTACTACTTCCCCACCAAGCAGGCGCTTTACCAGCGCGTGCTGGACGATGTGCTGGACGACTGGCTGGAACGCATGGAACGCCTGGCCGATCCCGACCAGGAGCCGCAGGACGTACTGCGCGCCTATATCCAGGCCAAGCTGAAATTCTCGCGCGAGCAGCCCTGGGGTTCCCGCGTGTATGCCATGGAAGTGATCGGCGGCGCCCAGCTCTATGGCAAGCAGATCCAGGAACGCGTGGTGCCGCTGCTGCGGCGCGATATCGAAGTCTTCGAGAGGTGGAGTGTGGAGGGCAGGATCGGCGCGGTGAACGCCACCCACCTGCTGTTCGCCATCTGGGCCATGACGCAATCCTATGCGGATTTTTCAGCCCAGATGTCCCTTGTGCTGAACCGCAAACAGCTCAGCCGCAAGGATTACGAGGATGCCGAGCAGACCATCGTGCAGATGGTCCTGGCGGCGGTCAGCCTGCCTGCAGCGAGCGGCGGCGGCGCGCGATAAAGCCCACCACGCCCAGGCCTGCCAGCAGCATCGCATAGGTCTGCGCTTCCGGCACCGGCGCAAGGCCATAGCCATTCACGTTGGCGGCGCTGAAGTAGTGATTGGCGTTGACCTGCACATTCGACATCCAGTTGCCGACGATGACATTGCCGTTGATCTGACCGCCATTCCCGGTCACGGTCGCCAGCGGCGCCAGGATGCTGCCATACACGCCCACATTCTGGATATTCAGCTTCTGCGATTCGTAGAAGTTGTAGACCACGTTGTAGTCCTTGAAGCCATCCAGGCCCACGCCATTCTGGTTGAAGCCGATGGCGCTCTTGCCGCTGACGTTGAACACCAGGGTCGAACCCTTGGCCAGATTGCTGAACTTGAAGTTGTTCACGCTGGACAGCTCGCTGCCAGTCAGGTTGAACACTTCCACCGACTTGCCCGTGCCTTTCAGGGTCATGCCGCCATACTGGATGCTGCTGCTGCCGGTCGCCGCCACTTTCGACAGCGAGGACGAGGTGTTCTTCACGCTGCTGCCCAGCTTATTAAAGTCCACCGGATTGGTCGTGCTCTTGGTCGAGCTTTGCAGGCCCACCGAGGACATGGCGCTGGCGCCGGCCACGTAGTAGTTGCCGTGCTTGATCGAACCGGAGGTATAGCTCAGCGAACCGCCCACCACCAGCGAATAGCTGCCGTAAGCGTCCTTGTTCTTGTCATTGATCGAATAGTTCGACGCGCTCAGGCTGCCCGCCACCAGGACCGCGCCTTCGACGTCGGAACCCTGGGCGCTGAAGCTGCCAAGGCTGAACAGGTTGGCATTATTGATGCCGAGATCGAGAACGCCAGCCTGGGCGGAACCCACGGCGGCCAAGGACAGGAACAATGCTGCTGGTTTCAACATATATGCCTTTCAGATATTTTTCCAACAAGTGGCTGCGGTTCAGGCCACGCCGGGAAGCAACGGCGAATGCGCCGTAAAAGAGGGCGTGGGTGAGGGCCTCTTGCAAAACAATTATCAATAGCAACAATTGTTTCTGCCAGGATATCACAAAAGCCCTCGGCGGGTTCGCCCGCGCATTTGAACAGGAGACTTTTCCTGCATAGCCGCCACACACTCTGAAGATGCGCAGGGCTGCCAGGTGGCAGATCACGCCTGGGACGCCACCCAGACCAGGTTCCAAAGGTGGCCATCGATATCCTCGAACCCCTGGTCATACATGAAGCCGTGGTCCTCGGGCGGATGTGGCGTGCGGCCACCGGCGGCAACGGCCCTGGCGATCAGGCTGTCGACCTCTTCCCGGCTCTCGCAACTCAGGCAGATGATGACCTCGTTGGCCTCCTGCGCCTGCGCCAGGGGCTTGTCGATCAGCGACTTGAAGAAGGTTTCCGTCAACAGCATGGCATGGATGCCGTCGACGATGTTCATGAATACCGAGTGCTCGCCGCTGAATTGCGGATTGAAACTGAAGCCGAGCGCGGCAAAGAAGGCCTTGGATTTATCCAGATCCTTGACCGCCAGATTGAAGATAATTTCTTTTTTCATGGCATCTCCATGGTAAAGGTGAATGAGCAACGGGGTGCTTCAACCTCACGACGGGCGACGATGCATGAATTCGACATGCGCGCGAAAAAATACTGCACTCATGGTACAGCCAACTTGCGCTCACTCCCACTCAAGCCAGGCCGGCGCGTCTCCATGGTTCACATAAAAGTAGGTAATAGCCTGGTAGCACTGCTCGACGTCTATGCACCATGACAATGGATATTCGTCCACCTGCCCGTTCGCCAGCCTGAATTTGCACACTTCGTCGCCCCGGTACTTGCCAGCCGAGCTGACTGAATCGTCTTCATTTTTCTGGTACATCAGCCACGCATTCTGCGCATTCCGCAACATGCACAGCATGGGACCGGATTCGATTGTTATCCACAATTCAAATTCCGGCACGGCATCGAAGCCGTTCAATGCTTCCTTCAGTTGTTCAAGAGACGTAATCGAAACAGTGCTGCCGTTGAAGAATATTTCTATCATCGTAAATTTTGTGGAAAGGAGGCTGCCATCTCACGCCCGCGCAAGCAGCAATCGCCGCTTTGACTAATCCCTGCCTATCAAAGACTTCAATGAATTTCTGATTCCCGAGACAACAGAATTGTGTTTCTCGAGAATCGCTTCGCCACGCTCAAATTTTTCAGGATTAAGGAAGAGCGACGGCAAGTCACACACTGCCACTCCTCGGCGCTTACGGCTAAGTATTTCGTCAGAATACCGTATAACGGCTTCGACGGAGCTTTTGATCCTGGGTGTGCTTGCGACCTTAAGCACGTCCCTAACGGCCTCTTTAAACTCCGCATGACTTGGCGCCTGCGACAAGACGGGGGCCGCAATCTGCGCCAACGGCGCCATATTCGGTGCGGGATTGCGATAGGCGACGAGCGTATCCAGTCCCATCAGCATCAGCGGCCCACCGGACTTCAGCCAAGCCGCCACACGCGGCCAAGGCGCGCCCAGCAGCGCAGCGCCACTGCCCCATTGGGAGGCCACCGGAGAACCGACGTTAGCCTCCAGCCAATCCAAGGCCAAATCGCTGCCGGTGTAGGCTAGCAAGTGCGAGTTAGCAGAGCGTAAATTGCTGCTTTGCGCCGACAGCACTGCGCTGATCCAGCGAAATGCGTCATCGGGCGTCTGCGTCGCCAGCACCGTTGAGTACGGCTCATGCAGGGCGCGAGCATCGGCATGCTGGAGTTCGGTCATTTGCAATAGATTATTTAGGCAATGCCCTTATGGGGGCGGTTTCCGACCGGAAAGGACTTTAACTCATCTCAAAAGATGCTTATGGGAATTATAGACGATTATAATTTCATTATTACCAACAATGCAGCGGACTTCACGGCCCATTCATCGCCCGTCGCAACCGGTCATCCTCAAAAAGTCACCATTCATCGGATAGCGATACCGGTACAGGATGGCGCTTGATACAGTGGCGCCATCACCATTCTGTGGAGCACATTATGAAAACGATCAACAAGACCTTCGGCGAATCCATGCGCGAGATCGGCGACGCCTTCCGCGGCTTCGCCCGCCACTGCCAGCGCGCGCTGGCGCGCATGTCCTGGCCAAGCCTGCTGGGCATGTGCGTCGTGCTGGCTCTGCTGATCACCATCCTGCCGCTGGCCCTGATGCTGTTCGCCTGCTTCCTGCTGCTCAAGCTGCTGGTCGGGAAAAATCCACCGCCGACGCGCCACTTCCCGCGCCAACCTCACCAGCAGCAGCCGCATGAGGGGAGCAACTAAACATGGCCCTGTCGCGCGCCAAAGGAGCACTCAGCTTCGTCCGCGAAGTCGGAGAAACCGCCAGCACCCTGTGGTGGGACTTCTTCGACTGGCTGGCCCAGGTTCCCCTGCGCCAGCTGGTCGTGACCTGGGTACTGGCTTTTCTACTGGCGTGCACCCCGGTGCTGCATCCGGAACAGGCGGCCGCCTTCGTGCTGATTTCCTGCGGACTGAAGGTGCTGGCGGGCGGCAAGCGCAAGGCGGAAATCGAGGCGCGCGCGGCCTCGGCCCAGGCCGGCACGGAAAGCATGGAGCGGCGCCTGGTCGAAGCCCAGATGGCCGCCCTGCAAGCTCAGGTCGAGCCGCATTTCCTGTTCAATACCCTGGCCCTGATCGGCCAGCTGATCGAAACCGATCCGCCGCAGGCCGCAAAAATCCACACCCACCTGATCGAATACCTGCGCTCCACCCTGCCGCAGATGAAGGCGCGCGGCAACGGCACGCTGCAAAAGCAGATCGTGCTGTCGCGCTCCTACCTGGCCATCATGCAGGCGCGCATGAAGGCGCGGCTGGCGGTGTCCATCGACGTGCCGCCCGAGCTGGAGAGCGCCACCTTCCCGCCCATGATGCTGCAGATCCTGATCGAAAATTCGATCAAGCATGGACTGGAGCCGAAGATCGAAGGCGGCCGCATCGATATCCGCGCCAGCGTCAACGGCAATATGCTGCAGGTCGATGTGCAGGATGACGGCGTCGGCTTCAATCTGCATGCGGCCGACGGCGTGGGTCTGACCAATGTGCGCGAACGCCTGCGCCTGGTGTACGGCAACCGCGCCGAGCTGGTGATCGAAACCCCGCTCGAAGGCGGTTGCCGCGCCTCGATCCGCGTCCCCTTCGCCCCCGATATTTTTGCCGAGCCCAAACCATGAGCCATCCCCGCGCCACCGCCCTGATCGCCGACGATGAAGAACCCATGCGCGACCTGCTGCGCAGCCGCCTGCGCGAAGCCTGGCCCGAGCTGGAGATCGTGGCCGAGGCGGCCAACGGCATCGAAGCCATTGCGCTGGCCGGCCAGCATCAACCCGACATCGTCTTCCTCGATATCCGCATGCCCGGCCTGTCCGGCATCGAAGCGGCGCGCATGCTGTTCAACCGCTGCCATATCGTCTTTATCACCGCTTATGACCAGTACGCGATTGAAGCGTTTGAACAGGGTGCGCTCGACTACCTGCTGAAACCGGCCGGCGGCGAACGTCTGAAGACCACCTGCACCCGCCTGCAGGCAAGGCTGGGACAACAGCCGGATAATATCGAGCGCCAGCTCAGCCAGCTGCTGCAGAAAAACCAGCCCGCCAAAGCGGCCGAGTATTTGCACTGGATTCAGGCCCAGGTCGGCAACAGCCTGCGCATGATCAGCACGCGCGAAATCCTGTTCTTCCGCGCCGATGAAAAATACACGCGGGTGCAGACGGCGCAGGGCGAAGTCCTGATCCGCAAGACGCTGAAAGAACTGGAAGAGGAACTCGATCCCAATGAATTCTGGCGCATCCACCGCTCCACCCTGGTGCGCGTGGACGCCATCAGCGAAGTCACCCGCGACTTGCGCGGGCGGCAGATGGTGCGCGTGAAAAACTTCCCCGAAGAGCTCGAAGTCAGCCGAGGCAACACCCATTTATTCCAGCAAATGTAGCGCCTTGCTGAGTTGCGCGCGCGCCGCTTGCCGCCTCCTCCCCGCTAGGCTATATTGCCTGAACCCCGCCCGCCATACCCCCGCAATGCCGCCCCCAACCACATTGATCTGGGAGAGAAGCATGTCGAACATTCCGAAAGAAACGCGCGCCACCATCATGCCCTGCATGCGCTACCGCGACGCACCCGGCGCCATCGACTGGCTATGCAGCACCTTGGGTTTTGAAGCCTCGCTCGTGGTACCGAACGAGGACGGCTCCATCGCCCACGCCCAGCTTTCCTACGGCAACGGCATGGTGATGCTCGGTTCCATTTTCGACACCGAGTACGGCAGGCTGATGAAACAGCCCGGCGAGATCGGCATGGCCGTCACCCAGAGCGCCTACCTGGTGGTGAACAATGCCGACGAGGTCTATGAACGCGCCCTGAGGGCAGGTGCGCCGATTCTGATGGAATTAAAGGACGAGGACTACGGCGGCCGCGGCTTCACCCTGCGCGACCCCGAAGGCCATGTATGGAGTATCGGAACCTACGATCCCTGGAAACAGTAAGGGCTCAGGACAGCGCCGCCACCAGGGCCGCATCCGCCACCTGCTGCGGCCGGATGCGGATCAGATTGCGGTACAGCGGCGGCAGGCGGCCGCACAGCGCATGCAGTTCTTCTTCCGGCATGCCCGGCAGGACATACTGGAATTGCGCCGGATTCGAATCCGGCAGTGCGCCCTCCATGGTCGAACCGTAAGCGCCCAGATTCATGAAACTGAGCGCGCTTTCGTCCGGACCAAGCGCAAAGACAAAGGTACCGTCCTTGGGATGGCCCAGATACTGGCGCACCTCGGCCTGGGTGGCGGCGTCGGCCCCTTCCATCAGCTTGTAGCGCAACTGGGCGTAGGCGCGCGTCGCCTCCATGAAGGCGGTGCGGATGCCGGAAGCGTTCTGCCTGCCGTGCGTGCACAGCAGCAGATTGCCGAATGCATCGAGCAAGGCCACGGCATCGCCCTTGCCGCCCTGCGCCTTGTCGCGCGCCATCGCCTGCTGCAGATACGGTGCCAGCCCAGCGTCCGGCCGCTGCGGCGTACCGCGATAGGTCAGCGCATCGGGACAGCTGCGCTTCAGGGCGCGCACGATGGCATGGTCCGCCGGCAGCGTGGCCGGGTCTTTCAGCGCGCTGCCCGGTGGATCGATATTGAACAGGTCCATCACCCCGGCCGACGTGGCTTCGAATACCAGCGAGCACAGAGCCTGGGTCGGCTCGGCAATGGTCTTACCGATGAAGAAGGGCTTGGGCGGCGCACCCGCGCCGCGCCGCGCATAGGACGAACTGCCCAGCACGGCGGGATAGGCAAACGTCGCTGCCGCCTGCCGCTGCAAGGGCTGCGGCAGCGAGGGGAAGAAAGCGCTGCCGTTGTAATTGATGCCGGCCTTGGTATCGGGCGCGGCCGCCACCACATTGAAACCGGCCGCCAGGATCGCGCCGGTGCACATGGCGCAAGGGTCGAGCGAGGTGACGATGGTGATCTCGTGCGGCGGCGGCAGCTCCCTGCCCTTGGCGCGCTCGGCATAGTACCAGTCGATCAACTGGCGCTCGCCGTGCGCGGTCGGGTCGAAGATCAGGCCATGGCGGATGACGTTGTTATGCAGCGACTTCAGCACGGTACCGAACTGGTCGAGCATGACGCCCCCGACGCCGAAAGTGCCTTGGGTTTTCGCTGCAATGGCTTCGGAGGCCGCAACGGCGACCGCAGCCTGAACGTCAATGGTCTTTTTCACTTTTTCTTCAGGTCGGCGCCGCCGAAAGCGTTCGGCAGCTGGGCCGCCGCTGTGGTTTCAAACACATCGCCCTTCAGATTGCTGAGCACCACCGGCAGCTCATTGCCGCCCAGCTCCAGGATCACCTGGCGGCAGGCGCCGCAAGGCGCGATCGGACCGTCGGTCTCGCCGACCACGGCCAGCTTGTCGAAATCTCCCTGCTTGTAGCCTTGGGCGAAAGCGCTGAAGAAGGCGGTGCGCTCGGCGCAGTTGCACAGGCCATAGGAAGCGTTTTCCACATTACAGCCGTGGAAAATCTTGCCGTCGCTGCACAGCAGGGCCGCCCCCACCTTGAAGTTGGAGTACGGGGTGTAAGCCTTCAGGCGCGCGGCCTTGGCTTCTTCGATCAGTTTGTCGTTGTTCATGCTTGATCTCAAGGACGGATAGTGCGGTAGACGATAGGGTTGGCGGCTGGCGCGGCGTCGGCGATTTCATACGCGGCCTGCACTTCGCGCACGGCCTGTTCGGCGGCGGCCTGGGTGCGGGCATGCACGGTGGCCATCGGCTGGCCGGCTTGCAGCGGCTGGCCCAGTTCCACCAAGTCGGTCAGGCCGACGGCGAAGTCGATGGCATCGCTCGGACGGCGGCGTCCACCGCCCAGCGCAACCACGGCCAGACCCAGGCCACGGCAATCGGTCTTGGCGGCGAAGCCGGCGCGCGGCGCAGGCACCGGCAGCACGATTGGCGCTTTTTCCAGATGCTTGTCCATGTTTTCCACCAGGTCGGCCGGGCCGCCCAGGGCCGTCACCATGCGTGCGAAGCGCTCGGCGGCGGCGCCGGAGTCGAGTGCCGCCTGCAGCTTGGCGCGGGCGTCGGCTTCGTTGGCGGCCAGCTTGCCCATCACCAGCATTTCGGCGCACAGGGCCATCGTCACTTCGTGCAGGCGGGCCGGGCGGAATTTACCGGTCAGGTAGTCGATCGCGCCGCGCACTTCGACCGCGTTACCAGCCCATGGCGACAGCGATTCGTTCATATCGGTCAGCAGGGCCGAAGTCAGGGTGCCGGCGCCATTGCCGACCTTGACGATGCTCTCCGCCAGTTCCACCGATTTCTCGTAGGTCGGCATGAAGGCGCCGCTGCCCGCTTTCACGTCCATGGCCAGCACGTCCAGGCCGGCCGCCAGTTTCTTGGACAGGATGGAGCCGGTGATCATGGCCACCGATTCCACCGTCGCGGTGACGTCGCGGATCGAGTAGAAGCGCTTGTCGGACGGCGCCAGCGAAGCGGTCTGGCCGATGATGGCCACGCCCACGTCCTGCACCACTTTGCGGAACAGGGTGTTGTCCGGCACGGTGCAGTAGCCGGGAATGGAATCGAATTTATCCAGGGTGCCGCCGGTGTGGCCCAGGCCACGGCCGGAGATCATCGGCACGAAGCCGCCGCAGGCTGCGATCATCGGGCCAAGCATCAGGGATACCACGTCGCCCACGCCGCCGGTGGAGTGCTTGTCCATCACCGGGCCTGGCAGGTTCAGCGATTTCCAGTCCAGCACTTCGCCGGAATCGCGCATGGCCAGGGTAAAGGCCACGCGTTCATCCATGTTCATATCGTTGAAGAAGACGGCCATCGCCAGCGCGGCGATCTGGCCTTCGCTGACACTGCCATCGGTGATGCCGCGCACGAAAAATTGAATCTCTTCAGCGCTCATTACACCGCCATCGCGCTTCTTGCGGATGATTTCCTGGGTCAGAAACATATTTACTCTCTTGTGTTGAAAGGTACTTGGGCCGCAGCCCGGTTTCCCGGACTGCGGCCCCTTGGATCAACGTATTTTGTTAAGACTTATACGCCGTATGGAATCCAGATATTTTTCACTTGCGACGCATGCGCCAGCACGGCACGGCCACCCGCTTGCGCGGTGCTGTACCAGTCGCGGCCCTTGGCGCCACCGGTCCAGGTGCGCTTCAGCGAAGCGGCCGACAGGCGTTCCACTTCGGCGCAGCCTTCGGCCGAACCGTCGTGGCGCCATACCGCGTCCACATCGGCGTGCGAAGCCAGGGTGCGCGCCAGCTCGTCGGCGCTGCCGGTAACGATGTTCACCACGCCGCCCGGCAGGTCCGACGTATCGAAGACCTGATACAGATCGGTGGCCGACAGCGGATGCGCCTCGGAAGGCACGACCACCACGCGGTTGCCCACGGCGATGGCCGGAGCGACCAGGGAGATCAGGCCGAGCAGCGGATTCTCGTTCGGGCAGACCACGCCGATCACGCCGATGGCTTCATTCAAGGCCACGGTGATGCCATGCATCGGCGGCTGGTGCGCCAGGCCGTCGTATTTATCGGCCCAGGCCGCCCAGTAGAACAGGCGCTCGATGGAAGCCTGCACTTCCTTCTCGGGATTCTTGGCGCCGGTCATGGCGCCGATGCGGGCCGCGAATTCCTCGCCGCGTGCGGCCAGGTTTTCGGCGATGTAGTACAGCACCTGGGCGCGGTTGGGCGCGGTGGCCTTGGTCCAGCCGGCGGCCTTGTGCGCGGCTTCCACGGCGTTGCGGATGTCCTTGCGGTTGCCTTCGCCCACTTCGGCGATGAACTTGCCGTCGGCGCCATGCACGGCGCGGCTGTAGGCGCCGTCAGGGCGGGCCTGCTTGCCGCCGATGTACAGCTTGGCGGTGCGGTCGATGGCGAATGGATCGGCGGAAGCGGCAGGTGCTGCCTTGGCCTTGGATTTCTCCACCACCGGCGCGGCGGGACGCGCATCTTCCGACACCGGCACCAGGTATTCGTACATGCCTTCGCGGCCGCCCTCGCGGCCATAGCCGGATTCGCGGTAGCCGCCGAAGCCGCAAGCGGCGTCGAACTGGTTGGCGGTATTGATCCACACCACGCCGGCCTTGATCTGCGGCGCCACGTCGAGCGCGAGCGAAATGTTTTCGGTCCAGACGCAGGAAGCCAGGCCGTAGACGGTGTTGTTCGCCAGCTGCACCGCTTCAGCCGGGGTGCGGAAGCTCATCGCCACCAGCACGGGGCCAAAGATTTCGGCCTGCGACACGGCGGCGGCGGTCGATGCGCCGGTGATCAGGGTCGGCGGGAACCAGGAACCGTCGGCCGGGATTTCGCAGCCGGCAGGCTGGTACACGGTGCAGCCTTCGGCGCGCGCCGAGTCCACCAGGGCAGCGATGCGCTGGCGCTGGACCGGATCGACCAGGGCACCGATGTCCATCGATTTATCCAGCGGCGAACCGAGACGCAGATGGTCCATGCGGGCGCGCAGCTTGGCGAGGAAGCGCTGTTCCACCGATTCCTGCACCAGCAGGCGCGAACCGGCGCAGCAGACCTGACCCTGGTTGAACCAGATCGAGTCGACCAGGCCTTCGACGGCGGCGTCCAGGTCGGCGTCTTCGAAGACGATGAAGGGCGATTTTCCGCCCAGTTCCAGCGACAGCTTCTTGCCGCTGCCGGCGGTGGCTTCGCGGATCAGGCGGCCCACTTCGGTGGAGCCGGTGAAGGCCAGCTTGTCGATGCCCTCATGCTTGACGATGGCTTCGCCCACGCGGCCATCACCGGTGACGATGTTGACCACGCCGGCCGGCACGCCAGCCTGCACGCAGATCTCGGCGAACAGCATGGCGGTCAGCGAAGTGAATTCGGCCGGTTTGAAGACCACGGTATTGCCCGCGGCCAGGGCCGGTGCGATTTTCCACGCCAGCATCAGCAGCGGGAAGTTCCACGGCACGATCTGGCCCACCACACCCACCGCACGGTGGCCGGCGAATTCCTCGTCCTGCAGCTGGGCCCAGCCGGCGTGGTAGTAGAAGTGGCGCGCCACCAGCGGCAGGTCGGCGTCGCGGGTTTCGCGGATAGTCTTGCCGTTGTCCAGGGTTTCCAGCACGGCGAACAGGCGCGCATGCTTCTGCATCAGGCGGGCGATGGCGTACAGCACGCGCGCGCGGCCATGGCCGCCCAGCGCTTGCCAGCCCGGCTGGGCGCGGCGCGCGGCCTGCACGGCGCGTTCCACGTCGTCGCTCGTGGCCTGAGTCAGTTCGGCCAGTTGCTTGCCGTCGGCCGGATTGGTGGAGGCGAACAGCTCGCCCGGCTCGCTCCAGGTATTGTCGATGAACAGGCCGAATGTGCGGGAACGCTGTTCCAGCCAGGCTTGCGCTTCTTTCGTGCCTTCTGGTGCTGGGCCGTAGTCCATGGTCTTGAGAATCTCGTTAATAGTTGGCATGACGAATCCGTATTCTTAGGGTTGCGCGTGGCGGTGGGCGGCCGAGTAGTTGCCGGTGACGTAGTGTTCGAGCTGGCGCTCGATATCGGTCAGCAGGCTCGATGCGCCGATGCGGAACAGATGCGGTTCCAGCCATTCATTGCCCAGCTCTTCCTTCATCACGGTCAGGTATTGCAGCGCCGACTTGGCGGTGCTCACGCCGCCGGCCGGCTTGTAGCCAACCATGAAGCCGGTCTGCTCGTAGTATTCGCGGATGGCGCGCACCATCACCAGCGACACCGGAATGGTGGCGTTCACGCCTTCCTTGCCGGTCGAGGTCTTGATGAAATCGGCGCCGGCCATCATGCAAACCCACGATGCTTTCGCCACGTTTTCCAGCGTGACCAGATCGCCGGTCGCCAGGATCGCCTTCACGTGCGCTTCGCCGCAAGCCTTGCGGTAAGCCAGCATCTCGTCGTACAGGGCTTGCCAGTTGCCGGTCAGGACGTGCTGGCGGGTGATCACGATGTCGATCTCGGAAGCACCGGCGGCCACGCTCAGCTCGATCTCGCGCACCTTGGTTTCCATGCTGCTCAGGCCAGCCGGGAAGGCGGTGGAGACAGCGGCGATCGGCAGGCGGCCTTGCAGCACCGGCACGGCGTGCTGGATCATCTCGTGATAGACGCAGACCGCGCCCGTGGTCAGATTCAGATCCTGCACGCCCAGCGCGTCCACCAGGTCGGCGCGCAGCGGACGCATGGCCTTGCGGCACAGACGCTCGACGCGGCCTGGCGTATCGTCGCCGGCCAGGGTGGTGAGATCGATCACGCTGATGGCTTTCAGCAGCCAGGCGGCCTGGTATTCCTTCTTGACGCTGCGGCGGTTGGCCAGACTGGCGGCGCGGCGGTCGGTGGCGGCCTTGTTGACGTGGATGTGGTTCAGCCAGCCGAGATCGAGGCCGACTGCCTCGTTACGCTTGAAGTCGGGGGAGATGCTCATAAGAGGTTGGTTCCGTTTGCAAGTGGTTTCACGCCAAGGTGATGGGCGATAGTCTGGCCGATGTCGGAGAAGGTCTCGGAGATGCCGAGCGAGCGTTCCTTGACGCCGGGGCCGAAGAAGATCATCGGGATATGTTCGCGGGTGTGGTCGGAGCCGGGCGAAGTCGGATCGCAGCCATGGTCGGCGGTGATCACGCACAGATCGCCTTCTTTCAGCTTGGCGATGAATTCCGGCAGACGCGCATCCATTTCGTGCAGGGCGTTCGAATAGCCCGCCACGTCGCGGCGGTGGCCGAAGGCCTGGTCGAAGTCGACGAAGTTGACGAAGGTCAGGGACTTCTCGCCCGCCTCGTCCTGCACTTTCAGCAGCGCGTCGAACAGGGCCATATTGTCCACGCCCTTGACCACGCGGCTCACGCCTTGCGCGGCGTAGATATCGCTGATCTTGCCAAGGGCGATCACCTCGCCGCCCGCGTCCTTGACGTGGTCGAGCAGGGTCGGCGCCGGCGGCGGCACGGCGTAGTCGTGGCGGTTGGAAGTGCGCTTGTAATTGCTGTCGGCGCCGACGAAGGGGCGCGCGATCACGCGGCCGATGTTGTAAGGCTTGACCAGCTCATAGGCCTTCTCGCACATCTCGTACAGGCGCTCCAGGCCGAAGTGTTCTTCGTGGGCGGCGATCTGCAGGACCGAGTCGGCCGAGGTGTAGAGAATCGGCTTGCCAGTTGCGACATGCTCGTCGCCCAGGCGGTTGATGATTTCGGTGCCGGAGGCGTGGCAGTTGCCGAGGAAGCCCGGCACGCCGGTCAGCGCCTGCAGCTGGTCGGTCAGTTCGGCCGGGAAGGATGGTACGGTCTTGGGGAAGTAACCCCAGTCGAACAGCACCGGCACGCCGGCGATTTCCCAGTGGCCGCTTTGCGTGTCCTTGCCGGTGGATTGTTCGCGCGCCGCGCCGTAAGCGCCGGCGAAACCGTCGCGCCGGTCGAAGCCGGCGGCCCATTCGCCGCAGGCGGTGTGGGCGGCGGCGGCCAGGCCCAGTTTTTCCATGGTCGGCAGCTGCATCGGCTGGCCGATCTTGGCGGCCCAGGCGGCGATATGACCAAAGGTATTGGTTGCGCTATCGCCGTATTTATCGGCGTCCGGCGTTGCGCCGAGGCCGAAGGAGTCAAGCAAAAGGATAAAGGCGCGTGACATGATAAGTCTCGATGAGGAAGGAATTCTTGGGTGCAGGCCGCACCGGCCTGCTCTGCACTGCCGGGGCGGTCCGCACCGCCCCACCGGACGGACGCTTAGGCTTTGGGAGCCGGCGTTTTCGCTACGTTTTCGAGGAAGGCCAGAATCAGCTTGATCAGGCTTTCGGCGCCGATGGCGGCATATTTCAGGGTCTGCTCGTGCGACAGCGGGAAAGGCGACAGGCCTTCGGCCAGGTTGGTGATGACGGACACACCCACCACTTTCAGGCCGCAATGACGGGCCGGCACCACTTCCGGCACCACCGACATGCCGACCACGTCGGCGCCCAGGCGGCCGAAGGCACGGATCTCGGCCGGGGTCTCGAAGTTCGGGCCTGGGTAGGCGATGTACACGCCTTCGTGCAGGGTCACACCTTTTTCGGCGGCGGTCGCTTGCAGCAGCTTGCGCAGCTCGGCGTCATAGGCATTGGCCATGCTGAAGAAGCGCGGGCCGAAACGCTCGTCGTTCGGGCCGATCATCGGGGTGCCCGGCAGGAAGTTGATATGGTCGTTCAGCGCCACCAGGGAGCCGGCATCGACTTCGGTGCGCAGGGAACCGGCGGCATTGGTCACGAACAGCATTTCCACGCCCAGCAGCTTCAGGGTGCGCACGGCGGACGTCATCACGCCCATGCCATAGCCTTCGTAGAAGTGGCCGCGGCCTTTCAGGCACACCACCTGCACGCCGGACAGGGTGCCCATCACCAGCTGGCCAGCGTGGCCGTGCACGGTGCTGATCGGGAAACCTGGCAACTCATCGAAACCGATGGCCACGGCATCCTGCATCTGCTCGGCCAGCACGCCCAGGCCGGAACCCAGCACCAGCGCGACGCGCGGCTGGAAATTGGCGGGCATGCGCGAACGGACAATAGCGGCGGCCTGGAATGGGGAATTATTCAACATGGTTTCCTCGTCTTGGTATAGGTGAATTCGGTAATGCAGCGCGGGCCGCGATGGTCCGGTACGAGCGTACTTGGTATAGGGCGTTTCGATGACAGGCGTAACTATGCATCATCCTCTATATGTACGGCCAATACCATTTTTCTTCCCAATTTATACGTGAATTATATAAATGGGCGGCTATTATAGTTGATGATGGGCTTGCAGTCAGATAAGACAAATGTTTATACTGACGGACAAATGTTTTAACGCAGGCTGAACATGAGCGACTTACCGAAAAAAGAACAGCTGTATGAGCTGATCCGCGCCAACCCCTTCATCTCCCAGCAGGAGCTGGCCGAGCAGATGGGCTTGTCGCGCTCGGCCGTAGCCGGCCATATCGCCAGCCTGATCCGCGAGCGGCGGCTGCTGGGGCGCGCCTATGTGCTGCCGGACGAGCGCCCCCTCCTCTGCATCGGCGCGGCCAATCTGGACCGCAAGCTGCGCACCCTGGCGCCACTGCAGATGGGCACCTCGAATCCGGCCGGCGCCAGCGAAACCTGCGGCGGTGTGGCGCGCAATATCGCCGAGAACCTGACGCGCCTGGGCCTGCCCACCGCCCTGCTTACCGCCCTGGGCGGCGACGCCGCCGGCCAGGCCTTGCAAGCGCACGCCGAGGCGGCCGGCATCGATATGAGCGGCAGCCTGAAACTGCATGGCATGGCCAGCGGCACGTATACCGCCGTGCTGGACGCGGGCGGCGAGATGGTGCTGGCCCTGGCCGATATGGCCCTGTATGAACAGCTCTCGCCCGCCTTCCTCGCCAGCCGCCAGCCGCAGCGCAGCGCCGCCGCCCTGGTGGCGGCCGACCTCAATCTGCCGCTCGACAGCGTGGCCCTGCTGCTGGACGAGGCGCGCAGCAGCGGCGTGCCGCTGGTGATCGTGGCCGTCTCGCAGCCGAAGATGGCGCGCCTGCCGGCCGACCTGCGCGGCCTGCAATTGCTGATCCTGAACCGCGGCGAGCTGGAAACCCGCAGCGGCCGCGCCCTGCCCACCGAGGCCGATGTGCGCGCCGCCTGCCTGGAACTGCAGTCGCAGGGCGTGCAGGACATCATCGTCACCTGCGGCGCAGCGGGCGTCTACCACACCATCCCGGGCGACCTGCACTGGATGCCGGCGCATGAGGTGGACGTGGTCGACGTCACCGGCGCCGGCGACGCCTTCGCCGCAGCTGTCTGCTGGTCACTGGCGCAAGGCAGCGGCGACCTGACCCAGGCTTGCGCGCACGGCCTGCAGGCAGCCGCCCTCACGCTGCAAAGCCCGCATACCGTTTCACCCGCGCTGTCGGCTGATGCCATCGCCAGCGCAACTCATCACGCTGAACCGCAATAGAAAGGATCATCCACTATGCAACAATATCTCTCCCTCTCGCCCGAAGTGGCGAACGCGCGCGCCGCCGGCAAGGCCATCGTGGCGCTGGAGTCGACCATCATCTCGCACGGCATGCCCTATCCGCAAAACGTGCAGATGGCGAACGAAGTGGAACAGATCATCCGCGACGCGGGTGCGGTGCCGGCCACCATCGCCATCATCGACGGCAAGATCTGCATCGGCCTGACGCCGGAGCAGCTGGAACTGCTGGGTAAATCGCCGGAAGCGCTGAAGGTCAGCCGCCGCGACCTGCCTTACGTGCTGTCGCAGAACAAGCTGGGCGCCACCACCGTGGCCGCCACCATGATCTGCGCCCAGCTGGCCGGCATTTCCGTCTTCGTCACCGGCGGCATCGGCGGCGTGCACCGCGGTGCCGAGACCAGCTTCGATATCTCGGCCGACCTGCAGGAACTGTCGCAGACCAATGTGGCCGTGGTGTGCGCCGGCGTGAAATCCATCCTCGACATCGGCCTGACGCTGGAATACCTGGAAACCCTGGGCGTGCCCGTGATCAGCGTCGGCCAGCCAGGCTTCCCGGCCTTCTTCACGCGCGAAAGCGGCTTCAATGCCGACTTCCAGCTCGATACGGCGGTGGAACAAGCCGCCTTCCTCCACACCAAATGGCGCCTGGGCCTGAAGGGCGGCGTCATCGTCAGCAATCCGGTGCCGCAAGCGGACGCCATGCCCAAAGAGGAAATCGACGCCATCACCGTGCAGGCCTTGCAGGAAGCCGATGAAAACGGCGTCACCGGCAAGAAGATCACGCCCTTCCTGCTGGCGCGCATCAAGACCCTGACCCAGGGCCGCAGCCTGGCCACCAATATCGCGCTGGTGAAGAACAACGCCCGCGTCGGCGCCGAGCTGGCGCGCGCCATGCTGGAGCATCCTGCCGCGTAAATATCGAAAGAGCCGTCCGCCATGTCCATCGATCTGAAGCAGTTGAAGTACTTCCTTGCCGTCGCCGAAGAAAAGAGTTTCAGCCGTGCCGCCGAAAGGCTGCACATCTCGCAGCCGCCTTTGAGCCAGCAAATCATGAAGCTGGAAGCGGAGCTGGGCGTGAAGCTGTTCGCGCGCACCACCCGCACCTTCGAGCTGACGGTGGCAGGCAAGGCGCTGATGGTGGAGGCGGCGGACGTGCTGGCCAAGATGCGCATGACCATCGACACCGTGCGCCAGATCGACCGCGGCGAGGTGGGTCGGCTGCGCGTGGGCATCGTCGGCTCCGCGATGTGGGGGCCGATCCCCAGCCTGCTGGAGGAATTCCAGAGCAAGTATCCGCAAGTGACGTGGACCCTGCACGAACTGGGACCGACCGTGCAGTACGATGCCCTGCGCGCCAAGCAGATCGACATCGGCTTCTGGCGCGAGCCCAAGCTCGACGAGGATGGGCTGCGCAACGACAATCTGCGCCAGGAGCTGTGCTTCCGCGAGAATGTGTGCGTGGCGGTGAACGAGCACCATCCGCTGGCCAAGCAGGAAGCCATCGAGCTGAGCGACATCGCCAACGAACCAATGCTGACCCTGGCCTTGGATAAATCCGCCTTCCCGCGCTATCTGATCCAATGCTGCGTGAAGGCCGGTTTCCATCCCACGGTCTTCCAGGAAGCCACCGAGCCGCAAACCCTGCTGGCCATGGTCGGCGCCGGCCTCGGCGTCACCCTGATGCCCGAAACCACCAGCCGGATAGGATGGCCTGGCGTCGTGTTCCTGCCGATCCGCAGCAATCCCCCCTCGGCCAATCTCTACATCGCCTACCCCGCATTAGACGATGCCCCGGTCGTGCGCGCCTTCCTCAACATCCTCCGCCCGCCCTCCCGCGACGGCCTTTGATCTTCCTCAACAAATGTCCCACCCTGGTGTCAGGCACTGGAACCGGACATTCTTTGATTTTGCGCAAAGAATGTCCACCCTGGTGCCTGACACCAGGGTGGACATTGTTTGCGATAGATCAAACGGGGTGGCTTTGACGGCTAGAATTTAGCATGCTAATATTTATCTAACTAAATTAATCCAGGGCCGCCATCATGCTTGAGCTTAAGGACCTTCCCAGCTTTGATACTTTGTCCCAGTTCGCCAAGTTGTATCCGAATCCGGACGTGGATGGGGTGCGGACCTGGCTGCTGCTGTCGCGCAGTTGCAGCGATATGATGGGGGACTTTGAACAGAACCTGGCGCGCCATGGCTTGTCGCAGACGAAGTTCTTTGTCCTGCTGCTGTTGAAGCGTAATCCGGATGGGATGGGCGTGCGGCGCCTGGCCGAGGGCGTTAATGTCTCTTCGCCGACGATGACGGGAATTATCGACCGTCTGGAGCACGCGAAGCTGTGCCGCCGTGAGCAGGATGCGAGCGACCGGCGCGCCTGGGTGGTGCGCTTGCTGCCCGCCGGGGAAACCTTGCTGGCGGCGGCGCTGCCGGAACACTATGCCTGGGTGGCGCAGCTGATGTCGGTCTTCAGCCAGGATGAGCGTGAGCAGCTGAGCATGCTGATGCGCAAGCTGAATGGCAGCGTGGCCCAGATCAGAGCTGCCGCTTAAGCTCGCGGGTAGTGAAAATTGCCCGCAAAAAAAATTTCCAAAAATAATTAGCCACCTACATATTTGCCTGCTATTATTGTATTAAGATAACAAGCAAGATTGCTTCAACGGCAGTTTCCAAACCGCCAATGAGCCAGGACTGGGATGCCAGTCTTTTTTTAGAGCAAATAGTTAGCTTGCTACATAGTTACTAGCTACACAGTAGTAAGCTTATTAAATAAACCGGCGCCTTTCGCCGCCGTATTCCAGGAGTGAAGCAGGATGAAACACCCTTTCGCCATTGTCGCTTTACTGGCCATCGCCGGCCTGGCGGCTGTGTCCCAGCTGTATCTGCCGCTGCCCTTGCTGCCTCTGATCGGCCGCCAGTTCGGTCTGGAACCGGCCGCCGCCGGCGCCGCCCTGGGCGCCTTCAGCCTGGCGTATGCGGTGGGCTTTCTGCTGTTCGGCCCACTGTCCGACCGGCTGGGACGCAAGCCGGTGATGGTGGGCGGCTTGCTGGCCTTGGGCATCGTGACGCTGCTTTTGAGCCAGGCCGCGACGCCGGCGCAGCTGATCGCCGGCCGCGCGCTGCAGGGATTGGCAACGGCGGCCTTCCCGCCCGCCGCCCTGGCCTATCTGGCCGAATCCATGCCGGCCCGTTTGCGCCTGTGGGCGCTGGCCTGGCTCAGCACAGCCTTCCTGCTGGCCGGCCTGGTGGGACAGATTTATGGCGGCATGGCCGGACAGGCACTGGGCCTGGCCTGGACCATCGCCCTGCCCTGCCCGATCTATCTGGCTGCGGCCTGGCTGCTGGCGCGCTTGCCGCGGGAACAGCGCGCCGCCGCCGGCGCCAGCCTGGGTGCCAGCTATGCGGGCCTGTTCGCCGTCCTGCGCAAGCCGGAGCTGCGCGGCGTGTATGCCCCGGCCTTGCTGCTGATGCTGTGCTTTATGGCTTTCTACCTGGGACTGGACCGCTACCAGGGCAGCGCGCTGCGCGCCGCCGGTCTGAGTCCGCTCGCCACCCGCGCCGTCGCCATGCCGGGCTTTCTGATGCCGCTGGCCGTGGCAGTGCTGCTGCCGCGCTTCGGCGCCCAGCGCATGGTCAGCGCCGGCCTGGCGACAGCGGCGGCGGGTCTGCTGCTGGCCTCCTGTGCCGACGGCCTGGGCTTGCTGCTTTTGTCCAGCGTGCTGTTCGTGGCCGGCGTCGGCATCGGCGTACCGAGTCTGATTGCCCGCACCAGCGCCCTGGCCGATGCGAGCTGGCGCGGCCAGGCAGTGTCGCTGTACACCTTCCTGATGTTCAGCGGCGCCAGCCTCGGTCCCGTGCTGGCCCAGACCATGAACGGCTTGCGCGCCTCCACCTATTTCGCGGCGCTGGCAATGCTGATGGGCGGCGCCCTGCTTTTCAGCCTGCCCCGCAGCCAAAGCCAGGCCGCCGCTGTCAAAACCCATTGATTGAAGGAGAACGAGATGAACCTGCCCTTCCCTCTGCCCGCGAGCCTGCAAGCGCCAGCCGGTTTCGAAACCCTGGCCAGCGTGCGCGCCGTGAGCCTGGACGGCCAGCCGGTCTGGCACCTGCGCCACCAGCGCAGCGACGGCGCCAACGCGGAACTCGGCGGCGAGCATTACAGCCTGGTGCTGGACCAGCAGGGCGGCCTGCTCGGCATGAGCTGCTTCAGCCAGACCTTGTGCAGCGGCGAGCTGCCCGGCACCGCGCAGGCGCAGCGCCGCGCCTACGACTGGCTGGAACAGCATGCGCCGGACCTGCTTTCCGGCCATGCCGTGCTGTGGATCGAGCCGCATGAGGAAGTGCTGCAGGCCGACGGCCGCCAGCACACGCTGCGCGGCATGAAGGTCAAGTGCCGCAACGAGAACGACGGCCGCTACTTCTGGGTCATCGTCGGCCACGGTGGCGTGGTGCAAACCTTTGAACGCAACATTATCTGGAACGATGCGCGCAGCCGCCGGCAAAGCGAGAAGTGGCTGCACGACAGTTGGTTGAGCGGGCAGTCGCCAGCCCAGGGATGAACGGACAGGCTCCGTCGCAGACCGAAAGGCCTATGTGTATTTCACGTTTTTATTTTTGATTGGATAGAAGGAGAAATTATGCATCTGCAGTTAGTAGTCGCTGAAGAGTTTAGCCAATTCGTACAAAAACCGGGCGTACAGTCGTACCGCAGCCTGCTGGAACAACTGCGCGGCAACCAGATCGAGAGCCTGCGCGGCAAGACCCTGGTGGCAGGCCAGGGCTTGAGCGAGATGCAGATCGACCACGCGTTTTGCCTCGGCATCGCGCTCGGCCTGAGCCAGGAGTTCAGCTGCTGGAACGAGTGGAGCCGCAACAGCCGCGCCGGTTATGCCCTGTCGCACAAGCACCGCAACGAGAACGTGCTGATCTCGACCCCGCGCCGCATCGACGCCAGCAACTTCGACGCCGATCTGCTGATCGACGCCAATAGCGAATTGATGCTCGACCACCTGACCGGCCTGCACGTGCAGGGCATGGTACTGACCGAGGCTTGCCGCCAGATGTTCATCGCCGTGACCGAGGCGCATTGCATGGGCGCCGACGCGCCGGCCAAGCGCTACTTCGTGATCAACGAAATGAATATGCGCTTCCTGCAGTTCGCCTTCCCGCTGCCGGCCACCATCCAGTACAAGATGCTGGACTTCCAGCAGCCGCGCCCCGACCGCACCAGCGTGGTGGCCGATATGGAAGTGATGCAGAACGGCCGCGCCGTGGCCGGCATGGCCGTCAAGTTCAGCGTCTTCGATGCGGCCTACCTCGGCCCGCGCGAACACCAGCTGGCGGAACAAGCCCTGGCCCATAGCGTGGACCTGGCCACCGCCGATTTTGCCGCGCGCGGCCTGGTGCAGCCGAAGAACGTGGCAGCCCCCGTCGTGCAGGCGGCTTAAGCCGGCAAAGCAACCGGCCGGAATGCGGCATAGGCATTCCGGCCTCCTGGAGAATTCGTATGCAAAGCAAGCGTTTCGCTTTCTTCGACGTGGATGAAACCCTGATCGATCTGAAAAGCATGTTCAGCTTCCGCGCCCATTACCACCGCGAGCGCCTCGGCGCCTGGCGCGGCGCGCTGGCCGACTGGCTGGCGCAGCGCCGCCTGCGCCGCATGCTGGCGCAAGGCCTGCCGCGCAATGACGTGAACCGCGCCTTCTACCGCATCTTCCGCGGCCACGCGCGCAGCGCCCTGCAGGCCAGCGCCCGGCGCTGGTTTGCCGAAGTGTCGTGCCAGCCCGATTTCTACATCGCGCCGGTGCTGGAAGCGCTGGAACGCCATCGCGCGGCGGGCGTCGAGCCGGTCTTCGTGTCCGGCTCCTCGCTGGAAATCCTGCAGCCGCTGGCCGACGCGCTGGCCGTACGCCATCTGCTGGTCAACCGCCTGGCGCTCGACGGCGGGCGCTTTACCGGCGAGCTGCTGGCGCCGCAGACCATTGGCGAAGGCAAGCGCACCGCGGTGCTGACCTTCCTCGCCACGCAGGGCGCCAACGGCGCCGACTGTTATGGCTATGGCGACCACGTGTCCGACCTGCCGCTGCTGGAATGCGTGGGCCACCCCACCGTGGTGGCGCGCGAACCGGCCATGCTGGAACTGGCGAACCAGCGCGGCTGGCCGGTGCTGCTGCCGCATCTGAATCCGCATTGAACGACCAAGGAGATGAGCATGTCGATCCGCATCGCGGCGCTAAGCCGCCTGATTCTGCTGTCGGGCCTCGCGGCCTGGCTCAGCATCGCTGTATTCAACAATATGACCGATCCCGGCACCAACCACCAGTTGCTGGGCCATATGCTGTCGATGGACCTGCTGCGCAGCGAGGCGGTGCTGGGCGCGGGGCTGGCCTGGCATGCCTGGCCGGTGGAGCATGTGCCGGCCCTGCTGTATGGCGTGATCACCGTGCAGCTGCTGGTGGCGGCGGCGCTGTGGAGCGCGGCCCTGCTGTTCGCCCGCGCCGGCTGGAGCGGCCGCCTGCGCGAACTGCGCCAGGCGCGCAGCGTGGCCGTGCTGGCCTTGTCCGGCTTCCTGCTGCTCTGGCTGTGGTTTGCCTGCGGCGGCCTGTGGTTCGGCTACTGGATCAAGCAGGGCGCCGTGCAGTCGGTGCACCTGACCATGATCCTGATCGCGCTCGGCGCCCTGCTCTACGCGCAAAGCACGCCGACCCAGGAAGCGCCTTTGCACGCCGCCTGATTACTTAATCCAACGCGGCGGCCCATGCCGCCGCCGCTTCCAGGAGACCATCATGAAACTGTCCGCTACCTTGCCCGGCCTGCTGGCCGGCCTGCTGCTGGCCGGCTGCGCCAGCGACGGCGGCCTGGCCGCGCGCCAGAGTCCCGCGCCGCTGGCCAGCCTGCCGCTGGGCGCCGCCGCCAGCGCCCCGCTGGGCGACTGGCCCGTTCTCGACTGGTGGCGCGCTTTCGGCGATCCCCAGCTGGACCGCCTGATCGAACAGGCGCGCGCCAAGGCGCCCAGCCTGGCCGAGGCGCGCGCCCGCATCGAGCGTGCCGATGCCCTGCTGCTGGCGCGCCGCGCCGACACCGGCTTTGCGGCCGACGCCAGCGCCGCCCTGCTGCGCCAGCGCTACAGCGAACACGCGGCGGTGGCGCCCACGATTGCCGGCAGCAGCCATACCTCCGGCTCGCTGACCCTGGGCTTCCGCTACGAATTCGATTTCTGGGGCCAGAACCGCGAACGCATCGCGGCCGAACTGGCGCAGGGCGACGCCGCCCGCATCGAAGCGCGCGCCGCCGAAGCGGCGCTGGCCAGCGCCATCGCGCACAGCTATGTGGAACTGGCGCGTACCGAGCAGGAACTGCAGCTGGCAAGCCGCGCCGTCGCGCTCGGCCAGCGTGAAGTGCTGTTGCGTCAGACCCGCCTGCGCTCCGGCCTGGATACGGAAGTGGAATGGCGCCAGGCGTCAGCCGAGGTGCCGCTGGCCGAAGCGGAAGCCACGCGTCTCGGCGCGCAGGCCGCCATGCTGCGCCACCAATTGGCCGCGCTGGCCGGCGCCGGCCCGGCTTTCGGCGCCCAGATCGCCGCGCCGCAGCTGCAGCTGAAGCAGGGACTGACCCTGCCGCCACAGCTGGAAGCGGACCTGGTGGCGCGCCGTCCCGAGATCGTGGCCCAGCGCCTGCGCCTGGAAGCGGCCGGCCACGCCGTCGCCGCCGCGCGCGCCGACTTCTACCCGAATATCAATCTGAGCGGCAGCGCCGGCCTGGGCGCGCTCGACGCCAGCCAGCTGCTGCAAGGCGGCAGCCGCCTGTTCGGCGTCGGCCCGGCCCTGCACCTGCCGCTGTTCGACGCCGGCCGCCTGCGCGCCGGCCTCGCCACGCGCCAGGCCGAGCAAGCGGCCGAGGTGGCGCGCTACAACCAGCTGGTGCTGAATGCCTTCCGCGAAGTGGCCGACCAGGTCAGCGCCTGGCGCGCGCTGGACAGCCGCGTCGCCGCCCACGCCAGCGCCGCGCGCGAACTCGATGGCGCCGAACGCGCCGCCGAGCAGCGCTACCGGCAAGGCCTTTCCAGCCAGCTGCTGCTGCTGCAGGTGCAGCGCCGCCAGCTGTTCCAGCAGCAGGCCGACGCCGCGCTGCAAGCGGCGCGCCTGCAAGCGGCCATCCGTCTCAACCACGCGCTCGGCGCCGGCGTAAGCCTGAACCGTTCCTGACGTCCCCCATTACAGGAGTTGCCATGACTACCCAAGCCCCCACCATTCCGCCGCAAGTCGCCACCGCCGCCGCGCCGGCCAAAATGCGCCGCAAAATCCTGCTGCTGGCCCTGGGCGTCACCACCGTGCTGGCGGGCGCCGGCTACGCCAGCTACTGGTACAGCACCGGGCGCTATCTGGTCGCCACCGACGATGCCTATGTGGCCGGCCATGTGATCCAGCTGACGCCGCAGATCGCCGGCACGGTGCTGTCGGTGCATGCCGACGATACCGATTTCGTGCAGGCCGGCAGCGTGCTGGCCCAGCTCGACCCGGCCGACGCCCAGCTGGCCCTGGAGCGCGCGCAAAGCCTGCTGGCGCAGACCGTGCGCCAGACCGAAGCCCTGTACCTGAACCAGGGCGTGCAGGCGGCCGCCGTGGCCCAGCGCGAAACCGAGGTGAAACGCGCGCGCGCCGACCTGGCCCAGCGCAGCGCCCTGAAAGGCAGCGGCGCCGTCTCGGAAGAAGAAATCCGCCACGCCGAAGACACGCTGCGCGGTGCCAGCGCGGCCCTCGACGCCAGCCGCCAGCAGCTGGCCGCCAGCCGCGCCCTGGCCGGCGCCGGTCCGGTGCAGGAGCATCCCGCCGTGGCCCAGGCCAGGGCGGCGCTGAACGAAGCCGAACTGGCGCTGGAGCGTACCCGGATTCTGGCGCCGCGCAGCGGCTATCTGGCGCGGCGCAATGTGCAGGTCGGGCAGCGCGTGGCGGTCGGCGCGGCGCTGGCCGCCGTGGTGCCGCTCGACGAGCTGTGGGTCGACGCCAATTTCAAGGAAAGCCAGTTGCGCCATATGCGCATCGGCCAGGCGGTCAAGCTGAGCGCCGACCTGTTCGGCCAGAGCGTGGTGTACCACGGCCGCGTGGTCGGCCTGAGCGCCGGCACCGGCAGCGCCTTCAATCTGCTGCCGGCGCAAAACGCCACCGGCAACTGGATCAAGGTGGTGCAGCGCCTGCCGGTGCGCGTCGCCCTCGACCCGGCCGAGCTGCGCGCCCATCCGCTGCGCGTCGGCCTGTCGATGCTGGCCGAAGTGAACGTCGAGCAGCAGGATGGCGCGCAGCTGGCGCCGGCCCAGCCGAAGGCCGCCGCCACGCGCGGCAGCGCCCAGCGCCTGGCCCAAGCCAGCGCAGCGCGCTAAGCGGGGGACGCCGCCATGACTACCGCTGTTGCCGCCCCGCCGCCGCTGACCGGCATGCGCCTGGTGCTGGCCTCCATCGCCCTGGCGCTGGCCACCTTCATGAATGTGCTCGACATTACGATCGCCAATGTCTCCATTCCCTCCATCGCCGGCGACATCGGCGTCAGCGCCAGCCAAGGCACCTGGGTCATCACCTCCTTTGCCGTCGCCAACGCCATCGCCGTGCCGCTCACCGGCTGGCTCACCCAGCGCTACGGCCAGGTGCGCCTGTTCGTCGGCGCCGTGCTGCTGTTCGTGCTGGCCTCCCTGCTGTGCGGCCTGGCCAGCAACCTGGAAACGCTGATCGCCTTCCGCATCCTGCAAGGCGCGTCGGCCGGTCCCATGATCCCGCTGTCGCAAGCCTTGCTGCTGCAAAGCTATCCGAAAGAGAAGTCCGGCATGGCGCTCGCCATGTGGGCCATGACCACCATGATCGCGCCCGTGCTCGGCCCCATCCTCGGCGGCTGGATCTCGGACAATATCTCCTGGCCCTGGATCTTCTACATCAACATCCCCACCGGCCTGTTCGCCGCCTGGCTGGTCTGGGTGCTGCTGCGCGAGCGCGAATCGCCGCGCGTCAAGAAGCCCATCGACGGCATCGGCCTGCTGCTGCTGATCGTCTGGGTCGGCTGCCTGCAGGTCATGCTCGACAAGGGCAAGGAGCTGGACTGGTTCGCCTCCAGCGAAATCGTCGCGCTGGCGATCACCGCCGCGCTGACCTTCCTCATCTTCCTGATCTGGGAAACCACGCATGAGCATCCGGTGGTGGATCTGAGCCTGTTCAAGGGACGCAATTTTGCCGTCGGCACGCTCGCCATCTCGCTCGGCTACGGCGTGTTCTTCGCCAACCTGGTGCTGCTGCCCCTGTGGCTGCAGCAGTTCGCCGGCTACACCGCCACCTGGGCGGGACTGGTCAGCGCCCCAGTCGGCATCCTCGCCCTGCTGCTCTCGCCCACGGTCGGCAAGAATATCGGGCGGCTCGACGTGCGCTGGCTGGCCAGCTTCTCCTTCGCCGTGTTTGCGCTGGTGTGCTGGATGCGCTCCCACTTCAATATGCAGGCCGACGTCGGCACCCTCATGCTGCCGCAGCTGATCCAGGGCGCGGCCATGGCCACCTTCTTCGTCCCGCTGACGGCGCTCTGCCTGGCCGGCCTGGCGCCGGCGCGCCTGCCCGCCGCCTCCGGCCTGTGCAACTTCGCCCGCATCACCGCCGGCGCTTTCGGCGCCTCCGCCGCCGGCACCTTCTGGGACGACCGCGCCAGCCAGCACCACGTGCGCCTGGCCGAAGCGGTCAGCCCCTACGCCAGCGCCACGCAAGACATGCTGGCGCGGATGCAAGGCGTCGGCTACAGCGTCGAGCAATCCCTGCAGCTGATCGAAAGACAGGTCAACACCCAAGCCTATATGCTCGCCGCCAACGACATCTTCTGGGGTTCCGCCCTGCTGTTCGTCCTGCTGATCGGCGTCGTCTGGCTCGCCCGCCCCGTCGCTCAGCCCGGCAAAGTCGACGCCGGCGGCGCCCACTAAGCCCCGCGTTTGATCCATCTCAACAAATGTCCACCCTGGTGCCGAGCAGGGCCGCCGAGGCGCCAGAGGCGGACTTGATCTAAAGGTGAAGTTACAAGAGATTCATGTTTGGACCGAAATAGCGCAGCACCGGCTCGGCCGGTTCGAGATCTGTGACTACCGGGCGATGCCGCTGGCGTCATGCGCCGCTTGCGCCATTGCCCGTCCTCCCGCCTGAGCACCAGTCGATAGCACATCACAACTTATATAAAAGAGTATTAAAAGCAGAAATCTTATAATTGCACTAATTGAAGCCTTGGAGTAACGTTTTAACGTGGAAATTTAAATTTTCCATAGGAATTTTTAATTGTCTCAACGTCTCCTAAAGGCATACTATGGCAATTCACAGCACTTCCTTCGACGCCCTTCCCTCACCGGCACCAAGCACGCCCGATCTCCCCGAGGTTTGGGATAGCTGGATCACCCACGACAACCTCACCAATTTTGCGTCTGCCCACTATATCGGCAGCGCGACGCCGAATTCCCTGGTCAAACTGTATAACGGCGACACCCTGATCTCCAGCACCACCGCGAATGCCAGCGGCAAATATGAATTCCAGGGCTTTACCCTGCAGGATGGCCTTTACCATTTGCAGGCCACGGAAACCGGCAGCGACGGCGTCGAGTCGGCGCGTTCCGGCACGCTGGACGTCACGATCGACACCAAAGCGCCGGCGCCGCCGACGCCCGTGCTGGCCGCCATTTCCCATACGGGCGGCACGGGTGTGGATGATGCAACCAATCATCTGATGCCCACCTTCAGCGGCGTGACCGAGCCGAATGCGCTGGTCGGCCTGTTCGCTTTCGAGCGCGGCCTGGGCGATATGGGTTCCGTCTATGCCGACGCAAACGGTTTCTTCACCATCCAGTGCAACAAGCAGTTGCCGGAAAAAACCGTGACCGTCTATCTGCGCGTGATGGACATGGCGAAAAATTCGGCCATGTCCGCTGTGCCGCTGAAGCTGTTGGTCGATGCCACCAAACCGGCAACACTGGCCAATCTCGACCTGGCCGACAGTTCCGACAGCGGCTGGTCCGCCACCGATAACATCACCAATGCCGCCGCTCCCGTCTTTGCCGGCAGCGGCGCGGAAGCCGGCGCCACCGTGCGCCTGTTTGCCGGCGCCCAGCAGGTCGGCAGCGCCACGGCCGATGCCAGCGGCAACTGGAGCGCGGCGGCCGCGAATGTGGCGGAAGGACGGAATATCGTGTTCACCGTCGACCAGGTGGACCGTGCCGGCAATATCAGCGAGCTGCGCTCTGCGCCGCTGAGCGTGACCATCGACCGCACTGCCGCCGCCGCGCCCGGGTTGGAGCTGAGCAGCGCATCCGACAGTGGCGTCTCGGCCAGCGACAAGATTACCAGCGCCCTCAACCCTGAATTTACCGGCGCGGCTGAAGCCGGCGCCGCAGTGCGCCTGTACGCGGGCACTCAACAGGTCGGCACCACCACGACCGATGCCAGCGGCCACTGGAGCATCACGGTGGCCAATGCCGCCGCCGGCCGCGACATTGCCTTCAGCGTGGAACAGGAAGACGCCGCCGGCAATATCAGTGCCCGCTCGCCCGTCATGAAAGTGACGATCGACCGCGAGGTGGCCACACTTGGCGCGCCCGACCTGGCGGCCAGCTCCGACAGCGGCAGCTCCGCCACCGACAATCTGACCAATGCCGCCAATCCGGTTTTCACCGGCAGCGGCGGCGAGGTGGGCGCCACCGTGCGCCTGTTCGCCGGCAATGTGCAAGCCGGCTCGGCGCTGGTGGATGCGAATGGTAACTGGAGCGTCACGGCAACCGGCGTCGGCGCGGGGAGCAACATTCCCTTCACTGTGGAACAGGTCGACAAGGCCGGCAATATCAGCGCCCGCTCCGCCGCGCTCAGCGTGAGCATCGACCGCAGCGTCGTCGCGCCGGGCGTGCCGGACTTGGCCGCCCAGTCCGACAGCGGCATTTCCGCCAGCGACAACCTGACCAATGCCGTCAATCCGGTATTCACCGGCAGCGGCGGCGAAGCCGGCGCCACCATCCGCCTGTACGCCGGTACGGCCCAGGTGGGCAGCGGCACCGTCGACGCCAGCGGCAACTGGTCGGTGACGGCGCTGAATCCCGCGGCGGGCAGCAATATCGCGTTCACTGTCGACCAGGTCGATCTGGCCGGCAATATCAGCGCCCACTCGGCGGCGCTGAATGTGAACATCGACCGCACCGGCCCCGGCCCCTTCACCGACACGAATGGCGCAGCCAATCAGCTGTACGCCGGCTCAGGCTACGGCACGAGCACCGGCGTTACCGCCAAAGCCACCGATGCGGTGACCGGCAGCTACAGCCTGAGCTACAACCCGGGCGGGATTTTCGCCATCAATGCCAACACGGGCGAAATCACCCTGGCCAATAGCAACGCCTTGGGTCAGGGCAGTTACACGGTCACCGTACAGGCCCAGGATGCGGCCGGCAATACCGGCTCGGGCAATTACAGCATCACCGCCCTGCCGCCGTATGTCCCGAACCGCCCGCCCTCGGCCGGCGACGACACGCCTTACACCAATACCGGCGTGCGGGATACCACGGACCGGAGCTCGCTGTATATTGCGATTTCCGATCTGATGAAGAACGACAATGATCCCGATGGTCCGATTTACTTCTCCGGCTTCCAGTCGCAGGTCGGCGGCACGGTGCAGCAATCGGGCAATTACCTGATCTTCACGCCCATGAAGGGTTTCAACGGCAAAGCCCAGTTCAGCTACACGATCACCGATGGCCAGTACAGCGACACGGCGACCGTGAGCTTCAATGTGAGTGCCACCAGCAACCCCTTTGCACACGCCTCGGACATGCAAAAACTGTATGTGGCCATCTTCAATCGCGCAGCCGATGCAGGCGGTCTGAAATGGTATGTCGAGCAATGGAACACCTTCCCGAATACCCTCAACATTGACGAGTTGGCGAAGTCGCTGTACGAATCTCGAGAGGGGCTGGACATCGGCTGGAAAGCGCTCGACAACACGTCCTTCGTCAAGAAGATATACGACAATCTGTTCGACCGTGGCGGCGACTTGATCGACCAGGGCGGCTTGCAGTTCTGGGTCAATGCCCTGAACAACGGGCTGGAACGCCACAAAGCCTTTGCCGCAATTTATGGCGGGGCCGCGGCAGCCGATAAACAGGTGGCCAACAACAAGATCCTGGCCGCCGAGTATCTGACGCACAGCATCAACACCCCGGGCGAACAAAGTGGCGTGTGGAACCAATGGGTGATGAACAACTTTATCGAAGGGGTGAAGACCGAGGCCGATTTATTCAACGCCCGGCTGCACGCCAACGAAACGGTAGCCCAACTGACCGGCCAGCCACTCGATCAGACCAATCTCAATAGCGCCTATCCAGACTACATCTTCTGATCCGGATCAAGGCGTGTCCGCCCTGGTGCCTGGCACCCGGGCGGATTTATGGCGCAAACCGCGAGAGCGAAAAAAAACCCGCGGACAGGGAGGCCGCGGGCTTAAGCCTGATCGGACGAGGATCAGAAGTTGGCTTTGAATTGCACGCCGTAGGTGCGTGGTTCGTTGACGATGCCGGTCAGGTTGACGAAGTCGATGGCGCCCAGCGCTTGCACGCGGTTGGTGATGTTGCGGCCATAGGCGGCCAGTTCATACTTGCCGTCGCCGAATTTGTAGCCGACGCGCAGACCGCCTTCGAGCAGGGACTTGGCCTTGTATTCCTTGGCTTCGTACAGGAAGAAGTTGTAGCTGGTGCGGTAGGCCCAGTCGGTGAAGGCGTAGAACTCGCCGTCGCCCAGCGGCACGCTGTAGCGCAGCGTGAAGTTGTGCTGCCATTTCGGCGCGCGCGGCAGCGGGTTGCCGTCGATCAGGGCGGTGCCGGCGAAAGGACCGGTCGGATTGGTCACGGTGCAGCCGGTCGCCTCATTGTTCTGCACATTGCCGCAGCTGCGCACGAACAGGTTGGGATCCTTGATCTTGGTGTCGTTGTAGCTGCTGCCGACGGTGGCGCTCAGGCCGTCGCCGAGATTGGCCTGGAAGTCCAGTTCGACGCCACGGCCGATGGCTTTTTCGGCGTTGATCAAGCGGTTCATATTGACGATGCCGCTGCCGGCGGTCAGCTGCTTGTCCTTGACGCGGTATTGGAAGGCGGTGGCGCTCAGGCGCGCGCGGCGGTTGAACAGGTCTTGCTTGATGCCCGCTTCATAGGACAGCACTTTCTCGGCGCCGGCCTGGGTCGGCACGTCCGCCAGCGAGTCGAGGCGGCCCTGCATGGACGGCGCGCGGTAGCCGGTGGCGATGCGGCCGAACAGATTGGTGTCCTTGTCCAGGGTGTAGGTGCCGCTCAGATCCCAGCTGAAATTGGTGGAGTCGCTATGCAGCGGGTGCAGGCTGGCGGCGCTGCCTTGGACACGGCTGGCGACAAAGTCCTTCTTGTCGCTGGTGTAGCGCAGGCCGCCGCGCACTTTGAACTGCTCGTTGACGGTGTAGTTCAGGGTGCCGAAGGCGGCCCAGGATTTGGAATTCTGGGTCTGGGTCGCGTAGTTCGGATTTTTCGGATTGCCCGCCGTCAGCGAGTCGAAGCTGATGCTGTCGATCTGGATGTCTTCCTTGAAGTAGAAGACGCCGGCGATCCATTGCAGCGGTCCCTTGTAATTCGATTCGGCGCGGAATTCTTGCGAGATCTGCTTGTGGTTCGGGATCAGGTCGGCCGTTTCGACGGAGAAGGGAACGAAGCCTGGGCCCGAAGGCGGCTTGGAGGCGGTGCCATAGCCGCCATCGACGTCGGCGCGGCTGAAGAAGTCCAGCTTCTCGTAGCCGGTGATGGAGTGCAGGGTCACGCCTTCCAGGTCCCAGCGCAGGCGCATATTCGCGCCCTTGTTCTTCAGGTGCTGCTCATTGAGGCCGTCGCTCGGATAGGATTTGAAATCGAAGCCGTCCACCAGATCGTTGGTGCCCTTCTTCAGGATATTCGAGCGGAACAGGGTGGCAGTGCCGTCCATCTTGCGCGCGTGGACATTGAACAGGGCGCTGAAGTCCTTGCTTGGCTTGACCAGCACCTGCAGGCGGCCGGCATTGTCCTTATAGCCTTCGAAGTCCTGGGTGCCGGTCGGACGCGGATTGTGCACGCGGTCGTCGCGGCGCTGGGTCTGGCCGGAGAAACGCAGGGCCACGGTGTCGCTGACCGGCACGTTGTAGGCGCCTTCCAGGTTCTTCACGCCATCCTTGCCGAAGCCCAGGTTGGCATAGCCCTCAGTGCGGAACACCGGCTTGGCCGAGTCGAACTTGATCACGCCGGCCGGGGAGTTGCGGCCGAACAGGGTGCCTTGCGGGCCGCGCAGCACTTCCACCTGGTCCACGTCGAAGACCGGGAAGCCTTTCAGCATCGGGTTTTCCTGCACGATGTCATCCATCACCAGGCCGACCGGCTGGGAGGCGTTCAGGTCGAAGTCGGTATTGCCCAGGCCACGGATGTAGAAGCGCGGGAAGGTGCGGCCGTAGTCAGATTCCACGCTGACGCTGGGCGAGCGGCCGGACAGGAAACGGATGTCCTGGCCGCCGGAGGTCAGCACGTCGAGCTTTTCGCCTTTTAGGGTGGCGATGGACATCGGCACATCCTTGATGTTCTCGGCGCGGCGCTGGGCGGTGACGATCACGGTTTCCAGCTGGCCGGCCTGCTTGGCGGCGGCCGGCGCCCGCGTTTCTTCCGCCGCTGGCTGGGCCTCGTCGGCGCGCGCCGCGTGCAGCGGGAAGGCGGCGGCAAGCGCCAAGGCCATCAGGGTGTACTTCGTGTTCGTCTTCATCAACCAGCTCCTTATAGGTAAAAAATTCTGCCTGCGCTCCTGCTAAACCTTTGCAAAACACAAAGAAATCGGGCAATAAGCGGCGATGCTAGCACGATTATTTTTGACGGAAAATCACTAAACACACCCCTCTATCTATTTGTTTTTGATATAAATAGCCAAACAAAAACGTATTTGTCATACATATATCGCTTATTGCATAGTTAAGGATCAGCCTTGCGGAAAGCTAGTGCCCACCACGCCGGGAGGCCGCTGGGGGTGGAGCTTTTGAAGGTCTTAAGGTAGTAGCAATTTGCCATCGGTTTTGCGGCGCCTGCACAAAAAAGCAACAAGAAAATTTTGCATAAAGATATGCGCAAACCGTTGCAAGAACACTACATCTTGCCGAAAGAGTCATTACCAAGAATTAAGGCGCGTTGCGTTGCAACACGAAAAAGGAGGGGCAGCCAGCCTGCTGCAAATTGAATAAGGTTTTGCTGGTGCCAACCGCGTTTTTGCCGAGCGAAGCCTCTAATTAATAGGGTTTTCGCGGTCGATCGCGGACCAAAACTTCATGCTTCGTCCACAAAAAATATACAATATCGAACCTCCAGGAGCCAACCAATGAAAATTAAACAACTCACAGTGGCGATTAGCGCCCTGCTGCTGGCCGCCAGCGCAAGCGCGGCTGACCCGAAACTGGGCATCGTTTACGACGCCGGCGGCAAGTTCGATAAATCGTTCAACCAATCCGCTTTCGAAGGCGCTTCGCGCTTCAAGAAGGATACCGGCATCAACTTCATCGAAGTGCAGGTCAACAGCGACACGCAGGCCGAGCAGGTGCTGCGCGGCCTGGCCCGCAAGAACCTCGACCTGATCGCCTCGATCGGCTTCGCCCAGACCCAGGCCCTGCAAAAAGTGGCCAAGGAATTCCCGAAAGTGCGTTTCGTGCTGATCGACGGCGTGGCCCAGGGTGCGAACGTGAACTCGGTGACCTTCAAGGAAGAAGAAGGCTCGTACCTGGTCGGCGTGGCCGCCGCCCAGGCATCGAAGTCGAAGAAGCTGGGCTTCATCGGCGGCATCGACATTCCCCTGATCCGCACCTTCGCCTGCGGCTATGCGCAAGGCGCCAAAGCCACCGACAAGAAAGTGGAAGTCTTCCAGAACATGGTGGGCACCACCTCGGCCGCGTGGAATGACCCGGCCAAGGGCGGCGAGCTGGCCCGCTCCCAATTCGAGCGCGGCGTGGACGTGGTGTTCGCCGTGGCCGGCGGTTCCGGCATGGGCACCCTGCAGACGGCCAAGGAAAAAGGCAAGCTGGCCATCGGCGTGGACTCCAACCAGAACCACCTGTATCCAGGCACCATGCTGACCTCCATGGTCAAGCGCGTGGACAACGCCGTCTACGACAGCTTCATGCAGATGAAGAACGGCACCTGGAAAGCCGGCGTCACCGCCAAGGGCATCAAGGAAGGCGGCGTCGATTGGGCGCTGGATGAACACAACCGCAAGCTGATCACCCCCGAGATCGAGAAGAAGGTCATGGGCGCGCGCAAGGATATTATCGATGGCAAGATCAAGGTCATCGACATCCGGGCCACGAACAGCTGCCCCGCCTAATTACCTGCTTCATTGAGAGAACGCGCCGGCGGGGGTTCCCGTCTGGCGCGTTTTTCAGTAAATAACCCCTGAAAATCCTATGCAGCCAGCAGTAGAATTCCGCAACATCTCCAAGCATTTCGGAGCTGTGAAGGCGAATACGGACGTCAACTTCTCCATAGCCAAGGGCGCGATCCATGGCCTGGTGGGCGAGAACGGCGCCGGCAAATCGACTTTGATGAGCATCCTGTACGGGTATTACCGCGCCGATGGCGGTGAGATCCTGCTCGATGGCAAAGTCCAGCACATCCGCAACAGCCAGGAGGCGATCCGTCTCGGCATCGGCATGGTGCACCAGCACTTCATGCTGGTCGAGAACATGACCGTGCTGGATAACGTGATGCTCGGCACCGAAGGCGGCTTCAAGCTGGCCGCGCACCGCGCCGCCACCGAAGCCAAATTGCGCGAGATTTGCGAACGCTACCGCCTGGACGTCGATCCGCTGGCCACCATCCACGACCTGTCCGTGGGCGCCCAGCAGCGCGTGGAGATTCTCAAGCAGATCTACCGCAGCGCCAATATCCTGATCCTGGACGAGCCGACCGCCGTGCTGACCGCGCAGGAGACCGAGTCGCTGTTCGAGATCCTGCGCCTGTTCAAGGAACAGGGCAAGACCATCATCCTGATCACGCACAAGCTGCAAGAGATTCTCGACATCACCGACACCGTCACCGTGATGCGCGCCGGCCAGGTGGTGGGCGCCGTGGAAACGGCCGGCACCACCAAGGAAGAACTGGCGAACATGATGGTGGGCCGCCCGATCGAAAACAATCTGCCGCGCGCACCCTACAATCCCGGCGCCCCGGTGCTGGAAGTGCGCAATCTGCAGCTGGAAGACGAGCAGCAGGTCAAGCTGCTGGCCGATATCGGCTTCACCCTGCGCGCCGGCGAGATCGTCGCCATCGCGGGCGTGTCGGGCAATGGCCAGAGTGAGTTGATGGAAATCCTGGCCGGCATGCGCCTGCCCACCTCCGGCCAGCTCGACTTCGAAGGCAAGGCCCTGCCCTTCGCCGGCCGCCATGACGTCGACGGCCTGCCGCTGGCCTTCCGCGACCTGGGCATCGCCCACGTGCCGGAAGACCGCCTGCGCGACGGCGTGGTGAAGAACTTCTCCGTCATGCAGAACACCGTGCTCGGTTATCAGGACAAGCTGACCAAGGGCTTCGGCCTGCTCGACTTCAAGCACATCACCGAGCGCTGCACCGCCCTGCTCAAGGAGTTCGACGTGCGTCCGCCCAATCCGGACCTGCGTATCGGCCTGCTCTCGGGCGGCAACCAGCAGAAAGTGGTGATCGCGCGCGAAGTACTGGCCAAGCCCAAGCTGATGCTGGTGGGCCAGCCCACGCGCGGCGTGGACATCGGCACCATCGAATCCATCCATAGCCAGCTGCTGGCCCTGCGCGACGCGGGCGTGGCCATCCTGCTGGTCTCCGTGGAGCTGGAAGAAGTGCGCGCCCTGGCCGACCGCATCCTTGTGATGTGTGGCGGCCGCATCACCGGCGAACTGAAAATCGACGAATTCGACACCACCCGCATCGGCCTGCTGATGGGGGGTATGCATAAATCATGAACACCAACGACCTGCCACGCTGGGCAACCGGCTTTGTCCTGCCCATTCTGAATCTGCTGTCGGCCTTGCTGGTCGCGGCCCTGGTGATCCACCTGCTGGGCGAAGACCCGCTGGAATCGCTGCACATCCTGATCAACAGCGCCGTCATCAATCCGGAAGGCTTGAGCTATACGCTGTTCTACGCCTCCACCTTCGTCTTCACCGGTCTGGCCGTGTCGCTGGCGATGCAGGCGGGCCTGTTCAATATCGGCGCCGAAGGCCAGATGTATTTCGGCGGCCTCGGTCTGACCGTGGCCATGCTGACCTTCGACAGTTCGATGCCGGCCATCGTGCTGATCCCGCTCGGCATGCTCGGCGCCGCGCTGTTCGGGGCGCTGTGGTCCTTCCTGCCCGGCTATCTGCAGGCCAAACGCGGCAGCCATATCGTGGTGACGACGATCATGTTCAACTTCATCGCGGCTTCACTGATGAACTTCATCATCGTCAAATACATGATTCCGCCGGGCGAGCAGAATACCGCCAGCCGCGCCTTTGCCGCCGCCGCCGAAATGCCGCGCCTGAACACCTGGTTCCCGGCGCTGGGCGACACCCCGCTCAACGTCAGCTTCCTGCTGGCGATCGCCGCCCTGGCCATTTACGGCGTGATGGTGTGGCGTTCGTCCTGGGGCTACAAGCTGCGCGCCACGGGCCTGAACAAGCACGCCGCCCATTATGCGGGCGTGAAGATCAGCGGCATGATCATCACCGTGATGCTGATTTCCGGCGCGCTGGCCGGCCTCGGCTCGGTCAATTCCATCATGGGTTCGACCCACTACCTGAGCCTGAACTTCGTCGGCGGCGCCGGCTTCGTCGGCATCGCCATTGCGCTGATGGGCCGCCAGCATCCGGTCGGCATCTTCCTGTCGGCCGTGCTGTTCGGTGCCCTGATCCAGGGCGGCTTCGACCTCTCGCTGGAAAAACCGAATATCCCGACCGAGACCTTCATCTTTATCCAGGGCCTGATCATTCTGTTCTGCGGTGCGATGGAAAACTTCTACGCGCCGGTCATCATCAAGCTACTGAAAGCGCGCAAGGGCTAATACCATGACTTTCGAAGATCTTCATTTAGGCAGTATCGTTGTCTCCACCGTGCGCAATGCGCCGGTGCTGATTTTCGCCGCCATGGCCGGCCTGTTCGCGGAACGCTCGGGCGTGATCGACATCGGCCTGGAAGGCAAGATCCTGGCGTCGGCCTTCGTTTCGGCCGCCGTCGCCTTCGCCACGCAGAACCCCTGGTACGGCATGCTGGCTGGTATCGCCGTGTCGGTGGCGCTGGCCACGCTGCAAGGCTATGTCAGCATTTCGCAGAAGGGCAACCAGCTGGTGGCCGGCATCGCCATCAATATCGCCATGAGCGGCCTGACCTTCGTCGTCGCGCAGTACTTCTTCCAGCAGGGCGGCCGCACGCCGGACCTGGGCGAGGCGCGCCTGTTCGACGTGGTGCTGCCGGGCAGCGCGGCCGTGGCCGACGTGCCGGTGCTGGGCTGGATCTATACCAAGCTGATTGGCGGCCATTCGGTGCTGGTGTATGTGGCGTTTGCGCTGGTGCCGCTGGTGCACTGGCTGCTGTACCACACCCGCTTCGGCCTGCGCCTGCGCGCCTGCGGCGAGAACCCGCATGCGGCCGACGCGGCAGGCGTCAGCGTGGCGCGCACCCGTTATATGGCGATGGTGCTGGCGGGCGTGCTGTGCTCCTTCTCCGGCGCTTACCTGGCCATCGTGCAGAGCGGCTTCTTCCTGCGCGATATGTCGGCCGGCGCGGGCTATCTGGCGCTGACCGCCATGGTGTTCGGCAACTGGCGTCCCGTCTACACCTTCCTCGGCTGCCTGATGTTCGGCTTCTTCGGCGCGGTGCAGATCCAGATCGAAGGCGTGGACCTGCCAGGCATCGGCCGCATCCCCGGCTCGCTGATCCAGATGGTGCCGTACGTGGTCACGGTGATCGTGCTGGCCGGCCTGATGGCCAAGTCGGTCGCCCCGAAAGCGCTCGGCACGCCGTTCGTGAAGTCGCGCTAAGCAGCGCTGGCTGACAAAAGAAACCCCGCCATGGCGGGGTTTCTTTTTGGGAACAGTCAGGGACCGGGACGGAGGACATATAATGGTTGCTATCACTGCTATCACCTGATGGGAGGCAAGCATGTCTCAGTTACTTATCCGGGATCTCGACGATGAAATCATTATCGAGTTGAAGCGCCAAGCGACCGCCAATGGCCGCAGCGCCGAAGCCGAACACCGCGAGATCCTGTGCAACCACCTGTTACCGCCTTTCCCTAAGAAGCGCTCCTTCAAGGAAGTGCTGGCCTCGATGCCATATTTCGGCGACGACGAGCTGTTCGACGTCCGCTAACCCTCCATGTACCTGCTCGACACCAACGTCATCTCGGAGTTCCGCAAGGGTGAGCGAGCCCATCCTGGTGTGCAGCGCTTCTTTGCCAGCGTGCAGAGCCAATTGATGTTCCTTCCCGCCCATCCCCGGCCTGAAGGTCTACAATCCCTTCAATGACGATGACCCCGACGGCAACGACAACAATTATGCCTTGGCCGCATAAATCTGCGCCATCGGACCCTTGCCCCGATGGCGCATTTCAGCACCTTAGAAGCGGCTGGTCAGGCCCAGGAAGAAGCGGCGGCTTAGGACGTAGTAGCTGGTCTTGCCGTCGGCGCGCGGACCTTCTTCGGTCAGGTTGTTGATGCCGGCGCGCAGGGTCAGCGCGGGGTTGAGCGCGTAGTTGGCCGTGAGGTCGGTGACGGTGTAGGCCTTGGCGAAGGTAACGCCGAAGGATTCGCCGCCATGCAGCTGCTTGCCGGTATACTGCGCCGACAGCTCCAGATACAGCGGTTTATTGACCTGCCAGCCCAGGGCTGAGAAGACCGACAGCTTGGGCGTGGCCAGCAGGGTGGCGCCCGTCGTCAGGTTCTTCGACTCCATCATATACGTCAGGTTGTTGCGCCAGGTCAGGGAGGAGGCCAGCGGCACATTGGCGCTGGCTTCGATGCCGCGCGTGCGTGCCTTCTGGATGTTCTTCATGCGGGTCCACCAGTAGCCGTGGAAGAAGCCGAGCGCATCGTACTCGATCTTGTCCTTGAAGTTGGTGTGGAAGTAGGTCATGCCCAGATCCCAGCCGGCGCGCTGGAAGTTCACGCCCAGTTCCGCGTTGGTGCTGGTTTCCGGCTTCAGGTCGGCATTGCCGGCCATATAGCAGCCGCCGCTGCGCGAAGTCCAGCCCAGGGGCGCCAGGCTGCCGCAACCGCCGCCGCGCGACTGGGTGGCTGCGCCGGGCGTGCTTTCCTTCAGCGTCGGGGCGCGGAAGCCTTGCGACACGCCGCCCTTGACGGTCCATTCGCTGGCGGGACGGTAGACGACGTAGGCGCGCGGACTGGTGTGGTTGCCGAACTTGGCGTCGTGGTCGAGACGCGCGCCCAGCGTCAGCGTAAAGGCTTCGCTCAGGAAGACCTGGTCTTCGGCAAACAGGGCGCTGGTATTGCGCGACAGGCTGGAACCGACGACAGCATGGCCCAGGTAGTCGATGGGAATGGTGCCGATGGTCTGGTTATTGAACAGGGTGTCGCGCTTCCATTGTCCGCCCACAGTCAGCAGATGGTCGATATTCGCCAGTTTCAGCGGCTGGTTGACGCGGCCGTCGAGGATGGTGCTGGCGGCGCGCGAGGAGGCGGCGCCGTCGTTATTGTCGTAGCGGTTGTGATAGAGGTTGAACTTGGCCTCGGTCTTGCCCCAGCGCCCTTCATAGCCCATGCCCGCGCTCTTGCGTACCAGCTTGCTGGCGCCCCAGGACGAGATCAGGGGCCGGTTGGGCGCCGTCTGCGTGCCGGACTGGGTGGCGCGCTGGGTGCCATACGAACCGTCGAAACTGAGCAGATGGCCCGGCGCCAGCGTCCAGTTCAGCGCAGCGTTGAAATTCTCGTCGCGGCTGCCACCCACGCCATTCGGCGCTTCGCGCCCGGACGGCACGAAGCCGCCGGTGGTCTCATCCGGCTTCTGGCGCGTGACGCTGCCGCCCAGGCGCAGGCCGACGCCCTGGGCCAGCGGACCGGCCACATTCAGCATCATCTGCGTGGCGTCGCCGCGGTCGGAGTCCTGGGGGCGGGTCAGGTTGGCCGAGGCCGAGCCGCTCCACTTCTGCGGAATCTTGCGCGTGATGATGTTGATCACGCCGCCCATCGCGTCCGAACCATACAGCGAGGACATGGGGCCGCGCACCACTTCGATGCGCTCGATCATTTCCGGCGACAGCCAGTTCAAATCCTGGCGGCCCAGGTCGGGACGGTAGTTGGTGTCGGCGGAATTGCCCTGGCGCTTGCCGTCGATCAGGATCAGGGTGTAGTTCTCCGGCAGGCCGCGCAGCTTGACCTTGGACTGCTCGCCATTCGGCGCCAAGCCGCCGCTCACGCCCGGAATGCGGCGCAGCAGCGTGCCCAGGTCGTAGACCGGCTGGCGCTCGATCTCTTCGCGGGTGATGACGCTGATGCTGGCGGGAGCGTCCTGCACATTCAGCGCCACCGCGCTGGCCGTTACCACCACGGTCGGCATGGCGGCATCGCTGGCTTCGGCTGCGGGAGCGGCATAGGCGTTGCCAATGAGTAAAGTCAGGAGGGAAAGGCTTAAAGCGGCGGGTAAGGCGGGTGTCGCATGCATCTGTTTCATAAATCCCCTAGCTACATTAAATAAGAATCATTATCATTAAGGATGATAGGGGCAGGCACTCCGCGAGTCTGCTCACAATTCGTCAAGGAAGTGAAAATGTTTTGTAAAGATAAAGACCTCAGCGGCGCCGCGCGGGCGCGCCGCCCGGGCCACCACAGTCCGGCGCCGCAACGCCCAGCCTCGCTGCTATTGATCGACGAGGACGTGGAATTCAGCCAGATGCTGTCCATCTACCTGCGCGGACAGGGCTTTCAGGTGGCGACGGAGGCGGACGGCGCGGACGGCATCGGCGCCGCCCTGGCGCGGGAGTACGATGCCATCATCCTCGGCGCCGCCCTGCCCTCGGTGGACGGGATAGCGGTGCTGCGCCAGATCCGGCGCTACCGCGACGTGCCGGTGCTCATGCTGAAGGCCGAGGGCGGCCGCGCCGAGCGCATCGCCGGCCTGGAACTGGGCGCCGACGACTACCTCGACAAACCCTGCGATCCGCGCGAGCTGGTGGCGCGCCTGCGCGCCGTGCTGCGGCGGCAGACGCGCGCCGGCGGCATGGCGTCCGCGCTGGCGATGGGAGGGCTGGTGCTGTATCCACAGTTTCGCAAGGCTTACCAGAACGAAGAAGCCCTGCCCCTGACGGCAGCCGAATTCAATGTGCTGCAACTGCTGCTGCAAGCGGGGGGAACGGTGCTGAGCAAGGACGAGCTGACCCGGCACGCGCTGGGCCGGCGGCGCGAATCCTACGACCGCAGCGTCGATGTCCACATCAGCAAAATCCGGCAAAAGCTGCATGCCGGCAGCGGCCATGCGGTGGAGATCGAAACGGTGCGCGGCGTCGGCTACTGCCTGCGGACCATCAGCTAAGGCTGCGCGGTTCCGCCGCTAGCGGAACAGGTGCAACTGCGCGTACTGCAGCAGCATGATGGTTTTGCCATCTTCAATTGCGCCGCTGGCCATCATCTCGACGGCGCGCTCCAGCGGCAGCTCCAGCACTTCGATATCCTCGCCTTCCTCATGCACGCCGCCGCCGGCGCCGGCGCGCGAGGCGGGATCGTATTCAGCCACAAAGAAGTAGAGGCGCTCGGTGACGGAGCCGGGGCTCATGAAAGCTTCGAAGACCTTGCGCACTTCGACCACGCGGTAACCGGTTTCCTCCTCCACCTCGGCCTTGATGCGCGCTTCGGGGCTGGCCTGGTCAAGCAGGCCGGCCGGGGCTTCGATCAGGAAGCCGTCGTGGCCGTCGCCATGGCCATAGGCGGGAAAGCGGAACTGGCGCACCAGGATCACGCTGCGCCGTTCCAGGTTGTAGAGCAGGATCACGGCGCCGTGGCCGCGGTCATAGGTTTCGCGCGACATGGTCTGCCAGCTGCCATCGCGCCGCAGATAATCGAAGGTGGTTTTGCGCAGCAGATACCAGTCGTCGGACAGGGTTTGAACTTCGCGTATGCGGACGTGCATGACAGGCTCCCAAAATGTTTGCTGATTTCCAAAATATCATGCACTATCGTGCAATATCAAGAAAATTCGTGCAAACATGCTGACCCGCCAACGCAAAGAGCTGCTGCTGCAAATCCTGAAACAGGACGGCCAGATCGTCGCCAAGACCCTGAGCGAGCGCCTGAACCTGTCCGAGGACACGATACGGCGCGACCTGCGGGAACTGGCCAAGGAAGGCTTGCTGGAACGCGTGCACGGCGGTGCCCTGCCCGCCTCGCCCGCCATGGGCAATTTCGCCCAGCGCCAGCAGATTTCGGCCGACGCCAAGCCCGCCATCGGCCGCGCGGCCGCCGCCATGGTCCGTCCCGGCCAGGTGGTCTTCATCGACGGCGGCACCACGGCCGTGCAGCTGGCGCGCCACCTGCCGCGCGACCTGCGCGCCATGGTGGTCACGCACAGCCCCTCCATCGCGGTGGAGCTGGCCGAACATCCCACGATCGATGTGCTGATGATAGGCGGCCGCCTGTTCAAGCATTCCATCGTGGCCGTGGGCGCCGCCACCATGGAGGCCATCAGTCAGATCCGCGCCGACATCTTCTTCATGGGCGTGTGCAGCCTGCATCCTGAAGCCGGCATCACCACCGGCGACTACGAGGAAGGCTGCGTCAAACGCGCCATCAGCGCCGCCTCGCTGCGCACGGTGGTGCTGGCCTCGCAGGAAAAACTGGACACGGCCGCGCCCTTCCAGATCGCTCCTTTGTCGCAAGTGAGCGACATCGTGGTCAATGCCGGCGTAGAGGAGAGCCTGATTGCCCCCTATCGCGCCATGGGAATCAAGCTCACATTGGCGTAAGATAGGCCCAAGCACCCGTCCGGGACGATAAAGAGGTGGGAAATGGGTTTGGCAGAGGATGACCGCAGGGCGGCGCTGCGAGCGATGCTGGCCTGCATGGGTGCGCTGGTGCTGCCGGCCGCCACCGCGCTGACGGCGCAGCCGCCAATGCCCTTGCGCGTGGTCTACCCGCGCCGCCTGCCCGTCATCGACACCTTCTTCGAATACGACTGGGCGGTATTGCGTACGGCGCTGGCGCGCACCGTGTCGCGCTACGGCCCTTTCGAGCTGAAGCCTTCGGCCGAAGCCATGTCCTCGCGCCGCGTCACACTGGAGCTGGCCACGCCCAAGGGCGTCATTGACATTTTCGTGCGCGCCACCTCGCCCGACCTGGAAAAGCAGTTCCAGCCCATCCGCATCCCGGTCGACAAGGGCTTGATCGGCATGCGCGTGCTGCTGGTGCGCAAGGAGGACTTGCCGCGCTTCGCCGCCGTGCGCACGCTGCAGGACTTGCGCAAATTCCGCGTCGGCCAGGGCAAGGGCTGGGCCGACAACGATATCCTGGCGGCCGCCGGCATTCCGGTGGTCGAGGGCACTTACTACGAAGGCCTGTTCGCCATGCTGACCGCGCGCCGCTTCGACTTCTTTTCGCGCTCAGCGGATGAGGTGATGCGGGAGTATGAGGAGCGCCACGCCAGCGTGCCTGAAATGGCGCTGGAACCGACGCTGCTGCTGCACTATCCACTGCCGCGCTACTTCTTCGTGCGGCGCGATGCGGCGGGCGACAAGCTGGCCCAGCGCGTCAAGGCTGGCCTGGAAATGATGATCCAGGACGGCAGCCTGAACGCCTTGTTCCGCCAGCACAAAAGTCCGCTGCTGGAGAAGCTGGCCTTGCACAAGCGCCGCGTGATTGAATTGTCCAACCCCAGCCTCTCGCCCGACACGCCCTTGCAGCGCAGCGAACTATGGCTGCCGCCGGGCAGCACGCGACCTTAGCGACCTGATTAAGGCCAGATCGCCTGCAGCACGGCAGCCAGGTGGTAGCCGCCCTTGATCAGCTGCTCGCGCGCGATGGCCGATGAGGGCACGGGATAGTTGTCCGGCACGGACAGCGACCACACGGTATAGCTTTCGCCGCTGCGGCTGGTCTGCTTGCTCGACACGCCCACCTTTACATCGGCATAGGACAGCTTGGACACGGCCAGCGCATCGTCGGCCCACTGGTAGGGCCAGGTGACGGGATCGCCGCTGTTGACCACCACCGCCGGCTTGCTGGCGATGGCCCACTGCGCGAACTGCTCCGGCGTGCGCGTGCTGACGCGGCGCATGGCATAGTCGACCACCGTGGTATCCCAGTAGGAATGCAGGGGCTTGGTCGGCGATTTCACCGCGCCGTTGGCGGGCTTGACGTCAGCACCCTCTTTCGGCGGCGCGGGCGGAATCAGCTTCTCGCTGTTGACCAGCAGGGTGGCGTCGTCCAGCAGCAGATTATTGCCGCCGCGCGAATCGAAGACAGCCAGGGAATCGATATCGGACTGCTTTTGCGGCACCACGAAGCCGCCGTCCTTGCCGACAAAGGCTGCGCCCACATGCAGCGGCTGGTGGATGTCGCCCGCCAGATGGGTCAGCAGCAGCAAGGCCTGGCGCTTGCTGAAGCGGTGCGGATTATTCGCCGCCGTATCCTTGCCTTGCAGGACCAGGATGGCTTGCTTCAGCGTCTGCACCACGTCCTCCTCCGCCGTGCCGACGCCATGGTCGTGGTATTGCGGCAGCTGGAAAGGCACGTCGGTGTAGTGATACTCGCTGTGCTTGGGATTGGCCGTGGTGTACTCCACCATCTCGGGCGTTTGCGGGCCGCAGTACGTGCCTTTCACGCAGTCGGCCCAGCTGGCGACGCCGGCCAGGCTTTCGCCTTGCTGCAGCAGGGCCGCCACCTGCTTCTCAGCATTCGAACCCTTGATCAGGCGGTCGGCGATGGCGCCCACGATGCGGTGGCCGTCGTTGCCCCAGGCCAGGGCATTGTTGGTGGCGAAGGCGGCGCCCAGCGCCAGGATGCAGGCCAGCTTCTTCATTCTTCGCGTCCCTTGACCGGCTTCGGATAGTTCTTGTTCACGTCCAGCGGCTGGGCGTAGGACGAGTTCCAGATCTGCTCATGCACGGCAGCCACGCGCTGGGCCATCTGTTCGTTGCGCATCACCACTTCCAGATTGCGCGACAGGTCGAAGTAACCGCCAGCCCAGTTGCTGGTGCCGACCCAGGCCAGCTTGCCGTCGATGCTCATGGTCTTGCTGTGGATGACGCGGGCAAAGGGAATGAAACCGGTCGATGCCTTGGGAATGGTGACGATGCGGATTTCCACATTCGGCAGCATGGCCAGGCTTTTCAGATAGGCCAGGGCCGGCGCCTCGGTATTCCAGTGCGAGACCATCAGCTTGATCTTCACGCCGCGGTTGGCGGCCGCGCGCACCGCGTTGTCGACCACCGCGTAGTACGGGCGCGTGCCTTTCGGGCCGTAGCTGAGCGGCGCATAGTCCAGCAGCTGCACGCGCACTTCGCTTTGCGCTTCGGCCAGCAGGGCCGGCAGCGCGGCTTCGGAATCGGCCACGCCGGCAGGATTGAAGGCGGCCGGGCTGGCCAGCAGGAAGCTGCCCTGCTCCAGCTTGGGCGCTGCCAGGCTTTTCGCCTGCAGCGGCGCCACCGTGCGGCCTTGCGCCAGCGTGGCCTGGGCGTTCCAGTCCTGCTCGAAGATGGCGTGGATCTGGCCGACGATTTTCTCGTCAGTGATGCGCAAGCCGGTTTCGTGGATGTGGGTGAAGGCGCGCCAGTCGAAATTCTGGCTGCCGACGAAGGCCGTCTTGCGGTCCACCACCAGGTACTTGGCGTGGATGATGCCGTTGCCGGTCAGCTTGCTGAAGTCGAGCATGCGCAGCTCCAGGTTCGGAATCGCCTTCAGCTGGGTCAGCGTGTCCGGTTCGGACAGGCCGACACCCTTCTGGTCGATCAGGAAGCGGATCTTGACGCCGCGCTGGCCGGCGGCGGCCAGGCGTTCGATCACCTTATTGAAAGGCGCACCCGGCACGCTGGCGGCGTAGAACTGGCCGATCACGATTTCAGTTTTGGCGTTGTCGAACAATTCGGACCAGACCGTGATCGGGTCGCGCAGGTCGGCGTTTTTCAGCGTGGTTTCGACGGGCGCGGTCTGCACCAGCTCAAAACCGGGAATGGTGAAGTCGGCCTGCGCACTGCCGAAGGCGGTGGCGAGCAAGGTGGAAACGAGGATGCGGCGCATGTTTACTCCTGTTGATTACTTGAGGCGCTGAATGCGCGGTTCTTGAGCGGTGACGGAACCGGCCGGCTTGCGGTCCTGTTCGCACTTGATCAGATAGGCGGTCAGCGAATCGATGTCGCGCACGGCGGTGTTGACGCGGTTCGTGCCTTTGGCGAATTCGGGGAAGGCGTCGCCGCCGGCGGCGATGAAGGCATTGGCGGCCACGCGGTAGCTGGCACCGTCTTCCAGCGGCACGCCATGCAGCATGACGCTGCCGGGAACTACGCGGCTGCCTTCCGGCTGCTGCGGATCCCATTGATAAGTAAAGCCTGCGGACAGCTGCAGCAGGCCGCGCGACTGTACCTTGTCGCCCACCCACTGCTGCTCGAGCAGGGTCTTGATCTGGGCGCCGGTCATATTCATCACGGTCAGCGTATTCCCGAAGGGCAGCACGGCCTGGGCGTGACCGACGGTGGCAAAGCCGGCCGCATTGCTTTCCAGGTTGGCGCGCACGCCGCCGATATTCATGAAGGCGATCTGCGCGCCAAAGGGACGGCCGGACAGCAGGGTGGCATCGGCCACCAGATTGCCCAGCGCGGACTCGTCGCCGCCATGGCGCTCGCGGCTGATGGTGGCGGCGCCGAGGCGGGCTACCGGACGCGCCAGCTCCTGTTCGCTGCGCTGCTTGACCTTCTTCAGGTAAGCATCGACTTGCGGCACGGAGCGATACCAATTGGGCTGCATCACCACATTGCGGGCGCTGACGCTGCGCACAGTGTTGGAAGCCTTGTCCACGGTGAGCTTGATGCGCGAGAGCATATGCCCGCCCATCTCGGCCTGCGTCACCAGCTTGCCATCGACGCGGCACAGATAACCCTTGTGCGAGTGGCCGCTGACCACCAGGCGGATGGCGGGATCGAGGCGCTTGACCACGTCCACGATCTCGCCTTTCAGATCTTTGCAATCCTGTTTGTCGAAGGACGATTCGGTATGACCGCCCTGGTGTATCAGCACCACGAACACGCCCACGCCCTGCGCCTTCAGCTCCGGCAGCAGGCGGTTGATGGATTGCGCCTCATCCTCGAACGTCAGGCCGGCGATGCCGGAGGCCAGCACCACGGATGGCGTGTCTTTCAGCACGGCGCCGATCAGGCCCACTTTCACGCCGTGCGCTTCCACGATCTCATACGCCGGCAGGATGGGCTTCCTGGTCACCACATCGATCACGTTGGCGGCCAAGTAGTTGAACTTGGCGCCCTCGTAGGCCGCCGAGAATTTGCAGGCCTTGTCGGGGCGCGGCGAGTTGCAGCCGCCCTTCTGCTGGCGCAGCAGCTCGATGCGGCCGGCGTCGAATTCGTGGTTGCCCACCGACGTCGCCTTCAGGCCCAGCATATTCAGCGCGCCGATGGTCGGCTCGTCGGCCCACATCGAGGAGATGGCGGGACTGGCGCCGATCATATCGCCCGCGCCCACCAGCAGCAGCTCGCGGTCCTCCTTGCGCCATTCCTGCAGCGCGGCGGCGATGGTGTCGATGCCGCCCGCCTTGACCGTGGTCTGCTTGCCAAAGAGGCCGCCGTTGTAGGTGAACTTGCCCGCTTCCAGATGGCCGTGCAGATCGTTGAGCGCGACCAGATTGATATCGACAAGATTGTTCGAGGGGCGCTGGCTGGCGCAGCCGGCCAGCATGGCAAAAGCCGTGGCGAGAGCGAGGGTGCGAAGTGCAGGTTTCATGAGAGGGATGCCGGAGACAATCGATTATTGTACAGGCCAATGGCGCGCTGCTGTGCGGTCGCCATGAGGACGAAACTTTACGTTACAGGCCATGCAAACGAAAAAACGGCCGGTGTCGCCACCGGCCGTTTCATCGGGAACTAAAGCTGTTGAGCCTTAGAACTCATACTTCAGAGTAGCCTGGATGGCCCACTGGGATTCGCCTTTCGACTGGCGCACTTCCAGATCTTCCACCTTGTCGCGCAGGCGGTAGATGTAGCGGCCTTGGGAATCCAGACCAGCGAAGTCCACGAAGCTACGCGCTTGCGCGCCGCCGCCCTGGAACAGCACCTCGTTGATGCGGCCCCACTTCTTGTTCAACAGGTTGCCCACGTTGAAGATGTCGAAGGTGAACGAAGCCTTGTGACCCTTGATGAAGCTTGGGATCTCCTGGCTGATGCGCATATCGAAGCTGTTGGTCCAGTTGGAGAAGCTGTTGTTACGCGAAACCACGCCGCCTTTGCTGTTGCGCAGGCCGCGGTTGGCTTCAACGATGGACCAGAAGCGGTCTTCGTTCGCATGGCTGCTTGCGGTGTCGCCCAGGAAGACCACTTCGCCCGAACCTGGTTTCGACGGGATGTACATCAGGTCGTTGCCGACAACGCTGTCGCCGTTCAGGTCGTTGTTGAAGGTCCAGCTGTATGGCTTGCCGCTGCGGCCTTCGTAGAACAGACCGAAGGTGGTGCGGTAGGTGCCGAAGAAGGCCTTGCGGAAGCTGACCGACGCGTTGATACGGTCTTTCACCAGGTAGCTCGAGTTCTCTTCTTTTTCCTCGTTAGGATGGAAGATCGAACGGCCGTTGAAGTTCGAGCCCGAGGTCGAGGAGGTCAGTGGCGACACTTCTTTCGCTTGGGTGAAGGTGTAAGCCATCGAGTAAGCCAGGCCCGAAATCATTGGACGGCTCAGCGACAGGGTTGCCATATTGCTGAAGCCTTTGGAGGTCGGGGTAGCCACCATTACGTTGCCGAACTTGGCGTTGCTGCCGAACTTCTCGCGGAAGCCGTTGCAGTTGGTGCCGCCGAAGGTGCCGCTGCGGTTAGGCTGGCCGTCGTCGCGCCAGCAGTTGGTCTGGTAACCTTGTGGCGAGTGGAACAGCTCACGGCCGTCGGTACCGATCTTGGTCGGTGCGCCCAGGTTGGCGTTCTGGTAGTAGATACCGTCACGGGTCTGGGTGCGCAGCAGTTCGCCGCTGAGGACGATGCCTTCCCATGGCAGCTCATGGTCAACAGCCAGGTTGGCTTTCCAGACCGATGGCTGACGCAGGCCAGGTGCCAGCACGTCAACGTTGGCGATCGGCGCGCTGCCCTGGAAGTTGGTCGGCTGCTTGTTAGGATCGGTGCTGAAAGTGCCGTCCGTGGTCGGGCAGGCATTGTTGGCCGAACCGCAGCTGTACACCAGGGTCGAAACGCCGTTGTTCTGGAACGGGTTGCCCAGCCAGACGGCTGCAGCGTTACCCTGGAACAGGCCGACGCCGCCACGCAGCTGGGTGCGGCGGGTGGTGTCCATATTGTAGTTAAAGCCCAGACGCGGCTGCCACAGTTTCTGGCCATCGAAGGTCTTGGTGTTGTCCAGACCGAAACCGCCGGTCTGGCGGCCACCGCTGGCGGCGGTCGCGGCCACCAGTGGGGAAGCGACCGCGGCGTTGGCGCGTGGACGGTCGCCGATGCTGGTGTAGTCGACGCGCAGGCCATAGCTCAGGGTCAGGCGCGGGTTGACGCTCCAGGTGTCCTGCAGGAACAGGCCATAGTTCTTCATGCTGAAGTTGGCGGTGGCGTCACGCTCCAGGGAGGCGCCAGGGGCGGCCACCTGATAGGTGTAGGAGCTTGGACGGCCACGGCGGAAGTTTTCCAGCACGGCCGCTTCCATATTGGCCGGGGTCAGGTTCGAGCACAGGCCGCCTGGCAGGCTGACGCTCTGGTAGTCCCAGCCGTTGACGCAGGCGAAGGTGTAGTTGCCGTTGACGTTCTGCAGGAAGGCGTTGAACACGTCGTTCTTGCTGTAGTCGGTGCCGAACTTGATTTCGTGATCGCCCAGCGACCAGTTGGCGCCCAGGTAGGCATCCTTGGTCTTGGTCTTCAGCACATTGTACTGACGGCTGTTTTCGGTGCCGAAGTTCAGCGAACGGGAAGCGGTGCCCAGCGAAGCCGGAGCGCCGGCTGGCAGCGCGCCGCTGAAGGACAGGGCCATGGCCGGCAGTTTGGCGGCGTTGTTCGGCACGCTGTCATAGTCGCGCGAGGAAACCTTGAACTCGGTGCTGAAGTTCGGGGTCCAGTCGGCGAGCCATTGGCCGACAATGGTATCGATCTTCTTCTTCTGATCGTACCAGTGCGAGCTCAGCGACAGGTTGGTGGTGTTGAAGTTATTGAAGAACGGCTCGCTCTGCTCGGTGCGCGAGAAACGCACCATGGCACGGTGGTCGTCGTTGATGTTCCAGTCAAGCTTGACCAGCTTGTCTTCCACGGTCAGCGCGGTGCCGTCCGGCACTTGCGAGCCGCCGATGTCCAGGTTGTACTGGCTCTTGGCGATGCTTTGCGCCTGCGCGATGGCGGCTGGGGTGATGCCGACGTTGGTCTTGTCGCTGCCCAGCGGGCCGAAGGCCGGGGTGTTGCGGCTTGGGCTCGATTCCAGCTTTTCGTAGTTGGCGAAGATGAACAGCTTGTCCTTGATCAGGGGTGCGCCCAGGGTGAAGCCCTTGGTGGTTTCCTTGAACGGAGGCGGTGCGTAGTAGTCGTCGGTGGTGGCGTTGTAGCGGTCGCCGGCCAGCTTGTCGTTACGGAAGACGTAGTAGACGCTGCCCTTGACGGTGTTGGTGCCCGACTTGGTCACGGCGTTGATGTTGCCGCCGGTGTAGCCCTTCTGGGTCACGTCGTAGTTGGCCACGTTCACCTGCACCGACTGGATCGCCTCGATCGAGATCGGCTGCTTGGCGGTCGGGGAACCGTTCGATTCCAGGCCGAAGGTGTCGCTCACGGCCACGCCGTCGATGGTCATCGAGTTGTAGCGCGAGTTCTGGCCGGCCACGGACATTTCGCCGCGGTCTTTGTCGGTCTGGGCTACGCGTGGATCGGTACGGGCGTAGTCTTGCAGATTACGCGCGATCGAAGCCTGGATCGCCAGTTCGGAGGCGCTGATGCTGGTGCCGGTGCCCATGGTGGTCTTCGAGAATTTCTCGTTGCGGCCACCGGCCACGCCGGCCACGGTCACGGTCTGCATGGCGGCGCCCAGTTGCGCGTCCACGCTGGCGGTCTCAGCCACTTCAACGAAGACGTTTTCACGCTTTTCGCTGACGCCGTTCTTGGTGATGGTGATCGTGTACGGACCGCCGGCGCGCAGGCCACGGGCAACGTAACGGCCTTCAGCGTCGGTCGTGACATTGCTGGTCGAGCCGGACTCGACGTGCAGAATGGTCACAGTCGCGCCGCCGGCTGGCTTACCGTCGCTAGCGGAGATGCGGCCGCCGATGGCGGACGTCGTGTTCTGAGCAAAGGACGGCGCTGCCGCGAGAGCGATAGACAGGCTTAGCGCAATCTGCGTCAGCCGGAGCCGTTTGTGATTCATCATTGTATTACCCCTAAAAGACTAATTATTCGGTATGTTCACTGTTCTTTTGGAAACAGCTCGCATCCCCTCTTTACTGTGTTGCAACTGGTTAGCCAACCCGTGAGTCTATCCGGACTAAGTTTCATGAAGATGACAGATTTATGACAACTTTATGACATAGTTAAGCCGGAATTGCGGCAAAATGACGTGATAATCCGGCAATATGCAGCAAGCCCCAAACGATGACAAATTCAATTTAGCTTGCATATTTATATGCAAAACGAATAAATAGCTCGACTTTTGATCGTGTGTGAGTGGTGCCTAGGCGGCTTTAAGGCGGCATTATAAGCGAGCGGCCTCAAGCTGAAAAAATTTCATAAGAGGCACCCAAAAACGCCTAAGCGCGTTTGCGCTTGTGTAGCAGCTTTGCCACACAAATATCCAACAGGAAATGAAGAGGGGGAACCCGGCAGCAGAACGCTGCCGGGTGGAAGGAAATTACTTGCCCGCTTTGCGCTGGGATGCGGCGATATCTGCTTCGAATTTGGCGAAACGCGCATCAAGCTGCTTCAGCAGGCGCTGCTTCTCGCCCTCGTCGACGAAGGCGTGACGCAGACTGTCATACGAGAGTTTCTTGACTTCCGCATAATCGGTCTGATAGCGGCTGGCGAACAGAACATACTCGTTCGACAGCGTGTGGCGCGTGACGCCGGCGTCATCGGTCGAGATCACGAAGGGAACGCCCTGCTTACGGTAGAGATTAATCGGATGGGCTTCACCCTTGATGCCGAGGATGAACTCGTTGCTGGTCAAATTCACCTCGACCGGAATGCCGCGCTCGCGCATGGTCTTCATCACCGACAATGCATTATTTTCATGCGCGATATCCATGCCGTGGCCGATGCGGTTGGCGCCCGCCACATGCACTGCTTCGGCGATGTGGAACTTCAAGCCTTCCGGCGGCACCATGCCCATCGCCAATTCGCCTGCGTGCAGAGCAACTTTAACCTTCGGATACTTCGTCTTCAGGAATTTGAACATCTGCATATGCATGCTGTAGTCGCGCATGGAGACATTGAAGTTCTCCGCGCCGACGATATTCACGCCGACGATTTTCTTTTCCAGCGTGGCCGCTTCGAAAGCGCCGACCATTTGCGAGAACACCAGCGAAGGCGAGAGGAAGCGCAGCACATAGGGCTGGTAGCGCATGGTGAAGTGCTCGTCATCGACACCGGCACTGCTGCTTTGCACATTGGCGATGTAAGCCTGGATGGCTTGCTTGAAGCTTGCATCCTTTTCCAGCTGCGGCAGCCAGGCTTCCATCTGCGCCTGCAGCCTGGCCTGGTCCGCGCCCTGCACGGCTTGGTCGAACTGGGCGTTCATGGTCATGGGCGCCAGCTCGAAGATGGTTTCGATATAGCTCAGGTTCTCGGCAATTGCGCGCTGTTTCAGGGTTTTCAAACCCTCGTTCGTATTCGTCGAAGCAACCGGGCCGAAGTAGCCGAAGGTGTCGAAGAAGGCGCGGTCCGGCGGCGGCTGCACCGCGCCGTGGTTGTAGAAGTCCTTGGTCGACCAGCGCTGCAGCAATTCGCGGTAAGTGGCGTTATCGGCGATCAGCTCCGAGGAGTTGACGCAGGCACGCTGGGCGGCCGGTTTGGCGCGCTCGGCCTCGATCACTTCTTTCCTGGTTTCGATCTGATAGCTGGTTTTGTTGACGCAAAAACCTTGCTTGTCGACCCATTCCAGATACTGTTCGGCGTAGATGGCGCCCGAATAGTGGTGATGCAGATCGCCGCCCTTGGGCATCATGGTGAAGAACAGGGTCAGCTCGGCCAGCTTGGGCTGGCTGCCCGCCACCAGCGCGGCGAAGTGGCGCTTGGTGATGTCTTCATTGCTGGCAGCATGGACGGCGGGCGCGGCAAAGGCGGATGCCAGGGCCAGCGCGGCCATCAGGTTCGGGACGATTTTCTGCATGGATGCTCTCTTCGGGTTGATCGGAAGGTCAGCCCTGCTTGCGCTCGTGCACCAGCTGTCCCGCGGCGTAAGTGGCCGCGATGGCGCGGTCGTCGCCCAGCAAGGCCAGCGCGAACAATTGTTCTTCCAGGCTGTTGCAGGTGGCGCGGCGGCGCGCCAGCAGCGGCGTGGCGTCCGGATCGAGCACGATGAAATCGGCCTCGTTGCCAGCGGCCAGGCTGCCGATCGTACCTTCCAGCTGCAGGCTGCGCGCAGCGCCCAAAGTCGCCAGGTAGAACATGCGCATGGCAGGCAGATAACTGCCCTTCAAGCGCGCTACTTTATAGGCTTCGTTCATCGTTTGCAACATTGAGAAAGAAGTACCGGCGCCCACGTCGGTGGCCAGCGACATCAGCATGCCCGCCTGGTCGGCGCGTTCGAAGTCGAACAGGCCACTCCCCAGGAAGAGATTGGAGGTCGGGCAGACGGCGGCGGCGGACTTGGTTTCGGCCATGCGTGCGCGGTCGATTTCATCCAGCCAGATGCAGTGGCCGTAGACGGCGCGCGGACGCAGCATGCCGTAGCGGTCGTACACATCGAGGTAGCTGCGCGCCTGCGGATACAGGCTCTTGACCCAGCTGCACTCGTCCTGGTTTTCCGAGACGTGGGTTTGCAGATAGGTGTCGGCGTACTTGCGCGCCAGCTCGCCCGCCAGCTGCATCTGCGCGTCGGTCGAGGTGGGGGCGAAGCGCGGCGTGATCGCGTACAGCGAGCGCGCGTGCTTGTGCCAGCGCTGGATCAGCTCCTCCGTTTCGCGCGCGCCGCTTTCGGCCGTGTCGCGCAGGAAGTCGGGGCAATTCCGGTCCATCATCACCTTGCCGGCGATCATGCGCAGGCTGCGCCGTTCGCTTGCCGTGAAGAAGGCGTCCACCGATTGCGGATGCACGCTGCAATACACCATGGCCGTGGTGGTGCCGCAACGCAGCAGCTCGTCGAGGAAGAAGTCGGCCACCTGGGCTGCGTGGACCGGATCGGCGAACTGGCGCTCGGTCGGGAAGGTATAGGTTTCCAGCCAGGGCAGCAGGCCCGGTGCGGGCGAAGCGATCATGTCCGTCTGTGGATAATGGACGTGGGCATCGATGAAACCGGGCATGATGATCTTGCCGCGATAATCCCGCACCTCTACGCCGGGCGGCACTTCGCCCTGCAGCGTGGCGTAGTCGCCGGCCGTCAGGATCTTGCCGTCGGCGACCAGCAGCAGGCCGTCCTCATGCCAGGCATGGGCGGTTTCGGCCAGGGCCGGATCGGCGTGAAAGTACAGCAAGCTGGCTCGGTAAGCTTGCACGTTTTGCGTTGCAGTCTGCATTTAGTTCTTTCCGGGAGAGGGGGAAGCCGCTTGTGCTTCCCAAACTGTCAGTAGTTGGGCGCAAACCGATGCTGCGATCACGGCCGGCGCCTTGTTGGTGATACCGGGCAGGCCCACAGGGCATACCATGGCGGCGATGCGCTCCTGCGCAAAGCCGCGCGCCTGCAGCCGGTGTTCGAACTGCATGCGCTTGGTTTTCGAGCCGATCAGGCCGAACCAGCCCACCTGTCCGCGCGCCAGAATCGCCTCGGTCAGGCGCTGGTCGAGCGGATGGCTGTGCGTCATGACCAGGTAACTGCTGCCGGGCGGCGCTGCTGCCACCAGCGCTTCCGGCGCGTCCGTCGCTTCCACCGTCACGTTCGACGGCAGATCGGCGGGGAACATCTCTTCTCTTTCATCGACCCAGGTCACGCGGCAAGGCAGCTCGCCCAAGGCGCGCACAATGGCCGCGCCCACATGGCCGGCGCCGAACAGCACGAGGTGGGCGCGCGGCGCCAGCACCGCATCGGCCAGCCAGCGGCGGCCGCTGTCGTCGGCGAAGACGCGGGTGCCCTCTTCGCCAGCACCGCGTTCACGCGCATTCGCTGGGAAAACCAGGCCAGCTTCGCCGGCCAGCAGCTTGCCGCCGGCGTCGAACAGGGCGCAGGCCGGCGCGCCGTCGATGGCGCTCAAGCGCCAGCTGTCTTCATTGCGGCGCTGGCGCAGCGCATCGAGCACCGCAGCCAAGGCGCCTTGCACCGGCTCGAAACTGAGCCAGACCACGCCGCCGCAGCACTGTCCCAGGCTGGGACCGAGCGGAAAGCGCTCGTATTGTACGGCAGGCTGCGGGGACGCGCCGAGCATGGCGCGCGCCATGTCCACCGCGCGCAATTCCAGATGGCCGCCGCCGATGGTGTCGAACTGCGTGCCCGCCGTCACCAGCATCTTCGTGCCGGATTCGCGCGGGGCAGAGCCCTCCACCTTCGCCACCGTCACCAGCACCGCCGGGACCGTGGCTGCCGTCAGCCAATCGTTCATGTTTGCGCTCTTTAGCTTGCCGCTTCGACCGCCGCGATGGCGCGCAGGATTTCTTCGCTGGTGGCGGGCGCGTTCAGCGGCGGATTGACCTTGTGATCGCCGACACTGGACACCGCATCGCGGATGGCGAAGAACACCGAGAACGGCAGCAGCAACGGTGGCTCGCCCACGGCTTTGGAACGGTGAATGCTGTCCTCAACATTGCGGTTCTCGAACAGGCGCACGCGGAAGTCTTCCGGGCAGTCGGAAATGCCGGGGATCTTGTACGTCGAAGGTGCATGCGTCATCAGCTTGCCCGCCGGGTTCCACCACAATTCCTCGGTGGTGAGCCAGCCCATGCCCTGGATGAAAGCGCCTTCCACCTGGCCGATATCGATGGCCGGGTTCAGCGACTGGCCCGCATCGTACAGCGCGTCGGCGCGCAGCAGCTTCCACTCGCCGGTCAGGGTATCGACCACCACTTCGGCCACGGCGGCGCCGTAAGCATAGTAGGAGAACGGGTGGCCATTCATCGTCTTCGGATTCCAGTGTAGGTGCGGCGTGGCATAGAAGCCGTCCGACCACAGCTGAACGCGGGCCAGGTAAGCCTTCTGCACCAGCTCAGCGAAGGACACGCTGCTGCCGTTCGCATGCACCTGATTGCCGAAGAAGCGTACATCGCCAGCCTCGCCGCCATACTGCTTGGCCGCAAATTCAGCCAGGCGTTCGCGGATCTGGCGCGCCGCATCCTGCGCCGCCTTGCCGTTCAAGTCCGCGCCGGTGGAAGCAGCGGTGGCCGAGGTATTGGCCACCTTGCTGGTATCGGTGGCGCTGGCGCGCACATGCTCCAGGTCGAGGCCCAGTTCGTGCGCCACCACCTGCATCACCTTGGTGTTGATGCCCTGCCCCATCTCGGTGCCGCCGTGGTTGACGATCACCGAGCCATCCACATACACATGCACCAGTGCACCGGCCTGGTTCAGGTGGGTCACATTGAAGGCGATGCCGAATTTGACGGGCGTGAAAGCCAGGCCTTTTTTCAGCACCGGGCTGCTGCGGTTGAAGGCTTCGACAGCGGCGCGGCGCGCGCGGTACTCGCTGCTTTCTTCCAGTTCCGCGCACAGTTCGTCGATGATGTTATCGACAATCTCCTGACCGTAAGGCGTGACGTTGTTTTTCGTCTTGCCGTAGAAATTCAGGCGGCGGATATCGTAGGCATCGCGGCCCAGATTGCGGGCGATTTCATCGATCACGTATTCGATGGCAATCGCGCCCTGCGGGCCGCCGAAGCCACGGAAAGCCGTGTTGGACTGAGTATTGGTCTTGCCGCAGGCGGCGCGGATATCCACATCCGACAGATAGTAGGCATTGTCGAAGTGGCAGACGGCGCGCGTGGCGACGGGACCGGACAGGTCGGCCGAAAAGCCGGCGCGCGAAGTCATATCGACCTTGGCGGCGACGATCTTGCCGCTGTCATCGTAACCCACTTCGTACTCGTAGTAGAAGCAGTGGCGCTTACCCGTCACCATCATATCGTCGTCGCGGTCGGCGCGCAGCTTGACCGGACGCTTGGTCTTCGATGCGGAGATGGCGGCTGCGGCGGCCCACAAGGCCGACTGCGATTCCTTGCCGCCGAAACCACCGCCCATGCGGCGGCATTCCACCTGCACATGGTGGGAATGCAGGCCCAAGGCATGCGCCACCACATGCTGCATCTCGCTCGGATGCTGGGTCGAGCACTGCACCAGCATGCCCTTATTCTCTTTCGGAATGGCGTAGGCGATCTGGCCTTCCAGGTAGAACTGCTCCTGGCCGCCCACATACAGCTTGCCCTTCACCACATGCGGCGCGCGCTCGAACGCGGCATGGGCGTCGCCGCGCTGCAGCTGCATCGGCGGCAGCACATAGGACTGTGCGGCCTTGGCTTCCTGCGGCGTCAGAATGGCGGGCAATTCCTGGTAATCGATCTTGGCGCGGCGCGCGGCGCGGCGTGCATTGTCGTGGGTATCGGCCACCACGATGAAGATGGGCTGGCCCACATACTGCACCAGGCCATCCGCCAGGATCGGGTCATCGTGGATGATCGGGCCGCAGTCGTTCGTGCCTGGGATATCGGCCACCGTGTACACCGCCACCACGCCCGGCGCGGCGCGCACGGCCGACAGGTCGGCATTCAGAATATGCGCATGCGCCTTGGACGACAGGCCCAGGGCAGCATGCAAGGTGCCCTGCACTTCCGGGATATCGTCGGTATAGGTGGCCTGGCCGAGCACATGCAGCTCAGCCGATTCGTGCGGGCGCGACACGCCCACCGCAGTCCACGCCGCGGCTTTCAGTTCAGGGGCGCCAGGGTAGTTCATGCTGATTCCTTTCAGGCGCGGCAGGCGAAGGCGTTGACGGCATCGGCCGCCAATGGCGCATCGCTGCGTGTTTCAAGCCAGTAGCGGCGCAGCAGGTTCTGCGCGGTCTTCATGCGGTATTCGCTGGAAGCGCGCATATCGCTCAGCGGCGCGTAATCGCGCGCCAATGCCTGCATGGCGTCCTGCACGGCGGCTTCGTCCCAGCGCCGGCCCTTGAGCAGGGCTTCGGCCTGCGCCGCGCGCTTGGGCGTGGCGGCCATGCCACCGAAGGCGATGCGGGCGTCGGCCACGGTATCGCCATCGAGCGTGAAGGCGAAGGCGGCGCAGACGGCGGAGATATCCTGGTCGAAGCGCTTGGCCAGCTTGTAGGTGCGGAATTGCACGCCCGCGCGTGGCAGCGGCACGCGCACGGCCTGTACGAATTCGCCCGGCTGCAAATCCTTCTTCATATAGTCGAGGTAGAAGTCTTCCAGCGCCAGCACGCGCTCGCCGGCCTGGCCGCGCAGCACGATCTCGGTGCCGAGCGCGATCAGCCAAGGCATGGAATCGCCAATCGGCGAGCCATTGGCGACGTTGCCGCCCAGCGTGCCCGCATTGCGGATCGGCAGGGAGGCAAAGCGCTGCCACATTTCGGACAGCTCTTTCGGATAGTGCTGGCACAGGGCTTCATAAGCATCGTTAAGCGAAACACCGGCGCCGATTTCCAGCTTGCCGTCGGCAGAGCGCACGTTTTTCAGCGCATCGACATGGCCCAGATAAATAATGTCGCCCAGTTCGCGCATCTGCTTGGTGATCCACAGGCCGACGTCGGTGGAACCGGCCAGCAGAATGGCCGATGGATTGGCGGCACGCAGCGCCACCAGCTCATCCAGCGTGCGCGGCGCCATGAAGGCCTGGCCGCGCGCACTGTAGACGGCGAGCTTGTCGCGCTTCAGCGCTTCCAGCTGCTGGACCAGGGCGGCGCGGTCGAATTCGACTTTCGGCAGCTCGCTCATGCGCTGGGCCGCCTCGATGATGGGACGGTAGCCGGTGCAGCGGCACAGATTGCCCGACAGGCAGTCGTCGATCTGCTTGCGCTCGGCGCGCCGGCCATCCTGCTTCAGATACATGCCCCACAGCGACATGGCGAAGCCAGGGGTACAGAAACCGCATTGGGAGCCGTGGCATTCGACCAGGGCCTGCTGCACCGGATGCAGGGCGCCATCGGCCTGCTGCAAGTCTTCCACGGTGAACAGGGCTTTGCCGTCCAGCGTGGGCGTGAGCTGGATGCAGGAATTCACAGCCTTCAATTCCAGTTGGCCGTTGACCAGACTGCCGACCACGACGGTACAGGCGCCGCAGTCGCCTTCAGCGCAGCCTTCCTTGGTGCCGGTGCAGTGCAAGTCCTCGCGCAGGTGCTGCAACACCGTCTGCGTCGGGGCGGCGTCGCGCACTTCGTGCACGTTCCCGCGGTAGTAAAAACGAATTGAATCAGACATCTTGGCCTCGGCTTTATCCCAGCTTACAGATTAACACCCGGGGACACCGACCATTATAATCAACCAATGATGTCCGTTATCATCAATTTCACATGGCAGGCGCAGGGTGGTGGCGGTGCCAGTGCTCGGCGATATCGATGCGGCGCGTGATCCACACGCCCTCATGGCCCTGCACATAGTCGAGGAAGCGCGCCAGCGCGGCGGCCCGCGCCGGGCGCCCCACCAGACGGCAATGCAGGCCGATCGACAGCATCTTCGGCTGATTCAGGCCTTTCGGGTCGCCCTCCTTATAGAGTACGTCGAAAGCATCCTTCAAGTAATCGAAGAATTGAGTGCCGGAGTTGAAGCCTTGCATGGCGGCAAAACGCATATCGTTGGTATCCAACGTATAAGGCACGATCAGTTGCGGCTTAACGGTAAGCAAGCCCTTGGCATCGCGGTATTCGACGTTTTGCCAGAACGGCAAGTCATCACCATAGCAATCGGCGTCATAGCGGAAACCGCCGTGCTCGACCACCAGGCGGCGCGTATTGGGCGAATCGCGGCCCGTGTACCAGCCCTGCGGCGCACTGCCGGTCAACTCCTGAATGATGGCGACCGCTTCTTCCATATGCGCGCGCTCAGTGGCCTCGTCCATATTCTGATACGAAATCCAGCGCAGGCCGTGGCAGGCGATTTCGTGGCCCAGCTCCTGGAAGGCCGCCACAGCTTCCGGATGGCGCTTCAGGGCCATCGCTACGCCAAAGATGGTCAGCGGCAGCTTACGCTCCTCGAAGAGGCGCAGCAGGCGCCAAAGGCCGGCGCGTGAGCCATATTCGTAAATCGACTCCATGCTCATGTGGCGGGCCGGGAAAGCGGCGGCGCCAATGATCTCGGACAGGAAGGTTTCCGAGGCCGCATCGCCATGCAGCACATTGTTCTCGCCGCCCTCCTCGTAGTTCAGCACGAATTGCAGGGCGACGCGGGCCTGGCCCGGCCATTGCGGATGGGGCGGCGTGCGGCCGTAGCCGATCAGGTCGCGCGGATAGTTCTGGTAAGTGTCCATGGTCTCCGGGGCTTATTGAAGGTATATCGGCGATCATATATGGCGCTTGCCGGCCCCAGTATATGATTTGCGCCATACGCCCAATGGCAGAGACTTATAAGGAGACGCAATGAGCAAACTCTCGACCCATGTACTCGACACCGCCCATGGCAAGCCCGCCGTCGGCGTCAAACTGAGCCTGTTCGTGATCAGCGGAAAGGAAAAGCTGCTGTTGAAAACGGATGTGACCAATGCCGACGGCCGCTGCCCGCCCCTGCTGGAAGGCGAGGCCATGCGGGCGGGACGCTACGAGCTGGTGTTCGAGGCCGGCGCCTACTTCGCGGCCCAGGGCGTGGCGTTACCCGATCCACCCTTCATCGACCGCGTGACCATCGCCTTCGGCATCGCCGACCCGACGCAGAACTACCATGTGCCGCTGGTGGTCACGCCGTGGTCGTATTCAACCTATCGGGGGAGTTAAATTCCGCTTCAAAAATATCGATTATCTAAACCGCCAGGATGACATTTCAGAGGAGTCACGATCATGTCACTTACCCACGCCATTTATAGCTGCACAACTGCCAGTATCGCGGATCTTCAGCGTAATCCTCATGACTTAATCAAGGAAGCTCTCGTTGATCCTGTTGTCATCTTTAAGCACAATCGCCCAGCCGCCTATCTTGTTTCAGCTAAAACATTTGAAAACATGATAGACCTGATGGATAGACTCGAGCTTGCTGAAATGGAACGCCGGCAACAAAGCGGAACAAAGTTAGTCGGATAACACCACGCAAACCCGAATTACTCGTGAAGCGGTGTGCCTATCGGGCAATCTCACTGTAGTGGCGGTTTGGTTTGAGGCCGCGCACTTTTCGTTGGAGCTGCATCAGGCCGTAGAGCAGCGCTTCCGCCGTTGGCGGACAGCCGGGGACGTAGACGTCGACCGGCACGATACGGTCGCAGCCACGCACCACTGAATAGCTATAGTGATAATAGCCGCCGCCATTGGCGCAGGAACCCATCGAGATCACATAGCGCGGCTCAGGCATCTGGTCATACACTTTGCGCATGGCGCGCGCCATCTTGTTGGTCAGGGTGCCGGCCACGATCATCAAATCCGCCTGGCGCGGCGAGGGACGCGGACAGAAGCCGAAGCGGTCCATATCATAGCGGGCCGAAGCGGCCTGCATCATTTCCACCGCGCAGCAGGCCAGACCGAAGCTCAGATACCACATGCTGTTGGTACGGACGGCATTTTCCAGCGTATCGAGCGAGGTCACCATAAAACCATCGCGTTCCAGCGTTGCTTCTTCCATCATCTATCTCCGGTTTTTGATCCGGGAGGACAATAGCCCAGGCGGCAAAAAAAATATTGTACGGAAACGACATGGCCCGGATTGCAGCGCGCTTTACTGCGGCCAAAGCCTAAGGCTTTTCCTCAGCTGCGCCGCTTATCCACGGTTGCCGCGCTGGTGCTTTCCCTGACGGCGGGAGCACCCCCATTGACTTGAGTAGCGCCAATGCTTTCTGCCGCTTCGGCTCAAAGTCAGGAGACAGGGGACGATCATTGACTTCCCATGCCAGCAAAGGAAGATTATTGCGAAACCCATGCTCCAGCAGATAGATCACCACCTCATATTGGGCCAAGCTTGCCGCGCTTAATGCAACAGGTTCGCCAGTTTGGTCTGCCGCATTCACATCGGCCCCAGCCTTGACCAATAACTTCACATTTTCAAGCTGCATGATTGCGTGCATTAAGGCATTGAATTCATAACCTTTATGGCGCGCATTGGGATTCCCCTTGAAGTCCAGCAGAACGCGCAAGGGTTCCGGCGTATCCATCCCTGCAGCCAGCCACACAGGATGGAATTGCAGCTCAGGTCCCACACTCTGATTCGGATCGGCGCCCGCCTGCAGCAAGGCGCGCATCCCCTCGATATTGCGGGCAGTCAGGGCCCAGATGAGTGGAGTCATATTCTTTTGACCAAGCGCGTTGACGTCTGCCCCGGCCTTGACCAAGCGCTTTACCGCATCGGTCTTTCCATCCCCTGCAGCGCGCGCCAACTCGGCTTCAGGCGTATTTCCAAAATAATATGACGCAGTTTCTCCCGCCACTTTCCTTTCACAAGCACCAAGCATCAGCATACCTAGCACAGCCAACCATACTGGCCAACGAAGTAAGACTTTTTTCATCTGGAATTTCCATCAAAATTACCTTATAGCAAGTATATTCCCCTTCTTAAGCGGAGCGCATAATCTCGCCTGGCAACCTTAAACCTGACCGGTGACCACCTGGCGGTGCGGATCTTCGTAGCGGAATAGGCGCAGCAGGCCGCTGCCATCGTCTTCCTCCAGCAAGCTGCCGGGGCGACGTCCCGTGAAGTGGATGAAGTCGCGGATCATATGGGCTTGGTCGTGGTAGCCGCAATCCATGGCGATGCGGGTCAACAGGCCGCGCCGGGGCGGCTGGCTCAGGATCAAGGCAAGGGCGCGCACATAGCGCGCCATCTTGCGGCCGTCGCGCAGGCTCTGGCCATAGGTTGCCAGCATATTGCGCTCCAATTGGCGCACGCTCAAGCCGCAGCGCCGGGCGATGTCCTCCGTCGGCTGGAACAACATGCCGGGAGGCAAGACGAAAGACGGGCGGACGCGCTCCGCGCGCTGGACCAACAATGTCAGCAGCCAATCGGCAAATAGCGTCAGCCACGCCGCGCTATCGCCGGTGGCACGCAGGGCATCCTCCAGCTCGCGGGTCGGCTGACGTGGGGCGAAATCGTCGAGCGGCACAGGAAGATCGCTCAACTCGCTCAGATCCGCATCGAACAGCCGGCCGAACTGGCCCGGTTCGATGAGTGCGCAGATAAACGTGGTGCCCGGCTCCCAGTTCACCAGCAGCGGCACAGTCTGCGGCCCTCCCAGCATGGGACGCTGGAACAGCGGTCCCCCCAGCGTCGGCCGCGACCCGCCAGAGATAAACAAAGTGATCTCCGGACAAGGCGTCGCCGGAATCAGCACCGTCCCTGCGCTGGCGCACTCGATATGGAAATAGCGCACGATCCCGGCCAGCGAAGGCGGCGGGAGCAAGGCCAATCGCTTAGCATCTCCATGCGGCAATATCATGCCGCGCATTATAGCCGCCTCCCCCCTTGATCTAGATCAAGCAATGTCTAACCCTGGTGTCAGGCACCAGGGTGGGACATTTGTTGAGATGGATCAAAGGGGTTGCTGTGGGGGAAATTGGCAGGCTTGCATGGGGTGAGGGCTTCCCGTAGAATTTGGCATTCTGCGGCTGTATGGCCGGTCTTTTGCGGGGCGTTGCGGCGCTCTGACCTTCTTTTGGACAACGTTCCCCTTTGGGCGCAACTTTCTGCGCTGGCTTTCCTGATTCTGCTGTCGGCCTTTTTTGCCATGGCCGAGACCGCCCTGATGGCGGCCAACCGTTTTCGTTTGCGCCATGAGGCGAAACGCGGCAGCCGCCGCGCCATCGCCACGCTCTGGCTGCTGGAGCGTACCGAGCGCCTGCTGTCGCTGGTGCTGATCGCCAATACCCTGATCAATGCAATGGCCATTGCCCTCGTGACCGCCATCGCCATCACCAATTTCGGCATGGAGGAGCATGTCATCCTCATCTCCACCGGCCTGATCGTGTTCGTGCTGATCGTGCTGGCGGAGATTTCGCCGAAGATCATCGGCGCGCGCTATGCCGACCAGATCGTGCTGCCGGCCTCCATTGTGCTGCGTCCGCTGCTCTCGGCGGCGCGGCCGCTGATCTGGTTCGTGCACCTGTTCGTGAACAGCTTGCTGGGCCTGTTCCGCGTCAAGCCGTCGGGACCGCTGCATGAGCCGCGCCTGTCGCCGGACGAGCTGCGCTCGGTGCTGCTGGAAAACAGCAGCTTCATCCCGCAGCAGCATAAGAATATCCTGCTCAATCTGTTCGACCTGGATGCGGTGTCGGTGGAAGACATCATGACGCCGCGCGCCCAGATCGAGGCGCTGAACCTGTCGGCCCCGATCGCAGAGATCGTCGAACAGCTGACCACCTGCTACCACAACAAGCTGCCGGTCTATGACGGCGAGATCAACCAGATCGCCGGCATCTTGCACGTGCGCAAGGCACTGGCCCTGCTGCACCAGCATGAGGAACTGGGCGCCGAGGATTTCCGCGCCCTGCTGAGCGCGCCCTACTTCATCCCGCAGGATACGGCGGTGTTCGCGCAATTGCAGAACTTCCAGGAGAACCGCGAGCGCCTGGCCATCATCGTCGACGAATACGGCGAGCTGCAGGGCCTGGTGACCTTGGACGATATCATCGAGGAGATGATCGGCGATTTCACCACCTCGACGCCGGGCGCCGCGCGCGCCGAAAGCTTCGGCTGGGACGACAGGGGCGAATGCCTGCTCGAAGGCAGCACTCCTTTACGTGACATCAATAAGCGCCTGGGGTTAAACTTTGCGCTGGATGGCCCCAAGACCGTGAACGGCATGCTGCTGGAGTTGTTGCAGGAAATACCCGATGCGCCCATCAGCCTGAAAGCCGGCGGCTGCATCGTCGAGGTGGTGCAGGTGCAGAACCAGGCCATCAAAGTAGTGAAATTGCGACGCCCGGATGGCAAGCGCCCGCACTGATCAGTGCGTGACTTTACAAATGCAATGCCTGGGGGCATGATCGGACAGATAGGGCCAGCCTCGAGCTTCCCCTAAGACCTGATAGCGCGCTTCTATGGCAGCAGTCCAACCCAGTGCGGTCCCTGGCGCCCCCATGCCGGGCCTGGGACGGGCTTTGATCCAGGCCGGGCGCCTCACCGCGCCGCAGGCCGAAGCGCTGCAAAAAAAATCCCTCAACGATAAACAGGCGTTCATCGATGCACTGCTGGGCAGCGGCATGATGGATGCGCGCGAGCTGGCCGCCTTCTGCTCGGCCACTTTCGGCTATCCGCTGATGGACTTGCAGGCGCTGAACCCGGACGCCCTGCCGCCCAAGCTGATCGAACCGCGCCTGATGCACGGCCAGCGCGTGCTGGCCCTGGCGCGGCGCGGCAACAAGATCGCCGTCGCCCTTTCCGACCCCACCAATACCCAGGCCCTGGACCAGATCAAGTTCCAGACCGAGTCGTCGGTGGAACCGGTGATCGTGCCACACGACGCCTTGCTGCGCCTGCTGACGGAACTGGGCAAGGACAGCGACCAGGCGATGAACGAGCTGGCCGGCGAGGAAGGCGAGATCCAGTTCGCCGAGGAGGAGGAAGCAGCGGCGGCAGCGCCGGACGCCGCCGCCAACGAGGTCGAGGACGCGCCCATCGTGCGCTTCCTGAACAAGATGTTGATGGATGCGGTGGGCATGGGCGCCTCCGACCTGCATTTCGAGCCGTTTGAAAAGTTTTACCGCATCCGCTTCCGCGTCGACGGGGTGCTGATCGAGCACGCGCAGCCGCCTGTGTCGATCAAGGACAAGCTGGTGTCGCGCATCAAGGTGCTGGCCAAGCTGGATATCTCGGAAAAGCGCGTGCCGCAGGATGGCCGCATGCGCCTGATCGTCTCGCCCACCAAGACCATCGACCTGCGCATCTCCACCTTGCCCACCCTGTTCGGCGAAAAGACCGTGATGCGCATTCTCGACGCCACCCAGGCGCAGATGGGCATCGATTCCCTCGGCTACGAGCCGGACCAGCGGCAGCTGCTGCTGGACGCCATCCAGCGTCCCTACGGCATGGTGCTGGTGACCGGGCCGACCGGCTCGGGCAAGACGGTGTCGCTGTACACCTGCCTGAATATCCTGAACAAGCCGGGCATCAATATCTCGACGGCGGAAGACCCGGCCGAGATCAACCTGCCCGGCGTCAACCAGGTCAACGTCAACGACAAGGCGGGCCTGACCTTCCCGGTGGCGCTGAAATCCTTCCTGCGGCAAGACCCGGACATCATCATGGTGGGCGAAATCCGCGACCTGGAGACGGCCGATATCGCCATCAAGGCGGCGCAGACCGGGCATATGGTGTTCTCCACCCTGCACACCAACGACGCGCCGTCGACCCTGACGCGCCTGATGAATATGGGCGTGGCGCCGTTCAATATCGCCTCTTCCGTGATCCTGATCACGGCCCAGCGCCTGGGCCGCCGCCTGTGCAGCTGCAAGCAGCCGGTGGAGATCGCGGACGAATTGCTGCTGCGCGCCGGCTACCAGCAGGAAGAGCTGGACGGCAGCTGGAAGCCGTATGGCCCGGTGGGCTGCGAGCGCTGCAACGGTACCGGCTACAAGGGGCGCGTCGGCATTTACGAGATCATGCCGATCACGCCCGCCATCGAGTCGCTGATTCTGGCGCATGGCAATGCGATGCAGATCGCCGCCCAGGCCCAGGCCGACGGCGTGAAGTCGCTGCGCCAATCGGGACTGGTCAAGGTCAAGGCCGGCCTGACCAGCCTGGAGGAAGTGCTGGGCTGCACCAACGAATAACACATTTAAGCAGGCCGCGCGCGGCCACCTGGGAGGGACCGGCACCATGGCAAGGAATGCGGGCAACCAGATCAAGGAATCGGTCTTCGCCTGGGAGGGCAAGGACAAGAGCGGCAAGACCGTGCGTGGCGAGCTGCGTGCCGGCGGCGAGGCGGTGGTCAATGTCACCCTGCGGCGCCAGGGCATCGTCGTCACCAAGGTCAAGAAAAAAGCCTACCGCTCCGGCAAGAAGGTCAGCGACAAGGACATCACCCTCTTCACGCGCCAGCTGGCGACGATGATGAAGGCCGGCGTGCCGCTGCTGCAATCGTTCGACATTGTAGGCAAGGGCCACGCCAACCCTTCCGTGTCCAAGCTGGTGATGGACCTGCGTGCCGACATCGAGACCGGCACCAGCCTGAATCAGGCCTTCCGCAAATTCCCGCTGTACTTCGATCCGCTGTTCTGCAATCTGGTGGGCGCGGGCGAGCAGGCCGGGATCCTGGAGGATCTGCTGACCAGGCTCGCCATCTACAAGGAAAAGACCCTGGCCATGAAGGCCAAGATCAAGTCGGCCCTGATGTATCCGGTATCGATCCTGGCGGTGGCCTTCATCGTCACCGCCGTCATCATGATCTGGGTGGTGCCGGCCTTCAAGGAGGTGTTCAGCAGCTTCGGCGCCGACCTGCCCGCACCCACCGTATTCGTGATGACGGTGTCCGAATACTTCGTCAAATACTGGTACGTCATTTTCGGCACCTTGTTCGGCGGCCTGTATTTCTTCTTCCAGTCCTGGCGCCGGTCGCTCAAAATGCAGCAGGCGATGGACCGCTTCCTGCTCAAGATCCCCGTCTTCGGCGACGTGGTGCGCAAGGCGACCATCGCGCGCTGGACGCGCACCCTGGCCACCATGTTCGCCGCCGGCGTGCCGCTGGTGGAGGCGCTGGACTCGGTGGGCGGAGCGTCGGGCAACCATGTGTACCTGGAAGCGACGCGCCGCATCCAGAATGAAGTCAGCACCGGCACCAGCCTGACGGTGGCCATGCAGAATGCCGACGTGTTCCCGAACATGGTCACGCAGATGGTGGCCATCGGCGAGGAATCGGGCGCGCTGGACGCCATGCTGGGCAAGGTGGCCGATTTTTACGAGGAGGAAGTGGACGAGGCGGTGGCCTCGCTGTCGAGTCTGATGGAGCCGATGATCATGGTGATCCTCGGCGTGTTGATCGGCGGCCTGGTGGTCGCCATGTATCTGCCCATCTTCAAGCTGGGATCGGTGGTGTAGAGGGCAGCGCAAGGGGCGGAAAAAAGAGGGAATAATTATTTAATTGCTATCCAAGGTATGGTTAAATGGATTGAGAGCCACCTCTTCCACCTTACTACGGATAAGCAATGCATACGGTTGCCAGCGCAGCGCCGGCTACGGCGCAAGACGAGCCGTCGCTGGGACATTACCAGATCCGGCGCTGCCTCGGCGAAGGCGGATTTGGCCAGGTGTTCGAAGCCTGGGACGAGCGTCTGCGCCGTCCCGTCGCCATCAAATACCTGCGCAACGCGGCCACGCTGCCGCCCGACGCCCTGCTGCGCGAAGCCCGCCTCGCCGCCTCGCTCAAGCACCGCGCCTTCGTGCGCGTCTTCGCCATCGAGGAAGCGGCGGGCATGCAATACATCGTCATGGAACTGGTGCCGGGCAAAACGCTGCGCCAATGCCTGCAGGAGAACAATCTCGGCCGGGCCACGCCGCTGTCCCTGCTGGCCGCCATCGCCGACGCCATGGCCGAGGCGCACGCATCCGGCCTCGTGCATGGCGACCTGAAACCCTCGAACCTGATCGTCGAAGCGGACGGCGCGCCGCGCATCCTGGACTTCGGCCTGGCGCGCCATCTCGATCCGCTGGCCACCTGCACCAGCGCCACGGCGGAACCGGCGCCGGGCACGGTGGCCTATATGGCGCCGGAACGTCTGGCCGGACAGCCCTGCGGCACGGCGGCCGATATTTACGCCCTCGGCGTGCTGCTCTACGAGTTGCTGGCGGGCCAGCGCCCCTTTCCCGAGCTGCATGGCCTGGCGCTGGCGGCCGCCCTGATGCAGACGTCGTCGCGGCAATGGCCGCTGCCGGCCGATACCGACCCGGTCCTCCTCGCCCTGCTGCTGGACATGACCGCGCCCGAGCCGCAACGGCGGCCGGCCAGCATGCGCGCCGTGCAACAGCGCCTGGCGGCGCTGGCGCCCGCCGCGCCCGGCGCGCCGCGCCGTTTCACGCTGCCGGCGCGCCGGCGGCTGGCGCGGCCGCTGCGCCACGCCCTGTTCGCGCTGCTGTCGCTCGGCCTCGTGGGCGGCACGCTCTATCTGGGCCAGGCGCCGCTGCGGCGGGCCTTGCCGGCCGGCTGGTTCCCGGCCTCTTCCGAGCAGTACACGCTGCAAGATGGCATGCGGGCCTTGCACAGCTTCGACCGCGACGGCAGCCTGGACAGCGCCGTCCAAGCCTTCAGCGCCGTCCTCGCCCGCACGCCCGCCAGCGCCGGCGCCAGTGCCGGCCTGGCGCTGGCGTATTGCCTGCGCTACAGCGGCGACGGACGCGACCCCGCTTGGCTGAAACTGGCCCACGCCAGCGCCCAGCAAGCCTTGCTGCAGGATGACCAGCTGGCGCTGGCCCATGCCGCGCTGGGCGACGTGCTGCGCCTGGAAGGCCGCTTCGACGCGGCCCAGGCCAGTTATGCGCGCGCCCTGCAGCTCGATCCGGGCGAGCCGGCCGCGCTGGCCGGCCACAGCAATCTGCTGCTGGCCACGCGCCGCTTTGCCGAGGCCGCCACCTTCCTGCGCGAGGTGCAGCAGCGCTGGCCGCGCGAGCGGCGCTTTGCCGACCTGTATGGCGCCTTGCTGTTCCAGCAAGGCGATTACCGCGGCGCCGAGCAAGCCTTCCGGCACAGCCTGCAACTCGACCCGGACACCGTGTTTGCCTACGCCAATCTGAGCGCCACGCTCTTGCACCTGGACCGCGCCGACGAAGCGCTGCGCGTCCTGCAACAGGGATTGCAGATCCGCCCCAACGGCCGCCTGTACAGCAATCTGGGCAATGCCCTGTTTGCGCGCGGCGACTATGCCGGCGCCGTGCAGGCCTTCGAACGGGCGGTCTCGGGCGCCCGCGGCAGCCCGCAGGACTATCTGAAATGGGCCAATCTGGCCGATGCCCTGCGCTGGCTGCCGGGGCGGGAAGCGGCGTCGCGCCAGGCGTATGAACACGCGGTGGCCCTGCTGGCGCCCCAGCTCGAGCGCGAACCCGGCAATGGTTTGCTCTTGTCGCGCATGGGCCTGTACCGCGCCCATCTGGACAAGCCGGCCGCCGCCCTGGCGTGGAGCGAACGCGCCCTGCGCGCCCTGCCCGCCAACGCCGATGTGCAATTTCGCGCGGCGGTGAGCTATGAGCTGGCCGGCCAGCGCTTGCAAGCCATCGCCAGCCTGGAGCAGGCCCGCAAGCTCGGCTATCCGCGCCACTTGATCGACGCCGAACCCGACCTGATCGCGCTGCGCCGCGACATCCGTTACCAACCTTTATTAAGCGAGAGCCGCAAATGAGCGCTATCACCCTGCGCATCCTGTTCGACGCCCAGCAAACCAGCGGCGCCCTGTGGTGGGACTTGCAGCCGCCCTCCGACCCCACTTTCGGCCCCTGCACCGGCGCCCTGCGCTTCTCCCCCGGCGACCAGGTCAGCCTGGAGATTTATGCCGATTCGATGAAGAGCGCCGGCCTGACCGGCTTTGACGTGCTCGAATGCTGCATCATCACCCGTCCCCAGGTGATCCGCCTGCTCGATGGTGAAATGGCACAATTCGCCCAACCCTCCCCCTTCCGGTCGCAGCCGAGCGCCTGCACCCGGCTCGAAGGCGGCTTCCCGCTTGTCCCGCCGCTGGGCGACGACGCTCCGGAGTCCCTGCTGCGCCAATGGAGCGGCGTGCTGCAGGTGGACGCGCTGATCGGACGCTGGGAACTGTCGCTGGTGCTCACCGTTAATCTGCACTTTCAGGGTCAGAAAGCGCCGGTGCCGCGCGTGTTCGGCTTCGACCCGGAATGCGAGGTCGGCGACGGCGGCCATCCGAGCCCACGCCACGGCGGGCGCGCAAGGCTGCGCTAAGCATCCCGGCCCTGGCCGCGCTGCACCTCGGCCAGGGTGGCGTCCGCCAGCCCCAGCCCGCGCGCATGGCGGCGCAGTGCCTCAGCCGGGGTGCCCAGCTGGGCCGCGCTGCGCGCCCAATCGGCGCCGTTGCGCGCGATGGCGGCGGCGATTTCCGCCGCGGCGATCGCTTGCGGCGCGCGGATTTGCGGATGGCGCGCCAGCAGCTTGTACATCGACGGCCGCGACACCCCGAGCGCCTGGGCCGCGGCGCGGAGTTGCCAGCCGTTTTGCTGCAGCGCCTGCAGCACGGCCTGATCGCTCACCTCGGCCAGCACCGCGCGCGCCGCCGTGCCCGCCGGCAGCACGGCGGGCGCGGCGGCAGCGGCCGGGGCCGGCGCCACGCCGTCCAGCGACAGCGCCTCGCCCGCTTCGAGCGCGATCAGGGCGCGCTGCACCACATGCCCCAACTGGCGGATATTGCCCGGCCACGGGGCACGGCATAAGGCCCCGATAAAGCCCGTCGGCAAGCCGGCGGCGCCATGCTGCGCCAGATAGGCGGCGGCAAAATGCACGATCAGCACGCCGATATCGGCGCGCCGCTGGCGCAGCGGCGCCAGGTGGATCACAAACGCTTCCAGGCGGCGCAACAGGGGCTGGTTGAAGCTGCCTTGCGCCAGATCGGCATCGGTGGCGGCGATCACGCGCGCCGTCGCCTGGCGCGTCCGTTCGCTGCCGAGCGGCCGGTATTCGGCCGACTCCAGCACGCGCAGCAGCATGGGCTGGATCAGCGCCGGGGTGGCGCCGATTTCATCGAGAAACAGGGTGCCGCCGCCGGCCTCGGCAAACAGCCCGGCGCGCGCCTGGACGGCGCCCGTGTAGGCCCCCTTGCCGGCGCCAAACAGCTCAGCCACGGCCAGCGCTTCGCTCAGCGCCGCCATATTCACCGCCACCAGCGGCCCGTCGCGGCGCGCGCTGGCGGCATGGATGGCGCGCGCCGCCACTTCCTTGCCCGTCCCCGTTTCGCCCAGCAGCAAGACCGGCATCGTGGTCGCGGCCGCCTGGGCGATCAGGCGGCGCAAGCGCAGAACGGCCGCGCTGACGCCCACCAGGCCGTGCACCGGCGCGCTCTGCGGCAGCAGCCGCATCCAGTGCAGGCAGAGCAGGATGGCGCCGCCCAGTTGCAAGACCACGCCGGCCTCCAGCTGTTCCGGCCGCAGGCGCAGCGGCGCCATCACCGGCACGCCATCGGCTTCCAGCTGCATCCGGCTCAGCGGCGGCGTCAGCGTGATGCTGCCGTCGCGCGCGCATTGCAGCCGCAACGGGTCGCGCGCCACGCCGCGATGACCCAGCGGCGTGGCCGGGCCGCCGGCATGGCTGAAACCCGGCGCAAAGCGGTGCACTTCGAGCGGCACGTCGCACTCCGGCGCCAGATACTGCTGCCCTACGCGCTGCCAGTCCGGATGCCAGAGCACGGTCAGGCCCAGCAGCGGCGCGGCGTCCGCGCCGGCGCTCCACGATGAGGATGTCAGGGTGGCTTCTGGATCAGGCAATTCGGTCGGCATGGCCATCGAAAACGCAGTGACTGGGTTAACGATTATGCCACCGCCGGCCGTGTCAACAAGCGGCCATTGACATGTCAACAGCCAGCCTGGCGCCGCTGTTGGCGCGGGATTGGCCCTTGACCGCGGCCGCCAGGCGCTGGCACGGAACTTGTAATCATTCCGGACAACATTGCTTCACTCCCCAACAAGCATCTCAACCGGAATCCCGACCATGAACCTGCGCCCCCCATCCACCACGCCAGATCCGGAACCCACCCAGTTGCGCTTTCAGGTCAGCCTGAACGAAGAACACGCCTTCCTCACCATCGCCCTGGAGAACAGGACCGAACTGGATCTGGGCGAACGGGTCCACCACTACAGCCTGCTGACGCTGGCGCGCCGCCGCCTGGACGACGCCCGCCATGGCGTCGATCCCAGCTGCCAGGGCTGGATTGAGGTGGCGCACCTGGCGCGCATGCTGGGCATCGACCCGACCCACCTGAATATCCAGCTGTTTCGCGCCCGCAGCCAGATCGCGCGCGCGCTGCCGCCGGGCACGCAACTACCCAGCCTGATCGAACGCCGCCGCGGCGAACTGCGCCTGGGGGCACTGCCGTTCCAGATCATGCGCGGCTCCCGCCTGGAAGGCAGCGTGGTGCCGGGCCGGGAGCCTGCTTAAGCCAGCAGGAAAAAGGCGTTGGTGGTGCGGTCGAAGCCCACCTGGGCGCCGTCCTCGGCGACCGTCAGCGCGCTGCCGGGCAGATCGCCGATAACCCAGCCGCCCAGGGGCGCCGACGACAGGTAGATTTGCACGCCAGCCGCCAACAGCAGCTGGTCGCGCTGGCCATACAGCACGGGCTGGCAGCTCACGGGCGTCGCGGTGACCGGTGCGGCGTTGACGCTGGCGGCCTGCAGCAGACCGAACAGGGCGCTGCGGGTGCGGCTGTCGCCATTGCGCACCGCATACGCCGAACCCTGGCCCGGCGTGGCGGCAAACTGCGCACCATCGAAGACATAGTCATAGCCGGGCACAGCCGGCTCCTGGCTTTGGTTGCCGACGTATACGGGCTGATCGAAGGCGAGGGTGCCGCTGCTCTGGTACAGATAGCAGTCGTCATCCCAGGCGAACACGATCGTCTGCGCCGCCGGGATGACTTGCCACGCCAGGCTCTGCCCCGCTACGCTGTCGACCAGCTGGCTGACGCCGCGGCTCAGCGTCACGTACTGGCCGGCGGCCTGTATCAGGGCCACGCTGGTCGCATCAATGGTGATAGTCAGCGTATGCTTCATCTCCGTCCCCCGGCGCGGACCGGGATCGCTCCCGGTCCGCGCGCTGGTGCTCAGGCGCGCCGTGCCACGGATTCGGCACGGCGGCCGGCCACGCGCGCCGCAAAGTCCTGGCGGCTGGTCAGCTTCGCATCGTTCTGCACGAAGACATTGTTGGCGTCATCGAAGCCGATATTGGCGGTGGGGTTGACGCTGGTCAGGGTGACGATCAGGGCATTGCTGGCGACCTGGGAAATGACGCAGCCATTGTTATCGTAGGAGCTGAGGAAAATGGACAGGGTCTCTTCCGGCTCGAAGCTGGCTTGCTCGCCATACAGGACCGAAATGGCATTCAGCGGCGACATCGTGCCGACCTGGTTGACCACCGCCTTCTGCGCCAGGCCGAAGACCAGGTCCTGGGCCTGATTGTTCAGATCGAAGACCCCCTTGGTGCCGTTCGGGGTCGTCGCAAAGGTGTAATTGGAATTGAAGGTATACAGCGACCCCTCCTGCAGCGGCTGCGGCGTGGTGGAGCTCATGATGATGGTGGCGCCGGACTCGATCAGGGTCTGGGTCGAGTACATATAGTAGTTCTCGGTCCAGGAAACCAGGTCGGTGCCCATCGGCGCGAAGGCGAGCCAGGCAACCGGATCGCTATTCGCGGGGTTGCTGCCGGTGGCGCTCTTGACGATGGTCAGGTACTGGCCGGCGTTGTTAATTTTTTTCAGGCCGGCGTCGTCGATATTGAAGTTCAGCTGATAGGTGGTCATGGCTTTCTCCTAAGTGAGAGTGAATGGGTGTGCTGCGAAACCATCTTCGCCCACGGCGGGCCGCGCTTCCATTACGCGCGCTTACACGGCATAACAGCGCTGCCGCCGGCGCCGTGTAAGCAGGTGTAATCGACACCGCGCCAGGCGCGCCGCGATGATGGTCCCGCCGCAATCCCGCGGCAGCAGACATCAGGGAGAAAAATTATGTTGATCGTTATGACGCGCGACGGCGCCATCATGAAAACCGTCGCATCGGATGCCGGCGTGGAGGCATGGGGCAGCCTGAAACAGCTATCGGCCGGCACGCAAAGCCAGGCCAATCAGCAGATGGCGCAATTGCTCAAGCTGGTGAAGGAAAATGAACCCTTGTGCATCACCTGCCACGGTTCGGACCAGGCCATCGGCGACGAAGGCAGCGATCCGGGCGATTGGACGTGGAGCAGCGACGATCTGGCCGTGCTGCTGGGCGGCCTGGTGGACGGCTACAAAGGGCCGATTCTGATGGAGGTCTGCGCCGAGAGCGTCACCGACTTCGCCGCGCACCTGGCGGTTTCGCTGGAGAAGAAGCGGCGGCTGAACGGCGTCTGGATCTATGGCTATAACAAGAGCATAAGCATCAACCATCCCTTCCCGGCGCCGGCCAAGCTGGGACAGAACGCCGAACTGGCGGGCAAGCAGGTGAAGTTCTAGCACGGCCGGGGCTTGCGGCGCGAGCGGCATGCTTTAATATAGAGCATCCCGATCAAGGCAATCAACCGGACTAAAATAAGATGCTCGAAGAAACCCTGTTGTTCGCGCCCGCGGCCAACCTTGCCGCCACCATTGTCGCCGGCATTTTCGGCCTGATGATAGGCAGCTTCCTGAACGTGGTGATCTACCGCCTGCCAAAGATGATGCAGCGCGAGTCGGATAATTATGTGGCGGCCGAATCGGGCAAGCAGCTGCCGCATACCGACCGCTTCAACCTGATGGTACCGCGTTCGGCCTGCTCGCATTGCGGCCATCAGGTGACGGCGCTGGAGAATATTCCGGTGTTCAGCTGGCTGGCCCTGCGCGGCAAGTGCAGCAGCTGCAAAAACCCGATCTCGGCGCGTTATCCGGCCATCGAAATGCTGACTGCCCTGCTGTCGGCGGCCCTGGTCTGGCAGTTCGGCAGCGGCTTTATGGGCCTGGCCACCCTGGTCTTTGCCTGGATGCTGATCGCCATGACCTTCATCGACGCCGACACCCAGCTGCTGCCGGACGATCTGACCTACCCGCTGCTGTGGGCCGGCCTGCTGGTGAATCTGAACGGCACCTTCGTGCCGCTGCGCGACGCCGTGATCGGCGCCGCCGCCGGCTATCTGGCGCTATGGAGCATCTACTGGCTCTTCAAGCTGGCGACAGGCAAGGAAGGAATGGGGTATGGTGACTTCAAGCTGCTGGCGGCGCTGGGCGCCTGGCTGGGCTGGGCCATGCTGCCTTCGATCATCCTGCTGTCTTCGGTGGTGGGCGCAGTGGCCGGCATCTGCCTGATTGTCTTTGCGCGGCATGGCCGCAACAACCCGATTCCCTTTGGCCCTTATCTGGCGGCGGCGGGCATGATCGCGCTGATCTTCGGTGCGCCCATCAGCCGTTTCACCAGCAGCCTGGCGGGCTAAGGCCGGCCGCCTCAAGGAAAACACAGAAGCATGCAGCATCAGCCAGTTAATAAAAAATTCACTATCGGCCTGACCGGCGGCATCGGCAGCGGCAAGAGTCTGGTGGCCGATATGTTCGCCGCGCGCGGCGCCAGCATTATCGACACCGACCAGATCGCCCACAGCCTGACCGGCCCGCACGGCGCCGCCATGCCGGCCCTGCTGGCCGCATTCGGCCCCGGGTTCGCCGACGCCAACGGCGCCATGGACCGCGCGCGCATGCGCGCCCTGGTCTTCAGCGACCCGCAGGCCAAGCAGCGCCTGGAAGCCATCCTGCATCCACGCATCCGCGAGGCCACCATGGCCGCCGCCGTCATGGCCGAAGGCGACTACGTGATGCTGGCCGTGCCGCTGCTGGTGGAGTCAGGCAGCTGGAAGGAGCGCGTGGACCGCGTGCTGGTGGTCGACTGCCCGGAGGAAGTGCAGCTGGCGCGCGTGATGGCGCGCAACGGCCTGGCCGAAGCGCAGGTACGCGCCATCATGGCGAACCAGGCCAGCCGCCAGCAAAGGCTGGATGCGGCGGACGACATCGTGGACAACAGCGGCGAAATTGCTGCACTGGAAGCACAAATTGCGCGTTTACACGATTTATACCTGGCATTTTCCGTAAGAACGATAACAATACCTTCGCAACGTTTGTAATTTTGCCTCGCATGGTTCAGAATCACGGGAATTGTTACCAGCCCACCAATAAAGGGATGTTATTTTGATCGTCTACGAATATCCTTTCAACGAGCGCATACGCACGTTGTTGCGGCTGGAAGATTTGTACGAAAAATTTAAGTTCTTTGTGCAGCAAGAGCATCCGATGCAGCACCACGTTGCCCTGGCAACGATCTTCGATATGCTGGAAGTGGCCGGCCGCGCCGACCTGAAGTCCGATCTGCTGCAGGAACTGGAGCGCCAGCGCCAAAGCCTGCTGGGCTACCGCTCCAATCCGAATGTGCAAGCCGAGATGCTGGACGCCATCCTCAACGAACTCGATGCCGTGAGCACCGCCCTGGTCGCGGCGCAAGGCAAGACCGGCCAGAATGTGCGCGATAATGAGTGGCTGATGAGCATCCGCGGCCGCACCATCATCCCCGGCGGCGCCTGCGAATTCGACCTGCCCTCTTACTACGCCTGGCAGAAACGCTCGTCCGAGCAGCGCTTCAACGATATCGTCGGCTGGTTCACGCCGCTGGCGCCGCTGTTCGACGCGCTGGCCCTGGTGCTGCGCCTGCTGCGCGATTCCGGCGCGCCGGTCAAGATGATCGCCAACACCGGCAGCTACCAGCAGATGTTGCAGGGGAAGGTGTACCAGATGCTGCGCCTGAACGTGGACGAGGCCCTGGGTGCGATCCCCGAAATCTCGGCCAACAAATATATGCTGTGGGTGCGCTTCACTTCCCAGGGCGGCGACCTGAAACCGAAGCCGCTGGAAGAAGACGTGCCCTTCGAGCTCACGCTCTGTAATTTTTAACGATTTAGCAAGATGCCTACCGTTGTCGACTGCCCGACCTGCTCCAAGAAAGTGGAGTGGAGCGAAAAGAATAAATACCGTCCCTTCTGCTCCGAGCGCTGCAAACAGATCGATCTGGGCGCCTGGGCCGAGGAAAAATACACCATCCCCGGCGCCGCCCCCACCGATCCGCTGGACGACGAGCTGAAATCCGAGTAAGGCTTAGTAGCGCACCCGGTCCAGCCACTCCAGCAAGGGAATCGTGGCTGGCAGCAGCGGCTCCACGCCCACCGCGCCCTGCCAGGCGAAGGCCTGGCCTTCCAGGCTTTGCGGCTCGCCGCGCCATTCGCGGCTGATGAAGAAGTGCAGGCGCACATGCGCGTGTTCATACACATGCTCGATGCCGCACCACTCTTCGGCGCTGATCACTTCAATGCCCAGCTCTTCGACGAATTCGCGCTGCAAGGCCTGGAAAATGGTTTCGCCGGGATCGACTTTCCCGCCGGGGAATTCCCAATAGCCCGCATACGGCTTGCCTTCCGGGCGCTGGCCCAGCAGCACGTCGCCATTGGCTTGCATCAGGATGCCGACGGCAACGTCGACCGGGCGTTTCTGTGTTTCTGTCATTCTCTACTCATGGATAACTTGCCCGCATAATCGCGGGCGAACTGCCAGGCCACGCGCCCCGAACGGGAGCCGCGCTGCAAGGCCCAGCGCAGGGCATCGGCGCGCGCCGCTTCCACCTGCTCGGCCGTGCAGCCGAAGGAGGCCAGCCAGTGGGACACGATGTCCAGGTAATCGTCCTGCTTGAAGGGATAGAAGGAGAGCCACAGGCCGAAGCGCTCGGACAGGGAAATCTTCTCCTCCACCGTTTCGCCCGGATGCAGGTCGCCGTTCTCGTCGGAGCGGTAGCTGTTGTTCTCCGACATACGCTCCGGCATCAGGTGGCGCCGGTTCGAGGTGGCATAGATCAGCACATTCTCCGACTGGGCCGAAACCGAACCGTCCAGCGCCACTTTCAGCGCCTTGTAGCCGCCCTCGCCCTCTTCAAACGACAGGTCGTCGCAAAAGACCACGAAGCGCTCCGGCCGTCCCGCCACCAGCTCGGTGATGTCCGGCAGGTCGGCCAGATCGGCCTTGTCGACCTCGATCAGGCGCAAGCCCTGGTCCGCGAACTGGTTCAGGCAAGCCTTGATCAGCGAGGACTTGCCGGTGCCGCGCGCGCCCGTCAGCAGCACATTATTGGCCGGCAGCCCGGCCACGAACTGGCGCGTGTTCTGCTCGATCTGCTGCTTCTGCGTGCCGATATTGTGCAGATCATCCAAGGCGATGCGGGCCGGATGACCCACCGCCTGCAGCCAGCCCATGCCATCGCGCCGCTTGCGCCAGCGGAAGGCGTGGGCCGCCTGCCAGTCCGGCGCCGGCGGCGCGGGCGGCAGCAAGGCCTCCACGCGCGCCAGCACGGCTTCGGCCCGGGCCAGGAACAGATCGAGGGCGGCCGTCATCGCTCAGGAACGATAGTCGGCGTTGATCGACACATAGTCGTGCGACAGGTCGCAGGTGTAGACGGTAGATGCCGCCGTGCCGCGCGCCAGCTTGACGCGCACCGTGATTTCGCTCTGCTTCATCACGCGCTGGCCGTCTTCTTCCTTGTAGTCGGGATTGCGGCCGCCGTTCTTGGCCACCCACACATCGTCCAGGTACAGATTGATCTTGCTGACGTCCAGGTCGTCCACACCGGCATAGCCGATGGCGGCCAGGATACGGCCCAGGTTCGGGTCGGAGGCGAAGAAAGCGGTCTTCACCAGCGGCGAGTGGGCGATCGAATATGCGATCTTGCGGCACTCTTCCATGCTGGCGCCGTCTTCCACGGTGATCGAGATGAACTTGGTCGCGCCTTCGCCGTCGCGGATGATGGACTGGGCCAGGAACACCGACAGCTCCGTCACGGCCGCTGCCAGCGCCTTGTATTCAGGGCTGTCGACCGAATTCACTTCCAGCGTGCCGGCGCCGGTGGCGATCAGCATGAAGGAATCGTTGGTCGAGGTGTCGCCGTCGATGGTGATGCAGTTGAAGGATTGGTCGGCCGCCTGTTTCACCAGCACGTCCAGCACCGGCTGCGCCACTTTGGCGTCGAAGGCCAGGTAGCCCAGCATGGTCGCCATATTCGGCTTGATCATGCCGGCGCCCTTGCTGATGCCGGTCAGCGTGACTTTGTGGCCGGCGATGTCCACCGTGCGCGAGCCGGCTTTCGGCTGGGTGTCGGTGGTCATGATGGCTTCGGCGGCGTTGAACCAGTTGTCCGGCTTCAGGTTCGCCACGGCGGCCGGCAGGCCGGCCTTGATCTTCTCGACCGGCAGCGGCTCCAGGATCACGCCGGTGGAAAACGGCAGGATTTGCTGCGGCGCGCAGCCCAGCTCGGCCGCCAGCGCGGCGCAGGTCGCCTGGGCGCGGGCCAGGCCCTCTTCGCCGGTGCCGGCGTTGGCGTTACCAGTATTCACCACCAGGGCGCGGATAGCCGCGCCACCCGCTTTCACGGCCGCCAGATTGTCCTTGGAAATCTGCACCGGGGCGGCGCAGAAACGGTTCAGGGTGAACACGCCAGACACGGTGGCGCCATCGGCCAGCTTCATGACCAGCACATCCTTGCGGTTCGGTTTCTTGATGCCCGCCTCGGCGTAGCCGATTTCAATACCGGCAACAGGTTTCAGGTCGGCAGCGACGGGAATGGGGGAATTGACGGCCATAGCTCTCTCTAGCGGAAAAAGGAGATAAAAGAAGCCGTTATTGTAATCCCTGATGGGCGCTGCCCTTCCGAAACTTTCAGTTACTTTACAAGCTTTCTTTTTGGCTAAGTGTCACAAATTGCAAGCTTGATACCTTATCCACGAGGCAGGCATAAACGCTGTCGAAAATTCAAGAGAAATGCCACAAATACGACAAAAAACTAGAGTCTAGCCACTATTCCGTAAATTCCATTTCGTGCTCCAGGGAAATTGTTTTAAGGTTTCAGGCGCGCACAAAAGCCACTTGTAGCGGCCGTACACACTTCGCGGCCCAGTTCGGCGGAGCAATCCTCCCAGCCACCAAAACAATAAACCTATTGGATCTCAAGAGATGAAAAAACAACTTTTAGTAGCATCCGTTCTGGCCGCCGTTGGCCTGATGCAAGCACAAGCCGCCACACTCGGCGACGATAAACTGAGCATCAGCGGCTTCGGCACCCTCGGCGTCGCCAAAAGCAATACCGACGATGCCCAATTTGCCCGCTACAACCAGGCTGTGGGCGTGGCTGACTCGCCGCGCATCGGCCTCGATTCCAACCTGGGCCTGCAAGCGAGCTACCAGTTCAGCGACCAGCTGTCGGGCACGGTGCAGGTACTGACCCGCAAGAACACCAGCCCGCAGTTCACCACCGACCTGACCTGGGCCTTCCTGAAATACAAGATCAATGACGAGACCTCGGTACGCCTGGGCCGCGTGGTGCTGCCCGCCTTCCTGATCTCCGACTACCAGAACGTGGGCTACGCCAACACCATGATGCGTCCGCCGATCGAGATGTACGGCCAGGCGCCGATCGAGAACGTGGACGGCGTCGACGTCAACTGGCAGCATGGCTTCGGCGACACCAATGTGACGGTGCAAGCCTTCGTCGGCAAGAGCCGCGGCAAGCTGTTCATCCCGACCGGCGGCGGCATCGTCGCCAAGCACCAGTCGCCGGCGGCCGGCTTCTCCATCAGCGCCGAACGCGGCCCCTTCACCGTGCGCTTCGGCCACGTGCAAGGCAAGATCCAGAGCGACGGCATCGTCCCGATCAACACCCTGACCGACACTTTGAGCGGCTTCGGCTTCACCCAGCTGGCCGACGACCTGACCCTGAAAGAGCGCAAGCGCATCGCCTTCACCTCGCTCGGTCTGACCATGGACTGGAACAATATCGTGCTGCAATCCGAGTACGCCCAGCGCCGCGCCAAGCAAGCCGTCTACATCCCCGACACCAACGCCTGGTACGTGATGGGCGGCTACCGCATCGGAAAAGTGCTGCCTTACTTCGCCCACGCCCAGTACAAGGACGCCGGCTCCTCGGTCAATGTACCGGCCGCGCTGGCCGCCGTGCCGCCGCTGAACGCCACCGTGCGCGGCCTGCTGCTGTCGCCGGAACAGTCGTCCAACCTGGTCGGCGTGCGCTGGGACTTCGCCAAATCGATGGCGCTGAAAGTGCAAGTGGACCGCGTCAAGCCGAAGACCAAGGGCGGTTCCCTGATCTTCACGCCAACCAGCTTCAAGGATAGCGTGACCGTGGTCGGCGCTGCCGTCGATTTCGTCTTCTAAGGTGCTACCCATGAAAAAACTGATGTCCTCGCTGATCCTGGCCGCGCTGGCCGCAGCCGCCGTTCCGGCCTCGGCCGAAATCGTGGTGATCGTCAACCCGAAGAATCCGGCCACGCGCATGTTCTCGGAACAAGCGTCCCAATTCTTCCTCGGCAAATCGGCCATGTTCACCCCGGTCGACCAGGCTGACGGCTCCCACATCCGCAACGAGTTCTACCAGAAGGTGGCGGACAAGGACGCGGCCCAGGTTAAAGCCCTGTGGTCCAAGCTGGTGTTCACCGGCAAAGGCACGCCGCCGAAAGAGTACAAATCCAACGCCGAGGTGAAAAAAGCCGTGGCCGACGATCCCAAAGCCATCGGCTACATCGACAAATCGGCCGTGGACGACAGCGTCAAAGTCATCCTGACCCTGCCGTAAAGCGCCCCAGCGCCCACACCGCTCCAGCCCGGCCCCGCGCCGGGCTTTTTGCATCCACAGTCCAGCCCGTGTCCACCCTGGTGCCAGGCACCAGGGTGGACACGGACTGGACTGTGGATTGGGCCGGTGGTGGAGTGGCTTGCTAAAAGGATACAATCCGGGGGTATCCAGATGAGGAGTGCCGATGAGACTGCCCCTGCGCGTCAAATTCCTGCTGCTGAGCGCGTTTGTCCTGGCGCTGGTGGTGGGCGTGCTGATCGCCAATAGCCTGCGGCTGATGGAGAACGCGGTCAGCCGCAATGCCGAGCGGGTCGCCCATGAGTACGCCGTCACGCTGAACCTGACCTTGAGCCCCTATGCCAGCACCGGCCGGCTGAACGAATTGAGCAGCTATTGGAACGAGATGCTGGCCGAACCGCGCGACAGCCTGCTGCGCTATATCGTGGTGCTCGATGCGTCCGGCCGCTCCCTGGCCCAGGCCGGCGAGCAGCCGCTGCAACTGCCCGCGCTGCTGCGCCGGGGCAAGGCCGACGAGGGCGGCGTACGCACCCTGTTCGAGGAACATATCCTGCATGTGCGCGCCCCGCTGCTCTTGAACCAGAACGAGATCGGCTCACTCAACTTCGGCCTGTCCACGGCCGAACTGGGCAAGGCGCGCGACGAGGTCATGCTGCAGGGCAGCGCCATCGCCCTGACCGGTTTCGGCGTCGGCCTGCTGCTCTTCGTCGCCCTGACCCATGGCATCGGCCGCCGCCTGCAGGCGCTGACGGAGCAGTCGCAGCAGCTGGCCCAGGGCCAGTATGGCCGTCAGCTGCCCGAGCGCGGCGGCGACGAGCTGCAGGTGTTCACCCACTCGCTCAACACCATGAGCGCCGCCCTGCGCGACCGCATCCTGCGCCTGGAGGAGTCCGAGCTGCGCCTGTCGGAATCGGAGGCGCGCTTCCATACCCTGTTCGATATGACGCCGCTGCCGCTCAGTGTCTCGGGCCAGGATGGGCGCGTGCTCACCGCCAACCGCGCCCTGCTGCGCACCTTCCACCGCGAGCTGGGCGACGTGGTCGGCAAGCGTTCGGACGAGCTGCCGTTCTGGGCCTCGCCGGTCGAGCGCAACCGCATCTGGCAGCTGCACCAGCGCCAGGGCGCGGTGCGCGGCGAAGTGGCCGATGTGCAGCTACCGGACGGCAGCCAGGGCAGCGTGACGATCTGGTCCTCCTCCCTGCTGCTCGATGGGCAGCAAGCCATCATCTGGGCCTTGCTCGACCTGACCCAGGAACGCAAGGCCAAGGATGCGCTGCAGGAACTCAACGCTTCGCTGGAACACCGGGTGCGCGAGCGCTCAGCCGAACTGGAGCACGCCAACAGCGAGCTATCGCATACACTCGACACCTTGAAGCGTACCCAGCACGATCTGATCGCGGCTGAAAAGATGGCCTCGCTCGGCTCCCTCGTGGCCGGCATCGCCCACGAGCTGAACACGCCGATCGGCAACAGCCTGCTAGCCTCGACCGCGCTGCGCGACCGCGTCGAGGAATTCGACGCCGTGGTGGCCGCCGGTTCGCTGCGGCGCTCGGCCCTGATCAGCCATCTGGAAGAGGTGCGCATGGCTTGCGGCCTGATCTCCAGCTCGCTGCAAAAGGCGGCCGAGCTGATTGCCTCGTTCAAGCAGATCGCCGTCGACCAGACCAATGACCAGCGCCGCTGCTTCAGCCTGCTCACCGTGGTCAGCGACACCACGGCCACCTTCATGCCGCGCCTGCGCCGCGCCAACTGCCGCGTCAGCCTCGACGTGCCGTCCAGCCTGATGCTCGACTCTTATCCGGGCAGCCTGTACCAGATCTTCACCAATCTGCTCAATAATGCGCTGATGCATGCCTTCGAAGGCCGCAGCGAAGGCCAGATCGTGATCCACGCCCAGGCCGGCGAGAGCGAACTGGCCGAGATCAGCTTCAGCGACGATGGCGTGGGCATGAGCGAAGAGGTGCGGCGCCACGTCTTCGATCCCTTCTTCACCACCAAGATGGGCCAGGGCGGCACCGGGCTGGGCATGAATATCGTCTACAACATCGTCAGCGGCGTGCTGGGCGGGCGCATCGCCATCGATTCGGCGCCGGGCGCCGGCACTGTGATCCGCATCAGCCTGCCACTCAGCTCCCCCCTCTACGAGGCGGCGCGCTAAGCCCCGGCGCTGGCCAGGGACGAAAAAAACCGGGGACGCATCCCCGGTTTTTTTGTTTTCCGCCGGCTTAGGCCAGCTTGCCGTGGCAAGCCTTGTACTTCTTGCCGCTGCCGCAAGGGCAAGGATCGTTGCGGCCAACCTTGACGCCCATGCTGACACTGGCTTCGGTGGCGCCGTCGGGCAGCGCGGTCGGGGCCAGCAGCTCTTCCGGCGCCGCGTTCGGGTTGAAGTCGGCGTGCTGGTAATGCACGTTTTCCACGTGGGACTGGGCCATGGCCGCTTCGGCCGCGTCGATTTCCTCGCGCGACTGGATGCGCACGGTCTGCACCAGCTTGATCACATCGTTCTTGATCATGTCCAGCATCTGGCCGAACAGTTCGAAGGCTTCGCGCTTGTATTCCTGCTTCGGATTCTTCTGCGCATAGCCGCGCAGATGGATGCCTTGACGCAGGTGGTCCAGCGCGGCCAGGTGTTCGCGCCAGTGGCTGTCCATGCTCTGCAGCATGACGTTGCGCTCGAAGCCGGCAAACGCTTCCCTGCTGACGATCTCGACCTTTTCCTTGTACTGCGCGTCGGCCGCGGCCAGCACGCGCTCCAGCAGCTCGTCGTCGCTCAGGTTCTGCTCGGCTTCCAGCATCTGGGTCAGTGGCAGCTGCAACTGCCATTCGCTGGCCAGCACTTTTTGCAGCGCGGCCACGTCCCACTGCTCTTCCACCGATTCTTCCGGCACGTAGACGCGCACCAGGTCGGTGAACACGCCGTGGCGCAGCGATTCGATGGTTTCCGAGACGTCGGTGCTTTCCAGCAGCTCGTTACGCTGCTGATAGATCACTTTACGCTGGTCATTGGCAACGTCATCGTATTCCAGCAGCTGCTTACGGATATCGAAGTTGCGCGCCTCGACCTTGCGCTGGGCCGATTCGATCGAACGGCTGACGATGCCCGCCTCGATCGGTTCGCCTTCCGGCATTTTCAAGCGGTCCATGATGGCGCGCACGCGGTCGCCGGCGAAGATGCGCAGCAAAGGATCGTCGAGCGAGAGGTAGAAGCGCGAGGAGCCCGGGTCGCCCTGACGGCCGGAACGGCCGCGCAGCTGGTTGTCAACGCGGCGCGACTCGTGGCGCTCGGTGCCGACGATGTGCAGGCCGCCGGCCGCCACCACCTGCTCGTGCAACGCTTTCCAGCCGTCGCGCAGTTTCTGCGCCTGGGCCGCCTTGTCGGCGTCGCTCAGATCGGGATTGGCTTCGACGAACTGGATTTGTTTTTCAACGTTACCGCCCAGCACGATGTCGGTACCACGGCCGGCCATATTGGTGGCGATGGTGATGGCTTTCGGCGAACCGGCCTGGGCGATGATTTCCGCTTCGCGCGCGTGCTGCTTGGCGTTCAGCACATTGTGCGGCAGCTTGGCCTTGTCCAGGATGCCGGACAAGAGCTCGGAGTTTTCGATCGAGGTGGTACCCACCAGCACCGGCTGGCCGCGCTCGTAGCAATCGCGGATGTCCAGCATCATGGCGTTGTACTTCTCGGCATTCGATTTGTACACCTGGTCCTGGCGGTCCTTGCGCTGCGAAGGACGATTCGGTGGAATCACCACGGTTTCCAGCGCGTAGATTTCCTGGAATTCGTAGGCTTCTGTGTCGGCCGTGCCGGTCATGCCCGCCAGCTTGGCGTACATGCGGAAATAGTTCTGGAAGGTGATCGAGGCCAGGGTCTGGTTCTCGTTCTGGATCTTCACGCCTTCCTTGGCTTCGACGGCCTGGTGCAGGCCATCGGACCAGCGGCGACCCGTCATCAGGCGGCCGGTGAATTCATCGACGATCACCACTTCGTCGTTCTGCACCACGTAATGCTGGTCCTTGAAGTACAGGGCGTGGGCGCGCAGGGCGGCGTACAGGTGGTGCACCAGGGTGATATTCGCCGAATCGTAGAGCGAAGCGCCTTCCGGCAGCAGACCCATGCGGGTCAGGATGCCTTCAGCCTTTTCGTGGCCGGCTTCGGTCAGCAGCACCTGGTGCGCTTTCTCGTCCTTGGTATAGTCGCCCGGCACTTCGATCTTGCCCTTGCCGTCGGAGGTTTCCTCGCCCACTTGCAGGGTCAGCAGCGGCGGCACGCTATTGATCTTGTGGTAGAGGTCGGTGTGGTTCTCGGCCTGGCCGGAAATGATCAGCGGCGTACGCGCTTCGTCGATCAGGATCGAGTCGACCTCGTCGACGATGCCGAAGTTCAGGGCGCGCTGCACGCGGTCGCGCGCCTCGAACACCATATTGTCGCGCAGGTAGTCGAAGCCGAATTCATTATTGGTGCCGTAGGTGATATCGGACGCGTAAGCCTGCTGCTTGGCGGCATGCTCCATCTGCGACAGATTGATGCCGGTGCTCAGGCCCAGCCAGCGGTACAGGCGGCCCATGGTTTCAGCATCGCGCTGCGCCAGGTAATCGTTGACGGTGACGATGTGCACGCCCTTGCCCGACAACGCATTCAGGTAGGCCGGCAGGGTCGCGGTCAGGGTCTTGCCCTCACCGGTGCCCATCTCGGCGATTTTGCCATAGTGCAATACCATGCCACCGATCAGCTGCACGTCGAAGTGGCGCATCTTGAAGACGCGCTTGGACGCTTCGCGGCAAACGGCGAAGGCTTCGGGCAGCAGGCTGTCCAGCGCTTCGCCGTTGGCGATGCGCTCCTTGAAGGCCGGCGTTTTCGCTTGCAGCTCGGCATCCGACAGCTTTTCGTATTCCGGTTCCAGCGCATTGATCGCTTTCACCGTCTTTTGGTATTGCTTGAGCAACCGCTGGTTACGGCTGCCGAAGATCTGGGTCAGTAAGGACATTGCTTGAATTCTTGTATAAACGCCGTTAAAAAAAGCTCGCTTCGCGACCTCGCCCAGTGGGCGGCCCTACCGCACCGAGTCCGCCTATGGCAAAAGACGGTGATTCTATCATGCGTTCCCGGCAAGGTTGGGTTCCTGGCCCTATAACGCAATAGGCAAGGGGGAAATAAATTGCCCTCACGGCCCCGTCCGCTCAGCATGGATGAGCCAGCTATGGTAAGGTAGACGCATGCGATTTGACTCCTTCAAGCGCTCGCGCCGCCCGGCCGAAGCCACCGATTTCCTGCGCCGCAACGACCGCCTGGCCGCCCTGCTGCCGGCCGCCGAGCGCATCGGCGCCCTGCAAGCCGACTGCGCCGCCGCCCTGCCGGCCGCCTTCAAGCTCAGCGAAATCCTGGCCTGCGAAGACGGTCAGCTGTTGCTGTCGGTGCCCAATGCCGCGGTTGCCGCCAAGCTTAAGCAACAATTGCCAAAGCTACAAGAGGCATTGCAACAAAAGGGGTGGCAAATCAACAACGTTCGTTTGCGCGTGCAGATGATGAAATCGGCCCAGCCCCTGCCCGTCGAACGCCGGCAGTTGGCCTTGCCCGACAGCGCCGTCCACTCTTTCGACCAGCTCAGCAAGGAATTGGAAGAGACCGCGCAAAACCGCCCCCTGATCGCCGCCCTGCGCGCCATGGTCGCCCGCCGCCGCCCCGCCTGACACCGCCCCGTTTGCGCCAAATCAAACAATGTCCCACCCTGGTGTCAGGCACCAGAGTAGGACATTCTTTGATTTAGATCAGCAAATGTCCGACCTTAGTGCCTGACACCAGGGTGGACATTGTTTGCGGTGGATCAAACGAGCTAGTTGTACGACCACTCTTGCTCGAGCTGGCGGGCGTAGGAAGGGGGCGCCTTGTCGACGTCGTCGTAGCTGACGATTTCGTAGGCATCGGGGTGGGAGAGTAGTTCGCGCAGCAGCAGATTGTTCAGGGCGTGGCCGGATTTGTGCGCTTCGTACGCGGCGATCAGCGGATGGCCGACCAGGTACAGGTCGCCGATGGCGTCCAGAATCTTGTGGCGTACGAACTCGTCGTCGTAACGCAGGCCGTCGGAGTTGAGGATGCGGTATTCATCCATGACGATCGCGTTTTCCAGCGAGCCGCCGCGCGCCAGGCCGATGCCGCGCAGCATTTCCACATCCTGCATGAAGCCGAAGGTGCGCGCGCGCGCCACAGCCTGGATATATGACACGTCGCCGAAGTCGATATTGGCGCGCTGGGCCGTGCCGTCCACGGCCGGATGGTTGAATTCGATGAAGAAGTCGAGCTTGAAGCCGTCGTGCGGCACCAGGCGCGCCCATTTTTCATTGGCGCCTTTGCCGTCGCGCACTTCGACCGCTTTCAGCACGCGGATGAATTTTTTGGGCGCGTCCTGCTCTTCCAGGCCGGCTTGCTGCAGCAGGTACACAAAGGAGGAGGCCGAACCGTCCATGATGGGAATTTCTTCCGCGCTCACATCGATATACAGATTGTCGATGCCAAGGCCGGCGCAGGCCGACATCAGGTGTTCGACCGTGGAAACGCGGGCGCCATCCTGGATCAGCACCGATGCCATGCGGGTATCGCCCACCGCCATGGCGTTTGAGGGAAATTCCACCACCGGGTCGAGGTCGACGCGGCGGAAGATGATGCCGGTGTCGGGCGCGGCCGGACGCAGGGTCAGCACCACCTTGGTGCCGGAGTGCAGGCCGACGCCCGTGGTGCGGATTAACTCTTTGATAGTACGTTGTTTTAGCATGCTGAGATTATATCGGCTTTGCCCGGCCCGCGTTCACGGCCGCACCCGCCCGCTCAGGGATGCTCGGCTTCCGTATGCACGGCTTCGCGCCGCACCAGATACAGACCACTGCCGATGATGATGGCCGCACCGAGCAGGGTGTAAGCGTCGGGCAGCGTGCTCCACAGCACCCAGTCGATGCCCACACCCCAGGCCAGGGCCGAGTATTCGAAGGGCGCGACGATCGAGGCCTTGCCGCGACTGAAGGCCACGGTCAGCGCCAGCTGACCGAGGAAGCCGCTGACGGCCAGGGCCAGCAGCACCGGCCAGTCTTCCATGCGCAGCGGCACCCAGCCCTGATAGCTGAGCGGCAGCGCGCCTGCTCCCATCAGCACCAGCACCCAGAACATGATGTGTTCGGGCGCGTCGCTGCGGCTGAGGATGCGGCTGACCACGGCCGAGATGGCGTAGCACGCGGCCGAACCGAGCACGGCCAGCCCCGCCACCGAAATGAAGTTGCTGCCCTCGGGACGCAAGACCACCAGCACGCCACCCAGGCCGACCGCGATGGCCAGCCACTGTGCCGTATCCACCTTTTCCTTCAGGACGAAGACGGACAGGGCCGTGATCAGGGCCGGGGCGATGAAGAAGATGGAATAGGTTTCCGCCAGCGGCAGCGATTTGAGCGCATAGGCAAACAGGGTCAGCATAGCGATGCCGAGGGCGCCGCGCAGCAGGTGCAGCGGCCAGCGCACCTTGAACACCTGACCGAACTTGCCGCGCCAAGCGATATAAGCACAGACCAGGGGCAGCGAGCACAGGCAGCGTAGCGCCGTCACCTGCATGGCGGGATAATGGGCGGCGAGCAGCTTCATCGTCGTATCCATGAAGGCGAACATGGCGACGGCGGCGAGCATGGCGTAAATGGCTTGCAGGTTTTCTTTTGATTGCGGGGTCACGCGGGCGGTCCGGATAGTTGAGCGGGACCGTCCATTGTACGCAAAGAGCGTGCTGTTCGTGCGGCAGCCTCAGGCTACCCAATAAACATAATGCTCGCTATCGAAGAAATTATTGATGTCGCGCCGCTGCTGCGGGTCGGCGTGCGGCGCAAGCATCAGACGACGATAAAAAGGCTGGGTATCGCTTTGCACATCGATGTACAGTGTGTCCAGCGCCATGGGTTCGCTGGCCTGCGCGGCAAGGGCGGCATCAATCTTGCGGAATATTGATAGCGGCCCCAAGAGAGGCAGCTCAGGCGAAATCAGCACCAGGCGCCAGCGTTCGCCCTCTTCCACATACTCCCAATAGGTGGCCAGCATAGGCAAGCCGGCATGCTCAAGCGCCTCGATAGCACGGCGGCCCGAGCAGACCATTTCCTGCGTCAGATAAGAACTTACCAATAAGCCTTCAGCCATGACAAAAGTCCATATTGCCGGTCGGTGCAGGCATGGTGAAAATCGCGGGCCTGCGCTTCCGAGACATTCAAAGTATAACGCCAGCCCTCATTCCATTGCCATATCTGCCGCCAGTGATTGCGCAACTCCGGTGCCCCACGCAGGGCCAGGTCAAATTTTTCCTGCAAACCTGCGGCTCGTAGAAGGCAAGCCAAATCATGCGAATGACTTTCGATAGCAAGTTTTTTGTTTGGGAAATCATAACGCTGTGTACGCCGCGCGATGACGGCTTTGAGTGCGCATTCCACGGCATAACCCATCAGGTAATAGCTGCCGCAGAAATAGCCCGTATCCAGCAAGGTCTTAGCCTCGCGGGCGCGCAAACGAGAAAGTTTTTGCAGTTCAGCACGGTTCATGGCGGGGCAACGGCAAGCGATATTGTCCACTATGCCTGGCCGCGTTGAAGGGTGCCTTGATTTCGCTTGGACAGGTTATGATGAGCGCCATGACCATGCCCGCTTCCCTCTCCGATTCCGCCAGCCTGTCCGCCGCTTCCGCCGTGTGCGAGGTGCGCAGCTCGTCCATCCATGGCCAGGGCGTGTTTGCGCTGCGCGCCATCGCCCCTGGAGAACGCATCATCGAATACACGGGCGAGCGCGTGAGCTGGGAGGAAACCTGCCGCCGCAACGAGGAAAAAGGCGGCCCCATCAACCACACCTTCTTCTTCAGCCTCGATGACGGCATGCTCATCGATGGCGGCATGGGCGGCAACGAGTCGCGCTGGATCAACCATTCCTGCGAACCGAACTGCGAGGCGGTCGAGGAAGACGGCCGCGTCTTCATCCACGCCCTGCATCCGGTCGCGCCCGGCGAAGAACTCAAATACAACTACGGCCTGATTTACGAAGCGCGCCACACGCCGGCCGTCAAGCGCGCCTTCGCCTGCTACTGCGGCGCCCCGACGTGCAGCGGCACCATGCTGGCGCCCAAGCGCAAGAGCCGGAGCAAGCCAGCCCCAGCCACGCCCGCCGCGCCGACCGCGCCATGAAAAAACGGCGCTGGAATCCAGCGCCGTTTTTGCGGGAGCGGTGAAACCGCGGGAATTACAGCTGGCCCAGCATGGTTTCGGCGTTCGACACTTCGAACTTGCCGCCCTGCTCGACGTTGAGCTGCTTGACCACGCCGTCTTCCACCAGCAGCGAGTAGCGCTGGGAGCGGGTGCCCATGCCGAATTTGCTGAAGTCAGCGTCCAGGCCCAGTGCCTTGGAGTACGCGGCATTGCCGTCAGCCATCATGCGCACGATGCCGGTGGCTTTCTGGTCGCGGCCCCAGGCGCCCATCACGAAGGCGTCGTTGACCGAGATGCACCAGATCTCATCCACGCCCTTGGCTTTCAGCTCGGCGGCGTGCTTCACATAACCCGGCACGTGCTGGGCCGAGCAGGTTGGCGTGTAGGCGCCTGGCAGGCCGAAGATGGCGATCTTCTTGCCTTTCACCAGATCCTGCACATTGAAGGTGTTCGGACCCAGGGCGCAGCCCTCGGTTTCGGTTTCGATAAATTCAGACAGGCTGCCTTCCGGCAGGGTGTCGCCGATCTTGATGGTCATGGCGTGACTCCTCTTTTCTAATGTGGAAATAAAAAACCGCGCGGCGCGCGGCATGCCCCGGCAGCAGTATGCCAGAGCCGAATAAAGTGTGCAGAAATGCCCGCGCCGCCGCGCCGCTCCGGGTAGGAAGCGGGCGGCGGCGCGGCCGACCGGGCCGGTCTAGACCGGCTTAGTCAGCCTGCTTGCGCAGGAAGGCAGGAATGTCGTAGGTTTCCATGCCATTGTTTTGCAGCGCGCGCACCTGCTCGGAAGCCGATTCGCGGCGCCATACGGCCGGCGCTTTCATGCCGTCGAAGGCTTGCGCGCCGCCGCCGGTCAGGCCGCCTGCCGCGCCCATCGACACGGAAGTGGTGGCTGCACCGCCGCCGCCCAGCGCTGCCGACGTGGTCAGCGGGCTGTTGTGGGTGCCGGTGCGCAGCACTTGCTGGGGAACCAGCTGCACATGCTTCTTGGCCTTGCCCAGACCGGTCGCCACCACGGTGACGCGGATCGCGTCGCCCATCTCGTCGTCGTAGGCGATGCCTTGGGCAATCGAGGCATCCGGTGCGGCGAAGGCGCGCACGGCGGCCATGACTTCCTTGATTTCCTTACCCTTCAGGCCACGGCTGGCGGTCACGTTGACCAGCACGCCGCGCGCGCCCGACAGGTCGACGCCATCCAGCAGCGGCGACGCCACGGCCTGTTCGGCGGCGATGCGCGCGCGGTCCACGCCGGAAGCGGTGGCGGTGCCCATCATGGCCTTGCCCTGCTCGCCCATGATGGTCTTCACGTCGTTGAAGTCGACGTTGATATGGCCCGGCACGTTGATGATCTCGGCGATGCCGGCCACAGCGTTGTTCAGCACATCGTCGGCATGCTGCAGCCACTCGATCAGGCTTTCGTCTTCGTAGATCTCTTCCAGCTTCTCGTTCAGGATCACGATCAGCGAGTCGACGTTCTGCGACAGCTGCTCCAGGCCTTCTTCGGCGATGTCCATGCACTTCTGGCCTTCGTGCGAGAACGGCTTGGAGACCACGGCCACGGTCAGCGCGCCCAGGGACTTGGCCACTTCGGCCACGATAGGCGCGGCGCCGGTGCCGGTGCCGCCGCCCATGCCGGCGGCGATGAAGACCATGTGCGCGCCGCGCAGGGAGTCTTCGATGCGGGTGCGCGATTCCTCGGCCAGCTGGCGGCCGACGTCCGGTTTCATGCCGGCGCCCAGACCGCTCTCGCCGATCTGGATGATGTTATTGGCCTTCGACGCGGACAGTGCCTGCGCATCGGTATTGGCGGCGATGAATTCCACGCCGCTCATGCCCTTGTTGATCATGTGCTGGACCGCATTGCCGCCGGCGCCGCCAACGCCGACAACCTTGATGACCGTTCCCAGTGCTGCGTTATCGACCATATCAAACTCCATGATGTACTCCTAAAGAATGCGGTTTTCAAGCGCCAGTGCTCATATCGGTAGGAGAACTGGGGATTGAAAACTGCGTTTGTTTATCAATATCTCTTAAAGCTTTGCTCTTGTACTGCCTCTGCCACTACAAAAAAATCAGAAGTTCCCGAGGAACCATTCCTTCATGCGCTGCCAGACCGCCTTCACCGAACCGTCCTGACGGGTCACGATGTGACCGCGCAGGTACTGCTTCTTCGCTTCCTGCAGCAGGCCCAGGACCGTGGCGTAGCGCGGGCTGCGCACCACGTCGGCCAGCTGGCCGCGGTAGTCCGGCGTGCCCATGCGCGCCGGCTTGAGGAAGATGTCTTCCGCCATTTCGACCATGCCGGGCATGATGGAGGTGCCACCGGTCAGGACGATGCCCGAGGACAGCACACCTTCATAGCCGGACTCGCGCACCACCTGGTGCACCATGGCGAACAGCTCTTCCACGCGCGGCTCGATGACGGCAGCAAGCGCCTGGCGCGACAGATTGCGCGAACCGCGGTCGCCCAGGCCCGGCACTTCCAGATGTTCGCCGGGGTCGGCCAGCACCTGCTTGGCGACGCCGTAGCGGATCTTGATTTCCTCCGCTTCGGCCGTCGGCGTGCGCAGGGCCATGGCAATATCGTTGGTGATCTGGTCGCCGGCGATCGGAATCACCGCCGTGTGGCGGATCGCGCCGTCCGAGAACACTGCAACGTCGGTGGTGCCGCCGCCGATATCGATCAGCACCACGCCCAATTCCTTCTCGTCGGTGGTGAGCACGGCGTCGGCCGACGCCATCGGCTGCAGGATCAGGTCCGATACTTCCAGGCCGCAGCGGCGCACGCACTTGACGATGTTCTGCACCGCGCTCACGGCGCCGGTGACGATATGCACTTTCACTTCCAGGCGGATGCCGCTCATGCCGATCGGCTCGCGCACGTCTTCCTGGCTGTCGACGATGAACTCCTGCGGCACGGTATGCAGCAGCTGCTGGTCGGTCGGGATATTGACCGCCTTCGCCGTTTCGATCACGCGCGCCACGTCGGTCGCGGTGACTTCCTTATCCTTGATGGCGACCATGCCGCTGGAATTGAAGCTGCGGATATGGCTGCCTGCGATGCCGGCATAGACATTGCGGATCTTGCAGTCGGCCATCAGCTCCGCCTCCTCCAGCGCGCGCTGAATGGATTCGACCGTCGCCTCGATATTGACGACAACGCCCTTCTTCAAGCCCTTCGATTCGTGCTGGCCCAGGCCAATTACTTCGTGGCGTCCATCGGCCATCACTTCGGCCACCACCGCCACCACCTTGGAGGTGCCGATGTCGAGGCCGACGATCAGGTTTTTCGCGTCTTTAGTCATTTCCTATGCCTACTGTAAATTCACTCATTCTTTTATTTGCCGGTTTTCTTCTCGGCCGGGATTTTCAGCCCCGTCGCGCTCAAGGCCAGGCCGTTCTGGTAGCGCAAATCAATCGTTTCAATGTTCTGTACCCGGCTTGCCAGCTGCGGCCAGATGCCCACCAGCCGGTCCACCCTTTCCTTCAACATGCTGTGGTGCTGCTCGCGTCCCAGCGCCACGCTCATGCCGTTATCCAGCTTCACCGTCCACGCATAGCGGCTCGACAGCGCCACGCTTTCCGGCGCCAGCTTGATCGGCTCGAACCACTTGCGCAGTTCGGCGTAGCGCGCCAGCACTTCCTTCTCGCTGCCGTCCGGTCCCGAAAACCCGGGCAGCTCGTGATCCTCTTCCGCCTCAGCCAGGTTGGCGGTGAACACATCGCCCTTGGTCGAGAGCAGGCGGCCATCCTCGCCCCAGGTGCCGAGCGCCTCATGCTCTTCCAGCGCCACGATCAGCTGGTCGGGCCACTCGCGCCGCACAGTGGCGCGGCGCACCCAGGGCACGGCTTCGAACACCTGGCGCACCGTTTCCAGGTTGGCGGTGAAGAAGTTGCCCCGGATGCGGCCCTGCGTGCCGTTGCGCAGGGTCAGGTGGTTCACATGCTTCAATTCCGTCTTGTCCAGCGTCTCAACGCGGATGGTGCGCAAATCGAATACAGGACGCTGCGATACCCACCACACGCCGCCGGCCGCGCAGGCCAGCAGGGCCAGCGCAAACATGCCGCTGGCGGTCGCGTTGAGGGCTTTCACGTCATGCCACATCGTTCTCTCGCTCCTAGGCTTTCGCCAGTTTCAGGCGTGCCGCGCGCAGGATTTCCACGCACAGGTCTTCATAATTCAGGCCGGTGGCGCGCGCCGCCATCGGCACCAGCGAATGGCTGGTCATGCCGGGCGAGGTGTTCACCTCCAGCAGGAAAGGCTTGTTGTCGCTCTCGCGCAGCAGCACGTCGACGCGGCCCCAGCCCTCGCAGCCGACGGCGCGGTAGGCGGCCAGCGCCAGGCGCTGCATCTCGGCCTGCATGGCGGCGTCCAGCTGCGGCGGGCAGAAATACTGGGTATCGTCGGTGAAGTACTTGTTCTGGTAATCGTAATTGCCTTGCGGGGCGACGATTTCCACCACCGGCAGGGCGCGCGCGGTGGCGCCGCCGCCCAGCACGGCCACGGTGAATTCGCGGCCGCTGACGAAGCTCTCGGCCAGCACGGAATCGTCCAGCGCGGCGGTGGCGTCGTATACGGCCTGCATGTCGGCGGCGTCCGTGACCTTGGTGATGCCGATGGTCGAGCCTTCGTGCGGCGCCTTCATCATCAGCGGCAAGCCCAGTTCAGCGGCCACCCGGGCCAGGTCGGAGCCGGCATCCAGCTGCGCGTAGCCGGGCGTCGGCAGGCCGGCTTTCACCCACAGGTTCTTGGTGGTGATCTTGTCCATGCCGACGGCACTGGCCATCACGCCGCTGCCGGTGTAAGGAATACCCAGCAATTCCAGCGCGCCCTGGATGCTGCCGTCCTCGCCGTAGCGTCCGTGCAGGGCGATGAAGACGCGGTCGAATTTTTCGGCCGCCAGTTCGGCCAGCGAACGCTCGCCGGTGTCGAACAGGTGGGCGTCGATGCCGTGGCTTTGCAGCGCGGCCAGCACGCCGGCACCCGACATTTTCGATACTTCGCGCTCGGCGGAACGGCCGCCATACAGCACGCCCACTTTGCCGAATGCTTGCGCTTCTTGTGCAGTAATCTTGTTCACGTCAAACCTTTTGATACGTAGTCAGTTTGTTCGGCACGCCGCTGATCGAGCCCGCGCCCATGGTCAGCACGACGTCGCCGTCGCGCACCACATTCATAATCGTTTCCGGCATATCGGCGATGTTCTCCACGAACACCGGTTCGGCCTTGCCGCGCGCGCGGATGGCGTGCGCCAGGGCGCGGCCGTCGGCGGCCACGATGGGCTGCTCGCCCGCCGCGTACACATCGGCCAGCACCAGCACGTCGACGCTGCTCAGCACCTTGGCGAAATCCTCGAACAGGTCGCGCGTACGGCTGTAGCGGTGCGGCTGGAAGGCCAGCACCAGGCGGCGGCCCGGATAGGCGGCGCGCGCGGCGGCCACCGTCACTTCAGTCTCGATCGGATGGTGGCCGAAATCGTCCACCAGCGTAAAGCTGCCGCCATTCGGGATGGCGATGTCGCCGTACTTGGTGAAGCGGCGGCCGACGCCGGCGAAACCGGCCAGGCCGGCTTGCGTGGCGCTGTCCTCGATGCCGATTTCACGCGCGATGGCGACGGCCGAGCAGGCATTCTGCACATTGTGCATGCCGGGCTGGTTCAGCACCACGTCCAGGTCGGCGTAGCCTTCCTGGATCACCGTGAAGTGCATCTGGGTGCCGACGGCGCGCGCGTTCACGGCGCGCACTTCGGCCTCCTCATGGAAGCCGTAGGTGGTGATCGGCTTGGTCACATGCGGAATGATGGCGCGCACATGGGCGTCGTCGATGCACAGCATGGCGCGGCCGTAGAACGGCAGGCGATGCGTGAACTGCACGAAAGCCTGCTTAAGCTTTTCGAAATCGTGCTCATAGGTTTCCATGTGGTCGGCGTCGATATTGGTGATCACCTCGATCATCGGCGACAGGTTCAGGAAGGAGGCGTCCGATTCGTCCGCCTCGGCCACCAGATAGTCGCCGGTGCCCAGCTTGGCGTTGGCGCCGGCCGCGGTCAGGCGGCCGCCGATGACGAAGGTCGGATCGAGGCCACCCTGGGCCAGCACCGAAGCCACCAGGCTGGTGGTGGTGGTCTTGCCGTGCGTGCCGGCGATGGCGATGCCGCGCTTCAGGCGCATCAGCTCACCGAGCATGACGGCGCGCGGCACCACCGGAATCTTGCGGCTGCGAGCGGCCACCACCTCGGGATTGTCTTCCTTGACGGCGGTGGAGGTGACGACGGCATCCGCCGCGCCAATGTTCTCGGCGGCATGGCCCTGTTGCACGGTGGCTCCCATATCGCTCAGGCGCTGGGTCACGGCATTGCTGCCCAGGTCCGAGCCGCTGACGTTATAGCCCAGGGTCAGCAGCACCTCGGCGATGCCGCTCATGCCGCTGCCGCCGATGCCGACGAAGTGAATGTTTTTTACCTTGTGTTTCATGCTGCTTCTTCCAATACTTTTGCGATCGCGTCGTTGGCGTCGCGCTTGCCTGCTGCCCGCGCTGCTTCAGCCATCTGCTGGCAGCGCTCCCGCGCCAGCGTTTGCAGCAGGGCCGCCACGCTGTCCGGGTTCATATCCGTTTGCGGCAGATGGATGGCAGCGCCCTGCTGCTCCATCCACTGCGCATTGTCGCGCTGGTGGCTGGTGGTCGAAGCCACCAGCGGCACCAGTACGCTGGCCACGCCCGCCGCCGTCAATTCGGAAACGGTGATGGCGCCGGCGCGGCAGATCACCACGTCGGCGTTGCTATAGGCTTGCGCCATATCGTCGATGAAATCGACCACGTTCGCTTCCACCTGGGCCTGGGCATAGGCGGCGCGCAGCGCGTCGATATTCTTCTTGCCCGACTGGTGCGTCACCACGGGGCGCTGCTCCGCGGGGATACGCGCCAGCGCGGCCGGCAGATTGTCGTTCAGGGCTTTAGCGCCCAGGCTGCCGCCCACCACCAGGATGCGCAGCGGGCCGCTGCGGCCGGCGAAGCGCTCGGCCGGCGCCGGCAGCGCCAGGATTTCCTTGCGCACCGGGTTGCCGGTGACGGTGGCTTTGCCGGCGGCGCTGCCGAAATCGGCGGGGAAGCCGAAGCATACCGTTTTCGCCATCGGCGCCAGCGTCTTGTTGGACAGCAGCAGGGCCGCGTCGGCGTTCACCAGCACCAGCGGCACGCCGCGCAGGCGCGACATCATGCCGCCCGGGACGCAGACATAGCCGCCCATGCCCAGTACCACGTCCGGCTTGCGGCGGCCGATATAGCCGAAGCAATCGGCAAAGGCGCCCAGCATCCTGAACGCGCCGGTCAGCGTGTGCAGCAAGCCCTTGCCGCGCATGCCGCTGAAGTGGATGGTGTCCATCGCCACGCCATTCTTCGGCACCAGTTCCTGTTCCATGCCGTGCGAAGTGCCCAGCCAGCTCACTTCCCAGCCGCGCGCGCGCATGGTCTGCGCAATCGCCAGGCCGGGGAAAATATGGCCGCCGGTACCGGCCGCCATGATCATCAGTCGTTTCATAATCTGCCACCTCGCATCAGGATACGGTTCTCGTAGTCGATCCGGAGCAGGATCGCCAACCCGACGCAATTGATTAACACACCCGTGCCGCCATAGCTCATCAGCGGCAGGGTCAGGCCCTTGGTCGGCAGAAGACCAAGGTTCACGCCCATATTGATAAAGGTCTGCACGCCGATCCAGATGCCGATGCCCTTGGCGGTCAGGCCCGCAAAGGTCTGGTCGATGGCGATGGCCTGGCGGCCGATGTCGAAGGCGCGCTTGACGATCCAGTAGAACATGGCGATCACGATCAGCACGCCCACCAGGCCCAGTTCCTCGCCGATCACCGCCAGCAGGAAGTCGGTATGCGCTTCCGGCAGATAGTGCAGCTTTTCCAGGCTACCGCCCAGCCCAACGCCAAACAACTCGCCGCGCCCGAAAGCGATCAGCGAGTGCGTCAGCTGGTAAGCCTTGTTCAATGCATTCTCTTCTTCCCAGGGATTGAGGTAGGCGAAGAAGCGGTCGCGCCGGAATTTCGAGAGCGCGATGATGGAAACGAAGATCGTCACCAGCATGGCGCCGATGCCGCCGAACCAGATGGCGTTGACGCCGCCCAGGAACAGGATGCCCATGGCGATGCAGACGATCACGCCGAAAGCGCCCAGGTCGGGCTCCAGCAGCAGCAAGAGGCCGACGAAGCTGACCGCCAGCGCCATCGGCATGAAGCCCTTGGTCAGCTTGTGCATGTATTCCTGCTTGCGCACCGTGTAGTCGGCGGCGTACAGCACCACCACCACCTTCATCAGCTCGGAGGGCTGGAAGTTCATGACCTTCAGCGACAGCCAGCGGCGGCCACCGTTGACCACCACGCCCAGGCCGGGAATCAGCACCAGCACCAGCAGCACCAGGGTGCCGATGAACATATACGGCGCGCCGCGCTGCCAGTCGGCGATGGGAATGCGGAAGGCAATGGTGGCGGCGAGCGCCGACAGGCCGATGAAGATGGCCTGGCGCGTCAGGAAGTAGGAGTTCTTGTAGGCGGCGAACTTGGGCGAATCCGGCAGCGAGATCGAAGCCGAATACACCATCACCATGCCCAGCAACATCAGCAGCAGCGTGACCCAGATCAGCGGCTGGTCATACTCCATCATCTTGGACTGCCGCGCGCGGCTCTCCATCGCCGACGAAGCCGACGAGGAACCGAAGCTGAATGGCAGTTGCAAAGGCATCAGAGCTCCTGTCCCGCATCAAGCGCCAGCTCGCGCACGGTGTCGATAAAGACCTGGGCGCGGTGGGCGTAGTTCTTGAACATGTCCAGGCTGGCGCAGGCAGGCGACAGCAGCACGGCGTCGCCGGCATGGGCCAGGGCAGCACCGCGTTTCACGGCATCTTCCAGCGTGGCGCAGTCTTCCAGGCGCGCGCCGCTGCCAGCCAGGGCGGCGCGGATGGCCGGCGCATCGCGGCCGATCAGCAGCACGGCGCGCACGTAGCGGCCCACCGGTTCGGCCAGCGGTTCGAATTCCTGGCCCTTGCCGTCGCCGCCGGCGATCAGCACCAGGCGCTGGTTTTCACCGGTGAAGCTCTTGCCCAGTCCATTCAGGGCGGCCACGGTGGCGCCCACATTGGTGCCCTTGCTGTCGTCGTAGAACTCGACGCCGTTGATGGCGCTTACCAGTTCCACGCGGTGCGGCTGGCCCTTGTATTCACGCAGGCCGTGCAGCAGCGGCGCGAAAGGCAGGCCGATGGCGCGGCACAGGGCCAGCGCCGCCAGCGCGTTGGAGGCATTGTGCATGCCGCGGATCTGCAGGGCGTCGGCCGGCATCAGCTTCTTGATCTGGCATTCCACCGGTTCCGGCAGGGGATCGTTCTTGCGACGCTTCTTCGGTTCCGCTTCCTCGCTCGGCTCGGCGGTGGAGAGCCAGAAGATGCCGCGCTCGTTGACCAGGCCGAAGCTGCCCGCCAGCGCCGGCTCGTCGATGCCGAAGCTGACGTTCTCGCCCACCGGATTGGCCATCTTCATGACCCAGGCATCGTCGCGGTTCAGCACGCGCACGCTGGTCTCGCCGAAGATGCGCGCCTTGTCGGCGGCGTAGGCAGCCATATCGCCGTGCCAATCCAGGTGATCCTGGGTCACGTTCAAGACGGTGGCCGCGTCGGCGTTCAGGCTGAAGGTGGTGTGCAGCTGGAAGGAAGACAGCTCCAGCACCCAGGCTTGCGGCAGGGTGTCATCGGCCATGGCTTCGCGCAGCACGTCCAGCGCGGCCGGGCTGATATTGCCGGCTACGCGGGTCGTCAGGCCGGCGCGCTCGCACAGCTGGCCGGTCAGGCTGGTGACGGTGGTCTTGCCGTTGGTGCCGGTGATGGCGATGACTTTCGGCACATAGGCGCGGTCGTCCTTCAGCCATTTCAAGGCCTGGGCGAACAGTTCGATCTCGCCCCACACCGGGATATTCTTTTCGGCGGCGGCCGGCATGATGGCGGCCAGCTCGCGCTTCGGACCCAGGCCAGGGCTGACGGCGACGAAGTCCACGCCGTCCAGCAGGGCCGCGTCGAAGGGGCCGGAAATGAACTGCGTACCGGGCAGCTGCTCGCGCAGCGTGGCCAGGCGGTCCGGCACGGGACGCGTGTCGGCCACGCGCAGCAGCGCGCCGCAGCGGGCCAGCCACTGAGCCATCGCCAGGCCGGATTCTCCCAGCCCGAGTACCAGAGCGATTTTGCCGTTGTAGATCATCAGCGCAGTTTCAAGGTAGAGAGACCGATCAGGACCAGCATCATCGTGATAATCCAGAAGCGCACGACGACCTGGGTTTCTTTCCAGCCCTTTTGTTCAAAGTGGTGGTGCAGGGGCGCCATCAGGAACACGCGGCGGCCCGTGCCATAGCGTTTTTTCGTGTACTTGAACCAGCCCACCTGGATGATGACGGACAGGGTTTCGGCCACGAAGATGCCGCCCATGATGAACAGCACGATTTCCTGGCGCACGATGACGGCAATGGTGCCCAGCGCGCCGCCCAGCGCCAGCGCGCCGACGTCGCCCATGAAGACCTGGGCCGGGTGGGTGTTATACCAAAGGAAGGCCAGGCCCGCGCCGGCCATGGCGCCGACGAAGATAATCAGCTCACCCGCGCCGGGAATGTGCGGGATGAACAGGTATTTGGAATAGGTCGCGCTGCCGGTCAGGTAGGCGAACAGGCCCAGGGCCGAACCCACCATCACGGTCGGCATGATGGCCAGGCCATCCAGGCCGTCGGTGAAGTTGACCGCGTTCGAGGTACCGACGATGACGCAGTAAGTCAGCGCGATAAAGCCCCACACGCCCAGCGGATAGCTGATGGTCTTGAAGAACGGCACGATCAGGTCGGCCTTGGGTGGCAGGTCCATCGAGAAGCCCGACTGCACCCAGGCGAAGAACAGCTCGAACACCTTGGCCGGCGTGGGCGCCGACACCGAGAACGCCAAGTACAGCGCGGCGCCGATGCCCACCAGCGACTGCCAGAAGTATTTTTCGGCCGAACGCATGCCTTCAGGATCCTGGCGCACCACCTTGCGGTAGTCGTCCACCCAGCCCACGGCGCCGAAGCCGGCGGTCACGATCATCACCGGCCAGATCAGGCGGTTCGACAGGTCGCACCACAGCAGGGTGGCGGTGCCGATGGCGATCAGCACCAGCACGCCGCCCATGGTCGGGGTGCCGTGTTTTTTCAGGTGGGTCTCAGGGCCGTAGGCGCGCACGGCCTGGCCGTATTTCATCTCGGTCAGTTTGCGGATCACGGCGGGACCGGCCAACAGGCCGATGAGCAGGGCCGTGATGGTGGCGAACACCGCGCGGAAGGTGATGAAGTTGAAGACGCGCAGGAAGCCTATGTCGTCCTGGAACATCTGTGCGAGCCAAAGCAGCATGATTAGTGTTTTCCTATGTTAGCTTGTTGCGATCCAATCAAATGCTGCACGACCCGTTCCATCTTCATGAAGCGGGAGCCCTTGATCAATACCGTTGCATCCGGCCCTGCCGCCGCATCCACCGCGGCCAGCAAAGCATCGAATTCTTCAAAATGGCGGGCTTGCGGAAGCATATGCTTCGCCAGCTCGCCGGTTGCCAGCACCGTTTCGATGCCTTTTTGCGCCGCGTAAGCGGCAATCTCTTCGTGGAACTCGCGTCCCTGCGTGCCCACCTCGCCCATATCGCCCACCACCAGCACGCGCGGCGCGGCGGACTGCGCCAGCACGTCGATGGCGGCGCGCATGGAGTCGGGGTTGGCGTTATACGTGTCGTCGATCACGGTGGCGCCGTTCGCGGCCTGCTTCTTCTGCAGACGGCCGCTGACCGGGGCGAAGCTTTCCAGGCCGCGCTGGATGGCTTCCGGCGCGATGCCCGCAGCATGGGCGCAGGCGATGGACGCCAGCGCATTCAATACATTGTGGTCGCCCGCCGCTTGCAGGCCAACCTTGAATTGCAGCGCTGCTCCGCCCTGCTGGTGCACCGTCACAGCCAGGTCGCTGCCGAAAACGCCCGCGCTGTAAGTGCAGCTGACGTCCGCCTCGGCCTGCAGACCGAAGCTGATCACGCGGCGGCCGGCGGCCAGCTCGCGCCAGAGCGGCGTGAATTCGTCGGCATTCGGGAAGACCGCCACGCCATCGGCGGGCAGCGTGGCCAGCACGCTGCCGTTTTCGCGCGCCACCGCTTCCACGGTATGCATGAATTCCTGGTGCTCGCGCTGGGCGTTGTTGACCAGGCCGATGGTCGCTTCAGCGATGACGCTCAGGCGGCCGATCTCGCCGGGGTGGTTCATGCCCATCTCGACCACGGCCGATTTATGCTCGGCGCCTAGACGGAACAGGGTGAGCGGCACGCCGATCTCGTTATTCAGGTTGCCGCGCGTGGACAGGCGGCCGTCTTCGCCATGGGCGGCGGCCAGGATCGCAGCGATCATTTCCTTGACCGTGGTCTTGCCATTGCTGCCGGTGACGCCGATCAGCGGCAGGCTGAATTGGCGGCGCCAGAAATTGGCGATCTGGCCCAGGGCCACCAGGGTGTTCGGCACCACGATGGCAGGCAGCGGATAGTCTTCCGGCAGTTCCTCGGCCACCACGGCGGCCACGTCTTTTTCAGCCAATTGCGGCAGGAAGCTGTGGGCGTCGAACACCTCGCCGCGCAGGGCGACGAAGAGGCAACCCGCGGGCGCGCTGCGGCTGTCGGTGGAGACGCCTGCGACGGCCAGTTCCAGCGCGTCCTCATTGGTCTGGGCGCGATGGATCAGGGTCGCGTCCGGAATCGCCTTCAGCAGTTGGGCAAGGGTGGCGCGCATCAGTTGGGCCTCATCATGGTGAGGCGGGCGGACAACGCCAGCTGGGCGTGGTCGGCATCCGAGAACTGCAGCTTCTTGCCCTTGATTTCCTGGTACGGCTCGTGGCCCTTCCCTGCCAGCAGAATCACGTCCGGCTTGGCGGCATGCTTGATGGCCGAGAGGATGGCGGCGGCGCGGTCTTCCACGGTCTGGAACACCGAGCTGGGATGGTTCTGGTCCATGCCGGCCACGATCTGGGCGATGATCTGGTGCGGGTCTTCGCTGCGCGGATTGTCGCTGGTGACCAGCACATGGTCGGCCATCTGCGCGATGCGGCCCATCTGCGGGCGCTTGCCCGGATCGCGGTCGCCGCCGCAGCCGAACACGCACCACAGCTGGCCGCCACGCTCCAGGGCTACCTGGCGCAGGGTTTCCAGGGTTTTTTCCAGCGCATCCGGGGTGTGCGCGTAATCGATGATGATCATCGGCGCGTCCTGGCCGCCGACTTGCTGCATGCGTCCGGGGGCCGGGGTCAGCGCCTCGATGGCTTCCACGGCGGCGCGCAGCGGCGCGCCTTTCGCCAGCAGGGTGCCCAGCACGGCCAGCGCATTGCTGACATTGAAGTGGCCCACCAATTGGGTCTTGACCGTGGCCGCGCCCTGCGCCGACTCCAGCTGGAATTCAGTGCCCAGGCTGCGGCTGCGCAGTTGGCCGGCGCGCAGCATGGACACGTCATCGATGGCGGGCAACGCCGCTGCATCGGCCAGGGTGTAGCCGGTGATGGCGGTGGCCGGGTTATTGGCTTTCACATGCGCCACCAGGCGCAGGCCGGCCGCATCGTCCAGATTGATGATGGCGTGCTTCAGGCCCGGCCAGGCGAACAGCTTGGCCTTGGCGGCCTCGTAGTTTGCCAGGTCGCCGTGATAGTCCAGGTGGTCGCGCGTCAGATTGGTGAAGATGGCGGCGTCGAAATGCATGCCGGCCGCGCGTTCCTGGTCCAGGCCGATGGACGAAACTTCGATCGCCAATGCGGCCGCGCCTTCGTCGCGGCTCTCGGCCAGCTTGCGTGCCAGCAGCACGGCGTCCGGCGTGGTGTAGCCGGTGACGTCGAATTCGGCTTCGGCGCGCGGACGGAACAGGCCAACGCCCAGGGTGCCGACGACGGCCGTGACATCGCCCAGACGCGACATGGCCTGGCCCAGCCATACGGCGCAGGAAGTCTTGCCATTGGTGCCGGTCACGCCGGCGCTGAACATGGCGCTGTCGGGCATGGCGTAAAACGCGTGGGCAATCGGGCCTGCCTGTTTTTTCAGGCCGGCCACGGCCAGGTGCGGCACGTTCCAGGCCGCGTCCCAGCTTGCGCCCTGCTCTTCATACACGACGGCGGCGGCGCCCTGGGCGATGGCGGCGGCAATATAACTGCGTCCATCGCCGGCTTCGCCGGGATAGGCAAAAAACACATCGCCCGCCTTGATGCGGCGGGAGTCCGAGGCCAGCTGGCCTTGCGGCGCGGCTTGTTGAATCCAGTTGCTGATTTCTTTGATGGTCATGGCTGTCATTACATGGCCTCCGGTCCGGTATCGGTCGGGATCACGATTTCGGTGACGGAAGAATCGGGCGGCACGTTCATGGCGCGCAAGGCGTTGGCTGCCACGGCGGCGAAAGTCGGCGCTGCGACCTGGCCGCCATAGTGGCCGCCCTGGGTCGGTTCGTCGATCATGACTGCGATGATGAAGCGCGGCGCCGACATCGGCACCATGCCGACGAAGGAACCGATGTATTTGCGCGGCATGGCGTAGCGGCCGTTTTCCACCTTGTAGGCGGTACCAGTCTTGCCGCCGGCGCGGTAGCCGGGAATCTGCGCCTTCTTGGCCGTGCCATGGTCGCCGGAAACGACCGACTCCAGCATCTCGCGCATCTGGCGCGCGGTCTGCGATTTGATGATCTGCTGGCCCGCCGGCAGCTCGTTCACTTTCTGGAAGGAGAGCGGGATGGTGTCGCCGTCGCGGGCAAACATCATATAAGAGCGCGCCAGCTGGATCAGCGATACCGAAATGCCGTTACCGTAGCTCATGGTGGCCTGTTCCACCGGACGCCAGGATTTGTAAGGGCGCACACGGCCCGCCACAGCGCCGGGGAAGCCCCACTTCGGCTGCTGACCGAAACCGACCTTGGTAAACATCTCCCACATTTCCTGGGACGGCATGCTGAGCGCCATCTTCGAGGTGCCGATATTCGAGGACATCTCGATGATCTGGGCGACGTTGATCACGCCATGGCCCTTGGTGTCGGTGATGGTGCGGTCCAGGATGGTATAGCGGCCAGGCCCGGTATCGATCAGGGTGCTCGGCTTGACGCGGCCGCTATCCAGCGCCAGCGCCACGGTGATCGGTTTCAGCGTGGAACCCGGCTCGAAGGAGTCGGTCATCACGCGGTTGCGCAGCTGGGCGCCGGTCAGGGCGCGGCGGTTGTTCGGGTCGTAGCTCGGGTAGTTGGCCAGCGCCAGCACTTCGCCGGTATGCACGTCCAGCACCACCGCGCCACCGGCCTTGGCCTTGAACTTCTCCACCGCGTCCTTCAGCTGGGTGTAGGCGATGTATTGGATCTTGCTGTCCACCGACAGGGTCAGGTCCTTGCCGTCGTGCGGCTCGCGCGTGGTGCCGATATCCTCGACGATGTGGCCCAGGCGGTCCTTGATGACGCGGCGGCTGCCGGGAATACCCACCAGGTTCTTCTGCTGCGCCAGCTCCATGCTTTCCTGGCCCACGTCTTCCACATTGGTGAAGCCCACCACGTGGGTCATCACTTCGCCCTGCGGGTAGAAACGCTTGTATTCGCGGCGCATCACGATGCCGTCGATATCGAGCTTGGCGATCTTGTCCGCCACCTCCTGCTCCACCTGGCGTTTCAGGTAGATCAGGTTGCGGTCGGAATCGAGCTTCTTGCGCAGCTCGGACTCGCTCAGTTCCAGCAGGCCGGCCAGGGCGCGCAGTTTTTCCGGCGGCGCTTCCAGCACGTTGTCGGGCACCGCCCACACAGCTTTCACCGGCACGGACGAAGCCAGCACCTGGCCGTTACGGTCCATGATCTTGCCGCGCGTGGCGGGCAGGTCGAGCGTGAAGGCGTAGCGGCTCTCGCCCTGTTTTTGCAGGAACTGGGTGGACACGCCCTGCAGCCACAGGGCGCGGGCGCCGAGCGCGGCGAAGGCGGCAAACATCACGAACAGCACGACGCGCGAGCGCCATACCGGCAGACGCACTGCCAGTACGGGGCTCTTGCTGAAAGCGACGCCCTTGGACGCCGCCACGCGCGAGCTGCCTGCGTTGCCGCCACGGATCATTCGCCGCCCTCCGTCAGGTATTGGGTACGGTTGGCCGTGAGCTGGGTCATGCCCAGTTCGCGGTGCGCGATCTCTTCGATACGAGCATGCTTGCCCAGGGTCGACTGGTCCAGCTGCAGCTGCGCCCACTCGATGTCGAGCTGGCGCGCGCGCAGCTTGGAGCGCTCCAGTTCAATGAACAGATGGCGCGCCTGATACTGCGCGTTCACCACCGACAGGGCGCACCCCACCAGGATGGCGACCAGCACCAGGCTGATTTTGCCGCTCATTGCGCGCCCTCCGGCAGCGGCAGGCGGCGCGCCACGCGCATCACGGCGGAACGCGCGCGCGGGTTGGCATCCACCTCGACATCGGATGGCTTGATCTTGGCCAGCAGCTTCATTTCCGGCTGCGGCAGGTCGACGGCGCGGATCGGCAGGCGGCGGTCAGGCTGCGCCACATTCGCCTTGGAGGCGAAGAAGCGCTTGACCATGCGGTCTTCCAGCGAGTGGAAGCTGATGATGGCCATGATGCCGCCGGGCGCCAGCGCGTCGAAGGCCTGGTTCAGCCCAGCCTCGAGGTCTTCAAGCTCTTTATTGACGAAAATCCGGATAGCCTGAAAAGTGCGGGTTGCCGGATCCTTGCCCTTCTCCCGTGTTTTGACCGCGCCTGCCACGATGCCGGCAAGCTGTCGTGTGCTTGAAATTGGCTCGACTGCCCGGCGAGCAACAATCGCCTTTGCAATCTGAAAAGCAAACCGTTCTTCCCCATAATCTCTAATCACCTTTTCCAGTGTCTGTTCGGTTTCAGTGGCCAGCCACTCCGCCGCCGACATGCCGCGCGTGGTGTCCATGCGCATGTCGAGCGGTCCGTCGTTGCGGAAACTGAAGCCGCGCGCGGCGTCATCCACCTGGGGCGAAGAGATGCCCAGGTCGAGCAAAATGCCATCCACGGCACCAATGCCACGCTCGGCCAGCGCGGCGGCCATGGTGGCGAAGCTGTCGTGCACGATCGTGAAACGGGAATCGGCCACCTGCTCGGCGGTGGCGATGGCTTGCGGGTCTTTGTCGAAAGCGATCAGGCGCGCATCCTGGCCCAGGCGGGACAGGATCAGGCGGCTATGGCCGCCACGGCCGAAGGTGCCGTCGATGAAGGTGCCGTTGGCGCGTGCGCCGGCCAGGTCGAGCGCATCGACCGCTTCATCTAACAGCACCGTACGATGCTGGAATTCTGGCACCGCTGTAGTCGTCATGGATGGCGGGCCTTAGAAAGAAAAATCGGAGAGGGTGTCGGGCATGCCGGCATCGATGGTGGCTTGCTCGTTCTCGGCGCGCTTGGCCGGATCCCAGATCTCGAAGTGGGTCAGCATGCCGGACAGCAGGACTTCGCGGCCCAGGCCGACGGCGTCGCGCAGCTCGGGCGCGATCAGGATGCGGCCGGCCGAGTCCATCTCAACGTCGCAGGCGTTGCCGAGCAGGATGCGCTGCCAGCCGCGGGCCGACATGGGCCAGCTGGCGATCTGGTCGCGCTTGGCTTCCCACACGTGGCGCGGGTACATCAGCAGGCAGCCATCGGGGTGTTTGGTCAGCGTGAGGCGGCCTTCGCACTGGATGGTCAGGGCGTCACGGTGCTTGGCGGGGATGGACATCCTGCCTTTCGCATCGAGATTGATTGCGGACGCGCCTTGGAACACGGGAACCTTCTTGACCTCAGTTTTGGTTAGCCAACTTGTGCCTGGAATTTCTCACCAAAAAATCCCACAAAACGACACTTTTTCACACAGATGCCCACTTTAGAGGAAGCCCTGATAGTGGTCAAGCGATTTCCGGCTAGCAAAACATGGATTTTACTAATGAAATTAAGGACTTAGCGCCGATCCTTGAAGCGACCTCCAGTAAAAATACCTCTACAAATCAGGACATTATGAAAGATAGTGAAAGTGCTACCTTATCTGGAGCGCGTTTTTGGGCGTCGCAAAATGGAGAAAATAAAAGTCAGAAAAAGCCATTAAGTTGCCCACTGACAACGGGGCCTTAGTGTTTTTGCAAGATACCAAAAATCGTGCTTCAATGAGTAAAAAACAGGCAAAAAATGGGGGTGGTCTCGGGGAAAAGTCCTGTCTGCCACGCTTTGCGCGCGATCCGAAGCTGGGGTTCTCAGGTGGGAATACTGCTCTTTCGGCCTAGCCAGTGCTTGATTCTTCAGCAAAATTTTTATTGCCGTAAATCAATTTGTATATACAACTTATGAACCGCTTTCCATCCCCGGCGCCTGCGCCGGCTGGCCTAATTATACCGGCCGGCGCAGGCGAACCAGGAAAGTGTATCAGTCGTACAAGGCCGCTACCGAGAGGCCGCTGAACGGCTGTTTCGCGTCCAGCATGATGTAGTACCAGCGTCCGGCGGCGGGGCTGCCGATGCCGATATTTTCAGCATTGCCGGCGCCGGCCGACAGCGCGTCATACGATGCGGTGGTCGGATAGCGGTCCAGCGCCAGGTAGATATTCGCGTCGCCGCTGCCGCCGCCGCTGACCACGCGCACGTTCTTCGCGCCGGCCGGCAGCATCAGGTAGACATAGCTGCGCGAGCTGGAAGACAGGTTGCGGATCGCGCAGTTCTTGCCCAGATACGTGGCGGAGGAACAGGTGGGCAGCGTGCTCAGTTCATCCGGCAGCTGCGGCTCGCCAGCGGTGGTGGCGGCATCGGCCCAGGCGGCGAATTCGCTGTCGTAGCCGCTGCCGATCTGGCGCACGAAGTCCTGGTAGCGGCTGTAGTCCCCGCTGCGGAACCTGGCCAGCACCGTATCCACGTCGCCGCGGTGGCGCTCCATCATGAAGCGGGTCGCCATATAGCCCCAGCGGTAAGCCCGGTCCACGTAGTCGTTCATGCTGTAGGTATTGCCGAAGATTTCACTGAGCTTGTATTTGCGGCTGCGCACCATATCGATGGCAGCCTGGTTGTTATTGCGCAGCGAAAGATATTCGGCAATGCCCTCGATCCACCACACGGTCGGCACCGAAGTGCTGGCGCCGAAGTCGCCGTACATATTGAAGCGGCCATCGAGGTAGTGGACATACTCGTGCTCCAGGTTCCACACCTTGAAGCTGGGGCGCAGCCACGAGGCTTCGTGGGCGATGAAGCGCGCCTGGTTGCCCGCTTCGGCCGGATTGCCCTCCAAATACATGCCACCGTTATCGGTGTCGATATCGTAGATGATGCTGGCGTATTTGCTGTAGTTGCTATAGTCATCGAAGACCACCAGCTCCAGCGCCGTATTGTTATCGTGCGCCACCGGCGTGCGCTTGGTCTGCAGCATGGCGTGCACATAGCCCTCCTCGTTGGCCAGCGCCGTGCACACTTCTTGCACCTGGGCCGCCGTCATCTCCTGGGCGCGCAGACGCAGGCTGGGGCTGCAGGCATGGTTCACCTTCAGCACTTCGTTGGCCAGCTGGGTTTCGAAATTGCAGGTGCCGTATTGGCTGCAGTTGGCGTTGTCGTAGTACTTCACGGCCTGGGCGGCGGCCAGCCACAGCATGGAATCGGCGCCGGTCATGGTGGTCGTACCCAGCATATTCTGCACCATCGGCTTCACGCCGGACTTCAAGGCCGGGTACTGCAGGAAGCGGAAGGCTTCGTTGGCCGCATCCTGCAGCTGGAAGGCGGCATAACTGCCCAGGAGGGCTGCCTTATTATTCAGCAGGAAGGTGTTCAATGTGCTGGCATAGGACAGATCGTTCTGCAGCAGGGCCGCGCCGCCGGGTGCCGTGTGGGCGGTGAACAGCACGATCAGGGCGCCGGTCAGGGCGCCGCTGACGCTTTCCTGTTTCAGCGCCTCGGCCGCGTTGGGGACGCCGGCGCGGTTGGTAAAGCGCGTCACCACGCCCTTCACGTCCGCCACATGGTAGGGCGTGTCGTTCATATTCGTGATCAGCTTGAACACTTCCAGCGCGGTGGACGGCGCCACCGTATTCGGCTGATACAGGCCGTTGCCCTGCACCAGCTGGCGGATGGTGGCGCGCAGCGGCGCCACCAGGGAAGCCGGCAGCGCGGGCTGGGTGCCGCCGCTGGCCAGGTAGTAGCCGGCGCGCAGATACAGCACCAGGTTGACCACGGCCATATTGCTGCCGTTGTAGCTGGCGGCCTCGCTGGCCAGGCGGCTGGCGACGGCATTCAGGTTGGCGCTGGAATAAATGCTGGCCGCCTGCGCGGAATTCAGGGAAAACAGCGGATAAGTGCATTCATAGTCCGGCAAGCCGACCAGATAACTGGCCAGGGCCGCGCCGCTGTAAGTGGCCAGCTTGTTCATATCCTTGCAGTCCTCGGTGGCCGCCAGGGACTTTGCGCTGCTGCGCTGGTTGCGCGGCAGCAGGTCGTTGCGCGGCTTCTTGCTGACCGAGAGGCCATAGCGCGACTGCTCGTCGGAGGGCGGCAAGGTCTGGCGCTGGTGCGGCATGGGCGCCTGCTTCAAGCGTTCCTGATGCGCGTGCGGGTGGGCAACGCCGGTGTCGGCCTGGGCCGCGGCGCCGGCCAGCAAAGCCGTCAGCAAGCCGGCCGTGAATGCGGTATTCCGTGAAAAAGACATATCTACCACTCCTCTAAATGGGTGCGTACCTGATGTTCGTTTTATGGAATGCCAGCGGGCCCACTGACGAGGAAATACTATCTTGGCAAGCTTGCCGGCATGGCGGCGCAAGCCGCCGCTTTTGACAGTTCGCTATATTTCGACGGGCAGACCGCTGCGATCGGCACAGCGTGCAGGGCGAAAATGATACAAAACACTCAAGCCTTAGGCTCGATCCTGTGACATTGCAGGCGGTATTGCATCGGCGTCAGGCCGGTGAAGGCCTTGAACTGGCGGCTGAAAGCACTGTGGTCGGTGTAACCGCACTCGATGGCGATGTCGGCGATGCTGCGCGCCGGATCGGTTTCGATCAGGCTCAGGGCGCCGTTCAGCCGCGTTTGCAGCAGCAGCTGGCGTGGCGTGTAGTGGAAGACGCGCTGGAACAGGCGTTCGACGCGCGCCAGGCTCAGTCCCTCCTCTTTTGCAAGCTCATTCAGGCTGAGAGGCTGGCGGTGGTTGTCGCGGATGCGCTGGGCGATATTGGCGATCTGGCGGTAAACCGGATGCACTTCGTCGGCCAGGCCCAGGTCATGCGAAGTACCGACCAGGCCAATGATGGCGCCGGCCTCGTCGCGCAAAGGCGTCTTGTGGGTCAGGCACCAGCCGCGCCGCCGGTTCGGGTAGAGATGCAGTTCCAGATGCTTGCGGATGGTACAGCCGGCTTCGATCACCTGCCGGTCCTGGTCCATATACGCCTGGGCCAGCGGACGCGGATGCACGTCCAGCGCCGTCTTGCCCAGCAGCTCCTGCTTGCTGCGCAGGCCGCAACGGCGCGCCAGCGTGTGGTTCACGGCCATGTAGCGGCCGGCACGGTCCTTGACGAAGAAGGCGACGTCGGTCAACGCGTCGAACAGGGTTTCGATGGCCGCCAGTTCGACCCCGAAAGGGGGCTGCAGCGCATCGGCCAGCACGTGGCCCGGCAAGGCAGGTTGCCGCTGCTGCGCAAAATCGTTCAACATGGCCGCCCTCCCCTTCGCTCGCCCTCCGCCGCGGCGGTGGTGGTTATCTGTATGCGAGGAAATATACCTTATGCGGCGGCGCGCACGTTTGCAGGACTTTAAACGCCGTGCTCCCAGTCGCGCGCGCGTTCCACCGCGCGCGCCCAGCGCGCCAGCAGATGTTCGCGCTGGTCGGCGCTCATGGCAGGCTCGAAGCGCCGCTCGCATTCCCACTGGGCCGCGATCTCTTCCTGCGACTCCCAGTAGCCCACCGCCAGGCCGGCCAGATACGCCGCGCCCAGGGCCGTGGTTTCCGTCACCTTGGGCCGCACCACCGGTACGCCCAGCAGGTCGGCCTGGAACTGCATCAGCATATCGTTGCGGGCCGCGCCACCGTCGGCGCGCACTTCGGCCACCGGAATGGCGGCATCCTTCTGCATCGCCAGCAACAGCTCGGCGCTCTGGTAGGCGATGGCTTCCACGGCGGCGCGCGCGATATGCGCCTTGCTGCTGCCGCGCGTCAGGCCGACGATGGTGCCGCGCGCATACGGGTCCCAGTGCGGCGCGCCCAGGCCGACGAAGGCCGGCACCAGCAGCACGCCATCGCTATCGGGCACGCTGTTGGCCAGCGCCTCCACATCGCTCGACTGCTGGATGATGCCCAGGCCATCGCGCAGCCACTGCACGGTGGCGCCGCCCATGAAGACCGCGCCTTCCAGCAGATAGTCGGTGCGGCCGTCGACGCGCCAGCCCACCGTGGACAGCAGGCGGTTGTGCGACACGCGCGGATGCCGGCCGGCGTGCATCAGCATGAAGCATCCCGTGCCATAGGTATTCTTGACCATGCCCGGCTTGTGGCAGGCCTGGCCGAAGGTGGCGGCCTGCTGGTCGCCCGCGATGCCCGCCACCGGGATCGCTGCGCCGAACAGGGCGGCCTTGGTGTTGCCGATTTCCTCGCTGGAGGACACCACCTGCGGCAGGATCTCTTCCGGAATATCGAACAGCTGCAGCAGGTCGGCATCCCAGCGCATCAGGTGGATATTGAACAGCATAGTGCGCGCCGCATTGCTGACGTCCGTCACATGCACGCCGCACAGCTTCCAGGCCAGCCAGCTGTCGATGGTGCCAAAGGCCAGCGCGCCATGGCGGGCGCGTTCGCGCGCGCCGGGCACATGGTCGAGCAACCATTTCAGTTTGGTGGCGGAGAAGTAGGCGTCCAGTTCCAGGCCGGTGGCGTCGCTAATGAGTTTGGCCTTGCCGTCGGCGCGCAGCTGGTCGCACATCTCGGCGGTGCGGCGGTCCTGCCAGACGATGGCCGGCGCGATCGGCTCGCCGGTCTTGCGGTCCCAGACGATGGTCGTTTCGCGCTGGTTGGCGATGCCGATGGCCAGCACCTGGCTGCCGTCCACGCCGTTGTCGTGCAAGACCTTGCGCGCCACGGTGAGCTGGCTGTTCCAGATTTCGTTGGGATCGTGCTCCACCCAACCTGGGTGGGGATAGTGCTGGGGATACTCCTGCGCGGCGCTGCCGCAGATCTGGCCGCGGTGATCGAAGAGGATGGCGCGCGAGCTGGTGGTGCCTTGGTCTAAAGCCAGGATGTATTTTTTCATCGAGTTACGAAGAAAATCGAATTCAAGTGAAGCAAGCCGATAGGCCGGATTTTGTTACGGCGCCGACCCTTGCGAACCGGCGCTATGACAGCCATTCCTCTAGGCGCCGAATTACTCCGGCGCTCAAGCTTTCTACCCGCACGCTCCGCGAGCAACATCATCGCGTGCCTATTTGAAATTGCACCAGGTGGAGGTTACCGCGTTTCACCGTAACTTAATACGCTCGTCTCTGTGGCCCTATTCCTCGCCTTATACCCTACCCCGGCTTACGCCGGATCAGGCTTTCAGCGGACGGCCGTTAACCGTCACCCCGCTCTATGGAGTCCGGACCTTCCTCCCGCCAGTGCATTGCTGCACCGGCCAGCGGCTGTCTGGCTTGCTTCACCCGCTATTGTAACCTGCCGCCCCCTCCCCCGGCAAAAAGCGCCCCGTTCCAGAGTAGACAAATGAAAAATGGTGTCGCCATTTCAAAAGCCGCTCCCCCGGCGCCGTTCTAGAATGGCGGATCATCAGGATTTCTACCCCGTTTTTTTACAGAGGCTAGCACCATGACGCAACCATCCCGTTCCGGCGGCCAGATTCTGGTCGATGCACTGAAAGTCCACGGCGTCGATACCGCCTTCGGCGTTCCCGGCGAAAGCTATCTCGACGTGCTCGACGCCCTGCACGATTCCGGCATCCGCTTCATCATCAACCGCCAGGAAGGGGGCGCCGCCTTCATGGCCGACGCCTATGGCAAGCTGACCGGCCAGCCCGGCATCTGTTTCGTCACGCGCGGCCCGGGCGCCACCAATGCCTCGATCGGCGTGCATACCGCCTTCCAGGATTCGACCCCGATGATCCTCTTCATCGGCCAGGTGGGCGGCGACTTCATGGACCGCGAAGCCTTCCAGGAAGTCGATTACCGCCGCATGTTCGGCCAGATGGCGAAATGGGTGGCCCAGATCGACCGCGCCGAGCGCATTCCCGAATACCTCGCGCGCGCCTTCCAGGTGGCCACCAGCGGCCGTCCCGGTCCCGTGGTGCTGGCCCTGCCGGAAGACATGCTGATCACCCAGGCCAGCGTGGCCGACACGCGCCGCTACCAGCCGGTGCAAGCCTCGCCTTCGCGCGCCCAGATCGGCCAGCTGCGTGAGATGCTGGCCGAAGCCCAGCGCCCGCTGCTGTTGCTGGGCGGTGGCGGCTGGAACGCGCAAGCCTGCGCCGACATCCAGCGCTTTGCCGAAGCCAACGCCCTGCCCGTGTCCTGCGCCTTCCGTTTCCAGGACTTGCTGGACAATAGCCACCCGAACTATATCGGCGATGTCGGCATCGGCATCAATCCCAAGCTGGCGGCGCGCGTCAAGAACGCCGACCTGATCATCGCCATCGGCCCGCGCCTGGGCGAGATGACCACCAGTGGCTATTCCATCATCGCCTCGCCGCTGCCGGCGCAGCGCCTGGTGCACTTCCACGCTAGCGCCGAGGAACTGGGCAGCGTCTACCAGGCCGAATTGATGATCGCCAGCGGCATGCCGCAAGCGGCGGCCATGCTGGCCGAGATGGAACCGGTCGACAGCGGCGCATGGCGCGGCAGCGTGGCCGAAGCGCGCGCCGAGCTGGCCGCCTGGCAGGAAAAGCCGCCCATCTTCCAGGACGGCAAAGCGCCGCTCGACCTGTGGCAGGTGGTGCAGGACATCCGCGCCCAGACGCCGGCCGACACCATCATCACCAACGGCGCCGGCAATTACGCCACCTGGGCGCACCGCTTCCACACGTATGGCGGCATGCGCACCCAGCTCGCGCCCACCAGCGGCGCCATGGGCTATGGCGTGCCGTCCGGCGTGGCCGCCAAGATCGTCGCGCCGCAGCGCACCGTGATCACCTTCGCCGGCGACGGCGAGTACATGATGAACGGCCAGGAACTGGCGACGGCGGTGCAGTACCGCGCCGGCCTGGTCATCATCGTCTTCAACAACCAGATGTTCGGCACTATCCGCATGCACCAGGAGCGCGAATATCCGGGCCGCGTCTCGGGCACCACCCTGCACAACCCGGACTTCGCCGCCATGGCGCAGGCCTATGGCGCGCGCGGCGAAGTGGTGAACACCACGGCGGAATTCGCCCCGGCCCTGCAGCGCGCCCTGGCGCACGCCCGCGAGCAGCAGCTGCCTGCGCTGATCGAGCTGCGCTATGACGGCAATCTGATCACGCCGGGCGCGACGCTGGAAACCATCAGCAAGAACGCGCTGGCGGCAAAAGCAGCGAAATAAGAAAAGGCCGGGAAGTTCCCGGCCTTTTTTTCAAAGGTGCTGCATTCACGCCTGCGTCGGCGGGGCCGGCTCCCATTTCGGGGCTGGCTTCGGCTCCGGCGGCGGCTCCTCCTCATGCGGCCGCGCCTTGGACGGCGGACAGGCCTTGCACGTCTTCGGCCTGGCGCCAAAGTCGCGCACCAGCGGCAGTTGCATGGGCGGCCCCTGCTCGCCGCAATAGCTGCCTTCCAGCGTCAGCAGCTTGCCATCGGCCGAGAAGCTGCCGCTGATGGTCTTCTCATCCTGATCGGCCGGCTGCACGGTGAAGTAGAACAGCTTGCCGCGCGGGTCGACATTCACGTCGCCCGCCACCACCGGCCAGCTCAAGCCGCCGGCCGTATATTCATAAATCACGGTATCGACTTCGGCAAAGCGCTGCAGCGTGATGCGCTGGCCGCCGAACTCCCCACTCTCGGGATGGATGCACAGATCCGAATACACCCACATGCCATGACGCGGCAAGCCATACGGCTTCTCCTTGCGCGCCGTCTTCGGCGCCGCCAGCACGGCACAGGAAGCAAACAAGAGGGCGAGGGCGTAGCGGGTATGTTTTTTCATAGCCGCCATTGTACGGCAAGCCCGCCCCCAAGCCCGGCCTTGGAAAGACAAATGGCTGTGTTCGTGTCCGATTGGGGTCTGACCCCAAGGTGGACACGAACACAGCCATAAAAAAACCGGCTGCCGAGGCAGCCGGTTTTCAGATCAGGCGATCAGGTTCCGATTAGAACGAGTGACGCACGCCGATGTTGAAGGCTTTGTCGCCGGTGCCAGCTTCGGAGTTGTTGCCAACGGTGTAGCCTGCGCCGTTTTTGTTCTTGATCTTAGCGTAGGCCACGTAGGTGGTGGTGCGCTTGGACAGATCGTAGGTGTAGCCAACAGCGATTTGGTTCGCGTCTTGGTTGAAGGCGGTTTTGTCGTTCTTGTTGATGTAAGAAGCGATGAACTTGCCTGCGCCGCCCACTGGAACGGTCACACCCACCAGGGTGTCAGCGCTCTTGGTCGAAGCGACTGGCGCTTTCTGGTTGTAAGCGTCTGGGCTAGCCAGGGCTGCGCTGTTCAGACCTTTGTTGTCGCTGTACATGAAGAATGCTTTAGCAACTTGGAAGTCGTAGTTCACGGCCAGCAGGGTGTTACGGCCGGTTTCTTTTTCAGCAACTGGGCCGCCCAGCACTGGCTGGTCGTCGTTGTTGCGGTTGTTGTACGCCAGACGCGCGTTCAGCGGGCCGTTGGCGTAGTTCAGCGACGCGCCAACTTGACGCTGGGTCGAGTTAGCCGATTTTTCGCCGAAGCCGTAGAAGAACTCAGCGGACACGCCGTTGTAGGCTGGGGTCGCGTACACAACAGCGTTGCTGTTGCGGGTGTTTTCGTCCTTGACTGGGAACAGGTTTTTCGCGGTACCAGCCAGGCCAGCGGCGAACGGGTCACCCACTTGCGACAGGGCGTTGTAGAACGGGGTGTACTGACGGCCCAGGGTCAGGGTGCCGGCTTCTTTGGAACGCAGACCAACGAAGGACTGACGGTTGGCGATGGAGTTAGCCTTGTCGGATTCGCCGGTGTCAGCCTTGATGCCGCCTTCCAGTACGAACAGAGCTTGCAGACCGCCGCCCAGATCTTCGGTGCCTTTGAAGCCCAGACGGGAAGCGTTGGCCACGCCGCTGGTTACTTTGTTGACGCTGCCGGATTTGCCGCCGCGCTCTGCCACGATACCGGCATCAACGATACCGTAGATGGTGACGTTCGACTGTGCGAAAGCAGCGCTGCTCATGGCGCCCAAAACTGCGATGGAGATTAGAGTTTTTTTCATTACAAAGTTCCTTCAGTTGTTTGCAGCAAAAATTTAAAAGCTTTGATACCGCTAAATTCGGTCTTGATCGGCGCCCCACCCTGCAGCACCTCTTATCCGTGAGGGCAAACTCCCCGATTGCCACTATGCTGTTCCGCTCAGGAACGCGTTCACTTTATCTGCGGCCGAGTTCATCGATGCCGGCTTGTCGCAGTGCTCTAAGGCACTGGAGGCGGCACTATACTGATGGATCGGCAATCCATCAAGTGTCAGATGCTTGCGAATTCAGCAAACCCTCCGGTTCGATCCTTTCCCCCGTTGGTCTAAACGCGCAAGCAACTTTGCCACCCGGCAATATTCTATCGCATCGCAATAGAAGCTGCCCGAACGGTCGTTCGGAAACTTTCCATTCCAAACAGAAGGAAAGACGTCCCTTTCGATCATTATGACTATTTTATACCGCTTTTCAGAACGTTGCTCACCTGCACACTAGTTATACGGATTCTCAGCGAGAGAATATTTGGGTGAGGCATACAACTTTCAGTCACAGCCGGCGAGCCACGCTCTAGAGGAAGATTACTTCATGGCTGAACTTTGACATCTACTTTCAGTATATGCTGCGTTGCAAAAAGTTACATCTCTACCCGGCTTCCGTTGACTCTCCGCCACGCACACAGCCGCGTTTTACCGCCGTACAACACTGCAACAATTTATTTTTGCCGCCATATTGTCCAATACAAACATATAAGGAACTTGCGATTTGTCAGGAATTTGACACAGAGCAACATTGTGTCGTGGACAAGGGCTGCCGCTAGCACCGTGCAAGCGCCCAACAGCCCCGTCTAGCGAACACTTCCCCGCCAAAAACGCGAGTAGAATTGGTCAGATAGGTCGTCAAACCCGCGCCTACCTAAGACCCGTAGCCGCCTTTGCATGAACACTTCAAGCCCATCACAGCCCGTCCCCAGCACCATCAGCGACGTTGAACGCGACACCGGCGTAGCCAAGGAAACCTTGCGCGTCTGGGAGCGCCGCTACGACTTTCCACGCCCGCAACGCGACGCCTTCGGCGAGCGCGTGTACTCGGCCGAGCAGGTGCACAAGCTGCGCCTGGTCAAGCGCCTGATCGACCTGGGCTACCGGCCCGGCAAGGTGATCCAGTTCGGCAGCGCCGAACTGCAGGCCATGGCCGAACAGGCGGCCGGCCGCCAGCAGCCGGTCAGCGCGCCGCATCCGGAACTGCATGCCTATATAGAGCTGTGCAAAACGCACCAGATGGAAGCGCTGCGCCGCAAGCTGTCGCAGGCCATGCTGGTGATGGGCCTGAAAAACTTCGTCATCGAGCTGGTGGCCCCGCTCACCGCCCACCTCGGCGAAGCCTGGGCCGGCGGCCAGCTGGCCGTCTTCGAAGAACATCTCTTCAGCGAGTCGCTGCAGATCGTCATGCGCAGCGCCATTTTCTCCATTCCGCAAGCCCACCACCACCATGGCGCCGCGCCGCGTCCGCGCATCCTGCTGGCGACCCTGCCGCAGGAACGCCAGGGCCTGGGCCTGTTGATGGCCGAAGCCGTCTTCGCCGCCGACGGCGCCCATTGCACCTCGCTCGGCGTACAAGCCGCGCTGCCCGATATCGTGCAAGCTGCGCGCAGCCTGCACAGCGATATCGTGCTGCTGTCCTTCTCGCCGCTGGCCAATCCGCGCCAGGTGGGCGATGCCTTGAAAGAGCTGCGCGCGCGCCTGCCGGAAGCGATGGAAATCTGGGCCAGCGGCAGCAATGCCGCGCTGCGCAAGCGCGCCGCCGGCGCCGCCCAGGTGTATGGCCTGGCCGACCTGGGCAAGGGCATCGCCGAGTGGCGCCAGCGTACGCACGGTCAGGCCGCCTGAGTCGCGCGCCGGGCACGCCGCCGCCCACGCGCCGGCTTCTCAGCCCGGCCTCCTGCCAGGCTCCCTGTTTCCCGTCCATAGCGCTCTGGTAGAATGTGCGCTTATTTTCAGCGCCCGACCGCCTACCCAATGTTCAGTTTTTTCAAGAAGAAAACCGCCACCGCCGAAGCGCCATCGGCCGCGCCTGAGACGCGCCCCGCCGCGCCAGCCGCCGCTCCCGCTGCCGCCGCCCCTGCCACCGCTGCCGATAGCGCGCTGTCGGTCGCCGATTTCGAAACCGCCGCCAAGCCCGAATCGAAGCAATCGTGGATGAGCCGCCTGAAGGCCGGCCTGTCCAAGACTTCGGCCAATCTGTCCCTGCTCTTCGTCGGCGCGCGCATCGGCGATGAACTGTATGAAGAGCTGGAAGCGGCCCTGCTGATGGCCGACGCCGGCATCGACGCCACCCAGTATCTGCTCGATGCGCTCAAGCGCAAGGTCAAGGAAGACAAGCTGACCGAGGCCGCCGCCGTGAAAACGGCGCTCAAGGAGCTGATGATCGACCTGCTCAAGCCGCTGGAAAAGCCGTTCGAGCTGGGCCGCCACCAGCCTACCGTGATGATGATCTCCGGCGTCAACGGCGCCGGCAAGACCACCACCATCGGCAAGCTGGCCAAGCATATGCAGGCGCACGGCCAGTCCGTGCTGCTGGCCGCCGGCGACACCTTCCGCGCCGCGGCGCGCGAGCAGCTGATGGTCTGGGGCCAGCGCAATAATGTGACGGTGATCTCGCAAGCCTCGGGCGATCCGGCCGCCGTCTCCTTCGACGCGGTCCAGTCGGGCAAGGCGCGCGGCAGCAATGTGGTGATGGTCGATACCGCCGGCCGCCTGCCGACCCAGCTGCACCTGATGGAAGAACTGAAAAAGATCCAGCGCGTGATCGGCAAGGGCATGGAAGGTGCGCCGCACGAAACCCTGCTGGTCATCGACGGCAATACCGGCCAGAACGCGCTGGCCCAGGTCAAGGCTTTCGACGATGCGCTGCAATTGTCCGGCCTGATCATCACCAAGCTCGATGGCACGGCCAAGGGCGGCGTGATCGCCGCCATCGCCCGCGTGCGCCCGGTGCCGGTGTACTTCATCGGCATCGGCGAGAAGATCGAAGACCTGCAACCTTTCAATGCGGCCGACTTTGTTGAAGCCCTGCTTGCCTAAGGCACCATGATCGAATTCCAGCAAGTCAGCAAACAATACTCCGCCGAGGCCATGGCCTTGCGCGACATTACCTTGAATATCGAGAAGGGCGAGCTGGTGTTCCTGGCCGGCCCTTCCGGCGCGGGCAAGTCCACGCTGATGAAGATGATCGCCGCCATGGAGCGCCCGACTTCGGGCAAGGTCATCGTCAACGGCCAGGACATCGGCAAGATCCGCCGCGCCGGCATCCCCTTCCTGCGCCGCAACCTGGGCCTGATCTTCCAGGAACAGCGCCTGCTCAACGACCGTTCGGTGCTGGCCAATGTGATGCTGCCGCTGACCGTGAGCGGCGCCCCGCGCGCGGCCGCCGAGCAGCGCGCACGCGCCGCGCTGGACAAGGTGGGCCTGCTCGACCGCGCCGCCGACGAACCGCTGGCCCTGTCCGGCGGCGAGCAGCAGCGCGTCTCGATCGCGCGCGCCATCGTCAACCGGCCGCAAATCATCCTGGCCGACGAACCGACCGCCAATCTGGACCGCGCCAGCGCCACCCGCGTGCTGGACGCGCTGAAAGCCTTCCACTCGGTCGGCGTGACCTGCCTGATCTCCACCCACGACGAGCTGGTGCTCGAAGCGGCGGCGCGCGTGATCCACCTGCAGCAGGGCGAATTGCTGAAGGAGGCCGCATGAGCATCTGGCTGCGCCAACACGGCTTCGCGCTCGGCTCCGCGCTGATCCACATGCGCAAGGCGCCCGGCAGTTTCCTGTTCAATATCCTGGTGGTGGCGATCGCGCTGGCCCTGCCCTTCACCGGCCTGACCCTGCTGAATAATGTGCGGCCGATGTCGGAACAGATGTCGGTCGATCCCGAGCTGAGCGTGTTCATGAAACAGGACACGCCGCGCGAACAGGCGGCCGGCATCGCCGGTTCGCTGCGCGCCATCGTCAAGGACGCCAAGATCGTCTTCGTGCCGCGCGAGAAAGCGCTCGAACAGCTCAAGGATAAGAGCGGCTTGAACGACGTCATCGCCACCCTCGGCGAAAACCCGCTGCCCGACAGCTATGTCATCAAGCTGGACGCCTTCCAGAGCGCGGCCGAAGGCGCGGCCATCGACGGCATCGCCGACCAGATGCGCGCCCTGCCCGGGGTGGAATCGGTGCAGGTCGATTCGGCCTGGGTCAAGCGCCTGGCCGCCCTGCTCGGCGTGCTGCGCCTGGCCCTGCTGCTGCTGGCCGCGACCCTGGGCACGGTGGTGGTGGCCGTGGTGTTCAACACCATCCGCCTGCAGGTCATGACCCAGCGCGAGGAAATCCTGGTCTCCAAGCTGATCGGCGCCACCGATGCCTATATCCACCGCCCCTTCTATTACAGCGGTGCCCTGCTCGGCCTGTGCGCCGGCGGCGTGGCCCTGGGCGCCGTGGCGCTGGCGCTGCGGCCGCTGAATACGGCCATCGCCGAATTCGCGCGCCTGTACGCCTCCGAATTCCAGCTGGCGCCGCTGGAACCGCTGGCCATGGCCGGCTTGCTGGCCCTATCGGCCGGCCTCGGCCTGGTGGGCGCCCTGCTCTCCGTACAGCGCCACCTGGCCCGCCTCAATTAATTCTCCGGCACGCCTGCGTGCGTTCTCGCACAGAGAACGCCGCAGCGGCGCCCGTATCCTATCCCTATTCCCACTCGCTTGCTAAAAGCCCATAGACTCTTTGGAGTTGATAGCTTTTTGCTATAAAGCCTATTATTTCGGCCGATTGGCACTCCTCGATGGAGAGTGCTAATATATGTTCAAGAGCAAGTTTGAAACATGCTTCGGAGCAAGTTTAAGAGCCGATTAAGTTCCATCCGGCATTCTGTATCCGAACGGTAAAGAACCGTAACAGTCCGTGTGCCCGACAATTCCGCATGGCATATTGAGACTAAAGCAACACCTTCGAGCGAGGAAAGAATATATGACTACGATGTCCGCACAATCCGCCCTGGTACCCGCCGGCAACAGTGCACTGGGCCTCGGCTTCAGTGGCAACCTGGGCAACCTGGACGCCTATATTTCGGCCGTCAACCGCCTGCCCATGCTGTCGCATGAGGACGAGGTGCGTCTGGGCCGCCGCCTGAAGGAAAACAATGACCTGGGCGCCGCCCAGGAACTGGTGCTGTCCCACCTGCGCCTGGTAGTGTCGATCGCGCGCGGCTATCTTGGCTATGGCCTGCCGCACGCCGACCTGATCCAGGAAGGCAATATCGGCCTGATGAAGGCCGTCAAGCGCTTCGATCCGGACCAGGGCGTGCGCCTGGTGTCCTACGCCATGCACTGGATCAAGGCCGAGATGCACGAATACATCCTGAAGAACTGGCGCCTGGTCAAAGTGGCCACCACCAAGGCCCAGCGCAAGCTGTTCTTCAATCTGCGCAGCCACAAGCAAGGCCTGGACGCCATGTCGCCGGCCCAGATCGACCAGCTGGCCAAGCTGCTGGACGTGAAGCGCGAGGAAGTGATCGAGATGGAAACCCGCCTCTCCGGCCGCGACATCGCGCTGGAAGCGCCATCCGACGACGAAGACGACAAATTCTCGCCCATCGCCTACCTCTCGTCCGATCAGAACGAGCCGACCCGCGTGCTGGAAGCCGAAGCCGTGACCCGTCTCCAATCGGAAGGCCTGGAAACGGCACTGGGCAAGCTCGATCCGCGTTCGCGCCGCATCGTCGAAGCGCGCTGGCTGGCCAATGACGACGGCTCCGGCGCCACGCTGCACACCCTGGCCGACGAATTCGGCGTCTCGGCCGAGCGCATCCGCCAGATCGAAGCGGCCGCCTTGAAGAAGATGAAAGGCGCGCTGGCCGCCTACGTCTAAGCCGCGTTGTTCGCTGCCTGAATTTTCAGAAAACCGGGGTTCGCCCCGGTTTTTTACTTTATGCTGGCCGTTCAGCGGTGCGCCGCCGATGATGCAATTTGCCTAATATTTTCCTCGTGAGTGCCAGCTCGACAGGAGACCATATGCAGCCCAGAATCATCAGCTTCATGCTATGCCTGTGCATCTTCAGCATCATTGCCGCCTGCGGCATCGCCCGCAGCAAGGCGCAAGACAACCGCCCGAGGACACCCATGCGCACCAGTGCCAGCTACACCCTGACTGCCGGCCAGACCGTCCCGATCGCCGCCGGCGCCACGCTTACGCTCGACCGCATCAACGACAGCCGCTGCCGCAAAGGCGCCGTCTGCGTCTGGGCCGGCTACATCAGCTTCAGTTTCACCGTCAACAAAGGCGGCACCAGCCAAAGCTTCGTGCTCGCCGAAGACATGCCCAACGCCAGCAAGACCCAAGTCTTAGACGGCCTCACCTACACCCTTGAAAGCCTGGACCCGCCCGATCCCCCCGCCGTCGACGCCCCCGCGCCCGACTACCGCGTCACCGTGCACGTCACCCTCACCCCGCCCTGAGACCACCCAGCTTTGATCCAGATCAAGCAATGTCCAACCCTGGTGTCAGGCACCGCGGTAGGACATTTGCTGATTTAGATCAAAGAATGTCCGGCTCCAGTGCCTGACACCAGGGTGGGACATTCTTTGATTTAGCGCAAACCAGTGGGTGCTAGGGCTGGTGGTGGTGGCGACTGTCGGCGGGGGCTTGGGCGCGCTCGTGCAGGCCGTAGTCACGCATGACGCTGGCGATGCGCAGGCGGTAGTCCTCGAACAGAGCGCCACGGCCGGCCGATTGGGCGGCGCGGTGGGCCTCCAGGCGGCGCCATTCGGCGATGGCGGCCTCGTCGCGGAAGAAGGATAGCGAGAGCAGCTTGCCGGGCTGGCTCAAACTCTGGAAACGTTCGATGGAGATGAAGCCGTCGATCTCGTCCAGCAAGGGGCGCAGCGAGGCGGCGATATCGAGGTATTCCTGGCGGCCTTCCGCCTTGGGACTCACTTCAAAAATGACGGCGATCATGCTGCTTCTCCTAGGTTGAAAAATTCGGGCATGCGGGCGTTGTGCGATGGGCGGTAGCGCCATGCATACATGCCCTGTTCCAATACCTGCGCTTGCAGCAGGACATCGATGGCAGCAGCGGCAATCGTCACCGCCAGCGTCTGGCCGGGACAGGCATGCGCGCCATGGCCGAAGCCGAAAGCCTGGCTTCGCGCATCGGGTGCGCGGCTGGCCGCGGCCAGCACCAGCAGCACTACGTCGCCGGGCTGCAGATCCACACTACCGACGCGCGTGGCCTCGGCCACGAAACGGCGCGTATTCTGGATCGGAGGATCGTTGAGGGTGACCTCCCGCACCAGCGCCAGCCCGCCTTCTCTGGCGCGCTGCGGCGCCTGCAGGAGCGCGACGATGGCATTGCCGATCAGCCCCGCCGTGGCTTCGTAAGTCTGCGACAGCAGGCCGACTAGATTGGCCAGGATCGCTTGCGCATGGTTCCAGCCAGCCGCTTCGGCCTCGGCCAGCACTGCGCCCAGCAGGCTGTCCGTTGCAGGCGGCGCGCTGCGCAGCAGATCGCTGAAGCTGTCGAGCAGGCACTGGGCCGCGTGCTGGGCCAGCGCCAGCTGCTCCGGGCTGCTAAGCGGGGACAAGCAGGCGACGAACTGGCGCATCCACAGCGACAGCGCGGGCAGCTGGGATGGCGCGAAGCCGAGCAGGCTGGCCAGCGTCTGCACCGGCACATCGAACGTCCAAGCAGACAAGCGGCACCCATCCAGCCTTGTGGCGCCTGCCGCCATCGACACAGTCCCCATTCGACCGTGCGCGCCGGCTGCGGACAGCCCGACGGCTTCGCCGGCACCGGCCAGCAAGGCCTGCGCCAGCGAAGCCGCGCGCTGCCGCGCCTCTTCCAGCGGCAGTGTCGCCAAGGCACGCTGCAAAACCAGCTTGGGCACGGCGTGGCGCGCGCCATCGTTCATCCTCACCAGCATCCCAAACAGCTGCCCGGCGCTGCCACCCGCGATGGCGGCCGGCACCGGCTCCGCCACGGGACGCACACGGCATGCCGGATTGTCCATCACCGCGCGCACCAGGGCCGGACTACCCGCCAGCCACAGCTTGCGCGTCTCGTCGAACACCAGTTCGCGCTGCGCAGCCAGGGCGGCATAGCCTGGATAGGGATCGTTCTGAGTGACTGCCGCTATCGGATCGAAATACATGGATTTCCTTTGCACGAGTGGGATGGCTGAAGTATGCTGAAAAGCTTCCTCCGACACTTCGCCCTGGACCGAAATATGGATGCACAAGCCGACAACCACCTGTCCCGCATCGCCGGCGCCATCGCCGAACCGGCGCGGGCGCGCATGCTGTGCTGCCTGCTGGACGGCCACGCCCGTACCGCCACCGAACTGGCAACGGTGGCGGAAGTCGGCGCCTCCACCGCCAGCGCCCACCTGGCGCGCCTAAAAGAGGAACAGATGGTGGAACTGCTGGTACAGGGCCGCCACCGCTACTACCAGCTGGCCGGGCAGGACGTCGCCACCGCGCTGGAAGCGCTGCTGGTGGTGGCCGGCCTGCCCCGCCCCGAATTCAAGCCCGGCACGCCGAACCGCCTGCGCAAGGCGCGCACCTGCTACGACCATATGGCCGGCTCGGTCGCCGTCGCCCTGCACGACCACTTTGCAGAGCAAGGTTGGCTGGAGGCATCCAGCGGCACGCCCAACGAATACCATCTAAGCGCAGCGGGCGAACAAGGTTTTGCCGCACTGGGACTGGACCTGCCCGCCATGCGCAAGCTGCGCCGCCGCTTCGCCTGCCCCTGCCTGGACTGGAGCGAACGGCGCCCGCATTTGGGCGGCGCGCTGGGCGCGGCCTTGCTACAGATGGCGCTGAAAAAGGGCTGGGTGGAACAGGATCTGGACAGCCGCGCGCTGAGCGTTGCGCCCAAGGGACAGCGGCAGATGCTGGCCGCCTTCGGTCTAAGCATCGCTTAAGCTGCCTGTCAGACGATGTAAGGACTTCAACAAGGAGTCGTCATGAAAAACTGGGCACGCGAAAACAAGGGCTTCCTCGTCTTCCTGGCATTGTTTGGCATCTTCCGCACCGCCATCGCCGACTGGAATCCGATTCCATCGGCCTCCATGCATCCCAATCTGCTGGAAGGCGATGTGGTCTTCGTCAACCGCGTGGCCTATGACCTGAAGGTGCCGCTGACCGACATCTCGCTGGCGCGCCTGGGCGAACCACAGCGCGGCGATGTCGTGACCTTCTCCTCGCCCAAGGACGGCACGCGCCTGATCAAGCGCATCGCCGCCCTGCCCGGCGACACGGTGGAAATGCGCGGCGAGCGCCTGATCGTCAACGGCAAGCAGGCCGAGTACACGGTACTGGGCAATCACAACGAGGACATGGGCGTGGCCGGCCAGCTGCAGGCGCTGCAACTGAGCGAAGCCAATGGCGACGCCAGCTACCGCATCCAGATCCTGCCGCAAGTGCATGCGCGGCGCGACTTCGCGCCGCTGGTGATCCCGGCCAACCAGTTCCTGATGCTGGGCGATAACCGCGACAACAGCAGCGATTCGCGCTATATCGGCCTGGTGCCGCGCGATCTGCTGATCGGCCGCGCCGAACGCATTCTGGTTTCAGCCAATATCACCGACCGCTGGCAGCCGCGCCTCGAGCGCATCGGCACCAGCCTGCGCCCCCAGTAATCCCCCCCGTGGCGGCCGCCCGCCGCCACTTCCCGATTGCCATCCGCCGCCAAATCGCGCTAAAATGAGAATAATTCTTATTTGCGTTTGATTTGGCGATGGCGACGGCGACCACTTTGCAGCTTGATCCGGGCGTGCTCTATCACGAGCATCACGCCTGGCTATTCGGCTGGCTGCGCAAAAAGCTGGGCTGCGCCCACCACGCCGCCGACCTGGCGCAGGACACCTTCCTGCGCATCGTCGCCGCGCGCGACACCCTGCCGCAACTGGCCGAACCGCGCGCCTGGCTCACCACCACCGCCAAGCGCCTGCTGATCGACCGCCAGCGCCGCTCCCTGATCGACCAGGCGTATATCGCCGAACTGGAACTGCTGGCGCAGGAACTGCCCTGCTATCCGTCGCCCGAAGAAATCCTGCAAGCGGCACAGGCGCTGAACGCCATTGCCCGCGTGCTGGAAGGCCTGTCCAACAAGGCGCGGGAAGCCTTCCTGGCCCACTACCTGGACGGCGAAAGCCACGCCGCCATCGCCGCCCGCCTGGAAGTCTCGACCCGCATGGTGCACAAATACCTGGTGCAGGCGCTGATGCGCTGCGGCGAGGCGCTGGACGAGCCATGTCTGTAAGTCTGCCGCGCAAACTGTCCGAGCAGGCCGCCGAGCTGGTGGTCGCGCTCACGGCCGACACGCCGCAGGAGCGCGCCGCCGCGCGCAGCGCGCTGGACACCTGGAAGGCCGCCGGTCCGCTTCATGCACAGGCCGCCGAACGCATGGAATATCTGCTGGGCCAACTGGAAGACGTGCAGCGTATCGGCGCCGGCGACAGCCGCCCCGCGCGCGCCGCCATCCACGCCGCGCTCAAGCCCGAAGCCAACGGCAAACGGCGCGGCGCGCGCATCGCCACCGCCGCCATGCTGGCACTGAGCCTGTGCAGCGCGGCCTGGCTGGGCCTGCAGCACTATCCACCCGCCCTGCTCAGCGCCGACCTGCGCGCCGGCACCGGCCAATGGCAGCAGCACACCCTGAGCGATGGCAGCCGCCTGACCCTGAACAGCGGCAGCGCCGTCAAGCTGGCCTACACGCCGCAGCAGCGCACCGTGCGCCTGATTCAGGGCGAAGTGCTGGTGGACGTGGCGCGCGACGCGGCCCGTCCCTTCATCGTGCAAACGGAAGAAGGCAGCATTCGCGCGCTCGGTACGCGCTTCGTGGTGCGCCGCGTCGACGGCGTCACCGAACTATCGATGCTCGAATCCAAGACCGCCGTGCAGACCGCCGCCCAGGCCGCACAACTCAGCCGGGAAAATATGGTGGTGACAGCCGGCCAGCGCCTGCGCATCGAAGCTGGCGCGCTTGGCCCGCTGGGCCGCATCGACGCTGGCAGCGTGTCCGACGCCTGGCGCCTGCACCAGCTGGTGGTGCAAGACCGTCCCCTGAGCGAAGTGCTGGACGAACTGGCGCGCCACCGTCCCGGCACCCTGCACTACGACCGCGCGCAGCTGGACGGCATCCGCGTCTCCGCCGTGCTCCCGCTGGACGACACCGAACGCGCCCTGCACCTGCTCCTCACCAGCTTCCCCCAGCTCCGCATCCGCACCGTCACCCCCTACCTAGTCCTGATCGACGCCCCCGCCGGCTAAGCCCGCTACCGTTTGCGCCATATCAAACAATGTCCAACCCTGGTGTCAGGCACTAAGGTCGGACATTCCTTGAGCAAAATCAAAGAATGTCCTGCTCCAGTGCCTGGCACCAGGGTTGGACATTTCTTGAGGTAGATCAAAGGGGATATTTTTTGCGGGAATGGTTCCGGTTTGGCGGGGTTGTCCGTCAAGGTAGGTGAAGCAGCGAATATTTGTCCCGCGTACAGCGGGCGTCACCGTCAAGAACGAGAAGGAATCAGAGCATGTCCAGGCAATACCAGGGCGCCGCGCGCGCCGCCACTTCGTCCCGTCGTACCCATCTTGCGCCGCTGGCGCTGGCGATCCAGCTGGCCTTCGGCGGCGCGCTGGCGGCAGCCCTGCCAGGCGTGGCCCTGGCGCAGGCAGCCGGCGCGCAGCAGGCGCAATACGATATTCCGGCCGGCCCTCTGGCGGAATCCCTGAACCGCTTCGCACAGCAGGCCGGCGTGGCGATCGTGCTGGATGCGCAGAAAGTACAAGGCTTGCGCAGCCCTGGCCTGAAAGGCAGCTATGGCGTGGAAGACGGCTTCAACGCCCTGCTGCGCGACAGCCAGTTTGTGATCGGCAAGACCAGCTCCGGCTATCTGCTGCTGGCGAAACCGGCCCAGCGTTCCGCCAGCACCGCTGCTGGCGGCGCCCAGCCGGAACAGACCCTGGCTGCGGTGAATGTGAATTCCACCCTGCTGGCCGACGAACTGCCGCGCGCTTACGCCGGCGGCCAGGTCGCCCGTGGCGGCCAGCTCGGCATGCTGGGCAGCACCAGCACCATGGACGCGCCCTTCAACCTGACCAGCTATACCGCCGAACTGGTGGCCAACCGTCAGGCCAGCACCGTGGCTGCCGTGCTGTTGAACGATCCTTCGGTGCGCTTCACCACGTCCGAAGGCCATATCTACGAAAACTTCAGTATCCGCGGCTTTGAGATCAATGGCGAGGACCTGGCTTTCAACGGCCTGTATGGCGTGGCGCCAAGCGGCCATGCGCCAACCGAATTCCTGGAGCGCGTGGAAGTGCTGAAAGGTCCGGGCGCCCTGCTGGGCGGCATGTCGCCGCAAGGCGCCGTGGGCGGCATCATCAACCTGATTCCCAAACGCGCCACCGACAAGCCGCTGTTCCGCCTGACCACCGACTACACCTCGCGCGGCCAGTACGGCGTGCATGCCGACGTGGGCCAGCGCTTCGGCGAAAACAAGCGTTGGGGCATCCGCGTCAACGGCGCTTACCGCGACGGCAAGGTGGGCGTGAAGGATCAGGAAAAGGAACGCATCCTCGCTTCCGTCGCCCTGGATTATCGCGGCCCGCAGCTGACCGCCAGCATTGATGCCTACAGCGACCGCGAGAACATCGACAACGGCAGTTCCTGGATGGCGAAGTTTCCCGCCAGCGGCGTGATCGCGCCGCCGAAAACCGGCACCAATCTGCTGCGCAGCATCTACGGTAAGCTGAAAAACGATGCCATCATGGCGCGCGCCAGCTATGAGTTCAACGACAGCGTCAGCGTCTACGGCGCACTGGGCAAGCTGAAATACGAATACTCAGGTTATGTGAACGGCACCCGCGCGGCAATCGAGAACACGGCCGGCGATTACTCCGCCAACACCTATCACCAGCGCGGCACCACCGATACCACCTCGGGCGAAGTGGGCGTGCGCGGCCGCTTCAGCACAGGCACCGTGCGCCACCAGGCCGTCGCCAGCTTCACTTCGCTGAACTACGACACCGGCCGCGCCACCGTGTCCAACAGCGCCATTTTTAATTCCAATATCTACAATCCGACGCTGCCGAAACTGGCGGCCGATCCAGGTCCAGCGCCACGTACCAATGAAACCACGCTGCGCAGCTTCGCCTTTGCCGATACCATGTCCTTCGCCGAAGACAAGGTGCTGCTGACCCTGGGCGCGCGCCGCCAGCAGGTGCAAACTGAGGCCTTCGATCCCGCCACCGGCGCGCGCAAGCCTGCATCGGCCTATGACAGGAAAGCGACCACGCCGGCCATCGGCATCGTGGTCAAACCATGGTCGCCATCGGTCTCGCTGTACGCGAACATGATCGAAGGCCTGAGCCAGGGCGGCACCGTGAGCGACTTGAGCGCCAAGAACTACGGCGAAACCTTCGCGCCCTTCCGCAGCAAGCAGCTGGAAGCCGGCGTGAAATGGGATCTGGGCGAAATCACCAATACCCTCAGCGTGTTCCAGATCAAGCGCCCGTCGATGATCAAGAACGTCGCCACCAATACCTATTCCGATGATGGCGAGCAGCGCAACCGCGGCGCGGAGTGGAATCTGTTTGGCCAGATCAACCCTTCGCTGCGCCTGCTGGGCGGCGCGGCCTACACCAGCGCCAAGCTGTCGCGCGCAGCTGAAGCCAAACTGGATGGCAAGACGCCCTACGGCATCCCGAAATGGAAGGCAAATATGGGCGCCGACTGGGACGTTCCTGGCGTGCCTGGGCTGAGTCTGAACGGCCGCGTGGTCTACACCGGCAGCCAGTTCGTCAACAACGCCAATACGCAAAAGATCGGCAGCTGGACCCGTTTCGACCTGGGTGCCCGCTTCGTCACCCGCGTGATGGAGAAAGAGCTGCAACTGCGCGCCAACGTGGAGAATGTCGTCAACAAGAGCTATTGGGCTGGCTCCTTCAACGACAACTACGTGACCCAGGGTGCGGGCCGCATCTATAAGCTGTCGGCATCGGTGGACTTCTAATGAAGAACTCTCAAACGAAAAAGGCGCCCGCGCGGCGCCGCTGGCTGGGTAGCGCCGCCGCCCTGGCGGTAGCCGGGCTGGCGCCGGCCTTTGCCGCGACAGCAGCAACCAAAGGCAATGCGACGGAAAAAGGCGGCGCGGCGGACAAGGCTGGCGACAAGCCTGCCGCAGGCAATGCCGGCGCGGTCGTCGATGGCGCCTGGGTGCAGGCCGCGCTGCCGCAAGCGCAGCAAACCGACCTGCGCTCGCGCAACACCGGCCAGCACTACCGCATCTTCATCAGTATTCCCGACACGCCTGCGCCGGCCGCAGGCCATCCGGTAATTTATGCGCTGGACGGCAACGCCTCCTTCCCTTCGCTGGCCCTGATGGCGCGCACCGTCGCGCGCCGCAGCAAAGTGACGGGGCGCACTGCGCCGGTTGTCGTCGGCATCGGCTACGCCAGCGGCGAGGACTACGACGGCGTGGCGCGCAGCCGCGACTACACGCCACCCTCGTCCAAGGCTAGCGACAAGGAAGGCGGCGCGGACCGCTTCCTCGACTTCATCGAACAGGAACTCAAGCCGCGGATTGCCGCGCTGGCGAAAGTCGATCCTCAGCGCCAGGCGCTGTTCGGCCATTCCTACGGCGGCCTGTTCACCCTGCACGCCCTGTTCACGCGCCCTGCCGCCTTCCAGACCTTTATCGCGGCCAGCCCTTCGATCTGGTGGGGCGAGCGCTTCATCCTCAGCGAGCAGGCCGGACTTGCCGCGCGCGCAGCCGCCGCAACGCGCAAGCCGCAGCTGCTGTTGACGGTGGGCGAGCTGGAACAGGCGGTCGCGCCGGGCAAGCAGCTCAGCGAACGCAGCGCCATGCTGATGGAAAAGCGCATGGTCGATGCGGCGCGCGATCTGGCAGCGGACCTGCAAAAGCAGTCCGCTCCGGATACCGGCAAGGCTGCTCTGACCCGCGTGCGCTTCCTTGCGCTGGCAGGCGAAGACCACGGTTCCGCCTTGTTCCCGGCCCTCTCGCGTGGCCTGGAATTCTTCCTGGAGTAGGCATGGACGGCAGGATCATCCTTCTGGCGCTGGCCGTGAACGCGGCCTCCATCATCTGTTTCTATCTGTCGGTGGAGCGCCAGCAATGGCTGGCGCAGCCTCTGCCCGCGCGGCCGGGGCGCTGGGCGGGCAGCATCCTGATGCTGGGGACCGTCCTGCTGTGGTGGTCGCAAGCCACTTTCAGCACCACGCTGTTCGCGGTGCTGACCATCTCCATGCTGCTTGGCTCCCTCGTCCCCTATCTGGCCGCCCTGCGCACCATACTGAAAGGACGGCAGCCATGAGCGGCAAGGCCAAGAACACCATCCAGCCCGACTGGATCAGCAAGACCCTGGCCGGCGTGCTGCTCGGCTTCGCCCTGTGCATCGCCATCAGCGGCCTGTTCGCCTGGCTGACGCCGGGCGGCCCCGCCGCGCCGCAGAAATCGCAGGCGACGATGTGGATCACCATGCCCGTCTGGGGCGCGGCCCTCAGCTTTGTCTATTTGTTCCGCAGCGGCGCGCAAGCCTGGCGCTGGCTGGGCGGCGCCACCGTCCTGGCCTACGCCCTGCTTGCGGCCTGCCGCCACTTCCTTCAATGAGCTAGCCCATGCGCGCCGAAGTCATACGCATCTATAAATCCGTTCACACCTGGACCGGCATCGTCGCCGGCTTCATGCTGTTCATCGCCTTCTACGCCGGCGCACTGACCATGTTCGAAGTGCCGCTGAACCGCTGGGCGGCCCAGGAACAGCGTGCCGCCATGGCGCCTTTGGCGCAAAGCGAGAAGCTGATCGCCGACACCCTGGCCGCGCGTCCCGACGCGCGCAAATCCTTCACCCTGCACCTGAACGACGAAGAGCATATCCCCGGCCGCATCACCTGGTCCAAGGGACGCGGCGACAAGTCGCCCTGGTCGGCCGACTATGCCGCAGACGGCAGCCTGCACGTCGAACGCAATACGCCGTCCGGCATGGCCCAGCTGATCGACCATGTCCACCGTACCGGCGGCCTGCCGGGCGATGGCGAAGTGACGGAGCTGATCATGGGCGTGGTCAGTACGCTGTATGTGGTGGCGCTGGTTTCGGGCCTGATCATTCTGCTGCCCTCGCTGAGCAAGGACTTCTTCGCCCTGCGCGTCGGCAAAAACCTGAAGCGCATGTGGCTCGACGCGCACAATGCCATCGGCATCGCCAGCCTGCCCTTCCACATCGTGATCGCCGTAACGGCCGTGGTCTTCGCCTTCCACGACCAGATCTACGATATCCAGGATACGGTGGTGTATGGCGAAAAAGTGAAGGCGCAGATGGCAGCGGCCAACGCCAAGCCGAAACCGGACCGCAAGCCCGCCGCCATGCTGCCACCCGATGCGCTGCTGGCCAAGGTGCGCGAACTGAGCCCCGAATTCCAGCCCACCGCGATGCAGTACACCGCGCCAGCCACCGCCAGCGCCACCGTCCGCATTGCCGGCGAGGATCCGCGCTACGTACTGCGCCGTGACGGCTCCATCACGCTCAACGCCATCACCGGCGAAGTGCTGAACCAAAGCACCTTCCCTGGCAACTACAATGCCTGGGCCGCCCCCGTGGCCGGCGCCTTCGCCCTGCACTTCGGCACCTTCGGCGGCACGCCGATCCGCTGGACCTACTTCCTGATGGGGCTGGGCGGCGCCTTCCTTTTCTACAGCGGCAATCTGCTGTGGATCGAGACGCGCCGCAAGAACGCCCGCAAGGGCGGCGCAGTGGAGCAGAGCCGCTCCACGCGCTGGCTCTCCGCCGCCACCGTTGGCGTCTGCCTGGGATGCGTCACCGCGCTGTCGCTGACCATCGCAGCGGCGCGCCTGCTGCCGGCGCAGGGCGCGCCGCTGAATTCCTGGCATGAAACCGTGTACTACGGCGGTTTCTTCCTGTGCGTGCTATGGGCCTTCCTGCGCGGCGCACCGCGCGCCGGCGTGGAACTGCTATGGGCCAGTGCAGCCAGCACCCTGCTGATCGCTGCCGCCACCGTCTGGCGCGGCTTCGCCATCGGCGCGGTCGATATCGGCGCCGTCGTCATGGCCTGCGGCTTCGCCTGGATGGCCCTTGCCGCCATGCGCCGCCAGCGTCTTGGCGCAAGCGACAGCGTCTGGTCGCGCAAACGAACGGCGGCTACGCCTGCCTAAGCCTGCGCTGCATCGGGCTGGCGAACGTTTGCATCACCAGCCCACCTTCCCCACTAATTTTCATACGTTCTGACTTCGATATTGTGCCCATCCGGGTCATAGAAGTACCAGGCATCGGCCAGGCCGCGCGCGCCGTGCGACTGACGTACCGGCCCGCCACTGCGGTCGAACGGATCGCTGCCATACGCAATGCCTTGCTCGGCCAGACGGCGCTGCACCGCATCGAAGCTGGCACGGTCGATGCGGAAAGCCAGATGCACCGGATCGCGCGGCGCTTCGGCCAGCAGGTCGAGCGTGAAATCATCGCTCACGCGCAGCACATCAAAGGGCATCAGCTTGCCCTCGTAAGCAAAACCCAGCACGCTCTGATAGAAACGCACGGAAGCTGCGGGATCGCTCACCCGCAAAATCATATGGTCGAGAACCGGCATCGTTTTCCTCCCGCTTAGTTCATGACGCGGCCACCCGCGATATCCAATGTTATACCCGTGATCCAGGACGAGCTTGCGGACAGCAGGAACAGCGCGGCGGCGGCGATATCGTCCGGCTGGCCCAGGCGCCCCAACGGGAAGGCTGCCAGCATGGCCTGCTGCTGCGCCGGCGGCATGCGCTGCGCGGTGCGCTCGGTCAGCACCGCCGAGGGCGAAATGCAGTTCACGCGGATGCCCTGGTGGCCCACCTCATTCGCCGCGTGGCGGGTCAGCATGATGACGCCTGCCTTGGCCGCGCCATAGCCGGCCGGGGCACCCGAAGCCACACGCCCGCCGGCCGAGGCCATGGTCACGATGCTGCCATGGCCGCGCGCCAGCATCGCCGGTAAAAAGCACTTGAGGGTGAAGAAGGTCGATGTCAGGTTATGGTCGATGCTGGAGCGCCAATCCTCCTCCGTGATCTCGGCCAGCGGCATCGGACGTCCGCTGCCGCCGCCAGCGAAGGCCAGCAATAGCTCGGGAGCGCCAAAATGATCCTCGATGGCGGCGCGCATATCCTGCACCGCAGCCAGACTGGAACAGTCGGCGGGCGCCGCGAAAGCCGCGCCGCCCTGATCGCGGATGGCCGCTACCGTGGCGCCAATGGCATCGCGGTCGCGGCCATTGACGGCGACTTTCACGCCGCTGCGCGCCAGCGCCAGACAGGCCGCCGCGCCGATGCCGCGCGATCCGCCGGTAACGAGAGCGACCTTGCCTTGCAGGTCGGGATAGACAGAAATCGGGCTGCTCATGCTCATCTCCAGTGATTGCTTGACGCCAGATTACAAACCGCCTAGGCTTAAATCAAATCATGAATTATTAGGCCATCCATAAATAAAACGATGTCTTACCTCCTTCATCTGCGCAGCTTCCTCAGCGTCTACCGCCACAATTCGATTTCGCGCGCGGCTCTCGCCTTGCAACTGACCCAGCCCGCCGTCTCGCGCCACATCAAGGTGCTCGAAGCCCATCTCCACACCCAGCTCTTCACCCGCCTGCCGCGCGGACTGGCGCCGACGCCGGCCGCCATCGAACTGGAACGCCAGAGCGGGCCGCATCTCGATGCGCTCGACCAGATCGTCGGCAGCGGCGGCGCGCAGCGCGCCACGCTGGCCGGCCCGCTGCATCTCGGCACCAGCAGCGGCTTCGCGCGGCTGCTGCTCGCCTCCTTGAATACGCTGCCCAGCCACGGCATCCGCCTCAATCTACGCGCCATGCCGCCGCCGGCCCTGGTGGCAGCCCTGGCCACCGGCGAACTCGATATGGCCGTCACGCTGGCGCGCATTCCCCACAAAGGCGTGGAATACGAACCGCTCTACGAAGGACGGCTGCAAATGGTCTGCAGCCCCGTGCTGCGCGAGCGTCTGCCCAAATCCGCCGCCCCCAAAGGCCTGCCCCTGATCGACCTGCAAAGCCCCGTCCCGCCGCTACCCGGTTTCTGGCGCGACGTCTACGGCGGCGTCGCCGACGCGCCCAGCGCCGTAGTCCCCGACTACCAGGCCGCCCTCGAAGCCGCCGCTGCCGGCATTGGCCTCGCCGTCGTCCCCGAATGCCTGAGCCGCCCGCTGCTGCACAGCGGCCAGCTGATCGCCCTGCCGTTGCCGAAGCGTCCGCCGCCGTTCAATCTCCACATCGCGCGCGCCAAAGGCAGCAGCAAAGCCGCCGACCGCATCACCCTCTGCCGCCAGCACCTCACCGACGCCGCCCGCCACTGGTAGCCCCTTTGCGCTATATCAAACAATGTCCCACCCTGGTGTCAGGCACCAGAACCGGACATTCTTTGAGAAAAATCAAGGAATGTCCTACCCTGGTGCCTGACACCAGGGTGGACATTGTTTGATCTGGCGCAAACGCTGCAGGGATAAAAAAACGGCGGTCCGTTGCCGGAACCGCCGCGAAGGAAGACGCCATGGGGTCGGCGCTTGTGAAACTCTTTACTGATTCAATCTTTTATTACAGATGCGCAGCGATCTGCGGCATCAGGTCGTCGAAGGTGCGGCCGGTGCCGTTTTCGCCGATAGCGTGCATTTTCCATTCGCCGTTGTGGCGGTACAGCTTGGCCATGATCTGCGCCGAGTGGGAGCCTTGCACCGACAGGTTGAAGCGCGCGACTTCTTTGCCGTTGTTGGCGTTCAGCAGGCGGCAGTAGGCGTTCTCCACTTGCGAGAAGCTTTGGCCGGTGAAGCTGTTGACGGTGAAGACGATGCTCTTCACATGCTCTGGCACCTGGCCCAGCGTGACGTTGATTTGCTCGTCGTCACCATCGCCGGCGCCGGTGCGGTTGTCGCCAGTGTGGAAGACGCTGCCGTCACGGCTTTTCAGCTGGCGGAACCAGACCACGTCCAGCGGACGGTTGGCGTCGTCGAACAGCACGCAGGAGGCGTCCAGGTCGATGTCGGCGCTCTTGGCGCCGAAGCCGAGGAAGCCTTTGCTCTTGACCGCATCCCAGCCCAGGCCCATGGCCACATGGTTCAGGGATTGGCCAGCTTCTTTCTCCAGCGAGATCTTCTGGCCTTTTTGCAGATTGACAGACATGTTTACTCCTTAATTCAAATTACTGCTTGCGCTGGCTGCTCAACCAGCCAACGAAGGAACTGCGGTTGCGCGAGCAGATCAGCACCTTGCCCTGGCCCGAGAAGCGCAGCACCATGCCCTCGCCGCTCGTCACGCTGTTCACCAGATTGCTGAACAGGCCTCCGCCGCTGCCCGTCGCCACCGAGATTTCGTAGCGCAGCGAGCTGTCCCAGCAGACGACGTGGGCGTTGTCGATCACCACATCCTTGCCCGGCGCAACGTCCAGCTGGAACAGGGAGCCGAAGCCCGACACTGCCAGCTGGCCGCTGCCGGCGGTTTCAGTGATGAAGAAACCGCCGCTCTGGCCGAACAGGGCGTTGCCCACGTTCTGCGTGCGCACCTTCAGATCGACGCCGAAGGTGGCGGCGACAAAGGCGCCGTCGCTCAGCATGTACTGCTGCGGGCCGACATCGATCACTTGCATGGCGCCCGGCAGGGTCGGCGACAGCAGACAATCACCGTCGCCGCGTACTGCCTCGATATGCTGCTGGAAGAAGGATTCGCCGTTGGCAAAGGTGCGCATCAGCGCACTGCCCAGGCCACCGCTCATCTTGCCTTTCAGCTCAAGCGCGGATTCCATCATCACCATCGCGTCCGATTCGCAATAAATCTTCTCGCCCTGGCGCAGCGACACATGCAGGAAGGGATCTTCGCTGCCGGTTACGGTGAATGCCGCCATGATTAAACGCCTACGCCGAAGTTCGAAGCCAGCGCGCCCAGACCGCCTTTGTAGCCCTGGCCAACAGCCTTGAATTTCCAATCGCCGTTGTTGCGGTATACCTCGCCGAACACCAGCGCGGTTTCGGTGGAGCCGTCTTCCGACAGGTCGTAGCGGGCAATTTCGCCGTTGGTGGCGGCATTCACGCAGCGCACGAAGGCTTTCTGCACCTGGCCGAAATTCTGGCGGCGCGCGTCGGCTTCGTGGATGGTCACGCACACTGCGATGCGTTCCACATCGGCCGGCACCTTGCCCAGATCGATGCTGACGGTTTCGTCGTCGCCATCGCCGGCGCCGGTGCGGTTGTCGCCCGAGTGGGCCACCGACTGGTCCTGCGATTTCAGGTTGTTATAGAAAACGAAGTCCAGATCGTTGCGCACCTTGCCGTCCACTTTCAGCAGGAAGGCCGAGCTGTCGATATCGAAGGCAGCGCCGTCGGTGTTGCGCACATCCCATCCCAGACCCACGACCAGTTTGGACAGGCCAGGAGCTTCTTTGCTCAGATTGACGTTGCCACCTTTTTGCAGACTGATTGCCATGATTTACTTCTCCTTGGTTGGTTGTGACACCCGTACTACATGCGCAGCGTGCCGGTGTCGTATATCGCACGCCGCGCTTTTCTTGCCGCCCTTACGCTGCTTTCAGCGCCAGGGCTTCCTGTTTTTTCCGGTATCGCACCGAGGACCAGAGCGATGCCAGGATGAAGGCCACGCCTATCAGACCGGTGAAGATCTCGGGAATATGGAACTTCATACTCGCCAGCATGATCACTGCCAGAATGCCGATTGCGTAGTGCGCGCCGTGCTCCAGGTAGACGTATTGGTCAAGCGTGCCTTTGTGCACCAGGTACACCGTCATCGAGCGGACGAACATCGCGCCAATCGCCAGGCCCAGCATGATGATCACGACGTCGGAGGTGATGGCAAACGCGCCGATCACACCGTCGAAGCTGAACGAAGCATCCAGCACTTCCAGGTACAGGAAGCCGCCAATACCGCCGCGCTTCACCATATCGCCGACATTCGAGCCTTCTTCTTCCTTCTCCAGCAGGTTGCTGATCGCATCTACGCCGACGTAGACCAGAATGCCCCACATACCCGACACCAGCACCACCAGCTTCTGGCCTTCGGCCACCAGCGACAGGGAACCGAGCAGCACGCCCATGGCCACCATCACCGCGATCGAGGACACCTTGCCCAGCGAGCCGAGTTTCTTCTCGACGTTACCCAGCCAGTGCATTTCCTTCTCGTGATCCAGCAGGAAGTTCAGGAACACCAGCAGCAGGAAGATGCCGCCGAATGCCGCCACTTCAGCATGGTGATCGGTCAAGTGCTTCGAATACGTTTTCGGGTCGTTCAGCGCCAGCGTCCACACATCGAAGATGCTGATGTCGGCTGCCACGGCCACAATCACCAGCGGGAACAGCAAGCGCATGCCGAACACCGCGATGATGATGCCCACGCCGAGGAAGAGCTTTTGCCAGAAAGCGTCCCAGGTCTTCAGCACGGAGGCGTTCACCACCGCGTTGTCGAAAGAGAGCGAGACTTCCATCACGCCCAGAATGACGGCGATACCCAGCGCCGTCAGCGCACCGGACCAGCCGGCCGATTGGTAACCCCACCACCCTGCGACAGCAAGACAGATGAAAGTCACCAGGAATGAAATCCTGAAGTGTTTCATCGCTAGAACCCTTTCTTGTTTTGATCGATGTCATGCAGTGTAGAGAAAACCTACGATTAGAAAAATAGAAGATAATTGAAGGATTACTTCGTAAAAACAGAAAATGAAAACGACAGGACTGAACTTCCGCCACCTGTATTTCTTCCGCGTGGTGGCCGCGGAAGGCAGCGTCACGCGCGCCGCCGAGCGTCTCGGACTGGCGATCCAGACCGTCAGTACCCAGATCGCGGCGCTGGAGCAGTCAATCGGCAAGTCGCTGCTGACCCAGCAGGGCCGCCGCCTGGTGCCGACCGAAACGGGCCGCGTTGCCCTCACCTACGCCGAGCAGATTTTCGAGCTGGGCGACCGCATGCAGGAGGCCCTGCAGGAAAGCGATGCGGGCAAGATGCGGCTGACGGTGGGCATCTCCGATTCTCTGCCCAAGCTGATCGCCTACCGCCTGCTGCAGGCGTCGATGAATATGAAGGTGAAGGTCAAGCTGGTTTGCCTGGAAGACGAATTCGACTCGCTGCTGGCCGATCTGGCCCTGCATAAGCTGGACGTGGTGCTGACCGACCGCTCGATCCGCGCCACGGCCAGCCTGCGCGTGTTCAGCCACCTGCTGGGCGAAAGCGAGATGCAGCTGTTCGGCGCGCAGAAGCTGGCGCGCCGCTATGCGCGCAACTTCCCGCACAGCCTGACCGGCGCGCCGTTGCTGCTACCGACGCGGAACAACGCCCTGCGCGGACGCATCGATAAATGGCTGCTCGACCATGAGGTGCAGCCGGATGTGGTGGGCGAATTTGAGGACAATGCGATGCTGAACACGTTCGGCCGCAATGGCCTCGGCCTGTTCTTCGCGCCCTCGGCGCTGGCTTCAGACCTGAAGGAGCAGTTCGGCGCAGTCCTGGTCGGCAATGCGCCTGAACTGCGTGAGCAGTTCTACGCCATTTCCAGCGAGCGCCGCATCAAGCACCCCGCCGTGGAAGCGCTGCTGCAGGCCACCCACAGCGGCTTGTTTGCCTGAGCTGCCTCTGCGCGCTCAGTTGCCGCTAGCCGGTGTGCGGTAGCGGGCCGCGAGGGCATCGAGTCCGGCCAGGGCGTAGCTCAACAGATCGTCAGTCAGGGCATCGAGATCATCGCTCAGGGCCGGGAACACATCTTCGCGCATGGCGCGCGGCGCCATCAGCAGCGACAGGCAGGGCGCCATCAGGAAGAACAGGCCGCGCTGCAGGCCGGGACTGTCGGGCGGCAGATCGAGAATTTCGCTGACGATGTCCAGCATGACCGTGGCCTTGGGCGCGATTGCCTTATGCACCAGCGCCGGCGCATAGGCCGTAGGCGCCAGCAACTCGCGGATCATCACGCGCGCGCTCCAGTGCGCGCCCGGTCCCGCGGTGCGCTGCACCACGCCGCGCAAAATTGCGCGCAGCTTCTGGCGCGGCGCCAGCTCGGCGCCGGCCACCGCCTGCATATCCTCCAGCCGCAGCAGATGGTGGTGCGCTTCCACCAGCACCGCCTCATATAGCTGCTCGCGGCCGCCGAAGTGGTAGTTCACGGCGGCGATATTGGTGCCGGCGCGGCTGCAGATTTCCTTGCTGGTGGCGTCGGCAAAACCCCGCTCGGCAAAGACCTGCCCGGCCATGTTGAGCAGGGTCTGGCGGGTAGCGTCGCCATCCTGGCGGGCGGTGCGCGATGGCGCGGGGGAAGGTTTTCGCATGGGAGTCGGCATGGGCAGCATTGTAGCCAGAGTCTGAAGTATCGCGCACTACGCAAATAAATTCAAATTCAAATTTCAATTTGATGTAACATGCCTATAAAATCAGCACATAGCCCAAGGATGCAGCCATGAGCAAGAAGATCGTTATCCCCCTTATCGCCCTGCTGGGCCTTGCCGCAGGCGCGGTCTGGTATGCGCAGCGGCCGGAGCGCAGCGGCACGGAGCTGGTCCTGCACGGGAATGTCGATCTGCGCCAGGTGGCGCTGGCCTTCAATGGCAGCGAACGCATCGCCCGCCTGCTGGTGCAGGAAGGGGAGCAGGTGCGCGCCGGCCAGGTGCTGGGCGAACTCGATACGCGTACGCTGAATCTGCGGCTGGCCCAGGCGCGCGCCCAGGCCGAGGCGCAGCAGCAGGTCTTGCGCCGTTTGCGCGCGGGCAGCCGTCCAGAGGAGCTGGGGCAGGCGCGCGCCGCCACCACGGCGGCGCAGGCCGAAGTGGATCTGGCGAAGCAGCAGCAGGACCGCTACGAGGCGCTGGAGCGGCGCGCCGTCAGTCAGCAGGATGTCGATACGGTGCGCGCCCGCTACAAAACGGCGCTGGCCCAACTGGACAGCGCGCGCAAGGCGCAGCAGCTGGTGCAGAACGGTCCGCGCAACGAGGACATCGCACAAGCCAGCGCCCTGCTGGATGCCGCCAATGCCGACGCGGCGCTGCTGCAGCGCCAGCTCGACGAGGCGCAACTGAAGGCGCCCATCGATGCGGTGGTGCGCGCGCGGCTGCTGGAACCGGGCGATATGGCGTCGCCGCAGCGGCCCGTGTACACGCTGGCGATCAACAACCCGAAGTGGATACGCGCGTATGTGAGCGAAGCCGATCTCGGACACATCCGTCCCGGCATGGCCGCCCGCATCGCCATCGACAGCCTGCCGGGGGAGACGCTGCCGGGCAAGGTCGGCTTCATTTCTTCCACTGCTGAATTCACGCCGAAAACGGTGCAGACCGAGGAGCTGCGCACGGCGCTGGTGTATGAGGTGCGCGTACAGGCCGAGGACAAGTCCGACCGTTTGCGCCTGGGCATGCCGGCCACCGTCCGCATCGCCAAACAGGACGGCGCGGGGCACTGACCATGGTTGCCTGCGCCCTCTCCGCCCGGGAGCTGTACAAGCGCTTCCCGCTCAAGGGTTCGAAGCAGGACTGCGTCGCGCTGAATGGCATCAGCCTGGATATTCCATCCGCTGCGCTGACGGCGCTGGTCGGACCGGACGGCGCGGGCAAGACTACCTTGCTGCGCCTGGCCGCGGGCCTGCTGCAAGCAACATCAGGCTCCCTGCATGTGCTGGGCATCGACGTGGGACGCGACCCGCAGGCGGTGCAGGACCGCATCAGCTATATGCCGCAGCGCTTTGGCCTGTATGAAGATTTGAGCGTGCAGGAAAATCTCGATCTGTACGCCGACCTGCATGGCGTGCCGCGCGATGTGCGGCAGGAGCGCTTCAAGCGTCTGATGCAGATGACCGATTTGGGGCGCTTTACCAGCCGCCCGGCGGGGAAACTCTCAGGCGGCATGAAGCAGAAGCTGGGACTGGCCTGCACGCTGGTGCGCTCGCCCGAGCTGCTGCTGCTCGATGAGCCGACCGTAGGCGTGGACCCGCTGTCGCGCCGCGAGCTGTGGCAGATCGTGCAGCAATTGGTGCAGGATGAAAAGCTGTCGGTGCTCGTCAGCACCTCGTATATGGACGAGGCGGAGCGTTGCGCCCAGGTCTTTGTGCTGCACGAAGGCGGCATTCTCGCGCAAGGCGAGCCGGACGCCATACGCCAGCGCGCCGATGGCCTGTGCTTCAGCGCAGCGCCACCGCCTGGCATGCCAGCCCGCGAGCTGCAGGCGCACCTGCTCGACGCGTCGGGAGCCATTATCGACGCCGTGCCTGAAGGCGGCAAGGTGCGCTTCATCCACCGCAGCGGCGCGGACTATGCGCCCTTGCTTGCGGGAGCCACAGCCACACCCGTCCCGGCGCGGCTGGAAGACGGCTTCATGACGATATTGCGCGGGCCGGACAGTCCCGCTGCGCCCAGCACGGCGGCCATTGCGCTTCCTCGCAGCGATAAGGCGGATGGCGCATCGGCCGTGATTGAAGTACGCGATCTGGTCCGCAAGTTCGGAGACTTCACGGCGGTTGCCAGCACCAGCTTCAGCGTGCGGCGCGGCGAGATTTTCGGCCTGCTCGGGCCAAATGGCGCGGGCAAGACCACCACCTTCCGCATGCTGTGCGGCCTGCTGCCCGCGAGCAGCGGCTTTCTGCAGGTGGCGGGCGTGAACCTGCGCCACGCGCGCGCCCAGGCCAGGCAGAAGATCGGCTATGTCGCGCAAAAGTTCGCGCTGTACGGCAATCTGACGGTGGCCGAAAACCTGGCTTTCTTCGGCGGCGCATACGGCTTGCACGGAACGCGCCTGCGCGAGCGCACGCGCCAGGTGCTGGCGCAGTTTCAATTGAGCGGTCAGGAGGAGCGGCAAAGCGGCTTGCTGCCGGGCGGCTTCAAACAGCGGCTGGCAATGGCGGCCGGCCTGCTGCACGAACCGGAAATCCTGTTTCTGGACGAACCCACCAGCGGCGCCGATCCCCTCGCCCGCCGCGAATTCTGGCGCCGCATCACGGCCTTGTCGCAGGCCGGTGTCACGGTGGTGGTCACTACGCACTTCATGGAAGAAGCCGAGTACTGCGACCGCATCGTGATCCAGGACGCGGGACGCCTGCTGGCCATCGGCACGCCGGCCGAGGTACGCCGGCAAGCCGGCGATGCCGCCAATATGGAGCAAGCCTTCATCGCCATCGTCGAAAGCAATCGCGCCGGCAATGGCGGCCACGCCTTGGGAGCCGCTCCATGAGTGCCTGGCAATCCGCCAGCGGCTTTGCGCGCCGCCTGATCGCGCTCACACGCAAGGAGTTCCGCCAGCTGCTGCGCGACAGCAGCAATCTGGCCATTGGCGTGGCGCTGCCCATCGTGCTGATCCTGATCTTCGGCTATGGCCTGTCGCTGGATGTGAAGAACGCGCCCATCGCCATCGTGCTCGAAGACAGCTCGCCCGCCGCGATGGATGCCGTATCCGGCCTGCAGCTCTCGCCGGTCTTCTCGCCCCTGCTGCTGCCGTCGATGCACGAGGCGGAGCAGTTGCTGCAGGAACGCCGCGTCGACGGCATCGTGCGCGTGCCGTCCGACTTCTCGCGCCGCCTGGCCAGCGGCGACGCCCGCATCCAGCTGCTGGTGCATGGTTCGGAAGCCAGCCGCGCCAGCATCATCCTCAACTATGCCAGCGCGGCGCTGATGCAATGGACCGAACGCCAGGCCGAACGCGCCGCATCCCGTCCAGCCGGAGCGGATGGCGATGCATCGCTGCCGCCAGCAGCGCGCGCCAGCATCCGCATCGAACAGCGCATGTGGTTCAATGCCGCCAACACCAGCACCTGGTATCTGGTGCCTGGCCTGATCGTGCTGATCATGACGCTGGTGGGCGCCTTCCTCACCGCCCTCGTCATGGCGCGCGAATGGGAACGCGGCACGCTGGAAGCGCTGTTCGTCTCGCCCGTGCGGCCGGTGGAAATCCTGCTGGCCAAGATCATTCCCTACTTCTGCGTCGGCATGGGCGGCCTCGCACTTTGCCTGCTGGCGGCGCGCTTCCTGTTCCACGTACCGATGCAAGGTTCGCTGACCGTCTTCCTGCTGTGTTCCATGCTCTACCTGTTCGTCGCCGTCGGCATGGGACTGCTGATCTCCTCCATCACGCGCAACCAGTTCCTTGCCAGCCAGGCGGCGCTGCTGAGCAGCTTCATGCCCTCGCTGATGCTGTCCGGCTTCCTGTTCGACTTGCGCAATGTGCCGGCTGTAATCCGCTATATCGGCAATATCCTCCCCGCCACCTACTTCATGGAGCTGATGCGCACCCTTTTCCTGGCCGGGAATGTGTGGCCGCTGATTCTGCGCGACTGCGCCATCCTCGCCGCCTATGCCGTGCTGCTGCTTGGCCTGGCGCGCGCCGTCACCCGCAAACGTCTGGACTGAAACCATGTTCATTGCCCTGCTGCGCCGTCTCGCCGCCTTGTGCCGCAAAGAGTTCCTGGCCGTGCTCAAAGACCCGGCCAGCCGCGCCATCCTTATCGCGCCAGCGCTGGTGCAAAGCCTGCTGTTCGGCTACGCCGCCACCTATGACTTGAGCCATGTGCCGTATGTGGTGCTGGACGCCAGCCGCAGCGCCGTCTCCAGCGAACTACTGGCGAAGCTGGATGGCGGCGGCATCTTCCAGCGCGTCGCCAGCGTGGAAACGCCGCAGCAGATGCGCCTGGCCATCGACACCCAGCAAGCCCTGCTCGCCATCCAGCTGCCGCCCGATTTCGAACGCCGCCTGTATGCGGGCGACGCCGCGCCGCTGCAACTGATTCTCGACGGCCGCAATTCCAACACCGCCGGTTCCGCCGCCGCTTATGTCAGCGCGGTGGCCGCCAGCTTCAGCCAGCAGTGGCGCAGCGCGCACGGCGGCAGCGCACCGCCGCTGCAGGTCGAGGCACGCGCCTGGTACAACCCCAATCTGGAAACGCGCTGGAACCTGATGCCCGGCCTCATGGCCGCCCTCAGCATGCTGCAAACCCTGCTGCTGACCGCCCTGTCGGTGGCGCGCGAACGCGAACAAGGCACCTTCGACCAGCTCCTCGTCACCCCGCTCACGCCGGCCGAGATCATGGTCGGCAAAGCCCTGCCGCCCATGCTGATCGGGCTGACGCAGTCGTCGCTTATCCTGTCGGTGGCCCTGTTCTGGTTCCAGGTGCCGCTGGCCGGTTCCCTGCTGCTGATCTATGCCGGACTGGCGCTGTTCACCCTGGCCTGCGTCGGCATCGGCCTGTCGATTTCCGCAGTGTCGGCCAATATGCAGCAGGCCATGCTCTACACCTTTGTGCTCATCATGCCGCTGATGCTGCTGTCCGGCCTGACCACGCCGGTGCGCAATATGCCTCCCGCGCTGCAAATGGCGACCCTGGCCAATCCGCTGCGTTTTGCCATCGACCTGGTGCAGCGCGTGTATCTCGAAGGCGTGGGCTTGAACGTGGTCTGGCCCGATCTCCTGCCCATGGTGGCGCTGGCCGCCGTCACGCTGCCGCTGGCCGCATGGCTGTTCCGCCACCGCCTGGTGTAAGACCGCTGACGCTATCAATTTGCCATGATTTTTTGAATTTTGCGCAGCGATGGCGGCGAGTCGGATAAGATGATGCTTTCAACTACCCGCTTAAGTGCGTTTTATGCACAACCTATTGCTCGTCCTGCTGGCCCTTTTCCTCGTTGCACTCAATGGTTTTTTCGTGGCGGCCGAATTCGGCATCGTCACCCTGCGCCGGACCCGGGTCCGCGCCATTGCTAAAACCCAGGGCTTGAAAGGACGTATTCTCGCCAAAGTCCATGGCGAACTGGATGCTTATCTCTCCGCCTGCCAATTGGGCATTACCCTGTCCTCGCTGGGCCTGGGCTGGATTGGCGAACCCGCCTTCGCCAGCCTGCTGGAACCGCTGCTCACCGCCGTCGGCGTCACCGCGCCGGAAATCGTGCATGGCATTTCCTTCGTCTTCGCCTTCGTCACCATCTCCTTCCTGCACATCGTGGTGGGCGAGCTGGCGCCGAAATCGCTGGCCATCCGCCTGCCGGAAGTGATCGGCCTGTGGAGCGCCGTGCCGCTGTACGCCTTCTACTGGGCCATGTACCCGGCCATCTGGGTGCTGAATGCCAGCGCCAACTTCGTGCTGCGCGTGGCCGGTCTGGCCGGCGCGGGCGGCCATGAGTCGCATTATTCGACCGACGAACTGAAACTGATCCTGCGTACCAGTCAGCCCGGCGAACAGTTCAACCACGACGAGCGCAATATCCTGGCCAATTCGCTGGACTTCAGCCAGATGCGCGTGTCCGACCTGATGCGCCCCATCAATGAGGTGATCGGCCTGCACGCCGCCAAGCCGCTGGAAGAGAACCTGGAAACCGTGGTGCGCAACCGTTTCAGCCGCTACCCCTATTTCGACGCCAGTGGCGACAACGTGCTGGGCGTGGTGCACTTGAAAGACCTGTTCTTCGCCCAGCAATCGGGCAAAGCCATCAAGTCCATGGCCAGCTTCCTGCGCCCGGTCGAAACGATTTCGGCGCGTACCCCGGCCATGGAACTGTTCCGCCGCTTCCGCGATGGCGCGCCCCACTTCGCCCTGATCGGCGAAAAAGGCAAGCGCCCGGTCGGCTTCCTGACCCTGGACAATCTACTCGGCTCCATGGTCGGCGAGATTCACGACGAATTCCGCCTCAATGAAAACGACTGGCTCAAGCAGCCGGACGGCGCCCTGATCGGCAAGGCCAGCCTGCCCATCGTCTCGCTGGAACGCGCCCTGGGCCTGGACGTGGAAAACGAAGACCTCGGCCTGGACGAAGTGGAATCGGTCGGTGGCCTGATCATGCTGAAGCTGGGCGACATCCCGAAACAGGGCCAGCGCGTGAGCTTCGACGCCTTCGACATTGTGGTGAAAAAGATGAATGGCCCGCGCATTTTGCTGGTCAAGGTCATTCCGCGCCAACCGCGCGGCGGCGACGGCGATGAGCAGGATTGATCGCAAGCGCTGATTTGCGCGTTATACTCTTGACTTTATACCGCGACGAGGATTGAGCCATGCTTTTATCGTATCGCCCACTGCGTAAAGCCGCTTTGCTGACCTGTCTTCTGGCCGCAGCCGGCGCGGCCGGCGCGGCCGCCCAGTATGTGGCGGTCGGCTCGCAGTTGCCTCGTTTCGGCCTGCTCAAGGAAGGCAGCCACCGCTACCTGCGCTTTATCCGCACGGCCGACAGCAACACCCCGATCGATATCTGGCAGCGCGATATCCGCTTCGAAAACGGCCGCATGCAGATCCGCCAGCGCTGGGACGCCATCGCCCCCGTACCCTCGGTCAAGCAGATCGATTCCTCGTTTGAGATAGGCACCTTCCGTCCGCTGACCCACGAACGCGTGACGACCAAGGAAGGCAAGCGCGTGGTGGAAGGCTTCACGTTCGCGCCGACCCGCATCACTGGCCTGCCGAATCTGGCCGAGAACACGCAGAAGGACATCGCCGTCACCTCGCCCGAAGGCACCTTCAATTTTGAAACCGACATCGAGCTGCTGCAAACGCTGCCGCTGGCCATGGGTTACGAAGCCGAGATCAACTTCTACCACCCCGGCGCCGGCGCGCCTTCGCGCTACACTTTCAAGGTAGTCGGTTCCGAACTGGTAGCCGGTCCCGCCGGCCCGGTCGACTGCTGGCTGCTCACCACCGACTACAACAAAGCCGGCTACATCGCCAAATTCTGGTTCGCCAAAGGCAGCCAGCTCATGGTCCGCAACGAAGGCCTGATGCAGGACGGCCGCCTGCTCGTCAAAACCCTGATCGACTAAGTCCCCCGCCATACGGCAGAGCCCGTGTCCGATTGGTGCCAGGCACCAAGGTGGACACGGGCTCAGCTGTTATTCGGATGCGGTGTCGGTCCAGTTACGCAGCAGGCCGAGGGCGACGGCGAGCAGGGTCGGGCCGATGAAGAGGCCGACGAAGCCAAATGCCAACACGCCGCCCATCACACCGAGCAGCACCAGCAGGAAGGGCAGGCTGGAGCCGCGGCTGATCAGCATGGGTTTGACCACGTTGTCGACGCCGCTGATCAGGAATACGCCCCAGATGGCCATGAAGATGGCCCAGCCGGTGCTGCCCTGGTTGAACAGCCAGATGGTGGCGCCGCCCCAGATCAGCGGCGGGCCGACCGGGATCAGCGAGAACAGGAAGGTGGCGACCGAGAGCAGCGCCACCGCCGGCACGCCGGCGATCAGGAAGCCGACCGCCGCCACCGCAGCCTGCGCCAGCGCGGTGCCGAGCAGGCCGTACATCACGCCGCGCACGGTGCGGCTGACCGTATCAGCCACGGGGTGGGCATGTTCGCCCATGATTTTTTCCATGCCCACGCGCAGGGCGTTCAGCAGGGTCTGGCCGTCGCGGTAGAGGAAGAAGGAGACGAAGGCGGCCAAGCTCACTTGCGCCACGCCGCTGCCCAGCATCACGCTGCCACCGAGCAGGACGCGGCGCGCCGGCTCCATATAGCGCTTGGCGAGGGCCAGCAGCTCTTCGCGGTTGCCGATCAATTTGTGCAGATAGGCGTCGACCGACTCGCCCACCAGGGGGATTTGCTTGATCCAGTCGGGCGGCGCCATGGTGCCAGCATCGAGCGCTTCGCGCACGCCGCGGTACACGTGACCGGCGTTGTCGGCGATATTCCACGTCACCATGGCCAGCGGCACCAGGATCACCAGCACCAGCGAGATGGTCATGGTGGCGGCGGCCAGGGTGCGGCGCTGTTTCATGCGTTCCAGCAGGCGTTCATACAGGGGCCAGCTGGAGATGGTGATGGCGGCGGCGAACAGGATCGCGGCCAGGAAGGGACTCAGCACCCAGAGGCAGCCGATCACCAGGAAGACAATGGCGGCCAGGCGGGTATAGGGTTGAAAACGTTTTTCCATGCGGGTTCCCGTGTTTAAGCAGGCTACAAGCTTATCAGGAAAGCAGCAATTGCAGCATAGTAATATCTTAAGGTCCGCTTAGCCGCAAGCTGGAACAAATCGGCCGCCCTCGCCCATGCTAGGATCGCGCTTTCATCCCTATCACCCGAAGGAAAGCCCATGCTGGAACTCCGGCCTAGCTGTGAACACTGCAATAAGGCGCTGCCGCCCGCCTCCACCGAGGCGCGCATCTGTACTTACGAATGCACTTTCTGCGCCGACTGCGCCGAGAACCTGCTGTCGAACGTCTGCCCCAATTGCGGCGGCGGTTTCGTGCCGCGCCCCGTCCGTCCGGCCACTAACTGGAAAGGCAATAACTATCTGGGCGCCGATCCGGCCAGCACCACGGTCAAACACCGTCCGGTGAATTTCGAGGACCATGCACGCATCATGGCTGCGCAGAACGGCTTGCCGCCCGAGCAGCGATAAAAAAATGCCCGCGATCTTGCGGGCATTTTTCATTGGAAGCGCTCAGCTCAGGAGAGCAGCAGCTTCAGGTCATGCACCACCGGCGCCGGACCCTGGCCATGGCGCAGGAAGAGGCGGATCTTGCCGCTCTTGTCGAACACATAGCTGCCTGCGGTATGGTCGATGGTGTAGCTGCCCGGCTCCTTGCCCGGCACCTTGGAGTAGAACACCTTGAAGTCCTTGGCGGTCTGCATGATGCGCGCCGGGTCGCCATACAGGCCGACGAAGCGCGAATCGAAAGTCGGCACATATTGCGCCAGCAGTTCCTTGGTGTCGCGCTCGGGATCGAGGGTCACGAACAGCACTTGCACCTGGTCGGCCTGCGAACCCAGTTCCTTCATCACGCCGGACATTTCGGCCATGGTGGTAGGGCACACGTCGGGACATTGGGTGAAGCCGAAGAACACCACCACCACCTTGCCTTTGTAGGTATCCAGCGTGACCGGCTTGCCGGTGTGGTCGTTGAGGGCGAAGCCCTTGGCGTAATCCAGGCCGGTCAGGTCGGTATTGGTGAATTCGAGTTTTTTCTCGGCGCAGCCGGCCAGGGCCAACAGCATACAGGCAGCAGCAAACAGTTTTTTCATATCAGAACTTGAAGTAGTGATCTACCAGTAAAGCTCCGAACAGCAGGGCAAGGTAGATGATCGAGTAGGCGAACGCCTTGCGGGCGATCAGGTCAGTGTAGTGGCGGTAAATGCGCCAGCCGTACCATAGGAAGACCGTATCGAGGGCGATCGCACTGACCAGGTAAATCAAGCCACTCATCTTGACGGCAAAAGGCAGCAAGGTGGTGGCAGCCAGCGCGATCGAGTACAGCCACACATGGAATTGGGTGAACGGCAGGCCGTGCGTCACGGGCAGCATCGGCAGGCCGGAGCGCGCATAATCGTCGCGCCGGTACATGGCCAGCGCCCAGAAGTGCGGCGGGGTCCAGATGAAGATGATCAGCACCAGCAGCCAGGCCTGCATCGGCACGTCGTTGGCGACGGCGGCCCAGCCCAGGGCCGGCGGCATGGCGCCCGACAGGCCGCCGATCACGATGTTCTGCGGCGTGGCCGGTTTCAGGATCATCGTATAGATCACGGCATAGCCGACGAAGGTGACGAAGGTCAGCCACATGGTGAGCGGATTGACCAGGGTGTACAGCACCCACATGCCGGCGCCGCCGATGATGGCGGAGAACAGCATGGTCTGGCCGGGCGAGATTTCGCCCGTGGCCAGCGGGCGGCGCGCGGTACGCGCCATGCGCGCGTCGATTTCGCGCTCGGCCAGGCAGTTGACGGCGAAGGCGGCGCCGGCCAGCAGCCAGATGCCGAGGGTGGCGGCGACCACCACGCGCCAGTCGGGCATGCCGTCGGTGGCCAGGAACATGCCGATTACGGCACAGAACACGGCCAGTTGGGTGACTCGCGGCTTGGTCAGCGCCCAGTATTGGGCGATGCGGTGGTTCTGTTTATGGGTCGCGGTGTGGGTCGTCATTAGTAGTGTCTTGCTAGGCACTCGCGCCGGTCAGCGCAGCGCGGTGTCGAATTGGAACTTAGCCCGGTAGTTTAACATGGTCAGCAAAAGCACCAGCAGGGCCGCCCCGGCGTTATGCAGCACGGCGATGGCAAGCGGGTAATTCAGGTAAATCGTTGCCAAACCGGTCAGTGCCTGCAAAATCAGCACGGCCACGATGCCGCGCGCCAGGCCGCGCAGGCCGGCATGGCGCCAGGCCGCGGCGGCGGTCAGGCCCAGCACCAGCACCACCACGGCGGCAAAGTTGCGGTGCACCCAATGGATGGCCGTCAGCGCCGAAAATGGCAGGTAGTGGCCGGCGGCGGTCTTGCCCAGTTCGCGCCACAGGTGGAAGCCGTGCTCGAAGTCCATCTCCGGCACCAGCTTGCCCTGGCAGAGCGGGAATTCGTTGCAGGCCAGGGTAGCGTAGTTAGTGCTCACCCAGCCGCCCAGGGCGATCTGCACCAGCAGCACCAGGGCCGACAAGGCGGCCAGCCGGCGCAGGCGGCGGATCGCCGTGGCCGGGGCGTCACTGCGTGGCAGCGGCGCCACGTACTGGTCCTGGCGCGCGCCGAACCAGGCCAACACGGCCAGCAGGCCCATACCCAGCAGCAGGTGGATGGTGACGATCACCGGCTGCAGCTTCAGGGTCACGGTCCAGGCGCCGAATGCGCCCTGCAGGCAGATGAAGAAGAACAGCAGGGTGGGATAGCCGGGCGCGAAGCCCGCGCCATAGCCGCCGAGGCCTTTGCGGCTGTCGCGCCAGCGCAGCCAAGCCACGGCCATCATGGCCACGATCAGGACGCCGATGCCCATAGCCAGGTAGCGGTGGATCATTTCGACCCAGGCCTTGAACATGGTCACGGGGCCGCTCGGCATCAGGCTTTCGGCGGCCCGGATTTCCTCATGGGCGAGGAAGGGGTTGGCCAGGCCATAGCAGCCCGGCCAGTCCGGGCAGCCCAGGCCGGAATCGGTCAGGCGCGTGAAGGCGCCGAACACGATCAGGTCGAAGGTCAGGAAGACGCTGACCCAGACCAGCTTGCGGTACTTGCTGACATCCTTCGAGATCCACACCATGGACAGCGGCAGCAAGGCCACCATCAGGGCGGTGATGGCCATCTGGGCCAGGGTGACGTGGTGCATGCGCTCTACCTTAACCGATGGCCGAAGCCTTCAGCAGCTTGCCGATATCCTTCTTCATCTTCGATGGATCGGGATTTTTCGGGAAGCGCATCATCAGATTGCCGAGCGGATCAATCATATAGATATGCTCATCGGCCTTGCCGCCCTGCTCCACCGGCAGCCATTTGGCGATAGCATCGGCCGGGGCGCGCAGCATGCGGGTGCCGTCGTTCACGCGCAGCAGCATGGTTTCCAGCGGCTCCTGGTCGGTGATCAGCCAGACGCGTTCGATGCGTTCCATCTCCTTGCCCTGCATGGTGCGCAGCTGGCGCATGGCGAACAGCTGGTCCTGGCAGGCTTGCTGGCAGTCGGAGCCGCCCACCTTGAGCATGATCCACTTGCCTTTCAGCTCGTCCAGGGTGGCGGCCTTGCCGTCCAGCTCCGTGCTGGCCATGGCCGGAATCGGGTACTGGCGCGGATCGATCAGCGCGCCGTAGTTGTTGCGCGAAGTCGGCTTGAGCACGTAATAGGTGAAATAGGAAGCCAGCAGCGGCGTCGCGCACACGGCCAGCACGGCCAGCAGCTTCCAGCGGCCAGTGCGCTTGCGCTGGCTGTCGTCTTTATTTGTTTCCACGTCTGAATCCAGTAATCACAAAGAAAAGGAAGGCCATGGCCGCCAGCGCGTACCACTGGAAGGCATAGCCACGGTGTTTTTCCACGCCCAGCGCGGGCGCGGGCCAGTCGCGCACCAGCGGGCCGGGCGCCTGCGCCGTTTCGCCGGCGTCGGGGGAAGTCTGCTCCAGCACGAAGGGCTGGAAGCGCAGGCCGCTGGCCGCGCCGACCGTGGCGGCATCGGCGTTCTGCACCATGGCGCGCGGCGTCAACGGCGGCTGGCTGCCCAGCTCCATCACATGGCCGGGATTCAGGCGCGCCACGCCCTGCACGGTGACGGGACCGGACGGCGTGGCGTAGTCGGGCAGCTTGCTGCGGTCGGCCATATCGCGCGGCAGCCAGCCGCGCGCCACCAGCACATGCATGTCCGAACCGGCCACGCGCAAGGGCATCAGCAGATAGAAACCGGCTCGGCCTTTGTACGGACGGTTGTCCAGGTAAAGCGGCCAGCCGGCGACGAATTCGCCGGACACCGTGACGCGGCGGAACTCGGCCTCGGAGGCGGGCAGCGGCGCCGCGCCCACGTTCAGCGGCGCGGCCGCGTTGCCCGCCGCCAGCTTCGCTTCGCGCGCGCTTTTCTCGACGGCGCGGCGGTCCTGCCACTGGCCCAGCGACACGCCGAGCGCCACCAGCAGCAGCATGGCGATGAAGGGAATCAGCTTAAAGCGAAAGGCGATACGCATTACAATGAAGTCCTGACTGATCCAATCTTCCACAGACCATGAAATATATCGTTGCCATCGCCTTTGTGCTCATCATCGGCAGCCTGGCGTCGGCCTTTTTCTACCTGATGCGCGACCAGGGCCGCAGCAACCGCACGGTGCGCGCGCTGGCCATGCGCGTGGGCTTTTCCATCGCCCTCTTCCTGCTGCTTCTGCTGGCCCATAAACTGGGCTATATCCAGCCGACCGGCATCCGCCAGTAACAACGGCAGCAAAGAAAAAGCCGCCCGGACTACCGCGGCGGCTTTTTATTATGTGCGGCTTTCGCTACGCGCTACTTGCCGCGCATTATACCCACCTCTTACATCCAGTACACGACGACGTACAGGCCGAGCCAGACCACGTCCACAAAGTGCCAGTACCAGGCCGCACCTTCGAAGGCGAAGTGGTTGTCGGGCGTGAAGTGGCCCTTCAGCACGCGGCCCAGCACCACCGACAGCATGATCGCGCCCATGGTCACGTGGAAGCCGTGGAAGCCGGTCAGCATGAAGAAGGTGGAACCGTAAATGCCCGAGGTCAGTTTCAGGTTCAGTTCATGGTAGGCGTGGATGTACTCGTAAGCCTGGAAGCCCATGAAGACGGCGCCCAGCAGCACGGTGGCGGCCAGCCAGAAGGCGGTCGAACCGCGATGGCCGGCACGCAGCGCGTGGTGCGAAATGGTCAGGGTCAGGCCCGAGGTCAGCAGCAGCGCGGTGTTGATGGTCGGGATCGGGAACGGGCCCATGGTCTTGAAGGTTTCGACCACGCCGGCCGGACCGGTGCCGCCCCACTGGCCGGAGAAGTCGGGCCAGATCATCTTGTGGTCCAGATCGCCCAGCCAAGGCATGGTGATCGAACGCGCATAGTACAGGGCGCCGAAGAAGGCGCCGAAGAACATCACTTCGGAGAAGATGAACCAACCCATGGACCAGCGGAAGGAGTGGTCGATGCGCTTGGAGTACAGGCCTTTTTCGGATTCGCCGATGGCCTCGCCGAACCAGCACCACAGCACGGCCAGGGTGCACAGAATCCCCAGCAGGTTGGCGTACATGCCCCAGGATAAGTCATTGACCCAGGCCGACGCGCCGATCATGGTCAGCAGCAGCGACATCCCGCCAAGCATCGGCCAGCGGGACGGACCTGGCACGAAATAATACGGCGCCGCGGCGTTATTCGAACTCATTTTCTTCTCCCCTTAAAAGCTTCCGAGAACTGCACAGTTATTTTGGAACGACCAGCTTGACGACCGTGATCAGCAAGCCGATAAACATGGCGACGGCCAGCAAGGCAGCGATGACGATATGGAGCGGGTTCAGTTTCGCCGAGTCCGTATCGAAATCGCGCTTGCGGCGCAGGCCGAAAAACGACCAGACCACCGCCTTCATCGAATACATAAAAGAAGCGTACTGCTGCTTCCCTTTTAAATCATCCATGCGCGCCTTCCTTTAATTGGAGGCCGTTTTTTCCAGACCGGCGATTTCGAAGAAGGTGTAGGACAACGTGACCGTCTTCACTTCCTTCGGCACGGCCGGGTCGATGTAGAACACCACCGGCATCTGCCGCGCCTCGTTCGCCTGCAAGGTCTGCTGCTTGAAGCAGAAGCATTCCATCTTCTTGAAATGCGGCGTGACGCTGTGCGGCGCGTAGCTCGGAATCGCCTGGGCGTGCACCGTGCGCGGCAGGCTGTTGACCACCTCGTACACCACCGTTGCCATTTCGCCCGGGTGCACCGTGATGCTGCTCTGGGTGGGACGGAAGCGCAGCGTCCCCTGCACATTGCTATCCAGCTCGATGGTGATGGAACGGCTGGTGTCGACCTGGGTATTCTTGCTCAAGTCGACACTGCCGTCGCGCTGGGTCAGCACATTGATGCCCAGCACCTCGCAGATATGCTTATAGACCGGAATCAGCGCATAGCCGAAGCCGAACATCATCACGGCGATGACGATCAGCTTGACCAGCATCTTGCGGTTGGAATCGCCGGTATCCTCGCTCATATCAGCTCAGCAATGCACGCTTGGCAAATACGGAAATAAAGAACACCAGGGCGATCGAACCCAGGATCAAGGCCAGCCGCAGATTGTTTTTTGGCTTGTTCGAGTCGGACATGCTGCTTCCCCCTCTTACTTCACGACCGGCGGCACCTCGAAGGTGTGGAACGGCGCCGGCGACGGCACGGTCCATTCCAGGCCTTCAGCGGCTTCCCATGGCTTGTCGGCTGCTTTCTTGCCGCCGCGGATGCATGGCAGCACCACGCAGAACAGGAAGAACACCTGGCACAGGCCGAAACCGAAAGCGCCGATGGAGGCGATCGTGTTGAAATCGGTGAACTGCGCCTGGTAGTCGGCATAGCGGCGCGGCATGCCGGCCAAGCCCAGGAAGTGCATCGGGAAGAAGGTCACGTTGAAGGTGATCAGCGAAGCCCAGAAGTGGAGCTTGCCCATCGTTTCGTTGTACATATGGCCGGTCCACTTCGGACCCCAGTAGTAGAAGCCGGCAAACAGGGCAAACAGCGAGCCAGCCACCAGCACGTAGTGGAAGTGGGCCACCACGTAGTAGGTGTCCTGCAGCTGGATGTCGATCGGGGTCACGGCCAGGATCAGGCCGGTGAAGCCGCCCATGGTGAACACGAAGATGAAGCCCACGGCGAACAGCATCGGGGTTTCAAAGGTCATGGAACCGCGCCACATGGTGGCGATCCAGTTGAACACTTTCACGCCGGTCGGCACCGCGATCAGCATGGTGGCGTACATGAAGAACAGCTGGGAGGTCACTGGCATGCCGGTGGTGAACATGTGGTGGGCCCAGACGATGAAGGACAGGATCGCAATCGAGGCGGTGGCGTACACCATCGAAGCGTAGCCGAACAGCGGCTTGCGGGCGAAGGCCGGGATGATCTGCGAGACGATGCCGAAGGCCGGCAGAATCATGATGTAGACCTCGGGGTGGCCGAAGAACCAGAAAATGTGCTGGTACATCACCGGGTCGCCGCCGCCGGCGGCGTTGAAGAAGGAGGTGCCGAAGTGGCGGTCGGTCAGGGTCATGGTGATGGCGCCAGCCAGCACCGGCATCACGGCGATCAACAGGTAGGCGGTGATCAGCCAGGTCCAGCAGAACATCGGCATCTTCATCAGGGTCATGCCAGGCGCGCGCATGTTCAGGATGGTGACGATGATGTTGATGGAGCCCATGATCGAGGACGCGCCCATGATGTGCATGGCGAAGATGCCCATGTCCATGCCGATGCCCATCTGGGTCGACAGCGGCGCGTACAGGGTCCAGCCGGCGGCGGTGGCGCCGCCCGGCACGAAGAAGGAACCTGCCAGCAGCAGCGCCGCCGGCGGCAGCAGCCAGAACGAGAAGTTGTTCATGCGGGCGAAGGCCATGTCGGAGGCGCCCACCTGCAGCGGGATCATCCAGTTGGCGTAGCCGACGAAGGCCGGCATGATGGCGCCGAACACCATCACCAGGCCGTGCATGGTGGTCAGCTGGTTGAAGAACTCAGGCTGGAAGAACTGCAGGCCCGGCTTGAACAGTTCGGTGCGGATCATCAGCGCCAGCACGCCGCCGGACAGCAGCATGATGAAGGAGAACCACAGGTACAGGGTGCCGATGTCTTTGTGGTTGGTCGCAAACAGCCAGCGTTTCAGGCCGGTCGGATGGTCGTGTGCATGATCGTGATCGTGGCCATGGGCGTGATCGTGGGCGTGATCGAGTGTGCTCGTGCTCATCTAAAGCTCCTAATTACTTGTTGCGTGCAGCCACAACTTCGGCTGGTTGAACCATGTTTTCGGCTGGCTTGTTCGACCAGTTGTTACGGGTGTAAGTGATTACAGCCGCAATATCGGTATCCGACAGTTGTTTCCATGCCGGCATTTCAGATGGGAACTTGCCGCTCTTCTGACCGTTCAGCAGCACGTGGATCTGGTCCGCTTTCGCGCCATTCACGATGGCCGAGCCGTCCAGCGCCGCAAACGCGCCCGGCACGCCCTTGCCCGTTGCCTGGTGGCAGACGGCGCAGTTGGCGGTATACACTTTCTCGCCCTTGGTTTTCAGTTCATCGATGGTCCAGGTCTTGTTCGGATCGTCGGCCAGGGCCGCCATTTCCTTCTTCTTGCCCTCGACCCAGGCACTGTACTCCTCGGCCGTCACCACGCGCACCACGATCGGCATGAAGGCGTGTTCTTTGCCGCACAGTTCGGCGCAATTGCCGCGGAAGACGCCGGTGTGCTGCGACTTGAACCAGGTGTCGCGCACGAAACCGGGGATGGCATCCTGCTTGACGGCGAAGGCCGGGATCATCCAGGCGTGGATCACGTCGTTGGCGGTGGTCACGATGCGGATTTTCTTGTTCACCGGCACCACGACTTCGTTGTCGACTTCCATCAGGTAGTTTTCGCCGCGCGCTTCGGTCGGGGCGACGCCCGGGGCGCCGATCTGCGCGCGCGGGGTGGACAGGTTGGAGACGAAGGAAATGCCTTCGCCCTCGCCTTTCAGGTAGTCATAGCCCCATTTCCACTGCATGCCGGTGGCTTTGATGGTGATGTCGGCGTTGGAGGTGTCCTTCATGCCGACCACGGTGCGGGTGGCCGGCAGGGCCATGCCGATCACGATCAGGAACGGCACCACGGTCCAGGCGATTTCCACCGCGGTCGATTCGTGGAAGGTGGCGGCCTTGTGGCCCAGCGATTTACGGTGTTTCAGGATCGAATAGAACATCACGCCGAACACGGCGACGAAAATCACCAGGCAGATGATCATCATCAGATTGTGCAGGTCGTACACCTCGGTCGCAATGGCGGTCGAAGGTGGTTGCAGGTTCAGCTGGTGCGGTACAGGACCGCCGGTACCGCCGGTGGCTGCTCGATAAGTGCCGGCTGCCGTCGTTGCAGGCTCTGCCCACGCCGGGATTCCGGCGCTTACTGCGGCCAGCCCGAGCATCAACGCTTGAAGTCGCTTCGCAAGTTTCATGTTTTCCCCAACCACCCAAAAAAAATAGAAAATTTTTTTCATACCGCGCCGCCCGCCGAACCGGAGCAACGCTGGACGCTAAAACACCTAAAGGCTCCGCGCCGGTACCTGTGCAAAATAAAAATTGCTGAGAAAACCGACTGGAACCTTGAGATCGCCGTCAGTGACCATATATCACAATAGACGTTGGCGATTTAATGCCCTTATTGCCACGTGCTACAACCAGCCTGACAAAGAACGCTTTTGTGTATCACTGCCGGATGGTTGGAATACTGACAAAATTAGTCAAGGATTATAAGCAGGAACAATAATATACATCAAGAACAATCCCCGTCCGTGCGGGGATTGACTCTTGAATGGAGGCGTGATTTGCCTAATTTTTGGGCTTGCGCGGCAGGTCGAAACGGATAATTGCTTCCCCATTTTTAGTAACACGGGGCGTTGGCCGGAATGCATGGCCATAAATAATTTCGAAAGTTAGTTTCAATTTGCCATCCGCACCGCGCTGTTTTTCCAGCGCCGCCAACATGCGCTGCCAGGCCGCGCGCCCGATCAAACCTTGACGCCGCGTACTCAGCGGATTCCCACCCAAAGCACGCACATCGGCCAGCAGTTTTTGCGGCGTGTCGTAAGTGACGGTTATCTTTTCCATATCCATTACTGGTGTGGAAAAACCGGCTTCCACCAGCTGGTCGCCAAAATCGTGCATGTCGACAAAAGGCAACGCATGGGGCGCCAGATCGAGCTCGGCGAACGCCGCGCGCAGCTCCAGCAGCGTGTCCGGACCGAAGCAGGAAAACATCAGCAAACCGTCGACGCGCAGCACGCGGCGCCACTCGGCGAAGACGCGATCCGGCTGCGGATGCCAGTGCAGGGCCAGGTTCGACCACACCAGGTCGATGCTATTGGCGGCCAGCGGCAAGTCGGCAAAATCGCCCACCAGCAGGTCAATGCCCGCCTTGGCCGGCAGCAGCTTGCTGAGGAACTGGTTCAGCGGCGACTGGCGCGCGCCCTGCCCGCGCGCGGCCGCCAGCATGGCTTCCGAGGCATCGATGCCCACCACCTGGGCAGCGGCGTAGCTTTTTTGCAAATTTGCCAGATCGGCACCCATGCCGCAGCCCGCGTCGAGCACGCGCTGCGGGTTCACCTTGACCACGGCCAAGCGGTCCTGCAGGCGGCCGGCGATCTCGCGCCGCAGGAAATCGGCAGGCTGAACGCGGCCGGGATGGCGGAACAGGGCGCGTACGCGTTCCAGGTCAATCGGAGCACTCAGTTTCGGCGGCTTGGCAGGGACTTGCATATAAGTGACAGACATAGATGAGATAATGTGCGCAGTTTACCTGTTTGGGGCAAATCGTGATGGCTGGCGCCTTTTTGGCCATGCTGCTGCCCGCCGACTGCCTGCTGTGCGGTGGGCGCAGCGGCAATGGCCTGTGTCCGGACTGCCACGCCCGCTTCTTCGGCGGCGGCCGGGCGCGCTGTTGCATTTGCGCCAATCCGCTGGCAGCGGCGGAAGTGGCGAACGATGGCTGTTGCGGCCGCTGTCGCCGGCAGCGGCCCGCCTACGACGCCACGGTGACGGCCACCGACTACGCCCTGCCGGTGGACCGCCTGGTCTTGCAGCTGAAATTCGGCGCCCGCCTGGCCCATGCGCGGCTGTTCGGCCAACTGCTGGCAGCGGCCTGGCAAGCCTCCGGCCAGCCCAGCCTGCCACAACTGCTGTGCCCGGTGCCGCTGGGACCACGGCGCCTGGCCGAACGCGGCTTCAACCAGGCTTTGGAAATCGCCCGCCCGCTCGGCCGCGCCCTTGGCGTTCCGCTGCGGGCCAGGCTGGCGCAGCGGCAGCAGGACACGCCGCCGCAAAGCAGTCTGGACTGGGGCCAGCGCGCCGCCAATGTCGCCCGCGCCTTCGCACTCGACAGCGAGGCGGCGCTCTACGGCCGCCACGTCGGTCTGGTGGACGACGTGATGAGCAGCGGCGCCACGCTGCAAGCCCTGGCCCTGGCCTGCAAACAAGCGGGCGCCGCACGCGTCAGCAACCTGGTCTTCGCGCGCACCCCGCCCGAGCCCGACCATTATTAGGAGAAAGCAGTGTTTCACGTTGTACTAGTATCGCCCGAGATTCCGCCCAACACCGGCAACGTCATCCGCCTGTGCGCCAACACCGGCGCCCAGCTGCACCTGATCGAGCCGCTCGGCTTCCCGCTCGACGACGCCAAGATGCGGCGTGCCGGCCTCGACTACCATGAATATGCGCGCATGCAGGTACACCAGGACTGGGCCGCCTTCCTGGCTGCGGTCGCGCCCGATCCGGCGCGCCTGTTCGCCATGACCACGCACGGCTCGCGCCCCTTCGCCGAACTGCAATTCCAGCCCGGCGACGTCTTCATCTTCGGCAGCGAAACACGCGGTTTGGAACCGGCCTTCCGCGACAGCTTCCCCAACGAACAGCGCATCCGCCTGCCCATGCGCCCCGACAACCGCAGCCTCAACCTCTCCAACACAGTCGCCGTGGTCGTCTACGAAGCCTGGCGCCAGCACGGCTACCTCGGCGGCGTTTGATCTTCCTCAACAAATGTCCCACCCTGGTGTCAGGCACCAGAGCTGGACATTTTTTGATCTAGCTCAAGCAATGTCCGACCGTGGTGCCTGACACCAGGGTTGGACATTGTTTGAGCAAACGCAAAGCGCTTGGCTGGGGGCAAGATTACAGTGGGGATATGAACCGACCAGTCCGCATCCAATATTCCGGGGCGCTCTACCATGTGACGGCGCGCGGCAATCATCGCGCCAGCATTTTCCAGGATGAGCGCGACCACCTGATCTGGCTCGACCTGCTGGCCGAGGCGGCCGAGAAGTTCGGCCTGCGGGTGCATAGTTATTGCCTCATGCCCAATCACTACCACCTGCTGGTGGAGACGGCGGCGCCGAATCTGGCGCAAAGCATGCACTTCCTGAACAGCAATTATGCGCACCGCCATAACTTCCGCCATGAGCAGCATGGTCATCTGACGCAGGGACGCTATCACGCCCTGCTGCTGCAAAAGACCAGCCATCTGCTGGAACTGGCGCGCTACATCGTATTGAACCCGGTGCGCACCGGTCTGGTCAACGAAGCTGCGGACTGGCGCTGGAGCAGCTATCGCGCCCTGCTGGGCCTGGACAACGCGCCAGCCTGGCTGGACACCGCCTCCACCCTGCAGCAATTCGCGGATCTGGACGCCTACCGCCGCTTCGTCGCGCAAGGCGCCGGCCTGCCCGATCCGCTCTCCGTCCCGGCACGCAACTCCAGGTCAGAGCACCACATCACCCTGGCGGACTATGAAAACCAGTCCACCAGCCGCGCCGAAGCCATCGCCCGCGCCCACCGCTCGCAAGCATTCACCTGGCAGGAAATCGCCGGCCACTTTGCCATCACCGTGCGCACCGCCACCCGCCTGGCCCTGCAATACGACACGCAGCTTGATCTGGATCAAACAATGTCCCACCCTGGTGCCTCGGCGGCCCCGCCTGACACCAGGGTTGGACATTTATTGAGGAAGGTCAAAGGGGGCGCTTAGGCGCTGAACTTGCGCACTTTGGCCAGCAGCTTGGTGGTGGAGCGGTCGTGCTGGAAGTCGATGGCGACAGCCTGGCCGCCATAGGCCAGCACGGCCTGGCCTTCGGGGATGGCGCGCATATCATAGTCGCCGCCTTTGGCGTAGATCGCGGGACGGGCTTCCTGCACCACTTCCAGCGCGGTGTCTTCATCGAAGGGAACGACCAGGCTGACCGCTTCCAGCGCGGCCAATACGGCCATGCGGTCGTCGCAGTTGTTCAACGGACGGTCGTCGCCCTTGCCCAGGCGCTTGACCGAGGCGTCGGTATTGGCCGCCACCACCAGCGAGGCGCCCAAGGCGCGCGCCTGCGCCAGATACGTGACGTGGCCGCGGTGCAGGATGTCGAATACGCCGTTGGTCAGCACCACAGGCTGCGGCAGGGTGGCGATGCGCGCGGCCAGTTGCGCGCGCGTGCAGATCTTGTCTTCAAATTCAGGCATGGGACTTTCGTTTCAGTGTGAGCCGGGTTCTTCTTCGTCTTCCTCATCCATCTGCATGCTCAGTTCGGCCGCGCCGCCGGCAGCGGCAGCGCCGCCTGGCTCCCTGCGGTCGCCGCGCAGCTTGATCTGCAGACGCAGGCCGTTGGCCGAGTCGGCGTTGCGCAACGCTTCTTCGTATGAGATGTAACCCTTATTATAGAGTTCGTACAGCGCCTGGTCGAAAGTGCACATGCCCAGCTCGCGCGATTTGTGCATGATTTCCTTGATGGTCTGGAAGCTGCCCTTGAAAATCATCTCGGCAATCGTCGGCGTGTTGAGCAGGATTTCAATGGCGGCCTTGCGCCCTTTGCCGTCCTCGGTGCGGATCAGGCGCTGCGAGACGATGGCGCGCAGATTCGAGGACAGGTCCATCAGCAGCTGGTTGCGCCGCTCTTCCGGGAAGAAGTTGATGATGCGGTCCATGGTCTGGTTGGCGTTGTTCGCGTGCAGGGTGCCCAGGCAGAGGTGGCCTGTTTCGGCGAAGGCGATCGCATGCTCCATGGTTTCGGTGTCGCGGATTTCGCCGATCAGGATCACGTCCGGCGCCTGGCGCAAGGTGTTCTTCAGCGCGTTGTGCCAGCTGTGCGTGTCCACGCCCACTTCGCGGTGCGTCACCAGGCAGCCCTTGTTCTTGTGCACGTATTCGACCGGGTCTTCCACCGTGATGATGTGGCCGGCCGAGTGGCCGTTGCGGTAATCGATCATGGCTGCCAAGGTGGTCGATTTGCCGGAACCGGTGCCGCCCACCACCAGCACCAGGCCGCGCTTGGTCATCACCACATCCTTCAGCACCTCGGGCAGGTCAAGCTTGTCGAAGTTCGGGATTTCGGAGGCGATGGTGCGGATCACCATCGCCACATTCTGCTGCTGCACGAAGACGTTGACGCGAAAGCGGCACACGTCCGGCAGCGAGATGGCGAAGTTGCATTCGAGCTCGCTCTCGAACTCCTGGCGCTGCTTCTCGTTCATGATGGCGCAGGCCAGGGCGCGCGTCACCTCGCCGCTCAGGCGCTGCTGGCTGAGCGCCTTCATGGCGCCCTGGGATTTGATGCTGGGCGGGAAGTCGGCCGAGATGAACAAGTCCGAACCGCCCACCTGGTGCATGGCTTTTAGCAGCTTGTGCATATATGCCTGTGCTTCTTCGTGGCCAAAAATCGACGACATTGCAGTCTCCCCGGTTTGCCCCCGCATTTGCCCCACCATTATAGGCAGTGCATTCCGCTACAATAGGGTTTCTTCGCGGACTTGCCTGTGTTCAAATAAAATCATGACACTGACCGAACTGAAATACATCGTAGCTGTTGCACGGGCAAAACATTTTGGACATGCCGCCGAGGCCTGCTTCGTTGCCCAGCCCACCCTCTCCGTCGCCATCAAGAAGCTCGAAGACGAGCTGGGCGTGGTGCTGTTTGAACGCGGCGGCGCCGAGATCTCGGTCACGCCGCTGGGCGCCCAGATCGTGGCCCAGGCCGAGCGCGTGCTGGAGCAGACGGCCGCCATCAAGGAGCTGGCCAAGCAGAACAAGGACCCGCTCTCCGGCCCGCTGCGCCTGGGCGTGATCTACACCATCGCGCCCTATCTGCTGCCGCCCCTGGTCAAGACCATGATCGCCAGCACGCCGCAGATGCCCCTGGTGCTGCAGGAAAATTTCACCGTGAAGCTGCTGGAAATGCTGCGCCAGGGCGAGCTCGACGCGGCCATCATGGCCCTGCCCCTGCCCGAACACGGCATGTCGCTGCAAGCCCTGTACGACGAACCCTTCGTGGTCGCCATGCCGTCCCAGCACCCGTGGGCGGCGCGCAGCCGCATCCCGGCCGAGGACTTGAAGTCGGAAACCATGCTCTTGCTGGGCAACGGCCACTGCTTCCGCGACCAGGTGCTGGAAGTCTGCCCGGAAATGTCGCGCTATTCGGCGCCCGGCAACGGCATGCAGCGCACCTTCGAAGGCTCCTCGCTGGAAACCATCCGCCATATGGTGGCCAGCGGCATCGGCCTGACCGTGCTGCCGCGCGCCTCGGTGCAGGATATGGAGGGGCGCGACGGCATGCTGCAATTCCGCTATTTCGACAATCCCCAGCCGACGCGGCGCGTGGTCCTGGTGTGGCGCAAGAGCTTCACGCGCAAGGCCGCCATCGACGCCGTGTGCGAGGCCGTGGCCCAATGCCGGCTGCCGGGCGTGACGCCGGTAGCGAAAAGCGAAGCGCAGTAAAATAGTACATTCACGTACTAATTTCGAGCTTGCCGTGCACATTTCCACCCCCGACCCTCGCCCCACTCCCCAACTGAGCCGCCTGGCCCTGTATGCCCGCCTGGTGCGGCTGGACAAGCCGATCGGCACCGTGCTGCTGCTGTGGCCCACCCTGGGCGCGCTGTGGATGGCAAATGGCGGCGCGCCGGCCTGGCAGCTGATCCTGATCTTCTCGGTCGGCACCCTCTTGATGCGTTCGGCCGGCGTGGCCGTCAACGATTATCTGGACCGCGATTTCGACCGCCATGTGAAGCGCACGGCCGAGCGCCCCATCACCAGCGGCCGCGTCAGCGGCAAGGAAGCCATCGGCATCGCCGTGCTGCTGGCGATTATTTCCTTTTGCCTGATCCTGCCGCTCAATCTGCTGGTCAAGCAGCTCAGCGTGGTGGCCCTGGGCATTGCCGTCACCTATCCCCTGTTCAAGCGCTTCTTCCCCGTGCCCCAGGCTTATCTGGGCGTGGCCTACGGCTTCGGCATTCCCATGGCCTTCGCCGCCATCCAGAACACGGTGCCGCCGATTGCCTGGCTGCTCCTGCTCAGCAATATCTTCTGGTCGGTGGCGTACGACACCGCCTACGCCATGGTCGACCGCGACGACGACCTGAAAATCGGCATCAAGACGTCGGCCATCACCTTTGGCCGCTACGATGTGGCGATGATCATGCTGTGCTACGCCGTCCACTTTGCCATCCAGCTGTTCTGCGGCTGGTATTTCGGCCTGGGCTGGCCCTTCCTGGCCGGCATGGCGGTGGCCATCGGCTTCTCCATTTACCACTACTTCCTGATCCGCGGCCGCGAGCGTGCGCCTTGCTTCTACGCCTTCCGCCACAATAACTACCTGGGCGCCGTGATTTTTGCCGGCATTGCGCTGGATTACGCCTTGCGCTGACAGCATGATTGCTGAGGCGTAACGCAAATGGCGGGCTGCGGCCTATACTAGAGATTGCTTTCATTCACTCAGCGAGGCGAACCATGGAACAGACCGTACAATCGACGAGCAAGAGCGGCACCAATGGCAGCGGCAACGGCATGAACCACCATGCGGACAGTGCCGAAGCGCGCGAAAAACTCATGACCGATCTGAAGCAGTCCATCCAGGACGCCGAACAGTGGCTGCGCAGCGCCAGCCTGGCCGGCGCCGCCGACCTGGGCCAGGTCAAGGCCAAGTTCGAGGACAGCCTGCGCACCGCCAAAATCGACCTGCTCAAGCTGGAAGACAGCGTGATCGCGCGCACCAAGATCGCGGCCAAGGCCACCGACAACTATGTGCACGACAATCCCTGGAAATCGGTGACGGTGGGTGCCACGGTGGGCCTGCTGCTGGGCGTGCTGATCGCGCGCCGCTAAGCTTTTCGCCGATACACGGTGCGGCTCAAGGCCGCACCGGCTCGCCGATGCGGTATTTCTGGCGCAGCTTCTGCACCAAACCCTGCTCGCGCTGCAGGAACTGGCTGAACTGCTCCACCACTTCCGGATGCTGCAAGGTCGACAGGCGGAAGTCCGAGCGCGTATGCGGCAGGGCCGGATCGAAAATCAGGCCGCCCGGCGTTTTCAATTCCTCGGCCAGCAAGTAGTTGGCCACATCCACATTCATATACACCACGTCGATATGGTCGGCCAGTGCATGGCGCAATAGGCCGTCGAAGCTGTTGCTGGTGCTGATGGCGATGGCCTGGCTGTCGATGGCCTGGCGGTAGGGCCAGGGCGTAAAGCCGAGCACCGTGCCCATGCTGCGTACTTCGCTCAGCGGGCGGCCGCGGTGGCGCGGCAGCACCATGGCGCCCTCCTCGGTCGATACCACCACATTGCTGTAGCTGAGCTTCAAGCCGTGGCGCAGGTCTTCGCGCCATTTGGGATGGTCGGGGTACTTGAAGTCGAGCGTACGCTCTTTCAGGAAGCGCGTGTACAGGCGGTTGATCGGCAGCGGCACGTATTCGAAGGCATAGCCTTGCTGGCTGGCGAACGCATCCAGCACATCGCGCGCAAAGCCGCGGTAGCGGTTGGCGCCGTCCACCGTGTGCAGCGGATAGTACTGCAGGTTCTCGACGCCGACCGTGAAGTTTTTGGCCGGCGCGGGGCTGCCGGCGGCGGCTGTGACGGAAACGGCGGCCGCAGCCAGGACGCCAGCGCATAGCAGGCGGGCTTGCCACCGCAGCTTGATCGTCATCGCTCCCCCAGCAGGCTGCCGCCCCATGGCGGCCGGCGTTCAGCATACCCAAAAGCTTGCATAAATGCCAGCATTCAATCGCCGCCGCCGCGTGCCGGGCCGCTTCAGTGCTGCGCGCCCAGCTCCTCACCCAGCTGCTTGCCGCGTGCCGCGGCGGCGCGCATGGCGGCGCCGATGGCGGCTTTGACGCCGCTCTGTTCCATGCTGCTCAAGGCGGCATAGGTGGTGCCGCCTTTCGAGGTGACGCGCTCGCGCAGCACCGACACCGGTTCGTCCGATTGCAGCGCCAGCTGGGCCGCGCCGGCGAAGGTGGCCAGCGCCAGCTCGCGGCCCTGCGCGGCCGTCAGGCCCAGCTCCTCGGCCGCCTCCTGCATCGCCTCGATGAAGTAGAAGACATAGGCCGGACCGCTGCCCGACACCGCCGTGACCGGATCAATCAGCTCTTCCTTGTCCACCCATACCGTGGCGCCGACGGCGCGCATGATATGGTCGGCCGCGTCGCGCTGCTGGGCCGTGACGCCGGGCGCCGCCACCATGCCCGTCACGCCCTGGCCGATCAGGGCCGGCGTATTCGGCATGGTGCGCACAATCGCCGCGTAGCCGCCCAGCCAGCGCGCCAGGTCGGCGCTGCGGATGCCGGCCGCGATCGACAGCAGCAGTGGCTGGCGGCCCGCCTCCTGCGCCAGGTCGAGCAGGGGCTTGAGCTGGCTGGCCACTGCGCGCATGCTTTGCGGCTTGACCGCCAAGACGATCACCTCGGCCGCCGGCACGCGCTCATCGAGCTCGGTCGCGGCCGACACGCCATGCGCCGTAAACAGCTTGTCCAGCGCGGCCGGATTGGGATCGACCACATGGATGTTCCCACCCGGCGCCAGCTTGCCCGCCAGTCCGGCAATCAGGGCGGAAGCCATATTGCCGCCGCCGATAAATGCAATCTTCATTGTTCTTCCTTGTTGTAGTGGCGCGCGCCGAAAATCGCACTGCCGACGCGCACGATGGTGGCGCCTTCCACGATGGCGGCCCGCATATCGGCCGACATGCCCATCGACAGTGTATCGAGTTCCAGCCCATCGGCGCGCAAGCTATCGAACAGCCGGCGCAGCGCGGCAAAGGCGGCGCGCTGGCGCGCGAAATCGTCTTCCGGTTCGGGAATCGCCATCAGGCCGCGCAGGCGCAGATGCGGCAGGTTCACGACCTGGCGCGCCAGCGCCGCCACCTCATGCGGCGCCACGCCGCTTTTGCTGGCTTCGCCGCTGATATTGACTTGCAGGCAGATGTTGAGCGGCCCGCGCTCCGGCGGGCGCTGTTCCGACAGGCGCTGCGCGATCTTCTCGCGCTCGACCGTATGCACCCAGTCGAAGTGGCTGGCGATGGGGCGCGTCTTATTGCTCTGGATCGGGCCGATGAAATGCCACTCCAGCGCCGCATCGGCCAAACCCAGGCTGGGCAAGGCCTGCGCCACGGCCGCGACCTTGTCCACGCCTTCCTGCACATAGTTCTCGCCGAAGGCGCGCTGGCCGGCCTGGGCGGCTTGCAGCACCGCATCCGCACCGAAGGTCTTGGAGACCGCCAGCAATTGCACGCTGTCCGGCGCCCGCCCCGCCTCACGCGCGGCGGCAACAATGTTCTCGGTAACGGCTTGCAAGTTCTGGGCGATTGTGGACATAATCAAATGGGCTGGTTCAGGGTAGCGGATCAGGCAGCGCGGCAAACGCCATCTTTTCAGGCACAGGGATTATAAATGGACATCTCCGAACTTCTCGCATTCTCCGTCAAGAACAAGGCATCGGACCTGCACCTCTCGGCCGGTCTGCCGCCGATGATACGGGTGCATGGCGATGTACGGCGCATCAACCTGCCGCCGCTGGAGCACAAGGACGTGCACGGCATGATCTATGACATCATGAACGACGGCCAGCGCAAGGCGTATGAGGAGATGCTCGAATGCGACTTCTCCTTCGCCATACCGGGCCTGGCGCGCTTCCGCGTCAACGCCTACAACCAGGAGCGCGGCGCCTCGGCCGTGCTGCGCACGATCCCGTCCAAGATCCTGTCGCTGGAAGAACTCAACGCGCCGCGCATCTTCGCCGAATTCGCGCTCAGGCCGCGCGGCCTGGTGCTGGTGACGGGGCCGACCGGTTCCGGCAAATCGACCACGCTGGCAGCCATGATCAACCACCTCAACGAAAATGAGTATGGCCACATCCTGACCATCGAAGACCCGATCGAGTTCGTGCACGAATCGAAGAAATGCCTGATCAACCAGCGCGAAGTGGGGCCGCACACCCTGTCCTTCAACAACGCGCTGCGCTCGGCGCTGCGCGAAGATCCGGACGCCATCCTGGTGGGCGAGCTGCGCGACCTGGAAACCATCCGCCTGGCGCTGTCGGCCGCCGAAACCGGCCACCTGGTGTTCGGCACCCTGCACACCTCGTCGGCCGCCAAGACCATCGACCGTATCGTCGACGTCTTCCCGGCCGAGGAAAAGGAAATGGTGCGCGCCATGCTGTCCGAATCGCTGCAGGCGGTGATCTCGCAGACCCTGCTGAAAACCAAGGACGGCTCGGGCCGCGTGGCGGCGCACGAGATCATGGTCGGCACGCCCGCCATCCGCAACCTGATCCGCGAAGCCAAGATCGCGCAGATGTATTCGGCCATCCAGACCGGCAGCAATGTGGGCATGCAGACGCTGGACCAGAACCTTACGGACCTGGTGCGGCGCAATGTTATTTCGGCCGCCGCCGCGCGTTCGGCCGCCAAGATTCCGGAAAACTTCCCCGGCTAAGCAATCCAGTAAAGGCAGAGACGCACCATGGAACGCGACCAGGCATCCAAATTCATGTTCGACCTGCTGCGCCTGATGGTCAGCAAAAAAGGCTCGGACCTGTTCATCACGGCCGGCTTCCCGCCCGCCATCAAGATCGACGGCAAGCTCACGCCGGTCTCCAACCAGGTGCTGACCCCGGCCCACACGGCCGACCTGGCGCGCTCGATCATGAACGACAAGCAGACCGCCAGCTTCGAGCAGACCAAGGAAGCCAACTTCGCCATCAGCCCCGCCGATCTGGGGCGCTTCCGCGTTTCGGCCTTTGTGCAGATGAGTTCCGTCGGCATGGTGCTGCGCACGATCAATAGCGCCATCCCCAAGCTGGAAGACCTGGGCCTGCCCGAGGTGCTGAAGGAGATCATCATGGCCAAGCGTGGCCTGGTGATCATGGTGGGCGCCACCGGTTCCGGCAAATCGACCACGCTGGCGGCCATGGTGGGCTACCGCAACGAGAACAGCCACGGCCACATCATCACCATTGAAGACCCGGTGGAATTCGTCCACCCGCACAAGAACTGCATCATCACCCAGCGCGAAGTCGGCGTGGATACCGAGGACTGGGAAGTAGCGCTGAAAAACACCCTGCGCCAGGCGCCGGACGTGATCCAGATCGGCGAGATCCGCGACCGCCAGACCATGGACCACGCCATCGCCTTCGCCGAAACCGGCCACCTGTGCCTGGCCACGCTGCACGCCAACAGCGCCAACCAGGCGCTCGACCGCATCATCAACTTCTTCCCCGAGGAGCGCCGCCAGCAGCTGCTGATGGACCTGTCGCTGAATCTGAAAGGCATGATCTCGCAGCGCCTGATTCCGCTCAAGGAAGCCAAGGGGCGCGCCGTCGCCATCGAGATCATGCTCAATTCGCCGCTGATCTCGGACCTGATCTTCAAGGGCCAGGTGCATGAGATCAAGGAGCTGATGAAGAAATCGCGCGAATTGGGCATGCAGACTTTCGACCAGTCCCTGTTCGACCTGCACGAAGCCGACAAGATCAGCTACGAGGACGCGCTGCGCAACGCCGACTCGGTCAACGACCTGCGCCTGACCATCAAGCTGGAAGGCAAGGCCGCCAAGACGCGCGACCTGTCGGCCGGCACCGAACACCTGGGGATCATCTGATGACCACCGTCTTCGACTTCCAGGCCGAGAGCCTGTCCGGCCAGAAGGTCGACCTGGCCCAGTACCGCGGCAAGGTGCTGCTGATCGTGAACACGGCCAGCAAATGCGGCTTCACGCCGCAGTACGAAGGCCTGGAGGCGCTCTACCGCCAGTTCCAGGAACGCGGCGTGGTGGTGCTGGGCTTCCCCTGCAACCAGTTCCTGCAGCAGGAGCCGGGGACTGCGGACGATATCGCCGCCTTCTGCACCCTGAACTATGGCGTCAGCTTTCCCCTGTTCGCGCGCATCGACGTCAATGGCGAGCATGCCCATCCCCTGTTCCAGCACCTGAAGAAAACCGCGCCCGGCCTGCTCGGCACGGAAGCGATCAAATGGAATTTCACCAAATTCCTGATCCGCAAGGATGGCAGCGTCTACGAGCGCTATGCGCCGGCCACCAAGCCGGCCGAGATTTTGCCCGACGTCGAAAAGCTGCTGGCTGAATAAACTTCGGCAATCGGCCCACTATCCGCATCTAAACAGGAGTAAGTCTCATTTCGCCGATAATGAAATCGTTTTCATTTCTCTTGTGCATTTAAATAGCTTTCAGAGTAATAATTAAAAAAAACTACTCGATCGTTTAACAATGCAGCTGCTGGCGAAATTCCTGTCGTCCTGGATGCGGATGGGCACGTACTCTCGCCTGTTCATTCCGATTTTCCTCATCATCGCCGTGGTGGTGGGGCTGCGCTATACGCTGCTGATCGAGTCGGAAAGCGCCAGCGAGCAGGCGCGCTACCAGTCCGAGTCGCAGCAGTTCGCCACCTGGCTCGCCACCACGCTGGCGCCGGCCGCCCTGCACGGCCAGGCGGCCGATATGGCGGCGCAGCTGGCCAAGGCCGCCAATCTGAACGGCGACGTAGCCATGATCCGCTGGGAAGATAGCGAGGGCCAGCGGCGCGCCCTGGCCGCACGGCCGCTGGGTGAACTGCGCTACCCGGCATGGCTGGAGGATCTGGCCGGCATGCAGGCCGATTACTACCTGGTGCCGCTGCCCCCGTCCGAAGGCGGCGGCCTGCTGGAGCTTTGGTTCCAGCCCGCGCGGCCATTGGCCCGCGTCTGGCAGACGCTGCGCCAGCAGGCGCTGATCTCGGCGCTGAACATCTGCATCATCTACGCCCTGCTTGGCCTGCTGATCTTCGCCAACCACCGCATGCTGCGCCGGCTGGCGCGCGCCACCAGCGCCTTCCGCAACGGCCAGCACGATGTGCGCATGCGCGTCGGCGGCAGCCTGGAAGCGCGCGCCCTGGCCACCACCTTCAACGATATGGCGGAACGGGTGCAAGGCCTGCTGCAATCGCTGCAATCGGAAAAGGAGCGCATCGAAGTCACCCTGGCCTCGATCGGCGAAGCTGTCATCACCACCGACCTGGAAGGCAGGATCGTCAGCCTGAACGAGGCGGCGCAGGCGCTCACCGGCTGGCCCGCCTCGCGCGCCAGCGGGCGCGAGCTGCATGCGGTGCTGGTGCTGGCCAACAGCTTCGGCCAGCGCACCCTGCTCAAGACCATGGCCGGCATTTACGCGGGCGGCGGCGTGGTCAAGGCGCAGAACCAGAGCCTGCGCCACAGCTCCGGCGTTCACTTCAATGTCGAGTATTCGGCGGCGCCGATCCGCAAGGCCAGCGGCGAGATGCAGGGCGCGGTGCTGGTGCTGCGCGACGTCAGCGAAAAGCGCAACCTGTTGCAGCAGATGACCTGGCAAAGCCAGCACGATGTGCTGACCGGCCTGCCCAACCGCAATGCGCTGGCCGCCCGCTTCGAACAGGAGCTGGCGCAGGCGCGCGAAGACCACAGCCTGCTGGCCGTCTGCCTGTTCGACCTGGATCACTTCCAGCAGGTGAACGAGCGCGGCGGCCAGGGACTGGGCGACGATATCCTCAAGCAGGTGGCCAGCCGCCTGCACGATTTCGCCATGCCGCGCCACTATGCGGCGCGCCTGGGCGGCGACGAGTTCGTGCTGCTGCTGCCGGGCCAGGGCAGCCGCGCCGCCGTGGAGGAAATCATGGCCCAGCTGATGGCGGTGCTGGGTCGCAGCTACCGCTGCCAGACGCAGAGCGTGTCGATCAGCGCCAGCGCCGGCGTGGCCCTGTATGAAGGCAAGGAGATCAGCGCCGACAATCTGCTGCGCCACGCCGACCAGGCCCTGTACCAGGCCAAGGTGCGCGGGCGCGGCACCGTGCATTTCTTCGACGCCGATCTCGACCAGCAGGTGCGCACCCACCACAACCGCCGCACCGAGGTGCGCGAGGCGCTGGAAGCCGGCGAGCTGCTGCTGTACTACCAGCCCAAGATGGATATGCGCCAGGGCCGCATCTTCGGCATGGAGGCGCTGCTGCGCTGGCGCCATCCCAAGCGCGGCATCGTCGGGCCGCTGGATTTTCTGCCGATTGTCGAACACACCGAGCTGATTGCCGATATCGGCGAATGGGTGATGCGCCAGGCGCTGCGCCAGCTCGACGCCTGGCGGCGCGAGGGACGCGCCTGGATGGTGAGCGTCAACGTGGCGGCCTACCATCTGCAGCGCGCCGATTTCGTCGAGCGCCTGCAAAGCATCCTGGCCGAATTCCCGGACGTGCCGCCGCAGCAGCTGGAGCTGGAAATTCTGGAATCGTCGGCCCTGCGCGACCTGGCCCATGTGCGCGCCACCATCCTCGCCTGCCAGCAGCTGGGCGTCAGCTTTGCGCTCGACGATTTCGGCACCGGCTATTCGTCCATGTCCTATCTGAAGCGCCTGCCCGCCAATGTGCTGAAGATCGACCAGGGCTTCGTGCGCAATATGCTGGAGGACCGCGACGACCTGCATCTGGTGAACGCGGTGATCGGCCTGGCGCGCGCCTTTGGCCGCGGCGTGATCGCGGAAGGCGTGGAAACGGTGGCGCATGGTGCGCTGCTGATGCGCCTGGGCTGCGATCTGGCGCAGGGCTATGGCATTGCGCGGCCGATGCCGGGCGACGCCGTCGGCGCCTGGGCCGACAGCTTCGTCGTCTCGCCCGAGTGGCAGGCGGCAGCCCAGCTGCCGCCGCTGCACAATCTGCACGAGATCGGCGGCGGGCAGGCCAATCAGCTGGTCCTGTTCAGTCCCGGCTAGCCACGGCGGCCAAGGCGCGGTCGATCAGCTCGATCCAGTGCTCGACCGGCGTGTCCGTACCCGCCTGCAAGTGGGTAAGGCAGCCGATATTGGCCGACACGATGCGGCTGCCCCCCGTTTCCGCCAGATTTTCCAGCTTGCGTTCGCGCAGTTGCAGCGACAGCTCCGGCTGCAGCAGCGCATACGTCCCGGCTGAGCCGCAGCACAGATGCGCGTCGGCGCACAGGCGCACATCGACGCCGATGGCGCGCAGCACGCCCTCCACCTTGCCGCGGATCTGCTGGCCGTGCTGCAAGGTGCAAGGCGGGTGGTAGGCGACGCGTTCTTCGACCTGGCCGATGCGGCGCGCCAGCTCCTGCTCGAACGCGGGCAGGATTTCGCTCAGGTCGCGCGTCAGTTCAGAGATGCGCTGCGCCTTGGCGGCGTAGCGCGCATCGTGCGCCAGCAGATGGCCGTATTCCTTGACGGTGACGCCGCAGCCCGATGCCGTCATCACGATGGCTTCCGTACCGGCTTCCACATAGGGCCACCAGGCGTCGATATTGCGGCGCATATCGTCCAGGCCCGCCTCCTGGTCGTTCAGATGGTAGCGCAGCGCGCCGCAGCAGCCGGCCTTGGCCGCGCGCTGCAATTCGATGCCCAGCGCATCGAGCACGCGGGCGGTGGCGGCATTGATATTGGGCGCCAGGCCGGGCTGCACGCAGCCGTCCAGCAGCAGCATCTTGCGCGCATGGCTGCGCTGCGGCCAGGCACCGCAGCCGCGCATGGGCGGCAGCTTGTCCTGCAAGGGTTTGGACAGCAAGGGACGCAATACCTGTCCCGCGCGCAGGGCGGCGGTGAACAGCGCCTTGCGCGGCAGGCCTTCCTTCAGCACATAGCGCTGGATGCGCTGCGCCAGCGGACGCGGCACGCGCTGCTCGACAATCTTGCGGCCGATGTCCACCAGGCGGCCATATTGCACGCCGGAGGGACAGGTGCTTTCGCAGTTGCGGCAGGTCAGGCAGCGGTCGAGGTGGGTCTGCGTCTTGGCCGTGACGGGCGCGCCTTCCAGCACCTGCTTGATCAGGTAGATGCGGCCGCGTGGACCATCGAGTTCGTCGCCCAGCAGCTGGTAGGTGGGACAGGTGGCCGTGCAAAAGCCGCAGTGCACGCAGGCGCGCAGGATGGCTTCCGCCTCGTCGCCGTCGCGCGTGTTCTTGATAAAGTCAGCCAGATTGGTTTGCATATGCTCAGTACATGCGGCCGGGGTTGAAGATGCCGGCCGGGTCGAAGGCCAGCTTCAGGCGTTCATGGATGCGGGCGACGGCCGGCTGCAGCGGATGGAATACGGAGCGCGCCTCCTGCGGCGCGGCATCGCGCCGGTACAGGGTGGCATGTCCGCCCGCCGCCGCCACGCTGCGGCGGATGCTGCCGGCGTCGCCATCCGCCACCTTGAGCCAGCGCTGCGCGCCGCCCCACTCGATCAGCTGCTCGCCGCGCAGAACCAGGGCGCTGGCGGCAGGCGGCAGCGACAGGCGCCACAGTGCGCCGCCGCTGAAGTAATCGTGCGTCTGGTCGCGCAAGGCCGCCCAGAATGCCGCACCGTCGTCCAGCGGCGCGCCGCCCAGACGGCGCAAGGCCGCCTGCACTGCGGCTTCGGCGCCGGACAGGCGCACGGTCAGCACATCCCGATGCCAGCTGGAGGCCGAAATCGGCAGCGGCTGCCCGGCCCATTCGTTCAGATAGCGTAGCGCGCTGATCTCGTCCATCTCGAAGCGGATGCTGGTTTCGCAGGGCGGCAGCGGCAACACCTTCAGCGACACCTGCGCGATCAGTCCCAGCGTGCCGAGCGAACCGGCCAGCAGGCGCGAGACATCATAGCCGGCGACATTCTTCATGACCTGGCCGCCGAAATTCAGCAGCTCGCCGCGCCCATCCAGCAATTGCGCGCCCAGCACGAAGTCGCGCACCGCGCCCGCGCTGGTGCGGCGCGGCCCCGACAGGCCGGCCGCCACCACGCCGCCGATGGTGCTGCCGGCGCGCAGGCCGGCGCCGGGCTGGCCGAAGCGCGGCGGCTCAAAAGCCAGCATCTGCCCGTGCTGCGCCAGCAAGGCTTCGATCTCGGCCAGCGGCGTGCCGCAGCGCGCCGTGATGACCAGTTCCGTCGGCTCGTAGTCCACCACGCCGGTGTAGGCACGCGTGTCGAGCACCTCGCCCTGCAGGCTTTGCCCGTACCAATCCTTGCTGCCGCCGCCGCGCAGGCGCAGCGGCGACTTCTGCGCCGTGGCCGCATGGATGCGTTCAATGAAACCCGCCAGTATCGACTGCAAAATCGCTCCTTCAGAAACGCGGCAGGCCGGCGTGCGGCAGGACGCCGCCCGTGACCCGCATCTTGCCGAATTCCGCGCAGCGGTTCAGCGTGGGAATGGCCTTGTCGGGATTCAGCAGCCCGGGCGGATCGAAAGCGCGCTTGAGGCCGAAGAAGGCCTCCAGCTCGGCCGCCTTGAACTGGGCGCACATGGAATCGATCTTTTCGATGCCCACGCCATGCTCGCCGGTGATGGTGCCGCCCACTTCCACACACAGGGCCAGGATCTCGGCGCCGAAGGCTTCGGCGCGCTGCAGCTCGTCGGGCTGGTTGGCGTCGAACAGGATCAGCGGATGCAGATTGCCGTCGCCGGCGTGGAAGACATTGGCGCAGCGCAGCCCGTACCGGCCTTCCATCTGGGCGATGCCGGTCAGCACCCGCGCCAGATGCTTGCGCGGGATGGTGCCGTCCATGCAGTAATAGTCGGGCGAGATGCGGCCCGCCGCCGGGAAGGCATTCTTGCGGCCGGACCAGAAGCGCATCCTTTCCTGCTCGCTGGACGAAACCTGGATCGCGCCGGCGCCCGCCCCTTCCAGCACCGCCTTCATGCGCGCGATCTCCTCTTCCACCTCTTCCGGCGTGCCGTCCGCCTCGCACAGCAGGATGGCGGCGGCCTCGGTGTCGTAGCCGGCCTGCACGAAAGGCTCGACCATGCGCGCCGAGGTCTGGTCCATCATCTCCAGCCCGGCCGGAATGATGCCGGCCGCGATCACCTGCGCCACTGCATTGCCGCCCGCCACCACGCTGTCGAAGGACGCCATGATGACGCGCGCCACGGCCGGCTTGGGCACCAGCTTGACCGTCACCTCGGTGACGATGCCCAGCATGCCTTCCGAGCCGATGAAGGCGGCCAGCAGGTCCAGGCCCGGCGCATCGAGCGCCTCGCCGCCCAGCTCCACCACATCGCCCTCGATGGTGGCCATGCGCACGCGCAGCACATTGTGCACCGTCAGTCCATATTTCAGGCAATGCACGCCGCCCGAATTCTCGGCCACATTGCCGCCGATGGTACAGGCGATCTGCGAAGACGGGTCGGGCGCGTAATACAGGCCATAAGGCGCCGCCGCGTCCGAGATCGCCAGGTTGCGCACGCCCGGCTGCACCACCGCCGTGCGCGAATAGGCGTCCAGGCGCACGATGCGGTTCAGCCGCGCGGTGGACAGCACCACCCCATCGGCAATCGGCATCGCCCCGCCCGACAGGCCGGTGCCGGCGCCGCGCGGCACGATGGGCACCTGCATGTCGCGGCAGACCTGGAGCACGGCCAGCACTTCCTCCTCCGACTGCGGCAGGGCCACCACCATGGGCGGCTGGCGGTAGGCCGACAGGCCGTCGCATTCATAAGGGCGGGTATCCTCCAGTTCGGACAGGATGCTCGCTGGCGGCAATACCGCGCGCAGGGCTGCCGCAACGCTCCGCTGGCGCGCGGCGCTGAAGGCCGGCTGGGGTCTGGCAAGAGTCATGGATTCGTCGTGAAAACGCAGATCGAACCCCGATTGTATGTTCAAAAACGCAAGCCGGGCGAAAACGCGGGACGTGGATGGCGATTTTGTCGTATGCTCCCTGCATTCTTAAACGCGCAAGGAAGACACCATGGGCAATCGACTCTCGAAAATCGCCACCCGCACCGGCGATAACGGCACCACCGGCCTGGGCGACGGCAGCCGCACCAGCAAGGACAGCGTGCGCGTGCACGCCATGGGCGATGTGGACGAGTTGAATTCAACCATCGGCCTGCTGCTGTGCGAAGCCATGCCGGACGAGATGCGCGAAGAGCTGGTGATGATCCAGCACGACCTGTTCGACCTGGGCGGGGAGTTGTGCATTCCCGGCTACCAGATGATCAAGGAAGAGCATGTCGAGCGTCTCGATACGCTGCTAGAGAAGTACAACGCCACCCTGCCGGCGCTGACCGAATTCATCCTGCCGGCCGGCTCGCGCGCCGCATCGATTGCGCATATCTGCCGCACCGTGTGCCGCCGCGCCGAACGCGCCATCGTCACGCTGGGCAAGGAAGAGAATATCCACGACCATCCGCGCCAGTATGTAAACCGCCTGTCCGACCTGATGTTCGTGCTGGCGCGCGTGCTGAACCGCTTTGCCGGCGGCAGCGACATACTGTGGCGCCACGACCGCAAGCGCGGCTAAACCACAACAGGCGGCGAGGCGAAATGCCGCCGCGCCGCCTCATCTCACGGTACTCAGATGCCAACACCCCGGCATTTATTGATGCAATTGCGGTATGGGGTAAAGCAGACTGACGGACGCGGATTGCTCTCCATGCAGGTATTGCGCTCGATCAAGCATTGCTCGCGGCATTCGGCCTCGCTGCCGTCGGCCATGGCGTAGGAGCTGGCTGCGGCGCAAGCGAAGATAAAGAATCCAAGTTTCTTAAGCATCAGTTTTTCCTTTTCGAAGGCGGGACCGGGGGCGGCTTAACGGGTGCAGCGCTTGATGCAGCGGGCATATTCGTTGTGGCAGATCGCTCTCGGCGTGCTGCTTGCCTCGCAACGTTCCATGCGGCGTTCGCAGCTGACTTCGCAATTGTCGGCAAAGGCGTAGGAACTGCCCATGGCGCAGGCAAAGATAAAGAGACCCAGTTTTTTAAACATCTTTTATTCCTTTTTTATGAATGATGATGAAATGGTGCTGCCGCAGGCCTGCGCATTGCCGTCTCAGCCCATGCAGCGAGCAACGCCGCCTCTCAGGCTTGTCAGCCTCAGGGGCAACGCTGGATGCAGGCGCGCAGCTTGGCCCAGCAAGCTGCCTGGCCAGTGACACTGCAGGACTGGAAGTTCTCGTGACAAATTTGTTCGCAGGCCGACATGGCATGCGCCATGCCATAAGCCATGCTCAAACCCAGCGCGAAGATAAATGTGATTTTTTTCAACATGACTACCTCAACTCGTGACGGATGGCTGGTAACTGCGCTTAAACGCACTCTGCAATAACGCATGCCTCATGCTCCGCCTGGTATTGCGCCTGAGGCGTGCCATGCTGGATGTAAGGCTTATGAATACCCAGGCACCAGCGTTCGCAGACGGGAGGCTGGGCAATGGTCAGGGATGCCGACAGCGAGGTGGCGGAGACAACCGGAGCAGCGCGCGTTCTTTTGTACATGGCATTTCCTTTCTCGGTGCTTGAACAATAGGAATAGGCGAAAACGCCGCCTGGCCTCCAGCATGGGCGCCGCAGGCCAGGCAAATCCGTCAGGCCGGTGGATAGCGGCAATCGCGGTTGCACTGCAGGAGTTCGATGCGGCAAGCCGCCGGATCAATGCCCGAGCCAAGGCACTCGTTGTAGTCGAGGCGGCACTGCGCCAGGCAGGCGCCGGGAGCGGCGGCAGTCATTGATGCCGACAACGCGGCGGCGGTGGCAAACAGGAACACGGCAAGTTTCTTGAACATGGTAATTCTCCTTCGGATTAGGTTCAGGAACCGAAATCACAGCGGTCGATACTGCATGGCGCTGCCCTTGCGCTTACTGGGTATTGCAATAGCTCAGGCAACGCTGCAGATTGCGCGCGCAGGTGGGAGGCTTGGGAAAGCCGTTTTCCATGCAAATGTCGTAGGCTTCTCGGCATTGCGCCACGCATTCCTCGTTGGCGGCCAAGGCATAACTGCCGCCCAGCGCCAAGGCAAAGATGAAGAAAGCAATTTTTTTCAGCATAGCCTCGTCTCCAGAGAAAATTGCGGACGATAGAAATCCCGCAACGCCAAACCGTCCGGTATCTGGCGCCGTTTCTTAAACCGGCCAAGGAGATTTATTTAACGAATTTCTTCAGCAAACTGCCGCTGCTTGCCATGACCGGCCAGCAGTCAATACAAGGCTTAGTGAAAATATTTTTCATTCAGCAACAATGTCACTCAGACCACAATAGAACAGCGAAAATACGATGTCAAGAAATTCATGTGGATAGAACAAAAACTCATTAGAAATGCCACGCTATTAATTTGCCAGTAATTTCCCCGAAAGAGATATCACCGAGACTGGCGCTAGCGCCAGTCTGTCACTTCAATTAAACAATTTACGATTTAATTAAAGAATGCCACCTTAAGGAATTTGGATGCCGCAGGCTTGCAGACATCTCCAATAGTTCTCCTCGCAGGTTTCCTGATTGGCGTTGGGATTGCCGTTGCAATGGTTATGCTCGATATAGCAGATGCTGCAACGATCGTAGCTGGCGCTGGCCAGGGTCGAGGAGAGGGCGGCAACGGCGGCAAATACGAACAGGGCAAGTTTTTTGTGCATATTTATCTCACGAGATGGAGTTGAAGAAACGAGGCGCGGCAAATGGCTGCAACGCCCCCTTATTGGCCGATGGAACGGCAATAATTGATACAGCGGCTATAGTCCGCGAAGCAGTACGGGTAGCGTGGTTCCTGATCCACGCATTCGTTACGCGTAATCAGGCATTGCTCGCGGCATTCGCTCCAGGCGAGCGTGCCGGAGCCGCTCATGGCATATGACGCGCCGGCGGCACAGGTGAACAGGAAGAAGGCCAGTTTCTTGAACATCGTTTTTCCTTTCGTTGATGGTTGTATTACAAATCTTTGCCGCGAATTACTCCATTCCCGGCATTTTTTGCAGCCACAGCTGCAACTGCTCGATAAACATGCGCGCTCTGGCCGGCTGGTAGCGGCGCGACGGGTACAGCAGATGCAATTCCTGCGCCTCGCCCTGCCACTTTGGCATCACATGGCGCAGCTGGCGCGCCGCCACCAGGTCATGCACCAGCCATGCCGGGCAAAGCGCGATGCCGCTGCCCTGCAGCAGGCTGTCGCGGATGGCGAGCGCATTGTTGACGCGGTAGCGGCCTTGGGTCTGCACCGTTACCTCGCGTTCGCCATTCGTCAAAGCGATGGCGCTGCCGCCGCTCCACGCATAGCGGATATAGTTGTGCTGCGCCAGCTCCTGCGGCTGGCGCGGCGCCGGGTGGCGGCGCAGATACGCAGGCGATGCCACCAGCCAGCGTGGCGAACTGCCGACACGGCGTGCCACAGCGTTCTGCGGCAGGTCGCGCCCATGGCGCAGTACCACGTCCACCCCCTCCTCCACCATATCCACCATGCGGTCGTTCAGGATCAGCTCCACCTCCATGGCGGGATAGCGGCGCAGAAAATCCTGCACAAAGCCATTCAGGCTGAACTGTCCCAGCGCCACCGGCGCATTCACCCGCAGCAGGCCGGAACTGGCGGCGCCTTCGCCGCGCACATCGGCCACGGCTTCAGCATATTCATCCAGCACGGCCTTGGCGCGCTCGTAAAAGCGCCGGCCCTGCGCCGTAGCGCTCAGGCTGGCCGTGCTGCGTTCCAGCAGGCGCACGCCAAGATCGTCCTCCAGCGCCGCCAGCACCTTGCTCACCGTGGGCTGGGTCGTATCCTGTTCGCGGGCAACCGCGGAAAAGCTGCCCAGCTCCACCGCCCTGACAAAGAAATACAGTGATCGTATTGCGTCCATAACCATCCATCATTCGTTTTTGGAATGATAACAGCCATGGACACGGCTGCTTTCCAGTTCCGGCCATTCCTTAAAGCTGGCACCTTGCCTTCAAAGGGGCCGGAATTGAGGCGCGCGGCGTGTGGCAAAGCTCGCGGCACGCACGCCATTCGGCATTTGGCTAAGCGCGATGCCGCCCTGCCTTAGTGCTGCGGGTATGTGCAATCGCGGTAGCACTCGAGCAGGATGGCACGGCACTCCGCCGCATCATCGCCGGCACTGATGCAGGCACGGTAGTCGATGTAGCACTGGGCCCGGCAATCGGGACGGGCGGTGGCAAGCGATGCCGACAGGGCGGCGGCAGCGGCAAACATAAACAAGGCCAATTTTTTGAACATGGGATTCTCCTTGGGCCAGGTTCAGACACCGAAATCGCAGCGGTCGACGCAGTTGCGGTACTCCATGCTGCACAAGCCAGGTGGTTTGCCGTGCGCATTGCAGAAGGCGAACTTCTCGGCGCATTGTCCTTCGCAGGAGCCTGCGGCGATGGCATAGGATGCGCTCAATCCCAGAGCAAAAATGAAAGCAATTTTCTTCAGCATTGGATTTCCTTTTTTAATATGGACACCGAGGCTTTCTGGATGGCGCCTGTCCTTTAGCGCCACCCATTCCAAATGAGAATAGGCCTTAGTCGTTTACGCCGTCTTCTCGCATGAAACCATGTTAGCTAAGCTTCCCTTGTCCTTGTTTACTACGGAGAAAGCTTCATGTTTCTGTCCCGACCACTCACTACCGCCGCCATGCTGGCGGCACTTGCCATTCCGCTGCACCACGCCGCCGCCGCGGAGACGCAATGGCAGACCAGCTGGTACAGCGCCGCGCATCCCGCCTGGGATGCCGATTTCATCCTGCCGACCAATATGCCGGCCCAGTTGCAGCAGCAAACCGTACGCGAAGTGCTGCGTCTCAGCAGCGGCGGCGCCCAGTTGCGCGTTACCTTCTCCAACCGCTACGGCAGCACGCCGCTGGTGATCGGCGCCGCACAGGTTGCGCGCACAGCAGGCAGCGACAGCGATGCGCAAGCTGCCACCTCCGCCATCGACGCCACCAGCAGCCGCGCCTTGAGCTTCGGCGGCCAGCCTGGCGTGACCGTGGCGCCCGGCGCCGTCGCCACCAGCGATCCCCTGCCCTACCCGGTACAAGCCTTGCAACGCCTCAGCGTTTCCGCCTGGCTGCCACAGGCCGCGCCGCTCAGCACCTTCCACTGGGGCGCGCAGCAGACCGGCTTTATCGCCACCGGCAACCTCGCCGGCGCCGCCGCCCTGCCCGGCAGCCTGCCGCTGCAAGGACGCACCTTCCTGAATTCCGTCCAGGTGGATGGCCCGGCACATGCCGCCTTCACCATCGTCACCCTGGGCGACTCCATCACCGACGGCAATGGCTCCACGCCCGACCGCAACCGCCGCTGGCCCGACTACCTCGCCGCACGCCTGGCGCAGCAGGGCATTCCAGCCGGCGTGGCGAATGCCGGCATTTCCGGCGCCCGCCTGCTGAGCGATGGCATGGGCATCAAAGCCGCCGATCGCCTGCAGTACGATGTGCTCGACCAGCCCCACGCCGGCGCCCTCGTCCTCATGCTCGGCACCAACGATATCGGCTGGCCCGGCAGCGCTCTGGCGCCCAAGGAGGCAGCCATGACGGCTGAGCGCCTCATCGCCGGCTACCGCGCCCTTATCGAGCGCGCCCGCCAGCGCCAGCTGCGCGTCATCGGCGCCACGCTGCCGCCATTCGCCGGAGCGCTGAGCGGCACGCCGATCACCGGTTACGATTCGCCGGCCAAGGATGCCTTGCGGCGCCAGGTCAACGACTGGATCCGCCACAGCGGCGCCTTCGATGCCGTGGCCGATTTCGACGCCGTGCTGCGCGATCCCGCCCACCCTGAGCGCCTGTTGCCCGCCTACGATTCCGGCGACCATCTGCATCCCAACGATGCCGGCTTCCAGGCCATGGCCAATGCCATCGATCTGCCAGCCTTGTTCAAAAACTCCGCACTATCCCGCTAAAGACAAGGGGCGCCGTTCACGAACGGCGCCCCGCTTTCATTTAAGGATATTTCACCGCGCACTGCGCGCGGCAGCGATCCAGCTCGCGCATACAGGCTTGCGAGCCCGGACGCTGCGGCGTTTGCCGGCACATTTCCCAGCTCGCTTCGCAGCTGTCGACGCACAGCTCATAACCCAGATTGGCGGAAGCGTAGGACGTTCCCAGACCCAGCGCAAAGACAAAGAAAGCGATTTTCTTCAACACAAACTGCCCCTTTCGCTTAGTTGGCTTTGCAGTACGACATGCACTGCTTGTAGTTGCGCAGGCAGGTCGGTGGTTTAGGCCAGCCGTTATCCAGGCAGGCCTGGTAAAAATCGAAGCAATTGCTCTCGCAATCCTCGTCGGCTGCGAATGCAAAACCGCTGCCCATCGCCATCGCAAAAATGAAGAAGCCGAGTTTTTTCAACATATTGTTTATCTCCTAGTAAAAATGCGGACGGCAGGACTCCCGCAGTGCCAGACCGTCCGGTATCTGGCGCTGTTTTCTGAAGCGACGATGGGATTAGTTAGCGAACTTCTTCAGTGCATCCTCGACGGCTGCCTGGTTGAAGCCTTCGATGCGGCGGTTGCCGATGAGGATCATGGGTACGCCGCCGCCGCCCAGTTGCGCGAATTCCTTCTTGGCCTTCTCGGACTGGTCGACATAGAGGTCGGCGAAAGCGATATTGTGTTCCTTCAGGTAGGCGCGGGTCTTGATGCAGAAGGGACAGGTTTCCGTGCCATACACCACCACCTTGGTCGTGGTGTCGGGGAAGTAGGCAGCGTAGTTGCCCTCGACGTAAGGCTTTTTGAACATGGCCGGCAGCTTGGCGACTGCCAGCCCCGCCCCCAGTCCTGCCGCCAGAATCACCACATATGCCGCTGCCGTTTTCAGTTTTTCACCGATCATTGGTTTACCTCTAGTCCTGAACAAAAAAATAAAAACAGGAAGCCACGCCGCAGGTCATGTCAGACCCGCAGCCTTAAAATTGGCTATCAAAAGAAAACTAAGCGCCTATATGGCAGGGAGGCAAGCGGTAGTGCAGGAAGTGCTCGAACCCAGCGCGGGTGCAAAGAAGGAAAATTTTTTTAGCATTTTTGTCTCGTATTGTGAATTATCCACGGCGATAGCTGCATTGCACCTCACCGTTTTAACACCACTTATTTCCATTCCGACGACATTTTATATTTGGCAATAATTTCGCCAAGGCCACAATAAAACAGCGAAAATGCCGTGTCAAGAAATTCATGAGAATACAAGAAAAACTCATGAAAAATACGACGCTATTAATTTAATAGTAATTACATCGTATGGCTTGAAGAAGCACGGGACCAGCCTTTCCGCTGGCGCGGAAAGGCTGGTCCCGGCTCGCGGCAAGCTATTGGTGCTTAGCCATAAATCAGCCTGCAATTGTGGTTGCAACGCTGCATCTCATTGAAACAGGCCTTGGGATCGAGCCAAGTCGGATTCGAGCGGCAGTTTTCCCAGCTTGCGCCGCAATCGTCGAGGCACAGCATATATTCCTGGCTGGATGCAGCGTAGGCCGTCCCCAGACCCAGGGCAAAAACAAAGAAAGCGATTTTTTTCAGCATAGCCCTCTTCTCCCGCTTAAGGTTCGCAATGAGTCTGGCAGTACTGGTAATTGCGCAGGCAGACGGCAGGTTTCGTCACGCCGTTTTCCAGGCAAGCCTGGTAAGTTTCGAAGCAGTCACCAGTGCAGATGCCACCGGCAGCCAGCGCAAAGCCGCTGCCCAGTGCCATTGCAAAAACGAAGAAACCAAGTTTTTTCAGCATAAGACCATTTCCTTGAGAAAGTACGGACGATAAAGGTCCCAGCGCCAGACTGTCCGGGATCTGGCGCCTATTTCTGAAACAATGGGATATGTTACTTAGCAAGCTTCTTCAGCTTCGGCGCAAAATTTTCTTACAAAGGTTTGCCCCGAATTCCGAATTAACAACGACGGCATCTCATGCTGCGACACCGTTTAAACATCACTTATTTTGCTTCCAGCGATATTTTATATTTGGCAATAGTTTCGCCAAAGCCACGATAAATCAGCAAAAATCCCATGTCAAGAAATTCATGCAAGTTTATCGAGTTTGCATAAAAACAATTAACTATTAATTTAATAGTAATTATTTGAAATGCGCTATTCGCCGAAAAGACGGGCCATGCCGCGCGCGGTGGCCTGGCGCGACCAAGGCAGCGGATAGGCATCCAGCAAGGCGCCGCCGCCCTCCCCGGCCGCCAGCTTGCGGTAGAAGCTGACCATGGCGCTGGCGGGCCAGCCGGCACGGTGGGCCAGCACCATGCCCAATTGGTCGGCTTCGCGTTCCTGCAGATGGCCGAGGGAGGACAGGCGCAGCTGCAGGCCAAGATCGGAGTCGAGCCGTTCCAGCATCACGTCCGGCGGCAGGGCATAGGGACGGACCAGCAGCAAGGCTTCGGACAGGGTTTCGCGGTGGTGCTCGGCCACGGCATGCGCGATCTCATGGCCCAGCAAGGTCGCCAGCTCGCCGTCATCCAGCATCAGGCGGCCGACGAAAGCAGCGCCGACCAGGATCTTGCCACCGGCCAGGCACATGGCGTCGACCTCGGGGGCGCTGGTCACGTGGAACTCCCAGTCCCATTGCGCGCTTTCCGGCTTCAGTTCGGCCGCCGCCTGCAGCAAGCCGGCGCCGATCGCCTGCAGGCGCAGCAGCAGCGGACGGTCTTCATCCAGACGGCCTTGCGCCGCCAGCTCGACCACCTGGCTGATATAGCGGTCTTCCATCGCCAGCGCCACTTCCTCGGATGCGTAGCGCAGCTCCTGCCAGCGGCCGGAATCGGGCACCTGTCCGCGCGCTCCCGTGCATAACGCCAGCGCCAGGCAGAATGCCGGCAGCGGTGCGACGATCTTCATGGCCGCCTAGATATAAACTGTTTATATCAATATAGCCAGCACCGGGCGGCATGCAAGGAATGGTGCTGAAAAACAAAACGCCGCGGAAGGCGGCGTTTTGTTCTGATGCGGCGGCTCGACAGGCCGCCGCGCAATCGGGATTACAGGCCTTCGCAGCTCATCAGGCAAACACCCAGCTCGCCGCCGCAATCGTCGCTCAGGCCTTTCCACTGGCAGTAGTTGTAGATGTTATTGCAGTTCTGCTCGCAGCGCTCGAAAGCGCTGCCGCCGCTGGCCAGTGCGGAGAAGGAGCAGGCGGCTGCGAACAAGAAGATACCCAGTTTTTTCATGATCTTTTTTTTCCATCCGGGACATAGTTATGGCCGCAACGCCGCTGTCCCTTGCACGGCGTACAGCAAATATTTAGCTGCTTAAGATAAATACGGCGGGACTGTCGCTTGCAGCATCCGCCTTAACGGCAGCTGCGGCGGCACATGGTGTACGCGAAGTCGCACATATACGCTTCGTAAACACCGTCCTCCAGACAGCTCGTGTGGGTATCGCTGCAGCGCTGCAGGCAGGTTTCACGATCGGCGGCGCCGGCGAACGATGCGGACAGCGCGGCCGCGGCGGCAAATACGAAGAGCAGAACTTTCTTGTGCATGATTTTTCCTTTTCAGTTTTTCAGCAATCAGATTGCAGGAAATGGCCTGATACAGTTCAGGCCATCGATGACGCATTAATACCCATCGACGGCGAGGCAGGGAGGGGGGATAAAGTTATCGCCCCGCCCTTTTTTGTATTACGGAATGCAGGTGGCGCGGCACTCACGATATAGGCGGCTGCAGTAGGTCCGGATGGGCGAATCCATGCACTGCTCTAAGCGTGTATCGCACTCGTCGCAGTAAACGGGGTTGGCCGCGCCCGCCAGCGAAGCGGACAAGGCGGTGGCAGCGGCAAACACGAAGAAGGCAATTTTTTTCATCATGATTCAAATCCCTTTCCTGATAAATGCAACAATCAATCGACAATGGATGGCCTGATACAGCCCCGGGTGGCCCGCCCGTGCAGCAAAATTTCAGGCAGCAGAATCCCCTCGGAACCGGATCGTTCAAATCCGGTTCCGCTGCCTGCGGCAAATACGGTGAATTCTTAGTTGACGAACTTTTTCAGTGCGTCGTCGAGGGCGGCTTGATTGAAGCCTTCGATGCGGCGATTACCGACCAGAATCATGGGCACGCCACCGCCACCCAATTGGCCGAATTCCTTCTTGGCCTTTTCCGAATTGTCGACGTACAGATCGGCGAAAGCGATATTGCGCTCTTTCAGATAGGCGCGGGTTTTAATGCAGAAGGGGCAGGTTTCCGTGCCATACACCACGACCTTGGTGCGGGTATCGGGGAAATAGGCAGCGTAATTGCCTTCGACATAAGGCTTTTTGAACATGGCCGGCAGCCTGGCCAGACCCAGGCCAACGCCGAGGCCCGCCACCAGGATGAGAATGTAGACGGCCACGACTTTAATCTTTTTTCCGATCATCTCCAGCGCCTCTATTTTGTAATGTTTTATTTTACTTTGGCCATTTTGCAAAAATGACTCCACGGCAACAATAGTGCAGCCCAAAACCCATGTCAAGAATATTCATGGGCATAGAAAAATTCTGCATTAAAAATACGACGCTATTAATTAGCCAGTAACTATGGCGCATGGAGCGGGTGCTGATATAGCTTTCTTTTTACAAGTTAATAAAAAAGCGGCGCACACGGCGCCGCTTTTTGAGGGGGCTGAAAAATCAGCCGTTGTTCACCACCAGGCGCGGTTCCTCGCCGCCGAAACGCTGGCGGATCGAGGCGGCGATGCCGGCGGCATCCAGGCCCACGCTGGCGAGCAGCTTGGCCGGGTCACCGTGGTCGATGAATTGATCGGGCAGACCCAGCATCAGCAGCGGCTTGACGATGCCCGCCGAGGCCAAGGCTTCGGCCACGGCGGCGCCGGCGCCGCCCATGATGCAGCCCTCTTCCACCGTCACCAGGTAATCGTGCTCGGCGGCCAGTTGCTTGACCAGCTCCACATCCAGCGGCTTGACGAAGCGCATATTGGCCACGCTCGCATCCAGCTGTTCGGCCGCGCCCAGGCTTGGCGCCACCATCGAGCCGAAGGCCAGGATCGCAATCTTCTGGCCCTTGCGGCGCACTTCACCCTTGCCGATTTCCAGCGAGGTCAGAGCCGGTTCGATGGCCGCGCCGACGCCCGCGCCGCGCGGATAGCGCACGGCGGCCGGGCCGGGATAGTGGTAGGCCGTGGTCAGCATCTTGCGGCATTCGTTCTCGTCGGACGGCGCCATCACCACCATATTCGGGATGCAGCGCAGATAGGCCAGATCGTAATTGCCGGCATGGGTCGCGCCGTCCGCGCCCACCAGGCCGGCGCGGTCGAGGGCGAAGGTCACGTCCAGATTCTGCAGGGCGACGTCGTGGATCAGCTGATCGTAGGCGCGCTGCAGGAAGGTCGAGTAAATCGCCACCACCGGCTTCAAGCCTTCGCAGGCCAGGCCGGCGCCGAAGGTCACGGCGTGCTGTTCGGCGATGCCGACATCGAAGTAGCGGTCCGGATACTGCTGGTCGAAGCGCACCATGCCCGAGCCTTCGCGCATGGCGGGCGTGATGCCGACCAGGGCCTTGTCATGGGCCGCCATATCGCACAGCCAGTTGCCGAACACTTCGGTGTAAGTGATCTTGGACGGCGGCGCGGGCTTGATGCCTTCGGCCGGATTGAACTTGCCGGTGCCGTGGTACAGGATCGGCTCGGCCTCGGCCAGCTTGTAGCCTTGGCCTTTTTTCGTCACCACGTGCAGGAACTGCGGGCCCTTGAGCTGGCGGATATTCTGCAGCGTGGGGATCAGCGATTCCAGGTCATGGCCGTCGATCGGGCCGATGTAGTTGAAACCGAATTCCTCGAACATGGTGGCGGGCACCACCATGCCTTTCGCGTGTTCCTCCAGGCGCTTGGCCAGCTCCAGCACGGGGGCCGGCAGCACCGACTTGCCGACGTTCTTGGCGGCGGCGTAGAACTGGCCCGACATCAGGCGCGCCAGGTAGCGGTTCAGCGCCCCCACCGGCGGCGAGATCGACATATCGTTGTCGTTCAGGATCACCAGCAGGTTCAGGTCTTCCTGCACGCCGGCGTTGTTGAGCGCCTCGAAGGCCATGCCGGCCGTCATCGAGCCGTCGCCGATCACGGCGATGGCGTGGCGGTGCTCGCCCTTGATCTTGGCCGCCTGCGCCATGCCCAGCGCGGCCGAAATCGAGGTCGAGGAGTGGGCGGTGCCGAAGGTGTCGTACTCGCTTTCAACGCGGCGCGGGAAGCCGGAGATGCCGTCGCGCTGGCGCAGGGTGTGGAACTGTTCGCGGCGGCCGGTCAGGATCTTGTGCGAGTAGGTCTGGTGGCCCACGTCCCACACGATGCGGTCCTGCGGGGTGTTGAAGACATAGTGCAGGGCGATGGTCAGTTCCACCGTGCCCAGGTTGGACGACAGGTGGCCGCCCGTTTTCGATACGGAATCGAGCAGGAAGCTGCGCAGCTCATGCGCCAGCGGCGTCAGTTGGTGGCGCTGCAGCTTGCGCAGGTCCGCCGGGATGTTGATGTTTTCAAGCAGTTTCATTTATGCCTTCCGCTGCACGATCAGATCCGCGAGTTCGCGTAAGCGCTGTGCATTGTCTCCGAATGGCGCGAGCGCAGCATGCGCCTCGAGCCGCAGTTTTTCCGCCAGGGCTTGGGACGGTTCCAGGCCCAGGATGGAAACATAGGTAGGTTTGTTGTCGGCCGCATCCTTGCCGGCCGTCTTGCCCAGGGTGGCCGAATCGGCCGTGGCGTCGAGGATGTCGTCCACCACCTGGAAAGCCAGGCCGATGGCGCGCGAATAATCGTTCAGCGCTTGCAGCTCGGCCGCGTCGAGATCCTTGCCGGCCAGGGCGCCCAGCACCACCGAGGCGCGCAGCAGCGCGCCGGTTTTCAGCTGGTGCATCTGTTCCAGCTGCTGCAGCGTCAGGCTCAGGCCCACACTGGCCAGGTCGATGGCCTGGCCACCGCACATGCCGGCCGAACCGGCCGCCTGCGCCAACAGGCGCAGCATGGCCACCTGGCGCGCCGGCGGCAGCGTGTCCGCCTCGGCCAGCACGGCAAAGGCCTGCGCCTGCAGGGCGTCGCCCACCAGCAGCGCGGTCGCTTCGTCGTAAGCGATATGCACGGTCGGCTTGCCGCGGCGCAGCGCATCGTCGTCCATGCAGGGCATGTCGTCGTGCACCAGCGAATAGGCGTGGATCATTTCCAGCGCCGCCGCCGCCCGGCTCAGGGCTGCCGCATCGGCGCCGAACAGATTGCCGGCGGCGTACACCAGCAGCGGGCGCACGCGCTTGCCGCCGCCCAGCAGGGCGTAGCGCATGGCTTCGTGCAGTTTCTGCGGCAGCGCGGAGGCGGCCGGCAGATAGGCCGACATATCGTGCTCCATGCCGGCCTGGATGGTCTTCATCCAATCCTGGAAGGCGGCGCTCATGGCTGGCCCTCCTCATTGTCGGCGAAGGGCTTGAGCAGGTCGCCCTCCAGCACCTTGACCTGGGATTCCACCTTGTCCAACTGGCCGGCACAGAATTTCACCAGCTCGGAACCGCGCGCATAAGCGGCGACGGACGCTTCCAGCGGCAGCTGGCCCGACTCCATCTGCGTCACCAGCTGCGCCAGTTCGGCCATGGCTTCCTCGAAGGAGGCCGGCGCCGCGGCAGCGGTGTCGTCATTCATTTTCTTAGGCATATGCATTCAATCGTTGTGGCTAGTCGGCACGATAAACCGGCTGGCTCAGTGTAGCCCGTTATTTTAGAACAAACTATCTGAATAGGTCGGAAAATGCGGCGCCCGCTGCAGGGAATTGCCGAGCCAGGCCGCAATTCGCACTGGAATTGGACGGCAGCGCCCCCATCTTGGGGCGGACAGCGGCATTTTACCCCGATTTTGGCCCAACTTCCCCGAAAACGCGGGGATTCGGGGTATAATCTCCGGTTCTGTCCGAAATACCGTTTCTAATTTCTGAATTCAGGTCTTTACGGATTCTGTCTCTTCTTGGTTTGCAGTAATTTAATTAAGGGGGGTTGGGATGTCCGATCTGGGTACCCACGCCAAGCTGGCGCGTTCAAACGCGCAACTTCCGGTCAACGTCTACTTTGACGAAACGCTTCTGCAGCGTGAAATGCAGCAATTATTCAAGCAAGGCCCGCGTTATATCGGCCATGAGCTGATGATTCCGAACGCGGGCGATTTCATGACCCTGGCGTCGGAAAACGAAGGCCGCATGCTGGTGCGCAGCGCGGCCGGCATCGAGCTGATGTCCAACGTCTGCCGCCACCGCCAGGCGCTGATGTTCAATGGCCGCGGCAACAGCAATAACATCGTCTGCCCGCTGCATCGCTGGACCTACGATCTGAAGGGGGAGCTGATCGGCGCGCCGCACTTCCCCGACACGCCTTGCCTGAACCTGGCCAAGACCCAGCTGCAAAGCTGGAACGGCCTGCTGTTCGAGCAGAATGGCTACAACGTGATGGAAAAGCTGGGCAAGCTGTCCGTCACCAAGGATCTCGATTTCAGCGGCTATATGTTCGACCACGTCGAAATCCACGACTGCGACTACAACTGGAAGACGTTCATCGAAGTCTATCTGGAGGACTACCACGTCGAGCCTTTCCACCCGGGCCTGGGCAGCTTTGTCAGCTGCGACGACCTGCGCTGGGAATTCGGCGAGGATTACAGCGTGCAGACCGTGGGCGTGCATCGCGGCCTGCAGAAATCCGGCTCGCCGATCTACCAGCGCTGGCAGGAGCAGGTGCTCAAGTTCCGCAACGGCGAACCGCCGCCCTACGGCGCGATCTGGCTGACGCTGTATCCGAACATCATGGTGGAATGGTATCCGCACGTGCTGATCGTCTCCACCCTGTGGCCGGACGGCCCGCAGCGCACCAGGAACGTGGTCGAGTTCTACTATCCGGAGGAAATCGTGCTGTTCGAGCGCGAATTCATCGAAGCCGAGCGGGCCGCCTACATGGAAACCTGCATCGAGGACGATGAAATCGGCCAGCGCATGGATGCCGGACGGCGCATCCTGATGCAGCGCGGCGAGAACGACGCCGGGCCGTACCAGTCGCCGATGGAAGACGGCATGCAGCACTTCCACGAGTGGTACCGCAGCAAACTGGACGTTTAAGAGTGGTCAGGTAGGACGGCCGCCCGGCGGCAGTAGAACAGGAATACGATGCAATCGCTTTGGATGTTATTTGCCAGTTTCATGTTTGCCGCCATGGGCGTCTGCGTCAAACTGGCTTCCGAAACCTTCTCCACCTCGGAGATCGTGATGTACCGGGGACTGATCGGCACCACGGTCCTGTTCTGCATGATGCGGGCGCAAGGCGCCAGCTTCCGCACCACCATGCCGCTGGCCCACTTGTGGCGCGGCGTGGTGGGCGTAGTCTCGCTCTGGCTGTGGTTTTACGCCATCGCGCGCCTGCCGCTCGCCACCGCCATGACTCTCAATTACATGGCACCGATCTGGATCGCCGTCTGGCTCTTCCTGCATGGCTGGTGGCACGCCAAGAACCATATCGAATGGCCGCTGATCGGCGCCGTCTTCATGAGCTTTATCGGCGTCACCCTGCTGCTGCAGCCGGCCTTCCACTCCAACCAGTTGTTCGAGGCGATGCTCGCGCTGTCGTCCAGCGTACTGTCGGCCATGGCCTATATGCAGGTGCGCAAGCTGGGCCTGGCGGGCGAGCCGGAATCGCGCGTAGTCTTCTTCTTCTCCATCACCAATTTCGTGGCCGGCCTGGTGGGCCACTTCGTGGAATCCGGCAGCAGCCCCGTGGTCTGGCATTCGCCGGCCAACGCCAAAGGCGCCCTGCTCCTGCTGGGTATCGGCCTGTGCGCCACCGCCGCGCAGGTGGCGATGACGCGCGCCTACCGCCTCGGCAACACCCTGGTGGTCGCCAATCTGCAATACAGCGGCATCGTGTTTTCCAGCTTCTGGGGCATCCTGGTCTTCAGCGACGTGTTCAACTGGCATAGCTGGGCGGGCATCGGCATCATCCTGCTCTCGGGAATGGCCGCAACGTTCTACAATACGCGCAATACTGAACGCGGCAAGGCCATCGCCAAAACCGACCCTATCGCAAGTGAAGTCTGAATCCAAGGATAAGCTGCCATGCACACGACCCTGATTGACGCTTCCACCCTGTCCCAGCATCTGACCGACCCGCACTGGGTCATTCTCGACTGCCGGCACGATCTGATGAATCCCGCCTGGGGCCGCGAAGTCTTCGCCGCCGGCCATATCCAGAACGCGCAATTCGCCGGCATCGACGACGACCTGTCCGGTGCCAAGCAGGGCGCCGACGGCCAGTTCCGCGGCCGCCATCCGCTGCCGGAACGCGCCAGGCTGATTGAAACCTTGCGCGCCTGGGGCATCAATGACGATACCCAGGTCGTCGCCTACGACGCCCACGGCGGCATGTACGCGGCCCGCCTGTGGTGGCTGCTGCGCTGGGTCGGCCATCCGGCCGTCGCGGTGCTCGATGGCGGCCTCGCCTCCTGGCAGGCGCAAGGCCTGGCGCTGGTGACGCCCGCTGCATCCCGTGCGCCAGGCCATATCGCCGAACGCCCGACGCTGACGCGCACCGTGTCGGTGGATGAGGTGCTGGCAAATCTCGAAAACCGCCAGCAGACCGTGGTCGACGCCCGCGCCAACGACCGCTTCCGCGGCGAGAACGAAACCATCGACCCGGTGGGCGGCCACATTCCCGGCGCGCGCAACCGCTTCTTCAAGGACAATCTGCAAGCCGACGGCCGCTTCAAAAATGCCGAACAGCTCAAGCAGGACTTCGCCCCGCTGTTCGCATCGCCCGAAACGGCCATCATGCAATGCGGCTCCGGCGTCACGGCCTGCCACAACCTGCTGGCTCTGGAAGTGGCCGGCCTGCGCGGCGCCGCGCTGTATCCCGGCTCCTGGTCCGAGTGGTGCGCCGCCCCCACCCGCCCCGTCGCCACCGGCGCCTGAGCGTTAACGCTGCCGTTGCCGGCTCCAGCGCAGTATTCTGATTTCGGCGCTGACGAGCCGGTATTCAATGGCATGTCATGACCTTAAAGCGCTGGCCGACCAGCGCACGGCCAGTCTGATTGACCTAATCTGCTGGCTTGCCACGAGCTGCCAACAGCTTGCGGGTTGCCAGCATTACGTCCGTATGGGATTGGCTTTCGCCCCGACTGAATTCCTTATCAGAGCGTAGGCTCGCGCGGACGCTTTCCTCGCATTCGGCAAAACCATCGCGCAGCACGAAGCGCAGCATCGCCTTCGGCGTGCGCCCGGCCAGTTCCGCCAAGCGTTCCAGGCGCTTCTGATCAGCCCTGGAAAGGCTCAAGACAATATCCTGGGCGAATTCGCTATCGGTAGTCATCATGCTCTCTCAGTGAAGGCTTCAGCTTAGCATAGGGGAAGCGGTGCAAGATGCTGCATCCCATCCCCTTTAATACCAAGGCTGAGCTTCCGCCCACTTAGAACCCGCCTCTTCTCTTCATCAGTTCTGAGTTGCGGCGCCTGCAGCCGTTTTCAGCGGGCAGGCCAGAACTGGCGTCCAATTGGCAGAATCAGGCGCAAGCGAGGGCCAGCTTTCCGCTGGTCCGGGTGGCTCCTCGATATGGACAGCTTCTGCTCTGTTGCGCATGAGCTCGTTATACTTCTGCAATTTTTCAAGGGTCGGTATACGTCCCTCCCCGGCCATCACGCTGTATGTATCCTTCTGGTGCGCAAAATCGTAGACCCAGAAAGATGACAGTTGGATGCGCTGGTTATAGATCGCGCTCAGGAACTGATCGATCTTTTTGTCTGCATCGTATGAGACCTGTTTCCTCTTGGCTCCGAACTCCCCGAGGTAAAACGGGCGCTTGTCTTTGTGCGAGCGGGCCATAGCCGCCTCGAGAATATCCTCCAGTCCGCTGTCTTTCCTTCCGAAATAAGTCCCCTCTTGTTCCGGATACAAATGCATGGATAAGGTATTCCCCGAATCAGGTTCATTTTTCCTCAAGATCCAGCCAAATTCCGCTTCCGTATCTTTCCGATTTCCTTCGCTTTTAGGAAGATAGCGCAAGCTAAAGGCATTGGGATTAGGGACATTATTTCCGCTAAAAATCGGCGTACGTTTATCCCTGTCAGATATCTCTTTCGCAAAAAACTCAATGGCGGAGATCATATCTTGATGGGTAAAATTATCGGCCGGCGTCCATGGTGTGGCGCGGCCTTCGCGCGTCGGTAGGCAAGGGTAATTCTGGTATCCCCGCTGCAGGGTTAAATCCATGAAACTGCTACCCTCATTGGTAAATTCCCATCCCCACAATGCCGGGTGATCCTTGTGCTGATCAACCATCTCGTCAATGATCTTTTTCATAAGATCCCGAGTCTGGCTATCGCGCCCAATCGCAGAAGCGTGCTCGCCCGTTATCTCCAGCAATGCCGTCCAATTCCAGAACACATCCAGAATAACGCCTATGCCCAGATTATCCGCCTCCGTCATAAAGATGTTAAGGCGTCTATGAAATTCCCGCTTGGTTGCCTCATCCTTCAGGTAATCCGACTGGATAGTCTCTGGCCAGAAACCGATCGTGCTGATGCGGATAAATGGGATTTCATGTTTCTTGATAATCTGAAGACCTTTTTTCCAGCTTTCGTCTTTTTCATTTTTTGCATATCTGGTAAAGCCATCAAAATAATTGACACCAACTCCATAGAACGGCTTACCTTTATGCATGAACAGGCCATTTTCCACGACCAACGGCTCGGCAGATGCATTTAAAAAAACCAGTGACAGCATCGCGGCCAATACGCTTTTACTCAACCTCATTCGCCTCTCCAGGAAATAATGAATACGAAACGGATTATCAAACAAATATCACTATGGCAACAAGATATTTTTTGTACCCGGACTGTAGTCCGATACAAATCAGACATAATTTTTCAGATCCGGGCACCCTTTTCTCTCTAGTTTTCCATGCCGAGCTGACGACTTAATGTCTCCAGTTCCTCCCGCCAGATTCGCTGACGCGCCACTTTTTGGTGCTGAGGTTTGCGCGCCAGATCATCGGCCAGCAGTTGTTCCAACTCGCAAAAGCGGGCCAGCTGACTTTCCTCATCGCCCACTGCCGGTTCGCTTGCCGCCGCCAGTTGCATGCTTTGCGTGCCAGCGGTAGGCGACTCCCATCCCGCACCATCAGCCAAACAGCGGTAGGCCGATTCGGCATCCTGCCATTGCTCCAGGCGGCCTTCATGCACCACCCAGTAACGGTTGCAGGCTTGCTCGATCAGGTCGCGGTCGTGCGAGACCAGAAGGCAGCCGCCGGCGAAGCCTTGCAGCGCCGCCGCCAGTTGCTGCTTGCCTTCCATGTCGAGGTGATTGGTCGGCTCGTCGAGCAGCAGCAGGTGGTAGCAGGCCAGCGACAGGCCAAGGAACAGCAGGCGCGCGCGTTCGCCGCCGCTCAGGGTGTCCACCTTCTGGCCGTGACGGCTGTAGGGGAAACCTGCTGCAATCAGCGACTGGCGCCGTGCCGCATCGCTACGCGCCGCCACTTCCTCGGCCTGCGCGGCGAAGGGGTACAGCGCGTCGGACAGGCTGGCATTGCCGGCCAGCTGCTGCAGGTTCTGGTCGTAGTAGCCGATATTCGCGGCGGGATGGCTGCGCATGCCCGCCAGTTCGGTCTGCGAATTCAGCGCGGCCCAGCATTGGCGCAGCAGCGAGGATTTGCCGCTGCCGTTCGCGCCCAGCAGTGCCACGCGTTCGCCGGGACGGATCACCAGATGTTCGACTTCATACAGCACCGGCGCCGCCGGCGCGGGCCGCACCGGCAAGCCTTCCAGCGCCAGCAGCTGGTCCGCCGCCATCGCCTTGCCGCGCAGGCTCAGCGTCCAGGGCGCGCCTGCGCTGACGAAGGTCTGTTCCTCCTTCAGGCGTTCGACGCGCCGCTGCATGGTCTTGGCCTTGCGCGACAAGTCCTCGTTGTCATAAGTGCGGCCCCAGATGGCAAGGCGGTGGCTGCTGGCCTCGATGCGGTCGATCTCTTTCTGCTCGGCGCTGCGGCGCGCGGCATTGGCGGCATCCTGCTCGGCCAGCGCGGACAACGCCGGCCCGCAAGCCAGGTCGAAGCTGTACAGGCGCCGGTCGCGCAGCACCCAGGTCTTGCGCGTGGCGTTGTCCAGCAGGCGCTGGTCGTGCGAAACGAGGATGAAGGCGCCGCGCCAGCGCGACAGGAATTGCTCCAGCCACAGCAGCGACGGCAGATCGAGGTGGTTGCTTGGTTCATCTAACAGCAGCACGTTCGGCTCGTGCAGCAGGGCGCGCGCCAGCAGCAGGCGCGTATGCTGACCACCGGACAGGGATTTGACCGGCAGCTGCGCCGTGGCGCCGCTGATGCCCAGCTCCTCCAGCAGGCTGTCGATGCGCCACTGCTGCTCCGGCGCGTCGGCCAGCGCGGCTTGCAGGGCTTGATACAGGCTCAGCTCCGCCATTTCCGGCGGCAGATGCTGCTCGACATGCTGCAGGCGGCAGGCGCGCGCCATGTGGATCAGGCCCGCGCTGGCTTCGCGCGTGCCGGCCAAGAGGCCAAGCAAGGTGCTTTTGCCGCAGCCGTTATGGCCCACGAGGCCGATGCGGTCGCCCTGGCTGAGGGTAAAGGAAAGGTCTTGGAACAGCAAACCATGGTTCGCGTCCAGTTGCAGTGCATTGGTAGAGATAAGGGTAGTCATTGCTCTTGTCTTTCGTCGGGATGCAAGCATCCGCGTTAACAGGAGCGCTAACGATACGAGCCGTGAACTGACTCTATGGAAGGGAGTAAAGCTCTTGGCCTTGTTATCGCAGCGCGATGGAACGAGGGCAAGAGCGGCTCAGTGTGGAAAACTGGCGCGCGCTGAACAGAGCAGCAAGCGGGTTATGACTCATTTTTTACCTCCTTTCTTTTCTGTGCAAACCGATACAGCTTGCGGGTTAATGGCGGTGCGCCGTCAGGAACAGCACGATGCACACGCCCAGGGCGATCAGCAGCACCTGGGGAATCGTTTCGCGCAGGGTGGCGCGGCGCTGCATCTGCGGCATCAGGTCGCTGACGGCGATATAGATAAACCCGGACGACGCGAACACCAGCACATACGGTATCAGATTGCTGGCGCGGTCCAGGGTATAGTAGCCCAGCAGGCCGCCGGCCACGGCCAGCAAGCTGCATAAGAGGTTGTACACATAGGCGCGCGCGCGCGAGAAGCCCGCGTTCAGCAACACGATGAAGTCGCCGATCTCCTGCGGAATCTCGTGCGCGATGATGGCCAGGCCGGTGACGATGCCCAGGCCCGGATCGGCCAGGAAGGCGGCGGCGATCAGGATGCCATCGGTGAAATTGTGCATGCCGTCGCCGACCAGGATCATCCAGCCCGCTTTGCCGGCTTCGCGCTTGTCGTGGCCATGGGCGTGGTGGTGGCCGTCGTGCTCATGGTGGTGCGAGTGGCGCAGGATGGCCAGTTTTTCCAGCATGAAGAAGGCCAGCAGGCCGCCCAGCAGGGTGGCGAACAGGGTGTGCGTATCGGCGCCGGATTCAAAGGCTTCGGGCAGGGCGTGCAGCAGGGACGTGGACAGCATGATGCCAACCGACAGGCTGACCATGCGCTCGACGACCTTGGACAGCAGCGTAAACGAGAAGATCGCCGCTGCCGAAATGCTGACTACGCCGGCGATGGTGGTCGCCAGCAGAATGGAAATAAGAGTTGGATCGATTTTGGAACCTCTTTGCCTTGCCCACCGCCTTGAACCCTAAAAAGCGGCGTAAACCGGACATTGTAACTCCCTGCCCGGTTTCCTGCTCATTCAGCCCATACTTCAGGCCACGCCATTGGCCTTGAACCAGGCCAGCGTGCGCTTCCAGCCGTCCTTCGCATCCGCCGCCACATAGCTGGGCCGGTAGTCGGCATGGAAGGCGTGGCCGGCGTCCGGATACACCACAAACACGGACTTGCTGCTGCCCTTGGCCAGCGCCGCCTTCATCTGCTCAATGGTTTCCAGCGGAATGCCCTGGTCCTTGGCGCCATACAGGCCAAGGATATTCGCTTTTATGCTCGCGGCCACGTCGACCGGATGCCTGGGATAGACGGCGTGGGTTTCCCCAGTCAGCCGCCCGTACCAGGCCACGCCGGCCTTGATTTTAGGATTGTGCGCCGCATACATCCAGGTGATGCGACCGCCCCAGCAAAAGCCCGTGATGGCCAGGCGATTGGTATCGCCGCCATTCTTCCCGGCCCACTCCACCACCGCATCCAGATCGGCGAAGACTTCGCTGTCCGGCGTTTTGGCGATGATGTTCTTGATCAGGTCCGCCACGTTCGGCGCGTTCTTCACGTCGCCATGGCGCACGAACAGCTCGGGCGCCAGCGCCAAATAGCCTTCCTTGGCAAAGCGGCGCGCCACGTCGGCAATATGCTCATGCACGCCGAAGATTTCGGAAACCACCAGCACCACCGGCAGACCGGTCTTGCCTGCAGGCTGGGCACGGTACACCGGCACCTCCGTCCCCGCCACTTTGACGGTAATGACGCCGGTCTCCAATCCCGCGCCGTCGGTCTTGATCACGTTCTGCGCCACCACCGGTAGCGCAGCCGCGGCGAAACCCGTGCCGACCGCCGCCTTGATGAAATCGCGCCGATCCATGCCTTCGGCCTCGCCGATCAGGCTTTGCGCGTCCTGATGAAAATCGTTCATTCCCACTTCCCTCCTCATGAGCGAAACAGAATATTAAAAATCAGTGCGCCTCGTCCCAGTTGCGGCCCACGCCCACTTCGGCCAGCAACGGCACCTTCAGCTCGGCCACGCCGGCCATCAGCTGCGGCAGCTTTTCCTTGACCAGGGCCAGTTCCGCGTCCGGCACTTCCAGCACAAGTTCATCGTGCACCTGCATGATCATGCGCGTCTTCAAGCCTTCTTTTTCCAGCCAGCCCTGCACCGCGATCATGGCCAGCTTGATCAGGTCCGCCGCCGTCCCCTGCATCGGCGCATTGATCGCCGCGCGTTCGGCCGCCTGGCGGCGCGGACCATTCGGCGAATTGATCTCGGGCAGCCACAGGCGGCGGCCGAAGACGGTTTCCACATAGCCTTTGGCCTTGGCTTGCAGGCGCGTGTCGTCCATATACTGCTTCACGCCGGAGAAGCGGGCGAAGTAGCGGTCGATATAGTTTTGCGCGGCAGCGCGGTCAATGCCCAGGTTCGAGGCCAGGCCGAAGGCGCTCATGCCGTAGATCAGGCCAAAGTTGATCACCTTGGCGTAGCGGCGCTGCTCGGCCTGCACCTCGGCCGGTGCGATGCCGAAGATTTCGGCGGCCGTGGCGCGGTGGATATCCTCCCCTTCCGCGAAGGCGCGCAGCATCGCTTCGTCGCCCGAGATATGGGCCATGATGCGCAGCTCGATCTGCGAATAGTCGGCCGAGACAATATGGCTGCCGGCGGGCGCCACAAAGGCTTCGCGGATGCGACGGCCTTCGGCGGTGCGGATCGGGATGTTCTGCAGGTTCGGATCGTTGGACGCCAGGCGGCCCGTCACCGCCACTGCCTGCGCATAGTTGGTATGCACGCGGCCCGTGGCGGCGTTGATCATCTTCGGCAGCTTGTCGGTATAGGTCGACTTGAGCTTGGCCATGCCGCGGTATTCCAGCAGGATTTTCGGCAGCGGATAGTCTTCGGCCAGCTTTTGCAGCACTTCCTCGTCGGTGGATGGCGCGCCGCTCGGGGTCTTTTTCACCACCGGCAGTTTCAGCTTCTGGAAGAAGATTTCGCCGATCTGCTTGGGCGAACCCAGATTGAAAGGCTGTTCGGCCAGTTCATACGCCTTCTGCTCCAGTTCCTGGATGCGCTTACCCAGCTCCAGCGACTGCGTATCCAGCAGGGCGGCGTCGATCAGCACGCCGTTGCGCTCGATCTTCTGCAGCACCACGGCGGTCGGCAGTTCGATGCTGTTGTAGACGCGGGTCAGGCCTTCGTCCACCGTGACCTGGCCGTGCATGGCCTGGTGCAGACGCAGCGTGATGTCGGCGTCTTCGGCCGCGTATTCGGTGGCGCGCGCGATCTCGACCTGGTCGAAGCCGATCTGGCTGGCGCCCTTGCCGCACACTTCCTCGAAAGCGATGGTCTTGTGGTTCAGGTGGCGCATGGCCAGGCTGTCCATATCGTGCGTGCGGTGCGATTCGAAAACGTAGGATTGCAGCAGGGTGTCATGCACGATGCCACGCAGCTGCACGCCGTGGTTGGCGAAGATGTGCGCGTCGTATTTCAGGTTCTGGCCCAGCTTGGCCTTGGTGCTGTCTTCCAGCCATGGCTTCAGCTTGGACAGCACCAGCTCGCGCGACAGCTGCTCCGGCACGCCGGCATAGGCATGCGCCATCGGGATATAGCAGGCGTGGCCCGGCTCGATGCACAGGGAAATGCCCACCATCTGCGCCGTCATCGGCTCCAGCGAGGTGGTTTCGGTATCGACAGCGGTCAGTTCCGCCTGGCCGATACGCGCAATCCATTCGTCGAGCTGGGCTTCGGTCAGCACGGTTTCATAATTGATGCTGGCCGGCGCCACGGCGGCAGCGAACATATCGCCTGTCGTGCCTTCGGGCGCGGCGGCGGCCGGCGAGGCGACGGCGCCTGGCGCGGCCGGCGTCATGGCGCCCAGTTCGCGCAGCAGGGTCTTGAAGCCGTATTTGCTGAAGAAGGCCAGCAGCAGTTCGCGGTCCTCGCTCTTGGCGATCAGCGATTCCGAGATCGACATCATATGCTGGCTCAGATCGCAGTCGGTCTTCACCGTGATCAGCTCACGGCCGCGCGGCAGCCATTCCAGCGCCTCGCGCAGATTGCCGCCGACCGCGCCGCCGATCTGGTCGGCGTTCGTCATCACGCCATCCAGGCTGTCGTACAGGCCAAGCCACTTGAGCGCCGTTTTCGGGCCGCACTTGTTCACGCCGGGCACGTTGTCGACGGTGTCGCCGATCAGGGTCAGGTAGTCGATGATGCGGTTGGGCGGCACGCCGAACTTGGCCAGCACGCCCGCTTCGTCCAGCTTCTCGTTGGTCATGGTGTTGATCAGCATGACCTTGGGCGTAACCAGCTGGGCCAGATCCTTGTCGCCGGTGGAGATGATGACGTCCATGCCGGCCTTTTCCGCCTCCACCGACAGCGTGCCGATCACGTCGTCGGCCTCCACGCCTTCCACCATCAGGATCGGCCAGCCCATGGCGCGCACCGCCTCGTGGATCGGTTCGATCTGCAAAGCCAGGTCGGACGGCATCGAGGCGCGTGTCGCCTTGTACTCGGGGTACAGATCGTCGCGGAAGGTCTTGCCCTTGGCGTCGAAGACGCAAGCGATATAGGCGGCAGGGAAGTCGGCGCGCAGGCGGCGCAGCATATTGACCATGCCGTGCATGGCGCCGGTCGGATAGCCGTCGGCGCTGCGCAGGTCGGGCAGCGCGTGAAAAGCGCGGTAAAGATAGCTGGAACCGTCAACCAGCAACAGGGTCTTTTGCATAAATGGCTATGAAGTTGGGCAGGCCGCGCGAGCGCGCGTCCGGCACGGAATGCGGTGAGTGCTGCATTATCGCAGAGTTTTGCCCCGGACCTGAACGCCGGGGCAATCTTCGCCAAAAGACAACAATGCCGTATTGGCATGGACAGCCGGCCCACACCCGGCCGCGTTTTTGCGCTTTTAAAACAGCTAAGCGTGTCTGTTTGTTACAATGGCCTCTATATAAGAATCCATGCGTTTCCCTTGAGGACTTGTCATCATGCGTACTTCGAATATCTGCTCCCTCCTGTTCATTGCCCTGCTGGGCCATGCCGCCATTGCTTCCGCCCAGACGACGCCGAGCCAGGCGCCGCCCAAGCTGGAAAAAATCGAGGAGGTGGATAATCCGGTCACGGTGACGGCCAACCCGGGCAACGAAAAGAAAATCACGGAAAAACGTGAAGGCGGCCGCGTGACCGAAGCCAAGGTCAAAAGCGGCAAGAGCAGCTATACCCTGAAACCGAATACCCCGGTGGGCACGGCTCTGCCAGGCGATCTTGCGGGACGCGAATCACGCGGCGCGCAATGGACCGTCATGGAGTTCGATGTGGCCAAGAAGAAGAAACAACGCAGCGAGGACCGCGCCAACGCCCCCGATGAGGCACCGGCGCCGCCTCCGCCGCCTCCGGCCACCCGCTGAGCAGGGCCCGGCCACGCCGGGCTTTGCCTAACCCTTGCATACTAATCTGGTTTCCCATGGCAGTTTTTACCCCGGTCAGTCTGGATGATGTCGACCAGTGGATCACGCAATTCCCCCTCGGCCAAGCAACTGCGCTGAAAGGCATTGCCTCCGGCATCGAAAATAGCAACTTCTTCCTGAGTACCGAAGCGGGCGAATATGTGCTCACCATCTTCGAGAACCTGAGTTTCGAACAACTGCCCTTTTACCTGCAACTGATGCGCCACCTGGCGCAGCACGGCGTGCTGGTGCCCGCCCCGGTTGCCAACGACCAGGGTGAATTGTGCGTGGCCCTGCACGGCAAACCCACCAGCATCGTCAGCAAGCTGGAAGGCCACTCCCAACTGGCCCCGCAGCCGCTGCACTGCGCCGCCGTCGGCGCCATGCTGGCCAAAATGCATCTGGCCGGACGCGACTTCCCGCTGCAGCAGCCGAATCTGCGCGGCCTGTCCTGGTGGCGCGAGACCGCGCCGCAGCTGCTGCCCGTGATCAGCACGGCCGAAGCCAGCCTGCTGCGCGACGAAATGCAGTTCCAGGAAGCGTTTGCCGCCAGCGCCACCTATGCGCAGCTGCAAGCCGGTCCGGTGCATGCTGACCTGTTCCGCAACAACGTGATGTTCGACGGCGAACGCCTGACCGGCTTCTTCGATTTTTATTTTGCAGGCTGCGACACCTGGCTGTTCGACGTCGCCGTCACCGTCAACGACTGGTGCATCGACCTTGATAGCGGCGTGCTCGATGCCGCGCGCGTGCGCGCCATGCTGGACGCCTATCACGCCGTACGTCCATTCACGGCCGACGAGCAAGCCGCCTGGCAACCCCTGCTGCGCGCCGCCGCGCTGCGTTTCTGGTTGTCGCGCCTGTATGATCTACACCAGCCGCGCGAGGCGGAAATCCTGACCCCGCACGATCCGACCCATTTTGAACGCATTCTGCGCGAGCGGATTGCCACTCCCGCACCCCAACTTTATTAAAGATGACTAAACTGCCCGCACTCACCGGATGGCATTGGGTTAAAGACGGCTTCGCGCTGTTCCGCCAGCAACCCGGCGGCATGTTCATACCTTTCCTCGGCTATCTGCTGTGCCAGGTGGCCGTGCTGATCCTGCCCCAGCCTCTGGGACTGCTGGTGGCCCTGCTGCTGCCGGCCGTGTCGATCGGCTTCATGCAAGCCTGTGCCGACATCGAACAGGGCAAGCGCGTGCTGCCGGCCGTGATCCAGAGCGGCTTCCGCAAGCCAGCCTTCCCCAAGCTGGTGGTGCTGGGCGTGCTGCACCTGGTGGCCATCCTGATCGCCGTCATCGTCGTCTTCGCCACCAACGGCGAACTGGTGGACCAGCTGCGCAATGCCGATCCGGCCGCGCCGCAGATCCAGATGAGCAACGGCATGGCCGCCTCCATCCTGCTCGGCTTCGTGGTGTATATCCCGGCCGCCATGGGCCTGTTCTTCAGCGGCCCGCTGATTTACTGGAAGCAGATGTCGGTCGGGAAGGCCGTCTTCTTCAGCTTCTTCGCCGTGCTGCGCGCCTGGCGTCCCTGCATCGTCTTCCTGCTCAGCTGGGCCGGCATCGCCATGGTGGTCAGCCTGGTGCGCATCGCCCTGCTCGGCATGGGCACCCTCGGCGCCCTGCTGATGCAGATTCCCGTGATGATCGTGGCCCTGGTGCTGCAGTGTTCGCTCTACGTCAGCTACCGCCAGATCTTCGGCAGTCCGGCTGCGCCAGCGGAAGAAACGAGGCTCCCGGTATAATCACGGGATGCAAAATCTCCTCCACAACCTCAATCCCGAACAACTTGCCGCCGTCACCCTGCCGCCCCAGAACGCCCTGATTCTGGCGGGCGCGGGGTCCGGCAAAACGCGCGTGCTGACCACCCGCATCGCGTGGCTGATCCAGACCGGCCAGGTCTCGCCGGCTGGCGTGCTGGCCGTCACCTTTACCAATAAGGCGGCCAAGGAAATGCTGGCCCGCCTGTCGGCCATGTTGCCCATCAATACACGCGGCATGTGGGTCGGCACCTTCCATGGCCTGTGTAACCGCCTGCTGCGCACGCACTACCGCGACGCCGCCCTGCCCCAGACTTTCCAGATTCTCGATTCCCAGGACCAGCTCTCGGTCATCAAGCGCCTGCTGAAAGCCAACAATGTCGACGATGAAAAGTACCCGGCCAAAAACCTGATGTACTTCATCAACAACAACAAGGACCAGGGGCTGCGCGCCAAGGACGTCGATGCCTACGACGCCACCGAGCGCAAGATGGTCGAGCTGTACGATCTGTACGACGAGCAGTGCCAGCGCGAGGGCGTGGTCGATTTTGCCGAACTGCTGCTGCGCACCTACGAGCTGCTGAGCCGCAACCAGCCGCTGCGCGAACACTACCAGCTGCGCTTCCGCCACATCCTGGTCGACGAGTTCCAGGACACCAATGACCTGCAGTACAAGTGGCTCAAGCTGATGTCCGGCCACGGCAGCGCTGCCGGCGGCGCGCTGTTCGCCGTGGGCGACGATGACCAGAGCATCTACGCCTTCCGCGGCGCCAATGTCGGCAATATGAGCGCTTTCGAGCAGGAATTCCAGGTCAGGAACCTGATCAAGCTGGAACAGAACTACCGCTCGCACGGCCATATCCTGGATGCGGCAAATATGCTGATCTCGAATAACAGCCGGCGCCTGGGCAAGAACCTGCGCACCGATGCCGGCCATGGCGAGCAGGTACGCGTCTACGAAGCCAGCTCCGACCTGCAGGAAGCGCAGTGGATCATCGAAGAATCGAAATCGCTGATCAACGAAGGCACCTCGCGCAGCGAGATCGCGGTGCTGTACCGCTCCAATGCACAGTCACGCGTGATCGAGCATGCGCTGTTCTCGGCCGGCATTCCCTACCATGTGTACGGCGGCCTGCGCTACTTCCAGCGCGCCGAGGTCAAACACGCCATCGCCTACCTGCAGCTGATGGATAATCCGCACAACGACTCGGCCTTCCTGCGCGTGGTGAACTTCCCGGCGCGCGGCATCGGCGCGCGCACCATCGAACAGCTGCAGGGCGCGGCCGGGCAGTACGGCATCTCGCTGTATGCGGCGGTGCAGTATATGGTGGGCAAGGCCGGCACCTCCTTGGGCGGCTTCGTCAAGCTGGTCGAAGGCATGCGCTTCGAGACGCAGCAGATGGCGTTGCCGGAACTGGTGCGCATCGTCCTCGACGGCAGCGGTCTGCTGCAGCACTACCAGGGTGAAAAGGAAGGCGCCGACCGCATCGAAAACTTGGAGCAGATGGTCAATGCGGCCACCCAGTTCGTCTCCGAAGAAGGTTATGGACAGGGTGCGCCCGCCCACCTCGGGCCGCAATCCCAGGCGCAAGCGGGCAACGCCATCGTCAGCGCCGACGGCGTCGAAATCATCGATGCCGATGCGCCGCTGGCCACCGTGATGTCGCCGCTGTCGGCCTTCCTTTCGCACGCCTCGCTGGAAGCGGGCGACAACCAGGCGCAGGCCGGCCAGGAAGCGCTGCAGCTGATGACGGTGCATTCGGCCAAGGGTCTGGAATTCGACAACGTCTTCATCACCGGTCTGGAAGAAGGCCTGTTCCCGCACGAGAGCAGCGCGAAGGAAGACGGCGGCGTGGAAGAAGAACGGCGCCTGATGTATGTGGCGATCACGCGCGCGCGCCAGCGCCTGTACATGTGCTTCTCGCAGACGCGCATGCTGCACGGCCAGACCCGCTACAACACGAAATCGCGCTTCTTCGACGAGCTGCCCGAGGAGTCCCTGAAGTGGCTGTCGCCGAAAGTGCAGTCGCACTGGTTCGCCAACAAGAAATCCGCCTGGGACGAAGCGCCGCTGGCCGGCAGCGACAACGCCATCGCGCGCCAGATCGCCCAGAAGTCCAGCAGCGGCAGCGGCTGGCGCATCGGCGAATCGGTGGCCCACGCCAAGTTCGGCGAAGGCGTCATCGTCAATCTGGAAGGCAGCGGCAGCAACTGCCGCGCCCAGATCAACTTCGGCAACGTCGGCATGAAAGTGCTCGACCTCAGCGTCGCCAAGCTCGACCGCCTCCCGCGCTAAGGGTTGGGCGCCCGCCAGCATCGCCGAGCAGAAGAAAAATGGGCCCAGGAGCTAAGCGCTCCTGGGCCCATTTTTTTGGCCTGGCGGTGATGGATCAGGCGCTGCCGCCGGGGCTTGGGGTGGCGCGGCCTTGCTGGACGGCGTCCTCGATCAGGCGGCGGATGGTTTTGTCGGCTTCGCGGTGGAGGCGGCCTTGTTCGCGGCCCAGTTCGCCCATCTGACGGCCCAGCTCGGCCATCGGTTTGCCGGCTTCGCGCATTTGGCGGTTCAAGTCGTCAATGGCGGGCTGCTCGCGGACGAGGCGGGCGTGCTGCTTGCCCATTTCGGCGGATAAGGCACCGATCTGGCTTTGCAAGGGCAGCATGCGGGCGCTGAGCTGGGACAGCTCGCGCAACAGGCCGGCGCGCACCTGCTCATCGCTTTCCCTTTCGATTTTCCGGCCCAGGGCATCCATGCGGGCGCCAATGGCTTCGTGCTGGCTGGCCAGGGCTTTCATCTTGCTGTCGCTCCTGTGCTCCAGCGCGCGCTGGGCGGCACTGTCGGCAATCTGGGCATAATGAGCGCCGATTTTTTCGCCGATCTGCCCCATGATCTTGCCCTGCGCTTCCATTGCCTTGTTCTGCTCTTCCATGCGCGATTCGATCTGCTTGAGCGGCGCCCAGGCCGCACTGGCTTGGGACACGATGGCGGCATCCTGGATCAGATAGTTTTTGCCGTCCTTGCGGAACCAGATGAAGTCACCTTTGACGCTTTGTTTCAGGCGCTGCAGCTCCTCAGGGTCGCCGTTGCGGATGGTGACTTTGCTGCCGCCTTCGCGCACCAGGGCATAGGATTCGCCGCCCTGCTCGAAATAATAATGGGAGCCGGAACTGCCGTGCGGCGCCTTCAATGCGGGGCTGGCTGGCGCCGCGGCGGGTGCCGGCGCGGCAGCGGGAGCCGGCGCCGCGGCAAGCGCCATCGGAGCGGCCGGTGCAGCGGGAGCAGCGGGAGCAGCGGCAATGGTCATGGGCGCGGCGGGTGCGGCGGGCGCCGCCGCCAGCGCCATCGGGGCTGCCGCTGCGGCGCGGGCTGGCGGCGCGGGCGGCATCACGGGCTTGGCTGGCCGGGCGGGCAGTGCGGGGGCATCAGGCGCGGCGGGTGGCTCCGGCGCCTCGGGGGCGGCTGCCGCACGCGGCGCTTCCGGTGCCTCCGGCACGGGCGGCAGCGGCGGCACGGGCAGGGTGCTGCCGTCGGCGTTCAGGGCAGCGCCGGCTTTCACGGCAGCCGGTTCGCTGGAGGCGGACGGCATGGCATGGGCATACAGTACGGCGCAGGCGGTGCACAGGCCGAGCAGCGGCGCGGCGATTTTCCAGCCCAGGGGTTCGGCTTGGGGCCGGATCAGGCGTTTGATTCGGGACATCAGGTCTCCTCCTTGTGCCGCTGGGGCAAAGTGGGTGGTTGAGAACTGGAACTTGTCCAGTTCGGACAGCGCAAGCGCGAGACGCCGCGGTTCGCCCAGCGCGCTTGCTGCAATATCGTCGGCAATCTGTTCCCGTTCGGCGCGGATGCGGCGCGACAGCATCCACACGACCGGGTGGTAGAACAGCAGAATCTCGATGGCGCTCTGCACCAGATTGACCAGGTAATCGTGGCGCCGGATGTGCGCCAGTTCATGCGCCAGCAAAGCTTCCAGCAGCGCGGGCGGCATGCCGCTCAGCAGCGAGGCCGGGATCAGCACCAGCGGACGCAGACAGCCCGCCGTCATCGGTCCTTCCAGATCGTCGTCGCTGACGCCCAGCCGTACCGGCACGCGCACGCCGAGCCGGCGCGCCAGCTTGTCCAGCACCTGCTGCCAGTGCGGCTCGTCGCGGTAATGACTGGGCAAGGTGCGTTCCTTCACCCATTGCAGGCCGAGCGAGAGGCGCAAGGTCATCAGCGCGGCGCCGGCGGCCCAGATCAGCACCAGCCATGGCAGCAGGCGTGGCAGATACGCCAGCCAGCCGCTCAACCCCGCCTCGTTCAGCAGCGGCAGCATGGACTGGGCCGGCAACAGCTGGACGGCAGCGAGTCCGGTCAGCGCAGCGGCATCGCTGGCCTGCGCGCCGACACCGCCGGCGGCGCCGGCCACCGCAGCGCTGGCCGCGTCCAATACCGCAGCATTCAAGCTGGCCAGATGCAGGACAATGCCCGCCAGCGGCAGCAGGGCGCACAGCAGCAGCGTGCCGCAAGCAAACAGATAGCGGGTCTGCGGCCGCGCATTGCGCAGCAACTGCAGGCCAAGCGAGGCGAGACAGCCGACCAGCACTCCCTGCTACAGGAAATGCAGCAAGGCCCAGCCGATGGCTGGCACCAGGGCGTCGATCACCCTAAACATGGACTGGCTCCCGGTATGAAATGGCAAAGTGCATTGCTGTCTCCTCGTGCGATGGAAGTAGATTAATTTATCTAGATTTTTATGTCTAGAACTTTTTTTCTACTTGATGGCGAGTCTTGGACAGCTACTCTAATCCAGAAGCGCCAGCCCACCGGCGTTCATGCGACGGAATGAAAAAAGGGAGGGCCAGGCCGCAAGGCCTGCCCTCCCCTCATGGCGCCGAGGCGCGGCTTAGTAAATGACCACCGAGCGGATCGACTCGCCGCTCTTCATCAGGTCGAAGCCTTCATTGATGCGTTCCAGCGGCAGGCGGTGGGTAATCAGGTCGTCGATATTGAGTTTGCCGTCCATATACCAGTCGACGATTTTCGGCACGTCGGTGCGGCCGCGCGCGCCGCCGAATGCCGAGCCTTTCCACTCGCGGCCCGTGACCAGCTGGAAGGGACGGGTCGAGATTTCCTGCCCGGCCGCCGCCACGCCGATGATGATGGATTTGCCCCAGCCCTTGTGGCAGCACTCCAGCGCCTGGCGCATCAGCGTGGTGTTGCCGACGCACTCGAAGCTGTAGTCGGCGCCGCCGTCGGTGAGCTGGATGATGGCATCGACCACGTTCTCCACCTCGTTCGGATTGATGAAGTGGGTCATGCCGAATTGGCGCGCCATCGCTTCGCGGCCTGGATTAATGTCGACGCCGATGATCTTGTCGGCGCCCACCATCTTGGCCGCCTGGATCACGTTCAGGCCGATGCCGCCCAGGCCAAACACCACCACATTGGCGCCCGCTTCCACCTTGGCGGTGAACAGCACGGCGCCCACGCCGGTGGTGACGCCGCAGCCGATGTAGCAGACCTTGTCGAAAGGCGCATCTTCGCGGATTTTCGCCAGCGCGATTTCCGGCACCACGATGTAGTTGGAGAAGGTGGAGGTGCCCATGTAGTGGTAAATGGGCTTGCCGTCCAGCGAGAAGCGGCTGGTGGCGTCCGGCATCAGGCCGCGGCCCTGGGTGGAGCGGATGGCCTGGCACAGATTGGTCTTCTGCGACAGGCAGAATTTGCACTGGCGGCATTCCGGGGTGTAGAGCGGAATGACGTGGTCGTCCTTTTTCAGGCTTTTCACGCCGGGGCCGACATCGACCACCACGCCCGCGCCCTCATGGCCCAGAATGGCCGGGAAGATGCCTTCCGGGTCCGCGCCGGACAGAGTGTAGTAGTCGGTGTGGCAGATGCCGGTGGCCTTGATTTCCACCAGCACCTCGCCCTCGCGCGGGCCGCCCAGTTCCACTTCTTCGATGGTCAGCGGTGCGCCCGCCTTCCATGCGATTGCTGCTTTGGTTTTCATCTCTGCATATCCTGTAAGTTGGAGATGGCGACATCATATCAACTCAGGACAAAACCCGCCTCTATGCCGGCGCGCCCAGCCAATCGGCCGATGGCAGGCCAAGCAGATGCGAAACGGTCTGCCACAGCAGGCGCGGCGACGTCCAGGGCTTGGGCAGGAAGGCATGTGAGGGATGGCGCAGATCGGGGTGGCGCGCCGAATACAGCAGCACCGGCGTGCCGGCGCCCTGCTTCTGCATGGCCTGCACCAGGGTGTGGCCATCGCCATCGGGCAGGTCGGGGTCGAGCACGATCAGCGCAAAGCGGTGCTGACGGATCGCTTCCAGCGCATCGGCCAGCGAGGCGGCGTGGCTGACGCGCGTTTCCGGCACCAGCAGGGCGGCCAGTACCAGGGCCGTGTCGTGGTCGCCGTCCACATGCAGCACGCGCGGCGCGCTGCTCTCATCCACGGCGAGCGAAAGATCGGGGCTGTCTTGCAGTTTCATCATGGGTCTCCGCTAGGTAAAGCCGGAAGCGCAGCGTGGCGCGAACACAACGCGCGGCAAAGCTGCTGGATGCGACTTCCGGGAATAAAGCTGCTCGGCGGAGTGGGGCCGAAGGTTGATGCGCGGCGCGGGGGACGGGCTGCCGCTGGACACGGCAGGGCGAGGTGCGGCCCTGCTGCGGGTGATTTCAGTGTACTCGGTTTATGAACGGACGCACACTATTTTTTCAGCCGGATATTGAAGGCGGCATGCAAACTATTCAAGGTTTCTTCCGCGCTCAGCAACTGGTCGGCGATTTCGTTGACCTTGCGCCGGTTGGAGCGCGCATGGTCGCGCAGCACCTCGAAAGCGGTGTTGCGGTCGGTCTGGAACTTGCACATCAGGAGGCCCACGGCCAGGCTGGTTTCGCGGCCGGCCGCCAGCGCCGCATTCAGGTTCATTTCGGTGCGGCGCAGCTGGCGGATTTCGTCGGCGCGCGCCAGGCCTGCTTCGAAAGCGGGCATCAGGTGCTGCTCGTCCACCGGTTTCACCACGAAACCGACAGCACCGTAAGCGGCGGCCTGCTTGCCGGCGTCGGCATCGCCGCGGCCGGAGAGAAACATGAAGGGCACCGAGGTATTGCGGTTGAGCTGCTTGGCCAACTCCAGGCCGGACATGCCGGGCATGTGGATATCGAGCAGGGCCAGATCGGGTTCGCGTTCGGCGATCAGGGCCAGGGCGCGGTCGGCGGAGGGCGCCTGCACGGTGTCGTAGCCGGCATGGCGCAGCACTTCGCTCAGAAAATCGAGGATCATCTGATCGTCATCGACGATCATGATCAGGCGCTTGGCGGCAGTCTGTGGTGTCATTGGGCGGCAACCTTGAGCGTATGCTAATGGGACGATTATAAAGCCCTTTGCCGCGCCGTCCAGCGAATCAACTCAGGCGGAACAGCTCCCTGAACTGCTGTACCGCCGCCGCCACATCGGGCGCCAGATACACACTGCTGATGGCCGCCACCATCTCCGCGCCGCGTTCCACCAGCGGCGCGGCATTGGCCGGGGTCATGCCGCCGATGACCACGCGCGGCAGCCGCACCACTGCGCGCGCCCGGCCGACGATGTCGGGCGGCGTGGTGACGGCATATTTTTTCACCAGCGAGGGATAGAAGCCGCCAAACGCCACATAGCTGGCGCCCGCCGCCTCGGCCTCGATGGCGCGCTGCAGGTCGCCGTAGCAGGAGGCGCCGATGATCTTGTCCGGCCCCAGTTCAGCGCGGATGGCCGCCACTTCGGCATCGGTGCCGCCCAGGTGCACGCCGTCGGCATCGAGCTGGCGGCACAGCTCCGGGTAGTCGTTGATGAGCAGCGGGCAGCCGTAGCGGCGGCACAGCGCCAGCAGCGCGCCGGCCTGCTCTTCGCGCAGCGTGGGCGACGCGTCCTTGTGGCGGTACTGCAGCAGCGCCAGGCCGGCGGCCAGCGCCTGCTCGCTCAGGTCGAGCAGACGGGCGGTATCGTCCCAGTTGGGGGTAACGAGATAGAGTCCTTGCATGATGCTTCCTGATTCGTGATTGATGCGCCTTCAGCGGCGCGGAATAAGCTGGCCGGGCGCGATGGCGAAGGCTTCGGCCAGCGCGCGGTGGGTATAGCCCTGGGCACGGGCCAGCGCCTGGGCCACGGGCCAGCCCTGGGCCAGCAGGGCGGCAACGGCCGAGGCCAGGGTGCAGCCGCTGCCGTGATAGCCGCCCGCCAGGCGCGGCCAGCTCCAGCTCTGCTGGCGTGCCGGCCCATACCAGCGGTTGATCACGCTGTCGCCGCCACCATGGCCGCCGGTAATCAGCACATGCTGGCAGCCCTGTGCGCGCAAGGCGCGGGCATGGGCCAGCGGATCGATTTCCGCGCCGGGGCCGGCGACGCCGCTCAGCGCTCCCGCCTCCGGCCCGTTGGGCGTCAACACCGTCACCAGCGGCAGCAATGGCGCCAGCGCGCTGACCGCATCGTCGCGCGAGAGCAGATCGCCATGGCCGCTGGCCAGCACCGGATCGAGCACCACCGGCGGCGCAGCGAAGCCGGCGCCGGGCGGCCAGCCATCGTCGCCGGCAGGCAGCGGCGGCTCCGCTTCGGACATGGCCGGCGCGGCAGCGGCGCAGACCATCGCTTCAGACGTATCGGCACAGGCAACGCCCAGCGCGGAGGCAGTGAAGGCCGCATCCGGCACGTTCAGAAACTGGGGCTGCACTTCGCCGCGGCAGGCGGCACGGCGCGCGGCACGCAGCTCAGTGATGATCTGGGCGATGGCGCGGGCGTTGGCAGCGCTGCCGGGAATGCCGATCTTCACCGCATCGATGCAGGACTTCTCGATCAGCACGCGCGCCTGCAGCAGCACCAGTTCCGGATCGACCGGCAGCACGGCATGCACGCGGTCGTTATCCTGCACCGTCAGCGTGGTGATGACGGGCAGCGCATGTGCGCCCAGCGCGGCGATGGCCTGGATGTCGGCCGCGATGCCGGCGCCACCCGAGGGATCGGCACCGGCGAACACCAGCACGCAGGGCCGGCGCGGGTGCGTGGCGCGTCCCAGGCGGCCCAGCCGCAGCGGCGCTTCCATGCCGGCGCCGCCCTGCCCTGCGCCCGGGCCGGCGCCATGGACGGCTGAACCGCTGCCGCTGTCGCCGGCCGTCATGCCAGACGTCCGGCCATCGGCGAGGATGGCGAAGCGGCGAAGCGGCGCGGGATGCGGCCGGCCAGATAGGCCTCGCGGCCCGCCTGCACGCCCAGGCGCATGGCGCGCGCCATGCGCACCGGGTCTTGCGCGCCGGCGATGGCGGTGTTCATCAACACGCCATCGCAGCCCAGCTCCATGGCGATGGCCGCATCCGACGCCGTGCCGACGCCCGCGTCGACCAGCACCGGCACCTTGGCCTGCTCGATAATCAGCGACAGGTTCCAGGGATTCAGAATGCCCATGCCGGAACCGATCAGCGAGGCCAGCGGCATCACTGCCACGCAGCCGATATCTTCCAGCATGCGCGCCTGGATCGGGTCGTCGCTGCAGTACACCATCACGTCGAAGCCTTCGCGCACCAGGGTGTCGGCGGCGGCCAGGGTTTCCGGCATATTCGGGAACAGGGTCTTCTCATCGCCCAGCACTTCGAGCTTGACCAGCTTGTGGCCGTTGAGCAGTTCGCGCGCCATCTGCAGGGTGTAGACCGCATCCTTGGCGGTGTAGCAGCCGGCCGTATTCGGCAGGATGGTGTAATCGGACGGCGGCAGCACGTCCAGCAGGCTGGGCGCCTTCGGGTCCTGGCCGATGTTCACGCGGCGGATCGCCACCGTGATGATGTCCGCGCCCGCCGCATCGGTCGCTTCGCGCGTCTGCTGCAAGTCCTTGTATTTGCCGCTGCCCACCAGCAGGCGCGATTGGTATTGCTTGCCCGCGATGGTCAGCAGGTCTTTGTTTGCTTCAGTCATTGCATCTCTCCTCGATTCAGCCGCCGCCAATGGCGCGTACGATATCCACCTGGTCCTGCGCCTGCAGCGTGCGCAAGGCCCACTGGCCGCGCGGCACCACGCTGCGGTTGACGGCCAGCGCCAGCGCCTGTCCCGTCAACTCCAGCGCATCGACCAGTTCCTGCAAGGTTTGCTGCGGCGGCACCGCGCGCGGCGCGCCGTTCAGTTCAATCTCGATCATGGCCGCCTCACATCTTGCTATACAGTTCAGCGCCTTTTTTCACGAACTCGATGGCCTTTTCCTGCATGCCGCTGGCGGCGTAGTCGCGCACTTCCTGCGTGATCTTCATCGAGCAGAAATGCGGGCCGCACATGGAGCAGAAATGCGCCACCTTGGCCGAGTCCTTGGGCAGGGTCTCGTCGTGGAAGGAGCGCGCCTTGTCCGGATCGAGGCCGATATTAAACTGGTCTTCCCAGCGGAACTCGAAGCGCGCCTTGGACAGGGCGTTGTCGCGGATCTGCGCGCCCGGATGGCCTTTCGCCAGGTCGGCGGCATGGGCCGCGATCTTGTAGGTGATGATGCCCTCTTTCACATCGTCCTTGTTGGGCAGGCCCAGGTGCTCTTTCGGCGTCACGTAGCACAGCATGGCCGTGCCGTACCAGCCGATCTGCGCCGCGCCGATGCCGGAGGTGATGTGGTCATAGCCGGGCGCGATATCGGTGGTCAGCGGGCCAAGCGTGTAGAACGGCGCCTCGCTGCACTGCTCCAGCTGCAGGTCCATATTCTCCTTGATCAGCTGCATCGGCACGTGGCCCGGACCTTCGATCATCACCTGCACGTCATGCTTCCAGGCGATCTGGGTCAGTTCGCCCAGGGTTTTCAGCTCGCCCAGCTGGGCTTCGTCGTTGGCATCGTAGATCGAGCCGGGACGCAGGCCGTCGCCCAGGCTGAAGGACACGTCATAAGCCTTCATGATCTCGCAGATGTCTTCGAAATGCGTGTACAGGAAGTTTTCCTTGTGGTGGGCCAGGCACCACTTGGCCATGATCGAGCCGCCGCGCGAGACGATGCCGGTCAGGCGCTTGGCCGTCAGCGGCACATAGCGCAGCAGCACGCCGGCGTGGATGGTGAAGTAGTCGACGCCCTGCTCCGCCTGTTCGATCAGGGTGTCGCGGAAGATTTCCCAGGTCAGGTCTTCGGCCTTGCCGTTGACCTTTTCCAGCGCCTGGTAAATCGGCACGGTACCGATCGGCACCGGGCTGTTACGGATGATCCATTCGCGCGTTTCGTGGATATGCTTGCCGGTCGACAGGTCCATCACCGTGTCACCGCCCCAGCGGATGGACCAGGTCATCTTCTCCACTTCCTCACCGATGGACGAGGTGACGGCCGAATTGCCGATATTGGCATTGATCTTCACCAGGAAATTACGGCCGATGATCATCGGCTCGATTTCCGGGTGGTTGATATTGGCCGGGATGATGGCGCGGCCGCGCGCAATCTCTGCGCGCACGAATTCCGGCGTGATCTCGGCCGGGATGGCGGCGCCATAGGCCTGGCCCGGATGCTGGCGGCCCATCATCTCGGCCATGCGCTCGCCCATCGGGCCGGCGTCGCGCAAGCCTTGCAGATACTCCTTGCGGCGCAGGTTTTCGCGGATCGCCACATACTCCATCTCCGGCGTGACGATGCCGCGCCGCGCATAGTGCATCTGGCTCACATTCGCGCCATCCTTGGCGCGGCGCGGCTTACGCTGCAGGTTGAAGCGCAGCTCGGCCAGGGCCGGATCGTCCAGGCGCGCCTTGCCGTAATCTGAGGTTGGGCCGGGCAGTTCTTCCGTGTCGTCGCGTTCGGCGATCCAGGGCGCGCGCGGCGTGCCGAGGCCGGAGCGGATATCGATCTGCGCTTCCGGATCGGTGTAAGCGCCCGAAGTGTCGTAGACGTAGATGGGCGGATTGGTTTCATGGCCGAAGGAGGCCGAGGTATCGGATTGGCTGATTTCCCGCATCGGCACGCGGATGTCCGGGCGGCTGCCCTCGACATGGATTTTGCGGGAATTGGGAAGTGGCGCAACGGCGGCGCTGTCTACCTCGGCCGTGGTGGCGAGGAATTTTGGATTGGCGTTCATTTGGCTCCTTTGTCAGCTACAGGAGCCAGCAAAGGAGGATTTGGTGACGCGCGCGCATGGACGAAAAGAGTCCATGCGCGCTGTTCCTAAAGCTTCCCTTCGCTGGCATTATCCAGATCAGGTTCGGAGGGTATTTCTCACCCGCGCCTCGCTGTGCAGCGACTTGCAGGACCCCTAGCGTGTGCCGCCTTGCGGCAGCGGTCGGAATTATAGCGCCATTATTGCGGTTTGTACGTAACGGTCAGGTTATAACTCGAAGCGGAGTAACCATATACCAACACGTGCACATCGCCATTGGCCGCCACCGAGATCGAGCAGCTCTCGGCGGCCGTGCCGCCGTCCGACTTGCAGTCATAGATGGAGGTGGTGGGCGGCGTGCCATTGCGCACGAACAGGTCGGCGTCGCCAGTGCCGGTGGTGCTGGCCTTGAAGGTGCCGGCGCCGGCCTTGAACGGGCCGAATTTGGCGCTCTGGCCCTGGGTCAGCTTGCCGTTGAAGGTTTCGGTGCGGTCGGGGCCGGGCGGCGTGCCGGGACCGTCGCTGCCCAGTTCCACCGCATAGGCCAGGGCCAGGCGGCTGAATTTGAGCGCATGGTCGGCCTGGTTGCCGGTGTTGGCGTAGGTATCGTTGACGGTGTGGATATAGGGATTGTCCTGGTTGAAGCCCGCTTCGAACGGCAGTGAGGCCCAGAAGCCCTGCGCCGTCCATGAGGCGTGGTCGGAACAGCCGTAGCCGCATTTATCGTAGGCGATCTTCAAGGTCGGCAGATAGGTGGTGGCCAGATTGGCCAGGAAGGTGTTTTGCTGGGCGTCGGTATAGTCGGTGTAGATGTAGATATCGTTGGCTGAACCTTTGTAGTTGGTCATGTCGAGCTGCATCACGCCAACCACATTGATGTTGTTGTTCTTGTGGTACTGGGCGATTTCCTGCGAACCGCGCAGGCCCACCTCTTCCGCCGCATAGCCGATGAACTTGATGGTGCGGCGTGGCTTGTAGCCGCTCGAGGCCAGCACGCGGAAGGCTTCGGTCAGGCTGGCGATGCCGGATGCGTCATCGTCGGCGCCCGGTGCGCGCGTGCTCTCGCCGACGCCGCCGCCCACGATGGAATCGAGATGGCCGCCCAGCACCACCACTTCCGACCCGTTGTCGGTGCCGTTGATGGTGGCGATCACGGACTTCTGCGGATAGGCGCTGTGGGTGAACTGGGTGATGCTGATGTCGCTGCGGCCATTGGCCAGCGTGGTCCATTTCTGCTTGAGCCAGTTGGAGGCCGTCACGCCGATATTGGTGTTGTAGTAGCGGTTGGTGTGGGCCGACAAGTCGAGAATGGTCTGGCCCACATTACTGGCCTGCATCTGCGACAGCAGCGGCGGAATCACCGACTGCTGGTCAATGGTGTAGTTGGGGCGGGCCAGCAGGGTCGCCATCTTGGCGTCGATCTGCGGCTTGAGCGCGGCGCGGCCAGCCTCCTCGCTGTCATGGGCCATGAAGCCGCCGCAGCGTTTCAGTTCGGTGTGGATGGCTTCCGACAACTGCTTCATCTGCGCCTCGTCCACCTGCACCAGGTGGACTTTATCCTGGCCGTCGGCATGACTGCTGCGCGCGATCGCCTGCGGCGCCAGCTTTTGCAGCTGGGTGTAGGCACTGTCGCCGATGGTGATCCAGATTTTGTTCGACGCGGGGGCCGCGTCAACCGCCGCGGACGCGAACCAAGCCGCTGCTAGCACGGCGGTGAAACGAGCTGCCATATCAGTCTCCCTGAAGTAATGGTTAAGCTGCTGTTGAGCCATTGACCTTAGCGAAATCGGATTGGCCGAGTCAAAAAATTTCCAGAAATGGACAAAAGCTGTATCGCTTGTCCAGCCTGGGACATTTGCTACATCCCCATGCAAGGCGCCAGCCTTGAACCGCTATAATCGCGGCGACGGCGAAGAGGCCATTGGATAAGGATGCTGCATGCTGGCTGGACAAGATGCGTTGCGATGGGTGCTGAAGATGCTGGCTGCGCCGCTGCTGTTGGCGCCGGTATTGAATGGCCTGCCCACCGCCGCCGCCGCACCCGCCAGTGCGGCAGCCGCCACCAAGGCCGCCGCATCCACAGCCGAAACGCCTTTGCTGGAAACCCGTCCCGCCAGCGCTGCCGAAATCCAGTCCTTCGCCACCTTCCGCCAGCAGCAGCTGCCCGAAACGACTGCCATGCCAACCAGCTTCAGCGCCACGCGCCAGCGCGGTAGCCGCCAGTGGCAAGTGCAAGCGACACTGGATGCGGCGCCGGTGCGCGCGCCGGCTCTGCCGATGTGCATCATGCAGCGCCGCGTGTTCAGCTATGCGGCGCGCGCGGCGAAGGACAAGCGCTGGAGCGAGCAACTGCCCGCCCAGCAGCTGGTCTGGCTGCACCACAAGCCGCAGTGCGCTGTGCCGGAAGCGGACAAGCCGCCCGTGCATCCGGTACGCCTGCTGCAAGCCCAGCCCGATATGTCCACCCTGACCCTGCTGGTCAACCGCAGCGAGCTGCTGGAACGCGCCCGCCTGCTCATGGCCGGCAACACGGCCTGCGCCAGGCTGCGCGCGCGCAGCTTCCTGCTCGACGCCGTGAGCCGCGAACCGGCCGGCAGTCCCGACGCCGGCATGGCCCTGCTGGTCTTCCGCAGCGATATCGGCGCCGAGGCCCATATCACCGTACGCAAATCGCGCACCGAGCTGACCGCCTGGAACGTGCGCTGCCCGGCGCCTTGATATCCTGGCAGCACAGCAGCAATCATTGCCTTTCAAGCAAACTTACTGACCCGTCAAGCCAATCTGTGGCCAAACTGTTGCTAAGCAGCGCAGGCTCGTTACCATAAGGATAATTCACTGCATAATGGATCGGCCGCGCCATTCGCGCGCCATCTCCTTCCCTATTCCTTTCTGCGAGGTCGATCATGAAGACAAGCCGCCTCTTCTCCCGCCTGGCCGCCGGCACGGCCATCAGCGCAGTCCTGGTTCTGCTGGCATCCTGCGGTGGAGGCGGCGGTGGCGGCGGCAATGGCGGCACGCCACCACCCAGCACCACCATGGGCACGGTGGCCGTCTCGCTGACCGATGCCCCGGCCTGCGGCTTCGACGCGGTCAACATCACCGTCAACAAGGTGCGCATCCACGCCAGCAATATCGCCAGCGACACCGACAGCGGCTGGACCGACATCACGCTGACGCCGGCGCGCAAGATCAATCTGCTGAACCTGACCAATGGCGCGCTGGAAGCGCTGGGCCAGACTTCGCTGGCCACCGGCCACTATTCGCAAATCCGCCTGGTGCTCGATGCGAACACCGGCAACGGCCTGGCCAATTCGGTGGTGCCCACCGGCGCCACCGCCGAGCGCTCGCTCGACACGCCCAGCGCCGTGCAAAGCGGCATCAAGCTGGTCAACGACTTCGACGTGGGCGCCAACCAGCGCGTCGACCTCGTGCTCGATTTCGACGCCTGCAAATCCATCGTCACCAAGGGCAATGGCAATTACGCGCTGAAACCCGTGATCAAGGTGGTGCCGGCCACGCTCAATGGCATCGGCGGCTTTATCGCCCCCGCCCTGCTGGGCAGCCATGTGTCCGTGACGGCGCAGCAGGCCGGCGCCATCATCGCCGCCACCGTGCCCAGCACCACTGGCGAATTCGCCCTGACCCGCCTGCCGGCCGGGAGCTACGATGTGGTCATCACCGCCGACGACCGCGCCGCCAGCGTGATCGGCGCCGTGCCGGTGACTGCCAGCGCCACGACGGCCGTCAGCACCTCGGCCGCGCCGATCAATATGAGCGCCAGCGTACAAGGCAGCATCAGCGGCACCGTCACCATGAACCCGGCCAGCGCCACCGAGGCGGCCACTGTTACGGCGCGCCAGGTCATCAGCGGCGGCCCGGCCGTGGTCCTGCGCTACCAGGGCGCCGACCTGCTCAACGGCAGCTACACCCTGACCCGGCTGCCGGTGGCCGCCATCCGTTATGCGCCCTACAGCGCCAACCTGCCCCTGGTCTTCAATGCCACCGCCAGCACACCCGGTAGCGGCCAATACCGGCTGGACGCCACCGCCGTCGGCTACGCGGTGCAGACCAAGGCTGCCATCGATATCAGCTCGGCCAACCAGAGCGGCGTCAATTTCACGCTGACGCCTTGAATACGGGGGATGCGCGGCCGGAAAGCCGCGCATCTTTACCCGCCGTGGAACGGCCGCTATTCCCTTATAATGGTCGTTTTCGCCAAAATTACAGTCCCCATCATGGAATTAGCCAAGTCTTTCGAGCCTGCCGACATTGAACAGTTCTGGCGCAGCGAGTGGGAAAAGCGCGGTTACTACGCAGCCTCCCTCGACCTGAGCAAGCCCTCCTTCAGCATCCAGCTGCCGCCGCCGAATGTGACCGGCACCCTGCATATGGGCCACGCCTTCAACCAGACCATCATGGACGGTCTGACGCGCTACCACCGCATGCTGGGCCATAACACCGCCTGGATTCCCGGCACCGACCACGCCGGCATCGCCACCCAGATCGTCGTCGAGCGCCAGCTCGATGCGCAGAAAATCTCGCGCCATGATCTGGGCCGCGAAAAATTCATCGAAAAAGTGTGGGAGTGGAAGGAAAAATCCGGCTCCACCATCACCGGCCAGATGCGCCGCATGGGCACTTCGCCCGACTGGAACCGTGAGTACTTCACGATGGACGAGACGCGCTCGAAAGTGGTGTCCGAAGTCTTCGTGCGCCTGTACGAGCAAGGCCTGATCTACCGCGGCAAGCGCCTGGTGAACTGGGATCCGGTGCTGGGCACCGCCGTCTCCGACCTGGAAGTGGTGTCGGAGGAGGAAGACGGCTCCATGTGGCATATCAAGTACCCGCTGGCCGATGGCAGCGGCTTCCTGACCGTGGCCACCACCCGTCCCGAAACCATGCTGGGCGACGTCGCCGTGGCGGTCGATCCGACCGACGAGCGCTATCAGGCGCTGGTGGGCAAGCTACTCAAGCTGCCGCTGTGCGAGCGCGAAATTCCGGTCATCGCCGACTCCTATGTGGACAAGGAATTCGGCACCGGCTGCGTGAAGATCACGCCGGCCCACGACTTCAACGACTACGCCGTCGGCCAACGCCATAACCTGGACATGCCGTCCATCCTGACCCTGGACGCCAAGATCGGCGACAACGCCCCCGCCGCCTACCGTGGCCTGGACCGTTTCGCCGCGCGCAAGCAGATCGTGGCCGACCTGGAAGCGCAAGGCCTGCTGGAAGCGGTCAAGCCGCACAAGCTGATGGTGCCGCGCGGCGACCGCACCGGCGTCGTCATCGAACCGATGCTGACCGACCAGTGGTTCGTCGCCATGAGCAAGCCGGCGCCGGAAGGCACGTTCTACCCCGGCAAATCGATCGCCGAAGTGGCGCTGGACAAGGTCGCCAGCGGCAAAATCAAGTTCGTGCCTGAAAACTGGAGCAACACCTACAACCAGTGGCTCAACAATATCCAGGACTGGTGCATCTCGCGCCAGCTGTGGTGGGGCCACCAGATCCCGGCCTGGTACGACGAGCAAGGCAATATCTTCGTCGCCCGCAGCGAGGAAGAGGCGCTGGCCAAAGCCGCCGCCGCCGGCAGCAGCGGCCCGCTGAAACGCGAAGCCGACGTGCTCGACACCTGGTTCTCCTCCGCCCTGGTGCCTTTCTCGACCCTGGGCTGGCCGGAAGAAACCCCGGACCTGAAAGCCTTCCTGCCATCGTCCGTGCTGGTGACGGGCTTCGACATCATCTTCTTCTGGGTGGCGCGCATGGTCATGATGACCTGCCACTTCACCGGCAAGGTGCCGTTCGAGACCGTGTATGTGCACGGTCTGGTGCGCGACTCCCAGGGCCAGAAAATGTCCAAGTCCAAGGGCAATACCCTGGACCCGATCGATCTGATCGACGGCATCGACGTGGACACCCTGGTGGCCAAGCGCACCGCGGGCCTGATGAATCCGAAGCAGGCCGAGAAGATCGAGAAAGCCACGCGCAAGGAATTCCCGGAAGGGATCGCCGCCTACGGCACCGACGCCGTGCGCTTCACCATGGCCAGCTACGCCTCGCTGGGCCGCAACATCAACTTCGACCTGGGCCGCTGCGAAGGCTACCGCAACTTCAGCAACAAGCTGTGGAACGCCACCCGCTTCGTGCTGATGAACACCGAAGGCAAGGACTGCTCGGCCAACGAAGCCGACCTGTCGCAGGCCGACAAGTGGATCATCTCCCTGCTGCAAAAGGCCGAACAGGACGTGGCCAAGGGCTTTGCCGACTACCGCTTCGACAATATCGCCAGCACGATCTATAAATTCGTGTGGGACGAGTACTGCGACTGGTATCTGGAACTGGCGAAAGTCCAGGTCCAGCAAGGCACCGAAGGCCAGCAGCGCGCCACCCGCCACACCCTGCTGCGCGTGCTGGAAGTGGTGCTGCGCCTGGCGCATCCGGTGATCCCGTTCGTGACCGAGCAGCTGTGGCAGACCGTGGCCCCGCTGGCCGGCAAGGGCGACACCGCCAACGCCTCCATCATGACCCAGCCTTACCCGCTGCCGAACGCCGAGAAGATCGACGAGGCGGCCGAAGCCTGGATCGGCGAGCTGAAAGCGCTGACCGACGCCACCCGCAATCTGCGCGGCGAAATGAAACTGTCGCCGTCGCTGCGCGTGCCGCTGATCGTGGAAGCGTCCGGTGCCGACAAGGAGCGCATGGCCGCCTTCGCACCGTACGTCCAGCTGCTGGGCAAGCTGTCCGAAGTGCAGATCGTCGATGCGCTGCCGGAATCGCCGGCCGCCGTCTCCGTGGTCGGCACCACCAAGCTGATGCTCAAAGTCGAGATCGACGTCAAGGCCGAGCGCGAGCGCCTGGCCAAGGAGATCGCCCGTCTGGAAGGCGAGATCGCCAAGGCCAGCGGCAAGCTGTCGAGCGAAAGCTTCGTCGCGCGCGCCCCGGCCGCCGTGGTCGCGCAGGAGCAGGAACGCGTCGCCACCTTCGGCGCCACCCTGGCCAAGATGCAGGAGCAATTGGCGAAACTGCCCGCCGCGTAATGGCGTAACACCAGGCGGCCTGCGGGCCGCCTTTTTTATTCTGGAGTCCCATGCCCCGTTTCACCTTCCGCCGCCTGCATCCCGCCGACATGCCCCTGCTGCACGACTGGCTGAACCGCCCGCATATCCGCGCCTGGTGGGACGAGCCGGGCACCCTGGACCAGGTGTCCGACACCTTCATGGAACTGACCGGCGAGGAGGCCGACACCCTCGGCTACATCGCCCTGCTCGATGGCGAAGCGGCCGGCTTCATCCAATCCTATGTGGTGATGGGCTCGGGCGGCGGCTGGTGGGAAGACGAAACCGATCCCGGCGCGCGCGGCATCGACCTGTTCCTGGCCGACGGCGAACGGCTCGGCCAGGGCTTGGGCAGCGCCCTGCTCGACGACTTCTGCGCCCTGCTGTTCAGCGATCCCGCCGTGAGCAAGGTGCAGGCCGATCCCACACCCGCCAATGGTCGCGCCATCCGCAGCTACCAGCGCGCCGGCTTCCGCGACTGTGGCGAAGTCGTCACGCCCGACGGACCGGCGCGGCTGATGGTGCGCCCGCGCATGGCATAATCGATTAACAAGATTAACAACCCAGCCACAGGAGACACCCGATGCGCCCCATGATTCAAGCCGCCCTGATTGCCGCCAGCCTGCTCGCCGCGCCCGCCATGGCCGACGACAGCTCCCCGGTCGGTCTGTGGAAAAACATCGATGACGTCAGCGGCAAGCCCAAAGCCCTGATCCGCATCACCGAGACCAATGGCGTGCTGCAAGGCCGCATCGAAAAACTCTTCCGCGCCGCTGGCGAAGAGCAGAACCCCAAATGCGACAAATGCCAGGACGCGCGCAAGGATCAGCCCATTCTTGGCATGGTCTTCATGAGCGGCCTGAAAAAAGACGGCAACGAATACAACGACGGCGAAATCCTCGACCCCGACAACGGCAAGGTCTACCGCAGCAAGCTGAAGCTGGCCGACGGCGGCAAGAAACTCGAAGTACGCGGCTACATCGGCGTCCCCATGCTCGGCCGCTCCCAAACCTGGCTGCGCCAGGACTAAACCCACAACAGCTGACCTCGTGTCCACCATGGTGCCAGGCACCATGGTGGACACGGGCTGAGCTATCGTTGCCTATCTTCAGGCGGGGACGTTGAGGGGGAGCTTGATGGCGAAGTGGACGCCGGCGCCGGGCGTGCTGTCGAGCTTGACCTCGCCTTTGAGCACATTGCACAGCAGGCGGCGCACGATGAACAGGCCGAGGCCGGAGCCGCCTTTGCCGAACTTGGTCGAGTAAAACGCTTCAAACACTTTCTGCTGCAACTCGGACGCGATGCCGACACCGTCATCGCGGTAGTCGATCCGCACAGACTCGCCTTCGACGCTGGCGGCAATCGTGATCGTGCCTTCGCTGCGGCCGTCGAAACCGTGCACGATGGAGTTCACGATCAGGTTGTTGAACACCTGTTCCAGGTGGCCGGGATAGCTGTCCAGTGCAATGCCGGGCGGGATTTTCAACTCGACCTTCACATTCGCCATGCGCGTCATGCGCCCCAGCGTGGCCGCGATATCGTGCACGCAACCGGCGAGGTCGAACTGGCGGCGCTTCTGGCTGGTCTGGTCCACCGCCACGTTCTTGAAGCTTTCGATCAGTTCCTGCGCGCGCTCGGCGCTGCGGATCAGCAGGCCGCTGCCCTCCTTGCAGTCGGCCACGGCTTCGCACAGGCGCGAGCGGGTCAGATGGCCTTCCAGCGCGTCGGTGGCGAGGGCGGCGATGCGTTCGCGCAGGGCCGAGGCGAGCAGCACCAGATTGCCGACCGGCGTATTCAGATCATGCGCGACGGCGGCGACTATGCCGCCCAGCGCCGCCATGCGTTCGGTATCGACCAGTTGATCCATGGCCTGGCGCAGCTGGGCCGTGCGCGCCGCCACGGTTGCCTGCAGCGAGGCGCTGTTGCGCTGATGCGCTTCCTCCTGCTCGCGGCGCGTGGTGATATCGCGCAGCAGACAGCCATACAGCGGCGGTTCGCTGTCGGGAATGGGCCAGACGCTGAGTTCCAGCGCGAAATGGCTGCCGTCGCGCCGCCACATGCACAGCTCCTGCACGCGGCTGGCGGCGCCCGGTTCGCCCGGCAGCAATTGCTCCAGGTCTGGCACCGGTGCAGCGGTACTGGCCAGTTGCGCACAGGGATCGTCTGCCGCTTCCGGCGGCATGTCAGCGGCGGCGGGCGGATTCAGAAAATCCAGCACCTGCCGGCCCAGCGCATCGGCGCGCGGCCAGCCTACCAACTCCTCGGCGCGCTGGTTCCATTCGATGATGATGCCCGCGGCGCTGAAGGCAATAAAGGCTTCGCAGGCGCTGTCGATCACCGTGCGCAGCCGCGCTTCACTGTCGCGCAAGGCTTGTTCGGACAGGCGGCGCGCCTGCACCTCTTCGCTCAGCTGCGCCGCCAGCGCGCTCAGACTGCGCGTACGCTCGGCCACGCGCGCCTCCAGGCTGGCCTTGTGCTCTTCCAGCTCGCGGCACTTGGCATACAGCTCGCACAGCACCGCCACCTTGCTGCGCAGGACCACCGGCTCGATCGGCTTGATCAGAAAGTCGATGGCACCGGTTTCATAGCCCTTGAACTGGCGCAGCTCGTCATGCAGGCCGGCGGTGACGAAAATAATCGGCAAGTGGCGCGTCTTCGGATTGGCGCGCAGCAGTGTGGCCGTTTCCAGGCCGTCCATATCGGGCATCTGTACGTCCAGCAGCACCACTGCGAAGTCGCGTTTCAGGCTGATCGCCAGCGCCTCGTTGCCGGAGCCGGCGCACGCCACGTCCAGCGCATAGGGCAGGCCTTGCAGCAGCGCTTCCATCGCCAGCAGATTCTCGGGACGGTCGTCAACCAGCAGCACCGGCACCGAGAGCGGCGCTCCGGCGGCGGCAAGGGACGGCGGCGGCGAGATCAGGGACTGGCTCATCGCATATCCTCAGCGGCTGCACCAGACGCGCAGCAGCGACAGCAGCTGTTCCACATCGAGCGGCTTGGCCAGATAATCGCTGGCGCCCGCCTCCAGGCATTTCTGATAGTCGTCGGGCATGGCCTTGGCCGTCATGGCGATCACCGGCAAGGCCTGCCAGCGGGCGTCGGCGCGGATGGCGTGCATGGCCTCGTAGCCATCCATCTGCGGCATCATGATATCCATCAGTACCACCGCCACCTCCTCGTGCCGCTCCAGGCAGTCCAGCCCTTCGCGGCCATTCTCGGCTTCCAGCACCAGCATGCCTTGCTCGCTGAGCAAACCTGTCAGCGAGAACAGGTTGCGCATATCGTCGTCGACGATCAGCACCGTCTTGCCGCCCAGGGCGGCCTTGTCCGGCAAACGCCTGTCCTCATCGGCCGCCGCGCCCTCGCGGCGCTGCTCCACCGCATGCAGGAACAGGCTTACTTCACTCAGCAGCCTTTCCGGACTGCGCGCTCCCTTGATGATGACACTGTCGGCTATGCAGTTCAACTCCCGCTGTTGTTCGCGGGATAATTCCTGGCCCGAGTGGATGATCACCGGCAGGCTGCGCCAGCGCGCATCGGCACGCAGGCGCGACAGCAATTCGCCACCCGCCATGTCCGGCAGGCCCAGGTCCAGCACCACGCAGTCGAAGGTTTCCCCGCCCAGGCGCTGCAAGGCTTCGGCCCCGCTGATCGCCTGCGCCACCTCGGCGCCGCGCCCGGACAGCAGCGCGGCCAGGCTGGACGCTTCATTCGCATCGTCCTCCACCAGCAACAGGCTGCGCGCCGGGCCGGACATGGCCACCTCCAGCGTATCGAACACCTGGTCCAGCTGCTCGCGCGTGACCGGCTTGCTCACATAGCCGATGGCGCCCATGCGCAAGGCTTGCTGCGCCTGCTCCAGGCCGGAGATGAAATGCACCGGAATGCGGCGCGTACGCTGTTCGGACTTCAAGCGCCGCATCACTTCCCAGCCATCGCTGCGCGCCAGCTTCACGTCGAGCAGCACGCCGCCCGGCAGATGCTGGCTGGCCAGCGCGCAAGCGCTCTCGCCATCGTGCGCCACCAGGGCGCTGTAGCCACGCTGGTGCACCAGGTCCATCAGCACGCTGGCGAAGGCGCGGTCGTCCTCCACGATCAGGATGCAGTGCTGGCCCGGCGCCAGGTGGCCACGGTCGTCCGGCAGCGGCGGCAGGATATCTTCAGGTGACACGCTGCGCGGCGCTTCGGCCGCCTGCGCCAGCGGCAGGAACAGGGTGAAGGTGCTGCCCTTGCCTTCCTCGCTGCGCAGCAGCAGCTCGCCGCCCATCTTGCGCGCGGTCTGTAGCGAAATCGACAAGCCCAGCCCCGTGCCGCCATAACTGCGGCTGATGCTGCCGTCAGCCTGCTTGAAGGCTTCGAAGATCAGCGCATGCTTGTCCGCCGCCACGCCGATGCCGGTATCGCTGACATCGAAAGCCAGGGCCGGTCCCGGCAAGGGATTCTCGTCGGCGCGCGCGCGGCGCAGCTTCAGCCCCACACCGCCCTTGCTGGTGAATTTGATCGCGTTCGACAGCAGGTTTTTCAGGATCTGCTGCACCCTCTGCGAATCGAGATACAGCGCGGTCGGTACCTCCGGCGCCACCGTGGCCGTCAACGCCAGCGCCTTTTGCGTGGCGGGTGCCTGGAACAAGGCCAGCATCGATTCGCACAGCTGCTGCGGCGAGACCGTCGAATATTCGAACTCCACCGCGCCCGCCTCCACCTTGGACAGGTCGAGAATATCGTTGATCAGATCGAGCAAATCCTTGCCCGCGTGGTGGATGGTGGTGATGTATTCCAGCTGGCGCGCCTCCAGATTGCCGCTCTTGTTCTCCTTCAGCATGGAAGCCAGGATCAGCATGCTGTTCAGCGGCGTGCGCAGCTCATGCGACATATTCGCCATGAATTCCGTCTTGTAGGCGCTGACCTTCTGCAGCTGCTCGGCGCGCGCGGCCAGCTCGCGGCTGGCCTCTTCCAGATCGGCATTCTTGGCGCGGATCTGCTCGCGCTGGCGTTCCAGCAGCTCGGCGCGCTCTTCCAGCTCTTCATTGCTTTGTTGGAGCTCCTCCTGCTGCACACGCAGCTCCTCGGCCTGTTGCTCGGTATTGCTCAAGAGCTGGCGTAGCCGCACGCGCGCCAGCGCCACCTCGAAACCGATAGCCAGCGCCTCGCGCACCACCTCCATGAACTCCAGCTCCTGCGCACCAAAGGCACGGAAGCTGCCCAACTCAATCGCCCCCACCAGATTCGTCCCATGCAACAGCGGCACCACCAGCAGACTGACCGGCTGCGCCCGGCCCAGCGCCGAGGCCACCGGCAAGAAGTCGGGCGGCACATCGCTGACGCACAGCGTGCGCTGCTCGCGCATCGCTTGTCCGATCAAGCCTTCGCCCGCCGCCACGCTTTGCGGATGCGCGCCATCCGCAGCGAGCGCATAGCCGGCCACGCGCTCCATGCGCGGTTTATCCTCCTCCTGCAGATACAGGACGCCAACGCTGGCGCCCAGGCGCTGCGCCAGATAGCGGAGAATGCGTTCGGCCATCGCCGCCAGTTCCGGCTCGCCGCGCAGCAAGGTGTTGATATCGTTCTGGCCCGACTTCAGCCAGTCGCGCGCCTGTCCTGCGGCGCGGCTGGCGCGCAACGCTTCCGTCATGCTGGCGAAAGCCTGGTCGAATGAACGCTGCACGGCCGCCATATCCAGCACCGATTGCAGCACTTCGCCCGCCTCGTCATGACTCAAGGCTTCGCGCGGGATCGCTGGCAGCACGGTCGGCGTCAGCGTAGCATCCAGGTCGCCAGCCGCAATCGCCTGCACCGCCACCACCTGCTCGGAGCTGGAGGCCGTCAGCGAACGCGCCGAGTCCAGCGCCGCGTGCAGCGGACGGGCGATATTGCGCTGATAGAAAACGCGCAGGAAGATGGCGATCAGCAGCATGATGGCGCCCAGGGTGCCTAGCGTCAGCGTCACCACGCGCGCAGCGCTCGCCACCTCGCGGCTGGACTGCACCTCCAGCACGCCGCGCACATCGCCCAGCTTCCAGTCGGTTTTCGGGCTGCTGGGCAGGCTGTTATGGCAAGCCACGCAAGCCTGGGCGCTCATGCGGTCGGCCAGGGCCACGCGCACAGTGCGCTTGCCCTGCAGCAGATCGGTGCGCACAAAAGCGGCGTCGGGATTCGCCTTCAGGAAGTTCCATGCCTCCTGGCCGAAGCTGTCGAGTTCACGCCCGGCGCGGTTGGGAAAAGGATAAGGACTGTAGAGTTTCAGGCTGGTGCCGCTCTCCTGCAGTAGCAGACTCAGATCGTGCACCATGGTGGCCGGCAGCGGGATGGTGTTGGCATCGCCGCGATGGTCGAACGAGACTTTCAGATTGGACTGCGCCAGCACCTTGGCCGCCACATTCTCCGTGTAATAGCGGCGCAGGATCAGGAACTGGCGCACCGTGGCCTGGGCCGCGTCGACCGCATCCTGCTGCGCGTTGCGCTCGATGGCCGCCGGCAAAAACAGCGCAGCCGCCAGCGCGCTCAGCAGCAGAACGACACCGATGGGCAGGAACAGCTTCCAGAACAGGTTCCGCGATGCGTGGTAAGGCATGGGTTCCCCGTAGGGTGGCAGGCAAGATGATTGCCTAGGCTATGCCCCATTTTTCTCGGGTTTGTAACGCGAAGCAAGGGATATTCGCGGGGAACAAGCTGGCGTGGCGCGGGCAGGACAGTTCTGAGATCAGCGTCGCGCATCTGCTATCCAAGGCCAACATTACTTGACTTATTGCTGTCAGCAAAATTATCAACAGGACAACTTTTTTCATGTTTGGCACCACTTGCAGCGACGGATTCAGCAACCCATCGCACCCTCTTAAATTTCGCAGGATTCCAACACCGAGGAGGAATGATATAAACAACATCATTTATGCTCCGCTATTTCAAACTCCCTGGATTCCGCGAACTATGAAAACATTGGCCTTTCTTACCTGCCTGTTATTGACCGTGCCGGCCAAGGCCGAGCTGCTGAGCTTTAACTTCACTGGCACTATCTCGTCCCTGCGCGAAAATGACCAGGCGGTTGATTCGAGTACCCTCAACGGTTCCCTGACATCTCTCGGCTACACCATAAAGGGGCAGTTTTCCTACGATACGGCGACGGGACTCATCGTTTACGACGCGCCCAGCGCGAAGACCTTTGACATCCGCTATCGTGAAACCGGTCTGGGCAACACCCTTTCCTTCTCCATCGATCAGAATAATTTCCGCTTTAATACGGCAGGAAATGGGGGGAGCGGGCCAACGTTCACTTACTCGCAGTATCCCTGGCAGCCACTGCAAATGACCGCCTACGGCAATTATTACGATGCCCATGCGGCGTCCTACTTCGGCCTGGACCTCGGTTCGTATACCGGCCCAGCCATCTCCGCCAGCCCAAGCTTGCTGGCCGCCGTTGCGCCCACCTCGTTCAGCCATAACAGCTTCAACTATGTCATCCATGACCTTGACAAGGGGGTTTTGCAGGCACGTGGAGAAATCACCTCGCTGAACCTGCTGCCAGTCCCCGAACCCGCAGGCTATGCGATGCTACTGGCCGGCATGGCGGGAATCGGCCTCGCTGCGCGGCGCAGGCAGGACAGTTCTGGCAGAAATGGCAAGCGATGAAATCTGGTATCTAGCCAATTTTTCAAATTACGCTTTCAGCAACGCACCGCCATCTATACCAGGAGATTCACGATGAGAACCTTATCCCTGTCAAGCGCGCTATTTTTTATATTTTTGGCCAGTCCGGCGAAATCGGAAACCGTTACTTTCGACTTTACGGCAAAAATCGAAAGCCTACGCGAACAAACAAATTGGGGGCCGGAGGTCGAAGTAGACTCCAGCGACCTGGCTGGTATTACCATCTCACAAGGCTTGATATCGGGGCGCTTCTCGTATGACCGCAAGAGTATACGAACCAACGAGCCGCCGCTAACTCCCGAATCATATGATTACGCCACTTACTCGGCGGACAATCCCAAGAACAAACTCGAAATGAGCTTCGGGAATCAAAAAATCTTTTCACAGGCTGTCTACTATAGCGTCACCGACCAACGGACAGCAGGATGGGATATCTTTAGCTTCACCGGAAAATTCTCCAATTCGTTCCGCATATACTTTACCCTGATTGACGGCACCGGAACCGCCTTCAATAGCGCCGGCTTGCCTGGAACTTTAGACTGGGAGCGTTTTCAATACTTTCGTTACATTGGCATGGACTATTTGGACGATTCCACTGGTGACTACCGGCACCTTGGCGGTCGGGGTTCCATCATTTCTTTAACTCAAGTTACTCCGGCGGTACCCGAGCCGTCTACATATCTGATGTTGCTCGCAGGCTTAGGCGGCATGGTACTTGCGGCAGGCCGCCGCCAGGTTCGCCGCTAAATACAGGCAAACAGCACCGCGTCAGTTATCCCACAAATCCCCGGTTGGATTGGTGCGCGGGGGCGTGACGCCGAAGTGCATATAGGCGGCGGCGGTGGCGACGCGGCCGCGCGGGGTGCGCTGCAGGAAACCTTGCTGGATCAGGTACGGTTCCAGCACGTCCTCGATGGTGTCGGCAGCTTCGCCGATGGCGGCGGCGAGGTTGCCGATGCCGACCGGGCCGCCGCCGAATTTGTACAGCACCGCTTCCAGCAGCTTGCGGTCCATCACGTCGAAGCCGACGTGGTCGACGTCGAGCATCACCAGCGCGGCGTCGGCCAGCGCTTTGGTGATGTCGCCATTGCTCTTCACTTCCGCATAGTCGCGCACGCGGCGCAGCAGGCGGTTGGCGATACGCGGCGTGCCGCGCGCGCGGCGCGCGATTTCGACGGCGCCGTCGGCGTCAATATTCGCTTTCAGCAGCGCGGCGCTGCGCGTGACGATCTTGGCCAGTTCCGGCACGGTGTAGAACTCCAGCCGCGCCACGATGCCGAAGCGGTCGCGCAGCGGGTTGGTCAGCATGCCGGCGCGCGTGGTGGCGCCCACCAGGGTGAAGGGCTGCAGGTCGAGCTTGACCGAGCGCGCGGCCGGGCCTTCACCGATCATGATATCGATCTGGTAGTCTTCCAGCGCCGGGTACAGGATCTCTTCCACCACCGGCGACAGGCGGTGGATCTCGTCGATGAAGAGCACATCGTTCGCTTCCAGATTGGTCAGGATGGCGGCCAGGTCGCCGGGTCGCTCCAGCACCGGCCCCGAAGTCTGGCGCAGGTTCACGCCCATCTCGCGCGCGATGATATTGGCCAGCGTGGTCTTGCCCAGGCCCGGAGGCCCGAACAGCAGGGTGTGGTCGAGCGCCTCGCTGCGCTTGCGCGCGGCGGTGATGAAGATTTCCAGCTGGTCGCGGATCTTGCTCTGCCCGACGTATTCATCGAGGTGCTTGGGCCGTAGCGCGCGTTCGATGGCTTCCTCGTTGGGCGAGGATGGCGCGGCATCGATGATGCGCTGGGGCGTGAAATCGTCGGTCTGGATGCTCATGATGCCTTAACCCTTGGACAGCGCTTTCAGCGCCTGCTTGATGCCGTCCGAGACGGAGGACCCGGCCGGCACCGTCTTCAGCGCCTGCAGCGCTTCCTTGTCAGAATACCCCAAAGCGAGCAGCGCGTTCAGGATGTCGCTCTGCGAATCGGGCACCGCATGCGCGCCGCCGGCGCCGATGTCGGCGCCCAGCTTGCCCTTCAATTCGAGCAGCAGGCGCTCGGCCGTCTTCTTGCCGATGCCCGGCACCTTGATCAGGCGGCCCGCTTCCTGCAGGGTCACGGCCTGGGCCAGATCGCCGATCGACATGCCGGACAGGATGGACAGCGCGGTGCGCGCGCCGACGCCGCTGATCTTGATCAGCTGGCGGAACACGGCCCGTTCCTCGGCGTTGCCGAAGCCGAACAGCAGGTGCGCGTCCTCGCGGATGGCCTGGTGCGTGAACAGCACCACGCGTTCGCCCACGCCGGGCAGGTTGTAGAAGGTGCTCATCGGCACATCGACTTCATAACCCACACCCTGCACGTCAACCAGCAGTTGCGGCGGATTTTTTTCAAGCAGAACCCCGGAGAGTCGTCCGATCATTGTGCGAATACCTTGGATAAAAGAGAGAGTTTAGCCGACCAGGCGCCCGCGCCGCATGCGCAAGCCCGCCAGCACGGTCTGGGCGGCGGTCGCGCCCTGCCCGGCCTTGCCGCTCTTGGACGATGCCGCGGCCTGGGCCAGCTTGTTCGCGGCCATGCTGCCCACCAGCGCCAGCGTGGCCTGGCTGTGCGCATGGCAGATCGCCACGCCCAAGGCGTCGGCCGCATCGGTACCGGGCAGGCCGGGCAGCGCCAGCAGGCGCGCCACCATATCCTGCACCTGCGGCTTGGCGGCGCGGCCGGTGCCGACCACCGCCTGCTTGACCTGGGTCGGCGAATATTCGGCCACGCTGAGCGCATTGCTGACCAGGGCGCAGATGGCCGCGCCACGCGCCTGCCCCAGCAGCAGGGTCGATTGCGGATTGACGTTGACGAAGACCTGTTCGATGGCCGCGCAGTCGGGCCGGTAGGTGGCGGCCACCTGGGACACGCCGTCGAGAATCACTTTGAGCCGCGTCGGCAGATCGCCCTCGCCGCTCTTGATGGTGCCGGAAGCGATGTAGCGCAGCTTGCTGCCCTGCTTTTGAATGACGCCAAAGCCGGTGGTGCGCAAGCCGGGGTCGATGCCGAGAATTATCATCGCCAGATTATATGCCACGAAAGAAAGCGCCCGCTAGCAGCGGGCGCTTTTGTTTACCGCATTCTCAGCGCAGTGTCGCGCGGATCAGTGGCGGAAGTGGCGGGTGCCGGTGTAGACCATCACCACGCCGCGCTCGTCGGCGGCGTCGATCACTTCCTGGTCGCGCATGGAGCCGCCCGGATGGATGACGCAGGTCGCGCCCGCATCCACCACCACATCGAGGCCGTCGCGGAAGGGGAAGAAGGCGTCCGACGCCACCACCGAACCAGCCAGCGACAGGCCGGCGTTCTGCGCCTTGATCGAGGCGATGCGCGCGGAATCGATGCGACTCATCTGGCCGGCGCCCACGCCCAGCGTCATATTATTGGCGCAGAAGACGATGGCGTTCGACTTCACATACTTGGCCACGCGCCAGGCGAACATCAGGTCCTGCAGCTGCTGCTGGGTAGGCTGCAGTTTGGTCACCACTTTCAGGTCGGCCAGCAGCACGTTTTTCGAATCGGCCGACTGCACCAGCAGGCCGCCGCCCACGCGTTTCAGGTCCAGCGGGTTGATGCCCTCGCCCAGCGGAATTTCCAGCAGGCGCACATTCTGCTTGGCCGACAGGATCTGCAGCGCTTCGGCCGTGAAGGACGGCGCGATCAGCACTTCCACGAACAGCTTGGCCAGTTCGGTCGCCGCCGCGCCATCGACCACGGTATTGAAGGCGATGATGCCGCCGAAGGCCGAGGTCGGGTCGGTCTGCAGCGCGCGCTTGTAGGCGTCCACCGCGTTCGTGCCCAGCGCCACGCCGCAAGGATTGGCGTGCTTGATGATGACGCAGGCTGCGGCCTGGTCGAAGCCGCCCAGGCTCTTCACGCATTCCCATGCGGCGTCGGCGTCGGCGATATTATTGAAGGACAGTTCCTTGCCCTGCAGCTGGCGGTAGTTGGCCAGCGCGCCGGCCACCGGGTTCAGGTCGCGGTAGAAAGCGGCGCTCTGGTGCGGATTTTCGCCGTAGCGCATGTCCTGCACTTTTTCGAAGTGCACGTTCAGGGTCTGCGGGTAGGCGCCGCGGCTGGCGTGCGAACGGTCAGGACCCAGGCTGCTCAGGTAGTTGGTGATGGCGCCGTCGTACTGCGCGGTGTGGGCGTACACCTTCTTGGCCAGCATGAAGCGGGTTTCATAGCTCACATAGCCGGGGGCGCTGTCAGTGGTCTTCATCTCCGCCAGCACATGGCCGTAGTCGGTCGGATCGCAGATCACCACCACATCCTTGTGGTTCTTGGCCGCCGAGCGCAGCATGGCCGGGCCACCGATATCGATGTTCTCGATGGCTTCATCCAGCGTGCACTCTTCCTTGGCCACCGTGGCCTGGAAGGGGTACAGGTTCACCACCACCATATCGATGGTCGGAATGCTGTGCTCTTCCAGCTTGGATACGTGCTCGGGCAGGTCGCGGCGGGCCAGGATGCCGCCATGGACTTTCGGGTGCAGGGTCTTGACGCGGCCGTCCAGCATTTCCGGGAAGCCGGTGTAGTCGGCCACCTCGGTCACGGCAACGCCGTTATCGGCCAGCAGTTTGGCCGTGCCGCCGGTGGACAGGATGTTGACGCCCATCGCCGACAGGGCGCGCGCGAAATCGAGTACGCCGGTTTTGTCGGAAACGGAGATGAGAGCTTGTTTAATCATGGCTGTGGGACAGGTTGTTGAATATTCTGGTTGAACACACCCACCGGCCGCCATAGCGGCCGGTCACAGCCACTTGCGGAGCCGGACGTCGGACCTAGTTTACAGCAGGCCGTGTTCCTGTAATTTCTTTCGCAAAGTATTGCGATTGATGCCGAGCATCTGGGCGGCATGCGACTGGTTGCCGTCCGCGCGCGTCATCACCACTTCGAGGATGGGTTTCTCGACCGTCAGCACGACCATATCGTAGATATTTGAGGCCTGCTGCTCGCCCAGGTCATTGAAATAGTCTTCAAGGCTCTTCTGGACGACTTCCTGGATACTTTCTTTGCTCATATTCTTATTTCGTTTCTGCTAATGTTTTGCCACGCTGGCAGCGCTTAAGCGGCCAGCATTTCTTCGGCGAGGCGGTATTGTAACCGCTCGCCATACTTCCATTGGGATTCAAAGAACTGATCGACGGCACGCAGCTGCTCCGTTGTCGATTCCAGCTTGTTCATTGCCTGACGGAAATCCTCACCGCCGGCCAGGTCGCGCACATACCAGCCGATATGCTTGCGCGCCGTGCGCACGCCGAGGAAGTCGCCGTAGAAGGCGTAATGCGCCTGCAAATGCTCGCTCATCAAGTGGCGCACCTCGGCCACCAGCGGCGGCGGCAGATGCGTGCCGGTGGCCAGGAAATGCGCGATCTCGCGGAAGATCCAGGGCCGGCCCTGGGCTGCGCGGCCCACCATCACGGCATCGGCGCCGGTCTTATCCAGCACATAGCGGGCTTTTTCCGGCGTCGTGATGTCGCCATTGGCCACCACCGGAATCTTCACCGCCGCTTTGACGGCGGCGATGGTCTCGTACTCGGCGTCGCCCGTGTAGCCGTCGGCGCGCGTGCGGCCGTGCAGGGTCAGCATCTGGATGCCGGCTTGCTCGGCGATGCGGGCGATGTTCAGGGCATTCTTGTTTTCCCGGTTCCAGCCGGTGCGGAATTTCAGGGTGACGGGCACGTCGACCGCGCCCACCACGGCGTGCAGGATGCGCTCGACCAGGTCTTCGTGCTGCAACAGGGCCGAACCGCACCAGTTATTGCACACCTTTTTCACCGGGCAGCCCATATTGATGTCGATGATCTGGGCGCCGCGGTCGACATTGAATTTGGCGCAATCGGCCAGGTCTTGCGGGTCGGCGCCGGCGATCTGCACCGCCTTCGGTTCCATCTCCCCGGCGTGGTCGGTGCGGCGCGCACTCTTTTCGCTGGCCCACAGGCGCGGATTCGAGGCCGCCATCTCGGAGACCGCATAGCCCGCGCCCAGCTCCTTGCACAATTGGCGGAAGGGACGGTCCGTGACGCCCGCCATGGGGGCGACAAAGACGTTGTTGCGCAGCTGATGGGGTCCGATTTGCACTTGATTCACAGAAAGATAGATTGGGAAACCGAGTATTTTACCCGATCCCCTGCTCAATTTATAAGCACTATTTTGTATGAAAACGGCAAGTGTGCAGCTTAGGCGTTATGACACAACATTTTCTTGTGGAAATAATAAGCACGTACGTTCAAATTACATCGTCGAGCGCCAGCGCGGCCAAGTGGCGGGTGTCGCCCCACTGCGCCAGGCGCAGCTGGCCGCCGTCCCAGACAAAGCGGTTCACGCTGGCATTCTTGATCTGGAAATCGCGCGGCCGGTCCAGCGCCATGCCGGTGGCGGCGCGGTAAGCGCACTCCAGCACGCCGCCATGGGCCACCACGGCGATGCGCTGGCCCGGATAGCGCGCCGCCCAGTGGGCGATGGCGGCCGTGCTGCGCGCATAAAACTGGCGGAAGCTCTCGGCCAGGCGGTCGCCGGCCGGCATGCAGGCATCCACCTCGCGCGCCTGCCAGGCGGCGAAATCGGCCGGATACGCCGCTTCGATCTCGGTATACAACATGCCCTCGAAAGCGCCATAGCCGCGCTCGCGCAGGGCCGGGTCGGCGTGCACCGGCAAGTGGTGGTTGGCGGCCACCGCCTCGGCCGTCTGCAGCGCGCGCTGCAGATCGCTGGCGACGATGGCGGCCAGCGGCTCGCCGGCCAGGGCTTGCGCCAGCGCGCCGGCCTGGCGCAGGCCGGCCTCGTTGAGGGCGATATCGATATGGCCTTGCAGGCGGCGCACGGCGTTCCACGCCGTCTCGCCATGGCGGATCAACAGAATTTCAGTAGACATTATTTTTTGGCCAAGGCCGAATACAGGGTGTAAGTGCCGATCAGCTGGGCTTCATCGAGGATGTGGCCGTGCATGGCGCGCAGCGCGTCGGGGCCGGCAAAGCGTCCTTCCAGCTCCAGGCGCGGAATATCCAGCGCGTACAGGCGGAAAACATAATGGTGCACGCGCATATCGTTCCACGGCGGACAAGGGCCGTCATACCCATAATAGTCGCCCACCATCGCGGCGTCGCCGGCGAACCAGGCGGTGTAGTCGTTCAAGCCCTGGCGCCACGGGTGGCCGCCGTCGGCGATGGCCGGGCCGGGCTTGCCCTGCGCCGTCACGCCGCGGGAAAACTGGCCCGCGGCCAGCGCCGTCACGCCGGGCGGGATATCGATCAGGGTCCAGTGGAAAAAGTCGCCGCGCGGCACTTCCACCGGCAGCACCACATCGTCGCGGTTGACGTCGCTGCCATCCTGGGGTGCGTCGCCGTCGATGCAGAACAGGGCCAGCGAAGCGGTGCCGGGCGGCACCTCGTCCCAGGCCAGGTGCGGGCTCAGATTGGCCGACAGGCGCGCATGCTGCGCCGGGTCCACTACGGCAAAGGCAAACTCGCCGGGAATGGGATCGCCATCCTTGAACGATTCGCTCCAGAGTTTCATGACGCCCTCCCTTTATTTAGCACTGGTTTGCAGCCAGAACGTGACCGGGCCGTCATTGGTCAGCGACACCTGCATATCGGCGCCGAACTGCCCCGTCTCCACAATAGGATGCTTTGCGCGCGCCTGGCGCACGAAATGCTCGAACAGGCGGCGCCCGTCTTCCGGCGCGGCGGCCGGGGTGAAGGAGGGCCGCGTGCCGGACTTGGTGTCGGCCGCCAGCGTGAACTGCGGCACCAGCAGCAGGCCGCCGCCGGTGTCCGTCACGCTGCGGTTCATCTTGCCCGCCTCGTCGGCGAAGACGCGGTAGCCCAGCAGCTTGTTCAGCAGGGCGTCCGCTTCCTTCTCCGTGTCGCCGCGCTCGGCGCACACCAGCACCATCAGGCCGGCGTCGATGGCGCCGATCACGGCGCCATCGACCACCACCTTGGCCTGGGTCACTCGCTGCAGCAGGGCGATCATGCCGTCAGGGTCACGCGCGCGAACTTGCGCTTGCCCACCTGCAGCACGAAGGTGCCGGCGTCGACTTTCAAGCCCTTGTCGCTGACCACGGTGCTGTCGATGCGCACGCCGCCCTGCTCGATCATGCGCATGGCTTCCGAGGTCGAGGCGCACAGATTGGCTTGTTTCAGCAGCTGGGCCAGGCCGGCCGGGGCGCCGCTCAGGCTCACTTCCGGCACGTCGTCCGGGATGCCGCCTTTGGAACGGTTGACGAAGTCGGCCAGCGCATCCTCGGCCGCCTGCTGCGAGTGGAAGCGCGCCACGATTTCCTGGGCGATCGCCACCTTGGCGTCGCGCGGGTTCTTGCCGCCTTCGACTTCGGCTTTCAGGGCCGCGATGTCGGCGATCGAGCGCCAGGACAGCAGCTCATAGTAACGCCACATCATCACGTCGGAAATGCTCATCACCTTGGCGAACATGGTGTTGGCCGGCTCCGTGATGCCGATGTAATTGTTCTTGGACTTGGACATCTTTTCCACGCCGTCCAAGCCTTCCAGCAGGGGCATGGTCAGGATGCACTGCGGCTCCTGGCCCCAGTCCTTCTGCAGCTCGCGGCCCACCAGCAGATTGAATTTCTGGTCGGTGCCGCCCAGCTCCAGGTCGGACTTCAGGGCCACCGAGTCGTAACCCTGCATCAGCGGGTAGAGGAACTCGTGGACCGAGATCGGGGTCCCATTCTTGAAGCGCTTGCTGAAATCGTCGCGCTCCATCATGCGCGCCACAGTGTAGCGGGAGGCGAGCTGGATCATGCCGCGCGCGCCCAGCGGATCGCACCACTCGGAGTTGTAGCGGATTTCCGTTTTCGTCGGGTCGAGCACCAGCGAGGCCTGCTTGAAATAGGTCTGGGCGTTGAGTTCGATCTGTTCGCGCGTCAGCGGCGGGCGCGTGACGTTGCGGCCCGAAGGGTCGCCGATCATCGAGGTGAAGTCGCCGATCAGAAAGATCACCTGGTGGCCCAGGTTTTGCAGCTGGCGCATCTTGTTGAGCACCACGGTGTGGCCCAGGTGCAAGTCCGGCGCGGTCGGGTCCAGGCCCAGCTTGATGCGCAGCGGGACGCCGCTTTGCTCGGAACGCGCCAGCTTTTGCGCGAATTCGCTTTCGATCAGCAGCTCGTCGACACCGCGCTTGGCGATCGCCAGCGCTTCCTGCACACGCTCGCTCAGGGGCAGTTGGGGGGCGCTCGCCTTGGCGGTCGCGGAGGAGGTTATATCCATATTTCGCTAAATTCTCTCAAATTGTTGGCACGGCTCAGGACTTTGTTATAATGCCCGATCCCATCAATATTGCCCGATGAAAACGAGACAAATCAATAAGTTAGAACAAAAGAGCAAGAATCCATAAAGTTCAAGCGGCAAATTTTAACTGATTGCATGAACCCTATAAACAAGTTCACAAGCTCCGGCTTGTTCAATCTGCTAGGCTCGACGCGCAAGGCGCGTATCGTCAGCGCTTCCGCCCTGTTTCTGGCGGTGTGCGCTTTCGGTGCGGCCGGCGTGGCTCCGCTCGCCCCCGACGCGTCCGACCTGCCAGTAAAATCCATCGCCCAGGACCTCCAGCTCCCCAACCTCAGCACCCAGATCGCTGCGCTGGAACAGCAGCAGCCGAATCAGCAGTACGTCCACGAAGAGAAAATCCGCGCCGGCGACACCCTCGCCACCTTGCTGCGCCGCCTTGGCGTCGAAGACAGCGCGGCGGAAAACTTTATCAAGAAGGACAAGGTTGCCCGTGGCGTCATGCAGCTGAAAACCGGCAAGCGCGTGCAAGCGCAGACCGACGAGGAAGGCAATCTGCTGTGGCTGCGCGCCACCGTGGTCGACGGCAAGGATGTCCCGGTCAAGAATCTCTCCATCGTACGCAAGGGCGACAGCTTCACGGCCGAGGAAGTGGCGGCCAAGCTCGAACGCCGCGTCGAGATGCATGCGCGCGAAATCACCTCCACCCTGTTCGCCGCCACCGACTCCAGCGCCGACGGCAGCAAGCTGCCCGACTCCGTGGTGCAGCAGATCGTGGAGATGTTCTCCACCAGCATCGACTTCCGCTCCGACCTGAAACGCGGCGACCGCTTCAACGTGGTCTACGAAACGTTCTGGCAGGATGGCGAATTCGTGCGCGCCGGCCGCATCCTGGCCGGCGAATTCACCAACCGCGGCGTGACCTACCAATCGGTCTGGTTCGAAGACCCGGCCAGCAAGCAGGGCGGCGGTTACTACAGCTTCGACGGCAAGGCCTTGAAAAAAGCCTTTCTCAAGTCGCCGCTGGAATTCTCGCGCATTTCGTCGGGCTTCTCGATGCGCGTGCACCCGCTGTCGGGCAACTGGAAACAGCACAAGGGCATCGACTTTGCCGCCGCGCAAGGCACGCCGATCCGCGCCTCCGGTGATGGCGTGATCGACTTCCAGGGCGTGCAGGGCGGCTACGGCAATCTGGTGGTGGTCAAGCACTGGAGCAATTACAGCACCGCCTACGCCCACATGAGCCGCTTCTCGAGCAATCTGCGCAAGGGCAGCAAGGTCAGCCAGGGCGATGTGATCGGCTATGTCGGTTCCACCGGCTGGTCCACCGGCGCCCACCTGCACTATGAGTTCCGCGTCGGCGGCCAGGCCCAGGATCCGACCAAGCTGAATATCACGGCCCAGGCGCCGCTGACGACGGCCGAGCTGGCGCGCTTCCGCACCGTGTCCTCCGACATGATGCACCGCTTCGCCCTGCTGCGCCCGAACGGCGGCGGCAGCACCAGCAGGATGGCCGCCAAATAAGGCTGGCCCATCCCTCCGAACGGCGCCCTTCGCGGCGCCGTTTTCTTTGGCCCTCCGCTCTGCGTTTGCAGCCGCGCCCGGATCGGGCGACAATAGCCGGCACGACAATACTGCAAGAGAGCCAAGATGAGCCTGTTTATCGGATTAATGTCGGGCACCAGCCTCGACGGTGTGGACGGCGTGCTGGTCGACTTCTGGGCCGGCGCCACGCGCACCATGGCCGCCGCCCACGTCCCCTTCGCCCCCGCCCTGCGCGCCGAACTGCTGGCCCTGCAGACGCCCGGCGCCAATGAAATCGAACGCGAAGCGCTGGCCGCCAACCAGCTCGCCATCCACTACGCCGATTGCGTCACCCGCCTGCTCGGCGTGGCCGACATCAAGGCGGCCGATGTGCGCGCCGTCGGCGCCCATGGCCAGACCATCCGCCACCGGCCCGAACTGGGCTATACGCGCCAGAGCAACAACCCGGCCCTGTTGGCCGAGCTGTGCGGCATCGACGTCATCGCCGACTTCCGCAGCCGCGACGTGGCCGCCGGCGGCCAGGGCGCGCCGCTGGTGCCGGCCTTCCACCACAGCGTCTTCGGCGCTCCCGGCAAGACCCGCGTCGTCGCCAATATCGGCGGCATCGCCAACATCTCCGTGCTGCACGGCGACGGCCGCGTCAGCGGCTTCGACACCGGTCCCGGCAACGTCCTGATGGATGGCTGGATCCAGCGCCACCAGGGCCAACCCTACGACGCCAACGGCGCCTGGGCCGCCGCCGGCCAGGAAGTGCCCGGCCTGCTCGCGCGCCTGCTGAGCGAACCGTATCTCGCCCTGCCCGCCCCCAAGAGCACCGGCCGCGACCTGTTCCACCTGGCCTGGCTCGACGCCCACCTGGCCGCCTTCCCCGATGCCGCCCCGCAGGATGTGATGCACACCCTGACCCGCTACACGGCCCTCACGCTGGCCGACGCCATCCAGCACGCCGCCCCGGCCGCCGACGCCGTCTACGTCTGCGGTGGCGGCGCCCACAACGCCCAGCTCCAGCAAATGCTGCAAAGCACCCTCGGCGCCAGCACCGTACTCGCCACCACCGACGCCCTCGACATCCCGCCGCAGCACGTCGAAGCGCTCGCCTTCGCCTGGCTCGCCTGGCGCTGCCAGGACCGCCAGCCCGGCAACCTGCCCGCCGTCACCGGCGCCGCCGGCGAGCGCATCCTTGGCGCCCTCTACCCCCGCTAAGCTTTGATCCAGATCAACCAATGTCCCACCCTGGTGCCTGACACCGCGGTAGGACATTTACTGATCTAGATCAAAGAATGTCCGACCCTGGTGCCTGACACCAGGGTCGGACATTGCTTGATGTTGGTCAAAAGAAAACGGCGGAGAGCTTGCGCTGTCCGCCGTTTTTGCAGGGCTGGCCGTCTTAGACGGAGAACGAGGAGCCGCAGCCGCAGGTCGAGCTGGCGCCGGGATTCTTGATGACGAACTGGGCGCCTTCGAGGTCATCCTTGTAGTCGATCTCGGCGCCGACCAGGTATTGGTAGCTCATCGAGTCGATCAGCAATTGCACGCCGTTCTTGACCATCGTCGTGTCGTCTTCATTGACGATCTCGTCAAAGGTGAAGCCGTACTGGAAGCCGGAACAGCCGCCCCCTTGCACGAATACGCGCAGTTTCAAGTCCGGATTGCCTTCTTCTTCGATCAGCTGCGCCACTTTTTCGGCGGCGGCGTCGGTGAAGATGATGGGCGACGGGATGACGTCTTGGGCTTCGGCTACTGCACTCATGGGTTACTCCTACAAAAATCGTTAGCCAATTATAGTCTGTTGCGGCCCGGCCTGCTGCGCCGGACCGCATTTCCGCAACTTCCCTCAAGAATCTGCGGCCTCCAAGCCTCACTTCAAGGCATCAGGGCAATCGTCTGCAAGCCCAGACCTTCTTCCAGGCCGAACATCAGGTTCATGCACTGCACGGCCTGGCCCGACGCGCCCTTCACCAGATTGTCCTGAACAACCAAGATGATCACGGTATCACCGTGGCGGTGCAGCGCCAGGCGCAGCACATTGGCGCCGCGCGTGCTGCGCGTTTCCGGGTGCGCGCCAAACGGCAGCACGTCGACAAACGGTTGCTCGCGGTAAGCGTCTTCGAACAGTTGCTGCAATTCTTCATTGCTGACCTCGCGCGTCAGGCGCGCGTACAGGGTCGAGTGCATGCCGCGGATCATCGGCACCAGATGGGGCGTGAAGATCAGGCCGACCTGCTGCTCGGTGTAGCGCTGCAGCTGGGCCGCCGTTTCCGGCGTGTGGCGGTGGCCGCCCACGCCATAGGCCTTGAAGTTGTCGGACGATTCCGAGAACAGGATGCCGATCTCGGCCTTGCGGCCGGCGCCCGAGACGCCCGATTTGCAGTCGGCGATCAGGTGGCTGGCATCGATCCAGCCGGCTTTCAGCAGGGGCACGAAGCCCAGCTGCATGGTGGTCGGGTAGCAGCCGGGATTGGCGATCAGCTGGGCGGCGGCGATGTCGTCGCGGTTCAGCTCAGGCAGGCCATAAACAGCCTGCTCCAGCAGCGCGGGCGCCGTGTGCTCGATCTTGTAGGTGCTTTCGAACACGGCGCGGTCCTTGATGCGGAAATCGGCCGCCAGGTCGATCACCTTGACGCCGGCCGCCAGCAGGGCCGGCGCCTGGGCCATGGCCACGCCGTGCGGGGTGGCGAAGAACACCACGTCGCACTGGCTCAGGTCGGCCTTGTCCGGCGCCGAGAACGCCAGGTTGACGCGGCCGCGCAGGGAGGGATACAGATCGGCCACCGGCAAGCCGTCTTCCTTGCGCGAAGTGATCGCGGTCAGTTCGACTTCGGGGTGGAGGGCCAACAATCGCAGCAGTTCCACTCCGGTGTAACCGGTGCCGCCGACGATGCCAACTTTGATCATGTTCTGTCCTTGCATAGTAAAAAGGGAGGGAAGTGCGATTGTATCAGGCCGGGCCAGGAGCCGTTTACCTTAGCCCAAAAGCAAAAAAGCCGCAGGCAGAGCCAGCGGCTTTTCGGGCAGCGCCCGGCGCAAGCCGGACGCGGCAGAAGCAAATTAACGCTTCGAGAATTGTTTTGCGCGACGTGCTTTGCGCAGACCAACTTTTTTACGTTCGACTTCACGCGCATCGCGGGTGACGAAGCCGGCGCGGGCCAGATCGCCCTTCAGGCCTGCATCGTAGTCGATCAGGGCGCGGGTGATGCCGTGGCGCACAGCACCTGCCTGGCCGGACTCGCCGCCGCCGTGCACGTTGACTTTGATGTCGAAACGCTCAACGTTGCCGGTCAGTTCCAGCGGCTGACGGATCACCATCAGGCCGGTTTCACGGGAGAAGTATTCCGCGGCTGGCTTGCCGTTCACGATGATCTGGCCGGTGCCGACCTTGATGAACACGCGAGCCACTGCACTCTTGCGACGGCCGGTGCCGTAGTTGTAGTTACCGATCATGTCAGTTCCTTAGAATTCGAGTGCTTTAGGTTGCTGGGCAGCGTGCGGGTGCGAACCTTCGGCGTACACTTTCAGCTTCTTGATCATTGCGTAGCCCAGTGGGCCTTTTGGCAGCATGCCTTTGACGGCTTTTTCCAGAGCACGGCCTGGGAAACGCTGTTGCATTTTCAGGAAGTTGGTCTCGTAGATGCCGCCTGGATAGCCCGAGTGACGGTAGTAGGTCTTCTCGGTGGCTTTGGTGCCGGTCACGCGCAGTTTGCCTGCGTTCACGACAACGATGAAGTCGCCGGTGTCAACGTGAGGAGTAAATTCTGGCTTATGTTTGCCGCGCAGTCGGCGTGCCACTTCGCTGGCAACACGTCCGAGGACTTTGTCCGTCGCGTCAATCACGAACCAGTCGCGCTGGACTTCATGGCCCTTAGCGGAAAAAGTTTTCATGTTTGACTTCCTAATTGAAGATTTGTATCACGCTCAAATGGTGGTTCCGCCCTCTGATGCAGCGGACGCAGCCTTCTTGTTTGCTTTTCCTGAGCGAACGGAAAGCCCACGATTCTAGCGGAAGTGGGCCTGCCCGGTCAAGCCCACGATGCGGATGCGACAGCGGCGCCGTCTGCTGTTGCCTTGGAGACATTGTCGGGCGTATATTGCTTCCACACTTGCTTAAAAGGAAAGGCGCTGCCGTGCCCACTTTGTCCCTCCGCGCCATCCTGGCCGCCCTGGCCGCCCTGGCACTCAGCGCGCCGGCCGCCGTCCTGGCCGCGCCGCCGGCCGCGGCCGGCCACTCCTGCCACCTGCCCGGCGCCGAGGAAGCGCTGCGCTGCCTGCGCCTCGAGGTGCCGCTCGACCACGCGCAGGCGGCCGGGCCGCGCCTGCGCCTGCACGTGACCATCGCCCCGGCCCTGCGCGAGGCGGCCCTGCGCGACCCGCTGTTCATCCTGGCCGGCGGTCCCGGCGAAGCGGGCAGCGAAGTCTTGCCGATGCTGGCCAGCACCTTCCGCAAGGTGCGCGCCACGCGCGACGTGGTGCTGATCGACCAGCGCGGCACCGGCCTGTCGGGCAAGCTCGAATGCAAGAGCGGCCCCGAGGACGACAACCTCGGCGACGACGCCGCGCTGGCCAGCGCGCGCGCCTGCCTGCAGCGCCTGGCCGCGCCCTATGCCCGCTACGGCACCGACGCCGCGGCGCAGGACATCGAGGCCGTACGGCGCGCCCTCGGCTACGCCCAGATCAATCTGTGGGGCGGCTCCTACGGCACGCGCCTGGCCCAGCACTATGCGCGGCGCTATCCGGCCCAGGTGCGCAGCCTGATCCTCGACGGCGTGGCCGCGCCCGAGCAGATCATCCCGGCCGGCGGGCGCGACGCCCAGGCCGCGCTCGACACCCTGTTCCGCCAGTGCGCGGCCGATGCCGGCTGCGCCAAGGCTTTCCCCACGCTGGCGAGCCAGTTCGCCAGCCTGCGCGCGCACCTGGCCCAGGCCCCGCTCCAGCTCGAGCTGCCCGACCCACGCACGGCCGAGTTGCGCGCGGTCGAGATCAGCAGCAGCCGCTTTCTCAGCACCGTGCACAATATCCTGTATTCGCAGCAGGACAGCCGGCGCCTGCCCTTCCTCATCGACAGCGCCGCGCGCGGCCGCTGGCAGCCGTTTCTGGCGCGCAGCAATGTGGCGCGCGACTTCGCCAGCGACGCCGGCCCGGCGCTGGGCCTGCACCTGGCCGTGGTCTGCGCCGAAGACTATCCGCGCCTGACGCCAGCCGTGCTGGCCGAGGACACGCGCGCCTCCTTCCTCGGCCCGGCCCAGATCGCACGCGCCGGCCAGCTCTGCCCGCTGCTGCAAGTGCCGGCCGCAGCGCCGGCCGCGCCCACGCCAATCGCCGCGCCCGTGCTCATGCTGTCCGGCGCGCTCGACCCGGTGACGCCGCCGCGCCGCGCCGAGGCGGCCGGCCGCCACATGCAGCGCGCCCAGCACCTGATCGTGCAGAATGGCGGCCACATCGTGTCGCCCCTGGGCTGCGTGCCGCGCCTCCTGCGCGAATTCCTCGACCAGCCCGGCCAGCCCCTGCACGCCGCCTGCCTGAGCGAGATCCCGGCCCCGACCTTCCAGCTCAACAGCGCCGGCCCCCAACCCTGATGCGGAACGCCCATGATTGAAGTCCACGATGTACGCAAGCAGTTCGGCAAGGTGCAGGCCCTGGCCGGCGCCACCTTCAGCGCCGCCGACGGCCAGATCACGGCCCTGCTGGGGCCGAACGGCGCCGGCAAGACCACCTTGCTGCGCACCCTGGTCGGCCTGCTCAAGCGCGACCACGGCCGCATCGCCATCGATGGCGTCGACCCGGCCGTCGACCCGATGCGGGTGCGGCGCAATATCGGCGTGCTGACCGACCAGTTCGGCCTGTACGACCGCCTGTCCACGCGCGAATACCTGACTTACTTCGGCGAACTCAACGGCATGGCGCGCCCGGCCATCGACCAGCGCATCGCCGAAGTGAGCGAGCTGCTCGCGCTCGACGATATCCTGGAGCGGCGCGCCAAGGGCTTTTCCCAGGGCCAGCGCATCAAGGTGGCCCTGGCGCGCACCCTCCTGCACCGCCCGCGCCACCTGCTGCTCGACGAACCGAGCCGCGGCCTCGACGTGATGAGCACGCGCGCCCTGCGCCGCGCCCTGGCCGCCCTGAAAGCCGATGGCTGCTGCGTGATCATGGCCACCCATGTGATGCAGGAAGTGATCCATTCCTGCGACGATGTGATCGTCATTTCCGGCGGCGCCACCGTGGCCCAGGGCACGCCGCAGGCGCTGTGTGCGCGCACCGGCCTGGACAGCCTGGAAGACGCCTTTGTCAGCCTGGTCGGCACCGAAGAGGGGATTGAATTATGAAACCGGCCTGGCTCATCGTCCTGCTCAAGGAACTCAAGGAAACCCTGCGCGACCGCCGCGCGCTGGCGCTGCTGGCCGTCTTCATGCTGATGTACCCGCTGATGGTGGGTGCCATCCTCAACCGCGAGATCGGCCGCGCCACGCGGCCCGAGCGCGAAGGCATCGACCTGGTCGTGCTGGGCGCGGCCCAGGCGCCCACGCTCATGGCCCAGCTCGGCCAACGCAATATCAATGTGCAACGGCGCGACGCCATGAATGAAGACGCCATCGTCGCCCTCTTGCGCGAGCAAAAGGTGACGGCCGTGCTGCGCCTGCACGAGCACTATGCCGAGGATTACCAGGCCATGCGCCCGGCGCGCGCCGAGCTGTGGTACGACTCGGCCTCGGAAAGCTCGCGCAAGCATGAGGAGGTCGAGGCCGTGCTGCGCGACTACAGCCGCACCATCGCCGGCGCCCGCCTGCTGGCCCACGGCGTCTCGCCGGCCAACCTGAATCCGGTGCTGGTGCAAAAGTACGATACCGGCACCAGCGCCTCGCGCTCGGCCAGCACCATCGGCACCATGCTCGGCATCTTCTTTGTGCCGGCCTTTATGTTTTGCATGAGTACGGCCGTCGACAGCACGGCGGGCGAACGCGAACGGCGCTCGCTCGAAGTGCTGCTGGCCCAGCCGGCGCGGCCGGGCGACCTCATCGTCGGCAAATGGCTGGCGGCGGCCCTGCTGTCGATTGTCGGCATCACGCTCGAGCTGGCCATCGCGCACGGCATCCTGAAATGGTTGCCGCTGGAGGAGATCGGCATGTCCTGGCGCCTCTCGGCCCTCGACCTGGCCGCCGTCTGCCTCGCTTCGGCCACGCTGTCGATGTTTGCCGCCGCCATCGAAATCGCGCTCTCGATCAATGCCAAGTCCTTCAAGGAGGCGCAGTCCCTGGTCAGCATCGCCATGCTGGTGCCCATCGTGCCCGTCATCGTGGTGCCGATGATGAATCTGAGCACCACCCACTGGATGTACCTGGTACCGGTGCTGTCCAACCAGACCCTGCTGCGCGAGCTGGCCAAGGGGCAGAGCATCGGCCTGCTGCCCTTCCTCCTGACCTTCTTCAGCAGCCTGGTGCTGGCCCTGCTGTGCCTGGTCTTCACCGAACGCCGCATGCGCAGCGAGCGCTATCTGATGACGGTCTAAACGGCTCAGCCCGGTGGCGGTATCGGGTGTGGGTTCTTCATTTTTTGGCGGCGTTCTAGATTGCTCTAGAACGCTCTAGAACACTCTAGAACACTCTAGATTGAACTATTCCGTTCTAGAACACTCTAATTTTTCGGGCCAGCAAAGAAATCTAGAGTGTTTTAGAACGTTTTAGAAAATTTTCTCGCCCCATTCCCTCCCAAATTAGAGCGTTCTAGAAGATTCCAGAACGTTCCAGAGTGTTCTAGAGCGTTTTAGAACAAAATAGAAGAGGCAAAAAAATGAGCTACCCCATCCCCGTATCCCTTCGAGACGACCTCTTCCACGCCATCTGCGAACACGCCGGCGAAGGCTATTTCGGCGATAAGGCCCAAGCGGCAGTCGATGAGGCCGTGAGCGCCTGGCTGGCCGCCCTCTCCGCCCCGGACGCCGCCGTCCATCTTGGCTACCAATGGAAACGGCTGTTCCTGCCCGACGGCACCCTGCTGCGCGCCGCCTTTCGCGGCCACACCCGCTACGCCGTAGTGGAAGGCGAGCACATCGTCTGCGAAAGCCGGTCGCTCACGCCGTCCGCCTTCGCCAACCTGCACGGCTGCGGCCAGCGCAATGCCTGGCGCGCCATCTGGCTGCGCCGTCCCGGCGAAGCGGATTGGTTCCTGGCCCGAGACTGCCGACCGGGCCGCGCCTAAGAAAACCCGGCACAAGCCAGCACAGGCCGCGCCCCTCCTTTACAATGCAGGCACGATCTTTTCTGGAGAATGCAATGGAAGTGAAAGTCAGCTGGAATGGCCCGTCGGGCATGAGTTTCCGCGCCGAGACCGGCTCCGGCCATTTGGTGACGATGGATGGCGCGCCCGAGGGCGGCGGCCACAATCTGGCGCCGCGCCCGATGGAGATGGTCCTGCTCGGCACCGGCGGCTGCACCGCCTACGATGTGGTGCTCATCCTCAAGCGCGGCCGTGAAGATGTGCGCGGCTGCGAGGCGACCCTGAAGGCCGAACGCGCCGACAGCGACCCGAAAGTGTTCACCAAGATCCACTTCCACTTCATCGTCAGCGGCAAGAACCTGAAACCGGCTGCGGTCGAACGCGCCGTCAGCCTGTCGCACGAGAAATACTGCTCGGCCTCCATCATGCTGGCCAAGACCGCCGAGATCACCCACTCCTTCGAGATCGTCGAAGCGTAAGCCATTCCGGCGCCGCCGCTTAAATGTAGTAGGTGCTGCCGGTCATCAGCTTGGACATGGCCTTCATGACCAGCTGCACCGGCGCCGGCGTCTGCGCCGCGCCCATGGCCTGGGCAGCGGCGCCGTGCTCGATTTCATCGAGGCGCATCTGCTCGACGATGGCGCGCGACTTGGCGTCCTGCGGCGGCAATTTGTCCAGATGGCTGGCCAGGTGCGCTTCCACCTGGCGCTCGGTTTCCACCACAAAACCCAGGCTGTGCTTGTCGCCCATATACGCCGCCGCCGTGCCCAGCGCATACGCGCCCGCATAGAACAGGGGATTGAGCAGGCTGGTGCGCGAACCGAGTTCACCCAGGCGCTGCGCGGTCCAGGCCAGGTGGTCTTCCTCCTCGCGGCTGGCGTGCTCGAACTGGACGCGCATGGCCTCGCTCTTGGCAAAGCGCGCCTGCGAATTGTAGAGCGCCTGGGCCATCACCTCGCCCACATGGTTCACGCGCATCAGGCCGGCGCTATGGCGCTGTTCGGCTTCGCTCAGGTCGGCATCGGCCGCATGCGCCGCCGGGTTCGGGCGCGAGGCCGCCGCGACGCCGGCAATGACGCGCAAGGCCTTGTCGGCGCTGCTGATGAAACGGTCGAGGGGGGTGTGATAATGCTTGGCGGCCATGGTGATCTTGTCCAGCTTGGTCAGAAAACACCATTATAGCCCCGGCGCCGCGCCGTCCTCGCCGGCCGCGCGCGCCGCCGCTTCCTCGCGCGCTTCGCGCAAGAGGCGCTGGCGCTCGATCCAGTCGGCCACCGGCCCGCGCACATCGATGCCCGACAAATCCTTGGCCACGCCCAGGTTCAGCCCCAGCAGGAAGGGAATCGAATCGACCGGCACGGCCGGGCAGTGCTCGGCAAAGGCGCGCAGGAAGCGCGGCGAATCGACCACGCGGATGACTTTTTCCCCGCTCATGTATTGCAGGATGCTGGTGATGCTGTGACCCGGCCCGATCGCCTGGTAGATGAAGCGGTTGACGTCCTTGTCGAGCGCCTTGAAATCGATGGCTTCCTGCGTCATCAGGCTGGCCAGGTAGCACAGGCCGAGCGCGACGCGGAAAAAGCCGGTGGCCTCGGCCCGCGTCACGCCGGCGCGCGTGATGGCCAGGATGTGCTCGCGCGTGGCCGGCCCCAATTGGTCTGCGTGTTTATTCATGGCTGGACTATAACGGCTGACTCCCCCGTTTCCGCACTCTGGCGCGCCCAAAATGCGGCCCATCGCAGGAAAGCCCCCCGGCTGTCGCGTTTTCAATACAATGCGAGCATGGAAAAGGCCATTGTATACGAGAACCGTGTTGCACCACGGAAATGAAAGGCAGGCATGGAATTACGTATCAGCAACTTGTCCAAGACCTATGCGAACGGCGTGGTCGCCCTGGACAATCTCTCGCTCACGATCCCGGTCGGCATGTTCGGCCTGCTCGGCCCGAACGGCGCCGGCAAATCGACGCTGATGCGCACCCTGGCCACCTTGCAGGAAGCCGACGCCGGCTCGGTCTTTTTCGGCGACTACGATGTGCTGGACGAAAAAGATGCGATCCGCCGCCTGCTCGGCTACCTGCCCCAGGATTTCGGCCTCTACCCCAAAGTCACGGCCTATGAGCTGCTCGACCATTTTGCCGTGCTCAAGGGCCTGGGCCAGCGCGCCCAGCGGCGCGAAGTGGTCGATGCGCTCTTGCAGCAGACCAATCTGTTCGAGCTGCGCCACCGCCGCCTTGGCACCTTCTCGGGCGGCATGCGCCAGCGCTTCGGCATCGCCCAAGCCCTGCTGGGCGACCCGAAACTGATCATCGTCGACGAGCCGACCGCCGGCCTCGACCCGCAGGAGCGGGTGCGCTTCCACAACCTGCTGTCCGACATCGGCGCCGAGCGCACCGTGATCCTGTCCACCCACATCGTCAGCGACGTGGCCGACCTGTGCTCGACCATGGCCATCATCAACCAGGGCCACCTGCTCTTGGCCGGCCCTACCCAGCAGCTGATCGACGATATCAGCTGCAAGATCTGGGCCCGCTTTGTCGAGAAAAAGGATTTGCTCTACTTCCAGCAGCGCCACGCCGTGATCTCGACGCGCCTGCTGTCGGGCCGCACCCTGGTCCATGTCTACAGCGAGGACGACCCCGGCGACGGCTTCGAGGAAGCCATCGGCGACCTGGAGGACGTGTATTTCGCCACCATCGCCGGCCGCCACGGCGCCGCCGACCGCTGCGACTGAGCCGTCCATGTTCGCCATCGCCGTTTTCGAAGCCCGCCAGCGCCTCAAGCTGCTCTCGACCTGGGTCTATTTTGCCCTGTTCCTGGCCCTGTCCATGCTGTGGATGGCCGCCGCCGGCGGCGTCTTCAAGGAAGCCCATGTGAGCTTCGGCGGGCGCGCCCTGATCGACGCCCCGCGCTCCATCCTGCTCACCGCCAGCTTCCTCGGCTGCTTCGGCGTGATCGTCATCGCTGCCATGATGGGACGGGCGCTGCAGCAGGACTTCGAATACGAGATGCAGCACTTCTTCTTCAGCGCGCCGATCCGCAAGCACCAGTATATGTTCGGCCGCTTCTTCGGCGCCTGCGCCGTGCTGGCCGTGGTCTTCGCCAGCATCCTGCTCGGCACCTGGCTCGGCACCTTCCTGCCCGGCGTCGAGCCGGAGCGCCTGGCCGGCGCCGGCGCGCTGGCCTATCTGCGCCCCTACGCCCTGACCCTGCTGCCCAATATCTTCATCTTCGGCAGCCTGTTCTTCGTGCTGGCCGCGCTGACGCGGCGCATGCTGCCGGTGTATATCAGCAGCGTGGTGATGCTGGTGGGCTACCTGGTGGCGCCCGGCCTGGCGCGCGACCTCGACTACAAGACCCTGGCCGCGCTGATCGATCCCTTCGGCACCACGGCCGTGATCCACCTGACCGAATACTGGCCGGCGGCCGAGCAGAATAGCCGCCTGGTGCCGCTGGAAGGGGTCTACCTGCTGAACCGCCTGCTGTGGTCCTCCTTCGCCCTGGTGGTGCTGCTGCTGGGCTACTGGCGCTTCCATTTCGTCAGCCAGCTCGAGCAGGGCGGCGCGCGCAGCGCCGCCGCCGAGCGCGACGCCGACAGCGCCGGCGGCGGCAGCGCGCTGGCCGGGGCCGCCGCCCTGGCCGCGGCCGGCATGGCGGCGCATGGCGCGCTGGCGCGCGGCGCCGCGTTGCAGCCGCCGCGCGCCGAAGCCGACTATGCGCCGGGCCGCCTGCCCGGCCTGCTGCTGCGCATGACGTGGCTGAACCTGCGCGAAACGGTGAAGAATGTGTATTTCGCCGTCATCGTACTGGCCGGCCTGCTGACCGTGATCGCCGGCGCGCTCGACCTGGGCGCCATCTATGGCACCAGCACCTATCCCGTCACCTACAAGGTGCTGGAGCTGGTGACGGGCGGCTTCGCCCTGTTCATGCTGGTCTTGACCACCTTCTACGCGGGGGAGCTGGTGTGGCGCGAGCGCGACCAGCGCGTGGCCCAGATGCTCGACGCGCTGCCGGTGCCGAGCTGGCTGCCGCTGCTGGCCAAGCTGTTCGCGCTGTACGGCGTGCAAATCCTGGTGCTGGCCGCCACCATGGTCTGCGGCATCGCCATCCAGCTGGCCAAGGGTTATTTCCATCTGCAGCTGGGCCTGTATTGCCAATACCTGTTCCTGATCGAGCTGCCCACGTATATGCTGCTGGCCACGCTGGCCTTCGCCGTGCAGGTGCTGCTCAACCACAAATACGCGGCCCACCTCGTGATGATCCTGTACTACGCGGCCAGCCTGAGCTTGGGCGGCCTCGGCCTGGAACACCCGATGCTGCTGTACGCCAGCGCGCCCGAACTGCTGTATTCGGACATGAATGGCTTTGGCCACTTCCTGGCGCGCCAGCGCTGGTATCAGTTGTACTGGTCGGGCGCGGCCCTGATGCTGCTGGTGCTGGCGCGCATCTTCTGGCCGCGCGGCGCCAACGACGAGCGCAAGATGCGCCTGCAACTGGCGCGCCGCGCCCTGAGCGGGCCGGTGCTGGCCGGCTTCAGCGTGGGCCTGACCCTCTTCCTTTGCGCCGGCGCCGTGCTCTACTACAACCTGCACATCCTCAACGATTACAAATCCACCTACCGGCGCGACGCCGAACGCGCCGACTACGAACGCCAGTACCGCGCGCTGGCCGGCGTGCCGCAGCCGCGCATCACCGACGTCAAGCTCGACATCGACATCGAACCGGAGCGCCGCCGCCTGCTGGCCAAGGGCCGCTACGTGCTGGAAAACAAGAGCGGCGTGCCGATCAGTCTGCTCTATCTGCAGCAAGACCCGCAGGGCAAGCTGCGCGCCCTGCGCCTGCCCCAGCCCAGCCACCAGACCTTGAAAGACGAGCGCCTCGGCTTCCACGCTTACCGCCTGTCGACGCCGCTGGCGCCGGGCGCCAGCCTGGCGCTCGAATTCGAAGTCGAATACGCGCCGCGCGGCATCCTCGGCCTGGGCCAGGACACGCCCGTGCTGGGCAACGGCACCTTCTTCGACAACCGCTATCTGCCACATATCGGCTACCAGCGCCACGCCGAGCTGCGCGACCCGCGCGACCGCAAGCAGCATGGCTTGCCCGTGCGCGCACGCGCCCTGCCGCGCGACGATCCCAAGGGCCTGGCCGACAACTACCTGGGCAGCGACGCCGACTGGGTCGGCTTCGAAGCGACCCTGAGCACCAGCCCCGACCAGATCGCCATCGCGCCCGGCCAGCTGCTGCAGGAGTGGAGCAAGGGCGGACGGCGCTACTTCCACTACCGCATGGACCAGCCCATCCTCAACTTCTATTCCTTCCAGTCGGCGCGCTACGCCGTGCGCCATGACTGGTGGCAGGACGTGGGCATCGAAATCTATTACCAGCCCGGCCACGAATTCAACCTCGACCGCATGAGCAAGGGCATCAAGGACGCGCTCGAGTATTACAGCAAGCACTTCAGCCCCTACCAGCACAAGGTGCTGCGCATCGTCGAATTCCCGCGCTACCAGGACTTCGCGCAATCCTTCCCCAACACCATCCCGTACTCGGAAGGCATCGGCTTCCTGGCGCGCGTCGACGACAAGAATCCCAAGGACATCGACTACCCGACCTATATCACGGCGCACGAAGTGGCGCATCAGTGGTGGGCGCACCAGCTGGTGGGCGGCAATACGCGCGGCGCCACCGTGCTCAGCGAAACCCTGGCCGAGTATTCGGCGCTGATGGTGATGAAACAAGCCGTCGGCCCGGCGCGCATGCGCCGCTTCCTCGCCTACGACCTGCACAACTACCTGCACGGCCGCGCCCTGGAACGCGAGCGCGAACTGCCGCTGGCCGACAATGAAGACCAGCCCTACATCCACTACCGCAAAGGCAGCCTGGCCATGTACCTGTTGCAGGACATGCTGGGCGAGGAACAGGTCAACCGCGTGCTGGCCGGCCTGCTCAAGCAATACGCCTTCCACGGCGCCCCCTACCCCAGCGTCAACACCCTGGTGCAGGGGCTGCGCCAGATCGCCGCACCCGGGCAGCAATACCTGATCGACGACCTGTTCGAGCACATCGTGCTGCACAATAACCGCGCCGTCGCCGCCAGCGCGCGCAAGCTCAGCGACGGCCGCTACGAGGTGCGCCTCAGCGCCCAGGCCGGCAAGGCGCGCGCCGACGACCAGGGCGCGGAAAAAGAGGTGGCGCTGCGCGACCTGATCGAGATCGGCGTCGACGACAAGGAAGGCCGCAGCCTGCTGCGCGAGCGCAAGCTGGTCACGGCCAAGCAGAATGAATTCACGGTGATCGTCAACGGCCGCCCGGCGCGCGCCGGCATCGACCCGGACAACAAGCTGATCGACCGCAATCCCGACGACAATATGGTCGCGGTCGACCTGCGCGCCCAGTAAGGCTTACGCCTTGTCCATATACACGCAGTCGAGCAGCATGCCGGCCGGATGGGCATACTGCGCCTCGCGCCGGCGCACAAAGCCGGCCGCCTGGTAGAAGGCCACGGCGTTCAGCGCCGCGTACAGGAACAGCGGGCGCGCCAGCGCCAGGGCGTCCGCCAGCGCTTCCAGATCGGCCAGCAGGCGCCGGCCCACGCCGCGCCCGCCCTGCGCCGGATCGACAAAGACGGCATCGACTTCGCCGCTGGCCGTATCGAGAATGGCATAGCCCAGCAAGGCATCGCCCTCGCGCGCCAGCAGGCCGCCGCCCTGGGCCAGCAGCCGCGCATAGCTGTCCGGCGCCGGCGCGGCCGACCAGCGCTCGATGACGTCCGGCGCGTAATGGCTGGCACAGGACAGGCGCACGGCGCGCGTGCGCAGCGCCCACATGGCGGGAATGTCGGCCGCATTGGCCGGATGAACGGTGATGGTCATGCATCCAGTCTGCCATAAACGCATCAGACGCGCAGAACAGCCGGCGGCGGCCAGGCCGACCTTGCCCGCCATGCTGCCGCGCCGCTACGCCGCGGCGGCGGCCAACTGCTGCGCCAAGGCCTGCTGCCAGGCGGCGGCATGCTTGCGCTTCCATACCAGGTACACGCTTTCCTCGCAGTGGAAGGGGCAGTCGTTGACGCGGATGCGGCGCAAGTCCGGATCGGCCAGCGCGAAATCGGGCAGATAGGCCAGCGCCTGGCCCGCCTTCACCAGGGCCAGCAGCAGTTGCAGATCGTCGGCCCAGTAGCGGATGCGGCGCGGCAGCTGGTCGTCGCGCCAGCCGTCCGAGCGCGAACCGCGCCGCGCGCCGCAGAACGGCGATTGCGAGGGACAGACGAAATCATGGGCCAGCACGCGCGCGCTGCCCGCTTCCAGCATGGCCGCGCCGTCTTGATCGTGCGCGCCGCCGGCCGCCGCCCGCGCCGCGTCCAGTTCGCGCACCAGGGCATGGCTGCGGCCCGCCACCAGGCGCAGGGTCAGCACGCCGAGCGGCATCGCCTCCCATTCCTCCGACCAGTGCTCGCCGCGTCCCTGGATCACCTCGCCCGTCACCAGGGCCATGCCGATCTCGCCGCGCTTCAGCGCCGCCAGTGCCTCGTCCTCATACAGGGCGTGCATGCGCAGGCTCGCCTCGGGCCAGGCCTGCAGCGCGCCCGCCAGCGCCGCGCCATGCCGCCACAGCAGGATGGCCGGACCGCCGACGCGGCAATCGATGCTGGCGCGCTCGCCCAGCAGATCGCAGCGCGCCTGGTCGGCCAGCGCCAGCAGGGTCTGGGCGCGCTGCACCAGCATGCGGCCGCTGCTGTTCAAGGCCAGCTGACGCGCGCTGCGGTCGAACAGCACCGTGCCCACCTGCTCTTCCAGCCGCTTCAAGGCCTTGGACACGGCCGAGGTGGTCAGATGCATTTCCAGCGCCGCCGCCCCCAGCGAGGGCTGCTGCGCCGCGCTCAGAAAGATGCGCAGGTCGGACAGGTTCATCGTTTCCCGTTTGGATACAGTGATTGAAATTAAATTGATTTACGCGACAGCAAGTGCAGCATACCATGGGGCCTGTACGTAAAACCCTTAGAAGCATGATGCAAGCGATACATCGGCGCCTGAGCGCCATCCTGATCGGCTGGCTGCTGGCCGCCACGGCACTGGCCGCCCCGTCCACCTTCGGCACCCACGGCATGGCCCTGTTCGGCAACCACGAAGGCTTGTACGCCGCGCACCTGCCCATGTTCCACGGCCCGCACGACTACCAGCTCATCCTCCAGTTCCACGTCGCCGACGCCGGCCTCGACGCCACCCTGCGCAACCGCCTGGAAGGCAAGCCCATGCTGTGGACCATCGACCCCGAAAAATTCGAACTGGACCGCCTGGCCCCGAATTCACCGACGCCGCTGCGCCACTTCAAGGCCGACCTCGTGCTCGGCCACTTCGAGCACGACGGCAAGGTCCAGTACAGCGACGTCACCCTGGTGGTCGACAAGGTGCTGATGTACCGCCAGCTCGCGCCGGCCGTGCGCGTCAACCCGGTGGCCAGCTATGTGCGCATCGGCGAAGGACGGCAACGCTTCCTGGTCAAGGAAATCGACAGCCGCCCCGACTTCGACCACATCGTGGCCTACCGCAGCGACAGCGAAACGCGCCCGGTGCGCATCCATGTCGCCAAGCCCCATCTGGGCGAACCCAGCCCCGCCGCCCTCGCCAACGCCCTCGGCCTGCCGCGCAAAGCCATCCTCGGCACCGTCTACTATTACACCGACGACCTGCGCTAAAGCCTTCCCGCCCGCCCCGGATCAACACCTGCCGGCGCGGCCAGCAAAGGCACGCTGGCGCACGACGAAGTCGAGCGGCGTGGGCAGACATGGCTGGAAAAACTGTAAAGTGAATGGACAGTGATCCGCTATTGCGTTGATATCTCGCCAGAAACCTCTCTGGCGATTTCGATAGCGATCACGCTTCAAATCAGACAGGAGAAGAGCGTACGCTGGTTTTTGATGAGCCTGGATTCTCCGGCTTCGGCCCTTTCCAAGTGCCGCCAATTCAGCACATTCAAATTAGGGATACTTCGGATAAAGGCTGGGAACAATCGGTGAAGCTGGAGATCTGCGAATTTTTCGAGGATGAAGCTACTTTGTTTTGGGCGTCGTCCGTCCAAGCCAATACCCGCCAGTAGAAAACTCGGGACCGCTATGGAGCGCGCTGTTCAAATCCGGAAAAATACTTCCGAACACCATCGACATGTTCGATGCGTATGCCACTTCCGTTAGCAGTCATTGTCACAACGCGGCATGAGCGGCGGTCGCCAGCATTGATGCTGTAGTCAAAGGCAATGCTCCATCCAGCCATCTCACCCTTGCGTTCATATTTTGCGCCGATAGCAGTTGGCAACAGCGTCTTATGTCGTTGCGCCAAGCGCTCTTTGCGTGAACTGGTCCACTCGAGGCTTTCGTTGTCGAGCACCGGTTTGATCCGCGATTCGGGCAAGTCGGTATAACCGTTTTCCGCGACAAACTTCTCGGCAAGCTTTACAGCAGCTTCCATATTCAATTTCTCAGCAGCGGCAGCGGATAGGGGTATCGCTGCGATGAACAAACCTATAATCAGATTCCGCATTGATGAAGCTCCTGATCTAGATAAACAAACGGGACCGCGAAGGTCCCGTTTTGCTTGCTGCCGCGGCGCCTTTAGCCGGCGGCGGCGGTCTTTTTGGCGGCGGCTTTCTTGGCTGGCGCCTTTTTCGCGGCCGGCTTGGCGGCTGCGGTTTTTGCAGCCGTGGTTTTGGCGGCCGTCGTTTTCGCGGCGGCGGCTTTCTTCACGGCGGGCTTCTTGGCTGGCGCGGCTTCGGCGGCGCCTTCCGCGCCCTCCTCGGCTGCGGCGGCCTTGCCCTTGGCGGGCGCTTTGGCCTTGCGCTCTTCGAACTCGAAGCTGATCTTGCCGTCCTTGCCCCGCACCAGGAAGGCCTTGAACGGACGGCGCGTGCGCTGCGAGATGAAGCCGGGCAGCAGATCGGTCTTGCCGTCGTTGAGCAGCTTGGCCATCTGCTCGGGCAGGATTTCCTGCTGCAGGATGATGCGGCCGCTGCGGAAGTCGCACGCCTTGGGCTTGGCCACGGTGTGCTCGCACACATAGGCCAGACCCATTTCATACACCTTGCCTGCGCACTTCGGACAAGGCCCGAGCGGGGTCTGCTCGCTGAAATCGACGCCCTCGCCGTCCTCGCCTTCCTCATCGTTCTGGCCGAAGTCGAACTCCAGCTTGAAGTTCTTGATGTCTTCGTCGCGCACAATGCGCAGGATGGCGGCGAACGGCCGGCCCATCTTCGAGCGGAAGCCTTGCAGCGGGCCGATGGTGCGTTCCTTCAGCAGCTCTTCCACCTCGGCGATCTCGAACTGGCGGCTGCCCGGCGTTTTGCTCATCGAGAATTCGCACTTGGTGCAGCCGAAGCGGCGGTAGTTTTCCTTGACCACGCCGCCGCAGTTCGGGCAAGGCGTGTGCAGGGTCGCGTAGTCGCCGGGGATCGTGTCGTTATCGTATTCCTTGGCGCGCTTGACGATGATCTGGGTCATCTGGGCGATTTCGCGCATGAACTCTTCGCGCGAGATGCGGCCCTTTTCCATCTGCGACAGCTTGTATTCCCATTCGCCGGTCAGCTCGGGCGCGGTCAGCTCGTTTACGCCCAGGCCGCGCAGCAAGGTCATCAGCTGGAACGCCTTGGCGGTCGGCATCAGCTCTCGCCCTTCGCGCAGCAGGTATTTCTCGGTCAGCAGGCCTTCGATGATGGCCGCGCGCGTCGCCGGCGTGCCCAGGCCTTTGCCGGCCATCGCATCGCGCAGCTCGTCGGAGTCTACCAGCTTGCCCGCGCCTTCCATGGCCGACAGCAGGGTCGCTTCCGAATAGCGCGCCGGCGGCTTGGTCACCAGGCCGTTGGCCGTGACTTTCTCGGTCAGCACCTTCTCGTCCTTGGCCACCGGCACCAGGTTGCCGCCGCCTTCCTTGTCATTCTCGCTGGCGGCATCCTTGCCGTACACGGCCAGCCAGCCCGGGTTGGTCATGACCTTGCCTTCGGTCTTGAACTTGTGGCCCGAGACTTCGGTAAAGCGGGTGGTGACCTGGAATTCGGCGGCCGGGAAGAACACGGCCATGAAGCGGCGCGTCACCAGGTCGTACAGCTTCTGTTCCGGCTCGGACAAGCCCTTCGGCGCGATGCCGGTCGGGATGATGGCAAAGTGGTCGGAAATTTTCGTGTTGTCGAAGATGCGCTTGTTCGGCTTGACCCAGCCCTTGTCCAGGATCTGCTTGGCGAACTGGTGGTAGTTATTGTTCTGCATCACCGTGTCCAGCGTCTGCTTGACGGTCGGCAGATAGTCTTCCGGCAGATGGCGCGAATCGGTACGCGGATACGTCAGCACCTTGTGCTTCTCGTACAGCGCCTGGGCCAGGCCCAGCGTGTTCTTGGCCGAGAAGCCGAAGCGGCCGTTGGCCTCGCGCTGCAAGCTGGTCAGGTCGAACAGGGCCGGCGCCATCGAGGTGGTCGGCTTCGATTCTTCGCTGACGATGCCGGGCTTGCCACGGCAGGCAGTGGCGATGGAATCGGCGGCCGCCTTGCTCCACAGGCGCTCGGCGCGCTTCTCGGGATCGTTCTCGTCTTTCTTGAACTTGTCGTCCAGCCAGCGGCCTTCATAGATGCCGGCCGCGCAGACGAATTCGGCGCGCACTTCCCAATAGTCACGCGAGACGAATTTCTTGATCTTCTCTTCGCGCTCGACCACGATGGACAGGGTCGGCGTCTGCACTCGGCCCACGGTGGTCAGGTAAAAACCGCCCTCTTTCGAGTTGAAGGCGGTCATGGCGCGCGTGCCATTGATGCCGATCAGCCAGTCCGCCTCCGAGCGGCAGCGCGCGGCATCGGCCAGCGGCAGCATTTCCTCGTCGGAGCGCAGGTGGGCGAAGCCGTCGCGGATGGCGGTCGGCGTCATCGACTGCAGCCACAGGCGCTGGATCGGCTGCTTGGCCTTGGCGTTTTGCGCGATCAGGCGGAAAATCAGCTCGCCCTCGCGGCCCGCGTCGCATGCGTTGATCAGGCCGGTGACATCCTTGCGTTTGATCAGCTTGTTCAGTACCTTGAGCCGGCTTTCCGTCTTGGCGATCGGGTTCAGCGCGAAGTACGGCGGGATCATCGGCAGATGGGTAAAGCTCCATTTGCCGCGCTTGACGTCGTGCTCTTCCGGCACGGCGATTTCCAGCAAATGGCCAACCGCCGAGGACAGCACATACTCGTCGGATTCAAAGTACTCATCGTGCTTGGTAAAGCCGCCAAGCGACTTCGCGATGTCGTTCGCGACAGAAGGCTTCTCGGCGATGATGAGGGTTTTACTCATGTTTTTTTATTCTCGTAAGGGCTGGGTTTGGATTTACGGCACGCGCATGATACATGGCATTGCCGCTTTGCCGAAATTTTCTGCGGCGCTATCAGGCTTGCACTATTATCAAGGCGACCATGATAAGCGCGCTGGCGCGCCCTGTGCAAGCACAGCCAGTCTGGCGGCGCCGGCCCTGGATGGCGGCTGGCGGCACCGTGTTTTAAATGTTACGGAATTGGCGGGCGCCAGGCAAATCCTGTGGCGCCAGCGCCGTTCTTAGTGCAGCTGGCGCGGCGCCTGGTCTTCGTCCGAACCGAACAGGTCGTCGAACATCAGCGCGTCCGGCTCCTTGCCCTGGCTCCACAGCAGCATCAGCACGATGATCTTCAGCTTGCCCAGCGATACCGGCGACTCGTCCAGCGCCAGCGCGCGTTCGATGACGATCTCGCGTTGCAAGGGCGTCAAGACCTTGGCGCTTTCCAGGAACTGGATAAAACCGATGGCCGTCGCGCCCAGCGCATCCTGCTCCTGCGCCACATAGAAGCGGGTGCCGGTCGAGGCCGCCGTCAGGGAATGCTCGATGCCCGCCATCGCGGTCAGGTCGGTGAGCCAGACCAGGGCCTCGGAAATCTCCACATCGTCGAAACCGACGGCCGACAGCTTGCGCGCCAAGGCGGCCGGTTCCGGACAGGCCTCGGGGCGGTAATAAGTCTCGTAGAGATAAACAAGGATGTCGAACATGACGCTACTCTATCAGCATCAAATGGCGGCGCACAAGCCCCGCGCGTTTCGTGCTCAGCCGGCAAGCCGGCGGAAGGCGCCGCCCGGCAGGCGCTCGACCGCGCCGGCCAGTTCCAGCGCCAGCAAATGCGCTTGCACCATACTAGTTGCAAGCTGCAGACGGGCCGCCAGCGCCCCGACCGGCAGCGGATCGTGGCCCAGCGCAGCCAGCAAACGGTCGGCGCAGGCGCTCCACTGGCGCGGCGCCACCACAGCCATCGCCACATCGGCATGATCACTTGTATCAGCGACAGAATTGGCCGCCGCGTGCCCGGCAAGCTGCACGGCTGGGCATGCCGGCAAGCTGGCCTCCCAGCCCAGTTCCTCCAGCACATGTTCGACCGTATCGACCAGCTTGGCGCCCTCTCTAATTAGTATATGGCAGCCCTTGCTCAACGGAGAATGGATGGAGCCGGGAATGGCAAACACTTCGCGGTTCTGCGCCGTGGCCTGGCGCGCCGTGATCAAGGAACCGGAACGCTCGGCCGCCTCCACCACCAGCACGCCGCGCGCCAGGCCGCTGATGATGCGGTTGCGGCGCGGAAAGTGGTGGTCGCGCGGCGGCGTGCCGAGCGCGAACTCGCTGATCAGGCAGCCCTGCTCGGCAATCTGGTGCGCCAGCGCGGCATTGCGGCGCGGGTAGATGCGGTCGGCCCCGGTGGCGATCACGGCAATGGTCGACGCGCCGCCCACCAAGCCGCCGCGGTGGGCGGCGGCATCGATGCCCAGCGCCAGCCCCGAGACGATGGCCAGGCCCGCCGCCGACAGCGCCTGCGCGAAACGCTGGGCATTGGCCTCGCCCTGCAGCGAGGCATTGCGGCTGCCGACGATGGCCACGGCCGGCGCCTGCAGCAGCTCGGCGCGCCCTTTCACATACAGCAACAATGGCGGATCGGCAATCTGCAGCAGCAAGGGCGGATAGGCCGGATCGTGCAAACTCAGCACGCGGTTGCCCGGCTCCTGCAGCCAGGCCCAGGTCGCCTCGCTGAGCCGCTGCAATGCGGCCGATGCCGGCGCGGCCAGCACTTGCGCCTGGCGCGCCGTCAAGCGCGCCGGCGTCTGGTCCGGCACCCGGCTCTCGCGGCTGGGCGGAAACGCTGCCGCCTCCGCTGCACCATGCACAGCGTCAGTCATGGCGGCGGCTTCGCCGTCGGCCACCGGCGCCGCCGTCGACGGCTGCCGGGCGGGAGCTGGGGTGGCCATGGCGCCATCGGGCAACTCAGCGCCGCTCGCCGCGCCACCGGCTGCGGCGTCGGCGGCGGCAAAGAGGGCTTGCGGGCTGCCATAGCTGTCAAGCAGGGCGCGGGCGCTGACGCGGCCCAGGCCGGGCGTCTGCTCCAGGCGCAGCCACGCCGCCAGGGGCGCGTAGTCCAGGCTGGCGGCAACAGGGGAATCCGTGACTTGCACGGCGAACCTCACTCAGCTGTCTTGGCGACGTCGCCCACCACGATGGGTTCCGTCACCTGCATGATCAGGCCGTAGGAAATATGCTTGAACACGCGGAAGATAAACAGGCTGCCCACGGCTTCGTCCGGCAGCCTGACCTGCGGCCGCTTCAGGTTCAGCCAGCCACGGCTGGCATCCGGATCGTCGACCGACTGTCCCCTATGGTATAGCTGCAAAACGGAGCCGAGTTCGAGTCCGTCAAGCTTTCCGCGATTAATGCTGACAATCTGGTTTTGCCCGGCGTGGGTGACGCCGCCATACACCGCCAGCACCATGGCGTCGACCGCCACGGCCGGCGCATGCGGCACGTAATTGCGCATGGGCGCCGGCGGCGTTTGCATCAGCAGATCGCCCTTGCCCATCTCTTCCTTGGCGCTGGAGACAGTAAAGGTATGCACCTCGCTGCCGGCCTCGGCCGCGCGCACCAGTTTCAGCGTGCCCAGATAAAACGCTTCCTGCCCCACCACCTGCTTGCTCAGCGGGTCTTTCAGCGGTTTGCCGGGCCGGAACACCTGGAAGGCCGTGCCGCCGCGCAAATCGCCTTTGACGTAGGCCTTGTCGCCCTTGCCGATAAAGACCCGGCCCTCGTGGGCGCCGATGATGCGCGGCGCGCCTTTGAGCTCATCCTCTTCGATGATCAGAGGCTGGCTCAGGAACGGTTCGATGGCACCGGAGGGAATCGAGGGCACGGCATCGCGCCCCAGGCCTTCGGTGCGCAACTGGGGCGCCAGGCGGAAGTCGGACGCGCCGCTGCTCTCGCCCTCCTGCGGCTTGCCCAGGCGCAGGCGGCCGGCGGCACGGTCGAGGTAAATGATCTGGCCCGGATAGATCCAGTGCGGATTGGCGATTTCCTCGCGGTTCATGCCCCACACCTGGGGCCAGCACCAGGGTTTATCGAGGAATTTGCCGGAAATATCCCACAGCGTGTCGCCGCGCACCACAGTGTGCTGCTCGGGAGCGTTGGCTTTGAATTCGCACGTCAGCGCCAGGGCCGGCAGCGCGACGGCACCGGAGATGAGGATGGCGCCGAACAGGCGCGCGCCGACTGTGCTAAAATTTTTCATGAAAAGATTCCGTGAAGTGCAGCACTACGGAAGGCCGGCCTCGCATGCACATGCTTGCCGAACTGAATCAAATTCTGCCCATAAAACCCTGAACTAGCAAGCGAAACCAGACAGCACCAGCCTTGGCGCTGCTGGCCTTTCCGCGATTGTTGCGCCGCACGCGGCACTTTTATTATCAAGCCATTAAGCCCTGTCGAATGTCGAAACTGAATATCCTCCGCTATCCCGATCCGCGCCTGCACAAGGTCGCCAAGCCCGTCACCGTCTTCGATGCCCGCCTGGCCAAGCTGGTCGAGGACATGGCCGAAACCATGTACGATGCGCCCGGCATCGGCCTGGCCGCGACCCAGGTCGACGTGCATGAGCGCGTGGTCATCATCGACATCTCCGAAACCAAGGACCAGCTGACCGCCTTCATCAACCCGGAAGTGGTCTGGGCCAGCGAAGAAAAGCATGTCTACGAAGAAGGCTGCCTGTCCGTGCCCGGCATTTACGACGGCGTTGAGCGTCCGGCCCGCGTCAAGGTGCGCGCCCAGGATGTCAAGGGCGAATTCTTCGAGGTCGAAGCCGACGATCTGCTGGCCGTCTGCATCCAGCACGAGATGGACCACCTGCTGGGCAAAGTCTTCGTCGAATACCTGTCGCCCTTGAAACGCAACCGCATCAAGACCAAACTGCAAAAAGAAGAACGCGCCATGGGCAAGGAATACGGCCCGCGCGCCATGGGCGGCCGCCGCTAAGCCGTCCGCAGCAAGCCTGAGCAGAGCAGGGACACCGGCCGGCACCCCTGCGACAACAAGAAGAGGAAGTCCGATGAAAGTGATCTTTGCCGGCACGCCCGAATTCGCGGCCGTAGCCCTCCAGTCCCTGCACGCAGCAGGCTTCGAAATTCCCCTGGTCCTGACCCAGCCCGACCGCCCCGCCGGCCGCGGCCTGCAGCTGCAGCCTTCCGCCGTCAAGCAGTACGCCGTCAAGCACGGCATCGAGGTGCTGCAGCCGCTGTCGCTGCGCATGGACAGCAAGGACCCGCAGCGCGCCGCCGAAGCGCAAGCCGCGCACGAGCGCCTGCACAACACCGATTACGATGTGATGGTGGTGGCCGCCTATGGCCTGATCCTGCCGCGCTCCACGCTCGACATCAAGCCCTGCCTGAACATCCACGGCTCCATCCTGCCGCGCTGGCGCGGCGCCGCACCGATCCACCGCGCCATCGAAACGGGCGACGCCGAAACCGGCATCACCATCATGCAGATGGAAGAAGGTCTGGACACCGGCCCCATGCTGCTGATCGAACGCACCCCGATCGGCCCGCAGGACACCTACGCCACCCTGCACGACAAGCTGGCCGCCATGGGCGGCCACATGATCGTCAAGGTGCTGCGCAAGATGGAACAAGGCGTGATGGAAGCCGTACCGCAGCCGGCAGAAGGCGTGACCTACGCCGCCAAGATCGCCAAGGAAGAAGCGGCGCTCGACTTCAGCCAGTCGGCGCGCGAAATCGGCCGCAAGATCCGCGCCTTCAATCCCTTCCCCGGCGCGCATGCAACGGTGAACGGCACCACCATCAAGCTGTGGGGCGCCGAACTGCTCGAGCAGAACAGCAGCGCCGCGCCCGGCCAGGTGCTGGCAGCCGACGCCAGCCACGGCATCGTCGTCGCCTGCGGCAGCGGCACCCTGCGCCTGACCGAGCTGCAAAAACCCGGCGCCAAACGCCTGCCCGCCGCCGAGTTCATCAAAGGCTTCCCGCTCGACGGCCAGCGTTTCGGGTAATCTCCTCGCGCCGCGCCGCGCATGGCGCGGCCCCGCCAGCGATTCGGGCTGCAACGCAGCCCGCCCCTCCTCCTCCCGCAGCAATCCAGCCGCGATCCGGGGCTGGATTTGTGCATTTTCTTCACAAATACCCGGCTTGCGGGAAACAATCTTGTGCGATGCCGTATAATTTTAGACCCGGCGAAATCCGCCGCGCCGTCGTCCGCCCTACCCCTGGAAAATAGCAAATGACTAAAAACGTAAGCCATGCCGCCGTGTCCAAAACCGAAGCCCAGTTGCGCGAGATCCTGTCCCAGCGCATCATGTTCCTCGACGGCGCGATGGGCACCATCATCCAGCAGTACAAGCTGGACGAACAGGCTTACCGCGGCGGCCCGGCCGGCCGCTTCGCCGATTTCGCCGCGCCCGTGGACAGCGGCGCGCGCGAGCTTTTCGTCAAGGGCAATAACGAGCTGCTGACGCTGACCCAGCCCCACATCATCCAGGAAATCCACGAGCGCTATCTGGCGGCCGGCGCCGACCTGATCGAAACCAATACCTTCGGCGCCACCGGCATCGCCCAGGACGACTATCACATGGCCCACCTGGCCTATGAGATGAACGTGGAAGCGGCGCGCCTGGCGCGCGCGGCGACGGCCAAGTACAGCACGCCGGACAAGCCGCGCTTCGTCTGCGGCGCCTTCGGCCCGACGCCGAAAACCGCCTCCATCTCGCCCGACGTGAACGATCCGGCGGCGCGCAACGTCACCTTCGACCAGCTGGTGGCGTCCTACCACGAGCAGATGCGCGGCCTGGTCGACGGCGGCGTCGACGTGCTGCTGGTGGAAACCATCTTCGACACCCTGAACTGCAAGGCGGCGCTGTTCGCCATCGACCTGTATTACGAAGAGCACCCGCAGCAGGAACGCCTGCCGCTGATGATCTCCGGCACCGTGACCGACGCCTCCGGCCGCATCCTATCCGGCCAGACCGTGCCGGCCTTCTGGAACTCGGTGCGCCACGCCCGGCCGCTCACCATCGGCCTGAATTGCGCGCTGGGCGCGGCCCTGATGCGCCCTTATGCCGAAGAACTGTCGCAGATCGCCGATACCTTCGTCTGCATCTACCCGAACGCCGGCCTGCCCAACCCGATGAGCGATACCGGCTTCGACGAGCTGCCGGCCGACACCTCTTCCCTGCTGCGCGAGTTCGCCGACGCCGGCTTCATCAACGTGGCCGGCGGCTGCTGCGGCACCACGCCCGACCACATCCAGGCCATCGCCGAGCTGCTGAAGACGGCCAAGCCGCGCACCGTGCCGCGCGTGCCGGTGGCGCAGCGCCTGTCCGGCCTGGAACCGTTCACCATCGACGACGATTCGCTGTTCGTCAACGTCGGCGAGCGCACCAACGTCACCGGCTCCAAGGCGTTTGCGCGCATGATCCTCAACGAGCAGTACGACGAGGCCTTGTCGGTGGCGCGCCAGCAGGTGGAAAACGGCGCCCAGGTCATCGACATCAATATGGACGAGGCCATGCTCGATTCGCTGGCCGCCATGACGCGCTTCCTCAACCTGATCGCCTCCGAGCCGGACATCTCGCGCGTGCCCATCATGATCGACTCGTCCAAATGGTCGGTGATCGAGGCAGGCCTGAAATGCGTGCAGGGCAAGTCCATCGTCAACTCCATCTCGATGAAGGAAGGCGAGGAGGAATTCATCCGCCAGGCGCGCCTGTGCCGCCGCTACGGCGCCGCCGTGATCGTGATGGCCTTCGACGAAACCGGCCAGGCCGACACCTACCAGCGCAAGATCGAAATCTGCGGCCGCGCCTACAAGGTGCTGACCGAGCAGGTCGGCTTCCCGCCGGAAGACATCATCTTCGACCCGAACATCTTCGCCGTCGCCACCGGCATCGAGGAACACAATAACTACGCCGTAGACTTCATCGAAGCCACGCGCTGGATCAAGAACAATCTGCCGCACGCGAAGATTTCGGGCGGCGTCTCGAACGTGTCCTTCAGCTTCCGCGGCAACGACCCGGCGCGCGAAGCCATCCACACCGTCTTCCTGTATCACGCCATCAAGGCCGGCATGACTATGGGCATCGTCAACGCCGGCATGGTCGGCGTCTACGACGACCTGGAACCGGAACTGCGCGAACGCGTGGAAGACGTGGTGCTGAACCGCCGCGACGACGCCACCGAGCGCATGATCGAATTCGCCGGCACGCTGAAGGCCGGCGGCAAGCAGGAAACCCAGAATCTGGAATGGCGCAAAGGCACGGTGCAGCAGCGCCTGTCGCACGCGCTGGTGCACGGCATCACGCAGTGGATCACCGAAGACACCGAGGAAGCGCGCCAGGAACTGCTGCACAACGGCGGCCGTCCGATCAATGTGATCGAAGGCCCGCTGATGGACGGCATGAACGTGGTGGGCGACCTGTTCGGCCAGGGCAAGATGTTCCTGCCCCAGGTAGTGAAATCGGCGCGCGTGATGAAGCAGGCCGTGGCCCACCTGATTCCCTTCATCGAGGAGGAGAAAAAGGCCGAGGAAGCGCGCACCGGCATCGTCGCCAAACCCAAGGGCAAGATCGTCATCGCCACCGTGAAGGGCGACGTGCACGATATCGGCAAGAACATCGTCTCCGTGGTCCTGCAATGCAATAACTTCGAAGTGGTGAATATGGGCGTGATGGTGCCCGCCTCCGAAATCCTGGCGCGCGCCAAGGTGGAAAATGCCGACATCATCGGCCTGTCCGGCCTGATCACGCCTTCACTGGAAGAGATGGCCCACGTCGCCAAGGAAATGCAGCGCGACGAGCACTTCCGCATGCTCAAGATTCCGCTGCTGATCGGCGGCGCCACCACCAGCCGCGCCCACACGGCGGTGAAGATCGCCCACAACTACGAAGGTCCGGTGGTGTATGTGCCGGACGCCTCGCGTTCGGTTTCCGTGGCCCAGTCCCTGCTGACGCCCGAACAGCGAGACAGATACATCGAGGAAGTGGAGCAGGACTACGCCCGCCTGCGCGAACAGCACGCCAACAAGAAAGCCCTGCCGACCGTTTCGCTGGCGGCGGCGCGCGCCAACAAGATGAAGCTGGAGTTCAACCCGGTCAAGCCGAAGTTCGTCGGCCGCCGCGTGTTCCGCAACGTCGACCTGGCGGCCATCGCCCAGTACATCGACTGGGGTCCGTTCTTCCAGACCTGGGATCTGGCCGGCCCCTACCCCGCCATCCTCACCGACGAAGTGGTGGGCGAAGCGGCCACCAAGGTCTTCGCAGAAGGCCAGGCCCTGCTCAAGAAAGTCATCGACGGCCGCTGGCTCACCGCCAATGGCGTGATCGCCCTGCTGCCGGCCAACAGCGTCAACGACGACGACATCGAAATCTACACCGACGACACGCGCAAGGAAGTGGACTTCACCTATTACGGCCTGCGCCAGCAAGGCCTGAAGCCGGTGATCGAAGGCGTGCAGCGCCCCAACCAGTGCCTGGCCGACTTCATCGCGCCGAAAAGCTCGGGCCACAAGGACTATATCGGCATGTTCGCCGTGACGGCCGGCCTGGGCATCGAAAAATACGAAAAGCGCTTCGAGGACGCGCATGACGACTACTCGTCCATCATGCTCAAATCGCTGGCCGATCGCCTGGCCGAAGCCTTCGCCGAATACCTGCACGAACGCGTGCGCAAAGACCTGTGGGGCTATGCCGCCGACGAGCAGCTGGCGAACGAAGCGCTGATCAAGGAAGAATACAAAGGCATCCGTCCCGCGCCCGGCTACCCCGCCTGTCCCGAGCACACGGTCAAAGCCGACATGTTCAAGACCCTGAACGCCGAAGAGATCGGCATGGAGCTGACCGAATCGTTCGCCATGTTCCCCGGCGCTGCAGTCTCCGGCTTCTACTTCGCCCACCCCGACTCCAAGTACTTCACCGTCGGCAAAATCAGCGAAGACCAGGTCGCCGACATGGCCGCCCGCCGCGGCGTCGACAAAGCCGACCTCGAGCGCTGGCTCGCTCCCAACCTCTAAGTCCCGAGCGGCGCGTTTGCGCCAAGTCAAACAATGTCCACCCTGGTGTCAGGCGGGGCCGCCGAGGACCAGAGTCGGACATTGTTTGCGCTAAATCAAAGAATGTCCGACCCTGGTGCCTGACACCAGGGTCGGACATTTGTTGAGCAAGATCAAACGCGGGGGGCTTAGGCTTGCTGGCGGCGGAAACGCCAGATGGCGAGGCCGGCAAAGACGGCGGCGAAGCTGAGCTGGACGGCGGCACTGCGCAGCGCGACGTCCATGCCGAGGCCGCGCCAGGTGACGGCGTCCAGGCCATCGACGGCCCAGCGCGTGGGAATGACGACTGTCGCCGCCTGCATCCATTCGGGGAAGACGAAGGATGGCACCCAGGCGCCGCCCAGCATGACCATGATCAGCGTGGCGAAAACGGCCATGCCGCGCGCAGCTTCAGGCGTGCGGCCGAAGGCGGCGATCAGCAGACCAAAACTGGCAGTCATCAGCGCGAACGCGGCGCCGACCACCAGGAAGCCGGGCAGATTGCTGATCTCGACCTTGAAGATCAACACCCCGCACAGGAAGATGGCAGCCAGCAGGCCCAGCGAGATCAGGGCGCCCGAAATGGCGCGCGACAGCAGGATCTGCGATTGGCTCAGCGGCGCGGCCAGCAGGCGGCTCCAGATGCCCATGCGGCGCGCCAGCAGGATGCTGATGCCGATGTCGATGCCCATCATCAGGATGAACTGCACGCTCATGCCGGCGAAGGAGTGGGCGTAGCCATTGTATTTGGGACCGGAGCTGAGCGCTTCGTCCTTGGTCGAAAACGGCATGCTCAAACCGCCCTGCCCCTTGCCGCTGCCGCCGGCCAGCTTGTCTTCATGGGCCTGGAATTTCTGCAGGCTGCCGAGCAGGTCGTGCAACGCTGCCGTGTCGGGATCGTTGGAGCGCTCGCCTTCCAGCGCTTTCAGGCTGGTGTCGGTGAACTGGCGGCCCGTCGCGCCGCCGAACATTTCGGCGCTCACGGTCTGCATTACCTGCTGCGTCAGCAAGCCTTTGACCATGGCCAGCACGGTGGATTGGGACGGGTCGTAGAACATCGGGATTTCCGGCTTGCTGCCGGCGCTGAACAGGGCCGTGCCGGCCGTTTCGCCGAAGCCGGACGGGATCACCACGGCCACCGCCAGCTTGCCTTCGCGCACGCGGGCCTGGGCTTCTTCCAGGCTCAATTCCGCCACGCGCAGCGAGCTTTCGGCTTTCAGGCCTTCGGCGATTTTCTGGCCGATGGCGCCCTGGTCTTGCTGCACCAGGCCAATATCGATCTTGCCGGTATTGGCGCCGCCGCCGGCGCCGCCGAACAGGGAGCCGAAGAAGGCGGCCAGCACCACCGGCATCAGGAGGTGCAGCAGCAAGGCGCGCTTGTCGTTGAGGTAGAGGATCAGGTCTTTGCGGACCAGGGCTTGCAATGCAGTCATGGTGGCTCCTTAGTCGCGCAGGCTGCGCCCGGTCAGGTTGAGGAAGATGTCTTCCAGATTGGCGCGCGCGGTGGCGAAGTGCAGGAAGCGGCAGCCCTGCCCTTCCAGCCAGCGCAGCACGGCGCTGGCCTGGTCCTGCGCGGCCAGGCCGACGTTCAGCGTGGCGCCCTGCTGCTGCACCGTGGTCACGCCCGGCTGGCGTGCCAGCGTGGCGGTCAGCTCGCCCGACGGCACGGCCGCCAGTTCGGCCTGCAGCGCCGCTTGTGCCGGCAGACGGCGGTACAGGTCGGCCGGGCTTTCGTCGGCCAGTACCTTGCCGTGGTCGATGATGACGATGTGGTCGGCCAGGCGCTCCACTTCCTCCATATAGTGGCTGGTGTAGATCAGCGAGCGGCCCTGGGCCTTGAGCGCTTCCAGCGTGTCGAAGATGGCGTTGCGGCTTTGCGGATCGACGCCGACGGTCGGCTCGTCCAGGATCAGCAATTGGGGATCGTGCAGCAGCGCGGCGGCGATGTTCAGGCGCCGCTTCATGCCGCCGGAGAAGGTGGCCGGCTTGTCCTGCGCGCGGTCGGCCAGGCGCACCAGCTCCAGCACGGCCAGGCAGCGCTCCTTGAGCGGCGCGCCTTTCAGGCCGTACAGGGCGCCGAACAGCTTGAGGTTTTCCAGCGCCGACAATTCTTCGTACAAGGCTAGGTCTTGCGGCACGAAGCCGATCTTGCGCTTGGCCGCATTCTGCCCCAGGCCGACCGCTTCGCCGTCGAGCAGCACCGTGCCGCCATCGCTGGCCAGCAGACCGCAGATCATGCCCACCGTGGTCGATTTGCCGGCGCCGTTCGGCCCCAGCAAACCGACAGTTTGTCCACGCAATACCTGGAAGGAGACGCCATCGACGGCACGCCGGTCGCCGTATGACTTGGATAGCTTACTTACACTCAGTAACACAGACGTCATCAACGATCCTCAATAAAAAACGGCGCCGAAAAACGGCGCCGCTACTACGAAAAATCCGGGTCAGATGGCGTAACGGACGACGTTGTCGCTCCATTCGAAAGCGGCCATTTCGAGTTCCACCAGCTCGTCGGTGGAGACGGCCAGGTCGCGCAAGGTGGGGATGATGTAGCCATCCATGTCCTCGATGCGCTCGATGCATTCGGCCAGCTTGAGCAGGTCGCCGAAGAAGCTGCCGCGGTACATCAGGGCGTCGGCCACTTCGTCGCTGACGGGAATCTGGGCCAGAATTTCCGCCATGGGAATGCCGAACAGGGTGTCCATCAGCGACATGATGCCGACCGTGAAGGCGGTATCGGCCACGTGGCGCTGGCTTGGGCGCAGCTTGTTGGCCAACAGTTCCAGCAGGCGGCCGCGGGTGGTGGCCAGCATGAGCAGCGGACTCATATTCTGGCCGCGCTTGCTCGGCTCGGCGTACAGCATGATCTGCAGCCAGCGCTGCAGCTGGCGGCGGCCGAGGATGGTAACGGCCTGGCTCAGGGAGTCGATGCGCTGGCGCGCGCCCACGGCCGGCGTGTTCACCAGGCGCAGCAGGTTCAGGGCCAGCGAGACGTCACGCTTGATGGCGCGCTCGATCTCGGCATTGTCGGCATCCGAAGTCACCAGGGTCATCAGCTCCAGCACGGCCAGCTGCGACGGCGAAAGCTTCTTGCCGCTCATGATGACGGGCTTGGCGAAATAATAGCCCTGGAAGTAATCGAAGCCGAGGTCGAGGCAAGTCTTGAATTCGTCGCGGTTTTCGACTTTTTCGGCGATCAGCTTCTTGCTTTCCTGCTTGAAGCGCGGCGCCAGCTTCAGCAGCGCGTCGAGCGAGGCGTCGCGCATGCTCATCTTCACGTATTCGGCCAGCGGCAGCAGCTCGGCCAGCGAACCGGCGTCGCCGCGCACATCGTCGAGCGCGAAGCGGAAGCCATGGCCGGCCAGTTCCTGCATGCGCGCCAGCAGGGCCGGCGTGGTCTTCAGCGAGGCGGTCACTTCCAGCACCACTTTCTCGCGCGGCAGGAAGCCGAAGATATCGCTCAGAATGGCGTCGCCATCGACATTGACGAAGCCGAGGGCGTCGCCGATGGTTTTTTCCATGCCCAGCTGGGAAGCATGGGCGATGACGGCGGCGGTGGCACTGAGTTCGGTCTCAATGACGGCAGGCCCGACTGGTGCGTTGCGAAATAGCAACTCGTAGCCGAATAAAGCCTGGTTCCGATCCAAGATCGGCTGCCGGCCCAGGTAAAACTCGCGCACGCGCAGGGTTTTGGAGGCCGGATCGTTGCTGGAGAGATCGATCATGTCCTGAATCATTCTGGTCGGGTGAGCGCCTTGTGGGCGCGAAAACCGTATTTGTCTTATTTTTCTATTATTTTGACATTAATCAGCAGTAATGTCTCCCTTTATCGCACGCTCGTGCCCCTAGACGGGTTCGCCATCGACAAAACATTTCAACTCGCCGGCGCCAAACGCGGTCCAGTTTTCATTGCTGGTCAGGGGCTGGGTGACGATGATGGCGACCCGGTCCTGCGGCGTGGTGACCTGGGCAAAATCGACGCTCAAGTCCTCATCCGACAGTTCGGCGGTGAGGAAGGGATGCTGGCGCACCAGGTAATGCAGGCTGGTCGAACAGTGCGCGAACAGGGCGGTACCGTCGGACAGCAGCATATTGAAGGTGCCGTGGGCCGCGATGCCGGCCACCAGCGGCGCCAGCGCCGCCTGCAATGCGGAGCGCGGCGGACAGGTATCGCCGAAGCGGCGCCGAAGCTCCTGCAGCAGATGGCAGAAGGCGCGCTCGCTGTCGGTCGTGCCGACCGGGCGGAACGGCCCGTCCAGCACGGGATGGAAATCCTTCAGGTCGCCGTTATGCGCGAATACCCAATAGCGGCCCCACAGCTCGCGCACAAAGGGGTGGCAGTTCTCCAGCGCCACCTGGCCCTGGGTCGCCTTGCGGATATGCGCGATCACGTGCTGCGACTTGATCGGGTAATGCTTGATCAGCTCCGCCACCGGCGAAGCGATGGCGGCCTGGTGGTCGACGAAATGGCGCACGCCGGCACCCTCGAAGAATGCGATGCCCCAGCCGTCATGGTGGGTATCGGTGCGGCCGCCGCGCAGGGCGAAGCCGGTGAAGCTGAAAACGATATCGGTCGGGACGTTGCAGTTCATCCCCAGCAGTTGGCACATGGTGGTCTGGGCGTCGGTCAGGCAAAGCCAACCATACCATGCCGCCCGCCGCAGCGGGGACGCGGCGGCGGCCCGCTCAGTGCAGCAGCACCGGCTGGCTCATCAGCAGATCATAGCTGCCGAGGAACTCGTCGATTTCCTCCATGGTCGGCTCGTTGGCGATCAGCTTGTTGACGTCGCGCCGGAACGATTGCGCCAGTGCGCCAGCGATAAAGATTTCGCGCTTGCCGCCCTTGTCGACGATTTCGTAGCCGCCGAAGCGCAGGGCTTCCAGCTCGCGGTCGGGGCCGAATTCGACGACGCTGTATTGCTCGCTGTTATAGATGAGGTTCATCATACTTCCTTCACTCCGGGGCAGCGCCAGGAATGGGGCGCCGCGTTCCATAACGAGGTGGGGCTGGCAAAACCGATTTCAAGGCCGTGCCTGATGCACGGGCTGCCGTCCTACAAAGACCGCTTCAAAACGGGCGTGGCTAGACGCGGCGCCAAGGCGGAGCGACGAAGACAGTGCGTTTGCACGGCGAGGAGTCGCAACGACGCCACGGCCGTTTTGAAGCGGTCTTTACACGGCAAGGTCGGGGCTGAGACGCAGCAAAGCGTCATACGGCGCCGAAGACAGCGAAGCGCGTAGCCGTTCCAGATGGCTGGCGTCGGCCAGGCTGATAAAGAGCTGCGCCGGGGGACGGCGCAAGATGCGGTGCAATGTTACCCGTAAGACTAGATGGCCGGCGCAGCACAGGCAGCCTGGGGCAATCCTGATGACTTGCGGCCTGCTATCTGCTGAGGCATCGCTTTCATCATACACCAAGGGAGAATTGGCGTCGGCCAATCCTTCTAAAATAATAGCCGTGTGTCTTCCTGGCACCAGCGCGGCCGCGATCGCGCGTTCGCGGTCGGCGGCGCGCGCGCCAGTCACCAGGGTGAGACAGGTCACGCCTGGCTTTTCTTGGCCAGCTTGCCCGGTTCCACGCCCAGTTGCTTGAGCTTGCGGTAAAGGTGGGTGCGTTCCAGGCCGGTCTTCTCGGCCACGCGCGTCATGCTGCCGCCTTCGCGGCCCAGGTGGTGCTCGAAATACATGCGCTCGAAGGCGTCGCGCGCTTCACGCAGCGGCAGGTCGAAGGACAGATTGAACATCAAACCTTCACCATTCGGACGCGGCGCCATGATGCCTTGCGGCGGCAGCGCAGCGGCCTGCACGCCAAAGCCCACCGGCGCGGCCAGGCTGCCCTCTTCGGCCACCGGCGGCGCGGCCGGACGCGGCGCCACCAGCGGCGCACGCACCGCTTCCTGCGCGCGGCTCAAGCCCGCTTGCACAGCCTTCAGCAGCTTCTGCATTGCAATCGGCTTTTCCAGGAAGTTGAGCGCGCCGATGCGCGTCGCTTCCACCGCTGTATCAATGGTGGCGTGGCCCGACATCATGATCACCGGCATGGTCAGCAAGCCGTCGCGCTGCCATTCCTTCAGCAGGGTCACGCCATCCGTGTCCGGCATCCAGATATCCAGCAGCACCAGGTCGGGCGCGCCGGCAGCACGTGCAGCGCGGGCCTGCTGGGCGTTTTCCGCCAGCTGCACCGCATGTCCCTCGTCGCCCAGAATTTCCGAGAGCAACTCGCGGATCCCCATTTCATCATCAACTACGAGAATGTTTGCCATCTATCCCTGCCCCTCTCTCTCATTTTTCGCTGATCCCAGGCACTGCTATTGTGCCTGAATTCTTTGCAATGATTTTATTGGTCATTCAATATTACGCCAACTGCACCGGTGCCAACTTTAACAGCAAAATCAGGACCGAAGCGCCACTTCTATCGACATGGTTCTGGATATCGATCCGGCCCCCATGTTCATCGATAATCTTCTTCACCATCGCCAGGCCCAGGCCGGTGCCGCGCGCCTTCGAGGTGACATACGGTTCAAAGGCCCGCGCCAGGATTTTCGGCGCAAAGCCGGGGCCATTGTCGCTGATGACCAGGCGCACCGCGACACGCGAACCGCCGTCGGCACTTTGATAATGGATTGCCTCGGTGGTCACGTCGATGCGCGGCGCCGGATTGCCGCCCGGCTGCTCGACCAGCGCATCCTGCGCGTTCTGCAGCAGATTATGGATCACCTGGCGCAATTGCGTCGGATCGCCCATCACCAGCGGCAGCACCGGCGCCAGGTTCAAGCGGATGATATCGTGTCCTTCGCCGCCCGTGTACATATGCAGGATTTCTTCCAGCAGATCGTTCAGGTCCAGCTCTTCCAGCACGGCCGGCGGCGCCTTCGCGTAGTCGCGGAAATCGTCGACCATGCGCTTCATGGCCGCCACCTGGTTGACGATGGTGGTGGCGCTCTTGTTCAGCAGGGCCACGTCGGCCGCGTCGAGCTTGGGCTCGAGCTTCATCTGCAGGCGCTCGGCCGACAGCTGGATCGGCGTCAGCGGGTTCTTGATCTCGTGCGCCAGGCGGCGCGCCACCTCGCCCCAGGCCATCGAGCGCTGCGCCGAGATGACGTCGGTGATATCGTCGAACACCACCAGGTAGCCGCTGCCGTGCTGCTCGAGCGGCAGGCGCGAGCCGCGCGCCAGCAGGATCAGGTCATGCTCTTCCTCGCTGCCGGCCGGGCGCGGGATCTCGATCTGGCGCTGCCAGTGCAGCTGCACGCTGCGCCCGGCCGCCGTGTGCGCGCTCTGCGCCGAGAAGGCCGCGATCACGGCGGCGGCGAATTCCTGCATGCCGGCCACGGCGGCCAGCGGCTGGCCCACCAGGGTCACGCCGGCCTGCTGCAGGATGCGCTCGACCGAGTCGTTGCAGGTGACGACGTGGAATTCGCTGTCCAGCACCATCACGCCCGCCGACATATTCGCCAGCACCGATTCCAGGTGGGCCTTGGCGTTCTGCAGCGCGATGCGGTTCTGCTCCACCGTCGTGCGCGCGTCCGACAACTGGCGCGTCATGGTGTTGAACGATTGGGTCAGCGTGCCCAGCTCGTCGCTGCTGGCGACGATGGGGCGCGGAGACAGGTCGCCCTCGGCCACGGCGCGCGTGCCCTCGGCCAGCAGCAGCAGGGGCTGGGCCAGGTCGTTGGCGATCAGGAAGGCGGCGGCGATGGCGCCGAACACGGCCAGCAGCAGGGTCAGGGTCAGCGTTTCCACATACATCTTGCGCAGACCGTCGCGCGCCACGTAGCGCTGCTTGTATTCGCTGAGCGCGATGCGCAGCAGGTCGCCGTCCTTGGCCAGGCGCTGCGGCGCGGCCTGGATCACCTGCAGATAGCGCGGCGCCAAGCGCGAACCGTTCGGCTGCACCGTGTCCGGCACCTCGATCAGCACGCGCAGGCGCAGCACATTATTGGCGTCCGGCTGGGCCGGAATGCCGCCGCCGAAGCGCTCGTCGCCCAGCTCATTGCCGCCTTCCGGCGCCGCATACGGCGTGCCCGACTGGGCCTGGGCCAGCATCACGGTGTTCGGCAGGTCAGCGCTCAGATTGACGCGGCGCTCGCCCATGGCGCTGACAATCAGGCCGCCCTCGGCATCGACAATAATGGCGCTCTGGGTGCCGGGATGGCGCTTGACGAAGCGCGACAGCACGGCCGGCGCCACATAAAATGGCTCCTGCGCCAGCACATTCACGGTCTGGCGCGCGCTCGCTTCCAGTTCGGTGAGCTGGGCTTCGAGCGCGGCGCGGCCCAGGTCGACGCCGGCGTCGAGCGCCTCCTCCACCCGCACATTGAACCAGGATTCGATCGAATGCGACACGAACTGCACCGAGACCAGGAATACCACCAGGCCGGGCAGCACGCCGATGCAGGCGAACAGCAGCACCAGCCGCGTCATCAGGCGCGAGCCGAATTTGCCGCTCTTGTAGCGCGCGTAAAGACGGAACAGGGAGACCCCGACCAGCAGCAGCAGGGCCACGGCCACGGCCGCGTTCAGGCCGAGCAGCCACGAATAGTAGCGGTCGAAGAAGCCGGAATTATCGGAGGCCGAGGCGAGCAGGAACAGCAGGATGCTGCAGGCAGCGCCGGCGACGACAAACAGATACCGCAAAGCCGACGACACGCTTATTCCGCCCTGTACTGGAAGGATTTCTTGTTTTCCAGCCGCCACTCGCTGTTATTGAAGGCATTGACCTGGATCGGTTTGGGCAGATAGTCGCGGTCCATGCCCATGCGCAGCGTGACGTTGTAGATCTCGCCCACTTTCAGCGTGCCGCGCGGCGCCACCACCCAGCGGTTGGGGCGGCGGATGAAGAACAGGGCATCGTCCAGCGAGGGGAAGCTTTGCTGTACGCTGCCGATCACATTCACATGGTATTGGCGGGTCAGCACATTGTAGGCAATGCGCGTGGTGCGCTTGGCCACCACGGCTTTTTCGTCGAACCAGTACCAGCGCCGCCGCGTAAACTCGATGGCGGTGGTGAAATACAGCTGGATGCCGCTTTGCAGCGCCTCTTCCAGGCCGTGGTTCAGATCGAAGGAATAGGCGGCCGACAGGCGGTAGCCCTCTTCCGCCGCCTCGATATAGGCGCGGGTGATCTCCACGGTTTCATCGGCAGCGCGTACAGCCTGCGGCAGCAGGCAGGCAAGCAGAAGCAGCAACTGGCAAAGCAGATGTCGAAGAAAGCGTTGGGTCACGTGCGGGGTGCTCTTTAAATCCGTCAGTAAACTCGCCAGAAAACAGGGAAAAAGCCTACGCATTTTTCTCGAATAACGCGTAGAACAAGCCATCGTGATCCTGTCCGGCGCCGCCTGCCGGCAGCAACTGACCGGGCGCATCAAGCCGCGTGGCGCCATGGCGCACCGCGAAAGCGGCCGCCTGCGCCTCGGACTCCTGCGGCCACAACGAGCATGTCACGAACAGCAATTTACCATTGGGCCTTAACATCTGCCAAAGATTGTCTAAAATTTTGGCGGAAAGTGTTGCAAGTTGGAGGGTGTCGGACTTGCGGCGCAGCCAGCGGATATCCGGGTGGCGGCGCACGATGCCGGAGGCGGTGCACGGCACGTCAGCCAGGATGCGGTCGAACTGCTGGCCGTCCCACCAGCCGCGGTCCTGCGCTTCGGCGGCCTGCAAAGTGGCTTGCAATTGCAGGCGATCGAGATTTTCCTGCACGCGCTGCAGGCGTTTCGGATCGGCGTCCAGCGCTGTCAATTTGACATCGGCCAGTTCCAGGATATGGCAGGTCTTGCCGCCGGGCGCGGCGCAGGCGTCCAGCACGCGCATGCCGTCCTGCACATCGAGCAGGGTGGCGGCCAGCTGGGCGCCGGAATCCTGCACCGACACCAGGCCCTCGGCGAAGCCCGGAATCAGCTGCACGCCAACCGGCTTGGCCAGGCGCACGGCGTGCGGCCCGATCTGGCTGGCGGCCAGGCCGGCCTGCTCCAGCAGTTTCAGGTAAGCGTCCACCGTGCCCTTGCGCGCATTCACGCGCAGGGTCAGCGGCGGCGGCGCATTGCCCGCTTCGAGCACGGCCTGCCAATCCTGGGGATAAGCGCTGCGCACCGCATCCATCCACCACTGCGGATAATTCCATTTGGCGGTGGGCTGCAGCAGGGCCGTTTTCAGCAGATCCTGGCGCTCGCGCAGGAAGCGGCGCAGCACCGCATTCATCATGCCCTTGGCACGCGCGGCGTCGGGATGGGCGGCGGCGGCCGTCACGGCCTGGTCGACCACGGTGAATTCCTCATATGGCGCGTCCGCCCCTTCGGCCGCCGCCATCAGCGGCAGGGCGCAGGCCAGCAGGGCGCCGACCAGCGGCTCCGGCGCCTTGGGCGTCATCAGGGCCGTCAGGGCTTCGCTGCGGCCCAGCTGGCGCATGGCGCGGTAAGCGATGTCCTGGATCGCGCCGCGTTGCTGGGGCGAGGCGCCGCTGCTGGCGAACACCCCGGCCAGCGCCTGCGGCAGCGCCGTGCCGCCGCGCACCTGGACCACGGCATTGGCCGCGCCCAGGAGGGCGAAGGCCAGCGAATCGGGCTTCAGGTCAGCCTTGAACTGCGTCTGCAAGGCGGGTTTCAGGTCGCGGTGGTGGCTGGCCCGCAGCTTGGGACGGTCGGCCGCGGCCGGCTTGGCCTTCAGGGTCAGCGTTGAACGCTTGTTCATATATTAATCCGTGGGTGGCGCGCGCCCGCCCATCTTCGGGGCCGGACGGTCCCTCGTGAGGCCGTGTTGAGCGCGGAATTCTGCAAAGGGTGGATTGTAGCGGTTCGCGGCCGAATATTGCGGATTTCCCTCATTTACGCGCGAAATTCGGCAATCGGCACGCTGCGCGGCGGCGCCGGCGCCACCGCGCAGCGGCGCATCCCCGGCGCGTGTCCATGCCTGTGGCAAACCAGTATAATGTCCCCTCTTTCAGACGTTAGATAGCGCGGCCCGGCCGCCACCACAGATTATGCTCGCCCAACAAAAACAAGAGATTATTGCCCTGTTCCAGGCCGCCCTCACGCCGATCCTGGCCGGCACCGAAGTGACCGCCAACGTGGTGCTGGAGCGTCCGCGCGACGCCGCCCACGGCGATGTCGCCTGCAATATCGCCATGCAGCTGGCCAAACAGCTGAAAATGAATCCGCGCGAACTGGCGCAGAAAATCGTCGCCGCCGTGCTGGAAAACCCGGCCGGCAAGGCGCTCGTCGCCAGTGCCGATATCGCCGGCCCGGGCTTCATCAATCTGCGCGTGACCGAGGCGTCGAAACAGGCCGTGGTCAACGCCATCCTGGCGCAAGGCGCCGGTTTCGGCCACAGCACCGCCGGCAGCGGCAAGCATGTGATCCTGGAATTCGTCTCGGCCAACCCGACCGGCCCGCTGCACGTGGGTCACGGCCGCCAGGCGGCGCTGGGCGACGCCCTGGCTTCGCTGTTCCTGGCGCAGGGCTTCGGCGTGACCCGCGAGTTCTATTACAACGACGCCGGCGTGCAGATCCAGACCCTGGCCTCCTCGGTGCAGGCGCGCGCGCGCGGCTTCAAGCCGGGCGACGCGGAATGGCCTGAATCGGCCTACAACGGCGACTATATCGCCGATATCGCGGCCGACTTCCTGGCCAGGAAAACCGTGTCGGCTTCCGACAGCGAGCCGGTCACCGCTTCCGGCGATGTGAACGATATCGACTCCATCCGCGCTTTCGCCGTGATCTATCTGCGCAACGAGCAGGACATCGACCTGCAAGCCTTCGGCGTGAAGTTCGACAATTACTACCTGGAGTCCTCGCTGTACGCCGACGGCAAGGTGGAAGAGGCCGTGGGCGACATGATCGCCAGCGGCCACACCTACGAGGACGGCGGTGCCCTGTGGCTGCGCACCACCGACTTCGGCGACGACAAGGACCGCGTGATGCGCAAGTCCGAAGGCGGCTATACCTACTTCGTGCCGGACGTGGCCTACCACCTGGTGAAATTCCAGCGCGGCTTCACCCAGGCCATCAATATCCAGGGTTCCGACCACCACGGCACCATCGCGCGCGTGCGCGCCGGCCTGCAATCGCTGAACAAGGGCATCCCGCAGGGCTACCCCGACTACGTGCTGCACAAGATGGTGACGGTGATGAAGGATGGCGCCGAGGTGAAAATCTCCAAGCGCGCCGGTTCCTACGTGACCGTGCGCGACCTGATCGAATGGTCGGGCGGCGGCGACATCACCAAGGGCCGCGACGCGGTGCGCTTCTTCCTCATCTCGCGCAAGGCCGATACCGAATTCGTGTTCGACGTCGACGTCGCGCTCAAGACCTCGGACGAGAATCCGGTGTACTACGTGCAGTACGCCCATGCCCGCATCTGCCGCATGCTGGAACAGTGGGGCGGCGACGAAGCCACGCTGGCAAATGTGGACCTGGCGCCGCTGACCGCGCCGACCGAACAGGCCATGCTGGCCACCCTGGCCCAGTATCCGGAAATGCTGGCGCGCGCCCAGACTGAACTGAGCCCGCACCAGGTGGCCTTCTACCTGCGCGACCTGGCCGCCAACCTGCACAGCTTCTACTTCGCCGAGCGCGTGCTGGTGGACGACGAAGCGCTGAAACTGGCGCGCCTGGCCCTGGTGGTGGCAACCCGCCAGGTGCTGCGCAATGGCCTGAGCCTGATCGGCGTCTCCGCGCCGAACCAAATGTAATTGCGAAGGACTTCCCGCACAATGACTTTCCGCCCTATTTCCGTGCAACGCCAGCAAGGCAACACCCTGGTTGGCATCATCATCGGTCTGGTCATCGGTCTTGGCATCGCCGTCGTGGTGGCGCTGATGATCACCAAGGGCCAGTCGCCGTTCACCGACCGCGCCAGCAAGACAGGCAAGGCCAGCGAACCGGCGGCAGGCCAGATTTCCGATCCGAACAAACCGATGTACGGCAATAAGGACGCCGCGCGCGACGCGGCCAAGGACTTCGCGCGGGAAGAGCCGAAGGCGCCGGTAGTGCGCGAGACCCCGGCCGCAACGCCGGCGCCAGCACCCGCCCTCGCCAAGGAAACGCCGAAAACGCCGCCGCAGCCGGATCCGCTGCAGCAGGTGGTGGACCGCATCGAGGCGCAGAATGCGCCGAAGACGGCAGCCAAGGCACCGGCTGCCGGCGCTGCGGCAGCTCCCGCCGCCGCGCCTGCCGCCGCCGGCGACGAAAAATGGGTCTATTATCTGCAGGCTGGCGCCTTCCGCGAAGCGGCCGATGCCGAGAACACGCGCGCCAAGCTGGCCCTGATGGGCTTCGAAGCCACCGTGTCCGACCGCACCACCGATACCGGCGTGCTGCACCGCGTGCGCATGGGTCCATTCACCCAGGTGGAAGCCATGAACAAGGTGCGTTCCAAACTGTCCGAAAACGGCGTGGATGTCGCCGTCGTCCGCAACCAGCGCTGAACCGGCGCATATTCCTGAACGGAGCCACGATGCAATTGCTGAAGAAGATACTTGCTGTCCTCGCCCTGTGCAGCGTGGCGCTGGGCGCCTCCGCCTCGCCCGCCGATCCGAAAAACGGCGTCGAATACACGACGCTGCCGACGCCGCAAAATACCGACACCGGCAAGAAGATCGAGGTGATCGAGTTCTTCGCCTATTACTGCCCGCATTGCAATGCCTTCGAGCCTTCGCTGGCCGAGTGGGTGCGCAAGCAGGGAGACAACATCGTCTTCAAGCGCGTGCACGTCCCGTACGACAACAACACGCTGCCGCAACAGCGCCTGTTCTACACGCTGGAAGCGCTTGGCCTGCTGGAGCAGTACCACGCCAAGGTCTTCGCCGCCATGCACAAGGAGCGCAACCGCCTGCGCAGCGACGATGCCGTGTTCGAATGGGCCGCCAAGAACGGCATCGAGCGCAACAAATTCGCCGATGCCTATAACTCCTTCGGCGTAGCCGCCAAGGTGCGCCGTTCGGGCGCACTGATGGAAGCCTACAAGATCGATTCCTGGCCCGCCATCGTCATCGACGGCCGCTTCCAGACCGCGCCACATATGGCGCATTCGGCTGCCGGCGGCGCGCAGGATGAAGCGGCCTACCACCAGTCCGCCATGACGGTGATGGACTACCTGGTGGCCAAGGCCAAGTCTGAAAAGAAGTAATATCCACCCCGGCGCGGCTGGGGATCTGAGCGCATCATGGCACTGAACCGCGTTTTTATCACCGGCGCCTCGAGCGGCATCGGCGCCGCTCTCGCCATGCAATACGCAAGGCAGGGCGCCACGCTCGGCCTGCTGGCCCGGCGCGGCGACGCCCTGCAGGCGCTGATTGCCACCCTCCCCAATTCCGAACGCCACCGCGCCTATGCGGCCGATGTGCGCGACAGCACCGCCCTGCGCGCTGCCGCCGCGGACTTCCTGGCTCATGCCGGCGGCGTGGACGTGGTGATCGCCAATGCCGGCATTTCGCACGGCACGCTGACCGAGCTGGCAGAAGACCTGCCGGTATTCGAAGCGGTGTTCGCCACCAATGTCATGGCCACCGTCGCCACCTTCTCGCCCTTTATCGCCGCTATGCGCGCGCAGGGAACGCCGGCGCGCCTGGTCGGCATCGCCAGCGTGGCCGGCGTGCGCGGGCTGCCGGGCGGCGGCGCCTATAGCGCGTCCAAAGCCGCAGTGGCCACTTACTGCGAATCGCTGCGGCTGGAAATGCGGCCGTATGGCATCCAGGTCGTTACCATTGCCCCCGGCTATATCGACACGCCGATGACGCAGAAGAATGCCTACGCCATGCCCTTCCTGATGGCGCCCGATCAATTCGCCGCCGCCGCCGTGCAGACGATTGCGCGCGGCAGCCGCTATCGCGTGATCCCATGGCAGATGGGCGTGGTTGCCAGAGTGCTGCGCCTGCTGCCCAATTTTATTTACGACCTGGCTTTTACAAGGGCGCCGCGCAAAGCGCGCAAGACCGCGATATGAACAACGATACCAACACCACGCTGAACGCAGCGGCCATCGCGGCCGGCTGCGCCGCCAGCGCCTCCCAAGTCGCCATCGAAGTGGTGGCGGAAACCGGCTCCACCAATGCCGACCTGCTGGCGCGCCTGCCGGGCGCAGCGAAGGCCGCCGGCAATGCCGCCGCAACGGCCCAGGATGGCCAGGACGCGCTGGGCGATACCGGCCTGCTCGACGGCCCCACCCTGCGCATCGCGCATGAACAGACGGCGGGACGCGGCCGCGCCGGCCGGCCCTGGCTGTCCGCGCCGGGCGCCTCGCTGACCTTCTCGCTGGCCTGGCCCTTCAAAGGCCCGCTGCAGCAACTGGCCGGTCTGCCGCTGGCGGTGGGCGTGGCCATCGCCGAAACCGTCGCCTCGCTCGGCGTGCCGGTGCAATTGAAATGGCCGAACGACGTGCTGCGCGACAGCGCCAAGCTGGCCGGCATCCTGGTCGAAACCCAGAGCGCGCCCGATGGCCGCATCTGGGCCGTGATCGGCTGTGGCATGAATCTGCTGATGCCCGACGAGCTGGAAGCGGGTATCGGCCGCAGCGACGTGGCGTCCGCGCCCTGGCTGGCGCAGATGGAACGCAACGCGCTGGTGGCGGCCCTGCTCAGCCGCCTGGCCGGCGCGCTGGCCGAATTCGACGATGCCGGCTTCGCCGCCTTCGCCGAACGCTGGAACGCGCTGCAAGCCTGGCGCGGCGAACCGGTCAGCATCCTCGACCAAGGCCAGATCGTGCAGCAAGGCCTGGCGGCCGGCGTGGACGATATCGGCCGCCTGCTGCTCGACACACCGTCCGGCCGTGTCGCCGTGCTCTCGGGCGACGTCTCGCTGAGGCGCACTGCATGAAGCTGTTGATCGACGCCGGCAATACCCGCATCAAATGGGCCCTGGTGGACGAGACGGCCGCCGCGCTCGGCGCCTGGCTGGCTTCCGGCGCCGTCATGCACGCCGATGCCGCGCGCCTTGGCGGCGACTGGCAAGCCGCGCTGGCCGCCCTGCCCGGGCGCAGCGTGCGCGGCGTGCTGGCCGCAAATGTGGCCGGCGCCGGCGTGCGTGAAAATCTTGAGCGCATGCTGGCCGCCGTGCCGGGCCTGTCCACGCTGGTGATCGAATGGTTCGCCTCCGTGCCGGAACGGGCCGGCCTGCGCAATGGCTACCGCAATCCCGGCCAGCTGGGTTGCGACCGTTTCGCCGCCGCCATCGGCGCCCATGCGCTGGCGCCGGGCCGTCCCATCATCGTCGCCAACTGCGGCACCGCCACCACCATCGATGCGGTGACGGCCGGCGGCGTCTTCCTCGGCGGAATGATCCTGCCCGGCCTGGGCCTGATGGCCACCTCGCTGGCACGCAACACCGCCCAGCTGCCGCAGATCGCCCAGGACGCCACCCTGTCCGCAGGCTTTGCCGACAACACCGACGACGCCATTCTGAGCGGCTGCCTGGCCGCGCAGGCCGGCGCCATCGAACGCGCATTTACCCTGCACGGCGCCAGCGAATGTATCATCTCGGGCGGAGCGGCGCCGTACATCGCCCGCACCCTCGCCCTGCCGCACCGGCATATCGAGAACATCGTCATGATTGGATTACACGCTGCCGCGCGCAGCGCCTGAAGGATCGACCGTGCTGAAACTGCTCTTCTTCCTGCTGCTCGCCGCCAATGCCGCGCTGTTTGCCTTTGGCGAAGGCTACCTCGGCTACTTCAGCGGCAGCGAGCGCGAACCGGTGCGCCTGCAAAACCAGCAGAACGCCGACAAGCTGGCCTTGATCAGCCCCGCCAAAGCCAGCGCCAACGTGGCCGCCGCGGCGCCACCGCCGCCGCCCGTAGCGAAGGACGAGCCAGAAACCATCACTTGTCTGGAAATCGGCAACTTCCTCCTGCCCGACGCGCGCCGCTTCGAAGCGCAGATCGCCTCACTCGATCTGGGTGACCGCCAGGCACGCCGCAACCTGCCCGGCCAGGAAATCACCGGCTACATCGTCTACATCCCGCCGCAAGGCAGCAAAGAAGGCGCCGACAAGAAAGCCGGCGAGCTGCGCGCGCTGGGCGTCACCAACTACTTTGTGATTTCCGACAGCAGCCCGCTGCGCTGGGCCATCTCCCTGGGCGTCTTCAAGACCGAGACCGCCGCCCAGAACCTGCTGGCAGCCCTCAACAAACAAGGCGTCCATAGCGCCCGCAGCGCACCGCGCATGAGCGCCAGCAAGCAGATGGCCTTCCAATTCCGCGGCATCAGCCGCGAAACCAAAGGCAGCCTGCTGCAAATCGCCGAAAAATTCCCCGCCCAGGAAAGCCACGCCTGCAAATAAGCCCGGCCCCTCGTTTGCGCAAAATCAAAAAATGTCCACCCTGGTGTCAGGCACTAGAGTAGGACATTGTTTGCGCTAGATCAAAGAATGTCCGACCTTGGTGTCAGGCACCAGGGTGGACATTTTTTGCGCTGGATCAAACGGCGTAGCGGGCTTAGCGCTGGATGATGAGGGGTTTGAGCTTGAGGGTCGCAGGCAGGCGCTGGGCGGCTTGGGCGGCGTCCTGGCGGCTGGCGAAGGGGCCGCCGTACAGGCGGTAGATGCTGCCTGCCTGGACAATCTCGTAATCGGGACCACTGCCAGCGGACATCAGCTGGCTGCGCGCTGCTTCGGCGTTTTCCTGGCGCGAGTAGGCGCCCAGTTGCAAATAGAAGTTGCCTTGGCCTGCGGCGGCTGCAGCGCTGGCCGGAACCGCGTCGCCGACCGCCTGGACGCTGTCGCTGGCGGGCTGGATACTACCGGCGCCGGCGCCGGCTGCGCCGAGGGTGCTCGCTTGCGCTGCCGGCGCGGTTTCCGGCGTGCTGCGGCTGACAGCGAGCATCGGCGCGGCTTTGGGCATCGCGCGCGGGGTCTGGCCGCCTTGCTGCCAGGCTGGCTGCTGCGCGGCCGTTTGCACCGGCGCGGCCTGCACCGAAGCGGTTTGCACGGAGGCGCTCTGCTCGGATGGCAGTGCCACCTGGCGCGCGCCGTTGTCGCCGCTTTTCTTGCGCGCTTCCGCCATGGCCGCCATATCGGACGGCAGCAGGCGCACCACTTCCAGCTGGTGGCTGCCTTTGCCCAGCAGCCCCAGTTTCAGCGCGGCCGTGTAGGACACGTCGATGATGCGGGTCGAGTGGAATGGTCCGCGGTCGTTGATGCGCACCACCACCACATTGCCGTTATCCAGATTCGTGACCTTGGCATAGGACGGAATCGGCAGCGTCGGATGGGCCGCCGTCATCTTGTACATATCGTATAGCTCGCCGGACGAGGTGCGCTGGCCATGGAATTTCTTGCCATACCAGGTGCCCAGGCCGCGCTGCACAAAGGGCTTGTCGCCGGAGATCGGCGTGTAGGTTTTGCCCAGCACGACGTAGGGACGGTTGGCGCGCGGCAGCGGCGGCTCTTCGCGCGGTTCGGCGTCCGGGGTTTGCATCAGATTGGGCGGCGGATTCTCGCCGGGGCCATCGTCCTTGTAGTAGCCGCCGCGTCCCGAGTTCGCCGGCGGCAGCACCGGCACGCCCGGTTCCTGGGCGCGCGGCTTGGTGGCGGACGGCGCGGGCGCCGGCTTGCTTGGAGGATTCAGCGGCACGCTGGTACATCCGGCCAGCGCCAGCAGGGCCAGTGCGAGCGCACCGGCCGCGCAGCGTTGAAGGGTGTTTTGCATCATGTCTGTACCAGCTTTCTGTGACGTTGAATACTCATCAGAATGCCCGAGGCCAGACCCAGCGTCAGCAGCGCAGTGCCGCCGTAACTCATGAATGGAAGAGGCACCCCGACGACCGGCAGAATGCCGCTGACCATGCCCATATTGACGAAGGCATAGGTAAAGAAAATCATGGTGATGGCGCCTGCCAGCAGGCGCGTGAAGAAGTTGGGCGCACCGCCGGCGATCATCAGCCCGCGCCCGATCAGCAGCAGGTAGAGGAACATCAGGAAGAGATTGCCCGCCAGGCCGAATTCTTCCGAATACACGGCGAAGATAAAGTCGGTGGTGCGCTCGGGGATGAATTCGAGGTGGGCCTGGGTGCCCTCTTTCCAGCCCTTGCCGAACATGCCGCCCGAACCCACGGCGATGGTGGACTGGATGATGTGGAAGCCCTTGCCCAGCGGGTCGGAGGTGGGGTCGATCAGGGTCAGTACGCGCTCGCGCTGGTAGTCGTGCAGCATGGACCAGGCCACCGGCATGCTGGCCGCGCCCATCAGCACCAGCGCTGCCAGCGCCTTCCACGACAGGCCGCCGAGGAAGATCACGCAGAAGCCGGCGGCGATCACCAGCATGGCTGTGCCCAGGTCGGGCTGGCGCATGATGAGCACCGTCGGCACCAGCAGCAGCACGGCGGCGATGGCGTAGGCGTGCCAGCGCAGCTGGCCCTGGTGCTGCTGGAAGAACCAGGCCAGCATCAGCGGCACGGCGATCTTGGCGAATTCGGAAGGCTGGATGTCGATGACGCCGATGTGCAGCCAGCGCCGCGCGCCCAGCTTGATCACGCCGAACAGCGCCACCGCCACCAGCAACATCACCGTGACCACATAGGCGGGCAAGGCGATGCGCATCATGGTCTGCGGCGAGACATTCGCCACCACCCACATGACGAAGAAGGACATGCAGATATTGCGGATCTGGTCTTCGATCTTGCCGGGGATGCCCATGCTGGCCGACATCAGCGTAAACAGGCTGGTGGTCAGCAGCATGATGAGGATGAGCATCAGCGGTATGTCGAAGACCGCGAAATAAGGACGCAGACGGCGCGCCAGGGAACGTCGTTCATTGATGGACATGCTTACCTCACTCTTTCTGGCGCGGCGGCACCGTGGCCGGTTGCTGCTGCACCGGCTGCGGCGCGGGACGCGGCGCCGGCGCAGTTGCGGCAGGCTTGGGCGCCGGTACGCCCGCAACAGGGGTAGCAGGCCGCGCTGGCACCGCCTGCGTAGCGGCAGGCTTGCCGGCCGGAGTGGCGGGGACTGCTGGATGGGCCGGCGCGGCGCCCGGCTTGATGCCGTGGCTGTGCGGATGCGCGTGGCCAGCAGCGGCGGGCGGCGTGACCGGCGACATCAGTGGCGGTTCGGCCTGGGCCTGTTCGGCGCGGCGCTGTTCCATGATGGCGGCGATTTCCTCTTCCTCGCTCAGCTCTTCGATCGGCTGCAGCGATTCGGCGTCTTCCTTCGGCACCTTGGTCGTATCCTTCTCGGTCGGACGTTTGCCCAGCAGGTAAAAGTCGAGCACCTTGCGCGCGATCGGCGCCGCGATCTGGCCGCCGAAACCGGCATTCTCCACGATCATGGCCAGCACGATGCGCGGCTTGTCGGCCGGCGCGAAGGCGGTGAACCAGGCGTTGTCGCGCAGGCGTTCCGGCATGGTGGCCGCGTTGTACTTCTCGTTGGCCTTGATCGCCACCACCTGCGCCGTGCCGGTCTTGCCGCCCACGGTGTAGCCGGCGCCGCCGAAGGAGCGGAAAGCCGTGCCGCCAGGTTCGCTGGTCACGCCCACCATGGCCTCCTTGATGAAGTCGATATTTTCCTGCTTGAGCGGAATGCGGTAGCTTTCCTTCGGCACGGTCAGCTTGCGCGCCTTGGTGGCGCCGTCCTCGATGATCTTCACCAGGTGCGGCTTCATCACCACGCCGTTGTTAGCCAGGATAGACACCGCATGCGCCACCTGCAAGGGCGTATAGGAGTTGTAGCCCGAACCGTTACTGACGGAGATCGTATCGCCGCCCACCCATTTGCCGGCGCGCGGATTTTTCTTGAAGCGGTTCTGCTTCCACTCCTGCGAGGGCAGCACGCCCGATTTCTCGTTTTCGAGGTCGATGCCGGTCGGCTGACCGAAGCCGAAGGGTTTCATGAAGTCGTGAATATTGTCGATGCCCATATCGCGGCCCAGGGCATAGTAGTAGGTATTGCAGGACACGACGATGGACTTGCGCATATCGACGGTGCCGTGGCCATATACCACGTCGTCGCGGAATTTGTGATTACCCAGGTAGTAGTAACCCGGATCGTGAATCGCCTGGCTGGTGGTGCGCTTGCCCAGCTCCAGCGCGGCCAGCGCCATGAAGGGCTTGAAGGTGGAACCCGGCGCATAGGTGCCGGACAGCGGGCGGTTCACCATCGGCTTGTCGAGCGAGGTATTCAGCTCGTTCCAGCTTTGCTGGTCGATGCCGTCCACGAACAGATTGGGGTCGTAGCCGGGACGCGAGACATAGGCCAGCACGTCGCCCGTCGATGGTTCGATCGCCACCAGCGCGCCGCGCCACTCGCCGAAAGCCTCTTCCACCACTTTCTGCAGTTCGATATCGATCGAGAGAATCAGATTGCTGCCCGGCGTGGGCGCCTTGCGCGACAGGGTTTGCACGGCGCGGCCGCCAGCGGACACTTCCACCTCTTCGTAGCCGGTCACGCCATGCAGATAGCGCTCGTAGCTCTTTTCCAGGCCTTCCTTGCCGATGTAATCGGTGCCGTTGTAGTTGGAGGCATCGTCGGACGCTTCCAGCGTTTTCTTTTCGTTCTGGTTGATGCGGCCGATATAGCCGATGACATGGGAGGCCACCTCGCCCAGCGGATACTGGCGGAACAGGCGCGCCTGGATTTCCACGCCGGGGAAACGGAAGCGCTGGGCCGAGAAGCGCGCCACTTCCTCATCCGTCAGGCGGGTGCGCAGCGGCACGCTCTCGAAGTTCTTGGAATCGTCCAGCAGCTTCTTGAAGCGGCGCCGGTCCTTGGGCGTGACCTCGACCAGGGTCGCCAGTTCATCGATGGTGGCGTCCAGCGGAATGCGCAGCTTGGACGGGGTGATCTCCAGCGTGTAGGCCGAGTAGTTGCGGGCCAGGACCACGCCGTTGCGGTCCATGATCAGACCGCGGTTGGGCACCACTGGCACCAGGGCGATGCGGTTGTCCTCGGCCTTGGCGGCGTAGTGGCTGTGCTGAATGACTTGCAGCCAGATGAAGCGCGCCAGCAGCAGGCCAAAGCAGACAAAGACCAGCAAGCCGATCGCCGCCAGGCGGCGGCGGAACAGCTGGAGTTCGCGTTCGTTGTTCTTCAGTTCTGTCATTGCAGCGCTACTCAGATCGGACGCGTATGGTCTTTATCGACCGCGCGCCGCTGCGGCGCCAGCAGCAAGGCGCTGACCACCGGCCAGAGCATGACAGCCACAAAGCTCTCGATGAAGTAATACCAGCTGGGGAATTTGCCGGACACGATGAAGCGCACCGTCAGCTGCACGGTCTGCGCCAGCAGCAGCAGTGGCAGCACATGCAGGGCCTGGGTCGAGACGCGGAACCACAGCACGCGGCGGTGGATCATGATGGCCAGATAGGACAGCAGGGTGTAGGCCAGCGCATTCTCGCCCAGCAGGGTGGCGTCATGCACGTCCATCAGCAGGCCAAGCAGGAAGGCGGTACCGATGCCGACCTTGCGCGGCTGGTGCACGCCCCAGAACACCAGGGTCAGGGCCACAAAGTCCGGCACGCCGACGAAACGGCCCCAGGGCAGGAGGTTCAGCAGAAAGGCGCAGAACAGGCTGAAAGCAATGAACAGGGGGCTGACCGGCAGCAGAATATATTGGGGACGGTTCATCGCGCGGGCTCCCTGACGTCATGCGGTTTAACGGCTTGCGGCGCGGTAGCGGCAGCAGGTGCGGCAGCGGCGTTGCCTGCAGGACGCAGCGCAGTCGCAGGAGCAGCCGGCGCGGCGCCAGCGGGAGCAACGGCGGTCGGTGCGGCGGCAGTACCGGGGGTGGCGGCGCCAGTTGCGGCGGCCGCGCTGGCAGCCGGGCCTCTCTTCTTGCCCGGCTTGACGACTTCTTCCGCCGGCGGACGTGGCAGCATTTCGGGCGGCGACATCAGGATCAGCAACTGCCGGTTGCGCTCGATGCCAGCCAGCGGCTGGCACACCACGCGGCCAAACGCGCCGTTGGCATTGTTCTCGACCTGGATCACGCGCGCCACGGCCAGACCGGCCGGATACACGCCATCGATGCCGGAGGTGATCAGGATATCGCCGACCTGCACGTCGCCATTCGGCGCCATGAAGCGCAGGTCCAGATTGCCGGACTGGCCACGGCCATACGCCACGCTGCGCAAGCCATTGCGCAGCAGCTGCACCGGGATGGCCTGCTCCTTATCGGTCAGCAGCGTCACTTCGGAGGTGAAAGGGAAAACACGCGTCACCTGGCCGACCACGCCCTGGTTGTCGATCACAGGCAGGCCCAGGGCCACGCCCTGCTGGGTGCCGCGGTCCAGCACCACCTTGCGGGCGGCGGCGTCGCGCGCGTCGTACAGAATTTCGGCCAGCATGGATTTGCCCGGCACATGCTCGCGCGCGTCCAGGAGGCGGCGCAGCTGGTTATTTTCGGCCTGCAGGAGCTGGGCTTGCTGCAAGGTCTGGGAAGTGGCGATTTGCTGCTGGCGCAGTTCGCGCACCTGCTTTTCCATGGCCGACAGCGTGGAGAAATAACTGCCCACCCCATTCATCGCGTCGCGCGGCAGCAGGGCCGCCATCTGCAACGGATACAGCACCGTGCCTACCGCCTGGCGCACCACGCTCAGGGCGCCCAGGCGGGCGTCGGCCAACAGCAGTCCGATCGAAATGAAGGCGAATAGCGTCACCTTGGCGCGAGCGGATGCGCCTTGCTTAAAAAGCGGCGGAGGACTGTATTCCATGACTTCCAATAAGGAAGGGCGGCTCGCGCCGCCCTCTTAAACAACTTACTCGTAGGAGAAGATGGACCCCAGCTGGTCCATGCGCTCCAGTGCCATGCCCGAGCCACGCACCACGCAGGTCAGCGGATCTTCCGCCACCAGCACCGGCAGGCCGGTTTCTTCCATCAGCAGGCGGTCCAGATCGCGCAGCAGCGCGCCGCCGCCGGTCAGCATCATGCCTTTTTCGGCGATGTCGGCGCCCAGTTCCGGCGGGGTCTGTTCCAGCGCGTTCTTCACGGCCGACACGATATTGTTGAGCGGGTCGGTCAGCGCTTCCAGGATCTCGTTGGACGAGATGGTGAAGGAGCGCGGAATGCCTTCCGACAGGTTGCGGCCCTTGACTTCCATTTCCTTGACTTCGGAGCCAGGGAAGGCGGAGCCGATGGCCTTCTTGATCGCTTCGGCGGTCTGTTCGCCGATCAGCATGCCGTAGTTGCGGCGGATGTAGTTGACGATGGCTTCATCGAATTTGTCGCCGCCCACGCGCACCGAACCTTTGTACACCATGCCACCCAGCGAGATGATGCCCACTTCGGTGGTGCCGCCGCCGATGTCGACCACCATCGAGCCGGTCGCGTCGGATACCGGCAGGCCGGCGCCGATCGCCGCCGCCATCGGCTCTTCGATCAGGTAGACCTGGGAGGCGCCGGCGCCCAGCGCCGATTCACGGATCGCGCGGCGTTCCACCTGGGTCGAACCGCAGGGAACGCAGATGATGATGCGTGGCGAAGGACGGAAGAATTTAGAGTCGTGCACCATGCGGATGAACTGCTTGAGCATCTGCTCGGTGACGGTGAAGTCGGCGATCACGCCGTCTTTCATCGGGCGGATCGCCTCGATATTGCCAGGCACTTTGCCCAGCATCTGTTTTGCTTCCTTGCCGACTGCCTGGATCGTTTTCTTGCCATTCGGGCCGCCTTCCTGGCGGATTGCTACGACCGATGGTTCATCGAGCACGATGCCCGAGCCGCGGACGTAGATAAGGGTGTTGGCCGTGCCCAGATCGATGGCCAGATCGGAAGAGATATACCTGCGTAAAAAACCAAACATGAGTGTCCTGTAGCGCTGTGCCCGCGCGGTGGGCAGTTATCGGGAGTCCTGTGCAGATGCCGCAGCGCGGGAATTCAGCGCCAGCAACGCATCAACCCGCCATTCTACCTTATAATCTGCCTGCTATTTGTCAAAAATCCACAGGAAAATGCGGCTTCGTAAGCCATATTTTGCGGGATATTCGCCGGGGTTTATACGTCAGATAGCAGAAATTATAAGTAAATTATCAACACTACAATTTAACGCGCGGTTCAGCCGCGCTGCACGCCATGTCCCTGACACCATCCGACGTAAAACGCATCGCCCATCTGGCCCAATTGGAAATGGGCGACGAGCAGTCCGCCATCATGCTGGAAAAGCTGAACGGCATCTTTGCGCTGGCCGAACAGATGCAGGCGGTGAATACCGACGGCGTCGCGCCGCTGAGCCATCCGCTGGCCGCCCACATGGACAATATCGCCCTGCGCCTGCGCGAGGACGCGCCGACCGAGCCGAATCGCCGCGAGGCTTACCAGCAGGTCGCGCCGAAGACCGAAGACGGCCTGTATCTGGTGCCGAAAGTGATCGAATAAGCAGGCCTGCCCGCGCCGCGTTGCCCTTTCGCCGCGCCGCGCGCCCTGCCCGTCCCGCACCGCCGAACCGAATTGACGAAACCCATGCATACCAAAACGATTAAAGAGCTGTCCACGCTCCTGCAAAACAAAGCGATCAGCGCCACCGCGCTGGCCACGCACTTCCTCGACCGCATCGAGGCGAGCGACCTGAATGCCTTCCTGCACGTGGACCGCGCCCTGACCCTGGCCCAGGCGGCCGAAGCCGACCAGCGCCTGGCCGCCGGCAATGCCGGCCCGCTGACCGGCGTGCCCATCGCCCACAAGGACATCTTCGTCACCAAGGACTGGCGCTCCACCGCCGGCTCGAAGATGCTGGCCAACTATGTCAGCCCCTTCAACGCCACCGTGGTCGAGAAATTCAATGCAGCCGGCATGGTCACGCTGGGCAAGCTCAATTGCGACGAATTCGCCATGGGTTCGGGCAATGAGAACTCGGCTTTCGGCCCGGTACTGAACCCCTGGGACAAAAAAGCCGTGCCGGGTGGCTCCTCGGGCGGTTCCGCCGCCGCCGTCGCCGCGCGCCTGGCGCCCGGCGTGACCGGCACCGACACCGGCGGTTCGATCCGCCAGCCGGCAGCCTTCTGCGGCATCACCGGCATCAAGCCGACCTACGGCCGCGTGTCGCGCTTCGGCATGATCGCCTTCGCCTCCTCGCTCGACCAGGGTGGCCCGATGGCGCAGACGGCGGAAGACTGCGCCCTGCTGCTGTCGGCCATGGCCGGCTTCGACGAGCGCGATTCCACCAGCCTGTCGCCGGAACAGGGTGGCGTGCATGAAGACTTCAGCCGCGACCTGGACCAGCCCCTGACCGGCCTGCGCATCGGCGTGCCGCGCGAATACTTCGGCGAAGGCCTGGCGGCCGACGTGGAAAAGGCCGTGCGCGCCGCGCTGCAGAAATACGTGGAACTGGGCGCCACCCTGGTCGACATCTCGCTGCCGAACACCAAGCTGTCGATTCCGGCCTACTACATGATCGCCCCGGCGGAAGCCTCGTCCAACCTGTCCCGTTTCGACGGCGTGCGCTTCGGCCACCGCGCCGCCGAGTACAAGGATCTGCAGGACATGTACAAGAAAACCCGCGCCGAAGGCTTCGGCCCCGAGGTGCAGCGCCGCATCATGGTCGGCACCTATGTGCTGTGCCACGGCTACTACGACGCCTACTACCTGAAGGCGCAGAAGATCCGCCGCCTGATCGCCCAGGACTTCGAAGCGGTGCTGAACGGCCCGAACGCCGTCTGCGACGTGATCATGGGTCCGGTGGCGCCGAGCGTGGCCTGGGACATCGGCGACAAGGCCGACGATCCGGTGGCCAACTACCTGGCCGACATCTTCACCCTGTCCACCAGCCTGGCGGGCCTGCCCGGCATGTCGATCCCTTGCGGCTTCGGCGAAGGCGAGAAGAACGGCAATCGTCCGGTCGGCCTGCAAATCATCGGCAACTACTTCAGCGAAGCGAAGCTGCTGAATGTCGCCCACCAGTACCAGCTGGCGACCGACTGGCATAAGCGCGCGCCCCAGGGCATCTAAAAGAACACAGGAATAGCGAGAACAATATGGAATGGGAAGTCGTTATCGGTCTTGAGAACCACGTGCAGCTCACGACCGGCTCCAAAATTTTCAGCGGTTCGCCAACCACTTTCGGCGCCGAACCCAATACCCAGGCCAGTCCGGTGGACCTGGCCCTGCCCGGCGTGCTGCCGGTGATGAACAAGGCGGCCGTGGAACGCGCCATCCGCTTCGGCCTGGCCGTGGGCGCCAAGGTCGCGCCGCGCTCCATCTTCGCACGCAAGAACTACTTCTACCCCGACCTGCCGAAGGGCTACCAGATCAGCCAGTTCGAAGACCCGGTGGTGCAAGGCGGCCAGCTGACCTTCGGCTACGAGAAGGATGGCGAATTCGTCACCAAGACCGTGAACCTGACGCGCGCCCACCTGGAAGAAGACGCCGGCAAGTCGCTGCACGAGGACTACCACGGCATGTCGGGCATCGACTTGAACCGCGCCGGCACGCCGCTGCTGGAAATCGTGTCCGAGCCTGAAATCCGCAGCGCCGCCGAAGCCGTGGCCTACGCCAAAGCCCTGCACGGCCTGGTGGTCTGGCTCGGCGTCTGCGACGGCAATATGCAGGAAGGCTCCTTCCGCTGCGACGTCAACGTGTCCGTGCGTCCGAAAGGCCAGAAGGAATTCGGCACCCGCTGCGAGATCAAGAACCTGAACTCCTTCCGCTTCATCGAAGAAGCCGTGCACGTCGAAGTGCGCCGCCAGATCGAACTGATCGAAGACGGCGGCAAGGTGGTGCAGGCAACCCGCCTGTACGATCCGGACAAGAAGGAAACCCGCGCCATGCGCAGCAAGGAAGACGCGCAGGACTACCGCTACTTCCCGGACCCGGACCTGCCGCCGCTGACCATCTCGCAAGAGTGGATCGAGCAGGTGAAGGCCGACATGCCCGAGCTGCCGGCATCCATGCGCGCCCGCTTCATCGAGCAGTACAAGCTGTCCGAGTACGATGCGCTGATCCTGACCTCGTCCAAGGCCATGGCCGGCTACTATGAAGCCGTGGTGGCGCAAGCCGGCATGGACAACGCCAAGGTCGCGGCCAACTGGCTGATGGGCGACGTCTCCTCGACGCTGAACCGCGCCGACGTCGGCATCGAAGAAGCGCCGGTGACGCCGGCGCAGCTGGGCAATATGCTCAAGCGCATCGCCGACGGCACCATCTCCAACAAGATCGCCAAGGAAGTCTTCGGCGCCATGTGGGAAGCCCCATCTGCCGACGACAACCTCGTCGATGCCATCATCGAAGCCAAGGGTCTGAAGCAGATTTCCGACGTCGGCGCGCTGGAAGCCATCGTCAACGAAGTCATCGCCAACAACGAGAAGTCCGTTGAGCAGTACCGCGCCGGCAAGGAAGCGGCCATCAACGCCCTGATCGGCCAAGCCATGAAAGCCTCGAAAGGCAAGGCCAACCCCGGCCAGCTGACCGAGCTGCTGAAGCAAAAACTGGCGGGCTGATAAGCGCGCCAATAAAAAAACCGGGGCTGGGCCCCGGTTTTTTTTCGTCCTGATTTTCGTTCAAGCCGCGATGGCGAGGCGCTCGCCCATCCAGCGCAGTATGTCGGCGAAGATGGCGTCGCGGTTGGTTTCGTTGAAGTTCTCGTGGTAGTTGGCGGGATGGCGGTGGTAGTCGAGCAGCTTGCCGTCGATGGTCTTCAGCATGGCTTCGCTGGCGTCGGCATTGGCCAGCTTGTCGTCGCCGGCCACCACGGCGTAGACCGGGAAGCGCCAGGTCGGCATCTGCTCCACCAAGCCTTTTTGCGCCTGCTGCAAGGCGTAGCCGAAACGCGCCGTGATTTCGGTGGCACGGATATTGTCGCGCTCATCGGCATAGTGGCGCTCGGTGATGGTCTTGTCGTGGGTCAGCTTGTCGGTCAGCGATTCCAGCGGTACTTTCATGGTCGGCATCACGGCCGCGATCAGGCCGGACAAGGCGACCAGGATGCCCGGCACCTTGATCGCATTCACGTAGTAAGGCGAGGACAGGATGAAGCCTTTCACCGTGTCGTCGCGCTGCAGGCGCTCTAGTCCCAGTTTGGTGGCAATCAGCGCGCCCATCGAATGACCCATGATGAAGACCGGCAGGCCGTGGTAGTGCAAGCGCACCCAGTGCAGGAAGAGTTCCGCCTCGTCGAGGAAGATGTCGAAATCGGGAATGTCGACGCGGCGCGCATTTTCGTGGCCGCACATATCGAAGCTGACGGTGGCAAAGCCGTACTGGCGGAAGTAGCGCGCCGGGGTCACGTAGTCGCCCGCGTGGGCCATGCCGCCGTGCAGGGCCAGGATCACCGCGTGCGGCTGCGCCGGTTCCCACACATGCACCTTGCGCTCCACGCCGCCCCGTCCCTTGAACTGCGCGATCCGGTCTTCCGAAAATCTCATCCCTGCTCCTCATTGGAATTATTTGCCGCGGCCATGCCGGCAAGCGCTCACTACGCCGGTCCAGTATAGCCAGAATTACAATGAATGGGCAAGCCGGCCCAAGGATAGCGCGCGGCAAGCCGCGCGCCGGGGGAACATCAGGAAGTGATGCTGAGGGTGATGCCCATCTCCGTCAGCAGGCTCAGATCGGCCAGGGTGAAATCCAGGCTGTAGGCGCCCTGTTCGGGCTCGGCGACGGTGAAGGCGATGCGCAGCTCGGCCGCGATCGACGCCACGTCGAAGGTGATGCCGCGCGCCTCGCATTCGTGCAGGTAGGCGCGGATCTGGCGCATCAGGGTGTCGGGATTGCTTTCCTCGCCCAGATTGACATAGAAGCCGTCGTCGATGCGCACCCGGCCATCCGGCCGCACATCGCCCTTCTTCCAGTCGCTTTCCGGTTCGCTGGGCAGGCCGTCCCGCACGTCGGCCACGGTGGTCTCGTCACCGTAGACTTTCAAGCTAGCGATATTCATTCTTGCTCCGTTCTAATGTTGTAGCAAAGCAAGTACAGTCTAGCATAGGACGCGCCGCTGTCCAGCGGCGCACTGCAGAAGGCCTGCGCCAGATCAGGCTACGCCGTAGCGGCTGCGGTAAGCGGCCACCGCGTCTTTATATTGCTGCAACTGCGGATCGGCGGCGGAACCCGACAGGTAGCCGAACAAATCTTCCAGATTGCCGATCGAGATGACGGGAATGCCATAGTTCTGGCTCACTTCCTGCACCGCCGACAGCGCCGACATCTGGCCGTCCTTGCCTGCGCGTTCCATGCGGTCCAGCGCGATCAGCACGGCGCATGGCTCGGCGCCGGCGGCGCGGATCATTTCCACCGATTCGCGCACCGAGGTGCCGGCCGAAATCACGTCGTCGATGATCACGACCTTGCCTTGCAGCTTGGCGCCCACCAGGGTGCCGCCTTCGCCGTGGTCCTTGGCTTCCTTGCGGTTGTAGGCGAAGGAAGTGTTGCGGCCCTTGCCGGCCAGCGCCATCGAGGTGGCCGAGGCCAGCGTGATGCCTTTATAGGCGGGGCCGAACAGCATGTCGAATTCCACGCCCGAATCGAGCAGGGTCTGGGCGTAGAAATCGGCCAGACGCGCCAGGGTGGCGCCGTCGTGGAACAGGCCCGCGTTGAAGAAATAGGGCGATTGGCGCCCTGCTTTGGTCGTAAACTCGCCGAAGCGCAGCACACCCGCCGCGACGGAAAACGCGATAAACTCTTGCCTCAAATTGCTCATAATGCCTTATCCAGTAGTGAACTGCCTGTATTTTAATCTCCCAGCCCACCTATGCCAAAAATCATTTCCGCAAACCTGAACGGTATCCGCTCCGCCGCCAAAAAAGGCTTCTTCAACTGGATGGGCACGCAGTCGGCCGATTTCATCTGCGTGCAAGAGCTGAAAGCCCAGGCGCCCGACATGACCGAGGAATTCCTCAACCCGCACGGCTACCATGGCCACTTCCATTACGCCGAGAAGAAAGGCTATTCCGGCACTGGCATTTATAGCAAGATTGCACCGGACTCGGTGCAGATCGGCTTCGGCAGCCCGGAATTCGATGCCGAGGGCCGCTATGTGCGCGCCGATTTCGGCGACCTGACCGTGATCTCGGTTTACTGCCCGTCCGGCTCCTCCTCGCCCGAGCGCCAGGAAGCCAAGTTCCGCTTCATGGACCTGTTCCTGCCGCACCTGCTGCAGCTGCGCGCCGAAGGCCGCGAAGTGGTGATCTGCGGCGACTGGAATATCGCGCATAAAGAGATCGACCTGAAAAACTGGAAGGGCAACCTGAAAAATTCCGGCTTCCTGCCCGAGGAGCGCGCCTGGATGACCAGGATTTTCGACGAAGTCGGCTTCGTCGACGTCCACCGCAGCATCGATCCGCGCGAGGAGCAGTACACCTGGTGGAGCAACCGCGGCCAGGCTTACGCGAAGAACGTGGGCTGGCGCATCGATTACCACGTCGCCACCGCCGGCATCGCGGGCAAGGCCAAGACCGTCAGCGTTTACAAGGATGAGAAGTTCTCGGATCACGCGCCGCTGATCATCGAGTACCATTGAGGGTATGAATACTGTACTTGTACTTTTCTTCCTCACCATCCAGAGCAGCTACCAGCGTAACGAGGAGTCGGAGGCCACGGAAGAGGCTTTCGACACCATCCAGTTCATCGTGACGGAAAAAGGCGCCTGGCGCGTGAAGACCTTCGCCAGCGACCAGGACGTGCATGCGTGGGCGATCCAGGACGTGCCGGAAGATATCATCGATCTGGCGGTGGACAGCACCAACGAGGAATACGGCGACGTGATCGCGCAAGCCTTCATCCTCGAAACCGATCAAGGCATCGCCGGCCTGCAGCGCGAGCTGCGCCAGCGCGGCCTGTCCGAGCACCTGGAAATCGCCCGTACCGGCATGCCCTACTGGACGCCGGAAGGCGCCAGCTACAGCGCCAAGTCCTCGCCCAACAAGCCGCTGGCCCACTGAGCGTTCAACGCATTACAGGCTGCGCCGGCTTTCGAAGTAGCGCCATTCCCCGGTCAAAGGATCGGGGAAGCCGATGGCGCGCGCCAGCAGCTTGAGCGGCTGCGACACATCATCCTCCTTGCAGGGCAAGGCCACCGGATAGAACGCGTCGTTGACGATGGGGATGCCCAGCGCGGCCAGATGCACGCGCAGCTGGTGCTTGCGCCCCGTGTGCGGCCATAGGCGGTACAGCACCTGGCCGTCGGCGCGCCGCTCGGCCACATCGATCATGGTTTCCGAATTCGGCTCGCCCGCCTCTTCCTTCATGATGAAGAACTTGTCGCCGTCCACCATGCGGCTGCGGTAGAGGAAGGGGAAATCGCGCCCCGCCAGCGGCGCGGCCAGGGCTTCGTATTCCTTCTGCACCAGGCGTTTCTGGAACAGCGACTGGTAAGCGCCGCGGCTGTTCAGGTTCGACGAGAACACCACCACGCCCGCCGTTTCCCGGTCCAGGCGGTGGATCGGCACCAGATCCTCGATGCCTAGCTTGCGGCGCAGGCGCACCAGCAGGGTTTCCTGCAAAAAGCGCCCGGTCGGAATCGTCGGCAGGAAGTGCGGCTTGTCGGCCACCACCAGGTGCTCGTCCTGGTAGATGATCTCTTCCTCAAAGGGGATGGGCGTTTCCGCCTCCAGCTCGCGGTAGTAGAAAACGCGCAGATTGCGGCGGTAAGGGCTGTCCGGTCCCAGCGCACTGCCCTCGCCATCCACCACATCGCCGCGCGCCATACGTTCGCGCCACTGCGCTTCCGTCACGGCCGGATAGTTATGCGCCATGAAGCTGATCAGGTCGGGCCAGTCGCCCTCGGGCAGCCACAAATAGCTGGGCGTGACGCCGTCGCGCATGGGCAACGGCGCCTTGCCGTGAAACTTAACGGTGGACGACATCTCAGCGCTTGTTCGGCAGCGGCGTAGTGCGGTAAGGCGGCAGCGCAGCCACCGTGGTGCCTTTCGTGCGTGCATACACCGGCAGCACCAGCGGCATGCTCTTGTTCATATCGGCGATGCGCGAATCGCCGCTCGGGTGGGTCGAAAGGAATTCCAACGGCTGGCGCGCATTGATGGCGCCCATCTTCTGCCACAGCACCACGCCGGCGCGCGGATCGTAGCCGGCGCGCGCCGCCAGATCGATGCCCACCAGATCGGACTCGGTCTCGTCGCCGCGCGAATACTTCATCACCAGCACCTGGGTCACGGCGCCCGCGCCGGCATCGGTCAGGCGCGGATCGATGCCCAGCCAGGCCGACAGCGCCGCCCCGCCCACCTTGGTGGCGATGGAGGTCAGCTGCGATGCGCCGGCCCGCTTGCGCGAGTGCTCGCGCAGGGCGTGGGCGATTTCGTGGCCCATGACCATGGCCACTTCGTCGTCGGTCAGGTTCAACTTGGTCAGGATGCCGCTGAAGAAGGCGATGCGCCCGCCCGGCATGCAGAAAGCGTTGACCTGGTCGGAATTGAGCAGGTTCACTTCCCATTTCCAGTCAGCGGCGGCCGGATTCCAGCGCGTCGCATGCGGAATGATGCGCTGGGCGATGGCGCGCAGGCGCTGCACCTGGGGATGGCTGGCCGGCACCAGCGCCTCCTTTTGCTGCGCCTCTTTCAGCAGCTGGCTGTACTGCAGCTTCGACTGTTCCTCGAACTGGTGGTCGTCGGTGAAAGCGCGCAGACGCGACAGGCGGGTGACGGGAATGCCGTCCGCCTGCTCGTTCTGCGGCAAGGGTTGCTGGGCCTGGGCCAGGCCGGCGCTGACGGCCAGCGCCAGCACCGCCAGGCAGTGTTTATACGTCTTCATGTCTGCGTTTCCCGTTCGCCGCATGTATTTTCCGCGGCTTAGTTGCCTTTCCTTTTGCGCAGGCGGAAGACGGCCAGGTCGCCGCGTAAATTCGGCAGCACGCTGACGATATTGCCCTCCGCCAACGCCACGCATTCAATGACTTCCAGACCGCACTCCTCGGCCAGCTCCTGGAAATCCTTGATCGTGGCGCAGCGCACGTTGGGCGTATCGTACCACTGGTAGGGCAAGGATTTCGATACGGGCATGCGGCCGCGCAGCAGAGCCACGCGGTGCGGCCAGTAGGCAAAGTTGGGGAAGGAGATGATAGCCTCGGCGCCGACGCGCACGATATCGCGCAGCAGGGCTTCCACATGCTGCATCATCTGCAGCGAGGACAGGCACAGCACGGTGTCGAAGGAATTGTCGCCGAAGATGCCCAGGCCGTTTTCCATATCCTGCTGGATCACGCGCACACCGCGTCTGGTGCTCTCCAAGACCTTGTCGTCGGCCAGCTCCAGGCCATAGCCGGTGCAGCGTTTGCCGCTTTGCAGATACTCCAGCATCACGCCGTCGCCGCAGCCCACATCCAGCACATGGGCGTTTTCCGGCACCCAATGGGCGATGAAAGCCAGATCGGGACGGGCTTGTTTCAGATCGTCGAAAGTCATGCCTGCAGCTCCTTCCACACCTGCTCGTAGTAGGCGCGCACCATATTCATATATCGGGGGTCTTCCAGCAGGAAGGCGTCGTGGCCGTGCGGCGCGTCGATTTCGGCGTACGTGACTTCGCGCCGGTTCGACAACAGGGCCTGCACGATCTCGCGGCTGCGTTCCGGGGAAAAGCGCCAGTCGGTGGTGAAGGAAGCGAGGAAGAACTTGGCCTTGGTCGCGGCCAGGGTTTTCGCCAGGTCGCCGCCATGGGCGCGCGCCGGGTCGAAATAGTCGAGCGCCTTGGTGATCAGCAGATAGGTGTTGGCGTCAAAGTACTCGGAAAACTTGTCGCCCTGGTAGCGCAGATAGGATTCGATCTCGAAATCGATGCCGAAGCCGAATTTATAGTCGCTGCTTTCGGCGATATCGCGCAGCTTGCGGCCGAACTTCTCGGCCATATCGTCGTCCGACAGATAGGTGATGTGGCCGACCATGCGCGCCACTTTCAGGCCGTTTTTCGGCACCACCCCGTGTTCGTAGAAATCGCCGCCGCGGTAATCGGGGTCGCTCAGGATGGCCTGGCGCGCCACGTCGTTGAAGGCGATATTCTGCGCCGACAGCTTGGGCGTGGAAGCGATCACCATGCAGTGGCGCAGGCGCTCGGGATACATGATGCTCCAGGCCAGCGCCTGCATGCCGCCCAGCGAGCCGCCCATGACGGCGGCGAACTGGGTGATGCCCAGTTCATCGGCCAGGCGCGCCTGGGCCGCCACCCAGTCCTCCACCGTGACCACGGGGAAAGCGGCGCCATACGGCTTGCCGGTGGCGGGATTGGTGTGCATCGGCCCGGTCGAGCCGAAGCAGGAACCCAGGTTATTGACGCCGATGACGAAGAATTTATTGGTGTCGAGCGGCTTGCCGGGACCGATCATATTGTCCCACCAGCCCACGTTCTTGGGATTGTCGGCATACACGCCGGCCACGTGGTGGGAGGCGTTCAGTGCGTGGCAGACCAGCACCGCGTTCGACTTGTCGGCATTCAGGGTGCCGTAGGTTTCATACATGAGCATATAGTCGCGCAGCGAGGCTCCGCTTTGCAGCTGGAGCGGCGCGGCAAAATGCATGGTTTGCGGTGATACGGTTCCTATGGAAGACATGTGTTAAGAAGGTAGCTGTCAAAGTACAGCGCGGCCCCACGGGCCATCTATCGATGCGGCCATCCCGTGATGATGGGTGCCGCAGACTAGCCGCGCACGCCGCCACAATGGCTGGCGCCGCGCGCGGGCGGAATTACATCGTTTGCAAAGCCTGAACCGCTTCGGCGATCGCGGCCGGTTCCATGGCGCGCAGGATTTTGCGCGTCTGCGGCACGATCGCTTCCAGATCGCTGTTCAGGATTTCCTGCTTGACCGACAGCAGCTGCGCCGGGTGCATCGAAAACTCGCGCAAGCCCATGCCCAGCAGCAGGCGGGTCAGCTTGGTATCGCCCGCCATTTCGCCGCACACGCCGACGTCGATGCCGGCCTTGTGGCCAGCGGCGATGGTCATGGCGATCAATTGCAGTACGGCAGGATGCAGGGGATTGTAAAGGTGCGCCACCTCATAATCAACCCGGTCGATGGCCAGGGTGTACTGGATCAGGTCATTGGTGCCGATCGAGAGGAAGTCCATGCGCTTGACGAACATGGGCAGGGCCAGGGCCGCCGCTGGAATCTCGATCATGGCGCCGACCTGCACTTCCGGGTCGTATTTGATGTCCAGCTCGCGCAGCTGCGCCTTGGCCTGCTCGATCATGGCCAGCGACTGGTCGATCTCGAAGGCATGCGCCAGCATCGGGATCAGGATGCGCACCTTGCCGAAGGCCGAGGCGCGCAGGATGGCGCGCAACTGGGTCAGGAAGATCTGCGGTTCGGACAGGCAGTAGCGGATGGCGCGCAGGCCCAGGGCCGGATTCAGGGCCGTGTGCTCGCTCTGGTCGAGCGGCTTGTCGGCGCCGATGTCCAGGGTGCGGATGGTGACGATGCGGCCCTTCATAGCGACCACGGCGCGCTTGTACTGCTCGAACTGCTCGTCCTCGGACGGGATATCGCTGGCGCGGCCCATGAACAGGAATTCGGAGCGGAACAGGCCAACGCCGCTGGCACCCGCCTCCAGCGCGGCCGGGCAGTCGTCGGGCAGTTCGATATTGGCCAGCAGGGTGATCGCCATGCCGTCCTTGGTGACGGCCGGGGTTTTCTTCAGTTTGCTAAGCTTCTTGCGCGCGCGCAGGGCGGCCTGCTGGCGTTCGCGGTACTGCTCCAGCACCAGGGCGCTGGGCGTGACGATGACCACGCCGGCATCGCCGTCGATGATGACCCAGTCGTCCTGCTTGATCAGCTGGGAAGCCTGGGACATGCCGACGGCGGCCGGAATATCCAGGCTGCGCGCCACGATGGCGGTGTGCGAGTTCTGCCCGCCCACGTCGGTGACGAAGCCGATGAAGGAGCGGTCGCGGAATTTGAGCATGTCGGCCGGCGAGATATCGTGGGCCACCACGATCATCTGGGCCTGGAATTCGTCGCCGGCGGCCGGCGTGATGGCGGTGGGCAGCGGCTCGCTGCCCATCAGCACCTTCAGCACGCGCTCGGCCACCTGCTGGATGTCGGCCTTGCGTTCGCGCAGATAAGGGTCTTCGATTTCGTCGAACTGGGCGGAAAGCTCGTCGATCTGGGTCAGCAGGGCCCATTCGGCGTTGTAGTGGCGGCTGCGGATGATATCCAGCGGCGCCTCGGAAATCAGGGGATCGGACAGGATCAGGGCGTGGACGTCGATGAAGGCGCCCAACTCGGTCGGCGCATCCTTGGGCAGTTCATTCCACAGCGTTTGCAATTCGCGGTGCACGGCGGCCAGGGCCTGCTGCAGGCGCTGCACCTCCGCTTCCACATTTTCTTCGGCAATCAGGTAGTGCCGGACTTCGAGGGCCGCTGGCGTCAGCAGGTGGGCGCGGCCGATGGCGATGCCGCGCGATACCGGAATGCCGTGGAGCGTGAACGATGCCATGGGCGGATAGGTATGGGTTCGTGGATGGCTGCGGTCCCTCGGCATTACTCGCCTTCGCCGAATTTATCGTTCACCAGGGCGGACAGGGCGTTGATGCAATCCTGTTCGTCGGCGCCGTCGGCTTCCAGCGTCACTTTGGCCCCCTTGCCGGCGGCCAGCATCATCACGCCCATGATGGACTTGGCGTTGATGCGGCGCGCATTGCGGGTCAGCCAGACGTCGCTCTGGTATTTTGCGGCCAGTTGGGTGAATTTGGCGGAAGCACGCGCATGCAGTCCAAGCTTGTTGATAATCTCAAGTTCTTGCTGAATCATATAGTCTGTCTTCTCAATCAGGGATGCGCTGCAAAAACCGCCGCTGCCAGCCGGAGCTAACGGCGGCTACTGTGGGCCTGCATCAGACCCTTATCCTGTTATCGACCCTCACCGCGCCGCTTTGGGCGCCGGCCAGGGCCATCTCCACCACCACGTCGAGCGTGTCGCGCCGGTAGGTGATCGCGCGCAGCAGCATCGGCAGGCTGATGCCGGCGATGACTTGCACGCGGCCCTCGTCGGCCAGCTTGTTGCAGCAGTTGGCGGGTGTACCGCCTTTGATATCCGTGATCACCAGCACGCCGGAGCCATCGTCCAGGCGCAGGATCGCTTCGCTCGCCATTTTCTGCACTTCGCCCAGATCCTGGTCCGCCACCACGTCGATGGCTTCCAGCCTTTCGGTCTGGCCGCGGAATACATGGGCCACCGCGGCCAGGAAAGCCTGGCCCAGCGGTGCGTGCGTCAACAACAATATGCCAACCATATCCTCTTTATCCTTGCTGGCCCGCTGCCGCTTCCAGCGCGTCGATGAACATCGCGGCGACCTGGACGCCGCTCTGCTGGGTGATCTCCTGGAAGCAGGTCGGGCTGGTGACGTTCACCTCGGTCAGGCAATCGCCGATCACATCTAATCCTACCAGCAAGAGGCCACGCGCTGCCAGTACGGGGCCGAGGGTTTCGGCAATTTCGCGGTCGCGCGCCGACAGGGGCTGGGCCACGCCAGTGCCTCCGGCGGCCAGATTGCCGCGCACTTCACCCGCCTGCGGAATGCGCGCCAGCGAATACGGCACCGGCTTGCCGCCGATAACAAGGATCCGCTTATCGCCCTTGACGATTTCGGGAATGTAACGCTGCGCCACGATAGTGCGGCTGCCGTTGGCCGTCAGGGTCTCAATGATGGAACCCAGGTTCAGGCCATCGGCCTTGATGCGGAACACGCCTGCGCCACCCATGCCGTCCAGCGGCTTGAGAATCACATCGCTATGCTCGGCGTGGAAGGCGCGCAGGCGGGTCTCGTCGGACGTCACCAGGGTCGGTGCGGTGAACTGGGGGAACTGCGCAATCGACAGCTTCTCGTTATGGTCGCGGATGGCGGACGGCTTGTTAAACACGCGCGCGCCCTGGCTTTCCGCCAACTGCAGCAGATAAGTGCCGTACACGTATTCCATATCGAAAGGCGGGTCTTTGCGCTGGACAATGGCGTCGAACTCCGTCAGGCGCATTTCCTGCGACTCCTCGGCGCGATACCACTCGTCGGTGGCGCCGGTCAGGAGGATGCGGGCGACGTAGGCCACCACCACGCCATTGGTCAGCGCCATATGGTGCTGCTGGAAGGCGTACACCTCGTGGCCGCGAGCGGCCGCTTCGGCCATCATGGCGTAGGTGGAATCCTTGTAGATCTTGAAGCTATCCAGCGGGTCGGCGAGAAAAGCGATTTTCATGGGCGCGTCCATTCGAAGTAATGGCTGATTTTAGCCGAGATTCTCAAGCGGCATCGGCGGGCGCCCGCAGTGGCGCGCCCCCAGCCTGCGCCTTAATACACTTCGGGATTCGGATCGGTGCGTTCCATTTCCAGCGAAGCGGCCAGCAGCGCCAGTCGCGCCACCACGCCATACACATAGAAGCGGTTGGGCGCGGCGGTACCCGGTTTGGCCTTCAGGTCCGGCACGGCGTGCTGCTGGGCGAAAGCCAGGGGCACATACTCGGAACCGGGCGCGTTCAGATTCTGATCCACGCCGCGCTCAGCGTGCACGCGGTAGAAGCCGCCCACCACGTAGCGGTCAATCATGTACACCACCGGCTCGGCCACCGCATCCTTGATGCTCTCGAAGGTCGGCACGCCTTCCTGGATATTCAGATCGGTGACGGCCTTGCCGTCCTTGATCACGAACATCTTCTCGCGCTGCACCTGGCTCAGCTCTTTCAGCTCGGCCGCATCGCGGATGCTGATGATGCCCTTACCATAGGTGCCGGCGTCCGGTTTGATGATGACGAAGGGCTTTTCCTTGATGCCGTATTCCTTGTACTTCTTGCGAATCTTGGCCAACAGGGTATCCACATTGGCGGCCAGGCATTCCAGCCCTTCCCCGCTCTGATAATCGACCTGCTCGCATTTGGCGTGGAAGGGATTCAGCATCCACGGGTCGACGCCAATCAGCTTGCCGAACTTCTTCACCACCTCGTCGTAGGCGGTGAAGTGGTTGCTCTTGCGGCGCAGCGCCCAACCGGCGTGCAGCGGCGGCAGCAGGCTCTGTTCGTGGATATTTTCCAGGATCGAGGGAATGCCGGCCGACAGGTCGTTGTTCAGCAGGATGGTGCAGGGATCGAAGTCCTTCAGGCCCAGGCGGCGGCCGTTGGGGGAGCGCAGCAGCGGCTCGACCACCAGCATATTCCCGTCCGGCAGCGCCAGCGGCGTGGGCTGGGTCACTTGCGGATCGAGGGAGCCGAGGCGCACGTGCAGGCCGGTCTGGCGGAAGATCTGCATCAGGCGCGCCACGTTCTGCCAATAGGTCGGGTGGCGCTGATGGATTTCCGGGATCATCAGCAGATTGCGCGCGTCGGGACAGTATTTGTCGATGGCGGCCATGGCCGCTTGCACCGACAGCGGCAGCATCTCGGTGGCCAGGTGGTTGAAGCCGCCGGGGAAAAGATTGGTGTCCACCGGCGCCAGCTTGTAGCCGGCATTGCGCAAGTCCACCGAGCAGTAAAACGGCGGCGTATGCTCCTGCCACTCCAGACGGAACCAGCGCTCAATGGCCGGCGTCGCGGCCAGGATTTTTTCTTCGAGATCGAGCAGCGGTCCTGTCAGGGCCGTGACGAGGTGGGGAACCATGCTTACATCCTTGTCAATAAACGGGCGGTACTAGCGAACTCACCAGATTGGGGCAAAACATGCAATTAAAAGCCTTCAAATGCAAAAAAGGCGCCCTGGTGCGGGGCGCCTTGAACGGGACCGCGCATGCGCGGCCCGGCTGAGCTCAGGAATGGTAGGCCGATTCGCCGTGGCTGGTGATGTCCAGGCCCTCGCGCTCCTCTTCTTCCGGCACGCGCAGGCCGATCACCAGGTCCACCAGCTTGTATGCAATAAAGGCAACAACGGCGGACCAGACGATGGTGATGCCCACCGCCGTGGCCTGGGTCGTCACCTGGCCGGCGATCGAATAGTCGGCCGATGCCTTGTTGGCAACATAATCCCATACACCCTGGCCACCGAGCGACGGCGCGGCAAACACGCCGGTCAGGATGGCGCCGAGAATACCACCTACCCCGTGCACGCCGAACACATCGAGCGAATCGTCAGCGCCAATCAGGCGTTTCAGTCCATTCACGCCCCACAGGCAGATAATACCAGCCAGCAAGCCGATGACCAAGGCGCCCATCGGACCGACGTAGCCGCAGGCCGGGGTGATGGCCACCAGGCCGGCCACCGCGCCCGATGCCGCGCCCAGCATGGAGGGCTTGCCCTTCAAAATCCATTCGCCAAACAGCCAGGAGGTGGCGGCGGCCGCCGTCGCCAGCAGGGTGTTGATGAAGGCCAGGGCGGCGATATCGCCCGCCTCCAGCGCCGAGCCGGCGTTGAAGCCGAACCAGCCCACCCACAGCAGCGAGGCGCCGACCATGGTCAGGGTCAGGGAGTGCGGCGCCATGGACTCGCGGCCATAGCCGATACGCTTGCCGATCAGGATGGCGCCGATGATGCCCGCCACGGCGGCGTTGATGTGCACCACCGTGCCGCCCGCGAAGTCGAGCGCGCCCTTCTGCCAGATAAAGCCAGCCTTGGCCGTTTCCACCGCCAGCGCATTGGCGTCGGTGATGGCGTCTGGACCGGTCCAGAACCAGACCATATGCGCCACCGGCAGATAGGAGAAGGTGAACCACAGCACCACAAAGGCCAGCACCGCGCTGAATTTGGCGCGTTCGGCGAAGGCGCCGACAATCAGACCGCAAGTGATGGCGGCAAACGTGCCCTGGAAGGCAACGTAGATGAACTCGGGGATCACCACGCCCTTGCTGAAGGTGGCGGCGGTGGTGAAGACACCCTTGGCCGGGTCGTAGATGCCCGCCAGCAGGGCGCGGCTGCCGCCGCCGAAGAAGGCATTGCCCTCGGTAAAGGCGAGCGAGTAGCCGTACAGGCACCATAGCACAATGACCAGCGAGAAGATCATGAAGACCTGCAGCAGCACCGACAGCATATTCTTGGTGCGTACCAGGCCGCCGTAGAACAGAGCCAGGCCGGGGATGGTCATCAGGATCACCAGCAGGGTGGCGACGAACATCCAGGCGGTGTCGCCCTTGTTCGGCGTGGGCGCCGGCGCGGCGGCTGGCGCGGGCGCGGGGACTGCCGCCGCAGGACCGGCGGCGGGCGCCGTTGCTGCAGCCGCCGGTACGGCGTCGGCGGAAGGCGCGGCAGGCGCTGCGGCCGTGGCCTCAGCCTGGACCGCGGTGGCCGGCTTGGCATCCTGCGCCGGCGCGGACTGGGCGAAGCCCAGCGCCAGCGCCACTGCCATCCCCGCGAAAACTGTTTTTATAGTTTTTTTCATTCAGATTCCCCTTAGAGCGCATCGTTGCCGGTTTCACCGGTACGGATGCGGATAACTTGTTCCAGGTTGTAGACGAAGATCTTGCCGTCGCCGATCTTGCCGGTGCGCGCGGCGCGTTCGATGGCCTCGATGGCCTGGTCGACGATGGCATCGTCCACCGCAGCCTCGATCTTGGTCTTGGGCAGAAAGTCGACCACATATTCCGCGCCGCGATACAGCTCGGTATGGCCCTTCTGGCGGCCGAAGCCTTTCACCTCGGTCACGGTAATGCCTTGCACATTGATGTTGGAGAGCGCCTCGCGGACCTCGTCCAATTTGAATGGCTTGATAATGGCGGTAATCATTTTCATTTGGGCCTCGCTTAGAAGATTTTCGAAATCGTGAAGACTGCGCCGCCCTTGCCCAGGTTCTTGCCGTCGCGTCCCACATAGGCTTCGGTGTTGGTGCGCACATAGGCCAGCGCCAGCGTGGCGACGCCAAAGTCCTTGGTCACGCCCACCTTCCAGTCGGTATAGCTGGACGCGCTATTGTTTTTCACGCGCTGGCGGCCCGCATGCAGGTTGAGGGTGTAGCCCTGGTAGACGTCGTAGTTGATGGAACCATCCAGATAGCCGCTGTTCTTGCTGTCGGCAAAGCCGAACAGATTGGTCAGCGAGTGCGAGTACTTGAGCGTGGCCGGACCGAAGCCGATCTGGCCATACAGCTCAAAGGTGTTCGCGCTCGGATGCAGCTTATTGGAGGGATAGATATAGCCCAGGCCACCGACGTCGTAGCTGACGTCCTTGGCGATTTCGCCGCGCTTGCCGGCGTACACATCGGCCTCGATGCTGCCGTCGCCATTGGCGTCCTTGATCCATTTGATGGTGGAGAGCCAGGCGCCGGCATAAAAGCCGCTGGGATTATTCACCCAGTCCGCGCCGCCTTGCAGCGCGGGTTTCAGGCGCGTTTGCGAGATACCGCGGTAACGGTAGTCGCTGGTCACGGCCAGATTGTAGGAGAACTCGTTGTCCGGTTTCGCCTCGGGTGCTGCTTGCTGCGCATGGGCCAGGCCTGCTCCAAGAGTTGCCAGAGCAAACAATGCGGAGGCGAGAGTCAGGTTCATGGTCTTGTATTTCATGGCGATTTCCTTTGGATGAACTTTTAATGCGGTTTAAAATTCAGGGGATCGACAAGCTTCACCACGACTCATTAGCAGAATGCGTGCCAGCAAGTGTTAACACGCAGACAGCTGATTACATAGCAATTTTGCATTGTTTCGCACCAAATGGATGCTGGAATCGCACTGGCGTGGTGCAAATCCAACCAAAGCACGGAATGACCATGGACATGAACAACTTCTTCAACGACTTGCAAAGCAAGATCAATCAGGCAATCGAAAACTCGCCTGCCAAAGACATCGAAAAAAATGTGAAAGCGATGATGACCCAGGGCTTCGCCAAGCTCGATCTGGTCACGCGCGAGGAATTCGAGATTCAGGCGCAGGTGCTGGCCAAGACCCGTGCCCGCCTGGAACTGGTGGAAGCCCGCCTGGCCGAAATCGAAGCCAAACTGGCGGATGAGAAGTAATTAGAGAGAATTGCCCCGCGATGGCGCAGGCGCGCCATCCATTTCAGTGCAGGCTTAAGGCAGGGGACAATCGGCGCTGAGCTGCTCATGCAGCAGGCCGTCGATACTCTCGTCGCCCGCAATCACCAGGCGCCCCGCGCCAATCGCCTGCTCGCCATCGGAACGCCAGACCACATTGGCAAAGGCCGAGCGCCCTTCCCCGATCACATACACCTGGTGCAGCGTGCAGCTGACGCCAGCGCTTTTTTCTATGCTTTTATGACGCAGGGGAACAATGCGCTGCACGCCGCCAAAGAGATGTTCCGATTGCCGGATCAAGGCGGCGGCTTGCGCGTATTCGTCGCAGAAAAGAATTTCCCAGCACATGGCGCCAAGCACGGCAAACACAAAACCGCTGAGAACGATAAGACTTTTTTTCATGCTAGGTCTTCCAGCCGATTTACAAACATTTCTGGAATGAAATAGCAGTGTACCTGTTTAGCGCAACTTTGTCAAAGTTGCAATGATTACTTCATTTTTTATATTTGATTTGGAGTCAAATATTTTTGACCTTTAACAGCGTTTATCTCATCAGCATGAAACGCCAGAATATGGGCAGATCAAATCGATCGATTCAATTCAAGGAATACATGATGAGCAAGATCCCCGCCTTCGGCCTCGGCACCTTCCGCCTGCAAGACCAGATTGTCATTGATTCGGTGCGCAACGGCCTGGAACTGGGCTACCGCAGCTTCGACACCGCCCAGATCTACGGCAACGAAGCTGAAGTCGGCGCAGCGATCGCCGCTTCCGGCGTGCGCCGCGAAGACCTCTTTTTGACGACCAAAATCTGGGTCGACAACTACAGCCCGGAAAAGCTGGTGCCGAGCCTGAAGGAAAGCCTGGCCAAGCTGCGCACCGGCTACGTCGACCTGACCCTGATCCACTGGCCCGCCCCCGGCAATGGCGTGGCAGTCGAGACCTTCATGCAGGCGCTGGCCGACGCCAAGGCGCAAGGCCTGACGCGCCAGATCGGCATCTCGAACTTCAATATCGAACTGACCAGGCAAGCCATCGCCGCCGTCGGCAAGGAAGCCATCGCCACCAACCAGATCGAACTGAGCCCCTATCTGCAGAACCGCGCCCTGGTCGCATTCCTGCAAAGCGAAGGCATCCACGTCACCTCCTACATGACGCTCGCTTACGGCAAGGTGCTGAGCGATCCGGTGATCGGCGCGATCGCCCAAGGCCGGAACGCCAGTCCGGCCCAGGTGGTACTGGCATGGGCGCTGCAGCTGGGCTATTCGGTGATTCCGTCATCCACCAAGCGCGAGAACCTGGCCAGCAACCTCCTGGCGCAGACGCTGCGCCTGAGCGATGAAGACATGGCGCGGATCGCCGCGCTTGAGCGCAACGGCCGCGAAGTCGATCCCGCCGGCCTCGCGCCGAAGTGGGATTGATCGCAGGGCCGCTCGCCACCCTGCATCCGCGGCCTAAACATCTGCAATCGCAGCAGGCGTAACAAACTTGCAATGACCGCCAACAAACGGAATCCATGTTTGCATATGGGTTCCGTTCTGTTTTTGCGCCAGCGCAAAGCCGGTACCGGATGCACTTTTTACGATAGCCGGACACTGTTCCCGTCCGGAGGTAAAAACGATGAGCCTCGCCGTTCTCCGCAGCCGCGCCCTGGCCGGAATGGACGCCCCCGAAGTGGGCGTCGAAGTGCATCTGGCGAATGGCCTGCCAGCCTTTCATATCGTCGGCCTGGCCGAGACCGAAGTGAAGGAGGCGCGCGACCGGGTGCGCGCGGCAATCCAGAACGCGGGCTATGAGATGCCGGCCCAGCGCATCACCGTCAGCCTGGCGCCGGCCGACCTGCCGAAGGAGTCCGGACGCTTCGACCTGCCCATCGCCATTGGCATTCTGGCCGCATCGGGCCAGATTCCCACGCGCGGCCTGGAACAGTACGAGTTTGCCGGCGAGCTGTCGCTGACAGGCGCACTGCGCCCCATCCGCGGCGCGCTGGCCATGACCTTCGCCATGCAGCGCAAGCACGCCAGCAGGACACGCGCCTTTATCCTGCCGCTGGAAAACGCCGACGAAGCGGCCCTGGTGCGCGAAGCGCTGATCCACCCGGCCCGTTCGCTGTCGCAGGTGTGCAGCCATCTCTGCGCCGTGACCGGGGAAGGGCGCCTGCCGCGCCACATCGCGGCAACCCTGCCGCTGGCGCCCTGCTATCCCGACTTTGCCGAAGTCAAAGGCCAGCGCGTCGCCAAGCGCGCATTGGAAATCGCGGCCGCCGGCGGCCACTCTATCCTGCTGGTGGGGCCTCCCGGCAGCGGCAAGACCATGCTGGCCAGCCGCTTCGCCGGCCTGCTGCCGCATATGACAGATGAAGAGGCGCTGGAGGCTGCTGCGGTGCAATCCCTGAGCGGCAAGTTCCAGGCCGCGCTCTGGAAGGTACGCCCCTATCGCGCGCCTCACCACACCTCGTCGGGCGTGGCCCTGGTCGGTGGTGGCAGCGTGCCACATCCGGGCGAGATTTCACTGGCCCATTGCGGCGTGCTCTTTCTCGACGAGCTGACCGAATTTGACCGGCGCGTGCTGGAAGTGCTGCGCGAGCCGATGGAGTCGGGCAAAGTCACCATCTCGCGCGCGGCGCGGCAGGCCGATTTTCCGGCGCGCTTCCAGCTGATTGCCGCCATGAACCCCTGTCCCTGCGGCTATCTCGGCCACGAAACGCTGGCCTGCCGCTGTCCGCCCGACGTGGTGCTGCGCTACCAGGGCCGCATTTCCGGCCCGCTGCTGGACCGCATCGACATGCAGATCGAAGTGGGCGCCGTGTCGGCCGAACGCCTGGCGGCGAATGCGGACGGCGAAACATCGGGCGTCATCGCGGCACGTGTGGAAGCGGCCTTTCAACGCCAGCTGGCACGTCAGAAGAAAAGCAATCAGCAATTGAACAGCGCTGAAGTCGACCGCTGGTGCCGGCTCGAACGCAAGGCCGAAACAACGCTGCGCAGCTCGATGCAGCAGTTCCACTGGTCGGCACGCGCCTGGCACCGCATCCTGCGCGTGGCGCGCACCATCGCCGACCTGGACGGCACGGCCACCATCGCCGACCGCCACGTCAGCGAAGCAATCCAGTACCGGCGCGCCCTGCGCGAGCGCTGAAGCTTTCAGAGCATCGCCTCCCTCGCAAGTCCGGCAGCGGTGTTTCCTATCGGATAATGTTATTTGTAGTACACTTTTATTTAATGTTTATCGCAAGGCAATTTGCTCATGCCTAGGCAATGAGCTGTCCGTCACCAATCATCCTGTCGACCGAAAGAAATACCATGCCCTTCTCAGTCCTACCCTCGCCAGCCAAAACCACCGGCCGCCGCGCCACGCCTTTCGCCCCATTGGTATTGGCGCTGATGGTCAGCCAAGCCTATGCCGGCAACACCGACAATATCGGCACGCCCGGCACGCCCGGCAGCCACGGCGCGGTGCCAGGCGCTGCCGGTACAGCCGGCGGCGCCGGACAGTCGCTGAACACCAGCGTCGACTGGAGCAATAGCCAGAAGAGAACACTGACGGTCAACAAAGGCGGCTTGGGCGGCGTCGGCGGCAATGGCGCGGCTGGCGCCCCCGGGGGCAACGGCGGCGCTGCCGGTGCGGGTGGCCAAGGTGGCGATACGACCCTCCAACTCCGTGGCGACCTGATGAGTTGGACGCCCCTCTCCCTCGACGGCTTAAATTTCGGCGGCAATGGCGGCAATGCCGGCACGCCCGGAGCCGCCGGCAATGACGGTACGCGTGGCGCCACGGCCGCCGGCGGTGCCGGTGGACATGCCGTCACCACCGCACGGATCAAAGGCGGCGATGGCAGCCATCTCACGCTGACCACCCAGGCCGGCGGTGGCCATGGTGGTGCTGCTGAGCAGACACCTGGCGCCGCCGGTAACGCGACCACCGATGTGGCGCTGAGCAATACGCCGAATGCGCAGAACGAAATCAAAAGCGAGGCGTACGCCTACGGTGGCAATGGCGGATCGGCCTTAAGCAAAGGCCATGGGGCGGCAGGAGGAAGCGCCACCCTGTCGCACAATGCCGACACCGGCAAGGCCCGCAGCACCGATTTGTTTTCCACTGCGGAGGGCGGCATCGGCGGAGACGGCAGCGGCGTCGGCAATAGCGGCGGCCGCGGCGGCGCTGCAAGCTTCAGCGTTAACGCGGCCAGTAGCAGTCCGTTAAAGATTTCCGCCCAAGCACAAGGTGGGAATGGCGGTCAGGGCAAGAATGGCGCCAATGGCGGTGACGGCGCGGACGTTCTGCTCAGCAACGGCATCAGCGCCGGCACCAATGGCGCGCTAAGCATCTATACGTCGAGCCGGGGCGGGGCGGGCGGGGCGAGTGAAAATGGCCAGGCCGGGGCCGGCGGCAACGCGCGTCGAGTGCTGGCACTGAGCGACCGGCAGGTGACCAGCTTGACCTTACGGGTCGGCGCGACGGGGGGAGATGGTGGCATCGGAAGCGGTAGCGCTCTGGCCGGCAATGGCGGCTTTGGAGAAACCACGGCCAGCGCGATAGCGAAGGGACCGGTCGATGTCTACGCGCAAGGCAAGGGCGGCACCGGCGGCTCCACCGCAGCGGGCAACGGCAGCCGGGGCGGATTGGGGCAAGCCCACGCCAGCGGCCAGAGTGACGGCGCCGCCACTGTGCAGGCCAGCGCATTCGGCGGTTCGGGGAGTAACGGCGTCGGCGCCGGGAAGCGTGGCGGGGACGGCGCGACCGCCCTGGCCAGTGCCCGCGGCCAGAGCATCAATGGCGCACTCAAGCTGACGGCCGAAGCAAGCGGTGGCGATGCCGGGAGTGGGGGGAAGAAGGCCATCGCTGGCACCGGCGGTTCGGTCAGCCTGGTTGACGCCGTCAGCGGCAGCACCAGTGGCAGCCTGACCCTGGTGCAGAAAGCCAACGGCGGTCTGGGCGGTTCGAGTACCGACGGCCTGAGCGGCGTGGGAGGGGCAGCCAGCTCGCGCCTGAGCTTGGCCGATGCGCGTACCGGCAATTTGAATGCCGCCCTCTACAGCAAGGGTGGCAAAGGCGGCCTCGGTTCCCGCACCATCGCCGGCGGCAATGGCGGCGCTGCCGAAACGCGCTTGAACCTGCATGCCACGGCCACCGGCGCGGAGGCCTCAGGCATTGCACACGCCTTCGGCGGCTGGGCCGGCGAAGGCGTGGAACTCAGGACCGCACGCGGCGGCGATGCCTTGGCCCATAGCGTGGTGCAAGCAGACCGGCGCGCGGTCAGTGAAGTGTATGCCCGTGGTGGCGACTCCACCGTTGGCCTCGGCCTAGGCGAGGGCAATACTGATGCCTATGCCCGTGCCGTGGCCAATGGCGAGGCACGGGCCACATCGCAAGCCCATACCAATGGCCAGAGCGTGGCACAGTCCAAGTCGCGGGCCGAATCCATCTCCCGCAACGGCAGCAGCTTTGCCTATGCCGATGGACAAAGCTATCGCACGGACGTCTCGGCGTACTCGCAGGCCAGTGGCGCCGCCAGCAACCGCGCCGAGGCGCTCGCCATGGGTACTTTCAACACGGTCAAGGCCGAGAGTCTCTCCATCGGTGCTGGCGAAACGCGCTTGCAGACTACCGCCCAGGCAAGCTCGAAACAGACCGTCAAGACACTCAGTTCGGCCAATATCGCAGGCCAGGTGGAAACGCGGCCGGAGCTTAGATTTGGTGAAGGCATCTCCTTTGCCACGGCAACGCCCAGTGCCGCCGCCACCGCCGGCATCATGGTGGGTTCACCCCAGGTCGCGGCTGCCTTGGCCAAGGGAGAGGTGCTTGGCATCGGCACGATGGGCGCCGGCGTCTACGAAGAGCGGGCGCAATCTTCGCAATACGTTAGCACCGCCAATTTCCAGTTCATGACCAACGAAGCCCGCTATCTGAATCTGGGCTTGTTCGGCGGCGTGGGTGTTCAAGAGGGTTTCAGCACGCTGGAACTGAGCGTCAGCAATCATGGCAAGGAATTGTTTACCCGGACCTTCAGTACGCTCACCGATGCGCAGGCATTCTTCAGCGATCACGCGCTCGGCCTTGGCTGGCTGGCGGCGGGCAGCCAGGATTTGCTGGTCAGCGCCGGCTTCCGCTTCCAATCGGCCGGTGGCTTTAATTTCCAGTACGCCCTTGGCCTGAGCCAACTGGCGCCAGTTCCCGAACCGCAAACCTGGATGCTGCTGCTGCTTGGCCTGAGCGTTGTCCTGATCCGGCCACGCCGCCGCAATCCGGCATGAGCGGGCCGCACGACCCAGCGCTGGTCCATACCGGCCTGACGCCGCCGACCGCGGCGCCAGGCCGCGCCAAGCTGGCCTTGCTGCTCCTGGCGCTGGCAGTGGCGGCGCTGCTGGCCCAGGCGCTACTGGCCTGGCGCCAGCAAGCCAGGCCGGCGCTGATGCCCGGCCCGACCGGTGGATGGTATGCAGTACAGCTGACGAATAACCAAATGTTCTATGGCGTATTGCGCGAAGCTGGCAGCAGCTATCTGCAGCTGGACGATGTCTACTATGTGGAATCCTACCGCCAGCCGGATGGCCAGGCGGGAAATCGCGTCGTCAGCCGGAAAAAGAATGACTGGCACGCGCCAGTGAGCATGACCATCCCGGCCGATAAAATCATATATGCGGAAGCGCTCGGGCCAGATTCACAGCTGGCCCGCTTGATCGCTCAAGATAAAGCGACTCCCGGGCGCAGAACAGGCATATGATCAATCGGAGGGATCGAGCGTGATATGAATGTGGTGGTGGTGGTTGGCCCAGGCGCGATACTTGGCGTTGGTCCAGCTTCCCACATTCAGATCGTATTCCACGCCATCGACCGTCACCAGACCCGTGGTCAGCAAGCGCTGGCCCCAGTCCGCGCCGGCAATGCCGGCCGAACCTGGACCGCCACGGATATAGCCGATCTGCTGTACATCGGCGTTCGCGGCCAGCGCATCCAGACCGCTGCGCGATGCCAGAACCCAGGCCGTCACCTCAGCCAATGCGGCCAGTCCCTGCGCCCGCTGCAGCAGATTGCCGCTCTTTTGCTTCGGCAGATCCTTCACGCGCGCCACCAGTTGCATATAGTTGGAAGTGCCGCTGCCCGCATTCGCCCCCTGGAATGTGTAGAAGTGATACATATCGATATCGCTGCCGCGCGCATGGCCGGCATGACCCAGATCCTTGCCGTGCTCGCCCGAGATATCGTTGATGGCGCGCAGCAGGTCAAGATTGGCCGCGATCCAGTGGTAGGTGCGCTGCGACGTCCAGTCATCGCCGCCCGGCTCGCGCAGGCTGTAGCGCGGCAGGCCGGAAGGCAGGCGCCACAAGGGGCGCTTGCCGGTATCCGTTTTTTCCGCAGACAGCACACTGCCATCGGTCGCTTTCGCGCGCAGCGTATAGCGGTACTGAATGGCGTTCGTTGGCGGCGGCACGCTGTTCACCGTGGAAGACTGCGAGTCGAAAGTAACCGTGCTGCGCAAAGTCTTTTCGTCCACCACGCTGACGTTGGCGCCGGGCGCTTCATCCAGCACGACGGAGCTGGCGCCAGCGGCCAGCAATTCGACTTTCAGACTGGTGACCGTGGCCCCTTCAGGCTTGGTTACGTCAAAAGTATGGCGGCGCTGGAAGGCGTTCCTGCGGCCACTCTCCGGCACGCTGTAATAGCTCTTGTCGTTGTATGCCACCCAGGAATCATCTAGTGGCGCCACCGAGTTGATGCTCAGGCTGCCGCCAACTTCAATGCGCGCGTTGACGGAGGTAGGCAGCTGGCTGTCGCCGATATTGGTGGCAAATGCCGTCAGCGTGAGTTCAATGTCGCTATCACGCGCCATGGCCCGTACATCGAAAGTCTTTTCGATAATGCCGGTGGTGCCGTCGGAAAGCCAGATGGGCGCCTGGGTCAGCTGGGTGTTGATCTGGCGCGTCAGATCGAACAGCAGCGTGCCCTGCGGCCCGCCGAAGACCTTGATGCCCCACACGTCGTTGTACACGCTTTGCTGCGTAATGTAGTAAGGGTATTCGGCGCTCGCCACGTTATAGCTGAGCGTAACCTTGGCGGTCCCTTTGGGCACAGCCAGCTTCGCGGTCTGCGTACTCGGCACATTACGCAGGCCGGCAACGACGCTGACAGTCACCGGGACCAGCGTGCCTGCCTGGCGCGCGCGCCGATCCAGCGCAGGCGAGTCCGGCTCCTTGCCAGTCGTCATGTCTTCCGGGCGGCGCGCGTTATAGCCTACGATGCGCTCCCCTTCCGGCACCGGGGCTTCCAGCTTGTTCGACGCTGACGCAGCGAGGGCATCGTCGAGCGAGGAAAGCAGGGGGATATTCAGATTGGCGGCGCCGCTCAGCGAGAACACGCCCGTGCCATAGTAATAGCGCTGATTCTGGAAAGTCTCGGCGGAGATGCTCAGGTTCCCGTTCGGCAGATTGGGGAAATCAAAGCTGCCATCCGCTTCCGACAAAGTGTATGCCACCACGTCGGTATTCAATATCTTGCCGACGATGCGGATACCGCCCAGCTGCAGACCCGGGAAGGATGACGGCACGGCCAGGCTGCCGCGCACCGCATTGCGCGTCAGATGGAAGGAGGCCGTGGCGCGATAAACGTTTTCCTGCGCATCGAGTCCCGTCACGGCAAGCATCAGCCGCCCACTCTTGCCAACAATGCGCGAACGCAGCGCCGCCATATCGGGCGCCATGATCGAACCATCGGCATTCAACGCAAACAACGAAGTCAGGTCGCCCAGGCTCTGGCCAATGGAATTGAAGAGCTCCACCGTCGCCAGGTCGATGATTTTGATCGTGCTTTCGTTCGGCCCGATCAGGCGCAGCGTCAGATTGCTGAAACTGTTCGGCAGCAGCAGATGCTGCACCTGGTCAATGCGCAGCGTGGCGTCGGCATACACTTCGCCATCGTCGCTCAGAATGATATCGACGCTATTTCCTGTGCCACGGCGCAGGTCCAGTTCCGCCGTTCCGACATACGATGGCGCGCGGCGCGCAGACAGCGACTGCACGTCCAGCGGCACCAGGAAGCTGGCCTGGCCACTGGCATCGGTCACGGCGCGCAGCACGCCATTCACAGACAGCTTCACACCCGCACCGGCTGCAGCGCCACGTGGATTGCCGGGATTGCCGGAATAATGAAAAGCACGCACCGCCAGCTGAGTGCTGCTGGCGTTGTTGAGAATCGTCCCGCTGGCCGCCAGCACAAAATTGAAGGCACGCTGCTTGCGATTGACGAATTTGACCGGCACCGTCGCCTTGGCGCCCGGTTGCAGCACGCCCATATCCAAGGTGGCTGCGACTGTAGGGTTGTCCTGGGTATCAACCCCGTTGCTGTTATAGACCGTCACCCCGGCCGCGGAAATCGCGCTGACGGTCAATTGAAAAGGGGCGCTGATGGGCGTGGATGAGGTATTCGTTACCGTGATCACGCTATCGTAGGTGTTGGTCAGGCGGTTCAGCACCAAGCCGCTTTTGCTGATGCTCACCAGCCCATTCAGGCTGTCCGCGCGCGCCAGTTGCGGCATGCCAGTCAGGGCCAGCACGCACAGGGCCAGCGCGGCGCCGCCAGTCCGGCGGTGCAATGCGAACAGCAGCGCGAAAGGCAGCATCAGTAGCCAGCTCGCTGGCTCAGGCACGCTGTGCGTACCGGGACGGGCGCTGACCGTCACATCGGCCGCATCGAAAATCGTCAGCTCACCCATATCGCTGCCATTCAGGTCGAGGCGGAACAGCGCACCAGCGCCACTGGGATCGCTGCTTGGGAATTGCGGTAAGCCGCTGAACGGGTCCAGAAGATACAGGGACAAGGCATCGGGCGCACTCCCTCCCTGCGGCCCCAGATGCGTCAAGTCGAGAGCAAAAGTAATCTGCGCGGCCAATGCCGGCAAGCTCAATGAAGCCTCGTTGAAAAAACTGCCGGTGGTGCCAAGCGATACCGTATCGGGAAACGAGCCGTTCACATTGCCGGCCGATGCCTGCGGAAAGAGCAAACCTTGCGCGTCAAAACTGCGTATCCAGACCGTATTGCCGGACGAACCGATGAAGTCAAAAGCCAGCACGCTGCTGCTGCCGGCGAGACGGGAAGTATCAATAGAAAACAGCCACGGTGCGGCACGCGCTGCCGGCATGACCAGAACCAGCAGCAAACTCACTATACAACATAGGAAAACGGGTAAAGACTTGCGCATAAACAAAGCTCCTGATTGACGGCGCGCAAAGAGCGCAGAGCTAAGTAAGCAACATTAGTACCAAGTTAATAATACGTATAAAAATCAGCGATTTAAGGAATTTACTTGCAAATTGCTTGTGACTTTCAGTAGTGACAATGTAAAGTTAACCGACATCGCCATGCCACCCTGCTACCATCATGGGATGAAAAAACTATCCCTTCTGGCAGTATTGCTGGCCGCCACCGCCATCAGCGCCTGCAGCCCCAAATTCGACTGGCGTGACTTCCGCAGCAACGACGCGCCCTATGCCGTACTCTTTCCCGGCAAGCCCGCCACCCACACCCGCAGCGTCAATCTTGATGGCCTGGATGTGAAGATGACGATGGCCGCCGCTGAAATCGACGGCACGCTGTTCGCCGTCGGCAGCGCCGAAGTACCCGATGCGAGCCAGGCGCCGCAAGCCGCAGCCGCCATGAAAACCGCCATGGTCAGGAATATCGGCGCCACCATCACCAAGGAAAGCGCCAACGGCAACGTCAAGGACATCGAAGCCAGGGGCATGAGCAAGGGCATGCCCATGCTGCTGATCGGCCGCTTCCTGTTTAAGGACAAACGGGTCTATCAGGTGGTAGTGATCGGCGCTGAAAAGCATATCGAGAAAGAGGCCGTGGAAACTTTCATGAGCTCGTTTAAACTGAATTGAAATCGCTTGAAAGAGCGCGGCCGGCAGGTGCAAACCAGCAAGTCGTGTTATCTTTAGAGTAGGTCAACAAAAATATGGGGAAGGCGCCATGTTGATAACATTCAAATCCAAATCATCACCCACGGTCATGATGTACCTTGAGCATGCTCAGCGCATCATGGATCTGTGGAAGAAGAGTCCTACACGTGGCGTCATCACCGCGGCCGAAGCGTCCCATGCTTTGGCCCTGCTGGAGCAGGAAGTCGCGCTGAGTAAACTGCATCCCGAGGTCGATGCCGAGCATGCGGCCCATACCCATCCCCACGATCTGCCGGACGACGGCGAAGACGTGGCCCTGGCCGACAAGCAGAAAGTCGCTTTCGCCCAGCGCGCCTTTCCCCTGCTGGAAATGCTGCGCGCGGCCAAAACCGAAGGCGAAGATATTATCTGGGGCGTTTAAGTCCCTTTTTTAAATACATCTGGAAAACGAAAAAAGCCCCGACTGCAAACGCAGCCGGGGCTTTCTCTTTATAACTAGCCTGACGATAACCTACTTTCACACTGGTTGCAGCACTATCATCGGCGCAAAGTCGTTTCACGGTCCTGTTCGGGATGGGAAGGGGTGGGACCGACTTGCTATGGTCATCAGGCATAACTTGTACGAGTGCCGCGTATTCTCGCGTCACTCTGAATCTGGAAGAAGTCTAGTTTTGGGTACTCATCTCGAGTAAATGATAACCGTCAAGGTTATAGGGACAAGCCGTACGGGCAATTAGTATCGGTTAGCTTAATGCATTACTGCACTTCCACACCCGACCTATCAACGTCCTGGTCTCGAACGACCCTTCAAGGAGCTCAAGGCTCCGGGAAATCTCATCTTAAGGCAAGTTTCCCGCTTAGATGCTTTCAGCGGTTATCTCTTCCGAACTTAGCTACCCGGCAATGCCACTGGCGTGACAACCGGTACACCAGAGGTTCGTCCACTCCGGTCCTCTCGTACTAGGAGCAGCCCCCTTCAAATTTCCAACGCCCACGGCAGATAGGGACCAAACTGTCTCACGACGTTTTAAACCCAGCTCACGTACCACTTTAAATGGCGAACAGCCATACCCTTGGGACCGGCTACAGCCCCAGGATGTGATGAGCCGACATCGAGGTGCCAAACTCCCCCGTCGATATGAACTCTTGGGAGGAATCAGCCTGTTATCCCCAGAGTACCTTTTATCCGTTGAGCGATGGCCCTTCCATACAGAACCACCGGATCACTATGTCCTACTTTCGTACCTGCTCGACTTGTCGGTCTCGCAGTTAAGCACGCTTATGCCATTGCACTATTAGCACGATGTCCGACCGTACCTAGCGTACCTTCGAACTCCTCCGTTACACTTTAGGAGGAGACCGCCCCAGTCAAACTGCCTACCATGCACTGTCCCCGATCCGGATCACGGACCAAGGTTAGAACCTCAAACAAACCAGGGTGGTATTTCAAGAATGGCTCCACGAGAACTGGCGTCCCCGCTTCAAAGCCTCCCACCTATCCTACACAGATTGGTTCAAAGTCCAATGCAAAGCTACAGTAAAGGTTCATGGGGTCTTTCCGTCTAGCCGCGGGTAGATTGCATCATCACAAACACTTCAACTTCGCTGAGTCTCGGGAGGAGACAGTGTGGCCATCGTTACGCCATTCGTGCAGGTCGGAACTTACCCGACAAGGAATTTCGCTACCTTAGGACCGTTATAGTTACGGCCGCCGTTTACTGGGACTTCAATCAAGAGCTTGCACCCCATCATTTAATCTTCCAGCACCGGGCAGGCGTCACACCCTATACGTCCACTTTCGTGTTTGCAGAGTGCTGTGTTTTTATTAAACAGTCGCAGCCACCAGTTTATTGCAACCTTTTCGCCCTTCCACAGTAAAGTGGTCAAGCTACCGAGGCGTACCTTTTCCCGAAGTTACGGTACCAATTTGCCGAGTTCCTTCTCCCGAGTTCTCTCAAGCGCCTTAGAATACTCATCTCGCCCACCTGTGTCGGTTTGCGGTACGGTCTCGTATGACTGAAGCTTAGAGGCTTTTCTTGGAACCACTTCCGATTGCTTCATGCACAAGTGCACTCGTCCCAGTCCCTTGAATTACGTGCCCGGATTTGCCTAAGCACCTTCTATGAACCAGAAACTGACTATTCCAACAGTCAGACAACCTTCCGCGATCCGTCCCCCCATCGCATCATACGACGGTGCAGGAATATTAACCTGCTTCCCATCAGCTACGCATCTCTGCCTCGCCTTAGGGGCCGACTCACCCTGCTCCGATGAACGTTGAACAGGAAACCTTGGGCTTACGGCGTGGAGGCTTTTCACCCCCATTATCGCTACTCATGTCAGCATTCGCACTTCTGATACCTCCAGCATCCTTTACAAGACACCTTCGCAGGCTTACAGAACGCTCTCCTACCATATCCTTACGGATATCCGCAGCTTCGGTGACTGGCTTAGCCCCGTTACATCTTCCGCGCAGGACGACTCGATCAGTGAGCTATTACGCTTTCTTTAAATGATGGCTGCTTCTAAGCCAACATCCTGACTGTTTTAGCCTTCCCACTTCGTTTTCCACTTAGCCAATCTTTGGGACCTTAGCTGGCGGTCTGGGTTGTTTCCCTCTTGACACCGGACGTTAGCACCCGATGTCTGTCTCCCAAGCTCGCACTCACCGGTATTCGGAGTTTGCAATGGTTTGGTAAGTCGCGATGACCCCCTAGCCATAACAGTGCTCTACCCCCGGTGGTGATACTTGAGGCACTACCTAAATAGTTTTCGGAGAGAACCAGCTATTTCCAAGTTTGTTTAGCCTTTCACCCCTACCCACAGCTCATCCCCTAATTTTTCAACATTAGTGGGTTCGGTCCTCCAGTGCGTGTTACCGCACCTTCAACCTGGCCATGGGTAGATCACTTGGTTTCGGGTCTACACCCAGCGACTGGCGCCCTATTCGGACTCGATTTCTCTACGGCTCCCCTATTTGGTTAACCTCGCCACTGAATGTAAGTCGCTGACCCATTATACAAAAGGTACGCAGTCACCCCACAAGGAGGCTCCTACTGTTTGTATGCACACGGTTTCAGGATCTATTTCACTCCCCTCCCGGGGTTCTTTTCGCCTTTCCCTCACGGTACTGGTTCACTATCGGTCGATTACGAGTATTTAGCCTTGGAGGATGGTCCCCCCATCTTCAGACAGGATTTCTCGTGTCCCGCCCTACTTGTCGCACGCTTAGTACCACCGGTCTGATTTCGTGTACGGGACTATCACCCGCTATGGTTCCTATTTCCAGAGGATTCCACTATCAGTCCGACTATCACGTGCAGGCTCTTCCCATTTCGCTCGCCACTACTTTGGGAATCTCGGTTGATTTCTTTTCCTGCAGCTACTTAGATGTTTCAGTTCGCCGCGTTCGCTTCGTACACCTATGTATTCAGTGTACGATGACCTAAAAGGCCGGGTTTCCCCATTCGGAAATCTTCGGATCAAGGCTTGTTTGTCAGCTCCCCGAAGCTTATCGCAGACTTCTACGTCCTTCATCGCCTGTAATCGCCAAGGCATCCGCCATGTGCACTTATTCACTTGTCCCTATAACGTTGACGGCTATAGGTTAAGCATTTACTACTGTGTTTGATGAGTTTTTGTATGCGTTCCTTTCGGAACACTACCCTAAGTGTATATCTTGCGATATACGCTTAATAAAACTTTACTTCTTCCAGATTGTTAAAGAACGAAACTCACTTAGTCTCTAAAAGACCAAACCTAAACACGCATGCTTACGTTTGAGCTTTTGGTGGAGGATGACGGGATCGAACCGACGACCCCCTGCTTGCAAAGCAGGTGCTCTCCCAGCTGAGCTAATCCCCCATTGACTTCTTGGTGGGTCTGGTTGGGCTCGAACCAACGACCCCCGCGTTATCAACACGGTGCTCTAACCAGCTGAGCTACAGACCCGCGCTCGTTTCTCTTTACTTCATAACAGCCGATAAGTGTGAGCGTTTGGCTTTGCGCCATACTCTAGAAAGGAGGTGATCCAGCCGCACCTTCCGATACGGCTACCTTGTTACGACTTCACCCCAGTCACGAATCCTACCGTGGTAAGCGCCCTCCTTACGGTTAAGCTACCTACTTCTGGTAAAACCCGCTCCCATGGTGTGACGGGCGGTGTGTACAAGACCCGGGAACGTATTCACCGCGACATGCTGATCCGCGATTACTAGCGATTCCAACTTCATGCAGTCGAGTTGCAGACTACAATCCGGACTACGATACACTTTCTGGGATTAGCTCCCCCTCGCGGGTTGGCGGCCCTCTGTATGTACCATTGTATGACGTGTGAAGCCCTACCCATAAGGGCCATGAGGACTTGACGTCATCCCCACCTTCCTCCGGTTTGTCACCGGCAGTCTCATTAGAGTGCTCTTTCGTAGCAACTAATGACAAGGGTTGCGCTCGTTGCGGGACTTAACCCAACATCTCACGACACGAGCTGACGACAGCCATGCAGCACCTGTGTGCAGGTTCTCTTTCGAGCACTCCCCGATCTCTCAAGGATTCCTGCCATGTCAAGGGTAGGTAAGGTTTTTCGCGTTGCATCGAATTAATCCACATCATCCACCGCTTGTGCGGGTCCCCGTCAATTCCTTTGAGTTTTAATCTTGCGACCGTACTCCCCAGGCGGTCTACTTCACGCGTTAGCTGCGTTACCAAGTCAATTAAGACCCGACAACTAGTAGACATCGTTTAGGGCGTGGACTACCAGGGTATCTAATCCTGTTTGCTCCCCACGCTTTCGTGCATGAGCGTCAGTTTTGACCCAGGGGGCTGCCTTCGCCATCGGTGTTCCTCCACATCTCTACGCATTTCACTGCTACACGTGGAATTCTACCCCCCTCTGCCAAACTCTAGCCTTACAGTCTCCATCGCCATTCCCAGGTTAAGCCCGGGGATTTCACGACAGACTTATAAAACCGCCTGCGCACGCTTTACGCCCAGTAATTCCGATTAACGCTTGCACCCTACGTATTACCGCGGCTGCTGGCACGTAGTTAGCCGGTGCTTATTCTTCAGGTACCGTCATTAGAAGTGGATATTAGCCACTCCCGTTTCTTCCCTGACAAAAGAGCTTTACAACCCGAAGGCCTTCTTCACTCACGCGGCATTGCTGGATCAGGGTTGCCCCCATTGTCCAAAATTCCCCACTGCTGCCTCCCGTAGGAGTCTGGGCCGTGTCTCAGTCCCAGTGTGGCTGGTCGTCCTCTCAGACCAGCTACTGATCGTTGCCTTGGTGAGCCTTTACCTCACCAACTAGCTAATCAGATATCGGCCGCTCCAGGAGCATGAGGTCTTGCGAGCCCCCACTTTCATCCATAGATCGTATGCGGTATTAGCGTAACTTTCGCTACGTTATCCCCCACTCTTGGGTACGTTCCGATATATTACTCACCCGTTCGCCACTCGTCAGCGGAGCAAGCTCCCTGTTACCGTTCGACTTGCATGTGTAAAGCATGCCGCCAGCGTTCAATCTGAGCCAGGATCAAACTCTTCAGTTTAATCTCTGTTGTCCGGCATTGCTGCCGGGGTCACTCACTCAAAATACTGACGATCCCTTCTTGCGAAGGTCACGTTTAATATATTTGCATGAGCGTTTGAATCTATTATTTGAGCTTCAAGACCGAAGTCTTGGGCACATCATCAAACGCCCACACTTATCGACTGTTAATTTTTAAAGAACCGCTGCATCGAGACAAAGCGTTGTGTTTGTCAGCAGCAGAGAAGCGAGATTATCTAGTGTTTCGGATGAATCGTCAAGCTCTTCTTTTTTTCCTACCGTTTCACGATTTGCATCTGCGTTGCGGCGGGGACAGAACTATAGCTAAAGGGCATGGGGTTTGCAAGGCCTTTCACAAATTTATATGCGAGATAGACGATGGCGCAGGCAATCCAGGCCGACCATAAGGTATGTGTGAGGAAGTGGGCACCGCGCAGTTGCTGCATCCAGCCCACCATGCCGCCGAACAGCACCATGGCGCCAGCTACCGCCGCCGCCATGCGCGGACGCTGCGGCCACCAGAACGCGGACAGCGCCACCAGCCACAAGGCGCTTGAGGCGTGGCCGGCCGGCATGCAGTGGCCGGCGCTCAACCCCGCCGGAAAGACTTCCAGCAGTCTTATATAAGGTTCGGTGCCGCCATAACGCTGCAAATCCCAAGGGCAGTGCGACTGGCTGAAGTGTTTGAGCACACTCATGGCCGTCGGCACCAGCACCGCCGAGATGGCGACCACGCGCAGGGCGATGCGGCGCGAGCCATCCCAGCGCGGGCTTGGACGGAACCAGTCCCAGATGCAGAGGGCGACAAAGGCACCGCCCAATATGGAGAGCGCGGCCTTCAGGATCACATGGTTGAACTTCTCGGCAATCCAGGCGTGCTGCATGGGGAAGCTGCGGCTGGCCGCGTCATAAGCAGCATCGGCCAATCGCAGGTCGATGTCGGTGTAATTGCCAAGCCAAAGAATGAGCAGCGCCGTGTTCAGCAGCACGGCGGCGGCAAGACGGCCGGAATGGGGGCGAATTGCCGGCTCAAGTGCCGCTACTGCACGCATGGAACAGATCCAGTTTAGGGTTATACACTGCCGTGCTGACGTTCAGCATGCCCAGCGTGGAATGGAAGACGTTATCGTGCGAGAACTCCTGGCGGCCGCGCGCGGCCAGGCAGGCGCCGTCGATATGGAAACGGGTGCGGAAACTGTCCGACAGCCAGAGCATCATCGGCACGTGGCGCTGCTCGATGGGCGAGATGATGTAAGGCGCGCCATGCAGATACATATTCTTTTCGCCCAGCGACTCGCCGTGGTCGGAGAAGTACAGCAGCGAGGTATCGACCCCGCTATCGGCACTGGCGGCCTTCAGCACTTCGATCGCCTTGTTCAGCACATGGTCGGTATACAGGATGGTGTTGTCGTAAGCCGCCATGATGGCTTCGCGCGAACACTGCTCCAGCTCATTGGTCTGGCAGATGGGCGTGAATTTGGCGAACTCCTTGGGATAGCGCTTCCAGTAAGCCGGGCCATGGCTACCCTTCTGGTGCAGGACGATGACCAAGTCTTTCTTCGCATCGCGGATGATCTGGGGCAGATTTTGCAGCAGGCGCTCGTCGTAGCACTCTTCGTCGTTGCAGAGCGGGTCTCCGGCCACCGGCTGGGACAGGTCTTCATAACGCACGCGGTCGCAGACACCCTTGCAGCCGGAGTTATTGTCGCGCCATAGCACATCAAAGCCGGCGTGTTTCAGCACATCGAGCAGACCTTCCTGGTTCCGAGCCTTGTCGGCTGAATAATCCTCACGCCCAAAGGCGGAGAAGACGCAGGGAACCGAGATGGCCGTAGCCGTGCCGCAGGAGCTGACGTCCTGGAAATTCACCAGGCCAGTCTGGCGCGCCAGCTGCGGGTTGGTTTCACGCGCATAGCCATTCAGCGAGAAGTTCATGGCGCGCGCGGTTTCGCCGACGACGATCACCGTTACCGTGCGCCGGGCATTGGTGCCGGCCGCGCTCCACAATACGCCCTTCTTCGCATCCCGGCCCAGAGGCGCGACCACCGTCGGTACGGCCAGCTTGCGCTTAAGATAACCATGGGTGGCCTGGAACATATTGGTAGGCGTGAGCAGGAAGCGCAGTTCGCGGTGTTCGCGCACGGCGGGCGCCAGCGTCTTGAACAGCAAGAGCAGCAGGGCACCGGCAGCCAGCAGGGACAGGCAGAAAATGCCGCACTTGATCAATAAGCCTTTGCCGATCGAGGCAAAGCGCAAGTCAGTGCGCCATACCAGCAGCGAAGGCAGGATGCCCAGCAGCGAGATAGTCAACAACATCTTCCAGCTGAACAGTTCACCGGCTTCGCGGACATCGGTTTCGACCACGTTCTGCACCATGGAGGCATCGATGCCGATGCCGTATTGGCTCATGAAGTAACTGAGGGCCGAAGTGGCGAGAAAGAGAAAGATCAGGACTGGCTTGATCAGCGGCCGGAAGCTGACAATGGTCAGGAAGGCATTGAAGATACAGACCAGCACCAGGAAGGAACCGGCATAGACAGGCAGGTTACTGAGCTTGATGCCGCCGGTCGCCTGTACAAAGGCGCGCCAGAAGTTAACGTTATACGCAAGAACAAGAAATGCCGAAGCCAAAAGAGTAAACAATGGCGCATTGATGCGCGGCTGGGCTTTCAGGTTCACTACCGGGACTCCGTCTGGACAATCCCGCGATTCTAATGAAGGATAGGTAAGTATCCTGTGAAGGGTAGATTAAGATTTCGTTAAGAGCCTTTTGAAACGCAACTCGAAGCGCGTGCCGCCTTCGGCGCCCTCGCTCACCTGCAGGTCGGCCCCCAGGTAAGCGCTGATGCGCTGCACCAGCGCCAATCCCAGCCCCGTGCCGGAAGAACCGCGCGCTTCGGCCGGCATCGGTTCGTTGCGCAGCGCGGCCATGGCGGCGGGCGGCAACCCTGGCCCGGTGTCTTCGACGATGATGGACTGCGTTCCCAGGCTGACGCTGACGGCGCCGCGCTCCGTGTACTGGCAGGCATTGCGTATCAGATTGCCAATGGCGGCAAGCAGCAGTTCGCGCGGCGCGCGCACGGCGAAATCTTCACCACCAAGATAGTCCAGGGTCAGTGGGCGTTCGGCCACCAGATGCTGGTAGCGCGCCACCTCGTCCTGCGCCAGTGCGGCGGCCGACAGCGAGGCCCATTCCAGCACCTCGGGCGAACGGGCGAGACGCAGCAGCACGGAGACCGATTCCGCCGCCTCGCGCGCCGCGCGGTAAATGCGTTCGGCCGGCGCATGCAATTGCGGTTGATCCTGGGTTTGCGCCATCAGCACCTCGGCCGCGCCGCTGATCACGGTCAGCGGGGTGCGCAGTTCGTGGCTGACATCACCGGTGAAGAAGCGCTCACGGTCGAGGAAACGGGTCAGCTCGCCGGTGTGGCCGGCGAAGGAGCGCGCCAGCAGGCCCAGTTCGTCCTTGCGTTCCTGCAGCGGCAGATCGGGTTTGCGCTGCTCCACCGCGTCGGCCAGCTGCATGATCGGCACGATGATGCGGTTGGCGACAAAGGTGCCCAGCACCGCAGAACATCCGAGGAAACCTAGGAAGCCCAGCGCGAACAGGGAATACACCACCAGCTCGATCTTTTCGTATTCGCTGTCGTGGTCCACCACCACGTAGTCGCCGTTTTCGTCCTGCCCCACCAGCAGATGCAGGTCCACGCCGTCCACGGTTTTTTCCTGCACGCCGGGCGGCAGGTTACGCAGGGAGAGGGGAATATCGGCGCCGTGGTGGAAGCTCATCCCGGCCGGCATTTCCACTGGCAGCTTGCCGGCATAGCGCGGCGAAGCCCACATGGCGACATCCTCCAGGCGCTCGTCCACCAGCCGGGTTTCGATGCCCTCCACCGCGATGCCGGCGATGATGGCGAAGAAAGCCGATGAAATCAGCGCGAACAGCAGATAGGCAACGACAATCGGCCGGCGCAGGGAGTTAGACCTCTTCATGCGAGGCCACCAGTTTGTAGCCTATGCCGGAGATGGTGCGCAGCATGGCGAAGGCATAGGGCTTGTCCAGCACCTGGCGCACGGCATGGATATGGGTGCGCAATGCGTCGCTGTCGGGGCGGTTGTCACCCCAGACTTCGTTTTCGATCTGTTCGCGCGTGACCACGCGCGGCGACTGTTTCATCAGGCAGCCCAGGATGGTGTAGCCGGTCTTGGTCAGCACCAGCGGACGGCCGGCGCGGCGGGCATCGAAGGTGGCGGTGTCGAAAACCAGTTCGCCCACCGTCATGGTGCTGCTGCGGCCATGGGCGCCGTGGGCGCGCCGTACCAGGGCTTTCAGGCGCACTTCCAGCTCGATCAGGGAGAAGGGCTTGACCAGATAGTCGTCGGCCCCGCTTTCGAAGCCGGCCACCTTGTCCTGCAGGGTGTCGCGCGCGGTCAGCATCAGCACCGGTGTATCCATTCCCAGCTCGCCGCGCAGCTTCTGGCACAGCTCCAGGCCATTCAGGCCAGGCAGCATCACGTCCAGCACGACAGCGTCGTACTGGTTCTGGGCGGCCAGCGCCAGCCCTCCATAGCCATTCACCGCCGAATCAAGAATATAACCCTTGGGTTCGAGGAAGCCGTAGAGATTGGCGATAATATCCGGATTGTCTTCAATAATGAGCAGGCGCATGCTGGAATTATAATTCCGTGATTGCCAATCCGCTGAAACCTATGTCCATTCCAACTATCGTACCCGTACAGAACGCGGCGCTTGCCCTCCAACTCGGCAAGGCCATCGACAATAAAACCAAGCCGCTCGGCAGCCTTGGGACGCTGGAAACGCTGGCGCGCCAGCTTGGCCTGATCCAGCAAAGCACCGCGCTTGCCGTGCACGCGCCGGCCATTCTGGTCTTTGCCGGCGACCACGGGGTGGTGGCGGAAGGGATTTCGGCCTATCCGCAGGATGTGACCTGGCAGATGGTGGAGAACTTCCTGGCCGGCGGCGCCGCCATCAATGTGTTCGCGCGCCAGAACGGCTGCGCGCTGCAAGTGGTGGATGCGGGCGTCAACCATGACTTTGGCCCGCGCGCGGGACTGGTGGACTGCAAGGTGGCGCATGGCACCCGCAACTTCGCCCAGGAAGCGGCCATGACGGCCGCCGAATGCGACCGGGCGCTGCAACACGGCATGGCGCTGGCCGCCGAGCTGCCAGGAAATGTGCTGGGATTTGGCGAAATGGGCATCGGCAATACCACGGCCGCCGCCGCCCTGATGCACAAGCTGACCGGCATTCCGGTGCGCGATTGCGTGGGCGCCGGCACCGGCTTGTCGGCCGAAGGCGTCCTGCGCAAGCAGCATGTGATCGAGGCGGCTGCCGCCAAGCATGCCGGCGTCAGCGCGCCGCTGGACGTGCTGGCCACTTTCGGCGGCTTCGAGATCGCCATGATGGCTGGCGCCATGCTGAAAGCGGCCGAGCGCCGCATGCTGCTGCTGATCGATGGCTTTATCGTCACCAGCGCCCTGCTGGTGGCGGCGCGCATGCAGCCGGCGATCCTCGATTACTGCGTTTTCGCCCATTGCTCGGACGAGAACGGCCATCAGCAGATGCTGGAGCAGCTGGGCGCCCGCCCCCTGCTGCACCTGGGCCTGCGCCTGGGCGAAGGCACCGGCGCCGCCCTCGCCCTGCCGCTTCTGCACGCCGCCGTCAATTTCATGAACGAGATGGCGACCTTCGAATCGGCCCAGGTCAGCGAGAAGTCCGAATAAGCCATGCAGCAGTTGCGCCTCTTCTTCATCGCCCTGCAATTCTTCACGCGCCTGCCGATTCCACGCTGGGTAGGTTTTGAGCCGGGCTGGCTGCAGCATTCATCGCGCTATTTCCCGCTGGTGGGACTGGTGGTAGCGGCCATAGGCTGCGCTGCATACGCCCTGGCAGCCCTGGTGCTGCCCGCGCCGCTGGCAGCCCTGCTCTCAACCGCTGCCACTATATATATCACCGGCGCCTTCCACGAAGACGGTTTCGCCGATGTTTGCGACGGTTTCGGCGGCGGATTGACGCGCGAACGGGTGCTGGAGATTATGAAAGATTCGCGTGTCGGAGCGTATGGCGCGATCGGCATCGTCTTGCTGCTGGCGGTGAAAATCACTGCGCTGGCCTGTATGCCCGCCCTCACCGCACTGGCGGCGCTGCTGGTGGCGCATCCCGTGTCGCGCCTGATGGCGGCGGCGCTGATCTGGCGCATGGAGTATGCGCGGGCCGAAGGCAAGGCCAAGCCGCTGGCGCAGGAAATGAGCGGCGGCGAATTCGCCATCGCCGCCCTGTGCGCCGCCCTGCCCCTGCTGCTGGCCGGGACCATGGGCTGGCTGTCCTGGCACACCCTGGCCTGCGGCTTGCTGGCGTCGGCGCTGGCGGCCTTCTGGCTGGCGCGCAAATTCCAGCGCCGTGTTGGCGGCTATACCGGCGATTGCCTGGGCGCGGTGCAGCAGCTCACGGAGGCCATCTTCTATTTATGCGTGCTGGCCAGCGCCAGCAGCCTGCATCCGGCATGGAACTGATCCTGGTGCGCCACCCGCAGCCGCTGGCTGCGCCGGGCGCCTGCTATGGCAGCAGCGATCTGGCGGTGGCGGATGAGGAAATGCGGCGCATCCACGCCGCCTTGCGCGCGGAGCTGGCTGCCATGCCCGGATTGGCGCCCTTGCGCATCTATTCCAGTCCGCTGCGGCGCTGCGCCGGTCTGGCCAGGCTGATGAGCGAGGAGGTCTGCTTCGACGTTCGTCTGGCCGAAATGGACTTCGGTGCATGGGAGCTGCGCCAGTGGGACCAGATCGCGCGCGCCGAAATTGATGCCTGGACCGCCGACCTGCTGCACTACCGCCCCGGCGGCGGCGAATCTGTGCTGATGATGGCGCAGCGTATCGCGCAGTTCCTGAATGACCTGCAGGAGGCCTTGGCTAAGCAGCCGCCCTGCCAGCCGTTGCTCGTCTGCCATGCCGGCAGCATCCGTCTCATCAGCGCCCTCGCCTCCGGCCTGCCCCTGCAGGACGCTGCGCTGGCCGCCGCCAGCAGTCCGCACAAGATCGCCTATGGCGCTGTTCTGCGGTTGCCCTTGGCATGCAAGTCCGTATAATGTCGAGGTTTTGGTGCCCGCGCTTGAGTCCTTGAGCGCAGTTAAACGGGAAACACGGAACCGCCCCGGCGGCCAACGTGTGCTGCCCCCGCAACGGTAAGCAAGTGCCGCTTCGCGGCAGCCGTCTTCTGCAACCACTGTGCTTCGCATGGGAAGGTGAGACGGCCAAACCTGCCAGCCCGGATACCGGCCAAATCAGGTGGAGACGCCGCCGTCCACGGCAGGCGTCTCTGTTCAACCCGGCCCACGGGGACATAGGCCGGTTGCTCACTTACGAAGATTGTCATGACCTTTCCTGTATCACGGCAGACGGCGTTTGCGTCGCTCGCATTGGCTATTGCCGCGCCCTCCGCATTCGCACAAAACGCTGCGCACAGCACTGTTCTCATTACCGCCAGCCGCACGCCGCAGCCAGCCAGCGAGGTGCTGCGCGACGCACTGACCATTGGCGCCGACGAAATCCTCCGCTCCGGTGCAGGTTCCATCAGCGATCTGCTGCAGCGCCAGCGCGGCATCGAAATCACCCGCAATGGCGGTCCGGGCACCAGCGGCAATGTGTTCATCCGCGGCGCCAACGGCAACCAAAGCCTGGTGCTGGTGGATGGCGTGCGCATTGGCTCGGCCACCACCGGCACGGCCAGCTGGAACGCGATTCCGCTCAGCGCCATCGACCATATCGAGATTGTGTACGGCCCACTGAGCACCCTGTACGGCGCGGACGCTATCGGCGGCGTGATCCAGATCTTCACCAAAAAGGGCAAGGGCGATGTGGACGTGACGGCATTCGTTGGCGCGGGCAGCAATGCCACGCGCGCCGCCGATGCCGCCATCTCGGGCAGCTCGGGTCCGGTCAGCTACTCGCTGAGCGCCGGCCGCGAACGTTCCGACGGCTTCTCCGCCAGCCTGCCCGGCGCTTCGGGCTACAACCCGGACGATGACGGCTATGACCGCCGCAGCGCCGCCGGCCAAGTGTCACTGCAACTGGCGGAAGGCCATGAGCTGGGCGCGAATTTCTTGTACAGCAAAGTGGACGCCCAGTTCGACAACGGCAAATCGGACTACGATGCGCGCAGCAAAACCCGCATCAGCAATACCTCCGCCTATCTGCGCAACCGCATCCTGCCGAATTGGACCAGCCTGGTGCAAGCATCGGAAAGCAGCGATAAATCGGGCAGCTTCACCGGCGTTGCATCCACCACCAGCCAGATCGACACCAAGCAGACCGGCTTCTCCTGGCAGAACGATGTGCAGCTGGGCCGCGACACCCTGCAACTGCTGTACGAATTCCGCAAGGAGGAAGTGACGTCCACCTCGGCCGGCATCGCCGAGCGCAAGCGCCATACCCGCTCGCTGGCCGCCACCTATGGCATGCAGCGCGGCGACCATCTGTTCAGCGCCGGCGCGCGCCACGACGACAACTCGCAGTTCGGCAACAAGGCCACGGGCTCGCTGGGCTATGGCTACCGCATCTCGCCAGCGCTGCGCGCCAACGCCAGCTTCGGCACCAGCTTCCGCGCGCCGACCTTCAATGAGCTGTACTACACCGGCTACGGCAATGAGAACAACCAGCCGGAAAAGGGCCGCAACGGCGAGATCGGCCTGCACTACGACGACGGCAAGACCCAGCTGGGCGCCGTGTACTACCACAATAAGCTGGACGATCTGCTGGTCAGCACCACGCCCTGCCCCTATCCAGGCTACAAATACGGCTGCGCCTACAACGTCAACAAGGCCGTGCTGAAAGGCCTGAGCCTGTCGGCCGAGCGCCAGTTCGGCAATCTGAAACTGAGCGCCAACGCCGACTTCCAGCAGCCGCGCGACGACACCACTGGCAAGCTGCTGCAGCGCCGCGCCAAGCGACACGCCAACCTGAATGCGGAATATGCGCTGGGCGCGCTGCATGCGGGCGCCGAGCTGCAACTGTCCGGCCGCCGCTTCGAGGACCAGGCCAACCGTGTGGAACTGGGCGGCTACAGCCTGCTCAACCTGCACGCCACCTGGCAGTTCTCGCGCGACTGGTCGGCCCTGGTGCGCTGGAATAACGTGGCGGACAAGAAGTATGAAGTGGCGCGCTTCTATGGCAGCGCCGGTTCCACCTTCTTCGCCGGCCTGCGCTACGGCATGAAGTAAATGGTGTAACCTGCCGGGCGTAGCGCATGCGCCCGGCAGCGCAGTATCCCAACGCAGTACCCCGAATCCTGAAGGCAGTACATGCAAGCAAATCCCGTCCGGCTGCGCAAGCGCGCCGCCGTCCTCAATCTGGCGCTGATCGCCGCCATCCTCGCCAGTCTGGTCCTGGCGGGCATGGTTGGCTCGGTCACCGTTTCCCTGTCCGAGATTCCCGGCGCCCTGCTGGAGCTGCTGCGCGGCGAAGCCAACTCGCTGGCAGCCACCCTGCTCGACCTGCGCCTGAGCCGCGCGCTGGTGGCTTTCGTGACCGGCGCGTCGCTGTCGCTGGCGGGCGTGATGATGCAAGCCTTGCTGCGCAATCCCCTGGCCGATCCCTATGTGCTCGGCATTTCCGCCGGCGCCTCGGTCGGCGCCCTGGCTGCCCTCTTCTTCGCTTGCGCCGCCTGGATGGTGGACAGCGCGGCTTTCGCCAGCGCCGTCGTGGTCTCGATCCTGTTGTACACGCTGGCGCGGCGCGACCTGCGCGGCGGCGCGGCGGCCGATGGCGGTACCGCCCTGCTGCTGCTGACCGGCCAGATTTTCTCCTCCGTCTGCATCGCCCTGGTGACGCTGATGCTGTCGATCGCGCCGGAAAGCCGTCTACGCAGCATGGTGTTCTGGCTGATCGGCGAACTGGCCGGCGCGCCGCTGCGCCTTCTGCCATGGCTGGTGCTGGCAGCAGTGCTGATCTTCACCCTGCGCAATGCGCGCGCCTTGAACGTGATGGCCCTGCATGCGGAAGCCTCGGCCACGCTGGGCATCCGCGTCGGCACACTGCGCAAAAGCCTGTTCTTCTGCTCCGCCCTGCTGACCGCCACTTCCGTCACCAGCGCCGGCAGCATCGGCTTTGTCGGCCTGATTATTCCGCACGCCTGCCGCTTCGCCTTCGGCCCCGACCACCGCCTGCTGGTGCCGGCGGCCACGCTGGCCGGCGGCGCCTATCTGGTGCTGACCGATATCGTGGCGCGCACCATCATCGCGCCGCAGCAGTTGCCAGTCGGCGTCATCACGGCCCTGATCGGCGCACCGGTCTTCCTGTATCAACTGCACCGGCTGAGGAAATAAGATGCTCTCGACCCAGAAACTCAAGCTGCGCATAGGCCAGCGCACGCTGGTGGAAAACCTCGACTGGCGCGTGAGCGATGGCGAGTGCTGGAGCGTAATCGGCCGCAATGGCGCCGGCAAAAGCACCTTGCTGCGCACCCTGGCCGGTCTGCGCCAGCCGGATGGCGGCCAGGTGGCGGTCGAAAATCGTCCGCTGAAGGACTGGCCGCTGGAAGAGCTGGCGCGCAGCCGCGCCTTCCTGGCGCAGGCGCGCAACGATGCCTTCTCCTACAGCGCACTGGAAACCGTGCTGTCGGCGCGCCATCCCTACCATAGCCAGCGCTATTGGGAAGACAGCGACGACCACCAGATCGCCATGCGCTCCCTGGCTGCGATGGAGGTCGACGATCTGGCTGCGCGCGATGTGCGCACGCTGTCCGGCGGCGAACGCCAGCGGGTCGCCATCGCCGCCATGCTGGCGCAGGACACGCCACTGCTGCTGCTGGACGAACCGGCCAATGCCCTGGACCTGGCGCACCAGGTCAGCGTTATGAGCCTGCTCGCGCGCCTGTGCCGCGAACAGAAGAAAACCGTGGTCATGGTTGGACATGATCTGAATCTGGCACACAGCGTATCGAGCCACGCCCTGCTGCTGATGGGTGACGGCCGCTGGCAGGCAGGCAGCGTGGACGAGACCATGCAGCCGGCCATCCTGAGCGACTACCTGGGCCACCCGATCGACATCATCCGCCACGGCAACCGCAGCATCTTCATTCCACTTGAGGTAAGCGCATGACCCCTACGACTTCCGACGACATCACCGCATTGAATGAACGCCATCGCGCCCGCATGGAGCGCAAGAAGGCCATCATCGACGCCAAGATCGCGGCCGCCGACAAGCAGATCGGCATCATCATCGTCAACACCGGCAACGGCAAGGGCAAAAGCTCCAGCGGTTTCGGCATGGCGGTGCGCGCCATGGGTCATGGCATGAAGGTGGGCGTGGTGCAGTTCATCAAGGGCGCGATGGCGACCGGAGAAGAACTCTTTCTGCGCCGCTTCCCGGAAGAAGTCAGCTTCCACGCCATGGGAGAAGGCTATACCTGGGAAACCCAGAACCGTGAGCGCGATATCGAAAAGGCGCTGGCAGCCTGGGAGCAGGCCAAGCGCTTTCTCGCCGATCCGGCCATCGGCATGGTGGTGCTGGACGAACTGAATATCGCCCTCAAATACCAGTATCTGGACGTGGAGACTGTCATCGCCGACCTGCTGGAGCGTCCGGCCATGCAGCACGTCGTCATCACCGGCCGCGGCGCGCCGCCGGAACTGATTGAAATCGCCGACACCGTGACCGAGATGAATGTGGTCAAACACGCCTTCAAGGCGGGCATTGCGGCGCAAGCCGGGACGGAGTGGTAATGAGCGAAAAGATCACCGTGCGCGCCATGCTGCTGGCCGCCGTATCCTCCGGCCAGGGCAAGACCACGGTCACAGCGGCGCTGGCGCGCAAGCTGGTGCAACAGGGGCAGCGCGTGCACGTATTCAAGTGCGGACCGGATTTCATCGACCCCATGCTGCTGGAACGCGCCAGCGGCGCGCCGGTCAAATCGCTTGACCTGTGGATGGTGGGCGAGGATGCTTGCCGCCAGCAGCTGGCGCAGGCCGCGCGCGAAGCCGATGTGATCCTCATCGAAGGCGTGATGGGCTTATATGACGGCACGCCCTCTTCGGCCGACTTGTCGCGCACCTTCGGCGTGCCGGTCATGGCGGTGATTGATGCCGGCGCGATGGCGCAAACGGCCGGTGCGCTGGTGCACGGCTTGCGCGACTATGGCCCGGTGCAAATGGCTGGCGTGATCGCCAACCGCGTCGCCAGTCCCGGCCACGCGAAAATGGTGGCCGCCTCGCTGCGCGATATTCCGCTGTTCGCCACCCTGCCCAAGCAGGCGCGCTCCCTGCCCGAACGCCATCTTGGCCTGGTGCTGCCCGGCGAGGTCGCCGATCTCCATACCCTGCTGGACGAGCTGGCGGCGCAGCTGGATTTCAACCAGCAGGCATGGGACAGCCAGCCGCTGGTCGAGCTGGACCTGCCACCCACGCCGCAGCCCCAGCGCCAGCATCTGCAAGGCAAAACCATCGCCATTGCGCGCGATGCAGCCTTCATGTTCCTCTACCCCGCCAATCTCGAGACGCTGCAGGCACTGGGCGCGCGCCTGGAATTCTTCTCGCCGCTGGCCGACGAGGCGCTGCCGCCGCATGCCGACGCCGTCTATCTGCCAGGCGGCTATCCCGAGCTGCATGCCTGCGCGCTGGCCGCCGCCGGCAAGTGGACAGCCTCCATCCGCGCCGCCCACGCGGCCGGCCTGCCCATCGTCGCCGAATGCGGCGGTATGATGGCGCTGGCCGATATGCTGTGCGACAGCGAAGGCAGGGAGTGGCCTATGGCCGGCCTGCTGCCGGGCCGCGTCGAAATGCAAAAGCGTCTGGCCGGCCTGGGCGCGCAGGCGCTGCCGACAGAGCAGGGCCCCTTGCGCGGCCACACTTTCCACTACTCACGGCTGACGACCGACACAACGCCTGTTGCGCATACGGTGAAAAATCCTTCTGGCCTTCAAGGCGAGGCCGCGTACCAGATCGGCTCCCTGCACGCCTCCTATTTCCACGCCTACTTCCCCTCCAATCCGGAGGCAGTGGCGGCATTGTTCGCGCGGAGCGAGTCATGAGCAATACCCTGGTGCTGGGCGGCGCGCGCTCCGGAAAAAGCCTGTATGCCGAAAAACTGGCCGCCGCCTCCGGCAGGGAGATCATCTATATCGCCACCGCTGCCGCAGGCGATGGCGAAATGGCGGCCCGCATCGAGCATCACCGGCAACAGCGCCCAGCCCACTGGATCACAGTGGAAGAGCCGCTCGCGCTGGCTCAGGCGCTGCAGCAATGGCGCGCGCCGCAGCGCGTGGTGCTGGTCGATTGCCTGACCCTGTGGCTGACCAACCTGCTGTTCGCCGATGGCAGTGAGTATCCCGATGTGGGCCTGCTTACCCTGCCTGCCCGCTTCCATCAGGAGCGCGCGGCCCTGCTGGCGGTGCTGGGCGAGACGCAGCAAACCGGCGACATCATCCTGGTATCGAACGAGGTGGGCATGGGCATCGTGCCTTACGGTGCCATTTCACGCGCCTTCACCGACGAAGCTGGCCGCCTGAATCAGGCCGTTGCCGCCGCTTGCGACCGGGCCGTCTTCGTGGCGGCGGGCCTGCCGCTGGTGTTGAAAGGCGCGCCGTGCTGACGGGACTGGGATGGCCACTGCTCGCGCTGCTGATGGCGGCCGGCATCGCGCTCGATCTGCTGCTGGGCGAGGCGCGGCGCTGGCATCCCCTGATCGGTTTCGGCAATCTGGCAATGCACATCGAAAAGACCTTGAATCGCGGCGCGGCCCGGCGCCTGCGCGGCATACTCGCCTGGTTGCTGGCGGTCGCGCCTCTTGTTGCACTGTCCTTATTCCTGCTCGATGCCGCCGGCGGCATGCTGGCCATCGCGCTGCATGCGATCCTGCTCTATTTCTGCATTGGCCTGCGCAGCCTGCGCGACCACAATCTACCGATTGCCGACGCCCTGCAGCAGCAAGACCTTCCGGCGGCACGCATGCTGACGGCACGCATCGTCAGCCGCGACACGGAGCAGGCCAGCGAAGCCGATCTGGCCAAGGCCAGCACCGAATCCCTGCTGGAAAACGGCAATGACGCCGTCTTCGGCACGCTGTTCTGGTTCGCCGTGGCGGGCGGCCCCGGCGCCGTGCTGTTCCGGCTGGCGAACACGCTGGACGCCATGTGGGGCTACCGCAGTCAGCGCTTCCTGCATTTTGGCTGGGCCGCCGCGCGCATCGACGATGCGCTCAACTATCTGCCGGCCCGCCTGACGGCCCTGTCCTATATCGTGCTGGCGCCCACCCTGCAGGACAAGCGCCGCGCACTGCGCTGCTGGCTGACGCAGGCTCCGGCCTGGAGCAGCCCGAATGCGGGTCCGGTCATGTCCAGCGGCGCCGGCGCGCTCGGTCTGGCACTGGGCGGCGCCGCCACATATGACGGCGAAGTGGAACAACGCCCGCCGCTGGGCAGCGGACAACCGGCAACGGCGGCCGATATCCGGCGCGCCTGGCGTCTGGTGCTGAATACTACCCTGCTATGGCTTGGCATGGCCATCGCTGCCGCCGCACTGATCCACCTCGCCATCCCTGCCTCAGCCCACATCATCGTCAAGGAGACGCCACATGCTTGAACATGGCGGCAATCTGCGCGACGCCGCATTGCGTTTTGGACGCAACGACTGGCTCGACCTCTCGACCGGCATCAATCCCGCCTGGTATCCCGTGCCGCCGCTGGCGGATCAGGCTTGGCACCGCCTACCCGAAAACGATCCGGCGCTGGCGGCGACGGCATGCGCTTTCTATGGCGCGCCCAACATGCTGCCGGTAGCGGGAACTCAGGCGGCGATCCAGAGTTTGCCGCGCCTGCGCGCGCCCTCGCGTGTGGTGGTGGCCGCGCCCTCTTATGCTGAACACGCCCACCATTGGGCTCAGCATGGCCATGCTATGAAGCAGATATCTTATGCGGAGCTGGACGGCGCAGTTGCGCAGGCCGATGTTCTCGTCATCTGCAATCCCAACAATCCAACCGGCGCCACCGTGCCGGCTTCCGACCTGCTGCGCTGGCATGCTCAATTAACGGATCGCGGCGGCTGGCTGGTGGTGGACGAAGCCTTTGGCGATACTGACGGCGGCAACAGCGTCGCCGCCCATACGCATCTGCCGGGTCTGATCGTATTGCGTTCCATCGGTAAATTCTTCGGCCTGGCCGGTCTGCGCCTGGGCTTCGTCGCAGCCCATGGGGAGATACTAAAACCACTGGCCGACATGCTCGGTCCATGGAGCATCAGCGGTCCAGCCCAGCAAATCGCCATTGCCGCGCTGCGCGATCATGCATGGCAGGAGCAGACCCGCCGCAGGCTGCACGACTCCGGCCAGCGCCTGCGTGGCCTGCTTGCGTTGCACGGCATCGCATCGCAAGGCACGGACCTGTTCCAGTGGTGGCCGGAAGCGCAACCCGAACAGTTCCACGAATTCATGGCGCAACATGGCATCTGGGTGCGTCTCTTTACGCAAGCGGCGCGCGGCATCCGCCTCGGCCTACCACCGGACGAAATGGGCTGGCAGCGCCTGCAAACCGCACTTGAACATTGGAGCAAGGAGAAACGATGAAAAAATATCTGCCAACGCTGGTCTGTCTGGCGGCGCTCCAGGCGCAAGCCGCCATCACCGTCAACGACGACGATGGCAAGGCCGTCACGGTGCAAAAGCCGGCGCAGCGCGTAGTCTCGCTGGCGCCGCATGTGACCGAACTGCTGTTCGCGGCCGGCGGCGGCGACAAGATCGTGGGTGCCGTTACCTATAGCGATTACCCGGAAGCGGCCAAAAAAATCCCGCGCGTCGGCGATAATCGCCAGGTCGATATGGAACGCTTGATCGCACTCAAGCCCGACCTGCTGGTGATCTGGCGCCACGGCAGCTCCGAACGCCAGATCGACATGCTGCGCCAGTTGAACATCCCCATCTTTCACAGCGAACCGCAAACGCTGGACGCCATTCCCGAAGGTCTGATCCGTCTCGGTCGGTTGATGGGTACCGAAAGCGCGGCCCAGCCGGCCGCCGCCGAAATGAAACGCAAGCTGGCCGCGCTTCGCGCCCAATATGCGGGCCGTCCGCCGGTGCGCACCTTCTATCAGGTCTGGGACAAGCCGCTGTACACGCTGAACGGCAGCCATATCGTCAGTGATGCTCTGCGCGTCTGCGGCGGTGAAAACATCTTTGCCAGCATGAAGATCACGGCGCCTGTAGTCAGCGTCGAAGGCGTGCTGCAGGAAGATCCGGAAGCCATCTTCGGCACGGCCGAGAAGGACTATGGCGGCGTCAATCTATGGCGCCAGTACAGCACCTTGAAAGCCACGCGCCAGGGCAATCTGTTCACGGTGGAAGGCGACCTGCTGAATCGCGCCGGCCCACGCATGATCCAGGGTACGGCCATTCTTTGCGAAAAACTCGAACTGGCGCGCCAGCACCGCAAGCACTGACATGGACTTCCCCTACACCACCCTGATGGTGCAAGGCACCACATCGGACGCGGGCAAAAGCACCGTGGTGGCGGCCCTGTGCCGCCTGTTGAAGCGCAATGGCGTCAGCGTGGCGCCTTTCAAGCCGCAGAATATGGCGCTCAACAGCGCCGTTACCGTGAATGGCGGCGAGATCGGCCGCGCCCAGGCCTTGCAGGCGATTGCCGCCGGCCTGGAGCCGCACACCGATATGAATCCGGTGCTGCTGAAGCCCTCCAGCGATATCGGCGCCCAGGTCATCATCAACGGCAAGGCGCTGTCGAATATGAACGCGCGCGACTATCACAACTACAAGCTGGTGGCGATGGAGGCTGTGCTGTCTTCGCATGAGCGCCTGCTGCAAAAATACGGCAAGGTGATGGTGGAAGGCGCGGGCAGCCCGGCCGAGATCAATCTGCGCAACCGCGACATCGCCAATATGGGCTTCGCCGAAGCGGTGGATTGCCCGGTCATCCTGGTGGCCGACATCGACCGTGGCGGCGTATTCGCCCACCTGGTCGGCACCCTGTCCTGCCTCTCCGAAAGCGAACGCAATCGCGTGATCGGCTTTGTCATCAACCGCTTCCGCGGCGATATCTCGCTGCTGGAACCGGGGCTGGAATGGCTGGAACAGCAGACCGGCAAGCCCGTACTGGCCGTACTGCCTTATCTGCACGGCCTCTTCCTCGATGCCGAGGATGCGGTACAGGCAGTGCAGGCCGCGCAAGGCGCTTTCCGCGTGGTCGTTCCCAGCGGGCCGCGCATGAGCAACCATACCGACTTTGATGCGCTGCGCGCCCACCCCGAAGTCGATCTGCGCTTTGTGCGCGAAGGTGAGCCGATTCCTGCCGCCGATCTGATCATCCTCCCCGGCAGCAAGAATACGCGCGGCGACCTGGCCTGGCTCAAATCGCAGGGCTGGCCGGAAAAGATCGCCCGCCACCTGCGTTATGGCGGCAAAGTGATCGGCATCTGCGGCGGCTTCCAGATGCTTGGCCAAAGCGTCCTCGATCCGCACGGCGTGGAAGGGGAACCCGGCGAATCGGCAGGTCTAGGCCTGCTCGATATCCGCACCGAGCTGACGCAGGACAAGCGCCTGGAGCAGGTCAGCGGCAGCTGCGCCTTTGCCGAAGCCAACGTGACCGGCTACGAAATCCATATGGGCGTCTCGTCCGGAAACAGTATGGAACGTCCCGTCTTCCACATCGACGGGCGTCCGGAAGGCGCCATCTCGGAAGACAATCAAGTGCTGGGGACTTATCTGCATGGCCTGTTCGACACGCCGCAAGCGGGCAATGCCCTGCTGCGCTGGGCCGGCCTGCATTCGGACACCACCGTAGACACATCCGCCCTGCGCGAAGCCAGTCTTGAACGTCTGGCCGATGCCACCCAGCCCTTGCTGGACGCCTTGATACAGCTGAAAAAATGAGCCACGCCTACCCTCCCGAACAAGTCGAAGGCGTCTACCGCGCCATCCGCGAGCGGCGCGACGTGCGCCACTTTGTTCCTGGGCCGCTGCTGGAAGGCCAGCTGGAACGCTTTATCACTGCTGCCCACAATGGCCCCAGCGTCGGCTTCATGCAACCCTGGCGTTTCATCCGCATCAGCAGCACGGAGCTGCGGCACGCCATCCACCAGCTGGTGGACGAGGAGCGCGAGCTGACGGCACAGGCGCTGAACCAGCGTTCGGAAGAATTCATGCGTCTGAAGGTGGAAGGCATCCTGCAATGCGCCGAAGTCCTGGTGGTAGGTCTGATCGACAAACGCGAGGACTTCGTCTTTGGCCGCCGCACCATGCCGGAGATGGATCTGGCCTCGGCCTCCTGCGCCATCCAGAACTTCTGGCTTGCGGCGCGCGCCGAGGGCATAGGTGTAGGCTGGGTCTCGCTATTCGATCCGCAACGCTTACGCCAGCTGTGCGGTATGCCTGAAGGCAGCCAGCCCATCGCCGTGCTGTGCGTGGGCCAGGTCGACGAATTCTACAAAGCGCCGATGCTGGAACTGGAAGGCTGGGACAAGCGCCGCCCCATCGAGCAAATCGTCTACGAAAACAGCTGGGGGAAGAGCGGCGAATAAGTCAGGGGAAAACAGAGCTTCGGCTTTTATGTGACAATCATTGGACACCAGCTCTGTGTCCTCCCATGACCGCCCCCGATTCCAGCAAACGCTATCTGCCTTGGGTTGTCGCTACAACCCTCTTCATGGAGCAGCTCGACTCCACCATCGTCAACACCGCCGTTCCCGCCATCGCGGCCAGCCTGCAAGTCACGCCGCTTAGCCTGAAAGCCGTCGTCACCAGCTATATCCTCAGTCTGGCCGTGGCGATTCCCGTCAGCGGATGGATGGCCGACCGCTACGGCACGCGGCGCGTATTCATGAGCGCCATCGCCATCTTCACCGTCGCCTCCATGCTATGCGGCCTGTCGGTGAATTCGCCCATGCTGGTGGCGGCGCGCCTGCTGCAAGGCTTCGGCGCCGCCATGATGATGCCGGTCGGGCGCATCACCATCATCCGCACCTTTCCCAAATCGGAACTGCTGCGCGCCATGAACTTCGTCATCATTCCGGCGCTCATAGGACCGTTGCTGGGACCAACCGTGGGCGGCTTGATCGTCCACTGGCTATCCTGGCGCGAGATCTTCTTCATCAATGTGCCGGTCGGACTGGTGGCCATCTATCTGGCTCGGCGCTATATGCCCGACTATCGCGGCGAGAAGACGCGGCCACTGGACATGATCGGACTGGTCTTGTTCGGCACCGGCATCGCCCTGCTCTCATGGCTGCTGGAAGTCTTCGGCGAACATAAGATCGATCCCACTTCAGGCGCCGTGCTGCTGCTGATTTCCTGCAGCCTGCTGGCAGCTTATGCCTGGCATGCGCGCAGCGAGGCGCATCCCTTGTTGCGGCTCGATCTGTTCCGCATCCGCACCTTCCGCGTGTCCGTGCTTGGCGGCTTTGCCACGCGGCTCGGCGTCAGCGGCCTGCCCTTTCTGCTGCCATTGCTATATCAGTTGGGGCTTGGCCTGCCCGCCTGGCAATCAGGTTTACTGATGATGCCTTCCGCCGCTGCCGCCATGGGCATGAAGTTCATTTCGACACGGCTGCTGGGACGCTTCGGCTATCGCCAAGTGCTGGTGGTGAATACGGTGCTGATCGGGATCACGATCAGCATGTACTCGTTTGTGAAGGTGGGAACGCCCTTGCCGCTGATCGTGGCGATCAGCCTCTGTCTGGGCTTTTTCAATTCGCTGCAATTCTCCAGCATGAACAGCATCGCTTATGCCGATGTGGATGCGCAGGATTCCAGCATGGCCAGCACAATCGCCAGTTCCATGCAGCAGCTGTCGGTAAGTTTCGGCCTGGCCTGCGGCTCGCTGGTGACGGGATTCTTTTTGGGCGATGCGCCCCAGTCAGACCGGGCGATGCTCAGCAGCGCCCTGCATTACGCTTTTTTGACCCTGGCCGCACTGACCATACTTTCCTCACTCACCTTCTGGACCTTGCGCCCAGCGGACGGCGAAGCAATCAGCAAAGGTAGCGCATAAGCTATAAAAGATCGCCGCCCAAAACAAAAAAGCCCCGACTGCAAACGCAGCCGGGGCTTTCTCTTTATAACTAGCCTGACGATAACCTACTTTCACACTGGTTGCAGCACTATCATCGGCGCAAAGTCGTTTCACGGTCCTGTTCGGGATGGGAAGGGGTGGGACCGACTTGCTATGGTCATCAGGCATAACTTGTACGAGTGCCGCGTATTCTCGCGTCACTCTGAATCTGGAAGAAGTCTAGTTTTGGGTACTCATCTCGAGTAAATGATAACCGTCAAGGTTATAGGGACAAGCCGTACGGGCAATTAGTATCGGTTAGCTTAATGCATTACTGCACTTCCACACCCGACCTATCAACGTCCTGGTCTCGAACGACCCTTCAAGGAGCTCAAGGCTCCGGGAAATCTCATCTTAAGGCAAGTTTCCCGCTTAGATGCTTTCAGCGGTTATCTCTTCCGAACTTAGCTACCCGGCAATGCCACTGGCGTGACAACCGGTACACCAGAGGTTCGTCCACTCCGGTCCTCTCGTACTAGGAGCAGCCCCCTTCAAATTTCCAACGCCCACGGCAGATAGGGACCAAACTGTCTCACGACGTTTTAAACCCAGCTCACGTACCACTTTAAATGGCGAACAGCCATACCCTTGGGACCGGCTACAGCCCCAGGATGTGATGAGCCGACATCGAGGTGCCAAACTCCCCCGTCGATATGAACTCTTGGGAGGAATCAGCCTGTTATCCCCAGAGTACCTTTTATCCGTTGAGCGATGGCCCTTCCATACAGAACCACCGGATCACTATGTCCTACTTTCGTACCTGCTCGACTTGTCGGTCTCGCAGTTAAGCACGCTTATGCCATTGCACTATTAGCACGATGTCCGACCGTACCTAGCGTACCTTCGAACTCCTCCGTTACACTTTAGGAGGAGACCGCCCCAGTCAAACTGCCTACCATGCACTGTCCCCGATCCGGATCACGGACCAAGGTTAGAACCTCAAACAAACCAGGGTGGTATTTCAAGGATGGCTCCACGAGAACTGGCGTCCCCGCTTCAAAGCCTCCCACCTATCCTACACAGATTGGTTCAAAGTCCAATGCAAAGCTACAGTAAAGGTTCATGGGGTCTTTCCGTCTAGCCGCGGGTAGATTGCATCATCACAAACACTTCAACTTCGCTGAGTCTCGGGAGGAGACAGTGTGGCCATCGTTACGCCATTCGTGCAGGTCGGAACTTACCCGACAAGGAATTTCGCTACCTTAGGACCGTTATAGTTACGGCCGCCGTTTACTGGGACTTCAATCAAGAGCTTGCACCCCATCATTTAATCTTCCAGCACCGGGCAGGCGTCACACCCTATACGTCCACTTTCGTGTTTGCAGAGTGCTGTGTTTTTATTAAACAGTCGCAGCCACCAGTTTATTGCAACCTTTTCGCCCTTCCACAGTAAAGTGGTCAAGCTACCGAGGCGTACCTTTTCCCGAAGTTACGGTACCAATTTGCCGAGTTCCTTCTCCCGAGTTCTCTCAAGCGCCTTAGAATACTCATCTCGCCCACCTGTGTCGGTTTGCGGTACGGTCTCGTATGACTGAAGCTTAGAGGCTTTTCTTGGAACCACTTCCGATTGCTTCATGCACAAGTGCACTCGTCCCAGTCCCTTGAATTACGTGCCCGGATTTGCCTAAGCACCTTCTATGAACCAGAAACTGACTATTCCAACAGTCAGACAACCTTCCGCGATCCGTCCCCCCATCGCATCATACGACGGTGCAGGAATATTAACCTGCTTCCCATCAGCTACGCATCTCTGCCTCGCCTTAGGGGCCGACTCACCCTGCTCCGATGAACGTTGAACAGGAAACCTTGGGCTTACGGCGTGGAGGCTTTTCACCCCCATTATCGCTACTCATGTCAGCATTCGCACTTCTGATACCTCCAGCAGCCTTTACAAGCCACCTTCGCAGGCTTACAGAACGCTCTCCTACCATATCCTTACGGATATCCGCAGCTTCGGTGACTGGCTTAGCCCCGTTACATCTTCCGCGCAGGACGACTCGATCAGTGAGCTATTACGCTTTCTTTAAATGATGGCTGCTTCTAAGCCAACATCCTGACTGTTTTAGCCTTCCCACTTCGTTTTCCACTTAGCCAATCTTTGGGACCTTAGCTGGCGGTCTGGGTTGTTTCCCTCTTGACACCGGACGTTAGCACCCGATGTCTGTCTCCCAAGCTCGCACTCACCGGTATTCGGAGTTTGCAATGGTTTGGTAAGTCGCGATGACCCCCTAGCCATAACAGTGCTCTACCCCCGGTGGTGATACTTGAGGCACTACCTAAATAGTTTTCGGAGAGAACCAGCTATTTCCAAGTTTGTTTAGCCTTTCACCCCTACCCACAGCTCATCCCCTAATTTTTCAACATTAGTGGGTTCGGTCCTCCAGTGCGTGTTACCGCACCTTCAACCTGGCCATGGGTAGATCACTTGGTTTCGGGTCTACACCCAGCGACTGGCGCCCTATTCGGACTCGATTTCTCTACGGCTCCCCTATTTGGTTAACCTCGCCACTGAATGTAAGTCGCTGACCCATTATACAAAAGGTACGCAGTCACCCCACAAGGAGGCTCCTACTGTTTGTATGCACACGGTTTCAGGATCTATTTCACTCCCCTCCCGGGGTTCTTTTCGCCTTTCCCTCACGGTACTGGTTCACTATCGGTCGATTACGAGTATTTAGCCTTGGAGGATGGTCCCCCCATCTTCAGACAGGATTTCTCGTGTCCCGCCCTACTTGTCGCACGCTTAGTACCACCGGTCTGATTTCGTGTACGGGGCTATCACCCGCTATGGCTGCCATTTCCAGAGCATTCCACTATCAGTCCGACTATCACGTGCAGGCTCTTCCCATTTCGCTCGCCACTACTTTGGGAATCTCGGTTGATTTCTTTTCCTGCAGCTACTTAGATGTTTCAGTTCGCCGCGTTCGCTTCGTACACCTATGTATTCAGTGTACGATGACCTAAAAGGCCGGGTTTCCCCATTCGGAAATCTTCGGATCAAGGCTTGTTTGTCAGCTCCCCGAAGCTTATCGCAGACTTCTACGTCCTTCATCGCCTGTAATCGCCAAGGCATCCGCCATGTGCACTTATTCACTTGTCCCTATAACGTTGACGGCTATAGGTTAAGCATTTACTACTGTGTTTGATGAGTTTTTGTATGCGTTCCTTTCGGAACACTACCCTAAGTGTATATCTTGCGATATACGCTTAATAAAACTTTACTTCTTCCAGATTGTTAAAGAACGAAACTCACTTAGTCTCTAAAAGACCAAACCTAAACACGCATGCTTACGTTTGAGCTTTTGGTGGAGGATGACGGGATCGAACCGACGACCCCCTGCTTGCAAAGCAGGTGCTCTCCCAGCTGAGCTAATCCCCCATTGACTTCTTGGTGGGTCTGGTTGGGCTCGAACCAACGACCCCCGCGTTATCAACACGGTGCTCTAACCAGCTGAGCTACAGACCCGCGCTCGTTTCTCTTTACTTCATAACAGCCGATAAGTGTGAGCGTTTGGCTTTGCGCCATACTCTAGAAAGGAGGTGATCCAGCCGCACCTTCCGATACGGCTACCTTGTTACGACTTCACCCCAGTCACGAATCCTACCGTGGTAAGCGCCCTCCTTACGGTTAAGCTACCTACTTCTGGTAAAACCCGCTCCCATGGTGTGACGGGCGGTGTGTACAAGACCCGGGAACGTATTCACCGCGACATGCTGATCCGCGATTACTAGCGATTCCAACTTCATGCAGTCGAGTTGCAGACTACAATCCGGACTACGATACACTTTCTGGGATTAGCTCCCCCTCGCGGGTTGGCGGCCCTCTGTATGTACCATTGTATGACGTGTGAAGCCCTACCCATAAGGGCCATGAGGACTTGACGTCATCCCCACCTTCCTCCGGTTTGTCACCGGCAGTCTCATTAGAGTGCTCTTTCGTAGCAACTAATGACAAGGGTTGCGCTCGTTGCGGGACTTAACCCAACATCTCACGACACGAGCTGACGACAGCCATGCAGCACCTGTGTGCAGGTTCTCTTTCGAGCACCCTCCAATCTCTCGGAGGTTCCTGCCATGTCAAGGGTAGGTAAGGTTTTTCGCGTTGCATCGAATTAATCCACATCATCCACCGCTTGTGCGGGTCCCCGTCAATTCCTTTGAGTTTTAATCTTGCGACCGTACTCCCCAGGCGGTCTACTTCACGCGTTAGCTGCGTTACCAAGTCAATTAAGACCCGACAACTAGTAGACATCGTTTAGGGCGTGGACTACCAGGGTATCTAATCCTGTTTGCTCCCCACGCTTTCGTGCATGAGCGTCAGTTTTGACCCAGGGGGCTGCCTTCGCCATCGGTGTTCCTCCACATCTCTACGCATTTCACTGCTACACGTGGAATTCTACCCCCCTCTGCCAAACTCTAGCCTTACAGTCTCCATCGCCATTCCCAGGTTAAGCCCGGGGATTTCACGACAGACTTATAAAACCGCCTGCGCACGCTTTACGCCCAGTAATTCCGATTAACGCTTGCACCCTACGTATTACCGCGGCTGCTGGCACGTAGTTAGCCGGTGCTTATTCTTCAGGTACCGTCATTAGAAATGGATATTAGCCACTCCCGTTTCTTCCCTGACAAAAGAGCTTTACAACCCGAAGGCCTTCTTCACTCACGCGGCATTGCTGGATCAGGGTTGCCCCCATTGTCCAAAATTCCCCACTGCTGCCTCCCGTAGGAGTCTGGGCCGTGTCTCAGTCCCAGTGTGGCTGGTCGTCCTCTCAGACCAGCTACTGATCGTTGCCTTGGTGAGCCTTTACCTCACCAACTAGCTAATCAGATATCGGCCGCTCCAGGAACATGAGGTCTTGCGAGCCCCCACTTTCATCCTTAGATCGTATGCGGTATTAGCGTAACTTTCGCTACGTTATCCCCCACTCTTGGGTACGTTCCGATATATTACTCACCCGTTCGCCACTCGTCAGCGGAGCAAGCTCCCTGTTACCGTTCGACTTGCATGTGTAAAGCATGCCGCCAGCGTTCAATCTGAGCCAGGATCAAACTCTTCAGTTTAATCTCTGTTGTCCGGCATTGCTGCCGGGGTCACTCACTCAAAATACTGACGATCCCTTCTTGCGAAGGTCACGTTTAATATATTTGTATGAGCGTTTGAATCTATTATTTGAGCTTCAGGACCGAAGTCCCGGGCACATCATCAAACGCCCACACTTATCGACTGTTAATTTTTAAAGAACCGCTGCATCGAGACAAAGCGTTGTGTTTGTCAGCAGCAGAGAAGCGAGATTATCTAGTATTTCCGATGAACCGTCAAGCTTCTTTCTTTTTGAAAGCTAAAAATTCAATGCTCTCACTTAAAGCAAAAAAGCCCCGACTGCATCTGCAGCCGGGGCTTTTTCTTTATAACTAGCCTGACGATAACCTACTTTCACACTGGTTGCAGCACTATCATCGGCGCAAAGTCGTTTCACGGTCCTGTTCGGGATGGGAAGGGGTGGGACCGACTTGCTATGGTCATCAGGCATAACTTGTACGAGCGCCGCGTATTCTCGCGTCACTCTGAATCTGGAAGAAGTCTAGTTTTGGGTACTCATCTCGAGTAAATGATAACCGTCAAGGTTATAGGGACAAGCCGTACGGGCAATTAGTATCGGTTAGCTTAATGCATTACTGCACTTCCACACCCGACCTATCAACGTCCTGGTCTCGAACGACCCTTCAAGGAGCTCAAGGCTCCGGGAAATCTCATCTTAAGGCAAGTTTCCCGCTTAGATGCTTTCAGCGGTTATCTCTTCCGAACTTAGCTACCCGGCAATGCCACTGGCGTGACAACCGGTACACCAGAGGTTCGTCCACTCCGGTCCTCTCGTACTAGGAGCAGCCCCCTTCAAATTTCCAACGCCCACGGCAGATAGGGACCAAACTGTCTCACGACGTTTTAAACCCAGCTCACGTACCACTTTAAATGGCGAACAGCCATACCCTTGGGACCGGCTACAGCCCCAGGATGTGATGAGCCGACATCGAGGTGCCAAACTCCCCCGTCGATATGAACTCTTGGGAGGAATCAGCCTGTTATCCCCAGAGTACCTTTTATCCGTTGAGCGATGGCCCTTCCATACAGAACCACCGGATCACTATGTCCTACTTTCGTACCTGCTCGACTTGTCGGTCTCGCAGTTAAGCACGCTTATGCCATTGCACTATTAGCACGATGTCCGACCGTACCTAGCGTACCTTCGAACTCCTCCGTTACACTTTAGGAGGAGACCGCCCCAGTCAAACTGCCTACCATGCACTGTCCCCGATCCGGATTACGGACCAAGGTTAGAACCTCAAACAAACCAGGGTGGTATTTCAAGGATGGCTCCACGAGAACTGGCGTCCCCGCTTCAAAGCCTCCCACCTATCCTACACAGATTGGTTCAAAGTCCAATGCAAAGCTACAGTAAAGGTTCATGGGGTCTTTCCGTCTAGCCGCGGGTAGATTGCATCATCACAAACACTTCAACTTCGCTGAGTCTCGGGAGGAGACAGTGTGGCCATCGTTACGCCATTCGTGCAGGTCGGAACTTACCCGACAAGGAATTTCGCTACCTTAGGACCGTTATAGTTACGGCCGCCGTTTACTGGGACTTCAATCAAGAGCTTGCACCCCATCATTTAATCTTCCAGCACCGGGCAGGCGTCACACCCTATACGTCCACTTTCGTGTTTGCAGAGTGCTGTGTTTTTATTAAACAGTCGCAGCCACCAGTTTATTGCAACCTTTTCGCCCTTCCACAGTAAAGTGGTCAAGCTACCGAGGCGTACCTTTTCCCGAAGTTACGGTACCAATTTGCCGAGTTCCTTCTCCCGAGTTCTCTCAAGCGCCTTAGAATACTCATCTCGCCCACCTGTGTCGGTTTGCGGTACGGTCTCGTATGACTGAAGCTTAGAGGCTTTTCTTGGAACCACTTCCGATTGCTTCATGCACAAGTGCACTCGTCCCAGTCCCTTGAATTACGTGCCCGGATTTGCCTAAGCACCTTCTATGAACCAGAAACTGACTATTCCAACAGTCAGACAACCTTCCGCGATCCGTCCCCCCATCGCATCATACGACGGTGCAGGAATATTAACCTGCTTCCCATCAGCTACGCATCTCTGCCTCGCCTTAGGGGCCGACTCACCCTGCTCCGATGAACGTTGAACAGGAAACCTTGGGCTTACGGCGTGGAGGCTTTTCACCCCCATTATCGCTACTCATGTCAGCATTCGCACTTCTGATACCTCCAGCAGCCTTTACAAGCCACCTTCGCAGGCTTACAGAACGCTCTCCTACCATATCCTTACGGATATCCGCAGCTTCGGTGACTGGCTTAGCCCCGTTACATCTTCCGCGCAGGACGACTCGATCAGTGAGCTATTACGCTTTCTTTAAATGATGGCTGCTTCTAAGCCAACATCCTGACTGTTTTAGCCTTCCCACTTCGTTTTCCACTTAGCCAATCTTTGGGACCTTAGCTGGCGGTCTGGGTTGTTTCCCTCTTGACACCGGACGTTAGCACCCGATGTCTGTCTCCCAAGCTCGCACTCACCGGTATTCGGAGTTTGCAATGGTTTGGTAAGTCGCGATGACCCCCTAGCCATAACAGTGCTCTACCCCCGGTGGTGATACTTGAGGCACTACCTAAATAGTTTTCGGAGAGAACCAGCTATTTCCAAGTTTGTTTAGCCTTTCACCCCTACCCACAGCTCATCCCCTAATTTTTCAACATTAGTGGGTTCGGTCCTCCAGTGCGTGTTACCGCACCTTCAACCTGGCCATGGGTAGATCACTTGGTTTCGGGTCTACACCCAGCGACTGGCGCCCTATTCGGACTCGATTTCTCTACGGCTCCCCTATTTGGTTAACCTCGCCACTGAATGTAAGTCGCTGACCCATTATACAAAAGGTACGCAGTCACCCCACAAGGAGGCTCCTACTGTTTGTATGCACACGGTTTCAGGATCTATTTCACTCCCCTCCCGGGGTTCTTTTCGCCTTTCCCTCACGGTACTGGTTCACTATCGGTCGATTACGAGTATTTAGCCTTGGAGGATGGTCCCCCCATCTTCAGACAGGATTTCTCGTGTCCCGCCCTACTTGTCGCACGCTTAGTACCACCGGTCTGATTTCGTGTACGGGGCTATCACCCGCTATGGCTGCCATTTCCAGAGCATTCCACTATCAGTCCGACTATCACGTGCAGGCTCTTCCCATTTCGCTCGCCACTACTTTGGGAATCTCGGTTGATTTCTTTTCCTGCAGCTACTTAGATGTTTCAGTTCGCCGCGTTCGCTTCGTACACCTATGTATTCAGTGTACGATGACCTAAAAGGCCGGGTTTCCCCATTCGGAAATCTTCGGATCAAGGCTTGTTTGTCAGCTCCCCGAAGCTTATCGCAGACTTCTACGTCCTTCATCGCCTGTAATCGCCAAGGCATCCGCCATGTGCACTTATTCACTTGTCCCTATAACGTTGACGGCTATAGGTTAAGCATTTACTACTGTGTTTGATGAGTTTTTGTATGCGTTCCTTTCGGAACACTACCCTAAGTGTATATCTTGCGATATACGCTTAATAAAACTTTACTTCTTCCAGATTGTTAAAGAACGAAACTCACTTAGTCTCTAAAAGACCAAACCTAAACATCACTGTGCTTACGTTTGAGCTTTTGGTGGAGGATGACGGGATCGAACCGACGACCCCCTGCTTGCAAAGCAGGTGCTCTCCCAGCTGAGCTAATCCCCCGTTGACTGCTTGGTGGGTCTGGTTGGGCTCGAACCAACGACCCCCGCGTTATCAACACGGTGCTCTAACCAGCTGAGCTACAGACCCGCGCTCGTTTCTCTTTACTTCATAACAGCCGATAAGTGTGAGCGTTTGGCTCTGCGCCATACTCTAGAAAGGAGGTGATCCAGCCGCACCTTCCGATACGGCTACCTTGTTACGACTTCACCCCAGTCACGAATCCTACCGTGGTAAGCGCCCTCCTTACGGTTAAGCTACCTACTTCTGGTAAAACCCGCTCCCATGGTGTGACGGGCGGTGTGTACAAGACCCGGGAACGTATTCACCGCGACATGCTGATCCGCGATTACTAGCGATTCCAACTTCATGCAGTCGAGTTGCAGACTACAATCCGGACTACGATACACTTTCTGGGATTAGCTCCCCCTCGCGGGTTGGCGGCCCTCTGTATGTACCATTGTATGACGTGTGAAGCCCTACCCATAAGGGCCATGAGGACTTGACGTCATCCCCACCTTCCTCCGGTTTGTCACCGGCAGTCTCATTAGAGTGCTCTTTCGTAGCAACTAATGACAAGGGTTGCGCTCGTTGCGGGACTTAACCCAACATCTCACGACACGAGCTGACGACAGCCATGCAGCACCTGTGTGCAGGTTCTCTTTCGAGCACTCCCCGATCTCTCAAGGATTCCTGCCATGTCAAGGGTAGGTAAGGTTTTTCGCGTTGCATCGAATTAATCCACATCATCCACCGCTTGTGCGGGTCCCCGTCAATTCCTTTGAGTTTTAATCTTGCGACCGTACTCCCCAGGCGGTCTACTTCACGCGTTAGCTGCGTTACCAAGTCAATTAAGACCCGACAACTAGTAGACATCGTTTAGGGCGTGGACTACCAGGGTATCTAATCCTGTTTGCTCCCCACGCTTTCGTGCATGAGCGTCAGTTTTGACCCAGGGGGCTGCCTTCGCCATCGGTGTTCCTCCACATCTCTACGCATTTCACTGCTACACGTGGAATTCTACCCCCCTCTGCCAAACTCTAGCCTTACAGTCTCCATCGCCATTCCCAGGTTAAGCCCGGGGATTTCACGACAGACTTATAAAACCGCCTGCGCACGCTTTACGCCCAGTAATTCCGATTAACGCTTGCACCCTACGTATTACCGCGGCTGCTGGCACGTAGTTAGCCGGTGCTTATTCTTCAGGTACCGTCATTAGAAATGGATATTAGCCACTCCCGTTTCTTCCCTGACAAAAGAGCTTTACAACCCGAAGGCCTTCTTCACTCACGCGGCATTGCTGGATCAGGGTTGCCCCCATTGTCCAAAATTCCCCACTGCTGCCTCCCGTAGGAGTCTGGGCCGTGTCTCAGTCCCAGTGTGGCTGGTCGTCCTCTCAGACCAGCTACTGATCGTTGCCTTGGTGAGCCTTTACCTCACCAACTAGCTAATCAGATATCGGCCGCTCCAGGAGCATGAGGTCTTGCGAGCCCCCACTTTCATCCTTGGATCGTATGCGGTATTAGCGTAACTTTCGCTACGTTATCCCCCACTCTTGGGTACGTTCCGATATATTACTCACCCGTTCGCCACTCGTCAGCGGAGCAAGCTCCCTGTTACCGTTCGACTTGCATGTGTAAAGCATGCCGCCAGCGTTCAATCTGAGCCAGGATCAAACTCTTCAGTTTAATCTCTGTTGTCCGGCATTGCTGCCGGGGTCACTCACTCAAAATACTGACGATCCCTTCTTGCGAAGGTCACGTTTAATATATTTGCATGAGCGTTTGAATCTATTATTTGAGCTTCAAGACCGAAGTCTTGGGCACATCATCAAACGCCCACACTTATCGACTGTTAATTTTTAAAGAACCGCTGCATCGAGACAAAGCGTTGTGTTTGTCAGCAGCAGAGAAGCGAGATTATCTAGTATTTCCGATGAACCGTCAAGCTTCTTATCTTTCGTTTCGCAGCGCTTGGCGCCTCGAAACTCCCTCGCTACGCTGCTTACGCTGCGTTGCGAGGGACAGAACTATATCAAAGACCATCGAACTTTGGCAAGCGCTTTTCGAGGAAGGCATGCATGCCTTCGCGCTGGGCCGGCGTACCGAATGCGGCGTGGAACAGGCGGCGCTCGTAGTTCACGCCTTCGGTCAGCGTGGTTTCGAAGGCGCGGTTCACGGCATCCTTGATCATCATGGCGACCGACAGAGGCATTGCGGCGATCGTATTGGCCACAGCCAGCGTCTCTTCGATAAGCTTATCGGCAGGGACAATGCGCGAGACCAGGCCGATGCGCTCAGCTTCGGCGGCGTCGATGGTGCGCGCGGTCAGCAGCATGTCCATGGCTTTGGCCTTGCCGATGGTGCGCGGCAGGCGCTGGGTGCCGCCGGCGCCGGGCGTGACGCCAACCTTGATTTCAGGCTGGCCGAATTTGGCGCTGTCGGCCGCGATCAGGAAATCGCACATCATGGCCAGCTCGCAGCCGCCGCCTAATACATAGCCGGCCACCGCGCCGACCACGGGCTTGCGCACTTTGAGGATATGCTCCCAGTTGCGGGTGATGTAGTTGTCGCGGTAGGTGTCCTGGTAGGTGTAGTCGGCCATGGCGGCGATGTCGGCGCCGGCGGCAAAGGCTTTTTCACTGCCGGTCAGGACGATGCAGCCGATATTCGGGTCGGCATCGAACTTGGCGAAGGCGTCGCCCAGCTCATTCATCATGCGGTCATTCAGCGCATTCAGCGCCTTGGGACGATTCAGGCGGATCAGGGCCACTTTGTCGTGCACTTCAACGATCAGGTCTTCGTATTGCATCGATGTATCTCCTCCATAGTGAAAGGTGTGCGGCGATTGTAGCCTTTTCATCCGCTGCGCTGGTATATTCAAGCCTCAATGTTTACGGTCTTTCGCTCCTACCTCGCCGAACAGCTTAGCAAGGACGCCCTGCTGCGCAGCGCCGATTTCCGCCGCTACTGGATCAGCAGCATCCTGAATGGCTTCGGTGGCCAGATCAGTGCCCTCGCTCTGCCCCTGTGTTCCGTGCTGTTGCTGCACGCGACGCCGGCCCAGATGGGCATGATGACGGCGGCGCAAGCCATTCCCTTCGCCCTGTTCGCCCTGCCCGCCGGCGTCTGGCTGGACAGGCGCGCCAAACTGCCCATTCTTTTGGCAAGCAAGATCGTGCAGGCGCTCACCCTGGCCAGCGTGCCGCTGGGCTGGTGGCTGGGCATGCTGTCAATGCCCTGGATGTATACGGTAGCCTTCACCATGGGCATGTGCTCGGTGGTCGGCGGCGGCGCGGAGCAGATCTTCCTGACCTTCATGGTGGGCCGCGATGGGCTGATCGACGCGCAATCCAAGTTTGCCGCCACCGATTCCGCTTCGCGCCTGATCGCGCCGGGACTGGCCGGGGTGCTGATCCAGTGGCTGAGCGCACCGTTCGCCATTCTGGTCAATGCCTGCACCTTCCTGATGTCGGTGCAGCTGATGCGCAAGGTCAGCGCGCGCGATCCGGTGCCGCCGCCCTCAGACAAGCATCCGCTGCGCGATATCCGCGATGGTCTCGCTTATATATGGGCACAGCCGCTGCTGCGCGCCCTGGCCTGGTCGGCCGGCGCCTGGCATTTGCTGTTCTATGGCTATTCGGCGCTGGTCGTGCTGTTTGCCACGCGCGAACTGGGCATGTCGCCCGGCGTACTGGGGACGGCGCAGATGCTGGGCGGGATCGGCGTCTTTGTCAGCTCGCTGCTGCTGAAGCCTCTCAACAAGCGCTATGGGCAAGGCGTGACCATTCTGCTGGGCGTGGGCGCGACCGCGCTGGGCTTCGTGCTGATGCCGGCGATTCCCGCTGCGCTGTTTGGCAGCGCGACAGCCAGCGCCGTGGCGTATGCGGCCCTGGTCTTCTTCTTCGATTGCGGCGTGATGCTGTACTTCGTACCCTATATGGCGCTGCGCCAGAAGGTGACGCCGGACAAATTCCTGGGCCGCATGATCTCGACCATGCGCTTCCTGACGGTGGCGACGGCGCCGCTGGGCGCGCTGGCGGCGGGCTATGTGGCCGACCACTTCAGCATCCGCACCGGCCTGGCCTGCGTAGCGGCCGGCGGCGTGGTGCTGACGGTGGCGATGCTGCTGTCGCGCCCCATCCGAAGCGTGCGCCCCTGAGCCAACAAGGGTTCTACACTGACCGCTATATAGGAGGTTGCCATGTACAAGAGTATTTTGCTGCCGACCGACGGCTCCGAGCTGTCGCACAAGGCGACCGAAACCGCCATCCAGTTCGCCAAATTAAACGGGGCGCGGCTGGTGACGATTTCGGTGGCTCAGCCCTTTCCCTTTGTGCCGATGGGCGATGGCGTGATTGTTCCCGACGCTGCCGTATTCGAACGCCAGATGGATGCAGCGGCCCGCGCCAGCGTGGAGCGGGTCGCCCTGGCCGCCAAGGAGGCGGGCGTGCCTTGCGAAGGCGTGGTGGCGGTATCGCCCACGCCCTATGATGAAATCGTGACGGCCGCCGAGAAGTTCGGCTGCGACATCATCCTGATGGCCTCGCACGGACGGCGCGGCCTGAACAAGCTTTTCCTCGGCAGCGAAACGCAGAAGGTGCTGGCCCACACTACGCTGCCGGTGCTGGTATTGCGCTGACGCGGCGCCAGTTCAGCGCTGCAGTCGTGGCAGCAGCACCCAGACATTGCCGGACTGCTTCATGCGGCCGGCGTTTTCCGCCGCTTCCGGGCCGAAGCCGAAGAAGTAATCGACGCGGATGGCGCCTTTGATGGCGCCGCCCGTATCCTGTGCCATCACCAGTCTTTGCAGCGGCACTTCGCTGTTCGGCTGGGTGGTGGCGATGAACAGCGGCGCGCCCAGCGGCAGCTGCGCCGCGTCGACAGCGACGGAGCGCTGCGGCGTCAGCGGCACGCCGAGCGAGCCTTTCGGCCCCACTTTCGGGTCGGGCAGCTTTTCTTCGCGGAAGAAGATATAGCTCGGGTTGGCGTTGAACAGCTCCTGCTGGCGCGTCGGGTGGCCGGCGATCCAGGCTTTGATGCCCTGGGCCGAGGCCTGATCGGCCGTCAGCTCGCCCTTCTCCACCAGGTATTTGCCGATGGACTTGTAAGGATGGCCATTCTGGTCGGCATACGCCACGCGCACGGTTTCCTGCGTATCGCCCAGCTGGACGCGGCCCGAGCCCTGCACCTGCAGGAAGAAGGCTTCCACCGAATCGTCCACCCACATCAGTTCCTTGCCTTTGAAGTCGGCCTTCTCGATTTCGGCACGGGTCGCATACGGCACCACTTTCTTGCCTTGCAGACGGCCGCGCAGACGCATGCCTTTCAGCTGCGGATAGACGCTCGCCAGCTCCACCGTCACCAGATCGTCCGGCGCTTTATAGAGGGGAGTCTGGAATGGACCACCGCGTTTGCGCGAACCTTGCAGCAGCGGTTCGTAATAGCCAGTGACCAGGCCACTATTGGCGCCATCGGCCGCCACCACCTGGTGCGGCTGCAGGAAGGATTCGAAGAACAGGCGGATCGCCTTCTCGTCATTGCCGTTCACGCCGCGCGCGATGGTGCACGGCTCTTTCCAGTCGGCCTGCTTGGCCAGCACGCCGCAGGAAGACATGAAGGCGGGCCAGGCGGCACGCACATCGTCGCGCGTCCAACCCGGCAGGGAGGAAAAGCGCACCGGCACGAATTCGGTCTTGGCCGGACGCGCTGGCGCGGCGGGTGCGGGCTGCACCGGCGCCGGCTGGGCGGGCGGCGTGGCCGGCTGCACCGGCACGGGCTTGACCGGCTGGGCAGGCGGCGGCGTGGTGCCGCAAGCGCTCAGGAGCAAAGCCAGGGCGGTGGCGGCGACGGGGGCGGGAGAAACGAGTAGACTACGGCGTGCGAATAACATGAGGATTATCTATGTGGTATCTAATGATTGAAGCGCTGGTGGCCCTGTTCCTGCTGGTCTTTATCGTCTGGTGGACGCTGCCGAGCAAGAAGAAAACTCCACCGGTCAAGGTTCTGCCGGAAAAGAAGGACGACCAAGGCGTCGAGTAAAACAGGCAGCCCGCAGGCTGCGGCACGCCCACCACCGGCGTGCCTTGGATGCCGCCCTGCCCGATCAGTGCAGGGTGCGCGGCAAAGACAGAACGAATTCCGGAATCTTGGCTTCGAACTGGTGGCCATCTTCGGCCACGCAGAAGTATTCGCCCACCATCGAGCCTTGCGGCGTGGCGAGCTGGGTGCCGCTGGTGTATTCAAAGGTTTCGCCAGGCTGCAGCAGCGGCTGATGGCCGACCACGCCCAGGCCCCGCACTTCCTCCTTGCGGTTGCTGGCGTCGGTGATGACCCAGTGACGCGAAATCAGCTGCGCAGCCACCGTGCCCGTGTTCTGGATCGTGATCGAATAGGTGAACACGAAGTTGGTGCGTTCAGGATCGGACTGTTCCGGCAGATACTGGGTTCTGACCGCAACGGTGAATTCATACTGGGGCATCGAGTTTCCTTGATTGGGCGGCAAACATGCCTCTAACGTAATTATGGCGTTTTGGTATCGCGCGTCCCATATTGCACCGCAAATCCGGCGCGGGCGCAAGGTGTGTCCCCCTTAAATGTCTCGCCGCGGCTGCGGGATGTGTCATGGCAGCGTAAAATAGCGCATCTTTTTAAGGCAAGCCCCACCATGACTACTTTCCGCATCGCTCCCAGCATCCTGTCCGCCGACTTCGCCCGTCTGGGCGAGGAAGTGCGCAATGTCGTCGCCGCCGGCGCCGACATCATCCACTTCGACGTGATGGACAACCACTATGTGCCCAACCTGACGGTCGGCCCACTGGTGTGCCAGGCCATCCGTCCGCACGTACAGGTGCCGATCGATGTGCATCTGATGGTCAAGCCGGTCGACCGCATCATCCCCGACTTCGCCAAGGCGGGCGCCAACATCATCACCTTCCATCCGGAAGCCTCGGACCATATCGACCGCACCCTGCAACTGATCCGCGACAACGGCTGCAAGGCCGGCTTGGTGTTCAACCCGGCCACGCCGCTGCACCACCTGGAACACGTGATGGACAAGATCGACATGATCCTGATCATGTCGGTCAACCCGGGCTTCGGCGGTCAGTCCTTCATCCCGCAGGCGCTGAAGAAGATCGCCCAGGCGCGTCAGATGATCAATGAATCCGGCCGTGACATCCTGCTGGAAGTGGACGGCGGCATCAAGGTCGACAACATCGCCGCCGCCGCGGCAGCGGGCGCCGACACCTTCGTGGCCGGTTCCGCCATCTTCGGCCAGCCTGACTACAAGGCCGTGATCGACGCCATGCGCGCCCAGCTGGCGACGGTGTAAGCATGACGGCGGCGTCTGTTCTTCGCGGCGTGCGCGCCGCCATCATCGATCTGGATGGCACGATGCTCGACACCGTGCCGGACTTCCACGTCGCCATCAACCGCATGCGCGCCGATCTGGACCTGGCGCCCATCAGCGCCGAGCGCATTCAGATCATGGTCGGCAAGGGTTCGGAAAACCTGATCCGCAGCGTGCTCGCGCTGGACCACGAGGCCGATGGCGTGGAGCGCTATTTCCCTGCCGCGATGGATGCCTATCAGCGCCACTACCTCGACATCAACGGCAATCACAGCACCTTGTATCCGGACGTGATGGCCGGCCTGCAGGCATTCAAGGATGCGGGACTGCGCCTGGCCTGCGTCACCAACAAGCCGATCGCCTTTGCGCGCCCGCTGCTGGCGCAAAAAAAACTGGATGGCTATTTCGAGATTGTGTATGGCGGCGATTCGCTGCCGAAGAAAAAACCGGACCCGCTGCCGCTGCTGCAGGTATGCCGCGATTTCGGGCTGGAACCGGCGCAGGTAGTGGCCATCGGCGACTCCTCCAACGACGCCGAGGCGGCGCGCGCGGCCGGCTGTCCAGTGCTCACCGTGCCATATGGATATAACCACGGAGAATGTATACACAAAATCAATTCTGATGGTATAGTTGGCTCGCTGCTCCAAGCGGCTCAATTAATTAGCTTGCAAAACCCAATCGCAAACTGACCTTTCTAAAGACGATGTTTCTCAACAAAAGACACAATGTCACCCACCGCGGCTCGATTGAGGCCTGGCTGTGGCGACGCTGGCAATCGTTGGCTAACTAAGCCGTATTGATTGCTGCCGTTGCGTTCCCACGCGTTCGCTCCTGGCAGGTTTTTTGAACCTCACCGCCACCACCACATCCAAAGCTGGCGGAATGGAGAGAAGCATGACCGAACTCGAATTCAAATCGCTGGCCAAAGAAGGCTATAACCGTATTCCCCTGATCGCGGAAGCTTTCGCCGATCTCGAAACGCCCCTGACCCTGTACCTCAAGCTGGCCCAGATCCAGAACAACGGCAAGAACACCTTCCTACTAGAATCGGTAGTGGGCGGCGAACGCTTCGGCCGCTATTCCTTCATCGGCCTGCCCGCCAGCACGGTGCTGCGTACCACCGGCAACCGCACCGAGGTCGTCAAGCACGGCGAGGTGATCGAGACGCATGAAGGCAATCCGCTGGAATTCATCGAGTCCTTCCAGGCCCGCTTCAAAGTGGCCCTGCGTCCCGGCATGCCGCGCTTCTGCGGCGGCCTGGCCGGCTACTTCGGCTACGACACCGTGCGCCATATCGAGAAGAAGCTGGCGCACACCCAGCCGAAGGATGATCTGGGCCTGCCCGACATCCAGCTGATGGTGACGGAAGAGCTGGCGGTGATCGACAACCTGTCCGGCAAGCTGTATCTGATCGTGTATGCCGACACGGCGCAGCCGGAGTCCTTCTCCAAAGCGCGCCAGCGCCTGAAAGACTTGCGCGCCCTGCTGCGGCGCGGCGTCGATACGCCGCTCACCTCGGCCTCGGTGCGCACGGAAATCATCCGCGACTTCAAGAAGGAAGACTATCTGGCCGCTGTCGCCAAGGCCCACGAATATGTGATGGCCGGCGACCTGATGCAAGTGCAGATCGGCCAGCGCATCCGCAAGCCGTATGTGGATTCGCCACTCAGCCTGTACCGCGCGCTGCGTTCGCTGAATCCTTCGCCATATATGTACTTCTACAATTTCGGCGATATGCAGATCGTGGGCGCATCGCCGGAAATCCTGGTGCGCAACGAGACCCTGCCGGACGGCGAGAAGAAAGTCACGCTGCGCCCGATCGCCGGCACCCGCCCGCGCGGCGCCACGCCGGAACGCGATGCCGAGCTGGCGGAAGAGCTGCTGGCCGATCCGAAGGAAATCGCCGAACACGTGATGCTGATCGACCTGGCGCGCAATGACCTGGGGCGCATCTCCGACATCGGCACGGTAAAAGTCACCGACCGCCTGGTGATCGAAAAATATTCGCATGTGCAGCACATCGTCTCGAATGTGGAGGGCAAACTGAAAGCAGGCATGTCCAATCTGGACGTGCTGCGCGCCACCTTCCCGGCCGGCACCCTGACCGGCGCGCCAAAAGTGCGCGCCATGGAAGTGATCGACGAGCTGGAAATTTCCAAGCGCGGCATCTACGGCGGCGCCTGCGGCTATCTCTCCTTTGGCGGCGAGATGGACGTGGCCATCGCCATCCGCACCGGCGTGATCAAAAACGGCATGCTGCATGTGCAGGCCGCCGCCGGCATCGTGGCCGACTCAATACCGGAGATGGAATGGCAGGAAACCGAAAATAAGGCGCGCGCCGTACTGCGCGCCGCCGAACAAGTGCAAGATGGCCTGGATGGGGGGTTCTAACATGCTGCTGATGATCGACAACTACGACTCCTTCACCTATAACATCGTGCAGTATTTCGGCGAACTGGGCGAAGACGTGCGCACCTTCCGCAACGATGAAATCACCATCGCGGAAATCGAAGCGCTCAATCCCGACCGCATCTGCATTTCGCCCGGCCCGAAAGCGCCGGCGCAGGCGGGCATTTCCGTCGAGGTGCTTAAGCACTTCGCGGGCAAGAAACCTATTCTCGGCGTTTGCCTGGGCCACCAGGCCATCGGCGAAGCCTTTGGCGGCAACGTCATCCGCGCCAAGCAGGTCATGCATGGCAAAACTTCCTTCATCGCGCATACGGGCGTTGGCGTGTTCAAAAATCTGCCAAGCCCCTTCACGGTCATCCGCTACCACTCGCTGGCTATCGAGCGTGCCTCCCTGCCGTCCTGCCTGGAAGTGACGGCATGGACCGACGACGGCGAAATCATGGGCGTGCGCCACAAGGAATTCGATATCGAGGGCGTGCAGTTCCACCCCGAGTCGATCCTGTCGGAACACGGCCACGCGCTGTTGAAGAATTTCCTCGAACGCTGATTGCTGCGGGACGCCGCGCGTCCTGCACCACCGTTTTGCGCTATTCATTCTATTGAAGGAATTGTCATGCCAATTAGCCATCAAGAAGCCCTGCTGCGCTGTATCGAACACCGTGAAATCTTTCACGACGAGATGCTGCACCTGTTCCGCCAGATCATGTCCGGCGAGATGTCGCCCGTGATGATCGCCGCCCTGACCATGGGGCTGCGCGTAAAGAAGGAAACCATCGGCGAAATCACCGCCGCCGCGCAGGTCATGCGCGAGTTCTCGACCAAGGTGCCGATGGCCGACACCACCAACCTGCTCGACATCGTCGGCACGGGCGGCGACGGCGCGCACACTTTTAATATCTCGACCGCTTCCATGTTCGTGGCCGCCTCCGCCGGCGCGCGCGTGGCCAAGCACGGTGGACGCAGCGTGTCTTCCTCCTCCGGCAGCGCCGACCTGATCGAGTCGCTGGGAGCGAATATCAATCTCAAGCCGGAACAGATCGCGCAGTCGATTGCGCAGAGCGGCATCGGCTTTATGTTCGCGCCGAACCACCATGCGGCGATGAAGTATGCAGCGCCAGTGCGGCGCGAACTTGGTGTGCGCACCATCTTCAATATTCTGGGGCCGCTGACCAATCCGGCCGGCGCGCCGAATATCCTGATGGGCGTATTCCACCAGGATCTGGTCGGCATCCAGGTGCGCGTGCTGCAGCGCCTGGGCGCGCAGCACGCCATCGTGGTGTATGGCCGCGACAATATGGATGAAGTGTCGCTGGGCGCGGGTACCGTGGTGGGCGAGCTGGTGAACGGCACGATCCGCGAGTATGAAATCCATCCGGAGGACTTCGGCCTGCAGATGACGGCCAGCCGCAATCTGAAGGTGGCCAATGCGGCGGAATCGAAAACCAAGGTGCTGGAAGCGCTGCAAGGCGTGCCGGGACCGGCCAGCGATATCGTGGCGCTCAACGCCGGCACGGCCTTGTATGCGGCCGGCGTTGCCAGCTCGATCGAAGACGGCCTGCAGCGCGCGCGCCAGGCCGTGTCTTCCGGCGCGGCGCTGGCGAAGCTGAAGCAGTTCGTGGAAGTGACGCAGGCACTGGGCGTAGGCAATTAAGGAAGCGCCATGTTCGGCATCCATGACCTGACGCTGTTTATCATTTCCGGCCTGCTGCTGAATATCATGCCAGGGCCGGATTCGCTGCTCATCATGGCGCGCAGCGCGACCCAAGGCTGGCGCGCGGGTTGCGCGGCGGCCCTGGGCATCGGCACGGGCACCATGGTGCATGTGCTGGCTGCGGCGGTGGGCCTGTCCGCCCTGCTGGCGACATCGGCCGCCGCTTTCAATGCGGTGAAATGGGTGGGCGCCGCTTACATCGTGTACTGCGGCATCGGCATGCTGCGCGCGCGGCTGAAGAACGACACTGACACGGCGCAACAGCAGGCACAGGCGGCAGCCACCGCTGCGCGCACCCTGCCCTATGGCCGCATCTTCGCCCAGGGCTTTCTGACCAATGTGCTGAATCCGAAAGTGGCGCTGTTCTTCCTCGCCTTCGTGCCGCAGTTTATCGATGCAGGTGCGCCCAACAAGGCGCTGGCTTTTGTGATCCTGGGCTGCATCTTCAACTTCAACGGCATGTTGTGGTGCAACGGCCTGGCCGTGTTCACCGCATTTGCCAGCGACCGTCTGAAAGTCAAACCGCTGGTGGCCTTGTGGCTGAACCGCGTGATCGGCGGCCTTTTCCTCGCGCTGGGTGCACGCCTGGCCCTATCCGAACAACATTGAGAGCAAGAGCATGTCCGACATTCTGAATCAAATCCTGGCCGTAAAAGCCGACGAGGTGGCTGCGGCCAAAAAGCACCGCAGCCTGGAAAGCCTGCGCCGCGAAGTGGAAAGCGACAAGGAGGCGCGCGCCGCCATCCGCGGCTTTGAAGCGAGCCTGCGCAAGCGCATCGATGCCGGCGCGGCCGGCGTGATCGCCGAAGTGAAAAAGGCCTCGCCCTCGAAAGGCGTGCTGCGCGCCGACTTCCGTCCGGCCGACATCGCGGCCAGCTATGCGGGCAATGGCGCGGCTTGCCTGTCGGTGCTGACCGACGAGCAGTTCTTCCAGGGCGCCACCGAGTATTTGCAGCAGGCGCGCGCCGCCTGCACCATTCCCGTGCTGCGCAAGGACTTCATGGTCGATATGTACCAGATCTATGAAGCGCGTGCCATGGGTGCAGACTGCATCCTGCTCATCGTGGCGGCACTGGACCATGGCCTGATGGCCGAAATGGAAGCCTGCTCCCATGAACTGGGCATGGACGTGCTGATCGAATCGCACGACGGCGATGAACTGGCCGCCGCGCTCAAACTGAATAGCCGCCTGATCGGCATCAACAACCGCAATCTGCGCACTTTCGAAACCTCGCTCGACACCACGCTCGGCCTGCTGCCACGCATTCCGAAAGAACGCCTGGTGATTACCGAATCGGGCATCCTGAATGGCGACGATGTGAAGCGCATGCGCGACGCCGACGTGCACTCCTTCCTGGTGGGCGAGGCCTTCATGCGCGCCGCCGATCCGGGCGCGGAACTGAGCCGCCTGTTTGCCTGATCCCGCGCGGCCTGCTCAGGCCACGCTGCACCATTCCATCGAGCAGGGGTCGTCGTCCAGTTCGACGCGGTTTCTGCCATTCGCCTTGGCACGATAGAGGGCCACGTCGGCCCGTGCCAGCAGATTGTCCAGCGATTCGTGCGAGGAGTATTGGCAGGCGATGCCGATGCTGGCCGTATATGCGGGCAGATGCGCGCCGCGCAATTCGCGCAGCATGTTCTGGATACGCTCGGCGGCGCCGGCCGCTGCCTTCAGCGTCGAATCGGGCAGCAGCACCACGAATTCCTCACCGCCGAAACGCGCCACGTAATCGCATTCGCGCACCGCATAACGGATGGCGCCCGCCGCGTGCACCAGGACCTGGTCGCCGGTCGAGTGGCCATGACGGTCGTTGATTTTCTTGAAGTGGTCGAGATCGATGTGCATCAGCGCCAGTGGACGGCCTTCGCGCCGCAGCAATGCCAGCTGCGCATCATAGCAAGCGCCGAAACCGCGCCGGTTCAACACATTGGTCAGCGGATCATGGGTGGAGCGGCGTTCCAGCACGATCTGCAAGCGCCGCATCGCCATCATCAGGAAACCCACCGCCAGCAACAACGACATCATATTGGCCACGGCCAGATACACGGTGGCCAGGGCGCTGCCTTTTTGCAGATCCACGGTGGACAGGTCTGCGGTCAGCGCCATGACACCGCGCGCCAGCACCGGCAAGGCTTGCAGCATCAACAGGCCGGTGAAGAAATAGCTGGAGAAGTGGCGCGCGCCGTAGCGCAGCACGGCCACAATCTGTACTGTGTAGAAGGCAAAGGCGACGGCCGAGAACACGGCGATGCGCAGCGGGAAGCTGGAAATGGCGGCGAACCAGCAGAGCAGCGATGCGCCGCCCGCCCAGCCGGCATGGAACAGCAGCCAGGAAGGACGGCGGCCCAGCAGCATCTGCGTGCCGAGCATGGCGCGGCCCAGGCCCCACAACACCACGCCGTTGGCAATCGGCACGATCACCGGATCGGGCAGGATGCCATACAGCTTATACAGCCAGATGCTGGGCGCCAGCGCCAGCAGACCGGCTGCCCACTGGTCCAGTCCTTGCACTTCGCGGCCTGCGCTGCGATGCACGGAATACAGCACCACGCTCATGACCGCGCACATCAGCGTGGTCATGATCATGATGGTTCTTACGTCGAGCGAAGCAAACATGCGTAGGCGGAATTACACTGCCGTCGGACGCTTCGGTCCCGTGCCTTTCTTTTTGGCTTCGTCTAGCGCAATGCTCACGCCCGGCGCACGGTCGCCTTCGAGCTGCACGCTGAACGTCAGCAGCTCATCGCGGCGGAAGGCATGGATCTCCACCGTATCGCCAACCTTGTAACGTGCCAACAGGCCTTCCAGGTTGGATGGGCTGCCGGTCACGCGCAGGCCATCGACCGCCACCAGCAGGTCGCCCGCCGACAGGCCAGCGCGGTGCGCCGCGCCGCCTTCATGCACACTGGCCAGCTTGCAGTCGGCGCCGTCGCGGCCAATGTTCACGTCCAGGCTAGGCTTGGTGCGCTTGCGCTCATCGCTGTATTTGACGCCGAATGGCGCCAGCAGCTTGGCCAGCGGCAGGTCTTCGGTGCCGCGAATATAGCGCTCGAAGAAGGACTTCAGCTTCATGCCGCTGATTTCGTCGAACAGGGCTTCCACTTCGGCTGGGGTCACGCCGCGCGCGCCGCCCTGGTAGAAGTCGCGGCCATAGCGCTGCCACAGAGCCAGCATGATGTCGTCCAGTGAACGCTTGCCGGCGGTCTTGGCGCGGATGGTCAGATCCAGCGCCAGGCCGATCAGCGAGCCCTTGGTGTAGTAGCTGACGATGGAATTCGGCGCGTTCTCGTCCTGGCGGTAGTATTTGCCCCAGGCGTCGAAGCTGGAATCGGCCACGCTTTGCTTGGTGCGGCCAGCGCCGCGCAGCACGCCGTTGACGGTTTTGCCGAGCAGCTTGTAATAGGCAGGCTCGCTCATCAGGCCAGCGCGCACCAGCAGCAGGTCGTCGTAATAGCTGGTGAAGCCTTCGAAGAGCCACAGTAGCGGAGTGTAGTTCTCCACCTGCAGATCGTAAGGCGCGAAGACGGCAGGCTTGATGCGCTTGACGTTCCAGGTGTGGAAGTATTCGTGGCTGCACAGGCCGAGGAATTTCATATAGCCCTCGCCCGGCTCCTTGCTCTGCTGGGCGGTGGTGGGCAGGTCGGCGCGGGCGCAGATCAGGGCGGTGGAGGCGCGGTGTTCCAGGCCGCCGTAGCCGTCGCCCACGGCCATGGTCATGAAGACGTAGCGCTCCATTGGCGCTTTCTTCGTTTTCGGCTCGAAGAAGGCGATCTGGGTTTCGCAGATGGCTTTCAGGTCGGCGCTCAGGCGGGCCATATCCAGGTTCGGCACGCGGCCGGTGATCACGATGTCGTGCGGGATGCCGTTGGCCTTGAAGCTGGCGAGCGCGAAGTCGCCCATTTCGACCGGGCTGTCGATCAGTTCATCGTAATTGGCAGCGGCATACGTGCCGAAGCCATAGCGCTTGGCCTTCAGTTCCTTGAGCGCGGTCGCCACACGCCAGCTGCGCGCCGCTTCGTCCGCGGGACGCTGGATATCGACCACATGCTCCGCCGCCTCCTGGCCAACCACGCGCAGGAAGACGCTGGTGCCATTGAAGAAACCGTGGCTACGGTCGAGGTGGGCGGCGCGCACCGACAGATCCCAGGCATAGACTTCGTAATGCACGATCAGCTTGCCTTTGACCGGGGCGGCTTGCCAGGAATGCTTATCCAGCTTGGTCAGCGCCACGGCCTCGCCATTCGACTCAGCGCTGATCCGCACGATATTGCGCGAGAATTCGCGGATCATATAGCTGCCGGGAATCCAGGCCGGCAGCGCCAGGATCTGTCCTTCCGCGGCGGGCGCATCGACGGTCAGCGTCACTTGGTACAAATGGGCGGGCAAGTCTTTGCCGACGATGGCGTAAGCGATGCCTGACTTTTTCTGGATGGTTTTCTTTTGTGTGGTCTTGATCATAGTAGGTCGGATGGGGTGTCGATATCCAGCAGTATGCCGGAATCTTCCACCACCACTTCATTGACAGGAAAATTCTTGACGATGGCGCGCGCGCCCTGATCGCCTTCCAGCGCCAGCAGCAGCGGCAGATGGCGGCGGCCGAAAGCGACGGGATTGCCGCGCCGGCCTTGGTGGATGGGGGCGGCAATATCGGCCCCCAGCTCCACCGTCCGCGCCAGCGCGGCCATGGTGGCAGGCTTCACATAGGGCATATCGCCCAGCGCCAGCAGCCAGCCGGACGCTTGCGGCGCCTGGCGCAAGCCATGCACCAGCGAAGCAGCCATACCCTGCGCGGCCTGCGGGCAGACGCTCACTTCGCAGCCCAGGCCGCGCAGCAGGGCGGCGCTTTCTTCGTCTTCGGGACGCACCACCGCGACCACGCGCGATAGCGTGGCCAGCATATTGCGCGCGCTGGCCTCCAGCACGCTGGTATGGCAGGAGGCCTCGCCGGGTGCGGCAGCGCGGGAAGGCAAGGCTTGCAGCAGCTTGTTGCGCGCGCCGGCCGGGTCGAAGCGGATGCCGCGCCCGGCCGCCAGCAGAATGCCGACGATGCTCACGCTGCTGCCGCCATCATCATGCCGTCGTCAGGCCGAAAGGCAGTTTGCGCAGGCGCTTGCCGGTCAGTTTGAACACGGCATTGGCGAAAGCCGGCGCCAGCGGCGGCAGGCCTGGTTCGCCCATGCCGGTAGGCGGTTCGGTGGACGGCACGATATGCACCTCCACCTTGGGCATGTCCGGCATGCGCGCAATGGCGTAATCGGCCAATTGCGACTGCTCCACCACGCCATCTTTCAGCGTGATGGCGGCGCCGGGCAAGGTGGTGCCGACCGCCATCAGAATGGCGCCCTGAATCTGCGCTTCGATGGTCAGCGGATTGACCGGCTGGTTGCAGTGCACGGCGGCCGTGACCTTGTGCAGCTTGGGCACACCATCCTTGACCGAAGCAACAACCACGTAGGCCGCCACGGTATTGAAGGATTCGTGCAACGCCACGCCCCAAGCCTGGCCCTTGGGCAGCGCCTTCTTGCCATAGCCGGATCTGGCGACCGCCAGGTCCAGCGCCGCATGGTGGCGCTTGTGCTTGGGATCGATCAGTTTTTTGCGGTAAGCCACCGGATCGGCGCCGGCCGCATGTGCCGCTTCGTCGATCAGGGTTTCCATCACGAAGGCAGTGTGGGTGGAGCCGACCGAGCGCCACCACAGAACGGGCACATTGGCCTTCACGTTATGTACGCTCAGGTTCAGCGGCACATCGTAAGGATCGCCCATGCCTTCGACCATGGTGGCGTCGATGCCATCCTTGACCATGAACTGCTCGAAAGGCGTCCCGGTAAGAATCGATTGGCCGACGATCACATGGTTCCAGCCCACGATCTGGCCTTTGGCATCCAGTCCCAGTTCGGCGCGGTGCACATGGGAGGGACGGTAATAGCCGCCCTTGATGTCGTCCTCGCGGCTCCAGATCACCTTCACCGGGCCGGATTTGCCGCTGGCCTTGTAGGCCTTGGCGACATTCACCGCCTCCACGATATAGTCCGAGGTCGGCACGGCGCGGCGGCCGAAACCACCGCCCGCCATCATGGTATGCAGCGTGACCTGCTCCGGCTTCAGGCCGGCGGTACGCGCGGCGGCCGCCTGGTCCATGGTCTGGAACTGGCTGCCGGCCCATACGGTGCAGGAATCGGCTTTCAGATCGACCACGCAGTTGAGCGGCTCCATCGGTGCATGCGCCAAGTAGGGGAATTCATACACGGCGCTGATCTTTTTCGCCGCCGAAGCAAGCTTGGAGGTATCAGCCTTCTTCGCCGGCAAGCCAGCCTTGGTGGACAGCTCCTTGTACTCGGCCAGCTGCTTGTCGCTGCTGACCTTTTCCACGCCGCTGCTGTCCCATTCGATTTCCAGCGCCTCGCGGCCCTGCTTGGCGGGCCAGTAGCCGTTGGCGATCACCGCCACGCCGCTGCCGCCACGGTCGGTCGGCACTTGCAGCACCTCGATCACGCCGGGAATCGCCTTGGCCTTGCTGGCGTCGAACTTCGCCACTTTCGCGCCGAACACCGGCGGCCGCGCCACCACGGCGACCTTGCAGCCGTCCGGCTTGAAGTCCATGCCGAACTGCTGCTGGCCGCTGGACTTGGCGCGCGCGTCGAGACGCGGCGTGGGTTTGCCGATGATCTTGAAGTCCTTCGCTTCCTTCAGCGCGACCTTTTCCGGCACGGCCTGCTTCATGGCCGCATCGGCCATGGCGCCGTAGCTGGACTTCTGGCCGTTCGGCCCGAGCAGCATGCCTTTCGAGGTCTTGATCTGGGCCGGATCGACCTTCCACTGCTCGGCCGCCGCCGCGATCAGCATCAGGCGCGCCTTGGCGCCGATCTCGCGGTACTGGTTCCAGGAGTGGGCCACGGTGCCCGAGCCGCCCGTGATCTGCATGCCGAAAACCGGATCTTTATACGCATCGCCGGCCGGCGCCAGGGCGCCGCGCATCTGGCGCCAGTCGACGTCCAGTTCTTCGGCGATCAGCATGGGCAGCGCCGTATGTACGCCCTGGCCGAATTCCAGGCGGTTGACCTGCACCGTCACCGTATTGTCCGGCGCGATCTGCAGGAAGGCATTGGGCTGGTACACCGGTTTGGCCTCTTCTGCCGCACGCGCGAAGCGGTTGCCGCCGCTGATAAAGAATCCCAGCACCAGGCCGCTGCCGGCCAATGCGCCCGCCTTTATAAAGCCGCGGCGCGATACCCCGGCGCCCTCGCCCGCCGTGGCCACGTCAGCCACGGCACTCATCGCTGCATCCTGCTTCATCCATTCTTTACGCATGGCGCTCTCCTTCAGGCGAGGGATTTGGCCGCGTCCTTGATGGCGGCGCGGATACGCTGGTAGGTGCCGCAGCGGCAGATATTGCCGGCCATGGCGCTTTCGATGTCGGCATCGCTGGGCGATTTATTCGTTTTCAGCAGGGCCGTGGCGCTCATCACCTGGCCGCTCTGACAGTAGCCGCATTGCGGCACATCATGCTTGACCCAGGCGTTCTGCACCGCCTTGCCCACCTTGTCGGCTTCCATCGCCTCGATGGTGGTGATTTTCTGGCCCACGGCCGAGGAGATCGGCGTTACGCAGGAACGGATGGCCTGACCGCCCATATGCACGGTGCAGGCGCCGCACAAGGCTGCGCCGCAGCCAAACTTGGTGCCCGTCATATTCAGGTTATCGCGCAAGGCCCACAGGATCGGTGTCGATGGATCGGCATCGATCTGGGTATCGCGTCCGTTGATATTCAGCGTAATCATCTCTTACTCCTTGGCGTTGGCTGGGGCTTAGTGAAAGAGGTACAGGCACGCAAGCGATATGCGCGCCAATAATGATGCTGCGGGATGGCGGGCCTAGGCCCGGACATCCCTGCCGATGATGCTTATTGCTTGATTGCGGACAGCTTGGATTCCAGCGTCTTGGCGTCGATCGCGCCAGGAACGCGGCTGCCGTCGGCGAAGAAGATCGCCGGCGTGCCATTGATGCGCAGTTTCTGGCCCAGGGCCAGCACCTTGTCGTTCGGCGCCACGCAGCCTGACGGCGCCACCGGCGCGGCCTTGTTGGCGACCATCCAGTCGTCCCAGGCCTTGTTGCGGTCGGCCGAGCACCAGATGTTCTTCGACTTGGTGAACGAGTCTTCTGACAGGATGTTGTACATGAAGGTGTACACGGTCACATTGTCCATCTCGTTCAAGGTCTGCTTGCGGAAACGCTTGCAATAGCCGCAGTTCGGATCTTCGAATACGGCGATCACGCGCTTGCCGTTGCCCTTCACGGTTTTCAGCGCCAATTCCAGCGGCAGATCGCTGAACTTGATCTTGTTGATGTCGTCGATGCGGGCCTGGGTCAGGTCTTCGGTGGTCTTCAGATTGAAGATATGGCCCACCATCAGGTAAGTCGCGGTCTTGTCGGTATAGCGGATTTCGTCGCCGATGCGGATCTCATACAAGCCGGCGTAAGGGGTTTCCTTGACCGAATCGACCTTTACATTGTCGCCCAGGCGTGGCTCGATCAGCTTTTTGATACTCGCTTCGGTGGGATTTTCCGCTCCGGCGCAAGACATCAACAGCGCCGACATGAGCATCAATGCAAACTTACTCTTTTTCATATGTTCTCCGGTTTACTGCTTTCCAAGTGCTTGAGAAATCAGCCGGCGCTTCAGGCCCGGCAATTTGTCCAGCAAGTTTAATCCCAAATTGCGCGCTACGCGCACCGGCTCCAGATCGGCACCGAAAAGACGTTGCAAACCATCGGTGGCGATCTGCATCAGCAGCACGTCTTCCTTGCGCGCGCGGGCATAGCGCGCCAGCACGCGCTCGTCGCCCACGGAACGCTGCTCCTCGCGTTCGGAGATCACGCGGAGCAGGTCTTCCACATCGCCAAAGCCCAGATTCATGCCATGGCCGGCCAGCGGATGCACCACATGGGCGGCGTCGCCCACCAGGGCCACACGCTGCGACACCAGGGAATGGGGGCGCATCAGGCGCAGCGGGAAATCGCGCACCACTTCCGGCTGTAGCGGGGTCAGGGCGCCCAGCTTGTCGGCCGCGAATTCGGCCAAGCGCGCGGCCAGGCGCTGCGCACCTTCGCTGCACAGGGTATCGGCCAGCGCATCGGGTGCCGACCAGACCAGGGATACCTGATTGCCCGGCAGCGGCAGCAAAGCCACAATGCCCTGCCCGCAGGTGAACCATTGATGGGCCGCGCCATGGTGCGGCTTTTCGCAGGCGAAGTTGGACACCACGCCGCGCTGGTGATAGGGACGGTAATCCATGCCGATATCGCACTGGCCGCGCACCCAGGAGTTGGCGCCGTCCGCGCCCACCACCAGCGCGGCTTTAATCACGCTACCATCATCCAGGCGCACGCTGGCGCCGTCGTCCTCGCGCACCAGGGCGGTGGCGCGGCCGGAAACCGTCTGCACATTCTGCGCAAAGCGCAGGGCCGCGTCCAGCGCCTGCTCCAGATTGCGCTCTTCCACGATCCAGGCCAGGGTACCGGTATGGGCACCATAGGCATCGAAGTGCAGGCCGCCGGCATGCGTGCCGTCGCCGCTGACCAGCATGGCGTCGACCGGCGCGATGCGCGCCTGGTCCATCGCGCCCCAGACCTTGAGGCGGGACAGCAGCTTGTAGGCGGTGTGATTCAGTGCATACACGCGCACATCCCAGCTCGCCTCCTCGCCAGGCTTGGCGGCGCTGGAGGGCGGCGGCCCAAGCAAAGTGACGCTATGCCCGGATTGGGCGAAGGCCAGAGCTGTGGTTTTGGCGATGGCGCCGTTGCCGACAATGCAAACCGCAGTCTGCACGTGGTGCCGCGTGGACGATGGGGACAGATTGTTCATCCGGCCATTATAGCCCTTGCCATAGGGCAGAATGCCTTGGACAAGAGGGAAATTCTGGCTTGATACAGGGTTGACAGCCACCCCGTCCGCCCCCGAGTCAGCAATTTTCCGCAGAAAACTTTCCTGGGGCTATTGCAAATGCATTTTTGCGTGCTATAATTTTGCCTCTTGGCCTGGTAGCTCAGTTGGTAGAGCAGAGGATTGAAAATCCTTGTGTCGGTGGTTCGATTCCGCCCCGGGCCACCAAGAATACAGAAAAAACGCCACCTTCGGGTGGCGTTTTTGTTTTCCAGGCAGGATTCAGCGCGCCAGAGCAAAGGCGAGGGCGATAAATAGCAAGGCGGTGCCGCGCTGGAGCCGCACCATGCCGGCCCCCGTGAGAAACCGTGCGCCGGCCGATGCGGCCAGCAGCACATAGGAGAGGTGGGACACGAAGGTGCATCCCACAAAGGTCAGGCTGAGCAACAGGAAGCGGTGGGCATCGAGCTCGCCGGGCGGCATGAATTGCGGGAACACGGCGGAGAAAAACAGGATCGCTTTCGGGTTGCTGCTGGCGACCAGCAAGCCGCGCCGGAACACTGCATAACGGCTATCGGTGTGCGCCACGGCTTGGCCGTTGGGCACCGCGGCTTGCGCCCCCTTCCCCGCCCCGCGCCACTGCTTCACGCCCAGCCAGGCCAGGTAGGCGGCGCCCGCCAGCTTCAGCACGGAAAACGCCAGCGGCGAGCGCTGGACCATCAGGCCGACGCCACTCACCGCCACGCAGGACACCAGGAAGACCCCCACCGCATTACCCGCCGAGCTATACACCGTGCGCCTGGCACCCAGCGCCATCGTGGTGGAGATGGCCAGCAGCACGCCTGGCCCCGGACTAAAGCTGGCGGCCAGCGCCAGGCACAGAAATGTCAACCAGAGTGCGAACGTCATAGCTCCAGACCAGCAGTAGTGAACAAGAGCCGCCAGTATTCACCATCTCTCCACATTTAAAAATCCCGTAAAATTAACAATATCTTTAACCAGCAATTAACAATCAATGGACAAGATGCGCAGCATGGAAGTGTTTGTGCGGGTCGTGGATGCAGGCAGCCTCAGCGCCGCCGCCCGCACACTGGACATGTCCACCGTGATGGTGAGCAAGCACATCGCGGCACTGGAAAAACTGGTCGGCGCGCGCCTGTTGCATCGGACCACGCGCAGCCAGAGCCTGAGCGAGATCGGTGAGCAGTACGCCGAGCAATGCCGCCACATCCTGCACCTGGTGCAGGCGGCCGAGACCGGCGCGCAAGCCATGCGCGCGGTGCCGCGCGGTACCATCAAGCTGAGTGCGCCGGTGGCGTTCGGCAGCCAGTGCCTGGCACCCGCCATGGCGGAGTACCTGGACCGCTATCCCGAAGTGAGCCTGGACCTGGAACTATCCAACCGCAAGGCCGATGTGGTGGAAGAAGGGCTGGACGCAGTCGTGCGTATCGGCCTCCTGAAGGATACGTCGATGGTGGCGCGCCCCCTGCGGCCGCTGCACATGATCATTTGTGCCGCGCCCGCCTATCTGGAACGTCACGGCACGCCGCTGACGCCTGCCGATCTGTCCCGGCACCGCTGCATGGACGCCATGCACTGGCGCCATGACACGCGCTGGCGCATCACGCACAGCGATGACGCCAAGCCGCCCGCGCCCCGCATGCGCTCGAACAACGGCGAGGCGCTGCGCCAGGCAGCCATCGCTGGCCTGGGTGTGGTGCTGCAGGCGGAAGTCATGCTGGCGGACGACGTGGCGCGCGGCCGTCTGGTCCCCATCCTGCGCGATTACTGGCCGGCGCCGCGTCCCATGCATCTGGTCTACCAGCGCGACCGCCAGTCCACGCCCAAGCTGGCCAGTTTTGTCGAGTTCGTGGTGGAACGCTTTGGCCTGCGCTGAAAAAGAAGCCGCTTATAATCAAAAATGAAACTCCTTAACGACCGCCTGAAAGGCCTTGGGGGGCATCAGCCAGCATCCTCGGCTGTCTCGGCGAGTCCGCTGGACTACGATCAGGCAATCAGTTCGGACGCTGAAAGGTTGGCGGAACAAGGTACCCTGTCCGCTTATCGAGAGTTACCACCTAGTTGCCGCACGACGGTTTCCTGTCGACTCCGCCGACTCCAGCCGCTTGCAGGCAGTCGGATTGAAAATCCTTGTGTCGGTGGTTCGATTCCGCCCCGGGCCACCAAGAATAAAAAGTGAAAACGCCGACCCTCAACAGGTCGGCGTTTTTCATTTTGGCCATCCCTATGCGAGAATGCCTCTCCCCATCCTTGGATGATGCGCCTGATGAGCAAACTCGCTGCTGCCGTACTTGGAACCACCCTAGTGCTTGCGGCTTGCAAGCCAACCGGCTCCGCCCCCTCAAGTGATATTCCTGCGGCAATGAACCAGGCCGCTACCACCCTATTGAAGTCAAAGCTATTACACTCGACCTCAATCGCGGTTGTTTATCGTGGCAAGGAATTCATTCTGCATCGTGGCGAGCTGGAGGCCGGCAAGGCGAATACGCCGAACGATACAACGCTGTATGAAATCGGTTCGGTCAGCAAGACTTTTGCCGGCCTGCTATTGGCGCAAGCAGTACTCGATGGGCGGGCAGCACTCGACGATCCGATACAAAAATACCTGGCGGCGGCGTACCACAATCTGCAGTCGGATGGTGAGCCGATTCGCTTGCGCCATCTGATCACGCACACCAGCAATATGCCAGGCATGCTGCCGCTGCAAGTGAACACTGTATTAAAAGATTTCACTGCGCACGACACGCCAGCCAAATTGAATGCGGCCTACGCCAACTACGGGCAGCAACAATTCTGGCAGGATTTACACTCGGTTAGCATCAAAGGTCCGCTCGGCAAGGACTATGCCTATTCCAGCGCCGGCACCGAACTTATCGCGCACACTCTCGAAAAAATATACGGACAACCCTATGAAGTCCTGCTCACGCAATTCATCGCACGCGAAGCCGGGATGCACGAGACTCAAATGGGCGTCACTGCCAAGGATGGCCATCGGCTAGCACCCGGCTACCACAGCGATAATCCCGTCATCAGCACACCGATGCCACGACTGCCTTGGGGAGCCTCCGGCAACCTGAAGTCGACGCTGCCGGATATGGCGAAATACCTGAGCCTGCAATTGAGCACCAATCCCGCCGTCGTCGAATCGCACAAGCCGCTCGTACGTTTCAAGGATGACTTCAGCATTGGCTACTTCTGGAATATCGGCCAGAATCGCCAACTGGGCACACATTACGTACACCATGGTGGCGTGCCACGCGCACAAAGCTACGTCTTTATCGTGCCGAAATATCAACTCGGGGTCTTCATCATCACGAACCAGAGTGGCGCAATGACAGCCGACGCCATGGAAAACGCGCTGACGCATATTTTCGACGCCGTGGAGGCGATGGAAGGCGTGAAGTAAGCATCACCCTACGAAAACGCCACGCTGTGGCGTTTTCGTTTTCCGCGACAGCATTCTCATCCCCGCCTGCAACGCGCTATACTCGCGCCATGATGAACCAGGCCGCCACTCCTGCCCGCTGCAACACTGCCTCCCTGAACGGGAGCGCAGCGGGCATGCCTATCGTTGCCGGCCTGCTCTTCAACCGCAATCTCGCCTGGCTTTCCTAGGCTCGGTGGGGCCGGCCGGACCAATCCGGCACTCTTCGCCTCTCCGAGCCGCCTTCAGCTTCCCGCTTCTTTTCAAGCAGAACCGAAACCCAGGAGAATTTCTATGAAACCCCAGATCACCATCTCTTCCCTCGACGCCGAACGTCTCGAAGACCTGATCGGCGCCCTGCGGCCCGACGACGCCACCGGCCAGGCTCTACTCGACGAACTGGCGCGCGCCGACATCGTGGCGCCGGAAGATATGCCGTCCGACGTCGTCACCATGCATTCCACCGTGCGCTTTGCAATTGCCGGCTCGGACGAGGTGCGCAGCCTGACGCTCGCCTACCCCAAGGATATGGCCCAGCTGCCGGACGGCATTTCCATCCTCAGCCCAATCGGCGCCGCTCTGCTAGGCCTATCGGTAGGCGATACGATCGACTGGCCCCACCCTGACGGCCAGTTGCTGAAAGTGCGCCTGCTGGAAGTGCTGTACCAGCCCGAGCGCGCCGGGGAATATTTCCGCTGACAGCACATGCCGCTCCGCCCGCTTGCCGGTGCAACACTGCCGGCATGCGAAGCGCAAGCCAGCGCTTGCCTCGTGTTAACTTTTTTGTTGCGTTACAAAAACACTAACGTTATTATTTGGAAATTGCATATAGATAAACATTGTCACTTTTAAAATGCATGCTTATTTAATGTAATAACGCTGTCATTCTCGATAATTTCCTAAAGGGCAACAAATGTCGTCTACGACTTTCGAAATCGAAAAGCTGTACATTGAATTCTTTAACCGCCCCGCTGATCCTGGTGGCCTGCAATTCTATAGCGATGCCGTCAACAACAAAGGCCTCACCATTACCGATATTGCCCACGCCATGGAGCAATCGGCTGAGTACAAGCAAAACTTCACTTCGACCCCGACATGGGGCCTGGACGCCGCGGTGGACCGCGCCTTCATGAATATGTTCGACCACCACGCCAGCTCTGCCCAGCTGGATTACTGGGGCCAAAAGTTCGGCAACGCCCTGTTCTTCAACGGTCATAGTTCCGACGTCATCATGCAAATCGCGGATTCCGCCACCGGCGCCGATCTGCAGCATCTCATGCAAAAAGTAACCAATGCCCTGCCGGCCCAACTGGTAGGCGTGCACACCGCCGATATGGCTGAGATCCTCATCGCCTGATTAGCCCGCACCCTCAGCCCATCGATCGCCCAAGCATGGCGTAATTGATGGGCTGTTTGAATTTCGAAGTAACAATTCTCTTTCACTCTCACTCACTTGCTGCGCCGCATCATGCTAGAATTCTTGCATTCTTAGCCATTTCATGGGCCAGCGTATGAAACGGGTGATCTTCAATCAGAAGGGCGGGGTCGGTAAGTCAACGATTGCGGTGAATCTGGCGGCTATTGCGGCGCACCAGGGCAAGCGGACACTCTTGATCGATATCGATCCGCAGTGCAATTCCAGCCGCTACGTGCTGGGCGCGGCGACCGCCGACGTGGCACCGACATTGGGCGCCTATTTCGAGCAGATGCTGAGCTTTTCCATGTTCGCCAAGGAAGCCAGCCACTACGTCCACGCCACCCCGTTCGAGAACCTGTCCATCATGGTGGCCCATCCCGAATTGGGCGACCTGCAGTCCAAGCTCGAATCGCGCCACAAGATTTACAAGCTGCGCGACACGCTCAAGGAGCTGAGCCAGCAATACGACGAAATCTTCGTCGATACGCCACCCGCGTATAACTTCTTCACCCAGTCCGCCCTGATCGCGGCCGACACCTGCCTGATCCCATTCGACTGCGACGACTTCTCGCGCCAGGCGCTGTACACCCTGGTCAATAACGTGAAAGAGATCAAGGCCGACCACAACGCCAACCTGACCATCGAAGGCATCGTGGTCAACCAGTTCCAGCCGCGCGCCCTGCTGCCGCAGCGCCTGGTCGATGAACTGAAGGAGGAAGGCTTGCCGGTGCTGGAGAACAAGCTGTCGAGCTCGATCCGCATCCGCGAATCGCATGAGCGCAACCTGCCCATGATCCACCTCGACCGCAGCCACAAGCTGAGCCAGGAATTTCTGGCGCTCTACGGCGAACTGCAAGCGGCGTAAAACATGCCGCGTCAGCGCCAGCCACCTTCGGGTGGCATTTTTTTTGGCCTGAAGTTTCAATGTGGCAACATGATATGATTGCCATCTTTTTCAGCATTGCAGACAGAGGAAAGATTTAATGAAGAACATGGCGCTTGTCATCACCGCCGCCCTGGCCTTGAGTGCCTGCGCGACCAGCAAGGAGCAGTCGCGCATCACCGAAATCGCGGGCACGCCGCTGCGCGATCTCAACATTTCCAAGCCCGACATCCCCGCCGCGCTGCGCGAGGCGCTGGACAAGCCTTACGCCATGCCCGCCAAGCAGGATTGCCCCAGCCTGAACGCCCAGCTCGACGCCCTTGATGATCTGCTCGGCCCCGACATCGACGTGCCGGAAGAAAAGCAGGACCGCACAGAAATGGCCCGCGACATGGCCGGCAAGGCGGCCACTGGCGCACTGCAAAACACGGTCGAAGGCGCCATCCCCTTCCGCGGCTGGCTGCGCAAACTGAGCGGGGCCGAGCGGCGCTCCAACGAAGTGCAGCACGCCCTGTTGGCCGGCAAGATCCGCCGCGGCTTCCTCAAAGGCCTGATGCAGGCACGCGCTTGCAGCGTGGTCTGAAGCAGACCCCGTCTTTTCGCTATTCGTAATGAACAAGTTCGCTGAAATGCATTTTTTTGTGGCGGTGGTCGATGCCGGCAGCATGTCGGAGGCCGCCAAGCGGCTGGGCACCACCAAGTCCATGGTCAGCCAGCGCATGCAGCAGCTGGAGCAGCGCCTGGGCGCGAGCCTGCTGGCGCGCGGGCGACAGATGATGGTGACCGAACCGGGGCAGATCTTTTACGCTCACAGCGCACGCATCCTGGCCGAGGTGAGCGAGGCGGAAAACGCGGTCCTGGCGGGACAGGCCTGCATGCGGGGCAGCTTGCGCATTGCCGCGCCGATGGCCTTCAGCATCGGCCATCTCGCCCCCATGCTGGCCCGCTTCGCCGGCCTGCATCCCGAACTGCGCATCGACGTGGAAGCCGATGACCGCCGCGTGAACCTGAACGACGAGAATTACGACCTCGCCATCCGCCTCGGCAATCTGCAGGATTCCAGCCTGGTCGCCAAACGCATGGCCGTCAACCGCCACGTGATCTGCGCCAGCCCCGAGTATCTGGCCGAACGCGGCACGCCCCTGCGGCCCGAGGAGCTGCAGGATCATGAAGGCCTGCTCTACGTGCACCGCGAGCCGCAGGGCATGTGGCAGCTGCCGGTCAACGGCGAGACCAAGTCCTTCCGCATCCGCAACCGCATGCGCACCGACAGCGGCCATCAGCTGCTGGAGGGGGCCAGGCAGGGCCTGGGCCTGGCCATCCTGCCCACCTTCCTGTGCGCCGACGCCGTCGCCAGCGGCGCGCTGCGCATCGTGCTGCCCGAATTTTCGCCTTCCGGCGGCATGGTGTCGGCCGTGTACCGCCAGTCGCACCGTTCCTCGCTCAAGATCCAGACCCTGGTGAACTTCCTGATCGAGGAAATCGGCTATCCGCCCGTGTGGGAACTGCCGATCCAGGAGCAGTTGCAAGCCGTTTCCAGCGATCGTTCGGAAAAAACGAACTTCTGATTCGTGATTCATCGGCTTATGCAAAATCGCTAATCCCCGTAGTCTTCGGTTCGCGGATGTCCCGCGGCTTTGGAGACTAAGAGATGAACGATGCAGTGCATGGCAAGCAGACCGAGAATGCAGTTTTCGACGTGATCGTAGTGGGCGGCGGTTCGGCCGGCGCCGTGATGGCGAACCGCCTGAGCGCGGATGGCAAACGCAACGTCCTGCTGCTGGAAGCGGGACAGAACTACGAGCCGAATGCCTATCCCGCCATCATCGCCCAAAGCGACATCCTGGGCGCCAACGGCGATCCACAGCACGAATGGGGCTACAAGTCGGAAGCGGGCTATGTGGGCCACCCGATCGCGGCCATCCGCGGCAAGGTGCTGGGCGGCAGCTCGGGCGTGAATGGCGCGGTGGCGCTGCGCGCCCGTCCCGAAGACTTCCAGCGCTGGAATCTGCCTGGCTGGAGCTATGAGGACATGCTCCCGCATTTCAAAAATCTGGAAAGCCGTTCCGGCGGCAGCGACGAGCTGCACGGCCGTTCCGGCCCGCTGCCGGTGCGCCAGCTGGAACGCGCCGACATCACGCCCATGCAGCGCGCTTTCCTCGACGCCACGCTGGCCAACGGCCACCGCGAGATTGCCGATTTCGACGCTGCCGATGCCAACGGTGCCGGCCCCTATCCCATGAATATCGTTGACGGCGTGCGCGTCAATACCGGCATGGCCTATCTGACGGACGCAGTGCGGGCGCGGGAAAACCTCTTCATCCACGGCGACAGCACGGTCGATAAAGTCCTGTTCGACGGCAAACGCGCCATTGGCGTGCAGATGGCGAACGGCGCCCGCCTGTATGCCGGCGAAGTGGTGCTGTCGGCCGGCAGCTATGGCAGCGCGGCCATCCTGCTGCGTTCCGGCGTCGGCCCGCAGGCGCATCTGCGCGAACTGGAGATTCCGCTGGTGGCCGACCTGCCGGTGGGCCTGAACCTGATCGACCATCCTTTCTATTACAACGCCTATGCCGCCAAGCCCGAAGCCATCGGTGCGCAAACCCCGGTGATCGGCGCCAAGCTGTGGACCCACAGCAGCAGCGCGACCCAGGGCGAATTGGATGTGCATATCACCGCCACCCACCTGTTCCCGCATGAGCAAAGCCCGACCAAGGTCGGCTTCGTGCTGGCCGTGGCGCTGACCCGCCCCCTGTCGCGCGGCCGCCTGTCGCTGAACAGCCGCGACCCGCTGGCCGCGCCGAAGATCGACCTGAACTTCCTGGCCGAGCCGGAAGACCGCGCACGCCTGCTGGAAGCGGTCAAGCTGTCGCGCCGCATCGGCCAGACCGCGCCGCTGGCGGCCATGGTTTCCAGCGAACTCAATCCCGGCCCCGACGCCCAGTCCGACGAAGCCATCCTGGCTTCCATCAAGGCCACGCTGGACACTTATCACCATCCGACCTCCACCGCGCCCATGGGCCACCCCGGCGCGCCGCAAGCCGTGGTCGATTTCGAAGGCAAGGTGCACGGCCTGACCGGCCTGCGTGTGGTGGACGCTTCGATCTTCCCCGACGTGCCATCCGTAGCCACCAATGTCACGACCATCGCGGCGGCGGAACGCATCGCCAGCCGTTTCGCCTGAACCTCACAACATATATAAAGGAGCACCAACATGAACAAGCATATCGCCTTGAACTGGATCGGCGGCGAATGGACCGATTCCGGCATCCATAAGGATTCGATCAATCCCGCCAACTACGAAGTAATCGGCCAGTACGCCGACGGCGGCCTGCGCGAAGCGACCGAGGCGATCGCCGCCGCCAAGCGCGCCTTCGCCGAAACGGAGTGGAAGGAAGACCGCGCCCTGCGCGCCAAAGCGCTCAACGAGCTGGCCGACGCTTTTGAGCGCAACAGCGCGCAGCTGATCGACCTCCTCGCCACCGAAAACGGCAAGGTGAAGGGCGAAGCCGAATTCGAAGTCAGCATGGTGCCGTCCAAGCTACGCTACTACGCCTCGCTGGCCCGCACCGAATATGGCCGCGCGGCCGATCCCAAGCCGGGCAGCCTGTCCCTGGTGCTGCGCGAAGCGATCGGGGTGGCCGGCATCATCGCGCCATGGAACTCGCCCGTGGTGCTGATGATCCGCTCGCTGGCCCCAGCCCTGGCGGCCGGCTGCACCACCGTCATCAAGATGCCGGGCCAGACGGCGCAGACCAATGCCCTGGTTTCCCGCATCATGTCGGAAGTGACATCGCTGCCGACCGGCGTGGTCAATCTGTTCAGCGAATCGGGCGCCGAGGGTTCCAAATGGATGATCGAATCGCCCGACGTGCCGGCCATCAGTTTCACCGGCAGCACGGCCACCGGGCGCGCCATTTCCGCCGTCGGCGCGCAGCGCCTGAAACGCTTCGGCCTGGAGCTGGGCGGCAAAACGCCGATGATCGTGTTTGACGACGCCGACATCGAAGCCGCCCTGCCCAAGCTGGAAAAAGCCCTGACCGTGTTCGCCGGCCAGTTCTGCATGACCGGTTCGCGCCTGCTGGTGCAGTCTGGCATTGCCGGCAAACTACGCCAGCGCCTGGCCGAACGCCTGGAAGCCGTCAAGGTCGGCCCGGCTTCCGATCCGGCCAGCGAGATGGGACCGCTGATCGACCGTCCGAATGTCGAGCGCGTGAACCGCGTGGTCAACGAGGCCATCGCGGCGGGTGTCAAGGTGATCGTGCGCGGCGGCCCGGTGACGCAAGGCCCGCTGGCCGAAGGTGCCTTCTACCGCCCCACGCTGCTGGAAGTGATCGACCCGGACATGGATATCGTGCAGAAGGAAACCTTCGGCCCCGTCCTGACCATGCAGGTCTTCGACAGCGAACAGGAGGCCATCGCGCTGGCCAACAACAGCGAATACGGCCTGGCCGCCAGCGTGTGGACGCGCGATATCGACCGTCCGCTGCGCGTGGCGCGCGCACTGGAAGCCGGCACGGTCTGGGTCAACGACTGGGCCGTGGTGTACGACGAATTCGAGGAAGGCGGCTTCAAGCAGTCCGGCCTGGGCCGCCTGAACGGCATGGCCGCGATGGATGACTTTATCCAGTTCAAGCACATCACCATGACGCACGGCCTGGCCCAGCGCTAAGCACATGCTGCTCTTGCCGTGGCCCGCCGCCACGGCAAGCCGCCCCTCCTCTTCCGAAAGACCCAGCTTGTGAACAACGATAAGCTCTACGACGATATGCTCGATGCGCTGACGGCCAGCTTTGGCTGCCATGAAGGCTTCCGCGTCAGCCATGCCAAGGGCATCGTCGCCCTCGGCACCTTTGTCGCCGCACCCGGCGCCGCAGCCATCACGCGCGCGCCACATTTCCAGGCCAGCCCGATTCCGCTGCAACTGCGCTTCTCCAATTTCAGCGGCGTGCCCACCACGCCCGATGGCGACAGCATGGCCAATCCGCGTGGCCTGGCCCTGCGCTTCCAGCTGGAAGACGGCAGCAGCCATGACATCGTCGCCCATTCCCATGACGGCTTTCCAGCCGGCTCACCCGAGGAGTTTCTCGGCTTCCTGCAGGCGATAGCCGCCAGCGTCGCGCCGCAACCGGATGTGGAACGCCTGGAGCGCTTCCTGGAACAGCATCCGCGCGCCAAGGCCTATCTGGAAGCGCCCAAGCCCGCGCCGAAAAGCTATCTGTCCGAGCACTACTTCGGCCTGAACGCTTTTCGCTTCATCAATGCGGCGGGCGAGATGCGCCACGGCCGCTACCGCATCGACCCACTGGTGCCGGCCCCGCACCTGACCGATGCCAAAGCGCAGGCCATGCCGCCCGACTTCCTCAGCGCGGAACTGGCGCAGCGCCTGGATGCCGGCGCCGGCCTGATGCGCCTGATGCTGCAGCTGGCCGCGCCGGGCGATGTGCTGGACGACTGCTCGCTGGTCTGGCCGCGCACCGGCCCCGAAGCGCGCCAGGAGATCCTGCTCGGAACCATCCGCGTGGAAGCGCTGGCGGCCGATGCGGCGGCGCAGCCGGCCTTGCAACGCAGCCTGGGCTTCAGTCCAGGCGGGGCAATCGACGGCATCGAAGCCTCGGACGATCCGCTGATTCCGCTGCGGCGCGAACTCTACGCGCGCGCCATGCGGCGGCGCCAGCGCGCAGCGGCATGAGCGCCCCGCCCTCGTCCGACCTGAGCACCAGCGTCATCGTGCACGATGTCCATCCGCGCCATCGCGCCGACTACGAACGCTGGATGGAGCGCGCCACGCAGGCGCACCAGCGCTTTCCCGGCTATGTCGCCACCGACATCCTGATGCCGGCCGGCGCGGGCCTGCGCTACGTGGTGATTCTGCGCTTTTGCTCGTCGGCCAGCGCCAGCGCGTGGCTGCTGTCGCCGCTGCGCCGCGCGCTGCTGGAAGAGGCGCGGCCCTGGCTGCTGGGGCGCGACCGTTTCCGCTTGCATGACGACGCCGAATTCTGGTTTGCGCCATCGCAGAACGGCCCCGCGCCGGCGCGCTGGAAGCAATGGCTGCTCTCCACCTCGGCCGTGTTTCCGCTGACAGCCATCGTGCCGCCCCTGATTAAAATGCCGGGGCAAACTTTTGCGCCCGGCATTCCCCCCGTCGCCGAGACGTTCGCCTCGGCCTCCGTCATCTCGGCGCTGATGGTGTATTGGATCATGCCGCGCCTGACGCGCGCCGCGTCGGCCTGGCTTTCACGCTAGGCGCTGCGGAATATGACGGGTTCATGACAGGGATTAACTTCCTGTCATGAACCCGTCACACGCAATTGGTATGGTGCTGGCTTTTCGACACCCCGGACTATCCGCCATGCCAAAGTTCCCACTGCGCGCCGCGATCGGCGTATGCGTTGCTCTTGCCCTTGCCGCCTGCAGCAGCAGCGACAATAACTCGAGCGACACCACCGCTCCAGTCACTCCCACCACGCCGCCGAAGAACGTCATCTTCTTCCTGGGCGACGGCATGGGCCTGACCACCATGACCGCAGCGCGCATCTACTCGGTAGGCGAGGATGGCGACCTGACCATGGACACCCTGCCGGAAACGGCTTTCGTCAAAACCTTCTCCAACGATTCGCAGGTGACCGACAGCGCGCCGTCGATGGCCGCCTATATGACCGGCGTGAAGATGAATAACGAAGTCATCTCCATGTCCAGCGACACCACCGCCATCGATCCGATCGCCGACGCCGCCGGCAACAAGCTGGGCAACAACTGCGGCAGCAAGAACGGCACCCCGGCCACCACCCTGCTGGAACTGGCCAAGGCCAAAGGCTTGTCCGCCGGTGTTGTCACCACCACCCGCGTCACCCACGCCACGCCAGCGGCCACCTATTCCCACATCTGCCACCGCGATCTGGAGAACGATATCGCCGCAGCCGTGGTGCCAGGCGGCGCAGGCTATAACAGCGCCCTGGGCGCGAATGGCCTGGACGTGCTGTTGGGCGGCGGCAGCCAGTTCTTCACGCCAGTCAAAGGCGGCGGCAAACGCGCCGACGGCCGCGATCTGGTCGCCGAACTGAAAGCCAAGAACTACGCCTTCGCCAGCAACGCCGCCGAATTCAACGCCATCGACGCCAGCAAGACCGAGCGCCTGGCCGGCCTGTTCACCTCCAGCCATATGAGCTATGACCTGGACCGCGATCCGTCCAAGGAACCCAGCCTGGCCGAGATGACGACCAAGGCCATGGACGTTCTGGCCAAAAACAACAAGGGTTACTTCCTGATGGTCGAAGGCGGCCGCATCGACCACGCCCTGCATGAAACCACCGCCAAGAAAGCCCTGCACGACACCGTGGCCTTCGACAACGCGATCAAGGCTGCCATCGCCAAGGCCAAGCAGACCGACCCAGAGCTGAAAAACACCCTGATCGTGGTCACCGCCGACCATGACCACACCCTGGTGCTGAACGGCTACGCCAAACGCACCGGCAAGACCGCTGCCGGCAACGCGGGCGTGCTGGGCGTGGTGAAGAACTACGTCACCGGCGCCGTGGAAAAAGACGCCGATGGCGCGCCTTACTCCATCATCGGCTTCGGCAACGGCGAGAACCGCACCCAGGGCAGCCGCTCCGCCCTTTCCAGCCTGGACGACAGCGTCACCAGCGCCAACACCTATCACCAGGAAGGCGTGATCCGCGTCACCGCGGGCAATGAGACCCACGGCGGCACCGATGTCTTCCTCGGCGCCATCGGCATGGGTTCCGAAACCTTCCTCGGCACCATCGACAACACCAAGGTGTTTGGCCTGATCAAAGCCGCCGGCGGCCTGTAACAAGCCTTGTGAGGGCCGCGGCGCGCGCCGCGCCCTCCTGCAATCAATTCTTTCTGGACTGGATCCAAATATGAAACGCAATCTGCACCGCTCCCTGCTGGCCCTCGCTGTCGGCACGGCATTCTCCCAGGCCGCTGTGGCGGCCGACGCCAAGAACATCATCTTCTTCCTCGGCGACGGCATGGGCCCGGCAACCGTGACCGCCTCGCGCATCTACAAATACGGCGAAGACGGCAGCCTGACCATGGACAAGCTGGAACGCACCGCCCGCATCAAAACCTTCTCCAACGACGCGCAAACCACCGACAGCGCGCCATCGATGGCGGCCTACATGACCGGCGTGAAGATGAATAACGAAGTCATCTCCATGTCGGCCGAAACCGTGGCCACCGATCCAGGCAAGGACGCCAACGGCAATCTGGGCGTGAACAACTGCGCCGCCACCAATGGCAAGCCGGCCGTCACCATCCTGGAACTGGCCAAGGCCAAGGGCAAGGCTGTGGGTTCCATCACCACCACCGAACTGACCCACGCCACCCCGGCAGCGACCTTCTCCCACATCTGCAACCGCAATGCGCAATACGCGATCGCCGCGCAGGTGGTGCCAGGCGGTGCCGGCTACAACAGCGCCCTGGGCGACGGCGTGGACGTGCTGATGGGCGGTGGCCGCAACCAATTCACCCCATTCGACGCTACCAGCAACAAAGGTGGCCGCGCCGATGGCCGCGACCTGCTGGCCGAGCTGAAAGCCAAGGGCTACACCGTGGCCGCCACCAAGGCCGAGATGGCAGCCGCGCCGCTGGACAAGAAATTCATTGGCCTGTACAGCGCCAAGAGCCATCTGCAGTATGAGCTGGACCGTGCCAGTGCCGCCGCCGGCAGCGAAGGCGCCAATCAGCCTAGCCTGGCCGAGATGACCACCAAGGCCATGGACCTGCTGTCGAAAAATCCGAACGGCTACTTCCTGATGGTCGAAGGCGGCCGCATCGACCACGCCCTGCACGGCACCAATGCCAAGCGCGCCCTGGTCGACACCATCGCCTTCGACGACGCCATCAAGGCGGCGCTGGACAAGGCCAAGGTCCTCGATCCGGAACTGAAGAACACCCTGATCGTGGTCACCGCCGACCATGACCACACCCTGACCATCAACGGTTATTCCAAGCGCGGCAATCCGATCCTGGACATCAACCGCAACTACCGCGACAACAAGCCAGGCACGGACGCCGACGGCAACACCTACTCGACCCTGGTCTTCGGCAATGGTCCCAACCGTCCAAACGTGCGCACCAACCTGGATAGCGCCACCGTACAGGGCAACGATTATCTGCAGGAAGCCGGCGTGCGCCTGAGCAGCGAAACCCACGGCGGCGGCGACGTCAAGCTGTTCGCCACCGGTTCCGGCGCCAAGGCCTTCAAGGGCACGCTGGACAACACCAAGGTGTTCACCCTGCTGAAATCGGCCTTCGGCTTCTAAGCAATACGGAGCAGCATGAAATCCCTGAAGTCTTTTCTGCTGTTCGCGGCCAGCCTGTGCACCTTCGCGGCACAGGCTGCGCCTGCGGCCCCCGATCTCGATCTGGGCGTCAGCTTCTACAGCAAAATCATCACCGAAGAAGGCGTGACGCGCGAAAGCCGTTACGAGGAACGCTGGCTGCGCCGCACCGGCCATGTGTGGGTCGAACGCGTGCTGCCGCAGCGCGCCAAGGATACGCATGAGCATAAAGGCAGCGGCCACCGCCACTTCAATCCAACGCTACTGGCGCGCCATGTGACGCTGGAAGACGGCAAGCTGAAACTGGAATACGTGGACGCCCACGCGCGCGAACGCATCGCCGTGCCGCCAGGCGAGTATGGCAATGTCAGCTTCAACGGTTCCTGGGACAGCCAGTTCTATCTGGTGGCGCCCAAGATGATCGCCGAGCTGCCGCTGTCCACGCGCGTCTCGAACGTGCCTGGCGCGCGCTGGCGCGAACGCGAGAAGAACGGCCAGTTCCAGCGCGTGCTGTGGGACGATGAGCGCCAGATCGCCCTAGTGATCGAAAGCGGCGACCGCGCCGGCCAGGAATTCCAGCGCATCGAAGCGCGTCCCTCCAAAGCCAGTGCCGCCGCGCCCTGGAACAAGCTCGCAGGCTACAGCCTGCGCGAGTACGCCGACTTCCTCGACTGAGAGACGGCCGGCAAAGCGGCCAGCTTACAGAATGTGGCCGAAATACTCCTGCACGCGAGCGTGGTTCACACCATGCTCGCGCCGCCACCAGCAGGCCGGATAGGGCATGTCCACGTAATGCCGCATCGGCAAGCTCCTATTCTCCAGCGCGACAAAACTATCCGAAAAACCGGGATGTTCAGGCACGGCCAGGATGCCGCAATAGCCAAGAATGGCGATCAGGGTATCGCGTTCGCTCTTATTCGACTTGAGGGTGGCGGCAAATTCCTTGTGCAAGGCGGCACTGGTCGTCTTTGCCGGCGCCTCCGCAATGCTGGCGAGGATCGATCGGAAGATCCCCTTGTCTTCTTCCGTGGGCACACCGACATCCGATTGCAGGAGCAGCTCCAGGTCCAGCGCGGCATACACGACCTGGTTGTGCCGCACACCGCCCCATTTCAGGCGCTCGAAATTGAGCACATTCAAATCCACCGACTGCTCGCGCATGGCCGTATAGCAGATCGAGCATGAATGCGTGGTGCCGGCAGCCGCATGCTGTGCCAGGTGCTGGAAGGTCGCATAGCTGCCCAGCGCGGAACGCCAGTCCAGGCGCCGCGTCGAGAGGCTGGCCAGGAAGGCATCCGCGACCACGCGCCGATTCAGGCGTGCAATCAAGCCAAGCAGGCGCGCCACCGCCTCGTCATGGCTGGATCGTATGGGGTCGAACATCAGCCCCTGCGACTTGGCGAACGCAAAATCCGCGTCGGAAATCCGGCGCTCCTTGTCGTCCCGCCATCCCGCCGGGGACCAGAACATATCGAACAGTATTTTTTGCGCTTTCTTATTCAACTTAAACCATCCCTGTCATGTAATACAAGCCGATCACGAAGAACACCGCCGCCGTCTTGATGATGGTGATGCCGAAGATATCCTTGTAGGACTGCTTGTGCGTCAGCCCGGTCACGGCCAGCAGCGTGATCACGGCGCCATTATGCGGCAATGTGTCCATGCCGCCGCTGGCCATGGCCACCACGCGGTGCAGCACTTCGAGCGGGATATGCGCGGCCTGGGCGCCGGCGATGAAGTAGTCGGACATGGCGGCCAGCGCGATGCTCATGCCGCCCGAGGCCGAGCCGGTGATGCCGGACAGCGTGGTCACCGACAGCGCCGCATTCACCAGCGGATCGGGCACGCTCTTGAGCGCATCGCTGACGGCGATAAAGCCCGGCAGCGCGGCGATCACGCCGCCGAAGCCATATTCGGAGGCCGTATTCATCGAAGCCAGCAGCGCGCCGCCCACGGCCGCCTTGGTGCCTTCCGCAAAGGCGGCGCGGATGCGGCCAAAGGCGGTCACGCACACCAGCAGAATGCCCAACAGCAGCGCGCCCTCCACGGCCCAGATGCCGACCACCGTCTTGACGGTGGTGGTGACGGGCACATGCAGGCCGGGCAAGGTGGCGCTGGTGAGCTGGTGGCTGGCGCCGTAGGCGTCGCGGATCAGATTGGTCAGCACGAAGTTGGCCACGCCCACCAGCAGCAGCGGCGCAATCGAGAGCAGCGGGTGCGGCAAGTCTTTTGCGTCCTTGCGTGCTTCCTTGCCCTCCTGGACGGCGGCGCTGTCGGCGCCATAGCCCTCGCCTTTGGCCATGGCCGCGCGACGCCGCCATTCCAGATAAAACAGGCCCACTGCCACCGTCATCACAGAGCCCGCCACACCGAGCCAGGGCGCGGCCCAGCCGGTGGTCTGGAAGAAGGTGGTGGGGATGATGTTCTGGATCTGCGGCGTGCCGGGCAAGGTATCCATGGTGAAGGAGAAAGCCCCCAGCGCGATCGCGCCCGGCATCAGGCGCTTGGGGATATTGCTTTGCCGGTAAAGCTCGGCGGCGAAGGGATAGACGGCGAACACCACCACGAACAGCGACACGCCGCCATAAGTGAGCGCGGCGCAGACGGTGACGATCACCGCATTGGCGCGCGAGCGGCCGATATAGCGGATGGCGGCCATCACGATCGCTTCGGAAAAACCGGACAGCTCGATCAGCTTGCCGAACACGGCGCCGAGCAGGAAGACCGGGAAGTAGAGCTTGACGAAGCCCACCATCTTTTCCATGAAGATGCCGCTGAAAGCGGGCGCCACGGCGGAAGGGTCGGTGAGCAGCACCGCGCCCAGCGCGGCGATGGGGGCAAACAGGATCACACTGTAGCCGCGGTAAGCGGCCAGCATCAAAAAGCCCAGCGCGGCCAAAACAATCAGCAAGGACATCGGCAACTCCCTCAATGAATTTCCGGCAATACTACATTATTAAAAATTACATCTGGGTATTTCCTACTGGACCGAAAGCCCTATTTTTTTGCGCGCTTAAATAGTCCGGAATTAGCTGGTCATTTTTGATTTACATCAAGGAATTACAGGAAAATCCACCGTAAGATGCGCGGTTTTGCCTGCCTTCCCACCATGTCCCGCGCTCCCGAACTCCTCCTTCCCGCCGGCTCGCTCGCCAAGATGCATGCCGCCTTCGACTATGGCGCCGACGCGGTCTACGCGGGCCAGCCGCGCTACAGCCTGCGCGTGCGCAATAACGATTTCTCCACCCTGCAGGCGCTGCAGGAAGGCATCGAGGGCGCGCATGCGCGCGGCAAGCTGTTCTTCGTCGCCAGCAATATCTTCGCCCACAATTCCAAGCTCAAGACCTATCTGCGCGATATGGAACCGGTCATCGAGATGAAGCCGGACGCCCTGATCATGGCCGATCCCGGCCTGATCATGATGGTGCGCGACAAGTGGCCGGACGTGCCGGTCCACCTCTCGGTGCAGGCCAACGCCGTGAACTGGGCCGACGTCAAGTTCTGGCACCGCATGGGGCTGACGCGCGTGATCCTGTCGCGCGAGTTGTCGCTCGACGAGATCGAGGAAATCCGCCAGCAATGCCCGGAGATGGAGTTGGAAGTCTTCGTCCACGGCGCGCTGTGCATCGCTTACTCGGGCCGCTGCCTGCTGTCGGGCTATTTCAACCACCGCGACCCGAACCAGGGCACCTGCACCAATTCCTGCCGCTGGGACTACAAGGTCAAGAACGCAGAAGAAGACGCCAGCGGCGACCTCAACGAGATGAAGGTGATCCAGTTCGACTTCAACCAGGCGCTCGATGAAGCCAACAGCCGCCCGCTGTCCTCGCTGGGCCAGCAGCCGCGCCATCCGCTGGCCGACCGCCCCTACCTGATCGAGGAAGGCGGCCGTCCCGGCCAGATGATGCCGATCCTGGAAGACGAGCACGGCACCTACATCATGAATTCCAAGGACTTGCGTGCCGTCGAGCACGTGGCGCGCCTGGTCAAGATCGGCGTCGACTCGCTCAAGGTCGAGGGCCGCACCAAGTCGCTGTACTATGCGGCGCGCACGGCCCAGGTCTACCGCCGCGCCATCGACGACGCGGTGGCGGGCCGGCCTTTCGACACCGGCCTGCTGGGCCAGCTGCAAGGCTTGGCGAACCGCGGCTATACCGACGGCTTCTACCAGCGCCACCACACCCAGGCGCACCAGAACTATATGCGCGGCGCCTCCGAAACCGACCGCAGCCAATATGTGGGCGCGGTGCTCGGCGTCGAAAACGGCTGGGCGCGCGTCGATGTGAAGAACCGCTTTGCCGTCGGCGACCGCATTGAAGTGATGCACCCGAGCGGCAACCGCGACATCACGCTGACGCGCATGCTCAACGACGAGGGCGGCGAAATCCAGGTCGCCCACGGCAGCGGCCACATCGTGCGCATCGAACTCGATCCTTCGCTCGACCGCGCACTGCTGGCACGCTACCTCTAGGCGCCGCCCTCACAGGAAGGACAGCACGGCATCCAGGAACTCGCTCTCCCGCTCCACATTCGACATATGCACAGCTGGCAGCAGGACCAGCCTGGCACCGGAGATGGCGGCGGCGAGCGCTTCGCTGTGCGCGGCCGACGTCACGGTGTCGTGGCGGCCGCCGATCACCAGGGTCGGCGCTGTGATCAGGCGGATCGTGCGGCGCAGATCGGCATCGCGCACGGCGGCAAAAGCGCCGGCCAGGCCTTGCGGGTCGGTCGCCTGCACCATGGCGCGGAAGCGTTCGATCACCGGCTCCTGCGCTTCCCGCATGGAAGCCGGGAACCAGTTGGCGAGGAAGGTTTCCGCCGCCTGCCGCAAATCGGTATCGTCACGCAAGGCGGCGATGCGCTCGTCGAATACGGTTGCCGGACCAAGCTGCGCGGCGGTATTGCTCAGAATAAGTTTCCCAAGACGCTCAGGCGCATGAATGGCCAGCCACTGGCCGATAAAGCCGCCCAGCGAGAGGCCGAGGAAATGCACGCGCCCAATCCCCAAGGCATCCAGTAATTCCAGCACATCGCGGCCCAGCCGGTCCAGCGAGTAAGCGCCGGCCGGCGCGCCGGACTGGCCGTGGCCGCGCGTATCGTAGCGCAGCACGCGGAAGCGCTGCGCGAGCGCGGCGACCTGACCGTCCCACATGGCATGGCTGGTGGCGATGGAATTGGACAGCATCAGCACCGGCAGGCCGGGCGCGCCATCGAAACGGTAAGCGATGCGAACGCCGTCGCCCGCGGTGATATAGGAGAGGTTTTCCATACTGCGCTGCCTTTCAGTCCAGGGTTGGTGTAGACCCATGGTAGGGGCAGGCTCAGTAAAAAAATATTATAAACTTTCAGCATTCTTTGTAATAAATGCTGACAATGAGCGCTTTCACCCTGCACGACCTGCAATGCTTTGACGCCGTGGCCCGCACCGGCGGCTTCCAGACGGCGGCCGACGCGCTGCACCGCTCGCATCCGGCCGTGCACGCGGCGGTGAGCAAGCTGGAACGCCAGCTCGGCCTGCGCCTGCTCGACCGCAGCGGCTACCGCGTCAGCCTGACGGAAGCGGGGGCGTCCTTCCACCGGCGCGCCCAGGTCTTGCTACAGGAAATGCACAGCCTGCAGGTGCATGCCCAGCAGCTGGCCATGGGTGAGGAAAGCGAACTGCGCGTGGTGATCGGCGATTTCTGCCCACGCCGCGAAGTACTGGCTATGCTGGGCGCCTTCGGCAGCCTGAATCCGCATACCCGTCTGCATCTGCATGCCGAGGCGGTAGGCGGGCCGCTGCAGCGCTTGCTGGCGGACGAGGCCGATCTGATCCTGCATACGGTGAACAAGAGCGATCCGCGCCTGGAATGGCTGGACTTGTGCGCCGTGCCTTTCGTGCCGGTGGCCGCACCCGGCTTCCTCGGTTTTGCCGAGAGCAAGTCGATCCGGCCCGAACAGCTGCGGCCGTATACCCAGTGCATCATCCGCGACACGGCGCGACAGGCGAACACGGCGGATTACTTCATGATCGCCGGCGCCCACCAGTGCACCGTGGCCGATCAGCTGATGAAGAAAGACATCATCCTGCAAGGCATGGCCTGGGGCCATCTGCCGCGCTTCCTGGTGGCGCAGGAGTTACACGACGGCGCCCTGCTCTCGCTGGCCGGGCGCTATCTGCCGGGCAGCGTGGAAGCGCTGGTGGCGGCGCGCCGCAGCGACCGTCCGCATGGGCCGGCGGCACAGCGCCTATGGGCGCATCTCCAACAGGCCGCGCCGCAGCTGCGCTTGCCCGAACCGCTTTAAGTTTCCGCTAAGCCACAACGCCGCGCTGCGCTTATACGCCCGCCAAATAAGGCGCGCCACGAAATCGCTTCATTTGTGGCTTATTCGCCGCAAGCTGTGCAATATTGGTAGAACACCCAACACTTATAAAAAAAGCATGCAATAATTGAATCACAGTTCTCAGCCTTTCCCGAGGGCTGTCTCCATCGCTTCTTCCCTTACCCATACTAAACGGAGCATAAAAAGATGAGCATCGTAAAGTTCTTTAGGGTTGTACTTGCTGCGGGTATTCTGTTTGCTGGGCTGACGCAAGCAGCCCGCGCCGATATCAAAACCTTCGCTGGCGATACTTCGACCGGTCCCACCTTCCACCGTCCCGTTGAATCGCTGCTGGGACTGTCGGCCGTCGGCACCAATGTGCGCTACGACGCTTTTGCTTTCACCGTATCGCAAAGCGGCACCTATACCTTCCTGACCACCGGCCTGTTCGACACCTTCCAGCTGCTGTATGAACACTCGTTCAATCCAGCCGACTCGCTGACCAACGCCATCGGCGCCAGCGACGACCTGCTGGGCCAGACCACCTCGGGCTTCTACGGCCCGCTGAGCGCTGGCGTGACCTATATCTTCGTCTCGACCGGTTTCGAGAACACGGATCATGGCAAGTACAGCCTCACCATCGGCGGCCCCGGCCTGATCACCGCCGTGCCTGAGCCTGCCACCTACCTGATGCTGGGTCTGGGCTTGGCCGGCATCGCACTGGCAAGCCGCCGCAAAAACCGCCAGGTTTAAGAGGTAAGCCCGGCAAAAAAAACGCCACCTTCGGGTGGCGTTTTTTTTCAGATGCGGCCCTGGAAGGATGGCCAGGCGCGCAAGGCGTCCAGGAATTTCTGCGTGATGCGGGCAAAGCCGCCCGGCGTCGGGTGCAGCTCATTGGCCCAGTCATGCGCGCCCAGCGTGCCCTGGGTTTTCACGTGGACGAAATTGGCGTGGCGCGTTTGCAGCTCGTCCAGCAAGGCGGAAAACTGGCCCAGCAGCTCGCGCACGATGAGCTGGCCGTCGGCCAGTGCTTCCCAGCCCCGGTCCAGCAAGCCAGGCTGCAGCCAGGGTCCCGCACCGCACACGCCCTTGCCGTCCGGCAGGGCGAAATCGTAGCTGTGCACAAAGATGGGGATGGCAGCGTCGATGCGGTCGCGTGCCTGGGCCAGATCCTCATACGCGGCGCGCACCACGGCCAGGACGCCATCCACGCGCTGTTGTAACAATCCCCGGGCCGGATCGCTGCCGGCGCTCGCTGCATCGCGCACCCACAGGCGGAACTGGTCGCCGGCCAGATCGTTGCCGCCACCTGAAAACAGGATGGCGTCGAAATGGCCGTTCTGGGGATCGCGCAGTTCGCGCAGCAGCTCATGCAGCTTCTTCACGCCCAGCATGCTTTCCGCCGCCTCGCCATGGTGGGCCAGGGACAGGATTTCCGGTCCCTTCGGTACATTGCGCAGATGTGCGATCACATCGCTGGCTCCGGGAAAGGGCAAGGGATAATCGAACCAGCTGTCGCCCTGGGCGATCAGGTTCAGCGGCTGCGGCACCGCCAGAGCGGCCGGTCCGGCCATAGTCCGCATGCGCTGGCGGTTGGCAATCCGGGTCTGATGTTCCTGGATACGCTGTTCCTTGTCCTTCTCAATCGCGGCCTTGGCCTGGGCGTAGTCGAGCATGCGATCTCCGCTCAACGCTTGTAGACGCCGGCGCAGACCACGCTCTCATCGAGCTTCTCGCAATACATTTCCTTGGGCAGCACGCCCTTGGTGACGGGGTCGACAAACACATAGTTCTGCCAGAACTTACCCTTGCTCTTGGCCAGCTCGACCCGTTCGCGCACGTAGTAATTGCCTTCCACGTCGCGGATATCGATCAGGTTCTTGCCCACCAGCTTGGAATTCTGGCCGTGCGCCAACACTTTGCCCTGCAGGTCGTAGACCACCGGATACAGTTCACCATGCACCCAGGCCGCATCCTTGGCCGTGATGGCCGACAGCGTGCCATTGGCATCCTTGCGCATGGCGCTGGTGACTTTCCCCACCAGCTGCTCGGCCTGCTGCCGGGTTGCAAAGGTTTCAGCAGCATTCGCCTGGACAGCAGCACCGATAAAGGCCACGGCAAGAATCGCATATTTCATGATCGGCTCCTGTGTTTGAGATATGCCTAAGATACGCCGATTTGCCTTGCCCACGCCACAGATTTTCAGCCGGCAACGCGGCGCCCGCCAGTGTGCTTTTGCGCGATACTCCTTCCACGCAACGCTTGCAAAGAGAAAGTAATGAAGCACCATCCCGTCTTCTCGCGGCTCGGCGGCGCGCGCGCGGCATGCGCTGTTCTGTTGAGCCTGCTGAACCTGTGCTGCCTTGGCGCCCGCGCCCAGTCCCCGCCAGCGCCTTCGACCGTGGTCACCGTCCCTAACACGCGCAGCCCGGTCGACAAGTCCTACCGCAAAATGGTGCGCGGCATGGAACGCTTCGCGCGCGAGCAGGCCCGGCTCGCACCTGGCGCCAGCTTACGCTTTCGCCTGCTGCCGCGCCTGCCCTCGGTGCAGCTTGACGACGTGACGCTGCACATCGTCGGCGACACGCTGAGCCTGCCCGTGGCGCTGGCATCCGACCACAGCTTCACACTGGAGCGCAATGACGCCGCGCTGCGCGAAGATGCCGCCCTGATCGCCAACCGCAAGACCAGCAGCCTGACTTGGCGCGCCGAAATCCACAGCCCCGGCGTGCCGGACGGCATGCGCCGCCTTGGCGATCTGCGGCTGGAGTGCCTGGTCGGCATGGAAGCGGGGCTGGTCTCGAACAATGCGCGCCTGTTCGCCTGGCTCAGCGACTGGCTCGCCAACAGCGAGCGCGTGTGCACGGCGGCGGACGGCAACTACCTGTTCTTCAGCGAACGCCCGCTGTTCAGCGTGACGCTGCAGGCGGGCGCGCGCCACGCCGTGTTGCCCTTCCGCCAGCAGTACGCGGGCGGCACGCAGGATGCGTCCACCCTGCCCTACTGCGATTGCCAAGTGCTGCTCGACCGCAGCTACTATGCGCCGCTGTGGGACGCCAGCTGGCCCGACGACACCCTGCTCTCTTTCGAATACATGGATGAAGCGGCGCCACCGGCCGCATCGGCCGTGACAGGCGTTCAGCCCGGCGACACGCGCGCGCAGCTGCGCGCCAGCCTTGGTCCCGCCACGGAAATCGGTTTCGACAGCGGCATGGCAGTCTGGCTGTATCCACCGCTCACACCCAAGCAGGCGCGCCAGCCGCAGCCGCAAGCCCTGCTGCTGTTCGGCGCCGATGGCCGCCTGCTGAAAAGCCGGCAGTTGCCGGCAGCGGCCAGCTCAGCGCAGTAAGGCCGCGCGCGCTTTCAGATCATCGAGCACCGGCACGATGGCCATCAACACCAGCAGCAGGGCCAGCGGCACCGTCGCCAGATAGCCGATGCGCGCAAAGCCCAGCGCCCCGAGCAGGCCGCCGCCAAAGAAAGCCAGCGCCAACGCGCACAGCAAGCGCAGGCGGGGCCGGTTGGCGGCGACCGGCGGCGCTGCCGCCTGCCCCGCATTCCAGTACACCGCCTTGCCCAGCTCGATGCCGATATCGGTGACGATGCCCGTGATATGGGTGGTGCGGATTTCCGCGCTCGACAGCTTGGTGATGACGGCGTTCTGCAAGCCCATCATGAAACACAGCAACGTCACCGTGGCGGGCAGCACCAGCACATCGATATCGGCCAGCCAAGCCCCGAGCACGCCGAAGCACAGCAGCAGTACCGCCTCCAGCAGCAATGGAAAGGCATACTCGCCATGCATCTGCCGCCGCCGCGCGTAATTGATCATGATGGCGCAGCAAGCCGCCCCCGCGACAAACGCCGCCAGCGCGCCGCCACCGGCCAGCACCAGGCCCAGCGCGCCGATCGCCAGATTATCGGCCATGGCCGAGACGATGCCCGTCATATGCGAGGTGTACTGCCCGACCGCGACAAAGCCGCCCGCATTGGCCGCCCCCGCCACAAAGGCCAGCACCACGCCCAGCTGCCGGTTGCTGGCCGCGGCACGCTGGCGGCCGGTCAGACGGCGCGCGTAATTGATGGGCATGGCGGCGGTCGGCGCAGAGGCCGGGCAAGGGCTGACATAGGGGGAATCTCTCCGGTGGAGGTCAAAATTTATACCTCCGGAAAAAATCCGTCAATCCGGACTAGGCAAGCCAGCTTTCACCCTGCTATAATTGCGCGCCTTGGCCTGGTAGCTCAGTTGGTAGAGCAGAGGATTGAAAATCCTTGTGTCGGTGGTTCGATTCCGCCCCGGGCCACCAAGAACATCCCAAGCAAAACGCCAACCCATGCAGGTTGGCGTTTTTGTTTTCAGCTCAAGAAGTCCTTGCATCCGGTCTATTGCCGGCCTACCTTCCTTCGGTACCCGCAACCGTCCGAATCGTTAAATCATCTGACAATCATTCGATGTTTCGCCCCGCAGCGCCCACTCCGAATGGTCAAATCGTCCATGTTCCGATTCTTCCGGCTTGAGCAGGAGTTTACTAGGTCTTACAAATCCTTGCGCCGGTGATCCGTTTCTTTCTCGCCATAAAGTTACATATAAGATAATCCGTCAGTCAGAGCAACCATATACTACAAATCGTCATGTGACAATTTGTGTATTTTTTTCGAAAAAAAATTCCTAAAGTGATGAAGCAACCATACTAAAAACCAAAGGAGAACAATCATGCTGGTCGCTACAAATCGCAATGTCGTTTCCAGCAACTTCAACAACAACATAGGGGATGAGAACGGATTTGGCGAAGAGGTAAACAAAAAAGGGCCAACTGAGCTTCGCTTTGCCAACGTCAAACGTTTAGCAAGGAAGTGGCGCGTCGAACTGGTTCCCGAGCCCAAAAATCTTAATCAGGACAATCTACCATCACAACTGCAATTCGCGCATCTAGCCAAAAAATGTGTCACAAACAAGCGCAACTGTGTTTTTTACATCCATGGATATAACAAGCCTTTTGTCGAAACGCTGGAACAAGCATATTTGATCGAACAACGGTATAACGTCGAAGTTTTGCTATTCTCCTGGCCTTCGAATACCGGTGGTTTCCCTCTCTTCGAGTATAGGCAGGCGCGACGTGTGGCTCAGACATCTTTTGGTGCCCTGGATGCCTTGCTGGAAAAGTATGCGCGTGCCTTGCAGGAATGGCTCACTCCCGAAGATTCAGCAGCATTAATGGCATGTGACAGCACGACCAACCTGCTGGCTCACAGCCTAGGCAATTATCTTCTAGAGCATTACGTGCTTAGCCAAGCCTACCAAGCCGAAACTAGACTATTCACCAATGTCGTGCTGAGCCAAGCCGATGTTAATAGTATCAATCACATTAAATGGCTCGATAAAATCGTAGTTGGGCAACGTACATATGCCACGATCAACGAGAACGACAAAATATTAGGCTGGTCAGAAACTCAAAATCCACCTCGTTTAGGAAAAACGCTTGCTAACTTAGAAGGAAAGACCGCACAGTATTATGATTTCACGCGGGGTAAGGGTGTTGGAAAAAAACATCAGCTATGGGGGGACGTACAAAATGTAGATGTAGCTCGCTTCTTTACTGCGGTTCTGAACGGGAAGCGGGGCGACGATGTCAGTGGATTCACATTTGATCCGAAATTTAACGCCTACAGGATGTAATAGCCTGCCAGAAATCTGGCCGTGCGCACAGAATTTCTGACAGATCCGTAATCGCCACTGCCAAGCGAGTTTACACTGTTACAAATCCTTATAGGGAACGATCCGCGCACGCAGCTCCGCCTGTAGTTGTTGCGCCTGTGCCGGAACGGTAGCGCCACGATGTACAGCCGATATTTCTTGACGGCTGTATCGGCCCGACTTAGATGCGCTTAGCCAATTAAATGAACCAACGCTAAGCAAACTATCATCGCGCAGCAGCCACTTCGAATGCACGTTTCTGACGAAATGGACTTCGGCGCCTGCCTGTAGCAATTGCGCGTGCGATCCATCGCTGAACAAATCGCCAACACTAGCAGATCTCCTACGCTCTTGGTTAAAGCCCACGTCAGTGTACACGCGAATAGTTACGCCGCGATCAACCGCTGCACGAATGTGCCAACACAGATTAACGCGGTCAATTCCACTCCTAGTAACCCAGGGTGACATTATGATTGCCTCACGCCTTGCTGTGCTGATCACCTCAATCAAAAGCTGGTCATGCTCGGATGTTGAACGCACAAGTTCAATTCCTTCGACAAGATTGGTTAGGATGCGCTGATGCAGCAACTGCTTATAGGGCGACTCCGGCATACTTTCCCAAAGGTCCATAAAAGCCTTAAGGGCTGCTGCGCGGCCTTCGACCCTTCCCATTTTGTGCAGGGTGCATAGGTGCTGCAAAAGGTGATCCGATAAAGGCACAGCCGCCCGGATCATCTGCTGCATCTCAGTTACTCCTCGTTCAATTTGGAGCAGTGCGCAAACATCAATCCCATCCGGCAACATAGCAAACCGCACCTCCCGCGTTTCGTCTACGAAGGGAAGAATATCGGCAAGGGTAAACCATGCCGCCCGAAAACCCGCCTGAGTGCCCGCAAAACAGAAAATGATCTTACTGGCCTTTTTCAGAATAGGTTCCGCGTACTTTATTCGGATACGTCGTGCATCGCCGCAAGGAACAGCTATCACATTTTCGAATCCGTACTGAGAGAGTGCCAGCACGTCCAAGCAGTCGTGGACGACAATGGCGGTGCCGCTATGTGCTATTGCTCGACTAGCCTGAGCCCAACCAAAAATTAGCGATGCAGGGGTTGTAAGCGCTGTAGCTGAAGTTCGTAAGCTCTCAGGCACGCCCTTTTTTGCAGGTTCATGGAATGCTCTTCCCACAAGCCCATGGACCTTCTCTGTCGACTGCATCAAAGGGAAAACTATGCGGTCTCGCAGTTTGTCATAGTAGCGATCGTTCCTTCCCTGAATAACGAGCCCTGCTTCGGCTGCAGTTTCGCCATAGTCTGATCCAAAAACCGCACGCAATGAATCCCATCCCGTTGGCGCGTAACCAAGGCGAAACTTCTTAGCCGTTTGGCCTGAAATTCCCTTAGAGCGAAGAAATGCAATGGCTGCTTTGGCAGTTGGTAACTGGCGTTGGTAGAAGTTCGTGGCTGCTTCCAAAGACGCGGTAACGGCGGCGGCCTCTTCTTCCTTCGCCAATCGAAATCCCCTCTCGTCAATTGGCGGCGGCAATGCGAACTTTTCGCTTATCCAATGAACCGCCTCAGGGAAGCTCATTTTTCTAAACTTCATGAGAAACCCAATGACTGTTCCATGGGCACCACATCGGAAGCAGTGATAAAAGCGCTTAGACTCGCTAACAGTGAAGCCCTCTTTCTCGGACTGCGAATGAAATGGGCACGCTCCAAAATGATTCGCACCGTGCCGCGCCAAGGGAATATCAGCGCCAATCACCTTGACGATGCTTACCTGCTGAAGGAGTGTGCCGATATATGCTTGAGAAATCATTCTGAATGCGCCAATTTTAGAAGGCGGTATCTTTTGAAAGCTTGCGACTCACATTGGAGAGCTGAATTGTACTGCGTTAGACGCTGGAAAACGCTGGCTTATCATATTGCAAAATCGCAAGTTTTAAATCCGATCAGCAACTAGTCACTCCTAATCTTCCGATGGAGGTACTCACTGAACCAAGCTGTCCTGCGTCATTACGTCTAAGAGTTTCAGCGGCCATATGTTGCTCAACCCAGGTGAGTGAATGGATATTCTTATCAGCAGGTGAGATGGTAGGGCAATGGAACGAAACGCGGCCATCAGCGCCTGCTGGACCTGAATGACTCGATTCTCGACCAGGGTGACGTCTACTAGATCAAGATCGAGGCACGGTCGATTGCAGTCTCCGAACAGATGCCGCACGGTATCCGTTATTCACTGACGCTGCACGAACACTATGGCAAGCGCATCCTTGGTTACGACAATGCCCATACGGGTAAAGCCACCCAAGAAGTTCAAGTATGTGGGCCGTATCCTGGCCCACGACCACAAGCATCGGCACATTTCCGACCAGGGTGTTCCGTATGAATTCATCGCCGCATAAGTCATCGTTCTGGGCGGGCAAGCCGGTCTTGGCTGAACGCGCAGGTGGCCGAAACGCTGCATCTGCCATGTTCCCGTAATTAATCCCTGGAAATCGTAAAGTGCCGGGATTTTTGGCCTACTATGGCAATAGGCTTTAGCAGGCGCGGCCAGTGTGCCGCTTTCCAACCACCGGTATTGGAGGATGTGATGGGACTACTTGATCAACTGGCAGGCCAGGTGCTGGGTTCGCTCGGTTCGCAGCAGCAAGATCCGGTGCCGCAGGGGGATTTGCTGAACAGTGTGATGGGCTTAATTAACCAGGCGGGCGGTTTGCCTGGCTTGCTGCAAAAGCTGCAGTCCAGCGGCTTGAGCGACCAGGTCGCGTCCTGGGTCGGCACGGGCGAGAACCAGCCGGTGTCCGGCGACCAGATCCGCGATGCGCTGGGCGCGGACAATATCGCGCAGATCGCGCAGCAGGCGGGACTGCAGTCTGAGCATGCCTCGACCGGCCTGGCCCAGCTGCTGCCGCAGATTATCGACACGCTCACGCCCGATGGCCAGGTGCCGCAGAACGAACTGTTGACGCAGGGGCTGAGCCTGCTGCGCGGCAAACTCCTCGGCTGAGCATCTCCGGCGCGGCTGGCGCCTGGGCCGGGCCGCGCGAAACGCTTAGGCGCGCGCCGGACGGCGTTCCGCGTGCAGCGCGTCGAGTTCGGCGCGCAGTGCCTTAACCTCGGCGGAGAAATTGTCGCGCGCGGTGGTGGCGCCCACCAGTTCCATTTCGGCCGCCAGGCGAGCATCGGATTCGGCAGCCAGCGCGGCCACATTGCGTTCGATCTGGGCGCGCAAATCGTTCAGTTGACGGTCCTTGCCGTCGATGGCCAGCTGGTCCTTGGCTTTGCCGACCAGGGCGTCGGACGCAACCTGGCGCGCATCGCGCAGCTCGGTTGTCAGGCGCCGGACTTCCTCATCGCGCGCAGCAACCACAGCCTGCGCTTCCTCGCGTTCGGCTTCGCTTTGCTGGCCCGATTCCAGCAGCGCCTGCAGGTCGCTGTCGGACTGGGCCAATGCGTCGCGCGCGCTGGCGCCGGCTTCTTCCGCATATTGCAAGGCCCAGTTACCGAGGGCAGCCAGCAGCGCCGGCGGCAGTTCCGCCTTGGGCGCTTCCGGTTGGGCACGACTGGCGCGCCAGGCGCGCAGATGCGGGTGGATGGCGATGGGCGAGGCAGCGTCCAGAACTCCGCTCACGGCTTCGATCGTGACCTGCTGGCCTTCGCTTTCCAGGCCATTGGCTGCCGCTGCAACCTGCTCGAAAGTGAGTTCTTGACTTGCCATTGCTGTCTCCGATAAGGATGGGGTTATCATTGTTGCCAGTTTCGATTACGGGCAGCGAAACGCAATACGATACAGGATGACCTTGCCCGACAGCAAGTGCTTAAGAGGCTACCTCAAAGCCTTACCACATCAGATCGTCGGGAATCTGGTAGGCCGCGTATGGATCGTCCTCATCCACTTCCGTGCTGGCTTTTTTCACCTGCACCACCAGCGTGGCATCGCGCTCGGCGATCTTCTCGGCGATGACTTTCGGCACCAGCTCATAATTCTCGCCAAGGCAGACGATGGCCAGGCGGCCCGCGATCAAATGGGCCTGCACTTCGGCCGACACGTGGATGCGTTCGATCTTGGTGCCATAGGTGAAGTTGTAGGCGATATCGCCCTTGCCCTTGTTCTGGCGGTTCTTTTCCACCATTTGCACGATCTGCGCCATGATGGCTTTCTGGTTGGCGGCGGCGTCGCGCTGGGCGTTCATTTCGCGCGCGCGCTCGGCGTTCTTGCGCTGCATTTCCTGGGCCGCCAGGCGCGCCTCGTCCACGCTCTGGGTGCCGGTCTGGCGCTCGACCTTGCGCTGCTTGGTCTTGTCCTGGTTGATCTTCTGGGCTTTTTTCTTGTCGGCCAGGCCAGCCTTCATTAGCTGCTCTTGCAGGGAAACCATGTTTCTAACTCCGTGTGTAGGAAAGCGCCAGCGACGGCGCAAAAGCGCAAGCATAGCAAACCCGGCCGGCGCGGCGAACCTTCACATCATCTAAAGATTGCCGGATTGACATTCCAAACCACGCAATTACACTGCATCGACCAAGCGGTGACAGCCTTCCCATCCTACCGGAGCACGGCAATGAATACAGCGATCGAGCGTGGTTTGCGCACTTACTTTTATCTCGGCATGGGCCTGCTGGTGCTGGCCGTCGTGCTGCTCGGCTTCCTGCCGCGGCTGGACAAGGGCCTGCTTCACCCCGAACCGCCGCCACCCGCTATCCTCTACATCCACTCAGCCGTGTTCAGCGCCTGGGTCGTCATCCTGATCGCGCAATCGCTGCTGGCGCGCAGCGCCAATGTGCGCCTGCACCGGCGCCTGGGCTGGAGCGGCGTGGCGGTGGGCGCGGTACTGCCCTTCCTCGGCATTGCCACCGCCCTCGTCATGCAGAAGTGGCGCGCGGCGCAAGGGCCAGGAAATCCAGCCTTTCTCGCCGTCTCCTTCAACGATATGCTCAGCTTCGGCATCACCTTCGCGCTGGCCATCTACTGGCGCAAGCGCATCGAATACCACCGCCGCCTGATGGTGATGGCGACCTGCTGCCTGACCGTGGCCGCCATCGCGCGCTTCCCGGCGGGCTGGGTGCCGGCCGGCTGGTGGTATGCCGGTGTCGACCTGCTCATCATCCTCGGGGTGGCGCGCGACTGGCTGGTGCAAAAACGCGTGCACGAAGTTTACCGCTATGGCCTGCCCTGCCTGGTCGTGGGCCAGCTCGCGGCCATGTACCTGTTCCTGCAAGCGCCGCCGGCCTGGATGAGCTTTACCAGCAGCCTGGTGGCCTAGCCGAGCTCCATGCTGGCGATGCCGTACTGCAGCGCCAGCTCCAGCGGCGGTTCCGCGCCGGCGTACATGCGCGCCGCCTCGAACACCGGTTGCAGCCGGTGGCGCGCCGCCAGCGCCACGGCGGCCGGATTGGCCTCCGGCACGTCGATAAAGATCGGCATGTCCGGCGCCACCTGGCCTTGCAGCGCGAGGAAGAGCTGCTCGGCCAGCTCCGGCGTGTCGGCGAACAGCGGCGCGATCTTGTAGCCGTTGCGGCAGGGACGCAGCACCGCATAGCCGCGCAATCCCTGCGGGCCGAAACTGCCGACCGCCTTGTGCTGCGGCTGGCTCAGCCAGGCTTGCAGGAAGCGCTGGCGCTCCCCGCCAAAGCAGGCGCGGTCGTAGCGGCTGACCGCCGCCAGGTCTTGCGCCGACAGGCGGACAATCTCTTCGGCCGCCAGCGCTTCACCGCTGCCGCGTCCTTCATGACGCGCATGGCGGTAGGCGGCGCGAAAGCCCGAGCGCGCATAATTGCCCTGCTGCGCCACCACGCCATCGAGGCCGATATTGCAGCCATCGAGCCGCGCCATGGCGGCCTGCCACAGCGCCAGCCCATGGCCCAGACCGCGATAGGCGGGCTTGACGAGATACAGGCCGATAAAACCGAAATTGCCGCCATAGCGCACGCAGGAAATGCCGGCCACGGCTTCGCCCCGCAGCTCGCCGATCAGGAAGCCGCCCGCGTCGGCCGCGTGGAAACAGGCGGCGTCGTGCAGGCCGGGATTCCAGCCTTCGGCAGCGGCCCAGCCCAGCACGATGTCCAGCTCGGCCGCCTCGATTTGCCGGATGTTCAGGGATTTTTCCTGCATGAAGTCCTCCATTCCTGATCGTAAGAAAAGTGGCTTGCAATCTGCTTGACATCGCCTGCCGCCGTATTAGGCTGAGTTGACCGGCTGGCGTCGGCTGGCCGCCTACAGGAGGGATGCCATGAACATACAAGAAAATAAAAAACTGGTAATGGAAGGCTACCAGTTATTTCAGGCCGGCGATATCCGCGCCCTGCTCAACCGCTATCACGACGATGCGGAATGGGTCGGGCCGGAATCCGACTACCTGCCCTTTGCCGGCTGCTTCCACGGCAAGCAGGGCATTGCCCAGTTCTTCATGAAGCTCGACGCCACCGTGCAGGCGCTGCGCTTCGAGCCGAAAGAAATCATCGCCGAAGGCGATACCGTGATCGTCATGGGGGAATCAAGCTGGCTGGCCAAATCGACCGGTATCAGCTATGACAATCCCTGGGTCCATGTGTTCAAGATCCGTGACGGCAAAGTGGCCCGCTTCCAGGGCTATTGGGACACCTCGCCGGCCGAACACGCCCTGCATCCGGCCATGACCGGGGAACAGGCGGGCGCCAAGCCGCTGCACCACTAAGTCTGCGACACCGGCCCGGCGCAACGCATCAGGCGCCGCCGGGCATTCCTCCCGCGCCGCATTGCAAGGGCGCCATAAAGCCATGCAGCAGATGGGCCATCAACTCGTCCTCCGGAAAGGCGGGCGCCACATGCCATAACGATTGCGGGTCCAGCATATACACCTCGATGGCGCAAGCCAGTTGCAGCACGCCAAAGCGCAGCGCCGCCGCAGGCGCGGGATGGCTGATTTCTCCCGCATGGCGCAGCAGCAGCTCCACGATGCATTCGACATTTGCGCGCAGCAGGCGGCGCGCCTCGGCCACGAAAACGTGGTCGCTGTCGTTCTCGATAAAGCGGGTCAGCGCGCGCAGCAGTTGCGGGTGCTGGCGGTATTGCGCGAACAGCAGCGCCAGCAGCTCGCGCGCCGTGGCGGCCAGGGTGGCGCCCGGCATCAGCAGCGCCAGCTCGGCGCGGCGACTCTCGTTGCTCCGGTCCAGCACATGCAAAAAAGCGGCACGCAGCAAGGCATTCTTGTCAGCGTAGCGGCGGTAGACGCTGGCCGGGGCCACGCCCGCCAGCGCAGCGATGCGGGGGATCACGGCGCCATCGAGTCCGGCATCGTCGAGCACGGCAATGGTCGCTTCAAGCAGGCGGGTGGCGGTGGCGCGGCTGCGCTCCTGACGGGCGGCGGGGATGGGAATTTCTTTGGGCATGGCCCAGTATAGACTTTTTTCCATTTCTATGCGAAAGTGAATTCACATTCACATATAGGAAAACTGCCATGCATCTTGCCGAACTCGCGCCCGCGCTTCTGCAGTGGGTTTTCGTGATTGCCGTGCTGGTGCTGGCGGCCTGGGAACAGCCGGGCGCGCGCCGCCTGAAACGCTTCAGCAGTTCGGCGGCGCGCCTGGCCATGGCACGCAGCGGCATCGTCGTGTGGTGGCTGCTGACGCTGGCAGCCCTGGCCCTGGCCTGGCCGCTCGACCTGTTCCATCTGCCGCCGGCGCGCAGCGGCCTGGGCTGGTTATGGGACAGTTCCTGGGCGCGCGCGCTGGCCACCGCCGTCCTGCTGCTGTATTTTGGGCTGGCGCTGGCGCCCGCCCTGCAATGCCGCTTCCACCCACGCCTGCGGCTGAAATATGCGGCAGCGGTGAACTACCTGCACTTCCTGCTGCCCGTCTCGGCCCAGGAACGGCGCTGGTGGCTGCTGCTCAGCCTGACCGCCGGCGTGTGCGAGGAACTGATGTTCCGCGGCTTCCTGCTGCACTTTCTGACGGGGCAGATGGCCGGCGGCCTGTCCCTGCATCTGGCGGGCGCCTGGCTGCTGATCTCGCTGGCGTTCGGACTCGGCCACGCCTACCAGGGCGTGGCCGGCGTGCTGCGCACCGCGCTGGCGGGACTGATGTTCGGGCTGCTAACCCTGCTCTCGGGCAGCCTGCTGCTGCCCATGCTGCTACATGTGCTGGTCGATGCGGCCGTGCTGTGGGTCTATCATCCGCAACAGGACCATCCCCAGGCGGCCGCGCGCCTGATCGCCGGCTGCGATCCGCGCCAGGCCCACGCACAGGAGGAAATGCCGGCCGCCTAGTCTCCAGTCATTTGGTATTGAATTGGTTTTATTGTTATCAAATTGGTATATGATTGGTACATAATAATCTTTACCACGGAGACCTCCATGTTCGCTGCCCGATCCTGTCTCGCCCTCGCGGTGACGCTGGCCCTGCACGCCCTGCCCGCCAGCGCCGCCGATCTGCCGCCCACACTCAAGCAATGGCCGGTTGCCAGCAGCGATCCGGCCCATGACGATTTTCACGACCTGCAGCCATTCGCCGACGCCATCGGCAATGCGCGCATCGTCGGCCTGGGCGAGCAAAACCATGGCGGACACGGCGAATTCCAGCTGAAACTGCGCCTGCTGCGCTTCCTGCACGAACGCCTGGGCTTCGACGTGCTGATCCTGGAAAGCGGCTTCTTCGATGTCGGCCAGATCGTGCGGCGCATGGAACAGGGCGAGAAGCTAGACGATATGGCGCCCGGCAATATCTTCTTCATGTACGCCAACAGCGCCGAAGGGCGCGCCGTGCTGCAATACGTGCAGCAGCAAAAAGCCGGCGGCAATCCGCTCGCCCTGGCCGGCTTCGACAGCCAGCATAGCGGCCTGCTGTCGCAAACCGAGCTGCTCAAGCAGCTGCAAGCCTTCCTGCAAAAAAGCCAGCCAGCACTGGCCGGCGGCAAGGACTGGGACGCATATGCCCAGGCCGCCCAGCCCCTGTTCGCCATGCAGCGCGCGGCGCCCCCGGCCGACATCCAGGCCGGCTTCCAGCGTCAGAATGCCGCGCTGAACAGCGCCCTGTGCGCCTCCAGCGAGGTCGCCCTCCACAGCGCCGGATGGTGGTGCCAGGTGGTGAAAAGCGTGCATGCGCAAGCCACCACCTACTGGAGCAACAATATGAATTACCAGCGCGACAACCAGATGGGCGACAACGCCATCTGGCTGGCCGAGCGCCTCTTCCCCGGCAAGAAAGCGGTCGTGTGGGGCCACACCTTCCACATCGCGCGCGGCTTCGAGCCGGCGCCCGGCATTCTGCAATCGGGCGAAGTCATGCACCGCCGCTGGGGCGCGCAATACAAGGCCGTCCAATTCAGCACAGCCGAAGGCAAATTCCTCGACTACACCAATATGCAGATCGGCCGCGTGCCCCAGCCCGAGCGCGGCAGCCTCGAATACCAGCTGGCGCGCGGTGCCAGCGCCCCCATTGTCGGCGTGACCAGCAACAGCGTCGTCGACCTGCCCCAGTTCACCTTCGACTACGCCACCCAGCCGCTGGGCAAGCTTGGCCAACACTGGGACGTACTGTTCTTCGCGCGCGACATCGGCCCCGTCAAAATGAGCCGCTGAAACGCCGCCTAGGCCACGCTGCGGAAGACGGTGCTGGCACCGTCTTTGCGCACCAGCAGCACCTCATACTTATCGCGCCGGCCACCATAAGCCGGGCCATCCATGCCAGGCGAGCCGACCGGCATGCCCGGCACCGCCAGGCCAAGCGCCGCCGGCTTGGTCTGCAGCAGGCGCAGCACATCGCTGGCCGGCACATGGCCCTCGACCACATAGCCGCCCACCAGCGCCGTATGGCAGGAACCATAGCGCGGCGCCAGGCCGAGGCGGGCGCGCGCCGCCTCATTGCCCTCCTGATATACCTTCGCCTTAAAACCGTTCTGCTCCATATGCGCGATCCAATCCTGGCAGCAGCCGCAGCGCGGATCCTTCCACACCTCGAACGCCACCGGCGCCTTCGCCGCCCGCGCCAAAGGCAAAGCCGCCAATGCCGCCAAACCGGCGCCCCGCAGCATCCAATCCCGCCGAGACCAAGCCATACCGCCCTCCCTTCCGAAGCAAAAAATTCATCTTACTTCAAGCCTATCGCGCCATCCTTTGATCTGCCTTAAGCAATGTCCAACCCTGGTGTCAGGCACCAGAGCCGGACATTCTTTGATTTAGATCAGCAAATGTCCGACCTTGGTGCCTGACACCAGGGTTGGACATTGTTTGATTTGGCGCAAACGGAAGGCTATTTGTCGCGGCGGCCCAGGCATTCCTGGCGCAGCTCGTCGGGGGGCATTTCCGCCACTTGTTGCCGCATTTTCTCCAGGGTTTTCAAAAACTTGGGGTCGGCTTTCAGCTTGGCATAGGCGGCAGGGTCTTCGGCCGTCAGCATGTCCAGCTGTGCCTGCATGCGTGCGGCTTGCTCCGGGTACTTTTCTGCGCAAACCTGAGTAAATGCAATGATTAGGGGATAGAAGGGATTCGGCCCGCATTTTTCCGCTCCGGGCGGGCATTGGGTCGTGGCCGAGGCGCTTTGCAGCGCTAAAAGGATGGGTAATGCCAGCAGTATTTTGAGTTTCATGGATTCTTTACGACGAAAAAAATAGCGTGCTCCAGATTCTAGTGCAAGGCAGGCGATACGCGGCGGCCTGTTGCGCGCGCCGCCTCCCTCGATCGAGGTAGGAAGGCTTCCCCCTTCCGGCCGATTCCAGCCGTCCTGCGCGTGGCTATTCTGTGCGCAGCTAGCGCTACTCCCTTCAACTCGTAGAAAGATAAAAAATGACTGACTCGAATCAGCCAGTGGACAGCCGCCGCCGCAACGTTCTGATGGGCGCGGCGGCCGGCGCCGCCGTTGCCGTCAGCACTCCGTTCGCGGCCAGCGCCGCACCGGCCGCCAAGGCCAAGACTTCCACCAACCTGAAAGGATCACAACATATGGGCACCATTACCACCCGCGACGGCGTTGAACTGTACTACAAGGATTGGGGACCGCGTAATGGCCAGCCCATCGTCTTCAGTCACGGCTGGCCGCTGAATTCGGATAGCTGGGAATCGCAGATGATCTTCCTGGCGAGCCAGGGCTATCGCTGCATCGCGCACGACCGCCGTGGCCATGGTCGTTCCAGCCAGCCTTGGGATGGCAACGATATGGATCATTACGCCGACGACCTGGCCCAGGTGATCGAGCATCTGGACCTGAAGAACGCGGTGCTGTTCGGTTTCTCCACCGGCGGCGGTGAGGTGGCGCGCTATATCGGCCGCCATGGCAGCAAGCGCGTGGCGAAAGCGGGCCTGATTTCTGCCGTGCCGCCGCAGATGCTGAAAACGGCGAATAATCCGGGCGGCCTGCCGATGTCGGTGTTCGACGGCATCCGTGCCGGTTCGCTGGCCGACCGCGCCCAGCTCTATCTGGATATCGCCGGCGGCCCCTTCTTCGGCTTCAACCGTCCGGGCGCGAAAGTGTCGCAAGGTTTAATCAATTCGTGGTGGGCGCAAGGCATGCAGGCCGGCCATAAAAACACCTTTGACTGCATCAAGGCTTTCTCGGAAACCGACTTCACCGAAGACTTGAAAAAGATCGACGTGCCAACCCTGATCGTGCATGGCGACGATGACCAGATCGTGCCGATCGACGCCGCCGGCCGCGCCGCCGCCAAGCTGGTGAAAAAATCCACCCTGCTGGTCTACCCCGGCGCGCCGCATGGCCTGACCGACACGCACAAGGACAAGCTGAACGCCGATATGCTGACCTTCATCAAGGCCTAAGCATGAACAAGCTTCTGACCACGGCAGCCGGCGCGCCGGTTGCCGATAACCAGAACGTGCAGACCGCGGGGCCGCGCGGCCCAATGCTGCTGCAGGACGTCTGGCATCTGGAAAAGCTGGCGCACTTCCACCGCGAAGTGATTCCGGAGCGCCGCATGCACGCCAAGGGTTCGGGCGCTTTCGGCACCTTCACCGTCACGCAGGACATCACGCGCTTCAGCAAGGCGGCGCTGTTCTCGCAAGTGGGCAAGAAGACGGAGGTCTTCCTGCGCTTTTCCACGGTGGCGGGCGAGCGCGGCGCGGCCGATGCGGAACGCGATATCCGCGGCTTCGCCGTCAAGTTCTATACCGAGCAAGGCAACTGGGACGTGGTGGGCAATAACACGCCGGTGTTCTTCATGCGCGACCCGCTGAAGTTTCCGGATTTGAACCACGCCGTGAAACGCGATCCGCGCACCAACCTGCGCAGCGCCGAAAGCAACTGGGACTACTGGACCCTACTGCCGGAAGCCCTGCACCAGGTGACGATCCTGATGAGCGAACGCGGCATCCCGGCTTCCTACCGCCATATGCACGGTTTCGGCAGCCACACCTTCAGCTTCCTCAACGCGGCCAACGAGCGCTTCTGGGTCAAGTTTCATTTCCAGTGCCAGCAAGGCATCCGCAATCTGAGCGACGAGGAAGCGCAAGCCGTCATCGCGCGCGACCGCGAAAGCTCGCAGCGCGATCTGTACGAGAGCATCGAGCGCGGCGATTACCCGCGCTGGAAGCTGCAGGTGCAGGTGATGCCGGAAGCCGATGCGGCCAACTGCCGCTTCAATCCCTTCGATCTGACCAAGGTCTGGCCGCATCGGGACTATCCGCTGATCGAGGTGGGCGTGCTGGAGCTGAACCGCAATCCGGACAACTACTTCGCCGACGTCGAGCAGGCTGCGTTCACGCCGGCCAATGTGGTGCCGGGCATTTCCTTCTCGCCCGACCGCATGCTGCAATCGCGCCTGTTCGCATATGGCGATGCGCAGCGCTACCGCCTGGGCGTGAACCATCACCAGATTCCGGTGAACGCGCCGAAGTGTCCCTTCCACAGCTATCACCGCGACGGCGCCATGCGCACCGACGGCAACCATGGCGGCAGCATCGGCTACGAACCCAATTCCAAGGGCGAGTGGCAGCAGCAGCCTTCGTTTGCCGAACCGCCGCTGGCCCTGCAGGGCGATGCGGCCAACTGGGACCACCGCGCCGACGAGGACTATTACAGCCAGCCGCGCGCCCTGTTCCAGCTGATGACGCAGGCGCAGCGCCAAACCCTGTTCGACAACACCGCGCGCGCCCTGAACGGCGTGCCGGAACATATCCAGCAAAGGCATATCGACAACTGCACCAAGGCCGATGAAGCCTATGGCGCAGGCGTGCGCGCCGCGCTGGAGAACCAGCGCACTCTCTGGTAAGCCACCATTTTTTCAACCGAAAGGATCAACACCATGACTATCAAAGCCACCCCTACTCCCGGCGCCCTGCTGCTGTCGCCGCAGGATCACACCCTGATCATGATCGACCACCAGTCGCAAATGGCTTTCGCCACCCACTCGATCGACGCCGTTTCGCTGCGCAATAACGCCGCCCTGGTGGCGCACGCCGCCGCCGGCTTCAAGGTATCGTCCATCGTCACCACCGTAGCCGAGAAGAGCTTCTCCGGCCCGGTCTTCGACGAAATCAAGGATGCGTTTCCGGGTGCTGAGATCACTGACCGCACTTCCATGAACACCTGGGAAGATGCGAATGTGATCGCCCGCGTCAACGCCATCGGCAAAAAACGCATCGTGCTGGCCGGCCTGTGGACTTCGGTCTGCATCGTTGGTCCGGCCTTGTCGGCCCTGGACCAGGGTTTCGAGGTGTACGTGATTTCGGACGCCTGCGGCGACGTCTCGGCCGAAGCCCACGAAAGCGCCATGCAGCGCATGATCCAGGCTGGCGCGCGTCCTATGACTTCGCTGCAGTACCTGCTGGAACTGCAGCGCGACTGGGCGCGCACCGACAGCTATGAGCTGACCACCGGCATCGCCAAGAAATTCGGCGGCGCCTACGGTCTGGGCATCATCTACGCCCAGACCATGTTCCACGCCAAGGAAGGCTGATGCAAAGGGCTGCGGCGGTGAAGGGCCGCAGCCCTTTTCTCTCGGAACAACACCCATGAAAATTTATATCGCATCCCTCGCCGCCGGCCTGCTGGTGGGTTTAATCTATGGCGTACTGAATGTGCGCTCGCCCGCGCCGCCGGTGGTTGCCCTCATCGGACTGCTCGGCATCCTGCTGGGCGAGCAATTGCCGCCGCTGGTCAAGCAGTGGTTCAAGCCGCAGGACGGCCAGCTTTCCTGGTTCAGCGAACAGGTCAAACCGCATTGCTTCGGCGAGCTGCCGACGGCGGACAAGAAGGACGACGCCAAGCGCAGCGTCTGAGCAAGCGCAAACCGCACCGGCCATCGCCCGGTGCCAGCAGATTCACCTTTTCGGAGCAGTACATGAACACGCCCAGCCATCCAGACCTTATCCTCTACCGGGGTCAATTCACTACCCTGGACCGCAGCAATCCCCAGGCCGACGCGGTGGCCATCCGCGACGGCCGCTTTACCCATGTGGGCAGCGCGCAGGAGATCCTGGCGCTGGCCGGTCCCGCCACCGCCAGGATCGACCTGCAGGGCCGGCGCGTGCTGCCCGGCCTGATCGACAACCACCTGCACATCATCCGCGGCGGCCTGAATTTCAATATGGAGCTGCGCTGGGACGGCGTGCGCAGCCTGGCCGACGCCATGGCCATGCTGCGCCAGCAGGTCGCCATCACGCCGGCGCCGCAATGGGTGCGCGTGGTGGGCGGCTTCACCGAGCACCAGTTCGTGGAAAAACGCCTGCCGACCATCGAGGAACTGAATGCCGTGGCGCCCGATACGCCGGTCTTCATCCTGCACCTGTACGACCGCGCCCTGCTGAATGGCGCCGCGCTGCGCGCCGTGGGCTACGACAAAAACACGCCGGAGCCGCCGGGCGGCCGCATTCTGCGCGACAGCGCGGGCAATCCGAGCGGCCTGCTGCTGGCCAAGCCGAATGCAGCCATCCTCTACGCCACGCTGGCGAAAGGGCCGAAGCTGCCGCCTGAATACCAGCTCAATTCCACGCGCCATTTCATGCGCGAGTTGAACCGCCTGGGCGTGACCGGCGCCATCGATGCGGGCGGCGGCTTCCAGAATTATCCCGAGGATTACCAGGTGATCCAGCAGTTGTCCGATGCGGGACAGCTGACCGTGCGCCTGGCCTACAACCTATTCACGCAAAAGCCCAAGCAGGAGAAGGAAGACTTCCTGAACTGGACTTCCAGCGTCAAGTACCTGCAGGGCGACGACTACTTCCGCCACAACGGCGCGGGCGAGATGCTGACCTTCTCCGCCGCCGACTTCGAGGACTTCCGCGAACCGCGTCCCGATATGCCGGAATCGATGGAAGACGACCTGGAAGGCGTGGTGCGCATCCTTGCGCAGAACCGCTGGCCATGGCGCATGCACGCCACCTACGACGAAACCATCAGCCGCGCCCTCGACGTGTTCGAGCGCGTCAACCAGGAGATTCCGCTGCAGGGGCTGAACTGGTTCTTCGACCATGCGGAAACCATTTCGCCGGAGTCGATCGACCGCATCGCGGCCCTGGGCGGCGGCATCGCCGTGCAGCACCGCATGGCCTACCAGGGCGAATACTTCGTTGAGCGTTACGGCGCGGCGGTGGCCGAAGCGACGCCGCCGGTGAAGAAGATTCTGGAAGCGGGCGTCAAGGTGTCGGCGGGAACGGACGCCACCCGCGTCGCTTCCTACAATCCCTGGGTGTCGCTGGCCTGGCTGGTCAGCGGCAAGACCGTGGGCGGCCTGCGTCTCTACCCGCAGCGCAATTGCCTGGACCGCGAAACGGCGCTGCGCATGTGGACCGAGAATGTGACCTGGTTCTCCAACGAGGAAGGCAAGAAAGGCCGCATCGCCGTGGGCCAGCTGGCCGACCTGCTCGTGCCCGACCGCGACTTCTTCGCCTGCGCCGAAAGCGATATCGCCGACACGTCCTCGCTGCTGACCATGGTGGGCGGCAAGGTGGTGTATGCCGCCGGCCCCTTCGCCAGCCACGACACGCCGCTGCCGCCCGCCATGCCCGACTGGTCGCCAGTGCGCAACTACGGCGGCTATGGCGCCTGGGGCAGCAATGGCAGCCTGTCCTTCGCGGGACGCGGTACGGCGGGCCATGCGCACAAGCAGGCCGCGCAGGCGGCGGCTTGCGGCTGTTCACGCCAGTGCAATGTGCACGGCCACCAGCACGCCACGGCATGGACGCGCAGCCTGCCCGTCGCCGACCTGAAAAGCTTCTGGGGCGCCCTGGGCTGCGCCTGCTGGGCTGTCTGATGGCCGGCGTGATGAAACCTTCACCGAGCGCCCGGACCCATCCCACCCGCACGCCGCCGCGCTGGCGCGAGTGGGCCGCCGCGCCGGCCCTGCACTGGCTGGGATTGTTGCTGCTGTGTGCCGCCTATCTGCAGGGCGGCTTGAACAAGCTGATGGATTTCGGCGGCGCCGTCGCCGAGATGCGCCATTTCGGCCTGTCGCCTGCCGCCCCGCTGGCGGCGGCCGTCATCCTCGGCGAGCTGGGGGCGGCGCTGCTGGTGCTCAGCGGCCGCCTGCGCTGGCTGGGCGCATTGGGGCTGGCCCTGTTCACCGTGGCCGCCACCTTCGTCGCCAACCGCTACTGGCAAATGCAGGGCATGGAACGCTTCATGGCGGCCAACAGCTTCTATGAGCACCTGGGCCTGGCCGGCGCTTTCCTGCTGGTGGCCTGGCATGATCTGCGCGCGCCGCAGGGAGGGCGCTAAGATGGCCGGCACTCCCTCCCCAGGCGGCGTCCAGGCAGCGAGCGCCCGCTGGTGCGCCAGCACGCTGAGCTTCCTGGCGGGCTATGTGGACACGGCCGGCTTCATCGCGCTGTTTGGCCTGTTCACCGCCCACGTCACCGGCAACTTCGTGCTGCTGGGACGGGCACTGGTCGAGCCGCATCACGATGTGCAGCTCAAGCTGCTGGCCTTCCCGGCCTTTATCGCCGCCGTGGCCCTATGCCATCTGCTGGTGCTGCGCTGGCAGCGCCAGAGCGGCAATGCGCTGCGGCGCGCCCTGCTGTTGCAACTGGGGCTGCTGCTGGCAGCGGCCATCTGCGGCTGGCTGGCCGCGCCGATCCGCAGCAGCGACGCGCCCCTGGTCATGCTGAGCGGCTTGCTGTGCACGGCAGCCATGGGCGTGCAGAACGCTTACGGCAAGCTGCTGCTGCCGCAGCTGGCCGCGACCACGGTCATGACCGGCAATGTGACCCAGCTGGTGATCGATGCCATCGATGCGGCGCGCGGCCCGGGCGCGGCGCGTGCGGCAGACAAAATGAAGCTGCTGTGGCCCGTGCTCAGTTTTGCGGCAGGCGCCTTCGGCGGCGCGCTGGCGGTCAGCCGCTACGGCACGGCGGCGCTGCTGCTGCCCTGCGCCCTGCTGGTGGCGCTGGCCGCAACTACGCGGCGCGGCGCGGGAACTAAAGCGTAATCATGCCGCGCTTGAAGGCGATGGTGACGGCATGCGTACGGTCGTTCGCGCCCAGCTTGGCGAGGATGGTGCGCATATGCGCCTTCACCGTTTCTTCGGAGATGGAAAGATGCAGCGCGATGCGCTTGTTGGAATTGCCGGCCGCCGCGCTGCACAGCACTTCGGCTTCGCGCTCGCTCAGCAGGCTGCGGCCCATATGCTCGGCCAGCTCCATCGCGATCTCGGAAGGGATGCGGCGCTGGCCGGCATGCACGGCGCGGATGGTGTCCAGCAGATCCCGGCGCAGGCTGCTCTTCAGCAGAAAGCCCGCCGCGCCGCCCTGCACGGCGCGCTGAATCTGGGCGTCGCCTTTGAAGGTGGTCAGCATCAGGATGCGCGCCGCCGGGAAATCGCGGCGGATCGCCAGCAGGGCCGTGACCCCGCACATTTCCGGCATGGCGATGTCCATCACCGTCACGTCGGGACGGCACAGCGGATACATGGCCAGCGCCTGCACGCCGTTTTCCGCCTCGCCCGCCACGCACATATCGGGCTGGCTGGCGATCGTTTCCGCCAGCCCCGCGCGCAGCAGGGGATGGTCGTCCACGATCAAAATGCGGATCGGCGATCCGGCGGCAGGAAAATCCATACTTGTCATTCGGGGCGGGCAAAAATGCGAGGGGGAATTTATACCACGCCGCCGCTGCAAGCCACTAGAAGGCTTCCTCGGACGCTGCCCAAAAAAATGCCAGCCGTCCGGCTGGCATGGCAGGCGCCGCGTGCCGTCGCGCTAATGCGGCAGCGGACGGCCGCTGTCCTTGCCGCTCTGCGCGGCGCCTGGCAGCGCATGCTCGGCCGGCATGCCGTCCTTGATCATGGTACGGATTTGCTGGCGCAGCTCCGGACTGTCCGTATGCTGGTGCACGCTCACGGCGTGCTGCACGGCGACGGCCAGCAGCTCATCTTCATCGTCGGCCGAAATGGCGACGGTGCAATGGGCATCGCTGGGAAAGTCGCGGCAATCAATGTATTTTCGTGTCATGGCATCCCCCTTTTTGGCGGACGGCGAAGCGCCGCCCTGTTTCACTATAGTTCGCCAGAGGCTGCCTGACTTGCATATATTAATTCTCATAGGAAACTATTTGCATTTATAATAATCCCCTTAATTCACTCCCACCCTTCCCTGCCATGCTGAAAACCCTGAAGACTTCCCTGCTCTGTCTGGCCCTGGCCGCCACCCTGCCCGCCCTGGCGGCCGACGCACCCGCCGCACCGGCGACGGCCCAGCAGAGCGCCGAGCAGCTGCTGGCCTCCTTCCACTATCAGCAAGGCAAGATCACCCTGCCCGGCGACATCGCCACGCTCGATCTGCCGCCCAGCTTCCGCTATCTGCCGCCGGACGACGCCGCCCGTCTGCTGACGCAAGGCTGGGGCAATCCGCCCGGCCTGAAATCGCTGGGCATGGTCCTGCCGGCCGACGTGAATCCGCTCAGCGCCGAAGGCTGGGGCGTGATCATCACCTACGACAAGGATGGCCATGTGAAGGACGACGATGCCGACAGCATCGACTACGCCAAGCTGCTCAAGGAAATGCAGGAAGGAATCGAGGAAGCAAACGCCGAGCGCAAGAAGCAGGGCTATCACGCCATGCACCTGCGCGGCTGGGCCGAGCAGCCCAGTTACGACAAGGCCAGCCACAAGCTGTACTGGGCCAAGGAGCTGAGCAACGATACCGACAGCCAGAACAGCCTGAATTACAACATCCGCGTGCTGGGCCGCGAAGGCGTGCTGGTGCTGAATGCGGTGGCCGGCATGGAGCAGATCAAGGCGGTCAAGGCAGAGATGCAGAAAGTCACGGCCTTCACCGATTTCACGTCCGGCAACCGCTACGCCGACTTCAACGCCAGCACCGACAAGGTGGCCGAATACGGTCTGGCCGCGCTGGTGGCGGGCGGCGTGGCCGGCAAGCTGGGCCTGTTCGGCAAGCTGCTCGCGCTGCTGGTCGCCTTCAAGAAGCTGATCTTCGTCGGCGCGGCGGCGCTGGTGGCGGGCATCGCCAAATTCTTCGGCCGCAAGCGCAGCGAGAGCTGAGCCGCGCCCTCAGCGCGCGTCTTTACGCCACACCCTGCGCGGCCGGCAAGCCGCGCCTTGCCGCCGGCTTCTGACGCGGCGGCAGCACCAGACGCGCCGGCACGCCGGCGCGCTCCTCCACCACGGTAAAGCGGGCCACCGCGGCGCGCAGGCTGTGCGCCTGCGCCGACAAGGCTTGCGCCGCCGCCGTCGCCTGCTCCACCAGCGCCGCGTTCTGCTGCGTGACCGCATCCATCTGCATGACGGCCATATTGATCTGTTCGATACCCGCACTCTGCTCGTGCGAGGCGGCGCTGACATCGCCGATGATGTGCTGCACCTTGCCCACCGCCTGCACCACCTCGGCCATGGTGCGGCCGGCCGCATCGACCAGCTGCGAGCCGCCTGCCACATGGCTGGCCGAGGCGCCGATCAATTCCTTGATCTCGCGCGCCGCGGTGGCGCTGCGCTGGGCCAGCGTGCGCACCTCGCCGGCCACCACGGCAAAGCCGCGTCCCTGCTCGCCGGCGCGCGCCGCTTCCACGGCGGCGTTCAAGGCCAGGATATTGGTCTGGAAGGCGATGCCTTCGATCACGGCGATGATCTCCGTCACCTGGGCCGAGCTGGCGGCGATATCCTGCATGGTCGCCACCACGCGCTGCACCACCTGGCCGCCGCTGGCGGCGACCTCGGCCGCGTTCTGCACCAGCGCATTGCCGCTGCGCGCATTCTCGGCGTTCTGGCGCACGGTGGTGGTCAGTTCCTCCATGCTGGACGCGGTTTCCTCCAGCGAAGACGCCTGTTCCTCGGTGCGTTGCGACAGGTCGGCATTGCCCTGGGCGATTTCATCGGCCGCCACGGCAATCGTATTGGCCGACTCGATGATGCCGGACACCATGGTATTTAATTGACGGCGCATCGATTCGAGCGAAGCCATCAGGCTGTCGCGCTGGCCCGACAGGGGTACGGCCACGCCCAGATTGCCGTCGGCGATCTGGCGCGCCACCTCCTGCGCCAGGGCCGGCTCGCCGCCCAGCTGGCGCAGCAGGCTGCGCGTGACCAGCCAGGCCGTCAGCAGGCCGCAGCCGATGGCGATCCCGCCCAGCAGCATGATCAGGGCGCTGGACGCTTCGGCATGCTCGGTGGCGGCCACGCCGGTGTCGGCGCTGAGCTGGTCCTCCATGGCTTGCAACGCGCCGGTGGCGGCCAGCCAGGCGCGCTGGCCGCGCCGCATCTCGCCCACCAGCAGGGCGGTGGCGCCGTCGCGGTCGCCCGCCAGGCCCAGCGCAATGGCTTGCTGGAAAGCGGGCTGGCTGTCCGCCTCCACACTCTTCAGTGCGTTGTAGAGGCGCAACTCCTCGGGCAGGGTAGTCGCGTCTTCATGGAACATTTTGCCGAGCTGGGCATAGGTCTCGGCATACAGCGCTTCCTGCTTGCGCACGCGTTCAACCTCGGCGCGCCGCTGCGCCTCGTCGCTCAAGAGGGCCAGATTGCGGATGGCGATGGCGCGGTCTTGCACCGTCGCCGCCAGCGTGGCCGCCAGCCGGGCTTCGACATTATTAATATTGACGATGCTTTTCAGATTGTCGTTCAGCGTATATAAGCTGTACAGGCTCAGCGCGGAAATACTGGTCAGCAATAACATCAAGATGCCGAAGCCGGCCAGCATGCGCTGCCGGACACTGAGATGATTCATCGCCTCTCCTTTTGGGCCAATAAAGAAAAAACGATGGTATTAAGCTTGCTGCCATTCAACAAGAAGGCACAAGAATGTTACCTATTAATAATTAATATTACTAATTACTAATTACTAATTTCGCCGGCCATGGGTCATCCCCACCGCCGGCGCGCTGGAGCGCTGGCTTTTTTCGTCGAAGCGGCTGCGCGCCGTGTGCACCTGGTCCTGATGTTCATAGGCCCACTCGACCAGGCCCACCATGGGCTTGAGCAGGCTATGGCCCAGGTCGGTAAGCGCGTACTCGACGCCGGGCGGCACGGTGGGATACACCGTGCGCACCACCAGGCCGTTGCGTTCCAGGCCGCGCAAGGTCAGGGTCAGCATGCGCTGCGAAATCACGCCGATGCCGCGCCGGATCTCATTGAAGCGCAGCGGGCCTTGGCATAGGCAGCTGACTATTGTGAAGCTCCATTTATCGCCCAGCCGGTCCAGCACCGCCCGCGTGGCGCGGCATTTCCCCTCATCTTTATGGAATGCATTTCTATGAGGCATTAATACGATTCTCTTCGGGTTCGCACTTTAAATGCGATTGTTTTTATTTTTGATTGAACGATCGGGAATATAGGCGCGCTGGAAGCTGGCCCGATCGTGCCGGATTATTACAGGAAAATAAGGGCGAGACCGATGGTAGGGGGCGGCCTGGCATTGTGCAAGAGGGAACATCGATGTTCCCTACTAACAACTTATATTTCCTCTTAATTAAGCATCCATTAAGGAAAACCATGCGTAAAGAAGTCTTGCCAGCCGGTGCGGCCGGCGTGCTAGGATGCAGATCAGGGGCCGTGAATACATGAGACTGGCCCCGATGGCAAACCGAGCGGAGCGGCAATGCGCGCCAGACGACGCTACCTTCTAGTCCTCACCAGCCTGGCCCTGCTGGCCGGCCTGCCGGCTCGCGCCGCGCCACCGCCGCTGACCTTTTGCTTCGAGGACGTGGCGCAGCGGCCCTGGACCACGCCCAAGGGCAAGGGCTTGAATTTCGAGCTGCTGCGGCGCGTCGAAAAACAGCTGGGCGAGCAATTCCTGTATGTGCCGAAACCCTGGCGGCGCTGCCTGGAAGAGATCCGCTCCGGCCGTGTGGACGGCGTGATCGCCGCCGCCGATTCGCCGGCGCGGCGCCGCCTCGGCCAATTCCCGCTGCTGCCGGACGGCCGCTCCGACCCCACCCGCGCGCTTAACGAAGACCATGCCTACGTCTACCTGCGCATCGGCGGCCAGGGCCGCTGGGATGGGCAGACGCTGTACAGCCCGAATGGCGAAATCGCCGTGCAGACCGGCTATATGATCGCCACGGTACTGCGCGAACGCGGCTACAAGCCGCGCGAGCTGGTGAAGTCGGCCGACGATGCGCTGCGCCTGCTGGTGTCCGGCATGTTCGATGTGGCGGTGCTGCAGGGCAGCGAGGCCAGCCGCCTGGCGCTGCAGGATCCGCGCTTCCGCGAGCGCGTGCAGCAAGCCATGCCGCCCTACGCCACCCTGGTCTTCCACCTGATCTTCAGCCACCAGGCCTATGAGCGCGACCCGGCCCGCGCCGAAGCGGTCTGGCGCGAGATGGGCGCGGTGCGCCAGTCGCATGAATACCGCCAGCTGCTCAAGGAAGCTGGCGTCGGCAACTAAGGCCGGACCGCGGGCAGCGGCGTCACACGGCACAGCTGGTAGGGGTGCGGATCGACGCCAACCTGGGCCGAATACAACTGGCAACTGCTGCCATCCAGCTGCAAGCCATAGCGCAGCAAGTGCTGCTGCGAGGAGGCAATCGTGCCGCGGTCGATGGCGGCAATATCCATCTGGTATCGCGGCTGCAGCTCCAGGGTGCAATGCCGGGGCGACGGCTGCGCCAGATACTTGACGTCGACCTGGAAACGCACACGCTTCAGCCAGCCGTCCAGCCGCGCGCAGCCGGCCGCGCTATCGGTCAGGCCCAGCGCATCGGCGATCAGCCGCTTCTTCTTCAAGCTCGAATCCTTGTCGTTCTTGGCCCCGGCCAGCAACGCATAGTGCGGTCCGGGACGCTGGTCCAGATAGCTTTGCCAGCGCTGGCGGTAAGCCTGACCTTCGGGGAAGCCGGTGCCCAGCCCCACCACAATGGTCTCCCGCGGAAAGTACTCGGCCAGCCAGGCCAGCGGCGGTTCCGGCGAAGCGATGAAGACGATGGCGGCGGCCGGTTTTTCCAGCACCGGCGGCTGCACCGTGAAGGCGCGTTCGGCCCATTGGGCATGGCCCCAGGTGGTAAACGGCAGCGCCGACAGCACAATCACGCTCAGCACGGCCGCCAGCACGCGGCGCGCCAACCCTGGCAGCAGCAGGCGCTCCACCAGGATCCAGATCACCAGCGGCGCCAGGACTTCGATCGGCACGATATAGCGGTAAATGCTGAACAGCTCCATCCAGATCAGGTAAGCGAAGCAGAAGAACAGGAAGACGAAGCCCTTGCGTTCATCCAGCGCCGCGGCGGCGGGACGGCGGCGCAGGACTTGCACCAGCCAGGAGCACACCAGCGCCAGCGCCAGCATATAGGCCAGCGGCCAGATCACCAGCTTGACCGGCACCTCGGCCACGCGGCTCACATCGCGCGTGAAGATGAAAGGCCAGAGCAGGGTCTCGCTCAGATTCTTGGGACGGAAATAAGTGTCGATCACCCCATGTTCCAGCGCCCAGGGGCTGTGGAAGATATTGTTAAATTGCGGGAACAGGGGATTGCCGAACATCTGCCACATCTTCAGCATCCACCAGCCGGCGGTCGCCGCCAAGCCGCCCAGCACGCCCACGCCGAACAGGAAGGCGAGGCGGATGCGCTGCAGGAAGGCCACCGGCACCGCCAGCAAGGGCAGGCACAGGGCCAGGGCATACACGGCATTGGTCAATTTCAGGCCGGCGGCGGCACCGGCCAGCACGCCGGCGGCCAGCAGGCGCCAGGCACCGCCACGCTCACCATTGCGCCAGCGCTGCCAATGGTGCAGCAGGACGTACAGCGCCCATAACACCAGCAGGGCCGTGGTGTCGTCGCCCATCGAATTGCCCAGCTCGGACAGGAAGCCGCCCGCCAGCGTCCCGCCCAGGGCCAGCAGGATGGCGGCGCGTTGGCGCGCGCGCCCCAGCAACTCGCGTGCAATGGCGAACAGCAGCACGTAGATCAGGCCGTGCAGCGCACCAAAGACAAAACCGGCCACCGGCGCCGGGCAATAGCGCGTCAACAGGTAGTAGGGAATGTCGAGGGTGGGGTTGAAATAGCTCTGGAAGCGGCCCGGCGCCAGATCGAGGCCGATGCGGTCATTGAACAGGGCATACACGTTATACAGGTGGTAGTTGCGCATATCCCAGCCATCGTCCTGGCCCATGGCCAGCGACAGCAGGCCGCATAGCAGGGGGACGAAGAGGGCCAGACGCAGCGGCGCCGCCGGATGGTTCAGCCAGGCCGTGCGGCGCATGGCCCACGCTTCAAGCGCCAGGAGGGGATGGAAGAAAAAACGCATGCTTGTATATTCGCTACGTAAGGACAAGCCGCGTATTATAGTTCCTTCAAGCAATCCTCCGCGATCTGCCGGGCAAAGCGGCGCAGCTCGGGCACGGCAATCGCTTCCCAGTAGTCCGCCTTCAGCCAGGGACCGATGTAGTACAGCACCCGGCTGCAGCGGCCAGCCGCATCGCGCACCGCGCAGCCCGGCCCCACTTCGATACCCAGGCCCAGCGCGTCGGCGCGCAGCAGCCCGGCCTCCAGCAGCTGGCGCACCAGCGCATTGCCGCAGGCGGCCGGGCCGGCCGGACCGGTGCAATTGATCACGCGCGCCACGCGCAACGCCGGCGCCGGCGCGCCGGTGTGGCCGGCGCGCGGCTGCAGGTGCACATGCACGCTCTCGGCATCCTCACGATAGTCAAGCAGGCGCGCCGCGTGCACGCGCAGGGCGCCGCTGCCCAAGGCCGCCTGCAGGCGCTGCTGCACCTCGGGCGCCATGCGGTGGCGGTGACTGTCCCAGTAAGGCTGCACATGGCGCAGGAAGCGTCGTCTTTGCGTACTGTCCCAGGACTGCCAGATGGTTTGCGTATGCGGCCGCAGCGCGGCCAGCGCGGCGCGCCAGTCATGGCCGGCCGCCTGCAGCGCGCGCGCATGCTGGCGCAAGCCATGCAACTGGGCACGCACGGTCGCGGCCTGGCCCCAGATGGCCGGCAGGAGCGTGCCGGTGGCGGCGCTGGCGCCGGCCACCGGCGGCAGCGCCAGGCTGCGGTGGGCCTGCGGCAGCAGGCCGTGGCGCGACACCATCTCGATACGGCGCGCCGGATGGCGCTGCAGCAGGCTGAGGGCGACGTCCACCGCGGTCAGGCCGCTGCCCAGCAGCAGCGCCGGCTCTTCCGGCCGCAGGCTGTCCAGTTGCGCACTGTCCCAGGGATCGCGCTGATAGCGCGCGCTGGCGTAAAACCCCATATCGGCCACGCGCGGATCGGCCGCGGGGAAGTGGCCGAAGGCCAGCACCACGCGGTCAGCGTGCAGCGTGGTGCCGCCGGCCAGCTGCACCGTGGCGCCGTCATTCTCCACGCGCAGCGCCTCGACCTGGGCGGCGATGCGCTCCAGGCGCGCCATCGGCGGCGCCGCCGCTTCGCTCAGGCGCAGCAGCCACTCCAGGTAATCGCCATACAGCTTGCGCGGCACGAAAGTGGCGGCGCCGATGCGGCTGTCACGCGCCTGGGCATAGCGCAGGAAATGGCCAGGATCGTCGTCCAGCGCGCTCATGGCGCTGGCGGGAATATTCAGCAGGTGACCAGCGCTGCTGGTGCCGTAGGCCAGGCCGCGCGCCATGCCGGGACTGCGGTTCAGCAGCAGGATGCGCAGCGCAGCGCGCGGCGGCGCGGCGGCCTGCCGCAGCAGTTGTACCGCGCACGCCACGCCGGAAAAGCCGGCGCCCACGATCAGCACCGTCCGCATGCCGCCCTCCCCGACAAGGCAAACCAATCCGTGTATATTGCAGATGCAGCCATCGAAGCAAGCCCCTTCTTTCCCCGCAAAAGAAAGGTCTGAGCCATGACCAGCAGCGACATCGTTTGGCAGTACAGCAGCATCACGCGCGCCCAGCGCGAGCAATTGAACAACCACCGCAGCGCCGTGGTCTGGTTCACCGGCCTGTCCGGCTCGGGCAAGTCCAGCGTCGCGCGCGCCGTCGAAACGCGCCTGTTCCAGCAGGCTTGCCGCAGCTTCGTGCTGGATGGCGACAATGTGCGCCATGGCCTTTGCTCCGACCTGGGCTTCGCGCCCGCCGAGCGCGCGGAAAACATCCGGCGCGCGGCCGAAGCGGCGCGCCTGTTCAGCGAGGCGGGCATGATTGTGCTGGCGGCCTTCATTTCTCCCTTTCGCGCCGACCGGGAACGGGCGCGCGCCCTGCTGCCGGCCGGTGATTTTCTCGAAGTCTATTGCCGCTGCCCGGTCGCCGCCTGCGAAGAGCGCGACGTCAAGGGCCTGTACCGGCGCGCCCGCGCCGGCGAAATCGCCGACTTCACCGGCGTTTCTTCGCCTTATGAGGCGCCCGCCCAGGCGGAGCTGGTGCTCGACACCTGCAGCATCAGCATCGACGAGGCAGCCGGCCGGGTACTCGACCTGCTGCGCGAATACGGCGTCATCGCCGCCCGCCACTGGCCCTTATGAGCCGGGCAGCAGCAGGTGCAGCAGCTCCAGGCAGGCCAGCGCCGTCTTGTCGCCCACATCGCGGTCGCCATGCCAGGCCGAGACCGAGACTGCGGCAATCGGATAGCGCGCCAGGCGGCGGAACAGTTCCGCCGTCTCGGCATAGCTGGGACCATGGCCAACGTGGTACTTGAGCGCCGCCAGTTCCGCCGCGTCCATCACATCGGTATCGAAATGCACATACAGGCTTTCCTCGGGCCGCAGCAGGCCTTCGATCTCGCCGAAGCGGCAGCACACAATCTCGGAGGCGCGCAGGGCCGCATCCTCGCCCGGATCGAGGTCGCGCGCATCCGACAGCAGCACGCTCTGCTCCGGATAGGGCCGTACGCCAACCGCGCGGCGCAGCGCCTCGATAGCGTCACGGCTGTTCTGGCGCCGGTCCTGCCGCCCCACCAGCATGGCCAGCGGCATGCCGCCCAGGTATTGGGTCTGGGTCGTGCCCCAGGTGTGGAAATCGCCGTGCGCGTCCAGCCACAGGATGCGCCGCGGCTCGCAGCCGGCCTGCTGCAGGCCGGCCAGCATGCCCAGGGTCGAGATGCAGTCGCCGGAAATGCTGACCGGCTGCTCGCCCGCCTGCACCGCGCGGCACACCTGGTCCGCCAGTCCGGCATACACCTCGCCCATGCTGGCCATCTGCGCGCCCTTGTCGGCGATCTTCGTTTCGGTGCGTCCGGGCAGCGCCAGCACCTGCCACGGCGCCGTATCGAGTTGCGCCACGCGCGCCAGGCCGTCGCGGCGCTGGCCCATCAGATACGGAATCAGGAAACGCCGTCTCATTGCCAATCCTCCGGCTCCATGCGGTAACCCAGTTCGTCCATCAGACTGCTCACCTCCGGCTGCGCGGCCAGCTCCCGCAGTTGCGGGCGGCGCTTGCGCCAGCGGCCCGCGCCGGGCGTTTCGGTCGCCATCGTCACCGGCAGCGCGGGCGGCATGGGCAGCGGCGGCAGCTCCAGCCAGCGCGTGGCGCGTTCCATGATGGCGGCCGGATCGGCCATGAAGTCCTCAAACGCCAGACGCAGCGCCGGCACGCCGCTGGCGATGATGGCGCGGTGGCTGGCCAGCCACTGCGCCAGGCACACCTGCTCCAGGCTGCAGGCGCTGAGCGCATGCCAATCCGGCGGCAAATCGAATTTCCACCAGTGGCGGCCGAAAGGCAGCTGGTCGGAATAGCCGGCAATATCGAGCGAGACGCCGGCACGGCGCAGATCGTGGGCGAAGAAGCCGGTGGGCGAGAGCCAGCCATCCATCAGGCCGTTCACGCATTGGGCGTAGCCGCGCGTCAGATGGATGTAGCGCACCGCCGCCTGCGGGAAGAGCTGCTCGTACAGGCCGGGACGGTAAGCGTCGGACGGGGTCTTGAACAGCAAGACCTTGTCCTGCGCGTCGGCGGCGGCGAAACGGCGCCGCCGCAGGCGCGGCAGCACGAAGGGCGGCTCCTCGATCTTGGCCGCCTCGTCGAAATACTTGTTGGCGCCAGGTCCCAGATGGCCATCGTAATAATCGACGCGCCAGGGTTCGCGCCAGAACAGGGCTGCCAGCACCTGGCGCTGCACCTCCTGCTCGTCCAGCGGCTGCGACGCTTCCCGTTCGCGCATGCTGGCGTGGCCCAGCACCTCGTCCAATGCGCGCAGCATGCGCTGGTACTCCTCCGGCACGCTGAACAGGGTGGGAAACTGCAGCAGCAGGCGGCGGCGCCAGCGTGCCGTCAACTCCGGCAAGGGTGCCCAATGCGCGTCGGCCACGGTCAAGCCGTCGAAGATATTGTCGGCCAGCGCATCGATGTCGTTCAGGCTGCGCAGGGCGTCGCTGTCGGAGTTGAAGCCAAAGCCGTTGCCGCTCAAGGCCAGGAAGGGTTCAGCCTCGCCGTCCAGCGAAGCGATGGCGGGATGCCCGGCCAGCACGCTCTTGAACAGGCTGGAGCCGGAGCGGGAACTGGTCAATATCACCGCCACCCGTTGCACCGCGCCGCGCCATGGCGCGGAAGGCACAGCGCGCAGCGCGGCGACCGACTGCAGCAGCGCTTTCATCGCAGCCGCCGTTTATGGCACGCCGGCGTGGGCGCGTTCGATCAGGAAGGCGTAGAACTGCTTGGTTTCCGCCTTGTCGGCGCTGGCGGTCGCCATCAGGCGCACGCTGAAACCGGCTTCCTGCGCCAGCTTTTTCACCTCGTCCACCGCGCCGAAATTCGAATGCGCGAAATAGATGCGGCCGCCCGGCTTCAGGTATTTGCCGACCTGGCGGAAGAATTGGGTGTTGGTCTGGAAATCGGTATCCCACTGCGAACGTGCCACCACATCGTGCGCTTCCTTGTTGCGGAAAGGCAGATTGGCGGTGATGACGTCAAACTGCTCCTCGCCCGCCTGCTCGAACAGATTGGACTGGCGTACTTCCATCACGTTTTCAAAGCCATGCTGCTGCGCGTTGTGGCGCGCGCTCTTGACGGCGGCCGGATTGATGTCCAGCGCCAGCACACGGCCCGCGCCGCCGTAGCAGGCGAAGACGGCGATCACGCCGGAGCCGGTGCCCACATCGAGCACACTGGCGCCGGGCGGGATATGCAGGTTCTGCACCAGCGGCTGGCTGTCGGTGAAGGGCCAGAAGGTGTCGGGATAGACCAGGAAGCTCTTGCCCAGATAGCGCACCGTCTTGCCTTCGGCGGGAATGGCCTTGAACAGTTTCTGCCTGTCCTTCTGCCAGCGGTCGATCTTCGCCGTGCCTGCTGCGGCGGCGCCGCCGCGTTCGGAGGAAGTCTGCATATCATCACCTTTCACAGCGGGGTAACGCGTATCGGGGAGAACAGCTCGCGGACTATCCTAGCGCATGTTGGGAAGCGGGATCAAGCACGCCACGATTGCGCCGCAGTCCGCGCTCGAACTGCGACACTATCGTCATGCAAGCGTATCAGCGCAAGCCGCTCGCCAGGCGCGGCGACGACAACAGCGCGCGGAAGGCCGCCCAGCGCTGGGCGCGCGCCTGCTGCGGATCGCTGGCCGTAGCGTGGCGCTGCACATACGCTTTCACCAGATCGGCGCCCAGATTGTAGTTGATGACATAGCTGCGCACCGTGTCGTAGAACTGCACGCGCTGCGCCGATTTTTCCGGCGGGTAGAGCTGCACGTTCACCAGCCAGTCGATGGCCTGGGCGCGCGTGAAGCTGCCATCGAGGTACTGCATGGCGGCGTCGTTGTCGGCGTAGCTCAGTTTCGCCAGCAGGCGGCGCAGGCGCGCATACTGCGGCGCCAGCGCCGGATCGAGGCCGGCCAGCGGGAACAGCACCTTCTGCTCGAACTCCAGGCGCTCGTCCTCGCTGAAGGCCAGCTCGATACCGTAGTTGGCGCTGCCTTCGGCGATCAGCGACATCGGCGATTGCAGCGGGTAGACGCTGTACTCGACCCAGCCCTTGCCCTTGACCAGGGTCTGTTCCAGCAGCGCATTGTAGACATGGTGGCCGGGATAGCCCTCGTGGCAGCCCAGGTCCACGGCGCGGTCGATATAGATGGGGAATTCGGTATTGATCTGAATCAGGCTGCGCGACTGGCCCTTGTACCAGTTATAACCCGACCAGGGCTTGCCGGTGACGAATTCAAGCGTGAAGCTTTCCTGCTCGGGCAAGCCGATATGCGGCGCGGTGCGTTCGCGGCAGGCGCGGATGGCGGCGTCCATCACCGGGCGCAGGCGGTCGGCCGGAATCACGAAGTTCTGGCGGAAGGCTTGCAGGCGCTCGGTCACGGGGCCACTGCCCGGCAGCAGCTGCGCGATTTCGCCGACCAGGCTTTCGTAGTAGGCGCGCGTATGGTGGGGCGTGACGGCGTCGTACAGGCGCGCGCTTTCCTCATCGAAGCTGAACTTCTTCCCGTCCAGCATATCGATGTAGGCCTGCATCGCGGCCAGCTGCTTGTTGAGGAATTCGATGCGCAGGGTTTCGTCGGCATCGGCGCCCTTCTGCCCGGCCAGCAGCTTGAGCGTGGCGCCGGCGTCGGCGCGCAGCTCCTTCAGCGGGCGCTTCTTGCGCGCCGCCTCTTCCTGCCATTGCGGCGGACCGTAATAGGCATCGACATAATTGGCGTCATGCTGGCCGATGGCCAGCACCAGTTTGGTATAGCGTTCGGCCACGTCCTGCAGCGGCGCGGCCCAGACGCTGCCCGCCATCAGCAAGGCGGCGCTGCCCAGCAGCAGTTTCTTCATCCACTCCCTCCTGTTCCGGTAAGGACGCATGCGCGTCCGGCCGGCACAGTGTAAGGGAGTGGCCTGCTTTACACAACGGCAGGGCTAGCGGTGCATGGCCACGCGCAGCAGCGGCGCATCCAGTCCGGCCATGTCCACGGGCTGGGCCAGCAGCAGTTCGCCGCCCACTTCGCCGTCGCTGCCGCGCCAGAGGCGCATGTGGATGCTGCGGTCCTCGGCCACGAAGGTATCGGTGCCGGCGCCGACCAGGCGCACCTTGCGGCCATTGTCGAGAATCGCGTACATGGTGGCCGTGCTGGAAATCAGCGACAGTTCCTGGCCGTTGGACAGATCATAGCTGCCGCGATAGGAGGCGAAGTTGGTAACGTTCATCCCATAGCTGGTTGCCGGCAGATCGATGCGGTCGATCTGGCCCGGAACGCGCACGGTTTCCACCGGCTGTTTGGCGTCTTGCGCTGGCGGTTCAGCCAACGCCATCCCCTGCCCTGCGCCGGCCAAAACGGCGAGCAGGCATAGTGTGGTCTTGTTCATGGTAATCCCCTTTTAGACGGGGCAGAGCCAGGATGCCTTCCGGTCCTGCCGCCGTCTTTACTATAGACCAGCGCTATAGGGGGACGAAATAGATTTGATGGATGAAAAAGCCTAGCTTAATGGTACTGTCAAAGCCCGGCGGATCGCCACGCAGCGCGCATCTTCCTGGTGCGCCAGCAGCAGGGCGCGGCGGGTGCCTGTGGACAGTTCTTTGTTGTCCTCCACCGCTGCCGCCAGGCGCTGCACGCTGGCTGGCGTGCAGGTGGCCGGAATCATGCTGGCGCCATAGGCGCGCATGAAGACCGGGCCGGCCGCCTTGTCCAGCAGCGGCAACTGGCGCAGACGCTCGGCCGCGCTTTGCTCGCTCAGCGCATGCTGCTCGGCCGGATACATGGCGCCCATGGCGGTGCGGATGCGCGAGAACGGCAGCGTGCTTTGCAGATCGCCGATCCTGGCCAGCCATTCCTGCTTGACTTGCGGATCGGGGCTGATCACGCGCGCCGCCAGCGCGGCCGCCTGGCCGCTGTCGCTATTGTCGCGCGCCTGCTCGGCCTCGATGCGGGCGGCAATGCCGGGATGGTTATGACGGCTCAGGTGGCGCAGGATGTCCCAACGCAGATCCTGGCTGATGTTCAGGCCACCGGCTTTTTCGCGGCCATCCAGCATGGCCGCCAGACGCGCCAGCGCGGACCGGCTGGTCACGGCATCCAGATGCAGATCGAACCAGCGGCGCTGGAAATTGCTATTGCCCTTGTTGGCCAGTACCTGGGTCCAGCTCAGCTTTTCCAGCGCGGCCGCGGTGCGCTGGGCATAGGGCGAGCCCGGTGCCATCAGGTTCAGATAATCCTGCGCCTTGTCCACTTTGCCGATCACGTCGCCCAGCACCGAGTAATCCTTCTCGTAAGGCAGGTTGTTCTGCGCCACTTGCAGGAAATCGTTGAGCGGCAGATCGCCATCGCGCACGCTGTCCCACAGATTGTTCCACAGCATGGTGCGCAGCAGCGGATCGTCGACCTTGCGCAGCGACTGGCGCGCGGTGGCGAAGGAACGCGCATCCAGCTTCACCTTGGCAAAACCCCAATCCTCGTAGTTCGGATAGACCAGGTCCGGGCAGGCTTCGCCGGCCAGGTTCTCCACCACGGTGCTGGCGCCCTTGTACGTCACGCCCTGCTGGCGTTCCAGCTGGAGCTGGCCGCCGCGCTTGACGAACAGGCCGACCTGCACGCGCTGCTCGCGCAGCACCGGATAGGCGGCCGGCGCGCTTTGCTGCAGGCTGAATTCCTGCAGCTTGCCGCCCTTGCAGGTATAGCTGGCGGTGATGGTGTTCACGCCCGGCTGGTAGAGCCACTGCTGGGTCCATGGCCCCAGGTCGCGGCCGGCCGCTTCGCCCAGGCTGCCGATGAAGTCATCCAGTTTCGCGTTCTGCCAGGAGTACTTGACCAGATAGTTGTGCACGCCCTTGCGGAACACTTCCTGGCCCAGCAGGTGGCGCAGCTGCTTGAGCGTGGACGCGCCTTTCGAATAGGTGATGGCGTCGATATTGTCGAAGGCATTGGCGGTGGACGGCACCGGCACCTCGATCGGATGGGTGGTCACGCGCTGGTCGTGCTCATAGGCGCCGACCTTGCCGCGCGTGTAGAAGGACTGCCAGCCGTTCTTGAATTCGGTCGCCTCGGCCGCAGCCAGGGTGGCCATGAAGGAAGCGAAGCTCTCGTTCAGCCACAGGCCGTTCCACCACTTCATCGTCACCAGATCGCCGAACCACTGGTGGGCCATCTCGTGCATGATGACCGTGGCCAGCGATTCGCGCTGAGCGGCCGTCATCTCGTCCTTGTGCACGAAACGCGCCTCGCCGAAGGTGACGGCGCCGGCGTTTTCCATGGCGCCATAGAGGAAGTCGGGCACCAGGATCTGGTCGTATTTGTCGAACTGGTAAGGAACGCCGAAGTACTCGTCGAAGAACTTCAGGCCTTGCGCGGTATAGCGGAACCAGATTTCAGGCTGCACCTGGGACGCCAGCGACTGGCGCGCCATCAGGCGCATCGGGTATTTGGCACTGGTCTTGTCTTCCCACACCTTGTAAGGACCGGCGTGCAGGGAGAAGTTGTAAGCGCTGAGTTTTTTCGAGACAGGGAAAGTCCAGCGCCTGGCGCCGTCCACGTCCTGCACCGCGTTTTCGCGCGTCATCGACACCACCTGCCAGTCGGCCGGCGCGGTGACGTTGAGCTGATAGGTCGCCTTCAGATCGGGCTGGTCGAACAGGGCGAACATCTGGTGCGCGGCGGCCGGCTCGAAATGGGAGTAGGTGTAGACGCGGCCGTCGGCCGGATCGACCATGCGATGCAGACCCTCGCCATTGGTGCTGTGCTTGCGCTCGTAGCTCACCGTGACGGTGTTGCGGCCCTGGCGCAGGTCTTCCGCCGCCAAGGTGATAAACCATTTATTGTATTTCGGCGTCACGGCCTTGCCGTTGACGGTGAGCGCGCTGATGGTGGCCTGGTCCAGGTCCACGGTCAGCGCCTGGCTGGCGTCGCTCAGATCGAAATTGAGCGTGGTGGTGGCGCTGAAGCTTTCGCCGCCGGTGAGTTTGAAGTCCAGTACATAGGCCACGTTCGAGACGCGGGCCGAACGCGCCATGGCGTCGGCTTCGCTGAGCCAGGCGTTGTCGGCGCGCGCCGCAGCGGGAACGGCGGCGGGGGTGGCGGCATGGGCGCTGATGGCGCCCGCTGCGAACGCGGAACTGATAGTCAGCGCCACAGCTTGAGATACTAGCGATTTCATGATTCTCCCTTTCTCTTGTGAGCGCCCATCTGTGGTGGGCGGCGCAGGGATGATAGCATTGTCGCCTGTTCCCGCCACCTGAAAAAACACCGATGAAGAACGCTTTTAAAACCCCTGATCAGCCGGACATGCAGGCCCTGATCACCGTTACGCAGAAGGCGGCAGCATGAGCCGGCAGGATTCCCTCGACCAGTTGCGTGAGCTGACGCGCGCCTTTGCGGCGGAACGCGACTGGGAACAGTTCCACACGCCGAAGAATCTGGCCATGGCCTTGTCGGTGGAAGTGGCCGAGCTGGTTGAACATTTCCAGTGGCTGCCCACCGGCGCGCTGGACGAACTCGATGAACGCAAGCGCGAAGGCATCCGCCACGAGCTGGCCGATGTGCTGCTCTACCTGGTGCAGCTGGCCGACAAGACCGGCGTCGACCTGCGCGCCGCCGCGCTGGAGAAAATGGCGCTGAACCGGGCCAAATACCCGGCCGCGCAAGTCAAGGGCGACGCCCGCAAGTACGACGAATATTGATTCAGCCTTGCAGGCCGAGCGCCCTGCGGATTGCGGCGCCGACGATGCGCCAGGCGGGCGAACTGGCCGCCACTTCATCATAGTGGCTGGCGCCGGGCAGCACGATCACTTCCGCGACATCGCCGGCCGCCATGGCGCGGCACGCATAGTTTTCGCCCGTCTGCGGCGGCGAGATGTCGTCGCGTTCGCCATGGATCAGCACCGTGCGGATGGCGGCGGGCAGCATTTCAGCAGGCGAGGTATCGGCAAAGACGTCGGGACGCTCGGCCGTCGGCAAGCCGGCCAATTGCGCCGTATCGCGCTCGCAAGTGCGCTTGATCAGCGCCGCCTCGTTGCGCAGGTCGGCCAGGCCACCCAGGCTGATCACCGTGGGAATCGGCAGCGGCGCGGCAGCGTAGGCAGGACTCCATGACGGCAGCTTGTGGCGCGAAGCCGCCCACTGCGCCAGATGGCCGCCGGCCGAATGGCCCACCGCCACCACGCGCGACAGATCGGCGCAAGCTTCCTGCTTGAGCAGATCGACGGCCGTGGCGACGTCCTGGTACATGCCGGGATAGCCGCCACCCGCCTCGTCGTAGCGGCGGTACTCGATATTCCAGACCGCGATGCCTTGCGCGACCAGGGCATTGGCCATGCTGCGCATCTGCACAATGCCGCCAAAGTCCACCGTCCAGCAACCGCCGTGGATCAGCAGCACCACCGGGAACGGGCCTGCGCCTTCCGGCTTGAACAGCTCCACGAATTGCGAAGGCGCGCTGCCATAGGCGATGCGGCGCGCGGGCGGCGCGCCATCCAGCGCCAGATAGTCTTGCAGGTTCATGGGCCTTGTGACGACAGCGCCGGCGCCGGGGCGGCCGTCATCGGCAACAGAAAGCAGGGGCTTACGGACTTGCTTCAGCATGAGAATCCTTGCGGGTAGTCGGGCCAGCCCGCAGCATAGCGCGTTGTGGGGCGGATGTCATTTCGGGTGCGTAGCGGAACCTGTCTGAAAACACTGCCTGAAATTGTCTGAATCTGTCTGATTTTGTTTGAGACGGATGCAGCTTGGCAAATGCAAACAAGTCCAGACAAATTCAGGCAAAAGCAGGCAGTCATTTCAGACAGATTCCGCGAGGGAGCCGAAAACACAAGCCGGTACAACAGATACCTGTGGCGAATAAAAAAACCGGCCAACGGCCGGTTTTCCTAAGCGGGAAGCCGAAAGATCAGCCCTGCTTCTTGCTCTTGGCGCCAGGCTTGCCAGCAGATGGCTTGCCGGCGGCCGGCTTTTTAGGCGGCGTGTGTTTTTCCGACTGCGGCGGCATCTTGTCGGCGAGGCTGATGCGCAGCTGCTGGCCGCCCACCCACACCTTGCCCAGATGCTTGAACAGATCGGGCGGCATGCCGTCCGGCATTTCCAGCACCGAGTGGTCGTCGAAGATTTCGATGCGGCCGATGAATTTGGCTTCCAGGCCCGCCTCGTTGGCGATGGCGCCCACCAGATTGGAGGCCGTCGCCGCGTGCTGGCTGCCCACTTCCACGCGGTAAGCGCGCATCGGGATATTCAGCTTGCCCGGCTTTTCCTTTTTCTTCTTGGCTGGCGCCTCGTCGAACATCGGCTCCTCGTCATCCTCGCGCGGCGTGGCGGCTGGCGCCGGCTTGGCCTTCTTCGGCGCGGGCGCTGCAGCGGCGGCAGGTTTGGCTGCAACGGCAGGCGCTTCGCCATCGCGGCTGATGCTCAGCGCCTGGCCCGCCACACGGATGCCCGCCAGCGTCTCCAGGGTCTCGGTGTTCAAATCCTCGGGCATATCGAGCACGGTGAAATCGTCGAAGATTTCGATGCGGCCAATGTATTTGGAATCGATGCCGCCTTCGTTGGCGATGGCGCCCACGATATTGCCCGGCTTGACGCCGTGGCGGTAGCCCACTTCAATACGGTAGGTCAGCATGCCCGGATCGGGTGCGCGCGGCGTGCGCTCCTTCTTGGCGAAGCGTTCGCCACGGTCGGGACGCTCGCCGCGATCAGGACGTTCACCGCGCTCGGGACGGTCGCCCTGCTCGCGCTGTGGACGGCCATCGTCGTGCCAGCCGGTTTCGCGTTTCTTGTCCAGCATCAGAGGCTTGTTCCCGCGCGCCATCTTGGCCAGGGCCGCCGCGATTTCCAGCGCCGGCACATTGTGCTCGCTCTCGTAGGATTCGATCAGCGACTGGAACTCGTCCAGGCCGCCCTGCGCCAGCACCTCGCTGATCTCGTCCTTGAAGCGGGCGATGCGCACATCGTTGACCGCCTGCAGTGTCGGCAGTTCCATCATGCCGATCGGCTGGCGCGTGGCGCGCTCAATGGATTTCAGCAGATTGCGCTCGCGCGGCGTGATGAACAGGATCGCTTCGCCGCTGCGGCCGGCGCGGCCGGTACGGCCGATACGGTGGGTATAGCTTTCCGCGTCATACGGCACATCGTAGTTGATCACGTGGCTGATGCGCTCCACGTCCAGGCCGCGCGCCGCCACGTCGGTCGCCACCAGGATGTCGATCTTGCCATCCTTGAGCTGGCCGATGGTGCGCTCGCGCGAAGCCTGCTGCATGTCGCCGTTGATGGCGGCGGCCGAGAAGCCGCGCGCCAGCAGGCGTTCGGCCAGTTCCTCGGTGCCCAGTTTGGTGCGCGAGAAAATGATCATGCCGTCGAACGGCTCGGCTTCCAGGATGCGGGTCAGCGCGTCCAGCTTGTGCATGCCGCTCACCAGCCAGTAGCGCTGGCGGATGTTTTCGGCGGTGCCGGTCTTGGCGGCCACGGTCACTTCGGCCGGATTGCGCAGATAGGTGGTGGCGATGCGCTTGATCTGCGACGGCATGGTGGCCGAGAACAGCGCGGTCTGGCGCGTTTCCGGCGTCTCCTGCAGGATGCGCTCGACATCGTCGATAAAGCCCATGCGCAGCATTTCGTCGGCCTCGTCGAGCACCAGGGTTTTCAGTTCGGACAGGTCGAGCGAGCCCTTGTCCAGATGGTCGATCACGCGGCCAGGCGTGCCCACCACCACGTGCACGCCGCGGCGCAGGGCCGACAGCTGCGGGCCGTAGCTTTGGCCGCCGTAGATCGGCAGCACGTGGAAGCGCGGGATGTGCGCGGCATAGCGCTGGAAAGCTTCCGCCACCTGGATCGCCAGCTCGCGCGTGGGCGCCAGCACCAGCGCCTGCGGCTTGACCTGTTTGGTATCGATGCGCGACAGGACCGGCAGGGCGAAGGCCGCCGTCTTGCCGGTGCCGGTCTGGGCCTGGCCCAGCACGTCACGGTTGTCGAGCAGATAAGGGATGGTGGCAGCCTGGATCGGCGAAGGCGACTCGTAGCCGACCTCCTTCAAAGCCTTGATCAGGGCTGGACTCAGATTCAGGTCGGTAAACAGGGTTGGGGCAGGATTTGGAGCTGTTGCAGTCATGGCGGCACTCGCTTAAAAATTATTGTTCGAATCGCCTAATGCGACAGAAAGCCTCTAGTTTACTCTTTCCAGCGCTTCCAGTCCCGGAAATATCAGCTGTGCGGCCGCGCTTCAGCCTTGACGGCCGCCATTGCCATGTTTTCCACCAGGCCCGGCGCGATCAGTTTCAGCCAGCGTCCCAGCTTGCCTTTGACCGTCATCACCACCTCGCGCTTGCGCCCCGCCATGCCGGCCAGGATCAGCGCCGCGCACTCTTCCACCGGCATGGCCGCCTCCTCTTTCAGGCTGCTGGCGCCCAATTCGCCGCCGGCCGCGTTGAAGCCGCGATACCGGATGCGCGTCGCCACCACGCCCGGATAAGCGGTGGTGACGCTGACCCCGTGCGGTTTCAATTCGGCGCGCAGGCTCTCGAAAAAGCCGGCCATGGCGAATTTGCTGGCGCCATAGGCGGTGCGTCCCGGCACACCCACCAGGCCGGCCAGCGAAGCCACCGCCACCACTTGGCCGCGCGACTGCTTGAGCCAGGGCAGGGCCGCATGGGTGCACCACACGCTGCCCCACAGGTTCACGCGCATCAAGTCCTCGTACCAGCCCAGATCCTGCACGTCCTCGAACAGGGCGTGGCCGGAGCGCCCGGCATTGTTGATCAGCGCATCGATGCGGCCGAAACGCCCGGCCGCCGCCGCGATCAGGCGGCGGCACTGCTCCTGCACGCCAACGTCGGTGGCCTGCACCAGCACCTGGGCGCCGTCCGCCTGACACTGCCGCGCCACCTCCTGCAGGGCGGCGCCATTGCGCGCCGCCAGCACCAGCGCCAGGTCGCTGCCATGGCGCCGCGCCAGCTGGCGCGCCATTTCCGCCCCGATGCCGTCGGATGCGCCGGTAATCACGATGACTTGCATGCCGTCCTCCTTGTCAAAAGATGATACTTGTATGCTAAGCCATTTTTGCCGTGGCGGATCGGGTAAGATGCCGGCTGACCTTTCCATTCCCTTCACTGGAGAAGCAATGCGCAAGCCCCTTCCGGCCCTGCTGGCCGCCCTCTTCCCTATCCTGAGCCAGGCCGCCGCGCCGGCCGCGCCCACCGTGCAGGCCGCGCCGCTGCGCGCCCACCTGGCCTTCCTCAGCCACGACCTGCTGGAAGGGCGCGGCACCGGCCAGCGCGGCGGCGACCTGGCCGTCAGCTATCTGGAAACCCAGGCCGCCGCCATCGGCCTGCAGCCGCTGGCCGATGGCACGTACCGCCAATCGGTGAAGATCGAGGGCAGCAAGCTGCTGCCGGAAAGCTCGGTGCGCTTCGAAGTGGGCGACAAGAGCATCACACCCGTCGTCGGCAAGGACATCGTCTTCGGTACCGCCAGTGGCCGCAGCAATATCGCCTTCAGCGCGCCGCTGCTGTTCGTCGGCTACGGCGTGAACGCGCCGGAAGAGCGCTGGGACGATTACAAGGGCCGCGAAGTCAAAGGCAAGATCCTGGTCATGATGGTCAACGACCCGCAGCCCACGGCCGAGGAACCGAACCGTTTCGCCGGCAAGGCTTACACCTACTATGGCCGCTGGCTGTACAAATTCGAGGAAGCGGCGCGGCGCGGCGCGGCCGGCGTGCTGCTGATCCACACCACGCCGTCGGCCTCCTATCCCTGGAGCGTGCCGGCCAATGGCTTCAGCCACGAGCGCTTCCACCTGGCCGGCCCCGGCAACCAGATGGAAGGCTGGCTGCATGAGGACACGGCGCGCGAACTGTTCGCCGCCGCCGGCCAGGACCTGGACAAGCTGCGCGCCCAGGCCGAGTCGCGCGAGTTCCAGCCGGTCGACCTGCGCATCCGCGCCAAGGCCGAACTGCGCAGCAGCATCCGCCAGGTCGAGCAGTTCAATGTGATCGGCATCGTGCCCGGCACCGACCCGCAGCTGAAGGAGGAAGCCGTGGTGTATTCGGCGCACTGGGACCATCTGGGCATGGACGAGAATGTGCGCGCAGGCGACCGCAGCGACCATATCTGGAATGGCGCCATCGACAACGCCTCCGGCACGGCTGCCCTGCTGGCCATGGCCGCCGCCGCGGTCAAGCATCCGGCGCGGCGCGCGCAGGTGTTCCTGTGGCCGGCGGCCGAGGAACAAGGCCTGCTGGGCAGCGCCGCCTATGTGCGCAGTCCCGCCGTCCCGCTGGCGAAGACGGCGGCCGACCTGAATCTGGACAGCATGAACTTCGCCGGCCGCACCAAGGACATCGGCGTGGCCGGGGCCGAGCGCAGCAGCCTGTATGAAACGGCGGGCCAGGTGGCCAAGCAGATGGGCATGAAGCTGGCGCCCAGCATCCCCGACCTGTCCGGCGCCTACTTCCGCGCCGACCACTTCAACTTCGCCAAGGCTGGCGTGCCGGCCTTCAACGTCGGCTCCGCCGTGTTCTCCGGCGACGGCCACTTCGAATTCGCCCACCAGCATGCCGAACAGGCCGCCCAGATCGTCGGCTTCAAGCAGCACTACCACCAGGTCACGGACGAATACCAGCCCGGCTGGGACTTGAGCGGCATGCTGCAGCAAGCCCAATTCACCTTGAATCTCGGCTACGCCGTCGCCAACACCCCCGCCCTGCCGCGCTGGAAAGCCGGCGAAGCCTTCGGCCGCGTCCCGCGCTAATGCCTCCACCGCCCAGCCCGTGTCCACCAAGGGGTCAGACCCCAATTGGACACGGGCTCGTCAGTAGCTCCGTCTTGCCGGTATGGCTGTGTTCGTGTCCGAAAGGGGTCTGACCCCACGGTGGACACTGGCTCGGCGGTGGGATCAGGTGCTGAGCTGGCGCTCGAGGTTGTCGAGGGCGGCGCGGTAGAAGTTGCGGAAGATGTCGACCATGGCCTGCTCGTCGGCGGCGGCGGAGTCGAAGTCGCAGGACCATTCGATGACGCTGCGCCCCGGCCCGGCCGCCGTCACGTCGAGCGTGGCGAAGTAGCGCGTCACCGGCAGCGGCGAGTCGATAATCGAGTAGGTATAGGTCTGCTCGCTTTCGCTGTAGTACTCGAGCCGTTCGACGATGACGATGCCGTCACCTGTCGTCAGGCGGCGCAGGCGGCCGCCCTGCTCCAGCTGGCTGCTGGCGATGGACCCGGTCCACTGTGCCAGGGAATCGAAACCGCTGATGGTTTGCCAGACTTGCGCCGCCGGCAGATTCAGCGCGGCGCTGATCGATACGATGGACATGCTTGCTCCTGTAAGCGTGAAATTTCGAGGACGCTAACATTAGCATATTAACAAGCCCGCTGCGCGTCCGCCCCCCAAAATTTCAGATGGCCTGGCCCAGCATGCGGTCGGCCTGCGCGCCGCGTTCGGCCGCCTGGCGCGCCTCGTGCGCGTCCAGCACCGCCAGGAAGTCGGCGGCCGGCACCGGGCGGCTGAAGTAATAGCCCTGCATCTGCTGGCAGCCGTGCTGGCGCAGGAAGTCGAGCTGCTGGCGCGTTTCCACGCCTTCCGAGATCACCTCCAGTTTCAGGTTGCTAGCCAGGGCGATGATGGTCATCACGATGGCCGCGTCGTCGGCGTTCTCGGTGACGTCGCGCACGAAGGTCTGGTCGATCTTCAGCACGTCGATGGCGAAGCGCTTCAAATGCGCCAGGCTGGAATAGCCGGTGCCGAAATCGTCAATCGCCAGTTTCACGCCCAGTTTCTTCAATTCGTGCATGACGCTGATGGCATGCTCGATATCGTTCATCACCTGGCTCTCGGTCAGCTCCAGCTCCAGGCAGTGCGGCGCCAGGCCGGTTTCGGCCAGCGCCGCCGCCACCGACTGCACGAAGTCCTGTTCCGCCATCTGGCGCGCCGACACATTCACCGCCACGCGCAGCTCGCCCTTGCCCAGACGCTGCCAGGCCAGGGCCTGGGCGCAAGCGGTGCGCAGCACCCAGGCGCCGAGCGGCACGATCAAGCCGGTTTCCTCGGCCAAGGGAATGAAGCGGTTGGGCGCCACCATGCCCAGCTCCGGATGCTGCCAGCGCACCAGCGCTTCCATGCCCACGATGCGGCCGCAGGCGATGTCGACCTGGGGCTGGTAGTGCAGCACGAATTCGCGCCGCTCCAGCGCCTGGCGCAGCGCGCCTTCGATCAGCAGGCGCTCGCCAAGCTGCTCGTTGAGGGCCGCCGTGTAGAACTGGTAGTTGTTGCCGCCCATTTCCTTGGCGCGGTACATGGCGATGTCGGCGCGCTCCATCAGGATGCCGGGATCGGCGCTGTCGGCCGGATAGACGGCGATGCCGGCGCTGCCGCTGAGGAAAATTTCGGCCTCGTCCAGCAGCAGCGGCGCGGCCAGCGCTTCCAGCACGCGCTGCACCTGCTCCGCGCGCGGCGTCAGCGTACCGTGTTCGGGCAGCAGCATCAGCGCGAATTCGTCGCCGCCGATGCGCGCCACCGTGTCGACCGGGCGCACGGCCTGCTGCAGACGCTGCGCCACCGCCTGCAGCAGGCGGTCGCCGCCCTTGTGGCCCAGATGGCTGTTGGTGAACTTGAAGCGGTCCAGATCGAGCGAGACCAGCCACAGCGAATGGCGCTTGCGCGCCGAATGGGTGATGGTCTGGCGCAGGCGGTCCTGCAGCAGCAGGCGGTTGGGCAGGCCGGTCAACGCGTCGTGCATGGACTGGTGGTGCAGCTCGGACTCGTAGGCCTTCATCGCCGTGATGTCGTGCTGGATCGAGACATAGTGGGTGACCGTACCCTGTTCGTCGCGCACCGGCGAGATATAGATTTCGTTCCAGAAGGCCGTGCCGTCCTTGCGGTAGTTGCGCAGGATGGCGTGGCCGTCGCGCTGCTCGCGGATGGCGCTGCGCACCTCGACCGCGCCCGGCTGCTCGGTATCGTCGCCATGCAGCAGGCGCGGGCTGCGGCCCAGGATCTCGGCCGCGCCATAGCCGGTGATGCGCTCGAAGGCGCGGTTCACGTAGACGGTGGGATTGCCCGGCTGCGCCGCCGTGATCACCACGGCATTCGTGCTCGATTCGATGGCGCGCTCGCGCAGCAGCAGTTCGCGGTTCAATTCCTTCAGCTGCGCGGTGCGCTCCTCCACATGGCGCTGGATCACGCGGTTGCGCAGCGACAGGGTGCGCATATAGGCCGCCCCCAATCCCGTCAGCAGCAGGCCCAGGGCCAGGGTCGAGAGCGAAGCCAGATGGTCGCTCAGCAGCACCTCGTCTCCCGGCGCCGCCGCCACGCGCCAGCTCTGGCCCGCCACGTCGAAGCTTTGCCGCAGCGGCGCCGCGCGGCCCGGATACAGCCAGCGCGGCAGCGTGCCCTGGCCGGACGGCGCTTCGGCCGCCGCATACAGCGGCTGCTCGCGCTGGCCGTTCGCCGCGGCGGCATACACGTTCAGGCTCATGCCCTGGTTGGGACGCAGGCCGGCCGCTTCAAACACCTTGGCGATCATATCGGCCGGGCGCAGCACGATGGCCGTCTCGCCGATCACGGCGGCGCGCCGCTGCACCAGGCTGGCCAGCTCGGCGCCGTAGCGGTAGACCGGCATCGAGATCACCACGCCCACGCGCGGCTCTGGCCCCTCGACCAGCGCCACCAGCTGGCCGGCCGCCGGCAGGCCGGTATCGTAGGCATGCTGGCGCACTGCCTCGCCATACGCCGGATACAGGGTATCCAGGCCGAGCGCCATCTCATTGCCCTGCAGCGGTTCCAGATACTCGATCACACGGTAGCGCGCGCGTTCGCCGGCCGTCACCGCCACGCCATCGCGCATCTCGGTCAGGCGCGCCTCGGCCTGGAAGCCGCGCAGGCGCGCCTCGAAGGCCGGGCGCTCGGCCGCGTCGATAAAGCGCAGATAGCTGGCGCTCTGCACATAAGGGTAGTAGGCCAGCGTGGGCTGGGTGAAGCGGCGGAATTCCTCGCGGCTCACTTCCATATGGCTGGCGAACAGCTGGTTGACGGCGCGCAGGCTGCCGATGGCATTGTCCACGCCCTCCTTCAGCGCCCACAGGCGCACATGGGCGCGCTGCTGGAAGGCCAGTTCCAGCTTGTCCTGCTCCAACCGGCTGATGCCGGCAAACAGCAAGCCCGTCAGGCTCAGGCCCGACAGCAGGACCAGGGTCACTGGACGCGGCCAGCCAGATTTGCCTGGGGCTCGGACAGTTGGCGCGGATGGAATGGTGTCGCTCATCTAAAACAAGGGAAAACACCAGATTAGCATGGATTGACCGTCCTCCCTGGCCGCGCTGGCTCGGCATGCCCCGATCGCGGCACTTTTTCGCCCTCCCGTGTTTCATATACCACATAGCAATTTCATGTATTACAGGGAAAGATTGTGGCCGGCTCCGTCTGCGCTGCGCCACCCCGCCGGCACGCGGCATATACTGGGTTTCCCCGCGCCGGGGGTGGCGGCGCAAGCGAGCATGAGGAGGCAGGGATGGAAAAAACCTGGATCGTGGTAGCCAACAACAGCCGCGCGCGCATCTTCCAGCTGGGCGAGCCGCACGGCGCGCTGCAGGAAATCGAAGACCTGGCCAATCCCCTCGGCCGGGCCGACAACAAGCAGCTTGCCAGCGACGGTAATGGCCGTTTCGGCGGCCCCGACGGCCAGAGCCACACCGCGCCCGGCCAGGAAGAGCCGGTGGCCCACGAGGTGCGCCTGTTCGCACGCAGCGTCGGCGAGCGGCTCGAGCTGGCGCGCAGCGCCAACCGCTACCAGCATCTGTGCCTGATCGCCGCCCCCAAATTCCTCGGCCTGCTGCGCGAGAACATCCATGGTTCCACGCGCAAGCTGGTGCAGGCCGAACTGGCGCGCAATATCGCCAGCTTCAGCGTGCAGGACATCGAAGAATGCGTGGCGGCCCTGGGCCTGCGCCGCGCGCTGGCCTGAGGAGGCAGCATGGACGGCAGCAGCAAATGGATCGACATCGCCGTGGACGACGGCAACTTCGGCGCCTACCTGGCCTTGCCGCGCGGCGGCGCCGGTCCGGGCATCGTGCTGCTGCAGGAGATTTTCGGCGTCAACGCCCATATCCGCAGCGTGGCCGAGCAGTATGCGGCGGACGGCTATGTGGTGCTGGCGCCCGACCTGTTCTGGCGCCAGCGGCCGCGCGTGGAGCTGGGCTATGACGACGCCAGCTGGGCGCAGGCGGCGCAATACCTGCAGCAGGCGGACCTGGCCCAGGCCCAGCAGGATGTCGGCGCCACCGCCGCCGTGCTGCGCGGCCTGCCCGGCGTCGGCGGCAAGATCGGCGTGCTCGGCTTTTGCTTCGGCGGCCGGCTGGCGTATCTGGCGGCGGCGAATGGCGACGCCGATGCCGCCATCGCCTATTACGGCGGCCGCATCCAGCAGCACCTGGAGCGCGCCGGCGACATCCGCATACCGCTGCTGCTGCATTTCGGCGGCAAGGATGCGCACATCCCGCCCGAGGCCGTGCGCAGCATCGCGCAAGCCTTCGATGAACACGAAAATGTGGCCATCCATCTCTACCAGGAGGCCGAACACGGCTTCAACTGCCCGCACCGGGCCAGCTACCACCAGCGCTCAGCGGCCCAGGCGCATGGTGAAACCCTGGTCTTTCTCAGCGAGCATCTCTAAAGGCAGGCCGCGGCGCCGTCCCCGCGCTCCGGGACGCGCCGCACAGACCAAGGGAGCGGATACGGAGGTAGTCATGCGCAAGCTATTGTCTTCCGCTTCTCTTGGCCTGCTGGCACTGGGCGTCGCCTGCGGCGGCGGTTCCGGCGGCGGCGCCGGCACTGCCGCCGATGCCAGCATGCCGCCTGCGGCCGCGCCGGCGCCCCTGCCCGCCGCCCTGAGCCTGGGCTGGCGCGAGGTGGCGTCCGGCCTGAACCAGCCCATTCACTTGACCGCACCGACCGGCGACAGCCGCCAGTTCATCGTCGAGCGGCCGGGCCGCATCCGCGTGCTGGAAAACGGCAGCCTGCTGAGCAAGCCCCTGCTCGACATCAGCGCCCAGACCAGCACCGACGGCGAGCGCGGCCTGCTGTCCCTGGCCTTCCATCCCGAGTTTGCGCGCAATGGCCGCTTTTATGTGTACTACACCGACCGCAACGGCAATATCGCCATCGACCGCTTCAGCATGTCGGCTGATCCCGCTGTGGCCGACCCGCAATCGCAGACGCGCGTACTGAGCATCCGCCATCCCACCTACAGCAACCATAATGGCGGCCTCTTGGCCTTCGGGCCGGACGGCTACCTGTATATCGGCACCGGCGATGGCGGCGGCGCGGGCGATCCCAACCACAATGCGCAAGATCCCGAAAGCATGCTGGGCAAGCTGCTGCGGCTCGACGTCGACAGCAGCCAGTCCACGGCGTACAAGGTGCCGTCCGATAATCCCTACGCCGGCCAGAGCGGCAAACGCGGCGAAATCTGGGCGCTTGGCCTGCGCAATCCCTGGCGCTTCGCCTTCGACGGCACCAGCCGCCAGCTGTATATCGCCGATGTCGGCCAGGGTGAGCGCGAGGAAGTCGATATCGCGTCCATTGCGGCCGGCGGCAACAACTATGGCTGGCCCATCATGGAAGGCAGCGCCTGCTACAACGCCGCCAGCTGCGCCAGCGCCGGGCTGGTCCGGCCGGCCTTCGAATACAGCCATGGCAGCGCGGGCGCCAACGGCTGCTCCATCACGGGCGGCTACGTCTACCGCGGCGCAGCCATTCCCGAACTGGCGGGACGCTATTTCTACTCCGATTACTGCAAGGGTTTCCTCAAGAGCTTCCTCTACAGCGGCGGCACGGTGAGCGAGCAGCGCGACTGGGGCATTGCCAGCGTCGGCAATGTCTTGTCCTTTGGCCAGGATGCCCAGGGCGAACTGTATGTGCTGGTGGGCGGCGGCAAGGTTTACAAACTTGTGCGGCAATAGGGCTACAATCAAGTTTTGCACTCTCGAACAAGCAGCCATGGCACGACTGAAACTAGAATTCCCCGAAGACCAGTTTTGTTTTTCCACCCAGCTTACGGTACGCGTCACCGACATCAATGCCGCCAACCACCTCGGCAACGACTCGATGATCTCCATGATTTCAGAAGCGCGGGCGCGCTTCCTGTTTGACTTCGGCGTGCAGGAAACCGAGGGCGACGGCACCGGCATCATCGTCACCGACCTCGCCACCACCTACCGCGCCGAAGGCCACGCCCGCGACCAGCTGCTGTTCGAAGTCGGCGTCATGGACTTCAACAAATACGGCGGCGACATCACCTTCCGCATCACCCGCCCACAGGACCAGGTGCTGGTGGCGATGGCCAAATCCGGCTTCGTCTTCTTCAACTACAAGCTTAGCCAGGTCGTCCCCATGCCCGACGAGTTCCGCGCCAAATTCCCCCGCGTCAACTGGATCGACTAACCCTTTGCGCCAAATCAAACAATGTCCAACCCTGGTGTCAGGCACCAGAGGTAGACATTCTTTGCGCTAGATCAAACAATGTCCGACCGTGGTGCCTGACACCAGGGTTGGACATTCGTTGAGATAGATCAAAGGCTATTTTTTGCTGAGCTTGGATTCGGTGAAAGTGGCTTGGAACCAGTCGTCGAGCATCTGCTTTTCGTAGCGCAGGGAGTCGCCCTCGGAGTAGCGGTTCAGGCGCTGGATGTAGTTCATGTTGCTGAGCTGGCCGTCGCCGCTGCGCAGTACCTTGCCGTCGGCTTCCAGGCTATAGTGCAGGGCCATATGCGGCCAGTCGGCGCCGCCGTTCAGGATGCGGATGTCTTCAATGCGGCGCGCCGGTTCCAGGCGGCCCGCTAAATCGATGTCGTTGACGTCGATTTTCAGGCTTTGGCCGGCAGGCAGGCTTTGACCCAGCTTGACGAAGTGTTCGCGCAAGTCTTTCAGGATCAGCTCGCGGTCGCGCGCCATGCGCGGCATATCATTGTAGCTGTCCGGCTTGATGAAATTGACCGTGACCTCGGCGGCGGAGGCGGCCGTGGCGGCCAGCAGCAAAAGGGCCGCGGCCAGGGCGTGACGGGCGTGGAGTCGCATGATTTTTCCTTTCCGTTCAGAGTATTCTCACTTCACTATACTCTTTTCCCCGCGCGGCCAGGAGGGCGGAAAACTTTGCTTACGATTCGATACAAAAGCCCCGCAAACCAGCGGTTTGCGGGGCTTTGCCATCAATAGCGCGAGCGCTTAGCTGCCGATGCGGCCGCCGTCATTCTTGGTGATGACGATGGTGGCCGAGCGCGGACGCTTGCCGGCGCCATAGCCGGCGTTGGCGGGCCATTGGCTGGTGTACTTGGACGGATCGCCGATATTGGCCTGGTCCGTGCCTTCGCCCGGGTGCTGGATATTGACGAACAGCGCCTTGCCGTCCGGGGTTTCGGCGATGCCGGTCAGTTCGCAGTCGACCGGGCCGACCAGGAAGCGCTTGACGGTGTCGGCCGTGGCGGCCTTGCCGACGAAGGTATCGACCTTGAAGGCGGCGGCGGTGCCGGCGGCCGGGTAGTCCAGGGTGACTTTCTTGCCGTCGCCCACGCTGCCCGGAATCGCGGCCAGCATCATGCAGTTGGTGACGTCGGTGTAGGCGCCGTCATCGGTCTGGATCCACAGCAGGCCGGTCGAAGGCGTGAAGGCCAGGCCATCCGGGCTGGAGAAGTCCTGGTCGGCGGTCAGGCTCGACAGATTGACCTTGCCCGCGTCAGCGCCCGACTCGGCGCCGAACAGGTAGACATCCCAGCTGAAGGTGGCGGAGGAGGCGCCGGCGCTGCCTTCCTTGATGCGCAGGATGTGGCCGTTCGGATTGCCCTTCTGCTCGCTCTTGCCCTTCAGATCGGTGTAAGCGCGCGGGTTCGGACCATCGACCAGGGTGCCGGAGCCGGCAGCGACGCGGCCGCTGTTATTGGTCAGCGAGAAGTAGATCTCGCCATTGGCCGGATTGACCGTGCACCATTCCGGACGGTCCATCTTGGTCGCGCCCACGGCGTCGCCCGCCAGACGGGCATTCACCAGCACATCGGCCTGGTCGGCGAATTTGTAGCCGGCGTAGCCCGCGATGGTGGGGTTGGCGATGTTCAGTTCGATCCATTGGCCGCTGCCGTCGGCGCCGAATTTGGCGACGTAGAGCTTGCCCTTGTCCAGGTATTTGTCGCCGGTTTTCAGCATATCGGCCGGGTTGGCGTCGGCGGCGGCCCACACTTCCTCGGTGACGAATTTGTAGATGTACTCATTGCGCGAATCGTCGCCCATGTACACGCCCAGCGGCTGGCCGACGACCGGCTTGCTGAAGGCGGCGCTTTCATGGGCGTAGCGGCCCAGGGCGGTACGCTTTTTCAGGGCGCGGGTCTTGTTGTACGGGTCGGCCTCGACGATGTAGCCCATGGCGTTCATCTCGTTGCGGTAATCGTCCTTGCCGTCGGTGGAAGCGCCGGTCTTGCTGATATCCCATCGCGCGTACTTATCGTCCTTGCCGCCGGTTTCCCAGCCGTGGCGCGAGGCGCTGCCGGCGCTGCGGCCATAGCGCTTGAGCGAGGCCACGCTCTTGTCGCTGGCGCGCGCGGTATCGTCGTTCTTGTCGCGGGTGAAGTAGCCGGACCAGTTTTCCTCACCGCTGACGAAGCTGCCCCATGGGGTTTTGCCGGTGCCGCAGTTGTTCAGGGTGCCGCGGGTTTTCTTGCCGTCGGTCGAGTATTTGGTGACCATCAGCGCATTGCCGGCGGCCGGGCCGGACAGTTCGCACTCGGTCAGGCAGGTGACGCGGCGATTGAAAGCCGAATCCTTCACATATTCCCATTTGCCGCCGCTGCGGCGCACTTCGACCACGGAGATGCCGTGCAGGCCGGTTTCCTTGTCCACTTCCACGGCTGGACGCGGCAGGGTGTTGGTGCCGCCATTGGCGTGGATGAAGAAGGAGGAATAAGCCTGGTTGGTGGTGGCTTCATGGTTCATGGCCAGCAGGCCGCGCTCGACGCCGGAGGCGGACGGTTTGCCGTCGGCGCCCAGGCCGAAGAATTCCATGCCGTCGTGGTGGTCGCCGGCGCGGTTTTCGTAGTCGGCATCGCTGCCATCGTTCTTGAAGGCGCTGGTGGCCGCGTTCAACGGGTCGCCCAGGGCGTACAGGATGCTGGCGGTGTAGCCGGCCGGCACCACCACGCTGTCGAGCAGGCTCTTGCCGACGGCGCCGAAGGCCAGCAGCTTCTCGGCCGGCGGGGTCACCGGTGGGGTGACGGGCGGCTGGGGCGACACCACGCTGTCGTTATTGTCGCTGCCGCCGCAGGCGCTCAGGCCGAAGCTGGCCATGGCCATGCTGACAGCCGAGGCGGCGCTGCCGCGCAGCAGATTGCGGCGGCTGATGCGCTGGTCCAGCACGGTGCTGAAGTGCTCGTTCGGGGTGTCGTTGTAGCCGAGATCGTCTTGATCGATTTTGTTGGTCATGACCGTTTTCACTAGGGTGGGTGGGGGTAAAAAAACTGCCGCCATTCTAGGGAGGGAAGATGACAAGATTGTGACTTGGCCACCAAGATCTGTGACATATCAGCACTGTTGCGCCAAAGACGCATTTTGTGGCCCGGCATGCCGCCTGCGGCCCAATTTTGCGGGATGGGAGCAAAATCTTATCAAAAATGAAGTATTGTTTCGCTTGAGAATATATGTTGCCTATAAGGTAAAAATATTCCCACAACGAAGCATCGTTCCCGCCCGCCCACGGCGAAAAAGTGTTGTATTTGGGTAAAAGCAATATTTGTTTCCTGTTGTTAAGAAATGAGGCAAGCAATACAATCGTCGGGCTGCGCGCCCAAACCCTGCGCGCTCGTCCGGGACTTTAGCCAACTAGCGGAATACCTATGTCTTTTCTGACTTCAGCAACGCCCAAGCTCGCGCCATGGAAAATCCTGCTGGTGGATGACGAGCCGGACATCCACGACATCACCAAGCTGACGCTGAGCCGCTTCCGCCTCGATGGACGCGGCCTGAGCTTCGTGCACGCCTACAGCGGCGCCGAAGCCAAGGAAGTGCTGGCGCGCGAAAGCGATATCGCCCTGGTCTTCCTCGACGTGGTGATGGAAAAGGAAGACAGCGGCCTGGAAGTGGCGCGCTGGATGCGCGAAGAACTGGACAACCAGTTCACCCGCATCGTGCTGCGCACCGGCCAGCCGGGCCAGGCGCCGGAAGAGCGCGTGATCGTCAATTACGATATCAACGATTACAAGGAAAAGACCGAGCTCGACCGCACCAAGCTGTTCACCACGACCTTTGCCGCCCTGCGCGCCTACCGCGACATCATGAAGGTGGAGGAAGCGCGGCGCCAGCAGCTCAATTACCGCGAAGGCCTGGAGCGCGTGATCGCCGCCTCGGCCCACATCTTCCAGCAGCGCAATCTGAAGGACTTCGCCAGCGGCCTGCTGCAGCAGGTGGTCGCTCTCTTGCGCCTGGAAAAAAGCATGCTGCTGCGCCTGCGCGCGGCCACCGCCATCACGGGCGAGCAGGACTATGAAATCCTGGCCCAGATCGGCGCCGACGAAGAACCGCTACTCACGCCCGAGCTGCTGGCCCAGCTCAATGTGGCCGAGCGCAACCGCATCTCGCGCATCCTCGGCGACACCTATGTCGGCTACTTCCCGAACACCAGCGGCAAGGCCTCGCTGCTGGTACTGAAGGGCGTGGACGAGATTTCCGAAATCGACGCCAAGCTGCTCGAAGTATTCTGCTCGGGCGTGGCGATCGCCTTCGACAATATCCTGCTGAACCAGGAAATCACCGACACCCAGGCCGAGCTGATCCTGCGCCTGGGCGATGTGGTCGAATCGCGCTCGAACGAAGCGGGCAACCACGTGCGGCGCATGGCCGAAATCTGCCAGATGCTGGGCCAGGCCGGCGGCCTGCCCGACGACGAAACCGCCGTGCTCACGCATGCCGCGCCGATGCACGATATCGGCAAGATCGCCACGCCGGACGCCGTGCTGCTCAAGCCCGGCAAGCTCGATGCGGCCGAATGGGAGATCATGAAGCAGCACCCGGCGGTCGGCCTGTCGATCCTGGACGGCTCGCAGCGGCCCATCCTCAAGGCCGCCGCCGTGATCGCCCACCAGCACCATGAAAAATACGACGGCAGCGGCTACCCGCAAGGCCTGAAGGGCGAGAATATACATTTGTACGCCCGCATCGTCGCCGTCGCCGACGTCTTCGACGCCCTGATGCACAAGCGCTGCTACAAGGACGCCTGGCCGGTCGAACAAGTCATCGGCCACCTGCGCGAAGTGGCCGGCCACCACCTCGACCCCAAATATGTCGAACTGCTGATCCAGAACATCGACCGCGCCCTCGCCATCAACGAACGCTTCCCCGACTAAGTTTGCGCTACATCAAACAATGTCCACCCTGGTGTCAGGCACTGGAGTCGGACATTCTTTGATCTAGATCAGTAAATGTCCGACCTTGGTGCCTGACACCAGGGTGGACATTGTTTGATATTGGTCAAGCGGGCTTTTTGCGCTGGTCGCGGGGGAAGCGGAGGTGGTAGTGCAGGCCCATGCCGGGGGCGCTGACGACCTTGATCGTGCCGCCCAGGGGGCCCGTCACCAGGTTGTACAGGATGTGGGCGCCGAGACCGCTGCCGCCGCTGCCGCGCTTGGTGGTGAAAAAGGGGTCGAACAGTTGGCCGAGCAGCGAGCTGTCCATGCCGATGCCGTCGTCGCTGTAGTCGAACTGGATGTGCTCACCATCGCTCTTGCCGCTGATCTTGATGCTGCCGCTCTGGCCTTCTTCGAAGCCGTGCACCAGGGAATTCATCACCATATTGGTGACGATCTGGGAAATGGCGCCGGGGAAGCTGTCGAGCTGGATATCGGCCGCGCAATCCACCTCGACCTTGACCGGCTTGCCTTTGAGCTTGGGTTGCAGCGAGAGCAGTACTTCGTCCAGGTATTTGCGCAGGTGGAAGTTGCGGATATTGTCGGAACTCTGGTCCACCGCCACTTGCTTGAAGCTGCGCACCAGGGCGGCGGCGCGCTGGGTGTTGGTGGTCATGATGCGCAGCGACTGGTCGATGGTGTCGAAGAAGGCGTTCAGACCATCCTCGTCGAGCTGGCCGGCGGCCAGGTCTTCCTTGGTCAGCTTGAGTTCCTGCACCAGATGGCTGGTGGCGGTGACGCAGATGCCGAGCGGGGTGTTGATTTCGTGGGCGACGCCAGCCACCAGGCGGCCCAGCGAAGCCAGCTTCTCCTGACGTACCAGCTCGCTTTGCGCTTCCTGCAACTGGGTCAGGGCCGTGTTCAGCGCGGCGTTCTGTTCTTCCAGCGTGTCCTTGGCGCGGCGGATGGCGCGGTCGGCCTGCATGCGCGCAATGGCCACCGCCACATGGCTGGCCATGAAGGCGAGGATGTCGAGGTCGGCCTGGCTGTAGAGCACCGAGGCGTCATAGCTTTGCACGATGATCACGCCATAGGCGCGGTCGCCTAGCAGCATGGGCGCGCCCATCCAGCTGCGGATGTCTTCATTGCCGAGCGGTTCGTCGATCTCGCCGGCGGCGCGCAGGGCGGCATAGGCCGGGCCGTCCAGCAGCTGGGCTTGCTTGCGCTGGAGGATGTAGGAACTCATGCCGATGCCGTAATGGAAGCGCTTGACGGGCGCCTCGGCATCTTTTTCATCGACGAAATACGGGATGCTGATTTCCGCGCTGTCCGGATGGTAGAGGGCAATCAGGAAGTTGCGCGCCGTCACCAGCTCGCTGATGATTTCATGCAGGCGGCGGTACAGCACGCCCGCGTCGGATGCCGAAGCCGACAGGCTGGCAATCTCGTACAGGGCGCGCTGCAGGTTTTCGGCGCGGCGCCGCTCGGCCACCTCGTGCTCCAGGCGCAGGGTGCGTTCGCGCACGGCGCGCTCCAGCCGGTCCATGCTTTGCAAGCCTTGCAGGGCGCTCGACACATAGTTGGCGATCAGGGCGAACAGAGCCTGGTCTTCTTCGCTATAGGTATGCGCCGCGTCATAGCTTTGGATGACGATGGCGCCCAGGATCTGGTGATTTTGATCGAGCAGCGGACACCCCATCCAGTGCTCGGCCACCGTGCCCTGGCCGAAGGCGCCACCAGTCTCGCGCGAGATATGTTCTTCGGCCGTCATCACCAGGGGCTGGCGGTTCAGGATCACCCAGGCCGTCGGCGATTGCTCGGGCGAGGCCAGCTTCACCAGCTGGCCGGGATCGGGCGCATCGTCCAGCACGTCCACGAAGTAGACGAAGCGCACGCTGTTGTCTTCGCCGTCGCGGTCGTTCAGCGCCACATAGAAGTTGGCCGCGTACATGATGCGCCCCAGCGCCGCGTGCACAGCTTGCAGGAAGAGCGCGATATCGGTGCAGCTGACCGACTGCTGGCCGATTTCGAGCAGCATGGACTGGACGGCTTCAAGACGGCGCAAACGGCTTTCCATATTTCCCCTGGACGATAAATAATTCACAATGGAAATATTATCAGGGCACCGCCGCCGGGGCCAGTGGATTCCCGCGCCGGGCGCCGAAAGCCGGCCCGGATGCGGCAAAGCCGCAACCCCAGGCTCAGTGGGGGCGGCGGAAGTCGTTTTCGATCCAGGCCGCGGCGCTGGACGTGCTGAGCTTGAAAGTGGGCGCCACGCGCACCTGGGCCAGTTGCTCGCCATAGGCGTCGACGGCGCTCAGCAGAGCGTAGGGATCGTCCTCGTCCGGCACGATGTCGAGCTTGACGGTCAGGCTGCCCTGCTCCGTCTCCACGCGCAGCGATTTATGCAGTTGGGCATGCAGCTGCTGCTCGTGGCGGCGGATCACCTCGTTGGCCGTCTTGACCAGGGTATGGAAGGCGTTGATGTCGAGCGGCTTGGGATTTTTCTTGTCGCGTCCCATGGTCCAAGGGCCGACCAGGGCAGGTTCCGGCTCGCCATCCTTGATCATGGCGACCGCCCAACCATCGTCGTCCTCGTTCTTGATGACGCGCGCCGTCCAGCCATTACCTTGCCAGACGCGGTCTTCCTGGATCAGGACATCGTCTTCTTGCTGTTCGGAAAAATCATTCATGCTGGGCTCGCGGCGGGAAAAAGGCCGTCATGATACCAGCCTGCCCAAAACAAAGCCCGCCGAAGCGGGCCGTGTTCATTGGAAATAGATCGCCGGCTGGCCCGGCGGCCGCACCGGCGGCCCCGGCGGCGTGATGCGCGGGTCGATAGCCGGTTCCGGCGTCTGGTACTTGTACGGAGTGATAATGATGGGCGGAATCGTCGGCGGCGCGGACGGCGGCCCCTTGGGCCCGCCGGAACAGTCAAGTGCGCTACGCTGGCGCTCTGCTCTGCCGATTCCCGAGGATAACGATTGATCCTCGTCAAATGCTAGCCATGCCATATTACCCTCCATGCGCGAGATAGGTATTCAGTATAGGCAAGCTTGAAGCAAGTTCAAGGCTGGGATTTCCTCCATTCATCGGTTTCATCGCCCATTCGGCCCGCCAAATCCACCGTCCATCGCAAGCCCATCGCCGGCCGGTCCTGCGCGCAGTACAGTACAACCATGCCAAACGGCATGAGAACAATCAACCATACGGGGTTTGCCATGAAAAGACTGCTCGCCTGCGCTGTTATCGTGCTTCTCGCTATCGCTGCCATGCACACGCTGGATGTGGGCGATTGGACCGTGAGTTTCGGCGGCGATGAATACGAGGGGCCGCTGGCCGCCCTCTTCAGCCTGATCTTCGGCGCCGGCGGCCTCGTGATCGCAGCCGTCGCCATCGTCTGCGCGGCGCTCTTCGTCGGCCTGCTGTTCGCCGGTCTCGGCGTGCTGATGGTGGCGGGCCTGGCCTTGCTGGCCGTGGTGCTGGTGGCGGCCATCTCGCCCTTCCTGCTGCCGCTGCTGATCCTGTTCGGCCTGTGGTATATGGTGTCGCGCCGCCGCGAACGCCGTCAGGCCGACCTCAAGGAACACACCATCTGATTCAGTTTCATGCGGAAGCGGCCGGGGGATGCTCCGGCCGGTCCGCCTCCTTTGCCGCCCCTCCTCCCGCTTCTGTTCCCGCTTCCGCCGCCGCGCTGTCCCGTCCCGCCACTTCCACCCGGTTGCGTCCGCCGCGCTTGGCGCGGTACAAGGCTTTATCAGCGCGGATCAGGGCCGCATCGCCGCTGGCGTCGAGCGCATCCATGGCGGCGATGCCGACGCTGACCGTCACCGTGAATTCCTGTTCGCCCAGCAGCAAGGGCGTGCTGGCGATGCGCTGGCGCAGCCGCTCGGCATAGGAGGAGGCGGCAGCCAGGTCGGCGCCCGGCAGCAGCACGGCGAACTCCTCGCCACCGACGCGGCCCAGCATATCGATCTTGCGCTGGCTGTCGCGCATCAAGGTCGCCAGATGGCGCAGCACGGCGTCGCCGGCGGCATGGCCATGTTCGTCGTTGATGCGCTTGAAATGGTCCAGGTCGAGCATCACCACGGCCGTGCGCTCGCCCACATCGCGCTGCAGGCGCGCCTGCTCGTCGTCGAGGCGTGCCATGAATTCGCGCCGGTTCGGCAGGCCCGTCAGGAAGTCGGTGGTGGCCAGCAGCAGCAGCTCGTCGTTCAGGCGCTTGCGCTCGGTGATGTCGACGGTGGAAACGATGACGAAGTCCAGGCTGTGCGCGTGGCCGGGCATGACCAGGAGGGTCAGTTCGTTCTGCCGCCCCACCCCGTCCAGGCGGCGGAAACTGCTTTCGCAGGCGAACAGGTGGGCGCCCTGGGCCAGGGCCGTGAGCGCGCGCGCAAAGGCCGGCAAGGCGCTGTGATCGAAATTCTGCGCCAGGCTCAGCGCCGACAAATCTTTGTTGCTGGGCAATGCACCGACCTGCTGCAGGGCGGCGGCGTTGACGTCGGTGATGCGCACCAGGCTGGCCAGGTGCTTGAGCTGGCTGGGATTGTGGTGCAGATAGGCGGGAATGTCTTCCACGCCCGACATTTCCAGCTCCACCAGGCGGGCGCGCACTTCCGACCAATCCTGCTCCCACAGCGCCACCGGTGCATTGTCGTACAGGCTGCGGAAGCGCGCCTCTTCCACGCGCAGCGCCTGCGCCGCCTGGGCCTGCTCGATGGCGATCCCGGCCAGATGGGCGGCCTGTTCGATCAGGGTGATATTGGCTGGACTGGGCCGCTGCGGCAGGCGGCTGTAGATGGCAAAGGCGCCCAGCACCTCGCCCGAGGAACTGCGGATGGGGTCGGACCAGCAGGCGCCCAGCCCGGCGCGCCGCGCCAGGTCGCGGTGGCGCAGCCACAGCGGGTCGGTCTGAATATTCTCGACGATCACACGGCAATTGGCCGCCACCGCCTGGCCGCAGGAGCCATTGCCCAGCATCGCGGGCTGGCCGTGGATGGCGGCGTTGAAAAAAGCCGGCAGGCTGGGCGCCGCGCCCACCAGCAGGCGGCTGCCTTCGGGATCGAGCAGCAGGATGCTGCACAGCATGGAAGGATTGTCGGCCTCGATGCCCAGTACCACGCTTTCCAGGATGGTGGGCAGCGGTGCGCCGGTGGCCAGCAGTTCCAGCACCTGGCGCCGGGTCTGCTCGCGCTGGTCGATCTGGGTGCGCTCGGTGATGTCGCGGAAAGACCACAGCCGCGCCTGGCCGCTGCCCAGGCGCAGCGTGCGCGTGAACTGCTCGATCACGCGGCCATCTTTCAAATGCAGCAGGGCTTGCCGCTCCTCGTTGTCGCGGTGCGGCTGCTTGCCCGCTTCCAGGAACGGTTCAGCCTGCTCCAACTGGCCCGCAACATGGGCCATCAGGATCGGCCCGTCGCTTTGCCAATCCATATGCTCAGGCACATTCCACAGTTGGCGGAAACGCCGGTTCACATTCAGCACCGTGCCGCGGCAATCGTCGACCAGGATGCCGTCGATGGTGGAATCGAGAATGCTGCGCAGCATGGCCTGGCTGCGCTGGGCGCTGTCAGCCAGGGCCTGCATGCTGGCCTGGCCTTCCTGCAGTTCGGCCGCCAGCTCGCGGCTGTGGTGCAGGGCCAGGCCGGCGCGCGCGCGGCTTTGCGCCAGCAGCCAGGCCAGCACAGCCATCAGCACGCTGAGCATCAGGCCGGCGATGCCGATCAACTGGGTCTTTTCATCGCGCAGGTTATAGCTCTCCGGCAACGCGGCGATGCGCACCGTCCAGCGGTGGCTGGCCACGCTGATCTGCTGCGTGGTCTGGCGCACCGTGGCCGCCGGTTCGCCGGGCGCCGGATGACCGGCCCCACTGTCATACATGCGCTGCGCCGGATCGACGCTGTTGCCGTCGTAGATTTCCACATCGAGACTGGCGCCGCGCTCGCCGCCGATGCCGGCCATCAGATCGCCCATGCGAAACGGCGCATACACCCAGCCCTCGATGCCGGCGCGGCGCTGCGCCAGGGTCTGCTGCGGCATGCCCTTGCGGTAGACCGGCATCAGCACCAGGAAGCCGGCCTGGGCCGGTTCCTGCTTTTCCTGCACCAGGCGCAGCCGGCCCGTCATGGCCGGCAGGCCGGAATCGCGCGCCTGTTCCAGCGCCATGCGCCGCATCGGCTCGGACATCGGGTCGAAGCCGAAGGCGCGCAGATTACTGCCGCTGAACGGTTCCAGGTACAGCACCGGCGCGTATTGCGGGCGGATGCCGGGCGGCGTGATCGTATACTCGGGAAAGCCTTCGGCCTGCACGGCAGCGATATGCGCCTCGCGCGCGCTGCCCGGCACCCAGCGCATGAAGCCCACGCCCTGCACGCCGGGAAAATGCTGGTTCAGCTCCTGGCCCGCCAGATAGATGCGGAAGGCTTCGCGGTCCACGCTGCCGGTGCTGGCGAACAGGCCCTGCACCCCATACAGCACCTGCACATAGGTCTGCATGCGCTGGGCCATACTGTTGATCAGTTCGCGGACGCGGTGATTGAAATCGGTTTCGGCCTCACGCTCGGCATCGGCGCGCGCGCCCAGCCAGAGCGCGCAGGTGGTTGCGGAACAGACTGCCAGCACCAGGGCCGCCAGCACGCCGGGCCGCAGCAAGCCATGCAGCAGGCGGTCGCGCAGCGAGGGGTGGGCGGGCTTGTCCATAGTCGTCCTGCCAGCAGAGGGTGACATTCATAGTACGTTACCGCCCCCTGCCCCGCAATGAAAATTATGTGCTGTGGGAAATACCCCATGCCCTATGAGCAAAGCCAATGGAAACTGGCAAAGCGATTGCCAGTCTCTTCCGTCTTGCTTGCTACCTCAGGCCGGCTTGTTGGCGCTGGCTGCCGCGAACTGGCGGTAGCCGCGCGCGCGCAGCTCGCAGGCCGGGCAGGCGCCGCAGCCATAACCCCAGTCGTGCAGGGCGCCGCGTTCGCCCTTGTAGCAGGTGTGGGTGGAGGCGCGGATCATGTCGACCAAGCCGATGCCGCCAAGCGACTGGGCCAGTTCCCAGGTCTGTGACTTGTCCAGCCACATCAGCGGGGTTTCCAGCTTGAGGCGGGTGTCCATGCCGAGGTTGAGCGCCACTTGCAGCGCCTTCATGGTGTCGTCGCGGCAGTCGGGGTAGCCGGAGAAATCGGTCTCGCACATGCCGCCCACCAGCACCGTCAGGCCGCGGCGGTAAGCCAGGGTGGCGGCCACGGTCATGAACAGCAGGTTGCGGCCGGGGACGAAGGTGTTCGGCAAGCCGTTTTCCTGCATGACGATCTCGATGTCCTCGGTCATGGCCGTCTGCGACAGGGCCGAGATCAGGGACAGGTCGATCATATGGTCGTCGCCCAGGCGCTGCGCCCATTGCGGCTTGTGGGCGCGCAGTTGCTCCAGCAGGGAGGGACGTACCGTCAGTTCGATGGCGTGACGCTGGCCGTAGTCGAAGCCGATGGTTTCCACGCGCTGATAGCGTTCCAGCGCCCAGGCCAGGCAGGTGGTGGAATCCTGGCCGCCGCTAAACAGCACCAGTGCGGTATCAGTTGCTAACATATGAAACTTTCTGTAAATCTTATCAGGGACGCCATCCACTGTACCAATCCGGTAACATGTGGACATGAACATTAAGGCAGGACCACGAATTTTGGCACAAGTAGCGAGAAATGTATTGCGGCGCATGGCTTTGGCTGCGGCCGCCCTGCTCCTCCCGCTGGCCGCCTGGGCGGCCGAGGGGCTGCACTACAATGTGCGCATCCAGGCGCCCGGCGAACTGGAAACGCTGCTGGAGCAGAACCTGGACTTGCTGCGTTTCCGCGGCAATGCGCGCATGGACCGCGACCAGCTGCAGCGCCTGGTGCGCAGCGCGCCCGAGCAGATCCGCACCCTGGTCGCCACGGCCGGCTACTACTCGCCCGTACTCAGCGTGCGGGTCGACACGCCGGAAGCCACGCCGACGGTGGTGGTCGAGGTGCAGCCGGGCGAACCGGTGCGCGTGGGCGAAGTGGAGATCGTGCTCGAAGGTTTCGCCAGCAGCGGCGGCGAGGCTTTCGATAAGGAAGCGCTGAAGGCCGGCTGGACCCTGCCCGCAGGCGCCGTCTTCCGCCAGGACGAGTGGGAAACGGCCAAGCGCAGCATCCTGCGCCAGCTGATGCAGACCCGCTATCCGCGCGCCCAGCTCAGCGAAAGCCAGGCCACCGTCGATCCCGACACGCACAAGGCGCTGCTGCATCTGGTACTCGACAGCGGCCCGGAAATGCGCTTTGGCGAACTGCGCATCGAAGGCTTGCGCCGCTATCCGGAATCGGTGGTGCGCAATCTGAACCAGATCCATCCCGGCGACTACTACAACGAGGCGGCGCTGCAAGCCTACCAGGCGCGCCTGCAGGACACCGGCTATTTCAGCGGCGTGGAAGTGAGCGCCGATATGTCGGCCGTGATCGGCGAGCAGCTGGAAGCGGCCGAAGCGCGCCAGGAAGGCCAGCCCCAGCCCACGGCCGCCAGTGCCATGGCGCCCTTGCCGCTGCTGGTGCGCGTGAGCGAGAACAAGCGCCGCAACGCCAGCGTGGGTCTGGGTTTCAGTACCAATACCGGCGCCCGAACCCAGGTCAACTACGACGATCTGTCGGTGTTCGGCCTGAAGATGAAAAGTGCGCTGACGCTGGAAACCAAGCGCCAGACGGCGCGCACCGACTTCTACTTCCCCACCACCGCCGACGGCTATAACGACAGCTTCGGCGCCGCCGTCGAACGCAACGATATCCAGGGCGAGATCACGCGCACCGCATCCATCCAAGGCAAGCGCGCCTGGGGCACGCCAAGGCTGGAGCGCAGCGTCAGCCTGCAGTACCTGACCGAATCGAAATCGATCGACCATATTCCCACCAGCCGCAGTCAGAGCTTGCCGCTGACCTATGCCGTCACCTGGCGCAAGCTGGATAATCTGCTGTTCCCGAGCAAGGGCTATGTGCTGAACGCGCAGCTGGGCGGCGCCCTGCTGCCGCTGCTGACGGACGAACCTTTCGTGCGCAGCACCGTGCGCGGCATCACCTACCTCCCGCTCAACAGCAAGAGCAGCGTCATCCTGCGCGGCGAAGTGGGCGTGCTCGCTTCGCGCAAGAAGGACGGCGTGCCGACCACCTTCCTGTTCCGCGCCGGCGGCGACAACTCGGTACGCGGCTACGCCTACCAGGAGCTGGGCGTGCGCGAAGGCGAGGCCACGGTGGGCGGACGCTATCTGGCCACCGCCAGCGCCGAATACCAGTACTGGTTCAAGCCCGCCTGGGGCGGCGCCGTGTTCTACGACGCGGGCAATGCAGCCGACTCGCCGAAATCGATCCATCCCAAATCCGGCTACGGCGTCGGCGTGCGCTATAAGAGCCCGGTCGGTCCGATCAATGTCGATTTCGCCTACGGCCACGCGACGCGCAAGATGCGCATCCACTTCTCGCTGGGCTTTACTTTCTGATGGCTGATATGGACGATAGCAAGAACCCTCCTTCCGCGCCATCCGCCGCGACTGACAGCACGCCCGCCGCACAGCGGCGCTGGCTGCGCCGCACCCTGGTCGGCGCCGGCGCCACCGTCGTGGTGCTGGGCGGCGCCTTATGGCTGCTGGGCCGCGAAACCACCTTGCAGCGCCTGATGCAGCAGATCGCCAGCGCCAGCGGCGGCCAGATCGTGGTCAGCGGCGTCAGTGGCTCGCTGTATGGGCGCATGCACCTGGGCCACATCGTCTACCGCAGCGAAGACAGCATCGTCACGGCCGACAATATCGACATCAACTGGTCGCCCCTGCAGTACTTCTCGGAAGGCATCGCCATCAGCGAGCTGCATGTGGAGGGCGTGACGGTGCGCAGCATCGGTCCTTCCAAGCCGGCCACCATGCCTACCTCGCTGGCGCCGCCCTTCCGCCTCAGCATCGCCGACGCGCGCCTGCAGCGTCTGACCCTGCTCGGCACGGACAATAGCCGCAACGACATCAGCGCCGTGCGCCTGCAACTGCAGGGCGACGGCAAGCAGTGGCAGCTCAAGGACGCCAGCGCGCTGACGCAGATCGGCCGCGTCGATGCGCAAGCCATCATCGCCACGCAAGCGCCTTTCGCGCTGAAAGGCCAGGCGAGTCTGAGCCAGACCACGCCGCCGGCCGGCGTGAAAGCCGCGCGGCTGGACGCCACCATCGGCGGCAATCTCGAAGTGCTGACAGTGCAGGCCAAGGGTACATCGCCGAACGCCAATGGCGAGGCCACGCTGACGCTGGCGCCCTTCGATCCGGTGATCCTGCGCACGGCCGAGGTCAAGGCGCGCGGCATCGATCCGGCCCGTTTCGATCCGCTATGGCCGAAGGCCGACCTGAACCTGCATCTGCAGGCGGCGGTGGCGCCGGGGCAGAAATTGTCCGGCAGCCTTGTGCTGATGAACCAGGGCGAGGCCGGTCCGCTGGACAAGCAGCGCCTGCCGCTGCGCAGCGTCGGCGCGCGCCTGGGCGGCACGCTGGCGAAGGCCACCTTGGACGAGGTGCTGATCGATCTCGGCGTGGCCGGCAAGTTCCAGGGCAATGGCAGCGTGCAGCGCAACACCGACAGCAACGCCATCGAAGTGGCCGACTTCCGCCTGCATACCGAGCGCCTCGATCTGAACGCCATCCATGCCAGCGCCAACAAGACGGCCATTGCCGGCGAACTGAAAGCACACAGCGACGGCAAACAGCACCAGTTCAGCGCCGCGCTGGCGCAAGCCGGCCTGCGCCTGGACGCGCAAGCCACGCTGGCCGACCAGCTGCTGCGCGTGCAGCAACTGCGCCTGCTGGCGAAACAGGGCAGCATCAGCGCCAGCGGCGAAGCCAGCCTGAAAGACGGGAAGGCCTTCAAGGCCACGGCCACGGCGGCGCGCTTCGATCCTTCTGCGCTGGGCAGCTATCCGGCCGCCGATCTGAACGCCGACGTGCGCGCCAGCGGCAAGCTGGAACCGGCCTGGCAGGTGGCGGCCGATTTCGCCTTCAAGTCAAGCCGCCTGCTGGGCCAGCCCTTGTCCGGCGCCGGCAAGCTGCAGGCCGACGCGCAGCGCGTGCACGCCGTCGATGCGCGCCTGGCGCTGGGCAAGAATATGGCCGAAGTGCGCGGCAGCTTCGGCGCGCCGAACGATAGCCTGAACTGGAAGCTCGATGCACCGCAATTGGCCGTCGTCAGCAGCAGCCTGCTGGGCGCGGTGAGTGCCAGCGGCGTCGCCAGCGGCAGCTTCACTGCGCCGCGTTCCACCTTCACGGCCGATGCGCGCGGCCTCGCGCTGTCCACGGCGAAAACGCGCGCGCCGGACAGCCTGCTGCACGCCAGCGGCGAAGTGGGACTCGATGCCCAGCACAAGCCCGAACTGAAAGTGGCGGGCAGCGCCAGCCGCTTCAACCCAGCCGCTTTCGGCATCGGCATGAGCGGCAGCATCGGCGCGGAATTCAGCGCCAGCGGACAGCTGGCCGAGGACTGGCGCGGCAAGCTCGATCTGAAACTGCAGCCTTCCACCTTGTCCGGCGCGCCGCTGTCCGGCCATGCGTACTTGACAGCCGATGCGGCCCGCATCGACAACGCCGATCTCGATCTGCATCTGGGACCGAATGCCTTGCAGGCCAAGGGCGGCTTCGGCGGCGCCAAGGATAGGCTGGAATGGAAGCTCGATGCCCCCCAGCTTTCCAGCCTCGGCCCCGACTTCGGTGGCCAGTTGCGCGGTAGCGGCGCGCTGAGCGGCAGCATGGCGCGCTCCGCCCTCGCCCTCAGCCTCGATGGCGGCAACCTGCGCCTGCCCGGCCAGCAGCAATTGAAAACCCTGCGCGCCAGCGCCAACCTGGGCGGCATGGAAGCGAACGACGCGCTGGCGGCGGATGTGGAGATCAGCGGCTACACCGGAGCCGGAGCGACGCTGGACCGCGCTCGCCTGCAAAGCAGCGGCACGGTCGGCGCGCACAGCCTGCAGCTGAGCGCCGTCAGCCAGGACTTCGACGCCAGCCTGCGCCTGCGCGGCGGCTGGGCCAAGGATGCCTGGAGCGGCACGCTGGAAGCCTTGCAGAACAAGGGCCGCTACGCCCTCACGCTGCAAGCGCCGGCGCCGCTGCGCCTGGCCGCCGCGCCGGGCAGCGGTCCGGCCGGACTGGCCAAGCCGGAACAGATCGCCCTGTCCAATGCCGTGATCAAGCTGCCCGATGGCAGCGTGCGCATCGAGAATCTGGAGAAGAATGGCGCGCACTGGCGCAGCCGCGGTGCGGCGGCCGGCGTGCCGGCCAGCTACCTGGCGCAGATGTCGCAGGCCTGGCGCGACAGCATCATCAGCGACCTGACCATCGGCGCCGACTGGGCGCTGGACATGCAGGCGCCCGCCGCCAAGGGCGCGGCCCCGGCGCTCGACGGCAGCCTGCATATTTTCCGCGAGAAAGGCGACATCACCGTCACCGGCGGCGACAAGCCGGTGGCCCTCGGCCTGCGCCAGCTCGACACCCGCGTGAATGTGGCGGGCAACCAGCTGCGCGCTCAATTGCTGCTGGACGGCGCGCGCGCCGGCAAGGCCAGCGCCGACGCCACCGCCCAGTTGCGCGATGGGCGCATTCCGCACGACAGCGCGCTGACCCTGAATGGCAATGTGGACATGCCATCGCTGGCCTGGCTGGCGCCGCTGATCGGCATACCGAGCCTGGAACTGGACGGCGCACTGAAAGCCAATTTCAGCGGCGGCGGCACGGTCGGCGCGCCGACCTTGAACGGCAGCGTCACTGGCGACAAGCTGGTGGTGAACTGGGCCGAGCAAGGCATCCGCCTGCGCAACGGCCAGTTGCAGGCGCAGTTGGCGGGCGACCAGTTGCAGTTGCAGCGCCTGCGCTTCGAAGGCGTGCAAGGCAGCGCCCAGGCCGACGGCTGGCTGCGTTTCGCCAACGCCGAAGCCACCATGCAGCTCAAGCTGGCGGCCGACAAGCTCGAAGTGCTGGCCCGTCCTGACCGCACCCTGGTGCTGAGCGGTTCCAGCACCCTGGTGCGCGACGCCAAACACTTCCAGCTGGACGGCAAGTTCCGCGCCGACCGCGCCTCGATCGAACTGCCTTCGCAGGACACACCCACCATCAGCGAGGACGTGGTGATCCTTGGCCGTGGCAAGCCAGCACCGAAAGCAGACAGCAAATCGCTGCCGCTGAATGTGGATCTGGAGGCGGACCTGGGCGACAACTTCTACCTCAAAGGCAAGGGTCTGGACGCCCAGCTGGCCGGCGCGGTGCGGGTACGCATACAGGACCGGCGCGCGCCGCGCGTGAACGGCAGCATCCGTGTGAGCAATGGCACCTACGCCGCCTATGGCCAGCGTCTGGCCATCGAACGCGGCGTGATCAACTTCACCGGCGCTTACGACAATCCGGGGCTGAACATTCTGGCGGTGCGCAAGCGTCCCGAAGACAGCCAGCTCAGCGAAACCAATGTGGAAGCGGGCGTCGAGGTGCGCGGCACGGCGCTGGCGCCATCGGCCAAGCTGGTCTCCACGCCGACAGTACCGGACAGCGAGAAGCTTTCCTGGCTGGTGCTGGGCCACGGCATGGCCGATGTGGCAGGCAATGAAATGGGCTTGCTCGGCACGGCGGCAGGCGCCCTGTTCGGCGGCAGCGGCGGCAGCCTGGCCAACAAGGTGGGCCTGGACGAACTGGGCGTGTCGCAGGCCAAGGGGCTGGAAAGCACGGTGGTCACGGTCGGCAAACGCCTGTCCTCGCGCGCTTACCTCAGCTTTGAGCAAGGCACGGGCAGCGCCACCAGCCTGGTCAAGCTGCGCTACAAGCTCAATTCGCGCATCACCCTGCAATTCCAGACCGGCACCAACAACGCGCTCGACGTGCTGTATACCTGGGCCTTCGACTAAAGCCGGAGGGTGGCGCGCGGCGCGCTGGGATGATGGTCGGGCACCGGATCGTCCTGCGGGACGGGCGCGTGCGGATGGTGGGGGTGGACGGGCTGCGGTTCGGGCTGCGGCTCATCCACCGGCACCGGCAGATCGGGCGCGCGGTGCGCCCGGTACTCGGGAGGGATGCAAGGGTTCATGTTCGACTCCGGTAAAAATAGTTACCCAAGCTGGGATGCATGAACCCTTATTCTACGCGCCTGTTCAGGGCTTGGCGTTCTTGACGTACTTGTCCAGCCACTGGTTGGATTCATACAGCATGTGCATGATCGATTCGCGCGCGCGGTAGGCGTGCGATTCGTTCGGCAGCATTACCAGTCGTGCCGTGCCGCCCAGGCCTTTCACTGCCTGGAACATGCGCTCGCTCTGGATCGGGAAGGTGCCGGAGTTATTATCCTGCTCACCGTGGATCAGCATCAGCGCATCCTTGATCTTGTCGGCGTTATTGAAGGGCGACATGGTCTGGTAGGTGGACTGCGCCTTCCAGAACGGCCGGTCTTCCGCCTGGAAGCCGAACGGGGTCAAGGTGCGGTTGTACGCGCCGCTGCGCGCAATGCCGGCGCGGAACAGGCGGGTATGGGCCAGCAGATTAGCGGTCATGAAAGCGCCATAGGAATGGCCGCCGATGGCGATGCGGTGACGCTCGGCCACACCGCGCCGCACCACTTCGTCCACCGCCGCTTCAGCGTCGGCCACCAGCTGCGGCAGATACGTGTCGTTCGGCTCTTCATCGCCCTTGCCCACGATCGGGAAGGATGGGTTGTCCAGTACCGCATAACCCATGGCGAGGAAGGCGGCCGGTCCCCAGTAGCTGACCGCGTTGAACTTGTACGGCGAGCCGGTGGTCTGGCTGGCGGCGGTGGCCGACTTGAACTCTTGCGGGTAGGCCCACATCAGCAGCGGCAGCGGGCCGTCGCGCTTGACGTCGTAGTTCGGCGGCAGCATCAGGTTGGCGGTCAGGTCCACGCCGTCGGCGCGCTTGTAGCGGATCTGCTCTTTCTGCACATCCTTGAGCTGCGGCAGCGGATGCGGCATATGGGTCAGGGCCGTCAGCTGCGCGGTGCTGCCCGCGCCCAGCTGGCGCAGATAGAAATTGGGACGCTCGCTCGGCGATTCGCGCGTCGACAGCAGGCGGCTGCCGTCATCGTTCAGCACCGCCAGCACATTTTCGTAGTACGGCGCTTCGCTCTGGAACAGGCGTTCCTTCTTCTTGGTGTTCAGGCTGAAACGGTCGACGAAGGGACGCTCGCCTTCCGGCGTGGCGCCGGCGCCCGCCAGCAGGATGGTGTTGTCGGCGCCCAGCACCAGGCGCGCATGGCCGGCCGCGTCGGGACGGGTCACCGGCTTGCCCGGATCGTTGTAGCGGTCTTCCGAAGAACCGGACCAGACCAGCTCCGGCGCGCTCGCGGCTTGGTCGGGCGCAATCTTCCACTGCTTGGCGGCGCGGCTCTTCCACCAGCGCTCATTCAGCAGGGCCACGTCGCCACGGCCCCAGACGATGCCGGCATAGCGGCTGCCCAGTTTCGCCAGCAGGCGCGGCGCGGTATTGAACGGTGCGGCCTGCATATACACGGCGTCGCGGATCTCGGCTTTCTGCGCCGGGTCGCCGCCGTCTTGGGCTTCGGCCCAGACCAGGGTGGCCGCCGCATCGGCACGCCAGCCTGGATGGCGCACGCCGGTCGGCACCGCATCATTGCCCGGTGGCAGACCTTCCTGCAAAGGCAGTTTGGCGACGGTGTGTTCCACCTTGCCATCCAGCGCGCGCACTTCGACGCGCTTGGCGAAATCGTTGGCCGGCACCAGATAGGAATAGGGGCGCTCCAGCACTTCGGTCAGCAAGTGTTTGCCGTCGGGCGAAATGCTCACTTCGGAGAACTGCTCCGGCTTGCCGATCAGTTTGGCCTTGCCGTTCAGGTCCACCGTTGCCAGCTGCACGGTGACGTAATGCTCGAACAGCTTGGCGTCGGCCTCGTTCTTCAGCAGATCCGGATAGGTGCGCAACTGCTTGGCGCCGCCGGGCGCGCTGTCCTGGGTGGCGGGACCGGTTGGAATGCCCGTGCCGGCAGGCGGTACGTAATTCCCGGCCGGCTTCAGTTGCACCAGCAAGCCCTTGTTGTCGGGCAGCCAGTGGAAGCCCTTGTCCATCACGGTGTTCAGCGGCTGGTTCAGCAGCTTTTTCGCGCTGCGTGCCGCCACGTCCACCAGCCACAGTTCCATACCCGCGGCCTTGCCCACGCCATCGTCCTTGCCCAGGTGGGTGAAGGCCAGGTAGCGCTGGTCGGGCGACCAGGCCATTTCCGCCAGGCGCAGATGCTGCGGCAGGCCGGCGATCTGTACTTCCTTCTGCGTATCGATATCGAGCAGGGCCAGGCCGGAACCGAAGCTGAAACGGCTGCTGGAATAGCTGCGCGGATGGATGCGCAGGCCGGCCAGCTTCAGCTCGGGCTGGGCCACTTCGGCGATGCCCGGCAAGGCAGGCGTGGCGATCATGGCGGCCAGATTGCGTTTCGGGCTTAGTTTCAGCTGCGGTGGACGCGGTGCATCGACAATGGCTTGCAGCGCCGCGGGCGGCGTCTGATACGCGGTCTGTGCGCCCGCCAGTGGCGCTGCAGCGATCAGGCCCATGGCCAGCAGCGGGGAAGTGCGAGAAATCATGGTGTTCCGTTCATTCGTTTTGGAAAGGAACGGACGAGTTTGGGCAAGCGACTGCAAAATGTCAATCACATAAAGTTACAAAGCCGATCCCTGTACAATCCTGTTTTTGCCGATTTCCGCGACCGCCTACATGGAACTGACCACCCTTGCCCTGCTCATCCTGATTCCCCTGCTGGTATGGCGCATCTACCTGCGCCTGAAACAGATCTTCAGGCGGCAGGAATCGCTGGCCTGGCGCCATGTCATGGGCGTAGCGGTCTGCGGCGCGCTGCTGCTGGCCTTGGCCGCCGCTATGCTGCCCGATACCGGCGCCATCTCCTTCCTGGCAGCGGGCGCGGTGGGCGGCGGCTGGCTGGCGGTATTCAGTCTGAAACGCACGCGCTTTGAAAATCGCGGCCTGCGCTGCTACTTCACGCCCTATCCGCGCTTCGGCATGCTGGTCTGCCTGCTGTTCGCGGCGGCCGTGCTGTCAATCGGCGTCGAGCTGTATATGAACAGCCGCGCCGCCATCCCGCAAGCGATGTCGCAAATGACGCTGATGCGCGCGCCGGCCAGGGCCATCGCCTTCGGCCTGATGCTGGGCTTCATCGGCGTCTTCTCCGCCGGCCTGCTGCGCTGGCGCCGCACGCAAAAGCCGTTGCCGGACGCCGAATAAATCACATCAGGCTGGCCAGCGCGCCGCGCAGGCCGGGATAGCGGAAGCGAAAGCCGCTGGCCTGCAGCCGCCGCGGCACCGCGCGCTGTCCTTCCAGCAGCAAGTCCGTTTGCTCGCCCAGCAGCAGGCGCAGCGGCCAGGCCGGCAGCGGCAACAGGCAGGGACGGTGCGCCAGGCGCGCCGCCGTCCGGCTGAATTCCAGCTGCGGCAGCGATTCCGGCGCCGCGAAATTGAAAGCGCCGCTTGCCAGGCCTCCCCGCTCGTTCAGGCAGCATAGGTGGGCGATGCCGGCCAGCAGATCCCGCACATGGATCCAGGCCATGGTCTGCCGTCCGCTGCCCAGCCGTCCACCCAATCCCAGGCGCACCGGCAGCAGCAGCATGGGCAAGGCGCCGCGCTGGCCCAGCACCAGGGCAAAGCGCATGCGCGCCACCGTCACGCCATGCGCTTCGGCGCCGCGCGCAGCCTGCTCCCATTCGCTGCACAGGCGGGACATGAAGATATCCTGCGGCGCTGCATCCTCATTCAATTCCGACGTATCGTCCAGGGCTTGGCGGCCGTAGTAGCCGATGGCCGACGCCGATAGCAGCAGGCCGGGCTTATGCTCCGCGCGCGCCATCCACGCCACCAGCTTTTCGGTCAGTGCCACGCGGCTGCGGCGCAATGCGGCGCGCCGCGCCGCCGTCCAGGGCCAACCCAGAATGGTGGCGCCGGCCAGGTTGACAACGATATCGATGCGGCGGGCAGCGGTCAGCTCATCCAGCGACGCCACACAGCTCACGCGGCCATCGAAGGTCCATGCCGCCTGCTTCGGGCTGCGCGCCAGCACAATCACTTCATGACCGTCGCGCAGCAAGGCCTGCACCAGCAACTGGCCGATAAAGCCGGTGCCGCCCGTCAGCAGGAAGCGCTTGGCACCACTGCCGAAGCGCAGCGTCTCCTCCACGCCCACCTCCTCGGCGGCCAGGCGCCACAAGCGGCGCGCCGCCAGCGCATCGCGCCAGCCCGAGAGGCCAACGCCAAGACCGCACAAGGCGAGGAAGACGCCCAAACCGCCATGCTGCGTAAAAGCCAGGCCGGTTTCAGCGGCCTGCCATTGCGGCATATTCATTGCCAGCAGGGCGATAAAGGCGCCGCCGTTGACCGCCAGCACGGTGTGCGTCACGCGCTCGGTGGCAGGCAGCAGGCGGCTGCGGTCTTCAATCACGAAGTCCCACAAGGTCAGCACGATTTCGACCACGAACAGGCCAAGCAGCACCCAGGCCCAGGCGCCCTGCCAGGTCCAGAATGCCAGGCCGGTGAAGAGCAGGCTGTAGATCAGGGAGCGCGCAGCGTGGATCGACAGCTCCAGGCGCGCCGTCACGCGCTGCGGCAGCGCCTCGCTCAGCTCATGGTGGTAGAGCGTATCGAAAGCCCCAAGACAGCCCTGCAGCGCCATGAGCTGCAAAGCCAGCAAATGCGTATTCATGCCTGCTCTCCTTCCGTTTTTTCGTGGAACACGCCGGCCTGCACGAAGCTGGTACCGAACAGGATGTGCCGGATCTCGATGCGAATATTGAAGCGGTTCGGCGCCTCGTTGCGGTGGCAAAGAAAGGTCTTGCCCGGCGTGAGCAGGTCGGGCAAGGGCATGCGCCAGCCCAGGATCTGCCAGAAATAGCCATCGCTGGTGAAATGCAGATTGCCATCCTCGACCCGCAGCAGCAGTTTCATGCCCAGCCCCAGACCCACATACTCCAGCACCTCTCCCTTCTCGCTTTCCGCCATATACGAGGTGAAGCGGACGGGCCGATGCCGGTGCAGGCGGTAGATGCGCTGCTTGAAGATATAGGCGCAGCCCGGCTTTGAATAGACTTCGATATCGACCGGAAAATCGAAGTCGTCGTGCGGAATCAGCGCGCCCTCGATCAGGGGGCCGGACAGGAATCCCAGCAGCTTGCCGAAGACCGAGGAACGCAGCTCGCTCAAGCGGCCGGCATAGCGCAGCGGCTTGCCTGGGGCCGGATTCTTGTCGAAGCGGCGCTGGATATCCGGATGCAGCTTGTCCCATTCCGCGCCGAGCACCTTGCGGAACAGCTCCCCCTCGCCACGCGGGCCGATGCCGCTGTCCATGGCTTACTTCCCTTCCTTGCCGAGCAGGCGGGCCACCTTGCCGCCCATTTTCAGGAAGCGCTTCAGCAGGGGCTGCGGCAGGCGCTTGTAATCCTCGTAGCTGTCGCCCAGCATCTCCAGGAAGCCCAGCACCTCGCCCATGCGCTGACGCGTGGCAGGCGAGATTTTCTTGTCGTCCTCGGCCTCGATCGCGCATTCGCGCAGGACGCTGAGCGTGGGATCGATTTCGCGGCGCTTGCGCTCCTCCATGATGACCCGGAAGATTTCCCATACATCGTGCAGGGCCAGGAAATGGTCGCGCCGGTCGCCCATCACATGCGTCACCCGCACCAACCCCCAGCTTTGCAGCTCCTTCAGGCTGTTGCTGACATTCGAGCGTGCCACCGTCAGGGTAAGCGCGATCTCCTCCGCATTCAGCGGCTCGTTGGCCAGGAACAGCAGGGCATGAATCTGCGCCACGGTGCGGTTCACGCCCCAGCGCGTGCCCATTTCCCCCCAGTGCAGGATGTATTTCTGTTCGGTTGGACTGAGATCCATCATTTCCCTTAATTCTTTAATTTCTGTCGTTACAGAAATTAAAGACCAAAAGAAAACCGGTGTCAAGCACCGGTTTTCTCGGGAACGGCGGATCAGGCGGCGGCTTGCTCGCTCTGGCGGCGCTGCAGCACGAAGATCGGCTGCGCCCACTGCGTATCCTTTTTCTTCTTGCTGGTGATCAGGGTCAGCTCGGAAGGGTCGTAGACGTCGGTATTGTGGGTCAGCGGCGTCGTCATCAGGTATTGGGCGTCGGTGTTCTTCAGGAACTCGCCGACCAGCTGGATATTGCGGATATCCAAGTGGGCGAACGGTTCGTCGATGAACACGAAGCCGCCGGAACCGTCTTCCGATTTCAGCAAGCCAATCAGCAGCACCAGGGACTTCATCACCTGCTGGCCGCCGGACGCTTCGCCGTCGTTCATGCCGATCGGGCCTTTGCCGTCGAACTTGAAGCGCACATGCAGGCCGGCCTGCGACAGCAGCAGGTCGTCGTTCTCCAGCTTGACCGGATCGGCGTGCACCTCGATGTTCGCCAGCTCGCCCAGCTCCTTGATGTTCTTGGAGTAGGCCTTGATGGTGTAGCGCAGACGCTCAATATAGGCGCCGCGCGCATTGCCGGTGGCCTCGATGGCACGGTTGTTCTGGTAGCGGCGCTCTTCGGTTTCCTGCTTGCGATTGGCCAGTTGGTCGTTCAGGCGCTGATACTGGTCGATCACGGTCGCATCCAGTTCCCAGTCGTCGCGCGCCAGGCTGGCCTGCAGGCTGGCGATACGCAGATCGACCTGGTGGGCATTCTGGTGCTGCGCCACCAGCGCCTGGCGGCGCGCCGGCTTGCGCCATGCGCCCGGCAGATGGCGCCATTGGCGGCGCAGGGCCAGCAAGGCGCGCGCATGGTCGCTGCGCTGCTCCAGCTGACGCTTGTAGTTCAGGCGCATGCCCGCTTCCGCCTCCGACAGCGCCATGCGGGCGTTCTGCCAGGTGGTGTCGGCGCGGGTGCGCGCCACGGTTGCATTCTTCATCAGGCTTTGCAGCTCGCCCAGACGGCCGCCGACTTCGGTGCGCTCGGAACGCAGCGGCACAGCATTGCGCGCCGCTTCGTCGAATTCGTCGGCGCGCGCGCTCAGCTCCTTGACCGCATCCACGCCGGCCACGCGGGCTTTCAGCGCGCTGGTTTCGGATACCAGCTTGCTGATCTGCAGGGTGTACTTGTCTTCCTCGGCTTCCAGCGACGGCAGGTTCTTCTGGATCGCATCCATACGCTGGGTGCGGCCGGCGGAACCAAAGCGGTAGCGCGACGCTTCCACGAACAGGGAGCGGCCGCCGCGGCGTTCGCGGTGGTAAGCCTCGGGCGTGATCCACTCTTCGATATTCCCCAGCTTGGCGCCGTCTTCCACCGAGTCGACGCGGGTGATGCGCGCCAATTGCTCGATCAGCCAGACCGGCGCCTTGGCGGTAAAGCGCACCACCGACAGCAGACTCTCGTTCTTGGCCTGCTGGGCCGTCACCAGTTCCGGCACGATGAAGTGGCGGTAGCGCTCCTTCTCGGCCAGGCGGTAGGCGGCCGACGCGTCGGAGGCATTCTCCAGCAGCACCACGGAGGCATAGCCGCCCAGCACGCCCTCGACGGCGCCCTGCCATTTCGGATCGGTCACTTCCACGATATCGGACAGCATATCGTGCGGAATATTCGCATCGCGCAGGGCGCGGCGCATGGCGCGCACATTGTCCGGCTCCGGCATCGCGGTCTTGCCTTGCAGCGCCGAGATGGTGGTCTTGTCGCTGGCGATGCGGGCCGAGACGGCGTCGCGCGAGGCGCGCAGCTTGGCCAGCTCGGCGTCCTTGGCTTCCAGCTGGGCCGCCACGTCGGCGACATCGGCGCCCGCTTCGGCGGCCAATTTTTGCAGACGGTTCTTCTGTTCGATCAGGCTGTCCAGCGGCTTGAGTTTGGCGTTGATCTGCGACAGGCGGCCCTGCAGCACGGTCGATTCCTGCTCCAGCAGGGTTTCCTGCTGCTGCGCATCCGTCAGCGCCTTGGCCTGGCGCGCCACTTCATTGCGCTTGTCGGTCAGCTGCTGGTCGGCCTGGGCCATCGGCTTGCGCGCCTCGCGCAACTGCTTGCCGATATTGCCTGATTTTTCGCGCGCCTCGTGGTATTCCAGCGACGGCAGCACTTCCTCCTGCAGATTGCGGCGCTCCTTGTGCAGCCCTTCCCACTGGTGGTAGTTGGCCACGCGCAGGCGCAGGCCTTCCAGATTGGCGCGCGAGCCATCCAGTTCCGCTTCGAAGCGCTTCAATTCTTCCTCGGTATCGCGCTGGTGGCGCTTGGCCTCGTCGTAAGCATCCAGCACTTCCTTGTCGCCGAAGACCTGGAACACCAGGTCCAGCAACTGGCGCGGCGCGTATTCGCACAGCTTGTCGGTTTCGCCCTGCTCCAGCGCCAGCACCTTGGCCATGGCCGGCGACAGGCCGGCATTGGCCAGGCGCTTGCGGTAGTTTTCCACGCCCAGCCAGTCATTGGCTTCGGTGACTTCCTCGATTTCGACATTCCCCGGACGCATCAGATACTGGCGCTTCCAGTCGCCGCCGTTCTTCTGGATCTGGCAGAACAGGGTCACATCGTCGTCGGAAAAGAAGCCGCTGCCGCGGAAAGGACGGTTGGACAGCTGCTTGCCGACGGCACGGTTATCCACCACGGCGCGCAGCCAGGCGGTCTGCTGGCCGGAGTGGCGTGCATAGTGCTTGTAGGTGCGGCCCATCGAGCAATCGAGGCCGAACAGGGTGCGCAGCGCGTCGAGCAAGGTGGTCTTGCCCGAGCCGTTCTGGCCGGCGATGGTGATGATCTTCGCATCCAGCGGAATATTCTTGATGCGCTGCCAGTAGTCCCAGTGGACCAGCTCTAGCGATTTGATGTGAAACATGGATCAGTCCTGGTTCGGGTGTTCGGTGGACGCGGCAGCATCGGCTTCGATAACGGCTTCGTTGGCGGCGGCCAGCACGGCGCGCGGAATATGCACCACCTGGTCCGGCACGCGCTTGAACACGTCGGCCAGGGCGCCATTGATGATGCGCTCCTTCAGCAGGTCGGTATCCATCAGCAAGTCCAGCAACGGACCTTCCACCAGGATGTCGCCGCGGCGCTCGATGAAACCGAGCTTGGACAGGATGCCCAGGTTCATGTCCATACGGGTTTTCTTGCCCAGCTTGTCGCCGAAGTCGGCCAGCAGCGCCTTGTAGGGGATGCCGATCGAGGTGTCCTCGGCGCGCGGCACCGGCTTCTCCTGGCCGAACATATCGTTCTGGTCGTCGTCGGCGTGCTGGTGGGTTTCCTGGCGCTCGCGCTTGGGCAGGATGATCAGCGCCCACAGCACCACCAGCAAGGCCACGCCATCGCGCGCCAGGCCGAAATTATTGTTCTGCCAGGTGTCGCGCGCGCCGAACACCTTCGGCTCGATGGCGCGGTGCAGGCACAGGGTGACGTGGTCGGCGTAGACATTGTCCAGCAGCTTCAGGCCGCAGGCCGTCAGGCGCGCATCGACTTCGGCGCGGAACTGCTCGTCGGACAGGGCGCGCTTGACCAGACGGTCGTCGCGGCGCAGGGTCTGATGCGTCAACAGGCGCGCAATCAGGATTTGGGAATCGTCATTCATCGGCCTTGCCGCTTTCTTCCAGATCTAGTGAGAGGGATGCCATGGAGATGGCCGCGATTTCGAGATCGGGCAGCTTGACCATGGTGTCGGTCGGCGTGAAGGTGAGGGGCAGGCGCGCCAGTTCGGCGGTCGCGCCCTGCAGGCTGGCCTCGGCCGCATCGCCCAGCAGCGGCAGCAGCGAGGCGCGGTAGGACGCGACGGCGAAGCTGGCCGGCAGCAGCGATTCGTGCACCGGAATCTCCTTCGGCGCGCCATCGGCCACGCCGGGGAAGTTATTCAGGTTGGCGAAGTCCGACAGGCGGTCCAGCCAATCGTCGAGTTCTTTTTGCATGGCGGGCGTATCGTTAATCGTGGTCGGCGCATCCTGGCCGGTCGGCAGGCCGCCCTCGCCGGTATTGCCGGCGCGTTCGGCCATCAGCTCCGTCTCGGCCACGTCGATCATCTCGGCGGGCGTGATGAACAGCGGCTTGGCCGGCTGGTCGATGGCGTCTTCGGCCAGCGAAGCCAGGTCCTCGTGCTCCAGCAGCCAGCGCTTGATATCGGTGGTCGACAGGCCGGACTGGCCCAGATGCACGCGCTGGCGCTCGATCTGGTTCAAGGCGCGCGAGAACATGCCCTGCATATTCAGCAGCTGGCTCTGGGCGCGGCCGATGGCCTGGGCGGCGCGGTGGGTGGCCGCGTCGGCCCGTTCATCCGAGGTGATGGCACGCAGGATTTCCGACCCCTTCTCCACCCAGTCGCAAGCCAGGTGCCACTTCGCCTGCGAAGCGCGCAGGCGGAATTCGGAACCGGAAGCGATGGCATCGCGGAATTCATCGGTCAGGTCGACCAGGCGGCCCAGCAAATGCTGCAGCTGCTCGACGGTGACGCCGCCCACGGCCTGGGCGCCGGCCACCTGCGACAGCAGGAAGCCCATTTCGGCCTGATCCTCGGTCTGGCCCAGGCCCAGCAGGCTGTCGATGGCCGACAGCACATTGCGCGCCATCGGCGTCACGCGGTAGACCGCCTGCTGCGCATCCCAGGCCAGCAGCTGGTTCGAGCGCAGGCGCATGAGCACCGTTTCCAGGCTCTCCGGCAGCATATACGCCAGCTTGGTATTGATGTCGGCGCGCGAAAACGCGGACGAAGCGGTATCGTTGGCCAGCTCGCGCAACACGAGCAGACGCACCAAAACGCCCTCGAAACCGCCGTGGAACAGGGCCGTAAACACCTGGAGCAGCGGCTGGGCGCGCTTCAGGTGGAAGACCTGTTCAATCTCGTCTACCGAGACATTGGGCTGGAAGTGGGCTTGCAGGGCAGCATTTTGCTCCTGCTCGGTCGGGTTTGCATCGGCAGCCAAGGCTGCACTTGCCATAATATCAATCATCGTACTCCGGTATCCTGGCCCAGACATGCAAGTTTGCTATCAGCAACAAACTACGCGGGGGCGTCAGTATACCAGCTACCACCGTCCAGCCCGGACTCCCTTTGCGCCAGATCAAGGAATGTCACACCCTGGTGTCAGGCACCAGAGGTAGACATTCTTTGATTTTTCTCAAGGAATGTCCGACCTTGGTGCCTCGGCGGCCCCGCCTGACACCAGGGTGGACATTTGTTGAGGGAGATCAAACGGGAGCTTATTTGCGGTCGATTTTGGTGAGCAGCTGTTCGAAGCTGTCGCCATCTTCTTCGGAGAAGAGGATGCGTACGGGGTACCAGTCAAGGCTGGGGGCCAGCCAGAGGTCGACTTGCTGGCCTTTGTCGCGCTTGGGCGGGGCTTTGCTGAAGTGCAGGGCCTCGATGTCGCCCATCGCGGTTTTCAGGGTTTCGCTGCCGACGACTTTAAACGTCCAGGCCTCGGCGTCGCGCCGGCCGGCGACGAAAAAGGCCCATTCGCTGCCGGGCTTGAATTTCTCGGGCGCCTGGCGGGCGATGGCGGCCAACTGCCAGGGGGCGCTGGTGCGGTCCTGCTCGCCGCCTTTGAGCGGGTAGCTTTCCTGGGCGTCGGCAAATTCGATGGTCTTGCTGTCGCGCTTGAACTGAGTGGTGGACGAGCCTTTGCGAATGCGCTTCTCGTAATAGCTGTCCGGCGCCAGGCCGTAGTCGTCGACCGCGCCTTCACTGCGGTTTTCCAGCACCTTGCCGAACAGGCCGGAGCGCGCTTCGCTGAGGATGGAGTATTTGCCGCCGCCGGCGCGCCAGACCACGCTCGCTTCGCCGCTCAGCGGCAGGCCGTGGTTGCGCGCCTTGAGCGCATACTGCAGGTCGGCCGAGGGCGGCAGGTTGAAGGGCCGCTTGATGCTCGGGTGTTCGCTGGCCGCCAGGGCCGGCGCCTGCAGGGCCGTCAGCAGCAGGCTGGCGGCGAGGGCTTGCTTGAAATGGGTCATGGTCATTGAATAGTCGAGTCCAGTTGTGTAATGCGCGTGACAGTTTGCGTGGTCACGGCGCCATTCGCTTCGGTATTGCGGATCTGTACCGGATACCAGCCCAGTGTGGGCGCCAGCCAGATGTCCAGCCGCGCCGAGTAGCCGCCCGGCTTGGGCGGCCGCGTCAAACGCCAGGCCTGCAGCTTGCCGATGGCCGTGTCCAGCTCTTCTTCACCGGCCAGCTGAAAACGGTAAACGCTGGCGCCCTTGTCTTCGCCGACAAGAATGTCGATATCGCCGTCAAACTGCTTGACGTCGGCGCGGCCGATGGCGGCCAGCTGGAACGGCACGCTGGCCTTGTCCTGCGCGCCGGCCAGCAGCGGCACCTTGGCTTCGCTGGCCGAGAAGCTGATATGGCGCTGCTCGCGGTTGAAATGGGTGGCCGTCTGCGAGCGGCCGCGCCGTTTCTCGCGCATGGTTTGCGGCGCGATGCCGGCGTCGTCGATGCTGCCTTCGCTGTCCAACACGAGCAGGTTAACGCGCGCGATCAGCACGGTGATGCCCACTTCCAGTCCCACCTTGTAGCGGCTGCCGTCGCTTTGCCAGCGCATGGCGGCTGAGCCGTTCCATTTCGTCCCATTCGGGTCGACCCGCTTCACCTCCAGCTCAAAACCGGCCGATGGGGGCAGATCGACCTTGTAGCGCCGCCCGCCCTGCGGCGGCGGCGCGGCATCGGCTGCCGGCGATTGTACGTCGGCAGCGGCGGGGACGGCGCCCGGCTGGATGGCCGGCGTGGCGGCGGCGACCGTGCCGGCGGCCGTGGCCCCCTCGGTATCGGCCATGACCGGTGCGGCCACATCGAGGCCGGCTTCCAGCACAGCAGGCGGCACCGGTGGCGCCGGCTGCAAGTCCGGCGCGGGCGGCGGCGGGATGGGCTTGCGCGGACGCGGCGGCGGCGGCCGTTCGCGCGGCGGCGCCTCGGGCTGGGGCGGACGCGCGGCCAGCGCGGGCAGCAATTCGATTTCGACCAAGCGCGGCAGCGGGCTGCGCTCGGTGCTTTCGCCCATATGGCCGGTCAGCCAGGCGATGACGGCGTAATGCAGTGCGACGATCAGCGCCAGCAGAATCAGCGGCCGGCTACGGCTGGAGTAATAAGAAACGCTCGTCATGGCCGCTAGTGTACCGTGTCCGCTGAGGCCAGGCTGAAGGTCAGCTGAAGTGGGAAAATTGGCAAGATTTTTTCCGCCGTATCTGCTACGCTAATCTTCCTTACGCAAGCCTGCTTCAGACAAACGGAGAATGCCCATGACCTCGCCGCAAATGTCCAATATCCCCGGCGCCGCAGTAATGACCGACACCCTCGATTTCGTGAAAAACCTGTGGGGCAGCATGGGCGTGCCCGGCATCGGTCTGCCCGGTATCGCCACGCCGACCCTCTCGGTCGATGAGCTGGAAAAGAAGATCAATGATTTGAGGGCCGTCGAGGCCTGGCTCAACCTGAACGCCACCATGGTCCGCAGCAGCATCCAGGCGCTGGAAGTCCAGCGCGGCACCATCAATGCGCTGAAATCCATGGGCAAGACCCTGGCCGCCGCCATGCAGCAGCCCTCCAGCGGCGAGCATTCGCTGTTCGACACCATGCCGTATGCGGCCTTCTTCCAGCCGCCCGGCGCAAAAACGGAGGCGGCCGGCAAGAGCGGCGCGGCGAAAAGCGGCGCGGCCACTCCCGCCAAGGATGAGGCCAAGGCCGAGGACAAAGGCGCCGCCAGTGCGAAGCCCAGCATGGCCGATGCCGCCAGCGCCGCCGCCGCGCAAATGGCCAATCCCGCCATCTGGTGGAATCTGCTGCAGGAACAATTCAAGCAGGCCGTGAACTCGACCATGGCGGCCGACCTCGGCGGCATAGCCAAGCCGGCTGCCCAGAGCGCGCCCAACGACAAGGCCTCGGCCACGCAGCCTGGCGCCGCCGAGGCTAAGGACGCGGCAGCAGGCCAGGCCGCTCCCGCCGCCAAAGCGGACGGCGGCACTGCCGGCACCGATGCGGCCAAGGACGTCCCGCCCAGCAAGGGCGGCTCAACCAAGGCGGCCGTGAACGGCGCCGCCAAGGCCGATACGGCCAGCAGCAAGGCGCCCGCGCGCAAGCCGGCCGCCAAGCGCAACGCGCCGCAGCCTAAGTGAGAAAAGTGCCGGCGCCGCGGCTTATGCCAGGCGCTGGATGCGGATTTCCTGTATCTGCCCGTCGTCCTGGCGCAGCACCTTGACGATGCGGATCAAGCCCTCTTCCTCCATGCCCAGCGCACTGGCGTGCGCGGCCTGGAAGGATTCCAACGTGTCGCCCTTGGCGCTGACGGGACGTATCCACGCTGCCGCGCCAACCTTCATTTTTTCGTATACCTCTTTCGCGATATCGCGCATCCTCGTCTCCTTCGGTTGGGAGTTGGTTTAGTTTTCTTGAGCGGGTGCAGGCGCGGGTGCTGCGGCATCGGGGCCGGCCTGCGCTTCCTCGACGCTCGGGGGGGGCGGGGCTGGCGCCAACAGCGCCAGCTGTTCGATCATCTGGGCAAAGCGCTGCTGGCCCGGGGCAATGCGGTCCACATACATCAGCACATCATTGGCCTCGGCCATCAGGGCATCGTCGTAACCGTGTTCCTGCAGATGCGAGATCAGGATCTGCGCCGAGTTGAACAGGATACGCAGATTGTTGGGCAGGGCGCGGCGCGCTTCGCGCATCCAGGCCACCGCTTCGCCCAGCTTGCCGGTCTTCCACAACAGCACGCCCTTGTTCATCATATCGGCCGCTTCCTTGCGCGCCGCCGTGATCAGCAGCATGCCCTCTTCGCCCATGCGCGCCTTGTCGAAGATTTTCTGCACCTCGTCCAGCAGCACCTGGTTGTCGTGGTTATTGCGCGTGACGTAGCACAGCAGGTCGACCGGCGCATCCTTGACGCCGACGGCGAACAGCAGGGTCGCCATTTCCATGCAGGTCGGGATGTCGGGGCGCACCGGGTCGGCCGCCAGCATGGTTTCCAGCTCGTCGCCCGCCTTGCGCGCGCGGCGGTAGTCGCCACTCTCGTGGTAGACCAGGCCTTCGGTGATCTTGGCGCGCAGCTGCAAGGTGTCGCCGGCGAAATCGCGCTGGGCGGTGGCCAGCAATTGCAGCGCCTCTTTCGGATCGTTCTTCTGGCCGCAGACGCGCGCCAGGCCGAAGTAGGCGTCGGCCGTTTTCATGATCGAATATTCGCCGATGGCAATGCACTTGCGGAAGGCTTTCTCGGCCAGCGGGATATTGCCGACTTTGAGCGCGGCCTGGCCCAGATTGCGCTGGCGCGGCACCGAGTTGGGCGAGAGCTTGGCGGCCTTCTCCAGCACGTCGCAGGCTTCCTGGCTCTTGCCCATCAATTCCAGTGACTTGGCCAGCTGGTCGTAGGCGTCGATGAAGTAGCGGTTTTCCGCAATCACGCTGTGGAACATCTGACGCGCCGCTTCGTGCTCGCCATTGACCATGCGGATCCTGCCCAGGCCCGTGCGCGCCCAGTTGTAGTCACGCTGCTCCAGTACCTGCTCGAACACCGCGCGCGCCTTTTCCGGCTCACCCGCCTTCAGCAGCAGATTGGCCTTCATGCGCAGCAGGTCGATCTCGTGCACCTTGTTGTCGCTGGCCTGCTCGTCGCACAGGCGGGCGGCGCGCAGATAATCCTTGTCGATATAGGCTTCATCGATCTGGCGGAAGATCTGCTTTTTCAGCCAGACGCGGTTCAGGCGGGTCAGCAGCACGCCTTCGGTGATCGGCTTGATCAGATAGGCTTCGGGCTGGTGCTCGGCCGCACCCATCACCGATTCCACGCTCTTCTCGGCCGATACCGTGAGCCAGACGCTGCTCGGCGTCATCAGGTTGCGGATGCGCGCCTCTTCCAGCACCTGCTGGCCGTTCTTGCCCTCGCCCAGATTGAAGTCGCACAGCACCACATCGTAGTGGGTGCGCGCCAGCAGGGTCATGGCTTCGCCGCCGCTGGCCGCCTGGTCGATATGCCTGGCGCCCAGATTGCGCAAGGCTTCGCGCAGCAGCTGGCGGATGCCGACGAAATCGTCGACGATCAGATAGCGCTTCTCGGCCCAGTCGATGCCGGGCGTGGGGTCGTTGGCGTTGTGAACCTGGTCCATGGCTTAGGGCAGACGCAGAATGAAGACGCCGCCGCCCAGGCGGCCGCCGTTTTCCAGGTGGACGCTGCCGGTGCGGCCGCGATGACGGTGCATCTTCGCCACTTCGCTCGAGAAGTACAGGCCCAGGCCCGTGCTGTTGCTGGCGAAATCGACCGGTCCGCCGCCGTTCAGCGCGGCGCCCGCCTGCAGCATGGCGGGCGGGAAGCCGATGCCGTTGTCCTCCACGCGCAGTTCCAGCCAGCCATCCTGCTCGGCGATGCTGAGGCGGATGCGGTCGGTGGTGTAGCGGATGGCGTTATTGATGGCGTGCAGCAGCACGCCAATGATCAAGTCTTCGTCGAAGGTCCAGATCAGATCGGGCGCATACTCGGCGTCGAAGCGGATGCCCTTGGAATTGAGCAGGATGCGCTGCTGGGACGCCATCTGCTGCACCAGTTCCTCGATGCGCACGGCGTTCGGGTCGTAGGGATAACTGGGCTTGCCCACTTCCTTGTACAGGGCCAGCAGCTGGATCAGCTTATCGTTCAGGCGGCGCGTCTGGTACAGCATATGCGCCATTTGCGGATAAGAGGTGTCGGCGACCGCGGGCGTGCCGGGGGCGTTTGCCAGCAGATTCTCCAGCGTGCCGCTGAGCACACTGATCGAATTCTTCATGTCATGCACCGTCGATGCCAGGAACAGGAATAGCTCAGGCGATCCGCCGTGGTCTTCCATCCGTGCCGCCTCCTTATTGTTTCCAGAAGCGAATTATAGCTCGCCGGGCGGCGGCCACCCCGGCGGCTATGGCGCGCCCGCCACAGTCGGACGGCGGGTTTTACTCCTTGCGCCTGGCTTTCAGGAAGAAACGCGCGGGGTCGAGCGCCTCCACCAGCGGCGCTTCCAGCGGCAGCGGCTCGTCTTCAAGTTGACAGGTCAATAACTCGGCGGCCAGCGGCGCCCAGATCAGGCCACGCGAGGCGTAGCCCAGCAGGCTATACAGGCCGGCATGGCGCGGCACGTCGCGCAGGCGCTCCATGCGGTATTCGGCGCCATAGTCGGGCAGCTGGCCGACCAGGGGCAGGCGGTCCGGCGCCATGCAGCGGAAACCGACGCGGCCCTGCAGCGGGGCCTGGTCCAGATGATAAGGGGCCAGCCGTTCCGCACCGAGGATCTGTTCGGCGCGCTGCAGGTTCTCGCGCTGGCTAGCGTCACGCAAGGCACGGTCCTCGTCGCCGTCATAAGTGGCGCCGACGCAGACGATGCCATCCACCGCCGGCGTCATATACGCTTCGCGGCACACCACCAGCGGCAGCGGCGGAAAAGCGTCGGCCGCCAGATGCGTGACCTGGCCGCGCATGGTGTACAGCGGCAGCGGCGCGCTCTGCGCCAGATGGCGCGCCCCGCCGCCATTGGCCAGGATCACGTTCGGCGCTTCGGCCAGCAGCTCACCGCTGATGCCGCGCACCTGCCACAGGTCCGCCACGCGGGTCAGCGTCAGCGCCTCGCTGTGAAAGACATGGCGCAGCCGATCGCCGCAGGCGGCCAGCATGCTCTTGCAGGCCGAGGTCGGATAGGCCCAGCCGCTCTGCTCGAACAGCCAGGCGCCATGCTGCGTGGCCGAGCCAAGCAGGCTGCCGGCGGCATCGGCATCGAGCCAACGCACGAATTCCGGCGGATAGTTCCAATGCTCGACCACCTCACGCTGCAGGGCCGCATGTTCGGCGTCGCGCGCCAGTTGCAGCACGCCGCATTGCGCGCCCTTCACGGCGCGCTGGCCGCCGGCGCTGACGCCACCCAGGCGCTGCCAATGGCGCAGCGCGTACAGATAGGCGGCGCGCGTCAGGCGGGTCGGAATATTGTCATCCTTCGACAGCAGCGGCATGAAGATGCCCGCGTGGTTGCCCGAAGCTTCCTGTGCCGGACCACCATGGCGCTCGACCAGCGTCACCTGCCAGCCGCGCGCGGCCAGCCGCTCGCAAGCGGCGGCGCCGGCCACGCCTGCGCCGATGACGATGGCTTCGCGCTGCGGCCGCAGCGGACGTGGCGCCTGCGGCTTGCGGCTCGTATACAGCGCCTGCAGCCAGCCGTCCGCAGCGGCCCCGTTCTCCCACACAAAGCCGGCCGAGCGCAGCGCTTTCAAGTCGGCCTCCTGCGGCGCATGCACGCGCAGGGTGGCGCCCGGCGCGGCCAGGCGCGCCAGATTACGCATGGCGGCGATCGGCTGCGGCAGCACGAATTCATTGACCCGTGCCGCGACCTGCGGCAGCCAGTCATCCAACTCGCCCACCAGCAGGTCGAGCGTGACGCGCTCGCCATCGAGGGCCAGGCGATGCATGCCGGGCAAGGCCAGCGGCCAGGCGGCGCGCAGGATCTCGCCCTGGCTGCCGTCCAGCGCCAGCGCGGCGGCCGGCGGCAGCGCGGCGGCAACGGCGATATAGTGCAGCGGCGCGCCGTCGGCGGGCCAGCCGCGCCAGATGGCGCCGAACTGTTCGCCGTGGCCGAAGGCGCTGTCGAAGATCACATGGCGCAGGGCTTCCATGCTTACGCTCCCTTGCGGCAGAAACAGGCCGGGTCGTGGTCGTCGACCATGCCGATGGCCTGCATATACGCGTAGATGATGGTGGAGCCGACGAATTTGAAGCCGCGCTTGGACAGGTCTTTCGAAATGCGGTCGGACAGCGCGGTCTTGATGATGCGCTCCGGCCCCGGATTGACGATGGGCCGGCCGTCCACATAGGCCCACAGGAATTGATCCAGGCTGCTACCCTCGGCGCGCAGGCGCAGATAGGCTTGCGCATTGCCGATGGTAGCCGCCACCTTCAGCCGGTTGCGCACGATGCCGGGATCGGCCAGCAGCTCGGCCACCTTGTCCGGACCATAGGCGGCGATTTTTTCCGCATCCCAGCCATCGAAAGCGGCGCGGTAAGTCGCGCGTTTCTTGAGGATGGTTTCCCAGCTCAGGCCCGCCTGCGCGCCCTCCAGATTGAGCATCTCGAACAGGCGCAGCTCGTCGTGGCAGGGCACGCCCCACTCCTCGTCGTGGTAAGCCAGGTAGAGCGGATTGGCCGGATTGGCCCAGGAGCAGCGCGATTTCGTCATGAAGGCAAGACGGGACAAGCACGGCCTGCCCGATTCGATTAGGATAACGCTCCGGATTATCCAATATTCGCCACACTCGCAATAGGGGGAAATATCATGCAATTCGAAGCCCGTCTGGAATGGCAGCGCCAAGGCCAGGCTTTTCTCGACCAAAAGTATAGCCGCGCCCACGACTGGATCTTCGACGGCGGCCTGCGCGTACCCGCCTCGTCCTCGCCCCTCTCGGTGCCACTGCCGATGTCGAAAGCGGAAAACGTCGACCCCGAGGAAGCACTGGTGGCCGCCACCTCCAGCTGCCATATGCTGTTTTTCCTGTCGATCGCGGCCCGCCGCGGCCACACGGTGGAAAGCTACAGCGACCACGCCATCGGCCTGCTCGGCAAGAATGCCGACGGCAAGCTGGCCATGACCCGCATCGCGCTGCGGCCGCGCATCGTCTTCAGCGGCACCGCCTGGCCCAGCGCAGACGAGCTGGCCGCCATCCACCACGAAGCCCACGAAAAATGCTACATCGCCAATTCGCTCAAGGCCGAGGTGGTGGTCGAAGCGCCGCTGGACGCTAGCTGACGCCCCGCCTTTGCGCTAAATCAAACAATGTCCAACCCTGGTGTCAGGCACTGGAGTCGGACATTCTTTGATTTAGATCAGCAAATGTCCGACTCCAGTGCCTGACACCAGGGTGGACATTTGTTGAGGGAGATCAAAGGAGGACTTAGTTGCGGGGGCCGCGCAGGAGGCGGACCTGGTCTTCGTCGAGGGCGCGGTCGAGTCGGTGCACCAGGCGCGAGAACAATTGCTCGGGACGGGTGCTGGGGGTGCTGTACAGCGCGGCCCAGCCGTTGCGGCCGGAGTTCTTGGCGATGTACAAAGCTTGGTCGGCCAGCTCGACGACCTGCGACCAGTTGAGCAGGCGCGGTTGCGCCGGCAGGAAGGGGAAGCAGGCAAAACCGATCGAGCAAGTCTTGTCGAGGCGGCTGCCGTCGGGCAGCGTGAAGGGCCGTCCCGCCACGGCCTGGCGGATGCGCTCGGCCACCTGCTTGCCTTCGTCGCGGTGGGTGGCGCGCGCCAGCACCAGGAATTCTTCGCCGCCCCAGCGCACCAGGTAGTCGGATTCGCGGAACACTTCGCGCAGGCGCTCCTGCATCTGCACCAGCACGGCGTCGCCGGCGCCGTGGCCATGGCTATCGTTGACTTCCTTGAAGTGGTCGAGGTCGACCAGGAAGAACACCAGGTCCTTGTCCGGCAGGATCTCGCCGCGTTCGGCCAGCGGTGGCGTGCCAGGTTCATCATAGCGGCGCAGGCTGAGCGCCACGTCGGCATCCACATGCTGCAGGAAGAAGCGGCGGTTGCGCAGGCCGGTGAGCTGGTCGGTCAAGCTGACCTCTTCCAGCGCCCGGTAGGCGCACTGCAGTTCCAGGTTCTTGTCCAGCAGCTCGGCCTGGGTTGCCGCGTTGTCCAGCGCGATGGCGCCATAAGCGCACAGGGTACCGAAGATCAGGCGTTCGCGTTCGCCATAGGCGCGCGCCTGCAGCGACTGCACCGTCATCACGCCCAGCACGCGTTCGCCCACGGTGAGGGGCGCGAACAGCAGGGTCAGTGTGGGCAGGGTGCCGGGGATCAGGTTCGGCGTCAGCGCGTCGGCTTCCAGCTCGACCAGGATTTCGCGCCGCTCGCGCAGGCTGCGCACCGAATTGGCTTGCTGGTCGGCCAGCGCATAGCGCGTGGCCGGCAGCGGCTGGCCCGCTTCCACGCCGAAGGCGCAGCGCAGATGCTGGCCGTCGGGCTCCAGCAGGAAGACCGAGAAATGCGTGGCGTCGAGCAGGCCATGCACATGGCGGTCGAGGGCGCGGAAGACGGCGTCGGCATCCAGGTGTGCCGTGATCTCCTGGCCGATGGCGCTCAAGTGGGCCAGCGTGGCATTGGTCTGCTGCAGCACTGCGGCGCGCTGGGCTTCGGCCGCCGCCAGCTGGCGGTGGTGTTCGCCCTCGGTCTGCGCGCGCTCGGTACGGTACTGCACCTGCATGGCGATGGCGCGGTTGGTGGCGTCCTGGCTATGGGTCTTGTCGCGCGCGGCGCTGGCCTGCAGGGCGATGCCGTAGGCGCGCTGGTAATCGCCGATGGCGGCGTATTCGCGCGCCGCCGTGTCGAGCAGCGACCAGGGCACGGTATAGCCTTCGATGACGGCCGCCAGCGCCAGCGCCTGTTCCAGATAATGCAGCACGGCGTTCGGTGCCGCCAGGCTTTCCGGCGCGGGCAATGCATGCCGTTCGTGGATCTGCGCCAGCACGCGCAAGGCGGCGATCTGGTTGCAGACGTCGCCGCTGGCACGCGCCAGCGACAGCGCCGAGCAAGCCGCCTGCTGCGCTTCGCGCGGGCGGCCCTGCTGCGACAGCGCATGCGCCTTGCCGCGCCGGGCCGCGCTCTGGAAATCGGACTGGCCCAGGGCCGCGCCGCGCTCTTCAAGCTGGGCGAAGCTGGCCAGGGCGCCGTCGTAGTCCTCCAGGTCGAGCGCCAGGTCGCCCTGGTATTCCAGCGCCACCGCGTAAGCGCGCGAATCGGGCAGCGGCAGCAGGGTTTGCAGCGCCTTGTGCAGCAGGGTTTGCGCCGCTTCGCACTGGCCCAGCTGGCGCAGGGTTTCCGCGGTCTGCATCTGGCACAGGCCGATGCTCAGGGGCCAGCCGGTGGGACGGGCCAGATCGAAGGCGCGCTGCATCCATTCGAGCGCGGCGTCGTGCGCATTCAGGCTGGTGAAGCCATTGCCGATATTGGTGGCGAGGATGATGGCGCGGCGCAGCTGGCCGCTGGCCAGGGCGGCGTCGAAGCCGGCCATCAGGTGGCTGATGCCACGCCCGAATTCGGCGGACTGGAAGGCGCTGGTGCCGAGGAAATCGCTGATCCAGCCGGCGACGGCGGGATGCACATCCTGCGCCTCGTCGCCGAAGCGCTGGCGCCAGCGCTCGGCCGCGCCTTGCGCATCGCGGAAAACGGAGAACAGGGCGGTGGCGGCATCAACCACGTCGGCGCGCATGGCGTCGCCGGCGGCGCGCGCATCGGCGCTGGCGATGGCCAGCTGGCGCTCGCATTGCGCGGCATCGCCGCAGTCGACGGCCACGCTGGCCAGCTGGCAGCGCGCGTCGGCGCGGCCGAGGGCATCGTCCAGCAGTTCATATTCGAGCAGGGCCGCTTCGGCCAGTGTCCGGGCGGCGGCCAATTCGCCGTGCAGCCAGTGCCATTCGCTGTCGAGCAGTTGCAGGCGGGCCGCCAGCAGGCGCCGTTCCAGCGCTGGCGCCATGGCCAGCAGGGTCGCCGCTTCGGCCGCCAGCACCTGCGCGCGCGCCAGATCGCGCTGGCGCAAGTGCCAGGCCAGGCGCACCAATTGGCGCAGGCGCGCGATACCTTGCAAGACAGGCAAGTCCGCCTCGCAGCGGGCCACATCCTCGTCGAGCACAAACAGTTCAACCACTCTTATTCCTCAATAATTGCCGCAATACATCATCTGGCATTATTCCACAGTTCCGCACAGCACCCTGGCGGCGCGCCAAAATGTCAGGAATGGCAAGACACGGCACAGCAAGCCAACCGGACGGTGGGCAAATAAATGTTGTCCAAATACGACAATCAGGGAGAAAGCGCGCCGCCGGCGGCCGCTTTGACGGCCGCGGCGGTGCGCCAGACCGGTCTTAATAGCGTTCCGGCGGTGGTTTTTGCGCCGGCGGCTTGGCCGGATTATGGGGATTGGCGGAGCTGGTCGGGTTAGCCGGGTCCAGCGGTTGGTCGGGATTGCCGCTGCGGCCTTCGTCGCCGCTGCTGCCGGCCGTGGCGCCGCTGTTCAGGCTGGCGTTCAACTGCTGTACCTGGTTCAGGTGCTGCTCCACGGTGGGCTGCAGCTGGGCCGCCAAGGCCTTGAGGTCGGCATCCTTGGCCTGCTTCTGCGCCTTGCTGACCAACGTATGGGCCTGGCGATGGCCTTGCACGCCCGCCTGCTCCAGGTATTGGCGGTCGAACTGCTCGCCGCTCAGCGCCTGCAGCCGCTGCGCCATGGCTTTTTGCTTGCTGTCCGGTTCCGCAGGCAGGCTCACGCCCTTGCTTAGCGCCACCTGCCGCACCGCTTCCAGGCCCTTGCCGTGATCGTCGATCATCTGTTGGGCGAAGCTGCGCACTTGTTCATTCTGCGATTTTTGCAGCGCGATCCGGGCCGCTGCCACCTCGGCCATATTGGCCTGGGCCAGATCGTTCAACAGGCGTGCATCGCCCTTGTTCAGCGCCTGGGCCGACGCGCCGCCGGCAGCCAGAAGCGCCGCCAGCAGGCTGGCGCCGAGGCCGCGCTGCCACATCCTTGCCTTGTCCATATCCATTCCTTTCGAGTGTGAGTGAAAGGCCGCTTTCAGGACGGTGTATGTTTTGGACTGGCTGTATTCTACGTGCACTCCATGGGGTGGGACGCACACCACAGCCCCCAGCGGCTGTGGCGCCGTCCCCCTGCCGTTCAGCTATGCGTTTGCGGCTGACGCTTGCTCACTTCATTCAGGCGCATGCGCATGATTTCATTGGCGGCCGGGCCGGGCGCGAACATATAGTCCTCGTCGTTGATGGCGAGGCCGCTGTTGGCATCGACCAGCACCTGGTCGGCCGGCTTGCCGGTTTCGCGGCTGACCACCAGCAGGCTGGCCCCCTCCGGCGCCAGGTGCTCATTGCCCCAGGCGACGAAAGCCAGCAGCACCGGTTTGAAATCGCGGCCGGCCTTGGTCAGGATGTACTCGTAACGCGGCGGCCGGTTGCTGTACAGGCGCTTTTCCATCAAGCCGCCCTCTACCAGGCCTGCCAGACGGCGCGTCAGCATATTCGGCGCAATCTTCAGGCTCTTCTCGAACTCATCGAAACGCGTCAGGCCATAGAAGGCGTCACGCAAAATCAGAATACTCCACCATTCGCCCACTTTACCCAGGCTACGGGCGATGGGGCACGGCATCTGGCCAAAATCAGTATGTTTCATTACAACCTCCCTGTCGGTCTGTTTAGCAAAGTCCCCCCACGCCATCGCGCTACGCGGGGACACAATTCGGGCATTCACTTGCAAAATGAATGTCACTGCGGTAGCCTGTGACGGCTAGCAAAACAATTGGTGACAATGTGTGATTTTTATCCCTGCCCATCTACGTGAATATCCTCATGCGATGAGCCCGGTTTACACTATGAAAACCCACCTACTTTGTACATCCAAAAAGGGGCTTAGAAACTCTCGAATAGTCACCCACTAAATCTCTCCAAAACTCACATCGCGCGCGCAAGCCGCACGGAGCTTGATTTGTGACATTTCGCGTAAATTCCTTTGGGATACAATTTTTCCTGTAGAGATAGGCCGCAGCAACTGGCGGCACATCGCTCCGGCCCACCCAAACCCGTGGCCGGCTGCCCGGCTCCGTAGCGGCCGCAAGTACGCTACACACCCCGACCATGTGTGCTTGAATGAAAATTTTGTCTCTCAGTGCAATACTGTGCAGTCTCCTGCTGAGCGCGCCGCTCGCGGCCCACGCCGCCGGCAAGCGCAGCGCCACCATGCAAGTGTCATTCACCATCGTCGCCGCCTGCGACATCAACCGCGCCGCCGAAACCAATGCAGGCCCCGTGGTCGATTGCCCCGCCGCCACCCCATATCAAGTGCAGCGCGCCAGCAACAACACGCGTCCTGCGGACAACACCGGCCGCAGCAACCCGGCACCCGCCGACGCCAGCGCTCCTCGCCGGCAGGCGCCCGCCGCCGACAGCGCCGCGCCGCTGTGGACGGTCTATTTTTAATTCTCAGAACGAAATCGTCGCCGTCACCGTATCGCTGTAGTCGCCCGGCGACGGCGTGCTCTGCACCGGCACCCGGCCATACAGGGTGATCGGCTGGGCCGATCCCGTGCCGGTGCCGCTCACCATGCTGGTGCCGCTCAAGCCATCGCCCCAGATGGCGCCGTCGAGCACGGCGGAAATCTCATAGGAAATGGTTTCGCCCGTCGCCGCCCGGCGCATGCGGCGCGCCGCCACATTGCCGCTGACCGTGCCGCCATTCAGGGCGATGCGGTAAGCGTTGTTATTTGTACACTGCACCGACAGCGAGGCCGTGGTGCGGATGGCACTGCTGAGCAGGCTGCGGTTGCCGAAAGCCAGGTTGCCGGCCGAAATCAGGCAGTTGTTGACTACCGTAGCCTGGACCTGGAAGGTGAAGGTGGCGCTGCTGCCCGTGGTGCAGGCCGGCTGCACCAGGTTGTAGAAGGCATAGCTGATACTGGCCGCGCCGGTGAAGCTGGAACTGTAGACGGTATCGGCATCGCTGACCGTGGACACGCCTGCCAGCGCGGCCGTAGCGATCTTGCCGTACACCGTGAAATTGCGCACGATCGAGCCGCCGGTCAGCAGCGGCGCCGTGCCGGTGACCGTGATCGGCGTCGGCGTTCCCGCCAGTGCGGGCGAACCCCAGATCGAGGCGGCGGCATAGCTGTTGTCGCGGTAGAGGTTGTAATTCAGGCGCAGCGCGCCATTGCCCAGCGCGCGCGGATTGCTGCCGGTGGAATTCGATCCCAGTCCCGCATTGACGCACACCACCACATTCGGAAACAGCAGCAGGAAAGGCGGCGTCGGCGACGTCAGGGTCCAGGTGCACGTCACCACGCCGCTGCCGTTGGCAAAATAGTCGGCGCCCGGCACCGGGCTGACCGAGGTGAAGGCGATATCGCTCAACGTGGCGCTGCAGCTGTCGGCATGCGCGCTGCCGGCCAGCCCGAGTCCGCCCAACAGGAAGAGCGCCATGCCATGGCCGCGCCGCATCAGCGCCCTCCCGCCGCAGGCTGGCAGGGGAACGGGCCCAGCACCGGCAAGGCACTGTTGGCCGGCGGAAGGTAGCGGAAACGCACGCGGCACTGCACGCCCGGCTTGCCCACCACCAGTTCGTTCTCCTCGCCCAGCTCGTCGACGAAAGTCATGCCGTCATAGCCGATCACGGCCTCCGCCCCGCTCTGCACATGGCGCACCGGCGTGCCGACCGGCATCGGCGTGCCATCGGCCTGCTGCACGATGATGGTGGCGGCGCGGTAGCGCTCGACCGGGAAGGCGGCCAGCACGCCCGCCAGCCGGCGCGGCGCCACCTCGGCGCGCGCGCTGCGCACGCGCACATCGGCGGCCAGCCCGCCGGTATCGATGGCCAGCCGGTTCAGCGCATACGGCAGCAGATTCGGCACCAGCAGATAGCCGCTGCGGCCGGTGTGGCCGATCTCGCGGTTCTCGTGCACCACCGGCACGCCAGCCACGCCGGTCGAGACCAGCGCAAAGCCGCTGCCGACCTGGCGCGCGGCCACCAGCGTGCCATCCATCGCCACCAGCGCGCCGCTGGCGCTGAGCGACGTGCCGCGCTGGCCGGCACGGCCCTGGCTAAGCACACTGACCTGGCCGGCATCGCCCAGGTATTGGAGCTGGGCCTGGTCCACCGCGCTCTGGTCGATGCTGCCTTTTTGCAGCGCCCAGCCAAAGCCGCCGCCGAAGTCCGGTGCGCGCGTCAGGCTGAGCAATTTGCTATGCACGCCATTCTGGCGGCCGCTGCTGGCCGCCGCGTTGATGCGGTTGTCGAAGGAATAGCTGAGATTGAAGAACAGGCCGCGCACGGCACGGTCCTTGAGGTCGCGGAAGGCGCTCACGCCCAGGTAGACACCATTGCCCATGCTGAGGGAATACGAGAGCGCGGCAATGCGCGCCGCCGGCTGCGCCGCAGGGCGCGCGCCGGTGTACGCCAGGCTCAGACTCTGGCGCGACGAAAGCGCCAGGTTCAACGCCATGCGGTCGCTGCCGCGCAGCACCGGCGCGCCTTGCGCGCTACCCAGGTCGGCATAGCCACCGCTGGCGCGCACACTGAGCAGATCGAAGCTGAAGCGCCGCCCCAGATACTGATAGCCGAGCGCCAACTGGCCGCCGCCGCGCCGCGCCGCGCCGGACACGCCGGACGCACCCTGCAGCACGCCATCGCCGCTGCCGCCCTCCGCAGCGCCCAGGCCGCCCGCCGCCACAGGCGGCAGCGCGCGACTGTGATAGCTGCCGGCCAGCGCCGCGCTCAGCACGCCCGCCTGGCCCAGGCGCCACAGCAGGCCGCCGCCGCCATTGGCGAGGTGGCCGCCCGCCTCGCCATGCGCTTCCAGCGTCATATTCGGCGACAGGCCATGGCGCCAGGACGCGCTGACGGCCGGCAGCGCATAGCCGAAGGAGCGGCTGCCATAGCCGCGCCGCAGCGCGCCCAGCTCCAGCGCGTAGTCGCTCAAGCCTTCGCCCAGCATGCGCGTATCGACATACAAGGGCAGCGTGGCGCTGATGGCGCGTCCGGCCGCATCGCGCGTGACAACGGTGGCCTGGCCCGCCCCGTTCAAGCCGGCGATCTGGCGCACCACGAAGGGGCCGCTCGGCACCTCGGCGCTGTACTGCTGCACGCCATTCACATACAGCTGCAGCACGCCCGGCACCACGGCCGAACCGCCGAGCGAGGCGACCGGATAGGTCAGCAGGTCGGGGCGCAGATCGAAATTGCGGCGCCACTGCACGCCGCCCATGCGCAGCGCACGCGACCAGCTCAGCGAACCGCTCACGAAGTCGCCCACCTGCAGGCTGCGCATCGTGGTTTCGTCCTCGCGCAGCCAGTAGCTGTCAAGCCGGATGTAATTGCGCTCGGCCCCGCTGGCATTCCACAAGCCGCTGCTGCTGACGGCGCCCGCGCCGGAAAAATAGCGCCACTCGTTGAAGATGGCCAGGCGGCGCTCGCGTCCCAGCTGGGCGTAGGCGTCGTAATTGAGCAGCAGGCCGGGCGTGACACTGGCCGGCGCGCTGGGGCGGTGGCCGCGCGCATCGAGCGCAAACGGCGGGCGCAGCGTATCGGCCAGCTGCAGGTGCAGGCGCTGGCGCACCGTATCGTAGTCATAGCGCAGGCCGGGGATGCGGTCGAGATCGAACTCGTCCTGGCCGGCCACGCCGAACAGGGCTGGGTCCAGCCCCAGCTCGCGCAGATTCTGCACGCTGCTGCGCAGGCCGGACGCCCCCTGGCGGAAACGCAGGATCATGCCGCTGTCCTCACCGTTCACGCTGACCTCCAGATACAGCTCGTCCTGCGCGGACGGCGGCGGCGGCGCCTGCGCGCGAGCGGGAACGGGCACGCAGCAGCACAGCCCGAAGCTGTACACCAGCAGCAGCCGGCATGCCCAGTGCTCCGCCCTCATGAATACGCATCGCTCCTTGTCCCCGTGCCGCGTGGTTAAGTGTCCAGGATCAGCATCCTGCCGGCTAAGGCGCCGCCGCCGTACTGGCGGCCGTCTGCGGCCGCGCATTGATGCTGGTGCGGATGGTCAGCGGCCCCTCCAGTTGCGCCGCCGCGTCCAGCGGCAAACGCCATTCGCGCGTGCGGCCCGCCAGTGCATAGCCCAGCAAGCCCTTGCTCACTTCATATTCCTTGCCGGCCGCATTGGCGACCACGGTGGCGCCGATCTGGGCATGCAGGCTGCCGCTATTGCGCAGCCGCAGGTGCCAGGCGCCATCCTTACGGTAAAACATCCAGGCCAAGTCCGGCGCACCGTTGTCCTGGACCGATGCCATGAACACCGGCACGGAATAGCGCAGCCGGATCGCCACGCCACCACCAGCCTCGTCCTCGGGTGGAATCTCGTCGATGAGCAGGCGGAAGCTCTGCTCGCTGCCGGCCGCGGCGCCGCCATCGCGCCGCACCAGGCGGATGGTCTGGCTGGTCCTGGGCGGAATCTGCATCAGCGGCGGACTGGCCAGCAGCAGCTCGGTCGGCTGCAGGACGTCGTCGCCGCCCTGCTGGTCCCAGGCATAGACCCGCACCTGGCCGAACACCGGCGTGTCGCCATAGTTTTGCAATTGCAGGCTGAGCGCCGTCTGGCCGGGACGGAAGGCCAGGTTCACCGGGGAGATCTGCAGATTGGCGGCCGCGGCCGCGCCGCCCAGCGAGAGCAGGACCGCGCCCAGGCGGCCCGCCAGACCGGTGGCCAGGGCGCGCATTTAGAAGTACACGGTGGCGGTGATGGTCGACTTATAGGTGTCCGGCGCGGGAGTGGTCTGCGCCGGCACCTCGCCATACACGGTAATCGCTTGCAAGGCGCCGGTGCCGGTGCCGCTGCGCGTATCCGTGCCCTGGGTATCGCCCCACAGCGTGGCGCCTGCCGTCTGGTACAGATTGAAGCGCACCGTGCCGGTGTTGCCGCCGGTGCCGCTCATATAGCGCGTGGTGCCGGTCGAGCCGGTGCCCGTGCCGGCGCTCAGGCCCAGGTTATACGGCGTGGTATTGGTGCAGGTCACATTGATCGTGGTATTCACCGCCACCGTGGCATTCAGCACGCCCTGCGACTGGCCGAAGTCCAGGTTGGAGGCGGCAATGGTGCAATCGGCGATGATCTTCATCGTCACATCGAAAGTCGCCGTCTTGCTGCCATTGGAATACACGGCAGCCGAGACCAGCAGCGGCACGCCGGCCGCAAGCAGAATGGCGGTATGAAAGCGCCTGGCGAGCTTCATGTGTCCTCCCGGGAAGAGCGCAGCCGATGCGGAAAAAATTTATTGCCCTAACTCAATCTTCGATTCAATTATCGGACACTTCCTACAGCGCGACCTTTGCTATCCGCGACAGCTCTTTTGCTGGAAGAGAAAGCCGGCCTTTTTTTTTGATTGTGGGCATAATACGCAACAGACCTTGCTGCCGGCCCCGACCATGTACCTGACCAATGATGCCCATGTGCACAGCATTCTGATCGTGGACGACTCCGCGTTCGAGCAGCGCATGCTGGTCGATTTGCTGAGCGAACAGGCTTACCGCGTGGCGGTCGCCTTCAACGGCCTGCAGGGCTACCAATTGGCGCTGGCCGACCGGCCCGACCTGATCCTGCTCGACGTGCGCATGCCGAATATGGATGGCTACACCGCCTGCCGTCTGCTGAAGGCCAATCCGGTCACGCACGACATCCCCATCATTTTTCTGAGCGGCGCCGATGCGGTGGAAGACCGCATCATGGGCCTGTCGATCGGCGGCGTCGATTATGTTTCCAAGCCCTTCACGCCGGGCGAACTGGCGGCGCGCATCCACGTCCACCTGAACCTGATGCGACGCGCGCCCGAAGCGGCCCCGGCCAGCGTGGACGAAGCGGCCGCCAGCGATCCCGACGCCGTCACCGTCAGCGCCGCCAAGCGCCTGATCTCGGACAACCTGGCCGCCCTGCCCAGCCTGGCCGAAATCGCGCGCAGCGTCGGCACCTACCGCGAAAAACTTTCGCTGCTGTTTCGTGAACACACCGGCATGACCGTGTTCGCCTTCATCCGCGAAGAACGCATCACACGCAGCCTGGAACTGCTGCGCGACACCGACATCGACGTGCAGGATATTGCCCTGCTGGTTGGCTTCAACAACGCCGGCAACTTCGCCACCGCCTTCCGCGAAAAGACCGGCCAAACCCCCAGCGCCTACCGCCACAGCGCCCAAGCGCAAGCCAAAGACGACTAAGCCTTGATCCCCCTCAACAAATGTCCACCCTGGTGTCAGGCACCAAGGTCGGACATTTGCTGATCTGGATCAAAGAATGTCCTACTCTGGTGCCTCGGCGGCCCCGCCTGACACCAGGGTGGGACATTGTTTGATTTGGCGCAAACGCGTTTAGAACTTGTAGTTGAGCTTGACAGCAGCGAAGCGGCCGCGCGGATCGGACTGGGTGAAGTCGAAGAAGGTGCTCGAGGACGAGTCCCAGGACGGACGCTTGTCGGTCAGGTTTTGCACGATCAGGCTCAGCGTGGTCGCTGGGTTGAGCTTCCAGGCCACCGTCAGGTCGACCGTGCCGACCGGCTTGACGCGCTCGTCATCCTTGTTGACCTGGCGGTAGCCGTCGACATAGTTCCAGTTCAGGTTGCTGGTGAAGGCTTGGTACTCCCAGCTCAGGCCGGTGACGCTGCGCCATTTCGGGATCGCACCGAAGTGGTTGGTGCCGGCGCCATTGGTGGCCGCCTCGCCCAGGGCCAGCGGCTGCTCGAACTTGAGCACGCGGCTCAGCTGGGCATTCAGGCTGAGCTTGCCCCATGGCTGGGCGGCGAAGCTCTGGCGCAGGTCGATGTCGAAGCCGGACACCAGACGGTCGCCCTGGTTGGCGTACTGGCGATACAGGGTCAGGATGCGGCCCTGGGCATCGCGCACGATCTTGCCGGGGAACTGGGCTTCGGTGGCGATGATGTTCTCAGCCGTTTCGGTATCGATCACGCCCTTGGTCTTGATGCGGTAGTAGTCGATGGCCACGCTGGTGCTGCTGCTCGGCGCGATGACAAAGCCGAGGTTCAGGTTGCTCGAGCGCTCGGGATTGAGCTTGGTGTTGGCGGCGGTGATATTGGTCACGCCACGCGACTGGGTCGGGGCCACCGGGTCGCGCGGGTCAAGCACGCTGCCATAGCTGACCGAAGTCGAGTTGGTGACCTCCGGCAGCGACGGCGCGCGGAAGCCGCGCGACAGCGTGCCGCGCAGCAGCAGCCATTGGGCGGCCTGGTAGCGCACGCTGCCCTTCGGCGAGAAGGCATGGCCGAAGTCGCTGTAGCGGTCGGCGCGGGCGGCCAGGTTGACCGTCAGGTCTTTGATGACCGGCACATTCAACTCGGCGAACGCGGCGCTCACATCGCGCGAGCCCTTGATGATATTGATGGCCGGACGCAGCTCGGTACCCGACAGCACGGCGGTCGAGGTATTCGAGTCCATCTCTTCGCGGCGCCACTGGGCGCCGAAGGCGAAACCGAGCGGACCGGCCGGCAGCTCGGCCAGTTCTTTCGACGCATTGAAGTCGACCACGCTGAGTTTCGATTCGGCCGGACGCAAGGTCGACAGGCGCAGGCGGTTGCGCACGGCCTCGCTGTTTTTCGACTGGTCGGCGAAGTTGTAGCTGCCGTCGGCCAGCACTTTTTCGAATTCGTAGCGGTTGACGAAGTTCTGCACCGTTTCCTTCAGCTTGCTGCCCGAGTGGGCCAGCGAGACATCGTAGTCCCAGCCCAGATAACTGCCCTTGACGCCGGCCAGGGCGCGGAAGAAGTCCACCTTGTCCTGCTTCATGCGCGGCCCCAGGTCGAACAGATGCGCATTGAATGGCAGCGGCTTGTCGCCAGGATTGTTGGGATGGCCAACCGGCAGCAGCACGGGAATGGTGTCGAGCGCCTGCTTGCCATTGTTCCAGGCGCGCAGGCCGCTGCCCACGGACAGCGGGGCGGCGAAAGTCTGGTCGGCCTGCGAGTGGCCGTACAGCAGGTCGGCATAGGCTTCGGTCTGCTCGTTCAGGCGCAGGGTGCCGCGCAGCGAGCTGTGCACGCGTTTGATGCCGGGAATCAGGGTCTTGAAGGGCGCCGGATTGTAAGCCAGCACCTGGCCCTTCTTGCCGGGCGTGATCTCGCCATATGGCACCAGTTGCAGCGGGCCTTGCACGCCGCCCAGCAGCTGGGTCGCGTCGCCGTTCAGATAATTGGTCGGCACCCAGGCGCGGCTGCCGTTGGCATGGTTGCGGAAATCGGCATCGGCCAGCCAGGCCACATCGCTTTGCTGCAGCTTGTCGCGCTTGAGCGCGTCGAGCGAGAACACCACGCTCCAGCCTTTTTCATCGAGGTTGCCGAAGCCGGTCTGCAAGGTCGCGCTCTTTTCGGTCTGGCCCGTGCCTTCGGTCGAGCTGCCCACGTGCACGCTGGTTTCGGTGCCGGTGAATTCCTTGTACAGGATGATGTTGACCACGCCGGCCACCGCATCCGAACCGTAGAGCGAGGACGCGCCATCTTTCAGCACTTCGATGCGCTGCACGGCGGCCATCGGCAGGCTGTTCAGGTCGACGAAGGTTTCCTTCAATTCCTGCGCCGTGGCATAGCTGGACACGCGCTTGCCGTTGACCAGGATCAGGGTGTTCTGCTGGCCCAGGCCGCGCAGCGCCAGGCCCGCGGTGCCGGCCGAGAAGCTGCCCGTGTATTGCTCGTTATAGCTGTTGCCGCTGTTGGCGGAAATGCTGCGCAGGACGTCGGCCACATTGGTCTTGCCGGTGGCGGCCAGTTCCTTGGCCGAGATAACCTGGACGGCGCTGGCGCCCTCCTTCTGCGTGGTGCGGATATTCGACCCCGTCACGATAACGCGTTCCACCTCTTGGGCGGCGGCGAAGTGCGGGAAGGCGGCGGCGATGGCCAGGGTGATGCTGAGCGGCTTGAACATTATTTCCTCTTATTGACAAAAAGCGGGCGTGCAGAGTCCTGCCGGCCTTGTGGGCCGGGATTGTGCTGCGCGGGTGAAACCGGGATTCTTTTTAGGGCGACGGGAGCGTCACATGCACTGGGCCATGCACTGCATGTACAGGACGTGGCGGTCGGAAGCGGCGGTGGTAAGCGTGGTACGGAACATGACGAGACCAAGGGTGATGCTGTTCGGAGTTAGCACTATACCCAGTGATTTTGATTCCTAGAACGAATTAAATCTTCCTTACTTATGCGAATCTGAATATAAAACTCTGTAGACAGCTTTGTATACTTAAAACCACATGGGGCCGAAAATAAAGGTATACAAGTCTGTCTAGACAGACTATTCTAGAAAAAACTTAGCAAGGAAACCATGTCATGACCATCCCGCTCCCCAAGCCGACGCCGGCCGAACTCGACTTGCTGCAGTACCTGTGGCCGCTCGGTAGCGCCACCGCCAAGCAAGTCCACGAAGCCATGCTGGCCGACAAGCCCGAGCTGGGCTATGGCGCCGTGCTGCGCCTGCTGCAAATCATGCACGGCAAGGGGCTGCTGATCCGCGACGAGAGCCAGCGCTCCCACGTGTATGCGCCGGCCCAGGCCAAGGATGCGATGCAGGGCAATCTGCTGCAGGACTTGCTGCAGCGCGCTTTTTCCGGTTCGGCCAAGGCCCTGGTGCTGGCCGCGCTGCGCAGTGGCATCAGCAAGCAGGAGCGCGCCGAAATCGAAGCCCTGCTCAAAGAGGAGAAAAAATGAGCGGCCTGATCGAAGCGCTGGGCTGGACCCTGCTCGACTTTCTGTGGCAGGGCGCGCTGCTGGGCGCGGCGGCGGTCCTGACCCTGGGCTTGCTGCGCCATGCACGGCCGCAGCAGCGCTATGCGGCGGCCGGCCTGTTCCTGGCACTGTGCCTGCTGTGGCCACTGCTCAGCCTGCATGGCCGCCTGCAAGCCATGGTGGCGGCCGGCAGCGCCGGCGACGCGGCCAGCCTGTTCACCGTCTATGCGCCCGCCGAGCACTGGCAGGCGCTGGTACAGCGCTCTCTGCCGCTGCTGGTGGCGCTGTGGGCGCTATGCATCGCGGCCCTGGGCCTGCGCAGCGGCCTCGGCCTGTGGTGGCTGGGCCGCGCCATCCGCCTGGGTGGACGGCATCCCGTCTGGCAGGCGCGGCTGACGCAACTGGCCCGGGACTGCGGCCTGCACCGTCCGGTGCGCCTGCGCGTGGTGGACGGCTTGCCCAGCCCGGTCACGGCGGGCTGGTGGCGGCCGGTGGTGCTGCTGCCCGCGTCCCTGCTGTCGGGCCTGCCGCCCGAGCTGATGGAAGCCCTGCTGGCGCACGAGCTGGCGCATATCCGCCGCCACGATTACCTGATCAATCTCTTGCAGAACGCGGTCGAAACCCTGCTGTTCTACCACCCGGTGGTGTGGTGGTTGTCGCAGCGCATCCGCGCCGAACGCGAATTGATTGCCGATGATTTAGCAGCAAGCCAGCTGGGCGAACCGCGGCGTCTGGCCCTGGCCCTTTCCGAACTGGAAAAACTCCAGTTCTCCACTCAACGACTGGCTCTCGCAGCCAATGGAGGAGATTTAATGGCACGCATCAAACACCTGGTCCAACCCGAGCCCTACCGCGTCAACTGGAAAGCCGTCCTGCCGGCACTGGGCCTGGCGGCGGCCTGTCTGGGCGGCTTCGCCAACGCCACCACCGATCAACTGGTCAGCAAGCCCGATACCTCGGCCGTGGCCGATTTCACCAGCTGCAAAAAGCCCGTCTGGCCCCAGGCAGCGCTGGCCGAACAGCGCACCGGCACCGTGACGCTCGGCTTCGTGATCGGCGCCGACGGCAAGGTCAAGAGCAGCGAGGTTCGCAAGTCCAGCGGCCACGCCGATCTGGACCAGGCCGCGCGCGACGGCATTGCGCTGTGCGCGTTCAAGCCGGCCCGCCATCAAGGCAAGGCCGTGGCCTCGCGCACGAAGATGCAATACGTCTGGACGCTGGACTAAGCCGATGCCGATGCCGAAACGTTTGCGCTGCGCGCTGGCGCTCATGGGTCTGTTGGGCAGTCTGGCGGTGGACGCATCGCCCCTGCCCGCCCATCCCTTCGTCTCCACCGGCGGCAAGGCCCAGCAGTGGCTGGCGCCCGACCTCGGTGAAATGCAGTTCGAGACCGGCGCCCAGCACGGCGATTCGGCAGCGGCGGCCGCCGCCCTCGACGCCAAGGGCGACACCCTGCTCGCGCTGCTGGCGCGGCACGGCGTGGCACCCGCCGACATCGAGTGCTTCGCGCTGGAAAAGAAAACCGTGGCCCTGAGCCAGCCCAGCGCCGACGGCAGCACCCAGGCCTATGTGCTGACGCGCCACTACCGCATCACGGTGCGCGATCTGCGCCAGTGGCCCGAGCTGGCGCAAGCGCTGGTCGCGCAGGAGGTGGAGAGCTTCGGCGTGTCCTTCGACCGCAGCGACCGCGATCAGGTCAACGCCCAGCTGATGGCGGAAGCGGCGCGTGATGCGCGCGGCAACGGCAAGCAGCTGGCCGAAGCCTTCGGCCGCAAGCTCGGCCCGGCGGTGGCGATCGCGCGCGGCCCGCTCGACCGCATCGCCGCTCCCTTCCTCAGCGGCGGCAGCGATGGCAGCGCCAAGCCCGCGTCCCGCCCGCCAGCCGCTAGCAATTACGCCGTCCCCAGCTCCATCCCCTTCGCGCAGGCCGTCAACGCCATCTTTCGCCTGCAATAAGCCCTTGATCTACCACAAACAATGTCCACCCTGGTGTCAGGCACCAGAGTCGGACATTCTTTGATTTAGATCAGCAAATGTCCTATCCCAGTGCCTGACACCAGGGTGGACATTGTTTGATTTAGCGCAAAGGGATTGGGCGTTGGCGCTGCCAGTGGCGCCAGGAGATCAGGGCGTTGAGCCAGTAGGCGGCGTACAGCAGGGCTGTCAGCTTTAGGCCGCGGCTCCAGTACAGGGGGACGGAGATGGTGTTGACGAGCACCCACACCGGCCAGGTTTCGAGGCGCCGCCCCATCAGCAGGAATTGGGCAATGATGGAGAACACCAGCACGGCGGAGTCGATGAAGGGCGCGTAGGCGTCGGTGTAGTGGTGCAGCATCAAGCCATACAGGCCGGTGGCGGCGATGCCGGCCAGGGCCATCCAGAGCAGGCGCAGCGGCTGCACAGTGGTGATGGGCAACGCGCCGCCATGATTGCCGCGCAGCCATTGCAGCCAGCCGATGGCGCAGGTGACGATGAAGAACAGTTGCAGGGCAACGTCGGCGTATAGCCGCACCTCGTAGAACAGCAGGGCGAACATGCTGCAGCCGGCGATGCCGAGCCACCAGGAATGCACATTATTGCGTCCGGCCAGGACGATGGAGATTGCCATCACCGCATTGGCGGCGATTTCCAGATTTGAACTCAAGCGACGTTCCGTTTCTGGCGGCGCCGCGCGGGCGCCGCTTAGTTGTTCTCGCTGCCGCGGCACTCGGCCGGCAACAGTTTGGCGGGGATGCCGTCGCTGCCGCAACGCCACACCAGTTTTCTATTTTCATCGAGCGCGGGCATGAAGGCAATAGCCTTGCCGCGATAGCTGAAGTCGGCCGGGAAGACGTGCACGGTGCCGCTGGCGCCGTCGACCTTCACGTCCACCACGGAGTGGTTGGGGTCGTCGAGCGCGTAACCGGCTTCGGCCAGGCTGTCGGGATTGCGGCCGTTGACGTAGAAATAGCGTTCGACGGCGGCGGTGGCCTCCTTGCCGACGTTGACGGCGTGCGCCATGCGCTGGCGGTCGTTGAGGTCTTTGTAGACGGGAAGGCCGATGGCGCCGAGCACCGCCACTACCGCCAGCACGGCCAGCACGCCGCTGGCACCGCCGGCCAGCGCCAGCCGCGGCAGCAGCAGCGCCGGCAGATAGGCCAGCGGATGGCGGCCCGGCAGCGCGCCCGTGGCGTCACCAGCCAGGGCGCGCATCACGGCCATGCGCTTGACCAGCCAGGGATAGTCGCTGATCAGTTCGTGGAAGGACATCCAGAAGCCGGCGCTTTGCTGAGCCTGGGCGCTGTAGGTGCCGATGCTCAGATTGCGCCAGCGGCGCGCGCCGGCCGCCAGCGCGGCCAGACCGATCTGGGCGCTTTTCAAATCATCGCAGGCGTGAAAACCATGGCGGTCGCAGCTGTATTCGCGCGCGCGCGCATAGGCCGCGCCCAGCAGCGGCAATACCGAGGCCGGCAACAGCAAGGCGGCCCAGCGCATATGCTGGCGCTTTATATGGCCGATTTCATGGCCGATATAAAAATTGATGGCGTCCGGTTTATCTTCGAGCGCATCGACCACCTCCGAATACAGCACAATGATGTTATTGCCGAGAAAGCGGGTGGCAAAGCCGTTGAATATGCCGCCCATTTGCAGCAAATACGCTTCCGGCACCTGCTGCACGCCCAGCCGCTCGCAGCAGACATCCACGCGTGCCTTGAGATCGGGGAATTGGCTGTAACTGATGCGCACCGCCGTGCCTTTTAAATGCGAAACCACAGCGGATTGCATGAAGCAATAAATAAGCAGGAAAACAGCGAAATAGGCGAGGATGGCGCTTTTTAAAATGAGGACCAGAATTGTCCAGAACAAAATCGAAATACCCAGCATCAGGAGGAACAGCTTTTTTTCATTCCGATAAACCAGCTCCATCCCGCACTCCGCCATGATAATGTGGGCGTATTTTATGCGAGTTTATAAAAAAATAAAATAAAGCCTCTATTCGTATTTATACTTATTTTAGCCGACAGGACTTGATTTATTAATCGTTTTATATTAAGCGGAGAATAAGGCGAGCCAGCCGGCCACCGGCTGGCCCTGGTCCAGGCGCAAGGTGGCGGCCTGCAGGTGCGGCGCGCGCCAGCCCTGTTCCGCGGCCAGGCGGCGCAGATAAGCGGCCGAGTGGGCGTAGCGGCCGCTGGCGCGCAGCAGGTGCTCGCCGCCCTGCTCCGCCTCGCTCTGCTCCACCGAGAAAGCCAGCCAGCCACCCGGCCGCAGCGCCTGGCGCGCCGCCGCCAGCACCGAATCCAGCGCGCCGGCATACACCAAGACGTCGGCGGCCACGATCAGGTCGAAGGCAGCATGCTGTTGCCGCAGCCAGGCGCCCATCTCGGCGCAGACCAGCTCGTCATACAGGCGCAGGCCGGCAGCCCGCTCCAGCATTTGCGGCGACAGGTCCAGGCCGGTCAGCCGCCGCGCCCACGGCTGCAGCAGTGGCGCGCACAGGCCGCTGCCGCAGCCCAGGTCCAGGACATCCAGCGCGCCCGATGGCGCGGCCGGCCAATGCTGGTCCAGCAGTGCCGTCAGCAATTGCGGCGTGCGGTACTGCAGCGCGCCGACCAGGTGCTGCTCGAAGTCAGGCGCATACTGGTCGAACAGCGCGCGCACATAGGCCGGCGGCGAGGCGGACGGCGCCGGCTGCACGCCCAGCGCCGCCAGCAGGTAGGCCACCGTGTCGGCATCGGCACCCAAGGCCTGCGCGGCGCGATACGCGGCGACCGCCTCCTCATGCCGGCCAAGGGCACGCAAAGCATTGGCGCAGCCGAGTTGGGCACGCGCCGAAGCGGGATCGATTTCCAGGGCGCGCTGCTGGCTGGCGAGCGCCGCCTCGTGTTCATGCAGGCGCTGCAGCGCGCTGCCGCGGTTGCTCCAGGCTTCGGCCCAGTCGGGACGCTGGCGCAGCGCGCGCTCGTAGCCATCCACCGCATCGGCATAGCGGCCCAGGGCGTGCAGGGAGACGGCGGCGCCATGCAGGGCATCGGCATCGGCGGCACGGCGGCCCAGCACGGCGCCGAAGCTGTCGAGCGCCTCGGCGTGCCGCTCCTGCAACTGCAGCGCCAGTCCCTGGCCGCACAGGGCTGCGGTATTGTTGGGCTCGACCTCCAGCGCGGCGCGATAGCTGTCCAGGGCAGAATCGATGCGCCCCAAATGGCGCAGCGCATTGCCCCGGTTGCACAAGGCCATCGCATAGCCGGGCCGCAGCGCCAGCGCGCGTTCATAACTGGCCAGCGCCTCGTCGTGGCGGCGCAGGTCTTGCAAGGCCGCGCCGAGATTGCAGTGGGCGATGGCCTGCGCCGCATCCAGCGCCAGCGCCTGGCCGATCAATTCCAGCGCGCGCTGCGGCTCGCCGCGCTGGCGCGCCAGCACCCCGCTCAGGTGCAGGGCGTCGAAGTTGTCGGGGGCTTGTTGCAGCACGGCTGCGTAGCCGGCTGCTGCTTGCGCCAGCGCGCCGCGCTGGTGCTGGGCCACGGCCGCTTGCAGCAGCGCGGCGATGGCGGAAGGGTCGGAATATTTCATGCGCGGTATTACATCACATTTGCAAGCGCACCGGACGTCAAACGCCTGTCATATTCCGGCGGCACAATATCGCCCATGCCCTGAAGGACAGGGGCAACACAGGCAGCCCCCGCTGCCTCTACCGGCGCCGGCGGTCGGGAAATATACCGGCACCAGATTCCCCCTCCCTTTTCTGCCAGGACAGGCCGCAGATTCCGCGACATTTTAACTTGCCGCAAAGTACAATCGCGGTATGGGAGCACGTCATTTCTTCATCGCGGTTGTCTGCTGGATCTGCACGGGTCCAGCCCTCGCGTGCAGCTTGAAAATGGCCCCCGAACAGTGGCCCCCTTATATCTACCGCGATGCGCGCGCCCGGCTCACCGGCCTCGACCTGGAGCTGGTGACGGCCATCATGCACGAGGCCGGCTGCACCTTGCTGATTCAGCAGGAATTGCCTTCCGCGCGGCGGCAATTGATGTTCCAGAACGGAAATCTCGACCTGATGCTGGCCGCCAATAGCACGCCCGAGCGGCGCGCCTATGCCCGCTTCAGCGTACCTTACCGCTATGAAATCGTGGGCCTGTTCACCACGCCCGGCAAGCTCAAGCAGTATCAGCAGATCAGCAGTTTCGACGATGTCAGCGACCAGCAGCTCACCCTGCTCGCACCCAAGGTAGGCTGGTATGGGCCGGACTATGCGCGTTCCATGCATGGCATCGAAGCGGGCGGCCGGCTCTCCACCTTCAACAGCTTTCAGCAAGGCATACGCATGTTCGCGGCCGGGCGTGCCGAGCTGATCATGGGCGATGCCGCCGCCCTGCGCTACGAGGCGCGCCAGCAGGGCGTGCCGCTCACCTCCCTGCCCTATGTGCCGTTCAAGGCGCCGGTGCATCTGATGCTGAACGCGGTCCGCACCACGCAGGCCGACCTGGACCAGATCAATGCCGCCATCGGCCGCCTGGAGCAGCGCGGCGTGCTGGACACCATTCGCGCCCGTTATATCAGCCACTGAAACGCCACCGCGTGACAATGGGTGGATTTTGCCATATGGTCAAAATGTTAAAGTGATGCCCGTTTGCGCCAACGGCGCGCCTACACGGGTGAAAGCATGGTGAAGCAATACAGGAAATGGTGGTGGCGCAGCGTGCTCAGCCTTGCACTGCTGGGCGTCGGCGGCCTCTTTCTCAGCTTGTCGAATGCGCGCCTGCAACTGAGCCAGGAAGGTGTGCATGAAGCGCTCTACCTGCCGCTGGCCCCGGGCGCCTACGCCAAGGTGCGCACCTATGCCGGCAGCGGCGACGCGCCCATCATGCCGGGCTATCTGGATGGCCCGGTGGTGCGGCGCACGGCGGGCGATCACTGGAGCGCCAGCTGGTTCTGCGAAAAGCGCGTCGAACACCGCGAGGGCAGCGGCCAGCGCCTCGACATCGATTGCGGCGGCCAAAGCCGGCGCCATTTGCTGGGCCATATGCCCACGCCCAGCCACAGCGTGGCGACGATGCCGGAGCAGCTGGTTGTGCTCAGCGATATCGAAGGTAATCTGACCTATCTCGAAGGGGCGCTGGCGCGCCTGCAAATCATCGACGGCCAGGGCAACTGGGCCTATGGCCGCAATCACCTGGTGATCCTGGGCGACAGCGTGGACCGGGGCCGCGACGTCTCGGCCGTGCTGTGGCGCCTGTATGGCCTGACGCAGCAGGCCCACGCCGCCGGCGGCGCCGTGCATACCCTGCTCGGCAATCATGAACAGTATCTGCTGCAAGGGCGCATGAAATCGGTGCACCCGGCGCTGCGCTATTCGGCCCGGCAGCTGGGCGGCTACCGCAGCGTCTTCGCCGGCGACACTGTGCTGGGCGACTGGCTGCGCAAGCTGCCGGTGCTGGTGCAGATCGGTCCCGTGCTGTTCGCCCACGGCGGCATCAGCGCCAGCGTGGCGCGCCAGGGCAAATCGGTGCAGGAACTGAATACCATCATGCGCGCTTACTGGCGCGGCGAAACGGCACAGCGCGACGAGCTGGAACTGGTGCTGGGCCGCCAGGGACTGACCCAGTACCGCGGCTACCTGGAAGCGCTGGCGCCCGACTACGGCCAGGCTGGCGCGGACGATATCCGCCTGGTGCTGCAAACCTTCGGTGCCCGCCACATCGTGGTCGGCCACACCATTGTCTCCAAGGTGCAGCCGCTGTTCGACGGCCGCGTGTACGCTGTGGACGTCAACAGCGACACGGCCAGCGGCGAAGTGCTGCTGTTCGAACGCGGTGTGCCGCGCACGGTGGACATCGGCGTGGCGCGCAACCTGCCGCCCGAAGGCGCGCAGGCCAAGCGCAGCCGCTCGCTCTTCCTGACGCGGCCGGAAGACGTGCAGGCCGTGTGGCAAACCATCGCCAGCAATTACGAGCTGGCGCAGCTGCCCTACCCTTACTGATCCGGCTCGCGCAGTGCCGGCGCCGCCATGGCGCCGGCGGTCCCGCCTATTCCGTGACCTGGGCTTCCACCAGCTGAGCCAGCAGGGTCAGCGACTCCTGCCACCCCAGATAGCAGGCTTCGGCCGGGATCACATCGGGAATCCCTTCCTGCACCACGTTCAACTCCACGCCGCAGAAGACCTTGCGCAGGCTGACTGTGGTCTGCATTTCGCCCGGCAGATTGGGATCGTCGAACACGCCCGTATAGCGCAGCAATTCGCCCGGCGACAGCTCCAGATACTTGCCGCCGAAGGAATGGGTGTGGCCGGTGGTGAAATTGGTGAAGGACATGCGGTAGCTGCCGCCGGCCTTGGGTTCCTGCTGGTGCAGCTTGGCGGTGAAGCCGTGCGGCGGCAGCCATTTGCACAGGGCATCGGCGTCGAGGAAGGCGCGGTAGACGTGATCGGGGCTGGTGCGCAGGACACGGTGCAGACGAATCGTGGTGCTCATAGTTGTCTCCTTGATGGGTGTGGTGGCCTCAGTATGCGCTCAAGCGGCCTGCTGCGGCACCATATAGGCCAGCTCCCACAGATGGCCGTCGAGATCCTGAAACCATGCGAGTACATGAAGCCATAATCCTGCGGCGCGCGCGGCGCCTTGCCGCCGGCGGCCAGGGCTTTCCTCACCAGCCCATCCACCTCCTCGCGGCTTTCGCAGGACAGGCAGACGATGGCTTCGGTCGCCTCCTTGGCGCTGGCAATCGGCTTGCCGGTGAAGGTGCGGAAGAAGTCTTCCACCAGCAGCATGGTGTAGATGCTGTTTTCCGCGATCACCATGCAGGCGGCATTCTGGTCGGTGAACTGGGGATTGAAGGTATAGCCCAGCGCTGCGAAGAATGCTTTCGATTTGTCCAGATCCTTAACCGGCAGGTTGACGAAGATTTGCTTGTTCATATCGGCCTCTCTGATGAGTCATGTGGGTGGGTTTTTCTGGCGTTTCGTCCGCCATTACTCCCACGACGCCCCAGCATCGCCGAAATCGACAAGATTGCGAAAATAATTTCAAAATTTCTTGAACCAGGCTGGCGCCCGCCTCCTGGCGCCAGCCCGCTGCGCAACAGGATGCTCAGGAAGCCTTGTAAGTCTTGTCCTGCTGATCCACCCAAGGCTGGAACAGGGCGGCCGGCCAGTTCGGGTCCACATCCGAGATGCGGGACAGGCACTTCCATACGCCGTCACGCTTCTCGAAGGTGTCGGTATAGGTGCCGGTCGAGACGAAGCCTTGTTTCTCGGCCTTCCAGGTCACGATCCAATTCCACTCCACGCTGGCGGAATTGCCGCTGCCTTCGATCACGAAAGTACCGAGCGCGTGGCGCATTTTCTCCAGCGGGAAAACGCTGTGGGCGTAATCGTAAAGCTGCTTGAGGCCCGCCGGACCTTCGAACAGATTGGTACGGATATCGTTGACCTTGAAGGTCGCCTCCGGCCAGTACAGGCTCACATATTTTTCCGCCGATTCCCGGCTGCCATCGTTATCGATATAGCGCTGATGCAGATTGAGCTGCTCGAAAATCTGAAAACGGTCTGCCACTGTCAACTGATTCAACTGCTTGTTTTGCTCCGCCATGACTCATCCTTTATAAAGTGCGGTTGATGTACCGGCAGCAGAGTAAAGGAATTGCCTGGCCTGCATAAGCCAGCCGCGAGCGAATCGGCAGTTCGCTTTTTCCGAACAGTTCAATGCCCATGCCGGCAAAATCACTATAATGGCGGCCATTTCTTTTGACTGAAATTCGGGTTCTTATGCGCAAGCTCGCAGTATCTCTTGTGACGATATTGGCCGTGGGAGCGGGCCTGTTCATCGCCGCTAACCATGTAAACCTCAATCCCAAGCATTCGGTGGGCGAGGTTCTCGACTCCCACCGCAATGTGTCCGTCTTCTATAACGGCGCAATTGGCCACGTCTCGGAGAGGAATGTCGCGCCCGACGGCTATAACCTCGGCCTCAAATATCAGTGCGTCGAGTTTGTGAAACGCTACTACTACGAGCGCTTCCAGCATAGGATGCCGCAGGACCGCGGCCATGCAAAGGACTTCTACGACCGCAAATTATCCAACGGCACATTGAATATCGAACGTGGACTTATGCAGTTTGCCAACGGGGCAGGAGAAATGCCAGCCGAGGATGACCTGCTGGTCTTCGGCCCCTGGCTCCTGAATCGCTTTGGCCACGTTGCTATCGTCAGCCAGGTCGGTGCCGACTACGTGGAAGTGATTCAGCAGAACCCCGGCCCCTTTGGCACCAGCCGCGAGCGATACAAACTGGTGATCGAGGATGGCCGGCCGCGCATCGATGCGCCCCGGCTGTTGGGTTGGTTAAGAATGCCAAAACCGGCAGATCCAGCCAGCTGGCACAAAGCTGAATAAGGTAGCCATCTGCGCCCGCAAGATAGTACACGTCTGTGCGAGCCACATGGTACGTCATCAGCTGGCCAGCTACTTCGGTTGAAATGGCTACATTCAGCAAACGTGATTTACATAGCGGCCAGCCCGGTCAATACATGCAAAAGCGAGTGTCGGCATTATTGTCCATGCTGGGCTAACGACGACTCTGGCCGAAATGCTTCGTGGATGGCAATAGCGTTGTGTGCTGAATTACTTGTGCTTTCCGTAGCGGTTCCCACTTTTACTGTTAGCATAGTGCCCGCCTTTGTGCGAATTGCCTTTTCCACCGGCATAGTGCCCACCGTGACTACTGGTGTGGTGCCCGCCTCCATAGGAAGACCGTGAGCCTCCCCCTTTACCGCCTTTGGAAAATGCCGGCGTAGAAAATGCGAGAAGCGCGGCGCATGCCACGACCATAAATTTCCTCATGAAACCTCTCCTCTTTGCTTGGAAATGGAATTGGAATCTTAGTTGCAATTAGGTATTGCAGCAATATCATGTTGCAGCGAAGGGCTGCAATTCATCCGTAAAACCAACACTGCTTGACGACTACGTTGACCTGTCATTGCCGTTTACCAGAAAGCCGAAGGCCCACTGATATTCGATCTCTCCGATATCACCGGAAAATTCGCCAGTTTCACCAGTGCATGCATCTAAGATATTCTAGCGGCATCGACTGCTCTCGCTGCCACTGATGCGACTTCTCATTCTCTCCGATCTGCACCGCGAATTCTGGACCCGGCATCAGCTCGTCTTCGACACCGCAAGCAATGCGCCGGACGCCGTTATCCTGGCGGGCGATATCGATATCAGCGGGGTGCGCGCGGTGCAGTGGGCGGCGGATGCCTTCCGCAGCATTCCCGTTATCTACGTGCATGGCAATCACGAAGGTTACGGCCACAATCTGGACAACGAGATAGAGAAGATCCGTGCAGCGAGCGCGGCCACGGAGAATGTCAAGTTTCTCAATTGCGAAGAGCACCGGATCGGCAACGTGCGCTTTCTGGGCGCCACCTTCTGGACCGACTTCAAGCTGTTTGGCGAAGACCGGCGCTACTTCGCCATGACCCAGGCGCAATCCGTCATGACCGACTACCGCCGCATCCGCCTTGCCAATAAGGGCTACAGAAAGCTGCGCGCCTCGGACACCGCCCAGTTCCATGAAATCCATAAGGCGTGGCTGAGCGCGAAGCTGGCGGAATCACATGCCGGCCCGAACATCGTCGTGACGCATATGGCGCCTTCGATGCGATCCGTACCGGAGCAATACGCGCATGATCTGGTTTCGTCAGCCTATGCCTCCAATGCCGACGAGCTAGTCGCCAAGGCCGACCTCTGGGTGCATGGGCATATGCACAGTTCCATGGACTACCGGATCGGCGCATGCCGGGTGGTTTGCAACCCCTTCGGCTACATCAACAAGATTGGCGAGCCTGAGAATACGGAGTTCGACGCAAGTTTCACCGTCGAAATTCTCTAAGTGTCGAATGCGTTTTTCGCAGTTAAGCTTTGGTGTTCGGACCAGGAACAAGAAAAGAGGCTCGCTGCATTAGCGAGCCTTTCAAATTAAAGCAGACCCCAGGTTCGAGGATCCCACCCATTCGGGTTGCCACTTCTCAGCGGCCTCTATAAGCCCTGCGCTTGTCTGCTTCAAGTATTGTAAGCCAAGAGGCGCGGCAACATCGTCGCCGCATGCTTTAAGCAAACTTGCTGAAATCCGGCTTGCGCTTCTCGAAGAAGGCGGTGAAGGCTTCCTTCGCTTCGGGCGCCAGCAGCATTTCGCCGAACAGCTTGCTCTCGGCATCGATATGGGCGGCCAGGTTGACGCCACGCACGGGACGCATCAGGCGCTTGGTGGTGCGGATGGAGGCGGCAGGCAGGGCCACCAGCTTGGCGGCTTGGGCCTGGGCGTAAGCCAGCACTTCGGCGGCCGGCAGTACTTTCGACAGGATGCCCATCTCATACGCTTCCTGCGCGCCGAAGGCTTCGCCCAGCATCAGCTTTTCGGCGGCGCGGGCGTGGCCGGCGGCCAGCGGCAGCAGCATGCTGGAGCCGAATTCGGGGCACAGGCCCAATTGGCTGAAGGGTACGGAGAATTTGGCGCTGTCGGCGGCGTACACCAGGTCGCAGTGCAGCAGCAGCGTGGTGCCGATGCCGATGGCGGCGCCGCTGACGGCGGCCACGATAGGCTTGCTGCTGCCGCTCAGGGCGCGCATGAACTGGAACACGGGGCGGTCGGTGAAGGCTTCGCCGTCTTTCGGTTGCGCAGTTTTCAGGAAGTCGTCGAGGTCATTGCCGGCGGTGAAAATCTCGGGCTTGCCGGCGATCAGAATGGCGCGCACTTCGGCGTCGCTTTCGGCCGCGTTGATGGTGTCGGCCAGGGTCTGGTACATGGCGGAGGTGATCGCGTTCTTGCGTTCCAGGCGGTTGAATTCCAGGGTCAGGATGCCGCCGGCCTTGCTGCTCAAAATATCCATATTGTCTCCATGTGGGAAGGGCGCCGGGTGTGAACCGCGGCGCCCTTTGTCGCGGCGGGCCAGACGGCCCGCCCTCTCTTGTGGATGCGAATTACACGCGCTCGATGATACCAGCTGCGCCCATGCCGGCGCCCACGCACATCGTCACCATGCCGTATTTCAGGCTGTTGCGGCGCAGGGCGTGCACCACGGTGGCAGCGCGGATGGCGCCCGTTGCGCCCAGCGGGTGGCCGAGGGCGATTGCGCCGCCCAGCGGGTTCACTTTGCTGGTGTCCAGGTTCAGGTCGCGGATCACGGCCAGCGCCTGCGCGGCGAAGGCTTCATTCAGCTCGATCCAGTCCAGCTGGTCCTGGGTGATGCCGGCGGCGGCGCAAGCGGCTGGAATCGCCACTTTCGGGCCGATGCCCATGATTTCAGGCGGCACGCCGCGCACGGCGAAGGAGGAGAACTTGGCCAGCGGGGTCAGGTTGTGCTCTTTCAGGATTTTTTCACTGACCACGATCAGGGCGCCAGCGCCGTCCGACATCTGCGAGGAGGTGGCGGCGGTGACGGTGCCCTTGTTGGCGAAGACCGGCTTCAGCTTGGCCATCGATTCCATCGAGGCGTCGGCGCGCGGGCCTTCGTCGGCGTCCACGGTGCGCTTGCCAACCTTGATTTCGCCGGATTTCAGGTCAGGCGTGCGGGTGGTGATTTCGACCGGGGTGATCTCGTCCTTGAACAGGCCGGCCTGCTGGGCGGCGATGGCTTTGCGGTGCGATTCCAGGCCGAAGGTGTCCTGGTCTTCGCGCGACACTTTCCATTGCTGCGCCACTTTTTCGGCGGTCAGGCCCATGCCGTAGGCCAGGCCCACGTTCTCGTCCTTGAAGGTGTCCATATTGATCGATGGGTGGTGGCCCATCATCGGCACCATGGACATCGATTCCACGCCGCCGGCGATCATCACGTCGGCTTCGCCCACGCGGATGCGGTCGGCCGCCATGGCCAGGGCGGTGATGCCCGATGCGCAGTAACGGTTGACGGTGACGCCGCCCACGGTGTTCGGCAGGCCTGCCAGCACCACGGAGTTACGCGCGATGTTGAAGCCTTGTTCCGCTTCAGGGAAGGAGCAGCCGATGATGGCGTCGATGATCAGGGCCGGGTCCAGGTTCGGCACGGCGGCCATGGCGCCCTTGATGGCGTGCACCAGCAGATCGTCCGGGCGGGTCTTGTTGAACATGCCGCGCGGCGCCTTGCCGATCGGGGTACGGGTCGCGGCGACGATGTATGCTTCTTGAAGTTGTTTGCTCATTTTGTGCTTTCGAATATTTGGTGATCGATTAGCGTTTCGCGGACAGATACCAGTCCACCTGCACTTGTGCGGCCAGCGTGCCTTCGGCGTCGAACACGTCGACGTTGACCGGGAAGGCCACCTTGCCCTGTTCTTTCAGCTCGGCCTTGAGCGCCGCCAGATCGCCCGGCACCCGGCCGCTGGCGCGGGTAGCGCCTTTTGCGACCTTCTGGTACTGGATGCGCGATTCCTTGGCGACCGGACGCAGTTCCATGATCAGGTCAGCAAAGCCGCCTGCCATGGCCGCGCCGGATGCGGTTTCGGCCAACGTGAACAAGGCGCCTGCGTGCTGCGTGCCGAGATGGTTATGCAGCTTGGGATCGTCCGGCAGCACGACTTCGGCCGTGCCGGCGCCGATGCTCTCGATGCGGATGCCCAGCAGGCGCACGAAGGGCAGCGATTCCGTCATATGCTGCTTGATGCGGTCATAAACCATGCTCGGTTTCACTTTCAACAGGACTTTAAATGCCAGTGACAGGAAGGACATGAGCCAGGCTTAGTTGCGCACCGGCTTACCGGTTTGCAGCATGCCCATGATGCGCTCTTGCGTCTTCGGATGGTTCAGCAGTTCCAGGAAGGCCTTGCGTTCCATATCCAGCAGCCACTGTTCGCTCACCACGCTGCCCTGATCGATGTCGCCACCGCTCACGATCTCGGCGATCATGTCGCCCAGCTTGTAGTCGTGGGCGGAGATGAAGCCGCCGTCGCGCATATTCACCAGCTGGCCGCGGATGGTGGCCCAGCCGTAGCGGCCGGTCACCGTCACCGGACGCTGGATCGGTGCGCGGTAGCCCGCGTCGAACATGGAGCGCGCGGTCACCTTGGCCACGTGCAGCAGTTCATACGGGTTGAACACGATCACGTCGTCTTCTTTCAGATAGCCCATGGCGCGTGCTTCCAGAGCCGATTTCGCCACGTTCGCGGTTGCCGCGTTGGTGAAGCCGGTTTTCAGGAATTGCAGGATGTCATTGCCCTTGGCTTCCTTGGTGGCGCGGACTGCCGCCTCTTTCAGGCCGCCGCCGGCAGGGATCAGGCCCACGCCCACTTCCACCAGGCCGATATACGATTCGATCGAAGCCACGCGCTTGGATGCGTGCAGCGCCATTTCGCAGCCGCCGCCCAGTGCCAGGCCAGCCACCGCAGCCACCACCGGCACGTTGGAGTACTTCATGGCCATGAAGGTATCCTGCAGTTCGCGGATGATCGGATCGACCGCTTTCGCGCCGCCGGCCATGAAGGCTGGCAGGGCCGATTGCAGGTCGGCGCCGGCCGAGAAGGCGCCGCCTTCGGCTGCGTCGGTATTCCAGATCACCAGGCCCTTGAAGTTCTTCTCGGCTTCGGCCAGGCCGCGCTGCAGGCCTTTGATAACGCCGTCGCCGATCACGTGCATCTTGGTTTTCAGCGAGATCACCAGCACTTCGTCGCCGGAGTGCCACAGGCGCACGGAGTCGTCTTCGAAGACGGTGGTGCCGGCGGTCTTGGCGTCGCCGCCGCCGCTGCCGAACACCGGCGCGCGGAATTCCTGGCGCTGGTACACGGCCAGGTCGGAACGCGGCACGAAGGATTTGGAGATGGCGGAGTAGGAGCCTTCAGGGGTATGCACGCCCTTCTCTGCCACCTGGCCTTCGAACACCCAGGCTGGCAGCGGTGCGTTGCACAGCGCCTTGCCTTCTTCGATATCCTGTTTCACCCACTCGGCGATCTGGTTCCAGCCGGCCGCTTGCCAGGTCTCGAACGGACCGACGCTCCAGCCGAAGCCCCAGCGCATGGCGAAGTCGATGTCGCGCGCGTTGTCGGCGATCGATTCCAGGTGGTAGGCGATGTAGTGGAAGGCGTCGCGGAAGATCGCCCACAGGAACTGGCCTTGCGGGTTGGTCGATTCGCGCAGGGCCTTGAATTTCTTGACCGGGTCTTTCTCTTTCAGGATGCGGCCGATGATGTCGGCTGCTTTCGCGCCGCCTGCCACGTATTCACCGGAAGCGAAGTCCAGGCGCTGGATTTCCTTGCCCACTTTTTTGTAGAAGCCGGCACCGGTTTTCTGGCCCAGGGCGCCGCCCTCGATCAGCTTGGCCAGCACGGCCGGGGTCTTGTAGACGCCGAAGAAAGGATCGTCCGCCAGGTTGTCCTGCATGGTCTTGATCACGTGGCCCATGGTATCCAGGCCCACCACGTCGGCGGTACGGAAGGTACCGGACTTGGCGCGGCCCAGCTTGGCGCCGGTCAGATCGTCCACCACGTCCACGGACAGGCCGAATTTTTCGGCTTCATGGATGGTGGCCAGCATGCCGAAGATGCCCACGCGGTTGGCGATGAAGTTCGGGGTGTCTTTCGCGCGCACCACGCCCTTGCCCAGCACCGAGGTCAGGAAGGTTTCCAGCTGGTCCAGGATTTCCGGCTTGGTGGCGGCGGTCGGGATCAGTTCCACCAGGTGCATATAGCGCGGTGGGTTGAAGAAGTGCACGCCGCAGAAGCGTGCCTTCAGTTCCGCGTCGAAGCCGTCGGCCAGCTTGTTGATCGACAGGCCCGAGGTGTTGGAGGCGAAGATGGCGTTTGGCGCGATGTGCGGAGCGACCTTCTTGTACAGGTCATGTTTCCAGTCCATGCGCTCGGCAATCGCTTCGATGATCAGATCGCAGCCGGCCAGCAGGTCCAGATTGTCTTCATAGTTGGCGACCTGGATCAGTTCAGCGTCGGCCTTGTCGCCGAAAGGCGCAGGCGACAGCTTTTTCAGGTTCTCGATGGCGCGCAGCACGATGCCGTTCTTCGGCGTACCTTCTTTTCCCGGCAGGTCAAACAGCACGACCGGCACTTTGGCATTGACGCAGTGGGCGGCGATCTGCGCGCCCATCACGCCGGCGCCCAGCACGGCTACTTTTTTCACGGTGAAGTTAGTCATGTTTATCCTCTAGGTTCTTAGAACAGATCAGCGTCGAGTGCCATCAGGCTGGCGGCGCCCGAACGTGCCTGGCGAATCAAGGTTGCGGTTTCAGGTTGCAGACGAGCGAAGTAGAAGCGCGCGGTCGCCAGCTTGGCTTTGTAGAAGTTATCGCCCGAGCCTTCTTTTTCCAGTGCGATCTTGGCCATTTGCGCGAAGAAGTAGCTGTACACCAGATGGCCTACAACGCGCAGGTAAGGCACGGCGGCGGCGCCCACTTCGTCCTGGCTCTGGAAGGCTTTCATGCCGATTTCCATGGTCAGCTTGGTGACTTTCTCGCCCAGGTCGCCCAGCGGGGTGATGAACTCGGACAGCGCTTCGTCGGTGCCGTTGTCTTCCACGAAGGCGCGGATCTTCTCGCCGAACTTGCGCAGCTTGGCGCCGTTGTCCATCAGGATCTTGCGGCCCAGCAGGTCCAGCGACTGGATGGTGTTGGTGCCTTCGTAAATCAGGTTGATGCGGGCGTCGCGCACATACTGCTCCATGCCCCACTCGGAGATGTAACCGTGGCCGCCGTATACCTGCATCGCTTCCGAGGTCGCCACCCAGGCGTTGTCGGTGATGAAGGCCTTGATGATCGGGGTCAGCAGCGCCACTTCGTCGGCGGCTTCCTTGCGCACTTCTTCGTCAGGGTGGTGCAGTTCGCGGTCGATCTGCAGCGCCACGTAGGACGAGAAGGCGCGCGCGCCTTCGGCGTAGGCTTTGGCGGTCAGCAGCATGCGGCGCACGTCAGGGTGCACGATGATCGGGTCGGCCGCTTTTTCCGGTGCTTTCACGCCGGACAGGCTGCGCATCTGCAGGCGGTCCTTGGCGTACACCAGGGCGTTCTGGTAGGCGATTTCGGTCAGGCCCAGGGACTGCATGCCCACGCCCAGACGGGCGGCGTTCATGAACACGAACATGGCGTTCAGGCCTTTGTTCGGCTGGCCGATGATCCAGCCCTTGGCGCCGTCCAGGTTCATCTGGCAGGTCGAGTTGCCGTGGATGCCCATCTTCTCTTCGATGGCGCCGCAGGTGATCGGGTTGCGCTCGCCGATGCCGCCGTCGGCGGTCGGCAGGTATTTCGGCACCAGGAACAGGGAGATGCCTTTCGAGCCTTCCGGCGCGTCCGGCACGCGGGCCAGCACCAGGTGCAGGATGTTCTCGGACATATCGTGCTCGCCGGCCGAGATGAAGATCTTGTTGCCGGTGATGGTCCAGGAGCCGTCGGCTTCAGGAATGGCTTTCGAACGCAGCAGGCCCAGGTCGGTGCCGCAGTGCGGTTCGGTCAGGCACATGGTGCCGGTCCATTCGCCGGAGACCAGTTTCGGCAGATAGGTTTTTTTCTGTTCGTCGGTGCCGTGCTCCAGCAGGCACTCGTAGGCGCCGTGCGACAGGCCAGGGTACATGGACCAGGCCTGGTTGGAGGAGTTCAGCATCTCGTAGAAGGAGTTGTTCAGAACGATGGGCAGCCCCTGGCCGCCGTATTCCGGATCGCAAGCCAGCGCAGCCCAGCCGCCTTCCACGTATTGTTTGTAAGCTTCTTTAAAGCCTTTTGGAGTGGTCACGGTTTTCGTGACCGGATCATGGTGGCAGCCTTCGCGGTCGCCCGAGTGGTTCAGCGGGAACAGCACTTCGGACGTGAACTTCGCGCCCTCTTCCAGCACCTGGTTGATGATGTCGGCGTCGGTTTCCGCGTGGGCCGGCAGTTCCTTGAGCTGTTCTTCCACTTTCAGGAACTCATGCAGAACGAATTGCATATCCCGGATTGGCGCGACGTATTGACCCATGATTTATCTCCTGACGGCTAAATAATTAAGATTGGTGACATGCTGCGCGGGGCGCAGCCTTAAGCTTTGTAGTTCTCGATCAAGCGTTCGAAACCGACGCTGGCGCGTTCCAGGCTGCCCGGAATGCGCAGGAAGCGCGCATCGTGGTGCAGGGCCAGGATCAGGCCATACATCTCGTAGACCAGCTGCTGGGCATCCGTATCGGCTTTCAGGTGGCCGCATTCGGTCGCCTGGTGGGCGCAGCGCAGCAAGGCGCCCTGCCAGGCCGCCACCATCGACACCAGCTCCTCGCGGATCGGCCCCGGACGGTCGTCGTATTCGACGGCGCCACTGATATAGATGCAGCCCGACGCGATCTCGACGCTGACGCGCTTGACCCAGCGCGCGAACATGGCGCGCAGACGCGGCAGGCCGCGCGGCTCCTTGACGCTGGGATAGAACACTTCCTGCTCGAAACGGCGGTGGTACAGCTTCACAACTTCCAGCTGCAAGTCTTCACGCGAACCGAAATGCGCGAATACTCCCGATTTGCTCATATTCATGCGGTCGGCGAGCAAACCGATGGTCAGGCCTTCCAGCCCGTCACGGCTGGCCAGGTCCAGCGCCACATCCAAAATGGCAGCGCGAGTCATTTCGCCCTTGCGCATAAATTTTGTCGAAGTATTAATAAGAATGGCACTCACTTTTAAATCCGTATCAGGAGAAAAACCTATTCTCGCTCTGCGGATTTGCTTCGTGTGAAAAGAATTGCGAACGCTCGTACTATTATCCAGTGGGGGATAAATGTCAAACGGGATTGTTAGAGTCGGCGTTCTATTGATGCGTTGCAGCAATACGCCTGGTGATATCACTCGTCGCCGGTGGCGCGGTCCCACTGGCGGCGGTCGCGTTTGGTGGGGCGGCCCTTGAAATCGGCGCCCGGTTCGCGGAAGAGTTTTCGCCTTTCCTGCTCGGCGAGGCGGCGCGCGATGGAGGCGGCGCTTTCCTCGTACAGGGTACGGGCGATGGGCGCCGCTTCGCGCTTGCCGGACAGGCCCAGCACCTGCACTTCCCACTCGTCCGAACCGTTATCGATGTCCAGCTTGTCGCCCGGCTTGACGTTGCGCGCCGGTTTCACGCGCTCGCCGCCCAGCTTGACCTTGCCCTTGTCGATGGCTTCGCAGGCCAGGCTGCGCGTTTTGAAGAAGCGCGCCGCCCACAGCCATTTATCGATCCGGATATTCTCGTTCAAGCGTATTTCCCTACCGCGAAGATTCTCATTAACATCTTATAACAAACATAGGCAAAACCATAGCCGAAACGGCGCCAGCGGCCGATGCTGCGGAAGTCTTCCAGCTGCACCTCGACGCCGTCGGCCATCGCCTCTTCGATATGGCGGCGCAAGCCCCGGTTGAACGCGGCATCCTTGATCACCACATTCGCCTCCTGGTTGAGGAACAGGCTCAAGCCGTCGACATTGCTGGAGCCGACCGTCGACCAGTCGTCGTCGATGACGGCGATCTTGGCGTGCAGCTGGGTCTTGTGGTACTCGACCACCCGGACCCCGGCCGCCAGCAGCTTGGGATAGAAGGAATGCGCCACCGCGTCCTGCAGCCAGATCTCGCCCACGCCGATCAGCAGCACCACCTCGACGCCGCGCTGGGCCGTGGCCGCCAGCGCGCGGCGGAACTTGCGGCCGGGCGCGAAATAGGGATTGGCCAGCAGCACGCTCTTCTTGGCACGGCCCAGGGCTTGCAGATAGGCGCGCTGGATGGTGCGCCGGTTGCGCAGATTGTCGCGCACCACGAAGCCGGCCTGCACCGAGCTTTCGCGCGCCACCTTGCTCACCTTGCGCATCTCGTTGAACAGGCCCAGACGCCGGATGAAGGGCAGCTTGCCCACGCGCAGCCACTGCGCCTGGGCCTCGTGGTGGATGGTCATCACCAGCGGCCCGCGCACCTCGACCGCGAAATCCCAGCGCGGCGCGTCCAGCGGGATGCTGCGGTCGTAATCGCAATACATATCGTCGTTGATATTGATGCCGCCCACCAGCGCCACCTCGCGGTCCACCACGCAGATCTTGCGGTGGGTGCGCGTCACGCCGCGCTTGAACCAGGGATTGAAGATGCGGTGCTGCACGCCCGCTGCCAGCAGTTCCGCGTCCATGCGGGTGGCGCGGCCATGGCCGGTGCCGAACCAGTCGGTGATCATGCGCACCGCCACGCCGCGCTGGGCGGCGCGCATCAGGCAGGCCTGCATGGCATGGCCGGTATCGTCGTCGGCGAAGATATAGGTCTCGAAATAGACTTCGTACTGCGCCGCGTCGATTGCCGCCATCAGGGCCGGAAAATATTCGGTACCGCAGTACAGCAGCTTGACTTCGTTGTCGGCAATGAAATTGACTGAGCGCATAGTCCCCGCTAGGCGAAATCCAGGGTCGCCACGATGGGGGCATGGTCGGACAGCTTGGCCCACATCGCCCCGTGCATGACTTGCGCCGATTCTACCTTGAAGCCGCGCACATAAATACGGTCGAGGCGGAAGAATGGCAGGGCGGCGGGGAAGGTCTTGGCCGGATGCTGGGCCGCCTGGCGCCGCGCCAGCGTGCGCACCAGGTCGCCCAGGCTGGAGCCGGCGCCGATCTGGTCGAACACCTCGGCCACGCCGAGCGCCTTGCGCAGCTTGGCACTCAGGGTATTGCGCCAGTCGTTGAAGTCGCCGGCGATGATGACCGGCTCGCCATGCCCGGCCGAGGTATTCACCGCCTCGATCAGCGCCTCCAGCTGGCGCACCCGGCTGCGCTCGAACAGACCAAGGTGGATCACATAGCAGTGGATCGGGCCGCGCGGCGTTTCGACGACGCTGTGCAGGATGCCGCGCTGCTCGTAAGCATGGTCGGAGACATCGGTATTGGTCCAGCGCGCGATGGGATAGCTGCTGAGCAGGGCGTTGCCGTGGTGGCCGTGGTCGTATTGCGCATTCAAGCCATACACGGACTGGTGCGATTCACCCGCAAAAAATTCATGCTGGCCGCCCTTGGGCCAATGGCGGTGGCCGTGGTGCTCCTCGCCATAGCGGGCGGCGATGCGGTCATGCTGGCCCTGCACCTCCTGCAGGAAGATCAGGTTCGCATCGAACTGGGCGATCGCATTCTTGAGCGCGTGTACCCGCGGCTGGCTGCGGTACGACACTCCCTTATGGATGTTGTAGGTGGCAACACGGATCTTCATGCAGGCATTGTACCCCTACGGCCCGGCTTGCCAAGCGTCAATCGTGCCGGGGTCAGAAACTGGGGCTGAGCTGTTCCGCCGGCTGCTTCGGCAGGATCACGCGGAAGCGGGTGCCTTTGCCGACCGCGCTTTGCACTTCCATGCGGCCGCCGTGTTTTTGCACGATGCCATACGACAGCGACAGGCCCAGGCCCGTGCCCTTGCCCACCGGCTTGGTGGTGAAGAAGGGTTCGTAGATGCGGTCGAGCAGCTCGGGCGGGATGCCTTTGCCGGTGTCTTCGATTTCGACCCACACCGCCCGCTCGTCCTCGCCGGTGCGCACGGTGATGCGGCCGCTCTCTTCGATGGCGTGGGCGGCGTTCACCAGCAGGTTCATGAACACCTGGTTCAGCTGCGAGGGGAAGCAGGCCAGCGGCGCCACGCCGCCATATTCCTTGACCACGTCGGCCTTGTATTTCAATTCGTTCCAGACCACATTCAGCGTGCTGTCCAGCCCCGCTTCCAGGCTGGCGACGGCCAGCTCGCCGCCATCGACATGCGAAAAGTCCTTCATATCCTGCACGATGCGCTTGACGCGCTCCAGGCCTTCCAGCGATTCGCTCAGCAGGCTGTCCAGGTCTTCGCGCAGGTAGTCGGCGTCGACTTCGGTTTTCAGCGCGGCCAGCGCGGCGCGGTCGCCCATGGCCAGCTTGGGTTCCAGCGCTTCGTAGGCATCGAGCAGGCGCAGCAGGGATTCGGCGTAGCGCTGCAGGCTGCCCAGATTGGAATTGACGAAGCCCACCGGGTTATTGATCTCGTGCGCCACGCCGGCCGCCAGCACGCCGATGGAAGCCATCTTTTCCGATTGCAGCAGCTGGCTCTGCGCCTCGCCCAGCTTGCGGATCAAGTCGGCCTGGCGCGCCTTTTCCTGCTCCAGCGTGGCGTTCGCCATCTGCAGATCCTTGGTGCGTTCGCGCACCCGGTATTCCAGCTGGTCGCGCGATTCGCGCAAAGCCTGTTCGGCGCGCTGGCGCTCCGTGATGTCGGTAAAGCCGAACACGCGGCCGATGATGCGCTCGCCCAGATACTGGGGCCGCGAGCGGCATTCGAAGACGCGGCCGCTGCGCAGGCTGAGCAAATCCACCGTCTCGTTGGCATCGACCACCTGCTGCAGGCGCGTGCGGCATAACTCGCCCTCCACCACCAAGCCCGCCAGATAGCCGAGAATGGCACCATCGTCGCCCGCCTCGAGCAAGGATTCGGGCAGGTCCCACATACGGCTGAACAGGCGATTCATGCTGCTGATGCGGCCATGCCAGTCCAGCACCAGGATGCCGTTGCCGGTCGATTCCAGCGTGGCGCGCAGCTGCGACAAGGTCTGCTCCAGCACGTCCTCCACCTGGCGCTCGTGACGCGTATCGCGCGCCAGCACCAGCAGCAGGGTGCGCTCGCGCTGACGGATCACGCGCACCGTTTTCATCACCGTCATCAGGCTGGCGTCGGCGCAGTGGTATTCGCCCTCCTGCGCCGCGATTTCCTGGTACTGGCCGTTGCGCACGTCCTCCCAATAGAACACGTCCTGCAGGGAGCTTTCGATATCGGTGATGGACATGCCCTGCAGCTGCGCCAGCGGATAGCCCAGCAGCTGTCCCGCCATCTGGTTCGCCAGCAGGATGCGCAGATCGTCCGGGTCCACCAGCAGCATCAAGTGCGGACTGTGGTCCAGCATCAGCTGCTGCAGGCTTTCCATTAGGCGGCAGCCCCCTGTCCCTGCTTGCTGGCGTCGAAGTAATAGCTGACCCGCTTGCGCGGACTCAAATAATGGTAAATCTCTTTCGGCACCTGCGCCGGCTTGATGGCCTTGACGATATTCAGATCGGTCTCGCGCTCGGTATCGACCAGGATCGCCTCCTCCTTCGGCACGCCGGCTTCGTACACCACCAGCACCGGCTTGGTGGGCTTGGCGGTATTGATGGTGGCGACCATGCCGATCACCCCATTCGACAGCTGCACCACGGTGCCGGGCGGATAAACGCCGAGGCAGCGGATGAACACCTGCAGCAGCTTGGGATCGAATTTGCCGCGCAGCTTGGCGAACATCAGCGCCAGCGCCTCGTGCGGCGTCATGGCGGCGGCCGGATTGGCCGGGTTGCACAGCTCATCGTAGAAATTGGCGATGGCGACGATGCGGCCCAGCAGGCCGGTGGCCTCGCCTTTGAGCTGGCGCGGATAGCCGCTGCCATCAAAGGCTTCGTGGTGGTCGCGGATCACGGATTGCACCGCCACCGGCAAGCCCATTTTCTGCGCCAGCTCCATCCCCACCTCGCAATGGGTCTCGTACAGGCGCAGTTCGGCGCCGGCCAGCGGCTCGAACTGGTGCAGCAGGCGGTCGGGCAGGTTCTTCAAGCCGATATCGTGGAACAGCGCACCGGTGCCGAGCGCCGCTGCCGCTTCCACCGGCAGCTTGATATCGCGCGCCATCATCATCGCCAGCATGGTGACGTTGAGCGAGTGGGTATAGATTTCCTCACCGCCCACCTTGTCGCCCATGACGTGGATGGCCAGCTCCGGTGCGCACAGGATGGAATCGGTGATCTTGCCGATCAGTTCCTCGGCCTTGCGCACGGTTTCCGCCGGCCGCGCAAACATATTGCGCTCGATATCGCGGATGGCGTTGGCGGTGTCGAAAAAGGCATGCTCGATGCGCGCCGCCGTTTCGCGCTGCTGGCGGATGCGCGCCATCAGCACCATCTTGGCTTCCAGCGCGGGCGACTCGGGACCATGCAGCTCGACCACCGCAGCTGCGGCCGGGGGTGGCGCGGCCTGCGGCAAGGGGGCGAGCGGCGCCGGCGCCACATCGCTGAGCGCCGGGTCGAAACGGATGGATTTCAGACCCAGGTCGCGCAAGGTGCGGATCTGGTCTTCACTTTTAATTTTGAAGTGACTGAATGCGAACGGGTGCTCGAACCACTTCAGGTCCAGGTGCACATACAAACCGATTTGCAGCTGATCTATGGAGATATCGAGGGTGTCCGCCATCGTGCCCACCTGTCCGCAGGATCATGACTTGCATTATCCCCCCTTTTTCAGCTGCTGCGGCAATTGCAGCACCGCTTCCGCATTCGAGGGCGAGAAACAGCGGTCAGCCGCTTCCAGCCAGGGCAACCAGGCGTATTGCAGGTGTTCGCGCGCGCTCAGCATGATGGGCGTGTCGCGCGCGACTTCAACGCTGAACACATGCTCGGTATTCTGCGTGACGCCGGGCGCGTAGCGGTGGCGCCAGACGGGATAGATTTCGTAGATATTGGCCAGGCCCCAGTCGCGCAGCACGATGCGCTCGCCATCGGCGACGATGCCGGTTTCCTCGAACAGTTCGCGGGTCGCGGTTTCCAGCAGCGGCTCGTCCACCACGTCCTTGGAACCGGTGACGGATTGCCAGAAGCCGGCGCGGTCGGCGCGTTCGATCAGCAGCACGTCCAGGGCGGCGGTGTGGATCACCACCAGCACGGATTCGGGGATTTTATAGGGCTTCATGCGATAAAAGAAAAGGCGCTGTGACAGCGCCTTTTCTCAGGTTACAGACTGATTAACCAGCCACTTTCGGCTCAGCCGCGCGCAGGCGGATGTGCAGTTCGCGCAGCTGCTTCTCGTCCACTTCGGACGGCGCCTGGGTCAGCAGGCACTGGGCACGCTGGGTTTTCGGGAAGGCGATCACGTCGCGGATCGAATCGGACTTGGTCATCAGGGTCACGATGCGGTCCAGACCGAAGGCCAGGCCACCGTGCGGCGGCGCGCCGTACTGCAGCGCGTCCAGCAGGAAGCCGAACTTCAGGCGGGCTTCCTGGTCGTCGATCTTCAGCGCGCGGAAGACTTTGGACTGCACTTCTTCGCGGTGGATACGGATCGAGCCGCCACCCAGTTCCCAGCCGTTCAGCACCATATCGTAGGCCTTGGCAACGCAGGCGCCTGGATTGGTTTCCAGCATGTCTTCGTGGCCGTCTTTCGGCGCGGTGAACGGGTGGTGGGTCGCGGTCCAGCGGTCCGACTCTTCGTCGTACTCGAACATCGGGAAGTCGATCACCCACAGCGGTGCCCAGACGTCGTCGAACAGGCCGGCTTTCTTGCCGAACTCGGAGTGGCCGATCTTCACGCGCAGGGCGCCGATGGCGTCGTTCACCACCTTGGCCTTGTCCGCGCCGAAGAAGATCAGGTCGCCGTCTTCGGCGCCAGTCAGTTCCAGGATCTTGGCCAGGGCAGCGTCGTGGATGTTCTTCACGATCGGCGATTGCAGGCCGTCGCGGCCTTTGGCTTTCTCGTTGACCTTGATGTAAGCCAGGCCTTTGGCGCCGTAGATGGCGACGAACTGGGTGTAGGCGTCGATTTCCGAACGCGGCATGTCAGCGCCCTTCGGCACGCGCAGGCCGACCACACGGCCGTTAGGCATGGCGGCGGCGCCGGCGAAGACCTTGAACTCGACGTCCTTCATCACCTCGGTCAGCTCGGTGAATTCCAGCTTGACGCGCATGTCCGGCTTGTCCGAACCGTATTTGCCCATGGCGGTGGCGAAGTCCATCACCGGGAATGGGTTAGGCAGATCGACTTCCATGGTGTTCTTGAACACCTTGCGGATCATGTCTTCGAACAGATCGCGGATTTCCTGCTCGTTCAGGAAGGAGGTTTCGCAGTCGATCTGGGTGAATTCAGGCTGGCGGTCGGCGCGCAGGTCTTCGTCGCGGAAGCACTTGGTGATCTGGTAGTAGCGGTCGAAGTTGGCCACCATCAGCAGCTGCTTGAACAGCTGCGGCGATTGCGGCAGGGCGAAGAATTCGCCGGCGTTCACGCGCGAAGGCACCAGGTAGTCGCGCGCGCCTTCCGGGGTGGATTTGGTCAGGGTCGGGGTCTCGATATCGATGAAGCCCAGGTTGTCCAGATACTTGCGCACTTCCATCGACACCTTGTAGCGCAGGCGCAGATTGTTCTGCATCTGCGGACGGCGCAGGTCCAGCACGCGGTGGGTCAGGCGGGTGGTTTCGGACAGGTTGTCGTCGTCCAGCTGGAACGGCACGGCCACGGAGGCGTTCAGCACTTCGAGCTGGGAGCAGATCACTTCGATCTTGCCCGATTTCAGGTTGGCGTTGACGGTGCCAGCCAGGCGATCCTTGACCACACCGGTCACGCGCAGGCAGTACTCGTTACGCACGGATTCGGCGACCTTGAACACGTCGGCCTGTTCCGGGTTGCAAACGATCTGAACCAGACCTTCGCGGTCGCGCAGGTCGATGAAAATCACGCCGCCGTGGTCGCGGCGACGGTGCACCCAGCCGCACAGGCTAACGGTTTGGCCCAGCAGCGCTTCGGTGGTGAGGCCGCAGTAGTGAGTACGCATAGACATGGTTATTTCTCAGTTCAGGTTAAATTGTTTTATTCGGGCGCAACCACGCCCATGGAAACGATGTACTTCAGGGCGGCATCGACCGTCATATCCAGTTCGACGACGTTTTCACGCTTCATCATCAGGAAAAAGCCGGAGGTCGGGTTCGGCGTGGTGGGCACGTACACGCTCACATATTCGCCCACCAGATGATTCTTCACATCGCCGCCCGGCGTGCCGGTCAGAAAGGCGATAGTCCAGGATTCCTGGTGCGGGTACGGGATCAGCACGGCCTTGCGGAAGGCATTGCCGGACGAGGAAAACAAGGTGTCCGACACCTGCTTGACGCTGCCGTACAGCGAGCTGACCACGGGAATGCGGTGCAGCAGCTTTTCCCACATGCGCACGATGTAGTTGCCGATCAGATTATTGGTCAGCAAGCCGGTCAGGAACACGATCAGGATGGTCAGCATCGTGCCCAGGCCCGGGATGTCGAAGCCGATCAGGGTGCGCGGCTGCCAGCGCTCCGGCACGATCAGCAGGGACTGGTCCATGGTGCTGATCACCAGATTCAATACCCAGGCCGTGATCGCCAGCGGGACCAGGATCAGCAAGCCGGTAATAAAGTATTTACGCATCGTTTTCACCGTGGTTGGCGCCTTGTCTCAGGCCGATTCGCCGCTGCCGCCGCCACTGCTGGCTGCGGCCGGTGCGCTCGATGCCGCGGGCGCGGCCTCGCTCTTGGCGGGGGCCGTGTTATTGCTGGCGACGCCGGTGGCCGGCGCGCTGCCGCCACGGAAATCAGTCACGTACCAGCCGGTACCCTTGAGCTGGAAACCCGCCGCCGTCAGTTGCTTCTTAAAGGCCGATTTACCGCAGGATGGGCAATCGGTCAGCTGCGGATCGGAGATCTTTTGCAGCACGTCCTTGGCAAAGCCGCATTCCTCGCAGCGGTAAGCGTAAATAGGCATTACTTACTCCGCAAAAATCATCAAAAACCCTGAATTATAAAGCCTTTTTCCCGCCGGTTGACTCCTGCGGGTAGTCCGGGCCGGGAATTTTGTTTCCAATAGAAAAATACTATTCGATACAAGAAATATTCAGTGCTGTAATGGCAGCATCACGAGGCCATAAACATAATGAGCCAGCATCTTATTGCCACTTTAGTCACGCTTTGCGCCGCCCTGCCCGCCAGCGCGGCGCCTGCCCTACCCCTGCTGCAAGACCCGGACCAGCCGGTGCCAGCCTCAGCCGTCGCCCTCACCATGTTGCTGATGCTGGCCTGCGGCGCTTACCGGCGCCGCCACTCCAGCCAATACTCCTTCCCGGCGAAGACAGCGATGGAATCGCCGACCGGCTCTTCCAGCGTGCAATCGAAGCAAGGCGCAAGCAGGCCGTGCAATTCCTCGCGGCTGGTGCCGAACGGCGGCCCCTTGGGATGCGAATCGTAAAAGAAGCAGCCGGCCAGCACGGCGCCCGGGGTCAGCAGATCGGCCCAGCGCTGCACCAGGCGCGGCCACATGGCGCGCGGCATGGCACACAGGAAGGCGCGCTCATAAATCAGGTCCAGCGCCTTGGGCGGCGCGTAGGCAAAGAAATCGGCCGCCTGCACGCGCCCGCGCCAGGGGCCGGCGACCTGTTGCGCCGCAACAACGGCGGCGGGTGAAAAGTCGATGGCCGTGGCGTCCCAGCCCGCTTCGCACATCAGGTTCAGTTCATAGGCCGAGCCGCAGCCGGGGATCAGCACCGTGGGCGCAGCACCGTGCCACTCGGCGATAAAGCGGCGCAGACGCTCCGGCGCGCCGCCCTTGTCCCAGGGCGTGAAGTCTTTTTCGAAGCGTTCGTCCCAGAAGGCGGGCGAGAGCGGATCACGGCTGTGGAAGTCGGGCATGGCGGCACTCGCTTAGTATGCGCCGTGCCAGCGCAGCCAGGCTTGCAGCCCAACCACGCCGATGGCAAAGGCGCCGGCCAGATAAACGAAGAAACTGAGCATGCGGTTGGTGCGGCGCTGCTCCTGCAGTAATTGTTCCAGCAATGCATTGCGGCCCCGGTCCGGTTCGCCAGCCACGCTGAGCGCGTGGTGCACCAGGCGCGGCAGCGCCGGCAGGATATGGCTGTAGCGCGGCGCTTCGGCTTTCAGGCGCTCGACCAGGCCGCGCCAGCCGACCTGCTCGCCCATCCAGCGCTCCAGATAGGGCTTGGCAGTCTTCCACAGGTCCAGTTCCGGGTCCAGGGTGCGGCCCAGGCCTTCGATATTCAGCAGGGTCTTTTGCAGCAGCACCAGTTGCGGCTGGACTTCGACATTGAAGCGGCGCGACGTCTGGAACAGGCGCAGCAGCACCTGGCCGAAGGAGATGTCTTTCAGCGGACGGTCGAAGATCGGTTCGCAGCAGGCGCGCACGGCCGCTTCCAGCTCGTCGACCCGGGTTTCCTTGGGCGCCCAGCCGGACTCGATATGGGCTTCCGCCACGCGCTTGTAGTCGCGGCGGAAGAAGGCCAGGAAGTTTTGCGACAGATAATCCTTGTCGTAATCGTTGAGCGTGCCGACGATGCCGAAGTCGAGCGCGATATAGCGGCCGAAAGTGGCGGGGTCGATGGACACCAGGATATTCCCCGGGTGCATATCGGCATGGAAGAAGCCATCGCGGAAAACCTGGGTGAAGAAGATTTCCACGCCGTCGCTGGAGAGCTTTTTCAAGTCCACGCCCGCTTCCAGCAAGCGGTCGATCTGCGACACGGGAATGCCGTACATGCGCTCCATCACGATCACATTGCTGGAGCAGTAATCCCAGTACATTTCCGGCACCAGCAAAAGGCGCGATTCGGCGAAGTTGCGCCGCAGCTGGCTGGCGTTGGCCGCCTCGCGCATCAGGTCAAGTTCATCGTGCAGGTATTTGTCGAACTCGGCCACCACCTCCTTCGGCTTCAGGCGCTTGCTGTCCGGCCACAGGCGGCTGACCCAGTCGGCGGCCAGGCGCATCAGGGCCACGTCCTCGTCGATCAGGCGCTTCATGCCGGGACGCAGCACCTTGACGGCCACTTCCGTGCCATCCTTCAAGGTGGCGAAGTGCACTTGCGCAATCGAGGCCGACGCCACGGGCACGCGTTCGAATCGGGCGAACAATTGCTCCGGGTGGGCGCCCAGCGAGCGTTCGATCTGGGCGATGGCCAGGTCGGAATCGAAAGGCGGCACGCGGTCCTGCAGGCGCGCCAGCTCGACCACGATATCGGCCGGAATCAGGTCGGCGCGGGTGGACAGCACCTGGCCGAATTTGACGAAGATGGGGCCGAGTTCCTCCAGCGCCATGCGCAGGCGCACGCCGCGCGGCGTGGACAGGTCGCGCCAGAAAAACACCGTGTCGAGCAGGCGGGAAATGCGCGGCTTGTCAAAGCCGGAGATGGCGATCTCGTCCAGACCATGCTGGACGACCACGCGCAGGATCTTGAGCAGCCGCAGGAATTTGAGAATCATTGAACTTCCGTCTTGTGTTGCAGGGCCGCGCTGCGGCGGGCAAGTTTTTGTTCGAGCTTGTCCAGGCGCTTGGCGGCGCGCTCCACATCGTCGCGCAGGCGGCTGATGCCGGCGGCGAAATCCTCGGTCATGGCGGGACGCAGCAGCACCGGCTTTTCTTCCACCAGGAACTCGGCCACGTTCTCGGCCAGTTTCTGCTGGCCGCTTTTCAGCGCGCCGAAGGCGGCGCGAGCGCCGGCGGCCAGGCGCACGGCGGCGATCGGTCCCAGCAGTTTTTCCAGATCATGCTCGGCTTCCCAGCGCAGCGACTGGCTCAGGCGGGAAATCGCATTGGCGAATTCGGCGTCGCCCTCGATCTGCACATAGGAAAACGCGCGTTCGCGGTTTTGCGCGATCAGCGGCAGGTCGGACAGCTTGAGGCGGATGGTCACGGCCGGCGCCGCATCGGCCGGCGCGGCTTCCACCATGCCATCGGCGGTGGCGCGCAGGCGCAGCTCGGCCGGGGTGGCGGCGATGCAGGCGACCTTGCCCGCGTGCAGCTGCAACTCCTGGCGCGCCCATGGCTCCTGCGCCAGCAGGTGATTGACGGTGGCGGCGACCGGAGCGCCGGGGGACGGCAGTGCAAAAGGAAGTGTGAACATAATCGGGACACCAAAAAACAAAACCGCCCGGAAATCCTGGGCGGTCCTGATATTACCAGTTTGCCGCAGCTTGCCGCTGCGGCCGACGGGAAACTAAGGCAACGCGGCGCCTCAGGCAAGCTGCTGGATACCGCCCAGCAGCCAGCCGCCGGAACCGGACACCGGCTTGACCAGGTTCCAGACTTCGTTGAAAGGCTCGGCCAGGGCATCGGGCGCCGGCTTGATCTGGCCGGTGAATTTCACGCTGGCCAGGTAATCGGTGCCATTGTTTTCAATGCCCAGCAGCTCAGCGTCGATGGTCACCACATCGGTGTAATCGGCCTTGCCGCCGCGTTCCTGGATTTGCATCTTCAGTTCGGCGAACACTTCCGGCGTGGTGAACTCGCGGATATCGTTGACATCGGATTTATCCCAGGCCGCTTGCAGGCGGATGAAATTGCTCTTGGCATGGCGCAGGAAAGCAGGCTGGTCGAAATCGGCCGGCACGCCCCATTGCTGGTGCGGCACAGGCGCCGGCGCGGCCGCTGGTTCAAACGCCGGCTGGGCCGGCTGGAAAGCCGACGGCTGCAGGCGCGAGCCGATTTCCGGCGTGCTGCTGCCGCCTTGTGGCGCGCCGAAGCCGCCCACATTGCCGCCGCTGTTGCCGCCGAAACCGCCGCCATTACCGCCGAACGCGGCCGGGGCTGGACGCGGACCGGCCGACTTGTTGCGGATCATGCGCACGATGAAGAAGATCACACCGCCGATCAGGGCGATCATCAGGATCGAGCTGATGGCGCTGGCCATCGCGCCGCCCAGACCGAAGTGGGACAGCAGCGCGCCAACACCCAGACCCAGCAGGGCGCCGCCCAGAATGCCCTTCCATGGGCTAGGCGGTTTCACGGGAGGCGCGGCCGGTGGCGTAGCGGCTGGTGCCTGCGTGGCTTGGCGCTGGGCTGCCGGCGCTTGCGCCGGCTGGGCCGGCATGCGGCTCACGTTCTGCGACTGACGGCCGACCGAGCGGCCGCCGCCCATCGGGCGGGCTGCCAGTTCGGCCATCATGCTCATCGCGGAGATGGCTAGGGTGGCGCCGATCAGGATTTTCTTCATGTTCATAGTGTTTCCTACAGTTTGATACCGGTGTGTAAAGCGGCCACACCTGCCGTCAGGTTGTAATACTGCACGCGCTCAAGACCGGCTGCCTGCATCATGGTCTTGAGGGTTTCCTGGTCCGGGTGCATGCGGATGGACTCGGCCAGGTAACGGTAGCTCTCCGCGTCGCCAGCGATTTTCTGGCCCATCCACGGCAGCACCGAGAACGAATACAAATCATACGGTTTTTGCAGCGGCGCCGCGACTTTCGAAAATTCCAGCACCAGCAGCTTGCCGCCCGGCTTCAGCACGCGGCGCATTTCGGACAGGGCCACATCCTTGTGCGTCATATTGCGCAGGCCGAAGGCGACGCTGACCCGGTCGAAGTAATTGTCCGGGAAAGGCAGTTTTTCCGCATCACACAGCAAGGTGGGGGTGACCTGGCCGCGATTCAAGAGGCGGTCGCGGCCGACGCGCAGCATGGATTCGTTGATATCGGTCAGCCAGACCTCGCCGGTCGGCCCAGCCTGCTTGGCAAACACCTTGGCCAGATCGCCGGTACCGCCCGCGATGTCGAGCACCTTGAAGCCCGGGCGCACGGCCGCGTTGGCGATGGTGAAGGTCTTCCAGAGGCGGTGCAAGCCGGCCGACATCAGGTCGTTCATCACATCATACTTGCTGGCGACGGAGTGGAAGACCTTGGCGACTTCCTTGACTTTATCGTCTTCGGAAACGGTTTTATAGCCGAAATGGGTGGTATTGGTCATGATGGGCTGCCTGTTAATTTTGACTGCATTATACAAGCGCCCAGAGTGAAAAACCCTTGATCTGCCTGAAGATGGCCAGACGATAGGCGCTCTAAGCTGGCAAAACCATGGCCAGCACCGTCTACCTCGACCATTCCGTGATCTGCCACTACGCCGATCCCCGGAGCCGCCAGGCCCTCAGAAAGATGCGGCTTAGTGCTTGTGGCCGCAGCCGCGCGGCTGGGCGTTCGCGGCGCTGGGCAGCACGGCGCCGGGCGCGCGGCCGCTGTCGCTGGTGAAGCCGGCGGCTTGCAGGCGAACCAGATAGGCGGCCCAGTGCTGGTCCTGGCGCGCGCCCAGATCGTAGAGATAATCCCAGGTGTACAAGCCGCTGTTATGCCCGTCGGTGAAAATCGGTTTGACGGCGTAATTGCCAACCGGCTCCAGATCGCTCACGCCGACCTCGCTTTTGCCGACCTGCAGCACTTCCTGCCCCGGCCCATGGCCCTTCACTTCAGCCGACGGCGAATACACGCGCAGCAGCTCAAAGGGAATCGAGAAGGTGGCGCCATCGTCAAAGCTCACTTCGAGCACGCGCGATTTGCTGTGGACCGTCAGACCGGTGGGGTTATGCATATTGAAACTCTTCTAAAACTCAGGCACTCAGCCGTTGAATGATCGCCGCCCGCAAGGCCGGCAGCATGGCGCTGCGCTCGACCACGGCCTGCACCGGCGCCTCGCGCTGCTGCGCACCCCAGGTTGGATTCGGGAAGTGCGCATCGTCAGTGTAACGCGGGATCACATGCCAGTGCACGTGCGGGGTCATATTGCCGAAGCTGGCGACGTTCACCTTATGCGGCGCCATCACCTCGCGCTGCGCCAATTCCACCTGCCACACGGCGCGCATCACGTGCTCGCGGTCCTCGGGCGCGAGGTCGGTCATTTCCTTGACATGGGCGTTCCACACCACGCGGCAATAACCCGGATAGCCGGCTTCGTCGACCAGCACCACCGACAGGCGCTCGTCGCGCCAGACCAGGGCCGCATCGTCGCCGCCGGCGAAGGCGGCCAGCAAGGTGCACAGATCGCAGGGCTTGTTTACACTCATACCAGCACCCTTTCAATGCCGCCGTCATTGGCGCGCTTGACGTAATCGGGCAACCAGTTCTCGCCCAGCAGGTGCTTGGCGATTTCCACCACGATGTAGTCGGCCGTGGTGCCCGAATCGTCGTTGTAGCGCGACAGGCCTTGCAGGCAGGAGGGGCAGCTGGTGAGGATTTTCACGTCGCCATCGAAGCCCTGGCGCAGCTTGTCCGCGCCTTTGACCATCTCTTCTTCCTTGCGGAAGCGCACCTGGGTCGAAATATCGGGACGCGACACGGCCAGCGTGCCGGACTCGCCGCAGCAGCGGTCGTTCTTTTCGATCTTCACATTGTCCACGGTGGAGACCAGGGCATTCACCGTCCTCACCGGGTCCTGCATCTTCATCGGCGAGTGGCAAGGGTCGTGATACATATAACGCGTGCCGGTCACGCCTTCCAGCTTGACATCCTTTTCCAGCAGATATTCGTGGATATCCATGATGCGGCAGCCGGGGAAGATTTTCTCGAACTCGTAAGTCGCCAGCTGGTCGTAGCAGGTGCCGCAGGACACCAGCACGGTCTTGATATCGAGGTAGTTCAGCGTATTCGCCATGCGGTGGAAGAGGACGCGGTTATCCGTCATCATCTTCTCGGCCTTGTCGTACTCACCCGAGCCGCGCTGCGGATAACCGCAGCACAGATAGCCCGGCGGCAGCACGGTCTGCACGCCCACTTCCCACAGCATGGCCTGCGTGGCCAGGCCGACCTGCGAGAACAGGCGCTCGGAGCCGCAGCCCGGGAAGTAGAACACCGCTTCCGTATTCGCATTGGTCTTCTGCGGATCGCGGATGATCGGGATCATCTTGTTGTCTTCGATGTCCAGCAGCGCGCGCGCCGATTTCTTCGGCAGATTGCCCGGCATCTTCTTGTTGATGAAGTGGATCACCTGCTCGCGCACGGGCGGCTTGCCGACAGTCGGCGGCGGCGCCTTGGTCTGGCTGCGCGCCACTTTCTTGAAGATGTCGTGACCCAGGCGCTGTGCCTTGTAGCCCCAGCCTATCATCACTTCGCGCGTGGCGTTGATGGTGGCCGGATCGGTCGCGTTCAGGAAGAACATCGAAGCGCGCTTGCCGGGATTGAAGCTGCGCTTGTCCATCTTGCGCAGCAGATTGCGCATATTCATGGACACGTCGCCGAAGTCGATATTCACCGGGCAAGGCGTGACGCATTTATGGCATACGGTGCAGTGGTCGGCCACGTCCTCGAACTCTTCCCAGTGGCGGATCGAGATGCCGCGCCGCGTCTGCTCTTCGTAGAGGAAGGCTTCGATCAGCGCCGACGTCGCCAGAATCTTGTCGCGCGGCGAGTACAGCAGGTTCGCGCGCGGCACATGGGTCGAGCACACGGGTTTGCACTTGCCGCAGCGCAGGCAGTCCTTGACGCTGTTGGCGATGGCGCCGATATCGCTCTGCTGCATGATCAGCGATTCGTGGCCCATCAGGCCGAAGGACGGCGTGTAGGCATTGCTCAGGTCCGCGTCCATGCCGGGCAGATTCAGCAGCTTGCCCTTGTTGAAGCGGCCTTCCGGATCGACACGCTGCTTGTAGGCGCGGAAGTCGCCGATCTCTTCCTCGGTGAGGAATTCGAGCTTGGTGATGCCGATGCCATGCTCGCCCGAGATCACGCCGTTCAGCGAACGCGCCAGCTTCATGATGCGGGCCACGGCCTTGTGCGCGTCCTGCAGCATTTCGTAGTGGTCCGAGTTCACCGGCAGATTGGTGTGCACATTGCCGTCGCCCGCGTGCATGTGCAGGGCGACGAAGACGCGGCCGCGCAGAATGCGTTTGTGGGCCGCCGTGGCCTCGTCCAGAATCAGCTTGTAGGCGGCGCCGTTGAAGATCTGGCGGAATGGCGCGCGGATTTCCTGCTTCCAGCTGACGCGGATGGTGCGATCCTGCACCACGTCGAACAGGGTGGCCTGCGGCTGACGCTGCAGACGCTCGTCGAAGGCGGGGGCCAGCTCCTGCAGGCCCAGCTCCTGCAGCTTGTGGCGCGCTTGCGCCAGCGGCAGGTCCAGGTTCTCCAGCGTGTAGGTCCAGCGCTCGCGCACCTGCTCCAGCAGGGCCGCGGCTTGCTGCGGACGGTCGCCCAGCATTTCGGCGTCGCCCACCTTGTCGTCACTGGCGTCGTCGCTCTTGCCGACCGGGAGATTGCCGGCGGCGAAGAACTCGCGCAGCGCATCCGCCAGTTGCAGCTTGTTCTTGATCGACAGCTCGATGTTGATGCGCTCGATGCCGTCGGTGTATTCACCCATGCGGTTAAGCGGAATCACCACGTCTTCATTGATCTTGAAGGCGTTGGTGTGCTTGGCGATGGCGGCGGTACGGGCGCGGTCCAGCCAGAATTTCTTGCGCGCTTCCGGGCTGACGGCGACGAAGCCTTCGCCGACGCGGGTATTCGCCAGGCGGATCACTTCCGAGGCGGCGGTGGCGACGGCGTTTTCATCGTCGCCGACGATGTCGCCGAACAGCGCCATCTTGGGCAGCACGCCGCGCTTGGACTTGGTGGCGTAGCCGACCGCGCGCAGATAGCGCTCGTCCAGGTGTTCCAGGCCGGCCAGGCGCAGCGTGGCGAACTGCTCACCCTGGGCCGGCAGGCCGTCCAGATAATCCTTGATCTCGACGATCGACGGAATCGCATCGCGCGCCTGGCCGAAGAATTCGAGGCAGACGGTGCGCGTATGCTTGGGCATCTTGTGCAGAATCCAGCGCGCCGAAGTGATCAGGCCGTCGCAGCCTTCCTTCTGGATGCCGGGCAGGCCGGCGAGGAATTTGTCGGTGACGTCCTTGCCCAGGCCTTCCTTGCGGAAGCGGCGGCCTTCGATTTCCAGAATCTCGGTCTTGAACGGCGCGCCCTTGGCTTCGCCTTTGGCGTTCGGGTGCGTCCATTCAAGGCGGAAACGCGCCATCGGCGTATCGTGGATCTTCGACAGATTGTGGTCGATGCGCGTGACTTCCAGCCAGTCGCCGTTCGGATCGACCATGCGCCAGGACGCCAGATTATCCAGCGCCGTGCCCCACAGCACGGCCTTCTTGCCGCCCGCGTTCATGGCGATATTGCCGCCGATGCAGGAAGCGTGGGCCGAAGTCGGATCGACGGCAAACACGAAGCCGGCCTTCTCGGCCGCCTCCGACACCTTGTTGGTGATCACGCCCGCTTCGGAGTAAATAGTCGCGTATTCGCGCTCCAGGCCGGGCAAGACCTTCATTTCCACGGCGCCCAGGGTCAGCAGCTTTTCAGTATTGATGACGGCCGACAGCGGCGTCAGGGGAATCGCGCCGCCGGTATAGCCGGTGCCGCCGCCGCGCGGGATGATGGTCAGTCCCAGCTCGATACAGCCTTTCACCAGGCCGGCCATTTCCTCTTCGCTGTCCGGGGTCAGCACCACGAAAGGATATTCCACGCGCCAGTCGGTGGCGTCGGTCACGTGCGAGATGCGCTTCATGCCGTCGAAGCAGATATTGTGCTTCTCGGTATAGCGGCCCAGCACCTTGTTGGCGCGCTTGCGCAGGTCATACATGCGGCCGAACTCTTCGCCGAAATCGGCCACCGCCTTGCTGGCCGCCTTCAGCAGCTTTTCCACATTGCCGCTGCGCTGGGCGGCATCGCTATCGGCCTCGGTGGCGTCCACCGTCAGGCGGCGCTTGTCGACTTCGGCCAAACGATGGTGCAGCGCATCGATCAGTTTGGCGCGGCGCTTCGGGTTGTCCAGCAAATCGTCCTGCAGATAGGGATTGCGGCGCACCACCCAGATATCGCCCAGCACCTCGTACAGCATGCGCGCGGAACGGCCGGTCTGGCGCGCGCCGCGCAGCTCGTCGAGCAGGCGCCAGGACTCTTCCCCTAACAGCCGTATGACGATTTCGCGGTCGGAAAACGAGGTGTAGTTATAGGGAATTTCACGCAAGCGCGTGTGGGCGTGCCCGTCGGGCGTTTCTGCAAGCAAGGCCTGGATTTGTGCTGGTGCGTTCATTATGCGTGGACTAGTGGCTGACGCTGAGAAAACCATTCTATCGTATTGCGCCGCACAAGATCCTAACAGCCCCAAGGCGTCACAGGGTTCCGTTAACGTCAGTTTGCCGAAATTAATTTGAAAAATGTGGCATTTAGCGCACGTTTATTGCATTCTGCCGATTTTTACCATGGATTATTTATTCGATACGCCCTGACGCAAAATTGCGTTTGCAACATTCAGCCGCCCAGCGCATGCGCCACGGAACGCCAGAAGCCGTCCGGCACATACAGCAGCAGGGTCGTCATGGTCAGATAGCGCGCCAGCTTGCCGATGGCCATATACATGATCGCGGGCCAGAACGGCAGCTTGAGCCAGCCGCCCAGGGTGCACAGGGGATCGCCGATGCCGGGCAGCCAGGACAGCAGCATGGTCTTGGCGCCATAGCGCGCCAGCCAGCCGAACCAGCGGCTCTCGCGCTCCTTGGCGAAAGCCGACTTGGCGGTATAGCCCATCCAGTAATCGACCGCGCCGCCCAGGGTATTGCCCACGGTGGCGACGGCGATGGCGGGCCAGAACATGGCGCTATTGGCCTTGACCACGGCGAAGACGGCCGGCTCGGAACCGAGCGGCACCAGCGTGGCGGACACAAAACTGATGAGAAAGACCGAGGTCAGGCCCACTTCCGGCGCGGCCAGCAGGGCCAGCAGCCAGGCAATTGCGGATTCGATCATGAAGATTTGGAGGATGGCTCAGGCTGTCCATTATAATGAGTCGCACCAAGCACATCGCACGACAGAGTCCGGCGCCAGCATACCCGCGCGCGCCGGCGTGCAGCCTCCCTTCGGTTATCCGCCGTTGAAAAGCAAGTCTTTGCACCCGCCAGCCTCCCTGGCCCGACTTTTTTGTTTGCAGACTATGACTATCGACTACCTGAAGAAAATCCTGACCGCCCGCGTCTACGACGTGGCCCAAGAAACTCCGCTGGAACTGGCGCCGACCCTGTCGCAGCGCTATCAGAACCGAATTTATTTCAAGCGCGAGGACATGCAGGACGTGTTCAGCTTCAAGGTGCGCGGCGCGTATAACAAGATGGCCCATCTGAGCGAAGCGCAGTTGAAGCGCGGCGTCATTTGCGCCTCGGCCGGCAATCACGCCCAAGGCGTGGCGCTGTCGGCGGCGCGCATGGGCTGCCCGGCCGTGATCGTGATGCCGGCCACCACGCCGCAGCTGAAGATCGAGGCGGTGCGCGCGCGCGGCGGCGCCCATGTGGAAGTGGTGCTGCACGGCGAATCGTATACCGACGCCTACAACCATGCGCTGACGCTGGAAAGAGAACAGAAGCTGACCTTCGTCCACCCCTTCGACGATCCCGACGTGATCGCCGGCCAGGGCACGATCGCCATGGAAATCCTGCGCCAGCATGCGGGGCCGATCCACGCCATCTTCGTGCCCATCGGCGGCGGCGGCATCATCGCCGGCATCGCCGCCTATGTGAAGCAGATCCGCCCCGACATCAAGATCATCGGCGTGCAGCCCCTGGATTCGGACGCCATGGCGCGCAGCCTGAAAGCGGGCGAGCGCCTGACCCTGCCCGACGTCGGCCTGTTTGCCGACGGCACCGCCGTGCGCCTGGTGGGCGAGGAAACCTTCCGCATCGCGCAGCAGTATGTGGACGATGTGATCCTGGTCGATACGGACGCCATCTGCGCCGCCATCAAGGACGTGTTCATGGATACGCGCTCGATCCTGGAGCCCTCCGGCGCGCTGGCCGTGGCCGGCGCCAAGGCCTATATCGAACGTGCGGAACTGAGCAAAGACCCGATCCTGCACCAGACCCTGGTCACCGTGGCCAGCGGCGCCAACATGAATTTCGACCGCCTGCGCTTTGTCGCCGAGCGCGCCGAGCTGGGCGAGTCGCGCGAAGCCGTGTTCGCCGTCACCCTGCCCGAGCAGCGCGGCAGCTTCAAGCGCTTCTGCTCCCTGGTCGGGCCGCGCAATGTGACCGAGTTCAATTACCGCATCAGCGACCAGGACCAGGCCCACGTCTTTGTCGGCGTGCAGATAGCCGACCGCAACGAATCGAGCGCCCTGGCGCGCCGCTTCGAGGACAGCCAGTTCAAGACGCTCGACCTGACCCATGACGAGCTGGCCAAGGCCCACCTGCGCCACCTGGTGGGCGGCAAGAGCGCGCTGGCCAAGGACGAGTTGCTGTACCGCTTCGAGTTCCCCGAACGCCCGGGTGCGCTGATGCGCTTCCTCGACAGCATGGCGCCGAACTGGAATATCTCGCTGTGCCACTACCGCTCGCAGGGCGGCGATGTGGGCCGCATCCTGATCGGCCTGCAAGTGCCGCCCGACGAGATGGGCGAGTTCCACAAATTCCTCGCCACCCTCGGCTACCGCTACTGGGACGAAACCCAGAACCCGGTCTACAAGCTCTTCCTCTAAACGCCCCCCAACGGCCCAGCCCGTGTCCACCTTGGGGTCAGACCCCAAGTGGACACAAGCTCTTCCTTAAAAACTGGCCAACGACTGTTCTGCCCGTGTCCGATTAGGGTCTGACCCCACGGTGGACACGGGCTGGACGGTAGGCGGCGGCAGGCTATCCGGCGGATGGGGCGCTTTTGCGTTAACATGGAGGGCTGTCCGATTTACTCCGAGCACCACCATGACCAATACCGCCGATCAATCCCCTCTGGGCAAGAATTCCGCTTACCGCACCGATTATGCGCCGGAGCTGCTGTTCCCCATCCCGCGCCAAGGCAAGCGCGATGAGCTGGGCCTGCAAGGCACCCTGCCCTTCTTCGGCGTCGACCTGTGGAATGCCTATGAGCTGTCGTGGCTGAATATGCGCGGCAAGCCGCAGGTGGCCGTGGCGCGCATCACGGTGCCGGCCGATTCGCCGAATATCATCGAATCGAAATCGTTCAAGCTCTACCTGAATTCCTTCAACCAGACCCGCCTGGGCGGCCCGGAGGCGCTCAAGACCCTGCTGCAGCAGGATCTGTCGGCGGCGGCCGGCGCCAGCGTGCAGGTCAGCCTGACCATGCAGGAGGAGTTCGGCAACCTGCAGATGGGCGAGCTGTCCGGCCTGCTGCTCGACCGTCTGGATATCGAAGTCGACAACTATGCGCCACAGCCGGAAATCCTGACTGCCGATTTCGACGAGCAGCCGGTGGAAGAAGTGCTGGTCTCGCATCTGCTGAAATCGAACTGTCTGGTCACGGGCCAGCCCGACTGGGGCAGCGTACAGATCAGCTATGCCGGTCCGCAAATCGATCAGGAAAATCTATTGAAATACCTGATCGGCTTCCGCGAGCACAATGAATTCCATGAGCAATGCGTGGAGCGCATCTTCACCGATATCCTGCGCCACTGCCGGCCGCAGCAGCTGACCGTGTATGCGCGCTATACCCGGCGCGGCGGCCTGGACATCAATCCCTGGCGCAGCAACCACAGCGGCGCGCGCCTGCCGTCCAATCTGCGCAACGCGCGCCAGTAAGCAGCCCCATGGATTGTTGATTGTAGTCAACAATCCTCGGCATTTTTTACAATGTGGTGAAACATTTCAGCCGGTTTTGTCTTACAATCAGTTAAGAACTGTTATGGAATTACCCACGGCGAAAGCGCGTCCTCACAGGCAAAAAGCTGGCATTTTGCCGGAAACCTGCGCGTGAATTGCCAAGACGGCAGCCAGTATTTTTTGAATAACGCTTTAGCCTGCCTTAGGCGGACTGGAGCGGAATGCGGAGGCCAGCCGGGCGCTAGCGATTTCATGTTACAGGCCACACAAACAGGCCTATAATTCTGTGCTCGCAAGCCACCTTTGTGCGCCGCACCATTTCACGTCGCGTTATGAATAATCTGAGCAAAATACTGTCGCTAGAGAATGTCCAGCTGGATTTGGAAGTCTCGAGCAAAAAGCGCGCCTTTGAGCAAGCCGGTCTGATTTTTGAAAACAATTGCGGCATCGCCCGCTCCACCGTGTCCGACAACCTGTTCGCGCGCGAGCGCCTCGGGTCGACCGGCCTGGGCCATGGCGTCGCCGTGCCGCACGGCCGCATCAAGGGTTCCAAGAGCCTGAAAACGCCGCTGGCCGCCTTTGTGCGCCTGGCCGAGCCGATTCCCTTCGAGTCGCCGGACGGCAAGCCCGTCAACCTGCTGTTCTTCCTGCTGATTCCCGACCATGTGACCCAGCAGCACCTGGAAATCCTGTCGGAGATCGCCGAAATGTTCTCCGACGACGCTTTCCGCACCGCCTTGTCGACCGACACCGATCCGCGCTCGGTACACAGCCGCATCGTGAATTGGCAACCCAGCTTGCAGGCGGCGGGTTAAACTCAAACCGACACCACTTTCCGCAAAGAAGACCCATGCTGCAAACCCCGCTGACGATACAAAGGCTGTACGACGATAACCGCGAGACTTTGCAGCTGGGATGGTTTGCCGGCTTTCCCGGCGGCGAGCGCCTGATCTCGGGCGATGTGGCGTCGGCGGCCGACCAGGTCGGCCACTTGAATACGATTCACCCGGGCCGCATCCAGGTCTTCGGCCACCAGGAAATCAATTACTACCAGCGCCTGAAATCGCTGACGCGCGCCCATGTGATCGGCGAATTGATCGCGGGCGGCCCGCCGGCCCTGATCATTGCGCAAGGCCTGGAAACGCCACCCGATATTCTCGCCATCTGCGACGAGAAAAATATTCCCCTGTTCTCCACGCCGCTGGCGGCGGCCCAGGTGATTGACTTCCTGCGCGTGTACCTGTCGAAAAAGCTGGCGCAGCGCGTGATCATGCACGGCGTGTTCATGGACGTGCTGGGCGTGGGCGTGCTGATTACCGGCGACTCGGGCCTGGGCAAGAGCGAGCTGGGTCTGGAGCTGATTTCGCGCAGCCACGGCCTGGTGGCCGACGACGCGGTGGAGTTCTCGCGCATCGCACCGAATATGATCGAGGGCCGCTGCCCGCCGCTGCTGCAAAACCTGCTGGAAGTGCGCGGCCTGGGCCTGCTCGACATCAAGGCCATCTTCGGCGAGACGGCGGTGCGGCGCAAAATGCGCCTGAAACTGATCGTGCATCTGGTGCGCCGCTCGGCACTGGAAGAGGAAGTGGAACGCCTGCCCTTCCAGTTCCCGACCGAGGACGTGCTGGGCCTGCCGATCCGCAAAGTCGTGATCCCGGTGGCGGCCGGCCGCAACATCGCGGTGCTGCTGGAAGCGGCCGTGCGCAACACCATTCTGCAATTGCGCGGCATCGATACGCTGCAGGAGTTCATGGAGCGGCAGCGTCAAGCCATGAGCGGAGATTGAATGCTGCCAAGGAGCGCGCCCTTGCAAGGGCGCACCGTTCCACAGGCGCGCGGCCTTGCCGCACGAATTCCCTGCTCCACCAACGTCAAGCCATGAGCGGCGACTGAGTCGCTTTTTCGGGTATCATGCCCGCATGCGAATCGTCCTCATTACTGGTATCTCCGGCTCCGGCAAATCGGTGGCCCTGAACGTCCTCGAAGACACCGGCTACTACTGCGTGGATAACCTGCCGCCCGCGCTGCTGGCGAATCTGGTGCTCACGCTGAGCACGGAAGGCACGGAAGCGCTGGCTGTCGCGGTCGACGCGCGCAGCGCCGCTTCCCTGGCCAGCCTGCCCGGCGATATCGAGGCCTTGCGCTCCCTAGGCCATGATGTGCGCGTGATGTTCCTCACCGCGAGCACGCATTCGCTGGTGGCGCGTTTCTCGGAAACGCGGCGCAGCCATCCGCTCTCGCACCAGCTGCGTCCCGGCGACAATCCCGCCGCGCGCCGCACCCTGATCGAATGCATCCTGGAAGAACGCGAGCGCCTGTCGGCCATCCAGCAGCTGGGCCATGTGATCGATACCTCGGAGCTGAGCGCCAACAAGCTGCGTGCCTGGGTCAAGGATCTGGTGCACAGCGAGCAGGCGCCGCTGACTCTGTTCTTCGAATCCTTCGCCTTCAAGCTGGGCGTGCCGCTCGACGCCGACTTCGTGTTCGACGTGCGCGCCGTGCCGAATCCCTATTACGATCTGGCCCTGCGCCCGCTGACCGGACGCGATGCGCCGGTGATCGCCTTCCTCGACGCCCAGCCCAGCGCCGAGGAGATGTTTCAGGACATCCGCAACTTCATCGCCAAATGGCTGCCTTCATTCAAGAAGGACAACCGCAGCTACCTGACCGTGGCCGTGGGCTGCACCGGCGGCCAGCACCGTTCGGTGTATATGGCCGAACGGCTGGCGCGTCATTTCCAGACCGGCGAGCAGGTAGTGCTGCGCCACCGCGAACAGTAAGGCTGCCTATTTCGACCAGTGCACGACCTCGATCTGATGCTGATCGGGGTCGAACACCATGGTGCCGTAATACCTTTCGTTGATGTCCGGCCGCAGCCCAGGTTCGCGCAGCTTGCTCGCGCCCAGTTCAATCGCCTTGCTGTAGAAGGCCTGTGCCGCTTCCTGCGACGGCGCCGTGATGGCGACATGGGCGCGGTGGCCCGCCAGCGCATCGCCGTTCTGCGCCGGATAAATGGCAAAGCTCCAGTGACCGTTGGCGCCGAAGATGGCCTGGCCGCTGTCCTGATGCTGGATACTATAGCCCAGCGGCTCAAGGCAGGCGGTGTAGAAGGCTAGTGCGCGCGGCAGGTCGCGCGTGCCGATGGAGACGTGGTCGATCATGATGTTCCTCCCTCAAAAATGGTCAGAACATCATACTGAGCGCCGCTGAAACGTTTTCTTGAAAACACCCTTTGCAACGCAACAATTTCTCTTAGCGCTCAGGGCGAAAGATGGCGCAACGGATGCGCGTGTTCCGGCCAGGCCGGTTCGAAGAAGCGCGCCACATCCTCGGCCCGCACTTCGGCCAGCGTAGGCGGATTCCAGCGCGGCTGGTTATCCTTGTCGATGACCAGGGCGCGCACGCCTTCCAGCACTTCCCCATGTTCGAAATTGCGCCGCACCAGATTGCGTTCCAGACGCAGGCAGTCGGCCACGCCCAGCGCGGCGCCGCGCTTCAGCAGCTCCTGCGTCACGCACATCATCAGCGGCGAACGCTGCTCCATGGCGCGCAAGGCTTTCTGCGCAAATTCACTGGTATCGCCACGCAGCGCATCCATCACGGCGGCGACGCTGGAAGCGGCGAAATGGCGGTCGATCAGGCCGCGCTGGGCTTCCAGCTCGCTGCCGCCGGCCTGGGCGCGCAAAGGCGCGGCAAAGGCCTCGATGGCGGCGCGCAGCTGGCTGCCTGGCGTAGCGTCGATCAAGGCCGCCAGCGCGGGCATTTCGCTGTCCGGGACGTAGTGGTCGGCCAGGCCCAGATACAGGGCGTCGGCCGCGCCGACCGTGAGGCCGCTCAGGCCCAGGTACATGCCCAGCTGGCCCGGCGCATGCGAGAGGAAGTGGCTGCCGCCGACGTCGGGGAACAGGCCGATATTCACTTCCGGCATGGCCATCCTGGTACGGTTGGTGACGATGCGCACGCCGCAATCCGGTCCGCCCTGCGCAATGCCCATGCCGCCGCCCATCACCACGCCGTCCATCAGCGCGATATAAGGCTTGGGATAGAAATGGATTAAATGGTTTAGCGCATATTCCTCGGTGAAGAAATCCTCCAGCAGCGCGCTGCCGCCTTGCGGCGTCTGCTGCCCCGCCTCGTGGAAGAAGCGGATATCACCGCCGGCGCACAAGGCCTTCTCGCTGCTGCTGCGGATCACCACGGCGGCAATGGCGGCATCGCCGCGCCACGCCAGCAGGGCCGCACTGAGCGCGCGCACCATATCGAGCGAGAGGGAGTTCAGTGCCTTGGGACGATCGAGGGTGAGGATGCCGGTGCCGTTGCTGACGCGGGTATGGACATATGCGCTCATGGAGTCTCGCCAAAATTAGAGGAAGCTTATTCTAGCGCGGCATATGGATTTAAAGGCCTCTTATTGGTGGATGCAAAAAAGGGCGCTGATGCGCCCTTTTGTCAGTGCTGCCTGGCCCTGGTATCAGGTGGCGGAGGCAGGTGCTTCATAGGTGTCCGGCAGGCGCTTGATAGCGGCGTGGCTATGCTCCTGGAGTTTGGCTTTGTGTTTCATGACCTGGCGATCGAGCTTGTCGATAAGCGTATCGATGGCGGCGTACAGGTCTTGCGACAGGCTTTCCACATACATGGTCTTGCCGGAAACGCGCAGATTGATTTCCGCTTTTTGACGTTTTTCTTTCTCGGTGAGGTTATCTACGGTCAGGATGACAGCAATATCAATTACATGATCGAAGTGGCGTTTGATACGCTCCAGCTTATTCTGCACGTATTCGCGAATCGCTGGGGTCACGTCGAGATGATGTCCGCTGATGGTGAGATTCATACACACTCCTAAAGATGATGTCGCTACAAGTTCGCGCGCGCCCAATCTGGCCGGGCTGGCAGGAACCCAGGCACTACAAAGACTTGCGGAGGCTGACTGGCGGGATCTTCAATGCTTCTCGATATTTGGCAACAGTGCGTCGCGCAATTACCATGCCTTGTTCTCCCAGCATGTCCGCAATCTTACTGTCGGATAAAGGATTTTTCGGGTCTTCTGCTCCTGTCAATTGCACAATCAGCGCCCGTATCGCCGTGGAAGAAGCTTCGCCCCCCGCTTCCGTCGCGACATGGCTGCCAAAAAAATATTTCAACTCAAACATGCCATGGGGGGTGAGCATATATTTCTGAGTTGTTACGCGAGAAATAGTGCTCTCGTGTAGTCCCAGTGTATCAGCAATTTCACGCAACACAAGGGGTCTCATGGCCACGGCGCCGTGCGAGAAGAAATTCTTTTGACGCTCCACGATGGCCTGCGCCACGCGCAAAATTGTGTCAAAGCGCTGGCGCATATTCTTGATCAGCCACTTCGCCTCCTGCAGCTGGGCGCTCATCTGCGATTCGCCTTTCCCCTGGCGCAGCAGGCTGGCGTACAGGGAGTTCACGCGCAGGCGCGGCATCACATCGTTATTCAGCATCACGATCCAGCCATTGCGGCCCTTCTTCACCACCACGTCCGGCACCACGTAGTCCGACACGTCGGCAGCGAAGGCGGCGCCGGGATGCGGATTGCATTGGCGGATCACGGCCTGCGCTTCGCGCAGGTCTTCGTCGTCGCAGTCGAGGGCTTTTTTCAGCTTGGTGAATTCGCGCTGGGCAAACCAGGCCAGGTGCTTTTCGACGATGCATAAAGCCATGCGCCGCGTCACCAAAGGCACGCCGGGCAGGCGGCGGATTTGCAGCGCCAGGCATTCGGCGGCGCTGCGCGCGCCGACGCCGGCCGGATCGAAGCTTTGCAGCAGGGTGAGCGAAGTTTGCAGCTCTTCCAGCTCCACATCGAGTTCCAGCGGCAGGCGCGCGTGGATTTCCTCCAGGCTCTCGTCCAGATAACCGTTGTCGTCCAGCGCATCGGCGATCAGTTCCATCAAGGCGCGGTCGCGCGGCTCCTGCAGGGTGACGCGCATCTGCTCCAGCAAATGCTCGCGCAGGCTGCAGTGGTGGGCTTCCAGCTGGGGACGGGCGTCGTCGTCTTCGGGCGCCTTGCCGCGGCCCGTGTCGCCCCAGTCGCCATCGGCTTCGGCCACGCTCTCGCCTTCGCCGCCTTCATAGGCGGGTTCGGCCTCGGCGGCCGGCGCGGGCGCATCGGCCGGCGCGGCATTGTCCGGCGGCGCATCGCCGGGTGTGGAGGTCGGACTGATGGCGCCATCGGCCAGCAGGCGCACGGAGCGGTCGAGCGGATCGTCGAGACGCTCCAGCAGGGGATTATCAGTCAGCAGCTGTTCCAGTTCCTGATGCAGTTCCAGCGTGGACAGTTGCAGCAGACGGATGGACTGCTGCAACTGCGGCGTCAACGCGAGGTGTTGCGAGGTGCGCAGTTGCAAAGACTGTTTCATGGCTTTACATGCGGAAGTGTTCGCCCAGATAAACGCGGCGTACCGATTCGTCGGCGATGATGTCGTCCGGACGGCCGGAGGCCAGCACAGAGCCTTGGTTAATGATGTAGGCACGATCACAAATGCCCAGCGTCTCACGCACATTATGGTCGGTAATCAGCACGCCGATATTGCGCTCCTTCAGGAAACGCACGATGCGCTGGATTTCGATCACAGCGATCGGGTCGACGCCGGCAAACGGTTCGTCCAGCAGCACGAAGCGCGGATTGGTGGCCAGGGCGCGCGCGATCTCCACGCGGCGCCGCTCGCCGCCCGACAGCGACAAGGCCTGGTTCTCGCGCAGCTTCTCGATCTGCAGGTCGGCCAGCAGCTTTTCCAGGCGCGCGTCGATTTCCGCCTTGGCCAGCGGCTTGCCGTCCACCTTCTGGATTTCCAGCACGGCGCGGATATTCTCTTCCACCGTCAGCTTGCGGAATACCGACGCTTCCTGCGGCAGATAGGACAGGCCAAGCGAGGCGCGGCGGTGGATCGGCAGGCTCGATACATCGGTGCCGCCGATGTCGATGCTGCCCGCGTCCGAGGCCACCAAGCCCACGATCATGTAGAAGGAGGTGGTCTTGCCGGCGCCGTTTGGCCCCAGCAAGCCGACCACTTCGCCGCAGTCGACCTGCAGCGACACATCATGCACGACCTGGCGCTTGCCATAGCTTTTTTGCAGGCCGCGCACGACCAGGGTATTGCCCTTGCATTGAGCCTGCATGCTTATTTCCCCGTGTTCGGCGTGGTGGCCGGCGCGGCCGGCGTTGCCGCCGGCGGCTCGGTGCGGGTCGGCTGGATCACCATGGTGCCGCGGCCGCCGCCCGGCTTGGATTCGCCGGTTTCGCTGTTCTTCACGGTGAAGAATTCCTTGCGGCTGTCGTAGGAGATGAACTCGCCCTGCACTTCGTCGCTAGGTTTGCTGCCTTCCAGGCGCTTGATCTTGGCCTTGGTGAACAGCTTCACCAGCTCGACCTTCTCGCTGTATTCGATGCGTTCGGCCTCGCCTTCGATCCACTGGTCGCCGGCGCCATCGCGCTTCTGGCGGAAGGTGGCGGCCTTGCCGCCGGCGCCGGTCAGGGTCACGAACTGGTAGCCCTCGGGATCCTGGCGCACCACGGCTTTTTCGGCGTGCATGCGCAGGGTGCCGCGCGTGATGACCACGTTGCCGGTGGCGATCTTGATCTGTTTCACATCATCCACGTCCAGATTGTCGTAGTTGATTTCCATCGGCTTGTAAGAGTCGGCTTTCTCGGCCTGGCTCATGCCGGCCATGCCAAGCAGGATGGCGGCCGTCAGCAGAAATTTTTTCATTGAATTTCCATTCTCTTGGTATTGATTAGTGCTGCTTAGGCGGCAGCACCAGCGTGCCGCGGCCTTTCAGCGTCAGCTCGCGGGTCGCGTTATTGCCGCGCAGACCGCTGCCGCTGGCACGGGCTTCGCCCTGGCGGATCTGCACCGGCTGGTCGGTTTCCATGCGGTCCTCGTCCGGGTAAATGGTCAGCGCCTCGGTGCGCAGCTGGAAAGGCTGGCCCTTGGCCGCGGCCGCGCGGTCGATCTGCACGTCCTTGGTCAGCACGACGCGGCTGTTATTGTCGTCCACGCGCGCGTGCTGGGCGCGCATGTCCATCGGCGGCTGCTCTTTGCTGCTCAAGCTGCGCACCAGCGGCTTGTCGATCTCGGAAGAGTCGTCGACCGGACGGTGGGTCAGCTTGTCGCCGGAGATGATGTAGTTGGGGCGTCCATCCTTGCTCATGCGGACAAAGCTGAACTCCTCCACGATGTAGTCCGGCTCGTTCTGGCGCTGGCTGGCCTGGATCTGGTCGCCGGCCTGGTTCATCAGCTGCAACAGCCAGAAGCTGCCGAAGGCGAGGAAGAGCATGGCCACCATCACAATGGACAGGCGGAAGCGGTGGGCGGTACGCTGGCGCATCGGGCTTTCCTTTGTCAGACCAGGAACTGGGCCAGAACCTGCTCGTAGCTGCCCTGGGCGCGCAGCAGCAGTTCGCTGGCTTCGCGCACGGCGCCGCGGCCACCGCTGGCGGCGGTCACATGGTGCACGCGCTGCAGCACCTCGGGACGGCCGTTCGGCACGCCGATGGCCAGACCAACGCGGCTCAGGATCGGCAGGTCCACCACATCGTCGCCGATGAAGCCGACCTGCTCGGCGGTCAGGCCGGTCTTGGCCAGCAGCTCCATGAAGGGCGTCAGCTTGTCATGGCCGCCCTGGTGCACGAATTCGATGCCCAGATCCTTGGCGCGGGCCGTCACCTGCGGCGAACGGCGCGCGCTGATGATGGCCGTCAGCACGCCGGCCTGCTGCAGGAATTTGATGCCCAGGCCATCGTGCACATTGAAGGTCTTCATCAACTCGCCCTCGGCGCCGTAATGCAGGCTGCCATCGGTCAGCACGCCGTCGACGTCGAAGATCATCAGCTTGATTTTGGCGGCGCGCTGCAGCACGTCCTGGTTCTCGATGCCGCTCATCAGATCACCTTGGCGCGGGTCAGGTCATGGATGTGCAGGGCGCCCACCAGCTTGCCGGCGGCGTCCACCACCAGCATCTGGTTGATGCGGAACTGCTCCATCACGGCGACGGCATCGACCGCCAGCTGGTCGGGTCCGATGCTGCGCGGGTTGGCGTGCATCACATCGCGCATCACCACCTTGCTGAAGTCCTGCACCTTGTCGATCATGCGGCGCAGGTCGCCGTCGGTGAAGACGCCGGCCGGACGGCCGTCGGCATCGACCACGGCGGTCATGCCCATGCCTTTCTGGGTGATTTCCAGCAGGGCGTCGGGCAGCACCGTATCCAGGCCCACGGCCGGGATGGCGTCGCCGCTGCGCATGATGTCGCGCACATGGGTCAGCAGGCGGCGGCCCAGCGCGCCACCGGGGTGGGAACGGGCGAAATCTTCTTCCTTGAAGCCGCGCAGGTCGAGCAGGGCGACGGCAATCGCATCGCCCAGGGCCAGCGTGACGGTGGTGCTGGCGGTGGGCGCCAGGTTCAGCGGACAGGCCTCCTTGGCGACGGAAACGTCCAGATGCACGTCGGCCAGTTGCGCCAGGCTCGATTCGGGCTTGCCGGTCATGGAAATCACCACGCCGCCCATGCGCTTCACCACGGGCAGGATGGCCATCAGCTCCGAGCTTTCGCCGGAGTAGGAAATGGCAATAAAGGCATCGTCGGAGGTGACCATGCCCAAGTCGCCATGGGCGGCTTCGGCCGGGTGCACAAACAGGGCCGGGGTACCGGTGGACGCCAGGGTGGCGGCGATCTTGCGGCCAATATGGCCGGATTTGCCGATGCCGGACACCACAACCCGGCCCTTGCAATTTAGCAACAGCGACACGGCCTGGCCCACGCTCTCGTCGCTGGCCAGGCGGGCATGCAGCGCGGAGAGGGCGTCGGTCTCGATTTGCAGGGCTTCGCGCGCCAGTTCCAGGGCACGCTTGGCGGTGTTTGCATCAAAAGCTTTCAGCATTGTTTTTTCATGGGTTACACTCATGCCCAAAGTATAGCCGAATTGGGAAAGCAAAAAACTTGCCAGACAAAACAAAGCCCCCCTCCCGCCACGTCCGCCGCTTGACTTTGAGGCCGCCATGTTCTCTCCCCTTGAACTGACCCTGCTGCTGCTCGGCAGCGCCGTCCTGGGCGTGGTGGCATTTCGCATGCTGCACCTGCCGCCCATGCTCGGTTATCTGGCGGTGGGCATCCTGATCGGCCCCCACGCCCTCGGCCTGGCCGAGGAAAGCCCCGCCACCCACGCCCTGGCCGAATTCGGCGTGGTGTTCCTGATGTTTTCCATCGGCCTCGAATTCTCCCTGCCCAAGCTGATGGCCATGCGCAGCATCGTGTTCGGCCTGGGCATGGCCCAGGTCGGGCTGACCATCGTCTCCACCATGGCCTTCGGCTGGCTGGTGTCCATGGTGCTGCCGGCCTATCTGCAAATCAGCTGGCAGGCCGCCTTCGCGCTGGGCGGCGCGCTGGCCATGTCCTCCACCGCCATCGTCTCCAAGATGCTGACCGAGCGGCTGGAGCTGGAAAGCGACCATGGACGCAAGATCATCGGCATCCTGCTGTTCCAGGACCTGGCCGTGGTGCCGCTGCTGATCCTGATCCCCTCCCTCGCGCAAAATCCCGAGAACCTGGCCGCCACCCTGGGCTGGGCCAGCCTGAAAGCCGTGATCGTGCTGGTGCTGCTGCTGTTCATCGGCCAGAAGCTGATGCGCAGCTGGTTCACCATCGTCGTCAAGCGCCGCTCGCAGGAACTGTTCATGCTCAATCTGCTGCTGGTGACGCTGGGCGCGGCCTGGATCACCGAGCGCGCCGGCCTGTCCATGGCGCTGGGCGCCTTCGTGGCGGGCATGCTGATTTCGGAAACCGAATACCGCCACCAGGTGGAAGAAGACATCAAGCCTTTCCGCGACGTGCTGCTGGGGCTTTTCTTCATCACCGTCGGCATGCTGCTCAACTTCCGCGTGGTGATGCAGAACTGGTGGCTGGTGCTGATCCTGCTGGCCGGCCCGGTGCTGCTGAAATTCGCCCTGATCGCCGGCCTGGCCAAGCTGTTCGGCTCCTCCGACGGCACCGCCATGCGCACCGGCCTGGCGCTGGCCCAGGCCGGCGAATTCGGCTTTGTGCTGCTGAATGTGGCGGGCGGCGTGCAGTTGATGGACGGCGCCCTGATCCAGGTGGTGCTGGCCTCGATGGTGCTGTCCATGCTGGCCGCCCCCTTCCTGATCGAACAGTCCGACCGGGTGGTGCTGAAATTCTCCAGCAACGAGTGGATGATGCAGTCGCTGAACCTGACCAAGATCGCAGCACGCAGCATGGCCACACAGCAGCATGTGATCGTGGCCGGATTCGGCCGCAGCGGGCAAAGCCTGGCGACCCTGCTGACCGAAGAGAAGATCGATTACCACGCGCTCGACCTGGACCCGGAACGGGTGCAGGAGGCGCAGGCGGCTGGTGCCAATGTGTCCTATGGCGATGCAGCGCGGCGCGAAAGCCTGGTGGCGGCCGGCGTGACGCGCGCCGCCGCCCTGGTCATCACCTACGCCAGTACGCCGTCGGCGCTGCGGGTGCTGCATCTGGTGCAGGAACTGGCGCCGAACCTGCCGGTGATTGTGCGCAGCCATGACGATACGGACCTGGACCGCCTGAAAGCTGCCGGCGCGGCCGAAGTGGTGCCGGAGCTGATGGAGGGCAGCCTGATGCTGGCCTCGCACGCGCTGGTGATGCTGGGCGTGCCGCTGCGGCGCGTGGTGCACCGGGTGCAGGTGGCGCGCGAAGAGCGCTACGCCTCGCTGCGCGGCTACTTCCACGGCGCCAGCGACAGCGGCGAGGAGGCCGACCTGGTGCGCCTGCATTCGGTGGCGCTGGCGGAGAACGCCTCCTGCGTGGGCAAGGCCTTGTGCGACGTGCAGGTGCAGGGAACCGGGGCCGAAGTGGCCAGCATCCGGCGCGGCAGGCTGCCGCTGGACGTGACGCCGGACACGGTGCTGGAGGCGGGCGATGTGGTGGTGCTGCGCGGCGGCGCCGAGGAAGTGGCCCGCGCCGAAACCCAGCTGCTGATTTAATGCGGCTGGTAGCGGATCACGCGGTTACGGCCGCTTTCCTTGGCCTGGTACAGCGCTTCGTCGGCGTGGGCGATCAGTTCCAGCGCCACCTGTTCGGCCGGACGGTCCTGCTCCGGCTGGCCCAGGCTGGCCACGCCGATCGAAGCGGTAATCGACACCTGCAAACCTTGCGATAGTTCGATCAGGCTGGCGGCCACGCCGGCGCGGATGCGCTCAGCCACGAAGGCCGCGCTATCCAGATCGGCATCGATCAGCAGCACCACGAATTCCTCGCCGCCGAAGCGGGCCAGCGCATCCGACAGGCGCAGCTCGGCCTTGATGCGAGCCGCCACTTCGCGCAACACGTCGTCGCCACCCTGGTGGCCAACGGTGTCGTTGACGCGCTTGAAGTGGTCGATGTCGATGTACATGAAGGAGATCTGGTAGTTCTGGCGACGCGCGCGCGCGATCTCTTCCAGCAGGCGGCGGTCGATGTAGCGGCGGTTGTAGACGCCGGTCAGCGAGTCGGTCAGGCCAATGTACTTCAGCATCTCGTTGCTGATCACGTTTTCCAGGCAGATGGCGATGATGGACGCCATATGCTCGATAAAGTCGGTGCCCAGGCTGGGCGTGAAGCGGGTCGGGTCGACACTGCCCAGATTCAGGCTGCCGATGATGCGTTTATTGCGCAGCAGCGGCACCAGGGCGATGCTCTGCAGGCCTTGCGGTGCCTGCGGGAAGTGGCGCGCGTGGCGGGCCGCTTCGTACATGCACAGCAGGGGGCGCGGTGCCAGGGCGGCAATATTGCGGGGCTCCAGCTCGAAACCCAATTCGTCGATGCTTTCAGCGAACAGCAGATCGGGGAACTGGGCAAAGTCCACGCCCAGCTTTTCCATCACGGTGTGGATGTCGGCATCCTCGTCGATCAGGGTCAGGGTCACGCTTTCCAGCTCCGAGATCACGGGCAGGGTGCGGAAGATGGTGCCCACCAGCTCGGGGAAATTGGAGGCGCCGACGATCTCCAGATCGAAAGCCTGGTGGCGCGTCATGATGGAGTGATTGCGCTCGGCCTGCTCCAGCAGATAGGCCAGGCGCGCGCGCAAGGCCTGGTTCTCTGCCGCCAGGTCGGCTTGCGGGGGCTGTATGCCCGTAACTTGCTGCCTCATATCCATCTGCCTTGAATGCCGCTCAAAATAGCGTTCAGAACGCCAGTGTAACCCCGATTTCCTGACCGACGCGCAAACGTTCGCCATCGCCTTCCAGCACCACACTATTCATGCCGAAGCATAGCGCACCGTCCACCACTTCCTTGGCACGATAGCCCACCATCATGTCCAGCGGGTCGGGACCGAATTCGCCCTTGTTCTGGTCCACCGATGGAATCGGGCAGCGCGAGCAGGGTTTGACCGGCTGCAGCACGATAGGGCCAAGCTGGAAAGTGTCCACATAGTCTTCCTCATACGCCTCCATGCCCGCCACCACCAGGTTGGGACGGAAGCGGTTCATGGGAATGGCTTCGCGGCCGGCGGCGCGCAGGCGGCCGTTCAAATCCTCCAGCGAGGCGGCGCCGGCGATCAGCAAGGGATAGCCGTCGGCGAACATGGTGGGATGGCGGGTGCCGGCGGTCCATTTGCCGCTGGTCAGGCGCTCGGCCTTCGCGTGGAAGCGCGCCAGGCGGCAGGGAATGCCGAGGAAGCTGCTGAACCAGGCGGCCGTGGTGGCGTCGCAGTCGTAGGCCAGCACGCGGTCGTCCCAGACCTGGACTTCCAGGGTGGGCGCCCGTTCCGGATCGGGCAAGCCCAATTCGATTTCCAGCTGCAGCATGCCGGGCGCGCGCAGTTCCAGGGTTTCGCTTTTCAGGCGCGGCACGATCAGGGCCATGCGCGGATGATCGCGCTGGGTCAGGAATATGCCGTTTTCATCGACCACCACCCACTCGCGGTCATACACCTGTTCCGTCATCAGGCCGGAACGGGTCAGCGTGGCTTCGTGCAGAACGATGCCGGCGCAGGATTTGATGGGGTAGAGGGTGATTTCGCTGAGGATTGCCATGGATACCGCCGCAGCGGCAGGCTTATGCTGCTGCCGCTTATGATTATTCAGGCTTCAAGTATGGCAGCAAAGCGCCCGGCAGTAAATCGCCGGGGCACTTTCTCTTCAGCTTAAGCCTTGCTTCAGGCTTCGGCTTTGGGCTTAGGTTTGCGCGGCAGGCGGCTGCGCGCCGGGGCTTTGTGCGTGCCGGGCTTCGGCACGCGCTTGGCGGCAGCGGACTGCTTGTCGTCGGCCGCGGCGTCGCTGATGGCACCCTCTCCAGCCGCCGCTTCGGCCACCGGAACCGCCACGGCTGCCACAACGGCTTCCGGCTGCGTCTCGGCGACAACTGGCGCCGTACCTTCCGCTGCCAGCTCGGCTGCCTTGGCGGCTTTACTGGTACGGGCTGGCTTTTTGACGGCGGTCTTGCGCGCGGCAGGCGCGCGCTTGGCAGCCTTGGCAGGCTTGGCTTCCGCTTCCGGTGCAGGCGCTTCTTCGGCAGGCGCTTCGGCTGGCACGCTGTCGGCCGCTTCCACCACCAGGGCCGCCTCTTCCCGCTGCGGCGCCGGCGTTTCTGGCCAGACGCTGGCCGGAGCCTGGGCTTCGGTGTCGATCACTTCCGCCTCGGCGTTCGGCTGCACGGCTTCGTGCTGCTCGCCGCCACGGCGGTTGCGGCCACCGCGGTTGCCGCGTCCACGGCGCTGCTCGTTGCGGTCGCCATCCTGCTGCGACGGCGCCTGCTGCGCGGCCTGCGGCTGGGCGGCTTCGCCGTCCGCGCTCTCGGCAACCACGGCCTGCACCGGGCCGCTGCCGCGATACACGTAAGCGCCGGATTTTTCATCACGACCGAATTCCAGCAGGCCGCGCGCTTTCATCTCCTCCAGCAGATTGCCGAAGGTGCGGAAGCCGTAATAGGACTCGCTGAAGTCCGGCTTGCGGCGCTTGATCGCTTCTTTCAGCACCGAAGCCCAGATCTTGCCGCTGTCACCGCGCTCGGCCACCAGGGCGTCGAAGGTGGCGTACGCGATATCCACCGCCTGGCTGCGGCGCTTGTCCATTTCCTCGCGGCGGCGCTTCTCCTCTTCGGCCGTGCGCTTAGGCTGCGGAGTGTCGCGCGAATCGCGCTTGGCGGCACGGCGGCTTTCACGCACCAGGTCGTCGTAGAAAATGAATTCGTCGCAGTTGGCGACCAGCAGGTCCGAGGTGGAATCCTTCACACCCACGCCAATCACCTTCTTGGCGTTTTCGCGCAGCTTGGAAACCAGGGGCGAGAAGTCGGAGTCACCGGAAATGATGACGAAGGTGTTGACATGGGCCTTGGTGTAGCACAGGTCCAGCGCATCGACCACCATGCGGATATCGGCCGAGTTCTTGCCGGACAGGCGCACGTGGGGAATCTCGATCAGTTCGAAATTCGCCTCGTGCATAGGCCCTTTGAAGCCCTTGTAGCGGTCCCAGTCGCAATACGCCTTCTTGACCACGATGCTGCCCTTCAGCAGCAGGCGCTCCAGCACTGGCTTGATGTCGAATTTTTCGTAGTTGGCGTCGCGCACGCCAAGGGCGACGTTTTCAAAGTCGCAGAACAGCGCCATGCTGACGTTATCGTTGGATGAAGCCATGTGTCTTGTTATGTTCAGTGATCGGTGGAAGGTGGCGGGTGATTATACAGCCAGCGCCGAACCGGCCCGCTTACTGATGTATTCTTGTCAAACCTGACACCTGCGCCAACCTTAAGGATTGCCCATGAAAATCGCCTTCGCCGCGCCCCTGCTTGCCGTCTGCCTCGTCCTGCCCTTCGCCGCCGGCGCCCAAACCCCGGCCGCCGACCAGGCTTTCCGCGCCAAGGTGAATGCCTTTGTCGATGGCTGGCACCAGGATGCGGCCAACGCCGATCCGGTCTATTTCGACAAGATGGCGCCCGCGGGTATTTACATCGGCACCGATAAATCCGAGGTGTGGACGCGCGACGCCTTCAAGGTTTGGGCCAAGCCCTATTTCGACCGCAAGAAGGTCTGGGCCTTCACGGCGCAAAAGCGCAATGTCTATTTTTCGCCCGACAAAAAATACGTATGGTTCGATGAGCAGCTGAATACGCAGATGGGCACCTGCCAGGCCAGCGGCGTGCTGCGCAGCACGGACCAGGGTTTTCTGATCGAGCACTACCAGCTTTCGCTGGCCGTGCCCAATCCACTCATGGATCAATTCACCAAGGCGATTGCCGAACATGAAGGCAAGGAAGCGTCGAAGTAAGCCTTATTCCTTCTCGCTGAAATAGCGGCTGGGCGTGACGCCGAAGCTGCGCTTGAACATGGCGATGAAGGCACTCACATTGTCGTAACCCAGATCGAGCGCGATGGCGGTGACGGAGCGTTCCGCCGCCAGCATTTCCAGCGCCCGCATCAGCCGCGCGCGCTGACGCCAGTCGGCGAAGCTGAATCCCGTTTCGGACAGGAAGCGGCGCGCCAGGGTGCGCGGCGCAATGCCGGCCCAGGCGGCCCAGTCTTCCATGCGGCGCTTGTCGGCCAGGTCGGCGGCAATGGCCTGGGCAATGCGGCGCAGGCGCGCATCGGCGGGCATGGGCAGCACCAGCGCGGCGCGCGGCAGGCTGGCCACTTCGTCCAGGATCACGCCCGCCACACGCTGGCGCGCCGCATCGAACTTCCCCCCCTCCCATTGCGCCGCGCGCAGCACTGCCTCGCGCAGCAGGCCGGAAGCCTGCATCACGCAGGGCTGGGGCGGCAGGCCGGCGCAGGCCGCGTCATCGACATACACGCTCCAGCCGGCGAAAGCGCCGTGCGAATGCAGGGAATGCGGGCAATGCGGCGGCACCCAGACGGCATGCGTGGCGGGCACCACCCACAGGCTGTCGCCCGCGCCCACCGTCAGCAGGCCGCGCTGGGCGCCGAACAATTGGCCGCGCGCGTGGCTGTGCGAGGCGGTGATGCGCTGCGCATCACTATGGATGAGGAGTGCGCTGAGAAAAGAAGTCATTGGCTGAAATACGGTATTGATTGTCAATTTTAGCGCAGACCAGCCACACATCCCGCCCTATCATGGCTTCACCATCAACTGAAAAACGGAGCAAGCCATGCCGACCAAAACCTGGATGCAAAACGCGCTGAATGAAGTCCTGCAGCCGCAGGCCACTACCCAGACCTACGAAAAATACTTCGACCCGGATTATGTGCAGATAGTGGACGGCAAAACCCTGGACTATGCCGAAGCCACCCACCACTTCGGCATCGTGCGCGACAAGATGAAATCGCTGCGCATCACGATCAAGGACTTTGTGGCCGATGGCGACGCCATCGCCGAAAGCCATATCGTCGATGGCGAAACCAGGGAAGGCGAGATCGTGCAGTTCGAGGTCATCGCCATCACCCGCCTGAGAGATGGCCGCATCTGGCGCCTGAACGAGCTGACGCGCCAGATCAAGGGAGGAGAGCATAGCCGCGACCTCGGCTCGCGCACCTGAAGCACTGCCTGCACGATGGCGGAGAGTGCGCTAGAGTAGCCACCTTCCGCCAACGAGGACCAAGCATGACCGCCGACCAGCTCTATCACGATCCCGCACTCGCCCAGTTCTACGATGCGGAAAACGAATGGACCGAGGGGCTGGAATACTGCCGGCGCCTGGCGGCGTCCTGCGCCTCGGTGCTGGACCTGGGCTGCGGCACCGGCCTGTTTGCTGCCACGCTGGCGCAGGAAGGCCGCTGCGCCGTGACCGGCGCCGATCCCGCCGCCGCCATGCTGGATATCTCCAGGACGCGCAGCGGTGGCCATCTGGTGCGCTGGCTGCAGGCCGATGCCCGCACGCTGCGGCTCGACGAACGCTTCGACCTGATCGTGCTGACGGGTCACGCCTTTCAGGTTTTCCTGACGCGCGAGGACCAAGCGGCCGTGCTGCGCACTATCGCCAACCATTTGCGGCCCAACGGGCGCTTCATCTTCGACAGCAGAAATCCGCTGGTGGAGGAATGGAAGGAGTGGACGCCGGAACAATCGCAAAGAACGCTGACGCATCCTCGGCTGGGCGCAATCGAAGCATGGAACGATGTGTCGCGCGACGCGGCGAGCGGTGTAGTCAGCTACGACAGCTACTACCGCGTGCAGGCCAGCGGTCGCCTATATTCGGCACGCTCGCCGATTGCCTTTCCCCCTGAGGGCCAATTGGCCGAACTACTGGAAGAAGCAGGCCTGATCGCCACCTCATGGCTGGGCGACTGGGACGAGCGCCCGTGCACCGCCGATGCGCCCGAGATCATCGTGGCGGGAACGCTGCAGGGCGTCCTCCCTCCCGCGGCGTCCACTGAAGGATGACGATGCCGCTGAGCAGGATCAGCGCACCGAGCACGCCGTACCAGCTCATCTGCTCATGCAGGACGAGCACGGCAAGGACGGTGGCGACCAGGGGTTCCAGCAAGCTGGCGATAGCGCCGCCGATGGCGCCCGTGCCTTTCAATCCATTCAGGAAAAGCGTCTGCGCAAGGGCCGTGGGAATCGCCGCCACATACAGCAGCATCGCCCAGCCCGACCAGGAATAGCTGAGATGCAACCCCTGCTCCGGCCAGAACGGCAAGAGCAGCAGCGCGCCAATCGCAAAGCCAATTCCCCCCGCATGCGCGGCACTGCAAACGCTGCCGGCGGCGCGAGCGGCCAGCACATAGAAGGCCTGCAGCAAGGCGCAGGCGACAGCGATTGCCACGCCAACCCAGAAGCGATAGGTATCCGGATTCAAGTCCGTGGGCAGCCCAACCAGCAGTATCGTGCCGCCGATGGCGGCGGCCAGCGCCACCAGCGTGCGGACATGGAGGCGTTCCCGCAACCACAGCACCGAAATCAGCGCCACAAAAATGGGCGCGCCGCAAATGCTGATCAACACCGAAATGGCAACGCCGACGCGCTCGATCGCCAGCACATATGTCAGCTGGTAGAAGGCCATGCTGATCCCCAGCGCCAGCAGGACCAGCAGCCCTTTCGGCGTCAGCGGCGCCAGCCAGGTTCCCGCATGCAGGCGCGCCATCAGCAAGAGAAACGGCACGGACAATGCCAGCCGCAGAAAGCTGATCGACACCGCATCCGCGCCGCCGGCCGTCCCCAACGACTGGAAGACGAGGCCCGTGGTGCCCCACAGGGCGGCAGCGCTCAGCACCGACACCCAGCCGCTCTTCACAGAACTGATGTCACCGCCAGACAGCAACTGCTGACTTGAATTCAAGCGTCCCATTTCGGCACCCTTTCAAGGAGAACAAGCTTCCGTATCGGCACCGGCGCTTGTGGCTCGCGGGAATATCCGCAGTTATAATAAACTCAACTGTCAACGATGCCATCGTAGTCAACGTTGACACGCATGTCAAATTTAAAAGGACAAGTGCAGCATGGTGATGACCAGGCAGTTTGATGAGGAAATTCTGCTGAGCAGAGTGCTGGACGTGTTCTGGGCCCAAGGCTGGCAGGCCACCTCGATGAGCGATCTGGCCAGTGCCGCCAGCGTGCAGCGCGGCTCCCTCTACCACGCATACGGCGACAAGGAGCGCCTGTTTCTGCTCGCCTTCGACCGCTATGCAGAACAGGTATTGGCGGAATCACGGACCGCCCTGGATGCGCCGACGGCCCGGGCCGCCCTGCAGCGCTTCTTCGAGGTTTCGATCGCCTGCATGACCGCGGGGACGCCGCAACGCGGCTGCTTCACGACCAAAACGGCCATGGAAAGCGGGCAGATCGGGACGGAGGTATATGGCCGGGTATGTACCCTGATGCAGGACATGGAAGCAGCGCTGGCCGAGGCGCTCGCCCGCGATACGGTGCGCCAGTCGCTCGTCCTGCCTCCAGACGAGGCGGCAAAGCTCATCCTGGCCTTCACCCGCGGGCTGGCCGTGATGGAGCGGCTGAAGCATGGCCCCGAACAGTTGCAGGCTTTGAGCCAGAGCATGATCGCCCTGGTTGCCACTGCCGGCTGAAAAGCAAGCAAGAGGCTCCCGTTCCGGCTCCGACCGCAGTTGCGCTATCAGCCACCAATCGCCAACTCTCTGGGCCTCGCTCCAATCAGCTCCCTGCGACCTGATTTCGCCGGAAAACTCAAGATCATTCTGGATGGCTTCTGCGAGCATAACTGCCCGGCCACAAGATCTGACTTTTGAAGACGGCCTTATGTCTATGGCCTTGACCAATTCATTGACTGAACCCGTCAAAACCCCTTGGATATATGCCCCCTGCATCCCCGCCTTCTATGCATTTTCAGCCGTGTACCTAGGCTCCAGGAAGCCGAGGAAATAGCTGCTGCTGCGCAACTTGGATATTTTTAGAGCGACCTTACCGGCTTGGGTTTCATAGCGGTGGTCACTACCAGCTCCCTACTGCTCATTGTCAACGACGCTGTACATTGGAGATGAACAAGCTGTCGTAGTGGTGCTTCCGGACGATACCATGGTAAAATCCCAAAATAGGATATACATATGAATTCACAAACCCAACTTGCGCTAGTCGCAGACGATGTGATCGAGGCAGCTCCCGGCACAAAATCTAAACGCGTCCAAGGCGGCATCGCCACTTCCAATGTGGTTATGTCAGCGTTCGTCTCTGGTAACGCCGAAGTCTTTCCACAAATTCTTGACCTACACGTCCCGGATGGTGCGCGCATTGCCGATGTAACATTCGGCACAGGTGTGTTTTGGAAGAACGTGGACCTTAGTCGATATGAGTTGATTGCCACCGACCTCGCCGACGGCGTTGATGCACGCGCGCTGCCATACGGGGACGAGAGCCTGGACGCTTGGGTTTTCGATCCGCCCTACATGGAAGGTCTGCTCCGCAACAACGTCGAGCACAAAGCTGGTGGCGGTAGCCACGCTGCGTTCCGCGAGTATTACAGCAACGGTAACGAGAAAAGCCAAGAAGATGCGCCAAAGTGGCACGCTGCGGTTTCGGACCTGTATTACAGAGCTGGCCATGAGGCTGCACGCGTGCTAAAGCCCAAAGGCATTGCAATCGTAAAGTGCCAGGACGAAGTCTCAGCAAATCGGCAGTGGCTGACGCATGTTGAAATTATCAACTACTACGAGCAGCTAGGCTTTTACTCTAAAGACCTATTCGTAGTTGTGCGACAAAACAAGGCTGCCATTGCTCGCCTAAAGAAGCAGGTGCATGCCAGAAAAAACCACAGCTATTTCTTGGTATTCGTCAAAATGCCGAAAGGGAAAAAACTTTCACAGATGCGTACCACTGCTGCCGTGAAGAAATCGGCACCGGTTCTAGCAGAGCCGATGCCTGAGGATAAAGATTCCTAGTCCACCACTGAGCGCACTGGTACTTCCGGCACCTCCGGCCCTACACCTGCCTCACGCTCGACAACTATCCGGTCGAGCAGGGTGAAGATGTTCGTAACAAACGGCTCTTGCACTGGCCAAGTCACTGGGATGAGCGAAGGGAGCAGCGCAGCGCGCTGAGCCTCGTTGTATTTGCGAAAAGTGTTCTGCGGTAGGTCACGATTCAGTGCAAAAGCAAACTCCCATTTCCCATTGAAGGCGTAACAGTTCACCGCCAATACGTCAAATTCGCCACGCAGCAAACAAGTAGTCTCGAGCGTCGATCCATCCTTGAATTCAACCTTGCGTCGGTCGCTTGCGTCAACTTGGCTGCGTCCTGTGCAGGTTCCATCAGGAAGACGCTTGACGAGATTCGTCTGTAATGACTTCACTTCCACGATGAATTCGTGACCCTTGTATTTAAACCGGCGGTCACCCTTACGCTTGCGGTTGTGGTCGTCATCTTTCTGGGCTTCGGTGATGTCTGGGTTATTAAGAAACATCTCGTGGAACTTCCATTCTGCGATGTATCCCTGCGTAACACCACGAAGGCTTGGGTTCGAATCTACGATGATTGTAAACTCGTCATGAGTCAGCTCCCAACGGTCGAGAATAGGTACAGGCTTTTTCTCCAAAGGTTCACTAGGCTCAACATCAAGTTTGTCGAGCAGATCATCCCCGGTTACGTTTTCCAAGCTCAAAGATTTCATGGTCCGCCAATTATTTTGCTCAATACAGCAACGGGATCTGCGTTCAGCGCACGACAGACCTCAATAAACTCGATAACATCGAGCCGTCGCTCCCCTTGCTCCAACTTGCTTATAAACGACTGTGGTTTCGAAAGCCTGTCAGCGACCTCCAATTGCGTCAGCCCAGCTGCATGCCTCGCTTCAATTAGCGCTTTCTGGAGTGCTTCATATGATGCTTCGATTGTAAACATCCCAACATCTTAGAACCTAAGTTGGGATAACCCAAAAAAGGATATTTGAGCACTAAGCAGTTACGCGAGATTTACTGTCGACGCTTCCTATAATTTTCCATGATGGAATTAATTTCATCATGCTGACCAGAGTATTTCATTACGCTACCTACAAACAAAAATACCTGATTTCAATGAGAAATCAGGTATTTTCTGAAGCTTCACAATACTACGTTACATCGCACTTCCAAAAATATCACAATGACAACTTAGACGTTGAACAGGAAGTTCAGCACGTCGCCATCCTTGACCACGTATTCCTTGCCTTCGGCGCGCATCTTGCCCGCTTCCTTGGCGCCGGTTTCGCCTTTGTAGGCGATGTAGTCGTCATAGGCGATGGTCTGGGCGCGGATGAAGCCGCGTTCAAAGTCGGTGTGGATCACACCGGCCGCCTGCGGTGCGGTGTCGCCCACGTGGATGGTCCAGGCGCGCACTTCTTTCACGCCGGCGGTGAAATAGGTTTGCAGGCCGAGCAGCTTGTAGCCGGCGCGGATCAGACGGTCCAGGCCTGGCTCTTCCATGCCCAGGTCGGCCAGGAAGGCGCTCTTGTCGGCGTCGTCCAGGTCGGCGATTTCGGCTTCGATCGCAGCGCAGATGGCAACGATCGGCGCGTTTTGCGCCTTGGCGTATTCGCTCAGCTTGTCGAGCAGGGGGTTGTTGCTGAAGCCGTCTTCCGAGACGTTGGCCACATACATGGCCGGCTTGGCGGTGATCAGGCACAGCGGCTTGATCAGGGCCATCTGGTCGGCGTCCAGGCCCAGCGAGCGCACCGGCTTGGCTTCGTTCAGGTGCGGCACCAGCTGTTCCATCAGGGCCACCAGCTTGGCGGCATCCTTGTCGCCGGAGCGGGCTTTCTTCTGCTCGCGGTGGATGGCTTTTTCCACGGTGCCGAGGTCGGCCAGCGCCAGCTCGGTCTGGATCACTTCGATATCGTCCAGCGGGCTGACCTTGCCGGCCACGTGGATCACGTTTTCGTCTTCGAAGCAGCGCACCACGTTGACGATGGCGTCGGTTTCGCGGATGTGGGACAGGAACTGGTTGCCCAGGCCTTCGCCCTGGGACGCACCGGCCACCAGGCCGGCGATGTCGACGAATTCGACGATGGCGTTGACCATGCGCTCAGGCTTGACGATCTCGGCCAGCTGGGCCATGCGCGGGTCCGGCACTTCCACCACGCCGACGTTGGGTTCGATGGTGCAGAACGGGTAGTTCTCGGCCGGGATGCCGGCCTTGGTCAGTGCATTGAAGAGGGTGGACTTGCCCACGTTGGGCAGGCCGACGATGCCGCATTTGAGACTCATGGAAAACCTTTAATGATAGTGTTCTGCTACGGACGCTGCCGCAAATAGAACGAGATTGTACCGCAGAACGGCCCCGATTCCCGCCAAAAGCCGCGGCTTGCCCAGTTTCCCCGAATCATTAAGCACGGTGCCGAAATGTGATATCGTGGAGCAACAATAGCAAATCGACAAGCGCCAGCAAGGGCAAGTCAGGAGAAGAAGAATTCATGGACCTGTTATGGTTAATCGTCAGCATCATCCTGTTCCGGATGGTGTGGACAGCGCGCAAGGATGCGCGCGCAGCCGCCACCCTGGCGCGCGATCTGAAAAAGGATGTACGGGCGCTGGAAGAGCAGATTGCCGTCTTGCAGAAAACCGCCCAGCCACCGCAAAGCGCGCCATCGCCGGCCAGCCTGGTACTGCCGGCGATGGCGCCAACGCCACTTGCCGCTGTCACCGAATCGATGCCGGTACAGGACGAGGTCGAGGCCTGGGAGCGGCAAGTGCGGGTGGACAGCGCATCTGCTGCCACTCCGTCCACCACGCCCGCGGTCCGCACCGATAGCGCCGCTGCCGCGCATCACAGCGGTGCCGCGGCGCCAGTTGCGACGCCACTCAGCGACGAGGAAGCCTTTACCGCCGCCGACGACGCCGCGGAGGCGGCCGCCTACGATGAAGCGCGCGCACCGCAGCAGCCAGCCCGGCCGGCCACACCGCCGCCACCGCCCCAGCCGCCGCAATGGCTGGTGGCGGCCAAAGCCTGGCTGTTCGGCGGCAATCTGGTGGCGAAGGTCGGCCTGCTGATCCTGTTCATCGGCGTCAGCTTCCTGCTCAAATACACGGCGGCGCGCGTGACGGTGCCGATCGAATTCCGCCTGGCCGGCATCGTGCTGGCCGATATCGCGCTGCTGGCCTGGGCCTGGCGCATCCGCGAAAAACGGCCCGCCATCAGCCTGCCCGCGCAGGGCACGGCGCTGGCGATGCTGATGCTGGTGACGTTCGGCGCTTTCCGCATCTATCACCTGATACCGGGCGGCCTGGCGTTCGCCGTGCTGTTCGTGCTAACCGCCTTCACCTGCCTGCTGGCCGTGCTGCAGAACGCGCAGTGGCTGGCCATTTTCGGCATCGTCGGCGGCTTTGCCGCGCCCATCCTCGCCTCCACCGGCGGCGGCAGCCATATCGGCCTGTTCTCGTATTACGCGCTGCTCAACGCGGGCGTGCTGGCCATCGCCCTGCTGCGCTCCTGGCGCGCACTTAATCTGCTCGGCTTTGCCTTCACTTTCGCCATCGGCACGGCCTGGGGCGTGCTGCGCTACGAACCGGAGAACTATCTCTCGGCCCAGCTTTTCCTGCTGCTGTTCTTCCTCTACTACGTCGGTATCGCCATCGCTTATGCGCACAAGCAGGCGCCGCGCCTCAAGCATTATGTGGACGGCACCCTGGTCTTCGGCACGCCGATGCTGGCCGCCAGCCTGCAATTCTCGCTGGTGAAAGGCATGGAATTCGGCATGGCGCTGTCGGCCATGGCGCTCGGCTTGTTTTATGCGGTGCTGGCCCTGGCGCTGGCGCGCCGGCGCGAACGCTATGGCTTGCTGGTGGATGCCTTGCTCGCGCTGGCCATCGTCTTCGGCACGCTGGCGATTCCGTTTGCGCTCGATGGACGCTGGACTTCGGCCGCATGGGCGCTGGAAGGCACGGGCATCGTCTGGGTCGGCTTGCGCCAGCGCCAGCCATTAGCCTGGGGTTTTGGCCTGCTGGTGCAGGCGGGAGCCTGGGTCTCCTTCCTGGGCGCCATCAGCGGCATCGATACGCAAGCGGCCCTGCATTCGAATCTGTGGCTGGGCTTCCTGTTGCTGGCGGCGGCCGCCTTCATGATGGCGCTGCAATTCCGCGCGCAACAGGGCGAACAGACGCCGCCCGCCTTCCGCCTGCTGGCCGCCCTCTTCCTCGGCGGTGCGGCCCTGTGGCTGACTGGCGGCGCGTGGACAGAAATCTTCCTGCGCACCAGCGGCAGCACCATGAGCAATCTGCTGATGGCCAGCGCCCTGTTCACCGCCGCTGCCCTGGGCTGGATTGCGCGCCGCATGGCGTGGAGCCTGGCGGGCAGCTTCGCGCTGGCGGTGCAAGGCCTGGCCGGCCTGACCTTGCTGATGCTGCTGGCGAGCCAGTGGCCGGGCTTCCCCGTGCCATCCAATCTGTTCGACACGCCCGCTCTGGGCGGCATGCTGCTCCTGGCCGGAGCGCTGTTCAGCAGCTGGAGCCTGATGCGCCATGGCGGCAAGGAGCTGGCCGGCCTGTCGCCGCTGTGCCTGGCCTGGTCGGGACTGTGGTGGCTGCTGATGGTCGCGCCCATCCTCGCCGGCTGGCTGACCACTCATTACGCTCTACTCAACAACAGCAATCCTGTCATGAGCGAATTGCCATGGCCCGCCTACTGCCTGCTGATCGCCATCAGCACCCCGGCCGCCATGCGCATGGCGCACCGGCTGGCCTGGCCCGATCTGCGCTGGGCCGCGGCGCCGGCCTGGGCGCTGCTGTTCGCCGTCACGCTGCACATGCTGACCCTCATGTATGCCGAAGACAGGCTGCCGGCCGGCGCGCCGTGGGTGGCGTATGCCGCACTGCTGCTGATGAACGAATGGCTGATGCGCGTCTGGCAGCGCTGCGGCTGGGACTTGCCCGCGCCGGCGCTGAAAGCGCTGCATACGGTGCGCAGCGCCGGTCCATGGCTGATGATCTGGCCGGTCGCTTCGCATTGGATCGCGCGCTGGCTGCAAGGCGGCAGCATGGCCGAAACCGAGCGCCTGGCGCAGGCCGGATGGACCGTCAACGGCAGCTGGGCGCACTTCCTGCCCGCCTGGCTGATGATGGGCGTGCTGGCCTGGACCATGCGCCGCAGCCGCAGCGGCGGCTGGCCGGTGGCGCCGCTGCCGGACTGGTATCGGTACTGCCTGATTCCGCTGGGCTGCATCTGGTCGGTCCTGCTGCTGGCCGTCTGGAACCTGACGCAGAACGGCGCCATGGCACCCCTGCCCTACCTACCCCTGCTCAATCCCCTGGACCTGAGCAGCGCCTTCGCCATGCTGCTGGCCGTGAGCTGCTATCGGCTGCTGCACGAGCGCCTGCAACCATGGCGCGACAAGCTGCTGGCGGCGGGCGCCTGCGCCGCCTACGCCTGGTTCAATCTGGCTCTGCTGCGCACGGTCGCCAACTACCGCGACCTGCCCTATCTGTTCGATGTGCTGTTCGCTTCGCAGTTCGTGCAGGCCATGCTGTCGCTGGTATGGAGCATCACCGCCCTGCTGCTGATGCGCTATGCTGTGCAGCACTCGGCGCGCAAGCTGTGGCTCGCCGGCGCGGCCTTGCTGGGCGTGGTGGTGGCCAAGCTGTTCCTGGTCGACCTGTCGAATGTGGGCGGGGTGGAGCGCATCGTGTCCTTCCTCGGTGTCGGCGCGCTGATGGTGGGCATCGGCTACCTGGCGCCTTACCCAAGCGCGCGCGGCAACAAGGCAGAAACGGAGACCGTATGAAGCAGCACTGCTTGAGCGCCCTGCTGACGGCCAGCCTGGCCCTGCCCTGCGCGGCGCAACCAGCGCAGGACGACACGCCCGCCGCCTACACCCATCTGCTGCCGCTCGCGGTGAGCGGCAAGCAAAGCGTGGTGCAACTGCGCCTACCGCAAGCCGTGTACCTGCATGCGCGTTCGCCGGACCTGAACGATCTGCGCGTGTTCGACGCCAGCGGCGCGCCGCAGCCCTTCGCGCTGCGCCAGCCGGAAACGGAAAGCCATATCAGCCATAGCAGCCTGAATGTGCGCATCTTCCCGCTGCGCGGCAGTCCGGCCGATCCCAGCCAGGTGGGACTGGACGTCAGCACAGGCAGCGATGGCCGCCTGCTCTCGGTACGTATGCGCACGGAGCCGGGCGAACGCTCCAGCCGCGTATCGGCCCTGGTGCTCGACCTGCGCCAAGGCCTGGTGCATGAACCGCCGCCGCTGATCGATGCGCTGCGCTTTACCCTACCCACGGGCCGCCAGAGCTATACCGGGCAAGTCTGGCTGGAGGCCAGCGACGATCTGAAAACCTGGGAAGCGGTCGGCACGGCGGAACTGAGCTGGCTGGTCAACAGCGATACCGAAACCCTGTCCAACGACCGGCTCGAATTCACGGCGCGTCCGCTGCGCTATGCGCGTCTGACCTGGCGCAGCGGCGAGCCGGTGGAATTCGCCCATATCAGTGCGGAGTCGCCCAGCCGGCACGATGCGCCGCCGCCGGTCGAGCAGTTGCTGATCCAGCCCACGGCCGGCAAGCTGCCGCAGGACCTGGCCTACGCCACTCCGCCCGCCATCGTGGCGCAAAAACTCGGTTTGCAGTTCGGCGAAGCCAGCGTGGTCATGCCGGCGGCGCTGGGCGCCTACCGCGAACTGGTGCCGCGCCAGGTCGGCCAGTCCTCGCGCTTCCTGTTCGAGCCGCAAATCAACGCCACGTTCTATCGCATCGTGCAGGATGGGAAAACGCGCGCCTCGGGCGATATCACGGTGCCGCCGCTGCGCACCAGTCAATGGGTGCTGCGACCGCAAACGCCCAGCGCGCTCAAGCCTGTGCTGCGCCTGAGCTGGGAGCCGGCCACCCTGATCTTCTTCGCTGGCGGGAAGGCGCCTTACACGCTGGCTTTCGGCAGCGCGACCGCAACGGCGGCCGCGCGCGATGTGGCCCAAGTGGCGCCAGGCTTCTCCGCCACCGAATTGCGCGCGCTGGAACAGGCCAGCGCCGGGGCGCTGCGGCAGCAGAGCGGCATAGCGCAGCGCGGCAGCGATGCCAGCGCCACCAGCGTTTCGGCGCAGCGCCGGCTGCTGGTGCTGTGGGGCGCTTTGCTGCTGGGGGTGGCCGCCGTCGCCTACATTGTCTGGAAACTGATCCGGCAGGCGCGCCACGGCGGTGCGTGATATCGTTGCGCGCATTGCGCCACCATTTTGGAAGCCGTCATGAACAGAACCGAGCAATTCCGCCTGCTGGCAAAGTACAACGAGTGGATGAACCTGAAGCTCTACGAAGCCGCTGCCAGCCTGCCGGCGGAAGCGCGCAAGGCTGACCGTGGCGCCTTCTTCGGCTCCCTGCACGGCACCTTGCAGCACATCGTCACGGCCGACACCATCTGGCTGCGCCGCTTTGGCAGCCATGCACGTTTCGCGGACGTGCTGGCGGAATGCTCGGCGCTGCCGCAGCCGCCCAGCCTGCAAGGCGAAGAGATGGAATTTGCAGCGCTGCGCGCACGCCGCGTCTTCCTCGACCGGCAAATCCTGCAGTGGACGGACGCGCTGGGCGAAGACGATCTGGATCAGACCCTGCAATACCGCAGCATGAATGGTTCGCCCGGCAGCCGTCCGGTGGACGGCCTGCTGCTGCACTTCTTTAACCACCAGACCCACCATCGCGGCCAGGCCACCACCCTGCTGTCGCAGGCCGGCGCCGATGTGGGCGCGACCGATCTGCTGATCCTGGTGGCCGATATTTAAGCCGTGTGCAGCTCCATGGTGGCCTTGGTGAAGTCGCCCGCCACCGCGAGCGGAATGATGCGCAGGGATTTTTCGATGGACTCGTCAATCAGCATCTGGTCTTCGCGGCGCGGGCGGTGCAGCACGAAGTCGGCCACCGGCTGCGCCAGATTCAGCGTGCGCGGGTGGCCGATGCCGATGCGCAAACGCCAGTAATCCTGGGTGCCGAGCGCGGCGGTGATGTCCTTCAAGCCATTGTGGCCACCGGACGATCCACCCTTTTTCAGCTTGGCCGATCCGGGCGGCAGATCGAGTTCGTCGTGCACCACCAGCACCTCGTCCGGATTGATCTTGAAGAAGCGCGCCAGGCCGCCAACCGACTGGCCGGAACGGTTCATATAAGTTTGCGGTTCCAGCAGCCAAACCTCTTTGCCGCCGATGGACGTTTTCGCCATCAGCGCATTGAAGCGCGTTTCGCGCTGCAGGCGCACGCCAGGCAGGGTATTGGCGAGATTATCGACCAGCCAGAAGCCGGCATTGTGGCGGGTTTGTTCGTACTCGGGACCAGGGTTGCCGAGGCCGACGATCAGGCGGATGGACATGGGATTGCAATCCAGGCAAAAGGCGGATTATACCGCCGCGCGCCGTATCAATCGGTTTAGAATGGCCGCAATATTGCAAAGGATTCATTCAAGCGCCGTATGCCAGAAGTTGACGTTGTCCATTCCCTCGCGCTGATGCTGAGCGGGTATTCCCTCTTCAGCGCTCTCGCCATCGCCCTCACGCATTTCCGCGCCGAGCATTATCAGGAGCAGCCCGCGTCGCGCTATATGGGCCTGCTGCTGCTGCTGGCCCTGGGCGGCCTGCAGCTGGCGCATTTCGTCTGGCTTTACCTCGATCTGCCATGGACCGCCAGCCCGGCTTATCGCCTCGGCCTGTTCGCCGTGGCGCCCCTGTTCTTCCTGTTCAGCCAACCCTTGTTGCGGCCGCAATGCCCGGCGCTGGCTCGCCCCGCCCTGCTCACACATCTGGCGCCCTTGCTGGCCGCGCCTTGGCTGCCGCGGGGAATGGCCTTGCCGCTGGCCTTCCTCATCGGGGCCGGATATCTGCTGTGGCTGGCCCACAGCCTGTATGGGCTGCGCCGGGAACGCGCCGGCTTTCAGCGCGAGTTGGGCTTGCTGGGTTGCGTCTTCCTGATCGCCATCGGCGTGGCCCTGCTGAGCCTGAGCGGCGCGGCGCGGGGAGGCAAGTTGTTCGTCAACCTGTACGCGATCGCCATCGGCCTGGCCTTCCTGCTGGTGCAGATCACGCTGGGGCTACGGCCGCGGCTCTCGGCCGAGGTCAGGGAAACAGCGCAGGCAGCGTATGCCAGCTCGACCCTGGGCAATGTCGATTGCGAGGCCATGCTGACCCGGCTCGACAGCCTCATGCGCGAGGAACGGCTGTATATGGATGCCGAGCTGAGCTTGCCGACACTGGCAGGGCGGCTCGACCTCAGCAGCCATCAATTGTCCGAACTGCTGAATGCGCGGCTGGGCAAGGGCTTTTCGCGCTATCTGCGCGAGTTGCGGGTGGGGGCTGCCCAGGCCATGCTGTGCGACGAGCCATCGGCCTCGGTGCTGTCGGTCGGCCTCGGAGTCGGCTTCACTTCGCAATCGAATTTTTATGAAGCGTTCCGCGACATCGCAGGTATGACGCCGGGCCAGTTCCGCAAGCTCCACCGCCCCGCCCAATAGCGGCTTTCGGGGCAGTTTCGACTCCGGAATGATCATTCCGGAGCCAGAATCTGCTCCTGAGCGATAGGAACGGAAGGTTTTTCCACCCCGAACCGCCAGACTGAAGACTCCATCAACCAGCGGAGTTTTCATGCAATCCACCGTTTTGCTCACCGGCGCCAGCGGCTTCCTCGGCCGTAATCTGGACGCCGCACTGCGTACCGCCGGATACGCGGTGCGGCCCGTGAGCCGCCACCACGGCATCGATTTCGGCCGCATGCTGCAGCCGTCCGCCTGGCTACCGCTACTGGCCGGCGTGGACGCGGTCATCAACTGCGTCGGCATCATCGCCGAAAGCGGCGCGCAACGCTTCGTCACCCTGCATGAACAGGCGCCTGCCGCCCTGTTCCGCGCCTGCGAACAGGCTGGCGTGCGGCGGGTCGTGCAAATCTCGGCCCTCGGTGCGGACAGCAAGGCCTTTTCCGCCTATCACTTGAGCAAGCGCGCGGCCGACGATTGCCTGCACAGCTGCGATCTCGACTGGTTCGTGCTGCGGCCGGCGCTGATCTATGGCCATGGCGGCGCCAGCGCCCGCCTGTTCATGCGTCTGGCTACCCTGCCCTGCATCCCCGTGATCGGCGACGGCCGGCAAATGCTGCAGCCGGTGCATATCAGCGATGTGGTGGCTTGCGCGCTGCGCTGCCTGGATGCGCCCGGGGCGAAGCTCACGCTCGACATCGCCGGCCCCGAGCGCATCGGCTACGCGGCCTGGCTGCAGCGCATGCGTCGGGCGCAGGGCTTGCCGCCAGCCCGGCTGCTGCGCTGCCCCCTCTGGCTGGCCCTGGCCTTGACCAGGCCCGGCCGCTACTTCAACCCCATGCTGCGCGCCGACAACCTGCGCATGCTGCAAGCGGGCCAGGCGGCCGATATCGGAGCGCTACGCAATTTCCTGGGCCGCATGCCGCACGCCGCCGACAGCCCGCTGTTTTTCACCGACGCTCTCACGACAAGGATCTGATCATGAGCTATACCCTCATCAAAACCCTGCACATTCTCAGCATGGTGCTGCTGTTCGGCACAGGCCTGGGCAGCGCCTTCTATAAATGGATGGCCGACCGCAGCGGCGTGGTGGCCCATATCGCCGTCACCAACCGCCATGTGGTGCTGGCGGACTGGCTCTTCACCACGCCGACCGTGATTTTCCAGCCCCTCAGCGGACTGTGGATGGTGTATCTGCTTGGCTTGCCGCTGACCACGCCCTGGGTCATCGCCAGCCTGGCCCTGTACGCGCTGGCCGGAGCTTGCTGGCTGCCCGTGGTCTGGCTACAGATCCGCATGCGGCAGATCGCCACGCTGGCTTGCGCCCAGGCCCGTCCCTTGCCCGCCCTGTACTGGCGCATGGCGCGCTGGTGGTTCTGGCTGGGCGTGCCCGCCTTTGTCTCGATGGTACTGGTGGTGGCGCTGATGGTCTTCAAGCATCTGCCTTTGGGAGCGTGAGATGGACAACATCATGCAAACCATACTGGGCGAATCCTGGCGGCAGCTGCCATCCGCGCTGCAAGCGCACTACGGCGACGGCCTCACGGTGGAGCACGGGCGGATGGACATCGAATATCCGCGCTTCATGCAGCCTCTATTCAGCGTGCTGCACCTGCTCGGCGCCCTGGTCAACCGCAGTGGGCACGATCTGGAAACGGTGGTGGAAAAGCGCCTGGCCGGCGAGCGCCAGCACTGGCATCGCAGCATCCGCTATGCCGATGGCCGCACGCTGCGCTTCGACAGCTATTGGGTCGCGGCCGGCGAGCATCAGCTGATCGAATTCGTGAATCCCCTGCTCGGCCTGCAGATGGCGCCGCATGTGGAAAACGGCCGCCTGCACTACGAAGGCGTGCGCTTCGTGCTGAAGCTGGGCCAGCTGCTGCTGCCGATCCCCGAGTGGCTGGCCCTGGGCCACACCAGCATCGTCGAAGAGGCGCTGGACGAGCGCCGCTACCGCATGGACTTCCGCCTGCATCACCCGCTGCTAGGCCAAATCTTCCGCTACTCCGGCACCTTCAGCACCACAGCCCAGCCCGTGTCCACTTTGGGGTCAGACCCCAATCGGACAAGGACTGGGCTGTAGGGGCATAAAAAAACCCCGGCCGAGGCCGGGGTTTTTCCTGCTGCGCATTGCTGCGCGGGCAAATTACTTCTTGGCTTCTTCAGCGGCAGCGGCTTCAGCGGCAACGTGGCCGGCTGGCACGGAGGCGGTAGCGATGGTCGCGTCGGAGCCGTGGGCCACGATGGTCACGCCTTTTGGCAGCTTCAGGTCGGAAGCGTGCACGGAGTGGCCAACGTCCACATTGGTCAGGTCCACAACTACGAACTCTGGCAGGTCAGCTGGCAGGCAGGAGATTTCGATCTCGTTGGCGACGTGGCTGATGGTGGCGCCGTGCAGTTTCACTGCTGGGGACACTTCGGCGTTTTCGAAGTGCAGGGCCACTTTCACGTGCACTGGCTTGTTGGCGTCGACGCGCTGGAAGTCAGCGTGCAGTACCAGTTGTTTGTATGCGTGCATCTGGAAGTCGCGCAGCAGTACTTTCTGTACGGCGCCGTCGATTTCCAGGTCCAGGATGGACGAGTGGAAAGCTTCTTTTTTCAGCGCGTGGTACAGCGCGTTGTGGTCCAGGGCGATGGTCACCGGGGCTTCAACGCCGCCGTAGATGATGCCTGGGGTTTGGCCGGAAATACGCAGGCGGCGGCTCGCACCCGTGCCCTGCAGTTCGCGTTTGAATGCAACTACTTTCATTTGAGACTCCAAAAATAAACAAGGCTTGCGCCTTGCGTTGAGAAGCGTCCCGCGACCAGGACGCTCCGGAAATCGGAGGCGGCAAGCCGTCTCCGGAAAAAACACGACGGCGCCACCGGAAAAACCGGTCGCGCCGCCTGAATTGCTCGCTTCGCGGGCTGCTTAGTCCACGAACAGGGAGATCACGGAATCGCCCTTGATGATGCGTTTGAAGGTTTCAGCCAGCAGCGGTGCGCAGGTCAGCTGGCGGATCTTGCCGCAAGCCTTGGCCGCATCCGACAGCGGGATGGTGTCCGTCACCACCAGCTCGTCCAGCGAGGAGCCGGAAATGCGCTCGATGGCTGGGCCGGACAGCACCGGGTGGGTACAGTAGGCGATCACTTTCTTGGCGCCGCGCTCTTTCAGCACTTCGGCCGCTTTCACCAGGGTGCCGGCGGTATCGACCATATCGTCCATGATGACGCAATTGCGGCCTTCGACGTCACCGATGATGTTCATCACTTCGGAGACATTGGCTTTCGGACGGCGCTTGTCGATGATGGCCAGGTCGCAGCCCAGGCGTTTCGCCAGGGCGCGCGCGCGCACCACGCCGCCGACGTCGGGCGACACGACCAGCAGGTCTTGGTGGTCTTTCTTTTGCAGGTCGCCCAGCAGGATGGGCGATGCGTAAATATTGTCAACCGGGATATCGAAGAAGCCTTGGATCTGGTCGGCGTGCAAGTCCATGATCAGGACGCGCTCGACGCCGGCTTCTTCCAGCATATTGGCAACAACCTTGGCGGAGATCGCCACGCGGGCGGAACGCGGGCGGCGGTCCTGGCGGGCGTAGCCAAAGTAAGGAATGGCGGCGGTGATACGGCCAGCGGACGCACGTTTCAGGGCATCGACCATCAGGATCAGTTCCATCAGGCTGTCGTTCGTCGGGGCGCAAGTCGACTGCAGCACGAAGACGTCTTTACCGCGGACGTTTTCATTGATTTCGACCATTACTTCGCCGTCCGAGAATTTCGAAACGACTGCTTTGCCGAGAGGGATGCCGAGATTTTTTGCGACCCCTTCTGCCAGCGCAGGATTAGCGTTGCCGGTAAAAACCATCAGGTTTTCGTAAGCCATGGGAGTCCCAGGAAGGTAAGCGTTGATTTCTTTGAAAAGTCACCGGATCCGGCAGATGCCGCATCCGGCGCTGAGCTAAAAGGATACACCAGCGTGACTGGCAGTATCTTTGTTTTTACTCCGTGCCGGACACTTTCAGCATCGACAGATCACAGAGAAAACGGTGGCAGGGGAACAAGGATTCGAACCTTGGTATGCCGGAATCAAAATCCGGTGCCTTAACCAGCTTGGCGATTCCCCTACTCTAAACTGAAGCTTTTCGTCAGTAGGCCAGTATTATACAAGCTATTTAACGTAAAGCCAAATCTTTTTACTCACTTCAACATTTCAGCGAATGGATGCTGTGTCAGCGCTTTAGCTTTCCAAGCAGTCCAGGCGGCAGGCACATTGCTGAGCACTGCATCGGCCTGGGCCTCGCTCTCGAAGGCGCAGAACACACAAGCACCGGAGCCAGTCATCCTGGCATCGCCGTAAGCCCCCAGCCATTCTACCGCCTTTGCTACCGGCGGGAACAAGCGGGTGGCCACTTGTTGCAAGTCGTTCTTTCCAAAACCACGGTTATCTTGGCGATTTCCGTAGTGGCTGGAAAAGTCCGTTATCTTAACGAGGGGCGTGTCCCTTGTCAAATACTCAGACGAAAAAATTTGCGCGGTGGGGACCGCCACGCCTGGTTCGATCACCACATACCAGCAGTCGGGTGCGGCAACGGGCTGCAGCGCCTCACCCACGCCTTCGGCAAAACCGGTCTGGCCGAAGATAAAGAAGGGGATGTCGGCGCCCAGCGGCAGGCCCAGATCCATCAGCTCCTGCCGGCTCAGGCCGGCCTGCCACAGCTGGTTCAGGGCCATCAGGGTGGTGGCCGCATCCGAGGAACCGCCGCCCACGCCGCCGCCCATGGGCAGCACTTTGTCGATGCCGATATCGACGCCGGGTGGCAGCGCGCCGCGCCGCTTCAACACCTCGGCTTGCAGCAGGCGGGCGGCGCGGATGATCAAGTCCTGTTCTGGCGGCACGCCGGGAAGATCGCTGACGCGGCGCAGCTCATGATCGGCGCGCAGGTCGAAATGCAGGCGGTCGCAGCGGTCGATCATCTGGAACACGGTTTGCAGCAGATGGTAACCGTCGGCGCGGCGGCCATTCACGTGCAGGAATAGATTGAGTTTGGCCGGGGCCGGGCAATTCTTCAGGCTGCTCATTCGGGGCGGATCACAATACGGATGGAGATATCGTCGATGGTTTCGCCGGTACGGCGTTCGGCATCGATGCGCAGGGGCTTGGGCGGCATGCTGCCCTCCTGCCAGGTCACATAGCTAAGCTGCCAGCCGTCCCGGGTCTTGACCGTGTTGACGGCTGGACTGGCGGCGAAGGGTTTGCCGTCGGCGCCGATGGCGTGGCCCTGCAGCCAGTCGCGCAGGCCGGCCACCGGCAGCGGCCAGCCCAGGGCTTCGCGGCTCAGCTGGTCGATAGTGGGCGCCGTGCGCGGCGGATTCTTGCCGTCGCTCAGCGTGGCCGCTTCGGGCGTGACAGCAATCACGGCAATGGTCTGGCCCAGCGGGTTGGACAGGGTGATGTCGGTGCGCGTCGTGGTCTGGCGCCATTCAAAGCTGCCGTTCAGCGACTGGCTGCTGCCGTCGCGGGTGTAATTGACCGACAGCCGACCCTGCAGCTCCAACGCCGCGCGATACGGGGCCACATGGGCGGCCGACAGCGGTTCGCGCGGCGTGCTGGCGCAGCCGGCCAGGGCCAGGATGGAGGCGGCCGCGCAGGCGGCCAGTGCGGCACGGGCGGCGGGGATGGCACAAAGGCCGATTCGGGTAGAGCTCATGCAATCCTTATATGCTGGCGTTGAGGCGTTCCAGGGTGCTGCGCAGCGCATCGTTTTTCGGGTCTTTGGCGCGCGCTTCGCGCCACAGGCTCTGGGCGCCATCCTTATCGCCCTGTGCCCACAGCACTTCACCCAGGTGGACGGCGATTTCCGGATCGTTGCGCAGCTTGTAAGCCTGGCGCAGATACTGCTCGGCCTCTTTCAGCTTGCCCATGCGGAATTGCACCCAGCCCATGCTGTCCATGATGAAGGGATCGCCAGGCGCCATCTGCAAGGCTTTTTCGATCAGGGCCTGTGCCTCCTCCAGGCGCACATTGCGCTCGGCCAGCGAGTAGCCGAGGGCGTTGTAGGCGTGGTGGTTGTCGGGCGCGGCTTCGATGACCCGGCGCAGGATCTGCTCCATCAATTCCAGCCGGCCCAGTTTTTCGGCCGCCAGGGCAAAGTCGTACAGCAGTTCGGCGTGGGCGGGGAAGCGCTGCACGGCGCCTTCCAGCACGGCGAAGCTGTCCTCCGCCTTGCCGGCGTCGCGCAGCAGCTGGGCTTCGGTTTGCATGATCTGGGCTTGTTCGGCCGGGTCGCTGGTCTGAATCTGGCTCAGCAGGGTGCGCGCCTGCGCCAGATCGCCCTTGCGCGCCGCCAGATGCGCGCGCTTCAGGCGCGCGGTCAGATAAACGCGCGGATCATTGCCTTCCACCCGGTCCAGCCAGCCGATGGCAGCGTCGAAATCGCCGCGCTCTTCGGCGATCTGGGCCAGGATCAGCAAGGCCTTGGACGGGTCGCGCTCTTCGCCCTCGCTGCTTTCCAGCACTGCGACGAAACGCTTGAAGTACTCTTCCGCCACGGGGATCTCGTTGGCCTGCATCGACATGATGCCCAGCGCATACAGGGTGGCGGGATTGTCCGGCTGGGCCGTCAGCAGCTGCTCGAATTGCTGGCGGGCCTGACTGTACTGTTTTTGCTCGACCAGCAGGCGGGCATAGGCCGAGCGCACTTCGCGCGACTTGGGATACTGGGCCAGGAAGCCTTTGAACAGCTGGGTGGCGCCATCCAGATCCTGCAAGACCTGGCCCAGGGTCAGCACGGCCAGCTCCGAATCAGGCTTGATGCGCAGTGCCTCCTTCGCTTCTTTCTGGGCGCGCTCATTGTCGCTATTGGCGGCCGCGCCCTGGGCCAGCACCAGATGGGTTTCCAGCATGCCCGCATACGGCGCCAGTACGCGCTGCATCAGGGCGAAGGCGGCGCCCTTGTCGCGCGCGCGCAGCAGGAATTGCTGCATCTGGAACATGGCCAGGCCGCGCGCGGCGGGCGGCGCGGTTTTCAGGCGCTGGGAAAAGACTTGCTCGCTTTCGGCCAGATCGTCGCCCAGCACGGCAAAGCCGAGGAAATATTGGGCCGCCTCGTCCGATTCCGGCGCCAGTTCGCGCCACAGGCGGATGGCGGCCAGCGCTTCATTGCCCTGCTTGGCGGCCAGGGCCATTTCAGCCGACCGGCGCGCCAGGCGCGGGTCGCGGGTCTGCTGGGCCAGCACCATCATGGTGACATAGGCGCTTTGCCACTGGCCGCGCTTGAAATCGAGCTCGGCCTTGGTCAGTTTGTAGAACAGCTCGCTGGTCAGTTCGACGGCGGGCAGCTTTTCTTCGGCCTGGGCGGCGGCGGCAATGGCTTCCGAAGCCGGGGTTTCGGGCGCCGGGGCGGCCGCGGCCTCCGCTTCGGCCGGCGTGTCCGCCTGTTTTTGTGGCGCAACGGCGCATGCCGACAGCAAAGCCGAGAGGGTTACAATGACGAATGCGTTTTTCAAAGGATTGATCCTGCAAATCGGGCTCAAGTCTTGATTTTACGCCCAACCACATGCTTGCGTGCATTTACGAGTCCCCCATGCCTGAATTACCCGAAGTAGAAGTCACCCGTCTCGGCGTTGCGCCCCACCTGGAAGGCCGCGCCGTGCGCGCTGTCGTGCTGCGCCGCGAAGGCTTGCGCTGGCCGTTTCCGGCCGAGCTGCCGCAGTTGCTGGCGGGCCGCACCGTGCTCTCCACCGGGCGGCGCGGCAAATACCTGCTGATCGAATTCGAACACGGCACGCTGATCGTCCACCTCGGCATGTCGGGCCATCTGCGCGTGCTGCCGCCCGATATTCCAGCCGATAAGCACGACCATTTCGACCTGGTGGTGGAAGGCCCGCAGGGGCGCGAAGTGCTGCGCATGACCGATCCGCGCCGCTTCGGCGCCGTGCTCTGGCATCCCAACGAGGATGGCGCGCTGGATGAACATATGCTGCTGCGCGGCCTGGGTGTGGAGCCGCTGGGACCGGCCTTCACGGGCGCCCTGCTCTACCGCCAGACGCGCACGCGCAGCAGCGCCGTCAAGCAGGTGCTGATGGCAGGCGATATTGTGGTGGGCGTTGGCAATATTTATTGTTCCGAAAGCTTGTTCCGCGCCGGCATCAATCCGAAGACGGCGGCCAACCGCATCAGTCCCGCGCGCTATGACCGCCTGGCCCAGTGCATCCGCGAGGTGCTGGCCGAGGCCATTGTGCAGGGCGGCAGCACCTTGCGCGACTTCATCAGCGTGAACGGCCAGTCCGGCTATTTCCAGCAATCGTATTTCGTCTATGATCGTGCTGGCGTGCCCTGCCGCATTTGCGGCGCGCCGGTGCGCCAGATCAAGCAAGGACAGCGTTCGACTTTTTATTGCGTGAACTGCCAGAAATAATCCCTGGCGTTTTGGACCATCCAACGTGCGAGGCAAGCGGCATGATGGCGAGAGACCTGGAGCACTACAGCGCATGGCGTCTGGGCGTGGCCAAGACGGTGCAGGCTTACCGCACCTGGCTGGCCGGCACGCCGCTGGCCGACGCCGCCGCCGAACAGCGCCTGGCGCGCGCGCTGGCACGCCTGGCCGACGACAAGATGTCGGTGGCCTTCGTGGCCGAATTCTCGCGCGGCAAATCGGAACTGATCAACGCCATCTTCTTCGCCGATTACGGCCAGCGCATCCTGCCTTCGGCGGCCGGGCGCACCACCATGTGCCCCACCGAACTGCAATACGATCCGGCCTGGCCTGCCTGCATCCGCCTGCTGCCGATCGAGACGCGCGCCGCCAAGCTTTCCACCAGCGATTACCGCGACGATGCCGCCGCCTGGACCATGCTGCCGCTGAACCTGGAGGCGGCCGACGAGATGCAGCAGGTGTTCAAACAGGTCAGCCGCACCCGCCAGGTGAGCGTGGACGAGGCGCGCAACTACGGCCTGTATGACGAGAACGATCCCGACCTGGCCGCCACGCTCGACGCGCAGGGTCTGGTCGAAATCTCGCTGTGGCGCCACGCCATCATCAATTTCCCGCATCCGCTGCTGAAGCAAGGCCTGGTGATCCTCGATACGCCCGGCCTGAACGCCATCGGCACCGAACCGGAACTGACGCTGAACCTGATCCCGCATGCGCATGCCGTGCTGTTCATCCTGGCCGCCGATACCGGCGTGACCAAGAGCGATATCGAAGTCTGGCGCCAGCATATCGGCGGCGGCGCGGGCCGGCTGGTGGTGCTGAACAAGATCGACAGCATGTGGGACGCCTTGCGCAGCGACGCCGAAGTCGATGGCGAGATCACGCGCCAGCAGGAGCATGCGGCGCATATGCTGGCCTTGCGGCCGGACCAGGTGTTTCCGGTCTCGGCGCAGAAGGCGCTGGTGGGCAAGATCACGGGCGACCAGGCCCTGCTCGCCAAGAGCCGCATGCTGGAGCTGGAGCGCGCCCTGTTCGACGAGCTGATTCCGGCCAAGAAGGACATCATCCGCCAGCGCCTGGCCGGCGATCTCACGGCCCTGGGCGCCGCGCAGCAGGCCATGGTGGCGGCACGCATGCGCGGCCTGGTCGAACAACTGCATGAACTGCGCAGCCTGCGCGGCAAGAACCAGAGCGTGATCGCGCATATGATGCGGCGCGTCGACGCCGAGAAAAAGGAGTTCGACGCCAGCCTGTTCAAGCTGCAGGGCACGCGCGCCGTCTTCACCCGCCTGTCCACCGAGCTGTATGACAGCCTGGGCATGGATATGCTGCGCGACCATGTGCACGAGGTGCGCGCGGCCATGGGCAACAGCGCCTTCTCCACCGGCATGCGCGAGGCGGTGCGCGTATTCTTCGCCGCGCTGCGCGCCGACCTGCAGTTATCGGAACAGAAAGTGGAGGAAATCCACGGCATGATGGATGCGATGTACCGCCAGTTTTCCAGCGAACACGGGATCGCGCTGGCCCTGCCCATGGCGTTTTCGCTGGAACGCTACCGGCGGGAGATCGCCGACATCGAAAACGTTTATCATAAGCAGTTTGGCGCCGCCGCCATGCTGACCACCTCGCGCCTGTCGCTGATGGAGCGCTTCTTCGACTCGATCGCCTCGGCCGTCAAGCGCTGCTTCAAGGCGGCCAATGCCGACGCCGAAGCCTGGCTGAAAGTCATCATGGCGCCGCTGGAAGCGCAGATCCGCCAGCACAAGGAGCAGCTGAAGCACCGGCTGGCCGCCGTGCAGCGCATCCACGAGGCGAGCGACAGCCTGGAACAGAAGATCGCCGCCTTCGAGGCCAGCCAGGCGGAACTGGAACAGCAGAAAGCCCGCCTGGCCGAGCTGGCGGGCGATATCAGCATCGCCCTGCAGGCCGAATTCGTGGCGCTGGACGCCGCCGCATAAATCACAGGAATTGAATTGCTTCACGAAGACTTTGCAGACCCCAGTTTTTCCGCCGCCGTGATCGGCTGGCAGAAAGCCCACGGACGCCACGCCCTGCCGTGGCAAAACACGCGCGACGCCTACCTGATCTGGCTGTCGGAAATCATGTTGCAGCAGACCCAGGTGTCGGCCGTGCTGGGTTATTACGCGCGCTTTCTGGAGCGTTTCCCCACACTGCGCGAGCTGGCCGCGGCGCCGGTGGAGGACGTGATGGCGCAGTGGAGCGGCCTCGGTTACTACACCCGGGCGCGCAATCTGCACCGCTGCGCGCAGCAGGTGGTGGCGCAGTACGATGGCGTCTTCCCCTCCGACCCGGCCCTGCTGGCCGAGCTGCCTGGCATCGGACGCTCGACGGCGGCGGCGATTTCCGCCTTCTCCAGCGGCACGCGCGCCGCCATCATGGACGGCAATGTGAAACGCGTGTTTGCGCGGGTGTTCGGCATCGCTACCTTCCCGGGCGAAAAAAAGACCGAGCAAGCCATGTGGCGGCGCGCCGAAGCCCTGCTGCCGGCCAGCGGCATCGAGTCCTATACCCAGGGGCTGATGGACATGGGCGCGACGCTGTGCACGCGCAGCAGCCCCGATTGCGCGCGCTGCCCGATGCAGCAGCGCTGCGTGGCGCACCTGACGCAGCGCACCAAGGATCTGCCGGTGCGCAAGCCGAAGAAAGCCACGCCGGAAAAGCACGCGACCCTGCTGCTGATCGTGGACAAGGGCGAAGTGCTGCTGGAGCAGCGTCCCGCCAGCGGCATCTGGGGTGGCCTGCTGTCGCTGCCGGAACTCGATGGCCACAATCTGGCCGAGGATGATGAGGAGCAGCCGGCAATCGACCAGACCGCGCTGGTGCGCGCCATGCAGCCTTTCGGCGAGATGGAGTCGCAGGAGCGGCTGATGACCGTGACCCACGTCTTCACCCACTACAAGCTGCATATCGCGCCGCTGCTGATCACGCTGGCGCGCCGCGAGCCGCTGGCCGGCGAGGCGCGCTACCAATGGCTGGACACGGGCCGCGTGGCCGACGCCGCCCTGCCCGCGCCGGTCAAGAAGCTGCTGCTGGAATTGCTGGGCGACCGGGCGAATAGCCAGGCGCGCATGTTTTAGCGGGCCAGATGTATCGTGGCGACGGCCGCCGAGATTGAAACGGCCGCCAAAGCCGTAGCCGTCGAGATAAACCAGGTGATAAGCCGGGATTCGAGCTTGGCAATCTGGGTTTCCAATTTCGCCACATCCTCCTTGGTGGCGTAATTGGAGCAGATAACCGCGAGATCTTCCTTGGTCGCGTATACCTCCAAGTCCTGCTTGGTGGCATAGTTGGCGCGAATCTGCCCAAGGTCGAGCTTGATGTGCGCCACATCAGCTTCCAAGGTAACAAAACGCTCGATGAAGTTCTCGTCCATGATGCTTCATCATCGTCCGCGCAAGCGGCAAGGTCAAGCGGGATAGACGGCCGTTGACCTGGATCAGAGCTCTTCCAGAGAATACAGCCGGCGGTGCACCTGGATGGCGTAGCGGTCGGTCATGCCGGCGATGTAGTCGGCGATGCGGCGCGCCTGCAGGCTGGCGTCGCCGGACGGTTCGCGGTAATCGGGCGGCAGCAGGAAGGCGTCGGCGGTGAAGGCGTCGTACAGCTCGCGCAGCATGCGGCTCGCTTTCAGGCGCATGCGGTTGACCTTGTAGTGGCGGTAGAGATTCTCGCGCAGGAAGCGCTTGAGTTCCGTCGCATCCTTGCGCATCTGGTCGGAGAAGCGGATCAGCGGCGGCGCGGCGCGTACTTCCTCGATGCTGCGCGGCGCGGCTTCGCGGATACGTTCGCCGGAGGTGGCGATCAGGTCGTCGGCCAGGGCCGTGATCAGGCGGCGCAGGGTTTCGTAAATGGCGCGGCGGCCGGCCAGGCCCGGATACACCGCCTGCACCTCGCGCCACAGGCGGGCGAAGAAATCCACCTGCTCCAGCTGGGCGATGCTGATCAGCCCCGAACGCAGGCCATCGTCGATATCGTGGCTGTTGTAGGCGATTTCGTCGGCCAGATTGGTGAGCTGGGCTTCCAGCGAGGGCTGGCTGCGGTCGAGGAAGCGCTGCGCCACCTCGCCCAGCAGGCGCGCATTGTGCAGCGAGCAGTGCTTGAGGATGCCCTCGCGCGTTTCGAACATCAGGTTCAAGCCATCGAAAGCGCCATACTGCTGTTCCAGCTGGTCGACCACACGCAGGCTTTGCAGATTGTGCTCGAAGCCGCCATGCTCCTTCATGCACTCGTTCAGCACATCCTGTCCCACGTGGCCGAAGGGCGTATGGCCCAGGTCATGCGCCAGGGCGATGGCTTCCACCAGGTCTTCATTCAGGCGCAAATTGCGCGCCAGCGAGCGGCCGATCTGGGCCACCTCCAGGCTGTGCGTGAGGCGGGTGCGGAACAGGTCGCCCTCGTGGTTGAGGAAGACCTGGGTCTTGTATTCGAGCCGGCGGAAGGCGGTGGAATGGATGATGCGGTCGCGGTCGCGCTGGAACTGGCTGCGCGAGGCGTGCGGGGTTTCCGGGGCGCGGCGGCCACGCCCCAGGTCCGAATGCGCGGCGTAAGGGGCGAGGCTTTCTTCCATGGCGGCTCCGGCTTAACACACGCAGGCGGCAATGGTATCGAGCAGCAGCTCCTGCGGCGCGGTGGTGATGCAGGGACTGCCCACCGGTTTCAGCAGGATGAACTTGATGGCGCCACCCTCGTTCTTCTTGTCCACTTCCATCAGTTCCAGCCAGCGTTGCGTGCCCAGGTCGGGCGCCTGCACCGGCAGGCCGGCGGCGGCCACCAGGGCGCGCATGCGCGCCACGGCCTCGGCATCGATAAAGCCCATGCGCTGTGACAGCTCGGCCGCCATCACCATGCCGCAGCCGACGGCTTCGCCGTGCAGCCAGGCGCCATAGCCCATGCCCGCCTCGATGGCGTGGCCGAAGGTGTGGCCGAAGTTCAGAATGGCGCGCAGGCCACCTTCGCGCTCGTCCTGGCGTACCACGTCCGACTTGATTTCGCAGGAGCGGGCAATGGCGTAAGCCAGGGCGCCCTTGTCGCGCGCCATCAGCTTGCCGATGTTTGCCTCGATCCAGTCGAAGAAGGCGGCGTCGATGATGGCGCCGTGCTTGATGACTTCCGCCAGGCCGGCCGACAGTTCGCGCTCGGGCAGGGTTTCCAGGGTCGAGGTATCGGCCAGCACCACTTGCGGCTGATAAAACGCGCCGATCATATTCTTGCCCAGCGGGTGGTTGATGCCGGTCTTGCCGCCCACCGAGGAATCGACCTGGGACAGCAGCGTGGTCGGCACCTGGATGAAATCCACGCCGCGCATATAGCTGGCGGCGGCAAAGCCGGTCATGTCGCCGATCACGCCGCCGCCGAGGGCGATCAGGGTGGTCTTGCGGTCGCATTTATTGGCCAGCAGCGCATCGAAGATTTTCATCAGGCTGGACCAGTTCTTGAATTCCTCTCCATCTTCGAGCACGATGGCGATGACTTCCTTGCCGGCGGCGGCCAGCGGCGCGCGCACGCGCTCCAGGTAAAGCGGCGCCACGGTGGTATTGCTGACGATGGCGACCTTGCCGCCGGCCACATGGCGCAGCAGCAGGGAGGGATCGTCCAGCAGGGCCGGGCCGATGGAGATCGGGTAGCTGCGCTCGCCCAGATCGACATTGAGAAGGATGTTGGATTGTTCGTTCATCGAGGGTTCCGCCTGCGTGACACAGTTCGGCGCCGCCTCGCAGGCCAGCGCGTCGAGCTGGTTCATAATAATCTGAACCATCGATTGTACGTTAGGACGGCCGGTATCGATCACCAGATCTGCCATTTCCAGGTAGAGCGGTTCGCGCTGCGCCATCAATTCTTCCAGCTTCCTGCGCGGATCGGCCGTCTGCAGCAGGGGGCGGTTCTTGTCATGGCTGGTGCGCGCCAGGATGCTGTTGATGCTGGCACGCAGATAGATCACCGTGCCGCGCTCGCGCAGCACGGCGCGATTGTCCGGATTGAGGATGGCACCGCCGCCCGTGGCCAGCACAATGCCCTCTTCCGCCGTCAGGTCGCGGATTACTTCGGCTTCGCGGCGGCGGAAACTCTGTTCGCCTTCGATCTCGAAGATCAAGGGGATGGATGCGCCGGTGCGCGACTCGATCTCGTGATCGGAATCGACGAAGCGCATGCCCAGTTTGCGGGCGAGGATGCGGCCAATGGTCGTTTTCCCCGCCCCCATCAGTCCTACCAAAAACACATTTTGCATTCAGCCCCAGCTAGTTCGGATTAGTGCAGACGTTGGCCTTGCCGTATGGGCTGGTCTGCCCCGGCGGTATCAGATCCTTATTATTGTAATCTGTTGCCAGCCCAATCAGGGACACATATCCGACATAGCGTGCTTCCGTACCCGCGACTTGGCCGCGGATGGTCATGTCCGCATCGACCCAATACACCCGGTCGCGCGGATAACTAAGAGAAATGGTAGCTTGACCACGCGCATCGCTGACGGCAGTGGCCGTGATGGTGAGCGGGATGCCTGGGTCGAGGCGGCCATTGCCGTTGATATCCTTGGCGACGGAATAAATGCCGCTGCCGTCGCTATCCTCGTTGGCGCACTGCACATACAGCGACGGCGCCCAGGGGCCATCCGAACCCTGGAAGGCGAGGAAGCCTTTGTAGTAGAAGCGCGGTTTGATGGAAGCAGTCAGGTTCACGCCCGGCACGGCGGCGCCGGCGGCATCGCTGACGAAGACCGAATAATCCATGCGGTAAGTGGCCGCATCCGGGGTCTGCACGGTATTGCCGGTGCCGGCCGAGATGAAGAGTGAGCGCCTGCCAACCGTCAAACGGGCGATGGCGCTGGCGTTCGAGCCACCGATCAGGCGCGCCATGATCTGCACCCCATCCACCGCCGTGGTGGAGGTGCCGGCCACATAGCTGACCGTGGCCGCGCCGTCGCTGCCGGTGGTAACGACCGAAGGCTGGGTCAGTTGGCCGCCACTGGGGTCGGCCAGAATGGAGAAGGCCACTTGCGCACCCTTCACCAGATTGTTCGAGACCGCACCGTCGCGCACCACGGCGCGCAGCGCCACCTGCTGCGAGCTGCTGCCCGGCGCATTGGCCGCCACCACCGCCGGGTCGGCTTGCACATTGATGGTATCCACACCTGACAGCGGCGCCACGAACTCCACCGGGCTTTGCGCGGTGGCGCCGCTGGCGGTATTGGTGACGGTGAGCGTGGCCTGCCCCGGACTGGTGGCCGAGAGGAAGGCACTGCCATTGCCGCCGCTCAGGGCCAAGGCGCCGCTCAGGGCCGAGGTGCAGCCGGCATCGCTGTAGAAGTTGCCGCGCGACGTATTCAGGGTCACGGCCGTACCCGTGTCGCTATGCACGGCGACCGGGTGGCAGGCGTTGATGAAGACGGTCTGGCCGCTGACCACCGTGACCGTCAGCACCGAAGCGCTGACGGTGATGGGGGCAGTGGCCGTTTCGCCCAGCGCGCGCACCACGATGGTGTCGCCGCCGGCCGCGCTGGCGGCATAGCTGAGAATCAGCTGGCCGGCCGAGTTGGTGACGGCGGCGCCGCCATCCTTGACCACGATCTGGTTGATCGATGAGCTGAAGCTGACCGGCTTGCCGATCAGGGCATTGCCTGCGGAATCGACCAGCTTGACCGTCACATCGCTGCTGCCGCCCACATTCACCGTGCCGCTGGCGTTCACCTGCAGCCGGGTGCCGATCACGTTCACCACGGCCGTGGTGGGCGTGGCGCCCTGCACCGAGGCCGTGACCTTGATGGCGCGCGAACTGGGATCGCCGCCGGTGCTGAGTTTTTCCGTGACGCGGCCATTGGCGTCGGTGATGCGCGAGGTGGTGGTCAAGCTGCCGGAATCGGCCGAGAGGTCGACCTTCACGCCCGGCATCACGCTGTTGTTGGAATCCTTGACCAGGGCCACCAGGGCGACTTCGGCGCCGGTGGCGCCGGCCGACTGCAGGGTGCCGGAATCGGCCGTCAGCACCACGGTGGGCGTGGCCGTCACCACCTTGACGGTGACGGTGTTCGAAGTGGAACCGCCGGCGCTGGCCGTGATGGTGATGTCGCGCGCGCTGGCGTCGCCTTTGACATTGAGTTTTTCCACCACCTTGCCATCGGTATCGGTGACGCGGTTGGTGGCGCTGATATTGCCGGAGCTGGATTTGAAGGTCACGGTCTCTCCCGGCAGCACATTATTGCTGCCGTCCTTGACCACCGCCGTCAGCGTGACTTCGGTGCCATCCTGGCCGGAGGAAGGAATGGTGGCCGCGCTGGCCGTCAGCACCACCGTGCTGGCCCTGGAGGGCTGCTGTCCATTGAAATTCGTGCCGGGGGAACCGCCGCCGCCGCCGCAGGCGGCCATGAGGCTGAGGAGGCTGAACGAGGCCAGCAGGCCAAGCCAGGTGGGGAGTTTCTGCATGAAGCCAGCTCTGGATGTGCGCATCGGTCTTCCCTCTCGAATAGACAGCGAAAGCTAACGTGCCGACAACCTCTCGGCCACAATCTTGGGCGTGATGAAGACCAGCAGCTCGGTCTTGTCATTGGTACGGCTATTGTTGCGGAACAGGAAACCCAGCACCGGCACGTCGCCCAGCATGGGCACCTTGCTGACCGTGTTGCGCTCGATCTGCTGGTAGATCCCGCCCAGCACCACGGTGCCGCCGTTTTCCACCATGACCTGGGTCTTCACGTGCTTGGTATCGATGGCGAAGCCGGCCCGCGTCTCCTGGCCCACACTATCCTTGTTCACGTCGACGTCGATCACCACATTGCCGTCCGGCGTGATCTGCGGCGTCACTTCCAGGCGCAGATTGGCCTTGCGGAAGACGATGGCGGTGGCGCCGCTGCTGGTGGCGATCTGATAAGGCAGTTCCAGCCCCTGCTCGATGGTGGCGACGGCCTTGTCGGCCGTGACCACGCGCGGGCTGGAAACGATCTTGCCGGTGCCGTCGGCCTCCAGCGCCGACAGTTCCAGGTTGAGGAAGCGGTTGGCGGCTGAGGAGAACAGGCTGATGGCCAGGCTGCCGGCCTGCTGGCCGTTGATGGAGGCGGCCGGCAGGTTGATGAACTGGCTGTTGGTGTAGCCCTGGTCGGTGCGCGGCGTCTGGCCCAGGATTTCGCCGATGCCCGACATATTGCCGCCGACGCCGATGCGGGTATTGCCATTGCCGATCTGCCAGCCGGAGTCGCCGCCGCGCAAGGTGCGCAGGTCGACGAAACCGAGCTTGGCGCCCAGGTTGCGGGTGAAGGAATCGCTGGCTTCGACGATGCGCGCCTCGATCAGCACCTGGCGCGTGGCAATATCGGTTTTCTGGATCAGCTTGCGAACATCCTCGATCTTAGAGGCGATGTCGGTGACGAAGAGCTGGTTGGTGCGCGGCTCGATGATGGCGCTGCCGCGCTTGGACAGGATGCGGTTGCGCACATCGGCGCCGCCATCCAGACCGAAGACGGTCTTGAAGGATTCGGCCTTCTGGTAGTTGAGCTGGAAGATTTCGGACTTGAGCGGTTCCAGGTCGGCGATCTGGGCGCGCTGTTCCAGCTCCAGCTTTTCCTTGGTCAGCAATTCCTCCTTGGGCGCGATCCACATCACGGAGCCATTCTTGCGCATGTCCAGCCCCTTGGCCTGCAGGATCACATCGAGCGCCTGGTCCCAGGGCACTTCCTTCAGGCGCAGGGTCAGGTTGCCGGCCACGCTGTCGCTGGTGATGATGTTCAGGCCCGAGATATCGGCAATCGCCTGCAAGGCGGCGCGCACCTCGACATTCTGGAAATTGAAGGACAGCTTCTCGCCGCGATAGCCCTGGGTACCCTGGGTCAGCTTGTTCGGGTCTTCGCGGATCGGCTTCACGTCCACCACCAGCTGGGTATCGCTCTGGTACACGCTCTGTTCCCACAAGCCCTTTGCTTCGACGGTGACGCGCACATTCTCGCCCTGCGGTACGGCGGTAATGCGCTGCACCGGCGTGCCGAAATCGGTCACGTCAATGCGGCGGCGCAGGGTTTCCGGCAGGCCGGTGCGCAGGAAGTCGACCACCACCCCGGTCGCGGTCTGGCGCACGTCGACCGCCACCTGGTTATTGGGCAGGTCGACCACCACCCTGCCCTCGCCATTGCTGCCGCGCCGGAAATCCAGGTCGCGCAGCATCTGCTTGCCGCTCGCCGCAGGCGCTGCCGCGATTGGCGTGGCGGCCGGCTTGGCTGCGGGCGGCGCCTGCGCGGCCGTGCCCTGGCGCTGGGCGGCGCTGGCCGGCAGGCCGCTAGCGTCGACCGCCGTCGCCACGCCGCCCGAGCCTTCGATGGTGAGGATCACATTATTGCCGTCGACGGCGGTGGCGTAATTCAGGCTGCGCTTCAGATTGAAGACCAGGCGCGAACGCTCGCCCACCTGCACCACGGTGACGCTGCGCAGATCGCCCAGGTTCAGCTCCTGCATGGTCTTGCCGGTGGCATTCACGGTGGTGCCGAAATCGAGCGCGATGCGGGAAGGATTGGTGATGGCGAAGCCGAGCGGCGGTTTTTCCGGCGCGTTGCGCAGGGCGATCTTGACGATCACATTGGACCCCTGCTGGTTGGCCGTGATCGATTCGATGGCATTGCCGGCTTGCGCCTGGGCCAGGGCGGGCGCAGGGGCCAGGGCCGCGGCGCCGAGCAGCGCCAGCGTGGCGCCAGCGCGGCGCAGTCCCCGCGCCAGGGTGTGGATGGCGGTCATGGCTTGCTCTCCTTCTCCTGCAACTCCAGCTTCGACGTGCGTTCGACCCAGTCGCCGGCCGCATCCTGTACGATTTCCTTCACATTCACCGCCTCTTCCGTGATGCCGGTGACCAGGCCGAAGTTCTGGCCCAGATGCTGCCCGGTCTGCACGTGATGGATAGTGCGGTCGATCTGCAGCAGCGCATACGTGGCGCGGTCTTTCTGCAGGATGCCCACCATCTTCATGGTATCGAGCGGGAAGCTCTCCAGGAACTCCTTGCGCCGCTGCGTATCGGGCTGGATGCCGCCGCCGGAACGGCTCTTGGCCAGTTCGGTCAGCAGCTTGGCGGGGCTGAAGGGATCGGGCGCCTCGGTCGAGGCATAGGCGAAGGGGATGAAGGTCTTGGGCGCGGCCAGGGGCGGTACCGCCACCTTGGTCTGGGCGTCGATTTCCTTCATCCACTGCCGCACTTCCTGCTCGTCGCTGTCACCGCAGGCGCTCAGCAGCGGCAGCAGCAAGGCCAGGCAGGCGGCGCGCGCGTTCATTTTTTATTCCCCTTCTTCTTGTCGGCCGCCGCCTTGCGCTGGGCCGCCACTTCTTCCTGGTCCAGGTAGCGGAAGGTCTTGGCCACCGCTTCCAGCACCAGGGAGCCATCCTTGGCCGTGTTCAGGTTCATATTGTTGAGGGTGACGATGCGCGGCAGATTGGCCATATCGCCGGCAAAGGAGCCGATGTCGTGGTAGCGCCCCGCCACCTTGATATCGATGGGCAGCTCGGCGTAGTAGTCCTTGACCACCACCTGGCCGGGGCGGAACAGCTCGAACTGCAGGCCACGTCCCAGGCCGGCCTGGTTGATGTCGGACAGCAGGGCTGCCATCTCGGCCTTGCTGGGCAGCTGCTTCTCAAGCCGCACCACATACTGGTCGACCTGCTGTTTCTGCGCGATCAGGGCGTCGAGATTGACGGCCTGCGCGACCTTGATCTTGTACTCGTCGCGCAGCTTGAGTTCGCGCGCGGCGCCGGTCTCCTGCTCCTCGAACTGGCCGCTCCAGTAGCCGAAGTAGCCCAGCACCATCACCGCCACCGTCACGCCGAAGGCGCACAGCAGGCGCGGCGCCAGCGGCCACTGGCCCGGATGCACGCCTTGCAGGCCGCGGAACTGCGCCGCCAGTGTCTCTCCCAGTTGTTTCAGGTCGGTCGCCATATGCGCTCTGCCTCAGGGTTGGGCCGCCTTGGCCGCATTGCCGGCAGCCCCCGGCTTGACGCCGGGACTGCCCTCGTCCGGCTTGTCCTTGTCACGCGGGCGCTTGATGCTGACGATCAGGTTGAACTCCACCACCTTTTTCGTACTTTTCCCCTGGGCCAGATTGGCCGCGCGCACTTCGATCAGGTCGGGCTTTTCCAGCCAGGGCGAGGCGCCCGCCAGATTGCGCAGCAGTTCCGAGACGCGTTCCTGCGACTGCGCATAGCCGCCGACCGTGACGCGCTGGCCATCCTGCTTGAAGCCTTTCAGGTAGACGCCGGACGGGGTCTGCTTGACCAGTTCATCGAGCAGATAGACGGGCTGGTTGCGGTCGCCCTGCAAATCCTCGACCGCCTGCTGGCGCGCCTTGAGCGCCTCGATTTCCTGCTTCAAGGTGGCGATGGTGGCGATCTTCTTGTCCAGTTCAACGATGGCTTTTTTCAGCACCTCGTTGCGCTGGTCCTGGATGGCGATGGCCCGCGCGTTGTAGCCGCCCACCAGCAGCACCAGGGCCACGCCCAGCAGGCCGCCCAGGGTCAACAGACCGAAGAAGGCGGCCTTCCTCTGCTTGCGTTTTTCCTCGCGGTGCGGGAGCAGGTTGATGCGTATCATCAGCCGAACCTCCGCAGCGCCAGTCCGCAGGCCACCAGATACGCCGGCGCGTCGCCGCGCAGCTGCTGCTCGCGCACGCCGGCCGCCAGCTGCATGCCCTTGAAGGGCGACAGCACGGTGCTGGAGATCTTGGTGCGGCTGGCAACGATATCGAGCAGGCCGGGGATCAGGGCGCAGCCACCGGCGAGGTAGATCTGGTCAACCTTGGTATAGGGCGTGGAGGTGAAGAAGAACTGGATGGCGCGTGTGACTTCGAGCGCCGCGCTGTCGAGAAACGGTGCGAGGATGTCGGCGGCGTAGTTTTCCGGCAGCTCGCCGGAGCGCTTGCGCGCCTCCGCCTCCTCATAGGACAGGCCGAAGGAGCGCACGATGTCCTGCGTCAGCGAGTTGCCGCCGAAAGGCTGCTCGCGTTCATAGATGGTCTGCCCGTCCAGCATCACCGAGATATGCGTGACCTGGGCGCCGATCTGGAACAGGGCGATGATCTGGCCGGCGCCGCCGTCCGGCAGCTGGGCCACGATGCGGTCCAGCGCGGCGCGCGCGGCATAGGATTCGATGTCCATGACGCTGGCCTTCAAGCCCGAGGCTTCGCCGATGGCGACGCGGTCCTCCACCTTTTCGCGGCGGGCCGCGGCCAGCATCACCTCGATATCGTCGGGCGAATTGCCGACCGGGCCGATCACGTCGAAATCGAGGCTGACTTCATCCAGGGCGAAGGGAATGTACTGGCTGGCTTCCGATTCGACCTGCACTTCCAATTGTTCTTCGGACATGCCGGCCGGCAGGATGATCTTCTTGGTGATGACGGCGGCGGGCGGCATGCCCAGCGCCACATGGCGGGCCCGCGTGCCGCTCTTTTTCACGACGCGGCGCACGGCGTCGACCACCTGATCCATGTTCTCGATATTGCCGTCGGTGACCGCGCCGCGCGGCAGCGCCTCGGTGGCGCAGCGCTCCAGCCTCACGCCCTCCTTGCCGGCATCGCTCAATTCCACCAGCCGCACGCTCGACGTGCTGATGTCGATGCCGACCAGCGGCGGATGGCCGCCACCGAACAGGGTCTTGAGGTCTACCATCACGAGCATGTCCCCCTTGGTTCAACACCTGTACGGTCGCAGGTGCTGCCGGATGCGCTCCAGTGTTATACCTGTCGGAACACCTTGCTGCGGCACGGGTTCAGACAATCTTGGTCAGACGGTACGTTTAGATGCTAGCAATAAGGCAGACGCGATGTAAAGCCATTTCTACCGTGCACAATTACTTGTATGTGCGTGTTTTGCCACAGATTTTCGCGCGCCGCGGCTGCTTAATTGGCAAGCTTGCCGACTTGCCAAAGCTTAAGTTTTGTGACAATTCTCTCCACCCGCGTGCGCGCCCCGCTATCAGCCGCTCGCTTATAATGCGCTGGATAAAATACTGAAAGCTCCCTGCGCATGACATCATCGAACAAGGCGACGCCTACCCCTGACAACAAGCCCTCGCGCTCGCGCGGCTTCCTGCTGATGGCCCTGGCCTCGCTGGTCGGCCTGCTGATGGCGGCGGTATTGCTGGTGGTCTTCGGCCTGGCCATGGCCTACCCCAACCTGCCCTCGCTGGACCAGTTGACCGATTACCGGCCCAAGATGCCGTTGCGCATCTTCTCGGCCGATAATGTGCTGATCGGCGAATTCGGCGAAGAACGCCGCAACCTGGTGCATATCAAGGACATACCCGATGTGATGAAGAAGGCCGTGCTGGCCATCGAGGACGACCGCTTCTACGAGCATGGCGGCGTCGATTACCTCGGCATCCTGCGCGCGGCCGTGCACAACGCCACCGGCGGCGCGCGCCAGGGCGCGTCCACCATCACGCAGCAGGTGGCGCGCAACTTCTTCCTCTCCAGCGAACAGACCCTCAAGCGCAAGGCGTATGAAGCCCTGCTGGCCTGGAAGATCGAACAGAATCTGACGAAGGACCAGATTCTGGAGGTGTATATGAACCAGATTTATCTGGGCCAGCGCGCCTACGGTTTCTCCTCGGCGGCCCAGATCTATTTCGGCAAGAACCTGAAGGACATCAGCGTTGCCGAAGCGGCCATGCTGGCCGGTCTGCCGAAAGCGCCGTCGGCCTACAACCCGGTGGTCAATCCGAAACGTGCCCGCACCCGCCAGCAGTACATCCTGCAGCGCATGGCGCAGCTGGGCTATATCACCCCGGCCCAATTCGAGGCGGCCAAGAACGAACAGCTCAAGGTGAAGACCGATTCCAGCGAATTCGGCGTGCACGCCGAGTACGTGGCCGAGATGGCGCGCCAGCTGGTGTACGAGCAGTTCAAGGAAGACACTTACACGCGCGGCCTGAACGTGTTCACCACCATCACCAAGGCCGACCAGGACGCGGCCTACCTGGCCCTGCGCCGCGGCGTGATGGATTACGAGAAGCGCCACACTTACCGCGGCCCGGAAGCCTATATCGACATCCCGTCGAACAAGGCCGACGCCGACGAAGCCATCGAAACCGAGCTGGCCGAGCATGCCGACAGCGACGATATCGTGGCCGCCATCGTGCTTTCGGCCAGCCCGCAGAAAGTGGTGGCCGTCACCGCCTCGGGCGAGGAGATCACCATGACCGGCGCCGCCGTCGAGATGGGCAAATCCTGGCTGTCGGAAAAAGCCGCGCCGAACCGCCGCATCCGCCGCGGCGCCGTGATCCGCGTAATGCAGGAAGGGAAAGATTGGCAGATTACCCAGATGCCGGAAATCGAATCGGCCTTCGTTGCCGCCAGCACCGAAGACGGCGCGATCAAGGCCATGGTGGGCGGCTTCGACTTCAACCGCAACAAGTTCAACCACGTGACCCAGGCCTGGCGCCAGCCCGGCTCCTCCTTCAAGCCCTTCATCTATTCGGCTTCGCTGGAGCGCGGCCTGTCGCCGGCCACCGTGATCAACGATGCGCCGATTTCCTTCGACGCCGGCCAGACCGGTGGCCAGGCCTGGGAGCCGAAGAACTACGACGGCAAGTATGAGGGTCCGATGACCATGCGGCGCGGCCTGACCAAGTCGAAGAACATGATTTCGATCCGCATCCTGCACAAGATCGGCGCCAAGTACGGCCAGGAATACACCACCCGCTTCGGCTTCGAGCCGGAGAAGAATCCGCCCTACCTGACCCTGGCCCTGGGCGCCGGTTCGGTGACGCCGCTGCAGATGGCGGGCGCCTATGCGGTGTTTGCCAACGGCGGCTACAAGGTCACGCCTTACCTGATCTCCAAGGTGACGGATGCGAACGGCAAGGTGCTGTCCCAGGCCAACCCCGACCGCGCCGGCACGGAAAGCAGCCGCGTCATCGACGAGCGCAACGCCTTCCTGATGGACAGCATGCTCAAAGACGTGGTGCGTTTCGGCACGGCGACCAAGGCCCTGGTGCTGCGCCGTCCCGATATCGCGGGCAAGACCGGCACCACCAACGATTCGATCGACGCCTGGTTTGCCGGCTACCAGTCGAAACTGGTGGGCGTGGCCTGGATCGGCTACGACCAGCCGAAGAACCTGGGCAACCGCGAAACCGGCGGCGGCCTGGCCTTGCCGATCTGGATCGGCTTTATGCAGAAGGCGCTGAAAAACATTCCGATCGAGGATAGGCCGGTGCCGGAAGGCATCATCATGGCCGACGGTGAATACTTCTATGCCGAGAACCCGCCGGGCGTGGGTGTGCAAAGCCTGGAAGGCAATGCGCGCGGCACGCCGGCCGAGGAAAAGGCCAGGGATGCCGTGAAGAACGAACTGTTCTGATAAACAAAGGGGACCGCGGTCCCCTTTTTTTTTATGCCTGTTCCGAAATCACCACCGGCGCGCCGCCGGACTGGTGGGCCGTGATGACCGTCAACGCTTCGAACAGTTCGGTGTTATCGCGCGTGTCGCGCCATTTGCCGTCGACCTGGCGGTAGTGGAAGCCGCCGGTGCGCGCCGCCACCCAGATTTCTTTCATGGCGGCCTGGCTGTTGACGATCACCTTGGAACCGTTGTGCACAAACTCGATTTCCAGCACATTGCCGCTGCGGCTGCACTCGACGTCGAGCATGTCCTGTTCGAACAGGCGGTCATAGGCGGCTTCGATGGCGGACAGGGTGGCGTCGGCCAGGTCCAAAAATTCCGATTCGGTCATGCTAAACTCCAAGCTCTCTGATCAAACCGTGATTTTAATCGTGAAGTCCACTCTTGCGCTGATTGGCGTTCTCGCCACCTGCCTGCTGCTGTCCGCCTGCGGCCAGACCGGCCCCCTGTATATGCCGAAAACCCAGACCAAGGCCGGCGGCTCCACCGCGCCGGGCAAGCCTGGCGCCGCGCCCGCTGCGTCGCCCGTTCCGGCCCCAGCTGCGGCCACCCCGCCCGTCTCACAACAACAGTAATCCATGTCCCATTTCGCTTACCAGAACGGCGTGCTGCACGCCGAGGGCGTCGCCCTGAACGCCATCGCCGAGCAATACGGCACGCCGACCTACATCTATTCCAAGGCCCAGCTGCTGGGCAACTTCGCCGCCTATGCCGACGCCTGCGCCGGCCGCGACGCGCTGGTCTGCTATGCGATGAAGGCCAATTCCAACCTGGCCATCCTGGATCTTCTGGCGCGCCAGGGCGCCGGCTTCGACATCGTGTCCGGCGGCGAGCTGCTGCGCGTGATCGCGGCGGGCGGCGATCCGCGCAAGGTGATCTTCTCGGGCGTGGGCAAGAGCGTGGACGAGATGCGCCTGGCGCTGACGCACGACATCCTGTGCTTTAACGTGGAATCGATTCCCGAGCTGCACCGCCTAAACGAGGTGGCGGGCAGCATGGGCAAGCAGGCGCGCATTTCGCTGCGCGTGAATCCGAACGTGGACGCCAAGACCCATCCATATATCGCCACTGGCTTGAAGGCGAACAAATTCGGCGTGGCCTTCAGCGATGCGCTGGCCACCTACCGCACCGCCGCCAGCCTGCCGCACCTGGATGTGTGCGGCATCGACTGCCATATCGGCTCGCAGCTGCTGGACGACGCGCCACTGCTGGAAGCACTCGACAAGCTGATCGAGCTGATCGACACGCTCGACGCCGAAGGCATCCACCTGCACCACCTGGATATCGGCGGCGGCCTGGGCGTGGACTATGGCGAGGTGGGCGAAGGTGCGCCGGTGGCCGTGGGCGATTATCTGGGCCGCCTGTTCCGCCGCGTCGACGCCTGGCGCGCCGCGCGCCATGGCGGCAAGCCGATCAAGGTGATCTTCGAGCCGGGCCGCTCCATCGTCGGCAATACCGGCGTGCTGCTGACGCGCGTGGAATTCCTCAAGCATGGCGAAGAGAAGAATTTCTGCATCGTCGATGCGGCCATGAACGATATGGCCCGTCCGGCCCTGTACCAGGCCTGGATGGATATGCAGCCGGTGCTGCAGTCCGCCACCGCCGGCGAGACTTTCGACGTGGTGGGGCCGATCTGCGAATCCGGCGACTGGCTGGCGCGCGAACGCGCGCTGGCGGTGGCGCCCGGCGATCTGCTGGTGATGCACACGGCGGGCGCTTATGGCATGACCATGGCCTCGAACTACAACACGCGCGGCCGCGCCGCCGAAGTGATAGTCGATGGCGATCAGGTTCACCTGGTACGCCGCCGCGAAACGCCGCAAGAGCTGTTCGCACTGGAGTCGGTGCTCAAATAAGCACCCTGGGCCGCGCACTGATATGGTGCGCGGCTCAGTCCTCGGGACCGTCGGCGAAGATTGCCTCGAGACTCAATTCCTCCGCGACGCGGTCGGCCCACAGATTGAACGCCTCCTCATTCGCGTGTTCCATTTGCTTCAGATACTGTTCCGGTAAGGCGCCAAAGCGTCTTTCCAAGACGCGCTGCAGGATTTCCTGCATACCGGCCATCTTCCAGCCACCTGAAATCAGCTCGACAAATGTATCGAAGTCGGGGGGATCAACCTTCATTTTCGCTTCTCCCTTCGTGTACATCGTAGTTTTCCCTAGCCCTTCTGGCAAGCTCGACCGCACCCATCGCAACATACTCCGCTGTAGCTGAATCGATGGCTTCCCCCTCATCCAACGAGAGATCGATACGATCAGTTTCATTATTTGCTGAGGAGTTTGCTGTTGACGCAGGCAAAGCAGCGCCACGACGACATTGCTGAAATCAGGGTCGGCTTTAAGCAATTTCATCACATCCAGCAGGAGATAGCGCTGCTGAGCTTGAAGAAACTCCATGCCAGGAGGACAAGGCGCGATCAGGCCGGCCAGGTCTGGGCTAGCGGTCCAGCGCCGCGCGCCGCTGTAGAGCACGAGCGGCAGGATGGGTGGCAGCTGATGCGGGGCGGGTAGTTCGTGGCGCTTGACCAGATCCTGCTACATCAGGCCGATATACACCTGCATGCGCAAGGCCATCCAGGGATCAGGCGTGGACTGGAATTCAAGCAGGATGTAGAGGTAGAGCCATTGCCGGCCACTCTCAGCTTCCACACCATATCGCTGTGGCGCTGGGCGCCCTCCTCGCCCACATAGCTGCCACTGACGCGTTCCAGGGTGCCCAGCTCCAGCTGGCTCAGCCAGTCTGGCGGGAGAAAGCCGCGCAGCAGGTCGGCCACCATTTCGGGATGGGAGAAGAGTTGCCGGTATGCGCTGTCGTGCTGGTTCGCCATGGTCCATTGTAGGGAGGCCAGGCGGTGCTGCGGCGGGCGGGGATGCGCAGGCTTTGCGCATCCTCAAGCAGCGCATGCCTTAGTGGCAGCAGCCGGAACAGCCTTTGGCGGCGGCCGGCGCGGCGGCGCGCTTGCTGTAGGCCCACCACAGGCGCACGCCGAGCAGCGCGGCGACAATCAGGCCGAACAGGATGGGCTGGCTGAAATCGTGCTTGCCCGCCTTCATCCACCAGAAATGCAGGATGCCCAGCGGCGCAATGATGTAGACCAGCCGGTGCAGCCACTGCCAGCGCTTGCCGCCCAGGCGCTTGACCATGCCGTTGGTGCTGGTGACAGCCAGCGGCAGCAGCAGCACGAAGGCGCTGAAGCCGACGGTGATGAAGGGCCGCTTCAGCACGTCCTTCCACATCGCCTGCACGTCGAAGAAATGGTCGAACCAGAGGAAGGTGAGGAAGTGCAGGAAGGCGTAGAAGAAGGCATACAGGCCCAGCATGCGGCGCAGGCGGATCAGCCAAGGCCATTGCAACAGGCGGCGCAGCGGCGTCACCGCCAGCGTGAGGCAGAGGAAGTACAAGGTCCAGTCACCCGTGCCGCGCGTGATGAATTGCAGCGGCTCGACCAGTTGGCCGCTGGCCGTGAGCCAGGCCATGCGCACAAAGGGCAGCAGCGCCAGCAAGAAGACGGCGAGCTTGATGCGGGACAGCTGTTTGGGGGTGGGGAAAAAGTCCATAGTGTTCAGAAATACTTCTTCAAATCCATGCCGGTATACAGCGAAGCGACATCGCTATAGCCGTTGAACATCAGCGTCTTGCGCTTGCGCACGAAGAAGCCGTCCTCGCCGATGCGGCGCTCACTGGCTTGCGACCAGCGCGGGTGGTCGACTTCGGGATTCACGTTCGAGTAAAAACCGTATTCCGAGGGCGCAGCCAGATTCCAGGCGGTGCGCGGCATATCGCGCACGAAGCGGATCTTGACGATGGACTTGGCCGACTTGAAGCCATACTTCCACGGCACCACGATGCGCACCGGCGCGCCATTCTGCTTGGGCAGGGTTTCGCCATACATGCCCAGGGTGAGCAGGGTCAGCGGATGGTTGGCTTCGTCCAGGCGCAAGCCTTCCACATATGGCCATTGCAGCACGCGGCTGCCCACGCCGGGCATCTGCTTCTTGTCGGCCAGGGTGATGAATTCCACGTATTTGACGTTGCCGGTCGGTTCGACGCGCTTGATCAGTTCGGATAGCGAGTAGCCGACCCAGGGAATCACCATCGACCAGCCTTCCACGCAGCGCAGGCGGTAGACGCGCTCTTCCAGCGGCGCCAGCTTGAGCAGGGCATCCAGATCGAGGGTCAGGGGCTTTTTCACCTCGCCCTCGATGCTCACGGTCCAGGGCTGGGTTTTCAGCGTGTGCGCATTCTGCGCCGGGTCGCTTTTGTCGGTGCCGAACTCGTAGAAATTATTGTAGCTGGTCGCGTCCTTGTAAGCGCTTTGCTTGTCGAGGGCGGAATAGGCGGGATTGAGCTTGGCGGCCAGTTTCGGATTCAAGCCCTGGGCCAGGGCTTCATGATCCAGGGCTTCGAGCAGGGCGCCGCCGGCCACCGCGCCCAGCGCCATCTGGCGCAGGAAACTGCGGCGCGATTCGAAGACGGCGCGGGGAGTGATTTCAGATGGAAACGGCAGGTCGATGCCGTTTGGACTCCGTTTGATCAACATGGCAACTCCAGGAAAAAGGTGCGGGCTTGCTGCTTTGGTCGGGCCAGATAGCGAAACCTTACACCTCTTTCCTGAAAGCTGGTTTAAAGCTTGCCGTAGGAATGCAGGCCGGAGAGGAACATATTGACGCCAAGGAAGGCAAACGTCGTCACCAGCAGGCCCACCAGCGCCCACCAGGCCAGGAAGCGGCCGCGCAGGCCCGTCACCAGGCGCATATGCAGCCATGCCGCATAGTTGAGCCAGACGATCAGGGCCCAGGTCTCTTTCGGGTCCCAGGACCAGTAGCCGCCCCAGGCTTCGGCCGCCCACAGCGCGCCCAGGATGGTGGCGATGGTGAAGAAGGCGAAGCCGGCCGAGATCGACTTGTACATCACGTCGTCCAGCACATCCAGCGCCGGCAGGCGGTCCACCAGGTAGCCAGAGGATTTCAGCAGGTAGGCGCCGGCCACCATGGCCGCCAGCGAGAAGGTGCCGTAGCCGATGAAGTTGGCCGGGACGTGGATCTTCATCCACCAGCTTTGCAGGGCCGGCACCAGGGGCTGGATTTCCGCCGCGTCGCGCGACACGGTGTACCACAGCAGGAAGCCGACGGCGGCCGAAATCACCAGCAGCACGAACGCGCCCAGCTGCTGGGTGTTGTAGCGTTTTTCATAGTAGAGGTAGAACATCGCCGTGATCAGAGAGAACAGGATGAAGACCTCGTACAGATTGGAAATGGGGATGTGGCCGACGTCGGCGCCGATCAGGTAGGACTCGTACCAGCGCACCAGCATGCCGGTGGTGCCCAGGATCACGCCGGCCCAGCACAGCTTGGAACCGACGGTGAAGCCCATGCCCGAACGCAGGCCCAGGCCGATCATATAGAACAGGGTGGAGAGGAAGAACATCACGCTCATCCACAGGATCGCCGACTGGCTCGACAGCATATTGCGCAGCCAGAATTTCTGGTTCGCCATATTCAAGTCGCCCGCATACAGCGCGATGGCGGCCAGTGCCAGCACGGCCGTCAGCGGCATCAGCCAGCGCACCGGCTTCCAGTGCCAGCCCAGGGCGGCAAAGGTGGGTGCGCAGGCGAGCAGGATCACTTTTTCATAAATGTCCATATACGCGCCGAAGCGGTTCAGCGCGAACAGGGCGGCGCCCAGCAGGCCAACGGCGAACAGCCAGTCGATCCAGTTAAGGCGCTTGAAATAGCCGGGCGCCTCGGTATAGGTTTGGGTTTGCGTGATTTCCATTATTCCTCTCCACAACGTAGCAACAGCTTACGCCGATTGCGGCAGTTTTTCCTTCATTTCGGTGAATTCCTTATCGAAGTCCAGGGTGCGGCGCTGGGTGCTCATGGCCATCAGCGCGTGCGTGCCCTGCCCTTCGTCCTTGATCCAGACCCACAGGCGGCGTTCGCGGATATAGAACATGGAGAACACGCCCAGTACCAGGAACAGGCAGCCGAGGTAGACCACGGTCTTGCCGGGCGACTTCGTGACCTGGAAGACCGAAGCCTTCACTTCGGTGAATTCGTCGAGCTGCAGATAGATCGGGGCGCCGTAGAAGAAGGCATCCGACAGGGCATTGGTGGCCAGCTGCAGATAGCGCGCATGCTTTTCGTCGGCCGCGACCGGAGCCATGCCCTCCTTGTCGCGCGCGATCTGCCACAGCTCCCACAGCGTGCCGTTCAGGATCTTCATGAAGATGTCGGCGGCCTTGGACTGCTCCTGCTCCGGCACTTTTTCCAGGAAGCGGGTGATGGCCATGAAACCGCCCTGCTTGTCGTCGCCGGCGAAGATTTCCAGGCTCTTCAGCGCGGAATCGCGCAGCTGCAGGTTCAGCGCGGCATTCGCGGCGAAAGCCGGCGCGGCGCGGCGTGCATAGCGTTCAGCGGCAGCAGCGCGCAGGGCCGGGTCTTGCAGGGCGGCGCGCAGGCGCATCCAGTCGCGCACGCTATGCTCGTCGTCGGCCGGGATGCGCAGATAGCTGAAAGGATCGTTCGGGTTGGCGCGCACGCCGGCCAGGAAGACGGTCGCGCCTTCCAGCTCCAGCGGCTGCATATAGTTCTGGAATTCGCGCGCCTGGCCGGTCTTGTCGCGCAGCTTGTACTGCACGCTGGGGCCGACGTTCTTCAAATCCTTGTTGTTGGCGGTCTTGGCGGCCGAACCCAGGTGCTTGTCCAGGCTGCGCGCGAATTCCTGGTTCAAGTCCTCGCCCTTGGTCACGGCGCGCGCATCCTGGCTGGCCATGTTTTCCACATTGAAGGGACGGAAGCCCGACCATTCGATGGTGTAGTCCTCGGTCATCGGCGTCGTGGCGTTGACCTCGCCGTTCAGTTCGAACTGCCCGGACTGGGCGCCCTTCATCGGGTAGCCTTTGAGCTTGAGCTTGGTGCCGCCGTCTTCGAAGCTGGACTGGTAGACGGCCAGGCCCTTGTAGACCAGGGGCTTGTTGACTTCGATGGTGGCGGGGAAGGTTTTGCCGTTCTCCTTGTCGCGGATCAGCACATCGCTGGCGAACAGCTTGGGCATGCCGGTGCTGTAGAAATCGATGGTGAATTTCTTCAGCTCGATGGTGAACGGCAATTCCTGGATCAGCACGCCATCGGCGCGCGGGATGATGGCCGTATCGCTGGCCTGGCCTTCGGGAATCGCGGTATTGGCGCGGAAGGTCGGGTTGGCCTGGCTCAGGCGGTGCTGCTTGGGAATCTCGGAAATCAGGCCGCCGCCGGTGAACGGGGTCTTGCCCATGGTCCATTCCTGCAAGCGGATCGGCATATCGGAATCGAGCAGGCCGCCGACGCAGATGATGACGATGGCGGCGTGGGCGAAGATATAGCCGAATTTATTGCCGGCGCCGCGCTTGGCGGTCAGCAGCAAGGCCTGGTCTTTTTCGATGATGCGGGTCTGGTAGCCGGCGTGCTGCAGGCGGGTGGCCGTCTGCTGGGCCAGCGCGGCGCGCGCCAGCGGCGTGGTCCATTCACTGTGGTGGTGGAAGTTGCGCAGCGACTGCTCGCGCACATGTTCGCGCCAGCTGCGCATATCTTTCAGCATCTTGGGCGTATTGCGCATGATGCAGAGCGAGGTCGAAACCACCAGGAAGCCCATGATGAGCAGGAACCACCAGGCGGAGTACACCGCATACAAGCTCAGCTTATTGAAGACTTCGAACCAGAAGGGACCAAACTGGTTGATGTAATTGCTCATGGCCTGGTTCTGCTGCAGCACCGTGCCGAGGATCGAGGCGATTGCTATCATCGTCAGAAGACTGATAGCAAAGCGCATCGAGGACAGCAGCTCAAACGCTTCGTGCAGAGTGGGTCGGTGGCTGGCCGGCGGGGCGGCGGTGGTACTGGCGGTGCTCATGCGGATGTCTTCACAAAAGGGACGGAACCAGGCAGGCAGGAGGATACCAATAAAAAGGGCAGCCCGCTTACGCGGCCGCCCTTTATACTGCCTGAACCGTCCTGTGCGCTTAAAGCAGACTTAAAGCAGTCAGCGCGGGACTATCGGAGGTGATTATTTCAAGCCGGCCACGTAGTCAGCCACGGCCTTCATTTCCTCTTCGGACATGCGTTTGGCGATGGTGCTCATTTCCTGGCTGTTCTTGCGGCTGTCGGTCTTGAACAGGGCCAACTGGGCAGCGGTGTAGTCCTGGTGCTGGCCACCGATGCGCGGATAGGTGGCTGGCATGCCGGCGCCCGCAGGGCCATGGCAGCTGGCGCAGGCGGGGACGTTCTTCTCGGCGATGCCGCCGCGATAGATCTTCTTGCCCAGTTCCACCGTGTCTTTATTTTTGGCGGCACCCGGTTTCGAGGTCTGGGTCGCCAGGTAGGCGGCGATGTTTTTCTTTTCCTCGTCCGACAGCATCTTGGAGAAGGTGGTCATCACCGGCTGGCTGCGCGACGGGCCTTCGAAGCTCACCAGCTGTTTGTAGAGATACGCTTCCGGCTGGCCGGCCAGTTTCGGGTTGGCGGTGATGGTCGAATTGCCGGCGGCGCCGTGGCAGGACACGCAAGCTGGCAGGCCGCGCGCTGCATCGCCATCGGCGTACAGGGTGGCGCCTTTAGCTGCATCGGGCTTGGCTGCGGCCGGAGCGTGTTTCGCGTCAGCCGCCGATGCCACGCCGGAAACGGCCAGCAGAGCAACGAACAAGGATTTTATAAATGGTGAATTCGCACGATTCATTCAGACACCCTGAGACAGATTAGAATTAGTAATAATTATTGCTGTATCAGCTCGCCTTATATTTCTGGCAGATCGCTCCGCAACAGCAATTCGCAACCCCTTATTGTACAATAGCTTTATCGCGTTAATGCTCCCTTTTGTTGTAATTCCCTCTCACTCCCATGTCCAAGCTCTGGCAAGCCCGCTTCTTCACTACTGTAAACCACCTGCGCGACCTGCCTCGCACCAGCGTGCCGGAAATCGCTTTTGCCGGCCGTTCGAATGCCGGTAAATCGACCGCAATTAATATTCTGTGCAATCAAAAAGGTCTGGCATTTGCATCTAAAACTCCAGGCCGTACCCAGCATATTAATTTCTTTTCCATCGGCGGCGCCCATGTGGCGATGCACCGCAAGGATGAAACCAATGTCGACGAAATCCAGGCGCTGATCGCCGACCTGCCCGGCTACGGCTATGCCGAAGTGTCGGGCGACGCCAAGCTGCATTGGCAGCGTCTGCTGGGCGACTATGTGCAACGGCGCGACCAGCTGGCCGCCCTGATCCTGATCATGGATGCGCGCCGCCCGTTTACCGAACTCGATATCCAGATGCTCGAATGGTTCGCCCCGACCGGCAAGCCGATCCACTGCATCTTGACCAAGGTTGACAAGCTCAACCGCAATGAATCCGTCAACGTCCTGCGCCAGGCGCAAGCCAAACTGGACAGCTACGTCGACGAAGACGGCGAAGGCTTCCCCTTCACCGTACAGCTGTTCTCCGCGCTCAAGCGCATCGGCATCGACGAAGCCACCGCCAAGATTGAGGAATTGGCCGGTCTGGCCGGCGACGCAGATGCACCGGATGACGCCGACGCGCCCGGAACAGACCAATAATATTCATAGGAACCCAAGCGATGCACCATCCTCAAGTCTCCGCACAATTCCCTGCGATCCGCATGCGCCGCATGCGCCGCGACCCGTTCTCGCGCGCCCTGATGCGCGAAAACGTGGTGACGGCCGCCGACCTGATCTACCCGGTCTTCATCCTCGACGGCAGCAACCGGCGCGAGCCGGTGGCCTCGATGCCGGGCGTGGAACGCGTGTCGGTGGACGTGCTGCTGAAGGTGGCGGAAGAGTGCGTGGCCCTGGGCATTCCCGTGCTGGCCCTGTTTCCGAATATCGACGCGGCGCTGAAAACCCCGGACGGCGTGGAAGCGACCAATCCCGACGGTCTGGTGCCGCGCGCCGTGCGCGCGCTGAAGCAAGCCTTCCCCGAGCTGGGCATCCTGACCGACGTCGCGCTCGACCCGTACACCAGCCACGGCCAGGACGGCCTGCTGGACGCCAACGGCTACGTCATCAATGACGCCACCACCGAGATGCTGGTGCGCCAGGCGCTGACCCAGGCCGACGCCGGCGTCGACGTGGTCGCCCCGTCCGACATGATGGACGGCCGCATCGGCGCCATCCGCGCCGCGCTGGAAGCCAAGGGCCACATCCACACCCGCATCATGGCCTACTCGGCCAAATACGCCTCCGCCTTCTACGGTCCCTTCCGCGACGCCGTCGGCTCGGCCGGCACCCTGGGCAAAGCCGACAAGAACACCTACCAGATGGATCCGGCCAACAGCGACGAAGCGCTGCGCGAAGTCGCGCTCGACCTGAACGAAGGCGCCGACATGGTGATGGTCAAGCCCGGCATGCCCTACCTCGACATCGTGCGCCGCGTAAAGGATGAGTTCAAAGTCCCCACCTTCGCCTACCAGGTCAGCGGCGAATACGCGATGCTGAAAGCCGCCGCCATCAACGGCTGGCTGGACGGCGACAAAGTGATGATGGAATCCATGCTCGCCTTCAAACGCGCCGGCGCCGACGGCGTGCTGACCTACTTCGCCCTCGACATCGCCCGCAAGCTCAAGGCCGCCGCCTAAAGCCTCTGATCTAAATCAACAAATGTCCCACCCTGGTGTCAGGCACCAGAGTCGGACATTCTTTGATTTTGCGCAAACAATGTCCTACCTTGGTGTCAGGCACCAGGGTGGGACATTGTTTGTTTTAGATCAAAGGGATTAGCGGGCGCGGCGGTATTCGGGGAACATTTCCTTCATCAGGAAAGAGGCCAGTTCGGCTTCGTCGTCCTTGCGCGCGCTCATGCGCACCACCTTGCCGAGGCGGTGCGATTCCCATTCGAAGTCGCCGGGCTTTTCTTTGCGGATGAGCTCGATCATCTTTTTCACCACGGCCGTTTCGATATCGGCTTCGCCGCTCACTTCAACGTGCACCTGCTGCAGCCATTGGCGCTTGAAGTTGGTGTTCCAGCCACGGAATTTGACGTCGGCGCTGTTGAAGGTTTTGTTGGTGACGTCGAAGATGCCGCCGGTTTCGTTGCGCTCGCCATTGGCGCTGCGGCCCTGGGCGCCCATGATGTTGGCGCGGGCAATGCGGCGGGCGCGGTCGTCGTCGCTTTCGGGCGCGGCTTCGGCCGAGGGCACGGCGCCGCGGCGGCGGCGCGCCGCTTCAACCATGGCCTGCATATCGTCCACTTGCGGCGGCGGCGGGGTCAGCTTGGCCGGCTGCTGCGTACGCGGCTGCTCGGGAATTTCGACCTGGGTGATGGCGTTCGGGTTGTGGCGCTGCGGCACGATGCGCGGCGTGATCTTGGCCGGCTGGGTCTTGCGCGGCGTGGGCTTCTGTTCAGGCTGGGGCTGGGTTTTGGGCTTGCTGGGCTTGGTTTTCGGCAGCGGCGCGACCCACACCATTTCGCCTTCCTTGGCCGGCGGGGTCAGGACAATCTTGCGATTCGGGCCAAACAGAAAGTACAGCGCCACCAGCACGTGCAGGGCCACCGAGATGGCGATGCCGATGCGGTTCGGCTGTTTGTCGCCGTAGCCGCCCGGCGCCGGCAGGCGCTGGCCGCACGCTTCGCAATACTCGTGGTGATCCGTGTGGGAACGGGTGAACTGAAACAACATCATCGGACTTTCTGCGCAAAGCGGTCTGCTGGTCTGGTGAAGAAGCTTACTAAAACTCGGTCTTGATGGATGTTAGCGAATGTATCAATAACAACCGTCCCGCATCATATCAGTGCTTGAGCGCGCTGACAGCTTTCAGCTCGACCAGCTTGCCGCCCTCTTCCTCCGCCTCCTCGGCCAGCTCGGCATCGCTCATGGGACCGTTGCCGCTGTATTTGTCGAGGAAGAGGTAGATCACCGGGGTGATGTAGAGCGTAATCACCTGCGAGAACAGCAGGCCACCGACCACCGCCAGGCCCAACGGCTGGCGCAGCTCAGCACCCGCGCCCAGGCCGAGCGCGATGGGCAGCGCGCCCATCATGGCGGCCAGGGTGGTCATCAGGATGGGACGGAAGCGCAGCACGCAGGCTTCTCGGATCGCCTCCTGCGGCGTGCGCCCTTCCGTGCGCTGGGCTTGCAGGGCGAAGTCGATCATCATGATGGCGTTCTTCTTGACGATGCCGATCAGCATCAGAATACCGATGATGGCGATCATGGTCAGATCGAGGTTGAAGAGCCACAAGGTCAGCAGCGCGCCGACGGCGGCCGACGGCAGGCCGGCCAGAATCGTCAGCGGGTGGATATAGCTTTCGTACAGCACGCCCAGCAACACGTAGATCACGCCGAGCGCGGCAATGATCAGGATGAGCTGGCTGCTCTGCGAGCTCTGGAACACGGCCGCGTCGCCGCCATAGGTCGTGATGATGGAAGGCGGCAAGCCCATTTCGGCGCCCATGCGGTCGATCTTGGCCGTGGCATTGCCGAGCGGGACATCGGGCGCCAGATTGAAGGAAATCGTGATCGCCTGCAACTGGCCCTGGTGGTTGACCGAGGTCGGCCCCACCGTGCGCTCGACCGAGGCGAAGCTCGACAGCTGCACCAGTTGGCCGCTGGCATTGCGCACCGAGACCTTGGTCAGCGCATCGTCGAACTGGCGGTCTTCGGTGGCTGCTTCCAGGATCACGTAGTAGCTGGCGGCCGCGGAATAGATGGTCGAGACCTGGCGCTCGCCGAAGGCGAGATACAGCGCGCTGCGGATATCGGCGATCTTCACGCCCAGGGTATTGGCCTTGTCGCGGTCGATCTTGAGCGAAGCCTGCAGGCCGCGGTTCTGCGAGTCGGTGGTGACGTCGCGGAAGTCCTGGTCGGCGCGCATCGATTCGACGAACTTGCCGGCCCAGTCATTCAGCGCATCGGAGCTGACCGACTGCAGGGTGTACTGGTAGCGGCTCTTGCTCGGACGGCCGCCCAGCTGCAGGTTCTGCGCCGGGCGCAGGTAGACGGCAATGCCGGCCACCTGGCGCGCCGATTTGCGCAGGCTGTCCAGCACTTCCGGCATCTTGGCGCGTTCGCCGCGCGGCTTAAGCACGAGGAACATGCGGCCGGTATTGCCGCCGCTGGAGAAGGACGTCACGTCTTGCACATTCGGGTTGGCGCGCATGCGCTCCACTACCTGCATCTGCAATTCCAGCATGGCCGAGGACGAGATGTCTTCCGAGGCTTCCGTGGTGGCCTGGATCTGGCCCAGGTCTTCCTCGGGGAAGAAGCCTTTGGGAATGGTGGCGTACATGATCACTGTCAGCACGAAGGTGGCGATGGCGATGGCCAGCACGATGTAGCGGTGGTGCAGGGCCACGTCCAGCGTGCGCGCATAGCCGTCGCGCAGCTTGCCGAAAGCCGCCTCGAAGTGGCGGCCGATGAAGCTGTCGTCGCCCGAGGTTTCGTGCGAGTCGGCCGGCATGAAGCGCGCCGCCAGCATGGGCACCAGGGTCAGCGAGACCACGGCCGAGACCAGCACCGACAGCGCCACCACCACGGCGAATTCATGGAACAGCAGGCCGATCACGCCCGGCATGAAGAAGATCGGAATGAAGACCGCCACCAGCGAGATCGAAATCGAAATAATCGTGAAGCCCATTTCACGCGAGCCGACCAGGGCGGCCTGCAAGGGCTTCATGCCATGCTCGATATGGCGCACGATGTTTTCCAGCACCACGATGGCATCGTCCACCACCAAGCCCACGGCCAGCGTGATGCCGAGCAGGGACACGTTGTCCAGGCTGTAGCCGAAGGCGTACAGCAGGGCCAGCGCGCCGAGCAACGAGATCGGCATGGTGACGGCCGGGATGAAGGTCGCGGCCAGACGGCGCAGGAAGAGGAAGATCACCAGCACCACCAGCACCACGGTCAGCGCCAGGGTCAGGTTGACGTCGTGGATGGCTTCGCGGATCGAGACCGAGCGGTCGTTGACGAGGTTGATCTTGATCGATTGCGGCAGCTGGGCGCGGAAGCGCGGCAAGAGCGCGCGCACGCCGTCGACCACCTGCACGGTATTGGCGTCGGGCTGGCGCTGCACCATGAGCACGATGGAGCGTTCGCCGTTATAGCTGCCGGCCGTTTTCACCGACTGGAAGCTGTCTTCGACGGTGGCGACGTCTTTCAGACGCACCGGCTGGCCATTGCGGTTGGCGATGATCAGTTCGGCGAATTCGGCCGCCTTCATGAGCTGGGCATTGCCCTGGATGGTCAGGGTCTGGCTGGGGCCGTCGAGAATGCCGAGCGGGGTGTTGGCGTTGGCGGCGCGCACGGCCGTGGCCAGCTCGTCCAGGGTCAGATTGCGCGCGTTGAGCAGGTCGGCCTTGGCGCGCACGCGCACGGCGAAGCGCTTCTGGCCGTTGACCGAGACCTGGGCCACGCCCGGCAGGGTGGACAGGCTGGGCGCGATCAGGTTTTCCGCGTAATCGTTGAGCTCGGACAGACTGAGCGAGGGCGAGGTCATGGCCATGAACAGCACCGGCGCGTCGGCCGGGTTGACCTTGCGGTAGGACGGCAGCTCCGTCATTTCCTGCGGCAGCGCGCGCTGGGCGCGCAGCAGGGCCGCCTGCACGTCGACGGCGGCCTGGTTGACGTTGATGCTGGGGTCGAATTCCAGGGTCAGCGAGGTGGAGCCGAGATTGCTGGTCGAGGTGATCAGGCTCAGGCCGGCAATGGTGGAGAATTGCTTTTCCAGCGGCAGGGCCACGGACGAGGCCATGGTTTCCGGGCTGGCGCCGGGCAGGTCGGCGCTGACGTTGATGACCGGGGTGTTATAGCTGGGCAGAGCGGCGACCGGGATGTGCGAATAGGACAGCACGCCGGCCAGGATCACGCTCAGCGACAGCAGCACCACCATGACGGGGCGCCGGATGCTCAGTTCGGACAGATTCATTCCGCCTTACCCTTCTGCTGCTGGCCTTTGCCGCCATGCTTGGTGCCGGCCGCATCGGCGATGCGGATCTTGCCGCCGGGACGCAGGTTTTGCTTGCCTTCCACGATGATCTTTTCATCGCCCTTCAGGCCGGTTACAGCGGCCTGGGTGCCGAAGGCATGCAGGCGCTGCACATTCACCACGGTGGCCGTATTGTCGGGTGCCACGGTGTAGACGAAAGTACCACGGGTATTCGTAATGATAGCGTTTTGCGGCACCACCAAGGCGTCTTTCAGGGTTTGCACGGTGAGCTTGGTGTTCACGTACTGGCCGGGCCAGAGCCGGGTGTCGCGGTTGTCGAACTGGGCCTTCACGCGGATCACGCCGGCCACCGGATCGACGGTATTGTCGATAAAGCTGAGCTGGCCATCGATAGGCTGGTTCGAATTGTTCTGGAACACCTGCACCGCCACCTTGCCGGCGCGCTGGGCGTCGAGCAGGGCCGCCAGGCTGCTTTCGGGCAGCGTGAAGGCGACATTGATGGGGTTGAGCTGGGTGATCACGGCCAGCGAGGTCGACAGCTGCACCAGGCTGCCCGGATAGACATTGATGGCGCCCACCCGGCCCGCCAGCGGGGCGCGGATCACGGTATAGCTCTGGCTCACCTTCTGGGCGCGGGCGGCGGCGATATCGGCTTCCAGGGTGGCGCGCGCGCCCTCGACCTGGCTCTTCAAGGTATCGACGGCACCCTGGGCGATGAATTTCTGGTTCAGCAATTCCTGGCTGCGCTTGTACTGGCGCTCCAGGTCGGCCAGGGTGGCGCGGTCCTTGGCCACCTGGGCCTCGGCCTTGTCCAGGTTGGCCGCCTCGCTGCGGGCGTCGAGCGAGAACATCAGTTCGCCTTCCTTGACGAACTGGCCTTCCTTCACATGGACCTTGGCAATGGTGCTGGTGGTCTGGGGATGCAGGTCGACCGTGCTGATCGGGCTGACCGTGCCATTGGCCTGCAGTAATACCGGCACATCCTGGCGCACCGGCGCGACCACATTCACCGTGGTCGGTCCCTGGCCCATGGCATTGGCGCCGGACTTGCCGGCGCCCTGGCCTTCCGCCGGTTTATGCGTGAAATGCCAAGCGCCCGCGCCGATCAGGACAGCTACGCCTACCAGAATTCCCAGTGTCTTCTTTTTCATTCGTACTTTACGGCAAAGTTTAAGAATCGCCGCCCGCGCCTGCACGGCGAGCGGATTGTCGCACACATAGGCGACGTTAGAGTATGGATCGTGTCATTTACCGGCGTAATACTCCGGGATCACGAGAGTGACTTCGAGTCCGCCCTGCTCCAGATTGGCCAGGGTCAGGGTGGCGCCGTGCTGCTCGGCGATATTGCGCGCGATGGTCAGGCCCAAGCCCGTGCCGCCCGAGCTGCGCGAACGCGAAGTTTCGATGCGGTAAAACGGTTCGAACACGCGCGCCAGCTGGTCGGCCGGGATGCCGGGGCCGCTGTCGCGGATGCGGATGCGCGCCGCGCCGCCGACACGTTCGACCGCGACGTGCGCCTGTTGGCCGTATTTAACGGCGTTATCGAGCAAGTTGACGAGACAACGGCGAATATCCAACGGCCGGCACATCATCGCCATGGCCGAGCGGCCATCCAGCACGACGCGCTGGCCGGCATCGGCGGCATCGGCGCAAACGCTGTCGAGCAAGGAGTCGAGGTCGAGGGCTTGCATGGCTTCGGTGGCGTCCATGCTGCGCGCCAGGTCCAGGCCTTCCTTGACCATCTGCTGCATGGCCGACAGGTCGCCGATCAGCTTTTGCTGCAAATCCTCATCCCGCACTTTTTCCAGACGCAGGCGCATGCGGGTCAACGGGGTTTGCAGATCGTGGGTGATGGCGGCCAGCATCTCGGTGCGCTGGAAGATGTGCTGGCGGATGCGCGCCTGCATGGCGTTGAAGGCGGCGCCGGCCTGGCGGATCTCGCTGGCGCCGGCCAGGGCCAGCGGCGGGTGGTTGATGTCGTTGCCCAGGTCTTTGGCGGCCTGGGCCAGCTTTTTCAGCGGCCGCATGGTCATGCGCGTGACCAGGTAGGCCAGGATGGCGATGCTGAGCAGGAAGGGCAGGAAGACGGCGTATTCGTTATGGCCGGTGGGTGGCGGCGAGCGCGGCGGCAGCACCGAGAGCCTGAGCAGCTGGCCGTCGCGCATGCGCACCAGGATTTCCTCGCAGGTGCCGCGCCACTGCGTCGGGCCGAAGATAGAGTTGGACTGGCGCGGCTGGTCGCAGGCCTCGGGCCGGCCAGCCAGCGGCGTCAGCACGTAGTCCGCGCCCAGGCGCGCGCCCAGAGCGCGGGAAAACTCGGTGGGAGGCTGGGTGGCGGCGCCCAGGCTTTCGATCGGTTCCAGGCGCAGACCGCCCTTGCTGGCCACGCGCAGATACTGGCCGCGCGCCTCGGGCAGCACCACTTCGGCCGTGGTGATCAGCTGCTCGACCCGCTCCAGCGCATGGTAGTCGCGGTAGCGCGACAGGGTGCGCTGCCGCTCGTTGACGGCCAGCCACTGGGTCAGGGCAGCCGATGCGACGATGCCCAGCATCAAGACCAGAAATACCCGCCCGGTCATCGAGCGCCAGAAAGCTTTCACGCCGCAGGCTCCACGCTGACCGCGCCGGCCAGCACATAGCCGCCGTTGCGCACAGTTTTAATGATTTGCGGCATGCGCGCATCTTCGCCCAGTTTCTGGCGCAGGCGACTGATCTGGATATCGATTGAACGGTCAAAGGGGTCGGCGTCGCGGCCCTGGGTCAGGTTCAGCAGCTGGTCACGGTTGAGCACGCGGTTCGGATGTTCGAGGAACACCTTGAGCAGGCGGAATTCGGCGCCCGAGAGCATGATGACGATGCCCTGCGGATTGAGCAGGTGGCGCGCCGTCAAGTCCAGGGTCCAGCCCGAGAAGCGGATCTGCTGGGCCTGGTCGGATACGCCGGCCGGCTGCGAGTTACTGCGGCGCAAGACGCTACGGATGCGCGCCAGCAGCTCGCGCGGCTCGAAAGGCTTGGGCAGGTAATCGTCGGCACCCATCTCCAGGCCGAGGATGCGGTCGAGCGGCTCGCTGCGCGCAGTCAGCATGATGACCGGCAAGGTCGAATGGGCGCGCAGCTTGCGGCACAGGGTCAAGCCATCCTCGCCCGGCAGGTTCAGGTCCAGCACGACCAGATCGGGGCGGGTTTCATCGAGCACCTTCCACATGGCGGCGCCGTCCGCCGCGCCCAGGGTGCGGTAACCGTTCGACTCCAGGTAGTCGGCCAGCAGGGTGCGGATGTCGCGGTCGTCATCGACGATCAGAAGAGTAGCAGATGGTTCCATGCCTCAATTATCCTTAGTTCCGCGGCCGCTTACCAATGGGCTTTTGTATCGTCTTGTATATGCCGCCGCGGCGAAACATCTCGAAACAAAAAGCGGCGCTGCCGACACTTGGCAGAAACACCTGCTTGCGAAGATAGGTCCATGTGCTAAACCTGAGGTGCACATATTCCCACTCCAGAAAGGAAAGTATGATGACCAGCTTACGCAAGAGTATTGCTATCGGGATGACCGTGCTGAGCCTGGGCACGGCCGCATTCAGCGCCCATGCCGAAGAAACCCCGGCGCAAGGCCGCCATGCGCACGCCGCCAATAAAGAAGAAGCCAAAGCCAAATGGCAGGAACATTTCGCGCAACGCCAGCAGCGTTTGCACGATAGCCTGAAATTAACGGCCCAGCAAGAACCCGCCTGGGCGACGTTTATCGCCGCCATTAAACCGGATATGAATGCCGCCCATCCCGACCGCGCCGCCGCCGCAAATATGACGGCGCCGCAGAGAATGGAAAAACATCTGGAAATGGCGAAGCAGCATATTACCAAGCAGGAAAGCCACTTAGCCGCCCTGAAAACCTTCTATGCCGTACTGAGTCCCGAACAGCAGAAAATCTTCGACGAACAATCGAAGCGTCTGCACCAGCACCGCCGCGGCATGATGCGCCACCACCACTGAGCCGCCCGCCGGGCCTAGGCCCGGCTTTTTCGGCTTCACTCATGCTCAATATTGGCATGAATGCACCAAAATCCAGCGCACTACAGTCCAGCCCGTGTCCACCTTGGTGCCAGGCACCAAGGTGGACACGGGCTGGACTGTAGGGGAATAAAAAAACCCGGCTTATTTGCCGGGTTTTTCGTTTATTGCAGCTTGCTGAGGGATTGCAGGAATTTTTCGCTATTCTGGAATCCAATTACGCGGGAATCGGGGATTTCTTTTCCACTGCGGTCGAAGAGAATAATGCCGGGGGGGCCGAATAATTTGAAACGGCGCAGCATTTCCTTATCGGCTTCGTCATTGGCGGTGACGTCGACTTGCAATAAAACGCTATTGGCTAATTTGGCTTTTACTTGCGGATCGACAAAAGTGAATTTCTCCATTTCCTTGCACGATACGCACCAGTCGGCATAAAAATCGAGCATGACGGTTTTGCCGCCGGTATTGGCCAGGGTGGCGTCCAATTGGGCGACAGTTTTAATGCGGGTGAATTGCAAGCCATGCGCCTGACCGCCGCGCAAATGCGTTAAGGGTGCCAGGGGATCGCGGCCGCCGCTGAGGGCGCCAATCAACTGGGCGGCGCCGACGAAAGCAAAGACCAGGCTCAGGGCTTTGAGTCCCCAGTGCTGGGATTTGACGAAGAGGTACATGCCATAACCAAGGCCAAGCACGGTCCAGCCCAGCATCTGCACCAGCGCCGGCAGCACGGGCGACACCAGCCACCAGGCGACGGCCAGCATCAGCACGCCGAAGAAACGTTTCACGCCGTCCATCCAGGCGCCGGCGCGCGGCAGCACGGCGCCGGCCGAAACGCCAACCAGGACCAGGGGCACGCTCATGCCGACCGCCAGCGCAAACAGGGCACTGGCGCCGATCACCACGTCGCGCGTCTGGCCGATGTACAGCAGGGTGCCGGCCAGCGGCGCGGCCACGCAGGGGCCGACGATCAGGGCTGAGATCGCGCCCATGGCAAAGACGCCGGCCAGCTTGCCCGAGGATTGGCGGTTGGAGGCGGCCATCAGCCGGCTCTGCAGGGAGGCCGGAACTTGCAATTCATAAACGCCGAACATGGACAGGGACAGCAGCGCCATCAGCAGCGCAAAAGCGCCCAGCACCCAGGCGTTCTGCAGATGGGCCGCCAGGCCTTCGCCGGCCAGCCCAGCCGCCACGCCCAGCGCGGTATAGATGATGGCCATACCCAGCGCGTAAGTGAGGGACAGCAGCAGGCCGCGCTTGCGCGTGGCGCCCGCGCCTTCGCCGACGATGATCGAGGACAGGATCGGCACCATGGGCAGCACGCAGGGCGTGAAGGACAGGCCCAGTCCCAGCAGCAGGAAGAGCGGCACGATGACCATCAGGCGGCCGCTCTTGAGCGCCGCTTCGATGCGGCCCAGTTCGCTGGTCGCGGCCGTCGCGCCGCGCGCCGGGCTGGCAGCCTGGGCAGCTTGCTCGGCGGCATAACTTTCCGGCGTGCTCAGGCCCGCCAGGTCAGCCGCCTGGCCGGCGCTCGCGCTGCTGATGCTGAGGCCGCCGCCCTGCAAACGCGTGCTGGCGTCCTGCGGCGAATAGCACAGGCCTTTGTCCGAGCAGCCCTGGCTGGTCGCCATCAGGGTGAAGGGGCCGGCAGCTTCGACCGGGATGATGATGGTCACGCTATTGCGGTAAGTTTCGACTTCTTTCTGGAAGGTTTCGTCGAACTTGACCTTGCCCGGCGGGATGTCCGGCTCGCCCAGCGTCGCGCCCACCGCCTTGAAGGCGAAGCGCTCGCGGTACATATAGTAGCCATCGGCAATCTTGTAGGTCACGGCCACGCTCTTGCTGTCGGCCATGCGGGCCGAGAACTGGAAGGCGACATTGGGGTCGAGGAATTCTTCGTCGGCGCGCGCGCTGCGGCCCGCCAGCAGGGCCAGCGTCAACAGTGCGGCCAGGGCCGTCAGCAGCCAGCGCGCGAAGGGACGGGGGGAGATAAGGCTGGACATAGCAATCGTCTTTAATCTGGGCAATAGAGCAAGCGAATAGTACACCGCCCAGTCTATTCGCGCCGATGATGCAGCGCAATTTCGGCCGATTTATGCCAGACTTAAGAAATCTTGTCACGGAGACCATTTTATGCGCATCCGCCCCACCCTGCTCATCCTGCTCGGCACCACCCTGGCCGCCCCTGTCCTGCCTGCCGCCGATCTGGCGCACGCCCAACCCACCTTCGGCAGCGCCAGCGAAAACAGCTTGCTGGCCCATATCCAGATCCTGGCTTCGGACGACTTCGAAGGCCGCGCGCCCGGCACGCCCGGCGAGGCGAAGACCGTGGCCTATATCGAACAGCAATTCCGCCGCCTGGGCCTGAAGCCGGGCAATCCGGACGGCAGCTATGTGCAGGCGGTGCCGATGCGTGGCCAACACGCCACGCCGCGTTTCAGCTACCAGGAGGGCGGCGCGCAGCCGGTGCAGCTGCGCTTCCCCGACGATTTCGTGGCCTATGCCAGCGGCCCCGAAGACCAGCTGACGCTGCGCGATTCGGAGCTGGTCTTCGTCGGTTACGGGGTGGTGGCGCCGGAGTATGGCTGGGACGATTACAAGGGCGCCGACCTGCGCGGCAAGACCCTGCTCATGCTGATCAACGATCCCGCCCTGCCCGATCCGCGCGACCCCAGCCGCCTCGACCCGGCCATGTTCCGCGGCGAAGCCATGACGTATTACGGGCGCTGGAACTACAAATACGAGAGCGCCGCCCAGCAGGGCGCGGCGGCGGCCCTGATCGTGCATGAAACCAAGCCGGCCGCCTATCCCTACGAGGTGGTGCGCAATGGCGCCCTGGCTGAGCGCTTCAGCCTGCTCGACGATGGCGCGGCCGATGGACCGCCCGTGCCGGGCTGGATTCATCTGGATAAGGCGAAGGAATTGGTGGCGGCCGCCGGCTACGATTTTGCGGCGCTCAAGCAAGCGGCGCTGTCGAAGGATTTTCGCCCCATCAGCCTGAAGGCGCAGGCCAGTTTCGACGTGAGCAGCCAGTCGCGCAGCCTGAGTTCGCAGAATGTGGTGGGCTTGATCGAGGGTTCCGATCCCCTGCTCAAGCACGACTACATCATCTATAGCGCGCACTGGGACCATTTCGGCATCGACGAGCGGCTGCCGGGGCCGCGCTCGCGCCAGATCTACCATGGCGCGCTGGACAACGCTTCCGGCGTGGGCGCCCTGCTGGAGCTGGCGAAAGCGTATCAAGCCTTGCCGCAGCGGCCCAAGCGCTCCATCCTCTTCCTCGCCACCACGGCCGAGGAAAGCGGTCTGCTCGGCGCGAAATACTATGGCAACTATCCGCTCTACCCGCTGGCGCGCACTGTTGCCAACATCAATATCGACGGCATCAACGCCTGGGGCCGCACGGCCCAGATCGAGAACGTGACCTCGGGCCATTCGACGCTGGACGAGGTGCTGGCGCGCCACGCGCTGGCCCAGGGCCGCAGCATGGCGCCCGATGCGCGGCCCGAACTGGGCAGCTTCTACCGCGCCGACCAGCTGGAATTCGCGCGCCAAGGCGTGCCGGTGCTGTACACCAAGTCGCGCAGCGGCTATATCGGCAAGCCCGACAATTATGCGCGCGACGTGGTCGACTATTATGTGGCCCACGATTACCACAAGGTCAGCGACGAGGTGCGCGACAACTGGGACTTCAGCGGCGGCCTGGAAGATATCGAGCTGCTGTTCCGGGTCGGCCAGGAGCTGGCCCAGGGCGGCGCCCGGCCGCAGTGGTATCCCACGTCCGAATTCCGCACCCTGCGCGCGACCCTGCGCGCCAAGCCGTAAACGAAAAAAAGCCCGCCAAGGCGGGCTTTCTCCACAGCTACAACCAGAATTACTCGGCAGTAGGAGCGTCTTCCACTGCGGTGACTTCAGGACGGTCCAGCAGCTCAACATAAGCCATTGGAGCGTTGTCGCCAACGCGGAAACCCATTTTCAGGATACGCAGGTAGCCGCCGTTGCGGTTTGCGTAGCGTGGGCCCAGTTCAGCGAACAGCTTCAGAACCATTTCGCGGTCGCGCAGGCGGCTGAAGGCCAGACGCTTGTTGGCCAGGGTGTCGGTCTTGCCCAGGGTCAGGATCGGCTCGATAACGCGGCGCAGTTCCTTGGCCTTTGGCAGGGTGGTTTTGATCGCTTCGTGACGCAGCAGCGAAACAGTCATGTTGCGCAGCATTGCCAGACGGTGGGACGAGGTACGGTTCAGTTTACGAAGGCCGTGACGGTGACGCATGGTATTTCCTTTCGGTTGTGTTTAATTCCGAGTTCTTCGATCGCCATGGCTTGCGCCGGGCGCGGACCGGTTCTGGGGTTAAACCGCCCGGCAGTGATCTGCCAGGCGGGGTGCTGCAAAATTACTTCTCCAGACCGGCAGGTGGCCAGTTCTCGAGTTTCATGCCCAAGGTCAGGCCGCGCGAAGCCAGCACTTCCTTGATTTCGTTGAGCGACTTGCGGCCCAGGTTCGGGGTCTTCAGCAGCTCGTTTTCGGTGCGCTGGATCAGGTCGCCGATGTAGTAAATGTTTTCGGCTTTCAGGCAGTTGGCCGAACGCACGGTCAGTTCCAGGTCGTCCACTGGACGCAGCAGGATCGGATCGACCAGCGGCGCGCGCGATGGCGCTTCGGCGGCGGCTTCGGTGCCTTCCAGGGCGGCGAACACGTTCAGCTGGTCAACCAGCACGCGGGCCGATTGACGGATCGCTTCTTCCGGGGTGATCACGCCATTGGTTTCAATATTGATGATCAGCTTGTCCAGGTCGGTACGCTGTTCCACACGGGCCGATTCCACGGCGTAGGACACGCGGCGCACTGGCGAGAACGAAGCGTCCAGGATGATACGGCCGATGGTCTTGTTGGTGTCTTCCGACAGACGGCGCACATTGCCCGGCACATAGCCGCGGCCTTTTTCGACCTTGATCTGCATGTCCAGTTTGCCGCCGGCGGTCAGGTGGGCGATCACGTGGTCCGGATTGATCAGTTCCACATCGTGCGGCAGATCGATGTCCGAAGCCAGCACGGCGCCTTCGCCTTCTTTCTTCAGGGTCAGGGTGACGGAGTCGCGGTTATGCACCTTGAACACCACGCCCTTCAGGTTCAGCAGCAGGTCGACCACGTCTTCTTGCACGCCGTCCAGCGAGGAGTACTCGTGCACGACGCCGGCGATGGTCACTTCGGTCGGCGCGTAGCCGATCATCGAGGACAGCAGAACGCGGCGCAGGGCGTTGCCGAGGGTGTGGCCGTAGCCGCGCTCGAACGGCTCCATCACGACTTTTGCGTGGCCGGCGCCCAGGGCTTCGACGTCGATAATACGTGGTTTCAACAAACTGTTTTGCATTGAAATGTCCTTTTCATTACCCTCGGCTCGTTACACCGATAAGGCTGATGGCATTAGTGAAAAAGCCCACTCCGTGGAGTGGGCGGGTCTTGCGGCTTACCGACTGCGATTAACGCGAGTACAGCTCGACGATCAGCGATTCGTTGACGTCGTTGGCGATTTCGTTACGCTCTGGCAGGGACTTGAAGGTACCTTCCATTTTCTTGGCATCCACGGACACCCACGATGGCATGCCGACTTGTTCGGCCAGGGACAGGGCCTCGACGATACGGGTCTGTTTCTTGGCTTTTTCGCGCACGGCGATCACGTCGCCGGTTTTCACGACGTAGGAAGCGATGTTCACCACATTGCCGTTCACGGTGAAGGCTTTGTGCGAGACCAGCTGACGCGCTTCAGCGCGGGTCGAGCCGAAGCCCATGCGGTAGGCCACGTTGTCCAGGCGGGTTTCCAGCAGGGACAGCAGGGTTTCACCGGTGTTGCCTTTGCGGCGGTCGGCTTCAGCGAAGTAGCGGCGGAACTGACGTTCCAGGATGCCGTACATACGTTTCACTTTTTGCTTTTCGCGCAGCTGGTTGCCGTAGTCCGAGGTACGGGCGCCGGATTTCACGCCGTGCTGGCCTGGCTTGATGTCCAGTTTGCATTTGGAGTCCAGCGAGCGACGGGCGCTCTTCAGGAACAGGTCAGTGCCTTCACGGCGGGACAGTTTTGCTTTTGGTCCGATATAACGTGCCACGATGTTTTCCTTAAATAATAATGACGCCCCAGCCGCATCGGTATGCGGTTAGGCGCTAGTCTGGCCCGATTGGCCAGACGGTGGCTCAACACGCCTGGCGAAACCGGTTCGACAGGCGAAAATAGCCGGACAGTATAACCGTTTCCGGTCCACTGTTCCAGCGATTTTCTATCCAGCAGGCAGGTGGCCGGCGCGCTGCTTGCCGGCCATAGCCATACTGAACTTAGATACGACGACGCTTAGGAGGACGGCAGCCGTTGTGCGGCACTGGGGTCACGTCCTGGATCTCGGTGATCTTGATGCCCAGGTTGTTCAGTGCGCGAACCGCGGATTCACGACCAGGACCTGGGCCCTTGATACGCACTTCCAGGTTCTTCACGCCGCATTCCACCGCCACTTTACCAGCGGCTTCGGCAGCCACCTGCGCTGCGAACGGGGTCGATTTACGCGAACCCTTGAAGCCAGCGCCACCGGAGGTCGCCCACGACAGAGCGTTGCCCTGACGGTCGGTGATGGTGATGATGGTGTTGTTGAACGAAGCGTGAACGTGAGCGATACCTTCAGCGACGTTCTTTTTGACCTTCTTACGAACGCGCGCTGCTGCTGCGCTGCTTTGTTGCTTAGCCATAGTAGTTTCCTAGATTATTTCTTCAGCGATTGAGCGGCTTTGCGCGGACCTTTACGGGTACGTGCATTGGTGCGGGTGCGCTGACCGCGGACCGGCAGGCCCTTACGGTGACGCATGCCGCGGTAGCAGCCCAGGTCCATCAGACGCTTGATGTTCATCGACAGTTCGCGGCGCAGATCGCCTTCTACTACGAACTTTGCGACTTCATCACGCAGCTTTTCCAGTTCGCTGTCGTCCAGGTCCTTGACCTTTTTATTGGTCGGTACACCCGTTTGGGCGCAGATGAACTGCGCGCGCGGGCGGCCAACACCGTAGATGGCGGTCAGGCCGATAACGGTGTGCTGATGATTTGGGATGTTAACCCCTGCAATACGTGCCATTCGTTATTCCTCGAACTGATTAACCTTGACGCTGCTTATGGCGTGGTTCGACGCAGATTACGCGAACAACACCTTTGCGCTTGATGATCTTGCAGTTGCGGCAGATCCGCTTGACTGAAGCGTTAACTTTCATTTTTGCACTCTCTTTGGTTCGATTACTTAAATTTACTTGGTCCGGAACACAATACGGGCCCGGCTCAGGTCGTACGGCGTCAACTCCACCGTGACCTTGTCGCCAGGGAGAATGCGGATGTAATTCATGCGCATTTTACCCGAAATGTGGCCTAACACCACGTGGCCGTTTTCCAGCTTCACTCGAAATGTTGCATTAGGCAGATTCTCGAGGATCTCGCCTTGCATCTGTATGACGTCGTCTTTTGCCATTTATCGCGTCGGAATTCCGCCCTTGAAGTTAGCTTTGCGCAGCAGCGAATCATATTGCTGCGACATCACATAGTTTTGTACCTGGGCCATGAAGTCCATGGTCACCACGACAATAATCAACAGAGAAGTACCACCGAAATAGAACGGTACCTTCCACTGGGCCACCATGAATTCCGGCAACAAGCACACCAGGGTGATGTAGACGGCGCCGGCCAGGGTCAAACGGGTCAGAATCTTGTCGATGTAGCGGGCGGTCTGCTCACCAGGACGGATGCCTGGCACGAACGCACCACTCTTCTTCAAGTTCTCCGCGGTCTCCTTGCTGTTAAACACCAGTGCGGTGTAGAAGAAGCAGAAGAACACAATGGCCACGGCGTACAGCAATGCATGAATCGGCTCGCCGGGGGCCAGCGATGCAGCCAGATCTTTCAGGAACCGCACCACCGGATTGGCGGTGTCGGCACCCTTCGAAAACCAGTCCACGATGGTTGCCGGGAACAAGATAATCGACGAAGCGAAGATTGGCGGAATCACGCCTGCCATATTCAGCTTAAGCGGCAGGTGGCTGGTCTGCCCACCGTAGATCTTGTTACCGACCTGACGTTTGGCATAGTTGACCAGAATCTTGCGCTGACCGCGTTCCACGAACACCACGCCGTAGGTTACCAGGGCAACCAGGGCGACGATGACGATCACCGAGAAGGCGCTGATCGAACCGGTCGACACTTGGGAGAACAAGCCCCCCAGCGCACCCGGCAGACCGGCAGCGATACCGGCGAAGATGATGATGGAGATGCCATTGCCGAGACCACGCTCGGTAATCTGCTCCCCCAGCCACATCAGGAACATGGTGCCGGTCAACAGCGTCACCACGGTCACGAAGCGGAAGCCCAAGCCCGGATCGAGCACCAGGTTCGGCTGGGCTTCCAGCGCGACCGCGATGCCGAAGGCCTGGAACAAAGCCAGACCAACCGTGGCGTAACGGGTGTACTGGGTGATCTTGCGACGACCCGCTTCCCCTTCTTTCTTCAGCGCTTCCATCTGCGGCGACACGATCGACAGCAACTGCATGATGATCGAGGCCGAGATGTACGGCATGATACCCAGCGCAAACACCGTAAAGCGCGACAGGGCGCCACCCGAGAACATGTTGAACATGCCCAGGATGCCGCCTTCCTGCGACTTAAACAGTGCGGCTAACTGTACCGGATCGATTCCCGGAACCGGGACGTGAGCCCCGATCCGATACACCACCAGAGCGCCCAGCAAAAACCAGAGCCGGCCCCAAGGGAACCCGGCTGCGGCACTTTTAGCAAGCTGTGGATTAGTCGCCAATTTTCGCTCCGATTAAGCTTTTAGCGGTCACTCAGGCTACCGAACCGCCGGCAGCTTCGATGGCGGCTTTCGCGCCTGCGGTCACTTTCAGACCTTTCAGGGTGACAGCCTTGGTGATTTCGCCGGAGGCGATCACGCGCACATCGCGCGCCAGCACGTTCAGCACGCCAGCTTGCTTCAGGACCAGGATGTCGACTTCACCGACCGCCAGGGCGTTCAGATCCGACAGACGAACTTCCGCCTTGAAGGTTGCGTTCAGCGATTTGAAGCCGCGCTTTGGCAGACGGCGTTGCAGCGGCATCTGACCGCCTTCGAAACCGACTTTGTGGAAGCCGCCCGAACGCGATTTCTGACCTTTGTGACCACGGCCAGCGGTTTTACCGAGGCCGGAGCCGATACCGCGGCCAACGCGACGCTTAGCGTGTTTCGCGCCAGCTGCTGGTTGAATGGTATTCAATTCCATTTGATTCTCCAGATCGTAAGCCGAGGCTTACGATACGACTTTAACGAGGTAGGCGACCTTGGTGATCATGCCGCGTACCGATGGAGTGTCCTGCAGCTCGGAAACCGAGTTGACACGACGCAGGCCCAGGCCGCGCACGGTGGCACGGTGGTCTTGACGGGTGCCGATCAGGCCCTTCACCAGTTTTACTTTGATAGTGCTCATGCGGTTTCCCCTTAAGCCAGGATGTCTTCCACCGATTTGCCGCGTTTGGCAGCGATCTCGGCAGGAGTGCTCATTTTCGACAGGCCGTCCAGGGTGGCGCGCACCAGGTTGTACGGGTTGTTCGAACCGGTGGATTTGGCCACCACGTCGGTCACGCCCATCACGTCGAAGATTGCGCGCATAGCGCCACCAGCGATCACGCCGGTACCTGGCTTGGCCGGGCTCATCATCACGCGCGAGGCGCCATGACGGCCGGTCACGGTGTGCTGCAGGGTGCCGTTTTTCAGCGGTACTTTGATCAGGTTGCGGCGGGCTTCTTCCATTGCCTTCTGCACACCGACCGGTACCTCTTTCGACTTGCCCTTGCCCATGCCGATGCGGCCATCGCCGTCACCAACCACGGTCAGCGCCGCGAAGCCCATGATACGACCACCCTTGACCACTTTGGTCACGCGGTTGATCGCGATCATTTTTTCGCGCATGCCGTCATCCGGCTTGTCGCTTTGCATTTTTGCTTGCATTTTTGCCATGATCGTATCCTTAGAACTTCAGACCGGCTTCACGCGCGGCTTCAGCCAGCGCCTTGACACGGCCGTGGTAACGGAAACCGGAGCGGTCGAAGGCGACTTCGGTGATGCCCGCTTTCAGTGCTTTTTCTGCGACACGCTTGCCGACCAGTGCGGCAGCGGCGGCGTTGCCACCCTTGCCCGACTTGCCAGCCAGTTCGGCGCGCACTTCCGCTTCTGCGGTGGAGGCCGAAACCAGTACTTTGGCGTCTGGGCTGGTCAAGTTCGCGTAAATGTGCAGATTGGTGCGGTGGACCGACAGGCGGTTCACTTTCAATTGCGCGATCTTGATGCGGGTTTGACGTCCGCGGCGCAGACGAGATTCTTTTTTGTCCATCGTCAGCCCCTAATTACTTCTTCTTGGTTTCTTTAAGCTTAACCACTTCGTCCACATAGCGGACACCCTTGCCTTTGTAAGGCTCTGGGGAGCGGTAAGCACGAACTTCGGCGGCCACCTGGCCAACCTTTTGGCGATCGATGCCGCTGATCACGATTTCGGTCGGGGTCGGGGTTGCCACTTTGACGCCGGTTGGCATCGCGTGAACGACCGGGTGGGAGAAGCCCAGCGACAGGTTCAGCTTGTCGCCAGCGGCTTGCGCCTTGTAACCCACGCCAACCAGGCTCAGCTTCTTCTCGAAGCCCTTGGTGACGCCGGTAACCATATTGTTTACCAGGGCGCGCAGGGTGCCGGACATGGCGTTCGCTTCGCGGCTGTCATTGGCCACGTCGAACGTCAGGGTACCGGCGTTGTTTTCCACTTTCACCAGGCCGTTCAGGCTCTGGCTCAGGGTGCCCAGCGGACCCTTCACGGTGATCGCTTGCGCGGAGATGGCGACTTCGGCGCCAGCCGGCACTGCGATCGGCATTTTAGCTACACGAGACATTGTGTTACTCCTTAAGCCACGAAGCAGATAACTTCGCCACCAACACCGGTAGCGCGCGCTTTGCGGTCGGTCATGACGCCTTGCGGAGTCGACACGATGGCCACACCCAGACCGTTCATCACGGTTGGGATCTCGTCCTTGCCCTTGTACACGCGCAGGCCCGGACGGGACACGCGCTCGAGGCGCTCGATAACAGGACGGCCTACATAATATTTCAAACCGATTTTCAGTTCCGCCTTGCCTTCGTTCGAGGTCACGGCGAAATCTTCAATGTAACCCTCGTCCTTGAGGACGTTGGCAATCGCTACTTTGACTTTCGACGATGGCATGGCCACGGTCGACTTCTGCACGCCTTGGGCGTTGCGAATGCGGGTCAGCATATCGGCGATAGGATCGCTCATACTCATTGCTTGTTCTCCTATTACCAGCTGGCTTTAGTCATACCCGGGATCTCACCACGCATGGCGAATTCACGGAGTTTGATACGGCCCAGACCGAATTTACGGAAGGTGCCGCGTGGACGACCGGTCACGACGCAACGGTTGCGTTGACGGGTCGGGTTCGAGTTACGTGGCAGGGCCTGCAGTTTCAGGCGCGCTTCGTAACGCTCTTCTTCCGACTTGGACTGGTCATCAATGATGGCCTTCAGCGAAGCGCGCTTGGCGGCGAATTTCTCAGCCAGGGCCACGCGTTTCTGCTCACGGTTAATCAGTGCGAGTTTTGCCATGATCTACTTAGTTCCTGAACGGGAATTTAAAGGCGGCGAGGAGCGCTTTGGCTTCGTCGTCGGTCTTGGCGGTGGTGGTGATCGAGATGTTCATACCACGCAGCGCGTCGATCTTGTCGTACTCGATTTCCGGGAAGATGATCTGCTCTTTCACACCGATGTTGTAGTTGCCGCGGCCATCGAAGGAACGGCCGGACACGCCACGGAAGTCACGCACGCGCGGCAGGGCCACGGTGATGAAACGGTCCAGGAACTCATACATGCGGGCGCCGCGCAGGGTCACCATGGTACCGATCGGGTAGCCTTCGCGGATTTTGAAACCGGCGATAGCCTTACGGGCCTTGGTGATCACTGGCTTTTGACCGGCGATCTTGGTCAGGTCGCCAACAGCGTGCTCGATGATCTTCTTGTCGGCTACGGCTTCCGAGAGACCCATGTTCAGGGTGATCTTGGTCAGGCGCGGCACTTCCATTACCGATTTGTAACCGAATTTCTCGGTCAGATCGGCAACGACCTTGTCTTTATAAAATTGTTGCAGACGGGCCATTTCTTATTACCCCTTCACTACTTCGCCGGAGGACTTGAAGATGCGGACTTTTTTACCGTCCACTTCTTTGAAGCCCACGCGATCTGCCTTACCGGTCGCAGCGTTGAACAGAGCAACGTTGGACACGTGAATAGGCATGGTCTTGTCAACGATGCCACCAGTAACGCCAGTCATCGGGTTTGGCTTGACGGCTTTCTTAGCCAGGTTCACGCCTTCCACCACGACGTGCTCAGCGTCGATACGCTGTTGCACCACGCCGCGTTTGCCCTTGTCCTTACCGGTCAGGACGATGACTTCGTCGTTTTTGCGAATCTTATCCATTACTGACTCCTTACAGGACTTCCGGTGCCAGGGACACGATCTTCATGAACTTCTCAGTACGCAGTTCGCGCGTGACTGGGCCAAAGATACGGGTACCGATCGGTTCCAGCTTGGCGTTCAGCAGAACGGCGGCATTGCCGTCGAACTTGACCAGGGAACCGTCCTGGCGGCGCACACCTTTAGCGGTACGCACAACCACGGCGTTATAAATTTCACCTTTTTTGACACGGCCGCGCGGCTGAGCCACCTTAACGGTGACTTTGATCACGTCGCCAATGCCAGCATAACGGCGCTTGGAGCCGCCCAACACCTTGATGCACATAACTTCTTTGGCACCGGTGTTGTCGGCCACTTCGAGCCGGCTTTCAGTTTGAATCATAGTATTCTCTTTCCCAACTTAAGCCGAAGAATCCACACAATGTGAACCTCGGTCAGTCTTGGTCCCGCCAGACACGCGTAGCGCGCCTGTTTGGGTGCTTGACCTTCAGACAAGTACTGACCGCGATCCATGTCTGTGGAAAGACACTTAGCGGCGATACATGAACGAAGCCCGCAAGTATCACATAAAACCTGCGGGCCTGCAAGAACTAATTGGACTGTGGCCGCCACCGCACGGTGCCGGCCGCAAACCTCTTAGACGATTTGTGCAGCTTGCACTACACGAGTCACCGTCCACGCCTTCGTTTTGGAGATCGGACGACCTTCCTGGATCTCGACCGTATCACCGGCTTTGACTTGGTTGGTCTCGTCGTGCGCGTGGTATTTCGCGGAGCGCACGATGATCTTGCCATACAGAGGGTGCTTCACGTGACGCTCGATCAGCACGGTAACGGTTTTGTCCATCTTGTCGGACACCACTTTACCGATCAGCGTGCGCTTGAGCGACTGTTTCACTGGTTCGTTCATTTGGCTTCCTTCAGATTCATTACCGTCTTAACGCGTGCGATATCGCGGCGTACCTTCTTGAGCTGCGAAGTGTTGCTCAGCTGTTGCGTCGCGGTTTGCATACGCAGGCCAAACTGGGCCTTCAGCAGATCGTTCAGCTCTTTTTGCAGAGCTGCCTGGTCTTTGCCGCGGAGTTCAGATGCTTTCATATTTCACTCCAATTATTGGCCAACCTGGCGCACCACGAAGGTGGTAGCCAGCGGCAGTTTGGCAGCAGCCAGGCGGAACGCTTCGCGCGCCAGTTCTTCTGCGACGCCATCCATTTCGTACAGTACTTTGCCAGGCTGGATTTCAGCCACGTAGTACTCCGGATTACCTTTACCGTTACCCATACGGACTTCGGCAGGCTTGTTCGAAATTGGCTTGTCCGGGAAGACGCGGATCCAGATACGACCGCCACGTTTGATGTGACGGGTCATGGCGCGACGCGCTGCCTCGATTTGACGGGCCGTGATACGGCCGCGTGCAACGGCTTTCAGACCGAATTCGCCGAACGACACGGCGGTGCCGCGCGTGTGCGAAATACCGGTGTTACGGCCTTTCTGCTCTTTACGATACTTTCTGCGTGCTGGTTGCAGCATGATTATTCTCCTGCTTTCTCAGCTGCGGCCGGCTTGGCAGCGCGGCGACCGGCTGGTGCGGTTGCGGTTTTAGCGCCTGGACGTGGGCGGCCAGCTGGCTTGCCGTCGTCACGACGCGGACCACGTGGCTTCTTCTCGTCAGCCGGGGTATCGATGACTGGTGCTTCGCCGGTAGCGGAGCGGTCGCCTTTGTATACCCATACCTTCACGCCGATGATGCCGTAGGTGGTGGAAGCTTCGGAAGTGCCGTAGTCGATGTCGGCGCGCAGGGTGTGCAGTGGCACACGACCTTCACGATACCATTCGGTACGGGCGATCTCGATGCCGTTCAGACGACCGGACGACATGATCTTGATGCCTTGCGCGCCCAGACGCATCGCGTTCTGCATCGCGCGCTTCATGGCGCGGCGGAACATGATACGTTTTTCGAGCTGCTGGGCGATCGAGTCAGCGATCAGCTGGGAATCGATTTCCGGCTTGCGGATTTCTTCGATGTTCACGTGCACCGGCACGCCCATGATCTTGGTCAGGGCGGACTTCAGCACTTCGATGTCTTCGCCTTTTTTACCGATCACGACGCCTGGACGCGAGCTGTAGATGGTGAAGCGCGCGTTCTTGGCTGGACGCTCGATCACGATGCGGCCAACGGAGGCGTTCTTCAGCTTCTTCTTCAGGAAAGCGCGCGCTTTCAGGTCTTCGTTCAGCATCGAAGCGAAGTTGCCATTGGTTGCGTACCAGCGCGATGCCCAGTTACGGGTAACGGCCAGACGGAAACCGGTTGGATGTATCTTCTGTCCCATCGTGACTCCTTAGTTTCCGACAGTCACGTAAATGTGACAGGATTGTTTCGAGATACGATCACCCCGGCCCTTAGCGCGTGCAGTGAAGCGCTTCAGGATCGGACCCTTTTCGACGTAGATCGTTTTCACGAACAGTTCGTCGATGTCGGCACCGTCATTGTGCTCGGCGTTCGCAATGGCGGACTCCAGCACTTTTTTCAGGATGGCCGCGCCTTTTTTCGGGCTGAACTGCAGGATGTTCAGCGCAGCGTCAACCTTTTTACCGCGGATCAGGTCGGCCACCAGGCGGCCTTTTTGATCCGACAGGCGCACGCCTTTGAGGATTGCTTTAGTTTCCATTATTTCTTAGCCTTTTTGTCAGCAGCGTGGCCCTTGAAGGTACGGGTCAGCGCGAATTCGCCGAGCTTGTGACCAACCATGTTCTCGGAAACATACACTGGCACGTGCAGCTTACCGTTGTGCACAGCAATGGTCAGACCGATGAAGTCAGGCATGATCGTCGAACGACGCGACCAGGTTTTGATTGGCTTCTTGTCCTTGGTCGCTTGCGCGGCTTCGACCTTCTTCACCAGGTGGGCGTCGCAGAACGGCCCTTTTTTCAATGAACGAGTCATGGTTTATCCTTATTTCTTGCCGCGGCGCGAGACGATCATCGAAGAAGTGCGCTTGTTCGAACGCGTCTTCTTACCCTTGGTCTGCTGGCCCCATGGCGATACTGGATGACGACCAGCTGCGGTACGGCCTTCACCACCACCGTGCGGGTGGTCGATCGGGTTCATCACCACACCGCGGACGGTTGGGCGAACACCGCGCCAGCGCATGGCACCAGCTTTACCGATCTTACGCAGGTTGTGCTCGCCGTTGCCGACTTCACCGATGGTCGCGCGGCACTCGATATGCACGCGGCGCACTTCGCCGGAGCGCAGACGCACCTGGGCGTAAGTACCTTCGCGGGCCATCAGCACCACGCCGGCGCCGGCGGTACGGGCCATCTGGGCACCCTTACCTGGCAGCATTTCCACGCAGTGCATGGTGGTGCCGACCGGGATGTTGCGGATTGGCAGGCAGTTGCCGGCCTTGATCGGCGCTTCCGAACCGTTCATCAGCACGTCGCCCACAGCCATGCCTTTGGAGGCGATGATGTAAGCGCGCTCGCCGTCTGCGTAGCACAGCAGGGCGATGTGGGCGGTACGGTTAGGATCGTATTCGATACGTTCCACTTTGGCAGGAATGCCGTCCTTGTTGCGTTTGAAGTCAACCAGGCGGTAGTGCTGCTTGTGACCACCACCGATATGACGGGTGGTGATGTGGCCGTTGTTGTTACGGCCAGCGGTCTTCGATTTTTTCTCAACCAGGGCGGCGAAAGGACGGCCTTTGTACAGGTCGGCATTCACCACCTTCACCATGCCGCGACGGCCTGGCGAGGTTGGCTTCATCTTAACGAGTGCCATTATTTAGCCTCCTCGGAGAAATTGATTTCCTGGCCGGGCTTCAGGCACACGAAAGCGCGCTTGGTGTGGTTGCGGCGACCGATGAAACGGCCGGAACGCTTGACTTTACCTTCGCGGTTCACGGTCTGCACCGATTCCACTTCGACCTTGAACAGCAGTTCAACGGCTGCCTTGATTTCTGGCTTGGTCGCATCCTTGGAAACCAGGAACACGATCTGCTCGTTCTTTTCCGCGACCATGGTGGCCTTCTCGGAAATGACCGGCGCCAGCAGCACCTTCATCAGGCGCTCTTCGCTGTGTTTGATGACTGCGCTCATGCCAGCATCTCCTCAATCTTGGCCAGGGCCGCTTTGGTAACCAGGATCTTCTTGTAGAAGACCAGCGACATTGGGTCTGCGTGGCGTGGCTCGACAACCAGCACGTTCGGCAGGTTGCGGGAAGCCAGCAGCAGGTTTTCTTGGATGTCGTCAGCAATGATCAGCACCGAGTCCAGACCCATGCCGTTCAGCTTTTGCGACAGCAGTTTGGTCTTTGGCGCATCGATCGTCAGTTCTTCGATCACCACCAGGCGTTCCTCGCGGGCCAGCTGGGACAGGATCGAGCAGATACCGGCGCGGTACATCTTCTTGTTCACTTTGTGGGTGAAGTTCTCGTCAGGCGAGTTCGGGAAGATACGACCGCCGCCGCGCCACAGTGGCGAGGAGGACATACCAGCACGTGCGCGGCCGGTGCCTTTTTGGCGCCATGGCTTCTTGGTCGTGTGGTGGACTTCTTCACGGTCTTTCTGCTTGCGGTTGCCGCTACGTGCGTTGGCAGCGTAGGCAACGACGACTTGGTGGATCAGCGCTTCGTTGTAATCACGGCCGAAGACGGTGTCTGCGGCAGCAACGTTGGAGGCGGCTTGACCTTGCGCGTTCAAGAGCTTGAGTTCCATCGATTAAGCTCCCTTCTTAGCTTTGACTTTAACGGCTGGCGAAACCACCACCTGACCGTTTTTCGCGCCAGGTACGGCACCTTTCACCAGCAGCAGCTGACGTTCGGCGTCGATACGGGCGATTTCCAGGTTCTGGGTGGTCACGGTGACGTCACCCATGTGGCCGGTCATGCGTTTGCCAGGGAAAACGCGACCTGGATCCTGCGCCATACCGATGGAGCCTGGAACATTGTGCGAACGGGAGTTACCGTGGGTAGCGCGGCCGGACGAGAAGTTGTAACGCTTGATGGTACCGGCATAGCCTTTACCAATGCTCACACCTTGCACGTCGATCTTTTGACCGACTTCGAACAGGGAAGCGGCAACAACATCGCCAGCTTTCAGTTCGGCTGCTTTAGCGGCGTCCACGCGGAACTCTTTCAGCAGAGTGCCGGCTTCGATGCCTGCTTTAGCGAAGTGACCAGCAGCGGCTTTGATCACGCGGGAAGCGCGACGTTGACCGAATGCGACCTGAACAGCGGAGTAACCATCCACTTCAGGAGTTTTGATTTGCGCAACGCGGTTGTTCGACACGTCCAGCACGGTCACAGGGATCGAATCCCCGTCATCCGTGAAGATACGCATCATGCCAACCTTGCGACCGAGGAGGCCAAGGCTCATTTTTTCTCCATTCCCACCTACGATTGGGCGGGGCTTTGTTTAACTACAAAAAGTGATACGGACCATGAAAAAGACGAATCCATACCGAAGCCGGCTAGTGTACTGTGATTTGCCCCTTGACGCAACAACTTAATACGAGGTATGTCACACAAAAGCAGCGCCGCCATGGGCGCTGTTGGAGAAGGCGGGGAAACGGGGCTGACAAGGCTGCCAATCTTGCTATAGTTGCAATTGAATAGTCTGGTGGCCCAGGCGCCACAAGGCTTACTTTGTTTTCCAATTAGCAACTTGTCTTAAGGATAAGATTCGCGTGCAGTCCCCTTCCATTCTTAAGGAGCCTCCATGTCCGTCGCCGTTTCCCTGTTGCGCACCACCCAGGCCGTCTTGCTGGCCGCCCCCTTGTTTGCCGCAGCGCAATCCATCCCCTTCCCGGAATCCGAAATCGCCTACCCAGGCGCCAGCGCCACCCAGGCCTTTGTTGCCCACCGGCCGTATAAAATACTCGCCGGCGGCGTCATGACGGAAGTGAACCTGCTGGAAACGGCGACGCGCAGCTTCGACTTCAGCGGCAATGTCCCGTTTGTCGATCCGCTGACGGGCGCCTCCGGCCCCAAACTGTTGCAGACATCGGATCCGGTCACGAAGAAAGTCGTGGAGTTTTACGGTCCCAACCTGCTGAACCAGGGCGCTCCTGGCCGACTGGAGAAAATCAACGGTGAGCTGATCACCCGCTCGGCGGTCGGCGATGGGCTGGTCGGCACCGCAGTACGCAGCCACGTGATCAGCTATGCGCTGCCGCCGCGCACCCATGTGCGCTGGGAGATGGAGTTAGCTTTCGGCCGCGACAACGGTATTGATAATTGGGTGCATCCGGAGAATGACCCCGTCGTGTTCTGGCAGCTGAAAAGCACCTTGAACGGCACGCCGTCCCTCTCGGCTTCGGTCGAAGCCGATCCCGCCTTCCCGGGCAAGCTGCGGCTGGCGTTCTTCCGTCGTCAGGCCGGCGTGACCAACGCCACCTTGTACGGCCTGGTGCAAAACATCGATCCGCACACTTTCTACACCCTCAGCATCGACGCCTTCCTGGACGAACGCGCCGCCGCCGACGGCGGCCACGGCCGCGTGCGCGTCAACTTCAACAACAATGCCCAGATCTTTGACGTCAGCGGCGTGCATACGCTGTGGGCCGGCAACGGCGAGCATATTGCGCATTTCGGCGTATATGCCTTCAACAACAATTCGTCCAATTCCTCGTCCGCCACCCGCACCCGGACCATCTTCTGGCGCACCGCCCGCGCCCTGGTGTTCCCGAAACCGCAATAAGACCGGCGCGCCGCACCTGCCCGGCGGCTACCCATCGACCTTGCTGGTGGCCGCCATCGCGGCCGCCAGGTCCTCGCCCCAGTTTGAAAAACCTGTCGTCTTTTTCCTGTAAGAAATAGTAAAAAAGCATATTTGCATATAATGCAAATTCTTTTCCATCATTTCAATAAAGGACAAGGCATGGACTTAACTTTACAAACCTGGCTGAAAGCCAGTGCCGGCGCGGCTGCACTGCTCGCCTGCGGCGGCATCCAGGCGGCCCAGCGCGTCGAAATCAACACCACCAGCAGCAACGGGCCGCTACGCGCCGCCCTGGCGCCCAGGGCCGACCTGGGCGAGAGCGAGCTGAAGGCGGGGCGCGGCCTCGACTATTCCAACGGCCTGCGCGCGCGGCGCCACGAACAGTATTACCAGGGCGTGCCGGTACTGGACGGCTTCGTCGTCGAACACCGGCAGGGCAATGCCGGCACGGCCACGCTGCGCGGCTCGGTACTGCAGCGCATCAGCCAGGATTTGCCCAGCGTGCGGCCGGTCTTCTCCGCCGCCGACATCCTGCTGCAGGCCAAGACCCGTCTACAGCGCTTCCAGACCACCGACGACAGCGCCACCCTGTATGTGTATGCCGGCCGCGACAAAGTGGCGCGCCTGGTCTACCTGGTCTCCTTCTATGTGCAGGATGGCAAGCAGCTGCGCTATCCGCACCTGCTGATGGACGCCAACCTGGGCCGCGTGCTGCAGCAGTGGGATGGCCATATGACGGCCGCCGCCAGTGGCCCCGGCGGCAATGCCCGCACCGGCCAGTACGAATATGGCGTGCAGCGCCCGGCGCTGGACGTGTCGGACAACTGCAGCATGGACAGCAATGGCATCGTCACCGTGAATCTGGACGGCGAGGCGACCGGTAGCGCGAAGAAGACGCCCTACCAGTTCGGCTGCCCGCGCAATACCTTCAAGACCGTCAACGGCGGCTATGCGCCGCTGAACGATATCCACGCCCACGCCGGGGCCACCTTGCGCATGTATATGGCATATCTGAACATGCCGCCCGTGCCCCTGCCCCTGATCGGGCGCGGCCATCCCAGCAACGCCCTCGACAATGCCTCCTGGGGCCGTGGCGCCGCCAACTTCGGCGATGGCGAGAGCCTCTACTATCCGATGGTCTCGCTCGACCTGGTGGCGCATGAATTCAGCCACGGCTATACCGAACGCAGTTCCGCCCTGGCCTACTTCGGCATGCCGGGCGGCATGAACGAGGCGTTTTCCGATATGGCCGGCGAGGCGGCCGAATACCATGCGCGCGGCAGCAATGACTTCCTGGTGGGCGCCGAGGTCGTCAAGAGCGGCACGGCGATGCGCGATATGCGCCGCCCCAGCGCCGACGGCAAATCGGTCGAGCACACGGTCTACCACCGCGAGCTCACCGATGTGCACCGGCTGAGCGGCATCTACAACAAGGCCTTCCACCAGCTCGCCACCCGGGCCGGCTGGAACACGCGCAAGGCCTTCGAGGTCATGGCCGACGCCAACCGGCTGTACTGGACCAAGTTCAGCCGCTATAACGACGGCGCTTGCGGCGTCGAGAACGCGGCCCGCAACCGCGGCTATGTGGTGGCCGACGTCACGGCCGCCTTCAACGCCGTCGGCGTCAATTGCGGCGCCTACCGCGCGCTGGCGCAGCAGCTGCATCTGGCCCTCTTTGGCCGGCCGGCCGAAGCGGCCAGCCTGGCGAACGCCATGAGCGAGCTGCAGGCCAGCAATGTCGACGAGTATACGAGCGAGCTGGAGCAGCAATACCTGGCCGGCAACCAGCCAATCCGCAAGCTGGTCGACGATCTGGGCAACAGCGCCGAAGCGCGCGCCCTGTATCCGGGCGACCAGGCCAGCTTCGTGCGCGCCGTCTTCAACAACCTCGCCAACCGGGCGCCGACGCCGGCCGAGCTGGCGACCTGGCTGGATCAGCTGAAGACCAAAGGCGCGAGCCGCGGCTATGTGGCGCTGGGGGTGCTCAACCTGCTGGCCACCGATTCCAGCGAGGCCGACTTCGAAGCCGTGCAGCGCAAGACGGCGATGGCGGTCTACTTCACGGCATCCATCGACACCAGCGCCGAGCTGGCCGCGTATAGCGGCGCCAAGGCTGCCGCCAAGGCGCGCGCCATGCTCGGCCAGGTTGGCAGCACGACCGATGTGGTGGCCTTCATGACCACGGCCGACCAGACCCTGGCCGGTCTCGCCGCCGCCCGCTAAGCCGCAGCGCATATTCAGTAAAAAAGCACGGCCCGCCGCGGCGGGCCGTGCTGCTCCTTGCCAGCGCCGCTTATTGCGCCGCCGGTTCCGCCGCCAAACCGTACCAGTCCACCTTGCGCGTCGCCACCATCACCGCCGCCAGCACGGCGAACAGCAGGATGGCGCCCATCAGCAGGGCATTGCTTTCCGAATTCAGCAAGCCGTACAGGATGCCGTACAGGAGGCTCAAGGCCGCGCCAAAGCCCCAGCCGCGCCGGCGGTCGCCGAGCGCATGGCCCAGGTAGAAGCCGATCAGCACGATACAAGCCACGCTGGCCAGCAGATAGGCCGCGAGGAAGGGCATGTGCTCGGACAGGCTGACCAGCAGCAGGAAGAACATGGCCAGGGCCAGGCCCACCAGGCCGTACTGCACCGGGTGAATCGGCAGGCGCTTGAGCACTTCAAACAGGAAGAAGGCGGCAAAGGTCAGCACCACGAACAGCAGGCCGTACTTGGTGGCGCGCCCGGCCATCGAATAGATATTGACGGGTTCGATGAAGTCGATCGAGAACGCATCCAGGGCACCGGCCGCGACCAGGGCGCCGGCGGGGGTGGTGCTGCTCCCATCCTGGGCCCGCAGCTCGGCCTGGCGCAACTGCTGCTGGGCGTCGCTGGACAGGGCGGAAATGCGCCAGGTGGCTTCGAAGCCGCGCTCGCCGATGCTGCGCTGGGCCGGCAGGAAGCGGCCGCCGAATTGCGGATGGGGCCACGGCGAAGTCAGCGTGAAGCGGTTGTTCTTGGCCAGCGGCACGAACTGCTGGCTCTCGATGCCGGCCAGGCCCAGATTGAAGCTGAACTTGACGCTGCCGGCCGCCACGTCGGCCATCTCGAGCGGCACGTGCAAGCCTTGGCGCTGCCCGGTCAGGCCCGAGCCCTGCTCGAATTCGAGCAGGCGCTGGCCCCACAGGATTTTCGGGATGTCGCGCACGCCGCGCACATCGGACACGCCCAGCGCCAGGAAGGGCTTGCCCGGCGTCACGCTGGACTGGGCCTGGGCGCGCGGCAGTTCGCTCAGGGACGGCAGCACGAAGTCGCCGCTGAACTTGTGCTCGCCGTTATACACCAGCACCTGGTGGATGCCGCGATAACGGCGTTCGGTGCCGATCACGCCCGCCACATTCAGCTGGTTGGGGAAGACCAGGTGGCGCCGCTGCACGCGGTATTTCTTGAGCTGGCGCGGCTTGTCCTCGCCGCCCTCCTCCATCTGCTCGTATTCGTCGGTATAGGGCAGGACCAGCACCGGCCCGTACACGGTCTGCTCACCGACGGAATCGGCGGCGATGCTGCGCACCGCCTGCTCGCGGTAGGCGCTGCGCTCGTTGATGGTGGCCTGGATCATCATCAGCGGCAGGCCGATCATCAGCATCAGGCCGATGATGATCAGGATTTTGAACAGCAGTTTCTTTTGCATGGCGCTTCCAGTAGTAAAGGGTGGCGCCAGTGTAGAAAAGCTGTGTGCGTTGACGATGCGTTCCGTGTGAAGCGGCGGTGCGCTACATGCGCAGCGGCAGGGGCAGGCGCAGCACGGCGCGGCAACCGCCCTGGGCCGCATTGCCGACGTCGACGCTGCCGCCGTGCAGCGAAGCCACCTCGCGCACGAAAGGCAGACCCAGGCCCGTGCTCTTGGCGCCGTCCGGCCGCGGCAGCGAATAGAAGCGCTCGAACAGGCGTTCGGCGGCATAGGCCGGGATGCCGGGGCCGCCATCGGTGACGGCGATCTCGGCCTGGTCGCCCTGGCGCCGCGCCGCCAGCGTGATGCGGCTGCCGGCCGGTGCAAAGCCGATGGCATTGTCGAGCAGATTGCCGAGCGCCTGGCGCAGCAGCAGCGCATCGCCCTGCACGCGCAGCGCGGCATCGGGCGCACCGTCCGCCTCCGCCGGCTGGATTTGCAGGCCCAGACCGCGCGCCGCCAGGCTGGCGCTGCAATCGCTGGCGGCCTGGCGCAGCAGCTGCGCCAGATCGACCGTTTCCGGCGCTTCCAGGCGCTGCTGCTTCTCCAGGCGCACCAGGGCCAGCAGGCGGTCGATCAGCTGCCGCTGGCGCGCATTCTGGCTCTGGATATTGGCGAGAAAGTGGCGGCGCTCCTGCTCCGGCATGTCTTCCTGCATCAGTTCGGCCGCCGCCTGGATCGCGGCGATCGGGCTTTTCAGTTCATGGGCCAGGGTGTGCATCAGGGTTTCCACATACTCCTTGCCCTCCAGCTTGACGCGCATGGCTTCCAGGGCGGCGCCCAGGGTGCCGATCTCGGTCTTGCCCAGGGCCGGCAGCACGGCCTTGCGGCCGGCCTGCACGGCGGCCACATAGTCCATCAACCGGTGCAGGGCGCGCGCCAGCCAGAAGGTGACGGCAATGCCGATCAGCAGCGAGACGCCCAGCAGCAGCGCGCCCTGGCTCAGGGTGCGGCGCTGGCTGCGCTCGATAAAGGCCTGCACGCTGGCGATCGGCTTGGCCACTGTCAGCACGCCGATGATGCGGCCCTCGGCGCGCACCGGGGCCGCCACATACATCACGGTGCTGGCGTCGTCCTCGGCGTATTCGCGCGTGCTGCGCGCGCCGTAGCGGCCGCGCAGGGTCAGGTAGACGTCGTTCCAGCGCGAGTAATCCTGGCCCACGTCGCGGCCGCTGCTGTCGAAGCGCACGATGCCGGCGGCGTCGGTGAGATAGATACGGTAATGCAGCCGGTCCTTGGGCACGCCGCTGATCTTCATGTCCAGCCCCTTGGCGAGGCTGCCGCGCAAGCTCTCCAGCAAGGGCGAATCCTGCAGCCGCCCGGCCTGCATATCGGCGGCGACAGCGGCGGCCAGCACCTGGGCCGTATCGACCAGGGTGTCTTCCAGCGCGCCGCGCACGCCCGGCTTGACCTGCTGCACGAAGACGTTCAGCAGGAACCAGGCGGCCAGGCCGACGATCAGGAAATAGCCGAGCAGGATGCGCAGGCCGATCTTCATGCGCGCGCCAGGCTGTAACCCATGCCGCGATGGGTCTGGATCGGGTCGGCCTCGGGTGCGATCTCGCGCAGTTTGGCGCGCAGCGATTTCACATGGGCGTCCACGGTGCGCTCCAGGGTATCGGGCGCATCGGTCCAGACGCGGTCCATCAGCTGGGCGCGCGAGAGCACATGACCGGGGTGTTCAAGCAGGGTTTTCAGCAGCAGGTATTCGTAGCGGGTCAGGTCGAGGGCCTGGCCGCCGAACAGGATGCGCGCTTCGGCGGCGCGCAGCTCAAAGGCGCAGGAAGCGGCAGGCGCCGGCGGCGCAGACGTCTGCTGGATGGCAGGTGCCATGGCCAGGGCCGCGGGCGGCGGCGCGGCGCGCAATTCCGGCGGCCCCAGGCGGCGCAGCACCACGCGCACGCGCGCCACCAGCTCGCGCGGCGAGAAAGGCTTGGCGACATAATCGTCGGCGCCGATTTCCAGGCCCACCACGCGGTCGATCTCCTCGCTGCGCGCGGTCAGGAAGATCACCGGCACATCGGAGAACTGGCGCAGGCGGCGGCAGACATCGAAGCCGCTGATGTCGGGCAGGCCCACATCAAGCAGCACCAGCAGCGGCGCGCCTTCACTGCCCTGCTCCGCATGCAGCAGGGCCAGGGCCTGCTCGCCCAGGGTCACATGGCGCGGCGCAAAGCCGTCGCGCCGCAAGGCGTAGGCGATGCCGTCGGCGATGGCCGCCTCGTCTTCCACAATCAGGATGGTTTTGCTCATCGCGCCAGTATAGCGAAGCGGGCGGCATCGAGGCGAAGGAAGCCGGCGCAAAAAAAATCCGGCACCGCGGTGCCGGATTCGTGCTGGCCCGGTAGGGCAGCAGGTTTAGAAGGTGTAGTTCGCGCTCACATTGAAGTAGCGGCCATAGTTGTTGTGCAGGCCCTCGTCATAGCCAGCCGCCGGCTGGAAGGTGCTGCTGATGCCGGAGTACGGCACATACGGCGCCTTCTTGTCGAACAGGTTCTGGATATTGAAGTTGAGCGACAGGTTCTTGAAGCCCGTGTAGGTGTAACCCAGGGCCACCGTTGTCCAGCTCTTGACCGCGCACTTCGGATAGAACTCCTCGTAGCGCGGCACGGTGGCGTCGCGGTCCGGATCGGCATCGGTTGGCTTCGGCGTACCGTAGCCGCAGAACGGTTCCTCATAGGTCCGTGCGCCGTAGTAGACACGCTTCAGCGAGACCGGGCCGATATAGTTGATCGCCAGGTTCACATTATGGTCGCCCAGCGACCAGTTGGTCGACAGCGTCGTCTTCCAGCGCGGCACGCGGGTATTCTGGCTCAGCGCCCAGTCATTCAGGCCCGGGTCGGTACCGGCCGAATTGTGTTCAATGTCCCCCGGCTTCATCGCCACCTTGTAGGTATGCGTGTAAGTCGTGTTCAATTTGCTGTCCAGCGAACCCCAGCTTCCCATCTTCAGCCGGTGGCGCAGTTCCAGATCGAGGCCGCTGATCTCGGTCGCGCCCTGGTTGGTCCATGGCGTTTTCACCATCAGCAGCGGCCCCGTATTCGGGATCGGGTTGCCATTCTCATCCTTGACCCAGTTCGCCGGATTCGTATTGCGCTGCACCTTGCTTGGATCGCGGTCCTCGTTTTTGAGGGCGTCGTTGGGCGTGCCCAGCGCCACTTCGCCTTCCTTGCGGATGCGGAACCAGTCCAAGGTCACTTCCACGTCGCGGCCAACGGCCCAGACCACGCCCAGGTTATAGCTGCGCGATTTTTCCGGCACCAGGTCCGGGTTACGGTCGCCCACCCCGGCAATGGTCTTGCCGCAATCGGCTTCGGTAGCGCCGGGCTTCGGCGTCGTGTTATCGGGTTCGCAGCGTTTCGGATCGAAAATGTCGCGCAGGAAGTATTGCGCGCCGCCCGACGCGGTCTGGACCAGCGCCGGCGCACGGAAGCCCTTGGCGTAGCTGCCGCGGAAGGCCAGGCCGTCGAACACGGTCCATTTGCCGCCGACCTTCGGCACGAAGTTGGTCTTGATGCCGGGGTATTTGTCGAAGCGGCCGGCAAAATCCAATTCCAGGTTCTTCAGCAACGGCGCGCGCAACTCGGCAAAGGCCGATTTCACGTCGCGCTCGCTTTGGATGACCGTATTCACCAGGCCCAGGATATCGCCGCGCGCCAGCACATCGTCCGGACGCAGACTGATTTTCTCGCGGCGCAGCTCGACGCCCAAGGCCAGGCCCATGGCGCCGCCAGGCAGCGCGCCGAACTCGGTGCTGGCGCGCGCATCCAGCTGCAGGATGGAGGCGCTGTTGTTGGTCACCACATCGTGGCCCAGGGTCGGGTCGGCGCTCAGCTGGGCCAGCGAGGTGCCCGCGTTCAGCTTGCGCAGGGTGGGCAGGTACAGATAGCCATAGCCGGTATCCTTCTTCTTCGACTGGTTCCACAGCAGGCCGGTCTCCCAGCTCCAGTTCGACCAGTTGCCTTCCAGGCCAGTCAGCAGACGGATATTATCGTTGACAATCTGGCTGCCGCCGCGCAGGTTTTCAAAGCGATAGGCCACCGACGAACGGGCGTTGGGGAAGGGATTGTCGGGATGGCCGATTTCCAGGATGGCCTGGAAGGGATTGCCGACGGAGCTCGACGTGAAATTGGTGACGGGGTTGGTACCGATCGTGGTCGGGGCGCCCGTGTAGTTGCGTTCGGAGCGGGCATAGGCCACCTCGGCAAAGGCGCGCGTGTTTTCGCTCAATTTCAGCACGCCGCGGCTCATCAGGCTGGCATCCTTGCCCTCGCTTTGCGCCTCCAGATATTGCGGCGTGTCGTAATTGCAGAAAGTCCGGCCGATATACACGCTGGCGGCGGAAAAGCCCATAGCCTGGCTGCCGACCAGTTGCTGCGACGGGTCGCAGTCGGTGCGGATCACCAGGCGCTGGGCGGCATTGCCGCGCGACACCGCAAAGTTTTCCGAGCCCGGGGAGCTTTCACGGAAGAAGATCGGGTGCGACGACACATTGCTGCCGTAAGGCGTGGCAAAGCGCTTGTCCAGGATCTTGTGCTGCTCGACCTCGATATCGGTGGCGTCGGCGCGCTTGACGCGCTGGCGCTTGCTCACATCGACCGTAAAGAAGACATTGTAGCCATTGCTATCCACGTCGCCGATGCCATAGAAGGCATTGGCGCCGCTTTTCTTGAAGTTGCCGTCGTCGTTGGCGCTGTGGCGGGCCGCTAGCTGGACGCCCTGGTAATTGTTCTTTGTGATGAAGTTGATTACGCCGCCGACGGCGTCAGAACCGTACACGGCCGAAGCACCATCCTTCAGGATTTCCACGCGATCCAGGGCCGACAGCGGGATGCTGTTCACGTCGTACAGCGTGGAATTGCCATTATTCGGATCAGCATAGGCCGCTGGCGTCATGCGGCGGCCGTTCAGCAGGATCAGGGTCGAGGCCGAGCTCAGGCCGCGCAGCGAGACGGTGCTGACGCCGCTGGCAAAAGCGCCGCCATTCGTGTCGAAATTACCGTCGCCACTGATGGAGGGCAGTTTGCGCAGCAGGTCGGCAACGCTGCTGACACCGGCATCCTTGATGTCCTTGCTCGTCACCACCTGCACCGGCAACGGACCTTCCTTGTCGGTACGTTTCAGGTTGGAGCCGGTCACGTACACGGTCTGCGTATCATGGGCGGCAGCCTGTTGGGCCATGGCAGCCGGCGCATACGCCAAGGCCATGGCCACCGCAATCACACTTCGTTTCAGCACTGGATTCTGTTTCAAGATAACTCCATGAAAAACTTTATTTTTATGTCTGTAATCAAAGTTATTCTCTGTTGAATAACCCCCCTACTCCTGAATGAGCATTCTAAATCTCTCATGGATCATTATTGACAGGCAATTAATTTGATGTTTTTCGCAACTTAGAAAATGCAAGTTGTTGCATTTTTATGAAATTGCCTTGGTTTTCCGGGATTTGGGAGGAGATAGGCCGGTTTGGCCAGGGTGGCGGGCAAAAAAAACGGCCCGCGCAAGGCGGGCCGTTCTCGGGGCGGACGGCGTGGCCGTCCAGCCGGAATGCGATTACTGCAGTTTGATTTCGACGTCTACGCCGGCTGGCAGGTCCAGCTTCATCAGGGCGTCAACGGTCTTGTCGGTTGGATCCACGATGTCCATCAGGCGCTGGTGGGTGCGGATTTCGAACTGGTCGCGCGAAGTCTTGTTCACGTGCGGGGAACGCAGCACGTCGTAACGCTGGATGCGGGTTGGCAGAGGCACTGGGCCTTTAACCACGGCGCCGGTGCGCTTGGCGGTGTCAACGATTTCCAGGGCGGACTGGTCGATCAGCTTGTAGTCGAAAGCCTTCAGGCGGATGCGGATTTTTTGATTTGGGGTGGACATGCTAATTCCTTAAAGAACGAACCGGAAACTTTGAAGTTCCGGCAATGTATGTAAGAACTGCCAGCGGGCCGACATGATAGCACAGGCCGGCCCGCTTTTATCGCGCTAAGAAACTAATTAGCCGATGATCTTGGCAACCACGCCGGCGCCAACGGTACGGCCGCCTTCGCGGATAGCGAAGCGCAGACCTTCTTCCATAGCGATCGGGTTGATCAGCTTGACGGTGATCGACACGTTGTCGCCTGGCATAACCATTTCTTTATCGGCTGGCAGCTCGATCGAACCGGTTACGTCGGTGGTACGGAAGTAGAACTGTGGACGGTAGTTGTTGAAGAACGGGGTGTGACGGCCACCTTCGTCTTTCGACAGCACATAGATCTCGCCGGTGAAGTGGTTGTGCGGCTTGATCGAGCCTGGTTTTGCCAGAACTTGACCACGTTGCACGTCTTCACGCTTGGTGCCGCGCAGCAGCAGACCAACGTTGTCGCCCGCCTGACCTTGATCCAGCAGCTTGCGGAACATTTCCACGCCGGTGCAGGTGGTTTTCACGGTGTCGGTGATACCAACGATTTCGATCTCTTCGCCGACCTTGATGATGCCGCGCTCAACACGACCGGTCACCACGGTACCGCGGCCGGAGATCGAGAACACGTCTTCCACTGGCATCAGGAAGGCGCCGTCCACAGCGCGCTCTGGCGTTGGGATGTAGGAGTCCAGGGCATCAGCCAGTTGCATGATGGCCTGTTCGCCCAGCGGGCCGGTGTCGCCGTCCAGCGCCATACGGGCCGAACCTTTAACGATCGGCAGGTCGTCGCCTGGGAATTCGTATTTGGAGAGCAGCTCGCGCACTTCCATTTCCACCAGTTCCAGCAGCTCGGCGTCATCCACCAGGTCGCATTTGTTCAGGAACACGATGATGTAAGGCACGCCAACCTGACGGGCCAGCAGGATGTGTTCGCGGGTCTGTGGCATTGGGCCGTCAGCAGCGGAGCACACCAGGATCGCGCCGTCCATCTGCGCTGCACCGGTAATCATGTTTTTGATGTAGTCGGCGTGGCCTGGGCAGTCAACGTGGGCGTAGTGACGGCCGGAGGTTTCGTACTCGACGTGCGCGGTGTTGATGGTGATGCCGCGTGCTTTTTCTTCTGGAGCAGCGTCGATCTGGTCGTAGGCTTTAGCTTCGCCGCCGAATTTCTTCGACAGAACGGTTGCGATAGCCGCGGTCAGGGTGGTTTTGCCGTGGTCAACGTGACCGATGGTGCCTACGTTCACGTGCGGTTTAGTCCGCTCGAACTTTTCTTTTGCCATTTTAATTCTTCCTTAGAACTATGATTTAAGGTCTGAGCGGCCAGGAGGATCTCCCCTGGCCGGTCAATAAACAAGATTACTTCGCTTTGGCGGTGACGATCGCGTCGATCACGTGCTTAGGCGCTTCGGAGTAGTGCTTGAATTCCATCGTGTAGGTTGCACGACCCTGGGTTGCGGAACGCAGCGAGGTCGAGTAACCGAACATTTCCGACAGCGGTACTTCGGCTTTGATGATCTTGCCGCCGCCGCCTGGGATTTCGTCCATGCCCTGCACCATACCACGGCGGGACGACAGGTCGCCCATCACGGTACCGGCGTAGTCTTCCGGCGTTTCCACTTCCACAGCCATCATCGGCTCCAGAATCACTGGCTGGGCCTTGCGGCAGCCGTCTTTGAAGGCCATCGAAGCGGCCATGCGGAACGCGTTTTCGTTCGAGTCCACATCGTGGTACGAACCGAAGAACAGGGTCACTTTCACGTCCACCACTGGGTAGCCGGCCAGAACACCGGTGTTCAGGGTTTCGCGCACACCCTTCTCAACTGCAGGGATGTATTCGCGGGGAACGGTACCGCCCTTGATCGCGTCGACGAACTCGAAGCCTTTGCCCGGTTCTTGCGGTTCGATCTTCAGCACCACGTGACCGTACTGACCACGGCCGCCCGATTGCTTGACGAACTTGCCTTCGATCTCTTCGCAGGTCTTGCGAATGGTTTCGCGGTAAGCCACCTGTGGTTTGCCGACGGTCGCTTCCACGCCGAATTCGCGCTTCATACGGTCAACGATAATTTCCAGGTGCAGCTCGCCCATACCACCGATGATGGTCTGGCCGGATTCTTCGTCGGTCTTGACGCGGAACGATGGGTCTTCCTGAGCCAGACGGTTCAGGGCCAGGCCCATTTTTTCCTGGTCGGACTTGGTTTTCGGCTCAACAGCCTGCTGGATCACCGGCTCTGGGAACTCCATGCGTTCCAGGATGATCGGCGATGCTGGATCGCACAGGGTCTCACCGGTGGTCACGTCTTTCAGGCCCACGGCTGCGGCGATGTCGCCGGCGCGCACTTCTTTGATCTCTTCGCGCTGGTTGGCGTGCATCTGCAGAATACGGCCCAGACGCTCTTTACGGTTTTTCACCGAGTTCAGCACGGTGTCGCCGGAGTTGATGGCGCCCGAGTACACGCGGAAGAAGGCCAGCTGGCCGACGAACGGGTCGGTCATGATCTTGAAGGCCAGCGCCGAGAATTTCTCGTCGTCGGCGGCTTTACGCGAAGCTGGCTGCTCGTCGTCGTCGGTGCCGTTGACCGGTGGGATGTCCACTGGGGATGGCAGGAACTCGATCACAGCGTCCAGCATCGCTTGCACGCCCTTGTTCTTGAACGCGGTACCGCACATCATCGGCACGATTTCGGAAGCGATGGTACGCTCGCGCAGTGCTTTCTTGATTTCGGCTTCGGACAGGTCGCCCTCTTCCAGGTACTTGTTCATCAGGTCTTCGGAAGCTTCGGCAGCCGCTTCAACCATCTTCTCGCGCCACTCGGCGGCGGACTCGGCCAGTTCAGCCGGGATGTCGCGGTAGTCGAATTTCATGCCCTGGGACGCGTCGTCCCAGATGATGGCTTTCATCTTGACCAGGTCGATCACGCCCTTGAAGTTTTCTTCCGCGCCGATCGGGATCTGGATCAGGATCGGGTTGGCCTTCAGGCGGTTGCGCATCTGCTCGTACACTTTGAAGAAGTTGGCACCGGTACGGTCCATCTTGTTCACGAAGGCCAGACGTGGCACTTTGTACTTGTTAGCCTGACGCCACACGGTTTCCGACTGAGGCTGCACGCCGCCCACTGCGCAGTAAACCATGCAAGCACCGTCCAGCACGCGCATCGAGCGTTCAACTTCAATGGTGAAGTCAACGTGGCCCGGGGTGTCGATGATGTTGATGTGGTGTTCTGGGAAGTTGTTGGCCATGCCTTTCCAGAAGCAGGTGGTCGCCGCGGAGGTAATGGTGATGCCGCGCTCTTGTTCCTGCTCCATCCAGTCCATGGTGGCTGCGCCGTCGTGCACTTCACCAATCTTGTGGTTCACGCCGGTGTAGAACAGCACGCGCTCGGTAGTGGTCGTCTTACCGGCGTCGATGTGAGCGGAGATACCGATATTGCGGTAGCGCTCAATGGGGGTCTTGCGGGCCATAGTTAATCCTAAATCTTTTAATGGACAAAACCGAGCAGCATTTTTCGATCAAAAAATGTGCCCGGCTTGAACAACAGATAAGCGGCCGGCGCTGCCGGCCGAAGTTTTTAGAAGCGGAAGTGCGAGAACGCCTTGTTCGCTTCAGCCATGCGGTGCACCTCGTCACGACGCTTCATTGCGCCGCCGCGGCCTTCCGCAGCTTCCATCAGCTCACCGCCCAGGCGTTGTGGCATGGATTTTTCGCTGCGCTTGTTGGCAGCTTCACGCAGCCAGCGCATGGACAGGGCCAGACGGCGTACTGGACGCACTTCCACAGGCACCTGGTAGTTGGCGCCACCGACGCGGCGGGATTTCACTTCCACCAGCGGCTTGGCGTTGTTGATTGCGGCGGCGAACACTTCCAGCGGGTCCTTGCCCGATTTTTGCTGGATATGGTCGAACGCACCGTAGATGATGTTTTCTGCGACCGATTTTTTACCGGACAGCATCAGAACGTTCACGAATTTGGCGACTTCGGTGTTGCCGAATTTTGGATCCGGCAGAATCTCGCGCTTGGGTACTTCACGACGACGTGGCATTGTATTTCCTTCCTGTCTTCAGTTGAGCGCCTCTGGTTTGGCACTCGCGGAGGCCATCAAAGCCTTCCACTTACTCGGTCTCGCGACCGCCTCAACTCATTAAAATGCAAGAAAATTACTTCTTGGCTTGCTTAGCGCGCTTCGCACCGTACTTCGAGCGAGCTTGCTTACGGTCTTTAACACCCTGGGTATCCAGCGCGCCGCGAACCATGTGGTAACGCACACCTGGCAAGTCTTTTACACGACCGCCGCGCAGCAGAACAACGCTGTGTTCCTGCAGGTTGTGGCCTTCACCGCCGATGTACGAAATCACTTCGAAACCGTTGGTCAGACGCACTTTGGCAACTTTACGCAGTGCCGAGTTAGGCTTCTTAGGAGTGGTGGTGTACACGCGGGTGCACACGCCACGCTTTTGCGGGCAGTTTTCAAGTGCCGGCGATTTGCTCTTCACGACCAATGCGGTACGTGGTTTGCGAATCAATTGATTGATGGTTGGCATCGTTCTTAATCCAACAAAGTTACTACGTTAATAACCCGGACAATTGTCCGGGGACTAAAACCGTGTCCCGATTCCTGCTGCACATGGGGCGCAAAAAGCCACTCTCGGGGAGCAGCTGTCAAACGCGTATACGATGCGCAGAATAAATTGAGAACTCGCGAGTATATACCTGGCAAGCCCCCCAGTCAACTTCTGTTGCTGAATAATGTGGCACTCCCCCGCCCCTGCACGGGTTTATACTGGATGCAAGTCTGCCGTCCCCAAACACTGCCATGCCAACCACCATCACCCTGAGCGAAGCTGATGAACAATTGCTTCAAGAGCAACTTGCCAGCGGCCGCTATAGCGATGCTAATGCCCTGGTGGCAGCGGGCCTGCAATTGCTTGCGGAGCAAGATCGGCAATTGCACGACTTCATCCAGGAAGGTTTGGAGGGAGAGGCTCTGGACGGTGATGCCGTGTTTGCCTCCCTGGAGGCGAAATACGGCAAGCCCCAGCCGTCCGGCACAAGTAGCTGATGCGCCTACTTATCTCCCAGCGCGCCGCGCGCGATCTGGACGAGATAGCCGAATATATTGCTCATCACAACCCGCAGCGCGCGGCCAGCTTCGTTGCCGAACTGGGCCAGCAATGCCGGATGCTTACCAGCATGCCGCTGGCGTTCCGGACGCGCAGCGATTTATTGCCAGGGCTACGCATCTGCCCCTATAAGCGCTACTTGATTCTCTACCGCGTAGAAAGCGGTGCCTTGCGCGTGCTGAGGATCGCCCATAGTGCGCGCGACATCTACGCCTTGCTAAAATAATTCCTTGTCTCAAGGCCTTCGATTGCGCGGATAATAGCTAGCATTTTTCCTCTTCTTGTCTGTATGCAAGCCTTGCTGCGCCCGGCCAATGCCCTCGTTCTGCTGACTTATCTGGCCCTGTCGGCCGTGCCCTTCGTGCCTCTGCTGCTAGGCAAGCCGGTGGAGGGGCCGTGGCAGATCATCGGCATCGAGTTCACGGCTTGGGCGGCGGCGTGGGCGCTGTTCCGCCGTCCGGCCTATTTCCACTGGCTGCTGCTGCCGGCCTTCCTCGCGCTGCCGACCGAGATTTACCTGATCGTCTTTTACGGCCAGGGCATTTCGACCCACCACCTGGGCATCATCGCCGAAACCAGCCCGAAGGAGTCGCTCGAATTCCTCGGCCAGAAAGTGTGGCTGATGCTGGCCGTGATGGTCGCGGTGGCGGCGTGGTGGGTATTGAGCTTCCGCGCCGCGCGCAAGACGCGCGACCTGGACTGGAACGACTCTTCACGCTGGCTGGCCCTGGGCGCGCTGGTCGTGCTGGCGGCGGTGGCGGCCTATGGCTGGGAATTCGGCGTGGCGCCGGCCAAGCCTGCCTCGGCCAGCGTGGCGGCTGCGTCCGCCGCCCAGGCCAGCGGCTCCGACAGCGAGGAAGAGGAGGACGAGGAAGAGCCGGCGTCGGCCGCCAGCGCCGGCCTGGACTACACCGGCTGGCAGTTGCCCGCCCTGCCCCACTGGGCCAAGGTGCCAGTCGATTTCGATGCCTTCATCAATTCCTGGCCCTTCGGCCTGGTGGCGCGCGGCTGGGACTTCTATAAGGAGCGGCGCTACCTGGCCGACCTGGACGAGCGCAGCCGCCGCTTCAGTTTCGGCGCGCAGCAGCGCGAGCGCGACAGCGTGGCCGAGGTGGTGGTCGTGGTGCTGGGCGAATCCTCGCGCTACGACCGCTGGAGCCTGAATGGCTATCAGCGCGACACCAATCCCCTGCTCGGCAAGGAAGCCAATCTGGTGCCGCTGAGCGATGTGATCACGCCGGTGTCGGCCACGCGCCTGTCGGTGCCGGTCATCATTTCGCGCAAGCCGGCGGTGCAGAGCCTGAAGGATGGCTTCACCGAAAAATCCTTCATCACCGCCTATAAGGAAGCGGGCTTCAAGACCTGGTGGCTGTCGAACCAGATCTCCTTCGGCAAATTCGACACCCCGGTCTCGGTCTTCGCCAAGGAAGCCAATGTGGTGCAGTTCATGAACCTGGGCGGCTTCACCAACAATTCGAACTTCGACCAGATCCTGTTCGACCCGCTGAAAATCGCCCTGGCCGATCCGGCGCCGAAAAAGCTGATCGTGCTGCACACCCTGGGCAGCCACTGGAACTACAGCCAGCGCCACCCGCAAGCCTTCGACAAATGGCAGCCCTCGCTGTACGGCGTGGACAAGCCGGTCTACACCGACCTGAAGATCAAGCCGCAGCTGAATAACAGCTACGACAACTCCATCCTCTACACCGACTGGTTCCTGGCACAGACCATCGGCCAGCTGAAAGTTGCGGCGCCGATGGCCGCGCTGCTCTACGTGGCCGACCATGGCCAGACCCTGTACGACAACAGCTGCCGCCTGGCCTTCCACGGCCACAACACCCAGTACGAATTCCACGTCCCTGCCTTCGTCTGGTACTCGCACCAATACCAGGACCGCTACCCCGACAAGGTGCAGCAGTTGCAGCGCCACCGCAAAGCGCCGCTCGCCACCGAGAACATGTTCCACACCCTGCTCGACCTGGCCGACATCCGCTACCCCGGCGACAAGCTCGAATGGAGCTTCCTCAGCAGCCAGTTCAAACCGCACAAGCGTGTGGTCGACAGCTACGGCTGGACCGACTACGACAATGCCACGCTCAAAGGCGACTGCCGCGAAATCATCGCCGGCAAACCCAAGGCCCCGAAGCGCGGCAAAAAGTAGCTACTGCTGACCCCGCCGGATGGCCGTCCCGTCCGATTGGGGTCTGACCCCACGGTGGACACGGGCTGGACGGTGGGCTATTCGAAGCGCAGGCAGTCGACGGGTTGCAGGCGGGAGGCGCGGCGGGCCGGGTAGTAGCCGAAGAAGATGCCGACCAGGCTGGCGAAGCCGCAGGCCACCAGCGCGGCCTGCAGGTTGATGATGACTTCGAATTTGCCGGTGGCGGTGATGGCGGCGGCGGCCCCCGCCGCCAGGCCGACGCCGACCAGGCCGCCGACCAGGCAGATCACCACGGCTTCAGTGAGGAACTGCAGCAGCAGGTCGCGCGGCCGGGCGCCGATCGCCATGCGGATGCCGATCTCGCGCGTGCGCTCCGTCACCGATACCAGCATGATGTTCATGATGCCGATGCCGCCCACCAGCAGCGAGATGGCGCCGATCAGCCCCAGCATGGTGGCAAGGGCAGCGCTGATGGTGCGCGCCGTTTCGGCAAACGAGGCCAGGTTTTCGATGCGGAAGTCGTCCGGGTCTTCGGCGCGGATGCGGTGGCGGTCGCGCAGGATTTCGCTGATGTCTTCAATGCCGTCGCCCAGATTGCCGCCCGACTTCCCCTGCGCCATGATGTAATGCACATTATTGGGAAATTGCGAGCGCACCAGGTGGGTACTGGCGGCGGTGATCGGCACCAGCACGTATTCGCTGAGATCGCCACCGTCAACCTGCCGCCCTTCGCCATACAGCACGCCGACCACCTGGAAGGCCACGTTCTCGATGCGGATGAACTGGCCCAGCGGGTCTTGCTTGTAGAAAAACTGGTCGGCCAGCTTGCGGCCGATGACGGCCATGCGCGCGCCGGAGCGCACGTCGGCGTCGCTCAAGGCGCTGCCCTGGTCGATGCGCCAGTTGCGCATGCTGAACATGGCCGGGGTCACGCCGAATACGGTCTTGGCCGTGCTTTCGTTGCCGGCCGTGAGCTTGAAGCTGCCTTGCAGCACGGGCGCGGCGCCGGACAGCGAGCTCAGGGTGTTGAGCGCTTCGGCATCCTGCATGGTCAGCGAGGGCATGGCGCCGGTGCGCATGCGCTGGGCCTGGGCGCGGTCGCCACCAGGCGCGATGAAGACCAGGTTGGTGCCCAGCTGTTCCAGCTCCTTGCCGATGAAGCGCTGCATGCTGTCGCCCACGGCCAGCAGCAGGGCCACCGAGGTGATGCCGATGACGATGCCGAGCATGGTGAGGATGGTGCGCAGGCGGTTGGCCCGCATCGAGCGGAAGGCTTCGATCACTACTTGAAAAAGAATCATCTTGCTTGTGCTTTCAGGAAGCGGCCAGCATTTGCTGGGCATGGCTGGCGGCCAGCTGTTCCAGGCCGGGCGCGGCCGGGCCGTCGTACAGCACGCGGCCGTCGGAAACGCGCACCAGACGGCGCGCATAGGCCGCCACGTCCGGCTCGTGCGTCACCAGCAGGATGGTGATGCCGGTTTCCTCATTCAGGCGCTGCAGCGAGCGCATGATGTCGACGCTGGTCTGGGTATCCAGATTGCCGGTCGGTTCGTCGGCCAGCAGCAGCGGCGGATCGGCCACCAGCGCGCGCGCGATCGCCACGCGCTGCTGCTGGCCGCCGGAGAGCTGGCTGGGCGTGCGCCTGGCCAGCTCCTTGAGTCCCACTTTTTCCAGCTCGGCCAGGGCCTTGGCCTGGGCCTTGCCGCGCGAGACGCCGGCATAGATCAGCGGCAGCGCCACATTCTCGGCCACGCTCATGCGCTTGATCAGGTTAAAGCTCTGGAACACGAAACCGATGGTGCGGTTGCGGATGACCGCCAGCTCGGCGCGCGACAGGCTGCGCACGTCGACGCCGTTGAGCAGATAACTGCCGTCGCTGGCCAGGTCCAGGCAGCCGAGGATATTCATCAGCGTCGACTTGCCGGAACCGGACTGGCCCATCACGGCCAGGAAATCGCCGCGCGGCACCTGCAGGTCGATGCCGTGCAGGACGGGCGTCTCCACGCTGACCGAGAAATAGCTCTTGCGCACGGCGCGGATGTCGATCAGCGGCTGGCCGCCGCCTACCAGGTGGGGCGCCATTACAGATTGCCTTCGCCGTTATCCTTGCCTTCGCCAGCCAGCTTGCGGGTGATGACCTTGTCGCCTTTTTTCAGGCCGCCGTCCAGGATTTCGGTGTAGCGGAAGTTGGACAGGCCGATGCGCACATCGACCGGCTTGGCCTCGCTATGCTCGTCCAGGCGGTAGACCTTGAAGGTGCGCGCGATATCGCCCTTACTGCGGAAGGAGATGCTGTCCTCTTCCGGCGCCGCCAGCGGCGCGGCCGCCTTGGCCGAGGCGCTGGCGGCCTTGCCGTCCTTGGCCGCCGCCTTGGCCTGCTTCTTCTGCTCGGTCGCCAGCTCTTCATCGCTGAGGCGGAAGCGCAGGGCGGCGGTGGGGATGCGCAGCACGTTGCGGCGGTCGCCCACCACCAGGCGCACCTGGGCCGTCATGCCAGGCTTCAGCAATTCGTCCTTATTGTCCACGTCCAGCACCACGTTGTAGGTGACGACGTTCTGCACCACATTCGGCGCCAGGCGGAACTGGCGCATACGCGCGTCGAATTCCTTGTCCGGGTAAGCGTCGACCACGAAGCGCGCCGGCTGGCCTTCCTTGAGCATGCCGACGTCCGCTTCCGAGACATTGGTGTCGATCTGCATCTTGGTCAGGTCGCGTGCGATCTGGAACAGGTTGGGCGTGTTGAAGGAGGCGGCCACCGTCTGCCCCAGATCGATGGTGCGCTTGATGATCACGCCGTCGATGGGGGCGCGGATCACGCTGTTATTCAGGTCGGCCCGGGCGCGCGCCAATTGGGCCTTGGCCAGCTCGATATTAGCCTTGGCCACGTCGACTTCGCGCTTGGACTGGTCAAGCGCCAGGGTCGACACATAGTTCTGCGAGACCAGGGTCTGGTTGCGCGTGAAAGTGGCCTGGGCCAGGCGCATCGACGCTTCGGCCGAGGCCAGGCTGGCTTCGGCCTGGCGGATCTGGGCTTCGAAAATGGTCGGCTCCAGCTTGAGCAGGATCTGGCCTTTCTTTACGCGGTCGTTGAAGTCGGCATTCAGCTCGCTGACCGTGCCCGACACCTGCGAACCCACATTCACCAGCGCCACCGGATTGATGGTGCCGCTGGCCGTTACCAGCTGGGCGATATTGCCGCTGTCCACGGCCGCCGTGCGGTAACGGAGCGGCGCCTCCGCCGGTTTGTTTTGAAACAACACCGCGCCCGCGCCACCGACCACCACCAGGGCGGCAATCAGGACGGCCAAACGCTTCTTCGTGAATATATTCATGGGTATCTATGGGATGATGAGGGGCGCAAAACCGCCAGTTTCCGCGCTCCGCCGGGCTGGCGGCTTAAGAACGGATGAAGATGGGCGTACCGAAGTCTCGTGTATGAGTAAAATTGTTATTGCTACAAAACTTAACTTAGCACTACCATAATATTTCCGCAAGAAAATTAGAAGAAAACCATGGCGCCACGGCGCCCTTCTGGAGGAGATGATGGACAAACCTACGAGGCTGGTCTCTATCGATTTGCTGCGCGGTTTTGTGATCGCGCTCATGGCGCTCGAACATACGCGCGTTTTTTTCGGCCCCGCCAGTTTCCGGCCGGAAGATCTGGACGCCACCACGCCAGCCTGGTTCTGGACGCGCTGGATCACCCATTTGTGCGCCACCACCTTTGTGCTGCTGGCGGGCAGCTCAGCCTTTCTGCGCGGTGAGACCTGCGGCACGGCAGCGCTGTCGCGCTATCTGGCCAGCCGCGGCGCCCTGCTGCTGGTACTGGAAGCGAGCTGGATCAGCTTCAGCTGGCAGTTCGGCTTCAACTTCATCATCCTGCAGGTGCTGTGGGCGCTGGGCGCGGGCATGCTGACGCTGGCCCTGCTGGTCTGGCTGCCACGGCCGGCGGTGGCGGCCATCGCCGCCCTGCTCATCCTGCCGCACAATCTGCTCGACGGCGTGACGCTGGAGTCGGTGCTGTGGCAAGCCTGGCATAAGGGCGGCTTTGTGCCGCTCAGCGGGCAGTTCGGCATCTTCATCGTGTACCCGCTGATGCCCTGGCTGGGACTGATCGCGGCCGGCTATGCGCTGGGACCGATCTTCCACTGGGAGGCAGCACGGCGCCAGCGCTGGCTGATGGTGGCGGGCGCGGTGCTGCTGCTGGCCTTTATCGTCCTGCGCGCGGGCAATCTATATGGCGATCCCGATCCCTGGTCGCCGCAAGGCAAGGGCTGGATGTTCGACCTGATGTCCTTCCTGCGCGTGCATAAATATCCACCGTCGCTGCTGTATCTCTGCGTCACGCTGGGCATTGCGCTGCCGCTGCTGGCCTGGTGCGAACGCGTGCGGCCACCGCGCGCGCTGCTGCTGTTCGGGCGCACGCCGCTGTTTTTCTATGTGATCCATATCGCACTGATCCAATTCCTGGCCGGCCTGTATATGCTGGCACGCTATGGCAGCCGGCCGCAAGGCTGGCCCATAGTCGTGCAGTTCCCGCCCGGCTATCAGCCCTCGCTGCCGCTGGTGTACGCCAGCTGGCTGGGCGTACTTTTGCTGATCTATGGATTAACCCTGTTGTGGCGCCGCCGGCGCCTCGCTTCCCAGACCTGACGACCAAGGATTGCAATTGCTGAAGAAAGTCCTGCTGGCCAGCGTGTTCGCGCTGGCCACCCTGCCCCATGCCCACGCCGCCGATAACATCAGCCCCTGGTCCGCACTGGCCAAAGCCGATCTCGATTTTGTGCAGCAAAGCATACGCGACAACCACCCCGGTCCCGTGGACAAGGAGAATGCGTATTTCAAAGCCTGGCTGGAACGCGGCTATGCCGAGGCCAGTGCGCAGGCGGCGCAAGCGCGTTCGCTGGGCGATGTGCAGAAGATGCTGGCGCGCTATATCGCCGGTTTTGCCGACGGCCATATGGCGCTGAACTTCTACCATCAGAGCGGCAGCATGCGCTGGGCGAATATGATCGTGCTGCGCCAGGGTGGCCGCTACCGCATCGCGCATAGCGGGCGGGCCGATGTGCCGCTGAACGCAGAGCTGCTGTCCTGCGACGGGCGCGCCATCGATACCGTCGTCAAGGAAGATCTGGCACCGGCGTTTCTGAACAATCCTGCGCTGGACTGGATCAAGACGGAGCTGGCGCCGCTCGTGCTGCTGAACGAGGAAGTGCGTCCGCATGCGGAATATGCGGCCTGCCAGATCGCGGTGGACGGCCAGGCGCGCAGCGTGGCGCTGCAATGGAGCGATATCGCGCGCAACGCCTTCTACGACCAGCTCGGGCGCGTGCGGCCGACGATGGACAAGAAGAGCAGCATCACGCAAGTCGGACCTCAGCAGTATTGGGTGCGCCTGCCGCAGTTCCAACCCCGGGCGGCCGAGATCGAGGAACTCAAGGAACTGACGAAGCAGATGGCCGGGCTGCGCGATGCGGAACTGGTGATCTTTGATACGCGCGGCAATAACGGCGGCAATTCCGCCTGGGGCAACGATATCCTGGCCGCCCTGTATGGCGAGGCGTATATCAAGCAGCTGCGCCGCCGCGACCACGGTTACGCCGAATGGCGGGTCAGTGCCGGCAATCTGGAACATGTCCGCCAGCGCATCCTGCCGATGCTGCGCCAGCAGTATGACGAACAAAGTCCAGTCTACCGGGTGTGGTCGGGCATGGCGCAACGCATGCAGGCCGCGCTGGAACAGGGCCAACCTTTTCTGCGCCAAGGCGACGAGGATGAGATTGTGAATACGTCCGGCGGCCAGGCCGCGCCGCTGTCGAAGGCGCGCGCCGCCCTCGTCACCAAGTCGGGCTGCGCCAGCGCCTGTCTCGACTTCGCGGATGTGGTGCTGGCCCTGCCGGGTGCCGTCCACCTGGGCGAAACAACGGGCGCCGATACCGTGTATATGGAAGTGCGGCCGCTGGTCTTGCCGAGTGGCCTGGCGCGCCTGGTGCTGGCGCAGAAGGTCTACCGTGAGCGGCTACGCGCCCACAACCAGGCCTATGTTCCGGGCCGGCCTTTCGATGGGCCGATCCAGGACGATGCGCAACTGAAGCCCTGGGTATTAAAGCAGTTGAACGCCAAGGCTTCAGACTAGGGCCTGCAGCTCCGGTCCGGTGGCGGCCAGCACGCCGCTGCAGTCGCCGGGATGGGCCATGTAGTCGCTGAGCCAGTCGAACACGCGGGCGGCGCGGGCTTCAATATCCGCGCCGAAATTACGCTCCGACAGCAGGCGTAGTCCATTCGTCTCGTTCGGCAGACCGGCATGCAGCAGCAGGCCGCCGGCGCTATTGCGCTGTACGCACAGGGGTAACAGCTGCGCGCGTAGCAAGGGGCCGAGCAGCGGCCGGCAATACTCCTGCAAGCGCTGGCGCAAGCCTGGCTCCGCGCCGAAGCGGCGCAAGCGCTGCAAGGACTGGGGCGAGGCCTGCTGGCGGCGCAGGCGCGCATGCAGCATCTGGTGGCCGAAGATGCTGGCGCCGGACGCCAGCCGCCCGCTGTATGCGGACAGCAGCATTTCACGCCAGGTCTGCTGGTCCAGCATGGCGGGCTGCTGGTCCTGGGTGAGGACGTGGTAGCGCGCCACATCATGCTCGGTAAAGGGGTAATCGACGACCTCGCTGCGCCCCCATAGCAAACCGGCCAGTTTGTTCAGCATCCGCACTCCAGAGAAAAACGTTGCCAGCAAGATAGAGGGCGCTTGCCAGGAAATCAAGCTGTCCGGCCGGACAACGGACATGGCGGTGCTGTCCGGACAGGGGGCGGACAGGGCGGACTCTGAATAAAATCAATCACTTAAAGCCTGGCATGCTTTATGCATAAGCAAGTATCATCTTTTTACAACACCTTGCTGCCATGATCCGCGACACCTCCCGACAAGATACCGTCATCGCCGCCCCCAGCGGCCAGAAAACACGCCGCCGCGCCCTGCTGCTGGGCGGCGCCGTCCTGCTGCTGCTGGCCAGCGCCGGCCTGCTCAAGGCCTGGCGCGGCAGCGAGCACTCGGTCAACGCTTCCCGCCTGCGCGTCGCCGAAGTAGGACGCGGCACCCTGGTGCGCGACGCCGCCGTCAACGGCCGCATCGTGGCCGCCGTCAGCCCCACCCTGTTTTCCACCGCGCCGGCCACCGTCACGCTGAAAGTGCATGCGGGCGACACTGTGAAAAAAGGCGATGTGCTGGCCATGCTGGAGTCGCCCGACCTGAGCGACGCGCTGAAGAAAGAACAGGCCAGCTACCAGGAACTGGTGGCCGAAGTGGAACGCCAGCAGATCCTGGCGCGCAAGCAGAAGCTGCTGGCCCAGCGCGAGGCCGACACCGCCGAGATCGACCGCGTCTCGGCCAACCGCACGCTGGAACGCTATAACAGCGTGTCGAACGAGGGCGTGGTGGCCAAGATCGATTACCAGAAGGCCAAGGACGCCGTGGTGGCGGCCGAGATCCGCGCCAGGCACACGGCGCAGGCGGCCGAGCTGGAAAAGGACAATGTCACGCTCGAACTGAAAACCAAGAGCGCCCAGCTGGAACGCCAGAAGCTGGCGCTGGCGAACGCCCAGCGCCGGGTCGACGAGCTGACCGTGCGCGCGCCGGTCGATGGCTTCATCGGCACGCTGTCGGTGCCCAACCGCAGCGTGGTGCAGGCCAATGCGGCCCTGATGACCCTGGTCGACCTGTCGCAGCTGGAAGTCGAGCTGGAAGTGCCGGAAACCTATGTCAACGATCTGGGCCTGGGCATGGGCGCCGAAGTCAGCGTGGCCGGCGTGACGGCCAGCGGCAAGCTCTCGGCCCTGTCGCCGGAAGTAGTGAAGAACCAGGTGCTGGCGCGGGTGCGCTTCAACGGCAAGCAGCCGGACGGCCTGCGCCAGAACCAGCGCGTCTCGGCCCGCCTGCTGATCGACGAGAAGCCGAATGTGCTGATGCTGCAGCGTGGCCCCTTCGTGGAGTCGGAAGGTGGACGCTTTGCCTACCTGGTGCGCGATGGCGTGGCCGTGCGCACGCCGATCAAGATGGGCGCCACCAGCATCTCCGCCGTGGAAATCCTGGGCGGCCTGAAACAGGGCGACAAGGTCGTCATCTCCGGCACCGAAACCTTCGGGAACGCGGCCCGCGTCTCGATCAACCAATGAACATTGAAAAAGCACTGAAAGGAAACGCCATGCTGCGCATGCAAAACCTGAGCAAAGTCTATCGCACCCATATGATCGAGACCCACGCCCTGCGCGGCTTCGAGATCGAAGTCAAGCAAGGGGAATTCGTCACCGTGACCGGGCCTTCCGGTTCCGGCAAGACCAGCTTCCTGAATATCGCCGGCCTGCTGGAAGTGTTCAACGAGGGCGAATACATCCTCGACGGCGTCAACGTCAAAGGACTGGACGACAATGCCCGCTCGCGCCTGCGCAACGAGAAGCTGGGCTTCATCTTCCAAGGCTTTAACCTGATCCCCGACCTGTCGCTGTACGACAATGTGGACGTGCCGCTGCGCTACCGCGGCTTCAACGCGGCCGAGCGCAAGCTGCGCATCGAGGATGCCCTGTCCAAGGTCGGCCTGGCTTCGCGCATGAGGCATTATCCGGCCGAGCTGTCGGGTGGCCAGCAGCAGCGCGTGGCGATCGCGCGCGCGCTGGCCGGCGCGCCCAAGCTGCTGCTGGCCGACGAACCGACCGGCAACCTGGATACGCAGATGGCGCGCGGCGTGATGGAGCTGCTGGAAGAGATCAATGCCGAAGGCACCACCATCCTGATGGTGACCCACGATCCGGAACTGGCCACGCGCTCGCAGCGCAATGTGCACATCATCGACGGCCAGGTGTCGGATCTGGTGCGCAAATCGGCCTCGCTGGTGGCTTGAGGGGATCGGCATGCTGCAATACTACTTCCTGCTTGGCGTGCGCAATCTGCGCCGCAATCCGGCCCTGACGGCCCTGATGGTGCTGATCCTCGCGGTCGGCGTGGCGGCCAGCATTTCCACGCTGACCATCCTGCACGTCATGTCCGGCAATCCGATTCCGCACAAGAGCGAGCGCCTGCTGGTGCCGATGGTCGACAACGGCCCCGCCGAAGGCTATGCCCCCGGCGATGAGCGCCATGACGACCAGCTCAGCTACCGCGACGCCGCCAACTTCCTGGCCAGCAAAGTCGGCGACCGCCGCACCGCCATCTATGGCGTGGCCGGTGCCGTCGAGCCGGTGCGCAAGGACATGAGCGTGTTCAATGCCGGCGGCCTGGCGCTCAGCCACGACTTCTTCGTCATGTTCGAAGTGCCCTTCCTGCATGGCCAGCCCTGGAGCGCGAAGGATGACGCGGCCGGCGCCGACGTCGTGGTCCTGAGCCGCAAGCTGGCCGAGAAACTGTACGGCGACAGCAATCCCGTGGGTCAGCGCCTGGTGATGATGGGCTTCCCCTACCAGGTGGTGGGCGTGGCCGATACCTGGAATCCGGTGCCGCGCTATCACCGCGTCATCGGCGGCAGCGGCGCCTTCGGCGACGCCGACGAATATTTCATCCCCTTCAGCAGCGCGATCCGGCATGAGGCCTCGAACAACGGCAGCATGAACTGCAGCAAGCAGCGCGAGCCCGGCTTCCAGGCCCTGCTCGACTCCGAGTGCACCTGGATCCAGTTCTGGTTCGAGATGCACGAGGCCAGCGACCGCGCCGATCTGCAGAACTATCTGGACGCCTACGCCGCCGAGCAGCGCAAGCTGGGCCGCCTGAAACGCGCCGCGCCGAACATGATCTACAACGTGATGGAATGGCTGGAGCAGCAGAAAGTGGTGGGCAACGATAACCGCGTGTCGGCCTGGCTGGCCTTCGGCTTCCTGCTGCTGTGCCTGGTCAACACCATCGGCCTGCTGCTGGCCAAGTTCTCGGTGCGCGCCGCCGAAGTGGGCATCCGCCGCGCCCTGGGCGCCTCGCGCCGCGAAGTCTTCAACCAGTTCCTGATCGAGAGCGCCGTGGTCGGTCTGGCCGGCGGCGTGCTCGGCCTGCTGTTCTCGCTCGGCGCCCTGGCCTTGATCGGCCAGACCTCGGACCGGTTGCAGGTGGTCGCCCATATGGACTGGCCGATGCTGTTCATCACCTTCGCCATGGCCGTCGGCGCCGCCATCCTGGCCGGCCTGCTGCCGACCTGGCGCGCCTGCCAGATCACGCCCGCCATGCAGCTCAAATCTCAATGAGGTCGAAATGGAAATCCGTCCTATCTTCTCCGCGCTGATGCGCAACAAGACCGGCCCGCTGCTGGTGGCGATCCAGGTCGCCCTGAGCCTGGCCATCCTGGCCAATGCCCTGCACATCGTCAATGTGCGCCAAGCCGTGTCGGCGCGGCCGAGCGGCATCGCAGCCGAAAGCGATGTCCTGAATCTCTTCGCGTACAGCCTGAAAGCCGGCGGCCATGAAGAGCAGCTGGCCTTGCAGCAGGCGCAGACCGCCGCGCTGCGCGCCGTGCCCGGCGTGGTGTCGGTGGCACGCATCAACCAGTACCCGATGTCGCAGTCCGGCAATTACAGCAGCATCACGACCAGCCGCAGCCAGCTCAAGAAAGTCGCCGTCACCAGCCTGTATATGTCCGGCGATTCGCTGATCAAAACCTGGGGCTTGAAGCTGGTGGAGGGCCGCGACTTCACGCCGGCCGATGTCTGGAACGTCGACGAAACGGCCAGCAAGGACTATCCGGACATCATTATCATCACGCGCGCCCTGGGCCGGAAGCTGTGGCCGGACGCCAGCAGCTATGCCGGCAAGGTGTTCTATTTCGGCAAAGGCGAAACCGCGCGCGCGGTCACCGTGATCGGCGTGGTGGACAGCCTGCAAACGCCCAATGCGCAGGTCGGCCCCGAGGGGGAATTCTCCAGCATTACGCCGGTGCGCAATACCGGCTGGGCCACGTCGCGCTACACCGTCCGCGCCGAGCCGGGCCAGATCGAGCGCGTGACCAAGGATGCGGAAGAGGCCTTGCGCAAGCTGGAAAACCAGCAGGTCGTCATCGAAAGCACGACGATGGACGAGCATCGCGCCGACCGCTACCGCGCCGACCGGGCGCTGGCCTGGATGCTGATCGCCGTCAGCGTGCTGCTGCTGCTGGTCACAGCCAGCGGCGTGGTAGGCATGGCCAGCCTGTGGGTGACGCAGCGGCGCAAGCAGATCGGCGTGCGGCGCGCCCTGGGCGCGCGCCGCATCGACATCCTGCGCTACTTCGTCACCGAGAACGTGATGATCACCAGCGCCGGCATTGCCAGCGGCCTGCTGGGCGCACTGGCGCTCAACCATCTGCTGGTCAGCAAGTTCGAGATGGAACGCCTGCCGGTCGCCTACCTGCTGGCCGGGGCCGGCCTATTCTGGCTGCTGGGCATCGCCGCGGTGTATGGGCCGGCGTGGCGCGCGGCCTCGATTTCGCCGGCGCTGGCCACCCGCAGCGCTTAATAAAACACCAAGGAAATGCTATGCTGACGCCATGCCTACCGTACTGATTATTGACGACAATGCCGCCGTCGGCGTGGCGCTCGAAGTGCTGTTTTCGCTGCATGACATCGCGGCGCTGCACGCGGCCTCGCCGGCCGAAGGCCTGGCCATGCTGGAGCAGCGCGGCGCCAGCATCGACCTGGTGCTGCAGGATATGAACTTCACGGCCGACACCACCTCGGGCGAGGAAGGCGTGGCCCTGTTCCGCGCCATTCGCCGCCTGCATCCGGACCTGCCGGTGATTTTGCTCACCGCCTGGACCCATCTGGATGCGGCGGTAGACCTGATCAAGGCCGGCGCCGCCGACTACCTGGCCAAGCCCTGGAACGACCAGCGCCTGATCGCCACGGTGCAGAACCTGCTCGAACTGGGCCAGGCCAACCGCGCCTTGCAGCAGCTGCGCCAGGGCGAATTGCGCCAGCGCCGCGAGCTCGATCGCTATGATCTGCGCGGCATGGTGTTCCAGGATGCGGCCACCGAGCGCGCGGTCAGCCTGGCCTGCCAGGTGGCGCGCGCCGACGTGCCGGTGCTGATCGCCGGGCCGAACGGCGCGGGCAAGGAGCGCATCGCGGAAATCATCCAGGCCAATTCGGCGGTGCGCGACGGTCCCTTCGTGGTGCTCAATTGCGGCGCCCTGCCGTCCGAGCTGATCGAGGCGGAACTGTTCGGCGCCGAAGCCGGCGCCTATACCGGCGCCTCCAAGGCGCGCGAGGGCAAGTTCGAGGCGGCCGATGGCGGCACCCTCTTTCTCGATGAAATCGGCAATCTGCCGCTGGCCGGGCAGATGAAGCTGCTGCGCGTGCTGGAGACGGGACGCTTCGAGCGCCTTGGCTCCAACCGCGAGCGCCAGGTCAAGGTGCGCGTGATCAGCGCCACCAACGCCGACCTGCACGCGATGATACGCCAGGGCAGCTTCCGCGAAGACTTGTTCTACCGCCTGAACCTGATTGAACTGCGGCTGCCGCCGCTGGCCGAGCGTCCCGCGGATATCCTGCCGCTGGCGCGCCATTTCCTCGGCGCCGACAAGCGCCTGCAGCCGGCTGCCGAAGCGGCCCTGCTGGCGCATGGCTGGCCGGGCAATGTGCGCGAACTGAAAAATGTGATGGCGCGCGCCAGCCTGCTGGCCTGCGGCGACAGCATCAAGGCCGCCGATCTGGGCCTGCCTGCCGCCACGGCAAGCCAGGCAGCCAGCATCATGGGCAGCGCCAGCACCGCCGCCAGCGAGGCGGAGCCAAGCCGCGAAGACATCGTGGCCGCCCTGGGCCGCGCCGGCGGCGTGGTGGCGCAGGCCGCCGCCGAATTGGGGCTGTCGCGCCAGGCGCTCTACCGCCGCCTCGAACGCCTGGGCATCGCCCGCAGCTGATGGCAACGCCGCGCAACGCCAAGAAGCCTGCAGCGCAGCCGGAAACGCAGAGCGCGCCGCCGCCGCAACGCGGCCTGCGCCTGTCGCTGCTGACGCGCTGGACGGCGCTGATCGCCACCCTGGTGACGGTGGGCATCCTGATTGCGCTCGGCCTCATGCAGCTGCTACCCAACAATCCCGGCATGGTGCTGGCCCTCAGCCTGCTGTGCGTGCTGCCGCTATCCATCATCACCATCCGCGCCCAGCTGCAACACATGCTCTCGCTGTTCCGCGCCCTGACCGGCACCGTCACGGCCTACCGCGACGGCGATTTTTCCTTCAGCCTGCACTGGTCGCAGAACGATGAGCTGAGCGACCTGGTGGCGGCCCACAACGCCCTGGGCGACGTGCTGCGCGAGCAGCGCCTGGCCCTGGTGCAGCGCGAGCTGCTGCTCGACACCATGGTACAGAACACGCCGGTCGCCATGCTGCTGCTGCGCGACGCGCAGCTGGTGGTGTTCGCCAATATCGCGGCGCGCCAGTTGCTGAACGAGGGCAAGCGGCTGGAAGGCCACCGCCTGGCCGAGATCCTGGCGCGCAGCGCGCCCGCCCTGGGCGATGCGCTGGCGCGCGGCGGCGACGGCCTGTTTACCAGCGGCGAGGGCGAGGAGGAGGAAGTGTTCCACCTGGCGCGGCGCGGTTTCAGCCTGAATGGGCGCAAGCACGAGCTGCTGCTGGTGCGCCAGCTCACGTCCGAGCTGCGGCGCCAGGAAGTGCAGACGTGGAAAAAGGTGATCCGCGTGATCAGCCATGAGCTGAACAATTCGCTGGCGCCCTTGACGTCGCTGGCCAATTCCGGGGCCGAGCTGGTACGGCGCGGCCAGACCGAGCGCCTGCCGCAAATCCTCGGCACCATCGAGGAACGCACGCGCCACCTGGAAAGCTTCATCCTCGGCTATGCGCGCTTTGCCAAGCTGCCGGCGCCGCGCCTGGAGGCGCAGGATTGGGGCCACTTCATGGCGCGGCTGGGCCAGCAACTGCCATTCCGGCTGCAGGGTGAATTACCCGCCGAGGCTTACTGCTTCGACGCGGCCCAGCTGGAACAGGCGTTGCTCAATCTGCTCAAGAACGCCCATGAATCGGGTTCCGCGCCCGGCGCCGTCGCGCTCGAACTGCGCCGCGTGCAAGGCTTGATCCGCATCGAGGTGCTGGACCGGGGTCCGGGCATGAGCGAGGCGGTGCTGACGAATGCCCTGGTGCCCTTCTATTCGACCAAGCGCAGCGGCACGGGCCTCGGCCTGGCGCTGGCGCGCGAGATCGCCGAAGCCCACGGCGGCCGCATCGCGCTGGCCAACCGCGAGGGTGGCGGCTTGTGCGTCACCCTGATTTTGCCGCTGCCGCCAGCTTAATTTGCCACCAGGAAATAACTTTCTCCTTGGAATCAATAGTCAATAAAATATTGACAATATTACGTTGATAGCGTACCTTTGCGCCTCGAAAGTAGTATTGCAACAATAAATCATTTCTGTTAGGAAATTTCATGAACTTCAAAGCAATTGCAGTAGCAGCCGCCATGCTGGCTTCCGCCGGCGCCCACGCCGAGAACTACGTTGTCGATCTGACCGGCGGCCCAACCAACTGGACCGGCGGCTTCACCGCCACCCACGCCGCTGGCACCTTCTCCGACACCTTCACCTTCACCAATTTCAGCGGTAAAGGTCTGGCTGCCGGTTTCGCCGCCAACTACGCCTACAAAGGCCACGACATCAACTTCACCAGCGCCACCCTGAACGGCATTACCCTGGATCTGACCAACACCGGCAAAGAATCCGCCGTGCGTTTCGAAGACCTGGCCGTGAATGGTCCGCTGACCCTGATCGTGTCCGGCGTATCGATCGGTAGCGCCAGCTACTCCGGCACCCTGGACCTGGTCGCTGCACCAGTACCAGAGCCAACCACCTACGGCATGATGCTGGGTGGCATGGGCCTGCTGGCCTTCGTGGCACGCCGCCGCAAACAAGGCTGATCCAGCCTGCTTAAACGGGGCGCTGCGGCGCCCCGCCAAAAAGGGACGCTGCGGCGTCCCTTTTTTCATCCCCCGGGTTGAGCTGGTAAACTGCGGGCCATGCAAAAACTCCGCTTCGACCAGCCCGGCCATCCTCCCGCCACCATCACCGAATTCGAGGGCGTGCGCTCGCTCCACCTGGGCACCTCCTGGGTGCAGGGCGCGATGCGCCTGGCGCGGCCCGACGCCATCGAACTCGAATATGTGCAGATGATGATGATGTGGATGCTGTTCCTGCCCCAGCCACGCCATATCGTGCAGCTGGGCCTGGGCAGCTCGGCCCTGACCAAATTCTGCTACCACCGCTTCCCGCAGGCGCGCGTGACGGCCGTGGAACTCAATCCGAACGTGATCGCCATCTGCGGCGCCCTGTTCGGCCTGCCGCCCAATGACGGCCGCCTGAACGTGCTGGAAATGAATGCGCTGGATTTCGTCATGAATCCGGCCAACCACCATAGCGTCGACGTGCTGCAGGTCGACCTGTACGACGAGGAAGCGCGCGGTCCGGTGCTCGACACGCCCGAGTTCTACCAGGCCTGCTACGACTGCCTGAGCGAAGACGGCATCATGACCACCAATGTGTTCGGCGACTTCCCCAACTATGACAAGAACCTGCAGGCCATGGAGCAGGTGTTCGACGCCGTGGTGTGGCTGCCCGAGGTGCACGATGCGAATATCGTGGTGATCGCCTTCAAGCAATCGCCCTCGCTCGACTTCAGCGTGCTGTACGAGCGCGCCGGCGCCATCAAGAAGAGCATGAACCTGCCCGCCAAGTCCTGGGTCAACGGCCTGAAAGAGTGGATGCTGGACCAACAGTAACAAAAATTTCCGCCTGTCCACGACCGGCGGGATTTTTTAGCTCAGCAATGGTTTGTCGCGTAAACGCTGCAAACAGCAGACCGTTTTGACGAGGATCATGGCGATCCGCCGTTGAGAATACGGCATTTCTTCGTATAAATCACGAAATATTGCGTAAAGTGCATATAACGCAACAACCCTGTTGCGCGCGCCTTCTCGCCCTCCCTTCCCCCACTGTAGTATTTCTTCGGCACTGACAGTCGATCAGTCCACCGCTTGCTTCCCCTTGTTCAATAAAACCCATGAGAGAACGGTCTATGAAGAAAGCACCATCGCCCCAGCTGTCCGCCCCCTTCCAGCGCACCCTTCTGGCCAGCGCCCTGCTGCTGGCGTGTAGCCAGGCCTATGCCCAGTCCCAGCCGCCCGCTTCCGGCGACAACCAGACCGTGGTCGTGCTGGGCTCGCGCTCGGCAGCCAAGACCGCACTCGACACCTCGTCCCCGGTTGGCCTGATCAATATGAAGGATATGCAGACGGCCGGACCGCTGGAGCTGGGCAAGCTGCTGCAGACGCTGGACCCTTCTTTCAACTTCTCGTCGACCTTCATCAGTGACGGCACCGACATCATCCGCCCCGCCACCCTGCGCTCGCTCGGTCCCGACCAGCTGCTGGTGCTGGTGAACGGCAAACGCCGCCACCAGCAGGCGCTGGTCAATGTGCAGCAGTCCGTGGGCCGCGGTTCGGCCGGCACCGACATCAACGCCATACCGCTGTCGGCCATCCACCATATCGAAGTGCTGCGCGACGGCGCCGCCGCGCAATACGGTTCGGACGCCATCGCCGGCGTGATCAATATCGTGCTGAAATCGAATGTCGGCGAGACCGCCGTCAGCGCCACCATCGGCACCACCAAGGAAGGCGACGGCGACCTGTACTCTGGCAGCGTGAACCGCGGCTTCGCCCTGGGCCAGGACGGCGGCTACATCAATCTGACGGCCGAGGGCCGCAAGCGCGGCGAGACCAACCGCGCCGGCGTCGACATCCTGCGCGCCGATCCGCCGCGCGTGACCCAGCGCATCGGCGACAGCGATGCCAAGGATGCCTATCTGTGGTGGAATGCCGCCCTGCCCATCGACAAGGAGAGCGAGTTCTATGCCTTCGGCGGCGTGTCCAAGCGCAAGGGCGATTCGGCCGGCTTCTATCGCGGCATACTCGATAAGAGCGACAACCGCATGGTGCCGGAAATTTATCCGAACGGCTATCTGCCGAATATCCGCACCACGGTCAAGGATCTGTCCTTCGCCTTCGGCTACCGGCGCGACCTGCCCAAGGACTGGAAGCTCGACCTGAGCATCAACCATGGGCGCAGCGAGCTGGGTTTCCACGAAAAGCAAACCATCAACGTCAGCTACTTCTATGAACCGCTGCCCGGGGCGAATATACCACCCGGCACGTTCGACCGCAGCAAGGTGTATGGCGCCTCTCCGGTGGAAGCCGATACCGGCACGCTGAAGTTCGACCAGACCACGTTGAACCTGGATATCAAGGGCCCGGTGCACGTGGGCGGCGCGGAAATCTTCCTCGCCTCCGGCTTCGAATACCGCCAGGACAACTATCAGATCGTCGCCGGCGATCCGGTGTCCTACCAGTTCGGCCGCACCAACGATCCGAAGAAGGAAATCCTCACGCCGAGCCGCTCCATGGCGCCGCCGGGCACCCAGGGCTTCCCCGGCTACACCCCGGCCACCGCCGTCGACAGCGGCCGCCACAATATCGCCCTGTATCTGGACGCCGAGTACCGTCCGCTGCCGAACCTGCTGCTGGCCGGCGCCGTGCGCTACGAAAAATACTCGGACTTCGGCAACACCACCACCGGCAAGATCAGCGCGCGCTGGGATCCGTCCAAGCAATTCGGCCTGCGCGCCAGCGCGTCCACCGGCTTCCGCGCGCCGGGCGTGCAGCAGGAGTTCTACAGCTCCGTCTCCACCAACCTGAATGTGGACGGCTCGCTGACCGAAACCCTGACCGCGCGCCAGAACAGCGCCGTCACCAATGCGCTGGGCATCAAACCGCTGAAAGAGGAAACCTCGCGCAACGCCAGCATCGGCATGGTACTGCGCCCGGCGCAGAATATGTCGCTGACCATGGACCTGTACCAGATCAAGATCAAGGACCGCATCGTATTCTCCAGCGTGATCGAGCCGGAGAAAGGCGGCGGCCCGATCGCCAATGTGCTGATCCCGCTGAAAGTCGGCCAGGCCCAGTTCTTCACCAACGCCATCGACACCACCACGCGCGGCCTGGACATCGTGGCCGACCACACCACGAAATTCACCGGCTCGACCCTGGTGCTGTCCGGCCAGCTGGGCTTCAACAAGACGGAAGTCAGCAAGCGCCATTCGCCTTCCAGCCTGCTGAGCGGCGACCTGCTGTTCGACAAGGCGCAAGTGACGCTGCTGGAACACGGCCAGCCGCGCCGCCACCATGTGCTGGCCGCCGACTTCAGCACCGGCCCATGGAACTTCAATGCGCGCGCCAACTACTATGGCTCGGTGCAGGCCGAGTTCTTCAGCCCGCTGCAAACCTGGGAAGCCAAATGGCTGCTGGACGTTACCGGCCGCTACAGCTTCAGCAAGAAAACCAGCCTGACGGTCGGCGTCAACAATGTGTTCGATACCTACCCGTCGGAATGGACCAATGGCGGCAACTTCCCGAAACTGGGCTTCAAGTATTGCTGGGAAACCTGCCCCTTCGGCGTGAACGGGCGCTCGATGTACGCCCGCCTCGACACCGTGTTCTAAGCAGCGCTTAACCCTTGCGGTTGGCGGCGTAGGCCGCCATGTGGACGATCACCGCCAACCGCTTCACCAGCCCTTCCATCGCCTCGGCCGGCACCTGGGCATAGCCCAGCATCAGGCCATTCCACTGCGTCTTGCCGCCGATCGCGTGGCGGCTCAAGGCATTCACGCAGATCCCCTCTTCCATCGCGCGGCGTGTGATCTCCACATCGGACAAGGCCGCGTCGCGGAAATGCAGCGACAGGTGCATGCCGCTCGATGCGCCATGCACTGCGGCGATCTTGCCCAGATGGGTTTGCAGGGCCGCCACCAGCGCATCGCAGCGCTGGCGGTACAGGCGGCGCATGCGGCGCAGATGCAGGGCGAACTGGCCGCTGCGGATGAATTCGGCCAGCGCCAGCTGTTCCACGCTGCGCCCGCGCAGCGACGATTGCGCGCGCAGCGTCGCCATCGCCACGCTCAGCCGCTTGGGTACTACGATGTAGGCGATGCGCAGGGCCGGGAACAGGGTCTTGCTGAAAGTGCCCAGATAGATCACCGGCGCATCGGGCGCCAGCCCCTGCATGGCCGACAGCGGCGCGCCGTCGTGGCGAAATTCGCTGTCGTAATCGTCTTCCAGGATCAGGGCGCCGGCGCGGCGCGCGCCTTCGATCAGGGCCAGACGGCGCGGCAGCGAGAGCACGCTGCCGATCGGATACTGGTGCGAGGGCGTGACATAGATCAGGCGCGGCGGCCGTTCGCGCCAGTCGCGCGCCGTCGGCGCGATGCCCTCCTGGTCGACGGCGATGCCCTCGATCTTCAGCGTGGCGGAACGGAAGGAAGCCAGCGCGCCGCTATAGCCCGGGTTCTCGATCCACACCGTGTCGCCGGCATCGGCGCAAGCCTGGGCGCACAGGTCCATCGAACTCTGGCTGCCGTCCGTGATGAAGACCTGGCTGGCATCGCATACCACGCCGCGCGAGGCGCGCAAGTGGTCGGCGATGGCTTCGCGCAGCGCGGGTTCGCCCGCCGCCTCCGCATAGTTCAGCTGCGCGGGACCGGCGGCGCGCCAGGCGCGGTCCAGCATGCGGCGCCACAACGTGATGGGGAAGTGCGCCAGGTCCGGCACGCCGGGGGCGAAAGCATCGCTGCGGTTGGACGCGTTGTGCAGGGGCCGCAGGTCATGCACCCGGCGCGACAGGCTGACCTGGGGTGTCTCGGCGTCGTGCCGCGCCGCGCCATCGGGCGCAATGCCGGCCACGATGGTGCCGCGCTTGTCGCTGGTGACGAAGCCTTCGCTGGCCAGCTGTTCATAGGCATACAGCACGGTATTGCGCGCCACGCCCAGCTCACTGGCCAGGGTGCGCGTGGCCACCAGGCGCGTGCCGGCAGCCAGCGTGCCGCCACGGATGGCCGAACGCAGGCATTCATGCAGCAGGCGCTGGCGCGGCCAGCCGCGGTGGGCATGCTCGCGGGCGAAGCGCTCGATCAGCAGCGTGTAATCCATGGTTTCGTGGTTCTAAAAAATTGCGCATTGCTGGACCTGTTACCAGGGCCAGGGCAGCCATTATATTGCGCCTTCCTGGCAAGCCGCCAAGTCCCTGATTCCAAACCGAGGAGAAAATGAACCAGCCATCCGCCCCCAGCCAGCGCACCCGCGTCCGCCGCAGCGCCAACTACGCCGCCTACGACCAGGCCAGTGTGCACGCCATCGTCGATGCCGCCTATATCTGCCACATCGCGTTCCAGGATGCGCATGGCGCGCATTGCATTCCCACCGCCTGCTGGCGCGAAGGCGATCACCTGTACATCCACGGCTCGAACGGCAGCCGCATGGTGAAGCAGCTGCTGGAGCAGGACAGCTGCGTGACGATCACCCACCTGGATGGCCTGGTGCTGGCGCGTTCCGCCTTCAACCACACGATGAACTACCGCTCGGTCATGATTTACGGCCGCTTTGAAAGCGTCGAGGGCGAGGCCAAGCGCAGCACGATGGACGTCTTCATGGAGCGCCTGGTTCCCGGCCGCCAGCATGAGACGCGGCGCGGCAACGACAAGGAATTCGCCGCCACCACCGTGCTGCGCATCGCGCTCAGCGAAGCGGCTTGCAAGACGCGCAGCGGCGGCCCGAACGACGACGAAGAAGACATGGGCATCCAGGCCTGGGTCGGCGAGCTGCCCTTCAAGCAGGTGCAGGCCGCACCGGTGCCGGACGCCGACTGCCCGGTGGCAGCACCGGACTATGTGCGGCGCTGGGGCAGCGAAATCTGGTAACACGGGCGTGGGATGGACGGCCGCATCCCTGCCGCGAATCCCCTTGACCCGCCTGCGCACTTGGCCGATGATCGCGCAGGCGGCCGTTTCCCCGGCCGCCGAACCCACATCAAGCAACGCTCCCCGAGCACCAATAATAAGGAGGTTCTGCATGAAACGTTACGTTCTGGCCGCTGTTCTGGCCTGCGGATTTGCCGGCGCCGCCATCGCCGACGAGGCCTTGAAAGCCGCCATCGCCAGCGGCACGCGCACGCCCGCCAATGTGCAGCGCGATGCCGCCCGCCACCCTTACGAAACCCTGAACTATTTCGGCATCAAGCCCGATATGACGGTGGTCGAACTGGCCCCCGGCGGCGGCTGGTATACCGAAATCCTCGCCCCCTACCTGCGCGACAAGGGCAAGCTGATCGCCGCCGGCAACACGCCGAATTCGGCCAGCGAAGCGGTGCGCCGCAACGCCACCCGCTTCCAGGAAAGGCTGAACGCCAAACCGGAAGTCTTCGGCAAGGTACAGCTGGGCGCCTTCGAGCCGCAGAACGGCGTCTACAACTTCGCGCCCAAAGGCAGCGCCGATATGGTGCTGACCTTCCGCAACATCCACAACTGGGCCGAGTCGGGCGACGCGAATATGAAGAAGCTGTTCGCCAGCGTCTACGACAGCCTGAAACCGGGCGGCGTATTCGGCGTGGTCGAACACCGCCTGCCGGCCAGCCGTCCCGCTTCAGAGCAGACCACGTCCGGCTATATGCACGAGGCCTATGTCATCAAGCTGGCCGAAAGCGTGGGCTTCAAACTGGCGGGCAAATCGGAAATCAATGCCAATCCGAAGGACAAGGCCAACCACAAAGGCGGTGTGTGGGCGCTGCCGCCCACCTTCGCCAACAAGGATGAAGACCGCGCCAAATACGCCGGCATCGGCGAGAGCGACCGCATGACGCTGAAATTCGTCAAGCAGTAACGCCGCTCGGGAGAAGGGATGCGCTAACATGAGAGCATGACAGCCACCCTTCTCCGTACTGCCATTCCCCTGCTGCTGCTCGCCTTCTGCGGCGTTCTGCACGCAGCGCAAAACGCGGCGCAAGCCACCCTGCGCATCGTGCTGCCGATGATCCATCCCAGCGCGCAGGAACATGCCCACTACTTCCCCCAGCTGCTGCGCCTGGCCCTGGACAAGACCGCCGCCAGCGACGGCCCTTACGTCATCGAGCATTACCAGCATGAGCTGACCAGCCCGCGCCAATCGGCCGAGCTGAAAAAAGATGGTGTCATCAATGTAATGTGGGACGGCACCAATCCGCAACGCGAACGCGAGCTGCTGCCGGTGCGCATCTCCCTGCTGCGCGAGCTGAACGACTACCGCGTGTTCCTGATCCGCGCCGACCAGCAGGAACGCTTTCGCGCCGTGCGCACGCTGGACGATCTGCGTCAGCTGAAAGCCGGTGTGGGCGTGAACTGGCCATCGGCCGACGTCCTGCGCCGCAACGGACTGCCGGTCGTCACCTCGATCACCTATGAGTCGCTGTTCCCCATGCTGGCCGTGAAGCGCTTCGACTATCTGCCGCGCGGCACCCATGAGGCCTGGGGCGAGCAGGAGCTGCATGCCAAGGACGGGCTGGTGCTGGAGTCCACGATCTTCCTGCACTACCGCGTGCCGCACTACTTCTTCGTCAGCCGGAACAATCCCCAGCTGGCCGACCGCATCGAGCGCGGCCTGAAACTGGCGCAGAAAGACGGCAGCTGGGACAAGCTATTCAACAGCATCCCCGCCTTCCGCCGCGGCCAGGCCGAGATCAATGCGCACAAGCGGCGCGTGTTCGAACTGGAAAGAGGCGAGTAACAGGGGCGCGCGCCCGCGCATGCGGACAGGGAAAGCGACGGGAATTCGAGCGGCCGCTCAGGCCAGGTTGCGGCGGCGCGCCAGCATGTCCATGATGGCGACCACGCCGCTGTCGCCCACTTCGCGCGCCACCTCGGCCGGGGAGATGCCGTCGGCGTTTTGCACGGCCACATTGGCGCCGCGCAGCAGCAGGAAGCGGAAGAATTCTTCGCTGCCTTCGCGGATCACGCGGAACAGCGGGGTCTCGCCGTCGCCACCCACGCTGTTGATGTCGGCGCCATGCGCCAGCAGGGTGTCGATGGCGTCCTTGTTTTGCCATGCGCTGGCGGCATGCACCGGCAGGTCACCGGAGACGGCGCGCATATTGACGTCGAGCTCCCGCCCCGCGAATTCTGGCAGGGTGGACACTTGCTGGAGCAGCGCGGTCAGATCGTTCTTCATGGGATCTCCAGAAAAAGCCGGCACAACAATCGGTTTCGAAGGGATTAATATTGCCAAAGGGCAATTATAGCCAAAAGTGTTGGGAGGAATCTATCGAAAACTCACTCAGCCATGATATTTGCTATGAACTCTCAAGCCACTTACTTGCAGTATGCCTGCAAGCTGTTAGTGTCATTATTGAAATGTTGCATTCCATAATGAAATAATAATTCCCCCTCTCTCAGAGGGAAACCGGCCGCCGCCGCGACGCAAGCGAGCACGGCGGATACGCGCCGGGCAGCACCCTTGTTCGGCTGCCGGGGCCATGCCAGTATATTGCCAAGACGTCTTGCCAATTTTGCAGGATAGCGGCCGGCCCAGGCAGCCGGCCGCCGTCTATTTCTGTCTGCCGTGTCGCCTCACCGTCGCGGCTCTCTGAGGAGACTCCGGCCATGACCCGCCCCCCTAACGCCGATACCGCCAGCGCCGCCGACCACGCAGGCGGCGCCATCCTGTCCCCGGACGCCGACGCGCCGCCGCAGGAAGGCTTGCAGCGCGATGACTTCGAGCAGGCCGCGAGCCAGCAGGAAAAGCCCGATCTGGTGGGCGACGAGCAATTCTTCGGCATCCGCCTGGTCGACACGCCCGACGGGCGCAACAAGGCCAGCATGTTGATCAGCAAGATGTACGCCTGGCGCGGCCTGGAAGGCGACCATGGGCTGACAGAAGATCCGAACCGGGTCACGCTGATGGCCCACCGCAAGGGCGAGCCGGTGGGTACCCTGACCCTGGGCCTGGATTCCACGCGCGGCCTGCTGGCCGACCAGCTGTTCCAGGAAGAGATCGACGCCTACCGCGCGCGCGGCACGCGCGTCTGCGAGTTCATCAAGCTGGCCTTCGATATGGGCGGCCAGTCGCGCCCCTATCTGGCGGCCCTGATCCACCTGGCCATGATGTATGCGCGCGATATCCACCAGTGCGACCAGCTGTTCATCGAAGTGACGCCGCGCCACAGCGGCTTTTATTCGCAGATGATGGGCTTCACCCAATTGGGCGACGCCAAGGTCAATCCGCGCGTCAATGTGCGCGGCGTGCTGATGCGCCTTGACCTGGCGTATATGAAGGAGCAGGTCGAGCTGTATGGCGGCAAGGGCGACCAGGCCGAAGGCGTGCGCTCCTTCTATCCGCTGTTCTTCTCGCCGCGCGAGGAGGCGGGCATTATCAACCGCTTGAAAACGATGTGATCATGGCCGAATCCCACCAGCCCTCCCCCGCCGCCTTCTCCTACGAGCAGGCGTTTTCCCGCAATATCGGCTGGCTCACCACCGCCGAACAGGCCACGCTGCGCGGCAAGCGCGTGGCCATCGCCGGCTCGGGCGGCGTCGGCGGCTACCATCTGCTGACCCTGACCCGGCTTGGCGTGGGGTCCTTCCACCTGGCCGATTTCGACAGCTTCGACATCGTCAATTTCAACCGCCAGGCCGGCGCCTTCGTCTCGACCCTGGGCCAGCCCAAGGTCGAGGTGGTGGCGCGCATGGCGCGCGACATCAATCCGGAACTCAATCTCAAGCTCTTCCCCCAGGGCGTGAGCCAGGACAATCTGGGCGACTTCCTCGACGGCGTGGACGTGTATGTGGACGGCCTCGATTTCTTCGCCTTCGATGCGCGCCAACGCACCTATGCCGAATGCGCGCGGCGCGGCATCCCGACCACCATGGTGGCGCCGCTGGGCATGGGCGCGGCCTGCCTGAACTTCCTGCCGGGGCAGATGACCTTCGAGGAATTCTTCGGCTGGGGCGACCATTCCGAACTCGAGAAAGCCCTGCGCTTCCTGGTCGGCCTGGCGCCGGCCGGCCTGCACCGGCCCTACCTGGTGGAGCCGTCGGCGCTCAATCTGGCCGAGCGGCGCGGCCCCTCGACCGATATGGCCTGCCATCTGTGCGCCGGCGTGGCCGCCACCCAGGCGTTGAAGATGATGCTGGGACGCGGCAAGGTGCTGGCGGCGCCGCACGGCACGCATTACGACGCCTACCGCGACAAGATGGTGCATACCTGGCGGCCGGGCGGCAACCGCCATCCGCTGCAGTGGCTGATGCTGCAGCTGGGACGGCGCAAATACGCCAAGCTGCTGGCGGAGCAGCTATGAGCGCGCCGCGCATCATCGAGCAGATCCTCGACCTGGCGCGCTGGGCGCCCAGCGGCGACAATGTGCAGACGCACCGCTTCGAAATCCTCGACGCGCAGCATGTGCGCATCCACGCCAGCGACACCAGCGCCCACTGCGTCTACGACCTGGATGGCCACGCCAGCCAGATCGCCTTCGGCGCGCTGCTGGAAAGCATGGCCATCGCCGCCAGCGAACATGGCTGGCGCATGGACTTTGCGCGCCAGCAACGCGCGCCCGCATTCGACAGCGAACTGATTTTCGACGTGGCGTTCACGCCCCAGCCCGGCCTGCAACCCGATGCCCTGATCCCCAGCATCGCGGTGCGCGCCGTGCAGCGCCGCGCCATGCGCACCCGGCCGCTGTCGCAGGCGGAAAAGCAGGAGATGGAAGCGGCCGTGGGAGCGGGCTACCGCATCCGCTGGCTGGAAAGCCCGGGCGAGCGCTGGCAGGCGGCCCGCCTGATGTTCCACAACGCCAAGCTGCGCCTGACCATGCCGGAAGCGTTCGAGGTGCACCGCCGCATCATCCACTGGGGCGTGACGCACAGCGAAGACCGCGTGCCGGACCAGGCCCTGGGCGTGGACGCCCTGACCCTGCGCCTGATGAAGTGGGCCATGTCCAGCAACTGGGGCCGCATGGCGACCATGAATACCCTGTTCGGCACCTGGCTGCCGCGCCTGCAAATGGATTTGCTGCCCGGCTTGCTGTGCGGCGCCCACTTCGTGCTGCAGGCGCGCCAGCCGCTGCGCAGCATCGACGACCATGTGGCGGCCGGTCGCGCCGTGCAGCGCTTCTGGCTGACCCTGACCAAGCTCGGCCTGTTCATGCAGCCGGAAATGACACCGCTGATCTTTGCCCGCTACATCGCCGAAGGGCGCGCCTTCACGCGCGAGGCCGCGGTGCAGGCGCGCGCCGAACGCCTGCGTCCGCAGGCCGTGGAATTAATGGGCGGAGAAAATGCCAATGCGGTATTTATCGGCCGCCTCGGCGCTGGGCCGGCACCGGCCTCGCGCGCGGTGCGCAAACCCTTGGCGGAATTAATGCTGCGTTGAAGCCCCATTTAAAACCTGATTTTCTCTCATGCAGGCCGGGATTAATTGCAGAGTAATCCCGGCTTTTTCGTGGCCTTTCACCATCCCTTCCATTCGGCCTAAAAGCGTGTTAATTGATGCAATATTAAGCAACTTACAATTTGCAAGTTATTGATTTTCAAGAGAAAAGTTAAAAAATGGATGTCGGATAACTTTACACTTAATGCCATAGTGTATTTATTACCAAAATGAAAGCCAGTGACAAGCCTTTGTTTTCAATAGAATAACAACCGCATGGCACAGGTATTGCTTAAGGCTATGGTGACACTGCGTCAGGGACGTCACAAAACTTTATCTCTCATCGGATAAATACCTTTTCAATACTCACGCATAATCACTGGAGATATACATGCAAGCCCTCAGCAAACGAATCCGCGTCCTGGCCGCGCATGCCCTGGTCGCCGCCGGCGCCCTGGCAGCCTTCGACGCAGCAGCCGCCCCGGTCTTCACCGTCAACCCCAATTCGAACGGCGGCGTCCTGACCAATAACGGCGGCTCCTTCCAGGCCACGGCGATCAACGGCTTCTCTTCGAACCGTATCGTCAACACCAGCGGCACCAATTACACCGCCGACGGCTACATCGTCTTCAACGGCTTCTCGCTGAACAGCGTGCCGGTGTCGACCTCGCTGAGCCGCATCAACCTGGACTACGGCCTGTATGCCACGTTCACCCAAACCTTCAACTGCTCCGGCATTCTGGCCCCGGGCGTGAAGTGCCAACCGACCTCGCTGACGCTGGACCTGTACGGCGACCCAGGCAACGACAACAGCTACCAGGTGGCATCCGTGGCCGCCGATCCGACCGTGACCAAGGTCGGCGCCCAGGTGCTGCTGGCTTCGGCCAATGTGGTGTATGAAGGCGAAGGCGGCTTGAGCGAGCAAGGCGGCGCCTACCAGAACGTGAACATGAACTGGCTGATGACGGCCGAAGGCAAAAATTACTTCGCCGCGCCGATCCCCTTCTACTCGGCCTCCTTTGCTGCCTTCAACAACACCTCCCAGGGCCTGACCTGTGACGTGGCCAATTGCAACGGCGCCAAAATCGTCGCCATCACCTCCGAAGCCGGTATTCTGGACTTCAACGGCAAGAAAGTGCCGGAACCAGGCGTCCTGGCCCTGCTGGGCGTCGGCCTGATGGGTCTGATCGCCGCCCGCCGCAAAAGCCTGATCTGATCTTTCGCTCGCTGGCCACGGCCCGCAGCACGCCTTGCACGGCGGCTGCGGGCCGTTTGTTTTTGCCCGCCGCTTCCTGCTTGCGCCATGCAAGCATTTGATTTCAAAGGTGAAAAATGAAAGTTAATGCCGGAAATACTTACACATCTTGAGAAAAATCAAACATAGCAAAATGCAAGTTTTCCCTAAGCCATTGTTTTCAATCATGCCAGCTGAGCTGGGCATTCTAATTGCTTAAAATAAATCGTGGCCCGGCAGCACAACAGCCATTGGCAATCCGAGGGATCCCTGTATTGGAGGCATGATGCCGATCTCATCCAAACGCATCCACGTCCTGGCCACGGCCGTCCTGCTGGCGGCAGCCACCAGCGCTGCCGCCGCACCGGTCTTCACCGTCAACCCCGGCAAGAATAACGGCCTGCTGAGCAAGGCTGGCAAGGCCTTCGAAGCCAGTGCCCTGAACGGCTTTTCCTCCAACCGCATTGCGCACACCGGCCAGGGCAATCAATACACCTCGGACGGCTATATCGTCTTCAACGGCTTTTCGCTCAACAGCATGCCGGTCTCGACCGCGCTAAGCCGGGTCAATCTGGACTATGGCTTGTACGCCACCTTCCACCAAAGCTTCAACTGCGATGGCCTGCTGGCGCCGGGCGTGCGCTGCCAGCCGACCGCGCTGACCCTGGACCTGTACGCCGATCCGGACAATGACAATAGCTATACGGTCGCCACGCTGGCTTCCGCCGCCCGCGTCGGCGCCAAGGGCGCGCAGATTCTGCTGGCCTCGGCCAACGCCATGCTGGCCGGCGTGGCGGGACTGGACAGCATGGGCGGGGCGTTCGAGAACGTGTCGATGAGCTGGCTGCTCAGCGCGGCCGGCAAGGAATATTTCGCGGGCAGCCAACCGTTCTACCGGATGGCGAATGCCGCCTTCAACAATACGGCGCAAGGCTTGCAATGCGATACGGCCAGGTGCAAGGGCGCGCGCGTGGTCGCAATTACTTCGGAAACGGGGATTCTGGACTTCCAGCACAAGGTGCCGGAGCCAGGCGGACTGGCCTTGCTGGGCATCGGCCTGATGGGGATGGGATTGGTGCGGCGCCGGCTCAGCGCGATTGCAGACGGCTCATGAGGGTGAGGAAGGCGTACAGGCCCAGTCCGAGACAGGCGCAAACGATGAGGATGGAGTACAGCAGTTCAGTCATTCTTGATCCGTGATGAGCCACAACAGGGCGCGGTGGCAGCCCGCTTGTGCGAAAGCAACATTATGCTGCATTTGCACATGAAGAAGTCTATCGGAAATCCACATTTCCTTGCGTTCCGCTGGTTTTTCTTATTGCAATGCGCAAAAAAAGGGCCGCACGGGCGGCCCTCGATGGCATTTCACTAATTTTTATTTCGCCTTGCTGTCTTTCACGGGCGTGAAGGCCAGGTCGGCGAAATCGTAGCTGAAGTCGGTTTCCATGGAGACCGGCGCCATCTTCATGCGCTCGATGCTGCCGTCCGGGTTCAGGGCGAAGCTTACATAGGCGTCGGCGTTGAAGTTGCGCTCTTTCCAGCGCACGATGAAGGTGTCGTGCTGGAAGTGCTCCAGCTCACCCACCAGGTCGGGCGTGCGGTCGAAGCTCAGCAGCTGCTTCCGGCCTTCCTGGCGGATGGTGACGGTGCCATACCAGGCATCCTTGTAGGCGCCGTTATAGGCGGCCAGGGCCAGCGAAGGCTGCGACTTGGCGGCACGCGCGGCGACGGCCTTCTTCTGCTTGTCCAGCTCCTCCTTGTGGCTCTCTTCCTCCTGGCGCGCATAAATCTTGATCCAGTCGCTCGGCGCCGCGCCCATATAGTGGTCGAGGATGCGCCATTGCAGGGCCGTCATCGAGGCGCCGTTCTCGGCATTGGTGAAGATGGCCACGCCCAGCTTCTCTTCCGGCACCAGCAGCACGCGCGAATAAAAGCCCTGCAGCGCGCCGCCGTGCATGGCGATCTTGCGGCCGCGGTAGTCGCGCAGATTGAAGCCCAGGCCATAGGCGTTGAAATTGGGCTTGGTGGCAGCCAGCGCCGGCTTCGGCTCGGCGATCTTCATCGGGGTTTGCGCCGTCCACATTTCACGCGCCTGGGCCGCGCTGAACAGGCGCTTCCCGCCATCGAGCTTGCCCTCGTCGAGCAGGGCCGTCATCCATTTGGCGATGTCTTCGGCATTGGTGTTGATGCCGACCGCGCCCACCGCGTTCGCCACCTGCATCGGTTTCACCACGGCGGCCTTGCCATTGATCTTGCTGTGCGGCGCCGAGTGGTCGGGCGACTTCAGCATGGCCTCGACGCTGGTGGTGGTGCCGCTCATGCCGAGCGGGTTGAGGATGCGTTCCTGCATGGCCTCGCCCCAGCTCTTGCCGGCCTTGTCGGCGATGATCTTGCCGGCCACGATATACAGCAGATTGTCGTAGGCATAGCTGTTGCGGAAGCTGGTGGCCAGCTTCACATGGCGCAGGCGTTCGATGATTTCATCGGTGCTGAAAGTCGTGGTGGGCCACCACAGCAGGTCGCCCGCGCCCAGACCGAGGCCGCTGCGGTGGGTCAGCAGGTCGCGCACGGTGATGGCGCTGCTGACATAGGCATCGCTCATCTGGAAGCCGGGCAGGTGCTGGGTGACGGGATCGTCCCATTTCAGCTTGCCGTCGTCGACCAGCATGGCCAGGCCGGCGGCGGTGAAGGCCTTGGAATTGGAGGCGATCTCGAACAGGGTCTTGCCGGTGACGGGGGCGGCATCGCCCAGCTGGCGCACGCCAAAGCCCTTGGCAGCCACCACCTTGCCGTCCTTGACGATGGCGATGGCCATGCCGGGCACGTCGAAGGTTTTCAGGGCCAGGTTGACGTCGGCATCCAGGTCAAAGGCGGGTGCGGCGGCCGCCGTGCTGACGGCCGACGGTTCGGGCGCGGCAGCCAGGGCCGGAGCGCCGGCGCCCAGGGCCAGCAGCAGCAGGGCGGCGAGACGGGTTTTCTGCAGCATACGCGTTTCCTTATCTATCGTTTGTACCGCGTTTATACCGATTTCTTCATCAGCTTGTCCACCGAGGACTGGGTCTCGGGGTGGTAGCGCGGACGGGCTTTGGCGTACACGCCCTTGGCCCAGGCCTGGTCCTTCTCGTTCTTGAGCAGGGCGTTGTAGAGCGGCACCACGAACTTCTGCCGGCCCACGCTCATGAGGAAGGTATTGAGCGGCTCGCGCACATCGTAGCCGGCCTTGACCGAAGCCAGGTAGAAGCGGAAGGCGATTTCGTTATTGCGGCTGCTGCGCAGGGCGAAGGCTTCATCCAGCTCCTTGAGCTGGGCGGCACTGGCCTTGCCATCGATATCGTTCAGGAAGTGCATCCATTCGGTGGCGTTCCAGGCCTTGGTGCTCAAGTCCTTGGTGGCGGTATCGCCTTTCAGCCAGGCGTCGCGCTGGGCGTCGAGCGCGGCCAGGCGCGGCGACACGGCGCGCTGCGCAGTGGCCGGCACGCCGGGGCCGTACAGCCATTCGGCCAGCTCGTTCTCGCCCATGATGTCGGGACGCTTTTCCAGCAGATTCTTGCGCAGATAGGCCAGGAACTGTTCGGTGGTGGCCGACTGGAAGGCGTGCTGGTCGAACCAGCCGCGCAGGAAGGGATCGAAGACCTCGCGGCCGGCGCGCTGCTCCAGCGTGTGCAGGAACCAGGCGCCCTTCGGATAGGCCAGGCCTTCATCGGTATAGGTGGCCGGGTTGACGTCCGCATCGCGCGTGAGCAAGGCTTGCTTGGCGACCGGGATATCCTTGAGCGAGGCAAACAGCTCTTCCTGTTCCAGTTGCAGATTCATCTGCGCCACATCGGCGCCGTACAGGCTTTCCACGATGCGAGTGGTGACATAGGTGGTGAAGCCCTCGTTCAGCCACCAGTGCTTCCAGGAGGCGTTGGTCACCAGGTTGCCGGACCAGGAGTGGGCAAGCTCGTGCGCGATCAGGTCGTTCAGGCTGCGGTCGCCCGCGATCATGGTCGGGGTGAGGAAGGTCAGGCGCGGGTTTTCCATGCCGCCGATGGGGAAGGATGGCGGCAGCACCAGCATATCATAACGCCCCCAGCGGTATTGGCCGTACAGCGATTCGGCGGCGGCGATCATCTTCTCGGTGTCGGCCAGCTCGTAGGCGGCCGCTTCGATGCGCGCCGGCTCGGCGTACACGGAAGAGCGCGGGCCGACGCTGCGCACGTCGATCTCGCCGATGGCGATGGCCAGCAGATAGGCCGGCACCGGCTGCGGCATGCGGAAGTTCCAGCCGCCTACGCCGGTGGCCTGCGGATCGTTCTCGGCGCTCATCACCACGCGCAGGCCGGACGGCGCGGCGATGCGCGCGCTATAGGTGAAGCGCACGGCGGGCGTGTCCTGCACCGGCGCCCAGGAGCGCGCGTTGATCGACTGCGACTGGCTGAACATGAAGGGACGCTTGCCCGACATGGTCTGCTGCGGCGTCAGCCACTGCAGGGCGCTGGCGCCGGGTGCGGTGCTGTAATAGATGCGCACTTTTTCGGGCTGGCCGGCCAGGGCGATGCGCAGGGCGCGGCCCTTCTCGGCATCGGGCTTGTCCAGCATATACGAAGCGGCGGCCCAGCGGCCGGCCGTGTTCAGCACCTGCACCCGCGCGATCTTCAGGTCGCGCGTATCGAGCGCCAGATTGCGCGCCGATTTATCCAGCCAGTTCAGGGTCAGCTCGGCGTAGCCGCTCAAGGTCTTGCGCGCAAAATCGGCTTTCAGGTCCAGGTGCAGATCGCTGGTGCGCACCTGGTCATAGCGCGCGTAGCTGAGGGGATCTTGCGCGTGGGCGGCAAAGGCGGTCTGGATCAGCAGCGCGCCGGTCAGCAGGCGCAGGGCAGGTTTTAAATGCATATTCTCTCTTCCGTGATAGCGGGGCGCGAAGCAGAATAGCATACCGGGGCGGAAATATTGCCGGGCCGGACCGGGGAATCTGCTATCATTTGCCCGTTCTTTGGGGAGTAGTCGGCTTCCGGTCCCACCGGAAGGATCTGCGTCAACATAATCGGCCCGCAGGCCGTGGCGCAGATGGCCGCAAGGCTTGGCGAGACCATTGATCCACGGGCGGCCGGATTGGGCCGGGGTCGCCTATGGGTCATTGGTAGACGTCCGGCCCCCACCATCTCACCCGTCATCATGGAAGCCTTCCTTATTTCGAGCGGCATCGTCGCTCTCGCCGAAATCGGCGACAAAACCCAGCTGCTGGCCTTCTGCCTGGCCGCCCAGTTCCGCCGTCCCCTGCCCATCGTGGCCGGGATTTTCGTCGCCACCATCGCCAACCACGCGTTTGCCGCCGCCGTCGGCAGCTGGCTCACCGGCCTGTTCGGGCCGGATGTGCTGCGCTGGATACTCGGCCTGTCCTTCCTCGCCATGGCGGCCTGGATCCTGGTGCCCGACAAGATCGACGAAGACGAGCAGCCCAATGCCCGCTATGGCGTGTTTGCCGCCACGGTGGTGGCCTTCTTCCTGGCCGAGATGGGCGACAAGACCCAGATCGCCACGGTGGCGCTGGCGGCCCGTTTCGACAGCATGCTGGCCGTGGTGGCCGGCACCACCTTCGGCATGATGCTGGCCAATGTGCCGGCCGTGTATCTGGGCAAAAAAGCCGCCACCGCCGTACCGCTGAAACTGGTGCACGGCATCGCCGCGCTGATCTTCGCCCTGCTCGGCCTGGCCACCCTGCTGGGCGCCGGCAGCCGCTTCGGTTTCTAGCAGGCAACACGCTACCCTTGGCTTGTCTGTGCGCCAGCGCACAGACGGCGCAATCTTGCCAATATAGTATGATTGGAGAATAAACATTGCAGAGGATGCCATGACACTCGTAGGCAAACTGGCGTTTGCGGCCCTGGTCGCCGCCACCTCGGCCGCCACCCACGCCGCCGATGCCGCCCCCGCCGCAGCGCCGACCGCGCCGAGGCAAGCCGCCGCCTTCACCCAAGCCGGCTGGCTCAACGATATGGCGGCCCTGCCGCCCGCCTTCGCACCGGCCGCCGAGCGCCTGCGGCAGACCACGCCGCCGCCAACGCCGCCCGAGCGCAGCCCGATTCCCACCGGCAGCGGCATGCTTGTCCTCGCTGCCCTGCTGCTGCTCTTCGCCGGCCGCGCCCCCGCCCCCACGCCCTGGCAAACCATCCAAGTCGACTAAGCCCCTCGTTTGATCTACCGCAAACAATGTCCACCCTGGTGCCTGACACCAGGGTGGGACATTGTTTGATTTTTCTCAAACTGTTCGGGTGCGGCGGGGGAGGCGCAGGGTGACTTGGTGTTCGCGGCCATCGTCGTGCAGGGGGATTTGCGGGCCGCTTTGCGGGATGCCATCGATTGCCAGGCTGGCCTCTTCGCCGCGCTGCACGGTGATGGCGTAGACACTGGCGCCGTGGCGATAGCGCAGGGCAAAGCCGTCCCAATCGTCGGGGATCAGCGGGGCCAGCGTCAGGCTGTCGGCCTGGCGCGTTAGGCCGAGCAGGGATTCGACGATCAGGCGGTACATCCAGCCGGAGGAGCCGGTGTACCAGCTCCAGCCGCCGCGTCCCACATGGGGCGCCACCGCATACACGTCGGCCGTCACCACATAGGGTTCGACCTTGTAGACGGCGCAGCTCTCGGCGTCGGCGCCGTGGCTGACCGGGTTGATCATGCGCATCAGCTCCCAGGCTTTGTCCAACTCGCCCATGCGCGCGAAGGCCATCACGGTCCAGATGGCGGCGTGGGTGTATTGCCCGCCGTTTTCGCGCACGCCCGGCACATAGCCGCGGATATAGCCGGGGTTCAGGTCGGCCTTGTCGAACGGCGGATCGAGCAGCTGGATCAGGCCATAGTCGCGCCGCACCAGACGCGCGTCGACCTGGCGCATGGCGCCCTCCACACGTTCGCGGCTGGCCGCGCCGGACAGCATGCCCCAGCTCTGCGAGATCGAGTCGATCTGGCATTCCTCGTTTTCGCGCGAACCGAGCGGGGTGCCGTCGTCGAAATAGGCGCGGCGATACCATTCGCCGTCCCAGGCATGCTGTTCGACATTGGCGGCCAGGCGCTGCGCCTGTTCGTGGCATTCGCCGGCGAAGGCCTGGTCGCCGCGCTGCTGCGCCACCTCGGCGAAGCGCTGCAGCACTTCGTACAGGAAGAAGGCCAGCCACACGCTCTCGCCCTTGCCCTCCTCGCCCACCTTGTCCATGCCGTCGTTCCAGTCGCAGGAACCGATCAGGGGCAGGCCGTGGGCGCCGAAGCGCAGGCCGTTGCGGATGGCGCGCTGGCAGTGCTCATACAGGTTGCCGCTCTGGCCGGAACGGCCCGGCATATCGTAGTAGGAGTCCTCGTCGGGATTGACGGGACGCCCTTCCAGATAAGGCGCGCTTTCATCCAGCACACTCAGGTCCCCGGTGCTGACGACATAGCGCGCCGCCGCCAGCGGCAGCCACAGATAATCGTCCGAGCAGTGGGTGCGCACGCCGCGGTCGGAGGGCGGGTGCCACCAGTGCTGCACATCGCCTTCCACGAACTGGTGGGCGGCGCACAGCAGCAGGTGTTCGCGCAGCAGCTGCGGCTGGGTATGCACCATGGCCATCGCGTCCTGCAGCTGGTCGCGGAAGCCGAAGGCGCCGCCGGACTGGTAGTAGCCGCTGCGGGCCCACATGCGGCAGGCAATGGTCTGGTACATCAGCCAGCCGTTGGCGATCACGTCCAGCGCCGGATCGGGCGTCTGCACCTGCACCGCGCCCAGCACCTCGTCCCAGTGCGCCTGCACGGCGGCCAGTGCGGCATGCGCCGCCGCTGCACCGCCATGCTTCTGCACCATGGTGCTGGCGTCGGCGTTGCGGCGTCCGCCCAGGCCCAGCACGAAGACGATCTCGGTCTCTTCGCCCGGCATCAGTTCGAACGGGGCGTGGATGGCGGCGCAGGCGTCGAGCGCGCTGCCGGTCTTGCCCGAGAGGCGCACGCGGCGCAGCGCCGCCGGCTGCGCCAGGCTGCCGTTGCGGCCGATGAATTCGGCGCGGTCGGCAGTGTGCGAACGCGCGCCGGCATCGGTGTGGAAGAAGGCGACGCGACCCTGGAACTCGGTGTTGTAGGCATTCTTGGCGAACAGGGCACCACTGACCGGATCGGCCTCGGTGACGATGTGCATGCCGGAGCGCGAACGCATGTCGCCCAGCACCCATTCCACATAGCCGGTGACGGACAGGCGGCGCGGGATGGGCGAATCGTTGCGCACCTTGAGCAGGGTGTATTTGACGGGCGCGTCGAGGGCGACAAAGCTGGTCATGGCCGAGGTCACGCCCGCCTCCGTGTGTTCGAACACGCTGTAGCCGAAGCCGTGGCGGGTCAGGTAGTCGCCGCTGCCGCGCGCCGGCAAGGCGGTGGGCGACCAGAACTGGCCGCTCTCCTCGTCGCGCAGGTAGAAGGCTTCGCCGCTGGCGTCGCTGACCGGATCGTTATGCCAGGGCGTGAGGCGGAATTCGTGGGCGTTCTCGTGCCAGGTATAGGCTTGTCCGCTTTCCGAGACCACGCTGCCGAACTGCGGATTGGCCAGCACATTCGACCACGGCGCCGGTGTGCGCCGTCCCGGTCCGGTGACGATGGCGTATTCACGCCCGTCCGGCGTGAAGCCGCCGATGCCGTTGCCGAGCAGGAGGCCATGCGGCTGGCGCGTGTGCGGGCCGGCGTCGTCGTACTGGCCGCGGCTGTCGGCCACCAGGGGCGGCATGCGCAGCGGCGCCGGGCTGGCGCGCTTGATCTGCTCGGCCAGGGTGCCACGGCTGTCGACCAGGATGGCGCGCGCCACCGTCTGCAGCAGGATGCGGTCTTCGGCCGAAATCTGGTCGAAGGGGCGCACGAAGATGCCGCCCGGGCGGTCGATGGCCTGGGCGTCGATGCCGGAAGCGATCAGGCCGATGATCTGGTCGTGCAGGGCCTGGCGGTAGCCGGACAAGTCCTCGAACCAGATCACCAGGTCGACCACCAGGCCTTTCAGGCGCCAGTAGGCGTGCGCCTGCACCATCTGCCGCGCCAGTTCGATATTGGCCGGGTCTTTCATCTGCAGCAGCACGATGGGCAGGTCACCGGAAATGGCATAGGCCCACAGGCCGGACTGGCCGCGCTGGTTCCTGATCAGCACCGCCGCCTCCGCGCGCAGGGCCGGATTGGGGTAGATCACATGGTTGGCCAGGCGGCCGTACAGCTGGGCGTCGGCCTCACTGGCGTTGAGCTGGCGCAGCACCACCTGGCTGTGGGTCCAGGCCAGCTCGAACACGCGGTCGGCCATATGGCGGTCCTGGTATTTGTCGATCAGGTATTGGGCGCCGTCGCGGGTATCGGTCATGCCGGTGACGATATCGACAATCGCCGCCTGGTCCGGTTCCAGCACGATGCGGTAGCGGATCGCCACGATGGGGTCGAGCACCGAACCCTGACTGCCGGACAGTTCCTCCTCTTCCAGCATGGCGCGCGGCGCCTGCGCCGTGTTGCCGCGGCCGATGAAGCGGGCGCGGTCGGTTTCGTAGAACACGCCCAGCACCTGGGCATCGTGCACCGTCATCACATGCAGCAGATACGGCGTATGCTCGCCCTTGCCACGCGGACGGCGCGTGCACAGGATGGCGCTTTCGTCGGGCACGATCTCGGTCTGCACGAACAGCTTGCTGAAGGCCGGGTGGGCGGCATCGGCGGCGGCCGGCGCCATCACCACTTCAGCAAAGCTGGTCACTTCGATGGTACGGCGGCGGTTCGACTGATTGGTGATGCGGGTGCGGCGCATTTCGATATCGTCTTCCGGCGACACCACCATTTCCGTGTACAGCTCGATCTCGCGGTCGGTGCGGCGGAACTCGGCGCGCCCCTCGGAGAAGATCACTTCGAAGCGGCGCGGCTCGGCCAGCGTGGGCTGGTAGGTGGTGGACCAGAAGGCGCCGTCGTCCAGATCGCGCACATAGCAGAACTGGCCCCAGTTGTCGCGCGTGCTGTCTTCGCGCCAGCGCGTCACCGACAGCTCGCGCCAGCGGCTGTAGCTGCCGCCGGCATTCGTCACCATCACGTGATAGCGGCCGTTGGACAGCAGCTGGGTTTCCGGCACCGTGGTATTGGGCTGGGTCAGGATGCGCATCGGCATGGCCTGCTCCGGCGCCGTGGCGCGAATGGCCGCCTGCTCGGCGCTGTTGGAATGGAAGGCGCCGGCCTGCGGGCTGCGCTCCTGCAGCACCAGCAGGGTCGATTGCAGCAGCGGGTCGGATTCGAAGCGGCGCTGCATGGGGCGGTCGTGCAGCAGATAGCTCAAGGCCAGCAAGCCCATGCCCTGGTGGTGCACCATATACGATTTGATGACGGCGTGGTTCTGGCCGCGCGGCAGGCGCGCCGGCGTGTAGTCGATGGCCTCGTAGAAGCCATAGCGGCCCATGAAGCCCAGGCCCGCCATCTTCTGCAGGTTCTGGCAGGAGGCGTCGGCATCGACCATCAGGCCCAGCATGCAGGCATACGGCGCCACCACCACATCGTCGCCCAGGCCGCGCTTCAGGCCCAGGCCCGGCACGCCGAAGGCGCGGTACTGGTAGTTCAGCGCGGCGTCGGTGGTGTTGTAGCCGGACTCGGAAATCCCCCAGGGCACGCTGCGCTGCTTGCCGTATTCGATCTGAGCCGCGATCACCGACTGGTAGGTCTGGTCCAGCAGGGTGCTGGGATAGGTCGGCATCACCAGCAGCGGCATCAGGTACTCGAACATGGAGCCGCTCCAGGACAGCAGCACCGGCTGGCCGTGTACGATGCACAGCTGGCGTCCCAGCGCGAACCAGTGCTCCTGCGGCAACTGGCCCTGGGCCACGGCGACGAAGCTGGCCAGGCGCACTTCGGAGGCCAGCAGATCGTAATAGCTGGCGTCCAGGCGGCGCTCGCTCAGGTTGTAGCCGATGGCCAGCAGATTGGTGGTCGGGTTATACAGGAAACCGAATTCGGGATGCTCGAACTGCTGCGCCAACTGGCGCAGCGCAGCGATCTGCTGCAAGCGTGCGCGCGCCGCCTGCGCGCCCTGGCGCACCGGATCGTCCGCCGCAGCGCTGGCCAGACTGCCTTCGGCTGGCAGGACTGCGCCGCCATCCATGGCGGCCAGTTCGCGCAAGGTGGGCACGCGCGTAAACGTATCCGCCACGGCCTCGCCTTGCGCCGGCGGACCGCTGGCGGCGCCGATCCACGGCGCCAGCACGCCCAGCTCCGCGCTGACGGCGCGCAGCTGCTGCAGCAGGGCCGCCGCCCACATGGCGGCGTTGGCATCGCTCAGGGCGGCGTCGCCCTGCATGGCTTCGGCCGTGCGCAGCAGCGCAGACAGCCAATCGCGCCACTCCTGCAGCGTGGCCGGATACCAGGGCTGCTCGGGCGAGGCCAGGGCACGTAAGGCATCCCAGCCCTGGGGCCGGGCATGGCCCGCCGCCGCCAGCGCTTCTTCCAGCACCAGCCAGGTGGTGGCCACACCGTCGGCCAGGCGCGGGCCGAGGATGGGCTGGTCCTGCAAGGCGTCCAGGCCCGGCTGCAGCACCAGCAGGTGGCCGGCCAGATTGCCGCTGTCCACCGTCGAAATATAGATGGGCAGCAGCGGCTGCATCGACACCGTGTCGTACCAGTTGTAGAAGTGGCCCTGGTGGCGTTCCAGCTTCTCCATGCTGCGCAGGGTGTGCTCCGTACGCGCCAGCAGCTGGCCGCCGCTGATGTAGCCGAAATCGTGGGCGCTCAGGTTGGCCAGCAGGGACAGGCCCATATTCGTCGGCGAGGTGCGGTGGGCCACGGTTTGCGTGGGGCGCTCCTGCATATTATCGGGCGGCAGCCAGTTGTCCTCGGGGCCGACGAAGGTGTCGAACCAGGCCCAGGTCTTGCGCGCCAGCAGATGCAGGAAGCGCGTCTGCTCTTCCGTGAGCTGGGTCTGTTCGCGGAGGATGGGGCGGCTGATCCACCACGCCACCACGGGCGCGGCAAACCAGGCGAAGAGGAAGATCAGCGCGGCGCTCAGCGCGCGTGGATGCCAGAACGCCAGCGCCGCGCCGGCGGCCATGGCCAGCAGCGGCGAAATCCACATGCGGCGCCAGCTGCTGCCCAGGTCCGCGCCGGAACGCAGCAGGGCCGAGGCGCGCCACTCCAGCAGGTGCTTGCGCGAGATGAGCAGGCGCCAGCCGGTGCGCACGATGGCGTCCAGGCTGATATAGGCTTCATAGGGCAGGAACACCAGCGTCAGCAGGCCATGCGCGAACTGCAGGCCGCTGCGCCGCAGCGAGGCGCGCAGGTGCTGCTCCCACAGCGTGTCGGCCGGCTTGTTGCCCAGATCGTAGAGGGCGCTCACCAGTGGCGGCAGGAAGATAATGGCCAGCACGGCGGCGGTCCAGAACCAGGGATGGTGCAGGGCGCTGAAAGCCAGCAGCAGTGCGGCCATGAGCACCGGCGCCACCAGGCTGCGACGCAGATTGTCGAACAGCTTCCAGCGCGACAGGGCCGACAGCGGATTGCGCTCGCGCCGGCCGCCGCGCAGCGGCACCGGCCCGGCCAGCCAGGACAGCAGTTGCCAGTCGCCGCGCACCCAGCGCTGGCGCCGGCTGACGTCGTCGTGGTAGCGCGCCGGATACTGCTCGTACAGCTGGGCGTCGCTGACCAGGCCGGCGCGCAGATAGCAGCCTTCCAGCAGGTCGTGGCTGAGGATGCGGTTGTCGGGCAGGCGCTCGCCCAGCACCTCCTCGAACACATCGACATCGTAGATGCCCTTGCCGATAAAGGAGCCTTCGAAGAACACGTCCTGGTACACGTCGGACACGGTGCGCGTGTAGGGATCGATGCCCGGCTCGCCGCCGCACAGGCGTTCGTACAGAGAGGCTTGTTCGCTGGGCAGGCTGACCGCCACGCGCGGCTGCAGGATGCCGTAGCCTTCCACCACGCGCCGCGTGTGCTGCTCGATGCGCGGCTGGTTCAGCGGATGGCGCATGGTAGCGATGAACTGGCGCGCTGCGTCGCGCGGCAGTTGGGTGTCGGTGTCGAGCGTGATGATGTATTTGAAGCTGTCCAGGTCTTCGGTCTCGCCCTCCACCAGCGCGAACTTGTCGCGCGCGCCGCCGCGCAGGAAGCGGTTCAGGTCGGACAGCTTGCCGCGCTTGCGCTCCTGCCCCATCCACACGCCCTCGGCGCGGTTCCACAGGCGCGGCCGGTGCAGCAGCAGGAAGGGGCGCATGGCCTGGCCGTTGCCCGCCACCGCCAGCGGTTCCGGCACGCCGTTCGGCGCTTCCGGCGGTGCGGGCGGTGGCGCATATTTTTCGTTCAGGCTGCGGATATGGGATTGCGCCTGTTCCAGCAAGCCCGCATCGTCCGGCATCACCTCCTCGCGCGCGTCGGCGAAATCGGTCAGCAGGCAGTAGCGCAGGTTCGGATCGCGGTTGGCGAGGAAGCGCACTTCCAGCTGCTCGCACAGCTCGGCCACATTGTCCTTGCTGAAGAGCAGGGTCGGCACCACCACCATGGTGCGCGCATCCGACGGCACGCCTTCCTTGAAGTCCATGCGCGGCAAGGGATGGGGGCGGGTCAGCAGGGTCGCGGCCCAGTTCACCAGCGCCAGCGCCAGCTGGCTGCTGCCCATCAGGCCCAGCGCCGCCACCAGCGCCAACTGCCAGGGTTCGGCGCCGTCGCGCAGGGCGCGACCCAGCATCAGGGCCGTGACCAGCAGCGAAATGGCGGCGATCGCGCCCAGATAGGTCGCCAGCGGCGCGGCGCGCGCGGCTTTCTGCAGCGCGGCCCAGGAAGGCAGGCGCATCTCGGCCCGCTTTTCCAGCAGCGGCAGGCCGCGGCCGATCAGGTAGAAACCGATATGCGACAGGCGCGCTTCGCTGCCATTACCCTCATGCAGGCGCGCCAGTTCCAGCGCCTGCTGCGCCACTTCCACTTCCGTCAGCGGCGAGCGGCGCGCCACTTTCTCGACCACGTGGCGGTACTGGTCGCGCGTGGCGAAATCCATGGCGCCATACACATTCGCAGGATCCTGGCGCAGCACCTGCTCCACCGCACTCATGGTCTCGACAAACTCCTGCCAGTCCATGGTGCCGAGGAAGCGCAGGCTGCCGATGCTGTTGGCGATCGAGACCTGGTCGGCAGCCTGCTGCTGGATCTCGATCTGGATCTGCTGCTCGATGGTTTGCTCGCTCTCGGCCAGCTTGTAGGTGATCCAGTTCAGCGCCAGCGTCAGGGCCGGGCTCTGGCCCTGCAGGCGGCGCGTCAGCTCGGCCACGAAGGCGCTGGTAATGGGTGGATTGGAGCGCGCCATATCGGCCACCAGTAAAATCAGGCCGCTGGAATTCTTGTCGGCCACCTCCACCATCTGGTCGGCCCAGGTATTGGCTAGATCGCGCTGCACGCGGTTCTCGGCCACGCGCGCCGCCACGCGGCGCAGGTTCTCGATCAGGGCCAGGCGCAGCATGATGGGAATGGCCCACAGCTCGCCCAGCTTGAGCGGCGCTTCCTCCTGGTAGGCATCGACAAAGCGGCACAGGCTTTCCGGGTCGACGCGGCCGTCGCCGTGGGCGATGATTTCCAGCGCGATCTGGTAGGCGCGCGGCGTGCCTTGCGGCGCGCCCTTGGCCAGGCGTGGCAACTCCTTGCTGTAGTGCTTGGGCAAATGGCGGCGCGCGGTGCGGATCTGCTCTTCGATCAGGTAGAAATTATCCAGCAGCCATTCGGAGGCGGGCGTGATCTGGCGCCCGCTCTTCACCGCCGCCGTCAGCTCCTCGCAGGTGATGGTGATGACGGCACTGTTTTCGGCCAGGCGCGAGAGCAGCCGGTCGCGTCCGCCTTGCTGGCTCAGCTCATGGCTGCGCGCCAGGAAGCGGCCGTGGTGCGCCATCTGCTGCGCGCTGTACAGTTCGGCGCGCAGCGGCGAATCGTCATCCCGGTCCGCGCTATGCAACTGGCCCGGCACAGACTCCCGGAACCCGGCCTGCATGCCGGGCACGAATTTGGTGAAATCGATCAAAACGGCCTCGCTTCCTTGAGCCGATGCTGCGTCCCCTTGGGGGGACTAGCAGTATGGGTCAGCCCATCTTAAGCAGGCGCACGCCAGACGACAGTGCGCTAGCGTACACATGCGCGGAAGCAAAGGTTTGATCCAGATCAGCAAATGTCCCACCCTGGTGCCTGACACCAGGGTGGGACATTTGCTGATGCAGATCAAACGGCGGGGGCAAAAAAACGGCGGCCGAGGCCGCCGTAAAGGACAGAACAGATAGGCGCTCAGGCAGCCAGCGCCAGGATGGGGGCGGCGGCGGACATGGCCATGCCGCCCGCCAGGTGCCAGCATTGGCTGTGGCCGAGGCGGCGCAGGCAGTGCACGGCCTTGGCGCTGCGGTTGCCGCTGCGGCAGAAGAAGACCAGGGGCTGGCTGGGGTTGTGCTGCCAGGCTTCGATCTGCTGCGCCAGGCGGCTGAGCGGGATGTTGAGCGCGGCGCGGCCGCCGGGGCCGCCGGCGCTGGCGGCGTGTTCATACGCTTCGCGCACATCGACCAGCAGCACATTGGGATTGCTTTGCAGGAAGGCGGCCAGGCCGGCGGCGTCCAGGTTGACATCGTCGGCGGCAGTCTGGCCAGCCCGCGCTTCGGCGCGCAGGCTGGTACAGAAGGCACTCTGGGCTTCGCTGGCGGGACAGATCAGGCTGTCGGCGCCCAGCAGTTCGGTCAGCGGCGCCAGCGCAGCCTGGCCGGTGAAGGCGTGGCGCACGGCGGCCGGCGTCAGCGTGGTCTGCGCCGCGTCGGCGCGGCCCAGCAGGTAGATGGTGGCGTCGGCCACGCGGCAGGGCAGCAGCAGGCGCGCGCCCAGGCGCACCGGCGCGGCGGCGACGGCGGCATCGGTGCGCAGGCTGGCGCCCAGGGTGTAGCCGCCGCTGTGCAGCAGCGCGTCAATGCGCGCCTGCAGTTCCGGCTGGGCATCGATCACGGCGGCAGTGCGGCTGGCGGCGTCGAGCACCAGCCAGCTGTGGCGGCCGGCATAGCTCAGCTGCACCACGCCATCGGCTGCCGGCGGGACTTTGGCGTCGGGCAGCAGGCCAGCGCTGCGCAGCGCGGCGCCGCAGCGTTCGATGCGGGCGCAGGCATCGTCGATGGTGGCGCTGTCGATGGTGGCGCCGAAGGACATGCGGATGGCGCTGCTGCTGCGCCAGTCGGGCAGGCCCATGGCTTGCAGCACATAGCTGGGCGCGGCCTTGGCGGCGGAGCAGGCGCTGCCCGAGCTGACGCGCACGGCGGCGGCGTCGAAGACATCGAGCAGTTCGCGCGAGGCCAGGCCCGGCACGGAAAAGTTCAAGGTGGTCGGCAGCGTATGCTCAAAAGCGGCGTTGAAGACGATGCCGGGCAGGGCGCGGCGCAGGCTGACCGCCAGGCGTTCGCGGAAGCCGCTCAGCTCGGCATGGCTGCGGAAGGTCTTGCCCTCTTCCAGCGCATGCAGCACGGCGCCCAGCGCGGCGATGCCGGCCATATTCTCGGTGCCGGAGCGCAGCCCGGTTTCCTGGCCGCCGCCCATGATCAGCGGCGTGAACGGCGCCTCGGCGCGCACATAAAGCATGCCGATGCCCTTGGGCGCGAACAGCTTGTGGCCGGAGAACGGCGCGTAATCGATGCGCGTCGCCTGCAGGTTCAGCGCCAGCTTGCCCAGGCCTTGCACGCAGTCCACCATCCACAGCGCGCTGCTGTCGGCCAGCGCGGCGCCGATGCCGTCCAGATCGGAAATCACGCCGGTTTCATTATTGGCCGCCATGGTGCAGACCAGGGCCGCTTCCGGCGCCAGCGCGCGCAGCGCATCGAGGTCGTGGCGGCCGCTGGCGTCGACCGGCAGCGCGTACAGCAGCAGGTCCAGGCCGAGCAGGTGGTTCCAGTGCGCCAGCGCTTCCGGCACGGCCTTGTGTTCGGTGGCGCCATACACCAGCAGGCTGCCCACGCGCTGGCCGGCAGCGCGCCGGTCGCGGATCGCGCACAGGGCCGACAGCACGGCGGTCTGGATGCCTTCAGTGGCGCCGCTATTGAAGATCAGGCGGCCTTCGCCCACGCCCAGCAGGCGGCGCGCGCAGGCGCGCGCATCGTCCATCAGCGCCTTGGCCTTCAGGCCGGCGCCGTGGCTGCTGCTGGGATTGCCAAAACCTTCGCCCATGGCGTGCAGGGCGGCGTCGATGGCGGCGGGCAGAACCGCGGTAGTGGCGTTTCCGTCAAGATAGATTTCGGTGCTCATGGGGCAGGAAGGCAAGGAGATATGGATAGCTTACGCAATTTACCCGAAAGATTTATTCCAAAATCTCCCTGTATCGCCTAGTATTTAGCATGCATATGCTACCAATTTCAAATTTCCAGAATGAATAATCTTGACCGCTTCGATTATGCGATTCTCGCCGCCTTGCAGGCCGATGGCACCCTGTCGATTGCCGAGCTGGCCGAGCGCGTGGGCCTGTCCAGCACGCCATGCTGGAAGCGCCTTAAGCGGCTGGAGGAGGACGGTTATATCGAGAGCCGGGTCGCCATCGTCAACCGGCGCAAGGTGGGGCTGCCGGTGACGGTCTTCGTCAGCGTGCGCACCAGCCAGCACGACGAGAAATGGCTGGCACGCTTCGCCGCCGCCGTCACCGCCCTGCCCGAGGTGCTGGAATTTCACCGCATGAGCGGCGACGTGGATTACCTCTTGAAGGTGGTCACCACCGATATCGAGGGCTATGACCGCTTTTACAAAAAACTCATCAAGGTGGCCCATCTGACGGGCGTGTCCTCCGCGTTTTCGATGGAGCAGATCAAGTCGAGCAGCGCGCTGCCGCTCGAATTGCTCTCGCACGGCCTGCCGACTTAGCCGGAACATGGGATAATCGGGGGTACGATGTTGAAACCCTTGCTGGAGCGCTGGCTCCCCCTGCCCCATACCGCCAGTCTGAGCGAACGCCTGCGTGCCTGTACCGGCGCCATGCTCGGCCTGCTGCTGACCGCCGTGTGCAGCCATTGGCTGCTGGGCGATGCCGCCCTTTATCTGGTGGCGCCGATGGGCGCTTCCGCCGTCCTGCTGTTCTGCCTGCCCGCCAGTCCGCTGGCCCAGCCCTGGTCCGTGATCGGCGGCAATGTGGTGTCAGGCCTGGTGGGCGCGGCCTGCGTGCGCTGGCTCGGCCCGGGCATGGCCTGCGCCGCGCTGGCCAGCTGCGGCGCCATCGCCGCCATGTTCGCGCTGCGCTGCCTGCATCCGCCCGGCGGCGCGGTGGCCCTGACCACGGTGATCGGCGGCCCGGCCGTGCATGCGGCCGGCTTCGGCTTCGCGCTCGGGCCGGTGTTGCTGAACTCGGCCGTGATGGTGCTCGGCGCCGTCCTGTACAACAACCTCAGCGGCCGGCGCTATCCGCATGCCCAGCATGCGCCGCCCAATCCGCACGCCACGCGCGACCCGCTGCCCACCGGCCGCCTCGGCTTCCAGCCCGCCGACCTGGACGCGGTGCTGCGCCAGTACGGCCAGGTGCTCGACGTCAGCCGCGACGACCTGGAAAGCATCATCCAGCAAACCGAGATGCGCGCCTACCAGCGCCGCTTCGGCCAGATCCGCTGCGCCAGCATCATGTCGCAGGACGTGGTGACGGTGGAATTCGGCACGCCGCTGGCGGCCGCCTGGCAGCTGATGCAGCACCACCGCGTGGCCGCCCTGCCCGTGCTCAATCCGGGCCGGCGCGTGATCGGCATCGTGACCCAGGGCGACTTCCTGCGGCATAGCGGCCTGGACGACTTCACCAGCCTGCCGGCGCGCCTGCGCCACTTCCTGCAGCCCAGCGGCCGCAGCCACGGCGACAAGCCCGAAGTGGTGGGCCAGATCATGACGACGCACCCGCAGACGGCGGCGCTGGACACGCCCATCGCCGACCTGGTGCCGCTGATGGCGGACAGCGGCCTGCACCACATCCCCGTGGTCGACGCGGCCGGCCGCTGCGCCGGCATCCTGACCCAGTCCGACCTGATGGCCGCCCTGTACGAAAGCCGCCTGGCCGATATGCAGCAGGCCGCCTGAGTGGCCTGAAGCGCGGACTTCGTCGCGGCGCATCGCGCCGTGCCGGGGCGGCGCCGCACGCGCCAAACAACAGCCGCAGACGCCGGCCAGGTGCATAGTGGCAAGACAAGCACTTTTTCCTTCCGGCCAGAACACCGTTTCGCGTATGCTAGGCAGCTTCTTTCTGTTCCCCTCACTCACAGGAAAACCCATGAACCACCGCATCGCCCTGAGCACGCTGGCTGCCGCCGTTTTTCTGGCCTGGACGCCAGCCCAGGCGGCCACGCCCGCCCCCGCCGCCAGCACGCTCGCCGCCCCCGCCACCAGCCAGGCTGCGGCAAAAAAACAACTGATCACGCTGGCCGATGCCTATTACGATGCGCTGGCCCGTTTCGAACCGGTGGGCGCCACCGAGAGCGGCGATAACCGCTTCGACGACCAGCTTGGCCTGTCCATCGCGCCGGCCCAGCGCGCCAAGCAGTTCGCGCGCTACCGCCAGTTCGCCAAGCGCCTGGCCGCCATCCCGCGCGGCCAGCTCAGTCGCGCCGACCAGATCCACTACGATGTGCTCGACTTTGAACTGAAGAGTCTGCTCTCCTTCGCAGCCTTCCCCGAGCATCTGCTGCCGCTGAACCAGATGGACAGCATGCCCGTGACGCTGGCCAACTATGCCGGTGGCGAAGGCTCGCAGCCGCTGACCACGGTCAAGCAATACCAGGCTTATCTGAGCCGCCTGCGCCAGTTGCCGGCCTGGATCGACCAGGCCATCGCCAATATGCGCGAAGGCATGCGCCAGAACGTGGTGCTGCCGAAGGCGCTGGTGGTGTCGACCTTGCCGCAGTTCCAGAAGCTGCTCAGCGCCAGCCCGGAACAGAGCATTTACTACACGCCGATCAGCAAGCTGCCGGCCAGCTTTTCGGCCGCCGACAAGGCGAAGCTGAGCAAGGCCTACCGCACCACCGTGAGCCAGCTGGAGCCGGCCCTGCAGCGCCTTGCCAGCTTCCTCGAAAAAGACTATCTGCCGGCCAGCCGCGACAGCGCGGGCCTGGGCGCCTTGCCGCAGGGCGCGGCCTGGTACCAGGCGCGCATCGCCGCCTCGACCACCACCAACCTCGATCCGGACACCATCCACGCCATCGGCCTGAAGGAAGTGGCGCGCATCCAGGGCCAGTTCGCCGTGCTCGGTCCCAAGCTCGGCTACGACGGCCCGGCCGCCGGCCTGCCGGTCTGGGTCTCGCAGCAAGCCAAGTTCTTCCCCTTCAAGACCGAGGACGAGGTGCAAGCGGTCTACCGCAAGCTCAACACGGTGCTCGACAGCAAGTTGCCCGCCATGTTCACCCTGCTGCCCAAGGCGCCGCTCGACCTGCGCCTGGAACCGGAGCTGAGCCGCGCCACCGCCGCCGACCACTACACGGCGCCGGCCGCCGACGGTTCGCGTCCCGGCGTGTTCTGGTCGGTGGTCAACGATCCCACCAAGTACGGCAATACCGGCATGAACACCCTGTTCCTGCATGAAGGCAAACCCGGCCACCACTTCCACATCGCGCTGATGCAGGAACTGGACATGCCGAAGTTCCGCAAATTCGGCGGCAACAATGCCTTCACCGAAGGCTGGGCGCTGTATGCCGAAACCCTGGGCCAGGAAATGGGCTTGTTCGACGATCCGGCCCAGTATTTCGGCCACCTGAACGACGAACTGCTGCGCGCCACCCGCCTGGTGGTCGATACCGGGCTGCACGCCAAAGGCTGGAGCCGCGAGCAAACCATCCAGTATATGAAGGACACGCTGGGCTACGACGCCGTGGCCAAGAGCGAGACCGAGCGCTATATGGCCTGGCCCGGCCAGGCCCTGGGCTACAAGATCGGTTCGCTGAAAATCGTCGAGCTGCGCAAGCGCGCCCAGCAGGCGCTGGGCGATAAGTTCAGCCTGCCGAAATTCCACGAAGTGGTGCTGGGCGACGGCACCGTCCCGCTCAGCCTGCTCGAAGCCAAGGTCGACCGCTGGATCGCCGACGAGCAGCCGGCGCAGTAATCCGGCGCCGCGCGGCCGCCACGACACGGCGGCCGCGCGCGCAACTGCCGGCGCGGGCGGCCTAGCTACTCAACTCATACGCCTTGATGCGCTTCAAGGCCCGCTCCGGCAGCGCGGCGATCTGTTTGCCATGGTCGGCAAAGACGATCTGCTGCCGGCCCACGGCGACCGGCAGGCTGTTGGCGTAGAAGCGGAACTCCAGCCAGAACGAGCAGCGCCGCACATCGTAGGTGTTGACCTCGCAGCGCACGTCTTGAAACGGAAAGGTTTCCTGCAGATAGTCCTGCTCGGCGCGCTTGGTGATGAACACCCCCTCTTTCTGCAGCATATCGCGCGCAACGCACTCGAAAAACCACTTCTCGCGGCAGATGCCCTGCCATTCGAAATAGCGGGCGAAGTAGGTATTGCCATAGGCATTCGAATCTTTCAGATAAATGGAAATCTGGTGGTGGAAGGTCAGCTCGGCATCGGTGTTGGCGTCGTTGGCAACAGCGGCGTACATGAACATGGTTCTCTCCTGGGTAGGCATTTCCTGAGTGGACTGTTACTAGCGGCCTCTGCGTGCCGCATATGTTCACTAAAGGAAACTTTTGCCCCTACCCCTTTGATCTGGCACAAACCCTGTGCGAATCACGGAGCTGAGCAGGCTCAAGCGTTGTTATGATCCAAAGCGTTGACACGTGGTCTGTTCCAGGGGATTGCCCATGTTCTCCATCCTGCCCGCGCTGGTTTCGCTGCTCTTCCTGGCCTATGGCTGTTATGTGCTGCACTCGCGCGGGGCGAACCGCGCCAGCCTGACCTTTTTCCTGGTCTGCGTCACCACCGGCCTGTGGCAAGCCTCGTGGGCGCTGCTGTTCCAGACCGACGCCTCGGCCCTGGCCCTGATCCTGGCGCGCTTCGGCTATGTGCCCATCCTCTTTCTGCCGACCACGCTCTACCACTTCATCACCGAGCTGACGCGCCAGCCCGGCGAAGGGCGCTGGGTGACGGCCTCGTATGGCCTGGCGGCCGTGCTCAGCGTGTTCACCGTCGGCAGCGACTGGCTGGTGAGCGGCCTGCACGCCTATTTCTTCGGCTACTATCCGCGCGCCGGCTGGCTGCACCCGCTGCACCTGCTGCAAACGGCAGTGGTGATGCTGCGCGGACTGTACCTGCTGTACCGGCGCCAGCAGGCGGCCGTGTCGACCGAGCGCGCGCGGCTGCGCTACTGCCTGGTCAGCGTGCTGATCTACTTCAGCGCCGCGATCGACTATCTGTGCAATTACGGCTATGAGTTTTATCCGCCCGGCGTGCTGTCGCTGGCAGCCAGCCTGGGCCTGATCGCCCAGGCCATGGTGCAGCACAATCTCCTGGCCGACCCGATGGCCGCCGCCGCCTCCATCGCGCATGAGATGCGCACGCCGCTGGCCACCATCCGCAGCCAGTCGCGCCTGCTGGCCAAAAGCTTGCCGGAGCTGATCGCCGGCTACCAGAGCATGGCGCAGCAGCGCGCCCACAAGCCGCTGCTGGACGCCGATCAGCTGCAGTATCTGGGCGGCCTGGCCCAGCATATCGAACAGGAAGTATCACGCTCGAACTTCATTGTCGACATGCTGCTGGCCTCGGCCACGGCCGAAAATTTCCGGCGCGACGAGTTCCGCCATTATTCGGTGAAAGCCTGCATCGACGAAGCGCTGTCCTGCTATCCCTTCGAAGAGGGCATGCGCGGACGCGTCAACGCCCAGGTGCGCAACGATTTCCGCTTCCACGGCTCGGACGTGCTGCTGATCTATGTGCTGTACAACCTGCTCAAGAATTCCCTGCACGCGATCCGCACCGGCGGCCAGGGCCGGGGGACGGTCGAGGTGGAGTGCTTCAGCCTGGCGCGCCACAACTGGCTGGTGGTCACCGATACCGGGCCGGGCATCGAAGCCGACGTGCTGCCCCATGTGTTCGAACCGTATTACACCACGCGGCGCCAGGGCGGCGGCTCGGGCATGGGTCTGGCGTTCTGCCAGCGCGTGCTGGCCGCGTTCGGCGGCGCCATCCGCTGCGAATCGGTGCCGGGCAAGTTCACGCGCTTTTCGCTGACCTTCCCGCCCTGCATGCCGCTGGGGACGCCGGTGACGGCGGTGGAGGTGTGCGCGCCCCTGGCCGGCGAGCAGGCGCGGCGCGCCTAGGCGGGGCGCCTAAGCGGAGCGCCTAAGCCACGTTGGGCAGGGCCGGGCTGTCTTCGCGCAGGATGTCGTCGAGGTCGGTGTCGTCGCCCAGCACGAAGACCTTGCGCTCATCCAGCACCTGCAGGATGAAAGGCTGCTGCTCGCGCAGGCGGCGCCGGAAATCGGGCACGGAATACAGATTGGGGTTGATCTTGCGGCGCAGCAGGCGCTCGGCCACCGGCAGGCGGTTGAGCAGCTCGCCGTAGGTGGTGTTCTCGCCGATCAAGAGCAGCTCGATGGCGTCGCCCGAACCTTCCTGTTCCTTGGCCGTCTTGCCGTAGACGAAGGCCACATTGAGCTGCTGGCGCAGCGGCGCCAGCGCCGAATTCAGCACGCTGAGCAGGCCGAAGGTCTTCTTCACCAGGCTGCTCAATTCCCCGTACACCAGGCTGTCCTTATTGGGCCGGAACTGGCGCACATTGCCGATACGTTCGGAGACGATCAGGCCCGACTCGTGCAGGCGCTTGAGTTCGCGCTGGGCCGAGGCGCTGCCCAAACCGGTCAGGCGCATGATCTCATTGAGGTGGAATCCCTCATTAACGCGGACGAACAGCAAGCCCAGCAGTTTTTGCTGGGCCGGAGTGAACAGGGCTTGGGCAATCATGAGCCAAATATTAGCATGGCCGCCGCCGCGTCCGGCATGGATTCGGCAGCTGCGCGTTGCTAGAATAGCCCAGCCATTGCAAGGGCAGGACCGCTTGCGCTGGCCACTCTATAACAATCCACATACAGGTGAACAGTGAAAAAACACATGCTTCTCGCCCTGGGCCTGGCGGCCAGCACCCTGCCGGCCCTGGCTGCCGGCACGATGCCCGCCGCCGCCAACCGGCCCGGCGCCAGCGCCGCGGCCCAGCCCGTCGCCTTCGAGCGCCAGGCGTATGCCATTCCCTACAAAAAATTTGTGTTGCAGAATGGCCTCACCCTGCTGGTGCATGAAGACCATAATGTGCCGGTGGTCGGTGTGAATATCTGGTACCACGTCGGCTCGCGCAACGAGAAGCGCGGCAAGACCGGCTTCGCCCACCTGTTCGAGCACTTCTTCTTCAACGGCTCGGAAAACTACCCGCACGGCTTCCGCGAAGCGATGGACGACCTGGGCGCGAACAACCGCAACGGCACCACCAATGGCGACCGCACCAACTTCTTCGAAGACGTGCCGGTGTCGGCGCTGGAGCGCACCCTGTACCTGGAAGCGGACCGCATGGGCTTCCTCGGCAACTACATCTCGAAGGAGATGCTGGAGCGCGAGCGCGGCGTGGTGCAGAACGAAAAACGCCAGGGCGAGAACCAGCCCTATGGCCGCGTGCATCTGGAACAGGTGGCGCGCATGTATCCCTACTCCCATCCCTATTCCTGGTCCACCATCGGCAGCATGGACGACCTGAACGCCGCCTCGCTGGACGATATCAAGGAGTGGTACCGCACTTACTATGGTCCCAACAACGCCGTCGTCGCGCTGGCCGGCGACATCACGCCGGAACGCGCGCTGGAGCTGGTGAAGAAATACTTTGACTCGATTCCGCCCGGCCCGCCGCTGCCGCGCACCGAAACCTGGATTCCAGCGCTCGAGCGCAATATCCGCGACGAGATGGAAGACCGCGTGCCGCAGCAGCGCATCTACCGCAGCTACCACGCGCCGGCCTGGAAGGATCCCAGCCTGCAGCATCTGTCCCTGTTCGCCGACGTGCTGGCCGGTTCCAAGAGCGCGCGCCTGGACAAGCGCCTGGTCTACGAGAAAGGCCTGGCCACCAGCGTGCGCGCCGGCATCGACGACAATGAGCTGGGCAGCACCTTCAATATCGTCGCCACCGTCAAGCCGGGCGTCGATCCGGCCCTGGTCGAGCGCGAGATCGATGCCGTGCTGAACGAGCTGCTGGTGCAGGGGCCGGCGCCGGCCGAACTGGCGCGCACGCGCGCCGCCACGCTGGCCAGGTTCGCCCGTGGCCTGGAACGCCTGGGCGGCTTCGGCGGCCGCGCCGACGTGCTGGCGCAAAGCATGACCTATGGCGGCAAGCCCGACGCCTACCTCGACCAGCTCGACGTCTACGCCAAGGCCACGCCGGCCGAAGTGAAGGCCACGGCCGGCCAATGGCTGCGCGCCCACCATTACACGATGACGGTCAAGCCCTTCGCCAAGCTGGCCGCCGCCAAGTCCGAGGTGGACCGCAAGGTGCTGCCCGCGCTGGACCAGGCGCCCGACGTGAAATTCCCCGCCATCCAGCGCGCCACGCTGTCGAACGGCTTGAAGGTGGTGCTGCTGGAACGCCACTCCGCACCCATCGTCAATGTGGCGCTGGCGGTGGATGCCGGCACGGCGTCCGACACGCCGGCCAAGGCGGGCCTGGCCGCCCTCACCCTCGACCTGCTGGACAAAGGCACGGCCACGCGCAACGCCTTCCAACTGTCGGACGCGCTGGAAAGCCTGGGCGCCCAGCTGGAAACGCGCAGCGGCAGCGACCTGTCCATCATGCGCCTGCAGGCAATGGCGGCCAGACTGCCCGCCGCCCTGCAGCTGATGGCCGACGCGGCCCTGCATCCAGCCTTCCCGGCCGACCAGTTCGCGCTGCAAAAACAGCGCCGCCTGGCCGCCATCGCGCAGGAAAAGGCGCAGCCCAACGCGCTCGCCATGCGCGTGCTGCCCGGCCTGCTGTACGGCGGCGCCCACGCTTACGGCAAGCCCGCCAGCGGCTACGAAGCCTCGGTGCAGGGCTTGACGCGCGCCGACCTGCAAGCCTGGCATGCGGCCTGGTTCCGGCCCGGCAGCGCCACCCTGGTGCTGAGCGGCGACACCACGCTGGCTCAAGCCCTGCCTGCGCTGGAAGCGGCCTTCGGCCAGTGGCAGGCCGGCAGCGCGCCCGCCAAGCCGGCACCCGCCGCGCAGGCCAACCAGGGCAAGCGCCTGTTCCTGATCGATAAACCCGATGCACCGCAATCGACCATCGTCGCCGCCCACCTGACGCAGCTGCAAGGCCAGCCGGAAGACCTGGCGATGGAACCGGTGATGCAGAACTTCGGCGGCATGGCGACCTCGCGCCTGAACCGCAATCTGCGCCTGGACAAGCACTGGAGCTACGGCACGTCCGGCCAGCTGAGCGCCGTGCGCGGCCAGCGCGCCTTCATGGTGGTGGCGCCGGTACAGACCGACAAGACGCGGGAAGCGATGCAGGAAGTGGCGAAAGAAGTGCGCGGCGCGGCCGGCACGCGGCCGCTGGCGGGCGAGGAATACGGCAGCATCATGCGCAATATGACGGCGCGCCTGGCGGGCCGCTTCGAGACCATCAATGCGCTGGAAAACGCGGCCCTGAACAGTATCAACCTGGGCCTGGACGACGCCTACTGGCCCAGCTACGCGGCGCGCCTGCGCACGCTGAACGAAGGCCAGCTGGCCGGCGCCGCCGCCAAATTCATCCGCCCCGATGAACTGGTGTGGCTGGTGATCGGCGACCTGCGCAAGATCGAGCCGGGCATCCGCGAACTGGGCTGGGGCGAGGTGACGCTGCTCGACGCGGACGGCCAGCCGCTGCTGCGTTAAACCGCCGCCGGCAGCAAAAGGGGCGCCCGCTGGCGCCCCTTGTTTATTGGCCGCAACGGCCCGGCCCCAGGCTTAGAGGCGCGCCAGCTCCGGCCCGCCCTTCTTGCCCAGCCAGGTGCTGTCGAAGCGCTTCTGGGCGGCGGCCAGCGCATCCTTGTCGCCGCGCTGGCGGTAGACCTCGATCAGGCCGCGCAGCGCCCAGCCATTGCTCGGCGTGCGCAGGAAGGAGGCGCGGAACACCTGTTCGGCCGCTTCCAGCTTGCCGGCGCGCAGCAGCACCACGCCGAGCGACTGGCGCACCGGGTAGTACCAGTAAGGCGGCTCGGTATAGGGCAGCCCATCCTGCGCCGTCACCGCTTCCTCGTAAGCCTTGATCGCGCCATCGAGGTCGCCGCGCGCATCGGCCAGGCGGCCGGTGGCGACGGCGCGCGCGGTGTGCACAATGTCCGGCGCCGGCACGCCCCAGGCCGTGATGGACTTGAAGTCGGCCGTGCGCTCGATGTCGACGAGCGCATCGACTTCCTTCTGCGCCTCGGCCAGCGCACCCTTGCGCGCATAGCCGACGGCACGCGCGTAATGCCACATGGCGTTCACCAGCACATGCTCCGGCCCCGGATCGGGCAGCGCGATCAGTACCTCCGGGCTGCTGAACTGCACATGCGAAAAGTACGGCGCCGACTTCACCGGCTGCAGCGAGGCGAAGGCTTTCATCGAGTCCGTGCTGATCGCCTTGTCCAGCTTGGCGGCGGCGTCCAGCGCCGTCTTGCCGTCGCCGCCCATCAGGGCCGACACCATCACGAAGTGGATATTGTGCGGGTAGTAGGCTCCCTTGTAGACCGGGTCGCTGTCGGAGCGGCCGAAGTATTTTTCATCGACGGCGATGGCGTCCAGATTCGACTGCAGCGCATCCTTGTACAGGCCGACGCGGTAGTAGATATGCGAGGGCATGTGCACCAGGTGGCCGGCGCCGGGAATCTGTTTCGCCAGCAGGCGGGCGTAAGGCAGGGCCTTGTCCGGATGGGTCGACGCTTCCATCGCATGGATGTAGTAATGGCCAGCGCCCGGATGGCTGGGATGGCGTTCCAGCACGCGCTCCAGCGCATCGACCATTTCCGCGGTGCGGTTCTTGGGCCGGCTGCCGGCCGCTTCCCAGTAATCCCAGGGCGACAGGTCCATCAGCGACTCGGCGAACAGCACCTGGATCGTATCGTTATTGGGGAAGGCGCGCGCCGCCTCGGTCATGGCGTCGGCATAGGCGCGGTCCAGCGGCGCGCGGTCGGCCGGCGCGGGCGACTGGTAGCGCTGCGCCACGGCCTTGATCAGGGCCTGCTCGGCGGACGTGGCGGAAGCGGCCAGGGCCACCGCCTTCCTGGCCGCCGCCACGGCCGGCTCCACCGCGTCCGGGAACATGGGCGCGTTGATATTCGGCCCCAGCACCAGCGCCTCGCCCCAGTAGCAGATGGCGCATTTCGGATCGTAGTGCTGGGCGGCGCGGAAGGCGCGCGCCGCCTCCGCATGGTTGAAGCCGAAGGTCAGGCGCAAGCCCTGGTTGAAGTAAGCCTGCGCCTTCGGCTGGCGGCTGCTGATCGGCACATTCAAGGTGCCGAGATCGGTGTACAGCGGCGGCAGCTTGGTCGCCGCCTCCTTGCGCTCCTGCTGCAAGGGACGGAAGGGCGCGGTCTCCGCCTGCGCCAGCACCAGGCGGTCCAGCAGGACGGGGCGGCCCTTGGCTTGCGCCGCGCAAGTGGCGCCATTCAGATAGAGCGGATCGAAGCTGGGCTTTTTTTCCGCCAGCGTGGGGGCAATGACGGCGAGGGCGAAAACACCAATGCCAGCCGTGACGGCCAAGGTCTTGATCTGTTTCATGAGTACCCTTTCAATCGAAAAGTGCAGCTCAGAGAAGATGGTTTTTCGCGTGGGCGATTGTCGATTCTAACGCCCCTTGGATTTTAGTCAAGCCGGTAGCGCGTCTCCCCTTTTCTCGGTCGAGGCAGGCAGCAGGCAGATTCCTCATCCATGCTCTGTCCCGTCGCCGTATCGTAGCGATAGACCGTCCATTTTTTCGCGGCTTCCGGCCCGCCACTGGCGATATACAGGCGGATGCCGCCGGCGCTCAGGTAAGCCATATGCGGGTAGGCACGCTCGGCAAAATCGAGGCGCTGCACGCGGCCGCCCTGATAGCGCATGACGACGCCCTTGGGGTAGCCGCTGCTGTAAAACTCGCCCGCCAAGACCAGCAGCTTCTCACCCTGGCCGACACAGCCGGTCTTCAGCTGCGAAACGCGCGCGTCCTCGCTGTCCGCATTGCCGAACAGGGCTTCGGTTTTGCCGCCATGGCGCAGATAAATCATCTGGTCGCCAGCGCTGGCCTGCTGCGCCAGCACCGCCACCGGATAGCGGCCGCCCGGACCAAGACCGCAATTCTCAAGCTGTCCCGCCCAGCTCGCGCCGCAGGCCACGGCGCAGCCAGCCATGCACGCCAGGGAACGTAAAACTGAAGTCACGTCACTCTCTCCCATAGGATTTGCATCGATCCCGGATCTTAAGCCAGTTTGCCGCCGTTGCCGATAGCGGCGCGCAGTCCGGCGCGTGCCTACGCTATACTGGCAGCATTCTTGCTTGCCGCTGGCCGGTCGGCTGTTTGCCTGGTTTTCAACCTCTACCCCGAGCTCGATGCGCGTCTTGCCGCTGTTATCCCTGTCGATAAGCGTCCTGCTGGCCGGGCATGCGGCTGGCGCCTGTCCCACGCTGCGCTACGGCTATACCGACAAGGCGGTGCCGCCCTACTATCTGGGCGCGGGGCCGAAAGCGCCCGAGCCGCCCGGTGCGCTGGCCGAACTGGCGCGCGATGCGGCGGCCAGCGCCCACTGCCCGGTGCAGATGGTGCGCATGCCGCCGGCGCGCCTGCACAAAAGCCTGAACGAGGGCACGATCGATGCCATGTCGCTGTTCGCGCCGGAGGTGGTGGGCGAGCTGCCGAATGTGGTGTACCCGCGCGACAAACAGGGCAAGCTCGATACCACGCGCGCCATGCCGCTCTACACCGTGGTCTTCGTGCGCGCGGCCGACCACCTGCCGGCCGATGCCGATCCGGTGCTGACCATGCGCGGGCGCATCATCGGCGTGTCGCAGGGTGCGCCGCATATCAAGTACCTGCAAAGCGTGGGCGTCGAGGTCGACGCCGGCGCCTCCAATCCCGACCTGAATTTCGAAAAGCTCAAGCGCGGCCGCATCGACGGCTTTGCCATCTCGCTCTCGACGCCGGAGGACATGGATGCGCCGGTGGCGGCGCGCTACGGCCTGCAGTTCACCCGTCTGCGCAAGCCGCTACTCATCACCAACTCCTGGCTGGCCTTAAACCGCAACTATTACGAAAATAACCGCGACGCGGCGGAAACCCTGTGGAACTGGTACGGCGCCCATGGGCGCGCCCGCCTCAACGCCCTGCTGAAAAAATACGGGCGCTAGGGCGGCGCTGTTGTGTTTCGGCCAGCGGCCGCGCTTTCTTATTTACAAGCCCTGCCCTCCTTGCGTACATTGTTCATAAAAAGAAACGCCTGTTGGCGCGGAGGATGGGCAATGAGGAGAGTCGCGTTTTGGCCGCGCAAGCCCGGCCATATCGCCTTGTGCGGCATGGCCGTCTGCGTATCGGCGGCATGGGCCGACGAGAGCGCGGCGCCGCTGCAGAAAGTGCAGATCACCGGCAGCCGCGTCGCCGCGCCGGGCGCGGAATCGCCCTCGCCCTTGCAGATTCTGACGGCGGCCGATATCGCCGCTTCCGGCGCGGTGAACCTGCAGGAGCTGCTGCAGAAAAATCCCACGCTCGGCTCGCCCACGCTCAACCGCAGCAACTCCAACTTCCTGCCCGCCAGCGGCGGCGTCAGCACCGTCAACCTGCGCAATCTGGGCGATGCGCGCACCCTGGTCCTGGTGAATGGACGGCGCTTCGTCTCCGGCGTGCCGGGTACCAGCGCGGTCGATCTGAACGCCCTGCCCACCGACTTTATCGAGCGCGTCGAACTGATGACGGGCGGCGCCTCGGCGGCCTACGGTTCGGACGCGGTGGCCGGCGTGATCAACATCATCCTCAAGCAGCGCCTGCAAGGCTGGCTGCTCGATGCGTCGGCCGGCCGCGCCAGCGCGGGCGACGACCTGAAGCGCAAGCTGGCCTTGAGCTACGGCCTGTCCAGCGCCGACGGCGCCAGCCAGCTTATGGCCCATCTCGGCTACAGCAAGCAGGGCGCCGTATTTTCGCGCGACCGCGACTTCGCCGCCTCCGACCAGATCTCCAAAATGCTCAGCAGCGGCCAGGCGGCCGATGCCTTTGTCCCCGTGCGCAACTACTCGGTAGCCGCGCCGCAGGGACGCTTTTTCTTCAACCGCGACGCCAGCGGCAAGGCGGGCGAATTTTCCTACGACCGCAACGGCAATGTGATCCCCTGGTCCACCAACGGCACGGCCACGCTGGCGGCCACCGGCTTTAACCGCGCCGCCTACCGCACCATCGCCGTGCCCACCGAACGCCTGCTGTTCGCCAGCAAGGGCGATCTGGCCCTGAACGCGCAGCACAGCGCTTTCTTCGAAGCGAATTATTCGCGCACCAAGGTACGCACCATCATCGAGCCGCTGGCCCTGTCCTCGGCCGACATCTTCAGGAGCAGCAACGGCCAGGTGGCGATGGAAACCATGGTCAACGGCGTGGCCGTGCGCAATCCGCTGGTACCGCAGTATCTGTACGAGCGCAGCGCCGACAGCAATGGCGACGGCCTGCGCGACTACAGCTTCAGCCGCCGCATTGCCGAAGCCGATACGCGCGTGGCGAAAGTGGACCGCGACACTTACCGCCTCGCCGCCGGCTTCAAGGGCAGCCTGCGCGACTGGAACTACGACAGCTATCTCGCCTATGGCAAGAGCAAGGAGAAGCAGCGCTCGAGCGGCCAGGTGAATGTGGCCCGCTTCCGCGCGGCGCTGCAGGCGATTCCCGACACCGGCGGCAACGCCATCTGCGCCGATGCCGCGGCGCGCGCCGACGGCTGCGTGCCGCTCAATCTTTTCGGCTACAACACCATTGCGCCCGGCGCCTTGCAGTACGTGAGCGCGCCGGCCGCGCTGGATACGGCCATCACGCAAAAGCTGGTGGGGGCCAGCATCAACGGCGAGCTGTTCCAGCTGCCGGCGGGCCGGGTCGGCGTGGCGGCCGGTTTCGAATGGCGCTCGGAAGCCTCGTCCAGCGTGCCCGATGCATTGACCCAGGCCGGCCTGAATTCCGGCGGCGCGGTGCCGGTGACGGCCGGCCGCTTTACCGTGCGCGAAGCCTTTGCCGAAGCGCGCGTGCCACTGCTGAAGGACCGGACCTTCGCGCGCAGCCTGAACTTCCTTGGCGCCTTTCGCAGCGGCGACTACTCCACCGTAGGCCGCGCCAATAGCTGGAACGCGGGGCTGGAATGGTGGCCGCTGAACGATGTGAAGCTGCGCGCCACGCGCGCCCTGTCGACGCGCGCGCCGAATATCAATGAGCTGTTCGCCACCGCCACCCAGGTCTTCCCGACCGGGATCGTCGATCCCTGCGTCGGCGTTACCGCCGCCTCGAGCGGCACGTATGACGCGGCCTGCCGCGCCATCCCCGCCGTGGCGGCGAATATCGCGGCCAACGGCAAGTTCACCGTCAGCCAGGCCGACATCCAGAGCCTGAGCGGCTTCAATCGCGGCAATCCCGAACTGAAGGCCGAGAAAGGCCGCTCCACCACCGTGGGCCTGGTACTGACGCCGGTCTCGATTGCCGCGCTGAGCAAGCTGACGCTGACGGCCGACTACTTCCGCATCAAGATCGCCGACGCCATCGTCTCCACACCGCGCCAGTACGCGCTGCAGCAGTGCTACGGCGGCGGCAATGCCGACTTCTGCAAATTCATCACGCGCCGCCCGGCCAACGCCGGCTCCTTCAATGCGGGCGCGGTCACCTTTATCGACAGCGCCTCCACCAATAGCGGCGGCACCGGCACCAAGGGCATGGACTGGACCGTGGCCTGGGCCGACCAGCTCGGGCCGGGCCGCCTCAGCGCCCGCCTCGCTTATACGCATCTGAAGGAGTTCTACAACGTGCCGCTGGCGGGCGCCAAGCCCGACGCGGCGACCGGCGAAATCGGTTACCCGCGCAACAAGGCGGCGCTGCAGCTGGGCTATCAGTGGGGACGCTTCAGCATCTCGTCCAGCACCAGCTATGTCGGCGCATCCGCGCTGGACGACCAGTTCCTGGCGCAATTCTCGATCCCGCCCGGCACGGTGCGGGTCGGCTCGAAAACCATCAACGATTTCCAGTTCACCTACGCGCTGAAAAAATCGCTGGCCCTCTACGCCGGCATCGACAACGCCTTCAACGTCAAGCCGCCACCCATCATCAGCGGCCTGACGGGCGACGTGATCGGCACCGAAACCAATACCAGCATGTATGACGCCATCGGGCGGCGCTTCTATCTGGGCGTGCGGATCGGACTGTGACGGATGTTCCGACTCCATTCGCCGATCTTCGGTTTAGGGCGGGAGAACGTTAACGACCTTGCCCGTCGAGTCGATCTCATAAGGCACCCGTACCCGTCATCACTTCAATCCAGGTAACGATGCTGATTGCCGCGTCTTCGTAAGTCAACAGCTCTGCAGCGGCTTCGCTCACGCCGTCCAGGGCATCGATAATGATATTCGTATCAAACAATACAGCGCTCATTCGGCGCGTATTGCCAATTGAAAGGCCAAGCCATCCTGCGGTGCATCTTGCCGCCCCTTGAATATGCCGAACACCTTGCTCAAGGCAAGGCGGCGCTGCTCGCGCGCGGTAAGAGACGCGCTACTCTTCAATTGGAAGGTCCGCTGTGAACGCGCCTTGTTCGCCTTCAGCACCTTGTATCGCCTGGTCTGCGCTCTCTTTCCAGGATTGGGGGAAGCTTCAACAAGTGTAACCGTCTCGAGTTTCAGCAGTGTGCCGTCTGGAACCTCTACGATAATTTTACGCATCACCCCTCCTCTACCATGCCTGTAGCCCAGGTACACCCTTTCAGTTTAGCGCATTTATTTCGAGCCGCACCTCATCTCGTTACCAGCGCGGCACTCCCCATAGGTGGGTAAGCTACGCCCACTCCCTCGGGCATTTGTACTCGTTTGGCTGTCGCATTCTGTCTCTTTTTGTCGCATTTGAACTTTCGCACGGCACGCTTGGTCCAACAGACAAAACGAGACTAAATGCGACAGGACCAGACGGAGAAACGAGTATGAATGCCCGAGGGAGTGAGAATGTAGTACCCACCACTGCATTGCTTGAACTATGCGATTTTCTGAAGGCGCGTGGTTCCACATTGGCGCTGGATGAAGCGCTCAGTTGCGCGCTGCGGCAATGGATGGCGGTGCAGTCCAGCGATGCCGGCGCGGACTGTGGCTATCAATGGAAGCAACTGTTCCTGCCAAGCGGCAGCCGCCTGCGCATGCAGTATGCGGGCCAATGGTTTTACGCCGAAGTGGAAGGCGACGAACTGCGCTTTGAAGGCCAGTCCGTTTCACCGCGCGGCATGACGCAAATGATCGCGGGCGATGGCCGCAATGCCTGGCGCGATCTGTGGATACGGCTGCCAGAAGAAAAGAACTGGAGCCGCGCCTCGCTGCTGCGCCGCGAGCTGCTGCAGCGCGAACAGCCACGCCCGGTATCGCCATTGGAGGCGGTCAGCGCCGCCGCCCGCAGCATGAGCGAGGCGCTGGCTGCATCCAAGGTGCTGCTCGATTACGTGAGCCGGCAATCGGAGCGGTTCACCGAGCGGCGGATCAGCAAGCACCGCCGCAAAGACGACACCCTAAGCGACGACTGCCGTTTCGATTGATCGCCGCCTTATTTCGCGTGGTGCCGCACTTCCGTCACCAGCGTCGGCAACTCCCAGGGGCCGCCCAGGGCCACCATGCGGCACATGCCGGTCGTGAGTTTGCCCGTAGCGTGGAACTGCTGGCCGTCCCAGGCCCAGTCCTCGCGCGACCAGCAGTCGCCCAGGCCGCGGCCCTTGTGCGAGGCGGAGATGACGCCGCCCATATACTCGTTGCCCGAGGTGGTGACCAGCACGGGATTGAATGGCGCCTTGGTGTTGATGACCCAATAGCCTTCGCCAAAATTGTAGGCGGCCATCCAGCACTGGGCGCTGACCAGCAGCTTGCTCTCCGACAGGCGCACGATGCGCAGCGGCCGGCTGCTGCTGCCCAATTCCGCCTCCATATCGCATTCTTCCTTCCATTCCGGCTTAAGCAGCTCGCCGATCAGGGTGGCTTGCTGCGCGGCGCTCAGGTTCACGGTAGTGGCCTGCTGCTGCGCCGTGAACGGTACGTTGAGCACTGGCGCGGCCAGCGCCGGCAGCACCTGCGCTTCGCTCGCGCTGCCCTTGCGCATCAGCGCGCCCGGCGTGCCGAGGCGGCCCTGGAATTCGTCCATCTTCAGCAGCACGGCCGCCGCGCCCTTGCCGGACAGCTCCCACTCGAATTCGCCGCTGGACCAGACGATGCGGCCATTGCCCTTGAGCGCGTTGAGCAGGGCGCTCAGCTGCGGCGCCGGAATCTCGGCCGATACGCCATCCTTGCCCAGCACCAGCGTGCCTTGCGGCTTGCCGTCGATGCGCAGCTGCAGCTTGGCATTCGGCCGCAGCTGGGCGACAGCCGGCTCCTCGGCGGCATCGCCCAGCTGCAATTGGGCATGCACCGGCTGCTGCGCGCCAGCCTTGCGCGTCAGCAGCACGGACATGGCGTGCGCCTCGCGGTCGTCGGGATGATAGCCGGCGGCGCGGCAGGTGCGCGTATTGTCGCAGGCGATTTCCCAGTCGTGATGGCTGAACGAGAGACCGGCCACGGGCGTGGCGGCGGCGTGGCCGGCCAGGAACAGGCAGGCGATAGCGGCCAGCAGCAGCCGGCCCGGCACGCCGGACAAGGGTGCAAAACAGTGCATAGTCAAACTCGCTTTCAAATAAAAAACGCCACCCGAAGGTGGCGTCTTGTTGGCGCAGAAGCTTACGCTTCGTCGCTGTGGTGCGGTACTTCTTCCGCTGGCAGTTCGGCCACGATCGCAGCGCGCTCTGCATCCAGCAGCGCCTTGCGTTCTTCGGCTTCCCAGACTTCCTTCTCGCGGCGGGCGCGGTGGAAGGCCAGACCGGTACCGCCTGGAATCAGACGGCCCACGATCACGTTTTCCTTCAGGCCGCGCAGACCATCGCGCTTGCCCATGATCGCCGCTTCGGTCAGCACGCGGGTGGTTTCCTGGAACGATGCGGCCGAGATGAAGGAGTCGGTCGACAGCGATGCCTTGGTAATACCCAGCAGCACGTTTTCGTAGGTGGCTTGCAGTTTGTTCTGCGCCGCCAGCTTGTCGTTCTCGTCCAGCAGCTCCGAACGCTCCACCTGCTCGCCAACGATGTAGTCGCTGTCGCCGGCATTGGTGATCTGCACGCGGCGCAGCATCTGACGCACAATCACTTCAATGTGCTTGTCGTTGATCTTCACGCCCTGCAGACGGTACACGTCCTGCACTTCGTCGACGATGTAGCGGGCCAGCGCTTCGATACCCAGCAGGCGCAGGATGTCTTGCGGATCGGCCGGGCCGTCCACGATCATCTCGCCCTTGTTCACCACCTGGCCATCGTGCACCAGCACTTGCTTGTCCTTGGTAATCAGGAACTCGTGCTTGTTGCCGTCCATGTCGGTGATTTCCAGACGCTGCTTGCCCTTGGTTTCCTTGCCGAAGGCCACCGTACCGGTGACTTCCGCCAGCATGCCGGCGTCTTTCGGGGAACGGGCTTCGAACAGCTCGGCCACGCGCGGCAGACCACCGGTAATGTCACGGGTTTTCTGCGATTCGGTCGGGATACGCGCCAGAACCTCACCCACGGACACTTGCTGGCCGTCTTTCACCATGATCAGCGCGCCGACCTGGAAGCCGATCGCCACGGCGTGTTCGGTGCCGGCGATCTTCACTTCGTGGCCGTCGTCGTTCAGCAGTTTCACCTGCGGACGCACAGTCTTGGTCAGCGAACCACGGCGTTTCGCATCGATCACCACCAGGGTGGCCAGACCGGTCACCTCGTCCACCTGACGGGCCACGGTCACGCCTTCTTCGACGTTCTCGAAACGCACCATACCGGCGTACTCGGTAATGATCGGACGGGTCAGCGGATCCCAGGTCGCCAGCGGGGCGCCAGCTTTCACGGTCATGCCATCCTTGACGATCAGGGTCGCGCCGTACGGCACTTTGTGGCGCTCGCGCTCACGGCCATGGTCGTCGGTGATCAGCACTTCGCCGGAACGGGAAATGACGATCTGCGCGCCCTTGCCGTTGGTGACGTAACGCATGGTGGCGGTGAAACGGATCACGCCGTTCGACTTCGCTTCCACGCTCGATGCCACTGCCGCACGCGATGCCGCACCACCGATGTGGAAGGTACGCATGGTCAGCTGGGTACCCGGCTCACCGATCGACTGCGCTGCCACCACACCGACGGCTTCGCCGGAGTTGACCAGCAGGCCGCGGCCCAGGTCGCGGCCGTAGCACTTGGCGCACAGGCCGAAGCGCGTGTCGCAGGTCAGCGGAGTACGGACTTTGACTTCGTCGATGCCCATGCGTTCGATGTCTTCGACCATGTCTTCGTCCAGCAGCGTGCCGGCTTCGTACACGGTTTCCTGGGTTTCAGGATTGACGACGTCGGTGCCTGCCACGCGGCCCAGAATACGGTCGCGCAGGGCTTCGATCACTTCACCGCCTTCAACCATCGCCTTCATCAGCGTGCCGTTGGAGGTGCCGCAATCGTCCTCGATCACCACCAGATCCTGGGTCACGTCCACCAGACGGCGGGTCAGGTAACCGGAGTTCGCGGTTTTCAGCGCGGTGTCGGCCAGACCTTTACGCGCGCCGTGGGTCGAAATGAAGTACTGCAGAACGTTCAGACCTTCGCGGAAGTTCGCGGTGATCGGCGTTTCAATGATCGAGCCGTCCGGCTTGGCCATCAGACCGCGCATACCGGCCAGCTGGCGAATCTGGGCGGCCGAACCACGGGCGCCCGAGTCGGCCATCATGTAAATCGCGTTGAACGATTCCTGGGTGGTCTGGGTGCCGTCGCGGCGGGTCACGTCTTCCACTTTGAGCTGGTCCATCATGGCCTTGCCCACTTCGTCCGAGGTCTTGCCCCAGATGTCGACGACCTTGTTGTAACGCTCGCCGGCGGTCACCAGACCCGAGGCGTACTGCTGCTCGATCTGTTTGACTTCCGATTCGGCGGTCGAGATCAGGGTCTTCTTCACCAGCGGCACCAGCATATCGTCGACGCAAATCGAGATACCGGCGCGGGTCGCCAGGCGGAAGCCCGACTGCATCAGCTGGTCGGCGAACACCACGGTGGCGCGCAGACCGCACTTGCGGAAGGAGGTGTTGATCAGGCGCGAGATTTCCTTCTTCTTCAGCGGACGGTTCAGCACCGAGAACGGCAGACCCTTCGGCAGAATTTCGGACAGGATGGCGCGGCCCACGGTGGTTTCGTAACGCGTCAGGGTGCGCACGAATTCGCCGGAAACCGGATCTTTCGGGTTCTCGACGATACGCACGGTGATGCGGGTCGCCAGTTCCACTTCCTTGTTATCGTAGGCGCGGATGACTTCGGACACGTCCGGGAACATCATGCCTTCGCCCTTGGCGTTGATCGCCTCGCGGGTCGCGTAGTACAGACCCAGCACGATATCCTGCGACGGCACGATCGACGGTTCGCCGTTCGATGGGAACAGGATGTTGTTCGAGGCCAGCATCAGGGTACGCGCTTCCATCTGCGCTTCGATCGACAGCGGCACGTGAACGGCCATCTGGTCGCCGTCGAAGTCGGCGTTGAACGCCGCGCAGACCAGCGGGTGCAGCTGGATCGCCTTGCCTTCGATCAGCACCGGCTCGAACGCCTGGATACCCAGACGGTGCAGGGTCGGCGCGCGGTTCAGCATGATCGGGTGTTCGCGGATCACTTCTTCCAGGATGTCCCATACCACCGGTTCCTGGATCTCCACCAGTTTCTTCGCCGCCTTGATGGTCGTTGCCAGACCCATCAGTTCGAGCTTGTTGAAGATGAAAGGCTTGAACAGTTCCAGCGCCATCAGCTTCGGCAGACCGCACTGGTGCAGTTTCAGCTGCGGACCCACCACGATGACCGAACGGCCCGAGTAGTCGACGCGCTTACCCAGCAAGTTCTGACGGAAGCGGCCGCCTTTACCCTTGATCATTTCAGCCAGCGATTTGAGCGGACGCTTGTTGGCGCCGGTCATGGCCTTGCCGCGGCGGCCGTTGTCGAGCAGCGAGTCGACGGCTTCCTGCAGCATGCGCTTTTCGTTGCGCGTGATGATCTCTGGAGCGCGCAGCTCCATCAGGCGTTTCAGACGGTTGTTACGGTTGATGACGCGGCGGTACAGATCGTTCAGATCGGAGGTCGCAAAGCGGCCGCCATCCAGCGGCACCAGCGGACGCAGCTCCGGCGGCAGCACCGGCAGCACTTCCATGATCATCCACTCAGGCTTGATGCCGGAACGCTGGAACGCTTCCAGCACTTTCAGGCGCTTGGCGTATTTCTTGATCTTCGCTTCCGACTTCGATTCCTTCAGCTCCACGCGCAGCGCTTCGGCATCGCGGTGGATGTCGATCGAGCGCAGCAGTTCGCGGATGCCTTCGGCGCCCATGAAGGCGGTGAAGTCGTCGCCGTATTCTTCATACTTGGCGGCGTAATCGTCTTCCGACATGATCTGGCATTTTTTCAGCGGGGTCATGCCGGGATCGGTCACGACGTAGGCTTCGAAATACAGCACGCGTTCGATATCGCGCAGGGTCATGTCGAGCACCATGCCCAGACGCGACGGCAGCGATTTCAGGAACCAGATGTGGGCGGTCGGCGAGGCCAGCTCGATGTGGCCCATGCGCTCGCGGCGCACCTTGGCCAGGGTAACTTCGACGCCGCACTTCTCGCAGATCACGCCGCGGTGCTTGAGGCGCTTGTACTTGCCGCACAGGCATTCGTAGTCCTTGATCGGGCCAAAGATCTTGGCGCAGAACAGGCCGTCGCGCTCAGGCTTGAAGGTACGGTAGTTGATGGTTTCCGGCTTTTTGACTTCGCCGTAGGACCAGGAACGGATTTTTTCAGGCGAAGCGAGACCGATTTTGATCGCGTCAAACGTCTCGTTTTGCTGTACTTGCTTGAATAGATCGAGCAGGGCTTTCATGTATCACTCCAGGTAGTGATGAATTCTTTAAACTGCCCGGCCGCTGCGTCAGCGGCCGGGCGACGTGCTGTGGTCTTAGCTGCGTTCCAGGTCCATATCGATACCCAGGGAACGGATCTCTTTCAGCAGCACGTTGAACGATTCCGGCATGCCGGCGTCGATCACGTGATCGCCCTTGACCAGGTTCTCGTACACTTTGGTACGGCCGTTCACGTCGTCGGACTTCACGGTCAGCATCTCTTGCAGCACGTAGGACGCGCCGTAAGCTTCCAGCGCCCACACCTCCATCTCACCGAAGCGCTGGCCACCGAACTGGGCTTTACCACCCAGCGGCTGCTGCGTCACCAGCGAGTAAGGACCGGTGGAACGGGCGTGCATCTTGTCGTCGACCAAGTGGTGCAGTTTCAGCATGTGCATCACGCCCACGGTGACTTTGCGCTCGAACGCTTCGCCGGTGCGGCCGTCGTACATGGTGACCTGATTCTTGGACGGGGTCATGCCCAGCTTGCTTGCGATCTCGTCCGGGTACGCCAGGTCCAGCATGCGGCGGATTTCCTCTTCGTGCGCGCCGTCGAACACCGGGGTCGCGAACGGCACACCTTTTTTCAGGTTGTGCGCCAGGCCCATGATCTCGTCGTCGCTGAAGTTGGCGATCTCTTCCTTCTTGCCCGACTCGTTGTACACGGTGGTCAGGTATTTGCGCATCTCTTCGACCTTGATCTGCGCTTGCAGCATCTCGCCGATACGGATGCCCAGGCCTTTGGCCGCCCAGCCCAAGTGGGTTTCCAGGATCTGACCCACGTTCATACGCGATGGCACGCCCAGCGGGTTCAGCACCACGTCGGCCGGCGTGCCGTCAGCCATGTACGGCATGTCTTCCACCGGCACGATGCGCGAGACCACACCCTTGTTACCGTGGCGGCCCGCCATCTTGTCGCCCGACTGCAGGCGGCGTTTCACGGCCAGGTAGACCTTGACCATTTTCTGCACGCCAGGCTGCAGCTCGTCGCCCTGGGTCAGTTTCTTGCGCTTCTCTTCGAAGGCCAGGTCGAACTGGTGGCGCTTCTCGTTGATCGATTCCTTGATCGCTTCCAGGGCGGTGGCGGCATCGTCCTCGGCCGGACGGATGTCGAACCAGTGGTATTTGTCCAGATCGTCCAGGTACTCCTTGGTGATCTTGGCGCCCTTGGCCAGCTTCTTCGGACCGCCGTTCACGACTTTACCGATCAGCATTTTTTCCAGACGCTGGAAGGCGTCGCCCTCGACGATACGCATCTGGTCGTTCAAGTCCAGGCGGAAGCGCTTCAGCTCGTCGTCGATGATCTGCTGGGCGCGCTTGTCGCGCGGGATGCCTTCGCGGGTGAACACCTGCACGTCGATCACGGTGCCGACCATGCCCGACGGCACGCGCAGCGAGGTGTCTTTCACGTCCGAGGCTTTTTCGCCGAAGATGGCGCGCAGCAGCTTCTCTTCCGGGGTCAGCTGGGTTTCGCCCTTCGGCGTCACTTTACCGACCAGGGTGTCGCCGGCCTGCACTTCGGCGCCGATGTAGACGATACCGCTTTCATCCAGACGCGCCAGCTGGTTTTCCGCCAGGTTCGAGATGTCGCGCGTGATTTCTTCCGCGCCCAGCTTGGTGTCGCGCGCCACCACCGACAGTTCCTCGATGTGGATCGAGGTGTAGCGGTCGTCTTTCACGACGTTTTCCGAGATCAGGATCGAATCCTCGAAGTTCAGACCATTCCATGGCATGAAGGCCACGGTCATGTTCTGGCCCAGTGCCAGTTCGCCCAGGTCGGTCGATGCGCCGTCGGCGATCACGTCGCCCTTGGCCACGCGGTCGCCCACTTTGACGATCGGACGCTGGTTGATATTGGTGTTCTGGTTGGAACGGGTGTACTTGATCAGGTTGTAGATGTCCACGCCGACTTCGCCGGCTTGCGCCTCTTCGTCGTTGACGCGGATCACCACGCGGCCGGCGTCGATGTAATCGACCACGCCGCCACGCAGGGCTTGCACGGTGGTGCCGGAGTCGACCGCCACGGTGCGCTCGATGCCGGTACCGACCAGGGCTTTTTCCGGACGCAGGCAAGGCACGGCCTGGCGCTGCATGTTGGCGCCCATCAATGCACGGTTCGCGTCATCGTGTTCCAGGAATGGAATCAGCGAAGCTGCCACGGACACGATCTGGCCTGGGGCCACGTCCATGTACTGGATGCGCTCAGGCGACACCAGGATGGTCTCGCCGGCTTCACGGGCCGACACCAGTTCGTCGCTCAGCTTGCCTTCGTTATTGATGGTCGCATTCGCCTGGGCGATGATGTAGCGGCCTTCTTCGATGGCGGACAGGTAATCGATCTTGTCGGTCACCATGCTGTTCTCGACCTTGCGGTACGGGGTCTCGAGGAAGCCGTACTCGTTCAGGCGGGCATACAGTGCCAGCGAGTTGATCAGACCGATGTTCGGACCCTCAGGGGTTTCGATCGGGCACACGCGGCCGTAGTGGGTCGGGTGCACGTCGCGCACCTCGAAGCCGGCGCGTTCGCGGGTCAGACCGCCTGGGCCCAGGGCCGAGACGCGGCGCTTGTGGGTGATTTCCGACAGCGGGTTGGTCTGGTCCATGAACTGCGACAGCTGGGACGAACCGAAGAACTCGCGGATGGCGGCCGAAATCGGCTTGGAGTTGATCAGGTCGTGCGGCATCAGGTTGTCGGCTTCGGCTTGGCCCAGACGCTCCTTGACGGCGCGCTCGACGCGCACCAGGCCGGCGCGGAACTGGTTCTCGGCCAGCTCGCCCACGCAACGCACGCGGCGGTTGCCCAAGTGGTCGATATCGTCGACTTCGCCGCGGCCATTGCGCAGCTCGACCAAGATCTTGATCACGGCCAGCACGTCTTCGTTCGACAGCGTCATGGCGCCGGTCAGTTCATCGCGGCCGATGCGGCGGTTGAATTTCATGCGGCCCACGGCCGACAGGTCGTACCGGTCGGCGCTGTAGAACAGGCCGTTGAACAGGGCTTCCACCGACTCTTCGGTTGGCGGTTCGCCAGGACGCATCATGCGGTAGATCGCCACGCGCGCGGCGGTCTGGTCGGCGGTGTCGTCGATGCGCAGGGTTTGCGAGATGTAGGCGCCCTGGTCCAGGTCGTTGGTGTACAGGGTCTGGATCGCGCTGATATTGGCGTCGCGCAGGCGGTTCAGCACCTCTTCGGTCAGCTCGTCGTTGGCCGAGGCCACCACTTCGCCGGTTTCCGGATCGACAATGTTTTTCGCCAGCACGCGGCCCAGCAGATAGTCTTCCGGCACCGAGATGTGGGCGATGCCGGCCGCTTCGATGTCGCGCACATGCTTGGCATTGATGCGCTTGTCTTTCATGACCAGGGTCTTGCCCGACTTCGGATCAACGATGTCGAAGCGCGCGACTTCACCGCGCAGGCGTTCGGACACGAACTCCATCTCCGCGCCTTCCGAACGCAGGTTGAAGTTGTCGAAGACGAAGAAGTTGGCCAGGATCTGCTCCGGCGTCATGCCGATGGCCTTCAGCAGGATGGTGACCGGCATCTTGCGGCGGCGGTCGACGCGGAAGTACAGCACGTCTTTCGGGTCGAACTCGAAGTCCAGCCAGGAGCCGCGGTAAGGGATGATGCGGGCCGAGAACAGCAGCTTGCCCGAGGAGTGGGTCTTGCCGCGGTCGTGCTCGAAGAACACGCCAGGGGAGCGATGCAGCTGCGAAACGATGACGCGCTCGGTGCCGTTGATGACGAACGAACCGGTCGTCGTCATCAGCGGCAGTTCGCCCATATACACTTCCTGTTCCTTCATCTCCTTGACCACCGGCTTGGTCGGCGATTCCTTGTCCAGGATCACCAGACGCACCTTGGCGCGCAGCGGCGAAGCGAAGGTCAGGCCGCGCAGCTGGCATTCCTTGACGTCGAAGGCCGGATCGCCCAGCACGTAGGAGAGGAACTCCAGACGCGCGAAGCCATTGTGCGATACGATGGGGAAGATGGAGGAGAAGGCCGACTGCAGGCCTTCATTCTTGCGCGTCGAGGGAGCGGTGTGCTCCTGCAAGAAGTTTTCGTAAGACTCGAGCTGGGTCGCCAGCAGGAACGGAACGTTGTGGACGTTGGCGCGTTTCGCGAATGATTTGCGAATGCGTTTCTTCTCAGTAAATGAGTAGTGCATGGACACTCCGTGAGTGACAGGAAAGGATAGAAAATTCAGGTTTCGGCTGTGGAACACAGGGGAAACCTCAAGGCACTACGCTTCCAGCAGGTTGCAAACAAGACAGGGGAACTACGGCACAGCGAAACGGCAGAGCTATAAATACGGCACAGACGACAAAGGAGCCAAAGCCGGACCTCCCCCTCTGGGGAGGAGATCCGCAACTTTGGCTCAGGCGCAAAAGACTGCCAGCGCCGGTACTAAAATTACTTCAGGTCGGCCTTGGCGCCAGCTTCTTCCAGCTTTTTCTTGCCGGCTTCAGCGTCAGCTTTCGACAGGGCTTCTTTCACGGTCTTCGGTGCGCCGTCAACCAGATCTTTGGCTTCTTTCAGGCCCAGACCGGTGATTTCGCGGACAGCTTTAATCACGCCCACTTTGTTCGCGCCGACTTCGGACAGCACCAGGTTGAACTCGGTTTGCTCTTCAGCAGCAGCGGCAGCGGCGCCACCAGCGGCAGCTGGAGCAGCCATTGCAGCAGCGGACACGCCGAATTTTTCTTCGAAGGCCTTGACCAGTTCGTTCAGGTCCATCACGGACATTTCGCTCACTGCGTTCAGGATATCGTCTTTGCTAATTGCCATTTGAAACTCCTAATGTATTTGTAATGCTACAGAATTGGTATTGACTGCGAAACCGGGCGCGCAATTAAGCGGCTTCGGTTTCTTTCTTGGCTGCCAGAGCAGCCAGACCACGTGCAAAGCCCGACACCGGAGCCAGCATAACGCCCAACAGCTGCGAGATGAGGACTTCACGGCTAGGAATGCTCGCCAGCGCGGCAACAGCGGCTTTATCCAGCTGCTTGCCTGCGAAGTTACCAGCCTTGATCACCAGTTTGTCGTTGGTTTTGGCGAAGTCATTGATGACTTTCGCTGCTGCAACGGCGTCATCCGAGATCGAATAGATCAGCGGACCGGTCATTTCATCGGCCAGGGCGGCGAACTGCGTACCTTCCACGGAGCGGCGGGCCAGGGTGTTCTTCAGAACACGCAGGTACACGCCTTGGGTACGCGCTTTAGCACGGAGTTGCGTCAAGTGACCAACCTGGATGCCACGGTACTCGGCCACGACGATCGTTTGCGCAGTTGCTACTTTTGCGGAAACTTCGGCGACAACGGCCTTTTTGTCATTCAGATTGAGACCCACGGTCAACCTCCTTAAATGATGCGCGGCAACTGCCTTGCATCGGTTCGAACAACGGCGTCCGAGGTTTAGGAGTCCTATGGACTACGAAACTTGTTCGGGTACACCATCTGCGCTGGGAGCCTTCGCTATTAACCCCTTGCCTGCCTGCTGCAAGCGGCCCAACGGTCTTTGATTGCCTGGCGGCACGCTTGCACGCACCGCCAGCCCAAAGATGCGCCCGGCTAATCTTCCGCCGGGACTTGATTCTTGACTTAGGCAGCCAGACCAGCGTGGTCGACGCGCACGCCCGCGCCCATCGTGGACGAGATCGCCACTTTGCGCAGGTACACGCCTTTCGACGAGGCTGGTTTTGCCTTGTTCAGGGCGTCGATCAGGGCCAGCAGATTGCTCTTCAGGTCTGCATCGCTGAACGATTTACGGCCGATGGTGGCGTGGATGATACCGGCCTTGTCGGTACGGTACTGCACTTGACCGGCTTTCGCGTTTTTCACGGCGGTTGCCACGTCAGGCGTCACGGTGCCGACTTTCGGGTTTGGCATCAGGCCGCGTGGGCCCAGGATCTGGCCCAGGGTACCGACGATACGCATGGTGTCAGGCGAAGCGATGACGATGTCGAAAGGCATGTTGCCGGCTTTGACTTGCTCAGCCAGGTCTTCCATGCCGACCACGTCGGCGCCGGCGGCTTTCGCTGCCTCAGCCTTGTCGCCCGAAGCGAACACGGCCACGCGAACGGTTTTGCCGGTGCCAGCTGGCAGCACGACGGAACCACGCACGACTTGGTCCGATTTCTTCGGATCCACGCCCAGTTGCACGGACACGTCGATCGATTCGTTGAACTTGGCGGTTGCCAGTTCTTTAACCAGAGCAACAGCGTTGTCGAAAGCGTACACTTTGGTACGGTCTACTTTAGCCTTGATGGCTTGAGCGCGTTTGGACAGTTTTGCCATGATTAGATGCCCTCTACCGTGATGCCCATCGAACGTGCGGAACCAGCGATGGTGCGCACTGCAGCTTCCATATCGGCAGCGGTCAGATCTGGGGTTTTCAGTTTAGCGATTTCTTCCGCTTGTGCGCGGGTCAGCTTGCCAACCTTGTCGGTATGTGGCTTAGGCGAACCTTTTTGCACGCCGGAGTGCTTCTTGATCAGGTAGGTTGCCGGCGGGGTCTTCATCACGAAGGTGAAGGACTTGTCGGCGAAAGCGGTGATCACCACGGGAATCGGCATGCCTGGCTCCAGACCCTGGGTTTGGGCGTTGAAGGCTTTGCAGAATTCCATGATGTTCAGGCCGCGCTGACCCAGCGCAGGACCGATTGGAGGGGATGGGTTTGCCTTACCAGCTGGCACTTGCAGCTTGATAAAGCCAATGATTTTCTTTGCCATGTTGGGCACTTCCTATCGTTGGATTTGAGTAGTAGCGCCCCGCCGATCCTACATGGCAGGGCTCCTCTTGGCGGATTTTGCTGGAACCAGGTTCCGGAGCAGCGCTCCGTGGGCGCTTCTTGCTTATACTTTCTCGACCTGGCCGAACTCGAGTTCGACCGGCGTTGCGCGGCCGAAGATGGTGACGGAGACGCGCACCTTGGATTTCTCGTAGTTGACTTCTTCGACATTGCCGTTGAAGTCGGTGAACGGGCCATCCTTGATGCGGACTTGCTCGCCCACTTCGTACAGCACTTTCGGCCGTGGCTTCTCCACGCCTTCCTGCATCTGGTGCATGATCTTTTCGATCTCGCGCGCCGGAATCGGGGTCGGCTTATTCGATTTGCCGCCGATGAAGCCGGTCACCTTGCTGGTATTTTTCACCAAGTGCCAGGTTTCGTCGGTCATTTCCATTTCCACCAGCACATAGCCAGGGAAGAAACGGCGCTCGGTCACCGATTTTTGGCCGTTCTTGACTTCGACCACTTCTTCGGTCGGCACCAGGATCTGGCCGAACTGGTCTTGCATGCCGGCGCGTTCCACGCGCTCGGTCAGCGCGCGCTGCACGCTCTTTTCCATACCGGAGTAGGCATGCACCACATACCAGCGCTTATTGCTGACAGGCACGCTGAGCGCCGCGCCAGCATCTTGTGCCGGGACGCTGCCCGGCACTTCGTCTTGCACATTTTCGCTCATTATTGTTTCCAACCCAGGATGACGTCGTACAACAGGAATTCCAGCAGCTTATCCGTGCCCCACAGGAACACAGCCATCACGAGGACGAAGGCAAACACGATCATCGTGATTTGCGTGGCTTCTTTGCGCGTCGGCCAAACAACTTTCTTGGTTTCGCGGACGGCTTCCTTGGCGAAATTCAGAAAATCTCGGCCGGTGGCGGAGGTGTACGCGATGCCAGCGGAAATAAGCAAACCAACCACAAGCGCAGCTGCCCGCACCAGGGTTGGTTGACCTGCCAGGTAAAAGAACCCGACTACGCCCGCAATCGCTGCAACCACTGCCAGCACGACTTTGAACTTGTCGTTTGACGTGCTAACGGTTTGCACGGATTGATTAGACATTCTATTTTACTTTCGGTGCCCTGCACCAGGTTCGGTGGCAGGGGCGGAGGGCATCGAACCCCCAACCTTCGGTTTTGGAGACCGACGCTCTGCCAATTGAGCTACGCCCCTACGTAAAACTTTATCAGTGAATCCGTTATTCTAGCATCCAGCGCTGCCGGATGCTAGTGTTTGGCAGGATTCTTAAGCAATGATTTTTGCAACCACGCCGGCGCCGACGGTACGGCCGCCTTCGCGGATAGCGAAGCGCAGACCTTCTTCCATAGCGATCGGGTTGATCAGCTTGACGGTGATCGACACGTTGTCGCCTGGCATAACCATTTCTTTATCGGCTGGCAGCTCGATCGAACCGGTTACGTCGGTGGTACGGAAGTAGAACTGTGGACGGTAGTTGTTGAAGAACGGGGTGTGACGGCCACCTTCGTCTTTCGACAGCACATAGATCTCGCCGGTGAAGTGGTTGTGCGGCTTGATCGAGCCTGGTTTCGCCAGAACTTGACCACGTTGCACGTCTTCGCGCTTGGTACCGCGCAGCAGCAGGCCCACGTTGTCGCCCGCTTGACCTTGGTCCAGCAGCTTGCGGAACATTTCCACGCCGGTGCAGGTGGTTTTCACGGTGTCGGTGATACCAACGATTTCGATCTCTTCGCCGACCTTGATGATGCCGCGCTCAACACGACCGGTCACCACGGTGCCGCGGCCGGAGATCGAGAACACGTCTTCCACTGGCATCAGGAAGGCGCCGTCCACAGCGCGCTCTGGCGTTGGGATGTAGGTGTCCAGGGCATCAGCCAGTTGCATGATGGCCTGCTCGCCCAGCGGGCCGGTGTCGCCGTCCAGCGCCATACGGGCCGAACCTTTAACGATCGGCAGGTCGTCGCCTGGGAACTCGTATTTGGAGAGCAGCTCGCGCACTTCCATTTCCACCAGCTCCAGCAGCTCGGCGTCATCCACCAGGTCGCATTTGTTCAGGAACACGATGATGTAAGGCACGCCAACCTGACGGGCCAGCAGGATGTGCTCGCGGGTCTGTGGCATTGGGCCGTCAGCAGCGGAGCACACCAGGATCGCGCCGTCCATCTGCGCTGCACCGGTAATCATGTTTTTGATGTAGTCGGCGTGGCCTGGGCAGTCAACGTGAGCGTAGTGACGGCCAGAGGTTTCGTACTCAACGTGCGCGGTGTTGATGGTGATGCCGCGTGCTTTTTCTTCTGGAGCAGCGTCGATCTGGTCGTAAGCTTTAGCTTCGCCGCCGAATTTCTTCGACAGAACGGTTGCGATTGCAGCGGTCAGGGTGGTCTTGCCGTGGTCAACGTGACCGATGGTGCCGACGTTGACGTGCGGCTTGGTCCGCTCGAATTTCTCTTTTGCCATTTTAGACTCCTAACAAATTAATGAGATGCTGGGCGCACGCCCGTCTGTCAGATATTGATGTACTGCGGATACTGCGAATTCTGGTGCCCTTGACGTGGATTGAACACGTGGCCTCTCCCTTACCAAGGGAGTGCTCTACCACTGAGCTACAAGGGCTTATATTGCGATGCACGCGGTGCTTTGCAAGTCCTGCTGGAGCGGGTGAAGGGAATCGAACCCTCGTCTTAAGCTTGGAAGGCTTCAGCTCTACCATTGAGCTACACCCGCGAGGTTACGACTTCTTCACTAGCACTCAGTTTCCTTGCAAAAACTTGGTGGAGGGGACTGGATTCGAACCAGTGTACTCATAAGAGGGCAGATTTACAGTCTGCTGCCTTTAACCACTCGGCCACCCCTCCGCGAGGAACCGCAGAGTATGAAGCAACTAACATCTGGTGTCAACCCTCTTGGCGCATACTTTGCTTTGAGTGAATGACTGCTGCTTCGGGGCGAGATTGTAAAGGCTAACCCTGGGGAAATGCAAGTGTTGTTTTCCAGTTTTTTTTACTGCCCATTCCCAAGCCTTTCTACCTCCCCCGGCAACGCTTGCTGCCAGCATGCAAGCTATCGTCTTTCTGTCCAGCATCAAACTCCGGGCGGGCGCCGTGTTTTTGTGTTGCACTTTTTCTTATACAATCGATTTTCACCCTGAACCGCCGTCCCTTCTGGAGCGCCGTTGTACATGATTCGAGCCCGCAACTGGCCTGTCTGGCGCAGCACCCTGGCCGCCAACGCCGCCGTCGCGGCCCTCTACCTGTTGACCGGCTGGCTGGGTCTGCAACTGGCGCTGTCGCCCGGTTATGCCACCCCGCTGTTCCTGCCGGCCGGCATCGCCCTGGCCGCCCTGGTCAGTGGCGGCACCCGCCTGCTGCCCGGCATCGCCGCCGCCTCGCTGCTGATGAATCTGCTGATCCCGCTCGGTCCCGAGCCGGGCAGCGCGCGCTGGCTGGCCGCCCTGGCCGCCGCCAGCGCCTCCACCCTGCAAGCCTTTGTTGCGCTGCACGCCTTCCGCCGCTGGGTGGCGCCCGAGATCGCGCTGGGCCGCGACGTGCTGCGCTTCCTCTTGCTCACGCCCCTGCTCGCCATCACCAGCAGCACCCTGTCGCTGACCATGATCGGCCTGCTCGGCGTGATTCCCGCCGCCGACCTGGCCGGCAACTGGCTGGCCTGGTGGATCGGCGACAGCGTCGGCATGCTGCTGGCCGCGCCGCTGCTGTGGATCGTCATCGGCCGCCCGCGCCAGCTGTGGTGGCGCCGGCGCTGGCTGGTCGGCCTGCCGCTGCTGCTGCTGACCGCCGTCTTCGTCGCCATCTATGTGCAGGTCGAGCGCTGGGAATCGGGCCAGCAGATGCAAACCTTCCGCCTCAAGTCGCAACAGGCGGGCGACCTGCTGCAAGCCAAGCTCAGCGAGCACGAGCGCTTCGTCTACGCTATGGCGCGCGCGGTCAACGGCCACGGTCGCAATATGACGGCGCGCGACTTCAGCAATCTGGCGCGCGGCTACCTGGAGCAGCGCCCCGAACTCCTGTCGATGAGCTGGCTGCGTCCCGTCACCCAGGCCCAGCGCGCCGACTTCGAAGCCTGGGGCCGGGCCGAAGTGCGGCCCGACTTCCACATCCGCCAGCGCGGCCCCGACCTGCAGCTGCAGGCGGCCGGCCCGAGGGCGCGCTATGTGGTGGCCACCTTCATCGAACCGAACGGCAATCGCCTCTACCACGGCGCCGACTTCCTCTCCGAGCCGCAGCGCGCAGCCGCCGTGAACGCCGCCCTGAGCAGTGGGCGGCCCAGCGCCAGCGCCCCGCTCGAACTGCTGCGGCGCGAGATCGGGCGCGGCATCGTGCTGCTGCAGGCCGTCTATCCCGACGAGGGCGAGCCGGCCATCGGCCTGCTGCTGGTCTCGCTGCAAGTCGATTCCTACCTCAAGCGCGCCCTGCAGCAAGTCGACTTCCCCCACTTCCTGACCCGGCTGGAAGACGTCAGCGCGGCCCAGCCCATTGCCCTGCTGGACGATTTGCAGCGCCCGGCCCGGCTGGGCGACTTCCAGCAGCGCCTGCACTTCGGCGGCCGCGTCTACCTGCTGACGCTGGCGCCCACGGCCGCCTACGCCGCCGCCCAGCGCGGCTGGCAAAGCTGGATGGTGCTGACCGCCGGCCTGTTCCTGACCGCCCTGCTGGGCGCCCTGCTGCTCTTGATCAGCGGCGAACGTGCCCAGATCCAGGCCCAGGTGCGCGACAGCACGGCCCGCCTGCAAGAGCGCGAAGCGCGCCTGCAAGCCATCCTCGACAAGGCGGCCGACGCCATCCTCACCCTGGCCAGCGATGGCCGCCTGGTGTCGGCCAATGCGGCGGCCGGCCGCCTGTTCGGCTACCCGGCCGAGCTGATGCAGGGTCTGGAACTGGAGCGCCTGCTGCCGCTCGACGAGGGCCACAGCGCCGCCACCCTGCTGCGCGCCATTGCCGGCGGCGCCAGCCACGAACACCAGGCCAGCGGCTGGCGCAGCGACGGCAGCAGCTTCCCGCTCGCCATCTCGGTCAGCGAAGTCGAGCTGCCCGACGAAACCCTGTTCGTCGCCATCCTGCATGACCTGACCGAACAGCACCGCGCCCAGGAACGCATCTACCGCCTGGCCCACCACGACCCGCTGACCGGCCTCGACAACCGCCTCTCGCTGAACCTGCGCCTGGACCAGTTGCTGGCCCAGACTCGGCGCGCCGGCGGCGCCGCGGCCGTGATGTTCCTCGACCTCGACCACTTCAAGAAAATCAACGATACCCACGGCCACCAGGTGGGTGACCTGCTCTTGGTGGCCGTGGCCAACCGGCTGCGCGAACTGATGCGCGAAATCGACACCATCGCCCGCCTCGGCGGCGACGAATTCATCGTCGTCACCAGCGGCACCGTGACGCCCGAGGCGGCCGGCGCGATCGCGGTGCGCATCGTCGACGCGCTGAGCCAGCCTTACAGCCTGCAAGGCTTGACCGTGCACAGCGGCGCCAGCGTCGGCGTCGCCATGTTCCCCAGCGACGGCGACGATGGCGGCACCCTGCTGCGCCACGCCGACACCGCCATGTACGCCGCCAAGACCCAGGGCCGTGGCAATTTCCAGTTCTTCTCGCCGGCCATGAACCGCGCCACCCACGAGCGCCTGCTGCTGGAAAACCGCCTGTGGCAGGGGCTCGAGCAGCGCGAATTCGAACTGTATCTGCAAGCCCAGATCGACCTCGACAGCCGCCACGTGATCGGCGCCGAAGCCCTGCTGCGCTGGCACCATCCCGAGCTCGGCATGGTGGCGCCCGACCGCTTCATCCCGATCGCCGAGGAATCCGGCTTGATCCTGGCGCTGGGCGACTGGGTGCTGCAGGAAGCGGTGGGCCTGCTGCAGCGCTGGCGCAGCGCCGGCCTGGGCCACCTGCGCCTGGCCGTCAACCTCTCGGCACGCCAATGCCACGGCGGCGGCCTCCTGCCCCTGCTCGACCGCCTGCTGGCCGACAGCGGCATCGATCCGGCCCTGCTCGAACTGGAAATCACCGAATCGGCCGCCATGCAGGATCCCGAGCGCAGCCGCGAACTGCTGCGCGAACTGCGCGCGCGCGGCATCAAGGTGGCGATCGACGACTTCGGCACCGGCTACTCCTCGCTCAGCTACCTGAAGCTGTTCGAAATCGACCGCATCAAGATCGACCGCGGCTTCGTCAAGGACATCGAAAGCGACCCCAACGACGCCGTGATCGTGGCCGCCACCATCGCCCTGGCCCACTCCCTGGGGCTGGAAGTCATTGCCGAAGGCGTCGAAACCGAAGCCCAGTCCGACTTCCTGCGCAACAAGCGCTGCGACGAAGCCCAAGGCTACCTGTTTGCCCGTCCCCTGCCCGTCCCCGCCTTCGAAGAATTCGCCCACCCCAGCCTCGCCAGCACCGCCCCTTGATCTGCCGCAAACAATGTCCAACCCTGGTGTCAGGCGGGGCCGCCGAGGCACCAGACCCGGACATTCTTTGAGATTGATCAAAAAATGTCCGACCTTAGTGCCTGACACCAGGGTGGACATTGTTTGATCTGGCGCAAACCGTTGGGATTAGGGATTGCCGAGGGCGGCGAGGACTTGGGCTTTGAGGGCGCGGATCAGGGAGCTTTCGTCGGGCGGGACGCCTTCGGGGGCGGCCTCGGTGCGGTCGGCATAAAACAGGCCGAGCTGGGCGCCTTGCACCACCAGCGGCAGGACGATGAAGCTGCGGGCGTCGGGCAGCAGGCGCAGATGCCAGGGCGGCAAGAGGTCGCGGATCTTGGCCACGCTGGCGTCGGCAATCATGAGGTCGGCGTCGTTTTGCATGGCGAGGTGGAACAGGTCGCTGCCTTCGAGCGCGAAGACGAAGCCGGCCTGGCGCTGCACATGCTGTTCGCCGAACGCGATGCGGGCGCGGTACTGGCCGGCGCGCACATCCTTCAGGCAGACGGTAGCGAAACGAAAGCCCATGCTACGGTACAGGGTTTCCAGCACGGCCTGGATCACGTCGTTGAGCTTGCTGCGCCCGGCGGCGCGCATCTGCGTCACTTCCTGCACCCCGGCCAGCAGCAGCTCGCGCGCCTGGAATGGCTTGCCGCTCGGGTAGGCGCCGTCCTTGCCGCCCGCCTCGCCGGTCATGGTGGCCAGCAAGAGCACATTCGGCAGGCCGGGGCCGCCCTCTTCCTCGCTCTCACCTTGCGCGCCGAGCTGCATGCTGTCGAGCAGGGCGTCCATTTCCTTGCGCACATTGGCCAGGAGGGCCGGCAGCTGGCCCTCCTCGAGATTGAGCGCCGGGCCATAGCGCTGCTGCAGATTGCTCAGCTCGGCCTTATCGTGCTCGCGGTGCTTGCGCAGCAGATGGCGCGCGCCGTCCATGCTGAGCGAGACCACTTGCCGCATCCACTCCTGGCGGTTGAGCGGCGTCTTGAGCGGCCCCGGCGGCAAGGCGCTCAGCGCGCGCACGATGACGTCGGGAATCTTCCATTCGTTGAGGATGGCGGCCGACAGCGTGTCGTAGGTGCTGCCCAGAATCATCTGCGACGCTTGCGCCTGGCTGTGCTTGCCCTCTGTCATCAGGGTGGCGATTTCGCGGAAGCGCTCGTGCTCGCGCGAGGCGATCAGCAAGGGGCCGATATTCTTGAACAGGGCGCCGATCGACGCTTCCTCCGCGCCCTGCCAGGCGCTCAGACGCGCCAGCTCGCGCCCCATCAGGCTGGCGCACAGGGCCGCCTCGAGTTCCTGCCGCACGCTATGCGCATGCTTGCTATTGGCCAGGGTGTCGACCAGCAGCATGGCCAGGGCCGTGGTCTTCACATTGTCGAAGCCGAGCAGGGAAATGGCGCGCGAGATGGTGGTGACGGCGGCGCCGCCGGCCGTGCGGTATTTCGGCGTGTTCGCCAGGCGCAGGATCTTCTGCGTCAGGGCCACGTCCGACAGCACATAGTAGGCCAGGCTCTGCGTGCCCTGGTCGTCGTCGTCGACCAGCTGCACCACGCGCGCCACCGACACGCCGAGGGCAAACAAGCCCTCGTCGTTGCACAGTTTCTTCAGCAGGAAGCCGCGCACCGGCCGCGGTTCCTCGTGGGAGGAGCTCGCCATCGCTATGCCCGTTTATGAAGGGAGGCAATCCATTGTAGCGCCGGGCAAGGCCGGCCGGCGCTATATTGCGGCCATCTGGGGCGCGGCGCGGCGGGCGCCGGGGCGGATGTTGTATTTCTTCAATATGTCATGGTGCAGGGCCGCCAGTGCGTTGAGCTTGGCATTCACCGGGTCGAGCCGGCGCACGCTGCCGATCAGCTCGCGCGCCTGGCCGCCCAGGCGCTCGTCCCAACCCAGGTTTTCCAGGCATTTGAGGACGGCGACGGCGGCGTTGAAGACCACTTGCGGATTGTCGGGCAGCTTGTCGACCGCCTCGATCATCAGATTGACGGCGCCGCGGAAATCGCCCTCCTTGGCGCGCGCCGCGCCGGCCGCCACCAGGTCGCCCACTTCCTGCCGGCATTCCTGCGCCAGGCGCTGCGCCAGCTCGCCGTGGCCGGCCTGCTCCAGCACACGCATGGCCTTGGCCATGGCGGCCGGATTGGCGGCATTGCGCATCACATCGCGCATCACGTCGGCGGCGCGTTCGGCCTGGCCGGCGTCGAGGCAGGTGCGCACCAGCGCCAGCTTGAGTTCGCTCGACAGGCCGCTGGCCGTGCGGCAGCCGGCCAGGGCGCTGTCGAGCGCCACCTCCAGCCGCGCCGCATTGCCGGTGAATTCGTGCAGCATGGCGGCGGCGATGGACGAGCACAGCGGCCCGTTGCGGCGGTTGCCCATGCTCTTGTCGAGATCGCGGATCACGGCCGCCGCCTGCACCGGATCGCCCTTGCGCACCAGGCTTTGCACCAGGCGCGCATGGTCTTCCGGCGTGCGGAATTCGGAGTAGCGGGTCTTGCTGACCACCAGCTTCAAGGCGCGCTCGGCCGCCTCCACATCGCCCGCCTCGAGCGCCACTTCACCCAGCCGGCGCAGGCGCCGTACCGCATGCGGCGACAATTCGACCGCATCGCTCAGCACGGCCTGGGCGCGCTCGATCTCGCCCTGCTCCTGCAGGGTGCGCGCCAGCCAGTCGTAGGCGTCGAGGAAGCGCCGATTCTGCCCCAGCAGCTCTTCGAGCATGCCGCGCGCCGCCTCGTGCTCGCCGCGCAGCGACAGGCATTTGGCCAGGCCGAGCCGGGCCCAGTGGATGCGCTTGCTTTCCCACAGCGCCGCGTACAGCGGCTCGGCCTGCGCCGGCTCACCCAGGAACAGGTGCAGTTCGGCGCGCAGGCGCAGGAAGTCGCAGCGGTAGCGCGGCTGGACCTCGGCCCCGGCCAGGCAGGCGGCGATCGCTTCGCGCTGGTCGCCCATGTCCATCAGCTGGTAGATCGGCAGCAGGGCGTTGCGGCGCTCGATGGCGCGCGTGATGCGCTCGGTCAGGTTCTCCACCGTGAATGGCTTCAGGATGTAATCGCTGGGCGCCAGCTCGGCGGCGCTGACCACCTTGTTGAACTGGCCCTCGCTGGTGACCATGAAGAACAGGGTGGAAGCATGCATCAGCCGGTGGTGGCGCAAGTCTTCCAGCATCTGCTGGCCATCCTGGCCGCCTTCGAGCTCGTATTCGCACAGGATCAGGTCGTAACTGCGCCCGCCCAGCGCGCGGATGGCCTGGCTGGAGCTGGCGGCATCCTCAATACGGCTCAGTCCGCACAAACTCAGCATATTGTGCAGACTGGCCCGCATGCCGGGATGGGGTTCGATGATCAGGGCGGCAAGGCCCTTCAGGGGATTCATGGCGGATGGCAGTGCTGGCGCGGCGCCCGCGCGCCGGCCTTCTGCCACTCAGTATATTACGCCATGGTGAGATTTGGAGAGAATTGAGTTACGGCAAGCAAACTTGCGCGCCGCCAGTGGACGGCGCGCCACGGAAGCTTGGCGTAACGCTCACACATCCTGGCCGAAGGTGGGATCGCGCTCGATCACCTCGAACAGCGTCTGCACCACTTCCGGGTCGAACTGGGCGCCGCTGCGCTCGCGGATATAGGCCAGCACTTCCGGGTGCGGCCACGGTTCCTTGTAAGGCCGTTCGTGCAAGAGTGAATCGAAGACATCGACCACCGCCACGATGCGCGCCGCGATCGGGATCGCGCGCCCTGTCAGTCCGTTCGGGTAGCCGCGGCCGTCGAAGTGCTCGTGGTGGCAGCCGGCGATCTGCGCGCCATAGGTCAGGTAGCTGACCCCATCCACCATATTCGCCGCGCGCTCCAGGATAGCGCGCCCGACGCCGGCGTGGTTCTGCATCTGGCTGCGCTCTTCCGGCGTATGCAGGCCCGGTTTCAAGAGGATATGGTCGGGCGTGGCCACCTTGCCCACATCGTGCAGGATGCTGGCCAGGCCGATCATGTCGACCAGCTGCGGCGTCAGCTCGTCCTCGTACACGCCGCGCTCCTTCATGCGCGCCGCGATGGCCGAGGACAGGCGCTGCACGCGCCGCACATGGCTGCCGGTGCCGCTGTCGCGGAACTCGGCCAGGTCGGCCAGCGCCACCACGGTCGCTTCCTGCGCCTTGCGCAGCTGGCCGAAAATGTAGAGGTTGTCGAAGGCGGCCGCGATGCGCTGGCAAAACACTTCCAGCAGGTCGCGCTGGATCTGCGCCAGCGGCCAGGGTGGCGTCACCGAGATCGCCACCTCGCGGTTTTCCTGCGTGTGGATGAACAGCACATTGGCCGGATGCTCGAACTGGCTGCGCTTCTCGGCGAAGGCCTTGGCGATGGTGGGCCAGAGCGGATGGTCGGCCGGCATCTGCTCGGTCGCCGCCAGCGGCGCATAGCCGCCCGTGGCGGCCACCACGGTGGTCTCGCCGGTATCGACCTGCATCAGGCACAGCACGCCGTCGGCGCCGACGTCGAGGATGGCCGAGACCTGGTTCAGCACGCCCGAAGCGAATTCGCGCAGCGAGTGGATCTGGTAGAGATTGGTGGCGCCGGCCAGGATCTTGCCCAGGCCGATGCGGCTGCGCTCGAGCATATTCAAGCTCTCGTAGGCGCGCAGCGCCGAGATCACGGTGGTGAACAGCTTTTGCGTCGTGAGTTCGGTCTTGGCCTTGTAATCGTTGATATCGTATTCGATGATGACGCGCTGCTCGGGCGCCTGGCCGGGCTGGCCGGTGCGCAGCACCACGCGCACGATGGTATTGTGCAGCTCTTCGCGGATGCGGCGCGCCAGCAGCAGGCCGGCATCGTCGGTTTCCATCACGACGTCGAGCAGCACCAGGGCGATGTCCGGGGTATTGCCGAGGATCTCGTACGCTTCCCGGCCGCTGTAGGCGGAAAACAGTTCCAGCTCGCGCCCCTTGAAACTCACATTGCGCAGGGCCAGCCGGGTCACGGCATGCACATCCTGGTCGTCGTCGACGATCAGCACGCGCCAGGAGCGCTGGTCGGGCGCGGCCAGATTGGCGGGCGCGACGTCGTCCTCATCCTCTTCCAGCAGCCAGTTGTCGTCGGCCTCGGCGGCGGTGGTGTCGTCCATACCCTCTCCTTCTATGCGCGGCGGCGGCGCTTTTCGTTCCCAGCATAATCAGTATTTAACAGGCTGACAATGACAACTTATGCCTCTCGTCTTCCGGCCCAGACTCTGATACGCTTTGACAACAGTGATCCCTGTCCGCCGGCCGCGGCCAGCGCCTGCCCACCTTACCAGAGAAGGACCAGCATGGACGATACGACTGCAGCCAGCGACAACGCAAGCCGCGAATTCCTCGCCTTCAAACTGGGCGCCGAAGAATATGGCATCGATATTCTGAAGGTCCAGGAAATCCGCGGCTACGAGGCCGTGACCCGCATCGCCAATGCGCCCGAATTCATCAAGGGCGTGATCAATCTGCGCGGCATCATCATCCCGGTGGTGGACATGCGCATCAAGTTCAAGCTCGGCACGGCCAGCTACGACCAGTTCACCGTCGTCATCATTTTAAACATTGGCGGGCGCGTGGTGGGCATGGTGGTCGATAGCGTGTCCGATGTCACCACCCTGAACCGCGAGCAGATCCGCGCGGCGCCCGAAATGGGCTCGGCCTTCAGCACCGAATACATCATCGGCCTGGGCACCATCGATGAGCGCATGCTGATCCTGGTCGATATCGACCGCCTGATGTCGAGTTCGGAAATGGGGCTGAGCGAAACGCTGGCCCAGCAGAGCGCCTGACTACTGCAGGGCGGCGCTGGCCGGACGGCTGGCGCAGCCGCCCTTGCCGGCGCCCAGCTCCACGTTCTGGTAGCGGATCTCGTATTTGCCGTTGCTGAGTTTATCCACCAGCAGCTTGTCGTGCGCCTGCACATAGGCGTAGCGCACATTGGAGCGGCGCTCCATATCGTAGACCTTGATGAAGGCGGCCGAGGGATTGGCGCTATTGTCCAGCGTGAGCTGCATGGCGTCGCCCTTGTTGCCGACCGGGAAGCCCTCGACATAGCCGGAACGGGCCGGCCACGGTTCGCCATTGGGCGCGGCCAGCGTGGTGGCCTCGCCCTCGCATTCGGCGCCGCCGCCGGGCAGCACCACCTGCGACACGGCCAGCACCTTGATCGGCGGCGTGCGTGCGGCGGCCGCTTCCAGCGCGGCCGGCTTGACCTCGGCCCAGACTTCACCCAGCTCGCCCTGCGCCTCACTGCGGTCAGTCCCGTGATGGGGTCGCGCCGCCACGGTGGCGGTCAGCGCACCAGCCGCCGCCTTGGCGGACGCGGCCGTGCCGCCGCCCCAGGCGCCGGCCAGCATGGCGGGTACCTGGCGCGGCTGGGACACGCTGAGCGCGCCGGCCACCCAGCCCACGGCCACGCTGACGCCGACCGTGGTCCACCAGCGCCAGCTGCGCAGCAGGGCCAGCACGCGGCGGCGTGGCTTGACATGGCCGGGCCAGGCCTGGTTATGCTCGGCCGGGCTGCGCTCCTCGTGGCGCGTGCTTTCCAGCCACTCGATTTCCCATTCCTCCTGGACGATCCAGGCATCGTGTTCCTTGCGCCGCTGCGGATCGGCCAGGGTGCCGTAGGCGCTGTTGACGATGGCCATGATGCGCGCCGCCTTGTCATCGCCCGGATTCTTGTCCGGATGATATTTCTGGCTGAGCGCCTTATAGGCCGCACGTATGACTTCCTGCGGCGCGCCGCGCGCCACCTTCAAGTTGTCATAATGTGTATGTATCTTTCCCATCGTCTTCATCGTCCCTGGACGGGCGCCGCCGCCGGCCCCCGCGCTGAATCAGTCATGATAGCCGATCTTGCCGCCGGAATCGTGAAAAACAGGGGGCGTACAGCGTGGTAATTCTACAAACGGTGGCTGCGGTCGCTGGCCGCCAGCGGCGCCGGCAGCGTCACGCCACGCCCCACCACCAGCACCTTGAACAATTCGCCCATCTCGGCCGGCGACAGCAGTTTTTGCAAGGCATTGGCCTGCGGCAGATAGGCCTGGGCGTCGGCCGGATCGGTGCGCAGCAGCAGGTCGCCGATGCCGCAGCCGAGCAGGAAGGCGGCCTGGCTCATATACGCCAGCACCTCGGCGCCCGCATCCTGGGCTGCCAGCGCCATGGCCGTGAAATCGACGTGGGCCGTGATGTCCTGCAAGCCGGGCAGGTAGAAGGGGTCGGCGTGGGCGTGGTGGCGGTAGTGGCACATCAGGGTGCCCGTGTCGCGCTGGGCCAGATAGTATTCGCGCGCCGGGAAGCCGTAGTCGAGCAGGATGGCGGCGCCGCGCCCGCGCGCCAGCAGCGCGCCCAGGCTGCCCATGAAACCGGTCGCCGCGCCATGCAGCTCGCTGACATAGCCTTCCGGCAGCGCCTCGGCCTCGGGAATCTGGCGCGCCAGCTCGGCTTCTAGCTGGGCCGACAGCGCCGCCTCGGTGAAGGCGAAGGCGCCGTCGCGCACCGTGACCTGCAACTCGCGCCAGCCGGCCGCCGTCTTGCGCAGCAGGCTGACGGGCATGGCGTCCAGCACCTCGTTGCCGAGGATGGCGCCGTCGAACTGCTCAGGGAAGCCGTCCAGCCACACCACCTGGGGAAACTCGCGCAGCGCCGCCTGCTGGCGCGCGCGCAATTCGCCCGACAACTCCACGATGGCGTAGCGCTCCACGGCCACGCCGGCGCGTGCCAGCTCGCTCAGGACGTCGCGCGCCAGCTTGCCGGTGCCGGCCCCGAATTCGAGGATGTGCGGCGCGCTTTGCGCCATAATAGCGGCTGCGGCCTGCGCCAGCGCCTGGCCGAACAGGGAACTCAATTCGGGCGCCGTTGTAAAATCGCCATCCTTGCCCAGCTTGGCGGAGCCGCCGCTGTAATAGCCCAGGTCCGGCGCATACAGCGCCAGCTCCATGAAGCGGCTGAAGGGAATGGCGCCGGACTGCTGCGCGATCTCGGCGGCGATCTGCTGCTGCAGGGCGTGGGACGCGGCCAGGGCGTCGCTGGAAGGTGCGGGAAGTGACATTCCCGCATTGTAGCGAATCGGCGCCCGTCCCGACATGCCGGCATGCCGGCCAAGCGAACTTTAAACTATGACCACAACTCACACCCCTGCCTCTGCTCCTTCCCCGGCTGCGCCGCGCATCGCGCTGGTGACGGGCGGCGCGCGCCGCCTGGGCCGCGCCATCGCGCTCGGTCTGGCGCAAGCCGGCTGGGACCTGGCCATCCATTACCGCCACTCGCACGACGAGGCGCGCGCCGTGGCGCGCGAGGTGGCGGCCTTGGGCCGGCGCGCCGTCATCCTCGATTGCGAACTGGCCGACGAAGCGGCCGTGCGCCAGCTGCTGCCGCGCGCCGTGGCCGCCCTGGGCGCGGTGCATTGCGTGATCAACAACGCCTCGCTGTTCGACTACGACCGCGCCGACAGCTTCAGCCTGAAAAAGCTGGACGCCCATATGCACGCCAACCTGGCCGCCCCCATCCTGCTGGCGCAAGCCCTGCATGCGGCGCTGCCCGAGGGCGAGCAGGGCGTGGTGGTCAATCTGCTGGACCAGAAGCTGTACAATCTCAATCCCGATTTTCTGTCGTACACCCTGTCGAAAGCGGCGCTGCACACGGCCACCACCATGCTGGCCCAGGAGCTGGCGCCCAAGCTGCGGGTGCTGGGCGTGGCGCCCGGCATCACCATGGTGTCCGGCGAACAAAACGAGGAAGGCTTCGCCAAAGCGCATGCGCAAACGCCGCTGGGCCGCTCCAGCACCCCGGAGGACATTGCCGCCGCCGTGGTGTACGCGGCCACGGCGCGCGCCGTCACCGGCACCACGCTGCTGGTCGATGGCGGCCAGCACCTGCTGGCGCTGCCGCGCGACGTGATGTTCCTCGCCCAATAAAACCTGAATCAGCCGTATCAAGACGAATCAATCAATAAAGGTAAACCATGCTGTCCGCCCTCACCCATCCCCGCCTGCAAGACTGCCGCCGGCTGTTCCTGCGCAATTACGAAGTGCAGATCAATATCGGCGTGCACGATTTCGAGAAGAAGGGCGAACAGCGCGTCCTGATCAATGTGGACCTGTATATCCCACTGTCCCTGTCGACGCCGCAGGCCGACGAGCTGCATGAAGTGGTCGACTACGACTTCATGCGCGAAACGATCGCGCGCCGCATGGCCCAGGGCCATGTGCACCTGCAGGAAACCCTGTGCGACGACGTGCTGAAAGCCATGCTGGCGCACCCGCGCGTGCGCGCCGTGCGCGTCTCGACCATGAAGCCCGACGTCTATCCCGATTGCGAAGGCGTGGGCGTGGAAGTCTTCCGTGTGAAGGACGAAGCATGAACGCCGTCGTGGAAAACCTGGCCGCCCCGCAGGGCAAGTCGGCCGAAAAGATCGCGCTGGAAAACCATAAGCTGCACAAGCGCCTGTGCCGCCTGGTCGGCCAGGCCATCGGCGACTTCAATATGATCGAGGAAGGCGACAAGGTCATGGTCTGCCTGTCCGGCGGCAAGGACAGCTACGCCCTGCTCGACATCCTGCTGACCTTGCGCGAGCGCGCGCCGATCCATTTCGACATCGTCGCCGTCAACCTCGATCAGAAGCAGCCCAACTTCCCGGCCGACGTGCTGCCACGCTACCTGGAACAGGTCGGCGTGCCTTACCACATCGAGAACCAGGACACCTACAGCATCGTCAAGCGCCTGATCCCCGAAGGCAAGACCACCTGCTCGCTGTGCTCGCGCCTGCGGCGCGGCATCCTGTACCGCGTGGCCGACGAACTGGGCGCGACCAAGATCGCCCTCGGCCACCACCGCGACGACATCATGCAAACCTTCTTCCTGAATATGTTCTTCGGCGGGAAGCTGAAAGGCATGCCGCCCAAGCTGCAGTCGGACGACGGCAAGCATATGGTGATCCGTCCGCTGGCCTATGTACGCGAAGTCGACACCGAGCGCTATGCCGAAGTCAAAGGCTTCCCCATCATCCCTTGCGACCTGTGCGGCTCGCAGGAAAACCTGCAGCGCAAGCAGATCAAGAATATGCTGCGCGAATGGGAGAAGAAGCATCCGGGCCGCGTCGAGAACATCTTCTCCTCGCTGAGCACCGTGGTGCCTTCGCACCTGATGGACCACAATCTGTTCGGCTTCAAGGACTTGAAGACCGACGGCCTTGCCAACCCGCTGGGCGACATCGCTTTCGACGAAGAACCCTGCGCCACCCCGAGCAGCATGCCGGGCATCATCCCGCTGCACGCGGCGGACGACTGATAAAAAACGGGGACCGCGCGGTCCCCGTTTTTTTAGTATGTATCCGCGCTGCGGTAGACCGGATAAAGGTTGTAGCGCTCGTCCCAGGACGCGTGGCGGCGGGCGAAGAAGTCGAGGCGGGCGCGCTGGCTCTTGGCAAAGGCCGGATCGCTATCCAGCTTGGCCTTGTATTCGGCCGCCAGCGCCGGATCGGCGGCCAGCTGCTCGCGCGCCACCTCCTCGGCCACATATTCTTCCATGTACTCCTTGCGCTCGAAGGCGATATTGAACCAGCCCCATGCCAGCAGCGAATCGGCGCCCTGCGGCTCCAGCATGGTCATCACCAGGCGCGCCTTGGGCTGGGCGATCGGCACGAACAGCGAGCCGGCCGGCAGCGCGCGCGCTTCCTGCTTCCATGCGCCTTCCACCGTCAACATTTGGCGGCCTTCCACCGACTGCGCGCCGAGACGGGTTTTCTCGGCGCGGAAGGTGGTCAGCGCCGCCTTGTCGAGCGCCTTGTCCAGCACCTTGAAGCGGATGCCGTGCTGCCTCAGCTTCGCGCCCACCTGGGCGGCGTAGGCGGCCGGCACCAGATAGCCGCCAGCCGGGGCCTGGATCTGAAAGTCCGGCACCACTTCATCGCGCAGCGGCACGGTCCACATCTGCGGCTTGCTTTCGTCGTAACGCGTCATCGGGCCGCCCGAGATGTCGGACTGGCTGCGCACGTATTCATAGCCGGCGAACTCGATCATCTGGGTCTTGTCCGTGGTCTTGTAGCTGAGCGGGAAGCTGCTGCCGGCCATGGCAGCAGCGCGCACATCGGCCTGGCGCACTTGTTGCTGCCACTCGGCGCCATGGCGCGCCACCTGCTCCAGCATGGAGACGATGGTATTGCGCGTGATGCGCACGCGGGTCGGATAGTCCTTCCAGGAATGGGTTTCCACCAGCATGGCGAAGCGGTTGCGCAGCGGGAAGTAACCGGTCGAGAAGCGCGGCGTGGACATGCTGTCGACGAAACCCGACTGCGGCTCGTCGGTCTTGTTGAACGAAATGTAGTAGTGCTTGGGATCGGAACCCTGGGCTTTCAGGTCCGCCATCACATTATTGCGCAGCACCGTACCGGATTGCATCAGCTGCGCGTCGCCACCATGCACCGGCTCCACCTGGATCGACACATCGGGCTGGAATTTGGCGCCATCGGTCACGTGCAGATCGACATAGGCCAGCGGATCCCATTCATTGACCAGGGCCAGCATGGCCTGCATTTCCGGCGCGTCGGCTTTCACATAGTCGCGGTTCAAGTTGTAGTTCTGGGCCGTGACGCGCCAGCCCATGGCCTCCGGGCCGCGCTGGTTGGGACGGTTCCACTTGCCGAAGCGCTCGTGACCATCGACATTAAACACCGGCACGAAGAGCAGCACCTGCTTGTCCAGCGCGCCCGGCGCGGCCTTGCCGTCCAGCGCTTCGCGCAATGCCAGGAAGCCGGCATCCTTGCCATCGATCTCGCCGGCATGGATGCCGCCCTGCACCAGCAGCACCGGCAGCTTGCGCTGCTGCGCCGCCCTGGCCGTCAGCGCGCCGCTGCGCGACACCGCCAGCGCCAGCATGGGGCGGCCTTCCGGCGTCGTGCCGAAGCTGAAACAGCGTACTGCCTTGGGATACGCTTTCTGGAACGCGGCGCACAGCTGCTCGACCTCGGCATAGCGGCCGGTGGCCTGGAAACCGGAACGTTCGGACACGGTGCTCAGGTCCGGTGCGGCGTGGGACAGGGGAAAGGCAGTCAGCAAGGCAAGCAGCAAGGCGGGACGTATCATCGGCAGGCTCCGGCAAAAGTTAGCATGGACTAAGAACGGCGCTGGCCCCGGCGTTTGACGACGACGGGGCCAGCGGGCGAGTCAATTATAGAACCCTTCTTGCTGAATGTAAGTCACAGCGCGCAGTCACCCGCCGCCGTCATGCACTTCAGCGCGGCGGCGTATGCACCGAGATTTCCTCCATCTGCGAACGCACCGGCACCAGCTGCGGCAGCGCCGCTGCCTGCGCGCGGGAGCTGCGCGGCGCGCTGCAGGTGCCGCTGGACTTGTAGCGCAAGGCTGCCGCCAGCTGGCCTTCCTGCGGATCGCCCAGCTCGTGGCTGAAATCGTCAGCCACCGGGCAGCTCGGCGTGAAGCCGTCGCCATAATCGCCGAAGCCCTTGTGGTTCACGCCCTGATACTGGATCGTGAAATACGTGGTGCCGCAATTGGCCGCCGGCGTAAACGCATACGGCTTGCCGCAGGTGGCGCCGCCCAGCAGGACCACTTCCACGTCAATGCCGCGCAGGCTGTTAATCACCGATTCGCTGGCCGAGCAGGTACCCGGTCCAGTCAACACCATGACGCGCTTCAGGCCGAGATATGGCAAGGCCTGTCCGGCCACGACTTTCTCCGGTCCCGGCAAGCCGACGGCTTTGCCGCGGAACATGATCGGCGACTGCACTTTGGACTTGTCGTTGGCCTTGGTCTGCTCAAACACCTTGCCCTCGGTATGCTGCGGACCGGCGATCATATACGCCAGTTCGCTGGCCACCAGCAGCAGGCCGCCGCCGTTGTAGCGCATATCGAGCACCAGATCGCCGACGCCGGCCTGCTGCAGACGCGTGAAGGCGCTCACCAGCGCCCCTTCGGCGGCGTTGTTGTGATTGTTAAAGGTCAGGTAGCCGACTTTGCCGTCCGGCGTATCGAGGATCCGCACATTGCGTACCGGGTCCAGATTGAGCATGCTGGAAGTCATCTCGGCGCGCAGCGTCTGGCTGCCGCGCAGCAGCGTGAACGTATGCGTTTCGCCGGCGCGGGCCGGCAACAGGGCGGCGTTGATGCGCTCCAGCAGCGCACTGTCGTTGGTATGCATGAAGTCCGCGCCATCGACCAGCTGCAGCTGGTCGCCACGCCGCACGCCCGCCTGGTCGGCCGCCGATCCCGGCTGCACCATCGTCACGCGCCAGATGCGCGGCGCCGTGCCCCCCTCACTCTTGGCCCAGCTGACGCCATAGCCGAATTCCTCGCCCTTGGAAATCGCATCCCATTTCGCGCTGGGATAGGTGAAGTGGAAGCGGTCCTTGGGATGGCCCGCCGAGGTCAGCATGGGGGTTTTCAGCGCCGCGAAATAGTCCAGGGGATTACGGTAGTCGGCTGGCCGCAGCGCCGGCAGCTCGCGGTACCAGAGATAGCTCTCCTCATGGTACAGGCGCAGCCAGTCCAGCTCATCCCGCAACGTACCCTGGCGGTCCATGAAGGGAAGATTATTGCTATCGAGGCCAGTGCGTGGCTTCTCGCAGACATACCATAGCGATTGCACGGTGCGCGGCGGTTCCACCGGTGGCGGCGTCACAGGTGGCGGATTGACCGGGGGCGGCGGATCGACTGGGGGCGGCGTGACCGGCGGCGGTTCAACCGGCAGATTGGCAGGCGGGGAGCTGCCGCCACAGCCGGCCAGCAAGGCCAGCGCGGCGGCGCCCAGGATGACGGTGGGGGAGAGTTTCAGCATGCGCCGATTATAGTGGCCTTTGCGCGGCCCGGCGCCTGCTGAAAACTCTTGTTACGAACCGAAGTGGTAATTCAGCTCGACCCAGCCGGCGCGTCCGGCCGGGCTGTAGCTGCCGATCGGGTAGTACGGCCAGCCGCCTGTGGTGTCATGCTTGACGCGGTTCAGCAGATTGTTGACCACCAGCGAGAGCGTGGTGCGCTTGTTCAGCTGATACACGACGCTGCCGTTGAGCAGGGTGGTCGGGGTCAGATAAGCCTTGCCGTTGGACTGGGGGATCTTGCCGTAATAGCTGGCGGCCAGGGTACTGGACCAGTCGCCGATATTCCAGCTGACACTGAGCTTGCCCTTGTCGCGCCAGTCGGTGCTGTCCATCGAATTCAGCTCGTCTTCCAGCTCGTCGCCGGCAAACTGGCGCGAACGCTTGGTCAGCACTTTCGAATAGCTGGCGTTCCACTGGAAGTTGCCCAGGCTCGCCGTGCGCAGCGAGTACTTGGCGGCCAGGTCGATGCCGCTGGTGCTTTCATGCGCGGCATTGATCGGGTTGACGCGGATCGAGTTCACTTCGTTCGGCTTGTTCAGGGCCGTGGCCGGATTGCGCGTGATGCGGCTGTACACATCGAGGCAGGTCGGCGACTTCGGATCGAGCTTGCCGGTGCCGCAGCGCGCTTCATCGCGCAGCAGGGCGTCCGAGCTCAGGTTGGTGACCTGGTCGTCGATCTTGATATTGTAGTAGTCGAGCGAAACGTCGAAGCTGGTGCTGGGCGACCAGACCACGCCGGCGCCATAGGAGGTGCCGCGCTCCGATTTCAGCTCCTTGCTGCCGATCTGCACATAGTCGAAGCCGGGCGACTTGTTGGCGTACTCGCACTTGTCGAGTTCCTGGCCGGCCTGGGCGCAGCGCAGGTAGTCGGTGCTGGATGAGTAATAGCCGGTGCCGCGCGCCTTGTAGATATAGTTCATATCCGGTGCGCGGAAGCTGGTGGCGTAATTCCCGCGCAGCAGCAGCTGCTCGGCCGGACGGAATTCCAGGCCGGTGTTGTAGGTGAACTTGCCGTCGTTGCGGCCGGCGAAGCTGTAGCGGTCGTAACGGCCGGCCAGGGTCGCGGTCAACTGCTTGAGCAGCGGTACGCTCACTTCGGCGCCCAGCGCATAGCGGTTGCGGGTGCCGGCCGTGATATCGACCTTGGCGGTGCTGTTGTAGATGCCGTCGTTGCCGGCCAGATCAGGCGTGTTGCTGAAACCCTGGCGCCCCACTTCGGCCACGGTGGCCACGCGCAGCGGGCCGGCCGGCAGCTGCCACACTTCGCCGTTGGCGGTCACGCTCAGGGTATTGGTCCAGGACTCGTCCTTGGCGATCGACAGGCCGGTGATGGTGTCGAATTCGGCCGGCGTCAGGCGCTTGGTCAGGCGCGCCTGGTCCGGCGCGTAGATCGACACGCCGCTCTTGTCCACGCCCAGTTTCGGACCGAGGAAGAAGCTGTCGATATTGGCCAGGGCGCGCGGCGTCTGGGAGCGGCTGCGGTACAGCGAGCCGCTGTAGGACGCCTCATAGTCCCAGCTGGTGCCGGTGATGTGGCCGCGCGAACCCAGGCTCACGCTGAAGGCCTTGTCGGTCCAGTTGCGGTTGTAGCGGCTGACGCCGCCGATCTCTTCCGGCGCGATGTATTTGTTCCAGGCTTCGTACGCGCCGGTGTTCTGGTTCAGGAAGTAGCTGCCGTTGGTGGACGCCGAGGTCCAGCTTGGGCCGCGCGTATTGTTGTAGGTGTCGTTCCCGCCCAGCAGCACATCGGCGAACAGGGTGTGGTTGTCGTTGAGCGCATAGGTGGCGCTGCCGAAGGCATTCTTGCTGCGGTTGCCGGTCTGGGTGGTCCACCAGGTCGGGCCCACATTCTGGCTGGTGCAGTTGCTGCCGCCCTTGGCCGGCGATTTCACCACGCTGCCGTAGTACAGGTCGCCCAGCTGGCTGCAGGCGTCGCCCAGGTCCAGATAGTTTTTGGTTTTCACGTCGCGCCGGCCCAGGATCACGGTCGGCGTGGCGCTGGGACGGGTGGCCATGAAGTCGCGGTCGCGGCTCCACAGCGGGTCGCGGTCGCTCAGCTCGACGGCGAACAGGGTGTTCAGCGCGCCCTCGCTATGGCCGCCGGTGAACTGCAGGCGGCGGTTGGCGCCGCCGCCGCGCGACAGGCCGCCCAGTTTCAGGTTGACGTCGAAGCCTTCGGCCTGGCGCTTCAGGATCACGTTGACCACGCCGGCAATCGCGTCCGAGCCGTAAATGGCGGAAGCGCCGCCGGTCAGGATCTCGATACGGTCGACGATGGCCGATGGGATGTTCGCCAGATTGGTGAAGTTGACCGTGCCGCCATAGGCGATAGGGAAGTCGGCCAGGCGGCGGCCGTTCAGCAGTACCAGGGTGTGGTTCGGGCCCATGCCGCGCAGGCTGATGGTGGTGGCCGAGGGCGTGAAGGTATTGCCGTAGTCCTCGCCCTGCACGAAGCCGCTGTTCTGGTTCAGGTTGGTCAGCGCGTCGAACACATTCTTGTAACCCTGCTTGGTCAGGTCGGCATTGGTGATGACGGTGACGGCGCTCGGCCCTTCCAGCGTGGCGCGCGGGATGCGCGAACCGGTGACCAGCACTTTTTCCGGCGCGCCCTTGTCGGCATCGGCCGCGGCGGCGGCGGTATCTGGGGTTTCGGACTGCGCCAGCAAAGGCACACTGCACAGGACGGCCAGCAGGGCGGCTGGCAGCGTTTTCAATTGGAGGTTAGTAGTCTTCATGAAATCTTTATAGTCGTGGAGAGCCTGAACGTTAACAAAAGACTTTCATTCAGGGAACGAATGGTTTTGCTCATCCATATGCGGCAAACGTGATAGCAAGACAAAAGACAGGGTGCCAGCGCATATTAGCAAAAAACATATATCAATATGCAATAAAGTAATTTCATTAATGCAAAATACAACGGTGGAATGAAAAACGCCCCGGCGCAGCATGGGCTGGCCGGGGCGTCTGCGTGGCAAGCGCCACGGGGGGGGGGGATCAGGCGGCGTGCGAAGCCGGACCTGGCGGCACGGCCGGCGCGGCCGGCGGCGCGTTGAAGCTGGCGATCAGGGACGCTTCCTTCTGCTTGGCCGCTTTCAGGTGGCGCTCCTTCACATGTCCGTAACCGCGGATATCCTCAGGGATGCGGGCAATGGCCACCGCCGTCGCCAGGTTCTCCGCCGTCAGCTTGGACAGCAGGGCCGACACGGTCTGGCGGTATGCGCCGATCAGGGCGCGCTCCATCTTGCGCTCGGCGGTGTAGCCAAAGACGTCCAGCGCCGTACCGCGCAAACCCTTGAAGCGGGCCAGCACGGTGAAGGCCTTCATCATCCACGGGCCGAACTCCTGCTTGACCAGATGGCCTTCCTTGTCATGCTTGGCCAGCAGCGGCGGCGCCAGGTGGAACTTCAGCTTGTAGTCGCCTTCGAACATCGACGCGATCTTCTCGCGGAAGGCCGGGTCGCTGTGCAGGCGCGCCACCTCGTACTCGTCCTTGTACGCCATCAGCTTGTACAGATAACGCGCCACGGCTTCGGTCAGGCGCAGCGGCTTGCCGCCCAGTTTTTCCTCGGCGGCGCGCACTGCGGCCACGAAGTCCTGGTACTGGCGCGCATAAGCCACGTTCTGGTAGGCCACCAGCAGTTCGGTACGCTGGGCCACGATCTCGTCCAGGGTCTGGCTGCGCTTGAACTCGATCACCTTGGCCGGCGTGGTCAGCTTGGTCACCGACGCCAGGTCGTGAGCCGCGGCGCGGCCCCAGTTGAAGGCCGATTTATTGAAGCCCACCGACACATTATTCAGCTCGATCGCCTTCATCAGCGCCGCTTCGCTGAGCGGCACATGGCCTTTCTGGAAGGCGTAACCGAGCATGAACATATTGGTGGCGATGGAGTCGCCCATCAGGGCGGTGGCGATCTGGCCGGCATCGACGAAGTCGACCCGGTCGGCGCCGCACGCCTTGACGATCTCGCCCTGCGAGGACGCGCCGGGGAATTGCCAGTCCGGGTTCTTCACGAAGGCGGCCGTGGTGGCGCCGGTCGAGTTGATGGCGGCATAGGTGCGGCCTTCGCCCATGCGCGACAGCGCGTCGCGGCTGGCGGTCACGATCTGGTCGCAGCCGATCACCAGGTCGGCGCTGCCGGTACCGACGCGGGTCGAGTGCAGGTCGGCCTGCTTGTCGGCCAGGCGCACGTGCGACATCACCGGGCCGCCCTTCTGCGCCAGCCCGCTCATGTCCAGCACCACGGCGCCCTTGCCTTCGACGTGGGCCGCCACGGCCAGGATCTGGCCCACCGTGACCACGCCCGTGCCGCCGATGCCGGTGACGAGGATGCCAAACGGCTTCTCGGTCGATGGCAGCACCGGCGCCGGCAAGGCCGGTATTTCGGCGCCGCCACCGGCGGCTTTCTTCGGCTTTTTCAGGCCGCCGCCTTCCACCGTGACAAAGCTCGGGCAGAAACCGGTCACGCAGGAGAAGTCCTTGTTGCAGCTGGACTGGTTGATCTGGCGCTTGCGCCCCAGTTCCGTTTCCAGCGGCTCCACCGACAGGCAGTTGGACTGCACCGAGCAGTCGCCGCAACCTTCGCACACGGCTTCGTTGATGAAGGCGCGCTTGGCCGGATCGGGGTACTCGTTGCGTTTCCGGCGGCGGCGCTTCTCGGAGGCGCAGGTCTGGTCGTAAATCATGGCCGACACGCCGGGCTTGTCGCGCAGCTCGCGCTGCACGTCCATCAGCTCGGAGCGGTGGCGCACGGTGACGCCGGCCGCCCAGGCGTAATCGTCCGGATACTTTTCGGGATCGTCGGTGACGACGATGATGGGGCTCACGCCCTCGGCCGCGATCTGGCGCGAGATCATGCCGGGATCGAGCGGACCGTCGACGTTCTGGCCGCCGGTCATGGCCACCGCGTCGTTGTACAGGATCTTGTAGGTGATGTTGACCTTGGCCGCCACGGCGGCGCGGATCGCCAGAATGCCGGAGTGGAAGTAGGTGCCGTCGCCCAGATTGGTGAAGACGTGCTTCTCGTTGGTGAACGGCGCCTGGCCGACCCAGGTCACGCCTTCCGCGCCCATATGGGTGAAGGTCGAGGTTTCGCGGTCCATCCACAGCACCATGTAATGGCAGCCGATGCCGGCCATGGCGCGCGAACCTTCCGGCACCTTGGTCGAGCTGTTGTGCGGACAGCCGGAGCAGAAGTAAGGCGTGCGGTCGGTTTGCGGATTGGCTTTCACCGGCACCGATTTCAGCACCAGCTCCTTCGCTTCCAGATAGGCGATGCGCTCTTTCACGCGCGCCGCCACCGGATGGCCGTCGCAGTAATGGGCGATGCGGCTGGCGATGGCGCGCGCGATCTGCGCCGGGCTCAGTTCATAGGTGGCCGGCAGCAGCCAGTCGCCGTGGCCGCTGCGGTGCTTGTTCGACCATTCGCCGGTGTCGTCGAATTTGCCGACCACGCGCGGACGTTCGCCGTCCGGCAGGTTGTACAGTTCTTCTTTCAGCGCGTATTCGAGGATCTGGCGCTTCTCTTCCACCACCAGGATCTCGTCCAGGCCGCGCGCGAAGTTGTGCACGCCTTCCGCCTCCAGCGGCCAGGTCATGCCGATCTTGTACAGGCGGATGCCGATGTCGGCGGCGGCCTGCTCGTCGATGCCCAGGTCGGCCAGCGCCTGGCGCGTGTCCAGATAAGACTTGCCGGCGGTGATGATGCCGATGCGCGCTTTCGGGCTGTCCCAGATGATCTTGTTGAGCTTATTGGCGCGCACATAGGCCAGGGCCGCGTACCACTTATAGCTGTTCATGCGCACTTCCATGTCCAGCACCGTGTCCGGCCAGCGGATATTCAGGCCGCCTTCGGGCAGCTCGAAGTCGTCCGGCATGGCGATCTGCACGCGGTCGGGATCGAAGTCCACCACGGCGCCCGACTCGATGATGTCGGTCACGCATTTCATCGACACCCACAGGCCGGTGTAGCGGCTCATGGCCCAGGCGTGCAGGCCGTAGTCGATGTATTCCTGCACCGAGGACGGATACAGCACCGGAATGCCGCAGGCGTTCAGGATATGGTCGGACTGGTGGGCGGTGGACGAGGACTTGGCGGCATGGTCGTCGCCGGCCAGCACCAGCACGCCGCCATGCCTGGACGAGCCGGCGTTATTGGCGTGCTTGAAGACGTCGCCGCAGCGGTCCACGCCCGGGCCTTTGCCGTACCACATGGAGAAGACGCCGTCGTATTTCGCGTCAGGGAAAAGATTGGTTTGCTGCGTACCCCAGACTGCCGTTGCGGCCAGGTCTTCGTTCATGCCGGGGTGGAATTTGACGTGGTGGGCTTCCAGGTATTTGCGGGCCTTCATGGCCGTCTGGTCCACGCTGGTGACGGGGGAGCCGCGGTAACCGGTGATATAGCCGGCGGTGTTCAATCCCGCTTTCAGGTCGCGCTCGCGCTGCAGCATGGGTAGCCGGATCAGGGCCTGCGTACCGGTCATGAAGGCGCGGCCGCGTTCCAGCGTCCACTTGTCATCTAGCGAGATCTCGTGCGCGGGCGTACCGAGCAGCGAGCTCTTGGCTGGTGCATTCATTGTGTGTCTCCAATATTCTACAAACTGCTCAAGCCGGCGTCCCGTCTGACGCGGAACTGCCGGCTTGCTCTCTGTATCCCCGCAACCCTTTACGCCATGGCCACCGTTCTATGCGGCGGTCCCTGGCAGCGCTGCGGGGATCGGATGATTATGCTGCGGTCTTGCTTGGATCTTCCAGTACGCCGCGGCGGATCTGATCCAGTTCGATCGATTCGAACAGGGCGCGGAAGTTGCCTTCGCCGAAGCCCTGGTCGCCCTTGCGCTGGATGATTTCAAAGAAGATCGGGCCGATCACGTTCTGCGTGAAGATCTGCAGCAGCAGCTCGCGCTCGTTCTCGGCGCTGCGGCCGTCGATCAGGATGCGCAGGCGGCGCAGCTCTTCCAGCTGCTCGCCGTGGTTCGGCAGGCGGCGGTTCACCAGCTCGTAGTAGGTCTCGATGGTGTCCTGGAAGATGATGCCGTTGTCGCGCAGGCCTTGCACGGTGCCGTACACGTCGTCGGTGCCCAGCGCGATGTGCTGGATGCCTTCGCCGTGGTATTCGTTCAGGTACTCGGCGATCTGCGACTTGTCGTCCGACGATTCGTTGATCGGGATGCGGATCTTGCCGCAAGGCGAAGTCATGGCCTTCGATTTCAGGCCGGTCAGCTTGCCCTCGATGTCGAAGTAGCGCACTTCGCGGAAGTTGAACAGGCGCTCGTAGAAGTCAGCCCACTCCTTCATGCGGCCGCGGTAGACGTTGTGGGTCAGGTGGTCGATATAGGTCAGGCCATTGCCGACCGGATTGGCTTCGGCACCGGGAATGGCGACGAAGTCGGCGTCGTAGATGCTGATGTCGCCGATGCTGCCGGGCGCCGCATCCTTGTTCTTGCCGCGCCAGCGGTCCACCAGGTACAGCAGGGAATCGCCCACGCCCTTGATGGCGGGGATGTTCAGTTCCATCGGGCCGGTCTTGTTGTCGAAGCCCCAGGCGCCCAGTTCCAGCGCGCGCTGGTAGGCATAGGCGGCGTCGTTGACGCGGATGGCGATGGCGCATACGGAAGGGCCGTGCTGGCGCGCGAAGCGCTGGGCAAAGGAATCCTTCTCGGCGTTGATGATGAAATTGATATCGCCCTGGCGGTACAGGGTCACGTCCTTGTGGCGGTGACGGGCGATGGCGGTGAAGCCCATGCTCTCGAACAGGGCGCCGAGGGCTTTCGGATCGGGGGCGGCGTATTCGACGAACTCGAAGCCGTCCGTACCCATCGGGTTCTCCCAGGGTGTGAATTTCATGCGTGTCTCCTTATCAGAATGACGCACAGTATAGACCCCGAAGGGCGGCATTAAATTGCAAACATTTCCCGTGCCACCCGGACTTGAGCAATAATATTGCGAAAATACTGTTTAAATGAGGAATTCATGACCAAGATTGCGTTGGACAAAACCGACCGTAAAATTTTGTCTATTTTGCAAGGAGATGGACGTCTTTCCAACCAGGATGTGGCCGAGCAGGTGAACCTCTCGCCCTCCCCCTGCCTGCGCCGCATCAAGCGCCTGGAAGAGGAAGGCGTTATCCGCCAATACGTGGCCCTGCTGGACCCGGACAAGATCGGCCTGGGCCTGCTGGCCTATGTGAATGTGCGGCTGGAAAAGCACAGCGACGCGGCTGCCCACAGCAACGCGCGCGCCCTCGGCGTGAACCCGACGGCCGCCTCGCCGCGCGCCGACTTCGCCGTCGCCGTCGAGCAGTGGCCGGAAGTGGTGGCCTGCTATGCGATGACGGGCGAGATGGATTATCTGCTGCGCGTGCACGTGGAAGACATGGACCACTTCTCGCGCTTCATGATGGCCACCCTGCTGCGCCACCCGGCCGTGCTGGACGTGAAATCGAGCTTCGCCCTGCAGCGCATCAAGGACACCACGGCGCTGCCGCTGGTGTAAGCGGCATGTCCGCTCCCGCGCACAGCTACCGCCCCGCCGAATTCGCCGAACTGCAGCTGCAGGCCCGCTGGCTGGATACCGAGCATGCGCGGCGGGCCTACGACTATGCGCTGCAATATGCCCATCCCCAGCGCTACGGCCTGAATGGCGCCACCGTCGAGCAGATCGAACAGCACCGGATCGCCAGCCGCACCGTCGCCCGCGACTGGCTGGCGGCCCGGCTTTCGGCCGCCGGCAGCGTGCAGATCGTCTTCGGCGACGATGAAGTCTGCGTGGTCCCCGCCGCGCAATTTCTCGCCAGCTGGGACCAGCTCTTCTTCCCCGGCCGCGACGACGCCATGATCCTGCACAACCTCGATCAGACCGTGCTGTTCTACTGTCACGAACAGGAACTGGAAATCGGCCAGCGCAAGCGCGCATAAGCAGCACTGGCTTGAGGGTGATCATCAGACCGTCGCGGCCCGCGCCCTACCATGAACGGACCGCATCCCTCCGTTCACGCCATGACGCCCCTGCAAGCCGAATTCTGGGAACAAAACGTCGCCCGCCTCGAAGCGCAGTTGCTGAGCCAACCACTCGGCCGTCTTTTTACCGGCAAGCTCTACCTCAACAAGAATACCCCCTTTCCTGGACTTGATCTGAGCAGTGCTCGAAACGCAGGCTTGCACCTCTCGCCTGCCGAAGTGGGCCGCCTATGCATGGCGCCAGACGAGTCGACTATCAGGATCAGGCGTTTACGCGAGCAACACGACGGCACACCCGCCGGTGTACACATCATCTCGGCCAACAAATTCCTTCAACAAGGCGAGCGCCTCATAGTTGTGGCCTATACGGATGCAGAGGGTGTTGCCATCCGCTTAAACGCCCTGCATCTGGCCCGTGTAATGCTTGACGACCACGCCCCAGCCCGGTTTGGCACAGTAGCTTTTGGACTCATGGCCTGCGCAGCGTATCGCTTCGGTTTCAGTAAGATCACCTTGTTTGCAGCAGGGAGAGGAAAGGGAAGCTGTACTTTCGGGCCGGAAGATCAGATAGGCTATCTCTAGTATGGCCCAAATTTGGCTTTGATGCCGCCTTGGTGCCTGCCGACCTAAACGCCGAACCGCAACTTGCGCACTGCAACAGCGTGCAGGACGTTATGCAAATAGCCCCGCTTTGGTGGCAAGCCCACGGCCATGGCCGCGAGATGACATTCGACCTGGCCCCTGGCAGTCGCTCGTGGGAGGTTCTGCTACACTACATAAGCAAGGCGTTCGCATGGAGGGCTTTTGATGAATGACAAAAAGGCTTTGGAGGCTGAGCAGATTGCCGCCTATCTCCGGAACGCGGACGAATGGCGCGACCAGAATAGCTTAAGTACGCTGCCCATTCTTGACGAGGGCGTGACGCTGGAGAACGGTGTATTCAAGGTCCAGATTCCCGCCTACGCCAAGTCCATCTCCGAGCTGGGTGGTCCGACCAAAGTGTTCGGGCCGTCGCAAATCTGGATTCCCGAATACAAACTCGAAAACGAGGATTAATTGTCGGGCTTATGGCCGGGCAGCTTGTCGAGCAGCTTGGCGGCGGCGCGCACATTGGCTTTCAGGGCGTAGTCAATGGTGGCGAGCTGCTCCTGCATGGCTTCCTGCAGCACGCTGGCCGGGTCGGCCGGCGGCAGCTTCAGATAGGCGTCGGCTTCGCCGTAGTCGCGGTGGATTTCCATGCCGGCCTTTTTCGCAATGTGCATCATGGTCTGGTTGGATGACAGGCAATGCATGTACAGTGTGTCGACATCGTTGTTGCGGCAGGCGATATTGGCGCGCTCGAACAGCTTGGAACCGATGCCCAGGCCGCGCGCCGTCTTCAGCACCGAAACGCCGAATTCGGCCACCTGCTCCTTGTCCGTCACGCCGCTTTTGGATGGCTCTTTCGGCGCGAAGCCAAGATGGCCGACGGCCACCAGCTTGAAGACGCGGTTGTAGACACCAAAAACCAGGTCGCGGCCGAAATCGATGCCGTTGACGTATTTCGTGACCTGCTCGTCCGGCAGCTGGGAGCCGAAGCGCAGCAGGCGGTCGCTCTTTTCGAGCGCCAGAAAATGCTTGAGCATGCGGCGCCGGTCGCGCTCGCGCAACTCCTTGACCGGCACCGTTTCGCGCTGCGAGCCGCCGAACCAGCGGCGCAGCGGGTTGCCAAACAAATTCAGGCTGCTCATGCCGAATCTCCTTCTCCATCGTCATCCGCGCCAAGCGCGGCACGCACGGCGCCGACGCGGGCGCGGTGCACCATTTCCGGAATGCGCGCTGGTTCGCTGCAGCCCTGGGCGATTTCGCCGGCGTTCACGCCGCGCGCGGCGGCCAGGGCTTTTTCCAGATACGCCAGCTGCGGATAGGGCGCGTCACGGAAGCTGACGCCCTGCCCTTCGCGGCCGCGCGCATCGCATTGCGCGGCCAGCAGCAGCTGGCAGAAACGGGCCGGCTTGCGGAAGCCGTCGCAGCGCTCCAGCAGCTTGACGACGGTATTTGGCCGCAACTCCAGCGCGCGCGCCACATTGCCATGCTCGCGCGCCGTCATCACGGCAAGGTCGCGGCATTCAACCGGCACCTTCAGGCGCTGGCAGACCTGCTGTACCAGTTCCACGCCCAGGCCTTCGTGGCCATGGTGGGCCGGCCATTGCTCGGACGGCGTCACGCCCTTGCCCAGGTCGTGCAGCAGGGCGGCGAAGCGCACCGGCAATTCATGGTCCTGCGCGGCGGCATAGTCCACCACCTGCTGCATATGGATGCCGGTATCGATTTCGGGATGATGTTTTTCCGGCTGCGGCACGCCCCACAGGCGGTCCAGCTCGGGCACGATGCGCGCCAGCGCGCCGCAGTCGCGCAGTACCTGCAGCATGCGCGAGGGCGTCTGCTCCATCAGGCCGCGCGACAGTTCCTGCCAGACGCGTTCGGCCACCAGGGCATCGACCTCGCCCTCATCCACCATCTTGCGCATCAACGCATTGGTTTCGGGCGCGACGCGGAAGTCGGGATAGCGCGCGGCGAAACGGGCCACGCGCAGGATGCGCACCGGATCTTCGGCAAAGGCGTCCGAGACATGGCGGAAGATGCGGTCGCGGATATCCTGCTGGCCGTTGAAGGGATCGGTCAACGCGCCGTCCTCGGCGCGGGCGATGGCATTGATGGTCAGGTCGCGCCGCACCAGATCGTCCTCCAGCGTGACGTCGGGCGCGGTGTGGAAAACGAAACCCTTGTAGCCGGGCGCGGTCTTGCGCTCGGTGCGCGCCAGCGCATACTCCTCCTGCGTCTGCGGATGCAGGAAGACCGGGAAATCCTTGCCCACCGGACGGAAGCCCTGCTTCAGCATCTCCTCCGGCGTGGCGCCCACCACCACATGGTCGTGGTCTTTTACAGGCAGGCCAAGCAGCGCATCGCGCACGGCACCGCCGACAACATACGTCTTCAATCCGGCATCTCCGCGTCGTGCTGCGGGGCGCTTTCGGTTTCGGCCAGCGCTTCCTCCACCCAGCGCGCCACGGCCGGATGGGCCAGCACGCGCGCGCAGTAGGCCGACAGCGCAGGCGGCAGGCTCACGCCGTAAGTCTTGAAGCGCGTCACCACCGGCGCGAAGAAGGCGTCGGCCAGCGAAAATTCGCCGAACAGGAAATGGTTATGGCCAAAGCGGCTCAGGCACTCTTCCCAGATTTCGCTGATGCGGCCGATATCGGCCTGGGTGGCCGGCGTGCGGCCCTTGCCCGGATAGCTGCCCTTGATATTCATCGCCATCGTGCTGCGCAGGCTGGCGAAGCTCGAATGCATTTCCGCGCACACCGAACGCGCCATGGCGCGCGCCGCCACGTCCTGCGGCCACAGATGCTTGTCGGGGAATTGCTCGGCCAGGTATTCGCAGATCGACAGACTGTCCCAGATCGTCATCTCGCCGGCCAGCAGCACCGGCACGCGGCCGCTGGCGCAATAGTCGGCAATCTTGCTCGAGGTGTCCGGCTGGTCGAGCAGCACGCGCACCTCGTTGAAGGGGATGGCGAAGGCGACCAGGGCCACCCAGGGCCGCATCGACCAGCTCGAATAATTCTTGTTGCCGATGACCAGGGTCAGGCCGGGTTCACGGGCGGCGGCCAGGGTCTGGCTCAGGGTCGGATCAAGTTCTGTGGTTTGCATCATGGTCCTGTTCAGGTTAGCGGCCTGCGCGGCTGCGGAATTCGTCGTTGCGGAGCCGCCCGGCATAGTGCGGCGCCACCGCTTCCAGCGCGGTGGGAGGAATGCCCAGGTCTTCGGCCACCAGGGCTTGCGTATTCGGCGCCAGCACATTATCACGACTCATCGAGTCGAGATTATCGCGGCTCATCAGCGGTGTGCCGGGCATATGCTCGAGCAGGAAGGCCTGGATGCGCGCCAGCGCCGGCGGCAGCGCCACGATGGGGCGCGGGTGGCCGGTAGCGCTGCCCGCCAGGCGCACAATCTCTTCCAGAGTATAGATTTTCGGACCGGCCAGTTCGACCACCTGGCCGCGCGTCTGCGGCAGCGAGAGCGCGTCGACGAAAGCTTGCGCCACGTCTTCCACGAAGACGGGCTGGAAGCGCGCGTCGGCGCAGGCCAGCGGCAGCACCGGCAGGCGGCGCTGCAGGGCGGCGAACAGATTGATGAAATGGTCGTCCGGCCCGAACACCACCGAGGGGCGGAAGATGGTGGGCGAAACGGCCGGGTTGGAACGCGCCGCCAGTTCGCCATCGGCCTTGGAGCGCAGATACATCGACGGCCCGTCGGCGGCCGCGCCCAGCGCGCTCATATGCAGATAGCGCGCCACGCCGGCGGCGGCGCAGGCGGCCACGATGCGGCGCGGCAGCTCGACGTGGGCGCGCGCGAATTCCGGGCCATACGGCTGGCCGGGGTGCGAATGCAGCACGCCCACCAGATTGATCACCGCCGTGCGGCCCTGCCCTTGCAGCAGGGCGCGCAGCGCGGCGTCATCCTGCACATCGGCCTCCACCACCTCGACGCGCGGCAGGGCCAGCAGATGGCGGCCGTGTTCCTCGCGCCGCGTAGGCACCAGCACCTCGGCCCCTTCGGCCGACAGCTTGGCGACGATGTGGCTGCCGATAAAACCGGTGCCGCCGATTACGACAACATTCGCTTCCATGTCATCCTCCTCCCGGCAGGCCGGCTCAGCGGCTGCCGAACGATGTCTCCTGCTGCTCCGCTTCAGTGTAGCCCTTGGGCAGCACCACGCCCAGCCGCGTTTTCAGCGACTGCGGCTTGCCGTCGAACAGGGCGGCGTAGTAGGTGGCGTTGGTCATCACATTCTTCACATAGGTCCGCGTTTCCACATACGGAATCGATTCGATGAACACGGCGCTGTCCATCGGTTTCGTCAGCGTGCCGCGCCAGGTGCGCAAGCGGCCCGGCCCGGCGTTATAGGCGGCGGTCGCCAGCACCTGGGAACCGTCCATATTGCCCAGCACCATATTCATGTAATTGGCGCCGAGCAGGATATTGGTGCGCACATCGGTCAGCATGTCCTGCACGAAATCGGTGAGGCCGATCTTCTTGGCGACCCAGCGCCCGGTCGAGGGCATCACCTGCATCAGGCCGGCCGCGCCCACATTCGATTGCGCATCCATGATGAAGCGCGATTCCTGGCGGATCAGGCCATACACCCAGGCCCGGTCCAGGCCCAGGGTGCTGGTGGTGGGGCGCATGATGTCGTCATGCGGGGCCGGGTAACGGTGCGTATAGTCGGCCTGCACCCGCGTGCGTTCCGAGGTATAGACCATGCGGTCGAGGATATGGTTCTCGCGCGCGAATTCGGCGGCGGCGATCAGCTCGCGCTCGCTCATCTTGCGCAGCTCCCAGTTCCACTCGCGCATGCCTTCGAAGCGCAGGCGCAGGCTGAAGAACTTGAGCGCGCGCTGGAAGCCGGGATTGGCGCCCATGGCCGCCACTTCGGCCGGCGTGGGCGCGGCGCCCGGCGCCGGAATCGTCACCAGGCGGCCCAGTTCCTCGGCGGCCAGCAGACCATAGAAATTCTGCTGGTCGGCGATGCGGCCAAACAGCTGGGCCGCTTCCGGCGTGGCTTGCGCAGCGCCCGCCTCGGCCATCAGGGTACGCGCCTGCCAGTAAATCCAGGTCGGATCGCTGCGCAGGCTGGGCGGCATGGCGGCGATGGTGGACTTCACCAGTTTCCAGTTGCCTTCACGCAGGGCGACGCGCGCCTTCCACTGCTGCTGGTCGAGCGAGAGCGGGGCATTGCCGGCCTTGCGCCAGTACTCGCCCGCTTCCGGCGCCAGCGCATATGAAGCTTGCAGAGCGATAGCGGCCCAGCCGGTCGCCGCTTCTTGCGGCGCCAGCTTGCCTTCGGCCTTGTGCAGGGCCAGTACCGCCAGCTTCAGGCTGGTCCGCGCGCCGCGCCCCAACGCGACGATGAAGGTTTCATGCTCGGCCTTGCTGGCGCCCGGGCCTTTGGCCATGACGATCAGCGGCGTGTCGATCGCTTGCGCGATCTTCTTGTCGGAACCGTTGAGCAGCAGGATGGTGCGCCGGGCCGGGCCGGTGGCATTGCTCTCGCCGGCCAGCCGCACCTGGGTCCACAAATCGTTGGCATCGAACTGGTTGGCCTGGTACAGCGAGGCGATCAGGGCGCCGCAGCCTTCGCCATAATACGGCGGATAAGTCAGCAGGCTGCGCGCCTCGCCCGCCACATTCTGGCCTTTCGCCAGGCGCGACAGCAGGGCATAGCATTTGACCTGGGTATCGTCGTTGAGCGCGAACTGCGGCTGCTGCTCGTCGAACAGGCGCCAGTCGCGCTTGCGGCCCAGTTCCAGCAGCCAATCGTTGCGCAGGCGGTCGGCGATGGCGCTGCCCTGGTAGCGCTGCAGGAATTCGCGGATCTCGGCCTCGCTGGCATCGCGCAAGCGCGGTTTCAGCCGATAATAGTCGACATAGGAAGGGATGGCGTAGGAACCGAGCTGGGCGGCATAAAATTCGACCTTGGCCGGATCTTCGCGCCGCACGGAGTCGCGCAGCAAGAGAAAGGCGTCATCATCTCTGCGGCTGCCGACGGCATCCTGGGCAAAGCTGGGGGCGGAGGTGGCGCAGGCCAGGAACAGGAACGCGCCGGCGATCCATTTTGAACGGGAAATCAATGTACGACTCACTATGTAATTCAGGATATGACCAGCCAGCTTAGAATACCACGCAACCCCGCCGAGCTACCAGCGTCGGGTCCGCAAAGCAAAGCCGATTTACGCCGCCAATTGCTGGCCGAACGGCGGTCCATCGACGCCGCGACGCGGGCGCAATGGGATGCCGACATCTGCCGCCATATCGTGCAATGGTGGCAGGCCAATCCGGCCCACACTGTGGGCGTGTATTGGCCGCTGCGCGACGAGCCGGACCTGCACCCAGCGTATGCGGAACTGGCGCGGCTGGGCGCGCGCCTGCTGCTGCCGGTGGTGATACAGAAGGCCGCGCCGCTGGAATTCGCGGCGTGGCAGATGGGCGAGGCGATGGTGAAGGATGGCATGGGGGTAGCGGTGCCGGCCGAGTTGCGCCTCGAAGCCTATCCGCCGGCGCTGCTGGTGCCCTGCCTGGGCTATAACAGCGGCGGCTTCCGCCTCGGCTATGGCGGCGGATTTTATGACCGGACGCTGGCGCAGGCGCCGCGTCCGGCCACGGTGGGCATCGCCTATTCCTGTCTGGCGGCGGAATTCGGCAGCGATAACCACGATATTGCCCTGGACCGCATCATTACCGAGGTCCAGCCTTAGTTCCGCAACCCGGCGTCAATCCTTGACCAGGCGCTGCCACAGTGCCGTGGTGGCGGCCGCCTGGTTCATCGAATAGAAGTGCAGGCCGGGCGCGCCGCCCTGCAGCAGGCGTTCGCACAGCTGGGTGACCACATCCAGGCCGAACGCCTTGATCGAGGCGCTATCGTCGCCGAACGACGCCAGCTTCAGGCGCACCCAGCGCGGAATCTCGGCGCCGCACATATCGGAGAAGCGCATCAGCTGGGTGTAATTGGTGATCGGCATGATGCCGGCCACGATGGGCACCGTCACGCCCGCCTTCTGCGCCTGCTCGACGAACTGGAAATAGGCGTCGGCATTGTAGAAGTACTGGGTGATGGCGGCGTTCGCGCCCGCGTTCACCTTGCGCGCGAACGCTTGCAGATCGTCCTGCGGCGAACGCGCCTGCGGATGCACCTCGGGATAGGCCGCCACCTCGATATGGAACCAGTCGCCCGTTTCCTGGCGCACGAACTCGACCAGCTCGTTGGCGTAGCGGAACTCGCCCGCCGCACCATAGCCGCTCGGCAGGTCGCCGCGCAGGGCCACCAGGCGCTTGATGCCGTGCGACTTGTATTCGCTCAGGATGGCGCGGATCGATTCGCGCGTGCCGCCGACGCAGGACAGGTGGGGTGCGGCTTCTTCGCCGGCCGCCATGATTTCCAGCACGGTGTCGAGCGTGCCGCGCTGGGTGCTGCCGCCGGCGCCAAAGGTCACGGAAAAATACTTGGGATGCAGCTCGGACAGCTTGGCGCGCGTGGCGCGCAGCTTTTCCGCCCCTTCCGCCGTCTTGGGCGGAAAGAATTCGATACTGAAGTTATGACTTGCCATCGTTGTCTTTCAACAATAAGGTGGACAAGGCCCAGGAGATGATGCTGTACAGCAGCGCGCCGCCAATGGCCGACCAGAAACTATCGACATGGAAACCGCTCACCACTTTGGCCACCAGCCAGAACATCAGGCCATTGATGACAAAGATGAACAGGCCGAGCGAGAGCACGGTAACGGGCAGGGTCAGCAGCAGGAGCAGCGGACGGATCAGGGTATTCACCAGGCCCAGCAAAAGGGCTGCAACCAGGGCGGCGCCAATGCTTGTGACATCGACGGAATGCATGAGGTAAGGCACGGCAAACAGGGCCGCGGCATTGATTAACCAGGTCAGGACCAGACGCATGAATGAAAGCCTCGCAGCGGATAAAAAAAGAGCCGGCCGCAGGGACCGGCTCTTCCTTACTGATTAATAACGGTAGTGCTCCGGCTTGTACGGGCCTGCCACTTGCACATTGATGTAGGCGGCCTGCTCGTCGGTCAGCGTGGTCAGCTGGGCGTTCAGCTTTTTCAGCTGCAGGCGGGCGACCTTCTCATCCAGGTGTTTCGGCAGGGTGTAGACGCCGACCGGGTACGCCTTGGTGTTGGCGAACAGCTCGATCTGGGCGATGGTCTGGTTGGCGAAGGACGAGCTCATCACATACGATGGGTGGCCGGTGCCGCAACCCAGGTTGACCAGGCGGCCTTCGGCCAGCAGGATGATGCGCTTGCCGTCCGGGAAGATCACGTGGTCGACTTGCGGCTTGATGTTTTCCCAGGTGTATTTCTTCAGCGCAGCGACGTCGATTTCGTTGTCGAAGTGGCCGATATTGCAGACGATGGCCTGGTCCTTCATGCGCAGCATATGCTGTTCGGTCAGGATATGGTAGTTGCCGGTGCAGGTGACGAAGATGTCGCCGTGTTCGGCGGCGTATTCCATGGTCACCACGCGGTAGCCTTCCATCGCGGCCTGCAGGGCGCAGATCGGGTCGATCTCGGTCACCCACACTTGCGCCGACAGGGCGCGCATGGCTTGCGCCGAACCCTTGCCCACGTCGCCGTAACCGGCGATGACGGCGATCTTGCCGGCCACCATCACGTCGGTGGCGCGCTTGATGCCATCGACCAGCGATTCGCGGCAGCCGTACAGATTGTCGAACTTGGACTTGGTGACGGAATCGTTGACGTTAATGGCCGGGAAGGCCAGCTTGCCTTCCTTGTGCATCTGGTACAGGCGGTGCACGCCGGTGGTGGTTTCCTCGGTCACGCCCAGGATGTGCGGCAGGCGCTTGGAGTACCAGGTGGCATCCTTGGCCAGGTGGGCCTTGATCGAGTTGAACAGGCAGATTTCCTCTTCCGAACCTGGATTGTCCAGCACGGAGAGGTCTTTCTCGGCACGCGCGCCCAGGTGCAGCAGCAGGGTGGCGTCGCCGCCGTCATCCAGGATCATGTTCGAGTACACGGCATTGCCGGCGGCGTCGTTCGGCCACTCGAAGATGCGGTGGGTGTATTCCCAGTAGTCGTCCAGGGTTTCGCCCTTGACGGCGAAGACCGGGGTGCCGACGGCGGCGATGGCGGCGGCGGCGTGGTCCTGGGTCGAGTAGATATTGCAGGACGCCCAGCGCACTTGCGCGCCCAGCGCTTCCAGCGTGCGGATCAGCACGGCGGTCTGGATGGTCATGTGCAGCGAGCCGGTGATGCGCGCGCCTTTCAGCGTCTGGGCCGCCGCGAACTCTTCGCGGATGGCCATCAGGCCCGGCATTTCGGTTTCGGCGATCTTGATTTCTTTTTCGCCCCAGGCGGCGAGGCCGATGTCGGCGATGATGTAATCTTGGGAAGCTTTGAGTGCGGCGTTCATCACGCCCTCCTTTCGTGTTGAAAAAAGTAACGTGAGCGCGGTTGCAGAAGTATCCGAGCCTGGCGAATCGGGCGATTCGTCGCAACGCTCCTCGGAGAACATGCATTGTAGCATCAATCCTCCGGGCGCCAGGCATTTTGATGACGGCGCGTAAACGACAAAACCGGGGACGCGTCCCCGGTTTTGCTAGGCGGCAGGCAAGCTTATTTCAGGCCGGCGGCGGCGCGCAGGACGGCGATCTTGTCGGTGCGCTCCCAGGTGAATTCCGGCTCTTCGCGGCCGAAGTGGCCGTAAGCGGCGGTCTTGGCGTAGATCGGGCGCAGCAGGTCGAGCATCTGCACGATGCCTTTCGGACGCAGGTCGAAGTGGTCGTTGACCAGGGCGGCGATCTGCTCGTCCGGGATCACGCCCGTGCCTTCGGTGTAGACCGTGATATTGATCGGACGCGCCACACCGATGGCGTAGCTGACCTGCACCTGGCACTGGCGCGCCAGGCCGGCGGCGACGATGTTCTTGGCCACGTAGCGGGCGGCGTAAGCGGCGGAACGGTCCACTTTGGACGGGTCTTTGCCGGAGAAGGCGCCACCGCCGTGCGGCGCGGCGCCGCCGTAGGTGTCGACGATGATCTTGCGGCCGGTCAGGCCGCAGTCGCCCTGCGGACCGCCGATGACGAAGCGGCCGGTCGGGTTGACCAGGAATTTGGTGTCCTTCAGCCATTCGCTCGGCAGCACCGGCTTGATGATTTCCTCGATCACGGCTTCTTCGATCTGGCCGTGGGCGATGTCCGGCGCGTGCTGGGTGGACAGCACCACGGTGTCAACCGCCACCGGGCGGCCGTCGACATAGCGCAGCGTGACTTGCGATTTGGCATCCGGACGCAGCCATGGCAGGCGGCCATCCTTGCGCAGCTGGGATTGGCGCTCGACCAGGCGGTGCGAGTAATAGATGGCGGCCGGCATCAGTTCCGGAGTTTCGTCGCAGGCGTAGCCGAACATCAGGCCCTGGTCGCCGGCGCCCTGGTCAAGATCGAGGCCGGCGCCTTCATCCACGCCCTGGGCGATGTCGGGCGACTGCTTGTCATAGCAGACCATCACGGCGCAGCCCTTGTAATCGATGCCGTAGTCGGTGTTGTCGTAGCCGATGCGCTTGATGGTTTCGCGCGCAACTTGAATATAATCCACGTTGGCATGCGTGGTAATTTCGCCGGCCAGCACCACCAGACCGGTGTTGCACAGGGTTTCGGCGGCAACGCGCGCTTTCGGATCCTGGGTCAGGATCGCATCGAGGATGGCGTCGGAAATCTGGTCGGCAACCTTGTCGGGATGGCCTTCAGATACGGACTCAGAGGTAAACAGATAATGATTAGACATACACAAACTCCAAAAGATTGATACAAACAATGAGGTCGCATCACCTTTCGGGCCTGCGACGCTTTAGCGATATTTTTATTCCGCTTCGCAAGTTGTCTGATTAACTCAGCGGCTACTTCTAACGTGGTATTTTACGCTTCTTCAAAAATTTTTGGCTAGAGACAACGCGAAGTTGTCGATATTACACTATTCCAATGCTGGTACAAATCTTTCGTTTCTTTTCCGTCTTCCCCCTGCCCGTGCTGCACGTCCTGGGCAGCGCGCTGGGCTGGCTGGTCTTCCTGCTCTCCCCGTCTTACCGCAAGCGCATGCGCGCCAATATGCGCCAGGCCAAGATGGGTGCCCACCTGCCGCAGGCGGTCGCCGAGGCCGGCAAAGCCATCGCCGAACTGCCCTTCATCTGGTGCGCCGATCCGGCCCGCGTCTCGCGCCACGCCAGCATGGAAAACTGGGAATTGGTGCAGCAGACGCTGGACGCCGGGCGCGGCATCGTCTTCCTCACCCCGCACCTGGGCTGCTTTGAAATCGTGGCCCAGGAAATCGCGCTGCGCCAGGAATTGATGGTGATGTACCGGCCGCCGAAGAAAGCGGCGATGAAGCCGCTGATCGAGGGCGCGCGCGCGCGCAAAAACCTGCTGCTGGCGCCGGCCAATATGGGCGGCGTGCGCATGCTGGCCAAATTCCTCAAGAAGGGCCAGCCCATCGGCCTGCTGCCCGACCAGGTGCCGCAGGAAGGCGATGGCGTGTGGGCCGACTTCTTCGGCCGCAGCGCCTACACCATGACCCTGCCGGCCAAGCTGGCCCAACTGGGCGATGCGGTGGTCATCATCACCTATGCCGAGCGCCTGTCCTTCGGCCGCGGCTATGTGGTGCGCTTCGTGCCGTTTGCCGGCTCACTGGAAGGCGACTCGGCGGCCCAGGCGCGCGCCATCAATGCCGCCATGGAAGAACTGATCCAGCGCAGCCCGGCCCAGTATTACTGGAGCTATAACCGCTACAAGGTGCCGGCCGGCGTCGCCGCCCCGTCCGCTTCGCAGGAGGCCGCATGAAACTCTTGCTTGGCTTGATGTGGCTGCTGCATTGGCTGCCCCTGCCCCTGCTCGGCCGTCTGGGCAATGCCATCGGCAGCCTGCTGTTCCGCGTGATGGGGCCGCGCCGCCGCATCGCGCTGACCAATCTGCGCCTGACCATGCCGGAACTGAGCGAAGCCGAGCGCGTGGCGCTGGCGCGGCGCCACTTCCAGGCTTATTCGCGCAGCGTGCTGGAGCGTTCCATCCTGTGGTGGGCGCCCGAAGCGCGCCTCAAGCGCCTGATCCGCATCGACCCGATGGGCGAGATTCCGGTGGCGGCGATGACGGAAAAGCCGACCGTGCTGCTGTGCCCGCATTTCGTCTGCCTGGATGTGGCGGGCGCCGCGATCGCCATGGAAACGAGCGCATCGTCGATGTACTCCCAGCAAAAAAACGATACTTTCGACGAAGTACTGCGCGCCGGCCGCGCCCGCTTCAAGCCGGTGCGCCTGTTCACGCGGCAGGACGGCATCAAGCCGATTCTGCGCGCCTTGCGCGAACATCTGCCCTATTTCATGCTGCCGGACATGGATTTCGGCGCCAAAGACGCCGAGTTCGTGCCCTTCTTCGGCATTCCGGCGGCCACCTTGACGGCCACGGCGCGCATCGCCGCCGCCACCGGCGCCCAGGTGATGCCGGTGATCTGCACCTTCCTGCCGGATTACCAGGGCTATCGCGTCAAATTCTATCCAGTGTGGGACAATTATCCCGGCACCGATATGGTGGCCGCGACGCGCCGCATGAACCAGTTCATCGAAGAGCGCGTGCGCGAATACCCGGAACAATATTTCTGGACGCATAAGCGCTTCAAGACGCGTCCCGATGGCGAACCGTCCTTCTATACGAACCCACGATGAAACTCAAATTCACCAAGATGCACGGCGCGGGCAATGACTTCATCGTCATCGACGCCATCAACCAGCACATCGATTTCACCGCGGCCCAGTGGCAGGCACTGGCCGACCGCCGCTTCGGCATCGGCGCCGACCAGATCCTGGTGGTGGAAACAGCCAGCCAGCCCGGCTGCGACTTCCGCTACCGCATCTTCAACAACGATGGCGGTGAAGTCGAGCAATGCGGCAACGGCGCGCGCGCCTTCGTCAAATTCGTCGCCGAAAAAGGCTTGACCGGCAAGGCCCAGATCACGGTCGAAACCAAGGCCGGCATCATCTCGCCGCGCCTCGAAAGCGAAGGCAGCGTGACGGTCGACATGGGCGCGCCCGTGCTGGCGCCGGCCGCCATCCCCTTCGACGCCGACGGCCTGAACGGCCAGCCCGAAGGACGCGACACCCTGTGGCCGCTGCTGCTCGAACTCGGTGGCGAGCGCGAGCAGGTGCAAGTGTCGGTGGTGTCGATGGGCAACCCGCATGCCGTGCAAGTGGTGGCCGACGCCGACAGCGCCCCGGTCGAGCTGACCGGTCCCCTGATCGAACACCACCCGCGCTTCCCCAAGCGCGTCAATGCCGGCTTCATGCAGCTGATGAGCCGCCAGCACATCAAGCTGCGCGTGTTTGAACGCGGCGCCGGCGAAACCCTGGCCTGCGGCACGGGCGCCTGCGCCGCCGTGGTGGCCGGCATCCGGCGCGGCCTGCTCGACTCCCCGGTGCGCGTCGACGCCCGCGGCGGCCGCCTCTCAATCGCCTGGGCCGGCGAAGGCCAACCCGTCTACCTCACCGGCCCCGCCGTCACCGTCTTCGAAGGCGAAATCACCGTCTAAGGCACCCGAGCCGTTTGCGCCAAATCAAACAATGTCCCACCCTGGTGTCAGGCACCAGCGTAGGACATTCTTTGATTTAGATCAGCAAATGTCCGCCCCTCGTGCCTGACACCAGGGTGGACATTGTTTGCGGGAGATCAAACGGTGGTGGGGTCAGGCGGCGAGCAGGTCGCCGCCGGCGACGCTGATGAGCCAGGTCTTGAAGCGGTAGAGGCGCTGGCGGTAGTTGCCTTCGGGGCCGGCCAGGCTGCAGTCGATCTGTTCGAACTGGCGTTGGATGCGGTCCAGCGCCTGCCTTTGCTGGGCGCTGCGGATCAGCACCAGCCGCCGTTTGCTGCGGCCATAACTGGCGCGGATGTCGATTACCAGACAGTGCCCTTGATCAGCCGCCTTGACGTCGAGCAGCAAGGCTTCGGCGCGGCTGAGCTGGAACAGGCTGGCCAGTTCGATGCGGGCCGCCAGCAGGGGCTGGCTGCTGAGCAGTTCGCGCGTGAGCAGGGGCAGCAGCGTACTGGCCCAGCTTTCGGGCGGTCCCGCCGGAGCGATGCGCTCAAGCGCGGCCTGCGCTTCGGCGCTGCCTTGGGCAGCGGCTTTTTGCAGCCAGTAGGCGGCGCGCACATCGTTCTGCTCGCCGCCACGCCGGGTGCGCCAGGCGTGGATGCCGCATTCGAGCTGGGCGCCGCTATGCCCCATATCGGCGGCGCGCTCCAGGCAGGCTTGCGCTTCGAGCAGGCTGCGCTGGGAAAATTCCGGTTTGTTATAGATGCGCGACAGGGCGAACCAGGCTTCGGCCAGCCCTTGCTCGCCGGCCTGGGTCAGCCAGCGGATGGCGCGCTTGAAATTGACGGCGCCATTGCCGCGTGGCATGCGATCGCCTTCGCAATTCATGCGCGCAAACGAGAGGCCCAGCGCCAGCTGGGCGTTGCGGTCGCCGCCATGGGCGGCCAGTTCGCGGAAGCGCTGCAGATCGGCTTCGGCGGTGGCGTCCTGGGCGGCGCCGCTGTCGGCCAGCTCGCTCAGCGCCTGAGCGCAGCGCGCAAACAACTGGCTCTGGGGGGTTTCCAGCTGCCAGCCGGCGGCGCGCGCCGCTTCCAGGTCTTGCGGCGCCTGCTGGGCCAGCGTGCGCGCCAATTCCTGGGCCTGGGCCAGGAAGCCGCTGCGCGGCAAGTCTTGCCAGGCTTGTTCCAGCTGGGCATTGATGGCATTGGCGGCGCGCGCGGCGTCCGCCAGGCTGGCCGGCGCACTGTCGCTGCGCGGCGGCGGATTACCGGCGCACGCTGCCACCACTGCGCTGGCGCCGGCCACCGCCGGAGCGCGTACCGGGCTGGCGTCGCTGCGCGGCGTGGCCGGCGCCATGCCGGGCCAACCGGCCAGCAGACGCTGCGCTTGCGGCATGCCGGCCTGGGCCGCCGCCTGCAGCGCGCGCCATGCCTTGCCGCGCAAGGCCGCGCTGGCCGTGGCCGTCTGCTGCACCAGCTGGGCCAGCACCACGGCGGCCGGCAGCAGGCCGGCATCGCTGGCGCGCTCATACCATTCCAGCACGGCGTCGCCGCCATGCAGGGCATATTCAAAACTGATGTGTTGGCCAATCAGGCGCCAGGCATCTTCCTCTCCTTGCTGGGCGGCACGGCTCAGCCAGTGCAAGGCGGTGGGCATGCTCATCGGCAGGCTGGCGCCGCCGAATAAATACAGCCGGCCCAGGGCCAGCTGGCAGGAGGGGTCGCCTGCGCGCGCCCCCCGGATGATCCCTAGCTCTTCACGGTTCGCCATCGTTCCACTATGTATTGGTTCATCCCAGCAAACGCTGCGGGGATGCGGGTCCGAGCTGCTTTTCCGATGATATTGCCACAAACCAAATGCACTACGCGATGGCTGATTGCAGCGAGTGTCGCGTGGCCGCCTCACTCCGCACCGCGAAATGGCGGGCGCTTGATCTGACGCAAAAAAGCCTGAAGAAAAAGACCGCCAGACTCATGGGGCAATATAGACAACAAATCAGCAATGCGTTGGAATTAAGCGTTTCAGAAATACAACAGGAAGCCTGAAATCACGGGCTTTTGACCAAATCTCCTGGCTTCAATCAACCAATCCCCCGTGTTTGCCAGGACCAGCCAGTAAGGTGCAGTCATCCGGGTGCACGCAGCGCACTCCCGCGAGTGTTCGAGACGCACTCCTGGCTTTTGGATCTTTTGACCGATTATTCTTATAAAGGAAGAACAAATGAAGAAATCCCTGCTGGCCTTGGCAATGATGGGAGCCTTCAGCGGCGCCTATGCGCAATCGTCTGTCACGATCTATGGCACGGTCGACGCCGGCCTGCTCAAGCAAACGGGCACGACCACCCAAGTAAGCAAACGGGATAACAATAAACTGGGCTTCCGCGGCGTGGAAGACCTGGGCAGCGGCCTGAAAGCGCTGTTCCAGCTGGAAATCCGCTATGAGTCGGACACCGGCACCATCGAAAACACTTCCGGCGCCAACAGCCGTCCGCTGTTCCAGGGCCAGAGCCGGGTCGGCCTGCAAGGCGACTTCGGCACCATCCGCTTCGGCCGCGGCCTGTCGGCCTACCAGGAAACCTCGACCGGTTACGAGCCCTGGTCGGGCATGCCGACCCCGGTCGGCTTCCAGACCGACCTGCATGTGGCCGGCTATACCAGCGACCCGCTGAGCCAGGTGGGCAACTCGCGCAACCGCTTCTCCAACGCGGTCTTCTATAACACCCCGGTCTATAACGGCTTCCAGCTGAATGTGACTGTGGCCGCCAAGGAAGCCAACAACAGCCCGGCCCTGATCGGCCGCGGCACCGCGCTGGCGCCACAATACCCGGCCAATGCCGTGCCTTCGGCCAATCCGTATTCGGTCAGCGCCACCTATACCGCGCCAAGCTTCTCGCTGATGGCGGGCGGCGAGCGCAATGCGGTGGAAACCAAGCTGTGGTCGGTGGCCGCCTGGGTCAAGCCGATCGCCGACCTGAAGCTGATGGCCTCCTACCAGCACCAGGATGAAGGCCATACCAAGGCCGTCAACGACACGACCAAGGCCTGGGTGGTGGGCGCCAACTACACCGTGGGCATGGGCAAGATCCTGGCCGGCTACGGCCGCAAGGAGCCGGACGGCCTGCCGAAGACCAAGCAATTCTCGCTCGGCTATGAGCACAATCTGTCGGCCCGCACCTATCTGTACATCGACGCTTCGAATAAAAAAGCCGCCACCAAGGTGAATACCTTCAGCCTGGGTGTGCACCACAACTTCTGAGATGCCTCGCGCATGAACTGGGCGGCCATGGGCAACCATGCCGCCTTTTTTTCGACGGAGACGTGGCCGCTGGTGTGCTTCGCATTGAATTAGTACGGACGTTCGTTTTTCAATACAAAAACATTCAGGAGACAGCATGAAGAACCGCATCCTCGCCCTAGCCATCGCAGCATGTTTTGCCGGGCCGGCCCTGGCCCAATCCTCGGTCACGATCTACGGCATCGCCGATGCCGGTGTCATGTATGTGAACAATGGCGGCAGCGATTCGCGCACCAAGCTGGTCAGCGGCATCGCCGATGGTTCGCGCCTCGGCTTCAAGGGGACGGAAGATATCGGCGGCGGCTACAAGGCCATCTTCAATCTGGAAGCGCGGGTGGAACTCGACACCGGCCGCCAGCAGACCGGCAACCTCAGCTCGAACCAGGGTTATGCCCTGACCAAGGGCTTGAACTTCACCGTGCCGCCGGCCGCCGGCGGCGCCGCCACCGCCGCCCGCCTGCTGGCCGGGGTGCAGGCCGCGCTGCAGCCGGCCGTCAACGTCAACATCAACGGCGCCCTGTTCGACCGCACCTCGATGGTGGGCCTGGTGACGCCGGTGGGCGCGGTGCTGATGGGCCGCATGTACACGCCCGGCTATGAAGTGTTCAATAACGGCGATGTGTTCGAATCGGGCACGGCGGCCGGCTGGGGCGGCATCGTCGGCGGCCTGGGCGGCCTGCTCACGGCCGGCATTGCGATCCGCTCCGACAAGGCCATCCAGTACCGCATCGAGCTGCCGAACGGCATCGGCGCGGCCCTGATGTATGGCTTCGAGCGTTCCGGCTATATCGGCATGGACAAGAAATCCTATGGCGCCAACCTGCGCTACAAGGCCAATGGCTGGGATCTGGGTGCGGCCTATAACTACGGCGCCGACCAGGTCGGCAACCGTGGCCTGGTGACGCACACCCTGGCCGGCTCCTATGCCTTTGACAACTGGAAGCTCTTCCTCGGCGCCCACAAGCAGAAGAACGAGAACTCGGTCATCATCCGCTACGCCAACGAGCAGCTGGCGCCGACGTTTATCGCCTTCGGCCCGGCCCTCGGTCCGCTGCTGGCGAGCCAGCTGAACGCCGCCCTGGTGCGCAATTTCTACCTGGACGCGGTCAGCTACCAGGTCGGCTTCCACTACCGCATGGGCGCGGGCCGCCTGATGGCGTCTGTGGTCAGGCAGGACGACCGGCGCGCCAACGCGAGCGACGCCACCCAGTACGGCATCGGCTACGACTACAATCTGTCCAAGCGCACCGACCTCTACACGGTGGCCGCTTACATTAAAAACAAGAACGAAGGTCAATATGCTATCGGCGCCGCCAGCGCCTCCGGCGGCTTCACCGCCGTGCCCGGCCAGTCCAGCAAAGGCATCCAGATCGGCATGCGCCACCGCTTCTAAAGCCCGCCCATCCCGCAAAAAGACGCCTGCGGGCGTCTTTTTTCTAGCCCGCGTCGGGTAAAATGTCTGTTGGCTCCAACACGACCTGATTAAAATGACCGCAACACTGGATTCCAAGACCGTCGCGCAATACCTGGCTGACCACCCGCATTTCTTCGAAGAACACGCTAATCTGCTGGGCGAAGTAAAGCTGTCCAGCCCGCTGACGGGACGGGCCGTGTCGCTGCAGGAGCGCCAAATGGAAGTGATGCGCGAGAAATACAAGGCGCTGGAACTGCGCATGGCCGATCTGAGCCGCAACGCCCAGGAAAACCAGACCATCGCCAACCGCTTCCACAGCTGGAACCAGAAGCTGCTGCAGCCGCGCGCCTTGGCCGCGCTGCCGCGCGACCTGGTGGATGGCTTGAAACACAGCTTCCACGTGCCGCAAGCCACGCTGCGCCTGTTCACCCCGGCCGCCGTCTATGCCGGCGAATGGTTTGCCCAGGACGTGTCGGAAGACGCGCGCCTGTTCGGCAACAGCCTGCAAGCGCCTTACTGCGGCAGCAACAACGATTTCGAGGCGGTGCGCTGGCTGGACGATGCGGCCAGCATCCAGTCCACCGTCATCATCGCCCTGCGCCAGCCCGGTAGCAAGGGCGCCGCCTTCGGCCTGCTGATCCTCGGCTCGCCCGATACCGAACGCTTCACTTCGCTGATGGCCACCGATTTCCTGGTGCATATCGGCGAAACCGCCAGCGTCGCGCTGGCCCCGCTGACGGCTTGACCCCATGAGCGCGCCGCGCGCCAAGCCGGACTCGGTGGACGCCTTCCTCGACCAGCTGGCCGCGCAGCGCAAACTGTCCCCGCATACCGTGGCCGCCTATGGCCGCGACCTGCGCGAGCTGCTCGAACTCAGCGGCGAAGCCGACTGGGCCACGCTGGACCAGCACGCCATCCGCCGCTACACGGCCAAACTGCATGCGCGCGGCCTCGATCCGCGCTCGATCGCGCGCAAGCTGTCGAGCTGGCGCGGCTTTTTCGACTGGCTGGGCCGCCAGCAGAGCCTGGCCGCCAACCCGGTCCAGGGCGTGCGCCCGCCCAAACGCGCCAAAACCCTGCCCAAAGCCCTGTCGGTGGACGATGCCGTGCAGCTGGTGGCGACGCCGGCCCGCACGGCCGCCGCCGCCCAGGAGCCGGCCGAGCTGTGCAATCACGCCATGTTCGAGCTGCTGTATTCGAGCGGGCTGCGGGTGTCCGAACTGGCCGGCCTCGACCTGCGCTTCCAGAAAGCCGAAGCCGGCCAGCCCGCCTCCGCCGGCTGGCTGGAAGCCGACAATGCCGAAGTCGTTGTCACCGGCAAGGGCGGCAAGATGCGCCGCGTGCCGGTCGGCAGCGCCGCCCTGGCCGCCCTGAGCGCCTGGCTGGCCGTGCGCCCGGCCGCCAGCGACGGCAGCGCCGCCCTCTTCCTCAACGAGCGCGGCCGGCGCGTCTCGCCGCGCGTGGTGCAGCTGCGCCTGGCCCGCCATGCCCAGGCCACGGGGGCGCCGGTCCACGTCCACCCGCATATGCTGCGCCATTCGTTTGCCTCGCACGTGCTGCAATCCTCGGGCGACCTGCGCGCCGTGCAGGACATGCTGGGCCACGCCAGCATCACCTCGACCCAGGTGTATACCGCCCTCGATTTCCAGCATCTGGCCCAGGTTTACGACAAGGCCCATCCACGGGCTAAAATCAAGTAAGCCCGGCTGCCGTCCCTGATTTGGCAGCGCGCCGGGAATTCCGGCATAATCGGCCGATTCTATTTGCAGCAAGGCAGACCATGGACCTGATTCCGACCACCATCCTGACCGGCTTCCTCGGCGCCGGCAAAACCACCTTGCTCAACCGCATTCTGCAAGAACAGCATGGCATGCGCATTGCCGTCATCGAGAATGAATTCGGGCAGGAAAATATCGACAATGAGATCCTGGTGCAGGAAAGCCGCGAGCAAATCGTCGAAATGAATAATGGCTGCATTTGCTGCACCGTGCGCGGCGACCTGATTATCGGCCTGTCCGATCTGGCGAAAAAACGCGCGGCCGGCGAACTGCAGTTCGACCGCGTGGTGATCGAAACCACCGGCCTGGCCAATCCCGGCCCGGTGGCCCAGACTTTCTTTGTCGACGATGAAGTCGGCAGTAATTACTTGCTCGATGCAATTGTCACCGTGGTCGATGCGCGCCACGCCATGCAGCAATTGGACGATAATGAGGAAGCCCAGCGTCAGGTCGGTTTCGCCGACAAGATCCTGCTGTCGAAAACCGATCTGGTCGACGCCGCCGCCATCGAGGCGCTGACGGCGCGCTTGAAGCGCATCAACCCGCGCGCGCCGATCGGCACCTCCGACTTCGGCCGCGCCCCGATTGCCGAGGTGCTCGACCTGCGCGGCTTCAACCTGAATGAAAAACTGGAGCTGGATCCGGACTTCCTGGCCGCCGAAGAGCATGAACATGAGCATGCGCATGAACATGGCGAACATTGCCAGCATGACCACGAGCACGGCGCGCATTGCGCCCACGACCACCACCACAGCCACCATACCGATGAAATCGCCGCTTTCGTGTTTAAAAGCGCGCGCCCATTCGATCCGGAAAAGCTCGATGAATTCCTGGCCGGCCTGGTCAATGTGTACGGTCCTCGCATGTTGCGCTACAAAGGCGTATTGTTAATGCAGGGCGCGGATCGTAAAGTCGTATTCCAGGGCGTGCACCAATTGATGGGCAGCGACCTGGGCGCAAAATGGGCGGAGCATGAGGCGCGCGGCAGTAAAATGGTGTTTATTGGTAAAAATCTACCGAAAGATATCTTTATTCGCGGCCTGGAACAATGTTTGGTATAAACTAACCGGGTTTTTCTGGGGTGCCGGTTAGCCCAGCGCAAGCCGGTACAGTTGTTGGCCTTGAGGGTCCGACAGCTGAAATTTGAAAACTCTGTCGTATCGAAGGTAAGAAGTGATGACTAAAACTAATAAATCGACCTCCGCCGCTAGTCCAGAACGTATCCTCACCGACGAAGAAATTCTGGCGATGAGCGATAAGGACTATATGAACCCGGCGCAGATGGCGTTTTTCAAGGCCAAGCTCCAGGCGCTGGAAAAAGAACTGCTGAAAAATGCCGGCGAAACCACGGAACACCTGCGCGAAACCGTGCTGGTGCCGGACCCGGCCGACCGCGCCACCATCGAGGAAGAGCATGCCCTGGAGCTGCGCACCCGCGACCGCGAGCGCAAGCTGCTGAAAAAAGTGCAGCAATCCATCGTGGCCATCGATAACGGCGAATACGGCTGGTGCGAGGAAACCGGCGAGCCGATCGGCATTCCGCGCCTGATCGCCCGTCCCACCGCCACGCTGTCGCTGGAAGCCCAGCAGCGCCGCGAACTGAAGCAGAAACTCTACGGCGATTAATGCGCCGCGGCCCCGCCACAGCGGCGGGCCGCTCCCCCTGCTTTGCAGCAAAAAAGCACGCCCGGCGCGTGCTTTTTTCATTTCCGCGGCCGGCTTTGCCAAGCGGCGCCGGCCCTTGGGCTACACTATCTGCTCCGGGAGCGGACGAGGAAAAGCGGTGGGACTGTTTTCTCTGTTCAAAAAAAACAAGGCCGATGACGACGCGGCCGACATCGCGGCCGAGGCCAAGGCCGGCGCCGACGACGAGGCCGCCGCGCGGCTGGCCGCGCACAGCGAGCTGGAACGCCAGCGCGTCCAGCAGGAACTGCAGCGCGATATCGCGCGCGCCACCGCCATGAAGATCGACGCCATCGAAGCGGCCATGGCGGCCGACATCTTCGACGACGAAGACATGCCCTGGGCCAGCCGCCCGGCCCGCGCGCCGCGCGCCGCCGCCCTCGACGGCAACACCCTGCCCCTGCTGGAAGCCGGCACCACCGAGCTGCTGGGCGAACTCGACACTCCGGCCGAGGCGGCCGCCGCCGAAACCGCGCCCGTGGTCGAGGAAGTGGCCCTGCTGTACGCCAACGGCCAGGCCGAGCTGGCCGCCGAGCTGCTGGCCGCCGCCGCGCGCGACCAGCGCGACCGCACCGTGTGGTGGATGCTGTTCGACCTGTACCAGATCCTGGGCCGCCAGGACGCCTTCGACAGCCTGTCGATCGACTATGCCAGCACCTTCGAAACCTCGCCGCCGCCCTGGAATCCACCGGCCGCACCCGACAGCGCCGCGCCGCCCCCGGCCGGCGTCGTTCCCACCGTGGCGCTCAGCGGCATGCTCGACGCCGATTGCACCGCCCAGCTGGCACGCCTGCACCCCGCCCAGGACACCATGAACGGCGGCGCTACGCAGCAAGCCACCCTCCCGGCCGGCCCGCTGCGCCTCGACTGCAGCCGGGTGCGCGGCGTGACGCCCGAAGGCTGCGCCCTGCTGCTGGCCGCCCTGCGCGCCGTGCAGGCGGCCGAGCGCGAACTGACCGTGGCTGGTGCGGCCGAGCTGGCGCGCCAGGTCGGCGCCATCCTCGCCGTCGGCCGGCGCGACGCGGGCGAGGCGCCCTGGCTGCTCCATCTGGAGCTGCTGCGCCTGCAAAACCGCGAAAAGGATTTCGAGGAAAGCAGCATGGATTACTGCGTCACGTTCGAAGTCTCGCCGCCGCCGTTCTCGCCGCCGCAGCGCGTGGCGCTGGCGCCCGAACAGCCGCTGGCGGCGGCCGCCGCCGACCGTTTCGTCCTGCCCTATCTGCTCGAAGGCGACGCCAGCGCGGTCATCGAGGCCATTCTCGCCTATGCTGAACAGTATCCGGCCCTGGTCTTCGACTGCGCGCGCCTGGCCCGCATCGACTACGGCGCGGCCCAGCAATTGCTGGGCGCCCTGCAAGGCCTGGGCGAGCGCAGGATAGAATTCCGGGATCTGAACCATCTGGCGGCGGCCCTGCTGCGCCTGCTGGGCGCGGGCGCCAGCGTGCGACTGTTTCCCCACAAGTATTGAACTTGCAATCCGGCGAAACAGCCCCATTTCGGCGCTGGGACGCACGCAGCGTCATAACATTGAGGCAACTATGGAACAATTTCACGGCACCACCATTCTGTGCGTGCGCCGCGGCAAACAGGTCGCCATCGGCGGCGACGGTCAAGTCACGCTGGGCAATATCGTCATGAAGGGCACGGCGCGCAAGGTGCGCAAGCTGTACCAGGGCAAAGTGCTGTGCGGCTTCGCCGGCGGCACGGCCGACGCCTTCACCCTGCTCGACCGTTTCGAAGGCAAGCTGGAAAAGCACCAGGGCAACCTGCTGCGCGCCTCGGTCGAAATGGCCAAGGACTGGCGCACCGACCGCGTGCTGCGCCGCCTGGAAGCGATGCTGCTGGTGGCCGATAGCGAATCGACCCTGGTCATCACCGGCAATGGCGATGTGCTGGAACCGGAAGACGGCATCGGCGCCATCGGCTCGGGCGGCAGCTATGCCCTGTCGGCCGCCAAGGCGCTGTATGAAAACACCGAACTGGCCCCGGCCGACATCGTGAAAAAATCGCTGACCATCGCGGGCGAGTTGTGCATCTACACCAACCTCTCCCACATCATCGAAACCCTGGAAGAAAGCCCAGCATGAATATGACTCCGCAGGAAATCGTCGGCGAACTCGATAAACATGTGGTCGGCCAGGCCAAGGCCAAGCGCGCGGTCGCCATCGCGCTGCGCAACCGCTGGCGCCGCCAGCAGGTGGAAGAGCCGCTGCGCCATGAAATCACGCCCAAGAATATCCTGATGATCGGTCCCACCGGCGTCGGCAAGACCGAAATCGCGCGCCGCCTGGCCAAGCTGGCCGACGCACCCTTCATCAAGGTGGAAGCGACCAAGTTCACCGAAGTCGGTTATGTGGGCCGCGACGTCGACACCATCATCCGCGACCTGATCGACATCGGCATCAAGCAGACCCGCTCGGCCGAAATGGCCAAGGTGCGCGCGCGCGCCGAGGATGCGGCCGAAGACCGCGTGCTCGACATCCTGCTGCCGCAGCCGCGCGACTTCGGCTTCAACCCCGGCAGCAGCGCCACGGAAGCGCAGGGCAGCGACGCCACGCGCCAGACCTTCCGCAAGCGCCTGCGCCAGGGCGAGTTGAACGACAAGGAAATCGAGATCGAGCTGGCCGAGCAAAGCCCGCAGATGGAAATCATGGCGCCGCCCGGCATGGAGGAAATGACGGAGCAGATCAAGTCCATGTTCTCCGGCATGGGCGCCGGCCGGCGCAAGGCGCGCAAGGTGCGCATCGTCGAAGCCATGAAGCTGCTGGTCGAGGAAGAAGCGGCCAAGCTGGTCAACGAAGACGAGATGAAACAGAAGGCCATCCACAATGTGGAGCAGAACGGCATCGTCTTCCTCGACGAGGTGGACAAGATCGCCTCGCGCTCGGAAGTGGGCGGCGCCGACGTCTCGCGCGCCGGCGTGCAGCGCGACCTGCTGCCGCTGGTGGAAGGCACCACCGTCAACACCAAGTACGGCATGATCCGCACCGACCATATCCTGTTCATCGCCTCCGGCGCCTTCCACCTGGCCAAGCCCTCCGACCTGATTCCGGAACTGCAGGGCCGCTTCCCCATCCGCGTGGAACTGGAGTCGCTGTCGATCGCCGACTTCGAGCGCATCCTGACCAGTACCGACGCCTGCCTGACCAAGCAGTACCAGGCCTTGCTGGCGACCGAGGACGTGCAGATCGACTTCACGCCGGACGGCATCACGCGCCTGGCCGAGATTTCGCACCAGGTCAACGAGCGCACCGAAAACATCGGCGCGCGCCGCCTCTACACCGTGATGGAAAAGCTGCTCGAAGAGATTTCCTTCAGCGCCACCGAAACGGGCGAGAAGCTGCTGCAGATCGACGCCGCCTACGTCAACCAGCGCCTGGACGCGCTGGCCGTCAACGAAGACTTGTCGCGCTACGTGCTGTAATGGCGAACAAGGCCTTGGCGACCCGGCAGAAGATGCGCATCCGCATCGAGCCTTCGCAAACCTTCGGCAAGCCGCGCAATCCGTTCGCGGGGCTGGCCAAGACGCGCGCGGCTGGGCCGCACAGCAAGGGCAAGGGTGCGCAGCGCCAGGCCGACAAGCAGGCCTTGAAGAAGATCGATCCGTTCAAGAAGCCCGAGTAAAACCGGGCGCGGCATGCGGACGAAAATGGCAGGCGTTTCGCCTGCCATTTTCGTTTTCCCGATCACCAGATCGGGCCGAGGAAGAGATACAGCGACTGGTAGCCGCCCTTGGTGGCGCCGCCGCCCAGGTAGATCGGGCCGGCGCGCGTGTCGAGCGAGAGGAAGACGCTGCCGGCCTGCATCACGGAGCGGCCGCGCAAGCCGTTGATGCGGTCGAAGCCGCCGCCCGCCTCCAGCGAGAAGCCGACGCGCACATCGTTGCCCAGGGCGTCGAAGCGGCGCGCCATCACCACCCGGCTGAAGGCCACGGTCTGGCCCTGCACCGACTCGGCCGGCGTGCCGGACAGGCGCATGAAGCCGCCCAGATTGAGCGGCGCCGCGCCCGTCCTGGCGCGCGCCCATTCGCCGTACACATGGCCGCTCCACGGTCCATAGGTGAAGGCGCGCATGGCCGTGACCGAGGACGAGGCGGAACTCAGCACCGCATCTTCGCCGATGGGATGGGAGTAGTTGGCGTCGAGCAGGGTGCCGCGCGTGGGGAAGGCCAGGGAATCGACGGTATCGACGCGGAAGCGCATGAAATAGGCGGTGCCGAAGACGGTGCTGAAGGGCAGCTTCAAGTCTTCCGGCACGGCCGCCCGGCCCTGGAAGCGCTGACGCATCGCGCCGGCCTGGATATCGCCCCAGTTGCCCAGCTCCCGTCCCAGGCTGAGCTGGGCGCTGCGCTTGCTGTAAGTGAGGCGGGCCAGGCGCCGGCCTTCGTTGAACAGATCGGCTCCGGTCGAGTTGTACTGCAGCGTGGGCGAGATATACCAGCGCGAACCCTCGCCCAGCGGCTGCCAGAACTGCACGCCCAGCGCGCGCTCCCTGCCGATGCGCAGGTCGGTCAGCAGTTCGCCGCCCCAGCGGTTCAGCGAGGAACTCACGTGCAGCAGCTTGAGCGCGAAGTTGTTACTGTCCTGGAAATCGCTTTGCAGTTCGAGGCCGACGCGCACGCGGTTGCGCGTCCATTCCGCCTCGCTGGTGCGGATCAGCACATTGCGCTCGCCGAAGCGGTCGTGGATTTCCGTTTCGACGCGGGCCAGGTCGCCGCGTCCATACAGGCTGGCGGCGGCGTCGCGGATCTGCGCCTTGGTGAAGGGCTGGCCTTGCACCAGGCCGCTCTGCGCGCGCAGGATGGCGGGATTGATTTCGCCCTGCCCGGCGATTTCCAGCTTGCCCAGCGGGCGTGCATGGTCGTCCAGCGCGGGCGCGGCCAGGCGGCGGCGCTCGAAGGCGATGAAGTCGCTGTCGTTCAGCGCCAGATGGGCCAGGCGCGGCGCCAGCGCGCGCGCCGCCGCCATGCCGGCCTTCATGGCGTTGTCGTGCAGTTCGAAGTCGAGGAAGCTGATGCCGCTCAGGTCGGGCGCGATCAGGATATCCTCGGCGCGCAACTCCTTCAGCGAGCGCTGCACATTCTGCTCGGTCAGGATCTGCAGCATCTGGTTGGCGACGTCGAGCGCGCTGTCCAGCTCCGATTCCGGCGCCAGCGGCGTGCCGACATTGACGGCGATGACCACGTCGGCCCCCATATCGCGCGCCAGGTCGACCGGCAGATTGCGTACCAGGCCGCCATCGACCACCAGGCGGTGGTTGATGCGCACCGGCGCGAACACGCCCGGCACGGCCAGCGAAGCGCGCATGCTCAGAAACAGCGGCGTGTCCTTCAAGTCCACCAGTTCGCCCGTCACCAGGTCGGAAGCGACCGAACGGAAGGGCAAGGGCAGCTGGTCGACCGCGGTATCGCGCGTGCCGGACGGCAGCAGGCGGTCGAGCGCCATCTCCAGCGCGGCATTGCTGGCGGCGGCCGGCGGCAGGGTCGCGCCCTTCTTGCTGACGCCGAATTCGAGGCGGGACGGCAGGCGCACATCTTCCTCGCGGCGGCGGAAACTCAGCTCGTCGCGCGGCGAGCGGTCGGCCATCACGCGGTTCCAGTCGGTCTTGCGCGCCAAGTGCTCCAGCTCTTCGACCGAAGCGCCGGCGGCGAAGGCGCCGCCCACCACACTACCCATACTGGTACCGACCACAATATCGATCGGCACCTGCATTTCCTGCAGCACGCGCAGCACGCCGATATGGGCGAAGCCGCGCGCGCCGCCGCCGGACAGCACCAGCGCCACGCGCGGCCGCTTGCCGTCCGCCGGCGCCTGCCGCGTATATTGCGCCACCGGGGCGGCCAAGGGCAGCAGTGCCGGCCCGGTGGCCGGTGCGGCCGTGCGCGGCAGCGGCACGGGTGGCAGCAGCACGGCATCCGGCCGGGTTTGGGCTTCAACGGGAATTTGGGCGTGGGTTGGCGCTGCCAGCGCCAGGGCGCAGCACAGCAGCAGGAAGCGGAACGGCTTCATGGGGCTCTCCAGATGGTCAGCAGAGTGGCCTGCATGGTGGGGCGAGGCATGGCAGCCCGGCCGCGCGGCCGGGCTGTGCGGCGCCGGCTTACTGCAGCTGCGGCGGCGCGTTGCCGGGCGACGGCGTGACCACGCGCTGCGGCGGCGCGGTCAGGATGGGACCGGGCGCGGGTTCGGCGGGACCGCCCGTCATCGGCGACTGCGGCGGCGCGTTGGGCGCGGGCGGCATCGGCTGACCGGACTGGCCCGGCAGTGGCGGCGCCAGCGTGGCGGCGCCAGCGCTGTCCAGCGACATCAGGTCGACCCGCTTTTGCACGCCGCCTTCCTGCAGCAGCACGAAGCGCGGCTGCACCTCCTTCACCGTCACGCCGGACACCACCTCGGCGCCCACCGGGAAGGCCTTGGCCGGCTGGCTGTCGGTGGCGATAATGGCCACGCTGCCGCGGCCATTGGCCGCCGCCACCACACCGCGCAGCTGGTAGCTGCTGGCCGCCGCCACCGCGATCTCGCCGCCGAACAGGCCGCGCGCGCTGTCGATCTGCGGGCCGGGCGCCACCTGCACCGGCGGCGCGGCGATGGGACGCTGCTGCGGCTTATACAGTTGCAGGCCCCAGTAAGCCAGCGAGGCCGATAAAGCCGCCACCGCGGCCACCGTGCTAATCAAGGGCAAACGCTTCAATTCTTTTCTCCAGTATCAGCGCACCAGCTGATTGATTTCGATAATGGGCATCAGCACCGCCAGCACGATCAGCAGCACCACCAGGCCCATGGTCAGGATCAGGGCCGGCTCCAGCAGGCCGGCGATGGTCAGGGTCCGCCGTTCCAGGTCCGCTTCCTGCGCGGTGGCCGCGCGCTCCAGCATGCTCGGCAGCTCGCCGGTGATTTCGCCGGCCCGTATCATGTGCACCAGCATGGGCGGGAAATGCTTCTGCGCCGATAGCGCGCGCGCCAGGCTGACGCCTTCGCGCACGGCGTCGCTGGCTTCCTGCACCAGGTTTTTCATGGCCACGTTGTTGAGCGTATCGCGGCTGGTCTCCAGCGCGCGCAGAATCGGCACCCCGGAACCGGTGGTAATGGCCAGCGTACTGGCGAATCGCGCCGTGTTCAGGCTGCGTTCAAACTTGCCATACAGCGGCGCGGTCAGCAGCCAGGTATGCCAGCGCGTCTTGAGCGCGATATTCTGCAGCGCGCGGCGCCAGGCCCACCAGGCGCCGCCCAGCGCCACCGCCACCAGGATGCCGTAGTGGCGCGTAAAGTCGGACACCGCCAGCATCATCACCGTCAGGAAGGGCAGCTTCTGCTTGGTGTTGGCGAACACCGAGACGATCTGCGGCACCACATAGGTCAGCAGGAAGATGACGATGGCGAAGGCCACCACGGTCACGATGCCGGGATAGAGGAAGGCCAGCTTGACCTTCTGCATCAGGGCATTGCGCCGCTCGATATAGTCGGCCAGGCGCGACAGCACGCGCGAAAGCTGGCCGATCTGCTCGCCCGACGCCACCAGCGCGCGGTAGATTTCCGGGAAGTCGCGCGGATGGCGGCTCAGCGCATCGGACAGCGAGGAGCCGCCCATCACTTCGGAACGGATGGAGGCGATCAGGTCGCGCACATAGGTGCGCTCGGCCTGTTCCAGCAAGGCGGTAAATGCCTGCTCCAGCGGCAGGCCCGCTTCCAGCAGGCTGGCCAGCTGGCGCGTGAACAAGGCTTGTTCGACCGTGCTGAGGCGCTCGCCCAGGCCGCGCCGGGTGGCAGCGCCGCTGGCGTCCACCTGGGCCGTGATGGCATCCACCTTGATCGGCACCAGGCCTTGCGCGCGCAGGTCGGAGCGCGCCGAGCGCGCGCTGTCGGCATTCACCACGCCTTTCCGGGTGGCGCCGCCCGCATCCACGGCTTCATAACGGAAGGCTGGCATGGTTTAGTCCTTGGTAACGCGCAGCAGCTCGGCCGGCGTGGTGGTGCCATTGGCCAGCCAGCGTTCGCCGTCCTGGCGCATGGTGTGCATGCCGTCGTTCTGGGCCACAGTGCGGATATCGGCCTCGGACGAGCGGTCGTGGATCTGGGCCCGGATCTGTTCCGTGGTCTGCAGCAGCTCGTAGATGCCGACCCGGCCCTGGTAGCCCGTGTTGCCGCACTGCTCACAGCCGACGGCGCGCCATTCGCCGTGCTCGAAGCTCTTGCAGGCGCCGCACAGCTTGCGCACCAGGCGCTGGGCCAGTACGCCCAGCAGCGAGGACGAGAGCAGGAAAGGTTCGATGCCCATGTCCAGCAGACGGGTGACGGCGGCGGCCGAATCGTTGGTGTGCAGGGTGGCCAGCACCAGGTGGCCGGTGAGCGAAGCCTGCACCGCGATCTGCGCCGTTTCCAGGTCGCGGATCTCGCCGATCATGATCACGTCCGGGTCCTGGCGCAGGATGGCGCGCAGGGCCTTGGCGAAGGTCATGTCGATGCGGGCGTTGACCTGGGTCTGGCCGACGCCGGGCAGGTCGTACTCCACCGGATCTTCCACCGTCATGATATTGGTGGTGCTGGAATTGAGCAGGGACAGGGCGGCGTACAAGGTGGTGGTCTTGCCGGAGCCGGTCGGCCCGGTCACCAGCACGATGCCGTGCGGCTGCTTGAGCAGGCCGTTGAACTGGCCCAGCATGCTGTCGCTCATGCCCAGGTGCTGCAGGTCGAGACGGCCCGCTTCCTTGTCCAGCAGACGCAGCACGGCGCGTTCGCCATGGCCGGTGGGCAGCGTGGAGACGCGCACGTCGACCGGCTTGCCGCCCACGCGCAGGGTGATGCGGCCGTCCTGCGGCAGGCGCTTTTCGGCGATGTCCAGCTGGGCCATGATCTTGATGCGCGAGATCAGCGAGCCGTGGATGGCTTTGCGCGGCCGTACGATGTCGCGCAGGGCGCCGTCGACGCGGAAGCGCACCACCGAGGTCTGCTCGAAAGGCTCGATGTGGATGTCCGACGCGCCGTCACGCAGGGCTTGCGTCAGCAGCGCGTTGATCATGCGGATCACGGGTGCATCGTCCGACGATTCCAGCAAGTCCTCGATGGCCGGCACGTCCTGCAGCAACTTGGTCAGATCGAGGTCGGCGTCGAATTCGTCGGCCACCTGCGAGACATCGCCGCCGGCACCGGCATAGGCGCCGGCGATGGCGGCGTCCAGGTCAGCGCGCGGCAGGGTCTTGATGCGGATGCGGCCGAAGCGGCGCGACACTTCGGCGATGGCGGCCGGCGCGGTGGCGCCGCACACCAGCACATCGACCGTGTGCTCGGCTTCCTCGCCGGGCCGGGCCAGCAGCAGGAAGTCGCGGGCGAAGGCGAAAGGCAGGAGGTTGCTCATTATTTGCGCTGGCCCGCGTCGGTTGGGGTGGTGGGCTGGGTGGCCGGCACGGCGGCGCCGGGCGCGACGTTGCCGCGCTGCGGCTGCGGCGGCAGGGGCGGCACCGGCGAGGCCAGCATGCCCTGGCCAGCGGTCGGCTGGCCGTTCTGCAGCACCGGCAGCAGCGGACGGCCGACGTCCTTCAGCAGCGGCGTGTCGTTCGGCTTGTATTCCTGCTCCGAGGTACGCATATAGTCGTAGCGGTCGGTGGTCAGGCTGATGCTCTGCTCGCGGCTGCGCACCACCACCGGACGCAGGAAGATCATCAGATTGGTCTTCTGGCGGCCGCGCTTCTGGTATTTGAACAGATTGCCGAGAATCGGGATGTCGCCCAGGCCGCGCACCTTCTCCACATTGTCATTGGTCTTGTCTTCGATCAGGCCGCCCAGCACGATGATCTGGCCATCGTCGGCGATCACATTGTTTTCCAGGGTGCGCGTGTTCAGCGTCAGTCCGTTGGTGGTGCCGGAGGCGGCGTCCACCGAGGAAGTCTCGTGGTAGATGGCCAGCTTGACGGTGCCGCCTTCGGAAATCTGCGGCCGCACTTTCAGCGTCACGCCGATATCCTTGCGGTCGATGGTCTGGAAGGGATTGTTATTGGTGCCGGAAGAAGTGGTGAATTGGCCGGTCAGGATCGGCACATTCTGGCCGACGCGAATCATGGCCAGCTCGTTGTCCAGGGTCAGCATATTCGGCGTGGACAGGATGTTGGCATTGCCGTCGGTTTCCAGCGAATGCGCCACCGCACCCAGTCCCAGCTTGCCGTCCGCCAGTTGCTTGAACACGCCGATGGTCAGGCCATTGCCCGGCGGCGCCAGCTTGTCGGCGCGCGCGCCGGCATACATATTGACGATATTGTTGCCGTTGCTGGACATGGACTGCAGGCCGCCGATGCGATAGGTGCTCTTGTCATTGCCGCTCAAGCCCACCCACTGGACGCCGAATTCGGAGGCCTTGTCGGCGCTCAGTTCCACGATCAGCGCTTCGATGTAGACCTGGGCGCGGCGCATATCAAGCTGGTCGATCACGGCGCGCAGATTGCGGTAGACCGCGTCCGGTGCGGTGATGATCAGGGTGTTGGTGGAGGCGTCGGCCTGGATAAAGCCAGCGCCGCCGGTCGAGCCCTGGCTGCGGTTGCCGCCGCCGGTCAAGGCCGGGTTGGTCGGACCGCCGGTACCGCCGCTGCCGCTCTGGTTCATGCCGCTGTTTTGCGTGTTCTGGCCCTGCTGATTGGCTTGCGACAGGCTGCCGCCCGTGCCGGCGCTGCTGCCGGACTGGCCGCCGGCCGAGCTGTCGCCCGCCATCACGGCGCGCAGGGTTTCGGCCAGCTTCACCGCCTCCGCGTTCTTCAGATAGACCACGTGCACATTGCCCAGCTCCGTGGTGGGCTGGTCCAGCTTGGCGATCAGGGACTTGGCCAGGTTGGCGCGCGCCGCCGACGGGGCGCGCAGTACCAGGGCGTTGGTGCGCGGATCGGCCAGCACCGTGACCTTGCCGCTGTCGCCGCCGGAGCCGGCGCTCGGCTCCATCAGCTTGTTGATCATGGTCGCCAGGTCGCTGGCGATGGCGTGGCGCACCGGGATCACGTCCAGGTCGGTGGCAGCCGGCGCATCGAGGGCGGCGATGATCTTGGACAGGCGCTTCAGGTTGTCGGCGTAGTCGGTGATGACCACGGTGTTGTTGCCGGGGTTGGCGTTGATGGTGTTGTTCGGCGTGATCAAGGGACGCAGCACCGTCACCACATTGGTGGCCGCCTCGTAATTCAGGTGGAAGACCTGGGTCGCCACCTGGTCGCCTTTGAGCACGGCGCCGCCGGTGCCGATCTGGGTCGGGCTGGCCTGCAGCTTGGCTTCCGCTTCCGGCACCACCTTGGCGTAGCCGTCGCCACTGACGATGGCAAAGCCCTGCAGGCGCAGCGCGGAAGTGAGCAGGCTGAATGCCTGCGACTTGCTGATCGACTTTTCCGACACCAGGGTCAGCGTCCCCTTCACGCGCGGGTCGATCAGGAAGGTGATATTGGTGTAGTGGCCGACCGCCTTGATAACGGACTCGATATCCGCATTGACGAAGTTCAGCGCCGCCTCATCGTTGGGGGCGGCCCATGCCGGCGCTACGGCGGGTGCCATCGCGCAGCACAGCAGCACGGCAGCACTCAGGCGGCGCAGGGCGGGAATGGTGTGTTTGCTAGCAGACTGTTTTTTCATTTTTATCTGAACTCTAATGCGATGATGTTTTTACCGCCAACCATACGGCGCTGGCCCAGAAGGTTAAGCAGATTGCCCAGGGTTTCTTCATATCCGCCGGCCGCTTCGGCCTGACCGGAAAATTGCAGGCGGCCCTGATTCAGGCTGCCGGAACCGCTCAACAGCAGCGGTCCTTTGACGGAACTCAGTGTCAGGCCGGCGTTCTGGCCTTGCCAATCCAGCGCCAGCTGGTAACTGCCCAGCGGCCGTATCGGCGACAGGCGCGACGACATCTCCTGCATCTCCAGCGTGGTGCGGCCGTTTACGGCCAGCTGCTGGCCATTCAAGGCCAGTTCCAGCGCCGTCCACGACAGGCGCATCTGGCCGCTCGGCGCCAGGGTATTCAAGGGTGCGCCCAGGCCGGCCAGGCCATCGGCCGGCAGATTCAGGGCGGCGGGGCTGAGCCGCCACTGCTTCCAGCCGCCACGGAAATTGACCGGCTGGCTCAAGGCCTCCGGATTTTCCAGCACCAGGTCGACACTGCCGAACAGCACCAGCGGCGAAATCTTCCAGCTGAAGCGCCCCGGCAGCAGCGGCGTCACCGCGCCCTTGCCGCTGGCCGCCCCGCCAATAAAGGCCGAACCGCGCCACAGCGTACCTTGCGCATCGCCCAAGGTCAAACGTCCACCGCTCTGCTCTTCCACCAGTTGCGCCACCCAGCTGGCCGGGAAGCACACCAGCACCGTCGCCAGCACGCTCAGCCCGACCGCCAGCAACCATAAAACCAAACGCTTCATCGGGCCACGCCGCTCTGATGCAGCGTCACCGCCGCATCCACCATGCCGGCCGCGCTTTGCGCCGTGACCGTGGTCTCCTGCACGGTCAGCTGATTCTCGCGGCGCATGGCGTCGAGCCAGGTCACCAGGCCGGCGAAGGCCACACCCTTGAATTCCAGCTTGGCATACTCGCCCGTGACCATCACGTTCTGCGCCGTCAGGCCGCGCGCCTGCAAGCCGGTGTTGATGCTTTCGCGCGACATCGGCGCCGGCGGCACGGACGGCTGGCCGTTCAGGGCCGCCGCTTCCACCGCCAGGGCCTGCAGCTCGGCGGCCTGCTGGCGCAGCTCGGGCAGTTCCTTATTGAGTTTTGCGCGGCCGCTCAGGGCCGGGTCCACCAACAGGACGTAGAACAGGGCCAGGCCCACCACCGCGCCGCCGATGCCCAGCAGCTTGCGCTCCTGTTCCGTGCGCGCATTCCAGAATTCGCTGGCCCGCGACTGATACTGGGCCAGGCTCGTGCGCAATGAACTCATGATTTTCCTCCGGCGCTGATCTTCCAGATGCCTGGTGCGGTTTCGGTCAGCGCCAGCTTGCGCCCGGCCAGTGCGGCCTTGACCTGGGCCAGGCCGTTGGCGTCCACGCTGTCCGGCTTGAGTTTGACGGTCAGGCTGCGTTCGCGGTATTCGATGCTGGCGGCGATATCGTGGCGCGCCAGGCCGGCCAGCGCTTCGCCGAAGGCGGCGCTGAGAGCGGTGAACTCGTCGGGCGCAACCTCGCCGCTATTGGCCTTGGCCAGCGCAATGTTCTTGCGCATCTGGGCCGCCGGGTCGAGGATCACCGCCTCTTTCGGATAGGCGGCACGGAAGGTCTGGGTCATGGCCTGGCGCACCGAATCGGCTTCGCGCTTCAGGCGCAGCCACTCGATATTCATGCCCGCCACATTCACCAGCACGGCCAGCGCGGCAAAGCGCAGCGGCCAGCGCCAGCGCTGCCATTTGCGCGCCTGGGTGCCGCTCAGGGCGGACAGGCCAAGCGCCAGGTCGATCTGCAGGCCGCGCGCGGCGGCGATCCAGTGCGCCCAGTGCTCCTCTTCCAGCGTAATGCCGGGATGGTTGGCCAGCAGCGGCTCATACTGGGCGCGCAGGGCGGACGGCAGATACAGCGTGATCGGAGTATCTCCAGCCAAAGCGCGCAGGGTGTGCAGGGCGTTGTCGGCATCGATGGCAACGGTCATGCCCAGGCCCTGGTATTGGGACTGGCGCAGCGACAGCTCCAGCGCGCCGTCGGCCGGGGTCAGCGCAGCCGAAACGGCACCTGGCTCCAGGGGCAGGCAAAGCTGGGCCGGCAGGGCCGAGACACTGTGTGCGCCCTGCGCCACCACGGCCTGCACCAGCACTTCCAGCCAGGCGCGCTGCGCCACGGCCACGGTGCGCTCGCTTTCCTCGGCCTGGGCCGGGGCGATCGCCAGGGCGCAGTCGGCCGGGTCGCCCAGCACCTGTTCTTCGACCAGGCCGGGCAAGGCCGCTTTCAGGCGCGCGCCGCTCAGCGGCGGCACTTTCACGCGCAGCAGGCTGACGTCGGAAGCGGCCAGCAGCAGCACCACGCGGCGCGCCCCGGCCACCACGCTGGCCAGGTTGCCGGGCGCACCCGCACCCTGCTGCATCACATTGCCGCCCTCGCCCACCAGCGCGAACTGGCAGTTGTGCAGCGCGCCGCTGTCGGCGGCGCTGCGGGCTGGATAGCGTATGTATAGAGTTGTCAAAGAATCTCGCTTTCGTTGATTGCTGCCCTGCTCTCAATATTCCCTGGTCCAGACCACCGAGGCGCGCCAGCCGTTAACAGCATCCGCGCGCTGGATCAGCGTCTGCGCATTCAGCGCCGCGCGGTCCAGCAGAATGCGGCTTTGCACCAGGAAGTAGGTGCTTTTGGCGTCGTACTGCGCTTTAATGGGCTTGTCCGGCATTACTCCGTTTATATAAGTAGTAAAAGCCCCCTTGTCCTCAAACGGCGTCCGCTTACGGTACTCCGCCCATGTCTTCGCCTGAGCCACCGACGCTCCGGGCACCAGCGCCGCCAGCAGCTCGGCCGGCGCCGTGTTCACATTCAGCGGCGTCTGCACCGGCAGCACAATGACGAAGTCACGCAGCTTTTCCACGGTATTCGCATCGATACCCTTCACCGCCAGCAAATCCTCCACCCGCGTCAACGGCATCGGTTCCTCGCCATTGTTCGAACCGCTCAAAGGCTGGTTCGGCGTACCGGTAAAGGACTGCGACTGCGCCACATAATCCGCGATCAAGGGGGCCAGGCTCGGGTTCATCTGCAAGTTCACCAGCAGCTGCGTAAACATCTGCAGCTCTTCCTGCTTCTTCTGGCCAGGCATACTTTTATCGGCAAGATTAATCAGATTGTAACGCGACTGGGCGTCCTGAATCTGCCCCGAAAGGCTGGCATCGTAGCTTTCGTTCTGCAGGCGCTCACGTTCGACATACTGATCGAGGCGGGTTTCGGCCAGCGGCGTGGCCCAGACCCCGTTCAAAGTGACCGTGCCCTTGCCCTGGCTGTCCAGGCCATCCTGGCGCAGGATCAGGCGCGCCCAGTCCAGGGCGCCGCGCAGAATCCAGCGCGTCTGCAGATGCAGGCGCTGGTTTTCCATCGAGCGCACCTGCACCTGCTGCTGCCAGAACAGGCTGGCGACGATGGTCACGGCCAGAGTGGTCAGCAGCAGGGCCGTGACCACGGCCACGCCACGCTGGCGGGAGAGGCACGGCATGCTCATTTCGCCCCCAGCAGGAAGACTTTGACCAGGGCGCTCGGCAGATTGTTCAGCCGCAGCGCAATTTCCAGGCCTTCTGGGCCGGCTTGCACGGGCGTTTGTGGCTGCCCTGCCGGCGGCGGAGGTGGAGGTGGTGGCGTATTCGGATTGATCGCCTGGCCGCTGGCCAGCGCGCGCCAGTTGCCCGCCTCCCACACCCGCACCTCCAGCGATTGCACCTGGGACTGCAGGGCGATGCCGGGTGTTGCATCGGCATGACCGACGCTGGCCTGCCACAGCGCGTCGAGCTGGGCCAGATCGCGCGTGCCGCGCGATTCGCGCCGCGTCAGCACGCCGTCGCGCAGGCGGTAAGCCACCACCATCATCTGCGTCGCCGCGTTTTCCGGCGACGAGGTGCGCACCAGGGTCAAGCCCTCGCTGTCGGCCACCAGGTTTTCGCGCTGCTGCAGCAGCTCCTTGCCGGCCAGCTGTTCCAGGTCGCTCTCCATCTGGGCGAAGGCCAGCTGCATGCCGCGCGCCTGCTCCATCTGCCCGGTCAGGGTCTGGCGCGAGCGCACGATGCCGTCCAGGCCGCGCCAGCCCAGCACCGCCACGATGGCCAACACGGCGATCGCTACCAGCAGCTCGACCAGGGTGAAGCCGGAACGGGAAGCACGGCGCGCCATCAGAGCTCCCTCATCACCAGTTGCACCAGCTTGATGATGCGGCGCTCGGGCTGACGGATGTCATACACGCTGACCTCGACCCGGCGCAGCAAGGGATTGGGACTGGCGATCACCTCTTCCACGCAAGTCAGCTGCAGATCGCCCTGCGGGCATTCGAAACTGTTCTTGCCGACGGCGGGAAAGACCTTGCCCAGGCGGATCTGCACCAGGCGGTTCTCGGCCGACCAGGTGGCCATCATGGCCGAGCGCAGGCCGTCGCTGTTCTGGGTCAGGCTGCCGATGGCGCGCAGCGAAGCGCCCAGCGCGGTGACGACGATGGCCAGCGCTACCAGCACTTCCAGCAGGGTGAAGCCGCGCGCGGCGGACCGTGGGCGGAAGGTGCGCATCTTATTCAACGGTGAAATGGCCGATGCCGTCGGCGCGGATGGCGACGCTGGCGTCGCCATTGACGAAGGTCAGCACGAAGGGTTTGTCCACCGGTTCGCGGCCGAAAACGACGCGCAGATTGGAGCCGGGCAGATTGGTGGGCGGATCGAGCAGCAGGGTCATGGGACTGAACTTGAACTGGCGCTCGCGCAGCATATCGTCCTGGGCCAGCGGTTCCCAGCTGCGCTCATTGCGCACCAGGAAGCGGTAGCTCTCCTGGTTGGCCTCGAAGGCGATGGGACGGTTGCGCACGATGGCCTCGTCGCGCGCCAGCTGCAGCAGCAGGGCCACGCGCTGCGCCTCCTGCTCCATATTCTGGCGCAGGCTGGGCGCCGCGTTCAGCGACACCAGACCGAGCGTGATGCCGAGGATGACCATCACCACCAGCAGCTCGATCAGGGTAAAGCCTCGCTGGCGGTTCGCCATGGCCGTCGGGGATCAGTTGTCCCAGGAGCCGATGTCGGCGTCTTCGCCGGCACCGCCAGGCTGGCCGTCGGCGCCCAGCGAGAATACGTCGATCTCGCCTTTCACGCCGGGGGACAGGAACTGGTAGGGATTGCCCCAAGGGTCTTTCGGCATTTTTTCCAGATAGCCGCCGGCTTTCCAGCCATTCGCGGCCGGGCCCGAGGTCGGCTTGGTGAGCAGGGCCTGCAAGCCTTGCTCGGTGGTCGGATAGCGGCTGTTATCCAGCTTGTAGAGCTTGAGCGACTGCATGATGGTGGCGATATCGACCTTGGCCGCGGCCACTTTCGATTCGCTGGTGCGGCTCAGCAGCTTGGGCACGACCAGAGCGGCCAGCACGCCCATGATGACGACAACCACCATGATTTCGATCAGGGTGAAGCCGCGCGCGCGGCGGACGGTACGGTGCTTCAGGTTTTTCATAAGATACGGTTCGGGTTGATATTCGGAACAGATTGACAGGTCCACAAGTATAAGACGGAATCGCCGCGCCGCCTATGGCAAAACATGCGGACCTGCGCTCCGGCCGCCAGCGGCGGCCGGAGAAGCCTTAATCGCGCTGGCGGGCGCCGGCCGAAATGCGCTGCAAAGCCGCCTCGTTGCCGCCCACCGCGATATTGCTGGACACCGCTTCCAGCGCCTTCAACTGCGGCGCCGCCGCCACAAAAGGCTGGATGCCCAGGGCCTGATCCACCTCCTGCGGGTAGATCAGGTAGCCGCGCGTGATGACCGCCGCCACCTTGCGCACATCGCCAATATCCTTGGTCGGGTCGCCATCGACCAGCACCAGGTCGGCCAGTTTGCCCGGTGTGATGCTGCCGCGTTCATGGCTGGTGCGGGTGTAGCGCGCGCCGTTGCGGGTAGCGATTTGCAAGGCTTCGGCCGGACGCAGGCCCGCTTTCACCAGCATTTCCAGCTCGGCCTGCAGAGTGAAGCCGGCCAGTTCGTCGGTGCCGGCCACGATCGGCACGCCGGCGCGGTGCAGGCGGCCGACGAATTCCACCATCTTGGCGTAAGACTTGCGGTAGCGCTGCAGGGTCGCCTCGTCGGCGATCTTCATGGTGCCGACGTGGAAACCGCGTTGCACGTCGGGCGGCATATGCTTGGCGATCGGCGCGAACGGCTCGTTCATCTCGCCATCCTTCTGCTTGAGGAAGGCGAAGGTGGCCAGGGTCGGGTCGATCACGGTCTGCTTTTTCTTCAGCGTGGCAATAAATTTCTGCACCGCGGCCGAATCGAAGTCCAAGCCCGCCACTTTTTCCGATGGCAGGATGAAGCGTTCCAGGGTGCGCGTTTCCGTGGTCGGCGTGACGAGGAAGTTCAGCATCACCTGGTTGATGTGCTGGATCTCATCATAGCCGGCGTCCAGCGCATCCTGGGCGCGCAGGCCGGCCGGGATGTGGCCGGAGACGCGCAGGCCGCGCTGGTGGGCATAGGCCACCGTCTCCTTCAGGATGGCTTTAGGGAAGGAGTTATAGATCTTCAGCTGCGGGTAGCCATGCTCGGTGTACCAGTCGATGGCGTTTTTGGCCTGCTCCAGGTTCTTGATCACGAAGCCGCTATTGGCCGAATACGGGCTTTCGCCCTCCAGGAAGCCGGCCGGCACCACCTGCGGCGACAGCAGGCGGCCCGCCGCCGTACCGTCCAGGATCTGCTGCATCTTGGCGTTATCGTTGCCCATATCGCGCACCGTGGTCACGCCAGCCGCCAGATTCAGGCCGCCTTCCCAGCGGCTCACATGGCCGTGCATATCGAACAGGCCTGGCAGCAGCACGCGGCCGGCAGCGTCGATCTCGGCCACGGCGCCGCGCACCGGCGAGCCGGCCGGCAGCACAGCGGTGATACGGCCGCGCAGCACATACACATCGGAGGCGGCGCCCAGCACCGCCTTCTCGCTGTCGAAAACGCGCGCATTGCGCACCACGGTCAGGCCCGGCAGCGGATGCTGCAGCTTGGCCGCCAGTTCCACCAGCATCTGGTCCTCGGCCTTCTGCTGACGCTCGGCCAGCAGCTTGCCGCTGGCTTGCCAGCCCTCTTCCAGCGCCGTGAAGGCGCCCGGCGCCACCACCGCGAACAGGCGCGGCTTCTCGCCCGTGGTGGCCCAGTAGAATTGCGGCGACAGGCCAAGCCCGGTCTGGGCCAGCAATTGCACGGTCTGGGTCTTGCCGTCGGCGCTGCTGACCTGCACCTCGTCCAGCTTGCGCTGGCTCAGCGTGCCCGATGGCAGCAACGGCAATTGACCACCAGCCGCCGCCAGCGCCGTGATCGAGGCCGACGTCACTTCAAAGCTGGAGTTCAGCGGCACGTAGATGGCTGCGCCGTCCACGCTGGTGCTGCCCTGCTCCGTGGTCGACTTCCAGCTGGCCTGGCGGCCCTGGCGCGTGAAGCGCTCATCCACCGCCGAGCCGAAGGTCGAGCTGCCTTTCACCGCATAGGACGTCATTGTGCCGTCGGCGGCCAGGCGGAATTCCTCGCTCAGCTCCGGGCCGCGGCCATTGTCCTTGTAGATGAAGCGCACCTTGGTCAGGCCGTCGTCCCCGCGCTCGACCACCTGTTCGCCGGTCTGCTTGCCGTTTTCGGCAAGGATCAGATACTTCGTCGTCTGTGCTGCCTGCGCCTGCGCGCCAAAGGCACTGGCGATCGCCAGCGCCAATACTGCGGGAACTCGCTTCATCGGTCTCGTCTCCTGAGAGGGGTTTAGATTTTTTATGCGTGCTGCTGGCCGCACACCGGACAGTCGGCATTGCGGGCGATACGGATACTGGTCCATTCCATGTGCAAGCCATCGAGCAGCAGCAGGCGGCCAGCCAGCGATTCGCCGATGCCCATCAGCAGCTTGAGTGCCTCGGCGGCCTGCATGGCGCCGACCACGCCCACCAGCGGCGCGAACACGCCCATGGTGGAACAGGCCACGTCCTCGAATGCCTGGTCTTGCGGGAACAGGCAGGAATAGCAGGGCAGCCCGCCGCCGCGCGGATCGAAGACGCTGATCTGGCCATCGAAGCGGATCACCGCGCCCGAGACCAGGGGCACGCGCTGCGCCACGCAGGCGCGGTTGACGGCATGGCGGGTCTGGAAATTGTCGGTACAGTCGAGCACCACATCGGCCTGCGCCACCAGTTCACGCAGGCGCGCCTCGTCGGCGCGCTCGCACAGCGCTTCGATGGCGATGGTGGGATTGATGGCGCTTAAGGTCTGGGCCGCCGAGGCGGCCTTGGGCTGGCCCACGCGTTCGGTGGTGTGGGCGATCTGGCGCTGCAGATTGGTGAGGTCGACCGTATCGTTGTCGACCAGGATCAGGCGGCCGACGCCGGCCGAGGCCAGGTACATGGCGGCCGGCGAACCCAGGCCGCCGGCGCCGATCACCAGTACCCTGGCCGCCAGCAGCTTCTGCTGGCCCTCGATGCCGATTTCATCGAGCAGGATATGGCGCGAGTAGCGCAGCAGCTGGGTGTCATCCATTGCTTATTTCTTCGCCGCTTTCTCTTCCGGTTTGGCGGCGGCAGCCACGGGCGCGTCCACCTTGGCCAGTTTGACCGGCAAGCCTTTCAGGTGGTTCAGGGCCTGGGCCAGCGGGAAGTCTTCCTTGCTGCCGAATTCGATCGGCTTGTGCTTCCTGGCCAGGGCCAGGATGCGCTGTTCTTCCTCCAGCTCATCGACGCGGCCGTTGCGGCTCTTCACTTCCTCCTCGCCATTGCCGTTGGCCAGATGCTTTTCCAGGTCGGCTTCGCGCAGGCGCAGGCTGTCCAGGCCCTCGCCGTCGGCCGTATCGTCGATCGCCATATCCGGCACGATGCCCTTGGCCTGGATGGCGCGGCCGTTCGGCGTGTAGTAGCGCGCGGTGGTCAGCTTGACGGCGGTATCGGCGGTCAGCTGGCGCAGGGTCTGCACCGAGCCCTTGCCGAAGGTCTGGCTGCCCATGACGGTGGCGCGCTTATAGTCCTGCAGGGCGCCCGCCACGATCTCGGAGGCGGAAGCCGAACCGGAATTGACCAGCACCACCAGCGGCACCGATTTCAGCGCCGCCGGCAGTTTTTGCAATGGGTCGCCAGGATGGCGGCCGGCATAGAATTCGGGACGGGCGTACAGGGTCTGCTTGGAATCGAGCAGCTGGCCGTTGGTCGACACCACCACCACGTCCTTGGGCAGGAAGGCGGCCGACACGCCGATCGCGCCCGGCACCACGCCGCCTGGATCGTTGCGCAGGTCCAGCACCATGCCCTTGATGTTCGGATTCTGGGCGTACAGGGCGGTGACTTTCTTCGCCATGTCTTCCACCGTCGGCTCCTGGAACTGGGAGATGCGCAGCCAGGCGTAATCCGGCTCCACCATCTTCGCCTTCACGCTCTGCACGCGGATTTCCTCGCGCATCACGGGCACCACCACCGGCTTGTCCTCGCCCTTGCGCGACAGGGTCAGCACCAGCTTGGTATGCGGCTCGCCGCGCATTTTCTTGATCGCCTCGTCCAGCGACAGGCCCTTCATGGGCGCGTTGTCGATGCGGGTGATCAGGTCGCCGGCCTTGATGCCGGCCTTGAAGGCGGGCGAATCCTCGATCGGCGAGACGACCTTGACGTAGCCGTCTTCCATGCCCACCTCGATGCCGATGCCGACAAACTTGCCCTGCACCGATTCGCGCATCTCCTTGAAGGCTTTCTTGTCCAGGTAGACGGAATGGGGATCGAGCGAGGACACCATGCCGGCGATCGCTTCCTGCACCAGCTTCTTGTCGTCCACGTCTTCCACGTAGTCGGACTTGATCAGGCCGAAGACGTCGGACAGCTGGCGCAGCTCCTCGAGCGGCAAGGGCGTGCCAGATTTCTGCGCAATGGCGGAAAACTGCATAGAAGCGGCCACGCCGGCCACCATACCGAGGCCGATCAGGCCCATGCTTTTGAACTTGTTGCCCATTATGCTTTCCGCGCCTTTAGAATTTCACCCACCCGGCGGGGTCGAATGCCCGGCCCTGATGCCTTAGCTCAAAGTATAAACCGGTTTCCTCGTTGCCACCGGTGTTTCCCGCCGCGGCGATCGGATCGCCGGTCTTGACCACGTCGCCCGGACGTTTCAGCAGGCTCTCGTTAAAGCCGTACACGCTCATATACTGGCCGCCATGGTCGATCACGATCAGGTTGCCGAAGCCGCGCAGCCAGTTGGCGAAGACCACGCGCCCGCCGGCCACGGCATGCACTTCCGCCCCTTCGCTGGAGCGGATGAAAACCCCCTTCCAGCTCGGACCATCGCCGCGCCGCGCGCCGAAGCGCGCCGCCAGCTTGCCCGCCACCGGCGGCCGCATCTGCCCCTTGAGCGCAGCGAATGCGCCGTCCGGCGCGGCCGGCGCCAGCGCGATATCGGAGGGACGGGCGGCCGGCTGCGGCGCCGGTTCCGGCGTGCGCGCCGCCACTTTCGGCTCGTCGGCGTCGATCGGATCGGGTTTGAATGGTTTTTCGGCCGGTTTCGGCTCCACCGGCCGGGTCTCGGACGGCTTGGCGCCCGGCTTGCGGTTTTGCTGGGCCAGGCGCTCGCGCTCCTCTTTCGCGGCCTTGGCGCGGGCCAGGGCCAGCGCCTTCGCTTCGGCGTCCGCCTTGGCCTTGGCGGCGCGCGCGGCGGCCAATTGCTCCTGGCGTTTCTTCTCGGCGGCGGCGGCGCGCGCCTGCTCTTCGATCAATTTGTTCAGGCGTTCGATCAGGCCGGACATGCGCTGCTCGTCGCGTTCCAGATCGCCCGCTTCCTTGCGCTGGGCCACCAGCTTTTTCGACAGTTGGGACAGGAGGCCGGCGCGGCGCGCCTTTTCCTGTTCCAGCACGCTTTTCTGCTGGCGCTCTTCCTGCGCGATTTCTTCCAGCTCATCCTTGGCGTTCTGCGCCTCGGCCTGGTTATTCTCCACCGCTTTCAGGTTGGCGCGCAGCGATTCCAGCAGGCGCGCCTGGGCCTGCGACACATAGGCCATCAATTGCAGTTCGCGGTTGATGCGGTTCGGGTTGTCGCCCGACAGCAGCAGCTTGATGCGGTCTTCATTGCCCGCCACGTACTGCTCGCGCAGCAGCTTGGCCAGCTGCTGCTTCTGCTGCGCCGTCACGCCCTGCAGGCGCGCATGCTCGGCACCCAGCTGCTGCAGGCGGCCATTGGTCTCGCCCTGTTCGGCGGCCAGCTCGCGCAGCGAACGGTTGGCGTTGGAGATCGCCTCCTCCGATTCGGCCAGGGTGTCGGCCGCGTCGTCCTTGGCGCTCTCGGTCTTGCTGATGTCGCGCTTGAGCGCCGTCAGCTTCTGCTGCAGCGCGTTGCGCTCGGTTTCGGCGGCCTGCTTTTGCTTGCTGCGCTCCGTGGGACGGGGCGCGGCGCCGGCCGGCCCGGCCGCCAGCCCCGCCAATAAGGCGGCCAGCAGCAGGGACAGCCCGCGCCGCGCGCCGGCGCGGCGGGTGAAGAACTGCATCATCGGGTTTTACTTCGCCTTGCCCTGGTTGGCCACGGCGGCTTGCGCGGCGGCGATGGCGGCGGCGTCGCCCAGATAGTAGTGGCGGATCGGCTTCAGCGCGGCGTCCAGCTCATACACCAGGGGCTGGCCGTTGGGGATGTTCAGGCCGACGATTTCCTCGTCGCTGATCCCGTCCAGCATCTTGATCAGGGCACGCAGGCTGTTGCCGTGGGCCGAAATGATGATCTGCTTGCCGGCGCGGATGGCCGGGGCGATTTCGTCGTCCCAGGCCGGCATCACGCGCGCCACGGTGTCTTTCAGGCATTCGGTCAGCGGGATGCTGTCCTTTGGCAGGCCGGTGTAGCGCGGGTCGTTGAAGGAGGCGCGGTCGTCGCCCGCTTCCAGCGCCGGCGGCGGCGTGTCGTAGCTGCGGCGCCAGACCAGCACCTGCGCGTCGCCGTATTTGGCGGCGGTTTCACCCTTGTCCAGGCCTTGCAGGGCGCCGTAGTGGCGCTCGTTCAGGCGCCAGTCATGCTTGATCGGCAGGTACATCAGGTCCATCTCGTCCAGGGTCAGCCACAGGGTACGGATGGCGCGCTTGAGTACCGAGGTGTAAGCCAGGTCGAACTTGAAACCGGCTTCCTTCAGCACCTGGCCGGCGATCTTGGCTTCGCCCACGCCTTTTTCGGTCAGGTCCACATCGGTCCAGCCGGTAAAGCGGTTTTCCAGATTCCAGGTGGATTCGCCATGACGCATGAAAACAATTTTGTACATAGAGCAATCTTTAAAAGTAAGGGAAATGGGTGGAAAGTGCTAGGCGATGCGGCTTGAGCCTGGCTTCAAGCTTCTATTTTATAATGCGCGGATTCAGTTCAACCATTGGAAAACCGTGAAATTCATTCTTGACCATATTTTTCTGATCGCCATCGTCGTGTTGTCGGGCGGCGCCCTGCTCGCTCCACTGCTCACCCAGCGCGGGAAAAAAGCCACGCCGCTGGAGGTGACGCAGTTGATAAACCGCGGTAAAGCCACCATTGTGGATGTACGCGACGCGGCAGCCTTTGCCGGCGGCCATCTGCCGGATGCGAAACATATTCCGGTGGCCGAGCTGGCCAAGCGCAGCGGCGAGCTGGAGAAGTTCAAGAGCAAGACCATTGTCGTCGTATGCGAAAAAGGCGCGCGCGCTCCGGCCGCCGCCAGCATCCTGGGCAAAGCCGGTTTCGGCGATGTGGTCGCGCTCGAAGGCGGCCAGGCCGCTTGGCAGAGCCAAGGCCTGCCGCTGAAAAAATAAGCACGTTCAAGAAAACAAGGAATCCGCCATGACCGCGAATGTCACGATGTACACCACCGCCGTTTGCCCCTACTGCGTGCGCGCCGAGCGCCTGCTGGAAGCCAAGGGCGTGACGCAGATCGACAAGATCCGCGTCGATCTCGACCCGGCCCAGCGCCAGCTGATGATGGAAAAGACCGGTCGCCGCACCGTGCCGCAAATCTATATCGGCGAGACCCATGTGGGCGGTTTCGACGATCTGCACGCGCTGGACCAGGCCGGCGGCCTGACCCCCTTGTTAAACGGCCAATAAGCACCAGATAGCAACATGGATCAAGCCAACGCCATGCCGCAAGGCGGAAAACGTTGGCAGCCATATTGGTTTTGATACAATTGCCGTCGCGTTTGATTTGGGCTGCCAAGCCTGGCCAAGCACTTAAACCATATCCGGGCGTCTAGCCCACTATCATATCGAAAGCGTTCCATGTCTGACGAAAACCTGCAACCCGTATTCCAAATCCAACGCGTCTACCTGAAAGACATGTCGCTGGAACAGCCTAACTCCCCAGCCATCTTCCTGGAACAGGATGCGCCGACCATCGAAGTGGCGCTGGACGTGGGCGCCGAGCCGCTGGCCGAAGGCATCTACGAATCGACCGTGACCATCACCGTGACCGCCAAGGTCAAGGACAAAGTGGCCTTCCTGGTCGAAGGCAAGCAAGCCGGCATCTTCGAAGCGCGCAATATCCCAGCCGAACAGCTGGACCCGCTGCTCGGCATCGGCTGCCCGAACATCGTGTACCCTTACCTGCGCGCCAACATCGCCGATACGATCACCCGCGCCGGCTTCCCGCCTGTGCACCTGGCTGAGATCAACTTCGAAGTGTTCTACCAGCAGCGTCTGCAAGCGATCGCCGAACAGCAAGCCGCCACCGCGGCCGCCGACGGCAGCGCGACCGTACAGTAATCCTGTCGCGCTCCTTCCGGTACCGCCAGCCAAGCTGGCGGCGCCGTATTTCAAAGGCCCTCGTGGCCTTTGCTTATTTTTGCGAGAACAATTTGGTAACGACCGTTTCCCGTTTGATATTGGGGGCCGCCTGCCTGCTGGCCAGCGCCGCGAGCAGCGCGCTCGACTTCAAATCGGTGGGCGCAGCGCCCGCCGTGCTGTATGACGCGCCATCGACCAAGGGCGGCAAACTGTTCGTGGTGCCGCGCGGCGCCCCGCTCGAAGTGGTGCTCACTTACGGCGACTGGGTCAAGGTGCGCGACGTCAGCGGCGACCTGGCCTGGACCGAGGCGCGCGGCCTGAGCGCCAAGCGCACCCTGATGGTGCGCGTGCCGAACGCCAAGGTGCGCGCCGCCGCCGAGGATGGCGCGGCCATTGTCTTCAGCGCCGACAAGGGCGTGCTGCTGGAGCTGGCGGAAGCGGGCGGCAACGGCTGGCTCAAGGTGCGCCACCGCGACGGCCTGACCGGCTATGTGAAGAGCAGCGAAGTCTGGGGCAATTGAATATGCAGGCAAGTCAAACGACAGCGCCACGGCGCAAGGTGGCGGTCCTGGGCGCCGGCGCCTGGGGCACGGCGGTGGCGATCGCCGTCGCCGCCCGCCACAATGTGCTGCTGTGGGGCCGCAACGGCGCCGCCATGCAGGCCATGGCCGCCGCGCGCGAAAACAGCGCCTACCTGCCCGGCTTCCCGCTGCCGGACAGCCTGCAGGTGGGCGCCGATTTCGACGCCGCCGTGGCCTACGCCGGCAGCGACGGCTTGCTGATCGCCGCCTGCCCGGTGGCCGGCCTGCGCCCGCTGCTGCAGGCGCTCAAGGGGCGCGCCATTCCCAACCTGGTCTGGCTGTGCAAGGGCTTCGAATACGAAACCGGCCTGCTGCCGCACCAGATTTTCGCTGACATCCTGGGTGATGCCATTCCCGGCGGCGCCCTGTCCGGCCCCTCCTTCGCGCAGGAAGTGGCGCGCGGCCTGCCCTGCGCGCTGACCATTGCCAGCGCTTCGCCCGCCCTGTGCGAACTGGTGGTGGGCACAGTGCATGGCGGCTCCATGCGCGTGTATTCGAGCGACGATCTGGTCGGCGTGGAAGTGGGCGGCGCGGTCAAGAACGTGCTGGCCATCGCCACCGGCGCGGCCGACGGCCTGGGCCTGGGCCTGAATGCGCGCGCCGCGCTGATCACGCGCGGCCTGGCCGAAATCACCCGCCTCGGCACCACGCTGGGCGGCAAGCTGGAAACCTTCATGGGCCTGACCGGCATGGGCGACCTGATCCTGACCTGCACCGGCGACCTGTCGCGCAACCGGCGCGTCGGCTTGGGCCTGGCCCAGGGCAAGGCACTGGAGGCCATCGTCAAGGAACTGGGCCATGTGGCCGAAGGCGTGCCTTGCGCCAAGGCCGTGCGCGAACTGGCGGGCCGGCTTGGCGTCGACATGCCGATCACGCAAGCCGTGGCCAGCGTGCTGTTCGACGGCCAGCAGCTGCAGGCCACCGTCGCGCGCCTGCTGGCGCGCGATCCGCGCGGCGAAGGCTTGGACGGCCTCAGTCCTTCAGCAAAATAGTCAGCAGGGCCAGCGAGTCCCGCAGCGCCCGCACGGCGTGCGGCGCGCCGCCTTCGAGGAAGAGCATTTCGCCGCCGCGCAGCAGCACACCACGGCCGTAAGCGTCGACCTCGATCTCGCCCTGCAGGCATTGCAGGGTGATCTCCCCCGCCACCTTATGCTCGGGCAGGCCTTTGCCGGCCGGCAGCACCATGCGTATCAATTCCATCTGCGCCGTCTTGCGCAGGGCGATCGAGGAAAATTGCGACAAGTCTTCGCTCTCGCGCTGAATCACGATGACTTCTCCGGACGCTGCGTGCTGTAGTGCCATGGCGGGCCTCTCTGTGCTCGGTGAATGGCCCTATGGTAGCAGGAGCGGGCGGGCCGCGGCGCGGCCGTATTGCCGAGCTGTAGCCATGTTCTATAATGAGGCAGCCAATGGAGGGAACTGATGGGTGCTCTCGAAGTGATCGATACGCGGACGCTGACCGTCGCCGACGAGGTGGCGCATAAATGGCAGGGCATCCTGGACCTGATCGCGCGCCTGGTGCAGGTGCCGGCCGCCCTCATCATGAAGGTCGAGCCGCCGCAGATCAAGGTCTTCCTCTCCAGCCATTCCGATGGCAATCCCTACGAAGAGCACGAGCTGGCCCCGCTCGGCACCGGCCTGTATTGCGAAACCGTGATGGCCAGGCGCGCCCCGCTGCTGGTGCCGAATGCACTGGGCGACAGCGACTGGTGCGAGAACCCCGACATCAAGCTTGGCATGATTTCCTATATGGGCCTGCCCCTGGTCTGGCCCAACGATCACGTGTTCGGCACCATCTGCGTGCTCGATCGCCAGGAAAACGCCTACAGCAACAACTTCCTCCAGCTGCTGCAGCAATTTCGCGGCATCGTCGAAAACGACCTGAAACAGATCTACGACACGCAGCGCCGCAGTTTCGAGGATGCCGCCCTGCGCGCCGACGAGGCCGAGCGCGTGCGGCGCGAATTCATCCAGCTGCGCGCCGGCGAGCAGCGCGCCCTGGCCGCCCTGCAGGAGAGCGAGCGGCGCTGGCATTTCGCGCTGGAAGGCGCAGGCGACGGCGTGTGGGACTGGGATCTGCCGAAAGACACGGTGTTCTATTCCAAGCGCTGCGTCGAGCTGCTCGGCCTGCCGCCGGAGCGCGCCGTGCACCGCTTCGGCGAATGGCAGCAATACATCCATCCCGAGGATCTGGCGGCGGCCATGGCCGCCATCGACGTCGGCCTGCAAAGTCCGGCCGCCACCTTCGCCTCCGAGCACCGCTTCCGCGTGCAAGACAAGTGGGAGTGGCTGCTGGTGCGCGGCATGGTGGTCAGCCGCAACGCGCTGGGCCAGCCGCTGCGCATGATCGGCACCTGCTCCAACATCACGCTGCGCAAACAGGCGCAGGTGGACCTGCAGGCCCTCAACGAACATCTGGAAGAACGGGTGGCCGAACGCAGCGCCGAATTGCAGAAGGCAATGGAGCAGATCGCCATCACCGAGAAGATGGCGTCGCTGGGGCGCCTGGTGGCCGGCATCGCCCACGAACTGAATACGCCGGTGGGCAATGCCGTGCTCACCTCCTCCACCCTGGTGGAATGGATAGGACAACTGGAACGCCAGGCCGCCAGCAAGCAGCTCACCCACAGCGCGCTCGACGAGTTTCTGCAGCAGGGCAAGGCGGCCTGCGAACTGATCGAGCGCAATGCCACGCGCGCCAGCAATCTGATCGCCAGCTTCAAGCAGATCGCCGTCGACCAGAGCACGCAGCAGCGGCGCGAATTCGAACTGCACCAGGCGGTGCACGACGTGGTGGCCGCGCTCGGTCCCTCGCTGCGGCGCGCCCGCATCGAGCTGCAGCTCGATGTCGCGCCCGGCATCGCCATGGACAGCTATCCCGGCCACATCGAACAGATCATCGCCAATCTGGCCGCCAATTCCATCACCCATGCCTTCAACACCAAGGACGAGGAGCGCCGCGTGCGCCTGTCGGCCAGCGCCAGCGAAGACGAGGTGGAACTGGTCTACGAAGACAATGGCTGCGGCATCGATCCGGCCATCCAGCCGCATGTCTTCGAACCGTTCTACACCACCCGCCTGGGCCAGGGCAGCAATGGCCTGGGCCTCTCGATCGTCCACAACATCGCGCAAGCCGTCCTGAAAGGCAGCATTCATCTTGAAAGCGAGCCGGACCAGGGCGTCCGTTTCCGCTTCCGGCTGCCGCGCCGCCTCGCTTGATAATTAATTGTCGAAGCGCTCATCAAGTTTGCAAACCAGTACTGGGTGTTAGCAGGAAGGCCCGTGTTTACTGGCCTCCTGCGATTTCGCGCGCACAATTGCCGCCACTTTTTTAGGCAGCTTTTTTTGATTTATGCGACACTGTGCGCTCCATGGCTGAGATCGTTTTTACCGGACGCCGCCATGTTTTTCTTTTTTGGACAGACACTTAGCAATGATGCATTCGAGCGATACTCCCCTGGTCTCCGCAGCCCCTGATGCGGATACGGCAGGCACCGGCAGCCCTGCCCTTACGCGCCGCCACTTCATCAAATTCGCGGCAGCCGGCGCCGGCAGCATTGCCCTGCAGGCTTGCGGCGGTGGCGGTGGCGGCAACGCCACCACCAGCGGCGTCACACCTACGACGCCGCCACCCACGACTCCGCCCACCACGACCAATCCGCCCACGACCAATCCACCGACCGGCGCCGGCAGCACGCCGGTGTGGAGTGCGATTCCCACCCTGACCTTCACCCTCGGCGTGGCGGGCAGCATGCCGATCGGCCAGTATGTGAGCGGCAATGTGGCCGCGATCCGCCTCAACGAAATCGAACTGCCCGAAGGCGTGATCTACAACGACCTGACCCGTTCCTTCGATTACGACGGCGTGGGCGGCCTCGCCAGCGTGGATGGCTTTGTGCTGACCGCTACCGGAGCGTAAGGCGATGGGCCAGTCTGTCTCCAATCCGTTCAGCATCCAGATCCGCCGGCCCGCCGCGTTTGCGGCGAGCTTCCAATTGAATTCCGCCAGCGGCGGCAGCAACCTGCCCTTCACCCTGGGCTATGCCTTCCGCAAGGGCGATGTGCCGGGCGGCGCCAGCGTCAGCGGCAGCCTGCCGGGCCTGCAGGTCGCGCCAAAGAATTACTGGTCCGACGGCTCGCTGAAATTCGCCACCATTTCCGGCTTCGCCAACCTGGCCGCAGGCGCCACGCAAACCGTGACCCTGGCCCTCGGCACACCGGTCGGCGGCGCGGCCCTCAGCACCGCCAACCTGGCCACCACCGGCATCACGGCCAGCATTGCCGCGGGCAGTTTCGGCAGCGCCTCCTGGTCGGGCGCGGACTGGAGCACGCCGTTCCAGACCTGGGTCAGCGGCCCGCAAATGAGTTCCTGGATTTACCGCAAAGCCATCGGCAGCGACGCCCACCTGGTGGGCTGGCTGGAAGTGCGCCTGTACGCCGGCGGCGCTGTGGAAGTGCTGCCGTGGATCGAGAACGGCTACCTGTCGGTGGCGGCGCCCACCAGCAAGAGCGCCACCTATGCCTTTACCCTGGGCGGCAGCCAGCGCTTCAGCGCCGCCATCGATTTGCCGAACCACTGCCGCACCGTGCTGCTGTCCGGCGCGGCCCAGAGCCACTGGCTGGGCGCCGCGCCTTCGCTGAGCTTCAACCACGACAAGGCCTATCTGCAGGCGAGCCGCCTGGTGCCCGCCTACCGCGCCAATGTCGCGCCGGCGGCGGCGGTATGGAGCAAGCTGGCGCAAAGCTATACGCCTCTGCAGCAAGGCAATTACTCGAACGGCATGGGCCAGGGCGGCTACCAGCCCGCCATCGGCCTGCTGCCGGAATGGGATGTGCTGTACCTCGCCAGCAGCGATGCGCGCGCCTTTGCCGGCGTGATCGTCAACGCCTATGGCGCGGGGCGCTACGGCATCCACTACCGCGACCAGAACACGCAGCGGCCCTTCCGCTTCTCCAGCTACCCGAACCTGGTGGTGGACGGCGGTACCGCCACGGCCATCGCCAATACCGGCGCATCGAGCAAGGGCACCTACACGCCGGCGCCAAGCGGTACCGCGCCCGCCACCTGGGACTCGCCGCACCATCCCTCGGTGGGCTTCACCGCCTATCTGCTGACGGGCCGCTTCTACTTCATGGAAGAAGTGCTGTTCTCGGCCACCGTGAACTATCTGAAGAACACCGACACCACGCGCAAATTCTCTGCCGGCGTGTTCCAGTCAACCGCCGGCGCAAATACGGCGCGCGGCGCGGCCTGGGCCATCCGCACGCTGGCGCAAGCCGCTTGCGTCACGCCCGACAGCGACACCGCGCTGCGCAACGAGTTCCTGGCCTCGCTGGCCGCCAACGTGGACTTCTACCACACGCAATACGTGGCCCAGCCGAACAATCCACAAGGCTTCGTGCAGTCCTATTCGAACTACACGCCCGGCACCGGCTTCCTGTCGGAAGCGACGTGGATGCAGGACTTCTTCACCGCCGCCATCGGCTACGCCATCGACCTCGACCTGCCGCTGGCCGGCGGCAACCGCGAAAAGCTGGCCGCCTTCTTCCAATGGAAGGCGCGCAGCGTGATAGGACGTTTCGGCGGCACGGCCAGCAGCGAATACCTGTATCAGGACGCCGCCGTCTACACCATCGTGGTGGCGCCGGCCGACGCGCCGGACTTCGCGGGCGGCAGCGGTCCATGGTTTGCCAACTGGGGCGATCTATACCGCGCATCGCAGGCCATGCGGGTGGCGCAGGCCGAAACCCTGCCCACCAGCGCCGGTCTGCGCGGCGGCAATTTCCCCGACCCCACCAGCTACTGGGGCAATCTGCAGCCGGCGCTGGCCTATGCGGTCCAGCACAATGTGCCGGGCGCGCAAGCGGCCTATGAGCGCATGCTGGGCGCCGCCAACTGGAGCGGCTTCGCCAGCGGCTTCAATGTGGCGCCGGTGTGGGGCGTGATGCCGCATGCCTGATGCGGCGGCGGATATTTATACGAAATTAGTTTTTGAAAGGCCGCCTCATGGCGCAAGCATTTTCCAATCCCTTCACCATCCAGATCGTGGCCAAGCCGGTAGCCGGTCTGCCCGCCTGGGTGCCGCCCGCCGGCTACTTCGCCGACGTGCCGATGCAAAACAATGCGCAGGACGTCACGCCCGCGCTGTACCGCACCTCGCAAAGCGACACGGCGGCGATGAGCAATCCCTTCAACGTCTGGGGCGGCAGCGCCGTGCTGCGCGATTACAGCCCGCTGGGCGCGCAAGTGTATTACTCGGGCGGGCATGAACCCAGCCGTGAAGTGCCGAATGTGCAGTTCTCGCTGATCTGCGACTTCTCCACGCTGCGCTGGAGCGTCGCCAACGTGCCGGCCGCGCCGAACCTGGCCAGCGCCTTCGTCAACGGCCTGGCGCCGGACGGCACGCCGTACACGCCGCACACCTATCTGGGGCTGCAGGAATTCCCGCGCGCCTGGGGCGGCGGCACGCGCGGCTCGCTGGCCTCCTTCTTCTGGGCCGGCAGCCCCTTCGAAAACCGCATCAACCTGCTCGACATCTCGAAGACCCAGAACGGCTACAGCCAGCTGGCCACGCGCCAGGCACAGAATGCGGACCCCAGCCGCATCCGCCTGTCAGCCACCTCGAACAGTACCGGCAGCTACCCGATCACGGTGATGGACAATGCGCGCCAGGGCTGGTGGGTGACGGCCGTGGGACCGACCGACTACACCCTCTTCGTCAGCAAGACCGGCGCCATCACCCAGCACCCGGCCGTGGGCGGCAATCTCGCCAATGGCGCCCTGGTGCTGTGCAATTCGCTGAACCTGCTGGTCGCCGTCGATGGCGGCTACTCGCTGGGACCGAACGCCGGCACGCGCTTCCGCAACCTCTACATCCGCAACCTGGCGAACGGCGCCACGACGCAGGTGACGACCCAAGGCAATGTACCCTCGCTGCAGGAAGGCTATGACGGCAACGGCATCAACTTCCACCGGCCCGACGCGCTCGGCCTGCAATGGGTGGACGAGCTGGGCTGCATCGTCGGCCTCGACCAATCGGCCAATCCGCCGGTGGTGGTGAAGCTGAAACCGCCCGCCACCAATCCCGCCAGCAGCCCCTGGACCTGGAGCAGCATGCCGCTGCAGCACTGGCCCAGCGACACTGCCGGCCAAGCCACGCTGCAAAGCGCCGTCAACAACATCTGGTCCAAGTTCCGCTGGATCCCCGCGCTGCAAGCCTTCGTCTACTGCAGCGCCAAAGACCGCAAACCCCAGGTGCTCAAACTCTCCTGATCTACAGTCCAGCCCGTGTCCACCTTGGTGCCTGGCACCAATCGGACACGGGCTGGACAATAAAAAAAGGGGCGCGAGCCCCTTTTTTTATTGTTGCAGTGACGCTGAATTAGCTGCGCGCGCTGGCTTGCACGGCGGCTGGTGCGGCGGCGCTTTCTTCGCTGCCGATGAAGCGGTAGATGCCCGCGCCGACGATAGCGCCGACAATCGGAGCCACCCAGAACAGCCACAGCTGGCCGACGGCCCAGTCGCCAACGTACAGGGCGACGGCGGTGCTGCGCGCCGGATTGACCGAGGTGTTGGTGACGGGGATGCTGATCAGGTGGATCAGGGTCAGGCACAGGCCGATGGCGATCGGCGCGAAGCCTTGCGGCGCGCGCTTGTCGGTCGCACCCAGGATCACGATCAGGAAGAAGGCGGTCATCACGATTTCAGTGACCAGCGCCGCGACCAGGCTGTAGCCGCCCGGCGAATGTTCGCCGTAGCCGTTGGAAGCGAAACCGGCGCTCACGTCGAAGCCGGCCTTGCCGCTGGCGATCAGATACAGCACGCCGCCCGCCGCAATCCCGCCCAGTACCTGCGCCACGATGTAGGGCACCAGGTCTTTGGCCGGGAAGCGTCCGCCCGCCCACAGGCCAATGGAAACGGCCGGATTCAGATGGCAGCCCGAGATGTGGCCGATGGCAAACGCCATGGTCAGCACCGTCAGGCCAAAGGCCAGCGAGACGCCATGCAGGCCGATGCCGACGTTAGGAAATGCTGCCGCCAGTACGGCGCTGCCGCAGCCGCCCAGCACCAGCCAGAAGGTGCCGAAAAATTCTGCCCCATATTTTTTCACTTCGTACTCCTTTTCTTTATTTGAAGGACATGCCCCGGTTGAGTCAACACGGGCTGCAATTCAGCCAATGTTGTAACCGAGTGTACTGTTGGAAAAGAATAAAGACAATGCGGGGAGAAATTACTTTGTAACAAGTTGTCCTTTGAGCCGGATTCACGCCTCGCCCAGGGAAAGCCGGGCTGACGCACCATCCGCCACCGTAAACAACTCATCGTCGAAGCTTACATCCTAACCGTTGGTAACACTACGCTTACCGGCGCCAAGGCGGCGCCGTCAGGAAAATATTCCGAAACCCCAGATCGCGTCGATCAGGGCCAGCGGCAGCGCATACACCGCGAAAGCTGCCAACCGCCGCGCGATTGGCGCGCTGTCCGCCAGGCGCCAACCCAGCCACGCGGAGAAGCCGCTGCCGCCAGTGAGCAGCAGCATCCGCGCAGCCGGCACCCAGGCCAGCACGATGCGCTCCGCCTTCAGATGCGTCAGCGTCAGCATGGTCAGGCCGAGGAAAACGCCCGTCCCCGCCATCGGCACCAGGCCCATGGCCAGGCGCCGCCACGACAGCGCGCCAGGACCGGCCAGCCGGGCCGCCAGCCAGACTGCCACGAACACGGCCAGACCCAAAGCCACTCCACCGCCGAGAATATACGCAAGGATGCACAGGCCATCGAGCCAGCTGAATACATCGTTGGCGGCGGGGTAATGCGTGAGCAGCCACCATGGCGCGTTATCGTTCAGCAGCATGAAGGAATCGCGCTCGATCAGCCAGGTGGCGGCAGCGGTTTTCATCTGCACGAAGAAACGGCTGGACGACCATTGGAAGGCAGCAGTGGCAATGCCGATCACGCCAAAGATCAGCGTCAGCACCTCGCCGCGCCCCGCCTCCTTGCCGCCTCGTGCAAGAATCTCGGCCGCCGGACTACGGGCCGCCAGCTGCACCGCACCGCGATAGCCGCTGCAACGCCCGCAGGCATGGCAGGCGGAGGCACTCTTCATGTGGCGGATATCGATCAGCGGTGCGCAGTTGACCATGGGCTTGCGGCTGGTATCGCGCTGCCACGCCTCTTCATTCACGCGGAAATGCACGGGTGCGATTTTCGCCAGCAGCGCAAAGACGCCGCTGGCCGGACACAGATAGCGGCACCAGACGCGCTTGCCCTTGCCGTACACGAAGCCGACGGCGACCGCCACCACGGTGGAGCCGCCCAGCACCAGCAAGGCCGCCTGCGGATATTCGTAGACGCTGACCAGCTGCCCATACACGGTGGTGCAGACGAAGGCGGTGAACGGCCAGCCGCCCCAGCGCATCCAGCGCGGAATCGAGCGTCCCAGGCCATGCGTGCTGGCCAGTTCGGTCAGCGCGCCTTCGGGGCAGAAGACGCCGCACCAGGCGCGCCCGAACAGCATGGTGGCCAGCATCACGAAAGGCCACCAGATCCCCCAGAACATGAACTGCGCAAACAGGCGCAGGTTCGAATACAGATGCGCCTCCTGGTCCGGAATCGGCATGAAGGCCGGCACCACCAGCAGCACCAGGTAGAAGACGATCACGCACCACTGCAGCGCGAGAATGGTTCCGCGCCGGCGCGCCATCGCATCGCCAAGACGCGCCAGCATGCCGGCTCTGGGTGCGGCCATCAGCTCCACCTCACGCATTGCGCTTCAAGCGCCTTTGCACCAGCAGGACCGCAAGCCAGAAAGCCACATATACAATCGCCAGCATCAGCGAAGGACGCGCGCGATAGCCGGTGAAGGCCGACAGCAAGGCGCCGGAAGGACTGCTGTCGTCGAGCAGCAGCGAGGTATCCCACAGCGGATCGACCAGCGGCGGCAGAGCGCCCATGCCGATCAGCCTGTCCGTGCCGGCGGCCAGCAGCGCCACCGCGAACAGCAGCAGCAACAGGCCGCTGACGCGGAAGAAGTTGCGGTAATTGAGCATGCCCAGGCCACGGTTGACGATCCAGGCGGTGATCCCTGCCAGCAGCACGCCCGCGCCAAAGGCGATGGCGCTGCCGGCAGGATCGTCCATCTGCATCCCATACAGGAAGATCACGGTTTCCGCGCCCTCGCGCGCCACCGCCAGCGCGGCGACCATGGCCACGCCGAAGACGCCGCGCTTTTCGGAAGCCTGCGCCAGCTCGCGCTCCAGGCCCTGCCGCATATGGCGGCCGTGCTTCTGCATCCACAACACCATCTGCACGATCAGCAGAGAAGCCAGGAACAGCATCGCCGTCTGGAACCACTCCAGCGCCTCGCCCGCCAGCTCACCCTGTACTGCCAGCATGGTCCAGCCCAGCAGACCGGCCAGCGCGATGCCCGCCACGACGCCGCCCCACAGCGCGCGCAGGCCAACCTCGCCCTGCGGATTGTTCTTCAGCCAAGCGTAGAGGATGCCGATGACCAGCATGGCCTCCACGCTTTCGCGCCAGACGATAAAGAGGGAACTCAGCATGGATACTCCTTACTTCGCAACGATGCGCCCCTGCGCCGTCGCTGGATGGAACTCGCCAAAGAATTTATACGTGCCCGGTTTGAGCGGCTGGAAGATCAGGAAGCTCGACGCGCCGGGCGCCAGCACCTTCTCCTTGCGCAGCTCCACACTTTCGAATTCCTCGGCGCCCGGCCCTTCGTTCTTCACCAGCAGGCGGAACTTGGTATTGGCCGGCACCTCAATAGTCTCAGGCAGGAAGCGCCCGGCGCGCATCACCAGCGTGAAGGTCGGCATTTCTTCCGCCTGCACCGGCACGGCGCTCAGGATGCCCAGCAATGCCAGCAAAGGCAGCAACAGACGACGAACAATATGCATGGCTGACCTTAGTAAGTGAGCTGGGCGCGCACGCCAAGGATTTTCATCGCGTCCGCGCCGCGGTCGCCGCCAGGATGGCCGATGTACTGGATATTGGGCGACAACTCGAACTGCTTGTTGATGCGATAGCGGTAGTACAGCTCGGCCACCTGCTCGCCGCTGCCGGCAGCATTGAAGCTGCGGCTGTTCTTCAGCAAACCAAAGGCCAGGCCCAGGCTGTCGGCGCCGCGGTCCCAGTAGGAACCATTGAGTTCCGCACCCAAGGTCAGCGCGCGGTTGAAGCGCACATTGCCTTTCACCTGATGGCCATAGCGGCCGAACAAGGTCACGCCATCGCCGACACGCTGGTCGGCCGAGATGCCCCAGCCGGTATGCACTTCCTGCTCGGTGATGCTTTCATCGTAGTGGGCCGCCTGCGGATTGCGCCAGGCATAGACGCGGTAATTGCCCGCCAGGCCGCCGAAGAAGCGCTGCTCGGTTTCCGCCTGCACCATCACCATCGGCTGCGCCAGGCTGTGCTCATAGTTCGCGCCACGCTTGCCGGCGCCGAAGACGCCAAGCGAGAGACGCCATGGCTGCTGCTTATCCTGCACGTTGTAGTAGGACAGGCGCATGCCCGGCGCAAAGCCGTTGCCGTCCACGCCGATATCATGGCCCGCATCGAGCAGCGGATTGTGGACGAAGGCCGCATTCATGAACTGGCGCGTTTCATCGCCGGCAGCGCCGTTCTGGTCGAAGAAGACGAATGGGTCCATCTTGCCGAAATTGACTTCCAGCCTTTCCTTGGAACGCGGCGCGAAGCCGCCGAAGGGCAGTGGAATATCGGCCTGGTACCAGGCTTGCGCCAGCATCGCCGCCGAGTCGTCGTTCGGCAAGCTGGCCAGGCGGAAGGCGGTGGCATTCGGTGCGGAATAGGTGGACAGATGCTCGTTCAGGCCAGCACCCTGGCCAAGGCGGAATTGCGCGAACACCTTATGTTTGATATTGCCGATCGCTTCCAGCGGCAGGCTGATATAGCCATCGCCACGGTAATTGAGCTGGCTGCCCGCAGTGGCGTTTTTCTGCACCACCGTGGTCAGGCTGAGGCCCGCGCTGATGCCATCCAGCGCATCGACCTTGCGCGCAGCGGCGAGCATGCCCTGGGCCTGGGATTCGATGGCCTTCAGGCGCATGGTCAGCTCGGGTTCTTTCTCGCTGATCGCATCCGTTTCCAGACTGCGCGCCAGGCTTTCCTGCTGCTTCTCCAGCACCTGCACGCGTTCTTCCACATTCGCAGCAGCCTGGCTTTGCGGCGCATGCGCGGCGCGCAGTTCGCGTTCCAGTTCCGTGTTGCGCTGCTCCAGACGCTCAACCCTCTGGCTCAGCTTTTCCAGCAGCTTGATTAATTCAGCCTGCGAAGGCGCCGCCTGGGCGCCGGCAGCGGCGCACAGCAGGGCTGCGCCCAGCGCTAGCGCCTTGGGCGCGGACAAGGGGAAGGTGCGGCGCATCGCTCAATATCCTCCCTTCTTGCCGATACCGGCATAGGTGAAGTCGTACTCCACCACGAAGGGTTTGAACCATGGACGCACGCCGGTCAGGCGGTCGGTGTGGCGGCCGAAATGCGCATGCTTGTTTTCGCTCGGCGGCAGAATGGTGTATTTGACGTGGTATTTACCCGGGCCGAACAACTTGACGTTGTCGCCATAGTGGGCGCCGTCATTGGCCACCATCGGCATGAAGTCGCCGCTGATCTTGTCGTTGCTGCCCGCCTTGCTCACCTCGTACTTCACCAGCAGATAGGGAATCCAGGCGCCCTCCTCGAAGCCGTTTGGATTGCCGCTCAGCGCGCGCACATCAGCCTCGATATGGATGTCCGACTCCTCCGCCTTGCGCATCATGCCGTCCGGCTCCATCACGACCGGCTGCAAATACACGGCGGAGATTTCCATGCCAAAGCGCTGCTGCGGCGCGCCGATCGGATATTCGACGGCGTTGGCGCTAAAACTGGAAACTGCGGCGAGGATGGCGAGCGTGGCTTTAAGCGGCGTGCAAAAACGGGCGGAAGATAGCATGGCGGGTAATCCCTTTGTTGTTGTAGAAGATCGATGTGGCGCCAAGCTCTGCTTGTCGCTTACAAAGAAAGACCAACATGCTATTACAAATGAGAATCATTCTCACTTGATGAAAATCAAGGTTTTTGGAATTAGTTGCAATATCGAAGGGGAATTCAAACGGCTGCGGAATGCATCGGCAGGTGTATAAATGGGCGAAGTTGGTGTCGATCACTCCTGCGCAGAATCAACGCATATTTCTAAGACAGAACTAGGATGAACTTTCTTAACTAGGAGAAAGCCATGGCTTACACCGCAACGGGCAAGTTCACCTCGCAAAAGGAAGTCGTCGGAAATGGGCAATGCGTTTCGCTCGTTAAGAAATTGACGGGCGCTCCTGCCTCTTCGCTTTGGAAGGAGGGGGACAGTATTTGGAGTTTGATAGCAGCCGGGAAAACCATCCCTTCCGGAACGGCAATCGCCACGTTCTTCAATGGACGCTATCCCAACTACAGCACGGGCAATCACGCGGCGATCTTTTTGCGTGCCGTCGCCAATGGTATCGAGGTGTTCGATCAGTGGACGACCGTAAAGCCGGCGAAACGCACGATCCGCTTTGGATTGTCCAAAACTATCAACGCTGTGCGCAGAGCGGAAAGCTATTCGGTGGTGCTATGAAGCGAACTCTTTTGAGCGCAATCTGCCTTTGCTGGATACAGCACACCATGGCAGCGGCCATCTCCTGCCCACCATATGCTCCTCGGGAATGGGGGGAGCATAAACAGCACTTGGAATCTGTCAGGGTGATGGTTTATTTGAAAGGCGATGTATTGGATGAAGAAGCCCTTCCCAGCGGTCCTCCGGATCGGGAAACCCGAGTTGGCCAGCAGCTATATCAAACTTGGATAACGGCCTCCGATTCGCCAGAAGTCATATATGCCGCCGACTGTCTCTACGAGCGGACGGCGCGCTATTTACGCTTCGATCTCAAAGGTACATCCCAATGCACGGCTCGCTGGCGCATGTCTCACGCCAAGCCTGTCGCCAAATCCGTCAGCTTCCGATGCAACTAACAAGCTGCCGCAGGCGCGCTAAACTGAAAATCGAAAGGAGTGAAGCCATGCTTACTGTCGACATCCACGAAGCGGGAGCAACTCTCGAGCAACTGGTGGAGCAAGCAGCCAACGGCGAGCCCTTCATTATTTCCAAAGCGGGACAGCCGCTGGTAAAAGTTATCGCTATCGATGCTAAGCGCCCCTACGCAGCCAACCGTCTGGGATTCCTGGCAGGAAAAATCAAAGTGCCGGATGATTTCGATCAAATGGGTCGTGAAGAAATTGAACGCATGTTTGAAGATAAAGCATGAAGCTGCTTCTTGATACGCATGTGCTGCTATGGGCAGTCGGAGAAACTGCCCGCCTTCCCCCATCCATGCATGCACTGATTGCGGATCCATCCAACGAACTATTTTTTAGCCCAGTCAGTTTATGGGAGGTCGCAATCAAGCATCATTTAGGCCGCAAAGATTTCTCTGTTGATCCGCTTGCCTTGTATCACGGCCTGCTCTCGGCCCCAGCCAGCAAGTGCAAACAAGCTAATCCAGCAAAGAAAAAACGCCTTATGCGCTACCGCATAAGGCGTTTTTGTTTTGGTGCCGGCTGCCGGTTTCGAACTGGCCACCTGATGATTACAAATCAACTGCTCTACCAAATGAGCTAAGCCGGCGTAACTTTTACGGGGGCGATTATACGCTATTTGATACGCGTGAGGGTGGGGCGGCTGCCTTTTTTGGGCGGCTCGCCGCCGTCGTCCGGGCCCTTGTCCTCGTCCTCGCTGGCCGGGGCCGGGGCGCTGGCGGGAACAGCCGACAGCACCGGCGCGGGGGCCGCTGGCGCCTCGGGTTCAGGCGCTTCCTCCGCCGCCGCCGAGGCCATGCCCAGCAGCGGTTCGAAGGCCATGCCTTGGCCGTTTTCGTTGGCGTAAATCGCCATCACATTGTTGACCGGGATGTAAATCTCGCGCGACACGCCACCGAAACGGGCGTGGAAGTAGATCGCATCATTGTCCATCTTCAGCGCGGAAGTGGCGCCGTAGCTGATGTTGAGCACGATCTCGCCCTTCTTCACGTACTCCATCGGCACGCGGGTGGCGGCATCGACTTTCACCGCCAGATAGGGGGTGTAGCCGCAGTCGGTGCACCATTCGTAAATGGCGCGCAGCATATAGGGCTTGGTTGAGATTTCAGACATATTGAAAACCAGATAAAACACGGCGCGCCGGCCTGGGGCCGCACGCGCCGGAAAGTCAGTGACAGACGTGTGCCGCGCTTAGCGGCGCATCACCTTCTCGGATGGGGTCAGCGCTTCGATATAGGCCGGGCGCGAGAAGATGCGCTCGGCATATTTCATCAGCGGGGCGGCCGTTTTCGACAGCTCGATGCCGTAATGGTCGAGGCGCCACAGCAGCGGGGCCACGGCCACGTCCAGCATGGAGAACTCGTCGCCCAGCATGTATTTGTTCTTCAGGAACAGCGGAGCCAGCGTGGTCAGACGGTCGCGGATTTCCGCGCGCGCCTTGTCGTGGCTCTTGTCGTTGGCCTTGGCGCGCTCGCTTTCCAGCGTGTGCACGTGGACGAACAGCTCTTTTTCGAAGTTGAACAGCATCAGACGGGCGCGCGCGCGCATCAGCGGATCGGCCGGCATCAGCTGCGGATGCGGGAAGCGCTCGTCGATGTATTCGTTGATGATATTCGATTCGTACAGAATCAATTCGCGTTCGACCAGGATCGGCACCTGGCCGTAGGGATTCATGGTCGAAATATCTTCCGGCTTGTTGAACAGGTCAACATCGCGCACCTCAAAGTCCATGCCTTTTTCGAACAGGACCAGACGGCAACGTTGGGAGAATGGACAAGTAGTACCCGAGTAGAGAACCATCATGTTTGTAGTTCCTTAGAAACAAAGGGGGCGATACCGCCGAGCGGATCACCCCAGATCGGGCCTGCTTGATTGGCAGGCCGCGTGAAACACGCGCCGGACGAGCCGGCGCGCTCTCTTATTTAACTTCTTTCCAGTACGACGCGTTCAGGCGCCATGCCAGCAGTGCAAAGCCGGTCAGGAAGATCAGTACCCAGACGCCCAGCTTCTTGCGAGTCTGTTGCGCGGGTTCCGCCATCCATTCCATATAGCCGACCAAATCCGCCACCTGGGTGTCGAAATCGATCTTGCTCAGGGTGCCCGGCGCCACTTGTTTGAAGCCGGTGAACTTGTGCACGGTCTTGGCGGGATCGTGCGGATCTTTCTCTTCGGCAAACACGGCTTCCTGCACGCCCTGCATCTGCCACAGCACATGCGGCATGGCGACGTTCGGCACGACCATATTGTTATATCCGGTCGGACGCGCGTCGTCTTTATAGAAGGTACGCAGGTAAGTATACAGGTAGTCGCCGCCGGTGCCGGCAGGCGAGGCTTTCGCGCGTGCGATCACCGACAGATCAGGCGGCACCACGCCAAACCAGGCCTTGGCATCCTTGGCCTGCATGGCAGTGGTCATCATCTCGCCCACTTTTTCACCGGTGAACAACAGGTTGGCCTTGATCTGGTCTTCGCTCAAGCCCAGGTCACGCAGGCGATTGTAGCGCATGGACGAGGCGTTGTGGCAATTCAGGCAGTAGTTGACGAACAGCTTGGCGCCATTCTGCAGTGCCGCCATATTGTGCGAACGGTCCGGCGCCTTGTCCAGCGGGTGGCCACCTTCACTTGCGAAGGCCAGGCCTGGCAGCAGGGCCAGGATGGCGAGCAGTTTCTTAGGAAAATTCATGTATCAATCCTTTTGCTTAGCGTTCGGGTCGTCGATTAGTGCGGATGGAAAGTCACGCGATCCGGCACTTTCTTGAACGTACCCGCGGCGCTCCACCATGGCATCAGCAGGAAGAAGCCGAAGTAGTACAGGGTGCATACTTGCGAAATAATGGTGCCCACCACGCTTGGCGGCTGGGTACCCAGGTAGCCCAGGGTCACGAAGGCGATCGCCAGCAGCGCGTACACATACTTGTGCCAGTCAGGACGATAACGGATCGATTTCACCGGCGAGTGGTCCAGCCATGGCAGGAAGGCCAGGATCACCACGGAACCGCCGAAGAACACCACGCCCCAGAATTTCGCATCCAGCACGCTCGGCAGCATACCGACGATGGCCACCAGGGCGATCACGGCGATGGCCGCTTTCACCTGGAAGGCCAGGCGCGATTTCAGCCACAGGAAGGCCACGTAAGCGGCGGTACCGGCCATCAGCACCCACATGAAGTCGGCCGTGGTGGCGCGCAGCACCGAGTAGAACGGCGTGAAGTACCAGGTTGGCGCGATGTGCAGCGGGGTCTTCAGCGAATCGCCCGGCAGGAAGTTGTTGTATTCCAGGAAATAGCCACCCATTTCCGGCGCGAAGAACACGACGGCGCTGAAGATCAGCAGGAAGATCGACACGCCGAACAGATCGTGCACGGTGTAGTAAGGGTGGGAAGGAATCGAATCCACTGGATGGCCGTCGGCGCCCAGGTTTTCTTTGACTTCAATGCCGTCCGGATTGCTCGAACCGACTTCGTGCAGCGCGATCAAGTGGGCAGCCACCAGACCCAGCAGCACCAGCGGAATGGCGATCACGTGGAAGGCGAAGAAGCGGTTCAGGGTGGCGTCGGACACCACATAGTCGCCGCGGATCCACAGCGACAGGTCAGGGCCGATCAGCGGAATCGCGCCGAACAGGTTGACGATCACCTGGGCGCCCCAGTACGACATCTGGCCCCATGGCAGCAGGTAACCGAAGAAGGCTTCGGCCATCAGGCACAGGAAGATGGCGAAACCGAACAGCCAGATCAGTTCGCGCGGTTTGCGGTAGGAACCATACATCAGACCACGGGTCATGTGCAGGTAGACGATGATGAAGAAGGACGAGGCGCCGGTCGAGTGCATATAGCGCACCAGCCAGCCCCAAGGTACTTCACGCATGATGTATTCGACCGAACCGAAGGCCAGGTTGGCGTCCGGCTTGTAGTGCATGGTCAGGAAGATGCCGGTGACGATCTGCAGCACCAGCACGAACATGGCCAGGGAACCGAAGATGTACCAGAAGTTGAAGTTTTTCGGGGCATAGTATTTGCCCCACTGATCGTTCCACAGCTTGGTCAGCGGGAAGCGGTCGTCGATCCAGCCCACCGCCTTCTGCGCCACCGGTGCGTCGGCCGGGAATTTGGTTTCCTTGAAAGCCGCCATGGTTATGCCTCGCCTTTCTCGTCTTTACCGATCAGGATCTTGTTGTCGCTCAGGTACATATGGCGCGGCACGGGCAGATTGTCCGGCGCCGGCTTGTTCTTGAATACGCGGCCGGCCATGTCGAAGGTCGAACCGTGGCAGGGGCAGAGGAAGCCGCCGTGCCAGTCGTCCGGCAGGGAGGGCTGTGGGCCCGAGGCGAATTTGGTCGATGGTGAGCAGCCCAGGTGGGTACAGATTCCGACAGCCACCAGGATTTCCGGCTTGATCGAGCGGTGCTCGTTCATGCAGTACTCAGGCGTGAATTCGGCAGGGTTGCGTTTGGAGTCGGCGTCCGCCAGCTGGTCGTGGGTTTGTTTCAGCGACGCCACCATTTCCGGGGTGCGCTTCAGAATCCAGACCGGCTTGCCGCGCCATTCCACGGTTTTCATCTCACCTGGTTGCAGCGAGGAGATATCCACCTCAACCGGGGCACCGGCGGCTTTCGCCCGCTCCGATGGCTGGAATGTACTTACCAAGGCTCCCGTAGTACCCAAACCGACCACCCCACCCGCCGCGCACGTGGCGACGAGCAAGCCGCGTCGGCTGGAATCGACCTGCTTTTCGTTACTCATACAAACCCCAATCAGTCAAAATGCGAATCTTATTTATTTAAGAAATCGTACCAAAATGGCGATGGGGCAATACAAGTCCTGCCCAGCAGGAAGCTGCACAACTCCATGGCCATTTTGAAACGAGTTCTAAGCGTTAATAGAGCTTCTAGCAACCTTAAATTATAAGGTAAGCTCAAAGCGATTTAAAGAAAAAACGTTTGCAATCCGGGATTGTGCCCGCATTTGGCGAAATTTCCCAGCATGCAACAGATTTGCGACAAAAACGGAAAAAACTGTATGATCGGCGAAACATTAAAACTCATGGAGGTGCCATATGGCCATGTTGCAGGAATTTAAAGACTTTGCCATGAAGGGCAATGTGATCGACCTGGCGGTCGGTGTGATCATCGGTGCCGCCTTCGGCAAGATCGTCGACTCGCTGGTGCAGGACATCATCATGCCGCCCATCGGCAAATTGCTGGGCGGCCTCGATTTTGCCAACTACTACCTGCCGCTCAATGGCCAGGCGGCCAATCTGAGCCTGGCCGAGGCGAAAAAGCTGGGCGCGGTCATCGCCTACGGCAACTTCCTGACCATCCTGTTAAACTTCATCATATTGGCTTTCGTGATCTTCCAGATGGTGCGCCTGGTGAATATCGCGCGCCGCAAGGAAGAACCGGCGGCGGCCGCCGAACCGGCGCCGCCGGCGGAAGATATCGTGCTGCTGCGCGAAATCCGCGATGCCTTGAAGCGCTAAGCCCCCTCCCCGGCCAGGGAGCAGACAGGCCGCGCGCGCGGCCTGTCTTAATATAATAGAAACACCATGCGAAGACTCTGGTTATTGTTTGCGCAAACGGTGACCATTGTCCTGGCACTGTACTTTGTCTATTCCGCCCTGCGCCCGGCGCGCGAGGCGCGCGCTCCCGAGCGTGCGCAACAGCTGGGTACCACCACCCGCCCCGCCGTGCTGCTGGAATCGACCGGCGGCGCGCCCCAGGCCGGCTCCTACCGCGCCGCGGCCGGACGCGCCATGCCGGCCGTGGTCAACATCCTCACCTCGAAGACGCCGAAGCGCCAGCATCCGCTGAGCCGCGATCCCTTCTTCAAGCGCTTTTTCGGCGAGCGCGAACGCGAGGGTGAGGAAGAGGAACAGAACAGCCTCGGTTCGGGCGTGATCGTCAGCCAGGAAGGCTATATCCTGACCAATAACCATGTGGTCGACGCCGCCGACGAAATCGAGGTGGTGCTGGCCGACGGGCGCAAGGCCGCCGCCAGCATCGTCGGCACCGACCCGGAAACCGACCTGGCCGTCATCAAGATCAATCTGGACAAACTGCCCGCCATCGTCCTCGGCCACGACGAGCAGGCCCGCGTCGGCGACGTAGTGCTGGCCATCGGCAACCCCTTCGGCGTGGGCCAGACCGTCACCATGGGCATCATCTCCGCGCTGGGCCGCAACAACCTGCACATCAACCACTTCGAAAATTTCATCCAGACCGACGCCGCCATCAACTTCGGCAATTCGGGTGGTGCCCTGATCGACACCAACGGCAATCTGCTCGGCATCAATTCGGCCATCTACTCGCAGAGCGGCGGCTCGGTGGGCATCGGCTTTGCCATTCCCGTCACCACCGCCAAGTCGGTGCTGGAATCCATCATCCGCAGCGGCCACGTGGTGCGCGGCTGGATCGGCGTCGAATCGCAGGAGATCACGCCCGAGCTGGCGCAAAGCTTCGGCCTGCAGCGCGACAGCGGCGCCATCATCGCCGGCGTGGTGCGCAACGGCCCGGCCGACCGCGCCGGCATGCGCCCCGGCGACATCCTGCTGTCGGTGGACGGCAAGCCGGTCAAGGACACCAATGAAATGCTCAACCTGATCGCCCAGCTGCAGCCGGGCGGCCAGTCCAGGATGCGCGTGCTGCGCAAGAGCCGCGAAACCGAACTCGAACTCACCGTGGGCAAACGCCCTGTCACCAAAACCAAGTAAACGGAAACCTATGCATCTGCGCGACCTGACCCGCTATCTGCAAGAACTCAGCGAAAACAATAATCGTCCCTGGTTCATCATGAACAAACCGCGCTACGACATCCTGCGCGAGGAATTTCTGGAGCTGGTCACCCAGGTAATCACGGAAGTAGGGAAGTTCGATCCGGCCGTCAAATTCTGCAATCCGAAAAAAGCCATGTTCCGCATCAACCGCGACGTGCGCTTCGCCCACGATAAGAGCCCGTACAAGACCAATTTCTCGGCCGCGCTGGCGGTCAACGATATGCGCCGCCCCACCATGGCGGGCGGCCCGACCTATTACTTCCAGCTCAACAAGGAAGGCATGCTGCATTTCGGCGCCGGCGAATACATCCCGCCGCCGCACCGCCTGCGCGCGTTGCGCAAGCATATGGTGGAAGACGCGGCCGGCTTCCGCAAGGTTTTGAATAACAAGGCACTCAAGGCGCGCTACGGCACCATCCAGAACGAAGGCAAGCTGCAGCGCCCACCCAAGGGTTTCGACGCCGACCACGAACACATCGAGTTCATCAAGCTGAAAAGCTTCTTCATCTGGACCGAAGTGAAGGTGGAGCTGAACAAGCCCGAACTGCTGCTGCCGCAGATCGCGGCCGGCCTGAAAGATTCGCTGCCCCTCGTGACCTGGATGCGCCAGGCCAAGACGGAGGAAGAAGAGGCCTGATTTTCCTGCGTTTTTCCCTCTGCACGCCCCACCCTCCCCTCCGCTTTTCCTTCCCATCCGAGTTTCATCCTCGAACTTGCGCCGAATCTGGCTCAAGTTCGCTTAAACGCATTTCAAGTCGCCAAAAATGCAGTTCGTCGCAAGTCCATAGAGTTGGACAGGACGCTTCTCTATAGTTCACTCATCGGAACACGAAACACGCAGCGAACTGACAAGGAGAGCACAAATGAACATCGCCAAACACATGGAAGCCATCTTCATCGTGGCAGCAGTACTGGGCGGCGCCAGCGCCATGGCAACGGCGGCCGTACCGGCAAGCGTCAAGGCCAAGGCGCCCGTGGTGGCCAAGGTCGCCGCCAGCGATATGCAAGTGGTGACCATCACCGCCAAACGCCTGAGCGCCGCCGAAAAAGCCGCCCTCTGATGATGTACCCCCAACCGCATCCCCTGACGACGGAGCACTCGATGAACAAGTTTATCAACGCAACGATGATGGCTGTGACCCTGTATGCCAACGCCAGCACCATGGCGATGGCGGCCGAAACGGCAAGCGAGTCGCGCCAGGTCGATGCGCGCGTCGTCAAGGTGGTGCTGGATGGGGTGATCGATCTGCATCTGAAACAGGGACCGGCGGCCTCGCTGGTGGTGTCCGGCGACAAGCGCTATCTGCAAAAGATCACCATCACGCAAAACGGACAGACCCTGCGCATCGGCACCGAACTGCGCGGCATGCACCTCTCCAGCCCCAATCTGCGCGCCGAGCTGACGCTGCCGAATCTGCGCGAGCTGGTGTCCTCGGGCGTCGGTTCCGCCATCGTCACCGGCTTCGACGGCGAGGAAATGCGCCTCTCGCTGGAAGGCGCGGGCGCCGTCACCATGACCTCGCACTTCAAGAACTATGACGCGCGCCTCAGCGGCGTGGGCAGCATGACGGTGAATGCGGGCGACACCGAAAACGTCGATCTGAATCTGCGCGGCGCGGGCCAGATCGTCATCGCCGGGCAAAGCAAGAAATTGCGCGCCAAACTGGGCGGCATCGGCAGCCTCGATGCGCAGCAGCTGCGCGCCGACAGCGTGGACGTGGATATGAGCGGCCTCGGTGGCGCCACCGTCTATGCCAAGAATTCGGCCAATCTGCGCCTGAGCGGAATGGGATCGGCCACCGTGTATGGCCGTCCCACCAGCCGCCAGTCCAGCTCACGTGGGCTGGGCAGCGTGGCCTGGCAGTAAAACTTTCTCTCCATGCCTATGGTGCTTGCCGTCCGGCTGGTCCGGACGGCTTTTTTATTTCCGCTGCCGCTGGTAGATCGCGGCCCAGCACCAGGCGCATATTCACGCGCTTAAGCATGGCCGGCGCGGCCTGCTGCGCTTGCGGCAGTTCACCTCGGCCCACACGCTGAGACAGCATCCCGGCGGCCTCGCGCAAGCCCTCGCCATACTCGATATACGTCTGGCGCACGGCGAAGGGCCGCACATTCGACAGGCGCACCACCTCCAGGCCATTGCCGCGCAGACGGCGCGCCATAGCCGCCGCCATGCCTTGCACGCCATTGCCGTTGCTGATTTCGAGGAGCAGTACGGTGGCGGGCTGCTCTTGCGCACCCGCCCAAGCATTTTCATCGGCAGCTGGTGCGGTTGCCGTTGCAGGCAACGGCGCGGCCTGCGCGGGCCGCAGCGGCGCGCGGCGCACTTCCACCAGGGCCGGGCCAAGCGCATGCAGCTCGGTCTTTTCCGCCAGCTCCGGCCAGGCGCTGGCGAGGCTGGCCGCCGCCGCAGGCAAGGCCGTGGCGGGAACGCTGCCGCGCGCCAGCGCATAGTCCTGGCCGATATCGTGCTGGCGCAGCATGCGCGCCTGGCGCATCATCTGCAGGGCACGCGCGCTCTGGCCGTTCTGCTCCAGCAGCGCCGCCAGCTTCTCCCAGTTCTGCGCATTGGCCGGCTGCAGCGCGCAGACTTTCTCCAGCAGTTGCAGGGCCCCTTCGAGATCGTTCTTCAGATAGTAGGCATAGGACAGATTCGCCAGCAGCAAGGCGCTGTCCTGCACCGGCAGCTGCGGCTCGTCCTCCAGCAAGGCACGCCACAGCGCTATCGCGCCGTCGTAGTCGCCCTGCTCGGCCAGCAGCACCGCCAGGCCATTGCGCGCATGGGCATGGTGCGCGTCGAGCTGCAAGGCGAGACGGTAGGCGCGCCGCGCCTGCGCCGCATGGTGGGCCTCATGCTCGCTGCGGCCCAGGGTGTAATAACCGTCGGCGCCGATGCCGGCCGGTGGCGCCGCCTCCACCAGCGGCGGCGGTGTGGAACTGCAAGCCAGCAGCATGGCCGTGGCGGCAATCGCGGTGCAATACAGTGTGCAGGTGTTCATCGCGCGCTCCCGAAAAATTCAATGCGGCTGGTCCAGGAAAATCCTGCTCATCTGAATGCCGGCCGGTCCCATCAGGACAACCATCAAGGCGGGGAAGATGCAGAAAATCAGCGGAAACAGCAGCTTTACCGCCACCTTGGAGGCCGCCTCCTCGGCCGCCTGGCTGCGTTTCAGGCGCAGGTTCTCGGCATGCACGCGCAGGGAGTCGCCCATGCTGGTGCCGAAGCGTTCGGCCTGTACCAGCATCGCCACCAGGGTATCGACGTCCTCCACGCCGCTGCGCAAGGCCAGGTTGCGCAGGGCTTTCTCCTTGCTGAAACCGGCGCGCATTTCCATCAGCACCAGCTGCAGCTCCTGCGCCAGCACCACGCTTTTGATATGCACCTCGGCCGCCACCTTGGCCAGTGCGCGCTCCATGCTCAGCCCCGCCTCGACGCAGACCGTGAGCAGGTCCAGCGCATCGGGCAGGTTCTCGAAAATGTCGCGCTGGCGGCGGCGCGCGATATTGGCCAGCACGCCGTTCGGCAGGTAGTAGCCCAGCGTCGCCGCGCCGAACAGCAGGAACATGAAGCCCTGGCCCGGCATCCGTGACGCCAGCCCCGCAGCCAGTGCCCCGCTCACGGCCGGCAAGCCCAGGGACAGCACGGTCTTGGCGGCGAAGTACAGGGTCGGCACGGAAGCGTTGCGCCAGCCCGCGTTCATGAAGCGGGTGCGCAGCTCGGAACGTTCCCACCCCTCTTCCGGCAGCGACAGGCGGGTAAAGGGCTGGACCACGCGCGCCACGCGTTCGATCCAGCGGCCTTCCTCGTCCTTGCCACCGGGCGTCTCTTCCCGCGCGCCGATGCGCTGGCGCAGCGCGCCGGCGCCGAACAGGAACATGGCAAGGGCGGCCAGTCCGGCCACCACGAGAAAGACCAGGCCCAGAAACAGCCACTGTTCGGTACTCATATGCGTATCCTGATCATTTGCCGCATCCAGACCACGCCCACCAGCATGATGCCGGCGGCGAACCACAGCAATTGCACGCCGACCGGGTCGGTCCACAGCACCCGCACATAGGCCGGGTTCACCAGCGACAGCACCAGCATCACCGCCAGCGGCAGCAGCGACAGCACCCAGGCCGACATCTTGCCCTCGGCCGCCTGCACGCGCACCTGGCCCAGCAGCTTGAGGCGGGCGCGCGTCAGTCGGCTGACATTACCCAGCAGCTCGGCCAGGTTGCCGCCCGATTCGCGCTGAATCAACACTGCAATCACCAGATAGCGCAGATCGGTGAGCGGCACGCGCTGCGCCAGATTGTGCAGCGCCTCGTTCATCGACACGCCGTAGTGGATTTCCTCGTAGGTGAGCTTGAATTCGCCCGCCAGCGGCTCGGGCAGTTCGTTGCCGGCCATCTGCAGCACATTGGCAAAGGAGTGGCCGGCGCGCAAGGCGCGCGCGAGGAAGTCGGCGGCTTCCGGCAATTGCTCTTCCACTTTCTTCAGGCGCTTGCCGCGCGCGCGCAGCAGCACGAAGAACGGCGCGGCGGCCGCCAGAAGCGGCAGCAGCAGGGAAGGCAATGCGGGCAGGTCGAGCCAGAGCGGCAGGACCAGGGACGCCGCCTCGGCTGTCAGCGCCCCACCCAGCAGACGGCCAACGGTCCACGGCAAGCCGGCCTGCAACAGCAGGCGGTCCAGTGTGGCGATGCCGGGCAGGCGCCGCAGCCAACGCTCCAGCCATGGCAATTCACTGTAGCGCCGCTGCTTCAGGATGCCGCCCGCGCCCAGTCCTTCGCTGCGCGCCGACATCGACCGCAGGCGGCGCGCAATGCGGCGCGCGCCGCCGCCATGCGTGCCCGACCACCAGAGCCAGACGCCTTCGATCATGAAGATCACGGCCGCGAACAACAGCACGGCAAAAGCGGTAAACAGCATGTCCATGCCATTCCCCTCACTCGAACACGCGGTCGGGATCGAAGGCGCTGTCCGGCACCGGCGCGCCGAAGGTGCGCAGGCGGTCGGCGAAGCGCGGCCGCAGTCCGGTGGCGCAGAAGTGGCCGCAGACGCGGCCACTTTCATCGACCCCGGTCTGCTCGTAGCGGAAGATCTCGTGCATGGCCAGCATATCGCCTTCCATGCCGGTGATCTCCTGCAGGCTGACCAGCTTGCGCGTGCCATCCGTCAGGCGCGATACCTGCAGCACCACCGTCACGGCCGAACAGATCTGCTGGCGCGTGGCGCGTGGCGTCAGGTTGGCGCCGGCCATGCCCACCATATTTTCCAGCCGCGCCAGGGCGTCGCGCGGCGAGTTGGCGTGGATGGTGGCGAGCGAGCCTTCGTGGCCGGTATTCATCGCCTGCAGCATGTCCATGGCTTCGGCACCGCGCACCTCGCCCAGGATGATGCGGTCGGGCCGCATGCGCAGCGCATTGCGCACCAGCGAACGCTGGGTCACCTCGCCGCGCCCTTCGATATTCGGCGGCCGCGTTTCCAGGCGCACCACGTGCGGCTGGCGCATCTGCAGCTCGGCCGCGTCCTCGATGGTGACGATGCGCTCAGCCGGCGGAATGAAGCCGGACAGCACATTCAGCAAGGTGGTCTTGCCGCTGCCGGTGCCGCCCGAGATCAGGATATTGATCTTGGCGCGGCCCAGGGCGCGCAGCACCTCGATCATGGGTGGGGTCAGGCTTTTGTAGCTGAGCATCTGCTCGATGCTGAGCGGGTTGGCGGCAAAGCGGCGGATCGACAGAATGGGGCCGTCCACCGCCAGCGGCGGGATGATGGCATTCACGCGCGAGCCGTCCGGCAGGCGCGCATCGACCATGGGGCTGGATTCGTCCACGCGCCGGCCCACGCGCGAAACGATCTTTTCGATGATCTTCATCAGGTGGGCATCGTCGTGGAAGCTGACGGCGGTCAGCTCCAGCCGGCCGGCACGTTCCACATACACCCTGGCGTGGGTGTTGACCAGAATATCCGACACGCCGGGATCGGCCAGCAGCGGTTCCAGCGGGCCGAAGCCCAGCATCTCGTGCTGGATGTCGAGCACCAGGCTGTGGCGCTCCGACTGGTTCAGCACGATGCGCTCTTCCTCGATGATGCGCTGGACCAGCAGCGCCAGCTCGTGCTTGAACTGTTCCGGCGTCAGCCGCTTCAGGCGCTCCAGGTCGATGCGGTCCAGGATGGCCTGGTGCATGGACTTCTTCAATTCGCGGTAGGCGGCGCTGGCCATGCCGGCCGGCGTGGCGCAGGCGGCGCGGACGTCGTCGGCAAGCGCAAGGCGTTCGCGCAGGCTCATGATGTTCTCCTCGGACGGCATTGGCTCACTGCTCGGCTTCGCTGCGGCCGAACAGACGGTTGAACAGTCCCTTGTTTTCCAGCACGCGGCGTTCCGTCACCAGCGCCACCAGCTCGGCCAGGCTGCGCGCCACCGGACTGCTGCGCGAAAGCTGCAGCACCGGCACGCCCTGGTTCACCGAATCCGTGGCGCACAGATAATCGTTGGGCACCGTGTGCAGCACATCGGCGCCGAGCGCCTGCTCCAGGTCGGCCAGGCGCAGCTTGCCACCCTTCTCGTAGCGGTTGACGATCAGGCGGGTGCGCTCGGTCGGATAGCCGAGCGAGCGGAAGATGTCGAGCAGGCGGCGGCCGTCGCGGATATCGGGCAGGGCCAGCTGCAGCACCGGGTAGATGGCGTCGGCGCAATCGAGGGCGCGCAGCGACAGGGCATCGATCTGGCGTCCCACGTCGAGCACGATGTAATCGTAGTGCTGGCGCGCCACGCGCAGGATGGTGTCCATATGCTCGGGCTTCATCGCCACGGTCTGCCCCGGATCGTCGGCGGCCGCCAGCACGCCGAAGCCGGGCGAGATATGCACCAGGCTCGATTCCAGGAAGGCGCCATCCATGCGGCCGATCTGGGCGCAGATATCGGACAAGGTCATGCTGGGCTTCTGGTCCGACACATACAGCGTGGCATCGCCAAATTGGCCATGCAGATCGATCAGCAATACCTTCTTGTCGGCCAGGGCCGCCAGCGCATAGCCGAAATTGGTGGAGAGGAAGGTGGCGCCGCTGCCGCCCTTGCAGGAGATGAAGGCCAGTGCCTTGCCATCGCGCATGCGCGTGACGCCGGTTTCGATCTCGATGCGGTCGATGGCTTCGTGGAAGGCGCGGTGCACCAGCGGCAGCGGCAGCACTTCGCGCATGCCGGCGCGCATGGCGCGGATCAGCAGGTCCTGTTGCGGTTCGCGCGCCAGCAGGATGAAGCGGGCCTGCGGATACAGGCGCGCCAGCCGTTCCACCATGTCCGCTTCGCCCGGCTCGACATCGCTGGCATCGAAGATCACCAGCTCCGGCGCATCGGACATGATGCGTTCCACCGCGTCGCGCAGGCCGGCGCGTGTGGCTGCCAGCAGCACTGGCGGCATGCGCGCCGAACCCTGGGCGCCGATCTCCGCATGCAGCTGCCTATCGTTACTGATCATCAGTGCCTTCATGACTATTCCTTTCGCATGGCTTGCGGCGTTTCAGGGAGAAAGCGGTGTGCCCGGCGTAAAACCCAGCGTCTCGGCGCGCACCACCACGGTGGAACGCGGCAAGACAAGCTGCATGGGTAGCGGCACCGTGGCGGCAAAGGGCAAGGACGGGCAATCGCCGCCATGGCCGCACCAGCGCACCCGCACGAAGCGGATGCAGGAGGCGCCCTGCGGATCGCGCAGGCAGTTGAAGGCATTGCCGGCGGGGCTGGCCGGCATGGGCGACGCCGGCAGCAGCGCGCCCGCCGCATCGAGCCGCAGGTAATCGATGGCGAGATTGCCGCCATTGATCGTACCGTCCAGCGTGGCGGCGCCGAACATGGCTTGCTGGCGCAGCTGGGCCATGGCGGCGCTGTCGGAAAAGTCCGCCATGGCCGCGGCGCGCGCCGCGCGCCGCGCCACCTCCTGGCTCAGGTTCAGCAGATACATATAGCGCGCCAGCTCCATCCAGCCGAGCAGGAAGAGAAAAAAGACCAGGCTGGCCAGCGCCACCTCGACCGTGGTGGCGCCATGCTGGAGGCGCAAGGCTGGCGGCTTAGTTGACATAGGGCTGCACCGAAGAGCCGGACAGGGTGACGCTGCCCGCCCCCAGGAGATTGAACAGCGGGTCGCTCAGCTGGATCTGCACCGTGACGCCGATCCGCTGCGGCAGCGTGCCGCCGCAGGGCAGATCGTCGCAGCGCACCGAAATCTGCCCTGTTCCCGGACGGGTATCGAGTGCGGCTGCGCTGACCGCGTCCTGCACCAGCTGGCCGGCGCGCGCCGCCAGCACCGGCGCCAGCATAGGATTGGTCAGTTCGGGACGCGGCATGGTCGCCATATAGCGGGCGGCGTCGAAGGCCGCCCTTTGCAGCACCGTGTAGTGCCACATCATGCGCCCGCCCATCAGCAACACCGCCAGCAGCAGCACCGCCATGTCCAGCACCACAGCCAGCTCGATGGCGATCACACCGCGCTGCTTGCGTCGCGGCGCGTTCATCGCAGCAGCTCCACCGGCGTGCCCAGGCTCTGCTCATTGGCCAGGCCCGCGAATTCGGCGCTGATGGCCGCGCCGCTGGCCGGCGCCACCATGAAGAAGGTGCCGATCGCCAGCACACTGGCCTGCTGCAGCTGGCCGGCCGGCACCGGGCAGGCCAGCAGCGGAATTTGCAGCAGGCGCCGGCGCGCCACGCCGACATTGCCCACCGGCGCCGTCACCATGGCCGCATAAGGCGCGGACAGGGCGGGATAGGATGGCGCCGTCGGTGCGCCTGGCGAAGCGGGATACAGCTGCGGCCAATAGGCGCGCGGATAAGCCGCGCCGGAGGGCGAAACCACGGCCGGGCCATAGGCCCACAACGGCCCGTAAGCGGCGGCGTTCACCACCGGTTCCGGCAGGGGATCGGCCACGGTGCTCAGCGGCTTGCCGGGCGTGCCGGCGGCGGTGGACTGGGCATGGGGCGCGCTGGGCGCCACGCCCATCCAGCTACCGGCCGCAAAGGACGCGACATTGCTGTCCGGCGGCGCCGCCAGCGGCGTGCAGGACAGGGGATCGCCCGCCGTTCCATAGCTGTTGAAGCGGGAATTGAGCTGCGGCGCCAGGGTGAACGGCGTTTTGCGGCGCACCGTCAATGGCTGGCTGCCGATGCGGCGCAGGTGCAGGCGGCCGGCGCACATGAAGGGCGCCAGCACGCTGTCTTCGGTATTGGCCAGCGTGCCCAGCGTGCCGGCCGCGCTGACGGGATCGACCAGGAAGTATTCGCCGCTGCCGGCGCCCAGCGCCGGGTTCAGATTCAACAGGTTGTAGCTGATGCCGCGCCGGAAGCCATACTGCACCAGCTCATCGACCGGCCCGGCGATATTGCGCGTCTTGCTGGGCGCCGGGTCCATGGCGCATACCGCCAGCGGCGCGATGCCCAGGCCGGAGCGCCCGGCCACCGCCACGGCGGCCACCTGCCTGCTGGCCTGGGCCGGCGCCAGCAGGAACAGGAAGGCGGTGGCGACCGTGCCATGCTCCTCCGCCAGCTGGCGCGTATCGACGCGGGCGAAGATTCGTCCGGCAGGGCTGGCAACGCTATCGGCCGCGCTATACCAGGGACCGCCGGGATCGTCGGCAAAGCTCAGGGCCGCGCTGGACCAGCCGACCGGCTGCGAATAGCGGTAATGGCTGGCGACGGCAGTCTGCGCCGCATGCGACAAGGCACTGTTGACGCCAGCCGCCGTGCCATTCAGTTCGCGCGCCGCCGCCAGGGCCGCACTGTCGGCCAGGGTGCGCATCTCCTGTTCGCGGCTGTACAGCTGGCCGAGGTCGATCACCATGCCCAGCAGGCCAAGCAGCAGCACGACCAGCAGGCCAAACATCAGTGCGATCGCGCCGCGCTGGCGGCGCTCGGAGGAATGGGCTTTCATTTTCCACCACTGACGCCGATGGCGAAGGCGCCCGGCTGCGGCGCCGGCGTACTGAAGGACTTGCGGTACTGCTCCTGCGCCTGCAGCGCCGCCGCGCCGTCGATGCCGCGCGCCTGCTCCGGATTGACACCGCCGGGGTGGATGCGCTGGCGCGCCATGGCGGCGCGCACGGCATCGCCAAAGCGCGCATCCCATTGCGGCGTGCTGCTGGCGGCATCGATGCCGGCGCAGGCCGAAAGCAACGCGCCGATGCAGGCCAGCAGCAGGGTCAGTGCCTGTTTCATGGGCGGCTCCTATTTCAGTTGAAAGCCGCTGTCACGCGGCGCGGGCAAAGCGTTGGACGAGTCGGCCGGTGGCGCGCTGCCTTCCAGGCGGCCGTTCAGCATCAGGCTGGAACGGCTGGGCGCGGGCGGGCCATCGGTCGGCAAGCCATAGCCGGGCGGCAGCGGCTTGACCAGATGGGCGGTGACGACGAACAGCAGCTCGGTGCGGTCCTGCTGGAAGTCGGTGCTGCGAAACAGCGCACCCAACACCGGCACCTCGCCCAGCACCGGCATCGCCTGCAGATTGCCGGACTGGGTATGGCGGATCAAGCCGCCGATAGCGAAGCTCTGTCCATCGAACAGCTGCAGGGTGGTGGCGGCGCGGCGCGTGGTGATCAGGGGCAGGACCGAGCTGCCGCCCAGGCCGGCCGCGCTGATGCCCACGCCTTCGCGCGACAGCTCCGACACTTCAGGCGCCACTTTCAGATGGATGCGCCCGCCCGAGAGCACGGTGGGCGTGAAGCGCAGGCCGACGCCGAATTCCTTTTCCTGCAGGGTGACGCGGTTATTGTCCTGGCCGACCGGGATCAGCACCTTGCCGCCCGCGAGAAAACTGCCTTCCTGGCCGCTGATCGCCATCACCGTCGGCTCGGCCAGGATGCGCACCAGGGCGTCGTGGCGCTCGCCGTCCACGCGCAGGCGGCTGCCATCGGGCTTGCCCAGCATCAGACCGCCGCCCGTGGTGCCGCTCAGGAAGTTGGACAGCACGCTGGCCGTCCAGCTACCCACGCCACGGTGCAGCAGGGCGCTGCCTTCCAGTTTATCGAGCAGGGTCTTGGACACCTCCGCCACCTTCACTTCCAGCATCACCTGCTGCGGCGCCGTGACCGACAGCATATTCACGATGCGGCCTTGCGCAGCCCCACTCTCCTGCGCACTGGCCGCGGCCGGCGCGGAAGACTTGGCCGGCGGCTCGCCCGCCGCATCCTCGGCAGCGGCGCTGGACAGCGCCTGCGCCGGACGCCGCACATAGGCTTGCGCCAGTTCCAGCACATGCGCCAAGGTCGGCGCATCCTCCACTTCGCCGCTCAGCACCAGCGCATCGGCGGCGGCGCTGACGCGGATATTGCGCTCCGCCGGCAACAGTTCGGCCAGCGCCGCCTGCAGGCCGGCCGTGTCCACGCCCACCGTCACTTCAATCACGCTGCAAACGCCGCTGCGGCCCTGCACGATCATATTGGTGCTGCCCACGTCCGTGCCCAGCACGTACAGGGTGTCGGGCGCAACCAGCATGGCTTGCAGGACGGCGGGATTGCCCACACTGCGGTTGCTCACCGCTTCCGGCAGGCGCAGCAAGGTGGATTTCCCGATCTGCAGCGCCAGCCTGCCCGGCGCGGCTGCCTGGCCGCCGCAATGCAAGGCGGCATTAGGCACCGCGCGCGGCGCCGGCTTGGCTGCGGCAGGGGCGGCGCTGCCCTGGGACGCCAAAGCCGGTGCTCCGGATGCAGGCGCGGCAAGGACTTTCCGCAGCGGCGCAGCAGCGCAGCATAAGGCGAGCGCCAGCAGGCCGGCCAGCGGCAGGCGGCGCTGCTGACAGAGGTGGAAGAAGCGGGGCGTCATGGCGGCTCCTCACAGGCACTCCCGGCGGCTGCGCAAGCCGTCGAGCACACCGCTGCAGGCTTTTTCCGCCACGGCGGCGGGGTGGCTGCTGCGCGCGCGCCGCGAAAGCGCGGCCGGTGCTGCCTCGGGCGCCATGGCTGCGGGGATGGCGACGGCCGGCGGCAGCGCGGCGCCGGCCCCCTGTCCACCCAGCAGGGAGAGCTTGGTGGCGCCATCGGTCACGCCGGGATGCGGGTCCACCTGGTTGCGCAGCACCAGGGACAAACTGCCCACGCTGCGCGCCAGGTCCAATTTTTCGGCCTGCACCGGCGTCACTTCCAGCGTCACGGCATTGACCACGCTCGGTTTGGTATCGTCGCGGCTGACCTCCTGCGCCACGGCCAGCACCAGGATGCGCTCCAGCACGATCTTGGAGATGGCCGCCTCCTGCGCGCCGTGCACGCCGCTCTCGGCCTGCATATTGACCAGGATGTCGACGAAGTTGCCGGGCAGGGCGAAGCCCGCCACGCCCACCACATCGTTGACGCGCACCGTGATGGCGCGCTTGCCTTCGGCGATCAGGGCCGACAGGCCGCCCAGGGTGCCGGCCGGCGCCAGCTTGGCCGCCGTCAGCGGCTCGCCGCGCAGCACGCTCGACTTGAGCACGCGCCCATTCAGCTGCAAGGGGTCGCGCAGGGCGCCCTGCGGCAGGCTGGCCGCCGGCCAGTCGGCCAGCTTGAGCATGTCCGGCGCCAGGCGCTGGCCCAGGTTGACATCGATGCCAGCCACCACGATGCGCGCCGCCGCGCCGCTGTTCTTGTGCAGCAGCCAGCGCGAGGCCAGCACCACCGCGCACAAGCCCAGCGCCACGGCCACCGCCATCATCAGGTATGCGCGCCGGTTTTTCATTTGATGCTTTCGTAGAGGCTGGCGTCGGCCGCCTCGCAGTTATGCAGTGCCGGGCCACTGGACAAGGCCGCGGCGGCGCTGTCCTCGTCCACGGCGGCGAACATGCTGCTCCAGGCCTGCTCCAGGGCGGCGCGCGTCAGGCGCGGCGCGGCGCCCGTGAAGCCGGCAAAGTCCACCAGCCGGCTCACCACTTCGCGCGGATAGCAGGCCAGCAAAGGCTCGCCGCTGGCGCCATGCAGCTCGACGATCAGATAACCGAGCATGGCCTCGTCCACTGCGATATTGGCGGCGCGGCAGTGCTGGCGGAACAGGTTGCGGTAGGCTTCCTCGCCGATGGCGCCGACGGCGATCTTGTAGGCGACGCGGCGCAGCGCGGCACTGTCGAGCAGGGCGTGCGGCGCCAGGCTGGTGGCAAACACCAGCACCGCGTCGAACGGCAGGCTGAATTGATGACCGCCCTGCAGCGTGAGCTGGTCGCGGCGCGCATCGAGCGGCTGGGCGAAGCGGTTCAGCAGATCGGCCGGGCGCACGCGCTGGCGTCCCAGATCGTCGATGATGAACAGGCCGTTGTTGGCCTTGAGGTGGGGCGGCGCCTGATAGCAGCCGCTGTAGGCGTCGTAGCGCAGGTCGAGCATATCGGCTGCCAGCTCCGCGCCGGCCTGCACCACGGGCCGCCGGCACAGCACCCAGCGGCTGTCGCCATGACGCCGCTCCAGCGGCTGGCGGCCCGCCGCACCGGCCGGCGGCAGGTGCAGCAGCGGATCGTAGATCTGCACGATTTCCTGGCCCAGCGCCAGCGCATAGGGCACCGCCACCACACCCTGCAGCAGGCCGCCCAGTTTGCGCGCCAGCGTGCTCTTGCCGCTGCCCGGCGGGCCATACAGGAAGATCGAACGGCCCGAATGCAGGGCCGCGCCGGCCAGCGCATGCACGCTGGCCGGCAGGCAGTCGCCGGCAAACACTTCAGCCATATCGTCGGCGGTGATGGCGGCCAGCAGGCCGGCCTGGCGCTGCAGCACGGCGCAGTAGGCTTCCAGCGTAACCGGGGCCGGGCCGGCATAGCGGCAGCGCTCCAGCCAGGCGGCGGCGCGCTGGCGGCCGGCGCCGGTCAACTGGTACTGCACGTCGATGTCGGAGTCGCCGCGCCAGGCCACTTCGGCCAGCTGCTCGGCCACCAGGAAGTCGAGCAGCTCGCGCAGCACATTCAACGACAGGCGCAGGCGGGTGGCCAGCGCGGGCAGCGGGCTGCGGCCGGCGATGAACAGGGTCTTGCCCAACAGCTCGACCAGCATCGGCTGTTCCAGCCCGGTGTCGCGCACCGTCTTCGCTTGCGGCGGCAGCAGCGGCGCCGCCTCGTCATTGGCGCCGCCGAAAACGGCGGCCAGGGTTTCGCTTTCCATCATGCTGATCCTCCTGTATGAGCAACCGATTCTAGCGACGTGTTTCCTAGTGGATATTGATCGACGGCAAAAGGTTGCAGCGTGGCCGGCAGCGGCCGATGCGCCCACGCCACAAGCAGCAGCGCACCCAGCGCCACCGCCACGCCATACGGCAGGCGGCGGCGCGGCGGCCGCGTCAACAGCGCCAGCAGCGCCAGCACGCCGCCGATCAGGAAGGCCAGCCAGGCGACCTGCAGCGCGCCCAGCGGGCCGGTGAAGGCGCCCACCATGATCAGCAGCTTGACGTCGCCGGCCGCCATGGCGCCACGCAGGTACAGCGGAAGAAACAGCAGGCCGCCGGCCGCCATGCCGGCCAGCGCCGGCAACAGCGGCAGGTTCAGCTTCCAGCGCAGCGCAAACGCCAGCAGCAGACCGCCCAGCACCAGCAGATTGGGAATGCGGCGCCAGGCCAGGTCGGTGATGGCTGCCTGCAGCAGCAGGCAAAGCAGGAGAATTTCGAGCACGTTCAGCATGGCCGGCTCCAAAAGGCTGCCGGCGCGCGGCCGGCAGCCAATGCGCTCGCCGCAACGGCGTTACGGGGTGAGCAGAGCAGCGATATTGGTGAAGCGGGCCAGCAGGGCCGGCGTGAACAGCGCGAGCGCCGCCACGATGGCCGCCGCCATCAGCGCCGCGATCAGGCCGTATTCGATGGCCGTGGCGCCCTCCTCATCGCGCACAAAACGACTCAGTGCTTGTTTCAAGGTATCCATGATTGACTCCCATAAAAATATGTTGAATGAACTCTGGCGCTATTGCATTGCAGCACCATTGCACTCAACTATAGGAGCGGCGGTTTTGCGAGGATTGATGAGACGCAAGCTTTCTGCAAGGTACTATTCTTTCGCTGCAACAAACACCTTGCGCTGCGCGCCGTTTGTGTCAAACTGCAACAACAATTTCCAGGAGGCTCATTAAAACCGGTCCCAATAGGAGTTTTCCTAGAAAGACGGGCGGAAATGGGGTATAAGCGCCCTCGCCGGCGTCCATGGAAACGAAAAATATTTCGTAATTTTTTCACAGCTTAATTGCCTATTATGCAAAAAGCTATTATCCTGATCAGCTGTCCTTCGGAAAGGCCTCGTGCTTTGCGTCACTGTGTGCCTTAATTAACAAAAAAACAATAGGCCACTTGCCGCGACGGTACCTGATTATTTTCAGAGAACGAGCATGGATTCCCTACTGAAACACATGGTGGACATGACCGGCCACCGCGATCACACGATGCTCGACATCTCCGTGATCTCGGCGGTACAGGAGCTCGCGCGCGCCTCGCAAACCCGGGTACTGACACTGGCCCAGGTGCGTGGCCAGACTTTCGTCCGGGCGCGCGCCAGCATCGAGACCGGCCGTCCGGCGCGCATGGAGGAGTCGCCCGATCCGGCCAGTCCCGGCGAGCCGCTCAGCAACTACCCGGCCCTGGCGCGCTGCATTGCGCGCCACGAGCTGAATGCGGACATGGCCGACGCCGAAGGCCGCCATACCCTATGGCTGCCGATCTGGCTGGGCGACAAGGCCAGCACCTGCCTGGAAATCGTCCACCCCACCCCCTACACCAGCGAAACCATCCACATCATCGGCGGCATCGTCAGCGTGTACCGGAATTTCCAGAACCTGCTCGACTACAGCGAGCGCGACTCCCTCACCGGCCTGCTCAACCGCAAAACCTTCGACGACCAGCTGGCCAAGATGCTGCAAGCCTCGAACGCGGAGCCGGATGGTCTGACCCTGCCGCCGGGTGAGCCGGAGCGGCGCCAGCACTGCGAGGAAGAACGGCAATGGCTGGCGGTGGTCGACGTCGACCACTTCAAGCATGTCAACGACCGCTTCGGCCACCTGTATGGCGACGAGGTGCTGATCCTGATCGCCAACCTGCTGCAATCATCCTTCCGCGCCCAGGACCGCGTGTTCCGCTTCGGCGGCGAAGAGTTTGTGGTGCTGTTGCGCTCCACCACGCTGGGCAATGCGCGCCGCATCATCGACCGCTTCCGCATGAACGTGGAGCAGCACGATTTCCCGCAGGTGGGCAAGGTCACGGTCAGCGTGGGCTTTGTCAGCATCAGCAGCTACGAGGCGCCGGTGGTGGTGCTGGGCCGCGCCGACCAGGCGCTGTACTACGCCAAGAGCCACGGCCGCAATATGTCCTGCCACTACGATGAGCTGGTGAGCGGCGGCCTGCTGCATGCCATCGAATCCAACGATACCGCCGAATTCTTCTAGGCGCTGATCAGGCCTCGGCCAAGGTCAGGAAACGCATCGGATCCACATTCCATTTGGCCGGCAGTTCGTGGCCGACGATCTTGTCGCCGCCGCCGAAGCCCAGGCCGCGCGACAGGTCCACGGTTTCCGGCTTGATGTAGATATTCGACTTGGTGTTGAAGAACACATTCACTTTGGGCGCCAGCAGATTGGTTTCGTGCGGCTCCACCACCACGCCCAGGCGGCCCGACTCCAGCAGCACCAGGGTACCCACCGGGTAGATGCCGACGCAGCGCATGAATTCCTGCACGTACTGCGGGTTGAAATGGAACTTGCTCCACTCGTAGATCTTGCGCAGCGCGGCGGCGGCCGGCATGCCCTTGTGATAGCAGCGGTCGGCCGTGATGGCGTCGTACACATCGACGATGGCCGCCATCTGCGCCAGCTCGCTGATGCCGTCGCCCGCCTGCTGCGAAGGATAGCCGGTGCCGTCGCGCCGCTCGTGATGGTGCAGGGTGATATCGAGCGGGATCGGGCCGATGCCGGGCGATTTGCGCAGGATGTCGTAGCCGTCCTGCGGATGCTTGCGGATGATGTCGAATTCCTCTTCGGTCAGGCGGCCCGGCTTGTTCAGGATGGCGTCCGGCACCATGGCCTTGCCTGCATCGTGCAACAGGCCGCCCAGGCCCGCCTCGCGCGTGGTTTCCTCGTCCATGCCGCGCGAATTGCAGAAGGCCACCAGCAGCGCGCACACACTGACCGAATGCAGGAAGGTGTAATCGTCCTTGGTCTTGATGCGCAGCAGGCCAAGCAGGGCGCCCGGATTGCGCAGAATCGATTCGGTGATGTTCTGCACCACCGGCTGCACCTGGTCCACCTCCACCGCCTTGCCCAGGCGGACATCGGCCATCACATTGCGCACCAGGTTCGACGCCTGGTGGCGGATCTGCGCCGCGCGCTGCAACTCCTCGCCCAGACCAACCTTGACCACCTTGGCCGGCTTGGCCGCCAGCTGCGTGATTTCGCGCTCGGTCGCCGCCTGCGCCTCGGCCACGGTGGGCGCCTCTTCCACGTCCAGCCCCTTGGAGGCGTCGATGATGACGTCGTGGATGCCCGCCTTGAGAATCTTGCGGATCTCTTCTTCGCTGCTGATCAGGAAGCGGTTGCGCACGAAGGGGTGGGTCATCCAGTCGCAGCTGAGATCCTGAATATACATGCCGACCTTGAGCTGGGACGAATCAACTTTCTTGAACATACAGATCCTGCAAGGTGGGAGAGCGGAAAGCGTTAGAATGAGTATAACAAAGAGTTTCCTTCAAGGATCAATCTTTACCTTATCCGCTACATCAAGTTACATGGAAATCCGCCAGCTCCGTTACTTTGTTGCAATTGTCGATCATGGTTCCCTGTCGCGCGCGGCCCTGGTGCTGCATGTGGCCCAACCGGCGCTGACCCAGCAACTGCGCCATCTGGAAGAGGAGTTGGGGGTGCAGCTGCTGCACCGCTCGGCGCAGGGCGTGCTCAGCACCGACGCCGGCAAAGTGTTTTACGACCACGCCCAGGCAATCTTGAAACAGGTGGCGGATGCGAAACAAGCGGTTACGCATTCGGCCCGTCCCTCGGGCAGCGTCACGCTCGGCCTGCCGCACAGCGTCTCGGGCGCGCTCGCCCTGCCCCTGCTGACGGCGGCCCAGCGCGACTACCCCGACGTCACCCTGCAGCTGACGGAGGAATTGACCGGCAATCTGGCCGAGCAGCTCAAATCCGGCCGCGTCAATCTGGCCGTGCTGTTCGACGATGGCCAGCTCACGCCCTTCGCCACCACGCCATTGGCGGAAGAGGAACTGGCCTATATCTGCCGCGCCGACGGCGAGGACTTCAAGCTGGGCGCCAGCGTGACCTTGGCGCAGGCGCTGGGCACGAAGCTGATCCTGCCCGGCCTGCAGCATGGCGTGCGGCCGCGCATCGAGGCGGTGGCGCGCGCCGCCGGCCTGCACACCGGCGACGTCATCGAAATCAATTCCATCGCCATCCTGAAATCGGCCATCCTGGCCGGCATGGGGGCCACTATTTTGCCGGTGGCGCCGGTGCTGGCCGAGATCGAGCGCAGCAGCATGCGCGTCCACGCCATCCACAATCCGGCCATCTCGCGCACCGCGGTGCTGTGCGCCTCGCGCACGATACCGCTGACGAATGCAGCCAACGCCATCAGCCAGCTGGCGCTGCAAGTGGCGCAGGAACTCTGTCTGAGCGGCGCCTGGCCCGGCGCCCGCCTGCTCACCTGAAACGGCGCGCCGGCTAGCCCAGGGCGAAACGCATCTGGGCGGGCAAGCAATGGCGCTGCAAATCGTAGCCCTGCAAGATGGTGTTGCGCGCCGCTTCGCGCAGATGGCCGAGGGAGTCACGCCGCTGCAAGGCGTCGGCAACAGTCGTGGCCAGCGCCTGCGGATCGAAGAAGTCGGTCAGCAAACCGTTCACGCCATGTTCGATCACCTCCTCCACCGGCGCCGTGCGCGAGGCAACGATCAGACAGCCCACGCTCATCGCCTCCATCAAGGACCAGGACAGCACGAAGGGATAGGTCAGATAGCTGTACACCGCCGACACCTGCATCAGCTGGGTGAGCAAGGCATGCGGCACTTTGCCGACGAAATGGATGCGACTCATATCGAGCCGCGCCGCCACCTCATCGCGGAAGATGGCTTTCCAGCTCTGCCCCTTGGGTGGCGCCGCGCCATAGCTGACGCCATCGCCGCCCACGATCACGATGCGAGCGTTCGGCCGCAAGCGCTGCAGCTCCGGCAAGGCACGCATGAAGGTGTGATAGCCGCGGTAAGGCTCCAGATGGCGCGCCACGAAAGTCACCACCTCGTCGCTCGGCCTTAACACCAGGCCCGCCTTGGACAGCGTGACGCGGGCCTGGGCATCGGGCCGGAAGCGCTGGCTGTCGATGCCGTCGTGGATGACCGAGATGCGCTGGCGGAACCAGTCAGGGTGGCGGTCGCGCTGGAAGCGGGTCGGCGACAGGCCGGCGTCGGCGCTGGCCATCGCATGCAAAAGATGGGTATTGCGCAGCCGCAGGCGCTGGCGGCTCTCCAGGGTGGGCGCGGCGCTGAACTCCGGGTCGAAGTGCGAATCGCCACCCTCGGCGCCGTAATAGTATTCGGCATACACCAGCAGGCGCGCGCGCGGGAACACGTCCTGGGCGAACAAGCCCTCGCCCCAGCCGGGATGGACGAAGATCACATCCGGCGTAAAGCCCTGCTCTTTAAGCCGCTGCAGCGAGTCCGCCGCCGATTCGCCGCGCAGCAGCTTGCCGTACAAATCGCGCAACTGCGGTGCCTGGACCGCGGCGTCGGTGCCCTGCGCCAAACGATGGCAGACATAGCGCACACCCGGCAAGGCCTCGCTCTGGGCGCGCATACCGAGGGCGACGACCTCGTGGCCCTCGGCCGCCAAGGCCGGCGCCAAGTGGCGGAACTGGCCGGGAAAATTCTGGTGGATGAAGAGAAAACGTGCCATAAAACTTATAAGGTTGCATATGGGAAATAATATAATAATTTAGCAAGCGCCAGGCGTGGTCTAGCTATCACTATTTCTTATACCCTCCTGCGCCGCCAACCTGGCATTGCTGCGGAGCTAAGGCTTTTTGTTCTTTAGCGCGGCCGCAACCGCAGGCATATAGCTGGGATGCAGGACACCCATCTTGGGCTGCGGGCGATTGGCCTGTGGGCCTGGAGCGGGCGCAAACCAGTCGCTATCAAAAGGGAGCGCAAGCTGAACCGCAACATCGAACTTGGTCCGATAAGACAGGCCGCTGCAGGAAAAGCCGGAATCCGCTGGGTCCAATACGATTTCCGTCGGATAAAGCCGGTCGGTCTTCTGGCTCGTGCCGTACACAACCGAGACTTCATGCGTACCCGGCGACACCCTTGCCACCAAGGCTGGCCGCCGCTTTGGGCCGGGTTCGCCCAATACCTGGGGAAAGGCGCACCAAACGATATCCCCAGGCGCAGGCAGCGGATGGTATTGCCGTTTGGGCCGCGCCGCCATGGATTAAAAAATCCGCTCCGTGAAACTCTCCTCGGGCGTCCCTGTGGCCGGACTCTCCCGGCGAATCGCATCGATTTGTGCGCTGCTTAGCGCACCCTCGTCCTGCGCATAAAAGGGCAGATAACGTTCCGCCATCTGCTTCAGCGCCAGGTGCGCCACCTCTGTTTTGCTCAGCCCTGTGGCCGTCATCAGCTTTTCCAGCGTCGCCTGGCTCACGCCAGTCGGCGTGTCCTGCTTTCGCAAGCGCAGCAGAAAACCCGCTTGCTGCAATTCCGTTTTGGGCATTGTCCACCGTCCTTTCGCAGCTTGTATATCTAATATATATCACTGTGCCGACTTTGCAATGGGCCATCAATTTTTCTTATACCCCCATCCGAATTCCATATTTCCGTATACGTAAACTTGGCCGTACACTGAAAAAAGTAAGGCTGCCCACGCTGCAGCCATCGTGACTAGGAGAGGACGCGCTTATCCGGCGCCGACCCCGCCAGGCACACACCGGACCACAAATTTTGGAGACAGCCACCATGCCTGATATCACGGCGCCAGGCAGCAACTCGCCTGTACTGAACCCCGTCACCCTCGACGACAAATACATTTCCACCTCCGGCAAGATCTTCCTCTCCGGCATCCAGGCCCTGGTGCGCCTGCCGATGATGCAGCGCCTGCGCGATGCGGCGGCCGGCCTGAATACCGCCGGTTTCATCTCGGGCTACCGCGGCTCGCCGCTGGGCGGCCTCGATGAAACTCTCTGGAAGACGAAAAAGCATCTGGAAGCGAGCCATGTGCAGTTCGTGCCGGGCGTGAACGAGGATCTGGCCGCGACGGCGGTCTGGGGTACGCAGCAGGTGGACCTGATCGGCCCTGCCAAATACGATGGCGTATTCGCCATGTGGTACGGCAAAGGCCCGGGCGTGGACCGCTGCGGCGACGTCTTCAAACATATGAACCATGCCGGCACGTCCAAGAACGGCGGCATCCTGCTGGTGGCGGGCGACGATCACGGCGCCTACTCCTCCACCCTGCCCCACCAGTCCGACCATATCTTCTCGGCCTGCATGATCCCCCTGCTGTATCCCTGCAATGTGCAGGAATACCTGGACCTGGGCGTGCATGGCTGGGCCATGTCGCGCTTCTCCGGCTGCGCGGTGGCGTTCAAGGCGCTGGCCGATACCGTGGAGTCGAGCGCCTCGGTGGATGCCGATCCCTTCCGCGTGCAAGTGAAGATCCCCAAGGACTTCCAGATGCCCGAAGGCGGCCTGAATGCCCGCCTGTCCAGCATTCCGCTGGGCCAGCAGGCGCGCAATCAGGAAGCCCTGATGCAGGACTACAAAATCTACGCGGCCCTGGCTTACGCCCGTGAGAACAAGCTGAATCACACCACCATCGACAGCAAGGACGCCAAACTGGGCATCATCGCCTCCGGCAAGTCCTACCTCGATGTGCTGGAAGCGCTGGAAGAACTGGGCATCGACGAAGAGATGGCGGCGAAAGTCGGCCTGCGCCTGTTCAAGGTCGCCATGCCCTGGCCGCTGGAGCCGGACAGCGTGCGCGAATTCGCGCAAGGCCTGGACGAGATCCTGGTGGTGGAAGAGAAGCGCCAGATCGTCGAATACCAGCTCAAGGAGCAGCTGTACAACTGGCGCGACGATGTGCGTCCACGCGTGATCGGCAAGTTCGATGAAAAAGGCGAGTGGGTGGCGCCGCGCGGCGAATGGCTGCTGACGTCGAAGGCCGACTTCTCCGTGTCGCAGGTGGCGCGCGTGATCGCCAGCCGCGTCAAGCGCTATATCGCCGACACCAATATCCAGGACCAGATCAAGGCCCGCCTGACCTTCCTCGACGCCAAGGATGCGGTGCTGCAGAAAGCCATCGGCACGCCTTTCCGTCCGGCCTTCTACTGCTCCGGCTGTCCGCACAATACCTCGACCAAGGTCCCGGAAGGCAGCTTCGCGCTGGCCGGCATCGGCTGCCACGTGATGGCGACCTCGATCTATCCGGAGATGAACAAGCTGACCACCCATATGGGCGGCGAAGGCGCGCCATGGATCGGCCAGGCGGCCTTCTCCAAGGTGCCGCATGTGTTCCAGAACCTGGGCGACGGCACTTACTTCCACTCCGGCTATCTGGCCATCCGCGCCGCCGTGGCGGCGAAAGTGAACATCACCTACAAGATTCTGTACAACGACGCCGTGGCGATGACCGGCGGCCAGCCGGTGGACGGCACCGTTTCCGTGCCGATGATCGCGCAGCAGATGGCGGCCGAAGGCGTGAAGCGCATCGCCCTGGTGACAGAAGACCTGTCGCGCTATGAAGACCGCTCCGCCCTGCCGGAAATTGTGACCCTGCACGACCGCAAGGATATGGACGCGGTGCAGCGCGAGTTGCGCGAGATCGGCGGCTGCTCGGTGCTGATCTACGACCAGACCTGCGCCGCCGAAAAGCGCCGCCGCCGCAAGAAAAACGAGTTCCCCGATCCGGACAAGCGCATGGTCATCAACGAAGCCGTGTGCGAAGGCTGCGGCGATTGCGGCATCCAGTCCAACTGCGTGTCCATCCTGCCGAAGGAAACGGAATTCGGCCGCAAGCGCACCATCGACCAGTCCTCCTGCAATAAGGACTACTCCTGCGTCAAAGGCTTCTGCCCCAGCTTTGTGACGGTGGAAGGCGGCGCGCTGAAGAAATCGAAGACCGGCGTGAGCAAGGACAAGAACAGCGACGACGGCTGGGGCGTCTTGCCGCAGCCCGTGCTGCCGGCCTGCGAACAGCCTTACAACATCCTGATCAACGGCATCGGCGGCACCGGCGTGATCACCGTCGGCGCCCTGATGGGCATGGCCGCCCACCTCGAAGGCAAGGGCGCCTCCGTGCTGGACATGACCGGCATGTCGCAGAAAAACGGCTCGGTGACGTCGCATGTGAAGATCGCCACCTCGCCGGCCCATCTGCGCGCCCAGCGCATCGCCACCGGCGAGGCCGACCTGATTCTGGGCTGCGATATGCTGACCGCCGGCGCCGCCGACGCGGTGTCGAAAATGCGTCCGGGCCGCACCCTGGCCGTGGTCAATCTGCACGAGCAGCCGCCCGGCACCTTCGCCCAGAACGCCGACTGGCAATATCCGGTGGAAGAAGTGCGTGCCCTGATCAGCGAATCGGTGGGCGCGGCCAGCAACCCTGGCAGCGTGGACTTCATCGACGCCACCAAATTGGCGACTGCGCTGATGGGCGACTCGATCGCCGCCAACCTGTTCATGCTGGGCTACGCCTGGCAGCGCGGCCGCATCCCGCTGAGCGAGGCCTCGCTGCTGCGCGCCATCGAAATGAATGGCGTGGCGGTGGAATCGAACAAGCGCAGCTTCCTGTGGGGCCGCCGCGCCGCCGTCGATTTGAAACGCGTGGAGAAAGTGGCAACGCCGACCCAGGCCATCGTGGTGCAGATGCCGCAAAGCCTGGACGCTGTGATCAAGAAGCGCATCGACTTCCTGACCGCCTACCAGGACGCCGCCTACGCCGCCAAATATGCGGAGCTGGTGGAACAGGTGCGCGGCAAGGAAACCGCCCTGGGCCTGGGCAACAAGCTGTCCACCGCCGTCGCCAAGAACCTGTTCAAGCTGATGTCCTACAAGGACGAATACGAAGTGGCGCGCCTGTACACCGATGGCCGTTTCGTCGAGCAGCTCAAGCAGCAGTTCGAGGGCGACTTCTCGCTCAAGTTCAACCTGGCGCCGCCGATCTTCGCCAAGAAGGATGCGCAAGGCCATCTGGTGAAAGCCGAATACGGTTCGTGGATGTGGAAAACCTTCCAGCTGCTGGCCAAGTTCAAAGGCCTGCGCGGCGGCGCCCTGGATATCTTCGGCTACACTGAAGAACGCAAGATGGAACGCGCCCTGATCGTGGAATACCGCGAGCTGGTCGCCGATCTGCTGTCGCGCCTGGGCGCCGGCAACCACGAGCAGGCCGTGGCCCTGGCCGCCCTGCCGGAGAAAATCCGCGGCTTCGGCCATGTGAAGGAAAAAGCCGTCGACGCCTTCCGTGAAGAGAAAGCCCGCTTGCAAGCCGGCTTCCGCGACGGCCACCAGCGCGCGGCCTGAGGCAGCGCGCCCTCCCCCCGCTCCGGTACGCCGGGCGGGGGCTGACTTACTTGACGTTTACGTTAACGTCATATAATTTAGATCTGATCCCGATCGCGTGACAAGAATTTCAAGGACATCCATGAACGATCTCACCACCGCCAAGAATCTCGCCGCCGAACCTGAGCAGGCGAAGCCCGTCAACAAGGTTCGTTTCGTCACCGCCGCCTCGCTGTTCGACGGTCATGACGCCTCGATCAACATCATGCGCCGCATTCTGCAATCGAATGGCGTGGAAGTGGTCCACCTGGGCCATAACCGCTCGGTGGACGATGTGGTGACGGCCGCGCTGGCGGAAGATGTGCAGGGCATCGCCATTTCCAGCTACCAGGGCGGCCACGTCGAATACTTCAAATACATGATCGACCTGCTGCGCCAGCGCGGCGGCGCGCATATCAAGGTGTTCGGCGGCGGCGGCGGCGTGATCGTGCCCTCCGAAATCGCCGACCTGCATGCGTATGGCGTGACGCGCATCTTCAGCCCGGAGGACGGCCAGCGCATGGGCCTCGCCGGCATGATCCAATGGATGGTGCAGCAATGCGATATCGACCTGTCGGCCTATTCCCCGACGTCGCTGGCGCCGCTGCAGGAGGGCGACATCACGGCGCGCCACCGTCCCCTGGCCCAGCTGATTACCGCGCTGGAAAACGACAAGGCTTCCGCCCCGCTGCGCGCCGAGCTGCATAAAGCCGCCGAAGGCCTGAAGATTCCGGCCCTGGGCATTACCGGCACCGGCGGCGCGGGTAAATCCTCGCTGACCGATGAACTGATCCGCCGCATTCGCCTGGACCAGGGCGATGCGCTGAATATCGCCATCATTTCCATCGACCCTTCGCGCCGCAAATCGGGCGGTGCGCTGCTGGGCGACCGTATCCGCATGAACGCGATCAACCCGTGGGCCGGCCAGGCGCGCGTCTTCATGCGCTCGCTGGCCACGCGTGAAGCGGGCTCCGAGATTTCGCAGGCGCTGCCGGACGTGATCGCCGCCTGCAAGGTGACGGGCTTCGATCTGGTGATCGTGGAAACCTCGGGCATCGGCCAGGGCGACGCCGCCATCGTGCCGCATGTGGATGTCAGCATGTATGTGATGACGCCGGAATTCGGCGCCGCATCGCAGCTGGAAAAAATCGACATGCTCGATTTCGCCGACTTCATCGCCATCAACAAATTCGACCGCAAGGGCGCACAGGATGCGCTGCGCGACGTGGCCAAGCAATATCAGCGCAACCGCGAACTGTGGAGCAAGCGTCCGGAAGAAATGCCGGTGTTCGGCACCCAGGCTTCGCGCTTCAACGACGATGGCGTGACTGCGCTGTATCAAGGCTTGCTGCCCAAACTGGCGCAATTCGGCCTGTCCACCAAGGCCGGCATCCTGCCGGTGGAGAATGTGCGCTTCAGCAGCGGCAAGAACGTGATCGTGCCGCCGGCCCGCGCCCGCTATCTGGCCGAAATCGCCGACACCGTGCGCGGCTATCACAAGAACACGCAGAAGCAGCTCAAGCTGGCGCGCGAACGCCAGCAGCTGCAGGAAGCCAAGCGCATGCTGGAAGACGCGGGCAAGACCGTGGCCGATTTCGATGGCGTCATCCTGGAGCGCGACCACGCGATGGATGCGGCCTCCAAGAAGCTGCTGGCCATGTGGCCGGACATGCAAGCCGCTTACTCGGGCGACGAGTATGTGGTGAAAATCCGCGACAAGGAAATCCGCACCGGCCTGATTCAGCACACCCTGTCCGGCACCAAGATCCGCAAGGTGTCGCTGCCCAAGTACGCCGACCACGGCGAGCTGCTGCGCTGGCTGATGCTGGAGAATGTGCCAGGCTCCTTCCCCTTCACCGCCGGCGTGTTCGCCTTCAAGCGCGAGGGTGAAGACCCGACCCGCATGTTCGCCGGCGAAGGCGATGCTTTCCGCACCAACCGCCGCTTCAAGCTGGTGTCAGAAGGGCTGGATGCGAAACGCCTGTCCACCGCCTTCGACTCGGTAACGCTGTACGGCGCCGATCCGGCCCTGCGTCCCGACATCTACGGCAAGGTCGGCAACTCGGGCGTGTCCATCGCCACGCTGGACGATATGAAGGTGCTGTACGACGGCTTCAATCTGTGCAGCCCAAGCACCTCGGTATCGATGACCATCAACGGTCCGGCGCCGACCATCCTCGCCATGTTCATGAACACCGCCATCGACCAGCAGGTCGAAAAGTTCGTGGAAGAGAACAAGCGCCAGCCGACCGAGGACGAAGCGGCCAAGATCAAGGCCTGGGTGCTGCAAAACGTGCGCGGCACGGTGCAGGCCGACATCCTGAAGGAAGACCAGGGCCAGAACACCTGCATCTTCTCCACCGAGTTCTCGCTGAAGGTGATGGGCGATATCCAGGAATACTTCGTCCACAACCAGGTGCGCAATTTCTACTCGGTGTCGATCTCCGGCTACCACATCGCCGAAGCGGGCGCGAACCCGATTTCCCAGCTGGCCTTCACGCTGTCGAACGGCTTCACCTTCGTGGAAGCGTATCTGGCGCGCGGCATGCACATCGACGATTTCGCGCCCAACCTGTCCTTCTTCTTCTCCAACGGCATGGACCCGGAATACACGGTGCTGGGCCGCGTGGCGCGCCGCATCTGGGCCGTGACCATGAAGGACAAGTACGGCGCCAACGACCGCAGCCAGAAGCTCAAGTATCACATCCAGACTTCGGGCCGCTCGCTGCACGCCCAGGAAATCGACTTCAACGATATCCGCACCACGCTGCAGGCGCTGATTGCAATCTACGACAACTGCAACTCACTGCACACCAACGCCTACGACGAAGCGATCACCACACCGACCGACGAATCGGTGCGCCGCGCGCTGGCGATCCAGCTCATCATCAACCGCGAATGGGGTCTGGCGAAGAACGAGAATCCGAACCAGGGCTCCTTCATCATCGAAGAACTGACCGATATGGTGGAAGAAGCCGTGCTGCAGGAATTCGAGCGCATCGCCGAACGCGGCGGCGTGCTGGGCGCGATGGAAACCGGCTACCAGCGCGGCAAGATCCAGGAAGAGTCGCTGCTGTACGAGCACCAAAAGCACGACGGCACCCTGCCCATCATCGGCGTCAACACCTTCCGCAACCCGAAAGGCAGCGAAGCCCCGGCGACCATCGAACTGGCCCGCTCCACCGACGAAGAGAAGCAATCCCAGCTCACCCGTCTGGAAGAGTTCCACACCCGCCACGCCGATGTCGCACCCGCCGCCCTGGCAGCTCTGCAAAAAGCCGCCATCGACAACGAAAACGTGTTCGCCAAGCTGATGGACGCGGCCCGCGTCTGCTCCCTGGGCCAGATCACGACCGCGCTGTTCGAAGTCGGCGGCCAATACCGCCGCAATATGTAATCCCACCGGGAGGCGCAACCGCGCCTCCCATTCTTCTCAAAGTATGTAAATTAGCGGCATATCAAAACGGCTTCGCCACACCGCTTCTACACTGGTCGCTCCTATTCACAACCAAAGGGGCCGACATATGGCAACGATTCAGATTTCCCTGCCACGCGAGCTGGCGGAAGAGGCGGCGACGCTGGGCTTGTTGAAGTCGCAAGTGGTGGCCGAACTGCTGCGCGACGAGATCCGGCGGCGGACGTTCAGCGAGCTGTTTGCGCAGGCTGATCCGAGCCTGAAACTCACCGAACTACCGGCTGACGAGCCTCAACACCCCGACCGCCGCAGCAATCGCAGTCCGCGCAATATGCACCGCCCGCCCAAAGCCTGCTTCTAGATGCCATCCTCGCCGGACATGAACTCCGGCGCAACCAGCAGCCATTCGGCCAGTTGGTGATCCTCGATTTCATACACGCCGCGCGCCGCCTGATAAATGATCTGCTCCGTCAGCAGGCGCTCCACGGCCACCTGCACCTGGCGCGCCGTCAAAGGCTCGCCTTCGATGCCGACTGCTTGCGCCAACTGGCGCCGTGTCTCTTCGGTATACAGCGGCTGGCGCGCGACGATGGCGCGGATCACGCCCCGGTCCAGCGGACGCATCTCCATCAACCGCTCCGCATAGCCGGATGCTTCGCGCGAATCGGCCAGCACGCGCCGGGCCACGCTGAGAATATCGGTGCCGCCCATTTTCATCAGACGCTCGACCGCATCATGGAATAGGCCTGGCGTGTGGCTCAAGGCATCGAAGGCGGCGTTGGCCTGGGCTGGGTCCAGCGTGCGGCCGGTGGCTTGCTGGAAGGAGGCCGACATGAACTCGACAAAGCCGCTATCCAGATCGGGGAAGTCGGTACTCTGGCTGAACTGGAACAGCGGCGCCTTGATCTGGCTGAACATCATTTGCAGACGGTTGCGCGAGGAACCGGTGAACACCGTTTTCACGCTGCGCTTGCGCACGTCGAGCGTGGTGCGCAAGGCCGCCACCAGCTCGGTGAACTCGGGCTTGGCCAGATGCTGGATTTCGTCGAAGGCGATCAGCACCTTGCCTTTGGAAGCCGCCACCACCGCATCGATCAGTTCCGGAAGACGCTGCAACTGCGCCTGGCTGGCATCGCCCTTGGCGTGAAATTCCGCTTCGGCTTTAAGTTTGCCCACCGGCCCAAGGTCCAGTTCCAGATTGGCTTTCTTGAAGGGCTTGAGCAGCTTGTTTTGCAGCTTCGCGCCGAAGGTCTTGGGCTTGGCCGCCTGCGACAGCGCGAGCAGCAGCGCCGCCAGCGGGTCGCTGCGGTTCTGCCACATGCTGCAGTAGACCGTCAGATAGCCTTGGGCTTCGGCGGCCGGGAACAAATCCTCCAGCAGGAACTCGGTCTTGCCCTTGCGGCGCGGCGCGAACAGCACCAGCGAGGAAATCAGGCCGGCGCGCAAAGTCTCCAGATAAGCGTCGGCCAGCGCCTTGCGCGGATAGTGCCAGCGAATCTCTTCAGCGTGATTTACCATGAATTACCGTTAGAAAATGTAATTACAATGAACCATTGTAATTCAATGTAAAAGCCTATTCAAAGACGATTGAAACACCGGAAACCGCCGCTGCTTCGCCTGCAATGCGCTGAAGCCCATGGAAGAATTGCTCTTCTCGTTTCTGTAGATTTTCGGTGTTAAGCACCCTAATCCGGCACTCGTCCGGCCAACCTGGGCCGCCGCCCGAAATCGCATCACGGAAAGCGCTCAGATTCCGGCCAAAGTATTCCGCGCCATCAGGGCGGACAGTTTCCAGGTAAAGCTGCCAGAAGTCGCCTTCCGAGCTGATTTGCGCGCAGTCGAGCTGATAGGTCTTCATTGATCTACATCTGGAGAGGGAAAGGGGCACCCGATTTCTGCGAGCACCATCCTTGAGCGAGCGCGCGACGGATGATTGCCGCGACCTGCCCCGGCTTCATGCTCAAATACTTATCCGAAGATTCTATCTGAGGGAAATCGAGCCAATAGTCGCGGCTTCGCAAGCCTTCCACCTTAAGGATCGAAGCATCGCCACGCTCAATCTGGATGGTCAAATTCAGCGTGAAGTGCCCATCATCGCCAGCGCCAGACTTTGAAATCATGTAGCGGTAGCGGACGGCATCAACTTCGATAACGCGGCTTTTTTTCCTTGGGATGGTCATCTTGAGAATCTACTCATGGCACTCCCGCAAAACCTCAGCAAAGACTTCATCAGCCAGCACGCCCAGCGTCGGCAATACATTCTGCAGCCAGGCGATGCCATGCCGGTCCGGCGAGACATACGGTTCTTTATCCGCCAGCAAATACGTTCCCACCTGAATAACAGCGGCCGAATCTTCAACGCCGCAAGCAATGATGGCTTCAATCGGCGCGCGCAAAAGCTCTCGCGTCAAGTGGGGGCGAAGCAGGCATGCCGGAGCGATGATACAAAAAATCTGCTGGACGGCGCAAAAAGCATTGGTCGGCCAATACGTTTTTTCAATCTGCTCAAGCAGCTCTCGATCAGTGATAGTGTCCGGACTCAATCGCGCCTGCTCGTACAGCGCAAGTAGTGGCGCTGCCCTCTCGACTTCGGTAATACAGGACATGGATAAGGCCCCGCCTCGCAATTACAATGGCTTATTGTAATTCAATGTAAAAGCCCGTGGCGCCCTGCACGAGTGGCGGAAGATTAAGTGCTGCGCCGGTCTAGATGCTCCGCATCGAGCAACTTGGTGAGTTGCCTGACAACGGCTTCCCTGGCTTTGCTTACCTTGAACACAGACGGCACGTGCCGCAGGAAAAACGCCCATTGATACCGCGAAGTCTCCCGCTCCGTGGACTGCAAATACTGTAGCAGTTCAACCGCGGATTCTCGATGGAAGGCCCACAACACATGGCTGCGATGCGCGATTGAGAAGTAGGCGTCTTCGGGCCAGTTCAGCACATGCCTGCGGCGCGTGTGGCAGGAGCCGCATCGAATGGAGCCCACGGGCCAGCCGACACGGTTCCGAAGATATCGTGAGTGGTCCCAGTTTTCGGCGGAATAGCCATCCGGGAGCTTATGAATTGCCTGGCGTGGATTTCCATGGAGCCCCTGAAAGTAAATCGCTGCATGCCAGAAATGCCCGCAAGAGTCCTGGAATTGCTGATACTCGAAGACGCTGCTTTGCTGGAAGAACGCCACATCGGATTTCAAATTAATGCGGACTACCTCGGCAAACTCAAACTCCGCGCGATGCCGGCATGCGGGGCAGACCACATCCACGCAATGCGGCATCGGCGTCCATTCATATAGCCCGGTCATGGCATCAGCGCGGACAAGGGCCGACCGTGGCGCCAGGCTGCAGCACCGGCTGCCACAGCTCCTGCAGGGATTCGGCGGGTGCGCCATCGATCAGCGCCAGCAGCATCTGGCTCATGCGCGCGCCGGCGCGGCGGGCGTCCGGCTGGTCGACGGTGGTGACGTCGAGGCCGACCAGGGTATCGGCCACGCTGCCCCAGACGATAACGGACATCTCCTTGCCGATTTCGATGCCGGCATCCATCAGCGCACGCACGGCGCCAACGCCGGACAGGTGATTGTCCACCACTACCGCTGTTGGGCGGTCGGCGCATTCAAGCAGCTGCTGCATGGCCTGGTAGCCGCTGCGGCGGTCGATGGTGTCGCCGATCATCCAGCGCGGATCGGCGTGCAGTCCCGCCTCCGCCATCATGGCGAGGAAGCTCTCCTTGCGCTGGCAGGCGAAGTTCATTTGCAGCGGGGCGCTGAGCAGGCCTATGCGCTTGTGGCCAAGGCTCAGCAGACATTCAAGCGCTTGGCGGATGCCTGATTCGTTATCGTAGTCGAACCATGCGTATGGCGTATCAAGCCGCGTGCGGCCATGGGCGACAAAGGGGAAGCCGGCCTTGCACAGATAGGCGATGCGCTCGTCATGCACCATGGTGCGGCTGACCACCAGGCCATCGACGCGCTTGCCGCGCACCATCTGCTCATAAGACGGCAGCTCGTTCGCTTGCGAGACCGGAGCGATGATGAGATTCATGCGCGCCGCTTCCAGCGCTTCGGACATGCCGCCCACGACATCGAGGAACATGGAGTCGCCCAGATCCGCAGGCAGCAGGGGATAGATTATGCCGAGCACATTGCTTCGCCCCACGGCGAGGCTGCGCGCCATGGGGTTCGCTTCATATCCGGCTTCGCGCGCCGCCTCCAGCACGCGCTGGCGGGTCTTGTCATTTACTTCGGGATAACCGTTGAGGGCGCGGCTTACCGTTGTCTTCGACATGCCAAGAAGATTGGCAAGGCTCTTTAGATTCATCGTACAAACGGTTCAGTGCTGTCCCGAAATTATAGCCGAGGCATCATAGCCATCAGAACCACCGTCGACCGCCTTTTTAAAGAAATACAACATAATCAGCACGATCGAGATCGGCACCAGGGTCAAATAGAAAGCAAAGTGGCCGCTGAAATTGCCAAACACATAGCCGGTAATCAGCGAGCCGGTGGTGCCGCCCAGCGCCGAGAAAATCACCAGCAGGCCGGTCATGGCGGAGTGCTGGTTCTTTGGCAGTGAGCTGAGCATCACTGAGTTAATGCCCGGGTATATGGGGGCCATGAACAGCCCTATCAAGGGGAAAAGAAAGGCGGCGATGGGCGCACGCGACCAGCTGATGTCCGGATCGACCACCACATTGTGCGTGAGGGGCAGCGCCAGCAACACCATGGCGCCCATGCCCAGCACGCAGGCATTCATCACGGGATACCAGTTCAGGCGGCGCATTAGCACGCCGGCCGACAAGCGTCCCACGGCAAGGCAGGCGGCGAAGATGCTGGTCACTTGCACGCTCATGGCCGCGGGCAGTTTCAGAATCTCGTTGTTAAACGTGGGCAGCCAGGTGCCGACGCTCTGCTCCACCAGCACATACAGGAAAGCGGTGATGACGAAAATGCAGACCAGGGGCTTGAAGAACAGCTTGAGCATCTCGGCAAAGTCCTGCGCCAGGCTGCGGTCTTCCGGCAACGCCGCTAGATGCTCGTCGAAAGGAGTGGCGAGCAGCAGCACGAAGGTTGCCGCGCATAGCCCAGCCAGCAGCCAATACACCTGCAGCCAGCTTTGCGATTGCGGGTTGGCGGAATCGATGAAGTAGCCGAATACCCAGTAGGCGCTGAGCACACCGATCATGAAGAAGCCTTCCAGCGTATTCATGATACCCGCGTGCTGCTTGCGGTCCGCCGCAATCAGTCCGAGTGTGGAATACACCGATACCTTTACCAGTGCGAAGGCCACGCCGACGCAGAGGAAAAGCATCTTGGTGGTGAGGAAGCCAGGCAGCAGCGGCATGGCGATGCAGGCCGCTGTGACGATGGCCAGGCCGGACAACATGGCTTTCTTGTAGCCGAAGCGCGGCAGGAAGGACGCCACGAGGAAGGACACAATCGCAATGGGCAGATCCTTGAAGCCTTCCAGCACGCTGGCAGCGGACTTGCTGACGCCGTAATTGCCGATGACTTGAAGGATGACCGTGCCCACGCTATTGAGCAGGATGGCGAATACGAAGTAAATCAGGAACAGGATGAACAGAATGCGCTGCTTCTTCATGGTGTCTCCGTGCTTCTTATCGTTGTGCGTTCTTAGTATGAAGCCAGATTGAATTGCGCCAGGCCGGGAATCACGGCGTCGGCCTGCTCCAGTGTTTGCGGACTGCCTATGCCCAGCGCCCACATGCCGGCCGACTTGATCGCGGCCACGCCGGCCACCGCGTCTTCCACGCCAAGGCATTCTGTGGGCGGCACGCCCAGCTCGCGCGCCGCCTTCAGGAAGATTTCGGGATCGGGCTTGCCCCTGGCAATGGTGGCGGCATCGACCACGTAATCGAATTTGCCGCGTATGCCCAGGCGGTCCAGCACGGTGAAGGCGTTGCGGCTGACGGAAGCCAGACCGATCTTCAAGCCTGCGGCACGGCAGGCATCGAGCGCCTGCACTGCGCCGGGCAGCAGGTCGGTGGGCGACATGGTGGCGATCAACTCTTTATAGTGCTCGTTCTTCTCATCGGCTAGCGCCAGTTTTTCTTCCTGGCTGTAGCTGCGCTTGGACGAAGCCAGAATCAGCTCCAGCGATCCCATACGGTCGATGCCCTTCAGATGTTCGTTGAAGGCTTCGTCAAAATGCACGCCCTGGGTTTCGGCCAAGCGCTTCCAGGCCAAATAGTGATAGCGGGCGGTATCGGTGATCACGCCGTCGAGATCGAAGATCACGGCTTTGAATCGGCTCATGCTGCTCTCCTTATTGATTCGCCAGGCGCAGCGGCGCGCCCTGCACCAGCTGCACTCGCTTGCCGCAGTGGGCCAATTCCAGCGTTTCGCCTTTCAGCAGGCGGTATTCGGTCTGCTCGCCTTCCACCCGCACCTGCAGCAGGCAGCCATGCAGATGGATGCGGAACTGGTAGTGCTGCCATTGCGTGGGCAGCTTGGGCGCAAAGCGCGCTTCGCCATCGATGACGCGCATGCCGGCGAAACCATAGGCCACGCCCATCCACGTTCCGGCCATGGCGGCGGTGTGAACGCCGTAGTGGGTGTTGCCATGGGTGTTGTCCAAGTCGAGGCGCGCGGTCTCCATGAAGTAGTCGTAAGCCTTGCCCTCATAGCCCACTTCGGAGGCGATGATGCTGAAGATGCAGGAAGACAGCGAGGAATCGTGGGTTGTCACCGCCTCGTAGTAATCGAAATCACGCTTCTTGTCTTGCGCCGTGAACTGGTCGCTCAGCAGCAGCAGGGCCAATACCACGTCGGCCTGCTTGCAGACCTGGTGGCGGTAGATCACCATCGGGTGGTAGTTCAGCAGCAGCGGATAGTTTTCCTGCGGCGTATTGGCGAAGTCCCATACTTTCTTGGCAAGGAAGCTGTCGTCCTGCTCGTGGATTTGCAGGCGCTGGTCGTAAGGCAGCAGCATCAGGTCGGCAGCACGGCGCCATTGCCCCGGCTCCTCCGCTTCCAGCTCCATGGCGGCGGCGATGCGCGCGTAGTCCTGCGGATGCTGGCTCTGCAAGCGTTCGGCGATGGCGGCGGCGTAGTGCAGATGCATGCGCGCCATGGCGTTGGTGTAGTAATTGTTGTTGACCAGGGCCGTGTACTCGTCCGGCCCCGTCACCTGGTTGATGACGAAAGCGCCGTCGCGGTTATAGCTGCCGATGCCGAGCCAGATGCGCGCGGTGTCCATCACGATCTCGGCCCCGCTTTGCAGCAGATAGGCGGTATCGCCGGTGGCTTCCATATACATCTTGATGGAATAAGCGATGTCGGCGTTGATGTGGTACTGGGCCGAACCAGCCGGGAAGTAGGCCGAGCATTCTTCCCCCGCGATGGTGCGCCATGGATAAAGCGCCCCCTTGGTATGCGACATCTGGCGCGCCCGTTCGCGGGCGAAAGGCAGGCCGGCCTGGCGGTAATCGAGCAGCGTGCGCGCGATCTCCGGTTTGTTATACAGGAAGAAGGGGAAGATGTAGATTTCCGTGTCCCAGAAATAGTGGCCTTCGTAGCCCTCCCCGGTCAGCCCCTTGGCCGAAATATTCGTCTTGCCGTCGCGGCCCACCGACTGCAGCAGGTGGAACTGGTTGAAGCGTATGCCTTGCTGAAGCGCGTCGTCGCCCGCGATTTCAACGTCGGCCTGCTGCCAGAAATCGGCCAGATACGCTTCCTGGCGCTGAGCCAGCGCCGCGAAACCTTCCGCCTTGGCGACGGACAAGGCTTGCTTCGCCAGGCCAAGCAACCGGTCTTCCGCATAGTCGCGCGAAGAGTAATACACGCCGTATTTGCGGAAGCGCACAGTCTGGCCCTGCTGCGCCGCCACCGCATAGCTTTGCTCCAGACGCAGGCCATTGCGCCGGAACTGCAATTCATGCGGGCCTTCCACGCCGGAGAGTTCGGCGCTGGCCAGCTTGAAGCCGCTGTTATGCGTGCGCTGCACCAGGGCCGAGAAATGCGCCCACTGCTGCGCGTCTTCCATTTCCAGGCTGGGACCGGAAACGGCCGAACCCACGCGCGGATCGTCGCCCGCTTCCTGATTCTTCACCACGCCATCGAGGGACGACACCAGCCACACGCGGCCCGAGAAATTCAGCGGCGTCACTTCATAGCTGATGGCAAAGAGATGCTTGTTGTCGAAACAGACGATGCGGCTGCTGCTGATCGCCACGCGGCGGCCCCGCGGCGAAGTCCATTCCAGCTTGCGCACCAGCTGGCCGGTGCGGAAATCCAGGATGCGTTCGTAACTGTCGAGGGAGCCTTGCAGCAGATCGAAGCATTCGTCCTCGATCCACAGCGCGATGCCTTTCAGATTCGGCACATTCAGCATGAACTGGTTGGTGCGCGCCAGGCCGTAGGCATTCTCCGGATACTGGATCGGCTCGGACTCGTAAAAGCCGTTGAGGAAATTGCCCTCGCGCGTGGTGCAGGCCGGGCCGCTATAGCCTTCCTCATGGGTGCCGCGCAGGCCGATATAGCCGTTGCCGAGGGCGAACAGCGTCTCGTCCAGGAAGTTCGACCCCGTATCGAAGCCGGTTTCGCGGATGCACCAGGGGTCGAGGGGGAAAGTGTGTTGCAAAGTGTCGGCCGGAAGCACGGTATCGTCCTTTTTTATTTATTCAAACCGGTTTGGATTTTGAAAAAACAGCGCCCTAAGCGGTTTTGGCAGGTAATTCAGAAATCGGGAGCGCCTAGGTCTGGCGCACCATCAGCGTGGTTGGCAGCATTTCCGATGCCACGGGGTTGCCGTTCATCAGGTCCAGCATCTTGCGCGCCAGCAGCACGCCGCCGTCGCGCAGGTATTGGTGCACGCTGGTCAGCGGCGGCACGAAGCTGACCGCGCCCGGCGTATCGTCATAGCCGATGACGGAGACATTCTCCGGCACCCGCATATTCTTCTCGGCCAGGGCGCGGATAGCGCCCATGGCGAGCAGGTCGCTGGCGGCAAATACGCCGTCGAACGCGCTTCCCTTCTTTTTCAGCAGCGACGAGATGCAATCGAAGCCGGCCTCGAAGGTAAAAGCCTTGGGGCGCATGATATGCACTGTGCCATGGCCGTTCATTGCGTCGATGAAGCCGGCGCAACGCTCCTGCACCTCGGCGTGGTCCACGTCGCCGAGGAAAACCAGCTTGCTGCGGCCCTGCTCGATAAAGCGCTGGGCAGCGCTGACGCCCCCTTTGCGGTTATCGCTGCCGACCACGATGGTGTCCGAGCCCGGTTCCGGCGCGCCCCACACCACCAGCGGCAGACCCGTCTTTTGCAAGGTGCGCACCGCTTCGCCGTGCGAACCCTGCCCCAGCAGGATCATGCCGTCGGCGCCCTGGACCGGCGCCGTGTCCATCAACTGCTTCGAGGTCAGTACCACGCTGTAGCCGGCCGTGGTCAGCTCCTGCGTAATGCCGCCCAATAACTCCAGTGGATAGGGATCGGACATGGGCCGTCCCTTCACCGGTGTCATTTCCACCACAACCGCCACCGAATACGAACGCCGCATGCGCAGGTTCCGGGCGCTGACGTTGAGCCGGTAGCCCTGTTCCTCCGCCAGCTGGCGGATCTTTTCGCGCGTTTCCACCGTGACCAGGGGACTGTCGCGCAAAGCCCGCGACACTGTGATTTTAGAGACACCGGCCATCTTCGCCAGGTCTTCCATCGTCAAAACAGTCTCGGTCCTGCGCGCGCCGGTCTTGTTCAAGGCATCATCACTCAAAGGGTTAAAAACAGGGGGGTGCGAGCGCATTATGCCAGATTCCAAGCTGTTGTCACGCGAAATGATATCGATAACATTTTGATTGACATCGATATCATTTGCCGTTTTAATGAGCATTCCAATGTGGCAAGCTGGTCCGGCGGCATGTCCAGGAGACGACATTCACAGATAAGAAAGAAAGCAAATGAAAAGCCCAAATACGCTCTTGCTGTCCTCGATCACGCTGGCCATTCTGACCCTCGCCCAACAAGCCCAGGCCCAGGCGCAAGCCGGCGCCGACCAGGCCGCCACTCCCGCCCCGAGCAAGGAAGTGCAGGCAGAAATACAACAGGTGGTCGTGACCGGCGTGGCCGCGGCCGGCGGCATCCGCAAAGTCGATTCCGCCTTCTCCATCACCACCGCCAATGAGGAACAGCTGAAAGCCGCCTCCCCCACCAGCACCGCCGACATCCTGAAACTGGTGCCGGGCGTGTATGCGGAAGCGACGGGCGGCCAGTCGGGCGCCAATATCGAGGTGCGCGGCTTCCCTTCCGGCTCGGACTCGCCGTTTGTGTCGGTGCAGATGCAGGGCAATCCGATTTATCCGGTGCCGACCCTGTCCTTCTTCGAAGGTTCCTCCGCCTTCCGTCTGGACGATACGATCGAGCGCGTGGAGGTGCTGCGCGGCGGGCCGAGCACCATCTTCTCCAGCGGCCAGCCGGGCGCAACCATGAACTTCATCCTGAAAAAGGGCACGGATACGCCGGAAGGCAGCATCCGCTTCAGCACCGGCACGGGCGAGCTGCGCCGCGTTGACCTCTTCTACGGTGGCAAAATTTCCGACGGCTGGTATGGCACGGTGGGCGGCTTCTACCGCAAGACCAATGGCGTGCGCGACGCCGGCTTCCCGGCCGACGACGGCAGCCAGATCACGGCCACCTTGACGCGCAAGCTCGACCAGGGCGAATTGACCCTCTACGCCCGCCGCACCGACGACAAGAATGCCTTCTATACCGGCGTCCCGCTGATTTCCAGCAATGAGGGACGTTCCATCAGCGAATTCCCCGGCTTCGATCCGCTCAAGGGCACGCTGATGAGCAATGAGATGCGCCGCTTCACCGTGGAAGCCGGCCCCGGCAAGACGCTGACCTACAACCTGGGCGATGGTCGTGGCTTGAAAGCCACAGTCTTTGGCGCCGAGTTCGATCAACAGTTTGGCGGCTGGACCCTCTCCAACAAGTTCAACCGCTTCGACGGCGATATGAATACCATCGCCATGTTCACCGGCAACAATCCCCTGTCCATGGGCGCTTACAACACGGCAGCGCTGAAGGCCAATGGCGGCACGGCGGCCACGGCCACCTATCTGGACGGCACGCCCGTGGCCGACGGCCAGCAAGTGGTGCAGGCCGGCCTGTGGGCGGTCGAGAAAAAGATGAAATCCTTCAGCGACGAGCTGCGCGTCAGCAAGGAGTGGATGAAGGATAACGTCGTCACCCTGGGCGGCTATTTCGCCGATTACTCCTCGGACGATACCTGGTATCTAGGCAGCAGCCACCTGATGACGGCCGTGCCGAATGCGCGCCTGATCAATGTAAAGCTCAACAATGGCGTAGTGGTGTCGAACAATGGCAAGGAAGGCCCGGTGTTCTACGCACCGAACGCTTCCTATGACGGCCGCAATACCGCCTTCTACATCAGCAACGACTGGAAAGTGAACGAGCAGGTGCGGCTCGACGCCGGCGTGCGCCGCGAACGGCAGAAACTGGACGCCACCATCTCCCAGCTGACCACAGGCGACACCGACGGCAATCCGCTCACCGTCTACAACAACAATACCTCGATGCCGACCGGCGCCTACACCGCCCTGCACCGCAGCGACTCGGCCACCTCCTTCACCGTGGGCGGCAACTACAAGCTGAGCAAGGATTCCAGCGTGTTCGCGCGCGCCAACACCGGCCATACTTTTGTGTCGTTCGACGACCTGCGCAATGCCGGCAGCCAGGCCAAGGTGGATGACCGCAACTTCCTGCCGACGCCGAAAATCAAGCAGATCGAAGTGGGTTACAAGACCGTGGGCCAACTGTTCAGCGCCTACGTCAACTATTTCCACACCGAGTTCGACGGCATCGCCTTCCAGCAGATCCTGGCCAATGGCAATATCCTGAACTCGGTCAGCGGTTCCAAGGGCAATGGCGTGGAAGTCGAATTCTCCGTGCGTCCCGTGCGCGACCTGACCCTGAACCTGACCGGCAATTACCAGGATTCCACCTACAAGGACAATCCGCTCACGGCCGGCAAGCAGGTTCAGCGCCAGCCCAAGCTGCAATTCCGCTTCACGCCGACCTACCGCGTCGGCCTGGGCGACGGCAATGCCGTCAAGCTCTACGGTACTTACACCCAGATCGGCGCGCGCTGGGCCGACCAGGCCAATCAGCAATACCTGCCCAAGTACCACACCGTGGACCTGGGCGCCCTGTTCACCTTCGGCGAGAAGATCGAGCTGCGCCTGAGCGCCAACAATGTCGGCAACCAGCTGGGCCTGACCGAAGGCAATTCCCGCCTGACCACCGGCAATAGCGGCCCGATCAATGCCCGTCCCCTGTTCGGCCGCTCGTGGGAAGCCTCGCTGACGTACCGCTTCTAAACTCCAAGAAGTAAAAGTCCCTCTGCAGTACTTGGGGGGTGGATGGAATCCAAGGCCATTCACCCCCATTTTTATTGGCAAAAGAACACGGAAACTACTGGAAATTTCAGCAAAATTCGCCTACTCTAGAGATGGTGTCTAAATGGGTGAAATTGTGGTTTCAATAACTTCCGTCAACACATTGAAGAGTGCCGTGGCCGTTGCCGAACGCAAGGTTCAGCAAGACCAGACACGTGTCGACCAGGATGAAGACCGCCTCGACGACAGCCGCAACCAGCTCACCCGCGACCGTGAAACCCTGGGCCGCACGCAAACCGAAAGCCTGCAAGCTCAAGCCGCCGCCACGCCGACGCTGAGCGCGCCCCGTCTCGACCGCGCCATCGAAAAACCGATCCCGCAGAATCTGCTGCCTCAGTCCAGCCAGCTCAATGCCCAAGGCCAGACCATTGGCCGCCTCATCAACATCGTCGCCTGAGCATCCCCTCGTTTGATCTTCCGCAAATAATGTCCACCCTGGTGTCAGGCACCAGGGTAGGACATTGTTTGCGATAGATCAAAGAATGTCCGGGTCTGGTGCCTGACACCAGGGTGGGACATTGTTTGATTTGGCGCAAAGTGAGTGGGGGCTTACTTGGCGGCTGTCCACCAGGCGGGGGTTGGGGCGGGGGCGGCGATATTTAACGCTTGGCCGATTTGGGGGGTGGCGAGGGTGTGGCCGTGCTCGGCTGCTAAGGCGGCGATGCGCTGGAAGGGGTCGTCCCAGGTGTGCAGAGCAAGGTCGAAGGTGCCGTTGTGGATGGGTAGCAGGACTTTGCCGCGCAGGTCTTTATGCGCTTGCAGGGTTTCTTCGGGCTGCATGTGGACGTCGGGCCATTGGGGATCATACGCGCCGGTTTCGAGCAGGGTGAGGTCGAAGGGGCCGTGCTTGTCGCCAATCTCTTTGAAGCCTTTGAAGTAGCCGCTGTCGCCGCTGAAGAAGATGCGCAGGTCGCCGCTGTCGATGACCCAGGAGGCCCATAGGGTCTTGTTGCCGTCGAACGGGGTGCGGCCGGAGAAGTGCTGGGCCGGGGTGGCGCTCAGACGCAGGCCGTCCACGGTCGTCGTTTGCCACCAGTCGAGCTGGCGGACTTTGGCGGCGGGCACGCCCCAGCCGATCAGGCGGTCGCCGACGCCAAGCGGGGTCAGGAAGACTTCGACCTTGTCGGCCAGCTGCTGGATGGCGGCGTAGTCGAGGTGGTCGTAGTGGTCGTGGGAAAGGATGACGCCGCGGATCGGCGGCAGTTCTGCAATACCGATCGGCGGAGCATGGAAACGCGCCGGGCCGGCCCATTGCACGGGCGAGGCGCGTTCGGAGAAGACGGGATCGGTCAGCCAGAACTGGCCATGCAGCTTGAGCAGCACGGTGGAGTGGCCAAGGCGATAGAGGCTGTTGTCGGGCGCGGCCAGCAATTGGGCGCGGGTGATGGTCTGCACGGGGATAGCTTGCGTCGGCACCGTGCCGGCCGGCTTGTCGAAGGCGAATTTCCACCAGATGCTCAGCGCTTTGCGCAAGCCCATCTGGTTCATTGCGACCGGGTTGCGGAATTTGCCTTCTTTTTGCTGCGGCGAATCGGCGTAGTTGGCGGTGTTGCCGGTCAGCGTGGTGGTGTAAGCCATAATCAGTAGCACTCCCAAAAGCAGGATCAGACGTTTCATCGGGGGTAAATCCCAAAATGTACACTACACAGTGTAGTTCCAATTTTGAGAAAAGTAAACTACCCGGTGTAGAATTCGGACATGACTACCGAACGCCTTACCGACCGCAAACGCGCCGCCATCGTGCAGGCCGCCATCGCGGAATTCCGCCAGCATGGTTTCGACGCCACCAGCATGGACAAGATCGCCGCCACGGCCGGCGTGTCGAAGCGCACCGTGTACAACCACTTCCCGGCCAAGGAGGAACTGTTCGCGGAAATCCTGCAGGAGCTGTGGAATTGCAGCGCGCCGCTCGACGCCCTCGCCTACCGTCCCGGCGTGCCGCTGCGCGCGCAGCTGCTGGAATTGATGCAGCAAAAAATGCTGCTGCTGCAGGACGAGTATTTCCTCGACGTGGCGCGCGTGGCCATCGCCGAAGCCATCCACCGTCCGCAACGCGCACGCGAGATGGTGGAGCGCCTGGCCGACAAGGAAGAAGGCGTGACGGGCTTTATCCGCGCCGCCCAGCAGGACGGCCAGTTGAAGGAGGGCGACCCGGCCTTCATCTCCCATCTGCTGCAAGGCCAGTTGAAAGCCTTCGCCTTCTGGCCGCAAGTGGCGATGGGCCAGCCGCCGCTGGACGCGGAGCGCCAGCAGGCCGTGATTGAAACCGCCGTCGATATGTTCCTGTCCTACTTCGGCCGCTAAGCAGCGCTAAACGAAGCGCACCGCATACACCGGCGGCAGATTGAGCGAGATGGTCTGCCAGTAGTCGCCGCCATTGGCCGAGAGCCAGACCCCGCCCGTGGTGGATGCCATCAGCAGCGTCTTGCCGTCGTCGGCCACGGTCAGGCCGTGGCGGTAGACCAGATCGTAACAGTGTTCCTGCGGCAGTCCGCCGCGCAGCACAGCGAAGCTGGCGCCGCCATCATTGGTGCGGGTGACGGCCAACGCCGCATCCACCGGCACGCGCTGCTGGTCGGCCACGCCGGGCACGAACCAGGCGGTATTGCCGTCGCGCGGATGCACGGCCACGGCGAAGCCGAAACTCGATAGCGGCGCCGTTTTCACTTCGGCCCAGTTGCGGCCATTGTCGGTGGAATGCCAGATGCCGCAATGGTGCTGGCACCACAGCACGTCCGGCTCGTCCTGGCAGCGCACGATGCGGTGCGGGTCTTGCGCGTCTTCCTGCTCCGCCAGTTCGGGCGGCATGTAGCTGGCGTGCATGCCCTTGGCGCGCAGCGACCAGGTGGCGCCGCCGTCCTCGGTCAGCCAGGCGCCGGCGCAGGATACGCCCACCAGCACCGCATTGCTGTTGCGCGGATCGACGCAGATGCTGTGGATGCCGGGGTAATCGTAGCCGCCGCCAAACCACTGGCTGCGGTTCTCCACATTCCACAAGGAGTCCACCAGTTGCCAGCTGTCGCCGCGGTCATTGGAGCGGAACAGGCCTCCGGGCAGCGTCCCCGCCCACAGCACGCCCGGCTGATCGGGGCCGCCCGTTTCCAGCGACCAGATTTGGCGCAGCGTCCATTCGGTCTTGTCGGTGCTGTCTTCCGGCTTGGGCGGATAGACCGGCACCGCCACCTCCTGCCACTCGCCGCCGGCATCGCGCCGGTGCAGCTTGCAGCCGAAATGGCCCAGGTTCAGCGCCGCATAGGTGGCGCCGTCGCGCGCATCGTGCAGCACCATGGACACCGGCTCGCCGTAAAAATGCTTGTCGACCACAGCCCATTCGCCGCCCTTGGCAGCCAGCTCGAACAAACCCTTGCGGGTGGCGATGAAAGCGCGGTCTGGCATGTCAGCCTCCTGAGAGTGCCTGCAAAATATAGATGCTGGAATCGGCTTGCAAGGGATCGTCGAGCAGCGCGCGGTCGCGGCAACGCCGGCCATCGATGAAGATGACGACATTGGGACGCAAATGGCCCTGATCGTCCAGCACATAGCCGCGCAAGCGCGCATTGCCGGCGAAAGCGCCATCGAGGGCGGCGCGCAGGGTCGCCGCCTGCGTTTCCAATTGCGGAACGGGCAGGAAGCGCGCCAACTGCTGGGTGAAGATGATCTGCGCCACGGCTCTCCTCCAAGGTGGAAATTCTAGCGCGGTTCGGTGCTGCTTTGGCCTAAAATAAAAGCGGGCGAACCACCGGAGCCACAGATGTCGATTACCCAGCTGGAATTAGAGTTGCTGATGCAGGAAGTCGAACAGGAAGACCCGATTGATTTTGCCGACCTGCCTTTTGACGAAAAAGAGCTGCGCGGCCTGGTCGCCAGCCATCTATGCGAGATGGCCGACGCGATGGACAAGTTCACCGAGGAAGACCGCCGTCTGACCTTGCTGGCGGTGGCGGCCAAACTGGTGCTGGAAAACCTGGTACTGCACGTGCAATTGCTGCGCCGCCACGGCCTGCCGCTGAATGAACAGACCGAGGCGCTGCTGATGCGCCTGCGCCGCAGCCGGCCCGAAGACGACTGATTCAGGCCTGGCGCGCGCCAGGAACCGAGATCACCAGATCGCTGTCCGCCACGGCGACGCAGGGCAGGATGAAGCCTTCGCGCTTTTCGTCCAGGCTCAGTCCCGGCCATTCGACCAGATAGTGCACGCTGCCGCTGGCGTGGCAGAAACAGGTGCGGCAAGTGCCGTTGCGGCAGGAACTGGGCAGGCGGATGCCCGCCTGTTCGGCCGCCGCCAGCACGGTGCGGCCCTCCCCTGCCTCGAATTCCCAGCCTTGCGGCTCGACGCGGATCTTCATCGGCTCAAACGCTCGGGTACGCGCGCCGCCTCGCAGGCCGACCAGTATTTGTGGAAGGTGGAGGCGGTGTTGATCAGGTAGGCGCAGTCGCGCCAGCCCAGGCGCGTGAGCCAGACGGCGGCGTTCAGCATGCGGCGGCTGATCAGGTGCTCGGGGAAGCGCTGGCTGGCGAGCAGCTGGCGCCCCTTGTCGGCGGCATGGCGACGCATCTGCCGCAGTACGGATGGGTCGAAGTAATCGTGCCACTGGTATTTCAGGCCGCTGGGCATGGGCAGCGCGCAAGGCACGTGGCCGGGATAGGCTTGCCATGGAATGGTATCCAGTCCATTCGGGAAGCGTGCCAGCCAATCCATATAGAAGCGATGTTCCAGGAAGGCATCCACCGGCTGGCGCAGCACGGTTTCCAGGAAGCTGGCGTCGAGGAAGGGCAGCTGGAATTCCATGCGCTCGCGGTCGATCTCTTCGAAATGCTGGGCCAGATGGCGGCGCTGGTCATTGAACATCAGGAAGAGGTGGAAGGCGCGGCCCCGGTCTTCGCCCTGGATGGCGTCCAGTTCCTCCAGCGCACCTTGCAGCGGCAAGCCTTGCAGGGTTTCGCGCATGGCGGCCGGGATGATGCGCGAAGGCAGTCCCTTGTTGAAGCGGGCCAGCGCCTCGGCCGGCGCGCCGCGCTGCATGGCCGCCACCAGTTCGCGGTCCATATACACATGGCCGAGCGAAACGCTGCCGCCATCGCCTGACCACAACAGACGCGGACGGTCGCTGGCCAGCGGGCCGAATTCGTGGCGCATCCATTCCTTCAGCTCCGGCTTGTGATAACCGCGTCCGGCATCGCTGCCTTCCTGCACCAATTGCACATGGCGCGTGCCAAGATGCTCCGCCATCAGCTTGGCGAAGACCTGATCCTGCTTGCCATCCGGCGCAAGATTGAATGTGTAGACAGCGGAGCCGATGGCGTGCAGCCCGCCGACAATGGCGCGCGAATCCAGGCCGCCGCTGAGGAAGGCGGCCGCCATGGGCGCGCCACGCTGGCGGCGGCGCAGCGCGGCGATAAAGGCATCGTAGGAGCGCTGCACGGCCTGTTCCTGCGGCAGCGGCGTTTCGGCCTCGTCCCAGCGCGCATAGACGGAGAAAGTCGCAGCGCCATCGGCCAAGCATGCGATCTCGCCCGAACGCAGCATGCGGATGCCGGCATAGGCGGTGCGTTCGCCCAGGGCATAGCCGAAGGCCGCGATCTCGGTCACGCCGCGCACGTCCATTTCCTTGCGCACCTGGGGCAACGCTTCCAGAATGCGCAGCGCGCTGGCGAAGACGGCATAGTCCTCGCCCTGCCACAGATACAAGGGGCGGGCACCGATGCGGTCCACGAAGAGCAGCAGCTCGCCGCGCGCGGCGCTGTAGTGCAGGCCGCAGAAACTGCCCTGGCTTTGCGCCAGCGCAAGCTCGCCCGCGTCACGGCTCTGTGCAAAATCAGCATTCAATGCAGCGACGTCGCGGGCGCGGTTCCAGGCGGGATCCTTGTCGCCGTCGCGCAGCAGGGCTTCGCCCGCCAGCGCGGTCAGGTTGCCGGCGGCATCGGCCTGCATGGCCGGTGCGCCGAAAGCGCCGATGTCAACTTTGGCGACATGGCAGAAAGCGTCGCCCAGTTCGGCCACGGCCTCGAAAGGCTGGCGCGAGATATGGCGGCGCAGGGCGTTGCGCAGCTCATCCGGCAGGGCCTTGCCGGGCTTCGTACTGAAGGCACCCGCAAGTATCGTCATGGCAGGCCTATCCTTTCCTTCTGACCAGGCGCCACACATCCATCAGCGTGGCGCGGTTAACCGTCCAGCTGCACAGCAAATAGACCAGGGCGCCGGCCGATACTTCCACGGCCAAAGCCAGCTTGCGGTCCGCATAGCCGCGCAGCGCATACTGCACAGCAGTTACCGCAGCAAACATCACGCCAGCCGAAATCATGGCAGGCATCATGCGCTGTACCACGTGGCCGACAGTGAGGCCGATCACCGTCACCATGCGGCGTAGATTGATCAGCAAGACCACAGGATACATGATGGCCCAGGCCAGGGCTACGCCCGTGATGCCCCAGTGGGTGCCGGCATAGAAGGCGAGCGGCATCAGGGTGCAGCCGACGATGCCATTCTGCAGCGAAACACCGGGATGGCCGACGGCGTCCGTCACCGTCGGCATAAACTGCACCACGGTGCGGAAAGGCATGATCAGGGCCAGCACCTGCAGCGGGAAGACCGCCGCCTCCCAATGGTCGCCGAGGAAGACCAGGATGATATCGCTGGCGGTGGCCGCCATGCCCCACAGCACCGGGAAGGCGATCAGGCTGACCAGCTCAAAAGCCTTGAGCAGCTGGCGCACGATGGCTTCGCGGTCATGCTGGAAACGGGCAAACGCCGGGAAGGCCACCTGGTTCAGGATGGCCGAAACGCGCTGGGTCGGCATGCTGGCCAGGTGCATGGCCACCGCATACAGGCCCAGTACCTGCCCGCCCAGCATGCGGCCGACGATAACGATATCGACCTGGCTGAAGAAGAACCACAGGAAGCGCGAGGTCGTCACTTTGCCGCCGAACGTCATCAGATCGCGCATGCCGGTCCACGAAAACAGCGGCCAGTGCGGGAACGGCGAAACGATGTTCACCAGCGCCGTGCGCCAGATGGCGGCGGCCACCTGGCCCAGCGCCAGCGACCAGACGCCATGTCCCATCAGCGCCAGGGTCAGCGTCACCAGGCTGGTGATCACCGCCGTCGTCAGATCGACGATGGAGCGCTTCTTGAAATCGAGGGCGCGCTGCAACTGCACTTCGGAGACGATGGCCAAGGGCGTCAGCAGGAATTGCAGGGACAGCACACGCACCAGCGGCACCAGCCGCGGCTCGGAATAGAATTCGGCGATGGCCGGCGCGGCCAGGTTCAGCAAGGCGCACAGCGCCAGGTTCACGATCAGGAAAATGCCGAAAGCCTGGCGCAGCTTCTGCGTGGTGACTTCCGCCGCCTGCACCAGTGCCGGCCCCAGTCCCACCTCGGCAAACATCACCAGCAAGGCGATGAAGACCGAGGACATCGCCATCAAACCATAATCGGCCGGCACCAGCAGGCGCATCACGAAAATCGTGATCACCCAGGTAATCATCTGGCTGCCGAATTTTGCTCCGGCCATCCATTTCAAGCCGTGCAAAACCTCATTCTTTAAAGTCATCGAGCTCTCTTTAGACCAGCTGTGCGCTGACGGTTAAATTCCTGGCCAGGCGCAGCACAAAGCGCAGGCGGCTGCGGTCCCATGGCGTGAAACGCGGTAGTTGGTAGACATCCTGGCGGCCCTTGCTGGCACCCCAGGCAGTGGAGACGGCGCCTTCGAAACCCAGTTCGCGCACCATGGACACATGCTCGGCCAGGTAATCCTCGCCCGGCTTGCCGTTCGGGTAGGCGAACAAGGGTACGGGCTGGCCCAGCAAGTCCTCCAGCGCAGTCTTGCCGGCGGCGATTTCCTGGCGCGCCTGCGCGGCCGGCAGGCGCGCCAGGATCGGATGGTTGACGGTGTGGGCGCCCAGGCCCATACCGGCATCGCGCAGCTTGTGCAGCTGGGCCGTATTCATCATCAGATCCGACGGCAGCTCGCAGCGGGCCAGGTCGGCCAGCCGGTTCACCTGGGCCAGGCGCTCCTCCATCGGCAGATACTTCAGCTGGCCGATCAGGGCCGGAATGGCGCTCTGGCGTTCGGCGATGCTGCCTAGGGCATGCTTGCCCAGGCCGAGGGAGGAGGCATCCAACCCGCCGCCCGGCGCGCGTCGCGCCAGCTCGATCACGCTGTCATTCCACATGCGGCCGCCGTTCAGGAAGCCGGTCGCAATAAAGAAGGTGGCATGCAAGCCATGTTTCAACAGCAGCGGCAGGGCCACTTCGGCATTGTCGGCATAACCGTCGTCGAAAGTGATGCAGGCGGCGCGCGGCGGCAGGTCGCCACTGCGGGCACGGCGCACGGCGTCGAGCAGGGGCAGAATGGTGAAGCGCGATTTCAGCAGCGCGAGCTGCTGGTCGAATTCCTCCCTGTCGACTTCACCGGGGAACAGCGGATCTTTTTGCGGCAGCACGCGGTGATAAATCAGGATCGAGAGACCGCGCCGTCCACCAGGGGACAGTACGCGCAACAAACCTTTTTCCAGCAGCGGCGAACCGCCGCCATTCATTTCATACTGGCTCATGCCGCGCTTTCTCGTCGCCAGGGACGGTGGTGGGTGGCTGGACGGCGAACACGCTGGGCGCGCGCCGCACCGGCAAGGGCTTGACGTCGCGCAGGCCGCGTTCGACCAGGATGCGGGTCACGACCATGGCCACCATCAGGTAATACGGCACATCGAAATAGGCCAGGCTGAGGAAGGCACCGCCCACCATGAAGCCCAGCTGGCTCACTTGCAGCATGCGCGCCAGATTGGCGGCCCACTCGAACTCCGGCAGCTTGACCGAGTTGCGGATGATCCAGCTGCCGGTGCGCCAGGTCAGGATCAGCAGCGTCAGATACAGCCACAGGCCGATCCAGCCATGCTCGCCCAGGATCTGGAAATAGATGCTGTGGGCGGCATGCACGTCTTCCGGAATCGGCGCATACCGGTGGAACACCTCGGGATCGTAGATCTCGAAGCCACCGCCGAAGAAGCGGTCATTGGCCAGGTTGAACGCCATGCGCCAGGCATTGATGCGGCCCATGGCGGAGTCGTCTTCCTGATAGGTGTTGATGGTATCGATGCGCGCGTGCCATTGATCGGGCATGATCAGCAGGGCCACGGGAATGCACAGCACCAGCAGGCTGCCCATCACTGCCTTGTTCTTGCTCTTCAGCCAGAGGAAGAACATCATGGCTGCCATGGCAATGGCGGCGCCGCGCGAATACGAGGCGATCGAGGCGATGCCGCACAAAAGCATGGAGGCGATCATGGCGCGCTTGCCCCATTTATGCTGGACCAGCGAAAGCAGGTAGTACATCAGCGGGATGATCATGATCAACGCCAGCGCGATCTCGTTGTTGCCGTCGATGAAAGTGCCGATCGGCCCCCAGACGCGGTACTGGGCGCCGCTACGGATGGTGAAGATGCCGCCCTTCACCCCGTAATAGCCGATTGATACCACCACCGTCCAGACCAGCCACTCGATATGGCGCCGTTCCGTCACCAGCATGGCGACGACAATCGTCATGCCCATGATTTTCATCACCTTGACCCATTGCGTGCCGACCTGGTCGGGGTGAATGGCGAAGAGCGCCGTCACGCACATCCAGGCGATGAAGAGGAGGAAGGTGCCGGTGACGGCCGTCAGCGGCATGCGGAATTTTTCGCGGCTGAACAGGATGGACAGCACCATGGTGCCGGCGATAATCGCGGCAAAGGGGAAATCGCGCGCGAAGCCCCAGCCTTGCGAGTGCGGATTCATCACGCTGATCCAGATCCACATCACCATGCCGAACCAGGGTCGCTTGAAGATATAGGGCAGCGATCCGAATACCAGCGCTGCAACGATAAAGTCCCTCATCTCTCTTCCTTACCTCGGCGCCGCAACCTTGCTGACCACATAGCGGAACTTGCCGGATTTCTCCGGCGCGATGGCGTCCACCTGCTGCACATCCACCTGCACGTCCGCGCCCAGGCGGGCCTTGAAACCGCGTTCGATCCTGGCGCGCAGCTCCGCATCGAGCGGCGCTTCCAGCACCACCTGCACCAGGGTCAGGTCCAGGCTCTCCTGGCAAATGCGAAAAGCCTTCACCTGGGGCAGGTCGCGCAGTATATAGACCAGCGCCAGTCCGTGCATCACGGTGCCGTCCCGGGCCACCAGGAAATCAGTGCTGCGGCCCTGTATCTCTTTCAGCAGCGGTAGGCCACGCCCACAGCTGCAGGCCTTGGTATCGAGCACGCCGATATCGCCGGTGCGGTAGCGGATGAAGGGGTAGTCGCCGGTCGCCAGATGGGTGACGACGATCTCCCCGGCCTGGCCGCGCGGCAGCGGCTGGCCATCTGGGCCGACTGTTTCGACGATGATGTCTTCGGCCGTGATGTGCATGCCGCCGGCCGGGCATTGGTGGGCGATAAAGCCCGCATCGCGGCCGCCATAGCCGTTAGCCACCGGACAGCCGAAGGTGGATGAAATCTGTTCGCGCTGCTCGTCATACAGGCGCTCGGAAGTGACGAAGGCGACGCGGATGCCCAGGTCGTTCATGCGCTGGCCGCGCGCCTTGGCGTGGCGTGCGATATGCGACAGCGCCGACGGATAGCCGAACAGCATGCGCGGCCGGGTGGCGCGGATACGCTCGACAAAGCTATCCAGCTTGGTTTCCGACATTTCGAAAGCGGGCAGCAGGCGGGTGCGCAGCAGGCGGTCGCGCACCGCGCGCACGCGGTCCTGCGCGCCCAGTTCGATGGGCGAACCCCAGACCACGATTTCGGGATCGCCGATATCCACATTCCACCAGCGCGTAGCGCGCCACTTGGCCGCGACGTCATGGCTGACGCGCTCCTTGCCGATATAGAAAATCAGCGGCTCGCCGCTGGAGCCGCCCGTATTGAAGCGCGCCAGGCCGACCGCATCCTCCGCCTTGAGGCGGTCGGAATTGGCGCGGATCGTGGCCTTGTCCATCAAGGGCAGGCGCGCCAGATCGGACAGGGCGTGCAGATCGCGCGCCGGATCGAAATCCATGCCGACGAACAGTTCGCGGTAATACGGCACCTTGGACTGGGCGCGCAGCAGCAGGCGTTTAAGGCGCTGCAATTGCAGATCCTGCAGGCGCGGCTCGGGCCAGTACTGCGACTCCTCCATGTGCCGCCGCACGGCCACGCTGGCGTGCTGCTTCATGCGCTCATGCAGAGGAAAGATCAGGCCCGAGATCAAGGCGGTGTATAAAGCTGGTGCGGGACGGGTATTCATGGCTGGCTCAATGCTTTGGCGGCAGCGGGCTGCAACACGCTGCGATAAACCTGCAATAACTGGGGACGCACGCTCTGCCAGGTAAACTGCTGCACCATGCGCAAGCCCGCTTCGCGCAGCGCGGCGGCCAGCACCGGTTCGACGCACAGGCGCAGGACGGCGTCGGCCATCTGCTGCGGCGATTGCGGCGGCACCAGCAAGGCAGTGTGTTCGTGTTCGACCAGATAAGGCACGCCGCCCACATCGGTGCTGACCACGGCAACGCCGCTGGCCAGGGCTTCGAGCACGGAGTTCGGCGTGTTATCCACCAGACTGCAATTCAGCATCACGTCGGCATTGCGGTAGAGGAGCGCCATAGCCTGTGGCTCGACCCGGCCGGTGAAGTTCACCGCATCGGCCACGCCCAGCCTGGCCGCCAGCGCTTCCAGCTCGCCGCGCAAGGGGCCGGAACCGGCGATCACCAGACGCGCGGCGGGATGACTGGCGCGCACGATGGCGAAAGCGTGCAGCGCGGTGGCGTTGTCGTAGATCGCCTCCAGATTGCGCGACACCAGCAGGCGCGGGCCGGCTGCCGGCGCAGCGCCGACATCGGCGCCGCGGAAGCGCTCCAGATTGACGATATTCGGCACGATGGCCGCATCGACCTTGAATTGTGCGAACACGGCTTTCAGGAAGCCGGAAGGCACGATCAGGGCGTCGGCCCGTTTCAGGCTGGGACGCACCCAGGCGATGGCGCCCTGCAGAAAGGTTTCGGCCTCGCCGCCCCGGTAGTTCACCACCACCGGCTTGCCGCGCATGCGCGCGATCCAGATGGCGGGCGCCGCGAACAGATGCCAGGACCAGCCGGAATTGGCCATCACGTGGAAAAGCTGCACGCGTCCCGCCACCTGCCACAGCTGCGCCAGATAAGGCAGTAGGCGGAACAGGGCGCGCACGCCTTTCAGCCGCGCCGCCCAGGCTGGACGGTACGGCGCATTGACCTGGATGGTTTCCACTTCCACGCCTTCATCGCGCAGCAGCGAAGCCAGTTGCAAGGTCTGGTTTGCCATGCCGCCCGCCGGCGGGGGCAACGGCCCCACCAGCGCGATGCGCAGCGCGGGCGTAGTCATGGCCGGCGCGCCTTGCCGACCACACCGCCATACACGCGGCTGTAGCGCGCCACGCTGGCGGCCCAGCTGCGCTCCGACTCGACGAAGCGGCGGCCCTGGGCGCGCAGCTGCGGCCACAAGGCCGGCGCAGCCAGCAGGGCCAGTACCTTGCCGGCCAGCGCCTGCGCATCGCCGGCCGGGAACAGGATGCCGGTGCGGCCATCGTCGATCAGCTCCTTGTGGCCGCCGACATCGGAGGCGACCAGCAGGCGGCCTTGCGCCATCGCTTCCAATGGCTTGAGCGGCGTCACCAGGTCAGTCAGGCGCATCTTCAGGCGCGGATAGCACAGCACATCGATCAGGTTATAGTAGCGCTGCACTTCGGCATGCGGCACGCGGCCGGTGAAGATCACCTGATCCGCAATGCCCAGCTCTTTCGCCTGCTGGCGCAGGTTCTGGTCCTGGGGGCCGCCGCCCACCAGCAGTACACGCGTGTCGGGCCGTTCGGCCAGCACCGCAGGCAAGGCTTGCAGCAGCACGTTCAAGCCTTCGTAAGCGTAGAAGGAGCCGATAAAGCCCAGCACCGTCCTGCCCTGCAGGCCAAGGCTGGCGGCCAGCGCCTCATCGCGTTCGCCATCGACGCTGAAATCGCCGATATCCACGGCGTTCGGGATGACCTCGACTTTTTGCGCCGGAATGCCGCGGCCCACGATCTCGCTGCGCAAGCCTTCGCAGATGGTGGTGGCGGCATCGACCCGTTTCAGCGCCCAGGTTTCCAGCGCCCGCGTCAGGCGGTAGCGCAAGCCCCATTCCTGGCTGGTGCCATGATCGACGGCGGCATCTTCCCAGAAGGCGCGGATTTCATACACGACCGGAATGCCCAGTTGCTTGCCGACGCGCAGCGCGGCCACGGCGTTCAGCGCCGGCGAATGGGCATGCAGGATGTCGGGCCGCACTTCCTTCGCCACCTGCAGCAGGCGTCCGGCCAGACGGTCGATCACGGCCAGCTGGTTCAGCACGGGCAGGCGCGCCATCAGGCCGGTGGCCGGTTCGGTGCGGTGGAAGGCCAGTCCATCCACCGTTTCACGCGCGACGCTGACAGCGCCCTGTTTGGGGCTGGTGATATGGTGCGTCTCCCAACCCAGTGCGCGCTGCTCCTGCAGAATGGAGCGGGTGCGGAAGGTATAGCCGCTGTGCAGCGGGATCGAGTGATCCAGCACATGCAGGATGCGCAGCGGCTGGCCCTGCGCGTGTTTCGGCTCAGCGGCCGTGCCCAGAAAATCGGAAGTACCCATGGTCACGCCTGCATCTCTTTTCTCAGGAAGGCTTCGAACATCAGCAGCGTCCAGATCGGCGCGCTGTAATCGCGGCGGCCGGACTGGTGCTGCTCCACCATCTCGTTCAGGTAAGCCTGGTTGAAGATACCGGTAGCGGCCAGGTTCGGTCCCAGCAGCGAGCTGCGTACGCGCTCGCGCAGCGGGCCGCGGAACCAGGCCGCCAGCGGCACGGCAAAGCCCTGCTTGCGGCGGTAGAGGATATCGTTCGGCAGATAGTTTTCCATGCTCTTCTTGAACACGTACTTGCCTTCGCTGCCGTTCAGCTTCATCTCGGGCGGCAAGCCGGAAATCCACTCCACCAGCTTGTGGTCCAGCAGCGGCACGCGCACTTCCAGCGCATGGGCCATGCTGGCGCGGTCGACCTTGGTCAGGATATCGCCCGGCAGATACGTCTTCATGTCCAGATACTGGATCAGCGAGAGCGGATCGTCGGTCGGCGCCTGGTCGGCGTGGGCGCGCATCACATCGATGGCGCGATAGCCTTGCAGGCCGGCGCGGAATTTTGGCGTGAACAACTGCTGGCGCATCTGGTCGCTCATGATGGAGACGCCATGGAAATAGCCCTCCACCAGATCGCGCGACAGCGCTTCGAAGGTGGTCTTGGCGCGGAACACGCGCGGCGCCCAGTCAGCCTTCGGATACAGGCGCCCCAGGGTGCCGAACAGCGGCTTGCGCAGGCCGATGGGAATGCGGCCGCGCACGCGGTTTTCCGCCATGGCATAGCGGTAGCGCCGGTAGCCTGCCAGATTTTCGTCGCCGCCATCGCCGGACAAGGCCACCGTCACGCGCTTGCGCGCCAGCTCGCAGACGCGGTAGGTCGGAATCGCCGAGCTGTCGGCATATGGTTCATCATATAGGTCGGCCAGGGTGTCGAGCAGGCCGTAATCGTCGGTGTCCACCGTTTCAACGTGGTGGTCGGTGCCGTATTGCTGCGCCACTTGCGCGGCATAGGCCGATTCGTCAAAGGCCTTGTCCTTGAAAGCGATGGAGCAGGTATTCACCGGGCCGTCGCTCAAGCCCGCCATCATCGCCACCACCGCGCTGGAGTCGACACCGCCGGACAGGAAGGCGCCCAGCGGCACTTCCGCCACCAGGCGGATTTTGACGGCTTCGCGCAGGCGCTCCACCAGCTCGCCCTCGGCATCGCCCAGGGTCATGCCGGCATGGCGCTTGAAGGGCACGTCCCAGAACTGCTGCGGCTCGGCCAGCGGCGCGCCGACCTTTTGCAGCAGGCGGAAGCCGGGCGACAGTTTCAGCGCGCCCTTGTAAATCGTTTTCGGCTCCGGCACATAGCCGTAGGCAAAGTAATCCTCCACCGCCTGCGGATCGATCTCGCGCGGCAGGCCGTTCAGCGAACGCAGGGCTTTCAGTTCGGAGCTGAAGACGAAGAAGCCGTCCGGCAGCATGGCGTAGTACATCGGCTTCACGCCCATGCGGTCGCGCGCCAGGAACATGACCTGCTTGTTGCGGTCCCACAGGCCAAAGGCGAACATGCCGCGGAAATGCTCGACGCATTGCTCGCCCCACTCTTCCCAGGCATGCACGATCACCTCGGTGTCGCTCTTGGTCTTGAAGGTGTGGCCGAGCGACTTCAGTTCCGCCGTCAGCTCGCGGTAGTTGTAGATCTCGCCGTTGTAGCAGACCATCACGCTGCCGTCCTCGTTGCCCAGCGGCTGCTGGCCGAGCGAGATGTCGATCACGGACAGGCGGCGGTGGCCGAAGCCGACGCCGGGTTCCACATAGATATCGCCTTCGTCCGGACCGCGATGGTGCTGCGTATCGTTCATCCGGCGCAGCTGGTCCTGATCGATCTCGCGCTTGCCGCGCGTGTCCAGGATGCCGACTATTCCACACATGATGGGACCGCCCTTCTCAGTTTGATCTTACGTTCGCACAGGGTGTCGTACAGCGACTGGTAGCCGGCCACCATGGCCGCCATGCTGTACTTGCGCAGCACGCGCTCGCGGCCCGCCGCGCCATGGCGGGCAGCCAGCTCGGGCGCCGCCACATATTGTTCCAGCGCCGCCGCCATGGCGGCTGGATCGGAAGGCGGCACCAGCAGGCCGGTAACGCCCTCCTCGATCACTTCGGGAATGCCGCCGACGCGCGTGCCCACCACGGGCAGGCTGCTGGCCATGGCCTCCAGCGCCGATCCCGGCGTGCCTTCGGCAATCGATGACATGGCAAAGACGCTGAAGCTGCGCAGGATGTCGGCCACGTCAGTGCGCGCACCAGGCAACCAGACTGCATCGGCAATGCCTGCGGCATCGGCCTTGGCGCGCATGGATTCCAGCAGCGGGCCGTCGCCGACGATGGCCAGGCGCAGTGACGGCGCCAGGTCGGGGCGGCGCTGGCGCAGCGCGATGAAGGCATCCATCAGCGTGGCATGGTCCTTCACGTCCTGCACCCGGCCCACGGTGCCGATCACGGTCTGCCCATCGAAGAAACGCGGCGCTTCGCCGTTGCCGCGCGCGCGGAATTTTTCCGCGTCGATGCCGTTCGCCAGCATGCGGCTCTTTTGTTCCGGTACGCCGATCACCTTGCGGTTCCAGTCTTCCATCGCGGCGGAATTGGCGTAGCAGCAGTCGTAGAAAGGCAGCATCAGGCGGCGCAGCATATTGTGCTTGCGGTTGCTGCCATCGGGATCGCTGGCGTCGCGGCCGTGGGCGCCGTTGACGCGTACCGGCACGCCGGCCAGCAGCGCGGCCGGCGCGTATTCGATGGCCGACAGGTTATAGCTGTGCAGCACCGCAGGCTGCAAGGCACGCAGCAGCTTCCATAGGGCCAGATGGGTATGCAGCGACAGGCCGGGCTGCTTGCCCAGCGCGTGCAGCGCCACGCCTGGCTTGCTGATCTTCTTCGCAAACTCGGGATTGAAACCGGTCAGGCAGACTACGGCGTGGCGGTAGCACTCAGCCGGCATGCGGTTGATGCGCTCCACCATCAGCGTTTCCAGACCGCCGAAGTCGAGGCGGTAGATCAGGTGGACGACGAGTGGAATCCCGTTCATGGCGGCGGCAGGCATCATGGTTTCTGGTTGGCGGCAAGTACGGTTTCCAGCGGAGCCAGGCCGGTGGCGAGGAACTGGCGCATCGCGGCACGCGCGGCGTCGGGGCTCTCTTCAAAAGGCACGTACAGCAGCACAATAGCGCCATCGTCGCGTCCCTTAAGGAGTTTCTGCTTGACCTGCAACAGCTTGCCACCGAAATTGCTGATGGTGTTCTGGCCATCGATCCAATACCACTGCCACACCAGCAGGCGGCGCTCCTTCGGTCCATTCAGGATGGATTCGCGCACGGCCAGCTGGCGGCCGCCGATGCTCTCGCTGCGCGCGCTGGCGCCCATATCGTGCCATGGCGACTTGTCGTCGCCCACCAGGCGGTTGCTGGAGCTGATCAGTTTTGAACCTTCGTGTTGCTGGCGGAAGTAGAACAGCTCAAAGCCCAATGGCTGTCCGGCCACGCTGTAGCTGCGGCTCAGATGGGCATTGGCTTCGTTGATGCCGGGCTTCCAATCGGTGAACGGTTCGGCTGCCGCCAACGCGGGCTGGAAGCCGTTCAGCGCGGCAGCCGGCGCCTTGCCCTGGCCATGCTGCAGATAATAGGCGTATGCGGGCCAGACACCGATGGCAAGCGCCAGCCCCAGGGCCACGCCGGCCATGCGCCCGGCCGGAACGATACGCGCGGCACGCGGCGCCGCCGCATCCGGCACTGGCGCGGCGGCTTCCTGATCCTGGCGCCAGAAACTGCCGACCCAAAACAGCAGCAGCATCACCAGGCCGAAAAAGGCCCAGCCATAAATCAGGTGGTCCACGCCGACCGCCATGGTCATGCCGCTCATATGGCCGATCATCACGATCATGTAGGCACGCGCGCCATTGGCGGCAATCGGCACCAGCATGGAAGCCAGCACGAACAGGGCGCGGCGCAGGAAGGTGCGGTAGGTCAGGTAGGCGTACAGGCAGCCCAGGGTAATCGAGGAAATCAGGTAACGCAGGCCGCTGCACGCTTCCACCACCGACCAGTCGCCGGAAGGAATGCTGAAGTTATTCCCTTCGCGCAGGACGGGAATGCCGGTCATGCGCAAGGCGTCAACGGTGAAGCTGGCCGTGACCTGAATCAGCGGATCGATCAGGCTTTCGCCTACCGGTACGCCAAACAGGATGAAGAACAGCGGAAAGGCGATGGCCTTGGCGACCTGCACGCCGAACAGGGCCAGCACGGTCAAAGGCAGCATGGCGGCAAAGGCGTACTGGCGCACGATCTGCACCTCGCCCAGTTCCGCCAGCAGCCAGCCCGCGCCGCAAACGGCCAGCGCGGCCAGCGCCGGCAAATAGGGCTGCACCGGCAAGGCGCGCAGCGTGGCGCGGCGCTGCCAGATCAGCCAAAGGCTGATCGGCAGAATCACATAACCATGGGCGAAAGTGCCGGAACGCTCCCAAATCGCGGCGATGGACAGCGCGGTCTCGAAGTAAATCACGAAGGGCAGCAGCAGCGCGGAAAACGCCAGCGCCAGGCCAAGCGACGACGCGGCTGGGCCGGACGATGGCCGTTTCCGCTCATCCGCCGGCTTGGTCTCGCTCGGGGAGGATACGGTATTCATGCCTGGTTCCAGGTAGGGGTGGCCGCCGCATCGGCTGCCGCGGCAATGCGGTTCTCGTCCACGGCGCTGGCCGGATTGGCGTCCAGCCCGGATTCCAGCAAGGCCTCCACCGGCGCCAGGCGTGCAGCCCAGCCATAGGACGCTTCGACGCGCGCGCGCGCGGCGCGGCCGATCTCGTCCAGCGCGTAGCCAGCGCTGCCGGCGGCAGGCGCCAACGCCTCATTCACGGTCGCGGCAAACTGCGCCGCATCCCCGGCCAGCAGCAGTTCGCGGCCGGTTTCGGCGCTGATGCCTTCCAGTGCCTGCGGCGACACCACAACGGTCTTGGCCATCGACATCGCCTCCAGCACCTTGTTCTGGATGCCGCGCGCAATACGCAGCGGCGCCACCGACAAGGCGGCATAAGCGACATAAGGGCGCACATCCGGTACGGTACCGGTAACGCGGATGCCGGGCAGCACAGACAGCGCCTGCACTTCGGCCGATGGCCGCGCGCCGACGATGTAAAAGCGCGCCAGCGGTTCGTGCGCCAGCACCGCAGGGAAAATTTCGCGCGCGAACCAGCAGACGGCATCCACATTCGGCCAGTAATCCATGGCACCGCAGAAGACCACGGCGCGTTCGCCGGCAGCGTAAGGACTGGCATATCCGGCATGCGGCGTGAAGTAAGCGGTATCCACCCCATTGCCGAAGTAGCCGATGCGATTGCCGCTCTCCGGTGCCAGCTCGCGGAACAGCGCCGCCTCGGGTTCGGAAACGAACAGCGCGGCGTCGCTCACCGCCGCCACCGCGCGCTCGTAGCGCAGCAGGCGTTCGGCCTCGTAGGCATACAGCATGCGCATGGGCCAGGATTTGCGCTGCGCATACTGGCGCCATTTATCGGAATCGACATCGCAGAAGTCGACCACGCGGCGCACCTGCGGATACGCTTCGGCATACTGCGCCATCGGGCCGGAAAACACCATGATGCGACCGATGCGCTGCTCGCGCATGGTTTGCGCCACCCAGGCGCGCAAGCCGCCGTCGCTGTAATAGTCCTGCGACAGCGAGCGGTTGCCCAGCAAGGCGCCCAGGCTGCGCAGGCGCGCCCAGCGCGGGTCGAGGCGCGCAAAGTGGCTGGAGGCACACAGGGTTTTCAAATGCGGCAAATGCTGCCAGTCGTCTGCATCATCGACGAAGGTGCCGAGGTGGACGCGGTAATGCTGCACCAGATGCTTGAGCAAATGGTAGGAACGGATCTTGTCGCCCTTGTTCGGGGGATAGGGAATCCTATGCACCAGCAGCAGCAGGTCGTCCACGGTTCACCCCAGGTCTTTGACGATGTGCGGTCCCAGCGCATTGGCCAGGGCCAGCGGCATCTTGCGCCACAGCTTGATGAAGAGCTGGTACTTCGGATTGAGCGGATTCACATCCGGCAGCTCGGACGACGCATACAGCTGGTATTCGTAAGGCAGGGGCTGGGCGCTGAAGCCCCAGTTCTTCTTGAAGTCGAAGGCGCCGGTACCCGCCTTGCTGCGGCCGAAGTCGAACAGGCGGTAGCCTTTGTCGGCCGAGGCCTGCATCAGATCCCAGTACATGAAATCATTGCCCGCCACGTCGCGCGCCAGCGCCGTGCCGCCGCCATAGTAAGGCAGTACTTCGTCGCGGAAGAAGAAGCTCATCACGCCGGCCACGATCCTGTCTTCCTGCAGGATGACGCGGACTTCGCAATCGTCGGCGAAGACCTGCTTCAGCAGGCGGAAGTATTTTTTCGAAAACACCGGTGTGCCGAGACGGTGTACGCTGCTGGCGTAGGCGTGGAAGAAGCGCTCGATATCCTGATCCACCTCGCCGCGCAGTCCCAGTTTGATGGCCTTGCGCACCATGGCGCGCTGCTTGCGCGGGATGGCGTTCATATTCTCTTCGTTGTCGGCGCTAATGGCCTTGCGGAAGGTGTAGTACAGCTCCTTACCCTGCCATTTCGGATTGCCGGGATGGGCTGGCGCGAAGTTGCGGTATTCCAGGTGGCCGGGATTGAGCGAGGCCGCCAGTTCCTCGGCCGCCTGGTCGAGCAGGGCGCGCGCCTCCTCGCTGGTGGCGGCCACGCCGCCATACACGCAGAAAGGCAAGGACACCAGCGAATGGCCGAACAGGCGGCTCTTGATCTGGGCCAGCGCCAACACGCCTTCGATGCGGCCAGCACGCTCGGCATAAAAGAACCAGCAGCGGTGGCCGAACGCCTGCTCGATGACCTTCTGCCAGCCGGCGCGGTGGAAAAAGGTCGCCTCGGGACACTCCTGCACAAAAGCGTCCCAGCGCGCGCATTCATCGGCGTTCGGCAGCAGCAGTTGCAGCATCAGCTCGCCCTGCGCGGCGGCCGGCGTTTCGGGTGCGAGCGCCTGTGCCGCAGCATCCACATCGCGCAGCGGAAGCTCGTCGGAGATGGCGCCCTCGCGCGCCGCAATGACCAGTTCCACATCGAGGCTTGCGGCAGACGATGGCGCGACGGCTGCTTCGACGGCGGCGGCTACGGCGGGTACGGCGGCGGGTGCCTCAGACGGCGAACGCACGGCCTCGTTCTTCGCGGCGGCAATCGCGGCGGCGGCGGATGCGGCGGCGGCGGCGCGCTGGGCCGCCGCTTCGATAATCGATGTCATGGCTGCCCCAGGAAGATGCGGTCCATGCGGTCCCAGGCGAAATCGCGGGTGAGCGCCTGGATGCGCTGGTCCATGCGGCTCAGGTTCACGTAGTGGCGGAAGCGCGTCTTCAAGCCGATACCTTCGGGACGCGGCTGCTGCGGATCGATTTCCCAGGGATGGAAGTAGAAGATCGCCGCCTGGCCATCTTCGCGGTTCACGCGCCGCATCATGCGGCGCGACAGGGCGTAAGGCAGCAGGCGGAAATAGCCGCCACCGCCGGCCGGCAGATTGCGCTGCATCAGGCGCACCGTGGTGATCGGCACTTCCAGCAAGCCATCCTTGCCGTTCGGGTAGAAGGCAAAACGCGGCGCATCGGGCATGCCGTAATGATCGTGCTGGATCGGATAGATGCTGGAACTGTAGCGGTAGCCCGCCTCGTGCAAGGCATCCAACGCCCACAGGTTGGCAGGGCCGATCGAAAAGCTCGGCGCGCGGTAGCCCTGCACCGCCTGGCCGCCAATATCTTCCAGAATGGCCTTGCTGCTGCTGATGTCTTGCATGAACTGGGCGCGGTCCTGATCGGAGGCACGCAGATGGCCGTAGCCGTGGCTGGCCAGTTCATGCCCGCCGGCGACGATGCGCTTGACCATGGCCGGATAGCGCTCGGCGATCCAGCCCAGGGTGAAGAAGGTGGCCTTGGCCTGGCCCGCATCGAGAATGCCGAGGATGCGGTCGATATTCGCCTCCACCCGGCACTCCAGCGAAGGCCATGCTTCGCGCGCGATATGCGGCGCAAAGGCAGATACCTGGAAGTAGTCTTCCACGTCGATCGTCATCGCATTGCGGATGGCGGGCGCGGCGCGCATATCCATGGTTGCTGTCCTCAGTCCCTTTGTTTCAACCAGTCGAAGAGAACGGCGGCGATGCGCTCGGCGGCGCGGCCATCCCAGAAATGCGGCACGCGGCCTGCCTTGCCGCCGCCTTGCAGCAGCTCCTCATACGCTGCCAGGATATGCGCCGGATCGTTGCCGACGATGGTATTCGTGCCTTCGTCCACCGTGATCGGGCGTTCGGTGTTGTTGCGCAGCGTCAGGCAGGGCGTGCCCAGTGCCGTGGTTTCTTCCTGGATGCCGCCGGAATCGGTGAGCACCACGCGCGCATCGCGCATCAGCCCCAGCATCTCCAGATAGCCCATCGGCGGCAACAACAGCACGTCCGGCGTGTCGAGCAGATGGCTCAGGCCAAACTTCTCGATGGTGGCGTGGGTGCGCGGATGCACGGGGAAGATCACCGGCGTGCTCTGGGCGATTTTCGCCGCCGCTTCCAGCAGGCCTTGCAGGATGGCCGGATCGTCCACGTTCGAGGGACGGTGCAAGGTCAGCACGGCGTAGCCGCGGCCTTGCGCGAAACCGGCGCGGCCCGCGTCGGCGGCGATCCTCTCGGCTGGCACGGCGCGCTCCAGGTTGGCGCGCAGGGTATCGATCATCACATTGCCGACGAAGTGGATGCGCTCATCGGCGATGCCTTCCTTCAGCAGATTATCGCGCCCGCTTTCCTCGGTGGTGAACAGCAGGTCGGACAACTGATCGGTCAGCAGGCGGTTGATCTCTTCCGGCATGGCGCGGTCGAAGCTGCGCAGGCCCGCTTCCACGTGGATCACCGGCACGCCCTTCTTGGCCGCCACCAGGGCGCAGGCGATGGTGGAGTTGACATCACCCACCACCAGCACGGCGGCCGGCTGCACCTCGTCCATGGCCGGCTCGAAACGGCGCATCACCTCGGCCGTCTGCTGCGCGTGGCTGCCGGAACCGACTTCCAGATTGATGTCCGGATTGGGAATGCCGAGCGCCTGGAAATACTGGTGGTTCATCGCCACGTCGTAATGCTGGCCGGTGTGCACCAGTTTCGCTTCGACTCGCGGGCCAAGCGCGCCCAGGGCCGACATGATGGGCGCCATCTTCATGAAATTCGGACGTGCGCCGACCACGCACAGGATGCGGTAAATCTTGTCGGACGTTGGGCTGGCGGCGTTCATTCGTTGTTATCGATAGGCAGGTTGACGGAGGATGGCGAGCGCACCATCTTTTTCAGGATGGAGAGCACGGACACCAGCGACTTCTCCACTTTCAGCATGCGTTCGTCCAGCAGGGCCGGATACTGGTTGCCGAAGACGGCCGCCTCGGGGTCGAGCGGATTGGCGTCGGCGGCCGGCGCGGCCGCTTCCGGCGGCGCCTGGAATTCCTGCTGGATGTCGCGGATCACCGTGTCCACATCGGCATCGGTGAAGGCGTGCATCTCTTCCAGGAAGCCCATCAGCAGCAGGCGGTCGCACAGATGGTTGGTCTTGCGCGGAATGCCGCCGGTGAATTCGTAGATGGCCGCGTGGGCAGCCGGCGTGAACGAGGGATCCCCCTTCCAGCCCACGGTCAGCAGGCGGTGTTCAATATAGGCCTGGGTTTCATGCTCGTCCATCGGCCCCAGATGATAGGTGGCGATCACGCGCTGGCGCAGCTGCTGCATGCCGGGGCTGTGCAGGGTGGTGCGGAATTCCGGCTGTCCCAGCAGGAAGGTTTGCAGCAGCGACTTGTCGTCGGTCTGGAAATTGGACAGCATGCGCAGCTCTTCCACCACGCGCGGCGTCAGGTTCTGCGCCTCGTCCACCACCAGCAAGGCGCGCTTGCCCTGCTGCTCGCTGGTGCGCAGGAAGGCTTCCAGGCGCGCCAGCAACACCGTCTTGCTGGCCGCATCCTCGTAAGGCAGGCCAAAGCCGGCCACCACCGAGCGCAAGGTATCGTCGGAATCGAGATGGGTGTTGACGATGTGGGCTGCGACGATGCGGTCGGTGGCAATCTGGTTGAACAGATTGCGCACCAGCGTGGTCTTGCCCGCGCCGACTTCACCGGTGATGACGATGAAGCCCTCGCCTTGCGACAGGCCATATTCCAGATAGGCCATGGCGCGCTTGTGGCCTTTGCTGCCGAAGAAGAAATGCGGATCGGGACGCAGGCGGAAGGGCTTGTCGCTCAGCCCATAATAACTTTCATACATGGCGCACTGGCTCCGTTAAAGCTTGATCGAGACGGACGCGGCGACCGCGTTCTCGGTATAGTTTCCACTGTCGAGGAAGGTGCTGCCGCGCACGCGGCGCACTTCCACCCCGCCGCTGATCTTCTGATCGAACTGGTGGGTCAGGAACAGGCGCAGGGCGCGGTTCTGGCTGCCTTTGCCCAGACTATTGGAGTCGGCATTGGTGTAGGTCGCGGACAGGCTGGCGCCGGTGCGCGAGTTGAGGCGGTAATTGAACAGGGCCGAAGCGCCCGTCTGCCGCGTGTTGTCATTCACATTGCCGCTGCTGCTGCCCAGTAGCGTGCTGTCGACCTGGGTCAGCGACAGCGCTTCGCGCCGCATGCTGAAGACATTGAACATGGTCGAGGTGCGCGCCGTGGTGAAGCTCACCGAGGCTTGCAGCTGCTTTTGCAGCGCATAGCGGTTGCTGAAGTAGTTGACGCTGTCGGGCAGGGCGCGCGGCAGATTCAGGGCGCGGATATACGCTTCCACCGCGGCGGCGCGCTTGGCCGCATCGGGAAAATTCGGCATGAACAGGCGGTCCAGCATGGCTGCGGTGTCGATGGCCGAAGGCAGCAGGAAATTCGAGCGTGAGTTGGTGACCGAATCGCCATAGCTCACGCTCCAGTTGCTGTAGCGCGCGCGGTGGTTCAGCGCCAGCGAATAGCTGTTGCCGTAATAGCGCTTGCCGAGCGAGGCATCGAGGCTGGTGCGCGGCGAAGGATTCCAGCGCAAGCCGGTGGACCAGGACTTGCCCTGGGTGGCCTGGCCATTGCTCTCGTAGCTGAATTTATCGTAGCCGCCGCTGGCCGTCAGGCTGAAGGTCGGCGTCAGGCGGTAAAACGCATTCGCCATCACCAGCTGGGTGGTGGAGGTGGGCGCGATGCTGTCATCCAGCACCTGGCGGTTGGCCATGAAGCCCCAGCCGATGGTGCGGAAGGCCGGGCCGCTGTTGACGTTCAGGTTGATGCTGTTGGCGTTGCTGCGGCCCATGCCGCGGTTATCGGTGTCCACCGTGTCGCGCGTGTAGCGCAGTTCCATCTGCGCCGTGCTGCCGAAGCGGTGCTGCAGGTAGGGGCTGAGGCGGATGGTACGCACTTCGTTGCGGTTATTCGTGCTGTAACCGTTGTTGTTGACCTGGGGACCGAAGGCCGACGTGGCCTGCTGGCTGATGGTGGCCGTGCCATCCAGGAACAGCAGGTCGTCCACCACCTTGGCCTGGGCGCCCGCGTTCAGGGAGCTGGTATTGCGGCCGGTGCCGCCCGTGCTTTCCTTCGAATACTGATACAGGTGCAGCTGGTAGTTGGCGTGCAGCTTGAGGCGCGGCCCCACATTGGTCAGGCTGAATCCCGGCACCACTTCGGTGATGAACTGGCTGCCGGCCTTGTCGTTGCTGGCCAGGCCCACATTGTCGGACCAGGTTTCGCGCAGCTCTACGGCAGGAGCGAATTTCCACTCGGCGCGGGCGGCGGGCGCCGCCATCAGCAGGGCCAGCGCCATCGGCGCCAGCTTGGGCAGGGCAGCGGGGACGCAGCGTTTAGCCATAGTGGTAGTCATAGGTCTCCGAACCGGGGAACTCACGCGACTTGTTATAGACCAGGTTGACGTTGTGGCAGCCCTCCAGCTGGCGCAGCGATTCCTTGACCGCATGCTGGGTGGTCTTCTCCGATTCCACCACCAGCACGATCTGGCCCATATGGCCGGCCAGCACATGGGCTTCGCTGGTCAGCAGCAGCGGCGGCGAATCGAAGATGACGATCCGGTCCGGATAGCGGTTGGCGATTTCCAGCACCAGATTGTTCATCATCTGGCTGGCCAGCAGCTCGGTGGCGCGCGGATTGGGCGTGCCGGCCGGAACCAGGGTCAGGGTGTTCACATTGGTGCGCAGCATGACTTCGGACAGGCCCATCTTCTCGTCCAGCAGCACATCCATCAGGCCGCGCTGCGACGGCAGACCCAGCGTGCGCAGCACCGAGGGACGGGCCACGTCGGCGTCGACCAGCAGCACGGTGTTGTCCAGCTCCATGGCGATGCTCATGGCCAGGTTGATGGCGCAGAAAGTCTTGCCTTCGCCCGGCAGCGAGCTGGTGATCATGATCAGGTTGCCCGGGTTCTCGCCGGGCACACGCGGCGCCAGCGCGCGCTTGATCAGCGGACGCTTGATGATGCGGAAGTCTTCCACCAGCGAGGTGCGGCCGCCGGCGGCCGTGACCAGGCCCATTTGCTGCATGCGCGCCAGATCCAGCTCGACTTCGCGCGCGCGGCGCAGCGCGGTGCCGGCCTCGCTCACTGGCGCAGCGGCCGGCGGCACGGCGGCGGCGGGCGCTTCGGCGCTGTAAGGTACGGCGGCCGGCGGCGCCACGGCATCCAGCGCCGGCGCGGCGGCGTTCAGCGGCTGCACCGGGGCCGCCGCTTCGGTGGGCTGGGCTGCCGGGCTGCGGCGGTGTTCGATGCGGCTGGCCGCTTTTTCAATAATGCTCACTTGGACTCTCCATCAGGTGGCCCGCCCTTACAGCGGACGGAGCAGGGCCGCGGCCAGCACGCCGCCATAAGCGGTGAATAAGGTGAAGACGGACAGGCCGAAGGCGTACAGGCGGCGCTTGCGCATGACTTTCTGCTGCTCGGTCCAGTTCATGCCGATGGTGCCGAGAATGGGCATGCCGCTGACTTCGCGCAGGCTGCTCTGGCTGAGGAAGGTCGGACGGATCTGGCTCATCAGCAGGGCCACGCCGAGGCCGGCCAACAGGGCGCCGACGAAGACCAGGGAATACAGGCGCGGCCGGTTCGGCCCGGTGGGCGTGATCGGCGCGGTGGGCGGGTCGATGACGCGGAAGGTCAGCATATCGGTTGCCGTGCTCAGGTCGCCGGACAGCTTGGCCGCCTCGCGCCGGCCCACCAGCTTCTCGTAGTTATCCTTGTTGATCGCGTAGTCGCGGTTGAGCTGGGCCAGTTGCGCTTCCACTTCCGGCGCCAGGCTGCTTTGCGAGCGCATGCGCTCGAGCCGCGCGCTGTATTCGCCGACGCGCGCCTTGAGCGAGGCGATGCGCGCCTCTTCCACCGACAGCGCCACATTCATCTGCTGCAGCATGGGGCTGTAGTTGGCGCCCGGATCGCCGCTGCTGCGGCTCTTCTTGGCCTCGTCCTTCTTGCGCGTCTCCAGCTGGGCGATCAGGCGCTTGGTCGACAGGATGTCGGGATGCTCTTCGGTGAACTGCATGCGCAGCTGGTCGAGTTGCTTGTTCAGCGCCGAGATGCGGCCATCGATTTCCGGATTCACCACTTCGCGCTCGGCGGCCGACACCGGCGCCATGTCCTCGCCCGCGATCTGGCGCTTGATGGCGTTGCGCGCCTGTTCCGCTTCCAGCAATTCCAGGCGGGCCTGGCTCAGCTTGTCGGACAGCTCGCCCACGCTGGAAGTGAAGTCGCCGCCCTGGCGCGGCAGCAGGCCCATGTACTTGAGCTTGAATTCCTTGAGCGCGTTCTCGGCGCCGGCCAGCTTTTCCTCATAGCTCTTGATCTGGTCGTCGATGAACTGCACGGCTTTTTCCGAATCCTGCTTCTTGCTGCCGAAGCTGCCCTCGACGAAGATGGTGAGCAGGGACTGCACCACATCCTTGCCCAGCTTGGGGTTCGGATTATTGTAGGAAATGGTGTAAATGTCATCGCGCTCGGTGCCGCCGACCTTGATCTGGGCCATCAGCTCGTCGACCAGTTTTTCATGCTCGTTGACGGTCTTGGCCTTGATGTCGAGATCGACCATGCGCATCACCCGCTCCACGTTCGGGCGGCTGATCAGGGTGCGGCGCATGAACAGCACCTGCTGGTCGACGTTGGGCATGGTCGTCATATTCGCCAGCAGCGGCTTGAGGATGCTCTGGGTATCGACGTAGACGCGGGCCGACGCCTGGTAATCGTTGGGCAGGCGGTAAACCACGGCCCAGCCGACGATGGCCACCGTCCAGGTAATAATCACCGCATACCAGCGATACTTCCCGATCGCTTTCAGGAAAGTCAGGATCAGGGCTGTCAGTTCTGCCATTTCAATTACCTGCGGGAAAGGTGTGATGCGCCGAAAAACAAAAGCTGATTATTGCTTAAATTGCATCGATTAGCTCTATCATACCGCAGAAAGCCTTGCTCGTTGATATTAATTTCCTGTTCGAATTACGCCTTCCGCAGCCCGCGTTGCATTCTACAGACAGCGGGAATAGTATTTTCCAATAGGCAACATCAATTATATTGATGTAAAGCCCATCATGCATAGAATTAATTAAAAAATCTGCTATCGTGTCCGCATGAAAATCCTACGCTCTTTTCCGCGCCGCGGCACGCGGCAGACGCTACTGGCCGCCGCCATTTTGCTGGCCGCGGCCCTGGCGGGCTTGGTGCCGCCGGCACGCGCCAGCGACTTTCCGCATGTTATTGCCAGCATCAAGCCTTCGGTGGTCGGGGTCGGCACCTATCTGCGCACGCGCAGCCCGGCCATCGCCTTCGTCGCCACCGGCTTCGTGGTGGGCGATGGCCTGTCGGTGATCAGCAACGCCCACGCCATCCCCGACCTGCTCGATAGCGAGCGCAAGGAAACCCTGGGCATCGTCACCGGCGCAGGCGACAAGCTGGAGTTCCGTCCCGCCACCGTCAGCGCGGTCGACCGCGAACACGATCTGGTGCATCTGCGCCTGAGCGGCGCCCCCCTGCCCGCCCTGCAGCTGGGGCCATCGGACAGCCTGGCCGAGGGCCAGGCGCTGGCGTTTACCGGCTTCCCGCTCGGCATGACGCTGGGCCTGAACCGCGTCACCCACCGCGCCACGCTGTCGGCCATCACGCCCATGGTCTTGCCGCCGCTGAATTCGAGCCGCCTCGACGCGCGCCTGATCACCCAGCTGCAGCGCGCGCCCTTCCACATCTTCCAGCTCGACGGCACGGCCTATCCCGGCAATAGCGGCAGCCCGGTCTACGACCCGGAAAGCGGCACCGTATATGCCGTCATTAATATGGGCTTTGTCAAAGGCTTGAAGGAAAACGCCATCAGCAATCCCAGCGGCATCAGCTATGCCATCCCGGCCATCTATGTGCAGCAATTGCTCAATGGAAGGCCCGGCGGCAAATAAATCGCAACACGCAAGCTCATCAGGCGACCTATCCGATATACAATATACTTGCCAAAATTAAAATACTTAAGCATTCCAAATCGCAAACATTTTTTCCGCACAATAATATTTTTTGGCCGGCCCGGCTGCGCGGGATCAACAAGGAGATTGACGTGAATACTCTGCACCTCAAACTGAGCAAATGGCTGTCCGCTGCTGCCCTGCTGCTGGGCGCCCTGGCGCTGAGCGGCTGCGCCACCTCCCATCCGCCGCTGACCGACGCCGGCCCCACGCCGGAAGCCGATTACCTGATCGGGCCGGGCGACAATGTGAACATCACGGTTTGGCGCAATCCGGAAGTGTCGGGCTCGGTGCCGGTGCGGCCGGACGGCAAGATCACCACGCCGCTGGTGGAAGACCTGGAAGCGAGCGGCAAGACGTCGACCCAGCTGGCGCGCGATATCGAGAAGGCCCTGGCCAAATACATCCAGCAGCCGGTGGTGACGGTGATCGTGACCGGCTTCGTCGGCACGTATAGCGAGCAGATCCGCGTGATCGGCCAGGCGGCGCGGCCGCAATCCCTGCCTTACCGCCGCGATATGTCGCTGATGGACGTGCTGATCGCCGTCGGCGGCGTGACCGAATTCGCAGCCGGCAACAAGGCCAGTATCATCCGTAAAGTTGACGGTAAACAGCAACAGTTCAAGGTCCGGCTGGACGACCTGATCAAAAACGGTGACATCTCCGCCAATGTTCCGATGCGTCCGGGCGACATTCTGGTGGTGCCAGAAAGTTTCTTCTGACGTCGTGAACTTACTTTCGTACAATGTCGAGGAATCTTACAGTTTTTGATCTCGCGCAAAGGCCGCTGCCAGATTTGCTCAGCAGCTGAAGGCTAAGTCCTTGATTTATCGATGGACAGCGTTGCCGAGTGACTATTGGAATGGTAATTGCTTCATTCCAGAGCACCAAGTTGCTGAGTGAATGGTCGGTTTTTTTAAGGAATTGTCGTGGCTAAGCGAGAACAGCAAGATGGAGCCTCCAGCCTGCCCCAGGCAGCGGACACCACCTCCACCCCACTGCCGCCGCATGGCGCGGCGCGGCGCCGGCTCGGCAAGGCCGGCCTCGCCGCCACCGGCGTCCTGCTGACCATCAACAGCACCCCCGGCATGGCCTGCGAGATTTGCACCACGCCGTCGGGCTCGCTGTCAGGCGGCCTGCAAAGCTACCGCGGGCCGAAGCCGGTCTGCGCCGGTCGCGTGCCCAGCTATTGGACCGGCCACACCTGGCCCAGCGGTACGTCGAGCAAGAAGTTCGTCAACGTCTTCGCCTGCAGCTACGCCAACAGCAAGACCTATGGCACCAGCACGATGATGAATATGCTCAAGGGCCAGAGTTACGACTATTCGCAGAACTATATCGGCGCCTATCTGACGGCGGCCTGGTTGAATGTGAAGGCCGGCCTGTCCACCTTCCTCACCGAAGACATGCTGAAAAAGATCTGGAGCGAGTACCAGAGCAAGGGCTATTACCAGCCCACGGCCGGCGTGAAATGGTATAGCGACAAGATCTCCGAGTATCTGCAGGGCACGATGTACTGATGGCCCAGCGCTGGCGACTGGCGCCCGGCCAAACCCTGCTGCACCGTGGCTGGGCCGAGGAGTACGTGGTCTACAACAGCCTGTCCGGCGACACCCATCTGCTCACGGCCGCCGCCATGCGGCTGCTGCTGACCCTGCGCGAAGCGGAAGCCGACGCGGCGGCGCTGGCGCAGCGCCTGTCCCTGCCCGAAGCGGAAGACGCCGCCGACCTGCTGGCCGACCTGCAGGAACTCGATCTGGTCGAGCCATGCTGAACGTCGGCTCCCTGGCACGCGCCGAACTCGCTGCGCAACTGGCCGGCGCCGGCATCCGCCTGCGCACCGGCGCCTTCACCACCTGCCTGCACAGCGCCATCCCCAGCCTGGCCGAAGGCATCGCCCTGCTGTATGCCGACTATCCGCTGCTGACGAAGGACGACTTCGCCGATTTCCATTTGCAGCTGGTGCGTCCACTGAATGCGCGGCGCTGGATCAAGCCCCAGGTCAAGCTGCTGTACGACCGCCGCTCGATCTTCAAGCCGCTGCCGCTGGACCAGGCCTTCCCCATGTTCGAGTGGGGCTTGAACTGGTGCGTGTCGAGCCGCGCCAACCGCTATCTGATCGTGCACGCCGCCGTGGTCGAAAAAGGCGGGCGCGCCCTGATCCTGCCGGCGCCGCCCGGCTCCGGCAAGAGCACCCTGTGCGCGGCCCTGGTAGGGCGCGGCGGCTGGCGCCTGCTGTCGGACGAACTGACCCTGCTGCGCCTGGACGACGGCTTGCTGCACCCGCTGCCGCGTCCCGTCAGCCTGAAGAATGCCTCGATCGACATCATCGCCCGCTATGTGCCGCAAGCCGTCATGAGCCGGCCCGTCACCGATACCGTGAAAGGCACGGTGGCGCATATGCGCGCGCCGGCGGCCAGCATCGCGCGCAGCGGCGAGACGGCGCAGCCGGCCTGGGTGGTATTCCCGCGCTACGAGGCCGGCGCCGCCACCGCACTGGAACCGCTGGCGCCGGCCCACGCCTTCATGCAGCTGGCGCAGAACTGCTTCAACTACAGCCTGCTGGGCGCGCACGGCTTCACGGCGCTGGGTGGCCTGGTCGAGCGCAGCCTGAGCTACAATTTCCGCTACAGCGTGCTGGATGAAGCGCTGGACGTGTTCGACCGGCTGCCGCCACCACCACTTTAAGCACCTGACACCTTGCCGCCCGCCCCGCCCCTGTTGCTGACAGTCTTGAGCCGTCCCGAACAGGCGGGCGCGCTGACGCCGGCCGACTGGGATCTGCTGCTGCGCCAGGCCGGCAGCGCCAATCTGATGGCCGCCCTGCATGCGCTGCTGCAGGCGCGCGGCCTGCTGGCGGCGATTCCGGCTGCTGCGCGCGAGCAGCTGGACTGGGCCGGCGTGCTGGGCGAGCGCCACCGCCAGGCCGTGCGCTGGGAAGTGCGGCGCATCCGCCTGGCGCTGCGCGATCTCGGCATCCCCATCATCTTGCTCAAGGGCGCGGCGTACACGCTGGCCGGCCTGCCGCCGGCCCAGGGCCGCCTGTTTTCCGACATCGATATCCTGGTGGCGGAAAGCGATCTGGACCAGGTGGAAGCGGCATTGATGCTGGCCGGCTGGGCCAGCACCCACCACGACGCCTACGACCAGCGCTATTACCGCGAATGGATGCACGAGCTGCCGCCGATGCAGCATATGCGGCGCGAAAGCCTGATCGATGTGCACCACGCGATCCTGCCGCGCACGGCGGCACTGCAGCCCGATCCGCGCCTGCTGCGCGCCGCCGCCGTGGCGCTGCCGGACGAGGCCGGCTTATTGACCTTCGCCCCGGCCGATATGGTGCTGCACAGCGCCACCCATTTATTCCACGATGGCGAGCTGAATAACGGCTTGCGCGACCTGGCCGACATCCACGGCCTGCTGCTGCACTTCGGCGCCCAGCCCGGCTTCTGGGACGCGCTGGCGCAGCGCGCCGTGCAGCTGCATCTGCAGCGGCCCCTGTTCTACGCGCTGCGCTACTGCCAGCGCCTGCTGGCCACGCCGGTACCGGCCAGCGCCAGCGCCGCCTGCGACAGCGGCCGTCCCGGCGCCGCCCTGCTGGCCCTGATGGATGCGCTGTTCGCGCGCGCCCTGCTGCCCGACCACGCCAGTTGCCAGGATGCCTTTACGCCGGCCGCGCGCTTCCTGTTGTACATCCGCGCCAACTGGCTGCGCATGCCGCCGCTGCTGCTGGCGCGCCATTTATTCCACAAGGCTTTCCTCTCGCCGCGGGAAGCGGCGCCGGCTTGAGGCCGGGCGCAAAAACCACAGCGCCGCCTACGCAAATACAACGGTACGGCAAGCAGGGCTTGCTACAATAGGTGCATGGATTTCGTGCAAGGCAGCCGCCATGAATCAAACCGAAAACCTGTTGATCAAGCTGCAGGACATGTCGCAGTTTCTGGCCAGCGGCTCGCTCAATGACAACCTCAATGAGCAGGCGGCGATGACGGCCGCCCTGGTCGGCGCCGAGACCTGTTCGGTGATGCTGTTGAACGAAGGCGACGGCGAAGAGATGCGCATGAGCGTGTGCGCCAGTCACGGCCCGCTGCCAGCGGCCGCCCTGCAGGTAAAGGTGGGCCGCGGCGAAGGCATCGCCGGCCATGTGCTGGCCAGCGGCCGCTCGCTGCTGGTGGAAGACATCGCCAATTCCCAGTTTGCCCACCTGGCGCGCCGCGCCAGCGATCCGCGCCGCAGCCTGATGCTGGCGCCGATCCGCATCGACGCCAAGGTGATCGGCATGCTCAATGCAAGCTGCAGCCAGAGCAAAGCCTGCTTCAGCTCGGTCGACCTGCATCTACTCGATGTGATTGCCCTGTTCATCGGCAAGTCGATCCAGGTGCAGCAGCTGCAAAGCATCCTCAACTCACGCTTCACCCAGCTGGCCATGTTGCAGGACGTGCGCGGCAAGGTGGAGGACAGCGGCATCACAGCCTACCAGCATCCAGACCAGATCGCGCGCATCCTGGCCAAGTCCTTCTTCAAGGAGATGACCCGGGCCGGCTTCGATTCCGCCCAGATCGTGCAGGCGGCCTCGGAAATCATCGCCCAGTTGAACAGCAATCTGCAACGCCACAGCGAGCGCGCCGCGCGCCGCGAGGACGGCGCCGTGCACTGAGTTGCCGCATGCCTGTCCGTCCCCTCCCTCCCTTACCCTTATTACTGGGCTTACTCGGCGCGGCGGCGGCCTGCGCCCAGAATGCGCAGGTGCTGACCGAGCAGGCAGTGCGCCACGAGCATGGCGAAGGCATGCCGCGCGACCTGCCGCAGGCAGCCACCCTGTATTGCCGCGCCGCCCGGCTCGGCGCGCCGGAAGCCCAGTATGCGCTGGGCTGGATGTATGCCAACGGACGCGGGGTGGCGCGCAGCGACGCCACGGCGGGCCGCCTGTTCGCGCTGGCGGCGGAACAGGGCCATGCCCAGGCGCGCAATATGCTCGCACTGACCCCGCTGCTGCCGGGTACCGCCCTGCCCGACTGCATGGCGCCCGATCCGCCGCTGCTGGTCGATTTCGAGCCGGAGCCGGAGTATGTGGCGGCCAGCCGCAGCGTGCGCGTGCTGGTGGACCGGCTGGCGCCGCAGTTCGACATCGATCCGCAATTCGCCATGGCGGTGATCGCCGTCGAATCGGGCTTCAATGCGAAAGCCGTGTCGCCCAAAAATGCCCAGGGCCTGATGCAGCTGATCCCGGAAACGGCGCTGCGCTTCCGGGTCAAGGATGCTTTCGATCCGGAAGCGAATATCCGCGGCGGCCTGGCTTATCTGCAATGGCTGCTGGCCTGCTTCGAAGGCAATGTGCAGCTGGTGGCGGCCGCCTACAATGCCGGTGAAAAGGCCGTGGCCAGCTATGGCGGCGTGCCGCCGTATGCCGAAACGCGCGACTATGTGCAGAAGATCGCCCGCCTCTACCGCCCCGCCAGCCATCCCTACCGCGCCGGCCTGGCCGCCGGCTTCCTGCAGACGGTCGGCGTACGCAAGCCGCGCTGACCCGCCCCATTTTCGCCAGCCGCGCATACTGCCGCCAGCACCGGCCGCACCGGGCGGCGGCCGCAAAAAAAAACTGCCCGGCAAGCCGGGCAGTAGTGTGTGCTGCGAGAGTCTTATTGTTTGCGGCGGCGCAGCCCGGCCAAACCTGCCAGACCCAGGCCCACCAGGGCCAGCGATGCCGGCTCTGGCACTTTCACGGCGCGGATCGGGTCGTTGATGAAACCGGCGAAGCAGGTACCGTTGGTCACTTCGGCGGCGGTGCAAGTACCGGTGCCGAGGTCGGCGCCGTTCACGCTCAGCGTGAATTTGCCGTCCAGGTCGTGGCCGAAGAGACCGTTGGTATTCCATTGCGAGGCCGCGGTGCCGCCTGCCACGTCGGCGAAGAAGGAACCTTTGCCGTCGGTCGGCAGGGTCACGCCCGAAGTCTGCTGCACCATCGTGGCCAGGGTTTCATCGGCCGTTGGGTCGCTGCCGCCGACCACGTTCAGGGTTTGCTTGCCGACGCCGAATTCCAGCTTCAGGTAGGCCGGGCCAAAGCCGGACAGCAGGGAGTGCATGTCGAAGGCCGTGCGGCCGCCAGGCGCGGCGTTGAAGTCCGAGGTCAGGGCCAGCAGATTCACATTGCTGCGGTACACATCCAGGTGGATCTTGCCGTCGCCGATGCCGCCGGTCGCGCCCACGTTATAGATATCGAAGGTGCCGCCGGAGTTGGCCACGATGTTCTGGTCGGCCACGCCATACAGCATATAGTACAGATAGGTGCCGTCGGAGGAACCGAAGTTCCAGTTCTGGCCGCCGACGCCCTGGATCTGCGTGATCGAGCCGATGCCCCAGGTGCTTTCATTGGTGCCGGCCCAGAGGTTGGTTTCCGTGGTCAGGCCCACCAGCTTGATGTTCAGATTGCCGGTCAGGGAATCCAGAGGGGTTGCAGAGGCGCCCATTGCAGCGAAGGCCAAGGACGATGCGACAAGTAGTTTCTTGAGTGACATTTTGTAGATCTCCATTTTTGTTGAGAGCGCCATCTGTCTAGCGTCAGCATCCATTAAGCAAGCCGCATGCCAATTTGCCTGGATTCAGAGTTTTCCGAGGGAGATGGCGGCCTCTTCCGAGCGCCAGCGGCAGGGTTGCCGCCTAACTTTCAACACAGCTGTAAAGAATGCCGACACTGCTTGCCGGTCTGGGCCATTGCGTTCCTTGCCGGACTGACAAATGGGAGGCTGATTAGGACAGAACCCTTGAATTGGCCGGGTTTACAATCCATATGGCAATAAGAAAGCTGAGCCCCTGCTTCTTACTGTAAAGATTCCCGACATTGGCGAATTTCATAGCGGGGCTGTTTGAAATTGCTATATCCTGTAAGCCATTTCCTACCCGGCGAGCGAGGTCATCATGGCTACGGTTTTCGACTACGATACTTTTGTCACCCGCAATGAAGGTTATGTCAGTCCCGCCACCCAGGCGAAGATCAAGAATAGCAGCCTGCTGATCGCCGGCAATGGTCTGGGCAGTTCCACCGCCATCTGCGCCGCCCGCATGGGCTTCCGCAAATTCGTGCTGATCGATGGCGACACGGTGGATGCGCATAATCTGAACCGCCAGTTCTTCGACTTCGACGATATCGGCACGCCCAAGGCGGCGGCGCTGAAAAAACATATCCTGCGCATCAATCCGGAAGCGGAAGTGGAAGCCATCGTCGCCAATCTGGACAAGAGCAATGCCGCCCAGCTGGTCGGCATGGTCGACATCATCTTCGACACCATCGATTTCCTCGACCTGGAAGCCATCCTGCACCTGCACACCTCGGCGCGCAGCCTGGGCAAGCCCATCTTCACCGCCCTCTCCATCGGCCAGGGTGCGGGCGTGCTGTACTTCCCGCCCAATGCGCCCGGTTCGCTGGCCGAGATCATCGCGCACGACGTCAGCCAGGCCACCACGGAAGGCGACGCCAGCTATTCGAATGTGTTCGGCAAGATCATGGCGCGCATCGGCGCCCACCTCGACCGCCAGGTGGTGGAACAGGTGGCGCGCGCGCTGACCATCATGGAAGACGGCCGTCCCTGCCCTGCCTCGCAGCTGGCGGTGGGCAGCTTCACGGTGGCGGCCATGGCGGTGTCGATGATGCACGATATGCTGGCCGGCCTGCCGGTGCCGCAATCGCCGCAGATCGTGGTGCACAGCTTCAAGAACCACATCACCAAGCTGATCGACATCAGCAGCGACGCGCCGGCCGCCTAGGGGCCTACTCGGGCAGCGGCGGCATGTGGCGCCGATAGTGCGGATTGCCGGCCGGTTCGGTGAACCAGGCCGACAGCGCCGGGTTGTGCTGGGCCAGGTGCAGTTCCAGGCGCCGCAGGTCCAGCAGATAGGGCGTGACGGCGCCGTAGTAATCGGTTTGCGGACCGATCGCATTGAAGGCGAAGCCCATGCGCTGCAGCGAACGCGCCAGTGAGCGCTCCATCGCCGCCAGCCAGTAGCGGATGCCGCTGGCCAGGCTGTGGCGGTACATCTCGCGGTACAGGCCGAACAACAGCATGGGCGATTCGCGGTCGTCTGAGCGCCGGCCCAGATTGCGCAGCCAGCTGTCATGCTCGCGCCGCTCGGCGCCCGGCACGCCATACAGGGAATCGGCGCGCTGGCGGCGGTGGCCCTTGCGCACGATGAGACGGGAAATCTCGGCCATCAGGTGGCGCGGCGGCATTTCATGGCCGGCGAACAGATGGCAGTGCAATTCCAGCGGATAGCATTGGGCGCGCTCGGGCTGCACCAGGCGCACCGTGCCGATCAGGGTTTCATCGCTGGCATAGGCCGCGAAATGGGTCGAGCATTCCTCATACTCGTCCTGCTCCAGGCCTTCGGCCGACGCCTCCGGACGCAGGAAAGCGTATTCCAGGCAGTACACCTCGTAACGCAGCTTGAAAATTTCTGGGGGGACGCCGCCCAGGGCGCCGCCACGGAAGGAGCGGAAAATCTTGTGATTTGCTGCAGAACCATCCGCCAACGCCGAGTACTCTTCCCGGGAGAGAGGCAGAGCGGATTCCGGCTTCTTGGGGCCAAACTGAACCATCATAAAACTCTTTGCAACTAAGCCCCTATTTCTTGCCAGGGGCGCCAATCATGCGACTGATGACCAAGGACTTGACCAGCACCCAGATGGGGATCGGTTCATCGTTGAACCAGGCGGCCAGGAACTTGTTCTCGCGTTGTAATCTCACGTTCAGCTCTTCGAGGTCGACGATATGGGGCGTCACCGGCCCATAGTAATCCGTCGCAGGCCCGATGGGCACGAACTTGAAGCCCATCTTGTCCAGAGACCGGGCCAGCGAGCGTTCCATCGCTGCATACCAGAAACGGATGCCGTTCCGGCGGCTGTACTTATACATTTCCTTGTACATGCCAAGCAATAACAGTGGACTGTTGCCGCGCTGCTCGCGGTAGCGCGACGATGGCGAACTGGGGCTGCCTTGCACGAAATCCTTGGACACACCTTCCAAGGTATCGCCGCGGCGCCGCCGATACGTCTTCTTCACCACCAGGCGGGAAATCTCCCCAGCTTTCGCGCGCTCTGGAAACCGGAAATCGTCGAAAACCGTGCAATGGCTCTCGAAGGGGTAGAGCATATGCTCCTCCGGCTGGACCAGCCTCACGGTGCCGACGATTTCTCCGTCATGGTTAAAGGCGGCGAAGTGGCCGGAGCAGGGATCGTATTCATCCTGCTCCATCCCGTCGCTATACTGCTGCGCGTCGAGAAAATTGCATTCGTTGCAGTAGACCTCGTAGCGCAGGCGATAGATGTCGTTCATCAATTCGCGATTGCTGCCGTTGTGCTCCGCTTCGTGGAAATCGAAGTATGGGATCAGAATGTCACGCTTGCCGAGTATTCTCTCGATCAACATCTTTACCCCCCTCTTCCAACCGAATGTCATCGCCATTCCATCCGCCTCCCTACCAAAAGTGAAGGCCGATACAGCAGAGCGTACCCGATTTCGAATTGAAATGCAGCACAATTTCAAACGGAACAGCCCGGCCAGATTGCTCCGTATTAAGTACTCTTAATTTTGAAGTAAGCCTTATATTTCCTGACGAAAATCAAAGTTGCTTCAACAACGAGCGTGCCTCTTCCAGTTGCGGGAACTGCGCGCCACTCGCCAGCAGCTTCTCCAGCTCCTTGCGCGCGCCCGCCTTGTCGCCAGACTTATGCAAGCCGTATGCCAGGTGATAGCGCAGCTCGCCAGCGGCGCGCTCATCGGGAACAGCGGCGATGGCCTTACGCAACAACTCGATGCCGCGCGTGGTATTGCCCTGTTCAATCAGCAGCCAGCCCAGGGTGTCGACCACCGACGGATGGGAGCTCTGCAATTTATACGCCTGTTCGGCAACCGACAGCGCGCGCGGGTCTTTCATCTGCTGGTAGACCCAGGCCAGATTGTTGAGCACGATCACATCGTCGACTTTTTTCTTTTGCAGGGCTTCCAGCTGGGTCGCGGCCAGCTTGTAGTTCTTGTCGCGGATATTGCCTTCCGCTTCCAGCAGGGCCACGGCAAAGTCATCCGGCTTGTCCTTGCGCCATTGCGCCAGGCGTTGCGCGGCGTCCTTCTCCTTGCCCTGGGCGCGCAAGGCATTGTGGATTTTCAGGAAGATATTCGGCGCGCCCTGGCTCAGGGTCAGCGCCTTTTCATACGCGACCAAAGCTTGCGCCGGCTTTTGCTGCGCCTCGTAAATATCGCCTTCGAACAGATAGCCGGGCGGTTGCTTGGGCTGCTGCTTCTGCACCTGGCGCGCCAGCACCAGCGCCTGCTCGTAATCGCGCTTGGCCACGGCGATGCCGATCAGGCCCTGGAAGGCGGGCAGATAGTCGGCGTCGAGGGCGACGGCTTTTTTCAGGCTGTCCACGGCGGCCGCCTCGTTTTTGCCGAGTTGCTGGGCCACGCCGATGCGGTACAGCGGCACGGCCGACTTGGGCATCACACTGGCCAGCTTGCTGAAAGTTTCCAGCGCGCCAGCCTGGTCCTTGGTGGCCAGCTGCGCCTGGCCCAGCACATCGAGCAGCTCGGGGCTGGCGGCATGGGCCACCTGGTATTTGCGCAGCAGCGTGACGGCCTTGGCCGCCTCATTGCCGCGCAGATAGTGGACCGCCAGCTGCAGGGCCGGCGCCAGCGCTTCCGGATTCTCGGTGGCGGCCTTGATCAGCCAGTTGGTCGCTACCTCCGGCTTGTTTTCCAGCACGGCGATATTCGCCAGCGCCGTCATCGCTTCCACATTCTTCGGGTCTTTTTGCAGCAGCGGGTCGAAGCGCTGGCGCGCCTGGTCGAATTTGCGGTCCTGCAGATCGATCTGGGCCAGGTTGATCAGGGAGGGGAGATAGGTCTTGTCCAGGCTCAGCGCTTTCTCGAAGCTGGCGCGCGCCTTCGGCAAATCCTTCTTGGCCAGGTAGATGCCGCCCTTGGTGTTATGCACCACCGGGCGGTCGCCGTGTTTCGCCTCCAGCTCGGTGGCAATTTGCAGGGCTTTATCGAAATGTTCCAGGCCCAGCTCGGTGCGCAGCAGGGCCAGGCCCGCTTCCAGCGAGCTGCTGTCGAGGGCGGCGGCGCGTTCCATCTCGGCCACGGCGCCGGCCTTGTCGCCCTGGGCCAGCTTGCTCAGGCCAAGCGAGGTGCGCAGCAGGGCTTTTTGCGGTTCGAGCACGGTGGCCTTGCTGAAGTAGCTGGTGGCCTTGTCGAAATCGCGCGCCTGCATATAGGTTTCGCCCGCCAGCGCCAGCAGGCTGGCGTCCTGCTGGCCGGTTTTCAGCGCCGGACTGAGCACGCTCAGCGCGTCGGGCGCCTGGCCGCTTTTCAGCAGGGCGCCGGCCAGCATCTTGCGCGCATACACATTATCGGGATTCGACTCGAGGTATTTGCGCAGATACTGCTCGGCCTGCTTCACGGAGCCGGTGTTCAACTCAACCGCGCCGGCCAGCAGCAGGGTCGGCATGTGGTTGGGCGCCACGCGCAGCACTTTCAGCAGGTTTTCCTGGGCCGCCGTGTACTTGCCGCGCGAGTAGTCGAGCAAGGCCTGGGTGTAGAGCACGACGAAATTATTCGGTGTGAGCTTGCGCGCGGCGTCCAGGCTGGCCTGGGCCGCATCGTATTTGCCCTCGGCCACCAGCAGGTAGGCGATCTCCAGGTGGGCGCTGCGGTGGTCGGGCTTGAGCTTGACCACTTGCTGGTAGGCGGCCAGCGCTTCGGCCGGCTTGTCCTGGAAGCGCAGCAGATCGCCTTTGAAAGACCAGACCGCGGGATTTTGCGGGTCCTTGCTGACGGCCTCCTCGCCGAAGCGGATGGCGCCGTCCAGATCCTTGCGCAGGGAGGCCGCACGCGCCAGGCCGACCAGGGCTTCGCCGCTGTTGGGACGCAGCTTGAGCGCAGCCTGGAAGGCTTCCTCCGCCTGCACCACCTTGTCGGCACCCAGGCTGAGATAAGCCTCGCCGCGCAGCACCAGCACGGCTTCCGATTGGGCGTTGGCGGTTTCGTCCAGCACCTTCTGGAACTCGCCTTGCATCAGCAAGGTGCGCGCCAGCACGGGCGTGGTCTTCCCGGCGTCGTATTTGAGCGCGATGGCACGCCGGATTTCCTTTTCCGCCGCCAGCGGCTCGCCGAGATCGTTGTACAGGCTGGCCAGCTGGAAGCGCGCTTCGGCCAGGTCGGGACTCTTTTCCAGCGCATTTTTGAGCTGGATCAGGGCCGCCTTGTTATCGCCTTTTTGCTGGTACTGGCGGGCGTCCGCCAGCAGTTTTTCCGCCGATTCACCCTTGCCGCAAGCGCTCATCCCCGCACCCAGCAGCAGCACTCCCGACATGAGGGCGGCGCTCGCCGCCAGCTTGTTTACTCGACGCGACATATTGTTCCCATTGATAGAAATAAAGATAACGCACCCATGTTGTCACGCTCCGGCGGCCAGGGCAATAGGCAGGCAAAAACTTTCTGAAAATCCAATATCTATATCCTAGGCGAAACTCGCATCCGAGGCGGGCAGCGGGCGGCGCGGGGATTTCAGGCGCAGCGCCGGCTTTTCCACCAGATACCAGCTGAACAGGCCGCAGACGCCCGCCAGGACCATGGTCAGCACGGTAGCGGCACCTTGCCCCAGTCCCGGCACATACCAGAGCAGCAGTTTGCCGGCCGGCCAGCCGTACAGATACACGCCATAGGAGATATCGGGCAGCCGGCGCCAGGGCGCGAGCCAGGACGGGCCGTGGAAGGCCAGATAAAAGAAGAGATAGCTGCCGCCCGCCAGCAGGCTCAGTTCGGCAAAGCCGAGCCAGATACCAAGCGCCAGCACGACCGCCGCCAGCGCGGCCCAGTGCGGCTGGAAGCGCAGCTGCGCGCGCCAGCGGCAATACAGCATGCCGGCGCCGAAGAAAGCCAGGAAGCGCAGCATGGGGAATTGGCGGCAGTCGGCATCCAGGCCCAGCGGACGCAGCGCGCCGCAGGCGGTGGCCGCGTACAACAGCAGCACGGCCGTCAGCAAGACCGCCATCAGGGCGCGGCGGCGCAGCAGGCCGGCCAGGCCCAGCGCCAGCAACACCAGATAGCAAAGAAACTCATAGCGGATGGTCCACATCGCGCCGTTGACGCTGGCGTAGTGGCTGCCCGCAAACACGGCCGGAGTGGCAGGGATGTCCAGGGTCAGCAGGCTCCAGCCCAGGCCGCGCGGCCAGATGGCGGCGAAGTAGCCGGCCGGCGCCGCCAGCGGGCCGACCACGAAGGCGCACAGCAGGGCCGCCAGCAGGTAGCCGGGCACGATGCGCAACAGGCGCTTGCGCAGGTAAGGCAGGGCACTGGGCTGGCTGTCCCAGCTTTGCAGGATCAGGAAACCACTCAGCAGGAAAAAGCCGTCGACGGCGAATTCGCCAAAGCTGAAGCCGCCCGTGAGCAGGGACAGCAGCTCGCGGCTGCGGTTGCCATCCATCATTTCCGGCGTGTGCGAGACGATGACCAGCAAGGCCAGGGCCAGCCGGATCAGGTTGAAGTTATTCGCTTGGCGCGACTCCGGCAAGGCAGGCGCTGGCATGGTCGTGTGCTGCATCCGTTTCCCCTCATCCATATGCCGCCGCAGCAACTTGCAAAGCGGGAATGGCGATGGTGGCATGCGCCTGACAAATTATCAACTAAATAAATACTTTTACAACGCAAGGCGCCGAATTTGCTACGGCAGGCCGGCGTTGGCATTGTAAAATAAACAGCTGTTGCAGCGCCCTATCGATAGCTCTCACGCGAGGTTGGACAATGCCTGACGCAACCCACGACTCCCCCTACGGCGACTTTCCGCGTTCGGAAATGCGCGCCTTTGTGCCAGCCAGCGCGCAATGCGTGCTCGATGTCGGCTGCCATACCGGCGCCTTCGGCCTGGGGCTGAAACAGCGCGGCGTCGCCACCGTGTGGGGCGTGGAAGCCAATCCCGCCACGGCCGCCATCGCGGCACGGCGCCTGGACAAGGTCATACCCGGCTATTTCACCGGCGCGGAAGTACCGGATGGCTTCTTTGACGCCATCGTCTTCAACGATGTGCTGGAACATATGCCCGATCCGGCCGTGATCCTGCGCGCCGCCGCATCCAAGCTGAAGGCGGGCGGCGTGGTGGTGGCCTCGATTCCGAATGTGCGCCATATCGACAACCTGGTGCATATGCTGAAGGAGAAGGATTTCCGCTACGAGGCAGCCGGCGTGCGCGACACCACCCATCTGCGCTTCTATACGCTGAAAAGCATTCCGCGCCTGTTCGAACAGGCCGGCTACGCGGTCGACAAGCTGGAAGGCATCAACGAATCGTGGTGGACGCCGTCGCTGCTGCGCCGCCTGGCCTTCCGCTTCTTCTCCGCCTATTTCTCCGATACGCGCTTTATCCAGTACGCCGTGGTGGCGCGTCCTGTCGCTGCCGTTGCGAGCGGCAGCAGCGCCGCCACGCGCGCGCCGCGGGAGCAGGCAGCCACGGTCTAAGCCTGGCCGTTCAAGCCTGGCTGTCCATGCGGCGCAGCACGCGCCGGTGTTGGGCCCACAGCAGCAGGCGCAGGCAGCGCAGCGCCAGCGAGGCGCGCCGCTTCAGGTCGGGCGGGCCGAAACGCCGCTGCAGAAAATCCTGCACGCCCAGCAGGGCCGCTTCCGCATGCTGTTCGAAACCGCGATGGCGCAGGCGGTTGACGTCGAACAGCGCATAGTCCAGCAGTTTCAGCATCAAGAGCTTGCGGTGGGCGGGCGGCGTGCTGCCGTGCCAGAAGATCAGGTAATTGCGCGCGATCAGATAGAAGTAGTAGGCGGGGCGGTCAGTCTCGCGCTTGGGCATGGCGTGCTGCACGCGCGCCTCGTAGGCGACGGCGCTGGTCCAGCCGTGGGCCGCCAGGCGGGCGCCGATTTCGTCATCTTCGTAATAGGCGAACATGCGCTCGTCGAGCGGGCCGGTCTGGGCCAGCGCGGCCAGGCGCAGCAGCACGGCGGTGCCGGGCACCCACTGGTTGAGCGGCATCTGGCCGGCCAGGCGGCGCGCATCGTCCACCGAGCGCGGACGGCGGCTGATGCGCTGCTCCCAGTCGTGGAAGGCGCCGTAGAAATGGATCTTGTTGCGGTCTTCCATATCGGCCAGCAGCGGCGAGACGGCACCGCAGCGCGGATCGGCGTCGGCCGCTTCCAGCAGGTGGGCCAGCACATCGTGGCCTTCCACCACGGCGTCGCTGTTCATCAGCCAGATGAAGCCATAGCCCTGCTCCTGGGCGCGGCGGATGGCCAGGTTATGGCCGCCGGCGAAGCCGCGGTTGGCCGCCTCGCGGTGCAGCTGCACCGGCTGCGCGTCCAGGCCTTGCGCCAGCTGCGCATAGTCGGCCGCCTCCGAACCGTTGTCGATGACGAGGATGTCGGCCTGCTGGCCCGGCGGCAGCGACTGGCGCCGCAGGCTGGCGACGCAGTCCAGGGTCTTGCCGGCGGTATTCCAGTTGAGGATGCTGATCAGGATGCGGCGCTGGGCGGAGGGCGTGGCTTGCATGATGTCCTTTTAACGGCGCAGCAGGATGGTGATGGCCAGCGGCAGGAAGTACAGCGCGCTGCGCGCATCGATGCGCCACTGCTTGAGCAGCACTTCGCGGAAAGGCTTGCCGTGCATGAGGCGGTGCAGCACGTCGGCCACAAAACTTTTGCGCAGGGTGCGCACGGCGCGGCGGTTGTCCTCGATCTGGCGTTCGGAGAGCGGGAACAGGCGCGCGATCGCCTTCTTGTACTTCATTTCGTGGTGCAGGCGTATCAGCGATTTTTCCGTGCCCCAGCCGGAGCCGGAGAAGATGTTCACACCCGCGCCGCAAATGCATTCGCTGGCCGAGGAGAAGGCGATGCGCCTGGTCTGGCTGGACAGGTCGAGCCAGAACAGATAGTCCTCGCCGGCATACACGAACTCCTCGCGGAAGCGCAGGCGCGGGAAGCTGGCGTAGCGGTACACCACCGTGGGCGTGCCGATCACATTGCCGCTCAAGACCTGGTCCTGCATATCGCCCTGATAGACGTGCAGCTCGCTGCGTCCCGGCAGCAGGGCATGCTCGGACGGCGTGATGCGGCGCGCGCGGGCAAAGGCGCTGACGCTCTGATTCAGCTGGTAGAAATCGGTGAAGTAGAAATCGTGGCCCGCCTCCAGCGCGTGCAGGGCGTTGGCGAGGTGGACTTCGGTCCACTCGTCGTCCGAATCGAGGAAGGCGACGTATTCGGTGCCGGGCGCAACCTGGTCGAGCGCCTTGTTGCGCGCCGCCGCCGGGCCGGCATTGGCCTGCTCGATCAAGCGCACGCGCGCCGCCTGCTGCGGCGGCAGCTGCGCCAGCTCGCTGCGCGCGCTGACCGGCGAGGCATCGTCCACCACGATGATGTCGAGATCGGCCACCACGATCTGGGCGAAGACGGAGCGCAGCGCCTTGGCCAGAATGCCGGCCTCGCGCTGGAAGTAAGGAATGACGACGGCGATGCGGACGGACATCGTGTCTTCCCCTTAGACGCGCAGCGCCGGGCGCTGGCGGAACCACTGTTCCAGCATCATCAGCACCCAGACCATGGTGCCGTGGTAGCCCGCGTGTTCGGACAGGTGCTGGCCCACCAGCTGCTCGATGAATTCGCCGCGCACGATCTTGCGCTTTTTCAGGTCGGTCAGGCTGTCGCTGGCCAGCTGCTGCAGGGGTTTGTGCTGCTGCAGCCAGACGCCGAAGGGCAGGCCGAAACCGTGTTTCTGCTTGATGATGATGGCGTCCGGCAGGAAGCCGCGCAGCGCCTCCTTGAAGAACCAGCGCAGCTGGGTTCCGTTCAGCTTCTGCTGCGGCGTCAGGCCGGCGGAGAAAGCCACCATCTCGTCGTTGAGGAAGGGGAAGGCCACTTCCATGCCGGCCAGTTCGCAAGCCTTCATCACTTTCGGCAGATCGTTGTCGGCCAGGGTGATTTTCAAGTCCAGCGCCAGCATGCGGTTGATCAGGCTTTTCGCCTCGCTCTGGCCATAGGTATGGCTCAAGCTGGCGAGCGGCTGGCCGATGTCGGCTCCGGCCAGGAATTCGTCGGTGAAGACCTGCTGCGGGCCGTAGCGGCCCAGCAGATTGTAGGTTTCCAGGCGCGCCGGCATGGCGACCGAGGCCTGCTCGATATAGCTGCGCGCCTTGCGCAGCAGGCGTACCCGCTCGCCGCCGGGGAAATTGAACACGGCCGGTTCCAGCAAGGCCTTGCGCAGCAGTTCCGGCACGCGCTCATACAGCGCGAACACATGCTGCTTGGCGTAGCGTTCATTACCCCCAAACAGTTCGTCGCCACCATCGCCGCCGAACATGCGGGTAATGCCGTCGGCGCGCGCCATGCGGGCGCAGTAAAAAGCCGGCACGGCGGAAGCATTGCCGAAGGGCTGGTCGAAGACCTGGGCGATCTGGGGAATGGCGGACACCACATCGTCCGGCGTGACATAGTATTCGTGGTGGGCGGTGCCAAAATGGCGCGAGGCGATGCGCGCATACTCCATCTCGTCATAGCCCTGGGCCTCGAAACCGATCGAGTAGGTCTGGGCCGGCACGCCACCCACATCGCACAGGATGCCGGCGATGGTGGAGCTGTCGGTGCCGCCACTGAGGAAGGCGCCAACCTTCTGGCCGCCCGCTGCCTCGCGCACGCTGCTGCGCAGCAGGGACAGGAATTCCTCGCGCAGTTCGGCGAAGGAGCGCTTGCCCTCTTCCTGGAACTGCATGCGCCAGTAAGGCCGGGTTTCGATGCGGCCCTGGCGGTAATGCAGGAATTCGCCCGGCAGCAGGCGCTGCTGATTGCGGTAGGCGGTGCCGGGGCTGGGCACCATATGGAAATAGACGTAGTTGTACAGGCCTTGTGCATCGAGCGCGCTGCCCGCCTGCGGATGGCGCGCCAGCGCGTCGGCCGAGCTGGCGAAGAGCAGGCTTTCGCCGGCCAGCTGCCAGTACAGGGGATGGGTGCCGAGACGGTCGGTGGCCAGCATGGCTTCGCCGCTGGCCTCATCCAGCACGCAGAGGGCAAAAGCGCCTTGCAGGGCGGCGCACAGGCGCTCCGCGCCCAGCTGGCGCCAGGCAGTGCCCAATGCCGCCGCCAGGCCATGGGCTGCGGCCTGCTGCGTCAGCGCCGCATCGCGCAGCACGGGACTGCCCCACACCGCGACCAGCACGCTGCCATCGCGGTGCAGATGGGCGCTGCCCGCCTGCGCGGCCACGGCGGCGGCGCTGCGCGCAGCGGCTTCGCTATGTGCCGGCGCCTGATCGAAGCGCGCCAGCGGCGCGGCCATCGCATCCACCACTTCCTTGCCGGCGCCGCCGGCGCTGTAACCCATCCACCCACACAAGCCGCTCATGATGCTTTCCTTGTTCGATGTTGAAGTCCGGCCGCAGCGCCGGGCGCGCGGCGCCCGCCGGCGCCTGCGCAGAAATGGTTCGGACCGGCGTGCCTAGACCAGCACCTCAAGCGCCGCCGGATGGCTGAGGAAGGCCGCCGGGCTGGCCGTGCGGCCGTAGGCGCCCGATTGCAGCACCACCACCAGATCGCCCACCTCAGCCAGTCCCAATTCCATCTGGTCGGCCAGCAAGTCGAGCGGCGTGCACAGGGGACCGACCACGGAGGCGGTTTCGCGCGGGCCGCCCGCCACCTGGGTGCCGATGACGACCGGATAGTTCTTGCGTATCACCTGGCCGAAATTGCCCGAGGCCGAGAGGTGGTGGTGCAGGCCACCGTCGGTAATCAGATACACCTGGCCGCGCGATTCCTTGCGGTCCACCACGCGGCAGACATAGGCGCCCGCCTCGCCCACCAGATAACGTCCCAGCTCGATCACGATCTGGGCCTGGCCCAATTGCGGGCGCGCCTCTTCCAGCAGGCGGCGCAGATTGGCGCCCACCGCTTCCAGGTCCAGCCGCTCTTCGCCGGGGAAGTAGGGAATGCCGAAACCGCCACCGATATTCACAATGCGCGGCGGGCACGGCGCGTCCTGCGCCAGGCGGATAGCCAGCGCCAGCGTCTTTTCATGCGCTTCCTGGATCGCCGCCGCCTTCAGGTTCTGCGAGCCGCTGAAGATGTGGAAGCCGTGGAAGTCCAGTTCCAGTTCGGCGATGCGGCGCAACATCTGCGGCACGCGCTCGGCATCGACGCCAAACTGTTTCGGGCCGCCGCCCATCTTCATGCCCGAGGATTTCAATTCGAAATCGGGATTCACGCGCACCGCGACCTGAGGCTGGATGCCGAGGCGCAGGCCGATCACGGCGGCGCGTTCCATCTCGCCTTCCGATTCCAGATTCAGCACGATGCCGGCCGCGATCGCGCAGGACAATTCGGCATCGCTCTTGCCGGGACCGGCGAAGCTGATGCGGGCTGGCTCCATGCCGGTATCGAGCGCCACCTGCAGCTCGCCGCCGGAAGCGACGTCGATGCCGTCCACCAGACCCGCCATATGCTGCACCACGGCCGGCATGGGGTTGGCCTTCATCGCGTAATGCAGATGCACGTCCGCGGGCAGATGCTTGCGCAGCAGCGCCACGCGCTGCGTCATGGCGCGCCGCTCATAGACGTAGAACGGGGTCTGGCCGACGCGCTGCGCCAGCCGCGCCAGGGGAATGCCGCCGATGTGCAGGCTGTCATCCTTCACCTCGAACTGCAACAGGGCCGCGTGCTGCGGACGCGGCGCGCTCATTGCCGGCCCTCCGCGAAGGCATTCTCATACTGCTGGCTAAGCAGCTTGCGGTCGATCTTGCCGTTCGGGTTGCGCGGCAGGGCCGCGTCGGCGATCACCACCTTCTGCGGCAGCATATACGCCGGCAGGTGCGGCTTGACGGCCGCCAGCAGGTCGGAGGCGGTCAAAGCCACGCCTTCGCGCGGGAAGGCGATCACCACGATGGCCTGGCCCAGGGCTGGATGCTGGACGCCGATGGCGGCCGCTTCGGCCACCGCGTCGCGCGCATACACCACTTCCTCCACCTCGGTCGGGCTGACGCGGTAGCCGGAGGTCTTGATCATTTCGTCGTTACGGCTGATGAAGTAGAGGAAGCCTTCCTCGTCCTTGCGCACCGTATCGCCCGACCACACGGCCAGCTCGGTCAGCGGCAGGCCGTAGTGGCGCGGCGCCACCCGCTTGAAGCGCTCGGCGGTCTTGGCCGGATCGTTCCAGTAGCCCAGCGACACCAGGGCGCCGCGGTGCACCAGCTCACCCGGTTCGCCCGGCGCGCATTCGCTGCCGTCGGGACGCAGCACCATCACTTCCGCATTCGGGATGGCCTTGCCCATGGAGTCGGGGCGGCGTTCCAGCTCGGACGGCGGCAGGAAGGTGGAGCGGAAAGCTTCGGTCAGGCCGTACATCAGGAAAGGCCTGGCGTTCGGCAGGGCCGCGCGCAGCGCATCGAGCGTGGGACGCTGCATGGCGCCGCCGGAATTGGTCAGATAGCGCAGGGTGCAGTCGGCCGGCCAGTTCAAGGGCGCCAACTGGATCCACAGCGGCGGCACGGCGGCCAGGCCGGTGATGCGTTCGGCCACCACGGCGTTCAGCACATCGCGCGGCAGCAGATGGTTGATCAGCACCGCGGTGGCGCCGACGTGGAAGGCGGTGGTGAGCTGGCTCAGGCCATAGTCGAAGCTGAGCGGCAGCACGGCCAGCAGGCGGTCGGCCGGGGTGTTTTCCAGGTAGCTGGCCACGCTCTGCGCGCCGGCCACCAGATTGCGGTGCGACAGCACCACGCCTTTCGGCTTGCCGGTGCTGCCCGAGGTGTAGAGGATGGCCGCCATATCGCCGTCGATGGCGCGGTGCGGCGCGCCGTCCGTGGCGGCGGCCAGCGCCGCATCCCAGGCCAGCACCTCGACGCCGGGCAGCTGCGGCAGCTCACCATTGCCGCCGACGGCGATCACGGTGCGCAGGTCGCGGCAATGGGCCAGGGCCGCCGCCAGCAGCTTGAGGCGGTCGGCCGACGTCACCAGCACGCGCACATTGCAGTCGGCCAGGATATAGGCCACCTGCTCCGGCTTGAGCAGGGGATTGACGGGCACGAAGGCGCCGCCGGCGGCTGCCGCACCGAACATGGCCGCGACATTCTCCACATTTTTTTCCATGTAGACGGCCACCCGCTCGCCGCGTTCCAGGCCGCCGCCCAGCAGGGTATCGGCAACCTGGCGCACCAGGGCAGCCAGGGTGGCGTAATCCAGCCGGCGCTGGCCATACACCAGCGCTTCCGCAGCGGGACTGCGCTGCGCCGAACGGAATATGAAATCGTGTACCAGCTCGCTCATTGCATCCCTCTCCGCTTACTTCCTTGCTTAATTTGCCAGCCCGCGTCCATGCGGACAAAATCCGGCTGTCATCTTAACATTTTAGAATCGAATCGATGCCGCTTTTTTCGCCGCAGCCCTCCGCATTGTGCGGCAAAATTCATTCCAAAAACAACAACATTCGTATTTCTATTGCAACGGTTTGTTTTATCATCAAGGCTTGCTGCCGCCTGCCGGACAAGCGGGTTATACTTGGAAAATATCAAATTAGAAATGCCGTGCTGGCGGGACCGATATGGGGAATATAAGCATTTCAGACGTCAAACCCAAGGCTGACAGCGGCTTCGGCGCCACGCTGCCGGCCAGCACACCTGCGCCGGCCGTGGTCGATTTTCCCCGTTCGCGCCTGCCGGTGGCACCACCGTTGTCGATGGCGTCCTTCCGCCGCGGCGGCGGGCCGCATGTGGCCTCGATCCTCGATGCCGGGCCAGCGCGCCTGGTCACTTCGGGCCGCGTCGCCATCGCGCTGGCGCTGCGCCAGATGGGCGTGGGCGCGGGCGACACGGTGCTGGTGCCGTCCTACCACTGCGCCTCGATGGTGGAGCCGGTGATCTGGTCGGGCGCAACGCCGGTGTTCTACCGCATCAATCCCGACACCTCGGTCAAGCTGGACGACGTGGCGGCCAAACTCGATGGCCGCGCCAAGGTGCTGATGGCCACCAATTACTTCGGCTTCCCGCAGGATCTGGCGGCGTTGCGCGCCTTCTGCGATGCGCGCGGCCTGCTGCTGCTGGAAGACTGCGCCCACTCCTTCCTGGGCGAGTACAAGGGCAAACCACTCGGCTCCTATGGCGACTACGCGATTGCCAGCAGCATGAAATTCTTCCCGATCTACGAGGGCGGCTGTCTGGTGTCGGCGCGCCATGCACTGGATCAGGTGGCGCTGCAGTCGGCCGGCATGGGCTTCGAGGCCAAAGTCCTCATCAATACGCTGGAGGAAGGCTTCGCCTACAACCGCCTGCGCCTGCTCAAAGCCCTGAGCTGGCTGCCGATGACCTTGAAGAACCTGCTGTGGAGCCAGATCAAGGCGCGCCGCCAGACGGGTGCCCAATCGATGGCGCCCGGATCGTCGGACGGCGGCTTCGGCTTCGATCCGCGCTGGCTGGACAAACGCTCCTCCTTTTTTTCGCGCACCATGCTGAAACTGGTGTCGCGCACGCGCATGGGCGCCCTGCGCCGCCGCAACTACCAGCGCCTGCAGCAGGCGCTGGACGGCCTGCCCGGCTGCCGCCCGCTGCATCCGGTGCTGCCCGACGGGGTCTATCCCTGGGTCTTCCCTTTGCTGACAGATGATCCGCACGCCATTTTCGGTACGCTGAAAATGGCCGGGGTGCCGGTGATCCGTTTTGGCGAATACCTGTGGCAGGGCGTGGACGCCAGCGTCTGCGCCACCAGCGTGGACCTGTCGCGCCGCGTGCTGCAATTCCCCTGCCATCAGGAATTGACGGAACCAGAAATGGAATGGATGGTTGACCACATCCGCAATGCGCTGCTGGCGCAGAAAGCCCCTCCGCTATGAGCTGGACCTTGTACCCCGCCACCCAGTTTGCCGCGCATGCCGCGCGCTGGGCCGAATGCAACCGGCGCAGCACCGCCTCTCCCCTGCTGGAGCCGGATTTCGTGCATCCCCTGCTGCGTGAATTCGGCAATGGCGACGAGCAGCTGGCCTGCTACGAGCGCCAGGGCGAGCTGCTGGCCATGGGCATCGTGGCGCGGCGGCGGCGCGGCGTGTGGGAGACTTTCCAGCCGTCGCAGGCGCCGGTCAGCCTGTGGATGCATGCGCCGGGCTTGAACCTGTCCACCCTGCTGGCCGAGCTGACGCGCAAGCTGCCCGGCCTGCCGCTGATGCTGGGCCTGACCCAGCGCGACCCGCAACTGGAGCCGCGGCCCGCGCCCGGCGGCTGCCTGCGCACGGTGGACTATATCGACACGGCGCGCATCACGCTGGCGGGCACCTTCGAGGATTACTGGAACGCACGCGGCAAGAACCTGCGCAACAACCTGAAAAAGCAGCGTTCCAAACTGCAGAAGGAAGGCGTGGCCACGCGCATGCAGATCAGCCGCGCGCCGGAAGAGATGGCGGCGGCGGTGGCCGATTACGGCCGGCTGGAAAGCGCGGGCTGGAAGGCACAGCTGGGGACCGCCATCCATCCGGAGAATGCGCAGGGACGTTTTTACACCGCGATGCTGGAAGGCTTCGCGCGGCGCGGCGCGGCGGCCATCTACCGTTACTGGTTTGACAATCAGCTGGTGGCCATGGACCTGTGCATCGAAGGCGATGGCTGCATGATCGTGCTGAAGACGACCTACGATGAAACGGTGCCGAGCAGCCTGTCGCCGACCATGCTGATGCGCGAGGAATGCTGCCAGCAGCTGTTCGCCGAGCAGCGCTTCGAGCGGCTGGAGTTCTACGGCAAGGTGATGGAATGGCATACCCGCTGGACCGATGAAATCCGGACCATGTACCATGTCAACCATTACCGCTGGCCTGTGCTCCTGCAGCTGCATACCATCGCTAATCAACGTGCCGCCCTGCGTGGCCAGCGGCCGGCTCCGGCCCCCGCGCCCGCGCAATCTCTGCCGCACGGCAACCCATCCACGGAGTAACTATGTATTTGGAAGAAGTAAAAACGATTTTGACCGATGTTCTGAGTCTGGGCGCCGAGGGCGCCGCGTTGGACGAGCATTCGCCGCTGTTAGGCAGTATCCCCGAGCTGGACTCGATGGCGGTGGTGGAGCTGATCGGCGCGCTGGAACAACAATTCGGTTTCAGCGTCGATGACGATGAAATCAGCGCTGCCAACTTCGTGACCGTGGGCAGTCTGGTTGCCTTCGTCAAGCACAAGCTGACGGCATGAACCATCACCCTGCGCCGCCGCACGCCGAGCCTTTCTTTTTGAAGGCCGGCACGGGGGCGCGCTTTTGCGTGTTCCACGCCGCCGCCGGCACCTGCCGCGGCGCTTTCCTGTATGTGCATCCCTTTGCCGAGGAAATGAACAAGGCGCGCCGCATGGCGGCCTTGCAAGCGCGCGCCATGGCGACGCAGGGTTACGCGGTATTACAGATCGATTTATACGGCTGCGGCGACAGCAGCGGCGATTTCGGCGATGCGCGCTGGGAGATCTGGCTGGACGACCTGGCACGTGGCGCGCAGTGGCTGCGCGAGCGTCTGGGCGGCGCGCTGGAACAGGAAGTCGGCCTGTGGGGCTTGCGCCTGGGCGCCCTGCTTGCCCTGGATTACGCGCGCCAGGCGGCTCAGCCACCCTCCGTACTGCTGCTGTGGCAAGCGGTGACGAATGGGGCCAATTTCATGACGCAATTCCTGCGCCTGAAACTGGCCAACCAGATGCTGGCTGAGGGCCAGGAAAAAAATGGCGGCACCGCCGCCCTGCGCGCCACGCTGGCGGCGGGCGAGCCGCTGGAAATCGCAGGATACACACTGGCGCCCGCGCTGGCGCAGTCGATTGAAGCGCTGGATGCGGCCAAGTTCGCGCCGCCTCCCTGCCCGCTGCACTGGTTCGAGATCGTGGCACAGGAAGGCCGTCCGCTGCCGCCGGCCGCCGCGCGCGTGCTGCATGGCTGGCAGGAGGGCGGCGAGCTATCCGCCGTGACGGTGGCAGGCCAGCCTTTCTGGGCCACCCAGGAAATCAGCGAATGCCCTGCCTTGCTGGATGCAACGGCGGCGGCATTGAAGGAAGCCTGCCATGCAGCTTGAGGAACAGGCACTCGGCTTTCCCTGCCAGGGCGAGTGGCTGACAGCCATTCTCAGCCCGGTCTCCCGGCCGGCGCGGCGCGGGGTGCTGATCGTGGTCGGCGGCCCGCAGTACCGGGCAGGCAGCCACCGCCAATTCACGCTGCTGGCACGCGCGCTGGCGGCGCAGGGTATTCCAGCCATGCGCTTCGATTACCGCGGCATGGGCGACAGCAGCGGTGCGGCACGCAATTTTGAAGAGGTTGACGCCGATCTGCGCACGGCCATCGACCAGTTCATAGCGGCCTGTCCCGGCTTGCAGGAAGTGGTGCTGTGGGGGCTGTGCGATGCGGCTTCTGCGGCCATGTTTTATGCGCGCCAGGATCATCGCGTCTGCGGTATGGTGTTGCTGAACCCCTGGGCGCGCAGCACGGAAGGCCTGGCCAAGGCCACGCTCAAGCATTACTACCGCGACCGGCTGCTGCAGCCGGAGTTGTGGCGCAAAATATTCAGCGGCCGCTTCAACCTGGGCGCGGCGCTGCGCTCATTTGCCGGCCTGCTTGGCGCGGCGTATGCGCGCCGTCCCGCTGCCGCAGCGGCGGCCGATGCGGCCGGCCATGGCGTGGAGCAGGCCGGCACCCCGGCGCTGGAAGTACCCGGCCTGCACCAGCGCATGCTGGAGGGGCTGCAAGGCTTTTCGGGCAAGGTTCTTTTCATCTTTAGCGGCGCCGATCTGACGGCGCAGGAGTTTCTGGACATGGTAAAGGCATCCCGCCAGTGGCAAGGCCTGCTGGCGGCTCCGCGCGTGACCCGGCATACCCTGGCGCCGGCCGATCACACCTTCTCGCGCCGCGAATGGCGCGACCAGGTGGCCGGCTGGACTTCCGATTGGGTGCGCTCATGGTAAAGCGCGTGCTGATGATCGCTTACCACTATCCGCCCATGCGCGGCAGCAGCGGCATTCAGCGCACGCTGAAGTTCTCGCAATATCTGCCGCAGCAGGGCTGGCAGCCGCTGGTGCTGTCGGCCCATCCACGCGCCTATGCCAACAGCGGCGACGACCAGATGCGCGAGATTCCGGCCGAAGCGGTGGTGCAGCGCGCCTTTGCGCTCGACACCTCGCGCCACCTGGCCTGGCGCGGACGCTACCTGGGCTGGCTGGCCCTGCCCGACCGCTGGGTTGCATGGTGCCTGGGCGCGGTGCCGGCCGGGCTGCGCATGATCCGCAAATACCGTCCGCAGGTGATCTGGTCCACCTACCCCATCGCCAGCGCCAATCTGATCGCGCTCTGCCTGCACCGCATGACCGGCCTGCCGTGGATCGCCGATCTGCGCGACCCGATGACCGATGTGGACTATCCCTCCGATCCGCTGACGCGCAAGGTGTACCGCTGGATCGAAAAGCAGACCGTCAAGCATTGCACCGTGGCCGTATGCACCACGCCGGGCGCGATCAAGACGTATGAAACGCGCTTCCCGGAGATTCCAGCCAGCCGCTTCGCCCTGATCGAAAACGGCTACGACGAAGAGAACTTCGCCGACGCGGGGGCCCTCGCCGCGCAAGCCGCACCGGCCCAGGGCCGCCCCTTTACGCTGATCCACAGCGGCATCATCTATCCGTCCGAACGCGACCCGGTGCCGCTGTTCGAGGCGCTGGCGGAGTTGCAGGCGCAAGGCAGGATCGATGCGCAGCGTCTGCGCGTGGTGCTGCGCGCCACGGCGCATGACGAGTATCTGGCGGGCCTGATCGCGCGCTACGGCATCGGCGAACTGGTCAGCCTGGCGCCGCATATCGCCTACCGCGACGCGCTCAGCGAAATGCTGACGGCCGATGCGCTGCTGGTGCTGCAGGCGACCAACTGCAATCACCAGATTCCGGCCAAGCTGTATGAATACCTGCGCGCGCGCCGTCCGATCCTGGCCCTGACCGACAGCATCGGCGACACCGCCGCCGCCTTGCGCCAGGCCGGCATCGACACCATCGCGCCGCTCGATTCGAAAGAAGGCATCATGCAGGGGCTGATGCGCTTCCTGGAACTGGCGCAGGCGGGCAAGGCGCCGCTGGCCTCGGAAGAAGCAATTGCCGCCAATTCGCGCCGCGCGCGCACCGGGGAACTGGGCCAGCTGCTGGAGCGCATCGCCCAGCCTGCGCAAGCCGCGCATGCCTTGCCGGCCAATAGGGAGGAAGTACGATGAAAATCAAGGCAGCCCTGGCTGCGGCGACACTGCTGGCCGCCAGCGGACAATTGGCCGCCAAGCCGTTTTGCGGGGAACTGGTGAACGCCTTCGGTCCCTTCGATTACCGCACCCCCGATGCCGAACAGCTGCATCTGGTGGAACAGGCCCACTTCACGGAAGAAGTGGAACAGGGCCTCAAGGGCAATACCGGCACGCTGGGAGCGGACCTGGACTATACGCTGCGTGCCTTCCCCAACCATACGCGGGCACTGGAAACGCTGGCCAAGGTGGCGCTGCGCCAGAAAGCGGTGCAGCTGCCGGGCGGGAAGTATCCAGTGGAGTGCTATTTCGAGCGCGCCGTGCGCTTCGTGCCGGACGATGGTGCGGCGCATGCGGCGTATGCCGGCTATCTGTACCGCGTCGGGCAGCCCGAAAAGGCCTTGCCCATGCTGGAAAAGGCCGTCGAGCTGGACCCCGAGAATCCTTCGATCAATTACAACCTCGGCCTGGCTTACGCCAAGATGAAGAAATACGATCCCGCCGTCAAATACGCGAGGAAAGCCTATGAACTGGGCTTTCCGCTGCCGGGGCTGAAAAATATGCTGACGGCGGCCGGCAAATGGAGCGATAAGACACCATGATCCGCGCCGGGCTGCATAGGGCCAGCGCGCTGCTGATGTTCGCAGCGTTGCTGGCCGCAGCCTGGATCTACCCGGCCAGCAAGCCTGTCCTGGGCTTGGCGCTGGCCCTCTATCTGGCGCTGCTGTGGCGCTATCCCGCCGCCTGGCTGCTGCTGGTGCCGGCCCTGCTGCCGGTCTTCGACCTCGCGCCATGGACCGGCTGGTTCTTTTTGGAAGAGCTGGACCTGCTGTTGCTGGCCACCTGCGCCGCCGGTTATTGGCGCTACGCGGCTACGCCGCCTGGCGCGCGCCTGCCGGCCGGCCTGAAAATCTGTCTTGCCCTATTGGCCCTGAGCTTCGCCGTCGCGGCCTGGCGCGGCATGCAGCCGCTGGCGCCGCTGGATGCGAATGCCTTCAGCAATTACGTCAGTCCCTACAACAGCCTGCGCGTGCTGAAAGGCTTTGCCTGGGGCTTGCTGCTGCTGCCACTGCTGCGCCATAGCGCCGGTCCGCAGCTGGAAAACCTCACACGCTTGTTCGTGCCCGGCATGCTGCTGGGGCTTGCGGGCGCCTGCCTGGCGGTGGGCTGGGAGCGCGCCGTGTTTCCCGGCCTGTTCAATTTCGCCAGCGACTACCGGCCGACCGCGCCCTTCTCCGCCATGCATACGGGCGGCGCGGCGCTGGATGCCTACCTGGCCATGGCCTTCCCCTTTGTCGCTCTGTGGCTGATCGGCGTGCACGATGCGCGCCGCCTGGTTCCCGGCCTGCTATTGCTGCTGCTGGGCTGCTATGCGGGGCTGACGACTTTTTCACGCGATATCTATCTGGCTTATGCCTGTTCCGGCGCGGTGATCGCACTGCTGGCGGGCGCGCGCCATGTGCGCGACGGCAGCCTGACGCTGGCGCGCCTGCTGGGCGGCCTGCTGCTGCTTGCCTTGCTGGTCTGGATGCTGGCCCAGGTCTTCGACAGCGGCGGCTATCGCGGCCTGGCCGCGGCGCTGGGCTTGCTGGGCGTGGCGTTTGCATTGGGCGGTGCCGCACCACGCCTGCAGCGGCGCGGCTTGGCCGTGGCGCTGGCCGCCGCCCTGCTGCTGGCTTGCATCAGCCTGTATCTGCTGCTGCAAGGCGGCGATGCCGCCACCGGCAAGGGCGCGTATGCCGCTTACCTGCTGGCGGGTGGCGTCGCTGGCGCGGGCATCCTGCTCCTGCTATTCGGACCGCAGCAAAAGCAGGCGCTCGGCCTTTGCCTGGCCGTTGCCGGCTTTCCCGCGCTGGCACTGAGCGCGGCGCTGGTGTCGGTGCATTGGGGCGGCGACAAGGCCTGGCAGGACGCGGCGCTGCTGGCCCTGATTGCCGGCGCGCTGGCGGCGGCGCGCCTGCTGCCGCCTGAGCGGCGGCCCTGGCATCTGGAACGGTCGACGCTGATACTGGGCTTCTTCGGCGCGATTGTCTGCGCCACGCTGATTCCTGTGGCGGGCAGCTATTACGCGGGCAGCCGCTTCGCCACCGTGGGCGGCGACCTGGATGTGCGCCTGCGCCACTGGGGCGAGGCGCTGGAGATGATGGACAGCGACAGCGGCACGCAGCTGCTGGGCATGGGGCTGGGCCGCTATCCCGAGGTGTATTTGTGGAAGAACCTGCACGGCGAGATGCCCGGTACCTTCCGCTACGAGGAGGAGAACGGCAATAACCGCTTCCTGCGCCTGGGCACGCCGCAGTATTCGATCGGCTATGGCGAAGTGCTGCGCATGCTGCAGAGGGTGGACGTGGAGAACGGCCGCGATTACCGGCTGTCCTTCGACGTGCGGCGCAAGGACGGCAAGGTAGGCATCGCCATCGGCATCTGCGAGCGCTGGCTGCTGTACCGCCAGAATTGCAGCTATGTCCAGTCGCGCCTGAAGCCGCAGGAACGCGAATGGCAGCATGTGGATGCCACGCTGCGCCCCCAGCTCGGCCACGGCGGCCTGCTGGCCGCGCCGACCCAATTGGAAATCTTCAGCGATGGCGGCAGCGCGTGGCTGGACGTGGACAATATCAGCCTGCGCGACACCGCCGACGGACGTGAACTGATCCGGAACGGCAGCTTCTCCGCTGCCAACGATTACTGGTTTTTCAGCAGCGACCGCAATCACTTCCCCTGGCATGTGAAGAATTTCGCGGTCAACACGGTGTTCGAGATGGGCTGGCTGGGCGCGCTGGCGACAGCGGCCTTGTTGCTGGTGGCTGGCGGCCAGATGGCGGCGCGCGGCCTGATGGGCGAGCTGCTCGCCACCATCTGTCTGGCCGCGCTGGCGGGCTGCATGATGGTCGGCCTGTTCGACAGCATCTTCGATGTGCCGCGCCTGACCACCCTGTTCTTCCTGCTGCTGGGCGCCGGCAGCCTGCGTCCGGCGGCCGCGCCGCATAAGGGCAAACGGCGACGCCGCCATTCGGCATCTCAGGAGGAGGAACCCTTGATGGCGTGACGCTCCATCAGATCGTATAAGGTGGGGCGGCTGATGCCGAGCAGTTCGGAAGCCTTGACGATATTGCCCTCGACCCGCGCCAGCGCCTTGACAATGGCCTTGTATTCGGCCTCTTCGCGCACCTGGCGCAGATTCAGCGGCTCCTCTTCCAGCGGCGTGCCGGACAGACCCAGGTCTTCGGCCAGGATCTGCGAACCGTCGGCCATGATGACGGCGCGCTTGATGCAGTTTTCCATCTCGCGCACATTGCCCGGCCACGGGTGGGTTTCAATCTGCACCAGCGCCTCCTGGCTGAAATGCAGATTGCCGCGTCCCTCCTGGGTGGCGAACTTGTTCTTGAAGTGCTGGGCCAGCAGCACGGCGTCGCCCAGGCGCTCGCGCAGCGGCGGAATGGTGACGACAATCTCGGACAGGCGGTAATACAAGTCTTCGCGGAAGCGGCCGGTGGTGGCCAGCTGCTTCAGATTCTGGTGGGTTGCGCAGACGATGCGCACATCGACCGGAATCTCCTCATGCCCGCCCACGCGCTCGATCACGCGCTCCTGCAGGAAGCGCAGCAGCTTGGCCTGCAGCGGCATGGGCAGGTCGCCCACCTCGTCGAGGAAGAAGGTGCCGCCATGGGCCAGCTCCACCTTGCCCTTGGTCTGCTTGACCGCGCCGGTGAAGGCGCCCTTCTCGTAGCCGAACAATTCGCTTTCCAGCAGGTTCTCGGGAATCGCCGCGCAGTTGATCGCCATGAAGCGCTGGCTGGCGCGGGGGCTGAGCTGGTGCAGGGAGCGCGCCAGTACTTCCTTGCCGGTGCCGCTTTCGCCCAGCACCATCACGGAGGCCGAAGTGGGCGCCACCTTTTCGATATTGCGGCACACCTTCTGCATGCCGGCGTCGCGGCTGATGATGCCGGCCAGCGGCGATTCGGCCTGCGATTGCAGCATGCGCCGGTTTTCCTGCTGCAGCGCATGCAGGAAGAAGGCGCGCTGGATCACCAGCGACAGGATCTCCGGTTCGCTGGGCTTTTGATGGAAGTCGTAAGCGCCCAGCGCGATGGCTTTTACCGCATGGCTGCGGTCCTGGTTGCCGGTCAGGACGATCACCTTCGTGTCCGGTGCCAGCGCCAGGATCTGCTGCAAGGTGGCCAGGCCTTCGGTGGCGCCGTCCGGGTCGGGCGGCAGACCCAGGTCCATGGTCACCACCGCCGGTTCATGGCGGCGCAACTGGGCCAGGGCCGCCTCGCGGTCGCCCGCCACCACCACCTCGTAAGCATCGAAGCTCCAGCGCAGCTGCTTTTGCAAGCCAGGATCGTCTTCGATGATCAACAACTTCGGTTTGTTCTGAGTCACAGCTTTCCTTCTGCCTTATGCGGCTTGCTCGACGGTCTGCGCGCTCTGGCGGTACACGGGCAGGCGGACCTTGAATGTGGTTCCGTGCAGCGGCAGGCTGCTCACTTCCAGCCTGCCGCCCAGTTCATAGATGTATTCGCGGCTTTCGAATGCGCCGATGCCCATGCCGGCCGACTTGGTCGAATCGAAGGGCTTGAACAGGCGCTCGCGGATGAATTCCTCGCTCATGCCCTGTCCGGTGTCGCTGATTTCGATCAGCACCTCGTCGCCATCGCTGGCGGCACGCACCACCACCTTGCCATCCTTGGGCGTGGCTTCGATGGCGTTCTGGATCAGATGGCCCACCACCCGTTCCAGGCGTTCGCCATCGGCCAGCACGCGCAGGCCGGACTGGCCGATTTCCAGCTGCGGCTTGGGTTCGAACGCCGCCTTCAGCGCGACGGCCTGGGTCAATACCTGTTCCACCGAGAGCGGCGCGGGACGCTGGGGCGAGGCGCTGCGGCTCAGCTTTTGCAGCAGCAGCTTCATCTTCTGCACCGAGTAGGCGACGGTATCCTGCATATCGCGCTGGAACTCCGGGTTGTTGCGGTGCTTTTCCGCGTTCGCCATCATCAGCGAAAGCTGGGCCACCAGGTTTTTCAGGTCGTGCACCACGAAGGTGGACATGCGGTTGAAGGAATCGAACTGGCGCGCCAGCATCAGGGCGCCCGCCGCTTCCTGCTGCGCCAGATAACTGGCGGCCTGGCTGCCGGCGATTTTCAGCAGGTCGATCACTTCCCAGTTCAGGCGGATGGCGCCGCGCGGCTGCAGCAGCAGCACGAAGCCGAACAGACGGCCATGCAGCATCAGCGGCAGTATCAGGCGCGCGCGCGGATAGGCATCCAGCCAGACGGGCAGCGGCACGCTGCCGAACAGCTCGGGGTGCTGGCGGTGCTCTTCCAGGTCGACCAGCCACTGCTTCTGCTCCATGAACTGGATGAAGGCACTGTCGGCCGCTTCGGCCTTGTCCGGCAAGGGCATATGCCAATGGGCAGCCGGTTCGAACTGGCCGGAATCGCGCCGTATCCACAGCGCGCCGGCGGGGCTGTCGACCAGCGAGGCCATGGCGCCGATACTGCGCGCGCCCACGTCCTGGCCCTGCTCCGACAAGGTACGCGTGAACTGCATCCACTCTTCGCGGTAATCGTAGTTGTAGCGGTAGAAGTGTTTGGCGAGGAAAACCTTGAGCGAGGCGCGGAAGCTGCCGGAGAACAGGATGCCCACCAGCAGGATGCTGGCGCCGAACAGGAAGGCCAGCTGCATCAGCGAACCCCACATGCCGCCGACAAAACGCAGGTAGTAGCCGGCAAAGCTCATCGCCAGCAGATAGATGGCGGCGCCGATCAAGGTGGCCGAATGGAACAGCATGCGGCGCGACACGGCGATCGGCGAAGCCCAGGAAGCGCTGCGCGACACCGAGATGGCGATCAGCGGCACCGTCAGCGCGTTGACCAGGCCGCGCGCCGACCACAGTTCCACATTCAGTTCACGGAACAGCAGGGTATCGCTGTACATGTAAAAGTCATAAACGAAGATGCCGCCGATGCCCAGGCAGGCAAACTTGATGGCCCAGCGCTCGGTGGGCGGGCGGTTGCGGTACAGCTGCTCCACCAGCAGCATACCCAGCACGGCCAGGCCGACGCGGCCCACCACGGTGAGGTAGAACATCAGCGGTGCGCTCAGCCAGGGCAACAACAGCGCACATCCAACCAGCAGCGCATAGCCGGCGCCGACGGCGCGCACGAAGCGGCGGCGCCGTGCGCTGCCCTCGCCTTGCGGCGCCAGATGGCCGAGCAGGGACAGCAGGGCAATCGTCCACGCGCCATTGCGCGCCAGCTCCACCAGGTCGATGGCGAAGCTGGCCATGGTGGGCGGGATCAACTGGGCGGTGTAGAGGGCGATGACGCCGCCCCAGATCACGCTGAGCAGGCTGGCCAGCGCCAGCACGCGCACATGCTGGCGGCTGCGCCAACTGGTCAGCAGGAACAGGCACAGAAGTAGAAACGCCAGCGCGGCGCTGGCGTAGCTGAAGGCGGCGGTCGTGTTGAGCATCCGGACCCGCCCCTCCGCTTACCGGCCGCCCCGGAACACCACGACTTTGAAGGTGTCGATCAGGATCAGAACGTCCAGCAGCAGACTATTGTTTTTCACGTAATACAGGTCGTACTGCAGCTTTTGCAGTGCATCCTCGACCGAGTCGCCATAGCCGTAACGCACCTGGGCCCAGCCGGTGATGCCGGGTTTGATGCTGTGGCGGACATTATAGTAAGGCACGCGCTCGGTCAGCTGCTCGACGAAATAAGGCCGTTCCGGACGCGGGCCGACGAAGCTCATCTCGCCTTTCAGCACGTTCAGGATCTGCGGCAGCTCGTCGATGCGCAGCTTGCGGATGATATTGCCGACGCGCGTGACGCGCGGATCGTTGCGCGCCGCCCACTGCGGCTTGCCGCCTTTTTCAGCGTCATTGAACATGCTGCGGAATTTCAGCACCTTGAACACATGGCCATCCTTGCCCACGCGTTCCTGCTGGTAGAAGATCGGCGCGCGGTCCTCGATGAAGATGCACAAGGCGGTAAACAGCATGACCGGCAGCGACACCGCCAGCAGCAAGAGGCTGACCAGCACATCGAAGGTCCGCTTCATGAAGGTACGCATGAAGCTCTGGTCAAAGCCGCCACCGAACACCAGCCAGCTCGGTTGCAGGGAGTCGACGCGGATCTGGCAGGTTTCGCGCTCGAAGAAGGTGGCCGCATCCGTCACCTGGATGCCGTACAGTTTGCACTCCAGCAGTTCCTTGATGGGGAAGGCGCCGCCGCGGCGGTTGCTCACCGAGACCACGATCTCGCTGACACGCTGCTTGTTCGCCAGCGCCACCAGCGACTGGCCCTCTTCCAGCGGCAGCAGGCTGGCCTGCGGCACGCAGACATCCTCGGATGGCACGGGAATATAGCCGGCGATATCGTATTTGCGGTAAGAGCTTTTGCGCAGGGCCAGGTCGCCGCATTCCTTGGCCAGCGCGCCGCCGCCAAGGAAGATGATGCGCGATTCGAGGAAGTGGAATTCCGAGGTCTTCAGGAACATCACCCGCGCCAGCAAAATACCGCTGCCGGAGAAGAAGAACACCATGACCAGGATGCCGCGGCCGAAATACAGCTCGGGCGCCAGATAGAACACCAGCGTCAGGATGCAGAAGCCCATGGCGAACGACGGCATGAGCTGGAAGAAGAAGGAATTGCGCAAGCCTTCATTGAAATTGATCTGGTACATGCCCAGCGCGCTCATGCTGAACACAATGGCGGCCGCGAAGACACAGGCGGACATGAAGAAATGGTCGAGTTTCGGCAGCATGAATTCTTCGCCGTCGAAAAAGCGCAGGCCGGCCCCGGCATAGAAGGAGCCGATCAGGATCAGCACTTCCAAAAACAGCAGGCTGAATACGACCTTAGAGACGTAGTGGTTTGAGATTCTTAGCATTTTTCCCTCCCGCACAACCCTATTCTTCTGGATGAGAGCCGCGTCCCCACGCCGCCTCTCCAGGATTCGTTTTTTAATTGGAACGAACCAGATTGCGGACGTACCAATCCATGGCCTCTTTCAGTCCCTCTCCGATGCGGTGAGTAGGGTTAAAGCCAAGCAGTTGCCGTGCCTTGCCGATATCCGCCTGAGAATGGCGCACATCGCCGGCGCGGAAATCCTTGTACTGCGCCTGGTGCTCCTGCAGATGCGGGAAGCGGTCCAGCAGCAGCTGACGCATCTCGCGGTACAGCTGGTTAAGGCTGGTGCGCTCGTTGAGCGCCACGTTGTAAACCTGATTCACCGCTTCCGGCACGTTGGCCAGGGCCGCCAGCAGATTGGCCTGGACCACATTGTCGATAAAGCAGAAATCACGGCTCGTCTCGCCATCGCCATTGATGAACAAGGGCTGGTTCTTGATCAGCGCTGCCACCCACTGCGGAATCACCGCCGCATAGGCGCCGTTCGGATCCTGGCGCGGACCAAACACATTGAAATAACGCAGGCCGATCGATTCCGTGCCGTAGCAGCGCGCGAACACGTCCGCATACAGCTCGTCGGCATACTTCGTCACCGCATAGGGCGACAGAGGATTGCCGATCTGGTCTTCCACTTTCGGCAGGCCGGGATGGTCGCCGTAGGTCGAGCTGGAAGCGGCGTACACGAAGCGTTTGACTTTCGCGTCGCGCGCGGCCACCAGCATGTTCAGGAATCCGGTGACATTGGTTTCATGCGTAGCCAGCGGATCTTCGATCGAGCGCGTGACGGAACCGAGGGCCGCTTCATGCAGCACGAAATCCACGCCGGCGCAGGCGCGCTCGCAGTCGGCGCGCTGGCGGATATCGCCTTCGATGAAGTCGAAATTCGCCCAGGCCTGCCCATCCACCAGTGCCTGCACCTGCTCCAGGTTGTGGCGGTGGCCGGTGGCGAAATTATCCAAGCCCGTTACGCGCTGGTTCAGCTTCAGCAGGGCTTCCAGCAGATTGGAGCCGATGAAACCGGCCACCCCGGTAATCAGCCAGTGGTAGCGCTGTCCACGCAGGTGTTCCTGAATTTCCTCAAACTTGCCCACGGCTTTCATGCCTCCACTGTTCTTGTCGTTTGCGGCGCGCGCCGCCGCGCTTACAGGCGCCAGACGTTAAAGCCCGCTTCGCGCAGGGCGGCCAGATCGAACTGCGATTTCACGTCGATGAAGCAGCCGCCCTTGTTCAATTTTTCTTCCAGATCGGTCAGCGGACGCGCCAGCAGTTCCTTGTGCGACACCGCCGCCACGATGGCATCGGCCACCGGCAGATCTTCCCATTTATCCAGCTTGATGCCGTATTCGTGCATCGCCTCGTCGGCATCGGCCACCGGGTCGTGCACATGCACATCCACGCCATACGAAAGCAGCTCGGCCACCACGTCGGCCACCTTGGAGTTGCGCAGGTCGGGGCAGTTTTCCTTGAAAGTCAGGCCGATCACATTGACCTTGGAGCCTTTCACATGGAAGCCGGCGGCGATCATTTCCTTCACGGTTTTTTCAGCCACGAACTTGGCCATGCCGTCGTTGATGCGGCGGCCCGCCAGGATCACCTGCGGGTGGTAGCCGATCATATCGGCCTTGTGCGTCAGGTAGTAAGGATCGACGCCGATGCAGTGGCCGCCAACCAGGCCCGGGCGGAAAGGCAGGAAGTTCCACTTGGTGCCCGCCGCCTGCAGCACTTCCAGCGTGTCGATGCCGATCTTGTCGAAGATCAGGGCCAGCTCGTTCATCAGCGCGATATTCAGGTCGCGCTGGGTGTTCTCGATCACCTTGGCCGCTTCGGCCACCTTGACGCTGGAGGCGCGGTACACGCCAGCGGTGATGATGGACTCGTACAGGCCGGCAATGGCGTCCAGCGTCGGCGCGTCGTCGCCCGACACCACTTTCAGGATAGTGGTCAGGGTGTGCAGCTTGTCGCCGGGGTTGATGCGCTCGGGCGAGAAGCCGACATGGAAGTCCTGCTTCCATTTCAGGCCGGACTGCTTTTCCAGGATGGGGATGCAGATCTCTTCGGTGGCGCCGGGATACACGGTCGATTCGTAAATGACGATGGCGCCGCGCTTCATATGCTGGCCAACGGACTTGCTGGCGCCTTCCAGCGGGCCGAAATCGGGGTTGTGGGCAATGTCCACCGGGGTCGGCACGGCGACCACGATGAAGTCGGCAGCGGCCAGCGCCGCGGGGTCGGTGGTGACACTCAGATGCTCGGCAGCGCGCAAATCCTCGCTCGACACTTCGCCGGTCGGGTCGATGAAGCGGCGGTAATTCTCGACCTTGCTGGCCGACAAATCGAATCCGATGGTGCTGCGCTTTTTGCCGAATTCCACTGCCAGCGGCAGGCCGACATAGCCCAGCCCTACAACTGCGACAACCTTTGCCTTGTCCATAACGAATTCCATAAAAGAATTACATTTTGTAATTATGCTAACTATATATCATTCCCTGAAACTATTCAATGTGCAATTTGTCGCAAATTAGTCTGCCTTTTGTGCATGACAGCAGCGTGACGCCAGGCCCGCTGCCATGGGCTTTTTTGCCATAGTTTTGCGGGTGAAAGATTGATTCAAGACAAGCCAGATTATTGCTTTATTTACATGGAATAACGATTCTACACTGCTTGCTGAGCTTGATCCACAGAAGAACTGTGGCTAGCTGCAAGCTAGCCACAGTTGAGCAGGAAGGCGGGGATGGGAGGAGTCAGGCCAGTTGCTTGAACTTGTTTTTTTCCAACCGGGGCGTGGCCGGCGGCGTAGCGCGCGGGTGGGCTGGGGGCAAGCCACGGCGCGCGGCAATTTCCTGGAGCTTGAACACCGCCATGGCCTGGGCCACCCATTCAGCCTGCTGCGCCAGGCTGCGTGCCGCCGCGGCCGCCTGCTCCACCAGGGCGGCATTTTGCTGGGTAATGTCGTCGATCTGGTTGACCGCCTGGTTGACCTGTACGATGCCGTGGCTTTGCTGCTGGGTGGCCGAGGAAATCTCGTCCATCACATGGGTAACCCGCTCCACCGACTCGATAACTTCGCTCATCGTGCTGCCAGCGTTGCTGGTCAGCGCAGTGCCGGCATCGACCTTCGAAATGGACAGGTCGATCAGCTGTTTGACCTCCTTGGCCGCCGTGGCTGAACGGTGGGCCAGGCTGCGTACCTCGCTGGCCACCACGGCGAAGCCCTTGCCATGCTCGCCGGCGCGCGCCGCTTCCACCGCCGCATTCAACGCCAGGATATTGGTCTGGAAGGCGATGCCATCGATCATGCCAATGATATCGAGGATCTTGCGCGACGATGCACTGATATCGCCCATGGTCTGCACCACTTGCGAGACGATATTGCCGCCCTGGGCGGCGATGCGCGATGCCTGCCCGGCCAGCTCGTTGGCGCTGGCCACATTGCCGGCGCTTTGCTGCACATTGGTAGTGAGTTGCTCCATGCTCGCCGCCGTTTGCTGCAAGCTGGAGGCCTGTGACTCGGTGCGGCCCGACAAGTCCATATTGCCGCTGGCGATCTCGCTGGTGGCCAGCTTGATTTCGTCGAAATTGGCGCGTACATCGCCGATGATGCTGTGGAGATTGATGTTGGTCTGGCGCAGCGCCGCCAGCAGCTGGCCCATATCGTTATGCTGGGGAATATCCAGCGCCCCGGTCAGGTCGCCGCCCGCCATCTTGCGCGCAAAGCCGATGGCTTGCTGCAGCGGCGCCACAATCGCCTGGTGCAGGCTGTACCACACATACAACGCCCCGGCCACGGCCACGGCCGACAGACCGCTCAACCAGCCATGCAAGGCACTGCCGTCGCCACTGGTCCACAGGCCCAGCGCCAGCAAAGCCAGCATCAGGCTGACCCCGCCCATGCCCAGACCGATGTGGCGCGCCAGCGACAATTGGCTCAGCTGCGTCAGCTTACCGATGAGGCCACCGCGCAACACCTGGCCATGGCGCAGCATCAGGCCACGCGGATTGCCATTGCGCAGTTCGCGGTAGAGCTCGTCTGCCTGGCGCACTTGCTCGCGGCTGGGTTTGGTCCGCACCGACATATAGCCGACCGGCCGGCCGCCTTCGATCACCGGCGTCACATTCGCCAGCACCCAGTAAAAATCGCCATTCTTGCAACGGTTTTTCACCATGCCGGTCCAGGGCATGCCCGCCTTGATGGTGAGCCACAGGTCGGCAAACGCTTCCGCCGGCATATCCGGATGACGCAGGATATTCTGCGGCGCGCCGATCAGCTCATCTTCCGCAAAGCCGCTGACTTCGATGAAGTAGGGGTTGGCGTACTGAATCTTGCCCTTCAAGTCTGTGGTGGAAACGATGGTCTTGCCATCGTCCAGGACAAATTCATTATTGGTGACTGGGGAATTCACGCGCATGACGCTTTTCCTTCACATATATAAGGGAACAAGGAATCAATGCGCGAACCGGGGGCTGGGGTTCGCAAACACAGGCAAACAGCTGTTTGCCTGGCCACGGCGCTACCTGCCATGCCCAGGTTTTTTTGGAGTATAGGAAACAAAAACTGGCGGATACTCACCAATTGTCTCAGCAATACAACTTACAACAGCGCTGACAACCGCAGCTTTCTTGATCTAGATCAATGCGAATGGTTCTCATTAACATTTAAGCTCGCGGTTTCCTTTCTTATCGATACCGTCAGCCACTCGGCCCGCCCGAACCAGCCAGCCCGGACTCGTCCCCACCACCGGAGGCTAGATGTTTCAGCAACAACCCATGGCTGCGGCGCTCGTGCTCGCCCTGAGCGCGCCGCTTGCGCACGCCGATAAAACCCTGTCCACCATCACCGTCACCGCCACGCGCACCGAAACGGCGGCCGAAAACGTGGCTGCCACCGTCAGCGTAGTGGAGCGCGCGGAGATCGAGCGCCGCCTGCCGGGCGACGCCGCCGACCTGCTGCGCAACGAAGCCGATGTGTCGCTGGCGCGCGACCTGCGCCGCTTCGGCGCCACCCGCGTGAATATCCGCGGCATCGAGGACAACCGCGTGACGCAGATGGTCGACGGCGTGCGCCTGCCCGATTTCTACAACGGCGGCGGCCCCACCAACTTCACCATGAATGCGCCGGGCGGCGCCTCGCCCGATTTTCTCAAGCGGGTTGAAATCCTGCGCGGCGCGGCATCGAGCTTGTATGGCTCGGACGCCATCGGCGGCGTGGTCGGTTACCTGACCCTGGACCCGGCCGACCTGCTGGCGCCGGAGCAGCGCACCAGCGCGCGCTACCGCATCAGCCGCAACGGCGACAACGATGCGCTGCGCCACTCCCTGCTTGGCGCCTGGCGCGGCGACTCGGGCGAGGCGCTGGTGGGCTATTCGCGCGCCACCGCGCACGCCTTCGAGAATATAGGGTCGAACGACAGCCACACGGCCAACCGCAGCCTGCCCAATCCGCAGGACATCCGCGACCAGGGCTTGCTGATGAAGTTCGCCTACCGTCCCGCGCCCGGCCACAAGCTGTCGGCCACCCTGGAAGGCCGCAAGATCGATAGCGACGTCGATGTGCTGCGCCTGGCCGCCTCCCTGCCCAAGGTCAGCGCCATGTCGGGCGACGACCATAGCCGCCGCCTGCGCGGCACCGTGGAATGGCAGCATATGCCGCAAGGCGCCTGGTATGAACGCCTGACCGCGCGCCTCTACCATCAGGATTCCGACACCAAGAACTACAACCGCCAGAAGCGCGAACGCACCAGCGCCACCTGCGCCGCTTCCGGCCCCGTGGGCGTGAACAACTGCCTGATCGAGCAGGAATTCCTGTTCTCGCAGATCGCCACCGGCGCCAGCCTGCAGTTTGAAAGCGGCCTGAAACTGGCCGGCCAGGACCACCTGCTGACCTATGGCGTGGACACCTCGCGCGTGAAAACCGAAGAGCGGCGCGATGCAACCGTGCGCAACCAGACCACCGGCACCGTGGGCAAGAACCTGGCGGGCGACATCTTCCCGCTGCGCGATTTCGCCATCGGCAATACCGACACCATCGCTTTCTTCGCCCAGGATGAAATCAGCGGCCTGGCGGGTGGTGCCCTGAGCCTGACGCCGAGCCTGCGCTACGACTGGCGCCGCCTCTCGCCCAAGGTCGATGCCCTGGCCCAGGCGGTGCTGGACAATATCAAGCGCAAGGTGGCGCGTCAGAGCGACGGTTCGCTCTCGCCCAAGCTGGCGGCGATGTGGACCTTCAAGCCCGGCGTGTCGGCCTATGGCCAGCTGGCGCGCGGCTACCGCGCTCCGAACTATGAAGAGGTCAACGGCGCTTTCCGCAACAACTCCCAGATGTACAGCATCGTACCCAACCCCGACCTGAAGCCGGAAACCAGCGTCGGCCTGGAAGTGGGCCTGAAACTGAGCGCTGACAAGCTGCGCGGCCAGATCGACCTGTACGATAACCGCTACCGCGATTTCATCACCAGCGTGCAGCTGAACTGCCCGAGCGATCCGCGCTGCGTGGCCGCGCCGATCCGCATGACCAGCACGTACCAGAACCTGTCACGGGTACGCATCCACGGCGCCGAAGCGCGCGCCGTGTGGGACTTTGCGCCGGGCTGGAAACTCGATGGCTCGGTGGCCGTGGCACGCGGCGACAACCGCTCCGATAACCAGCCCCTGAATACGGTGGAGCCGCAGCGCCTGAGCGCCGGCCTGCTGCACGATGCGGGCGCCTGGGGCGCCGAGCTGCGTGTGCGCGCCGCCAAGGCTGTAACGCGCACCGACGACAGCGATGGCGCCTGGTTCCGTCCCGCCGGCTATGGCGTCAGCGACCTGGCACTGTGGTGGCGTCCGATGAAGGGCACGCAGATCAATCTGGCGCTGAACAATCTGACCGATAAAAAATACTGGCTGTGGAGCGATATCCGCCAAAGCGAGGGCCGCGAGCTGACCGGGGCGGACTTCTACACCCAGCCGGGACGCAAGCTATCGGCCAGCCTGAGTTACCAGTTCTAAGGCCGGGCCATGCGCAAGCTCTTACCCCGCTGCCTGTTGGCCTGCGTGCTGCTGCTGTGCGGCAGCAGCGCGGCCAACGCCGCCAGGCTGCTGTTCCTGACCACCAGTCCCACGCCCGCCGGCAAATTCCAGCTGCTCACCCAGTTGGGCAAGCCGGTCGGCGCCAGCGTCGACGTGCGCTTCATCGAACAACTGCCATCGGAGCCGGACGCCACGCTGTTCGCCGGCTACGATGCGGTGCTGTTCGACCTGCCGCGCGACCATATGCGCGAATTCGGCAAGCTGCGCCTGGCGCGCGCCCTGCCGGGCTTGAAAGCGCCGTCCCTTTGGCTACATGAGCAAAGTCCGTCCTGGCAAGGCTTGCCGGAGCCGCTGGCACGCCGCCTGCTCGCCTACTACGTGAACGGCAGCAGCGCCAATTACACCGGCTTTCTGCGGTCGCTGGCGGCGCACCTGGGCGGCAAGAGCCTGGACGGCATCGCGCCGCCCATCGTCTTCCCCAAGGCTGCCCTCTACCATCCCAAGGCTCCCGGCAAGATCTTCGCCAGCGCGGCCGATTACCTGCGCTGGAAAGGCGTGCAGATGGAGCGCAAGCCGGTCATCGTCGGCATCGCCCTGCACCAGTCCTATATCGCCGCCGAGCAGACCGCCTTCATCGACGACCTGATCGCGCGCATCGAAGCCGGCGGCGCAGTGGCCCTGCCCTTCTACGGCCCGGCCATGACGCCGATGGCGCCAGCCATGAGCATCAACGGCAAGGCGCTGCCGGACGTGATCATCAACAGTCAGATCATGCTCAATCCCGAAGGCCGCAAGCAGGAATTCGAGGCGCTCGGCATTCCCGTGATCCAGGCCACGCCTTACCGCAAGGGCGATGCCGCCGCATGGGCCGCCGACCCGCAAGGCGTGCAGCTGATGGACGTACCCTTCTATCTGGCCCAGGGCGAGTATGCCGGCATCGTGGACGCCATGGTGACGGGGGCGGCGCGCAAGAGCGACGACCAGATCCTGCCGATTCCGGCCCAGGCGCAAGCCATCGTGGAAAAGGCGCTCAAGCTGGTGCGCCTGCAGCGCACACCGAATGGCGAAAAGCATCTGGCCATCTTCTTCTGGAATTATCCGCCGGGCGAGAAGAACCTCTCGGCTTCCTATCTGAACCTGCCGCGCAGCCTGTCCGGCACGCTGACTGCACTGCGCACCGCCGGCTATAACACCCAGCCGCAGGATGAGGAAGTCCTGACCGCCACCCTGCAACGCCTGCTCGCGCCCTTCTACCGCGACGATGCGCTGGAAGGCTTGCTGCGCGACGGCTTGGCCGAGCTGCTGCCGGTAACGGCTTACCGCGCATGGCTGAACACCCTGCCCGAACCGGTCAGGCAGACCTTGAACACACGCTGGGGCGAACCGGAACGCTCGTCCATGGTCGTGAAGCGCGGCGGTGAAGCCTTCTTCGTCGTGCCACGCGCGAAGTTCGGCAATATCGTGATCCTGCCGCAGCCACCGCGCGGCGAGAAATGGGAGGGCAAGGAGAAGGCGATCTATCACAGCCCGAAAGCCGATCCGTCCCACTTCTATCTGGCCACTTATCTATGGGCGCGCCAGGGCCAGAAGGCCGACGCGCTGATCCACTACGGCACGCACGGTTCGCAGGAATGGTTGCCGGGCAAGGAGCGCGGCCTGTCGGTGTATGACTATCCGCTGCTGGCCATCGGCGATGTGCCGGTGGTCTATCCTTACATCGTGGATAACATCGGCGAGGCGCTGCAAGCGAAGCGCCGCGGCCGCGCCGTCATCGTCACGCACCAGACGCCGCCTTTCGCGCCGGCCGGCCTGCACGATGCGCTATCGAAGCTGCACGACCTGCTGCATGCCTGGATCGCGCAGGATGCCGGCGCCGTGAAGGACAAGCTGGCCGAAGACCTGCTGCGCGCCACCCGCGCCGAACGGATCGACAAGGATATGGGCTGGGATGCGCAGCGCATCGCCACCGATTTCCCCGGCTTCGTGGAGGCCCTGCACAGCCAGTTGCACGAGGTGGCACAGACGGCCCAGCCACTCGGCCTGCACAGCTTCGGCACCGCGCCGCAGGAACTGCACCGCCTCGGCACCGTGATGCTGATGCTGGGTAAAGACTACTGGAAGCTGGCGGCTGCGCCCGGCGATGAGTCGGACGAAGTCTTCGTCGACGATTACCGCAAGCTGGCCGAATCGACGCCTTACCGCCTGCTGCGCCGCCATGTGGTGGAAGGCCAGCCGCTGAGCGAAGTCAAAGATCAGCGCCTGTCCGCCCTGCTGCAGCGCGGACAGGCTTACTACGCCGCGCTGGGCGCGGGCCAGGAAATGGCCGGCATGCTGGCGGCGCTGGATGGCCGCCACATCGCCACTTCATACGGCGGCGATCCGATCAAAAATCCGGATGCGCTGCCGACCGGCCGCAATCTGTATGGCTTCGACCCTTCGCGCGTGCCAAGCGAACAAGCCTGGAGCGCGGGCAAGGATGCGCTGAACGCATTGCTGGCCGCGCACCGCAAGGCCAAGGGCCAGTTCCCGAAAAAGCTGGCCTTCTCCCTGTGGTCAGTGGAGACCATGCGCCACCAGGGCATCCTGGAAGCGCAGGCGCTGTGGGCGCTGGGCGTGGAGCCGGTATGGGATGCGGGCGGCCGCGTGGTGGACGTGAAATTAATCCCGCGCAGCCAGTTGGGCCGGCCGCGTGTGGACGTGGTGTTGTCGGCCACCGGCCTGTATCGTGACCACTTCCCGAACGCCATGCGCCAGCTGGCGAAAGCCGTGCGCCTGGCGGCCGAGGCGCAGGAAGACGACAACCCCGTCCTCGCCAACACGCGCGCCATCGCCGCCACGCTGGCCAAGGCGGGTGTGCCCGCAGCCGAACGCCTGAACGCGGCCCAGACCCGCATCTTCTCCTCCGAATCGGGTCGCTACGGCAGCGGCCTGGATGACGCCACCCTCGCCAGCGATACCTGGAAGGGCAAGGAGGAAGGCGACCGCAAACTGGCAGAACTCTATCTGTCACGCATGCAGTATGCCTACGGCCCGGACGAGGCGCGCTGGGGCCAGGCCGGCGGCAAATTGAACCTGTATGCCGAGGCGCTGCGCGGCACCGAGGGCGCGGTCCTGTCGCGCACATCGAACCTGTACGGCATGCTGACCACCGACGATCCCTTCCAGTACCTGGGCGGCCTGTCGCTGGCCGTGCGCCACCTGGACGGCAAGGCGCCGGAACTGTATATCTCGAACCTGCGCGACAGCAGCCAAAGCGGCGGCCGCGTGGAGAGCGCAGCGGGCTTTCTCGCCAAGGAACTGGCGACGCGCAATTTCCATCCTGGCTATATCAAGGGTCTGATGGCGGAAGGCTATTCCGGCACGCTGCAAGTGCTGGACTCGGTCAACAACTTCTGGGGCTGGCAGGCCGTGGCACGCGAAACCGTGCGCGACGACCAGTGGCAGGAGTTTGTCGATGTATATGTGCGCGACAAGCACAAACTCGGCATCCGCGACTGGTTCGAGCGCGACAACCCGCATGCGATGGCGCAGACCATCGAGCGCATGCTGGAGGCGGCGCGCAAGGGCTACTGGCAGGCCGATGCCGCCACCGTGCAGGATTTGAAGGAACGCTGGCGCGAGCTGGCCGCGCGCCATGACGTGAAGACGGATAACGCGCAGTTCCAGGCCTTCGTCGCACCTGGCTTTGGCTTGCAGGGCAGCGTGCCGGCGCAGGCCATGGCGCGCACCGCACCGCCCGCACCCACGCAGAAATCCACCCAGGCCAAGCCTGCCGAAGCCACGCCGCCGGCGCCACCCGCACCGCCGCCGATCCGCGGCATGCAGCTGGAAAAAATCGAAACGCCGCAGCCGCCCAAGCCGCAACCCCTGCCCGTGGCGCTGGCCGTGATGCTGGGCGCCCTGCTGGCCGGCGCGCTGCGCCAGGCACGTTCCCCATCCGCTATCCAACAACATCGCTGAAAGACCAACCATGCAAATCCTGATTGAAACCCTGATGTACCAGCTGGGCCAGATTTTCCTGCTGCCCACGCTGGCCCTGATCGCCCTGCTCTTCCTCTACAGCTGCTACAGCCTGGGCGGTTTTGCCGTGCAGGCCTTGCAGCGCCGCCGCGGCCAGGGCCGCCCGCTGCTGGAATGGTGGCGCAGCAACCGCCACGCCAACGCCGACGAACTCGATGTGCGCGCCCACAAGCAGCTGGAGGCGGCGCGCATCGCCACCCGCATCGCGCCGATGCTGGGACTGGTGGCCACCATGATTCCCATGGGTCCGGCCATGAAGTCGCTCTCGGACGGCAATCTGGGCGCGGTGTCGCAAAACCTGATGGTGGCTTTCTCCGCCGTGATCCTGGCGCTGATCGCCGCTTCCGCCACCTTCCTTGTGGTGAATGTGCGCCGCCGCTGGCTGGCCGAAGAAATCCTGGAAATCGACAGCCTGCGCGAGGAGAAAGCGCAATGAAGCTGCTGCATGAACCGGACACCGAAGACCCTATCCTCTCCGTGGTCAATCTGATCGACGTCTTCCTCGTCATCATCGCCGCGCTGCTGATCGTGGTCGCCAAGAACCCGCTGCTGAACGCCTTCAGCCGCCAGGACGTGACCGTGATTACCGACGCCGGCAAGCCCACCATGGAAGTGGTGGTGAAGAAGGGCGAGAAGATCGAACACTATAAAAGCACCGGCAATATCGGTCAGGGCGAAGGCGCCAAGGCCGGCACGGCTTACCGCATGAAGGACGGTTCCATCGTCTACGTGCCGGAAGCTTGATACACATCATTCAAAAATTCACCTGCTCCCGAGTACGATTCCCACTGCATCATTAGAAAGAAGCCGCCAATGTCCCGCCTACCCACTCCCCTCGCCGCCGGCCTGCTGGCCGGTTGCAGCCTGCTGGCCGCCGAAACGGCCGCGCAGGAAAGCACCCTGCCCCTGACCACCGTTACCGCCAAAGGCTATGCGGGCGAAGACCTGCAAACGCCGCTGGCCGCCGTTTCGCTAAGCCGCGACGAGCTGCTGGCGCGCGGCGCGGCCAACGCCGGCGATGCGCTGCGCGGCGTGCCAGGGCTGGCGGTCGCCAGCGATGGGCCGCAGGGACAAAATCCGGTGATCCGTGGCTTGAAGAAGGAGAGCATCACCCTGCTGATCGACGGCATGCGCGTCAATTCGGCGCAGCCGGCGGGCGCCATCGCCTCCCTGCTGTCGCTGGGATTGACGGATCGGCTGGAAGTGGTGAAAGGCCCGGCTTCCGTGCTGTACGGCGCGGGCGCCATGGGCGGCGCCATCAATATTCTGACGCCGCAAGCCAAATTTGTTCCGGGCGCGCAGATCAGCACCAGCGTGGGCGGCGACAGCGCCAGCGATGCGCTGCGCGCGGCAGCCATCGCCAATATGTCGCAGGGCGACCATGCCTTCATGCTGGGTGCGGCCATCGCCCGCATCGGCGATTACCGCAGCCCGGCGGGCGAGGTGGCGCATAGCGGCTACGACTCGGACAGCTTTATCGGCCAGTACCGCTTCCGCATCGACGGCAGCCAGCAGCTGCGCGTATCGCTGCAAAGACACCGCGACGACGACGTGTGGTATCCCGGCTCGGCCAAACCCGGCACGCCGCCTACGCTGGGCGTGGTGACGGTGCGCGCGCCGAAGCAGGAGCGCAAGCTGGCCGAGGTGGGTTACAGCCGCAAGGACAGCGGCACCCTGAATTTCGACGTGCGCGCCTACCGCCAGGAAGTGCGCCGCCAGATCCAGGCCTATGCCGCCGCGCTGGGCCGCAACCAGAGCGAAACCGACGTCACCTTCACCACTGACGGCGTGGACGCCAGCGCCAACTGGCTGGCCCATCCCCAGCATCTGCTGAGCTTCGGCGTAAATGCCTGGAAGATGAAAGCCGCGCCGGAACGCTATCTGAATAATAATCCGCCGCTGTTCAACAACCATGTGCGCAACGATCCCTTCCGCGACGGGAAGATCGACGCCCTCGGTCTCTATGTGCAGGATGACGCGCGCTTCGGCCAGCTGAATGTGCTGGCGGGTCTGCGCTACGACCGCATCAAAGGCTCGGCCGAGTCGATGAGCAATGGCGCAGTGCGCAACGGCCTTGCGCGCAGCGACCACGCTACCTCCGGCAGTCTGGGCGCGATTTACGAAGCGTCGCCGCTGCTGCGGCCTTACGCCAATCTGTCGCGCGGCTTCCGCGCCGGCGAGATGCGCGAGCGCTTTGAAGCATCGCCGCGCGGCGACGGTTACTACTATGTGGGCAATCCGCAGATCCGCCCCGAGAAGGCGACGCAGTTCGAGCTGGGCCTGAAAGGCGAGGATAGCCGTTTCAGCTATAGCCTGTCGGCCTACCGCAGCCGCATCAGCGACTACATCACGGGCCGCGTCACCGGCGCGGTGAATGCCGGCCTGCCGGTCAAGCAAACCGAGAATATCGGCCGCGCCACGCTGAAAGGCCTGGAATTCCAGGGTCGCTGGCAAGTCCTCAACCAACAGTGGCTGACGGCGGCCTACTCGCGCATTCGCGGCGAGAACGACGACCTGCGCGAGCCGCTGTTCCAGATGCCGGCCGACGAAGCTTCGCTGGGCTGGCAGGGGCGCATCGCCAGCGGCTGGAGCGGCGACGCCACGCTGCGCATGGTCAAGCGCCAGGACCGCGTGGCGCGCATCTTCGCGCGCGGCACGGAGAATGCAACGGCGGGCTTCGGCACAGCCGATATCGGCCTGACCTACCGCTGGACCAAGAACAGCCTGCGCATCGCGCTGAAGAACCTGGCCGACAAGGCTTACCACGAGCACCTGACCGAAGGCTTGTCCGGCCAGGAAATCCAGGCGCCGGGCCGCAGCCTGGCCCTCAACTGGCAAAGCAATTTCTGATATGAACACCCTGCGCCGCACCGTACTGGCAGCCGCCCTCGCCGCTGTCTCCGTCTTCGCCCAGGCGGCGAAGCTGCCCAAGCTGGTGCTGGCCGGCCCGTATGCCAGCGTATCCTTCCCGCTGATCCATATGGCCGAAAGCGGCGCACTTTCCGATCTGGCCGAGCAGGTGGAATTCGTGGCCTGGCGCGACCCCGACCAGCTACGCGTGCTGACCCTGGGCGGCAAGGCCGACTTCATCGCCACGCCCACCAATGTGGCGGCCAATCTGTATAACCGCGGCGCGCCGCTGTCATTACTGAATGTCTCCTCCTGGGGCATGTTGTGGATGGTGTCGCGCGATGCGAATATGAAAACGCTGGCCGATTTCAAGGGCAAGGAAATCGCCATGCCCTTCCGCGCCGATATGCCGGACATCGTTTTCGGCGCCCTGACCGAGAAGCAGGGTCTGGACCCGCGCAAGGACTTCCGCATGCGCTATGTGGCCACGCCGATGGACGCCATGCAGCTGCTGCTGACGCGCCGCGCCGACCATGTGCTGTTGGCCGAACCGGCTGCTTCCATGGCGCTGCGCAAGAGCCGCTCCTTCCCCATCAGCGCCATCGCGCCCGAGCTGCACCGCAGCGTGGACCTACAGAAGGAATGGGGCCGCGTCTTCCAGCGCGAGGCGCGCCTGCCGCAAGCGGGCATCGCCGTGCTGGGCAAGGCGAAGAACGATGCCGCCCTGGTGGAGCGCTTCCAGTCCGCCTATGCCGCCTCGCTCAAATGGTGCAATGAACATGCCGACGCCTGCGGCGCCATGGTCGCCAAGCGCATCGATATGCTGACGCCGGAGGCGGTGGCCGATTCGATCCGCCTGGGCCGCAGTCAGTTCCTCACGGCGCAGCAGGCACGCCCCGAGCTGGAAGCTTTCTTCAGCGTCCTGCTCAATAAACAGCCCGCCATCCTGGGCGGAAAACTGCCGGACGCCGGCTTCTATGCCGGCAGCATCCCAGCCGAGAAGACAGCGGACAAGCGATGAGACTCCTGCGCGACTGGCTGTATGGCATCCCCGCTTATCTATGGAGCGGCTGGGGCGCCATCGCCAGTCTGTGCCTGTTTCTCGCGCTGTGGGAATGGGGCGCGCAGCTGTATGGCGCGCTGATCCTGCCCGGCCCGCAGCAAGCCTTTTCCACCTTGGCCGAGCTGCTGTCCTCGGGTGCGGCCTGGCCGGAACTGTGGGCGACCGCGCGCCGTTCGCTGGCCGGCTTCGCGCTGTCGGTGGCGGCGGGCAGCACGCTGGGCCTGGTGGCGGGACTGTCCATGACCACGGCCATGGTCTCGCGCCCCATTGTCACCCTGCTGGTCGGCATGCCGCCGATCGCCTGGCTGGTATTGGCCCTGCTGTGGTTCGGCGCGGGCGACGCCACGCCGGTGTTCACCGTCTTCGTGGCCTGCTTCCCGGTCATCTTCGCCGGGGCGCTGCAAGGCACGCGCACCCTGGACCGCCAGCTCAAGGATGTGGCACGCGCCTACCGCCTGCCGCTGGGCATGACCTTGTTCGACGTGTATCTACCGCATGTGCTGTCCTACCTCTTCCCATCCTGGATTACGGCATTGGGCATGTCGTGGAAGATCGCCGTCATGGCCGAGCTGCTGGCCACCGCCGATGGCGTCGGTGCGGCGCTGGCCGTCACGCGCTCGCATCTGGACACGGCGGCGTCGCTGGCCTGGGTCGTGGCCGTGCTTGGCTTGCTGCTGGCGGTGGAATACCTGCTGCTGGAACCCATCAAGCGCGAAGTGGAGCGCTGGCGCGAGGCCACATCATGAAGCTCGCCATCGAGGAACTGAACCACAGCTTCGCGCTGGACGAGGTGCTGGCCGATATCGGCCTGACCTTGGAGGCGGGCGAGTCGCTGGCCCTGGTCGGTCCATCCGGCTGCGGCAAGACCACCTTGCTGAACCTGATCGCCGGCCTGCTGCAGCCACGCGAGGGCCGCATCGAAAACAGTTTCACCAGCATGGCCTATATGTTCCAGCAACCGCGCCTGCTGCCGTGGAAAACGGCGCGCGACAATATCGCCCTGGGCCTGAAGGCACGCGGCATGCCGCGTGGCGAACGCGAAGCGCGCGCCGCTGATCTGGGCCGCAAGCTTGGACTGGAGGCGGCCGATCTGGACAAGTTCCCGCACGCCCTGTCCGGCGGCATGCAAAGCCGCGTGGCGCTGGCGCGTGCGCTGGCGCTGGAACCGGACCTGCTGCTGCTCGACGAACCCTTCTCGGCGCTGGATGTGGGCTTGAAGATGGAACTGTACGCCCTGCTGCTCGAGCAGCAGGCGCAGCGCAGCAGCGCCGTGCTGATGATCACCCACGACCTGATGGAAGCGGTGCGCCTGGCCGACCGCATTGCCATGATGGCCGCCGCGCCGGGACGCATCGTGCGCACCTTCACCCTGAGCCGCCCGCAGCATGAGCGCGACGATGGCTGGGTCTACCGCACCACAGCCAAATTGATGCAGGAACCGGAAGTACGCGCCGGCTTCGGCCTTGGCCGCGCCATGCTCTCTACCGACGACGAGAGCGGCGATGGCATCGCCAGCGCGCGCGAAGACAAGCCGGCACGCCGCAGGGAGATGCGCTGTGCCTGATTTCATGCCACGTCCGCTGCAGGCGCACCCGCTCTTCCTGTGCGGCTTCCGTCCCTTCTTCCTGTTCACGGCCGGCTGGGGTACGCTGGCCATGGCTGCCTGGCTGGCGATGCTGGCCGGCTGGCTGCCCATGCCCGCTGTGGCGGGCGGCGCGCTGCAGTGGCACGCCCATGAAATGCTGTACGGTTTTGCCATGGCCTCCGTGGCCGGTTTCCTGCTCACGGCCGTGCCGGAATTCACCGGCGCACCAGGCTATGGCGGCGGCACGCTGTTCGAACTGAGCCTGCTGTGGCTGGGCGCCCGCCTCGCCTTCCTGCTTTCGCCGTGGCTTGGTGTCTGGCCGGCCGCCGTGCTGAATGCCGCCCTGCCGCTCTGGCTACTGTGGCTGCTGGCGCCGCCGATATGGCGCGATCCCGGCCGCCGCCATCTGAGCTTCCTCTACGCGCTGGCGGCATTGGCCGCCGCCGATGCCGGCTTCTTTATCGCCCTGGCGCGCGGCGCGGCGGCGCTACCCTGGCTGTATGCGGCCAATGGCATGCTGATGGTGCTGATCGTGGTCACGGTCAGCCGCGTCTCCATGCGCATCGTGAACAGCGGCATGGATGGCGACGATGACAGTGGCGCGGCCTATCTGGCGCGGCCGCCGCGGCGCAATCTCGCCACCTTCGCCATTGCGCTGTGCACGGCGGCGGAATTCGTCTTGCCGGGGAATGCCGTCGCCGGCTGGCTGGCCCTGGCCGCCAGCGCCGCCATGCTCAATCTGCTCAACGACTGGCATGTGGGCATACCCCTGTTCCGCCGCTGGCCGCTGATGTTGTATGCCGTGTACTGGCTGATGGCGCTCGGCTTCGGCGCCATGGGCGCCAGCCTGTTAGGCGCACCCTGGCCGGTATCGGCCGGACGCCATCTGCTGATGGCAGGCGCCATCAGTCTCGCCATCCTGAGCGTGATGTGCATCGCAGGCCGCAGCCATGCCGGACACTGGCCGGAACGGCGCACCTGGGTGCCGCTGGCGGCCGCCACCATCGTCCTGGCCGCGCTGCTGCGCTATGCGGCGGGCCTGCCGCAGGCGGGGACGCTGGCGGCCAGCCTGCTGGCCGCATCCGGCCTGCTGTGGCTCGCCGCCTTCGCACTCTACCTGCGCTACTTCTGGCCCATCCTGGCCGGACCAAGACCGGACCAGGCGCAGGGCTGCGCTGGTCCGGCTGAAGAGGCGTGATCAGGCCAGGTGCTCGGCATACAGCTTTTCGGCCATCATGATCACGGTGGGATTCAGGTTGATCAGCGGGATGTCCGGGAAAATCGAAGCGTCGATCACGCGCAAGCCTTCCACACCGTAGACGCGCGCCGCCTCGTCAACCACGGCGAGCGGATCGTCCGGCCGTCCCATGCGCGCCGTGGCGCAGGGATGCTGAATGGTGGACACGGCCTTCAGCAAGGCCTGCTCGATCTCGGCATCGCTTTCCACCTCGGCACCGGGGAAGATCTCCGCCACGGTCAGTTCGGCCAAAGGCCCCGTGGCCGCCAGCTTGCGCGCCAGGCGGAAGCACTCCACCATGCGCCGCATGTCATCCGGATCGTCCAGATGGTTGAAGTTGATCAGCGGCGCCTGCGCCGGGTCGCGGCTGGCCAGTCTGACCCAGCCCACGGACTTGGCATTCATCAGTTCCAGCCCCAGGGTAAAGGCCACGCCAGTCGGGCTGACGGCGCCGTCCAGCAGGTGCGAAGGCGAGATGGCGATATCCAGCTCCATCTCCGACGAGGCATGGCTGGAATTGGTCCACAGCTGGGCGCCGACCACCGGCTTTTCCTGTCCCTTCAACTCCGGCACGCCGGCGAAATTCATCCAGTAGAAGGGATGATCACGCAGATGCGTGCCGACCGCCGCCTCGCGCAGCAGCGGAATGCCCAGCTCTTCCAGATGCGCTTTGGGACCGACGCCCGAACGCAGCAGGATGGCCGTGCTGCCGTAGGCGCCGGCGCTCAGGATGATGTCGCGCGCGGCGATTTCATGCCCGTCGGCCAGCACCACGGCGACCGCCTTGCGGCCGTCGAAGCGCACCCGGTCCACCAGGCATAGCGGCTGTATCTTCAGGTTGGGCCGCGAGCGCACCGCATGCGTCAGATAGGCCATGCCGGTGTTCACGCGCACGCCGTTGACGATGTTCATGGGATTCGGCCCGGCGCCATTGTTCCGGTCCGAGTTGAAATCATCCACCGCCGCGTAGCCCAGTTCCAGCGCCGCATCGACCATGGCGCGCTGCACCGGCGAGATGGCGGCGCGCGACATCTGGTGGATGGGCAAAGGCCCGCTGCGGCCATGCCAGCGCTCCTCGCCATGCTGGCTGCTCTCCATTTTTTTATAGTAAGGCAGCACCTCCTCGAAGGACCAGCCTTTTACCCCAGCCTTCTCCCATAAATCGAAGCAGTAAGGCGTGGCGCGGCAGGCCACGGCGGCGTTGATGGCGGAGCTGCCGCCCACCACCTTGCCGCGCGGCGTATACACCGGATTGTCGTGCGGGCCGGGAATGGCATGGTAGCCCCAGTCGTAGCGCGCATCGCCGTTGGCTGCCACGATATTGCTGTTGTAGATCAGCTCCGGGTATTCGTGCGGGTCAAAACTCTGGCCCGCTTCCAGCAGCAGCACGCGCCGCCCGGGCTTCTCGCTCAGGCGCGCCGCCAGCACGGCGCCGGCCGAGCCGCCGCCAACGATGATGTAGTCGAATGCAGTATCACTCATGGTTCTCTCTCAGGGTGGTCGGAAAAATCAGTGCGGCATGCGCAGCAGGGCTTTGACGGTGGCGCCGGACAAGGCGTCTTCGGCGGCCTGGTTGATCTGCTCCAGCTCATACACCTTCATCATGCGGTCGGCCGGGAAGCGGCCCTGGCGGAACAGCTCCACCAGGCGCGGGATGAAGACGTCGGGCACGGCGTCGCCCATCACGCTGCCGCGCACCACGCGGCCGCGCAGCAAATGCCATAGGTCGATGTCGAAGCGCGAGCCGGCCGGCGGCGCGCCGGTGATCACGCATACGCCGTTTTCCGCCAGCGCGTCGACGGCCTGCGTCATCACCCGCGTCACACCGGTCGATTCGACCGCGCCGTGCACGCCGCCTTCGGTGATGGTACGGATGCGCACCACGGCGTCCTCCTTGCTGCCGTTGACGGTGTGGGTGGCGCCCAGTTCGCGCGCCAGATCGAGGCGGCTGTCCTTGATATCCACCGCGATGATGGCAGCGCAGCCGGCCACGCGGGCGGCCATGATGGCGGCCAGGCCCACGGCGCCGGTGCCGAAAACAGCCAGCGTGCTGCCCGGCGCGGGCCGCAGGGTGTTCATCACCGCCCCGGCGCCGGTCATGATGCCGCAGGCGAAGGGACCGAGAAACTCAAGCGGTACACCCTTCGGCACCTTCACCACCGAACTGGCTGGCGCGATGGCACGCGTGGCAAAGGAGGACTGGCAGAAGAAATGGCTATGCACCTCATACATGCCGTGATGCAGGCAGGTCGAGCCATCCAGGCGCGCGCCGCCGAAATTCAGCGCCACATGGTGCACGCAGTAAGTGGGCAGGCCGCTGTGGCATTTCTCGCAGACGCCGCAGGCGCCCAGGCTCAGCACCACGTGGTCGCCCACCGCCACCTTGCTTACGCGCGCGCCAACGCGCTCGACGATGCCCGCGCCCTCATGACCGAGCACGATGGGCAGCGGCGTGGCGATGTGCTGGTCGCGCACGGCGAGGTCGGTGTGGCAGATGCCGGTGGCGACCACGCGCACCAGCACTTCGTCGTCGCGTGGATCGTCCAGCGTCAGGTCGGCCAGGCGGAACGGTTCCGCGGCGCGGCCCGCCAAGGCGGCTCGTATTTTCATTTGTCTCCCTTTCATTGCGTGAGTCGGCGCAGCGGATTGTAGAATCGGCCATTTGAGCAAACAATCCTCGATTTCTGAAACCCTATGTCAGTCTGGAGCGAACAATGAATTACCAATTCCCGTGGATCGAAGCCTTCGTCAAAGTGCTGGAGACGGGCAGCTTTACCGAGGCGGCAAGGGTGCTGGGCGTGACCAAGTCGGTGGTCAGCAAGCGCGTGCAGGATCTGGAACAGGCGCTTGGCGCCAAACTGCTGCACCGCTCCACGCGCCGCCTGACGCCCACCGATGTGGGCCAGGGCTTTTACGAAAAAACGCGCAGCATCCTGATCGACCTGGATGGCGCGGTGGAAGACGTGACCAAGAGCGGCGGCCGGCTGACGGGCGCCATCCGCATTTCCGCGCCCATGAGTTTCGGCACCATGCATCTGGGGCCGGCGCTCTATCCGTTTTTGCGGCGGCATGCGCAATTGCAGGTGGCGCTCTCGCTCAACGATCAGCGCACCGACCTGCAGACCGAAGGTTTCGACCTGGGCATCCGCATCGGACGGCCCGGCGACTCCTCCCTGATCGGCCGCAAGCTCGGCATCAGCCGCCGCGTCCTGGTCTGCAGTCCGGACTATGCGCGGCGCAAAGGCATTCCGGCCACGCCGGAGGAATTGCGCGATCACGACTGCATCCACTACCTGACCGTCAATCCCAACCAACTCTGGCAGTTCGAGCGGCCGAACGGCGAGATCCGCTCGGCCCCGATCAACGCCCGCTTCATCGTCAACAATGGCGAAGCGACGCGCGACGCCGCCTGCGCCGGCCTGGGTATTTCAGTGCAGCCGCTGTTCCTGGCCTGGGAAGCGATCCGCGACGGCCGGCTGCAGATCCTGCCGAACTTCAAACTGGCGGACGACTACATCTACGCCCTCTACCCGCAAGACCGCCACCGTTCCGAAAAGGTGCGCGCCATCGTCGAATACCTGTCCGGCTGTTGGCAGCAGCCGGCCTGGGACCGTGTGGTTCATCCTTAAAATATTTCCATTTCACAGTGATAATTTATTATTAACAATATCGTCCCACCTATAACACTTTTATTTAAGAAGTCTTTTTTCTGACATTTTCGTGATTATGTGTGACTATTTATAATTGAATATTACAAAATATAGACAAATTGATATAAAACTTCGTTGACACAACTTATCTAGACAGCTATCTTTCCGTCACCGTTGAATTTCAACGTAGGATTAACGTCAGGAGTTTTGTATGAATACTGTCTACAGAAGCTGGCTGTGCTCCTCTCCTTTCCGGGGGAATTTACTTCAGCGCACAATTCAGTGCGACGCCGATATCTGTCTCTTTGATTTGGAAGATTCCGTTCCACAACACTTGAAACCGACGGCGCGTGAAGAACTGGTAAAGCAAATGGGTCTTCCCCATGAAAAAAAATATGCTTTACGTATCAACGCCTTATCTACAAGAAATGGCCTAAACGACATAATGTTGCTGGCCGATAACGATTTCGATGTGGATATTATTCAATTGCCCAAGGTCGAATCGGCAGGGGAAATCCGTATGGCCTGCCATTTGCTAAATGAAATGGGGCGTAAAGCGGAGATATTCGCCATTATCGAAACGCTGGCAGGATTGAAAGCAATTGATGAAATTTGCGCCGTTGGCGGACAATTGCGCGGCTTGATTCTGGGTTCCGCCGACATTTCTTCGGAAATCGGCATCCAGGTCAATAATAAGGGCCGTATGCTGGGCCAGATCAAATATCAGATCGCGGTGGCCGCGCTGCGAAATGGGTTACATGCTATCGACTCACCCTGTTTCGCCATTGACGATGCCCTCTCCCTGCAAGAGGAATTGGACATCGCGCTGGATCTGGGTTTTACCGGCAAGATCGCCATCCATCCTTCGCAGGTTGCATCCATTAACCACGCCTTCTCGCCTTCCGAGGCCGAGCTGCGCGAAGCCATCGCCGTCGTGCGCTCGGTCGACGATTCCACCCACGGCATCGCAGCGGTGCAGGGCCAGATGATCGGCCCGCCGTTCGCCAAGTACGCGCAAAAAGTCATTCAAAAAGCAGGTCTAACCACGGAGCACGCACGTCAATGAAAAAGAGCATCAGTGTCCTGGAACATATCGATGGACAGCGTTACCGCGAATCGCATGGCATGTACTACGAAGATTTCGATGTCGGCGATATTTATGAGCACCGTCCCGGCCGCACCATCTCGGAGGCGGACAATACCTGGATGTCGCTGCTGTGCATGAACACCCATCCGCTGCACATCGACGCGGCCTATGGCGAACAGACTGAGTTCAAGAAACCCCTGGTATCGAGCCTGATCACCTTCGCCATCATCGGCGGCCTGAGCCTGGCCAGCACCAGCGCGCGCGGCGTGGCGAACCTGGGCTGGAGCAATGTGCGCTTCCTCTCGCCGGTGTTCGCCGGCGACACCATCTATGCCGAAACGCGGGTAGTGGCCAAGCGCCAGTCGGATTCCCGTCCCGGCGACGGCATCGTGACGGTGGAAACCAAGGGCTTCGTGCATCCGGACCGGCAGTTCATGGTCTGCGAGCGCAGCTTCCTGGTCCCGCTGCGCAACGCCCAGCAATAAGGCCGCGCCATGCGTATCCTCAACAGCAAGGATGTGCGCGCCCTGGTGACGATGGCCGATGCTGTGGCCGCGCTGCGCGAAGGCTACCGCGCCAGCGTGGCCGAGCCGGCCCTGGTGCCGGCGCGCACCATCATTTCGCCGCCGGGCAGCCACGCCTATCTGGGCGCCATGCCGGCTTTCGGCGGCACGGCGCGCAAATTCACCGTCAAGGTGGCGGCCCTGCACCTGCACGAGCAGGAGGCAGCCAGCATGCATTCGCTGGTGACGGTGCAGGACGGCGCCACGGGCCGATTCCAGGCCCTGATCGAGGGCAATAGCCTGACCGCCCTGCGTACCGGCGCCACCGCCGCCCTGGTGACGGATCTGCTGGCGCCGGCCGATGCCGGCACCGTGGCCATCATCGGCAGCGGTGCGCAGGCGCTGACCCAGCTGGAAGCCATGTGCGCGGTGCGGCCGATCCGGCGTGCCCAGATCTATTCGCGCCACGGCGCCAATGTGCAGGCCTTCATCCAGCGCTGCGCCGCCATCAAGGGCATCGAATGCGAACTGCTGGCGGCGCCCAGCCTGCGCCATGCGCTGGAAGGCGCGGCCATCGTCTGCACCGCCACCACCTCGGAAACGCCGCTGATCGAGGCCGACGCCCTGGCCTCGCGCTGCCATATCAACGCGGTCGGCAACCATACCGACGACAGCATCGAAGTCGGGCGCTCGGTGCTGGACCATGCCTTCCTGGCCGTCGAGGAACGCGCCGCCGCCATCCGCGAAGCGGGCGAATTCAATCGCCGCGCAGCGGAGATCGGCGAGCTGCTGAACCAGGCCACGCCACCGGCGCCGTCCGGCCACAGCGTCTTCGTCTCGGTCGGCACCGCCTTCCAGGACTTGTGCCTCGCCACCCTGATCCAGCAGCGCGCCGACCAGGCGCAGGCCGGACAGCTTATCGAATTTGCTTGAAGCATCCCCTATTCAAAGGAAAGAACATGCCAGACGATCTGATTGCCCCACGCAGAAACCAGTTCATGAACCACGAGAAGGCGGTCGCCATCGGCTCGCGCTTCTGGGAAGAGACGGCGGCCCACGGCCTGGCCGGCATCGTCGCCTCGCTCGGCAAGGACGGCTACTTCACCACCGACAACGGCCACCGTTTCGTCAACCTGAGCTGCTGCTCCTACCTGGACCTGGACTCGCATCCGCACATCATCCAGGGCGCCATCCGCGCGCTGGAAAAATACGGCGTGCTGGATCATTGCATCTCGCGCGTGCGGGTGCAGATGCCGGCCCTGCTGGAACTGGAAGACAGCCTGTCCTCCCTGTTCCGCGCCAAGGTCGTTACCGCCATTTCGGCCAGCGCCGCCAGTGCCGGCATCCTGCCGCTGATCGCCTCCGGCCACCTGGTCAACGGCGAAAAGCCGGTGGTGGTGTTCGACAAGAACGCGCACTTCTCGATGAACCTGTACAAGGCCGTGTGCGCCGACGAAACCGAAGTGCTGACCGCGCCGCACAACGATATGAGCTTCCTGGAGGACGTCTGCAAGAAGAATAAGAACGTCGCCTATATCTGCGACGGCACTTACAGCATGGGCGGCCACGCTCCGGCCGAGGAACTGCTCGCGCTGCAGGAAAAATATGGCCTCTTCCTGTACTTCGACGATTCGCACTCGCTGTCCATCGTCGGCGACAAGGGCGAAGGCTATATCCGTTCCAGCATCTCGGAAGTGAACGACCGTACCATCATCGTGGCGACGCTGAACAAGGCCTTTGGCGCAGCCGGCGCGGCCATCATGTTCGGCCCGAAACGCGTGGACCAGGCGCTGACCCTGGAACGCTTTGGCGGCCCGCTGGCCTGGTCGCAGCCGATGAACACGGCGGCCATCGGCGGCGCCCTGGCCGCGGCCGAAATCCACAACAGCCCGGAACTCAAGGAGCGCCAGGAGAAGCTGCAGCGCAATATCAAGCTGTTCGACGCCCGCATCGACACCGAGCAGACCGGCTTGCGCTTCCCGATCCGCGTGGTGCGCGCCAGCCACGAGAACGTCATCAACGTCGGTCTCGATCTCTACCGCGAGGGCTTCTATGTGTCGCCGGTGTTCTTCCCCATCGTGGCGCGCGACAAGGCCGGCCTGCGCGTGATGCTGCGCGCCGGGATGCCGGAGTCGGAAGTGCAGCGCCTGTGCGACACCATCCTGCGCAATAAACTGTTCTGACCGGCGCGCACATGAACGGCCTGGCCCGCACCCTGCCCCTGATTTCGCTGCTGGTCACGCTGACCATCTGGGCCTCCGTGCCCACGGTGGCCAAGGCGGCGCTGGCGCATGTATCGCTGGTCACTTACCTGATGCTGCGCTACACGCTGGCGGGCCTGTTCATGCTGCCCTATCTGAAGCAGACCATGGCCGGCGCGTCCCGGCTGTCCTGGCGCAGCTGGGCCGTGCTGGTGATCAGCAGCTGCATGATCATCTATGTCCAGACCTGGGCCATCCAACAGGTCACGGCCAGCTGGTACATCATCGTCTTCTCCAGCTGCCCGGTGCTGATCGCGCTGCTGCTGCGCTACCGCTTCACCGCCCGCGCCGTGGCCGGCCTGCTGGCCACAGTGGGCGGCCTGGCGCTGTATCTGCAGGACAGCCATGCCGCCGGTGCGCCCTTTCAGCTGGGCGCCCTGCTTGGCGTGCTGACCGGCATGCTGGCCTGGGTCGCCTACACCGTGATCATCACGCGCTTCCATGCGGTCTATAACGATACCCAGATCACCGCCATCTGCAGCTATATCGGCGCGCTCTTCAGCCTGGTGCTGTTTATCGCCGCCGGCGACTACAGCGTGCAGCAGGTCAGCTGGCCAGTGGCGGGCGCGATCATCGTCAGCGGCGTGCTGATGCCGCTCTCGCTGTGGTGCTATTCGTATTCGATGCGCAAGGCCGAGGCGCTCACCATCTTCGGCCAGTATCTGGAACCCTTGATCGGATTGCTCATCGCCTTCCTGGTTTTCGGCGCCGAGCTGACCGCCTTTGCCTGCGGCGCCGTGGCCCTGATCCTGTGCGGCACCATCGCCGTCACCCGCTATAGCGTGAAGCCGGTGCGCCCATGACATCCGTCCGTCTTCCTGCCCGCAGTATGGGGCATGCAAGCCCACCCAGAAGGTGCCGCCCACGGCACTCCGACTTCATTTTTTTTGGAGGAACCATGCGATCTTTACTGATTCTGTGCGCCGGTTTGTGCGCCGGGGCTGCCGCCCAGGCGCAGGAACCGGTGGTGGCTGAAAAGCCGCTGCGCGCCCACCTGGCTTATCTCGCCAGCGACCGGCTGGAAGGGCGCGGCACCGGCCAGCCCGGCGCCGACCTGACCGTGCGCTACCTGGAAAAGCAGGCGGCCGAAGCGGGACTCAAGCCGCTGCCCAACGGCAGCTATCGCCAGGTGGTGCCGATGCTGGGCATGAAGATCCAGTCCACCAGCCAGATGCGCATCACGGCCAACGGCAAGAGCCAGGCGCTGGAATTCGGCCGCGACGTGATCTACGGTTCGGGCAACGGCGAATCCGAGCTGCGCGTGGATGTGCCGATGGTCTTTGTCGGTTACGGCATCCGCGCGCCGGAAGAGAATTGGGACGATTACAAAGGCGTGGACGTGCGCGGCAAACTGCTGCTGATGATGCTCAACGATCCGCAGCCGACGGCCGATGAACCCAACCGTTTCGGCGGCAAATCGCTGACCTATTACGGCCGCTGGGATTACAAATTCGAGGAGGCATACCGCCAGGGCGCGCTCGGCGTGCTGGTGCTGCATACGGACGCTTCGGCCTCCTATCCCTTCTATGTGCCGGCCAACGCCTATAAGCTGGAGCGCGTGCACCTGGCAGGCGGCGGCAACCGCTTTGAAGGCTGGCTGGAGGAAAATGCCAGCAAGGCGCTGTTTACGGCCAGCGGCCTGGATCTGGCCGCGCTGCGCGCCAGCGCCGAGTCGCGCAGCTTCCGTCCGGTGGAACTGACGGCCAGCGCGCACATCGAAATGCACAGCAGCATGCGCCAGCTGGAACAGTCCAATATCATCGGCATCATTCCCGGCAGCGACCCGCAGCTGAAACACCAGGCCGTGGTGTATTCGGCACACTGGGACCACCTGGGCAAGGATCTGAGCAAGGATGACAAGAACGCCCGCACCGGCAAGACCGACCATATCTGGAATGGCGCGGTGGACAATGCCTCCGGCTCGGCGGCCCTGCTGGCCATGGCCCAGGCGGCAGCGAAAAAACCGGCGCGCCGCACCCAGATCTTCTTCTGGCCCTGCGCCGAGGAAGAGGGCATGCTGGGCAGCGCCGCCTATATCCGCCAGCCGGCCTGGCCGCTGGCGCAGACTGCCGCCAACCTGAATCTGGACAGCATGAACTTTGTCGGCATCACGCGCGATATGGGCGTGCCGGGCAGCGATGCCAGCACGCTGCGCGCCACTTCAGCCGAGGTGGCGGCGAAAATGGGCCTGCAGCTGGTGCCGGAAGTCCCCGATCCAGCCGGCAGCTTCTTCCGCAGCGACCACTATAACTTCGTGAAGGCGGGCGTGCCGGGCATCCGCGTCGGCTCCTCGGTGTTCTCGGGCGACGGCCTGTTCGACTTCGTCAATGACCCGACCGGTTCGCTGGCGCGCATCCGCGACTACACCCAGCACTATCACCAGGTATCGGACGAATACAATCCGGCCTGGGATCTGTCGGGCATGGTGCAGCAGGCGCAGTTCACGCTCAATCTCGGCTACGCCGTGGCCAACGCCGAGCGCATGCCCTCCTTTAAGGGCCAGCCGCCGCGCTAAGCCTCGGTGGCCGCCAGCAAGGCCCGCTGCCGGGTCTTGCTGAGCGATGCCAGGGCGCGCTCATACGACCACTGCACCAGTTCCCGCAGATAGTCCTCGGGGAAGGCGCGCACATTCACGATCGTGACCCAGTGATAGCGCGCCATGAAGCGTGCCGGCTTCACGCCCGGCATGCCGGTCAGTTCCAGAAAACGTTCCGGCGTGGCGCGGAAGCTGAAGCGCCATTGTTCCGGCTCGCTGGTCTTGAACCAGGCGAAGTGCTTGCCGCCCACCGTGTAGGTCAGGATGTTCGAAGGCGGGCCATGCAAGGCCTCCACGGCGGCGGGAAAGCTGTTGCAGAGTTCTTTCACTTGCTGGGTATTCATATGCGCTCCAACGATGAAGCCCAGATCATACAACGGTCATACGCCAATGCTATGCTGGCACCATGACTTCCACCTCCCATCGCATGAACCAGCCTGGCTTGCTGCGCGCAGCAGGCATCGCCGCCCTGTCCGCAGCCATGCTCGCAGCCTGCGCCAGCCTGCCGTCCAGCAAAGCCACTATGCCTGGCGGCGCAGAGATGGCTTACGCCATGGCGGGGCAAGGCGGCCCGCCGGTGGTGCTGCAGGCGGGCCTGGGCGACGGCAAGGATGCGTGGCAAAGCGTGTTCCAGCCGCTGGCGCGCAATGGCGCCGTATTCGCTTATGATCGCCCCGGCTATGGCGCCACGCCCGCCGGCACGGCGCCGCGCGATCCCTGTTCGGTGGCGGAGGAAGAGCGCCGCCTGCTGCAGGCGGCAGGCTTGAAGCCACCCTATATCCTGGCTGGCCATTCCATCGGCGGCCTGTATCAATATGCTTTTGCGGCCCTGTATCCGCATGAGGTGGCGGGCCTGGTGCTGCTCGACCCCACCCACCCGCGCCACTGGGAGCGCATGCAGCAGGAGGCGCCAGCACAAGCGGCGGTCATCAAGGGTATGCGGGCTGTGACTTTCAGCGGCGCGATGAAACGCGAATTCGACGAGCAGGCCGTCTGCACGGAGCGGCTGATGCAGGCTGGCGCGCTACGCATGCCGGTACGCCTGCTGGTGAGCGGACGCTCCGACATCGCCGCCACACCGGCCTTCACCGCCATGCAGGATGACCTGCGCCAGGATTGGCTGGGCCTGAGCGGCGCGGCGCGCGCCGAGACGCTGGCGCAGTCCGGCCACTACCTGCAAAAAGACGCGCCCGACGCTGTTATCGCCGCCATCGAAGCGATGCGGCGCAATACCCGCTGACCGGATTCGGCCGGCGGACAAGCAGCGCGGGCGTATCCGCCATCAACGCGATGGCGTGTACTTCAAGGTCAGCATTGCGCTGCGCGGATCGCCGTAATGGTTGTTCGACGCCGTGGTGCTGTAGGCGGGAACGTAATAGCGCTTGTCGAAGATATTGTTGACGTTCAGCGCCAGCGAAACCTCAGGCGTCACCTGATAAGCCAGGCGCGCGCTCCAGGTGCTGAAACCCGGCACATTGAACGTGCGGCCATAACCCAAGGTATGGCTCTGGGTATTGACGCCGCCGCCCACGCTGACATTGCGCAGCGCGCCAGTCAGCTTATAGTCGGCCCACACACGCAGCATATGCTTCGGCGCCCAGGTGCTGAAAATCTGGCCTTCGTTTTCCGGGTCCGACAGATACTTCGTCGTCGTATACGCATAGCCGGCGAACAGCTGCAGGCCGCGCGCCACCTCACCACTGACTTCCGCCTCGCCGCCCTGGCTGCGCACCTTGCCCGAAGCGCGCGAGCAGTACCAGCCGTCGCAGGCAAAGCCGGCAGCCAGATCGCGCACCGCGCGTCCCGAGTGATCGTAGCGGAACATGGCGAAGGAAGTATTCAGGCGGCCTTGCAGCAGCTCGCCCTTCAGGCCCAGCTCATAGTTGCGTCCCGTGACCGGATCGAGCGCATGGCCGCCGGCATCGCGCTCGGCTTGCGGCTCAAAGATATCGGCATAGCTAACGTAGGCCGACCAGTCCTTGTTCAGCGCATGCACCAGGCCAGCGTAGCCGGTGAACTTGCCGGATTCCGCCTTGGTTTCGCTGGAGCCGGGTGCGGCATAAATCTCGCGGAACCAGCTAAGACGGCCGCCGACAATCGCAGTCAGCGCGGGCGAAAATTTCGTGCGCCAGGTGCTGTATACGCCCTTCTGTTCAGTATCGTAAGTGCTGGTCCGCGCGCGGTCCTTGGCGGCGATGCTGTTGAAGTCCTGCCATGGACGGTCATGCCGGATATTCCAGAGGTCGACGCCCTGTTCCCAGGTGCGCGTGTAGGCGTCGTCCGAGTTGAACTGCGAGTAGTTGGCGCCGAGGATGAGTTCGTGCTGAAGCGAGAGCGCGTCGATCTGGCCGCGCAGGTAGGTGTCGAAACCACGTTTCCGGCTGCTGAAATCGACGGCGAAATTGGCGTAGTCAACGCCCTTGCCGGCGGCGTCCGCCTCGCCGGCAATGCGTTGATGCACCGAGGAGTTCCGCTCGCGCATGGCGATGCCGGCGAATTTATAGGTCCAGCGGTCGTTGAAGCGGTGCTCCAGATCGAAGAACAGATTGCTTTGCTCGTTCTGCGAGCGGTTCCACCACGCACCCGTGTACGTGGAGCGCGGCAGGCCGATATCCACGCCTTCGGCATAACGCGGCAGGCCAATCATCATGGGACGCGCGCGGCTGCTTGCATGGCTGACGCCAAGGCCGATCGTGGTGGCGGAGCTCAGGTCGTAATCCAGCGCCGCATACTGGGTGTGCGCGCGGTTCCAGACGGAGTCGATATAGGAATGCGAGCGGTCTTCGTCCAGCAGCACACGGCCGCGCAGCGTGCCTTCGGCGTTCAGCGAGCCACCGGCGTCGACCTGGGCGCCGAAGCCATCCCAGGAACCGGCTTTGGCGGTCAGGGTGATCGCGCGCTCGGCCTGGCCGCGCTTGCGCACCAGGTTGACGGCGCCACCGGGACTGCCGGTGCCCTGCAGCAGCCCGGATGCGCCGCGCAGCACTTCCATGCGGTCATAGAAAGCCATGCCTTCCGAGGCCCAGTTGCCAAGCGCATAGGTATTGCGCGGCATCGGCACACCATCATACTGCCATTGGTCGATCTGGAAGCCGCGCGAGAAGATGACTAGGCCGGGGCCGACGCCTTGCGCGCCCACCACGCCGGTCACGCTATTGGTGGCCTGGCGCAGATCGGTGATGCCCTGGTCGTCCATGCGCTGGCGCGTCAGCACGCTGACCGACTGCGGGATATCCTTCATCGCCTGCTCGCCACGGCCCATGGTCACCACGCTGCTGGTGTAGGAGGTGCTACCTTCGGTGGTGGCACTCTTTTCCAGCTGCGCCGTGACAGTAACGCTGGGCAGGGTCTGGGCCGTCGCCGCGCCACTGCCGGAGGCGAGCTGCAAGGCATACGAACCATTCGGGTTGCGCACTGCATCCAGCCCGTGCCCTTTCAACAGCTCGGCCAGGCCTTCGGCCACGGTATAGCTGCCATTCAGGCCCGGACTGGTCTTGCCGGCGGTGAGGGCCGAATTCGCCGTCCACTCGATGCCCGCCGCCGCCGCGAAGCGGTTCAGGGTCTGGTCCAGCGAGCCGGCGGGCAGGCGGTAGGCCTGGCGCGTTGGCGCCGCGGCGCTGCTCTGCTGCGCCTGGGCTGCCGGCGCGGCGGCCAGCAGCAGGCCGGCCGGCACGGCGCAGCACAGCAGTGCCGCAGCGAGGGAAGATGGAGTCGATGGTGAACGGTGGAAGCGTTGCCGCATGATGCCCTTTCGTTTGAGGATATGGTGTCTATGCCTTGCTTTCCGGACGAGAAAGCAAAACCCTCAATCTTTTGCGAATTATTTTTGTCCGGTGCTGCGGCGCGGCAGCACCGTGACCCAGTAAGGCGAGAGATAGCGGATTTCCAGCGGCAGGCCGAGCGCCAGATTGCGCAGCGCGCGGTCGGTATCGCGCAAGGGGAAGACGCCGCTGGCGCGCAGTTCCGCCACGGCAGGATCGCAGCGCAGCAGGCCGCGCCGGTAGCGGCCCAGTTCCTGCAGCAGATCCCGCAGGCGCATCTGCTCCGCCACCAGCACGCCGCGCGACCAGGCGGCGGCGTGTTCAGCCGCCGGCAGCGGCGCGCCGATGCGCTCGGCGCTGAAGCTGGCCTGCTGGTCCGCCTCCAGCCGCAGCACGCCGCCCTGCCCGGCGCGGATTTCGACCGCGCCATGCTGCACCGACACGCTCGACCCGTCACTATGCTGGCGCACCACGAATTCCGTACCCAGCGCCTGGACCGTGCCATGCCGGCTCTGCACCAGGAAGGGCCGGTGCGGCACAGCCGCATCCTTTGCCGTCGTCACCAGGATTTCGCCGGCTTTCAGCACGATACGGCGCTGCGCGGCGCTGAAAGCCACGTCGATGGCGCTGCTGGTATTCAGCATCACGGTGCTGCCATCGGGCAGGGTCAGGCGGCGGATTTCGCCGACGGCGCTGGCATGGTCGGCACTGGCCTGCGCCCATATTTCGCTCTCACCGGCCAAGCGGTAGGCGCCGCCAACGGCGATGCCAAGGCCCAGCAACTGCAAGGCCTTGCGGCGCGCAGGCGATGGGGCCGACACGCTTTTCAGGGCCGCATGAGCGGCCGGCCCCGGCATGGCGTCAAAGCGCTCGTTGACCGCTTGCAGGCATTGCCATGCCGCTTCGTGCTCGGGCTTTTGCGCGCGCCAGGCGGCGCAGGCGGTGCGGTCAGCGTCGCTGGCATTGTCCGACCACAGGCGCGCCATCCATTGCGCGGCGCATTGCACCAGAAGCGGGTCGGGCACCGCAGGCAGTATCTTGCTCATGGCTGGTACAGCGCCAGGCAGCAAGCCTGCAAGGCCGCCGCGATGTATTTTTCAACGGAGGAAACGGATACGCCCAGCTGCGCCGCGATGTCGCGGTAGCTCAATCCATCCAGCTTGCACAGCAGGAAAGCGTGGCGCGCCTTGGCCGGCAGCTTGTGCAGCAGCCGGTCCAGCTCCAGCAGCGCCTCGACGGCCAGCGCCCGGCTCTCCTCGGACGGCACCTGGGCCTCCGGCAAAAGGCTCAGCGCCTCCAGATAAGCCGTCTCGATGCGGCGGCGGCGAAACAGGTCGATCATCAAGCCATTCGCCACCTGCACCAGATAGCGCCGCGCGTCTTCCGTGGCGGGGCGGGTGCCGGCCTGCAGAATGCGCACATACGTGTCATGCGCCAGATCGGCCGCATCCCAGGCATTGCCCAGCTTTGCGCGCAACCAGTTGCGCAGCCATGCGCCATGGTCGGTGTACAGGCTGTGAAGCGGGTGGGATGAGGACATGATGCGGCGTGGCGGCGGTCGCTTGCAAATGAGAATTATTCTCATTATAGCGGATTTGCGCGGCAACTTGCAGATCGCCTGTCAGCGCCATGGCGCGCCGCCTTGCCGCCTTATGGTCCGACCAGTTTTTCCAGCTTGGAGCCATCGACGCGCATCTGGTATTTGCGCACCGTGCCGCCCGGGTCGAACAGGATGACCAGCTCCCGGTTTTGCGCCGTCGCCTCGACGGCGCTGGCCACCGATCCCACCACCGGCACAAAGCCGATCAGCGCGGGCAGTTCCAGCTTGTCGTTGTACACCCAGACCTCATAGCCGCTGGGGAAGCTGGTCACGGCCGCCCGGCCCAGCGCCGCCGCCACCTCGCTCTTGCTGCTCTGGCCGACGACGAGCCGGGCCTGTGCCTCGGTCACGCTCACGCCCGTGGACGTGCGCGCCGGGCTGGCGCAGGCGCTCAGCACCAGCAGACAGAGTGCGGCAAGCCCGCTGTGAAAACGCATGTGCATGAAGGTGTCCTAGTGCGCGGCCGAGGCCAGCGGGGCCTCGTCCATGTATTCCAGCTCGATCAGCGTATCGTCCGGCCAGCTGGCATCCGAGATATGGACCCACACCGTGCGGTCCATCAGCAGCGGATAGAAATCATAAAAAGAGAAAATCATCGGCGGCAACGGCCTGCCATAGTAGTGCGAAGAGAACAGCACCTGGCGCCGCGCGCCATGCACCAGCGTGGCGCTGAAGACGGGACGGTCGGCGTACAGCCACCAGCCCTGCTTGCGGTGCACGCACAGATCGGAGGTCGCGTTCAGCGCATACCAGCTCGGCGTCTTCAGTCCCTGTGCCAGGTCGGCGCCGCGATTGACCTCGCACTCAAGGCGCAAGTCACCCAGGCGGCGCATATGGGCGGGCAGGCCCGGCGTGCGCACCTCAGGCATCCAGGCGAAGCTGCGGTCCTTGCGGTTGCTGCTGACCACCGCATTGTCCTCATACAGCTTGCTGTCGCGCTCCACGGTGAAACTCATATCCGGCGCCAGCGGCAGCACCGCGCCCCCACCATTGCCGCGCAGGGTGAGCACCGTACCTTGCGCCGCCACCTTCGGCAGACGCGGCAGGATACGGTAGCGCAGCGTGCCCTGCGGCGCCAAATGATGGTACTGCTCGAAAAAGTCCATGCCCTTTACCAGATCGCGGTAACGGCGCTCGTCCGGATCGCTGAGGCCACTGATCTCCACGACCTGCACGGTAGCGGCGTCCGGACTTTGCTGCGCCTGGAGCGGCGCGCAGCAGGCCAGAGCCAGCCAGCAAAGACAGCGACCAAGCTTCATTGCGTTCCTTGTTTGATCAGTTAGCATAAGTCTAACATTGCCAACCTTCAGAGAATATGAAGGCCCACGAGAAAGCAGCGCATCGCCAACTGGGTTACATTATTGGCATGACGACTTCCTCCGACACCCTCCTCCATCTGCACGGCCAGAACGTGCTTCACTGCACGGCCGATGGCCCCGTCATCAGCCACCCAGGCGATTTGAACGACCTTATGGGCCACGCCTTCGGGCATGAGGTGCGCTGGCTGGTGCTGGATAAGGCGCGCCTTTCGTCCGATTTCTTCGTGTTGCGTACCCGCTTCGCCGGCGAAGCAATTCAGAAACTGATCACACATGGACTGAAGCTCGCCATAGTGGGCGATCTGAGCGCCGAACTGGATGCCAGCGAGGCGCTGCGCGACTTTATCCGTGAATCGAACCGTGGTTCCTCTGTGTGGTTCCTGGAAGACCTGCCGGCCTTCGAAGTCCGTCTGCAACGTCTAAGTTAAAACCTGGCTGCTGGCCGGCGCATATGCGTTGCCATCAAGTCAAGAGCATCAACCTTTGGCAAAGCTTAAGGTTCGGGCTTTATACTTTTTCGCATGCATATCCTAATTATTGAAGACGACCTCGATCTGGGCCAGGCCTTGCAGCAAGCACTGAAGGCCGATGGCGTCAGCAGCGAATGGCGCCGCCGCATCAACGACGCGCCCCCGGTTTGCGACGCGCAGGATTACGACTGCGTGCTGCTCGATCTGAGCCTGCCCGATGGCGGCGGCCTGCAACTGCTCAAGCAATGGCGCAATGCCGGCTGCACGGTGCCCATCATCATCCTGACCGCGCGCGCCGGGCTGGAAGACCGCGTCACCGGCCTGGATGGCGGCGCCGACGACTTCATCGTCAAGCCCTTCATCACGGCCGAACTGATGTCGCGCATTCGTGCCGTGCGGCGCCGCTACGCGCAGCAGGCCACCGAAGTGTGGCGCATCGGCGCCTTGCAGATCGAGCCGCGCGCCCATCTGGTGCAGCTCGACGGCGTGGCGCTCGACCTGTCGCCGCGCGAATTCCAGCTGGTGCTGGAGCTGGCGCGCGAAGCCGGCGCCGTGGTGCCCAAGGGCGCGCTGGCGCAACGACTGGAACCGCTGGGCGACCCGCTCGATTTCGGCGCCATCGAAGTGCACGTCTCGAATCTGCGGCGCAAGATCGGCGCCCAGCGCATCCGCACCGTGCGCGGCGTCGGCTATATGCTGGAGGCTTGATGTACCGGCGGCGGCCATGGGCCAGGCCGACCCTCACGCGGCGCATCGTGGTGGCCCTGCTGATTGCGTTCGTGCTGGTATGGTCGGTGTTTCTCTGCATCGAATTCGTCAAGGCGCGCGATGTGCGCCACAACGACCAGGAGCTGCGCGATTTCAGCGCCAGCATGATGGGTTCCATCAGCGGCCTGACCACGGCCGATGAAGCGCGCGCCGTCGCCAACACGACCTCCATCATCCTCAACGACTATTACGACAGCATCGACGTCCCGGGCGCCGTGCTGCTGCAGCTCGATGCGCGCAATGGCGAGCGCCTGTTCCTGTCGCCGGAAGCGGAAGGGGTGCGGCTCAAGGGCATGAATGGGCAGATCGGCAACGCCGTCATCCACGGCTTGCGCTACCGCGTATACCGCGGCGAATCCGAGCGCTGGATTCTGACCGTGGCCATGCCGATGCCCGCGCCATTCTGGCTGCTGACCAGCGTCGGCAGCGATCTGGTCAAGGATTTGCTGATCGCCTTCCCGCTGGTACTGCTGCCGATCTGGATCGCCGTGGCGCGCGGCCTGCGCCCTCTGCACCTGCTGTCGAAACGGATCGCCGCGCGCGGGCCGGACGAACTGTCCCCGCTCGACCTCAACGCCAGCTACGCCGATCTGCTGCCACTGGGCCAGGCGATCAACCAGCTGCTGGCCAAACTGCGCCGGCGCATCGAACGTGAAAACAATTTCGTCCACGATGCAGCGCACGAACTGCGCACGCCGCTGGCCGTGATCTCGGTGCAGGCCCACGCCCTGGCCGCCGCGCCAGACGAAGCGCAGCGGCGCGTCGCCGAACAGCGCCTCGACCACGCGATCGCACGCGCCTCGCACCTGATCGCGCAACTGCTGGAAATGGCGCAGGCCGATGGCAGCACGGCGCGCAGCGCCAGCAAGGTCGACGTGGCCGAACTGGCGCGCCAGGAACTGGCCCTGGCCACCCCCGCCGCATTGGCGCGCCAGCTCGAGCTGGAACTCGACGCCCCCGACACGCTGCCGCACACGCTCGACGTGCCGGCCTTCCAGGCCATCCTGCAAAACCTGCTGCGCAACGCCGTGCACTACACGCAGGAAGGAGGACGCATCGTGGTCAGCCTGGCGCGCAACGGCGGCGCCCTGCAGCTGGCGGTGGCCGACAACGGCCCCGGCATCGCGCCGGGCGAACAGGAATTGATCTTCGAACGCTTCTATCGCGGCAGCGGCGGCCACGATACGCCGGGGTCGGGACTGGGACTGGCCATCGTCAAGCAAGCCGTGGCGCGCCTGGCGGGCAATGTGCGGCTGAGCGGGGGGCTGGATGGACGGGGGTGTACCTTCAGCGTGGAGTTGCCGGCTTAAGGGTCAGTCAACTGGGCTGCGTTCTCAAAAGACGCGCAGCTACGAACCTCAAATATGGGGAAATTTAAATGAGATCAATGGCCTGTCTCAATTTTTCACAGGTCTGCGGCAATCCTTGCCGTTCATACGTTGCAATAAAATCTTCTGCGGATTTTGGAGGATTTCTCAGTCTCTCACGCTTGGATTTGATAATACTAAGCATTCTTATTGAACAAAGATCATATTGCGCAATCAGAAAATCATCTGGATGCAATATTTCGATCCCATAAGGTGAAACTGCTTGGTCTGGGAAATCGCGCAAATTAAAGGTCACGATTGCATCGGCATGACCGACGATCGCACTGGCTAGAACATGTCTATCGTTAGGGTCAGGCAAATGCAGGGAGTTGATCAAATAACCATAATTATCAACCAAGCAATCCTCTACCGCCTCGTTCATCAACAAAACCGTTCTTTCCAGTTTCGCTGCATCAAGGTCTGGCCTCTTTGCCAGTAAGTTCCTTGTCCATTCTTGATTAATTTGATCAGTCCAACGCGCGCGAAAAACTCCCTCCGAAGCCAAGCTCAGAAGAAGATCTCGCAGCGGTGCCGGATATAAGACACAAGCATCAAGCACCGCAGTGTAGCGGTAATATCCGGCCATCAATAGCCCATATCAAGTTCCTGAGCCTGATCAACTAAAGCTTGAAGTGCGCTCTGCGCAGATTTTCGTCGGGTTTCCTTGTACTCAACCACGTCCTCAAAACGAATGCGGCGATGAGTACCTACCTTGTGGAAGGCTATTTTTCCCTCATCCAGAAGACGTATAAGATAAGGACGAGATACGTTCAAAAACATTGCTGCTTCTTGCGTCGTAACGTCCAGCTCTTTAGGCACTATCGTAACCGCCTTCCCTTGCGCCATCGCACCCAATAAATCAGAAAACAAACGCAAAACTTGGGGTGGGAGCTTGAGCAATGGCGCATCTTCAATTCTTTCGACGCCTTCCTCAACAATGGCAATATTGATCGCACGTGAGTGATCTAACGCGCTAACAATGCAGCGCTGAGCAGCTTTTGCCAGTTCAAGGTCTTCCTTGTTGTCTAGCCGATCAATTACGTTCGACATTAACTTCTCCTATGCTTACTAATACCCCCATAGTTTATGGTTAGGAGCGTGGCACTGAGCGGCAAGAAGTTGCCATGCTCTATCCCAAACCAGCCTAAATGAATCTTACGAAATAAACGAAATAAACGCAACCAAGCATGCAAGCTCTACGAAAAAGAAGGTGCTGCCTTCTTGTGTATGCCAGGCCAGCATACCCGACGCCAGAGAGCGCGCCCGTGAATACAAACTGCTTGCCGACAAGGGCATTGATCCACGGGAGGACGAGGCAAAGAAGCGTACAGCAGCGCAGGCTGAGCGTAGAGTGCAGGAACAGATCGTTTCAAAGCGTACCCTACCCCACGTATCCGTTCACGGTCTACGTCGCACGTTCAAAAATTCAGCGGAGTGGGTAACGAAGCCCGCCCGCTCTACCTTGACCCGGACGAGCGGCGCTGGCTTGTGTTCAACAAACTGACACATCGAGTTGACCGCCCTGAAACGCAAGGATTTCTGGCGAAGCTACAAGAATGGCTACACGTGCCGGGGGCATACGACGCGATCCATCGCTGGTTCAATGAATACGATCTAACGGGCTTCAATCACAAGAACCCACCAACATCGTCGGCGTTGCAGCAGATGGTAGACCTCAGTGTAAATCCGCACGAAGAGTTCGCGGCTGGCTTCATCAAAGATAACGTCGTGTTCCAGCTTTCAGAACTTCAGGCGGCCTTCAAAGAGGACGGCCTACCACCAGCAAGTCCTTCCCACGTGCCCAACATCATGCGCAAGCTGGGCTACGAGAAGGCGCAGATGCTCATCAACACCAAGCGCAACACGTACTACTTCCCGATGGGCTACACGCGTGAACAAGTGCAAGGGGTGTGCATGGCCCGTGCAATGGGTGTGCAAGAGGCGGACGGCATCACGGCACCGTTCTAAAACAACGACTTACGAGAGCGCAAGGGTATGCAATGGGCAACCCGCGCTTACCGTCTTATACAGAGTCGGCTTTACCGCTGACAGACAGGAGAAACACATGATTGACCAATACGATTCCGACAGCGAACGCGCTAACGCAGCGGCCTACACCGCCATCGGCTTCCATCGCTGCACCGAGTTCGACCGCAAACGCGAATTCACGGACCCCGCCGGAGAAACTTACGGCGCGAAGCCCGACCGATACAACCCGATCACGAAGTTGTACATCGACGAGAAGTACGCCCCCCTCAACCACAAGAAGAACCGTGCGACAGCTAAACGAGGGGAAGCTGCGGCAGCAGCACGCTATGACGCCGGATTCAGCAAGGCGAAGTCACGCACGTCCTACCAGCTTAAAGAAGGCTGGAATCACGCAGTCGCCAAGCACGTTGGTGTGCAACAGGTTCTGTCGCCAGCAGTGTTCGTTCCCGTGTTTGAGGACCCCATCGAGCCTGAAGACCTCGATTACTACTACGAGAAAAAGTTACGTGTCTGCACTCGTAAAAGCCTGCCTTCGTACAGTGCCTGGGCCATGTTCAGCAAGTTGGGCATCCCATGCGAATTCCGGTTACACACCGAAGCGGGCAGCAGCGTCAGCTTTGAAGGCTACGAGCGCACAAAGCAGGAAGAAGCCGCTGCCAAGAAGGCCATCGCTGCAGCAAAGCGTAAGGCCAGCCGTACGATGGGATGAGATGGGGCTATCGACTACGGGTGTCAGTGCTGCAAGTTCGCTTAGTCGAAACCTATACGGTCCTGTACAACTGTGTTCTCGTGGGCATTGCTGACCTTCATCGCCTTGACCGTATTTAAATACCGCTCTTGGTCTTGAAGAAATGGCTTGTCCAGTATGCTCCTACGGACGAGTGATGAGTACAGGGCGGCGGCGTATGCTTGGCAGTTGATAGAGCGCTCTGGATTAAAGGCGATGTCCGTGAAAGCGTCATAGGTCAGCACTTCGTCAGCAAACGTAGGGTGTTTGTACAACGCATTCATGTAAAGCCAGTCGTAGAAGGCTGTACGAGGCTCCAACGGCCAGGACTGCCCAAAGAAGCGAAACTCCGTCATTCGACCGTACTGGTTCAGCCTAGGATCGCGCTTTGCTTCGAGTGAAGTTTTGCCCAACAGGTCAGTGAACGGACCACCTCGCTCGAACACTTTGCTTGCTTGGTAAGCGCACTCCACGCTGAACTTGCGCTCCTGTTTCACAGTCTTAATCATAAGGTTGAACGCACTAAGCTTCACACCAAGGTCTTGCTTGGACTTGCTTGAGATTTCCAGCATCGCCTTTACCCCTAATCGCTCACTTGCAGCTACGTGAAGGGAGTCAATTGACTTCTGGGCTTGCGATAGCGCCATGCCGGGGAACCATTCAAAGTCCACAAGCACGGTAGAAACCAAAGCCGGTCCATCAGGTTCCGGGATAAATACAGGTCGCTTAGCCATTTGCCTTCCAGTGTGCGTAGTCTTGCCGGTACTTAAACAAGCGGGGAATGTAACGGAAATCGAAATCCGGGTACTTTGCGGCATATTGATTCTTTAGGGCGCTGTCGTCAAATGCCACACCGACAATACGGGCAGGCTCAATGTCGTCAAAAACTAAAACCTCAGCTTGCGGATGAGTGGGATAGTCCACCGGTAGCCCCATTTCGGCCCGTACCTTGTCCTCGAAGTCGTCAAACAGGGTCTTGAACGCTGGGAGCCCCATGCGCTCCCCAATCGCTACATTCGCCACTGCTGCCTTCGCGGCATTCTGACGGCAAAATGCGACACGCTTTTCCCAAAGCAAGCTAGGCCGCAAGACCACCACCGCCCATTGCTTGCCCGGGTTAGATTGCCTGACCTGATAAAACATCTTGTAGTTTGGAAAGCCGATAGACAAACACAACGCGTCCTCATGGTCGAGTCGGTAAGCGTCGTTGACAAGCGGGACTATTCTCCGGGCAGCGCATTGCTTTCTGGTAAGAAGACCGTTCGCCAGTATCGAGGGCAAATTTTCGATCTGAGTGAAGTGAAACAGAAACTTAATGCCACGTTCTTTCGTGAACTCTTGGATCGACATTGCCAGCCTCTCAAGGATAGAAGTTGCATTAAAGTATATCCTATTGTGAAACTGAAATACGATCAACACGATGAGGTTACTAAGATTGCTGACCCGCCATGCCCCAGTACAACGTCTATCACCGGGCTTGCCCTACCGCATTGTGAAGGACGCAACCTGACGTGATAGGAGGCTGCAGCAGCCTAGTCCATCCGTGGCCTGTGCAACGCTGCCTACCAGCGCCAACAGAGCGCTACGCCATATTTTAGAAAACTGCCTGGCGAATTATCCCGGGCCAGCAACGCGTTAAGCAACCCGCTGGACCTTCCAACCTTCCAGGCCCAATGTGACGCCGTGAGGATATTCCGGTGCATTCAGCGACGGTTTTTACACGGTTGGCTGCTCGTTAAGTCAGCCCCTTGTCCTCTCTCAATTCCAGGTCGTCAGCCGCGTCCGTGGATATCTCCCCGGTTCAGACAGGGACCGCATCCCGGACCGCAGGCCCGTTAAAATCCCCCGTGAACATCCTAGAAATCCCAGCAGGCCCACTTCCCGGAAATTTTTTAGGGTCAACTGCCCACCACGATATACTGTCCCGACACCAACAAACTAGGGACTGAACCGATGGACGCAGGGAACTGGATAACCCTTGGGGTGGGAGCATTCACGGCCTTCAATGGCTGGGCGCAGTTCTACATCAAGGAACGGATTTTCTCGAAAACGGATGCTTCCACCGACAAGGTGCTGGCGTTATTCAAGAGCCGCATTGGTATTACGTTCATCGCCTTTACCGGAATACTCTCCGCAGCGACAGGCGTAGCTCTAGCCATTCTGGCAACCTCCGACGAACCATTGACGCGCCTAGCATGCCTCCAAATCTCAACGTGCACTGCACTGACGTTCTTCAACTTCATGGTGGTACATTCGCTGTTCACCCTGAGAAGGCTGGCATCATTGAAGCAGGACATCAAAGACTCGGAACGGCGCGCAAAGGCGTTTGCCTACTACGTGGGGCAATAGCAACGCGCTGGACTTCCCACCCAGGTACTGGCAGCAATCATGCCCTTCCTTTTGGAGCAAGTGACTATGTACGACAACGTTGTTTTGGAAAGCAAGAGCGGTTCCCGCTATGGTGCGTTTGAAACGGTAATGGAAGATCGCAAGGTCACAATCTTTGATGAAGTAGTTAGGATCAACGTGGGCGACACCCTAATCTGGTTGCATCCCAGCCTTGGCGAACGGCGCTATCTAATCGAGAGCGTAGACCTAGGGCGCGGCCCCGGAGCGCCGGGCAGGCCCGGAACGATCCGTCAGTACCTCACCATCCACCCAGCCGATGCCGCTCCTACCACGGCACCGCAGCCCGTGACGAAGAACACCACCGTCAACATTCATAACTCGTCCGGTGGATTCCAGATAGGCGACAACAACACGCTTGGCATCCATAACGCGCTAAATGACCTTGTGCAGAGGATCAACGACGCCGACGCTTCCCCAAAAGAGAAGGTAGAAGCCAAAGAGAGTTTGATGGGTTTACTGCGCCTGCCGGTTGTCGGGACGATCCTTGGTAGCGCTGTGAAGGCACTAATCGAGATGCTGGGCAAGTGACATCACTAGCACGTGGTAGCACTAGGCTTCCTTTTTAAGGCGATCCCACTCTCGCTTTAACACCACCTTACACAAGCCTCTGGCCTCATCTACGAGGTCAGGGACATATATGTGCTGACGACCAGGCGCCCCCTGTTGAAAACAACCAGCCCGTACACGATTCAAGGCATCCATCAAGGCAATATGATCGGCCTCTTTCGGGTTCAGCATCATATCTATTTGGTTGAGCATGAAGACCATCTTCCGATCCACCTGCTGTATTTGCAGTGACTCGTGTTCTTCAAATTTGTCCTCGTCTTCAGGCGAAGGTACGACCTGATCGCCCCCGGCAACGTAATACCAGTGCGCTGTACTTAGGAATTCCGCCACTCTGTCCCGCAAGGAGTCGATCCACTTCTGACGCATTGGTGCAATGACCTGCTTCTGCGCCACAGCAAGCGAGGTAGCCACCTGCCGACCGGCTACAAGCCAGCTAACGAAGGGAGCGACCACTATCGCCAGCGCCGCAATTATCAATGAACAGATTGGAATCCAGAATGCGAGTGCGGGGTCAGTCGGCTGCATGTAGGTCCTCAGAAGGGTTTGATAGCCCGCCAATCTACCATGCCCACGCTGCGTAAGCACACCAAGCCTTGGCCCGGTCATCGCAGGGTGATAGCATGGATTACCACGACCGTCACAGCCTGCCATGTCCTACGAACCTTCGCCTTGGATCGCTACCGGTGTATCCGTCCTGTCGCTACTGGTAGCCAGTATCAACTTCTTCCGTGACCGCGCAGTTCTCCAGGTCACTTCCTCCTATGAACCGGGCTGGAACGAGTTCACAGCGCGCATACGCATCACCGCAGTGAACAAAGGGCGTAGGCCGATCATATTGCATTCTTGGGGCGGTGCTGCAACCAAAGGCCGATTCATCCGTCGCATTGATGGTATCAAGTGGATGACGCAGCAGTTCGTAGACAGCGAAGGCCATACCCTCACCGAACAGAAACCCTACCATCATGTGATAGAGGCCGCCGATCTGGAATTCGATCTACAGGACGGTACGGACTTCATGATTGACGACGTGTGGATCATCGACACCGTAGGCCGTCGCCACAACATCAAAGGCATTAGAGAGAACGTCGCCAAACTGCGCGCTTGGGCTGCAAAACAGCATCCTAGCCGCTTCGTGTAGCCTCAGACTCACGCACAAACGGATCAACTGGATACACTTACAGACCAGCATTGCCCATCAATTGCTCCACAGTGACGCCAAGCGTCCTGGCGATCCTGGCGATCACCAGCAGGGCCGCAACCGAGTCACCGCGCTCCACACGACCCAGATAACCCTTGTCCAGTTCAGCAGCAAAAGCCAGCACTTCTTGCGTCATGCCTTTCTCAATTCGCAGCCGACGCACCGCATCGCCAAAGGCGACAAGATCGGGGTGTTGGCGGTCAGGTGAGTAGGTAGGCACGCCTAGATGATGATGGTATGCTACGGCCACATCGAGAGTCTATAGACTCCTTATCGCCACTCCATCGACCATTCAGAGAAAAATGAAAGCTTTCATCACTGCTGCCTTACTTTGCACACCCCTCCTTGCATCGCCGTCATTTGCAGCCGACAGTCGCAACTACGAGAAGGAGGCAGAAGATAAACGACCGAAGCCAAGTGAGGGTTTATTGGCCGACGCGAAGGAAAAGATACGGCAGGACAGTGAGGAGCAGGCCATTCGATCAATGAACAATAACCCGGACTACTACACTGCGGTCAGAAAGTACCGAGATAACCCGAAACGAAGCGGACCGAAATGCTACCTTGCCGCCAGCGAACATTGGTCAATGTGGACGGGCATGCCGAAACCGGAATTTGCAGCATGCGATGAGGTCGTACGCCAAGAAATACGATCCATTTATGAGGCCGACAAGGTAAGGTCAGACGAAGTGGCAGCAATTGCAGCGAAGAGCGCAGCGACGCAGGCTGAGAAGGACGCTCGTATCGAAGAAGAGGAGCGGGAACTCGACCGTACGGCTGGCCCATTGAGACTCAACCCGAACGCTGGAGACATGCGCCCTACAGTCGTTCACTTCCCAGATCGCTCTTGCATGAGCAAACACATCGGTAACGAAACCTTCGTCAGTTGCGGAGAGTACCGGAATATCGTCGCGGAGATGGGGGCAGAGAACTCACGAATTGACACACAAATCCGCGATGAAGCATGATATGAACGCAGGGAACGTATTGCTAAAGCCAAGTCAAAGCTGGACCTTGGCAAGCAAATAGCTGAACTGGATGCTATTAACGCTGACGTAAACAAGGCTGCCGTCAATAAGCTGTTTGCTCAGTCGCCTAAGGGATGGGCATGTGTCCAAAAGCGTCTACCGCCCGGTAAAGACATTATCGACTCGACCGACAAAGATGTCGCTGCCTGTGCAAAAGCGTTCAATGGGAAGCAGAAGTAGCTGGCAAGCGCACACCGCCCGTTGTTTGGCGATCAAGGAAAGCACGAAAGACGAAAATTGTTGTCCAAAATGGACTCGGCGTAACAACTCTCAGCTAGTAGAATTTCGCTTACAAGGCGCTTACATACGTCTAAGCTCGGCACCTTCCGACACGAGAAAAGATAAACGACTAATCGCTATCTACTTGATCTATATATGGAATTTTGGTGCGGCTGGCGGGGATCGAACCCACGACCCTTGGCTTCGGAGGCCAATACTCTATCCACTGAGCTACAGCCGCGCGGGTGGGATGTCGGAAGTGAGACGAAGGATACCGGCTTTCGCCGCCGCCGTCCATGAGAATGCAGAAATTATTGCACAAATCGCATCAACAACCCTGCCAGCTCAGAATTGGAAGTAGATAAAGCCGCCGTTGCCGCGCGTGAAAACGATGCTCAGATAGGTGATCGCAGCGAAATTGGCGCCAAAAGCCCAGGCGGGCTGGCGGTTGACGGCCGCCATCAGCAGTTCGCGCCAGCGCATCGGGGTGAAGTGCAGCAGGGCGGCGGCGGCCAGCGCCAGCAGGGCCGAGAGCGACAGCGGGAAGCGGCCGTCCAGCGGTCCCGCCATGGCGGCCAGATAGGAGCCGGCCACCGCCAGGCTCTCGCTGCGGAACAGGATGCGCGTCAGCGAGACGATGCTGAAGATCAGCGCCACCTGCAGCGCCAGCCGCAGACCGCGGTAGACGGGCGCCGGCAGGCCGCGCGCGGTGCGCGCTTCGCTGCGCAGGTGTTCCAGCGCCACCAGACTGCCGTGCAGCAGGCCGTAGACCACGAAATTCCAGCCCGCGCCGTGCCATAGGCCGATCGCCACGAACACGATCAGCAGATTGAGCCAGGCCGGCGCGCTCCATGCCGCCGACAAGGGCGTGTACAGGTAGTTGCGGAAGAAGGAGGACATGCTGATATGCCAGCGCTGCCAGAAGTTGGCGACGCTGGTGGCGAGGTAGGGCCGGTTGAAGTTGGACGGCAGCCGGTAGCCCAGCATGCGCGCCGCGCCCAGGGCCATATCGGTGTAGCCGCTCAGATCCAGATAGGCTTGCAGGCTGTAGCCGAACATGGCGAGCCAGAGGAAGGCGGAGGAGTACACGCCGGGGTTGGCAAACGCGGGGTCGACCAGATGGCTGCCCAAGGTATCGGCCAGCAGCACTTTCTTGACCACGCCGCGCAGCACCAGAGCCAGGCCTTCGAAGCGCTGGTCCTCGCTCACGCGCACCGGCTGTTCCAGCTGCGGCAGGAAGTAGGCGGCGGGGACGATAGGCCCTGCCAGCAGGCGCGGGAAGAAGGCGATGAACAAGGCGAAGTCGCCGAAGCTGCAGGTCTTTTGCAGCCGTCCCGCATACAGGTCGATGGGGTAGCTGATGGCCTGGAAGGTCATGAAGGAAATTCCCACCGGCAGCAGCACGCTCACCAGCGGCAGCAGCGCGTCCTGCCCCATCCACTGGGCCATGCTGTTCAGCATGGCGGCGAAGAAGTTCAGGTATTTGAAGTAGCCGAGCATGGCCAGGCTGGCGACAACGGCCGCCGCCACCGCTGCGCGCCGCAGGGCGAGGCTGCGCACGCGCAGCACCACTTCGCCGGCGCTGTAGTTGATGACGGTGAAGGCGGCCAGGAGGCCCATGAAACGCCAGTCGATGGTGGCGTAGAAGTAGTAGCTGGCGGCGGTCAGCATGGCTTTCTGCCAGCCGCCATGCGCGCGCAAATAGTGGTGGGCTGCCAGCACCAGCAGGAAAAACACCAGATAGGCGAAGCCCGTCAATTCCACGGCCGGGCCTTATTTGTCTTTGCTGATGAACGCGCCGCCGCTGGCCACTTCCATGCGCTGCGGGATGCCCAGGCCGCGCGCGAGTTCCGGATGGCTGTACATGCTGCGGAACAGGTAGTCGGCGGTGAAGCGTTCGCCGCGCGCGGTGAAGTGGCCGCCGTCGACAAAGTAGTCGCGCCCGCCCGGCATGGCGCGGGCCAGGTCGACCAGCGCGGTACGACGCTGCCGCGCCACATTGACGATGGCGCGGTTGTACATGGCACTGGCTTTGAGCAGGCCTGACAGGTCGAGGCAGGGATTGTAGAACAGCGCGGTCTGCGCCAGCTGCACGCTGCCCGGCTGCCGCTCATGCTTGGTGGCGCGCGCCACCGTCATCAGCACCGGCACGATGCCGGCGCTTTGCAGGCGGCCGACGATGGCATCCAGCCGCGCAGCATAACCGTCGGTCATATGCTGGGCGGGATCGACCACCACCGCGCGCACCGGCGGCTCGCGCAGCGAGACGGTGTTCTTGGCCAGTATCTCGCGCGTCAGCATCCAGCGCGGCAGCGCGGGCTGCGGCGCGTGGGCCGGTTTCTCATGGCTGCGCGCGGCGCGGCAGATGCCGCTCATATCGTTGAAGCCGGGGTAGATCACCACGGCGGCCGGTTTCAGGCCGATCAGGGCGCGGTCCACCAGGCGTTCGATATCGTCCAGGGTATAGCCTTCGATGCCGGCGTTCACCACATTCACCGGGCGGCTGGGCATCTGCTGGCGCAGGCGCTGCTCCAGCAGGCTGGGGAAGGTGTCCTGGTTGGTGGGTGCATAGGCGCCGGAGACGGTGGAGGCGCCCGCCACCACCACGCGCAGCTCGTTGGCTTGCGGCGCTGCGTCGATTTCCGGACTGCGGAAGCCGAGCGAATTGACTTCGAAGCGGCCGCCATTGGACAGCACGGTGCGCGAGAAATGCGGGCGGTAGGTGGTCAGCCCCCAATCCTTGTTGAAGGCCATGGCGCCGCTGCCGGTCAGCAGGGAGGCGGCGCTGCGGCCGGTCTTCAGGTAATGGCGCATCTGCAGCGAAGCTTCGCCCACGGCCAGCAGCGAGAAGGCGACCATGGCGGCGACGGCGAAGCGGCGCGGCCTATGCTCTTCCTGCGCCGCTGCGACGGGCAGCTTGAGCGCTTCCAGCTCGGCGATCGAGCGCGCTTCCCAGTTTTCCGGCAGATGGCCCAGATAGCTTTCAATCAGCAGCGAGATATCGACGAAGCTGACCGAGTCGCCGTCAAGGTCGAGGAAGCTGTCCTCGGGCCGCACGTCCTGCACGCCCAGCACCACGCGGTAGGCTTCGATCAGCGAGCACGGCGCCTCCGGCAGTTCTTCGCCCGCCGCCTGGCGCACCAGCCGCAGCACGGCGCGGTGGTCGACCTTACCCGAGGGGAGCGTCGGCAGCGGATCGAGCACGCGCACTTCGACGGCCGATGCCGGCAGGCCAAAGCGTTCCAGCAAGGCCTGTTTCAATTCCGCCCGGCCTGCGCGCTGCACCATGGCGACGGCGATCAGCTTGTCGTCGCCACCCACGGCGCCATACACGCCGCGCTGTTCCAGCCAGCGCTCGATCTCATCGAGGCTGATGCGCAGGCCGAGGATTTTCGAGAAGCGGCTCTTGCGGCCCACTATATAGTAGTTGCCATTGGCCTTGCGGCAGGCCAGGTCGCCCGTGCGCAACTCGGCGGGGCCGGCGCCGCGCGCCAGATCGGCCGCGCTTTCGGCATAGCCCATCATCACATTCGGGCCGCGATACACCAGTTCACCGGGCTGGCCGGCGACCGTCACCGGCGTGCCGTCTTCTTCGATCAGTTCAAAGGCGCCGCCGGGCACGGGGACGCCGATGCAGTCCGGGTTGTCGTGCAGCTGGGCCGGCGGCACATAGGCCATGCGCGGTGCGGCCTCGGTTTGGCCATACATGACGAACATCTGCTTGCCCTGCGCGCGCGCCCAGTCAGCGTAAGCGAGCACGCGCTCGGCCGGCAGGCGGCCGCCAGCCTGGGTCAGGTAGCGCAACGCGGGATAGCGGCGCTGGCGGAAGCCGATCCGCTCCAGCACATCGAAGCTGAAAGGCACGCCAGCCAGCGAAGTGGCGCCCTCGGCCTCGAAACGCTGCCAAAACTCGTCCTGGGCCACCGAGTATTCGCTCAGCAGCACGGTGGCGCCCACCGCCAGATGGGAATTCAGTACGGACATCCCGTAGGAATAAAACAACGGTAGCGCCGTGATAGCCTTATCCGTGGCCAAAATGCCCAAATATTCAGCAATGGCTTGGGCATTTTTTTCGATATTTGTCAGCGACAAACGGACCAGTTTCGGGCAGCCCGTGCTGCCCGATGTCGACAGAAGGAGACAAAGCTCGGGATGCAGGGCTGATTCCCTTGCCCCAGGTAAAGTTTGAAACGCCCAAGCGCCGTCTTCGTTCTCGCGGAACACCAGGCCGGCCTGGAAAGTATCGGCAATACGGGAATCGCGTGCGGTGGAACCGGGTTCGCCCAGCACCACGGGCCAGCCGCGGCGCAGGCAGGCCAGATAGGCGCAGACGCATTCGATGCGGTTGGCAGCCTCGACGATAACCAGCTGGCGCGGCCCTTGCAGGGCGGTGGCGGCGCGGTCGGCGGCGGCGGCCAATTGGGCGTAGGACCAGAAGCAGCCGTCATCGGCCACGATCGCCAGGCGCGTCCCGAAGGATTCCAGCCGTACTGCAAACGTCGTATCCGTCATTTGCCAGCCTCCGCAACTGCTGTATTATTTTAGTGTCATAAAGACAATTTAACACCAGCCGTTGTAGCGAAGTCAACAAATCATTTACGTTCCATAGTGGTAATTTTGGGTCTATAATCGCGGGTTTGGCGAGTGATTGCGCGCCGACGTGCAAAAACGAGAACGCCAACCGCCACCAGTTTCGATCTTTGTACTAAGGAAATCATGAGCGACGCACATAACGAACACGAATCCGCTATCAGAACGCCTAAGCAACTCATTGCTGCCGTGGTAGGCTTCTTCCTCATCACTGTTATCGGGATTGCCCTGCTGGTGCAATTCGTGACGCAGGAAAAACTCACCGGCCACGGTTCCGACAGCCAGTCATCCGAAGCCCTCGCCGCCCGCCTGAAACCGGTTGGCGACATCGACTACACCCTGAAAGACAGCAACGCGCCGAAAGTGCTGCAGACCGGCGAAGCCATCTACACCTCCACTTGCGCAGCCTGCCACGGCAGCGGCGCAGCCGGCGCCCCGAAAGTGGGCGACAACGGCGCCTGGGGCAGCCGTCTGGCCCAAGGCGAAGCCACCATCCTCAAGCACGCCATCGAAGGTCTGCGCGCCATGCCAGCCAAAGGCGGCAACCCGGATCTGGACGATGTGGAAGTGGCCCGCGCCGTGGTCTTCATGGCCAACAAATCCGGCGGCAACCTGAAAGAACCCGCAGTGCCGGCACCGGCTGCTGCCCCGGCCGAAGAGAAGAAAGAATAAATCTTCGCCGCCATAAAAAAACCGCTCATCCGAGCGGTTTTTTTTTTGCCTTCACCGCCGCAGCGGCAGCGCTAATCAGCCGAGCCCGTGTCCACCATGGGGTCAGCCCCCAATCGGACAAGGTAATCAGCTGAACCCGTGTCCGATCGGTGCCAGGCACCAAGGTGGACACGGGCTCGGCAGTGGGCTTACCAGATGATGACGCGGTCTTTCGGGGCCAGGTACATCTTGTCGCCGGGCTTCACGCCAAAGGCGTTGTAGAAGCCGGGCTGGTTGCGCATGGTGCCGTTAGCGCGGTATTTGCCTGGGGAGTGCGGGTCGGTCTTGATCTGCACGATCTGGGCTTGTTCACGCATCTTGCTGCGCCATACCTGAGCGAAGCCCATGAAGAAGCGCTGGTCGCCGGTCAGGCCGTCGATGACCGGCGCTTTCTTGCCTTTCAGGGACAGCTTGTACGCCTTGTAGGCAATTGCCACGCCGGAGTTGTCGGCGATGTTCTCACCCAGGGTCAGCTCGCCGTTGACGTTGTAGCCTGGCAGCGGGCTGAAGGCGCTGTACTGCTTGACCAGCTGGCCGGTCTTCTTCTCGAAGTTCTTGTGGTCGGCGGCGCTCCACCAGTCGCGCAGATTGCCGTCGCCGTCGTACTGGGCGCCCTGGTCGTCGAAGCCGTGGCTGATTTCGTGGCCGATCACGCCGCCGATGGCGCCATAGTTCATGGCGTCATCCGCGTTGGCGTCGAAGAACGGCGGCTGCAGGATCGCGGCCGGGAAGACGATCTCGTTCATCTCCGGGTTGTAGTAGGCATTGACGGTTTGCGGCGTCATGCCCCACTCGTCGCGGTCGATCGGCTTGCCGAGCTTGTTCAGCTCCTTGTTGTAGTCGAACTCATTGGAGCGCTTGACGTTGCCCAGCAGGTCGTCGCGCTGCACGTTCAGCGCGGCGTAGTCACGCCATTTGTTCGGGTAGCCGATCTTGGTGGTGAACTTGGCCAGCTTGGCTTGCGCCTCTTTCTTGGTGGCCGGGGTCATCCAGTCCAGCTTATTGATGCTTTGCTTGTAGGCCAGCAGCAGGTTCTTCACCAGCTCTTCCATGCGCGCCTTGTTGGCAGCCGGGAAGTGCTGCTCGACGTAGATCTTGCCGATGCTTTCGCCCAGCGCGCCTTCGGTCACTTCCACACCGCGCTTCCAGCGTGGACGGTTCTCGGTCACGCCGCTCAGCACCGTGCCGTTGAAGGCGAAGTGGGAATCGACGAAGGGTTTCGACAGATAAGGCGCGGCAGAACGCACGGTCTGCCATTGGAAGTAGGACTTCAGGGTTTCCAGCGGGGTGGCGGCCAGCAGGCCATCCAGCGCTTTCAGATAGGTCGGTTGGCTGACGATCACATAATCGACCTTGCCGGCCAGGCCGGTGGCTTGCAGATAGCTGTTCCAATCAAAGTTGGCCATCAGTTCCGGCAGCTTGTTCAAGGCGACCTTGTTATAGGCCTTGACCGGGTCGCGCAATTCAACCTTGGTCCATTGGATTTTTGCCAGCTCGGTTTCGAAGGCAACGATGGCCTTGGCGTTGGCGGCGGCATTGGCGTCGCCGGCCAGAGCCAGCACCTCTTCCACATGCTTGCCATATTTGGCCAGGGTATCGGCCAGCTTGGCGTCGTCGGCTTTCAGATAGTAGTCGCGGTCGGGCATGCCCAGGCCATCCTGGAAGATGTCGGCCACATACTTGGTCGAATCCTTATTGTCCTGGTGGATGCCGAAGCCGAACGGGGAATGCACAAAGTTGCGCGCAGCGGCGGCCAGCAGCAGCGGCAGCTCTTTCTTGTCCTTGATGGCGGCGATACGGTCCAGGTCGGCCTTCACCGGGCTGACTCCCAGCTGCTCCAGGCGCGCTTCGTCCATGAAGCTGGCATAGAAGTCGCCGATGCGCTTGGCGTCAGCACCGTTGGCCTTGGCGGCTGCTTCTTCGATGATGGCGCGCAGCTGCGGCTGAATATCGTCGCGCAGTTTGGCGAACGTGCCCCAGCTCGATTTATCGGCCGGGATTTCGGCAGTGGACAGCCACTTGCCGTTCAGGTGAACGAAGAAGTCGTCTTGCGAACGCACGGCCGGATCGATGAACTGGGTGTCGATGCCGGAGCCGAGTTTTTTTTCCGCGCTGACGGCCGCCTTGCTGGCAACAGCGCTGGTGGCGCCTTCTGCCGCAACTGCTGCGCTGGATACGCCAGCCAGCAGGCTCAAGGTCAATGCACTTAACAGATGTCGTTTCACTGATATTTCCCCTCTAGTTTTAGACAGTGGTTTCTCGGACTTTTGCCGAGCTGACGACTCTAGCACAGCGCGGCAACCATGAATAAAAAAAGACCACGCGATGTAGTCTTTTTTGTAGAGGGCCGGCTCGGTTGAGCCGGTTTTATTCAATGCTTATTCGCTTACCAGATAATGACGCGCTGCTCCGGCGCCACGTACATCTTGTCGCCTTCCTTCACGCCGAAGGCTTCGTAGAAACCGGGCTGGTTCACCACGGTGCCGTTGGCGCGGAACTGGCCCGGCGAATGCGGATCGGTCTTCACCTGCATGATCTGCTGCGGTTCCAGCATCTTGCTGCGCCATACCTGGCCAAAGCCCATGAAGAAACGCTGCTCGCCGGTCAGGCCATCGATCACCGGCGCCGCCTTGCCGTTCAGCGACAGCTTGTAAGCCTTGTAGGCGACAGCGATGCCGGAATTGTCGGCGATGTTCTCGCCCAGGGTCAGCTCGCCGTTGACGTTATAGCCAGGCAGCGGACTGTAGGCGCTGTACTGCTTGACCAGGGCATCGGTCTTGGCCTTGAAGTTGGCCTTGTCCGCGGCCGTCCACCAGTCGCGCAGGTTGCCGTCGCCGTCGGACTGGCTGCCCTTGTCGTCGAAGCCGTGGCTGATTTCGTGGCCGATCACGGCGCCGATGGCGCCATAGTTGGCCGCATCGTCGGCGCGCGCGTCGAAGAACGGCGGCTGCAGGATCGCGGCCGGGAACACGATCTCATTGGTGGTGGAACGGTAGTAGGCGTTCACGGTCTGCGGCGTCATGCCCCACTCTTCGCGGTCGATCGGCTTGCCCAGCTTGTTCAGATTGCGCTGGAAGGAGAACAGCGAAGCGCGGCGCATATTGCCGGCCAGGTCGCCGGCGGTAAACTGCAGGGCCGAGTAGTCGCGCCATTTGTTCGGGTAGGCGATCTTGTAGGTGAACTTGGCCAGCTTGGCTTGCGCTTCCTGCTTGGTTTCCGCTCCCATCCAGTCCAGCGTGTCGATGCTCTGCTTGTAGGCCGCCAGCAGGTTCTGCACCAGATGCTCCATGCGCTCCTTGCGCTCGGCCGGGAAGTACTTGGCCACATACAGCTTGCCCAGGCCTTCACCGATGGCGCCTTCCACCACGCTCACGCCGCGCTTCCAGCGTGGCGGCTGTTCCTTGGTGCCGGAGATGACGGTGCCGTAGAAGGCGAAGTTCTCTTCGGCGAAAGCCTTGGACAGGTATGGCGCGGCGTCGCGCAGCAGTTGCCACTCGAAGTAGGCTTGCCAGGTGGTGAGCGGGGTGTCCTGCACAATCTTGTCGAGGGCCGAGAAGTAGCTCGGCTGGCTGACGATCACATAGTCGGTCTTGGCAGAAATGCCGGTGCTGGCCAGCGCGCCTTTCCAGTCATAGGCAGGCGCCAGCGCGGCCAGTTCGGCGAAGCTCTTCTTGTTGTAGCGCTTGACCGGATCGCGGTTGTCGACCTTGGACCACTGCACTTCGGCCAGCGCAGTTTCCAGCGCCAGAATCGCTTTCGCCTTGGCTGGCGCGTCCTTGACGCCGGCCAGGCTCAGGATCTTGCCGATATGCGCTTCGTATTGAACACGCACATCGGCCAGGCGGGCGTCGTCCTTTTTCAGGTAATAGTCGCGGTCAGGCAGGCCCAGGCCGCTTTGCGACAGGTAGACGGCGTAACGCGTCGATTCGCGCGCATCCTGGCTGATATAAAAGCCGTACGGCGCGGCCACGCCGATCTGGTTCATGTGGGCGATCAGCGCCGGCAGGCCTTTCTTGTCCTTCAGGCTGCGGATGCGGCTGAACTCACCGGCCAGCGGGCGCACGCCGGCTTTTTCCAGCTTCGCCTCGTCCATATAGCTGGCGTACAGGTCGGCGATCTTCTGCTCTTCGGTGCCGGCCTTGTGCTTTTTCGCCTGCAGCTCTTCGATCAGGCCGCGCAGCTGCGGCAGGGTGTCGTCGCGCAGCTTGGCGAAGGAACCCCAGCTCGATTTATCGGCCGGGATCACGGCGGTTTTCAGCCACTGGCCATTGAGGTGGTTGAAGAAGTCATCCTGCGCGCGCACGCTGGCGTCGATGTACTGGGTGTCGATGCCGGACAGCGGGGCGTCGGCGGCGTGGGCGAAAGCGGCCGCGATGCTCAGGGCCAGGGTCGTCAGCAGATAAGACTTCTTCACTTGTATTCTCTCCGTTTGAATTATCAGTTCGATCAGAACTTGGTTTCCAGCTTGATACTCCACACCCGGTAGGTGGGATTCAGCGAGTCCGAGGTAATGGACAAGCCTTTAGCGTACATCAGATTATGACCGAGCGAATCGTCGGCCAGCAAGTTCGCGGCCGAGAAGCGCAGCTGGGTGCGGGCGTCGAACTTCCACAGCGCGTACATATCCAGCACGCGCTTGCTGCCCGTATCCACCGTCTGCGTCTGGCTGGTCTGCACGCGCACCGATGGCGTCCAGTTGAAGCTGCCGCCCAGGGTCAGCGGGATATCCTTCATGCGGTAATCCATGCCCAGATTGGCGGTTTGCTTGGCTTGCTGGTCAAGACGGTTGTCCGGGCCGGGAATACCGTCCACCTTCGACCAGAAGCGGCTGTAATTGCTGCGGAAGTCGATATTCGGCGCGTTTTCCATCAACTCGGAGAGCGAGAACTTGGCTTCCAGCTCGATGCCGCTGGTGCGCGCGTGGCCGACGTTGGTCGGCATGGAAACCCAGTGCAGGCCATCGGCCATCTGCTTTTGCGTGACTTCGCGGCGGATCAGGTTATCGATGTCGCGCACAAAGCCGCTGACGCTGACGATGCCGTTGCGGCCCAGGTAGTGCTCATACGCGAGATCCAGACCGGTCGCCAGCTCCGGCTTCAGGTCGGGATTGCCGACGCGGTCGGGACGGTCGGGGCGGTTCACGCCGCGCGATGGCGTGGGCGCGGCGATCAGATCCTGCACATTGGGCGACTTGTAGCTCTTGGTGAGGCTCATGCGCACCTGGTCTTTTTCGAAACCGGGAATGCGCCAGACGCCATGCAGCAGCGGGCTGAATACCTTGCTGGTATTGCTGATGCTGCCAGTGCTGCGTTCGCTGCTGGTGCGGATGCCTTCCCAGCGCGCGCCCATATACACCGCCCATTGCGGCGTGATGTCCCACTCGTCCTGGGCGAAGAAGGCGACGCGGCGGGTGTCGGCGTTCAGGTTGTCGCCCGATTCGGCGAACTGCGGCTTGCCGTCCTTGTCCACCGAAACCTTGGTCTGCTCGCGGTGGCTGCTTTCCATATCCCAGCCGGCGGCCAGCAAATGGCCCTGGCCCAGCGGCGAAGTGTATTTGCCGCCGGTGCTGAAGTTGCGGTCGCGCGTGGAATCGGTGTCGGTGAAGCGGTCCAGCAGATTGCCGCTGCCGTCGAATTCCGTACGCTGCGAATCGCTATTGCGCTTGCCGATGCCGCCGCCGAATTTCACATCGAGCTTGGCCGCGCCTTCCAGCTTGTGGACCCAGTTGCCGAAGCCGCGCAGGAAAGTCATGCTGGAATGGGCCTGCTGGGTGAAGGCATTGTAATCCGGTGCTTCCTTGCCGATGGGCTGCTCCAGCGTGCCTTTCGAGCCGGTGTCGCCACGGCTGGCCATCAGGAAGGGCTGGATATTCAGCGTGTCGCCGTTCTCGAATTTATAGGAGACGCGCGGCGCGAAGTGCAGACTCTTCGAATTGCCCGAGCTTTCATCCTGCTGCAGCTGTTCGCGCTGCACGGTGCCGTCGTCCAGGATATCGCGGCTGATGCTGCGGCCGCCCTTGTCCTGGCTGCGGTGCTGGCCGAGGGAGCCGGACAGGGTATAGCTGAGCGCCCCCACCTTGCCCGGCAAGGTCACGGACAGATTCGGCGAATGCAGGCCTTCCTCGATCGAATCGGTCAGCTTGACCTGGATATCGCGCTGCTGATAGCCGTCGCGCAGCACGATATTGATGGTGCCGGCGATGGCGCGCGCGCTGTGCTCGGCCACCGGGCCGCGCATCACCTCGATGCGCTCGACCTGGTCGGGCGACAGCGACTCCATCGAAAAACCGGCCGGCGGACGTTCGCCATTCAGCAGAATCTGCGTGTAGCCATTGCCCAGGCCGCGCATGCGCACATCGCCACCGCGGCCCGGACGGCCGCCGATGGTCACACCCGGCAGGCGCTTGAGCACATCACCCAGGCTGGTGTCGCCATTGCGGTCCAGCTCCTCGCGGCCATAAATCTGCTTGCCGGCGGTCGAGTTGCGGCGCTCATCCATATCGCTCTGGCGGCCGCCGCTGACGGTCACCTGCGGCATCACCTTGCCGTCAGATCCCGTCGCCGGCGGCGCGCTGGCCTTCACGCTGCCCTTGGCTGGAGAGGAAGCAGCGGAAGGCGCCTCGGCGGGCATGGAATCGGCAGGCTGCTGCTGGGCCTGTGCCGTCGCCGCGCTCAAAACTGCAGCGCAGGCAAAAGGGATCAATTTGCTCATGGATACTCAAGAAAGGACGCCGTGCGGCCTGGCTGGCAGAAAGCTGGCTCGGAAAAAGGTTGCCGCGACCGCATTTTAAGCGCCCCGCCGCCCGCCAAGCCGCCCCAGGCACCGATTTTTACTTTTCGATACACAGCCGCCCTTTGACATTCCTCAACAAATGTCCACCCTGGTGTCAGGCACCAGGGTGAGACATTCCTTGATCTATCGCAAACAATGGCGGTGTCAGCTGCCGGGGCGGGCGGGGCGGCCGTCGCGGTGGTGGCCGCTACGGTGCTCGCCGCCGTCGGCTTTGGGGCCGGCGGCGCGCGGGGCGGCGTCGGGTTGGCGCTGCAGTTGTTCACTGAGGAAGGTGGCGACGGCGCGGCGCTGGCTGTCGTCGAGGGCGTCGTTGAGCTGGAGCCACCATTCGCGCAGCTGCTTGTCCTCAGCGGCGGCAGTGGCGGCTTCGCTGTCGATGGCGCTGCTCAGCTCGCGCAACTCGACATCCTTGCCGTCGAGCGACTGGCGGGTGGCCGCTTGCAGCCGCTCGCGGCGCGCCTGCCGTTCGCGCAGCAGGGTTTTGCTGCGACTTTCGGTCTGCTGCCACAGGGTTTGCTGGTTGGCGTTCAGCTGCAGGGCCTTCTTCAGCTCAGCCGCCATCATGATCAGGTCATCGCTGCGCATGTCCATCAGCGGCGTAGCGTGGACGGCGCTGCCCAGCAGGGCCAGTCCCAGCACGCCGGCGCGCAAGCTTTTCAAAATGAAAACAGAAGACATTTTTGCTCCGTGCAAAAAAAAGCCTGCGCGGGAACGCAGGCAGAAAACCACTTCAGGGTAGAGAGAAATTACGAATTCAGTGTAGGTGCAGCCTGGCGCTCTTTCCGCTTTTCTTACAAATGCTTACTCTCGTAAATCTTCGCCATATGCGCGCTTACAAATCGCAATATTGACCGGTGACTATCGTGTTAGCGTAAAGCGTGGCTTAAGCAGGATTTATTACACTTGGGCTACTACGCTTGCTGAGAATCAGGTTTATACTGAATTTACCGGCGGCCGCGTGACCGCTGCGCACGACACAGGTGACACATGGGCAAGAAACTCAATAATGCCGGGCTGATCGGGCTCGGGGTGGTGGCCGGCATGGCTGTCTCCATGCAGTTTTCAGCGATGGCGCAGAAGCCCGGCGAACCCGTGCTTCCGCTGGATGAGCTGCGCCAGTTGGCCGACGTGTATGGCTTGATCAAATCCGATTATGTCGAGCCGGTCGAGGATAAGCAGCTGCTGACCCAAGCCATTTCCGGCATGGTCGCCTCGCTTGATCCGCATTCCGCTTATCTCGACAAGAAGGCTTACGCCGAGCTGCGCGAAGGCTCGCAGGGCAAGTTTGTCGGCCTGGGCATCGAGATCGGCCAGAGCGACGATGGCTATATCAAGATTGTGTCGCCGATCGAGGATTCGCCGGCCTACCGCGCCGGCATCAAGGCGGGCGACCTGATTACCCGTCTCGACTCGACCCCGGTCAAGGGCTTGAGCCTGGACGAATCGATCAAGAAGATGCGCGGCGAACCGCGCAGCAAGGTCACGTTGACCATCCTGCGCAAGGATGAGCCGCAGCCGCTGGTGTTCAATATCGTGCGCGAGGAAATCCATCAGAAAAGCGTGAAGGGCAAGATTGTCGAATCGGGCTACGCCTGGCTGCGCGTGGCGCAGTTCCAGGAGCCGACGGTCGATGACCTGGCGGCCAAGATCAGCGATCTGTATCGGCAAGACCCGAATCTGAAAGGCATGGTGCTCGATCTGCGCAACGATCCGGGCGGCGTGCTGCAAGGCGCCATCGGCGTGGCGGCGGCCTTCCTGCCCAAGGATACGGCCATCGTTTCCACCAACGGCCAACTGCCCGACTCCAAGCAGATCTTCTACGGCCGCGCCGAATATTACAGCCTGCGCAGCGACGGCGATGCGCTGGCCAAGCTGCCGGAAGCGGTGAAGCAGGTGCCGCTGGTGGTGCTGGTCAACACCGGTTCCGCGTCCGCCTCCGAGATCGTGGCCGGCGCACTGCAGGATTACAAGCGCGCCACCATCATCGGCAGCCAGACGTTCGGCAAGGGTTCGGTGCAGACCATCCGCCAGCTCAGCGCCGACACGGCCGTCAAGCTGACCACGGCGCGCTATTACACGCCGAACGGCCGCTCGATCCAGGCCAAGGGCATCGTGCCCGATCTGGCGGTGGATGAGAACGAGGACGGCGACGGCTTGAACAGCCTGCGCATGCGCGAAGCCGATCTGGAAAAGCATCTGTCCAATGACCGCGAGCAGGAAAGCGGCAAGGCCAAGCGCGATGAAATGGAAGAGCAGATCCGTATCCTGGCGCTGGAGAAGAAACGCAAGCCGCTGGAATACGGCGGCACGGAAGACTTCCAGCTGCGCCAGGCGCTGAACCATCTGAAAGGCCTGCCGGTGCAACTGGCCAAGGGCGAGTCGAAGCTGGTACAGGCCGACCTGCCACCCAAGGGCAAGGCGAAAAAATGAGCCATACTGTTTATATAAACAGTCTTTGAGCATGCTAAAACAATTAGACGGCGCCCTCGGGGCGCCGTTTTTCATAGGCGCTTTGGGGTAAAATCAGCCCCATTGCTGGGCTTTCGCCCATTATCAGATCTGAAAGCTTAATCATGAAACAAGCCGTCATCAGCGGTACCGGCCTCTTTACTCCTCCCCACTCCATCTCCAACGAAGAACTGGTCATCTGCTTCAACGCTTATGTTGAGCAGTTCAATGCCGACAATGCCGGCGCCATCGCGGACGGCACGGTCACGGCGCTGGAACCGTCCAGCGCCGCCTTTATCGAAAAGGCGTCCGGCATCAAGGCCCGCTTCGTGATGGAAAAGGACGGTATCCTCGATCCGCAGCGCATGGTGCCGCGCATTCCCGAGCGCGCCGATGAGGAGCTGTCGCTGCAGGCCGAGATCTGCGTCAAAGCCGCGCAGCAGGCGCTCGACCGCGCCGGCCGCGCGCCGGCCGACATCGATATGGTGCTGGTGGCCTGCTCGAATATGCAGCGCGCTTACCCGGCCATGGCGGTCGAGGTGCAGCAGGCGCTGGGCATCGACGGTTATGGTTTCGACATGAACGTGGCCTGCTCCTCGGCCACCTTCGGCATCCAGACCGCCGTCGCCGCCGTGCAAAGCGGCCAGGCGCGCGCCGTGCTGGTGCTCAATCCCGAAATCACCAGCGGCCACCTGAACTGGCGCGACCGCGACAGCCACTTCATCTTCGGCGACGCCTGCACCGCCATCGTGATCGAAGCGGCCGACAATGCCGTCTCCCAGCACCAGTTTGCGATCCTCGACACCAAGCTGAAAACGGCCTTCTCCAACAATATCCGCAACAACTTCGGCTTCATGAACCGCTTCGACGAAAGCGGCATCGGCCAGGCCGACAAACTGTTCCGCCAGCAGGGCCGCAAGGTGTTCAAGGAAGTGTGCCCGATGGCCGCCGAGACGATCAAGAACGCCGTCGCCAATGCCGGCCTGGAAATCGCGCAAGTGCAGCGCTACTGGCTGCACCAGGCCAATCTGAACATGAACCTGCTGATTTCGCGCATGATCCTGGGCCGCGACGCCGAGCCGCAGGAAGCGCCGGTGATTCTCGACACCTACGCCAACACTTCCTCGGCCGGCTCCATCATCGCCTTCCACAAATACCAGGACGATATGCCGGCCGGTGCGCATGGCGTCATCTGCTCCTTCGGCGCCGGCTACTCGATCGGCAGCGTGGTCGTGCGCAAGCTCTAAGATCGTTCCACGGCTGAGTTCGTGTCCGATTGGTGTCAGGCACCAAGGTGGACACGAACTGAGCAAAAAATCGGGCATTTTTCCTTCCCGGTTTATACTCTTTGCGGCTGGCATCCGCCATCCGCAACGAATATGGAAGGAACCCACCCTGCATGCCCCATGACGTCCCCCTGATTACCACGATCGCCGCCGCGCTGGGCTTTGGCCTGGTGTTCGGCTTTATTGCGACCCGCCTCAAGTTGCCGGCCCTGGTTGGCTATCTGGCTGCCGGTATTTTGCTCGGTCCCGCCACGCCCGGCATGGTGGCCGATGCGGAACTGGCTGGCCAGCTGGCCGAAATCGGCGTGATGCTGATGATGTTCGGCGTCGGTCTGCACTTTTCGCTGGACGATTTATGGGAGGTCAGACGGGTGGCCCTGCCCGGCGCGCTGCTGCAGATTACGGCGGCGACGGTCATGGGCATGGGGCTGGCGTGGTATTGGGACTGGAGCATAGGCGGAGGCCTTGTCTTCGGCCTGGCGCTGTCGGTGGCAAGCACGGTGGTGCTGCTGCGGGCGCTGGAAGAACGCGGCATCCTCGATTCCTTCAACGGCCGCATCGCGGTCGGCTGGCTGGTGGTGGAGGATCTGGTGACGGTGCTGGTGCTGGTGCTGCTGCCGCCGCTGGCCGGCTCGCTGGGCGGCACGCCCCTTCCCGGACAGGCTGAAACCAGCCTGCTGACAACCATGGCCATCACCCTGGGCCAGGTCGGCGCCTTCATCGCCTTCATGCTGCTGGTGGGGCGCAAGCTCTTCCCCTGGATTCTGTGGCAGGTGGCGCGCACCGGTTCGCGCGAGCTGTTCACCCTGTGCGTGATCGCCGCCGCGCTGGGCATCGCCTATGCGGCCACCAAGCTGTTTGGCATCTCCTTCGCGCTGGGCGCCTTCTTCGCCGGCATGGTGCTGCGCGAATCGGAGCTGAGCCACCGCGCGGCAGAGGAATCGCTGCCGCTGCGCGACGCGTTCGCCGTGCTGTTCTTCGTCTCGGTCGGCATGCTGTTCGACCCGGCCATCCTGATGCAGAAACCCCTGCAGGTGCTGGCGGTGGTGGTCATCATCGTCTTCGGCAAATCGCTGGCGGCCTTCCTGCTGGTGCTGCTGCTGCGCTATCCGGCCAAGACCGCGCTGATGGTCTCGGCCAGCTTGGCGCAGATCGGCGAATTCTCCTTCATCCTGGCCGCGCTGGGCATGGCACTGGGACTGATGCCGCAGGAAGGGCAAAGCCTGATCCTGGCGGGCGCCATCATCTCCATCGCGCTGAACCCCGTGGTGTTTGCCCTTACCGGCCCGCTGGAACGCTGGTTCGGCAAGGACAAAGCCCTGGCCGCCAAATTCGACCGCAGCGCCGACCCGCTGGCCGAACTGCCGATGAGTACTGCATCCACCAAGCTGGCCGACCAGGTGGTGCTGGTCGGCTATGGCCGCGTTGGCCGGCGCATCGCCGAGACGCTGACCGCGCAGGGCATCCACTTCGTCGTGGCGGAGCAGAACCGCGAGATCGTCGACCAGCTGCGCCAGCAAGGCATCCCGGCGGTGGCAGGCAATGCCGGCGAACCGGCGGTGCTGATCCAGGCGCACATTGCACGCGCCCGCATGCTGGTGATCGCCACGCCGGACACCTTCCACGTGCGCGCCATGATCGAAACCGCGCGCGCGCTGAATCCGAATATCCGCACCGTCGTCCGCACCCACAGCGACGAGGAAGCCGAGTTATTGAAGCGCGAACGCGCCGGCCAAGTCTTCATCGGCGAGCAGGAGCTGGCCAAGGGCATGTCCGCCCACATCCTCCACGAGTTCCAGACCACCCACCACCATTGATCTGCCTCAAAGAATGCCCAACCCTGGTGTCAGGCACTGGGGTCGGACATTTGCTGATTTAGATCAAAGAATGTCCTACTCTGGTGCCTGGCACCAGGGTGGACATTTTTTGATTTGGCGCAAACGTTGTGGCTTAGAGGCTGGCGGCGAGTTCGGCGCCTTCTTTGATGGCTCGTTTGGCGTCGAGCTCGGAAGCCAGGGAGGCGCCGCCGATTTTGTGGAAGCGGGGGCCGCTTGCTGCCGGTGCTTCTGGCATCAGGTCGGCAAGGCTGAGCTGGCCGGCGCAGATCACGACATTGTCGACGGCGAGCAGGCGTTCTTCGCCGCCCACGGTGATGTGCAGGCCGTGGTCGTCGATTTTGTTGTACTGCACGCCGGCGAGCATGACGACGCCGTTGCGCGCCAATACGGCGCGATGGACCCAGCCGGAGGTCTTGCCCAAGCCGGCGCCAGGTTTGCTGGTTTTGCGCTGCAGCAGATAGAGCTGGCGTACCGGTTCGCCGGCCACCGGCGGCACCAGGCCGCCGCCGCTGCGGGCGTGTAGGTCGACGCCCCATTCGGCGGTCCAATGCGATACGGCCAAGGGCAGTTCGTGCGCTGGATTGTGCAGCAGGTATTCGCCGACGTCGAAGCCGATGCCGCCCGCGCCAATGATGGCGACGCGCTTGCCGACCGGTTTCTTGTCGCGCAGGACGTCGAGGTAGGACAGCACTTTCGGATGTTCGATGCCTTCAATCGCCGGCTTGCGCATCTGGATGCCGGTGGCGACGATCACGTCGTCGTAACCGCCGGCCAGCAGCTCGTCGCGCGTGACGCGCTGGCCCAGTTTCAGCTTCACCCCACTCAGTTCGATCTTGCGGCGGAAGTAGCGCAGGGTTTCGGCGAATTCTTCCTTGCCTGGAATCTGCATGGCGACCTTGAACTGGCCTCCCACGCTGTCGCTGGCGTCGAACAGGGTGACGTCGTGGCCGCAGTCGGCCGCCACCGTCGCCGCCGACATGCCGGCCGGCCCGGCGCCCACCACGGCGACTTTGCGCGGCGTGGCTTTGCGGCTGTAGACCAGCTCCGTTTCATGGCAGGCGCGCGGGTTGACCAGGCAGCTGGCGCGCTTGTTCTGGAAGGTGTGGTCAAGGCAGGCCTGGTTGCAGCCGATGCAGGTGTTGATTTCGTCGGCACGGCCTTGGCCGGCTTTGTTCACCAGCTCGGGATCGGCCAGGAAGGGGCGCGCCATGGACACCATATCGGCATCGCCGCGCACCAGAATATCCTCCGCTTCGCCCGGCATATTGATGCGGTTGGACGCCACCACGGGAATGCTGACTTCCTTGCGCAGCCGCCCCGCCACGCTGGCAAAGGCGGCGCGCGGCACCGAGGTGACGATGGTGGGCACGCGCGCCTCATGCCAGCCGATGCCGGTGTTCAGGATAGTGGCGCCGGCCTGCTGCAAGGCCTTGGCAACCGACACCACCTCTTCCCATGTATTGCCGCCTTCCACCAGGTCGAGCAGGGAATGGCGGTACATGATGATGAAGTTGGTGCCGACGGCGGCGCGGATGCGGCGCACGATTTCCACCGGCAGGCGCATGCGGTTTTCGATGCTGCCGCCCCAGCCGTCGGTGCGCAGATTGGTGCGGGCGCACAGGAACTGGTTGAGCAGATAACCTTCGCTGCCCATCACTTCGACGCCGTCGTAGCCGGCCTTCTGTGCCAAGCGCGCACAGCGCACATAGTCGCGGATGGTGGCTTCGATGCCCGCTTCCGTCAGTGGTCGTGGCTTGAAGGGCGAGATCGGCGATTTCTTGCCGGAGGCGGATACCACCAGCGGCTGATAGCCATAGCGTCCCGCGTGCAGGATCTGCATCAGGATTTTGCCGCCCTCTTCGTGCACGGCGCTGGTGACGCGGCGGTGGTTCAGCACATCGCCGATAAAGTTCATGGTGCCGCCGAAGGGCAGCAGCCAGCCCTGGCGGTTGGGCGAGATGCCGCCCGTGACGATCAGCCCTACCCCGCCCTTGGCGCGCTCGCGGTAGAAGGCGGCCAGCTTGCCGTAGTTGAAGAAGCGGTCCTCAAGGCCGGTATGCATGGAGCCCATGATGACGCGGTTGCGCAGGGTGGTGAAGCCCAGGTCGAGGGGGGCAAGCAGATGGGGGTAGCTGGTTGTCATGGTTTATCGTTATCGTTCTGTGCGCTGGCTAACAGTGGAGGCGTGCGGCGCTTGTATTCTGCCACCAGTTCCCTTACGCTGGGAGAATGAAGCCTCTACTCTTGTTATTGCTTTTTGGTTTAGTCGCACCCGCCCCCAGCCCGGCGCAGGCAACAAGGCTGGACCCGCCCAAACTGGAAGTGTCGGTCAACCGCGTGAGCCTGGACGCCCTGCATATGTATGAAGTGGGCGCCAGCGGCACCGTGCAGGCATCGCCAGCCAGTGTCTGGAAGGTGTTGACCAGCTATGACAAGATGGATGAATTCGTGCCCGACCTGCAGTCCTGCCGCGTGCTCTCGCGCAATGGCAATGAGGTGATCATCGAGCAGTTCGGCACGGCGCGCTTTCTGTTCATGTCCAAATCCATCCACCTGATCGTGCGCGCCACCGAACAGCCCATGTCGGCCATCGACATCGCGCTGATTTCGGGCGATATGAAGCATTACGAGTCGCGCTGGGAGCTGCAACCGGTGCCGGAAACGGGCGGCACGCGGGTGGTCTATAGCGGCCGCATGGTCCCCAACTTTTACGTGCCCGGCTTACTCGGGACGAACATCATCCGCGGCGACATCGAACGGATGATGGTCGCCGTGCTCTCGCGCCTGGATAAGCGCGAACAGTGATCCGTTTGGATCAGGCGGGGTAGTAATCGGGCGAACGCAACTCGGCGAAGTTTTCCAGACTGCCGATACGGATCACCACTGGATTCAGGCTGAGCTGACTCTGCATGGCGCGCCAGGCGAATTGCCATTCCTGTTCAACTTCGTCCTGCGCATCCTTGGTGAAGGCGGCGCCCAGCGCGGCGCGCGCGCCGTATTCGACGGCGCCGTCGATACCCGCCCAATTCGGCAGCGTGCGCTGCACGGCGCGGTGGATGCGCTCACCGAATTCCTCGGTATTGTGGATGACCAGACAGCTGTCGGCGCCGAAGTGGGCGAACAGCTCGCGGTCCCAGGCTTGCGAGAAGCTCAGGGTCAGGAAGCCGTTGGCCGGGCGCAGCACGAACTGTCCCGTCGTCAGGGCCTGTTCAAGTTCGCTGCGCGGGCCGTAACGGTGCAGGGTCGGGGGGCGTTGGTAGTCGTGCATGGTGTTTCTTTACTCTTTATTGGGGCTGAGGACGGCGCTGGCCGTACCGGTATCGCCAGCTGTGCGTGGCGTATGGCGGACATGCCGGTGCGAGAGCATGAAGGATGAGGCAATGAAGATCTCGCGCAGCAGATATACAAAGCTTCCGATCAAGGTGCCCATGGCGATCACGAACAGGCCGGCCACGTACTTGTCCAGCGCCACATTGGTGGTGTCGCCGACGAACAGCAATGCAATCACGATGCAGACCAGCAGGCCGCAGGCGGTTGAAAGCGCAATGGCAACATTGATCAAATGCGAACGCTTGTAGAGGATGTCCAGCTCATTCAGGTAGTTTTCGTTATAGCCTACATCAAGGCGGTCTTCCAGCGCGCGCGAACGGTCGATGATGCGCGCCAGACGGTTGGTCAGCACCACCAGCATGGTGCTCACGCCGGTCAGCAGGAAAACTGGCGCAATCGCCAACTGGATCGTGTGGCCGATGTCGCCCAACTGAATGTTCATGGAGTCCCGGATTTTTTATAGGTCTAAGCCCTTAGTTTAGCAGCCCGCGCGGTCCTTACCCAAAACGGCCGTTCTGGCGGAACTGCTCGGTGGCGTTGACCAGGGCGCGGCTGATGCCCGTTTCCATGGCCGCGTGGCCGGCGTCGGGGATCAGGTTCAGCACCGATCCGGGCCAGGACTGGTGCAGGCGCCAGGCCACATAGGGCGGGCAGATCACGTCGTAGCGGCCCTGCACGATGGTGGCGGGCAGGTGGGCGATGCGCTCCATATTCGACAGCAGCTGGTTGTCCTCGAAGAAGCCGAGATTGGCCATGTAATGCGTTTCGAGACGGCCCACGCCCAGGTCGAGCGTGTCCGACGGCGGTTCTTCCGGCTGCGGCATGAGGAAGACGCGGCGGCCTTCGAAACGGCTCCAGGCGCGCGCCGCCGGCCAGAATACCGCGGGATCGTCGCTGCCGATGCGTTTGACGTAGGCCTGCAGCAGGTCCATGCGCTCCTCGGCCGGGATGGGGGCGACGAATTCCTCGTACAGCTCGGGGTGGAACCATTGGGCGCCGTCGAGGAACCAGTCGACCTCCAGTTGGGTGCAGAGGAAGATGCCGCGCAGGACGAAGCCCAGGCAGCGTTCCGGATGCGCCTGGCCGTAGGCCAGCGCCAGGGTCGAACCCCAGGAGCCGCCAAAGACCAGCCATTGCTCGATGCCGAACATGTCGCGCAGGCGCTCGATGTCGGCGATCAGCAGCTGGGTGGTGTTGTTGCGCACCTCGCCCAGCGGCGTGGATTTGCCGGCGCCGCGCTGGTCGAACAGGATCACGCGGTAGTGCTGCGGGTCAAAGAAGCGGCGGTGCTGGGGCGAGAGGCCGGCGCCCGGGCCGCCGTGCAGGAAGATCACCGGTATGCCGTTGGGATTGCCCACCTCCTCCCAGTAAATCGTATGCAGCTCATCGACCGCCAGCATGCCGTGGCGCAGAGGGCTAATGGGCGGGAACAGGGAGGTGGAGAATTCGGGCATGGCTGTCCTTTGCGGTTGATGCCTGATTGTAGCGAATCGGCGCCGGAGGAGCAAAAACACCGGGGCGAAATGAAAAAAAGGCCCGGTGGAGGCTACCGGGCCGAAAGGGTACAGCGGGAAAGCGTTTGATCAGAACTTGTGGTTGTACTCCAGCGTGAAGCGGGTTGCGCGCGGCGAGGAACGGCTCAGGATGCGCTGGTAGGACGGGTCAATGCGGTCGCCGGTGTTATAGGTTTCGCTGACCGAGAGCGCGGTCTGGCGGTTCAGAACATTGAACACGTCCACCTTCATGCGCAGCCCCTTGAGGAACAGCGGCTGGTAGGCCACGTTCAGGCCCAGTTGCACGTCCCACGGCAGGGTACCGCGGCTGCCGCGCAGGGCGGGCTTGTCGTCGCAATAGAAGAAGTTGGAGCCGTAGCCGCCGGCCGGATTCTGGCCGTCCGCGTTCTCGGATTTCGGCAGGTTGCCCATACAGTTGACGGGGCGTCCCGAAGTCAGGTTCAGATTGCCGCCCACATTCCACTCCGGCGTCACCTGGTAGTAGCCGAAGGCCTTGACCACGTGGGTGTGGTTGTTGGGCAGCAGGCCGGTGGAGTAGCGCATCAGTTCCGGATGGTCCCAGTTCGGCGTGACGGCGACCTGGTAGGAACCGGTGGTGGTGTCCACCTGGCCCTCGCTATTGCCCTTGTTCTGCGACCAGGTGTACAGCACCTTGCCGTACCAGCCGTTGCGCAGCGGGTGTTCGGCAAACAGGTTCAGGGCGATATAGGTACGGCGCACCTTGGGCAAGCCGATATCGGCCGCCGTCAGAGGCACGCGCATGAAATTGCCGTCGCCCTTGATGTCGAGCAGCAGGGTGTTGTCCGCGCCCGGATTGATGATGGCGCACTGGAAGGCGAACTTGCTGTCGTCGACCTTGTTGCGCACGGCCCAGGCGTGGATGGGGCGTGGATCGCAGTAGTCGTCGTTGGTGCTGCGCAGCTTGCGGTAAGTGGCCATGGCGCCGATATTCAGGCTGTCGGACCAGGCTTTCTCGAAGCCGAGCGCCAGTTCGTCCTGGTAGTTGGCCTTGATGTTCTGGGCCGCGATCTGACGCGCATCCTTGGGCTGGCCCCAGGCATTGCTGACCGAAACCGTGGGGCCGAGCGGCACCAGGCCGGTGGGCGCGCCGGTGGCGGGGTCGATGCCGGAATAGACGTAGTAGGTATCCGTGGCCAGGGTGTTGCCGGCCGCGTTGCGCGCCACATTGGTCGGCATCTGCAGATGGTAGCGGCCGGCGTTGGCGAAGACGCGGAAGGAGCTGTCACCCTTCACGTCCCAGCTTACGCCCAGGCGCGGCGCCAGCTGGTGGCGCTGCGAGATGAAGGGCTTGCCGGCCGTGTTGTAGTTGGTGAACTGCTCGTTGCGCAGGCCGACGGAGAGCAGCAGATTGTCGGTGGCCTGGTAACGATCCTCAATGTATTGCGCCGACTGGTCGGTGCTGGGGCGCGCCGTGTCGTAGAACATATGCTTGGTGGCGAAGTAGCCCTGCTTGCCGTAGCCGCCCGCCTGGGCCGGCGAAATTTGCGCGCCGTATGGCAGGGTGGCCGGATCGGCGTAGCGGTTGTAGGTCCAATAGCCGCCGCCGGCTGTCGATTCGCCCGTGACGGAGCGTACCTTGTTGCGGTCGATACCGATGCGCAGGGAGTGGTTGCCCAGCTTGTACTCGACGTCCACGCGCAGGGTGCGCTGCCAATCGCCCGAACCCGGCGCGGGCAGGTTGCCGGACACGGTTTGCGGCGTAGTGTAGGCGAAGCCGGGAATCTGGGCTTCCACCGGCGCGTTCACCTGCAGGATATCGGGGTTGTAGCCGTCCGGCGTCTGCACATGGGTGGTCTTGGACTTGCCGTACAGGGTGGTCAAGGTCAGCTTGTCGGTCAGGTAGCCTGTGTATTTGAAGATATTGTCGGTGGCGCCGGCATTGGCGGGGCCGCAGCAGTTCACCCAGCTCATGCCATTCTTGTACACATTGTCGCGCTGCTTGGTGGCGTTGCTCCAGCCGTAGTAGCGCGAATTGGCCTCGGTCTTGTCGAAAATGCGGGTGTATTCGAAGTGGTGGTTGTCGCTCAGGTGGTAATCCAGCTTGGCCAGATAGCGCGGCGTCTTGCTCACGTTCTCGGTATAGCCGCCGCTGGAATTGAGCGTGGCCGTGGTGGCGCCCACGCTTTCCGATTCGCTGCGCTGCTGCTCGGCGGCGAGGAAGAAGAAGAGCTGGTCGCGGATCAGCGGGCCACCGACATACGCGCCCACGGTGCGGCTGGTGGTCTTGTTGGCTTGGTTCCACTGGTATAACTGGCCGTCGGTCTTGGGATTGGAACCGGTGTTCGGATAGTAGGTATTTTTCTGCGAAGCGCGCAGACTATTGGGTGCGTACTGCACGCTTGCCCCTGCCTCCCAGCGGTTGGTGCCGGTTTTGGTGGTGATGTTCACCACGCCGCCAGTGGAACGGCCGAATTCCGCGCTGTAGCCGCCGGTCAGGATCTGGGCATTGGCGATGGCGCCGAAAGGCAGTTCCGAGCTGCCCACCTGGGTCAGGATATTCGTCACCGGGAAGCCGTTGATGTAGAAGGCATTCTCCGATGCGCCAGCGCCGCCGAAGCTGGGACCGGGAATACGGTTGTCACCCCGGTTGGTGCCGGGCGCCAGCTGGATGATGGCGCCCACATTCTGCGCGATGGGCAGGTTGTCGAGCTGCTTGGCGTTGAAGATGGCGCCGTTATTGGTGTTGCTGACGTCGATGGTCTTGCGCACACTGCTCACCGTGACCGTCTGCACGGCCTCGAAGGATGCTTCGATGCCCTGGCCCACCAGCGCTTCCACTTCCAGCGTGCGCTCGACGGCGCCATTGCGCTGCAGCTGCACCTTGTAGCGGCCGGGCGGCATGGAGGTGGCCTGGTAGCGGCCACGCGCATCCGGCGTCACGCTGCGGCGCACGCCGGTGGCCAGATTCTCCAGCAGCACGGTACTGCCCGCCGCCTCGCTGACCTGGCCGAAAATGGTGCCGGTGGCGTTCGACTGGGCGAAAGCCGGGGCCACCATGGCGGCCGAAACAATGCTGCTTCCGAATGCGATGGCGACTGCCCGCGCCATCACCTGTCTCCTGATCGTAGTTTTTTTGGTGTGCATGGTCGTTCTTCGTGAAGTGGTTAGATTGCCAATCCACGATAGGCCGCGCCCTGGAGCCGCGCCATCGACCATATCTAATCAACACCATTAGAAAAATTTGAAGCTGGCCACGCCCCGAGGGAAGCAAGAGAAAACGCCCGCTTTCCTTAACTATTTATAATGGACCGCATCAAATTTAGTCGCTGGCCGCGTGCCGGGGAGCGACTTATAGTCTCTGGAATACCACCATGACACGGCTATGCGATCACACTTCTTCAAGGGTTTGCAGGGACTGACACTCAGTACGCTGATCGGCGCATTGCTGTGCGCTCCGGCCGCCTATGGCATGGAAACCGTGCGCGTCACCGTGGCCCACTACAGCAATGGCACGGCACCCTACTTCCGCCAGATGGCCGAGCAGTTCGAGCGCGCCAATCCCGGCATCCGCATCAAGGTCGAGGATGTAAACTGGGACAGCCTGCTGCAAAAGCTGCAGATCGACGTGGCCGGCGGCGTGAACGCCGATATTTCCATCATCGGCACGCGCTGGCTGCCCGAGATGCTGCAGGACGATCTGGTCGAGCCGCTGGACGGCTATATGGACCCGGCTTTCCGCGCGCGTTTCATTGGCGCCTTCCTCACGCCTGGCCAGGCCCAGGGCAAAACCTATGGACTGCCCATCGCCGCCTCGGTGCGCGGCCTGTTTTACAACAAACAGATGCTGGCCAAGGCCGGCTTCCCGGACGGTCCCACCACCTGGAGCGATGTGCTGCAGGCAGCGCGCCGCATCAAGCAGAACGGCGGCTATGGCTTTGGCCTGCAGGGCAAGGAGATCGAGACCGATGTGTACTGGTACTACGCGCTGTGGACGCACGGCGGCGAGCTGCTCGACGCGCAGGGCAAGCCCGCTTTCGCCTCCCCAGCCGCCATCAAATCGGCGAAGCTGTACCAGTCGCTGATCGGCGAAGGCCTGACCCAGCCCGGCGTCACCAGCTACAGCCGGGAAGACGTGCAGAACCTGTTCAAGCAAGGCCGCCTGGGCATGATGATCTCGGCCCCCTTCGTGGTGAAGCAGTTGCAGAAGGAAGTCCCCGGCATGCAATGGGGTATCGTCCCTATTCCCACGGCCGGCCGCGCCGCTACCTTTGCCACCACCGACTCCCTGATCCTGTTCAAGAATTCGCGCGTCAAGCGCTCGGCATGGAAGTTCATTGACTTCCTGTTCACCAAGGCGCCGCGCGTGGCCTTCACCAGCGCGGAAGGCTTTATGCCGACCACCCAGGAAGAAGCCGCCGATCCCGCCTTCGCCGATCCACTCACGCGCTCCTTTGTCGACATGCTGCCCACGGCCCGCTTCACGCCCACCGTGCAAGCCTGGGAAGACATCGCCAAATCCGTCAGCAACGCCATGCAGGCCGTGTATCTGAACCGGGCCACGCCGGAACAGGCACTGGGTGCGGCCGCCGCCGAGGCGGAGCAGGCGCTTAAAAAAAATTGAAGGTGACAGCAATGACGTCCGCACGCAAACCTTGGCTGCTGATCGCGCCCAGCCTGGCCCTGGCGCTGTTCATCATCGGCTATCCCGTGTTCCACATGGCTTACCAGTCGCTGCACGAGATTTCGCGCTTCGGCGTGGTGCGCGGCTTCGCCGGCCTGGGCAACTTCACCGGCATCTTCATCGACCCGGTATTTCACGCCACCCTGCTGCGCACCCTGATCTGGACGGTGGCCGTGGTGGGCGGTTCGCTGCTCATTTCCATGCCGCTGGCCCTGATCCTGAACCAGGACTTCCACGGCCGCTCGCTGGCGCGCACCATCATCATGCTGCCCTGGGCGGTGTCGCTGACGATGACGGCCATCGTCTGGCGCTGGGCCTTCAACGATGAATTCGGCATGGTCAATCTGAGCCTGCAGGCGCTGGGAGTGATCGACAAGCCGGTGCAGTGGCTGGCCAGCGCCGCGCTGGCCTTCCCGGCCGAGATCCTGGTCGGCATCATGGTATCGATGCCGTTCACCGTAACCCTGCTGCTGGGCGGCCTGTCTTCGGTGCCGCAGGATATTTACGAAGCGGCGCGCATGGAAGGCGCCACGGCCTGGCAGCAATTCCGCCTGCTGACCGTGCCCTCGCTGCGGCCCTTCATCAATATGGCGGTGGTGCTGAACGTGATCTATGTATTCAATTCCTTCCCCATCATCTGGGTGATGACGCAGGGAGGCCCAAGCAACTCCACCCATATCCTCGTTACCTATCTGTATGAGCTGGGCTTCCGCCTGGGACGTCCGGGCCAGGCGGCGGCGATCTCGCTCATCATGCTGGCCATCCTGCTGGCGTTTACCTGGCTGTATATCCGCATGCAGCCGAAGGAGGAAGCGGCGTGAATCCGAAACTGAAACGCAGCCTGTGGGCCTGGCTGGCGCTCTCGCCCTTCGTCGTCATCATTCTCTTTCCCTTCGCCGTGATGCTCTTCACCGCGCTGAAGCCGGCCGAGGAAGTGTTCAGCTTCCCCACGCGCTGGCTGCCGGTGCAGTGGCGCTGGCAGAACTTCATCGATATGTGGCATGGGGCGAATTTCGGCCCGGCGCTGAAGAACAGCGTGATCGTCAGCATGGCGTCCACCGCGCTGACGCTGGCCGCCAGCGTACCGGCAGCGTATGCGATGGCACGTTTCCCCTTCCGTGGCCGCAGCCATTACCGCCAGTTCCTGCTGGTGACGCAGATGCTCTCCCCCATCCTGCTGGTGCTGGGCCTGTTCAAGATGGCGGCCAATATCTCATGGGATGGCGCCAATCTGGTGGACAGCCACTTCGGCGTAATCGTTGCTTACGCCGCCTTCAATATCGCTTTCGCCGTGTGGATGCTGTCGTCCTACTTCGCCACCATTCCGCGCGACCTGGAGGAAGCGGCATGGCTGGAAGGCTGCGGCCAGGGACGGGCCGCGCTGCGCGTCTTCCTGCCGCTGGCGACGCCGGCCATCGCGGTCAGCTTCATCTTCACCTTCATCAACGCCTGGAACGAATTCGCCGTCGTCTACACCCTGATCCGCTCGCCCGAAAACAAGACGCTGACGGTGCAGATCGTGGACATGGTGGCCGGCCAGTACACCGTGGAGTGGCAGCTGGTGATGGCGGCCACGCTGTGCGCAACCATTCCCGTCGCCGTCCTCTTCGCCTGGCTGCAGCGCTTCCTGGTGGGCGGCCTGGCGCTCGGTTCCGTTAAATAATCCCAACCACTGCAAGGAAAGCAGCATGAGCAAACAAAAAATCGCCTACGGCAATGTGCCGTCCGGCGCGGGCGGACAGCGCCTGCCCTTCTCGCCGGCGGTGCGCGCCGGCGACTTCGTCTACATCTCGGGCCAGGTGGCGATGAAGGAAAACGGCGAGATCGAATACGGCGGCATCGAGGCGCAGACGCGCACCACCATAGGCAATGTGCAGAAGGTGCTGGCACTGGCCGGCTGCACCCTGGAAGACGTGATCAAGGTCACGATCTGGCTGGACGACACGCGCGATTTCTGGACCTTCAACCGCGTTTACCAGGAATACTTCAAAGACCCGATGCCCGCGCGTTCCTGCGTGCAGTCGGCGATGATGGTGGACTGTAAGATCGAGATGGAAGTGGTGGCCTACAAGCCGCTGGACTAAGCTGGCCGGGGCCGCAGCTTCAGCGCGGCCCCCTCCCAGCTTGACTCTATGCGCCGGCGGCTTCCTTGCGGATGGCCGCCAGGCGCGCCACGAAGGCGGCGGCGTTGGCCGTGACTTCGGCGTAATTGCCTTTCTTCGCCGGCCCCGTCATGCTGCCGCCGATGCCGACGGCGACAGCGCCATACTTGAACCATGTGCCCAGGTTTTCCAGCGTCACGCCGCCGGTCGGCATCAGGGCGATATGCGGCAGCGGCGCGCGCAGGGCCGCCACGTAATGCGGGCCGACCGCATCGGCCGGGAAGACCTTGACGATGTCGGCGCCCGCCTCCGCCGCCTGCACCACCTCGGTCGGCGTCAGCGCGCCCGGCATGGACACGATCTGATAGCGGTTGCACAGGCGGATCACGTCCACATTCACATTCGGCGCAATCATGAACTGCGCCCCGGCCAGAATCGCCAGGCGCGCCGTTTCCGTATCCAGCACCGTGCCAGCGCCAATCAGCACGCGGCCCGCGTGGCGTTCGCACAGGGCCTTGATCACGTCCAGCGCACCGGGCGTGGTGAAGGCCACTTCCAGCGCGCGCACGCCGCCTTCGATGCAGGCTTCGGCCTGCAGCAAGGCTTCCTGCGCCGAGTCGGCGCGCACGATGGCGACCATGCCCGCTTCGCGGATGGCCTGCAGGACTTCGAGCTTCATCATGGCGTCACCAGCTTTCTGGCGCGGGCGACGGCAATCGCACCCAGGCCCGCGAGCTGCGGCTGCAAGTCGTCCGGCACGACCGTGACTTCGCCGGAGAAGTAATCGTCGTTCTGTACCAGCAGGGCCAAGGCCTGCTTCAGAATCGGCTTGCCGGCGATGATGACGTCGATGCCGGGCCGCATGCGGATGGCATTGCTGTTCTTCAGCGTCAGCAGGTCCGCGCCCAGCACGGCGCCCAGCAGGAAATTGGCGCGGTCGTTGCGCTGGTAGATGGTGAACTGGTCCAGGGTGCGCACATTGAAGCAGGCACGCCCCAGGCCGATGCGCTTGGCCAGCTCCGCGCCGGCCAGCAGCATCTCGGGGTTGATCTCGGTGGCGAAATCGCGGTCCAGCGAATCGGCCAGGATCGTATTGTGGGTGATGATGTGCAGCAGTTCGCCGGACAAGGTGGTGACGCAGCCGGTGATCTTGTTATTGCCATCGATGCAGACGAACTTCGAATGCGATCCCGGCATGATCAACATGGCCGGGCCGCGCAGCGACAAGCGCTCGATCAGGCCCATGACCTCGACCTCTTCGCCGCGCATCATGTCCATCTCTTCGCAGTTGTGCAGCCCGATATTCTCCACATCATTGCGCACACCGGGAACAAACCAGATAGGCTTGCTGAAAATATGCGGCAGCAGCTCGCACTCCATGCCCTGCGCCAGATCGGCGATGCCGGCGGGCGCCAGCACATGCGGAATCTCGTGCAGGCCGACATTCGAGGTGATCATGCCCGAAGCGAGCACCAGGTCCACCTCGTCCGGCGTGGCCCGGCCTTTTTCCAGCGCGGCGGCGATCGTATCGCGCACCGCTTCATCGAGCTTGCTACGGCTGCCGGTGATGGCGGTGTCGCGCACCCCCACCTGGGTGGCGGCCACACTGACCGCCTTGCCATCGCGCCAAAGCGTGATGCGGGTATTCGTCGTGCCGGTATCGATCGTCAATATCTTCATTTGATTTGAATAAAAAATTAAATGGCAGGCACCGTTATATTCAAGCTCAATATTATCGCCATTATTACCTTTTCAAATATAACCGTTTCCCGCCAATTGCGACAGCGACGAATATTAAGGCAGTCGTTCAAAAAAAATTAAGGTGACTCAAGCCTTTGATTTTATGCGCTTTCACGCCTTGCATTGGCATGTTTCAGCGCGCCCCGCACACAATTTCAATAATGGAATTGTGAAATTCATTTGATCTGGGTTATTATTGATACCGATTGCTCCACGATTATCAATATAACAGCAATATGGCACGCAAGCTCCCCCCGCTTAATTCACTGCGCGTATTTGAAACGGCTGCCCAGCGCCTGAGCTTCACGCGCGCGGCGGAAGAGCTGTGCGTGACCACGGCGGCGGTCAGCCACCAGATCAAACTGCTGGAAGACCACCTGGGCATCAAGCTGTTTGTGCGCACCAATAATGTGCTGGCCCTGACCGTGGCGGGCGAACGCTATCTGCCGCGCGTGCGCGAAGCGTTCCGCGCCCTGGCCCAGGCCACCGATGAACTGATGGACGAGAACAACGCGGTGCTGAAGGTGGCGGTGGCGCCAACCTTCGGCGCGAAGTGGCTGGTGCCGCGCCTGTACCGCTTTCTGGCCCAGCATCCCGAGATCCGCGTCGAAATCAATACCGACGGCGAACGCAATTACCGCAACAGCGACATCACCATCGATTCGCGCCGCGCCGGCTTTGCCGATCTCAGTGTCGAACCTTTCCTGTCCACGGGCCTGATCCCGGTGTGCAGCCCGGAGCTGAAGGCGCGCATCCGCACGCCTTCCGATCTGGCCAGCGTCACGCTGCTGCATGAAGTCAGTCCGCTCAACGACGCCGACTATCCCAACTGGGAAGAGTGGCTGTCGGCGGCGGGCGTGGGCGATGTCGACGTGCGCCAGGGCTTGGTGTTCTCGCAGGCGCTGATGGCGCTGCAGGCGGCCATTGACGGCCAGGGCGTGGCGCTGGCCCAGCGCCTGCTGATCGATTACGACGTGGCGGCGGGCCGCCTGGTGCGCCTGTTCGATATTGCCACGCCGCTGCGCCTGCACTACTACCTGATCCACGCGCCGGAAACGCGCAAGAACCCGGCCTTCCAGGCCTTCCGCAGCTGGCTGCTGGCCGAGTTGAATCATTCCGCCGGCGAGTAGCGTTCTTCCTGCCGCCGCAGCACACGGCCATGGCGCGCCGCTGCCGGCACGCCGCCTTCCAGCGCCACTTCCCCGTTCACCAGCACGCAGACGATGCCGGCCGCCGCTTGTTTCGGCTGGGCGAAACTGGCGCGGTCGGCCACCGTCGCCGGATCGAACAGCACCAGATCGGCCCAGCAACCGACGGCGACACGGCCGCGCTGTTTCAGGCCGAAAGTGTCAGCCGAGAGGCTGGTCATGCGGCGGATGGCTTCCGGCAGCGTAAACAGCTGCTCCTCGCGGCAGTAGTGGCCCAGCACGCGCGGGAAGCTGCCCCACAAGCGCGGATGGGGATGGGCGTCGTGCGGCAGGCCGTCAGAGCCAATCATGGTATGTGGATAGGACAGCACGCGCCGCACATCATCCTCGCGCATCTGGAAATACACGGCGCCGGCCGGATGCAGGCGGCGCGCCGCTTCCTTCTGGTCCACGCCCCATTCGGCGGCGATATCCGAGAGATCGCGGCCCGCCATCTGCGGGTGGGCCTGCGACCAGCTGACCATGATGCGGATCACGCCATCCACGTAATCGGGATCGAGCACGGTGGAACCGGCCACATAGGGATAGGCATCAAGGCCCACGGCCTGCGTACGGCGGCGCTCCGTGATCAGGGCCAGCGTCTCGCTGCTGCGGCCCCAGTTGGCGGGACCGGCGCATTTGTGGTGCGACAGCACCACCGGCAGGCGCGCCGCGCGGCCCGCGTCACAGGCTTCGTTGAGCGCATCGATCACGCCATCGTATTCGTCGCGGATATGCGAGGTGTAGATGCCGCCATGTTCGGCCACCACGCTGGCGAGGGCAATCACCTCGTCGTTGTTGGCATGGCTGCTGGTCTTGTAGAACAGGCCGGAACTGAAGCCGAGCGCGCCGGCACGTATGCCTTCATCGAGCAGGGCGCGCATGGCGTCGATCTCCTGCGCCGTGGCGGGCGCCTCGGTGTCGCGCATGGCGTTCACGCGCAAGGTCGAGTGGCCAACCAGCATGCCGACATTGACGGCGGGCCGCGCATCCTGCACCGCGCTGGCATACTCCGCCACGCTGGCATAGCGGTAATCGGGCTGGGTGCCGATCAGCGACAGCGGTGCAGGCGGCGCCATCGTGGCCTGCCACGGCGCGAGGCTGATGCCGCAATTGCCGGTGATGACGGTGGTGACACCCTGGGTCAGTTTGGGCAGCATGGCTGGGGAATCCAGTACCTGCCGGTCGTCATGAGTGTGGACGTCGATGAAGCCGGGAGCCAGGGCCAGACCTTGCGCATCGATCAGGCGCGCGCCGGGCGGCGCTTGCAGCGATCCGGCGGCGGCGATGGCGGCGATGCGGCCTGCGCGCAGCGCCACGTCGGCGAGGTAGGCTGGACTGCCGCTGCCGTCGTAGACCTCGGCGTTGCGGATCAGCAGATCAGAAGAAGGTGTTGATGGCATGGTGCACGGTGTAGTCATCGTCCACTGCCAGCAGCAGCGTCCATTTATCGAAAGTGGTACAGGGGTGGGAAATGCCGCAGCCGACCAGATCGCCCACCTGCAGCGATTCGCATAGCGCATGGCCTTCCGGCAGGCGCAGATAGGCATGCTGGTCGTTCATCTTCTCGATGCGCGCGCCTTCGGGCAAAGCCTGCGGCTTGGCGTCGCCGGGACGGTGGGCCAGCAGGGGCAATGGCAGGTCGATATCGTAGGAAGCATCGCGCTTGCCCATGGATAGAATCGCCAACGTCGGCTCGGGACGCGACAGCACCACGCTCCATACTTCCAGCGCGGGCAGCAGGCCGTCCTTCAGCACCGCGCCTTCGCGCTCGCCCAGCTCCTGCGTCAGGCCGTGGTAAAAGCCATGGTCATTGGTCAGGTAGCAGCCGCTGCGCAGCACCGGCAGCACGGGACGCGACAGGCCATCGATGCGCGAGAAACCGCGCGCCACCAGGTCGAAATAGGCAGAGCCGCCGGCGGAAAGCAGAATCTGCGTTCCGCCGAACAGGCCTTCCTTGTCGGCCTGGCGCACGATCTCCACGATCTGTGCGACGAAGGCGGATACCGCCTCCACATCGGCCGCGCGGTCATGGCTGACCAGCAGGCCTTCATAGCCTTCGATGCCGGCCAGCTCCAGCCCCGGCGCCTGCGCCACGGCACGCGCCAGCTCCAGCACCTGTTGCGCGCTGCGGCAGCCGGCGCGCTTGCCGGCGATGCCCAGCTCCACCAGCAGCGGCAAGGGGCGCTGCAAACCGCTGTGCTGCACCGCCTGCGACAGGCGGGCCACGCCTTCGGCCGAATCGACCAGGGCGAAGAACTCGAAGCCCGCGTCTTCCTTCATCAGATGCAGCACGGCGCGGATATCGGCCGGCGCCACCAGCTCATTGGCCAGCAGCACGCGGCGCACGCCGAAGCGGTAAGCGATCTGCACCTGGCTGATGGTGGCCAGCGTGATGCCCCAGGCGCCATTGCCCAGTTGGGCGCCGAACAGCTGGGGGCTCATGGTGGTCTTGCCATGCGGCGCCAGCACCGCACCGTAGCGCTGGCAGAAGCGCTGCATCCAGTCCAGATTGTGCTGCAGGGCCGACTGCTTCAGCACAGCCACGGGGAAGCTGGTATCGCCCGCCAGCACATTCCAGCGCTGTACGCCGATGGCGCCCTGGCGCAGTGGTTCCGTGATGGGCAAGCCCTTCACGCCCGGTTGCAGCAATTGCTCTTCAAGGGAAGCGAGCGCCAGCCCGCCGTCAGGCAGCTTGTTCATGGGGATGATCCTGGTTGAGTCGCGCCCCGGTGGCGCTGTCGAAATAGTGTAGACGCGTTTCCGGCAACAGCAGCGAGAGCGCATCGCCCGGCTGCACGGCCAGCCGTCCGGCGGCGGCCACGCACAGCGGCTGGCCGCCCAGCTTCGCATACAGATGGGTTTCGGCGCCGGTCGGCTCGACCACCTCCACGCTCACGCGCACCTCGCCCTGTCCGGCGACAATGTGCTCGGGACGGATGCCAAGCGTGACGCGGCTGCCATGTTCGATGCCCGCTGCCTGCACATGGATGCGCGTGCCGTCGGCGCAGACCAGGCTTGCGCCGTATGTCTCACGCTGGATTTCACCTTCGATGAAATTCATGCCGGGCGAGCCGATAAATCCCGCCACGAAAAGATTGGCAGGACGATCGTACAGCTCCAGCGGCGCGCCCACCTGCTCGATACGGCCCGCATTCATCACCACGATGCGGTCGGCCATGGTCATGGCCTCGATCTGGTCGTGGGTGACGTAGATGATGGTGTTTTTCAGGCGCTGGTGCAGAGCCTTGATCTCGGTGCGCATCTGCACGCGCAGCTTGGCATCCAGGTTCGACAGCGGTTCGTCGAACAGGAACAGCGCCGGCTCGCGCACGATGGCGCGGCCCATGGCCACGCGCTGCCGCTGGCCGCCGGACAGGGCGCGCGGCAGGCGCTCCAGATACGGCGTCAGATTCAGCATGCGCGCCGCCGCTTCGATGCGCGGGCGGAAGCTCGATTCCGGCTCCTTGCGCAGGCGCGGGCCGAAAGCGATGTTTTCGTACACCGACAGATGCGGATACAAGGCGTAACTCTGGAACACCATGCCGATATTGCGCTGCTGCGGCGGCAGCTCATTGGCGCGCTTGCCGTCGATCAGCAAGGTGCCGCCGCTGATATCTTCAAGTCCCGCCACCATGCGCATCAGCGTGGTTTTGCCGCAGCCGCTGGGACCGACCAGCACAATGAACTCGCCGTGCGCGATGCGCAGGTCGACGCCATGCACCACCTGGTTATCGCCGTAGCGCTTGAAAATACCCTGGAGCTGAACGGTTGCCATGTGATGGATGCCTTAAAAATCTTCCAGCGTGAGTTCCTGCGCCATCACGCGGTTGCCCGCCATCAGGCCACCATCGACCGGCAGCACCACGCCGGTGATCACGCGCGCGGCTGAGGAGGACAGGAACAGCGCCGCATCGGCGATATCGTCCGGCGTGGCGAAGTCGCCCAGAGGGTACCACTTCTTCAGCTTCTCCAGGATTTGCGGATCCTTGTCCACGCGCGCCTGCCAGGCCTGGGTTTTCACCGTGCCGGGACAGACGATGTTCGCGCGCACGCCGCGCCGGCCGCTTTCCAGCGCCAGCGCCTTGGTATAGCTCACCAGCGCCGCCTTGGCCGCGCTGTAAGCAGGATGGCCCAGCGCCGTCAGGCCGTTGACGGAGCCGATCAGCACGATGCAGCCCTGGCCGCGCTCCAGCATCGCCGGACGCACCGCCTCCACCGTGTTATAGGTACCGTGCAGGTTCAAGTTGATATCCGCATGCCAGGATTCCGGCGTGGTCGCCGCCAGCGTGGAGCAGGCGGCGGCACCCGCATTCGCCACCAGCACATCGACCGCGCCGTGCCGGGCCACCGCCGCATGCACGGCAGCCTTGGTGGCGGCCGCGTCGGTGATATCGGCCTGCAGCGGCGTGCAATTGGCGATGGACGCCGCCAGCTCGGCCAGCTGCTGCGCGTCGCGGTCCAGCGCCAGCACATGGTCGCCCTGCGCCGCAAAACGTTCGCACAGGACGCGCCCGATACCGCCACAGGCGCCGGTGATAAGGACTACGCGGCTCATGATGCGCTCCGATCGAAATGGTGAAGGGCCGCGCCCAGCGCATCCAGACGTTCACTGCGCAGCAAGCCATGGTTATAAAACGCGAAATCGCGGATGCCCAGCGCCGCCAGTCCCGCCAGCGCCTGCGGCAATTGCGCCCCATCGCCCAGGTCCGGCGCCCCCGGCCGCAAAATCGCCCGCACTTTCACGGCTGAGCCCATGTCCGATTTGGGGTCAGACCCCAAGGTGGACACGGACTCGCCCGTAGTGGGCAGGCGGCGCAGGGTGTCGTGGGCGTCGGCGATGACGCGGGCGGCGTCGGCTTCGTAGAAGGGGACTTCGAGCCAGTCGGCTGCTGCCGCCAGGGCGCGCAGGTCGCTGCCTTCGATCCAGCTTTGGGCAGTGGGGCGCTGCACGGTCGGGATCACGGCCAGTTGCACGCCCGCTGGCAGTCCGGCGCGGATGGTGCTTACCACTTCAGTCACCACTGCCTGGCGCTGGCGGATGTAGGCGGCCAGCTCCTGGTCGTCCAGCAGGTCGGCGGCGAGCCAGGCGGCGGCTTGCGCTTCGATGGCGTCGACCGGAGCTTTCAGGTAGGCGTCGATGCGGCCGGCGATGCGCTGGCGCAGGCCGGCGCCGTCGATGCCGGCATCACCTGCGGCTTTGACGCAGGCGTCGCAGAAGCACAGGCCGAGCATGGTGTCTAGCCAGACATTGCTGCGCAGCTGGGCAAATTCGTGGTGGTAGCCGTGGGCATAGGGCAGCCAGCCCGGGGTTTCCAGCACCACGCTGCGCACGCCCTGTCTGGCGGCGTCGCATGCGAGCGCCACGGCGTATTCGAATACCGCCGGCTGTGCTGGACACAGGCTGTAGACATAGCTGTCGCCAAAGGCATTGCGCGCCGTGTACTGTGGATAGGCCGCGCCCAGGCGGCTGTTATGCAGCAGCACCGTCCACGCATGCACGTTCAGGCGGCCATCGTCGGCCAGCTCGGCGAAAAGCCGGCGCAGGGCCGGATCGGAATGCGGCTGGGCGCGCAGTTCACCATAGCGCTGGTGATCGGGATCGAAATAGACCACGCCATCTTCCGGGAAGACGACGCGGCCGCCGCTGCGCGCATTCGGGCGCAGGAATTTGCCGGCGTGATAGCTGGCCGCCAGCGTCACGCCATTCAGGCCGCGCTCCAGCGTCTTGGCGATGAAGGCGGGCACGCCCTCTTCCGCCACGTCCCATGGATAGGCGTACAGCGATCGGTATGCCGAAGTTTTCTTCATTATTTGCCTGCCTTGTCGCCCTCGAAACCAATGACTGTAGCATTGGCCCAGTTGGCGCACACTTTGGCCGCGTCCTTACCGTGCGCGCCCAGGGTGCGCAGACTCAGAAGCGAGACACCACGGATGTCCAGCTCCGGTTTGACCACGGCCGGCGCCGCGATCAAGCCGCTATCGAACAGCAATTTGCCGTCGCCGTGCACCTGGAATTGCAGGCCACCCGCCTGGCGGCAGCTGTCGTCGATACCGACGTCGGCGCGGAACAGCTGCCAGTCGCCGCTCAGGCGGTAATCGACCTGGCTTTGCGCCGCCACCGGCAAGCCCTTGCTGAATTTCAGGCCATTCATCTGCAGCAGGCGCGGCTTGCTCAGATTGCGGCTGAGGTCCGGCTTCGCTTCCGACAGCGCCAGCTGCTGCTTGGCGCGGTTCGGCGCGGGCGCTTCCAGCACACGGAATTCGGAAATGGTGATCGGGTTCACCTGCGGCGGCAGGAAGGCGTTGAAGGCCTTGGCCTGCTTGCCGTTGCCATTGGTGGCGGTGACCATCGGATCGTTGGTGCTCTCGTCCTGGCCCTGCTCCTGGGTGCTCAGCACGCGGAAGCGGAACAAGCTGCCCGCCTTGGCCGGGAATTCGACCTTCTGCTTGCCCTCCACCATTTTCAGGCGGCCGGTGAAGACCGGCTGGCCCCATTCGCCATTGCGGTCGCCCAGATAAATCTCGAAGTCGCGCACCTGTCCGCTCTGCCAATGCTTGTCGTTGCGCGGCGAGATTTCGAAGCCGTTGATCATGCGCCGTTCGCCCAGCGCCAGCGTGAATTCGTGCGCGCCGGTCTTCTGCGACTGGTCGCGGATGGTGCGGAACCAGGTGTCGGGCTTGTCGTCGAAAGCGTTTTCCAGCTTGTGGCCCGGTTCTTCGGCCGGACGGTTCAGCACCAGGATGCTGTCGGCCGCCACCGCGTTACCCAGGTCGGGCGCGGCGCCGAAGGCCGGCGTCTGCGCCAGCACGGCATCGCTGGCGATGGCCAGGTCGAAGCGGTAGGCCGCGCGCACGCTGGTCTTCTCCGATTTGGCGTGCACCGTGCCGTATTTGGCTTGCGCGTCATAGAACCAGCCCGCGCCGCCCTTTTCGAAGTCGCCCAGCGTGGCGTATTCCTTCAGTGCCTTGCCGCCCAGCGCCAGCGCTTGCGGCTTGACGCGGGTATGCACTTGCAGGCGGTAGACGCGCTGCTCTTCCTGTCCCGCATACTTGCCCTGCACCGCGCCGACCTCCACGCTGATATCGCCGGCGCGGTCCTGCGGCGCCTGCACCGTGAACTGCTGGCTGCTGAAAGCGCCGTCCTTGTACTGGCGCGTGTTGCCGTCATCCTCGTACATGGTGAAGGCGGACTGGCCATGCGGATAGATATCCAGGGTCAGCACATCCTTCGGCACCTGGCCGTCGTACAGGGCGGATGGGTACATCGGGATGATGGCGCCGGCGCGCACCAGCACCGGCAGCTTGTCCAGCGTGACCGGATAATCGATCACTTTGCCGGATGCTCCCGCTTCAATCACGCGGCCATCCCAGTAATCGACCCACTGCCCCTGCGGCAGATAGATATTCTTGCGCCAGCCCTTGCTGGCCGCCTGGCTGCGGTAGACCGGCGCCACGAGGAAATCGCGGCCCAGCAGGAACTGGTATTTGTACGCTTCATCGTTGGCATGCGGATCGGCCGGATGGTCCCACATCAGGCCACGCACGATGGGCGCGCCGGTCTGCTCGGCTTCGCGCGAATAGGTGTACATATACGGCGTCAGGCGCATTTTCAGCTTCAGGTAGTCGCGGTTGATGCTGCGGTAAGGCTCGTCGAACCACCACGGATGCTTGCGTTCATTTTTGGCCCAGCCGGACATCCCCATCAGCACCGGCGTGAAGGCCTTCCATTGCAGGTCGCGCGTATAGGTTTCCGGGCTGCCGCCGAAGATGCCGTCCACATCGCCCGTGGCGTAAGCCTGGCCCGACAGGCCGGAACCGATCAGGGTCGGAATATGCCAGCGGATATAGTCCCAGCTGCCCGACTGGTCGCCGGTCCAGGTCACGGCGTAGCGCTGCATGCCGGCCCAGCCCATCACGGTCCAGATGAAGGGGCGCGCATCGGAATTGGACAGGATGCCGTCGGCCGCCGCCTTGTTCGCATCAAGCGCAAACTGGTAGCCCTGGCCGGTCCAGGCCACGTCCAGCTTCTGCGCGCGGCTGCCGGCCGTGCCGACTTCCCACTTGATCTTGTCAACGCCGTTCTCGGTCCACAGGCCGGTGCGGAAGCCGTACTGCTTCAAGCCTTCCACCACTTTCGGCAGATCGGTGTAGCCGCAGCCATAACCGTCGTTGGGCAGAATCCAGCCGCCCGGCATATCGTGTTCGCGGTATTTGGCGGCCACCGACAGCACCACATCGGGCGTAGTGCCGGTCGGACCATCGCTCCAGCCGGGCGGCGTGGTGCCGGGCTTCTTCACATTGTCCTTGTCGTTGTAGCAGTCGGCGTCGCCGTACTCGTAGGCCCAGCGCGGCAGCAGGGCGGCGCGGCCGGTCAGCTCGGTGTAGGCATCCAGCACCTTGTGGATCGAGCCGCCCGCGAAGTAATAGGCGTCGAAGCGGTTCTCGCGGTGGCCTGCGGTGATGAACTCATTCGAGCGGAAATCGTAACTGCCATTGGCCCAGGTGTTGCGCAGCACGCCGTAGCCGCCGCTGGTCATATAGAAGGGCGCCGGGCTGGGACGGTCGCCCTCCTCCCAGCCGCCCGAATACGAGATCGGCAGCTCCTTACCCTTGAAGCTGTAGGCGCCGTTCTGCTGGCCGCCGCCGAAGAAGTGCTCGTTCGCCGTGGTGGACAGGGTCTGGAAGCTGCTGTCGGCCGACAGTTCCAGCGGCTGCATCTCGCGCCAGACCAGGGTCTGGTTATCGGCCTTGTACAGCTCGAAGCGCAGCGGCTTCTTGTAGATGCGCAGGGCCAGCGCCTCGGTCTGGATCAGGTGATGGTCAGGCAGCTCGCTGTGGCGGAAGGCCACGGCGGCGTAATCGGTCTTCAGCACGATGGGCGCGGCCTTGTCGCCCGCGCCGCTGAACTTGCCCTGCGGGCCGGCCAGGATGCGGAACACATCCGGGCGCAGCAGCTCCACGCGCAGCGCCACGCCCTTGTCCGTCGCCAGTTCCAGCTTGCTGTCCTTCTGGGCGAATTTGTTCAGATTGCCGACCGGCGCGGCGCTGGCGCTCAGGCACAGCAGGGTGGCGGCGGTGGCGAACAGGGTTTTGCGAAGCACTGGCAGCATGGGGCGGGTCCGGTCTGGTGAATGTTGCACAGAATGTACACAAGCCCGGCCGCAAAGGCCAGCGACGCTTTTTCACCGGCCGCATTAGAAAAATTTAAGGGCCGCGGATGGCGCCGCCAAACCCTTTGGGCGCGATGTGCAAAAAATAATTTCCAAATGGAAATTATATTAATTTACAATATTGGCAACTTCAGAAAGAGCGGGCTATGCGGGAAATATCCAGGCCAATATTGGCGTTTGCCTTAAGCATCTTTGCCCCACCTTTGGGCTTGCTGTACGCGGGCCGCTGGGCTGCGGCGCTATTGATGGGCGTGCTGGCCTTGTCGCTGGAGCTGGCGCTGTCCTTGCGCTTGCTCGAGCTGCCCTACGACCGGCTCAACACGCAACTGCCATTCCTCCTGGCTTTGGGCGCCGCACTCTGGGCTTTTTCGGCCGCCAAGCAGGCGCCGCAAGGCGTCCGTCCCTGGTATGCCCGCTGGCCCGGCCTGCCCGGCCTTTGCGCGCTGGCCATCATCGTGTTTGCCGGCTGCCGCATCTTTCTCTACCAGCCCTTTCCGGTCGCCTCGCGCGCCATGGAACCCACCTTCCAGCCTGGTTCCCGCATCCTGGCGCAAAAATTCGGCTATGGCCATTACAGCTGGTATGGCATGCGCTTCGGCAGCCAGGCCATCACCGCCCCGATCCGGCGCGGCGACATTCTGCTGTTTGAATCGCCGGTCGGCATACAACGGCCGATCTATACCATGCGCGTGGCCGGCCTGCCCGGCGACCGCATCGTCTATCGCAATAAACAGCTCTTCATTAACGGCCAAAACAGCCAGCTGGGACCGGATGGCGAATACCAGTCCGACGGCATGGTGGGCGCCTTGCAGCGCCAGCACAACCGCCTCGATGGCACGGACTTCGCCACCCTCGAAAATCCCGACAAGCCACAACTACAGAAAGAGGCCGACAACTTCCCCTTCCGCGAACATTGCCATTACAGCGAAAGCGAAATCCGCTGCGAAATCCCGCCCGGCCACTACTACATGCTGGGCGATAACCGCGACTACAGCAACGACAGCCGCTACTGGGGCTTTGTGCCGGCCAGCCATATCGTCGGCAAATTCGTCAAAACCCTCCGCTGAGCATACAGCGTCGGGGTTCTCCCCTACCCGCGCATGCCTCGTTTAACCGGGCAATGTCTCGTTTATCCTCGTTTTTGTAACTGACTTCCGGGAACTCTCAGAGGAAGAACCCACTCCAACGTGGTATCTCCACGAGCAAAAACGAGGCAAAACCATGAAAGGCGAGGCCTTTACCGTAGATATACCACCCACCATCTACTTCAAGTTATCCACGCATCTGTTCCACACCTTCGACAAGCGCCAGCCCGGCGAAGTGGCAACCCAAGCCATCCGCACCTGGCTCGCAGCCGAACGCGGCAAAGCCAGCGGCCGCGGATATCAATGGAAGAGCTTGTTTCTGCCTGACAGTACCGAACTGCGCATGCACTATCGCGGCGATTACTACTACGCCAAAGTCGAGGGCGACCGGCTGATGTACAACTACGAACCCGTTTCGCCGCGCGAATGGACCCTGCTCGTCACCGGCACTGTGCGCAATGCCTGGCGCGATATCTGGATACGGCGCAATGCCGGCGAATGCTGGTTGCGCGCATCGATGTGGCGCAGTCAAAACTCGGTTGAAGCCCTGCTTCCCTATGCCGAGCGGCGCCGGCACGCCCGCCGCAGTACTGACTAAAACAAAACAGCCAGCTCGCAAGCTGGCTGTTTTTCGTGGGCAGGCCGCCGCTTAGTACATATGCTGGCCGCCGTTGATGGCGATATTCGCGCCGGTCACGAAGGCCGCTTCTTCCGAAGCCAGGTAGGCGACCAGGCCGGCCACTTCTTCCGGCTTGCCCAGGCGCGACATCGGGATCTGCGGCAGGATTTTCGATTCCAGCACTTCCTGCGGGATCTCCATCACCATCTTGGTGCCGATATAGCCCGGCGAGATGGTGTTCACGGTCACGCCCTTGCGCGCCACTTCCAGCGCCAGCGCCTTGGTGAAACCGTGTACGCCGGCCTTGGCGGCCGAGTAGTTGGTCTGGCCGAAAGCGCCTTTCTGGCCGTTCACGGAGGAGATATTGATGATGCGTCCCCAGCCGCGCTCCACCATGCCGTCCGCTACCGGCTTGGTCATATTGAAGACGGAATCCAGATTGGTGCCCATCACCGCGTCCCAATTGGTTTTGTCCATCTTCTTGAACGTCATGTCGCGGGTGATGCCTGCGTTATTCACCAGCACATCGACCGGACCGATATCGCGCTCGACCGCCGCGACACAGGTCTGGGCCGAATCGTAATCGGCCACGTCGCAGGGATAGGCCTTGAAGTCATAGCCCTGGTCGCGCATCGTCGCCAGCCAAGATTCATGCGTCTTGTTCGATGGGGAATACGTGGTTACTACCTTGTAGCCCAGGGCTGCCAGTTTGATGCATACCGCTTCGCCGAGACCACCCATGCCGCCTGTTACTAATGCAACTCGTGCCATATGTTATCCCCTGTGTTTTACGTTCAAAAAATACTGCTTAATCGCGTTCCAGCGCCAGCGCCACGCCCATGCCGCCGCCGATGCACAGCGAAGCCAGGCCTTTCTTGGCGTCGCGGCGCGCCATTTCGTGCAGCAGCGTCACCAGGATGCGCGCGCCCGAAGCGCCGATCGGGTGGCCGATGGCGATGGCGCCGCCATTCACGTTGATCTTGCTGGTGTCCCAGCCCATTTCGCGGTTGACGGCGATCGCCTGCGCTGCGAAGGCCTCATTGATCTCCATCAGGTCCAGCTCCTGCGGCGTCCAGCCGGCTTTCTGCAGGCACAGTTTGGAAGCCGACACCGGCCCCAGGCCCATCACGGCCGGATCCAGGCCGGACGAGGCGTAGGACTTGATGCGCGCCAGCGGTTTCAGGCCGAGCTGCTTGGCCTGGGTGGCCGACATCATGATCACGGCAGCAGCGCCGTCGTTGATGCCGGAAGCGTTACCGGCGGTCACGCTGCCCTCTTTCGAGAACGCCGGACGCAGCGACGACAACGCGTCCAGCGTAGAGCCGGCCTTGATGTATTCGTCGCTGTCGAAGACGATGCTGCCCTTCTTCTGCACGATTTCCAGCGGCAGGATCTCATCCTTGAACTTGCCGGCTTTCTGCGCGGCTTCGGCCTTTTGCTGCGAGGCCAGCGCGAACTCGTCCTGCTCGGCGCGCGAAATCTCGTATTTCTTCGCCACGTTCTCGGCCGTCACGCCCATATGGTACTGGTTGTACACATCCCACAAGCCATCGACGATCATGGTGTCGACCATCTTGGCGTCGCCCATGCGGAAGCCGTCGCGCGAACCGTTCAGCGCATGCGGCGCGGCGCTCATGTTTTCCTGGCCGCCGGCGATGATGATATTGGCATCGCCGCATTTGATGGCTTGCGCCGCCAGATGGGTGGCTTTCAGGCCGCTGCCGCACACCTTGTTGATGGTGTAAGCCGGAATGGCGGAGGGCAGGCCGGCCTTGATCACGGCCTGGCGCGCCGGGTTCTGGCCCACGGCGGCGGTCAGCACCTGGCCCAGGATGGCTTCGCTGATCAGGTTGGGGTCGATGCCGGTTTGCGTCAACAGGCCCTTGATGACGTGGGCGCCCAGTTCGGCCGCCGAAATCTTGGCCAGGCTGCCGCCAAATTTGCCGACCGCGGTACGGCCCGCGGCTACGATAACTACATCATCCATTTGTTTCTCCAGTGTGCTGAAAGTTTTTCAGCGAGGTTGGTCAAGCAATATCGTTGGTTTCATTCTAACGAACAGCGTGGGCCTATTCCAGTAGTCTCTTACTGGAAATCTGGGGTGTGCATTGACGTAGAGCAGAAATGCTAATTGTTGAGGGAAAAAGAACGTTTGATATAAATCAAGTTTGCTGCAATTGTGCACAAAAAGACAATTATCGTTACGACAATAATTCGATACCGTCCAGCGTGCGCGCGCACTGTTCCCGTATCACATTCACAAAGTCGAGCACGAAGGCTTTCTGCCGCAAAGCGTCCGGCACCGACACGAACAGATCGCTCCACAAACCCTGGTCGCCGACCGGGCGCGCGCTCACATAGTCGTAATCCACATAGTTTTTGATGGCCCAATTCGGCAGCGCGGCCACGCCGCGGCGGCTCGCCACCAATTGCAGCACGGCCACCGTCAGCTCGGCCGTGCGGCGCTGGTAATGGATGCCGGCCGGCTTCAGCACTTCGCGGATCAGGTCGATGCGCGACTCCGGCACCGGATAGGTGATCAGGGTTTCGCCTTCAAAGTCGGCCGCTTGCAGGCGGCGCTTGGCCTGCAATTTATGCTTCAGCGCCATCACCGTCAGGATTTCAAAACGGAACAGCGGGAAGGTGGCGAACTCGCTGGCGTAGTTAGAGCCAATCACCAGGTCGGCATTGCCGGCGCGCAGCAGGTCGCAAGGTTCGCTGTGGAAGCCCGAGACCAGGTCGATTTCCACTTCCGGCCAGCGCTGGCGGAATTCGTCCATGACCGGCATCAGCCAATCGAAGCAGGTATGGCATTCGAGCGCCACGCGCAACTGGCCCTGGTCGCCCTGGGACAGGCGGGCCACATCGCGTTCGGCTTGCTCGATTTCCGGCAACAGGGTGTCGGCCAGGCGCAGCAGGCGCGCGCCGGTGGCGGTGAACCCGATGGGCACGGTCTTGCGCTCGAACAGGGGACCGCCGTAGCGGTCTTCCAGCAGCTTGATCTGATGCGACAGGGCCGATTGCGTCAGATTCAGCAATTGTGCAGCGCGCACCAGACTGCCGGCCGAGCGCAGCGCGGACAGGGTGCGGAGATGGCGGATTTCCAGCATGGTTTTGTATGAAAATCTTTCAAGTTAAGACGCAAAATCTTTCGTTTTTATTATGGGAAGAATTGTCGCACACTCTACATCACCAATATTTAATGCGGATGACAATTTCATGAATGCAATTCAGACCCATATCCCCGGCTTTCCGCGCATCGGCGCCGCGCGCGAGCTGAAATTCGCGCTGGAACGCCACTGGCGCGGCGAAGCGGGCGAAAGCGAACTGGAAGCGGTCGGCCGCGAACTGCGCGCCCGCCACTGGGCGCAGCAGCGCGCCGCCGGCCTCGATTTCGTCACCGTCGGCGATTTCGCCTACTACGACCACGTCGCCAACCATATCCAGCTGTTCGGCTGCGAACCAGCCCGCTTCGGCTTCGGCGCGCATGATTCGGCGCTGGCGCGCTACTTCACGATGGCGCGCGGCGGCCGTACCGACGCCGCCTGCGGCCACGCTCCCGGCTGCGGCCATGCCGCTCATGCTGGACACGCGCTGAAAATGACCAAGTGGTTCGACACCAACTACCACTACCTGGTGCCGGAATTCTCGGAACAGACCGCCTTTGCCCTGGCCGGCGAGCGTCTGCTGGGCGAAGTGGCGGAAGCGCAAGCCCTGGGCCATCCGGTCAAGGCCGTACTGCTCGGCCCCTTGAGCTTCCTGTATCTGGGCAAGGAGCGCGCGGCGGCCGAGGGCTTCTCCCGCCTCGACCTGCTGGAGCGCCTGCTGCCGGTGTATGGCGCGCTGCTCAGCCGCCTGAAGGAGCAGGGCGTGGCCTGGGTCCAGATCGACGAGCCGATTCTCGGCCTGGACCTGCCCTCCGCCTGGCGCAATGCCTTTGAACAGGCTTACTGGCAGCTCAACCAGGCCGGCGCCCAGCTGCTGCTGGCCACCTATTTCGCCCCGCTCGAAGAGAACCTGAGCCTGGCCTGCCGCCTGCCGGTCGCCGGCCTGCATGTGGATGGCGTGCGCGCCGCGCATGAGCTGATCAATGTGGCCGACTGGCTGCCGGCGCACAAGGTGCTGTCGGTCGGCATCCTCGACGGCCGCAATATCTGGCGCAGCGATCTGGATGCGGCCCTGGCCCGTCTGGCGCCCGTGCTGGCCAAGCGCGGCGGCAAGCTGTGGCTGTCCACCTCCTGCTCCCTGCTGCACGTGCCGTTCAGCCTCGACGCCGAAACCCGGCTCGATCCGGAACTGAAAAGCTGGCTCGCCTTCGCCGCCGAAAAACTCGGGGAACTGGCCGTGCTGAAAGCGGCGGTGGCGCCGGGGAGCGCAGACCATGCCGGTGCCGGCCAGTCCGCCGCTGCGGCCGACGCCGAGACGACCGCAGCGGCGCTGGCCGATGCCCGCGCCCGCATCGCTGCCCGCCGCGCCAGCGCCCGCGTCCACAATGCCGCCGTCGCCGCGCGCCTGGAGGCCGTGGCCGCCGATCCGCAAGCCGACCGCCGCGCCGCGCCGTTCGCCCAGCGCCAGCAAGTGCAGCGCGAACGCCTGCGCCTGCCCGCCTTCCCGACGACAACCATCGGCTCCTTCCCGCAAACCCCGGCCATCCGCGCTGCGCGCGCCGCCTTCAAGCGCGGCGAGCTGACGGCCGCCGCCTACGAGGCCGCGATGCGCGAGGAAATCGCCTACGCCATCGAGCGCCAGGAAATCCTCGGCCTGGACGTGCTGGTGCACGGCGAGGCCGAACGCAACGATATGGTCGAATACTTCGGCGAGCAGCTCGACGGCTTCGCCTTCACCCAGAACGGCTGGGTGCAGTCCTATGGCTCGCGCTGCGTCAAGCCGCCCGTGATCTATGGCGATGTGGCCCGCCCCGCCGCCATGACCGTAGCCTGGACCGTGCACGCGCAAAGCCTGACGAAAAAGCCCGTGAAAGGCATGCTGACCGGTCCCGTCACCATCCTGCAATGGTCCTTCGTGCGCGACGACCAGCCGCGCGAGCGCACCGCGCTGCAGATCGCCCTCGCCATCCGCGACGAGGTGGCCGACCTGGAACAGGCCGGCATCGCCGTGATCCAGATCGACGAACCGGCCGTGCGCGAAGGCTTGCCGCTGCGCCGCAGCCAGTGGCACGCCTATCTGGACTGGGCGACGAAAGCTTTCCGCCTGAGCGCCAGCGTGGCGCGCGACGAAACCCAGATCCACACCCATATGTGCTACGCCGAGTTCAATGACATCCTGCCGCAGATCGCCGCCATGGACGCCGACGTCATCACCATCGAGACCAGCCGCTCGGATATGGAGCTGCTGGCCGGCTTCGGCCAGTTCCGCTACCCGAACGAGATCGGTCCCGGCGTGTATGACATCCACTCGCCGCGCGTGCCCTCGGCCGCCGAGATGACGGCCCTGCTGCGCAAGGCCAGCGCCGTCATCCCGCCGTCCAATCTATGGGTCAACCCGGACTGCGGCCTGAAGACGCGCGGCTGGGACGAAACCAATCTGGCCCTGGCCAATATGGTCAGCGCGGCGCGCCAGCTGCGGGCCGAGACACAGGCCACGGCGGCATAAAAACGGCTGTAACACGCATGGATGCTAGGGGGAGCGCGCTTTGATTCAAGCAAAGCCACTCCCCTTTCTTGATTTTCCACAGTAGAATGCTGGGGCCGGGCCAGCCCCACTTTTACGATCGTTTATGTCCTTCCAGAAGCCCATCGAAATCAAGATTTCCACCGTCGTCGCCGTTTCCGCCATCCTCTACACCTCGGATCGCATCGCGCTCGACGCCGCACTGAACGAAATGACCGGCGGCGTGCCGGACTTCTTCGAAGGCGACCTGGCCGTGATCGACGTCGGTTCCCTGGCGCCCGGCTGCGAGCGCATCGACTGGGCCAGCACCATCGCCCTGCTCAGGAAATACCGCCTGAATCCGGTGGCCGTGCGCAACGCCACGCCGGACATGGTGGAAGAAATCCAGGCCCACGGCCTCTCGCTCGACAGCGGCAAGCGTGACGAGCCGGCGCCACCCGCGCCCGCTCCGGCCAAGGCGGCACCGGCCGCGCCGGCCACCGCCACCGCCCCAGCCCAAGCTCCGGCCGTGGGCGCCGGCGGCACCATGATCATCGACACCCCGGTGCGCGCCGGCCAGCGCATTTACGCACGCGGCGGCGACCTGATCGTCATGGCCGTGGTCAACAACGGCGCGGAACTGATCGCCGACGGCAGCATCCACGTCTACAACACCCTCAACGGCCGCGCGCTGGCCGGGGCGTCCGGCAAAACCGACGCCCGCATCTTCGCGCTCTCGATGGCGCCCGAACTGCTGTCGATCGCCGGTGTGTATAGCACCTTTGAAGACGGTTTCCCTGCGGCCCACGCGCGACAGCCCACACAAATCAGGCTCGTCGGCGACCGACTGGATATACAATCTGTCAATTCCGCAACCCGCGCATAAAGCACGGCACTCAAAAAAGGATTATTTGTGGCAAGAATTATTGTTGTGACGTCCGGCAAGGGCGGTGTCGGCAAAACGACTTCCAGCGCCAGCTTCGCCAGCGGCCTGGCCCTGCGCGGACACAAGACCGTGGTCATCGACTTTGACGTTGGCCTGCGCAATCTGGACTTGATCATGGGCTGCGAACGCCGCGTGGTGTACGACCTGATCAATGTCGTCAATAAAGAAGCCTCGCTGAACCAGGCCCTGATCAAGGACAAGCACTGCGACCACCTGTTCATCCTGCCCGCCTCGCAGACGCGCGACAAGGACGCGCTGACCGAAGAGGGCGTGGAAGAGGTGCTGCACGAGCTGATCAATATGGGCTTCGAGTACATCATCTGCGACTCGCCGGCCGGCATCGAGCATGGCGCCCTGATGGCGCTGACCTTCGCCGACGAAGCGCTGATCGTGACCAATCCCGAAGTCTCGTCGGTGCGCGACTCCGACCGCATTCTCGGCATCATCCAGGCCAAATCGCGCCGCGCCCAGTCCGGCGGCGAACCGGTGAAAGAGCACTTGCTGATCACCCGCTACGCGCCGAAACGCGTGGAAGCGGGCGAAATGCTGTCCTTCACCGACGTGCAAGAGATCCTGCGCATTCCCCTGATCGGCATCATTCCCGAATCGGAGCAAGTGCTGCACGCCTCGAACCAAGGCAATCCCGCCATCCACTTCAAGGGCACCGACGTCGCGAACGCGTACGAAGACGTGATCTCGCGCTTCCTCGGCCACGAAACGCCGCTGCGCTATACCAACTACGAAAAGCCAGGTCTCCTGCAGCGTATTTTTGGAGCAAAGTAAATGGCCCTGCTTTCCTTTTTATTTCCCAGCAAGCCGAAATCGGCCAATGCGGCCAAGGAACGGCTGCAAATCATCATCGCCCGCGAACGCAACGGCCGTAGCGGGCCCGACTTCCTGCCCGCCCTGCACAAAGAGCTGATCGAAGTCATCTCCAAGTACACCAAGGTCAACGCCGACGACATCAAGATCTCGCTCGACCGCCAAGGCAACCTCGAAGTCCTCGACGTCAACGTCGTCCTCCCCGACGCTTGACCTCCGTTTGATCTTCCTCAACAAATGTCCACCCTGGTGTCAGGCACCGGGGTAGGACATTCTTTGCGTTAAATCAAACAATGTCCGACTCTGGTGCCTGACACCAGGGTGGGACATTGTTTGATGCAGATCAAAGGCTTAGCGGGCGGCGAGCAGCTCGGCGGCGACTTTGGCGCAGGCGTCGATGTGCTGGTTGCCGATCTGGCGGAAGGCCATAAAGCCGATCGCGGCGGAGGCGATCTGGCCGGCGATCGGGACGATCCGCGTGGCTTGCTTGGCCAGCAGCTTGGCGCCGCTGCGCCGCAAGAGCTGCAGCACCAGCTCCTTGGTGATCAATTTTCCAATCAGCATGCCGCCGACGCTGAGCGCGGCTTCATACGCGATCAGGCGGAATTTCGGCTGCAGACGCTCGATCTGGGCCGGGGTCAGGCCGAATTCGTGGTTGATGTCGTCGATCACGGCGGCAAACAGGCCCAGGTCGGCCGCCAGATCCACGCCCGGCAGCGGCACGGCGGCAATCCCGGCCGAGACGGCGGCGCGGCGCTTGACGATGCGCCGGCAGCGGGCTTTCACTTCCTCAATATCGCGCTCCGAGGCGGGCATCAGGGTCCAGTCAGGCATGCGGCAGCGCTCCTATGCAATATTGCAATTTTTGTAAAATTTCATTGATTCGCGTGTTTTTCCAGTGTACCGTGTTATCGCCAGACGGGTCCGCACCGCCTCAGGATGGAATTTCTTAATGGAACGTTACAGTTCGTGAAGATGTGAATTGTAAATCCCTGTTATTATTCCTGTAACCATTGTTTAACAAGCCTGTCTTCTATGAGAATCGTTGTACTCGATAAAGAACGCAATCAGACGGACTTGATCTGCCAGGTGCTCAGCTCGGCCGGCCATGTCTGCCATGGCTTCCAGTCCGGCAAGGATGCGCTGAACCAGCTGCGCCGCGAGAATTACGATATGCTGATCCTCGACTGGCAAATCGAGGACATCAATGCCGCCGAGCTGCTGCGCCGCGCCCGCGAGCGCCTGCCGGAGCCGGCACCCGTCATCTTCATGACCACCACCTCGGGCGAGGACGATATCGTGGCCGGCCTGGCCGCCGGCGCCAATGATTACCTGGTCAAGCCGCTGCGGCGCAGCGAACTGGTGACGCGCGCGCAAGCCATGCTGCGCCGCGCCTATCCGGCCCAGAACGGGGCGGAACAGCTGCAATTCGGTCAATATGTGTTTGAAACCCGCCCCGGCCGCCTGCTGCGCGACGGCCTGGTGCTCGATGTGACGCACAAGGAATTCTCGCTGGCCCTGCTGTTTTTCCGCAATATCGGCCGCCCGCTGTCGCGCGCTTACATCCATGAGACCGTGTGGATACGCGAAACCGATGTCCCTTCACGCACCATGGATACCCATGTCTCGCGCGTGCGCAACAAGCTGCAGCTCAAGCCGGAGAACGGTTTCCGCCTGGTGCCGGTCTACAGTTACGGCTACCGGCTGGAGAAACTTGGCGCTTAGCAGGCCCGCCACAGTCTGGGCAAGAAAATGTACCGGGAGGAACATCACGGTATAATGTCGGCCAACGCCTGCCAAAATTCCAGAAATGCAAGTTCTTGCCGTCGGCCTCAACCATACCACTGCGCCTGTCGCCCTGCGCGAACGGCTGGCGTTCGCGCCTGAGCAGCTGGGTACGGCGGTGACGGCGGCGCGCAACTGGTTCCAGCGCCTGGACAACCGTTTCAGCGACGAGGCGGCCATCCTGTCCACCTGCAACCGCACCGAGCTGTACGCGGCCAGCGGCGCCGACAACGGCCTCGACGCGGGCGCCCATTTCCTCGCCGATTTCCACAAGCTCAACTACGCCGAACTGCGGCCCCACCTGTATCTGCTGCCCCAGCACGATGCGGTGCGCCACACCTTCCGCGTCGCCTCCGGCCTGGATTCGATGGTGCTGGGCGAAACCCAGATCCTGGGCCAGATCAAGGACGCCATCCGCACCGCCGACGAGGCGGGCGGCCTCGGCACCTATCTGCACCAGCTGTTCCAGCGCAGCTTCTCGGTCGCCAAGGAAGTGCGCAGCACCACCGAAATCGGCGCCCACAGCGTCTCGATGGCGGCCGCCGCCGTGCGCCTGTCGCAGCGCATCTTCGACAAGATCGCCGAGCAGAATGTGCTGTTCATCGGCGCCGGCGAAATGATCGAACTGTGCGCCACCCACTTCGCGGCGCAGAATCCGAAGTCGATCACCATCGCCAACCGCACCATGGAGCGCGGCGAGCTGCTGGCGCACCGCTTCAACGGCCGCGCCATGCGCCTGGCCGACCTGCAGAACCAGCTGCACCAGTACGATATCGTCATTTCCTGCACCGCGTCCTCGCTGCCCCTGATCGGTCTGGGTCTGGTGGAACGCGCCATCAAGGCGCGCCGCCACAAGCCCATGTTCATGGTCGACCTGGCCGTGCCGCGCGATATCGAAGCGGAAGTGGGCCGCCTCAACGACGTCTTCCTGTACACGGTGGACGATCTGGGCAAGGTGGTGCAGACCGGCCTGGAAAACCGCCAGGCCGCCGTGGCCCAGGCCGAAGCCATCATCGAAACCCGCGTGCAATCGTTCATGCACTGGATCGACGACCGCGCCGTGGTGCCGGTGATCCAGGGCCTGCAGGAAAGCGGCGAAGCGATCCGCCAGCTGGAACTGGAACGCGCGCGCAAGATGCTGGCCAAGGGCGAGGATGTGGAAGCCGTGCTGGAAGCCCTGTCCAAGGGCTTGACCGCCAAATTCATGCACGGCCCGCAACAGGCCCTGCACCGTGCCCAGGGCGACGAGCGCGCCCAGCTGGCCACCCTGCTGCCCCAGCTGTTCCGCGGCCGCCGTTAGCGCCCGCCTGTCCTGCGGCCGCCTGTCCTGCGGCGGCCTTGCCGTTTTTCCCGCGCGCCGCGCGCCCCTCACCGAATCGACTGCCATGAAACCATCAATGCTGGCCAAGCTGGACCAACTCGCCAACCGTCTCGTCGAACTCGACGAATTGCTGATGGCCGAAGGCGCCACGGCGAATATGGACAGCTACCGCAAGATGACGCGCGAGCATGCCGAACTCGGCCCCCTGGTGGAGCTGTACAAGAACTACCAGCAGGCCCAGACCGACATCGCCGCCGCCCAGGAGATGCTGGCCGATCCCGAAATGAAGGACTTCGCCCAGGACGAGATCGATGCGGCCAAGGCGCGCATGGCCGAGCTGGAACTGGCGCTGCAGAAAATGCTGCTGCCCAAGGATGCGAATGACGAGCGCAATATCTTCCTCGAAATCCGCGCCGGCACCGGCGGCGACGAGTCGGCCTTGTTCGCCGGCGACCTCTTGCGCATGTACACCCGCTTCGCCGAGCGCAACCGCTGGCAGGTGGAAATCGTCAGCGCCTCGGAAAGCGACCTGGGCGGCTACCGCGAAGTGATCGCGCGCCTGATCGGCCACGGCGTGTATTCCAGGCTCAAGTTCGAATCGGGCGGCCACCGCGTGCAGCGCGTGCCGGCCACCGAAACCCAGGGCCGCATCCACACCTCGGCCTGCACCGTGGCCGTGATGCCGGAAGCGGACGAAGTCGAAGACGTGCACATCAATCCAGCCGACTTGCGCATCGACACCTACCGCGCCTCGGGCGCGGGCGGCCAGCACATCAACAAGACCGATTCAGCCGTGCGCATCACCCACCTGCCGACCGGCATCGTGGTCGAATGCCAGGACGACCGCTCGCAGCACAAGAACAAGGCTTCGGCCATGAAGGTGCTGGCGGCGCGCATCAAGGACGTGCAACTGCGCGAGCAGCAGTCGAAGGAAGCGGCCACGCGCAAGAGCCTGATCGGCTCGGGCGACCGCAGCGAGCGCATCCGCACCTACAACTACCCGCAAGGGCGCATGACCGACCACCGCATCAACCTCACGCTGTACAAGCTCGATATGATCATGGATGGCGAGCTGAACGAACTCACGGGCGCCCTGTCCGCCGAACACCAGGCCGAGCAGCTCGCCGCCCTCGGCGACTAAGCCCTCCGCGTTTGATCTGCCGCAAACAATGTCCGACCCTGGTGCCTGACACCAGGGTCGGACATTGTTTGATTGGGCGCAAAGGCGGGTTAAGGGCGGTATAAGGCCGGGGGTGCGGGGTTTGTGGGAGAATGGCGCGGATCTTAATTTCTTTCTTTTCACGATGACTTCTCGCTCTGTCTTGTTTTCGGTGGCCGCGGCCAGCTTCGGCATGATCGCGGTGGCAATGTATCTGCAGCATGTGATGGATTTGCTGCCCTGTCCGCTGTGCGTGATCCAGCGCTATCTGTTTATCGCCATCGGCCTGACGGCGCTGATCGGCGCCTTTGCCCAAAAGCCGAAGCTGGGCGCGGGCCTGGGCTTGCTGGCGGCGCTGGGCGGGATCGGCGTGGGCGCCAAGCATTTGTATGTGCTGGCCCATCCCGGCCTGTCCTGCGGCATCGACCCGATGGAAACCTTCCTCAATAAAATCCCGACCGCGACCTTCCTGCCGTGGGTGTTCCAGGCCGATGGCCTGTGCGAGAACGCCACCGAGGGCTTCTTCGGCCTGTCGATTCCGCAGTGGGCCGTGGTGTGGTTCGGCATCTTCGCGCTGGTGTCGCTGTGGACGCTGCTGCGCCGCCGCGCATGAGCCAGCATGTGCAGGCCGGTGCGACGGTCGCTTCGCTGCAGCAGCAAACACGCCTGGATGCGGTGGATAACCGCATCCTCGTCTGCCATGCGCTGGGCTTGAACCGGGTCGGCCTGATTACGCAGTCGGAGCGCACGCTGACCGCGGCCGAGGCGGCGCGCCTGTCGGACCTGATCGAGCGCCGCCTGCGCGGCGAGCCGGTGGCCTATATCATCGGCCAGCGCGAATTCTATGGCCTGGCGTTCGAGGTGAGCGGGGCGGTGCTGATTCCGCGCCCGGAAACCGAGCTGCTGGTGGAACTGGCGCTGGAGCGCCTGCCGCCGCGCGGCCGGGTGCTGGATATGGGCACGGGCAGCGGCGCCATCGCCGTCGCGCTGGCGCATAGCCGGCCCGATGCCGCCGTCAGCGCCCTCGATGTCAGCCCTGAGGCGCTGGCCGTGGCGCAGCGCAATGCGGCAGCCAACCAGGCTGCGGTGCGCTTCCTGCACAGCAGCTGGTATGCGGCGCTGGAGGACAGCGAGCGCTTCGAGCTGATCGTCTCCAATCCCCCCTATATCGCCAGCGGTGACCGCCATCTGTCCGAGGGCGATCTGCGCTTCGAGCCGGTGGGCGCGCTGACCGACCATGCCGATGGCTTGTCGGCCCTGCGCACCCTCATTGCCGGCGCGCCGCGCCATCTGCTCGGCCAGGGCTGGCTGCTGATGGAGCATGGCTACGACCAGGCCGCCGCCGTGCGCGCCCTGCTGGCCGCAGCGGGCTACCTGGAGGTACAGAGCTGGCAGGATCTGGCCGGCATCGAGCGCGTGACGGGCGGCCGCCTGGCTTAAGCGCGCTGCGCCAGGCGAGCCAGCGCGGCCAGCAGGGCGCCGGCGCTGGCCGGCTTGTACAGCAGCGCATCGTATTCTTCCCGCGGCGTTTGCGCCGCATGCAGCAGCAGGGCCGGCGCCGCCGCGCCATGGCGTGCGCGCAGCCTTTGCCGCAGCAGGCTGGCGTCGATGCCGGAGACCTGGTCGGCGCACAGCAGCGCCTCGTCCCGGCCCAGCTGCCCGGCCAGCTGCAGGGCGTCTTCCATATCATGCGCGGCCAGCACGTCGCAGCCGGCGCCCAGCAGCAGCTCGGTCAAATAGTCGCGCATGGCGGCCAGCGGTTCCAGCACGACGATGCGGCGGCCAGCCGCGGCCAAGGCCAGGTCCGGCGGCACCGGCAGCAGCACCTCGCTCTCCGCCGCCGGCGGACAGGCCAGCGCGATGGCGTGGCCGGGCCAGGGCGCGGCCTGCGCCCGCAAAGGACTGCGCAGCGCCTGCGCCAGCTGGATGGCGCTGCCCAAGGCCAGTGCCGCCGCAGCCGGAGCCTGGGTCCGGCCGCGCAGGGGATGCTCCAGGCAGCCGCCGGACACACCACTGCCAGACACGCTGCAATGCAGCCAGGCGCCGTCCGCCTCCTGCTGCCAGGCCAGCGCCAGCCGCACGCTGCCGCCCGGGCTGACGGCGGCAGCATGGCGCAGCAGCTTGCCCAGCAGCCGCGGCACGGCCTCGCGGTCGATCACCGCCACCGGCGGCAGCGCGCCCAGATCGCACTGGAAGGCCGCCGCCTGCTGGTGCGCCAGGCGCGCACCCAGCGCAGCCACTTCCTGCAGCAAACCATGCAGATACGCGGGTGCAGCCACCGTTTCCGGCGCTTGCAGCTCCCAACGCACAAAGTCCTGCAAATCCTCCAGCAGCGCCAGCTGCTGCTCCGCGCTGGCGGCCAGCGCCTGGCCCGCCTCCCCCGCCAGCAGGGCGGCCTGCTGCAGGCGGGCCCAGGGCGCGCGCAGATCGTGTGCCAGGGCGACCAGCATGGCACTGCGCACCTGGGCTTCCAGCGCCGGCGCGGCAGGAACGCTGTCCGTTCCCTCTCTCATTGCGCCGCTCCCTGCCGGTGCATGCTCTGGCGGTAGGCGCGCGGCGTCAGCGCCATATGCGCGCGGAAGGCGGTGGCGAAATTGGCGGCGCTGTTATAACCTACTTGCAGGGCGATATCCTGGATGTCGAGCGTGGTGCCGGCCAGCAGCTCACAGGCGCGCTCCATGCGCTGCTGCGCCAGGCAGCCGAAAACCGTCATGCCGGTACGCTGGCGAAACACCTGGCTCAGGCGTTTTTCATGGGTGCCCACAGCATCAGCGATATCGGCCAGGGTCAGCAGGGCATCGAGATGGGTGCTCAGCAGCTGGCGCACGGCATCCACCAGCACCTGCTCCGGATCGTGGCGCACCGTCTCGCGCGGCGCCCGCGCGCGGCCGCGTGCCAGCTCCAGGTGGATGCGCACGCGCAGGGCCACTTCCTCCGCGCTATAGGGCTTGCGCACATAGTCCACCGCGCCGGCCATCAGGCCAGCCACGCGTTCGTCGGGATCGTCGTGCGCGGAAAGAAAGATGATGGGAATATGGCGGGTGGCGCTATCGGCTTTCAGCAGGCGGCAGGCGGCCAGGCCATCCATCACCGGCATGCAGACATCGAGCAGGATCAGGTCGGGCGGGCGCGCCAGCGCATACTGATAGCCTTGGTGGCCATCGCCGACGGCGCTGACGCGGTAGCGCTGGCGCCGCAACAGCTCGGCCAGGGCGCGCTGTTGCGGCGGCGAGTCGTCCACGATCAGGATGCGCGGCGGCTCCAGGCGGCTGAAGTGATGGTCAATGACGGCACTCATGGCGGTAATCGGTAGGCGTATTCCGATTATGCGCCGCCTCTATCGCGCGCACAAAAAGATTTTCATATTAACAATTATGATGCAAGCCAGATCCGGGCCCAGGCCCGCTCACAGCGCACCGACCAGGCTCAGGCCGCCCGCCCCGTACTGGCTGCCCACCAGGGCGGCATCCTCGGCCATGGCGGCCACGGTTTCGGCCCGGCCATGGACGGCCAGATAAGCCTGCCATTGTTGCGCCGAGGCCGCAGCCGGGTCTTGCTGCAAGTTCAGGTACAGCTGGCGCACGAAGGCGGCATCGTCCAGCTGGCCGAAACGGCTGGCGAATTCCGGCGACTGAATAAAGCCGTTCGCCAGCATGCCATCGGCCATGCCGCTGGCGACCCAGAAGCGGAAGCCATCCACATCGCCAGCGCGGCCCAGGATCAGGTGATAGAGCATGCCGACCTCTTGCAGGACCTGCGCCCTGGCCTGGGTAAAGCCCAGGTCGACGGTACGGCCGGCAAACTCGCCCAGCTCGATCTGGCGCAAACCGTCCTGCACGCCGGCCGTATCGCCCAGCAGTACCGAACCGTCGCGGCCGAGGTCCAGATGGTACTGGCTGCTGGCGCCGCCGTAGACCACGGTATCGCTGCCATCGCCGCCCACCAGCCAGTCGCTGCCGGCGCCGCCGTCCAGCCGGTCATTGCCGGAATTGGCGATCCAGCCCTGTTCCCGCTGGTGCACGATGCCGCCCAGGGCAAAGCCGTCGGCACTGAGCCAGGCTCCCTTGTGCTCGGCCAGTTGCGCGATCCCGCTCAGTATCTGGCCCTGCGCCTGCTTGAACGGCACGCGGTCGAAGTACTGGAGCCAGTCCGCCAGCTCCACGCTGCTGGGCGCGCGGTCCAGCGCGTTGCGGTACAGCTGTTGCACATAGGCCGCGCTGTCCAGTTTGACGATGCCATCCCGGCCCTCCTCGGCCAGCAGCATGGCGACCGCCAGCCGCTCGCCGGTCAAACCGCTGGCGGCCCAGAAGTTCAAGCCCGCCAGGTCCGGCGCGCGATGGAAGGCGGCGTGATACAGCAGTGACAATTCCTGCAGCCGCGCCGCGCTGGCGGAGGTGAACTGCAGCAGGGCCTCACTGCCATTCAGCTCGGCCGCCGTGAGTGTTTCGCTGGCCGTGCTGCTGCTCAGGGCCATCTGATGCTTGGCCAGCACGGTGCCCTGGGCCGTGACATAGAACTGCCATTCACCCACATCGCTGCGCCCGCCCTGCAGCGAATCGCTGCCGCTGCCGCCTTCCAGCCGGTCGTTGCCGGCGCCGCCGGCCAGGCGGTCGTCGCCGCTGCCGCCATTCAGGTAATCATTGCCGGCCGCGGTGGCCAGCACATCGTTGCCGCCATTGCCATACAAGGTGTCGTTCTCGTTTCCGCTGCTGAGCACAATGCTTTGCGCCGCCTCGTCGCCGATGATGAAGTTCTTGCCGCTGCCACCGCGCACATTGGCGGCGCCTATCAAGGCAGCGAAATCGACGCGCTCCAGCTGAATCAGGCTATCCCTGCTCAAGGCATGCGTATCGATCACCAGAGCGGTGGCGCTGCCGTCCGTGGGCGCACCGCTGCCGGGCGCTGCCGAAACTGCCGGGTTGCCGGTGATCAGGATGGGCTGCTCAGGCGTCTGGCTGGCGCTCAGCGTCAGCGTGCGGTCGGCCAGCCAGGCGCCTGGCGGCAGGCCATCGAGGAAAAGACGGGCCTGTTCTACCATCGCCGCGCGCGACACCGGATCCAGCATGGTGCCCTCATCGACCCGGCCAATCAGGTCGATGCCGGCCTGGGCCATGGTCAGCAGTACCGTGGGACCGCTGGCTTCCAGGCCGATACCGACGGGCAGGCTGGCGATCAGGCTGGCGCTGATGCCGGCCGCGTTCACGCCAATGCCGAGCGGAATGTCGGCCAGCACCGCGTGCGGCGTCCGCGGATCTTCCGCCCGCGCGGCCGTGATCACCGGCACCTGCATGGTCATGGTCTGGACACCGGTGCGCGGATCGCTGCCGGTGGTTGTCAGCACCGTGACGCCATCCACCGTGCTGGGCGTGCCGGGAGTGGGCGTGAGCACCGACAGCGTAAACGGCGCGCTGGCCACGCTGACATTGCCGGCCGCGTCGCTGAAGGCGCTGCCGACCACCTGCAGCGACGCGCTGCCGCCGCCCGCCTGCGGCGTGAACACCACGCTATAGTGGGTACCGCTGCCGCTGAAGCTGGACAAGCTGCCACCCGTCGCCAGCAGGTCGTCGATGGTCAACACGCCCGCTTCGCTCAGGGTCAGCGTCAGCATCACCGAACCACCCTGGGGTACCGAGGCATTGCCGCCGATGCTTACCGTGGGCGCCGTGGTGTCGATGGTATAGCTGGCGGCATAGGCCGTGCTGGCATTGCCGGCCGCATCGCGCACCCGCACTTGCAGCACATTGCTGCCGCTCAGGGTCTGGTTGGGCAGGCTCCAGCTGCTGCCGCTGACCAGGGCCGCTGTCCAGCTCTGCCCATTGTTGAGGGAAACTTCCACCACCTCGCCGGCGGCCGGCGCCGCGCTCAGGGTACCGCTCAGGCTTTGCAGCGGATTGTTGGTGATCAGGTCGCTGCCACTGCTGCCGCTGTCCGAGTTGAAGGCCACGCCGCCCGCCTGCGCGGCCGGGGCCACGGTATCGATCGCCAGCGCCGGCAAGGCGCCGCTGCTGCCGGCGTTGCCCGCCGCATCGGTATAGGCACCGGACAGGGTAATGCTGGCCGTGCCGTTCGGCACGCCGGCCGTGGGCGTGAACTGGGCCGTATACACGCGCGGATTGGCGCTGGCCGTCAGATTGCTCAAGGTGCCGCCGCTGACCACGATATCGTCGATGCCGAAGCTGCTGGGCACCTCGCTGAAGGTGAAGCTGATGACGGCCGGTGTCACGCCATTGGCCGTGGCGACATTGCTGGTGATGGCGACCGTGGTGGGCGTATTGTCGACGACGTAGGGCAGGATCAGTTCCGCGCTGTGGTTGCCGGCCGTATCGGCCACGCGCACGCGCAAATTGCCGCTGCCGCTCAAGGTCTGGCCGGCCAGGGTCCAGCTGGTGGCGCCCACGCCGCTGGTGGCGGCGCTTTGCCAGCTGACGCCATCGTTGAGCGAGACCTCCACGCTGTCACCGGCCGCCAGCGGCGCATTCAGCGTGCCGCTCAAGTCCTGGGCGGCGCTGTTGGTGATCAGATCGGTGGCGCTGACGCCGCTGTCGTTGGAGAAGACGACGCTGCCGGCCGCCGCCACCGGTGGCAGGGTGTCGATGCTGATCGACGGGCCGCCGGCGGCGGCGCCGGCATTGCCCGCGATATCGCTGTACAAGCCGCCCGCCACGCTGATGCTGGCCGTGGCGCTGGCCGTATGCGGCGTGGGCGTAAACAAGGCCGTGTAGACGGCCGGATTGGCGGTGACGGCAAAGCCGCTCAAGCTGCCGCCGCTGACGCTGATATCGCTCTCGGCAAAGCCGGCCGGCGCTTCGCTGAAGGTGAAGGTCAGCAACGCGGTCTGGCCCGCATGCAGGGCGCCGGCGCTGCTGGTGATGCTCAGGGTCGGCGCCAGGGTGTCGATGCTGAGCGCCGGTCCCGCCACGGCCCCGCCCAGATTGCCCGCCAGGTCGCTGTACAGGCCCGCCGCCAGGCTGATGCCGGCCGGGCCGTTGCCGCCCGGCGTGGGCGTAAACACGGCGCTGTACACCAGCGGGTTGGCGGTGACGGCAAAGCCGCTCAAGCTGCCGCCGCTGACCGTCAGGTCGCCGATGGTGAAACCTTGCGGCGCCTCGCTGAAGGTAAAGGTCAGGGTCGCCGTTTCGCCGGCGCGCAGCGCGCTGGCGCTGCTGCTCATGCTCATGGTGGGCAGCCCGGTATCCAGCACATAGGCGGCGCTGGAGACGGCGCCATGGTTGCCCGAGGCGTCGCTGACGCGCACCTGCAGGCTGCCGCTGCCGGACAGCACGCGCGGCGCCAGCGCCCAGCCCGGCGCGCCCACCGTGGCCACCGCCGCCACCCAGTTCGCGCCCTGGTCGAAGGACACTTCCACCACCTCGCCCGTCGCCAGCGGCGCGCTCAGCGTGCCGCTGATGGTCTGCATGGCGATATTCGTCACCAGGTCGCTGTTGCTGGCGCCGCTGTCGGCCGAGAAGCTGACGCTGCCATTCGTGCTGCCGGGCAGCTGGGTATTGACGATGATGGGTGCCATGGCCGCCGCGGCGCCGGCATTGCCGGCCGCATCGCTGTAGCTGGCGCCCGCCACCGCGACGGTGCCGCTGCCGCCGCTCTGGCCCATGGCGGGCGTGAAGATGGCGGTGTACACCAGCGGGTTGGCGCTCTGGCCGAAGCCGCTCAGCGTGCCGCCGCCGACCGTGATATCGCCCAGGGCGAAGCCCAGCGGCGCTTCGCTGAAGGTGAAGGTGATCGTGGCCAGCTCGCCCGCCTTGAGCGTGGCGGCATTGCTGCTGATGCTCAGGCCCGGCGCCAGCGTATCGATGCTGATCAGGGGCGCGGCGCTACCGCCGCCGGCATTGCCGGCGGCATCGGTGTACTGGCCGGCGGCCAGCGTCACGCCGCTGCTGCCGCTCAGGCCCGCCGTGGGCGTCAGCACGACGGTGTAGACGCGCGGATCGGCGGTGACGCCGAAGGCGCTCAGGCTGCCGTTGCTGGCCACCAGATCGGCCACGGTGAAGCCGGTCGGCGCTTCGCTGAAGGTGAAGGTCAGGGTGGCGCTTTCGCCGGCCTTGAGCGTGCTGGCGCTGCTGCTCACCGTCATCGTCGGCGCGCTGGTGTCGATCACATAGCCGGCCGAGAAGGCGGGGCCGGTATTGCCGGCCGCGTCGCTGACGCGCACCTGGATGCTGCCGCTGCCGCTCAGCAGCTGGCTGGCCAGCACCCACTGGTTGCTGCCGGCGCCGCTGGCGGCGCTCAGCCAGCTGGCGCCATTGTCCAGCGAAACTTGCACCAGCTCGCCCGCCACCAGATTGGCGTCCAGCGTGCCGCTGATGGTTTGCAGCGGCGCATTGGTCAGCAGATCGCTGTTGCTGGCGCCGAAGTCGGCCGAGAAGCTGATGGCATTGCCCTGGGTCGTTGGAGCCAGCGTATCGATGGCGATGGCCGGTGCGCTGGCATTGCTGCCCGGGTTGCCGGCCGCATCGAAGTAGGCGGTGCCGGCCACGGTGATGCTGGCGCTGGCCGACGCCAGGCCGGCGCCGGGCGTGAAGACGGCCGTGTACACCAGCGGATCGGCGGTCGCCGCCAGCGCGCTGATGCTGCCGTTGCTGGCCGCGATGTCGGCCAGCGAGAAACCGCTGGGCGCGTCGCTGAAGGTGAAGGTCAGCGTGGCGCTCTCGCCCGCTTTCAGGCTGGTGGCGCTGCTGGCGATGCTCAGCGTGGGCGCCAGCGTATCGACGCTGATGGCGGGCGTCGTGCCGCCGCTGCCGCTATTGCCGGCCAGGTCGCTGTACAGGCCGTTGCCCAAGGTGACCGTGGCGCTGCCGCTCAAGCCCGGCGTGGGCGTCAGCAGCACGGTGTAGACCAGCGGATTGGCGGTGGCGGTAAAGCCGCTCAGCGCACCGCCGCTGGCGATCAGGTCGCCGATGCCGAAACCCACCGGCGCTTCGCTGAAGGTGAAGCTGATGGTGGCGCTTTCACCGGCCTTCAGGCTGCCGGCGTTGCTGCTGATGGCCACCGTGGGCGCAGCCGTATCCAGCACATAGGCGCTGCTATACGCCGCGCCATGGTTGCCGGCCGCATCGGTGACGCGCACCTGCAGCGTATTGCTGCCGGCAAGGGTTTGGTTGGCCAGCGTCCAGGCGCTGCCGCCCACATTGGCGGCGGCGCTCTGCCAGGTCTGGCCGTTGTCCAGCGAGACTTGCACGCTATCGCCTGCGCCCAGCACGCCGCTCAGCGTGCCGGCGATGGTTTGCGCCGCCGTGCGCGTGACCAGATCGCTGGCGCTGCTGCCGGTATCGGCCGAGAACAGCACGCTGGCGCCGCTGATGGAAGGCGGCAGCGTATCCAGGCTGATGCTGGGCGAGCCGCCCGCCTGGCCGCTATTGCCGGCGGCATCGGTGTAGGCGCCGGCCGGCACGCTGATGCTGGCGTTGCCGGCAGCGATGCCGGCCGTCGGCGTGAACACGGCGGTATATACGGCCGGGTTGGCGCTCTGCGTCAGGTTACTGAGCGTGCCATTGCCGACGCTGATGTCGCCCAGGCTGAAGCTGGCCGGCGCTTCGCTGAAGGTGAAGGTGATCAGGGCCGTGTCGCCGGCCTTGAGCGCGCTGGCGTTGCTGCCGATGCTCAGCGTCGGCGCCAGGGTGTCGATCATGATGGGGTCCATCGTGGCCGCGGTGCCGGCATTGCCCAGGCTATCCTGGAAACGGCCGGCGGCGATGCCGATCGCGCCGCTGCCGGCGGCCAGGGCGGCGGCCGGCGTGAACACGGCGGTGTAGACCAGGGGATCGGCGGTCGCCGCCAGTCCGCTCAGCACGCCGCCGCTGACGGCGATATCGGAAGCCGTGAAGCCGACCGGCGCGGCGCTGAAGGTAAAGCTGATGGTGGCCGTTTCGCCCGCCTTCAGCGCGCCGCTGCTGCTGGTGATGGCCACGCCGGGCGCCACCGTGGCATAGCTGACGGCGGGGGTCAGCGCCGCCTGTCCGCCATTGCCCGCCAGGTCGCTATAGGCGCCGGCCGCCACCGTGATCGAGGCTGTGCCGGAAGCCTGGCCTGCGGTGGGCGTGAAGATGGCGGTATACACGCGCGGATCGGCGCTGGCCGCGAAGCCGCTCAGCGTGCCGCCCGCCACCGTGATATCGCCCCGCGTGAAGCCGTCCGGGATTTCGCTGAAGGTGAAGGTCAGCTTGGCGGTGTCGGCGCTGGTAAGGAAGGCTTTGCTGCTGGTGATGCTCAAGCTGGGCGCGGCCGTGTCGAAAGCGTAGCTGGCGCTGTAGGCTGTGCCGTGGTTGCCGGCGGCGTCGCTGACGCGCACCTGCAGCACGCCTGCGCCACCCAGGGTCTGGCCGGCCAGGCTCCAGGCATTGCTGCCGGCACTGGCGCTGGCGGCCGTCCACGTCAGGCCGTTGTCGAGCGAGACTTCCACGCTTTCCCCGGCGGCCAGGTTGGCGTTCAAAGTGCCGGAAATAGTCTGGGCCGCCACGCTGGTGATCAGATCGGTGGCGCTGGCGCCAGTGTCGTTGGAGAACAGCACGCTGGCGCCGGTGGTGCTGGGCGCCTGGGTATCGATGCTGATGCCCGGCACGCTGCCGCCGGTGCCGGCATTGCCGGCGGCGTCGGTATAACTGCCGGCCGCCAGCACGATGCTGGCGGTCGTGCCATTCTGTCCCGGGTCGGGCGTGAACACGGCGGTGTAGACCAGCGGATTGGCGGTGGCGCTCAGCGTGCCCAGGACGCCGCCACTGACCGTCAGGCCGGCGGCGCTGAAACCGTCCGGCGCTTCGCTGAAGGTGAAGGTGATGACGGCGGTCTCGCCGCCTTTCAGCGCGGCGGCGCTGCTGCTGATGACAACACCGGGTGCACCGCTGTCGAACACATAGGCGGCCGCATAGGCCGGCCCGGTATTGCCTGCCGCATCGGCCACGCGCACCATCAGGGTATTGCTGCCGCTCAGGGTCTGGCCCGCCAGGGTCCAGTTATAGCTGCCGGCGCTGGCTGTGGCCGTGCTCCAGGTGGCGCCGTTGTCCAGCGAAACCTGCACGCTCTCGCCATTCGCCAGCAGGGCGCTGAGCGTGCCGGAAAGGGTTTGCGCCGCCGTGTTGGTAATGAGGTCGCTGCTGCTGCTGCCGCTATCGGCCGAGAAGCTGACGCTGGCCCCGGTGGTCAGCGGCGCCAGCGTGTCGATGACGAGGCTGGGCGGGCTGCCGCTGCTGCCGCTATTGCCGGCGGCATCGGTAAAGGTGCCGCCGGCAACGCTGATGACGGCGCTCACGCCCTGCACCCCGGCCGTCGGCGTGAACACGGCGGTATACACCAGCGGATTGGCCGTGGCGGCCGGTGCGCTCAGCGTGCCGCCGCTGACCGTCACATCGGCGGCGCCGAAGCCGGACGGCGCTTCGCTGAAGGTGAAGGTGATAGTCGCGGTCTGGCCGGCGCGCAGGGTGGCGGTATCGCTGCTGATGGTCAGGCTTGGCGCCAGGGTGTCGATGCTGATGGCCGGACCGGTGGCGGCGCTGCCGCTGTTGCCGGCCGTGTCCACATAGCTGCCGGCCGCCACGCTGATATTGGCCGCGCCGCTGGCCAGATTGCCGGTAGGCGTGAAGACGGCGCTGTACACCAGCGGATTGGCGGTGACGGCAAAGCCGCTCAAGGTGCCGTTGCTGACGCTGACGTCGGAGGCGGTGAAACCGGCCGGCGCATGGTTGAAGGTAAAGGTCAGCGTGGCGCTCTGCCCCGCTTTCAGGGCCGAGGCGCTGCTGCTGATGGTCATCGCCGGCGCCTGGGTGTCGAGGCTGATGGCGGGCATGCTCGCCGCCAGTCCGCCATTGCCGGCCAGGTCGCTCCAGCTGCCGGCGGCCACCGACATGCCGGCCGTGCCGCCATTCACGCCGCTGGATGGCGTGAAGACGGCGGTATACACCAGCGGATTGGCGCTGACCGCCAGCCCGCTCAGGGTGCCGCCGCTGACCGCCACATCGGCCGCGCTGAAGCCGGACGGCGCTTCGCTGAAGGTGAAGGTGATGTTCGCCACCTCACCCACGCGCAGGCTGCTGGTGTCGCTGCTGATACTCAGACCCGGCTGCACGGTATCCAGCACATAGGCGGCGCTGTAGGCCGGACCATGGTTGCCGAAGGCGTCGCTGACGCGCACTTGCAGGGTGTTGCTGGCCGCCAGCGTCTGGCCGGCGAGGGTCCAGCTGCTGCCACCCACCGCAGCGCTGGCGATGCTCCAGTTGAGGCCATTGTCGAGCGAGACTTCGACCCGTTCGTCGGCCGCCAGCGGCGCGCCGAGGGTGCCGGAAATGCTCTGCGCCGCCGTGTTCGTAACCAGATCGCTGCTGCTGGCGCCAGTGTCGGCCGAGAAGGCGACGCCGGTGATGGCCGTCGTTGGCGGCAGGGTGTCGATGCTGATGGCAGGCGTGCCGCCCGCCGTGCCGGCATTGCCCGCCAGATCGGCGTAGGCGCCGCCGGCAATGCTGATGCTGGCCGTGCCGCTGGCCTGGCCGGCGGTGGGCGTGAAGACGGCGGTGTAGACCAGGGGGTTGAGTGTGGCGCCAAAGCCGCTCAGGGTGCCGCCGCTGGTGATCACATCGCCCGCCGTAAAGCCCACCGGCAGCTCGCTGAAGGTGAAGCTGATGGTGGCCGTTTCGCCCGCGCTCAGCGCGCTGTCGCTGCTGCTGATGGTGACGCTGGGCGCCTTGGTATCGATGGCGATGGCGGGCGTGCTGCCGGCCCCGCCCAGATTGCCCAAGATGTCGCTGTAGGCGCCGCTGGCGACGCTGATACTGGCCGTGCCGCCCTGGGTGTTGGCGGCCGGCGTGAAGGTGGCCGTATACACCAGCGGGTTAGCGGTGACGGCGAAATTGCCCAGCACCCCACCGCTGACGGCCACATCGCCCAGCACAAAACCCAGCGGCAGGCTGCTGAAGGTAAAGCTGATGGTGGCCGTTTCACCGCTCTTCAGCGCCGCCACGTCGCTGCTGATGCTCAGGCTGGGACCGAGGGTGACGATGGAGATCGCCAGCGATGCGGCGCCGGCGCCGCTGTTGCCGGCGACATCGGTATAACTGCCGCTGGCCAGCGAGACGCCGCCCAGCAAGCCGCTCAAGCCGCTGTTGGGCGTGAACTCGGCAGTGTAGATGCGCGCGTTGGCCGTCGCGCTCAGGTTGGACAGGGTGCCGCCCACCGCAGTCAGGTCGGCCAGCGAGAAGCCGGCCGGCGTCTCGCTGAAGGTGATGGTGATGATGGCGCTTTCGCCGCTTTTCAGCACACTGACATTGCTGCTGATGGCGGCCGTCGGGCCGCTGGTATCGAGCACATAGGGATTGCTGCTGGCCGCGCCACTATTGCCGGCGGCGTCCGTCACCCGCACTTGCAGGGTGCCGCTGGTACCGCTCAGCGTGCGCCCCGCCAGCGACCAGGTATTGCTGCCGGTACTGGCGCTGGCCGTGCTCCAGCTGGCGCCGTTGTCGAGCGAAACCTGGACCGACTCGCCGGCCGCCAGGTTCGCGCTCAAGGTGCCGCTGATGGTCTGCGCCGCCACATTGGTGATCAAGTCGCTATTGCTGCTGCCGCTGTCGGCCGATAAGGCCACGCTGGCCCCGGTGGTGGCGGGCGCCGTGCTGTCCAGAGTATAGCTGCGCGTCAGCGGCGTGCTGCTGCCACCGATATTCGTCACCTTCACCTGCAGGGTACCGCTGCCGCCCAGGGTCTGGCCGGCCAGCGACCAGGTGCTGGCGCCCACGGCGGCGCTGGCCGTGCTCCAGCTGAGGCCATTGTCGAGCGAAACCTGGACCGATTCGCCGCTGGCCAGCGCCGCGCTCAGCGTGCCGCTGATGGTTTGCGCCGCCACATTGGTAATCAAGTCGCTATTGCTGCTGCCGCTGTCGGCCGAGAAGGCCACTGTCAGCACCGTGGTGCTGCTGGGCACCGCCGCGGTCACCGTGGTCGTGCTGTTGCTGGTGACGGCGCTGCCGTCGTTGACGCTGACGGTGAAGGTGGTGGTGGCGCCCAGGCCTGCCGCGCTCTGGAAGACCAGCGCTTGCAACGCCGCCTGGGCGGCGGCCGGTGCGGCGGCGGCATGGGTATAAGTGGCGCCGCCGTCGCTGCTGCTGAAACCGGAAGCGGCCAGCGAGGCCGCCGTGAATACGCCTTTGGCCGCGCTGTCCAGGGTGATGGTGACGATGACGGTGGCGCCCACATCGGGATCGCTGAGCGTCATGCCGCCAAAGGGCTGCAGGGTGCCGCCCGCCGCCACACCCTGGCCGGCCTGGGCGCCACCGATGGCCGCCGCATCGTTGACCGAGGTGATGCTCAGCACCGTGCCCGTGTTCGGCGTGCCGGCCAGGCCCTTGCTGTCGGTCGGCGTCAGGGTAAACGTGGTGCTGATCACGGCGCCCACGGCGGCCTGGTTGGCGGTGGGCGTGAACTGCAGGGCTTTCAGCGAGGCGGTCAGCGCCGCCGGGCTGGCGGCGCTCAGGGTATAGCTGCCGGCGCTGCCGGACAGGCCGGCCCCGCTCAGGGTGCCGTTGGCGCCGTTATAGCTGATGACCAGGCTGACATTGTCGCCATTGGCATCGGCCACGGTGACGTTGGCAAACGGCAGCAGGCTGGCGCCGTCACTGCCGCTGGCGGCCGCCGCGCCGCTGATGGTGGGCGCGCTATTGCTGGTATTCGAGACCGTGATCGGCACCGAGCCAACCGCGATGCTGACATTGCCGATCACGCTGTTCCAGTCGTCGCCGGCGGCCAGCGTGTAGGCGTGGCCGCTGGCGGCGGTGCCGCCGTCCTTGGTCATCAGGGCCGCCACCGCCGCCACATCGGCGCCGCTCAAGGTGACCGAGAAGGAGGTGGCGCTGGTCACTTCCACATTGCCGGAAGTGCTCAGGGTGCGCGTGCCGCCAGCCTGGCCGCTGAGGATCAGTTTGGCGACATTGATGTCATTGGCCGCGCCCACCACGCTCACCAGGTTGTTGCCGGTCACGGTCAGCACATGGCTGGTGGCGTCATAGCTGGCCGAGGTGATCACCGGCAGCTGCACATTGGTGACGACGATGGCGTTGGCCGTCAGGTCGACGCCGGCGCCGGCATTGCTGTCCCAGTTCAGCGCCGCCGCCAGATTGAAGGTGCTGCCGTCCACCGCCAGCACGCCGTTATTGTTGAGCAGGCCGTTGATGGCCAGCTTGTCGGCCGCGTTCAGCGTGATGCTGAACAGGGTGTTGCTGAGGGCGCTCACCACGGGCGAGGTCAGGGTATAGCTGCCGCCCTGGCCGCTCACGGTGATCTTGCTGGGATCGATGGCGTCGCCGGCATTGATGCCCACGGCCGTCACGCTCAGCACGCCGCTGCCGGCGTTGTAGGCGGCGGCCGAGATGGTGGCGGCCACGCGCGGATTGACCACCACGATATCGTCCACCGCGATCTGGGCCCCCACGCTGGCCGAGATGCGCACCCCGCCGATCGCCTGGAAATTGCTGTTGCCCGCCAGGTTCAGGGTGCCGAAGGTATTGATGGCCACCCCGGTCAGCGTGGCCGGCGTGCCGATTGGCGCATAACTGCTGTCCAGCGCCTGCACGGTGAAGGTGCCCGACAGCAGCCAGCCCAGGTCGGCGCTGCTCAGTTTCAGGCTGGTCAGGTCGAAGATGCCGGCATTGGCGCGGAGCTCCAGGTATTCCGGCGCGGTCAGGATGCCGGTGGCGCGCACATGGGAACTCCACAGGCCAAGCGAGGACGTGATATTGCTGATGGTCAGGCCGCCGCCGCCCGAGCTTTTGGCATAGATGTCGAAGCCGGTGCCCAGGTCGTTCAGTACCGAGATGGTCTGGCCGCTGAGGATGCCGGTCAGCGCGCCCGCCACCACGCTGGTGATAGGCACCGTGCCCCAGGTGATGGTGCCGCTGACGCCACCGTTCACCAGGCCCAGGGTGTAGTCATAGGCATCCTGCGCCGCATAGCTGATGGCGGCCGGCGCTTCGATCGTGCCATGGCTGTATTCCAGCAGCCAGTCGCCGCCGCGCGCGCCGGCCCCGGTCAGGCCGGTGGAGGCGGCGATATCGGCGCCGGTGGCGGCCGACAAGCCGTCGACGAAGGCCAGGCCGGCGCCGCCCTGCGCCACATTGCAGCCATACAGCAGAATGTCGCCACCGCTGCGCAGGGCAGCGCCCCAGTCGCGCAAGGCGTCGGCATAGCTGGCCAGGGTGCTGCCATCGAGCGTGCTGCCGCCCAGGCGCAGCTGGCCGGCGGCACCGTGGGAAACGATCTGGATGCTATCCAGCTCCGCATAGGCTTGCAGCACGTCCGCGATCTGGCGCACGCCATCCTGGCGGCCATCCAGCATGACCACCTGCACGCCGGCCTTGGCCCCCGCTGCCAGTTCCTGGGCGCCGGCCACCGTGGGATCGATGAACAGCACGCTGCGGCGCAGCGGCGGGTCCGCCAGGCTGTCGGCAAAGCGGCCAAAGGGCAGCGCGGGATGGTTCATGGGACGACTCCTTGCCAGCAAAGGAAGCCTTACACACAAAGGGATACTCGGGACAGACTTGAGCCGATTATCGGGAGATTCGTCCTATTCACAAAATATTCGCCGCGCGCAAAAGCTTTGTCCGTGCGCGCAAAATTTAAACTTATTCGTCTATTAAGAACTGTGGTCTGACAAGCAGCTTGCCAGCTTTGCTAAAATGGCTTTTTTGCCGCGCCCGGCGGAATGGGCCGATTTCGGTTACTCTCTGCACCAATCTTTTATTGCTGCACTCGAAAGGAACATCAATTGCCCAATCTTCTGACACGCCGCCTGGCCCTGCTGGCCGATGCCCAGCACCGCCCGCTGCTGAGCGGAGGCCTACGCGGCATTGAGCGCGAAACCCTGCGCGTCCAGCCGGACGGCCATCTGGCGCACACGCCCCATCCGCCGGCGCTGGGTTCGGCCCTGACCCACCCGCAGATCACCACCGATTACGCCGAGACCCTGCTCGAATTCATCACCCCGGCCGAGCATGACATCGCCGAGACCCTGCACAAGCTGGACGCCATTCACCGCTTCAGCTACGGCAAGCTGGGCGAGGAGCTGCTGTGGAGCCAGTCCATGCCCTGCCAGCTGCCGTCCGAGGACGCGATCGAAATCGCCTGGTACGGCAAGTCGAACCTGGGCATGCTCAAACATGTGTACCGGCGCGGTCTGGCCCTGCGCTATGGCAAGGCCATGCAATGCATCGCGGGCATCCACTACAACTACTCGCTGGACGAGGACCTGTGGGCCCTGCTCAATCATGAGGAAAACGGCGACCGCAAGCTGACCGCCAAGGCTTACCAATCGGAAGCCTATCTGGCGACGATACGCAATTTCCGCCGCTACAGCTGGCTCCTGATGTATCTGTTCGGCGCCTCGCCGGCCCTGGCCAGCGGCTTCCTGCGCGGCCAGCCGCACAAGCTTGATACGCTGTCGGCCGATACCCTGTACCTGCCGTATGCCACCAGCCTGCGCATGAGCGACCTCGGTTACCAGAACGACGCCCAGTCCGGCCTCAGCCCGCACGAAAATTCGCTGGACAGCTATGTGGCGACGCTGACGCGCGCCGTCAACCAGCCTTACGAACCGTATCAGCGCATCGGCACCAAGCGCGATGGCGAATGGGTGCAGCTGTCGACCAATGTGATCCAGATCGAGAACGAGTACTACTCGACCATCCGGCCCAAGCGCGTGATCCGCACCGGCGAGCGGCCGATCCAGGCGCTGTGCCTGCGCGGCGTGCAGTACATCGAAGTGCGCTGCATGGACGTCGACCCCTTCGAGCCGGTCGGCATCAGCCTGGAAACGGGCCGCTTCCTGGACGCCTTCCTGCTGTTCTGCGCGCTGGAAGAGAGCCCCACCATTTCCGAGGACCAGAGCCGCCTGTACGCGCAGAATTTCGCGCGCACCGTGAAGGAAGGCCGCCGTCCCGGCCTGACCCTGAACCGCGACGGCGAAGAAGTGGCGCTGCGCGACTGGGGTCAGCAACTGCTGGAACGCATCCGCCCGGTGGCGGCCCTGCTGGACCAGGCGCGCGGCGACGGCGTGCATGCTGCCTCGCTGGCGGTGCAGGCGGCCAAGCTGGACGATCCGGCACGCACACCCTCGGCGCGCGTGCTGGACGAGCTGCGCGCCAATGGCGGCTCGTTTGCCGCCTTCGGCCTGCGCCAGAGCGAGCGGCATGCGGCCTACTTCCGCGCCCACCCCGCCAATAGCGAAGAGGAAGCCTACTTCGGCCAGCAGGCTGCGGAATCGCTGGCGGAACAGGCCGCGCTGGAACGCAGCCAGACCGGCAGCTTCGACGATTATGTGCAGGCTTACCGCGCCAGCAATCTTTGTCCCAACTGCGAGTAAGACCGGCAGAAGAGCAGCATGCTGACCTTTTACAACGAACAGCACGACCAGCACCGCGCCCGCCATGAGCTGGTGCGCGGTGAGGCCACGCCCTGCCTCGAAACGCCGGCGCGCGCCGAAGCCGTGCTGGCCGAGCTGGGACGGCGCGGCCTGGGCCGCATCGTCACCCCGCATGGCGTGCCGCTGATGTCGCTGGAGCGCGTGCACCAGCCGCGCTACCTGCACTTCCTGCGCCATGCCTGGACCGAGTGGCAGGCGCTGGCGCCGGCCAATGCCGGCAAGGATGCCTTCCCCTCCGGCTGGCCGGTGCGCAGCTTCCGCGCCGATATCGAGCCGCAAGGCTTCGACGCCCGCCTCGGCCTGTATTCGCGCGACACGATTTCCCCCATCACGGCCGGCACCTGGACCGCCGCCAAGACCGGCGCCGACTGCGCCGTGAACGCGGCCCATGCGCTGCGCCTGGGCGAGCGCGCCAGCTTCGCGCTGACGCGACCGCCGGGCCACCATGCCGGCGCCGATTTCAGCGGCGGCTCCTGCTACCTGAACAATGCGGCGCTGGCGGCCCAGCACCTGCTGGACGACGGCCTGCGCCGCGTCGCCGTGCTGGACCTCGACTGCCACCACGGCAATGGCACGCAAAGCATCTTCTACGACCGCGCCGATGTGCTGTGCATCTCGCTGCACGCCGACCCGCGTTCCAGCTATCCCCACTACCTGGGCCACGCCGACGAAACCGGCGACGGCGCCGGCTATGGCTATAACGTGAACATGCCGCTGGCACCGCAACAGCCGAATGCCCAGGCCTGGTTCGCGGCGCTGGAGACCGCTTGCGTGCGCCTCGCCATGTACGGGCCGGAAGCGCTGGTGGTGGCGCTCGGCGTCAACACCTTCCAGGGCGACCCACAAGGCGGCCTGGGCCTGCTCAGCGCCGACTTCCTGCGCGTGGGCGAGCGCCTGGCCTATCTGGGCCTGCCCACCGCCTTCGTCTTCGAGGGCGGCAGCGCCATCCGCGAACTGGGTGTGAACGTGGTGAATGTGCTGGAAGGCTTCGAAACCGCGCAGTAAGAGCGTGTCCACGCCCATCTGCAGGCAATATGGTCAAAGCGTCACTTAAGTGTTGCTATTCGACCCCAGATACATCGCGCTTCTTGCTCTGCCCCTACCTCAGCGATATTGTTGACAGACGTTCGCGCAACACTGTCGGCATTCAGTACATCTGGGGAGATCGGGCATGAGCATCAAGGACTTGAAAATCGGCGTACGCATCGGCGGCGGCTTTGTGATTCTGCTGATCCTCGTGGTGGCGATGGCCTTGCTGGGTGTGGCGCGCATGAGCCAGATCCAGGACCAGCTGCTGGACATCGCCAAGGTCAATAATGTCGAGGCCCAGCTGCTGATCAAGATGCACGACTCCATCCTCGACCGTTCCGTAGCCACCCGCAACCTGGTGCTGCTGACCGATGTAAACGAGATGAAGCCGGAGGCGGCGCGCATCGAAGAGGCCGAGAAAAAATACCGCGAGGCCGAGGCGGAACTCAATCGCATGTTCAACACCCTGGCCGATACCACCGAACACGAAAAAACCGCGATCGTGAAGATCCGCGCCAGCGAGCAGGCGGCCCTGCCCCTGGTGCGCAAGCTGGCCGAACTCGGTCTGGCCAACAAGAGCGAGGAGGCGACGCCCTTCCTGATGAAGGAAGTGCGGCCGGTCCAGCAGCGCTGGCTGGACGATATCAATGAGTTGATCGCCTTCGAGGACAAGCTCAATCAGGAGGCGATCCAGGAAGCGGAAAGAGTGTATTCCACCGCGCGCAACTGGATGCTGGCGATCACCGTGGCGGCCATCGTCTTCGGCCTGGCCATCGCCTGGTGGATCACGCGCAGCGTGACCGAGCCGATCAATGCCGCGGTGGAGGCGGCGCAGACCGTGGCCTCGGGCGACCTGACGCGCGAAATCCACGTCAACACCCGCGACGAAACCGGCCTGCTGCTGAAGGCGCTGAAGGAAATGAGCGGCAGCCTGGAAGGCATTGTCGGGCGGGTGCGCCATGGCACGAATGCGATTGCCGTGGCTTCGTCGGAAATCGCCAACGGCAATATGGACCTGTCCTCGCGCACCGAGCAGCAGGCCAGCTCGCTGGAGGAAACCGCCTCCTCGATGGAGGAGCTGACTTCCACCGTGCAGCAGAATGCCGACAATGCGCGCCAGGCCAACCAGCTGGTGGTCTCGGCCACCGAGGTGGCAGTGAAAGGCGGCAGCATCGTCACGCAAGTGGTGGAAACCATGGGCGCCATCAATGCCTCGGCCACCAAGATCGTGGACATCATCAGCGTCATCGACGGCATCGCCTTCCAGACCAATATCCTGGCGCTGAACGCCGCGGTGGAAGCGGCGCGCGCCGGCGAACAGGGACGCGGTTTTGCCGTGGTGGCCTCCGAGGTGCGCAATCTGGCGCAGCGCTCGGCCGCCGCCGCCAAGGAGATCAAGGCCCTGATCGGCGACTCGGTGGAAAAGGTCCAGACCGGCAGCAAGCTGGTGGACGAGGCGGGCGGCATCATGCAGGAAGTGGTGAAGAGCGTGCAGCATGTAAGCGACATCATCAGTGAAATCACCTCGGCCAGCGTGGAACAGTCGACCGGCATTTCCCAGGTCAACCAGGCCATCGTGCAGATGGACGATGTGACGCAGCAGAATGCTTCGCTGGTGGAACAGGCGGCGGCCGCCGCCGGCTCGCTGAAGGACCAGGCCGAAGGCCTGGTGCAGGTGGTCAGCGTGTTCAAGATCAACGGCGGCGCGGCGGACAGCCATGCCAGCGCAGCCAAGCCGCAGGCGCGCCCTGTGGCGGCAGCCATGCCCAAGCCGGCGCCACGCAAGATCGCCACGGTCAAAGCCGCTGCCGCCCCGCGCAGCACCGCCGCCGGCAAACCGGCGGCGGGCGGCGATGACTGGGAAGAATTCTGATTCAAACACGCCGTCAAACTGCCTTTCGCTGATGCGCAGCTAGCCGGAACAGGGCCGGCCCTGCTAGGATATGTGGACAGTGTCCACATATCCTTCTTGCAACCATGACGAAACAGCAGCGCGTCACCACCACCCTTGCCGACGGCCTGGCCTATGTGCGCCTGGCACGGCCCGAACAGCACAATGCCATCGATTTCGACATGCTGCATGCGGTGGTGAAGGCCGCCCGCAGCCTGCGCAAACAGCCGGGCGTGCGCGCCGTCATCGTGCATGGGGAAGGCCCCTCGTTCTGTTCCGGCCTGGATTTCAAAAGCGTGCTGGCGCGGCCCATGCGCGGGCTGCTGCACTATGCGCAGCTGTGGTACTTCTGGCGCAATAACTTCCAGGACTGGAGCATGGGCTGGCGCGACGTGCCGGTGCCCGTGATCGCGGCCATCCACGGCAACTGCTTCGGCGGCGGCATCCAGCTCGCGCTGGGCGCCGACATCCGCATCGCCACGCCGGATGCGCGCCTGTCGCTGATGGAAGCGAAATGGGGCCTGATTCCCGATATGGGCGGCGTGGCCCTGCTGCGCGAACTGGTGCCGATCGATGTGGCCAAGGAGCTGGTGCTCTCCGGCCGCGTTTTCAGTGGCGCGGAGGCGAAGGAACTCAAGCTCGTCACCCACCTGGCCGACGACCCGCTGGCGGCGGCTGAAGCCCTGGCCGCCGAACTCTCGACCCGCTCGCCGGATGCCCTGGCCGCCGGCAAATTCCTGCTGCAGCGGGCCTGGAGCAAATCGGAATCCGGCGCACTGGCGCAGGAGCGGCGCTGGCAGCGCCGGCTGATGGGCTTTGCCAATAACCGCATCGCCATCCAGAACAACAAAGGCGGCAAAGCGGCGGAAGGCAAGGCTTACCAGGCGCGCCGCATACAGGGTTAAGGCGCGCCCGGACTGCGGCGATTTACACGGAGGCCGGATCGACCTTGCCGACGTCGATGCCGTAGCGCTGGATCGCCTCGGCGACCCGGCTGCGCGGGATCGCACCATCGTCGGCCAGAGCCTTCAAGGCAGCCAGCACGATGAAGTGGCGGTCCACCTCAAAGAACGTGCGCAGCGATTCGCGCGTGTCGGAGCGGCCGAAACCATCCGTGCCCAGGGAGACGAAGCGGCGCTGCTCGACGAAGGGGCGGATCTGGTCGCCAACGATCTTCATATAGTCCGTCGCCACCACCACCGGACCCGCGCGATCCCGCAGGCATTGCTGCACATAGGGAACGCGCGGCTCGCTTTCGGGATGCAGCATATTCCAGCGTTCCACCGCCAGTCCTTCGCGCCGCAGCTCGGTCAAGCTGGTCGCGCTCCACACATCGCTGGATACACCGAAGTCCGTCTTCAGCAACTCGCCCGCCGCAATGACTTCACGCAGGATCGCACCGCAACCCATCAACTGCACATGGGGCTTGCCTTGTGCCGCGCTACCCCCACTAAACAGGTAGAGTCCCTTGAGAATGCCCTCTTCCGTGCCTTCCTGCAGCGCGGGGTTCGGGTAGTTTTCATTGAGCAGGGTGATGTAGTAGTAGATGTCTTCCTGTTCCACATACATGCGGCGCAGCCCGTCCTGGATGATGACCGCCAGCTCGTAGGCAAAGGTCGGATCGTAGGAGACGCAGTTCGGGATGACCGAGGACAGCACATGGCTGTGGCCATCATCGTGCTGCAAGCCTTCGCCCATGAGGGTGGTGCGGCCGGAGGTGGCGCCCAGCAGGAAGCCTCGGGTGCGTGCATCGCCCGCCGCCCAGGTCAGGTCGCCCACCCTTTGCAGGCCGAACATGGAATAGAAGATATAGAAGGGAATCGTGGCCAGGCCATGGTTGCTGTAGGCCGTTCCGGCCGCGATCCAGGAGGAAATCGCGCCGGACTCGTTGATCCCTTCCTGCAGGATCTGGCCGTCCTTGGCCTCCTTGTAGTAACTGAGCTGGCCGGCATCCTGCGGCGTGTAGAGCTGTCCAAGATAGGAATGGATGCCGATCTGGCGGAACAGGCCTTCCATGCCGAAGGTGCGCGATTCGTCCGGCACGATCGGGATCACAAGCTTGCCCAGCTGCGGGTCTTTCAGCAGCGTGGTCAGGATGCGCACGAAGGACATGGTGGTCGAGACGCCGCGCTCGCCGCTGTCCTTCAGTTGCGTGGCAAAGGTGCTGAGCGGCGGCACCGCCAGCGGCGCCACCTTGCTGATGCGGGCCGGGATGTAGCCGCCCAGGTCCGCCCGGCGCTGCGCGAAGTAGCGCGCCTCCTCGCTGTCCGGCGCGGGCTTGAGATAGGGCATCTCCGCCAGCTGCTCGTCCGACACCGGCAGCGCGAAGCGGTCGCGGAAGGCGCGCACCGCGTCCGCGCTCATCTTCTTCAACTGGTGGTTGATGTTCTGGCCTTCGCCGGCCTCGCCCATGCCGAAACCCTTGACCGTCTTGACCAGAACCACCGTGGGACGGCCCTCGGTGCGCACGGCTTGCGCGTAGGCCGCGTAGACTTTCTCCGGATCGTGGCCGCCGCGCGTCAAAGCCCAGATTTCATCGTCCGACAGATGCGCCACGAGTGCCAGCAATTGCGGATATTTGCCGAAGAAATGCTCGCGCACGTAGGCGCCGTTTTGCGACTTGAAGGTCTGGTATTCGCCGTCCACGCATTCCATCATGCGCTGGCGCAGCAAGCCTGTGGTATCGCGCTTGAGCAGATCGTCCCAGCCGCTGCCCCACAGCACCTTGATGACGTTCCAGCCCGCGGCGCGGAAAGTGCCTTCAAGTTCCTGAACGATCTTGCTGTTGCCGCGCACCGGTCCATCCAGGCGCTGCAGATTGCAGTTGACGACGAAGATCAGATTGTCGAGCCGCTCGCGGCCGCCCAGCGAAATCGCCGCCAGCGATTCCGGCTGGTCCATCTCGCCGTCACCCAGGAAGGCCCAGACCTTGCGGCCCTGGTGCTTCAGCAGCCCACGGTATTCCAGATAGCGCATGAAGCGCGCCTGGTAGGCGGCCGTCAACGGGCCAAGCCCCATGGACACGGTGGGGAACTGCCAGAAGTCGGGCATCAGGCGCGGATGGGGATAGGATGACAAGCCCTCACGTCCCGCTTCGCGGCGGAAGTTGTCCAGTTGCGCTTCGCTGATGCGTCCTTCCAGGTAGGCGCGTCCATAGATGCCGGGCGCCGAGTGGCCCTGGATGTAGACCATATCGCCGCCAAAGGTGTCGGTGCGGCCACGGAAGAAGTGGTTGAAGCCGACGTCATACAGGACGGCGGCGGATTGGTAGGTGGCGATATGCCCACCCACATTGGAATGCTTGCCGGCCCGCAGCACCATGACCATGGCGTTCCAGCGGATATAGGCGTTCAGGCGCTGTTCCACGCCGAGGTCGCCCGGATAGGCTGGCTGGCGCTCGCGGGAAATGGTGTTGACATACGCCGTCGTCACCCGTCCGTGCAGATCGCCGTGCTGGGTGACATCAAAATCCGTCAGCTGGTCGATCAGATAGTGGGCGCGCGGCCGGCCTTCGGCCGCGACGACGGCTTCCAGCGCCGCCAGCCACTCTCGTGTCTCTTGCGGATCGACGTCGGGAATTACAAGGGGCTGGCTCATGGCATATCTCCTGGAAAATAGAAAAGGCAATGTTGTTGGGCTGCTTCATGGATGCAAGACGCAATGATCGATGAATTGCATTTGCAATCATAGCATTTGCAATCGTTTGGGTGTGAGATAGAATTGCATTTGTAATCGAAACAAGGTGGGAGGAAATGCTTATGACAGCGAAGGAACCGGATCTTTGGTTCTCATTTGTGCGCGCGCATCGCACGATGATTCGGGAGGTGGAGCGGCGTTTGGCGGCAGCCGGCCTGCCCAGCTACGCCTGGTATGACACGCTGTGGGGTCTGGAAAGCGGACCTGATGGCACCAGGCGGATGCACGAACTGGCTGATGCGCTGGCCATCGAACGCTACAACCTGACAAGGCTGGTGGACCGGCTGGAACAGGAAGGACTGGTGACGCGTTCCCGTTCGGCTGAAGACGGCCGGGCCGCCTATGCCGCCATCACAAAGGAGGGGCGCGCGCTGCGCAAGAAGATGTGGAAGGTGTACGAATCCACCGTCGCCGAACTCTTCCTCAAGCAGTTCAGCGCCAGCGAGCAAAAAACCCTGGCTGATGGACTGGACCAGACTATCGAAGCCGTTCGAGCCGCCACCGGCCCGTAGTTTCATACAAGACGGTAGCGCTTCAGTGCCTCTTCCGCCCGGCATAGCGGAATGGTGCCTTCATCCCCAAGCGCCTTGAGCGCCATGGCGGCAATCCATTGGGCGCTGGCCGTGCCGGCGCCCCAGCGATGGGAGTCGGCGCCAAGTGCCACAAAGCGCGCCGGCACGAAGCCGCCGATCTGGCTGGCAATATTCTGCGCATACCCGGTCACGGCCAGCACCGGCGATGCGCTGCCGGCCAGGCAGGCCTGGAGATGCGCGCTGCTTTTCTCCGACCGCGGGTGCAGTGTATGCCAGCGCTCCGCAGCATAAGCATCGCGCGCCAGGCGCGTATAGCTTGGGCAGCTCCAGATTTCACTCGCCACATCCCAATCCTGCTGCAGAAGTTCGGCCGCATGCCTCACTTGCGACAAGGCTTTGCCCGCCCCGAGCAAGCGCACGCTTGCCGTGGAGGCCTGGAGGGGTGCAACGCGGTACATGCCCTTGAAAGCGTGCTGTCCGTCGCTCGCCGACAATGCGCGCGCATCGCCGTCGTCGGCATGTGCCGAGAAATAGACGAATCCCGGTTCGCCATCTATATAGAGCGCGTGCAGTGCCGCACGCAGGATGGCGAGTATTTCGGCGCCAGAGGCGGGGTCGTATGGCGTGCCGTCTGCTATGGCGGACAGCCACAGGGGCAAGGCCGGCTGCACGCTCTTCGGCCAGCGTGAACTGAATGCCTCCGCGTCGTTGCAGAAGATGCCCTGGCTTGCCGTTTCCGCCAGCACCGCGCGCAGCCCCGCAATGGATTCCGAGCGCATCAGGTAGAGCAGCGGCTTCTCGCGTCGCTGGCATTCACTGCCCAACCACAGGGGCCAGGCGCTTATATTGCGATGGCCTCCGGCTGCGCTGGAATGCCAATTCCCGTCCCGCTCGGCCGCCCGGACAATCCAGGCACTGCCCTGCTCCAGGCGACTGGCTATCGCCTGCATCGCTGCATGCGGCGATGCGCTCCTGCAATGCGCATCCAGGACATCGTCGTCCAGCCGCGCCAGGCAGCTTGCGGCGGCGTGACGCACTTCCCGCACCGGCTCCGGCAGATGAAAACGCTCCCAACCCATGGCATGCCTCTTGTCACGGGCGGGTTTTCTCCCACCCATACGATTGTAATTGCAACGATTGTAAATGCAATCGCATGGGGGATCAAGCTTGCTGCGGCATCAGCAGGAAAATTACAATTTCAACTCCAACGTGACACGCAATGTCCGGTAAGTTGCAGTGGACGACCATTGGTCGAAGGAGCTGTTCGCGTCGAAATAACGGCTGCTTGCCAAAGAATTTTGATGCAGCAGGTTCAATGCCGTCGCCCGGACTTGTACCTTAGGGCTGAACTTCCACAAGGCATACAGGTCCAGTTGCCGTTTCGGCCCGATATAAGCGCTTTGCGTGAGCGATGTGCGGGCCGATCTCCCGCCTTGGTAAGCAAAATTGCCGCCTATCGTGAGCGGCAGGCTGGCTGGCCGGAAGTCGGCACCGATGCCGCCACTGACCGGCGTTTGTTTCTCCAGCCGGTTATCCGGCCCGGGCACCGCATCCACCTTCGACCAATTGCGGGCCACATTGGCCCGCAATTCAAGGTCCGGTCCGCCGGGGGCGTATTTCGACAGATTGACCTTGCCTTCCAGCACCAAGCCCTGTGTCGTGGCCTTGCCACTATTGACAGGACTCGTCAGCCACGCCGTTCCTGAATAGGATAGGCGCTGCAAGATGACATTGTCGATATCGCGGCGGTATACGCTGACACTGACCATGCCCGCATCGCCGAGGTAATGCTCGTACGCCAGATCCAGCCCCCAGGCCAGCTCAGGCCGCAGATCGGGATTTCCCTGCAGATCCGGCGTCGTGGGCGTATTGTCATTGGCCACGTAGCGGCGCGGCATCAAGTCCCGCACGCTGGGCGCCTTATAATTCCGGCTCAGCCCCGCGCGCACCTGGTCCTTGCCGGAGCCGGGCAATTTATATACCGTCTGCGCCACCGGACTGAAGACGCTTGAGCGCTTGCTGATGCCGGTAAACACATTGCCTTCGCTCTTGGTATACAGGCCTTCCCAGCGCAGGCCGTAATACACCGACCAGCTGGCATCGACTTCCCATTCGTTTTGGCCGTACAGGGAGATCTGCGATACCTTCGCATCGAATACTTCGTCCCGGTCAAGCGCAGGATAGCCCTCGGGCGCCGTTTGCCGCTGAATCCGGTCCTCTGCGCGCCGTGCCTGGTCGATTTCCCAGCCAGCGCTCAGCGTCTGGTTGCTGGAATACGGCTGCCGGTATTTGCCGCTGACATTCCAGCCCTTGTCCTTGGCCAGCGAACGCGTATGCTCGTCCAGCAGCACGTTCCCGCTCTCGCCGAATTCGAAAAAGCGCGCGTCGGAAGAGCGGCGGCTGTAATTGAATCCCCCTTTAAGATCGAGCTGCGCCGCGTTCTCGAGCTTGCGTATCCACTGCAGCTTGCCCTTGAGGATGGTCAGCCGGGCCTTGATCGTGAGGTCGTCCGAGGCATACAGCGGCGGCGTTCCGGACAGCGTTTTCCGCGCTTCCGCGGTACCCGCATCGACCCAGCGCGACAGCAACAGGAGATCACCACTGACCGAGCTTCCGCCAGGCAGTTTCCAGTTCAGGCGCGGCGCCAGGTTCAGCGCGTCAATCGTGCTGGATTCCCGTTTGCTGATCGCCCGCGCGCTATTGCCCGCCTTGATCTCCGACAACGCGATCTGCCCGAGCGAGGTCAGGATCTCGCTGTTTTCGCGGCTGGCGCCGCCCGCCAGCGTATAGGATAAATCGCCTTGGCGGTCCGACATCTGCCCTTCGAGAAAATACGAGGGATTGCCGGCATAGCCGGCAACACTGGTCTTGAGTTCCCGCTGTGCGTTACGCACGGTCTGCTTCAAGATAATATTGATGGTGCCGGCAATCGCCTGCGAACTGAGATCGGCCGTTGCGCCGCGCATGACCTCGATGCGCTCAATAAGATTGGGCGGCAGGGAATCAACGGAAAAGCCAGGTGCCACGGGATCCCCATTCAGCAAGATCCGGGTGTAACCGGAGCCGAGGCCGCGCATCTGGATTTCCGCCTGGCCGCCGGCGGCAGTGCCTATCGTTATCCCGGGGACATGGCGCAACACATCTGTGACGGAATTGCTGCCATAACGGACGATATCATCGCGGGTGACGACCAGCCGGGCAACGGTCGATTCCCGCCGGTCGTCCAGGTCCTGGACGCCCTCAATCTTCACCACGGCCATTTCCGATGGCTGCGCTGCCGGCGCGGCTGGGAGTACCGCGGCACTGCCTGCCCCCTGAGCCACTTGCGCGGCCACGTCTTGCCCCAGCACTACCAAGGGTAGCGCCACGAGTACCGGCTGAATAGTTTTTTTGATTTGCATCATAAAAGGTCTCGACTGAAACGCTGCGAGCCGGTCATGGCTTCAATTCCTTCCACGCTGCGCGGCAGCGCCGCAGAAAGCACTTCATGCCCGGTCTCGGTCACCAGCACCACGTCTTCGATGTGCACGCCGATGTTCCACCAGCGGGGATGAACCTGCTCCAACCCTGGCCTGATATAGAGCGCCGGTTCCACCGTCAGCACCGTCCCCGGTTCAAAATGGCGCCAGCTGCCATCCGTGCAGCAATAACTGATCTCGTCATGCACGTCCATCCCGACCCAGTGGCCGATGTTATGGGGGAAAAATACTTTGTAGGCTTTGTCGCGCCGCAAGGTGTCTAAATCGCCGTGCAATAAGCCCAGCGTCAGCAAGCCGCGCGTCAGCAGGGTTTCCATGCAATCCAGCAGTACGTCAAAGCCGATGCCCGGACGAATCAGGGCGATCATGCTGCGCTGTATCTCCAGCACCAGCTCATAGACAGCGCGCTGCTCGGTGGAAAACACGCCGTTGACGGGATAGGTGCAGGTAATGTCGGCCGCATAATAGGCATACTCCGCCCCGGCATCAACGATCAGCAGATCACCATCGGCCATACGGTGGCGATTGTCTTCGCGGTGATGCATGACGCAGGCTGCCGTGCTGGCGCAAATCACCACGGGATAGGCGGCTTGGGCGCCATTCCGCACGAACTCATGCAGCACTTCTGCTTCCAGTTCATATTCCTGGAGATCCGGGCGTACCGCCGCCATGGCGCGCAAATGTCCCGCCACGGAAATAGCGACCGCCTTGCGGATCAGCGCAAGCTCAGCAGGAGATTTGCGGTAGCGCAAATCCTGCAGCAGGTGGTCCAGGCTATGCAAGGTGATCGGCGCCACCACGCCCGCCCGCACCTTATCCTGCAGGGCGGAGATGGTCCGGGTGACGGCGCCGCCCACCACCGCATCATCGATGCCGATTTGGTACAAGACCTTCGTTTTTCCTTCCAGCAGTTGTGGCAGCAGCGTTTCAAACTGCGCCACGTCGAAGGCGGCATCGGCACCGAAAACGCTTTGCGCGGCGCGCTGCCCTGAAAAACACCCTTGCAATAGTTCGCGGCCTGCATTTTCCGGGCGGCAGAACAAGAGGAATTCGCCCTGCGCCCGCCCGGGGATGAAGACCGCGTAAGCATCCCTTTCCGCAAAACCGGTGAGGTAGTAAAAACTGCTGCGCGGCCGGAAAGCGTAATAGGTACCGAAGGTCCGCTCGGCAGGGGTACTGGTCCGAATAATGGCCACGCTGTGTTCCGGCATCGCCTCCATCAGACGCCGGCGCCGCGCCGCGAATTCACTGGTTTTGATCACATCAGGCAGCCAATGACCATTCCGAGATCTTGAACTTCTCGATGGCATCAAAATCAAGTTCGACACCCAGACCATTGCCTTCCGGGAGATAGGCAAAAGGCGCATCGATGCGTAAAGGCGCTTTCAACAGGTCGTGGCTGCGCAGCATGCGACCAAAGATGTCGCTTGGCCAAACGCAGCTCTTCGCCGCGCTCGCATTGTGGATGAACATCGCCTCCAGCACCCCCAGGTCGATTTCGGAACCATGCCAGCAATTCATGCCCGCCGCCGCCGCAATGGAATCGAGCTGTTTGAAACTGTCGACGCCGGCATTGAAATTGAAGCCGTCCACCGCGTCGAGCTTGATGGCGTTGATCGCATCGTGCACGGTCTGTCCTTCCTCCGTGTATGGCGGCGAAACGTGCAGCACGATGGGAATCGAGGTAAAGCCGCGCAATTCGCGGAAACCGTGGTACATCCAGTGCGGCAGCGGATCTTCCAGCAGCAGGACATTACCGATCGCTTCCAGGCGTTTGGCCTTTTCCCTGACATAGCCCGTATTCTTCCAACGCATGTTCGGATCGATAATCACCGACATGTTCGGCGCAGCCTGCTTGATTGCCAGGCACCATTCTTCGATCGGGTCGTCCAGGTCCGCTTTCAGCTTGATGTTGTCATATCCCTGGCCTGCGAATTCCGCGGCCACGCGCCCCATGTCGGCAACCGTGCGCTGGCTGGACCAGGCGCCGACCTTGACCCGGTCGCGCACCGGTCCACCGATCAGGTCAACCACCCGGACCCCTTTGTGCTTGGCGAAGGTGTCGTACATCGCACATTCAAAGCCATAGTATTCGCGTGAGCGCCCGATCGGCAGCATCTGGAGCGAGATATCCTTTATTGCGCGGCCAACCAGCTCATGCGCCATCCCCTTGACTCGCTCCCAATGGTGGTCGCGGTAGAATTCGCCAATGCCGACGACACCGTCGCTGAGCTCCACTTCGACGATCAGTTTGTGCAACTGGTCGAATTGGATACCCCATTCTTTTTTGCCTTTGACCGACTGGCGGTGGAGCGGCTTGTCCATGCCCACCGTATTGATCGCGCCTTCATGGCATGGCACCACGACCTCGTGGAATTTCAGCTTTGTGATGTGCTCAGATTTGCTCATTGCGTTGTCGCTCACTCTTGGAAAATTTTTTCATGATGGATGGAACACCAGCAGTCAAGCCGCCATCGACGACCAGCGTTGCGCCGTTGATCATGCGGGCATCCGCGCTGCATAAAAAGAACACCGGCCCAGCGACGTCTTCCGGCACGCAGAGTTGTCCATTGGCGTACAACTGCTGCACATTCTCATAGAAGCCGGGTTGCTCGGCCAGGATCTGGTTCCAGGCCGCGGTTTTCACCGTGCCGGGACAAACGATATTGGCGCGAATGCCCTGGTTGCCATACTCGACCGCAACGAATTGGGTAAAGTTGATCAGCCCAGCCTTGGCCGCGCTATACCCGGGATCGCCGTAAATATGGATGCCATTCACCGAGCCGATATTGACGATGCAGGCGCCGCCTTGTTCCGCCATATGCGGCAGCAGCGCAGACGTCAGGTAATACGCCGCATTGAGATTTAAATTCACATCCGCCTGCCAATCCGCCACGGTGGTATGGCACAGCTGTGTGCTGCGGTTGCCCCCGGCATTGTTGATCAGCACCGAGATCGCGCCATGCTGTTCGACAGCGCGCGCGACCAGGGCCTGGACCTGGAGCGGATCCGTCACGTCGGCCAGCAGCGGTGTCAGCCGCGCGGCACCGCCTTGCAATTGGGAGGCCAGGGCATCCAGGCCCGCACCGTTGATATCGATTGCCAATACGTCGGCCCCATCCGCTAAGAAACGCTGGCAGATGGCACGCCCGATGCTGCCCGCCGCACCGGTGACCATCACCACCCGCGCGCCGCTCATCGCGCCGTTTCCGCCATGGTTTCGATGTAACGGACGATGAGTTCGATCTTCTTCTGGTCCTGTTCGGCGAAATACGCTGGCGGCTCTTCCCCGATCGAACGGTAGTATTCGCCATAAAAGACGCCGAGGAACTGGTTCACTTCGAGCACGTAAGGATGGCCGTCATCCAGGCTGCGGACCATGTCAACAATCGTGGCCGTGATGCCGAGCGCTTTTGCCGCGGCCACGGCCGTATCCTTCGCATCTTGCTCGGCCGGGATATAGGTGGCCACGCCGCCGGCGCGGACATTGGTCTTGAACGAATGCTTCATCACGCGCGAGAAACCGTTGCCGACCACCTCGCCGTTGAAGACCTCGACCCGCATGTCCCGGTGCTCGAAGCGCAAACGCTTTTCCAGATACAGATTGTGCGCATGCGGCTGGACGAACAGCAGGAAATCATAGAATGATTCGAAGTCGTCGAATTTCATCACGCCATGCGCGCAGACGCCGTTGCGCGGCTTCACGACGACCGATCCCCATTGCTTGAAAATCTCCCGCATCGTCGCTTCGGAGAAATCCGTTGGAATCAACATGGAATCGGCCACGCGCACGCCGTGCCGGCGCAAGAGCGTGTTGGCGATGAATTTATCGTTGGCGCGGGAATAGGCCTCAAAACTGTTAACGATGCGCAGGCCCGACGCTTCCAGCGCGCGCAAAATATCGTGCTGGTGCTCGCTGCGCTCTTCCATATTCATATAGAAGAGCAGATCCAGTTTGGAAAGGTTGACACCATCGCGGGTATACACCTCGCCATTCAGGCAATAGCACTCGCGCATGTCGAAGTCAAAATACACTTCGTGTCCCGACATACGCAAGCGGTCAGCAATCTGCTGCCTGATGCGGTCACCGTTCTCATTGGTATAAAACCACAGACCGATTTTCTTCGTCATATAGCGTTCCTCAATACCATCTTATGAAGTCATGTTTTATGCGGCCATGCCAATTGGCCGTGGCGCGGCGCCGCTCATACGTTGCTGGCACTCGTAGGCAAAGCGGCGATACAGGGAATCGAATTCCGGCAGGTTGCGGCGGGCCCGCTCAATGTCGCCCTGCACCCCGACGATAAAGTGCTCGAGACCGGCGTATTCGACAAACTCCGCCACGCCGTCGACGGCGCGCCCGCTCACCACCAGTTTGTCGCCGATACGTTTCAAAGCCTGGTGATGGGTGGATGGCCCGAAGCAGACTTCGCGCTTGAACAGGCTGTGGAAGAAGCTGCCCGCGGCAATGTGGATCTCATGGTGGTGGCTATAGCCGCTATGGTCGATTTCATGCTCGACGGTGGCCACCTCGGAAACCTCCTGGTGCAGGCTGCCGCCTTCGGCAACATTAATCAACTGCAAGCCGCGGCAAATGCCCATCACCGGTTTCCCCTGCTTTTTCGCTTCCGCATACACCGCCAGCTCAAACAGGTCGCGCTGACGGTCCGGCGCCATCATGCGCGGCCGGGCGTACGGCACGCCGACCGATTGGGCATCGGCGGTGTACACCACCTTCTGCTCCTCACCATATAGCGATGGATCGATATCCTGTCCCCCTGGGAATAAAATGCCGTCGAGCCGCGCAACGAGGGCGGGGATGTCGGCGTGGGGCAGGAAATTGGGCATCAGCAGCGGGATGGTGCCGGCGTCGACCAGGGGCTGGATATTGGCATTCGTCATCACGCTGACGTGGCGCGACAGAGCGCCGTAGGTGGCAACCCAGGAAGCATTGGTTGCTACCCCGATAAGCGGCGCTGCCATATTACGCCTCGCCCAAGTAGGTTTGGCCTGACGCCGTGTCACGGTAACTGGTTTGCCACGCCACCGGGGCGTTCTCGCGGTGCTTATCGCGGAACAGGTCCAGCACCTCGCGCGTCATGTAATCGAAAATCAAGTGGATCCGATTCAGCCCGGAGCGGTTTTCCACGCGGTGGAATTGCTGGTTGGAGAATTCATACAGATTGCCCACCTTCAGATTGAAGTTCTCTTCTTCGATGAAGAAATCCACATCGGGATTGCTGATGATGGGCAGGTGAATGCGGTGGGTATGCAGCAATACTTCTTCCGTATCATCCTTATGCTCCAGCACTTTCGCATAGGGCAACAGGTCCGCCAGGCACATGCGAACGATTTCGCCGTCGCCATAAAAGTCCTGCAAGATCGGGGTCAGCACGGGCAGCAGATAGTCCTTCCAATCGTTTTCCCACGCATCGCAATACGTCATCTGGTTCAGATTCCGGCCATAGATCAAGGGAATGGCCCGCGTGTCCTGATGGCATTTGAACGATTTTTGACGCGATTCATCTTCGGTCCACTCTGCCAGTGTCAGCACCTTGGCGCGCTCAAGAATTGCCTGGAAAGCCGCCTCGGGCACGCGCGAGATATGAACCAGGGGTACATCAAGCCTCATATTTATCCTTGTTTTCGCCAGCAGGGCCGCGAGCGTGCAGCGCGCGCCACCCTGCCGCGCCGCTCATCGCTCCGGTCTCTTATTAATTGAACAGGCTGTAAGCCGGCCGGCGGCCCGCCAGCTTGTTAGTCAGCCACAATTTGAAGTTGATCCAGCTGAACTGGACACCCCGCTTGAAGGTGAACGGCACCGGGGTGGCGCGCAGATTCTCCAGGGCCAGCTTGGGGTTGGCGTGCGGGCCGACCAAGCGATACCAGCTGGGGATATTGCTGCCGAACATAAAGCGGATCAGCAACTCCGGGCGATACCACATATCCTTGATCCCCGGTAAGCAACCGATCAGGCTGGCCATGCTGTCGAGATAGACCGAATAGTTGACCAAGGTCTTCATATAACTCTGGACGAAATAATCTTCTTCCTCGGCGGCGCGTTCGCGCTCGATCATGTCGCGCATCTGGGCCGGCAATTGCTTTTTGCCGCTGCACAGCAAACTGAAGTAACGCGCCTGCATTTCCGAACACAGCGGAACACCACCTTGTGCCGGACGAGCCCAGCCGATAAAAGCGACACGGGGCCCCAGGTCCGGGTGGATCGAATGGCGGAACATATCGCGCACATTGTCGACCTTGAAGCCGTCGATCAGCTGCGGCGTGCCCGCTTCGTCGAAGCCGGTGCAGAGCAATACGATATCAGCCTCGATTTCCTTGCCATCTTCAAATATGACGGAATTGGCCGTCAGTTTTTTGACCGCGCTGCAATGCGCGTGCAGCTTGCCGTCCAGGAGACGCGGCACGAAATCGTCGTTCTTTTGCAGGAACTTGTGAATATGGTGTTCGCACTTGAGATTCCACTCCGCCACTTTGGCCACGCGCGGATTCGATGAGCGCGCCGAGATTTCCGTCTGGCGGCGCACAATCGTGTTACGCAGTTTCCCCGGTAATTTCTGGCTGGCGCGGATCGAGAACGCGTCGCCGGCGAAGCCCGAACCGTCCCACCGCATCGCCAGCGAAGGCCAGCGCCGGAACGTGGTCCAGCACTCCTTGGTCACAGCGGAAATCTCGGTAATGATATCGCCGGCCGATTCGCCAAAGCCCACACACACCACTTTCTTGCCCACGAACGGATCCGCGGTGACGTATTGGGCGGAATGCATGATCAAGCCCTGAAACGCGTCCTGTCCCTCAAATTTGGGCAATCGTGGCGACGAGGGCCGATGCGGCCCCTGGCACACGGCCACCGCGTCGAAGGTTTCGGTGAGCTGTTTCTCGCCCTGCGCAATATGCACCTGGTAGCGGCCGTCGGACAGCCGCTTGACATTGTGCACCTTGCTGTTGAAATGTATGTGTGGACGCAGCACGAACTTGTCGGCGAAGCGGCGCAGGTAGTCAAGATACTGGTGACGGGTCCAGAACGTCGGCGCCTCATGGGAAGCGGAGGGCATCGAGGAATAGCACATGACCTTTTGCGTGATGGTCAAGCGCAGTGATTGATAACTGCCGGCATGCGCGCGGAAGTTGCCGCCCTCTTCCGGATTCTGCTCATAGCAAATGACGTCATGTCCCTCGTCCAGCAATTCCTTGATCGTGACCAGTCCCGCATTGCCACTGCCAATTACACATACCTTCATTTTTTGCATCTGTGTTACTCCTATGCTTGCTTCCAGTGAGAAGCCGATGAAAAGCCGCTCGGGTTCAGGCTGAGCCGCGATCAGCACGAATCATCGAAATCGTCTTGCCATCCTGGCTCGAATGGCTAAACGTGATCGAACTGTCGCCACGCTCGAACCAAGAGGCCCCGACACGCGCGAAAATCGCGCGACGGTACTTGATGGCATTGGCTTGCGAGACCGGATCGAGATTCTCCAGATGCTGGGAGTAGCTCTCATTCTTAATCTTGATTGCGTCGTCAACGAAGGACAGCTTGGTAAGACGTTGCGTCAGCTCGCCGGAACCGAAGAAGAACTGGTTCCAGTCGTAGGTGTAATTGATGATCTTGCTTTCCTGCATCTGCTCTGCGACAGCCGGCATCAAGTCCTGCTGGAAGCGCAGCACCTCCAACGCTTGGGCGTCCAGGACTTCCGGCACCAGTTCCGCAACCATATCGTGCACATTGCGGTAGAACTCATCCAGGTTCGAGAGAATGGCCATTTGAATAAACTGGTCCTGTGCAAACCCGACTTCGCGGTCTTCCTTGATCTTGCACATCTGTTCGAACACGACCGGAACCTTATGAAACAGCTCGCCCATGCCCGGCGGCAGGTATTCACCGATCGAATCCGACATCGACGACGGGATTTCCGGGTTGGCAAAGCGCCTGTGGCTGGAGGTAAACACGCCCAACAGGCGACCGACGAAGGTGTCGGGATATTTCAAGGCATACTCGAGCAGGCCGACATAGAAGCGCTCAAACGAGAAGCCTTTTTCCTGGTGCAGATACTTCGACAGATAGCGCGTGAAAGTCCCGCGGATATGCATGCCCAGCATGAGCTGCGACATGGCCCCGCACACAATCCAGTCTTCGGTCGGCATCGTACGCGTGCCGACCACAATATCCGACTTCTCGGAGTGTTTGACCATCAGGCGGAATGGCTTGCTGACAATTCTGAGCTGGTGCAATTCCACCTGGTCGGCCAGCGGCGTATTCGGCAGCAGCGACAAATAATGCACGAAGACGCCGTCATGGAAACCATCGCCGAACAATTCAGCCAGACCATGGAACCAGCTTTGCTTGGTTTCCTCGGGCAGGCCAAGAATCAGGTCGACCTTGATCGGCGACCCTTCCGCTTCAAACTTCGTCTTCCACTCCTTGGCTTCCTCCGCCATGTTCTTGGAGAACGGCCGCTTGATCGCTTCCAGCACGTTTTCGTTCATGCTCTGGCGCGCCATCCATACGCCGCCATACATCTGGCCGATGCCGCGCTGCAGCTTGATAATATCCAGTACCGTCTGGTTGGTGCGCTTGGTATGGTTGGCGCTGATGAACGCCGGATAGCCAGTCTTCACCTTGTAGTCGGCCAGCATTTCCGCAATTTGCAGATCGCGCGGCAAGATGCCGAAGTTCGCATCGCAAATCCAGATCAGGTCGACCTTTTTGTCGGCGAAATACTTGATTTCCGCCTCCAGCCTTTCCATCGTAATCTGGCGCAATTTGTTCGTTTCCAGCGTCCCCCAGTAGCAGAAGGTGCAGGCAAAGGGACAACCACGGTTGGTCTCCCAGAGCACATCGATCGGCTCGCCGCGCTGCCGGTAAGCCTCGATCGCGTCGTCCAGATAGCCGGACGTCCAGGCGCTCGGCGTATCGATCACTTTCGGCAGATTGTCGCCGCGTTCATTGGTGATCGGCACCAGGAACTTGTGGTAGGAAATCCCTTTGACGTTGGCGAAATCCGGCGCCGGATTCAGGAATTCCTTGAAAATGGATTGGAAGGTTATCTCGCCTTCCCCATGCACGATGACATCGACATACGGGTGCTTGCGGAAGAAGTCATTCGGAATGTTCGGTACATGCGGACCGCCCACGACGATCATGCAGGAGGGAAATGCCTCCTTGACGGATCTCGCAATGTGCATCGACCACTCGAAATTGAAGACATAGCAGGAGAAAGCGAACATGAAGGGGTCGTCCAGGGCGTCCAGCACTTCATCCGCCGAGGCACGCCCATCCCACAAGCGCGCAAACTCGTAGTTCCTCCTCACCTCGTCGTCAGTTTCGGCATAGGCGCGCAGCGAAGCCCCTACATAGTTCAATCGCGGCACCCGGATGCCATGTTTGGGCAGGTTCGAGCTGAAATAGGCGATATGGACTTCTTTTCGCCTGATTGGGGTCTGTGAATTTATTGTCATTTAATTTCTAAATGATGCCATTTTTAACGGCGGACATAATATAAAAAAACCCAGTATGTCCGAGGCCAAAAACGATCAATTTTATCGTGAATTAATTACAAAAAATACAAACATCTGTGGCGGCTGCCGCGCTCAGACATGGTCCTGCTCCCCTGCCATGCCCATCCCACGATCGCCCCACGTTCCTGTGCCGACAAGCACAATATTTACACGTCCAGCAAGACCCACCACGGCCGCCAATCGCGCACGACCCAACCCTTCCTTCCGGCCAGCCATCCCCTGGAATCAGCGCGCTCTCAGGCAAACCTGGGGAAACCGCGCAGCAAACCCAGGCCGGTTATTGCCAAATAGAGTTGCAAATTTGAGTTACCACCTTAGCAACGTTGCAGAGTCGGATACTACACACAACAACATCCCCACGCAATGCCTGTCTCGGAAAAAAAATCATCGCTTCGTCGCCTGTTGGCAATACCCAACGCTTCCAGCGCAATCAGTGACTGCTTTCCTACAGAAGTCGAACACGCTTCACGGCAGTTGACGAAAAATTTTCAAATATATAATATTCGACGCTGCATTCTTTTTCGAAACGCCAAAAAATTACATAATAAATTTGAAATATGGCGGCGCTGCGGGATCGCCTCGTCATTCGAACCAGCCACCCTGTCTGCCTTGACAACAATTTTTTGATACCGGAATGCTTCAAATTTCTCCTACCGCAAACGATCAATGGGCACCGGGCCAGCCGCAAGCAGGGTCAATACACCGGCTGTTTGAACAAAGCGTGCAACGCGACCCGACAGCGGCGGCGCTGGCTGACGTGCGGGAGACGATTTCCTACGGTGAGCTGAACCAACGCGCCAACCGGCTTGCGCACTACCTCCTGGCATGCGGCATCGGCCGCGGCGACTTGGTGGCCATCCATTTGGAGCGCTCAATCGAGCTGATCACTTGTGTGCTGGCCGTGCTGAAAACAGGCGCGGCGTATGTGCCGCTGCCCGTGGAATTGCCGCTATCGCGTCTGCAATTCATATTGCGCGACACGGGTGCGCGCGCCATCCTGAGCAACACCGGCGGCACCACGCTGGCCGATTGCGGGGCCAGGCTTATCGGGCTGGCCCAAGCAGCAGAGGCCGTAGGCCAGCATGCCGACACCAATCCAGCGCTGTTCTGGCATCCGCAGGATATCGCCTACTGCATCTACACTTCAGGCTCGACAGGCCAGCCCAAGGGGGTGCAAGTGCCCCACGCTGGCATCGCGGCATTAAGGCAAGCCCAGGCGGAGTGGTTCGGCGTTGGGCCGGCTGACCGGGTCTTACAGTTTGCCTCGTTCGGCTTCGACGCCTTTGTCTTCGATCTGGTCATGGCGTTTGGCGCCGGCGCCATGCTGGTACTGCGCGGCCCGCAACTCGGCGCAGCGCTCGTCGATCAGATGGTGGACTGGAAAGTGAGCATAGCGACCTTGCCCCCGGCATTGTTGTTGCGCACCGATTTTCGTCGCGCCAGGTATTTACGCTGCGTCATCTCTGCCGGTGAAGCGTGCAAGCGCGCGGTGCTGGATGCCCTGCCGCCCAACTGCGAACTGGTCAATGCTTACGGCCCCAGCGAAACGACGATTTGGGCCAGCAGCCAGCGCGTCACGCCGGAGACCGGGATTGATGTGCCGATCGGCCATGCCGTGGCGCAAATGCGCATTGATCTGCTGGATCAGCAACTGCGCCCGGTCGCGGCCGGCCAGAGCGGCGAAATCGTTATCGCCGGCCCCGGCTTGGCGCGCGGCTACCTCGGCCAACCGTCACTCACGGCAGAACGCTTTGTGCCTGACCCGTTTGGCGAGCCCGGCGCCCGGATGTACCGTAGCGGTGACTTGGGGCGCCAGCGCGCCGACGGCGCCATCGAATTTCTCGGGCGTATCGATAACCAGCTGAAGATCCGCGGCTACCGGGTAGAGCCGGGGGAAATCGAAAATGCCCTGCTGGCATACCCCGGCGTGCGGGAAGCGGCCGTCGTGGCGCGCGACGATGCGGGCGGCCATCGCCGTCTGGTGGCCTACCTAGTCAGTGAACAAGGGCAGCCCTTGCCGATCGCGGCGCTGCGCTCGCAACTGCAGCAAAGCCTGCCCGAATACATGGTACCGGCCGCCTGGCTGCAGCTCGACGCATTGCCGATGACGCCGAACGGCAAGATCGACCACTCCGCCCTGCCTGCTCCGGCCTTGAGCAGGGAAGACCTGGGCGTGGACTATGTCGCCCCCAGCAGCCCGACCCAGCAACTGCTGGCGGCCATCTGGTCCGAGATCCTGGGCATCGAACGTATCGGCATTCACGACGGCTTCCGCACACTGGGCGGCAGCTCGTTGCAGGCCGTCGACGTCGCTTACCGCGTCGACCGCGCATTGGGGGCGAGCTGGCGCAGGCCCATACCGTTCGGTAACACCACCATTGCAGCTTATGCGGCATTGCTTGACCAGCATAGCCTCTCTGCCGTGGACATCGGCTCCGGTGACGCGGCCAGCACCGGGGCGCCCGCCTCTTACGCGCAGGAGCAGGTGTGTTTTCTGGAGCGGCTGGAGACGGACGCATGGCGCGCTTACCGCTGCCATGCGCTGCTGGATCTGCGTGGACCGCTGCGGCCAGCAGCGCTGGAAGCGGCGCTGAACGCGCTGGTGGCGCGGCACGAAATACTGCGCACCAGTTTTGGGGAAAGCAATGGACGCCTGCAGCGCCTGGTGGCGCCGCAGCTCCAGGTCGTGCTGCCATGCCGCGACCTTTCGGCCTTGCCCTCGGCCGCACAGGCGCATGCGCTGAACGAGATCATGGCGCGCGAACTGGAGCATCGCTTCGATCTTGCGCAAGCCCCGCTGGTCCGTTGGGAACTCATCAAATTATCGGAGCACCACCACCAACTGCTGCAAACCGAACATCACAATGTCCATGACGGCCTGTCGTTCCGCATTCTGCTCACGGATCTCGGCGCGCTGTATAGCGCGGCTTGCCAGCAGCGCGATGCGATTCTGCCCGTGATTGAGGCGCAATATGGCGAGTATTGCCTGGAAGAGCTAAGGTGGCGCGGCACAAGCGACTTTCAGCGTCAACTCGATGCATGGCAGGCGCATCTGCGGCCCTACCTGGACAACTTCGACCTGTTCTCTGAACGACGCCGCACGGCGCAGACCAGCTTTACCGGCGGCCAGGTCAGGGGCCATTTGACGCCCGCGCTCGTGCAGCAGATCAACCAGGTGGCGGCCTTGCTCGGCGTATCCCGCTATGCGCTGATGCTGGCCGCGTTTGGCGTGCTATGCGGCGGCTACAGCCAGAAGCAGCGCTTCATGGTTGGCTCCGCGCTTGCCAACCGCACGTCGCCGCGCTATCAATGGACCACCGGCATGTTTGTGAATATGGTGCCGGTTGGCGTCGACCTGGGCCGGAATACCGGTTTCAGCGAACTGGCGCAGGCGGTCTCGGCCAATGTGGATTTCGCCTTGGCACATGGCGCGGTACCGCTCGGGGAAATCGTCAAGAAACTGGCCCTTTCACAGCAACTGGAGGGCAAGCCGCCATTCAGCGTCGGCTTTTCTTTCCACGACTCGCTCGCGCTCAATCCACAGTTTGAGGGATTGCAAGTCGCGGTGACCGAAGCGCTGCCGAATGGCTCGGCCAAGTTCGACCTCAGCGTGGTAGGCATCCTGACCAACCGCCAGGGTGCGCAGCCGCTGGAACTGCTGTTCGAGTACAACGCCGACCTGTTCGATCCAGCCATGGTGGCGCAAATCATGGACAGCTACCGCTGTGTGCTGGAAGCGGTGGTGGCCGCGCCGGCGACGCCGCTGCGCGACCTGCCGCTGCAGGCGCCGGACCAGGCGCGCCGCCTGCTGGCCGACTTCAACCAGCACGCGGCCGGCGCCCTGGAAACGCGCTGCCTGCACCAATTGTTCGAGCTGCAGGTCGCGCGTACCCCGTCCGCCACCGCCCTGCTGTTCGGTGAACAGGCCCTCAGCTACGCCGAACTCAATCTGCGCGCCAACCGCCTGGCCCATGCCCTGCGCGCCGACGGCGTCGGCCCCGATACCCTGGTCGGCCTGTGCGTCGAGCGCGGCTGCGACATGGTGGTCGGCATGCTGGCCATCCTCAAGGCCGGCGGCGCCTATGTGCCGCTGGACCCCGACTATCCCGCGCAACGCCTGGCCTATATGCTGGACGATACCCGCGCCCCCGTGCTGCTGCTGCAGCGCCATCTGGCCGCGCGCCTGCCGCCCCATGCCGCGCGCGTGCACTGGCTCGACGAGGCCGACACCGCCCCCGGCCAGCCGGACGGCAATCCGCCCAATCGCACGCTGCCCCAGCACCTGGCCTATTGCATCTATACCTCCGGCTCCACCGGCGGACCGAAAGGGGCCATTAACACGCACCAGGGCGTGGCCAATCTGCTGGCCTGGTATTGCCCCGGGCAGGCCGGCGGCGAGCGCATCATGCTGGCCAGCTCGCTCAGCTTCGACCTGACCCAGAAAAACATCCTGGGTCCGCTGCTGGCCGGCGCCACTCTGGTCATTCCCTGCGGCGGCGCCGCCGATGTCGCCGCCTTCCAGGACGCCTTGCAGCGCCATCGCCCCAGCCGCATCAACTGCGCCCCTTCCGCCTACCGCGCCTATATGGAAGCTGCTCAGCCGCACAGCCTGCGTACCGTGGTGCTGGGCGGCGAACCGATCGACCAGGCCCTGGCCGCTGCCCTGGCCGCCCAGGGCATCGCGCTGGTCAACTCCTACGGCCCGACCGAATGCGCCGACGTCGCCCTGTTCCACCGCCAGGAGCCGGATGCGGCAGCCGGCCCCTTGCCCCTGGGGCGCCCCCTGCCCCATGTCCGGGTCTATGTGCTGGATGCGGCCCTGGTCCCGGTGCCGCCCGGCGTGGCCGGGGAAATCCACATCGCCGGCAGCGGCCTGGCGCGCGGCTACCTGAACCGTCCTGGCCTGAGCGCCGACAGGTTCATTCCCGACCCTTACGGCCCGCCGGGCAGCCGCATGTACCGCACCGGCGACCTGGGCCGGCATACCAGCGCCGGCACCATCGAGTTCATCGGCCGGCTTGACCACCAGGTCAAGATCCGCGGCCACCGCATCGAACTGGGCGAGATCGAACAGGCCCTGCTGCGCTGCCAGGACGTGCGCGAAGCCGTCATTACCGCGCCCGCCGATCCGGCCGGCGAGCGGCGCCTGGTCGCCTATGTGGCCGGCACGGCCGGCCGGCTCGACACCGCGGCCCTGAGCCAGCAATTGCAGCAAGTCCTGCCTGCCTATATGCTGCCCGCCGCCTGGGTCGTACTGGACGCCTTCCCCCTCAATCCCAACGGCAAGATCGACCGGGCCGCCCTGCCCGCGCCGCTGCCTGCGGCAGCACCATCAACGGCATTGCTGCCGCAGGCAGCGTGTCCCGAGTTGGCGACGGTGCTGGAGATTCTTTCCGGCCTGCTGCCTGGCATTCAACTGGCCCCCGATGACGACCTGTTTGGCAAAGGCTTGCACTCGATTGCCATGATGCGATTCGTCTCACAATGCCAGGAGCGCCTTGGCGTCAGCCTCAAAGTGCGCGATGTATACCGTCTGGCCACCGCCGGCGCTATTGCGCAAGCTGTCATGGCCAACCGGAGAGCGGCATGAACGACAGCCGGCAGCCGGTTTCGGCAATGGCAGCAGGCGAGCACCTGACCCCTCGCGGGACCCATGGGTGGTCGTTCTGGCGTGCCGTGGAATGTCGTACCGCGGGCTTTCCGGTGACACTGGCAACGGGCTTCGCGGATCCGGCCTGCAGCCTTGCCGCTGACCGTTGCAACGAGGCGGTAAGGGATGCGGAGCAGCGCTGGGAAGCGGTGAGAAGTGATGTCAAGCAACGCATCAAGACCCAGCTGGATGTGCTGCGCCAGCTGCGCGACAGCGCTGCGGATACGGCCGCGCTGGATGCGGCGATCCGCAGCCTGCGCGCTTCGGTCAAGCTGATCGACCGGCGCCAAACGGGGCAGGCGCTGGGCGCGCAGCTGGAGGCCGAACAGTATGCGCAGCTGTGCCACGCGGAAGACGAGCGTCAGCGCCACCTAGCTTGCTATACGCAAGCATTCGCGCAGGCCGCCCAACGCTCTCTCGACTATGCCACAGGGTTGGCGGCCAGTTCGCGTTTCCGCGAGGCCGTCACGTGGCAAAACTGGGAAGTGCTGCACAAAGTGCTGGATGTCCTGGCCGACGAGCATACCGGCAAGACGCGCCGGCACCGCAGCGAAGAACTCGTCGCCCGGTATGGGCAACGCTATGCGACCAAGAACGATACGATTGGCTTTTTCGGCCCGGTGGGTTGGGCCAGCATCGTTTATCACGCGGCGCCGCTGCGGGTGGAAGCGGGCAAATCCTTGCTGGCGCGGCGCAGCGTGTACTTTGAGGACTGGGCCATCCAGGCCGTCGCAGCCCAGCTGTCGACCTTGGCCGGCATGCGCCCTTGGTGCACGCCGCAGCGCATGCCTTTTCTCCGGATCGAGGGAACGACCCTGTATTTGCCGGGCAATGCGACCCAGCGGCTGAGCGCGGAAGAGGCCGCGCTGTTGCGGGCCTGCGATGGCCGGTGCACAGCGCAGCAGATTGCCGCCGTATTGGCGATGCAGCCGATGCTGGCGTTTGATGGCGCGCATGACGTGTATGCGCTGCTGGAACAGCTGGCGGCCGCGCAACGCATCAGCTGGGGCTTGGTGGTGCGCGTGGGGGATGCCTGGCCGGAACGTCATCTGCGCAGCCAGCTGGAAGTGATCAGCGAACCGTCGCTGCGCCAGACCGCCCTGGCCACGCTGGATCGCCTCGTGCAGGCGCAACACCAGGTGCACGCTGCGGCAGGCGACGCAGTACGGGTCGAACAGGCTTTGGCGCATCTGAACGCTACCTTTGAAACCGTGACCGGCCATGCCGCCAAACGCTGCGCCGGCGAAACATACGGTGCGCGCACCGTGGTATACGAGGATTGTGTACGCGACATGCAGGTGCACCTGGGTTGGCCGCTGGCTGAGCGCCTGCAGGCCGCACTGGAACCCTTGCTGCTCAGCGCACGCTGGTATTGCCATCGGCTGGCGCAACGCTTCAACGACACCGCCGCCGGGATTTGGCAGCGGACCGCGGCGGCGGCACCCGGCCAGGAACGCGCAGTCGACTTCCCGACGTTCTGGGTCCATGCGCAATCACTCTTCTTTGGCGAGGAGCGCCTGGACTGCGCTGCGCTGCAGGCCGAGCTGGCGGCCCGCTGGTCGGCCTTGCTGGCGCCGGCCGCCGATGCCCGGGCCCTGCAACGATCCAGTGCGGCGCTGGGAAACACCGCCCGCGAGATGTTCGCCGCACCCGACTGCGGCTGGCGTGCCGCCTGCCATCACAGCCCCGATGTGATGATTGCGGCCGCAGACAGCGCCGCAGTCTGCCGCGGCGAGTTCCAGTTTGTGCTCGGCGAGCTTCATCTCGGCTTGAACACCCTGATCAATTATTCGGCGCTGAACCAGGCCCCTTCCGCTCAGGCATTGCTGCACATGCTGAAGACGGACCGCGGCGCACCGCGCATCTTGCCCATTGTCTCCCGCGCTGCGGCGCGCCAGCCTATCCGGGTCCAGACGGTGCGCGACGCTGGCTATGATATCGAGCTGTGCTTCTCACATGACGCCCGCCCGCTGGCTCCTGAGCATGCGCTGCAGATTGGCGAGCTGGAAGTCGTCGCCGCTGCGGAAGGCCTGGTGGTGCGCACGCGCGACCGCAAGCGGCAATTTGCGCTGACCGAGGTCTTCGGCGAATTTTTGTCCGGCCTGGCGGCGGATCAGTTCCGTATCCTGGCGCCAGCCCCGCGCCACCCGCGGATAACGATCGACAAGCTGGTGATTCAACGGGAAACCTGGCACTTTCCATGCGCCGACCTGGCGCTGTTTGACGCCAAGGACGAAGCCCAATGCTTCCGCGAGGTCCGCCAATGGCGCGCAATGCAGGACATGCCGCGCCGGGTGTTTGTCAAGCTATCGTGGGAAAGAAAACCATTTTTCATCGATTTCGATAGTCCGCTGCTGGTGCGCATGCTCGCCAAGCAGGTGCGCCATGCCCGTTCCCTGCCCACGCTGTCGTCAGCACGGGCCAGCTTCAGCGAAATGCTGCCCACGCCGGACCAGGCATGGCTTGCCGATGCCGAGGACCTGCGCTATACCAGCGAATTGCGCTTGGTCGCGGTGCACGCTGACGACCTTGCACCTTCTACCGGCAGCGCCTCCAGGGAGCCCACCATATGAGCGGCAACGCACTTCCACCTCTCCCGAAATCGGCGCTGACCCTGGTGGTCAGCCGCGGTCTCAGCGGCATCGGTTCCTCATTGACCGTTTTCGGCCTGGACGTTTGGCTGTTCCGCAGCACGGGCTCCTATACAATCTTCGCCTATATGGCCGTGCTGGCTTCCCTGCCTACCCTGGTGTTTGCACCGTTTGCCGGCATGGTCACCGATCGCTACAACCGGCGTGCGCTGCTCTTGCTGTGCGACCTGGTCTCCTTGCTGATGGTGGCGGCACTGCTGGCTTGCTACTGGTATGGCAAGCTGGGCACCGTCATGATTGGGCTGGCGATCGTGGTGCTGGCGCTGGCCACCGAGCTGCGCTGGTCGGCATTGAGCAGCGTGCTACCCTCGCTGGCCCCCAAAGAACAATTGATGCGCTTGAACGGCCTGCAGCAGTCGTTCCGTGGCGTCACCGTCATGCTCGGCCCGATGATCGGGGCTATCGGCCTCAACACGCTGGGATTGTCGCTGCTGCTGGCGGTCGACATCGCCACCTATTTGATCGGCATTCTCGGGCTGGCCCGGATACGCCTGCCGGCGGCGGCGCCAACGCCGCGGCACGGCATGGGCTTCTGGAGTGAGCTCAGCTTCGGCGTGCGCTGGGTTGCCCGGCAGCCTGGCCTGCGCCGCCTGTTGTGCTTCTTCATGATCATTAATATTGGTGTTTCTGTTTTCACCAGCACCTTTGCCCCCTACCTGCTCTCGTTCACCACCAATACCGTGCTGGCCGGCAGCCTGGGGCTGCAAGGCATGGGCGCCTTCCTGACCGGTATTTTGCTCTCCCGGCATCACCTGGTGAAGAACAACGAAGCCGCCATTGTCGGCGGGGCAGTGTGCTTTGGAGTGTGCATGCTGGCCTGGGGCCTGTCACGCCATCCCGCAGCGCTGTGGCTGACCGCCGTACTCCTGGGTTCACTGGCCAGCATGATCATGGCGGCCAGCAATACGATCTGGCAATCCCATGTCCCGAACGAGATCCAGGGCAAGGTCTTCGCCGTCCGCTCCATGCTGTCGTATGGCTTGACGCCGTTGTCGGTTTTCCTGTCGGCGCCATTCGCCTCTGCCGTCTTACAGCCATTGCTGCTCAGGGCGCCCCAACTCTCGGCCATTTGGGGAGAGGCATCTGCCGGCGCGCTGGGCTTGATGGTTTCCGTGCTTGGGCTGGGCGTGATCGCCAGTTCCGTCATTGTGCTGGGCCAGGGCGGGCTGCGCCTGTCCGAGCCGGCACCTTCCATTTTGCGTCCGCTCTCTTAATATGACACTGCATCCGCTCACTACCGCACAACAAGGCTTGTGGTTCCTCAGCCAATTCGATCAACTGACCAATGCCGCCTACACCATGGTGTACGCATTTGAAGCCAGCCACGACCTGGAGGAAGGCAAGCTGCGCCAAGCATTGGCCATCCTGAGCAAGCGCCATCCCATGCTGCGCTCCCGGATCACGCCGGTCGGCGGCATTCCCCATATGGAAGTGCGCGACGCTGACCAAGGCGCGGCACTACCGCTGAGCCAGTCCTGCGAGACCATCGATGCCGTCGCCAGCATGCAAAGCGCGCTGCCGTTCGATACGCAGGAACAGCATCTGTACCGGGTCGTCATGGTCGCCCCCGCGTTGACACCGCCATCCCGGCCGGGCCTGGTGTTTGCTTTCCACCACATCATGTTCGACAACGCGTCGGCGCACGCCTTCTTCCTCGAATTGTCCCAGCTGTATACGGAACTCGCCGCAGGCCGCATGGCCGAGGCCAGCGGCCTGCCCGTCAGCCTGGAAGCGGCCGTGAGTGCCGAACAGGCTTTTATGGAAAGCGCGCAGGGCATTGCGGAAACCGAGCAGGCGGTAGCACGCCTGCGCGGCATTCCCAGCAGCCTGGCCCTGCCGCGCAAGCGCCCGCGTGGCGATGATGAAGTCGTCTTCCCCGCCGCATTCGCGGTTGTGCCGCTGCCGGCCGCCTTGGCCAGCGCTGTGGCGGAACAGGCCCGGCGCCTGCGTGCCACCCCGGCGGCGGTCTATCTGTCCGCGTTTCAATTGCTGCTATGGCAGTACAGCGGCCAACATGACTTCGGCGTGGCCATTCCGGTAGCCAACCGCAGGCATGACGTGCCGGAATCGGCGCTCGGATATTTTGTCAATATGGGCATCGTCCGCGCCGCGATCTCGCCGTCGGCCAGCGGCGCCGATCTGATCGCCTCCGTACGCGACCAGCTATTCGATACGATGGACCTGGCGGCCGTGCCATTCCCCATTCTTGCCAAGAGGCTCAAGCGTGGCGGCGATGATATTCAGGGCCCGTTGCAGCAGATAGGCTTTAATTATTTGCATGGGCAACAGCGCAGCTGGCAGTTCGGCGCCTGCCGGCTGGTCGCGCAAGCGACCCGGCCCAGCTACAGCAAAAACGAATTCAAACTCGATATCCAGGAATCGGATGGCGAAGTGGAGTGCTGCTTCCTGTATGACGGCAGTGGCTACGACGCGCTGCTGATCCAGCAAATGGCGGCACATTACCGCTATTTGCTGGAAGCGGTGGTGGCCGCGCCGACGACGCTGCTGCGCGACCTGCCGCTGCAGGCGCCGGACCAGGCGCGTCGCCTGCTGGCCGACTTCAACCAGCACGCGGCCGGCGCCCTGGAAACGCGCTGCCTGCACCAATTGTTCGAGCAGCAGGTCGAGCGTACACCTTCCGCCACCGCCCTGCTGTTCGGCGAACAGGTCCTCAGCTACGCCGAACTCAATCTGCGCGCCAACCGCCTGGCCCATGCCCTGCGCGCCGACGGCGTCGGCCCCGATACCCTGGTCGGCCTGTGCGTCGAGCGCGGCTGCGACATGGTGGTCGGCATGCTGGCCATCCTCAAGGCCGGCGGCGCCTATGTGCCGCTGGACCCCGATTATCCCGCGGAACGCCTGGCTTATATGCTGGACGATACCCGCGCCCCCGTGCTGCTGCTGCAGCGCCACCTGGCCGCGCGCCTGCCGTCCCATGCCGCGCGCGTGCACTGGCTCGACGAGGCCGGCACCGCCCCCGGCCAGCCGGACGGCAATCCGCCCAATCGCACGCTGCCCCAGCACCTGGCCTATTGCATCTATACCTCCGGCTCCACCGGCGGACCGAAAGGGGCCATTAACACGCACCAGGGCGTGGCCAATCTGCTGGCCTGGTATTGCCCCGGGCAGGCCGGCGGCGAGCGCATCATGCTGGCCAGTTCGCTCAGCTTCGACCTGACCCAGAAAAACATCCTGGGCCCGCTGCTGGCCGGCGCCACCCTGGTCATTCCCTGCGGCGGCGCCGCCGATGTCGCCGCCTTCCAGGACGCCTTGCAGCGCCATCGCCCCAGCCGCATCAACTGCGCCCCTTCCGCCTACCGCGCCTATATGGAAGCGGCACAGCCGCACAGCCTGCGTACCGTGGTGCTGGGCGGCGAACCGATCGACCAGGCCCTGGCCGCTGCCCTGGCCGCCCAGGGCATCGCGCTGGTCAACTCCTACGGCCCGACCGAATGCGCCGACGTCGCCCTGTTCCACCGCCAGGAGCCGGATGCGGCAGCCGGCCCCTTGCCCCTGGGGCGCCCCCTGCCCCATGTCCGGGTCTATGTGCTGGATGCGGCCCTGGTCCCGGTGCCGCCCGGCGTGGCCGGGGAAATCCACATCGCCGGCAGCGGCCTGGCACGCGGCTACCTGAACCGTCCCGGCCTGAGCGCCGACAGGTTCATTCCCGACCCTTACGGCCCGCCGGGCAGCCGCATGTACCGCACCGGCGACCTGGGCCGGCATACCAGCGCCGGCACCATCGAGTTCATCGGCCGGCTTGACCACCAGGTCAAGATCCGCGGCCACCGCATCGAACTGGGCGAGATCGAACAGGCCCTGCTGCGCTGCCAGGACGTGCGCGAAGCCGTCATTACCGCGCCCGCCGATCCGGCCGGCGAGCGGCACCTGGTCGCCTATGTGGCCGGCACGGCCGGCCGGCTCGACACCGCGGCCCTGAGCCAGCAATTGCAGCAAGTCCTGCCTGCCTATATGCTGCCCGCCGCCTGGGTCGTACTGGACGCCTTCCCCCTCAATCCCAACGGCAAGATCGACCGGGCCGCCCTGCCCGCGCCGGCAAACGACCGTATCGGTGCCCCCGCGGACAGCATTCAGCCAAGCACACCGACCGAGAAACTGCTGGCGGAAATCTGGGCCACCGTGCTGAAGCGCGAGCAAATCAGTCTCAATGACAATTTTTTCATGCTGGGCGGCCATTCACTGCTTGCCTCCCAAGTGGTGGCAAAAATCCGCGAACGCAAAGGCTACGCGGTGCCGTTGCGTATGCTGTTTGACGCACCAACCGTTGCCGAGCTCGCCCGACAACTCGATTCCTTGCCGCCGCAATCACGGACGCGCCCTGAAATCACGCCGATCGCACGGCAGGCGCGGAACGCCTTTAAAAAACGTGTCTGAACAAGACAGCAACTGGAGCAATGATGGAGCAAGCTATTTTTGTCGTCGTTAAAAATGATGAAGAACAATATTCGATCTGGCAGGCGGAACGCGAGGTGCCGGCAGGCTGGCATGTGCAGCCTTGCCGAGGCCCGAAAGAGGAATGCCTCAACTACATCGAGCAAAACTGGACGGATATGCGTCCTGCAAGCCTGAAACGGGCAATGACAAACTGATTAACCGCGGCGGACAAGGCAATGCTATGGATGCACAAGAAAAAGACCGTTTTCCCGCTTCGTTTTCCCAGCGACAGCTCTGGTTTCTTGAGCAGTTCGAACCCGGTTCGGCAAGATACAATGTGCCGGCGATCTGGCGGCTTCGTGGCGCGCTCGATATCGATGCGCTCGAGCGCAGCCTGAACGAGATTGTCCATCGCCACGAAATACTGCGCACCACGTTCACAGATGGCGCGGAAGGCGCCATGCAACTGATCAGCGCCACGCTGTCGATCACTCTGGATGTCGCTGACCTGTGCGGCCAGGACGAGGCCTGGCACGAAGGCCTGGAACTGGCGCGCGCCTACGGTCAAACACCGTTCGACTTGGCCAACGGCCCCCTGCTCCGCGCCGGGCTGGTGCAACTGGCGGCGGATGACCATTTGTTCATTCTCGTGCTGCACCATATCGTGACCGATGGCTGGTCGATGGAAGTATTGATCCGTGAACTGAGCGCCTTGTATTGCGCCGAGCGGGAAGGGCAGCCCGCCACCCTGAAGGCTCTGCCCATCCAGTACGCGGATTATTCGGCATGGCAAAACGACTGGATGACGGGCGAGGTACTGGAAGAGCACCTCGCCTATTGGCGTTCCCGGCTGCATAACGCAGCGCCTGCGCTGGACTTGCCGACCGCACGCCGTGCTATGGGCGCACAGGGCCAGCGTGCCGCATATATTCCCTTCAATTTGGAGCCGGAGATTTGCGCAGCGCTGGAACAGTTGAGCAAGCAGGCGCAGACCACCCTGTTCAGCACGCTGGCGACCGCGCTGGGTACGGTATTGTTCCGCTATAGCGGCCAGGCCGACCTTTGCATCGGTTACCCCGTTGCTTGCCGCAATTATCCCGAAATACAGGACTTGATCGGCTTTTTTGTCAACACGCTCGTCTTGCGCATGCAGATGGAGCCGCATCAATCATTTGCTTCGCTGCAAAAGCAAGTCGCCAAATCTGTGCTTGATGCCAACGACTTCCAGGAACTCCCCTTCAGCAAGCTGGTGGAGGATCTGCGTCCGGGCCGGGCCGTGCAGCGTTCTCCGATATTCCAGGTGCTGTTCTCGTATTATTCGTCCAGCAGCACGGCTGCGGGCTGCGGCCTGTCCCTGTCCGGCATCCAGGCCGACATCGTCCCCTGCGACAGCGAAGTTGCAAAATTCGACTTGACGCTGGAATTGGTGATGCGCGACGGACGCATAGTCGGCGTCATGGAGTACAACGCCGACCTGTTCGATCCAGCCATGGTGGCGCAAATCATGGACAGCTACCGCTGTGTGCTGGAAGCGGTGGTGGCCGCGCCGGCGACGCTGCTGCGCGACCTGCCGCTGCAGGCGCCGGACCAGGCGCGCCGCCTGCTGGCCGACTTCAACCAGCACGCGGCCGGCGCTCTGGAAACGCGCTGCCTGCACCAATTGTTCGAGCTGCAGGTCGAGCGTACCCCGTCCGCCACCGCCCTGCTGTTCGGCGAACAGGCCCTCAGCTACGCCGAACTCAATCTGCGCGCCAACCGCCTGGCCCATGCCCTGCGCGCCGACGGCGTCGGCCCCGATACCCTGGTCGGCCTGTGCGTCGAACGCGGCTGCGACATGGTGGTCGGCATGCTGGCCATCCTCAAGGCCGGCGGCGCCTATGTGCCGCTGGACCCCGACTATCCCGCAGAACGCCTGGCCTATATGCTGGACGATACCCGCGCCCCCGTGCTGCTGCTGCAGCGCCACCTGGCCGCGCGCCTGCCGTCCCATGCCGCGCGCGTGCACTGGCTCGACGAGGCCGGCACCGCCCCCGGCCAGCCGGACGGCAATCCGCCCAATCGCACGCTGCCCCAGCACCTGGCCTATTGCATCTATACCTCCGGCTCCACCGGCGGACCGAAAGGGGCCATTAACACGCACCAGGGCGTGGCCAATCTGCTGGCCTGGTATTGCCCCGGGCAGGCCGGCGGCGAGCGCATCATGCTGGCCAGCTCGCTCAGCTTCGACCTGACCCAGAAAAACATCCTGGGCCCGCTGCTGGCCGGCGCCACCCTGGTCATTCCCTGCGGCGGCGCCGCCGATGTCGCCGCCTTCCAGGACGCCTTGCAGCGCCATCGCCCCAGCCGCATCAACTGCGCCCCTTCCGCCTACCGCGCCTATATGGAAGCGGCACAGCCGCACAGCCTGCGTACCGTGGTGCTGGGCGGCGAACCGATCGACCAGGCCCTGGCCGCTGCCCTGGCCGCCCAGGGCATCGCGCTGGTCAACTCCTACGGCCCGACCGAATGCGCCGACGTCGCCCTGTTCCACCACCAGGAACCGGATGCGACAGCCGGCCCCTTGCCCCTGGGGCGCCCCCTGCCCCATGTCCGGGTCTATGTGCTGGATGCGGCCCTGGTCCCGGTGCCGCCCGGCGTGGCCGGGGAAATCCACATCGCCGGCAGCGGCCTGGCGCGCGGCTACCTGAACCGTCCTGGCCTGAGCGCCGACAGGTTCATTCCCGACCCTTACGGCCCGCCGGGCAGCCGCATGTACCGCACCGGCGACCTGGGCCGGCATACCAGCGCCGGCACCATCGAGTTCATCGGCCGGCTTGACCACCAGGTCAAGATCCGCGGCCACCGCATCGAACTGGGCGAGATCGAACAGGCCCTGCTGCGCTGCCAGGACGTGCGCGAAGCCGTCATTACCGCGCCCGCCGATCCGGCCGGCGAGCGGCGCCTGGTCGCCTATGTGAGTGTTCAGCCCACCGCCAAGTCCCTTACCGGTACGCAGCTGCAGTCGCAGTTGTTCGAGGTCCTGCCGGCCTATATGGTGCCGACATGCTGGGTCATCCTCGACAAACTCCCGCTCAATGGGAACGGCAAGGTCGACCGCGCGGCGCTGCCAGCGCCAGACACGCGCGAACGGCTCGCCAGCCACGCGGCCAATGAACCGATGACGCCGCTGGAAAGCCAGGTGGCGCAGCTCTGGCAAGAGCTGCTGGCATGCAAGCACGTGGGCCTGGATGATAATTTCTTCGAGCTCGGCGGGCATTCCCTGCTGGTGACGGACTTGCTGTTACGTGTGCGCAAGCAATGTGGGGTGGTGCTCTCGACCAAGAGCATCTACATCGCGCAAGACCTGCAATCATTCTGCGGCCTGATCAACCAACGCAGCAAACAGCTTGCCTGATGACAGCGGCCACGCAGCATGGTGCGTTTTCCCATATCACGACTTAGAGCAGATTCATGACACTTCCCCAAACCAGCCTCGTCCGCCAGGCAGTACGCTGTGAATCAGCGCAGGATTACCGCCGCGTTGCCAGCCTGCGGCCCCTGCCGGGGCAACCGCCGGTCTTCGTGCCTTACCTGGTAGAACAGGGCGAAACGCCCACGCCGGTAGTGGCCCTCATCGAACAGCAATACGCCGCCATCAGGTTTTCCGACTTCCATCCCGCGGCGGCGCCCATCCGGCCGCAGCCGGCTGACGGGGCTGTCACGTCGCCGCCCACCGCTTCGGTCGTGCTCAGCCTCTCGGCCGCAACGCTCGACTGCGCATCCTGCTTGGCCATGGCAACGGGGCGCTCCCACCATACCGCGGCCAGCCCGGCCGACATTGAGATGGTCGCGGCCGGACTGGGACCGCACGGTTCCCTGCTGGTGATGGGCGAACTGGGCGAATTCACCCCGGTGCTGATACGTCTTTTATCCCTGCTCTCGCTCCAGCACAGTATCGGCGTGCTGTGTGCCCATTCCTACGCGGGATTGACCCAGGTCGTCGCCTGGCGCATTCTGCAGCAGGCGGCGGCGCCCAAGGGCCGGCATTTCCTGATGCTGCCCGATATGGTGCTGGCCGATGCTTTCCGTGACGACAATACGACCAGCTTGTACTCGGCGGCCTTCACGCCACCGTCAGCGGACGAAGAATACGACTTCATCGGCGTCGGGGGACATGGCAACTCGATCCATGTCGACCTCGGCTCCCGGCACACCTTATGCGGTAAGCGGCAAAACGGGCGGCAAAACCGCGACTATGCGCTCAGCAATGGCTGCCAATCCGCTGCGCTGTGCATCATCGCTCCCGGCAGGCAGTTGCTGCCGCTGGACCAGTTGCGCGCCCGCCTATTCCTGGTGCAAACCTGCATGGGGATCGCATTGGGCGACCCCTTCCATTCGCCCGACCTGAGCCTGCCAATTGGTGCCATTGAATGTGGTGCCCTCGGCTATTTGTCCAGCACCAAGGTCGTGAAAAGCCGCGCTATCTATGCCGCCATGGTATCGAGTGCCCTGCGTTCAGGCTACAGCATGGGGGAATGCGCCAGCCTGCTCGGCCGCCTGCATGTCGATGCCTGCCGCGAACCGGCCAGCCACCTGCTGTTCGGTGATCCGGAAGTGCGCTTGACCGCGCCGCAAGCGGGTTCCTGGCAGCTGGAGTGGCATCCCGATCTAGCCGGCCGCGCCGTCGAGCTTACCTTGACCGCCGATAGCCAGCACCGGCTTTATCGCTGCGAGCTGCCGCGCCAACAGTGGGGCCAGGTGGCGCCGCAAGCGTTCCGGCTGGCCCACGTGAGCGCGCTCACGGCCGACGGCATGCCGGCACCGGCGCCGTTCATTGAAATTTACCCCACTGACACCTCGCTGGTGCTGCTGTGCGTGAGCGCGCAAGCGGCTGGCGGGATGCGGTACCGGATCCGCATATCCTGGGACGATCAGCCGGCCCAGGATATGGCCGCGCTGGCGCGGCGCATCGGTCTGAACCTGGTCGGCTTGCGCGCGGTCGCCGCCTATCTTGATCAGCAGAACAAACACGGCCCGCTCGAGGGCCGGCAAGCGTTTGCCGCGGCGTTGCAACGACTGTCCAGCGGCGGCGATGCCTTGCAGCCAGCCCTATCCGCACTATGCTACGATCTGCGCCCCTGCAACACTCTGGCGCTGGAAAATTACCAGTTAGCCGAGTCTGAAACCGAACTCATCCTGGACCGCATGGATCAATTGGCCCGCGCCGAAATATCGCAAGCCGGCGGCTGGCGGCATAACGATTACTTCACCAGTATGTTTGAACCGACCTACACCACGGAATCGGAGCAGCAGAGCGCATTACGCTGTGGCGGCTGCGCAGCGCAAACGGACTTCAGCATACGCCGCTCCGTGTTCTACCCTGACGCCTTGCGGCATACCTGGCACTGCCAGCGCTGCCAGCAGGTACTCGATCGGCCGGCCGAGGGGATGGACATCCGTCTCGAAACCAGCAAGGCCGTCTGTGCGGGCGACAAGCTTTTGCTGAAAATCCACGCCCACAACCCGCTGCGCCTGCGCGCGCGGGCCTGCGGCATCGTGCGCGTGCATAACAAGGAACAGGGGCCGCTTCTGGTATCCGAGGAGATTGCGCCGCTGTACATTGATTTGCAGCCACAGCAAAACAGCAGCATTGAATTGACGCTGTGCATAGACCATCAGGCCATGATCGGGCACCACCGGATTTCGCTGCTGTATATCTCGGAATTTGGCCTGGCCTGCGCCAACAGCAGCCTGCACGTGGCGCCCCGCGAAAGCAAGGCGGCGCGGCCGGTCATGATCGCCCGGCCACGCCGCCCAACCTGAGCCGGCGCACAGCCAGCCGGGCTTAAGAACGGCTGACCTGAGCCCCCTCGGGCCGGTCGGCAATAGCAAAGCCGCGTGCCTCGATTTCCTTGCGCAGGCGGTCCGATTCCGACCAGTTCTTATCGGCGCGGCATTGCTCGCGCCGGCTCACCAGTTCCAGGATGTCAGCCGGGATGGCATCTTGCGAAGCTGGCTGCCATTCGCTCAGGCGCAGGCCCAGCACCTTATCCAACACGGCCAGCGTCGCCTTCTTATCCCCGTCCGGCACGCCGCTCTTGACCAGTTCCCAGACCAGCGCAAGCGCCCTCGGCGTGTTTAAGTCCTGGTTAATCAGCTCAGTAAAGCGCGCGATATATTCCGGATCGGCGGTGCCCCCTGGCGGCCAGGCGTGGAAATGCTTGCGCAGGCGTTCCAAGGCGGTCTGCGCCGCCTGCAATGGCTCCCAGGCGAAATTGAGGTGGCCACGATAGTGCGCAGTCAAGCACAGGTAACGGTAAGCCAATGGATCGATCCCGCGGTCGATAAGGTACTGCAGGCGCAGGAATTCACCGCTCGACTTGGACATTTTTTCCTGGTCCAGCTGCAGGAAATAACCATGCATCCAGAAATTGGCCAGCCGGGTGCCATGGCACGCCTTATTTTGTGCAATTTCGTTCGTATGGTGGACCGCCAGATGGTCTTCACCGCCGCAATGGATATCGAACCACGGCTCCAGATACTTGGACGCCATGGCCGAGCATTCAATGTGCCAGCCGGGGAAGCCGACGCCCCAAGGGCTGTCCCATTCCATTTGGCGGACTTCACCCGGCGGGCTGAATTTCCACAACGCAAAATCGGTAATATTGCGTTTTTCCCCCAGCGCCACCCGGGCTCCGGCGGCGAGTCCCTCTTTGTCCAGGCGCGCCAAATACCCGTAATCGTCCTGCTTCGATGTATCGAAATAAACTCCGTCGCCGGTGATATAGGTATATCCTTTTTCCTCCAGCGTCTGCACGAACGCAATCTGCTCGGGAATATGCTCGGTGGCCTTGCACCAGATAACCGGGGGTTCGATATTCAGTTGCCCCAGGTCTTCCATAAAGGCTTGCGTATACCGTTGCGCGATCACCCAGGCGGATTCGCCCCGGCGCCGGCTTTGGCGTTCCATTTTATCCTCGCCCTCGTCGGCATCGGACAGCAGATGCCCGACATCGGTGATATTCATGACATGGCGCACGGAATGGCCATTAAACTCCAGCGTACGACGCAAGATGTCTTCAAACAGATAGGTCCGCAGATTGCCGATATGGGCATAGTCATAGACAGTCGGACCGCAGCAATACAGGCCGACCCAATCCTGACGCATCGGTGTAAATTGGCGGAGGGATCGCTCCCAATTATCGTATAGAAAAATATTCATTACCTGGTCTAGATAGGACTGATCGATAACCCCGGTATGGCAACGCGGGCTGCGCTGCCATACCGGGGCGGGCATGCCAACCACGAGGTGGAGGATTTCATATTGCGCCCAACTTCGCTAGCATAACCTGCCGCGGCCGCGCTGATTAAACGGGATGCAATTCCTTGTCGGATAGGGCAGGAACTGCGCCGGCAGAGTTGGCTTGGCAGGTTTGAATGACGCGCTGCACGAATGTATTACAAATGTCCAGCTGAGACAAATCGACATACTCATCCTGCTTGTGCGCCTGGGTAATGGAACCCGGTCCGCACAATATGACGGGACAACCCAGCCCCTGCTGATAAAGACCCGCCTCCGCACAATAATCGGCGCCACGGCCATGGCGTAAGGGCGCCAAAATATCATGCAGCATCGTGCAGCTGTCATCGGCTACCGCGCGCAAGGCCGGGATGGCCGAGATCTCTTCCGTATGGATGCCGATCCGGTCCGCATGGTCTCGGTTATAGTCCTCCAGCAATTGCGCCGTTCTGGATTGAAAACGGGCAAAGATCTCATCCTTGCTGTCGCCCGGCAGATAACGGTATTCCCACAGGAACTCGGCGTGCGGCGCCACGATATTGACCGCGTCCCCTCCGCTGAGCACGCCCACATTGACCGTGGTATAAGGATATTGGAATGCACTGCTTGCAAGCGCGGTACGCCCAGCCATTTCTTCACCGAGATCCGCCAGGTAACTGACCAGACGCGCTGCGACGGAGACGGCGCTCGCCGTTCCGCTTTGAATACTGGAATGGCCCGGCGTTCCACGGACTTGGGTTTTGAAGATGCGCATGCCTTTGTGCGCATCGAGAATTTCCATATTGGTCGGCTCGCCAACGATGCAATACAGTGGGCGGCCAGGAATCAAGGCGCCGACGTCCGCCATCAGGGCTTTGGCGCCGCCGCATCCGACCTCTTCGTCATAGGTTAATAACAAGTGCAGCGGACGGCTCAAGGTGGCCGGGTCGAGCTCGAGCAAATTCGCCAGCACGACGCCAATGAATCCCTTCATATCGCATGTTCCCCGCCCATACAGGCGGGCATCGCGTACTTCAGGCTGAAAAGGATCTGAACTCCATGCCTGATTTTCCACAGGAACCACATCAGTGTGCCCGGCAAATATCACGCCGGGAACGCCAGCAGGGCCCACCGTCAGCACCAGGTTAGCCTTGACGCCATCGTCCTGATATTGCAGCACCGGTTGCCAGCCTTTGCGCAGCAGCAGTTCACGAATATATTCAATGAAGGCAAGATTCGAATCCCGGCTTACGGTCGGTATCCGGATCAGTTCTCGAACCAGCGCTAAATCCATATCTCTCTCTTTCAGATGCCTGCACCATCAGTACACAAAAAGGTTACGCCTGCGATTAAGCCGCTGGTACGCTTCGAAACGTCTTGGGCAATTGGCCCGGTAAGCCTGCAGTGCGGCGATCATTCGGCCCTTACGGTCTAGCATCTGATCGGCGATTTTCACGACATTCTCGCTTGGCCATGGCTTGTTACATATTTTCAGCAGTTGTTCGAAGGCTTCCACCTCGCAGCCCAGGGCCAGACAATAAGTCATAAAGGCGATCGCCGGACTGCGGCTGGCACCGGCATGGCAATGAACAAGCAAGCGATGGCTGTCGCTGGACAGAACTTCCTGCCGCAGAAACTGCAAGACTGGCGCCAGATGCGCTTCCACCGACCCGGTTTGGCGGGCCAGATCGTCATCATCGTAGAAATGCGCATGATGCACTTTGACGTCAGCACCGAAGGCCAGCGGATGGCAGGCGGCGAAATCGGGGTCCAAGACAGAAATAATGTGTGTCGGCTCGAATTCAGCGACGCTGCGCTTCAATTGAATTAAGCTGCTGACCTTGATATCCATTTACGCCGCCAATTCCTGCTGCTGGCGGCCGGCCAAAGCGACCAGCTCCTTGGTTCGCAGGAAGTTATTGAATAAAGGATGGTCTGGATCGAACTGGCCGTAGTTGGCCAATTCGCCCATAATTTCGCGCACCCCGGCCTCCAAGCTGACCTCAGCGCGATAGCCCAGCACCGTCTGGATCTTCTCAAATGACACGGCATAGTCGCGGTGATCCGCCATCTGCGGAATGATGTTCAAGGCGGTAGCGGGCAACAAGTCTCGAATACGGTGGGCGACATCAATGATGCGGTGATTATTTTCAGACGAGCCGACATTGAAGGTTTCTCCCGCCACCAGATGCGCTGGGGCTTCCAGCGCCATCTGGAATGCTCTGGCAGCGTCGTTGACGTGCACAAAGGGACGCCATTGATTGCCACCGAAAATTTTCAACGGCGCGCCATTGGAAGCCTGCGCAGTCAAGAGGTTGACCACCAGGTCGAAACGCATGCGCTGCGACCAGCCAAACAGCGTGCTCAAGCGGAGCATGACGGGGGAAAAATCATCGTCGCACATGCCCTGCAACTCGGCTTCGCACATCAGCTTGTCGCGCGCATACGCCGACAGCGGATTGGTTGGCGAACGTTCATCTACCAGTTCCTGCGACGCTTTGCCGTAGACGCTGCAGCTGGAGGCGAAGACGAAGCGTTTCACGCCAGCGCGTTTGCAGATTTTTGCCAGCGATGTAGTCGACAAGTAATTACATGAAAAAGTGAAGTCCTCATCGATGGCGCAAGCCGGATCGCCGACGACACCCGAGAGGTGCATGACCGCGTCGCAGCCGCGCACCGCATCGGACAGCAAATCGAGACGGCGCGTATCCAGCTCGACATACTCATAGCGCTTGTGCTGATCCAGCGACCGCCAACCGGCATTGCCGAACCAGCCGGCATCGACCGACTTGACTGCGAACCCTGCATCGAGCAAGCCCTGGCATAAAGCGGTGCCGAGATAACCGCCGCCACCCACTACAAGTACTTTTTCATGTTTCATTTTTGCACCATCTCCAAATGACCCGACTGACTGGCAAAGGCAACGATGAGATCGCAAATGTAATTGACCGATTCTTCCGAAAGAGTTGGATACATGGGTAAGGTCAATACCGTCTGCCCCAGCGCCTCGGCTACCGGCAAGACCAGGTCCTTATTTTTCGCCCGGAAATATGGTTTTAGGTGCAAAGGTTCGAAATAGCCGCGTACCAATACGCCGGCGGCCAGCAAGTGTTCCTTCAGCTGCTCCCTGCAAGCATGCGATGGCAGCACCACCGTATACATCTGGAAGCAATGGCTGAACCGTTCCGGTGCCGCAGGCTGACGCACCATTGGCAGTGAGTCCAGGCGCGCCCGATAATATCCCGCGACCGTTTGGCGCAACGCCAAGTTGCTGGCAATATTTGCCAGCTGCGAACTGGCAAAGGCAGCATTGACACTCGGCATACGGAAGTTATAGCCCGGGAACAGATATTCATTATCCTGGCTGGTTTCAAAATGCTTCTTGCCGGGTTGATCCACCCGGCCATGCGAACGCAGGTATTTGGCTTTTTCGTAAATGGACTGATGGCGGGTCACCAAGCCACCACCTTCGCCCAGTGCGGTAATCACCTTGTTCTGGCAAAAACTGAAGATGGCGAAGTCGCTATGCGCCCCGGCGTGAACACCATCCAGACGGGCGCCAAACGATTGTGCGGCATCTTCAATCAGCAGCAAGCCATGCGCATCGCAGAGTGCACGCAGGGCAAGAATATCCCGGCTTACGCAACCGCCATAATCGATCGTCATCACAGCCTTGGTGTTGGGGGTGATGGCCTGCGCCACCGCCGCCACATCCAGGCCGAAAGTCGTGGCTTCACAATCTACGAATACCGGGGTGCCGCCGGCTAACTCAATGGTGTTGGCGGAGGCGATAAAGGTAAAACTGGGACAAATGACCTCGCGCCCCTTGACGTCGATCGCCAACAAGCCGGCCAGCAAAGCCGAGGTGCCGGAGTTAAAGGCGAGCGCGTGTGAAATGCCTGTATAGCCGGCCATATTGCGTTCGAATTCGTCGATCTCAGGGCCATCCGCCCAGAACATTGCTCGATCGATGACTTTCATGACCGCTTCCACATCGCTGGCAGAATAGTGACTCTTAAAGCTCGGAATCTTATACATGACTTTCACCCCGCCAAATGAAGATATGATTTTAAAAACAAGACATCTTTGCTCACGCGTTGCGACGCTGCTATCTCGGCGTGTAAATCCAATGCGACCAGCTCAGTCAGTTCTCCATTTGAAATGAAGCCATCACTGAGTCGTTGTAAGTCATACGCAACCTTGAAGACAAAAAACACGCAATCACCGTCGTGATTGATTGACCACAGCCGCAAATCCTTTGGCGCCAAGGACACACCTGTTTCCTGCACAAACTCCAGCGTGGAAAATTCCCTGATGGAGTCAAGCGTTTGCAGATCAAGTTCACTGGTATTCAAGCTGCCACCGACAAGGTCCAGCAGACCGGGATCCTGGATGCTGAGCGCACCGACACGGCCGAGCAATACCTTGCCCTCGGCATCGACCGGCATTACGGCCGTGAACATATGGCGTTTGACGGCAGCTGGGGAAAAGGTGTCAGCAATCGTTTCCGCACCCCGGACACGTTTGAATACAATATCCTTATATTCAACCAAACCCAGCTCGACGATGAGCCGCGTATTTTCCCAGTGGATCGATTCGGTGGAATACACGACGCCATTCCACAGATTCTTCCCAAGGCGTGCGCATTCGCTGGCCCAGCAAGCCTCGCGTTGCGCGATATAGTCGATATCTTGGCCGCCTGGATCTGATGGGACACGTCTGAATTCTATTTCAGGCTCTTTTTCCGTAACCAAATAAACCCAAGGTTGCCGGCATGCCAAATCCATTTGCTCAAGCGGCTTGAGCATCTGCGGAAGGGGGAGTGGTTCCATCGGAAATGGCGAAAATCAAACAGCTTGCAGCGCGTCACGCGCCATTTCATTCAGATCGGCAATCAAGTTACGCGCAGCAGAAGTATCGCTGATCAATTTTGGCGAACCGGCCTGGGCGCGAATATCCGCAATAATCTGATCCGCCGATGCAATGCCAGCCTGTTCCAGAATAGCGTGCCATACCGAGAAATCTTGGCCCGCAAAGAAATCCAGCGCCATCGGCAATTTCTCCAGGAAGAATTGGCGCTGCTCTTCGTTCAGTCCAGAAAAGACCACTTTGGTGATCTCGACAAATATTTTATTGTGCGAATATTCGTCACGATTATGTACTCTGCAGATATAGGAATGGCTTGGTTGAATCGTTTTATCTTCAGCCAGCAATTCGAGATAGGCATTGATTGTCATTTCCGATACTGCCGCCCAGATCAGCGTCAATAAATCGTGCTGCCAGGGCGCGGGATTCAAATCCTGCAGCTTAATCAGCTCACGATAAATGACCGAATCGGGGAAAACCGGCAGCGTTACCACATCGCGCATCGCCATTGTTTTACGAATGGCAATTTCATGCAAGAACAGGTGGAACTGCTCATCGATCTGGGTTTGCTGCAAGGCCTGGCGCGCGTGCACCGTCGATGCCCCCGGCAGGTCCCCTTTCAGGATCATGGCAATAGCGGGGTTTGTGACCTGCTCTTCGATATGAATGACCCGCATATTATAGGCAAGCCAGGCCAAGGTCAGCACCGTCTTGCGCTGAGATTCACTGCTCGCTAAAAACAGAGGATGGTCATGAAATGGCAATAAGCCAAAAGGGTAATCCGGCAATTCTACCGGACCATCGATCTCAATCTGCCCCATATCGATATGCCGTACCGCTGCACGCTTGGACCAGGACGCCACCAGATTTTTAAGTAACTGAGGATTATTCATTCGTAAATTTCAATTAAGCTTGACATGGCCATTTGCTATTGCCTAGAGGAACTTATCAATAATATAATCAAAAATCATAATAGCATATACGTTCACCGCTGGCAACGCCCAAGACAGGGCCTCTCATGCGCCAAGTGTTAACGGCAGCGGCACAGGCTTCCGGCAGTGTTTAAGCACCAATCAACACAAAATTCTCTTTTTGTCAATTCACAAAAAAACAACATTAATCGACGATAAATAACCACCAATCCACTCATCGGAATAACAGCTACGCTTGGGTGAAACTATCAAGATGGAATAAACCTCATAGCAATTAATTCTTTACCGCTGCCGGCTAGTTGCCCATTTGATATCACTCCCTGCTATAGTGCTGGCACTTGAATAGCTCATTGGAAAATCATGACCACAAGTGAAGTTTTCTTAATTGCAATAATTTTGGTATTCGGTGCCCCCTATATTTTATGGCGCCTATGCAACATGGATTACTATGCGCCATTAGTCGTTGTGCAGATGATCGTGGGGATTTCATTGGGCCCCGCCATGCTGGGATCAGCCTACCCCAGCTATTACGCCCTTATATTCAGTTCCCCTGTTGTGCAAGCGCTGAGCGGCTTGGCATGGTGGGGCGTGATGATTTTCGTGATGCTTGCCGGAATAGAGCTGGATCTCGGCGAGACCTGGAAACATCGCCGTGAAAGCGCGATCACGGCGTCTTTGGCGCTGGGCTCGCCCTTGTTACTGGGTGGGGTGGCGGCCTTCATCCTGCAGAGTTATGGCAATTGGGCTGGCGCTTTGGCAGAACAATGGCAATTCATCTTGAGTGTCGGCATGGCCTGCTCAGTGACATCGCTGCCGATTTTGATCCTGCTGCTGGAAAAGCTGGACATCATGCGCGCTCCGCTTGGCCAGCGGGTCTTGCGCTACGCCAGCCTGGATGACGTCGTGATCTGGGCCGTGCTCGCCGTCATCCTGCTGGATTGGCAAAGAGTTGGCCAGCAAGCGGCCATGCTGGCCGGATTCGCCTTGGTCGCCCCGCTTTACCGCGCATTGATGGTGCGGCTGAATGAACAGGACCGGTGGTATGTGGCACTGCTCTGGCTGGCCATCTGTGGTTTTGCATCGGATCGGGCCGGCCTGCACTATATGGTGGGGGCATTCCTGGCCGGCCTGGTGACCGAAGCAAGCTGGTTTGAGCAACGTAAGTTGGATATGGCGCGAAGCCACGTTTTAATGATCCTGATGCCAGCCTATTTCCTGATCACGGGACTACGCACCAACTGGTCGGTCGGCAGCAGCAGCATCCTGGTTGCCACCGCCCTGCTGCTGGTGGCTGCAATCGGCGGCAAACTCGCAGGGCTGCGCATTGCTGGAAAAATCCTCAATTGGAGCAACGACGAGAGCGACATTCTTGGCTGGCTGCTGCAAACCAAGGGCTTGATCATGATTGTTTTCGCCAATATCCTGCTCGACAAACAGCTCATTTCCAACGATATGTTTGCGGCACTGATGTTGATGGCGATCGTCAGCACGATGCTGACCGTGCCGGTGATTTATCCCAAGCTGCAAGGCCGGCAACTGCCGTCGAAAGGCGCCGAACTGACTTGACGCGCAATCCCGACTGCAGCAGGAGGGGGCTCTCCCCCTCCCCGATGGCGGAGCATCGGCAGGAATCCTCAAAAATAGCTTGCAATTGAATCGCGCACTATCTATAGTGTGCATATGGGCGCTGCGAACAGTAAGTGGCATCTCTTAAATATAGCGCACTATTTACTTGTTAACTATTAATCTGAAAAGGATTTCATCATGTCGATCAACCAAGTTCTGTACCGTGCCAACGCCAAATCCACCGGTGGCCGCGAAGGCCGTTCCGTCAGCAGCGACGGCGTGCTGGACGTGAAACTGACCACGCCGAAGGAACTGGGCGGCAATGGCGCCGTCGGCACCAATCCGGAACAGCTGTTCGCCGCCGGCTACTCGGCCTGCTTCATCGGTGCCCTGAAATTCGTCGGCGGCCGCGACAAGATTGCCGTGCCGGCGGACACCTCGATCGACGCCACCGTGGGCATCGGCGCCATCGAAACCGGCTTCGGCATCGAAGTGGAACTGAAAATCTCGCTGCCAGGCCTGGACCGCGCCACTGCCGAGAAACTGGTGCAGGCCGCCCACATCGTCTGCCCTTACTCGAACGCCACCCGCGGCAATATCGACGTGACCCTGACCATCGTTTAAGAAGCCGTACAATGATCGCCTCACTTCATAGGGGCGATCATGATCGAATGGCAGTGGCGGGACTTTGACGGCATTCCGGGCCGGGACTTGTATGAGCTGCTGCGCCAGCGCCAGGATGTGTTCGTGCTGGAACAGCAGTGCCTCTATCCCGATCTGGACGGTTACGACCAGGGCGCCCACCACCTGCTGGGCTGGCGCAATATCGGCGGCAAGCGCGAGCTGGCCGCCTATCTGCGCTGCATCGCGCCTGGTGTGAAATTCCCCGAAATGTCGCTGGGCCGCGTACTGACCACGGCCGCGGCGCGCGGCATCGGCGCCGGACGGCTGCTGGTGGCCGAAGGCGTGCGCCAGGCCGAATTGCAGCATCCGGGCCACCGCATCCGCATCGGCGCGCAAGCGCATCTGGAACAGTTCTATGCCGGCTTTGGTTTCCAGACCATCTCCGCACCCTATGAGGAAGACGGCATCGCGCACATCGACATGCTGCGTTGAGCGCTCAGAAAGTCACGATGAAGCGCGCGCCGCTGCTGACGGTGCGCGCATAACGCACCGTGCCGCCATTGCCATGCACCAGATGGCGCACCATGGCGAGGCCGATGCCGCGTCCCTGTTTTTTGGTGGAGAAGAAGGGCGTGAAAATATGCGCCGCCAGCTCGTCCGGCACGCCCGGGCCATTGTCCGCCACTTCGATGCGCAAGCGCCCGCCCCGGCTTAAGCGGGCGCTGACCGCGACCGTGGGACGGACTTGCGCGGCAGTGGCTTCCGCCGCGTTTTTCAGCAGATTGATCAGCGCCTGTTCCAGCTGGCCGGGATCGACCAGCACATCCAGCGAGGCCGGTTCGACCGAGAACTCGGCGCTGCCGCCGCGCGCCTGCCAGTCCGCCGCCAGCAAGGCCGCGAGGCGGGCGAACATTGCACTCAGGCGTACGCGCTCGGGCCGGGCCTCCGGCACGCTGGACAGGCTGCGGTAGCTGCCGACGAAATCGGCCAGGCTGGCGGCACGGCGGGCGATGGCGTCGAGCGAAGTGCGCAGATCGTCGGCCAGTTCAGCGGCTTGCGCCGGCTCCAGCTGCGGCGCCTGCATTTCCTCCACCAGTTCGCGCGCGGTACGCGACAGCGAGGCGACCGGGGTCAGGGAATTCATGATCTCGTGCGTCAGGATGTGCACCAGCTGGCGCCAGGCGTTCAAGGCCTCGGCTTCCAGCTCGCTTTCCACCGGCAGCAGGGCGGCGATGCGCTGGCCCTCGCCCTGCACCGTCAGCGCGGAGACGGCCAGCATGGCGCGCTCCAGGCCTCGCTCGGTATCGAAGCTGATCAGATTGCGCTGGTCGGCCGGCTGCGCCGTCAATACCTCACACAGCTGCTGCGGCGCGCTGGCGCGGCCCGGCGCCAGCAGGCGGCGCGCGTTGGCGTTCAATGGCGCGACCTCGCCCGCTCCGCTCAGGTGGGCGATGCGGAACAGCGCAATCGGCGCATGCTCCAGGCGCGCTTCCAGCGCCAGCGCGGCGGGGTGCAGGCCGCGCCAGCCATCCATGCCGCCATCGTCATCGGCGGCGAATGTGGCGCGGCTGGCGGGCAGAAAAGCACTGGCCGGGGCTTCGCGGCGCGGCTGGCGCACTTCCAGCTTGCTCAAGCCATGCCACATCAGGGACGCCGCAGCCGCCGCGCCGATGCCGCACAGCGCCAGCAGGCGCGGTCTGTCCGGTTCCGTGTACAGCACGGCCGTGGCAGCCGCCGACACCGCCATCAGGACCAGCGCGCCAGCGGCAAGCGCCAGCTTGGAGCCGCGCTCAGATGCCATGCTTGCCCAGCTTGCGGTACAGGGCGGCACGGCTCACGCCCAGCAGGCGGGCCGTATGGCTGATATTGCCTTTCGACTGGGCCAGCGCCGCTTCGATCGCATCGCGCTCCAGCACGTGCAGCTTCAACTCGTCCGGCGCGCCGCGCAGGCCGGGCGCTTCCGCCAGCAGCGCTCCCGCCGCCGGTTCCGTGCCGGCAGGGACGCTGCCGGCACCCAGGCTCAGGCCAAAGTCCTCGGCAAGATACTCCCCGCCCGCGCACAGGATCACGGCGCGCTCGCAGGCGTGGCGCAGCGCGCGCACATTGCCGATCCAGGCATGCGCCTGCAAGTCCTGCAGGGCCGCCCCATTCAGCACGCGCGGCGGGTGCTGGTACTGCCGGCTGTAATGCGCCAGGTAGTGATGCAGCAGGGCCGGAATATCCTCGCGCCGTTCGCGCAAGGGCGGCACGCGGATCACAATCGTGTTCAGGCGGAACAGCAGGTCGGTGCGGAAGACGGCCGGATCGAACAGGCTGGCCTCGTCCAGATTGGTAGCGCTGACGATGCGCACGTCGATGGTCTCGGCGCGGTCGGCGCCCAGCGGCGTGACTTCGCGCCGCTCCAGCGCCGTCAGCAGCTTGGCTTGCGCCGCCAGGCCCAGATTGCCGACTTCATCGAGGAAGAGCGTACCGCCGCGCGCGGCCTGGAAACGTCCGGCGCGGTCGGCCTTGGCGTCGGTGAACGATCCCTTGCGGTGGCCGAACAACTCGCTCTCGAAGGTCGCTTCAGGCAACGTGCCCATATCCACCGGCAGGAAGACGCCGGCGGCGCGGCGCGACGCCAGATGAATGGCATGCGCCACCAGCTCCTTGCCCACGCCGTTCTCGCCCAGCACCAGCACATTGGCGGCGGTGGGGCCGACGCTGGCGATCATGCGCTTCACGGCGCGCATGGCAGCCGATTCGCCCATCAGCGCATCCGTGGCCGCGTTTGCAGGCGGACTCTCGATGCGCCGCTCCTGGCGCGCCAGTGCCATTTCCACGGCCGCCAGCAGGCGTGCATTGTCCCAGGGCTTGGTGATGAAATCGCTGGCGCCGCGCTTCAGCGCTTCCACCGCCAGCGGCACATCGGCATAGGCGGTCAACGCGATCACGGCGGGAGCGCCGGGCTGGCGCCGCAGCAGCTCCAGCGTGGCCAGGCCTTCGGCGCCATCGGTGCGGCCGGGGGTGAAATTCAAATCCAGCAGCACCAGATCGGGGGCTGCGGCTTGCAGCAAGGCAGGCAGGCCCGCCGGGTCGTGCAGCACCGAGATTTTGCCGTGATGGCGACGCAGCAGCATCTGCGCGGCGTAAGCGACGTCGGGATCGTCGTCGAGGATCAGGATATGTGCGGCGGAATCGGCCATGGCGTGGGAATGGGAGGGACTCGCCGGGCATTCTAGCAGTCCGTCAGCAGGCGGCAAACGCCGGCCTGCGCGGTGCTGGAATATTGTCCGGAAACGGACAGCTGCCGCTGTTCGGAGCCGCACAGCGGCCGCCGCCGGTTCGCTGCATTGCGCATCCTGCACCACCAGCCGCGCAGCGCCAGCCCTGCATCCATGCGGCTTGCGCCATCTGCCCGCAAGTCTGGCACGCGGCTTGCTGTAGTACGCCTTCATGAATCCCAAATCTCAGCAACGATGATCCTGCATCAGCATCAAGCCGCCGCCAGCGGCGCCGCCATGGACCGCATTGTGCCGCGCCAGCATGGCAAGACGATTGCGCTGGCCGCGCTGGCGGCAACGGCCGTCCTGGCGGCCGGTCTGGCGTTGTGGCACTGGGCACCGCGCGGCCTGCTGGTGCAAGGCCGCGACCTGCAAATCGCCCAGGTGGAGCGCGGCATCTTCCGCGACGATATCGTGGTGCGCGCCAGCGCCCAGCCGCTGTCCTCGGTGATCCTCGACTCGGTGGAATCGGGCCGGGTGGAGGAAGTGTATGCGCACGATGGCGAGATGGTGCGCCAGGGCCAGCTGCTGTTCCGCATCTCGAATCCGCAGCGCAATCTGGAACTGCTGGCGCGCCAGGCCGAACATGCGCAGCAGATTTCCAATCTGTCGAATCTGCGCGTGGCGCAGGAGGCCAGCCGCAGCGAGCATCAGCGCCGCCTGGACGATCTGGCTTTCGCCTTGCAGCAGGAAGAGAAGAGGCATGCGCGCAACGAGAAACTGGCGGCCGAGGGCTTTATCTCGGCCGTCGTACTGGAGGAGTCCCGCGACACGCTGGCGCAGCGCCGGCGTGCGTTGGCCCAGGCCCAGGCCAGCGACGCCACCGAGACCGAGGTGCGCGGCAATGCCCTGATCCAGCTGGGCAGCGCGCTGGATGGCTTGAAATCCGGCCTGCAACTGGTACGGGCCACGGTGGAAGCGCTGGCCGTGCGCGCCCCGGTGGCCGGCCGTCTGACCGACTTCCGCCTGCAGGTGGGCGAATCCATCGTCACCGGCAAGAATGTGGGCCGCATTGACGATCCGCGCCGCTTCAAGCTGTCGGCCCAGGTGGACGAGTTTTACCTGAACCGGGTGGCGGTGGGCCGCCAGGGCAGCCTGCGCTTGGACGAACGCAATTACCCGGTCGCCATCGGCACCATTTATCCGCAGGTGAAGGAAGGCCGCTTCACTGTGGAACTGATGTTCAGCAAGGATCAGCCGCCCGCGCTGAACCCGGGCCAGAGCCTGGATGCGCAAATCACCTTGGGCGAACCGGCGCCGGCCCTGCTGCTGCCCAACAGCGCCTTCATCGCCGACAGCGGCGGCGCCTGGGTCTTCGTGCTGGCGCAGGACGGGCGGCATGCGGAACGGCGCGAGATCCGCAGCGGACGGCGCAATAACAGCCAGGTCGAGGTGCTGGCAGGACTGAAGCCGGGCGAACGCGTCATCGTTTCCAGTTATGCCGCTTTCGGCAAATCCCTCACATTGCAGATTTCACAGTAAGCTCCACTTCATTCATCGAAAGGAAGCACTCATGATTAAACTCGCGGGCGTCAGCAAAATCCATGTGGCTGGCGAAGTCCAGACCACCGCATTGGACCGCATCGACCTGGAAATCGATGCCGGCGAATACGTGGCGATCACCGGCCCTTCCGGCTGCGGCAAATCGACCTTGCTCAGCCTTCTCGGCCTGCTCGATGTGCCCAGCAGCGGCGATTACTGGTTCGAAAACACCAACGTCGCCGGCTGGAGCGAGGCCCAGCTGAACAAGCTGCGGCGCGGCCGCATCGGCTTCATCTTCCAGAGCTTCAACCTGATCGAGGAGCTGAGCGTGTTCGAGAATGTGGAACTGGCGCTGGAATACACCGGCATGGCCGCGCGCGAACGCAAGGACAAGGTCAACGCCATGCTCGAAAAACTGGGAATCGCCCACCGCGCCAAGCACCGTCCTTCGCAGCTGTCGGGCGGCCAGCAGCAGCGCGTTGCCATCGCGCGCGCGCTGGTGGCCGGTCCCGCCGTGCTGCTGGCCGACGAACCGACCGGCAACCTGGACACCGCCCACGGCGATGAAGTCATGCGCCTGCTGCGCCAGATCAATGCCGAAGGCACGACCGTGGTGATGGTGACGCACTCCCCGGCCCACGCCGCGCAGGCTTCGCGCAGCCTGAACCTGCTCGATGGCCGCATCATGGTCGATGCCCTGCGTGCAGCATGAGATTCAGCGATTTCCGCATCGGCTGGCGCGTGTTGTGGCGCCAGCCAGCATGGTCGGCCGTCAGCATCCTCAGTCTCAGCGTCGGCTTTGCCACCTGCTTTCTGCTGCTGGGCTTCCTGCATTTCAGCCTGAGCTTCAACCGCCAAGTGCCGCAGGCCGAGCGCATCCAGCTGGTCAAATACCGCCCGAATCTGAAGTCCAATGCCAGCTGGAGCGAGTCAAGCTATGCGCCGCTGCGCGATGCGGCGCTACGCAGCGGTCTGGCGGAACAGGCCAGCATCGAAGTTGTTCTGGATCTGCCGCTGCGACACGCCGGGCATCTGCATGACGCGCGTTTGCGTGCCGTGGACCCGGCGCTGGCGGCCATCTTCAGCCTGCATGCCGTGCAAGGAGATGTACAGGCCGCGCTGACGCGGCCTGAAGGCCTGGCTCTCAGCGTGAGCATGGCGCAGAAAATATTTGGCGTCATGCCAGCCCTTGGACAGCTGGTACAAGCAGGAGGCAGTACGCTGCAAGTCATGGCCCTGCTGCCCGACCCGCCAAGCAACAGCAGTCTGCAATATCGGGCGCTGGTCGGCAGCAATAGCCTCGTTTGGCCGCAAGCCGGGCGCGAAAAGGTCATGAACTGGGGATTGGCGCGTACCTGGCTGAAGTTGCGCGACAATGCCGATCCGGCGCGCCTGCAAGCTTTCCTACAGGCGGAAACCGACCGCAGCTCGCCGTTGGCGGCGGCCAGGCTTGGCGTCATGGCTGCCGCGCTGGGCGGACGCAAGCCGGTCGACATTGCTCTTGTCGGCTTGCCAGAGCTCTACCTGGATCCTGACCTGGAAGATGGGGGCAGGTTTCAGCCGCACGGAAAATTGAGCGATGCATATAGCCTAAGCGCCGCTGGCTTGCTGATCATGCTGCTGGCCACCATCAACTACGTCAATCTGGCCACCATGCGCACCTTGCAGCGTCAGCGCGAGATCGCCATCCGCAAGCTCATGGGAGCCGGCATCGGGCGCGTGGCGGCCCTCTTCCTGGCTGAATCCATCCTCGCTGCGCTGCTGGCGATGGCGCTTGGCCTTGGCCTGGCATGGCTATTCCAGCCGCTGCTGGGCAACTGGCTGGAACGCGACCTGGGCAGCCTATTCAATCCGGCGTATTGCGCCAGTGCGCTGCTGCTGGCGATTGCCGTTGGCATCGTGGCTGGCGCCTATCCCGCCTGGGTGGCGCTGAACGTGCATCCGGCCCAGCCTCTGGCCAACCGCGATAGCGGCGAGAAACGGACAGGGCTGAACATGCGCCGCGCCCTGACGGTATTGCAATTCGGTGCTGCAATCGGGCTGGCCGCCACGGCTACCGCCATCACCTGGCAAACCTGGTACGCCAGCCATGCCGATCCAGGTTTCAACACGACCCATCTGCACGTCATTGGCCTGCCTGGCAAAGCCACGGCACAAAGCAGGAAGGCCTTTGTCGAGGCGCTGCGGCGCGAGCCGGGGGTGCAGGCTGCTGCCAGCTCGCTGGCAGCAGTGGGCGGCAATCTCGGCGACCGCATATTCCGGTTTTACAAAAACGGGGACAGCCCTATGCTGAGCTATGAAGCGCAGATCGTGGATTCCGCCTTCTTTCAGGTATACGGTATCCAGCCTCTGGCCGGAGAACTGTTCTCGCCGCAGCGCGACCAAGGCAAGGCTCGCGGCGTGATCCTGAATGCGACCGCCCTTAAAAGCTTTGGCTTCAACAAGGCGGAGGATGCCGTCGGCCAGACTATCCGCAACGCTGGACGAGAGGTGGTACTCGGCGTGGCGCCGGATATACGCCATCACTCGCTGTACAGCAAGGCGGGAACCATCGTGTATGAACTCGACGATGGCAGCGCAAGCGGTGGCGTGGCCAGCGTGCGTAGCACCTTGGCCAGCGCCGAGCTGGCGCGCCGGCTAGAACCTGTGTGGCAGCGCTATTTTGCCAACGAAACGATGGTGCTGCATCCCGCTGCCAGCCTATTCGCGGAAAACTATGAGCGGGACCGCGGCAAGGCGCAGATGCTGGGTCTTGCCAGCCTGATCGCCATCGCGCTGGCCGCCTGCGGCATCTATGTGCTGGCCGCCTACAGCGTGCAGCGCAACCAGCGCCAGATCGTGCTGCGCAAGCTGCATGGCGCCAGCAACGGCGCCATCGTGCGCCTGCTGGGCCGCGAATACACACTGCTGCTGGCCCTGGGCGCCCTCTGCGGCCTGCCGCTGGCGGCGCTCGCCATCGAACGCTATCTGGCCGAATATGCGGAGCGCGCACCCATGGGCTACTGGCCCCTGCTGGCCGCCCTGCTGCTGGCCATGCTGATCGCCCTGCTTGCCACCGGCCGCCATATGCTGGCTGGTCTGAGGCTGCCACCGGTACTGGCCCTGCGCCTGCAGGACGCCTGAAGCGCAAGCCGGAAATGAAAAGGGCGGCCCACGGGCCGCCCTTCTCGCTTAAGCCGCAAGGCTTATTTCGGGTAGACGCTCACCAGCTCGAACTCGAACAGCAGGCCGGTATTCGGCGGCACACTAGGCGGACGGCCGTTCGGGCCGTAAGCCAGGGCGCTCGGCACGGCCACCAGGCGCTTGCCGCCAAGACGCATGCCGAGAATGCCCATTTCAAAGCCAGGCACATAGTTGTTGCCCGCGCCCAGCGGAACGCTCAACTGGCCCGCGTCCAGCTTGACGCCTTTCTTGTCCACCGCATCGCGGTTGTAGATATAGGTCACGTAGCGCACGTCGACGCGGTCGCCATTGACCACCGGGTTGCCGCTGCCGACGGCGATGTCGGTCTTGGTCAGCTCGGCGACCTGGGTCAGCGGGTCCAGGACCACGGGTTCGGAATAGTCTTTGGCGCCGCCGCAGGCTGCGAGAGCCAGCGCACATGCCAGGGTAGCAATCTGTTTGAAAATCGAGTTCATCTTCGCCTTCTGTTTTACTGGATGTCGGAGTGGTCGCACACGCATCCGTGCGCCGATCGGAGCAGCAGTTTAGCAGACTGCCCCGGACGGGATTTAAAAGTACATTTTCTTACAAAATTTATGTCTCAAATTTCCACCTGCGTACCCAGTTCGATCACGCGGTTGGTTGGAATCTGATAGTAATCGGCGGCGCCGCGCGCATTGCGCGACATGGCCACGAACAGATGCTCGCGCCATGGCGCCATGCCGGCGCCAGGCGCCGAGATCACGGTCTGACGCGCGATGAAGAAGGAGGTTTCCATCATCTCGAACTGCAGGCCATGCTCGGCGCACATCTCCAGCACCTTCGGAATATCGGCTTCGTCCTTGAAGCCGTAGTACACATTCAGCTGGTAGCAGTCATGGCCCAAAGGCGTGATGCGCACCTGTTCGGCCGGCGGCACCCAGGGCTCTTCCACGATATGGATGGTGAAGAAGACCACGCGTTCGTGCAGCACCTTGTTGTGCGAGAGGTTATGCAGCAGCGCATGCGGCACGCCATCGCTCTCGCCGCGCAGGAAGATGGCGGTGCCGGGCACGCGCAGCGGCGGCGCCATGAACAGGGAATTGAGGAAGTCTTCCAGCGGGATCGCGTGCTTTTCCAGGTTCTTGAACACCAGCTGGCGGCCGGTGCGCCAGGTGAGCATGGTGGTGAACAGGATGCCGCCCAGCAGCAGCGGGAACCAGCCGCCGTGGAACAGCTTGAGCGTGCTGGCCGAGAACAGCATGATGTCGATCACGATGAAGAAGCCGGTGGCGGCAAAGCACAGCAGCAGCGGCAGCTTCCAGCGGTAGCGGATCACGAAGAAGGTCAGGATGGTGGTGGCCAGCATGGTCGCGGTAACGGCGATGCCGTAAGCGGCGGCCAGGTTTTCCGAGGAGCCGAATCCGACCACGGCCAGCAGCACCACGGCCAGCTGCAGCCAGTTCACGGCAGGAATATAGATCTGGCCGATCTCGCTTTCCGAGGTGTGGCAGATGCGCATGCGCGGCAGCAGGCCGAGGGCGATGGCCTGCTTGGTCATGGAGAAGGTGCCGGAAATGGTCGCCTGCGAGGCGATCACGGTCGCCATGGTGGACAGGATCACCAGCGGATAGACGCTCCAGGCGCCCAGCTGCTGATAGAAAGGATTGGCGACAGCCTCGGGATGGGCCAGCAGCAAACCGCCCTGTCCCAGGTAGTTCAGGGCCAGGGCCGGGAACACGATCATGAACCAGGCGGTGCGGATCGGCTTCTTGCCGAAGTGGCCCATATCGGCATACAGGGCTTCGGCGCCGGTCAGGGACAGCACCACGGCGCCCAGGGCGACGAAGGCGATCAGCCGGTTCTCGTACATGAAGGCCAGGGCGTGCCAGGGATTGAGGGCGGCCAGGATGGCCGGCGACTTGACGATATTGATGACACCCATCACCGACAGCGCGATGAACCAGACCACCATCACCGGCGCGAACCAGCGCCCGATGCCGGCCGTGCCATGCGACTGCACCGCGTACAGGGCCACCAGCACGATGATGGTGAGCGGCACCACGTAGGGACTGAAGGCGGGGGTGGCCACTTCCAGGCCTTCGATGGCGGACAGCACCGAGATGGCGGGCGTGATCACGCTGTCGCCATAGAACAGGGTGGCGCCGAACACGCCCACCAACAGCAGCACGGTATGCCAGCGCGAATGGCGGCTGACCGAGGACAGCGCCAGCGCCATCAGGGCCATGATGCCGCCCTCGCCGCGGTTGTCGGCACGCAGCACCAGGGTCACGTATTTGAGCGACACGATGATGGTCAGTCCCCAGAAAATGAGGGAGACGATGCCGATCAGATTGGGGGCGTTCAGCGCCAGGCCGTGCTGCGGATCGAACACGGTCTTCAGGGTGTACAGGGGGCTGGTGCCGATATCGCCATACACGATGCCGACGGCCGCCAGCGTCAGTGCGACGAGGCTGCTTTTTTTATGTTGTTGCGACGTCAAGTTCTCACCCGATTTTGTTATGGTGCATCGCACAATAAGAGATGTGTATGCAATTTGCAAGCGATTTTGCCACGGCTGCGGCGGCCACTCCAAGCCTCCCATTCTAGCCCCGGGCGGGGCTGCTCAGCGCCAATTGTGCATTTCCGCGATAATTCCAGGTTCCGCCCACCGTCTTTTGCGCGCAACCATGAACACCGGCATCCTCTATGCAGTCCTGGCCTTTTTGTGCTGGGGCTTGTTTCCCCTATATTTCCACGCCCTGGGCGCCATGCAGGCCATGGAAATCCTGGCGCACCGCGTGCTGTGGTCCCTGGTCTTCCTCGCCATCGTGCTCTTGCTGCGGCGCCAGTGGAGCTGGCTGGGCGCGGTGCTGCGCCAGCCCAAGGTGCTGGCCAGCTTTATCGCCAGCGCCTTGCTGCTGAGCGCGAACTGGTTTGTGTATATCTGGGCCGTCAATAATGGCCATGTGATCGACGCCAGCCTCGGCTATTTCATCAATCCCCTGTTCAATGTCCTGCTGGGCTTGCTGGTGCTGAAGGAACAGCTGCGGCGCGGCCAATGGCTGGCGATCGGCGTGGCGGCCAGCGGCGTGCTGTGGCTGACCTGGCAGGCCGGCCAGTTGCCCTGGATCGCCCTGCTGCTGGGCATTTCCTTCGGCGGCTACGGCTTGCTGCGCAAGACGGCCGCGCTGGCGGCGCTGGAAGGCTTGTCATTTGAAACCATGCTGCTGTTCCCGCTGGCGGCCGGCTATGTCGCCTGGCTCACGCTGCACGGCGCGAATACCTTCGTCAACACGGACAGCAGCGCCATGCGCTGGCTGCTGGTAGCGGCCGGGCCGATCACCGCCATTCCGCTGCTGCTGTTCGCGGCCGGTGCGCGCCGCATTCCGCTCTCGGTACTGGGCATGCTGCAATACATCTCGCCCACCATGCAGATGCTGCTCGGCATGTTCGTCTTCCATGAAGCCTTCTCGTCCGAGCGCCTGGCCGGCTTCATCGTGATCTGGAGCGCACTGGCCCTGTATATGGCCGAGGGCTGGTGGGCCAGCCGGCGCGCCGCGTAAAGGCGCAAAAGCATGGCTTGCGGACGCGCTTTGGCGTATCCTTGTTGACCTTTGTAAAAAATCGAGATTTCCTAATGGCAAATTACGTCTATACCATGAACCGCGTGGGCAAAATCGTCCCGCCCAAGCGCCAGATTCTGAAAGATATTTCGCTGTCCTTCTTCCCAGGGGCGAAGATCGGCGTGCTGGGCCTGAACGGCTCCGGTAAGTCGACCTTGCTGAAAATCATGGCCGGCATCGATACCGACATCCAGGGCGAAGCGCGCCCGATGCCGGGTCTGAACATCGGCTACCTGCCGCAGGAACCGCAGCTGGACCCGGAACAGACCGTGCGCCAGGCCGTGGAGAGCGGCCTGGGCGAAGCGTTCGAAGCGCAAGCCAAGCTGGACGCCGTGTACGCCGCCTATGCGGAAGAGGACGCCGACTTCGACGCCCTGGCCGCCGAACAGGGCCGCCTGGAAGCCATCCTGGCCGCGGCCGATGGCGGCAACCTGAACCTGCAGCTGGAAATGGCGGCCGATGCGCTGCGCCTGCCGCCATGGGACGCCAAGATCGGCGTGCTGTCGGGCGGTGAAAAACGCCGCGTGGCGCTGTGCCGCCTGCTGCTGTCCAAGCCCGATATGCTGCTGCTCGACGAACCGACCAACCACCTGGATGCGGAATCGGTCGAGTGGCTGGAGCAGTTCCTGCTGCGCTTCCCCGGCACCGTGGTCGGCATCACCCACGATCGCTACTTCCTCGACAATGCCGCCGAATGGATCCTGGAACTGGACCGCGGCCATGGCATTCCCTGGAAAGGCAATTACAGCTCCTGGCTGGACCAGAAGCAGGACCGCCTGAAGCAGGAAGAAGCCACCGAATCGGCGCGCCAGAAAGCGCTGCAGAAGGAATTGGAATGGTCGCGCCAGAATCCGAAGGCGCGCCAGGCCAAGTCGAAAGCCCGTCTGGCCCGCTTCAACGAGTTGAGCGAACACGAATACCAGAAGCGCAACGAGACCCAGGAGATCTTCATTCCGGTGGCCGAGCGTCTGGGCAACGATGTGATCGAGTTCAAGAATGTTTCGAAAGCGTTCGGCGACCGTCTGCTGATCGACAATCTGAGCTTCACCATTCCGCCCGGCGCCATCGTCGGCATCATCGGCCCCAACGGCGCCGGTAAATCGACCCTGTTCAAGATGATCACCGGCAAAGAACAGCCGGACAGCGGCGAAGTGGTGATCGGCAAGACCGCCAAGGTGTCCATCGTCGACCAGAGCCGCGATGCGCTGGACAACGACAAGACCGTGTTCCAGGCCGTCAGCAATGGCGCCGACATCCTGCAGGTGGGCCGCTTCGAAATGCCGTCGCGCGCCTATCTGGGCCGCTTCAACTTCAAGGGCGGCGACCAGCAGAAGGTCGTCGGCAACCTGTCGGGCGGTGAACGCGGCCGTCTGCACCTGGCGCAAACCCTGCTGATGGGCGGCAACGTGCTGCTGCTGGACGAACCGTCGAACGACCTGGACGTGGAAACCCTGCGCGCGCTGGAAGATGCGCTGCTGGAATTCGCCGGTTCCGTGATGGTGATCTCGCACGACCGCTGGTTCCTCGACCGTATCGCCACCCACATCCTGGCCTTCGAAGGCGATTCTCAAGTGGTGTTCTTCGACGGTAACTATCAGGAATACGAAGCCGATAAGAAGAAACGTTTGGGTGAAGAAGGCGCCAAGCCAAAACGCATCCGCTACAAGCCGCTGACGGTATAAGCAGGCTAAGATCGAAGGCACGCTCAACAGCGTGCCTTTTTTTATTTTCGGAGACCGCTATGCCTAAATGCTTATCTCTGCTGGGCCTGCTGGCCAGCGCCGGCGCGATGCACGCTGCCGCAGCCGCCGATACGGCTTCACTGAGCAGCCTGAACTGGCTAGCCGGCTGCTGGACGCAAACGAATGGCGAGGCTGGCACCGGCGAACAATGGATGACGGCGGCCGGCGGCGTCATGCTGGGCACCGCGCGCACGGTCAAAAACGGCCGCACCGTGGGCTGGGAATTCATGCGCATCGAGGAAACGGAGGCGGGCCAGCTGGTGTTTACGGCCAAGCCGCGGCGCGAGGCCGAGGGCAGCTTTGCGCTGCTGCGTCTGAGCGAGAAGGAGGTGGTGTTTGAAAACATCCAGCACGACTTCCCCCAGCGCATTATCTACCGCCGCGACAGCGCCCAGGCCGTCAGCGCCAGCATCGAGGGCATGCTTAAAGGCAAGCTCAAAAAAATAGACTACCCCTTGCAGCGGGTAGTCTGTGAAATAACTAAGGAAACGTGAAAAGCGGAGAGCGGGGGGAGGCCGGGCGCAGGGACAGCGCCCCACGCCCCAGGCATGGGCGCTGTCGCACCCGGCCTCGATCGATAGCGGGATTCAACCCGCGTGATCATTAGAAGTGGTAGCGGGCGCCGAAACCGAAAGCGCCGTTTTTGCGGCCCTGGTCGGTTTTGTTCTTGCCGTAGCGCTCGTAGGACACTTCCAGACCAAGCTTCGGCGTAACCATATATTCGGCACCAATCGCGGCGTACAGGGCAGTTTTGTTGCCGCTGTCGTTCAGGTTCGCGGCCAGGCCGGATGCGTTCACGTCGTTCTTGTTGCGGCCGACGCCCAGCTTGCCGAAAACGGAGAACTGCTCGTTGATCGGGTAAGCGGCCTTACCGGCGATGTAGAAGGATTTGGCCTTGGCTTCGACGCTACCCTTGTCGGTGCCGACGGAGTAGTCGTACTTCTGCTTGCCGAACTGGGTGTAGCCGGCTTCGACCGCGAACATCTTGTCGATCTGGTAGCCGCCGAAAATCTTGCCGCCGAATTCATTGGACTTCTTGTCGCCGTTGGTGCTGTCGTTGGCGATGTTGTACTGGTTCTTGTTGTACACGCCGCCAATACCGATGTATGGGCCTGGTTCAGCAGCGTGCGCGGTGACCGCGCCGAGAGTGGTTGCGGTGGCGATAAGTGCGAGAACAGTCTTTTTCATGTTTTGATCTTTCAGCTAAAAGTTTCGAAAAGTTCGTATTGCCTGGGATCGCAATCTCTCAGGTAATTGCGATTGCGATCACAATAGCACCGCAACATGAACTTAGGCTGAAGGATTCAGTAATAAATGTTAGCAGTTGTAAGCGCACTTGAAACTGGGAAGATCGCCCCAAGTTGCCGGGAATTGCATGGAATTAAGCTGATCTTAAGGTAACTTTAGTGAACCAGACGAAACGTCAGGTTCATCCGTGGACCGTGGGCGCGGCTGGATTTATTGATGCCATGGCGCCAATAATGCTGCAACGCACCAGCCATCAGCAGCAGGCTGCCATCGGTCAAATCGAGTTTCAGATCGAGCGGACGCTGCTTGTGCTTGAGGATGAAACGGCGCGTCGCGCCCAGGCTGAAGGAGGCGATGGCGGGGTTGCGGCCCAGCTCGGGCTCATCATCGCTGTGGAAGCCCATGCTGTCGCGCTCGTCGCGGTAATAATTGAGCAGCACGCTATTGAAACGGCAGCCACTGGCGGCCTCGACAGCGGCCTTGATGTCCAGCAGCAGGGGGGTGAAAGGCAGCGGGTGGAAAGTCTTGCCCGAATAGGTATAGCTGGCGTCGCCGTACCAGGCACTCAGGCGCGGCTGGGCCTGCTCCTTGCCGAAAACGATGATGGTTTCCACGCGCCAGGCGATTTCCGCCTGCAGCCGCCGCATCAGCTCGGCATTCGGAAGGGGCAGCTTCAGCTGCTGTAAAAAGCGCAGTTCGCCATCCTCGACCGGGATGGCCTGCATCGCATCGTCATCGGCGGCAAACAGGTCCATAGGGCTTATGATAGCGAAATCTGCTTCTTTGCCCAAAAACCATGAAAAAACGCCATTTCCTCGGCGCTTTGGCGGCGGCCGGCACCCTGCCCGCCTTGCCCGCCAGCGCGAAAACCGCGCCGCGCGGCCCAGCCCTGCTGACCGTGACGGGCGCCATCGCCCGGGCCAACCGCGGCCGCTTCGACCCCGTGGCCGACCAGATGATGCACAAGCAAAAGCTGAGCTTCGACAAGGCCTATGTCTTCGACTTCGCCGCCATCACGGCGCTGCCGGCCCAGACCATCCGTCCTACGCTGGAATATGACGGCAAGGCGCACACCTTGCGCGGCCCGCTGCTGCTGGACGTGCTGAAAACGGCCGGCGCCACGCTGAACGAGGGCAGCAAGCTGGTGCTGCGGGCGGTGGATGGCTATGCGGTCAGCCTGCCGGTGGCGCAGGCGCGCGCGCAGCGCTTCATCGTCGCCACCCATCTGGATGGCGCGGCGATGGCGCTCGGCGGCCTCGGCCCGCTGTGGGCGCTGTACGATGCCGACCGCGTGCCGGAAATGGCGGCCAAGCCCGTGGCGGAGCGTTTTCCGCTCTGCCCCTGGGCGCTGTACCACATTGAAGTGCAGGCCTAGGCCTGCGGCGGAGGCTTAGGCGTAGGCTTCGGCCAGGGTCATCACGCGTGGCGCGATGGCGATGCCGATGTCGCCGAACAGCTTGGTGATGGCGGCCATATTCGCTTCGCATTCCTCGGCTTTCCAGCCTTTGAACAGATCGGTGCCGTCTTTCTGGAAGTGCAGGTCGAGCACCTTGCCGCGGTCTTTATGCACATAGCCGGAGCTGTGGGTGTTCTGGAAGCCGAGGGCGGCCAGCGCTTCCAGCACGGCGGTGGGCGGATTGTCCGGATCGGTTGCCATGTAGACACCGTAAGTCTTGCCTGGCGGCTTGGCGGCAATATCGACTTCGTAAATGCCCGGCGCCTTGGTCACGGTCGTGGATTTCAAAAATAACATGGCTATCCCCTGTTCGGCGCCGGATCGCAGCGCCGATGATGAATTCTTAGAGACACGATCGCAGAGCGACCGCAAGTAACCTAGCTTATTGCTTCCGAGCCATTTTGTCGATGCAAACGACGATTTTTTTGCTCTACCACAACGCTTTTCGCCGTAGAGACAAGCCGGCCTGCTACTGAAATATACTTTCGCATCAATAATTTGCAAGCCGCTCTCGGTGGCGTGCGCAACAAAATATGCGGCAACATTGTCCAGGGCGAAACACTGCGCGCCATCCTCCGGCGCGCTCAGCCCTGGCTCTTGCGTGCCGCCAGCGCCGCGGTGGGCGCGACCAGGGCTTGGTACAACTCGCCGGTGGCGCCATCCCAGGCCGCCACTGCCTGCTGCTGGCGTGCGACGGTGGCGAAGTCGCCGCGCGCGATCGGGCCGCTGAGGGCGGGTGCGGCGCCCAGGCGGAACACATTGTTCAGGGTCTCGCTGGCCAGCGGACGGGCCAGCTCACGCGCCACGGCTTCCGGAATGCCGGCCGCCTGGTAGGCGCGCAAGGCGGCGTCCAGCACCGTCACCAGATAGTTGCTGGCGAAGACGGCCGCCGCGTGGTACACGGTCTTGGCGGCGGCATCGATGGCGACCGGGCGGCCGCCGATGGCTTGCAGCGCGGGATCGAGCACGGCCAGCGCGCGCGCATCCCCCTCCACGCCGCAGAAGGTGCCGGCGAAATTGGCGGCCACGGCGGCCGGATCGGCAAAGCTGCGGACCGGGTGGACGCTGGCGGTGTAAGCGCCCGCTTCGCTTGCAGCTTGCAGCTGGTCGGATGCCAGCGCGCCACTGCAGTGGAAGACCACGGCGCTGGCCAGCGGCACGGCCGCCGCCAGCGCCGCGCAGGCGGGCAGGATCTGGTCGTCGCTGACGGCCAGCAGATACACATCGGCCGGACGCAGCTGGGCATAGTCGTGCAGGGCGCGGCCGGCGCCGATGAAGTCCACCGCCTGCTGCGCCGACTGCGGCGAGCGCGTGAGCACGTCCTGCACGCTGAACTGCCCGGCCAGCAGGTGGCCCAGGGCGCGGCCCACATGGCCGCCGCCGATGATGGACAGCGTCGGCATCAGAAGCTGGAACCGGGCTGGCGCAGGAATTCCTGCTCTTCCGGCGTGGAAGGGCGGCCGAGAATGGCGTTGCGGTGCGGGAAGCGGCCAAAGCGGCGGATCACGTCGAAATGCCGCTTGGCATAGTCGAGCGGCACTTCAAAGCCCGGCACGGCGGCGCTCAGCATATCGAACAGGTCGACCGAGCGCATTTGCAGCGAGAGGTTTTCCGCATGCTCGAAGGGCAGATAGGCGAAGAAGCGCTGCACCGGCGGCAAGGTCTGGTTGGCGCCGGAATCGTCCAGGGCCTTGGCCGCCTCCAGCGCCAGCGCATCGCCGGCAAAGGCCTTGGGCGTGCCGCGATAGGCGTTGCGCGTCATCTGGTCCAGCACGATGATGCGCGCCAGCGTGCCTTGCGTGCCCTCGTCGTCCCACTGGCGCAAGCCGCCGCTGATGGCTTCCTCGATCAGGGCGCCGAAATGCAGGCGGATGCCGGCGTCGAAGACCGGATCCTGGGTAAACCACTCTTGGCGCTGCGCATTATGGCCTTTGACGCCGATGGGCAGGAACCAGAAATCCAGAATGTCTTGCGAAGTGATGATCACATTCGTCTCCTTCAGTTGCGGGCGTGGGTCAGCTGGAAGCCGTCGATGCCCTCGAAATGCGCCAGTTCGGCCGCCAGCTGCGACAGCGGCGAACCACTGCGCTTGCTCAGGGCCAGCGCCACGAAGCGCCACTCCTGCATGCCGCGGTCCAGGCCAATGGTCAGCGAGCCGCCGGCGATTTCATAGCCGCGTTCCAGCGCCACCTTGCGCAAGGCGTCTTCGCGCGGCTCGAAACCGGGCTTGAAACGCATGGAAATCGCAATTGCGTGGCGCGAAGGCAGCCAGGCCTCCAGCTTGGACAGGAAAATCATCGACATCGCGCACAGGAAGGCCAGTCCCATGGCCGAGGCGTAAAAGCCCACGCCCACCAGCACGCCGATCACCGAGGAGGCCCAGATCGAGGCGGCCGTCGTAAGGCCGCTGATATTGAAACCTTCCCGCATGATGACGCCCGCGCCGAGGAAACCGATGCCGGTGACGATGCCCTGGATGACGCGGGTGGGATCGACGCCCAGCATCTCGGTCATATGGCCGCCGAACCAGTGGGCCGGATAGCCGCCGATCACGGTCAGGGCGGCCGACGCCATGCACACCAGACCATAGGTGCGCATGCCGGCCGCCCGGCCATGATAGGAACGCTCATAACCGACCAGCAGGCCAAGCAGCAGCGCGCCGAGCAAATTCAACAGAATCACGCCATTGGTCGCCAGCTCTCCGGTGGACCAGTAGGCGCGCAAAAATTCAATGGAGGGCATATTCGCCTCTTCTCCTGGTTAGTCGGCCTTCTTCCTGCCGAGCTGTTTTTCAAACTCGACATCGAGCTTGCTGACGCGCTTGGGTTTCTGCGGCCCCTGGGCGTTGAGGAAGGCGACGAAATCGTCGAGTTCCATCGGCGCGCACAGCGGCGGCTTGCCGGCGCCCTCGCTCAGAAAGAAATGGCCGTTGCCGGTGCGCGTCATCGAATAGGCGGCATTGCCGCTGCGTTCTTTGAGCCGCGCCAGCGCATTGGCGGCCCTGGTGGAACGGGCGCCGCTCATATTGCCGCCGTCCTTTCTTCCAGCCAGGCCAGGGCCACGCCGCCCACATGGGGGCTGAGGCGGGCGCGCACCGTGGCGTGGTAGTCGTTCAGCCATTGGACCTCGTCGGCGCGCAGCAGGGCCTTGTCGATGCAGCGCGTGTCGATCGGGCACAGGGTCAGCGTCTCGAACGCGAGGAAGGGGCCGAAGCCATGGTCGCCCGCCAGGCGGTTGAGCACCAGGTTCTCGATGCGGATGCCCCATTTGCCGGGACGGTAGATGCCCGGCTCGATCGAGGTGATCATGCCCGGCTCCATGGCGGTATGCGCTTCCGGCATGGCGGACGGCGAAATCGATTGCGGACCTTCATGCACATTCATGAAATAGCCCACGCCATGGCCGGTGCCGTGGCCGAAGTCGACGCCCTCGGCCCAGATCGGCGCGCGCGCGATGGCGTCCAGCATGGGCGACTTGGTGCCGCGCGGGAAACGCGTCACGGACAAGGCCATCATGCCTTTCAGGACCAGGGTGAAGTCGCGCTTATGCTCGGCCGTAATGTGACCGACCGCGATCACGCGCGTGATGTCGGTGGTACCGCCCACATACTGGCCGCCGGAATCGATCAGCAGCAAACCGTCGCCTTCGATGACGGCGCTGCCCTCCACCGGCGCGCGGTAATGCATGATGGCGCCATTCGCCTTGAAGCCGGCGATGGTGCCGAAGCTGGGGCTGACAAAGCCGGGACGGCGCGAACGCGCGGCCGTGATGCGGGTGCCGATTTCATACTCGGTCAATGGCGCGCGCTGGGGATTGGACAGGGTCTGTTCCAGTTCGCAGAAGAATTCGCACAGCGCGGCGCCGTCCTGCTCCATGGTGTCGCGCACATGGAAGGCTTCGGCCTCGGTCTTTTTCGACTTGGCGAAGGTGGTCGGATTGATCGCTTCCACCACGTTCACCGAGGCCGGCACGGCCTGGCGCGTGCCGCTGGTGATGCGGCGCGGGTCGAGCAGCAGGGTGCTGCCCGGCGGCAGCGCGGCCAGCGCGGCATGGGCGGCGGCATATGGCGCCAGCGCCACCTTGTCCTGCGCCAGGGTGGCGGCCAATTCGGACGGCACCTTGCCGTCGGCCACAAACAGCGTGGCCTGCTCGGCGCCGATCAGGGCGTGCGACAGGAAGATCGGATTGTAGTTGACGTCCGAGCCGCGCAGATTGAACAGGTAGGCGATATCGTCCAGGGTCGAGATGATGTGGTGCTGGGCGCCCAGGCGCGCCATCTCGGCGCTCAGCTCGGCCAGTTTGGCGGTGCGCGGCGTGACGGCATACGGCGGCAAGTGTTCATACACGGGCGCATCGGGCAGGGCGGGACGGTCCTGCCACACCTCGTCCAGCAGATCGAGGTCGGTGCGCAGCTCTACGCCCTTCGCCTGCAACGCCTGTTGCAGCAGGCGCGCGATGGACAGGCCCAGCACCGCGCCATCCACGGCCACGGTCTGGCCGCGCTGCAGGGTGGCGGCCAGCCAGTCCACATACTGCACGCTGGCGCCCGAGGAAATCTTCATCAGCTGCACGCCGGTGCCGGCCAGCTCGGATTCGGCCTGGGTCCAGTAGCGGCCATCGGTCCACACGCCGGCGAAATCGGCGGTGATGATGAAGGTGCCGACCGAACCGGTGAAGTTGGACAGCCACTCGCGGCCCTGCCAGCGCGGCGGCAGGTACTCGGACAAATGCGGATCGGCGGACGGCACCATCAGGGCATCGATACGGTGCGCGCGCATCGCCTGGCGCAGCGAGGCAAGCCGGCCGGCGATCGTGGAATTTTCTGGATTTTGCATGAGCTTCGTCGAATTCTTATCAGGCGCGCCACTGCGGCGCGGCATGGCTCTATGATACAGCGATCTTTCCAGCGCCGGGGTGCAGGGTCGGCCTGAGCACTTCCTGTCTCGAATTCCATGTTTGCGCTAAGATAGGATTTTCTTTGGAGCAAATTTTGATACCTGCCGAAGTAAGAGAAGATATTTTGCAGCGCCTGGCCGCCGCCGAAAAAGAACACAATGTACGCATTCTGCTCGCAGTGGAATCGGGCAGCCGGGCCTGGGGCTTTGCCTCGCCCAACAGCGATTACGATGTACGCTTCATTTATGCGCATCCCCCTGAGTGGTATCAGGCCGTCGACCTGGAAGAACGCCGCGATGTGATCGAATACCCGATCGTGGACGACATCGACCTGAATGGCTGGGATTTGCGCAAGGCGCTGCGCCTGTTCTGGAAATCCAATCCCGCTTTCGTCGAGTGGGTACAGTCACCCATTCTGTACATGCAGTCGGGCGGCTTTGCGGAAGGCGCGCGCGCCTTGCTGCCAGCTGTGTATTCCGGCGAAAGCGGCATCTATCATTACCGCAGCATGGCCAAGACCAATTACCGCGGCTATCTGCGCGCCGATATGGTCCCGCTGAAAAAATACTTCTACGCTCTGCGTCCCCTGCTCTCGGTGCGCTGGATCGAGCGCTATGGCAGTGCGGCACCCATCGAATTCCAAAAGCTGCTGCATCTGCTGGAAGGCGAGCCGCAACTGCTGGCCGATATCGACGCCCTGCTCGAGCAAAAGCGCGCGGCGCCGGAACTGGGCCTATCCAAGCCAGTGCCCAGCCTGAATGCCTTTATCGAACGCGAACTGGAGCGCCTTGAGCATCCGGATATCGCCCGCGTCACGCGCGGCGAAGTGGTCTCTCAGTTGAACAGCCTTTTCCACACCTGTCTGCGCGAGCAGTAAAGCCAAGGACTTGCTCAGTCAAGCCTCGAAGCGGCGCAGGCCGTCGAGGTCGAGGATGCGGATGCCGCCGTAGTCGACTCTGAGCAGGCCTTGCCGTTCCAGCAGTTGCAAGGCCTGGTTGGCGCGCTGGCGCGAGGCGCCGGACAGCAGGCCGACTTCTTCCTGCGAGATCTGCAGCAGCGGCTCGCTGCCGGGATACAGGTGGGAATGGAAGAGCGAGGCGAGGCAGCGCGCCACGCGGGTGTCGGGGTCGAGCAGGCGCTCGCTTTCGACCAGGCCGATGAACTGGCCCAGGCGTTCGTTGAGCTGCATCAGCAGGAAGCGCGTGAATGGCAGGCTGGTTTCCAGCAGCCACTGGAAAGTCTCGGCCGGCATGCGCGCGATGCGGCTGTCGCGCAGGGCCATGGCGTCGTACTTGCGGCGCTCGTCCTTGAGCAGCGAGCCTTCGCCGAACCAGCCGCCGGGCGGCACGCCGGTGAAGGTCACGCTTTTGCCGGACGGCGAAAAATTATTCATCTTGACCATGCCGCTCAGGATGCCCACCCAGTTATCTACCACCTCGCCCTTGTGGCAGACATAGCCCCCCTTCGGCACGAACACTTCAAACGTGGTCGCCTCCACGCGCGCCATCTGCTCGGGCGTCAGGGTCTTGGCCCAGATTGCCGCGTGCAACGCTTCCTTCAGGGTCGGTTGTTTAGTATCCATTGTTGCGACGCACCATCAAAAGTCCGGGAATTGTCTTCGAAAAGACAACATGGCCCAAAAACGCACGTTAATATCATCACACAAGAAAAGTGCTGGTCCAGACCATTATAAGCGCCCCCAAGAGAGGGCTAAGGAGACACTGGTGCAGACTGAATTACACACTTTCCCGCGCCGCCTGCTTCAGCACGGGAAGGACCGCCCGCTCAAACCGGCGTTCCGCGAGAAGTACCTGGGCATCTGGCAGACCTGGAACTGGGCGCAGGTGAACGAGGAAGTGCGCGCCCTGGCCTGCGGCCTGGCCGCGCAGGGCTTCCAGCGCGGCATGAACCTGGCCATCATCGGCGACAACCGTCCGCGCCTGTACTGGGCCATGCTGGCGGCACAATGTTTGGGTGGCGTGCCGGTTCCGCTGTATCAGGACGCGCCGGCCGCCGATATGGCTTTCGTGCTGGAGAACGCGGAAATCCGCTACGCCGTGGTGGAAGACCAGGAGCAGGTCGACAAGCTGCTGGAGCTGAAAGCCAGCTGCCCGGACATCGCCCATATCGCCTACGAGGATGAACGCGGCATGCGCAACTACACGCAGCCGGAACTGACCTCCTTCGCCAGGCTGCAGGAGCTGGGCCGCGCTTACGACAAGGCCAATCCCGGCTTCTACGAAGCGGCCATCGCCGCCGGCCAGGAAGGCGACAACGCCATCATCCTCTATACCTCGGGCACCACCGGCAAGCCGAAAGGCGTGTGCCAGACCCATTCCGCGCTGATCGCGGCCGCCACCGGCGGCATCGGCTTCGATAATCTGAAAGACAGCGAAGACATCCTCTCCTACCTGCCCATGGCCTGGGTCGGCGACTGCCTGTTCTCGCTGGCACAGGCCATGGTGGCCGGCTTCACCGTCAACTGCCCGGAATCGAGCGACACGGTGATGACCGATATGCGTGAGATCGGCCCCACCTACTACTTCGCGCCGCCGCGCATCTTCGAAAACATGCTGACCCAGGTGATGATACGCATGGAAGACGCAGGCACGCTGAAACGCAAGATGTTCCAGCACTATATGGATGTGGCGCGCCGCTGCGGCGCCGACATCCTGGACGGCAAGGACGTGCCGCTGTCCGACCGCATCGCCTACGCCATCGGCGACCTGCTGGTGTATGGCCCTCTGAAAAACGTGCTGGGACTGTCGCGCGTGCGCGTGGCCTACACGGCGGGCGCCGCCATCGGGCCCGACCTGTTCCGCTTCTACCGTTCGATCGGCATCAACCTGAAGCAGTTCTACGGTTCCACCGAAACCTGCGCCTATATCTGCCTGCAGCCGGACGGCAAGATCAAGTTCGACAGCGTGGGCCTGCCCGCGCCCGGCGTGGAAGTGAAGCTGGCAGCCAACGGCGAGGTGCTGGTGAAATCGCCGACGCTGATGGACTGCTATTACAAACGTCCCGACGCCACCAGCGAAGCCATCGACGAACAAGGCTATTTCCACACTGGCGATGCGGGCCTGTTCGACAGCGAAGGCCATCTGAAAATCATCGACCGCGCCGCCGACGTGGGCAAGCTGAATGGCGGCGCCATGTTTGCGCCCAACTATATCGAGAACAAGCTGAAGTTCTTCCCCTTCATCAAGGAGGCTGTGGCTTTCGGCAACCAGCGCGACCAGGTCACGGCCTTCATCAATATCGATATGGAGGCGGTGGGCAACTGGGCCGAGCGGCGCAATATCGCCTACTCCGGCTACACCGACCTGGCGGCCCATGCGCAAACCTATGAACTGATCAAGGAGTGCATCGAAAAGGTCAACGCCGACCTGGCCAGTGAGGCGCTGATGGGCGACACGCAAGTGCACCGCTTCCTCGTGCTGCACAAGGAACTGGACCCGGACGACGATGAGCTGACCCGCACCCGCAAGGTGCGCCGCAAATTCGTCGCCGAAAAATACGCGGTGCTGATCGATGCCCTCTACAGCGGCAAGGCCGTGCAGCATATCGAAACCCAGGTGAAATTCGAGGATGGCCGCAGCGGCATGATTGCCGCCGACCTGAAAATCCAGGACAGCAAAACCTTTCCCGTGATCGGGAAGGCCGCAGCATGATCGAGGAACCCACCATGATAATGAATGAACCCGACATGCATTTCGGCTCGGCGCGCAAGACCGGCCCGGTGATACTCGATCTGCAGAATATCTCGCTGTCCTTCGGCGGCGTGAAGGCGCTGACCAATATCTCCTTCGACGTGCGCCAGCATGAAATCCGCGCCATCATCGGCCCCAATGGCGCGGGAAAAAGCTCGATGCTGAATGTGATCAACGGCGTGTACCGCCCGCAGCAGGGCGAGATCATTTACCGCGGCCAGCACCGCCGCAATATGGATTGCTACCAGGCCGCCAAATCCGGCATCGCCCGCACCTTCCAGAACATCGCCCTGTTCAAGGGCATGACGGTGCTGGACAACATCATGACCGGCCGTAACCTGAAGATGAAGTCCAACTTCCTGCTGCAAGCCCTGTACTGGGGACCGGCGCGGCGCGAGGAAATCGAGCACCGCAAAAAGGCCGAGGCCATCATCGACTTCCTGGAAATCCAGCATATCCGCAAAACGCCGGTGGGCCGCCTGCCCTACGGCCTGCAAAAGCGCGTGGAGCTGGGCCGCGCCCTGGCGGCCGAACCGGAAATCCTGCTGCTGGACGAACCGATGGCCGGCATGAACGTGGAGGAAAAACAGGATATGTGCCGTTTCATCCTCGACGTGAACGACCAGTTCGGCACCACCATCGTGCTGATCGAGCACGATATGGGCGTGGTGATGGATATCTCGGATCACGTGGTGGTGCTCGACTACGGCAAGAAAATCGGCGACGGCACGCCCGACGAGGTGCGCGGCAATCAGGATGTGATCAACGCCTATCTCGGCAGCCACTAGGAGCAAGCAATGAATATCAGTTTCTTCTTCGAGGTGCTGATCGGCGGCCTGCTGTCCGGCGTGATGTATGCGCTGGTGGCGATCGGCTTTGTGCTGATCTACAAGGCATCCGGCGTCTTCAACTTCGCCCAGGGCGCCATGGTCTTCTTCGCCGCGCTGACCTGCGTCGGCATCATGGATAAATTCGGCCTCTCGCTGTGGCTGGCGATTCCGGCCACCATGGTCGCCATGATTATCCTGGGCCTGGCCATCGAGCGCGTGGTGTTGCGGCCCCTGGTGAATCAGCCCGAGATCGCGCTGTTCATGGCCACCATCGGCCTGGCGTTCTTCATCGAAGGCCTGGCCCAGCTGCTGTGGGGTTCGCAGGTGCACAAGCTGGACCTGCCGATCGAAGACGTGCCGCTGCAATACCTGCTGGATAACTTCAACATCATCGTGTCGCAATTCGACGTGATCGCCGCCGCCATCTGCGGCGTGATGGTGATTGTGCTGGCCCTGCTGTTCGCCAAAACCAAGGTGGGACGCGCGCTGCGCGCCGTGGCCGATGACCACCAGGCCGCGCTGGCCGTGGGCATTCCGCTGCAGCGCATCTGGGCCGTGCTGTGGGCCGTGGCCGGGCTGGTGGCCATGGTGGCGGGCCTGCTGTGGGGCGCGCGCAATGGCGTGCAGTTCGCGCTGACCTTCATCGCACTGAAGGCGCTGCCGGTGCTGATCCTGGGCGGCTTCACTTCGGTTCCGGGCGCGATTGTGGGCGGCCTGATTATCGGCGCTTCGGAAAAACTGGCCGAGGTGTATATCGGCCCGCTGGTAGGCGGCGGCATCGAAGGCTGGTTCCCTTATGTGCTGGCCCTGCTGTTCCTGCTGGTCCGGCCCGAAGGCCTGTTCGGCGAAAAAATCATCCGCAGGATTTGAGAGGATCGCACCATGTTCTACCGTGAAGCAGGACAATTCAAGACCAGCTACGAAGCGGACGGCCAGATCCTGCCCATCCGCCAGGACCGCATCGCCCTGTTCGTGACGCTGGCCGTGGCGCTGCTGGCGCTGCCGCTGATTTCCTCGCCCTACATGCTGTCGGCGATTCTGATTCCCTTCCTGATCTTTGCGCTGGCGGCGCTGGGGTTGAACATCCTGACCGGCTATGCCGGCCAGCTCTCGCTCGGCACGGCCGCCTTCATGGCCGTCGGCGCCTTCGCCTCCTATAACTTCGTGGCGCGCATTCCCGGCATTCCGGTGCTGCTGGCCTTCGTGCTGGGTGGCCTGTGCGCGGCCATGGTGGGCATCGCTTTCGGCCTGCCTTCGCTGCGCATCCGCGGTTTCTATCTGGCCGCGTCCACGCTGGCGACCCAGTTCTTCGTGGTCTGGTGCCTGACCAAGATTCCCTGGCTGACCGGCCATAGCTCGTCCGGCGTGATCACCGCGCAAAAGATGGAAATCCTGGGCTATGCCTTCGACACGCCGGAACGCAAATATGTGCTGGTGCTGGGCGTGGTCGCCTTCATGGCCCTGCTGGCGAAAAACATGCTGCGCTCGAACGTGGGCCGCTCCTGGATGGCGGTGCGCGATATGGACGTGGCGGCCGAAGTGATCGGCTTCCGCCTGATGCGCACCAAGCTGCTGGCCTTCGCCGTCAGCTCCTTCTACTGCGGCGTGGCGGGCGCGCTGTATGCGTTCGCCTATCTGGGCACGGTGGAACCGGAAGCGTACAACCTCGACCTGTCCTTCCGCATCCTGTTCATGATCATCATCGGCGGCGTCGGTTCCATTCTCGGCTCCTTCCTCGGCGCGGCCTTCATCGTGCTGCTGCCGGTGTTCCTGAACATCCTGGCGCATGGCCTGGCCCTGCCCACCAGCGTGGCATCGAATCTGGAGCTGATGACGTTCGGCGCCCTGATCATCTTCTTCCTGATCGTGGAGCCCCACGGTCTGGCGCGTTTATGGCAAATCGGTAAAGAAAAACTGCGCCTGTGGCCTTTCCCCCACTGAGCAGCGGATAAAAACCATTGAGGAGACACAAATGAAAAAAGCCCTGAAAACCCTGGCCCTGAGCGTCGCCCTGATCGGCAGCTTCGCCTCCGCACAAGCCCAGGTCACGGAGCAGTTCGTGGCCCTGCCGTCCTACCGCGTTGGCCCGTATGCGGCCGGCGGTTCCGGCTTCTATGGCGGCATCATCGATTACTTCAACCTGGTCAACGCCAACGGCGGCATCAATGGCGTGAAGGTCAGCTGGGAAGAGTGCGAAACCGAATACAACCCATCGCGCGGCGTGGAGTGCTATGAGCGCCTGAAAACCAAGAACGGCGGCGCCACCATGGTCGAGCCGCTGTCCACCGGCATCGCCTACGGCATCCTGGACCGCATCCCGCAAGACAAGGTGCCGATGACGACCCTGGGCTATGGCCGCTCGGATGCGGCCAACGGCAAGGTCTTCCCCTATGTCTTCCCGCTGATCTCCGACTACTGGAGCCAGGCCGCCGCCATGATCAAGTACCTGGGCGACAAGGATGGCGGCGTGGCCAAGCTGAAAGGCAAGAAGATCGTGCACCTGTACCACGACTCGGCCTTCGGCAAGGAACCCTTGCCGGTGCTGGAGGCGCTGGCCGCCCAGCACGGCTTTGAGCTGATCAAGATTCCCGTTGCGCCGCCGGGCAGCGAACAGCAGTCGCAGTGGCTGCAGATCCGCCAGGCGAAACCCGACCATGTGATCCTGTGGGGCTGGGGCGTGATGAATTCCGTCGCCATCAAGACCGCGCAGCGCAACGGCTTCCCGCGCGAGAAAATCCTCGGCGTGTGGTGGGCCGGCTCGGAAGAGGACACCGTGCCGTCGGGCGATGCGGCCAAGGGCTATACCGCGATGTCCTTCAACACGCCGGGCAACTACCCGGTGCTGGACGAAATCCGCAAGAAAATCTACACCGGCGGCAAGGGCAATCTGGCCGACCAGTCGCGCATCGGCTCCGTGTACCACATGCGCGGCGTGACGGCCGGCATTCTGTTCGTGGAAGCCATGCGCACCGCGCAGGAGAAATTCGGCAAGGGCAAGCCTGTGTCGGGCGAGCAGCTGCGCTGGGGTCTGGAGAATCTGAACATCGACGAGGCGCGCCAGAAAGCCATCGGCGCGCTGAATATGTTCCCGCCAGTGAAAACCTCCTGCGACGACCACGAAGGTTCGGGCGCGGTCAAGGTGCAGCAGTGGGATGGCAAGAAGTGGAACGCCATCACGCCGAACTGGATCGTGGGCGACAAGGCACTGGTGCGCAAGCTGGTGGAGGAATCCTCCAACAAGTACGCGGCGGAGAAGAAGATTACGCCAGCCTGCATGAAGTAAGACGGCAACACGGATACGCGAGCAGACTATGACTACATTACATGCGGTGCCTTCTGCCCCGGCAGTGCCACAGCCTTATCTGTCGGTGAACAATATCGAGGTGATCTACGACCATGTGATCCTCGTGCTGAAAGGCGTGTCCCTTCAAGTCCCGCAGGGCAAGATCGTGGCCCTGCTGGGCGCCAACGGCGCCGGCAAATCGACCACGCTGAAAACCATCTCGACCCTGTTGCGCGGCGAACGCGGCGACGTGACCAAGGGCGAGGTGCAGTTCAAGGGCGAACGCATCGACCAGCTCACGCCGAACGAGCTGGTGAAGCGTGGCCTGTCGCAGGTGATGGAAGGGCGCCATTGCTTCGGCCACCTGACCATCGAGGAAAACCTGCTGACCGGCGCGTATACCCGTTCGCTCTCGCGCGCCGAGCTGCGCGAAGCGCTGGACAAGGTCTACCACTACTTCCCGCGCCTGAAGGAACGCCGCGGCAGCCAGGCCGGCTATACCTCGGGCGGCGAACAGCAGATGTGCGCCATCGGCCGCGCGCTGATGGCCAAGCCTTCCATGATCCTGCTGGACGAACCGTCGATGGGCATCGCGCCGCAGATCGTCGATGAAATCTTCGGCATCGTGAAGGACTTGAACACAAAGGAAAACGTCTCCTTCCTGCTGGCCGAACAGAACACCATGGTGGCGCTGCGCTATGCGGACTTCGGCTACATCCTCGAAAACGGCCGTGTGGTGATGGAAGGCGCGGCCGACGATCTAGCGAACAACGAGGACGTGAAGGAATTCTATCTCGGCATGTCCGGTGCGGGCCGCAAGAGCTTCCGCGACATGAAGTTTTACCGCCGCCGCAAACGCTGGCTGGCTTAAGGATGGTATGAATCTGAACAAGGCAAAGACTTTCTGCCGCAGCCTGCCCGGCGCGATAGAAAGCGTGAAATGGGGCGAGGTGCTGGTGTTCACGGTGGGCGAAAAAATGTTCGCCTGCACCGATGCCGACGGCGAATCGAACCGCATCAGCTTCAAGGTGGAAGACGAACGTTTTCTGGAATTGTCCGACCGTCCCGGCTTTGTGCCGGCACCGTATCTGGCGCGCGCCAAGTGGGTGATGATCGAAGACGTGAAAACCGTGGCCGAGGATGAGGCCAAGGCTTTGCTGCGGCGTTCCTATGAGCTGGTGTTCGCCAAATTGAGCAAGAAAATGCAGCGCGAAATCGGAGAGCAGGTATGAGTGGCGATACGCTGGACGAACTGGAAACGAGAGCGCCGCAGGAGCGCGAACGCGAGCTGATGGCGCGCTTGCCGGGCCTGATCGCGCAGGCGCAGGGCGCGCCGGGCTGGGCACGCATCCTGCAGGGCGTGGATGCCGCCACCATCGACAACCGCGCCGCGCTGGCGCGCCTGCCGGTCACGCGCAAGTCCGACCTGAAAACCCTGCAGCACGATCTGAGGCCTTTCGGCGGCTTGAACAGCACGCCGCAAAACCAGCTGGCGCGGGTGTATATGTCGCCCGGTCCCATCTTCGATCCGGAAGGACGCGCGCCCGACTGGTGGCGCTTTTCCCGGCCCATGTATGCGGCCGGCGTGCGCGCCGGCGGGCTGCTGCAGAACTGCTTCTCCTACCATTTCACGCCGGCCGCCTTCATGGTGGAAGCGGGGGCGGCGCGCATCGGCTGCACCGTGATCCCGGCCGGCAGCGGCCAGACCGAGATGCAGGTGCAGGCCATGGCCGAGCTGAAGCCCGATACCTATATCGGCACGCCCTCCTTCCTCAAGATCATCATCGAGAAGGCGCGCGAGATGGGCGCCGATATCAGCAGCGTGAAGCAGGCCATGATGGGCGCGGAAGCGCTGCCCGAATCGCTGCGCCGCTGGTTCGCCGAGAACGGCGTGCCGCATGTGTATCAGACCTATGCCTCGGCCGATATCGGCAGCATCGCCTATGAGACGCGCAGCAACGGCGTGCTCAATCCCGGCATGGTGCTGGATGAGGATGTGATCCTGGAGATCGTGCGTCCCGGCAGCGGCGATCCGGTGCCGCCAGGCGAGGTGGGCGAGGTGGTGGTCACGCTGTTCAACCCGGACTATCCGCTGATCCGCTTTGCCACCGGCGACCTGTCGGCCATCCTGACCGATGCGCCGCCCTCGGCCTGCGGCCGCACCAATACCCGCATCAAAGGCTGGATGGGGCGGGCCGACCAGACCACCAAGGTGCGCGCCATGTTCGTCCATCCCTCGCAGGTGAACGAAATCGCCAGGCGCCATCCCGAAATCCGCAAGGCGCGCCTTGTCATTTCAGGCAAGGTTGCCAGCGACGTCATGACCCTGCACTGCGAAGTGGACGATCCCATGGACCTGCGCAATGCCGCCGCCATCGTCAATTCGATCCGCGAGCTGACCAAACTGCGCGGCGACGTGCGCTTTGCAGAGCGGGGAAGCCTGCCAAATGACGGCAAGATCATCGACGATGTGCGCGATTACAGCTAGCTGTGGCGCGAATCCAACTGCAAAAGCGAGGGCCGGATTTATGGCGGATAATGAAGCCATTCTTGAGCCATTTATCACCGCCACAGAATTATTATGCAAGACTTTCACCATAACCGCGCCCGCGCCCTGCTGAAAAACGCAGAAGAAATCTTCGACAAACAAGCCGTTCTCGATTCCGTCGCCCGCATTGCCGACCAGCTGAATACCCGCTTTGACCATGAGGAGAACCAGGAATTTCCCCTGGTGCTGGGTGTGATGGGCGGCGCGGTGGTGTTCACCGGCCACCTGCTGCCGCAGCTGACCTTCCCGCTCGAATTCGACTATATCCACGTCAGCCGCTATGGCGACGACGACCAGGGCGGCAAGGTGGTGTGGAAGGTGATTCCGCGTCCGACCGTGGCCGGCCGCACCATCATCGTGGTGGACGATATTCTGGACGAGGGCGAAACCCTGGCCCACGTCAAGGAACGCCTGCTGGAGATGGGCGCCAAGGAAGTGATCCTGGCCGTGTTTGCGGACAAGGCGATCGGCAAGCCGAAACCGGTGAAAGCCGATCTGGTGGGGCTGACCATCCCTAACCGCTTCGTGGTCGGTTTCGGCATGGATGCTTATGGCTACTGGCGCAATTTGCCGGGGCTGTGGGCCATCCGCAATGAAGATCTGAACCAGCGCTAAGCGCAGGTACCGATTCTGCGGGCCGGTTCGATACCCGGCCCGGGGAATCGAACCGCTTACAGCACCAGACGGGCGCGCGCCGCGGCGTATTCCGCCTTCAGGCGATCCACCATCTCGGCCACGGTCGGCACATCGTCCATCAGGCCCACGCCCTGGCCGGCGCCCCAGATGTCGCGCCAGGCTTTCGCGCTGCCCGAGCCGAAGCTCATCTTGCTCTTATCCGATTCCGGCAGGTTCTCCGGATCGAGGCCGGCGGCCACGATGGATTTTTTCAGGTAGTTGCCGTGCACGCCGGTGAACAGATTGGTGTACACGATATCGGCCGCCGCGGATTCGACGATGGCGTCGCGGTAGCCCTGGCTCACATTCGATTCCTGGGTCGCCAGCCAGCGCGAACCGATATAGGCGAAGTCCGCGCCCATGGCCTGCGCGGCCAGGATGGCGTCGCCGGTAGCGATGGAGCCGGACAGCGCGATCGGGCCTTTAAAGAACTTGCGCACCTCGCCCACCAGGGCGAAAGGCGAGAGCGTGCCGGCATGGCCGCCGGCGCCGCTGGCCACCAGGATCAGGCCATCCACGCCCGCTTCCAGCGCTTTTTCCGCGTGACGGATCGAGACCACATCATGCAGCACGATGCCGCCGTAGCTGTGGATCGCATCCAGCATCTCCTTGGGCGGCGCGCGCAGCGAGGAAATGATGATCGGCACCTGGTGCTTGACGCAGACTTCCACATCATGGGCCAGGCGGTCGTTCGACTGGTGCACGATCTGGTTCACTGCGATTGGGCCGACGCGCTTGTCGGGATGAGCGCGCTGATAGTCGGCCAGCTCCGCCTGCAGGTCGGTCAGCCAGGTATCCAGCAGCTCCGCAGGGCGCGCATTCAGCGCCGGGAAGGAACCGACGATGCCGGCCTTGCACTGCGCCGCCACCAGGGCTGGGCCGCTGGCGATAAACATCGGCGAAGCGATGACGGGAAGAGACAGATTTTGCAGCACTGGAGGCAAGGCCATGGCACGCTCGCTAAAAAATGGTTAATCGGACCCAGCCGATTATAGCCCTGAAATAGTACGATCGTGCTGAATCTAGGCAAAAGCCTCTACCGCTACCGCCGAGCCCCTGTCCACCCTGGGGTCAGACCCTAATCGGACACGAGCTCGGCAGTATTAGTGCTAGCTAAGCCTTGCGCTACGGTTGTGACCGTGTCCGATTGGGGTCTGACCCCAAGGTGGACACGGGGTCAGCCGTCGTTGAGGAGGTAGTCGCCGTCGAGGCGGGCGGCGCAGGCGCGGGTCAGTTGCTTGATGGCCCAGGCGGCGAGGTCGTCGTCGCTGCGGTGCAGATAGCGGGCGTTGGCGGTGGCCAGGGCGGACATGCCGGACAGGATGCCGGCGACGTCGCCCAGCGCGATGCGCTGGCGCTCGAGGAGCACGAATTTGAGCATGACCTTGACCGCGTATTCGGCATTGCGCACCGGGTCGGCGGAAAGGAAGGCCAGGCGCTTGCGGGCGCGTCCCAGGGCGCCTTTGACGTCTTCGAACATGGCGCCATGGCCGGGAATGACCACGCGCACGTCCAGGGTGTCGATCAGGTCGAGCGTGGCGCCGGCTTCCTCGAAGCCGTCTTCGCCTTCCAGCTCGGGGAAGATGACGCCGAAGCCGTTCCACCACAGGGCGTCGGCCGAGATCAGCACCTTCTCCTGCGGGCAGTAGTAGATCAGCGAATGGGTGTGGTGGCCGGGCGCGCCGAGCGCCTGCCATTCCATATCGCCCAGGGTCAGCACTTCGCCCGCCTGCACCACGCCGTCGATGCGGAAACGCTCGCATTGCTGGCCGGTGGCTTTGAAGGTCAGCGCTTCCTCGTCCCAGTGGCGGACTTTTTCCGCTTCCTCGGCCGGCACGAAGGTGTCGCAGCCGTAGTGGGCTTGCAGGATGGCGTTGCCGCCGCAGTGGTCGGAGTGCAGGTGGGTGTTGTACAGGCGGTCCAGGCGGCGCCCCGGCAGGGCGTGGCGCACCAGGGCCAGGGTCTGCTCGGCGTGGCTGATATAGCCGCTGTCGATCAGGGCCGCGTCGTGGCGGCCCAGCAGCAGCACATTATTCGAGGATAGCCAGCCACGTTCGAAAACGTGGATGGAGGAAGGCAAAGTAATCATTTTTTCATCTGGAAGGCCAGGGAGATCCTGGCAAATTCCACCAGCACGTCCTGCGAGCCGCCGTTGAAGGTGACAAAGGCGTTCCCGGTGCGCACCACCATGCGCGGCGGGAAGAGCCAGGACAGATACGGAATACCAATCAGTTTCGCGCCGCGCACGTCGCGCCATTCCACCTTCTTATCGTACAGCCAGGTCTGGCGGATGCCGCTGCCGTCGATGGTGGTGGTGGCGCGCAGAAACCAGTAATAGCTGACGATCAGCATCAGGCCCGCGCCGATCAGCAGGGCTTTCACGCCCAGGCCGAACTGCAGCAGCGGGAAGCGCAGCGCCACGTTCAGCGTGTAGCCGGCCAGCACGATGGTGATGAAGGTGGCGAACTGCTTGAAGCCCTTGCCATAGGCGGGGCCAGAGACCGCGCGCTCGGGTTGGTAGGTCTGCATGAATTATTCGAAATCGATCAGTTGCTCGCGGCGGCGAATTTCCGCCCATACGCCGCGTTTGAACGCGTCGTCGGCCTGCGACCAGGCGACGATTTCGTCGATGGTGCGCAGGCAGCCTTCGCAAAAACCGCTGTCGCGGTTCATTTTGCACAGGCTGATGCAGGGCGATGGCACCGGCGTCGCCAATTCTAGGGCGCCGGGTGGCAGATGATGACTCATTGGTGCGGTGGTTGGGAAAATTAGGCGTATTTTATCCTGCGTCTGCATTTTTGGCGTGCGGCCGGAATTCGCTTGCATTGCTTCGTGCTTCTTTTACAATATTCCAAACAGATGGCTTGCCATGCCACGGAGACTGAGGGGACTCGCGCCGATTCTCGTATTCACCAAGTATCCGAGGTATAGCATGAAGCTGAATTTTTCCTGGCTCGCCAGCTTGCGCAAGGCTGTGCGGCGATTATGGATGCGCCGCCGTGGCCTTCCCTTCTCCACCCTGCCGCCGGACGAGGACGCGCCCGGCCAAAGCCTGCCGCGCCACCAGCCCGGCCCGCGCTTCATCGCCGGCCTGTATCGCAATGAATTCGGCGCGCGCGGTTACAAACTATATGTTCCTGCCAGCTTTCGCGGCCAGCCCATGCCCCTGCTGGTGATGCTGCACGGCTGCACGCAGGACCCCGACGATTTCGCCGCCGGCACGCGCATGAACCAGGTGGCGGAGGAAGAGGAATGCTTCGTGGTCTATCCCGCCCAGTCGCCCGAGGCCAACGGTTCGCGCTGCTGGAACTGGTTCAGCGCCCTCGATCAGAAGCGCGGCCAGGGCGAACCTTCCATCATCGCCGGCATCGCGCGCCTGGTGATGGATGCTTACCCCGTGATGCCGGAACGCGTGTATGTGGCGGGACTGTCGGCCGGCGGCGCGATGGCGGCCATCGTCGGCACCCTGTATCCCGATGTATTTGCCGCCGTCGGCGTGCATTCCGGCCTGCCCTTTGCTTCGGCCCAGGATCTGCCCTCGGCCTTAAGCGCGATGCGGCGCGGCGCGGCCAGCGCGCGCGGCAGCAATTATGGTCCGCAACCGGTGATCGTCTTTCACGGCGACCGCGACGAGGTGGTGCATCCAGTGAATGGGGAGGATGTGATCGCCCAGGGACTGCGCAGCCATCCGCTGGGACGCAGCGCGCACTATTCCACGCTGTCGGGCCAGACGCCGGGCGGCCATGAGTACACGCATACCCGGCACTGGCTGAAAGGCGGCACGCCGCTGGGCGAACATTGGGTGATCCATGGCGCAGGCCATGCGTGGTCGGGCGGCAGCGCCGACGGCAGCTATACCGACGCCAAAGGACCCGACGCCAGCCGCGAGATGATGCGCTTTTTCAGCACCGTGGGCGCGCGCGCCCAAAGCGCCATTTCATCGCCAGAACGCACAGCGCCAGTAGCAGCGTGACGGCATTGGCGGCGATCACCGGCCCGGCATTCGTCAGCACGCCGTAGCACAGCCAGAGGAAGACGCCGAGGCTGAAAATCAGGTACATGCCGGTGGAAATGCCTTCGCCGCTGCGCCGCCGCCATACCAGCAGCACCTGCGGCACGAAGGAAAACGTGGTGCAGAAGGCGGCGATGAAGCCGAGCAGGTCGGCGTCAAGCGCCATCGCCATTGCCCATCGGATCGGCGAACATGGCCAGGCGTTTGCGCTTTTCGCCGATATCGTCTTCGCTGTCGGCGTAGCGCTGGGCGATGGCGCGCATCTCGTCCTGGATGGCGAGGAAGGCGTCCACCATGTCCGGATCGAAATGGCTGCCGCGCCCCTTGGCGATGGTGGCGACGGCGTCGGCGTGCGGAATGGGTTCCTTGTACACGCGGCGGCTGATCAGGGCGTCGTAGACGTCGGCCACCGCCATCAGGCGCGCCGAGATGGGAATGGCTTCGCCGGCCAGCCCTTCGGGATAGCCGCTGCCATCCCATTTCTCCTGATGGCTGTAGGCGATCTCCTTGGCGAAGTGCAGGAAGTCGACGCTCAGGCCCAGCTCGCGCTCGGCGGCGATGATGGCGTCGCGCCCCAGCGTGGTGTGGGTCTTCATGATTTCCATCTCGTGCGGTTCGAAACGGCCCGGCTTGAGCAGGATGCGGTCGGGGATGCCGACCTTGCCGATATCGTGCAGCGGCGCCGATTTGTACAGCAGCTGAATGGTCTTCTCCGTCAGGAAGGCGCTGAAGCGCGGATGCTGGCGCAGCTTTTGCGCCAGCGCCTTCACATACAGCGAGGTGCGGCGGATATGGTTGCCGGTTTCGCTGTCGCGCGTTTCGGCCAGCGAGGCCATGGCGTGAATGGTCACGTCCTGCAGGGCCGTGACTTCGCGCGTGCGCTCTTCCACCTCGTGTTCCAGGAATTTGTTCTGGTCGCGCAGGAAGTCGTGCATGCGCTTCATCGAAAGCTGGGTCTTGATGCGGGCCAGCACGATGGGCGCGGACAGGGGCTTGGTCAGGTAGTCTGCCGCTCCCATGGAGAAGCCGAGCTGCTCGTCCAACTCCTCGCTCATGGCGGTCACAAAAATGACCGGGATATCGCGCGTGGCGGGATTTTCCTTGAGCGCCTTGCACACATCGTAGCCGCTCATGCCCGGCATCATGATGTCGAGCAGGATCAGGTCGGGCTTGACCTCGCCGTTGGCGATCTTCAAGGCGCGCTCGCCATTGACGGCGATCTTGGTGCGGTAGTCGTCTTCCAGCAGCGCGCACAGCACGTCGATATTGTCGGGCGTATCGTCCACGACCAGAATGGTGGGTTTGCCCTGCGTATTCATGCCGTTCTTTCGTTGATCTTCAGGTGCAGCGCGGAGGCCGCCTCGTTCAGTTGCGCCAGTGCGCCATCAAAATCGTACTGGCCGATCTGGCGCTGCAGCTGGCGCGCATGCTCGCCCTGCCCTGCCGCCGCCAGCTGCGGACAGAGTTTTTCGGCCAGCTTGAGGGCTGCCGAGTCGTCCTGCTCCAGCAACGACGCCAGTTCCTGCAGGCCGGCGGCCAGGGCCACCAGGTCTTGCTGGTCCGCCGCGGCGGAAGCATTGGCCTCGCCGGCCGGCACCTTGGTGCGCGCCGCGCCGCCTTGCAGCGCCGCCGGGTCGATGACACTGCCCGCGCCCAGGCGCAGGGTCATGGTGATGCTGACCACCACGTCGCGCAACTCTGCTTGCATGGCGGCAGTCACTTCGTCGCGCCCTTCTTCCACCCCATGGCTAAGCATGGATTCCAGCTGCGCCGCACTATCAGCCACACCGGCCGCGCCGATATTGCCGGCCAGGCCCTTGACGGTATGCGCCTCACGCGTGGCGGCCGCCAGGTCGTTGTTGTCGACGGCGGCGGCGATGCGATCCATCACATCGGCCTGGGTTTCCACAAAGCGTATCAGCAGCTTGCGCATCAGCTTAGCATTTCCGCCGACGCGCTGCAGCGCCGCTTCCATTTGCAGGCCGGGAATCTGCGGCAGGCTTTCCTGCACCTCCTCGCGCACCGCCGCCGGGCTGGCGAACGGACGGCGCGGCTTGATCCAGCGCGCCAGGGTGGCGAACAGCTGACCCACATCGATGGGCTTGGCGATGAAATCGTTCATGCCGACGGCCAGGCATTTTTCCTTGTCGCCCACCATGGCGTTGGCCGTCATGGCGATCACGGGCAGCTCGGAGTAGCGCGGATTTTCGCGCAGCTTGCGGGTGGCGTCGTAGCCGTCCATGATCGGCATCTGGCAGTCCATCAGCACACCATCGTAATGGGTGACGGCGATCTTGGCCAGGGCCATGGCGCCATTGGTGGCCACGTCAACGCGTACGCCGGCATCGCCCAGCAGCTGCTGCGCCACTTCGCGGTTGACCTCATTGTCTTCCACCAGCAGCAGGTGGGCGCCGCGCATGGACTGGGCCGCCGACTGGTAATCGGCTTCGCGGCGGCGCGTGCGGCAACGGTTCAAGTCCTTGCCGTAGGCGGTGGAGATGGAATCCATCAGGGTCGAGGCGCTGACCGGTTTATTGAGCACGCTGTCCACATGGACTTCGCGCGCCTCGTCCATCAGCACGTCACGGTTGTAGGCGGTGACGACGATGAAGCGTGGCAGCGCATCCGGCACAAAGCCGGCATCGGCACGGATAGCCTGGATCGCTTCGATGCCGTTCATTTCCGGCATCTGCCAGTCCATCAGCACCAGGCCGAAGGGCTGGCCGGCCTGGCGCGCCTGGGATACGGCCAGCACGGCTTCGGGGCCGCTGCCCACGCCCACCGCGTCGAACTGCAGGGAGGTCAGCATGGCGACGAAGATTTCGCGCGCGGCGGCATTATCGTCCACCACCAGCACGCGTTCGCCGGCGATGTCGGAATCGGGCGCCACGTCGGGCGTATGCGTGCTGGCCAGGCCGAAGCGGGCGCTGAAGAAGAAGTTGCTGCCCACCCCGGCTTCGCTTTCCAGGCCGATCTCACCCTCCATCATCTCCACCAGGCGCTTGCTGATGGTCAGGCCCAGGCCCGTGCCGCCGTGGTGACGGGTGGTCGAGGTGTCGCCCTGGGTAAAGGCCTGGAACAATTTGGTGCGCTGGGCCGGGGTCAAGCCGATGCCGGTGTCGCGCACATCGACGCGCAAACTGACTTGATCGTCGGTCTTGTCCAGCACGCGGATGGTGACCACGATCTCGCCCTGCTCGGTGAACTTGATGGCGTTATTGGTCAGGTTGATCAGCACCTGGCCGAAGCGCAGCGGGTCGCCCACCAGGGCCACCGGCACGTCGGGCGCGATGTCGAACAGCAGTTCCAGGCCCTTGTCCTGGGCGCGCATCACCGACAGGTCGGCAATATGGGCCATCACGTCCTCAAGATAGAAGTCGACGTTCTCGAAGGCCAGCTTGCCCGCCTCGATCTTGGAGAAGTCCAGGATATCGTTGACGATGCCGAGCAGGTTGCGCGCCGCCGACTCCACCTTCTCCAGGTAGTTGCGCTGCTTCGGCGTGAGTTCGGTCTGCAGGGCCAGATGCGTCATGCCGATGATGCCGTTCATCGGCGTGCGGATCTCGTGCGACATATTGGCCAGGAAGTCGGACTTCATCTTGGTGGCGTCTTCCGCTACTTCCACCGCGTGGCGCAGTTGCTGTTCGGCCGCCAGCGCCGCCGTCATGTCCTTCAGGGCCAAGAGCAGCTCGCCCGTTTCATTTTTCGAAGTGACTTCAATCACGGAACTCAGGTCGCCCTTGGCAACGCGGGTGGCAATGGCCACGGCTTCGGCCAGCGGCCGCGTGATCGAGCGCGCCGAGATGGCAAAGGCCACGCCCACCAGCACGGCGGCCAGGCCGATGGCGCTCATCCACACCAGCGAGGCGTTGATGTCGGCGCGCGCCTCGGCGCCGGCCGCCAGCACGGTGCGCTTTTGCAGCGCGCTCAGTTCGCGGATGGCGCCTTGCAGGCGGTTCAGCGCGGGCGTGGCCAGATTATCCAGCCGGTCTTCGGCGCTGGTGCGTTCGCCCGCTTCCACCATATCGGCCACGGCGGCGAAGCTGTCGAAGTATTCATTGCGCGCCGATTTGATGCGCTCGATCAGGTGCTGGGCTTCCGGCGCTTTCTGCAACTCGGCCAGCTGCTCCAGTTCGCGGTCGATGCCGCGCTTGATTTCCTCGATGCGGGCGTAGCTGTGGGCGCGCTGCGCCAGATTGCTCTGCATGATCAGCGTCACCATGCGGGTGGACGCGTCACGCGAATGGATGTCGATATTGTTGATGGCGGTGTAGGCTGCCCAATCCTGGCTCAGGATGCGGTCGCCCTCGGCGCGGATGGCGTAGATGCGGCAGACGCCGACCAGAATCACGCTCATCATCAGAAAGATCAGGATCGCATAACCCGCGTTGATGCGAACACTGATCCGTATGTCCCTAAAACGCATAAAACTTCCTTAAAACTCTATCGGCCGGCGCGGGTCGCCTCGGCTCCACCCTCCATGTTAACCTGCTTTTGGGCAATATGGTCTCTCAAACAGGCCGCGCACCAGCAGCCCACGGCCTCCCCGGCGGCGCTGGCGGCATCGCTTGCCGGCGCCGATGACAGCTCAGGAACCGTTACCGGGACCGGGGCCGTTACCGGGACCGGGACCGGCACGGCGGGCGGGAAGTAGGTGCACCAGCAGGGTTCCGTGGGCAACTTGCCGTCCGGCCCCGCATCGACCATGGCGCAGGAAAAACTGGCGCCGCAGCGTGTGCATGTACTCATCGCTTCTCCTCGTCGTCAAAGGGAAAACGCCGCATGGCCTGGCGCAGCAGGGACATCTGCCCGCTGAAGCGGGTGCAGGCGTCGCACACGGTCAGGTGCAGGCGCATGCGGATGCGCTCCACCAGCGAGAGCTTGCGGTCCATGCCTTCGGAGACGAGGCGGTGTACTTCGCGGCAGGTTGGCTTGAGGCCGGATTTTTCCATAGGGTTGTCTAGTGAGCGTGCTGGCCGAACCAGTTCAAATCGAGACATTCGCGCAGGCGCATACGGGCACGATACAGCAGTACCCAGGCATTAGCCGTGGTAATCGCCAATTCCTTACAAATTTCCTCGGTTTCCAGTTCCAGCCATTCGCGCATCATGAAAATGCGCGCGGTCTTGGCCGGCAGCTTGTCGAGACAGACTTCGAGCACGCGGAAGAAGTCCTTCTGTTCCAGGCTGCGGTCGGGATCGCCCCACTGGCGCGGCAGCTCGCGCGCATGGCCGTCGCGTGCGAACAGGGCGTCGATGGCCTCGTCCTCGCTCTGCCCCTCGTCCGGTTCGATCTGGCGTTCGCGCGTGGCGCTGCGCAGGGCGTCGATGATCTTGTATTTGAGGATGCCGGTCACATAGGTGCGCAGCGAGGACTGGCCGGCATAGCGTTCCGGCCGTTCCAGCACGGCGATCAGGGCATCCTGTACGGCATCTTCGGCCAGGGCTTGGTTTCGTATTTGCAACTGTGCAAAGCGGACAAGCAAGGGCCGCATGGCTTCAAGCTGGCTATGGAGTTCTTCGTTGGCAGGCATATGCGGCCAGCCTAGCGGAAGCGTGCCGGATTGACAATCCGATTGGGCCGAAAATTCACACTTGCAAGCGGCGATTGGCTGTAAAATCGCACAAATTTCTAACCGGACCCGCCATGACCTCTTTGCCTAATCTGAGCCTGGACATGAATCAAAACGACCTGACTGCGGTCTCGCCGCAGATCAAGGCTCAGATTCTGGCCGAAGCGCTGCCCTACATCCGTAATTTCCACGGTAAGACCATCGTCATCAAATATGGTGGCAATGCCATGACCGACGAGCGCCTGAAGCACGGCTTCGCGCGCGATGTGATCCTGCTAAAACTGGTAGGCATGAATCCGGTCGTGGTGCACGGTGGCGGTCCGCAGATCGACAACGCACTGAAAAAAATCGGCAAGCAAGGCACTTTCGTGCAAGGCATGCGCATCACCGACGAAGAAACCATGGAAGTGGTGGAGTGGGTGCTGGGCGGCGAGGTGCAGCAGGATATCGTGATGCTGATTAACCACTACGGCGGCCAGGCCGTGGGCCTGACCGGCAAGGACGGCGGCTTGATCCGCGCGCGCAAGATGGCCATGCCGGACCGCGAAAATCCGGGCCAGTTCCTCGACATCGGCTTCGTCGGCGAGATCGACGCGATCAATCCGGCCGTGGTCAAGGCGCTGCAGGACGACGCCTTCATCCCCATCATTTCGCCGATCGGCTTCGGCCAGGACGGCCAGGCCTACAACATCAATGCCGACGTGGTAGCGGGCAAGATCGCGGAAATCCTGAAGGCCGAAAAGCTGATCATGATGACCAATATCGCCGGCGTTCAGGACAAGAACGGCAATCTGGTGACCGACCTGTCGGCGCGCGAAATCGACGAGATGTTCGCCGACGGCACGATTTCGGGCGGCATGCTGCCTAAAATTTCCTCAGCATTGGACGCTGCCAAGTCCGGCGTGAACACCGTGCACATCATCGATGGGCGGATTGAGCACAGTTTATTGCTTGAGGTGTTGACCGAACAGGCATTTGGCACTATGATCCGGTCTCACTAAATTTTTTAGCGGCGCAAGAACACCACAGCGCCGCTGAAATGTGAATGCCCTTGTAGCTCAGTGGTAGAGCACTCCCTTGGTAAGGGAGAGGCCACGTGTTCAATCCACGTCAAGGGCACCATTCCTCTTCAGTACACCCGCTCCACCGCAATACCTCGCCGACGCAGCAGTTCCGGCACATTCTCCCAACCGACCAGATGCAGCGCCCCGATCGCGGCCACGCTGAGTTTTTCGCGCGCCAGCAGTTTGGCAATGCCGTCGGCCAGTTGCGGATTGCGCTCTTCCAGCAATACCTTTTTCATAAATTTGCCGGAAAAAGTAGCATCACTGGACAGTTTGCGCGCCACGGCATCCAAGGCGGCCGGATTGGCGCTGCTCCAGGCGTCCATCAATTCGCGCGCTTCGGCCGCATATTTCTCGTCTTCGATCGATTGCAGGTCTTCTTCCAGCATGCGCAGCTGCTCGGCGTCGCTCAGGCGGCCGAACAGGGCCATCTGGCCTTCCACCGACTCCAGCTCCTCGACCTTGAGGCGGCGCGCGTGCGCCTGCTTGGACAGCCAAGCGTCCACCGCCAGGATGGGTTGATAACCCTGGGCGCCGAATTCCGCGATGGTCAGGGCGCTGGTCAGCATCCACGGCTTCAAGGGCGCGGCCGCTTCCGGCGGAATGCCGTATTTGCGCAGCGCCCGCTCCAGGCGCGCGCGCGAGGCCGGCGAGAGCTGGGCCGAGGCCGGGCCGCTGCCGGGCGCGTAGACGCCGTATTTGCGCACGGCGTTGAGCATGCGTTTCTGGTCCGCCAGCGGGTCGATTTCCAGCGCCAGCACGCTGGCCTGCATCAGGGCTTCGGTGATGCGCGGTTCCAGCGGATAGAAATCGGGCGAGCCGACGTGGATGGTGCCGAACAGGTAAAGCGTATTGCCGCCCTGCTCCGCCTTGAACAGCACGCCGCGGTTCGGAATGGCCGTGGCGCTAGCCTGCGCCTGCTGCGCCCATGCGGGCTGCAAGGTCAGGCAGAACAGACTGTAAAAGATCACTATAATCAGGCGTCGCATGTTTTCCTTGGCTGCTTACTCTCTGGTTAATCTCCCGTGAATATTAAACGCTCCGATCCGGTCTGGCTATTCGACCTGGATAACACCCTGCACAACGCCTCGCACGCCATCTTCCCGGCTATCAAAACGAATATGAATGCCTATATGGCACGCGTGCTGGGCGACGGCGACACGCCGGCGGATATGGAGACAGTGAATGCGGCACGCACCCTGTATTGGCAGCGCTATGGCGCAACGCTGCTGGGACTGGTGCGCCACCATGGCGTAAACGCCGGCCATTTCCTGGACCAGACGCATGAGATGGAAGATCTGCGCGCCATGATGCGCCATGAAAAAGGCCTGGGCCGCCTGCTCAAGCGCCTGCCCGGCCGCAAAATCCTGCTGACCAACGCGCCGCACCGCTATTCGACGGCGGTGCTGCGGCATATGGGCTTGCAGCGCCAGTTCTCCCACCATATCTCGATCGAATCGATGCGGGTGCACCGCGAGCTGCGGCCCAAGCCGTCAAAACTGATGCTGCGCTCCCTGATGCGCAAGCAGGGCGTGACGGCGCGCCGCTGCATTCTGGTGGAGGACACGCTGGCCAATCTGCGCACGGCGCATATGCTGGGCATGCGCACCGTCTGGGTCACGCAATACCTGATCGTGGGCGATCCGATTGGCTCGGCACATCCCCCGAAAAGGCTGAATCGGCCCGCTTGGGTCGATGTCAAAGTAAAATCTGTCAAACATCTGCCGGCGCGGCTTGCGCGCCTGCGCTGATTCCCTCTTTTCAACCTTAGGTCGAACTCACATGGCTAGTACCCCGCCAGGCCAACGCCGGCTGCAAATCCTCCAGGCCTTGGCCGAGATGCTGGAGCACCCGAAAGGCGAGAAAATCACCACCGCCGCGCTGGCGCGCAAGCTGGAATTCTCGGAGGCGGCCCTGTACCGCCATTTCGCCAGCAAGGCGCAGATGTTCGAGGGGCTGATCGAGTTCATCGAGTCCACGGTCTTTGGCCTGATCAACCAGATCGCCGAAAAACAGCAGGACGGCCTGGCCCAGGCGCGCGACATCCTGGCCATGCTGCTGCATTTCGCCAGCAGCAATCCGGGCATGACCCGGGTGCTGATCGGCGACGCGCTGGTGAACGAGGACGAGCGCCTGCAGGCGCGCATGAACCAGTTTTACGACCGCGTGGAGCTGGCGCTGAAACAGGCGCTGCGCCTGGCCGCCAGCGAAGGTCTGGCGCACGAAGCCGACGTGCCGGCGCGCGCCGCCATGCTGGTCAACTATGTTTTGGGCTGCTGGCACCGTTACGCCAAGAGCGGCTTCAAGCAAAACCCCTCACAGGATGCCCCCATCCAGATCGCACTACTGCTGCAATGAACGACACTAGCTTCACCGGTTTTCCCTGCTTTGCGCTGCTGGACGACGCCAGCCCTGGCGATACCCTGGCGCCGCGCTCGCGCCTGTACACCGGCCACGCCGCCACCCTGAGCTGCAGCGACAGCGCGCAATGGCCGCAGTTGCTGGAGCAGATGCAGGCGGCGCTGGCGCGCGGCCAGTACGCCGTGAGCCTGTGCAGCTATGAACTGGGCGGCCATCTGCATGGCCTGCCGCCGCGCGCGGCGCAGGACGGCCAGCCGCCATTGGCGCAGATCCTGCTGTTCGAACGCTGCGAACTGCTCGGCCAAGCCGAGGTTGCGGCATGGCTGGCCGAGCGCTCCAGCGCGGAAGCCGGCGATGCGGCGGCGGCGGCCGGCTTGGCCGCTATCCGCGCCAATGTGACGGAAGCGGAGTTCAGCGATGCGATTGAACGCATCCGCGCCTATATCGCGGCGGGCGACACCTATCAGGTCAACTACACCTACCGCCTGCGCTTCGACGCCTTCGGTTCCATCTACGCCCTGTACGAAAGGCTGCGCGCGCGCCAGCCGGTGCCTTACGGCGCCCTGATCGGACTGGAAGACGGTACGGCGGTGGTCTCGCTGTCGCCCGAGCTGTTCGTCCAGCACCAGGACGGCGTGCTGACGGCGCGCCCGATGAAGGGCACGGCGCCGGCCGCCCTGCCCTCGCCCGCCATGCAGGACGCGGCAGCCCTGGCCGAGGAAAACCAGCGCCGCGCCCAGGCGCTGGCCAGCGATCCCAAGAACCGTGCCGAGAACCTGATGATCGTGGACCTGCTGCGCAACGATATCGGCCGCGTGGCCGTCACCGGCAGCGTGCAGGTGCCCGACCTGTTCGAAGTGCAGCGCTACAGCAGCGTGCTACAAATGACCTCCACCGTGCGCGCCGAACTGCGCCCCGACGCCAGCCTGGCTGAAGTCTTCGACGCGCTTTATCCCTGCGGCTCGATCACGGGCGCGCCCAAGCGCCGCACCATGGAAATCATCACCGAGCTGGAAACGGCGCCGCGCGGCATCTACACCGGCGCGATCGGCTGGTTCGATCCGCCCGCGCAAGCGCAAGGCGCGCGCCGCTTCGGCAATTTCTGCCTGTCGGTGCCGATCCGCACCCTGTATCTGCAAACGCCTGAAAATGGCGTGCGGCGCGGCGAAATGGGCGTGGGCGCAGGCATCGTCTACGACAGCAATCCGCAGGACGAATTCGCCGAGTGCCAATTGAAGGCGCGTTTCCTCACCGGCCTGTCCAACGATTTCGAGCTGTTCGAAACCATGCACGCCACGCGCGAAAGCGGCGCGCGCCATCTCGAACGCCATCTGCAGCGGCTGGAAGCTTCGGCGCGCTACTTCGGCTTTGCCTGGGACGAGGCGGCGGCGCGCGCCTATATCCAGATGGCCTGCAATGCGCTGCCGCCCGCCACGCCGCACCGCCTACGCCTGGCGATGAAACAGGCCGGCGCCTTCGCCGCGCAAAGCGGCGCGCTCACGCCGCTGGCGGAACCGGTGCGCGTGCTGCTGGCGCCCGAGGCCACCAGCGCCAGCGAGCTTTTCCTGCGCCATAAATCGACACTGCGCGCGCGCTACGACGCGGCCTGGAAGGCGGCCGAAGCGCAAGGCGCTTTCGACCAGCTCTTCTTCAACGAGCTCGGCGAACTGACCGAGGGCGGACGCTCCAGCATCTTCCTGCGCCTGAGCGGCCGCTGGGTCACCCCGCCGCTGGCTTGCGGGCTGCTGCCCGGCGTGATGCGCGCGGTGATCCTCGACGCCTGGCAGGCCGAGGAAGCCGTGATCACGCGCGCGATGCTGGCGCAAGCGGAGGAAATCGTCGTCTGCAACGCCTTGCGCGGAGCGCTACGGGCGACGCTGTAAGCATTTCATATTTCGTCCGCGCCCGAAGCTTGGGGACGCGGGGAGCCTTATCGTTGCGCTATTCATTCAACGAAAGGCTGCCATGTCCCTGCTTCACTACCTTGAACATCACTTCCTGACGGAGGCCCAGCTGCTTGCCGCCGCCGGCATCGGCACCGGGCAGCTGCACGCGCTGCAGGCGGCCGGCGTCATGCCGCAGGCATCCTACCGGCTGCGGCTGAACATCGATTGCGATTCCTTCATCTTCGGCCCGCATCATGAGGAGCATGAACAGCGCTACTATCCCATGGGCTCGCCCAGCTGGCTTGGCAGCCTGCTGCTTCTGAAGCCGGAGGATGCCTATGGATTCTTCTGCCGCCGCTATCTGGCGCGCTTGCAGGAATTGGGAGGCGGTACGGAGCCGGACCTGGCGGCGGAATGGGGCCACTTCCTGAGCGGCACTTACGGCTTGTGCACGCGCAGCGGCCTGCCGGAGGATATCGCCGCCAAGGAACTGGCCATCATCCGCATCCAGCGTCTGAGCGACGCGCCGGACCCGCTAACGCCCGAGCGGCGCGCCAGGCTGGCCGAGGCGGTGGCGCTGCTGGACACGGCCAGCAGCCCGTTCGCGCCGCACGAGCGGCAGCGTAGTTCGCGCCACCGCTACGTCGACCAGATGCGGACGCGCTACGGCTTATAAGTCCACGATCATCTTGAAGCCGCCGAAGATCATGCGCTTGCCGTCGAAGGGGAAGGTGGCGGGGTCCATCATCTCCTTCATGCGCGGGTCGTTCATCACTTTCTCGTTGATGATGTCGCGCTGCTCGCGCGACTCGTAGACGATCCACGAGAACATCACCAGCTCGCCGTCTTCCTGCTTCACCGCTTGCGGGAAGGAGGTATGCACGCCGAGCTTCACATCGTCGGCCATGCATTCGCGGAACTGCAGCGCGCCATGCTCGCGCCAGATGGCGCCGGCTTTTTGCGCCATTTCCCGGTAAGCATCGATATTTTTCTGTGGAACGGGAACCAGAAAGCCGTCAACATAAGGCATCGCATTCTCCTTGCTCAAGCGGACGCAGCCGGGGTGCCGCGCACCGTGGCATCAGCTTAGTCACGTTCGATTGAAATTACAATCATTGCAATTCGGCTACAAGGCCGGGCAGGCGAAGCGGCGCCGGTAAGCGCCCGGCGTGGTCGCGGCCAGGCGGCGGAAGTGGTGGCGCAGCGATTCTTCGGAACCGAAACCGGCGCGCTCCGCCACCTGGGCCAGCGGCAGCTCAGGCGTTTCCAGCAGATCCTTGGCGATGGCGACGCGCTCGCGGGTCAGCCATTCCATCGCGCCCATGCCGGTCGCCTCCTGGAACTGGCGCTGCAAGGTGCGCGCGCTCATGGATGCGCGCTCGGCCATGCTGGCCACCGTATGGCGGCGCGCCGGATATTCGCGCAGCCAGTCCATCAGGCGCGACAAGCGTCCCTGCTCATCATGCGCCATGGGACGCGGCAGGAATTGCGCCTGGCCGCCCTCCCGATGCGGCGCCACCACCAGGCGCTGGGCCACCAGATTGCCGACGCGCGCGCCGTAATCGCGCCGCACCAGATGCAGCAGCATATCCAGGCCGGCGGCGGAACCGGCCGAGGTGATGATCTGCCCTTCGTCTACATACAGATCGTCTTCCCGGACTTTGATGCGCGGATAACGGCGCGCCAGCCGCTCGGCATAGCGCCAGTGCGTGGTGGCGCTGCGGCCATCGAGCACGCCGGCCGCGGCCAGCACGAAGACGCCGGAACAGATGCTGCACAGGCGCGCACCACGCGCATGCGCGGCGCGGACCTGCTGCAGCAGCACGGCGAGCGGCTCTTCATCGGCATTGCGCCAGCCGGGAATCACGATGGTGTCGGCGCGCGCCAGCAGCTCGGGCGCATATGGCGCCTGCAGCGTGATGCCGCCGGCGGCGCGAATCGGTCCCGGCTCGGCGGCGCAGACGGCAAATTCATACCAGTCCACGCCGAGCTCCGGACGGTCGAGCGCAAACAGCTCGACCGTGCAGCCGAATTCAAAAGTGCACAAACCGTCATAGGCCAGGGCCACGACCAGATGCTTTTTTGCTGGGGAGTCCATGGCGCAATCTTAACGCAGAATGGCGTTTGCGCCACTGCCGGCTTCACCCGGCCGCTTCGATAATGGAGACCATATACAGAGCGCCCGCCATCCCGGCAGGGCCAAACAGGGAGAATGCCCATGTCCATCGTCACCGAAGTCGCCGCCGCCCCCAGCACCCTTGCACAGGCCCATTTCGCAGCCGCGCTGCAATTCGAAACCGACTGCTGGGACGTGCACAGCGTGATGGGGACGCCGCAGCAGGACTTCGTACTGCTCGACGTGCGCGGTACGGAAAAATATGTGGCCGGCCACGTCCCCGGTGCCATCGATATGGCCCAGCGCAAGATCATCGGTTCGCGCCTGGCCGCCTACCCGGACGGCACCGTCTTCATCACCTACTGCGCCGGCCCCCACTGCAACGGCGCCGCCCGCGCCGCCATCCGTCTGGCCCAGCTGGGCCGTCCCGTGAAGATCATGACCGGCGGTATCACCGGCTGGCTCGACGAAGGCTTCCCCCTCGCCACCGCACCCGCCAGCGAAGCCGCCGCTTAAACGGCGCGGCAGGAAGCTCCTTACATGGCCAGCGCTTTCTCGACCGCCCCGACCAGTTGCTTATCGCCCGGCGTGACCTTGCTGGGGAAGCTTTCGAGCACGTTGCCGTTGCGGTCGATCAGGTATTTGTGGAAGTTCCAGGCGGGCGCCTTGCCGGTGGCTTTGATCAGGCTGGCGTAGAAGGGATTCGGTGCGCTGCCCGACACCACCGATTTGGCGAACATGGGGAATTTCACGCCATAGGTGTTGTAGCAGAAGTCGGCGATCTCCTTGCTCGATCCCGGTTCCTGCTTGCCGAAGTCGTTGGACGGGAAGCCCAGCACCACCAGTCCCTTGGACGCGTATTTGGCGTGCAGCGCTTCCAGGCCTTCGTACTGGTTGGTATAGCCGCAGTAGCTGGCGGTGTTCACCACCAGCAGCACCTTGCCGGCGTACTGGCACAGATCCTGTGGCGCATCGTCCTGCAGGCGCTTGAAGTTCTGCTTGAGGATGGCCGGGCAGCTGGCGCCCAGGGCGGCAGGAACAGAAGCGGCCGGCGCGGCGGTCGCGGATTGCGGCTGAGCGAAGGCGCTGGCGGCGCTCATCAGGCCCAACGCGGACAGCACGGAAAATTTGATGAGAGTAGGGGACATGGCTATTCCGGCACAAGTAAGAAAAGTGAGAAAAAACCATTCTATGTCAAAGCCATCCGCACCGCTGAACGACTCCGCAGCGCGGCCAACGTTCCTGCGGTACGATTGAGCGGCTTTAAATGCCGCTTCAGAAGTTCTCGCAGAATTGCAGCTCCATTGTCGCTCACGCCAGGAGATTGCCATGCCACGCTGCCGTCCTTTCTTCACCCGCCGTATCGCTAGCCGCTTTGTAGCCAGCCTGGTTTTGCTGGCCACCGCCCTGTCCCTGTCCGTATCGCAGGCGCAGGCCGCTCCACTGCCCGCCATGAAGGCGAAGCAGGTTTCCGTTTCCGGACTCAGCTCCGGCGCGTATATGGCAGTACAGTTTGGTGTCGCTTACTCGGCCATTGTGGATGGCGCGGGCGTGATCGCGGGCGGCCCGTACTACTGCGCGCGCGGCAATGTGAATACGGCCGCCACGGTGTGCAGCTGCACCACCTTGCCCGCCATGTGCCGTGTGAGCGCCGGCGGTACCGATGTGACGGGCCTGGCTGCCATCACCAGCCAGAACGCCAGCAATGGCAGCATCGATCCCTTATCGGGCATGGCGCGCCAGCGCATCTGGCTGTTCTCGGGCAGCGCCGACACGCTGGTGCCGACGCCGGTGATGGACGACCTGGCCAGCTACTATCAGAACTATGTCCCGGCCAGTAATATCCGCTACAAAAAGGATCTCGCGGTCCAGCATGCGATGCCCACCGACTTCTTCGGCAATAGCTGCTCGACCCTGGGCTCGCCCTATATCAGCAACTGCGGCTACGATGCGGCGGGCGAACTGCTGAAATGGATTTACGGCACACTGGTCCAGAAGTCCAGCAATAATCCGGCGGGACGCTTTATCAGCTTCGACCAGACCGAATTTTTGAGCGATCCGCAGTCGCATGGCATGGCCGCCACCGGCGTGCTGTACGTGCCGCCGGGCTGCGACGCCAATAAGGCCCAGTCCTGCAAGCTGCACGTGGCCTTCCACGGCTGCAAGCAGGATCAGGCCAGCGTGAGCGATGCCTTTGTCCGCAACGCCGGCTATAACGGCTGGGCCGACGCCAACAATATCCTGGTGCTGTATCCGCAGGCGGCGGCGGTTTTGCCGATGGCGAATCCGAACGCGTGCTGGGACTGGTTCAACTACGACGATCCCAACTACGCCAAACAGTCCGGCCGCCAGATGAAGGCCGTGAAACGCATGATCGACCGTCTGACCGGCGGCAGCGATCCCGGCCCAGGTCCAGGCCCGGCCACCTGCTTCAATGCCAGCAACTACACCCATGTGCAGGAAGGCCGCGCCCATACGAACGGCTTCTACGTCTATGCCAACGGTTCGGAACAGCAGATGGGGCTCAACAATATATTCACGCGCACCACACTCAAACGCACCGCACCGGACTACTACGAAATTGGCACCTGTCCCTAAACTCTCAGCGAGGTATGCATGTATCCATGGCTCTGGTTCTGGAATCCGCAACTCAATCTTCCCCTTAGCGGCCATGTGGCCCAGCAGTTCGATTTAAGGCAGTTGCTGCGCACCCTGCCCAGCCATGCGGGCGATGGCGCGGTGGAAGGCGATATCGTCAGCGATGTCGCCTCCTACGGCAAGCAAATCGGCTGGCTCACCGATGTGCTGCTGGACGAGGTGAAGGAAATACGGGAGAAGACGGCCGGGAAAGACAGTGCTCTGGAAAGCTTGCGCATCACCCGGGAGAAGATCGAAGAAATCAAAAAGCGCTACAACCCAACGGCGGCCAGCATCTATAAGGATGTACAGGACCTGCAGCGCCGCGATGGCCAGGAATTCCAGCAATTGCGCAAGCAATTGCTGGAGATTCTGCAGCAGCCTCCGGCTGGCTGAGGGGAATCAGATGCCGCCCAGGCAGATGTATTTGACGACCAGATAATCGTCCATGCCATAGGTGGAACCTTCGCGGCCCAGGCCCGACTGCTTGACGCCGCCGAAGGGCGCGACTTCATTGGAAATCAGCCCGGTGTTCACACCCACCATGCCGCTTTCCAGCCCTTCGGCCACGCGCCAGATGCGGCCGATGTCGCGCGAATAGAAATAGCTGGCCAGACCGAATTCGGTATTGTTGGCCAGCGCCAGCGCTTCCTCGTCGGTCTTGAAGCGGAACAGCGGTGCCAGCGGGCCGAAGGTCTCTTCGCCGGCCACCTGCATCCGCTCGTTGGCATCGGCGATCACGGTCGGCTCGAAGAAGCTGTGGCCCAGCGCATGGCGCTTGCCGCCCAGGAGCAGGCGGCCGCCTTTGGACAAGGCGTCGGCCACATGCTGCTCGACTTTCTGCACGGCTTTCTCGTCGATCAGCGGCCCCTGGGTCACGCCCTGCTCCACGCCATTGCCCACTTTCAGCTTGCCGACAGCGGCCGCGAATTTCTCGGCGAAGGCTTCGTACACGCCATCCTGCACATACAGGCGGTTGGCGCAGACGCAGGTCTGCCCCGCGTTGCGGTATTTGGAGGCAATGGCGCCTTCCACCGCCGCATCCAGGTCGGCGTCGTCGAACACGATGAAGGGGGCATTGCCGCCCAGCTCCAGCGACAGCTTCTTGATCGTCGGCGCACACTGCTGCATCAGGATGCGGCCCACGCCGGTGGAGCCGGTAAAGGTCAGCTTGCGCACGATGGGGTTGCGGCACATTTCCTCGCCGATTTCGCGCGGCGAGCCGGTGATCACGCTGAACACGCCGGGCGGAATGCCGGCACGCTCGGCCAGCGCGGCCAGGGCCAGCGCCGAGAATGGCGTGGCTTCGGCCGGTTTCAGCACCATGGGGCAGCCTGCAGCCAGTGCGGGACCGGCTTTGCGCGTAATCATCGCAATCGGAAAGTTCCATGGCGTGATCGCGGCGCAGACGCCGATCGGCTCCTTGGTCACGACCAGGCGGCGATCAGGCCAGGGCGAAGCCAGGGTTTCACCGGCAACGCGCTTGCCCTCTTCCGCAAACCATTCGATGAAGGAGGCGCCGTATTGAACTTCGCCTTTCGATTCGGCCAGCGGCTTGCCCTGCTCGGTGGTCATCAGCAGGGCCAGATCGTCGGCGTTTTCCAGGATCAGCTCATACCATTTGCGCAGTACGACGGCGCGCTCCTTGGCCGATTTCTTGCGCCACGCAGGCCAGGCGGCGTTGGCGGCTTCGATGGCGCGGCGGGTTTCGGCCACGCCCATATTCGGAATGGTGCCGATCTTTTCGCCAGTGGCGGGGTTGGTGACAGCATGGGTTTCGCCATTATCGGCATCGCTCCACGCACCGTTGAGGTAGGCTTGCTGACGCAGCAGGCTTGGGTCCTTGAGTTGCATGATGGCCTCCGGCTGTGTTCTTGACCCCGCCACTATGCCATATGGGGCCAAGCCTTGCAGCGCCGCTGGCCGCTTGCCTGTTTTTTCAGCGCACTTGCAATTTCAGCAGCTCCGGCGCGGGTTCCGGCCATTTCAGCTTCATATTCTCCAGCGTTTCCAGCAGCAGAGAAGCGACAGCGACATTGCGGTGCGGCTTGGAGTTGGCCGGCACCACATACCAGGGCGCGTGGTCGGCGTCGGTGGCGGCGATGGCATCCTCATAGGCTTTCTGGTACTGGTTCCACAGCGCACGCTCCTTCAAATCCTGGGGATCGAACTTCCAGCGCTTGTCCGGCTCATCAAGGCGCGCCTGCAAACGCTCGCGCTGTTCGTCGCGCGAAATGTGCAGGAAGATTTTGACGATGACGGTGCCGGTTTCCGCCAGCAGGCGTTCGAAATCGCGGATCTGGGCATAGCGGCGCTTGCACTCGGCCGGCTTGATCGTGCCATGCACCAGCGGCACCAGCACTTCCTCATAATGGCTGCGGTTGAAGATGGCGATTTCGCCCGCCTTCGGCACTTCGCGGTGCACGCGCCACAGGTAATCGCGTTCCAGCTCAGCCTCGGTCGGCGCCTTGAAGGCCACGGGACGAAGACCGATGGGATTGATGCCTTTGAACAGGGCGCGCATGGCGCCATCCTTGCCCGCCGTGTCTATGCCTTGCAGCACCACCAGCACCTTGCGTTTGCGCTCCGCCAGCAGCATGGTCTGCAGCGTGGCGATGCGTTCGCTCAACTCTTCCATCCGGGCTTTTTCCTCATCCTTGCCCGGCTCCAACGGCGCGCGGTCGGCATCCTTGTCGCGCAGCTTGAGTTTGGCGGGTGCCCGAAAATGGTCGCGTGCTTTCATGATGGTTCCTGTTCTGTTGCGGGAGTATGCCTTCGGAAGCAGGGTAGCAGAAAACGCGCCTACGACAGCACCAGCCTTGCGGCGCGATAGCCCCACCACGAGGCTTCCTCGAAAACCGAGAAGCCACTCAGGTCGGAATGGGCGAAGAGGATGGAGCCATCCAGCTCGCGCAGGGCGCGCAGACCGGCATCGCTGCGAAAGCCGGGGGATGGCGAGGCCATGGCGTGGCCGCGCAGCGTGATGTCGACACGTTCAACGCAGGAGGCGAAATTGGCGCCATAAGCGGCTTTCAGGTCGGCGCTGGCCAGCGCCAGCAGTTCCTGCGGACTGGCCGAGATCATCCAGCGGCGCGCGCCGGAAGGGGTACGGTCGGACAGGGCCACGTAGGAACTGAATACGGTCTTTTCCGGCGGACGCACGCGAATGTCCTGATGCGTGGAGATGACATAGCCCAGCCCCGGCTCGCCATACACCACATTGTCCCAGGAGAGCGGCGCCGGTCCCTTCTCTTCGGGGAAGCGCTTGAGCAGGAAATTCGCCACCATCCACGGTGCGTACACGGGAATATGCTGGGCGGGGTTGAAGCCATAGCTGGCGATATTCTCCACCACGCGCGCCGCCACATACAGCGGCATGGCGCAGATGGCTTTGCGGGCGCGCACCAGGAAGCTGCGCGGCTTGCCGCCTTCGAGCGCGAAGCACAGCGCTTCCACACCCTTGTCCACGCGCTTCAGCGAGACGGCCGTGCCGTTCAGGCGCTGCGCGCCGGAGCGCCGTTCCAGGCCGGAGGCCAGGGTCTGCAAGCCGCCCGGCCAGGTGAGCCATGCGCCCTGCCCGGCATTGGCCGCCTCGCCGCCGCGGCCACAGAAGTAGTGCAGGCCGGCCCAGGCGGATACCTTGTCGTAGCGCGCGCCGTAATCGTCGCGGCAGCAGTAGTTCAGGTACCAGTGCAAACTGGGCGAGCGGTAGCCTTTCTGCTCTATCCATTGCTTGAAGCTGATCGCGTCGAGCTTGAGCCAAGCAGCATCGTCCGAGGAATTCACGGTGGGGAAAGCGAAGACACGCTTGCCATCGCTGCCGCGCGCCTGGCGTAGTTGTTCGACTTCGGCGAAGAAGCGTTTGTGTTCTTCCAGCTCCTGCGCCGGCACGCCTTCGTGCGGCACCAGCCCTTCCTGCCATTGGCCGTCGAACAGCAGGCGTTCTTCCGGCGCGTGCAGCACGGCGCGCTCGTCGTAGTAGGGCTTTTGCGCCATGGCGTCGCGCTGGATCACACCCAGGTCGGCCAGGATTTCGCGCACATGGAAGCAGTCCTGCGTCGGCAAAGGCAGGTAATGCGCACCGGTGGGGAAGGCGAGATCACCAAAGCTGCCGCCAGCCGCATTGCCATAAGGCTGAGGGCCATCCAGCAAGAGGAAATCGCGCTTGCCCTCCTTGGCCATCTTCCACGCTGCAGTCAATCCGGCGATGCCGGAGCCGAGGATCAGCACATCGGTTTCCAGCGTTTGCGATGGCGGCGGCAAGGCCTTGCGGTCGCGCAGAAAGTGGCCTTCGTCACGGCCCGGCATAGTGATGTTGGGCGTGATTTCCTGCCAGCGCAGAAAGCCCGCCACGCCGGCGGCGGCGGTCGCGCCGCTGGCGCCTGCCCACAGCAGAAAGGAGCGGCGCAGCATCAGCGTATGCTCCGCCGCCAGTCGCGCTCAAATTCATTCACGAGGGACTGGGTATTGAGGCGGTTGGGTTCCATCGGCAGCGGCTTCATATCGGGCGGGAAGCTGAACATGGCGCGCGTGGTTTCCGCATTCAGGTAGCGCATCGGCAGGCGATAAGACTCGGGCGGCTTGTACTCCCGCTGCGGCGAGGCGAGGATGAAGCCCCATTCGCCGAAGGAAGGAACATAGGCGTGATAAGGACTGGTGCGCAGACCCACTTCGCGCAGCGTGGCGTCGATGGTCCAGAAAGCATGCGGGGCGAAGAAGGGCGAGGTCGATTGCACCACCAGCAGGCCGTTCGCCGCCATATGCTGCTTCACCATGCCGTAGAACGGCACGGAATACAGCTTGCCCAGCGCGAAGCTGGAGGGATCGGGGAAGTCGATGATGACGGCGTCGAACATCTCCTCCGTGTTCTGCAGCCAGATCGCCGCGTCGGCATTGACGACGCGCACGCGCTTGTCGGCAAAGGCGCCCTGGTTCAGCTTCACCAGTTCCTCGCGGCGCGCGAAAGCCTGGGTCATGGCGGGATCGAGATCGACCAGCGTGACCTGTTCCACCTGTGGATAACGCAGCACTTCGCGCAAGGCCAGGCCATCGCCGCCGCCGAGCACCAGCACGCGGCGCGCCCAGGGCAGCGCTTCCATGGCCGGATGCACCAGCGCTTCGTGGTAGCGGTATTCGTCGCGCGAGGAGAACTGCAGATTGCCGTTGATGTAGAGGCGCAGATCGTCCTTCCAGCGCGTGATGACCAGACGCTGGTACGGCGTGGTGGTGGAATACACGATCTCGTCGCCGAACAAGCCATGCTCGCCGAACTGCGTCATGCGGTCGGCGCCGATAAAGCCGAACACCAGCGCCACCAGCACGGCGCTGGCGCGCAGCAGGCGTCCCGTCAGATTTTCCAGTTCGCGGCGAAAAACATAGATGGTCCACAGCGCCACGCCCACGTTCAGCATGCCGAACATGAAGCCGGTGCGCACCAGTCCCAGATGCGGCGCCAGCACCAGCGGGAACAGCAGGGACACGGCCAGCGCGCCCAGATAGTCGAAGGTCAGCACCCGGCTTACCAGTTCGCTGAAGCCGGTCTGGCGCGCGTTCAGAGCGCGCATCACCAGCGGCACTTCCATGCCCACCATGGCGCCGACCATGAACACCATCGCATACAGCATGGTGCGGAAGGGTGCGCCCATCCACGAGAAGGTCAGGAACAGCAAGGCCGCCGACACGCCGCCAATCAGGCCCACGGCCAGTTCGATATCGACGAAACGGGCCAGCACATCTTCGTCCTTCACGTATTTGGACAGGTGGGCGCCGACGCCCATGGCGAACAGGTAGCAGCCGATGATGGTGGAAAACTGGAGAATGGAATCGCCCAGCAGGTAACTGGCGAGTGCCCCGGCGATCAATTCGTAGGCCAGCCCGCAGGAAGCGACCACGAAGACGGACAGGATCAGAATCTTTTTGGTCATTTACGTGCTTTTGCTCTAATATGTTTCTATGCAAGCAAGTTTGACACATACTCAGCCACGGGGAAAGACGTGTACGCCATCCTGAATTATCTGATCCACCTGTTTTTGGCTGCCTTTTTATTGGGCGTGTTCTTCAAAGCGTACACCTGGATGACACCCTACGATGAAGTTCTGCTGATCCGCCAGGGCAATCACGCCGCGGCCCTGTCGCTGGGCGGCGCCCTGATCGGCTTCTCGCTGACGATCGCTTCCAGCCTGCTGCACACCGCGAATTACCAGCAGTTCTTTGCCTGGGCCGGCGGCGCCATGGTGGTGCAGGCTTTGGCCTATGCCGTCACCACGCGCCTGCTGCGCATGGCCAAGGACCAGATCGAGGCCGACAACAGCGCCTTCGGCGGCCTGCTGGGCGCGATTTCGCTCTCCATCGGCGGCATCAACGCCGCCTGCATTTCCTGACACTTAGCATTCAAGCGAGGACCACACCATGGGTATCGGCAGCTTTATCAAGAAGCAGTTTATCGACGTCCTGCAATGGAACGAGGACACGGAAGGCGTATTGGCCTGGCGCTATCCCATGCAGGACGCGGAAATCCAGAACGGCGGCGTGCTGGTGGTGCGCGAATCGCAGGTGGCGGTCTTCGTCAACGAAGGCCAGATCGCCGACGTCTTCGGCCCCGGCACACACAAGCTGAGTACCCAAACCTTGCCCGTGCTGACCAATCTGAAAAACTGGGACAAGCTGTTCGACTCCCCGTTCAAGTCGGACGTGTACTTCTTCAGCACCCGCGTGCAGACCGGCCGCAAATGGGGCACGCAGCAGCCGATCACCATCCGCGACAAGGATTTCGACATGATCCGCGTGCGAGCCTTCGGCATGTATTCCTACCGCGTGACGGATGCGCGCAAGTTTTTCACGGAAGTGAGCGGCACGCGCGAAGCCTATACCCGCGACGAGGTGGAAGACCAGCTGCGCGGCATCCTGATGGCGACCATGGCCAGCTCGCTGGGCGGCTCGAATATCGCCTTCCTCGACATGGCGGCCAACCAGGCCTTGATGGCGCAGGAAGTCAAAGGCGACCTGGCCGACGCTTTTGCGCGTTACGGCATCGGCCTCGATGAATTCAATGTGGCCAGCGTCAGCCTGCCGGAAGAGCTGCAGGCGGCGCTGGACGAGCGCATCTCGGCCGGCATGAAAGGCGGCCTCTCGGCCGATAAGCTGGGCGGCTTCACCAAATACCAGGTGGCCAGCGCCATTCCACTGGCGGCGCAGAACGAAGGCGGCATCGCCGGCATCGGCGCCGGCCTGGGCGCGGGCGTGACCATCGGCCAGGCCATGGGCCAGGCGGTGGGCGCCAGCATGGCCCAGGTGGGCACGCCTGCCGCGGCGGCGCCTGCGGTGGCGGATGACTCCATCGAAGCCCGTCTGGGCAAGCTGAAAGCCCTGCTCGACAAAGGCCTGATCTCGGCGGCCGACTACGACAGCACCAAGGCCGAGCTGCTGAAAAAACTGATCGGTTAAGCGCGCCTGATGCAAGTAGTTTCCTGCCCCAGCTGCGGCGCCGAAGTCAGCTTCCGCTCGCACGCCTCGGTCATGGCCGTGTGCGAGTACTGCAATACCCGTGTGCTCAAGGATGCCGACGCGGTCCAGAACCTGGGCAAGATCGGCTCCGTGCTGGAGGATTATTCCCCGCTCTGCCTGAACGCCAGCGGCGTGCTGGGTGGCCGCGCCTTCAGCGTGATCGGCCGCATCCAGCTGCGCTATGCGGCCGGCATGTGGAACGAGTGGTATCTGCAATTCGAGGACGGCAGCAACGGCTGGCTGGGCGACGCCTCCGGCCAGTACACCGTGACCACGCTGCGCAAGCCGGAAGGCCAACTGCCCGCGTTCGAGCAGCTGGCGCCGGGCAAGCAGTACGTCATCGGCAAGGAAACGTATACGGCGGCCGATATCCGCAGCGCCGAGTGCAGTGGCGGCCAGGGCGAGCTGCCCTTCAAGGTAGGCGATGGCTGGCAGGCGCGCGTGGCCGACCTGCGCCTGGGCGAAAGCTTTGTCACGCTCGATTATTCGGACGGCCCGCAGCCGCAGCTGTATCACGGCATCGCCGTCACCTTGGGCAACATGCAGATGCAGCTGCTGCGCGACGACGAGCAAATCCGCCGCACCGCGGGCCGCTACCGGGGCAAGCTCGATGCGCTGAACTGCCCTTCCTGCGGCAGCGCCATCAAATACCTGCCCGGCCTGACCGCGAGCCTGGTCTGCCAGTCCTGCCAGACGAGCATCAATGCGGCCAGCCCGCAGGCGCAGGTGCTGGCGGCCGGGGCAAAGCTTGAGCAAGTGCCCACTTCGCTGGAACTGGGCGCCAGCGGCAAGCTGGGAAACCAGGAATATATGGTGCTCGGCATCCTGCGCCGCCAGGACGATGAGGGCAGCAGCTGGACCGAATATCTGCTGTACAGCGGCCGCAAAGGCTTTACCTGGCTGGTGGAGACGGACGAGGGCTGGTTCCGTTCGAACGTGATGGACAAGTGGCCTAGCTGGTCCGGCCCGGCCGCGCTGCTCTGCACCTTCGAAAAGATCAACTACGCCAAACTGTACGACTACAGCGCCAAGGTCACGTTCGCGGCGGGCGCCTTCAACTGGCGCGTCAGCGTGGGCGACGAAGCCAAGGTCTACGAATTCAAACAGGGCGTGGTGCAGCTGGCGGCCGAGCTGACTGGCGAGGAATTGAGCTGGTCGCGCGCCACGCCGATGTCGCGCGACCAGGTGAAGGCCTGGTTTGGCGCAGCGTATCGCGGCCCGGAACCGGGCGCGCCGCTGCTCGACTCGGCGGCGGGCAAGCGCTATACCTCGGTGGCCAAGGGCATGATCATGATGCTGCTGGCGATCAATGCGATACCGCTGCTGGCGTCTTTCACCAGCACCTTCATGTATACCGTGATCGCGGTGCTGGCGATCTATATTCCCGCCAAAATTCTGGATGCGATGGATAAGTAAGATGGGTAAATTCCTGGTGTATGCGGTGGTCGTGACCATCTTCAGCATGTCGGCAAGCTGGATACGCATGTTCTCCGGCGACGAAAACACGCATAGCGGCAGCAGCTGGTCCTCGCGCACCGGCGGCGGCAGCTGGGGCGGCGGTGGCGGCGGAGGTCACAAGTGAGCGCATACTCACGCACTGACGACCGCCATCTGCCCAGCGGCACGCATTTGCTGGCCGATCTTTCGGGCATCGCCGCGCAGCGCCTGGGCGACTGCGCGGCCATCGAAAAGCTGCTGCGCGCCGCCGCCGAAGCGGCCGGTGCCTGCGTGCTGCACAGCCATTTTCACGGCTTCGGTCCGGGCCAGGGCGTGACCGGCGTGGTGCTGCTGGCCGAATCGCATATCTCCATCCATACCTGGCCGGAGGATGGCTTTGCCGCCGCCGACATCTTCATGTGCGGCGCGGCCCAACCCCAGTTGGCGCTCGACCTGCTGCGCGCCGCCCTGCAGCCTGCCCATTGCGAGCTGCACACGGTGCGCCGCGCGCCGCCCAAGCTGCTGGCGCGTGCTGGTTGACTTCCTGGCAAGGCGGTGCCACACTGGCGCCTTCATCAACCACCACCACAGGAGACTACAAAATGCGTCAATTGGACATTGCCCTCCTGTCGGCAGCCTGATCCCCCGCGTTTCGCAAGCTCGCAACACCATCTGTTTGAGCCGGTAACGAGCCGCGCCTGATCGCGCGCCGACCTTCCCCTTTTGCTTTTCGTGCCTCCGCCTTTGCGCGGCTGGCTGTGCTCGCGCGCGCCGCGAGCGAACTGAATCCGGGAACACCGCTCAATCATGATCGAATTCGATTTCGCAGTACTGCGCCATATCGGCCTGAACAACTCCATCCTCGCCCAGCTCTCCACGGCCGAGGCCGCCCCCGGCGCCCAATTGATGCGCCTGACCGAAGTCCAGCGCGACTGGCAAACCGTGCATGACGGCCAGGCCGAACACAGCGCGCGCGCCCTGCCGCGCCTGCTCAACACCCTGCAAGAACAAGGCAGCAGCCTAGCCGTGGGCGACTGGGTCGTGGTGGAAAGCCATGCCCACGGCGAGCTGTGGATAAGCCAGCGCTTATCCCCATTCACCCATATCGCGCGCCGCGCCAATGACGGCCGCCGCCAGGCGCTGGCCAGCAATATCGACACCGCCTTATTGGTCATGGGCCTGGACCACGATTTCAATCCGCGCCGCGTGGAACGTTATATTGCATTAGTCCAGGCGGCCGGCGTGGCGCCGGTCGTGGTGCTCAGCAAAGCCGATATCGGCGTCGACGTGGATAATCGCGTCGATGAATTGCGCCGGCGCCTGCCAGCTTATATTCCGATTATTGCCGTAAATGGCCACAGCAATACCGCCTATGCCGAATTAAAACCCTGGCTGGAAAATGGGCAGACGGTTTGTTTATTAGGCGCATCCGGTACCGGTAAATCCACGCTGACCAATACCCTGACTTCGGCGCAGCAGGAAACCGGCGGCAATCGCAAAGGCGATGGCCGCGGACGGCATACGACCACAGCACGCTCATTGCATATCTGTCCGGATGGCGGCTGCATTATCGATACGCCGGGATTGCGCACCTGGCGTCCCGACGCGGATGAAGAAACATTAGCCGCGACTTTCGACGATATCGAAAGCCTGGCCGCCTATTGCCAATTCCATGATTGCCAGCATGAAACGGAACCAGGCTGCGCGGTACGTGGCCAAATCGATCCCGATCGCTTATTGAATTACCACAAGCTGCTGCGCGATGTGCAGCGCAGCCAGCAAACGCCGCTGGAAAGAATCGCCGCGCGCTCCAAGTGGAAAGTCATCATCAAGGCGGGCCGTACACGGGGACGCGAGAAACGCAGCCAGTAAGCCTCTCGGCCGCACCCGAATCCTCGGATCGCGGTGCGGCCTTTTCGCCTTGCTTTTGCACCAATATTTAGCTTGATCAAGCCGAAATATTGCACGTAGCGTAAGGCCACTACCCTTTGCGCCGGACTTTGCCCCAGGCTGGGAGTACACTATAGCTTCCGGCTGTATCAGCCCTAATGAGAGTGACCGCTTACCATGCGCCGACTTGCGCCCCTTGCCCTAGTTTTTGTCCTCGCTGGCTGCAGCGACAACTACACCGCTCCCAGCTTGTACATGGCCACTACGCCCGAGTGCAAAACCTGGGCCGAAGGCTCGACCTTCCAGCTGCCGCGCGGCATTACCGTGTCGGCCACGGCGCCCACCACCCTGCCCGATGGCGGTGTGGAATTTGCGATGATTTATATGGTCCCGCGCGGCAATGAAGTGCAATTCACCAGCCGCGCTTTTAAAATCAGTCAGCCCAAAGGCGAAGTGATTGCACCGGCCGAAGTCGTCAGCATTTACCAGCGCGGCACCAATCAGCGCGCCGACCTGGTGGAAGTAATTAAAGAAGTGCCATTAATGATGATTTCAGTCGGCACCTCGGATGAAACCCAATTCCGCTATTCCTTCCGTTATACGGGTAAATTGCCGGAACGTTTCGACGTCACCCCACCCACCACGATTATTCGTGGTAATCGTTATCCGGTGCGCACATTCACCTACCGCTATTTTGCCGACCGCAAAGCCTACGGCTTGTGCACCTGAAAGAAAGATTAAGGCGGAATTTACCGGCCGCGATGTAAGAACTGTCGTTGAGATGGGTTGGGGTGGAACACAAAATGGTGAGCTGCTTCGCTTGGCATCGCAGCTTTTCGATCTCATCACCGTTCTTCTCGCGCCTGCTCTTTCTCAGCTGCGGCCTGCAGCGCCTCGCAGTCGCCCTCTTCCTCAAGCAAATCCCGCCAGCACCACCGTGCAATACCACGGCTGAGATACCTACTGGCGCTTGCAACTGTAAGCATCTCCTAACAATGTTTTTTTGACCGTTATCGGCACTCAGCAAGACCGACAGATTGGCAAGCTATATGCTTGTTGAGCCTGGAGCTTCCTTCCGTTTGATCATTGAGAACAAACGATTACAATGAACTCTCCAGCCCTCAGGAAAATCTTTAAAGCCGCAGAGTACCGGCGATGGGAATCCGGCTTGCAGGGTGTTGCCAAAGCAGCGATCGCGGCGAGAATCAAGAATCTCCAGCATGGGATAAAAGGCGGTTGTGCACCGGTAGGCGGTGGAGTAAGCGAGCTGCGCTTTCATCAAAGTGGACCGGGCTGGCGAGTATATTTCCATGAAACAAGCGCTGGCCTGCTAATTCTTTTGCTATGCGGTGGCGACAAATCGAGCCAGCAAGCGGACATCAGGAAAGCTAGAAATGTGCTCGCCAGACTGAAGGCTGAACGAACGAAACTCCGTCAGCAAAATATACCAACGACCAAGAAGTAGGCACTCAATGGAGGGGAACCCGGAATGAGCAAACGGAAGCTGGACACTGCGGAGTTTCAACTCGAAGACATGGCAGAGCTTGGGTTAAGCGAATTCGATCCGATCGATTACCTCAACAGTAAGGAGACGATCGCCGCCTATATGAGCGAAATTCTCGCAAGCGGGGACGCGGAACTGTTCCAATCGGCAATGAATGATGTAGTGCGTGCTTATGGCATGGGGAAAATCGCAAAGGAGGCTAAGTTAAGCCGGGAAGGCGCTTACAAGGCGCTACGCGAAGGCAGCAAGCCGCGCTTTGCAACCGTAGTCGCCATGCTGGATGCGATTGGCATGCGCCTGGCCATTCTTCCCAAGGAAAGCAGCAGCAATGCGCCCACGCTGACTACTTAGTCGCACGCCACGCTATACCTGTGCCGAAAAAGAAAAAGGCAGCCGAAGCTGCCTTTTTTGCTGTGCTGCGGACCGATCAGTGCTTGGTCTGGCGCAGTTTGGCGATCGCTGCCAGCTGGCCGATAGCGGCTGCCAGTTCAGCTTGCGCTTTCGCGTAGTCGATGCCGGTCTTGTTGTTGGCCAGGGATTCTTCCGCCAGTTTCTTGGCGGCCTGGGCCTTGGCTTCGTCCAGATCGTGACCACGGATCGCGGTGTCGGCCAGTACCGTCACGGCGTTCGGCTGCACTTCCAGCAGGCCGCCGGCGACGAAGACGAACTCTTCTTCAGCCTTGCCTGGGATCTGGATGCGCACCGCGCCCGGACGGATACGGGTGATCAGCGGCGTGTGCTTCGGGTAGATACCCAGCTCGCCCTGTTCGCCCGGCAACGCGATGAAGGTGGCTTCGCCGGAGAAGATTTCCTCTTCGGCCGAGACCACGTCAACGTGAATAGTGTTTGCCATGTGTGTCCTATCGGGTGTAAGCGGCGCCGCCCACGGGGCCGCGCCGCGCCAAACTCAACGATTAGTTGAGTTTCTTGGCTTTCTCGATTGCTTCTTCGATCGTGCCAACCATGTAGAACGCTTGCTCTGGCAGGTGATCGAGTTCGCCGGAGGAGATCATCTTGAAGCCTTTGATCGTGTCCTTCAGCGAAACGTATTTACCTGGGGAACCGGTAAACACTTCAGCAACGTGGAAAGGCTGCGACAGGAAACGCTGCATCTTACGGGCGCGAGCCACCAGCAGTTTGTCTTCCGGCGCCAGCTCGTCCATACCCAGAATTGCGATGATGTCACGCAGTTCTTTGTAGCGCTGCAGGGTGCCCTGCACGGAACGCGCGGTGTCGTAGTGTTCCTGGCCAACGACCAGCGGATCCAGCTGGCGGGAGGTCGAGTCCAGCGGGTCCACGGCTGGGTAGATACCCAGGGCGGCGATGTCACGCGACAGAACCACGGTGGAGTCCAAGTGACCGAAGGTGGTCGCTGGCGACGGGTCGGTCAAGTCATCCGCTGGCACGTACACGGCCTGGATCGAGGTGATCGAACCGGTCTTGGTCGAGGTGATACGCTCTTGCAGACGGCCCATCTCTTCAGCCAGGGTCGGTTGGTAACCCACGGCGGAAGGCATACGGCCCAGCAGTGCGGACACTTCGGTACCGGCCAGGGTGAAGCGGTAGATGTTGTCCACGAAGAACAGCACGTCACGGCCTTCGTCACGGAACGATTCCGCGATGGTCAGACCGGTCAGCGCCACGCGCAGACGGTTGCCTGGTGGTTCGTTCATCTGACCGTAAACCATCGCCACTTTCGAGTTGGCTGGGTTTTCCAGGTCCACCACTTTGGCGTCGGCCATTTCGTGGTAGAAGTCGTTACCTTCACGGGTACGCTCACCCACACCGGCGAACACGGACAGACCCGAGTGCGCTTTAGCGATGTTGTTGATCAGTTCCATCATGTTCACGGTCTTGCCGACACCGGCGCCGCCGAACAGACCCACTTTACCGCCTTTGGCGAACGGGCAGACCAGGTCGATAACCTTGATGCCGGTTTCCAGCAGGTCTTGCGATGGCGACAGTTCGTCGTACGCAGGCGCCACGCGGTGGATCGAAGCCACTTGGTCGTGAGCAACTGGACCGCACTCGTCGATCGGGTTGCCCAGCACGTCCATAATACGGCCCAGGGTTGCTTTGCCCACTGGCACCATGATTGGTTTGCCGGTGTTCTGGATGCTCATGCCGCGATGCAGACCGTCGGAGGAGCCCAGTGCAATGGTACGGACAATGCCGTCACCCAACTGCTGTTGCACTTCCAGGGTCAGCTCGGAGCCTTCCATTTTCAGCGCGTCAAAAACTTTAGGCATCGCATTGCGTGGGAACTCAACGTCCACCACAGCGCCGATACACTGAACGATTTTGCCATCAGCCATGTTCGTTCCTTCAAATATAGTTAAATTCGTTTAAACCGCTGCCGCACCGGCGACGATTTCAGACAGTTCTTTGGTAATTGCAGCCTGGCGGGTCTTGTTGTAGACCAGCTTCAGTTCACCGATGACGTTACCGGCGTTGTCGCTGGCGGCTTTCATCGCCACCATACGGGCCGATTGCTCGGACGCCAGGTTTTCCGCCACCGACTGGTACACCAGCGCTTCTACATAGCGCTCCAGCAGTTCGTCGATCACGGTCGCAGCGTCCGGCTCATAGATGTAATCCCAGTTGTGATTACCCTTGTCAGCCTGCACCTTGTCTGCCGTCAGCGGCAGCAGTTGCTCGACCATCGGTTCCTGCTTCATCGTGTTGATGAACTTGGTGTAGCACAGGTAAACCGCATCCAGCTTGCCTTCCTGGAATTTCTCCAGCATGACTTTGACCGGGCCGATCAGCTTTTCCAGGTGCGGCGTATCGCCGATCTGGGTAGCTTGGGCGACCACGGGCACGCCAACGCGGTTCAGGAAGCCCAAACCTTTATTACCAATTGCCACTGCTTCAATCTTGTTGCCTGCGCCTTCCAGCTCGCGGGTCTTGGCCGTCACCATACGCAGCACGTTGGTGTTCAGGCCGCCGCACAGACCTTTATCGGTCGTGACGACGATGAAACCCACTGCCTTCGCTTCCGTGCCCTTGGCGTCCGCCAGGAACGGGTGCGTATATTCCGGGTTGGCATTTGCCAGGTTCGCAGCGATGTTCCGAATCTTGTCACTGTAGGGACGGGCGGCGCGCATACGATCCTGCGCCTTGCGCATTTTCGATGCGGCGACCATTTCCATCGCCTTGGTGATCTTCTTCGTATTCTCTACGCTCTTGATCTTGCCACGTATCTCTTTGCCTACTGCCATGAGTCCTTACTCCTTTGCGCTTGAGGGCGGCCTGTCGCCAGGCCGCCGTGCATCTTAGAATGCGCCGGATTTCTTGAAATCAGCAATGGCGGCCGACAGCGCAGCTTCGGCGTCTTTGTCCAGTTGCTTGGTTTCTTCGATCTTGGTCAGCAGAGCAGCGTGCTTGGCCTTCAGGAACGAGTGCAGACCAGCTTCAAAGGCCAGCACTTGCTTCACAGCGATATCGTCCAGGAAGCCCTTGTTCACGGCGAACAGCGATGCGCCCATCAGGGAGATCGACAGCGGCGAGTACTGGGACTGCTTCAGCAGTTCGGTCACGCGGGCACCGCGGTCCAGCTGCTTACGGGTCGATTCGTCCAGGTCGGAAGCGAACTGCGCGAACGCAGCCAGTTCACGGTACTGTGCCAAGTCGGTACGGATACCGCCGGACAGGCCCTTGATGACTTTGGTCTGCGCTGCACCACCCACGCGCGACACCGAGATACCGGCGTTAATCGCAGGACGGATACCGGAGTTGAACAGCGAGGTTTCCAGGAAGATCTGGCCGTCGGTAATCGAAATCACGTTGGTTGGCACGAATGCGGACACGTCGCCAGCCTGGGTTTCGATGATCGGCAGCGCGGTCAGGGAACCGGTCTTGCCTTTGACTTCGCCTTTGGTGAAGGCTTCGACGTAGTCGGCGTTCACGCGGGCTGCGCGTTCCAGCAGACGCGAGTGCAGGTAGAACACGTCGCCTGGGTACGCTTCGCGGCCTGGTGGACGGCGCAGCAGCAGGGAGATCTGACGGTAGGCAACGGCTTGCTTGGACAGGTCATCGTACACGATCAGGGCGTCTTCGCCGCGGTCGCGGAAGTATTCGCCCATGGTGCAGCCGGAGTAAGCCGAGATGTACTGCATGGCGGCGGACTCGGAGGCCGAAGCGGCCACCACGATGGTGTATTCCAGCGCGCCGTGCTGTTCCAGCGAACGCACGATGTTCTTGATGGTCGAGGCTTTTTGGCCGATCGCCACGTAGATACAGGTCATGCCCTGACCTTTTTGGTTGATGATGGCATCAACCGCAACGGCGGACTTACCGGTCTGGCGGTCGCCAATGATCAGCTCACGCTGGCCACGGCCGATCGGCACCATGGCGTCGATCGATTTCAGGCCGGTCTGCATTGGCTGCGACACGGACTCACGGGCGATCACGCCTGGGGCGATTTTTTCGATGGGGGAGGTCAGCTTGGCGTCGACCGGACCTTTGCCGTCGATCGGCTGGCCCAGGGCATTGACCACGCGGCCGCGCAGTTCAGGACCGACTGGCACTTCCAGAATACGGCCGGTGCACTTGACGGTGTCGCCTTCCGAGATGTGCTCGTAAGCACCCAGAATCACGGCGCCGACGGAGTCGCGCTCCAGATTCATGGCCAGGCCGAAGGTGTTGCCCGGGAATTCCAGCATCTCGCCTTGCATCACTTCGGACAGACCGTGGATGCGGCAGATACCGTCGGCAACGGAAATTACGGTGCCTTGGTTGCGCACTTCAGCGCCGCCATCAATGCCTTGAATCCGGCTCTTGATCAGCTCGCTGATTTCAGATGGGTTGAGTTGCATACTAACTCCTAAATGTTTTCTCTCAGCTTGCGCGAGGGTATATGGGTCTGCCGAAGCGGGTGCGAATTACGCTACCAGCGCAACACGCATCTGTTGCAGCTTGGCGCGCACCGAAGTGTCCAGCACTTCATCACCTACCACCACGCGCACGCCACCGATCAGCGATGGGTCGACCGTGACGCTTGGGTTGAGCTTGCGGCTGAATTTCTTTTCCAGCGTGTTGACCAGCTCAGCCGTTTGGGCTGCGCTCATATCGAATGCGCTCGTGATCTCGGCATCGGCCGCGCCTTCCGCGCTGTTTTTCAACAGCTGGAACTGGGCGCCGATTTCCGGCAGCAATTCAATACGGCCATTTTCGATCAGCATCGACAGGAAGTTCTGCGCTTCCGCGTTCAGCGGAGCCTTCACCAATGCTTGAATGGTCGCGGCAACATCACTATCCGACACTTTCGGATTGCGTGCATACGACAGCACCTCGGGGTGGCTGCCGACCTGGGCCAGTTCGGACACCAGATCGGACCACGCCGCGAGGTTGCCGGCTTGGGCTACGCGGAAGAGGGCTTCCGCGTATGGACGAGCGACGGTTGCGAGCTCTGCCATGATTACAGCTCGGTCGCAAGACGCGACAGCAGGTCGGCGTGGGCCGACGCGGTCACTTCGCGCTTCAGGATTTGCTCGGCGCCCTTGACGGCCAGATCGGCAACCTGGGCGCGCAGTGCTTCGCGGGCCTGGGTGATTTGCTGGTCGGCTTCGGCCTTGGCTTGCGCAATGATGCGGGCGGCTTCGGCTTGAGCGTTGGCTTTGATTTCTTCAGCGATCAGCTGAGCGCGTTTTTCAGCGTCCGCAACGCGCTGCGAAGCTTCGTCGCGGGCCGAAGCCAGGGCTTCGTTGGCGCGCTTTTCAGCGATCACCATGGAAGCCTGGCCCTGGTCGGCAGCTGCCAGACCGTCGGCAATACGCTTGGCACGCTCATCCAGCGCATTGTTCAGCGCTGGGAATACGAATTTCATCGAGAACCATACGAGCACCGCGAAGGTGATCATCTGGCCGATGAGAGACATATTGATGTTCATACCTTGCTCCTAAAAAGAGTTTCCCCGGTTGGAGCGTGGATTACTGAGCTACTGCGGTGGCCAGGGCGGTCAGGAATGGGTTGTTGAAGGTGAACAGCAGAGCAACACCAACGCCAATCATCGAGATCGCATCCAGCAGACCAGCGATAACGAACAGCTTGGTTTGCAGTTGTGGCATCAGTTCTGGTTGACGTGCCGAAGCTTCCAGGAACTTGCCGCCCAGGATAGCGAAGCCGAGTGCGGTACCGATGGCGCCCAGGCCGATGATGATGGCAACTGCCAGAACGGTCATGCTTTGTACTTGTGCGATCAGAGCTTGCATTAGATTTCTCCTAATTTAAAAAACGAAAGATACTAAAAAAACAAAATATAAAGTTGCTGATTAGTGCTTCTCAACCGCGAGGCTAAGGTACACAACCGTCAACGCCATAAACACAAAAGCTTGCAGAGTTACAATCAAGATGTGGAAGATTGCCCATGGACCACCCAGCAGCCACTGTGCCCACCATGGCAACAACGCGATCAGGATGAAAATCAGTTCGCCGGCATACATATTGCCGAACAGTCGCAGCGACAGCGAAATTGGTTTTGCCAGCAATTCCAGCATCTGGAACAGGAAGTTGATCGGGGCCAGCAGGATGGCGGCCGGACCGTGCGCGTGGAACGGCGCGGTGAACAGTTCTTTACCCCAGCCGCCGATGCCCTTGGCCTTGATGGAGAAACCGATAATGCACAGCAGCACGCCGATCGACATGCCGAAGGTGTGGTTCACGTCGGCGGTCGGCACGACGCGCAGCTTGTGCACGCCGAACAGTTCCAGCACGCGCGGCAGGGCGTCAACCGGCAGGAAGTCCATTGCGTTCATCAGCCAGACCCAGACGAAAATGGTGATGGCGAGCGGAGCGATGACGGCGCTTTTCGCGTGGAAGGCGCTGTTGACGGTGTCATTCACCAGCTCCATGACCCATTCAACGAAGTTTTGCAGCTTGCCCGGCACGCCAGCGGTGGCGCGGCGCGAAGCCATGGAGAAAATGCCCAGGAAAACCAGGCCGAGAATGGCGGAAACCCAGAACGTATCCAGATTGATGGTGCCGTCCGCGCTTTGCAGGTGCGAAAGGTGGTGTTGGATGTATTCCGTGGCATTTGCCGGGCCTGCGTGGCCCCCAGTAGCGTGTTCAGTGGTCATAAGTTGAAATTAAGATGATTAAACCGCGAGTAATGACAACCAATACGCCATGGTCGCCACCACAAAACCCAAGATCAGCCATAACCAGGCGGCCGACTGAAACAGCACCAGTGCCAAAATAAACAGCACTGCTGTGATAAAAATCTTTATCAATTCGGCACGAAAATGCGTCCGAAAAGCTTGCTTGGCGTCAGGGTTCCCCTTGGCCACCATCAGCGCGTACGCCAGGCTGCCGGCGACTGCGATTGCGCCGCCCATGGCAGCAGACCACCCTTTGCTTTCGCTCGCAAAATACGCGGTGGCGGCGGCAAACAGGACGGCGATGGTGAATTGCAGGGCAACTACTCGGTACACTGGTTTGGCAATGCTTTGCGAAGAATCACTCACTTGCCACGTTCCCAGAGATAGCCTATTGACCCAAAGACACGGGATTATAGGTTGCTTTCGGGAGCTGCGTCAAACATGCTGCGGCGCAGCATGGCACCGCAAGCAACATTGCTCGCTTTTTGGGGATGCGAAGGCTGGGACATGCACCAGATTGGTGCATGCAACCTTGCTTAAATTGTAGGCTCAGCCGCGCAGGCGGGCGAGCACGCCGTCCAGAATTTCCAGATCGGCGAAATCGATAATCATTTGACCACGGCCCTTATTCCCCATCTTGAACACGACCGGGGTGGCCAGGGCATCGGACAACTCTTCTTCCAGACGCAGGATATCGCCCGATTTCTCGCGCGGCTTGGCCTGCTCCTTGGCATTCTGCTCCTCCTGGCTGCGCTGGACCAGTTTTTCCGTCTCGCGCACCGACAACCGTTTGGCGACCACCAGAGTGGCCAGCGTGATCTGGGTGGCGGCATCGACTGCCAGCAGCGCGCGCGCATGGCCCATATCGATGTCGCCCGCCATCAGCATGGTTTGCACCGGCGCGGCCAGGTTCATCAGCCGCAATAGGTTCGACACCGCGCTGCGCGAACGGCCCACCGCATGGGCGGCCTGTTCATGGGTAAAGCTGAAGTCCGTAATCAGACGATGAATACCTTGGGCTTCTTCCAGCGGATTCAAGTCCTCGCGCTGCATATTTTCGATCAGGGCCATGGCGGCGGCCGTGGTGTCGTCCACATCGCGCACCAGCACCGGCACGTTTTCCAGGCCGGCCATTTGCGCCGCGCGGAAGCGGCGTTCGCCGGCGATGATCTCGTACCGGGTCTTGCCGTTGGCCTGGCCCACCGGGCGCACCAGGATCGGCTGCATGATGCCCTGGGTCTTGATGGAGGCGGCCAGCTCGGTCAGGCTGCCTTCGTCCATGCGGGTACGCGGCTGGTATTTGCCGGCCTGCAGCTGCTCGATCGCCAGCTCGTGCGGCTTCGCATCGGAAGCCGGGTTGGATGGATCGCCGTCGCCGCCAAGCAGCGCATCGAGGCCGCGTCCGAGGCCTTTGAGTTTTTTCGTTGCCATTGAGGGGAATTCCGTAATTACATTTTCTTGATGCGTTTGACCATCTCGGCGCCGAAGGCGATATACGCCTGGGCGCCCTTCGAACCCGGATCGAAGGTCACGCCCGGCATGCCGTAGGATGGCGCTTCGGCCAGGCGCACATTGCGCGGGATGATGGTCTTGAAGACCTTGTCGCCGAAGTGCTGCTCCAGCTGGGCCGAGACCTGCTGCGACAGCGTCATGCGCGGATCGAACATCACGCGCAGCAGGCCGATGATCTTCAGATCCTGATTCAGGTTGGCATGCACCTTCTTGATGGTGTTGACCAGATCGGACAAACCTTCCAGCGCATAGTACTCGCACTGCATGGGGATGATCACGCCATGGGCGGCGCACAGGCCGTTCAGCGTCAACATGGACAAGGCGGGCGGGCAGTCGATCAGGACGAAGTCGTATTCCTTGTCCACCGCGGCCAGCGCATCCTTCAGGCGGCGCTCGCGGTTATCCAGCTGCACCATCTCCACCTCGGCACCGGCCAGCTCGCGGTTGGCGGGCAGCACGTCGAAGCGCCCTGCTTCCGAACGCTGGCGCGCCGTGGCCACATCGGAGTTGCCCAGCATGACTTCATAAGTGGAAGCCTGCAGGCCGGCCTTGTTGATGCCGGCGCCCATGGTGGCATTGCCTTGCGGGTCCAGGTCGACCAGCAGCACGCGCTGGTCCAGTTTGGCCAGACCGGCGGCCAGGTTCACCGTGGTGGTGGTTTTGCCCACGCCGCCTTTTTGATTCGCTACGCAGAATATTTTCGCCATGTATCTTCTTGTTCTGTTTATACCGTTTATACGATATAAATCATTTATACAGTTTATTCAATTTATACCGTATAAACGATTTATACTGTTTATAAAATTAAGCCTTGCCGATGAAAACCAGGTGGCGCTCCGCGTCCAGTCCCGGCACCTGCAAAGCTCGCAATTCCTGCACTTGCCACGGCTCCGGCAGTCGCTCTCTTTCCTCGGCTGGCGCCGTGCCTTTCAAGGCGATAAAGCGGCCGCCCTCGCCCAGCAGATGGCCGGACCAGTTGACGAAGTCCGACAGGTCGGCAAAGGCGCGCGACGTGATCACGTCGAAGGGCTGCTTGACCTCCAGCTCCTGCACCTTCTTGGTGTACACCGTGACGTTGGCCAGCTTCAGCTCCGCCTTGACCTGGGTCAGGAAGGCGGTTTTCTTGTGCACCGTATCGATCATCGACACCTGCATATCCGGGCGGGCAATGGCCAGCACGATGCCCGGCAAGCCGCCCCCTGCTCCCACGTCCAGCACGTTCTGCGCGCCCTCGAAGGCGGCTACGGCCGCCAGGGAATCGAGCAGATGCAGGGTCAGCATCTGCATCGGATCGCGCACGGAAGTCAGGTTATAGACTGCATTCCACTTGTTCAGCAGGGCCAGGTAGTCCAGCAATTGCTCCTGCTGGGCCTGGTTCAAATCGAGTTGCAGGCCGTCCAGGCCATTCTTCAGCATCTGCGCCAGCGCGGCGCGGTCAAACAGCCTCATTGCACCGCCTCGTCTTTCAGCGTGACGAAGCCGCCATAGCCGGCTTTCTTCAGGTGCACCAGCAGCAGCGAGATCGCCGCCGGGGTCACGCCCGAGATGCGCGAGGCCTGGCCCAGGGTTTCCGGACGGTGTTTCGCCAGCTTTTGCCGCACCTCGATCGACAGCGCGGCGATGTCCAGATAGTTGAAACCTTCCGGCAATTTCAGGTTTTCGTAGTGCTCGTGGCGCTCCACTTCCTTGATCTGGCGCTCGATATAGCCAGCATATTTGAGCTGGATTTCCACCTGTTCCTGCACCGCCGCGTCCTCCACGCCGGGGCCGCCGAGGTTCTGGCCCTCGGCGCCGGTCAGCGTCACCAGGGTGTCGTAATCCACGTTCGGACGGCGCAGCAGGTCGGCCAGCGAGTATTCGCGCTCGATGGCCTGGCCGATCACGCGCTCGGATTCGGCCGCTTCCAGGATGCGCGGATTGACCCAGGTCGAGCGCAGGCGCTCCAGTTCGCGCGCCACGGCCTCGCGTTTGCGGTCGAATGCTTCCCATTGCGCATCGCCGACGCAGCCCAATTGGCGGCCGATTTCGGTCAGGCGCATATCGGCATTGTCCTCGCGCAAGCTGAGGCGGTACTCGGCGCGGCTGGTGAACATGCGGTACGGTTCCTGCACGCCCTGGGTGACCAGATCGTCCACCAGCACGCCCAGATAGGCTTCGGAACGGGCCGGGGTCCAGGCATCCTTGCCCTGGGTTTGCAGCGCGGCATTAATGCCCGCCAGCATGCCCTGCGCCGCCGCCTCTTCATAACCGGTGGTGCCGTTGATCTGGCCGGCGAAATACAGGCCGGCAATGGGCTTGGTTTCCAGCGAGGATTTGAGGCCGCGCGGGTCGAAATAATCGTATTCGATGGCGTAGCCGGGACGCAGGATATGGGCGTTTTCCAGGCCCTTCATCGAGCGCACCAGGGCGATTTGCACATCGAACGGCAGGCTGGTGGAGATGCCGTTTGGATAGAATTCGTGGGTGGTCAGGCCCTCGGGTTCGAGGAAAATCTGGTGCGATTCCTTGGCCGAGAAGCGGTGGATCTTGTCCTCGATCGAAGGGCAGTAACGCGGTCCCACGCCCTCGATCACGCCGGTATACATGGGGCTGCGGTCCAGGCCGCCACGGATGATGTCGTGGGTTTGCTGGTTGGTATGCGTGACCCAGCACGGCAGCTGCTGCGGGTGCATGGCGGCATTGCCCATGACCGAAAACACCGGCACCGGATCGAGATCGCCAGGCTGTTCCGTCATCTGCGTGAAGTCGATGCTGCGGCCGTCGATACGCGGCGGCGTGCCGGTTTTCAGGCGGCCCTGTGGCAGCTTCAGTTCTTTCAGGCGGGCCGACAGGGACAGTGCAGGCGGGTCGCCGGCACGGCCGGCCGAGTAGTTTTGCAGGCCGACGTGGATTTTCCCATCGAGGAAAGTCCCGGCCGTCAGCACCACGGCGCGGCCCAGGAATTTGAGGCCGATCTGGGTGACGGCGCCGACCACGCGGTCGCCCTCCACCATCAGATCGTCAACCGCCTGCTGGAACAGCCACAGATTCGGCTGGTTTTCCAGGCGCGAGCGGATGGCTTGCTTGTACAGGATGCGGTCGGCCTGGGCGCGCGTGGCGCGTACTGCCGGGCCTTTGGAGGAATTCAGGATACGGAACTGAATGCCGGCTTCGTCGGTAGCAATCGCCATCGCACCGCCCATGGCATCGACCTCTTTGACCAGATGGCCCTTGCCGATACCGCCGATGGAGGGATTGCACGACATCTGGCCCAGGGTCTCAATATTATGCGTCAGCAAGAGCGTCTTCTGCCCCATACGGGCCGAAGCAAGGGCCGCTTCGGTGCCGGCATGGCCGCCGCCGACAACGATAACGTCGAATTCAGTAGGAAATAACATGGTGGAGAAATTGGGTAAATCGGGGAGTTAAGACCAGATTATAGAGTCTTTTTGCGACTGCGAATTTTTTAGGCAGAAATTTTCCTGACGATTGTTCCACGTGAAACATAAAAAAAGCGCCGGCGAAGCGGCGCTTGTTTGATCGCTGAGTCTGCTACTCAGCTGTTCCACGTGAAACAATCACCAACGTTGCCAGGCATCAAAGCCCGTCTTCACGATCAGGATGGCCACCACCACGAGGAAGATGCGACGCACGAAGCCGCTGCCATGCTTGAGTGCAAGCTTGGTCCCCAGCAAAGAGCCGGCGACCTGGCACACCGCCATCATCAGGCCCAGCTGCCACAGCAAATGGCCGCTATAGCCGAACCACATTAGCGCCGCCAGATTGCAGGCCACATTCACCACCTTGGCCGCCGCCGACGCCCCGAGGAAATCGAAGCCGAAACAGCGCACAAACAGGAAGACCAGGAAGCTGCCCGTGCCTGGGCCGAAGAAGCCGTCATAAAAACCGATCAGTGCACCGACGCCGATAGCCATCACCCTTTCCTTGGTGCCGGTATGCAGCGGCGCATGCACGCTGCCCAGGTCTTTCTTGCGGAAGGTATAGATCGCCACTGCGATCAGCACGAAGGGCAAAAGGATGCGCATGAAGTCGGCCGGTATCTTGGTCACCGTCACTGCACCGAGGAAGGCAAAGATAAACGCCGTAACCGCCGCCGGCGCCGCCGCCGACCACGCCACCCTGACCCGGCGCGAATAATTCACCGCCGCGGCGGCCGTACCAAAAATCCCCGCCAGCTTACTGGTCCCGAACAGCGTAGCCGGCGCCGTCGAACTGAACGCCGAAAACAGCACCGGAATCTGGATCAATCCCCCGCCCCCGACCACCGCATCCACCAGGCCCGCGGCGAACGCCGCCACCGCCAACATCGCAAACTCAAGCATGAAACCCCGCACAACATCGTTATAAGAGGTCTCACATTGTACGGAATAAACGAAATCCGTTTGCGCCAGATCAAAAAATGTCCAACCCTGGTGTCAGGCACCACGGTCGGACATTTGCTGATCTAAATCAAAGAATGTCCAGCTCTAGTGCCTCGGCGGCCCCGCCTGACACCAGGGTTGGACATTTGTTGAGGAAGATCAAAGCGCCTTAGTCGGGGATGTCGATGCGGGTGCCGGTGGTGGTGATGGCGTTGGCGCCGGGAGCGCTGCTGAAAGTGGGCAGATTGCCGGTAGTGATGGGAACCGTGGCGTCGGCGCGGGTGACGGTGCGTATCAGTTGGGATGGCGGTAGCGCGGCACTGCTGTTCTTGATGTTGGCATACACCGCGTCCAGCGCGCGGCCCAAGTAGACGTGCAGCGGGACGATGCGCGTCGGGTAGACGGAGCTGAAGGAATCGAAGTGGTTGGCGTTGGTGACTTCGATGTAGCGCAGCTTGCTGCTGCTGCCTTCGGCGACGGCGTTCAATCCGATATAGGCGCGGGCGGCGTGATTGACCGGGATCAGGGCATCGCTGCGGCCGGAAACGATGATGGCCGGCTTACCTTTCAGATTGCCGCTGGCCTGCACTTCGCCAATGCCGTTGCGGACCTTGGTGCTGAGCGCCGCCATCTCGGGCGACAGCGCCGCGCCAGTGATGGCATCCACGCCCAAGGCCAGGGAGCGCATGCAGAGGAAAGCATCCAGCGACAGGTCGGCTTCGCCAGTCGAGGGCGAAGTGCCGAAAGCATAGGATTTCGCGCCGCCCACCGAGTTTTCATACACGGGGGTGCCGATGATGCCATTCTGCCCCGCGAAGCTGGCCGCTCTTTGCGCCGCCGTGAAGGGGATCAGGGCCCCGCCAGCATCCACCGATGAGAAACTGATGCCGCACACCCGGTCGATCACGGAGAAGCGTCCATAGGCGTTTAAATAGGTAGTGGCGACGAGGATATTGGTCAGCGCATGCGCGCCCTGTATGACGTCGGTATCGCCCTGCCAGCCATAGGCCTTCATCCGCGCCAAGGCATCGGCCTGCTGGCTGGCCAGGTCGACGCCGCTCAGCAAACCTTTCTTCACCAGTGCCGAGCAACGCGCCGCACTGCCGGCAACGCAATGCTGGTACAGCGCCGCATAGGTGGCGTAATCGAACAGGGGCTTGCCCTGCGCCGGCACCGCCACCCCACCCTGCCGTATCGTGTAGCTGCCGGACTTGGGCTGGACCTGCGGCTCGGTCACGGCCACGGCATCGATCAGGCCCTTGCTGTCCTGCTCCGCCGCCAGCAGGGCCGAGCCGCCGCCATTCGAAATGCTGGAAGCGATGGTCGCCGTATTCTCCGGCTTCAGGCGTATCTGGTGGCTCTTGCCATCATCGGACAGCGCGCCGTATTTCTCGTTCAGGACATAGAAGGCGAATTCAATGGCCTGCAAGGTGATCCTGCCCCAGTCCTTCTCCGGATTCTGCTGCGAGTGCGCATGCTTGAAGGCGACGCGGTTGGGATAGTCGCGCAGGAAGGCCGCACGTTCGGCATCCGTCAGGATGGGCGCGAAGTGGGCATCCTTGCCCGCCGCCGTGCGTGTAGCGCGCACGCCGTTCTGCAGGTTCACGCTGTCGTCATCGAAGGTGTACATGCCGTTGCCGCTGCCCTTATCGGCATAAGCCACGGCACAGTTGTTCTTCAGCCCCCATTCGCCCGAGCTGCCGATGGCGCCATAAATCCCGCGCGAACCGCTCGACGTACCGGTGATGATGCAGGGATTGACCGGATCGAAACTGGCCGGCACCTGCACCAGCAAAGTCACATTCTGCTTGCCGCTGCCATCGTCGGTATACGCCATGTACTCGGTGCCGGCGATCTTGCCCTCGCCCGGCGTCACCACGCCGGCGGCATTCACGTTCGGCCCGTACATGGTGCCATAGCCACTGTTGGCTGCGATATCAAGCACGGCACGGTAATTGGCCCAGATCGCGTTGCGGCGCAGTTCGGCGGCGCTTGGATTGTTCGGGTCGGCGTAGGCCGGCTGGGCACCTGCAAGCCCGGTCTTGCCCAGGCCCGCGGTCAGCAGGTCGTCGCTATTGCCATCGTAGTTCTTGACCGTGATGGCACCGAGGAAGGACGGCGCCGTGTTGACGCTATCCGGAAAACTGCTGCTGCAGGATGTCAGTGCCAGCATGGCTGCACTGGCGATGGCCAATTTTTGGGTTTGCATATCGTGTCCTCATTCTTCGGTCATGAAAAGTGGGTCCAACAACTTGCTTGTTACAAGTACCTCGAAAAAGAAAAACGCCGGACATCGTCCGGCGCTTTCGGGTCTTGCTTCAGGCAGATCTTCTTCTGCCTGTGAGGGCGACAATCTCGCCCACGATGCCTTTCCTGAACAGCAGCACGCAGGTGACGAAGATCAGGCCCGTCACCATATTCACCGCCTCGCCCAGGGTGTTGAACCATTCCACGCCGGTGTGCGAAGCGACAAAGGTGCCGAAGTCGCCCAGCTTGTTTTCCAGCGCGATGATGATGATGGCGCCGATAATCGGTCCGACCAGGGTACCCATGCCGCCTACGAGCGTCATCAGGATCACCAGGCCGGACATGGCCCAGTGCACATCGGTCAAGGTCTCAAAACCCAGCACCACGGTCTTGGTGGCACCGGCCAGCGCAGCCAGGGAGGCCGACAACACGAAAGCCATCAGCTTGTACTTGTCCACGTCGTAGCCGAGCGAGATGGCGCGCGGCTCGTTTTCCTTGATCGCCTTCAGGGTCTGGCCGAAGGGCGACTGCACGGTGCGCATGATGAGGGCAAAGCCTCCCACCGCGATCGCCAGCACCACGTAGTACATGGTCAGGTCGTCGTGCAAGTCGATCATGCCGAGCAGCTTGCCGCGCGGGACGCCTTGCAAACCATCCTCTCCGCCCGTGAAATCGGTGAAACGCAGGCCGGCGAAATACACCATCTGCGCCAGCGCCAGCGTAATCATGGAGAAGTAAATGCCTTGGCGGCGGATCGCCAGCGATCCCATGACAAAGCCGATCAGCGCCCCCGCCACCACGCCGGCCAGCAGCGCCAGCTCGAACGGCAAGCCCCAGTTGCGCAGCGCGTTGCCGGTGGCATAGCCGGCCGCGCCGAAGAAGGCCGCGTGGCCAAAAGACAGCAGGCCGGTAAAGCCGATCAGCAGATTGAAGGCACAGGCAAACAGCGCAAAGCACAGAAGCTTCATCAGGAAGACCGGATAGCCGACAAAGGGCGCGGCCAGGGTCAAGGCAAAGGCAATCGCGTAGCCGATTTTCTTGTTCATTCCAGACTCCCTTATTTCTCTTTGCCGAACAAGCCGGCGGGACGCAGCAGCAGCACGATCACCATCACCACGAAGACTACGGTCGACGAACCTTCGGGGTAGAAGACCTTGGTCAAGCCTTCAATCACACCCAGTCCGAGTCCGGTCAGGATCGATCCCATGATGGACCCCATGCCGCCGATCACCACCACGGCGAACACCACGATAATCAGGTTGGAACCCATCAGCGGCGTCACCTGGATGATGGGCGCCGCCAGCACGCCGGCGAAGCCCGCCAGCGCCACGCCGAAGCCGTAGGTCAGCGTCACCATCAGCGGCACATTGATGCCGAACGCCTCCACCATCTTGGGATTTTCGGTACCGGCGCGCAGATAGGAACCGAGCTTGGTTTTCTCGATCACATACCAGGTGGCGATGCAGACGACGAGGGAAGCCACCACCACCCAGGCGCGGTAATTCGGCATCACCATGAAGCCCAGGTCCGTCGCGCCCTGCAGCTGGGACGGCGTTTCAAACGGCTGGCCGGAGACGCCGTAGAAGGAACGGAACAGGCCCTCGATCAGCAGCGTGATGCCGAAGGTCAGCAGCAGCCCATACAGATGATCGAGCTTGTACAGCCAGCGCAGCATGGTCTTCTCGATGATCACGCCCAGCACGCCGACGACCAGCGGCGCGGCGATCAGCATCACCCAGTAGCTCAGGCCGAAATAGCTCATGCCCATCCACGCCAGGAAAGCGCCCATCATGTACAGGGCGCCATGGGAAAAATTAATCACGTTCAGCAGGCCGAAGATGACCGCCAAGCCAAGGGATAACATCGCATAGAAGGAGCCGTTGACGAGACCCAGCAACAACTGGCTCATCAAGGCTGGCAGGGGGACACCGAAAATATCCATGGCGGCACTCAGGAGAGGAAGTGAAAAAAACGGCGCAGCAAAACCGGGACGAGGGCGCTGCGCCGGGGATAAACGACAGGTGCCGCGCACTGTCGCGGCACCCTCTTCCGACTACATCATTTCCAGAGCGGGCACTTGGTTTCGGCCTTGGTCAGGTAGGCCTGGTCGCCGGGCACGGTGGCCACGACCTTGTAGTAGTCCCAGGGATATTTCGATTCCGCGGGCTTCTTCACTTCCATCAGGTACATATCGTGCACCATGCGGCCGTCGGGACGGACCACGCCATTCTTGGTGAACATATCGTTGATCGGCGTTTTCTTCAGATGCGCCATCACCTTCTCCGAATCGTCGCTGCCGACCGCCTTCACCGCTTTCAGATAATTGGCCGCCGCCGAGTAATCGGCCGCCTGCAGCATGGACGGCTCTTTCTTCATCTTGGCGAAGTAGCGCTTGGACCAGGCGCGCGTATCGTCATTCATATCCCAGTACCAGCCATCGGTCAGGTACATGCCTTGCGTGGTGTTCAGGCCCAGCGAATGGATATCGTTGATGAAGATCAGCAGGCCCGCCATCTTCATCTTCTTGCTGATGCCGAATTCGTTGGCGGCCTTGATCGAATTGATCGCGTCGCCGCCGGCATTCGCCAGGCCCAGGATCTGCGCATTCGAGGATTGCGCCTGCAGCAGGAAGGAGGAGAAGTCCGATGCCGAGAGCGGATGCTTGACGCCGCCCAGCACCTTGCCGCCGGCTGATTTCACCACATCGGCCGTATCCTTTTCCAGCGAGTGGCCGAAGGCATAATCGGCGGTCAGGAAGTACCAGTTCTTGCCGCCCTGCTTGACGATGGCGCCACCAGTGCCACGCGCCAACGCCACGGTGTCGTAAGCGTAGTGCACGGTGAAGGGCGTGCATTCCTCATTGGTCAGGCGCGAGGAACCGGCGCCGATGGAGATGAACACGCGTTTCTTCTCGGCCGCGATCTTGGCCATGGCCAGGTTGGCGCCGGAGTTGGTGCCGCCGATCAGCAGGTCCACGCCCTGCTGGTCGAACCATTCGCGCGCCTTGGAGGCGGCGATATCGGCCTTGTTCTGGTGGTCGGCCGAGATGAACTCGACCTTCTTGCCGGCGATGACCACGCCCGCATCGGCAATCGCCATCTTGATCGCTTCCGCCCCGCCTAAGCCGTCAATATCGGAATAGAGGCCTGACATATCGGTGATGAAACCGATCTTGATGGTGTCACCCGACACCTGCGCCTGGGCGGTGCCGGAAATGCCAAATGCACAGGCGGCAGCAGCCACAGTGGCGAGAGCTTTGCGTTTCATTTTGTCTCCGTTCGAGGATTGTAGTAATCGATTTTTTTATACAGCTATGTACTACTTACACTACTGCTTACAACGGGTATTACACGCCCAGCAGCTCGGTCAGCACCGGCATCTTGGCGTCCAACTGGGATGCTGCAAAAGTCTCGACAATCTGACCGTGCTCCATCACATAGAACCGGTCCGCCAGCGGCGCGGCGAAACGGAAATTCTGCTCCACCATGACGATGGTGTAGCCCTTGGCTTTGAGGGTGGTGATCATGCGCGCCAGGCCCTGAACGATGACGGGCGCCAGGCCCTCGGAAATCTCGTCCAGCAGCAGCAGCTTGGCGCCGGTGCGCAGGATGCGCGCCACGGCCAGCATCTGCTGCTCGCCGCCGGAAAGCCGCGTGCCCTGGCTGTTGCGGCGCTCCTTCAGATTCGGGAACATGGAGTAGATCTCATCCACCTCCATGCCCTTGCCGTTGGTCTTCAGCGTGGGCGGCAGCATCAGGTTTTCTTCGGTGGAGAGCGAGGAAAAAATCGCCCGCTCTTCCGGACAGTAGCCGACGCCGAGGTGGGCCACCTTATGCGTCGGCAGGCCCACTGCTTCCGTGCCATTGATCTTGATCGAGCCTTTGCGCGCGCCGGTCAGGCCCATGATGGCGCGCAGCGTGGTGGTGCGGCCGGCGCCGTTGCGGCCCAGCAGAGTCACCACTTCGCCCGGTTTTACCGTGATGTTCACGTCGTGCAGGATGTGGGATTCGCCATACCAGGCTTGCAGATTGCTGATTTCGAGTGCGCTCGTCATCTCAATGGGCTCCCGCCAGCTCGGTGGCTTCGGTGCCCATATACGCTTCCATCACCTGGGCGTTCTTCGATACTTCGGCGTAGCTGCCTTCGGCCAGCATGGCGCCGCGCTGCAGTACCGAGATCTTGTTGCAGATGCCGGACACCACATTCATATTGTGTTCGACCATGAGGATGGTGCGTCCCGCCGAGACCTTTTTTATCAGCTCGGTCACGCGGTGCACATCTTCGTGGCCCATGCCCTGGGTCGGCTCGTCGAGCAGCATCAGCTCCGGTTCCATCGCCAGGGTGGTGGCGATTTCCAGCGCGCGCTTGCGGCCGTAGGGCATATCGACGGTGACGGTGTCGGCGAAACTGCCCAGGTCCACCTCCTCCAGCAGCTCCATGGCGCGGCCATTCAGCTGGTCCAGACTGCGCTCGCTCTTCCAGAAATGGAAGGTCGTACCGAGCTTGCGCTGTAAGCCGATGCGGACATTTTGCAACACTGTGAGGTGGGGGAAGACGGCGGAAATCTGAAAAGAGCGGATCACGCCCATGCGCGCGATCTGCGCCGGCCGGGCGGCGGTGATGTCTTTTCCGTTGAATAGAATCTGTCCCGAGGTGGGAACCAGGAACTTGGTCAGCAGGTTGAAACAGGTGGTTTTGCCAGCCCCGTTAGGGCCGATCAGTGCGTGGATATGACCACGCTCCACCTTCAGGTTCACTCCGTTTACAGCAGTGAATCCCCTGAACTCCTTGGTCAAATCTCTTGTTTCCAAGATAAAGTTTGACATTGTGTCTCCTGGTTATTCTTTGCATAAAGCTAAAGTTTTTTAGATCATACACAGAATAAATTTTCGTCACAATACGGTATAACTACCATGATCTTCAGCAGTTTACGATTGGCTTGCTCTTGTGCCACTTGAGATTCGCTAAAACGCCTGTCGCTTCATTCCCACATCGAATGAATCAATTGCGCGGCTTTTTCCGCAATCATGATCACCGGCGAATTCGTATTGCCCGAGGTGATGGCCGGCATGATGGAGGCATCGACCACGCGCAAGCCGGCCACGCCGCGCACGCGCAGCTGGCTGTCCACCACGGCCGATGCATCGCCATCCCGCCCCATCCTGCAGGTGCCGACCGGATGGAAGATTGTGGTGCCGATCGCGCCCGCCGCCTGCGCCAGTTCCTCGTCGCTGCGGTAATGGATGCCGGGCTTGTATTCTTCCGGCGCATAGTGCGCCAGTGCCGGCGCGGCCACGATGCGGCGCGTCAGATTCAGCGCCGCGGCAGCCACGCGCCGGTCCTCTTCCGTACTCAAATACATGGGCAGGATTTTCGGCGGCGCATAAGAGTCGGCCGAACCTATGCGCACCTGGCCGCGCGAGGTCGGACGCAGATTGCACACGCTGGCCGTAAAGGCCGGGAAAGCGTGCAGCGGATCGCCGAACTTTTCCAGCGACAGCGGCTGCACATGGTATTGCAGATTCGGCGTCGCTTCCGACGCATGCGATTTGGCGAAAGCGCCCAGCTGGGATGGTGCCATCGACATCGGTCCGCTCCGCAGCAAGGCATATTCCAGGCCGATGCGCAGCTTGCCCAGCCAGTTGCTGGCCATGACGTTCAGCGTCTTCGCGCCCCTCACCTTGAACACCATGCGCAGCTGCAGATGGTCCTGCAGATTGCCGCCCACGCCGGGCAAGTCGGCCAACGGCTGCACGCCCGCTTCCTGCAGCACGGCGGCCGGGCCGATACCCGACAGCTGAAGTATCTGCGGCGAGCCGATGGAACCGGCCGCCAGCAGGGTTTCGCGGCGCGCATCGGCGCGGTAGCGCGTGCCGCCGCCGCTGAACACCACGCCCTTGCACACCAGCCCTTGTTCGCCTCTTTCAATCAACAGCTTTTCCACATGACAGCCGGTCATGATGGTCAGATTCGGCCTGTGCGCCGCCGGCTTGAGAAAAGCCTTGGCCGTATTCCAGCGTATGCCGCGCCGCTGGTTCACTTCGAAGTAAGAACAGCCCTCGTTATCGCCGCGGTTGAAGTCTTCCACTTTCGGGATGCCGCTTTGCGCCGCCGCCTCGCGGAAAGCATCGAGGATCTGCCACGACAGGCGCTGCTTCTCAACGCGCCACTCGCCGCCCGCACCGTGAAAATCGTTGGCGCCGCCATGATGGTCTTCGCTGCGCATGAACAGTGGCAAAACAGCATTCCAGCGCCAGCTATCATCGCCGCACAGATCGGCCCACTGCTCGTAATCGCGCGCCTGGCCGCGCATATAAATCATGCCATTGATCGAGGAACTGCCACCCAGTACCTTGCCGCGCGGGTAAAGCAGACTGCGTCCACCCAGTCCTTCCTCGGGTTCGGTGCGGAACAGCCAGTCGGTGCGGGGATTGTCGATGCAATGCAGATAGCCGACCGGGATATGGATCCACACATAATCGTCCTTTCCTCCCGCCTCGATCAGCAGCACTTCCGCCTTCGAATTGCGGGTCAGACGGTTGGCGAGCACGCAGCCGGCCGTGCCGGCGCCAACGATGATGTAATCGAACTGTCCAGCTGATTCCAAAGACCGCTCCTTCACGCGAGTGTTATGCCGCCTGCATTTCCGCCACCAGGGTTTCGACCAGCTTTGCCGCCGGCATGGCGCGCGCTTTGGCCACGCCCGTGCCGCACCACAGCGACATCCATTCCGTATCGCCGCGCTTGGCCGCCTCGGCGCGGATGCTGCCGGTCAACGCATTCTGCACGGGATAAGCCGGCACCTGCGTTTCCACCCCGGCCATCTCGCGCATGAAACGGTTTTCCAGACCGCGCGCATAACGGCCGGAAAAGGCGCGCGTGAGACGGGTCGGCGTATCGCCCGGATTCAGCAAGCGCGCCTTGTAAGCCGGATGAATGGCCGATTCATCGGCCACCAGGAAGGCGGTCCCCATCTGCACCGCCTTGGCGCCCAGCGCCAGCCGCCGTTTGATATCGGCGCCATTCATGATATTGCCGGCCGAGATGACCGGAATGCCCACCGCCGCCACCGTCGCCCGCAGCAAATCCTCCGCGCCCAGCGTGGCTTCCGTCTGCGGCCCGAGGAAGGTGCCGCGATGCCCGCCCGCCTCCACTCCGGATGCAATCACCGCGTCGGCACCGATCTCCTGCCAGGCCAGCGCCTCCGCCACCGTGGTGATGGTGCCGATCACGGCAATGCCAGCCTCGTGCAGGCGCTGCACCTGCGCGCGCTGCAGAATGCCGAAAGTAAAACTGACGACAGCCGGTTTCAGTTCCAGCAAGGCTTCAAACTGGGCTGCAAAGTCCTCGCACCATTTCGCGGGCAGCGGCAATTCCTGCCAGCCCAGCGCCGTCCACACCGGCTTGAGCAGCCCAGCGGCACGCTCCAGCTCCACTTTATCGGGCACCGGCATGCCTTGAACGAAGAAATTCAGCGCAAAAGGATTCCCGGTCAGACGACGGATTTCCGCCACCTGGGCGCGCAGCGCATCCGGCGTCAGCAAGGAAGCGGCCAAAGAACCAAGTCCGCCGGCGTTCGACACCGCCGCAATCTGGGCTGGCGTATTCGAACCACCGGCAGTCGGCCCCTGGATGATGGGGTGGGGAAAGAGCGAGAGCAGTTCCATCGGCATTACTCCTGAGAATGCGGAAAGATTGTCAGGATACGCCTAAAAACCCCTCGTGAAGCTGTTGATAAGTGATTGGATATCCACAGGTATCGTTTGTGAGTAAACAAAACATTTTTCGGGGCCGCTATTTTTGTCCAAAAACAGTTCCTGTCCCATACAAGGTTTACGCGCCGCCTTATACAAGCGCCAAATCCCTGATTTTTCGCTGGTTTACCTACTTATCCACAAAAACAGGCACTTGTTAACAACCATTACTATCTTGTATACACACTATTCACATGTAAACGAAGCGAGCTTTTTCATTCACGCAGGCAAAAATCCAACAACAGCTACGCTGCGCGTTCAGCTTCCCCTATACTGATTCGACCCCAAAACCCGAACTGCACAGCTGAGGATAGCTTTGTCCAAACAGCGCTCAGGCAAGCCAACCGTCCAATCGAACGCTTACCTGCGCTTTCGACAGCGCCTGATCGCCGGTCTACTGACCATGGCTGTCCTCACTACAGCCATCGTTGTCTGGGAAATCCACACTGCTGCGCAAGAACGCGAACAAGCCATTGCACGCCAGACCCAGCACTACACGCGAGCGATCGAAGCCCAGGTTCTCTCGACCATCGAATTCGTCGACCTCTCCCTCACTGGTTTCAGCAATGCCATCAAGCTCTTGCCTGCCGACCAGAACAATGTGAACCGCCACATCGCTGCCCTGCTCTCTTCCCGTGGCAGTTCTTTTCAAGGGGTCTACTGGCTCGCTTTCATCGATGCGCAAGGCCAAGGCATTGCCGCCTCCAATGATTTGCCGATTGCCGGCACGGATTTTTCTCAACGCGATTACTTCCAGGCGCATCTGCAAAACAAACTGGGCAACAAACTTTTCATCAGCGAACCCATGCTCAGCCACATCACCAAAAGCCGGCTCTTCGTCATCAGCCGTCGCGTGGAAAGCGCTGAAGGCAAGTTTCTTGGTGTAATCGCCGCGCCTCTGGATGCGCGCCGTTTTGCCGAAGTATTTGAAAAATCGCGGCTCGGCAAGGATGTCTCGATTTCCCTGGTGCATATGGATGGCCGTCTGATCGCTCGCGCACCCCAATTCGAACGCACTTTCCGCTGGGATTTGCGTAACAATCTGCTGTTCAAACGCGTTGCTGAAAGCAAAACCGGCACGTTCAACACCATCAGCCCCATCGATCACGTTTCCCGCGTCTTCAGCTATGCCGTTTTGCAAGACTTTCCCCTGATCGTGGTGTCGGGCAGTTCCGATACCGCCATCGGCTTGGCCATGGACAGGCACATCCTGACCGGCGTACTTGGCCTGACCCTGCTGCTCGGCGTCATGCTGGCTGGCGGCCACTTCGCCCTGCGCTCCTACGCCAAAGTGGAAGAAAGAGAAAACCGCTACCGCCAGCTGTATGTGCGCAGCCGGGAAACTGAAGCCAAACTGACGGCCAGCGAGCAACGCCTGCGTCTGATTGCCGACAATCTGCCTATCATGATCGCCTACGTCACCCGTGACGGCCGCTACAGCTTCACCAACCGCCGCTTCGAAGAAAGATTCGGCCAGATGGGGCAAAGTCTGATCGGCAAATCCGCTGCCCAAACGGTTGGCCAGGAACTGTACGAGATTGTTCTACCGCATCTGGACAAGGCTTTCAGCGGCCAGAACACCAGGTACGAGCGCAAAGTACTGACTTCCCATGGCGAACGTTGGGATGGCGTCTACTACGTGCCCGATTTTGACGAGAAAGGCCAGGTTGTCGGCTTGTTTTCCATGGTGGAAGACATCACTGGCCGTAAAAAGCATGAAGAATCGACGAAACTGGCCTCCTTGATGTACCAAAACAGCTCGGAAGGCATGCTGGTGACGGATGAGGAAGGCACCATCCTATCCGTCAATCCCGCGTTTTCGCGCATCAGCGGCTACGAAGAGCTGGAAGTGGTCGGCCGTCCCGCCTATCAGCTGACTGCCGGACTGCAGGACCGGGAGTTTTTCAGCCGCATGCGCCAATCCATCCTCCACACCGGCCGCTGGGAAGGCGAGATCTGGCACCAGCACAAAAACGGCGAGTTCTATCTCGTCGCCCTGCGCTTCGACAGCGTCTGCGATGAAAATGGCGTGGCCTACCGCCGTGTCGCCCTGTTCTCTGACATCACCAAACGCAAGGCCTCGGAAGAACTGATTTGGAAACAGGCCAATTTCGACGCGTTGACCGGCCTGCCCAACCGACGCATGTTCAATGAACGCCTGAACCAGGAATTGAAGAAAGCGCAGCGCCACCGCCTGCCCATGGCCCTGCTTTTCATTGACCTGGACGGTTTCAAGGGCGTCAACGACACTCTGGGCCACGCCATGGGCGATGTGTTGCTGAAAAAAGTAGCGGAAAGGCTGGGCCGATGCGTGCGCAGCAGCGATACCGTGGCCCGGCTTGGCGGCGACGAGTTCACCCTCATCCTCAGCGAGGTGCACCAGGCTTCCGATGTGCTGCGCGTGGTGCACGATGTGCTGGCTGCCATGGCCGACGCCTTCGATCTGGGCAAGGACCAGGTCCAGATTTCGGCCAGTATCGGCATCACCAGCTACCCGGACGATGGCGAAGACGCTGAAACCCTGCTGAAAAACGCCGATCAGGCCATGTATGCGGCCAAACAGCAGGGCCGCAACGGCTACCACTACTTCGCCCCGGTCATGCAGGAAGGCGCCACGCTCAAGCACGAGCTGCGGCAAGCCTTGGAAAACAATGAATTACGCCTGGTCTACCAGCCCGTGATTGCGTTGGCCAGCGGCCGCATGCAAAAGGTGGAGGCACTGCTGCGCTGGCAGCATCCATCGCGTGGTCTGCTGACGCCGGCAGAATTTCTGGCCGCAGCCGAACATTCCGGCGCCATCGTCGGCATCGGCGACTGGATCTTCCGCCAGGCCGTGCTGCTGGCCCAGCGCCTGCAAGCCGAATATGGACCGGATTTTCAGGTTTGCGTGAACAAATCGGCCCTGCAATTCCGCAGCGAGGACTGCAATGTCGAAAGCTGGCTGGAATTTCTACGGCAACGCCAGGTGGACGCGCGCAGCATTGTCATCGAAGTGACGGAAAAACTGCTGATGGATGCAAATAGCCAGACCACCGGCAAGCTGAAACGGCTGCGGGAAGCCGGCATGCAGCTGGCGCTGGATGACTTTGGCACCGGTTATTGCTCGGTCAGCTTCCTGCGGCGCTTCCAGATCGACTACCTGAAGATCGATCCGGCTTTCATTGCCAATCTGGAGGATGGCATCCATGGCCGGGAGCTGTGCAAAGCAATTATTGCCATGGCGCATACGCTGGGCATCCAGGTCATCGCGGAAGGCATCGAAAATTCCGCCCAATTGGAGATTTTGAAGGCTGCCGGCAGTGATTTCGGCCAAGGCCATCTGCTTTCCGAGCCCGTTTCAGAGGACAAACTGGATAAAATTAGCCTCGTCTGTTGATAAGTGCCTGAATATCCACAGGATCGAATGTGCGTAAACGCTCCGGTTAACCACAGCTGGAAAATTTGTCCAAAACTCGTCCTTTCCAAACGCAAGGTTTTTCCAGCCAGTTTACGAGGCCGTAAACTTCTGATTTTGTGGATGTTAACAGGCTTATCCACAGTAGACCTCGCGTTTACTATCTACTACCATTCTTTATATCTACTTTTATCTATATTAAAAGGAAAAGTCGCCGTCCACGCGAGCAAGGTCCAAACCCTGGAAAACCCATGAACTCACCACAAAAAATGCGTCTTGGAATCATCTCAGCCTTGGCTGAAGAACAGCACGGCCTCATAGAAGCCATGGAGAGCCCCTACAAGCTCATCCACGGCATGCGTGAGTACACAGCCGGAAAACTCTGGGAAATCGATTCTGTGTGTGTTTTATCGAGAATTGGCAAGGTTGCTGCTGCGATGACCGCTGCAATCCTTGTGGAGAAGTTTCAAGTTACCCACATCGTCTTTACTGGCGTCGCTGGCAGTGCCGATTCTGGCGTACGGGTAGGTGATGTAGTGGTGGCCGAATCGCTGATTCAGCATGATATGGATGCCAGTCCCCTGTTTCCCCGTTTTGAAGTCCCGCTGACAGGTATTTCGCACCTGATGTCCGATCGAGAACTCAGCCGGCGACTGCATGCCGCCACGCGCCACTACCTGGAAGCTGAAAAACTGCCAAGCCGCATCCACCGCGGCCTGATCGGCAGTGGCGATCAATTCATGGAAAACCCGGCCAAGCTGGCCGAGCTGAAAAAACAGCTGCCCGACCTGCTGGCAGTGGAAATGGAAGGAGCAGCAGTAGCCCAAGTCTGTTTCGAGCTAGGCATCCCCTTCGCGGTGATACGCACGATTTCAGACGATGCCAACGAATACGCTGCCACCGATTTCATGCATTTCGTCAAAACCGTCGCCTCGCGCTACGCCTACGGCATCCTCAAAAACTTCTGCCACAACTAGCCGTTTGATTTTTCTCAACAAATGTCCGACCCTGGTGTCAGGCACCAGGGTTGGACATTCTTTGATTTTGCGCAAAAAAAGTCCACCTCTGGTGCCTGACACCAGGGTGGACATTTGTTGATTCAGCTCAAACGGGAGGTTTAAGCGCCGAGCGTCATCAGGCTGGCGTTGCCGCCGGCTGCGGTGGTGTTGACGCACAGGGCGCGTTCGGCGACCAGACGCCACAGGGGGATTTCGCTATCGTCGCTGCTGTCGATGACGGAGACCAGGGCGCCATCGCGGGCTGCCAGCTCGGGACGCAAACTGGCGCTGAGCGAAGATTCGACCAGGGCGATCTGGAAGCCGGTTTTGACTTCGTTCAGCTGGCTGAAGACCTGGATGCGGTCTTTGACGGCTGCCGGCAGGTCAGCCGGCAGCAAAGCCGGGCTGCTTTCCAGTACCAGCGCCTGGTTGCCGGTGGCCATGGCGGCTGCAATCTGGTTCAGCAGGGCTGGCTGGGTGCTGGCTGCGCACAATACAGCGCCGCGCGAGGTGAAGCTCAGCGTGTTGCGCTCACCTGTCGGGCCTGGCAGGACGGTGGTGCTGCCGAGCAGGCTGCTGTGGGCGTATTTCTCGCTAAGCTTGCTGACCGTGTCCAGGCCTTTGGCCTTGGACCAGGCCGCCAACGCGTCGAAAGCGGCGGTGGTGCGGCGTTCCGGCGTCGACGCCAGTACGGCATGGCGCTGCAGACGTTTCAGATACAGCGGACCACCGGCTTTCGGCCCCGTGCCCGATTTGCCTTCGCCGCCGAACGGTTGCACGCCGACCACGGCGCCCACGATATTGCGGTTGACGTAGATATTGCCCACATGCGCGCGCGAGGTGATGAAATCGATGGTTTCGTCAATGCGCGAATGCACGCCCAGAGTCAGGCCAAAGCCGCTGGCATTGATTTCGCCAATGACTTTCGGCAGATCGGCGCGCTTATAGCGGATCACGTGCATCACAGGACCGAAAACTTCCTTGCTCAGCTCGTTCAGCGAGCGGATTTCCAGCACGGTCGGCGGCACGAACGTACCGTTCACATCGCTTGGCAGGCCCAGCGAGAAGCTGTTGACGGCCGTTTTGCGCGTGGTTTCGATGTGCGACAGCAGGTTTTGCTGGGCTTCGGCATCGATCACCGGACCGATATCGGTCACCAGGCGGTCTGGGCTGCCGATTTTCAGTTCGGCCATGGCACCTTTGAGCATGCGGATGGTCTTGTCGGCGATATCTTCCTGCAGGAACAGCACGCGCAGGGCCGAGCAGCGCTGGCCGGCGCTGTCGAAGGCCGAGGAAATCGCATCCTGCACCACCTGCTCCGGCAGCGAGGAGGAATCGACGATCATGGCGTTCTGGCCGCCGGTTTCGGCGATCAGTGGGATATCGGCATGCTCGGCCGCGGCGCGCTTGGCCAGCGAACGGTTGATGAGCTGGGCCACTTCGGTCGAGCCGGTGAAGATCACGCCCTTGACGCGGGCATCGTTGCACAGGCCGGCGCCCACCACTTCGCCGCGGCCTGGCAGGAATTGCAGCGCGGCACGCGGAATGCCGGCTTCATGCAGCAGTTCCACGGCGCGGAAAGCGATCAGCGGGGTCTGCTCGGCCGGCTTGGCCAGTACCACATTGCCGGCTGCCAGTGCGGCAGCGACCTGGCCGGTGAAGATGGCCAGCGGGAAGTTCCACGGGCTGATGCAGGTGACCGGACCCAGGGCCAGGGTATTCGGCGCGCTGCTCACCTCGGCAGCGTAATAGCGCAGGAAGTCCACCGCTTCGCGGATTTCGGCAATCGCATTCGGCAGCGATTTGCCCGCTTCGCGGATCGCCAGCGTCATCAGTTCCAGCATATGGGTTTCGAACAGCTCGGCGGCGCGCACCAGGGCGGCGGCGCGCTGCGACGGTTCCACCGTCTGCCAGTCCATGGCGAAATGGCTGGCGCTGGCCAGCGCGTTTTCCACGTCGGCGCCATTGGCTTCCGTCACCTGGCCCACCACATCGCTTTTCTGCGCCGGATTGACGACCGGCTGGGCTGGCTGGCCCTCGCTGGCGGCCACTGCCAGCAGCGGCACGGCGCTCCAGCTGCGCTGCTCAGCCAGTACGGCTGAGATATGGCGCAGCACGTCTTCGTTTGCCAGGTCCAGGCCGGCCGAGTTCAGACGCTCGGCGCCGAACATATTCAGCGGCTGCGGAATGGCCGGGTGCGGCAAGCCGCCTTGTTCGCGTGCGATGTCCAGCGGGTTTTTCACCAGCGATTCGACCGGAATGCTCTCATCCACGATCTGGTTCACGAAGGATGAGTTGGCGCCGTTTTCCAGCAGGCGGCGCACCAGGTAGGCCAGCAGCGTTTCATGCGAGCCGACCGGCGCGTAAATGCGGCAGCCCTTGCCCAGCTTGTCGGCGCCAACCACTTGGTCGTACAAGGTCTCACCCATGCCGTGCAGGCACTGGAACTCGTAGTCGTCGATGCCGTCGCGCTTGGCCCAGGTGTAGATGGTGGACAGGGTTTGCGCGTTATGGGTGGCGAATTGCGGGTAAATCACATCGGTCGCGCCCAGCAGCTTCTGTGCGCACACCAGGTAGGACACGTCGGTGTAGACCTTGCGCGTGTAGACCGGGTAGCCGGGCATGCCGTCCACCTGGGCACGCTTGATCTCGGCATCCCAATACGCGCCCTTGACCAGACGCACCATGAATTTGCGGCCGCTGCGCTTGGCCAGGTCGATCAGGAAGTCGATAACGAAGGGGCAACGTTTCTGGTAAGCCTGCACCACGAAGCCGATGCCGTCGAAACCGGCCAGGGCCGGGTCGAAAGCCATCGCTTCCATCAGGTCGAGCGACAGTTCCAGGCGGTCGGCCTCTTCCGCATCGATGTTCAGGCCGATGTCATAGCCCTTGGCCAGCAGCACCAGCTGGCGCAAGCGCGGCAGCAGCTCATTCATCACGCGCTCGCGCTGGGCGCGGCTGTAACGCGGGTGCAGGGCCGACAGCTTGACCGAAATGCCCGGACCTTCCTTGATGCCGCGGCCATTCGACGCGCGGCCGATGGCGTGGATCGCGGTTTCGTAGGCGGCGTAGTAGTTGGCCGCGTCGGCCTCGGTCAGCGCCGCCTCGCCCAGCATGTCATAGGAATAACGGTAGCCGCGCGCTTCGTTCTCGCGGCCATTTTTGATCGCTTCGTCGATGGTCTGGCCGGTGACGAACTGGTTGCCCAGCATGCGCATCGCCAGGTCCACGCCCTTGCGGATCAGCGGTTCGCCGCCCTTGGCGATCAGGCGGGTCAGGGCCGAGCCCAGACCCTGCTCGCTGCTCGAGCTGACCAGCTTGCCCGTCACCAGCAGACCCCAGGTCGCCGCATTCACGAACAGCGAAGGCGACTCGCCCAGGTGTTTGCGCCAGTCGCCCTTGCTGATTTTGTCGGCAATCAGGCGGTCGGCGGTGGCGCTGTCTGGAATACGCAACAGTGCTTCGGCCAGGCACATCAGCGCCACGCCCTCTTCCGAGGACAGGGAAAACTCGTGCATCAGCGCATCCACGCCCGACGAGCGGGTACGTTTTTCACGTACCGAGTTCACCAGGCGCTGGGCCAGCGTCTGCGCCTGCTGCGTGGTTTCGGCCCCACCTTCGCGGATCTGCGACAGCAGCCACTGCACGGCGCCCTGTTCATCGCGGCGATACGCGGCAGTCACGGCGGCGCGCAGCGGGCTGGGATCGCGCAGGATTTCGGCTTGCAGAGTAGCAAACGGGACGAGGGAAGGAGGGGCTGCTGGATGCATGAATGACTCTTTTGTCGAAGAAATAATGAGGTTGAGCACATAAGAAAACACGCCCGACAAACCCTGTTTGCGGAGCGTGTTCTACGGTGCTGCTGATGATTTGATTGTATGCGGGATTCTTCTGGATTAATTCTGGTATTGCTTAGGACTAGCAATACATAGTTTTTAGTGAGAGAATTTGACCAAATAAAATTAATTAGGGGATGAATCCATGCTGGACAAGATCAGTAAGAAGATTCTGATGGAGCTGCAAAGCGACGGCCGCATCAGCAATGTGGAACTGGCAGCACGCGTCAATCTATCGCCTGCCGCCTGCCTGGAGCGCGTGCGCAAGCTGCACGAATCCGGCTATATCATGGGCTATACCGCCCAGCTTAATCCACAGTTGCTGGACGTGTCGCTGCTCGTCTTTATCGAAGTCGTGCTCGACCGCACCACGCCCGAAGTCTTCGACGCCTTCAAGCAAAGTGTGCAGGTCATCCCCGAAGTGCTCGAATGCCATATGGTGGCCGGCGGCTTCGACTACCTGGTGAAAGCGCGCGTCAAGGACATGGCCGCCTACCGCGAATTCCTCGGCAAGACCCTGCTGCAGAAAGGCGTACGCGAAACCCACACCTACGCCGTGATGGAAGAAGTCAAAAACACCAGCAAGCTCCCCATCAAATAAGCCCGTTTGCGCCAAATCAAACAATGTCCGACCCTGGTGTCAGGCACCGGAGTAGGACATTTCTTGATTTTTCTCAAAGAATGTCTAACCCTGGTGCCTGACACCAGGGTGGGACATTTGCTGATTTAGATCAAAGGCTTAGTAGGTGTCGTTCTTGGGGGCGGTGCCGGGCGCGGTGCGCTGGGTGACGCTGTTCATGCTTTCGAGGTGGCTGCGCAGCCATTTGTGCACGGGGCTGCGGGCGTCGCGTTCGTGCCAGAGCATGTCGAGGTGGACGGCGGGCAGCTGGAACGGCAGCTCTTTCGAAATCAATGCGTCGGTCATGCCGGTGGAGGCGATCAGGTGCTTGGGCAGCACCGTCACCAGATCGGAGTTGGCGACCACGCGGCCGGCGGTGAAGAATTGGTTCACCGTCAGCAGAATGCGCCGTTCGCGGCCGATCTGGGCCAGGGCTTCGTCGACCAGGCCGTGGGCGCGGCCGGAGAAACTCACCAGCAGGTGGTTGGTGGCGCAGTAGCTGTCCAGGGTCAGGTCGCCCTTGGCCAGCGGATGGTCGCGCCGCATCACACACACATACGTTCCGGAATACAGGCGCTCGTGGCGGATCGGCGAACTCGGTTCGCTCATCAGCTGGGCCGCCACGCCGGGGAAGAAGCCGACCGCCAGGTCGATGTCGCCGCGCAGCAGCATGGGACGCGGCTCGCGCGTCGTCAGCGGCACCATCCTTACATTCACGCCGGGCGCTTCGCGTTCGATCGAACGCATCAGCGAGGGCAGCCAGAAGGCGGCCGTGGCGTCGGCCATGGCCATGCGGAAGGTGGCGTGGGCGCGCGAGACGTCAAAAGTGCCGGGCGCCACCGCCGCTTCCAGCGAGGCCAGGGCGCCGCGCACGGCCGGCCACAGGGCTTCGGCGCGCGGGGTCGGCTTGACGCCGTAGGCGGTGCGGATCAGCAAGTCGTCGCCCAGGCTTTCGCGCAGGCGCTTGATGGCATTCGAGACCGCCGGCTGGGTCATGGCCAGGTGGCCGGCCGCCCGCGTCAGGTTCTGCTCGGTCATCACGGCGTCGAAGACGCGCAACAGGTTCAGGTCCAGCGTCAGAAAGCTCATGGTGTTTGGCGGTCAGGTTGGGGGGCGGCGCGAATGATTATTCACAATAATTATAATTATTATTGGGAAACAAAATTAGATTTATATGTTGCGCTGCACTATAGTTACGCTAGATTCTAAATGCAACTGAAACATCATGTCTACCTTCATTTCCGCGTCGCAACTTTTCCTGCAAGACCTCTCCTTCATGGACGCCGTCCTGGTGCTGCTGGGCGTAGCCCTGGTATTCGGCACCGTGATGCTGTTCCAGCCGCTGCTGCGCGGCGTGGCACGCGCTGCAATGATGGTCGTTAAGCCAAAAATGAGTAAAGAGGAGCAGCTGAACCGCCGCAAGATGCATGACGCGATGCTGCTGAAAAGCATGCTGAACTCGCCCGATGGCTCGCCCAGCCATGCCGCCGAGCTGTATGCCCTGGCATCGCGTTCCTGAGAAATGAAAGTGGCGGCAGCAGGAAAGCCCGTCTGCCGCATTGCAGCATCGAAGCTTACTTCACTTCACCCAGCAGTTTCGGCTTGAGCGAGCTGTCCACTGCCTTGTCCCCAATCCAGATGCGGGTAATCGCGTTGTAGAACGCGACATCCGGCACGGTTTCCCCGATTTTCTTCCCATTCAGCTGGCATTGCGTGCCGACGCCGGGAATCCAGTCTACCAGTAGTACATCGCCCTTCTTCAGGCCGGGGATGGCGGCAAACATTTCACCGAAGGTTTTGGTTTGCGGCAGGATCTTGGTGCGTTCGGTCTGGTCGGTATTGGCGTTCAGGCCATCCATGAAGGCCTTGCCGAAGTCTTCCGAGCTCAGATCGCGCATGCTGACGATCTGGATGCGGCGCGCGCCCGGCACGGCCAGGATGTCGGCCATGCTGGTTTTTTTCTCGCTCAGGTACAGGCCCAGGGCATAGACCTTGAAGATGACCTTGGTGCGCAGGCCGGCGCCGTTCAGCTTGAGCTGCTGGCCGGCGACGGTGGCGGTTTCCTCGAATTTCACGCCGGCCACGTCGGTGCTGGCGAAAACCGGGGCGGCAGAGAACATCAGGGCAGCGGCGGCTGCCTGGATCAGGGTGCGGCGGGTGATGGACATGCTGTCTCCAATTAGTGTGGTTGCCGGTGAAATATACCACCGGCCGCGCCTAATTGTGCACGCCCATGCTATTTTGCGACGCTTAAGCCTTCGCGGCTTGCAGACGCTCGAACTTCTCGTACAGCTGGTCCTGGGTTTCGCGCCGTTCCGGATTGAAGGGAATGCAGCTCACCGGGCACACTTGCTGGCATTGCGGTTCGCTGAAGTGTCCCACGCATTCGGTGCATTTATCCGGGTGGATTTCGTAAATTTCCGGCCCCATATAAATCGCGTCGTTCGGGCACTCGGGCTCGCACACATCGCAATTAATGCAGTCGTCGGTAATCATTAAGGCCATGGCAGTACTCGCAATACAGGTAAAACGTTAAGGCTAGGCTTGGGACTCGGCCTTCAGCGCGGCGATTTTCTTTTGCAGCCAGCGGTCGACCGAGGGGAAAACGAATTTGGAGACGTCGCCGCCCAGCTGGGCGATCTCGCGCACGATGGTGCCGGAGATGAACTGGTACTGGTCGGACGGGGTCAGGAACAGGGTTTCGACGTCCGGCAGCAGGTAGCGGTTCATGCCGGCCATCTGGAATTCATATTCAAAGTCGGACACGGCGCGCAGGCCGCGCACGATCACGCGCGCATCGTGCTGGCGCACGAAATCCTTGAGCAGGCCGGAGAAACTCTCCACTTTGACGTTCGGATAATGCCCCAGCACCTCGTTGGCGATGGTGAGGCGTTCTTCCAGCGAGAAGAAAGGCTTTTTATTCTGGCTATCGGCCACCCCGACCACGAGCGTGTCGAACAGGCCGGAGGCACGGCGTACCAGATCCTCATGACCACGGGTCAGCGGATCGAAAGTTCCCGGATAGACTGCTACAACCATTGCGGCTCCCTGCGATATGCACCAAAACGCGCATTATGCCTGAAATCGCTGCTGCTAATTTTTTAGGCGCAATTTCAATAAGTGATAGTACACCATGCCAGCCTTATCCGCCCGGACCACCTCCCAAGCCGCCATCCACTCGGGCACTTCTTCCCCTTCGAACGTAAGCGGCAGGCCGGATTCGGCGTACACCAGGCCATCTTCCTTGAGCAGGCCGGCGCACAGCGGCAGCGCCTTGCTCAGAAAGTCTTGCTGGTAAGGCGGATCGAGGAAGACCAGGTCGAAGCGCTGGCCGCGCAGCGCCAGCGACTGGGCGCTGGCCACGGCGTCGCCGCGCTGCAGCGTCACATTGGCGGCGTTCAGCTTGGCCTTGATGCTGTCCAGCTGGCGGATGACGGCGCTATTGCTATCGATCATGAGCACGTTCTGCGCGCCACGGCTGGCCGCTTCGAAGCCGAGCGCGCCGCTGCCGGCGAACAGGTCCAGCACCTGGGCCGCGGCCCATTCGCCGTCGCGCAGGTGGTTAATCCAGTTGAACACCGTTTCGCGCACGCGGTCCGGCGTGGGACGCAGGCCCAGCGCTTCCAGCACGGGCAGCGTCGAACGTTTCCATTGCCCGCCGATGATGCGCACCTGCTTGGCGTGCTGGGGACCGTGGACGGGGACTTTGGCGGGCTTCTTCTTTTGCATGGGACAACGGGGAGGTGGTTCAACGGCGGCCACTATACCACGCAGCCCTCCCCGCCAGCCCTTAGAGGCCGTTTCAAAATGGGTGTGGCGTCGTTGCAGCTCCTTGCCGTGCAGGCGCACTGTCTTCGTCGCTGCGCCTAGCCACGCCCATTTTGAAACGCCCTCTTATTTGGCCTGGGCCGCCAGGGTGTTGAAATCGTCGATCCAGCCCTGCATGCGCTTGTGGGCATGGGCTTTCTGCGCCGGCGTGGCCAGCTGGACCACGGTGTAGACCAGGTCGATGGTGCTGCTGGTATACGCATCCATGAAAGGTTTGCGCTCGGAATTGTCCATGCGCGCGAAGCTTTCGCGGATCAGGCTCTGCACCCAGGCGATGGCTTGCTCGCGGCTGGGCTGTTCGCGCGCGATGCGCTGCGCCAGTTCCAGGATGCTGCGCTGGCGGCGCATGCGCTCGTCGAGCCAGATTTCATTGTCGAGCGGACGGGCGTCGGAGGCGCGGCGGATGGCCGCTTCCTGCTCGGAACTGAAATTGCCGAACCACAGCTCGAACTGGTCCATCGACTTCTTATAGCGGAACTTGTTCTGCTGCTCGCGGTCCCCCTTCATATTCTTTTTGCGGAAATCGGCATTGTTCTTGGCGAATTTCTTTTCCATCTGGGCCAGCTGCTCGGGATGCAGGGTCAGCGCCATATCGGCGATATCGGGCGCCGCCTTGAGCAGCAGGGCCTGGGTGCGGTTGCGCGCATCGTGATAGCTGGCCAGCAGGTCGGCGCGGCTGACCTTGCCCTGTTGCAGCTGGGCCTGGGTTTTTTGCAGCACTTGCACATAGTCCTGCAACTGGGTTTTGCGGTGCCAGCGGAACAGTTCGTCGATATCGTGTTTGACCTCGCCCTTCTGTTCGCCATCGAAATCGATATAGCCATCCAGCCACCAGTAAAGCAAGGTATCGCCATTGTTATAGGCCAGGCGCAGCGAGCTGCACGCTGTGACCAGCAAAGCCACGACCAGCACGATATACAGGCTGGCACGGCGGGAAAAAGAGTGCTGCGTGTTAAACTTTTGCATATTTTTAACTCACTCGAATTTTCGGCCTATGAACGTAGTTATTCTCGCCGCCGGCATGGGCAAACGCATGCAGTCTGCCCTGCCGAAAGTTTTGCATCCCCTGGCCGGTAAGCCACTGCTGTGGCACGTGATCGATACCGCGCGCACCTTGTCTCCCGCCAAATTATGCGTGATCTACGGTCACGGCGGCGCAGCCGTGCTGGAATCGCTGGAAAAACAGAAAAAGCCGGATGGCATGCAGATCACCGCCGCCCTGCAGGAACCGCAGCTGGGCACCGGCCATGCCGTGATGCAGGCGCTGCCGGAACTCGATGACAACGCGCCGACCCTGATCCTGTACGGTGACGTGCCGCTGACCAGCGCCGCTTCGCTGCAGCGCCTAGTCGAGGCGGCTGGCCAGGACAAGCTCGGCATCCTGACCGTGGTGCAGGACAATCCCTTCGGCCTGGGCCGCATCGTGCGCGTCGGCGGCCAGATCATGCGCATCGTCGAAGAGAAGGATGCCAACGAATTCGAGCGCGCCATCAAGGAAATCAATAGCGGCATCATGGTGGCGCCGACTGCGCGCCTGAAGCAGTGGCTGACCGCGCTGAAGAACGACAATGCCCAGGGCGAGTACTACCTGACCGATATCGTGGCCCAGGCCGTGGCCGAGGGCGTGGATGTGGTCTCGGCCCATCCGGACGCAGAGTGGGAAGTGCTGGGCGTGAACAGCAAGGTGCAGCTGGCCGAGCTGGAAGGCATCCACCAGAACAATATCGCCAAGTCCCTGCTGGAAAAAGGCGTGACCGTGATCGACCCGCACCGCATCGATGTGCGCGGCGAGCTGATCTGCGGCCGCGACGTCACCATCGACGTCGGCTGCGTCTTCGAAGGCCGCGTCGAGCTGGCCGATGGCGTCACGGTCGGCCCCTACAATGTGCTGGTGAACGCCCGCGTGGCGGCCGGCGCCACCATCAAGCCCTTCTGCCATATCGAAGAGGCTGTGGTCGGTCCGGCTTCCATCATCGGCCCGTATGCCCGCCTGCGTCCCGGCACCGAGCTGGGCGAGGACGTGCAGGTGGGTAACTTCGTCGAGATCAAGAACAGCCAGGTGGCGGCGCACAGCAAGGCCAATCACCTGGCCTATATCGGCGACGCCACCGTCGGTTCGCGCGTGAATATCGGCGCCGGCACCATCACCTGCAATTACGACGGCGCCAACAAGTTCCGCACCGTGATCGAGGACGACGCCTTCATCGGCAGCGACAGCCAGCTGGTGGCGCCCGTCACCGTGGGCGCGGGCGCCACCCTGGGCGCAGGCACCACCCTGACCAAGGATGCGCCGGCCGGCAAGCTGACGATTTCCCGTCCCAAGCAATTGACCATCGAAGGCTGGACGCGTCCGGTCAAGGTCAAGAAGTAAAACTGCTCCCGGTCGGAACGGCGGCGCCTTCGGGCGCCGTTTTTCGTTTACCTTCGCCTGTGGATAAGGTTGTGCGTAAGCCTAAGGAAAAGCGGGGCATAAGCCCATGGATAAGCAGGAGGATAAGCTGGGGAAAACGGCTGGATAATTTTCTTTTCAGACTGAATATTTCAGTTTTCGTGGTCTTTTTGGTAAATGTGGATAAGCTTGTGATTAAGCGCGTGGGTAAGTGCTGGAAAACTGCTGAATAAGCCTGTATGGCTGCAATTCTGGCTATTTTTCCAGCAGGAATCGTGTGGATAAACTTGTGGAAATGCAGGGAAAACTCCGTGGATAAACCTGTTTACAACAATTTTTGACCCCTTTTTCGGGCTGGTCTGTCATAGCAGATGAAGAGCGGACGCCCTGTCCGCTTCGCCCGAATAAGGTTTGTGCATGGCTTTTCCGAAACAGCTCCTCACCCGCCGCCGGCTGGCGGCAGTCCTTCTGCTGGCGCTGGGCGCGGCTGGCGCCTTCTGGTGGCAGCAGCAGCGCAAAGCACCCAAGATCGAGACCGCCCGCCTGGCCAAGGCCAGTATCGAAGCGAATGTGATGGCGGTCGGCACTTTGCAGCCGCGCAGCTATGTGGATATCGGCGCCCAGGTCTCGGGCCAGATCCTGCGTCTGCACGTCACGCCCGGCGCTACCGTCAGCAAGGGGCAGTTGCTGGTCGAAATCGATCCCAGCGTGCAGCAGGCCACCGTGGACGCCGGACGGGCCGCCCTGGCGGGTCTGAATGCGCAACTGTCCGAACAGCGCGCCCAGCACCGTCTGGCGGGCCAGCAGCACACCCGCCAGCAGCAACTGGCACGCGACGGCGCCACCCGCGAGGAGGATATGCAGCTGGCCGTGGCCGCGCTGGAGACGGCGGCGGCCCGCATCGCCAACCTGCAGGCCCAGATCCAGCAGACGCAAGCCACCCTCAAGGCCGACGAGGCGCGCCTGGGCTATACCCGCATCTACGCGCCCATGAGCGGCACCGTGGTCTCGGTCGAGGCGCGCGAAGGCCAGACCCTGAACGCCACCTACCAGACGCCGAATGTGCTGCGCGTGGCCGACCTGTCGGGCATGACGGTATGGACCGAAGTCTCGGAAGCCGATGTACGGCGCGTGAAGCCCGGCATGCCGGTGTATTTCAGCACCCTGGGCGGCAACCAGCGGCGCTGGCATGGCAAGGTACGCCAGCTGCTGCCCGCCCCGCCCCAGGCCGAGGCGCGCAATAACGGCACGGCCATCACGCCCTCCTCGGGCAAGGTGGTGCTGTACACCGCGCTGTTCGATGTGGATAACAGCGATGGCGAGTTGATGCCGCAGATGACGGCCCAGGTGCATTTCGTCACCGCCTCGGTCAAGAATGTGCTGGTGGCGCCGCTGCCCGCGCTGACGGCGCTGGAAGGCAAGCCGGGCCAGTTTTCCGCACGCGTCATGAACCAGGATGGCGCCATCGAACAGCGCGTGGTGCAGGTCGGCGTGCGCAACCGCCTCTCGGCCGAGGTGCTGGGCGGCCTGCGCGAAGGCGAGCTGCTGGTGACGGGCGAGATGCCATCCGATAGCGCCAGCAGGTTCCAGCTGTGAGCGCGCCACCGCTGATTTCCCTGCAGGGCATCAGAAAACGTTATGGTGGCGGCCACGGTACGCCGCCGGTCGAGGTGCTGCGCGGGATTTCACTCGATATCCACGCCGGCGAATTCGTCGCCATTGTCGGCGCCTCCGGCTCGGGCAAATCGACGCTGATGAATATGCTGGGCTGTCTCGACCGCCCCAGCGAAGGCGTTTACAGCTTTGCCGGCGAAGACGTTTCCACGCTGGACGCCGACCAATTGGCATGGCTGCGGCGCGAAGCGTTCGGCTTCGTGTTCCAGGGTTATCACCTGATCGCCACCGAATCGGCGCGCGAAAACGTCGAGCTGCCCGCCGTGTATGCGGGCATGGCGCCGGCGCAGCGCGCGGAAAGGGCCCAGGCCCTGCTGCAGCGCCTGGGCATGGACAGCCGCATGGAGCATCGTCCCAACCAGCTTTCGGGCGGCCAGCAGCAGCGCGTCTCCATCGCGCGCGCCCTGATGAACGGCGGCCGCATCCTGCTGGCCGATGAGCCGACCGGCGCCCTCGATTCCACCAGCGGGGCCGAAGTCATGGCGCTGCTGCACGAACTGGCCGACGCCGGCCACACCATCATCCTGATCACCCACGACCGCAACGTGGCGGCCCAGGCGCGCCGCGTGATCGAAGTGCGCGACGGTCAGGTCGTCAGCGACTCGGCGCATGCAGGCCACGCTGCCGGTGGGCACGGCTTGCCGCCGCCCGATATGCGCCAGGTGGCGCAGCAGAACGGCCATGGCGGCGGGGCTTCCTTTTGGACCGATATCCGCGAGGCGGCGCGCGCCGCATGGCGTGTGATGTGGGTGAACCGCTTCCGCACCGGCCTGACTTTGCTCGGCATCGTGATCGGCGTGGCCTCGGTGATCGTCATGCTGGCGATCGGCATGGGCGCGCGGCAGAAGGTCGTGGCCCAGCTGGGCGCTTTCGGCTCCAACCTGATGTATATGTCCTCCATCGGCAACAGCTCGCGCCTGCCGGGCCGCAGCATCACCCTGGCCGACCTGGAAGCGGTGGCCGAACTGCCGAATATCAGCCATGTGCTGCCCAACGTCACCGGCAACCAGGTGGTGCGCTTCCGCAACCGCGATGTGCAGACCTATGTGCGCGGCAGCGGCGCCGCCCTGCCGCGTATCCAGACCTGGCCGCTGGCGCGCGGCGGCTTCTTCACCGCGCAGGATGACCGTGAACTGGCCAACGTCGCGGTGCTGGGCCACAAGCTGGCGCAGGAACTGATGCCCGATGTGGCTGATCCTATCGGCCAGATCATCCTGATCGGCAATCTGCCGCTGCAGGTGGTCGGCGTGATGAGCGAAAAAGGCGCGCTGACCGGCGACCGCGACGAGGATAATGTGCTGCTGCTGCCCTTTAGCACCGCCGGCCTGAAAGTCTTCGGCCAGCGCGAGCCGACGTACACCGTGATCGCCGTCGATGACGTCAGCCGCGTGGCCCAGACCCAGGCCGCGATGGAAGCGCTGATGCTGGAGCGCCATGGCCTGCGCGACTTCGATGTCGGCAACGCCGCCGCCTCGATTGCCGCCGAAGCGAAAACCAGCGACACCATGACCCTGATGCTCAGCCTGATCGCCGCCGTCTCCCTGGTGGTGGGCGGCATCGGCGTCATGAATGTCATGCTGATGACGGTGCGCGAACGCACGCGCGAAATCGGCATCCGCATGGCGACCGGCGCCCGCCAGCGCGACATCCTGCGCCAGTTCATGACTGAAGCGGTGCTGGTCTCCTTGACCGGTGGCCTGATAGGCGTCGTGGTGGGGCTGGCGCTGGGTGCCGCCCTGCTGTGGTGGGACGTGGCCCTGATCTTCTCGCTGCGCGCCATTGGCGGCGCTTTTGGCTGCGCCCTGATCACCGGGCTGGTATTCGGCTATATGCCCGCCCGCACCGCCTCCCGCCTCGACCCGGTGCAAGCCCTCGCCTCCGAATGAATGGAATACCGATGAAACACACAACCGTGCCGCTCTGCCTGACCATCCTGCCGCTGCTGGCCGCCTGCGCCGGCGCGCCCGCGAGCAAAAGCACGCCGGACATCGTCGCCCCAGCCGCATGGCGCAATGCCGCTGCTGCACGGGCCGACGATAGGCATCAACCCGCACCGCAAGCCGATTGGTGGCGCGCCTTCGGCAGCTCTGAACTGGATGAGTTGCTGGCCCGCGCCCTGCTAGATAATCACGATCTCGCCGCTGCCGCCGCGCGCGTCGACCAAGCCTACGCCGCCCTGCGCATGGCCGACGCCAACCGCCTCCCCAGCCTGAACGCGCAAGCCAGTGGCGGTGGCGACGGTCGCCTCGGCACGCGCCAGGCCAGCAGCGCCAGCGGCGCCTCCTATAACGCCGCCCTGCGCGCCAGCTATGAAATCGACCTGCGCGGCCGCAACCGCGCCCTGAGCGACAGCGCCGCCGCCCAGTTGCAAGCGAGCCGCTACGAGCGCGAGGCCAGCCGCCTGAGTGTCACCGGCGCCGTCGTCAACGCCTGGCTGCAAAGAAGCGCGCTGGCCGAACGCCTCGCCATCGCCGACGCCAACATCGCCAGCGCCGAACGCATGCTGGCGCTGGTCGCCGCCCGCGTCCGCGCCGGCGCCGCCCATCCGCTAGAACTGGCCCAGCAGCGCGGCCTGCTCGCCGCCCAGCATCGCCAGCGTGCCGAACTGCGCCAGCAACACGAAGACAGCCACCTCGCCCTCGCACTCCTGCTCGGCCAGCCCCCTGCCAATGTCCACCTTGGTGCCTGGCACCGATCGGACACAGGCTCAGCAGCGGAGTCAAATGTCCGATTGGGGTCTGACCCCAAGGTGGACACGGGCTCGGCGGTGCCGCTGCAGCGGCTGGCCTTGCCGGCGGCGGATGCGGGGTTGCCGTCGGGCTTGCTAGCGCGGCGGCCGGATATTGCCAGCGCCGAGGCGCAACTGGCGGCGGCCGATGCGGACGTCGCCGCAGCCCGCGCCGCGCTGTTTCCGAGCCTGACGCTGGATGGCGCGCTGGCTTCTTCGGCCAAAGGTTTTTCGGGCTTGTTCGACAATCCTGTCTACAGCCTGGCGGCGGCCATCGGCGCGCCGCTGTTCGATGGCGGCCGTCTGGCGGCGGGACGCGATCTGGCCGGCGCGCGCCGCAGCGAGCTGCTGGCCGCTTACCGCCGCACCGTGATGACGGCCTTTGCCGACGTCGAACGCGCCTTGAACGCCATCGCTTCGCTGGCCATTCAGCGCGGCGCCCAGGACGAGGAATTGCGCGAGGCTGGACGCGCCCTGGCGCTGGCCGAGGCGCGCTACCGCGCCGGCGCGGAGAACGCCCTGACCCTGCTCGATGCCCAGCGCACCCTGTACGCGGCGCAGGACGCATCCTTGCAACTGCAACTGGCGCGCCTGCAGGCATCGGTCGCGCTGCACCAGGCTTTGGGCGGCGGCTGGCAACAAGGTTCCTAAAATGAAGCTAATTGTATATAATGAGAATCATTCGCATTTAAGTGCCAGCCGGCCCGACCGGCGATTCTCAAGGAACTCCACGCCGTGTCAGCCCACGATCTTGCGCCGCGCAGTGACTTTGCCGCCCTGTACATGGAACACCATGGCTGGCTGGTGGCTTGGCTGCGCCGTAAGCTCAATGGCGCCGACCACGCCGTCGACCTGGCGCACGACACCTTCGTGCGCATCCTCTGCCAGCCGGACCAGAAGCGCGCCCCGCTGCAGGAGCCGCGTGCCTACCTCACCACGGTCGCGCGCAACTTGCTGATCAATTACGTGCGCCGCCAGTCGCTGGAACAGGCCTATCTCGACGTGCTGGCCCAGTTGCCCGAGGCGCAGACGCCTTCGCCCGAAACGCGCCTGATGCTGCTGGAAACCCTGCATGAAATCGACGCCATGCTGGACGGCCTGCCCAGCAAGGCGCGCGAAGCCTTCCTGCTCTCGCAGCTGGAAGGCTTGACCTATGCCGAAATCGGCGAGCGCCTGGATGTCACCGTGCGCACCGTGAAACGCTATATGGCGGCGGCCTTCGAGCAGTGCATCCTGCTGCTGGACGACGGCGCATGAGTGGTCAGAGCGCGCCGGCTGTCGATCCGCGCGCCGCGCGCGAAGCGGCGCGCTGGATGATGCGCATGCACTCCGGCGAAATGAGCGCCGCCGACCAGCGCCGCTGCGCCCAATGGCGCGCCAGCGATCCAGAAAACGAAAAAGCCTGGCAGCGCGCCGAAAGAGTGGCGCACAAGCTGGGCATGGTGCCGCCCGCCCTGGGCGCTCCCGCCCTGCGCAACGCCGCCGGCGACAGCCAGCGCCGCACCGCCCTCACAACCTTGGCGCTGGCGCTGGGTGCCATTCCTTTGGGCTGGGCCGTCTGGCGCGCCACGCCCTGGGACGAGTGGAATGCGGACCAGCAGACCGCTGCTGGCGAGCGCCGCGAAATCAGCCTGCCCGATGGCGGCAGCGTGGTGCTGAACACCGCCACCGCCCTCGACGTCCAATACGACAGCGCCACGCGCCGCCTGCGCCTCTACAAGGGCGAAATTCTGGTGCAGACCGCCGCCGATCCGCTGGGCCGCCACTTCATTGTGGAAAGCCCGCAAGGCGCCATGCGCGCCATCGGCACGCGCTTCGTGGTGCGTCTGGACGGCGAACACACCCGCCTTGGCGTGCTGGAAGGCGCGGTCGAAGTACGCCCCGCCAGCCATCCGGATGCGCCCTATGTCGTGCGCGCCGGCCGCCAAAGCCGCTTCAACGCCGCTGGCGGCGCGACCGAAGTGCTCGATCCGAATGCCGATGCCTGGAACAGCGGCGTGTTGTACGCCGAAAAAATGCCGCTGGCCGACTTCGTGGCCGAACTGGCGCGCTACCGTCCCGGCCTGTTGCGCTGCGACCCTTCCGCCGCCCGCCTGCGCGTTTCCGGCGCTTTCCAGCTGCGCGACACCGACAGCATCCTGCAGGCGCTGGCCGCCTCCCTTCCCGTGCGCGTGCAGACGCGTACCCGCTACTGGGTCACGCTGACCCACGCCTGAAAATATTTTTGGGACGGCATGTCCCTTTTTGCAATCTCGCCGGTCATAGAGGGGAGAAGCATATCGACCACTATCCAAAGCAGAAGGACTGTTTCATGAATCAACACGCATCCTCTTCCAAACACCTGCCCGTGCTGAAACCGGCCGCCCTGATGGTTGCCGCCGCGCTGGCCCTGGCCGCCGCGCCAATGCAAGCCTATGCCGCCGAAGCGCCGGCCGCCGCCGCCAGCGCCGCCAAGAGCTACAGCATTCCCGCCGGTCCGCTTAGCCCGGCCCTGTCCCAATTCGCCGGCCAGAGCGGCATCACCCTGTCCTCCGACGCGGCCCTGACCGAAGGCCTGAGCACCAAAGGCCTGCAAGGCAGCTTCAATATCACCGATGGCTTTGCCCGCCTGCTGCAAGGCAGCGGCCTGGAAGTGGCGCAACGCAGCGCCGGCGTCTACGTGCTGCGCAAGCTGCCTGGCGCCGACAAGAACGCCTCCGTCATGCCGCAAATTACCGTGACCGGCCAAGGCCTGGGCGCGACCACCGAAAACAGCGGTTCCTACACCGGCGGCTCAATGAAAACCGCCACCCGCATGGATATGTCGATCCGCGACACCCCGCAATCGGTCAGCGTCATCACCCGCGAACGCCTGAACGACCTGGGCGTGACCCGCCTGGACCAGGCCCTGGCTCAGACCACCGGCATCATGATCGGCCAGCAGGACAGCGAGCGCACCCGCTACTACTCGCGCGGCTTCGGCATCAATAATGTGCAGGTGGATGGCCTGCCGCAGGGCGTGAATTCGCCGCTGACCGATACCGTGCTGTACGACCGCATCGAAGTGGTGCGCGGCGCCACGGGTCTGATGGGCGGCACCGGCGACCCATCCGCCACCGTCAATATGGTCCGCAAGCGTCCAACCCGCGACCTCCAGGCCAGCACCTCGCTGCAATACGGCCGCTGGAACAACCGCCGCGCCGAAGCCGATATCTCCACTCCGCTCAGCGCCAGCGGCAAGGTGCGCGGCCGCGTCGCCCTCGCCTGGCAGGACCGCGATTCCTATATGGACCGCTACGGCGAGCGTAAAACCATCGGCATGGCCATCGTCGAAGCCGACATCACGCCGGATACCCTGCTGACCGTCGGCGCCGACTTCCAGCACAACAAGCCGCGCGGTTCGACCTGGGGTGCCATCCCTTACTGGAACAAGGATGGCAGTCTGGCCAACCTGCCGCGCAACTTCAGCCTGAGCGCGAAGTGGAATAGCTGGGCCAATGAACAGGAAACCTATTTCACCACCGTCGACCACAATTTCGGCAGCGGCTGGAAGCTGCATGCCGGCTATGCCCGCACCAATAGCCGCAACAACACCTCCCTGGCCTACGGCGGCGCCGGCTATCCCGACCCGGCCACCGGCAAAGGCATGACGCTGTGGACTGGCGTCTGGGGCGAAGGCTATGCCACGAATCAGAATTACGAAGCGTATCTGACCGGTCCCTTCCAGCTGTTCGGCCGCCGTCATACGGTGATCGCCGGCTTCAATGGCGGCAACCAGAACAGCCGTTCTCAGGGTGGCGATGCGCCGCGCCAGTATCCGGACGAGATTCCCGACTATCGCAACTGGACCGGCGATCTGCCGCGCCCGATATTCCAGCCTGACGGCACCCATACCGAAGAACTCACGCGCCTGTCCGGCGCCTATCTGGCTGGCCGTTTCAGCCTGGCCGATCCGCTCACCGTGATCGTCGGCGCGCGCATCAGCAACTACTCCACCGAAACCCGCGCGTTCGATAACAAGAACCAGTACAGCGGCACCAGCGGTTTTGCCGAAACCAAGGACGAAGTCACGCCATATGTGGGCCTGGTGTATGACCTGAACGAGCAGATTTCGACCTACGCCAGCTACACTACCTTGTTCAACCCGCAGACCAATCGTGACAAGTTCAATAACTTCCTGTCGCCGGAAACCGGCACCAATATGGAAGCGGGCGTGAAGGGCGAATTCTTCAGCGGTAAGCTGAACGCCTCCGCCGCCGTTTTCCAGACCCGCAAGAAGAATCTGGCGGAGCTGGATAAAACCGTGCCGCAAGGCTTCAAGCTGCCGCAAGGCGACGACGCCTATGTGGCTAACGGCGACGGCATCAAGGCGCGCGGCGTGGAGTTCGATGTGTCGGGCCAGATCAACCAGGCCTGGAATGTCAGCGGCGGCTACACCCTGCTGAAGGCGGAAGAGAAGGATGGCCGCCGCGCCGTGCCGAACCAGCCGCGCCACCTGCTGCGCTTTGGCACGGCCTACAGCTTCGGCGGTCAACTGCAAGGTCTGAAACTGGGCATGAACGTGACCGCGCAAAGCGGCATCTATGGCGAAACCTGGTATGGCCGTCCGACCTATCCGCGTTCGCAGAAAGAGCGTCTGGTGCAGGGTTCCTATGCCCTGGTGGGCGCGATGGCGTCCTACCAGATCGACAAGCACATGAGCGCCCAGCTCAATATCAGCAACCTGCTGGATAAGAAGTACTACCGCAACGTGGGCTTCTACGACAGCGTGTTCTGGGGCGAGCCGCGCAACGTCACCGCTACGCTGACCTACAAGTTCTGAGGACGCCATGAAGCCCACGCACGCCGCCGCGAGCCAGAGCCGCTCTTTGTTGCAAGCCTTACGCCAGCCGCATCCCACATTGTCGCGTACCCTGGCCGCGCTGGTGGGAGGCTATCTGTTCGCCTCCGCCGCCGGCGTGCTGCTGACGGCGCTCAGCCTGACGCCGCATGAATCGCCGGAGCACGCCATGCTGGGCGGCGGCCTGCTGGGCCTCGCCATGTACGCCATCGCCATCACTTGGGCTTTCGGTACGCGCAGCGTGCGCCGTGCCTGGACCGGGCTGCTGATCGGCTCCGTGCTGCTGGGCCTTCCCGGCCTGCTGCTGACCATGCGTGGAGGTGCGGCATGAAGGCAGCTGCGAATGAAATCCAGGGCGGCCTGCGCCAGCGCATGTCCTGGCTGCATACCTGGGGTGGACTGTGGGTGTGCTGGCTGGCTTTCATCATCTTCCTGCCTGGCACGCTGAGCGTGTTCTCCGGCCCCATCACGCATTGGATGGAACCGGAACACCCGCCAGAGAAGGAGGTGCCTGCCTTCGTCACCCCATCCGGCCACACGACCGCGCTGGAGCACGGCGTGCGCTATCTGCGCGAACATGCGCCCAACAGCAGTCTGTGGGAGATGTGGCCGCGCGCCGGCGAAGACAGCATGATGGTCTACTGGCTCGATGAGAAGAACCGCTTCGCCGACGCCCGCCTGTCCACCGCCACCGGCCTGCCGGTAACGGAGGCCGAACACGCCGAGGTGCGCGAAACCGCCGGCGGCGGCCACTTCATCCACTTCCACTATCGTCTGCATGCCGGAACGGCCGGCGTGTGGATTGTGGGCGCGGCGTCCATCGCCATGCTGGTGGCGCTGATTTCCGGCGTTATCACGCACAAGCGCATCTTCAAGGACTTCTTCACCTTCCGCCCCGCCAAGGGACAGCGCTCCTGGCTCGATGCGCACAATCTGATGGGCGTGCTGACCCTGCCCTTCCTGTTCGTTATCGTGTTCAGCGGCGTGGCGATCAGCTGGGACACCCTGGTGCCCGCCGTGCGCTGGGCGCAAGTGGTGCGTACCGGTGAAGCGGCCCAGGTGCGCGACTTTGGCCCGCAAGGCGAAGCCACCGGCAAAAAGGGCGAACTGACGACCCTGCCGCCGCTGGTGCAGCAGGCCGAAGCCACGCTGCAAAGCCACACCTTCGCCGTGGTGGTTAACCATCCCGGCGATGCCGGCATGAAGGTGCAGGTATATGGCATGGCCAATCCCGACATCCAGCAAAAGCATCTGCTCAGCGCGCGCGGCATGCTGGAATTCGACGGCGTCAGCGGCGCCCTGCTGAAAACCAAGCTGGCGCATGCCGTCGACCCGCATCCAGCCCGCGCCACCATGCAGGCGCTGGACGATATGCACCGCCTGCATTTTGCAGGCACCACGATACGCTGGCTCTATTTCGTATCCGGCCTGGCCGGCACGGCGCTGATGGCGACTGGCGCCATCCTCTTCATGGTCAAGCGCCGCCAGAAATCGCTGCGCGAATTCGGCGACAGCACGCAGCGCTTCTACCGCATCTGCGAGGTGCTGAACCTGGCCGCCATCGGTGGCCTGGTGCTGGCCTGCATCGGCTACCTGTGGGGCAACCGCCTGCTGCCGGTCAAGCTGCATGAGCGCCATGACTGGGAAATCGCCGTCTTCTTCAGCGTGTGGCTGGCGGCGTTGTTGCATGCGCTGCTGCGTCCCTCGGCGCAGGGCTGGCGCGAACAGCTGCTGCTGGGCGGAGCGATGTGCCTGTCCCTGCCGCTGCTGAACTGGATTACGGCGGGCCAGCACCTCTTCGGGTATTGGCTCAATGGCGATGTAGAACGCGGCAGCGTGGAACTGGTGACGGTGGTCTGCGGCCTGGGCCTGCTGTATGCCGCCCGCAAGGTGGACAGCCGCATCGCGGCGGCATCGGCCAAAGCGCAGGCCAAGGCCAGCGCCGTACTGCAAACGGAAAGGGCGGGAGCATGATGGGATTTACAGCAATGGCATTGGCCGCCCTGGCACTGTCCTTCTCCGGCATGAGCGCCCTGGCGCTGGCTATGGACCGCCACCACCAGCAACTGCGCCAGCGCGATGTGGTGCCGCGCCTGCGCAATATCCTGCGCGTGCTGGGCGGCGTATTGCTGGTGATGGCGCTTTTGCCCTGCATCGATTTATGGGGCGGCGGCGCAGGCATCGTCGCCTGGGCTGGTTTTCTGACGGCCGGCACCCTGCTGCTGGCCGTGCTGCTGCCCTATGCCCCTAGGCTGGCTGCGGGTTTGGCGGCATTTTCCCTGGCTTACGGCTTGTGGATAAGCTTGTTGGTAAGTACTGGAGCAAGCGCTGCATAAGTGTGGGATAAGCGGCGTACAAGACCGCTTATCCCGTGCATAAGCCAGTGTATAAGTCTGTGAAAAACGTGTGATTAGCCTGTGATTCGCAGTGGAAAAGCCGGTGGATAAAGCTTGGATACTGCGTGAATAAGCCGGGATAACTCACACGGAAATGCGCGTTTCGAACTTGCTGCGGAAAGTGGAAAAGTAGGTTTTCACATTGCGCACATTGGTCTGGGTGGCGAACAAGCGATGCGCCAGCGCGTGATAAGCCGGCATATCCGCCACCTGCAGCACCAGCACAAAGTCCGGCCCCGGCGACACGCGATAGCACTGCAGCACCGCCTCCTCCTTCGCCACATGGGCCTCGAATTCCTCCATGCGCTCGGCCGCCTGCACATCCAGCGTGATCTCCACGATGGCCGTCAGGCGCGCGCCCACCTTATCCGGCGCCACGATGGCCACCTGGCGCTCGATAATCCCGCTCTCGGTCAGCTGCTTGACCCGCCGCAGGCAGGTCGGTGGCGACACATGCACGGCCTGGGCCAGCTCGCTATTCGTCAGCGCGGCGTCATTTTGCAGGGCGTTGAGGATGCGGCGGTCGATTTCGTCGAGACTGGGTAATGAATTCATAAAAAATTTCGAATGAAATGAAATAATATTTCACGCATGGTAGTGTGTGAAATATTATTTCATGAAATGCGAAACTCTGAACGCATATTTCATTCCAACTCAACTACGATGGCTCCATTGTCAATTTCTTACGAGCAGAGGCCATCATGTGCGGAATCGTCGGCGCAGTCGCGCAACGCAATATCACCCCAATCCTGGTTGAAGGCCTGAAACGCCTTGAATACCGCGGCTACGACTCCTGCGGCGTCGCCCTGCACGTGGACGGCCAGTTGCAGCGTTCGCGCAGCACCTCGCGCGTGGCCGACCTGGAAAAGCAGATCGATGAAGTCGGCCTGAAAGGCTTCACCGGCATCGCCCACACCCGCTGGGCCACCCACGGCGCGCCAGCATCGCACAACGCCCACCCGCACTTCTCGCCCAGCTCCGATAACGCCCGCATCGCCCTGGTCCACAACGGCATCATCGAAAACCACGACGAACTGCGCGCCGAACTGACGGCCCTCGGCTATGTGTTCCAGAGCCAAACCGACACCGAAGTGATCGCCCACCTGGTCGACCATATGTACAACGGCGACCTGTTCGAAACCGTGCAGCAAGCCGTCAAACGCCTGCACGGCGCCTACGCCATCGCCGTCTTCAGCCGCGAAGAACCGCACCGCGTCGTGGCCGCGCGCCAAGGCTCGCCGCTGATCGTGGGCCTGGGCCAGGGCGAAAACTTCGTCGCTTCCGATGCCATGGCGCTGGCCGGCACCACCGACCAGATCATCTACCTGGAAGAAGGCGACGTGGTCGACCTGCAGCTGGGCCGCACCTGGATCGTCGACGTCAACGGCAAGCAAGTGCAGCGCGAAGTCAAAACTGTGCACGCCCACACCGGCGCCGCTGAACTGGGTCCATACCGCCACTACATGCAGAAGGAAATCTTCGAGCAGCCGCGCGTGGTCGGCGACACCCTGGAAGGCGTGACCGGCATCATGCCCGAGCTGTTCGGCGACGGCGCCTACAAGGTGTTCAAGGAAGTCGACCGCGTGCTGATCCTGGCCTGCGGCACCAGCTACTACGCCGGCCTGACCGCCAAATACTGGATCGAATCCATCGCCCAGCTGCCGGTCAACGTCGAAATCGCCAGCGAATACCGCTACCGCGACAGCGTGCCGAATCCGAAAACCCTGGTCGTCACCATCTCGCAAAGCGGCGAAACGGCTGACACCATCGCCGCCCTCAAACACGCGCGCGAACTGGGCATGGAACACACGCTCACCATCTGCAACGTCTCCACCAGCGCCATGGTGCGCGAATGCAAACTGGCCTACATCACTCGCGCCGGCGTTGAAGTGGGCGTGGCATCGACCAAAGCCTTCACCACCCAGCTGGCCGCACTGTTCCTGCTGACCCTGAGCCTGGCCCAAGTCAACGGCCGCCTCAGCGAAGAACAGGAAGCGCAGCACCTGAAAGCCATGCGCCACCTGCCATCCGCCATTTCCTCGGTACTGGCGCTGGAACCGCAGATCATCGCCTGGGCCGAAGAATTCGCGCGCAAAGAGAACGCCCTGTTCCTGGGCCGTGGCATGCACTACCCGATCGCCCTGGAAGGCGCGCTGAAGCTCAAAGAGATTTCCTACATCCACGCCGAAGCCTATCCAGCTGGTGAGCTGAAACACGGCCCGCTGGCCCTGGTGACGGAAGAAATGCCGGTCGTGACCATCGCCCCGAACGACGCGCTGATCGAAAAGCTGAAATCGAATATGCAGGAAGTGCGCGCGCGCGGCGGTCAGCTGTATGTCTTCGCCGACGTCGATTCCCGCATCACCTCGGGCGACGGCGTGCACGTGATCCGCCTGCCGGAACACTACGGCCACCTGTCGCCGATTCTGCACGTGGTATCGCTGCAGCTACTGGCCTACCACTCCGCGCTGGCGCGTGGCACCGATGTGGATAAGCCGCGTAACCTGGCGAAGTCGGTGACGGTGGAGTAAGGCCTAGGGATTTGGCTAAAAGTGTCGGCAAATAATAAAGACGGACACTAGGCGGCCGCGTGGCGAGCGGTCGTCTGGATGCCCAATGGATCTCGGAAAACGGTTCGAGATGCACTGCCTTTATGAGCCATAATTACAGCTCAAAGGAGATGGGCATGTCGTCTGCCAAAGACAAAACTGGAAATAAGCCGGATCTTCGACCATCTGGGTTCAGGGATCTGGCGCATGCTGATCCGCAAATTCGGATTGAAGCGATTCGGCGCGAAATACCTGCGTCCAGTGTGGCAAAGTTGGCCAGCCGGCTGGGGAAAAGCAAGGCGTATGTGATCGATATGCTTGGCCTGTCCAGTGCCAGCATCAGCCGGAAAGAGCGTGAAGGGGGAGTCCTTTCCAAGAACGACACCATTTTGGGCCTCACCTTCTTTCTCGCTAAACTGTTGCCTGACCATGATCACTCTAAACGACGTAAAACGCTTTCGGTCGGTTGTCGACGAGCTTGCGTCTCAGCTCGATTTCGACCTCGACCGCGCTTCTCATGACAATTCTTGGATTAGGCTTGAGCGGCAAACAAAATACATTGTTCTGGCCGGTGAAAGCAGCGGCGGTGTCTTCCTCGCCTACGGAGACGGCGAGTTAGCTCGGTTGCCGATTCTATATGCAACATCAGAGGGGCAAGCCGGACATATCACATCCAATCTCACCGAACTTCTCGCCATAATGATCGCTGCCCCTTACTGGCGCGATTTGCTTAAATTTTCAGCCAATGGAACCTTGAGCGAAATGCGACGGACAGCCATATTCATGGAGCGGGAATACGCTGAAGAATACGTCGACTTTGCCGATGCCAAAGCCCGGATAATGAGTTGTTTGCCGATTCCATCGGTCGCAGATCCAATTGGGCTACTTCATGATCGTGTGCATGCGACTGATTGCAGTTTGATCTCGGATGACGGTTGGCGCTACGAATCGCTATTCAATAGTTTTAAGTCGAGCGACAATCCCCGGTGGAAGTGAACTCGCACCAAGCCTGCAAAGGGTGAACCGCCAATAGATAGGCGCGACTGAAAGAACACCTGCAATCCAAGCATTTGTCGCTCAGGTGTCTAGCATATCCCAGTCGTCGCCAAGAACCCATCGCAGGGCCGAAAGCTTCCCATTGAGCATTCCCCATTCAAAATCATCCCACGGTCCCGTATCCTCGTATTTCTCCCTTACCTTTTGGGCAGCTGATTTGGCCCTGACCAGAACATCTTCGTGGACGACTTCATTGCCGTAGCGCTTTGTGCCAGCAGGAACGATTTCCACATCACCGTTCTCTATGTGATACATCAAGTTCATGTGGCGGTTGTACCAAACCTTGTCGAACAATTCGTCCAAAGCCGACATTATTTCTTGCAGCCCTCGAATCTCATCCTCCCAGGCAAATCCGTACTCGTAATGGAATTCGTCGAGGTCGAGGAGATCTTCGATCGCCAGGCTGGTCGAATTGAAGTAAAAAGAGTTGTTGCCGTCGAAGATCTCTATGAGGTCGTTGTGCGGCTTTCTGTGATCCTTGTCAGAAAAATCAGTGACATTGTGGGTGACGAATCTAAAGGTTGCGTAGTCCCCTGCGTAAGCTGTTCGGAACTCGTGAAATGCCTCAGCGAGCACAGCGTCGGCAACGCTATTCTTTTGTCGATGGAATGGAGCCTTCTTGGCGATTGCACGTTCCGCGGCTCTGACCTTGGCGGTATCGGAAATCGAAATCTCAAGCGCTGTTTCGAATAGGTCGAGAACGCGATTCGCTGTGCTGTGCGTGGCCTCGGAAAGTATAGGCAGCCTCAGATTTAGGTCGTCCAAGGTTTCGAGAGCGGCGCCCTTGCCGTCTCCGCCAAACGATTCGATAACACCTTTTACTACTCGAAACTCGCTTGAGAGCCGCCGTCGTGTCGCATCGATAACCCTCTCCTTGTTTCGTTCAAACTCAACCCTTACTAGTTCAGGTAGCAAAATTTTGATGCTTCCATCTTGAACAAGGCTCTCTATTGCAGCGAGCATTGGCAGTTCTGCCTTCTGAGTCGCCAAGTCGAGCCAGACACAAGTATCGAGCATTACGAGATGCATTGGAGGTCCTTCGTTTGAAAATGTGATGAGTGGCTGAGCACAAGCTGCACTTCGCCGATTACTCAGTTCTCAGCCTGGATCCTAGCGAGGCGACTGAGCAAATCTTCGACAATGACTCTACCGTTCAATGCACGCTTCCAGCGATCTGGGATTCCACGCTCACCATAGAATATGCCAGCTAGGCCGCCGGCAATGCAGGCCGTGGTGTCGGTATCATTTCCAAGGGCAATCGCACTCCGGAGGCAGTCCTCGTAGTTCGAAGTAGCAAGGACGCATCGAATCGCGGACCATAGACTGTCGACGACATACCCAGACCCCTGTGATGGTTCTAGGCGACCGTCCAACAGGATGCTTAGCTCATGTCGTTCGGATTGATGGACGGTTCCCTCAAGCGCATCTTGTGCGTAATCCAAAGCATCAACGGGCGAGTCGCCATCCACCATCCGCCATGCCATGAGCGAGTAGAGCGCGCAAGCTAGTTGCGAGCGTAAGTGTGCATGCGTTGGCATACTTTGGTGTTTGGCACGTGCGATAACATCCGTTGGGCTCGATGCGAGAACGAAAGCACACGGAAGTGTGCGCATCAAAGACCCATTTCCATTGTTCCATTCATCGGAAGGGCTACATGTAAGGGGATTTCCGTTTCGGGCATAGTTTTCGAGGGCATGCATAGTTTGGATGCCAACGTCGAAAACGTGCTCGTCAGGTGTCATGTAACCTGTGCGGTACCAAGCAAGCAGCCCTTCAGTGAATTGTTTGAGATTGAGCGACGAATCCTTGACCAAAGAATTCAGCAAAACGAGCGCTTGCGCTCCATCATCACTCCAAGTACCGACAGGAACTGCGGGGTGTGCCCTCACAAAGCCGGCGGGTGGTGACATTTCGATGAGATCGTGCGCCGGGATAGCTGCCGGTGGCGAGAACTCATAGGGTACACCGAGTGCATCACCGACGAGCAATCCATACAGACCGCCTCGAATTCGTTCCCATCTATCAGTCATAGCAATCCTTCTAAAGCCTGAGGTCCGTCGTGCTCTCGGTCACCGCGCCGCCGAGCGTATCTAACTCATGTCTACCATTTGGGGGCGATGCCGCCGCTGATACGCTCGCCTGTGCGCGACGACAAGACAAAGGGTTCCCATCCGCCTGATGGGTCCCATTCCCCATCTCCTTCGATACCAGTTGAAGAAACCTTGTGGACAATGACACCATCAATCCCAAGTTCCTCCGTCTTCCATAACAGCGTTCCATCCTGATCGAATGCCAATAGCTCAGATGCAGAACTCGCCAGAATGGAAAAATCGCTACCAGCATACTCGAAGTCCTCTGTGTCGAAGAGATCGCAAAAATACCCAGCCATTTTGTAGAGGACCACGTGTTCCGTAATGATGTCGACTACAAAAAGGCGCTCTCCGAAGCCGATAAACGCCTTGTTTCCCAGCATTCGAACCGCTTGGAAACAGGTGTACTCGAAGGTCTCCGCTAAATCGATTCGCAGGAAATCTCTGCCACCAACCACGACTCCGACGCGGGCTGAGATAGCATCGCTAGAAGTGCTCGAGTCTACAAGAAGAGATTTTTCGAACGCTAAAGCGTCGCTATCCAGAAACGAAATCTTCATCGCTAGCATATGAGTTCAGAGGCCTAAAATGCGTTTCACTTTTTCCAGATCTTCCAGATCACTTTGAGTAGTGGAAGTTTCTGCGATTCGGTTTGCTTGGAGACATAACTAGTGGCTGCAGCGTTTTCTGGCCTCTCCTGGCGCTGGGACATGGCCGTAACTGTCATCTCATCGGAATCGGACGGCTGCTCAATGGATGTGCCTCCTCGATGGGCATGTTGTACATAGTTGGGGTGTGGCGTGGGAAGCGAATCCGTGCATTGCTTGGAACATGAGTTAACAAGAAGTGGGAGCACGTCGGTGCCTACCTTCAAACTGATCCACAATTGCCACGTCTTGTCATAGCTGATCTCGCAGCCGCAGACACTACATTTGACAGTGTTGCCATGATAGCTGACGGGATTCCCCTTCAGCCAAGGGAAGTGGAGACGGTTTTTGTAATTGCCATACAGGACGCGGATGCTGACGCGACTTTGCACCAGGTTCTCGCACCGTGTTAGTTCGTAAGGAAACCACTGTAAGCCATACGAAGTGTAGACATCGAAGTGCGTCAATGCTGTCATTTCACCAATCTCCGGCGGAATGCGTTTGAGCTTACTGCCGTAAAGATGAATCTTGGTGACGCGCTTCAGTTTGCCGATCGATTCCGGCAGCGTGAAAATACCTGCGTAAAGTTCAGGGCCGAGTGCCTTTAGCGGCGAAAATTCCTCCGCCTCGCTCGCCTCGAGTTCGTCGATATAACGGCACAAAGCTTTCCAAGCATCTGAGGTCCGATCCTGGACATCGTTCTCGATAGGGGAGACATGACGGTTAAACTTCATTGCACTTGCCTCTCCTAACTTCGGCCTCTTGGTAATCCTGTACTTCATCAAGTATTCTTAGCATCGAGATCCGGGAAATTTTGTTGAGACCCCGAATCTCCTCCTGCATAGTTATGAGTATGATTTGCTCTTGTTCAACTGGGTCATTAATATCAAGTGATGATAAAACTTGATATCTTTCTTCGGAAAGAAAATTCTCATCAATATACTTTAGCCAAGAGATAATTAATTGTGCATTGCTCATAAATTATTGCCCCCAAACGTGGAAAGGCTGTTACTCGATTGGCGAGAACTATTCATCGAATTCATGCTAGCGCTTGGGATTGTAGAACATGAAGCAATTTAGTCAGGCGCAAGTTTTTTCTTGTCACTCCCCTTGCCGAGTACCCTTCCGATAGTCGGTAGGACTGCTGCCAGTCCAATGCTTAAAGGCGCGGCAAAAACCGGTGGCGTCCGAGAAGCCCAGGTCAAACGCCAGCGTGGCCACGCCCGTGTTTGAATTGGTCAGCCGATGCACTGCAATATCCCGCCGCAGTCCGTCCTTCACCAACTGAAAATGCGTTCCCTCCTCGGCAAACCGTCGGTTGAGCGTGCGCACGGAAACGTGCAGAGCTTGCGCAAGATCCTGTATGGTTGCCGATAGCGCGATGTTCTGCTCAAGATACTCGCGCGTTTTCGCGGTAATGGAACCGGGATGAAACGCGCTGAAGGTCCAGTCTTCCGGCGCGCGTTTCAGGAACGCCCATAGCTCGTGCTTTTCGCGTTTGAACAGCTCCGCGCAATCCTGGTATGCGAAAAAAATGCTCGTCATGCTGGCATTGAAGTGCACCTCGCCGGGGTACAGGAAAGCATAGTCCTCCGCATGCCTCGGCCTGGCGAAGCTGAACTCGATCCGGTGCAGGCTGATCTCCCTGCCAAGCAGCCACGATGCGATGCCGTGAATCAGCTTCATCATTAGCTCATGCCCTAGTGGCGTGACTTGCGTGCCGGGCGTCCTTTCCGCCAGAGCCAGCCGCACCAGATTGCTTTTCGTTGAGATCTGCAGCCGGTAGTCATCCAGCAGCAGATTCCAAAAGCGCACGAAACGATTCAACGCTACCAGCACCGTCGGCGCGTCCAGCAAGCTGAGCATCAAGTACTTCAAGGTGCCGGTTCGGATCGGCCTGGACCACAATCCCAGCATCTCGTCATCGAGTGTCGCCGCCACCGTTCTGTACAGCGCGACGTATTGCTGGCGCGTCAGCCGTGCATCAGGCTGGGTAAGCAGGGACTGAGGAATGGCGGCGCTTGCGAGTGCTTGCGCTGCCGCGTCTTCTCCGTGACGGGTGCGAATGAAGTGCAGCATCCCGTGCAGGAAGTGCGACGAAACGGTGAGAGAACTTTGCCAGGACAGTTTCATGGTCCTTTAATTATGGCGCATTTTGCATATAAATTGGCGTGATGTGCCAATTTCTGCCCAGCTATCCCCCTATACTGAACCTGTAAATCCTACGGTGCCTGCAGATTGCAATGGCTGCCGTGTGGCGTATTTTGCCAATCGATTTCTCATATCCTCGTTATCAAAAAGGAGCATGGTTTGAATTCAAGACGTATTGTCGTGACAGGTATGGGTGTGGTGTCGCCGTTGGGATGTGGAGTTGAGGCCGCCTGGGGACATCTTCTGAATGGCCGCTCCGGATTAGTTGGTTTGCCTGACGAGGTCACGGAAGGGATTGCAGCCAAGGTCGGCGGCGTCGTGCCGGCGTTGACGGCAGACACCCCATGGGGCTTCGATGCGGCTCTCGCAGTCGAACCCAAGGACCAGAAGAAGATGGACCGGTTCAGCATGTTTGCCCTGACTGCCGCGCAGGAGGCTTTGAGCCAAGCCCGCTGGCAGCCTGAAACTGAAAGTGAGCGCCAAAGGACGGCAACCATCGTGGCGTCCGGCATCGGTGGTTTTGGCGCCATTGTGGAGGCCGTTCGAGTCACGGATGGCCGTGGACCAAAGCGCTTGTCCCCTTTTACCGTTCCTAGTTTCCTGGCCAATATGGCGGCGGGACACATTTCCATCCGCCACGGCTTCCATGGTCCGCTCGGCGCGCCCGTTACCGCCTGTGCCGCCAGCGCGCAGGCCATTGGCGATGCGGCGCGCCTGATCCGTGCCGGCGAAGCCGATATCGCCGTGTGCGGCGGTGCCGAGGCCTGCATCGACCGGGTCAGCTTTGGCGCATTCGCCGCCGCAAGAACCATGTCCACCGGCTTTAATGACCACCCCACCCAGGCATCGCGCCCCTTCGATGTGGCGCGTGATGGCTTTGTCATGGGCGAAGGCGCCGGCATCCTGGTCATCGAAGAACTGGAGCACGCATTGCGCCGAGGCGCCGTTCCGATTGCTGAGCTGCTTGGCTATGGCACCAGCGCCGACGCCTACCACATGACCTCACCGCCCGAAGATGGCGCTGGCGGGCGACGGGCCATGGAGTTGGCCATCCGCCAAGCCAACATTGAGCCGCAACTGATCGGGCATTTGAACGCGCATGCGACGTCCACGCCGGTGGGCGACATCAGCGAGCTGGCGGCCATCAAGGCCATCTTTGGCGCAGGCCGAGGCCCCGCCGTATCGGCCACCAAGTCCGCGACAGGCCATTTGTTGGGCGCGGCTGGCGGCGTGGAAGCAATCTTCACCGTGCTTGCGCTGCGCGACCAGATGGCGCCTCCGACACTGAACCTGGCGCAGCCTGATGCGGCAGCGGAGGGCATCGACATTGTCAGCGGATCGGCCCGCAAGATAGCGACGGACTATGCGCTCTCCAACGGCTTTGGTTTTGGCGGCGTCAACGCCAGCTTGCTATTCCGCCGGCTTTGATCCTGGCATGAAAAAACCGGGCGGCTTGATGTTGTCCCCCTCACACCGTGACGGTCACACGCAGGAACGTGGCCGGAATCACGGTCTGATCCGGGCGTCCGCTCTGGTTGTGGCTGATGAATAGCTGCTCCAGCTCGCGTTGCAGCTCAGCGTCCTTGCCATTTTTCGCCGCTGCCTCAAAAGCGTTCATCGTCGGCCCGTAATAGGCATGGAACAGGCCGAGGAACTCGGCCGGTGGGCCGGGATAGCGGAAGGTGAAGGTATCGCGCAGGAAGGTGATTTTGTCCGGCGCTATGCCTGCCGCGCCGAAGCGCTCTGTCACATTGCTTTCCACGCCCCAGGTCATCGGGCTGATGAAGCCTTCGGGCGGTGGTGGCGTGTAGGCGGCGCTGGTCTTGAGAAGCTGCGCGACCAGGGTCGGGTCGCCAGGAATCCAGTTACCCATGACGATCTTGCCGCCGGGCTTGGTGACGCGCACCAGCTCCTTTGCCACGGAGAAGGGATCGGGTGCGAACATGGCGCCGAAGCAGCTGATCGAGATGTCGAAGGACTTGTCCGGCAATCCCTGCAGATTGATGGCATCGCCTTCCTGGAAGCGCAGGTTCTGCAGGCCCGCTTCTTGCGCGCGGCGCTGGCCGGCTGCAACGAGGTTGCTGGCGATATCCACGCCCAGCACCGAGCCGGCCAGCTTCGCCGCAGGCAGGGCGGTGGTACCGTCGCCGCAGCCCAGGTCCAGGACGCGATGATCCTTGCTAATGCCAAGCTGCTCAACCAGAGCCGCTCCGCTTTCGCGCATGCTGGCCGCGATGCGCGTGAAATCGCCCTTTTCCCACAGGGCTTTGTTCGGGTTCATATGGGCCTCCAGATTGACTAGCGTTGGATAAGTCTAGTCAACGTGAGGCCATGTTTCCAGGCGGATGGAGCCAACCGCCTCAGCTCATCAGTTTACTGCTTGCCCATGATGGCATCCAGCATCTGCTTCTGCGCTGCCGGTTTCGAATTGGGCGGGAAGCCGGCGATGGCAGCTTTGCCGTTGACGCTGCCGAGAATAAAGCCAGGGGTGCCATGGATGCGCAGCATGGCTGCAATATCGTCACTGGTTTCCATGGTTTTCCGCGCTTCGCAATTGGCGGTATCGGCGCTCTTCGCCTTGTAATTGCTGCTGGTCATGATCTCACGCCATTCGGCGCCGGCTTTTGGGCTGCACCAGATGCTGCGCACGATATTCGCGTTCTCCGGGATTTTGTTCAGCGCGGTCGGCAGGATGTAGACCGTGGCGTTGTACTCCTGGCTGTACTTTTTCAGGTTGGCGTCAAAGTCGCGGCAATGCGCGCAATCGAAGGCGTCCACCACGACCACCACGCGGCGTTTGGCATCGCCTAATTTGTAGCTCATCTCGGCATCGAGGGGCAGCTTGGCGAGAATATTTTGCTTGTCCAACTGGAGCTGGGCGGCATCGCCTTGCACGAGGACGAGATCCTGTCCTTTGACTTCGCTCCAGCCATTGTTCTGCACGATGTAATCGAGTCCCTCATGCACGTAGAACATATGGGTGCGCGTCGTCGGGTTGAGTGCCTTGTACATGCCGGGTACGGCGGTTTCCCGCAGTTCCACCGTTGAATACAGCACATCCCCTGCCTTATAGCGCTTCATTGCCGGGGAATTTTTTACCAGCTCTTTGGTTTCCGATAGCCCGGCATGTGCAAGCGCCATGGTGAAGCCAAGCGAAACGAGGACTGCGGTGTAGCGAAATTGCAAGTTCTTCTCCTTAATAGCGTGTGCATGAAACCTGTTGGCAAATCGCCCGGTGCGAACAATACAACTCCTTGCCTGCGGGCGCAAATAAAACGAATCGGGCGATGCAGTGCTCAGCGAGTTAGCGCAGCTACCGGACCGACGCCAGCACATTCCGTCAGACGGATTCGATCATTTCGTCGCGCGGCGCATCTACATAGGCTTCGCAAAAAAGATCGAGTGAGGCGAGGCCTACCGCGCTGGCCTCTCGCGTAAAGCCGCCATCGCCCGGTGCTCGACCGTTATATCGCGTGCCAGACCTGAAAGCAGCGTTGGCTGTGGCGGCTCGCCCGCGAATTCGACCCGGCCGCTGAACGCCAACCAACGTTCGATCCCATCCATTCCACGGACGCGGATTTCATCTCGAAAGATGCCATCGCCCTGGGGATCGAGCGCCTGCCGCAAAACGGACTCATGGCGCTCGCGGTCATCGGGATGCACCATCGATGCCATCGCGCCGGCGTGCGTCAGCGCGGCGTCGGCGGGCAGGCCGAACAGGGCCAGCAACTTGGCATCGGCCTCGGTCCGGTCTTCGGCTGGATACCAGGCGTAGTAGCCCATCTCCGCGGCGTCGAGCGCCAGCCGCAGCCGGTTGTCGTCGGCGCGCAAGGCTTCATCGGCGCGCTTGCGCGCACTGATGTCGTTGAACAGGATGCCGACGCGTCGCAACTGCGGATCGCCAACGCGGAAGGCATACACATCATAAAAACGCCCGAGTTCCTTCGCCTCGCTTTCAAAACGCACCGGCTGGCCGGTCTGGACGATGCGGCCATAGGCCTCGAACCAGTATTGCTCATGCTGTGGCGCGATCTCGCGCATCCAGCGGCCGGTGGGTTGCTTGATTCCGGTCTGCCGTTCGAATGCCGGATTGATCTGTAGAAAACGGTAATCGACCGGCTTTTCCTCTCCGTCGAATAGGACTTCGATGATGCAGAAACCTTCATCGATTGCGTCGAACAGCTTGCGGTACTGTTCTTCAGAGTCGTGCAGGGCTTCGTCGGTGCGTTTTCTCTCCGTGATATCGCTCGCCGCGCCAAACCATTTGACGATTTGTCCCTGCTGGTCGAAGAGTGGAATGGCACGCGAGAAAACCCAGCCCGTGCTGCCATCGAGGCGGACGACGCGGTGTTCCAGTTCGAAGTAGCTGCGTGCCGCGATCGCCTGGTGTACGGCGGCCCAGACGCGTGGCTTTTCTTTTTCGGGAATATATTCCTCGACCCAGTCCTTGCGCGGAATCTCGGTCGTGGTAATGAAGTTCTTGCCGGCGAGTGAACGCATTTCGAGCCAGTCGGCGCTCATTTCATAAACGATTTCGGAGGTTGCGCTGATGAAGGTTCTGAGCTTTTCCTCGGAAGCCTGCAGCGCCGCTTCCGACTGCTTGCGTGCGGTGATGTCGAAGAAGGTGAGCACCACGCCGGAAACACAGTTTTGCAGCGCGTGATATGGCAGTACGCTGGCGAAATACCATGTGCCGGACTGGCCGCGGATTTCGCGCTCGATCGGCGCGCCGCCGTTCAGGATAAGCCCGGCGTCGTTCGTCAGGGCCGGATAGTCCAGGTCATTGCGCAGATCGCTCAGCATGCGTCCGATATCCGCTGGAATCAGCCGGAACAGGTCCAGCGCGCGCGGCGTGTAGCGCATGATGCGCAATTCGCGGTTCAGGAATACCATCGGAATCGCCGCCGCGTTCATATGATTGTTGAGGTCGCTATTCGACTGTTCCAGCTCATCGAGCTTCGTGCTCAGCACCAGATTGACGGCGGTCAGCTCGGCGTTCATCGAGCGCAGCTCCTGGCGGTTGATGTCCAATTCCTCCAGGGTCGCATGCAGCTCCTGCGTAATCAGCTGCAGCTGGTGCTGGGCCGTTGCCCCGGGGGTATCCTGGCGGACGCTGCCCAGCAAACGCTGCTGCAATAATTTGAGTTGATCCTGCAGCTGGTTCAGGCTGGGACCTTCCCTTTCCTTTCTCGGTAATGAGGCATTGCCGTAGGCGCGCTGTTCCATTGTCAGCGCTCTTTGAATGGGGCCGGCGCTGCTGGTCCTGCGCTGCGGCCCGGTGCTGCGGCGATAGATGCGGTATTGCGCTTCCAGCGGATAAAACGTTGTGTTGAAGTTCAACAGTCCCTCAGCCGATCCAAGGAAGAGCATTCCGTGTGGATCGAGGGCAAAGTCGAACACGTCTATCATCCGCTTTTGCCCCTCCGGATTCAGGTAAATCAACAGATTGCGGCAGCTGACCAGGTCGATACAAGTGAAGGCGGGGTCGCCCACCACGTCGTTCTCGGCGAACAGCATGATTTGGCGCAACTCCCGCCGCACGCGGTAGCCGCCGGTCTCCTCCTGGAAAAAGCGCGCCAGGCGTTCCTCGCCCACCGACGCCACCACCGCTGGCCGATACACTCCGGCGCGGGCCTTTTCGATGGCGGAACGGTCCAGGTCGCAGCCAAACACCTGGATGCCGGGGGGATGCACCAGCGTCTCCGCATATTCCTGCAACAGCATGGCGATGGAATAGGCCTCCTCGCCGGTCGCGCAGGCGGGCACCCAGACCCGCACGAAATCGGCTGCGCCTTTGCCCTCGAAGAGCGCGGGAATATGCCGGCTCAAGGCATGGAAAGCTTCCGCATCACGGAAAAAACCGGTGACCGAAATCAGCAGTTCGCGGAGCAGCGCCTCCGGTTCGGCGGCATCCGTATCCAGCAAGGCCAGATATTCGTCCACCTTCCCCTGGACAGTCAGTTCGATCCGCCTGCGCAAGTGGCGCAGCACCACGATCTGGCGAAAGTAGGAAAAATCGCGGCCCGTTCGCCGCCGCAGGCTGAGCACCGCCTTTTGTACCAGCGCCGCTTCCTTTGCCGTCGGTTTTATGGGGGGGCTGGTTTGCAGGGCTTGGACGATAGGCGGCCGGCGCAGCGTGGCGCTGATGCCAAAGCGGGACAGCAGCCGTGCAGGCATTTCCGCGACGGACAAAACGACATCGGCGCAGCCGCTGTCGATTGCCGCGCGGGGCATGGCTTCCTGGGCAGCTTCATCCGGGTTTTGCACCAGCGTCAAGCCGCCCGCATGCTTGATCTGCTGTAAGCCGGCCGCGCCGTCGGAATCCGCGCCCGACAGCAAAATACCGGCCAGGGGCCAATGGTCCGATGCGGCCAGCGATTCGAACAGGACATCGATCACCGCGACCCTGCCCAGCTGCAGATCCAGCGGCGCCACTTGCAGCCGGTCTTGCTGCCGCGTCAGGATGCGTCCGGGCGGAATCACATACACATGATTGGCAAGAATATGCTGATTGTGGCGCGCAGGTATCACCCGCAAGGCACAGCGCCGCTGCAGCAGTTCCGGCAGCAGGCTTTCCTCGTTGGGGGCAAGATGTACCACGACAATGAAGGCGATGCCGCAGCCATCCGGCAGCACCTCGAAGAATTGGATCAGTGCATCCAGGCTTCCGGCGGACCCGCCAATCGCAACCAGGGGCGGTGCCTGTTTCGAGACGATGTCATGCGAGTGGCCAGGCATATGCTTCCGCCCCAGTGCCGGAGATGAGATGGCTTCATCCTAGCATCAAGCTCCCTGCGAGCAGCGCCACCCAGCCGATGGCGTGCGGTGGCGCCGGCGGCGCAGGCGCCAGCGGCGGGATCAGGCTTGTTCAGCGATTTCGATCAGGTTCAGATCCGGATCGCGCACATACACGGAACGGATCGGCCAGTTGGCACCGGTGCGCAGCACCGGGCCTTCTTCGATGGCCACATTTTCCGCGTGGAAGCGGGCAATGACCTGGTCCAGCGGAAGCGCGGCGATAAAGCACAGGTCGAGCGAGCCTGGCGTCGGCGCTTGCGCCTTGGGCAGGAATTCCTTGCCGTACTCGTGCAGATTGATTTTCTGCGCGCCGAACTTGAAGGCGACGCGGCCGGCGCCGAAAGTTTCCAGCTGCATGCCCAGCACGCGCGTGTAGAAATCGATGCAGCGCTCCTTGTCGCGGGTGGTCAGGACGAGGTGGTCAAGATGGTCGATCATACTCAGCGTTGTCTCCGTTTTTTCGTTTTCGGCTCCACCGCCTTCGCCGATACATCCAGGATCAGCTGGCCGAAAGCCTGGGTGGCCGGGGTTTTTTCCTCACTGCTGCAGATCAGCGCGAAACTGGCTTTCGGCAGCGCGGGCAGGCCGTAGCAGCCGTCGACGATGCGCATGCCCTCCTCCACGTCTTCCCGCGGCAGCACCGAAACGGCCAGGCCCGACAGGATGGCCGCGCTGATGCCTTGCTGGCTCGGCGAGGTGAACACGGTTTGCCACTGTACGCCAATTTCGTCCAGCGCGCTGATGCCGACCCGGCGGTTGATGCAGGGCGAGGGAAAGAAGGCCAGCGGCACGGGACTGCCTTTCGGCAAATCAAACGACTCGGCGGCCACCCAGACCAGCTGTGTCTGCCTGATACGCCTGCCTTCTTCGCAATCGCCCGGCGTCATGATCACAGCAAGGTCCAGCTCCCCTTCCCTGACCAGCGCGCGCAGATCGAGCTGCATATTGACGCGCACATCGAGGCGCACCGAAGGAAAGGCGCGCGCGAACTGGCATAGCAGGGACGGCAGGCGGTCGCCGACGAAATTTTCCGGCGCGCCAAAGCGCACCTCGCCCGAGATGGGCGAGGGCCGGAAGCGCTGGCCCAGGGCATCCAGGGCCAGCAGGATCTGCTGCGCGTAAGGCAGCAGATCTTCGCCATCCTCGGTGGGCGTCAGGCTGCGTGTGGTCCGCTGCAGCAATGGCCGGCCCAGCTGCTCTTCGAGCCGGCGGATCTGGTGGCTGACGGCCGACTGCGTCAGGTGCAGGCGCTCGGCGGCGCGCGTAAAGCTGCCTGTCTCGTGGACGGCGACGAAGGTGCGCAGCAGGGCGGGGTCCAGATTCATGGCGTCCGGTCGGGGGCTTATTAATGAAAATTGTTAATGAATTATACAAAATTAAATCATTTGTGGCATGAGTCGATCTCGCCCAGAATCGCTCCCTCGTTCCGGCCGCTTCTGCAGTCCGGATGCCATGAACCTGTGATGGGAATTCGCTGATGACTCTCTCTTCCTCCCGAAGAAATTTTTTTGCGCTGGCATCGGTCTGCCTCGCCGCGCTGATGTTTGGATTGGAAATCTCCAGCGTGCCGGTCATCCTGCCGACGCTGGAACGCCTGCTGCATGGCGACCTCAAGGATATGCAATGGATCATGAATGCCTACACCATCGCCTGTACCACCGTGCTGATGGCCGCTGGCACGCTCGCTGACCGCTACGGGCGCAAGCGCCTGTTCCTCCTGACCCTGTTTTGTTTCGGCCTCACCTCGCTCATTTGCGGCCTGGCGGCGAGCATGGCGGTACTGATCGTCAGCCGCTTCCTGCAAGGCATGAGCGGTGGCGCCATGGTGATCTGCCTGCTGGCGATTCTGTCGCACCAGTTCCGCGAGGAACGTGAGCGCAGTCGCGCCTTTGGCGTATTCGGCATCGTGTTCGGCGCAGGCCTGGGTTTCGGCCCGTTGGTCGGCGGCGCCATCGTTGCGCTGCTGAGCTGGCAATGGGTGTTTCTGGTGCACGTGCCGCTGACGGTGCTGACCTTGTGCCTGGCTTTTTCCGGCGTGCTGGAATCGCGCGACCCGGAAGAAAAGCAGCTGGATCTGGCCGGCATCGCTGCGCTGTCGCTGGGCGTGTTTGGATTGACCTATTTCATTACGCAAGGACCGGACATCGGCTTCGCCAGTCCTGCCGGCATGGCCATTCTCGGCGCGGCAATATGCTGTCTTGCGCTCTTCCTGTATGTGGAGAAGACTGTTGCGCATCCGATGTTCGATTTCTCCGTCTTCAGGATTCCCGCGTTTTCCGGTGCGCTGCTTGGTTCCATCGGCATGAATTTCAGCTTCTGGCCGCTGATGATCTATCTGCCGCTGTATTTCCAGGCCGTGCTGGGCTATGGCGCCGTCGACGCGGGCCTGGCGCTGCTGGCCTACACCTTGCCGACCCTGATCGTACCGCCGTTCGCCGAACGCCTGTCCTTGCGCTACCGGCCGGGCGTGGTGATTCCGGCGGGCTTGTTCACGCTGGGACTCGGCTTCATGCTGATGTGGCATGGCAGCGGCCTTGAGCACGCCGGCTGGCTCAGCATGCTGCCCGGATGCCTGATCGCCGGCGCCGGGCTGGGCTTGACCAACACGCCGGTGACCAATACCGCGACCGGTGCGGTGCCGGGGAACCGGGCCGGCATGGCCTCGGGCATCGATATGAGCGCGCGGCTCATCACCCTGGCCATCAATATCGCCGTGATGGGCTTTTTGCTGTTCGAAAGCGTGCTGGCTTATCTGCGCGAGCACGCTTCCACCACCCTGTCTCCGGCCCAGCTGCGCAGTGCCGCCGAAGCGGTCGCCGCGGACCGGTTGGATGCCGCCGGCCCCCTGGCCCAGGCGGCGCTGGCGCAGGGCTTCGCTGCCTTGATGCTGTATGGCGGCGCCGGCGTGTGGATCCTGGCGGCGCTGAGTTTTCTCATTTTCCGCACCCGCAATACAGCCCTGTCTTGCGAAGATTCAATCGGCGCCGGCAGGGAAGGCGGCAGCGCCTGCATCGCGCGGCCCTTGCCCGAGGTAGGGCAGCAGGCTGACTAGGCCGAGGAAGGCCAGCGCGACGCCGACCCACAGCGGCGAGCGCAGACCATAGCCGGCGGCAATGCCGGCGCCGCCGGCCCAGGAGCCGACGCTCAGGCCGATATTGATGACGGAGGTGTGCACGGTGTTGACCAGCGGTCCGGGATGCGCCGTCCGCATCACGCGGGCGATGATGGCGGGATTCATCGACATGCCGACCAGGCCGGTCACGATCAGCAGCACGATGCTGATGCTCTGGTTGTGGGCGAAGACGGCGAACAGCGCCAGGCTCGAACCCAGCACGATCATGCCGCCCACCATGAGGGGAATGGTGTACTGGTCGGCAAAACGGCCCACCACGCCGTTGCCCACCACGTTGGCGATGCCGTACACGCCCAGCAGCCAGGGAATGGAAGAAGCGGGGAAACCGCTGATCTCGGTCAGGATCGGCGTGAAATAGCTGAAGGCCGCGAAGATGGCGCCGATGATCAGGGCGCTGCTGGCATAGGCTGCCCACAGGTGGCGGTTACGGAACTCGCGCAGCTCGTCGCCCAGGCTGAGCGTGTCGGATGCCTTGGAACGCGGCACCAGCAGCGCGATGAGCGCCAGGCACAGGCCGGCCAGCGCCACCACCAGCCAGAAGCTGGCGCGCCAGCCGAAGTGCTGGTCGATCAGTGTGCTGACCGGCACGCCCACCACGCCAGCCAGCATCAGGCCGCCGATCACCACGGCGGCTGCGCGGCCGCGCGACTGCGGCGGGACGACGTCGGCGCAGATCGCCAGCGACAGGCCAAAGCAGACGGAGCCGGCCACGCCCGTGGCCAGCCGGGCCATGGCCATGAATTCATAGCTGGTGGCCGAGGCCGCGGCGGCCTGGGCCAGCGCATACAGGCCCAGCAGCCACAGCAATCCTTGCTTGTTCGGGATGCGCAGCTTGAGCAAGCCGATGGTGAACAGCGGCCCGCCGATCACCATGCCCATGGCGTAGAGCGAGATCAGGTAACCGATCTGCGCCAGCGGCTGGCCCATGGCCTGGGCCAGCGACGGCATCATGCCCGCCACCATGAATTCGGACGTGGTTATTGAAAAGATCGTCAACCCGAGAATGTAGACAAGCAGCGGCATACGGCTTCCTTCAAGAGCAATGAGCAAGAAAATGGAATGGTTAAGATGGCGGAGAAACCGCCCAGGCAGCCCGACTGGTGGATGCGAATGCGCGTCCACCAAGCCGGGCCGGTTTGTGCTGCTAGCGGGATGAAATGGCGCTTCTTTCCAGTTTAAAAATACTGTCCGCGATTTCGCCGGCAAAGAAGTTCGGGAAGTCGCGTACCGACTGATGCTGCGCATCGTTGCCGGTGACCATGCGCAGCAAGTGGTTGCCGCCGGCCTGCAGGTAGAAGACCGAGGGCGCCTTGCCTGGCCGTTCCAGCACCCAGGCGTCGGCTTCCTGGCCCAGTACGGTGTGGCGGCCGTCGTGGCGCGCCTCGCCGTCGATCAGGATGGCCTGCGGCAGGAACAGTTCGTGGAAGGGCGTCACCTCATCCGGCAGTGCCGTTTCGTACAGCTCGCTGCCCGCACCCACCGCTTCCCTGGCATAGGCCACTTTCTGCTTGCGGCTTTGTTCGCGCCGGGCGTCGCCGATTTCCGACATCCAGAGCCGGTGGCCGGTTTCCTTTTCCGACCAGGGATTGAACAGGCCATCGATGCGGCAGATATTGCGGCCGTAATCGAACCAGCAATAGCCGGAAGTGATCTGGTCGTCCTCCTGCATCGGCGTCCAATACGAGACATAGGCGCTGCTCCATTGCAGCGGCAGCAGTGGTGGGGTGGCGTGTGCGGGCATGGTTTCTCCTTATCGGCCCAGGGCGTAGCCGAGGCTGGCCATCAGCGCATCCTGCAGCGGCGGCAAGTTCTTGCGGCGGGCGTCGAAGCTGGCGGTCAGCTCCTCATTACTCAGCGCAATACGCTCGCTCACGGTTTCGAACCACAGGCGGCTGCTGTTGGCGTGTTCCTTGAACAGCTGCACCAGCGGCACGGCGCGCGCATTGAAGTTCTCCAGCGCAGCAGGCACGCCGGCATCGGTATTCAGGGTCTTCGCCAGCAGCAGGGCCACCACCACCGCCATCGTCGTGCCGTGGCCGATCGAGAAGTGGCCGGTTTGCAGCGCATCGCCGATCAGCACGAACTTGCCGTCATAGGCCAGATCGTGGCTGAGGGTCATGAAGTTGCGCCAGCCCTGGCCCGGCTGGCTGAGCAGCTCATGCCCGCCCAGTTCGGCCTCGAAGACCTTGGCGACATAGGTGGCGGCGTCGCGCTCGGAGCGCGCTTCCAGTTCGGCGCGGGCAAACGTCTCCTCGCTGCACTCGACGACGAAGGTGCTCATCTTGTCCGAGTACTTATAGGAGTGGCCGACGAAAATGCCGTGCGAGCTGCTGCGGAATACCAGGTTCATCTGGTCGAACAGCTGGGTGGTGCCGTACCACATGTATTTATTGCTGCCGAAATCGACATGCGGCGCCAGCGCCGGCGGCAGGTCCAGCGTTTTGTAATTGAGGCCGTTGGCCACGACGACCAGGTCGTACTCGGCTTCCAGCGCTTCCTTGCTGGCCGGTGGCGTTTCGTAGCTGATCGGGATGCCGGCCGCCACGCATTTGGCGCGCAGCGCATGCACCAGGCCGCGCCGTTCGGCGCCGCACAGCGTGACGCCGGTGCTCATCAGATTCGGCTGGTTATTGTGCACCAGCTTGAATTCTTCCAGGAATTGCGGATGCAGCTTTTCCGGCGCTTCGATATACGAGAGCGGATTGGCAGGATGGTGCGGTGGCCGGCCCGGCAGTACCACGCCCCAGCCCAGCACTTCCTCCGGGGTGTTCTTTTCCACGATGCTGATATCCCAGCCAGGCTGCGACTGCTTCAGTTGGTTGGCAAAAATCAATCCTGCCGGTCCAGCGCCGATAACGAGAATCTTCATTAATTTACCCTTCCAAGTTTGTACCAAACGTTTTGTTTCTTCTGGATTTGCTGCAGCTCATCGTAGGGAACCGATGTGAAGTACAGTTTCTCCGCCATATCGGGCGGATAAACGCGGGGGAATTTCTTGTGCATATAGCGGGTGTACCGGGTCTGCAGGAAGAAAATCAGATTCGGGTTGCTCAGCGTTTCGTAGTTGGCGATCGCCATATCCTGCATGGCGTCGGCCTCCACCTTGCGCTGGCGGGTGAAGTCGGACAAGGTCAGGTCCAGCGCATTGCCATGCTTTTCCAGCAGCTTGACGAAGACGTGCACGTCTTCCAGCGCCATATTCATGCCCTGGCCCAGGAAAGGTGCGGTGGCGTGTGCCGCGTCGCCGATCAGCACCACATTGCCCTTGTAGTGGAAGGTACTGGAACGGACATTGATGAGGTCGTTGCTCGGCAGGGCGATGTATTGCTCCATCAATTCCTTGCGGCTGGCTTCCGGCAGCATGCTGAAATAACGGTTGAAGAAATCGGCCATGGCTTCCGGATTTTGTGTCGCCAGGCTGGGCGTGCCGGTGTAGGGCAGGCAGATGGCGAAGCTGATGCTGCCGTCCGGGATGGTGGCGGCGCGACCGGCAAACAGGCCGCGCGAATCCATGCCGAAGAAGTACAGCAGATCCTTGCGGAAGCCGAGCGCCTCGGCCTTCGGCAGCACCACCGTCTTGTAGCCGTGGCGGAAGAAGGTCTGCTTGAACTCGAAGCGCCGCATGCTGCTCTGCATGGCGCGCCGCACTGCCGAGTGGGCGCCGTCGGCGCCGATGATCAGGTCGCCATGCAGATGCTGCAGGGCGCCGTCCGGCCCCTGGATCAGCACGGTTTTCCGGTCCAGGTCGACGTCCAGGCATTTATGCTCGAAGTGGTATTTCACCTTGTGCAGGGCGGCGTATTTGTTGAGCAGGCGCTGGAAGGCGTTGCGGTTCAGCGACAGGGGATACAGGCCTTCGAGCGGATGCAGCTCGCGCACCTTGTATTGGCCGCGCACGCAAAACGCCATGCCCACCACGGGTTCGCCGCACTGGTCCAGATCCTGCTTGCTGATGCCGGCCCCGAGCACCGCCTTGATGCCGCGCACGGTCATGCTGACGCCGATGGCGCGCGAGTTGATCGGATCGGCTTTTGGATTTTCCTGCAGCGGGTCGCTGCGCTTTTCCACAACCTGGACGTGGTGTCCGCGTTGCGCCAGATAGATGGCGGTGAGGCTACCTGCCAAGCCGCCGCCGACGATGATGATTTTGTGCATTCAGGCCTCTCTTGACATCTTTCCCCGAGATAAATCGGTCAGTTGCTGATTAAAAAACTCCAACATTTCGATCGGCGCCAAGCCGACCACGCCCGCTTCCAGACTGCGGGCGTACTGCGCCAGCGCCAGGCATTTCTGCGCCAGCTGCTCGCAGCCCGTGCTGTAGTCGCTGCTGATCTGGCTGCTGAGCGGCGTGGGCACGGGCGGTCCGGCATTGCGCCCGGGCAGGCCGGACGGCATATTCATCAGCGCGGCCGACAGGGGCCGCAGCAAGCCGGTCATGATGTCGATGGCGGCATTCATCAGGCGCGAACGGCGCAGGCTGCCCAGCGGCTGCTGCGCGAAATGGTGGGCCATCAGGGCGAAGGTCAGCTCGTTGCAGCCCTGATACAGCTGCATCAGCGAACGCGTCCTGGGATCGGTCACGACATTGCAATCCGCGCGCGCTTCCAGCACCGGATTTTTCAGCGCCGGAATGGCTGGTTCGAACGGTTTTGCGCAGGCCGCGAACTGGCCGGCCAGGGTGCGCAGGCGCTGGAAATGCGAGGAATCGAAATGCGGCGAGTCGACCGCCACGCCCTCCCCCTGTTCGGTGACGAAGTCGATGGCGAACAGCGCGCTGTCGCGGTCGCTCACTTCCAGCTGGTAGCCGGGATAGGCGCGGTTGGTCAGCTCCTTGAGGAACAGGTGGTGCTCGCCGCCGCTCTTGCCGCCGCCGGCCGGGAACAGCTCCGGCAGATCGGTCAGCGCCTGGCGGATGGCGATATAGAAGCTGGCGATGGACTTGCCCGGCGTTGGAATATAGTCGGGCCATTCGAAGCGCACGAAGCGCGCCAGCACATGTTCGGAGAACGGTTCGAAGGCAAATTCCGTGTCCAGGCCGAAGCGTTGCCGCGCCGCCTGTCCCAGCACGGGCACGCCGGCATAGAAGGGTTCGCCCAGCGCCATCAGCACATTGTTGACCAGCAGGTAGTGGATCATCTCCTCATGGGCGATTTCCAGCAGGGCGCCGCGCGCACCGCTGTTGCGGCGCCGGTCTTCGCCGCCGCAAGCCAGTTCCAGCTCGGCCGGCAGCCAGCGCCCTGCTTTCACCTGTTGCAGCCCCTGCTCGTAATTGGGAATCGAATATGCGGCATACAGGTACTGCAGCATGAGCGACAGTTCCAGGTCGATCGCCCTCTTCAATTCCTCGACCAGCTCGCCTTTACAGCGGATGACGTGGGCCGTGCCCGCTTCCGGCTGCGCCGTCTTGGCGGCGGCCTCGACCTGGGTCAGGTATTTCAGGAACAGGCGCGATTTCGGCAGCGACAGCTCGCGCGTGCTCGGCATGTAATAGCTTTTGTCGCGGTTCTGCGGATCGCACATCTGCCACATCAGGCGCGAATAGGTCTCGCACTTGCACTGGTCCGCCAGGCTGAACACCTTGTCCGACATGAAGGGATAGATCAGCTCGTAATAGCTCATCACGTGCCGGTAGAGGAAGGCATAGTCGACCTGCTCGGCCGGCACCTCGTCCAGATGCCAGTCATCGGGCAGCACGCGCACGCCGATGTACTGCGCCTCCCGGCCTTCGCCCAGCATGATGCGGGTGGCGCCGGAACGGCGGCCCGTGATGCGCAGCTCGGCGTAGCCGCTTCCTTGCGCGGAAGGCTCCAGTTCCAGGGCCAGCATCTCGCCGTCCTGCGCCTGCACCGCCAGCGCCGGATGGGCCGCCAGCGCGCCGCGGAAACGGCTTTGCAGCGTGATGGTCTGCGGGAAGTCGTGCTGCTTCTTCCGGTTCGGCGCTTCCAGATACAGCAGGTTGCTGTCGGACTGCAGCACCCAGTCGGTTTCGTCCCACTGCGCCTGCGCGCTGCTCAGGCTGAGCGCGCCGGACGCCGCTTCGGCGTGCTGCAGCGGCACGTCGATGACGCCATGGTGGCGCCAGTAATCCAGGTACAGCTGTTCCGGGATGCGCGCCAGCAGCGCGCCATCGGCGCCGTGCAGCAGCAGGTCGCCCAGCGCCTGCTTGCCGCCCAGAGCATGGGTCGGATGCTGTTCCGACACGGCGCTGGCCGCGCGCGTGGTGAAGGGAATGGCGGTCGGCATATTCAGCGAAACGCGGTCGGCATGCACCTGCACCAGCACCGGCCCCAGGCGGCTCTGGCGCGGCAGCAGCAGGCGGCCGGCCGGATAGGTGGCCAGCTCGTCGCGCCGCCACAGCCCGATGCTGCCGGCCAAGTCGTAAAACACCTGTGAATCGGGCTTCGGCGGCGTCGACATATTGAACAAGGCATACTGCACCGTCAGCCCCAGCACATCCTCATCGGCCAGTGCTTCCTGCAAGGCGCGCAGACTGTGCGGCAGTGCCGCCTCCTGGTTGAAGAGGAAATTCGCATCCTGTTTGGCCACGGAAAACTGGAACACCCGCGAGCGGCCGAATTCATCGTCCAGGAAATGCCCGCTGCGTTCCGTGATATGGCCGTGGCCCAGCAGGCGCACCGAATGCGCCTGCGGCAGGTCGGCACTGAACAGGCTGGGCGTATTTGCCGTGGCCTGCTTGCCGCTTAGCGTGAACTGGCCGGCGTAAATCAGCGTGCTGTCCGGCTCGGCGGGATTCTGATCGACCCAGCGCGCACGGTTGACGGTCGTGCGCAGATAGTCGTTGTAATGCCCCCATAAGGCCAGCTTGGCGCCGACCAGATTGTCTTCGGTATCGACTGCGCCTGCCTGCAGCTGAACGCCGGTAATTTTGGCGTTTTCCCACGCAAAATGATTATTGCCGCAAGCGTTGTAGCCCGCCGCCTGGCTGAAAATGCCTTCCGGGTCCGGCTTGCCCTCGGCATTGAAGCGCGGCGCAAGCTGTTTCAGGTGTTCATGGAACTCCGACGGCGGCCGCTCCAGATCGAAAGGCGCGCCCGCGATCGATACCGTATTGCTGGCGATATCGATATGGCCGTGGGTATTGCGATTTGCAGTCGGCACATTGGCACGGGCAAAGCCTCGGAAATGGAAGCGCGGAAAATCAAGAATACTCATAGGCGCTCAGTTCGAGGAGGTGGCGAGCTTATCGTTAGTGCCGGGTTCTTCCGCTGCCTCGCTGATCCGCTCCAGCAGCAGGTGGGTGGCTTGCCGCGCGCTGATCAGGCTGCCCTCCATCCAGCCGCAATGCTGGGTGTAGGCGTCCGAGCAGGAGATGATGCCGTCCGGGTGCAGCAGGACAGGCGGATGTTCCGCTTCCGGCTCCAGGTAAAACTCGACGCCGTGCGGCCAGTGCTTGTAGAAATGCGTCTTGATCGGTGGCAGCGGTTGCCCGTTCAGCGGCAAGACTTCTTCCAAGTGGCTGCGCACCCGTTCCAGATACACCTCTTCACCCTGCTCCAGACTGTCCCGCCAATACGTGGCGCTCTTGCTGTCGGTGTAGAACACCAGGTATTTGTCGCTCTTGAAGTAGATTTTCCGCAGAGGGTTGTTGGCCATCAGCACTTTGTCGGTCAGGCCCAACCCTTGGAACCACGACTTGTCGAATGTCAGGAAGCCTTTGAACAAGGGCAGGGAATCGTACTTGAACGGGCTCCACGTGGTGGGGAAATCCAGGTCCAGGCCGGCCATGGCGGAGGGCGGGATGGCCATGATCAGATGGCGGCTGCGGTGCACCAGGGTATCGCCCATATGGCTGAAGGACAGCACATACTCGGCGCCGACTTTTTTCACTGACAGCAAGCGGTGTTCCAGCTGGAACTCCACGCCGCCCGATTGGGCCTGGCGTTGCAGCTGGCCCAGCAGCTCACTGTAGCCGTCGGTGGCATAGCGCCACTGGTTGGCGGCATTTTCGGTAAAGTTCTGTGTTTCCGGATGCTTCTTGATGATGTCGTAAGCCATGGCGGCCGTCACGATCGGCAACAGCAAGGCGTCATAGCCGGTGGCCTTGATGATGCGGGTGGCTTCCTCGGCGCCCAGGTAGTGGCTGACGAAATCCAGGAAGGAATCATCAGGATGTTCTTTCACCATGGGGCTCAGGCTCAGCAAGGTTTCCTTCAGCTGCTCCTGCTCGCGCTCACGGAATACCGCCTCGGTGAAGGGATAGATGGCGTGGGCCAGGCCGCTCTCCTGCATGAGCTGCTGGAAGTTCGGATGCAGCTGCGGCGAGTAGCGCGCGGCGCCGAGTTCGGCGATTTCCTCTTCGTCGATTTCGCGCGACTGGATACGGCCGCCCACCGCCGTATTCAGGTCGAATACGCGGATGCGTAAATTTTTTCCGGCCGCGGCGTTGATCAATTGGGTTGCGCAAGTCAGACCACCGATGCCAGCGCCCACTATGCAAATGTCAGAATAATTCGTCATCCGGAATTCCTTTTCGTTAATCAAGAACGGTCGATTTGGGTGGCACTTGTTCTGTTCCGGGCAACGGCCCGCCACTTGCGCGCAGCGGGTGAGGCTCAAGAAAAAGTGTCGTCTACGAATTCACCTATGCGCATCTCGTTACCTCTCCCGGACCGGCGCGAGAAGGGGCCGTTGGTCGTCAATGTCCGGGGATCTTGCTTTCCTGAAAAAAGGCAGCGTGACTTTACATTCCCAAGTTGCGGGATGCTACTGCCAAGTTTTACAGGGGCGGCCAAGTCGTGCGGCGCATCAGGCTCTTTCCGTTGCGCCGCTGCTCAAGCTCAGATTGGATTCTTGATGAAAATCAAAAGTTGGCTAGACATTAACCTAAGCATTTGCTAGCCCACTTGATAAATATCAAAGGTGCGTCGGACGCAAGAAACTTTTTTTGACGTATGCTTTACGGTTGCTTAAGACAAGGACCGCGCAGGCATAACCGCGGCGGTTGCTTTGCTAGTCGCTACGTTCAGTTGCTGCGCGTTGGGGACCATGAAAAAGACGGCGTTGGGAAGGCCGTGCGATGAATTGGATTACAGGCCGCGCTCGATCAGCATCAGCCGATCGCGCAGCGCCGGCTTGAGGCGGTACAGCTGGGCGGGGCGGTGCGCGCCGCCAGCGGAAAATTCGCCGGCGATCGCTTCCAGCATATCCATCTCCATCATCTTGCGGCGGAAGCTGACCTTGTTGAGCGCTTCGCCCATCAGCGCCTCGTAAATCCGCTGCAGCTGCGGCAGCGTGAATGTCTCGCCCGCCAGATAGCAGGGCAGCGAAGAATACTGGCTCTTGCCGCGCAGACGCTGCACCGCCGTGCCGATGATGGCGCGGTGGTCGAAAGGCAGCCGGGGGAGCTTGTCGACGCTGGCCAGCTTCACATCTGCATGGCCGGCCTGCCCGATCACATCGAATGGCACCAGTGCGTAATACGCCACCGAGATCGACCAGCCGCGCGGGTCGCGTGCCGGGCCGGAGAAGGTTGCCAGCTGCTCCAGATACGGCGGCTGGATTGCCGTCTTCTGCGCCAGCATGCGCAGCGCCGCATCCTGCGTACTGGCATCCGCATCCGGATGAATAAAGCCGCCAGGCAGCGCCTGCATGCCCTGGCATGGCTCGCGGTCGCGCTTCAGCAGCGCCACTTTCAGCGCGCTGTCCTGCAGCGTCAGCAGAACCACATCGACGGTACAAATCACTTGCTGCATATCCGGCTCCATTGTCATCGGCAAGGGAACTATAGCATAGTTAGTTTACGTTTTAAACTAAGTGGGCTACACTGTTTCCATGAGCCGAACTAATGGCACTAGCAGCAAGGGTTGAATATGCACGATAGAGACATCATTCCGATACAGCGTTTGACCGGGGAGCTGGCCGCACGGCTGGTCGCGGCACCGGTGCTGGCAAAACTGCCAGCAACCGTGCCGACAGTCGCCTACCGCGCGCCTGCCGCAATGGACGAAAGCCGCTGGCGCACGCATACCATTGGCGGGAGCCGCTACCGGATTGCGCAGCCGGTCACGTTCACGCCCTATGCCTCGGCCAAGCCATGCTCGGCGCGCTGCCGCTTCTGTTCGGAAAGCCTGATCGAGAAGGCCGCGGCGAAGCCGTCCAGCTCATTACGGCCCGGCAGCACCTATTTCGACCATTTGCGCGCCGCGCTGCGCGAGCTGGCAGGCCTGCCCATCTCCTACTCCCTGTCCGGGCTGGAAACGACGGACGATCCTGAATGGATGCATCGGATGCTCGACGTGCTGCAGCGGCATGCCGAATCATCGCCGGTCAACGACCGGGTGCTGTATACCAATGGATCGGGGCTGGCGCATGCGGTACATGGCACGGCGCTGATCGAGCGCCTTGCCGCATTCGGCCTGGACTGGGTCGAACTGTCGCGCCATCACCATCTCGAAGACATCAATCAATCCATTATGCGATTTCGTCCCGGCGTGGAGGTGCGGCAGCAGGAACGCTTTGTCACCATGCTGCAGCGGTTGAGCGGCCGCATTCCGGTGAAGCTGGTTTGCATCGTGCAGGCCGGCGGCGTCGCCACAGCCGGCGATGTGCTGGACTATCTCGACTGGGTGCGTGGTCTTGGCGTGGAGGCGGTCGTTTTCCGTGAGTTTTCGCAGCTTGACGACAGCTATAGGGATAACGTGACTTCGCGCTACATCGCCGCCACGCGCATTCCAATGGCGGGCCTGCTGGAGCAATGCCTGAACCAGCCCGAATTTGCGACTCAGTTCGGCTTTGAGCAAGTCACCGAAGGCTATTACTTCTGGAATCTGATTGGCCGCTACCGGGGCATGCGCGTCACGTTTGAAGCGTCTGACTATGCCCTCATGCACCGCCAGCATGGCTCCGGCAATGTGTACAAGCTGGTATTCCACGCCAACGGCAATCTGTGCGCCGGTTGGAATCCCGGGCAGCATATTCTGTTTTCGTCCGCCCGAGAGGAGGCACTGATTGGATAACAATAGCTGGCTGCTGCTGCAAGAACAGGAGGCCGGGCACCGCCTGCCGCAAGACCTGGCTGAGCGCGATCCCTTCGGCGCGCGCGACTGCGGCTGGGTCGAGCAGATGCGTCCCTTCATCCGCCAGTTCTGCCCTGAAGGCGGACTGCTGCTCGATCCCTTCTGCGGTTTTGCTACGACCCTGATGGCGGCCCATCTCGAAGGACGGCGCGGCATTGGCGTCGAGCTTGAGCCGGCGCGCGCCGGCATCGCACAGGAGCGCATGAACCGCGCCGGCGCCGCGCGCCAGACCGTATTGGCAGGCGATATCGTCAAGGCCGCCGCCCGACTGCCGCCCGTCGATCTGGCGCTGACGAATATCCCCTACTTCGGCTGCCGCTGGCCCAAGGAGGGCGAAGCGCAGTTGTATAACTCCACCACCTACACGGCATTCCTGGAACAGATTTATCTGGTATTCAAGGCCTTGAAGCCGGTCGTGCGCGAAGGCGGCTATGTGATTGTCATGGCCGAGAATTTGCGCATAGGCCAGCACTTTGTGCCGATGGCCTGGGACGTTGCGCGCATCCTCTCCGAACGCTATGACCTCGTTGACGAGCGCATCCTGCTGTACGAGCGCACCAGGCAGCCGGTGCCTGCCTTGCAGGTGCAAAGCAACCGTGCCCACGAATACGCGCTGATCGCACGCAAGCAGGCCCACGCGATCGATCTGCAGCAATCGCTGAGCTGCCTGCGGGCGCTGGCGGCAACCTTCCCTGACTTCGTGGTATATGGCAGCTACGCGCGCTGGCTGCACGGCGAGGCGCTTGAGCGCCTGCCATCGGACATCGACCTGCTGGTGCCGGACGATATTGAGCTGCTTAAAAAGCTTGTCTGCTGGCTCGAAGCGCAAGGCTTCCAGATCGCCCGCTGGGGCGTACCCCTGGCCAGCAATGCGGTGCCCCTGGCCGCCCATGCCGCCCACTACTTCCGCGCCCACCGCCTGCGCGCCAGCGGCGAGCTATGCGTGATCGACGTCTGTTTTGAGGATGCTCAGATCAGCTATCCGGCCGCGCTAAGCCAGGCAACTGCGCTCGGCGGCCTCAAAGTCCTGCCTTCTGCTCGGGAAACTTATTCATAGTGATAGCGGCAGGCGATGATGATCAATTCATGTTCGGTGACTTCATATACCAGCCGATTGCACTCATCGATCCTGCGTGACCAAAGCCCGCTCAGGTTGCCTTTCAAAGGTTCAGGTTTGCCGATACCTTCGAAAGGTGTTCTACCGGCGGCTTTGATCAGCTCATTGATGCGTTTTAAGGTCTTTTTATCCTGGCCTTGCCAGTAAATATAGTCGTCCCAGGCGGCAAGCGTGAACGTGTAGTTGCGCATCCGCCTACTCTGCGTCGGCCGGCTCGATGAGTTTCCTGCGCTGTGCTTTTCCGGCTCGGGCCTGGGCTATCGACTTCGCCAGATGGGCGGCATTTGCTGGTGAGCTTAATAAATGAACGGTTTCTATCAGACTGCTGTAGTGCTCAAAGGACATCAATACCGCATCCGGCGCATCGCGCCGTGAGATAACCGTTACATCTGCGTCCTCTACCACCTGATCGATCACTGATCGCAGGTTGCTGCGAGCATCGGAGAAATTGATGATTCTCATGGTTGCGCCAATTTAGAAGGATGTGCGATAAGTTGTACAAGTAAGCATAGTCCACGGCGCGACAGCATGCAACTAGCCCTGGTCCAGCAGCTTGCGCAGAACGCGCGCGAACTCCTGCGCTTTTTCCTCGGTGATCGTGGAGATGGTGATGCGCAAGCCGTGTGCAGGCGCTTGCAGACCGAAGGATTCGCCGCCGCGCACCAGCCATCCGCGCTGCGCCAATGCCAATATCAGCGGCTGGGAGTTTTGCTGCAATGGCAGCCAGAGATTCAAGCCATCGGCAGGCGATGCCACGGCGATGCCTTGCTGCGCCAGCGCCCGTGTCATGATTTCACGATGCTGTGCATACCCATCCCTGGCGCGGGCGATTTGTTCTGATACCTCCGGCGAAGAAAGGCAGGCCGCAACGGCATCCTGCAAAAGATGGCTGACCCAGTTCGTGCCCGGAGCCAGGCGTAGACGCAGGCGCTGGGAGGTCTGCGCATCGCTTGCCACGAAGGCCAGGCGCAGGTCGGGACCGAACATTTTGGAGACGGAGCGTATCAGCGCCCAGCGGCGGGCCGTGGGCGGAATCACATCCTGATAGTCCATTACCGACAGCAGGGAAAAATGGTCGTCGGCGATGACCAGTACATGCGGATACCTTGCCAGCACTGCGCGCAGCTTGCGCGCTCGCGCCGGACTCAGACTGCAGCCGCTTGGATTGTGGGCGCGTGGCGTGACGATGACGGCTTGCGCGCCCTGCGCCAGTGCCTCTTCCAGCGCCTCGGCCTGCATGCCCTGCGCATCGACGGCCACGCCCACGGTTTGCAGTCCGGCGGCGCGCAGCGCATTCACACTGCTGAGGAAGCAGGGATCTTCCACCGCTACCTTATCGCCCGCCACCAGGTGCGCCGCCAGCAGCCTTTCGATCGCATCCACCGAGCCGTGCGTCAGATTGATTTCCAGCTGCTCCGGGCAATCCCGGGACAGCCAGTGGCGTGCCGCGGCTTCCAGTTCAGGATCGACCGGCGGCTCGCCATACAGGCGCGTGCGGTAGGGCTTGCGGGCCAGGGCGGCGCCGATATCCGGCAGCCAGGCTGGATTCGGGTTGCCGCTGCCCAGGTCGGCCAGCGGTGAACCGGGCAGCACGCCTTCCTGCTCGCCAGGGCCGCTCTGGGCGCGGATCACCGTGCCCAAGCGCCCTTGCGTGACTGCGATGCCGGCTGCCGCCAGGCGCTTGTAGGCCATCGAGATCGTATTGCGGTTGACGCCCAGCGTGGCGGCCAGGTCGCGCACCGTGGGCAGCTCCTGGCCGGCCGTCAAGGCGCCCGTCTGGGTCAGCATGCGGATGCTGTCGAATATGTCTGCCGCGGTTTTTCCTGTAATACCCATAATAATCTAGGACGTGATAGCATTTGGCCTAGGACAAATTGTACACCATGGCCTTCTGATATCGAGGTGAATGCAATGAATGCGGAAAACATCAGCATACCTTTGGAAACCCCGACCTTGCACGACCAGCATGGACGCTGGCCGCAAGCCGCCTCCGTGGCTGATTTCCAGCGCAATCTCGCTGCTGTCCACGAGCGTATTGCCGCAGCTTGCCGGCGCTCCGGGCGCGATCCGTCCAGCGTGCGCCTGCTCCCGGTGAGCAAGACCGTGGACGAAGCGCGTATCCGCCTGGCCTACGCCGCCGGTTGCCGCCAGCTCGGCGAGAACAAGGTACAGGAAGCGCATGGCAAGTGGGAGGCGATGGCCGACCTGTCCGATGTGCAGTGGTCTGTGATCGGCCATTTGCAGACGAACAAGGCCAAGCTGGTGGCGCGCTTCGCCACCGAATTCCAGGCGCTGGACAGCCTGCGCCTGGCCGAGGAACTGGACCGGCGCCTGCAGGCCGAAGGCCGGGCACTGGATGTTTTCGTGCAGGTGAATACTTCGGGCGAGGCCAGCAAGTATGGCTTGCCGCCCGAGGAAGTGGGCGCCTTCCTGCGCGCCCTGCCCGTCTTCTCCGCGCTGCGCGTGCGCGGCTTCATGACGCTGGCCGTGCTGTCGGCCGAAGCCTCGCGCGTGCGCCAGTGCTTCGCCCTGCTGCGCGGCCTGCGCGACCGTCTGCGCCAGGAGGCGCCGGATGGCATCGGCCTCGATGAACTGTCCATGGGCATGTCCGGCGACTACGAGATCGCCATCGAGGAGGGCGCCACGGTGGTGCGCGTGGGCCAGGCCATCTTTGGCGCCCGCTCCACGCCGGACGCATATTACTGGCCTGCCGTACAGGCTTAAGGAGCCGTCATGCATATCCATTTTGTGGTTCACGAAGCCTTCGAAGCGCCCGGTGCTTATGAAGCCTGGATCAAGACACGCGCTTACACGGCAAGCTATTCGCGCGTCTATGCCGGCGACCCGTTGCCGCAGACGGTGGACGCGATTGACCTGCTGGTGGTACTGGGTGGCCCGCAATCACCAACTACTAGCAAGGAAGCGTGTCCGCATTTCGACTCCGCCGCTGAACAGGCGCTCATCGTCAAATGCGCGGATGCCGGAAAGGCTGTGGTGGGCGTCTGCCTCGGCGCCCAGCTGATAGGGGCCGCCTTGGGCGCGCCAAGCGAACCTAGTCCCGAAAAGGAGATTGGTAATTTTCCTATCGCGCTCACTGCGGCGGGCAAGGCCAACGCCAAATTCGCCCACTTCGGCGATACCCTGGAAACAGGACACTGGCATAGCGATATGCCCGGCCTGACTCCGGCTGCGACGGTGATTGCCGCCAGCGATGGCTGTCCGCGCCAGATCATCGCATACCGCGATCTGGTCTACGGCTTCCAATGCCATATGGAGTTCACGCCCGAGGTGGTGGAACTGCTCATTGCCGCTTCCGAAGCGGAGCTGGCAACGCTGACTGCACGCCGCTACGTGCAGCAGCCGGCCGCATTGCGCGCCAACAGCTATGCCGCCATGAACCAGAAGCTGTTTGTTTTCCTGGATCGCTTGATGCGGGAATATTCGAACTAAACCAGTCAAATTGATCGGTTTTGTGTAGTTTATTGATCGGATAGGTAGGTTTGTAAAAACATGCGTGAAATATAATTTCGGCATGGATTTCTACCTTCCCCCACGCACCCCGACCAAGCGAGCCACCCGGCTGCCGCTCCCGCCAGACACGCTCGCCGTGCGCGACGGCGTAGGCATGATGGCGCAACCCCTGCTGCGCCGTGAGCAGGCCGTGTGCGGTTTCCAGTTTTTCGACGCCACGCTCTTGCTGGTCCGTTCGGGAACACTGACGCTCGATATCGGCGCAACGCAGCAGCTCCTGGACACGCCATTGACGCTGCTTGCCGTGGCCCAGCACACCCGCGCCGACGTCCGCAAAACCCCCGGCGGGGAAGAGCGGGTCTTCCGCTCCACTTTCCTGGCCTTGCCGCCCGAAGTAATCCTGGCGTTCTACCAACAATACGAAAGCGAAGCCGCGCTATCTTCGCCCCTCAGCTCCGCGCACCGGCTCGACCTCGACACCCAGCTGGCCGATACGCTGGACTACTGCGTGCGCGGGATGTTGGCGGCCCAGGTCAGCGACCGCGAACAGCGGCATAGGCTGATCGGACTTCTGCTCGCGCTGGCGGAACGGGGTTGCATCTTCCCCCGCCCTTCTGTACTGCAGATCGGCGACAGGCTGAAAGGCTTGCTCAGTCCCGTCCCACAGCGCCGCTGGACAGCGGCAATGGCGGCGCATGAACTGGCGATGAGCGAAGCGACGCTGCGGCGCCGGCTGGCCAGCGAGAATCTGCGCTTTGAAACCCTTTTGCTGGATATCCGCATGCACCACGCCATGACGCTGCTGCAAACCACAGCGTGGAGCATTCCCCAGATTGCCGAGGCGTCTGGATATCAGGCCAGTTCCCGTTTTGCTTCGCGCTTCCGCGAACGCTTTGGCTGCCCGCCGTCGCGCGCGCGCTGAATCCCCCGCAATAAAAACTTAACCCGAAATAAGGAAGACCGTAATGTTCGATACCCTGTTCAAATTGTCCCAGCCTATCGCCGTGGCAGCCGCTGTGGCAGCCGCATTTTCCTTCGCTCCGGCGCAGGCCGCCGCGCCGATGGCCAAGTTCCAGGCGCCGGGTTTCTACCGCACCATGCTGGGTGATTTCGAGGTGACGGTGCTGAGTGACGGAACCACCGAGCTGCCGGTCGATAAGCTGCTGCAGCAGCCGGCCGCGAAGAACAACCAGGCCTTGCGCAAGGCGTTCACGAAAAGCCCGCTGGAGACCTCCTTCAACGGTTTCCTGATCAATACCGGCAGCAAGCTGGTTCTGATCGACACCGGCGCCGCCAGCCTGTTCGGCCCCACGCTGGGCAAGCTGGCCGGCAATCTGAAAGCGGCCGGCTACCAGCCGGAGCAGGTCGATGAAATCTACATCACCCATATGCACTTCGACCACGTGGGCGGGCTGGCCGCCGGCAAAGAGGCGGCCTTCCCCAACGCCGTGGTCCGCGCCGGCAAGGCCGATGCCGACTATTGGCTGAGCCAGGCGAATATGGACAAGGCGCCAGCGGACACGAAGGGCTTCTTCCAGGGCGCGATGAGCTCCATGGCCCCGTATATCGGCGCCAACAAGTTCCAACCGATCACGCAGAACGGTGAGCTGACCCCCGGTATCAAGTCCTATGCCAGCGCCGGCCATACGCCAGGCCACATCAGCTACATTGTCGAGAGCAAGGGCGAAAAGCTGGTGCTGCTGGGCGACTTGATCCACGTCGCCGCGGTGCAGTTCGAGAACCCCTCCGTCGGCATGGCTTTTGACAGCGAAGGCAAGGCCGCCATAGCTGAGCGCAAAGCCGCATTTGCGGCGGCCGCCAAGGACGGCTATCTGATCGGCGCCGCGCACCTCCCCTTCCCGGCACTGGGCCACCTGAAGGCCAGCGGCAAAGGCTATACCTTCATTCCGGTGAACTACTCCGTGCCACGCTAAGCGGCTCCTGGCGTCACATCTGCCGGAAGTGATGCAGGTAGCTGCGGCTGACCGGCAAGACCTCCTTGCGTCCGCGCAGATGCAGTTCGGCGGTTTCGTTCACGCCGCGCACGACTTCAGTCACATAGCCGAGGTTCACGATGGCGGAACGATGAATTTGCACGAAGCGCTCGGGATCGAGTTCCTCCGCCAGTTCGCGGATGCTCTTGCGTATCAGCGCTTCGCCTTCATCCCACGCCACCAGGGTATATTTTTCCTCGGCGCGCAGAAAGCTGATCTGCTCGACCGGTATCAGCCGCACGCTATTGCCGACCGATGCCTTGATCCATTGCAGCCAGCGCCGCGGCGGGATGCGCTGTTCCAGCCTTCCCGCCAGCAGGTCCAGCGCCGCATCCAACGCCTGGTTGGCCTGGAACGGTGCCGTCAGCTGGCGCTGCAAACGCTGCACCGTATCGGCAAGGCGTTCCGCATCGATAGGCTTGACGAGATAGTCGATGGCGCCTTGCTCGAATGCCTGTAGCGCATACTGCTCGTAAGCAGTAACGAAGACCAGGTGCGCGCGGCGCGCCAGCGCCTTGGCCGTTTCAATGCCGTTCAATCCCGGCATATGAATATCGAGGAACACGATCTGCGGCTGGAATTGTTCGAACAGTTCCAGTGCCTCGGCGCCATTGCGGGCATCGCCGGTCAGGTGCAGTTCCGGCCATAGCTGCGCCAGATGGCTGCGCAGGCGCTCGCGCAGCAGCGGCTCGTCATCGGCGATGAGGGCGGAGATTGGCGTCATGGCTTCGGTTCCGGATAAAAGTGCAGTTCCACGCGCAGGCCGCGCGGCGCTTGCTCGTGCAGTTCGATATGTGCGTCGCCGCCGTAAAACGCTTGCAGGCGGGTGCGCAGATTGCTCAAGCCCGTCCCCGGCTGCGCCGTTTCGGACATGCCCATGCCGCTGTCGCTTACCCATAAGAGCACCTTGCCGTCCGCAGGATCGCGCTGGCCGCCCACTTCGATACGGCCGCCGTCCACGCTGGGATCGATGCCGTGACGGACCGCGTTTTCCACCAGCGTCAGCAAAGCCATGGCAGGAAAGCGAAGCTGGGCCAGCGCGGGCAGTTCGGCCACGGTAAATTGCAGACGGTCCGGCATGCGCAAACGCATCAGCTCCAGGTAATTGCGCACCAGTTGCAATTCCGTTTCCAGCGTGGCGTCGGCATCGCCCAGGCGCGGCATGGCGGCGCGCAGATAGGCGATCAGGTGGCGCAGCACCGGTCCCGCATTGCTGGAGCCTGCGGCGACCAGCGCTTCCACATTCGCCAGGGTATTGAACAGGAAATGCGGCTCGATCTGGGCCTGCAGCAGGCGCATGCGCGCATCGAGCAGTTCGCGTTCCAGCGTATTCCTTTCCAGCTCCGCCTGCAGCCGGTCGGCACGTTCGTTCGCCCTGCGCTCATTGCGCATCGCCAGCAGGGAGAACAGCAGGCCAAAGACCAGCGCCAGAATCACCATCAGAATGTGGCCGATCAGCGTTTCGGTCTTGTGCAGATAGGCCAGCACATTGCCGCCCTGGCTCAGCACCGCCGTACCCAGCGAGGCCAGGGGCGCCATCAGCACAATGGCGAACAGCCGGGCCGCTCCTGGCGCCAGCCAGCGCGGATGCCACTTGCCGGCCGCCGAATAGGCCATCAGCAGGCAGCCGCCCACAAAGCCCACGCGGGAAAATACCGTGGCAAAGGGCGTGCTGGTGAGCGCATGCAGCAGCCATGACAGCAGCAAGGTGGCTGCCGTGACGATCGCCGTCTGCCGCAGGGTAGGCAGGGCGCTGCGGGACGAACGGACGGCGGAAGGCGCGGGACTCATCGCGCCACAATAACCGTAAGCCAACCGTCGTTCAAGCCCCTAAAACCGTCGCCGGTCGCATGGATTCCGCGTTTGCGCACCAGCAGCGCGCCTGGCTGGCTACTCTGGCCCATGTCCAACCAACCAGGAGACAGCGCCATGCCAGACCTGATATCAGCAAGCTCTACCCCCTTCTACTCCCAGCCAATGCGCGCGGCGCGCGGCACCTCGCGGGCAAAGGCTACGCTGAACGCGGCCGCGACGCTGTGGTTTCTGCTCGCGCTGACGGGCCAGCTGATCTTCGTGGCCTATATCGTCGCCCTGTATGGCGGCGCGGCGGTGCGCGGCGATCTGCAGGCCTGGAATCAGGTCATGAGCCACGGTTATGTGGCTGGCGACCGCGCCGGCAATCTGGCGATCGGCGCGCATCTGCTGCTGGCCGCCGTCACCATGCTGGGCGGTGCGCTGCAGCTGATTCCCCGCTTGCGCACCCTGGCTCCCACTTTCCACCGCTGGAATGGACGCGTCTATCTCACGGGCGCCGTGGTGGGCAGTTTGAGCGGTCTGTATATGCTGTGGTTTCGCGGCGCGGTGGGCGACACGGTCCAGCACATCGGCACCAGCCTGAATGCCGCGCTGATCCTGCTGTGCAGCGGCATGGCTCTGCGCACCGCCCTGGCACGCAGTTTTGCTGCACACCGGCGCTGGGCGCTGCGGCTGTTTTTATGCGTCAGCGGCGTCTGGTTCTTCCGTATTGGGCTGATGTTCTGGCTGGCGCTGAATGGCGGCCCTGCCGGTTTCGATCCCAAGACCTTCAGCGGCCCTTTCCTGAGTTTTCTGGCCTATGCCCAGTACCTGTTGCCGCTGGCCGTGCTGGAGCTTTATCTGCGCTGCCGTGAGCGCGGCAACGCGGCGGCCCGCTTCGCCATGGCTGCTGTGCTGTTTGCATCGAGTGCCGCCACCGCCGTGGGCGTGACCGTAGCGGCCATGGGCATGTGGCTGCCCAGGATGTAGCGGCTGTGAGAGTTTCTGCAATTGTGCTAAGTTAGCAAAAATCCGTTTTTGTTCTTAGCCATGAAATTAATTTTTGCCGCCCTGCTCCTTCCCTCCTTCGCCTTTGCCAACGATGGCATCGGCGCCGTCAGTACCGGCGGTATTGTCTTCCGCAAGACCGACGCCATCGCCATGAAGAAGGAAGTACTCAACGTCAGTCATGATCTGATCAGCGTGGACTACGAGTTTGTGAACGAATCGCCGCGCGATGTGGAGGAAACCATTATCTTCCCGTTGCCTGAATATCCGGTGGCGATCCAGATGGGCAATACCTACTACGGCCAGCCCAGCGGCTTTTCAATCTATGTGGATGGCCGGCCAGTCGGCTTCATCACCCGCGTGCAGGCCACGCTCGATGAGCGCGACGTCACGACCCAGCTGAAGAAAGCCGGCTTGAGCGATGCGCAGATCGCTTTCAGTGCCGCTTTCAAGGACGGTGCAAAAGTACCGGAGCTGAGTGCCCGGCAGCGGCAGCAGCTGATGGAGCTTGGGCTGATCGGCGAGCTGGCCGATGGCGAAATCGGCTCGCGCTGGTCGGTGCGGGTGAACTACATCTGGCGGCAGAAATTCCCCGCCCGCAAAGTGCTGCGCGTGCACCATGAATACCGTCCCTTCGTTTCCGCCGGCACCGGCGCATCGACGACCGCCGACGACTTCGCACAGCGCTACTGCGCCGACCAAGCCTTCTTCAAAGCCCACGAGAAAATAGCGGCGCGCACGGAGGGCGGTTTCCCCAACGCCCGCGCTGTCTCCTACATCCTCAAGACCGGCAACACCTGGAAGCGCGGCATCGAAGACTTCACCCTGAACATCGTCAAGCGCAGTCCGGTGGAACTGGTCAGCCTATGCTTCCCCGGCGATTTCAAAAGGATCGACGCCCAAACCCTGCAAGTGCGCCTGAAAAACTTCCGTCCCGCCGACGACCTGGCCATTTACTTCGCCAATGTGGAGCACAGCGAGGAGGATGGCTCCGGCGTCATGCCGGCAGCAGCGAAGTAAGCATATCAGATGCTATTTTCCACCAGATGGCCATTGCTGCGCTGTGTGTTTTATGCGCAGGATTTCAACCTTGTCTTTGATTAGGCGGTAGATTACGCATAGCTTTCATGCGCAACCAGCTCATATGTTCCTCGTTTGCGGCCAATATGGCCTAGGCGGGGATGTGTGGCGAGAGGAGAAATTTTGCCTTCGATGAGATCGACCATTTTGGCCGCATTCGCAGGACTTTCCCTGGCAATGTACTGACCGATCTTAATCAGATCGTTAATGGCCTGCCGCTTCCAATGAATGGCATGCACGCGCCACTCTCAAGGCTGTTTAATGGCAGCGCGTATCTGCTGCATTGCCTCGTCGTGATCGAGGGTTGGACTGGAATCATCAATTGCCTCCTGCACCTCGGCTTTCAGCCACTTGGTATATGAGGCAGCGGCTGCAGGATTCTCTGGTGTGTAGTGCGCTGCATCTACTTCAAAGCGCTGAATACCAAGTTCTTTCAGATATGCCACCAGCGTCTCGAGTTCGCGGAAGACGCGTGCCGGCTGGCCGCGCTGTGCCGCCAGCATGCGCTTGGCGCTGCCATCCTTCACAAGAATGCCCCATCCGCCGGCATGTCCAATTACATATGCACTTTCGACAATGCCGGCTTCGGCCAACGCTGTCAAAGTCGCGTGATCAATAATTTCGGTCGACATTGTTGTCAGCATCTTTAGGACTCTAATGATTAAATAATCTGCGAATTATAGAAAATTGCAAGGAGAATAGACCGTTCAATGCTTGCTGTATGCAAGTATTTGACGTGTCTTCTCTGCCCCGGCAGCTCAGGCTATGATGGCAGCACATCAATGCTCTTAAGGCAAAGGCGGGTTCATGAAACGTTCGCGCTTGGCTGTCGTGCTGCTGTTGCTCTTGTTGATTGCCGCTGCCGTGTGGTTTCTCGGTGGCGGGAAAACGGTTTACCACTTTCCCGGCCTGAGCGGTCCCGCGCAGACCGACAGCCTGCGCCCGCCGCGCAACGCGCAGCTGGAGGATTTCAGCAAAGGCGGCAAGAGCCGTCTCGCCATCCTCGTTACTGATCCGGAGTCCGACTGGCTGGGACTGGCCCACGGCTTGCGCACCATCGGCATTCCCTTTGTGCTCACGCGCGATTACCAGGCCGCGCTTGCGCATAAGCTGGTGCTGGTCTATCCCACCATCTCCGGCAAGGTCTTGAGCGCGGATGCCTTGCAGGCGCTGGACGCGTTTCCGCGCAAGGGTGGCACCCTGCTTGGCTTCCAGGTGCTGGGCGGCGGCATGAACGACGCTTTCGGCATCAGCGGGGCGGCCGGCTTCCGCGCGCACAAGACCCTGAGCATCGAAGCGGAGCAAGCGCGCGCCTGGGGGCTGCAGCAGGAGGAGGAACGCCTCATTCCCCTGGCCGGTAAGGAAACCGGCATGGCGACTTACGCTTTTGAAGCCAGCAGCGGCAAGGTGCTGGCGCGTTACGACGACGGCCGCGCCGCCATCGTCGGCCGCGACTTCGGCATGGGACGCACACTCGCCATCGGCCTCGATTTCGGCGCTTATCTGGCCAAGATCTACAACGGTCGGCAGGAAGTCGATGGCGCCTATATCAACGTCTACCGGCCCGCCGTCGACACGGTGCTGCGCACCTTGCTGGCGCTGTACCGCAAGGCTGAGCCGCTGGCCGTGACGCTGTCCACCGTCCCCGACGGCAAGCCGCTGTCCCTCATCGTCACCCACGATATCGATTACGGCAAATCCATCGTCAATGCGCAGCGCTATGCCGAGGTGGAAAAGCAGAGCGGCATCAGCGCCACCTACTTCATCCAGACCAAGTATGTGCGTGACTGGAACGACGATATTTTCTACAACCAGGAAGGCGTCGCCATTGCGCGCAAGCTGCATGGAGAAGGCATGGAAATCGCCAGCCATTCGGTGGCCCACTCGCGCGTGTTCTCCACCGTTCCCATGGGTGACGGCAAGGAACGCTATCCGGACTACGCCCCCTTCGTCAAAAGCCGCACCGACACGCGCGACGCCAGCATCCTGGGCGAGCTGCGCATCAGCCGCTTCCTGCTCGAAAGCCAGGTGCCTGAGCTGCGCGTGCTCAGTTTTCGTCCCGGCCATCTGGAATATCCCTTCGGCCTGCCGCAGGCGCTGGACGCCACCGGCTACCGTTACAGCTCCTCGGTTGCCAGCGGCACCGCCGCTACCCATCTGCCCTTCCGCCTGAACTACAACCGCGAGAACAAGGCCGAAACGCCCATCTACGAATTCCCCATCACCATCGAGGATGAGCGCGAGCGGCCCATGACGGGCCGCCTGCCCGCCGCGCAAACCATCCTGCAAAGGCTGGCCGCATACGGTGGCATGTGCGTGGTCCTGATCCACCCCGACGTGTTCGACGATAAACTGGCGTTTCTGGAAGCGCTGCTGCCGGCAGCAAAGAAAATGGATGCCTGGATCGGCAACCTGCGCACGTTCGGCGCCTGGTGGCAGGCGCGCGATGCGGTGGCAGTGGATGTGGCGCGCGAAGGCGGAAACATCGTCGCCGATATCTCCGCCCCCGCGCCCTTCAGCCAGCTGGCCTTTGAAGTGCCTGCCGGCTGGACGCTCGATGCCGCCGCCTCATCGGGCAATGTGGTGCAGCATGGCGCCAGGGTGACGATGGCGCAGCCGGCGAAACACCTGAAGCTGGTGTTTCGCCCTTGATGCCGGCTTAGAAGCCGATGTTCACCACACCTTCGCTCGAACTGAAATAGCTGCCATCGGCCGCTTCCCGCAGTTCTACCTTGGTTTTCCCGCCTTCCGTGGTCGTCAGCAAGGCGTACTTGGAATTTGACTTCATGCCGACGGCCAGAACGCTGGCTTGGCGCGCATCTTCCACAGTTTGGTCGGCAATCGTCCAGGCAATGGCTGTTGCCGGCAGGGTGCCGCGGTTAAAGGCCAGAATCGTATTCGACTCGATCCGCAGCACTTCGGCATTGCCTTGTATCGAGTTCGACAAGCGGGTTACTGTTGGAACGGCAGGGGTGCCAATATTGTCCGCAACGCTGATTACGTTGAGGAAGTATTGAGGCGCCCGCTCTTTCGGCGCTTGCCCGGCTTTGATCTCAAGGCGCCAGGCGCCCGTGTCCTGGCTGGAGTTCACATTGACCCAGTGCGGGAAGTTCACATAATTCCCGGCCAGGTCGCGCGAAGTAAAGCGGCAGTCGCTTGCATTGAATCCTGACGGCAGATTGGTCTGATCCAGGGCTTTCACCACCCGGCCGTCGATGTCCATCTGAACGCAGGTATCGCCGCTGTTATAGCCGCCGACTTTCACGATATCGGCTTGTTCCGGCAGCACCACCTGGACCTGTGCCAGCCCCTCCTTATTGCCGACCGTGAGAATTTGCTTGTTCAGGCTGCCAAAATTGAGCTGATAACGACCACCGCCCAGCTTGGTAGGTTGCCCTGGAGCGACAGGGTCGGTCGCTGTGTGCAGCAAGGAGATGGCAGGCAGCAGCTTCTCGGTGGTGACACTGTCGAAGATCACAGTAATCGGCTTATGCCACAGGCCGGGTTTGCGCAAATACAGCACGCTGCGCAGGAAGCCGGTATTCTGGTCCATCTTGCTGGCGGAATAGGCCTTGCTGGCATTGGCTTTTACATAGCTGTAATTTTCGCCATCCTCGAAATTGCTGATGCCGTCAACATAGTTCGGCCCATTCGGCTTGGCTTCTTCCACCGTGGGATAGGTGATGCGGGGATTTTTATACCATTGTCCGCCGTCGTTGATGAAGAGGCTGGGTTTTTGCGGCGTTGGCGCATCACCCATATAGAAAGACTCATCCTTGTCGTAAACAAGGATGCTGTTATGCGCGATAGTACGGGTGTAGTAATTGTTCCAGTGGGCCGTTCCGTACTCGTCATAGCGCCCGGAATCCAGCAGCAGCGGCGCCTTGTAGTACAGCGAGAAACTATTCTGGTCGAGGTGCTGGTGATTCTCGCTCATGAAGTTGGAAGATTTAAATTCCAATAAGGTGGTATCGGCATCCCATCGATCACGCATCAGCACTTCACCGGCCACGCGGAAATGGCGGGATTTTGGCAGCTCCTCCAGATGCGACGCTTCTCGTGCTGGCTGAGGATAATAGAGATTACGCGCAATCAGGGTGCTGCGGTTTGGTTGGGCCGGCAGAACAGAATTCCAATAAAAACCTTGGGCTACCTTATCCCCCTTTTCATTTGCTGCCCAGAGAGCCATATCGCCAATCTGGATATCGCCGGGCCGAGCCAGGAAATCATCACCGCGCGCAGGATAACTGCCATCTGGACGCAAGGCGTAAATGTAGGGATAGATGGCTTTTGCCATCCATTCAGCCGGGAAAATGGTTTCCTGGGCCGGCTCCAGTGCTTTGCGCCACATGGAAATGCGATCGGCGCTTTCGCCGCTCATGCCATAGGCGAAGCCCATATGGTGGCCACCGTCGAGCATGACATACTCGCGGGCGCCGAAAAAGCCCTGCCGGTAGTGTTCATACGCCACCTCGAGCAAAGGCGTAACGTCATCCGCGGTTTCCCCCGCAATGGCCAGCAGGCCCATCGCAATTTCGCTGACGGCACTATAGCTATGGCCGCCTAAGTAAGTGTTCGCTATCGAATTGCCGGTACTGCCACGCTGCCAGTTGGTATATACCGGTTCCGCTGCGCAGGCGTATTTATCGGCGGTGAATTGCTGGTACCCGCAAATCATGACGCGCAGGCTGTGCGATTTGATCGTTTCCTTGATTTTTTCGGCCAGTTTGTCCCTATAGCTGACATTGCTGCCGGGATAGGTCAGCGCCAGCTCCGGATACAGCCAATCATAAAATACGGCCATGACGCCCACGCGCGCACCCATGGAATATTCGCCGCCATCGGCAACCGGCGTGTCGATCATGCGCTTGGCAAGCGTTTTCGCCGCTTCCAGATACTTGGGCTCGGCCGTGAGCTTATAGGCCATGGCGACGATGCGCCCGTTAGCCGTGATATCTGAACGTGATGCATCCACGACATTGCAGGTGTTTTTCTTACCGGGCGAAACTGGGCAATTACTCAACTCGTTCACCCTTGTCTGTGCAGATTGAAGCAAGGTATTTTTTGCCAGATGAACAGTTATGTCTTGGCTGAAGAGCTTGTTGCCAGCAAGATCTTTGACATTGACGTTACCGAACACGTCGGCGGCCCGGCCGGTAAAGTCCAGCGGACTGTTCTGCGGGCGCCATTCAAGTCCCTTTTTGTCGGAGTCGTTCCAGATTTTTTTTGCTTCGCCATCGCCAATCGTGAGCGAGGCGATGCGTTTGTTGGAATCCCATTCCAGTTTGATTTTTGTCGGCTTTCTTTTCTCTATAGAGAGAATAATCGCTGCGACATTTTTTTTTGCATTTTGCAGGCTGACTTGAATAGGAGCCACATCCTTTGTCTCTCCATTGGAGATATGCCGAATATGCAAACTTGCTTCCTGCGTTCCATAGGTGCCAAAAATTGCGCGCTCGAAGTTTTCATTTCCATCCGGCGTATAGTCGCCAGCGGATATTTCGAACTCCAGCACTCCGCCATCCTGGGGCAGAATGGATGGATTGGCGGGCGGCAGCATGGCCTTTACCCGGTCAAAATCTGCCTGAGTTGCCAGTATGCGCGGATGTACGGTTTTGACCGGAGACGGCAAGGCGGCGGCGGTTATGGATGGAATAAAGGCGGTCAAGAGCGACGCACTCAAAAGCGTGCGAAGTGGTAATTTCTGCATGAGAATCCTTCATGGTGGTGGAAAGTCATGCTTATTATATAATTTTAACTATATATAATTAACACTCGCGCTTCTTTTCCTCATCTCAGCAAGAACTTTACGATTAATTGCGCCAGTTGGCCGAATGGCGGCCGCAGCAGGCCGCTGAAATTGATCCTGCTCTGCTGGAAAATCCCCTTTGCATGGCTGAGCGCGCGGAAGCCCTCGATGCCGTGGTAGGCGCCGATGCCGCTCGGCCCGACGCCGCCAAAAGGCAGGTCGTCCTGGGCGAAGTGCAGCAAGGTGTCATTGAGCGTCACATTGCCCGAGGTGGTACGGTCCAGCACCTGGCGCTGGCTGGCGCGGTCGAAGCCGAAGTAATACAGGGCCAGCGGACGCGGATGGGCGTTGATATGGGCAATTGCCTCGTCCAGCGTGCGGTAGGTAATCACCGGCAGCACCGGGCCGAAAATCTCGTCCTGCATGATGCGCATCTCATTGCTCGCGCCCAGCACCAGCGTCGGCGCCAGCGTGTGCGGACGCTGGCGCGCATCGTCCGGCTGCGCGCCCACCTCGCTCACGCGCGCGCCGTGGGCGCGGGCATCGTCCAGCAGCGCGCAGATGCGGCCGTAATGGCGCTCATTGACGATGGAGGTGTAGTTCACGCTGGACGGCCCTTCCGGATACAGTGTGCGCACCGCCTGGTCATACGCCTGTACAAAGCCGTCCACCTCCGCCTCGTGCACCAGCACATAATCGGGCGCGATGCAGGTCTGCCCCGCGTTCGCCAGCTTGCCGTAGGCGATGCTGCCGGCGGCGCGCTCCAGGTCATGGCCGCGTTCCACGATGGCGGGCGATTTGCCGCCCAGCTCCAGCGTCACCGGCACCAGATGCTCGCTGGCCGCGCGCATCACCGCCTTGCCCACCGCCGTGCTGCCGGTAAAGACCAGGTGGTCGAACGCCAGGCCGGAAAACGCCTCGCCCACGCTGGCGTCGCCCGTCACTACCGCCACCTGTTCCGGCGCGAACAGTTCCGCCATCATGGCCTGCAGCAGGCGCGTGGTGGCCGGCGTGTATTCGGATGGCTTGATCATGGCGCGGTTGCCGGCGGCGATGGCGGTGGCCAGCGGCATCAGGGCCAGCGACATCGGATAGTTCCACGGCACCATGATGCCGATCACGCCCAGCGGCTGGTATTCGATGCGCGCGCTAGCCGGCTGGAAGTGCAGCGGCACCTGGCGCTTTTGCGGCCGCATCCAGCGCCGCAGATTGCGCAGCAGGTAGTTAATGCCGTGCACCAGCGGGACCAGCTCCATGATCGTCGTCTCATGCGTGGAGCGGTGGCCGAAGTCGGCCTTCAGCGCCTGTTCGATCTCGCTCCGCCGCGCCAGGATCACCGCCTTCAGCCGGCGCAGGTCGGCGCGGCGCTGGGCCAGCGTGGGCGCGCCCTCGTGCAGGAAGGCGCTGCGCTGGCGCGCCAGCAGGAAATTGGGGTGCACGCTGGCGGGATTGGCATGAGGAGAGTTCATAGCGTCTTGAAATGTAGACAGTGGTAACTTGTGAATGCAGGCTACGCTTCAATGTAGGCACTGTCAACAATATTTTTATGAACCGTGGAGCTCCGCTATACTGCGTTTTTACCCGGACATAGCCATGCAGGAAAAGGAACGGCCCTACCACCACGGCGACTTGAAGCGCGTGATCATCGAAACGGCGCTGGACATGCTGCGCGAGGAGCGCGGCTGGCAGTTCACGCTGCGCGAAGTCGCGCGCCGCGCTGGCGTCAGCCATGCCGCGCCCTACAAGCATTTCCCCGACAAGGGCGCCCTGCTGACCGAGCTGGCGCTGCTCGGCTTCGCCCAGATGCGCCAGGAACTGGCTGCCGCCATCGAGAGCGCGCCGCAGAATGAGGTGCGGCGCGTTTTCTTCGCCATGGCCGAAGCCTATGTGCGCTTTGGCGTCGCCAATCCCGCGCTCTACCGCCTGATGTTCAGCGCCGATGCGGGCAAGATCCACGATCTGTATCTGAGCGAAATCCCGATGGCCACCTTCGGCCTGCTGCTCGCCATCCTGGAACGCGGCCAGCAGCAGGGCGTGCTGCGCCAGCGCCCCGTGCAGGGCCAGGCGGCCGCCTGCTGGGCGCAGGTGCACGGTTTCACCCTGCTCTCCATCGACGGCCTGCTGCTGCCGGAAAAAGTCGGCGACAACGCCTTCGAAGCGGCCCTGACTACTTTGTTGGAGGGGCTGGAGGGCTGACCATATTCGTCAGCGTCACTCCGGCCGCCACCAGCACGCCGCCCGCCACCATCGAGGCCAGCACCGGCTCGCCCAGCACCAGCGCCGCCAGCGACACGCCGAACACCGGCACCAGATTATTGAAGACGGCGGCGCGCGAAGCGCCGATCGCCTTCACGCCCTCGTACCACCAGATAAAGCCGAACACGGTGCCGAACGCACCCAGATAGAACAGCGAGGCCCAGACCTGCCAGCCCACCGCCGTCCACTCGATGACGCCCAGCTGCCTGGCCGAGGAGATGGTCAGGAAGAACAGACCCCACAGCGCCGCGTAGGTGGTGGCGGCAATCGGCGACAGGCCTTTCAGCGCCGCCTTGCCGATCAGCGTATAGGCGGCCCAGCAGCTGATCGCGCCCAGCATCAGCAGCTCGCCCACGCCCAGCGACTGGCTGATGTCGTGCAGGGCGCCCAGCGGATCGCCGCGCGTGATGACGATGGCCGCGCCGAGGAAGGCCAGCCCGATGCCGCCCCAGCGCAGCGCCGTCAGCCGTTCGCGCAGCACCACGGCGGCGGCCAGCGCAGTGACGATGGGATTGAGGGCGATGAAGAGGGCCGCGCGCCCCGCAGGAATATGCGTCATCGCGCCGAAAAAGCACAGGTTGTAGAGGAAGATGCCGCTCAGGCCCAGCAAGGCCGTGGCCAGTACTTGCGCGCGGCTCAGGCGCGGCAGGCCGCCCTCCAGCCGCCAGGCCACCAGCAGGAGCAGCACGGCGGCGATGGCGAAACGCACGGTGGCGGCCACTGTCACCGGCAGCGCCGCCGAAGCGATGCGGCCCGCGATAAAGGTGCCTCCCCACAGGAAGGTGCAGGCCACCAGCTTGGCGTACACCGCCACCGGCACGGCGGCCTTGGCTGGCACGGCCTGCGCCTTGGGCGCGGTGGGCATGGCGCTGGTGGCCGGGCAGGCAGCCGGGCCGGCGGCCGGACATTGGGCGGAAGCGGTAGTCATGATCTTGCCTTGCGCGAGAGTTGGAATGTGCATACATTAATACTTATCCACATTCATCTCAAAATGAGCGATTACTCATCATGACCTTCACCCAGCTGGAGATTTTCGCCCTGGTCGCCGAGCTGCAAGGCTTCACCGCCGCCGCCATGCGCCTGGGGATCAGCCAGTCCGCCGTCTCGCACGCCATCAAGTCGCTGGAGCAGGAACTGGGCGCGCCGCTGATCCTGCGCCAGCAGGCGACGGCCGAGGTGACGGAAGTGGGCCAGCGCCTGCTGGCGCGGGCGCGCGAAATCCTCGGCCTGGCCGAAGCCATGCGCCAGGAAGTGGCCGCTGCGCGTGGCCTGAATCAAGGTTTGCTGCGCATCGGTTCCTTCGGCCCCACCGCCTCGCTCAAGCTGATGCCGGCGATCCTGGCGGTGTTCCACAAGCGCTATCCCGGCATCGAGGTGCAGATCGACGAGGGCGGCGACCACGATGTGCTGCAATGGCTGCTGGACCGCCGCGTCGATATCGGCTTCGTCGTGCTGCCCGACGAACGCTTCGACACCGTGCCGCTGGTGGAGGACCAATTGGTGGCCCTGCTGCCCGCCGGCCACGCGCTGGCCGAACGGCGCGCTATCACTGTCAACGATCTGGCCGATGTGCCGTATATCCTGGGCGAAGCCGGATGCGCGTCCCTGATGCAGCCGGTTTTTGCCGCGCATGGCGTCAGCCCCAAGGTGCGCTACCGCATTTCGCAGATCATGACCATTCTGGGCATGGTCGGCAGCGGCGACGGCGTCACCGTGATGCCGGAACTGGCCCTGCCCAAGGATATGGAGCGCGCCTATCCGCAAGTGGCGCTGCGCCCTTTCCGGCCTGCCGTGCGGCGCCGCGTCGGCCTGGCTCTGCGCGACCTGCGCCAAGCCTCGCCGGCCGCCAAGGCCTTTATCGACACTGCCCGCGAAGTGGTCAAAACCCAGGCTTGATGCGGCCTGGCGCGGCGCGGATATATTTTCCGCAAGCATAAGCCATATCAAATTTCACCGACAAAAACGCTATATAGTCATGTATATTGCGCTGTCGGCCGCATTGGGCGGCCATTTTTTCGGCAGGCGTTATATACGTCAGGCTATAGCGATAAGGGAGTACGAAGTGAATAAGCGTGGCAAGCAGCCGCAACTGCGCAAAGCAGGACAAGGCATTCTGGCCGCCGCCATCCTGGCGGCATTCGGTTCCAGCCCGGCATGGGCGCACGGCGAGGACGGCACCGTTTTCGAACTGGGCACCGTCACCATCATGGGCAAGCGCCCGCAGGCCGGCGAAGTGGGCGAAGACCAGGTCGCGTCCGTGGTCACCCGCCAGGAAATGCAGCGCTTTAACCGCGACAATGTGGGCGATGCACTGAACCTGCTGTCCGGCGTCACGCTCTCCAACAACTCGCGCAATGAGAAGACCATCTCCGTGCGCGGCTTCGATGCGCGCCAGGTGCCGCTCTTCATCGACGGCATTCCCGTCTACGTGCCGTATGACGGCTATGTCGACTTCAACCGCTTCAGCACCGCCGACCTGGCGGCGATCCAGGTGGCGAAAGGCTTCAGCTCCGTCGCCTACGGCGCCAATACCATGGGCGGCGCCATCAACCTGATCTCGCGCAAGCCCACCAAGGCGCTGGAAGGCGATGCCAGCATCGGCTTTGCCGAAGGCAGCGAGCGCCAGGCTTCGGCCAACGTCGGCACGCGCCAGGGGCGCTGGTATCTGCAGGCCGGCGTGTCCTGGCTGCGCAGCGACAGCTTCCCGCTGTCCTCCGACTTCCGCCCCACAGCCACCGAGGATGGCGGCGACCGCAATAACGCCTACCGCAAGGACAGCAAGGTCTCGCTCAAAGTCGGCTTCATGCCCAACGCCAGCGACGAATACGCCGTCAGCTACTACAAGCAGGATGGCAAGAAGGGCCAGCCGCCATCGACCGACCCAACGGCCGCGCGCTACTGGAAATGGCCGTACTGGGACAAGGAAAGCCTGTACTTCATCTCGAATACGGCGCTGGGCCGCAGCGAGCTGCTGCAAGTGCGCCTGTACCACGACCGCTACGGCAATGAGGTGGACAGCTACACCAACGGCAGCTACACCACGCTCAAGCCTTCCGGCTCGGGCAGCGTCGGCACCGGCCGCAGCATCTACAAGGACAAGACCAACGGCGGTTCCATCACCCTGGAATCCTCGCGCTGGGACGCGCACAGCCTGCGCCTGGTGGCCCACTTCAAATCCGACGACCACCGCGAGACGGACGCCAACAGCACCTTGAACTCCAACTTCAAGGACGAATTCCTGTCCTACGCGGTGGAAGACAATATCCAGCTCTCGCCATCGTTCATGCTGGCGCTGGGCGCCGGCCGCCACGAGCAGCGCGCCAAGACCGTCTACAGCCTGGGCAACCCCTACTCGGTCCCCGGCCGCAAGAGCGCCAACAATGTGCAGGCGGGCCTGTATTACGACTGGAGCGGCATCGGCCGCCTGTATGCCACCGCCGCCAAGAAAACCCGCCTGCCGACGCTGAAGGACCGCTATTCCCAGCGCCTGGGCACCTTCATCGAAAACCCGAATCTCCAGGCCGAAGAAGCGCTCAACTACGAGATCGGCTACCAGGGCCGCGCATGGAACGGCGCCAAGGCCGAAGCCGCGCTGTTCTACAGCGATGTGAGCGACAAGATCCAGAGCCAGGCCAATGTGGTGGGCAATAAATCGCAGATGCGCAATATCGGCAAGGTGCACCTGTCTGGACTGGAACTGGGCGTCAGCGGCCAATACGCCTCGTGGCTGGAATACGGCGCCAACTTCACCTACACGGAGCTGAAAAACGTCAGCGCGCCGGCCGTGAAGCTGACCGATATCCCGCGCCGCAAACTCACGGCGCACGCCCTGCTGCGTCCCATGGACCAGCTGGAGCTGATCGCCTTCATTGAAAACAATAGCGGACGCTGGGCCAACAACACGCTGGAGCTGTCCGGCTTCACCACTGCCAATCTGAAAGCGAACTACCGCCTCACGCGCCAGCTGGCGCTGGAGGCCGGCGTCAACAACGTGGCCGACCGCAACTACGCTCTGGCCGATGGCTTCCCCAGTGCTGGCCGCAACTGGTTTGCCAATATCCGCTACCAATACTGACCGAAGGAGAAAACATGATCCAGACCATCCGCAGCTATGCCCTCGCCTTCGCCGCCTCCGGCCTGCTGCTGCTGCCCGCATCGGCCATGGCCGAGCACAAACCGGCCGATCCCTCCAAATACGTGACGGAGCGCGTCAGCGTCACTGGCGCCGTGCAGCACGCGCTCACGCTGAAAGTGGACGATCTGCGCAAATTCCCGCCGCAGCAGGTCGGCGAAATGCCGCTGATCTGCCAGTCCGGCGCGAATATGGGCAAGCTGGAAAATTTTAAAGGCGTGCTGCTGCGCGATATCCTGAACAAGGCCGAACTGGTGTCGCGCGAGCATAACGACTTCAAGAAGCTGGTCATCATCGCCACCGCCAGCGATGGCTACAAAGCCGTCTTCTCGTGGAATGAGCTGTTCAATTCCAAGCTGGGCGACGGCGTGCTGGTCTTTTTCGAGAAGGATGGCAAGCTGCTGGGCGACGATGAAGGCCGCATCGCCATGGTCTCCAGCCAGGACACGCGTACCGGTCCGCGCCACGTGAAATGGCTGCAATCGATCGAAGTGCGCCGCATCACGGAATGAGCGTACCCACCAGCCATGGCGATAGCCTGCCCGCAGGCGTGGCGGGCGGATCGCCGGCCACGCCTGCGCTGCGCGATCCTGCTGTCTTGATGGCAGCTGCCGTTGCGGGCGTGCTGCGCCACGCCGCCCAAGGCGAGCTGCCGCCGTTTGCCCGCACCCTGGGCCTGCCGCAGGCGGAACTGGCGGTCATGGTGGCCGATTGCCTGCCACCGCCGGCCAAGGATGATCCTCATCCATGGCCCGGCGCCGTGTCTGCAGCCAAATACCGGCTCATCGCCGACAGCACGCCTGTTGTGTTCAAGGATCTCAGCGCCCTGCTGCTGGCAAACCGCTCGGCTGCCTTGGATGAGCGCCACGCCGCCTGGGCCGCGCGCGCCGTCGCCGCCGCCAGCCTTGGCGGCCGCCATCTGTGGCAGGATCTGGGGCTGAACGGACGGCAGGAAGTCTCGGCCCTGCTCAGCCACTATTTTGGCCCCCTCTTCCAGCGCAATACGCGCGACCTGAAATGGAAGCGCTTCCTGTACCTGGAACTGGGCGCGGCGCAAGGCATTCCCGAACTGCGTCCGCCCAAATGCCTGAACTGCGACCAGTACCGCGCCTGCTTCCCGCTCTAGCACAGCGTCAGCAGATTTGCGATGGAGAGCACATTCTCCGGCCGCAGCATGGCCAGCACCGCCCAGCCGCACAAGGCGCACAGCAGGCCGATAAAACACAGCAGCGCAATGCGCGCCTTCATGCCGGCTGCACGCGCGCCACGGCGCGGTCATCGATAGGCCAATGCAGCGCCGCCGCCACCAGTCCCAGCACGATGGCGCCGATCCACACCGCGTCATAGGAACGCGTCGCCTCGAACACCACGCCGCCCAGCCACACGCCGAGGAAGCTGCCGATCTGGTGGCCCACGAAGACCAGGCCAAACAGCGTCGAAATATACTGCACGCCGAATACCTGTGACACCAGCCCATTCGTCAGCGGCACGGTCCCCAGCCACAGAGCGCCCATGAGGAAAGCAAACGCATAGACGCTGGCATGGCTCAGCGGCAGCACGAAGAACAGCAGCATGGCTGCGGAACGCAGCAGATACAGATACGCCAGCAGATGCTTGCGCCGGTAGCTATTCCCCAGCAAGCCGCACAGATACGTCCCACCCACATTCGCCAGCGCCACGATGGCCAGCGCCGCCACGCCGGTATGTGCGTTGAAGCCCTTATCCAGCAAATACGCCGGGAAATGGCTGGCGATAAAAGCCAGCTGGAAGCCGCAGGCCAGAAAGCCCAGATTCAGAAGCCAGAAACCGCGATGCGACAGCGCCTCGCGTATCGCCTGCCCCATGCGCTGCCCCTTCTGCTGCGCCGCAGCCAGCGCGCTGCCATCGTTCAAGCCCGCCGCCAGCGGTGTAGCCATTGCCAGCAGCACCGCAATGGCCAGCAAAGCGCCCATCCAGCCCAGGCTATCGATCAGCCCCTGCGCCCCCGGCACCATCAAAAACTGCCCTACCCCGCCTGCGGCCCCGGCCAGTCCCAGCGCCCAGCCGCGCTTTTGCGGCGCGATGATGCGGCTCAAGGCGCCATACACCGTACCGAAGGTCGTCCCCGACAGCGCCAGCCCGATCAGCAAGCCGCCGCTCAGCGCCAATTCCGTGCTGCTGCGTGAATACGCCATCAAATACAGCCCCAGCGCATACAGCAGGCAGCCCGCCAGCAGCACGCGCAGCGAACCGAAACGGTCGGCCAGCATGCCCGTAAACGGCTGGGCCAGACCCCAGACCAGGTTTTGCAGGGCGAGAGCGAGCGCAAACTGTTCCCGGCTCCAGCCCCGCGCACCGGTCATCGGCAGCATGAACAGGCCCTGCACATGGCGCATCCCCAGCGCCAGACCGATGATGATCCCACCGCAGATCACGGCGGCCAAAGGCGATTTCAATATCTTCACAAGCGACTCCCAAAGAGCAATAAAGCATGCCCCAGTATAGGAATTACAGGCGTCGGCGCGAGCGGTGATTTCGCATGCTATCCATGCGCAGCACGCATGGATAGCATGAGCCGAAAACGCTTGAACGGATGCGCCGGCCGCAGCAGAATGGGAACATCGAAAAAGCAGAAGAGGATGTCATGAAGATAGCCGCGATGCTGCGACACTGGCCGCGCGCGCAACTGGAAGTCGGCGGCCGCCTGACGCTCGAAATGGCGCAGGAAAGCCAGCAAGGAAAAAGCACCCCCGGCATGGCGCTGGGGCTGCGTCCACGCGAAAGCGCCCGGCTGGCGCTGGACGGCGCCCTGCGCGTGCGCTGCGTCGCCGGCATCCTGTGGATCGTTGGCGCCGACTGCGAAGATCACATCCTGCAAGCCGGTCAGGCCGCCCTGCTGAGCAAGCATGGCCTGCACCACCTCAGCAGCCTCACCCGCGACGCCCCCGTCACCTTCGAGCTGCGCCTCGAACCCGTTTGATCTACCGCAAAAAATGTCCACCCTGGTGTCAGGCACGAGGGTCGGACATTTACTGATCTAGATCAAAGAATGTCCTACTGCGGTGCCTGACACCAGGGTGGACATTGTTTGATTTAGCGCAAACTGTGGAGGAGCCAGTCGCGGAAGTGGCGCACTTCTTCGCGCGGTTCGGGGACGGCTTGCAGCAGCCAGTAGGCGTAGTCGGGTACGCCCTGGGGGACGGAGGCCAGCGCCTGCAGGCGCCCATCCTTGAGCATGTTCTGGATCAGCGGCAGCCGGCCGAGCGCGACGCCGTGCCCTTCCAGCGCGGCCTGGATGATCTGGTCGTATTGGTGGAAGTAGAGGAAGCCTTTGGCGCGCAGGCCGGGCGCCTTGCGTTCCAGCCAGTAGGACCAGCGCAGCCAGGGCCGGCTATTCCTTTCCAGGTCGAGCAGCACTTCGCTCAGCAGGCCGCGCGGGTGGGCCAGTACGCGCTGGGCGACGGCGGGACTGGCAACCGGCACGATCTGTTCGTCGAACAGGTGCTGCGCATTGGGGCCGGCCTGGGCGGCGGCGCTGTAGCGGATGGCCAGGTCGATGTCTTCCTGCGCCAGGTCTTCGACGCGGTTGTTGGCCGCCAGCCTGACGTCGATGTCGGGATGGGCGGCCTGGAAGGCGCCCAGGCGCGGCAGAATCCAGAGCGAGGCCACGCCGATGCTGGCCGATATCGTCACCGTGCGCGGACGGATTTCCTCGCGCAGCGAGTCGCTCAGCTCGGCCAGCTTGTCCATCCACGGCGAGCAGAGACGGAACAGCTGTTCGCCCGCCATGGTCAGTGTGATGCTGCGGTTGCTGCGCGTGAAAAGCTGGGTGCCGAGGCGTTCTTCCAGCGTCTGGATCTGGCGGCTGACCGCCGACTGGGTCAGGCATAAATCCTCGGCTGCCTGCGTGATGCTGAGGCGGCGCGCGGCGGCGACAAAGCCGCGCAGCGCATCGAGCGGCGGCAGGGCGATCAGAGGATGGCGCATGGTGCTTTCCGGCTGGCGGTAAAGTCCGCATTGTATGCGTAAACCCGGCAGCGGTCATCCATGCATTCAGCGCATGGATAAAATCGCCTTTTCAGAGCAGGGAGCGGGCCTGCCGTCCGCGCTCGGCCAGTGCCGCCAGCGTCGCGCCCTGCCCGGCCGCCTTGCCTTCCATCTGCCGCAGTTCGCTTTCCAGTGCTGCCACCCGCAGCGCATGCAGGTCCAGCCCGATCTGATGGGCGGTGTAGTGCAGGACTTCGCATTCGTCGGGACGGTAGGCCAGGCCGTCGGCCCTGGCACCCACCACGATAAAGCCATTCAGCGCGCCGCGATGGCCCATGGGCAGGGCGATCTCGCCACGCATGGCCGTGCCGACCTGCTTGAACAGCAGCGCATCCATCTCGGCGCGCAGGGCGGGCAACATGGCGTCGCTTTCGGCCACGGCCAAGGGCACACCGGGCAGGGTGCTGGTGGCCAGCGTGTATTCGCCCGTGGCCTGGCGCAGGTAGATGGCGCAGCCGGCCTGGCCGGTGAAGTTGTCCACCGCCGCGCGGCAGGAGGCCAGCAGCGCGTCCATGGCCGTGATGTGCTCCGCTTCCTCCACGTAGTGGCGCAGCTGGTTTTCCTTGGCATGCCACTGGCTGAAGAAGATGCGCCGCACCCAGCGTTCGATATGCCGGTGCAACTGGTGCAGCAGCAGGTAGCCGACCAGCACCGTGGCCGTGAACAAGGCCATGCTGTGCTGCGGCCCGCCGCCCTTCAGCAGCGTCTTGGCCAGCCATTCCATGCAGCCCACCAGCGCCAGCAGCAGGATGGACAGCACGGTGTAGACCAGCATGCGGTGCACCGCGAAGTCGAAGCTGAAGACGCGCACGCGCAGCACCGCATAGGCCAGGCCCAGATACATCAGCAGCTGGCCGCTGACGGCGGCGAAGGCCGTGATGCGCATGCCGTTGTAGCTCGCGTCCAGCGCCGGAATGAAGGCCAGCATGCCCGGTACGGCGCCGGTCAGGAAGGAGGCCATCAGCCAGACATGGCGCTGCCGTATCTCGCCATGCGTAGCATGCCAGCCTTGGTACAGGCTGGCGATGGTCAGTCCCAGGCCGCCGATAATCGAGAGGAAGATCATGAGCCACAACAGCGGCGCCTCATGGCCCAGCGCGAACCAGCAGGAATAGGCGGCGGTGCCGAAAGCCAGCGTGCCATACACGGGCCGGCTGCGCGTCAGCCAGCGCCGCAAGCCTTGCTGCGCATAGGGCTGGTAGAGCAGGGCGAAGCACACGCACCAGTACCACACCAGCGGATAGGTGGTGAGGTTGGCGGCCTTGCTGAAGCGGTAGAAGAAGCTGGGCGGCGAGTAGCTGAAGGTGAAGAAGTACATCAGGCTCAATGCCGCGAAGACGGCTGCCAGATAGCGGTAGCAGCGTACCTCGGCACGCTGGAAACCGATCAGAAGGCTGAACAGGATGGAGGTCGCGCCTACCAGGAAGCGTCCCCAGTAATCGAATTGTTCGGCAAAGCTGGGCCGCGCGGCTTGCGCCGCCAGCCGCAGATGGCGCTCGCTGTCGCCGCGGTACAGGGTCAGGCCGACCGGTTCGCCCACCAGGAACTTGCGCCAGCGGTCTATTGGCCGGTCGAATTTGAGCTTGTCGCCGGGCAGGGCGCCGGCCGCCCGCAGCGGGGAATCGGGCGCCAGTTCCAGGATGGTCAGATAGTGGCTGGACTGCGCCTCCTCGCTTTCGCCCAGCTGGTCGTTCAGGCGTGCGCCCAGGCTGCCCTGGCGGTTATCGACCAGCAGGGCTGGGATGCCGGCGCTCAGTTCAAATACCAGAAGTAAGGCCGAACTCAGGGCCAGGGCCGAGATCAGCCATTTCCACAGGCTGGAAGCAAGGCGTTTGCGCATTGTTGTGTCCTCGGTTTTGTTCTTGTTATTGAACTGCTATTAATTTGAAAGCAAGAAAAAAACCATTGAAATCAAGGTTGTAGGCCTAATCCAAGCGTGTGCTGATTATAGGAGATGGCTTACGGTAGGGCGAGAAATTGCCTTAGGGAATTATGTTTTCGTTGTAAAACAAGGTTGGCACGGCTTTCCCGTGCCGACCGGGATCTTAGTTGCCTATCGTGGCACGGCTATCCTGGGGCAGGGCCGCGCCGATGGCTGCCGTGCCTTCCATGGCGCACCCTTCCTCGCGCTGCAGCCAGCTGCGGCCGCACTCCAGCACCTGCTGCAGCTCGCGCCGCACGGCAGCGAAGGCGGCCGGCAGCTCATCCAATGCGCCGGCGCCGATCGCCGTTTCCGCCTCCAGCGTGGCGCGGATCAGGCGCTTGGCGCCCAGCGTGCCGACCGCGCCGCGCAGGCCATGGAAGATGCGCGCCGCATCGGCGGCGCGTCCCTCGCGCAGGGCGCGGTCGGCATCGTCGGCCGGCTGCATGCCGCCGTTCAGCGCGCCGCGCACCATCTTGAACATCACTGCGCGGCCCTTGGGATCCTTGCCCATGACGCGCATCAGGCTGTCCATGCTGAAGACCTGTTCGGTTGCCGCATCGGCCGGCGCAGCGTCCGCAGCCGGCGCCTGGGCCGCTGTTTGCCCGGCCGTGGCTACCGCCGGCTGCGCTGTTGCCTGGGCGGCGGCGGTGGCCAGGGGCAGGGGAGAGGCCGGCGTCAGCACTGTGCCGCCCGCGCCGCTGCCGTCGCCGGCGCGCGGCAGGCGGCGGCGCTCGGGCAGATGGCGCGCGATCACGGCCATCATTTCTTCCACCACCACGGGCTTGGCGATAAAGTCGCTGATTCCGGCCCGCATGCAGCGGTCGCGCTCCGAGGCCAGCACGCCCGCCGTCATGGCGATCACTGGCAGCTCCAGGCGCAATTCGCGGCGGATGATTTCCGTTGCCGTGAAGCCGTCCAGCACCGGCATCTGCATATCCATCAGCACCACGTCGTAATTGTCCGACTCCGTACGCAGCACATCGACCGCCTGTTGGCCGTCGCCCACCACGTCCAGCGTGGCGCCCGCGTGCTCCAGGATGCCGCGCGCCACCGCCTGGTTCAGCAGATTGTCTTCCACCAGCAGGAAGTGCACGCCCACCAGGCGGTTGCGCGCGCCGTTCTGCGCGCTGCGTTCATCGCCGCCGTGTTTCGCCACCACCGCCTGGTGCAGGGCTTCGAACAGGCTGGAACTGGTGATCGGCTTGACCAGCACCACGTCCGCCTCGGGCGTATCCGAAATATCCTCCAGCTGGTCGCGTGCGAAGGCATTCACCATCACCACGATGGGTTGGCTGCGTGTGCCGGCCTGCATGCGGATCGCCTTGGCTGTGGCCAGGCCATCCATGCCCGGCATATGCCAGTCGGCCATCACCACGTCGTAGGAGCGCGGCGCCTGCAGGGCGGCCTGGTACTGACGGATCGCCGCCTCGCCGCAATCGACTTCGTCGGCCTCCCAGCCCCAAGCGGTGATCAGGCGGCTCACCATTTCGCGGCTGGTGCGGTTGTCGTCGGCCACCAGCACGCGCAGCGGGCCGATGGAAGGGCGGCGCGTTTCTTCGGTGCGGTTGGACAGCACGTAGAAGGCCAGCTCGAACCAGAAATGGCTGCCCCGGCCCGCCGCGCTGCGCAGGAAGATTTCGCCGCCCATCAATTCGATCAGGCTCTTGGTGATCGCCAGTCCCAGGCCGGTGCCGCCAAAGCGCCGGGTAATGCTTTCGTCGCCCTGCGAGAAGGCGGTAAACAACTGCGCCTGCCTTTCCTCGCTGATGCCGATGCCGGTATCGCGCACGTCGAAGCGCAGGCGCACCTGGTCCTCTGCCTGCGGCTGCTCTTCGCTGCGCCGCACGCTGACCACCACCTCGCCCTGCTCGGTGAACTTGATCGCATTGCCGGCCAGGTTGACCAGGATCTGCTGCAGGCGCAGCGCGTCGCCGCACAGCAGCTTGGGCACGTCCGGCTCCACCACCACCGCCAGCTCCAGTTCCTTTTCGCTGGCGTTCATCGTCATCGTCGTCGCCAGCGTGCCCATGGCCTCGTCCAGATCAAATTCCACCGGCGCCAGCTCCATGCGGCGCGCCTCGATCTTGGAGAAGTCCAGCACATCGTTGAGGATGCCCATCAGCGAATGGCCGGCCGTCTTCACCATCGACAGGTATTTGCGCTGCTGCGGCGTGAGCGGCGTATTGCCCAGCAGGTAGACCATGCCCAGTACCGCATTCATCGGCGTGCGGATTTCATGGCTCATATTCGCCACAAAATCGCTCTTGGCGCGGTTGGCCGCTTCGGCGCGGTCGCGCTCATGCTCCAGGCGTGCATCGGCCTGCAGGCGCTCGTGCATCAGGTCGTTGAAGGCCTGGGTCAGCTCGCCGATTTCATCCTGGTGACTGAGCGGAATCGGCGTAAAGCGCGAAGGCTCGGAGCGCAAGGCCATGATGGCGTCGCGCAGCCGGCCCACGGGCGCCATCAGGCGCAGCGTGAGCCAGCTCAGGATCGCCGCCGCGCCCAGTGCCGCCACCAGGGTGATGGCGCCCAGGCGGTAGAGCGCGCCCTCGAACGGCGCGAACGCTTCATCCACCGGCAGCGAGGCGCCCAGCACCCAGTCCACCGTCTTCAGCGCCTGATAGCTGTTCAGCGCTTGCAGCTGGCTGGAGCCGGTGCTGATCACCGTGCCTTCCAAGCCCTCGTTCAGGGCCTGGGTCGTGGCGGGGTTGGCGTTTGCCGGCCGGGGCTGCAGCATGCGCGCCGGATCGGGATGCAGCACATACACCGGGTTCGCGCCGCGCGTCAGCGCGAAATAGAAGCCGGTCTTGCCCACCTTGGCCGTGCGCAGATTGCCCAGCATATTGTTTTGATACAGCTGCTGGGTGCCCAGCAGCAGACAGCGGATCTCGCCGTTGGCATCGAAGACGGGAGCCACCACCTGCATCACCGGCTTGCCGTTGATGCGGCCCAGCACCGGGTCGCTGATGAGCGGTTTGCGCGTGGCCATCACTTGCCGGAAGTAAGCGCGGTCGGCGACATTCACGCCGCTGCGGCCTGGCTTGCGCGGCAGATCGGCCACGACAGTGCCATCGGGGCCGACGATGATGATGTCGTCGAATAGGGTCAGCATCGCCCGGCCGCCATAATAAGCGCGCAGCGCCGCCGCGTCGTCGGCAATGGCGGCTGGCTGCATGCGCGCCGATTCTGTGATGATGTCGAGCAGCAGCTGCAGCTTGGCGTCGAGTTCTTCGGCCGTATGCCGGATCAGGGCATCCTGTTGGGCGAACAGCACGCGCGTGAAGTCTTGCTTCATGCGCTGAATCTGCAAGGCGGATACCAGCGCGATAATAACTATCGACGTGATACTCGTTGCGAGGGCGACCTTGACTTTGATACCGAGGGGTTTCATACAGGCCTTTGTGCAGGGAGCGCTTGGAAATTCTCCTATCAAAGGCCGGGCTTGGCAAGGCTGGCGCGCCACACGTGGCGACGGCCGCGCATGGCGGCCGTCGCTGGCAGCGCTGGCGCTGGCGTGATTACGGCTGCTGCACGGCGGCCAGGATCACTTGCGCCACCTGCCTGGGCTGCGACAGCATCGGGACATGGCTGCTGGACAGGGTCGTCACTTTCGCCTGCATGCGCTTGGCAAAGTCCTGCTGCAGGGCGGGCTGGATCATGCGGTCCTTGCTTGCCACGATGTAGTAGCTTGGCTTGCTGGTCCAGGCGGCAGCGCTGAGCGGCTCGCCGAATGCCTTGCTATGGATCGGTCCCTGGGTGGCGGCGATCAGGCGCTGCTCGGCCGCACTCACATCCTGGGCGAAATTGGCGGCCACCGACGCGGCCGGCAAGCTCAGATAGCCGGCGCTATCGGCCTGCAAGCTGGCCACGCCCACCGAGGGACCATATTCCTTGCCCAGCGCGCCCACCGCCTCGCCCACCTGGGGCGCAAAGGCGGCCACATACACCAGCGCCTTCACCTTGTCGCTGGTGCCGGCCTCGCTGATCACGGCGCCACCCCAGGAATGGCCCGCCAGCACCACCTTGCCGCTTTGCGCCGCGATGATGCGGCGGGTGACGGCCGCATCGTCGGCCAGCGAACTCAAGGGATTCTGCACCGCGACCACGTTCACGCCCTTGGCTTGCAGCAGGGGAATCACTTTCTGCCAGCTGGAGCCGTCGGCGAAGGCGCCGTGCACCAGCACCACGGTGGTGTCGCTGGCGGCGGCCTGGGCCGGGATCAGGCTGGCGCCGGCCAGCAGGGTGGAGGCGAACAGGGCGGTACGGAGAGAGCGGTTCATGATGCGTCCTTTCAGTTTTGGTTGATCGCTATTGCTTAGTGCGCTAAGCATGACGTAAATGTAGTGTATTAATCGTTAGCGCGCAAGTTGTTTTTTGAAAATTGACACTGGTCCTGCCAGCAAAGGGGGGTCAGGCTTTGCCGCGCGCGTCGAGATTGGCGCTCAGCTGGTCCAGGCCGCTCATCAGGGCCAGCGCTTCGTCCAGGCTGATGCCGCAGCCGTCGACGATGGCTTGCGCCACGTCCACGCCCTGGGCGCGCAGGGCGCGGCCGGCCGCGGTCAGGGTCAGCACGCGGTTGCGCTCGTCGCGCGGGTCGCGTTCGCGCAACAGATAGCCTTCGGCTTCCAGGCGCTTGACCAGCGGCGTGACCGAGCCGGAATCCTGCTGCAGGCGCTGGGCCAGATCCTTGATGCCCAGGCCTTCCTCTTCCCACAGCAGCACCATCACCAGATACTGGGGATAGGTCAGGTTCAGCGCGCTCAGCAGGGGCTTGTAGAGCTGCGTCATCTTCAGCGACGTCGAATACAGCTTGTAGCACAGGTGCTGGGCCAGGGTAGGTGGGTTTTTCTTGGGCATGGGACTGGCGTGGGGTTCAGGACAAGATGGGCCGTAGCCTAACAAAAAAACGTCGCCGCCGCGACCCGCGCCGGCCGCTGCCGCCCCTTGAAAACTTGCAAAATGCATGTTTCCGAGAGGGAATAGTTGATCATCTGACTCCAGCTTTCATATCATTCGCGGCGCGTTGTCTCACGATGCAGTAAACTGGCAGCTACGCCCAGTTGCGCTACTGCAATCACATCATGACACAAGAGCATCAAATCCTAGCCATGCCAGGCATGACCGTCGAAAACCTGCGGGCCAAGTGCGCCACCTGCAGCATGCACCAGCTATGCCTGCCGATGGGCCTGGACATGGGTGATATGGACAAACTGGACCAGATCATCGGCCGCCGCCGCAGGGTGCCGCGCGGCGGCACCCTGTTCCGCATCGGCGATCCCTTCACCAACCTGTATGCGATCCGTCTGGGCCATTTCAAGACCTACCAGATCAATGCCAACGGTTCGGAGCAGGTGACCGGCTTCCAGATGGCGGGCGAACTGCTGGGCATGGACGCCATCAGCGCCGACCGCCACCACTGCAGCGCCGAAGCGCTGGAAGACAGCGAAGTCTGCGAGATCCCGTTCTCCAGCCTGGAGCAGCTGCTGCGCGATATGCCGACCCTGCTGCGCCACTTCCACCGCATGATGAGCCAGGAAATCACGCGCGAACAGAGCGTGATGCTCCTGCTCGGCAATATGCAGGCGACCCAGCGCTTCGCCGCCTTCCTGGTCAACCTGGCGTCGCGCTACGAGGCGCGCGGCTATTCCTCGACCGCCTTCCAGCTGCGCATGTCGCGCGAGGAAATCGGCAACTACCTGGGTCTGACCATCGAGAGCATCAGCCGCCTGCTGGCCAAGTTCAAGAAGGAGGGCCTGATCCGCGTCAGCAACCGCGAGATCGAAGTGCTCGATCCGATCAAGCTGAAAGCGATCACCGCCGGCACCGACGTCTGCCACTGAGGTCCGCGCGCGGCTTGGCGCGCTGCAAAAAACAAAGCCCGGCAATGCCGGGCTTTTGCTTTGCCGCCTGAAGCGGCTTATTTGGCCGGCGCTGGCGCGTCGGCGCGGATTTCAATCTCGTGCTGCGCCGGCCATTGCCAGACGCCTTCCAGGCGCCAGTCGCGCTTCTCGCCTTCCACCAGCACCTGCCAGCGGCTGCGTTCCAGCAGGGCCAGGGGCGTGCCGAACACGCCGTCGGCGTCCGGCGCCACTGTCAGCACCACGTCTTTTGCCGGCTGGGTGGCGTGCGCCAGATGGATCTGCACGCTGCGTTCCTGGTGGCCGGCCGGCAGTTCCAGCTTGCCGGTCAGGACGCCGCGTGCCGCGTCGTAGCGCAGGCCGACCGCCACGCCCAGCGCCGTCGCGGCCTGGTCGCGCCGCAAGTCCTGGTTGATGGCCTTGCCCTTCTTGTAGTAGTCGCCCACCACTAGCGCATCGGGCTGGGAGAATGCCAGGTAGCCCAGGTACAGGCCACCCATGATGACGATGAAGGGGCCGAGCATCAGCAGCCATGGCCAGCGGTGGCGGTACCAGGGGAGGTTCGCGCCCTGCGGCGCATTCAGGCTCATTGCATTGCTCACTTTCTGCTCCTTCATTCCTGCATTCTACTGCTTATTGGCGTACCACTTATCGGCGCGGCACGATAAAGACCGCGTTTTCCCTCACGTGCAGGCTCGGATCATCCACGGCCGTCACTTCCACCTGGATCTTGTTCGAGCCTTTGACGCCGGCGCCATGGGCGGCGCGCATACGGATCGGCACGGCGCGCGTTTCGGTCGCCTGCAGCGTCACTTCCTCGGCCGTGGTCAGGGTCAGGGTATCCATGCCCGAAACCTTGATGCGGAAGGTGTGCGCCTGCTCGGTGGTATTCATCACCTGCAGGCGGTAGACGTTTTCGATCATGCCGTCTTCCACCTCGCGGCCCATGGAGCCGCGGTCGCGGATCACGTCCACCTTGAGCGGCGTGCGCACATACAGCGTCAGACAGACCGCGGCGACGATCAGGCCCAGGATCGAGGTGTAAATCAGCACGCGTGGACGCAGGGTGCGCTTGCGGATCTGCGCCGAGTCGTAGCCCTTCTCCATCGCCATCTCGGTGCTGTAGCGGATCAGGCCGCGTGGCTGCTTGATCTTGTCCATCACGGTGTTGCAGGCGTCGACGCAGGCGGCGCAGCCGATGCATTCATACTGCAGGCCGTTGCGGATGTCGATGCCGGTAGGGCAGACCTGCACGCACAGGCTGCAGTCGATGCAGGAGCCGCTGTCGGGATTCTTGCCCAGTGGGGCGCGTGGTTCGCCGCGCTTGGCATCGTAAGTGATGATCAGCGAGTCGCGGTCGAACATCGAGCTCTGGAAGCGGGCGTAGGGGCACATGTACTTGCACACCTGTTCGCGCAGCCAGCCGGCGTTGCCGTAGGTGGCGAAGCTGTAGAACAGCACCCAGAACCATTCCCATGGACCGAAGTCCAGGGTCTGCACGGCCGTGACCAGGGTCTTGATCGGGGTGAAGTAGCCGACGAAGGTGAAACCGGTCCACAGCGCCACGGCGCCCCAGATCAGATGCTTCGAGGTCTTCTTCGTGAATTTCTTGAGCGATGGGCCTTGCCTGTCGAGCGCCATGCGGGCGCTGCGCGGCCCCTCGATCTTCCTTTCGATCCACAGGAAGATTTCGGTATACACAGTTTGCGGACAAGAGAAGCCGCACCAGACCCGCCCCGCTATCGCCGTCGCCAGGAACAGCAGATAGGCGCAGATGATGAGCAGGGCGGCCAGATAGATAAAGTCCTGCGGCCACAACACCAGGCCGAAGATGTAGAACTTGCGCGCACCCAGATCAAACAACAAGGCTTGGCGGTCGTTCCAGACAAGCCACGGCAAGCCATAGAAGGCAAGCTGGGTGGCCCACACGCACAGCCAGCGGATCGTGGCGTAGCGTCCCTTGGCCTCGCGCGGATAAATTTCCTCACGAGGGGCGTACATCTTGATGACTTTAACTTCTGGCGCGTTCATTGCAGCTTCTCTCGCTTACTTCTTACTTGGCTTCCGGATTGTTCGACAGGCTCCAGACATAAGCCGACAGCAGGTGGACTTTACCTTCACCGAGGAATTCGCCGAACGCCGGCATGGTGTTGGTACGGCCCTTGCGGATGGTTTCCATGACGGTTTCAACACTGCCGCCATACAGCCACACCTTGTCGCTCAGGTTTGGCGCGCCCAGTGCCGGGTTGCCCTTGCCACCCGCGCCGTGGCAGGCCATACAGGCACCGAATTTCTCCTTGCCGAATGCCGTCTTGATCGGATCGGAAGTGCTGCCCGAGAGGCTCAGAACATAGTGTGCCACGTTCTCGACATCCTTGTCGGAGCCGAGCACCGCGCCCATCGGAGGCATCATGCCGGTACGGCCGTTCATGATGGTGGTCTTGATGGTGTCCGGTTCGCCGCCATGCAGCCAGTCCTTGTCGGTCAGGTTCGGGAAGCCCTTGTTGCCGCGGGCGTCCGAGCCGTGGCACTGCGCGCAGTAGGTCAGGAACAGGCGCTCGCCGATGGCGCGCGCTTGCGGATCGGCGGCCACGGCCTTCAGATCCTGTTTCTGATACTTGGCGAACAGCGGGCCGTATTCCTTCTCGGCCTTGCCCAGTTCTTCCTTGTACTGGCCGGTCGATTCCCAACCCAGCTTGCCGGCGTAGGTGCCCAGGCCCGGGTACAGGAACAGGTAGCCGATGCTGAAGACGATGGTGATGTAGAACAGCCACATCCACCAGCGCGGCATCGGCGTATTGAGTTCCGTCAGGTTCTCGTCCCAGATATGGCCGGTGGTGCCGACCGGCGCGTCCGGATTGGCGTTCGGATCGACTTCATGGGTCGATTGCATGTACAGCAGCAGACCGCAGCCGAACACACCCAGCACCGTCAGCACGATGATGTAGATATTCCAGAAACCGCTGGTGAATTCAACCATTTTGCTTCTCCTCGTCGGCGAAAGGCAGTTGCGCTGCCTGCGCGAAGCCCGCCTGGTTGCGGCCGGCCCAGGCCCACCAGACGATGCCGATGAAGGTGATGAATGACACCACCGTCATGATGCTGCTGGCGCTGTCAAACAGTTTATCGATAGCCATGTCAGTTCCTTGTCTTGATCTGGGTGCCCAGGCCTTGCAGATAGGCGATCAGGGCGTCTTCTTCAGTCTTGTCCTTCAGGTCATCCGGTGCCTTGACCACATCCTCTTCGGAGTAAGGCGTGCCCAGACGCTGCAGGGCGCGCAGCTTCGGAATCACATCTTGCGGAACCAGCTTGGTCTGCGCCAGCCATGGGTAGTTCGGCATATTCGATTCCGGCACCACGTCGCGCGGATTGTTCAGGTGGGTGCGGTGCCATTCGTCGCTGTAGCGGCCGCCCACGCGGGCCAGATCCGGGCCGGTGCGCTTGGAACCCCACTGGAAGGGACGGTCGTAGACGAATTCGCCAGCCACCGAGTAGTGGCCATAGCGTTCGGTCTCGGCGCGGAAAGGACGCACCATCTGCGAGTGGCAGGCGTAGCAGCCTTCACGCACGTAGATGTCGCGGCCCACCAGGCGCAGCGGCGAGTAAGGCTTCAGGCCCGCCACCGGTTCCGTGGTCGATTTCTGGAAGAACAGCGGCACGATTTCAACTGCGCCGCCGACCGACACCACCACCGTGACCAGGGCGATCATCAGCCAGGGGTTCTTCTCGATCCATTCATGTGAAAATTTCATTCTTTGCTCCAAATCAGGCGTGTGCCGCGGTTTTCAGCTCAGGGATGCGGGCGGTGACGGTTTCACGGCCGCGCAGCGTCATCCAAGTGTTGTAGCCCATCATGATCATGCCGCCCAGGTACAGGGCGCCACCGGCGAAGCGCACCACGTAGTACGGGTAGGTCGCTTTCACGCTTTCCACGAAGGTGTAGGTCAGGGTGCCGTCCGGATTCACTGCGCGCCACATCAGGCCCTGCATCACACCGGCGATCCACATGGCGGCGATGTACAGAACGATGCCGATGGTGGCCACCCAGAAGTGCAGGTCGACCAGACGCATGCTGTACATTTTTTCGCGGCCGGCCAGACGTGGCAGCAGGTAGTAGATCGAGCCCATGGTGATGAAGCCAACCCAGCCCAGTGCGCCGCCGTGGACGTGGGCGATGCCCCAGTCGGTGTAGTGCGACAGTGCGTTCACGGTTTTGATCGACATCATCGGACCTTCGAAGGTCGCAATACCGTAGAAGGACAGCGACACGATCATGAACTTCAGCAGCGGGTCGGTGCGCAGCTTGTGCCATGCGCCGGACAGGGTCATGATGCCGTTGATCATGCCGCCCCACGATGGTGCCAGCAGAATCAGCGAGAACACCATGCCGAGCGACTGGGTCCAGTCAGGCAGGGCGGTGTAGTGCAGGTGGTGCGGACCGGCCCACATATAGGTGAAGATCAGCGCCCAGAAGTGCACGATCGACAGGCGGTAGGAATACACCGGACGCTCGGCCTGCTTCGGAATGAAGTAGTAGACCATGCCCAGGTAGCCGGCGGTCAGGATGAAGCCCACCGCATTGTGGCCGTACCACCATTGCACCATGGCGTCTTGCACGCCGCTGTACATGGAGTAGGACTTGAACAGCGAAGCCGGCATGCTCATGCCGTTGACCACGTGCAGGATCGTCACGGCCAGGATGTAGGAGCCGAAGAACCAGTTGGCGACGTAGATGTGTTTGACCTTGCGCTTGACGATGGTGCCGAAGAACACCACCGCGTAGGCAATCCACACCACGGCGATCAGGATACTGATCGGCCATTCCAGCTCCGCGTATTCCTTGCCGCGGGTCAGACCCATTGGCAAAGTGATAACGGCGCTCAGAATCACGGCCTGCCAGCCCCAGAAGGTGAAGGCAGCGAGTTTGTCGGAGAACAGGCGCACCTGGCAGGTGCGCTGGACGACGTAGTAAGAGGTGGCGAACAAGCCCGAGATGCCGAAAGCGAAAATCACGGCATTGGTGTGTAAGGGACGCAGGCGCCCGTACGTCAACCAGGGGATGTCGAGGTTCAGTGCGGGCCAGGCCAGTTGGGCGGCGATGATAACGCCGACCAGCATGCCAATAATGCCCCACACTACCGTGGCGATCGCAAATTGCTTCACGATCTTGTAGTTGTAGTTCAATGATTGATCCACTTTGATGTTCTCCCGAGAACGCTTTGATGATGTATATCAAAGGGTAGCGGGATGAGACTCAAAAAACTTTGATGTGGATCAAAATTGCCCGAACGAATTACTGCTGGGGGTTTTTCGGCTCGCTGCGGTCATCGTCCTGTAATACGCGCAGGCCGGGGCCGACCAGGTCGTCGAACTGGCCGCTGTCGGAAGCTTTGAAGAACAGCCAGATCGCCAGGAAGACAATGGCGATGCTGACCGGAACGAGGATATACAGGACTTCCATCTTGTCAATTCACTATTTTGGCTAACGGCGCAGGCGCAGCGCATTGCAGATGACCACGGCCGAGCTGAGCGCCATGCCCACCCCGGACAGCCAGGGGTTGAGCCAGCCGAAGGCGGCGGCCGGGATCGCCACCAGATTGTACAACGTCGACCAGGCCAGGTTCTGCCGGATCACGCCCATGGTGCGCGCCGCGGTGCGCGCCGTGTCGGCCACGGCGCCCAGTTGTCCATTCAACAAGACCGTATCGGCATGGGCCTGGGCCAGGGCCGCGCCCGAACCCATGGCGAAGGAGACGTCGGCCGCGCTCAGCACGGCCGCATCGTTGATGCCGTCGCCCACCATCGCCACCACGGCGCCCTCGGCCTGCAGTTTTTGCACGTATTCGAGTTTTTGCTGGGGCAGGAATTCGCCGTGGGCGCTGGCGATGCCCAGGTCCAGCGCCACGCAGCGCGTCAGCGCATGCTGGTCGCCGCTCAGCAGCACCAACTGCTTGCCCTGGCTGCGGAAGTAGTCGACCGTGGCCTGGGCGTCCGGCCGCAGCGCGTCGCTGAGCAGGAAGCAGGCCAGCCAGCGCCCGTCCGTGCCCAGATACACGGCGGTGGCGCCGTCGCCGTCAAAGGCTGGCGCGCTGCCGGTCAGGCCGGTGACGAAGGCTTTATTGCCGAGACGGTAACGCTGGCCCTGTACCCGGCCTTCCAGGCCTTGGCCCGGCAATTCCTGCACTTCCTCGGCCTCCCAGCCGATGCCGGCGCCGGCCGCATCGGCCGCGGCCACGATGGCGCGCCCGATCGGATGCGCGCTGCCCGCTTCCAGTGCGGCGGCGATCTGCAGGCTGACGGCCTCGCGGTTGTCGCCGAAGCTGTGCACCTGCTGCACCACCGGCTTGCCCACCGTCAGGGTGCCGGTCTTGTCGAACACGATATGGGTGGCGCGGTGCAGGGTTTCCATCACATGCGGCCGCACGATCAGCACGCCCTTGCCCAATAAATAATCAGTGGCCGCCGCCAGTGCCGAGGGCGTGGCCAGCGACAGGGCGCAGGGGCAGGACACCACCAGCACCGCGATGGCCACCGGCCAGGCGCGCGCGGCATCGTGCCACCACCAGAAGGCGAAGGTGGCCAGGGCGAACAGCAGCAGAGCGCTGACGAACCAGGAGGCCACGCGGTCGGCCCATTGCGCGATCTGCGGCTTGGCGCCGCCGGCCCGTTCGATCAGTTTCAAGAGGTCGGCCAGGGTGCTCTCGCGCGCCGGACGCAGCACGCGCAGCAGCACGGCGGTGCTGGCGTTGATGGCGCCGCCCGGCACTTCCTCGCCCAGGCCGCGCGACTGCGGCGCGCTTTCGCCGGTCAGCAGCGACATATCGATCGCGGTGCGGCCTTCGACGATGGCGCTGTCGGCGGCGATCGCCTCGCCCGGCTTGACCAGGATGATGTCGCCTTGCTGCAGGGCGGCGGCCGGCACCACCGTGCTGTCGCGGCTCTGCGGCCAGTTGTTCAGGCGCGCGGCCGAGGCGGGCAGGGCCTGCTGCATGCGTTCCAGCGCGCTGGCCGCCTTGCGCCGCGCCACCATCTCCAGGTAGCGGCTGCACAGCAGCAGGAAGATGAACATCGTCACCGAGTCGTAATATACCTCGCCCGCGCCGCGCCAGGTGGCCGCCACGCTGCCGAGGAAGGCGGCGGCGATGCCGATGGCCACCGGCACGTCCATGCCCAGCACGCGCGCGCGCAGGCTGGCCAGCGCGCCCTGGAAGAAGGGCAGGGCGGAATACGCCACGGCGGGCAGGGTCAGGAGCAGGCTGGCCCACTGCATCAGGGCCGCCATGTTGGCGTCCAGCGTGCCGTCGTCGCCCGCCATATACGAGGGCGCCACATACATCATCACCTGCATCATCGACAGGCCGGCCACGAACAGCTGGCGGCCCAGGGTGCGGCTGGCGCGCTGCAGCTGGGCGCCATGGCGCTCGGCGTCGTAGGGGAAGGCGGCGTAGCCGATATCGCGCACGGCCTGCAGGATGGCGCTGGCCTGCAGCTTGTCTTTTTGCCAGCGCACCTGCAGCTTCTCGGTCGAGACATTCAGGCTGGCGCTGGCCACTCCTTCCACGCACTGCAGGCGGTGCTCGATCAGCCAGACGCAGGCGGCGCAGCGGATGCCTTCCACCAGCAGGGTCGCTTCGCAATACTCGCCGTCGGCGGCAAAACGCGGATCGTCGTTGTCATACAGCGCCAGTTCCGGCGGCACCAGGCTGGCCTGGTCGGCGGTGGCGGCAAAGCCGGTGCGCTTGCGGTAGTAGTCGGTCTGGCCGATGTCGACGATGGTCTGGGCCACGGCGGCGCAGCCCGGGCAGCACATGCTGCGCGGCGCGCCGTCGATCGCCACCTGCCATTGCACCTCGCGCGGCAGCGGCAGGCCGCAGTGGAAGCAGATCTCTTCCGTATCGGCAAAGGCGGCGGCCGCCAGCGCTTCGGCGGGCATGGTGGTGGCGAGGGGAGGCGGGGCGGCGGCCGTGTCGTCGGGGCGCGCCGCTCGTGAGCTGGCGTTGTTCATGGGCGAGGGGTGACGCAGAAGGTGTCGAGCCAGCCATGGCCGGCGCCGTGGGTCAGGCCGAGCGCATCGAGCAGGGGCATGGACAGGCCGCTGGCGCGCAACAGGCCAAGCAGGCCGAAGCCCAGCACCAGCAGGCCGCAGGCGATGCGTACCTTGCGCTGCTGCATAGACTGGCGCACGCGTGCGCCGGCCAGGCCGAGGCCCAGCAGCATGGGCAGGGTGCCCAGGCCGAAGGCGCACATCACGGCGGCGCCACTGGCGGCCGAACCGCTCAACATGGCCGTCAGCAGCACGCTGTACACCATGCCGCAGGGCAGCCAGCCCCACAAGCCGCCCAGTGCCAGGGCCTTGAGCGGCGTATCCATCGGCAGCAGGGGTTTCATCAGCGGCTGCACATGGCGCCACAGCAGGCCGCCGGCCGCTTCCAGCCGCGCCAGGCCGCGCCAGGCGTCCATCAGGTAGAGGCCGAGGGCGGCCAGCATCAGGTTGGCGGCCCACAGGCCGGCCGTTTGAATCGAGGTCAGGCGCGCCAGGCTGACGGCGCCGCCGGCCAGGCCGCCGGCGATGGCGCCGGCCAGCATATAGCTGCCGATGCGCCCGGCGTTATAGGCGAACACGCGCGCCAGGCTGTCGATGGCCTGCGGCAGGGCCAGGCTGGCCGGCGCGGCGGCGGGAGTGATGGGAATCACGCGCCGCGCCGGCCCCTGGGCCGCGCTCAGCGCGCCCACGATGCCGCCGCACATGCCGATGCAATGCACGCTGCCGGCCAGGCCCACGGCAAACACCGGCAACAGATTCAAACCGCTCATCAACCGCCTCAGATTGTCTTCGAATAACGCAGCGGCTGGACTTCAGGACTGCGCGCCGCTGCGGCGCGCGCCGCGTTCAGATAGCGGTCGAACACCATGCAGATATTGCGGATCAGCAGGCGGCCTTTGGGCGTCACCGAGATCCATTCCTCATCGATTGTCACCAGGCCATCCTGGGCCAGCTCGGCGAGCCGTTTCAGCTCGTCCGCGAAATAGCCTTTAAAGACGATAGGATACGCCTGTTCCAGCGAAACGATGGAGAGTTCGAAATTGCACATCAGGCGCTGGATGATGATGCGGCGCAGCAGGTCGTCGGTGCCGAGCTGGATGCCGCGCGCGATCGGCAGCTTGCCCTGATCGAGCTTGGCGTAATACTCGTCCAGCGTTTTCTCGTTCTGGCTGTAGGTCGCGTTCACCGAGCTGATGGCCGACACGCCGCAGGCCACCAGGTCCATCTCGGCATGTGTCGAATAGCCCTGGAAGTTGCGGTGCAGGCGGCCCTGCTGCTGGGCCACGGCCAGGTCGTCGGTCGGCTTGGCGAAATGGTCCATGCCGATATACACATAGCCGGCGGCCGTCAGGCGGCCGATGCACTCGGCCAGCATGCCCAGCTTGACCGAGGGTGACGGCAGGTCGGCATCCAGGATGCGGCGCTGCGGCTTGAACAGGTGCGGCATGTGCGCATAGTTGTACAGCGCGATGCGGTCCGGGTTGGAGGCGATCACCTTGCTCAGGGTCTGCGACATGGTGGTCAGGTTCTGCTTCGGCAGGCCGTAAATCAGGTCGATGCTGATCGAGCGGAAGCCGGCGTCGCGCGCCGCCTCCATCACGGCCAGCGTCTCTTCCATCGGCTGGATGCGGTTGACCGCCTTCTGTACCTCGGGATCGAAGTCCTGCACGCCCAGGCTGACGCGGTTGAAGCCCTGCGCGCGCAGCGAGTGCACGCGTTCCGGCGTCACGGTGCGCGGGTCGATCTCGATCGAGTATTCGCCCTCGCTGTCCGGCGCGAACTCGAACTGGCGGTGCAGGTGGGCCATCAGCTCGCCCATCTGCTTGTCGCTGAAATAGGTCGGCGTGCCGCCGCCGAAGTGCAGCTGCTCGACGCGGTTCAAGCCGGCGAACAGCTTGCCCTGCATCTCGATTTCCTGCTTCAGATAGCTCAGATAGGTGGCCGCCTTGCTGCGGTCCTTGGTGACGATCTTGTTGCAGGCGCAGTAGTAGCACACCGTGTCGCAGAACGGCACGTGCACATACAGCGAGAGGGCGCGGCGGCCGCCGCGCAGTTTCAGGCTGGCCAGCGCCTCAAGGAAGTTCCCGTAGCCGAAGTCCGGCGTAAACCGGTCGGCTGTCGGGTAGGAGGTATAGCGCGGGCCGGACTGGCTCATTTTCCCGATGATCTCGGGATCGAACTCGATCGTGGGCTCGGCTGCAGGGGCGATGGTGTGCATAAGGCTTCTTTACGTATAAGGTATCAGGCGGCCAGGCGTTTGGGACTGGCCGCGGGGCGGCTGGCGCGGCGCGCGGCACCCACGGGCTTGCCGAACTTGAACAGGCTGACGGCCTGCGACACGCTGCTGGCTTCTTCCGCCAAGCTGTTGGCGGCGGCGGCGGCTTGCTCCACCAGGGCGGCGTTCTGCTGCGTGACCTGGTCCATATGGGCGATGGCCTGGTTCACCTGGTCGACGCCGATGCTTTGCTCGCGCGAGGCGACCGAGATTTCGCCCATGATGGCCGTCACCTGCTTGACCGAGTTCACCACCTGTTCCATGGTGGCGCCGGCGCGCTGGGCGCGTTCCATGCCGTCGCTGACTTTGCCGACCGAGATGCTGATCAGGTTCTTGATGTCTTTTGCCGCCACCGAGGAGCGCTGCGCCAGGTTGCGCACCTCGCCGGCCACCACGGCGAAGCCGCGGCCTTGCTCGCCGGCGCGCGCCGCTTCCACCGCCGCGTTGAGCGCCAGGATATTGGTCTGGAAGGCGATGCCCTCGATCAGGCCGATGATGTCGACAATCTTCTTCGACGAGCTGTTGATCTCGTCCATGGTGGCGATCACGTCGGAGACGATCTCGCCGCCCTGTTCGGCCACGTTCGACGCTGCTTGCGCCAGGTCGTTGGCCTGCAGCGAGTTGTCGGCGTTGGCTTTGACGGTGGAGGAGAACTCGTCGATGCTCGATGCGGTTTTTTCCAGGCTGGCCGCCTGCGCCTCGGTGCGGCCCGACAGGTCGTTATTGCCGGCGGCGATCTGGCGCGTGGCCACGGCCATGGTTTCCACATTCACGCGCACATCGCGGATGGTGGCGATCAGATTATTGTTCATCTGCTGCAGGGCGCGCAGCAGCTGGCCCACTTCGTCGGTGCTGTCGGTGTCGAAGCTGCCGGACAGGTCGCCCGCAGCGATCTGGCGCGCGCCTTCCAGGGCGCGGCCCAGCGGATGCAGCACGCCCACGCGCAGCGTCCACCACAGGAAGACGTTGATCAGCAGGCCGATGAAGGTGGCGCCGAAGATGCCGTAGCGGATCCAGGGCGAGGAGCCGTCGCCGAACAGGCTGGCCGCGCAGACGATCATCAACAGGGTGTTGACCACGCTGGTCGAGAACCAGATGCGCATGCCGAGCGAGACATGGCTCAGGCGCGACAGCAGATTGCCCATGCCGGCGCGGATGAGCTGGCCGTTCTTGATGACGATGCCATGGCTGCCGTTCTGGCGCATTTCGCGGTAGGCGGCAGCGGCGGCGGCGATCTGGTCGCGCTCGGGCCGGGTGCGTACCGACATATAGCCGATGGTGCGGCCGTTTTCCTTGATCGGGGTGATATTCGCTTTGACCCAGTAGAAGTCGCCATTTTTGCAGCGGTTCTTCACTAAACCGGTCCACGGCGTGCCGGCCTTGATGGAGCGCCACAGGTCGGCGAACGCTTCCGGCGGCATATCGGGGTGGCGCACGATGTTCTGCGGCGCGCCGATCAGCTCTTCTTCCGAAAAGCCGCTCACTTGCATGAAGTAGGGGTTCACATAGACGATGTTACCGTCCAGATCCGTTTTGGAGACGATGGCCTGGTCTTCCGACAGTTCCACTTCTTGGTTCGTTACGGGCAGGTTGTTGCGCATTTGAATACTCTCCTCCGAGCCACTGGCTTCTTGTCTCCATTCTTGCTTTATCGCAAGTTACAGGTCAAAGTTTACGCAGTTGGGCCATTAGTTTTATTGATGTAGATCAAAATTAAGGGAATTTCGGCAAAGCAGGTCTTGCCTTATTGCGAACAATGCAATAAGCGGAACACCAAGCCGTGAAGGCAGGAGGCTGGTCTCTACAGCCCCCTGAAGGCGCGCGCTGCGGATGGGCGCGCCCGTTTGGTTATCAGCCGCGGCCGCGCACTGCGCCCCACAGCTTGCCGGCCACGGTCACCAGGGCCAGCACGATGGCGCCGGCCACAACCCCGGCCACGCCATTCAACACACTCGGCGTCAGCACGCCCAGCACGGGACCGACGCCGGCCACGCCCTGCGCGGCCGCGCCCGCATGCTCGATGGCATGGTGGGCGGCCGGAATGCCGTGGGTCAGGATGCCGCCGCCGACCATGAACATGGCGGCCGTGCCGACCACGGACAGCAATTTCATCAGGACCGGCGCCGCCGCCAGCAGGAAACGGCCGAAGGCGCGCACGCCGGCCGCGGCCGCGCCGGCGCGCTGGCTCAGGTAAAGGCCGGCGTCATCCATTTTGACGATGCCGGCCACGATGCCGTACACGCCCACCGTCATCACGACGGCGATGCCGACCAGCACCGCCACCTGCTGGGCGAAGCTGGCCTCGGCCACGGTGCCCAGCGCGATCACGATGATCTCGGCCGACAAAATGAAGTCGGTGCGGATGGCGCCCTTGATCTTGTCCTTTTCCAGCGCCACCAGGTCGACGGCTGGATCGGCCACGGCGGCCGCCAGCTCGGCGTGGTGGGCGGCGTCTTCCTCGGCGCTGTGCAGGAATTGATGGGCGATCTTCTCGAAGCCCTCGAAGCACAGGTAGGCGCCGCCCAGCATCAACAGGGGAATGATGGCCCAGGGCGCGAAGGCGCTGATGGCCAGGGCGGCCGGCACCAGGATGGCCTTGTTCTTCATCGAGCCGACGGCCACCGCCCACACCACGGGCAGTTCGCGCTCGGCCTGCACGCCGGCCACCTGCTGCGCGTTCAGCGCCAGGTCGTCGCCCAGCACGCCGGCGGTCTTCTGCGCCGCCACCTTGCTCATGGCGCCGACGTCGTCGAGGATGGTGGCGATATCGTCGATCAGTGCCAGCAGGCTGGTTCCGGCCATCAGAGGCCTCCCTGGAAGGTGGTGCGCATAGACATAGAAAATAAGAAAGCTGATTCAAAGAGCAATCTTACCCCAGACCAAGATCGGCGAATACCGCCGCCAGGCGCTAGAATGAAATATTTAAGTTGGGAGCCACGATGAGTTTCGCCGCCTGGATCACCTTTGTCATTGCCGCCTGCATCATCTCGGTGTCGCCCGGGTCCGGCGCCGTGTTGTCGATGTCGCATGGCCTCTCCTACGGGGTGCGCAAGGCCAGCGCCACCATCATGGGCCTGATCGCCGGCCTGCTGCTGCTGATCGGGATTGCCGGCGCCGGCGTCGGTTCCTTGCTGCTGGCCTCGGAATTCGCCTTCAGCGTGGTCAAGACCGTGGGCGCCCTCTACCTGATCTACCTGGGCCTGTGCCAGTGGCGCGCCAGGATGGCGGCCGGCCTGGGCGTGGATGCGGCGTCCGGGCGGCCGCAGGCGCCCTCGCTGCGGCGCCGCTTCATGACCGGCTTCCTGACCAATGCCACCAACCCCAAGGGCATCATCTTCATGGTGGCCGTGCTGCCCCAGTTCATCACCCAGGGCCAGCCGGTGCTGCCCCAGCTGCTGATCCTGGCCGCCACTATGGTCACCATCGATTGCATCGTGATGCATGGCTACGCCTTCCTGGCCTCGTCCATGCAGCGCTTTTTCCGCGATGCGGGCGCCGTGAAAAAACAAAACCGCGTATTCGGCGGTTTGCTGATGGCAGTGGGCGCCGCGCTCTTCTTTGTTAAACGCGGCAGCCATGCCTGAGAAAAAGGCGCATACTGTAGCCAGCGCGGCGCAAAAAAGCGCGCTTTATCTTGCGGAATAAATAAAACAGAACTCTGCAGGATATGAAAAAAACTGTAACGCCGGTCGCCATAAGCGGCGCTTCCGGCGTTTAATATATGGCTACACAAGGAGACACTTCATGCAACGCAAATTTCTTCATTTCATTCTATTGGTGGCCCTGATCACTGCCTCGGCCCTGGCCCTGGCGGCGTAAACGCCACTCTCCGGCGACGGATATTGCAGCTCATCCGCCTTTTTTTGTCTTTCAAGCGCCGAATTGAACAGTCTGTCACAATACCGTGGTTTCGCTCTGTGCAATTGCGTAGAGTGCCGACAGTGGAATATGCAAAACAGTGCCGACGACAGGACTTTGAATGTCCGCACCGCCCGCTTTTGTTTTTCTCCACCCCGGTTTTGTCCCGACTATTTTCATTCCGCATGAACGAGAATAGTTTTTACCAGCCCCTTGGGGCTGGTTTTTTTTATTCCCTATTCGGTATCCCGCGCGCGCTGCCGGATACGCTCGCGCCATTCGCCCAAGGCTGCCAGGGCGCCATGGAATTCCTTTTCGATCAGATCGGCTTCGGCCACCGAGACCTTGCCGTCCAGCAGGGCGCTGGATACCGCCTCGGCCACCGCGCCGACCTGGCTCATCACCTTGCACACTGTCTGCGACAGATCGTCCTGACCAACCTGTTCGGGCAGCGGCACGACGAAGGCCGCCATGCCATGCCGCGTCAGGAGCGCGTGCAGGGGCCGCATGGCGTCGTCCACACCGGCCTGGTGGCACAGCTCGACGATGGCCGAGACTTCCTCGAACGAGGGGTAATGCGAGGCGATCGTCGGCGCCAGCTTATTGCGCAGCACATTGACCGAGATGTCCATGGCCAGGGCCAGGGCTTCGATGCCGCCGGGGTAGCCGCGTGCCACGGTGTACAGGGCGTCGTGCTGGTTCATAGCGAGATACTTGCGAGTCATGGTGAAGCCTATCCTTTTTTACCGTTGCAATGACTTGGGCTGGACAGTATGCTGTCTTTCATTCAACTAGCAATTTAACCATTTTTCGGGAAGCCAAGATGAAGTTATTCCGCACCGCCCTCATCGCCGCCCTGCTGCTGCCGCTGGCCAGCATGGGCGCAGCCGATGCGCGGCCCAGCTCCTCGTATAAAAGCGGATTTTCGTCGCAAAAGAGCAGCCCGGCAAGGAGTGCGCCGTCCAAGGCCGCGCCGGATTATTCGAGCCGCCGCTCCAGTTATGGTTCTTTCAGCGGCGCCAGCCGCAATGCCGACGCCGAGCCGGCGCGCAAGTCTGGTTTCGGCAGTTTCGGCAGCCGTTCGGCGCGCGACAACCCGGCCGATGCGCCCAGCCGCCCGTCCGGCTTCGGCAGCCGCTCGTCCAGCGACAGCGCGGCCGATGCGCCGAGCCGTCAGTCCAGCTTCGGCTCCTTCGGCCGCCGCAGCGGCGACGATGGCGCGCAGAACGGCGGCAGTGCCGGTTCGCGCAGCGGTTCCGCCCTGTCGCGCGATCTGGGCCAGCGTACGGCCGAAGACCGCGCCCTGCGCAGCCTCGATGCGCGCAAGGCGGCCGGCGCCGGCCTGGCGGGTGCAGCCATCGGCGGCGCGGCCGGTGCGGCCGCCACCCATGGCGACGCCTTGCCGCCGCTGCATGATCCGGTGATGCCGCGCCAGGCCAACTCGGGGCAAGGCAATGGCGGCGGCCAGTACAACCAAGGCCAGTACGGCCAGTCCGCACCACCGCCGCCGGTCGCGGCGCCGCAGCAGAAGGACAACAGCCTGCTGTATGGCCTGGGCGGCTATATGCTGGGCCGCTCGATGAATAACCACGGCGGCGGCCAGCACGGCTCTGGCAACGGCGGCAATAGCGGTGGTAATGGCAATAACAGCAACAACGGCAGCGAAGCCAGTGGCGGCGGCAGCGATGGCGGCGCGTTGGAGGCGGCGGCCAAGGCGCCGGTGAAGGAATCCTCCTTCGGTGGCGCGGTACTGCGCACCTTCCTCTGGCTGGCGCTGCTCGGTACGCTGGGCTGGCTGATTTACTTTGGCGTCAAACGCCTGCGCGGCACGTCCGAGCGCAAGGCAAATTATTCGTTTGAAAGGAATTGATATGGGCTGGAAAGATGCACTCGGCTACCTGCGCGCCGGCGCCGCCAAGCGCGGCGTGGGCGAGGAGCAGCGCGAAGACGGGGCGTTGCCGCTCGGCGCCCGCATCGGCAGCCTGGTGAATGTGCAGCAGTCGCCGCTGATCCGCGCCAGCGCCGCCGGTTCCCTGCTGGCGCTGCCGGACGACGGCGGTCCGCGCATCGTCGCCATCTCCCAGCTCAAGCTGAATCTGTCGGGCAAGCTGTACCGCTACTACCTGGCCAAGGGCGACGACGATGCGCAGGAGCGCTTCATCCAGCTCTACCAGAATGAGCAGGGCGAGGTGGCCGAACTGCTGTACTGCACCCAGCTGGCGCGCGTGATCCCGGAAACGGAAGAGGATCAGGACGCTTACACGGGCAGCCAGGGCTACGGCCTGGGCGACCCCAGCTACACGCTCTGGCGCGAACAACTGGCCGGGCAAGGCTATGCCGCCAGCGTGCTGGACGCGGCCTTCGGCGCGAACGACGGCGCCGAGTACCAGCGCGATGTGGGCAGCGGCGACTTCGTGCCGCCGTTCACGGGCACCGAAACCCGCATCGACGATGCGGGCGGCATGCAGGGCTTGCGCCAGGAGCTGTACTTCATGCCCTATGCGCGCAGCCTGAACGATGGCGGCAAGGAATATCTGCTGATCACGACGGAGATTCTCCAGAGCGTGAACGGCGCAGGGAAACGCGGTATCCACGTCGACTTTGTGGTGGGGATACCGGTGGAGCAGGAACGGCTCGTCATCCAGTGATGACACCGGTGTGGTGTAGTAATTCAAATCAACGAAAGGAAAGATGACATGAGCAATTCGAATGGCTGGGGCTTGACCGCGCGCCTGATTTCCAAGCACTTTGGCGCCCTGGGCGACCGTTTTGCCGAAGCTATCGCCAGCTTTGATCCGGAAACGGCCACCGAGGCCGACCGCGACCGCCTGGCCGACACCCTGCGCAATGCCGCGCAAAAGCTGGCGTCGGCCCGTTCCGCCTTCAACAAGGAGCGCGACGACGTGGTCAAGCTGCGCGAACTGATCGCCACCGACGAGAAAGCCACCGAAACCCTGGCCGAGCGCCTGGCGGCCGGCCAGATTTCCGAAGCGACCATCAACCTGTTCTGCGACGAGCTGGAAGCGAACAAGGCGCGCCTGCCGCAAGAGCTGCGCGAAGAAGCCGACGCCCAGGAATACATGAGCGAGCTGCAGAAAATCGTCGACGCCCTGTCGCAGCAACTGGCCGATTTCGACGCCGCCGCCAAGAAAGCCATGCAAGCCCTGGCCACCGCCAAGGCCCAGCGCGAGCTGCAGGAAGTGCGCGCCGAGCGCCAGAGCGAGTTGGCCAGCCTGTCGGGCATGCGCGGCAACACCAGCGCCCTGAACGCGCTGACCCGCCGCGCCCAGCAGATCAGCAACGAGGCCGAAGGCATGAAGATCGTCTCCGACATCGGCCAGCGTCCTTACGACCAGGCGGCCGAGATCGACGCCATCCGCAAGTCGGTAAGCCAGCCGGCCAGCGAATCGGCGCTGGAGCGCCTGAAACGCCTGTCGAGCAAACCGGCGGCGGCTTAATACGCCCCTGCGGCGCGGGTTCCGGCCTGAAACCGGAGCCATGCGCCGAATTTGGCTAAAATAGGAAGCGGCGCGCAAACGCGTGCCGCTTCTTTTTATTTGTTAAACGATTGGAAATTTTATGGCAGCGATCCCCCCGTCCGAGTCCCTCATCGAATACCCGAGCGACTTCCCGATCAAGGTGATGGGACCGACGCATGAGGAATTTGCGGCCACCATCCTGGCCGTGGTGCTCAAGCACGACCCCAGCTTCCACGAAGGCAAGATGGAAACCCGGCCTTCGGCCAAGGGCAATTTCACCGGCCTGACCGTGACCGTGCGCGCCACCAGCCGCGAACAGCTGGACGCCCTGTACACCGAACTGTCCGGCCACCCGATGGTGAAAATCGTCATGTAAGCCGTAGCTGCGGCGCGAATTGCGCGATCTCGGCCAGCAGCCAGGCGCGGAAAGCCTGCACCTGCGGCTTGGCCGCAGCGCCGGGCGGCGTCACGAAGTAATAATCGTCCGGGCTGGGCGTGGCGAGTTCGAATAGCCGCAGCAATTGCCCGGACGCCAGTTCCTGCATCGCCACCACATGGCGCACCAGTGCCACCCCGTCCCCATCCACGGCGGAACGGATCAGCATCGATAAATCCTCGAACATCACGCCGCCGGCCGGCTCGGCCAGCTTCAGCCCGGCCGCGCGGAACCAGGGCAGCCAGGGCTCGTTCGAGCGCAGCAGCGTGGCCTGGGCCAGCGCAGCCGGCGTGGCGGGCAGGTCGCCGCCACGATAGCGGGGACTCACTACCGGGTAATAGATATCGCCCATCAAGCGTTCCGACAGCAGGCCCGGATACTGGCCACGGCCAAAGCGGATGCCGACGTCGATGCCTTCCAGGTGCAGATCCTGCAGGGTGCTGCTGGCCTGCAGCACCACCTCCACCTCGGGATGCAGCTCGATGAAGCGGCCCAGGCGCGGTGCCAGCCAGCGCGCCGCGAACGAGGGAATCGAAGAGATTGTGAGCCGCTGGCAATTCCGGCCCGGCCGCAGCGCCTCGGCCGCCGCCGCGATCTCGCCCAGGGCGCGGCCCACCGTCAGCGCGAAACGCCGGCCCTCCGGCGTCACTTTCACCTGTCGTCCCTTGCGCGCGAACAGGGCTAGGCCGAGGTCGTTCTCCAGGCCGCGCACCTGATGGCTGATCGCGCCGTGGGTCAGGTGCAGCTCTTCCGCTGCGCGCGAAAAATTCTCGTGGCGGGCCGCCGCCTCGAAGGCGCGCAGGGCGGACAGATTGGGCAGGCGGCGCAGGTCGGACATGGCGTCTATGTGAGAAAAACTAACAACGATAAAGAAAATATATCGTTATGCGGCCCGTGCTGCAAGCCCGTAGCATGTGAATGAAATTCAACAACCGGAGCCGCCATGAGCCTCAAACTGTATGCCGACAGTGCGTTCACCAGCCCTTACGCCCTGTCCGTTTTTGTCGCCCTGAAGGAAAAAGGCCTGTCCTTCGAGCTGGAAACCGTCGATCTCGATGCCGCCGCCAACAAGAACCCGGCCTATCGCGCCCAAGCCCTGACCGGCCGCGTTCCCTGCCTGATCCACGATGGTTTCGCACTGACCGAATCGAGCGCCATCTGCGAGTATCTGGATGAAGTCTTCCCGGCGCCAGCCCAGCGCGCCCTGTACCCGGCCGCGCCGCAGGAACGCGCCGTCGCGCGCCAGATCCAGGCCTGGCTGCGCAGCGACCTGCCGGCCCTGCGCACCGAGCGCAGCACGCATACCGTGTTCTACCAGCGCGCCGAGCGGCCCCTGTCCGCCGCCGCGCAGGAGGATGCCGAACGCCTGCTGTCCGCCGCCGAGCGCTGGATACAGGGAGAGTACCTGTTCGAAGACTGGAGCATTGCGGACACCGATCTGGCCGTCATGCTCAGCCGCCTGGTCATGAACGGCGATCCGGTGCCGCAAAAGCTCAAGGATTACGTGGCCCGCCAATGGCAGCGCGAATCCGTGCAGGAATGGCTGAAGCGCATCAACCGCTGAAGCGCCGCACAGGGGCGGATGCGGCAAAATGCCGCATCCGCCCCTAAAATTGCTGGAAAACTTGCCTGCGTGGCTATAATTGCCGCATGCAACTACCCGCCATTTTCCGTTCGCTACCGCAGCACGAAGCACTTGGCCGCCTGGTCTGGATGCGCGCCATCGCGCTCTCCTTCGAAACCTGCGGCGTGCTCGCGGCGGCGCTCTGGCTCGACGTCTTCCTGCCCATCGAAGCCGCGCTGGTCGTCATGGCCCTGCTGGCCAGCTTCAATATGTGGTCCTGGTGGCGCATGCAGAATCCGCGGCCGGTGGGAGAAATCGGCCTGTTCTACCAATTGCTGGTCGACGTGCTGGCCCTGTCGGCCCTGCTTTACCTGACGGGCGGCGCCACCAATCCCTTCGTTTCGCTGTATCTGCCGGCGCTGGCCGTGGCTGCCGCCATCCTGCCGCTGGCCCTGGCCCTGGTGCTCGCCATTGCCGCGCTGGCCGCCTACTCGGCCATGATCACCCACTATGTGCCGCTGCATGTGATGGACCACCACATGGCCATGAACTACCACCTGGTCGGCATGTGGATCAATTTCGCGCTGTCGGCCGGCCTGATCACCTGGTTTGTCGGCCGCCGCTCGCGCACCCTGCGCGAGCGCGACGCCCAGCTGGCGCTGGCGCGCGAGCAGCACCTGAAAAGTGCGCAGATGATCGCGCTCGGCACCCAGGCCGCCAGCGCCGCCCACGAGATGGGTACGCCGCTCTCCACCATCGCCCTGATCGCCGACGACCTCAAGCACGACTTTGCGCAGGACGCCAACTTCGCCGCCTACCGCGCCGACATCGCCACCATCGAAACCCAGATTGCGCTGTGCAAGGCCTCGCTGCAGCGTCTGGGCGCCGCGGCGCCGGGCACGGTGGTGCCGGTGGCCGACTGGCTGGCCCAGTTCATTGAAAAATGGCGGCTGCGCTGTCCGGCGACCAAGCTCAAGCTGGCGCTGCCGCCCAGCGAGGCGCGCATCGGCAATGCCCAGGATCTGGCCCAGATCCTGCTCATCCTGCTCGACAACGCCGCCTTTGCCGCCAGCCGCGCCGATACCGAACTGGCCATTACGCTGAGCGTGGCCGGCGCCAACGCCTGGATCCGCATCGAAGACCACGGCCCCGGCATTGCGCGCGAGCTGCTGAAGCGGCTGGGCGGCGAGCAGGTCAAGAGCACCTCGGGCGGCCAGGGCATCGGCCTGATGCTGGCCTTCGCCACGGCCAGCCAGATCGGCGGCCGCATCGACCTCACTTCCACCCCCGGCACCGGCACCACGGCCACCGTCACCATCCCGCTGCATGAAGCCTAAACTTCTCATCCTCGACGACAACGAAGTCTTTGCCGCCACCCTGGCCCGCTCGCTGGGCCGGCGCGGCCTTGACGTGAGCGTCGCCCACAGCGGCGAAGCGGCGATGCAGGCCGCTGCCCAGACGGCCTTTGACTACGCCACCATCGACCTGCACTTGGCCAGCGATTCGGGCCTGCAATGGATCGCGCCGCTGCGCCAGGCCCTGCCGCAGGCGCGCCTGCTGGTGCTGACCGGCTACGCCAGCATCGCCACCACCGTGCACGCCATCAAGCTCGGTGCGGACGACTATCTGGCGAAGCCGGCCAATGTCGACTCCATCCTGTCCGCGCTGCAATTCCAGGCCGAGGAAAGCGCGCCGCTGCCCGAACCGCAGCAGCTGATTCCGATGACGGTCGAGCGTCTGGAGTGGGAACACATCCAGCGAATTCTTATAGAAAATCAAGGAAATATCTCTTCGACGGCGCGCGCCCTGAACATGCACCGGCGCACCCTGCAAAGAAAGCTGGGCAAAAAACCCGTTTCAAAATAAGGACTTAGCGCAGCCAATGCGGTGCCGCTGAGGCATAAAACGGCCGTGTCGCAGGCCAAGTGCGACAATTGGTCGCATTCCCAACTGCTAGCGACCTCCCCATAATTCGTATTGCAAATTAGAAATAAGTTAAGTGCCAAGCAATACTACAAGGGGAATTTCATGCAATATCCAGTCCGTCCTAGCGCCATGGCCCTGGCTGTCGCCGCGCTGATTTCGGGAACCGCACCAGCCGCCTACGCCGACGAAGCCCAGCAGATGCCGACCGTGCTGGTCACCGCATCCAAATTCGTGCCCGTGCCGGTGACCGCCGGCAGCCTGGGCGCCGAACAGATGGCCGGCAAGCGCTCCGCGCTCAACGATACCGCCCAGCTGCTCAACGACGTACCCGGCATGTCCCTCGCCGGCGGCGGCGCCGTCTCCAGCCTGCCTGTGATCCACGGCCTGGCCGATGACCGCAACCGCATCAAGATCGACGGCATGGACCTGATCTCGGCTTGCGCCAACCACATGAATCCGCCCCTGTCCTATATCGACCCTGCGAATGTGGGCAATATCAAGGTCTACACCAGCCTGATCCCGGTCAGCCTGGGCGGGGACAGCATCGGCGGCGCCATCGTGGTCGCCTCGCAGAACCCGCGCTTCGCCAAACCGGGCGAAGGCTTGCTGACCACCGGCGAACTGGGCACCTTCTACCGCTCCAACGGCCATGCCCGCGGCGTGCAGGCTGCCGCCACCATCGCCAACGAGAACTTTAGCTTCAGCTACAACGGCGCCACCGCGCGCTCGGACAATTACGAAGCGGCGCGCGACTTCAAGCCGGGCGTCACCGCTGTCGCCACCAAGATCGGCGACCACTGGATTGGCGGCGACGAAGTGGCGTCCTCCAGCTACAAGACGGAAAACCATGCCCTCAACCTGGCCATGCGCAGCGGCCAGCACCTGTTCGAATTCAAGGCCGGCTTCCAGGACATGCCCTACCAGGGCTTCCCCAACCAGCATATGGACATGACGAAGAACCGCAGCACCCAGCTGAACTTCGTCTACACCGGCCAGTTCGACTGGGGCACCCTGGTGACGCGCCTGTACCAGGAAAAAACGCGCCACCAGATGGACTTCTCGAACGACAAGCTGTTCTGGTACGGCGCCGCGCGCAATGTGGCCGGCATGCCGATGGAAACCAAGGGCAAGAACAATGGCGTGTCGGTCAAGGCCGATATCGCGCTGAGCCCGATCGACCAGCTGCGCGTGGGCGGCGAACTGCAGCGCTACCGCCTCGACGACTGGTGGCCGCCGGTCGCCAATTCCATGATGATGTCGCCCAACACCTTCATGAATATCAATAACGGCAAGCGCGACCGCTTCGACGCCTACGCCGAGTGGGAACGCGAATGGACCTCGAAATGGACGTCGCTGCTTGGCCTGCGCGCCGACCGCGTCAGCATGAATGCCGGTGATGTGCAGGGCTATAACACCATGCCCATGGGCTATGGCAACGATGCGGCCCGCTTCAACGCCGCCGATCGCAAAAAGACCGACAACAACTACAATCTGACCGCCCTGGCCCGCTACACCGTCAACGCCAACCAGAGCTTCGAAGGCGGCTATGCGCGCAAAGCGCGTTCGCCCAGCCTGTACGAGCGCTACACCTGGTCCACCAATGGCATGGGCATGACCATGAATAACTGGATCAACGACGGCAACGGTTATGTGGGTGACATCAACCTCAAGCCGGAAGTGGCGCACACCCTGAGCCTGTCCATGGACCTGCATGACGGCGCCGGCAAGCAGTGGGATCTGAAACTCGCGCCCTACTTCACCCGCGTCAACAACTACATCGACGCGGCCTGCCTGACGAAGTGCAGCCCGAACCGCTTCAACTACCTGAAAGTGGTGAACCGCGACGCCAAGCTGTATGGCTTCGACCTGTCCGGTTCCGCCAATCTGGGCAAGATCGATGGCGTCGGCAGCTTCACCGGCAAGGGTGTCGTGAGTTATGTGCGCGGCAAGACCACCGATGGCGATAACCTCTACAACATCATGCCGCTGAATGCGCGCCTGAGCGTGGAACACCGCATGGGCAATTGGACCACCACTGTGGAAGAAGTGCTGGTGCGCTCCAAGTCCAAGCTGTCCCAGGTGCGCAACGAGATGGAGACCGGTGGCTATGGCCTGCTGAATCTGCGCACCAGCTACGAGGCCAAGGCTTACCGCATCGACATCGGCCTGGATAATGCGCTCAACAAGTTCTACTCCCAGCCGCTGGGTGGCGCCTATATCGGCCAGGGCGTGACCATGTCCCTGAACGGCGGCGGCGCGCCGTATGGCATCACGGTGCCAGGCATGGGCCGCTCGCTGTACGCGGCGCTCAAACTCAAGTTCTAAGGCAGCACCGCAAGGCGCCCGCCCCGCCGTCCTGGCAGGGCGGGCGCCTGTTTTTTCAGCAGCCGGCGGCCCCCATCCGGGGCCGAATCGGCAGGTCCAGGCCAAGCTGACTTATAATGGCGGGGTATTTGCCAACTCAACAAGCCCCCCTAATGTCCACGATCCGACCCGAAGCGGCGGTCATCCGCCATCTCGGACAAGCCGAATACGAGCCCATTTTCGCCGCCATGCGCGCCTTTACCGACGCGCGCACGCCCGATACGCCCGACGAGCTGTGGATCGTCGAGCACCCTCCCGTCTTCACCCTGGGCCTGGGCGCCGACCGCGGCCACCTCCTGGCCGGCGCCAGCGCCATTCCCGTGGTGCAGACCGATAGGGGCGGCGAAGTGACCTACCATGGCCCGGGCCAGGTGGTGATCTACCTGATGATGGACCTGCGCCGCAACAAGCCGGGCGGCAAGCTGTATGCCCGCCAGTTCGTGCATAAAATCGAGCAGGCGATCATCAATGTGCTGGCGGCGTATAATCTCGCTGGCGAGCGCGTTGAAGGCGCGCCCGGCATCTATATGGCCGGCGGCCCGAAAAAGGGCGCCAAGATCGCCGCGCTGGGATTGAAAGTGCGCGGCAACGGCTGCACCTACCACGGCGTGTCGCTGAATGTGGGCATGGATCTGGCGCCGTTCGGCTGGATCAATCCCTGCGGCTATGCCGGCCTGGAAACCGTGGACATGCGCAGCATGGGCGTCGAAGCCCCTCTGGCCGATGTGCAGAACGCGCTGGCCGAAGAACTGACCCAGTTGCTGGGCGTAGCAGAACCCGAACCCGTCGCGCAGGACTAACCGAATCAACTACTTAGGCCCATTGGGCACACGCAGCTTATGACCACCGAGACCACTTCCAGCCCAGCCCCAGCTTACAACCCCAGCGAAAAGCAAAAAGGCGCCAGCAAGACCTCGCGCATCCCCATCAAGATCGTGCCGATCGAGCAGGTGGAGCGCCTGAAAAAGCCGGAGTGGATTCGCGTCAAAGGCGCTTCCGTTTCCAGCCGCTTCTACGAAATCAAGGACATCCTGCGCGAAAACAAGCTGGTGACCGTGTGCGAAGAGGCGAGCTGCCCGAATATCGGCGAATGCTTCGGCAAAGGCACCGCCACCTTCATGATCATGGGCGACAAGTGCACCCGCCGCTGCCCCTTCTGCGACGTGGGTCACGGCCGTCCCGATCCGCTGGACGTGAACGAGCCGGGCAACCTGGCCAACACCATCGCCAAGCTGCGCCTGAGCTATGTGGTGATCACCTCCGTTGACCGCGACGACCTGCGCGACGGCGGCGCCGCCCACTTCGTCGAGTGCATCACCAAGACGCGCGACCTGTCGCCGAAAACCCAGATCGAAGTGCTGGTGCCCGACTTCCGCGGCCGCCTGGAAAAAGCCCTGGACATCTTCGCCAGCGGCCTGCCGGACGTGATGAACCACAACCTGGAAACCGTGCCGCGCCTGTACAAGGAAGCCCGTCCCGGCGCCGATTACCTGCACTCACTGAAGCTGCTGAAGGACTTCAAGGCCCTCTATCCGGACGTGAAAACCAAGTCTGGCCTGATGGTCGGCCTGGGCGAGACCGACGAGGAAATCCTGGAAGTGATGCGCGATATGCGCGCCCACGACATCGACATGCTGACCATCGGCCAGTACCTGGCGCCGTCCAACAGCCACCTGCCGGTGCGCCGCTACGTGCACCCGGACGTGTTCAAGATGTTCGAGGACGAAGCGTACAAGATGGGCTTCGCCCACGCCGCCGTCGGCGCCATGGTGCGCAGCTCCTACCACGCCGACGTGCAGGCGCATAACGTGCTGGCAGCCGGCTAAGGCCAATGACGGTACGCATCGAAGCGTCGTGGAAGGAGCAACTGCAGGAGGAGTTCGGCAAGCCCTATTGGGACAGCCTGACCTCCTTCGTGCGCGCCGAATACGCCACCGGGCAGTGCTGCCCGGCCGGCAAAAACATCTTCCGCGCCTTCGACCTGACGCCTTTCGATGAGGTCAAAGTCGTCATCCTCGGCCAGGACCCATACCACACGCCCGGCGCCGCCATGGGCTTCTGCTTCTCCGTCCCGGACGGCAACCGCCCGCAACCCAGCCTGCAGAACATCTTCCAGGAGATCGGCACGGACCTGGGCGTGGCGCGCAACAGCACCGACCTGTCGGACTGGGCGCAGCAGGGCGTCTTCCTGCTCAACGCCGTGCTCACGGTGCGCGCCCACCAAGCCGGTTCGCACGCCAAGCGCGGCTGGGAAAACTTCACCGACAGCGCCATCAGCCGCCTCTCGTCCGAGCGCGAGAACCTGGTCTTCATCCTGTGGGGCAGTTACGCCATCGCCAAGCGCGCCCTGATCGACGCGCGCAAGCATCACATCATCACCTCGCCCCATCCGTCGCCGCTGTCGGCCCATCGCGGCTTCTTCGGCAGCAAACCCTTCTCCCGCGCCAACGGCTACCTGGCGGCCAAGGGCAAGACGCCCATCGCCTGGGCCTGAGACGCATCGCCAGCAAAGGTATTTCATGGATACGCCCGCACACGACCTGGATTACTTCAACAACTTCGGCAAGGGCACGCTGCCCGACCACCTTGGCATCAAGGTCACTGGCACCGGCAAGCATGAGCTGAGCGCCGAATTCACCGTCGCGCCGCATCACCTGGCGCCGAACGGCTATCTGCATGCGGGCAGCATCGTGACCCTGGCCGATACGGCCTGCGGCTACGCCTGCTATACCAATCTGCCCGAAGGCGCGAACAACTTCACCACTATCGAGCTGAAATCCAATCACCTCGGTACGGCACGCGAAGGCGTGGTGGCGGTGACGGCGCGCGCCGTGCATATGGGACGTACCACCCAGGTGTGGGACGCCACTGTGGTGGATAAAGCCACAGGCCGCACGATTGCCTTGTTCCGCTGTACACAAATGATCTTGTATCCGAAATAATAGGAGCCTTGAATATCCACCCGGCCGTGCCGGAGAAAGGATGGTCATGGTTCTGCATCGCCTCGCAGGCTCCAGCCTGCTGCTCGCCACCGCGCTGGCTTGCGCGCAAACGCCTTATACCGAGGATTCCACTTACCGCGGCCTCGGTGGCCAGGAAGGCATCAAGAAGATAGTCGATACCTTCATTCCCTTGATCCTGGCCGATGAACGCATCAAGGCCACTTTCGAAGACACGGATATGAAGCAGCTGGCCGAACGTCTGGCTGAGCAGTTCTGCGAATTTTCCGGCGGTCCCTGCAAATACACCGGCAAGTACAAGGGCAAGGACATGGCGTCGGTCCATATCGACCTGAAGATCAGCAATGCGCAGTTCAATGCCCTGGCTGAAGACTTGCAGATCGCCATGGAGCGCAACAATGTGCCGAACAGCGTGGCGAACAAGCTGATTGCCAAGCTGGCGCCGATGCAGCGCGATATTGTGACCAAATGAGCGTGACCACATAAGGAGAAGCCGATGCGGACCACCATCTTCGCAGCGCTGCTGCTTTCCACTTGTGCCACCGCTCCCGCGCTGGCGCAGTCCCGCCCCGATATGGGCAAATTCCTCGCCACCGGCGGCGTCAGCCAGCTGGAAGGCGCGGGCGGCGGCGGCATCACGCCCTGGGCGCTGATCAGCGGCTACGGCACGCGCGACAGCTGGGGTGGCAATGTCCACTACACCCATGTGAAGACGCAGGACTACTCGCTCGGCACGTATGGCGTGGCGGTCGGCATCGCCGACAAGGTGGAATTCTCGCTGGCGCGCCAGGACTTCAAGGGCAGCCTGGCCCCGCTCGACCAGCTGCAGATCAAGCAGGACATCGTGGGCCTCAAACTGCGCGTGGCGGGCGACGCCGTGTATGAGCAGGACCGCTGGCTGCCGCAGATCGCCATCGGCATCCTGTACAAGAAGAACAAGGGCGTGGGCGGCCTGGGCGCGCTGGGCGTCACCAACGTGACGCAACTGGGCGCGAAGGACGACAGCGGCTACGACTACTATGTGGCTGCCACCAAGATCCTGTTCGAGCAAAGCCTGCTGCTGAACGGCACGCTGCGCGCCACGCGCGCCAACCAGATGGGCATCCTCGGTTTCGGCGGCGACCGTAACGACAGCACGCGCCTGATGCCGGAAGTCTCGCTGGCGTATCTCGTGAACCGCAAGCTGGCGCTGGGCGCCGAATACCGCCGCAAGCCGCACAATCTGATGCTGGACGACGAGAAGGCATATTACGACGCCTTCATCGCCTGGTTCCCGAACAAGAATTTATCGGTGACGGCCGCCTACGCCCACCTGGGCGACATCACGGTGCTCAACAAGAAAAAGCAGAAGGGCTGGTATCTGTCGCTGCAAGCCGGCTTCTAAGCAGGCGGCCATGAAAAAGGACGCCGTGGCGTCCTTTGTTTTATCCCTTGAGGTGTTCTTCCAGCAGCTTATGCAGGGCCGGGAATTCCGGCTGGCCCACATAGCGCTTGATGATCTTGCCGTCCTTGTCGATGACGAAGGTGGTGGGCGTCATCGACACGTCGCCATAGGCCTTGGCCGCTTCGCCCGTCACGTCCAGCGCCACCTTGAAGGGCAGCTGGCGCGTTTCGGTGAAGTTCACCACATAGTTGGGCGCATCGTATTTCATGGCGACGGCGACGAATTCCAGGCCCTTGTCCTTGTACTTATTGTAAGTTTCGACCATCTGCGGCATCTCGGCCACGCAGGTGGTGCAGGACGTCGCCCAGAAATTCACCATCACCACCTTGCCGCGCAGGCTCTCGGGCGTGATCTTCTCGCCCTTGATGTCGACGAAGGTCACGGCGGGCGCGCTGTTCTTGGTGTTCAGCGTGGAATAGGCGGCCAGGCCGGCGGCGGCCAGCAGGACGGCGGCGATGGCGGGTTTGACCCAGGCTTTGGAGGAGCTTGTCATGGTGCTAAGGCGGTTGGACGCGGGATGCGGCCATTATAGTCCGGCCGCGTCCCGCTTGTCTGAAGCGAACCTGAAAGCCGGCCGGCTTCCAGGCGCCGCGGCGGCATCAGCGTGCCGCTGCCGGCTGCTGCTGCTGAGGCGTGGGCTGGTACTGCTTCCACTCCTCTTCAGTGATGTACTCGAAGACTTTCACAACCTTGCTCACGCCGCTCACGCCGCGCGCGATCTCAGCGGCGATATTGCCTTCGCGCTGGGTCACGCGGCCCATCAGGAAGACGGCGCCACGCTCGGTAACGATCTTGAAGCTGTTGGCCGAGATATCGCGCGAGTCGATCAGGCTGGCCTTGACCTTGGTGGTGATCAGGGCGTCGTTGGAGCGCGAGGTGAAGCTGGCCGGGCCGGCGATTTCCAGCTCGTTGACCACCGTCTCCACATTCTCGATCGCCTTCACTTCGCGTTCGACGCTGGCTTTCATCGCCTCGTCGCCGACTTCGCCGGTGATCAGTACCTTGCGGTTGAATGCGTTCACATTCACGTGGCCTGCATTGCCCAGCACATTCGGCAGCCGCACATCGGCTTTCAGGCCGATCGCCTTGTCCTCCGTCTGCGCGCCGAAGGTACGGCGGTCGGACGCGGCCACCGTGCCGGCCACGGCGCCCGCCGCAACCAGGCCCACGCAGCCGGATAAAGTGCTCAGCAGCGCGCCACCGACCAGGACCAGCGCCACAGGGCGCGCCAAACGGGCATGCAAGCCCCGCGATTTACTCATTCACATCTCCTCCGAACAGGGCGACGTCGATGCCGTCGCAAATACAGTGGATGGTTACCAGGTGGACTTCCTGAATGCGGGCGGTGCGCTCCGCCGGCACGCAGATATGCACGTCGGCGTCGGTCAGCATCTTGCCCATGGCGCCGCCGCCTTTGCCGGTCAGGGCCACTACGCGCATCTCGCGCTCCAGCGCCGCTTCGACGGCCGCCATCACATTGCCCGAATTGCCGGAAGTGGAAATCGCCAGCAGGATATCGCCGGCCTGGCCGAATGCCTGTACCTGCTTGGAGAAGATTTCGCGGTAGCTGTAATCGTTCGCCACCGCCGTCAGGATCGAGGTGTCCGTGGTCAGCGCGATGGCTGGCAGCGGGAAGCGTTCGCGCTCAAAGCGGCCTACCAGCTCGGCGGCGAAGTGCTGGGCATCGGCAGCCGAGCCGCCATTGCCGCAGACGAGGATCTTGTTTCCGTTCGACAGAGCGGAAAACATCAGTTCGATCGCCTGCGCGATGGGCTGCGCAAGCGCGGTGGCGGACTGGATCTTGATTTCGGCACTTTCGTGGAAGTGCGAGAGGATGCGTTGATTATTCATAGTGTGCATGATTATAGTGCAGGCGTAGGGTGGGTCGGACAAGCCCTGTAAAAAATGCTTACATTTCGAGTACGTGGCGCAGCCAGACCAGTTCTCCGCCATCGATGGCGATGACGTCGAAACGGCAGGGCGGCAGCGGTTGGCAGCGCAGCAGGTAGAACTGGGCGGCGCGCAGCATGCGCTGCTGCTTGGCCGGCGTGATGCTGGCGGCGGCCCCGCCGAAACGCTTGCTGGCGCGCCGCCGCACCTCGACAAAGACCAGGGCCGAGCCGTCGCGCATGATGAGATCGAGTTCGCCCACCTTGCAGCGGAAATTGCGCTCGACCAGTTGCAGGCCTTGGCCCAGCAGATGTTCCAGGGCCGCGTCCTCGCTGGCCTGGCCCGTCAGCTGCTGGCTGGTGCGGGCCATGGCCTTGCCGCTTACGGCTGGGTGGACAGCGGCACTGGAATGCCGTTGCGGTACACCGCCGGCAGTTCGGTGCGTTCGAAGTAAGCCGCGCCCTGGCCGAAGCTGACCGAGAGCTGGCCGGTCACGCCGTCCAGCGTGAAGCGCGCGCCTGGCCGCAGGGCGATCTCGCGCGCCACGCGGAAGGCGTCGATGCCGAGCGCGTACAGGCGCTCCATATCGGCGCTCAGGCGCGCATCGTCGCGCGGTATCGGCTGCGGATACACCATCACCGCCGGATGGTCGCGCTGCAGCTGCCACGGCAGGTCGAGCAGGCGCACGCCGTCCAGATCAGGGCCGGGCAGCAGGCGGCTGCGGCCGGGATTCAGCGAGGACGTGCCATAGATCGGAATCTCGCCCAGCGGCGGTGCCGACAGGGCCACGCGCAGCTGGCGTGCCTGGTCGGTGTCGAGGGCGGCGAACAGCACGGTGGGGCCGGCCGTCTGCAGGCGGGCGCGCAGGGCCACCAGTTCCGGATCGCTCAGATAGCCGTTGATGGCGCTCATCTCCTGCGTCTGCGCGGGCTGGCCCTGGCGCTGCCACTGGCTGGAAAAAGCGCTGGCAATGCGGCGCTGCCAGGCCGCATTGCCGCTCAGGACCAGGGCGGTGGCACCGGGATGCTCCTGCGCCGCCCAGCGCGCCGCCTGGCGCGCCTCGTCCTCGATGGACAGGCCCATGACCAGCATCTTCTCGGGCAGTGCCGTATCGCCGCGGCCATCCGGATGATTCAGCGCGATGGTCGGCTTGTTCACCAGCGCGCTGCCCGCCACGGCGGTGACGGCGGAACGGGCCAGGGGGCCGACCACGATATCCTGCTGTTCCAGGTTGGCGGCGTAGCTGGACAGGACATCCTGCGCCGCGTCGCCGGTTTCCACCACCGTGACCGCGAAGCCGTCGCGGTCGCGCTCCCAGGCTGCCAGGAAGCCCGCGCGCAAGGCGTCGGCGGCCTGGCCCAGGGCCTCGGAACGCAGCGGTAGCAGCAGGGCGATGCGCACCGGCTGGCCCGCCTTCGGCTGGACGGCGGCCGGCGGCGCGGTTTCTTCGCCGGCCGCGCCGGGCATGGCGACGGCGTAAGTCTGGGCCGCTGGCGGCGGTGGCTCCTCGGCCTTGACCGGCAGCGGCGCGGGCGCCGGTTGCGGCGGCGCACTTGTCACCGACACGATTGGCGCGCACAATCGGCCGGGCGCGCCGCAAGGCGCACTGCATGCGCCGACAAGAGCCGCAGCAAGGCCCAGTAACAGTATTCTTATTTTCCTAGCCAGCATCCATACCCCCAATGACAGTTCAAGATTCCAGCCCGATCGCCAACCTGCCCATCATGGGCGAAGCTGCGCACCAGACCTATCCTAGCGCAACATTGTATGTAGTGGCGACCCCCATCGGCAATGTCACTGACATCAGCCTGCGCGCGCTGCACATCCTGAGTCTGGCCGATGCCGTGGCTTGCGAAGACACGCGCAACACCGCCCAGCTGATGAACCGCTTCGGCATCAGCAAGCCGCTGCTGGCCGCGCACATGCACAACGAAAGGGAGGCGGCGCAGATGCTGATCGCGCGCCTGCAAGCCGGCGAACGCATTGCCCTGGTATCGGACGCCGGCACGCCCGCCGTGTCCGACCCCGGCGCCCGCATCGTCGATGCTGTGCGCGCCGCCGGCCTGAATGTGGTGCCGCTGCCGGGCGCCTCAGCTGCCGTCACCGCCCTCTCGGCCAGTGGCCTGGTCAACGACGAATTCCACTTCGTCGGCTTCCTGCCCTCGAAAGCCAAGCAGCGCGAGAGCGTGCTGCAAAGCCTGGCCGCCGCCAAGCCGATCCTCGTATTCTACGAAGCGCCGCACCGCATTCTTGAATGCGCCGCAGCGCTGAAAGAAGCGTTTGGCCCCGAGCGCCAGGTCGTGTTCGCGCGCGAGCTGACCAAACTGTTCGAAGAAATCCACCGCTGCCCCCTGGCCGACGCCGACGCCTGGCTGCGCGCCGACGCCCACCGCGAAAAAGGCGAATACGTCGTCCTGGTCGACGGCGCCCCTGCCGCCGATGAGGAGGATGACGCCGAAGCCGAGCGCGTACTGAGCATCCTGCTGGCCGAACTCCCCGTCAAGCAAGCCGCCGCTTTGGCCGCCCAGATCACCGGCCGCAAGAAAAATGCCCTCTACGACCGCGCCCTCCAGCTCAAAAACGCCTGAGGCTACCGTCCAGCCCGTGTCCACCTTGGGGTCAGACCCCAATCGGACACGGACTCAACAATAATTCCGCCGTGGAAGCATGGCTGTGCTCGTGTCCGAATAGGGTCTGACCCCAAGGTGGACAGGACGGCCATCCGGCGGGCTCGGCTGTGGTGGGTCTTTTACCACTTGCAGCCGTGGTCTTTTTTGTCCATCAGCAGGAAGAGGGGGGCGAGTAGGCCGCCGGGGAGGCCGTCCTTGCAGTCGGGACGGGCGGTTTTGGCCATTTCGCGCGCCAGCTTGCGCTCCTGGATTTCGCGCTGGCGCTGCTGGGCTTTGAGGCGGGCCAGCGGAGCGTCGTCCGGCAGTTCGGGTTCGGAAGCGATCTGGCGCGCCGATTTGCGGGCGGCGTCGATGTCGAATTTGCCATTGTTGGCCGGTGCGGCCGGCTGGGCGAAGGGATCGGCCGGCAGGGCCGGCGTGGCGGCGATGACTTCTGCCGCCGCTTTTTCGTGGATGGGCTGTGCTTCCCGCTGTTCTGGGCGTGGCCGCGCGGCCAGTTCCTGCCGGCGTTTGGCTGGTTTGGCGGCCGGCGCGGGCTTGGTCTGGGCCACAGGCGGTACTTCCGGCGCCACGGTCGCGGCGACAGGTTTGGACGGCTCCGGACGCAGCAGCCACACGGTGGTGCTGCGCCGCGCCTCGTCCGCTGGCGCGAACTGGGGCAGCGGTGTACTGCTGCGGTACATCAGGACCAGCAGCGCATGCACCAGCAGCGAGACGGCGATCCCGGCCAGCATGCCGCCCGGCCGCCGCGCGGCGGAGCTGAAGGCGGCTTGTGTGTCGTATGCGGTGCTGCTCTGATCCATGATTGCTTACCTCGGTACCAACATAAGCAATTTAGCACGCCCCGCATGAAGGCCGGATGAAGTTTTTTTGCGGCAGCGCTTGACGACCGGCTGAGCTGCTTGTATTATCTTGCTTCTTCGGAGTGTAGCGCAGCCCGGTAGCGCACCTGGTTTGGGACCAGGGGGTCCAAGGTTCGAATCCTTGTACTCCGACCAAAATTTAAAATCCCGTGTGATGGCAACGTCACACGGGATTTTTCCATTCCGGCTGCAGAAAAGCAGGGGCGCCAGCGGCGTCCCCCGTTTGTTCAGCCTGCGCGCTTGGCGGCGATGGCGTTGCCGGCGCGGCTGGCGCCTTTGCGGCCCAGGAATTGCGAGATGAACTGGCCGGCGTCGACCACGATGTCCAGGTCCACGCCAGTCTCGATGCCCAGCCCCTGCATCATGTACAGCACGTCCTCGGTCGCCACATTGCCGGTCGCGCCTTTGGCATACGGGCAGCCGCCCAGGCCCGACACCGAGGAGTGGAAGATGGCGATGCCCGCTTCCATGCTGGCGTAGATATTCGCCAGCGCCTGGCCGTAAGTGTCGTGGAAGTGGCCGGACAGGCCTTCGATGCGGAACTCGAGCGCCGCCGCCGCCATCACGGCCTGCGTCTTGCGCGGGGTGGAGACGCCGATGGTGTCGGCGATGTCGATCTCGTCGCAGCCCAGGTCGCGCATGCGGCCCACCACATCGGCCACGGCGTCCAGCGGCACCTCGCCCTGGTAGGGGCAGCCGAAGGAGCAGCTGATGCTGCCGCGCAGGCGCAAACCATTATCCTTGGCCGCTTTCGCCACGTCGACAAAGCGCGCGATCGATTCGGCGATCGAGCAGTTGATATTCCGTTGCGAGAACGCCTCCGAGGCCGAGCCGAAGATCACCACCTCGTCGGCGCGCGCCGCCAGCGCCGCCTCGAAGCCCTGCATATTCGGCGTCAGCGCGGAATAGACCACGCCCGGCTTGCGCGCGATGGCCGCCATCACCTCTTTGCTGGTGGCCATCTGCGGCACCCATTTGGGCGAAACGAAGGAAGCCGCTTCGATATTGGCGAAACCGGCCGAGGTCAGACGGTCCACCAGCTCGATCTTCACCTCGGCCGGCACGCTTTCCTTCTCGTTCTGCAGGCCGTCGCGCGGCCCCACTTCGACGATTTTGACTTGCTTAGGCAAACTCATATCAATACCCCTGCTCGCGGTTGATCACATCGGCCACCGGCTCGCCCTTCGCCAGCAGACGCATTTTGTGGGCGATCTGCTGCACGCTTTCGCGGCGCAAGGTCAGCGCCGAGATATGCGGCGTGATGGTGATGCGCGGCTCTTCCCAGAAGGGATGCTGCATCGGCAGCGGCTCGTTGCGGAACACATCCAGCGTGGCAGCGGCGATATGGCCGGTCTTCACCAGCGTCAGCAGATCCGGTTCCGACACATGGCCGCCGCGCGCCACATTGATCAGATAAGCGCCTTGCGGCAGCTTGAGCATATTCGTGCGGTTCAGCAGATTGTTGGTCTCGGAGGTCAGCGGCAGCATGCACACCACCACGCGCGAGCTGGCCAGGAAGGCGTCCAGCCCCTCGCTGCCGTGGAAGCATTGCACGCCGTCGACGCGTTTCTCGCTGCGGCTCCAGCCGCGCAGCGGGAAGCCGAATTCCTTGAGCGCCTGCAGCACGCGGCTGCCCAGCATGCCCATGCCCAGCACGCCGACGGAGAAGTCCTCCTTCTCGTGCTGCGGCAGCTGCAGCCACTGGCCGTTGCGCGCCTGGACTTCGTACTCGTCCAGGCGGCGGTAATAGCGCAGCACGGCATGCGCCACGTATTCGGCCATCTGCACGCCCATGCCGGCATCGCCCAGGCGCACGATGGGAATCTCGCGCGGGATCATGTGCTCGTGCTTCATGATGGCGTCCGCGCCGGCGCCGGTCAGGAAGATGGCTTTCACTTCCGACAGCTCGCGCAGCATGGCTTCCGGCGGCGACCACACCACCGCATAGTCGCAGGGTGGCGCCTTCACGCCATCCTGCCAGATCACGACTTCCGCCTCAGGCAGGAACTCGGCAAAATCCTTGATCCACGGGCCGGTCTGGCCGTCCGCGCGGTACAGCAATATACGCATGGTGTCCTCTCCTCAAGCTGTTTTGAACGCGAGCAGCGGTGCGCCATCGGTGACCTGGTCGCCGATGGCATACAGGATCTCGTCCACCAGGCCATCGTGCGGGGCGGTGATGGTGTGTTCCATCTTCATCGCCTCCATGATGACCAGTGCCTCGCCCTTTTTCACTTGCTGGCCTGCTTTGGCCAGCACCGCCACTACCTTGCCCGGCATCGGTGCGGTGAGGCGGCCGCCTTCGGCTTCCGCTTCGCCCGCATGTGCCATTGGGTCGTTATAGGCCAGTGCATAGTGGCCGCCGCCGGTGAACACATGGAATAGTTCACCGTCGCGGCGCACCGTGCCATGCACCGAGGTTTCACCCAGCTTGATGCTCAAATCCACGCCATCCTGCGACATCAGGCCCACATGTGCCTCGATGCCTTCCATCGCCAGCAGCCAGCCCTGGTGCAGATAGCTGAGTTGCGGCTGATAGTGCTTGCCATGCTCGTCGCTGAAGGACAGCTTGCGCGCATAGGCCGTATTCATGCGCCAGCCCAGGGCTTGGCCCCAGGGATCGGCGCGGTTGGCGCCCGACTGGGCGGCCGATTGTTCTTTCTCTTCTTCCACCAGCGCCACGGCGGCCAGGGCCACGGCAGCAGCCGGCACCGAGCGTGCAGGCGGGAACAGGGCTTCCTGATTGCGTTCGATCAGGCCCGTATCCAGGTCGGCGTTGGCGAAGGCGTCGCCTTCCACCAGGCGCTTGAGGAAGGCGATATTGGTGGCCAGGCCGACGATCTGGTATTGCGCCAGCGCCTGGGCCATGCGCGCCAGTGCCTGTTTGCGGTCGGCGCCCCAGACGATCAGCTTGGCGATCATCGGATCGTAGAAGGGCGAGATCGCATCGCCTTCGCGCACGCCGGAATCGATGCGCACGGCGGAAGGCAGATTGGGAATGCCGCCCAGTTCGAAATTCACCGCATCCGGCGTTTCCAGATGGCGCAGCGTGCCGATCGAAGGCAGGAAGCCTTTCTCCGGGTTCTCCGCGTAGATGCGCGCCTCGATGGCGTGGCCGGTGATTTTCAGCTCATCCTGTTTTTTCGGCAGCGGCTCGCCGGCGGCCACGCGCAACTGCCATTCCACCAGGTCGGTGCCGGTCACCATTTCCGTGACAGGGTGCTCAACCTGCAGGCGGGTGTTCATCTCCATGAAGTAGAAGCTGCCGTCCTGGTTGGCGATGAACTCCACCGTGCCGGCGCCCACATAGCCGACCGCCTTGGCCGCTGCCACGGCGGCGTCGCCCATGGCGGCGCGGCGTTCCGCCGTCATATTCGGCGCCGGCGCCTCCTCCAGCACTTTCTGGTGGCGGCGCTGCACCGAGCAATCGCGCTCGAACAGATAGAGGCAGTTGCCCAGCGTGTCGGCAAACACCTGGATCTCGATATGGCGCGGACGCTGCAGATACTTCTCGGCCAGCACCTTGTCGTCGCCGAAGGAGCTGATCGCCTCGCGTTTGCAGGAGGCCAGCGCATCCTTGAACGCCGCCGTGTTCTCCACCACGCGCATGCCCTTGCCGCCGCCGCCGGCCGAAGCTTTCAGCAGCACCGGATAGCCGATGCGGTCCGCTTCCTTCTGCAGGAAATCGGCATCCTGCTCGTCGCCGTGGTAGCCCGGCACCAGCGGCACCTTGGCTTTCTCCATCAGCGATTTGGCGGCCGACTTGGAACCCATGGCGCGCATGGCCGAAGCCGGCGGGCCAATGAAGACCAGGCCCGCTTCGGCGCAGGCGTCCGCGAACTCGGCGTTCTCGGACAGGAAGCCGTAGCCGGGGTGGATGGCCTGCGCTCCCGTTGCCAGCGCCACGGCAATGATCTTGTCGCCGCGCAGATAGCTTTCCTTGGCGGGCGCAGGACCGATCAGCACCGCTTCGTCGCACACCGCCACATGCTTGGCGCTCGCATCCGCCTCCGAATACACGGCAACGGTTTTGATGCCCATGCGGCGAGCGGTGGCGGCGACGCGGCAAGCGATTTCACCGCGGTTGGCAATCAGGATTTTTTTGAACATGGTCTCTCTCTTTACAGCTCAAGGGCTGGAAGTTTTTTTGTCGAGGGGTTTCAAGGCCGGGATCAGCAGCCGCAGCTTTCCTTCTGCACCGATTCCAGGGTGGCGGCGCGCGTCGGCAGGCCCAGTTTGGCCAGCAAGGCGCGGTCGTCATTCGCTTCCGGGTTGTCGGTGGTCAGCAGCTTGTCGCCGTAGAAGATGGAGTTGGCGCCGGCCATGAAGCACATCGCCTGCACCGCTTCGCCCAGCTCGCGGCGGCCGGCCGACAGGCGCACGCGCGCTTTCGGCATGGTGATGCGGGCCACGGCGATGGTGCGTACGAATTCCAGCGGGTCTAGACGGTCCATGCCATACAGCGGCGTGCCTTCCACCTGCACCAGGTGGTTGATCGGCACCGATTCCGGATACGGATTCAGGTTCGCCAGCTGGGCGATCAGGCCGGCGCGCTGGTCGCGCGTTTCGCCCATGCCCACGATGCCGCCGCAGCAGATTTTCAGGCCGGCGTTGCGCACGTGGCCCAGGGTGTCCAGGCGGTCCTGGTATTCGCGGGTGGAGATCACGTTATCGTAGAACTCGGGCGCGGTGTCCAGATTGTGGTTGTAGTAATCCAGGCCAGCGGCTTTCAGGCGCTCGGCCTGGTCTTCTTCCAGCATGCCCAGGGTGGCGCAAGTTTCCAGGCCCAGCGCCTTCACTTCGCGCACCATCTCTTCGACCTTGTCCATATCGCGCTCTTTCGGGCTGCGCCACGCGGCGCCCATGCAGAAGCGGGTCGCACCGTTTTCCTTGGCCTGGCGGGCCGCTTCCAGCACGGTGTCGATGCCCAGGATCTTCTTGGCTTCGACGCCGGTGTCGTAGCGCGCCGCCTGCGGGCAGTAGCCGCAATCCTCTTCGCAACCGCCGGTCTTGATCGACAGCAGGGTGGCCAGCTCCACATCGCCTTCCGGGAAATTGGCGCGCTGGACTTGCTGGGCGCGGAACATCAGCTCAGGGAAAGGCAGTTCGAACAGGGCCAGCACCTCTTCGCGCGGCCAGGTCGCCGCTTCCGGCAGCTTGATGGTCGCGGTAGGGCGGTGCAGGGCGACGGTTTTTGGTTCTTGCAGGGTTTGCGGCATTTTCTTTCCTTACACGTTCAATTGTTATGACGGACCGGCCAGTTGGGCAGGCTCGTAAAGTTCAGGTATTCGGCGGCGGCGGCGGCCGTGGGTTGCTCCAGGCGCGGCACGCGGCCCAGCAGCGGGGCGCCCAGGCGCGCTTCCAGCGCTGCGATATTCTCGTCGAAGAAGCTCATTTCCGTTTCCAGCGCATTGGCTACCCAGCCCACCAGCTTCAGGCCGCGCGCGGCGATCGCTTCGGCGGTCAGCAAGGCCTGGCTGATGCAGCCCAGGCGCATGCCCACCACCATCACCACCGGCAGGTTCAGTTGCTGCGCCAGGTCGGCGCTGTCGTAGTCGTCGTTGAGCGGCACGCGGAAGCCGCCCACGCCTTCCACCACGGTGGCGTCGGTGGCGGCGGCGATTTCCAGGTAGGCCGCCAGAATCGGCACCGGATCGATCACCACGCCTTCCAGCGCGGCGGCGATATGCGGCGCGGCCGGTTCTTTCAGCATGAAAGGCGTGGTCAGTTCGGGCAGCATGGCGACATTGCCGGCTGCGGCCAGCATATCGGCATCGTCGTTGTGCAGACGGCCGTCGCGCAGCACGGCGCCGGCCGCGATCGGCTTCATGCCGCAGGTGCGCGCGCCGCTGCGCGCCAGCGCATACAGCATGGCGGCCGAGGTCAGGGTCTTGCCGATTTCGGTATCGGTGCCCGTGACAAAGCAGGAGAAGCGGGGCGGCATGCCGCTGGCGGCGGGCGCCGTTTCGGTTTGAGGTGCGATCACCGGATCTTCCAGGGCCATCTTAAGTCCTTTCCAGTTCGTTGAGCGCGGCGATCAGCTGCGCCACGTCGCGCGCGCTATGGCCGGCCGACAGCGTGATGCGCAGGCGCGCCGTATCCGCCGGCACCGTGGGCGGACGGATGCCGCCGACCCAGATGCCCTGCTCGTACAAGGCGGCGGCGGCGTGCATGGTTTCCGCGTTGTCGCCGATGATAATGGGCTGGATTGCCGTGTGCGAGGGCAGCAGCCGCCAGCGCTGCAGGCGCAGGCCATCCTGCAATTGTGCCACCAAAGCCTGCAAGTGCGCACGGCGCTCCCGGCCTTCGGCGCCACCCAGGATATCCAGGCTGGTAAGCAGGGCGTGGGCCAGGGCCGGCGGCGCGGCCGTGGTGAAGATATAGGGCCGGGCGCGCTGCACCAGGGTTTCGATCACGCTGCGGTGGGCGGCCACGAAAGCGCCCGCCACGCCGGCAGCCTTGCCCAGCGTGCCGACATAGACGAGATGCGGCGATTGCAGGCCGAAATGCTCCAGCGCGCCGCGTCCACGGCTGCCCAGCGTGCCGAAGCCGTGGGCATCGTCCACCACCAGCCAGGCGCCATGGCGTTCGCACAGGGCCAGCAATTGCGGCAGTGGGGCTAGATTGCCGTCCATGCTGAACACGGCGTCGGTGACGACGATCTTGTTGCTGGCGGTGCTGGCTTGCAGCATGCCCTCCAGCGCCGCCACGTCGGCGTGCGGATAGACTTTCAAGCTGGTGCGCGCCAGGCGCGCACCGTCGATCAGGGAAGCATGGTTGAGCGACTCGGAGAAGATTTCCGTATTCTTGTCGCCCACCGCGAGGCCGGTCAGCACGGCCAGATTGGCCATATAGCCGGTGCAGAAGTAGAGCGCGCGCGGCTCGACCAGATTCGGGCCGACATATTCGGCCAGCTTTTCCTCCAGCTGCACGTGGGCGCGGCTATGGCCGCTGATCAGGTGCGAAGCGCCGCTGCCGGTGCCGTACAGGTCCACGCCCTCGCGCAGCGCTTCGGCGATCAGCGCATGGCTGGCCAGACCCAGATAGTCATTGCTGCAGAAAGCCAGCAGTTCGCGGCCGCCCACCTTCATGCGCGGGCCGCAGGGCGTTTCCACCGCGCGGCGCTTGCGGATCAGGTTTTTCTCTTGCAAGCCTTGCAGCTCGCTTTCCAGTTTTTCCAGCAATTCCATCGTCATCCCGCCAGGCTTTGTTCGAACACGGCCAGCGTGCGCTGGGCCAGGATGCCGATTTCCTCGTCGTTCAGGATATACGGCGGCATCAGGTACACGGTGGAACCGATGGGGCGCAGCAGCAGTTCCTGCTGCGTGGCGTTGGCGAAGAAGCGGCGCGAGAAGCCCGGCGCGGCATCGATGGCGTCGAAGGCCCAGATCATGCCGCGCTGGCGGAAATGCCGCGTGCGCTCATGCTGGGCCAGCGGCGCCAGCGCCGCGGTGATGCGGGCGGCGCGCGCCTTGTTCGCTTCCAGCACATGGTCTTCGGCGAAGATGTCCAGCGTGGCCAGCGCGGCGCGGCAGGCCAGCGGATTGCCGGTGTAGGAGTGCGAATGCAGGAAGCCGCGCGTCACGTCTTCGCTGTAGAAAGCCTGGTAAATCTCTTCGCGCGAGAGCACGATGGACAGCGGCAGATAGCCGCCGCTGATGCCTTTCGACAGGCACAGGAAGTCCGGCCAGATGCCGGCCTGCTCGCAGGCGAAGAAGGTGCCGGTGCGGCCGCAGCCGACGGCGATTTCGTCCAGGATCAGATGCACCTGGTAGCGGTCGCACAGCGCGCGCACCAGTTGCAGATACAAGGGATCGTGCATGGCGAAGCCGGTAGCGCACTGCACCAGCGGCTCGATGATGATGGCGGCGATGCGGCCCTCGGCCTGCTGGAAGGCGCGCTCCACGTCGGCGGCGGCGCGGCGCGCCACGTCCTGCGCCGTTTCGCCTGGCTCGGCCTGGCGCGCATCGGGCGACATCACGGTCTGCGCGGCGCGCAGCAGCGGGCCGTAGGCATCCTTGAACAGGGCGACATCGGTGACGGCCAGCGCGCCGATGGTTTCGCCGTGATAGCTGCCCTTGAGGCAGAGGAATTCCTGCTTCCCGCCCTTGCCGCTATTGCGCCAGGCGTGGAAGCTCATCTTCAGCGCGATCTCGACGGCGGAAGCGCCGTCCGAGGCATAGAAGGCGTGGCCCAGGGTATTGCTGGTCAGGTCCGACAGGCGTTCCGACAGCTGGATCACCGGTTCATGGGTGAAGCCGGCCAGCATCGCATGCTCCAGCATGTCCAGCTGCTCGCGCAGCGCCGCGTTGATGCGCGGATTGGCGTGGCCGAACAGATTCACCCACCAGGAGCTGATCGCATCCAGATAACGGTTGCCCTGGTGGTCGTACAGCCATGCGCCACGGCCATGGCTGACCGGAATCAGCGGCGTGCTTTCATGATGCTGCATCTGGGTGCAGGGATGCCATACGCTGCGCAGGCTGCGCGCTACCCAGTCGGTTTGTCGGTTCGCTTCCAAAAATTACTGCTCCATTCTTTAGTTCAGCCAGTTTGGCTTGCGCTTCTCCAGGAAGGATTGCACGCCTTCTCGGCCCTGCTCCGACGCCCGGATCTGCGCGATGCGCAGCGCGGTATCGGCCAGCAGCGCATCGCTCACCGGCTGGTTCACCACCTCGCGTACCAGCACCTTGGCCTCTTTCACGGCGTTCGGGCTGTTCGTCAGCAGTGCTTTGACGATTTCATTGACTTTCGTATCCAGTGCGTCGGCGCCCACCGTTTCGTGCACGAAGCCGATGCGGTGCGCCTCGCGCGCGCTGAAGCGTTCGGCCGTGAGGAAGTAGCGGCGCGCCGCATTTTCGCCCATGGCCTTGATCACATAAGGCGAAATAGTAGCCGGAATCAGTCCCAGCTTCGCTTCGCTCAGGCAGAAGTTGGCCTCTTCCACGGCCACCGCGATATCGCAGGCGGCCACCAGGCCCATGCCGCCGGCATAGCAGTCGCCCTGCACCTTGGCCACCACGGGCTTGGCGCAGAGGTAGATGGCGCGCAGCATCTGCGCCAGCTGCATGGCGTCGGCGTGGTTTTCGGCGTGCGTGTAGCCCGCCATTTTCTTCATCCAGTTCAGGTCCGCACCGGCGCAGAAAGCCGGGCCGTTCGCCGCCAGCACGATGGCGCGCACCACGTCGTCGCGGCCCAGCTCATTGAAGGCTAGGGTCAGCTCGTTGATGGTCTGCTCGTTGAAGGCGTTGCGCACATCGGGACGGTTCAGCGTCACGGTGGCCAGCTTGTCGGCGATGGAGATGCTCAGGGTCTGATAGTCCATATTCATCTCCTTACATGCGGAACACGCCGAACTTGGTGTCCTGGATTTCGGCGTTCAATGCCGCCGACAGGCCCAGGCCCAGCACCATGCGCGTGTCGGCCGGATCGATCACGCCATCGTCCCACAGGCGCGCGGTGGCGTAGTAGGGGTGGCCCTGGTGCTCGTACTGCTCCTTGATCGGCTGCTTGAAGGCCGCTTCCTCTTCGGCCGACCACTGGCCGCCCTTGCCCTCGATGCCGTCGCGCTTGACGGTCGCCAGCACCGATGCCGCCTGGTCGCCGCCCATCACCGAGATGCGCGCATTGGGCCACATCCACAGGAAGCGTGGCGAGAAGGCGCGGCCGCACATGCCGTAATTGCCGGCGCCGAAGCTGCCGCCGATGATGACGGTGAATTTCGGCACCGAGGCCGTCGCCACCGCCGTCACCATCTTGGCGCCGTTGCGGGCGATGCCCTCGTTCTCGTACTTGCGGCCGACCATGAAGCCGGTGATGTTTTGCAGGAAGACCAGCGGAATCTTGCGCTGGCAGCACAGTTCGATGAAGTGCGTGCCTTTCAGCGCCGACTCCGAGAACAGGATGCCGTTATTGGCGATGATGCCGACCTTCATGCCGTAGATGTGGGCGAAGCCGCACACCAGGGTGGTGCCGTAGCGCGCCTTGAACTCGTCGAATTCGCTGCCGTCGACGATGCGGGCGATCACTTCGCGGATATCGAAAGGCTTGCGCGTATCGACCGGGATCACGCCGTACAGCTCTTGCGGCGCGTATTTCGGCTCCACCGCTTCGCGCAGCGCGCCCTGCTGCGGCTTCTGCCGGTTCAGGTTCGAGACGATGGTGCGCGCCATCGACAGCGCATGCATATCGTTCTGCGCCAGGTGGTCGGCCACGCCCGACAGGCGGGTATGCACGTCGCCGCCGCCCAGGTCTTCGGCCGATACCACCTCGCCGGTGGCCGCCTTCACCAGTGGCGGGCCACCGAGGAAGATGGTGCCCTGTTCCTTGACGATGATGGATTCGTCGCTCATGGCCGGCACATAGGCGCCGCCGGCCGTGCAGGAACCCATCACCACCGCGATCTGCGGAATGCCCTTGGCCGACAGATTGGCCTGGTTGAAGAAGATGCGGCCGAAGTGGTCGCGGTCGGGGAAGACGTCGTCCTGGTTGGGCAGGTTGGCGCCGCCCGAATCGACCAGGTAGATGCAGGGCAGATTATTCTGGTCGGCGATTTCCTGGGCGCGCAGGTGCTTCTTCACCGTCATCGGATAGTAGGTGCCGCCTTTCACGGTGGCGTCATTGCAGACGATGACGCATTCCTGGCCCGCCACGCGGCCGATGCCAGTGATGATGCCCGCCGCCGGCGCCGCGTCGGCGCCCTTGTCCGGATACATGCCGTAGGCGGCCAATTGCGAGAATTCGAGGAAGGGCGTGCCGGGATCGAGCAGCATCTGCACGCGGTCGCGCGGCAGCAGTTTGCCGCGCGCCACATGCTTGGCGCAGGCCGCCTCGCCGCCGCCCTCGGCCACCTTGGCGACCTTGGCGCGCAAGTCGTCCACGATGGCCTGCATGGCGGCCGCATTGGCCTTGAAATCTTCGCTGCGCGGATTGAGTTTGCTTTCGATGTGCGGCATTCGGGTTCCTCTTATTAGATCGCGTTGTCTCCGACGCGGTTTGGCCGGGAGGCCGGCAACAGCCTCCTATTCAGGAAATTCACCGTCAACGTAGAACCAGCGCGGCGTGCCCGCCGCATCCGGCTCGCGCAGGAAGCGGCTGATCTCATGCAGGCGCTGGCCGCGGCCCCCGGTGCGGCAGCGGGCCACGAATTCCACGAAATCCTCGTCCGGTTTCGCCTCTGCTTTACGTTGACGTAAACGTAAACCAGATTTTACCTCAAGTCCCAGCCACTGCAATTGCTCCTTGGGGTCGATAATTTGCTCGGTGGGGCGGGTGCTGGCATGCCAGGTTGATAAGAGATACGCTTCATTGCGCAGGGAGTAGGCCGTATAGCGCGAGCGCATCAGCTGTTCAGCGCTGGGCGGCACGGCGGCGCCGTCGAGGAAAGGGCCGCAGCACGCAGCCAGCGCAGGGCCGCCGCAGGGACAACCCACCGGGGTCTTGGACTTGGTCATTTAATAAGACGGACAGCGGAAAATCCCGCCATTATCCGCCATATCGGCAGACGGGGTGCTGGCGCGCTGATGGCGGCTCAGGCCAAATCGCGGTTCAGAATCTCGACATAGGCGGAATAGGCGTACAAGCGGCCGCGCTTCATGCCCGACAGTTCGCGCACGATGCCCAGCTTTTCCTCTAGTGCCGCCAGGGTTTTGCCGGTGGTGGCCGGCGTCAAGCCCGAGAGCTGGGCCAGGGTGGCGATATTGGCCAGCGGCCGCGCGAACAAGGCCCGCAACAGCTGGTGCGCCGACCCGGCTTGGCGCCCCAGCGCAGAGAGCCGGGCCAGATCGCTGTCCAGCAGGGCGTTCAGATACTGTACCGTGGCCAGCGCATGGTCGGCGGTGGCGGCGACGGCGTCCACGAAGAACAGCAGCCAGGCTTCCCAGTCGCCGTCGCTGCGCACTTTTTGCAGCAGCTCGTAGTAGGTTTGCCGGTGCGCCTTGAAGAAGACGGACAGGTAGAGCATGGGTTCGCGCAGCACGCCCGCCTGCGCCAGGATCAGCGGAATCAGCAGCCGCCCAAGCCGGCCATTGCCATCCATGAAAGGGTGGATGGTTTCAAACTGGACGTGGACCAGGGCCGCCTTGATCAGGGGCGGGGTTTGCACATCCAGATCGTGGATAAAGCGTTCCAGGGCGCTGAAGCAGTCGGCCAGCATATGCGCCGGCGGCGGTATGAAAATAGCCTGGTCGGCCCGGTGCCCGCCCACCCAGACCTGATTGCGGCGGAACTCCCCGGGCGCGCGCTGGCTGCCCCGGCCCGATGCCATCAGCACCGCATGCAGCTCGCACAGCAGGCGGAAACTGATGGGCTGACCTTCGCGGATGCGCTGCATGCCGAGATTCAGCGCCCGCACATGGCAGGACACTTCTTCCACATCGTGCAGCGGCACGCCGGGTTGGCCCTCCATCTCATACAGCAGCAGATCGCTGAGCGAGGACTGCGTGCCTTCGATCTGGGAAGACATCACGGCTTCCTTGCGCACATAGCTGTAAAGGAAGAGGTCCGCGTTGGGCAGCAGCAGGTGGATGGCGTCGAGCCGGCCGAGTCCAAGCAGGGCGGCGTGCATGCGCGAGCGCATCGGGCCGTCAAAGGCGAGCGGCGGCATGGGCGGGAGCGGGGCTGGCACGAAAGCGCGGCAGACCACGCCGCCCGCGATGCTCGCGGTGTACTGTCCACTGAGTCCGCGTTGCATGATCGTTAGCTGGGGTGCGCTGGAAGCTTATTTCAACTTTAAGCCAAAACTGAAATAAGCGGCGCGCTTATTTTAAGTTCGCTTAATTTAAGCTTGCTTAACGCAGCAGCAGGCCGTCGAGGGGAATGGCGGGGGCTTTGCCGCGCATTAGGTCGGCCAGGATGGCGGCCGAGCCGCAGGCGAAGGTGAAGCCGAGCGGGCCGTGGCCGACGTTGAGCCACAGATTGGGATAGGGGCTGGGGCCGAGGATGGGGGCGCTGTCCGGCGTGGCGGGGCGCAGTCCGGCCCAGCCTTCGACGCGGTCGTAGTCGGCGGCGCCGGGCATGGTCTGGCGCGCGAGGCGCAGCAGGCCGGCCGCGCGCTGCGGATCGTAGGACGCGTCCTCGCCCACCAGGTCGACCATGGCCGCCACCCGCAGATTCCAGCCGATGCGTGCATACAGCACCTTGCGCTCGAAATCGGTGACGCTGATTTCCGGCGCCTGGTCGCCGGGGCGGATGGGGGCATTCAGGCTGTAGCCCTTGAGCGGATACAGGGGCAGGTCGATGTCGGCCGTCGCCGCCAAGCCGCGGCTCTGGATGCCGGCGGCCAGCACATAGTGTTCAGCCGTCAGCCGTCCCGCGCTGCTTTCCACGCCCGCCACGCTGCCATCCTCGATGACGATGGCGCGCGCCTTGGCCTGCACCCGGCCCTCAAAACGCGGATGGGCGAGCAGGCGCTTTTCCAGCGCCACGCAGAAGGCATGGCAGTCGGCCACCGCTTCGCCCGCGTTGAAGATGCCGCCCGCCAGGCGGGGCGCCAGCGCGGCCAGCGCCGGTTCCAGCTGCGCGCATTCGGCGCCGGACAGGATCTGGCGCCGTCCGTCCGCATCGCGCTTGGCGACGGCCGCCTCGAAAGCGCTGCGTGTGCGATACACCACCAGCTTGCCCGCTTCGCGCCAGCCGAATTCCGCCAGGGGCAATTGCAGCGCCAGTTCGGACATCATGCAGCGGCTCAGTTCTCCCAGCAGCAGCAGGCGCTGGGTGGTGCGCGCATTGCTGGCGGCATTGCAGTGGGCGAGGAACTGCGCCAGCCAGCGCCACTGGCGCCAGTCGGCTTCGGGACGGAAGCGCAGCGGCCCGGCATCCTGCAGCAGCCAGCGCAGCGCCTTCAGCGGCACGCCCGCATCGGCCAGTGGCGACACGTAGCGGTAGCTGAGCTGCCCGCCATTGCGCAAGCTGGCGCCGCAACCCACCTCCGCTTCGCGTTCCAGCAAGGTGACGCGGAAACCGGCTTCCAGCAGCCACCAGGCCGTCGCCAGACCGACCACACCGCCGCCGATCACCAGGACTTGCGAAGAATTGTGCTGCATTGGACCCTACCATGAATTTTCCGAGGGTTGAGCTTAGGCCCGCGCCGGCGCCGGGGCTAATGAAAGCTCGTGCGGCCGCCATAACCGCGCGTCATGCGCCGTCCGGTTTCAACCTGCCAGCCGTCGCGGATTGCCAACACCGGCGGGCTTTTGCGCCGCGCCGGGCCGCCTATAACCGGCCTTCATGCGGCTTTAGCATTTTTTCATCTCTTTAAAAATCAGCGCAAATTCTCTGTCCCTATTAAACTAATAGAAATTGGAGAAAGTGTAATGAGCCAGACCAGCGTTGAATTCAAAGCGGACAGTTCGCCGCTGTATATGCAAATTGCCCGCAAACTGAGCGACGAAGTGCGCAATGGCCGCTACCAGGTGGACCAGGCCCTGCCTTCGGAGCGCACGCTGTCCGAACAGCTCAATGTCTCGCGCGTGACGGCCCGCAAGGCCATCGACCAGCTGGTGGAACAGGGGCTGGTGGTGCGCCGCCGCGGTTCCGGCAACTATATCGCGCCGCGCATCGAACAGCCACTCTCGCATTTGACGAGTTTTTCCGAACAGCTGCAGCAGCGCGGCTACAAGCCCGGCTCGCGCTGGCTCAAGCGCAGCGTGGTGGTGGCCAGCGCCGACGAGCAGCTCAGCCTCGCGCTTTCCCCCGGCAGCAAGGTGGCGCGCCTGGAGCGCCTGCGCCTGGCCGACGATGTGGTGATGGCGTATGAGGTCAGCGTGCTGCCCGAAGCCGTGCTGCCGCGGCCGGACGCGGTGGGCGATTCGCTGTACGAATATCTGGATTCGGTCGGCAAGCTGCCGGCGCGCGCGCTGCAGCATGTGCGCGCCATGAACGCCTCGCCCGAGCTGGCGCGCCAGCTGGAGGTGGCGGAAGGCCGCGCCGTCCTGTTCATCACCCGTATCGCCTACCTGGAATCGGGCGAGGCGGTCGAGCTGACCCATTCCTACTGTCATAGCGACCATTATGATTTTGTGGCCGAGATGCGTCGCTCGGGCTGAAGACCGTGCATAACTTTTCGGCATGCTAATACTTCCAGCTTTCATGGGACGGCGCGCTGTGGTCTAGGCGGTTTGGTATTACACTGGTTTTCATCGTATCCCTTCCCCGCAGATGACGATGCTCAAAACCGAAACACCCAGTCCCAGGCATACCGAGCTGGATCAGTACTCCGTGCTCGACCTGGTTTCCGCCTTTGTGGATGACCAGTTCCAGGCGGTGCAGGCCGTGCGCGACGCCGCGCCGCGCATCGCCGCCGCCATCGCCATGGCTGTGCCGCGCATCGACGCGGGTGGACGCCTGATCTATGTCGGCGCCGGCACCTCCGGCCGGCTGGGGGTGCTGGACAGCGTCGAACTGTATCCCACTTTTTCCTGGCCCGCCGACCGCGCCCTGGCCCTGTTGGCCGGCGGCATGGGTGCCATGTTCCAGGCGGTGGAAGGCGCGGAGGATGACCGCGGGCAGGGCGGCCGCGATCTGCTGGCGCTGGCGCCCACGTCCAACGATGTGGTCTTCCTGCTGGCCGCGTCGGGCGGCACGCCCTATGTGCTGGGCGCCCTGCACGCGGCGCGCGGCGCCGGCGCGCTCACCATCGGCATCGCCAACAACGATCATGCGCCGGTGGCGCTGCAGGCGGAAGTCGGCATCACCCTCGACACCGGCGTCGAAGTCATCTCCGGCAGCACGCGCCTGAAAGCGGGCACCTCGCAGAAAATCGTCCTCAACACCATTTCCAGCGCGCTGATGGTGCGTTTGCATAAAGTCTATGGAAACTTGATGGTAGACTTGAAGCCCACCAACGCCAAGCTGGTACGGCGCGCCGTGCGCCTGACCATGCACGCCACCGGCGCCGACGAGGCGGCGGCGCGGCGCACGCTGGAACAATGCCGCTTCCACGTGAAGGTGGCGATCGTGGCCCTGCTCAGGCAGGCCACGGTGGCGCAGGCGGAGACCCTGCTGGAACAGGCGAAAGGAAGCGTGCGCGCGGCGCTGGCCCTCTAGAGACGGGCCGCGTTCCCGCTTCCTCCCAACGGATGACAAAGGAAGTGATGGAACAAGCAGCGCAACAGCGAAACCCCTGGTGGTGGATTCCCACCCTGTATTTCGGCCAGGGCATCCCGTATGTGGTCGTGATGACCCTGTCGGTGGTGATGTACAAGAACACCGGCATCTCGAATACCGATATCGCGCTGTACACCGGCTGGCTCTATCTGCCATGGGTGATCAAGCCCCTGTGGTCGCCCGTGGTCGAAATGTTCCGCACCAAGCGGCTGTGGATCGTCGCCCTGCAGCTGCTGATCGGCGCCTCGCTGGCGCTGGTGGCCTTCACCACCCACCTGCCCAGCTTCTTCCAGATGAGCCTTGCCGTGCTGTGGCTGATGGCCTTCAGCTCCGCCACGCACGATATCGCGGCCGACGGCTTCTATATGCTGGCGCTGCGCAAGCCGCAGCAGGCCGCTTTCGTCGGCGTGCGCAGCACCTTCTACCGCCTGGCCATGATTGCGGGGCAGGGCGGCCTGGTGGCGCTGGCCGGGCTGTTGATCAAGCGCCTGGGCGATCCGCACGCGGCATGGTCGGTGGTGTTCTTCGTGCTGGCCGCCGTCTTTCTCGCGCTGTTCGCCTACCACCAGTGGATGCTGCCGCGTCCTCCGGCCGACCAGCCGGCGCCGGAAAGCAGCAATCTGCTGCGCGAATTCCTCCAGACCTTCGCCGCCTTCTTCCGCAAGGATGGCATCCTCGTCATCCTCGGCTTCCTGCTGCTGTTCCGCCTGGGCGAAGCCCAGCTGCTGAAAATGGCCATGCCCTTCCTGCTCGATCCCGCCCGCGTCGGCGGCCTTGGCCTGAGCAATGAGGCGGTCGGACTGGCCTACGGCACCATCGGCGTGGTCGCGCTGACCCTGGGCGGGCTGCTGGGCGGCGTCACCATCGCCCGCTTCGGCCTGAAACGCTGCCTGTGGCCCATGGCCTTCGCCGTGCACGTGCCGGACCTGGTCTTCGTCTACCTGTCCAGCGCCCTGCCCGACAATCTGCTGCTGATCTCCGCCACCATCGCCGCCGAGCAGTTCGGCTACGGCTTCGGCTTCACCTCCTACATGATGTATATGATCATGGTGGCCGACGGCGAACACAAGACCGCGCACTACGCCATCTGCACCGGCTTCATGGCGCTGGGCATGATGTTGCCGCAAATGGCCAGCGGCTGGATCCAGAATATGCTGGGCTACCAGTACTTCTTCATCTGGGTCTGCTTCGCCACCGTGCCCGCCTTCATCATGACGGCCCTGGTCAAAATCGACCCCGCATTCGGACGCGAATAGCGCGGCCCAGCGATTACAATAATGGGCTTCAAAGAATCGGGGGAATGTTGTGGGTTTCAATGCAAAAAAGCGGCTTAGCCTGAGCGCTGGCGCGGCCGGCGTGCTGGCCGCCTTGCTCGCGGCCTGTTCCAGCACGCCGATGGCCGACCGTACGGGCGCGCCGTCCACGCCGGGCGGGCCTGTGCCGCAGCCAACAACGCCCCAGCCGCCGCGTTTCACCGGCGAGCAGCCGCCGCCCGCGCCGCGCGAATTCCGCGCGGTCTGGGTCTCCACCGTCGCCAATATCGACTGGCCCAGCCGCAGCAATCTGAGCGCGGCCAAACAGCAGGCCGAAGCCCTGGCCATCCTCGACCGCGCCAAGGCCATCAACCTGAACGCCATCGTGCTGCAGGTGCGCCCCAGCGCCGACGCGATTTATCCCTCCAAGCTGGAACCCTGGTCGGAATACCTGACCGGCCTGCAGGGCAAGGAACCGCAGCCCGCCTACGACCCGCTGCAATTCTGGATCGCCGAAGCGCATGCGCGCGGCCTCGAACTGCACGCCTGGTTCAATCCCTACCGCGTGCGCAATGCCGGCGCGCGCTCGCCGCTGGCGCGCGAACACATCGCCAACAGCAAGCCGCAGATTGTCAAACAATACGGCAAGTACCTATGGATGGACCCGGGCGAGCCGGCTGCCGCCCAACATACCCTGGACGTGATCCTGGACGTGGTGCGCCGCTACGACATCGACGGCGTCCATATCGACGACTACTTCTATCCCTACCCGGTTGAAGCCAGCAGCGCGAATGGCGCCGAAGCCGCCGCGCTGGATGCCGTCCCGTCCAATGGCCAGCGCGCCGAACTCGAATTCCCCGACCAGGCCTCATGGCAGCGCTATGTGCAGGGCGGCGGACAGCTCGACCGCGCCTCCTGGCGGCGGCAGAACGTCAACCAGATGATCGAAGCGATATACACCGGCGTGCATAAGGAAAAGTCCTGGGTACGTTTCGGCATCAGCCCCTTCGGCATTGGCCGCCCGGACCGCCGCCCGCCCGGCATCGTCGGCTTCAGCCAGTACGACAAGCTGTACGCCGATGCCGAGCTGTGGCTGCAAAACGGCTGGCTCGATTACTTCGCGCCCCAGCTCTACTGGCCGATCGCGCAAGCGCCGCAAGCCTTCCCCGTGCTGCTCGACTACTGGCAAGCGCAAAACCGGCGCGGCCGCCACTTGTGGCCAGGCCTGTACACCAGCCGCATCGACGACAGCGCCCGCTCGTTCACGCCCGAAGAAATCGTCCAGCAGATCGACGTCACGCGCAGCCGCGCCGGCGTCGCAGGCCACATCCACTTCAGCATGGCCCCGCTGATGCAGAACCGCAAAGGCATCTACGAGCGCCTGCGCAGCAGCTACCAGAGCGCCGCGCTGATCCCTGCTACTCCCTGGCTCGGTGCCGCCGCCCCTGCCGTCCCGGCAGTGAACGCCCGCCGCACCGGCAACGGCCTGTCGCTGAAGCTGGGCGCCGATAAAAATGTCATCCAATACGCCATCTGGGCCAAATACGGCGACGAATGGCGCTTCACCACCGCCCCCGCCGCCCTGACCGAAATCCTGCTGCCCGACGCCGCCGGCGCCCCCGTCAGCGCGGTCGTCGTCACCGCCGTCGACCGCCTCGGCAACGAAAGCCCCCGCATCAGCGCCCCCACCCTTTGATTTTCCTCAATAAATGTCCACCCTGGTGTCAGGCGGGGCCGCCGAGGCACCAGCACCGGACATTCTTTGATCTGGATCAGTAAATGTCCGACCGTGGTGCCTCGGCGGCCCCGCCTGACACCAGGGTGGGACATTTGTTGAGATAGATCAAAGAGGGTATAACTGGTGGGTATGGGGGAATTGCAAGGTTTCATGGTGAAATGCTGGCTGATTCGCTTTACACTCGTCGCATTATGTTGAATTTCGCTTCTGATGGCGTGCTGGGCCTGGGTATCGATGCCGGCGGCACGCAAACTCGTTGGGCATTGGCCGATCCGGCCGGCGCGGTGGTGGCCGAGGGCCGGGTTGAGGGGCTGTCGGCACTGCAGCTGTCTAGCGCGGCGGGCAGGGAATCGGTGCGCGCGGCCTTTGCGGCACTGGCGGCGGAGGTGCTGGCGGTAGGCCGTCCGGGCCGGGTCTGCGCCGGGCTGACCGGCTTTGGCGGCGATAGCCATCTGCCGGCCGGCTGGCTGGCTGATTTGCTGGCGCTGTCGGCGGAATCGGTTAGTCTATGTAATGATATCGAGATCGCCTACCTGGATTGTTTCGAGCCGGGCCAGGGCTATCTGGTGTATGCGGGTACCGGTTCGATCGCGGCTTTCATCGATGAAGCGGGCGCCTTCCACCGGGCCGGCGGCCGTGGCGTGGTGCTCGACGATGGCGGCGGCGGTTTCTGGATCGCGCGCGAGGCCATGCGCCGCATCTGGCGCCGCGAGGATGAGCAGCCCGGCGCCTGGCAGGATTCGCCGCTGGCGCAAGCCATGTTCCGCCACGTGGGCGGCAGCGACTGGACTTTCTCGCGCCAGTTCATTTATGGCCTGGAGCGCGGCGAGGTGGGCAAGCTGGCCTTGGCCGTCGCCGCCAGCGCGGATGCCGATGCCGCCGCGCGCAATATCCTGCAGCAGGCGGGCCGCGAACTGGCGCGTCTGGCACTGGCTCTGGTGGCGCGTTTTGGCGAGCGTCCCGTGCTGCTGTCGGGACGCGCGTCCGAGCTGCATCCGCTGATCGCCGAATCGATGCGCGCTGCCATGCCTGAAGATCAGGCTTTCGAACACCGCCCGGTGCGGCCGCACGTCGCCGCCGCCCGCATGGCCGCAAGGCCCAGGAATTGAAGAACAAGGATTATTGAATGAAGAAACTGCTGCTGATTCTCTTGATGGCCGTCCTTTCCGGCTGCGCCACCCAGGTTCCCCGCATCGATAACAGCTACACCGCGCGCGGCCAGTCCAGCCGCGTCAAGTTCATCGTGCTGCATTACACGGTGGCCGATACGCCGCGCTCCATCAAGATTCTGACGGAGCAGGAGGTCAGCGCCCACTATCTGCTGACCGATACCGATCAACCGGTACTCTACGGGCTGGTGGATGAGTCGCGCCAGGCCTGGCATGCCGGCAACAGCAGCTGGAAGGCGTTTACCCAGCTGAATACCAGCTCGGTCGGCATCGAGATCGTCAACGCCGGCTTCAAGGATACGCCGGAGGGCCGCGTATGGTATCCCTTCAAGCAGGCCCAGATCGACCAGCTGATTCCTCTGCTCAAGCAGATCGTGGCGCGCCACCAGGTGCGTCCCGACTTCATCCTCGGCCATAACGAGATCGCGCCCCAGCGCAAGCAGGATCCTGGTCCGCTCTTCCCCTGGAAGCAGCTGGCCGACGCTGGCCTGATTACCTGGCCGGATGCGAACCAGGTGGCCCAGCGCCGCGCCGTCTTCGAGCAGCTGCCTCCGGAAATCTCCTGGTATCAGAAGAAGCTGGCCGAACATGGCTACGCCACGCCGCAAACCGGCGTGCTCGATGAGGCCACGCGCAATGTGCTGGGCGTGTTCCAGTCCAAATACCGTCAGAGCAAATTCGATGGCGTACCCGATGCGGAAACCGCTGCCATCCTCGATACGCTGACGGCGACCGCCGCTGCCGCCGCGCCGAATCCGCCTCCCGCCGCCCCGGTCGCGGCTGGCGTACAGTAAGGAAGCCGGCATGCGTCTGCGTCACATCGAAGTTTTCCACGCCATCATGCAGGTCGGGACCATCAGTGGCGCGGCGCAAGTGCTGCATATCTCGCAGCCGGCCGTGACCAAGGTCTTGCAGCACTGCGAGCTGCAACTGGGCATGCCGTTGTTCGAGCGCGTGCGCGGCAAGCTCTATCCCAAGCCGGAAGCGCACCGCCTGTTCGCCGAAACCGAAAAACTGCACCGCGACCTGCAGGGCATACGCCGCCTGGCCGCCAGCCTGAAAGGGCATGCGGTGGAAACCGTGCGCCTGGTGTCCACGCCGACCGTGGCCCTGAGCGTGCTGCCGCAGGCGATGAGCGAGTGGCGCAAGGATTTCCCCGGCACGCGCTGCGAGCTGGCCAGCCACCACACCAGCGAAATCGTCAACGCCCTGCGCCTGGGCGAGGCCGATCTGGCGCTGTCGCTGCAAGACCCGCGCCATCCCGGCATCGTTGCCGAGCCGCTGGCGCAAGGCTTGATGACGGTGATCGCTCCCGCCGGCACCTGGGATGAATCGGAATTGAATACGCCGCTGTCGGCCGCCGGCCTGCAGGGCGAATTGATCGGCTATGCCGACAACGATCCGCTGGGCGAGATGGTGGTGGCGGCCTGCGAGGCGCAAGGCATCCAGCCCGTGTTCCGCACCGTGGTGCAGACTTACCAGATTGCGCGCACGCTGGTGGAGGCGGGCGCCGGCATGGCGGTGGTCGATCCGTTTACCGCCGCTTCGGCTTCGGCGGTGCGCGTGCAGCGCCGTCCGTGGGCGCCGGCCATTCCGATTCAGCTGTATCTGCTGACGGCCGGCCATTCGCCGCTGTCGCACGGCTGCCGCCAACTGGCCGACAGCATCGCCGCTTCGGCGCGCGCCTGTCTGTTCCGGGGCCTGGAATGAAAACCCTGCCCAGCGAGCAGATTGCCTCCGATCCGGCTTACCGGCATCTGAGCAGCATCGCGGGCATCGGCATCGATCTGCGCTACGCCACGCCGGACAATTTCGTCGGCCGCGATCTGTACACGCCGCTGGACTGCGCCTGGCTGCACCGCGATGCCGCCGCCGCGCTGGAAAGTGCCGTCGCCTGGCTGGCGGCGCAGCGCCCCGGCTATCGCCTGCTGGTGCTGGACGCCTTGCGTCCGCAGCGCGTGCAGGAGCAGCTGTGGCAAGCCTTGCAGGGCACGGAGCTGCTGGGCTATATCGCCGAACCGTCGCGCGGCTCCATCCATTCTTTCGGCATGGCGGTGGACATCACCATCGTCGATGAGCAGGGCCGCGAACTGGATATGGGCACCGGCTTCGACGATCTGAGTGAACTATCCCATCCCGCGCTGGAGGACGAACTGCTGGCGCGCAGCGCCATCCGTTCCGAGCACGTCGCCAATCGCCAGCTGCTGCGCGACGCCATGTTCCAGGCGGGCTGGCATGGCATCAAGAGCGAGTGGTGGCACTTCGACTGCGGCGACCGCGTGCAGGTGCGCGCCACCTATACCCGCGTTCTTTGATTTCAGGGCAGTACTTTTAGCGCTGCCGCGTTGCGCGCCACCCAGTCGATCAGCGCGTCGGTGATGCCGCGGCCGGCGCCGTTGCCGGTGCGCTCGTGGTTGACCATGCCGACCACGATGCATTGTTCGCCGTTGGCGTCGGTCACGTAACCGGCAATGGCGACCACGCCGTTCAGGGTGCCGGTCTTGATGCGGGCGTGGGCGGCGGCGGGGCTGTCGCGCAGGCGGCGGCGCATGGTGCCGTCGGTGGCGGCGATGGGCAGGCTGGCCTGGAATTCGGGCGCCCACGGCGATTTCTGCGCGGCCGACAAAAAGCCTGCCAGCTGCTCGGGACTCAGGCGCTCCGTGCGCGACAGGCCGGAGCCGTTATCGATCACCATGCCGCTGTCGTTGATGCGGTGCTGGCGCATCCATTCGCGCACGGCCTGCTCGGCGCGCGCGGCGCTGGGCAGGGGAGCGACCACGCTGCCATCTGGACCCAGCACCGGCAACGGCTCAAGCGGACGGCTGCCCAGCGCGGCATCGGCCTGCAGGCTGCCCAGGCTCAGATACAGGGTGCGTGCCAGCCCATTGTCCGACCACTTGTTGATATCGCGCAGCAGCTCGGGCAGGGGGCGCGACACATGCTCGGCCAGCAGGCGCATGGCCGGCGTTGTGGCAGGAGCCGGCGCGCCGGCGGGTGCTTCGCGCACTTCGCCGCTGAACTCTCCGCCCAGACGTGACCACGCGGCGCGGAACAGGCGCTCCAGATAATCCTGCCGCTCCAGTACATTGATCGCATAGGTCTTGCTGCAATTGCGCGGGAAGGTGCCGCGCAGGACCACGGTCAGCTGCTCGCCATTGCGTTCATAGCCGGGCAGGCGCCAACCGTCTTCCCATCTGGCGCAAGGCGCGTCGACCAGCTTCATATCGGCGCGCACCGCCACCTTGTGCAGCATGGGCAGGGCTTGCGCCCGCACGTTCCTGGCGTCCGACACCATCTCCACCTGCAGCATATTGTTATTCAGCAGCAGCGCATCCGGAATCACGTTGTAGTAAGCCTCGGGCGATTCGTCGAAAGGCGGCAGGCCCACGTCCATGCGCGCCGGCTGGAACAGCTGGCGGTCCAGCAGCAGGTCGCCGCGGATGCGCCGCACGCCCTTCAGGCGCAGCTTCTCCAGCATATGCACCAGCGCATCCTCGTTGAAATCCATGTCCGCGCCGCCGCGCAGCAGCAGGTCGCCCTGCAGCACGCCATCCACCACCTCGCCGCTGCCCAGCAGCTCCGTGCGCCCCCGGAAGACGGGGCCAAGCTGTTCCAGCGCCACCACCGTGGTGGCGATCTTCATCACCGAAGCAGGCGCCATGGCGCGCTCCGGATGGTGCGACAGCAGCACCGAGTTGCCGCGCATGAGCATGAGGCCAATGGCGTCCTCGGGAATGCCATGCGCGGCGGCGGCCTTGGCCACCGGTTCCGGCAGTTCGGCGCGAACCAGGCCGCAGGCGGCAAGAAGGGTGCTCAGTACCAGGCGTTTCAACATGCTGCGCTCCTCCTTAACCGAAGAAGACATAGGCCACGCCGATCGCCGTGACCACGCCGGCCAGGTCCGCGATCAGGCCGCAGGAAATCGCGTAGCGCGTCTTGCGGATGCCGACCGAGCCGAAATACAGGGCCACGATATAGAAGGTGGTGTCGGCCGAGCCCTGGAAGATGCAGGACAGGCGTCCCACGAAGGAATCCGGGCCGTAGGTCTTCATCGCATCGATCATCATGGCTTTCGAGCCGCTGCCGCTCAGAGGCTTCATCAGCGCGGTCGGCAGGGCCGGCACGAAATCGGTATTGAAGCCCAGCGCGCTGAAGATCCAGTTGAAGCCATCGACCACGAAGGTGAACACGCCCGCATTGCGGATCACGCTGATCGCCACCAGCATGCCGACCAGGTAGGGAATCACGGTCAGCGAAGTCTGGATGCCACCTTTCGCGCCTTCGATAAAGGCTTCGTACACATTCACCTTCTTGCGTAGCGCGCCGACGATGAAGACGGTGATCACCCCGATCAGCACCAGATTGCTGACCACCTTGGACACGGTTTCGATCTGTTCCTTGCTCAGATACTGGGTGAAGTACCAGATCAGCGCCACGATGGCTGCCGTCATGCCGCCCAGCCAGGACAGCACCACGGAGTTGATCAGATTGATGCGCTGCCGGATCGACACCGCGATAATGCCCGTCACCGTCGCCACATAGGTGGCGATCATGCAGGGGATGAAGATGTCGGACGGGTCGGCCGCGCCCAGGATCGCGCGCTGCGCCATGATCGCCAGCGGAATCAGGGTCAGGCCCGAGGTGTGCAGCACCAGGAACATGATCTGCGCATTGCTCGCCTCGTCCTTGTTGGGATTGAGCGTCTGCAGGCTCTCCATCGCCTTCAGGCCGAAGGGCGTGGCGGCATTGTCGAGTCCCAGCAGATTGGCCGAGAAATTCATCACCATATGGCCGGTGGCCGGATGGTCCTTCGGTACCTCGGGGAAAATGCGCGAGAAGAAGGGCGAGATCACCTTCGCCAGCCAGCCCACTACGCCGGCCTTCTCGCCGATATTCATGATGCCCAGCCACAGCGTCATCACGCCGGCCAGCGGCAGGGCGATGTCCATCACCCCCATGCGCGCCGACTCGAAAGTGCCGTCGATGATGCGCTTGAAAATCTCGTTATCCCCCAGGAAGAGCCACTGTGCCAGGGCGGCCGCAAAGCCCACCAGAAAGAAGCCAGACCAGATGTAATTGAGAGACATAAAAGCGCGATTTCCGAAAGAACGTAGATGATTGAGCGATTTTGCAGCGAAAGTATAGGCCCAGCCCGGCCTTTCGGGATGAAAGAATGCGAACCGGGCATGAGAAAAACTCATAAGAGCGCTGGCGTGTCCGCCCATGCTGGCGTATTCTCTTGCGGCTGACACCCTCCTAGCGACTATGAAGATTCTCTGGAAAACCGGGCTGGCCGCCGCATCGCTCGTCCTGTGCGCCTATGCCGCACCCTGCGCCACCGCGGCCAACGAGCCACCCAAGGTCTTGCACGCCTTCCTCTCCACCGGCGAAACGGGGCTGGACCCGGCCGTGGCCTCCGACGTGGCCAGCCTCACCCTGCTGGAAAACCTGTTCGACCCCATGCTGCGCTACGACTACCTGGCGCGCCCGGTCAAGCTCCAGCCCAACACCCTGCGCGCCATGCCCGAGGTGGATGCGGCGGGCACCACCTACACCTTCCACCTGCAGCCGGGCATCCACTTCACGCCCGATGCGGCCTTCAAGGGCCAGCCGCGCGAGGTCACGGCCCAGGACTATGTGTATAGCCTGAAGCGTCTGTACGACCCGGCGCTGAAATCGCCCTGGGTTTTTCTGTTCGAGGACAAGATCGTCGGCGACGAAGCGCTGCGCCGCGATTTCAGTTACGACCGCCCTATCCCAGGCTTGCAGGCGCTGGATAAGTACACCCTGCGCATCCGCCTCAAGGCGCCGGATGCCAGCTTCCTCTTCTATCTGGCCCTGCCCGCCAGCGGCGTGGTGGCGCGCGAAGTGGCCGAAGCTTACGGCAGCCAGGTCGGCAACCATCCGGTCGGCAGCGGCCCTTTCATGATCGGCGAATGGAAGCACAGCGACAAGATCACCCTGCTGGCCAATCCCGGCTTCCGTCCCACCGTCTTCCACGCCGGTCCCGGTCCCGGACCTGACGCCGATCCGGCCAGCCGCGCCATCGCCGCTGGACTGGAAGGCAAGCGCCTGCCGCTGCTGGACAAGATCGAAGTGAAGATCATGGAGGAATACCAGTCGCGCGTGCTGGGCTTCCTGAACGGCGAATTCGACTTCATCGAGCAGGTGCCCGAATCCTTGCGCGATATGGTGCTCGACCCGGATTCATCGCAGCCCGTGCTGAAGCCCGGGCTGGCGCGGCGCGGCATGCAGCTGATGCCCTTCCCGGTGCTGCAGACCTACTATATGTGGATGAATATGGACGACCCGGTGATCGGCGGCTATGGCAAGGCGCAGGTTGCGCTGCGCCGCGCCATCGCCCTCGGCTACAACAGCGGCGAGGATATCGCCCTGCTGAAGAAAGGCCTGGCGCTGCCGGCCCAGACCCCGTTGCCGCCGAATGTGCTGGGCTACGATGCGTCCTACCGCAGCCCGGTCAGCTACAACCCTGTGCTGGCGCGCGCCCTGCTGGACCGCTTCGGCTACCGCAAGGGCAAGGACGGCTTCCGCACTCGTCCCGACGGCAGCCCGCTGACGCTGGTGATGCATACCGAGCCTTCCATGGTGGGCCGTCTGCGCGATGAGTTTTGGCGCAAGAACCTGAACGCCATCGGCCTGCGCGTGGAATTCAAGAGCGACAAGAAGACCGAGATCATCAAGGCTTCGCGCCTGGGCAAGGTGATGATGTTCGAGACCAACTGGGTGGCCGACTTCCCCGATGGCGATAATTTCTACCAGCTGCTGTATGGTCCCAACAGCGGCCGTGCCAACTACGCCAATTTCAAGCTGCCCGAATACGACCGCCGCTACGAACAGGCGCGCCAGATGGGCGATTCGCCGCAGCGGCGCGTGTTGTACCGCGAACTGGCGCAGCTGATCCACGCCTACAACCCCTGGGTCTTGCTGACCCATCCGATTTCGGCCGATATCCGCCAGCCGTGGCTAAAAAACTACAAACGCCACCCGGTCGAATTCAGCAACTGGCGCTATCTGGACCTGGACCCGCAGCAGCGCTCAGAGGCAGGCGCGGTGCGCAAAAGCGCAAAATAAATTGAAATTTACTCATACATTACTAAAAGTTATAGTTGCAAAAGAGAATTTCATTGGAAACCGGGAGTTGCTGCGCGCTACTCTGGGTTTCATAAGAATTTAGTAACAATAAATATGCAATCCGCATACAGGGAGAGGCTTGTGAAGGTAAAGCAGCTGGCGCAGATGATGGCGCTGATTGGGGTAGTGAGTCCGGCCATGGCCCAGGTGGCGGCGCCGCAGAGCATGCAGCGCGTGGAAATCACCGGCAGCAGCATCAAGCGCGTGGCGCGCGAAGGCGCCTTGCCGGTGCAGACCATCAGCTTCGACGCCATCGAGAAGGCCGGCATCACCAGCACCGACCAGCTGATGCGCACCATCGCCGCCAACGGCGTGGGCGCGGACAATATGACCTCGGGGAATAACGTCTTCGGCGCCGACGCCGACCGCGTCTCCGGCGGCGCGGCCTTCGCCTCGCTGCGCGGCTTAGGTCCGAACGCCACCCTGGTGCTGCTCAACGGCCGCCGCGTCGGCAACCACGGCGCCAGCGGCAAGGCGGTCGATCTGAACTCGATCCCGCTGGGCGCCATCTCCCGCATCGAAATCCTGAAGGATGGCGCCTCCGCCATCTATGGCACGGACGCCATCGGCGGCGTGATCAACTTCATCCTGAAGACCGACTACCAGGGGCTGGAATTGTCCACCACCCTGAATGGCACCGAGGCGGGCGGCGGCATGGAGCGCCGCGTGTCCCTGCTGGCCGGTTACGGCTCGCTGCTGGACCAGGGCTTCAACATCATGGCCAGCATCACGCACGACAAGAACGACAAGCTCGATTCGCGCCAGCGCGGCTTTGCCAACGGCTACCAGCCCTGGCGCGGCCTCTCGCCCGACAGCACTGGCACGCCTTACGCCACGCAGCTGGCCGACACCGGCTCGGCCCTCGGCACGGGCTTCAATATGCCGGGCGATCCGACCAAATACCTGCAGGCGAACCTGCTCAGCTTCCAGGGCAAGTGCGATTCCATTCCCGGCATGTCGCAATACGCCTCCGAGCTGTGGCCGAACGTCACGCCGGTCACCCGCACAAAGTATTCCTGCGCCTACGACTATGGTTCGGACTACCAGATGTCCTTCCCGGTCGAGCGCACCAATGGCGTGTCGCGCGCCACCTGGCAGATCAGCCCTGACCACAAGCTGTTTGCCGAAGTCCTGGGCTCGCGCACCAAGGCCACCGGCGAACTGACGCCGGTCCAGGTGCAGGCTTCGTTCAAGGCCGGCAATGCCTATCCGGTCAACGGTCCTTACTACCAGGACCTGACCGGCATCGTGCCGGGCTTCGACCGCAGCAAACCGATTCTCTACAAATGGCGCGCCTCCGATCTGGGCCGCCGCACGCAGCAGATCGTGGGCGAGAACGCGCGCGTGCTGGTCGGCGCCGAGGGTCTGCTGTGGGATAAATACGATTACAAACTGGGCCTGTCGCGTGCCGAAAGCACCACCAAGGTTGCGCTGCTGGACGGCTATGCCTATACCGACAAGCTGAACGCCCTGCTGGGCAGCGGCAAGGTCAATCTGTGGGCCGCTCCCGGCCAGGGCCAGACGCCGGAAGCTGCGGCCTTGCTGGAAGCGGCCAAATTCCACGGCGCCCTGCAGCACGGCAAGACCACCATGACCCAGCTCGATGGCGCCATCTCGGGCGAGGTTTACCAGCTGCCGGCCGGCGCCCTGTCGATGGCGGCCGGTTTCGACCTGCGCCGCGAAACCTACAGCTTCGAGCAGGACATCGATGCCACGACTGTCTTCCTCGCACCCGGCAACGGCGCGCTGCGCGATGCCAGCCGCAATGTGAAGGCCGTGTATGCCGAGCTGCTGGTGCCGGTCCTGAAAGACCTGGAAGTGCAGCTGGCCGTGCGCCGCGACCATTACAGCGTGATCGGCGCCACCACCAATCCCAAGGTCTCCTTCCGCTACCAGCCCAGCGCCAGCCTGCTGTTCCGCGGTTCGGCCAATAAAGGCTTCCTCGCGCCCAGCTTCGTGCAGCTTGGTTCGGCCCGCCTGTCGCAGGAACTGCCGAACGGTGTGATTGACCAGGAAGGCTGCCCCAAGCATCCCGGCGATCCGGCCTACTGCGCCATTCCGCGCCTGGCCTACAACACCGGCGGCAATTCCAAGCTGGTGCCGGAAACGTCCAAGCAAGGCACGCTGGGCATGGTGCTCGCGCCCATCGACGGCTTCTCCGCTTCCTTCGACTTCTGGGCCATCAATATCGAGAACCGCATCCTGAACCGCACGCCGCAAGTGGTGCTGAACAACTGGCAGTACCTGCCGCAGTACATTGTGCGCGACGCTTCCGGCGTGATCGACCATGTGGAAGCCGGCTGGATCAATGCCGCCGGCCTGAAGACGCGCGGCCTGGATATCGGCCTGAACGCGGACGGCAAGCTTGACGGCGGCTATAAATGGAGCGCCAAGCTCGATGGCACCTGGCTGAAAAGCTTCAAGTTCGCCGAATTCGAAGGCCAGCCTTACAAGGAACTGGTCGGCAAATTCTCCACGCGCGACGTGTACCTGCGCTGGCGCCACAACGCCAATATCCGCATCGCCAAGGGCGACTGGAGCGCCATGCTGACGCAGAACTATTCGTCCGGCTATGCCGACCAGCTGCCGAACGGCGGCAAGAGCGCGCCGCCGGCGGGCTTCGAACCGCATGTGAAGCACTACGCCAAATACGATCTGTCGGCCACCTACACCGGCTTCCGCAACACCACGCTGACGCTCGGCATCCAGAACCTGTTCGACAAGGAGCCGCCATTCACCGCCCACAATGTGGACGAAGTGGTGGGCGCCGGCTGGGATCCCCGCGTGGCCGATCCGCGCGGCCGCGCCCTGTCCATTCTGCTGAAGTACAAGTTCATGTAAGTCTGGTGCCAGCCCCTGTACGCTGGTTCTGCCCTTTACGGCGGCACTCCCTGACGGTGCCGCCGTTTTTTTATGCGCGCTCCGCCTGAATGCCGGCGGCGGTAGAATGGGCTGCATGGCCATCTTCAACCGCAAGGCCGTTGCCTATGTGGCCAGCCATCCCTTGCATTTCGTGCTGCAATGCCTGCGCGGCTTCCGCGCCAATCAAGGGCTGCTGCTGGCGGGCGCCGTCGCCTATTATTCGCTGCTGTCCCTGGTGCCGCTGCTGATGCTGGTAGTGGTAGCCCTGTCCCATGTGATCGATCCGGCCGAGCTGTTGACCACCATGGGCCGCTATCTGGAGTGGCTGCTGCCCGGCCAGTCGCGCGCCATCGTGACCGAGATCGCCCACTTCCTGCAGCACCGCGACCTGATTGGCGGCGTGCTGGTGCTGACCATGCTGTTTTTCAGCTCGCTCGCCTTCTCCGTGCTGGAAAGCGCCATGTGCGTGATCTTCGTCCACCGCGCCGAAGTGCGGCGGCGCCATTACCTGATTTCCGCCATCCTGCCTTACTGCTACATCCTCTCGCTCGGCATCGGCGCCCTGGTCGTCACCCTGGTGGCGGGCAGCCTGCAAGTGATCGGCGAGGAAAGCGTGCGCCTGTTCGGCCATGACTGGTCGCTCAATGGCCTGTCCGGCGTGCTGCTGTATTTGCTCGGCATGGCGGGCGAGGTGCTGCTGCTCAGCTCCATCTATATGGTGATGCCGGTTGGCCGCCTGTCGTGGCAGCACGCCTTGCTGGGCGGCGCCACGGCGGCCCTGCTGTGGGAGATCGCGCGCCATCTGCTGGTCTGGTACTTCAGCACCCTGTCGCAGGTGAATGTGGTGTATGGCTCGCTGACCACGGCCATCGTCGTCATGTTCAGCCTGGAGATCGGCGCCACCCTGCTGCTGTTCGGCGCCCAGGTCATCGCCGAATACGAATGCGTGGCGGGCGATGGCGGCCGCCTGGCGGCGCTGGAGCAGGCTTAGTCGGTCGGCAGGCGGATGGTGAAGCGCGCGCCGCCCATGGGCGAGCTGTCCACCGCGATCGCGCCGCCATGCAGCTCGATGGCCTTGCGCGCGATCGACAGGCCCAGGCCGAAACCGCCGGTGCTGCGGTCGCGGCTGCGGTCCAGGCGGTAAAAGGGTTCGAAGATTTTCTCGCGCTCCGCTTCCGGAATGCCGGGGCCATCGTCCTCCACCACGATGCGCACGCCGTCCAGGCGGCGCGCCGCCGACAGCGCCACCCGCGTGGCTGCATACTTCTGCGCATTGCGCAGCAGATTGCAGACCGCGCGCAGCAGCAGGCGGCGGTCGCCGCGATAGCTGTCCACATTGTCGGCCACCAGCACGTCGAGGGCGGGAGCGGCCGGCGGCAGGGAGTCGGCCACGCCGCGCAGGGTCTCCGCCAGATTGAAGCGCTCGCGTTTGACCGGCTGGTCGCTGCCCATGCGTATCATGCCCAGCAGCTCGCTGACCAGCTGGTTCAGCTCCTGCAGATCGCCCTCCATGGCGGCGATGCGTTCTTCCAGCGCCGGCGATTGGGCCGCATCGCGCAGCAGTTCCAGCGCGAATTCCAGGCGTGCGATCGGCGTGCGGATTTCATGCGAGACCGAATGCAGCAAGCTGCTTTGTGCATCGAGCAGGCGCTCGATGCGTTCGGCCATATGGTTGAAGCATTCCGCCAGCGGATGGATCGCTTCGCTGGCCGGCAGGTGCACGCGCGCCGTCAACTGTCCCTGGCCGAATTGGTCGGCCATCTGCGCCAGCTTCTGCAGCGAGCGCCAGTGCGTGCGCGACCAGGCGGCAATCGGCACCAGCACCACCAGCGCCACGATCAGATAACGCACCGCCTCCATCTTCAGCGCCAGGCCGACATCGATCGGCAAATCCTGGGCGTGGATGGCTTCTTCGTTGCTGCCGATATAGCGGTCGCCCATCAGATCGACGCGGCGCAGGAAGGCCTTGTTGCGCACGTCGATCACCACCTCGCCGCGCTCGAAGGCAGCGTGGGTGCTGGCCGGCAGCAGCTGGCGCGCCGCCGCCAGCGGCAGCAGGTCGAAGCGCACGTCAGACACTTCGCGCACCTTGTTCAGGCGTCCCAGCCACTCGTCGGCAGGCGCCTGGTCGACATATTGCTCGAGCAGGAAAATCTGGCCCGCCGCCTGGCGCCGCGCGATGCTTTCCTGCGGGTCGCCGAACAGCCAGCTCATGGCGAAATAGGCGATAACCGCCGCCACGCTGATCGACAGCGTCACCAGTAGGGCAAAGCGGCGGAACAGGCGGTTCATGGGCGGGATTGTATAAGAGTTAAGCTTCCGCCAAACGTTTCACTTACAAATTTAAGACAATTCGCCCGCATTTGCAGGACGAATCTCTACCGTGCGGGCACTAAGATGAATTCATTGATAACAAGGAGTCCCTATGAGCAAACCACCCATCGCCATGGCTGGACGGTCCGGTTTCTGCTCTGTCCAGGATAATGCGCATATCGCAGCTCAGCTAGAATAGCGGGCATGCCTGTCCTCCGCCCATGCCATGCGCCCCCGTCTGCGCCACGCCCCCGCTGCCTTGCCAGGCGCCGAACGGCTGTGCTGAACGCGATCCCGGCACCGGCCGCTCCGCTTTTGTCATGAAGCCCTTGCGACTTCTCCCGGCCTGGCTGTCCCTGCTGGCAGTGGGGATGGCGTTCGCCCAGGGCGAGTGGATCAGCTACCGCGACGCCTACCGCGTCATGGTGCAGTTCGAGAAGTACGGCAAGCCCAAGCACTTCCTGCAAAACCACTACCAGGTCAGCGCGCGCGACGGCCAGTTGCCCGACGGTTTGCGCCTGACCCTGAACGTCAAGGCCAGCCAGCTCAATCTGCCGCTGGACGCCACCGGCCGCACCACCTTCCCGCTGCTGAAAAGTGCGTATGAGGAGAACGCGGCCCTGGTCCTGAACCGCAAGATCAGCCAATACACCTTCCAGCCGCGCCTCTCGATCATCGTGCGCCTGGACGGCTTGTACGAGGGCGTGGACTTGCGCAGCGCTTGCGAGCAGGCCTTGCAGTACCAGCGTTACCTGGATGCGGCCGCCTACGGCAGCCGGCGCTGCGGCGGCGTGCGTTTCGGCTTCCTGCGCAAGGGCGAGGCCCAGGTGCGCGTGCGCGATGGCGAGAAAGAAAATCTGCTGCCGGTGGCCGAAGGCGCGATCTTCGATGCCGATCCGAACACCGGCTTTCGCCTCGTGGTCTACCGCTTCCAGGACTGGCCGGAGAAGGTGCAGCTGATCAGCCAGAACGCGCCGCTCGCCATCGTGCCCGTGATCGAGTGATCAGTTCCAGGCCGAGGGCGAAAACAGATAGCCTTCGCCCCATACCGTCTTGATTTTTTCCGATTCGCCGTCGTCGAATTTGCGGCGCAGCTTGGAGATGCTGTTATCGATGCTGCGGTCCAGGCCATCGAACTCGATGCCGCGCATCTTCTTCAGCAGCGCATCGCGCGACAGCACGCGGCCGGCCGATTCGGCCAGCACCAGCAGCAGCTTGTATTCCGTGTTGCTGAGCAGTGCCGGCTCGCCGCGCCAGGTCACGGTGCGGTCGCTGGTGGCGATGTTCAGCGCGCCGAACACCATGCCATTGCTGGCCTGCTTATCCTGGGCGCGGCGCAGCAGGGCGCGCAGGCGTGCCAGCAGCACGCGCGGCTGCACCGGCTTGTTGACGAAATCGTCGGCACCCTGCTCCAGCAGGGACACTTCATCATAGGAATCTTCGCGCGCCGTCATCACCAGGATGGGCACCTTGCTGATGTCGCGCAACTGGCGCGACACCTGCATGCCGTCCAGGCCGGGCAGCATCAGGTCCAGGATCACCGCATCGGCCGGACTGGCCTTGAAGCTGGCCAGCGCCTGGTCGCCGCGGCCCACCACCGTCACCTTGAATTCATAGGCGCCCAGGTATTCCGTTACCAGCTCGGCCAGGCGCGCATCGTCCTCCACCAGCAATACTTGGTACATGGCCATCCTCCATCGAAGATAGCTATTTTATAAGAGTGAAAAAGGAAAAGACACAATGTGCCCGGCTTGAGGACAAATGAATACACTTTCATGACAAATGCCGCCACCTGGACCGGTGGCGGCATCCATCTTACAGCGCGCGGGCGATCAGCAGCTTCTGGATATCGCTGGTGCCTTCGTAGATCTGGCACACGCGCGCATCGCGGTAGATGCGCTCGACCGGGAAGTCGCTGACATAACCGTAGCCGCCATGGATCTGGATCGCATCCGAACAGACGCGCTCCGCCATTTCGGAAGCGAACAGCTTGGCCATGGCCGCCTCCTTCAGGCAGGGCAGGCCGGCATCCTTCATCGCCGCCGCATGCAGGATCAGCTGGCGCGCCGCCTCAAGCTGGGTCGCCATATCGGACAGCTTGAACTGCACCGACTGGTGTTCGAAGATCGGCTTGCCGAAGGTTTCGCGCTCGCGCGCATACTTGAGCGCGGCCTCGTAGGCCGAACGCGCCATGCCCACCGATTGCGAGGCGATGCCGATGCGGCCACCCTCCAGGCCCGACAGCGCGATCTTGTAACCCATGCCTTCCTCGCCGATCAGGTTCCCGGCCGGGATGCGGCAATTCTCGAACACGATCTGGGCCGTGTCGGAAGAATGCTGGCCCATCTTCTGTTCCAGGCCCGCCACGATATAGCCCGGCGTGGAAGTGGGCACCCAGAAGGCCGAAATGCCCTTCTTGCCGGCCGCCTTGTCCGTCACCGCCATGACGATGGCGACGTCGGCATACTTGCCGCTGGTGATGAACTGCTTCACGCCGTTCAGCACGTAATGGTCGCCATCGCGCGTGGCCGTGGTGCGCAGGGCGGCGGCATCGCTGCCCGTATGCGGCTCGGTCAGGCAGAAGGCGCCCAGCAGCTCGCCCTGGGCCAGCGGCCGCAGCCACTGCTCCTTTTGCTGCGCATTGGCATACATCATGGCGATGCTGCACACCGGGCAGTTGTTGACCGAGATGATGGTCGACGTGCCGCCATCGCCGGCCGCGATCTCTTCCAGCACCAAGGCCAGCGACACATAGTCGAGGCCGGCGCCGCCCAATTCCTCCGGCACGGCCACGCCGAAGGCACCCAGCGCCGCCAGCTCCTTCAGCTCTGCCTGCGGAAAATAATGTTCCTTATCCCAGCGCCCCGCATTGGGCGCCAGCCGCTCCTGCGCAAACGTGCGCAGCGCGTCCCGAATCATCTGATGCTCTTCACTCAAAATCATTGCAATCCTTCTGACTGTTCAGCCCGTGTCCACCTTGGGGTCAGACCCCGATCAGACACGGACTCAGCTGTATAACGGCAGAGCTCGTGTCCGAATGGGGTCTGACCCCACGGTGGACACGGGCTCGGCGGTGGCTTGGCGCTTACCAGGCGATGGGGCTGCCGTCGTAGTTGAGGTAGGCGGGTTTGTCGCTGGCGGGCAGGCGGGCCAGGGTGGCGCGCAGGCCGCTGGCGCTTTCTTCGGCGGAGATGTCGGCGCCGGCGCCGCCCATCTCGGTCCGGACCCAGCCGGGATGGAAGGCGACGCAGGTGACGCCCTTGCCGCCGTACAGCAGGGCGGTGTCGATCAGCACCGAATTCAGCGCCGCCTTGCTGGCGCGGTAGAGCGAGCCGCTGGCATGGCTGCGCTCGCTGAGCGAACCCATGCGCGAGGACAGCACGGCCAGCTTGCCGCGCGCCAGACTGACCAGCGGCGCCAGGATCGGCAACAGCCGCATCGCCGCCAGCACATTGGTGTGCATCACCTGGTCGAAGTCGCTCTGGGTGGGGAAGCCGTCGTGGCGCGGGCCGTACACGCCCGCGTTCAGGATGGCCACGTCCAGATGCTCGCCGTCGAGCTTCCAGCCCAGCGCGGCAACCGCTTCCACATTGTTGACGTCGAGTTCATGCGTGTCGGCCCCCATGGCTTCCAGCGCATCGCAGTCTTGCGCCTTGCGCGCGGTGGCGATCACGCGCCAGCCTGCGGCCAGGTACTGGCGCACCAGTTCGTGGCCGATGCCGCGCGAGGCGCCAATGATGAGTGCGGTTGCCATCGGCTTAGCTCACGCCAGTTCGATGCCGACCGCGGTCGCTTCGCCGCCGCCGATGCACAGGGCGGCCACGCCGCGCTTGCCGCCGGTCTTGCGCAGCGCGCCGAGCAGGGTGATGATGATGCGCGCGCCCGAAGCGCCGATCGGGTGGCCCAGGGCGCAGGCGCCGCCGTGGATATTGATCTTGCTGTGCGGGATGTCCAGATCGTGCATGACGGCCATCGGCACGGCGGCGAACGCTTCGTTCACTTCGAACAGGTCGACCTCGCTGGCTTTCCAGCCGTTCTTGGCGAACAGTTTCTGGATTGCGCCCACCGGGGCCGTGGTGAACAGGTTCGGCGCCTGCGCCTGGGTGGCGTGGCCGACCACCTTGGCCAGTACGGTCAGGCCCAGTTTCTTGGCGGTCGATTCGCGCATCATCACCAGGGCGGCGGCGCCGTCGTTGATCGAGGACGAGGAGGCGGCGGTGATCGTGCCGTCTTTCTTGAACGCCGGCTTCAGGGCCGGAATCTTGTCCAGCTTGGCCTTGCCCGGACCTTCATCCTTGTCGATCACGACATCGCCGGCGCGGCCGGACACGGTCACCGGCACGATTTCCCAGGCGAAGCTGCCGTCGGCCGTGGCGGCCTGGGCGCGCTTGACGGAGTCGATGGCGAACGCGTCCTGCGCTTCGCGCGTGAACTTGTACTGGGTGGCGCACTCTTCGGCGAAGGTGCCCATCGAGCGGCCGCCGCCTTTTTCGTCGCGGTTGTAGGCGTCTTCCAGGCCGTCCAGCATCATGTGGTCGAACATCATGGCGTGGCCGATGCGGTAGCCGCCGCGCGCTTTCGGGATCAGGTAGGGCGCGTTGGTCATCGATTCCATGCCGCCCGCCACCACCACCTCGGCGCTGCCGGCGGCCAGGGTGTCATGTGCGAAGATGGCCGCCTGCATGGCCGAGCCGCACATCTTGGACAGGGTCACGGCGCCGGTCGAGGTCGGCAGGCCGGCCTTGATCAGGGCTTGGCGCGCGGGCGCCTGGCCCTGGCCTGCCATCAGGCAGTTGCCGAAATAAACGTGTTCCACGGCTTCCGGCTTGACGCCGGCGCGCTCGACGGCGGCCTTGATGGCCACGGCGCCCAGCTCATTGGCGCTCAGGCTGGAAAAGTCGCCCTGGAAGGCGCCCATCGGGGTGCGCGCGGCGCCGACGATAACGATAGGATCATTCATTTTCAACAGTCTCCAAAAGTGGTGGCGTCACTGGCGCCAGGGTTTGTGCGGAAGTTTGATTGCAGAAACGGACGTGCTGAGGATAGGGGAAGACATCCTCGATAATGCCGGCTTCGATGCGTTCCTTGTGCGCTTGCCACCAGGCTTGCGTCAGCAGGTCGGCATGGTGTTTCAGGAAATACTTGCGGATGTGCGTGTTCCCCAGCAGGAATTTGCCGAACTGCTCGGGAAACACGTCGTGGCGTCCCACGGGATACCAGGGTTCGGAGGCCATTTCGTCCTCCTCGTTGCGCGGCTGCGGAATATGGCGGAAGACGCAGTCGGTGATGTATTCGATTTCATCATAGTCATAAAAAACGACGCGTTTATGACGGGTGACGCCGAAATTCTTGTACAGCATATCGCCGGGGAAGATATTCGCCGCCACCAGGTCCTTGATGGCATTGCCGTACTCCAGCACGCCATGCTCGATGGCGGCCTCGTCGCCGGCCTGCTCGGCCTGGGTCAGCCAGATATTCAGCGGCACCATGCGCCGTTCGATATACAGGTGCTTGATGACGATCTGCTCTTCTTCCTCTTCAATCAGCGAGGGCGCGAACTGCTTGAGCTCGGCCACCAGCTCCTCGGCGAAGCGGGTGCGCGGAAACGCCACGTCGGAATATTCGAGCGTGTCGGCCATGCGACCCACGCGGTCGTGGTTCTTCACCAGCAGATACTTTTCCTTGATCTGGGCGCGCGAGGTTTCCTTCGGCGGCGGATAGAAATCCTTGATCACCTTGAACACATAGGGGAAGGAGGGCAAGGCGAACACCAGCATCACCAGGCCGCGGATGCCGGGCGCGATCTCGAACAGGTCGGAGGAATGCTTCAGATGTTGCAGGTAGTCGCGGTAGAACAGGGTCTTGCCCTGCTTTTGCAGGCCGAGGATGGTGTAGATCTCGCTGCGCGGCTTGCGCGGCAGCAGGCTGCGCAGGAACTGCACATAGGCCGAAGGCACTTCCATGTCCACCAGGAAGTAGGCGCGCGTGAACGAGAACAGGATGACGATCTGTTCCAGGTCGAACAGCACGGTGTCGAGCACCAACTGCCCGGCGCGGTTGTGCAGGATCGGCACGACAAAGGGGAATTCGCGGTTGCCGTTGATGGCCTTGCCGACGATATAAGCGCCCTTGTTGCGGAAGAACAGGCTGGACAGCACTTGCACCTGGGCATTCGGTTCCAGCGCCGCATGGCCGAAGACCTGGTTCAGGCGCGCTTCGACCTGGTCGACGTCGCGGTCCAGGTTGGCGAACTTGGCATTGAGCTGGAAATTGGTGATGATGCGCTTCAACATGAAGTGCATGCCATCGTTGGAGGGGTAGTAGACGCGGTAAGTGGGCGCCAGTTCCTCTGTCTCAATGTATTCGGTGGACACCACCGGCCGCACGAAGATGAATTCGTTATGGAAGTAACTGCGGTGCAGGATATTGCAGCACACCGAGTTGAAGAAGGTCTCGGCCAGCTCGGGCTGCTTGTGATCGGACAGCATGCCGATATAGTGCAGCTTGCATTCGCGCCAGACCTCGTCGGTCAGCTCGGCCGAGTCGTACTCGTCCTCCAGCATTTGCACGCATTCCTGCACGCGCTTATCGTAAAAGCCGATGCGCTCGCGCGCGGCCTGCTGCGCCACCGCCCAGTCGCCGCGCTCGAAATGCTGCTTGGCGGCCTGGCTGGTCTGGCGGAACAGGCGGTAATGCTTGTCGAAGCCTTCGCGGATGGTGCGCGCGATATCGAAGGCGATCTGGGAAGACAGCAGTTTGGGGAACGCAGCCTGGCTCATACCTTTTCTCATCGAATGTAGTGCCTATGCCGGTTCCCCGGAGCCGCGCTTACTTCGTTTCCGCGAACAGTTCGCGGCCGATCAGCATGCGGCGGATCTCGCTGGTCCCGGCGCCGATTTCATACAGCTTGGCATCGCGCCACAGACGGCCGACCGGATATTCATTGATATAGCCGTTGCCGCCCAGGGTCTGGATCGCCTCGCCGGCCATCCAGGTGGCCTTCTCAGCACTATACAGAATTGCGCCGGCCGCATCCTTGCGCAGCGCCCGCACCTGTTCCGGCGTCGTCGCCCGGTCGCAAGCCTGGCCCACGGCATACACGTAGGCTTTGCAAGCCATCATGGTCGAATACATATCTGCAATCTTACCCTGCATCAGCTGGAACTCGCCGATGGGCTGGCCGAACTGCTGGCGGTCATGAATATAGGGCACGACGGCGTCCATACAGGCTTGCATGATGCCCAGCGGGCCGCCGGACAGCACCGTGCGCTCGAAGTCCAGGCCCGACATCAGCACATTCACGCCCTTGCCCAGGCCGCCCAGCACGTTCTCGGCCGGCACTTCGCAATCCTCGAACACCAGCTCGCCCGTGTGGGAGCCGCGCATGCCCAGCTTGTCGAGCTTTTGCGCGATGGAGAAGCCCTTGAAGCCTTTTTCGATGAGGAAGGCGGTCATGCCGCGCGGGCCGGCTTCCAGGTCGCTCTTGGCGTACACCACCAGGGTGTCGGCGTCGGGGCCGTTGGTGATCCACATCTTGGTGCCGTTCAGCACCCAGCGGTCGCCCTTGAAGTCGGCGCGCAGCTTCATGCTGACCACGTCGGAACCGGCGTTCGGCTCGGACATGGCGAGTGCGCCGATGTGTTCGCCCGAGATCAGCTTGGGCAGATATTTTTTCTTCTGCTCTTCGGTGCCGTTGCGCTTGATCTGGTTCACGCACAGGTTCGAGTGGGCGCCATAGGACAGGCCGACCGAGGCCGAGGCGCGCGAAATCTCTTCCATGGCGATAATGTGGGCCAGATAGCCCATATTCGCGCCGCCATACTCCTCGCCGACGGTGATGCCAAGCAGGCCCAGCTCGCCCATCTTGCGCCACAGGTCCATCGGGAACTGGTCGCTGCGGTCGATCTCGGCGGCGCGCGGGGCGATTTCGGCGGTGGCAAACTGCTGCACCGCTTCGCGCAGGGCGGCGATGTCTTCGCCGTGGTCAAAAGTCAGGCCTGGGAGATGGAGCATGTCATCCTCATTCTTCTGGTTAAGGTATGGAAGCGCAAATCATACGCCGATGTGACGTTAACGTAAACGTAAAGTAAGCGCTGCAAGCCGCCCCTGCCGGCCGCTGCCGTTCTGGCGCAGCAGGCCGCGGCGGGCCGGCTTAGGCGGCGGGCGCTTCCTGGCCGACGGCGGCCAGCAAACGCTTGCATTCCTCTTCATGGGCGCTGATTTCGGCCAGCGACATTTCGATGTCTTCGCGCTGCTGTTCCAGGGTTTCGCGGTGCTGGGCCAGCACGCCGAGGAAGCGGTTCATCTGGGCCGCTGTGTCCTTGGGCGACTCATACATATCGACCAGGCTTTTGATCTCGGACAGCGACAGGCCGAGGCGCTTGCCGCGCAGGGTCAGCTTGAGGCGGGTGCGGTCGCGCGGCGTGTAGACGCGGTTGCGCCCGCCCGCGCCCTCGCGCGAGGGACTGAGCAAGCCCTGGTCTTCATAAAAGCGGATGGCGCGGGCGGTGATGTCGAACTCACGCGCCAGTTCGGTAATGGTATAGGTCGGCATGGCTTACAATGGATCTTCCGTTTACGTAACGTCAAGCACATTGTAGCGCGCCGGCCGGCAGTAAGCCATGTTCGCTTCGGTAGGCATGAGCGCGGCGCGACAGAGCGGCCTATAATGAAACGTCCCGCGATTCCAGGTTACTTGTGATTCGCCACAAACTGTTCATTTGAACTAATGGTCGCTGAACGAGCGTGCTTTTGCGTCCGCATCTGCGTTCGCGCAAATGGCTCCCGTTTTAATACCAGCGGAGTTTTGACAGCCGGATTACACTGCCGTTTGTCCCGCCCATTTTTTCGTCAAGATTGTTCTAAAGTTAATTCTTTCTTTTCGGAAATGGCTAGTAAATTTTGCTATTCAAAGCGGTTTCGGCAATATTTTATTTGGTGGAGCAGACAGGGGCAAAGGTGGTCGCCAAGCGTAAAATGTTAATTGTTAAGTTTTTGTTTGTCACAATTGGTCTGACCTTTCCAGAGACTGACATTCATGCCGTGTCATGAAATAGTGCAACTATGAATTCTTCAAATGAACGCGAAAGCTTTAGCCAGCGCCTGCAGCAAGCTTTGAAAAACGCCCATTATTCCCCCGACAGTCCAACCCGGCTGGCCAGGGAATTCAATATCCGCTTCGACGGCCGCCCCATCACCGTCCATGCCGCCCGTAAATGGCTGGTAGGCGAGGCTATTCCCACCCAGGAAAAGCTGCGCATGATCGCGCAGTGGCTGGGCGTGCCGGCCGAATGGCTGCGTTTTGGCGGCGCGGAAAATGCCGCGGCCAATGGCGAAGGCGCCAACGGTTTGTCGCGCTTTGAGTCTGCCGATGTCAAATTGATAGCGGATTTGCAGCGTCTGGACGAACATCACCGCCAAATTGCACGTGAATTTATTCGCATGCTGGTTCGTGTCAACTACCAAAAGTAACAAGAAATCACGGCTTAGTCCCGCGCAGGCTCGCCGTTTTTGCAGTCCGCTTTCGCTTCCCGCCCCCTCCCCCGCGCGTTCCCCTCCGACCCCCGCGTTGCCCCCGCGCACCCGATTTTCAGCCCATCTTGCCGCTTTTTTGCGCAGCCTCATGCCGCCCGCAGGCCAGCCTGGACAGCCGCCTTGCGACCATACCACTTTGTATCTTCATGTAATGAAATGGTTCAAAATGCGAAATGTCACCGATCTGACATCATTTTGATGCAGAATAGCGCCAAGGCGCCCCGCCCCCGCGCGAATTGCAAGGAGTAGCATGAGTCCTCTGTTCAAAAGCAATTACAGCAATGCAGCACAGCTGAAAGACCTGATGACCGCCCCGCCGATGACGGCGGCCCAGCACGCCGAAGTCCTGCGCAAGCGCAATGCGCAGCGCCGCATGCTCGAAGAAGCGAAGGAATTGAAGCGGGCGACTTACTCGCCTTACGAGGGGCGATAGCCCCTCGGGCCGCTAGGCCTGGCCGTTCAAGCCGCTCCAGCGCGGCGCCAGCTGATGCTCCAGTCCCAGCAGATCGATGACGCGGGCCACCGTGTGGTCGACCATGTCGGCAATGCTTTGCGGCCGGTGATAGAAACTGGGCAGGGGGGGGAAGACGATGCCGCCCATCTCGGTGACGGCGGTCATATTGCGCAGGTGCGCCAGATTGAAGGGGGTTTCGCGCACCATCAGAATCAGGCGGCGGCGTTCTTTCAGCATCACATCGGCGGCGCGCGCGATCAGATTGTCCGACAAGCCATGGGCCACGGCGGCCAGGGTTTTCATCGAGCAGGGAGCGATCACCATGCCATCGCTCTGAAACGAGCCGCTGGCGATCGAGGCGCCGATATTCTGCGGCTTATGCACGACGTGGGCCAAGGCCTCCACCTCGCGCCGCTGCAAGCCGGTTTCCTCGTGCAGGGTCAGCACGGCCGCTTCCGAGACCACCAGATGGGTCTCGACGGCCGGCATATCCTTCAAAATTTGCAGCAGACGCACGCCATACACGGCGCCGGTGGCGCCGGTGATGGCAATGACGATCCGCCGCGGGCGATCAGGCATCCAGCAGTGCTTTCAGCTCGCCCGACTCGAACATCTCGCTCATGATATCGGAGCCGCCGACGAATTCGCCGCGCACATACAGCTGCGGAATGGTGGGCCAGTTCGAGTATTCCTTGATGCCCTGACGCACTTCCGGATCATCCAGCACGTTCACGGTGGCGATATTCTCGACGCCGCAAGCCTTCAGAATCTGGATAGCGCGGCCGGAAAAACCGCACTGCGGGAACTGGGCCGTACCCTTCATGAACAGCACCACAGGGGTATTGGTCACGGTTTCCTTGATCCACTTTTGCACATCGTCGCTCATTGCTGCCTCTAAGAAAAAGAAAAGATGCTTCTATTTTATAAGAAAACGGCGGCCAAGGCCGAAAAGCCGCCAAACCCCAGCCACTTTGCGCCAAATCAAACAATGTCCAACCCTGGTGTCAGGCACCAGGGTCGGACATTCTTTGCGCCAGATCAAAGAATGTCCGGTTGCGGTGCCTGACACCAGGGTGGACATTGTTTGAGGGAGATCAAACGGTGGCCTTAGCCGCGCAGTTTGGCGAAGGCGGCGGCCATGGAGTTCTGCACTTGCGGCTCGCGCGCCTGCTGCTTTTGCTGCTGGCCCATGGCGCGGCGGTCGTTGCGGTCGCCGCGCTGTTCGGGACGGGAACCGGCGGCCGGCGCGCTGTCCGTCAGGCGCATGGTGAGGGCGATGCGCTTGCGCTTTTCGTCCACTTCCAGCACCTTGACCTTGACCACCTGGCCGGCTTTGACCACGCTGTGCGGATCTTTGACGAAGCTGTTGGACAGGGCGGAAATGTGCACCAGCCCATCCTGGTGCACGCCGATGTCGACGAAGGCGCCGAAGGCGGCCACATTGGTCACCACGCCTTCCAGGATCATGTCGGGCCGCAGGTCCTTGATCTCTTCCACGCCTTCCTTGAAGGTGGCGGTGGTGAATTCGGGGCGCGGGTCGCGGCCCGGCTTTTCCAGCTCGCGCAGGATGTCGCTCACGGTGGGCACGCCGAATTTTTCGTCGGCATATTTGGCCGGACTCAGGGTTTTTAGCAAGCCGCCATCGCCGATCACGGCCTGGATATCTTTCTTGATATCGCCGAGGATTTTCTCCACCAGCGGATACGATTCCGGGTGCACCGCCGACGCGTCCAGCGGATTGTCGCCGCCCAGCACGCGCAGGAAGCCGGCCGCCTGTTCGAAGGTCTTGTCGCCCAGGCGCGGCACGGCTTTCAGGCCGGCGCGCGAGCTGAACGCGCCCTTCAGGTCGCGGTAGGTGACGATGCTTTGCGCCACGCTGGCCGACAGGCCGGAGACGCGCGCCAGCAGCGGCGCCGAGGCGGTGTTGACGTCCACGCCCACGGCGTTGACGCAATCCTCGACCACGGCGTCCAGGGTGCGCGCCAGCTGGGTCTGGCTGACATCGTGCTGGTACTGGCCGACGCCGATGGATTTCGGATCGATTTTCACCAGCTCGGCCAGCGGGTCTTGCAGGCGGCGCGCGATCGAGACGGCGCCGCGCAGCGAAACGTCGAGTTCCGGCAGTTCGCGCGAGGCGAATTCCGAGGCCGAATACACCGAGGCGCCCGCTTCCGACACCACGATCTTGTTCATCTTCAATTCCGGCTGCTGCTTGATCAGGTCCTGGGCCAGCTTGTCGGTCTCGCGCGAAGCCGTGCCGTTGCCGATCGAGATCAGGGCCACATTGTGCTTGGCCGCCAGCTGGGCCAGGGTGTGCAGGGCACCGTGCCAGTCGTTGCGCGGCTGGTGCGGATAAATCGTGGCGGTATCGACCACCTTGCCGGTGGCGTCCACCACCGCCACCTTGACGCCGGTGCGCAGGCCCGGATCGAGACCCATGGTGGCGCGCTGGCCGGCCGGGGCCGCCAGAAGCAAGGCTTTCAGATTGGTAGCGAAGACGGTGATCGCATCGAGCTCGGCGCGTTCGCGCAGCGCGCCCATCAGCTCGGTTTCCAGATGCATGAAACTTTTCACGCGCCAAGTCCAGCGCACCGTGTCGCCCAGCCACTTATCGGCCGCCCGGCCTTGCTGGCGGATGCCGAAGCGCGCCGCGATGCGGCCTTCGCAGGGATTGTGCGGCGCATCCCATTTCGGCTTTTCCGCTTCCGTGTCCAGGCGCAGGGTGACGTCCAGCATGCCTTCGCGGCGGCCGCGCAGCAGGGCCAGGGCGCGGTGCGAGGGAATCGCGTGGATGGCTTCCGAATAGTCGAAATAGTCGGCGAATTTTTCGCCTTCATCCTGCTTGCCTTCGACCACCTTGGAATCGACCACGCCATGTTCCTGCACGTATTCGCGCAAGGATTGCAAGAGCGTAGCGTCTTCGGCGAAGCGCTCCATCAGGATCTGGCGCGCGCCGTCCAGGGCCGCCTTGGCGTCGGCTACGCCGGGATTATTGCTGCCGTCGGCCGTGGTGAAGGCTTCGCGCAGGTAGTTGCCGGCTTCGGCGTCCGGGTTCAGGGCGGGATTCTCCAGCAGGGCCTCGGCCAGCGGCGTCAGGCCCGCTTCGATGGCGATCTGGGCCTTGGTGCGGCGCTTCTGCTTGTACGGCAGGTACAGGTCTTCCAGCCGGGTCTTGTCCTCGGCCAGCATGACGGCCTGCAGCAGTTCGGGCGTCATCTTGCCCTGCTCGGTGATCGAGGCCACGATGGCGGCGCGCCGTTCTTCCAGCTCGCGCAGATAGCGCAGGCGCTCTTCCAGCAGACGCAGCTGGATATCGTCCAGGCCGCCCGTGGCTTCCTTGCGGTAGCGGGCGATGAAGGGGACGGTGGCGCCTTCGTCCAGCAGGGCGATGGCGGCGGCGACCTGGGCCGGCTTGGCGGCCAGTTCCAGGGCAAGACGTTGTTCGATAGCAGGCAGCATGGTGGTAGTCCTCAGTTCAAGGCCGGAATCATAACCAATTCAAGGGATAGATAGGGGAAAACGGGCGTGCGGTAACACTAAGTTAGAACTTTCACAAACACAGAACCATACTTGGCGGATAATATTGCGTGTTGTTGTTTTTGAACCTTCCAAACGAACATGCGCCCAATGGATTTAACCCGCGACGAAACCCGCGAAGCTCCTGCCGCCCCCACCCCTGTTCCGGCCGGCGCGCCGGGGACGCAACTACCCTATGCCGTCGCCACCTGGCTGCAGCGGGTGGATGCGGCCGCGCATCCAAAAGCGAAGCTGGCCCCGGTCGAAGCGGACCCGAAACAGACCAACCACCGCCTGATCTATGTGCTGGCGCCCACCAGCGGCGGCCGCCATGTGGCGCTGTGCCTGTACAAGGCGCGCCTGCGGCCGAACGGCGATGTGGCGGCCGCCACGCCGATCAGCGAAGTGTTTTCCCTGCTCTCGGCCCCGCCCGCCTTCCTGGAAGCCGGCGACGATGACTTGATCCGCTTCTTCGTCGCCATGCGCAGCGGCCCGAATTCCCAGACCGGCACGGCCACCGAGCCGCGCGGCAAGATCGGCGCCGCCCTGCTGACCATGCTGTCGACCCAGGGCAAGCTGCTGTGGGCCAATTCCTGGGCCGATGTCGGCAACGGCATGGTGTATCCGATGAAGGCCGGGCCGCTGCGCGAAGCCAATCTGGCCTGGCGCGAAGAGGGTAAGGGCTTGCGCCTGGGCTGGCAGGTCGAGCCGCCCGAGGGCGCGCGCCATCCGGGCGCCGACCAGATCGACTATATGCTGCCGACCGATCCGCCCTGGTATATCGACAATCTCTCGTGCGGCGAGCTGTACCTGAACCAGGGCGGCAGCAATATCGCCCTGGCCGAATTGCAGGCCCTGGTGGCCCAGGCGCCGCTGCTGATGGCCAACGATAAGATGCGCGTCTCCCAGCTCCTGCTGGCGCATGGCTTGCAGCACCTGATGCCGCTGCCGCAGCAGCTGCCACAGCGCCTGCGCAAGGACGTGCAGCCACGCCCCATCCTGCTGCTCGACAGCGCCCAGCTGGCCGATGGTTCGGTGCAGCGCTGGCACGATTATGCCGTGCTGTCCTACGACTACGATGGCGAGCGCGTCTCCTTCGATCCGGCGCAGCGCGTGGTGCGCCAGCGCGGCGATGTGACCGAGATCATCCAGCGCAACGAGGAAGCCGAAGCGGCCGCCCTGCATACGCTGACCGAGCTGGGTTTCCGCAAGCCGGGCGCGCAGCCGCTGTCCAGCGTGCGTGGCGGCTTGCTACTTGCCAGTCAGGCGGACTGGATCCGCTTTGCCGAAGCCGGCATCGAAGAGCTGCGCGCGGCCGGCTGGCAGGTCGAGAAATCCGTCAAATACCGCTACGACCTGAGCGCCGTCGGCGACTGGTATGCCGAGGTCGAGGAAGAGGGGCCGGATACGGGCAATGCCTGGTTCGAGCTGGAGCTGGGCATCACCGTCGGCGCGGAGCGCGTGCCGCTGCTGCCGGTGCTGGTGCAGATGATCCGCACGGTGCCGCAGGACTTCAACATCAAGGCGCTGGCAGCGCACGCCGACGCCGACCAGATGCTGGCCACCCTGCCCGACGGCAGCCGCGTGGCCCTGCCCTGGAAGCGTGTGAAACCGATCCTGGCCACCCTGGGCGAGCTGTATTTCAGCGAAAAAGTGCGCCATGCCGTGCGCATGGCCACGCTCGACGCGGCCCGCCTGGACGAACTGGCGCGCAATATCGATTTCGTCTGGAGCGGCGGCGAGGAATTGCGCGCCATGGGCCGCCGCCTCAACCAGTTCGCCTCGGTGCAGCGCATCGCCACCCCGGCCGGCCTGCAAGCCACGCTGCGCGATTATCAGACTGAAGGCCTGTCCTGGATGCAGTTCCTGCGCGAATATGGCCTGGCCGGCATCCTGGCCGACGATATGGGCCTGGGCAAGACCGTGCAGACCCTGGCCCACATCCTGGTGGAAAAAGAGGCGGGCCGTCTGACGCATCCGGCCCTGGTCATCGCGCCCACCAGCCTGATGGGCAACTGGCAGGACGAGGCCGCCCGCTTCGCGCCCGGACTGAAGGTGCTGCTGCTGCAAGGCAAGGACCGGGCCCAGATGTTCGAGCAGATCCCCGAAGCCGACCTGGTGCTGACCACCTATGCGCTCCTGCCGCGCGACGAGGAAAAACTGCGCGAGCACGACTTCCACCTGGTCATCCTCGACGAATCGCACTACATCAAGAACACCCGCTCCAAGGCGGCCCAGAGCGCCGGCCTGCTGCGCGCCAAGCACCGGCTCTGCCTGTCCGGCACGCCGCTGGAAAACCATCTGGGCGAGCTGTGGTCGCAATTCCACTTCCTCTTGCCCGGCCTCTTGGGCGACGAGAAGACCTTCAACACCCAGTTCCGCCACCCGATCGAGCGCCAGGACGATCCGCTCCGCCGTGCGCTCCTGAACCGCCGCATCAAGCCCTTCCTGCTGCGCCGGACCAAGGACAGCGTGGCCAAGGAGCTGCCGCCCAAGACCGAGATGGTGCGCAAGGTCGAACTCAGCGGCGGCCAGCGCGATCTGTACGAGACCGTGCGCCTGGCCATGGACCAGAAGGTGCGCGAGGAAATCGACCGCAAAGGCGTGGCGCGCAGCCAGATCGTGATCCTGGAAGCGCTGCTCAAGCTGCGCCAGGTGTGCTGCGATCCACGCCTGGTCAAATCGCTGCCGGCGCGCAAGCAGCAGGCGGCCGGTTCGGCCAAGCTGGCCGACCTGATGCAGATGGTCGAGGACCTGCTCGAAGAAAACCGCAAGATCCTGGTGTTCTCGCAGTTCACTTCCATGCTGGAACTGATCGAGGAGGAACTCGATGCGCGCGACATTCCGTATGCCATCCTCACCGGCGAAACCAAGGACCGCGGCGCGCAAGTGGCGGCCTTCCAGCAGGGCGCGGTGCCGATTTTCCTGATCAGCCTGAAGGCCGGCGGGGTCGGCCTCAATCTGACGGCGGCCGATACGGTAATCCACTATGATCCGTGGTGGAACCCGGCCGCTGAAAACCAGGCCACCGACCGCGCCTGGCGCATCGGTCAGGACAAACCCGTGTTTGTCTACAAGCTGATCGCCAAGGGCACGCTGGAAGAGAAGATCCAGGTCCTGCAGCAGAAGAAATCGGATCTGGCGCAATCGGTGCTGGCGGAAGGCGAATCGCAAAAACTGGCGCTGACGCAGGAAGACCTGCAGCAGATCTTCGCCCCACTGGTGGACTGATATGAGCGAACTTGCCCAACTCCGGCTGCTGCTCGACAGCAGCAGCGATGTGCATTGGCTGATCGACTGCGCCAGCGGGCGCCTGCTGTATCTGAGCGCGGCCCACGCCGCCCTCGGTTTCAGCGCCGAGGCGGCCCAGCAGCATGCCGACAAGCTGCTGGCGCAATTGCCGGCGCGCCTGGCGCGCTGGAAGGCGGGCGATGCCAGCCGCCTGCGCCTGCGGCGCGAACTGCTGCTGGAACGCGTCGACGGCAGCAGCTTGACGGTGGAAATCGAGTCGGTCCTGGTGCTCGACAAGAAGGGCCAGCCGCAGCAGCTGGCTGGCGTGGTGCGCGACCTGAGCCGCCAGCTGGCCGAGCGCGCCGAATGGGAAACGCAGCAGAAGCGGTTCGCCTCCATGCTCTCGCACGAATTCCGCACCCCGCTGTCGACCATCGACGGCGCCGTGCAGCGCCTGGAAATGACCTCGGCCAACGCCGACGAAGCCACGCGCAAGCGCTACCGCAAGATCCAGGTGGCGGTGGACCGCCTGATTGCCATGATCGACGATTATCTGTCGCCCGAGCGTCTGGCCAGCATCGGCCGCAAGCGCCAGGCCAATGAAATTTCGCCCGCCGCTCTGCTCGAAACGGTGGGCGACGCGGCGCGTATACGGCGTAACGCTATCAAGGTGGAAGTCGTTGGCTTGCCGCAATGGCTGCGTTGCGACCCGCAAGGAATGCGGCTTTGCCTGGATATTTTGCTGGATAATGCAATTAAGTACACAGCACCCGATACCGCGATAGAATTAGTAGGTAAAAAAGCAAGCGAAGGCGGGGTCGAGTTCTCGGTGATCGACCATGGTTCCGCCCTTCCCGACGAGGAAATCGCCCGTCTCGGCGAGCGTGGCTTCCGCGGCCGCGCGGCCGAAGGCATTGCCGGATCCGGGCTGGGCCTGTACATGGCGCGCGCGGTGGCGGAAGCGCACGGCGGCAGCCTGACGGCGCAAAACCTTTCTGAAAGCGGCAAAAAGTTTCGGATTTGGTTGCCGATTGCCGTTTGAGCGGGGAAATATCTTGCATAGGGCAGAACCAACCGTGATAATTCTTTGACGCAAGCCATGGGCTTGCTGAACCTATTGGAAAAACGGCGCATCAATGACGCAAATACTGATCGTGGAAGACAATCTGGAGTACGCCGAGGAGATGGCGGAATTCCTGACTGAGCTTGAACACGAAGTCCATATCACCAATAATGCCAGCGAAATGTGGTCCGCACTCAGCCAGGGCAATGTCGGCGTGGTCGTGCTCGACCTCGGCTTGCCGGATGAGGACGGGTTCAACGTCATCCCGCGCATGCGCCAGCTGTATCCGCAGATCGGTCTGCTGGTGCTGACCGGCCGCGTCGCCTTCGACAACCGCATCCTCGGTCTGCGCCTGGGCGCCGACCATTATCTGACCAAGCCCATCAAGTTCCCCGAGCTGGCGGCCCATATCGAGGCGCTCGACCGCCGCGTCGGCCCGCAGGAAGCGCTGCCCCTGCCCAGCAAGTGGACCTTGAAGGTCAGCGCGCGCCAGCTCGAATTGCAGGGCCAGGCCATCACGCTGACCGAGAAAGAGTGCAATTTCCTGCACCTGCTGACCATCAACACGCGTCCCGTGCCGCGCCAGGTCATCGTGGCCGGCATCGGCGGCGACGATCCCGATGCGGGACGCCGCGTCGACATGCTGGTCTACCGCCTGCGCAAGAAGGCGCGCAGCGGCCTGGGCCAGGATCTGCCCCTGCGCAGCGCTTATGGCGAGGGCTATAGCCTGTCGGCCAGCTTCAATCTCTCTTAATCAGGGACAGAGTCGCCGCTATTTTTCCTTGCGTGGAATTAATGGGGGACAGAGTCAAGCAAACTGGGTAGAATCGGGCTTCCGATCTACCCTTTTTGCATTCTATGGCCCGTTTACCGCGCCTGGTCGTGCCCGGCCAGCCCCATTACCTGATCCAGCACGGCTTGAATGGCCAGCTGGTGTGCCAGGACGCCGACGATTACCAGGCTCTGCTGGGCTGGCTGCGCAGCGCCGCGCGCAGCTATAAAGTCGCTTTGCACGCCTATGTGCTGCTGTCCGGTCAGCTGCACCTGCTGGCAACCCCGGCCACCACCGATGGCCTGGGCCAGATGATGCAGTGGGTCGGGCGTTACTACGTGCCTTACTTCAACCAGAAATACAGCCGGGCCGGCACCTTATGGCAGGGCCGCTACAAGACGGCCGTGATCGATGCCGAACACTATCTGCTGGCCTGCAGCCGCTATATCGAGTTCGCGCCGGTGCGCGCCGGACAGGCGGCCTGGCCGCAAGACTATCCCTGGTCCAGCTATGCCCACCATGCCGGCATCAAGCCGGACGGCATGATCACCGACCATCCGCTCTATTGGGCGCTGGGCAATACACCCTTCCAGCGCGAGGCGGCCTATAGCGAATTGGCGGGACGGGGATTGGGCGGCGCCGAGACGGCGGCCATCGAAGCGGCCGTGCTCAAAGGCTGGCCCCTGGGCTCGGACAAGTTCAAGACGGAATTGCAGCAGCGCATGAAGCGCCAGGTCTTGCCGGCGAAACGCGGCCGGCCTTTCAAGGTGAAAGACGTGGCTGTGGAATAAAAACGGCGCGCCGTTTCAGGCGCGCCGCGGATATGCTGCCCTGCCGGGGCGGCAGGGCGTCAAAACCGGATTACCAGCCGATATCCTTCAGCAGTGGCAGGGTCAGGTCTTTCGGTGGCGTCAGCACGGTGCCCAGATCGGTGCTGATATTCGGTTCCATCAGCAGGTTCGGGGTGGCCGTCACGTCCCAGTGCGACACCGACGAGCCTTGTGCCAGCGTAGCCGGGGTATACAGCAGCGGACGGCCCTGGCTGTCGGCGCCCGAGATGCGGGTGCTGTCGATGCCGAAGGTGGCTGCCACCGTACCGGGTTTCAGGCGTGTGCCATACGGCACGGCTGCTTTGATCGCCGCTTTCAGCGCATCGCCGGCGGCCTGGGTAACGCCGCCTGAAGGAATGGTGACGCTGCTGTCGCTGCCGCCTGGCGTGAAGGCGCCGCTGGTATTATTGGCCAGCAGCACGCCGACAGCGCCCGCATCCTGGGCATTTTTCACCTTGATGGCGAAGGCGCAGCCGCCACGGCTGATGACCGGCACTTTGCCAAAGACCGCAGCGCGGTTGGCGGCATTGAAGGGATCGCAGCCAGGGCCGACTTCACCGGCTTGCGCCGTGATATTGGCCAGCACGCCCAGATTGCCGCTGGCCGGAATGGCCGGGCCGAAGAGCGAAGGGCCGAGGTCATACGCGCCGTTGCCGCCGGCTGCCGGCGAGCTGGTTTTCACCTGCTGGGTGGCTTTCAGCATGGTGGCGCCGGCCACGGCATTGCCGCCGGTCCAGGCCAGTTGCAGCGGGTTGATGGCCGATGCCTTGCGCTCGGCATTCGTCATCTGCAGCCAGCTCTTCTGCTTGGTGTTGTCGAACATGAAGCTTTCCCACACGCTCGGCAAGCCGCCGGTCGGGCCAAAGCCGCTGCCGTCGGCGGCGTAGCGGTAGCCGGTCGAGGTCTGTACCGTGGAGACGGCGAAGCCGAGGCCGTGGCCCAGTTCATGCAGCAGGGTTTCCACGAAGTTGACCTTGCTGCCGGCATTGCCGTCCAGACCGAGGTAGAAGGGCGAGCCGTCCAGGCAGCCTGGGTTGCCCAGGTTTACATTGAACTGGGTCTTGATGTCGACATTATTGTATTCGCCTGGGCCTTCTGGCTCGTTGCCGGACAGGTTGACGCCGGCGATCTTGTTGGCCAGCGCCTGTGGATACCAGGTGCCGGCTTTGCCGCCGGGGAAGTCATGCCACAAGTTCCAGGCACCGGCGCTGCCCAGCACGGCAGAGCTGGAGCTGCAAGTGAGCGCTTCCCAACCTGCGCTGACGGTGATGTCGACATTGCTTTGCAGGTTCTTTTCCCAAATATCGGCCACATAGCGGTAGACATTCAGGCGCTGCTGGCCCAGGGTGGTGCCGTTATTGCCGCCCACCGGGGAGACCGGGGTCGGGTCGTTGAAGCCCACGCCCGGCGCATCGCGGCTGGTGATGACGATCTTGGCGGCTTCGGCGCTGAAGCAGGCCAGCGCGCAAGCGGCGGCGATCAGCGAACGGGTCAGGTGACGGTTGGTCTTGGTCCGCATGGGTGTTTACTCCGTTGCAATCTGAGGGGTGACGTGGACGTGGCCGGCCTGTGCTGCGCTGTCGGCGGCGTCGTGCGAATCGAAGCATTGCTTCTGCATGCTGCCGTCCGGCAGGCGGGTGACGACGGACGAGCTCAGGAACTCGTCGGTCACGCGCGCGCCGCGGGCGCCGCTGGCGTGGAATTTTTGCTGTGCCTGTGGCGCGGCGGATTGGCGCAGGCGCTTGCCGGCGTTGGCTTTCTGCTGCAGGGCGGCTTGCTCTTCGCCGGTGGCGGCGCGCAGTTCGCCGGTGACGGGATCACGCACCACGGTCAGGGCGTCGGCGCTCTGCACGGAGGAGGCCTGGGCGGATTCCGCCTGGGCAGGCAGGGCGCTCAGGCCCAGCACGGCGATGCCGAGGCCAGCCAGCAGGCTGGATTTGATGGTTTTCATATAGTTCTCCTGGTAGGGCGAAGCGCTCAGCCGCGCTGACGGCGGCGCAGGGCGCCAATTGCGAACAGGCCCGCGCCCAGCATCAGGATGGAGGTGGGCTCGGGAACGGCGGCGATGGACAGATTGTCGATGCCGACATAGTTGGAGCTGTCGGCCAGGCCGTTGTAGTTGATGGCGAAGCGGCCGACCGTGCCGGTGCCCAGGGCGCCGATATTGAAGGTGTACTTGGTCCAGTCGCCGGCAGCTTCAAACGAAGGCTGCAGCACGAAGTCGTTGGCGGCGCTGCCGCCTTTGCTCAGGCCGAAGGAGATATGGTCGCTGAAACCGGCTTCGCCCGCGCCACGCACCCACAGCGAAATCGACACGTTCTTGGCGGTCGAGAATTCCGGGGTGATCAGCCAGTTGTTCAGGACGCCACCGGCGGCCGCGCTGCCATAGCTGGCAGCTGCGTAGGAGTTGGCGGCACCCGATTGGGCCTGGAAGGCGCTGGTATTGCCCTGGAACCAGCTATTCGAACCGACGGGCGAGCTGGCGTTGTTGAAGACCCAGCCGGACGCGCCGAGGGCGCCGACATTGTTGAAGTTTTCTTGCAGTAACACGTCGGCCTGAGCCGAGGCAGCCGCGCCCAGTAACACCAGGGCACTGAGAGTAGTTTTAATCATTGCGCTATAGCCTCCAAAAGTTAGTCGGGACGCCGTTGGGCAGCGTCCCAGGGACGGGTACTGTAGAAACTTCTTTCAAGAAATCCGGGGTTCTCTTCAGAAATTTTCTACATGATTTCCACCAAGCAAAAAATATGCCAAATTTAACAAGTCCTTGATTTAACACAAAGACCATTGAAATATTTTGGTAATTTTTACAAAAGTGTAATTTTTCCCGGCAGTTGACGCAATGCTAAATGTAACAAGATGTTTCAATTACACAACAGCGGCTTTGCTGCATAGCGCCATGAGTCAATGGCTGCGCCAAAGCGGTGCTTGCGCGCTGCAAGCTGGTGCATGGGAGGGTTGCCGGCGGCGTTTTGGCCGCGCTTTTTGAGTCCTGTTTAGAGGGAGAGTGACGGATTTGGATAGCCTGCGTATCACTCTGTCCCCAATTAATTATTCGAGCCAACTGGTCGAATTTAATTCAACTCCGACCCTAATTATTTTTGTTGAGTTTTTTGTTGCGTTGCACTACTCTGAATTTTCAATTTTCCAAATAAGCTTCGGAGAAACGCATGAAAGCGCAAGGTTTGTACGACCCAGCCAATGAACATGACGCCTGCGGTGTCGGATTCGTTGCTCATATAAAGGGCAGCAAAAGCCACTCCATCATCGAGCAGGGCCTGCTGATCCTGAAAAATCTCGACCACAGGGGCGCGGTGGGCGCGGACAAACTGATGGGCGACGGCGCTGGCATACTGATCCAGATTCCGGACCAGTTCTACCGCGACGAAATGGCCAAGCAGGGCGTGGAACTGCCGCCGCCGGGCGAATATGGGGTGGGCATGGTCTTCCTGCCCAAGGAAAACGCTTCGCGCATCGCTTGCGAGCAGGAAATCGAGCGTGCCGTGCGCATCGAAGGCCAGGTGGTGCTGGGCTGGCGCAATGTGCCGATCGACACCGAGATGCCGATGTCGCCCACGGTGCGCGCCAAGGAACCGGTGATCCGCCAGATTTTCATCGGCCGCGGCCCCGACATCATGGTGACCGATGCGCTGGAGCGCAAACTGTATGTGATCCGCAAATCCTCGGGCCACGCCATCCAGGCGCTCAAGCTGATCCATGGCAAGGAATTTTTCGTGCCCTCGATGTCGGCCCGCACCGTGGTCTACAAGGGTCTGCTGCTGGCCGACCAGGTCGGCGTGTACTACAAAGACTTGCAGGATGCGCGCTGCATTTCGGCGCTGGCGCTGGTGCACCAGCGCTTCTCCACCAATACCTTCCCGGAATGGCCGCTGTCCCACCCTTACCGCCTGATCGCCCACAACGGCGAGATCAACACCGTGAAGGGCAATTTCAACTGGATGCGCGCGCGCGAAGGCGTGATGAAGTCCGCCGTGCTGGGCGAGGATCTGGGCAAGCTGTTCCCGCTGATCTATGAGGGCCAGTCCGACACCGCCTGCTTCGACAATGCGCTGGAATTGCTGCTGATGGCGGGCTACCCGATCGCCCAGGCCATGATGATGATGATTCCCGAAGCCTGGGAAAACCACGGCCTGATGGACGACAACCGGCGCGCCTTCTACGAATACCATGCCGCCATGATGGAACCGTGGGACGGCCCGGCCGCCATGGCCTTCACCGACGGCCGCTATATCGGCGGCACCCTGGACCGCAACGGCCTGCGTCCGGCGCGCTACATCGTCACCGACGACGACCTGGTGGTGATGGCCTCCGAATCGGGCGTGCTGCCGATTCCCGAATCCAAGATCATCCAGAAATGGCGCCTGCAGCCGGGCAAGATGTTCCTGATCGACCTGGAAGCGGGCCGCATCATCGACGACAAGGAACTGAAGGATACTTACGCCAACGCCAAGCCCTACAAGGCCTGGATCAATGCGGTGCGTATCAAGCTCGACGAACTCAAGCTCAGCGAAAGCCAGTTGCAGCACAATGTCGCCAAATATGGCACGGCCCCCGGCGAGAAGCAGGTGGCTTCCGTGCTGGACCGCCAGCAAGCCTTCGGCTATACCCAGGAAGACCTGCGCTTCCTGATGGCGCCCATGGCCGCCGCCGGCGAGGAGGCCGTGGGTTCCATGGGCAACGACTCGCCGCTGGCCGTCATGTCCAACAAGCTCAAGCCGCTGTATAACTACTTCAAGCAGCTGTTCGCCCAGGTCACCAATCCGCCCATCGACCCGATCCGCGAAGCGATGGTGATGTCCCTGGTATCCTTCATCGGCCCGAAACCGAATCTGCTCGACACCAACAACGTCAACCCGCCCATGCGCCTGGAAGTGGCGCAGCCGGTGCTCGGCTTTGACGATATGGCGCGCCTGCGCAATATCAGCCAGCACACGGGCGGCAAGTTCAAATCCTGGGAGCTGAGCATCTGCTACCCGCTGGCCTGGGGCAAGGAAGGCGTGGAAGCCTGCCTCGCCTCGCTCTGCGCCGAAGCGGTGGATGCGGTCAAATCCGGCCACAATATCCTGATCGTCTCCGACCGCTCGATCTGCGCCGATCGCGTCGCCATCCCGGCCCTGCTGGCCACGTCGGCCATCCACCAGCACCTGGTGAGCAAGGGCTTGCGCGCCTCCACCGGCCTGGTGGTGGAAACCGGCTCGGCCCGTGAAACCCACCACTTCGCCCTGCTGGCCGGCTATGGCGCGGAAGCGGTCCACCCCTATCTGGCGCTGGAAACCCTGATGGAACTGGCGCATGGCATGCCGGGCGACCTGTCGGGCGAGCAGGCGGTGTACAACTACACCAAGGCCATCGGCAAGGGGCTGATGAAGGTGATGTCGAAAATGGGCATCTCCACCTATATGTCCTACTGCGGCGCGCAGATTTTCGAAGCGATCGGCCTGAACAAATCCCTGGTCGACAAATACTTCAAGGGCACGGCTTCGAATGTGGAAGGCATCGGCCTGTTCGAAGTGGCGGAGGAAGGCCTGCGCCTGCATAACCTCGCTTTCGGCAACGATCCGCTGCTGGCCGACGCCCTCGACGCGGGCGGCGAATACGCCTACCGCGTGCGCGGTGAAGACCATCTGTGGACGCCGGACGCCATCGCCAAGCTGCAGCACTCGACGCGCGCCAACAACTACGCCACTTATAAAGAGTATGCCCAGATCATCAACGACCAGAGCCGCCGCCACCTGACCTTGCGCGGCCTGTTCGAGTTCAAGCTCGACCCGTCCAAGGCGATTGCGCTGGACGAAGTGGAGCCGGCCAAGGAAATCGTCAAGCGCTTCGCCACCGGCGCCATGTCGCTCGGCTCGATCAGCACCGAAGCCCACGCCACCTTGGCCGTGGCCATGAACCGCATCGGCGGCAAGTCGAACACGGGCGAGGGCGGCGAAGATCCGGTGCGCTACCTGAACGAACTGAAGGGCATCCCGATCAAGAGCGGCGAAACCATGGCGTCCGTGCTGGGCCAGGACCGCGTGGCGGCCGATATTCCGCTGCAGGAAGGCGATTCGCTGCGTTCGCGCATCAAGCAGGTGGCGTCCGGCCGCTTCGGCGTGACGGCGGCCTACCTGAACTCGGCCGACCAGATCCAGATCAAGATGGCCCAGGGCGCCAAGCCGGGCGAGGGTGGCCAGCTGCCAGGCCATAAGGTGTCGGAATACATCGCTACGCTGCGCTTCTCGGTGCCGGGCGTGGGCTTGATTTCGCCGCCGCCGCACCACGATATTTATTCGATCGAGGACCTGGCCCAGCTCATCCACGACCTGAAGAACGCCAATCCAAGCGCCTCGATCTCGGTCAAGCTGGTGTCGGAGGTGGGCATCGGCACGGTCGCGGCCGGCGTCACCAAGGCCAAGGCCGACCACGTGGTGGTGGCCGGCCATGACGGCGGCACCGGCGCGTCGCCGCTGTCCTCGGTCAAGCATGCGGGCACGCCGTGGGAACTGGGCCTGGCGGAAACCCAGCAGACCCTGGTGCTCAACGGCCTGCGCAGCCGCATCCGCGTCCAGGCCGACGGCCAGATGCGCACCGGCCGCGACGTCGTCATCGCCGCCATGCTGGGCGCCGACGAGATCGGCTTCGCCACCGCGCCGCTGGTGGTGGAAGGCTGCATCATGATGCGCAAATGCCATCTGAACACCTGCCCGGTCGGCGTCGCCACGCAAGACCCGGAACTGCGCGCCAAATTCCAGGGCAAGCCCGAGCATGTGGTGAATTACTTCTTCTTCGTGGCCGAAGAGGCGCGCCAGTTGATGGCCCAGCTCGGCATCCGCACGTTTGACGAACTGATCGGCCGCGCCGACCTGCTCGACAAATCGAAAGCCATCGCCCACTGGAAGGCGCAAGGCCTGGACTTCACGAATATCTTCTACCAGCCGAAAGCCAAGGAAGGCATGAGCATCTTCCACACGGAAGAGCAGGACCATGGCCTCGACCGCGCCCTCGACCACAAGCTGGTGACCCAGGCCAAGGCGGCGCTGGAAAAAGGCGAGCGCGTCTCCTTCATCTCGCCGGTGCGCAACGTCAACCGCACGGTCGGCACCATGCTGTCGGGCGAGGTGGTCAAGCGCTACGGCCATGCCGGCCTGCCGGACGACACCATCCACATCCAGCTGCAGGGTACGGCCGGCCAGTCCGCCGCCGCCTTCCTGGCCCATGGCATCACGCTCGACCTGGTGGGTGAGGGCAACGACTATGTGGGCAAGGGCCTGTCGGGTGGCCGCATCATTGTGCGCCCGAACACCGAGTTCCGCGGCTGGGCGGTGAATAACATCATCATCGGCAATACCGTGCTGTACGGCGCGATTGCCGGCGAAGCCTTCTTCAACGGCGTGGCCGGCGAACGCTTTGCCGTGCGCAATTCGGGTGCCACCACCGTGGTCGAAGGCCTGGGCGACCATGGCTGCGAATACATGACGGGCGGCACCGTGGTGGTGCTGGGCGCCACCGGCCGCAACTTCGCGGCGGGCATGTCGGGCGGCATCGCCTATGTGTATGACCCCGATGGCGAATTCGGCCGCAAATGCAATCTGTCCATGGTCAGCCTGGAAGAGGTGCTGCCGGCCGCCGAGCAGATGGTGGACAAGTCCACCTGGCACAGCCAGCACCGCGATGGCGAGCCGGAGGCCGACGAGATCATCCTCAAGCGCCTGATCGAGCGCCACTTCAAGTACACCGGCAGCACGCGCGCCCGCCTGCTGCTCGACAACTGGGCCGAGAGCCGGGGCAAGTTCATCAAGGTCTTCCCCAGCGAGTACAAGCGCGCACTGGTGGAGCTGGCCGACAACGCCGCCATCGAAGCGGAAACCCAGGCCATCGCCGCCTAAGGCTGACCCAGGAATTGAAAGGATAAGAACGTGGGAAAAATCACCGGTTTCATGGAATTCCAGCGCCAGGAAGAGGGCTATCTGCCCGTCGCGGCGCGCGTCAAAAACTATAAAGAGTTCGTGCTGCACCTGAACCACGAGCAAGCCAAGGTGCAGGGCGCGCGCTGCATGGATTGCGGCATCCCCTTCTGCAACTCGGGCTGCCCGGTCAATAACATCATCCCGGACTGGAATGACTTGGTGTATCGCGGCCACTACCGCGAAGCGCTGAATGTGCTGCACTCGACCAATAACTTCCCCGAGTTCACCGGCCGCATCTGCCCGGCGCCCTGCGAAACGGCCTGCACGCTCGGCATCAACAATGCTCCGGTCGGCATCAAGTCGATCGAGCACAAGATCATCGACGAAGGCTGGGAACATGGCTGGGTCGTGCCGCAGCCGCCGGCCCACAAAACGGGCAAGAAAGTGGCCGTGGTCGGTTCCGGCCCCGCCGGCCTGGCGGCGGCCCAGCAGCTGGCGCGCGCCGGCCATGCCGTCACCGTCTTCGAGAAGAGCGACCGCATCGGCGGCCTGCTGCGCTACGGCATTCCCGACTTCAAGCTGGAAAAATCGCATATCGACCGCCGCGTCGAGCAGATGGAAGCCGAAGGCGTGACTTTCCGCACCTCGGTACTGATCGGCAAGGATTTTCCGGCCACGGTCAATAACTGGGCCAAGGAAACCATCTTCCCCGAAGACCTCGACAAGGACTTCGACGCCGTGGTGCTGGCTGGCGGCGCCGAACAGCCGCGCGACCTGCCGGTGCCGGGGCGCGAACTGAAAGGCATCCACTTCGCCATGGACTTCCTGCCCCAGCAAAACAAGGTCAACGCCGGCGACAAGGTCAAGGACCAGATCAAGGCCGCCGGCAAGCATGTGGTCGTGATCGGCGGCGGCGACACCGGTTCCGACTGCGTCGGCACCTCCAACCGCCACGGCGCGGCCAGCGTCACCCAGTTCGAGCTGCTGCCCATGCCGCCCGAGCAGGAAAACAAGCCCCTGGTCTGGCCCTACTGGCCGACCAAGCTGCGCAGCTCCTCCTCGCACGAGGAAGGCTGCGAGCGCGACTGGGCCGTCGCCACCAAGCGCTTCGAAGGCAAGGGCGGCAAGGTCGAGAAGCTGATCGCCTGCCGCGTCGAATGGAAAGACGGCAAGATGAGCGAGGTGCCCAATTCCGAATTCGAGGTGAAAGCCGACCTGGTGCTGCTGGCCATGGGGTTTGTATCTCCCGTGCAACAAGTCCTTGATGCTTTCGCGGTCGACAAAGACGCCCGCGGCAATGCCCGCGCCACGACCGATGGCAGCGGCTGCTACCAGACTTCGGTGAAAGGCGTGTTTGCCGCCGGCGACATGCGGCGCGGCCAATCGCTGGTCGTCTGGGCCATCCGCGAAGGCCGCCAATGCGCCCGCGAAGTCGACGCCTACCTCATGGGCCACAGCAACCTCCCCCGCTAAGCCCCCACAGCCGAGCCCGTGTCCACCGTGGGGTCAGACCCCAATCGGACACGGGCTCGGCAGTTCGATGTTGCCGCCGCATCCACATCGCTATTCCATTGCCATTTTCTTGGGCTACATTGCCGTATGACTGTTCAGCTTGTGTCCGATTGGGGTCTGACCCCAAGGTGGACATTGTGCTATGCAGCATGAAAAACTGTTTTCCAGATGTAACTTGCTGACTTTACGGTTAGTAATGTTGTATCATGTACATTCTGTAGCGGGCGCACCTGCCCTCTTTTGGGGAGTCTTAAGCAGAACGTAGCGTTTCTGCACTACAATATGGCCTTAAAAATAAAGAGCTAGCCTGTGCCTAATCTTGTCGAAATCCGTGATTTACACTTCTCCTATGGGAAGCGGAGCATTCTCTCCGGTCTCCAGATGGACTTTCCACGTGGAAAGGTTGTGGCTGTCATGGGCGGTTCCGGCAGCGGTAAAACCACGGTGCTGCGCCTGATCGGCGGCCAGCTGCGCCCGCAAAAAGGCACGGTGAATGTGGATGGCCAGATCGTCCACACGCTGAAAACCCGCGATCTGTATCTGCTGCGCCGCAAAATGGGCATGCTGTTCCAGCATGGCGCCCTGTTTACCGACCTGACCGTCTACGATAACGTCGCTTTCCCGCTGCGTGAGCATACCGACCTGCCGGAAGAGCTGATCCGCGACCTGGTGCTGATGAAGCTGCACGCCGTCGGCCTGCGCAATGCCGCCAAGCTCAAGCCGGGCGAGATTTCCGGCGGCATGGCGCGCCGCGTCGCGCTGGCGCGCTCCATCGCCCTCGATCCGCAACTGATTATGTATGACGAGCCGTTCGCCGGCCTCGACCCGATCTCGATGGGCGTGACCGCCAACCTGATCCGCAACCTGAACGATGCGCTCGGTTCGACCTCGATCCTGGTCTCGCACGATGTGAAGGAATCCTTCCTGATCGCCGACTATGTGTATTTCCTGTCGCAGGGCAAGATCGTGGCCCACGGCACGCCGCAAGAGATGACGGTGTCCACCGACCCGTATGTGAAACAGTTCGTGCACGCCGAGGCCGATGGCCCCGTGCCCTTCCATTACCCGGGCAAGACCCTGGCGGAAGACCTGGGACTGGGAGGCCGTCCATGATTACCCGTGTGCTCGGCAATGTGGGCGCCACCCTGCGCGATTACGTGGAAAGCCTGGGCTATGCCACCCGCACCTTCTTCGCCATGCTGGGCCTCTCGGTCGGCCTGCTGCGCCGTCCGCGCCTGGTGGTCGAGCAGCTGCACTTCATCGGCAATTACTCGCTGCTCATCATCACCCTGTCCGGCCTCTTCGTCGGCATGGTGCTGGGTCTGCAAGGCTATTACACGCTGAATAAATACGGCGCTTCCGAATCGCTGGGCCTGCTGGTTGCCCTCGGTCTGACGCGCGAACTGGGGCCGGTTATCACGGCCCTGCTGTTCGCCGGCCGCGCCGGCACCTCGCTGACGGCCGAAATCGGCCTGATGAAGGCAGGCGAGCAGTTGTCGGCCATGGAAATGATGGCAGTCAACCCGATCGCGCGCGTGCTGGCGCCGCGTTTCTGGGCCGGCGTGCTGGCCGTGCCGCTGCTGGCGTCGATCTTCAGCGCGGTGGGCGTGCTGGGCGGCTACCTGGTCGGCGTGCAGCTGATCGGCGTCGACGATGGCGCGTTCTGGTCGCAGATGCAGGGCGGCGTGGATATCTGGAAAGATGTGTTCAATGGCTTCGTCAAGAGTGTGGTCTTCGGCGTTGCCATTACATTCATTGCGTTATACCAGGGTTATGAAGCGAAACCGACGCCGGAAGATGTGGCCGGCGCCACCACCCGCAGCGTGGTGGTGTCTTCGCTGATGATCTGGTGGCTCGATTTCATGCTGACGGCCTTGATGTTCAGCAAGTAAGTTATTAAGTTGAAGCAATAAGCTGGCGGGCGCGCTGCGCCGCCATAAAACGATAGGATTGTTCTATGCAACGTAAATCTCTGGATATCTGGGTGGGTCTGTTCGTCGCGCTCGGCGTGGCCGCACTGATGTTCCTGGCGCTCAAGGCAGGCAATATGAGCTCGATGTCTTTCGCCCAGACCTATGACATCACCGCCAAGTTCGACAATATCGGCAGCCTGCGCCGCCAGGCGGCCGTCAAGGCCTCGGGGGTGGTAGTGGGCCGCGTGGCCGACATCACCTTCGACGACAAGACGTATAAGGCCCTGGTCACGTTGCGCATGGAAACCGGCTACAAATTCCCGAAAGACAGCTCGGCCAAGATTCTGACCTCCGGTCTGCTGGGCGAGCAATACATCGGCATCGAAGCGGGCGGCGACCTGGCCAATCTGGCAGGCGGCGACAAGATTGCCCGTACCCAATCGGCCGCCGTGCTGGAAGACTTGATCAATCAGTTTATCTACAGCAAGGCCGCTGAAGGAAAGGATAGCAAATAATGCAAAAAGCCACTCCCTTCAAGCTGCGCCAGCTGGCGCTGGTGCTCGCCGCGAGCGCCGCACTGACCGGCTGCGCCAGCACCAATCCGCGCGACCCGTATGAAGGTTTCAACCGCGCCGTCTTCAAATTCAATGACGCCGTCGACCAGGCCGCGCTGAAACCGGCCGCTACGGTCTACAAGAACGTGCTGCCGGGCTTCGTGCAGACCGGCGTCGGCAACTTCTTCGGCAATCTGGCCGATGTGTGGACCGCCGCCAACAACCTGATGCAGGGCAAGGGCGAAGAGGGCATGTCGGACGTGATGCGCGTGGCCATCAACTCCACCTTCGGCCTGCTGGGCGTGCTCGATATCGCCTCCGAAGCCGGCCTGAAAAAGCATAAGGAAGACTTTGGCCAGACCCTGGGCGCCTGGGGCGTGCCGTCCGGCCCGTATGTCATGCTGCCGCTGCTGGGCCCATCCACCGTGCGCGACACGGTCGGCCTGCCGCTCGACATCGCGGCCGACCCTTGGGTCCACAACCGGAATATGCGCGCGCGCAATGTTGGCACCGCCGTGCGCGTCGTCGACCAGCGCGCCGCCCTGCTCGACGCGTCCACCCTGCTGGAAGACGCCGCGCTGGACCGCTATGAATTCATCCGCGACGGCTTCCTGCAAGCGCGCGAAAACAGGGTCAACGATGGCGAAGACCAGCCGCGCCACAATGTCTGGCCGCTGAAGGCCAAGCCGGCCGCCGAGGACAAGCCAGACGAGTCCAGCCCGCCAGCCAAGCCGGAAAGCAAGTCCGACGCCGCCCCGGCCGCGGGCAAGCCCGCGACGGCCCAGGCTGACAGCGAAGCGGCGGCGCCTCAGGCTATAATGCCGCCACCGGCTGCCAATACGGCCAGCCTGTAATTGCCGCACAACCAATATAGGTAAAAAGCCATGAAACTGATTAAGCAACTCATCGCCCTGGCCACCGTGGCCTTCGCCGTCAGCGCGACGGCCGCCCCGGCCCCGGCCAACGAAGCGCCGGACGTTCTGGTGAAACGCATCAGCCAGGAAGTGCTGGACACCGCCAAGGCCGACAAGGAAATCCAGGCCGGCAACCAGAAACGCGTGATGGACCTGGTGGAAACCAAGATCCTGCCCTACGTCGATTTCCAGCGCATGACCTCGCTGGCTGCCGGCCGTTACTGGCGCGAAGCCACGCCGGACCAGCAAAAACAGCTGTCCACCGAGTTCCGCACCCTCCTGATCTTCACCTACTCGGGCGCCCTGTCCCAGGTGAAGAATGAAACCATCGAGTTCAAGCCGCTGCGCGCCGACCCGAGCGACACCGAAGTGGAAGTGCGTTCGCAAGTGAACGTGGCCCGCGGCGAGCCGGTGCCGCTGAACTACCGCGTCGCCAAGTCGGCGGCCGGCTGGAAGATTTACGACATCAATGTGCTGGGCGCCTGGCTGGTGGAAACCTACAAGGGCACCTTCGCTTCCGAAATCAGCAAGGGCGGCATCGATGGCCTGATCAAGGCGCTGGCCAACAAGAACAAGCAGCTGGCCAACAAGCCCCTGAAAACCGTCCAGAAATAAGCCGGATACCAAGACCGATGTCTGCTGCCAACAACAACTCGCTGTCCCTGACCTCGCTGACCGTGGCCAACGCCACGGCGGCGCTGGAACAGGGTCTGGCCGCCATCCGCGCCGGCCAGACCACGTTTGACCTGAGCAAAGTGACGGCGGTGGATTCGGCGGCCGTATCCGTGATGCTGGCCTGGCAGCGTGCCGCTGCCCAGGCTGGCGTCCGCCTCGACCTGCAAAACCTGCCTGATTCGCTGAAAAGCCTGACCAAGCTGTATGGCGTTTGCCCGCTGATCGCAAGCGCCCCGGCCCCCGTGGCCGAAGAGCCGGCCCTGAGCCCGGCCAACCTGCACCATCATTGACCCCCGCCTCACCCCCCCGCCCCAGCTTTACCCGGTCCGGCGATGCCGAACCAAAATTCCAATATAATTGACCGTTGCCGTTGCCTGTAGAGCGCCACGGCGCTCGCATCCCCCGGCCTTGTGGGCCGTCCGAGCAACGGTCGCCGTTGCACCAAAAACCTAACTAAGCAAGCATGACAGCAATCCAAATCAGTAATGTCGAGAAGCGTTACCAATCGCTGCGGGCGCTGGGCGGCGTGTCTCTCTCCATCGAGGAAGGTGAGTTTTTCGGGCTGCTGGGGCCGAATGGCGCCGGCAAAACCACCCTGATCTCCATCATCGCCGGCCTGATCCGCGCCGATAAGGGCACGGTCAAGATCCATGGCCATGACGTGGTCAGCGATTTCCGCGCCGCGCGCCGCAAGCTGGGCGTGGTGCCGCAGGAACTGGTGTTCGATCCCTTCTTCACCGTGCGCGAAACCCTGCGCCTGCAATCGGGCTATTTCGGCCTGGGCAAGAACGACGCCTGGATCGATGAGGTCATGCACAACCTGGACCTGACGCCCAAGGCCGACACCAATATGCGCGCCCTGTCCGGCGGCATGAAGCGGCGCGTGCTGGTGGCCCAGGCCCTGGTACACAAGCCGCCCGTCATCGTGCTCGACGAACCGACCGCCGGCGTTGACGTGGAACTGCGCCAGACCTTGTGGAAGTTCATCTCGCGCCTGAACCGCGAAGGCCACACCGTGGTGCTGACCACCCACTACCTGGAAGAGGCGCAAGCCATGTGCAAGCGCGTCGCCATGCTGAAAACCGGCCAGGTGGTGGCGGCCGACACCATGGCGGCCCTGATCCGCCGCATTTCCGGCTCCCAGCTGATCGTGCATATGCAGCGCGGCGATCTGCCGGACGATCTGCGCCACCTGGTCACGCACCCGCTGGAAGCCGACAGCGGCCACAAATACAGCCTGCGCATCAATGACTATGCGGAGGTGGAAGGCATCCTGGCGCGCCTGCGCGAAAGCGGCGCCGTCATCGACGAGATGCAGTTGCAGCAGGCCGACCTGGAAGACATCTTCCTGCAAATCATGAACGGAGGCGAATAATGCTCTCAACCGGCTTCCGCACCCTGGTGTACAAAGAAACGCTGCGCTTCTACAAGGTCGCCACCCAGACCATCGCCGCGCCCGTCCTGACGGCCATGCTGTATCTGCTGATCTTCGGCCATGTGCTGGGCGGGCAGAAGGTGTACCAGGGCGTCAGCTATACCGCCTTCCTGATTCCGGGCCTGGTGATGATGAGCGTGCTGCAGAATTCCTTCGCCAATGCTTCGTCCTCGCTGATCCAGTCCAAGATCACGGGCAATCTGGTGTTCGTGCTGCTCACGCCCCTGTCGCACTGGGAGATTTTCTCGGCCTATGTGCTGGCGGCCATGGTGCGCGGCATCACGGTCGGTTTCGGCGTGTTCATCGTCACGGCCTGGTTCGCGCAGCTGAGCTTCACCGCGCCGCTGTGGATTCTGGCCTTCGCCCTGCTGGGCGCCGCCATCCTCGGCACCGTGGGCCTGATCGCCGGCATCTGGGCCGAGAAATTCGACCAGCTGGCCGCCTTTCAGAACTTTCTGATCGTTCCGTTGACCTTCCTCGCGGGCGTCTTCTATTCGATCCATTCGCTGCCGCCGTTCTGGCTCGCCGTCTCGCACCTGAACCCGTTCTTCTACATGATCGACGGCTTCCGCTACGGCTTCTTCGGCCAGTCCGACGTCAATCCCTGGACCAGTTTCGCCATCGTCGCCAGCTTCCTCGCGGTGCTGTCGCTGCTGGCCATCCGTCTTCTGCGCAGCGGCTACCGTCTGCGCCACTAAAACACTCTGCACAAGGAAAAATCGTGAGCACCACACCAGAAGCAATCCACAGCTATATCGCCGCCGGCCTCGAATGCACTCACCTGCAAGTGGAAGGCGACGGCCAGCATTTCCAGGCTACCATCGTCTCGCCAGCCTTCGCCGGCAAGCGCCTGATCCAGCGCCACCAGCTGGTGTACGCGGCGCTGGGCGACCGCATGCGCGAAGAGATCCACGCGCTGTCGATGAAAACCCTGACCCCTGAAGAATTCCAAGGATAAGCCCACATGGACAAACTGATTATCCAGGGCGGCAAACGCCTGATGGGCGACGTCACCATTTCCGGCGCCAAGAACGCGGCCCTGCCGATCCTGTGCGCCGGCCTGCTGACGTCGGGCGACGTGAAGCTGTCGAACGTGCCGAAGCTGCACGACGTCTCCACCATCCTGAAACTGCTGGGCCAGACCGGCCTGCAGGTGAGCCAGGACGGCGACAAGGTCACGCTCAACGGTTCGAAAATCACCAAGCTGGAAGCGCCGTATGAGCTGGTGAAAACCATGCGCGCCTCGATCCTGGTGCTCGGCCCCCTGCTGGCGCGCTTCGGCCAGGCCAAGGTGTCGCTGCCGGGCGGCTGCGCCATCGGTTCGCGTCCGGTCGACCAGCACATCAAGGGCCTGCAGGCGATGGGCGCCGACATCAGCATCGACGGCGGCTATATCTACGCCAAGTGCAAAAAACTGAAAGGCACCCGCATCGTCACCGATATGATCACGGTGACCGGCACGGAAAACCTGCTGATGGCCGCCACCCTGGCCGAAGGTGAAACCGTCCTGGAAAACGCCGCGCGCGAACCGGAAGTGACCGACCTGGCCAATCTGCTGGTGGCCATGGGCGCGAAAATCGAAGGCATCGGCACCGACCGCCTGGTGATCCAGGGCGTGTCCGAACTGCATGGCGCCAGCCACGACGTGATTCCCGACCGTATCGAAGCGTCCACCTTCCTGTGCGCCGTGGCGGCGGCAGGCGGCGACATCACACTGCGCAACACCCGCGTCGACATCATGGATGCGGCCCTCGACAAGCTGCGCGAAATGGGCCTGCGCATGACCATCGGCAAGGATACGATCCGCGCTCAGATGGACAGCCGCCCGAATCCGGTCAGCTTCCGCACCACCGAGTATCCTGGCTTCCCGACCGATATGCAGGCCCAGTTCATGGCGGTCAACACCATCGCCAACGGCGCCAGCAAGGTGACGGAAACCATTTTCGAAAACCGCTTCATGCACGTGCAGGAAATGAACCGCTTGGGCGCGGCCATCGAAACCGACGGCAACACCGCCTTCATCAAGGGTGTGGACCAGCTGATCGGCGCGCCCGTGATGGCGACCGACCTGCGCGCTTCCGCCTCGCTGGTGATCGCCGCCCTGGCCGCCAAGGGCGAAACCCTGGTCGACCGCATCTACCACCTCGACCGCGGCTATGACCGCATGGAAGTGAAGCTGCAGGCGCTGGGCGCCAATATCAGCCGCATCAAGTAACGCAATCGAAAGCCCATCATGAACGCAATCACCAGCCAGGCCGGGAACGATTCCCAGTTGATTCTGGCACTCTCCAAAGGCCGAATCTTCGAGGACACCCTGCCGCTGCTGGCGGCTGCGGGCATCACCGTCACCGAGAATCCGGAGACCTCGCGCAAGCTGATCCTGCCGACCAACGATCCGCACGTGCGCGTGCTGATCGTGCGCGCCACCGATGTGCCGACCTATGTGCAGCACGGGGCGGCCGATTTCGGCGTGGCCGGCAAGGACGTGCTGTTCGAGCACGGCGGCGAAGGCTTGTACCAGCCGGTCGACCTGAACATCGCGCGCTGCCGCATGTCGGTGGCGGTGAAGGCGGGCTTCGATTATGAAACCGCCGTGCGCCAGGGCGCCCGCCTGCGCGTGGCGACCAAGTTCACCCAGATGGCGCGCGAGCATTTCGCCGCCAAGGGCGTGCACGTCGACCTGATCAAGCTGTATGGCTCGATGGAGCTGGCGCCGCTGATCGGCCTGTCCGACGCCATCGTCGACCTGGTCAGCACCGGCAGCACCCTGCGCGCCAACAATCTGGTGGAAGTGGAGGAGATCATGGACATCTCTTCGCGCCTGGTGGTGAACCAGGCCGCGCTGAAGCTCAAGCGCGCGCGCCTGCAACCCATCATTGAAGCTTTCGAACGCGCCTCGCAGGCGCAAGCCCAACCAGCGTAACCATCATGACGATCCAGATCCTCAAGCTCGATTCCCGCCAGCCCGATTTCCAGGAAACGCTGGACGCGCTGCTGGCCTTTGAAGCATCCACCGACGAAGCGATCGAGCAGGCCGTGGGCGGCATCATTGCCCAGGTGCGCGCGCGCGGCGACGAAGCCGTGCTGGAATACACCAACCGCTTCGACCGCATTCCCAACGGCGGCGCGCAGAGCATGGCCGCCTTCGACATTCCGCAGCCGGAGCTGGACGCGGCGCTGGCCGCGCTGCCTGAGACGCAGCGCCTGGCGCTGCAGACGGCGGCCGAACGCATCCGCCTCTTTCACGAGCGCCAGAAGCAGGAGCTGCAGGGCTTCAGCTACACCGAGGCCGATGGCACGGTGCTGGGCCAGCGCGTCACGCCGCTCGACCGCGTGGGCATCTATGTCCCCGGTGGCAAGGCGGCCTATCCTTCCTCCGTGCTGATGAATGCCGTGCCGGCCCGTGTGGCCGGCGTGCAGGAAATCATCATGGTGGTGCCGACGCCGGATGGCGTGAAAAACCAGATGGTGCTGGCCGCCGCCGCCATTGCCGGCGTCACGCGCGTGATCGGCATCGGCGGCGCGCAGGCGGTTGCCGCTCTCGCCTACGGCACCGAAACCATCCAGCCGGTGGACAAGATCGTCGGCCCCGGCAACGCCTATGTGGCCTCGGCGAAGCGCCGCGTCTTCGGCACTGTGGGCATCGACATGATCGCCGGCCCGTCCGAAATCCTGGTGATCTGCGACGGCACGACCGATCCCGACTGGGTGGCCATGGACCTGTTCTCCCAGGCCGAACACGATGAGCTGGCGCAGGCGATTCTGCTGTGTCCCGACGCGGACTATATCGCCCAGGTGGAAGCGAGCATCCACAAGCTGCTGCCGACCATGCCGCGCCAGGATGTGATCCGCACTTCGCTGACCGACCGCGGCGCCCTGATCCAGGTGCGCGATATGGCCGAAGCCTGCACCATCGCCAACAGCATCGCCGCCGAACACCTGGAAATCTCGGCCGAGAATCCGCAGCAGTGGGCCGGGCAGATCCGCCACGCCGGCGCCATGTTCCTGGGCCGCTTCTCGTCCGAATCGCTGGGCGACTATTGCTGCGGCCCGAACCACGTGCTGCCGACTTCGCGCACGGCGCGCTTTTCCTCGCCGCTGGGCGTGTACGACTTCCAGAAGCGCTCTTCCGTGATCCAGGTCAGCGAGGCCGGCGCCCAGACCCTGGGCAAGGTTGCCGCCGAACTGGCGTATGGCGAAGGCTTGCAGGCGCACGCCCGCAGCGCCGAGTTGCGCCTGAAGCAGGGCGCATGAGCAGCTGGCTCAATCAGCTGTACTGCGAGGATGCGCTGGCCGGACTGGCGCGCATCCCGGACGGCGCCGTCGATCTGATCCTGACCGATCCGCCCTATAACCTGGGCAAGGACTACGGCAATGCCTCCGACCAGCAAAGCGTGGAAGACTATCTGCGCTGGACCGAACAGTGGATCGATGCCGCCCTGCCCAAGCTCAAGCCGAACGGCAGCCTGTACATCTTCCTGACCTGGCGTTTTTCGCCGGAGATTTTCGTCATGCTCAAAAAGCGCATGACGATGATGAATGAAATCATTTGGGATCGCCGCGTGCCCTCGATGGGCGGCAGCGTGCGCAGCTTCTCTTCCGTGCATGACACCATCGGCTTCTTCGTGCGCCGCAAGGATTACTACTTCGACCTGGACGCGGTGCGCATTCCCTACGATGCGGAAACCAAGAAAGCCCGTTCGCGTTCGATCTTCGTCGGCGCCAAGTGGCTGGAAGTGGGTTACAACCCCAAGGATTTGTGGAGCGTATCGCGCCTGCACCGCGAGCATGCCGAGCGCGTCGACCATCCGACCCAGAAGCCGCTGGAAATCATCGAACGCATGGTGAAAGCATCCTGCCCGCCGGATGGCGTGGTGCTCGACCTGTTCATGGGCAGCGGTACCACGGCCGTGGCGGCGCGCCGCTGCGGCCGCAACTTCGTCGGCTTCGAGCTCAATCCCGAATACTGCGAAGTCGCTAACGCCCGTCTGGCCGCGCTGGAACTGGCGGCGCAGGAAACGGCCGAAGTGCTGGCCGCGGCAGCAGCGCCCGACGAAGCGCCGGCCAAGCCGCGCCGTGCCCGTGCCGCGAAGGCATCCGTGCAGGCTGAAACCAAGGCCGCATTGAAAGTCTCCGCCAAACCGGCCGCGAAAAAGACCACGGCGAAAAAGAAGAAGTCTCCCCCCAAAGAAGTCACTGTCTAGCCAACCACAGGAGTGCAGCAAAGATGTCTTCCCTCGATGATCTGATCAGCAAAACCATCCGTTCCGACGTGCGCGCCATTGGCAGCTACCATGTGCCGGATGCGAGCGGTTTTATCAAACTGGACGCGATGGAAAACCCGTATGAGCTGCCGCAGCATCTGCACCATGAGCTGAGCCGGCGCCTGGCCGATGTGGCGCTGAACCGCTACCCGGTCGCCTCCTACGCCACGCTCAAGCAGCGCCTGTGCGCCAAGCTGGGCGTGCCGGCCGGCTATGACGTCATCCTCGGCAACGGTTCCGACGAGCTGATTTCCATCATGGCCACGGCTTGCGCCCACCAGGAAAAACGCGCCGTGCTGCTGGCCCCCGTGCCCGGCTTCGTCATGTTCCAGCGCTCGGCGCAGTTTGCCGGCATGGACTTCGTCGGCGTGCCGCTGCGCGCCGATCTGACGCTGGACAAGGACGCCATGCTGGCCGCCATCGCCGAACATCGTCCGGCCCTGACCTTCCTCGCTTACCCGAACAACCCGACCGGCAACTTGTACGATGCCGACGATATGGTGGAAATCATCCGCGCCCTGGACGGCGTGGGCCTGGTGGTGGTGGACGAAGCCTACGAGCCGTTCGCGCGCCAAAGCTTCATGGGCCGTCTGCCCGAGTTCCCGAACCTGATCGTCATGCGCACCCTGTCCAAGCTGGGACTGGCCGGCATCCGCCTCGGCTATATGTCGGCGGCGCCCGCGCTGCTGGCCGAATTCGATAAAGTGCGGCCTCCATACAACATCAATGTGCTGAGCCAGACGGCGGCCGAATTCGCGCTCGACCACCTGGAAGTGCTGGACCAGCAGGCCGCGATTTTGCGTGAGCAGCGCGGCCTGCTGGCAGAGGCGCTGGCGGCCTTGCCCGGCGTCGCGGTCTTCCCCTCGGCGGCGAATTTTATTCTGATTCGGGTGCCCAATTCCGACGATGCCTACGCGAAACTCCTTACGCACAAGGTATTGCTCAAAAATGTGGGTAGAATGCATACTGTGCTGTCCAATTGCCTGCGCGTGACTGTCAGTACGCCGGACGAGAATGCAGCCCTCCTCGGCGCTTTGAAAGCATCGCTGGCAGACTAAGAGATGAGCCTTTCCATGAACCGCACCGCAGAAATCACGCGCAACACCAACGAGACCCAGATTCGCGTCGCCATCAATCTGGATGGCACCGGCGTGCAGAAACTGAACACCGGCGTTCCCTTCCTCGACCATATGCTGGACCAGATCGCGCGCCATGGCCTGTTCGATCTCGATATCGAAGCGACGGGCGACACGCATATCGATAATCACCATACAGTGGAAGACGTCGGCATCACCCTGGGCATGGCGGTGGCGAAAGCCATCGGCGACCGCAAAGGCATCCGCCGCTACGGCCATGCCTATGTGCCGCTGGATGAAGCCCTGTCGCGCGTGGTCATCGATTTTTCGGGCCGTCCCGGCATCGAATACCATATTCCTTTCACGCGCGCCATGATCGGCGGCTTTGATGTCGACCTGACGCTGGAATTCTTCCGCGGCTTCGTCAACCATGCCCTGGTCACGCTGCACATCGACAATCTGCGCGGCACCAATGCCCATCACCAGTGCGAAACCGTGTTCAAGGCTTTCGGCCGCGCCCTGCGCATGGCCGTCGAGCATGACGAACGCGCGGCAGGCACCATCCCTTCGACCAAAGGAAGCCTGTAATCTCCCTCCGGCTTTGAACGGCATATGAAAAAAATTGTTGTAGTGGACTACGGCATGGGCAATCTGCGCTCGGTGGCGCAGGCTTTGCGCGCCGTGGCGCCGGAAGCCGAGATCCTGATCTCCGGCGCCGCCGCCGATATCGATAGCGCCGAGCGCATCGTCCTGCCCGGCCAGGGCGCCATGCCGGACTGCATGCGCAGCCTGCGCGAATCCGGCGTGCAGGAAGCGCTGTTGCGCGCCGCCGCCAGCAAACCGATGCTGGGTGTGTGCATCGGTGAGCAGATGCTGTTCGAACGCAGTGAAGAAGGCGACGCCGCCGGTCTCGGCCTGCTGCCCGGCAAGGTGGTGCGCTTCCAGCTTGACGGCCAGCTGCAGGAAGACGGCTCGCGCTTCAAGGTGCCGCAGATGGGCTGGAATCAGGTGAAGCAGACCGCCGCCCATCCGCTGTGGCAGGGTATCGCCGACAATGCTTATTTCTATTTTGTGCACAGCTATTACGCCCAGCCCGGACAGGCGGCGCACAGCGTGGGCGAAACCATCTACGGCGCGCCCTTCTGCTGCGCCGTGGCACGCGATAATATCTTCGCTACCCAGTTCCATCCGGAGAAAAGTGCAGCTGCCGGCCTGCAGCTGTTCAAGAATTTCGTTCACTGGCAACCCTAAATTCCCACCCTTTTTTCTTTGACACTTTAGACACCATGCTGCTTATTCCTGCCATCGACCTCAAAGACGGTCACTGCGTTCGCCTGAAACAGGGCGATATGGAACTTGCTACTGTTTTTTCCGAAGACCCGGCCGAGATGGCGCGTCATTGGCTGGAGCAGGGCGCGCGCCGTTTGCATCTGGTTGACCTGAACGGCGCCTTCGCGGGCAAGCCAAAGAACGAAGGCGCGGTGAAAGCCATCCTGAAAACCGTACAGGATTTCGCGCTGGAACACGATATCGACGAAATTCCCGTGCAACTGGGCGGCGGCATCCGCGATCTCGACACCATCGAGCGCTATCTGGACGACGGCATCAGCTACATCATCATCGGCACCGCCGCCGTGAAAAGCCCCGGCTTCCTGCATGACGCCTGCGGCGCCTTCCCCGGCCACATCATCGTCGGCCTCGATGCCAAGGATGGCAAGGTGGCGACCGACGGCTGGAGCAAGATGTCCGGCCACGAGGTGATCGACCTGGCGCAGAAATTCGAAACCTATGGCGTCGAATCCATTATCTACACCGACATCGGCCGCGACGGCATGATGGGCGGCGTGAATATCGAAGCCACCGTGCGCCTGGCGCAGGCGGTGCGCATTCCCATCATCGCCTCCGGCGGCTTGCACAATCTCAGCGATGTGGAAGCCCTGTGTGCGGTGCAGGACGAGGGCATCGAGGGCGTGATCTGCGGCCGTTCGATTTACGAAGGCACGCTGGACCTGAACTCGGCCCAGCTGCGCGCCGACGAACTGTCGGGCGAGATCGAAGAAGAGTAAGCCATGCTAGCCAAGCGCATCATCCCCTGCCTCGACGTGACCAATGGCCGCGTCGTCAAAGGCGTCAATTTCACCGAGCTGCGCGACGCCGGCGACCCGGTGGAAATCGCGCGCCGCTACGACGAGCAGGGCGCCGACGAGCTGACCTTCCTCGACATCACCGCCTCCAGCGATAACCGCGGCCTGATCCTCGACATCATCGAGGCGGTGGCGTCCCAGGTCTTCATCCCGCTGACCGTGGGCGGCGGCGTGCGCCAGGTGGACGATGTGCGCCGCCTGCTGAACGCGGGCGCCGACAAGGTCAGCCTGAACACCTCGGCCGTGAGCAATCCGCAGCTGGTGCATGACGCCTCGCAAAAGCATGGCTCGCAGTGCATCGTGGTGGCCATCGACGCCAAGCAGGTGGCACCCGGCAAGTGGGAAGTGTTCACCCACGGCGGCCGCAATGCCACCGGCCTCGATGCCATCGAATGGGCGCGCAAGATGGAGAGCCTGGGCGCCGGCGAGCTGCTGCTGACCAGCATGGACCGCGACGGCACCAAGTCCGGTTTCGACCTCGGCCTGACGCGCGCCGTGTCGGACGCGGTGCAGGTGCCGGTGATCGCTTCGGGCGGCGTGGGCGGCCTGCAGGATCTGGCCGACGGCATCAAGCTGGGGCGCGCCGATGCGGTGCTGGCCGCCAGCATTTTCCACTATGGCCAGCACACCGTGCAGGAAGCCAAGCGCTTCATGGCCGAGCAGGGCATTCCCATGCGCCTGGTCTGAGAAAGAGGACGAAATATGGCAACCGGAATCGCGGCGAGCGTCGCCAAGGCGAAATGGCTGAACAAGGTGAAGTGGGACGAACACGGCCTGGTGCCGGTGATCGCCCAGGAGGCGGGCAGCAACGATGTGCTGATGTTCGCCTGGATGAACCGCGACGCCTTGTATAAGACAGTGGAGCTGGGCGAGGCCGTGTACTGGAGCCGTTCGCGCAAGAAGCTGTGGCACAAGGGCGAGGAATCGGGCCATGTGCAGAAGGTGCTGGAAATCCGCCTCGATTGCGACGAGGATGTGGTGCTGCTGAAGATCGAGCAGGCGGGTGGCATCGCCTGTCATACTGGCCGCCATTCCTGCTTCTTCAATAAATTCTTGGGCGATCCGAAAGATGGCGACTGGCAGAATGTGGAGCCGGTACTGAAAGACCCGGAAACGATTTATACGGAAACCAAGAAATGACGACAGTGCTGGACCGCCTGGCCGCGGTCATCGAATCGCGCAAGCCGGCCAATGGCGGCGACCCGGCCGCCTCCTATGTGGCGCGCCTGTTTGCCAAGGGCGACGATGCCATCCTCAAAAAAATCGGCGAGGAAGCGGTGGAAACCGTGATGGCCGCCAAGGATGCGCGCAACGGCGGCGATCCGGCCAAGCTGCTGTACGAGTGCGCCGACCTGTGGTTCCATTCGCTGGTGCTGCTGTCCCAGTTCGGCCTGACCCCGCAGCAGGTGCTGGACGAGCTGGCGCGGCGCGAGGGCCTGTCCGGCCTGGACGAGAAGGCCGCGCGCCCCGACCAAGATTAATCTCAACGCATAAGGACTGAACGTGGACAACTGCCTGTTCTGCAAGATTGCTGCCAAGACCATTCCCTCCTCGGTGGTGTACGAGGATGAAGAGCTGCTGGCCTTCAAGGACATCAACCCGGCCGCGCCGGTGCACCTGCTGGTGATTCCGAAGAAGCACTACAGCACCCTGTCCGACTGCGGCAGCGACGATGCGCCGCTGCTGGGCCGCATGCTGGCGCTGGCGCCGCGTCTGGCCGAGGAACATGGCGTCTCCGTGGTCTACGACACCGACGGCCAACCGACACGAGGTTATAAAACCTTGATAAACAGTGGTCCCGACGGCGGGCAAGAAGTGTACCATCTGCACTTGCATATGGTCGGAGGTCCGCGTCCGTGGCGCGCGATGCGCTAAAGGGTATTGCCTCTGGTAAATATGACAAGCACATGACGGGCGCGCTTCGCGTATACTGTGCGTGTTACCGGTTTATTTTTGGGCGCTGAGCGTCCTGCAAGGGGAAAATGATGGGTTCGATGAGTATTTGGCACTGGCTGATCGTGCTGGTGGTGGTAATGCTGGTGTTCGGTACCAAGAAGCTGGGTAATATGGGTTCGGATATCGGCAAGGCGGTGAAGGGCTTCAAGGATGGCGTGAAAGGCGAGGAAGACAAGCCTGCCGCGCCTGCTGCGCCGACCCAGGCGGTGGCCGACAAGAGCACCATCGACGTCGACGCCAAAGAGAAAAACAAGCTGTAATGCCCTGCCGGCCAGTCTTGGCCGGCGGCATGCGGCGATAGCCTATGATCGATCTCGGTCTCTCTAAACTCGCCATCATCGGGGTCGTTGCCCTCGTCGTGATCGGCCCGGAAAAGCTGCCCAAGGTGGCCCGCATGGCGGGCACCCTGTATGGCCGCGCCCAGCGCTATCTGCATGATGTGAAGGCGGAAGTCAGCCGCGAAATCGAACTGGAAGAGCTGAAGAACCTGCACAAGGAAGTGCAGGAAACCGCCCAGTCGATCAAAAGCGGCGTGGAGGAAAGCATCGCGCAGAATATGTCGGAAGTGGAAAGCGCCTTCCGCGCCGACGATGCGGCGCAGTCGCCGCTGATCACCGCCACCAATGAGGATCTGTCGCGCAAGGCCAAGGAATTCCGTCGCAAACGCCTGGTGCGCACCTCGGCCGTGCCGCTCTGGTACAAGCAGCGCAACGGCGGCCGCAGCCATGTGGTGTCCGGCGCGGCGCGCGTGGCGCGCTTCCGTCCGCGCAGCGGCAAATCTGCATCGTTCTATTAAATGAGCAATCAACAACCTGTTGAAGAAACCTTCATCTCCCACCTGATCGAGCTGCGCGACCGTCTGGTCAAGGCCTCGATCGGCGTGCTGCTGGTGACGCTGGCCCTGATGTTCTGGCCCGGTCCTTCGCATATCTACGACATCATCGCCCAGCCCATGGTGAACGCCCTGCCGGCCGGCTCGAAGATGATCGCCACCGGCGTCATCGCGCCCTTCCTGGTGCCGATGAAGGTCACGCTGGTGATCGGCCTGATCCTGTCCCTGCCCTGGGTGCTGTACCAGATGTGGGCTTTTGTCGCGCCCGGCCTGTACGCGCATGAAAAACGCCTGATCGCGCCGCTGGTGATCTCGTCCTCGCTGCTGTTCATGGCGGGCGTGGCGTTCTGCTACTTCCTCGTGTTCGGGCGGGTGTTCGCCTTTATCTCGGAGTTTTCACCGACCTCGATTTCGGTCACGCCGGATATCGAGAACTATCTCGACTTCGTGATGTCGATGTGCCTGGCGTTCGGCTGCGCGTTTGAAGTGCCGGTGGTGGTGGTGATTCTGGTGCGCATGGGTCTGGTATCGGTGGCCAAGCTGAAGGAATGGCGCGGCTATGTGATCGTGGCCGCCTTCGTGATCGCTGCCATCGTCACGCCGCCGGATGTGGTCAGCCAGTTCTCGCTGGCGATTCCGATGTGGCTGCTGTTCGAGGTTGGCGTGCTGCTCTCGCCCATTTTCGTCAAAGTCACGCAGGCGCCCAGCGAACAGCAGGAATAAGCCTACTGAAAAAGCTTGCCCAGGGTGATGGCGTGCATCAGCAGCGATGCCGCCAGCATCCAGTAGATGGGTCTGAGCTTTTTATCCACTTCTGCCAGAATTTCGGCCTTTATTTCCTCTTTGAATTTTGCAAACATCTCGCTGACCTGGGCGAGAATTTCCGCTTTCAAAATCGTCAAATCGGAAGAGAGAAGCACCGGCTCGCTCAAAGCATAGGAGAGGGCATCGGCATGGGCTTCCGCCTGCGCCTGCGGAACACCGCTGGCTTGCAGGATGCGGGAATACTCGAGCTTGTCGAAAGGCAGGGGCATGGGCATTGCAACTCCTTGGACTCAGGATAGCAGATCGGACGCCGCGCCGGCGTCCGCACCATATGCCATGCTAGCCGCCAGCCTGCCGGCGCCGCTTGCGCGGCCGCAAAGGCTGGCGGGGTAGGGCGGGATTACTGCATCAGCTCGCGGATCACGCGCACCGGCGCGCTGCCGTAGCTGAGGAACTGCTCGTGGAAGTCCTTCAGTGCGAAGCGGCTGCCCAGGGTCTGGCGGCGCTGCTCGCGCAATTCCATGATTTCGCTGAAGCCGCTGAAATAGCTGGTCAGCTGCACCGAGGTCAATTGCACGCGGCGCCATTTCTCGGCCGCCTCGCGCGGCGTCTGGAAGGCTTGGCGCGTCAGCAGGTCGATGGCCTGCTCCTGGTTCATGCCCAGCACGTGCACGCTGTAATCGAGGATGGTATTGGTCACGCTGCGCAGATTCCACTTCGAATACATCAGCCACATCTCGGGCGCGTTGTCGCCATAACCCGATTCCAGCATCATGCGTTCGCTGTAGACCGCCCAGCCTTCCACCATGGCGCCATTGCCGAAGATGGACTTGATCACGGACGGCGATTTGTTCGCATACACCAGCTGGGCGTAATGGCCCGGAATCGCTTCGTGCATGTTCAGGATCTGCAGAATCCAGTGGTTGTACTCGCGCAGGCTGCTCTCGGCCTGTTCCGGCGTTTCCTTGTCCAGTGGCGTCACATTGTAGTAAGTGCGGTCCTGCGGACGGAAGGGACCGGGCGCCTCGATGCTGGCGCCGGCCACGCCGCGCTGGTACTCCGGCGTTTCGCGCACCACCAAAGGCTTCTTCGGATCGAGGGTCAGCAGATTGTGCTTGACCACCCAGTCCTGCAGCTGCGGAATCTGGCGGCGGATCTCGGGGAAGAAGTTCTCGCGCGCGACGTGGTTGGACGAGAGCTTGTCGATCATCATGCCGATCTTGGCATAGCGCTCGGCCGGTTTCACCGTATCGCCCAGATACTTGGGCCATAGCTCGTCGGAGATGCGGTCCATATTCGCCAGCAGCTGTTCGCGCGCCGCCAGGGCTTTCTGGTAGGTCTGCTCGCCCGTGCTGCCGGCCTGGATGTCGAAGCCGAACTTGGCCTCATACAGCTCCTTGCCGATGCGGAAGGAACGCGCGCCGGTTTTTTCCAGCGTCTTATCCAGCTCGCCGAGCCAGGCGGCATAGGATTCCACGGCCTTTTTCGCCTCTGCCACGCGCAGCGCGAACAGCTGCTTCTCGTCGCTGGTCAGGATGGAAGCCTGCGCCTCTTTCTGGATATCGTTCAGTATCGCCACCACCCCGGGCGCCTGCGCCACGGCCAGCTGGGTGTGTTCGCGCGTCGGATTGCTGATGCTGGCGCGCGCCGCGTCGTAGTAGGCCGGCACGCTGGCGATGCGCTTGAGCAGGGTGCGCAGGCGCTGCGGCTTGGCCGCGTATTCGGTGTTGAGGATGAAGTCGAGCGGGCTGGCGATATTGTAGGAGGCCGGATTCCATTCGAATTCGCGGAAGGTGGTCAGATACCAGCGGTCGCTATTCAGCTTGTTCTGCAGCAGACCCAGATCGGTGCGCTGGCGCGGCGAGAGCTGGCGCGCATCGAGCTTGCCGAAGCGTTCCAGCCAGTCGTCGATAAAGGCCAGCTGGCGCTGGCGGCTGGCCGCATCGGGGATGGTGAGATTGGCAGCGGTATCGTATTTGCCGACCGAGATGGCAAGTTCCGGATCGGCGCGCCACAGGGCGCTGAGGAACTGGTTGCTGACATTGCCGAAAGTGCGGTCCTGGCGGCGCTCCTGCGCCACCGGTGCGGCTACGGCGGCCACGGCGGCGCCTGCGCCGGCTGCAGCGGCGGCCTTGCCCTTGCCTTTCGCTTTGGTGGATTTTTTGGCGGGTGCGCTCGCCGTCTTGGCGGGCTTGCCGGATTTCTGCGGCTTCTTCGCCGCGCTGGCCGGGGACAGCGCCAGGCAGGCCATTACGGCGGCCAGCGCAATCTTGGTCTTGATCATGGGGGAACCTCTTGAATTGGAGCGTGCAGCGTGCGAGATTATCATTATTCCGCCCGCTTGAGCGCCCCGTGTTACACGACGCTACAAACGCGTTTTCAGTTCAGCGCATTGCCGCGGATAAGCTGCTGGTGGCGCTCATTGATCTGCGCCACCACTTCCTTGCCGCGCGCCATATGGCTTAGCAGGATCTCGCTCGATTTGGTAAAGCGGTGGCCGATGCGGATCGAATAGGAGCGGAACAGCCAGCTCCAGAACGATTGCACGAAGGTGGCTTCGTCCAGGTCGCGCCACTTCACGCCCTGCACGCCGCGCGCCCAGGGCAGGATGCCGGCATACATCCACACGCCCACATCGTCGCAATACAGCTGCACGCTGCGGATCAGCAGCACGCGATAGCCGATCACCACGGTGGAGAGGAACAGCACGCCGGCCGCCAGCCACTCCGAATAGGTGAAGGACAGGCGCAGCACGAAGAGCATGACGAAAGCCATGAGCAGCGGGCCGATATAGGCGGTCCAGGCTTTGACGCTGAGCAGGGTGGCGCCCGGCGCGATGCGGGCATTGTTATCTTCTTCCATGGCCTTGCATATTTTGAATCGGAATGGCGCATGATGGCATGAATGCCCCCGCCGAACAAGCTGGCCGGGCGCTCAACGGCGCAAGCCTTCGGCCAGCATGGCCAGCATATCCTCGGCCGACATGCGGGCCGCGCCGTCACTGCCGTCAAGCAGACTGTCGGCCAGCTCGCGCTTGTGCTGGTGCAGGTCGACGATGCCTTCCTCTATCGTATGCCGCGCCACCAGGCGGTAAATGGTCACGGGACGCTGCTGGCCCATGCGGTGGGCGCGGTCGGAGGCCTGGTCTTCCACCGCCGGATTCCACCACGGATCCATATGGATCACGTAGTCGGCTGCCGTCAGATTGATGCCGACCCCGCCCGCTTTCAGGCTGATGAGGAAGACATCGCCTTCGCCCGCCTGGAAGGCATCCACGCGCTGCTTGCGCGCCGCCATCGGCGTCGAACCATCGAGGTATTGGTAGCTCACGCCCTTGGCATCGAGCAGCTGGCGGATCAGGCTCAAATGGTCGACGAACTGGCTGAACACCAGCACCTTGTGGCGGTTCTCCAGCAAGCCTTGCAGCAGCTGGTCGAAGGCCGCCAGCTTGCTGCTGGCCAGTTTCAGTGACGGCGACACTAGGTTCGGATTGCAGCAGGCACGGCGCAGTTTCATGATCTCGGCCAGGATCTGCATCGACTTCTTGTCGGCCGGGCCTTCGATGGAAGCCAGATGCTCCAGCGCCTCGCGGCGCAGCGATTCGTAGAGCGCCGTTTCCTCCGCCGACAGGTCGACTTCCAGCACGATCTCGGTGCGCGCCGGCAGTTCGCGCAGCACCTGGGCCTTGGTGCGGCGCAGGATGAAGGGCTGGATCAGGCGGCGCAGGCGGTTGCGCGCGCCGACTTCGGCGCGGTGGTCTTGCTGGCGCTCGATCGGGCCGGCGAAGCGCAGATTGAATTGTTCCAGGCTGCCCAGCAGGCCGGGATTGATGAAGCGGAACAGGTTCCACAGCTCGCCCAGATGGTTTTCCAGCGGCGTGCCGGTGGCAGCGATACGGAAATCGCCTTGCAGCGCCATCACGGCCTGCGAGCGCTTGGTGGCGGCATTCTTGATCGCCTGCGCCTCGTCCAGCACGATGGTATGCCATTGCTGTTTGGTGAAGCGCTCCGATTCCAGCTGCAGCAGGCCGTAGCTGACGATGAGCAGGTCGAAAGGCCCGGCATTGGCCACGCTTTCCTCGCGGTCGCCCTCGCCGAAAATCTTCACGCGCAGGGTGGGCGCGAAGCGCGCCGCCTCGCTGGCCCAGTTCAGGCAGACCGAGGTCGGCGCCACCACCAGGGCCGGGCCTTGCGGCGCGCGCAGCAGGATCAGGGCCAGGGCTTGCAGCGTCTTGCCCAGGCCCATATCGTCGGCCAGGCAGGCGCCCACGCCCCAGTGGGCTAGGCGCGCCAGCCATTCGAAACCGGCCAGCTGATAGTCGCGCAGCTCGGCCTGCAAGGTGCCGGGCAGGCGCGGAATATAACTCGCCTGCGCCTCGATGCGCTGCAGGTGCTCGCGCCACATGCGGTCGGCCTCGACGCCGCTCACTTCGGCGGCCAGCTCCTCCAGCACGAAGGCGGCCAGGCGGTGCACGCGCACGCCGCCATCGTCATCCATGCCATAGTCGTTCAGCTCCGACAGGCGGCGGTGCAATTCCTCCGACAGCGCCAGGAACTGCTTGTCGCCCAGCTCGATGAAGCGGCTCTTGCTGGCCTTGATCAGCTCCAGCAGCGAGCGCAGGTCCATCACCTTGTTCTCGTCGATCTGCAATTGGCCGCTGGCGGCGAACCAGTCCTTCTTGCTCTTGATGGCCAGGCGCAGCTGCTTGGTTTCGACTTGCTGCGTGACGCGGAAAGCTTCGCCGTCGGGCCAGCCGATGACGATTTTTTCCGCATCGAAGGCCTGCAATTCAGCCAGTAGCTGCAGGCAGAGCGCGGGCTGGCCCAGCAGCCATTCGCCGTGATCGAGTTCGGCCTGCTCCAGCACCGGGCATTTCAGGACCAGCTGGCGCTCGGCGTCGCGCTCGCCGGCCAGGCTGCGGCGCGCCTGCACCGTGCTGCCATTGACGTCGGCGATCACGCTCTCGGCGCCGGAGCCGGGCGCGTAATAGGCGCCGGTGGGCAGGGGCCGCACCTGGATCTGCATCTTCAAGCCCTGCTGATAGGGCAGCAGGTGGATGTGCAGGCGCGCGTCGGCGTCTTCCTGCTGCGAGCTGGCGGCGGCGCCGCCGATATCCGACTGCACCGTCACCATGGAGGACACGGCGCCGATGGCTTCCAGCACCTGTTCTTCCGCATGCAGCGGCACGTTCAAGCCTTCGCCGACGATGGCGGCGATGCGGTGGTGCTCGTCCTGCACGCTGACCACGCGCAGGCGGCCCGGCGTTTCCTTCACCACCACCACCTTGCTGTTCGGGTCCGTGATGGCGGGCTGCATTGTGAGCAGCAGCTGGCCGCTGCGGCGCTGTATCAGCAGCTCGGGCTGGCCGGCCAGCAGTTCCACCCGCATGTCCGGCGCATCCATCCAGTAGGCGAAGGGATGGCCCACCAGGGCCAGCGCCGCCTGCTCGGTATCGATGTCGTAGCGCAGGCCGGAGGCATAGGCCTGGCGCGAAGGCGCGATGGTGCTGCTGATGCGGATATCCTGCGGCGTCAGATAGTCCAGCTGCGCCGCCTCCTCGCGCAGGCGCTTGAGCGCCACCGGGCGGCCCTTGCCCCACTGGCCGCGCGCATCGCGCTTCTGCTCGCGCGGTTCGATTTCGGTAATGCCGTGGCGCGGCGAGTAGGACACCATCCACACCAGGCGCGTCTCCGCGCCGCTGTCGCTGCTGGCGCCCTGCTGCAGCTTGATCAGGGCGGAGAGCTGGCGCTGCCAGGCTTCCTGGCGCTCGAACCAGAGCGCCATATCGGCAAAGCCATGCTGCTCGCGCAAGGCGGTGGCGCGCTCGCCGTAATGCTCCTCGCCCAGATGGCCGAGCAGGCCGGCGGCCTGTCCCGCGATCAGCAGATAGCCCGCGCTTTCCGCCTGCTGCACCACGTCCTGCAATTCGGCGCGGCGTTGCTTGAGCTGCGGCAGCGAAAGCCAGAAATACAGAAGCCCCTGGAACACTTGCGCCTGCATTGCGGATTCCCAGCCGCGCGACAGAACGATATCGGTGCTCATGGTGCCGGCGCGGATCTGGCGCAGGGCGCTCAATTGCTGGTACACGGCGCTGTCCGGATTGTGCTGGGCATGCACCGCCAGCTCCAGATAGCTTTCCGCCGCCTTCAGCGTCTTGATGTCGCCTTGGCGCAGCAGGGCCAGCACGTACAGATGGCCGCCGATGCCCTGGAACAGATGCTTGCGCTTGCCGGACTCGCGCCGGATCGATTTCAGCGCCGCCTCGAAGCCGGCCAGCGCGCCCGTCACGTCGTTGCGCAGCATCAGGACCACGCTGGCGAAGAACTGGGCCAGCGCGCCTTCCACGCCTTGCAGATAGCGGCCCGCGTCGGCCAGGCGGCCGCACAGGATCGCATCCTCGGCCAGCGCCAGGCGCAGCGCGTCGCTGACGTTATCGTTGGCCGCCAGGCGGCGCTGGAAATGGCGCTCGGCATAGGCGCGCACCGGCTGCGCCAGCGCCAGTTCGCGCTGGCCGTGCTGCAGGAGCAGCATCAGCACATCGTCCTGCAGGAGCGGATGCACCAGCAGCAGCATGCCGGCCTCGAAAGGGCGGGTGAAGATATCCACCACCGGATGCAGCTGGGCCGCCTCGTAGCACACCATGCAGGCGGTGAGCAGGGGCGCGATCTGCTGCGGACCCTGGCCGCGCAGCAGGGCCATGCGCAGGCGCGCCACGCCGTGGCGGTAGCTGCGCGGTTCATAACTGCCGTTCCAGCTCTGGCGCATCGGCGTCAGCGCCTCGTGCGCCTTGCACAGATCGTCCAGCAGATGGGCGCCGATGGCGGCGCGGATGGCGGACCAGCGCAGCTTGTTGTTGCAGATGTAGCCGCGTCCCGTCACCACGCTGGCGAAAGCCAGGCGCTCCAGGCGGATCATGGCATCGTCCAGCGTCTCCACGGTGAAGACCTGCTCCTGCCCGTCCTTCACGCCGGCCTTGACCATATGGTCGAGGATGGCGGTGCGGCCCACCGGATCGCCCATCAGGGACAGCAGGGCGAGGATCATTTTCTCGGCGCGGTGCAGCGCGTCGAATTCGGCAAGCAGGGACTGGTCGGACATGCGGCGATGCTTTACTGGGGCAGGTTATCGATATGCACAGGCGCCGGCGCGGCCGCGTCGTGCAGGCCGAACATGCGCTGGTAGAAGTACAGTTCCGCTTCCAGCGTGCGGATGATGTTCTCGGCCTTGCGGAAACCATGGCCTTCGCCTTCCAGCGGCACATAGGCCACCGGCACGCCGCGCTGCTTGAGCGCTTCCACCATGGCCACCGATTGCTGCGGCGGCACCACCTTGTCGTCCAGACCCTGGAAGAAGATCATGGGGCGCGCCAGGCGCGCCGTGTGGTGGCTGGGCGAGCGCTGGGCGTACACCGCATCCGCCTCGGCCTTGGGTGCGATCAGGTACTCGTTGTAATGCGATTCGAATTTATGCGAATCCTGGTCCAGCCCTTTCAGATCGGACACGCCGTAATAGCTGGCGCCGAGCTTGAACACATCGTGGAAGGTGAGGGCGCACAAGGTGGTCAGGCCGCCCGCGCTGCCGCCGCGGATGATCAGGCGTTCGCCGTCGGCCAGGCCGCGCTCCACCAGGTAGCGCGCGCCGGCGATGCAATCCTCCACATCGACGATGCCCCACTGGCCCTTGAGCGCGTCGCGGTAGGCGCGGCCAAAGCCGGTGCTGCCGCCATAGTTCACGTCCAGCACGCCAAAGCCACGGCTGGTCCAGAATTGCGTGGCCAGCTTCAGGGTATTGGCCGCCATGCCGGTCGGCCCGCCGTGGCTGATGACGATGACGGGCGGCTTGCTGTCCGCCGCCGCCTGCACGTCGCGGTTCTGCGGCGGGTAGAAGAAGGCGTAGGAGGTGCGGCCGTTGGCGCTCGGGTAGCTCAGATTGCGCGGCACCGACAGATAGCCGGTGTCGGGCAGGGTTTCGATGGAGCGCGCCAGCACTTCCACCTCCTCGCTGGTGAAGTCGATGCAGGCCACTTCGGCCGGAATGGTCGGGCTGCCGCCCAGCAGCACGACGAAGCCGGGACCGACGCGCAGCTCGCGGATTTCCTGGTAGGGGTTGGCGATGGCTTCCAGCTTGCCGCTATTCAGCAGCAGGCGCGCCAGGCGGCTCACGCCCTGTTCGATATAGGTGCAGATGATCTCGCCGGCCGAGCGGAAACCGTACATCGAGACGCCGAAGACCCAGTGCGGGCCGGCGAATTCGGCCTGCATCGGACACACGCCTTCGATGCGTTCGGCGCTGAAGCGGTACAGATTCCACCAGCCGCTGCGGTCGGACACAAAATACAGCTTGCCGTCCGGCGACCACTCGGGCTGACAGATCGATTCTTCCGGGCCGCCGGCGATGCGGCGCGGTGCGTCGAGCGTGCCGTCGGCGCGGAAGTCTGCCAGCCACAATTCGCTGCCCTGCCAGGGCATGCGCGGATGGTCCCAGCTGATCCAGGCCAGGCTGCGGCCGTCCGGCGAGAGGCGCGGTGCGGCGTAGAAGTCGGCGCCGGCGGCCAGCACGGTTTCGGTGCCGTCCATGGCCACCGCGCACAGGGTGTTCACCGGCTCCGTGTGGCTGGCCGGATCGGCGCCGTGCAGCTCGCGCACGGCGATCAGGCGGCCGCGCGTGCGGTCGGCGATGAAATCGGCAAAGCGCTGGCTGCCCGGCGCGGTGAAGGGCTGGGCTGCGTCCTCGCCGCTCTGGCGGTACAGACGGTTGTCGGCGAAATGGGAGAAATACACAGTCTCGCCATCGACTGCGTAGGCGCCGCCGCCATATTCGTGCACCCGGCTGCGCACATTCAGCGGCAGCGGCGTGAGCTCGTCCACCCGCGCGCCGTGGCGGCGCAGCAGGGTGTTGCGGCCCGCCTCGCTGGCGCGGCCGGCCAGCCAGAAGATGTCGCGCCCGTCCGCCCCGCCCAGGGCCAGTTGGCTCAGCGGCGTGGCGCCGGCGGCCACCGTGGCGGCGCTGATCGGCGAAGGCCAGGCGCCATGCGGCGCGGGGAGGGTGCTCGAGGTCATAGATTTGCTCCGATTCTTGATTTGTCCGCTCTGGTATGGGGATCGCTTGCGCGTAAACGCCCTGCGGGATGCGATAATAGCGCCTTTCTTCCAGCTTTTGATTGTCTGCCATGCCATCTTTTGCTCCACTCAAGAACGATACCTTCCTGCGCGCGCTGCTGCGCCAGCCGACCGAGTACACCCCGGTGTGGCTCATGCGCCAGGCCGGCCGCTATCTGCCTGAGTACCGCGCCACGCGCGCGCGCGCCGGATCGTTCATGGGCCTGGCGACCAATCCCGACCTGGCCACCGAAGTGACCTTGCAGCCGATCGACCGCTATCCGCTGGACGCGGCCATCCTGTTCTCCGACATCCTGACCGTGCCGGACGCCATGGGCCTGGGCCTGTATTTCGTCGAAGGCGAAGGCCCGAAATTCCAGCGTCCGCTGAAAACCGAGGAAGACGTCAAGGCGCTGCGCCTGCCGGAAGCCGGTTCGCTCGACTATGTGTTCAAGGCCGTGACCCAGATCCGCACCGAACTCAATGGCCGCGTGCCGCTGATCGGCTTCTCAGGCAGCCCGTGGACCTTGGCCTGCTATATGGTGGAAGGCCAGGGCTCGCGCGAGTTCCACACCATCAAGAAGATGCTGTACAGCCGTCCGGACCTGATGCACCACATCCTGGAGACCAATGCGCGCGCCGTGGCCGAGTACCTGAACGCCCAGATCGACGCCGGCGCCCAGGCCGTGATGATCTTCGACTCCTGGGGCGGCGCGCTGGCCGACGGCGCCTACCAGCAGTTCTCGCTGCACTACATGCAGAAAGTGGTGGCGCAGCTGCAGCGCGAAAAAGACGGCGTGAAGATTCCCGCCATCGTCTTCACCAAGGGCGGCGGCCACTGGGCCGAGGACATCGCCGCCATCGGCGCCGATGCCATGGGCCTGGACTGGACGGCCGATATCGGCAAGGTTCGCGCCCTGGTGGGCGACAAGATGGCGCTGCAGGGCAATCTCGATCCGGCCATCCTGTTCGCCAGCCCGGAGCAGATCCGCGCCGAGGTGGTGCGCGTGCTGGACGCCTTCGGCAAGCACAATACCGGCCACGTGTTCAATCTGGGCCATGGCATTTCCCAGTTCACGCCGCCGGAATCGGTATCCGCCATGGTGGAGGCCGTGCACAGCCATAGCCGCAGCCTGCGCGCGGCCTGATTTTCTCTGGCGAAAGGGCGCGTTTCCCACGGAAACGCGCCCTTTTCCATTCTGACAGCAGCGCGGCAAGACCGACTTATGCACAATTTTTTTTGCTGCGGAAATAACAGGCAGTGATTCCATGCTCGCCCGGAAGGCCTCTCTAAGTAATTGATTTATAAGGGGTGAAAAATCTGGCTGCGAGGCTGGGTCTGGTGATAACTAAAGCTTATCCCAAGGCGCCTGCAAGCTTTTTAGCCCATTCTCCACAAAGTTATCCACAAAAACTGTGGAAAAAAGAGAAAAGCCCTTAGTAAACCGTTACTTAGTCTTAATGTTAAAGTTTTTGCCGAGGATTCTGTTGCGCCGCATGAATTTTCGGTAAGCTTTCTGGTGCGGAAAGTGCTTGCCTAGGCGTAAACCTTGCCAGGCCTGCAGGCCGTGCGGCTGCTGTGGCGCAGCATGCGGGATTTTTGACAGTTTGATGACAAAAAATGCTTGATTTCAGGCGAAAACTTGTCCCTAAATACTTCACTTATGCACAGAGCGCAGAAAAATATGTGGTTTTAGGCTGCCCTGGGGCGTGTTTTGCAAGTGTTTGATTATTAAAGAGAAAAATTGCCGTTTTGGGGGCTGCCCGCAGGGAATGCGGGAGGGGCGACGAGCAGGACGCTAGAAAGCCCGCCCATTGTCCACAAAGTTATCCCCAGAATCTGTGGATAGTTCAAAACGGCGGGAAAAACAGGTTCGAATGGCGCATTGCATCCTTAGAATTGCCCTCGATACGCCGCTGAATGCGGTCTTCGATTACCGCTGGGCTTGCGAGCCGGGCCAGGAACCGCTGGTCGGCCAGCTGGCCCTGGTGCCGTTCGCGCGGCGCGAGGTGGTGGGCCTGATCGTGGCCATCGCGCAAGAGAGCGAGGTGGCCGAGGACAAGCTCAAGGATGCGCTGGCCGTGCGCAGCCAGCTGGCGCCGCTGTCGGCCCAGTGGCTGGCCCTGGCCGGTTTCGCCGCCGACTATTACCAGCGTCCGCTGGGCGAGGTGGCCCTGCCCGGCTTGCCCAAGAATCTGCGCGTGCTGACCACGGTGGCGCTCGACCGCGCCATCAAGAAGCTGGGCAAGCTCGATGAACCGCACGACCCGACGCCGGCCGGCATGCCGGTGCTCAATCCGGCGCAGCAGGCGGCCGCTGACTTCATCGGCGGCGCCACGGGCTTCCAGCCGGCCCTGCTGTATGGCGTGACGGGCAGCGGCAAGACCGAAGTCTATCTGCAGGCTTGCGCCCAGGTGCTGGCGCGCGATCCGGCGGCGCAGATCCTGATCCTGGTGCCGGAAATCAATTTGACGCCCCAGCTCGAAGGCAATATCCGCGCCCGTTTCCCGGGCCTGATGCTGGCCACCCTGCACAGCAGCCTGTCCGAGGGCGAGCGCATGCTGCACTGGCTGGCCGCGCATGAGGGGCGGGCGCGCATCGTGCTGGGGACGCGGCTGTCCATCCTCGCTTCGCTGCCGCGCCTGCAACTGATCGTGATCGACGAGGAACACGATCCCTCGTACAAGCAGCAGGAAGGCTTGCGCTATTCGGCGCGCGACCTGGCCGTGTGGCGCGCCTGGCAGTTGCGCATTCCCATCGTGCTCGGTTCGGCCACGCCTTCGCTGGAAAGCTGGCACCATGCCCAGTCCGGCCGCTACCGCCTGCTCGAGCTGCGCGAGCGCGCCGTGCAGCAAGCCGTGCTGCCGACCGTCAAGCTGATCGACCTCGAGCGCGACAAGCCGCGCGACGGCCTCAGCGCCAACCTGCTGGCGGCGCTGCGCCAGCGCATGGCGCGCGGCGAGCAATCGCTGCTGTTTTTGAACCGGCGCGGTTATGCGCCCGTGATCTGCTGCGAATCCTGCGGCTGGGTCAGCGAGTGCAAGCGCTGCACGGCGCATATGGTGCTGCACCGGCCCGAACACCGCCTGCGCTGCCACCACTGCAGCCTGGAGCTGCGCATCCCGCGCCACTGCCCCGACTGCGGCAATGTGGACTTGCAGCCGGTCGGGCGCGGCACCCAGCGTATTGAGGAAGCTTTGCAGCAGATGTTCCCCGAAGCGCGCATTTTGCGCATCGATGCCGACTCCACGCGGCGCAAGGGCAGTGCGCGCGAAGCTTTCGACACGGTGCACCGGGGCGAGGTCGACATCCTGATCGGCACGCAGATGGTGGCCAAGGGACATGACTTCAAGAAGCTGACTTTAGTCGGCATTTTGAACCCCGATGCGGCCCTGTTCTCGCAGGATTACCGCGCCAGCGAGCGCCTGTTCGCGCAGCTGATGCAGGTGGCCGGGCGCGCTGGGCGCGCCGCGCAGAAGGAGGGCGGCAGCGCCAGCGAAGTGCTGATCCAGACCCGCTATGCGCGCCATCCGCTGTACGGGGCCGTGGTGGCCCACGATTTCGACCATTTCGCCAGCGCCCTGCTGGCCGAGCGGGCCCAGGCCGGCCTGCCGCCCTATCTGTTCCAGGCCCTGCTGCGCGCCGAAGCGGCCGAGCTGGCCGTGGCGCTCGACTTCCTGCGCGCCGCGCGCGACTGCACGGCGCACGAGGGCATCACCGTCAACGAGCCGATCCCGATGAGCATGACGCGCGTGCACAATGTCGAGCGCGCCCAGCTGCTGGTCGAATCGGCTTCGCGGCCGGCCCTGCAAGCCTTCCTCAAGGAGTGGACGGCGGCCCTGCGCGCGCTCAAGTCGCGCGTCAAATGGTCGCTCGAGGTCGATCCGCTGGATATCTAGGGTTGGACCAGGTAGCGCCGCGCCGTGGTCAGCACTTGCTCCGACAGCGCGCGCGTAAACGGCGTGTCGAGCTGCCAGCTGTGCCAATTGAGTTCGACATCGAGGTAGGCGCCCGGCGCCAGGTCGATCAGCGTGCCCTGCGCCAAGCCATGCGCCGCCTGCAGATACGGCAGCAAGCCATAGGCCAGGCCGCCGTACAGGCAGTCGGTCAGCGCGGTCGAGAGCGGCACCTTGTGGTGCGGGAAGGCGCGTTTGACGTCCAGGTGCTGGGCCAGGAAGCGCGCCGTCAGTTCCAGTTCGTGGGTCACGGCCGGGGCCAGTTGCACGGCTTCGGCGCTGAAGCCGTCGCCGAACCAGCGCTTGGCAAAGGCCGGCGTGGCGACGCAGACATGGCGCATGCCGCCCAGCGGCGTGACGCTGGCGCCGTTCAATTCGGCCGGCGGCAGGGCGCCGGCGGCGGCCACGCAGCCGAACACGCTGCCTTCGCGCAGCAAGTGCAGGGCGGCGTCGCGTTCGAGCTGCTGCACTTCGAGCTGGCAGCGCGGCGGCGCCAGCAGCGGCCCCAGGCTCAACGGGAACCAGGTCGCCAGGCTGGCGGCGTCCACGGCGACGGCAATTTCCGGCATGCTGACCGTGTTGCCGAGGTCGATGTCCAGGGCCGCTTCCATCAGTTTGACGTTGCGGTAATGCGAAATCAGGCGCTGGCCGAGGCCGGTGGGCAGGGCGGGCGCCCCACGCACGATGAGCAGGCGGCCTGCCGCATCTTCCAGCGCCTTGATACGCTGGGATACGGCGGGCTGGGAAATCCCCAGCGCCAGGGCCGCCTTCTCGAAACTGCCGTGGCTGGCCACGGCATCCAGCACCGCCAGCGCGCGGTAGTCCAGATTTTCCATAAGTTGTACTTATACATTTCGACAAAGATAAGCAATACTAATACCAACCGTGTCACTTGTCAGCAAGCGCGCGCCTGAAAGTGTAGTATCGGCAGACTAATTCCCCATGAGGCAGCGCATGAAGACGATAACTTGCGATGTGGCAGTCATTGGCGCCGGCACGGCCGGCTTGAGCGCTTACCGCCAGGCGCGCGCCGCCGGCCGGCACGCCGTGCTGATCGAAGACGGTCCCTACGGCACGACCTGCGCCCGCGTCGGCTGCATGCCGAGCAAGCTCCTGATTGCCGCCGCCGAGGCGGCCCACGCCGTGGCCGCCGCGCCCGCGTTTGGCGTCCATCCCGGGCCGCCGCGCATCGATGGCGCCGCCGTCATGGCGCGCGTGCGGCGCGAACGCGACCGCTTTGTCGGCTTCGTGCTGGAGAATATGGCGCAGCTGCCGGCCGAGGATATGGTGCGCGGCCAGGCGCGCTTCAGCGGCCCGCGCACCCTCGTGGTGGACGAGCACACCACGGTCGAGGCCGCTGCCATCGTGATCGCCACCGGTTCCCGCCCCATCGTGCCGGCCGCCTGGCGCGCGGCGGGCGAGCGCGTGATCAGCAGTGACGCCGTGTTCGAGTGGACCGAGCTGCCGGCCGCCGTGGCCGTGGTCGGCAGCGGCGTGATCGGGCTGGAGCTGGGCCAGGCCCTGCACCGGCTGGGCGTGCGCGTGGCCCTGTATGCGCGCGGCGACAGCGTGGCCCAGCTCGGCGATCCGCTGGTGCTGGCGGCGGCGCGCGCGGTCCTGGCCGAGGAGCTCGACCTGCGTTTCCAGACTCAGGTCGCGGCCATCGAGGCCGAGGGCGAGGGCTTGCTGCTGCGCAGCCAGGGGCCGGACGGCGCGGCGCGCAGCGAGCGCTATGACTATGTGCTGGCCGCCATCGGCCGCGCGCCGAATGTGGATGGCCTGAACCTGGCGGCGGCCGGCATCGCGCTCGACGGCGACGGCGTGCCCGTCTATGACCGCCACACCATGCAGTGCGGCAATAGCGCCATCTTCATCGCGGGCGATGCCAGCGACGAGCTGCCCCTGCTGGGCGAGGCGGCCGACCAGGGCAAGATCGCCGGCCGCAACGCCGCCGCCTTCCCGGCCGTGGAAGCGGGCTTGCGCCGCACGCCGCTGACCATCGCCTTCAGCGAGCCGCAGATCGTGACCCTGGGCGCCGGCTATGAGGAGCTGTGCCGCAGCCACGAGGGCCGCTTCGCCGCCGGCAAGGTGGACTTCGCCGACCAGGGCCGCAGCCGCGTCATGCTGCAAAACAAGGGGCTGCTGCGGGTGTATGGCGAATACGGCAGCGGCCGCTTTCTGGGCGCCGAGCTGATCGGGCCGCGCGCCGAGCACCTGGGCCATCTGCTGGCCTGGGCCTGCCAGGCCGGCCTCACGGTGCGCGCCATGCTCGACATGCCGTTTTACCATCCCGTCATCGAAGAGGGCGTGCGCACCGCCCTGCGCGAGCTGGCCGAGCACCTGGCGACCACGCCGCCGCCCTCCCAGCCCTGTCCCGACTGCACGCCCTGCACCTGAGGCCGGGCCGGTGGGCGTGCATACAACAGTGGCATGCCGGATGCGCGCGCCGGTAACACTTTCCTGCTTGAGAATTTTACATTCTGATATAAACTATTGATCCTAGGAAATGGGATAGGCCCTCACGCCTATCCGCAATCTTGCGCGCATTCAATCCCGGCCTACCCTGAACAGGCCTCCCTTGCATTCGCGGCAATGACGGAGGCGGAATGGCGATACGGCGCATCACACACGGCGATATCCGGCTGGGGCAGACCCTGGCCTGGAATGTTTATGGCGAAAACGGCGCCCTGCTGGTGCGCCAGGGTTTTGTGCTGGCCAGCGAGGCCCAGGTCGACAATCTGGTCGAACGCGGCTTCATCGAAGACAGCAGCCTGGATACGCTCAAGGAATACAAAGACCCGCCCTCCGTGCTGCGCATGCTGAACGAAGCCGCCCAGCGCCTGCAGGCCGTGCTGCCCGCGCTGGCGGCCGGCACGACCGGCTTGCGCGGCGAACTGGAAGCCATCGCCGCCCTGGTGGGGGAGGCTGTCGCCACCAATGCCGACGTGGCCGTGGCCTGCATTCTGCACAACCAGCAGGCCGTGGCCTACGAAGTGCGGCACTGCATCGATGCCGCCGTGGTGGCGCAGACCGTGGCGCTGGCGCTGAAGAAAAGCGCGGATGAGATCCGCACCCTGACCCTGGCCGCGCTGACCATGAATGTAGGCATGCTCGGTCATCAACAGCGCCTGCATGGCGACACCGCGCCGCTATCCGAGGCCGACAAGCGCATCGTGCGCGAGCATCCGCAGGTCAGCGCCGTGCTGCTGCGCCGCGCCGGCATCGAGGACAACGACTGGATCGCCTGCGTGCTGGCCCACCACGAAAACGAGGATGGCAGCGGCTACCCGCTGGGCAAGGCCGGCGCCGCGATTCCCGAACTGGCCAAGCTGCTGGCGCTGGCCGACCGCTACTGCGCCCGCGTTTCCGAGCGGCGCTACCGCAAGCCCATGCTGCCCAACCAGGCCTTGCGCGACATCCTGCTCGAAGCGCGCAGCACGCTCGACGCGCAGATCGCCTCGGTGCTGATCCGCGAGCTGGGGATTTATCCGATCGGCAGCTATGTGCGCCTGCTGAACGGCGAAGTGGGCGTGGTGGCGCGCAAGGGGCTGAACTCCACCGCACCCTGGGTCGAATCCATCATCGGCCCGCGCGGCGCGCCGCTCGACGTTTTCCTGCAGCGCGACACGCGCGGCGACCTGAATGGCATCCGCGACGTGCTGAGCGCGTCCCAGGTCGGCCTCACGCTGCGCATGGACCGCATCTGGGGCCGCGCCGCCGCGCTGTAAGCGCGCCTCAGTTCAGGGTGGCGTCCAGGCGGCCATCGGCGATCAGCTCGCGCAACACGCGGATGGTGTCGATGTCCGATTCCACATAGGCCGAGCGGCGGAAATCGTCATACATGGCATTGGCCGCATCGGTGGCCGCGTCGTGCCCATCGTCGTACTGGAAACGCACGAACAGCACCTCGGGCTGCGGCGACTCGATCGACATCACCAGGCTGGAAGCGCTGATTTCGCCCTGGGCCGGCACCTCGTAGCGGATGCGGTCGGGCTGTTCGAGCAGCACGCGGTCGACGATCACCACCTGGCCGTAGCGCAGGCGGCGGCGGAAACCGCCGGCCGTGCGCTCGTCGATCTGGCATTCGTCCAGATGCGGCACGAAGAGCTTGGGCGACTCGGCGCGCAGCACCAGGCCGCGCCACAGCTGGGCGGCGCTGATGGTGTCGACCAGCGGGTTGAGCGGATCGTTGATTTCGATGAGGTGTTCAAATTTCATAAGACTGTCCGGCGGAATGGCTGGCCTGTGGTGGCCCTGGCACCACTATATTCCGGCGCGCGGGCAATAATCAATGGGCAAGGCGGTACAATGCTCCGCTGTACCGCCCATCCCGTCTGGAAATCATGTCCAATGCACCACAGTTTGGCCTGAACGGCCCGCAAAGCGAAGCCGTGCTCTATCTCGACGGTCCCGCCCTTGTGCTGGCCGGGGCCGGTTCGGGCAAGACGCGCGTGATCACGCAGAAAATCACCCATCTGATCGAAGACCGGGGCTACGACCCGCGCACCATCGCCGCCCTGACCTTCACCAACAAGGCCGCGCTGGAAATGCAGGAGCGCGTCGGCAAGCTGCTGAAACAGCCGCGCCAGGCCAAGCTGCTGACGGTGTCGACCTTCCACTCGCTGGGCGTGAAAATCCTGCGCCAGGAAGCCAACCACCTGGGCTTGAAAGACCGCTTCTCCATCATGGACAGCGACGATTGCTATTCCCTGGTGCAGGACCTGGCCATCACCACCGACAAGCAGCTCATCCGCGGCATCCAGAACGATATCTCGCTGTGGAAGAACGGCCTGGTGACGCCGGACGAAGCGCTGCGCAACGCGAAAGACGAGGACGAGGCGCAGTCGGCGCGCATCTACGGCAGTTATGTGGCGACCTTGAGCGCCTACCAGGCCGTCGATTTCGACGACTTGATCCGCCTGCCGGTGGAACTGTTCCGCAACAACGGCCAGGTGCGCGACAAATGGCAGCGCCGCCTGCGCTACCTGCTGGTCGACGAATACCAGGACACCAATACCTGCCAGTACGAGCTGGTCAAGCTGATGGTCACGGGCCTCGGCAAGAAACCCATGTTCACCGCCGTCGGCGACGACGACCAGGCCATCTACGCCTGGCGCGGCGCGACCATCGAGAACCTGAGCAATCTGCAGGTCGATTTCCCCGACCTGCGCCTGATCAAGCTGGAACAGAATTACCGCTCCACCACGCGCATCCTGCAGGCGGCCAATGCGGTGATCAGCAACAATCCCAAGCTGTTCGAAAAGGCGCTGTGGTCGGAGCACGGCCTGGGCGAGCCGATCAAGGTGCATGCCATGCCCAACGACGAGCAGGAAGCCGACCAGGTGGCGATCATGATTTCGGCCGACCACTTCGAGCGCAAGAACAAGTGGTCGGACTACGCCATCCTGTACCGTGGCAACCACCAGGCGCGCGTGATCGAGCAGGCATTGCGCAACCAGCGCATCCCCTACACGATCTCCGGTGGCCAGAGCTTCTTCGACAAGGCCGAGATCAAGGACATCATCGCTTACCTGCGCCTGCTGGCCAACCAGGACGACGATCCCGCCTTCATCCGCGCCGTCACCACGCCAAGGCGCGGCATCGGCCAGTCCACGCTGGAGGCGCTCGGTTCCTTCTCGGGCCAGTGGCAATGCTCGCTGTTCGAAGCCGTGTTCAAGGGCGGCATCGAAGCCAAGCTGACCGACCGCCAGCTCAAGCCTCTGCGCGACTTCTGCAATTTCATCAGCGACCTGGAAGCGCGCGCCACGCGTCCCGGCCCTTCCGGCAGCGGCGACAACGCAGCCCAGGTACTGGACGATATGATGGAAGCCATCCATTACGAGCACTATCTGTACGACTCGTTCGAAGAGCGCGCGGCGCAGAGCAAGTACCAGAACGTGCTCGATTTCGTCAACTGGCTGAAAGACCGTGGGCGTGGCGGCAAGGACCGCGACGGCGAGGAAAAAAATGTGCTGGAGCTGACGCAGATGGTGGCGCTGATGTCCATGCTGGACGGAAAGGACGAGGAACCGGACGCGATCCGCATGTCCACCCTGCACGCCTCGAAAGGGCTGGAATATCCGCACGTCTTCCTGGTCGGCGTGGAGGAGGGCATCCTGCCGCACAAGGGCGATCCGGACGCGCCGGTGGAAACCCTGGCCCAGCGCATCGAGGAAGAGCGGCGCCTGATGTATGTCGGCATCACGCGCGCCCAGCGCACCCTGCAGATCACCTGGTGCAAGAAGCGCAAGCGCGGCGGCGAGCATGTGCACTGCGATGTGTCGCGCTTCATCGCCGAAATGCAGCTCGACGTGGGCGATGCCCCGCCCAAGGAAAGCGAAGTCCTGACCCCGCGCGAACGCCTGGCGCGCATGAAGGAGCTGCTGGCCACGCCGAAGGACGTCAAGCCGGCGTAAGGCCGGCCGTTCAATCGGCCTTGCAGTAGTCGATCAGCGTGTCGTCCTGGCGCCGGTGCCGGGGCACGCGGCGCTCGACCTGTCCCTGGGTATTGCGCTTGATGTGATCTACCAGGGACAGCGCCGCTTGCAATGCTTCGCGCATGCCGTGGGCCGCGATCTCCATGGTTTCGGCAGGGGAGGCGGGCCGCGCCTGCAGGTTCTTTTGCAAGGCGCCGCGCAATTTTGCGGCCTGGGTCCAGTTCTTTTCGCTCGGCAGTTGAATCCATAAATCTTGCCAGGCATTTCTGCCTTCGCCGGCAATCGCGATGGTCATCTGCCGTGGCGAAACCGGCCGGCCCTGGAAGCGCAACTCGTCGCCGGCCACCTGCGCATAAAAACACTGGCCGTCGTAATGCATGCGCAAGCGGCTGTCGCTGGGGAGGCACAGGCATTTCCATTGATAGCCTTGGCCTGTACGGGCGGTTTGCTGTTGCGCCTTGATCCATTGCTGAATGGCGAAAGTTGCCGCTTGCTCAAGCGTCAGCGGATTGCCGGTTCGGTCCAGGAAGTCGCCCAGTTCGGCCAATACCGATGATGGGACTTCATAGCGGGATGCTCGATCATTCATTCTCGTTCTCCTTCCGCGTTTTATCGCATTTGTCCTCGTTTCTTCTTATTGGACCCGAAAGAGGTGCGCGAGTTCAAACGAGATGAAACGCGATAAAACGAGAAGGGGAAACGAGAGCATTTGATCGAGGATGGTGATACGGATTGCCCCACTCGCGCTCTGCCGCGCAAGGCTGGGGCCGCTGTTACAATGCCGGTTTTTGCCGCAAGGAGTACGCCGTGAGCGACGAAGACCGCTTTATCGACATCGAAATCAAGCTCGCGCACCAGGAGGATCTGGTGGAATCGCTTAACACCCGCATCTACGAGCAGCAAAAGCAGATCGACAAGCTGGAAGCCATGCTGAACGCCCTGGCCGAGCATCTGCGCAACAATGCCCAGCACGGGCAGACGCCACTCAACGAGCGTCCGCCGCATTACTGATCGCTGCCTGCCGGTCGCGCGCCGCCGGGTCGCCGCCTGAAGACTGCGGCCGATTCTGTTAAGGTAGCCGTATCCATCCGCAGCGACCGGCCATGAACTACCTTGCCCACATCTACCTTGCCCGCCATAGCGACGACGCCATGGTCGGCGCCCTGCTGGGCGATTTCGTCAAGGTCAATGCGCAAGCCATCTATCCTGCGGAAGTGGTGCGGGAAATCCAGCTGCACCGCTATATCGACAGCTATACCGACAGCCATCCCATTGTGCGCTCGGCCGTGCAGCTGTTTGGCGAGGGACGCCGGCGCTACGCCGGCATCGTGCTTGACGTGTTCTACGACCATCTGCTGTCGCGCCGCTGGGCGGAATACAGCAACGCGCCAAAAGAAGAATTGATCCAGCGTTTTTACCAGGCGGTGACGCAGTACGAGCCGCTGCTGCCCGAGCGCCTGCGCGCCATCCTGCCGCATATGGTGGCGCAGGACTGGCTGGGCGGCTATGAGGATCTGGCCAGCGTGGAACTGGCCGTCCAGCGCATCTCCCAGCGCCTGAGCCGCAACGGCCACCTGATGCGCGAAGGTTTGCTCGATGTGCGCGAACACTACGACGTCCTGGCCGCCGGCTTCGACCAGTTTTTCCCGCAGCTGATCCGGTTTGCGGAACAGAAGCGCGGGACGATGCTGTCGCATATGCCTGAAGTGCATGGGATAAGGCCGGCTAATCCGGCTTTTGCCGAAGCGGCGTCCCGTTTAGAATTGCCGAAATTACCTAATTGATAATTTGAGGGCTTGCCGTCGGCGGGCCGGAATTTCCGCATACAGGACGATCCATGGGCAAGAGCCGCCTTGAAGCCTTCAGCGATGGCGTGATCGCCATCATCATCACCATCATGGTGCTGGAACTTAAAGTCCCGCACGGCACGAGCTGGGAGACCCTGGGGCCGCTGCTGCCCATCTTCCTCAGCTATGTGCTGAGCTTCATCTATGTCGGCATCTACTGGAACAACCACCACCATCTGCTGCACGCGGCCAGCAAGGTCGATGGCCGCGTCATGTGGGCCAATCTGCACCTGCTGTTCTGGCTTTCGCTGATTCCCTTCGTCACCGGCTGGATGGGCGAGAACCATTACGCCTCGCTGCCCGTCACCATGTATGGCGTGGTACTGCTGATGTGCGCCATCGCCTATCTGGTCCTGGCCTGCGCACTGAGCGCCCTGCACGGCAAGCAGTCGCCACTGGCCGAGGCCATGGGCCGGCAGGGCAAGGAAGTGTATTCCATCGTTTTGTATGTTCTGGCCATCGCTGCCTCGGTCTGGTATCCGTGGCTGGGCGTCGGTTTGTACGCGCTGGTCGCAGTGCTCTGGTTCATTCCCGACCGGCGTATCGCAAAGCGGCTGGAGCATTGAGTTGTTTGTTCCCTCCGCATAGCCACGCCAACACTCCCTCGCACAAAGGAAAATCATGTCCATCTCTTCCATCGGCACGCGCGACAGCGTGTTCATGCCCTCCACCTCAGCGCCCGCCAGCAGCCCGAAAACCGGGGGCGCTTCGGCCACCGGCAGCAAGGGGCTGAACGCGGAGTTGGAGGATTATCTGAAAATGAGTCCAGCCCAGCGCATGCGCGAGGCGCTGCTGAAAAAGCTCGGCCTCAGCGAAGACGATCTGGCGAAAATGGGACCGGAAGAGCGCAAAAAAGTTGATGAGCAGATGGGCGATCTGGCCAAGCAGGAAATGCAGAAGATCAGCGACAAAACCAAGGGCAATATGATCGATACCAGCGCGTGACGGACGCGCGGGACAGGCCGTGACGCGGCCACGGCGGCCTGCTATTATCTGACGCTTATGTGCTGTCCGCAGAGGCAGCATTTTCCTTGGCGTTGATAAGAAAGATGATATGTCCCATCCTCGAATGCTCGTTCTCGCCGCCAGCCTTGGCCTGGCACTGACCTCCATGACCCACGCTACCCCCGTCACCAAGCCTGTCGCCGCAGCCGCCGCTGCGGCCAATCCCCTGTTCAAGGCCAGCACGTTGCCGCTGCAGTACCCGGCTTTCGACCAGATCAAGGACGAACATTTCGCGCCCGCCTTCAAGGCCGCCATGGCCGAGAACCTGAAGGAAATCGCCGCTATCGCCAACAATCCGCAGCCCGCCACCTTCGACAACACCATCGTGGCGATGGAGCGCTCGGGCGAGATGCTGCACCGCGTGCAGACCATCTTCGGCAATCTGCAGGGCGCCAACACCAACGACAAGCTCGATGAAATCAGCCGCAGCATGTCGCCCAAGCTGGCCGCACACAGCGACGCCATCTTCCTGAACGCCAAGCTGTTCCAGCGTGTGCAGTCGCTGTACGCGCAGCGCGACAAGCTGGGCCTGGACGCCGAAGCGGCCCATCTGCTGGAGCGCTACCACACCGATTTCCTGCGTTCCGGCGCCCAGCTGTCGGCCGCGCAGAAAGCCAAGCTGAAAACCCTGAACGCGCAGATCGCCAGCCTGCAAACCACCTTCGACCAGAACGTGCTGAAGGAAACCAATGCCTCGGCCCTGGTGCTCGACAGCCGCGCCGACCTGGCCGGCCTGAGCGAGGCGGCCATCGACGCCGCCGCCGCCGAAGCCAAGTCGCGCAAGCTGCCCGGTAAATTCGTGCTGCCGCTGATGAACACCACCAGCCAGCCGGCGCTGGGCGAATTGACCAATGCCGCCATCCGCGCCCGCCTGCTGAAAGCGTCGATGGAGCGCGGCAGCCATGGCGGCAAATACGATAACCGCGAAGTGGTGCGCAAGCTGGCCAAGCTGCGCGCCGAACAGGCGGTCCTGCTGGGCTATGCCGATTTCGCCTCCTACTCGCTGGAAGAGGAAACCGCGAAGAATCCGGCCGCCGTCAACAAGCTGCTGTCCGAGCTGGCCAAACCGGCCGCCGACAATGCGCGCCGCGAAGCGGCCGACCTGCAGGCCGTCGCCGGCGGTAAGATCGCCGCCTCCGACTGGGACTTCTACACCGACAAGGTGCGCGCCCAGCGCTTCGCCTTTGACGAGAAGCAGCTCAAGCCTTATTTCGAGCTCGATAGCGTGCTGATCAACGGTGTGTTCTACGCGGCGGGCAAGCTGTATGGCCTGAGCTTCAAGGAGCGCAAGGATCTGCCGGTGTACAACCCGGACGTGCGCGTCTTCGACGTCTTCGACGCCGACGGCAAGCAGCTCGCCATCTTCCTGGCCGATATGTACGCCCGCAGCAATAAGCAGGGCGGCGCCTGGATGAACGAATACGTGTCGCAGTCGAAGCTGAACGGCACGCTGCCGGTGGTGGCCAACCACCTGAACATCCCCAAGCCGCCCGCCGGCGAGCCGACCCTGCTGACGGTGGACGAGGTGAAGACCGCCTTCCACGAATTCGGTCACGCCCTGCACGGCATGTTCTCGAATGTGACCTATCCGCGCTTCTCCGGCACCAGCGTGCCGCGCGACTTCGTCGAATACCCGTCGCAAGTGAACGAGATGTGGATGGATTGGCCGGAAGTGCTGGCCAACTACGCCAAGCACTACAAGACCGGCGAGCCGATGCCGAAAGAGCTGCTCGACAAGGTACGCGCGTCGAAGAAATTCAACCAGGGCTTTGCCACCACCGAATACCTGGCCGCCTCGCTGCTGGACCAGCGCTGGCACCAGATCAAGCCGGCGCAAGTGCCGTCTGACGTGCTGGGCTTCGAAGCGGCCGCACTGAAAGAGGCCGGCGTCGACCTGGCCGAAGTGCCGCCGCGTTACCGCACCACCTACTTCAACCACAGTTTCGCGGGCGGCTACTCGGCTGGCTACTACGCCTATCTGTGGAGCGAGAAGCTGGACGCCGACACCGTCGAATGGTTCAAGGAAAACGGCGGGCTGCAGCGCAAAAATGGCGACTGGTTCCGTCAAACGCTGCTCTCGCGCGGCGGCACCGCCGACGCCCTGCAACTGTTCCGCGACTTCCGCGGCCGCGACGCCAAGATCGAACCCCTGCTCGAGCGCCGCGGCCTGAACGCCAAGTAAGTCCACCGCAGAGTCCGTGTCCACCCTGGTGCCTGGCACCGACCGGACACGGTCTCAAGTGTAGTCTGCACCTTTTCTTTTTAGAGTTACGTATTCCATGAAACACCCACAATTGCTTTTGATCGCTGCCGGCCTGGCGCTGGCGGGTTTCGCTTCGGCCCATGCGGTGCCGCTGGCGGAATCGAATCCGTTCGCCAGACCAAGCACGCTGCCTTTCCAGTATCCGGCTTTCGACAAGATCCATAACGAGGACTATGCGCCGGCGTATGAGGCGGGCATCCGCGAGCAGGCAGACGAAATCGCAGCCATCGCCAATAATGCGCAGCCGGCGACGTTCGAGAACACCATCGTGGCGATGGAGCGTTCGGGCCAGCTGCTGGCGCGCGTGTCTTCCGTGTTCGGCAATCTGTCGGGCGCGAATACCAATGACAGCATGGAAGCGCTGGACCGCGAGCTGGCGCCGAAACTGGCGGCGCACAGCGATGCCATCCGCTTGAACGGCAAGCTGTATCAGCGCATCAAGTCGCTGTACGAGAAGCACAATAAGCTGGGCCTGGACGCCGAGTCGAAGTTCCTGCTCGAGCGCTACCACACCGATTTCGTGCGCGCCGGCGCTAAGCTGTCGGCTGCCAACAAGGAAAAGCTGAAGTCCTATAACACCCAGCTGGCCGCCCTGCAAACGACCTTCAGCCAGAATGTGTTGAAAGAAGCCAATGCCTCGGCCCTGATCGTCGATACGCGCGAAGAGCTGGCCGGCATGAGCGAGAAGGCGATCGACGCCGCCGCCGCTGCCGCCAAGGCGCGCGGCCTGGAGGGCAAGTTCGCCATCGCCGTCAGCAATACCACCGGACAGGCGCCGCTGGCGGTGCTGAGCAACCGCGGCACGCGCCAGCGCCTGCTGGAAGCGTCGCTGGTGCGCGGCAGCCATGGCGGCGAGTTTGACAACCGCGCCATCGTGACCCGGATCGCCAAGCTGCGCGCCGAACGCGCGGCGCTGCTGGGCTACCGCAACCACGCCAGCTATGCGCTGGAAGACCAGACAGCGCACGACACGGGCGCCGTCAACAAGCTGCTGGCCGAATTCGCCAAGCCGGCCGTGGCCAATGCGCGCCGCGAAGCGGCCGATATCCAGCAGGTGATCGATGCCGAGAAGGGCGGCTTCACCGTCGGCGCCCACGACTGGGCCTTCTACAGCGACAAGGTGCGCCAGGCGCGCTATGCCTTCGACCAGAGCCAGCTGCGTCCCTATTTCGAGCTTGATAATGTGCTGGCGAATGGCCTGTTCTTCGCCGCCAACAAGGTGTATGGCCTGAGCTTCAAGGAGCGCAAGGATCTGCCGGTCTACAACCCGGATGTGCGCGTGTTCGACGTGTTCGACGCCGACGGCAAGCCGCTGGCCATCTTCCTGGCCGACTTCTACGCGCGCGGCAATAAGCGCGGCGGTGCCTGGATGAATGCCTATGTGTCCCAGTCCAAACTGATGGGCACCCAGCCGGTGATCGCCAACCACCTGAACATTCCCAAGCCCTCGGCCGGCGAGCCGACCCTGCTCACCTATGACGAGCTGCGCACCCTGTTCCACGAATTCGGCCATGCCCTGCACGGCATGTTCTCCGACGTGAACTATCCGCGTTTTGCCGGCACCCGCGTGCCGCGCGACTTTGTCGAGTTCCCGTCCCAGGTCAATGAGATGTGGGCCACCTGGCCGGAAGTGCTGGCCAACTACGCCAAGCATTACCAGACCGGCGCGCCGATGCCGCAAGAGCTGCTCGACAAGGTGCAGGCCGCGAAGAAGTTCAATGAAGGTTACCGCACCACCGAGTATCTGGCCGCTGCCATCATCGACCAGCGCTGGCACCAACTGGGCGCCAAGCAGGTGCCAAGCGATGTGCTGGGCTTCGAAGCGGCCGCGTTGAAAGATGCCGGCGTCGACTTCACGGCGGTGCCGCCGCGCTACCGCACCACCTACTTCTCGCACGTCTTCGCCGGCGGCTACGCGGCCGGCTACTACGGCTATCTGTGGAGCGAAAAGCTCGACGCTGACAGCGTCGAATGGTTCAAGGAGAATGGCGGCATGCTGCGCAAGAACGGCGACTGGTTCCGCAAGATGCTGCTCTCGCGCGGCGGCACCATGGACGCCATGCAAATGTTCCGCGCCTTCCGCGGCCGCGACGCCAAGATCGAACCGCTGCTCGAGCGCCGCGGCCTGACGGGCCAGTAAGCCACCCCTGAGTCCGTGTCCACCTTGGGGTCAGACCCCAATCGGACACGGGCTCGGCTGTAGGATGCTGCTTAGATCATGGCTGGATCAGCCATTTCGGTGTATAAATTCATTGTGGTCATTTCATTTGGATTTGGGATATGAATAAGCTGAAAGAGCAATTGAAAACCCTGCATGAACAGCTGCATCAGACGGGGCCGATCGATGAGGAATTGCTGGATCTGCTGCAGCAGCTCGATGGCGATATCAAGTCGCTGCTGGAGCAGGGCGCGGCGGCACAGCCGGAAAGCACCACCACCTATGGCCTGGCCGAACGCACCCAGGAGCTGACGGCGCGCTTCGCGGCCCAGCATCCGGCGCTGGAGCCGACCTTGCGCGAGCTGGGACGCATCCTCGGCAATATGGGCATTTGAGCCGCGCATAAAAAAACGGGACAGTCCGCAGACCGTCCCGCTTGGAAGAGGACCCGGGGCAAGCACCACCCCGGGCGGCTAGCGTTACGGAAACGCCAGCATGGGCGGTTCTTCACCGCCAAAGTCGAAATCGGGATGGCGCCGCGCGATCGCCGCTTCAATGTCCTTCATGCGCCGCACCGGCACATCGACCATCATCAGCACCTGGCCTTGATCGAGACGGGGCGCATACTGCTCCAGTTTCTTGTTCGGAATGGCCGCCGCATTCATGCCGGAAGCCCAGCCGCCGAACAAGGCGCCGCCCAGGGCCACCAGCAGGATGCTGGCGGTGCGCAGGGTGATGCCTTCGGGCGGGAAAAACGAGAGGAAGATGCCGGCGCCCAGGCCGACCACCCCGCCGATGATGGTGCCCCACTGGGCGCCATGGATCAGGTCGGTTTTCACCATGAAGCTGCAGCCCGGCATATCGTCCGGCAGCGGCGCGCGTGCCATGAAGCGGATATGGCGCTCTTCGATGCGCGCCAGCAGCATCTCGTCGAGCATGGCGCGGGCGCTGGGCAGATCGGGCAGCATATAGTACAGGCGGCGTCGCATGATGGTGTCTCCCGAGGGTGGTTTTTCTCGTTATAGCAAAAATGCTACGCAAAGCAATGTACTTTTGCTATTTTTCGGGCGGCATCCGCCTTGCGCTTTTCATACAAGTTGTTGAAAATTAAGAGTTTTTCGACGGAAAAATCGGCCGCCGCCGTGCTACGTTCCGGGCATTTCCGGTACAATGCCGCCAATGAACTCCCCCGCCAATCTTTTTGCGACCGTCCCCAAGCGGTCTGCGCGCGCTGCTGTTGCGCCTTTTCTTCCCATGTCCCGCGCCGAAATGGACGCCCTGGGCTGGGACGAGTGCGACGTCATCCTGATCACGGGCGACGCCTATATCGACCACCCGAGTTTCGGCATGGCCCTGGTCGGCCGCCTGCTGGAAGCGCAAGGCTTCCGCGTCGGCATCATCAGCCAGCCGGACTGGCATTCGGCCGAGGCCTTCCGCGCGCTGGGCAAGCCGCGCCTGTATTTCGGCGTCACCGCCGGCAATATGGATTCCATGGTCAACCGCTACACGGCCGACCGCAAGATCCGCTCCGACGACGCCTATACCGCCAACGCCGAGCCGAACAAGCGGCCCGACCGCGCCGTCACCGTGTACGCCCAGCGCGCGCGCGAAGCCTATGCCGATGTGCCGGTCATCATCGGCAGCATCGAAGCCTCGCTGCGCCGCATCGCCCACTATGATTACTGGTCGGACAAGGTGCGCCGTTCGGTGCTGCCCGATTCCAAGGCCGACCTGCTGATCTTCGGCAATGCCGAACGCGCCCTGGTCGACCTGAGCCACCGCCTGGCGGCGGGCGAGGACATCAAGGACATCAAGAACCTGCGCGGCACGGCCTTCATGGTGCCGCAGGGCTGGCTGCCCGGCGCCGACTGGGCCGTGCACAATTCCACCCGCGTCGATGTGCCGGGCAAGGTCGACGTGCATCCGAATCCCTACGCCATGGCGCAGGAAGACAAGCAGGCCTGCGCCACCGACAACGCCGCGGCCGCGCCGGAAGTGGTCAAACCCATCGTCATCATGACGCGCGAAGAGCGCCTGGCGCTGGCGAAAGAACAGCACCACAAGACCGTGGTGCGCCTGCCGTCCTACGAGACGGTGAAGGACGATCCGGTGATGTACGCCCACACTTCGCGCGTCTTCCACCTGGAATCGAATCCCGGCAATGCGCGCGCCCTGGTGCAGGGCCATGGCGAGCGCGATGTGTGGATCAATCCGCCGCCGCTGCCGCTGCAGATGGACGAGATGGATGGCGTCTACGATATGAACTACGCGCGCGCCCCGCATCCGAGCTATGGCAATGCGCGCATCCCGGCCTGGGAAATGATCCGCTTCTCGATCAATATCATGCGCGGCTGCTTCGGCGGCTGCACCTTCTGCTCGATCACCGAGCACGAAGGACGCATCATCCAGAGCCGCTCCGAGCCCTCCATCCTGCGCGAGATCGAGCATGTGCGCGACAAGACCAAGGGCTTCACCGGCACCATTTCCGACCTGGGCGGGCCGACCGCGAATATGTACCGCCTGGCCTGCAAGGACAAGAAGATCGAGGAAACCTGCCGCCGCCTGTCCTGCGTCTATCCTTCCATCTGCGTCAACCTGGGCACCGACCACAGCAAGCTGATCTCGCTCTACCGCAAGGCGCGCGCGATCCCCGGCGTGAAGAAGATCCTGATCGGCTCCGGCCTGCGCTACGACCTCGCGGTACGTTCGCCCGAGTACGTGAAAGAGCTGGTGACCCACCACGTCGGCGGCCTCTTGAAGATCGCGCCCGAGCATACCGAGCCGAATGTGCTGAACAAGATGATGAAGCCCGGCATCGGCGCTTACGACGAGTTCAAGGCCATGTTCGAGAAGTATTCGCTGGAAGCGGGCAAGAAGCAGTACCTGATTCCTTACTTCATCGCGGCCCACCCCGGCGCCACCGACGAGGACATGCTGAACCTGGCGCTGTGGCTGAAGAAGAACAACTTCCGCCTGGACCAGGTGCAAGCCTTCATGCCGACGCCGATGGCGATGGCGACCACCATGTACCACTCGCGCAAGAACCCGCTGCACAAGGTGACGGCCGATTCGGAAGTGGTGGAAACGGCGCGCAGCGGCAAGGTGCGCAAGGCGCACAAGGCTTTCCTGCGCTATTACGATCCGGAGAACTGGCCGATCCTGCGCGAAACCCTGCAGCGTATGGGGCGCGCCGACCTGATCGGCAATGGTGAGCGCCACCTGATCCCGGCCTGGACGGCGGGCGAGGAAAACCTGAAGGCGGCGCCGGAAGGCAAGCGCGCCATGCCGACCCTGGCGCCGGGCGCCAAGCCGCGTTCTGCGCCCGGCCAGGGGCCGGCGGCGGCAGCGCCGCGCGGCGCCGGCCGTGGTCCGGGCGCGGCCTCGGCGGCCGCTGGCCGCGGCGGCCAGCGCGCCAATGCCCTGACCGGTTCGCTGACGGCGCGCGCCACCATCGAGACCAAGGTGCGCGCCTCGATCCTCGACACCATCAAGGTCAAGCCCAAGGCAGCCCCGGCCAAAGCGGGCGGCGGCGCCAAGCCGGCGCGCGGCGGCCGCAAATAGGCGTCAGGCGAAAAAGGAACGCGAAAGGGGAGCTGCGGCTCCCCTTTGGCATTGGATTTCTGGTTGGCAACGTTGTATGATCGCCATTCCGCACAATAGCAAGGCAAATGCCGGCCTGCTCGCGCGACGGCGCAGCCCGTTCCCGCCTTACACTAGGCGGCAAGCTGCTCTCATTCATTCCGGATTCCTATGACTACCATGCCCAAGTTCAAATCCCTCTTCCTGGTGCCCGTCCTGGCACTGCTGGCCGCCTGCGGCGGCGGTGGCGGCGGCAGTTCCACGCCGTCCACGCCCAGCGGCGCGACGCTGACCTCGATCGTCATCACGCCGGCCAACTTCACCATCGCCGTGGGCCAGACCCAGGCCTTGACGGCCACCGGCAGCTATTCCGACGGCAAGACCGCTGCCATCACCAGCGGCATCACCTGGACCTTGAAGGGCAGCAGCGTGGCCGAGGTCTTCAGCAATGGCAATCTGCGTGGCAAGGCCGTGGGCAGCGAGACTGTGACGGCGACCGTGGGAACGGTCACGGGCAGCACCAATTTCAACGTCAAGCTGCCATATTCCGGCCTGGTGGCCGGCGGCAACCAGACCCTGGTGCGCAAGGCCGATGGCAATCTGCAGGGCTGGGGCGCGAACAACTGGGGCCAGCTGGGCGACGGCAGCCAGATCGACCGCAACACGCCGGGCCTGGTGAAAAACAATACCGGCCTGCCGTGGCGCATGGTGGTGACGGGCGAGTTCCACACCCTGGCGATCCGCGAAAACGGCACGCTGTGGGCCTGGGGCTTCAACCAGAACGGCCAGCTTGGCACCGGCAATACCAATAACGCCATGGAACCGGTGCAGATCGGCACCGCCACCGACTGGGTCTTCATCGCGGCCGGCAAATCGCATAGCTTCGCCATCAACAAGGGCAATGTGCTGTACGGCTGGGGCCGCAACGCGAACGGCCAGTTGGGCGACGGCACCGTGGTCGACCGTCTGGTGCCGACCAAGATCGGCGCGCTGTTCTGGCGCATGGTGGCGGCCGGCGCCACCCATACGGTGGGCATCCGTGCCGATGCGACCGGCACCGGCACCGGCGCCGGTTCGACCGGCGGCACCAACTACGGCAGCCTGTATGCCTGGGGCGGCAATGCCTCGGGCCAGGTCGGCAACGGCGGCACGGTCGACGTGCTGGTGCCGACCCAGGTCGGCACCCTGAAATGGATCAATGTGGCGGCCGGCGCCAGCCATACCCTGGCCATGCGTTCCGACGCCACGCTGTGGGGCTGGGGCGGCAACGGCAACGGCCAGCTGGGCAACGGCGGCGGCAGCAACGCTTCGGCGCCGGTGCAGATCGGCAGCGACAATGACTGGGCCACCATTGCCGCCGGCAACAACCATTCGCTGGCCGTGCGGACCAACAACACCCTGTGGACCTGGGGCGCGAACAGCGAGAGCCAGCTCGGTGACGGCACCGTCAACGATTACAGCGCGCCGCAGCAGGTATCGAGCGCCACCACCTGGACGGCGGTGGCCGCCGGCGGCCAGCATTCCCTGGCTCTGCGCAACGATGGCTCGGTCTGGGCCTGGGGCACCAATAAGCAGGGCCAGCTCGGCAACGGCAATAACCTGAACCTGGTCACGCCGACCCAGATCCTGCCCTGAGCGCAGGCCTGCGGGCGGTGGGCGGCATGCCCCGCCGCCCGCGGGACCGGAAACGAAGACAGCGTGCCAGCCGCCAAAGCGGATACAATCTGCTGAGGCTGCTGTTCCGTTTAACCCCGTCTCCGGAAAATTCAGTGCACGCAAGCCCCCTCCGACTCCCTTTCCCGCCGCGTGCCAGCCTTGCTGGCCGTTTTGCTTTTGTCTGCGCCGTCCTTGTGCTGTGCCTGCTGACCAGCCTCGCGCAAGCCCAGCAGAAAGTCGTACTCCAGCTCAAGCACACCCACCAGTTCCAGTTCGCCGGCTATTACGCCGCGCTGGAAAAAGGCTATTACCGCGAGGCTGGCCTGGACGTGCAGCTGGTCGAAGGCCATGGCGGGCTGGAGCCGGAAAAGGCTGTCTTGTCGGGCAAGGCCCAGTACGGCGTGGGCGATAGCGGCTTGCTGCTGTCGCGCCTGTCCGGCAAGCCGCTGGTCGCGCTGGCCGTGGTGTTCCAGCACTCGCCCTATGCGCTGGCCATGCGCCAGGAAGGGCCGGGCAACGATATCCGCCGCATCGCCGGCAAGCGCGTCATGATCGGCTCGCTGCAAGACACCCAGCCGCAGATCGACGAGCTGATGGCCTATCTGAAGAAGGAGGGCGTGAATACCGCCGATATCGTGCGCCTCGAGCATAGCTTCGATCCCAACGACCTGATCGTCGGGCGCACCGACGCCATGGCCGTCTTCGTCACCAATGAACCCGATTACCTGGACCGCGCCGGCTTCCCCTACGAGGTCTTCAGCCCGCGCTCGGCCGGCATCGATTTTTACGGCGACAATCTGTTTACCAGCGAGCAGGAGCTCAATGCCAATCCGGAACGCGTGAAAGCCTTCCGCGCCGCCAGCATGCGCGGCTGGCAGTACGCCATGAGCCACCAGGAAGAAATCGCCGACCTGATCCTGAACAAATACTCGCGCCGCCACGACCGCCTGCACCTGCTGTACGAGGCGCGCCAGATGGTGCCGCTGGTGCAGCCGGTGCTGGTGGAAATCGGCTATATGAACCCGGAGCGCTGGCAGCACATCGCCGACATCTACGCCGAGCAGGGCATGCTGCCCAAGGGCGCCGCCTTCGACGGCTTCCTGTACAACATGGAAAGCGGCGCCAACCTGGTCTGGCTGTACCGGGTGCTGGGCGCGGCGGCCACCTTGCTGGTGCTCGGCGCTGGCGTGCACTTCACGCTGCTGGCGCGCGAGCGCAGCCGCACCGACGAGGCCATCCGCAAGGGCGAGCAGCGTTTCCGCACCATGTTCGAGGCGGCGCCCATGGGCATCGCCCTGATCGATTCGGTCAGCGGCCAGTTCCGCGACGTCAATCCGCGCTTCCTCGAAATCGCCGGCCGCACGCCGATGGAAATGAAGGCCAGCCGCTGGATGGACATCAGCCATCCCGACGATGTCGCGCCCGAGCAGGAGAAGATGGCCCAGCTCAATGCCCAGCAGCTGACCGGCTTCAAACTCACCAAGCGCATGCTGCGGCCCGACGGCGGCGTGGTCTGGGTCGATGCCTCGATCAATGCCATCGAGACCGAGAGCCACCCGCACCACCTATGCATGATCGAGGACGTGACCGAGAAAAAGGAAACCGAAGCCCTGATCTGGCAGCAGGCCAATTTCGACACCCTGACCCAGCTGCCCAACCGGCGCATGTTCCTCGACCGCCTGCAGCACGACATCCTGAAGAGCCGGCGCGACGGTACCCGCATCGCCATCCTGTTCATCGACCTCGACCACTTCAAGGAAGTCAACGACACGCTCGGCCACCACCAGGGCGATGTGCTGCTGATCGACGCCGCGCGCCGCATCAGCGCCTGCGTGCGCCAGTCCGACACCGTGGCCCGCCTGGGCGGCGACGAATTCACCGTCATCGTGCCCGAGCTGCACGATGTGGAGCGCGTCGACAGCATCGCCCAGAACATCATCGACAGCCTGCTGGCGCCCTTCCCGCTGGGGCAGGAGCAAGCCTTCGTCTCGGCCAGCATCGGCATCACGCTGTACCCGGACGACGCGGCCAGCGTGGACGACTTGCTCAAGCACGCCGACCAGGCCATGTACGCCGCCAAGGGCGCGGGCCGCAACCGTTTCAGCTATTTCACGCCGGCGCTGCAGGTGGCGGCCCTGAACCGCATGCGCCTGACCAACGACTTGCGCGGCGCGCTCAAAGGCAACCAGTTCAAGCTCTACTTCCAGCCCATCGTGCACCTGGCCACGGGCCGCATCCACAAGGCTGAAGCGCTGATCCGCTGGGAGCATCCGCAGCGCGGACTCGTGAGTCCGCTGGAATTCATCCCGCTGGCCGAAGCGAGCGGCCTGGTGGTGGCGATCGGCGAATGGGTGTTCCACGAATCGGCGCGCTGGGTGCAGCACTGGCGGCGCGAAGTGCATCCCGACTTCCAGGTCAGCATCAACCAGTCGCCGCTCGAATTCCAGCGCGAAGGCGCCAGCTACGCCAACTGGCTGCGCACCCTGCAGCAGCTGGGCCTGCCGGGCCAGTCCCTGGTGGTCGAAATCACCGAAGGCTTGCTGCTCGACGCCAGCAGCACCGTCACCGACAAGCTGCTGCAGTTGCGTGACGCCGGCATCCAGGTCGCGCTGGACGATTTCGGCACCGGCTATTCCTCGCTGTCCTACTTGAAGAAATTCGACATCGACTACCTGAAGATCGACCGCAGCTTCACGCGCAACCTGGCGCCCGAATCGAGCGATATGGCGTTGTCCGATGCTATCATCGTCATGGCCCACAAGCTCGACCTGATGGTGATCGCCGAGGGCGTGGAAACGGCCGAACAGCGCGACCTGCTGGCCGCCGCCGGCTGCGACTACGGCCAAGGCTATCTGTTCGCCCGCCCCCTGCCCGCCGCCGACTTCGACACTCTGCTCAAATCCCAGGCTTGAGCCAGCGAAGGAGTTAAGAATGCTAAATAGGTTTCACGCTTGGGCAACGGCGCTGTTGGCGACCTTGCCCCAGGGGGTGCAGGCAGGATTGAACGTTTGCCCTCCCTCGGCCAATCCGGCAATGCGGCTTGAACTGGATACGCCTGCGGCCCTGGCCTCTCTCGTGTGCTGGGAAAGCGGCAACTATGCCGCCGAAGTACTGGACGTGAGGACTGAGCTATATCGTTGCCAGCGCCTGGGCGAGTTCTCCCCCGATTTCCCCTTATCCGAGCAATTGAGTGATTTTCTCACTGCTTTGCAGTTGGACTTGGCGCCTCCCCCTGGCCCCTGAGCAAACTATCAACCCTGACAGGCCGGCAACCCGATCGCCGCCAAACGGCGATAATACGCGCTGGCTATGTATTGCGATAGTTAAACTCAATTGAGTTTATTGGAACAATCAATTTTTCAAATAGCCTCGAAAGCCTTAGACTGGCAACTCATTGATTCACAACCCTTCACGAGGAAACCACAATGTCCCTGATTAACACCCAAGTCAAACCGTTCAAAGCCACCGCTTACCACAACGGCAAGTTCGTTGACCTCACCGAAGAATCCCTGAAAGGCAAATGGTCGGTCTTCGTGTTCTACCCAGCCGACTTCACTTTCGTCTGCCCAACCGAACTGGAAGACCTGGCGGACCACCACGCTGAATTCGCCAAACTGGGCGTGGACGTGTACGGCATCTCGACCGACACCCACTTCGCCCACAAAGCCTGGCACGACACCTCCGACGCCATCAAGAAAGTGCAATACGCCCTGATCGGCGACCCAACCGGCCTGCTGTCGCGCAACTTCCAAGTGATGATCGAAGAAGAAGGCCTGGCCCTGCGCGGCACCTTCGTGATCAATCCGGAAGGCTTCATCAAAGTGCTGGAAGTGCACGACAACGGCATCGGCCGCGACGCTTCCGAGCTGCTGCGCAAAGTGAAAGCCGCCCAGTACGTGGCTTCCCACCCAGGCGAAGTGTGCCCAGCCAAGTGGACCGAAGGCGCCGCCACCCTGACCCCGTCCCTGGACCTGGTCGGCAAGATCTAAGCTTTAGCAAGCCCCGCATACCGGCCGGCGGGGCTGTCCGCCCCCGGCCGGTATCAAGTAGAACCCGAATAAAGGAAAACGTCATGTTGGATGCCAATCTCAAAACCCAGTTGAAAGCCTATTTGGAAAAGGTGGTGCAGCCGATTGAGATCGTTGCATCGCTCGACGGCTCCGCCAAATCGCAGGAATTGCAAGGTCTGCTGCAGGACATCCAGTCCCTGAGCGACAAGATTACCGTGGTCGAACGCCCGGAAGCGCATAGCCGCAAGCCCGCGTTCTCGATCAACCGCCCTGGCAGCGATATCGGCGTGACCTTCGCCGGCATCCCGATGGGCCATGAATTCACCTCCCTGGTGCTGGCCCTGCTGCAAGTGGGCGGCCACACCATCAAGCTGGACGCGGCCGTGATCGAACAGATCCGCAACCTCGACGGCGACTACAACTTCGAGACGTATATCTCGCTGAGCTGCCATAACTGCCCGGAAGTGGTGCAGGCGCTCAATACCATGTCGGTGATCAATCCGCGCATCAAAGTGACCACCATCGACGGCGGCGTCTTCCCGCAGGAAGTGGAAGCGCGCCAGATCATGGCCGTGCCGATGATGTTCCTGAACGGCGAACACTTCGGCCAGGGCCGCAGCAGCGTGGAAGAGATCCTGTCCAAGCTCGACACCGGCGCTGGCGAGCGCCAGGCCGCTGAGCTGAACAAGAAAGATGTGTTCGATGTGCTGATCGTCGGCGGCGGTCCTGCCGGCGCGGCCGCGGCCATCTACGCCGCCCGCAAAGGCATCAAGACCGGCGTCGTGGCCGACCGCTTCGGCGGCCAGGTGCTGGACACCCTGGCCATCGAAAACTTCGTCTCGGTGAAAGAAACCGACGGCCCGAAATTCGCCGTGGCCCTGGAACAGCACGTCAAGGATTACGAAGTCGACATCATGAACACCCAGCGCGCCGTGAAACTGGTGCCGGGCAAGGTCAGCGAAATCCACACCGCCAGCGGTGCGGTGCTGAAAGGCAAATCGGTGATCATTTCCACCGGCGCGCGCTGGCGCGAAATCAATGTGCCGGGCGAGAAGGAATACCGCAACCATGGCGTGGCCTACTGCCCGCACTGCGACGGCCCCCTGTTCAAGGGCAAGCGCGTGGCCGTGATCGGCGGCGGCAACTCCGGCGTGGAAGCGGCGATCGACCTGGCCGGCCTGGTGGAACACGTGACGCTGATCGAATTCGGCGCCGAACTGCGCGCCGATGCCGTGCTGCAGCGCAAGCTGCACTCTTTGAAAAACGTGAACGTGATCGTCTCGGCCCAAACCACCGAGATCCACGGCGACGGCAAAAAGGTCAACGCCCTGAGCTACACCGACCGCAATAGTGGCGACTCGCACAAGGTCGAACTGGAAGGCGTGTTCGTGCAGATCGGTCTGGTGCCGAATACCGAATGGCTGAAAGGCACGATGGAACTGTCGCGCCATGGTGAAATCGTGGTCGACGCCCGCGGCCAGACTTCCGTGCCCGGCGTGTTTGCCGCCGGCGACGTGACGACGGTGCCGTACAAGCAGATCGTGATTGCCGTCGGCGAAGGCGCCAAAGCCTCCCTGGCCGCCTTCGACCACCTGATCCGCAGCAGCGACGACGTCCACGCCGCCTAAGAAGTTCCCCGGCCTTTGCGCCAAATCAAACAATGTCCCACCCTGGTGTCAGGCACCACGGTGGGACATTTTTTGTTTTAGATCAAAGAATGTCTACCCCTGGTGCCTCGGCGGCCCCGCCTGACACCAGGGGTAGACATTGTTTGCGGTAGATCAAAGGCGGCTAGAGGTGGAGGGTGCGGGTCAGGGGAATCGCCGGTTCGACGTGGCTGGTGAGGATGATGCATTGGCGGCTCAGGCGTACTGGGTCGGCGAGCTGGGCTTGCAGATACGCGACGGCTTCGGCATCGAGGCCGTTGAAGGGCTCGTCAATCAGCAGCAGGCGCACGGGCAGGGTGAGGGCCAGCGCGAGCTGCATCTTCTTGTGCTGACCGAGCGATAGCGTGGTGACCGGCTGCTCCAGCGTGGATTGCAGGCGCAGCGCCTGCAGTTGCTGGTTGAGCAGTTGCGCGTCGGCGGCGGGATAGAGGGCGAGGTGCAGGTCGAGCATTTCGCGCACGGTGAGCCAGGGCAGCTGGGGCGTGTCGCCGCCGCAGAAGTGGCTTTGCCGGCGGTAGGCGAGCGGCGTGGCGGCGCAGTCGAGGGCGGCGCTTTGGCCTTCCTGGTGCAGGCGGATGCTGCCGCCGTGCGGCGCCATGGCGCCGGCCGCCAGTTTGAGCAGGGTGGTTTTGCCGGCGCCGTTTTGGCCGCGCAGCCAGGTGATGCCGGCGCCCAGCTTCAGGTTCAGATTGCGGAACAGGACGCGGGTGCTGAATTCGTAATTGAGGCTGCTGATTTCCAGCACGGTATTCATTTCCATACTTCGCTTCCAATGGCGGTGAGAATCAGGGCGGACAGGGCGACCAGCACCACCCGTCCGCGCGGGCTGAGGTTCAGGCCGACGATGGCGCTGCTGGCGGCCAGCGCAGCGAGCAGCCAGCCTTGGACAAGCTGCGGCTTGTAGGCCTGCTGCGGGACGCGCGCCATGAGCAGCGCGAAGGTAGCTAGTACCAGCAGCGCAGGCAGCAGGCTGAAGGCGCGCGCGCCCAGCAGCAGGGGCCGCGCCGCCAAAGGCCAGCTGGCCAGCACCGGATGCAGTAGGGCGCTTTGCTCGCGCACGGCCTTGTCGCCGCGGTCGGTAAGCAGGATCAGCATCAGGCTGGCATACGCGCCCCACAGCGCAGTGGGGATGAGGGCGGCGGGATGCCACACCCACAGCACGACCCCGGCCAGCGCCGCCAGCAGCAGGATGGTTTGCTGCACGCCGGCTGCATTGTCGGCGCGCCAGCAGGGCAGCCAGAACAGGCGGTGCCACAGCGCCAGATAAAAGGGACGGAGCGTCGATGGCGCATAACGGGCTTGCCGCGCGCTGGCCCGGTCCGGCGCCGCCGCCGCCAGCGCCGGATCGGCAGCCTGGGCATTCGCCGTTTCAGCCAGCGCATATTGGACGCCGGTGTCGGCAGGAAGCTGGCCATCCACGGCCAATCCTGCCGCGCGGCTAGGCAAAAGAGGTTGGCGGCGCTGCGCCAGCACCACGGTGGCGAGCAGCCATCCCAGCAGCAGCGACAGCACCGTCGCCGCGACGGCCTGTCCGGCGATGGGGCGCAGCCACAGCGGCCATTGATACAGCCAGATGCCCATCGACACCGCATACACGGCCGCCAGCGGCCCCACCAGCAAACCCGCCACCAGCGCATCGGCGGTCCAGGCCAACGCGGTCGGGATCGGCAGCGCGCGCGCCCAGGCCGTGCAGGCGGCGGGATGCAGGCGCCGGCGCAGCAGGATGACCGGCATGGCCACCAGCAGCGCCTGGGCCGCCAGCGTGGCCGCAGCATAGGGCCAGGCCAGGGTCATGGCCGCCATCAGCGGCAGCGCAATCATGGCGAACAGGCCCAGCAGCACGGGCATGAAACAGAAGAGCAGGATTTCCAGCGAATTTTTCAGGCTGGCGAGAAACTGCAGCAGGGCGTGGCGCGCCATACGGTAGCGCAAGCGCAGATAGGGATGGCAGGGCTGGCGAGGAGGAGTCATCGCAGCGAGTCTGCGGGCCAAGTCTTAGACCAAAATGAAAAAACGGAAATATTGCGGAGGCGTGCCACAGTGCCGCAGATGAAAACGGCGGCGGAAATGCAAGAAGCCCGGCGAACCGGGCTTCTTGCGGAATATTGGCGGAGCGGACGGGGCTCGAACCCGCGACCCCCGGCGTGACAGGCCGGTATTCTAACCAACTGAACTACCGCTCCAATTCTTCATTTCCATTTCGTTGCTGGTGGGCGCTGAGAGGCTCGAACTCCCGACCTAATCCTTGTAAGGGATCCGCTCTACCAACTGAGCTAAGCGCCCTTCATCCTGCTTCGAAACTTTCAAACGTTTGTCACAACGTTCAGAAGAGGCCGTATTGTAATGCGGCGTTTCGCTGTTCCGCAAGGGTTTTCTCAAAAATATTTCAATTTCTTTGAAAACCCTGTTTTTCGCTTCCGCGCTTACTCGGTGATGCCCCACAGCGACAGCATCCAGGCGCGCTGGAAAGCCTGCTCGTGCAGCGCATCGTAGCGGCCCGACGCGCCGCCGTGGCCCGCGCCCATATTCACTTTCAGCAGCAGGGGCTGCTGGTCGGTCTTGTGGGCGCGCAGCTTGGCCACATACTTGGCCGGTTCCCAGTACATCACCTGGCTGTCGTTCAGGCCGGTCGTCACCAGCATGGCCGGATACGCCTTGCGCTCGATATTGTCGTACGGCGAGTAGCTGCGCATATAGTCGTAGGCCGCCTTTTCGTTCGGATTGCCCCATTCCAGATATTCGCCGGTGGTCAGCGGCAGGGACGCATCCATCATGGTGTTCATCACGTCGACGAAGGGCACGGCCGCGTGCACGCCGCGGAACAGCTCGGGACGCATATTGGTCACCGCGCCCATCAGCAGGCCGCCGGCGCTGCCGCCTTCGGCGATCAGGCGGTCCGGGCTGGTCCATTTTTCCTTGACCAGGTAGTCGGCCACGTCGATGAAGTCGGTGAAGGTGTTTTTCTTCTTCATCAGCATGCCGTCGTCGTGCCAGGCTTCGCCCAGCTCGTTGCCGCCGCGGATATAGGCCATCACATACACGGCGCCGCGGTCGACCAGGCTCAGGTTGCGGGCCGAGAAGGTGGCGTTCATGCCCATGCCGTAGGAACCGTAGGCATACAGCAGCAGCGGCGCCTTGCCGTCGCGCGCCACGCCTTTTTTGGCCAGTGTCCACAGCGGTACCTGCACGCCGTCGCGCGCGGTGGCCCACAGCATGCGGGTTTCGTATTTGCCGGCCTCATAGCCCGGCACGACCTTGCGCCAGATTTCGCGGCGCTGACCGCTGGCCATGTCGATGCCCAGCAGGGTGGGCGGGGCCACCGGCGATTCATAGCGGAGCACCAGTTCGCGCGAATTGAAGTCGGGCGGGACGCTGCCTGGCGCGGAGCCCAGGGTGGCGGCGGCGTAGACCTCGTCCGGGAACTGCACGGTTTTCCAGTCGCGCGCGGCGAAATCATAGATGCGGGTGCGCGGCAGGGCGCGGCTCTTTTCCTGCACCACCAGGAAGTTCTGGTACAGCGAGAAGCCCTGCAGCAGCACATCCTTGTCGTGCGCCACCACTTCGGTCCAATGCTGTGGCTGTGGCGTGGCCAGCGGCGCGCTCACGATGCGGAAGTTCTTCGCCTCCTTATTCGTCATCAGGTAGGCCTGGCCGTCGCGCATGTCGGCGAAATAGCGGTGGCCTTTTTCGCGCGGCAGCAGTACCTTGAACTCGCCCTTGGGCTGGTCGGCCGGCAACAGGCGCGTTTCATTGGTGTCCGTGCTGTGCGCGCCGAGCAGCAGATACTTGCCATCCGAACTCGTCTCGATGCCAATGTTGTACAGCTCGTCCGCTTCATGGCGGAGCTGGGTCGGCTTACCGCCCAGCGGCAGGCGGAACAGGCGGTCCGAGCGTTTGGTGGTGGCGTCTTCCTGCACCACGAACAGGGTCTTGTTGTCGCTGGCCCAGGCCAGCGAGGTGACGCGCGGCATGGTGGTGCTGAGCAGCTTGCCGGTTTTCAGGTCCTTGATATGCAGCTGGTATTGGCGAAAGCCGGTGGTGTCGGTGGTGTAAGCCAGCAGGCGCGAGTCGGGGCTGACGGCAAAGCCTTCCACCGCAAAGAATTTCTTGCCCTTGGCCAGTTTGTTGTTGTCGAGCAGCAGCTCTTCCGGCGCCTTCGGGTCATAGGCATGGTCGGCGCCGGCGCGGCGGCGGTAGTTGGAGCGGTACTGCTGGCCCGCTTCGATGCGCGAGTAGTAGTAATAGCCTTTGCTGCGCAGCGGCGCGCTCTGCTCAGCTTCCTGCATGCGGCCCTTCATCTCGGCGAAGACCTTGTCGGCCAGCGGCTTGAGATTGGCGGTCATCGCCTCGGTATAGGCGTTTTCCGCTTTCAGATAGTCGATGACGGCGGGCGTGCTTTTTTCGCGCAGCCAGTAATAATCGTCCGTTACGACTTCGCCGTGGCGGGTTTCCTGCCAGGCGCGCTTGGCCGCGACCGGGGCGTCGAGCGCCAGGGCCGGGGCTGCCATAATGGCACAGGCCGAGGCCAGGGCGGGGGCGAGGGTACTTGCTTTCACTATCTTCACTGCGACTCCCTTGGGTTATTTTTTGTGCAATGATAATACATTGAAAAATAGGAAAGTGATACAGATGGGAAACAATTCCGGGGAGACGCCGCAGGACGACGCGCTGTACGGCCGCATCGGGCGGCGCCTGGTGCCGTTCCTGTTCCTGTGCTACGTGGTGGCCTATCTCGACCGCGTAAACGTCGGCTTCGCCAAATTGCAGATGCAGGCCGATCTGGCGCTGTCGGATACCGTGTACGGCCTGGGCGCGGGCATTTTCTTCCTCGGTTACTTTCTGTTCGAGCTGCCGTCCAATCTGCTGTTGGCCCGCGTCGGTGCGCGGCGCTGGATCGCGCGCATCATGCTCAGCTGGGGCCTGGTGTCGGCCGCCACCATGTTCGCCGCCGGGCCGGCCAGCTTTTACCTGCTGCGCTTTCTGCTGGGCGTGGCGGAAGCGGGCTTCTTCCCCGGCATCATCCTGTATCTGACCTACTGGTATCCCGCGCGCCGCCGCGCCCGCATTGTGGCCCTGTTCATGAGCGGGGTGGCGGTGGCCGGTGTGCTCGGTGGGCCATTGTCGGGCTGGATCATGCAAGCCTTGGCCGGTGCGGGCGGCCTGCATGGCTGGCAGTGGCTGTTCTTGCTGGAAGCCCTGCCCGCCATTGTGCTGGGCTTGTGGACGCTGGTCTATCTGGACGATGGCCCGGCGGCGGCGCGCTGGCTGTCGGACGCGGACAAAGCCGCCGTGCTGGCTGCGCTGGCGGCCGACGACGGACGGCGCGAACAGATGCCGCTGCTGGCAGTGCTGTCCAGCGCGCGGGTCTGGCTGCTGGCGCTGATCTACTTCCTGTTCGTGATGGGGCTGTATGGGGTGGGCTTCTGGCTGCCGCAGCTGATCCGCAATACCGGCGTCAGCGATGTGTTCGAGATCGGCCTGCTGACGGCGATTCCGTATGCCGTGGCGGCGCTGGTGATGATCGTGGCGGCGCGCCATTCCGACCGCACGGGCGAGCGGCGCTGGCATGCGGCGCTGGCCGCCTTCGCCGGCGCGGCGGGCTTGCTGGCATCGGTCCATTACGGCCACCACACGGCGCTGGCGATGGCGGCGCTGAGCCTGGCCACGGCCGGCATTCTGAGCACCTTTCCGATTTTCTGGAGCCTGCCCACGGCCATGCTGGGCGGCACGGCCGCCGCCGCCGGGATTGCGATGATCAATTCGATCGGCAATCTGGCCGGTTTCCTCAGTCCCTATCTGGTGGGCGTCATCAAGGACGCCACCACCAGCACCGCCAACGGCATGCTGATGCTGGCCGTGAGCCTGCTGCTGGGCGGCGTGCTGGTGCTGCTGTCCACCACGTCGAGCGGAGAAATGCGATGACCAGCGCACACCACGCCACGGCGGGCGGCGAACGCGCGCTGCTGCAGCGGCTGTTCGAGGCGGCGGTGCAGGCGGTCGACCCCTTGCATATCATCGCCGGCCATCTGCCGCCCGCGCCCAAGGGCCGTACCATCGTCATCGGCGCGGGCAAGGCGGCGGCGCGCATGGCCCAGGGCGTGGAGCAGCATTGGCCGGGTGCGCTCAGCGGCCTGGTCGTCACGCGCTACGGCCATGGCGCGCCGACGCGCCGGATCGACGTGGTGGAAGCGGGCCATCCGGTGCCGGACGATGCGGCCCACGCCGCCGCCCTGCGCATGCTGGATCTGGTGCGCGGCCTGACGGCGGACGATCTGGTGCTATGCCTGATGTCGGGCGGTGGCTCGGCCCTGTTGTCGCTGCCCGCGCCCGGCCTGAGCGTGCAGGAGAAGCGCGAGGTGCACCGCGCCTTGCTGAAATGCGGCGCGCCCATCGACGAGATGAACTGCGTGCGCAAACACCTGTCGGCCATCAAGGGCGGGCGGCTGGCGCTGGCCTGTGCGCCGGCGCGCGTGTTCACCCTGGTGCTGTCCGACGTGCCGGGCGACGATCCCGCCGTGGTGGCTTCCGGCCCCACCTTGGCCGACGCCAGCACGGCGGCCGATGCGCTGCGCATCCTGCAGAAATACGCGATCCCGATCTCGCCCGCCGTGCAAGCCCTGCTCGGCGACCCGTCCCAGGAAACGCCCAAACCCGGCGATGCGCGCCTGGCCGGCCATGGCGCCGTGGTGATCGCCACCGCCCAGCAGGCGTTGGAAGCGGCGGCGCAGACGGCGCGCGCGGCAGGCTATGCGCCGCTCATCCTCAGCAACAGCATGGAAGGCGAGGCGCGCGACGTGGCCATCGTCCACGCCAGCCTGGCGCGCCAGGCGCGGCAGCACGGCCAGCCGATCGCGCCGCCCTGCGTCATCCTGTCCGGCGGCGAAACCAGCGTCACCGTGCGCGGCCAAGGCCGGGGCGGGCGCAATGCCGAATTCCTGCTGGCGCTGGCGATTGCGCTGAAAGGACTGCCCGGCGTGCACGCCATCGCCTGCGACACGGACGGCATCGACGGCACCGAAGACAATGCCGGTGCCCTGCTTGCGCCCGACACCCTGGCGCGCGCCTTGGCGCTCGGCCTCGATCCCGCCGCCCTGCTGGCCGACAATGACGGCTACCGTTTCTTCGCCGCGCTGGGCGACCTGCTGGTGAGCGGTCCCACCCGCACCAATGTCAACGACTTCCGCGCCATCCTGGTCAATGCGCCATGAACAATTACCTGAGTGTTGCCAAGTCGAAGAACGAGGACGTGCTGCTGACGGTCATCCTTGTGCTGGATGGCCAGCGGCACGAGGTGACGCTCTGGGGCGATGACGATACCCTGCCGTGCTTTGCCCACACCCTGGGCAAAATCGTGCACCAAGGCGCGGCACTGGCCAGCCAGCTCGGCCACTTCGGGGCCGACTTTGCCGGCGGCGCCGCGAACCTGGCATTCAGCCATGTTGCGCCCAATCAGCTGAGCATCGAAGCCACGCTCCTGGCCGAAGAAGACAAAGGCCGCGTGCCGCCCCGGCAGTTCAAAGTCCGCTGCGCGGACCATTCCGCCGCTACCTTCCTACAAGCCCTGACCCAGCTCGACGGCAAAGACCACGGCACGGCGCACCTCAGTCTGCAGACCCCAAACCCCACCACCCTTTGATCTAAATCTAAAAATGTCCAACCCTGGTGTCAGGCACCAAGGTCGGACATTTGCTGATCTAAATCAAAGAATGTCCTACTCCGGTGCCTGACACCAGGGTCGGACATTTGTTGATGTAGATCAGATGGCGATGATTACCTGGGAGGTAATCGCTGTCATACGGCTTTTTCCGGAGAATGGTTTCTGTCGATTGCGACATTAACCAACCGGAGATCATCATGAACAAGGCTTTTGAAATCGCTGAGCAGTACCTGGCTGTCTGGAATGAGCGCGATGCCGTCGCGCGCCGCAGTAAAGTGGCGTCCACCTTTACGCTGGATGCGGATTATGCCGATCCGATGATGAAAGGCGCTGGCCACGCCGGCATCGATGCGCTGATCGCCGGGGCGCAAGGCCATTTCCCCGGCCACCGCTTTGCGCTCTCGGGCACGCCGGATGGACATAACGATGTGGTGCGTTTTTCCTGGGCGTTGAACGGCCCGGAAGGCCAGCAGGTGGCCCATGGCACCGATGTCGCTGTGGTCGCTGCCGATGGGCGCTTGAGCCGCGTCACCGGCTTTTTGAACAGCGTGGCATGAGCCGCTTGAGTCGAGCGCCGATACACGCTAGATTGTGCCATCCGATCTGAACGAGGCGAGCATGAATACCGCAGCATCCGGCGTGCCGGACCAGTACTTCAGCGATTTCCCGGCGTCCCTGCGCTATTGGCGCGGCAAGCGCGGCTACAGCCAGCTGCGCCTGTCCACCGACAGCGGCATCTCGCAGCGCCATATCAGCTTTCTGGAGAGCGGACGCTCGCAGCCGAGCCGGGAGCTGATCCTGAAGCTGGGCATGGTGCTGGATATCCCGCTGCGCCAGCGCAATGTGATGCTGCTGGCGGCCGGCTATGCGCCGGCCTATCAGGAGCGCAATCTGTCCGATCCGGAAATGCAGGCGGTGAAACAGGCGCTGGATTTCATGCTGGCGCAGCAGGCGCCCTATCCGGCGCTGGTGGTGGACCGTCTGTGGAATCTGGTGATGTGCAACGAGCCGGCCGGCGCCATGGTGCGCTGGCTGCTGGATATGCCGCCGCATGCACCGATGCCGCGCGACGGTTCGGTGAACGTTCTGAAGCTGATGCTGGACCCGAATGCCATGCGCAAGCATATCGTCAACTGGGAAGAGGTCTGCGCCGACCAGCTGCTGTGGATCCAGCGCGAGGCGATGAGCGATGGCCCCGGCAGCGAGGCGGGCGCGCTGCTGGCGGAGCTGGGCGCCTATCCCGGCATCGGCATGGCGGCGCAGGCGCCCAACCTGGACCGGCGTGCCTTGCCCTTCCTGCCGGTCACGCTGCGCAAGGACGGTGTGGAGCTGAACCTGTTCACCACCATCACCACGCTCGGCACGCCGCATGATGTGACGGTGCATGAGCTGCGGCTGGAAGCCTTCTTCCCGGCCGATGAGGCCAGCGCCGCCTGGTTCAAGGCGCGCCACCAGGGCTGAAGGCCAGCGGCGCGCTTACTGCTGCCGCGCGTAGAAATCGACAATTTCGCGCATGCCGCCCGCATACAGGCGGCGCGTGGCGGCTGCGCCGATATTGCGTTCGTAGATGCGCAGGATGGTGCCGTCCTCCAGCATGGCGCGGATGGTCTGGGCGTAGGCATTGCGCACATCGGAGGAGAGATTGTGCTGGGATAGATACAGGCCAGCCAGCTGGCGCGGCGATTCGGGCACGGTCAGCGTGCGCACCTGGGCGGCGATGCCGAGCCGGCCCAGATGCCACATATAGATGACCGGCGGCGCCAGCGTGCCATCGGCGCGGCTGGCGGCGATCTTGCGGAACACCACGTCGAAGTCGGGCACGTATTCGATGCGGCCCGCCTGCGCCAGCTTGTCGAGCAGCGCGGCGACGTCGGCGCTGTAGACCATGCCGCGCACCACGTTCAGGCGCGCATCGCTGCGTTCGACAAAGTCGCTCAGGCTGGTGAAACTGCCCGCCACCCGCGTCGACAGCAGCAGCTCGAACTGGGTGTAGACATAGGGGACGAACTGACCGGTGCGGTCGCGCTCGGACGAGCGCACCGAGCTGACGGTCATGTCGATACGGTCGTTTTCCAGCTGGGCAAACAGGCGGCTGCGCGGAAACCAGGCGAACTTCATGCTGCAGCGGGTGCGGCGGCCGACTTCGCGCATTACTTCCACGCCCGCGCCGCGCAATTCGCCGTTCTGCTGGTAGGAGGAATAGCCTAGATCGCTGATGCCGACCACCGTGCGTTCGGGGCAAAGAACGGGGGCCGCGCCTGCGGTGCAGGCGATGCTGGCAGCCAGTAATCCGGTGAGGAAGGAACGCAAGCCCATGTAACGGAAGTCGGTGGTCGAAACGCTGCGCGCAGTGTACCACCGCCTTCCGCGCCGGGCTAGCGGCTTGGGAGTGAGGCGTTTAGAACTCCTCCCATTCGTCGTTGGCCGTGCTGGCGGGAGCCTTGGCCGGCTTGGCCGCTGCGGCCGCGCGCGCCGGCGCCGCGGCGGCATCCCTGGCTGGCGCGGGTTTGGCGGCCGCCGGGCGCGCGCTGCGGCCGGGCAGGCTGACCGGCTTGACGGCGGGGCGTATCAGCGGCCGGTCCATGGCGCGCTGCACGGGCGCGATGGTGCGGCTGTCGCTGAGGCGGAAGACCGCTACCGCTTCCGACAGGCGCACCGCCTGTTCCTGCATGCTGCCTGCCGCCGCTGCCGCCTGTTCCACCAGGGCGGCGTTCTGCTGGGTGGTGGTGTCCATCTCGGTGATGGCGACGTTGACTTGTTCGATGCCCTGGCTTTGCTCCTGGCTGGCCATGGTGATCTCGTTCATGATGTCGGCCACCTGCTGTACCGAATTGACGATCTGCTGCATGGTGGCGCCGGCATCGTCCACCAGGCGGCCGCCCGCATCCACCTTCTGCACCGAGTCGTCGATCAGCGCCTTGATTTCCTTGGCGGCGCTGGCCGAGCGCTGCGCCAGGTTGCGCACCTCGGACGCCACGACGGCGAAACCGCGCCCCTGTTCGCCGGCGCGCGCCGCTTCCACTGCCGCGTTCAAGGCCAGGATATTGGTCTGGAAGGCGATGCCGTCGATGACGCCGATAATGTCCACGATCTTGCTGGAGCTTTCCTTGATCGACCCCATGGTGCTGACCACTTCGCCCACCACCTGGCCGCCGCGCTGGGCGAATTCGGCGGCGGACACCACCAGCTGGTTGGCCTGGCGCGCATTGTCGGCATTCTGCTTGACGGTCGAGGTCAGCTCTTCCATCGAGGAGGCGGTTTCCTCCAGGCTGGAGGCCTGCTGTTCGGTGCGCGAGGACAGGTCCAGGTTGCCGGCCGCGATTTCGGCCGAGGCGGTGGTGATGGTGTCGCTGCTGTTGCGTACCGCGCCCACGGTGCGGGTCAGGGCATCAACCATCTCTTTCAGAGCGCTGAGCAGGCGGCCCGTTTCATCCTTGCGGTTGACGGAAATATGCGTGCTCAGATCGCCGCGCGCCACGGTTTCGGCCAGGTCCACCGCTTCGTTGATCGGCACCGTCACCGAGCGCGTGATCAGATAGCCGCCGACCGCCGAGAGCAGGGTGGCCAGCACCAGCATGCTGATCATCATGACGGTGGCGTCATGGGCCGCCGCTGCCGCCGCCTGGCCGTCTTCCGTCATCAGCTGGCTTTGATACTTGAGGATGGCGTCCAGGCGCTGGAAATACGCCGTCTGCGCCGGAATCACTTCCTTGAACAGATACTGGATGGCGCCATCGCGGTTGCCGTCCATATGCAGCTTGGTCGCCTGGTCGCGTTTTTCCGCATACAGGGCGTAGTCGGCGCGCTGCTCCGCGAACAGCTTCTTGGCCTCCGGCCGCACCAGGATTTTCTCCAGCTTGTTGGCGGCCTCCGCGCCGACACGCTCGGCCTCGGCCATGCTGTCGAGGAAGCTGCGCGAGCTGCCGTTATCGTGGGCCAGCATGGCGTTGCGCAGCGACTGCGCGCCGCGGTTCGAATAGCTGCGCATATCGTTAGTCAGCGTGACCTTGACGTAGCGGTCGTTGACGATGCGGTCGGTGAGCGAACTGGTATGGTAGATGCTGGTAAGCCCGCTGAAGGACATGATCAGCATGATCACGATGGTCAGCGCGAAGCCGATTGCGAGGCGGGCGCCGATTTTCATATTGGACAGGTTCACAAAACCTCCCGTTTGCAGTGGTGGGTATTAAAAACTGTGACGGATGCCGGTTGCTGCACTGGTTTCGCGCGGCTTGCCGCTGACCCGGTCGGTCATGGCCAGCACATACAGCTCGCTGCGTTTCGAGGCTGGATACAGATAGCCCAGGGTGGCCGTGGCGCGTGTGCGTTCAGGCCCAAACAGGCTGCCCTCGCGCCGCGTATTGGCATAGCCGAACAGCACCGATCCCGGTCCCTGGCGCGAACTCAGGCCGACGCTGGCGACGCGGTCGTTCATGTGCAGGCCGGTGGGTGTATCGTTGAAGGTGCGCTGGAACGTGGCGTACAGCTTGACGGCCGTGAAGTCGTAGGCAATGCCGCCGAAATAGGCGCGCTGGTTGTCGACGGCTGCGTAGTTGATGGGTGCGCGCATGGCGTCGATGATGGGATTGCCCTGGTTCGGATTGCTCTCCCGCACGCGGTGCACGAAGGCCGTCAGGGCCAGCGGTCCGCGCGCATAAAAGACATTGGCTGCGATATTGTTCATGCCCGCCAGGCCCTGGCGCTCGCCGGGCTGGAAATGCACGCTGGCCTTCAGGCCATTCACTTCCGGCGTGGTGTAGGCGACCTGATTGCTCCAGCCGCTGTCGCCGGCGCTGCTGGGCGTCCAGTTGCGCGCGCCCACCGGGCCGGAGGGAATGTAGGAGTGCAGCATCAACGGCGAAAACGTGAAGGAATTGCCGAAGGGGTTGAACTGCACATTGGACAGGAAGTTGGGCGCGGCGGCGCGGCCGAACATCAGGCGGCCGAACGGCCCGGCCAGGGCCACATTGGCGTCGCGCGAAAACATGGGATCGCCCGCGAAGCGTCCCGAGGCGCCGGTATCGACCAGGAAGGAACCGGTCAGCGCGAACTCGGCGCGCAGGCCGCCGCCCAGGTCTTCACGGCCCTTGAAGCCGAAGTAGGACGTCGTCATGCCACCGCTGCCGACCACGTTGCGGCGCGCGGCGTCGCCGCTGTTGCGCAGCGTGCCGACATACGCATCGATCACACCCATCACCGATACCTGGGTCTGGCCCAGCGCGGGAACAGCGAGGGCGCAAAACGAGCATACGGCCAGCAGGGGAAGACGCGTCATAGCTGCTCCGGGAGGCGTGGGCGAGCTACGATAGTAACTCTGTTTGCCGCCGAGTCGACGGCAAAACTGGCGCTTGTTGCACAAATGTGCAATCGGCCACATCCTTGATATACTGTATGCATTCACAGTGTCCGAATTTCGCCTTTGACCATGCCAGCCGCGCGCCGCATTGCCCACCTCGACATGGATGCGTTCTACGCGTCGGTGGAGCTGTTGCGCTATCCCGAGCTGCGTGGCCGGCCTGTGGTGATCGGCGGCAGCGCCGCCGCGCAGCCGCGCCAGCTGGCCGACGGCACACGCCAATTCGCCCTGCTGCGCGACTATGTGGGACGCGGCGTGGTCACCACCTCGACCTACGAGGCGCGCGCCCTCGGCGTGTTTTCCGCCATGGGCATGATGAAGGCGGCGGCGCTGGCGCCCGAGGCGGTGCTGCTGCCCACCGACTTCGATTCCTACCGCCGCCTGTCGCGCCAGTTCAAGGCGGCCGTGGCCGATATCGCGCCGCAGATGGAAGACCGCGGCATCGACGAAATCTATCTCGATCTGAGCGAGGTGGCGGGCGAAACGCGCGCGCTGGCGCAGCGCATCAAGCAGGCGGTGAAGGAGGCCACCGGCCTGTCCTGCTCGATCGGCATCGCACCCAACAAGCTGCTGGCGAAAATCTGCTCGGACCTGGAAAAGCCGAACGGGCTGACCATCGTTTCGCATGAGGATGTGCCGGCCCGCATCTGGCCTCTGCCGGTGCGCAAGATCAATGGCATCGGTCCCAAGGCCACGGAAAGACTGGCCACGCTCGGCATCGAGACCGTGGCCCAGCTGGCCGCCGCCGAAGCGCATCTGCTGCAGGAACACTTCGGCCTGAATTATACCGAGTGGCTGCGGCGCGTCGCCCATGGGCTGGATGAGCGTCCGGTCGTCACCAGTTCCGAGCCGAAGACCATCAGCCGCGAAACCACCTTTGAACGCGACCTGCATGCCAAGCAGGACCGCGCCGCGCTGTCCGGGATTTTCACCGCCCTGTGCACGCGGCTGGCCGCGGACCTGCTGCGCAAGCGCTGCCTCGGCCGCACGGTGGGCATCAAGCTGCGCTACGCCGATTTCCGCACCGTGACGCGCGATGTGACGCTGCCGCATGCCACCGCCGACGCCGCCGCGATCCGGCGCGCCGCCGGTGAGTGCCTGCGCCGCGTGCCGCTGGAGCAGCGCCTGCGTTTGCTGGGCGTGCGCGTGAGCGCCTTGAGCAGCATGGACCAGGCGCCGGCGCAGCATGCCGCCGTGCAGGGCGAGCTGTTCGCCAGCCGGTAAAAACCGGTAACAAATACTTGCTAATTTTGCTTGCAAATCATGCATAATGCCTGCGCGAGCCGGCGTGGACCGGCTGCACCACGGGAAGACGAATGTACTGGAATACCGACGACGCCAGGGCTGCGCGGAATTGGCCCTGGCTGGGCGCGATCGCCCTCTTGCACCTCGCCGCCTTGCTGGCCTGGCGCCCCGCCATGCAGTTGCATGCGCCACATGCCATGATCTGGGCCCGGCCCTTGAGCATGGGCTTGATGCGGCCGCCGCCTGGTCTCGCCCCCACGCCTGCAGACGCGCCGAAAACGCGTCCCGTTGAATCCAGAGCGCGGGCAGCGCGGCCGGAGACGGCCGCCAGGCCATCCACCGCCGCCGCGCCAGTCGAAACCGCGCCGCAGGCCATCACCCTGCCGCCGCCGCCGGAGGAGCGGACGCCGCCTGCGGCGCTGCCCGCCGATCCCTTTGCCCAGCCGGCGGCGCCCGCCGAAACGCTGGCCGAGCGCGCGCGCCGCGCCGCCGCCGGCATCGACAAGCAGCTGCGCAAGGAAAGCCTGAACGAGGCCGACCGCGCGCTGCCGCAAGAGACGGAATTGGCACGCAAAATCGGCGAGGCCTACAAGGAGCGCAGCTTCGGCATCGTGTGGGAAAGGCGTTTCCCGAACGGTGAGGTGCTGGCCAAGATCCGCACGCCGATCTACACCTACTGCATCCGCCTCAAGCGACGTTACGACGGCACCGAGCAGACATTTATGGTGACGTGTCCAAACTAGGCCATGTAAAATGTCGATCCCCAAGGATTAAGATCAACAAGGCAAGCAAAACTTATGTGGTTTAAGAATCTACAGATTTATCGTCTGCCCGCTCCGTGGGCTTACACTCCCGAACAACTCGAAGAAGCACTCCGTCCGCATGCATTCACGCCGGCCAGCAGCAATGAGCTGATGCGCCAGGGCTGGGATACGCCGCGTCCGAATGGTGGCCTGGTTCATGTGGTCAACAAGCAGATGCTGATCCTGCTCGGCACCGAGAAAAAACTGCTGCCGTCCACCGTGATCAACCAGGTGGCCAAGGCGCGTGCCGCCGAGATGGAAGAACAACAAGGTTTCGCTCCTGGCAAGAAAGCCATGAAGGAGCTGAAAGAACGCGTGGCCGACGAACTGCTGCCGCGCGCCTTCACCATCCGCAGCAATGTGTGGACCTGGATCGACCCGGTCAACGGTTGGCTGGTGGTCGATGCCGCCAGCCCGGCCAAGGCCGATGACGTCATCAAGCTGTTGCTGAAAGCCGTCGACCGCATGCCGCTGGAAAGCCTGCGCGTGCAGCGCTCCCCGGTGGGCGTGATGACCGCCTGGCTGCAGGAAGACGAGGCGCCGGCCGGCTTTACCATCGATATGGATACCGAACTGCGCGCCACCGGCGAGAGCAAGGCGGCGGTGCGCTATGTGCGCCACTCGCTGGAACCGGAAGAAGTGCGCCGCCACATCGCGGCCGGCAAGCAGTGCACCCGTCTGGCCATGACCTGGGACAGCAAGATCTCCTTCGTGCTGACCGAGTCGCTGGCGATCAAGGGTATCAAGCCGCTGGACGTCATCAAGGAAAACGAATCGTCCACCCGTAACGACGAGGAACGCTTCGATGGCGACTTCATGCTGATGACCGGTGAACTGAGCAAGCTGATGGCCGACGTGGTGGAAGCGCTGGGCGGCGAAGCGACCGCGTAAATCCGGCCGCCGCCTTCCCCTGAACAGGCCCGCCATGCGGGCCTGTTTGCTTAGCGGGCCACGCCCAAGGCCTTGAAGATGGGCAGCAGGAACTCGCCGAACTTGCCCGCGCGCCGTTCCAGCTCCGCCAGCTGCTCCTGGTCGGATTCGGCCGTCCTGCCTTCAATCAGTAGGCGTTGTCCCAGGCTTTGCAGGATGCCGTTGGCGAAACGCGCCCAGTCTTGCGGCGTGCGCTGGCCCTCCTGGTGCGCCAGCAGGAAAAGCTGATGGAAGCGGTCGGCTGTGACGCCGCCGCCCGTGACCGGCGAAGCCAGGGCGCCCTGTTCCAGGCCTTCCGCCGCCAACTGGCAGAGTTTGCGGTTCAGCTTATCGGTCAGCGGCTGGGCGCGGGCGATGCTGTCCTCGTCCTGCACCGGCTGCACCTGCAAGGTACCGGACAGAATGAACAGCGCCTGGATGACTTCAGCCAGCGTCACGCCCTGCGCTTCGCAGGCGCGCGCGATCTGCTCCACGCTCTTGGGCTGATAGTCGGCCAGGCAATCGATTACCGGACGGTAGACGCGTTCGTGCAGATCGACCTCGCCGCGCGCGGTGTTGGCCTTGAGCGACAGCAGGTGGCGCGGAATGGCCAGGATCATGCGTTGCGCCAGCCATTTTTCGCGGCGCGCCTGCTGGCTGAGCTGGCGCGCGCCATGCACCCAGTAGTCGCGGCGGAAGGACTGGTTGACCAGAAAATCGCGCACGGTCTGGCGCAGCGCGGGGTCCTCGATTTCGTCCAGAATCCTGGACTGCTCGGGGCTGAAATTGGCGACGTCGATATGGTCCAGATAGTGGGCGGAGCAGGCGAAATTCAGCTTGGCCGGTTCCAGCCATTTCGTCATCGACGAGAAGGACATGGGCAGCCAGTCGCGGTTGAAATATTCATGCGCCAGATAGCTGCGGTCCAGCTTTTTCATGCTTTCGATCCTGGCCGCGATTTGCGGATTGGCGGCGAGGAAACCCGGTCCGCTGGCCAGCAGGCGCTCGGCAAACTGCAGCGCATCGTTGATGCGCGGCGCAATGCCCTTGCCAGGTGCCCCCATTACCTGGCTGTACTCGGTCAGCAGGTCGCGCATGGGCACCATGGCGGCCCAGCCGGGCTGGGTGTTGTAGCTGATGTAGAGCACCCCACCCAGCTTCAGCTTGCGGCGGATGAAGTCCACGATGATGGCGCGGTTCTCGTCCGAGATCCAGCTCCAGATGCCGTGCAGGCCGATGCTGTCGAAGTCGGGCAGGTCGTCGCGGCGGCAGAATTCGGCGAAGGCCTGGTCGCACAAATGGGCCGGGGCGCCGGAAGCGCTGGCCAGTTCCTGCGCGAAACCGGCCTGGGAGGGATTGAAGTCGGTGCCATACCAGGTATGGCCGGAACTGGCGGCATGGATATTGATGCTCATCCCCTGGCCAAAGCCCAGCTCGCAGCAGTTCCGAACTTCAGGAAAGACCAGGCCGGCATGCAGAAAGGCCAGCCGCGCCCGCATCTGACTCAGTTCGGAATACGTACCATAGGTATACACGATATCGGCGACATAGCCGGCAGACCAATCGGGCATGACAACTCCTGTTGAAAGTGGTTGATGCGAAGACCAGCACTTGATTCGGGTTGTCGAATATATATCGGATTGGCAGGCGCCGACGTACGGTAGGCGAAAAAAAACACCGACTGCGCGCTGGCGGCCGGTGTCTGCTGGCTTGCTAGTGTCTTACAGCGGCTGGAATACGCCGGCCGCCTTGTTCTTCTGCACATTGTCCCAGGCGAAGATCTGGCCGTTCATCGCCACATACACGCCGGCCGGCAGGGTTTGCGCCACGGCGCAGGCAAAGCCCAGATTGAAGAAGGCATCCGAGTTGTCGATCTCGTAGGGGATCATGGCGCCGGTCAGCACGATGGTCTTGCCTAGGTCGGCCGGGCCGAGCACGGCGGCGGTTTCCTTCATGGTGTCGGTGCCGTGCACGATGACGATGGCCTTTTCGGTGGCGGCGCGGCAGGAGGCCAGCACGCGTGCGCGGTCGCCGTCCTGCATATCGAGCGAATCGAGCAGGGGCAGCTGCTCCAGCTGCACGCCGACGGTGATGCGCGCGCGCGCGATGGCGGCGGGCAGGTGGCTGTCGGAGAAGCCCAGGGTGCCGTTCAGTTCATTGTAATGCTTGTCGAAAGTGCCGCCGGTGGCGATGATGCGCAAGGTCATGGTTCTGTCATCTAAAGGTTGCAAAATAGGACAATGATAACGTGAAGCCCGCCGCCTGTGCGGCTGGGCCGCCGCAAAAAAACTTTGCCGCCATGCTCTGGCAAAGTGAGGCATCGTTGAGTACACTGGATTTTTTGCCAAGCTCCCGTCCCATGAAAGCGCTCGCACCCGGCACCGTGATCTTCCACCGCCATCGCGGTTATGGCGTGATCACGGCCGTCAATCTGCTGACCGGCTGGATCGCCGCCCGCTTCGGCAGCGAGTCGCGCACGCTCGACCTCAATCTGTCCACCGACGAAGTGCAATTCGCCGACGGCGAAGCGATCCTGTTCCGGCGCGCGCCGCCCGACCGCATGCCGCATGCGCGGCTGATGGCCATGGTGCGCGAACTGCACCGCGCCGGCTATCAAAAGCTTTACCTGTACTCCTGGCCCAAGCCCTCCGGCCTGCACTGGCGCTGGCATCTGTTCAGCGGCCCGCGCGACTGGATGCAGCGCTCCTGGCGCGAAGGCTGGTACGGTTCCGGCGCCGACTACAACGTCAACCCTGTGATGGGCTGGGGCGACAAGCCCGGCGCCAGCGCGCATGAGCTGATCGACGCCCTGGCGCGCTTCGACCCGCAAGGCCTGGCCCAAGCCCTCGGCCGTGACGAAGACCACAGCGCCTGGTTCGAGCAAGTATGCGACGCCCTGCTGCCCGGCTATATGTACAGCCTCGACATGCAGCGCCCGGAAGGCGGTCCCTTGCAGGATGCGCCTGCCGTGCCCGTGATCCCCGTGCGCGCCACGCTGCCGCCGTACAGCGGCCCCGACATCGGTTGGCCGCCCGGCTGGCAAGGCCTATGGAGCAAAGTCCACGTCCTGCCCGCCCGCCGCCCCGACTTCAGCGGCATCCCCGACAGCTGAGCGCAGCACCTTTGATCTTCCTCAACAAATGTCCCACCCTGGTGTCAGGCACTAAGGTTGGACATTCTTTGATCTATATCAGTAAATGTCCGACCTTGGTGCCTCGGCGGCCCCGCCTGACACCAGGGTGGACATTGTTTGCGCTGGATCAAACCGGTGGGCGGTGGTAGCCGGGGTTGAGGATGGTTTGGCAGCGGCCTTCGCTGAAATCGAGCAGGTTTTGGAAGGCGTGCTGGAAGTACAGCTCGTAACTGTCCTTTTCGACATAGCCGAGGTGGGGCGTGGCGAGCACGTTGGGCATGCGCAGCAGCGGCGCGTCGGGCGGCAGCGGTTCGGTGGTGAAGACGTCGAGCGCGGCGGCGCCGGGATGGCCGGCTAGCAGGGCGGCTTCGAGCGCATCGTCGGCCACCAGCTCGGCGCGGCTGGTGTTGACGAACAGGGCGTCGGCTTTCATCAGCGCCAGGTCGGCGGCGGTGACGATGCCGCGCGTGGCCTCGTTCAGGCGCAGGTGCAGGGTCAGCACGTCGGCTTCGGCGAAGAAGGCTTCGCGCGTGGCGGCGGCGCGCTGGCCATCGGCGACGGCGGCTTGGCGGCTGCCCTCGCTGCCCCAGACCAGCACGTCCATGCCGAAGGCGCGCGCATAGCCGGCGATCAGCTTGCCGATCTTGCCGTAGCCCCAGATCGCCAGGGTGCGCCCCTTGAGCACGGTGCCGATGGTGTTGAAACGCTCATTGGTGGAGACGGTCTGCCACTGGCCTTCCTTGAGCCGCGCGGCATACGGTACCAGCTTGCGCTGGGCGGCCATGATCAAGGCCCAGGTCAGCTCGGCCGGGGCGGTGGGCGAGCCGATGCCTTCGGCAATGGCGATGCCCAGCTCGGTGGCGGCGTCGACGTCGATGTGGCCGCTGACCTTGCCGGTCTGGGAGATCAGTTTCAGGTTGGGCAGCTTGCTCAGCAGGGCGCGGTTGAAGCTGCTGCGCTCGCGGATCAGGACCAGGGCGTCGAACGGGGCGAGGCGGGCGGCCAGCTGGCCCAGGCCGCGGCTGGAGTTGGTGAAGACTTTGACGTCGTGTCCGTTTAACAACTGAAAACAGTCGAGTTTCCGAACGGAATCTTGATAATCGTCAAGTATCGCAATTTTCATGGTTTTTAGCGCTTTTTCAGGGGCGGGAAGTAGGGAATTAACGGGTTTGTCAAAAACAGGAATAGCCTACTACTTTGGTCAACAATTATTCCTACATTTTTGTCTGTGCGGGCCATGGACGGGTGTACAATCGGCCCACCCTTGGAGCTCAGCATTGGGCTCCCGCAACAGATGTTCCATCAGCCCGGCTATCCTGACCGGGTTGCGCGCCCTCGAGAAATCGGGCGCTATCGACATGACCGCCGTATCGCCGAAGCATTTCGAATGACTTTCCGAGCGCAAGCTATCAGCTGACGACGATCCTGCCGTGCCGGGACAAGACCAGAATTCTTTATTGGCATTGGAGGTACTATGAATCAGCCCGTTATGGGAGGCGTTGCAACAGTGAACGCGCCAGCTTACATCAAACAGCAAAAGCTGATCAATTGGGTCGCGGAAATCGCCGCCCTGACCAAACCGGACCGCATCTACTGGTGCGACGGTTCGCAGGAAGAGTACGACCGCCTGTGCGGCGAAATGGTGGCCGCCGGCACCATGAAAAAGCTGAACCAGGAAAAGCGTCCGAATTCCTATCTGGCCTGCTCCGATCCGACCGATGTGGCGCGCGTGGAAGACCGCACCTTCATCTGCTCGAAAACCAAAGAGGAAGCCGGTCCAACCAATAACTGGATGGACCCGACCGAAATGCGCGGCACCCTGAACGGCCTGTTCGACGGCTGCATGGCCGGCCGCACCATGTATGTGGTGCCGTTCTCAATGGGCCCTCTGGGTTCGCCGATCGCCCACATCGGCGTGGAATTGTCCGACTCCCCCTACGTGGCCGTGAACATGCGCACCATGACCCGCATGGGCAAGGCTGTGTACGACGTGCTGGGCACCGATGGCGAGTTCGTGCCTTGCGTGCATACCGTGGGCGTGCCGCTGCAAGCCGGCCAGAAGGACGTGGCATGGCCATGCAATCCGACCAAGTACATCGTGCATTATCCTGAAACGCGCGAAATCTGGTCCTTCGGTTCCGGCTACGGCGGCAATGCGCTGCTGGGCAAGAAGTGCTTCGCGCTGCGCATCGCTTCGAATATGGGCCACCAGGACGCGCAGAACGGCGGCGCCGGCTGGCTGGCCGAGCACATGCTGATCCTGGGCGTGGAATCGCCGGAAGGCAAAAAGCACTACGTCGCAGCGGCCTTCCCATCGGCCTGCGGCAAAACCAACTTCGCCATGCTGATTCCGCCCGCATCGTTCAAGGGCTGGAAAGTCACCACCATCGGCGACGACATCGCCTGGATCAAGCCGGGCAAGGATGGCCGTCTGTACGCCATCAATCCGGAAGCGGGCTACTTCGGCGTGGCACCGGGCACCAACACCAAGACCAACTCGAACTGCATGTCCTGCCTGGGCGAGAACACCATCTTCACCAACGTTGCGCTGACCGACGATGGCGACGTGTGGTGGGAAGGCCTGACCAAGGAAGTGCCTGAGCACCTGATCGACTGGCAAGGCAAGGACTGGACGCCAGCTTCCGGCACCAAGGCAGCGCACCCGAACGCGCGCTTCACCGTGGCCGCGACCCAGAATCCGGTGATCGATCCGGCCTGGGACGATCCAGCCGGCGTGCCGATCTCCGCCTTCATCTTCGGCGGCCGCCGCTCCACCACCGTGCCGCTCGTCACCGAAGCGCGCAACTGGGTGGAAGGCGTGTACATGGCTGCGACCATGGGTTCCGAAACCACCGCCGCCGCTGCCGGCCAGATGGGCGTGGTGCGCCGCGATCCGTTCGCCATGCTGCCTTTCATCGGCTACAACATGAGCGACTACTTCCAGCACTGGCTCAACCTGGGCAAGAAGCTGGGCGATGCCGGCGCCAAGCTGCCGCAGATCTTCTGCGTCAACTGGTTCCGCACCGACGAAAACGGCCACTTCGTCTGGCCAGGCTTCGGCGACAATATGCGCGTGCTGAAGTGGATGCTGGAACGCGTGGAAGGCCAGGCTGGCGGCGTGGAAAACGTCTTCGGCACCACCCCGCGCTACGGCGACCTGAATTGGGATGGCATCCCGTTCACCGCGGAAGAATTCGAAACCATCACCTCGATCGACAAGGATGCATGGCGCGAAGAACTGAAGCTGCACGCCGAATTGTTCGAGAAGCTGGCTTACCACCTGCCGCAGGAACTGAAGGACACCAAGGCCGCCATCGAGCAGCGCCTGAACGCCTGATTCCGCAAGCCGTCCCGGTTTGATGAGATGCCCCGCCATGTGCGGGGCATTTTTTTTGGGGCCGTTGTAGAATTCTTCGGGTGAAAATTCTTCTGAAGAGGTCAGCATGGCTGACCTGACACTCGACCGAGCCCTGGTCGACACCTCCGATGGCCCGCTCCTGTTTGTCGCAGCAGGTCGCGCCCCGGACACCGAGTTTGCCCAGGGACCGCACCAGCATTCGCGCGGCCAGCTTTTCGGCTCGCTGCAGGGCTTGCTGTCGGTCGGCATCGAGAGCGGGGTTTGGGTGGTGCCGGCCATTCATGCCGTGTGGCTGCCGCCCCATCATGTGCATTCGGTGCGCTCGCACGGACCCTTCAACGGCTGGAGTGTCTTCATCGCCGAAGCGGCCTGCGAAACCCTGCCCAAGCATCCCTGCACCCTGCGCGTATCCGGTCTGCTGCGCGAAGCGGTGTTGCGCGCCGGTACCTGGCCATACGAGGAGCTGGATGGCGCGCGTGAGCATGTAGCCGCCGTCATCCTTGATGAAATCCGCCACCTGCCGGCCGAGACCTTCGGCCTGCCGCTGCCGAAGGATGCGCGCCTGCTGCGTATTGCGCGCGCCTTGATCGACAATCCCGCCGACGAGCGCGATCGGGAGCAGTGGGCAAGCTGGGGCGCCGTCAGCACGCGCACGTTGAGCCGCCGCTTCGTCGACGAGACGGGCTTCAGTTTCACGGCCTGGCGCCAGCGCGCCCGACTGATGCGCGCGCTCGAACTACTGGCGGCCGGCGAGCCGGTGACGCGCATCGCCATCGACCTTGGTTATTCCTCGGCTACGGCCTTCATTACCTTGTTCCGGCGCACATTCGGGGCAACGCCCGCCGTCTATCGGGAGCGTCTGCAGCGCGGCGCTTCCAGCGATTGAGCGCCGCATCGTTCACTGGTCCCCGGCCAGCAATTCCCTGCCTTGCTGGATGGCCTGCTCTTCGCTGGCCGCGAATTTCACCGCGAAGCCGAAAGCCTTGCTGGCCGTTGCCGCCACCAAGCGCATCGCTGCCGGAATAGGCTTCTCTCCTTCGACGACAATCATCCCGCGGCATAGCTGCCGCATGCGCTCCTTGACCTTCTTGAAGAAGAGCGCCTTCTCCTTGCGTTCCTCGGCCGTTTCATCCTGACGATCATCGTGCCGGTGATTGGTGATCAGGACGAAGGGCTGGTCTTGCGCGAGGAGTTGCTGGATTTGCTCCGTAACGGGGATGCTGGATTCCACCTCTTCCCTGATGTAGACGAATGGCGCTTGCGAGATATCGATGAACATGCTGACTTCCTGGTAAAAGAGAACGTTTGAAAAAGGCACGCAAGGCCGGCTTGCGCACCATTGCCAGCATGTCGTTTATGCGAATCCGGCGCTCACGCGGATGCGCCAATGCGTAGCGCGCAGCTGCCATTCCGTGCACGCGGTGATCAAAAAAACGCTTGACAGCGGATTCGGGACGGGTGCAGAATCCGCTCCACTGATTTTTGTTCAACCCCAATTCTTAGAAAGGACGACCATGCCACGTACGGCTATCACATCGCAGCACACTCGATAGCCCTGAGCAGCGTGCTCGGGGCCAGGCAATATTGCCGCCCTGAGCCGGTCGTTCTTCTGACATGAACCCCGGTGAGGAAACTTGCTGGGGTTTTTTGTTTTCCAGAACCCCGGCGTAACGAAAGACGTTATGCCAATCAAACAAAGCCTGCACAAAGGCCTGGTGCCTGTGCACATCTATACGGATGACATCGATCATTCGGCCATCCAGCAACTGCTGAATATTTCGAACCTGCCCATCGTGCATCCGCACGTGGCGGCCATGCCCGACGTCCATGCCGGCATCGGCGCAACCGTCGGCAGCGTGATCCCGACGCGTGGCGCCATTATTCCGGCCGCCGTCGGCGTCGACATCGGCTGCGGCATGAATGCCGTGCGCACCACGCTGAGCGCGAGCCAGCTGCCCGACAACCTGGCCCGCGTGCGCAGCGCGATTGAAACGCTGATACCGGTCGGTTTCGAGCAGCATGCTTTCGACAAGGTGCGCGGCTCGGCACATGCCCGCGTCGGCCGTCCGCTCAACGACCGCCTGGACCGCATCGTGGCGCGCCACAAAGGCATCATGAAGATGCAGCACAAGTTCGCGCAGACCTGGATCTGCCAGCTTGGCACGCTGGGCGGCGGCAACCACTTCATCGAGTTGTGTATCGATGAGGAGCAGCGCGTCTGGATCATGCTGCATTCGGGCTCGCGCGGCATCGGCAATGTCATCGGCCGCTACTTCATTTCCGCCGCGCGCAAGGAGATGATGCGGCACAAGGTGAACCTGCCGGACCGCGACCTGTCCTACTTCAGCGAAGGTTCGGAACTGTTCGACGACTATGTGGAAGCGGTGGACTGGGCCCAGGATTACGCCATGCTGAACCGGCGCGAAATGATGCGTCGCGTGGTGGCCGCACTGGAGCCGCATGTCCCGCCGTTCAAGCTCGATGGCGAGGCGATCAACTGCCACCACAACTACGTGGCGCAGGAAGCGCACTTCGGCCACAAGCTGTACGTCACCCGCAAGGGCGCGATTTCGGCGCGCGAAGGCGAGCTGGGAATCATCCCCGGCAGCATGGGCGCCCGCAGCTACATCGTGCGCGGCAAGGGCAACGAGGAATCGTTCTGCTCCTGCTCGCACGGCGCGGGCCGCCGCATGAGCCGCAGCGAGGCGAAACGCAAATTCAACCGTTTCGACCTGGCGCAACAGACCCAGGGCATCGAATGCCGCAAGGATGGCGGCGTGGTGGACGAAATCCCCGCCGCCTATAAAGACATCGACCAGGTCATGGCGCACCAGTCCGACCTCGTCGAAATCGTGCACACGCTGAAGCAAGTCGTGTGCGTGAAAGGATAAGCAATGAAGGTAACGATTAAATTGCCGAAGCCGCGCAATCCGCTGGCCGTGCTGGCACGCCAGCGCAAGGCCGGTGGTCACCAGCGCAGCGAACAATCGCGGCGTGAATTGAAACAGCAACTGCGCCGCCAGCTGGCGCGAGAGGAATAAGTAAATGCAATCTGCAATCATGTTGAACCAGGAGCAGGCGATCGACTTCCTGCTGCACGTGGCGATCGCGCGTCCGGTATTCATGTGGGGTCCGCCGGGCATCGGCAAGAGCGCGCTGGTGCGCCGCTTCGCCGATGCGGTGGGCATGGAGTGCGTCTCCCTGCTGGGCAGCCAGCTGGCGCCGGAAGACCTGCTGGGCATCCCGCAGATCGACGGCAAGTGCTCGCGCTTTTTCCCGCCGGCGAACATCGTGCGCGACGAACCGTTCGTGCTGTTCCTGGACGAGCTGAATGCGTCCTCGCATGAGATCCAGAAGGCGTTCTATTCGCTGATCCTGGACCAGCGCATCGGCGAGTACAGCCTGCCGCAAGGGACGGTCGTGATCGGCGCGGGCAACCGCGCCAAGGATGCGGCCATCGTCAAGCTCATGCCGTCGGCGCTGGTGAACCGCCTGGTGCACATCCATCTGCGCGCGGACCATCGCCAATGGCTGGAATGGGCGGCTGCAGAGGGCAGCATCCATCCATGGGTGCTGGAGTACATCCAGCTGCGTCCCGACCACCTGTGGAGCGAGCCGCCGAAGCATGAGGAGCCGTTCTCCACGCCGCGCAGCTGGCATATGCTGTCCGATGCGCTGCATTCCTTCGGCGAGGAGACCAGCGACGATATGCTGGACGCACTCGCCTACGGCCTGCTGTCGCCGACCCATGCCGGCAACTTCAAAGGCTTCCTCAAGCAGCTGCGCCACAAGCACGGCCTGCACGCCATCCTGAAAGGCGAGCAGCACTGGCCTGACGCGCCGAGCGACCGTGACGTGCTGTACTTCCTGGCGCAATCCTTCCGCGCGCATCTGTTGAAGGAATTGCCGGAGGAAGAAGCGTCGGTGCGCAGCGCCCACCATGCCTTGTCGATCCGTGCCAAGGACATGCTGCGCGACCTGGCGCGCATCAGCGTCGAAATCGCGCAATCGATCCTGGGCGAGGATGGGCAAGGCCGCCGCCTGCCGGCCTGGTTCCTGGTCGAAGTGGCGCGCGACCTGCCACGCCTGGCTGGCCGCGGCCAGAAAGAGAGCGCATGAGCAAGGACAAGAGGCAGGATTCAGCGGCGCTTGCGCGCCAGGCCGGGATCGAGCAGGTACGCGCTCACCTTGTGCTGGGCGCTGTCGCAAAGGGCGGCCGGCTTTACGTCGACGAGCAGCAGCGTTTCGTGCCGGCCAAAGCCTGGCTCGCCGTTGCGCCTGATGGCAATGTATGGCTGCATCCAAAGCGGCGCGCGCAGCCGGAGGAATGGGCACGTGTCATTGGCATCGTTCTTTCCTGCCTCGGTCTTGGGCTGGTGCGCCAGCGCGAACCCGCCGTGCTGTGGGAAGTTGCCAGCCTGGTGACTGCCATGCGCTTTTGCGCGGAACTGAAGCTGGGCGAGTTGCCGGAAGAATGGCGCCTGCCCGAATGCGAAGACGCCAGCGCGGAAAGCCTGTTCCAGCGCTTCTGCATCGATGGGTGTCCGGAACCGCTGCAGGCATGGCATGCGGACATCACGGGAGGCGGGCAGCTGTTTGTTGCGCTCGATGGGAAGCTACCGCCATGGCAGCGCAAGACGCTCTGGCACGAACTGCTGGCGGACGGCATTGCGCGTGGTGTGGGCAGGGCGCTTGCCATCGCAGGCGGCGCGCCGTTGGAGCAGGCAAGCAAGCCGCATAGCCGCGAGCACCGCGCGCGCCGCCGCATGATGGATTGCTATCCCCTGCTCGGCGCGCTGGCGGCCAGTTTCGACCTGGAGAATGATATTCGCATCTGCCAGCAATACGATATCCGTGTCGCCGCCATCGACGTTGGTGCGCGCCGCATCTGGATCAATCCGGCGGCTGGCCTGGACGACGATGAAACATTGTTCGTACTTGCCCATGAGTTGCTGCATGCGGGGCTGAACCATGCTTCGCGGCGGCGCGGACGCGATCCCGTGCTGTGGAACGTCGCCTGCGATTTTGCGATCAACAGCTGGCTGATCGAGATGCAGGTCGGCGCGCCACCCGCCATCGGCCTGCTGTACGACGCCGCGCTGGCGGGACAGTCCTCGGACGAAATCTATGACGGCCTGGCATCCGATATCCGCCGCGCGCGCAAGCTGGCCACCATGCGCGGTGCCGGCCAGCCCGATCTTCTTGGTGAGGACAGCGGCAGCCAGTTCACCGATGCCGAGGAATACTGCCGCCGGGCGCTGGCGCAAGGCATGGACCGCTGGGAGCACGATGGCCGCCGCGGTACGGTGCCGGCCGGCTTGCTGGAAGAGATACGCAGCCTGGCGCAGCCGCCGATTCCCTGGGATGCCAGGCTGGCGCACTGGTTCGACGAGCGTTTTCCACCGCTCGAAATGCGCCGCAGCTATGCGCGGCCATCGCGCCGGCAGGGCGCAACGCCGGATATCCCGCGCCCATCGCTGTGCAAGCCTCCCGAGGAGGAGCGCAAGAGCCGCGTCTTCGCCGTGCTGCTCGATACGTCCGGCTCGATGGAGCCGGCGATGCTGGGCAAGGCACTGGGCGCGATCGCCAGCTACGCCATGGCGCGCGACGTCATTGCCGTGCGCCTGGTGTGCTGCGATGCGATGGCCTATGACTGCGGCTGGGTCGAACCGGAAAACCTGCTGCATCGCTTCACTTTGCGCGGACGCGGAGGCACTGTGCTGCAACCGGGCTTCGACCATCTGCAGGATCTGGCACAGCAAGGTGAAATGCCGGCGCATGGACCGGTGCTGGTGGTCACGGACGGCTGGTGCGAGGACAAGCTTGAAACCCGCATGGACCACGCCTACCTGATGGCCGACGGGCGCCGCCTGCCATTCACCCCGCGCGGCGAAATTTTCCACGTCACATCGTAACCAACTGAGTCCGCCGGATGGCCGTCGCGTCCACCTCGGTGCCTGGCATTCATCTGCCGTCGAACGGCTTATTGCGCTGGCTTGTGAGAAAGGGTGCATTTTTCTGTGCCGCGCTGCGGCTATGATACGGAGCTTTGATAAGCGACCTGTCCCCATGCTGAAATCCGTTCCCGTCTTGCTGGCCTGCCTGGCCCTCGCTCCCCATGCATCGGTATACGCCGGTGCCAACTGGCCGGTCTTGCCTTTGAGCGTGGAGGAAACAGCGGCCATTGGTCAGGCACAGGAACTGGGCCGGGAAATCTTCCTGCATGATCAGGCCGCCGCCTTGGTTTCCGATGAGGTAGTCAAACTGACGGCCGCCGGAGAGCCGCGCGGCATGCAAGGATGGGTCACGCAGCGTCATGGCCAGCAATTGGCGGTCACGTTTATTGCCACAGCCGCCGATGGCGGTTTGGCAGCGCTCTATCGTGGCATGGTGGCCGATGGCCGTCTGCTCGACAAAGTGGTGGAGTTGGCGCCGCCCCAGCCTTTGAGTGAATTTGAAGCCGCCGCCCTGGCGGCACGCAAGACGGCCAGTGCCTCCGGCTTCGCGCGCTGCGCACCGCGTTACAACACCGTGGTTTTGCCTGGCATGGCCGGTGGAGAGCGTAAATGGTCGGTCTATCTGCTGCCCGGTACTACGCGCAAGGATCTGGTGCCGCTGGGTGGCAGCTATCGTGTGGAGACTGATTTCAGCGGAACAAAGCTGATCGCCATCCACCCCTATACGCGTAGCTGCCTGCATCTGCAGCGGGAGCCGTCCGCGGTGGCCATGATGACTACCCATCTGCTCCATCCCGTGCCGACCGATGTGCATGTGTATTGGCAGCTCTGGTCGCGTATGCCTCTTATCGTTGCTACCCAGCCGGAGGCGGTGTGGGCGCTCGCGGACGGCAAGATTACCCTGATGAAACGAGGCGACAGCGCCCAGCAGACAAAGTAGCGCCTTCCATAGCTGGTTTGCCTGCTTTAAAAGAAAGCTTTGGCATATTTCGCACACCTGTGCTAAAGTGAGCTGCATGGATGCCCTGACCGCAAAAAGTGAAGCCACATATACCGCCATCATTGCCGCCGGCTGTGAAATGGCGGCGGCCGAGGGCATCGGCAAGCTGTCGCTGGGGGAGATCGCCAAGCGCACCGGCATCAGCAAAAGCGGGGTGTTTTCCCGCGTCGGCTCGCTGGAAGCCTTGCAGATCGCGGTGCTGGACGAGTACGACCGCCGCTTTGCCGAGCAGGTCTTCCTGCCCACGCTGCAGCTGCCGCGCGGCTTGCCGCGCCTGACGGCCCAGGTCAGCAACTGGATCCGGCGCGCCTGCGACGAGGCGCTGAGCAGCGCCTGCCTCTACACGGCGGGCGCCTTCGAGTTCGACGACCAGGACGGCGGCGTGCTGCGCGACCGTTTGCAGGACGGCGCTCTGCGCTGGCGCGCTTCCATGCGCAAGACCATCCTGCAGGCGATGGAAGCTGGCCAGTTGCGTCCCGATACCGAGCCGGAACAGCTGGTGTTCGAGATTTACAGCCTGATCGTGGGCCTGGTACACGATGTGCGCTTCCTGCGCGACGCGGATGCCCCGCGCCATATGCAGCGCGCCTTCAACCGTTTGATTTCGACGTACAAAAGCTTTAACGATATGGAGTAAGAAGGCGGCCGCGGCCTGTTTGCGGCTTTTTCTTTAATTAAATTTCGCACGCATGTGCGAAATGGAGATTGAAAATGAGCATCCTGCTGCTGTTAGTCCCCCTGGCCCTGTACCTGGTCTATCCGCGCGGCCTGATTTCCGTGCTGCGCTCCCTCCCCAACAGTAACGAAGACTTCGTTTTATGAGGACCGCCATGCAAGAACCCATCGACTTTTACTTCGACTTCATTTCGCCCTACGCCTACCTGGCCACCACCCGCATCGACCAGCTGGCGGCGGCGCATGGCCGCAAGGTGCGCTGGCACCCCGTGCTGCTGGTGACGCTGTTCCAGGCCATGGGCAACCAGCCCACGCCGCTGGTGCCGCTGAAATGGCGCTATGTGCAGCATGATCTGGAGCGCAGCGCGCGCGCCGCCGGCATTCCTTACCGCCTGCCGCCCGGCTTTCCCAAGCTGATGGTCGATCCTGGCCGTGCCATGCTGTGGATCGAAGAGCATTACGGCAGCGATAAGGCAGCGGCCTTCGCCCGCAACTGCATGCGGGCGTCCTTCGCCGACGGCGTCGACATCGACGACAAGGAAGTCCTGACCGGCATTGCCGCCGCGTTGGGCGTGGAGCGCGCGGCGCTGCTGGCGGGCATGGGCGAGAGCGCCGTCAAGGAACGCTTCAAGCAGGCGAGCGGGCTGGCGATGGAGCAGGGCGTCTGCGGCGTCCCCTTCGTGATTGCCGATGGCGAACCGTTCTGGGGCAACGACCGCTTCGACCAGCTGGAAGCCTGGCTGGCCGCACAGCGCCAGGCGGCGTAAGGCTTGCTTCAGCGCGTGGCGAGGGCGAGCAGTTGCGTGCGCATCCAGGCATGCGCCGTCGTGCCGCTGTGGCGCATATGGTGGTAGACCTTGAGCGTGTAGGGCGGCAGCTCGAAAGGCGCCGGATAGATGGCCACCGGCGCCGCTGCTTGCAAGGTCTGCGCCGCGTGGCGCGGCACCGTCATGATCAGCGCTGAGCGCGCAATGATGAAGGGCGCGGCCAGCACCGATGGCAGCTGCACCGCCACGTCGCGCTGCAGGCCTTGGCGCTGCAAGGTCTTGTCGATGGTGCCGCTGGCATCGTTCCATGGCGTGACCACCACATGGCGCGCCGCCAGATACTGGCTTAAATCCAGGCTGCCCTGGATCGTGGGATGCTCGCGGCAGGCGATCACCACGTATTCGTCGCTGAGCCAGTCGAAGCTTTCGATGCCGGGCAGGGGCTGCATCGGGTCGTTCTCGTAGCCGAGCGCAAAGTCGATGCGGCCCGCCGCCAGATCCTCGGCCGGTTCGCCGCCACGCGAGTACACCACCTTGATGCGCAAGCGCGGCGCGACCTGCTGCACGGCCGCGAGCAGCTGCGGCAGGATGGCGAAGGCCGTGTAGTCGGTGGCGGCAAAGACGAAGGTACGCTCGCTGCTGGCGGCATCGAAGGAGGAAGCATCGGCCAGGCCGCGTGCCAGCAATTCCAGTGCCGCCGCCAGCGGTTCGGCCATGCGCTCGGCGAAGGCCGTGGCCTGCATGCCGCTGCCTGCGCGCACCAGCAGCTCGTCGCCCAGCGCGGCGCGCAGCCGCGCCAGCGCATGGCTCAGGGCCGATGGACTCATCGCCAGCTCGTCGGCCGCCGCGCTCACCGAGCGGTGGCGCAGCAGGGCATCGAAGGCCAGCAGTAGATTGAGGTCGAGGCGGCGCAGGATGGGGTGCTGCATGGTGTTCACTATTGGCTGAAATAAATGCAGCGTGTGCATGGTTGGAATGCCCTAGTATAGGCACTTTCAGTCCAAGAGTTAAAGAGCCCAGAGCATGACTATCCATATCCGCGCCGCCATCGAACAAGATGCCGCCCTGATCCTGCGTTTCATCACCGAGCTGGCCGTCTACGAAAAAGCCGGCGACCAGGTGGCCGCCACCGTCGACACCATCCGTTCCAGCCTGTTCGGCGCCGACAGCCCGGCGCGCGCCCTGATCTGCGAAGTCGATGGTGAAGCCGTCGGCTATGCCGTCTACTTCTTCAGCTATTCGACCTGGCAGGCGAAGAAGGGACTGTACCTGGAAGACCTGTATATCTCACCCGCCGCGCGCGGCTTGGGCGCGGGCAAGGGCATGTTGCGCCATCTGGCGCAAGTGGCGGTGCAGCAGGGTTGTGGACGTTTCGAATGGAGTGTGCTCGACTGGAACCAGCCGGCCATCGATTTCTACCTGTCGATCGGCGCGCAGCCGCAGGCGGAGTGGGTGCGCTACCGGATGGCCGATAGCGCCCTGCGTGATTTCGCCGCCCAGGCCGCATAAACCGACTACGGCCGGGCAGGAAATGCTGCGCGCCACCGACGGCGGTGGCGCGCAGCGCAGGTCTTATTGACCCGAAACGATACGGGCGATGGTGTTATCCACCGTAGGCTGGAAGCTGACCGGATCGGTTGCCGCGTTCACCTGCTTGAGCATGTCGCGTGCTTTCTGGGCGGCGACCATATTGCTGTAGGCATTGATTTCGTTGGCGAAGTTCAGCGAAGTCGTGAAGTTGGTGGAGACGGTGGCCTTTTTGTTCACCGTGACGCCATCCGCGTTTGGCATGCCGCCAGCCATGATGGACAGCGCCGCCCGGCCGCGCGTCAGATTGCCGTTATTCAGCGCGCCGACCCAGAAGCTCAGGCCGCCTGGATCGGGAGCGCGGTTGAACAGATTGTTGTAGATCGCGGTGACGAAAGCCGTATTGTCGCCGCCATACAGCGCATTGGATTCGGCGCTGTTACCGAAACTGTCAATCAGCGTCTTCACGGCGGCGTTGCTGGGATACGCCGCGTTCAGGGCCGTGATCTCGTTCGGCGCACCGGCATTCTTCAATGCTTCCGCAAAGGCGTACAGACCGCCGGGATCGGCCGGCCGGCCAAAGTAAGCCAAGTACACTTGCTGGGTCGTATAGCGGTAGGCGGCGTTCGGCAGCACGCCGTCAAGTGCGGCCAGCAGGTCCAGGCGCGGTTTCGCCAGTCCATTCCGGCCGTCGACGATGGTTTTGCCGCTGCTCAGGAGGCGGTTTACGGTCTGGTCGGCACTCTCGTTCGGCGCGGCATTGCTGCCGCGCAAAACCGCCACGGCGCCAGCCACGTGCGGCGCCGCTTGCGAGGTACCGGACTGCGTCACGTTGGCGGCGACAATCTCCGCGCCCGGCGCCAGAATCGACAGCGGCGCGCCGCTGTTCGAGAAGCAGGTGATCTGGTCGGCGGCGGACGTATAGTCGGTGCATGAGGCCGCCGGATAGTGCCTCCCTCCAATATTGGCGTCGTACACCGCGCCGACCGAGACCGCGCCGGCCGCACAGGCCGGGTAGGCAATGCCGTCGCTATAGCTGGAATTGCCGGCTGCCACGACGGGCACCACGCGCGCTGCCCGCAGCCGCGTGAACAGATCGCTGAACACCGCACCCAGGCCGGCGCCGTTACATGTCGTGTTGGACTTGCCCAGGGCGCGGAACTCGAGGCTGAGGTTGACCGACGTAATGTTCTGCGCGGCCTGGTTGTTGATGACCCAGTTGAGCGCATTGATCACCATATCGGAGGTGCCAGCGCGGCCATCGTTGGGGAAGACATCCAGCGCTGCGATGCGTGCACCGGCCGCCGTGCCGGCGATGACGCCTGCCACGTTGCTGCCATGGCTGTTGCCGATGAGGGAGTAGGCATCGCCGGCAAAGGAAATGGCGGAAGAAATGCGGCAGTTTGCCGGCACGCCGGGCGAGGTGCAGGAGCCGAAGGCCGCATCGGAGTAGTTGGCGCCTTCGTCGATGACGGCGACGGTGGTGCCGGCGCCATCGCGGCCTGTGGTTTTCGACAGCGGCTGGTTAATCAGGGCCAGGCTTTCGGTCAGCGTGTGAGAGATTTTGGCATTTTCCGCCACGATTTTAACGCGGGGCTGGTTCAGGAGCTTAACCAGGGCCGCGCGGCTTTTTACGCGCACCAAAGCGGTCGGCAGTGCGGAGTGTTCGGTAATATATTCAATCCCGTCCGCGCCGACGGCGGCTTTCACCTGCTGGCGGGTAGCCTGGAATGCGGGTTTTTGCAGGGCGAGTTTTTCGCTTGAATTCTGGCTGACGGCGGCGCGTGCTGGCGATTCATCATTAAATAATACGATCAGCTCGGTGCTTTCGCTTTCCAGGATGCGGTCAAGCTCTTTGGCGTCGACCTTGCTCACGGCAGTGGCGCTGAGCGCACTGCGTGCCTGCGCCTTGCTGAGGCTTGCCGCCGCAGCGGACTTTTGCTGGCCGAATGGGCTGACGAGGGAGGATTGGGCTTGTGCCGCTTGCATGGCAAGCAGAGCGGTGATGGTTGCAGAGAACGCGTATTTTAATTTCATATATGCCTTGGTTATAAAACTGCGAAAACAGGGATAAAAACTTCCAGCAGGTAAAAATAAAAGAAGCGAGGAAATTATATTTGCCTTCAATTCTTTGGATGGTTTTTTAAATAAAAATAAAAGTTTGCGGCATATAGGTGTTTTTGACTGCTTTATTGTTATTTTTCAAAATAAAAAACGGCGCATCTCTCGATGCGCCGTTTTTTCATAAGCAGACTATTAAAGGATTTACTTTTTCTTTAAAAGTGGGCCGAGATACTTGCCGGTGACGCTGGCGGGATTGGCCGCCACGTCCTCCGGCGAACCGGCGGCGATGATCTGGCCGCCGCCCGCGCCGCCTTCCGGACCCAGGTCGACGATCCAGTCGGCCGTTTTGATCACGTCCAGATTGTGCTCGATGATGACCAGGGTATTGCCCTGGTCGCGCAGGCGGTGGATCACCTTCAGCAGCAGGTCGATGTCGTGGAAGTGCAGACCGGTGGTCGGCTCGTCCAGGATATACAGGGTGCGGCCCGTGTCGCGCTTGGACAGTTCCAGCGACAGCTTGACGCGCTGCGCCTCGCCGCCCGACAGCGTGGTGGCGCTCTGTCCCAGCTTGATATAGCCCAGGCCCACGTCGAGCAGGGTTTGCAGCTTGCGCGCGATGACCGGCACCGGCTTGAAGAATTCGTGCGCGTCTTCCACCGTCATGTCCAGCACTTCGGTGATGCTCTTGCCCTTGTAATGCACTTCCAGGGTTTCGCGGTTATAGCGCTTGCCGTGGCAGACGTCGCAAGGCACGTACACGTCCGGCAGGAAGTGCATCTCCACTTTCAGCACGCCGTCGCCCTGGCAGGCTTCGCAGCGGCCGCCCTTGACATTGAAGGAGAAACGGCCGGCGCTGTAGCCGCGTTCCTTGGCCGCCGGTACGGTGGCGAACAGGTCGCGGATCGGCGTGAACAGGCCGGTGTAGGTGGCCGGATTGGAGCGCGGCGTGCGGCCGATCGGCGCCTGGTCGACCGAGATCACCTTGTCGAAGTGTTCCAGGCCGCTGATGCTGTCGTGCGGCGCCGGCTCCGTCTGCGAGCCGTACAGGTGGCGCGACAGGGCAGGGTAGAGCGTATCGTTGACCAGGGTCGATTTGCCGGAGCCGGAAACGCCGGTGACGCAGGTCAGCAGGCCGACCGGCAGGTCCAGCGAGACCTTCTTCAGATTATTGCCGGTGGCGCCGCTGATGCTCAGCTGGCGATCCGGGTCGGGCTGATGGCGCTTCTTCGGCACTTCGATTTTCAGGGCGCCGCTCAGGTACTGGGCCGTCAGCGATTGCTTGTTCTTCAGGATGTCCTTCAGCGAGCCGGAGGCGATCACGTCGCCGCCATGCACGCCCGCGCCCTTGCCCATATCGACGATGTAGTCGGCGGTGCGGATCGCATCCTCGTCGTGCTCCACCACCAGCACGCTGTTGCCGATATCGCGCAGATGGCGCAGGGTGTCGATCAGGCGGTCGTTGTCGCGCTGGTGCAGGCCGATGGATGGTTCGTCCAGCACGTACATCACGCCGGTCAGGCCGGAACCGATCTGCGACGCCAGGCGGATGCGCTGCGCCTCGCCGCCCGACAGAGTGTCGGCGCTGCGGTCGAGCGACAGGTAGTCCAGGCCCACATTATTCAGGAAGGTCAGGCGCGAGACGATCTCCTTGATCACGCGGTCGGCGATATCCTTCTTGGCGCCTTTCAGCTTGAGCTGCTCGAAGAAGCTCAAGGTATCGCGCAGCGGCTTCTCGGCGATCTCGTAGATGGCCTTTTCCTGCTTGCCGCTGCCGACCTTCACGTAGCGCGCTTCCACGCGCAGGCGCGCGCCGTCGCAGGACGGACATTTCTTCTCGTTGATGAACTTCGCCAGTTCCTCTTTCACCGCCATCGAATCCGTTTCGCGGTAGCGGCGCTGCAGATTGTTTACCACGCCCTCGAAGGTATGCTCCTTGATGACGGTCTTGCCGCGCTCATTCACATACGAGAATGGAATCGCGTTCTTGCCCGAACCGTGCAGCACCACGCTCTGCGCATTGGCCGGCAGCTTCTCGAAAGGCTCGTCGATATCGAAGCCATAGTGATCGGCCAGGCTGGTCAGCATCTGGAAGTAGAACTGGTTGCGGCGGTCCCAACCCTTTACCGCGCCGGAAGCCAGCGACAGATTGGGGAAGGCGACGATGCGCTTGGGATCGAAGAACTCGATATGGCCCAGGCCATCGCACTCCGGGCAGGCGCCCATCGGATTATTGAAGGAGAACAGGCGCGGTTCCAGCTCCTGCAGCGAATAGCCGCAGGTGTTGCAGGCGAATTTATTGGAATACACATGCTCCACGCCGGTATCCATCTCATAGGCCATGGCGCGGCCGTCGGCTAGGCGCAGCGCGGTCTCGAAGCTTTCGGCCAGGCGCTGTTTCAGCTCGGCGTTGACCTTGATGCGGTCGATCACCACGTCGATGGTGTGCTTCTCGGTTTTCTTCAGCTTGGGCAGCTCGTCCACTTCATAGATCTTGGCATCGTGGGTGCCGCTCTGCACGCGGAAGCGCACGAAGCCCTGGGCCTGCATCTGCTCGAACAGGTCGACGTGCTCGCCCTTGCGGTTGGCCACCACCGGCGCCATGATCATCAGCTTGGTGCCTTCCGGCATGGACAGCACGGCGTCCACCATCTGCGACACCGATTGCGCCGCCAGTGGATTGTCCGGATGGTCGGGGCAGTAAGGCGTGCCCACGCGCGCATACAGCAGACGCAGATAATCGTGGATCTCAGTCACGGTGCCGACGGTTGAACGCGGATTGTGCGAGGTGGCTTTCTGCTCGATCGAGATGGCGGGCGACAGGCCCTCGATCAGGTCCACGTCCGGCTTTTCCATCAGCTGCAGGAACTGGCGGGCATAGGCCGACAGCGACTCCACATAGCGGCGCTGGCCTTCGGCATACAGGGTGTCGAAAGCCAGCGAGGATTTGCCCGAACCCGACAAGCCGGTGATGACGATCAGCTTGTTGCGGGGGAGGTCGAGATTGATGTTTTTCAGGTTATGCGTGCGCGCGCCGCGGATGCGGATCTGTTCCATTGTCTGTGCCTTGGTAGCGGTGGGCCAAAAACGGTGAACCTTGTACTATAGCCGGGTTTGCGAAACGACGCTGTGGGCAGCTTTGCGCTGCATCAGCTGGCGCCCGGCAAATACTGTATATAATACCAGTATTCAAAACCACACGCTGGCGTTCGCCTCAAATTTTCCGCAGGCCGGCCAGCGGCGCTGGCATATAATCCTTGTTTGCTTAATTTCACCGCAGGAGTAATACATGGCATCTGTCAACAAAGTCATCATCGTCGGCAATCTGGGCCGTGACCCGGAGATTCGCTACATGCCTAGCGGTGATGCCATCGCCAATATCGCCGTCGCCACCTCCTACAAGAGCAAGGACCGCAACACCGGTGAGCAGAAAGAGCTGACCGAATGGCACCGCATTTCCTTCTTCGGCCGCCTGGCTGAAATCGTGGGCCAGTACCTGAAAAAAGGCTCCTCCGTCTACGTCGAAGGCCGCCTGCAAACCCGCAAGTACACCGACAAGGATGGCGTCGAGAAATACGCGACCGACATCATCGCTGAAAACATGCAGATGCTGGGTGGCCGCCAAGGCATGGGCGGTGGCGACTCGATGGATGACGGCATGGGCTACGACGCCGCGCCGGTGAGCCGTCCAGCACCGCGTCCGGCGCCAGCTCCGGCCCCGGCGCCACGTCCGGCCGCGCGTCCAGCGCCGAACTTCTCGGATATGGATGACGATATTCCCTTCTAAGGTACACCTCAGAGCACGTTGTAAACAAAGCCTCATAACTTGTTGAAGTTATGGGGCTTTTTTGCGATTGGAGCATCCTCAGCGTAAACGACAAAATGGTGTCCTCAGAAGTGGTGTATGAGATGTGATTCTCAAGGGGCTGGGTCCCCGATCAGTTAATCACGGCAGAGAGCCCGTGCGGATTGATTGCCGCTCAAGCTCTGTAATCCTTCAAGTTGCATGTAACGCCGCTGTAGCGACCATTCATCGTTCTGCTCTAACATCATGGCACCAACCAGGCGCACGACGGCACGGTCATCGGGAAAGATGCCAACCACGTTGGTACGGCGCTTGATCTCTGCGTTCAAGCGCTCCAAAGGATTGGTACTGTGAATTTGGGTTCGATGCGCGTGCGGGAAGCCCATGAAGGTCAGAGCCTCGCTTTCGGCGTCGTCCATTATTGCGGCCAGCTTCGGAAACTTGGCGCGCAACTGGTCTGCTACGTTGCGCCACTGGCTTGCGGCTGCCTCCGCCGTTTCCTGTACAAAGATCGTGTTGATCATCGCCAGCATCGCCTGGCGCTGCCCTTTGCCAGCGTGGGCCAGGGCATTACGAATGAAATGAACGCGGCATCGCTGCCAGCTTGTCTTTAAAACCTTGGTGGCGGCCGCCTTGAGCCCTGCATGGGCATCCGAAATGACCAGCTTTACGCCACGCAGGCCACGGCGGGTCAAACTGCGCAAGAAATTGGTCCACAAGGTTTCAGCCTCGGATGCGCCGGTGGCAACGCCAAGAATCTCGCGTACCCCATTGGTGTTGACCGCAACCGCGGTTATCACGGCCGCTGAAACAACACGACGCCTTTGCGGGATTTGACGTAAGTGGCATTGATCCAGAGATAAGGCCAGTCACCTTCGATGGGGCGATTCAGGAAGGCGTGGATGTAATGACCTAGCAGTTCCTGCTCAACTCAAGCCGCTAAAGCAAATGCCTCAGCGGGTGTTTTCATGCCCAGTGCCTGATGCGGGCGCTGGTTGTTGTAGAACCCGATCCAGTCGCTAATAACCCGGCTGGCATGTTGCAGGGTCTCAAGGCGGTGACGATGCACGCATTGCTCTTTCAGCGTCCGAATCACACGCTCCACCATGCCGTTTTGCTCCGGGCAGTGCGGCGTGATGAATTCCTGGCGCAAGCCGTAGCTGCGTACCAGCGCGGTGTAGCTGCGGCTAGTGAAGACCAAGCCGTTATCCGATCGCAGCAAGAAGGATGCTGTTACGCGGCCCAGCGTGCCATAGCGGGCAATGAGCGCTTGCTCCAAGGCTGCTTCCGCCGTTTTGGCTTTGCCAGAGCGCGACAAATGCCAACCAAGCAGTTCGCGGGTGTGGCAGTCGATCACCAAGGCCAGTACGAGCCAGCCATCGCGCCCACCCCAAACGCGGCACAGGTCCGTCGCCCAGCGTTGGTTCTGCGCCATCGCCACGGAAGGCAAAGCCTGGACACGCGGCCGGAATCCAATTGGTCGCTTCTTCACTTGCCAGCCGCGTAGCTGAAAGATCCGCTGCACGGTGTTCTTGTTGAAGCCAAGCAGGGCCGCGACGGTGCGATAGCCGAACGATGGCTCCTCGTTGATCATGGCCTTGATCGGATCGGCAAAGCGCGGCTGCACCTTGGGCGCCGCCTTGACGGACTTGTAGTACACCGTCCGGCGCGGCATATCGAACCACTGGAACAGCTTGTTGATCGAAACCTTGAATCCGTCTTCTGCTAGTCCCTGGCGGATCGTTTCGATCACTTGTCTTCCTCGCCCAGCAGGGACGCCAGCTTTTTTCGAGCACGCAGTTCAAGCATCGCTTCACCGTATGCTTCCTGAAGCTCCTTGATCTGGCGCTCATACTGCTCGCGCACGTCCAGCGGCTTGGCACGCAAGGCGTTCTCCATGCCACGCTTCGCCTCATCGACCCATTCTTCGATCTCAGACGGCGGCATATCGAAGGCCCGGCTGGCCTCGGCTACCGTCGTTTTTCCTTGAATGATTTCTGTGACCAGCGCCGCTTTGCGCTTCGCGGTCCAGCGTTTAACTTCCTCTTCCATAACCATGCTCATGTGATGTCCTTTCAGTATTATCACCTGAGCAGGAATTCACTGGGTTATTACAAGCATCCACTGCCCTGTCATGAGCCTAGTAACCTTCTTACATCCCCGCCGCAATGAAGCGTCTAGGCGGCGCTGCACCTTTCGGCCAAAGATGTGTAGGCAGAAATGAGATGGCATGTGCGCGGAGCTTCCGCCTAGCACGTTATGAGCCAATGAAACTTCTAGCCTACAGGCGGAAAGTGAGCATTCATGCGGAGAGACGGCATCTGCTCAGCTGGACGTAGGTGGAAATGAGATCGATGGGGGCTGCGCTGGAACGCATCGACAGCAATGGCCACTACGCTTCCCAACCTACAGCAAGGAATGCTAAAGCGATCGTGGAGCTCAGGCGGAATGGATTAGATGTAAAAGCCAGTATTGGGGGATATGAAAGGCCCGCAGACGTCGTCATTTACGAACGCAACCAAGTATTCAACTTAGACACGAGAAATCAATAGCAAGAAAAATAAAAATCAAATGGTTATGATAGATGGACTCATGGCTGTTGACTACATTTACACCATGAGCGGATTGCAGTTATTGCAAGCTACAAAATTAATTCCACCACCGTGTCAATCCATTTTTTCTCTTCCTCATCCATATTATTTGCAGCCAAATCGAAATTATATTGGTAAACTGCAATATCGCCAACTCGCCCAAGATAATTAATTCCTGCTATAGTTTCTTTATGGTACGGCATAACTATTAACGCTGTATCTACCCCATAAAGCGCAGCATACGTCACCACTTGGTTAATTTCCGCCCGGCCAGCGCTAGGGGACGCGATTTTGTATTTTGCATCTATAACTAGACGTGGCGTCTTTTTGCCTTCAATGGTTTTTATTATCAGAATATCTGGAGTCGCATTAACATTGCCGCCTAAGCGCGCCTGACCATCTTCCTCAAAGAGTTTCCGACGCCCACCTCCAGCATCCTCGCCTAAATTTCCGTCCACGGCGGTTGCATTTACGGTATGCACGCCGCGAATAAGAACATTTCTTACATACCCTTCAAATACCTCCCCCATGTCTATGATAAGTGAAGAAAGAGAAAATTCACTACCTGCATTTGAGAAAGATACTCCTTTATTGCCCAATATAGCCTTACTGACACCCAAAGCTTCAGCGTAGTATTTCCGTAGACTTGGAATTTTTTCAGGATATTGGATCAATTTATCCTTTAAAAATGAGCCATAATGATCTAGTGCAACCCCACTAAACACGCTAGCTGCAATGTTTATTTGTCGCAACCGACTAAGTGCTCCTCGTTGCGTAGAGATGCGCGCATATTTTTTTGAGAGCGATTCGAGCGCTGCTAAGATACAGCGATTAAGCGCGTTATCAATCGTCCTTTCGTACCACGAGCAATCTACCTTGCTGAGTACCTTACCCAAATCTTCTTGTTGAGAATATTTAAACAGATTTAACCTTCCTTTAGGATGAAAGGAAGATTCGTTTCTCTGTTTATATTCCTTATATAGACCAAAATGTCGAATTTTTTCAATAGATGAAATTAACGAATCAGCAAAAAAATCCAATAAAGAATCGAAAGACTCATCATGCGAGTTGAACCACTGAGAAAAGCCCGCAAGTGCCTTTAGCGAAGATCCGGATTTAATAAGGATTCTTTCCAAATTCCTTAATGGAACTCTAGGCTTTACATCAATGGTAATCTTGTTATTGATTGGAATTATTCCAATATACCTTCCGGCTTTAAAAACGAATCCTTTTTTTGAGTTAAACCTAAATTCAAAAATATCATGCTTTAGTATCTCTGGAAATACCTGCAGCACTCCATCTTTCAACAAAAATTCAAGCGGAATAGCTATTTCAGCATGCTCCTCACCCGAGTATGTGTGTAGGGAGAGGAAATCCATGTTCGTGCCTTCAGGCACACCTTCATTTGGCATTTTTAATTGTTTGAAAAAATTAAATTTAGACTACAACAAAAAATTTATATCGTTGAACAGTAAATTTCAAGAGCTCAATTCAAGTTTTAAAATTTTTATTCCAGATTTCCTTTAATTTTTCATACGATTGCATATCTAAGCGAAATGCCTTTTCGAAATGAAAACTAAGTTGATGATCCCAAAGACGAATAATTGAATTCTCATCCGTCACACCACTAAAATATGCATGGCCAATGCGTGCAAGTGGATTCTCATGTTTCTTCACAACATTAAAGAATGCAACCACTTTTTCTTGTAATGCTGCTTCAACCTTGTTTTTGTCCAAAACAATTTTAAGTAGATCCAGATCGGGCTCCAGAGAAATGCGAGCAAATCTTCGCTCCAAAGCGGCATCAAGCTCGTCCACGCCACGGTCCCATGGGTTCATGGTAGCCAATATAATTATATTGGCAGGAATCAAAACCTCTCGACCTGAAGCCAATTTAAATGGCACACCTCTCTTGCCTTTTTCCAAATAGGTTAAGGCTTCCCCAAAGACCCGGCCGACGTCGCATCGACTAAATTCATCAATAACAAGGACACAATTTTCATCAGGGTAATCTTTAGATGCTTTTTTGCACAAATCTAAAAATACTTTTTCCGTTAATTGAAATTTTCCATTTTTACCCGGAGCGTACCCTTCTATAAAATCTTCATACTGATATGCGGGGTGAAATTGTATAAAGCTAACGCGTTTATTTTTGCCATCGACAAGGTGAGCGGCTATTTGCCTGGCGTACCATGTTTTGCTCGTTCCGGGTGGTCCGAATAAAATAACGCCGGCAAACCCATCCGATAGTAATGTTCTTGTTTTAAGTAAAATTGGATCGTTCTCAGCAATTTCTGATATAAGATCTTTTTCCTCGATTTTCGATGAAGCGCTTTTCATTATGGGCACTTTTCTGGTAAGAGTTATCTTCCTCTTATTTTCGTCTTTCGCGCCTGCTCCATGTGTACGTCTTAAATGGTCAAGCAATTTATCCTTATCATCTTTATTCAAAGGAGCACTAACAGACGCCTTCACTACTCCAGCTGCACTTAGCTGTGACAATAATAAATCAGCGGGCATTTTCAACTCAGTTGCGAACTGAGCCACAGTATTACTTGGCATTCCCACTTACCTCCATTTTTCAAATTCAATTTTTCTGCTAATACTAATATATATACTTAACTCTAATGCCAATCCAAGGCGAATTGATATGATACCTGCAGGTGTTCTTAATTTCAATTTCTACACAATTATAATTATACCGCCGCAAGAAACTTGGTACTATAAATTAATCAGTAGACAACTGTAGCAGGTAGGTAAGAAGCGTTTGTACCTTTTGACCTCCCCACGCAAAGGCAGCGTTTACGCGCTTCTCGCGGCTGTGGCGTAATTCTGTAGTAAAAAATGCGGTAGTTGGCAAGCGGCCTCAGCAGTCTGCTAGAGTAGGTGTTTAGCAACTTTTACCGATACGACATGTTTAGCTTCGAAAGCTGGATGCAGCAACAAGGATTGTCTGAATCGTCTGTGAAGAAGTACGGCAGCGCAGTCAGCGGCCCGCTTACGGCATGGGCGAATGCAAACTCCGTCTTGAGTGGTTCGCTTACCGATATCGGGGACTTATCAGCATTTGAGTCAATCTCATCTGCGGTGCGGAAACTCCCTATCTTCATAGAACGGGACAGTACAGGGCACGGGATGTACAGTGCTGCACTGGCCAAATTCGCAGAATATTTGCGACTCGACAGGCCCAACGCTGCTATCGGCTCGCTCGACGTCCTTGGCGACACATGGGTACAGACAGCGCGTCGTATGGTCAAGACCGCTCAACAAACTGCGAACTCGTCTAATGGTCAAGAGGTGCTACAAACGATCAAGAATAAGAACAATGCGTTTGGATCACCAGAACAGTTCAGCCAATATGTGGCGGATATGATCAAACGCCAGAACTATCGTTGCGCCATTAGCGGCTTGTTGATTCAACCTGATGGCCTACAAAGCAGTGATGACGAAATGAAAGCATCTCTAGACCGTATCGATAGCAGTGGTCACTATGAACAAGGCAATCTACAAGTAGTATGCAGGTTCATCAATCGCTGGAAAAGCTCAGATCCTAATGCACAATTCCTACGCTTGATGGACGCCCTACGAGAACACTGGCATTTAGAAAAACAGAGTAAACAATATAAATGATTTATTTCATTTCGCCGTAAAAAATCGCATATATTTCTCGCCGCGCGGCTATTAAAGCTTCTAACGTAGCGCCGGCAACCCCGTATCCATGCGGGTCTTAGGCGAATACACTTGTGGGTGTGATGGGAACTGTGGTGGTTGCTCAGCGAAAATGTCGTAAAAGTCGAAGTGACTATCACTGCCATACGGCATGCTAACTCGCCGTTGCCTAGTCGTGGAAAACTCTTGATGGTAAAGGCTTCTTAACCAAACGAGCTAACATCATGAACGTAAAGACTACTGCGATCGATCTGCCCAAGGCAACGACCGATCAGAAATCGGCAGCACCTGCCACCACGACCACGCCGCCAACTGTTGCGCCTGCATCGCCAAGCGGATCTGGACCGATTAAAAACGCCGCTACGCCGATTTCATCGACGCCGATGGCGGATACGACGGCGAATGAAGGAAAAAACGACTTAAGCGGCTCTCAAGCAATCAAGGCCGAGAAAAAACCGAAGGCACCAACGAAGATGGAAATTGCCTCTGCGATCTACTTGCGTATGTCCAAGCAAAAAGACGTGACCCGCAAGCAGATCGTGGAACAGTTCGTTGTAGAGGCAAAACTGAGTGCGGCTGGTGCAAGCACGTACTACCAACTCATCAAAGCCAAGCTGGGTTGACCAAAAGATCTTCGGGCGAGCAAAATGCTAGACAAGGTCAAGGCCGCTTTCAAAATACTGCTTGAACGTCATGCCATTATCGAGCTTCCAGTTGTCTCGCCCGTTGATAGAGTATCCCGTGACTATTCCGGCCGCTTGTGATGCGGTTTTGAACATATGGTCTCGTTTGAATACCATCTTTTCGTTCGAGTTTGCAAGCACCCCAGAGGCAATCAGCGTGTGTCTCAATGCGACAGCACCACCGGTAAGACTCGAAGCAGGTGTTAGGGCTGCATCTGAGCCTTCAAACACCACCATGCCTTCATCGGTCCAGACAGCTCGGGCATGTAGGCCGCTTACCCGAAGATGAAAAACAGAAGACGGCTCAAGAACCTTGGCTGCAGGCGTGGGAATGTTGCTGATCAAGGCGGCAATTCCAGGGGCGATGGAGTTTTCACGAACGACAAGCGGGTCTAACAGGCGATGTCCCAATACCCCCAATAGGGTCTTGGCAAAAGCTAAGAACTCCTCCATTGCATCTCGATCCGCTCTAGGTAAAGACGGGAGTGCCGGTGCCACGCTGTTTTCAAGCTGATAGCGTTTTGCATCACCCGCCATCGACACCAAACGTGCCTCCAAATAGCGCACGTGGGCCTTTGTAAGGTTTTCGTCCTTGCTACTGAAACTAACCAAGTCGGACCAGAACGCCTTCCCAGACAGATGATTGTGTAAGCGATCAGCGAGCACTTCAGCTTCGCCGATATATGCAGTCTCCGTCCCGGTTTCATCATTCACCCCAAACAGTATATAAACGCCAGGACGCTGGACCTCAGGCCACTCGCGCAACTCGTTGAAAAGCGAACGCGGGCAGGCAAGCGCCTGCCCAGTCCAATTTGCTATCTCGGCATGGCGAATGCCGGCTACTGTTTCATTAGGCAGATAGATCCTTATGCTCTTACCCATTTTTCATACTCTGGCTTGTAATACCAGAACAATAGCAGAACAGTGTGGGGCGATTGCTAAATGCCATCGCTTGGTTTGAGGATACACGCCCTCCAATAACAGGGCGGTACTAAATGACCGTTGTTTTCTGTTCCGGCTGCGACTGTTCGCGCCCATCGTCAATCATCTTAGTCAACCATTGGCTGAGGAAGCTGTTCAACTCTGCTTTGACCAATGGGCTGAATGCCATCAGTTCGGGGCAAAACACTTTCCGCGAACCGAAGCAATCGGTGTACGTCAGCGCGCCTACCGTCTCCGCCGCCAAGAACACTTCAACGGTCATATCGGGATCGGGGATAGCCGAGCCATGCAACCGTTCCAGATAGTGGCTCATGCGAAGCACCAGACGATGTTTGTGTCGCTCGATCACATCGATATTGACATCGCTGTAGCCGAGCGCTGTGAGCCTGGCAGGCCCGTTAATGTCATGCAAAACGGGCAAAAGTTGAAGCAGCTTGCGATAGTTTTCTTTGTAAAGATCCATGCCGGGTCCTCATTGATTTCAATGCAGACACCGTCTCTAAAAAAAAAAGGACAGACAACGCAGTCAGCTAAAAAAGAGACCATGTGAGAATGTGTGTATTTTCCGCTAAGCAAAAGTGGTATCTTTCAATGTTGACCAAATTTTTTGCAGCGAAAAAAATTATATAACATACCAAAAATGCAATAACCCCTGGGTTTGAGTCGTTGCATTTGAATGATTGAAAATATCTCATTTAGATAAAGCCTCAAGAAAAATTATGAATGAAAAAAAGACTCTTGATATTGTTGTACGCTACGATGGTAGCACTGCTGATAGCGGACAATTAAATTTGTTTCAGGCTGCGGAGTCGTTGGACGGCATTGCGCGTGTGGTAAATGTAGTAGTTCATGCATTCGCCAATGATGGTGATATACGAGAACGCTTGACTACCCCAGAAGGCGCAGAGACTTATCTTTCAGCCGCAAAGAAAGGGTGCTTTGAAGAAACAGTCACAGTTGTATTTGATGCTTCCACTGTAGAAAAAATAAAACCAACAGTTTTAATCGGAAATTTTTGGGACTTCTTGACGGCTAGCATTTCTGCTGCGATTGGGAGAGATTACGATCCTGATACCCCTATGGTAAAGAAGATTATGGATAAGAACGAGACCTTTTTTGAAGAGGTAGCCGAAGAGTTAGAAAATTCTCTTCTTCGTTTACATCGGCCTATCAAATCAAAGGGTGCTGAAACAATTACATTTTATCGTCCAAAGGTTGGAGATGCGGTGCAATTAGATCGTGCCTCTTTGGTTTACGTCAGTGTTCGGGATCAGGAGCCAGAATTGAGTTATTGGATAGGCAACGTTACCAAATACAATTCCTTAACAGGATATGGAAGAGCTTACCTTGATCAATTTGGAATTACGATTCCCTTTAAAATCGATCGATTCAAGGAAAACATATCTGCTAGACGCGCTGCAACAGCATCTATGAATGAGAGGGAGCATGAAGAAGGCGGAAAGCGCAGAATCGGTGCTTATGCTGTTAGAAATTCCTTAGGTAATTTGAAGCGTATCACGATATCTGAATTCGCAAAAATAAATGAATGAGCCAGCATACTACTGTTTGCTAGGTACAACCACATGCCGAACCATGGCAGAATGGGGCGTTTATTGGCAATCCTTGGGAACAGCATTCACGCTAATAGCGGGAATAATAGGCCTTTACAAAGTATATCGGGAACTACAACGCCTTACGGACCAGAAAGCCAATGAGTTAGAGAGCAAAAATACCGCGATGAAATTAAAGCGGACAGAATTCTTCCTTAACCAGCACAGAAGGCTTTTCGACAATTCCGAGTTATATTCTGTTCTTTGCCTGATAGACGACGATAGTAATAAATTAACCGAGCCAGGAATGGCTGATAAAAAGCGTAAATTTCTCACATTTCTGGAGGAAATAGCATTACTTGTAAAATCTGATCAGATTGACCCAGAAGTGGCATATTATATGTTTGGATATTATTCCATTTGCGTCTTATCAGGACAAAATTTCGCACATGGAATAGATACCTCCCGAAAATACTGGGGTTTGCTATACGAGTTCACAAAAAGCTCAAAAGTTTACTTGGATGAAAATCCAGATGGCCCACCAAAAAACATGAGCTTATAAAAATTTTCATTTTTATATTCTATGCGCATGCCCACTACCATATCAGAAGCTTTTTCGACTAGATGTGAGGTCGAATCTGTGATCGCGGATAACTTGTTGATTAAGGTGGAGTTTTTGTGTGATCGCATATTCATGCGTTTGAAACGCGCATGAACAGTGGCGTTTAGCGAGGAGGCGGGGCTTGGGAATCTTCAGGCCGACTTTCCCGGCACGAGTCTCGTACGCCCGGTCGCGGTAGCCGTTACGGCTGTTGATTCGCTCGTCGGTACGTTCACCGTAAGCGGCCTGGCAAAGCGCTTCGGCATTCATCTCCATCAAGCGTTGCAGGGCATGCTGCAATGTCTGGCGAATGAAATTTGCGTCTGCTCCCTTTTCGGCGAGCTCAGAAAATGCGATAGTGGCTGTGGTCATTGTGGCTTCCTATTGGTTGAGTTGAGTCTTCGCAAACCAAAATTTACCTTAAGAATCACAATGGCCGCCCCTTCAGGCAGCCTTCCTAAACGCCGATCCCGGCGCAGTCGTCATACACCACTTTCTGGGACGCCATCAAGGCGATGGCGACACACTTTGATCAAGCAAACAGCGACAGCGTGCTCGACTTCAAAATGTAGGAGATCCGGATTGTTTATGGTACTGCTATGAGAAGGTCGCATTGGTGGAAATAATCAGATGACGGCTTGAGTCGCTAGCGTATTGAGCAGTGTTCACGGGGCTTCGGTCACTCCAGATTGTTAGATTTTTTTTGAGGATTTAAGATCAATGCAGGAAGATTTTGATTGCCTGTACTGTGGTAAGGCCAAAGAAGGTAAGGAGTCGAGCTTAGAGCACGCCATTCCCCAATTCATGGGCGGTGATTCGGCCCCGCAGCACTTTCACTTGTCCAATGTATGTGCGACTTGTAACAACCGTCTAGGACTATTCGTCGATGCTTCGTATGCAAAGTCGTGGTTCCTCACGAACACGTTTGCTATGGCGGCAAGGTCGCTCTGCACTCAAGTTGCTGACCCCGGCATCCCGCTGACTTACATTGGACCGGTGGATATTCCTAACTTGGAGATTCCGGAGGAGCATATCGCAGAAAGCTGGATTGGGCCTTCGGGCGAAACCGTTATCTGGATACGCAAGCACGATGAGCGGATGAACTCGTATGCGGGTGGGAATCCAATCTCGGCTAAGAAGGCAGCATCGGTTGCGTACTTCTTCCCTGTTACGAATGAAGAGTTAGGGTTCAGGCTTGGATGGAAGAGCTTCCAACGTGCTTTTGCCAAGCGCTCGGCTCGAAAGATCATTGGTGCTCAATTGGTTGGCTCAGGAGATGATTCTGGCGCAGACCTAGCTTATTTGATGTTCGACGAGCCAGGCGACGTCGACACAAGGAACGTTTTGGCAATTCGCACCGCGATAGGGGGCGGGTTCCCTGGCAAGATCCCTATGAATCTGAAGTTCAGCCAACGCTTCATGTGCAAGATGGCGCTTGCCGTAGGTTATGGCTTGTTCGGGGGCGATTTTCTTTTGGATAACGTGGCTCTGGAAGCCAGGAAGGGACTATGGCCCAATGAGGAAGCGGGCGTTTCCACTATACGAGGCACGGATCCGCTTCGCATGATGAACATGCCGAACGCTGCTCTTCTTGGTTACCCAGGTGCTGTAGTGGTTCTCGTTATGAATGTGGGCAATAAGTGGTGCTTAACAGTGTCGGTCGATGAAAAGATGCCTTTTAATATAGAACTTGGGAGCGACGCACTGGCGAGCCCTCATGTGAGTCGCGAAGAGGGATACGTGCTGATGCTGTTCCCATATTTAGATAAGGCTTTCGAGATGACGCTCGCAGAGCTCTTGGTACATCGTCTTGGCGTGATACCGAATGCTCAGCTTCAAGAGATCGATAATCGTAGGCAGGCATCTGTGGCATTCTGGGAGGATTTGTCGAAAGTCACTCCCGAGTCTACTTGATCTTCTGTATTCTCCGAGAAGAAGCCTAGAGTATGGCAAGAAGGCAAGTTGGCCGGAGCAAGCCGGCCAGCAACGATCAAGGAAGTCAGTACTAAGCGTCAAAAAAGGGATCAACAACACCAGTCTCGTTCACTCATTGTTGCTTCCCACTTAGATAGCTAAGCAATAGTACCCGGTGGCGTGGGCTGTTGAAATTTGGTGGAATTTGGTAGGAACAGGGTGACGTAAGAAGTCCATGGTTGCAGGCCTCTCGAGGTTGTTTATGTAGTAGTTTACGTGCCAAGGTATGCATAACCCGATTAATACCTGGTAGCCGAGAGTCGTGAACAACGCCGCGCAAGCCATTGGCTTGCGCGGCGTTCTTTTTTTGCTTTCTCAGTATGCTCCGAAGAGCCGATCCAGGGCGCCTTGAGTTTCAAACTGATACGCGCGGGCCGACGCGACATTGATTTTGAGCTCGCTTAAGGGGATGGCACCAAGCTGTGGGGTGTCCATGACATGATCCTCACCGTTGACTGCGATGATGGGAAACAGGTCTGGCGGAAGCGTCACCGATGGAAACGCCGATAAGGGACGGAGCGGAACAACAATTCTCGTTGCCAAGCCACTGATCACATTGCTTTGCACATCGACGAGGTAAGGGATATTGCGGTGGTTCTTGCCCGGATTGGCGAAAATGTCGAAGCGGCTCATCAGAAAGATCGCCACTCTTCAAGTGCCAGACCTTCCTCCTCCACCCGCCGGTTGTAGGCCGCCAGAAAGTCAGCATGCTCTTCATTCCATTGCCGCTCCTGACGTAATTGAATCTCCTCGCGTAAGCGTTGCTCGCAGACTTGTGAGATGTTAATGCCAAGACTCTTCGCAGCTTGGTATACATCCAGTGAGAGCGTGATATTGGTTGCTTTTTTTGCAGGCAGTTTTGATGGAGGCGGAGAAATTTTCATGATGATCCAATGCGCATCAGGAATGTGGAAATGCAATGCGTATTGTAGCTTTCCTGGGAATAAAGAGTACTCTCGGGTGAAAAAACTCCCGGTAAGCATCTGATTTGCCGGGAGTTTTTGTCTTCGCGCTTAGTGCTTGGCGACGATGTCGGCGATCGCAGCGTCGATGGCCGGAACGAAGTCCTGCACCTGCGTGGCAGAGTTGACCGTCTTCAGCATATTGCGCGCTTTGCTATTGGCCAAGGGTGTGCTGTAGGCGGCGATCTCCGCCGGCTCGTTGACGTTGGCCGTGAAGCGCAGGGACACGCTGACTTTTTTCCCGGCTGCCAGCACATCGTTTTTGCGGTTGGCATTCCGGCTGGTCAAGGCGTCGGACAGGATCTGGATCGGCACCAGATTGCGGCTGCTTTGTCCGCTTTGCAGCTTGCCCGACCAGATCGCGTTATTGGCGGCGTCGACCGGGCGGCCAAATGCGTTCTGGAACACCGCAGTAATTAAGCCATCGTAGCTGCCTGCCGGCTCGGAGGGATACAAGGCCAGGCTTTCGGGACTCTGGGCAAAGTGGTCAACGATGGCCTTGACGCCTGGATTCGAGCTATACGCTTCAATGAATTGAGCCAGCTTTTTGGGTGCGGCGGCAGCCTGCAGATGCTCGATCCAGCGACTGATGCCAGCCGGTTCGCCAGGCCGGCCGGTATAGGCCAGATACAACTGCTCAACCAGCCATTGATAGTTGTCGCAATTGACGCCGACAGCATTGAATGCCGTGCTCACTTGGCTGGCGTTATATCCACGATTGCCGGCGGCCTGCTCCACGCCGCATGCGCCTTCATTAAAGGTGCTTGATGGCGTCCAGTACAGGCGGTTTGCGTCGACCATGACCTCGAATGCCTTGCGGGTATTCCATCCCGGCGAAGTGGCGAGCAGATGAAATGCCTTGTTATAGATGCCGCTGATGTAGTGCACGCTATCGCTTGGCAACATATCCGAGACATGGATTTTGGAGCGCCCATCCAGCGGCGGATTGTACATATAGCGCAAGGCGTCGGCGGTTTTCGTGATGCTGGCGCCAACCTTGAAGTCATTGCTATCCGTCAGATAATATTCCAGTGCCTCGCCGGCCATATCGGAAAATGCTTCATTCATTCCACCTGCCTGTGAAAGGTAGAGCAGCTTGGCGTTTTGCGCTGTAAAGCCATGGCTGATCTCATGCGCGAGAACGTCGGCGGATACCAGGGGATAGAACCTGTTATAGCCATCGCCAATAATGATGGAACCGCCAGTCCATGCCGCCCCCTCAAAACCTTGGGCATAGTGCACCCGCATCACCAGTTGCTGCGGAAGCGGCGACAGGCCAAACCAATCGCCATACATTTTGATCGTGGCATTGCCGAAGAAATGCGCATCGTTTAAAGGTGAGTAGGCGCCGTTGACTGGCTTAAACGTGTTGCGGGGGCAAGCGAATTGAAAAGCAGTGTCCAAATCATCCGTGCTGTTATTTTGATTGACGGTTTTAACGCTGCCATTATCCATCGCGCAGTTACTGCTGACATCCAGGGCAGCGTACTTGACACCGAATTCGTATTGGCCAACCTTGGTATTGCCGCCGGGGCCGCCAGCTTTGGCACGAGCCAAACCATCCCATTGCTGCAATACTTCGCCGGTATTGGCATCCATCAAAAAGAACGGCCTGTTTGGCTGATTGCCATTGGGCATGAAGAATGACACCAGATACACCAGGCGCGCGGATTGGCCGTCGTACAGATGCACATACAGCTGAACCTGTTCTTCCTCCCATTGCGCTTTCGCTACCTTGCTTTTGGCCAGATTCAGGATGGCTGCGGAGGAGAGTTGCGGCGTTGCGGCCCGTACGTCGCTGGCGATGTCCTGGATGAATGTGCCGCTCAGGGAAGGCGCCGCCTTGCTGTTTTCCCGGTGCTCCACCACATTGCTGTTCAACACCGGAATGCCGCGGTACAGCTGTTGATATTTGGTAATAATTTTTCCATTTGGAAGAGTCTGGCTATGAATGGCTTTTAAATCGCCATTATTCAGTCCCAGCTTTTCAGCGGTGGTTGGCATCCCCTTGGCCAGCATGGCGTCATATTTTGAAACAATCGTATCGATATCAATACGGCTTGCTGCTTGTACTCCAGTAGTACCAAATGCGAACGCCGCCCATACCGCTCCCTTTTTTAAAGTCGCTTGCATGAAAGTCCCCATAAGTGATTACTGTTGCCTGGCGCAGGTTCTGCCAGGGAAGATGAATTATTCATTTTCCAATTAACTTTATCATGGAGTTATTTTCATCTGATTCAACTGTTGTATCGCATATGGAAATATTGAGTGTTGTGTAAATTGGCGAGAATCGCACCAACCCCGATGGGCCAGAATGGCATGGCCAGGTCATGCAAAAAACAGATAATTATGAGATAAAAACTCATTAAGCGGAACTGGCGAATCAAAAGTACCTACGCGTCCACGCAATTTAAGAGAGGTTGCGGTTTCGTGCTTGTGCACGGCCGCACCGTTAAACCGCACACTTCGCGGTCAACTAAGTTGTACAGATAAAGGACTTTATGATGAAGGGTTTAAGTGCTTTTGTATCGCAATTTACGCTGGCCAGTGCCTTGCTTGTCCCCGCAGCCGGATGGGCGCAAAGCGTGGATTTCTTCACTCCCTTGAGTTCCGGCCAGCTCGGCAAGATGGATGCGGTCCAATCCCAGCATCTGAGCAAGATCCAGGGCCGCGCCACCACCAAGGAAGTGACGCTGATCCGCCTGAACGCTGCAGCGTTCCAGGCCAGCAGCCTGCGCATGGCCATGCCAGGTAGCAAGCCCTTAGACTTCAACAAGACCCAGCTGGAAACCCGCAGCCCCACCGAGGCCACCTGGTATGGCAAGCTGTCCGGCATTCCCGGTACGGCGATTCTGGTCATCCGTGATGGCAATGTGACGGGCAGCGTACGCGACAACGGCAATCTGTACAGCATCGAACCGCTGGGACAAGGCGTGCATGCCCTGATCAAGGTCGACCAGAGCAAATTCCCCGAGGATGAGCCGCCTTCGTTCCGGGAAAAGCAAAGCCAAAACCCGGCGCCGCTACCGGAGGCAAAGCAGTCCGCCTCCCAGGCTGACGGGCCGACCGTCATTAATGTACTGGTGGCGTACACGGCGGCCGCGCGCTCGGCCGTCGGCGATATCGCCGCCACCATCGACCTGGCGGTGGCCGAGGCCAACCAGTCCTACATCAACAGCAATATCAATATCCGCCTGGCCAAGGTCAATACCTTCGAGGTTGGCTATTCCGAAAGCGGCAAGAGTTACGGGCAGATCGTGCAGGACTTCAAAGGCATGAACGATGTGGTGAATAACCGCAATATCACCGCAGCGGATATGTCGGTCCTGATCGTCAACCAGACCGATTACTGCGGCATGGCCGATGCGATCATGGCCAACGCCTCCAGCGCCTTCGCGGCGGTGCATATCGGCTGCGCAACGGGTTACTACTCCTTCGCCCATGAGCTGGGCCATCTGCAGGGCGCGCGCCACGACATCGCCAACGATCCGACCCAGCAGCCCTTCCCGTATGGGCATGGCTTCCAGCACACGTCGCCGACACCGGCATGGCGCACCATCATGGCTTATAACTGCGTCGGCAATTGCGATCGCCTGCAGTACTGGTCGAATCCATCGGTGACGTACAACGGCTACGCGATGGGCAATGTCGGCGCGGCGAATAATGCGCGCGTGCTCAACGAGACAGCGGCTACCGTCGCCGGCTTCCGCAACAGCCAGGCGTATACGCGCTGCGCCGACGAGCACCAGACCTGCACGGTGAGCGGCACGCGCAATATCGCTTACGGCGCCAATGGCAAATTCGTGTACCGCACCGTGACGGGCAGCTTTGTCTGCGATAACAGCACTTTTGGCGACCCGCTTCCTGGCACGCCGAAAGCCTGCTATGCCGGCAAGATCGGCTATGCCTACTGCACAGCCGAGCATCAGAACTGCACCTTCGCCGGCACGCAGTCGATCACCTATGGCGCGGGCACCAAGTTCGCGCACAAGCTGGTTGCCAATAGCGTCATGTGCGATAACGGCAGCTTCGGCGATCCGAATCCCGGCGTGGTGAAAGCCTGCTATTCCGGCCCGGCTGGTTATGCCTACTGTTCCGCTCAGAATGGCCAATGCGCCGTTAACGGCACGCAGACTGTGGCCTATGGCGCCAACGGCCAGTTCTTCTATCGCACCGTGAGCGGACCGATCGCCTGCACCGATGCGGCCTTTGGCGATCCGGCCTACGGCATCGGGAAGGCCTGCTTCGTCGGCCCGGCGCTGTAAATATGGAAGGCGTCCGCTAGCGATGCCATAGCATCTGAAAAATCCGCAGCTGCCTGCCGGCGCTGCGGATTTTTTTCGCGTCAGGAAATCAGATCGCTGGCGGCCATGGTGGCCGCTGTTTCGCCAGGCTGCAGCACATAGGCTGGGCTTCCGGGCGGTAGGGCCAGATCGCCTTTCAGCAAGGCGGCGAAGACGGGTGCGGCGCTGCCCTCGCCCGTGACTGCGGCCGCACCGTCGCCTGCCCGCAGCCGCGCCAGGAAGTCCGCGTTGGACTCGCCTGCAAGCCGCGTGACGACGCAATCTTCATCGCCGCGCAGCCTGACCCGCTGGCCGCGCGCGGCCGCATGCAGCAGGGCCAGCTCATACATGGAGGGCCGCACGCCGCTGGCGAAATACGCCATCAGCGCCGGACAGATCGCTGTGATGGCCGCATGCGAGGACTCGGCATTATTGAATTCGAACTCGCCTTTGGAGTAGACGTCGAGCCAATGCAGGCGCTGCTGCTCCAGATCGAGCACCAGGGGCAGGAAAATGCCGTTCTCGCCCTGCAGGTCGAATTTCAGCTGTACCGTGCGCGGATCAAAGTGCGCGCCATGCTTATCGTCGCGCAGCATCAGGCCGGCGAAGGCATGCTCCAGCTCTTCAAAAGGCATGCCGCCATAATTGTTCACCACGGCGACGGCGTAGCGGATGCCTTCCTGGCGCGCCTGGCCGCACTCGATATCGACAAATTCGGTGGCGCCGTCCGGATGCCGCGCGCTGCGTAGGTCGCCCGCGCTGCTGGCAATGAGGTCGCCGTCCTTGCCGGTCAGCTTCAACTGGTAATAGGAGCAGACCCCCATATACGTCCAGGCCTCATCGTAAAAGGCGACCGACAGGTCAAGGTCGGTGGTGCGGCCGCCGCGCTGCGGCTCGCACCAGTGCAGGAACAGGCGCAGCGTTTTCGGGAATTCGAGATCGAGATCGATGGCCGAACCGCGCGGCAGCTGGATCGCCGAACGGCTGGCCGTTCTTTCGTTGAACGGTGCCATGACCGCATCCAGCGTCTGGTCGATGATGAAATCGCGGTAATGCTCTTTTTGCGCGAAGCGGCGTAGCAGTTCGCCCTCCACCTGCGCCAGGGCGCGGCCGATCGTCGCCGGCGCCAGGGCGGGCCGCTGATCCGGGCCGAACACGCCCATGGCAGCTTTGCCCTTGGGCCAGTAGACGCGCGCGGCCGCCGGTGCTCCGCGTGTCGGCAGCAGCGCCGCCAGCGTCAGCAGCACAGGCGTCGCAAAGCGTTCCACCAAGCGCGCGAAGGTGGTCAGCAGCTGTTCTTCCGCACCGGCATCGCCGCTGGCGACGCGCAGGGCATGGTCGAAGCGGCGCGCCAGTTCGCCGGGGCGTTGCGACAACAGGCGCAGCATGCCGCTGGCGTCCTTTTGCTGGGTGCTTTGCTCCAGGCGCGCGTAGTAGCTGCGGAAGCGCGGCGCAGGCGTGCCGTCAGGGGCTTTTTTGCGCACGATGGCGAACGATTGCGCCACGCCGGGATAGCGCTTCTGGTATTCGTGCGGATGCAGGAATTCTCCCAGCCATACCCAATAGGAGCGGTGGCGCTGCATGTCTTCGGTGCGCGATTCGGCGGACAGGCTTTCCAGATAGGCGAGCAGGGCGCGCCGCAGCGGGCGGCCAAGCTTGGCCAGCTTGAAGCGCTTGACCTGATGCGCCACCGGCATGGTCGGGCGCTGCAGCCAGTAAGAGCCCGTGGTGAAGAAGGCCTGGTACTTGGCGATGGTGCGCAGCGTTGCGGTATCTCTTTCGAGGAAAATCGTCTGGCCCTGCAATGCGGGGTCCGCGCCGGAATAGGCTGCCAGCAGGCGCAGGATATCGGTGGCGCTGTTGAAATAGGGCGCTGCCGCCGCCATCACATGATCGGGTGCGAGGTGCTGCAGCAGGCTGCCGAACAGCAGGGCCACGTTTTCGCGCACTGGGATGGCGGATGGCACCCAATCGAGGATGGCGGCGCCGCGCTCGCGTATCAAGGCCTGGAAATCATCCTTGTCCACCGGCGACAAGGCTTGCTTGCGCTCGCAGAAGGAGACGAAGAGCGCCTGCGCGCTGGCCTCCAGCGATTCGCCCAGCGTCAGCAGCTTGAGCGGCGTGGCCACCACCTGCGGCGCCGTGGCGCGCGCCGGGGCGGGCAGGAAGAAGGGCGAGCCGGGATCGACCTGCCGCTCGCACACCGGGCAGGCCGAGTAATTGCTGCCGTCGAAACAGGCGCTGCACACCACATGGCGGCAGGGGTTCAGCACATGCGTGGTATGGATTTGGCCGCAATGCAGGCAGGCTTGGTCTTCGGCCTGCATGAAGTGGCTCAGCACCTTGCGGCACCACAGGTCGAAGGTATTGTCCGGCACGTCCTCAGGGAAGCGGCGGAACAGGGGCTGGTGGCGGCGCTGGCCGCCGACCGCGGTCTGCAGCGTGGCCAGTATATGCTGCTGCAAGGCGCCCAGCTGCGCTGCCGTGCCGGTGCTCAGGCGCGCGCGCAGCTGCGTCGAGATGGCGTAGCCGATCTGCGCCAGGTTGATTTCAAATGCCTCCAGATGCGAGTCTGGCAGACGGCCGTTCCCCGCCGCGGCGAAGACCTGGGCCTGGCGGCGTAGCAGTATCGCTGCGCTGGCGGGAAAGTTTGCTTGCATGGGGTCATCCTGGCTGGGCAAAAAGAAAAGCGGAGGATGGCATAGCCATCGTCCGCGCATGAGGTGAGAAGGAAAGCGGCCAGACTGAATTGGAGTAGAAGGAAGTCCGGCCTAAGCCTTCTCGGATGCAATCGTAACCCATCTTGCCTGCATCGCTCAAGCCGTTTTCATTATTTGGCAAGTACTTTTATGTAGATGAGATGCCGACAATTTAGCGACAAACTCGCCGCTAGCGCGACCTATATTGGTTGGGCGCCTCGGTTCCAAGCCAGGGGCGCGAAGATCCACTTAAAAAAGGAAGGCCTATGCAGATCGTCGTGCAGCTCGAAGCAGGGACGGCGCGTCGTTTCCAGCAGCAAAGGGGCGAGGCGGCGGCAAGCGAGCTGGCGCAGGTGCTGGCCCAATCGGGCCTGACCCTGCAAGCGCTGCATCCGGGCAGCAGCGACCCTGTGCTTTCAGGCTTCTTCCACATTGATGTTCAGGATCAGGATAGCGCCACGCGCGTGATCGAACGCCTCTTGCAGATAAGGGGCGTGGAGGCAGCGTACCTCAAGCCGCGCGACGAGGCGCCCTGAAAGAAACCGCAGCAAGCAATCCAAGGAGGATGTGCGATGCAAAAGAACCGTGTTTTTCCCGCCGGGCAGCGTCCTGCCGGGCAGCGGCCGGGCGATCCGCCCGGCGGCGACGGCGCTTTCCCGCCGGGACCGAGCAGCGAATGGGAGTTGATCGTGGTGGCGGAGCCGGGCTACGGCCTGCGCTCGAAGCGCGATGGTGTCGAGTCGGCGTCGGGGGCCGACGTGGCGCCGCTGGCGCGTCTGCTGGAAGCGGAGCAGATCGTGCTGGAGCCGCTGTTCGGCAATGAGGACCGGCTGCGCCGCGAGAAGCAGGCGGCGCCGGCTGTCGATGGCGCCGAACTGCCGGACCTGTCGGTGTTCTATCGCGTGGAAGCGGCGCCCGATCGCATGGCGGAACTGGCCAGGCAGCTGGCGCAGCAGCCCATGGTCAGCGCCGCGTATGTGAAGCCACCAGCCGAGCTGGCGCACGCGGCGCGCGACGTGGAGTGGGAGGCGCTGAACTCCATGACGCCCGATATCCAGGATGCGCCGCCCGTCACCGCCGACTTCACCAGCCGCCAGGGTTATCTGGATGCGGCGCCCGGCGGCATCGACGCGCGCTATGCCTGGACCCAGGGCGGCGGCGGTGGCAGCGGCGTGCGCGTCATCGATCTGGAATGGGGCTGGCGCTTCAGCCATGAAGACCTGATCCAGAACCAGGGCGGCATCGTCGGCGGCACCGGCTCCAGCGACACCAACCACGGCACCGCCGTGCTGGGCGAGATCAGCGGCGACCGCAACGGCATCGGCATCACCGGCATCGCGCCGGAGGCCGTGATCAGCGCCGTGGCCTTCTCCATGCCGACGGCAACGGCCATCCGTGACGCGGCCGACCGCCTGCGTCCGGGCGACATCATGCTGCTGGAAATCCACCGGCCCGGCCCGCGCTACGCCTTCGCTGGCCGCGCCGATCAGCTGGGCTATATCGCCGTCGAATGGTGGCCCGACGATTTCGCCGCGATCCGCTATGCCAGCAGCAAGGGCATCATCGTGGTGGAGGCGGCGGGCAACGGCGCCGAGAATCTGGACGATGGCTTGTACAACACGCGCCCCGCCGGCTTCCCCGCCACCTGGACCAATCCCTTCAACCGCGCCAATCCGCAGTGCGGCGCCGTGGTGGTGGGGGCGGGCGCGCCGCCGCCGGGCACGCATGGCAACGACCATGGGCCGGACCGCTCGCGCCTGGGCTTCTCCAACTTCGGCGCCTGCATCGACGCCCAGGGCTGGGGCCGTGAAGTGACCACCACCGGTTATGGCGACCTGCAGGGCGGTGCCAATGCAGACCTGTGGTACACCGACCATTTCAGTGGCACCTCAAGCGCATCGCCCATCGTGGTGGGTGCGCTGGCCTGCACCCAGGGCGTGCTGCGCGCGCGCGGCCGCATTCCGCTGTCGCCGGCGCGGGCGCGCGATGTGCTGCGCAGCACCGGCTCGCCGCAGCAGGACGCGCCGGGCCGTCCGGCTACCCAGCGCATCGGCAACCGTCCCAATCTGCGCCAGATCCTGGCGGCCGTCACGGCGCCCGTTGCACCCTGGGTCGGCGTGCAGTTCCGCGGCAATGTGCCGGCGGGTGCCAGCCGCCGCTGGTTCACCTACAACTGGCCGGCGCACTGGCATGTGCTGTGGACGGTGATCCCGACCACGCCGCGTCCCGGCGCACCGCAGATCAAGTGGCAGGTGCAGGTGGAGCGCGCCTCCGATGCTTACATCACCTATTGGATCACCATCACCAATGTCAGCGCCGCGCCCTGCGATATCGAAGCGCGCTACGCGGTACTGGGCTGGTAAAACGTCAAGGAGAACAGATCATGAGAGTTGGAGTGCAATTTACCGGTTCGGTCCCCGCTGGCGCCACGCGCCGTTGGTTCACTTTTAACTGGCCGCAGGGCTGGCATGTGGCGTGGAATGTGGTGTCCACTTCGCCGCGTCCCGGTTCACCGCAGATCGACTGGGATGTGGAGGTTGAGCGGGCCGACGCCAACAACCTGACGTACTGGATCAGCGTGCGCAACGTCACGCCTGATGCGGTGAATATCGAAGCGCGTTACGCGGTACTGAACTGAAAGGGGGAGATATGCGTATCGTGATCGAGACCGACGAACAGTCCGGCGCTGCCGGCAGCCGCGCCGCGTCGCGCGTGGTGACGGACGACGCTGCCGTCCAGGGTGCCGCCGGCAACGAGCCAGGGCGTGGCGCAACGGCCACCGATGCCGGTCCGCCATCGGCCCAGCTGCTGCAGGCGATTGGCGAAGCGGGCGCCTTGCCGCTGGCGCAGGGCGGTGGGCGCGACGGCGTGGATGGCGGCGGCCCGCCGCTGGAGCTGGTGCAAGCCTTGCGCCGCGTGCCGTCCGACGCCAGCAGCAGGACGCCGGAGGGCGACGGCAACGGCGGCGGCGCGCCGCAGTAAGACTTGCACGCCCGGTTTGCGCCAAATCAAACAATGTCCCACCCTGGTGTCAGGCACCAGAACCGGACATTCTTTGAGATTGATCAAGAAATGTCCCACCGTGGTGCCTGACACTAGGGTGGGACATTTTTTGCGTTAGGTCAAACGGGGACGGGGGGGAAACGCGAGTAGTGGAGTGGGAAAAGTGGGATGGGATGGCTTTGCCCTTCCTGGCAGCTTACTCCAGCAGGGTGGCCTTGGATGCGAGTTTTCGGACTGAGTAATTGCTCATATTATTTGCACTCAATCTGAGCGATAGCTCACATTTACTCGTCCGAGGGAAATCCAATGTTCAAAGAGAGAATTGCCGTGTCGGCAGCGCTGCTACCGTTGGCGGCCTTGCTGACGGCTTGTGTGCCGGCGGGGAATGCCGCGTCCGGTCCGCCGCCGCTGCCCGTGGTGGGCGTGGCCCATCCAGCGAGCGCGCTGGTGGGCGAGCGTCTGGAATACACCGGCCGTATCGAGCCGGCGCAGCGCGTGGAAGTGCGTTCGCGCGTGGCGGGCTATCTGGCGGCCATCAAATTTCGTGATGGCCAGGTGGTGAAACAGGGTGATCCCCTGTTCGTCATCGATCAGCGGCCGTTTTTGGCGGCGCGCGACCGCACGCGGGCCGGTCTGGCCCAGGCCAAGGCACGCCAGACCCTGGCGGCGGCCCAGTTGCAGCGCCTGATGCGTACCCATGAAACCGGGGCCAGCAGCGCGGAGGAACTGGACCGCGCGCGCGCCGAGGCGGAGGGCGCGCAGGCGGCGGTCATGATGGCGCAGGCCGAATTGCGCAATGCGGAGCTGGAGCTGGAGTTCAGCACCATCACGGCGCCCATCAGCGGCAAGCTGTCCGACCGCCGCGCCGATGTGGGGAATTATGTCGCGGGCGGCGCGGCCCAGGGCGGAGCGCTGACCACCATCGTCTCGCTCAGCCCCGTGCGCGTGACGGTGGACATCACCGAGGCCGACTTCCAGCGTTTGCGTCGCCAGCCGCGCCTGCCGGAGCAGGTGCAGCTGCAGTTCGATGGTGCGTCCGCGCCGCTGCGCGCCGATATCGACTTTATCGACAATGAGGCGAGCAGCAAATCGGGCACGGTGCGCGTGCGCGCCAGCCTGCCGAATCTCGATCATGCACTGTTGCCCGGCTATTTCGCGCGCGTCAGCATTGCAGCGACCGAGCCGCAGCCTAGGCTGACCGTGCCCGACGCGGCGATCCAGAGCGAGCCGTTGCGCAAGCTGGTGCTGGTGGTCGATGCCGAGGGCAAGGTGGCGCCGCGCGCCGTGCAGCTGGGTGGGCTGGTCGGCGCGCAGCGCGTGGTGCTGGCCGGACTCAGTGCGCAGGATCAGGTGATCGTCAGCGGCGCGCAGCGCGTCAAGCCGGGTGAGCGGGTGCAACTGGCGCCGGCAGCTGGTGCGAAGCCGGCGCCGGCCGGCGGCGCCGGCGTCAGCGCGGCGGCCGCGCGCGGCAAGGGAGCATAGGCAGATGCGCTTCTCCCATTTCTTTATCCAGCGTCCCGTCTTCGCGGCGGTGCTGTCGATTCTGCTGACGCTGATCGGCGCGGTGGCGGCCTTCAAGCTGCCGATTTCGGAGTTCCCCGAAATCGTGCCGCCCACCGTCACCATCAAGGCCACTTATCCGGGCGCTTCGGCGCAGGAGATTGCCGATACCGTGGCCGCTCCCATCGAGCAGGAATTGAACGGGGTGGATGGCATGCTGTATCTGTCCTCGCAGTCGGTGGGCGACGGCAAGCTGGCCATCAGTGCCGTTTTCCGACCCGGCACCAATGTGGACGAGGCCCAATCCCTGGTGCAGAACCGGGTGGCGATCGCCGAGCCGCATCTGCCGGAGGAGGTCCGGCGCCTTGGCGTGGCGGTGAAAAAATCCTCGCCCGACCTGATGATGGTGGTGTACTTCGTCTCGCCCAAGGGCACGCACGACCAGCAGTTCATCTCCAACTATGTGAGCGCGAACGTGAAGGACACGCTGGCGCGGCTGGATGGCATTGGCGACTTGTACACCCGCGGCGCGCGCGATTTCTCGATGCGCGTCTGGCTCGATCCGGCCAAGGTGGCGGCGGTCGGCATGACCGCGCCGGAAGTGGTGGCGGCCATCCGCCGCGCCAATGTGCAGGTGGCGGCGGGCGTGCTGAACCAGCCGCCCGGCACCGGCGAAGGCGCTTACCAGATGCAGGTGCAGACCCAGGGTCGCCTGCGCAGCGTGGAGGAGTTCCAGTCCATCGTCATCGCGCCCAGCGCCAATGGCGGCGGCGTGGTGCGCCTGCGTGACGTGGCGCGGGTGGAGGCTGGAGCGCTCGACTATACCGAGAACGGCTTTGTCGACGACCAGACCGCGGTCGCCATCGGCGTCAGCCAGAAGCCCGGTTCCAACGCGCTGGCCACGGCCGACCGCGTGATCGCCCAGCTGGAACAGCTCAAGCAGAAGTTCCCGGAAGACTTCAGCTACCACGCTTACTACAACCCGACAAAATTCATCCGCGCCTCCATCGAGAAAGTGCGCGACACCATTTTCGAAGCCGTGCTGCTGGTCTGCCTGGCCGTGCTGCTCTTCCTCGGTTCCTGGCGCGCGGCGCTGATCCCGATTCTCGCCATCCCGGTTTCGCTGGTCGGCACCTTCGCGCTGATGGCAGGCATGGGCTATACCCTCAACACCCTCTCATTATTCGGGCTGGTGCTGGCCATCGGCATTGTGGTCGACGATGCCATCGTGGTGGTGGAAAACGTGGAGCGCCATATCGAACATGGCCTCTCGCCATTCGAGGCGGCGCGGCGCAGCATGAACGAGGTGGGCTTCGCCCTGATCGCCATTGCGCTGGTGCTGGTGGCGGTGTTCGTGCCGACCGCCTTCATCAACGGCATCTCGGGCATGTTCTACCGCCAGTTCGCGGTGACGATTGCTGCTTCCACCGTGATCTCGGCGCTGGTGTCGCTGACCTTGTCGCCGGCGCTGGCCGCCGTGCTGCTCAAGCCGCGTGACGCGGCCTATGCGGCCAGCCTGGCGGGACGCTGGATGGCGGGCTTCGACCGCGTCTTCGGCCGACTCTCGGCCGGTTATGAAAGCCTGACCGGTTTCACCCTGTCGCGCCGCTGGCTGATGCTGCCGCTGTACCTGCTGCTGGTGGCGTTGACGGTGTGGCGCTTTGGCGCGACGCCGACCGGTTTCGTGCCGCAGCTGGACCGCGGTTATGCCATCGTATCGATCCAGTTGCCGCCGGGCTCCACGCTGACGCGCACCACCGAAGTGGTGCATGACGCGGCGCAGCGTCTGCTCAAGCAGCCGGGCATCGCGCATACCTCGGCCTTCGCCGGCACCGATGGCGCCACCTTCACCTCGGCGCCGAATGCGGCTGTGATCTTTGCCGTGTTCAAGGAGTTCGACGAGCGTGGCCGCGAGCATCTGGACGGTCCCGCCATGCTGGCTGCCATGCGCAAGACGCTGGCGCCGATCAGTAGCGCGCGCGTGCAGGTGATTCCGCCGCCGGCCGTGCCGGGCATCGGCACCGGCGGCGGCTTCAAGCTGCTGATCCGCGACGTCAACGGCCAGGGACCGCAAGCCTTGCAGGCCGTGGCGCGCGAGATGGTGGGGGCCGCCTCCAAGCTGCCTTCGGTGGCGAACGCCTTCACGCCGTATAACGCGTTGACGCCGCAGCTGAAAGTCGATGTGGACCGCACCCGCGCCGAGATGCTGGGGCTGACCATGGACCGCATCAACGAAACCATGCAGAGCTATCTGGGTTCGGTCTTTGTCAACGATATGAATCTGATGGGCCGCGTGTGGCGCGTGACGGCGCAGGCCGACGCGCCTTACCGCCGCACGCCGCAAGACCTGGCGGCGCTCAAGACGCGGGCCTCGAACGGGGCCATGGTGCCGCTGGGCAGCGTGGCCAGCTTCAGCGAAAGCACGGCGCCGTTCCGCGTGCCGCGCTACAACCTGCATCCGGTGGCGGAAATCCAGGGCGCGACCAAGCCGGGCTTCTCCTCGGGCCAGACGATTGCCGCGATGGAGGAGCTGATGCAGGCGCGCCTGCCGGCCGGCTTCGATTACGAATGGACCGAGCTGGCCTTGCAGGAGAAGGAAGCGGGCGGCTCCACCCTGGTGGCGCTGGCCTTGGCCGTGGTCTTCGTCTACCTGCTGCTGGCAGCCCTGTTCGAAAGCTGGCTGCTGCCGCTGTCGGTGGTGCTGATCGTGCCGATGTGCGTGCTGGCGGCGCTGCTGGGCGTGTCCTGGCGCGGGCTGGACAACAATGTGCTGACCCAGATCGGCATCGTGGTGCTGATCGGCCTCGCGGCCAAGAACGCCATCCTGATCGTGGAGTTCGCGCGCCAGGCCCATGCCGACGGCGCCAGCGCGGCGCAGGCGGCGGTCATGGCGGCGCGCACCCGTCTGCGGCCGATCCTGATGACGTCCCTGGCCTTCCTGATGGGCGTCTTGCCGCTGGTGTTTTCCAGCGGGCCGGGCGCCGAGATGCGTCAGTCCATGGGCACGGCGGTCTTCGCCGGGATGATTGGCGTGACCGTCTTCGGACTGGCATTCACGCCGCTCTTCTTTACCCTGCTGGCGCGCCGCCGGCGCGAGCGGAACGCGGTGCCGCAGATGATGGGAGAACAAGCATGAAGAAATGGTTATTGCGCGCGAGCGCGGCCGCTTGCGCGGCGGCGGGACTGGCCGCTTGCGCGGCGGCGGGACTGGCCGCTTGCGCCGTGGGGCCGGACTACCGCAAGCCGGAGGCTGCGGCATTGCCCGAGCGCCTGCCCTCGGCCGTGGCAGCAGCCGACCAGGGCTTGCGCGAAGGCTTGCCGCAAGCTTTGTGGTGGCGCGAGTTCGGCGATGTCCGGCTGGAGACGCTGGTGCAGCAGGCCTGGCAAGGCAATTACGACTTGCGCATTGCGCTGGCGCGGGTGCAGGTCGCATCCGAGCAGGCCAACGTGGCGCGGGCCGCGCGCTGGCCCGGCGCTAATCTGGAAGGCGCGGCCAGCCATGCGCGCCTGAATGCAGGCGAAAGCCCGGACGGCGTGGCGCGCATCGCCAATCCCGTGCAGTCTGCGCTGGTCTTCGGCTGGGAACTGGACCTGTTTGGCCGCGTGCGGCGCGGCGTGGAAGCGGCGCAGGCTTCGCAGGAAGAGCGCGAAGCCTGGCGCGAGGATATGCGGCGCCTGATCCTGGCCCAGGTGGTGGAAAGCTATCTGGAGCTGCGCGGCGCGCAGATGCTGGAATTGTGCCTCCAGGCCCAGATCGACAATGAGCAGCAGACCTTTGGCCTGATACGCGAACGCGTCGCCGCCGGCCGCGCCGCGCGCGCCGAGCAGTTGCGCTATGAAGCGCAACTGAGTCTGCTGGCGGCGCGTTTGCCGCTCTACCGCGCCCAGACCCGCGCCGCGCGCAACCGTCTTGCCACCTTGAGCGGTTTGCGCCTTGACGCGGCGCCGCTGGCAGCCCTCGACCAGCCGCAGGCCTGGCGCCTGCCGGACAGCCTGCTGCTCGATGCGCCGGCCGCGCTGCTGGGACGCCGTCCCGACGTGCGCGCCGCCGAAAGGGCATTGGCGGCGGCCACGGCGCGCGTTGGCGTGGCCAAGGCCAACCGCTTCCCGCGCGTCAGCCTTGCGGCCCTGCTGGGCGGCAGTGGCGTGGCCGGCGAATGGCTGGGCGGCGAAGCCTCGCGTTGGCGTGCCGGTGGCGCGCTGTCATGGCCGCTGTTCGACGGCGGCGCGCTCGCCGCCAGCCAGCGCGCCGCGGCGGCCGACGTCACGGCGGCGGTAGCCGGTTTCGACAAGGCCGTCGCCATCGCGCTGGAGGAAAGCGATACCGCCATCGCCAACTGGACGCAATTGCGCCAGCGCGCGCGCCAGCTGCAAGGCGCGCAGGAACTGTCGGCCGAAAGCGCGCGTCTGGCGCGCATCCGCTACCGCGAAGGCACGGAAAGTCTGCTTGGCGTGCTGGAAGCGGAACGCACCGCGCTGGCCGCGCAAGAGCAGCTGCTCTCCGCCAGCCGCGACCTTGCCCTGGCCACCGCGCGCAGCTATGTCGCTGTCGCCGGTGGTTTCGACCAGGGCCATTGATCACTGATTAGAAAGGAAGTTATGTCGCATTCACCCATCCATGCCCAAGCGCGGCCCGCCGCGCAGGGACAGGCATCCATCGTGCTGAAACTGCTGCCCATCGTGTTGGCCGTCTTTGTCGGCTTTTTGACGATAGGCTTGCCGCTGCCGGTGCTGCCCCTGCATCTGCAAAACACCCTGGGCATGAACACCCTGGTGGTCGGCCTGACGGTTGGCAGCCAGTTCGCCTTTGCCTTGCTGTCACGTGCCTGGGCCGGCGGCCTGGCCGACACGCGCGGCGCGCGGCGCGCCGTTCTCACCGGCCTGCTGGTAGCTGCTGCTTCGGGCATCGCCTATCTCTGCTCGCTGGCCTTCACCGGGCAGCCCTCGACGGCGCTGGCCGTGCTGCTGCTGGGGCGCCTGCTGCTGGGCTGCGGCGAAAGCCTGGTGGTGACGGGCGCCTTGAGTTGGGGCGTGGGCCTGGTCGGGCCGCAGAACGCGGGCAAGGTCATGGCCTGGGTCGGCATTGCCATGTATGGCGCCTACGCGCTCGGCGCGCCGGCCGGCATGGCGCTGTACAGCGCCTACGGCTTTGCCGGCGTCGCCAGCGCCACCGCCCTGGTGCCGCTGTTGGCATTGCTTATCGTGCTGCCGGTGCGCGGCATCGCGCCCGCCGCCGCGCGCCGCCTGCCGTTTTACAAAGTACTGGGCAGCGTCTGGGTGCCGGGCCTGGGCCTGGCCCTGTGCAGCACCGGCTTCGGCGTCATTACCGCCTTCATCGCCCTGCTGTTTGCCGCCCGCCACTGGGACAATGCCGCGCTGGCCTTCACCGCCTTCGGCCTGGCCTTCATCGGCGCCCGCCTGCTGTTCGGCCACCTGCCCGACAAGATCGGCGGCGCGCGCGTGGCCCTGGTGTGCGTGCTCATCGAAGCGCTGGGCCAACTGCTGATCTGGGGCGCCGAGCACAGCCTGGCGGCCTATGTCGGCGCCGCCCTGACCGGCTTCGGCTACTCGCTCGCCTTTCCCGGCTTCGGTGTCGAAGCGGTACGCCGCGCCCCGCCGCAAAGCCGCGGCGCTGCCATGGGCGCCTTCGTCGCCTTCCTCGACATCTCGCTCGGCCTGACCGGCCCGGCCGCCGGCGCCATCGCCACGGCGGCCGGCGTGAATGCCGTCTACCTGTGCGGCGCGGTGCTGGTCCTGCTCTCGGCCCTGGTCGCCGCCTGGCTCTGCACCAGGAAGGTGCCCGCCTGAGCCAGCCGGCTTTGCGTCCGCTCGGCGCTGCGCCTAGGGCGCGGTGGCGAGGGGGCGCAGCGTGTAGCGGCCGCCGCTCTTGACGCTGAAGTAGAGCGTGCCGTCCTGGGCGCTGACGGGGCCGTCGAAGCGGAACGCGCCGTCTTCGGCGACGACGCTCCAGTTGCCGGGCGCCAGTGCGGTGATCAGCACCTTGAGTTCGCCGCTGAAGGCGGGCAGGGTGAAGCTGGCGCTGCTGGCGAGATCCTCGGTCGAGTTGGCAAACAAGACGGCGCGGTCGGCGATTGTGGCGCCGACCAGGGCATCGTTCTCGCCGCCCAGCGCTACCGTGGGCAGGGGCGTGGAAGCGGGGCCGCTGGCGTCCAGCACCTGCATGATGTTGAGGAAGCTGTCTTGCTCCCGCTCATACTTCGGCCGCAGTTCGATGCGGTAGCTGCCGCCCTCTTCGCTATTGTTGGCGCGGTTCGGGGCTTGCGGATAGTTCACATAGGTTTCGCTGACGGGATCGAAGACCGCATACTCCAGATCCTTGCCGCCGACGATGGCGATGCTGCGGTCGCTGGGCAACAGGGTGTGGTTCACCAGTTTGCCGTTGTAGTCATTGTCGGTGCGCGTAATGGTCGTGACGGTATGGTCGCTGACCTCGGGCTTGCCGACGCTGTGCAGCAGCCAGGTCTTGCCGAAGCTCGGATGGCTGGCGGCGATCCGGTCATGCACCAGCAGGGCCGCCGGATGGGCATCATTCTTCAGGTTGAGGAAGACGAAGGCGCGCGTGTAGTCGCGCACCTTGGCCGAGTAAGCCTTGCTCAGATTGCCCTTGAGGTAGGAGTAGTCGGGTCGGCTCGCCGCCTCGGCCCCGCCGCCGATCTGCCGGTGCAGCTCGGTGCTGACGACGCGCTGCGCCATATCCTCATCGCTGCCGGGTTCGTCCAGATGGCGCTGGCCGCCGTCGTTGGCATAGCCGGGGATGATGACTTCCGACTTGTCCATGACCAGCATGGCATTGTGGGCCACGGTGCGCTTGTGGTAATTCCGGTCGTGCGGGCTGTTGTACTCGTGCTTGTCGTCGACGCCGGCATAGATGCCGGAGTCGATTGCCAGCCCGCCTTTGTAGTAGAGCTGGAAGTGGCCGGCGTCAAGGTGCTGGTGGTTGCCGAAACGCGTCAGCCCCAGCTTCATGGTGGCGACCGCCACGGGCGAGTCGAGCTGCACCGCATTGTCCTTGGTCCAGCCGGTGCGCGCGATCATCATGCCGATCGGGGCGCTGGCATAGTAGCTGAGCGGCAGATCTTCCAGGCCGCTCTTGGCTGGCAGGTCGGGATCGTTGAACAAGACCAGCCACAGGTCGTCCGCCGTTTCCCAACCCACCAGCTGGCGGCGGAATTCGCCGCGCAGAGTGGCGTTGTTGTACAGTGCGCCCGGCAGCATGAAGGCGGGTGGCGCCGCCCAGTAGCCGCGCAATCCGGTATACGAGCCGACGAAGGAGTCGCCATCGCGCATCAGCTGGCCGTCCGGACGGCGCATGTAAATCCACTGGCTAGGCGGATTCTGCTGGTTTCTCTCGAACACCGGTCCGCGGTCCATGCGGCGATACATCCATTCGGCAAACACATCCCACATATAACGCACTGCGCCGTAGGAGTCGCCCTGGTGGTGGCCGCCGGCCTGGTACAGCGCCTGGCGCGGCTCGATGTATTTGTGGAAGAGGCGGCCGGCCGTGATGTGATAAATATTGGGAACCTCGTCATAGAAGGCGATGCCGCCGCTCAATTGGTCGCGCAGCAATTGCGCTTCGCTGCCGTGGCTGGTGAACTGGTTTTGCTTCAGCGGCGGGAAGCCGATTTCCATGCGCTGGGCCTGCTCCAGATAGCGCAGGACGAGGAAGTCGCGCAAGGGCTTTTTCTCTGTCAGCAGCTTAAAGCACCAGTCGTAGACGGTGGCACTCAGCAGCAGCGCATTGCCCTGGGTACGGGCGTCGCTGGCGCCGGCATAACAGACCGGGTGGTTCAGATAGACGCTGGCTTGGCTCAGGGCTTTTTCGCCGTAATCTGCCTTATCTTTAAGCAGATACAGCAAGGCGTTGGCTTGCGCGCTCTTGACGGCGGTTGCGCAGTCCGGCACCTCCTTGCCGTCCTTGTCCTTCATGCTCGGGAAGGTTGCCTCCGGCAGATCGGCGGCGGCCTGTAGCCGCTTCCATGCCTGGTTCAGCGCCCAGTATTCGCGCAGCGCCGGATCGGCCGGCAGGGAGGTCGGCAGGTTCATCGCCTGGACCTTGTCGCGCAGATCCGCGATGCGCCGGATCTGGTCTGCGGTGTGCAAGAACAGGCGGGGATGGACGTGCTCAGGTGGGCGTACCGGCGGCGCCGGGATGTTCGGCGGCAACGGGATGGCACTGTCCACGGTGGGCGCCGCGTCGTCGGCGCCGGGTTTGTAGGCGGACAGGGAGGTGAAGAGCAGGCGGTCCAGACGCACACCGCTGCGGCGATATTTGATCTTCAGCGTGTGCTGGCCGGCCGGCAGAGAGCCGCTCTGGCCGAGTTTGATCCATACCCACTCGCCGGCCTTGGGAATGTACTGGGCGCTATAGTTTTGCCCGTCGAGCGCGGCGAAGAAGGAGTTCGCGGTCAGCAGATCGGGGGCATAGGCCTTGACCCAGATGGCATAGTTGGCCTGGTGGTCGAGCTCCACGGTATAACTGAGTTCCGGCGCGCTGCTGTTGTCCACGGTATTGCGCTGGGACACGTTCAGCGGGGCGACATAGAACTGCTTGGCATCCGCGTCGAAGGCGATTTTTTTCCAGGCATTGTCGGCCGTGACACCATCCTCCGCCTCAATGATGGTTTCGCCTCGCGTGGGGGCGGCTTGGGCGTGGAGTGCCGGCTGGGGTGCCAGGAATGCGAGCGCGAGCGCCAAGCGCTGTGGGTTCCACCTAGTCATGAATCTATCCTTTGCAGTGGGAAGATGAATACGAGGTGGAATTATATATTGATAATATTTCCTAAAATTCATTTAAAAAGGCCAACCCCATGGCTGGCCTGGGACTTAGGGCGTGGGGCTGTCCCGACGCAGCGTCAGCGAGATGAGGGCGGCGGCCAGGCTGAGGACGGCGGTGGCGCTGAAGGCGGCCTGGTAGCCGGCCAACTGCGCCAGGGGCGCGGCCAGCGTGCCCTGCTGGGCGGCGATGGCGTGGACCAGGGTGCTCAGCAGGGCGATGCCGAGCGCGGCGCCGAGCTGGCGCGCGGTGTTGAACAGGCCGGAGGCGAGGCCGCTTTCGCGGCCGGGGATGCCGGCCAGCGCGGTGTGGGTGGCGGTCATCAGCATCAGGCCCAGGCCGAGGCCGGTCAGCAGGGTGGGACCGAGCACGTCGTGGGCGAACACCGGCCGGGCCGGCATATGGCTCAGCCATTGCAGGCCGGCGGCGCTGCACACACCGCCGTAGCAGGGCAGGCGGCGCAGGCCGCCATCCATCAGCGGCCGCGAGACGATGGCGGCCACGGCCAGCGCCAAACTCATGGGCAGCAGGGCGAGGCCGGTGTCGAGCACGCCATAGCCGGCCACTTGCTGCAGCACCAGGGAGGTCAGGTAGCTGGCGGCCGTCAGCGAGGCGCCCAAGCCTAAAACGACAAGATTGCCCATGCGGACATTGTGCAGGCGGAAGATGGACAGGGGCAGTAGGGGCTGGGCCACGCGCCGTTCGTGCTGGATGAAGGCGGCCAACAGCAGCACGGCGGTACCCAGGGCCAGCCGCACCGGCGCACTGGCCCAGCCCAGCACGGCGCCTTGGGACAGGCCATAGATCAGCGCGCCCATGCCCAGTGTGACGCAGGCCGCGCCGGCCAGGTCCAGGGGCGGGCGCTCGCGCGGCTGGCCGGGCGCCGCCGTGCTGCCGCTTTGCAGGCTGAGCGAGACGGCGGCCATCAGCAACAGGCCGGGCGGCACATTGACGAACATGACCCAGCGCCATCCGGCCTGGGCGGTCAGCACGGCGCCGATCAGCACGCCGCAAGCCGAGGCGATGGCGCTCGAGGCGGCCCAGCAGGAAATCGCGCGGCCGCGCGCCGCGCCATGCGGATAGACGGCGACGATGAGGGCCAGGGTCGAGGTGGCCAGGGTGGAGGCGCCCAGGCCTTGCACGGCGCGCGCACCGAGCAGCAGGGCGGGGCTGGCGGCCAGTCCGCCGGCCAGGCTGGCCAGGGTGAACACGGCCAGCCCGGCTTGCAGCACACGGCGCCGGCCGAACAGGTCGCCGGCACGCGCGGCCAGCAGCATGCAACCACCTAATACTAATAGATAGGCGTCGACCACCCAGGGCAGCTGGTTGGCCGACAGGCCCAGCTCGGCCTGCATGCTGGGCAGGGCGACGTTGACGATGGCGCCGTCCATTACCACCATGAAGGAGGATAGGCAGGCAATGGCCACCGCCACCCAGGGCGGCAGGTGGGAGCGCAAGAGCGCGGGCGGCAGGGCGATGGGGCTGGACATATGAGTCTCCTGGGTCATGGCGGCCGGCTGGCCACCCTGCCTCCAGTGTTAGACAAGCCCGTCCTGCAGTGATATCGTTGTTTAGACTAAAAATAGTGAAATCCAGCCATGCTGACTGATCTGCCCCCGCCGCTTGCCAGCGCCGCGCCGTGTGACGCGGCCGACGACCCGGCCGAGCGCGCCGACGGCCCGCCCCTGATCGCGCTCTGGGCCGCCGACGAGCGCAACCCCGAGTTCGGCCTCGGCACCCGCGAATACGATTGGCACCGCCACCTGCGCGGCCAGCTGTTTTGCGTGGAAAGCGGTCTGATCCATGTGCGCACGCGCCATGGTTCCTGGCTGCTGCCGCCGCACCGGGCCGGCTGGATTCCGCCCGGCGAGGCGCACCAGATCAGCATCAGCGGCGCCATGAGCGGCTGGGCGGTGCTGGTGGCGCCGGCCGCCAGCGCCGTGCTGCCGGCCCAGCCCTGTGTCCTGGGCAATAGTGTTTTGCTGCGCGCCCTGGTGCAGCGCGCGGCGGACTGGAGCGGCCAGTCGGCGCTGCATGCCCATCAGGAACGTTTGCTGGCCGTGCTGCTGGATGAGGTGGCGCTGGCGCCGCGCGAACGCCTGCACCTGCCCCTGCCCAGCGACCGCCGGCTGCAGCGCATCGCCGCCGCCATTCTGGCCGAGCCGGGCGCGGGCCGCACCCTGGCGCAGTGGGCGGCCTGGGGCGGCTTGTCGGCGCGTAGCCTGAGCCGCCTGTTCCTGGCTGAGACCGGCTGCAGCTTCGCCCAGTGGCGCCAACAGGCCCAGCTGCTGCGCGCGCTGGAACGTCTGGCCCAGGGCGAAGCGGTGGCCAGTGTGGCCGACGTCCTCGGCTATGCCAGCCCGAGCAGCTTCATCGCCATGTTCCGCCGCAGCTTCGGCGACTCCCCCGCCCGTTATTTTTCTGGCAAGCGCGATTAAATTCCCCCCTATCCCCGATTTAGGGGAGGGGCATGGTCTTGCTGTAAACACAGCTTAAGGATTTGCTAAGATCGCGCGCCGCCCCGAGGGAAGACCCTGCCGCTAAGCCATAAACCATGTTTCTCTAGCATGTAACCGAGGAAAACTTGCTTTTTCGTCGAGTTGTGGGGTCGATACATGGTGAAAATAAAGTGCTGCATGGAAACAGAGGCGGGTTATACTTGCCTCTGATCAAGAAGCCCCGTTGAATTTTGCAGTAGACACTTCTTATTCTCAAGACAGCTATCGTTGCCGGGTTTTTAGTTGGTTTCCGTAACTAAAGTTCAGCAAATTGTTGACGTTAAGAATGAAAAGCGGGCTTGCCGCGACGTAAGTAGTTAAGCGGTAACAAAGAAAAAATACAGTATCACCGGCAGCAATTACAGGTAGAGAGTGGAGTCACAGGCCCGGCCGACGTCTCCATTTATCCAGACAGAACTTCAGCAGCAGCACCCCCAAGGAGAATGGAAAATGAGTATCGTCACCAGTATGTCCACCAAGCAGATCTCTGAGCTGACTACGGCGCAAATCGCCGGGCTAGTCACTTCAGATATCGCCGGTCTGAACTCCGATCAGTTCCGGGCCTTGACGACGACTCAGATACAGGCTTTCACCACCAACCAGGTGCCAGCCTTCACCACGGCCCAAATGGCCGCCGACATGACCACGGACCAGATCGTGGCCCTGACCGCCAACCAGGCGGGGGCGCTGACCACGCTGCAAGTTGCCAACCTCTCGACCAATAATATCGTTGCGCTGGAAACGGCCGATCTGGCCGCCCTGAAAACCGCGAACATCGCGGCCCTGAAATCGGCGCAAGTGGCCGCCATCACCACCAACCAGATCGTCGCCCTCGGCACCGCCCAGGTTGCCTCGCTGAGCACCGCCAGCCTGGCCAGCGGCATCACCACCGACCAGATCGTCGCCCTGTCGTCCAACCAGGTGGGCGCCCTGAGCAGCGGCCAATTCGCCGCCCTGAGCACCAACGGTATCGCCGCCATCGAAACCGCCGATATCGGTGGCCTGAAAACCGCCGTGATTTCCTCGCTGAAATCGTCGCAACTGGTGGCCCTGACCACCGACCAGGTCGGCGCCCTGAGCACCAACCAGATTACCGCGCTGAGCAGCGCCGCCGTGGCCGGCATGAGCACCGACCAGGTGGTGGCCCTGTCCTCCAACCAGGCCGCCGCCCTCAGCTCGAGCCAGGTGAACGCCCTGTCGACCAACGCGATTGCCGCGATTGAAACCGGCGACTTCGCCGCCCTGAAAACCGGCGTGATCGCCGCCCTGGGCAGCAACCAGGCGAAAGCCCTGACCACCGACCAGATCGTAGCCCTGAGCACCAACCAGGTTGTCGCGCTGAGCAGCGCCGCCGTGGTCGGCCTGAGCACCGATCAGGTCGTGGCCCTGTCGTCCAATCAAGCCGCCGCCCTCAGCTCCAGCCAAGTGAACGCGCTGTCGACCAGCGGCATCGCCGCCCTGGAAACCGGCGACTTCGCCGCCCTGAAAACGGCCGTGATCGGCGCCCTGTCGAGCAACCAGACCAAGGCCCTGACCACCGACCAGATCGTGGCCCTGACCTCGAACCAAGCTGCCGCCCTGAACAGCCAGCAAGTGGTGGGTCTGAGCACCGACGCCATCGTGGCCCTGGAAACAGCTGACCTGGCTGCCCTGAAAACGTCCGTGATCGGCGCCCTGAGCACCAGCCAGTTCGCTGCCGTCACCACCAACCAGATCGGCGCGATGTCCACCGCCCAGGTCGCATCGCTGACCACCGCCCAGCTGGCATCGGGCCTGACCACCGACCAAGTGGTGGCCCTGTCGTCCAACCAGATCGGCGCCCTGAGCACCGGCCAGTTCGCCGCCCTGAGCAGCAACTCGGTGGCCGCGATTGAAACCGCCGACATCGGTGGCCTGAAAACCGCCGTGATCGCTGCCCTGAAATCGTCGCAGATGGCCGCCTTCACGACCAACCAGATCGTGGCCCTGAGCACCAACCAGATCGTCGCGCTGAGCAGCACGGCCATGACCGGCCTGAGCACCGACCAAGTGGTGGCCCTGTCCTCCAACCAGGCCGCCGCCCTCAGCTCGGGCCAAGTGAACGCCCTGTCGACCAATGCCCTGGCCGCCATCGAAACCGGCGACTTCGCCGCCCTGAAAACTTCGGTGATCGCCGCCCTGGGCAGCAACCAGGCCAAGGCCCTGACCACCGACCAGATCGTGGCCCTGAGCACCAACCAGATTACCGCCCTGAGCAGCGCCGCCATGGTGGGCCTGAACTCCGACCAGGTGGTGGCCCTGTCGTCCAACCAGGCCGCCGCCCTGAGCTCGAGCCAGGTGAACGCCCTGTCGACCAGCTCGGTGGCTGCCATCGAAACCGGTGACTTCGCCGCCCTGAAAACCTCGGTGATCGGCGCCCTGTCGAGCAACCAGACCAAGGCCCTGACCACCGACCAGATCGTGGCCCTGACCTCGAACCAGGCTGCCGCCCTGAGCAGCCAGCAAGTGGTGGGTCTGAGCACCGACGCCATCGTCGCCCTGGAAACGGCTGACCTGGCCGCGCTGAAAACCTCCGTGATCGGCGCCCTGAGCACCAGCCAGTTCGCCGCCATCACCACCAACCAGATCAGCTCGATGGCAACGGCCCAGATCGCCGCCCTGAGCACCGCCCAACTGGCCTCGGGCCTGACCACCGACCAGGTGGTGGCCCTGTCGTCCAACCAGATCGGCGCCCTGAGCACCGGCCAGTTCGCCGCCCTGAGCAGCAACTCGGTCGCTGCGATCGAAACCGCCGACATCGGCGGCCTGAAAACCGCGGTGATCGCGGCCCTGAAATCGTCGCAGATGGCCGCCTTCACCACCGACCAGATCGTGGCCCTGAGCACCAACCAGATCAGCGCGCTGAGCAGCACCGCCATGGCCGGCCTGACCACGGACCAAGTCGTGGCCCTGTCGTCCAACCAGGCCGCGACCCTCAGCTCGAGCCAGGTGAACGCCCTGTCGACCAATGGTATCGCCGCCCTCGAAACCGGTGACTTCGCCGCCCTGAAAACCTCGGTGATCGGCGCCCTGTCGAGCAACCAGACCAAGGCCCTGACCACCGACCAGATCGTGGCCCTGACCTCGAACCAGGCTGCCGCCCTGAACAGCCAGCAAGTGGTGGGTCTGAGCACCGACGCCATCGTGGCGATGGAAACGGCCGACCTGGCCGCCCTGAAAACCTCCGTGATCGGCGCCCTGAGCACCAGCCAGTTCGCGGCCGTCACCACCAACCAGATCGGCGCGCTGTCCACCGCCCAGGTGGCCTCGCTGAGCACCGCCCAACTGGCCTCGGGCCTGACCACCGACCAGGTGGTGGCGCTGTCGTCCAACCAGATCGGCGCCCTGAGCACCGGCCAGTTCGCCGCCCTGAGCAGCAACTCGGTCGCTGCGATCGAAACCGCCGACATCGGCGGCCTGAAAACGGCCGTGATCGCGGCCCTGAAATCGTCGCAGATGGCGGCCTTCACCACCGACCAGATCGTGGCCCTGAGCACCAACCAGATCTCGGCACTGAGCAGCACCGCCATGGTCGGCCTGACCACGGACCAAGTCGTGGCCCTGTCGTCCAACCAGGCCGCAGCCCTCAGCTCGAGCCAGGTGAACGCCCTGTCGACCAACGGCATCGCCGCCCTGGAAACCGGCGACTTCGCCGCCCTGAAAACGGCCGTGATCGGCGCCCTGTCGAGCAACCAGACCAAGGCCCTGACCACCGACCAGATCGTGGCCCTGACCTCGAACCAGGCTGCCGCCCTGAACAGCCAGCAATTGGTGGGTCTGAGCACCGACGCCATCGTGGCGATGGAAACGGCTGACCTGGCCGCCCTGAAAACCTCCGTGATCGGCGCCCTGAGCACCAGCCAGTTCGCGGCCGTCACCACCAACCAGATCGGTGCGCTGTCCACCGCCCAGGTGGCATCGCTGAGCACCGCCCAACTGGCCTCGGGCCTGACCACCGACCAGGTGGTGGCGCTGTCGTCCAACCAGATCGGCGCCCTGAGCAGCGGCCAATTCGCCGCCCTGAGCAGCAACTCGGTGGCTGCGATCGAAACCGCCGACATCGGCGGCCTGAAAACCGCAGTGATCGCGGCCCTGAAATCGTCGCAGATGGCGGCCTTCACCACCAACCAGATCGTGGCCCTGAGCACCAACCAGATCTCGGCCCTGAGCAGCACCGCGATGGTGGGCCTGAGCACCGACCAGGTGGTGGCCCTGTCCTCCAACCAGGCTGCGACCCTCAGCTCGAGCCAGGTGAACGCGCTGTCGACCAACGCGATTGCCGCGATTGAAACCGGCGATCTGGCCGCCCTGAAAACCTCGGTGATCGGCGCCCTGGGTAGCAACCAGGCCAAAGCCCTGACCACCGACCAGATCGTGGCCCTGAGCACCAACCAGGTCGTTGCCCTGAGCAGCGCCGCCATGGTGGGCCTGAACTCCGACCAGGTGGTGGCCCTGTCCTCCAACCAGGCTGCAGCGCTGAGCTCGAGCCAGGTGAACGCCCTGTCGACCAGCTCGGTGGCTGCCATCGAAACCGGCGACTTCGCCGCCCTGAAAACGGCCGTGATCGGCGCCCTGAGCAGCAACCAGGCCAAGGCCCTGACCACCGACCAGATCGTGGCCCTGACCTCGAACCAGGCCGCCGCCCTGAGCAGCCAGCAAGTGGTGGGTCTGAGCACCGACGCCATCGTCGCCCTGGAAACGGCCGACCTGGCCGCGCTGAAAACCTCCGTGATCGGCGCCCTGAGCACCAGCCAGTTCGCCGCCATCACCACCAACCAGATCAGCTCGATGGCAACGGCCCAGATCTCGGCCCTGAGCACCGCCCAGCTGGCATCGGGCCTGAGCACCGACCAGGTGGTGGCCCTGTCGTCCAACCAGGTGGGTGCGCTGAGCACCGCCCAGGTTGCCGCCTTCGGCACCAGCGCTGTCGCCGCGATTGAAACGGCCGACATCGGCGCCCTGAAAACGGCGGCCATCGCCGGCCTGAAATCGGCCCAGGTCGCCGCCCTGACCACCGACCAGTTCGCTGCCCTGTCGTCCAACCAGGTCGCCGCCCTGAGCACGGCCAATATCGCCAGCGGCCTGACCACCGACCAGGTGGTGGCCCTGACCACGGCCCAGGCTTCGGCCCTGAGCTCGTCCCAGCTGGCGGCCTTCAGCACCGCTGCCATCGCGGCCCTGGAAACCAACGACATCGTGGCCCTGAAGTCGAGCGCCATCAGCGCCCTGAGCAGCAACCAGGTCGCCGCCCTGGGCACCAGCCAGCTGGTGGCCATCGAGACCGCCGACATCGTGGCCCTGAAGACCGGCGCCATCCGCGGCCTGAGCACTGACCAGATCCAGGCGATCACCACCAGCCAGATCAAGGCGCTGACCTCGACCCAGGTGTGCGCACTGACCTCGACCCAGGTGCAAGCCCTGAGCTCGGACCAGATCAATGCCTTCAACTCGCCGTTCTACACCCCAGTGGTGCTGGACCTGAACGGCAACGGCATCGATACCCTGTCCACCGACGCTGGCGTGAACTTCGACCTGCTGGGCAACGGCAGCAAGCTGAACACCGGCTGGGTGGGTGGCGGCGACGGCCTGCTGGCCCTGGACCGCAACGGCGACGGCATCATCAACGATGGTTCCGAACTGTTCGGCTCCGGCACCACCCTGGCCAACGGCCAGAAAGCCGGCAATGGTTACCAAGCCATGGCTGAGCTGGACAGCAACGGCGACGGCGTCCTGAGCGCTGCCGACAGCGCCTTCGGCCAGCTGCGCGTCTGGGTGGACGGCAATGCCGACGGCGTGAGCCAGGCCAACGAGCTGAAATCGCTGGCTGAGCTGAACATCGCCAAGCTGGACCTGAAAGCACAGGCGAACGTGTCCTGGAACAACGGTAACCTGGTGGGTCTGACCTCGACCTACGAGACCACCGACGGCCAGTCCCACGCCGCCGCCGACGTCTGGTTCGCCGCCAAACCAGCCGCCGCCGCCAACAGCGTCAGCAGCCTGGTGCAAGCGATCGGTTCCTTCAGCACCGACGCCGCGACCGTGGCCACGCCGAAACTCGATGCCGGCAACGCCCTGAACGGCAGCAACGTGGCCGCCAACGCCGCCTCGATGGCCGGTGCGATCCGCAGCTTCGAAGCCGCCAACAAGCTGAACGGCGCGGAAAACATGGCTTCCAGCGAAGAAACCCTGCGTCTGAAAGCCCTGAACAGCGCTGCCGGCCACGGCTTCCTGGCTGCTCCGCAGAAGTAAGCAGGACGCCCCGCCCGAGGGCATAACCGGGCAGGGGGCGGGCAACCGCCCCCCGTTTCCTGGAATCAAAAGCGGCAAGACAACCCGTCTTGCCGCTTTTTTCATTCATTTGTTTTTCACGGCCTGGAGTAGAATCCTTGAGCGATAACACTGCGCCAAGCTCATTAATGTCCGAAAAATTTCCACATACCGCGATCCAGTGCCTGACGGCCGTCGCCCAGCACCATGGCTTGCAGATCAACCCGGAGCGGCTGATCGACGACTATGCCTTGGGAGCGGAAGAACCCGGCCCCGGCGTGCTGCTGCGCATCGCCAGCGACATTGGCCTGAAAGCCAAATCGGATAATCTGAGCTGGGAAAAACTGCTGGCCCAGGGCGGCGTCTTCCCCCTGCTGGCCCGCCTGAAAAACCAGAATATGGTGATCGTGGTCGGCGCCAGCGGCGAAGGGGCGGGCGGCAAGGTCGCCGTGCTCAATCCCGCCGCCAGCAATGCCGAAGTGGTGATGCTGGACCGCGCCCAGTTCACCGAATACTGGACCGGCGAAGTGCTGTTCCTGAAACGCCAGCACAAGCTGACCGACCCCAACCAGCCCTTCGGCCTGCGCTGGTTCATTCCCGAAATCCTCAAGCAGAAGGCGGCCTTCCGCGACATCCTGATCGCCGCCATCGCCATGCACCTGCTGTCGCTGGCCTCGCCCATGTTCTTCCAGCTGGTGATCGACAAGGTGCTGACCCACCAGAGCATCAGCACCTTGTGGGTACTGGCCGCCGGCATCGTCATGGCGCTCTCCTTCGACGCCCTGTTCGGCTTCCTGCGCCAGATGCTGACCCTGGCCGCCAGCAACAAGATCGATATGCGGCTGACGCGGCGCACCTTCGGCCACCTGCTGTCCCTGCCCATCGACTACTTTGAGACGACGACGGCCGGTATCATCACGCGCCATATGCAGCAGCTGGAGAAAATCCGCAGCTTCCTGACCGGCCGCCTGTTCTTCACCGGCCTCGATCTGCTGGCGCTGCTGGTCTTCCTGCCCATCCTGTTCTCCTATTCCTTCAAGCTGACCATGGTGGTGCTGCTGTTCGCCGCCATGATTGCCGGTGTGGTGATGGCCATGGTGCCCACCTTCCAGCGCCGCCTCAACGCCCTGTACACGGCCGAAGGCATGCGCCAGGCCATGCTGGTGGAAACCATCCACGGCATGCGCACGGTGAAGGCCCTGGCCATCGAACCGGCCCAGCGCCGCGACTGGGACCAGCGCTCGGCAGAAGCGATCAATATGCACTTCCGCGTCGGCCAGATCTCGATCACCGGCAATGCCGTCACCGACTTCCTCGGCAAGATGATGCCCGTGACCCTGATCGTCATCGGCGCCCAGGACGTGTTCGACCAGACCCTGTCGATCGGTGCCCTGATCGCCTTCCAGATGCTGTCGCAGCGCGTGACCCAGCCCCTGATCTCCATCGTCGGCCTGGTCAACGAATACCAGGAAACCGCGCTCTCGGTGCGCATGCTGGGCGAGGTGATGAACCGCGCGCCGGAAGGCCGCGCCGGCGCCGGCGGCCTGCGTCCCGTGCTGACGGGCCAGATCAAGTTCGAGGACGTGACCTTCCGCTATCCCGGCTCGCAGACCAATGCGCTGGACCGCACCAGCCTGACCATCGAACCGAATACCGTGGTCGGCATCGTCGGCCGCAGCGGTTCGGGCAAGACCACGCTGACCAAGGTGATCCAGGGCCTGTACAACGTCCAGGAAGGCATCGTGCGCTTCGATGGCTTCGATGCGCGCGAAATCGAGCTGGCCCATTTGCGGCGCCAGATCGGCGTGGTCCTGCAGGAGAACTTCCTGTTCCGCGGCACCGTGCGCGAAAACCTGGTGGTCACCAAGCCCGACGCCACCTTCGAGGAAATCGCCGAAGCGGCGGCAGCGGCCGGCGCCGACGAATTCATCGAACGCCTGCCGCAGGGCTACGACACCCTGCTGGAAGAAAACGCCTCCAACCTCTCGGGCGGCCAGAAACAGCGCCTGTCGATCGCCCGCACCCTGCTGGCCAAGCCGCGCATCCTGATCCTGGACGAAGCAGCCAGCGCGCTCGATCCGGAGAGTGAAGCCATCTTTATCCGCAACCTGTCGCGCATCGCCGTGGGCCGCACCGTGGTGATGATTTCGCACCGCCTGTCGACCCTGGTCAACGCCGACTCCATCCTCGTGATGCAGCGCGGCCGCCTGGTCGACGCCGGCCGCCACGAAGAACTGCTCACCCGCAGCGACACTTATCAGCACTTATGGAACCAGCAAACAAGCCACCTGTGAAATCGCGCGGGGCCGACACCGAAATCGAGTTCCTGCCCGACGCCGACGCCATCGAGCGCTCGCCGCTGCCGCGCTATGTGCGCCTGACGCTGCACCTGCTGACGGCCGCCTTCATCACCTTCATCGTCTGGGCCAGCCTGTCCCAGGTCGAAAAGGTGGTGAGCGCCCACGGCCGCCTGGTCAATCCCCTGCCCAACATCATCGTGCAGCCGCTGGAAACTTCCATCGTGCAGCGCATCGAGGTGCGTGTCGGCCAGGTCGTGAAAAAAGGCCAGGTGCTGGCCACGCTCGACCCGACCTTCACCCAGGCCGATGAACAGCAGCTGCGCAACCGTCTGGCCAGTCTCGACACCCAGACCAGCAGCCTGCGCGCCGAACTGGAAGGTAAACCGGTGGCCGCCACCGCTACCGGCAGCGCCGACCAGGTGCTGCAAGGCCAGCTCGCGTCCGAGCGCCAGGGCAATTTCCTGGCCCAGCGCACGAAGATGGACCAGAACATCGAGCGTCTGAAAGCGAGCATGGAAACCAACCGGCGCGACCAGCAGGTGCTGGCCCAGCGCGTCAAATCGCTGACCGAAATCGAAGCCATGCAGGAAAAACTCCTGTCCGAAAACTTCGGCGCCAAGATGCACCTGCTGGAAGCGCGCGACCGCCGCCTGGAAGTTGAGCGCACCATGGTCATGGGCCGCAACCGCGATATCGAACTGGGACGCGAACTGGCTGCTGCCGAAGCCGAACGCGCCGCGTTCAACAAGAGCTGGCGCCAGAAAGCGATGGAAGACCTGCTGGCCGCCACGCGCGACCGCGACGGCATCAACGAGCAGCTGGCCAAGGCCGACAAGCGCCACCAGCTGGTCCAGCTGACCGCCCCGGCCGACGCCGTCGTGCTGGAAGTCGGCAAGCTCTCGCAAGGCTCGGTGGTGCGTGAAGCCGAGCAGATGTTTGTGCTGGTCCCGCTCGGCGCCCAGCTCGAAGCCGAAGTGCAGATCGACTCCGCCGACATCGGCTACATCAAGCGCGGCGATCCGGTGCACCTGAAACTGGACGCTTTCCCCTTCCAGCAGCACGGCGCGCTCGATGGCAAGGTACGCACCGTCAGCGAAGACTCCTTCAAGCGCGAACAAGCCACGCCCGGCCAAGGCACCGACGCCTATTATGTCAGCCGCATCGACTACGGCAACAACCGCCTGAAAAAGATGGATGGCAAAAGCCGCCTGCTGCCCGGCATGACGGTCACGGCCGAAATCGTGGTCGGCAAGCGCAGCGTCATGTCCTACCTGCTCTGGCCGCTGACCAAAGCCCTCGACGAATCCATCCGCGAACCCTAAGTTTGATCCAGCGCAAACAATGTCCACCCTGGTGTCAGGCACCAAGGTCGGACATTTGCTGATCTAAATCAAAGAATGTCCGACTCTGGTGCCTGACACCAGGGTGGACATTTTTTGATTTGGCGCAAAGGGGCTGCTGCGGGCTTAGCTGGCGAGGGTGCGGGTGATGCCTTCGGCGAGGCTGATTTTGGGGTGCCAGCCGGGCAGCTGCGGGTAGCGGGTCCAGGGGACCATCACTTCGCGCGGGCGGTAGGGGCGTCCGCCCCATTCGATGTCGAGCGGGAGACCGCTGATTTTCGCGTAGAGGGCGGCCAGCTCTTTTAAGGGCAGGGGCGCGCCGCTGGAGATGCCATAAGTGGCCATGCCTTCCTCCTGGGCGCCGCTTTGCAGACGTTCGTAGGCGAGCAGGAAGGCGTCCAGCACATCGTCGATGTAGACCAGGTCGATCAGCTGGCCGCCGGGCGACATGGCCAGCGCAGTCCCCGCTTGCGCGGTCTTTTTCAGCAGGTGCAGCAGCTTGGGACGCTTGTCTTCCGGACCATAGGTGTCGAACAGTTTGAGCGTGCAGACGCGCAGCCCGGCGCATTCGGCGTAGTAGCGCAGGATGGCTTCGAACGCCTGCTTGGTGGCGGCGTACAGGCAGACCGGGTTGTATTCGCTGTCCTCATAGTGCTGCCAGGAGGTGCCGGCGTTCACCAGCAGCTTGACGCCATTCGCGGCCATGGCTTCCGCCAGCTGGGTGGAGAACAGCACATTGGACTGGATCAGGCGTTCGATATCGGCCGCCGTGTGCTGGGCCAGGAACAGCGAGGCCAGATGGAACACGCCTTGCGGCGCGGCCTGGCGCACGATCTCGATCAGCCCCGCGGTGCTGCCGTCATGTTCGTGGATGTGCAGGGCCGGATCGTCCAGCCCTTCGCGTCCGGAACCGGGGCGCAGCAGCAGGTGCACCTGCCAGCCTTCGCGCACCAGCCGGTGCGCCAGCGCCGCGCCGATAAAGCCGCTGGCGCCCGTCAGCAGGACGGAGCGCGCCTTCATGCCGCGCTCCCGCGATAGACGAAGGGGGAGGCGAAATCGGCCAGCGCGGCAAAGCCCTGGTCGCGCTGCGACAGCACGGGATTGTCGCTCGGCCAGGCGATGCCGGCCGAATTCCACAGGATGCCGCTGTCGTGCGCCGGCGCATACACGGTGCTGACCTTGTACATCATCAGCGCCTGCTCGCTCAGCGTGTAGAAGCCGTGCGCCACGCCCGGCGCCAGATACAGCATATGGCCGTTCTCGCCGCTCAGCTCCATGGTCAGATGCTGGCCATAAGTGGGCGAGCCGGCGCGCAGGTCGAGCGCCGCGTCCAGCACCGTGCCTTGCACGCAGTAGACCAGTTTCGTATGCTCCTGCGGCGGCGTCTGGAAATGCAGGCCGCGCAGCACGCCGCGCTGCGAGGCGGAGTAGTACTCTTCGCGGAACACGGTTTCCAGTCCATGCTCGTGGAACAGCTCTTCGTGGAAGGTTTTCACGAAGTGGCCGCGCTCATCGCGCAGAATGTTGGGAATGATCTGGAAGCAGCCTTCCAGCTTGGTAGGCAGGATGATCATGGGTGGCTTCTTCATTTAGCTGCGAGCTCCTTGTTCGCTCAGCAGGACCAGGGGATTCGATACCAGCTTGTCCCAGCCCCAGGCGTCGGCCTTCTTGGCCAGCAGCAGGGCTTGCAGACGTTCGCAGCAGAAGGCCATGCTGCGTTCCAGATAGCCTTCGCGCTCGATGTAATGATAGCGGTAGAAGCGCGCCATGACCTTTTCCAGAGCGCCGACGATCTCGATAAACCACTCGATTGGAATATATGCGACAGTCGGCGCCGTGATGAAGGCGTTCTGGCTGAGGAAGTCGCTGGCTTCCTGGTCGGTGATGACGCCGCAGTCGATTGCAGCGCCGAAGTAAAGCAGCAGGTCGCGTGCGATGCCGTTGGCGGCGTACTGGCGCAGTACCGATCCCTGGAAAGTCACCATGGCCGGGATGATGGGCGTCTTGCCGTCGCCGTAGAAATGCTCGGGCAGCACGTGTGCCAGCAGGTCGGGATGGGCGTGGTAGTTGAAGCCGCGCAGTTCGCCGATGGGCTGGGTCAGCGCGAAGCGGCGGTAGTGGCAGAAGCCGACGAAGCCTTCGGCCTGCGATTCGATCAGCATGCGGCGGATCGCGTACAGGGCCACGTATTCGCCCAGGTAGCGGTTCTTCATCGCCAGCTCGGGATAGCTCTGGCTCATGGCGATGCCTTGTTCCGGCACGTGGCTGCCGGTGCCGATCATGGTCATGAAATCGGGCAGCTGCCAGGCGTACGGCGCGTGGGCGATGCAGTAGAAGTGGATATTCTGTTCCATGGTGCTTGCCCGCTCCTTAGACGGGAACGGCTTTGATCAGGAAATGGGAAGGCAGGGCGTCGGCCAGCGTGTGCGCGGGATCGGCGCCCAGCAGCTGCGCCATCTGGTGCAGCGCGGCGGCGACCGCTTCGGAAGGCGGCTGCGAGCCATCCAGCGTGCGTCCACCCACCACTTGGAAGCCGCATTCGGCGAACAGCGCCATCAGCGAGGCGCGCGTGTACAGGCGCTGCTGGTGCTTGGACAGCGTGCCTTGTTCGCCGTACAGCATGGCGCCCCGGTTCAGCGCGAGCTGGGTCATCCAGTGCTGGCTGTTGCGCACATGGACCACGACGCTGCAGTCGGCCGCAATGACCTTGCGGATATTGGCGAGCACGCGCCAGGGATCGCGCAGGCATTCCAGCGTGCCGTCGAAGATCCAGCAGTCGGCCTGGGCGAAATGGGCGTAGAAGGCCGGGCCGACGTTGTCCAGGTTCGCCTGGTGCACCATATCGTAATGCTCGCGCGCGGCGCCGGCTTCCTGCGCGGTGGCCGTCAGGCCCTGGTAGAAGGTGGCGGGATAGCTTTGCTTGTAGCGCTGCGCCAGCGCGCCGCCATTGTGGCCGAATTCGAGCAGCTGGCGCGCATTCGGCGGCAGCAGCGCGAACAGCGGCGCGATGTGGGAAGGTACTTGGTCGCTCATATCGTTTGGGATGCGGGAATATCGTCCAGCAGCAAAGTCTGGTAGCCGAGGCGCAGAATTTGCTGGATGCGTTCAACAGGATAGCGGGTGGCGCGCAGCGCCAGGTAATGCTCCGCAGTGTAGCTGGAAAAGGCGGCCAGCCGCGCCGCCAAGAGGGCATGGAAGGCCGTGCCGTCGTGCTGGAAGCACTGCTTGCGGTGTGCATCCAGCAGCAGTTGCAGCCATTCGATGGCGGCGTCCATGGCGGGCAGCTGGCCCGCGCGCGGCGCCGGTGCGGCTTGCGCGCTCAGGGTTTCGTGCAGGTAGATGCAGCCGCGCTGCGAGAGCAGGGCCAGCCAGGTGGCCGCCGCTTCCAGCGCGCCGTAGCGCCGGCCTTCGAAGCGGCCCAGGGTGGCGTCGGCATCGGCGCGGCGCAGCAGGGCGGCGCTCAGGCTGCCCAGCGGATTGCTTTGGCTGTTCAGCATCAGCTGCCCCATCGAGGGGCCGGTGACCAGGGTATCGACCGGCAGCAGCGGTGCGGCGGGCAGGGGCTGGCCGGTGGCATCGAGACCATCCTGGCTGGAAGTGACCAGGGCGATGTCCGGATTGTCGGCGAAGCAGGCCAACATGCGCAGCAGCTTGTGCGGATGCAGGCGGCTGTCGGCCGTCAGCACATTGACGAACTGGCCGCCGCATAGCGCCAGGCAGCGTTGCAGATTGTCGGCCGCGTCCACGCCCGGCTTGCGCCGGTACTTGATGCGGGCGTCGGCCTGCAGGCGCGGTGCTAGCACGGCTTCGTGGCGTGCATCGGCGCTGCTGTCGGCGATCACCACTTCGATATGGGCGTAGGTCTGCGCCAGCGCGCTGTCCAGCGCCGCCAGCGGCGAGGGACTGCTTTCGTCCAGCGGCAGCAGGATGCTGACCAGCGGGCCGGCCGGCCGCGTCGCGGCCGCACCGGCAGCGGCGTCGGCGCGCAGTTCGCCGCGCGCCACGCGCAGATAGGCCGCTTCCAGGTCGCGCACGAATTGCGGGCTGTTGAACAGGTCCGATTCCAGCCGGTTTTCCGCCAGGCGCTGGCGCAAGGCGGCCAGCTCCTGCGGCGACTGCGCCAGGGCCACGGCTTTTTCCTCGTACTCCTCTGCACTGAAGGTAATGAGCTCCGGCAGGCCGGCGGCGCGCAGCAGGCTGCCCGCCATGCGTCCCGCGAAGCAGCGCCCGGCCTGGGTCAGCAGCGGCAAGCCCGCCCACAGGGCGTCGCTGGCGGTGGTGCCGGCGTTGAAGGGCAGGGTGTCGAGGAACAGGTCGGCCACGCGGAAGCGCGCCAGATACTGGGCCGGTACCACGCGCCCGGCAAAGAACAGGCGCTCGGCGCCGATGCCGGCCTTGACGGCTTCCTGCGTCAGATTGCGCTTGGCTTCCTCGCCGTCGGCCAGCAGCCACAGGACTGCGTTCGGCACGCGCTGGAGGATGCGCATCCACAGCGCGAAATCCTTGGGCGTGAATTTGTGGTTGTTGTTGAAGGAGCAGAAGACGAATGCGTCTTCCGGCAGCCCGCATTCGGCGCGGGTGGGCGCCACGCCGATGGCGCGCTGGCGGTCGTTGATCTGGAAGCAGCGCGGCAGGTACAGCGGCTTTTCGCTGAAGTGCGGCGCCAGTTCCGGCGGCAGCACGAATTCGTCGGCGATCACATAATCGATTTCCGGCAGGCCGGTGCTGCCTGGATAGCCGAGCCAGGTCATCTGCACCGGCGCCGGGCGGTAGGACAGGATGTCGGGCCGCGCGCCCAGGGTCAGGCCATGCAGGTCGACCAGGATGTCGATTTCATGCGAGCGTATCAGCTCGGCCGCCTGCTCGTCCGTCAGGCCGCCGATGCGCACATAGTGGTCCATCGCATTCACCACGCGCGCGCGCAGCGGTGAGCCGTCCTCGCGGCTCCAGCTGAAGGCAAACACCTCCACCAGCTGGCGGTCGTGCAGTTCGAACAGCTCGGCGGTCAGGATCGAGACCGCGTGCGAGCACAGGTCGGAAGAGAGATAGCCGATGCGCAGGCGCGGATGCACATAGCCGGCGGCCGGCGCCAGCGGCGCCACATTGTGCAGTACCTTCTCCTGCACGAAGCGGCGCGCGGCGGCCAGCTGCACCGCCGGGTCGCCGCAGGCGCTGAGCGTGGCCAGGGCCGAGGTGGCGCCCAGCAGATCGCCGGCACTGAGACCGGCAATCGGCTGCAGGGCCGGCCAGCGGCATTGTTTCTGGCGCAGATGCACCCAATGCGTGATGACGCTGGGCTGCTGCGGATTGAGTTCCAGGCTCAGCGTCAGCATGGCTTCCGCTTCGCCATAGCGGTCGAGGATTTCCAGCAGGCGCCCTAGATTGTTGAGCGCCTGGATGCGCAGCGCATTGCCGTCCGGCCGCGCCGGATCGACCAGTTGCAGCGCGGTGCGCCAGCTGTCGAGCGCCAGTTCCTGCTGCTGCAGGCGTTCCTGCAAGGTGCCCAGGTTCAGGCGCGCTTCGGCAAAATCGGGACGCAGGGTCAGCGCGCTGCGGTAGGCGTCTTCCGCGCCGGCCAGATCCTCGGTCTGCACCAGCAGCACGGCCAGATTGAACCAGGCCGCATGCATCAGCGGCGAGACGGTATGTGCGATCCAGCTGCGGTATAGGGCGATGGCTTGCGCCGGCTGGCCGCTGGCGCCCAGTTGGGCCGCCACGCCGAACAATTCGGGCAGCGGCAGGGCGCCATCGGCGGCCAGGCCAAAAGCCAGCGTGGCCGCCTGCGCCTGCCGCCCTTCGGCCAGCGCCCGCCCCAGTTCCGCCAGTCCCAGCGGACCTTCCGTGGCGGCGGCAGAGGCGGCGGACGTCATCGCATGGCGCGGCTTGCGGCAGCCGCCATCAGAAGTTGACGCCGAAGAAGGCTTCCAGCTTGTCCACCACGTAGTCCAGCATTTCGCGCGTCAGGCCGGGGTAGACGCCGACCCAGAAAGTGTCGTTCATGACGCGGTCGGTGTTGGTCAATTCGCCCGAGACGCGGTAATTGCGGCCGATCATATACGGCTGGCGCGTCAGGTTGCCGGCGAACAGCAGGCGGGTGCCGATCTTGTGCTGGTCCAGATAGGTCAGCAGGTCGACCCGTGACACATTCGCTTCCGGTTTTAGCGTCATCGGGAAGCCGAACCAGGATGGATCGGAATGCTCGGTCGCCTCCGGCAGGATCAGGAATTCGGCGCAGCTCTGCAGGCGTTCCTTGAGGTAGGCGAAGTTGTCCTTGCGCGCCTGGATGAAGCCTTCCGCGCGGTCGATCTGGGCCAGGCCGCAGGCCGCCTGCATATCGGTGATCTTCAGGTTGTAGCCCAGGTGGCTGTAGGTGTACTTGTGGTCATAGCCTTCCGGCAGGGTGCCCAGCTTCCAGCAGAAGCGCTTGCCGCAGGTATTGTCCTTGCCCGGCGGGCAGTAGCAGTCGCGGCCCCAGTCGCGGAAGGATTCGGCGATCTGCTTCAGCTCATAGTTGTTGGTGAAGACGGCGCCGCCCTCGCCCATGGTGATGTGGTGGGCCGGGTAGAAGGACATGGTGCCGATGTCGCCGAAGGTGCCCACCATCTTGCCGTGGTAGGTCGAGCCGAGCGCGTCGCAGCAATCCTCGATCAGCCACAGATTGTATTTCTTGCACAGGGCGACGATCACATCCAGGTTATACGGATTGCCCAAGGTGTGGGCCAGCATGATGGCCTTGGTCTTGGGCGAAATCGCCGCCTCGATCTGGGTCGGGTCGATATTGTAGTTGCCCAGTTCCACGTCGACGAAGACCGGCACCGCGCCGAATTGCAGGATGGGGTTGACGGTGGTGGGGAAGCCCGCCGCTACGCCGATCACCTCGTCGCCCGGCTGGATGGCGCGCGCGCCCAGCTTGGGCGAGGTCAGGGTGTTGAAGGCCACCAGATTGGCCGAGGAGCCGGAATTCACCGTGATCAGGTGCTGCACGCCGATCAGTTTGGCCAGCTTGGCCTCGAACTGGTCGTTGAAGCGGCCGGTGGTCAGCCAGGCGTCGAGCGAGGCGTCGACCATCAGCTCCATTTCGGGCGCGCCCACCACCTTGCCGGCGGGCGGAATCACGGTCACGCCGGGTTCGAAGGCGCGCGGCTGGCTGGCCAGGGCGCCGTACTGGCCCACCAGTTGCAGGATCTGTTCGCGCAGTTGTTCTTTGCTTTGGCTCATGGCTCGTATTGCCTTTACTTGATGTCGCTGTGTTGCTGTTGTTGATAGTCGTGGATCTGCGCCAGCGTGAAGGCGCGCATATCCTCTTGCCGGGCATGGGCTTTATGCCATGCCACGATATGATCGATGGTCTGGCCCAGATGCCAGCGCGGCTGCCAGTGCAGGCGGCCGCGCGCCTTGGAGCAGTCCAGTTTCAGATACGTCGCCTCGTGCGGCTGCGGCGCGCCGTCCAGCTCCCAGGCGGCGCCGTCGCCCCAGCTCGCGCACAAGCGGCTGATGATCCACTCCACCGGCCGCGCATCGGTATCGTGCGGGCCGAAGTTGAAGCCTTCCGCATACTCGGCGCCGTGCAGATACAAGTGTTCCGCCAGGCTCAGATAGCCCGACAGCGGCTCCAGCACATGCTGCCAGGGCCGGATCGCGTGCGGGCTGCGGATGCGCACCGCCTGGCCGGCGCCGATGGCGCGCATCATATCGGGGATCAGGCGGTCTTCCGCCCAGTCGCCGCCGCCGATCACATTGCCGGCGCGGCCCGAGCCGAGTGCCACGCCATGCTGGGCGTACTGCGCCGGATTGAAATAGGAATTGCGGTAGGCCGAGGTCACCAGCTCGGCGCAAGCCTTGCTGTTGCTGTAAGGGTCGTAGCCGCCCATGGCTTCGTTTTCGCGGTAGCCCCAGGGCCATTCCTTGTTTTCGTAGCACTTGTCGCTGGTGACGTTGACCACGGCCTTGATGCCGGGCGTGGCGCGGATCGCCTCGAACAGGTTGACCAGTCCCATCACATTGGTGGCATAGGTTTCCACCGGATGCGCATACGAGTAGCGCACCAGCGCCTGGGCCGCCATATGGATGACGATCTGCGGCCGCGCCGCCTGCATGGCCGCGCGCAGCGCCTCGGCATCGCGGATATCGCCGATGGCCGACTGCATGCCCTGTCCCACGCGCGCCGCGTCGAACAGGTTCGGTTGCGAAGGCGGGGCGAGGGCGAAGCCGCTCACCTCGGCGCCCAGCGCCTGCAGCCACAGGCTGAGCCAACTGCCTTTGAAGCCGGTATGGCCGGTCAGGAAAACCCGCTTGCCTTGCCAGAACGATGGGTTCATGTCCAGATCTTCCACGGCGCCTTGCCGCTCTGCCACAAGTCCTCCAGGTGGAACTTGTCGCGCAGCGTGTCCATCGGCTGCCAGAAACCGTTGTGGCGGTAGGCGGCGATCTGCTTGTCGCGCGCCAGGTTTTCCATCGGTTCCTTTTCCCAGATGGTGGCGTCGTCGGCGATGTAGTCGATGACTTTGGGCGAGAGCACGAAATAGCCGCCGTTGATCCAGCTGCCGTCGCCCTGCGGCTTCTCGCGGAAGCTGTCGATGACGTCGCCGTGCATTTCCACCGCGCCGAAACGGCCGGGCGGCTGCACCGCCGTCATGGTGCCGAGCAGGCCATGCTGTTTGTGGAAGGCGATGCTGGCGGCGATATCGATGTCGGCCACGCCGTCGCCGTAGGTAAAGCAGAAAGCTTCCTCGTTCTCGACGAAGCGGCGCACGCGCTTCAGGCGGCCGCCGGTCATGCTGTCGTCGCCGGTGTCGACCAGGGTCACGCGCCACGGTTCGGCGTGGCGCTCGTGCACTTCCATGGCATTCTTCTGCAGGTCGAAGGTGACGTCCGAGGTGTGCAGGAAGTAGTTGGCGAAGAATTCCTTGATGACGTAGCCCTTGTAGCCGCAGCAGATCACGAAATCGTTGATGCCGTGGGCCGAGTAGGACTTGAGGATGTGCCAGAGAATCGGCTTGCCGCCGATCTCCACCATCGGCTTGGGCTTGACGGTGGTTTCTTCGCTCAGCCGTGTACCCAATCCGCCGGCCAGAATGACTGCTTTCATATTATTCTCGATCAGTTAGGTGGTTGCAGTCGCAGGGACGCCGCCGGGCGCCTTGCCTTCTTATTGTGGGCGCTCCGCTGGCTATTGTAAACCTTGGTTGGCCGGCCTAAGCCTCGATTTGAATACCGTTTGGCAGGTATTTTTCGTATTTGGCGAGGGTGGCCAGGATGGTCGTTTTGTCCATCTTGAAGTAATAGTCGAGTTCCGACTCGCCCGTGACCTGGGCGCCGAAGCGTTCGTGGAACTGGATCACGCTGGTATTCCCCTTGCGCACGTCGAAATGCGCGCCCTCGAAGCCCAGGTGCAGGGCGTAGTGGTAGATGATCAGGGCCGATTCGATGGCGAAGCCGGACGGCGCGCCATCCTTCTTGATCCAGGAACCCCAGCAAAAGGAAGCGTCCTGCTGGTCGTACAGGCGCACGGTGCCCACCGCTTCCCCGGCCGTATCCTCGATGATGAAGTAGATCTGGCCCGCGTCCTGGGCATAGCCGGCCAGCCAGGCTTCCTGCTTGGCCAGGTCGGGCGAGGTGGCCGACAGGTAGCGGCCCTTGCTGGCGTCGGTGCGCAGGCCGAGGATGAAGGCGGCGTCGGCCACCGTCGCGTCGCGGAACACCAGCTTGTTGCCGCGGATGGCTTTGGGCTTGATAAAGCGGGGCATGGCCAGGCTCCTTACAGGCTGGCCAGGATGGCGCGCACGGCGGCCGCCACCTGGTCCACCTGCTCCAGGCTCAGGTGCGGGCCGACCGGCAGGCTGAGTACTTCGCGGTGGATCGCTTCGGCGATCGGGAAGTCACCTGGCTGGTATCCCAGTTCGGCATATGCCTGCTGCAGATGCGGGGCGATCGGATAGTGCACGATGGTGCCGATGCCTTGCTCGGCCAGGCGCTGCGCCAGCACGTCGCGCTGGGCGTGGCGCACCACGTACAGGTGCCAGACCGGTTCGGCCCAATCCGGGACGTGCGGCAGCAGCAGGCCGGGAATGCCGGCCAGCTGCTCGCTATAGCGCGCCGCCTGGGCGCGGCGCAGGGCATTGCCTTCGTCCAGCACGTTCAGCTTCACATTCAGCACGGCGGCCTGCATCTCGTCCAGGCGCGAGTTAAAGCCCTGCACCAGATTGTGGTACTTCTTCTGCGAGCCGTAATTGCGGTAGGTGCGCAGCAGCTCGGCCAGGGCGGCGTCGTCCGTGACCACGCCGCCGGCGTCGCCCAGGGCGCCCAGGTTCTTGCCCGGATAGAAGCTGAAGGCGGCGGCATCGCCCAGCTGGCCGCTGCGCTTGCCGTGGCACAGGGCGCCATGCGCCTGGGCCGCGTCTTCCACCACTTTCAGCTTGTGCTTGCGCGCGATGGCGGCGATGGCCGGCATATCGGCCGGCTGGCCGTACAGGTGCACGGCGACGATGGCCTTGGTGCGCGGCGTGATGGCCGCCTCGATGCGGGCCGGGTCGATGTTATAGGTCGCCTCCACCGGCTCCACCGGGATCGGCGTGGCGCCGCACTGGCTGACCGCCAGCCAGGTGGCGATGAAGGTGTTGCTGGGCACGATCACCTCGTCGCCCGGGCCGATGCCGTAGGCGCGCAGGATCAGCATGATGGCGTCCAGGCCATTGGCCACGCCGATGCCGTGCTGCACGCCGCAATAGGCGGCGAAGCGCCGTTCGAAGTTTTCCACTTCCTGGCCCAGGATATACCAGCCGGAATGCAGCACGCGCTGCAGGGCCGCTTCGAGTTCGGCCTGCTGGCTCAGGTTGATGGCTTTCAGATCGAGAAAGGGAACGCTCATGGATGGCTTTCAGCGGGGAGGGTGATCGGGATGCTGGCCGCGCGCGACGGCCTGGAATTCATCGTAATCGTGGAAATAGTCTTTGGGATCGTAATTGGTCGAGGCCAGCACCAGGCAAACCCCGCCCGACGAGAAGTTCTCCACTTCGCGCCACATCATCTTGGGGATGTACAGGCCGTAGTAGGAACGGTTCAGGTGGATCTTCTTGCGCCCGAAGCCGTCGTCCACGATCACGTCGAAGCTGCCGGACATGGCGATCATGAACTGCTGCAGTTCGATATGGCCATGGCCGGCGCGGGTCGAGCCGCCCGGCACGTCGTACAGGTAGTAGACGCGCTTGATGTCGAAGGGGATCTGCTGGCCGCCTTCGATCACCGACAGGTTGCCGCGCGGGTCGGAATGTTTGGGCAGCTGAATGATCTTGCACTCATCGAGCAGGGACATGCTTATCCTTTCAGCGGCTTGAGGTAGGCCAGGTAGCGCTCATACGAGCGGCCGATCTGGTCGAACACGCCGCGCAGCGAGAGATACACGGCATGCACCTGTTCCTGCGTGGCCAGCAGCTCTTCGGTGCTGATGGTGCCGATCTGGTGCGAGCAGTACAGGATGTCGATATAGTCCGAGAAGCAGTAGCCGAAGTTCGGATTCGAGTTCGGATTCGAGTTCGACTGCAGCGCCTGGTCGCGGCGGAAGTAGCTCAGCTCTTCATCGATATAGAAGGCCGCTGCGCCTTCCACCAGATTGAAGTAGGCCGCCACGTCGGCCAGGCCCACGGTGCAGTCGTGCGTGCCGACCTTGAACAGATTGTGCCAGCCGATCTGCCACAGCTTGCTGCGGCGGAACATGATGGTGCTGAATTCGCCGATGAAGTTGCGCATGCCGAGCGCCATGCTGCGGTGCAGATCGCGTCCGCTCATCATGCCGCTGGCTTCGTAAGGGCGGCGCGTTTCCACGCGCTGGTTGCCGGAATCGATCACCTGCGAGGCCGAGAAGATCAGTTCCACCTCGTCGCGCCCGGCCACGGCGGCCACCATGCGCTCGACGCAGAAGGGATGCAGCAGATCGTCGTCGAACAGCGGCTTGACGAAGACGCCCTTGGCGCCATAGAAGGCGCCCAGCACATTGTCGGCCCGGATCACGCTGCTGCGCTGGTAGATCACGCCGGGGAAGCGGGCGCAGATGTCGCGGATTTCCTCGGTCGGGCAATTGTCGCTGACCAGGATTTCGATATTCGGATACGTCTGGCCGATGGCCGAGCGCAGGCATTGCTCAAAATGGCCCGGCTTGTAGGACGGGATCACGATGCTGACTAAAGGTAAGGCCATAACCATCCTATATTCGTAAGGCGCTCAGCGCGCCGGTTGCAGGGCCGCTGGCGGAACTCAGGCCGCTTGCGCGAGGATGATGTACTGCCACGGCAGCGCATCCTGCACTGCGGTTTCGGGATCGCTGCCGCTGGCCTGGGCCAGGGCGCGCAGCGCCGGCAGGAAGGCTTCGCGGCCCGCTTCTTCGCGGATCACCGGCGTGCCGCCCGCGATGCGGAAGCCTGCCTGCTGGAACATATCAAGAATTGTTCCGCGCGTAAATACCCGTACATCAGGCAAATCGAGCACGGTACCGGGCTGGTAGCGCAGGTCGCCCACGGCCAGGCGCGCCTGCATGCTCCAGTGCTGGAAATTGCGCAGTGAAGCGACCACCGTGCCGCCCGGCTTGATGTGGCGGCGGATGCGCGCCAGCATGGCCCAGGGGTCGCGCAGGCTGCTCAGCACATCGCCCAGAATCCAGCAGTCGGCGCCGGCCACGTGGGCGTAAAACTTGTCGTCGGCCTGCTCGATATCGGTGTTGAACACATAATCGCAGTGCGGCCGCGCCAGGTTGGCCAGGGCCGGATCGGCTTCGACGCCGGTGTAATCGCAGATCGGGTGGGCGGCGCGGTAAGCCTTGGCGAACACGCCGTTGTGGCAGCCCACTTCCACCAGCTTTTGCGCGTCGGGCGGCACGAAGGCCAGCAGGTGCTGGTCGACGGCGCTGTCGGCGGCCGGCAGGTCGTAGTGGTAGCCGCCGGTGCGCACCACCGTGCCTTGCCAGGGATGCTTGATGTAGTGGCGCGCGGTCTCGGAACCGAAGTCGTCGCGCACCCACTGCACATGCTTGAGCAGATCGGCCTTGCCGGCCCGGTGCAGGGCCAGCATGGTCGTGATCATGGGCGCGCCGTGCTTGATCGGCAGCGGCCACTGGCGCATCACGTCCATATTCACCAGCATGCAGGCCGGGTGCAGATAGGCCACCTCGCCGTCATCCGGACGGTCGTAGCCTTGCTCGTTGACCTGCTGGATGCTGCCCACGCCCCACAGTTCCGGTGTCAGTTCGCCCTGCAGCGATTCCAGGAAGCCGCCCTTGACGATTTCCACGTCCGAATCGAGGAACAGCACCTGGCCTTCCAGGCCCAGATTGCGGATGGCCCAGGACATGCCGGGACCGTGGTGGATGTTGTAGCCGAAGGGGATGAATTCCACGTTCGGGAAAGACTCGGCGATCGCCTTGATCTGCAGTGATATCTCAGGATTGGAGCCGTCGATCACATACACCTTGTTCGCGTAGAACTGGCGGAAGGTGCGCAGCAGCGCCTCGATCAGGTCGGGCGAATTGTAGGACACCGTGATGACTGGGATGTGGGCGGTACTCATGGGCGAGGTTTCCTTTGGATGTCCTGGGTTCAGGCGGCGACGGCGCGCACCAGATATTGATAGGGCAGGGCGTCCTGCACCGCCAGTTCCGGATCGGCGCCGCTGGCGATGGCCATCTGGCGGATCGCCGCCAGCATCGCTTCCGGCGGCGCGTGCAGGGTCACGGTATTCATGTCGACCACATTGAAGCCGCATTCGCGCAACAGCAGGGCCAGGGTGCTGCGCGTGAACCAATGCAGGTTGGCGCGGTTGAGCAGGCCATTGTCCTGGTATTGCAGATTGCCGCTGGCCAGGCAGGATTGCAGCGCCCAGTTCTGCGCGTTCGAGACGCAGGCCACCACTTCCACCGGGCCGGTGGCGTGCCGGCGCAGATTGCGCAGCATGGTCCACGGGTCGCGCAGGCGTTCCAGCGTGTCGGGGAAGACCCAGCACTGGGTCGCGCCCAGGCGGCGCCAGTCGGCATCGTCGAGCTGTTCGGCGTCGGCCGCCAGCACTTCGCTGCTCCATGGCGTGTCCGGCGTGGCCAGGCTGACGCTGGTGTAGCGCGCCTGCGGATTGGCCGAGCGGTAGGCTTGCGCCAGCACGCCATTGCCGATTTCGGCCACGCTGTGCAGGCCGTTGCGCAGCATGCGCAGCATGCCGGCGTGCTGCACCGGCATGTTGTCCGGAGCCGGCACGGCGCCGGGCGCGGTTTCATCCTGCAGCGGCACGCCTTCCGGACGGGGAATCACGCTGGCGTACAGGTCTTCCAGGTCGCGCACGAAGCGCGGCGTGTCGAACAGCGGGCTGGCCTCGCGCGTGGCCAGCAGGCGCTGGCGCAGGGCCGCCAGTTCGGCGCGGTTGCCGGCCAGGGCCACGGCGCGCTCTTCGTAATCATTTAGTTCGTGCGTCACCAGCTCCGGCAAGCCCATGGCGTGCAGCAGGCTGCCGGCCATGCGCGCGCTGAAGGTGCGGCCGGCGCAGGTCAGCACCGGCAGGCCGGCCCACAGCGCATCGCTGGCGGTGGTGCCGGCGTTGAAGGGCGCGGTGTCGAGGAAGAGGTCGGCCAGCTGGAAGCGCGCCAGATAATCGGCCGGCGCCACGCGGCCGGCGAACAGCAGGCGCTCGCGCGCCACGCCGCGGCTTTCCGCTTCGCGCAGCAGATTGGCGCGGGTTTCCTCGGTGTCGGCCACCATCCACAGCACGCTGTCGGGCACGCGCTGCAGGATGCGCATCCAGGCCGAGAACACTTCCGGCGTGAACTTGTAATTGTTGTTGAAGGAGCAGAAGATGAACTTGTCTTCCGGCAGCCCGTTGCCGGCCTTGGTCGGCGTGGCGCCGATGGCGCGCTGGCGGTCGTTGATCTGGAACGTGTGCGGCATGTGCAGCGGCTTTTCCGTGAAATACGGTTCCAGCTCGGGCGGCAGCACAAAGGGGTCGGAGATCACGTAATCGACGCCGGGAATCGCGGTCGGGCCGGGGAAGCCGAGCCAGGTGGCCTGCACCGGGGCCGGACGGTAAGCCAGGATGCCGGGCCGCGCGCCCAGGGTCAGGCCGTGCAGGTCGACCAGCAGGTCGATCTCGTGGCGGCGGATGCAGTGCGCCGCCTCCTCGTCGGTCATGGCGTCGATGCGGATGTAGTGGTCCATGGCGCCCACCACGCGCGCGCGCAGCGGGCTGCCGTCCTCGCGGCTCCAGCTGAAGGCGTAGACCTCGACGCGGCTGCGGTCGTGCAGCTCATACAGTTCGGCGGTCAGGATCGACACCGCGTGCGAGCAGAAGTCCGAGGACAGGTAGCCGATGCGCATGCGCTTGTGCGGATAGCCGGTGCCGTCGGTCAGCGGCGCCACATTGCTTTTGACTTTCTCGTCGATGAAGCGGCGCGCTGCGGCCAGCTGCTCGGCCGGATCGGGCGAGGCGCTGAGCATGGCCAGGGCCGAGGTGGAGCGCTTCAGTTCTTCCGGCCCCAGATTCGGCAAGCCCGCGTACACCGGCCACTCGCACAGCTTCTGGCGCAGATGGACCCAGTGCGTGATGACGTTGGGCTGCTGCGGATTGAGTTGCAGGCTGCGGCGCAGCATCTGCTCGGCTTCCGGCAGCAGCTTGCGGATTTCCAGCAGGCGGCCCAGATTGTTCAGGGTCTGCTGGTGCAGGGCGGGCTGGGTGGCGATGTCGGGCTGCACTTCGCGCAGGATGGCGCGCCACACGTCGAGCGATTCGTCGGGGCGGCCCATGCGCTCGAGCAGGGAGCCGAGGTTCAGGCGCGCTTCGACGAAGTTGGGATTGAGGCCGATGGCCTGGCGGTAAGCCTGTTCGGCGCCGGCCTCGTCGCGCTGGTCGCCCAGGGTCACGGCCAGATTGAAGCAGACCGCGTAGGACAGCGGCGAGCGGGTCTTGTCCAGCCACAGACGGTACAGGGCGCTGGCCTCCTGCGGCACGCCGCGCGCCACCAGTTCCTGGGCCGCCTGGAACAGTTCACCGATCGGCAGCACACCCCGGCTTGCCTGCTTCAGCACGGCTTGGTGGGAAGCGGGAAGAGAGGCGGAGCTGGCTGAAACGGTCATCTTGTTCTTTCGCAGAAAACGGCCCGGCTGCCGACGGGCGTAGAAGGCGTAATCATACCCTGTTGCGCGTGGGAAGACGGGGATTTTGTGGCCTTGGAGCAACTGACCCGTGCCACCGCCATCCCCCTCCGCCCACGGACGGGCCGCGGGCGGAGGGGCGGGACGGACTTACTTGGTGGCAGCGAGCCAGCCTTGCGCTTTCTGGCTGTCGTGCAAGGCTTCCAGCTGCTTGTGGCTGCCGTCCGGCGACGCTTGCAGCGCCGCCATCTGGCCGCCGGCCGCGAACCGCTCGAGCGCATTGGTCAGCGCCTGCACCTGCAGCGACAGCGGCGAAGCCAGGGCGACCAGCGTCGGTTCGGGCAAGCGGGCCGGCGCCGGGCCGCTACCAGCCTTGCCTGGCGGACTGGCCGCCTGCAGCGCTGCCGCGTCGCCGCTCTGCGCCGCGCCAGCGGCGGCCACCAGTGCCGGATTGGCGTGGACGGTGCGCGGCGGCGCTGCCAACGGCATGGGCGCCGTGGCCAATGTTGCCGGCGTGTCAGCCGGGATAGCCGCCAGGCTTGGCGCGTCAGCGGCAGGCTGTTGCGCGTCGATGGCCGCCGGCGCCAGGGCCGGCAGGGCGGCGGCCGCCTGCGCGCCGCCGGATGCGGCCACTGCCTGGCCTGCGCTGGCTGCCTTGGCGGCCGCCAGCAGGCCGTTGCCAGCTTGTCCAGCGGCGGCCGCGCCGGTAGCGAACCAGACGTCGGCCGCGGCGTGCTGGCGGCCCTGGGTGTCGGTCCAGCTGGACGTCAAGCCGATGCGGTTGCCGTTCTGGCGCGCTTCCGAGGCTTGCGCCTGCAGCGAGAGCGAGGCCACGCCGAGCGAGGCCAGGGTGTGCAGCTCGCCGGCCTGGCTCACGCCGTCGCCGTTGGCATCGACCCAGACGCGCAACTGGCTATACGCCCGGTCGGCGCTGTCGATGCGGCCATCGCCATTGCTGTCGAGTTCGCGCAGCGCGGCATAGGCATCGCGCGCCTTGCTGCCGTCGGCCAGGGTGACGGCGCTGCCGAACAGCTCGCCGCCATCGTTGATCCGGCCGTCGCCGTTGCGGTCCAGGGCCAGCAGGCCGTCGCGCGGGCCGGCCCAGCCGGTCTGCACTTTCTGGCCGCGGCCATAGATGTCGAATTGCACGCCGGCCTCGCGGCCCAGGGTGCTGACGCCGTCGCCGTCCAGGTCGAGCACCAGCGGCGTGGCATAGCGCGTCGAGGCTGGATTCAGTGCCATGGTCTGTTCCACCGTCATGGCCGCGATCTGGGCATTGGTGAAGCCATGGTCGATCTGGATCACGCTGAGCGCGGCCAGGTCGGCCGTTTCCATGGCCGCGATCTGGGCCGTGGTAAAGGCGGCGATCTGGGCCGTGCCAAGGGAGGCCGCCTGTACCGTGGTCAGAGCGGCGATCTGGGCCGGTTTCAGCGCCGCGATCTGGGCTGGGCTCAGGGCCGCGTACTGCACGGCGCTCAGGGCGCCCAGTTGCTGGCTGTTCAGCGCGCCCAGCTGGATGCCGTTGAAGCTGGCCAGCTGGGTGGTGGAAAACGCTTGCATCTGGGCCGTGCTCAAGCCGGCCAGCTGGCTGACTTTGAGGCCGGCCAGTTGGGCATTGCTGAGGTTGACGAGCTGGTTGCCCGAGAAATAGCCGATCTGCAGCGAACTGAAGGCGCCGATCTGGGCCGCGCTGAGCACCGACAACTGGGCCGTCGACAGGGCGCCGATCTGGTCGATATTCAAGGCCGCCAGCTGCGAGTTCTTGAGCGCCTTGAGCTGGTTGGCGCTGAGCACGGCGGCCTGTTCGGCCGTCAGCGCGCCGATCTGGGTGGCGCTCAGCGTGGCGATCTGGGCCGTGCCCAGACTGCCGACCTGGGCCGTCGTCAAGGCGGCCACCTGGTCGGCCGTCAGCGCCGTCAGCTGGGCCAGGCGGATGGCGGCCAGCTGGGCCGTGCTGAGCGCCTGGATTTGCTCATTGTTCAGCACCGGCAGCTGGGCCGCGCTCAGGTAACCGATCTGGGCCACGGTGAGGGCGGCGATCTGGGCCGTGCTGAGCACGGTCAGATGGTCGGCGTTGAGCACGGCGATCTGGGCGCTGCTCAGGGTGGCGATCTGGCCCGTGCCGAGCACGCCCATCAGGGCCGGCGGCAGCGCATTGATCTGGGCGCCGCTGAGCGCCGCCACTTGCGCGTTCGACACGGCCGCCAACTGGTCGCTGCCCAGGCCGGGCAGGGCGCTTTCGCTGAGGGCGCGGATCTGCGCCGTGTTCAGTGCCTGCAACTGCTCCGTGGCCAGCGTGGCCAGCTGCTGGGCGTCGAAGGCGGCGATCTGCTGGGTGCCGAGGGCGCGCAGCTGGGCCGTGGCGAGCGCGGCGATCTGGCCGGTCGCCAGCGCCTGGATCTGCTGGCTGCTGAAGGCCTGGACCTGGCGCGTGCTGAGCGCGGCCAGGTCCTCGGTTTCCAGCGCGCGCACCTGCTCGGTCGCCAGGGCCGCCAGCTGGAGATTGTTCATGGCCTGCATCTGCGCCGTGTTGAGGGCAACGATGTGGGCGGTGTTCAAGCCCAGGCCGAACTGGTCTGCCGTCAGCGCGGCAATCGCGGCCGTGCTCAGCGCGGCCAGCTGCGCCGTGCCGAGCAGGCCCAATTGGGCCGTGCCGAAACCGCCCACCTGGCCGGCCCGCAAGGCGGCGGCCTGGTCGGTGCTGAGGACGGCGATCTGGTCGCTGCGCAGGGCCGCCAGCTGGCCCGGTTTCAGCGCCGCCACGGCCGCCGTGTTCAGGGCGGCGAATTGGCTGCTGCCGAGGCCATAGCTGAGCTGGCTGGTGCTCAGGGCGCTGGCGGCGGCCGTGCCGAGCGCGGCCGCTTGCCCCACGGTCAGCGCCGCGATCTGCTCGGTGTTCAGGGCGCCGATCTGCAGGCTGCCGAACCCGGCGATCTGGGCGCTGCCCAGGGACTGGATCTGGGCCGTCGTCAGCGACGCGATCTGGGCCGTGTTCATGACGGCCAGCGCGGCCGTGTTCAAGGCGCGCAACTGGTCACTGCTGAGCCAGCGGAACTGGGCCGAGCTGAACGCGGCCAGCTGGTCGCCGCGCAGCACGGCCAGGTCTTCCGTTTCCAGCGCCGCCATCTGGGCGCTGTTGAGCAGGGCCAGTTGGCTGGTGCGCAAGGCCAGGATCTGGGCCGTGTTGAAGGCGGCGATCTGGGCCGTGCTGAGGCCGCTGCTGATCTGGCTGTTGCTCAGGCCGCCGATAGCGCTGCTGCCGAGGGCGTTGAACTGGGTGGTGGACAGGGCCGCCAATTGCAGGCTGGTCAAGGCGCCCAGCTGGTTGGCGCCGAACGCGGCCAACTGGCCCGTGGCCAGGGCCGCCACCTGCTCGGTGCTCAGGCCCAGACCGATCTGCGTGGCCGTCAGCGCGCGCACGGCGCTGCTGGACAGGGCGTTCAACTGGTCGGGGCGCAGGCCGCGGATCTGGCTGCTGTTCAGGGCCACGATCTGGCTGCTGCGCAGGGCGTTCAAGTCCTGGGTTTCGAGCACGCTGATCTGGAAGCTGTTGAGCGCGGCCAGCAGGGTGTTGCTCAAGCCCGCGTACTGGGTGGTGGTCATGGCGATCAGCTGGTTGCTGCTCAAGGCGCCCAGCTGGGCCGTGGTCAGGCCGGCAATGCCGGCGCTGCTGAAGTTGCTGAGGATTTCCGTGCTGAGACCGGCAATCGTGGCTGTTGCCAGCGCCGCCACCTGGTGGCTGCGCAGGGCGGCGAAGTCTTGCGACTCCATGGCTGCCAGCTGGGTGCTGCTCAGGGCTGCGATCTGGGCCGTGGTCAGCGCGCTGGCCTGGTCGGTGGTCAGCGCGACGATCTGGTCGGTGGACAGGGCCGCGATCTGGGCCGTGCGGAAGGCCGTGATCTGGTTGCTGCGCAAGGCGGCGAAGTCGGCCGTTTCCAGCGCCGCCAGCATGGCCGTGCTGAAGGACGCCAGCTGGCTGCCGTACAGCGCGGCGGCCTGGGCCGTGGTGAAGGCGGCGATGCGCGCCGCGCTCAAACCGTTCAACTGGCGCGTGCTCAGAGAACCGATCTGCAGGCTGCCAAGGGTGGTGTACTGCGCGTCGCTGAGGGCGGCCAACTGGCTATCCTTGAGCGCCTGCACTTGGCCGTAGCGCAAGGCGTTGAGGTCGGCCGTTTCCATGGCGCGCAGCTGATTCTCGCCCAGGGCGGCGATCTGGGCCGTGCTCAAGGCGACGATCTGGGCCGTGCTGAAGGCGGCCATGGTGGCGGCGTCCAGGTCGGCCAGGGCGGCCGTGCTGATGCCGCCGATCTGCGGCGCCTTGATGCTGGCGAAGTCCTGAGTTTCCATGGCGTTCAGCTGTGCGCCGCTGAGGCCGGCCAACTGGCGCAGGGTCAATGCGCCGGCCTGGGCCGTGCTGAGGGCGACCAGCTGGGCGGCGCTCAGGCTGGCCATCTGGCTGCTGCTCAGATAGCCGATCTGCGCCGTGCTGAGCAGGGCCAACTGGTTCTCGCTCAAGTTGGCCAGGGCCTGGGTCGACAGGCTGGCGATCTGCTGCTGGCGCAGCGCGCGCAAGTCTTCCGAGGCCAGCGCATTCAATTGCTCGCTGGTCAGGTAGCTGAGCTGGCGCGTGCCGAGGTTGGCCAGCTGGGCCGTGGTCAGCGCCGTGATGTGCTGACTGCCCAGGCTGGCGATCTGCTGCGAGTTCAAGCCGTTCAGCGCCTGCCACTTGATGGCCGCGAAGTCGGCCGTTTCGAGGGCGGCCAGTTGCTCGGGGCGCATGCCGCTGAGCTGCTGGGTATTCAGGGCCGCCATCTGGGCCGTGGTCATGGCCACGATCTGGGCCGTGTTGAGGGAGGCCATCTGGCCCGGGGTCAGGCCGGCGATCTGTTTGGTGCTCAGCGCGGCGATCTGGGCCGTGCTGAGGTCGGAAAAGCGCAGCGCGCCCAGGGCCGCCAGCTGGGCCGGGCTGAGCACGGCAAAGTCTTGCGGCTCGAACGCGGCCAGCTGGGCCGTGCTGAGCGAGGCCATCTGGGCGGTGGTCAGGGCCATGGCCTGGGCCGTCGTGAGCGCCGCGATCAGGGCCGGCGACAAGGTGGCGACCAGGTCGATATTCAGGGAGGCGATCAGGCGCGTGCCGAGCGCGGCCCAGTCCTGGGTTTCCAGCGCATTCAATTGCGCGCTGCTCAAGGCCGACAGTTGGCGAGTGCTGAGCGCCGCCGCCTGGGCCGTGCCGAGTGCGGCCACCTGGGCCAGGCTCAGGGCACGGATCTGCGCCGTGCTCAGGCCGCCGATCTGGCGGCTGCCGAGCGCTGCCAACTGGCCCGCGTCGAGGCCGGCGATCAGGGCCGTGGCCAGCGCGCCGATCTGCTGCGAAGCCAGTTGGCCCAGCTTGTCGGCGCCGAGCGCGGCCAGTTGTTCCGCGCTGAGCAGGCTCAGCGTGCGCGTGCTCAAGCCCGCGAGCTGGGCGCTGCGCAGGGCCGCCAGCTGGGCGCTCTGCAAGGCCGCGACCTGGTCGGTTTGCAGCCCAAGCAACTGGCTGCTCTTCAGCGCCGCGAAGTCTTCCGTTTCGATGGCCGCCAGCTGCTCATTGCTCAGCAAACCGATCTGGCGCAGGCTGAGCGCAGCCGCCTGCTGGGTGGTCAGGGCGGCGATCTGGGCCGTATTGAAGCCGGCCAGCTGCTTGCTGTCCAACGCTATCAGCTGGCGCGTTTTCAGGGCCGCCACATCCTGGGTTTCCATGGCGCCGATCTGGACGCTGTTCAGCGCTTGCAACTGACTATTGCTGAGCTGGCTCACCTGTTCCGTGCCGAGGCCGGCGATCTGGTCGGAGCGCAGCACGGCCAGTTGCCGGCTGGTCAGCGCGATCAGCTGGGCACTGCGCAAGGCCGCCAGGTTTTCCGTTTCCAGCGCCGCCACCTGGGTGGTGCTCAGGGCGGCGATCTGCTGGCTGCCGAGTTGGGTGAACTGGGTGGTGCTGAAGCCGTCGGCGATCTGCTCGTTGCTGAGGGCGGCGATTTGCTGCGAGCTCAAGCCATGCAACTGGGGGGCGCCAAAGCCAGTGTGCAGCTGGGCCGTGGTCATGGCTTGCAGGCTGCGCGTGGTGATGGCGCGGATTTGCTGCGAACTCATCACCTGCAACTGGGTGCTGCTGAAGGCGACGATCTGCTCGGGCCGCAGGCTGGCCATATCGGCCGTCTTGAGCAGCGTGATCTGATAGGTGCTGAGGCCGGCGATCTGCGCCGTGTTCAGGTCGGGTACGATAGAGGGCATAGTAAGGTTCTCCTTGCCCCAATATATCCCGAATGCAATAGCCGCCATGTTGAGAACAGGCGGGGAAATAACGTTTAAATCACTGTACTGAAATAATAACTTCCGCTTCAATAGTTTTTATTTTTGCATTAAAACCCGTATTATCGTGATACACGGTAGCTCGAATAATTTTAAATATAGTCGATAATGTTACAAACTCCTCCGGCCTTTATTCCGCTGATCACGCCCGCTATGGCGGCTGCGCCCATGCGCCGCGTCTTTCTCTTTCATCAAGGCCAGCTGCTGCTGCGCAGCGCCGATCTGGCCCTGCCCGAGCAGCTGGACGCTTTTGGCCTGAGTCCTGAACAATTGCACCCGGTCGGCCTGTGGCAGGATTGCTATTACCAGGTGGCCTGGACCGACAACCCGGCCCTGCCCGACGCCGAGCACGGCTGGCACGGCTTGCGTGCCCTGTTCGGCAGCCTGGACGAGGGCTTGCTGGGCCTGGCCAGCCGCGCCAGCCAGCTGGCCGAATGGGCGCGCACCCACCGCTTCTGCGGCGCCTGTGCCACGCCGATGGCGCGCGCGGCGGGCGAACGCAGTTTCCAGTGCCCGGCCTGCGGCATGACGGCTTACCCGCGCATTTCGCCGGCCATGATGGTGCTGATCCGCAAGGGCGAATCGGCGCTGCTGGCCGTGCACGCGCAAGCGCCGTACAAGCGCTTTACCGCCCTGGCCGGTTTTCTGGAAGCGGGCGAATCGATCGAAGAAGCCGTGCACCGCGAGGTGTATGAGGAAGTCGGCCTGCGCGTGCACAATCTGCGCTATTTCGGCAGCCAGTCCTGGCCTTTCCCGCATTCGCTGATGATCGCGTTTACCGCCGATTACCTGGACGGGGAAATCCGCGTCGACCCGAATGAAATCAGCGAGGCGCGCTGGTTCGGCCCCGGGGATGAATGGCCGGAGATGAGCGCCACCGTCTCCATCGCCGCCGCCCTGATCAATGCCCACCGGCCGCGCTGAGTCCGGCGCGCGCCCGGACGGCCCCGGCTTTGAGTCAGGCGCCGGTGCAAGCGCGCCAAAGCCTGTATACTGATGGGTCAATCGCAATTTTCAGACCTTTATCATCATGTCAAAAGACGCAGAATTCTCCGAACACGACTGGCGCCGCCTGCTGCAGAGCTTTGGCGAAGACCCGGACCGTCCGGGCTTGATCGAAACGCCGCACCGCGTCAGTAAGGCGTGGAAACACTGGACCTCGGGCTATGCCCAGAACCCGGTGGAACTGCTGAAGGCCTTTGAAGACGGCGCCGAGCAGTACAACGAACTGATCGTGGTCAAGGGCATCCCCGTCTACAGCCACTGCGAACACCACCTGGCGCCGTTCTTCGGCAAGGCCACCGTCGGCTATGTGCCGAACGGCAAAATCGTCGGCCTGTCCAAGCTGACCCGCCTGGTGGACTGCTTCGCCAAGCGCCTGCAGGTGCAGGAACGCATGACCATGCAGATCGCCGAAGCGCTGATGGAAGTGCTGGAGCCGAAGGCCGTGGGCGTGGTGGTCAAATGCCGCCACCTGTGCATGGAAAGCCGCGGCATCCGCACCCCGGGCGAAGAAACCGTGACTTCGGCCATGCTGGGCGAGCTGCAGCCCAACCTGGCCATGCGCACCGAATTCCTGGCCCTGGCGCGCGAGCCCTGAGCGATGGCGGGCGCGATCGAATGGCATAGCGGCGACTTGAGCGCCGCGCAGGCGCTGGCCAGCACGGCCGGCCGTCCCCTGTTCCTGTACTGGGGCGCGGGCTGGTGTCCGCCCTGCAACCGGGTCAAATCGGAAATCTTCAGCCGCGACGAGTTCGCCGCCCGCCTGCGCGGCCTGGTGCCCTTCTGGCTCGATGGCGACGCGCCCGGCGCGCAAGCGCTGGCCGCCCGGCTCAAGCTGCGCAGCTATCCGACCCTGGTGCTGTTCGCGCCCGACGGCAGCGAAATCACGCGCCTGCCCTGCGAACTTGACGGTGAACTGTTTATCGACGCCCTCGACACGGCGCTCGCCGCTACCCATACGGCGGCGCAATCGCTGCAAGCGGCACTCGATGGCAGCCGCGCCCTGAGCGCCGCCGAGTGGAAGCTGCTCAGCCACTACTCCTGGGACACCGATGAAGGCGTGCTGCTGGCCGGCCGCGCGCCGGGCACCACGCTGGCCGCGCTGGCCCAGGCCGCCGCGTCCGTGGCACCTGATGCCGCTGTCCGCCTGCGTCTGCTCTCGCTCTTGTTCCCCGCTACCACCGGCGTTGCCGCTGCCAGCGCAAGCGATGCGCCTGTCGCCCTTGGCCTTGCTGGCGCTGCGGAGATCGCTGTTGCCGCCACGACCGATGCTTTCCTGCTCGGCGTCTGCCGCGACGCCCGGCTGGCCCGCGCCAATATGGACATCTTCGGCAACAGCGGCGCCCAGCTGTTGAAGCTGGCGGGCGCTGTCCAGCCCGAGCTGGCCGGCGCCCTGGCGCAAGCCGCCCGAGCCTGGGCCGACGATATGTGGCTGTCCGTGCCCGACCGTCTGACCGCCGTGCGTCTGCAAATGCGCATGACTCGCTTCGGCCACGCCGCCACCGGCCTGCCCGACCTGGTGCGCGCCAGCGTCGCCGCAGCGCTGGCCGAAGTCGACGACCCTTACGAACGCCACACCCTGGTCAACACGGCCGTCAGCGCCCTGAACGATGCCGGCCTGTCCGCCGAAGCCGAAGCCCTGCTGCAAGCCGAACTGGCGCGCTCGCACTCGCCCTACTACTTCATGCTGAGCCTGGCCTCCAGTGCCAAGCGCCGCGGCGACGTGGCCGGCATGCTGAGCTGGTACGAGCAAGGCTGGCGTGCCGCCGTGGGCAGCGCCACCCGTCTGCAATGGGGCGTTACCTATCTGAGCGCAGTACTCGACAACGCCCCCGGCGACAGCGCCCGCATCGAAGCTGCCGCTGCCGCCATCCTCGACGATGTAAGCGCCACCGTCGACGCCTTCAGCCAGCGCAACCTGGCCCAGGTCCGCCGCCTGGCCGCCAAGCTTAGCGGCACCCCCCACGTCCCCGCCCTCCAGCAAGCCCTGCGCCCCGCGCTCTGATCCACAGCCCAGTCCGTGTCCACCTTGGGGTCAGACCCCAATCGGACACGGGCTGAGCTTTAGTCTTTAGTGCAGTTGCAGGGTATCGGCCAGCCAGTCGACGAAGACGCGCACACGGGCCGAGAGGTGGCGGCTGTGGGCGTAGACGATGGAAACGGGCAGGGGCGCGGCGCGCCAGGCGGGCAGCACCTCTTCCAGCTCGCCGCTGGCGAGCAGCGCCTCCATGCCGAGCCGGGGCGCCTGCATCAGGCCGAGACCGGCGCGGCAGCTGGCGACATACGCTTCGGCGCTGCCGACCGAGACTCGGCTGCGCATGGCCACGGTGTGGCTCTGGCCGTCGGCGTCGAGGTATTCCCACTCCAGGTCGCGCCCGCTTTGGCTGGAAAAGAAATTCACCGCGTAGTGCTGCTTGAGATCGGCCAGCGTCTGCGGCCGCCCGTATTGTGCCAGATAGCTGGGCGCGGCGCAGTTGACCTGTTCCATGGCGCCGATGCGGCGCGCGATCAGGCTGGAGTCGCGCAAGGTGCCGACGCGCACCGCGCAGTCGATGCCTTCGCCCACCAGATCGGCAAAGCGGTCGCTGGCGCCTAGCCGCACCTGGATGTCGGGATAGGCGGCAAAAAACGCGGGCAGGGCCGGAATCACGATCAGGTGCGCAATCCGTTCCGGCAAATCGACGCGCACCACGCCGGCGGGCCGCTTGCCGCTGCCGAGGAAGAGGGCGTTCACCTCCTCCAGCTCGTTGAGCAGGGCGCGGCAGCGCTCCAGATACACCACGCCCTCCACCGTCAGGCTGACCTTGCGCGTGGTCCGCTGTAGCAGCCGCACGCCAAGCTGCTGCTCGATCCCCTGTACCGCATTCGTCACCGTTGGGCGCGGCAGGCCGAGCTGTTCGGCCGCCTGGGTAAAGCTCTTGCTGTCGGCCACGGCCTGGAAAATCTGCATGCTGCGGAACTGGTCCATTATTATTTTTAGCCGAATAAAGATGTAGGAATTCGCGTATTTATTATACGAATCCAGAATAGCACAATGGCTGCACCTCAACTCTTCTGGAGAACCACAATGCAAACCCGCCAACTCGGCCACACCGGCCCGCGCACCGCCCAACTCGGCCTGGGCCTGATGGGCATGTCCGACCTGTACGGCCCGGCCGACCGCGCCGAAAGCCTGGCCACCATCCACGCCGCGCTGGAGGCTGGCGTCACCCTGCTCGATACCGGCGATTTCTACGGCATGGGCCACAACGAGTTCCTGCTGGGCGAAGCTCTGCGCGGCGGCCGGCGCGAGCAGGCCCTGGTCAGCGTCAAATTCGGTGCCCTGCGCGATCCGGCCGGCGGCTGGAGCGGCTACGACGCCCGTCCCCAGGCGGTGAAAAATTTCGCCGCCTACTCGCTGCAGCGCCTGGGCCTGGAGCACATCGATATCTACCGTCCTGCCCGCCTTGATCCGAAGGTACCGATTGAAGACACCGTGGGCGCCATCGCCGACCTCGTGAAACAAGGCCATGTGAAGCATATCGGCTTGTCCGAAGTGGGCGCCGACACCCTGCGCCGCGCCCATGCCGTGCACCCGATCAGCGACTTGCAGATCGAATACTCAATGATTTCGCGCGGCATTGAAAACGGCGTGCTGCAGACGGCGCGCGAACTGGGCATCGGCATCACGGCCTATGGCGTGCTGTCGCGCGGCCTGATTTCGGGCCATTGGAGCGCTCAGCGCGCAGGCGAGGCTGATTTCCGCGGCCAGTACAGCCCGCGTTTCCAGGGCGAGAACCTGGCGCATAACCTGGCCCTGGTCGAACGCGTGCGTCAGGTGGCTGACAGCCTGGGTATCTCGGTGGCGCAGCTGGCGATTGCCTGGGTGCTGGCGCAAGGCCAGGACATCGTGGCCCTGGTCGGCGCACGCAGCCGCCAGCGCCTGCAAGAAGCGCTGGGCGCGGATAAGGTGGTGTTGGGTGCGGCCGATCTGGCCCGTCTGGAGGAAGTGCTGCCGGCCGGGGCGGCGGCGGGCGAGCGTTACAACGCCCACCTGGCCGTTGACCTGGACAGCGAAAAGCAATAAACAATATAGCCGCTTAAACCACGATTTGCCTTATTGTTTTTAAGCAATTTACACACATTGTTGCATTCAGGCCGCACTGGCTTTGCCGTGCGGCCATTTTATTTCCGTTCGGAATCGAACACGGTTATTCTTGGCCTCCAGTACCAAAACAAAATCCTTTCTGGTATCAGGAGACTCAGGTGAACAATTTGTCATTCAAGCAGAAGCTGTGGATACCCTTGATTTGCAGCCTGCTCTGCATCTCGGCCGTGTTTATTTACGATGCGCTGCAAATGCGCAATGTGCGCATCGAAGAGCGCAAGAACGATCTGGCCGATGTGGCCGACGTGGGCCTGAGCGTGCTCAAGCTGTACGGCGACAAGGCCCAGTCCGGCGCCATGAGCAAGGAAGATGCCCAGGCCCAGGCGCGCGCCAGCATCAAGGCTATGCGCTTTGGCAAGGATGGCTATATCTCCATCGTCGGCAGCGACGGCATCGCCCTGATGAATCCCTTCAAGCCGGAAAACGATGGCAAGAACCTGCTGGACTTCAAAGATCCCAAGGGTAACTACCTGTACCGCGACATCACCAATGTGGCCAAGGGCGAGGGTTCCGGCTTCGTCAGCTACTGGTGGGCGCGCCCGAACGCCACCGAACCGTCGCCCAAGCTGAGCCGCGTCGCCACCTATAAGCCCTGGGAATGGGCGCTGGTGACGGGCGTGTATATGGATGACATCGACGCCGCCTTCTACTCCCAGCTGATGAAGTCGGGCGTGCTGCTGATCGTGGTCTGCCTGATTCTGGCCGCCATTGTCGGCGCCATCAACCGCAGCCTGCACCGCGCCATCGGCGGCGAACCCGAATATGCGGAAAAAGTCGCTTCGCTGATCGCCGCCGGCGACCTCAGCGTGACGGTGGAAACGGCCAGCGGCGACCGCAGCAGCATGCTCTATGCCATGAAGACCATGCAAACCAATCTGGCCAACACCATTGGCGAAATCCGCCGTGCCGCCGACACCATCGCTATCGCCTCGGCCGAAATCGCCAGCGGCAATATGGACTTGTCGGCGCGCACCGAATCCCAGGCCAGCTCGCTGGAAGAAACCGCCGCCTCGATGGAAGAGCTGACCTCGACCGTGAACCAGAACGCGGCCAACGCCGTGCAGGCCAATCAGCTGGTGCAATCGGCCGCCCATGTGGCGCAGCAGGGCGGTACCGTGGTGTCGCAAGTGGTGCAGACCATGGACACCATCAACGCTTCCTCGCGCCGGATTGTCGACATCATCGCCGTGATTGACGGCATCGCCTTCCAGACCAATATCCTGGCCTTGAATGCCGCCGTGGAAGCGGCGCGCGCCGGTGAGCAGGGCCGCGGCTTCGCCGTGGTCGCCTCTGAAGTGCGCAACCTGGCCCACCGCAGCGCCGCCGCCGCCAAGGAGATCAAGGAACTGATCAACGACTCCGTCGGCACCATCGAAAGTGGCAGCACCCTGGTGGCGCAGGCCGGCAGCACCATGGACCAAGTGGTGGAAAGCGTTTCGCGCGTGACCCAGATAATGGCTTCCATCACCGACGCCTCGAGCGAGCAAAGCACCGGCATCGGCCACGTCAACCAGGCCATCACGGAAATGGACTCCGTCACCCAGCAAAACGCCGCCCTGGTGGAAGAAGCGGCCGCCGCTGCCGGCGCGATGCAGGAGCAGGCTGCCACCCTGGCCCAGCTGGTCAGCCGCTTCCGCCTGAGCGCAGGCGAAGCTGCCGCCGCAGCCCAGTCCGGCCCGCGCACCCAACGCGCCCCAGCAAGACAGCGCGCCCTGAGCCACGCCTGAGTCCGTGTCCACCATGGGGTCAGACCCCAATCGGACACGGGCTCGGCTGTATTACCTTGAAAAGGGGCAAGCTACGCGGCTGAGCTTGTGTCCACCATAGTGTCAGGCACCGATCGGACACGTACTCATCTGTGACGTAGTGAAGGTTACGGCTGAACCCGCCGGATGGCCGTCCCGTCCGATTGGGGTCTGACCCCACGGTGGACACGGGCTCTGCCATTGGGCGGGGTTTATTCGGTGGTTTCGGCGACGGCGGGGGCGTCGGCGGGGACTTCGGCTTTCGGCGCGGGGGCGGGTTCGAAGACGAGTTTGTCGGCGTCGCCGCGGAAGACGCCCAGCTTCTGGCCGCTCGCTTCGCCGCCTTCCTGCAGGGCGCAGCTCTCGGTTTCCACTTGCCAGACTTGCTTGCCGGCGCGCAGGCTCCAGTGGCGCTCGCCGCTGCCGAACAACTCCACTTCGGTATCCAGAATCGGCAGCTCGGTCAGTGCCAGCTGGCGCTGGCACTCGGGCAGGCGCGCCGCCATCAGCGTGATGCGCGCATCGTCGCTCCAGAAGTAATCCTGCTGGCGGCGCACGCTCAAGGTATGCTCCTGTGTGCTGTCCGCGTAATAAGTGGCCGTATCGTTGATGCAGCCGGCCAGCAGCAGCGGGAACAGGGCGGTCAGGATCTTGCGCATGGTGGTCTTCGCTTGTTATTCACGTAACGAAATTCATTATAGCGGTGCGCGCATGGGCCTGCATCATCGGTGCGGCCTCTCCCGGGGGAATTGCTATAAGATAAAGCACATTTCTTACTGAACTACAGGCTCGCGCGCCATGAACGGACAGTCCTCTCTCGACGATCAGAGTTTTCGCCGTGTTCTTTCCCGCAACATCACGCTGCCGCTGGCGGCGGGCGTGGTCAGTGCTGCGGTGTTTGTGGCGGTGCTGGTCTATCTGCTAAGCGCCCTCAACTGGGTGGAGCATAGCGAACGCGTGATCGGCAATGCCCAGGAGGCGCGCAAGCTGACGGTGGACATGGAAACCGGCATGCGCGGCTTCCTGCTGACGGGCGATGAAAACTTCCTTGCGCCCTACAGGCTGGCGCGGCCCAAGATCGATGCCGCGCTGAACGTGCTGGCCGGCCTGGTCAAGGACAATGCCCAGCAGGTCGACCGCATCCGCAATATCCAGGCCCAGCAAAAGCAGTGGGAGGGCGTGGCCGAGCATATGATCGCCACGCGCCGCGCCAATGGCGATTACCTGTCCCTGGTGCGCAGCGGCCGTGGCAAGGTCGAGTTCGACGAGGTGCGCGCCCAGTTCCAGGGCTTTGTGACGACCGAGGAAAGGCTGCGCGGCGAACGGGCGCGCCAGTCGCGCAATGTGACCTTTTTCACCACCATCACCTATCTGACGCTGAGCCTGCTACTCAGCGGTGCCTTGGCCTATTTCGGACGGTGCGACCTGATGCGCCTGTCCAGCGCCTTCGGCAAGGCGTTGCAGGCGCAAACCGAGCAGTCGGCCAAGCTGGAACAGCAAGCGTGGATGCGTTCCGGCCAGGGCCAGTTGGCCGAGCAGGGCATCGGCCAGATGGCCTTGCCGCAGCTGTCCTCCACCCTGCTGCAATTCCTGGCGCGCTATCTCGACGTGGCGGTGGCCGCCCTGTATGTGCGCGAGGCCGACGGCAGCCTGCGCCGCGTGGCCGCCTATGGCTTCAGCCATGAGGATATGGAACACGGCCAGCATCTGCTGCCGGGCGAGGGCATCGTCGGCCAGGCGGCACAGGGGCGACGCCTGGTGCATTTGCAAAACCTGCCGCCCGATTATCTGAAGGTCAGTTCCGCCCTGGGCAGCGGCCAGTCCCTGCAGGCGGCGGTGCTGCCGGTGGACAGCGACGGCAGCGTGAACGGCGTGGTGGAACTGGGCTTCCTGCGCGCAGTGGGCGAACGCGAACTCGATTTCCTGCGCCTGGTGGCGGGCAATATCGGCACGGCCATCGAAGCCACCCAGGCGCGCCAGCGCCTGCAGGAAGTACTGGCCGAAACCCAGCAGCTGAACGAGGAATTGCAGGTGCAGCAGGAAGAACTGCGCACCGCGAACGAAGAACTGGAAGAGCAGTCGCGCGTGCTGGAACTGTCGCAGGCGAACCTGGAAAACCAGAAGGCGGAGCTGGAGCAGAGCAATGAGCAGCTGGCCGAACAGGCCGTCGCGCTCGACCAGAAAAACGCCGCGCTGGGCGATGTGCAGCAGCAGCTGGAAGAGCGGGCGCGCGATCTGGAGCGGGCCAGCCAGTACAAGTCGCAATTCCTGGCGAATATGTCGCACGAGCTGCGCACGCCGCTGAACAGCTCGCTGATCCTGGCCAAGCTCTTGTCCGATAACGAGGCGGGCAATCTGAGCGAGGAACAGGTGCGCTATGCGCAAACGATTTACGGTGCGGGCAACGACCTGCTCAATCTGATCAACGACATCCTCGACATCTCCAAGGTCGAAGCGGGCAAGCTGGAACTGGTGCCGGAGGAGTTGCAGCTGGAACCGCTGGCCGAGCGCTTGGCGCGCGCCTTCGAACCGCTGGCGCGGCAAAAAGGACTGGACCTGGTGGTCGACCTGGAACCGGGCCTGCCGCCCATCCTCTTCAGCGATGGCCAGCGCCTGGAACAGATTCTGAAAAACCTGCTGTCGAACGCGATCAAGTTCACCGACCAGGGCAAGGTGATTCTGCGCCTGTCGCCGGGCGAGCAGGGCCAGGTCAGCTTCGCGGTCAAGGATTCCGGCGTCGGCATTCCGCTCGAGCAGCACGAGCGCATCTTCGGCGCTTTCCAGCAGGCCGATGGCAGCAGCAGCCGGCGCCATGGCGGCACGGGACTGGGCCTGTCGATCTCGCGCGATCTGGCGCGGCTGCTGGGCGGCACGATTGCGCTGAGCAGCACGCCGGGACGCGGCAGCACCTTTATCCTGACCCTGCCGGCGCAATGGGCTGTGCCACCACAGGCGCAGCTTGCGTCCGCCGCGGCGGGGCCGGCATCCGGCGCGCAACTGCCCTTGGCCGGCATTGCCGCGCCGCCGCTGGCGGCAGCGGGGGGCTCGGCCGCATCGATGATACGCTCCACCTCCCTGGCGCCGGCCGGCATCGCGCCCGCCTCCGTATCCGGCGCCAACGGCGCCCATATTCCCTTGCCCGCGGTGCCGCGCGCCTTCAGCGATGACCGCGACAGCGCGCCGCCGCCCGAACGCAGCGTGCTGGTGATCGAGGATGAAGCGGCTTTCGCCCGCATCCTCTTCGACCTGGCGCACGAGATGGGCTACCGCTGCCTGGTCGCCTTCTCCGCCGAGGAGGGCTTGCAGCTGGCCGCGCAATACCGGCCCGACGCCATCCTGCTCGACATCCGCCTGCCCGACCGCTCCGGCCTCTCGGTGCTGCAACTGCTGAAGGACAATCCGCTCACCCGCCATATTCCCGTGCACGTGGTCTCCGCCGCCGAGAATGCCGAGGCGGCCCTGCATATGGGCGCGGTCGGCTATGCGCTGAAACCGGCCACGCGCGAGCAGCTGACCGAGGTTTTCAGCTGCCTGGAACGCAAATTCACGCAGGAGATCAAACGCATCCTGCTGGTGGAGGACGATGCGCGCCAGCGCGACAGCATGGTGGAGCTGATCGCCGACGACGATATCGAAATCCGCGCTGTGGAATCGGGCGAAGCGGCGCTGGAACTGCTGCGCAGCACCGTCTTCGACTGCATGATCATCGACCTCAAGCTGCCGGACATGCAGGGCAACGAGCTGCTGCAGCGCATGTCGCGCGAGCCGATCGCCTCCTTCCCACCCGTGATCGTCTACACCGGCCGCAATCTGACGCGCGCCGAGGAAGCCGACCTGCACAAGTATTCGCGCTCCATCATCATCAAGGGCGCGCGTTCGCCGGAACGCCTGCTCGATGAAGTGACCCTGTTCCTGCACAAGGTGGAGTCCGAGCTGTCCAGCGAGCGCCAGAGCATGCTGAAAACGGTGCGCAGCCGCGATCGGGTATTCGAAGGGCGCCGCATCCTGCTGGTGGACGACGACGTGCGCAATATCTTCGCTCTCACCAGTGCGCTGGAACAGAAAGGTGCGGTGGTGGAAATCGGCCGCAACGGCCAGGAAGCCTTGGACAAGCTGGATGCCGTGTCCGACATCGACCTGGTGCTGATGGATGTGATGATGCCCGGCATGGACGGCCTGGAAGCCACGCGCCGCATCCGCGCCGATGCGCGCTTCCCCCGCCTGCCCATCATCACCGTCACCGCCAAGGCCATGAAGGACGACCACGAGCAATGCCTGGCGGCCGGCGCCAACGACTACCTGGCCAAGCCCATCGACCTGTCGCGCCTGTATTCGCTGCTGCGCGTCTGGATGCCTGTCACCGACTGAGGATGGAGCACGCCATGCCCGGCCACCATCACCACCAAAGCGATATCGAAATCGAGCTGGCCATGCTGATGCAGGCCATCTATATGAAGTACAGCTACGACTTCCGCGACTATACGGGTGCTTCGCAAAAGCGCCGCGTGCTGTACGCCATGGGACAGATGGACTGCCATACGATCTCGGAACTGCAGTCGCGCGTGATGCATGAGGTGTCGGCCTTCAGCGCGCTGCTGCAATACCTGACCATTCCCGTCACCGAGATGTTCCGCGACCCGGCGTATTTCGCCGGCCTGCGCGAGCAGGTGCTGCCGGTGCTGAGCACCTATCCTTCGCTGAAGATCTGGGTGGCCGGATGCAGTACCGGCGAGGAAGTGTATTCCCTGGCCATCCTGCTCAAGGAAGAAGGTCTGCTGGAGCGCAGCATCATCTACGCCACCGACATCAATCCGCAATCGCTGGAGAAGGCCAAGAAAGGCGTCTTCCCGCTGGAGAGCATGCGCCAGTACACCGAGAACTACCAGGCTTCGGGCGGCAGGCGCGCCTTCTCCGATTACTACACCGCCGCGTACAACGCGGCCCTGTTCGACCGCGCGCTATGCGAGAACGTGACCTTTGCCGACCACAGTCTGGCAACCGACAGCGTATTTGCGGAAACCCAGTTCATCAGCTGCCGCAATGTGATGATCTACTTCAAGCGCAAACTGCAGGAAAGGGCGCTTGGCCTGTTCCACGAGTCGCTATGCCATCGTGGTTTCCTGGGCCTGGGCAGCAAGGAGAGCATCGATTTTTCCAGCTACGGCCCGCGCTTCGAAGCGGTGGCCAAGCGCGAACGCCTGTTCCGGAAACTATGATGGATACGCGCGCCGCCATCGCCCAAGTCCTGCAGGGACGCCATATCGAAGCCGTCGCCATCGGCGGCTCGGCTGGCGGAGTCAATGCCCTGCTGCAGATCCTGCCCGGCCTGCCGCCGAATTTTTCGCGCCCGGTGATTGTGGTGCTGCATGTGCAAGGCGGCCGGCAAAGCCAGCTGGCCGAAGTCTTCCAGCGCCAGTTGGCCTTGCCGGTGCGCGAAGCGGGCGACAAGGAAGCCATCGTTCCGGGTACGCTCTACTTTGCGCCTTCGGATTACCATCTGTCGGTGGAGACGGACGCCAGTTTTTCCCTGAGCTGCGAGCCGCCCGTGAACTTTGCCCGGCCCGCCATTGACCTGATGATGGCGTCGGCCGCCGATACTTATGGCTCCGGCCTGCTCGGCATCCTGCTGACCGGCGCCAATCACGACGGCGCGGTCGGCCTGGCGGCGATCGGCGAGGCCGGCGGCATGACGGTGGCGCAGAACCCGGACGAAGCCATGGTCGGCACCATGCCGGAGCAAGCCATACGCCTGCGCATGCCGGACTTGATCTTGCCGCTGGCCGATATCCGTAGCCTGTTGTCGATGCTGGAGAACACTTGATGGAAATGGAAAGTACCAAGCTGCTGATTGTGGACGACTTGCCGGAGAATCTGCGCGCCCTGAATGCGCTGATCCGCGGCGAAGGGCGCGCGGTGTTCCAGGCCGCCAGTGGTGAAGAGGCCCTGGCCCTGCTGCTGGAGCACGACTTCGCCCTCGCCATTCTCGATGTGCAGATGCCGGAGATGGACGGCTTCGAGCTGGCGGAGCTGATGCGCGGCACCGACAAGACCCGCCACATTCCCATCGTCTTCGTCAGCGCGGCGGGCAAGGAGCTGAATTACGCCTTCAAGGGCTATGAGACGGGCGCCGTCGATTTCCTTTACAAGCCCCTGGATGCGGACGCCGTGCGCAGCAAGGTGAATGTCTTTGTCGACCTGTATTGCCAGCGGCGCGAGATCCGCCGCCGCGTCGAGCAGCAGGAAGCGACCATGCGCGAACTGCAGGCCGCGCAGGAGGAGTTGCGGCGCGCCCTGCATATGCGCGACGATTTCATGTCCATGGTGGCGCATGAGCTGCGCACGCCGCTGAATACGCTGTACCTGGAATCGCAGATGCGCAAGATGCAGCTGGAGCGCGGCACCCTGCCGGCGCTCGACAGCGAGCAGACGCGCCGCATGGTGGAGCGCGACGAGCGCCAGATCCGCAGCATGATACGGCTGATCGACGATATGCTGGATGTGTCGCGCATCCGCAGCGGCACCATGTCGATCCGTCCCTGCGATACCGGGCTGCTGCCGCTGCTTGAGCGCGTGGTGGCCGACCTGGAAACCCAGGCGGCGAATGCCGGCAGCAGCATCACCCTGAACGCCAGCCACGATGCCAGCGGCTGCTGGGACGAATTCCGCATCGAGCAGGTGATTGTCAACCTGCTGACCAATGCGCTGCGCTATGGCGGCGGCAAGCCGGTGGCCGTCACCCTGAGTTCGACGCCCACCCAGGCGATGATCGAGGTGGCGGACCATGGCCCCGGCATCGCGCCCGAGCAGCAGGTGCGCATCTTCGAACCGTTCGAGCGCGTTGGCGGCAAGGATGCCCCGGCGGGATTGGGCCTGGGCCTGTATATTTCGCGCCAGCTGGCGGAAGCGCATGGCGGCAAGTTGGCGGTCCGCAGCCGCGTAGGCGAAGGTGCGGTATTCAGCCTGGTCCTGCCGCGCCAGAGCGCGCAAGCGGCGTGATGGCGGGCGCGATGGGCAAGCCGCAGACGCAAGCGGGCAAGCTGGCGAGCGCCGTGGAGGGCGACGTGCTGCGTGCCGCCGCCCTGCTGCCGGCGATCACCCGCTTGCAGGCGCTGGCCGGCGATTTCTGCGGCGCCGTGAGCGAGAATCCCAGCCTGCCCGAGCAGCGCCAGATCCTGCGCCGCGTGCATAGCCTGCTGAATCTCTCCGTCTGGCTGGACGGGCCGGATATTGCCCTGAAACCGGGCAGCCCGCGCGTCACCGCCGCGCATGTGAACGGGGCGGTCGACTACTGCCTGGACGCTTACCGCCACCTCGCGCTGCTGGCGCCGAAGCTGGCCTTTGTCGATCTGCTGCTGGACTTCTTCCAGACGGCACTGGGCGGTGACGGCCAGGCTATCGTCGCTGCCGCCGCACGCTTGCGCATTGCCGCCGATGCGGCGCAGCTTGCCGCAACGCCGGCCGAAGCCAGCACCGACGCCGCGCCCAAGGCCGGGACGATACCGCCCTACCGTCTGTCCGACTTCCGCGCCCGCGACTGGGAGGCAGCCGAATACGTGCTGCTGCCGATACGCGGCCTGCGCTCGCCCGCGCTGGCAGAACTGCAGCAGGCGCCATCCGCCAATGCCCCCCTGTCAGCATCGGTGGCATCCCTGTCCGCCGAGCAGGCAGCGCACCTGGCGACGCCCAATATCCTGCATTCCTCGCATGAGGACGGCCCCAAGCTGGCCGCGCTGACCCAAAGCGATGTGCTGCGCCTGAAGATCAGCGCGCCCGGCGTGCGCGTGCTGCCGCAGGTGTTTTACGAACCGGCGCGCAGTCCCATGCTGGAACTGGCTCCCGCCTTGCGTGGCGCGACGGCGGCCCCTGCGCAACTGAGCGTGCGCATAGTCGATGCCGTCACGCGGCAGCCGGTGATGGGCGCGCGCCTGGTCGCCTTCACCGACTTTGCGGCGCGCCTGGGTGCGGAAGGCTTCAGCGATGCGGCGGGAGGCATCCAGCTTGCTTTGGCGCAGGAGCAGAGGATCGAGGTGCTGGTTATTTATGGGCCAGCCGGCTACTGGGGGCTGTATCGCGCCGCCACGACCCTGGAAGAGGGCGCGCGCCTGCCGCTGCAAGCCGTCGACCTGAACATCCCCGACCATCTGCAACTGCTGTATGGTGCAAACAGTCCAAGCGCAGGTGAGGGCGTGACCGTAGGCGTGATCGACACCGGCATCGACGCCAGCCATCCGCATCTTATGCTGGCCGGCGGCGCTGCCTTTGTGGTAGCGGAAAGCGACGCCGGCGGTCCCGGTCCCGGCCCCGCCGCAGTCGAAGGCGGGCATGGCACCCATGTCGCCGGCATCCTGGCCGGCCGCGGTACGGTGCCCGGTGGCCGGCGCGGCGTCGCGCCCGGTATCAAGCTGATGAGCTACCGCGTCTTCCCCAACGCGGGCGGCGGCGCCTCCAACTACGACATCATCCGCGCCATCGACCGCGGCGTGGCCGATGGCTGCGACCTGCTCAACCTGAGCTTCGGCGGCGAGGTGCGCGACGAGGCGGTGCGCGAGGCGATCAAGGACGCTTTCGACAAAGGCACGCTATGCCTGGCCGCCAGCGGCAACGACCGGCGCGGCAGCGTCAGTTACCCGGCGCGCTGGCCCGAGGCGCTGGCCGTGGCGGCCGTGGGCCGTCTTGGCAGCTTCCCGGCCGGATCGGCGGAAGAACTGGATGTCCAGGCGCCGTTTTCGCCGCTCGACGCCAGCCTGTTCGCGGCGGGCTTCAGCAATATCGGTAACGAGATCGACCTGGCCGGGCCAGGCGTGGGCATTGTCTCCACCGTACCGGGCGGCGGCTACGGCGTGATGAGCGGCACCTCGATGGCCTGTCCGGCGGTGGCGGGTGCGGCGGCGGCCCTGCTGGCGCGCCACCCCGCAGTCCTGGCCATGCCGCGCGACAGCCAGCGCGCCATCGAGATGCTGCGCCTGCTCAATACGGCGGCGCGCAGCATGGGTTTCGCGCGCGAATACGAAGGGCTGGGTCTGCTGCCCTGACGCCGGACGCGGCCATGGAGTAGACTGGAATCATGCGCCAGCTGCTCCTACGCCCGACCCGCAACGCCAGCCTGAATGCTGACGAGGTAGAACATATTGTGCGCGGCTTTGCCGCAGCGCGCATCCTGGGGCGCGACGGCAAAACCATGCTGGTCGACTTCGACCCCTGCGAGCTGGAAGTGCTGCGCCAGCGCCTGCCCGGGTGGCTGGTCAGCGAACAAGGACCACCCGTCCCCGTCCCCGACAGCTGCCTGCACATCAAACCATAAGATGCAAGGTGCACCCCCTGCTCTTTGCGCCAAATCAAATAATGTCCACCCTGGTGTCAGGCACTGGGGTCGGACATTTACTGATCTGTATCAAGGAATGTCCGGCTCTGGTGCCTGACACCAGGGTTGGACATTGTTTGATCTGGCGCAAACGCGTAGACGGTGAGGCGTTCGGTGCCGGCTGCCACGGCTGGCCGTACAATATTTGTGTCGATGTATCAAGGAGAGGGATGTGCCGCCGGATCCGCCCATCGGCCAGCGCGAATGGCTGCTGCGCCGCAATTGCTCGCTGACGCCGCGCCAGATGGGGGCGGCGTTTGCCGTACTGTGCCTGATGTCGCTGGCGGTGGCGGCCATCTTTATCGCGCAGGGCGTGTGGCAGATCCTGTTGTTTACGGCGCTGGAGCTGGCGGCGGTGGCCGTGGCCTTCCTCTGCTATGCGCGCCATGCGGCGGATTACGAGCAGATCGTGCTGAGCCAGGGCAGTCTGCTGGTGCGCAAGGTGGTGGGTGGGCGCGAAGCCCTGGTCCGGCTCGATCCGGACTTTATCCGCATCGAGATGCCGCGCCAGCCGGGTGACCTGATCCATCTGCACACGCGCGAGGCGCAAGTGGCGGTCGGCTATTTTGCGACCGAAAAAAAACGCCGCGAGCTCGCGTACGAGCTGCGGCGGGAACTCCAGGGTGGAATTTTTAATTAGAAGCGGTAGCCTACGCCCACGCCGATCAGCACTGGATCAACTTTGACCTTGCTGGCTTTCACGCCGCCAATCATCACGTCGCTGCGGATCTGGATTTTTTTCACGTCCAGGTTGAGCGACCAGTTCTTGTTCAGCTTGAAGTCCACACCCGCTTGCACGGCCAGGCCGAAGCTGTCGTGTTCCAGGCTGGCCTGGTTGTTCAGGATGTTGTTCTTGGAGAAGGTCGTCCAGTTGATACCGGCACCCAGGTAAGGGCTGAACTGGGCTTCAGGCATGAAGTGGTACTGCACCAGCAGGCTAGGCGGCAGGTGTTTGAAGGTACCGATTTTCTGGCCATCCAGTTTGACATCGTGACGTTGTGGGTAGGTCAGCACCAGTTCCGCAGCGATGTTCGGGGTGAAGAAGTAGGAGATGTCCACTTCCGGGATGGTCTTCTTGCTGACGGACAGGCGGTCGGAGGCGCCAACGCCACCCAGCGGGTCGGATTTGTCGGCCGGATCGATGTGCACGGCGCGCGCGCGCACTTGCCATGGAGTGGTTTGGGCCGACGCATTGACTGCCATCATGCCTGCCGTTACTGCCAATACTGCCAGGATTGCTTTCTTCATTTCACTTCCTCTTTCACGTTGTTATCAAGTAACGGTTGAGAGTGTAGTGATGCGATGCAGCAATTTCTTTGATCTAGGTCAAAATTGTCGGAAACGATAGCCGGGCGTGTTTGGCCGCTGGAGCAAGTCCAGTGCCAAATTGTGGCGGCATGAATGATGCATAAAAATGATTCTATTAATGCAATGTTTCCGTTGAATATATTATAATTTCCATGTTTGAGAATATTTGACTCAAGACCTCCCAACTTTCTGATAAGGCATCCCCATGAAGCGCATTCTTTCCGCCGCATTGGTCGGGTTATTTTCGTTCTCCGTCCAGGCGCAAGCCGCCGAAACCACTTACTGGTTTACCTACACCGGCTTTAAAAACTCGACAGGTACTTTCCTGGCCGATAAGCAGTATGGCGGCTTTTTCACCGCCGACGATGGCGACGGCAATGGCATTATTAGCGCTAACGAAGTCACTGCCTTGAAGGCGGGCGGAGTCAACTATCTTGATTGCAGCTATCCCTTCTATTGCGGCACCTACCCCTTTACTTACAATATCGCAGCGAAAACGCTGAAATTCAGCGCCTCCTACTCCTATAGCGATGAAGTTTTTCGTTTTGGTAATGAGGTAAATGTGGGCCGGTCTTTTGGCTCCTTCCGCCTGTCAAATTATGGCGGTTCCTCCTTCAGCTACCATTATTGGACACCTGACACCACGCTGACGATCAGTGCCGTGCCGGAGCCGGCAAGTTACGCGATGCTGGGCCTGGGTCTGGCCGGTGTCATGGCGGCAGCACGTCGCCGCCGCCGCGCGGCGTAAGACTGTTTCCTGTCGCCTTTGACGGCAGCTTGCTGAAGAGTTGGCTGCCGTTGAGTGTTGTTGCTATAAATCAATAATTACCCGGCCCAGCCTGCCATGATGCTTGTGAATCAGTACAAGCGGAGGGCGTATGGAAGTATGGCGGTCGTATTACGAGCAGGAATTGGCGACGCTGCGGCAGCACAGCCAGCGTTTTGCCGGCGATTATCCGCATCTTGCCGCCGCGTCGGCGTTGAAGGCGGAGGCGGACGCTTGCACCAGCCTGGAGTGGCTCGTGCAGGCCTGCGCCTTCCTCAATGCCCGCCTGGCGCGGCGCTTGGATATGAGCCATGAGGGCTTTGCCGTTGCCCTGCTGGAGCTGTTGCAAGCCCACTATCTGCGGCCCCTGCCATCCGCTGCGATCGCCCAGTTCGACTGGAGCGGCCTTGGCCCCGGCAGTGTGAGCACGGTGAGCACCATCGCCCGCGACAGCGAACTGAAAGCGCTGCAGGGCGGGGCGGCTGGCGCTTGCCGGCTGCGTACCACGCAGGACGTCCATATTGCCCCGCTGCACGTCGGCGAACTGCGCTTCCAGCCCGTGTTCGATGCCCCGGCCACCCTCAGGCTGCCGCCGGATGCGCACTCGGCCATCAGCTTGCGCCTGGACAGCCTGGCGTCCACGCCGGATGCGATACCGCAGGGCTTGACCATGCTGCGTCTCTTCCCCGATGGCGCGGCGGACCTGCGCACCGCCCTGCGCGACTGCCTGCTGCTGCAGACCGTCGACTGCTACGTGGAATGTGAGGGCCGCTGGCAGCGGCTGGCGCAGAATCCGTTGACACCCGTCATGCCGGAAGCCATGCACTTGCCGCCAGTGCCGGGCGACGATCCCGCCTGCCGTCTGCTCAGCGAATATTTCGCCTATCCCGACAGCTTTGATTTCTGCGACCTGGATCTGACCGCTGTGGCTGGCGCTGCCGGGCAGGCCATCGGCCACAGCCTGCACGTGCACTGGGTATTGCGCGACCTGCGCCAGCGGCCTGCCTTTCGCCTGTTGCACCAGCTGGCGCCCCGGCATCTGCGGCTGGGCTGCACGCCGGTCATCAACCTGTTCGCGGCGGCGGCTGAACCGCTGCGGCTGGCGCCAGGCGAGACCAGCGCGCCCTTGCGTCCGAGCCGTGCCCGACTGGAATCCTGCGAGCTGTACTGTGTTGAACGGGTAGGCTTGCTGCGCCAAGGCTGCGACACACCGGCAAGCCTTTTCCAGGCTAGCCGCGCGCCGCAGGCGGTGGGTGGCCCATACTGGCAACTGCAGCGCGAAGATGCCATGCTGGCCGTCGTCGAAGGCCATGCCTTCCGGCTGGCGCTGCTGGACCGGGAACGGCGCCCCCTGGCGCTGGCGGGCGAAACCCTGTCCGTTCAACTGAGCTGCAGCAATGGTGCGCTGCCATCGACACTGCTGCCGGGGCAGGCGGCCGGCGACCTGGCTACTGAAGCGGGCATCGGCATCCCGATCCGACTGTTGCGCCGGCCCTCGGCCGCAAGGTCTGCCGCACTCGCCCCAAGCGCCTACCACGACGCCATGGCCGGCCTCGCGCCGCGTCCGTCCCTGCTGGACCGGGAGGGCTGGCCGGCCTTGCTTTCCCTGTTGCGCTGCCATGTGGCGGCGGACGATGTCCAGGGCCAGCGTCTGCTGGCCGGTCTCGGTGGCCTGGAAACGCAGCCCGCCACGCTGTGGCGCAGCGGCCAATCCTGGCGTGGCCGGGCGCTCTATCTGAGCATAGACGAACAGGCCTTCGCCGAACGCAGCCTGCACACTTTCGCGCTGGTGCTGAACCGTTTCCTCGCCCGCTATATCCATACGCACAGCTTCGTCCGCCTGCATCTGCTGGCCCGGGCTTCTGGTGCCGAACTGCTGCGCTGCCCACCTTGTGACGGCAGCTTGCCCTTGGTTTGAAACGGGATTGCTTATCGTCAATGCGTTGAACTTGTCGTGTGTAAAGATGAACCAGCCTTCATCGCAAGCAAGAGGAGCCGGATGTGGATCACAACAATGCCCTATTCAGTTTTCTGGCCCAGGAAAAGGAGCTGGTCACCCGCAACCGCCCCTTGCGGCTGCGGCTCGCGCATTCATCCGGCCTGATGGAGGACGTGCTGCTGCCGCAGCGCATCAGCGGCAGCGAAGCGGTGTGTGGCGGTGTCGAGTATCGCGTGCTGTGCGTCTCGCTGAACGCGCACCTGCCGCTGAAGGAGCTGATCGCACTGCCGGCCGCCATCGACATCGTTACCGACCGTGGCGACGTGCGCAGCGTATGCGGCATCGTCAGCCAAGCCAGTGCGGGCGAGAGCGACGGCGGCCTGGCCAGCTATCAGCTGGTGGTACGCGACGCGCTTGGCATTTTGGAAAAGCGCATCAACACCCGCGTGTTCCGCCAGAAGAGTGAGGTCCAGATCATCCGCCAGATCGTGGAAGAATGGCGCCAGACCAATGCCGTGCTGGCGCACGCCTTCCGCTGTGAAAGCGGTGAAGGCTTTGATGAACAGCGCTATCCGCCGCGTGAATTCACCATGCAATATAACGAGTCGGACGCCGCCTTCATCCGCCGGCTGATGCGGCGGCGCGGCATCGCCTGGCACTTCCGCTCCCTGCCGGATGCGCAACCGGTCCATGCGCTGGTGATGTTCGATACGCCGCATGCGCTGCGGAGAAATGCCGCCGGCGCCGTGCGCTACCACCGCGATGCGGCCACCGAGGAACGCGACAGCATCACCACCTGGTGCGCGGTGCGTACGATTCAGCCAGGCAGCGTGGCGCGTCATAGCTGGAACTACCGCAACCTGCAGCCCACCTTTATGCAGAGTACGGCGCGCAGCGATGTGGACCAAGGCCCATCCGGCAGCACGCTCTGCGCCAGCCTGGAGGACTACCAGATCCTGCCGCCGCACGTGGGAGACAACCACGACGATCTATGCAGCCTGGGACTGCTGCGCATGCGCCGCCACGACTACGAATCCAAATGCTTCCACGGTCAGGGCAGTGTGCGCGATTTCTGCGCCGGCGAATATTTCACGCTGGATGAACATCCCGAAATCGACACGCATGCCGAATCCGAACGCGACTTCGTGGTGACGGCCCTGCATCTGCGCGCGGAGAACAATTTGCCGCAAGCCTTGTCCGCGCGCGTAGCCAAACTGTTTGCGCACCAGCGCTGGCATGCCGATGCGGATGGTGAAGCTCCGTTCGCAGCAAGCGATGCAACTGGCCCGACCCGCACGCGCATCCACTTCACGGCAGTGCGACTAGGAACCGATATCGTACCGGCCTACGATCCGCGCAACGACCTGCCGCATGTTCGGCTGCAAAGCGCGATTGTCACCGGACCCAAAGGAGAGGAGGTGCATTGCGACGCGCTGGGGCGGGTGAAGATCCGCTTTCCTGGCATGCGTCAGCAGGATCATACGAATGGCCCCGGCGCCAGCGGGACGGATGCCGATTCCGCCTGGGTGCGTGTGGTCAGCAGTTGGGCAGGCGATGGCATGGGCAGCATCGGCCAATGCGGCAGCCTGAGTTTGCCGCGCGCGGGCAGCGAAGTACTGGTCGATTTTCTGGGAGGCGATCCCGATAAGCCGGTGATCGTCGGGCAACTCTACAACGAAAATGCGCGCCCGCCGGCACTGAGCAAAGGCGGCGGCCTGCCCGGCAACCGCTACCTGTCTGGTCTGAAGAGCCGCGAGATCCGCCAAGGCCGCGCCAACCAGCTGCGTTTCGATGATACCGAAGGCCAGATCAGCGCGCAGCTCGCCAGCGACCATGGCGACACCCAGCTCAATCTGGGCTATCTGAGCGGCTCAAGGGAGGAAGGCCAAGCCAGGCCGCGCGGCGAGGGCGCGGAACTGCGCAGCAGCGAAGCGATTGCACTGCGTGCCGGCAAAGGACTGCTGCTCTCGACCTGGCCGCTGCCCTCGGCCGACGCCAGCCAATTGCAGCGTCAGGATTATCTGGCCCTGCTGACAGACAGCATGGAACTCAGCCAAAGCCTCGCCACCGCCGCCGCGCAAAGACAGGCGATGGCAGCCGATGGCAAGGCGCAGCAGGAACTAAACGCAGTATTCAAGGCCTGGGAAAACGGCAGCAACACCACGCCGCAGGGTGCCGGCGGCGGCAAACCAGCCATCGGCATAACGGCAGCGGAAGGTATCGGCTTCGCCACGTCAAAGACCGTGATCACCTACGCCGCCAATATCGACAGCTGCTCGCAGAAGAACACGCAGCTCTGCGCCGGACAAAGCCTGATCGCCAATGCCGGCAAAGGCATTTCGCTGTTCACCCACAGCGAAGGCATCAAAGCCATCGCCCAGCGCGGCAAGCTGCTGCTGCAAAGCCAGCATGACGATACGGAGCTGAATTCCGCCAAGGACGTGAAGTTCACTTCCACCGAAGGGAAGATCATCGGTATGGCGAAAGAAATCGTACTGATCGCGGAAGACGGTTCCTTCATCAAGATCGGCGGCGGCATCACGCTCGGCACGCAAGGCACGATCACGCATCACGGCGCCAGCTTCCCCTTCAAAGGCCCATCGACCATGGCGGCATCGCTGCCTCAATTCACCGATGGCGGAACGGAAATCAAGTTCCAGGCCCGTTACTATCCGGCGAAGGAGGGCGGGGTTGCCGCGCCAGGCCTTCATGTGGATATGAACAGCAGCGATGGCAGCGGCAAGAAGGACCGTAGCGATACTGGAGGCAGGACCACGCAGCTGCAAAGCGACGATATGCACCTGGCATCCGCCAACGTCGTTCGAAACAAATAGTCGGATCAGAAAATGGGCATCTATCCGAAATTGCCTTACGTGGCGGGCAGCGCGACTGGCGTGTATGCAGCCAAGCGCTTGAACGACAAGATCATCGCGGTACGCCACAACACCCCCGGAAATATCATCCTCATACACGGCGTGAACGATGTCGGCACAGGCTATGCAGCCGTCGAGAGCGGCCTATGCGAGGGACTAAGTACCCGGCTGGATGGCGATCTTAAACCCGCTGAGTACCGCTTGCCGGCTGCACCCGACAAGACCGTCGCTCTCGATGATCCGGACGCCCTGTTCTACAAAAGGAAAATCACGTCGGAAACGCTGAGCCCCGTTATTCCTTTCTACTGGGGCTATCGGGAAAACGAGCAATTCGTGCGTAAGGGCGAGGATACCTGGCACGGGCAATGTCTTGACCGGCATGGCAATCGGCTCGACAAGGACTTCTCGCTGGGTGGTGGCCCATTCGCCAACGCCACCACGACCTTGCCGGATATGTGGAACCGCGGGAAGTGGGGCGTGTACGGTGCATTGGACAGGGCGCAGCAGGATGCCACGCATCCGGTGCTGAACAATCCAGGTCGCATGTATATGGTCCTGGCAGCGCAAAGGCTGGCGGCCCTGATCTGCATGATCCGCGACTACGACGAGAACGAAACAGTCTCCATCGTCGCGCATAGCCAGGGATGTTTGATTGCGCTGCTGGCACAAGCATTTCTGATGGACCCGCGCTTCAAGGAAAAGCAGGCCAATGCCCGTTCGGCCGATACCCTGATTCTGAACAATCCGCCTTACAGTCTGGTCGACGACATCCCCATGATCGTCCGGATGATCGATGGCTATGCGGATACCGACCCGATGATGCAGGGACGTTATGGCCACATCCATGGCATCCAGACCAGGCACGCGCGCTTGACGACGCTGGCGAACATCGTGCGCGGCGTCTGGACAAACCGTTGGGCAGCGCCGGCCCTGTCTGATTTGAATGACCACGCCAGGTACTACGGTGCCGTCGGTCCTAAATGGAATGCGGCGGAAGACCGCGATAACCGCGGCAAGGTCTATCTCTACTTCTGCCCGGAAGACATGACTGTAGCGTTGACCAATGTGCAGGGCATAGGCTGGCAAGGCATTCCCGACAAACAGCGCGGCGCCAAGGACAGGCATGACTGCAAAACCAATTACCTATGCAAGGAGGCGGGAGATTGGCAAGCGGATGCGCTATCCGAACTAGGTTCCGGGTTCCGGCAGCGCGTCTTCACTCTCAAGAAAAGACCGCATGTCCGGGATGGACAGCATGTTCTAGTCGGCTCCAGCAGTACTGACTATTTTCACCTGCGCGCGGATGGCGAAGACGATCAGGCGCATACGGAGGTCAGCGACTCCGTCATGAGCCGACATCTCGTACGCGGCCGCCTGCAGCGTTCAGCAGACGCGCCGCTTGGCCTCACTCGGGACGAGTTGCGAACCTACGGCGCACGCCTTATCAACGGTGAGATTCTGAAAAAACCGGTTATGGCCAGCTTGCTGGAGGCTTCCTATTTTGATGCGAAAGGACGTGCTGGTGGCATGGAGGACGTTGACCCGATCACGTCCTGCACAGCGATAACCAGCCCCTATGGCATAGAAGAGATCTGGCAATGCATCGAATTCGAGACCCGCGTCGGCAAGATGAACTATCAGGATGTTGAATACAGTCCCAGGAATAAGGTCTACGAAGGCTATGTCTTGATGCAGAACGATCTGGCAAGACAGGTCCAGGAGCATCTGAATAGTAAGAAGCTCAATCATGAATGCTGCAAGGTGCTGCTTGCCTATCTTTGCGTAAACCGGGGCTTTACGCCCACTCCGGTCACGCCCATGCGGGTTCTGATCAAAAGAACGGAGACGCCAGATGAAGCCAGATTGCGCTGGCAATCTACTCGTACCGGCCGTTCATTCCACAGCGCGATTTTCAACAGCAAGCAGAACCACCGAAACGTGACTGCGTATGACGTGGCGATTGGCGGTGGTCAGGCTTCCAGCGACCCGAATTTCTACGCCTATCTATGCCAGGTGGCGGATTGGCGCTTGCAGCTGGATCGCAAGCTTTTGCGTGCCGGAATAATGCAGAAACCAGAATTTGATCAGCAATTTCCTACCTATTTGGCCGCTGAACCTCGGTGGAGGAAGAGTCTGATCGATGATAGCGCCGTTTATTACTCAAAAGGAAAACTGCCCCCTGGCTTGCCGGTGCTGCCTGAGGAAATTCCACTGTCGGTTCTATGCAGACTAATTTAACTAGCGTTCGGGGCGAAAATGAAGAAAATGGATATTTCTATAGCTGTTTTGATCTTTCTGAGTTGGATCGGTCCCGCTGTCTTTGGGAAGATAATAAATATCACTCATGCCGAGAAAAAATCCCCTCTTTCTATTAGGTTGACAAAAAAAATAGGTTCTGCGATGGATAAAGACTATGTGCTGGAAATCATAGGGCTGGGCGCGACTCTGGACAAATATCGCCAAGGTGCTATTTGGGATGCCTTGTCTAAAGGCGACGCCTACTCAACTGTTCGTGAAACAGATCCTAAGAAGTACCCATGGCAGGCAACCGACAAAATGCAAACTTTTGGAGGAAGAGAAGGATCAACGCTTGAAAACGGCGCAGATGAACTCCCTATGTATTGGGGAACGCCAAGTTTTAATGCAGAGCGCCTATGTTTGAACCCACTCTATGCGGATCGGAAGAATTATCCGCAATCGGGAATGGTTGCTAGCGTTGGGGTGTCTGGAATGATAGAAACCCTCTTTGTTATCGGCCCGCGTGAAATTTCTGAGCGGCCTGATAAGATATTGGGAAAAATATTTTCCTTCTTCGATGAAAATCCCGATGTGCCCTATGTGGTTTTAACATCCGAAGACGGTCCGACCTTGCGCCATCTGTATAGACCGGAAGGTGCGAAGGCTATTCTCGAGGATGGGTATTATATCCCCTCCTATCCTGATGCTTCGACGCTTTTTGTTTTGGCAAGGCGAGAACGAGCTGATGTACTAAGACCCTTTACGTTCAAAGATGTTAACCGTATGGGTGATGTTTATGTCCTTAATGAGCACGGTATAGGCCGTCGCCTTTTCCTCACATACCTGGATCTAAAAGAACGCGTGCCGTTGCCAACGCCGAAAGGACCATATGATGTTGGCCGCCAACCCACTTTTTCAGAATGGCTGGAGGAGGCAAAGAAGTTCGCCGCGCGGCCGGAGATCATCGGCTCGGATAAGCTGAACTTCTACGACATCAAAACCCTTGGCCGCCACCATCCCCCGCGCAACTGGAAGCCCACGCCATGGTTCCCGGTTCCATGGAGCGAGGACCAGCTCCGGAAGTTTGATTCTTTACCGACGCTGGGCTTCCTGCATCGCCCGGTGTTCATCAAAACCTCGGATGAGCGAGGCCGCCCGCTGCGACAGCGCCAGGATCGTGAAGAAGCGCTATACCGTGGCTGGCAGGAAGCCTTGCAAACCTTGCCCGAAGCCGAACGCGCGGCCGGCCCGGTACGGCTCGCGTATTCGACATTGGGCAATACAGAGCAAACCATCAACTTCCACGGCCTGTTGCGCCAGATCGCAGCTGGCGGTGGACAGAAGTTCGACCCGTCAAAACAGACCCAGGTCATCGACACCGACCGCCGCCTCGGCGACACAGGCGCCACCACTTTCTTCATGCAGATGGCGATTGGCGTGATTGGCAGCTACCGTGAAGGCGGCGTCAGCGCCGCGCTGAATATGCGCGACCCACTGGAGTCAAGCCTGGTATTCATCAGCCCACCGCCAGAGGACAAGCGGGGTACACGGTTTGGAGAGGATCCGCTCAAGAACAAGTCAACACCGGTTATCGATCCGCGCAACTACGATGACCCGCGTCTACATTAGTACTGCTGGACGGTTTTCCAGGGGCGCGACGGAACAATGATAAACACCATCCACTTCATCGAAGGCGAAACGCACCGGCAGGAAGCGCTCGATCACCTCCGCATTGGTCCTTGCATGCAGGGACACCGTGGCCGTGGTGAAGCGCCCGCCGCCGGCCAGGGCCATGGGCAGCATCAATTGGTCGGCGAGATGCTCACCAACAGCCGCACCGGATGCCAAATACTGCCGCACCTCGCGCATAACGTGGCGCGCAACCGTATCTGCAGATACCGATTTTTCGCCAATCGCCGTGAACACTTCGGTCAGGTTCCCATAATCCAGCGTAAGCAAGAGGGCATTCCCCGGCCCTTGCTCCGCCGGCAGTATCCGCTCATGCAGCTACTGCACGCCCCAACCCATGCCCGCGCCGATGGTTTCCAGCTCGCGCCGTGCCACCGAAGGCGGAATGCCGGCGACAAAACTTTCGGCATATGCCTCCCTGCGCGCGCCGCGCGTAACCCACTCGAACGGCTGCAAGCGTCCGCAGGGCTGAATGCTGGCCACGATCTCGCCGCCGCCAGCCGGATAGAAGCCGCAACGCTTCAACTGGAAGTCGACCGTTGCGCCCATATCCGCCAGCGCGCGTGCGTAGGCGCGCTGCAGGAAGTGCGCCGGCGGCGCCATCGGATTATGCGTGCCGCCCGTGATACGCACGGTCGACGGCGCATCCGCGAACAGCAGGGCTGGCACCAGGGTTTGCAGGACCAGGGTGCAGCTGCCGGCGCTGCCGATGGCGAATTCATAGTCACCGCTGCGGATCGCGCCAGGCGTGAAGGTCAGCGTTTGCGAGCCGACTGCTGCGCCTTCAGCCTCGCCGCCGCAGACCTGCGCCGCCGCCAGCACCGCCATCAGATGCTGGCGCATCAAGCCTGGCTTGGCGCGATTGGCGCGGATGTTCGTGATGCGAAAGGGCTGGCCCGTCAGCATCGAAAGGCTTAGTGCCGAGCGCAGGATTTGTCCTCCACCTTCACCGGTGGAGCCATCTAGTTCAATCATTGTCTTCCTATCCTTTGACGCAGACGATCTGTTTCAGGGTATGCACCACTTCGACCAGATCGCGCTGGGCTTCCATCACTGCGTCGATATCCTTGTAAGCCATTGGGATTTCGTCGATCACATCAGCGTCCTTACGGCATTCCACGCCTTGCGTCGCCTTCACCTGATCGTCCACGGTGAAGCGGCGTTTGGCTTCGGTACGGCTCATGGTACGTCCGGCGCCGTGGCTGCAGCTATTGAAGCTGTCCGGGTTTCCTTTACCGCGCACGATATAGCTCTTGGCGCCCATCGAACCTGGAATGATGCCCAGCTCACCTGCACGCGCCGATACCGCGCCCTTACGGGTCAGCAGCACATCCTTACCGAAGTGATGCTCCTTCTGCACATAGTTGTGGTGGCAGTTCACCGCCTCCACATGGGTTTGGAACGGCTTGGTGATGACCGTGCGCACCGCTGCGATCAGGTTCTGCATCATCACCTCGCGGTTCATGCGCGCGAACTGCTGCGCCCAGCTGACCGCATCCACGTAGTCGTCGTAATGCTGCGTTCCTTCCGACAGGTAGGCCAGATCCTGGTCCGGCAGGTTGATGAAGTGGGTGCGCATATCCTTCTTCGCCAGCTCGATGAACCAGGTGCCGATTGCATTTCCCACACCGCGCGAACCGGAATGCAGCATGAACCACACTGCACCTTCTTCATCCAGGCAGATTTCGATGAAGTGATTACCCGTTCCCAGCGTACCCAGATGCTTGTAGTTGTTGGTGTTCTTCAGCTTCGGCGTTTTATCGCAGATGCGGTCGAAACCATCCTTCAACTGCAGCCAGGCCGCATCGACCGCGCTTGGCGGCGTATCCCACGAACCTTTGTCGCGCCCCTTGAAGCCGCGCGTTTTCGGCGACATACCGTGCGGTACGGCGCGCTCGATGGCGCTACGCAGCGGGCCGAGATTATCCGGCAGATCGTTTGCGGTCAGCGTGGTCTTGGCTGCCATCATGCCGCAACCGATATCCACGCCCACCGCCGCAGGGATGACAGCGCCCAAGGTCGGGATCACGCTACCGATGGTCGAACCTTTACCCAGGTGCACGTCCGGCATGGCGGCAATATGCTTGTAGATGAAGGGCATCTTGGCCGTGTTGGCCAGCTGCTTCTTCGCCTCATCCTCAACCGGCACGCCACGCGTCCACATTTTCACTGGGCGGCCTTGCTCCACGCTCATTACGTCATATGTCTTAGTGTTCATATGCCCAGTTTAGCGTCTGACGGTCTTTGCTTTTCTACACACATGAAAAAAAACGCCGCTAAGAAGCGGCGTTTTGGTGGGCCAGTGAGTGGGCTACATCAAACGTCAATATTCCCCGCCCGCAGCGCGTTCGATTCGATGAAGTTGCGGCGTGGTTCCACGTCGTCGCCCATCAGGGTGGTGAAGATCTGGTCGGCGGCGATGGCATCTTCGATCTGCACCTTGAGCAGGCGGCGCACGGTCGGGTCCATGGTGGTTTCCCACAGCTGTTCCGGATTCATCTCGCCCAGACCTTTATAGCGCTGCTTGGACACGGTGCGTTCGGCTTCGTCGCGCAGCCATTGCATGGCGTGGTGGAAGTCCACCACGGCCGAGTCCTTGGTGCGTTCGCCTTCGCCGCGGCGGATCACGGCGCCTTCGCCGATCAGGCCAGTGAAGGTGGCGGCGGCTTTGGCCAGCACGGCGTAGTCCGCGCCCTGCACGAAGTCGGCGTCGATGGTCGAGACTTTCACGTTGCCGTGGTGCAGACGCTCGATCCACAGCAGATGCTTCTCGCTCAGCTCATCGGAGCGCACCGACACGGTGATGGCCGCGTCGCTGATATTGTCCGACAGCGCCTGGGCCGAAGCCTTGGCCGACTCGAGGTTGGACAGGTCCAGCGTCACGCCGGTCATGATGGCGGTCAGCGCGGCGCGGTCGATCACGCGGGTCAGGCGGGTCATCACGGCATTGGCCAGGTTGTACTGGCGCGCCAGTTCGGTCAACGGTTCGCCGGTGATCGGATCGGCGCCTTCGCGCGGGGTCAGCACGGCGGTGTTCAGGGCCACGGTCATCATATAGCCCGCTTCTTCCACGTCATCCTTCAGATAGCGCTCGTCGCGGCCGGCCTTGACCTTGTACAGCGGCGGCTGCGCGATGTACACGTGGCCGCGCTCCACCAGCTGCGGCATCTGGCGGTAGAACAGCGTCAGCAGCAGGGTGCGGATGTGGGCGCCGTCGACGTCCGCGTCGGTCATGATGATGATGCGGTGATAGCGCAGCTTCTCGACGTTGAATTCGTCCGGACCGATCGAGGTGCCCAGCGTGGCGATCAGGGTGGTGATCTGCTCCGAGGACAGCATCTTCTCGAAGCGCGCCTTCTCCACGTTCAGCACCTTGCCGCGCAGCGGCAGGATGGCCTGGAATTTACGATCGCGGCCCTGCTTGGCCGAGCCGCCTGCGGAGTCACCCTCGACGATATACAGTTCGCACAGGGCCGGGTCTTTTTCCTGGCAGTCGGCCAGCTTGGCCGACAGGCCCAGGCCGTCCATGATGCCTTTGCGGCGGGTCAGGTCGCGTGCCTTGCGCGCCGCTTCGCGCGCGCGCGCCGCTTCCACGATCTTGCCGCAGATGATCTTGGCGTCGTTCGGCTTCTCCATCAGGAAGTCGGTCAGGGTCTTGGCGACGATCTCTTCGACCGGGCCGCGCACCTCGGACGACACCAGCTTGTCCTTGGTCTGGGACGAGAATTTCGGCTCCGGCACCTTCACGCTCAGCACGCAGGTCAGGCCTTCGCGCATATCGTCGCCGCTGATTTCGACCTTGGCCTTTTTGGCGAAGTCGTTCTCGTCGATGTATTTGTTGATGACGCGGGTCATCGCCGCGCGCAGGCCGGTCAGGTGGGTGCCACCGTCGCGCTGCGGAATATTATTGGTGAAGCACAGCACCTGCTCGTTGAAGGCGTCGTTCCACTGCATCGACACGTCCACCGAAATATTGGTGCCCTGGTCCGACTGGCGTTCGCCGGTGGCCTGGAACACGGTCGGGTGCAGCACGGTCTTGGCCTTGTTGATGTACTCCACGAAGCCACGCGTACCGCCCTCGAAGGCGAAGATTTCTTCCTTGCCGGTGCGCTGGTCGCTCAGCTTGATGTTGACGCCGTTATTCAGGAAGGACAGTTCGCGGATACGCTTGGCCAGGATCTCGTAGTGGAATTCCACGTGCGTGAAGATCTCTTCGTCGGCCCAGAAATGCACGTCGGTGCCGCGCTTGTCGGTTTCGCCGATCACCTTGATGGGCGAGCACGGCACGCCGTCGATGATTTCGATTTCGCGGTTCTGCGCCGCGCCCTTGACGAACTCCATCTGGTGGACTTTGCCGTCGCGGCGGATGGTCACGCGCAGCAGTTTGGACAGCGCGTTCACGCACGATACGCCCACGCCGTGCAGACCGCCCGACACCTTGTACGCGTTCTGGTCGAACTTGCCGCCGGCGTGCAGTTCGGTCAGCACGATTTCGGCGGCGGAGCGCTTCGGTTCGTGCTTGTCGTCCATCTTCAGGCCGACGGGAATGCCGCGGCCATTGTCGGTAATCGAGATCGAGTTATCCGAGTGGATGGTCACATGGATTTCCGAGCAGTGGCCAGCCAGTGCTTCGTCGATCGAGTTGTCCAGCACTTCGAACACCAGGTGGTGCAGGCCGGTGCCATCCGAGGTATCGCCAATATACATGCCTGGACGTTTGCGGACTGCTTCCAGGCCTTCCAGGATCTGAATCGATGCGGCGCCGTATTCTTCCAGCTTGGCCTGGAGTTGTGGTTCGTTTTGGCTTTCGGACATGGACTGCTTTCTCAAATAACGATTACTGATTGACTCGGTAAAAACTTACTGCATGCGCCGCGTTAAATACGCATTGGCATCACAACGTACTTGAAGTCTGGATTGTCGGGGATCGAGATCAGGGCCGAGGAATTGGAATCGCCCAGCGACACATTGATCTGATCGCACTTCAGGTTGTTCAGCACGTCGAGCAGGTAGGTGACGTTGAAGCCGATGTCGATATTGTCGCCGCCGTAGTCGATTTCCAGCTCTTCCACCGCCTCTTCCTGGTCGGCGTTGGTGGACGAGATTTTCAGGCTGCCCGGGCTGATGATGCAGCGCACGCCCTTGAATTTATCGCTGGTCATGATGGCCGCGCGCTGCAGGGAGCGCAGCAGCTCGTCGCGGCCAATGGAGAAGTCGTTGTTGTAGCCCTTCGGGATCACGCGCGTGTAGTCGGGGAATTTGCCCTCGACCAGCTTGGAGATCAGTTCGATGTCGGCGAAGGTCAGCTTGACCTGGTTGGCCGCGATATCCAGTTGCACCGCGTCGTCGCTTTCTTCCAGCAGGCGCTGCAGCTCGATGATGGTCTTGCGCGGGATGATCACTTCCTGGCGCTCGAAAGCCTGTTCGGTTTCGACCTGGCAGAAGGCCAGGCGGTGGCCGTCGGTGGCCACGGCGATCACGTTCTTGCCGTCCAGGACCAGCAGCAGGCCGTTCAGGTAGTAGCGGATGTCCTGCTGCGCCATGGCGAAGTGCACCATATTGAACAGGTGCTTCAGGGTTTTCTGCGGCAGCGTGAAGGAGGCGTTGTAGCTGTCGGCTTCCTGCACGGTCGGGAACTCTTCGGCGGCCAGCGTTTGCAGGGCGAAGCGCGATTTACCGCTTTGCACCGCCAGGCGCTTGTTGGCCAGGGTCAGCGACACGTCGCCCGCTTCCGGCAGCGCGCGCAGAATGTCCAGCAGCTTGCGCGCGGCCACGGTGGTGCCGGTCACTTCGGCGCCCGAACCGATATTGGCGTGCGTGGTGATCTGCACTTCGGTGTCGGTGGACAGGAATGAAACGCTTTCGCCTTCCTTGCGGATGAGGATATTGGCCAGAATCGGCATAGTGTGCCGACGCTCGACAATACCGCTCACGATTTGCAGTGGCCGAAGCAGCGTATCTCGGGTGGTTTTGACCAGTTGCATAAATATCCTCAGTTAAAAGTTAAACGTTAATTCTTTTGCATCGCCTAGCGCGATGCGCCTGCTGCTTGCCTTGGCGGCGGAAACCCAGCAGTGTAATGGCAAATCTTTAGCCCCGGCCAGCATCAGCCTTTGAGGGTTTGTTCCAGGACGTGCAGCTCGTGGTTGCACTCCGGGTTCTTGGTGCGGTCCAGCGCGATCTTGCGCACCGCATGCAGCACGGTGGTGTGATCGCGGCCGCCAAACAGCTCGCCGATTTCGGGCAGGCTCTTTTGCGTCAGTTCCTTGGCCAGATACATGGCGATCTGGCGCGGACGCGCAATATTGGCGGGGCGGCGCTTGGAATACATATCCGCCACCTTGATGTTGAAGAAGTCCGCCACCGTCTTCTGGATGTTTTCCACCGAGATCTGGCGGTTCTGCACCGACAGCAGATCCTTCAGCGCTTCCTTCACGATGTCGATGCTGATGTCCTTGCCGTGGAAGCGCGAGTAGGCCAGGATCTTGCGCAGCGCGCCTTCCAGCTCGCGCACGTTCGAGCGCAGGTGCTTGGCGACGAAGAAGGCCACGTCGTCGGACAGCGTGACGCCTTCCGACTTGGCTTTTTTCAGCAGGATCGCCACCCGCATTTCCAGCTCCGGCGGCTCGATCGCCACCGTCAGGCCGGAGTCGAAGCGCGAGATCAGGCGGTCGTCCATGCCGGTGATCTCTTTGGGATAGGTGTCGCTGGTGATGATGATCTGCTTCTTGGCCGCGATCAGCGCTTCGAAAGCATAGAAGAACTCTTCCTGCGTGCGGCTTTTGCCGCCGAAGAACTGGATATCGTCGATCAGCAGCATGTCCAGCGAGTGGTAGTAATGCTTGAAGTCGTCGAAGCCCTTGCGCTGGTAAGCGGTCACTACGTCGCGCACATACTGCTCGGCGTGGATGTAGCGGATGCGCGAACCTGGCTGGTCGGCCATCACCTGGTTGCCGATGGCGTGGATCAAGTGGGTCTTGCCCAGACCGACGCCGCCATAGAAGAACAGTGGGTTGTAGGACACGCCCGGATTGTTCGCCACCTGGATCGCGGCGGCGCGCGCCAGCTGGTTGGCCTTACCGGTCACGAAGCTGTCGAAGGTCAGGTCGGTATTGATGCGGCTTTGCTCGCGCCCGCGCGCATTGGCGAATTCCGGCGTCGACACAATGGCCGCAGCGGCTGGCAGTTCGGCGCTGCGCGCCGTGTCGGCGGCGTGGTTGACGGGCGCGGCGCTGCTGCTGGCGGTCGGTGCGGCCGGCTTTTTCGCGGCATTCAGGCGCGGGTCGAGCACGAACAGCACTTCGATCGGCTCTTCCCAGTATTGCGCTGCCAAGGCCGTGATGCGGCTGGCGAATTGCGTCTTCACCCAATCCAGCTTGAAGCGGTTGGGGGCGGCAATACGCAGCTTGCCCTCCTCGTAATCGAGGGGGATCAGCGGCTTAATCCAGGCACTGAATTGTTGCGGCGTCAGCTCCAGTTCCAACTGTGCGGAACAGGTCTGCCAAAAATTTTCCATGAATCTTCTATCTGAAAAGCTGTGGGAGGGCGCCGGGAGTGAACTCTAAACGCCACACGTAACACGCTATTCTACCCCCGAAGTTCGAAGTTATCCACAGGCATCACGCGAAAAATGTGCAAAAATCGGCGGCCCGCGGGGGAGGCCGGGCATGCTTCGAGGTTGACAAGCGGTGTCGAAATGCTGATAATTCAGGGTTCCCCGCCCGTACTCCGTGTTTTTTCAGTTTACGACCAGCGCGGATTAAGCGGGCGATGAGATTGGCCAGCTTGTGCCGGTATGTTGGCATGGGTGCGCGAAATGTCATTGGCACCAATAACTGACGGGACGTCAGACCCGATTTTGCATTTTTTTGCTTCTTTAGCGAGACCAACATGAAACGTACTTACCAACCTTCCGTTGTGCGTCGTAAGCGCACCCACGGCTTCCGCGCTCGTATGGCTACCCGTGGCGGCCGTCAAGTTCTGAACGCACGCCGTGGCAAAGGCCGCAAGCGTCTGGCTGTATAAGCCACAGCTTGCAAGCTGATCGCGTGGACAGCTGTACAAACGGCTCGACAGGCGAAGGTTCCCACGACTTCGCGCGCGCTCGGCGCATCATTAAAACGGATGAATTTTCATCCGTTTTTCGTTTGCGCCCGGCCCAGAAAAGCGCGCATTTCGTGCTCTATACCCGCCAGAATCAGCTGCCACATGCGCGGCTGGGCATCGTCGTTGCCAAACGCTTTGCGCCGCGCGCGGTCACGCGCAACACCATCAAGCGCGTGACCCGCGAATTATTCCGCGTTACCGGACTGCCGCCCATCGACTGTGTCGTGCGACTGGCGAAACCGGTCAACCGCAAGGATGGTCCGGCCACCACGGCCAAACTGAAGCTGGAATTGCGCCAGGAGCTGACGCGCCTGTTCGCCTCCCAGACCAAGAACCGTCCTGCGCGATGAAAACGCTGCTCTCCTTCCTGCTGCGCGCCTATCAGCTGACCATCAGTCCCATGCTGGGGCCGCGCTGCCGTTTTTACCCAAGCTGCTCGAACTATGCGCTCGAAGCGCTGCGCGTGCACGGCGCGGGAAAAGGGAGCTGGCTGGCATTTCGGCGTGTATGCCGCTGCCATCCATGGAATAATGGCGGGCTTGATCCGGTTCCGCCGGCATCAGACAAGGATTCCCAAACAACCGCTTGCGGTTGCAACCACTCTTGATACTTACCGTAATGGATATCAATAAACGTACCATCCTGTGGATCGTATTCTCCGTATCGCTCGTCTTCCTGTGGAACGAGTGGATGATCTCCACCGGCAAGCCATCCATGTTCGCACCGGCGCCGACCCAGACCGCGAAAGCGCCTGCGGCCAAGGCGGCCGGCCTGCCTGCGCCGAGCGCCAGCGCGACCGCCGCCACGCCAGGCGCCGCCGCCGTTGACGGCGCCGCGCCGTTCAAGAGCGAAATCATCACCATCACCACCGACGTGATGAAGGTCGATGTCGACACCCTGGGCGGCCAGATCAAGCGTCTGGAACTGCTGAACTACAAAGCGGCCGGCAATCCGGGCTGGTTCGGCGGCTGCTTCGGCCTGTCCGAAGCCTGCAAGAGCAATCTGGATGCGCGCGCCAACGAAGTGCTGTTCCAGCAGAACGGCAACAAGACTTATCTGGGCCAGACCGGCCTGGTAGGCGCGCCTGGCCTGCCTAACCATAACACCGGCTTCGTCGCCAAGCCTGGCGTGCGCACGCTGGACAACGGCAATCAGGTCCAGCTGGTGCTGGAAGCGGAGCAGGGCGGCGTCAAACTGACCAAGACCCTGACCTTCAAGCGCGGCGACTATGTGGTCGATGTGCGCCATGACGTGACCAATACCGGCGCGGCCCCGCTGACGCCTGAGCTGTACCTGCAGCTGGTCCACGACGGCAACAAGCCGCCAGAGTCCTCCTGGTTCAACAGCAGCTTCACCGGCCCGACCCTGTACACCGACGCCGACAAGTACAAGAAGCTGAGCTTCGAGAAGATCGAGAAGGAAGACAAGACCCAGAAGGAAAATCCGGGCAAGCCTTTCACGCCGGATCATCCGACCAAGGCAGACAGCGGCTGGGTCGCCATCTCGCAGCACTTCTTCGTGTCCGCCTTCGTGCCGCAAGCGAAAGCCGCGCGCGACATCTTCACCAAGAAAGTGGACACCAATCTGTACGCCATCGGCGTGGTGCAGCCGCTGGGCAGCTTGGCGCCTGGCGCCACCGTCTCCAACACGGCCCAGCTCTACTCCGGTCCGCAGAACGAAAAAGCGCTGGAAAAAGTCTCGCCTGGCCTGGAGCTGGTGAAGGACTACGGCATGCTGACCATCATCGCCAAGCCGATGTACTGGGTGATGGAACATCTGCACAGCGCACTGGGTAACTGGGGCTGGACGATCATCGCCTTCACCATCCTGATCAAGCTGGTCTTCTTCCCGCTGTCCGCCGCCAGCTACCGCAGCATGGCCAAGATGAAGGTGGTGACGCCGAAGATGACGGAAATCCGCGAACGCTACAAAGGCGATCCGCAGAAGATGAACCAGGCCATGATGGAGCTGTACAAAACCGAGAAGATCAATCCTCTCGGCGGCTGCCTGCCTATCCTGGTGCAGATGCCGGTCTTCATCGCCCTGTACTGGGTGCTGAACGCCTCGGTCGAAATGCGCGGCGCGCCATGGGTGGGCTGGATCACCGACCTGACCCAGCACGATCCATGGGCGATTCTGCCGGTGCTGTACGCGATTTCCATGTTCATCACCACCAAATTGAACCCGCAGCCGGCCGATCCGGTGCAGGCCAAGATGATGCTGTTCATGCCGCTGGCCTTCTCGCTGATGTTCTTCTTCTTCCCGTCCGGCCTGGTGCTGTACTGGGTTGTGAACAACGTCCTGTCGATCGCCCAGCAATGGGTCATCACCCGCAAATACGGCGCCGCCAAGTAAGCCTGGCAGCGTGTTGCAGAAAAACCCGTGCCAGGCACGGGTTTTTTTTATCATCTAGAATTCCGCTATGAATCTCGACACTTCCCCCATCGCGGCAATCGCCACGGCCCCCGGACGCGGCGGCATCGGCGTGGTACGCGCCTCCGGCAAAAACCTCAACGGCCTGGCGCAAGCCCTGTTCGGCGCCACGGCCCTGCAGCCGCGCCATGCCACCTACATCCCCTTCAAGAACGTCGACGGCAGCATCATCGACCAGGGCATCGCCATTTACTTCAAGGGACCGCATTCCTATACCGGCGAAGACGTGCTGGAATTGCAAGGCCACGGCGGCCCGGTCGTGCTGCAGATGCTGTTGGCGCGCGTGCTGGAAGCGGGCCAGGAATACGGCCTGCGCCTGGCCGAGCCGGGCGAATTCACGCGCCGGGCTTATATGAACGACAAGCTTGACCTGGCCCAGGCCGAGGCGGTGGCCGATCTGATCGACGCCTCCACCGAAGCGGCGGCCAAGTCGGCCTCGCAATCGCTGTCCGGCGCTTTCTCGCAGACCATCCACGCCCTGGTGGAGCGCGTCACCCACCTGCGCATGCTGGTGGAAGCCACGCTCGACTTCCCGGAAGAGGAAATCGACTTTCTCGAAAAATCCGACGCGCGCGGCCAGCTTAAAGGCATTGTGGAAGCGCTCGACCATGTGTTCCGTCAGGCCTCACAAGGCGCGCTGCTGCGCGAAGGCTTGAACGTGGTGCTGGTCGGCCAGCCGAATGTGGGCAAGTCCTCGCTGCTGAACGCCCTGGCCGGCGCCGACGTCGCCATCGTCACGCCGATCGCCGGCACTACGCGCGACAAGGTCAGCGAAACCATCCAGATCGAAGGCATCCCGCTCAACATCATCGACACCGCCGGCATCCGCAGCCATGACGAAGCGGTGGACGTGGTCGAGCGCATCGGCATCGAGCGCACCTGGGGCGAGGTGGGCAAGGCCGACGTCATCCTGCACCTGCTAGACGCCGACCACGGCCCGACCCGCGCCGACGAAGCCATGGTCGAAGCCTTCCCGCCTGGCGTGCCGGTGCTGCGCGTATGGAACAAGATCGACCTGTCCGGCCACAAGCCGGCGGTGGATGAGATGTCTGACGCCACCCATGTGTATTTGTCGGCCAACGAGAAGCTCGGCATCGACCTGCTGCGCGCCGAGCTGCTGCGCATCGCCGGCTGGCAGCAGACCGGCGAATCGCTCTACCTGGCGCGCGAACGCCACCTGATCGCCCTGCGCTCCGCGTCGCGCCACCTGGACCTGGCAGGCCAGCATGCCGCCCAGACCGACCAGTCGCTCGACCTCTTCGCCGAGGAATTGCGCCTGGCCCAGGTCCAGCTCTCCAGCATCACCGGCGCCTTCTCTTCCGACGACCTGCTGGGCGTGATCTTCAGCCGCTTCTGCATCGGCAAATAAGCCCCGTCAAATCAGGGCTTGCTGGATTTGCTCCTCGCTGGCCAGGCCCATGGCCAGGGCGGCATGGACCTGGTACACGGACTGGCTGGTAAAGGTGGCGTGGGTCAGTCCGGCATTGGCGTCGCGCCAGAAGCGGTGCAGCGGCGAGCTGGTATGCAGGGCACTGCCGCCGCAACGGCAGAACACCTCGTTCACCGCGCGTACCGCGCGTCCTGCGCCGCGCACCTGCTCGGCGCGGTTGGCGGCGCGCCGCGCCAGCGATACCTCGGCGCCCTCGGCCACCAGCGCGTAGGTGGCGGCTACATTGCTCAGCATCGCCGCCTGGGCTGCGTGCACTTCGCTGGCCGCTTCGCCCAGTACCGTCAGCATGAACGGTTCCGGCGCGGCCTTCGTCTGCAGGATGCGTTCGCGGACTTGCCGCCGTGCCGTTTCCAGCAAGCCCTGGCACATGCCTAGCACTGCCGCCGTGATCGCGTTCGGGAACAGCGATGACCATGGCATGTGATACAGCGTGCCGCTGCGCCGGCAAGCGGCGGCGGCTTCGCCCGACATCACGGCCGCTGTCAGAAGGCAGCGGTAGGCGGGGATAAACGCACCACTCACCTTGACGTCCTTGCTGCCGGTGCCTTGCAGGCCCACCACATTCCACGTGTCCTCGATGATCTCGTAATCGGCGCGCGGCAGCATCACGTGCATGCCCTGGCGCGGCTGCGCCGGTTTGCCATGTGCGTCGCCCAGTACAGCGCCCAGCACCAGCCACTGGCAATGGTCGGTGCCGGAGGAGAAGGTCCAGCGCCCGTTCAGCAGATAGCCGCCGGACACCGGCGTCGCCACGCCCATCGGCGAATACGGCGAGGCGATCCAGTTGTCGGGATGCTCACCCCATATCTCCCGCAGCAGCCGGTCGTCGTTCAGGCTCGCTTCCCAGTTATGCACGCCGACCACCCCGGCGATCCAGCCCGCGCTCGGATTGTGCGCCGCGATCGCCATCACCGCCTGCAGAAAATCGTTGGGATGCGCTTCCAGACCGCCGAAAGCGCGCGGCTGCAGCATGCGGATGACATTCGATTCCTTCAGCAGCGCCACCGTGCTGGCCGGCAGCTTGCCCAATTGGTCCGCTTCCGCTGCTTGTTCTTGCAGCAGCGTCAGCATGTCTTCGTCCAGATTCAGCACGTGGGCCATCCTTGACATGGTTGCGGGAGAGGGCGCTTACTCGGCGCGGCGGCCCAGCATGCGCGACAGGGTATGGTCCTTGTCCAGGATATGGTGTTTGAGCGCGCCGGCGACGTGCAGCGCGATCAGGGCCAGCAGCAGATAGCCCAGGTAGCCGTGCAGGGCTTGGCCCAGGTCGGACCAGGCGGCATTGAGAGGAATCGCCTGGCCGGGTTTATCCGGCGCGTAATTGGCGGGGAAGATTTCCCAGCCGAAGATGCCAAAGCCATGCCCGCTGGCGCCGGAGAACAGCATGCCGGTCAGCGGCATGGCCAGGGTTCCCAGCAACAGCAGCCAATGCACGGTTTTGGCGGCCAGGTGTTCGAAGCGGGAAAATTCGCGCACCGGCTTGGGCAGACCGTTGACGATGCGCCATGCCACACGCGCGATGATTAGCGTGAAGATCAGCAGGCCGATCGATTTATGGATGTGGTACAGCGGCCAGGCTTCGGTCTGCACCATATAAATGCCCACGCCACATAGGGTCAGGATGCTCAGGGCCACCAGCCAGTGCAGGGCGACGGTCAGGCCGCTGAGTTTTTTTTCGGTATCCATACTTTTCTCCTTGTTATCGCAAAAACGCCGCCCTCAGGACAGCAAAATAGTTTCCAACTGCGAGACGACGCTATCGAGCAAGGCTTCGATGGTGCGCGGCGAGTACATGCAGGGGCTGAAGCCCATGGTCAGTTTTAGTTCCTGTCCCGCTAGCAGGACGTTCATGAACGGCTTGATCCCGGGGCTGAACCATTTTTCACCCTCGCCGCAAGGCTCGCTGGCGCGCTCGAAAATGAATTCTTCCGTGCTGGCGCCGGCAAAGGGGATGAAGTTGAAACCGAGATGGTATAGCGGCAGCCTGGCCATGGCTTCGCGCACGGCCGCATCCTGGTTCATGTATTTTAGGCAGGTCAGCGACAGCGCATCGTCCTGTACCGCCTTGGCCTGGCGCGCGATGGATTCCACCAGCGCGATGCCTTGCAACTGCTCGGGATTGCGCAGGTACAGGGTGGCGTAATTGATCATCCAGCCTACGGTCTGCAGGACATTGGCCTCGGGGATGCTCTGGTAAATGCGGCCGTTGTGCACCATTGCCAGCGCCAGGATCCCGCTGCCCGACCAGGTGTGGAAGGCCTGCTGCAGCGCCGCCATCACCACGTAGCTGGGATCGACTGCCTGCAGGCGCTGCAGCTCGAGCAGACGGACGGTGGCTGCGCTGCTCAGCGAGCGGGAAGCAAAGCCCAGCGCTGCCATGGCGCCGTCGGCCTTGGGCAGACTGGCTGGATCGGGATCGGCGGGCAGCAGACGGTAGCCGTCCCAGTCCTGCGACTGCCAGTACGCGTAATGCGCCAGCGCCGGCCCCTGGGCATAGTTGTGCAGCAGCCTGGCCCAGTCGCCCACGCGGCGGCCGGCGGCGCTCAGGCGCAGCGGCTGGCCGGCGCGCAGCGCGCGGTAGGCGGTGGCGAAATCGCTGAAGAGAATTTTTTCCGAGATATTGTCGATCAGGATATGGTGCAGCAGCACGAACAGGCGCGCGCCGCGTTCGCCGCCGAGATCGAAGTAGACGGCGCTGAAGGTCCGCTCTTCGACGCGGATGCTGGCCTGGTAGCCGTTGCAGATGCGGTTGATTTCCGCCGCCAGCAGATGGTCCGGTGTCGCGCGCAAATCCTCCTCATGCCACCAGGGCGCCATGCTGTCGGGCGCCTGCAGATGCTGTTGCCACTGGCCGGCGGCATCGCGGCGCAGCAGGATGCGCAGGCCATCGTGCTGGCGCAGCACGGCGTCGATGGCGGCGCGCACGTGTCGCGGCGGGTCTTGCGCCGTCAGCCGGTACAAGTGGCCGACGTTGTAGTGATTGACGTCGATACGCTCGAACAGCCAGTAATGCACCGGCAGCAGCGGGAAGGTGTCCGCCTCCGGTGCAGCGGTGATGGCGGCGGGCGCCTCGTCCTGGCCGGCAGCCTGCTGCTGGCGCACACATTGCTCCAGCCGCGCCAGCGTGGGTTCGTCAATGAAGTCGTCGACGGCGATTTCGATCTGGTAGGCATTACCCACATGGAGCAGCATGGCGATCAGCTGGATGGAGGAGCCGCCGATGTCGGTAAAGCTGGCGCCAGTGGGAATCTCGTCCAGATCCAGCACCTTGCGCCAGATGGCGCGTAAATTCTCTTGTAGGTCCACGTGTTCTCCTGTTCAGATTCAGGCAGGCGCGCCGGAGCTCAGGCTGTCAATCAGCTTGATGCGCCATGCGCCACGCATCCAGCGCCAGATGTTGTAGCCACACTTCAGCGTCTCGTCCAGCACCAGCAGCCATAGCAGAGCGAAGAAGCCGGCCACCGGCCCGATGAAATACACCAGCGGCGCTGAGACGGCCCAGGTGATCAGAATCCCCGCCACGGTTGGCCGCATGCCGTCGCCGGCCGTTTTCAGATTGGAGCCGATCACCATATTCACCGCCTTCACCGGTTCGGCCAGAGCCAGCGGCAGCAGGCTGGTGACGGCAATCGCCAGCACGGCCGCATCGGTGGTAAACAACGCCAGTAACTGCTGGCCGAACAGCACGATGGGCAAGATCATGAGCGCCACGATCAGGACGCTGTAGCGCAGCGCCTTATAGATCAGGGCTTCGACCGTTTGATAGCTGTTGGCGCCGATGTAATTGCCGGCGAGGATTTGCGCGGTCACGGTAAAAGCCAGGCTCGGCACAATGCACAGCAGCAGAATATTCCCGCCGAGGACGCGCATGGTCAGTTCCGCCGGCCCGATGGCAGACACCATGCTGAGCACAAACATCAGGAACAGTTGCACTGACAGCGGTTCCAGCAGCGAAGGCACGGCGACCACGGTGCTGAGGCGGGCGATCCTGCCGAAATCGGCGGACGGCCAGCTCAGACGGATGGTGAAACCCAGCTTGATCTTCTGCACCGCCACCAGGAAAACCAGGGCCGAGAACACGGCCAGAATGCTGACGCAAGCCACGCCTGTGACGCCGAAGCGGCCCAGTCCCCACACGTTGTAGACCACGGCCGCATCGCCCACGATGTTCACCAGCAGGATGATGGCGGCGGCGCCGATATTGAATTTGACGATGCCGTACAGTGCATTCATCACCTGGAACAGATAGCGCGCACCGAGGATGCCATAGCCGCAGCCCATCAGCAGCAGGAACTGTTTGGCGATGGGCGCCACATTGTCCGGCAGGCCGATGAGGTCCACCATGTAGGCGCTGCCGAAATAGAACAGCAGAAATTGCAGCGCCGAGATTAACAACACCAGCAGCAGGGTGCTATTGAAAATGCGCTTCGCCAGCGCGGCGTCGCCACTGCCCAGCGCCTGGGCGGCCAGCGCCTTGGCGCTGGAATTCAGGCTGCCGTAAAAGACGTCGCAGAACACCAGAATCGGCAGCACGGCGCCCACCGCCAGCGCCGCTTGCAGCGAGATCTTGGAGAGGAAGAAGGCATCCACGGCGGGAACCGAAAACCCCACCAGAAACTCGATCATGATGGGAATCGACAAGCCCCAGAACTCCTTCGTCATTGTGGCGTCGGTTTTGGTATTCATGCTGTATCGGTCCCGTTTCGTGAAAGTGAAAATGGCGTGAGGCTGCGTCAGGCGGCCTGTCCCAGACTGCGGAACAGGAAGGCGCGGGAAAACGCGGCCAGCGGCAGCGAGTAGTGCTCGACGATGCGGTCGAACCACTGCATCGAATGCAGCGCCTGCTGCTGGATGCTGCTGACCGCTTCGCTGCGCTGCTGCTGGTAGTGCGCCAGCGCCTCGGGCAGCGCGCCGCCTTGATGCAGGCTGTCGGCCAGGGCGATGGCGTCCTCCACGGCCAGGCGGGTGCCGGAACCGATCGAGAAGTGCGCGGTGTGGGCGGCGTCGCCGATCAGCACCATCTGCTCGCGGTGCAGCGAGTTGCAGTGGATCTGCTCGAACTGGCGCCATTCGTGCGGCGCATCGGACAGGCTGGCCAGCGAGGCATCGCCCAGCAGGCTGGCAAAGATGTCCTCCAGCCGCGCCAGATCGGAGGAGAGTGCGCGGCGGCCGAAGCCGAAGCCGTCGAAGGTTTGCTGCGCGCATTCGACCACGAAGGTGGACTGGTCTGCGCTGAAGGGATAGGCGTGCACCCACACTGGCCCATGCGTGGTTTGCTGGAAGTCGAACACCATGCGGTCGAAAGCCTTGTCGCAACCGAGCCAGATAAAGCGGTTGGCCGACTGCACCCGCGCGATGGGCGCATCGGCGCCGATCTGCTCGCGGCAGCCGCTCTTGATGCCGTCCGAGCCGACCAGCAGCTGATAGCTGCCGGCCAGATCGGCGGCGCTGGCCGGTGATGCGTAGTGGATGCGGCAGCCCAGCTCCACGGCGCGCGCGCGCAGCACCTCCACCAGTGCATGGCGCCCGGTGCTGCGGCCGAATTGATTGGACAGCAGTTTGATTCCGCCTTTGTGGCGGATTTCGATCTGATCCCAGCTCACGGCGCGCGCCAGGATGGCGCCATGGCTGGCCTCATCCATCCGCTGCATGGCGGCCAGCATCGGCTCGCGCAGGATGATGCCCCAGCCGGAGTTGCGCTCCGCGCTGTCGCGCTCGAAGATATCGATCGCGGCAGCGGGCTGGCACCGCTGCATGGCGATGGCGAAGTAGAGGGCCGCCACGCCGCCGCCGATGCAGGCGATCTTCATCACGCCGCCACCGCTGGCGGAAGATCGAACTTGCCCAGCGCTGCGCGCGAGACCTTGCCGTTGTCGTTGCGCGGCAGGGTGTCGAGCGCGACCAGCTGTTTCGGCAGGCTGTGTTTTTCGCAGACCACGCCGAGAATGGCCTGCACGGCGGCGATGCCTTCATACCGCTCGCATTGCTTGGCGTCGAACACGCAGAACAGCACCGGCTCGGCCAGTTCGTTCTCGCCTTGATGCGGCACCAGCGCGCACTCCAGCACCTGGGGCAAGCGGCGCTGGATTTCGCTTTCGATCGCCAGCGGCGCCACCCAGATGCCGTTCGACTTGAACAGGTCGTCGCTGCGGCCGCGGTAGGTATAGAAGCCCTCGGCATCGCGGGTGAACAGATCGCCGGTGCAGCACCAGCCATCGACGAATTTCTCGCTGCTCGCTTCCGGTTTGTTCCAGTAGCCCAGATTCGGATGACGGCCTTTGACCCACAGGATGCCGTCGCCGTCCTGGCCCTGCGCGCCGGCCTCCAGCCTGACCTGATAGCCGACCACCGGGCGGCCGGTGGCGCCGGCCTTGAGTGTGCTGCGCGAATTGGAGAGGAAGATATGGCCCATCTCGGTACTGCCGATGCCGTCATAGATGGGCAGGCCGAAAGCTGCCTGCCAGCGTTCGAAAATCGATTGCGGCAGGCCGGAACCGGCGGAGATGAAGACGGTATCCTCGCTGAGATAAGGCTTCAGGCGCGCGGCATGCGGCAGCAGGGCGGCGTACAGGGCCGGCGCGCAGAAGATCGCGCTGGGGCGGTAGGCCGCGATATTGCGCATGACCGCGTAGTCGTTGCTGGGCATGGCGGAGTCCAGCACCGCCGTTGCACCCAGCAGCAGGGGAAAGAAGAAACTGGCGCCGAAGCCGTAGCCGAAGAACATCTTGGCTGCCGAATAAAACACATCGTCGGACGTGAAGCCATGCGTGCAGACTGCGAAGGCCTGGGTGTTTTCCAGCATGGTGGCGCTGCAATGTTGCACGGCCTTGGGGTGGCCGGTGGTGCCGGAAGTGTATTGCCAGAAGGCGGCTTCGTTTTCGCCGATGTCGGTGAACTCGAAAACGCATTGCTGCCGCGTCAGCGCGCTCAGATGCAGCAGGCCGGCAACCTCCTCGGAGCCGGCGTTGGCCGGGGCGACGGTGGCATAGCTGTCCTGCAGCAGCAGGCGAGGCGGGGTGGCGGCGTCCGCGCACACGGCACGGACGATGTCCAGGTTGTCGCTTTCGCAGGCCAGCAGGCTGGCGCCGCTGTCGACGACGATATGGCTCAGCGAATCGCGCGACAGCTTGGGGTTGATGACCACCGGGATGGCGCCGATCGCCAGCGCCGCCAGGAAGATTTCGCTGACGGCGGGCGAATCGTACAAGCTGATCACGATGCGCTGGCGCGAAACCAGTCCCAGGCCGTACAGAGCCTGGGCCAGGCTGGCGGCGCGCTGGAACAGGCTGGCGTAGCTCAGTCCGGTATTCTGGTAAAGATAAGCATTTTTATTGAAATCCCTTTGACGGGAAACGATTTCCCGGGCCAGATTGATTCGCACCATGGTTTTTCTCCTGATGCTCATTAAACGGCGGCGAAGAAATTCTTGCGAATCAAATTCACGGTTCGCAAATTATCCATGGAAAGCTCTTCCAGTTCGATGGCCTGATTGCGGATTTTTTCGATTACAATCACCAGCGCCATGATTTTCAGCGAATCGAGTACACCCGACTCAATCAGATCCAGATCGTCTTCAATGGCGATGTGCGACAGTTTGTTTTGCTGGCGAAGATAATCGCGTACTTGCGCAATGGAATTTTCAATAGTCATAATGTCAACCGAAAAACACGCTTAAAGGGAGGCCAGCAGCAGGCAGGAGCAATGACCGTTGCCGTCGGATTGAAGCAGCAGCAGTTCTGGATCGGCAGTCCTGGACTGGCTTGAATAATCGACCAGATTAATCATGCTGTCGCAGACATGGCAATGGGCGATGCGGGCCACATTGCCGGGATAGAGCTGCGAAGCTTTAAATCCGCTACGCGCATCCCGCATCTTTTTTATGGGAAGGAAAATATTGTTGTTAAATACGCGATTGATATCGCTTCTGCCGAGCTGATTTCTCCCCAGCAGAATATCCAGCGTCTGCGTTTGCAGCTGGCTCTTGTCGTTCAGCAGCACGCCGCTGGCGAACTCCTCCAGGTCGAGGCGCTGTATTGCATCGATCACCCGATACCGTGCATTGGCACCATCGGCGCGCAGGACGACAGCGCAGGCGGCGTCGCTGAACAGGGCAAAGGCAGAGAAGCGCGTCATACCGGGTGTCATGCTGCCCAGACCCACCACGAGGACATTGTCCAGTTCGCCTGAAGCGACGCGCACCGTCGCCAGCCGCAGAGCCGATAGATAGGAAGCGCAACCGTTCAAGGTGGCGCTCTCCAGCAAGGCATTGGCGCAACCCAGGGTTTTCAGGACCTGGCCCAGCCTGGGTGCCAGCTCGTTGGGGTTTTCCGGAAAGGACGCAGCAGCAAACACCACCAGCTGAATTGCGTTGGCCGGGACCGCGCTGACCGCCAGGGCTTTTTGCGCGGCGTGCAGACCAAGTTGATAAATATCGGCGGTTTCATAATAGCTGCCCCAACCCCATAATTCGGGAAAATTCGCGCCGCCCAGGGCGCTCAGGGCCTGTTCGAAACCATCGGCCTGCTTGAATGTTTTTTCAGCCTCACCCAGCACGTAGGAGGCGCCCGAAAGATACGCGTCTCTTTTCATGTTTAATTTTCCCTGATGGCATGATGGAGTATCAGGCGAGCGGCGTGTAATCTATTTCGAGGAATGCACTGACTTCGGGAATCCAGCGTTCCTTGACCAAGGTTTGATGCACCGGGTGATGGGTATAGCGATCGTAATCTTCTTGCGAGGCGAATTCCATTAAAATGCCGAAATCGTAATTAACTTGCTTGCTGGTCTGGCGCAGGCATTTAAAATTCTGCACGCCGGGAATGTCGGAAAATTTGAATGTGTCGGCTAGAAAATCTTTTTCCTGCGCGGACCCTGGTGGATGCTTGAGCTTGAATACAATGGTGTGCTGAATCATTTTATCCCCCTAAGAAATTCTGATTTCTGCTTATGTAACCAAGTATTTCAAATTTGCTAACGAGGGTAAGTGGCAAAATATTAGACGTCAACTGGTTTTCCAATTCCCATTTTTGCAACAGTACCAATAAAGCATGCCGGTTTGACTTGCATGAAAGTGCTTATTTTTGTGGCAGGCAAGGTGGGATGGCGAGGCGCCTTGCTGGGATGGCTGGCGTAGATACCACTTCCATGCTGATGGGAAAGTGGTATCAGACCTCCCTGCCATGCGGTGATTTCATATCGACGCTAGAATCCGCTGTACCGTTATCCATTACGCAGGGTTGTTTTGATGTTTGAGATTCGCAAATCGCAGCCGGGCGATGCGCCCGCGCTGGCCGAGGTCTGGCGCCGTTCCGTCAAGGCCACCCATCACTTCCTGTCGGATGAGGATTTTCGCCAGATCGACCTTCTCGTCAGCCAGCGGTATCTGCCGCAAGCGGATTTGTGGGTGGTGGTTGATGGCAATGGCGCGCCGGTGGCCTTTCTTGGCTTGAGCGGCACCCATGTGGACAGCCTGTTTGTCGATCCCGCCGTGCGTGGACAGGGCATCGGCAAGCTGCTCCTGGCCCACGTCGGCCAGATGCCGGAAGCGCTGACGGTCGACGTCAACGAGCAGAACGCGCAGGCCGTCGCCTTCTATCGCAAGCAGGGTTTTGTGCAGACGGGCCGTTCGGCCACGGATGGCGATGGCCGCCCTTATCCGCTGCTGCATCTGCGCCGTGCGGCGCCGCCCGCGCTGCCGCAAGTGCAGGAAATCCGCGTGCGCCTGGCCACGCCAGCCGACATTCCCGTCCTTTTCGAGGTCCGCACCAGCGTGCTGCAAAATCATCTGTCGCGCAGCCAGATGGTGGAATGGGGCGTCACCCCTGAGACGACCCGGCAACTGATGGAGCAGTCTCCCTGTATCTGGGTCGGTGAAGTGAATGGTGAGGTGGTGGCCTTCGCCACGGCCGATGTCGAAGGCGGCTCGGTGTTTGCCATGTTTATCCGCCCCGGCTTTGAAGGGCTGGGCCTGGGGCGGCGGCTGATGGCGGAGGTGGAGGCCCTGCTGTTCCGCCATCATGAGGCGATCTGGCTTGAAACCGATGGCCGCGATCCGGTGCGCGCCAACGGTTTCTACCTCAAGCTGGGCTGGACCCTGGCGGCCCGGCTGGAAGAGGGCGATGTGCGCTACGAGAAGCGCCGCCCCGCTTAAAAGTCCGTCGTCACCGAGAGGTTGACGGTGCGCGGTGCGCCCAGCGCTGCCATGCCGGAGAAATAGGCGCTGCCCCAGTAGTTCTTGTTGAACACGTTCTGCACGCCGGCGCGCACCACGGTGCGCTTGCCGCCGACGCGGCTCTCGTAGCGCGCGCCGATGTCCCAGCGCTGCCATGCCGGCAGGGTCAGACGGTTTTCCTCGCTCAGGAACAGGCGGCCGGTGCGCTCCATGCGCGCATTCAGCGTCAGGCCGGGCAGCCAGTGGCTGTCCCATTCGCCGCCGAGAACAAAGCGCCAGCGCGGCACGCCGAAAGCCGTGTGGCCGTCGTACAAGCCGTCTTCCGTTTTCAGCAGCTTGGCCTGGGTGTAAGCCAGGCCGCCCAGCAAGCGCAGGCCGGGCCGCATCTGTCCAAAGGTATTCCATTCGACGCCGCGGTTGCGCTGGCGGCCATCGTCGCCATAGATCGCAGTGGCGGGATTGCGCAGCAAGGTCGGCTGGGTGATCTGGTAGAAGCTCAGGGTTTGCATGATCTGGCCCAGATCCCATTTGCCGCCGACCTCGTACTGGCGGGTTCTATAGGGCGCGAACACGGCGCGGTAGTTGGCCGCCGTTTCATCCGTCACGGTGTCGCCCTTGCTCAAGCCTTCGATATAGTTGGCGTACAGGGCCAATTGCGGCAGCGGCTTGAACACCAGGCCGGCCATCGGCGTCACGGCCTTCTCGTCGTAGCGGTCCTGGGTGCTGCGCTGGCCCGCATCGTCGTAGCTGTAGTTATCGGTCTGCACGCGCTGGCTGCGGGCGCCGATGGTCAGGCGCAGGCGTTCGTCCAGCACGGACAGGGTATCGGCCAGCACCACGCTCGATAAGGTGGATGAGGTATCGCGTGGCGGCCTGGCCGGCGCAGCGGGAATCAGGGCCGGACCGGGCGCATAGATATTCGAGCTGAACTCCTCGCCAAAGCCGACGGCGGTGCCGCCTTCGCTATACAGGCGTGCCACGCCGAAGGTCCATTGATGCTTGACCGTGCCGGTGGCGAACTTGCCGCGCAGGCCGGCGTCGGCCGACACGGTGTTTTCGTAGCCGCTGACCGAACGCGCCGCATCGGTGAAATTGCCGCCGGCATCGGCCACCGGGCCAAAGCCCAGATGGCCGGAACGGCGGTTCTGGCGCCGTCCCACGCTGGCGTAAGCGGCCGCGCTGTCACTGATTTCGTATTCGCCGCGCAGCACCAGGCCATTGTCGCGGAAGCGCGAGTAAGCGCCGGGCAGCAGATTGGTTTTGGCGTCGGGCGCTTTCAGCACGTCGCCGGCAAAGCGGGCGAACAGGCCGGAGCCGCCGCGCATATCCTGGCCGGTATGAAAGGCGTCGAGCGAGAGCGACAGTTTTTCGCCCCGGTAATCGAGCGCGATGGAAGCCATTTGCTCGCGCTGCCTGCGGCCATCCAGGCTAGAGTCGCCGTTGGAGTGCAGGCCGTTGACGCGCACGCCCCAGGCATTGTTCGCGCCGAAGCGGCGGCCGATATCGGCACGCAGGCCGACTTGCGCATCCGATTCGTAGCTCAGGCCAAGGCGTGTCAGCGGCGCATCGGCCGCGCGCTTGGGCACCACATTGATGCCGCCGCCCACGCTGCCGGTGGGCGACATGCCATTCACCAGCGCATTCGGCCCTTTCAGCACTTCGATGCGTTCATACATCTCCACCGGAATCTGCTGCGGCGGCAGCACGCCATACAGACCGTTCAGCGAGACGTCGCCGCTATCGATGGCGAAGCCCCGTATCATCATATTCTCGTAGGGGAAACCGGGCGGCACGATGACGCGCACCGAGGGATCGTTGGACACCACATCGCCGATGGTGCGCGCCTGCTGGTCTTCCGCCAACTGGGCCGTGTAGCTGATCTGGCTGAAGGGCGCATCGAGCACGCTGGCATTTCCCAGCACGCCCAGACGGCCGCCGCGCGCCACCTGGCCGCCGGCATACGCCCCCGCCAGTTCTTCCAGCAGGCCGCCTTCGGCCGTTACCGTCACGGCGGGCAGCACCGCTTCGGGCGCGGCCGCCGCGCTGGCGCTGGAAGCGGCTGCGGCGGGCAGGCGCTGAATCAGATAGCCGCCGTTATCCTGCCGCAGCGCTTGCAGGCCGGTGCCGGCCAGCAGGACATGCAGCGCGCCCGCCACCGCATAACTGCCGTTCAAGCCCTGGCTTTGCACGCCCGCCGTCAGCTCGGTGGAGAAGGCGAGGATGATGCCGGCCTCGCGGCCCAGGCGCTGCAAGGCCACCGTCAAGGAGCCGGCCGGAATGCTGTAGCTGCGCGTTGCCTCGGCCTGCTGCTGCGTGCCGGCGACGGAGTGCGCCATGGCGCCGCCGGGCAAGGCGCCCATGCCAAGCAGGGCGAGGGCTACGGCGCGGGCAATCAGGGCATGGCGGGGACGCGCGCTTGCCGCGCCAGGGTGAAGGCGGTGCTGGTGGCCGGACTGGCTCATTCGGGATTCCTTTCTATGCGGGTGGATGGCTTCTATCCTGTATGCCCCGCGAGATTGGAAAAGGGATCAGTGCGGACGAATTATTTTTCAGCCGCGCGCGGAGCGCGGCGTCAGCGTGACCCAGTAACGCGTCATGTAGTTGACTTGCAGCGGCAGCGCCTTGCCCAGCATATCGAGCACCTTGCCGGTATCGGCCAGTGGATAGGTGCCCGTGACCTTGAGCGTGGCGACGGCCGGATCGACCGCCAGCCGGCCATGGCGATAGCGCGCCAGCGCCGCCACAAAGCGCTCCAGCGGCATATCCGTCGCCACCAGCATGCCTTGCAGCCAGGCTGTCGCATTCTCGTCGGCCGCATCCAGCAGGCTGACGGCGGCATCGCTGAATTGCAGCTTCTGGCCGGCCTGCAAGCGCTGCGGCGGCGCGTCCAGCGGCCGCACTTCCACCGCGCCTTCATAGACGGCGACTTCGGTCTGCCGGCAGTCCACCCGGCTTACGCTGAAGCGCGTGCCCAGCGCCTGCAGGCGGCCATGGCCGGTATACACGTAGAAGGGGCGCTCGGCCACGTCCTTGGCCGTCGTCACCAGGATCTCGCCATCGATCAGGCGTAGCACGCGCTCGCTGCCGCTGTAATCGATATCGATGGCCGAACTGGCGTTCATCTCCACGATGGTGCCGTCGGCCAAGGCCAGGCTGGTGCGCTGGCCGGTGCCGGTGCGCCGATCCGCGCTCCATTGCCGCCACGCGGCCTGCTCTTCCAGCATCCACGCCGCGCCGCCGGCAAACAGCGCCACTGCCAGCGCCTGCACCGCGCGCCGCCGCGCGGCCGAACGCGGAGCAGCCAGCGTCGCCTGCGCCAGGGCGGGCGGCAGCTGCTCCAGGCGGGAGCTGAATGCCGCTACTCTTTGCCAGGCCCGCTCATGGTCCTGGTGCGCCGCGCGCCAGGCCTGCCAGGCGCTGCGCGTGGCGTCGCTGGCCTGCTCCGACTGCAGCTCCACCAGCCAGCTGGCCGCCTGCAGGCGTACTTCCGCAGGGATGGTCGAAGAAAGCATGGTGTCCATGGCTGCGCGGCTCAATCGGCGAAGCAGCACTGTGCCAGCGCCTGCGCGATATAGCGTTTCACGGTCGGCAGCGAAACGTCGAGCCGGGCGGCGATTTCACCCTGGCGCATGCCATCGAGCTGGGACAGCAGGAACGCTTCACGCACCTTGCCCGGAAGGCCGTCCAGCAGGCGGTCGATTTCGAGCAGCGTCTCCAGCACGATGGCGCGGCATTCGGGCGAAGGGGCCAGCGGTTCGGGCAGGGCGGCCAAAGCCTGCAGATACGCCTGTTCCAGCTGGCGGCGGCGCTGCAGGTTGGCGACCATGCCCTGGGCGATGGTCGTCAGCAGGGCGCGCGGCTCCTGGATCGCCGGCGGCGCATCCTTGCTCAGCAGGCGGATGAAGGTGTCCTGGGCCAGGTCGGCGGCATCGACGGAATCGCGCAGGCGCCGGCGCAGCCAGCCGAGCAGCCAGCCATGGTGGTCGGCATACAGCGCGGCGATGCCGGCGCCGGATGCGCAGCTGAGTGGTGACACGAACACATCCTTTCCCGGCCAAGCCGTTTTAAATTATGTAAATAAGAATCACTCGCAATTATACGGTGAAACTACCTAAATAAATGCAAGTCGCGTGCTTGCTTTTCAGGCAATTGTTACAATTGGTGAATATCGTGCGCCCCCAATGCGTATACAATCCACCCCTTTCTCTAGAGCAATACTACTAATATTAATAAGGGGTTAGCTGATGTTCTTGAAGCGCGTGGCCATGGTGTTCGTGGCATTAGTGGCAGTAAGTGGCCTGTTTCCGCAAACCGCATCAGCCTCCAATATCGCCGTCGCCGGGTTTGCCTTTGCCGGCGATGCTGGCACCGCAAAAACCCGTTTCCCTCTGAGCTATGCCGTGTATGAGCACATGCGCTCCATGCCGGGCCAGAGTTTTTCCCGTCTGCTGGTGGACCGCAGCGCCGCCGTCAAGAATCCCGCCTTCGAGCTGATGGCACCGGAAAAGATGATGAACCTGAAGGCCGCGGACCAGGCGCTGATGACGGTGCTGGTGCTGAGCGGTGAGACCATCCTCACCGAAAACTTCGGCAGCTATTACAAGACCTTCGTCAATCTGCGCGGTGAAGCGCTGATCTTCGACTTCAAGAGCAAGACCGTGGTGCGCAGCTACCCGATCAACGCCGCCCTGTTCGATGCCACCCCGAGGCCGCCATCGCAGGAGCGCATCGCCGAATTCGTCGCGCAGCTGCTGATGAAGGAAGAGGGCAAGGGCCTGTTCACCCAATACCTGAACCGCCTGTCCAGCGCCACCTTGCCGGCGCCCGGCACCCGCACCATCCAGGTGCGCAAGGCCGAAATGGCGCCCGAAGCGCTGGCGCTGATGCCGGAAGCCCTGCGCAGCCAGCCCAAGATCATCGAATCCATGCTGGCCGACTCCTTCGGCTCCGTGCTGTCGGCCAAGGCCGGCGTGCCGGTGCTGCCGTCCGGCGCCGGCCACGCCATGGGCACCATGGCCATGCGCCTGGAAAACGGCGACGACGTGCAGCTGAAGATCGGCGAAGGCGACTACCTGTTCGATATCAAGATCAACAAGTTCGCCAAGGTCAAAACGGCCGAAACCCGTGTCGGCACCTCGTATGTATACGGCGCCTACGCCAACATCCACTTCTTCGAGCCGACCCTGAATACCGACTACATCAACACCGACCTGAAAAACGGCGAATCCGCCGTGGTGCCGGCCGGCCTGGTGTCGACCGACGATTTCGCCGCCTACCAGGACGCCATCCGCGGCATGTTCCTGAAGCTGGCCGATGCCTTTGAAGGCGCCGATCCGAAATGGGTCACCACCGCCGCCTCCGCCAAAGACATCACGAAACAGATTGAAGCAACCCGCACTATCCTGAAAGCGAGTAAATAAATGAAGAAATTCCTCCTGCTGTGCGCAGCCCTGCTGCTGTCGGCGCAAGCCGCCGCGCAAATCGTGCAAGTCAAAGGTGTAGCCACCATCAGCTACCCGACCACCCTGAGTCCGATGGACAAGGAAAAAGCCTACCGCAACGCGCAGCTGGCTTCCGTCGAGCGCTACTTCGCCGAAAGCGGCGAAGCCGAATCGCAGAACTTTGAAGCGATCCAGGACAAGATCGAAGCCAACCTGGACAAATTCCTGCTCAGCACCACCGTGCTGAACGAAATGGACCAGCCGAATCTGCGCAAGTATTCCGTCTCCGTGCGTACCGAGCTGAATGTCGCCAAACTGAAAAACACCCTGAAGAGCGCCAGCGCCGCCGGCAAGACCGCTGTCGGCGAGAAGTCGCAGATGGTCTACGTCTTCGTCGGCCGCGAAGTGGCCAGCGTGAAGAGCTTTGACGACCGCGTCGTGCAGCGCGCCGAGGTGAGCGTCGACCGCGATATCAAGCGCAACGCCAACACCAAGGGCAGCGAAGGCGAATCCCTGCGCGGCGGCTCGATCTCCACCAACGCTTCCGTGCGCAAGAACGACAGCCTGTCGGCCAAGCAATCCGTGACGGTGGAAACCGGCGGCAGCACCACCCGCAAGGCCGACCAGACCGAGTTCCGCGTGTTCTCCCTGGCGAACCAGAAAACCGCCATCACCAGCGTGTTCTCGCAAGCCGGTTTCGCTGTGGCCGATCCTGAATTCGTGCTGGGCGATAAAGACATCCCATCGGTCAACCAGGACTTCTCCAAAGGTAACGACCTGGCGCCGGCCACCCTGCGCTCCATCGTCGCATCCCTGCGCAAGAACGGCGTGCCGCTGCTGGCGCTGGCCACCTTCGACGTGAACCCAGCCGCCGTGGACGAAGCCACCGGCATGCAGCGCGTCGTCGTTTCCGTGACCGGCCGCGTGCTGGACCTGCGCGGCAACCTGCCGCGTGAAGTGGCCTCCGTGCCGCCGGTGCAGTACTTCGGCCTGGGCGCCGACAGCGCCACCGCGCAGACCAAAGCCCTGAAAGAAGCATCGGGCCTGGCTGCCAAGGAAGTGGTCAGCCGCCTGAACGCCGCTGGCGTGTATTGATTGCCTCACCCTGTTTTCGTTTCATGACAACCTAGAAGAGAGAAAAGCACCATGAATAAAATTCGCATGTCCGTTCTGCTGGGCGCCCTGATGATGGCAGCCTCCGGTATCGCTTCCGCCCAATTCGGCGGCCTGACCAGCGCCCTGGGCGGCGGCAAATCGGGCGGCAGCGTCAGCGCCGAACAGATCGTGAAACGCTATGTGACCGGCACCCAGAGCGTGATGAACGCCGATGCCAATATGCTGGCAGCCCTGGGCCTGAAAGACGAATCCGAAAAAGCCGCCCTGCACGCCAAGAACCTGACCGAAGGCGCGACCAAGGATGCGCTGGAAGGCGCCTCCAAAGTGCAGACCGACAGCAGCAAGGCGCTGGAAGAGCACATGGCCGGCAAAAAAGTGGTGATGGATGAAGAGAGCAAAAAACGCTTCGCCAACGGCCTGGCCGATCTGGCGCGCGGCGTGATCCAGTACGTCGGTGTGAGCAAGGACATGTCCGGCTTCAAGCCAAGCGTGACCTCGCTGGGCGCGGCTGCCAATTCGGCTGTCTACATCGTGCAAAGCCTGCCAGGCTCGCTGAAGTCTGTGGGCAGCACCCTGAAAACCGCGATCGATTTCGCCAAGAGCAATAACATCCCTCTGCCTAAAGAGGCCAACGACGCTACCGCACTGCTGTAATCGACCATGAAATACGCCATTACCTCCGCGCTGCTGGCTGGCCTGATCCTGGCTGGCTGCGGCGAGAAGAAAGATGCGCCGGCCGCGCCGGCTGGCCAGGCCGCACCGGCCGGTCCTAACCTGACCCAGACGCCGGACGTGGGCAAGGTCGAGCAGGTGGCGACCACCGCCATCGGCTCCGGCATGTCGCCTGGTGCCGCCGTCAATGATGCGCTGAAAACAGCCATCATGCAGGTCAACGGCACCACGGTGGACGCTACTTCGGCCAACATCAACGTGCTGAAACAGGTCACGGAAACGCTGGACGCCGAAGTCACCGACGGCGTCGATACCGCCAAGCTGGCCGCGACCGCCACCACGACCATGCAGGGCCAGGCCTTCATCGACCAGATCGTGACCCAGTCCAAGGGCGCGGTGTCCTCCTTCAAGGTTGTGAAGCTGACGCCTCCAGCCAATAAGGGCGGCATGTTCCAGGTCGAGATCGAAGCGAAGATCGCCAAGTTCAAGGCGCCTGCGGACAGCGGCAAGATCAAGATCGTGGTCGCGCCGCTGCGTTCGGACAAGGCCAGCTTCAATATCGGCGGGCGCAATGTGCCGGCGCAGGAAGTGCTGTCGGCCATCCGCCAGCAGATCATCGATTCGCTGTCGCAGACCGGCCGCTTCACGGTGCTGGACCGCCAGTTCGAGGGCGAGCTGCAAAATGAGCTGAACATGATCGAGTCCGGCCAGACCGCCAATACCGACTTCGCCAAACTGGGCCAGGCCCTGAGCGCGGACCTGGTATGGGTCGGCGTGGTCAACGAGCTGGCTTACAACCGCAACGCGCGCAAGCTGCAGACTTCGGACCGCGAGCTGGTGTCTTATGCCGGCGCCTGGTCGGTATCGCAGCGCATGATCAATCTGGCCACGCGCCAGATCCTGCAGTCGACCACCTTGCGCGGCGAACCGCCGGCGATCGCGCCGACCACGCTGGGCACCAGCTTCAACGAAGCCGGTCTGCTGAAGGACATGCAGGCTGAAATCGTGAAGAAGGCCACCGACGCCATCCTGCTGCGCACCTTCCCGATCTCGATCGTGGAACGCGACGGCAATAACGTCGTGCTGAGCCAGGGCGGCAGCGCCGTGACCGAGAACGGCCGTTACCGCGTCTACCTGCAAGGCAAGGAGATCAAGGATCCGCAGACCGGCCAATCCCTGGGCAATATGGAAAGCCAGTGCTGCGAGGTGGTGATCAACCGCGTGACGCCGAACCTGTCCTACGGCACGCTGGAAAACGTGCAGGTCAAGCTGGATGGCGTTGCCGCCGGCGCCCTGCAGCTGCGCGAAGCCGTGGCGGCACCGAAGCAGGCTGCGGCCAAACCGGCCGGCGGCGACGCCAGCCAGGAAGCGCCGGCCAAGCCGCAGAAAGCGGCCGCCGTGGCGAAGAAGGCTGCCGCGCCGGCGGCCGATGCGCCGAAGAAGGACGACTGGTAAGCCGTCTTTATTGCATCATGCAAGCCCGCCCGCAGCAATGCCGGCGGGCTTTTTTCATGATGCGCGGCCCTGTCTATCGGGGCATATCTTTCCATTAAAAAAAACAGCGCCCATATGTGCGAAAACGCACAAAGGCCGGCCGAGCCTCCTGTTCTAATCCTGCTATCATTTGTGCAGGCAAAGGAAACTTTGTCTGGCGCATGGCCCCTGGCGATACCTGTATTGGATAGGGCATTTGATGCCGCTCATGCCCAGCTTCTTCCAGTGGAGTAATCTTGCCTTGAGGCTTGATGTGCTGTTTGGAAAGGGAAAACTGTGGAAACGATCGAGACCAAGCTGTCCCCGGAAAGCGTAACGCCGCCGCTGCCTTCCGTCCCCGCCGCCAGGACGCGGCAATCCTTGCCACCAAAAGGTTCGTGCTGGTATTGCGAAAAACCCTTGGATAGCGTGCGCCGTTTCTGCGGCAAGGAATGCGCCGAATCCTTCGACGAAGAAGCGGAGTTCACCCGCTGATCTGATTTACAGCAGCGGCAGCAGTGTCGCCAGCGCCAGTTCGAAATCGAATTCGTGCGCCGCTTCCGCGATGTCCTGATAAGTGGCGATGCCCAGCGCGGCGATCAGCGACGGCGCCGACTGTTCCAGCAAATCGATGGCCGCGCCATTGCCCTCGTCCAGCAGCAAGGCCAGCCGATCGAGCAGGGCGCGCTGCGCCGCCGGGTCGGCCGCGGCAGGCGCGGGCAGGGGCGGATCGCTGGCCGGCGGCGGCAAGACGCCATCCAGCTTATGCAGCAGGCGCCGCATGGCATCCTCCAGGCGATGCAAGGCCGGCGTGTCGAGCTGCTGCTCGATCTGCCGCGCCAGGTCATGCACCTCATGCGCGCCCACCATGCCGGCCGCCCCCTTTAAGGTATGCACCTTGCGCCGTGCATCCTCGGCCGCGCCGGCCGCCAGCAGGGCGCCGGCCTCCTGCGCGGCATCGCGGTAGTCGTGGCGGAAGCGCTGCAGCAGGCGCTGCAGCAAGGGATGATCCCCCATCAGACGCTGCAGGCCATCATCCAGGTCGAGAGCGGAGCGCGGCGTCGCGGGAGCGGAATCGTTCATAAGCCTCAGCGGGTAGTAAAGGACCAGTTGCGGCTGACGGCCAGGCCGCCCACCGTGCCTTGGAAGCTGACATCGTAAATGGTATTGCTGCGCAGCGGGGCCAAAGGAATGATGGCGGCCGCCGATTTTGGCGTATGCGCGTCGCTGGACGGCAACATCAGGCGTACCGCCAGATCGCTGCCGCCGCGCGCGCGGATGCTGAAATTCTGCACCGTCAGCAGATTATCCAGATCGGTATGCACGCTGACCGGATAACCGACCTCGTTCAGATTCGGGACGGGGTCGGGCGATTCGCTATCGCTCATGAAATTGAGCGGAACCATGGTCTGGGCGCTGGCTGGATACATGGTCAGACCATTGCGGCCCAGGCCCGCGCCATAACCGCTGATGGTGGTGAAATCGGCCGTGAAATACGTGTAGTTGTTATTGCCGCTGGCCGCCCCCGTGCCCATCTCGCGGAACACCGGCTCGAAAATCACGAAGCGGTGATAGATGGCGGCGATCAGCTCCTCTGCATGATAAAAGCCGGAACGGTCGGACGCGGCCGAAATCACCTCGGCATACGCAAAGCCGGTACCCGGCAGAACATAGCCGGCCGCTGCCAGGCGGTCGCGCAGCGTTGCGCCGGTAAAGCCGGGCAGGCCCATGGTTTGCTCATGCGAAACGGTACTGTTCAGGAATTGATAATTCGAATGCCCTTGCGCCGCCGCATCGATGTTGCCATTGCGCGCCAGCACCGACAGGCCGATCTGGCCGCGCCGGTAATTGAACCAGTTGAAGCCGTCCAGCGCCGTATTGCCGCTCAGCGCAGGCGCGCCTGGCGGCATCACCACCGTCGGCGTGGGCGCCGGCGCCATCCCGCTCGTGCTGCCGCCTCCGCCTCCGCCGCAGGCCGTCAGCAGGGCGGCGAACAGCAAGGCGGCAGACGGCGCGGGCCGGAGTCGAAGAGGGCGCATGATAAAACTCCTAGAGCGGAGAAGGCGAAGCAAGATCGATTCTATGCCTATTTCTGCTGCTATGAATGAGCCGTGACTCGCTGGCAACAAAACTTCGCGCCCAGGAAGCGTCGCGCTGCGCGGTAAAATAGGCAATATTGGCAGCCATGCCCAACCTGAAACAGGCCGTCCCATTTGAAGACCTCGCACCATCCCCGTTTGCAGCGCGCCAAGTTCGCCCTGCCCAGTTCGGTCACCCTGCTCTCGATCGCCTGCGGCTTCGCCAGCATCGTGATCTCGGTCGACAATGCCCACGTCGGCTATGCGGCCGACTACCAGCTGTCGGCCGCGCTGCTGGTCCTGGCCGGCATCTTCGACGCCCTGGACGGCTTTGTCGCGCGCGCCACCGGCACCAGTTCCGAGTTTGGCGTCCAGCTCGACTCCATCGCCGACGTCATGAATTTCGGCTGCGCCCCCGCCATGCTGCTGTACTGCTACGGCTTCGTGCAGATCGGCCCGGCCGATCCCACCCTGCTGCGCGCCGGCGGCATTGCCGCCTTCTTCTTCGTCGCCTGTGGCGCCCTGCGCCTGGCGCGCTTTAATGTGAATGTCGGCCGCACCGACCCGCGCTACTTCGTCGGCATGCCCATTACCGCCGGCGCCGCCTGTGTTGCGGCCTTCGTGGTGGCCTGGCCCGAACCGCCCGACGACCTGCTGCACGGCTACGCCGTGGTGCTGCTGCTGTTTGCGGTGGGCAGCCTGATGGTTTCCACCATCCGCTTCCCCAGCTCCAAGCAAAAGAAAAGCACCATCGCCCTGGTCCTGCTGGCCGTCAATGTGGGGCTGCTGATCTGGCTCAAAGCCTACTACTTCGTCCTCTTCTTCGCCCTCTACATCGCCGGCACGGTAGCGTTGAACCTCGCCTGGCGCGCTGGATGGCAGCGCATCCCCCCGCCCCTCACCTACGACGATTGATAAATCTCAAACAATGTCCAACCCTGGTGTCAGGCGGGGCCGCCGAGGCACCACGGTCGGACATTCGCTGATCTAAATCAAAGAATGTCCTACTCCAGTGCCTGACACCAGGGTTGGACATTGTTTGATCTGGCGCAAACGGGTGGGATGTCAGGCGACTTCGTGGCCGCGGGCGGCGCGCAGGATTTCAAACCACTGGGCGCGGCTCAGGCTGAACTGGGTGGCTTCGACGGCCACTTGCAGGGCCTCGATGCGGCCGCTGCCGGTCAGGGGTAGCGGGCGGCTGGGATGCTGCATGATCCAGGCGAAGACGATGCTGGCGAAGGGCCGCTGCAACTGATCGGCGATGTCCTTGATCACCAGGCGCAGGCGTTCGCTTTGCGCATCGCTGGCGCTGAACAGGCGGCCACCGCCCAAGGGCGACCAGACCATCGGCGCGATCCCCTGGTCGTGCAAGCCGTCGAGCGTTTCGTCGAACAGGGGCGCCACGTGCAGCGGCGAGAATTCGATCTGGTTGGTGGCCAGCGCAATGCGCCGGTGCAGCATCTCGAACTGGTGGCGGCTGAAGTTGGAGACACCAAAGTGCCGCACCTTGCCGTCCTGCCGCAGGCGCTCGAAGGTGCGCGCCACCTCGTCGTAATCCATCAGCGGGTCGGGACGGTGAATCAGCAGCAGATCCAGGTGATCGGTCTGCAAGGCCCGCAGCGAGTTGTCCACCGAGGCGAGAATATGCGCCGGGCTGGTGTCGTAATGCTGGATGCTGTGCGCCGGACGCCGTTCCGACAGCAGCTTGATGCCGCATTTGCTGACCAGCTGGATGCGCTGGCGCAGCTCAGGCTTCAGGGCCAGCGCTTCGCCGAACAGCTGCTCCACGCCATAGCTGCCATAGATGTCCGCATGGTCGAAGCTGCTCACGCCCAGCGCCAGGCATTCCTCGATAAAGGCCAGGCGCTGCTGCGCCGTCATATTCCATTCGTTCATGCGCCACATGCCGGCCACGATCCGCGATAACTGCGGGCCGTTGCTGCTGGTCTGGATCGAAGGTGCGAGTGCCTGTGCCATCTTGTGCGCTTTCAATGAACGTTGCCGATATCTTGATTATATGTCGGCCGAAAAATAAAAAAGCCCGCGCAAGGCGGGCTTCGGCAAAGCTGGCTCAGCTTATTTCAGCCAGAGACGGATCGAGTCCCATGCGCGGCCAAAGATCGATGCCTGGTTCACGGTTTCCAGCGCTACCACCGGCAGTTCCAGCAGCGGTTTGCCGTCGACCATCATCTTCAGCGAGCCGACGCGGGCGTTTTCCGCCACCGGGGCCACCAGCGGGTCTTTGCGCTCCAGCACCGGTTTCATCTTGGCGGCCACGCCCTTCGGCACGGTGACCAGCACGTCCTGCTTGAAGCCGATCTTCAGGGTGCTCTTCGAGCCTTTCCAGATTTCCGGCGTATCCACGGCCTGGCCCTTGGAGTACAGCTTCACGGTGTCGAAGTTCTGGAAGCCCCAGTTCAGCAGCTTCTGGCTTTCCTGGGTGCGCGCCTGGTCGGAGGTGGTGCCCATCACCACGGTGATCAGGCGGCGCTCATTGGCGCCATTCGGACGGCGCGCCGAGGCCACCATGCAGTAGCCGGCCGCTTCGGTGTGGCCGGTCTTCATGCCGTCCACGGTCGGGTCGAGCCACAGCAGGCGGTTGCGGTTAGGCTGGGTGATCTTGTTGTAGGTGAAGCTTTTCACCGAGTCGATCTTGTAGAACTCGGGGAAGTCCTGGATCACATGCTTGGCCAGTACCGACAGGTCTTGCGCGGTGGTGTAGTTTTCCGGGCTGGGCAGGCCGTGCGGATTGGCAAAGCGGGTATTGGTCAGGCCCATGCGCTGGGCTTCGCGGTTCATCAGGGTGACGAAGGTACCTTCGTCGCCGGCCACGGCTTCGGCCAGGGCGACGGCGGCGTCGTTACCGGATTGCACCATCAGGCCGTGCAGCAGGTCGCTGATCGAGACCGGGGTGGCCGGGTCGATGAACATCTTGGAGCTGCTGGAGTCGACTTTCCAGGCGCGCACCGACACATTGACCTTCTGGTTCAGGTCCAGCTTCTTGTCGCGCAGCGCGCCGAAGGTGACGTAGGCCGTCATGATCTTCGTCAGCGAGGCCGGTTCGACGCGCGCATTCGGGTCTTGCGAAGCGATGATCTGGCCGCTGGTGGCGTCCAGCAGCAGCCAGGATTTGGCGGCGATGGTCGGTGGAGGCAAGGATTGCGCCGTGGCGGCGGAGAAGAACAGCACACTGGTGGCCAGTGCCGCGAGGAATTTTTTCATGGGCGATGATCCAAATGAATTGATACAGGAGCGCATGCCGGCTGGGGTTTTCCGGCATGGGCAAATATTATAGGCGCTTAATCGGCCTCGGCGGTGTCCTTTTGGCCCTGCCACAGGGCGATCACCCAATTCTTGATGTGGCCCAGCTTGCGGTGGAAGAAGTGGTCTGCGCCTGGAATCACGATCACGGGAATGTCCTGCGGACGCGCCCAGTCCAGCACCGCCTGCAGGGTGATGGTGTCGTCATGCTCGCCGTGGATCAGGATGGTGTCGGCCGGCACATCGGCCAGCTGCCACTTGCCGGCGGCGCTGCCGACCAGCACCAGGCGCTCGGCCGGCGTGCCGGCGGCGCTCAGGCGCTCCTGCAGTTTCGATTGCACGAAGGTGCCGAAGGAGAAGCCCGACAGCGCCACCGGCAGGTCCGGGAAGCGTTCGCGCATATGGTGGTAGAGGATTTCCATATCGTCGGTTTCGCCGTGGCCGTGGTCATGCACGCCCTCCGAGGCGCCCACGCCGCGGAAGTTGATGCGCGCCGCCACATAGCCCAGCGCCACGAAGGTGCGGGCCAGGGTCTGGGCGACCTTGTTGTCCATGGTGCCGCCATACAGCGGATGCGGGTGGGCCACCAGCGCGATGCCGCGCGGTGTGCCGGCCGGCCAGTCCAGCAAGCCTTCCATCTGGCCGGCACCGCCGGCCAGGGTAAATTTTTCCGAGTTCTTGTTCAGCATATAAATTAAATCTTCAAACGTTCCACGACCTTGCCGCCAACCAGGTGGCTCTCGATGATTTCATCGATATCGCTATTGTCGACAAAGGTATACCAGGTGCCTTCGGGGTAGACCACCAGCACCGGGCCTTCCTCGCAGCGGTCCAGGCAGCCGGCCTTGTTGATGCGGACCTTGCCCTCGCCGTTGATGCCCAGTTCCTTGCAGCGCTTCTTGGCGTATTGCTGGGCAGCTTCCGCATTGTGGTCGGTGCAGCAGGGGCGGCCATCGTCGCGCGTGTTCAGGCAAAAGAAGACGTGGTGTTTATAGTAAGAGGTGTCGCTCATGATGGTTTTCCTACAGTGTCTTGCGCAAGGCTGAATGCGTAATGATACCTGCGATCAGGGTTTATTGAGTTTATGTGAGGGCAGCCACAGGAACCACAATGCAAAGAAGGGCCAGAGCAGGGACAGGAATTGGGCCGCGCCGTTAAAGTTGAGGAACTTGCCCTGCACCCAGGTTTGCAGGGTGACGGCGAAGTAGGGATTGACCGGCGTGGTGTTGATCATGACGAGGCTGAGCAGCAGCGTGGCCGCCGCCAGCCGCCGCTGCGCCAGGTGGGGGGCGAAGGCCAGGCCGGCCAGCATGATGGCGCCGATCAGGAAGCCGCCCTGGGCGCCCGGCGTGACCCAGACGAAGGCATTCTCGGGCGAGAACAGCAGGGCTGTGGCCAGCGATTTCACCAGCAGGGCGGCCGCGAGCAGGCCGATGATCAGCAGGGGGCGCGGGGCGGGCTTGCGCAGCATGCAAAGCAGGGTCAGGGCGGCGCCCGTCATGCCGCAGGCGGTGACGATGGTTTCGGACAGCCAGTATTGTTCCACTGTCAGCTCCAGATCCTGCCGCACATAGGCGGTCAGGTCGACATCCATCTCCAGCAGCTCGGACAGCCATTCCGATAGGATGGGCAGCAGCTGGCCGTGGCCGAACAGGAAGCTTTGCGGATAGATCTGCGCCAGCGGCCAGAGTCCCAGCAGCACCAGGCCCTGGCTGGCGTGCGGCGCGAACCAGCTTTGGCGCAGGCGGTAAAGGGGACTGCCTTCCAGCAGCTTGCGCGCCGTGAGCACGCCGAACAGCGCGCCGAAGGCGCAGCCGGCCGCGTTGGTATAGAAGTCCAGGTTCGACGAGACGCGGCTGGGCAGGTAGGTCTGCACGCCTTCCATCAGTCCCGAGACGAGGCAGCCGCAAACGGCTGCCAGCAGGAAGGCCCAGACGCCGCGCAAACGCGGATACATGGCGTACACCAGCAGCACGCCGAACGGGATATAGCCGACCACATTGATCACCGCGTCGAACATGGTCCAGTAGCGTGGCATCGACGTTGATTCGAGGAAGATCAGCGGCGACAGCCCCTGGTTATGCCAGCCGGAGAAGGGGAACCAGCTGGCATAGACGATCAGGAACAGATAGGCCAGCAGCGACGCGCGCGCTACCGGCGAGCCTTTGCGCGGCGCGACGGTGGTCTCGGTCATGCCTTACTGCTGCGGAAGCGTGGCGAGCCAGGCCAGGATGTCGGCGGCGATGGCGTCGGTGCCGCCGGCCAGCGCCTGCGCCCCGCCCGGCGCATCGGCGCTCGGTGCCGGCGTGCTGCGGCTGAAGGTGCGCTGGTCCACCAGGCGGTGGGCGCGGAACAGCGAGGCGCGCAGCGAGATGCTGGCCGTGCTTTGTTGCGGGCTGCTGAAGTTCTGCGAGAACTCGTCGGCTTCGATGCGCAGCAGTGGTAGTCCGGACGCCGCGTCCTGCGTACCCAGCACCTTGACGCCGGATTGCGCGATGCGTGCCCTCACGCGCTGCGTCATCAATTGCAGGGGTGTCACGCTCCAGCTGTTGTAGGCATAGGGACGCGGCTGCTGGGCATCGTCATACAGCAGGCGGTATTGCATGCGCTGGCTGTCCAGCGAAGCGGGACCGGAAATGTCGGCCACCACCAGCGCCGGCAAGGCTGGCGCGGCGGGCGCGCCAGAGGCGGCCGGTAGTGGACCGAAGTCGAAGGCGGTCGGATGAACGGCCTTGCTGCCGGCGCAGCCGGACAGGATGGCGGCGCAGGCCAGAAGCGGGAGCAGGCGTGTATGCATGGTGGTCCTCATTTTTTCGGCGCCACGAAGCCGTCTTCGCCGGGGCCGGGCGGGGTGCCGGGCGCGCCGAACAAGATGCTTTGCGGGCGGTCGTTCAGGGTGTTCATGGTACGGCGCACGGCGCGCATCGAGGAGCGCGTTTCGTCGGTCAGGCCGGTGATGCCGGGCAGGGCTTCCAGCTCGATGCCGCTGGTGACGGCATCGAGTGAATTGCCGACGCGGTCCACCGTGCCGGTGATGCGGGTGATCGCGCCGTCCGGCCCTTGCAGGCTGGTGGTCAGCTTGCTCACATCGGTGGCCAGGCGGTTCACCGAGGCCAGCGTGCTGTGTGCCTGGTCAGCCAGCGCCGGCAGCTTGTCGACGGTGGGCGCCAGCTGTTGCGACAGGTCGCGGTAGGACTTGGCGGTGGCGCTGACGTCGGCGAAAGCGGCCAGGATGGTTTTCTGGTTTTCGGGGCTGAGCAGGGTATTCAGCTTGGCCGCCGCCTCTTCCGATTGCGAGAGGATGGCTTTGCCGCGCTTTTCCAGCTGGTCGAACAGGCCTGGCTGCAGTGGAATGCGGCTGGGATTGGCCTTGCTGGTGCCCAGGCGCGGCGAGCCGACCGATTCGTCATCGAGCTGGATATAGGCGATGCCGGTCACGCCCTGGTAGCCCAGGGTGGCATAGGTGGTGCGGGTGATCGGCGTTTCCGGGTCCACGCTCAGGTGCACGATGATCTGGCCGGCATTGTTTGGATCGAAGTCGATATCGTCCACCTTGCCCACTTCCAGGCCGCGGTAGCGCACCGCCGCCTGCGGGTTCAGGCCGGGGATCGAAAGCGTGGTCGCCAGCAGATAGGGATTGCGTTCGATGCGGTCGCGGTTGAACCAGATGCCGAACAGGACCGCCGCCGTCAGCAGGGCGAGGGTGAAGAAGCCTGTCATTAAAGCGTGCGATTTGTTTTCCATGCCTGCTCCTTGTCTGCTGCGCTATTCCAGCGCTTCCAGGGCGCGCTTGCCGCGGTCGCCCAGGAAAAAATCCTTGATAAACGGGTGGTCGAACTTGATCACCTCGCGCGTCGGACCCACCGCGATCACATGCTTTTCCGCCAGCACCGCGATGCGGGTGGAGAGGGCGAACAGCGTATCCAGATCGTGCGTCACCATCACCACCGTCAGTCCCAGCTCGCGGTGCAGGGACTTGATCAGGGCCACGAAGCTTTCCGACAGGTCGGGATCGAGGCCGGCCGTCGGCTCGTCCAGGAACAGCAGCTGCGGCTCCAGCGCCAGGGCGCGCGCCAGGGCCACGCGCTTGATCATGCCGCCCGACAGATCGGAAGGCATCTTGTTCGCATGCTCCGGACCCAGGCCCACCATATTCATTTTCAGCAGCACCGCCGCGCGTATCAGTTCTGGCGCCAGGGCGTGCAGCTCGCGCATGGGCTGGGCGATATTGTCGAACACCGTCAGCGCCGAATATAGCGCGCCTTGCTGGAACAGCATGCCCCAGTGATTGCGCAGCTGCTGCAGGTGCTCGGCCGAAGCTTGCGAGATATCCTCGCCGAAGATGCGCACGCAGCCGCGCGAAGGCCGCTCCAGTCCCAGCATCTGGCGCAGCAGCACGGTCTTGCCGGTGCCGGAGCCGCCCACCAGCGACAGGATTTCGCCCTGCTCGATCGTCAGGTTCAGCTCATTGTGGATGACGGTGCGGCCGAATTTGGTCTGCAGATTGGTGATCTCGACCACCGGCACGCTGCCGTCCAGCGTCAGCTGGCTGCCGCCGTTCGGGCAACTGCTTTCTTCCGTGGACGTTTCACTCATCAGTAACCCACTCCATTGAAGACGATGGCGAACACCGCGTCGGCCAGGATCACCACGGTAATCGCCGTCACCACCGAGGTCGTGGTGCCGCGTCCCAGGCTTTCCGTATTCGGCTTGATGCGCAGGCCGAAGTGGCAGGATACCAGCGCGATCAGCACGCCGAAGACCGCGCCTTTGCCCAGGCCAATCAGATAGTTCGCCAGCGGCACCGCATCCGGCAGTTTCTGGATGAAATAGCGCGCCGACAGGTTCAGCTCAATCTTGGCCGAGACCATGCCGCCGATCAGCGCCGCGCAATCGGTCCAGATCACCAGCAGCGGCATCGAAATCGCCAGCGCTACCACTTTTGGCAGGATCAGGCGGAAGCCGTGCGAGATGCCCATCACCAGCATGGCGTCCAATTCCTCCGTCACGCGCATTACGCCCAGCTGCGCCGTAATCGAGGAGCCGGAGCGGCCCGCCACCAGGATCGCCGCCAGCAGCGGCCCCAGTTCGCGGATCACGCTCATGCCCAGCAGGTTCACCAGATAGATGTCGCCGCCGAAAGTGCGCAGCTGCTGGGCCGACAGATAAGAGAGCACCACGCCGATCAAAAAGCCGACCAGGGCCGTGATGGCCAGTGCCTGGAAACCGGCATGGAAAATATTCGCCGAGATTTCGCGCCAGGGACCGCGGATCGGATGGCGCGCAAAGCGGCCCAGATCCAGCGTCACCTGGCCGATCAGGCGCACAAAGCCGCGTAGATGCGCGAAGAAATCGAGCATGCCGAAGCCCAGCGTCTGTATCCAGCCCAGGTGCGTGCGGCGCTCGCGCGGCAGTTCCAGCGGGCCGGTACTCTCCAGGCGCTTGAAAAATTCGTCCTGGCCCTCTGCCAGTTTTAGGGATGCGGGGCGTTTATTCCCCCAAGCACTCCAGAAAACCTGGGCGCCGATATGGTCCATGCTACCGATGCCGCTCAGATCCCAGTGCAGGCTGGCGTCGCCGCGCAGCTGATCCAGCTTGCTGCTGATGTTGCGCATGCGCTTGCCCTGGGCCAGCGCGTGCACCTGCCATACGCCGTCGGCTGTCACGGTTCGTCCCGACGCGCCGCCGGGGCTGAGGGTCAATATTGGCTCTTGTGCAATGGGCATGCCGCAAGTGTAAGTGAGTTTCGTTTCTGCCGCTACCGCCTTGCGAGCGAGAGGGCCAGCGGAGCGCGCGGGAAATCAGGCCGCCAGATGGCGCGCTTGCCGCAGCGGGGCCGCTGAATCGGCGCGCTGCGCCTTGTCCTTGCCGCCGGATTTGGCGCGCACCGCATGGCCGTCGCGCGCCAGCAGCTCGTTGGCCTCAGTCTCGCCGAGGATTTGCGCCAGATAGCGCTGCACCAGCCCCGCCAGGCGATCCAGGGCGATGCGGTGGGTGGCATCGGTATTCTTATAAAGCCAGTCCGAGAATTCCATGAAATTATAGAAAGGCCGGTCGCCCAGCAATACCGGCGTGGTATGCGTGAAGCGTCCCGAGTTCGCCACCAGATCCCAGTAGCGCGCGAAACGCACCAGCTTCTGCATGGTCGGGAAGTCGATATCGCGGTTCGCCAGAATCGTATAGGGCGGATGCGGATCGAAGACCAGGTCGAATTCCTCGGTATGGCGGATGATGGGCGTGCCGCGCAGGCGCTTGAGAATGCCGAACTGGATTTCGTGCGGGCCGAGCGCCCACAGCTTGTCGAAGCCTTCGGCAAAGCTTTCCACCGTTTCGCCGGGCAGGCCAGCGATCAGGTCCACGTGCATATGCACGTGCGAGTGCTCGCACAGCCAGCGGATATTGTCGGCAGCTTTCTGGTTATCTTGCTTGCGGCTGATATTCGACTGCACCACCGGATTGAAACTCTGGATGCCGATCTCGAACTGCAGCGCGCCAGGCGGGAATTTGGCGATGCCGTCCTTCAGCGCGTCGGGCAAGTGGTCTGGCACCAGCTCGAAGTGGGCATACACCGGATCCTCCGGATTCGCTGCCAGCTTATCGAGGAAGAACTGCATGATCTTCAAACTGGTCTTGATATTCAGGTTGAAAGTGCGGTCGACGAACTTGAACAGGCGGGCGCCGCGCGCATGCAGACTCTCCATCTCGGCCAGGAAGTTGTCGATATTGAAGGGCCAGGCCGTCTTGTCCAGCGCCGACAGGCAGAATTCGCACTTGAAGGGGCAGCCGCGCGACGCTTCCACATACAAAGTGCGGTGGGCGATGTCCTCGTCCGCATATAAAGAATAGGGCAGGGCGATTTCCGCCATCGGCGGCTGCATGCCCGCGTGTACCTTCATCAGCGGCTTTGGTCCGTTCAGGATTTCATTACACAGCTTGGGGAAGGTGACGTCGCCCCAGCCGGTCACCACATAATCGGCCAGTTGGACGATATGCTGCTCATTGGTTTCATGCGAGACTTCCGGCCCGCCCAGCACGATCACCAGCTTGGGCGCGACCCGTTTCAGCATCGCCACCAGCTTGGCCGTCTCCTCGACATTCCATATATACACGCCGAAACCGACGATCTTCGGTTCCGCCGCCAGGATGCGCTCCACCATTTCCGTGGTCTTGGCGCCGATCACGAATTCCTGAATGCGGGTCTGCTCTTTCAGCTCCCCCATATTCGCAAGCAGGTAGCGCAGCCCAAGGGAGGCATGGGTATAGCGGGCATTGAGGGTGGAAAGCAGGATAGTCATGAGGCGGGATGAAGATGAGACGCGAAAAGTCACATTTTACCCTTGCGCGCCGGCCGCAGGTTCGCTATAGTTCTGTCCCTCGCAACGCAGCGCAAGCAGCGAAGCAAGGAAGAAAAAACAAGAAGCTTGACGGTTCATCGGAAATACTAGATAATCTCGCTTCTCTGCTGCTGACAAACACAACGCTTTGTCTTGATGCAGCGGTTCTTTAAAAATTAACAGTCGATAAGTGTGGGCGTTTGATGATGTGCCCAAGACTTCGGTCTTGAAGCTCAAATAATAGATTCAAACGCTCATGCAAATATATTAAACGTGACCTTCGCAAGAAGGGATCGTCAGTATTTTGAGTGAGTGACCCCGGCAGCGATGCCGGACAACAGAGATTAAACTGAAGAGTTTGATCCTGGCTCAGATTGAACGCTGGCGGCATGCTTTACACATGCAAGTCGAACGGTAACAGGGAGCTTGCTCCGCTGACGAGTGGCGAACGGGTGAGTAATATATCGGAACGTACCCAAGAGTGGGGGATAACGTAGCGAAAGTTACGCTAATACCGCATACGATCTAAGGATGAAAGTGGGGGCTCGCAAGACCTCATGCTCCTGGAGCGGCCGATATCTGATTAGCTAGTTGGTGAGGTAAAGGCTCACCAAGGCAACGATCAGTAGCTGGTCTGAGAGGACGACCAGCCACACTGGGACTGAGACACGGCCCAGACTCCTACGGGAGGCAGCAGTGGGGAATTTTGGACAATGGGGGCAACCCTGATCCAGCAATGCCGCGTGAGTGAAGAAGGCCTTCGGGTTGTAAAGCTCTTTTGTCAGGGAAGAAACGGGAGTGGCTAATATCTGCTTCTAATGACGGTACCTGAAGAATAAGCACCGGCTAACTACGTGCCAGCAGCCGCGGTAATACGTAGGGTGCAAGCGTTAATCGGAATTACTGGGCGTAAAGCGTGCGCAGGCGGTTTTATAAGTCTGTCGTGAAATCCCCGGGCTTAACCTGGGAATGGCGATGGAGACTGTAAGGCTAGAGTTTGGCAGAGGGGGGTAGAATTCCACGTGTAGCAGTGAAATGCGTAGAGATGTGGAGGAACACCGATGGCGAAGGCAGCCCCCTGGGTCAAAACTGACGCTCATGCACGAAAGCGTGGGGAGCAAACAGGATTAGATACCCTGGTAGTCCACGCCCTAAACGATGTCTACTAGTTGTCGGGTCTTAATTGACTTGGTAACGCAGCTAACGCGTGAAGTAGACCGCCTGGGGAGTACGGTCGCAAGATTAAAACTCAAAGGAATTGACGGGGACCCGCACAAGCGGTGGATGATGTGGATTAATTCGATGCAACGCGAAAAACCTTACCTACCCTTGACATGGCAGGAATCCTTGAGAGATCGGGGAGTGCTCGAAAGAGAACCTGCACACAGGTGCTGCATGGCTGTCGTCAGCTCGTGTCGTGAGATGTTGGGTTAAGTCCCGCAACGAGCGCAACCCTTGTCATTAGTTGCTACGAAAGAGCACTCTAATGAGACTGCCGGTGACAAACCGGAGGAAGGTGGGGATGACGTCAAGTCCTCATGGCCCTTATGGGTAGGGCTTCACACGTCATACAATGGTACATACAGAGGGCCGCCAACCCGCGAGGGGGAGCTAATCCCAGAAAGTGTATCGTAGTCCGGATTGTAGTCTGCAACTCGACTGCATGAAGTTGGAATCGCTAGTAATCGCGGATCAGCATGTCGCGGTGAATACGTTCCCGGGTCTTGTACACACCGCCCGTCACACCATGGGAGCGGGTTTTACCAGAAGTAGGTAGCTTAACCGTAAGGAGGGCGCTTACCACGGTAGGATTCGTGACTGGGGTGAAGTCGTAACAAGGTAGCCGTATCGGAAGGTGCGGCTGGATCACCTCCTTTCTAGAGTATGGCGCAGAGCCAAACGCTCACACTTATCGGCTGTTATGAAGTAAAGAGAAACGAGCGCGGGTCTGTAGCTCAGCTGGTTAGAGCACCGTGTTGATAACGCGGGGGTCGTTGGTTCGAGCCCAACCAGACCCACCAAGCAGTCAACGGGGGATTAGCTCAGCTGGGAGAGCACCTGCTTTGCAAGCAGGGGGTCGTCGGTTCGATCCCGTCATCCTCCACCAAAAGCTCAAACGTAAGCGTAGCCATCACGGCGAGATGTTTAGGTTTGGTCTTTTAGAGACTAAGTGAGTTTCGTTCTTTAACAATCTGGAAGAAGTAAAGTTTTATTAAGCGTATATCGCAAGATATACACTTAGGGTAGTGTTCCGAAAGGAACGCATACAAAAACTCATCAAACACAGTAGTAAATGCTTAACCTATAGCCGTCAACGTTATAGGGACAAGTGAATAAGTGCACATGGCGGATGCCTTGGCGATTACAGGCGATGAAGGACGTAGAAGTCTGCGATAAGCTTCGGGGAGCTGACAAACAAGCCTTGATCCGAAGATTTCCGAATGGGGAAACCCGGCCTTTTAGGTCATCGTACACTGAATACATAGGTGTACGAAGCGAACGCGGCGAACTGAAACATCTAAGTAGCTGCAGGAAAAGAAATCAACCGAGATTCCCAAAGTAGTGGCGAGCGAAATGGGAAGAGCCTGCACGTGATAGTCGGACTGATAGTGGAATGCTCTGGAAATGGCAGCCATAGCGGGTGATAGCCCCGTACACGAAATCAGACCGGTGGTACTAAGCGTGCGACAAGTAGGGCGGGACACGAGAAATCCTGTCTGAAGATGGGGGGACCATCCTCCAAGGCTAAATACTCGTAATCGACCGATAGTGAACCAGTACCGTGAGGGAAAGGCGAAAAGAACCCCGGGAGGGGAGTGAAATAGATCCTGAAACCGTGTGCATACAAACAGTAGGAGCCTCCTTGTGGGGTGACTGCGTACCTTTTGTATAATGGGTCAGCGACTTACATTCAGTGGCGAGGTTAACCAAATAGGGGAGCCGTAGAGAAATCGAGTCCGAACAGGGCGCCAGTCGCTGGGTGTAGACCCGAAACCAAGTGATCTACCCATGGCCAGGTTGAAGGTGCGGTAACACGCACTGGAGGACCGAACCCACTAATGTTGAAAAATTAGGGGATGAGCTGTGGGTAGGGGTGAAAGGCTAAACAAACTTGGAAATAGCTGGTTCTCTCCGAAAACTATTTAGGTAGTGCCTCAAGTATCACCACCGGGGGTAGAGCACTGTTATGGCTAGGGGGTCATCGCGACTTACCAAACCATTGCAAACTCCGAATACCGGTGAGTGCGAGCTTGGGAGACAGACATCGGGTGCTAACGTCCGGTGTCAAGAGGGAAACAACCCAGACCGCCAGCTAAGGTCCCAAAGATTGGCTAAGTGGAAAACGAAGTGGGAAGGCTAAAACAGTCAGGATGTTGGCTTAGAAGCAGCCATCATTTAAAGAAAGCGTAATAGCTCACTGATCGAGTCGTCCTGCGCGGAAGATGTAACGGGGCTAAGCCAGTCACCGAAGCTGCGGATATCCGTAAGGATATGGTAGGAGAGCGTTCTGTAAGCCTGCGAAGGTGGCTTGTAAAGGCTGCTGGAGGTATCAGAAGTGCGAATGCTGACATGAGTAGCGATAATGGGGGTGAAAAGCCTCCACGCCGTAAGCCCAAGGTTTCCTGTTCAACGTTCATCGGAGCAGGGTGAGTCGGCCCCTAAGGCGAGGCAGAGATGCGTAGCTGATGGGAAGCAGGTTAATATTCCTGCACCGTCGTATGATGCGATGGGGGGACGGATCGCGGAAGGTTGTCTGACTGTTGGAATAGTCAGTTTCTGGTTCATAGAAGGTGCTTAGGCAAATCCGGGCACGTAATTCAAGGGACTGGGACGAGTGCACTTGTGCATGAAGCAATCGGAAGTGGTTCCAAGAAAAGCCTCTAAGCTTCAGTCATACGAGACCGTACCGCAAACCGACACAGGTGGGCGAGATGAGTATTCTAAGGCGCTTGAGAGAACTCGGGAGAAGGAACTCGGCAAATTGGTACCGTAACTTCGGGAAAAGGTACGCCTCGGTAGCTTGACCACTTTACTGTGGAAGGGCGAAAAGGTTGCAATAAACTGGTGGCTGCGACTGTTTAATAAAAACACAGCACTCTGCAAACACGAAAGTGGACGTATAGGGTGTGACGCCTGCCCGGTGCTGGAAGATTAAATGATGGGGTGCAAGCTCTTGATTGAAGTCCCAGTAAACGGCGGCCGTAACTATAACGGTCCTAAGGTAGCGAAATTCCTTGTCGGGTAAGTTCCGACCTGCACGAATGGCGTAACGATGGCCACACTGTCTCCTCCCGAGACTCAGCGAAGTTGAAGTGTTTGTGATGATGCAATCTACCCGCGGCTAGACGGAAAGACCCCATGAACCTTTACTGTAGCTTTGCATTGGACTTTGAACCAATCTGTGTAGGATAGGTGGGAGGCTTTGAAGCGGGGACGCCAGTTCTCGTGGAGCCATCCTTGAAATACCACCCTGGTTTGTTTGAGGTTCTAACCTTGGTCCGTAATCCGGATCGGGGACAGTGCATGGTAGGCAGTTTGACTGGGGCGGTCTCCTCCTAAAGTGTAACGGAGGAGTTCGAAGGTACGCTAGGTACGGTCGGACATCGTGCTAATAGTGCAATGGCATAAGCGTGCTTAACTGCGAGACCGACAAGTCGAGCAGGTACGAAAGTAGGACATAGTGATCCGGTGGTTCTGTATGGAAGGGCCATCGCTCAACGGATAAAAGGTACTCTGGGGATAACAGGCTGATTCCTCCCAAGAGTTCATATCGACGGGGGAGTTTGGCACCTCGATGTCGGCTCATCACATCCTGGGGCTGTAGCCGGTCCCAAGGGTATGGCTGTTCGCCATTTAAAGTGGTACGTGAGCTGGGTTTAAAACGTCGTGAGACAGTTTGGTCCCTATCTGCCGTGGGCGTTGGAAATTTGAAGGGGGCTGCTCCTAGTACGAGAGGACCGGAGTGGACGAACCTCTGGTGTACCGGTTGTCACGCCAGTGGCATTGCCGGGTAGCTAAGTTCGGAAGAGATAACCGCTGAAAGCATCTAAGCGGGAAACTTGCCTTAAGATGAGATTTCCCGGAGCCTTGAGCTCCTTGAAGGGTCGTTCGAGACCAGGACGTTGATAGGTCGGGTGTGGAAGTGCAGTAATGCATTAAGCTAACCGATACTAATTGCCCGTACGGCTTGTCCCTATAACCTTGACGGTTATCATTTACTCGAGATGAGTACCCAAAACTAACTTCTTCCAGATTCAGAGTGACGCGAGAATACGCGGCACTCGTACAAGTTATGCCTGATGACCATAGCAAGTCGGTCCCACCCCTTCCCATCCCGAACAGGACCGTGAAACGACTTTGCGCCGATGATAGTGCTGCAACCAGTGTGAAAGTAGGTTATCGTCAGGCTAGTTATAAAGAGAAAGCCCCGGCTGCGTTTGCAGTCGGGGCTTTTTTCGTTTTCAGCAGCAAGCGAAAAGTTACTTTTCTAACACATTTCCGTTAGAACATTCCACCTAAAAATCGTCAGCGTTGCGTAAAAATATATATTTTTATGCATGCAATGAACCTGTAGCAATCCCCTGATATCCTGTTGCACTTGTGTCTTTTTGATAATTATCAGACACAGTGAAAAATAACCGGGGGGTGTAGATGCTCTTGTTTACGCGGCTGAGTGCGCAGCGCATTCATTTGGTCGATTTGCTTCGCATGATACTGGTCTGTGCTATCGCCGCCCTGGTCTGGCCGGCGGCGCATGCGGCCAATCCTCAAATCAGCAAGCAGTCACCGCTGCAAGCGCAGAACACCACTACGCCGCTTATCGGCGCCAGCTTTACGCCGGCGGCGGGCGGTGGCGAGATCGATACGCGCCGCGTCAGCCTTGTGCTGGATGGTGTGGACGTGGTGGAGCAGGCGACGGTCAGCACCTCCGGCATCAGCTACAAACCACCCAGGCCGCTGGCGGAAGGGCGCCACAGCGTCTCGCTGCTCGTGGGCGACAAGAGCGGCAATTTCGGAACGGCCAACTGGTCTTTTGTGATCGATGTGCACGAACCCGTGATTTCCGCCCAGGAGCCGAAAGGCGTGGACAATGCGAATCCACGCGTGGCCATCAGCGCCAGTTATACCGATAAGGGCGGTCCTATCAATCCGGCCAATGTGCGCATGCAGCTTGACGGCGTGGATGTCAGCGCGGCTGCGGTGAAGACGGCCAGCACGATCAAATACCAGCCTTCAGCCCCCTTGGCTGCGGGGCCGCACACCGTCAAGCTGAGTGTGACCGATGCCGCTGGCAATACCGTCTCCGATACCTGGGGCTTTGGGGTGGCAGGCGGTCCTTCGGGCGTCACCATCGTTCAGCTGGCGCCAGCGGATGGCAGCCTGCTTGGCGCCGACGCGCTGCCGCAAATCGGCGCAGTCTTCCAGGGCGCCTTGAATGAGCTGGATCTGGCGAAAACCTTGCTGCTGCTCGATGACGTGAACGTCACAGCCCAGGCCAGCCTGAGTAGCAGCGGCATCAGCCTGAAGCCGTCCGCCGCCCTGAGCGAAGGAGAGCACAAGGTCAAGCTTGTACTGACCGATAAAGCCGGCAAGCAGTATGACGCCGGCTGGGGTTTCATTACCCGCAGCCTGCCGCTGGTGGATCAACGCCAGCCGGCTTTCACTTTCCTGGCTGGCGGCAGCGCGCCTTTGATCAGCGCAAGCTATAGCGATGTGGGTGCCGGCATCGATGCTGGCAAGATCCGCTTCCTGCTGGACGGCGCCGATCTGAGCGCGCAGGCGAGCATTGGCGCCAGCGGCTTCAGCTATCAGGTGCCTGCTCCGCTGGCCGATGGCGATCATGAAGTGAAGCTGCTGGTACCTGATCGTGCCGGCAACGTGACGGAATCGGTATGGACTTTCAGCCTGCTGTCGCCGCCGCAGGTCACGGCCTTGTCGCCCAAGGACGTGACTCTGCCGCCTGGCAGCAAGCCGGTCATCGCGGCCAAATACCAGGCGTCCGGCGGCATTGAGCTGGGCGGCGTGCGTCTCTTCCTGGATAAGGTGGACGTGACGGCACAAGCCCAGGTCCGCCCCGACGGCATCAGCTATACCCCGGCCTCTCCGCTGCGGCCCGGCCAGCATCTGGTGATACTGGAAGTGCAGGGCAAGGCGCAGTCGATGGCGCAGGCGAGCTGGCAGTTCGAAGTGGATGCGGAGCCCAGTTATGACGTCACCCTGATCAAACCTGCCGCCGGTGAAGCCTTCCTGCTGCCGCGCGGCGAGATCGTGGCCACGGCCGATGCCAGCGGCACTTCGCCTGTGGGGCTGAGCGTGAATGGCATTGCGATGAGCCTGAGCGGCGCCGGCCTGGGGCCGCAGTACAGCGCCATGCTGGATCTGAAGCCCGGCCTGAATCAGCTCCTGCTGGAAGCCCGCTTCGCCGATGGCAAGTCGATCAGCAAAACGGTGGAGGTGGTGTATGAAACGCCGCCGACGGTGAGCATCACCTCGCCGCAAGACCGCGCAACGCTTGGTCCCGTGGTCGATAGCAGCCCGCGCGACCTGACCGGGAATGTGGAGCGCCCGCTCACGATTACCGGCCTTACCAACCGCCCGATGCAGAGCGTGACCATCAACCAGCAGCAGGCGACGCTGAATGGCAGCGAGTTCCGTTTCGATAGATTCTTCCTGCACGAAGGCACCAATCTGCTGACCGTGGTGGCGACCGATGCGCATGGCCGTACCGGTAGCGCCTCCGTTACCGTGTCGGTGGACCAGACTGCGCCTTTCCTGGCGATCGAAGCGCCGCTGAACAATAGCGTCACCAGCGCCAACAGCATCGATATCCGCGGCACCGTTAATGACGCAGTGGAGGGGTATTACGCTGCGCCCGAACCGCAGGTCAGCATCGTCAATGGCAAGCGCAGTATCAGCGCCAAGGTGGGCGACAAGCAGTTCCTGGCGGCTGGCGTGCCACTGGAGCTGGGGCCGAACCAGATTAGCGTGCGCGCCACCGACGAAGTGGGCAATGTGCGCAGTGCGCAGATCAATGTGATGCGGGTGGCGGCCGGTTCCACGCGCCTGACCATTTACGGCGGCAACGGACAGAGCGGCGCTGCCGGCGCCGCGCTGTCCCAACCGCTGACGGTGGCGGTGCTGGACCAGGATGGACGCGCCGTGCCGAATACTGCTGTGACCTTCGATGTTTCGCGCGGCACGGGCAGCCTGAAACGCGGCCAGCAAGGCGAAGCCGCGCGCAATCTGCAAGTGGGCACCGATGCCAATGGCCTGGCCAGCGTCTGGCTGGTGCTGGGCAAGCAGAGCGGCCCTGGCAGCAATGCCGTGCATGTGAGCGCGGCCGGCATTGCCGAAGACCTGAGCTTCGTGGCCAGCGGCGAAAAAGGCCCGCCCAAGCATATTCGCGCCGATCTGGGCATCAACCAGTACGTGGCCACCGGCACGCAGCCGCTGGAACCCTTGACTGCCGTGGTCAGCGACGACCAGGAAAATCGTATCGCCAATGCCGCCGTGACGTTCAGCGTGGCGGCGGGCGAGGCGCTCTTTGAGAACGGCGCCTCCAGCATCACCGTCAAGACCGACAAGAACGGCTACGCGGCCGTGCGACCTACGCTGGGTGCCCGCACCGGCTTGACGATCGTGAAGGCCGTGCCGGCGGAAAATGGCAATGACTTCTTCGAGGCGACCTTTACCCTGCAGGGCCTGGAAGCGAAGGAGGGAGCGACCCGCTTCAGCGGGGTGGTCATGAACGACAAGGGGCAGCCCCTGCCTGGCGCCCGCATGTCGATAGGCCGTACGGCGCTCAGCACCACGGTCGATGAGAAGGGCCGCTTCGCCTTCGAGGATGTCCCGCCCGGCAAGATCGACTTGTTTGTCGACGGCCGCACGGTGACTCTGCCCGGTCAGCAGTATCCGGCCCTGCATTTTGAGGCGACCGCCATCAAGGGGGCGCAGAACCAGTTGCCGCATCCTGTCTATCTGCCTGCGCTGGAGATGGCGGAAGCGCGCGTGGTCGGTGGCGACAAGGATGTGGTCCTGAAGATGCCTGGCTTCGAAGGCTATGAAATGACGGTCTTCGCCAATAGCGTGACTTTCCCGGACGGCAGCAAGACCGGCCCGGTCGTGGTGAGCCCGATCAGTTTCGACAAGCTGCCGATGACGCCACCGGGCGGCTACGCCGGTTTCATGGCGCCCGCCGCCACCATCCAGCCTTCCGGCACGCGTTTCGATCCGCCGGTGCAGCTGAAGATTCCCAATACGGCCGGCTTGAAGCCGGGCGAGAAGAAGCCGGTGTACCAGTGGGACCATGATCTGGCCACCTTTGTGCAGATGGGTCAGGCCACCGTGACTGAAGACGGCGCCTTCCTGATCACCGACGCCGGCACCGGCATCAGCAAGGCGGGTTGGCACCCGATTCCCAATCCGCCGCCGCCGGACGATTGCCCGGGCAGCGGCGGCGCGCCGTCCTGCGGCCCTTGCGCGACGCCGGAATCGACCGGCGGCAAATGCCCGAAACAGTCGTGCAAACCGAAGCCGCCTTGCCGCGCCGACCCAGTGACAGAGAACCAGATGGCCGAGCTGCCCAAGGCTGACCTGTTCACCTCGAAGATGAAATTACTGCTTAAGGCGATTCCCATCGTGACGGTGGCCGAGGTGAATGTGAAGGGCAAGGGTGTGCGCAAGCAGGGGGGCGAATGCTGCGCCAGCGTGATCCTGTCCTGCGAAGGCCCCAAGCCGTTCGAGGAAGTGTCGGGCGAGGGTGAAGTCAAGGGTGAACTGGGACTGGGGCCGCCCATTTTGAAGGAGCGCAGCGACGACAAGTATCTGTCCTGGGGCAAGGAGCGCTGGCACCTGAAGTTCAAGCTGCAGGTGGCGGCCGCCAAGGTGACGCTGAAAGGCAATGCCGCCGTCAAGGCCAAGAATTCGAAGTGCAATAACACTGACTGCACCAGCATCGGCGGCACGGCCAGCATCAATATCAGCTTCGCCGACGTGAAAGTGTCCGGCAGCCTGGATCTGGAAGAGGTGGTGGGCCGTCCAAGCTGGGACAAGTGGAATGTCATCATCGGCGTTGGCGCCGAGGCAAGCGGCGCGCTGAAGGCTGGCGGCATCAAGGGCCAGTTCACGCACAACTCCGGCGGCCCGGAATGCGGCAAGGAGAATTCGATGAAGGCGAGCTGGGAAGAGGTGGCTGCCGAGGGCAAGATCAAGGTGACGGGCAAGATCCCAGGCATGATCTGGCCTGCCGGCGCACTCGAATACGAATTCAAGTATGTGTTGATGGAGGCGCAGGATATCTGATGGATGCGACAACCCCGACCCTGAGCCGCACCATGCGCACCTTTGCTGCGGGCGCACTGCTGCTGCTTGGCCTGCAAGCTAACGCCGCCGAGCCGGTGAACCAGCGCTTCGCCATGCATCATCCCGGCCATCCAGCGCGGCTGGTGGTCAGCGCGGTCATCGAATCGTACAAGGGCGCTCCGCGCGAGCTGTTGCGCGCTACTTCCCGGCCGGATGGCGGCAGCGACGCCGCCACCTTCCTGCAGGCGTATTACGAGGCGGCGCGCAAGGGTGACCGGAACCGCATCGTGGCCAGCTTCGACGAGAAGATACTGCCCGCCGTGCAAAGGCGCTATGCCGACGACGCCGCCATCCGCGAGGAATTTGCCAGCGTATCCAGGGTGGAGCTGGAGGCTATCCTGTTTTGGAACGATTACCGGCTGGCGGTGCTGAGCCACTGGGCCAAGGTGGACGGCAAGGAAAAGCCCTTCGATGTCGCTTACCTGATGCGCTGCAAGCAGCGCCAATGCCGCTTTGTCGAGAACCAGCGCCTGATGCAGGCCGGCAGCAGTGTGCTCTCCTCCTTCATCGCCGACGGTAAAACTGCGGTGCAGGCCAAGGAGGGCACTGAAATCGTGCTGGCGGCGGAGCCGGTGGAGGGCGCCGCGGCAAAGGAGACGCTGCCGTATCCCGTGACTGTACAGCTGTTGCCCGCCAGCGCCGCCGTCAGCACGCAGGTCGCGGCGCTGACGGCCAAGGTCGGGGCGCAGTTCCCGCAGCCGGACAGGAAGAAGCTGGAAGAGCAGCTCAAGCCTTTCTACAGCGCGGGCACGCCGTCGCAGGTGCAGATCTACCGCAGCGATGCGCCGATGGTGATGTATGACTTCGCCGCCTATGCGGGCTGGTATGAACGCCAGCTGCCGTGGCGGATGGTCGCCGTTTATGAGGTGGACGAGAACATGAAGCTGGCCGTGCTGCAGTCGGAGAAAACCCGTGCCCTGCTGCCGCAGTTGCTGGTGCAGGCCCGCGGCGGCTGGACGTATGTGACGGAACCGTCGCGCTACCCGGTCTGGGACCTGGCGGTGTCGGGCGCCTTCCAGCAAGCCCTGGCGGCCCGTCTGGCCCCACCGAAAAAATAAGAAACATCGCTGCCGCCGCAGCGCAGGACGGCGGATGACAAAGCCATCTAGGGGATACCTTGAGTACAAGCGCCATGATAAAACGACGACTGGGAAGCGGATTGCTCGGCCTGTTGACGGGCTTGTTATTGTTCTGCCACGCGGCCCAGGCCCAGCAGACCGGCCCGGCGCCGGACGCCAATTGCGTGGTGAGCGCCTTGAACCGCAATGCCACGCTGGAAGGGACGTACTACCTGATCCCCGGTGTGCCGTCGCAACTCGGGCAGTACCGTGTGCGCGCCGTGTGCAGCGACGGCACGGTGGGGCAGACGCCCATCGTCCAGCCGGCCGGCGGCAATGCCTTTGTGGCGGGGCCGATCCAATGGGGCAGCGTGTCGCCGATCCCGCGTTCGCTGGCGATCGAAGGACCGGGTAATATCAGCTACGGACAAAGCGTACAGCTGACCGTCACCGGCAAGGCCATGGACGGCAGCAGCTTCGATATCACGCGCGCCACTTCGGGCACCAACTACAGCAGCAGTAACCCCGCCTTGGCCAGCGTCAGCGCCGATGGCCTGCTGACGGTGGCCTCGGCGCAAGGGGCGGGCTATGGCCGCCAGGTGGTCATCAGCGCGACCAACGAAGGCACGGCAGTATCGCGCCTGATCAATATCGGGCCGCGCGGCGCGGTGGCCGGCAAGGTCACGCTGGCCGATGGCAGCACGGCTGTTGCAGGCGCCCTGGTGACGATCCAGCTGCAGGCGCCGTTGACCCGCTTCCCCCAGTTGACGACGGACGCCGGTGGCAATTTCCGCCTGGCCGATGCGCCGTCCGGCGATTACACCCTGTCGGTGCTGGCGCCGAGCGGTGCGCGCGGCAGCCTGAATGCCACCCTGCCGGCCAACGGCACGCCGGGCAATTTCAATATCCGCCTGAACGGGCAGGGCCGCGTCGACATCAGTGTGCTCGGCGCCAACCAGCAACCGGTGCCGAATGCCCAGGTGCTGCTGGCGCATAGCCAGTACCAGGGCGAAGTGCGGGCGGTGCAAACCGGCGCCGATGGCGTGGCCAGCGTGGATCGCTTCACGGCTGGCGGCTTCAATCTGACCGTGCGCGATGCCGCCAGCGGCGCGGTGGCCGTGGCGCGTGGCGATCTGGCCGCCGGTGCGGCGCTCAAGCTGAATATCAGCCTGCAGGCGGCTGGCGCGATTTCCGGCCGGGTGCTGGATGGCGGAACCGGCCAGCCAGGGCTGCAGGTGCGCCTGCTGTCGGCCGTCAAGGGCTTGGTCAGCCAGGCCCTGAGCGATGCGGGCGGCGAGTTCCGCTTCGACTCGCTGGTGCTCGGCGATGGTCCCTACACCCTGCAGGCCGTGAAGGATGGCCGCGTGCAGGGCAGCGCCGGCAATCTGGTACTGGCCAGCGCCGGCCAGGAGCTGCGCCAGGATGTCTCCCTGGGCAGCTATGCTTCCGGCGGCAGCGTGGGCGGCAAGGTCACGGATGCGCGCGGCCAGATCGCGCCGGGCGTGGAAGTGCGCCTGGTCACGGCCAAGGGCCAGCAATTCGCCGCCAGCACCGATGCGCAGGGCGCGTATCTGATTGGCGGCGTGCCGCTGGGCGGCTTTACCGTCAGCGCCAGTGCCGACGGCGCCAGTGCCAGCGCCACCGGCGAACTGAAAACCAATGGCGAGCAGCTCACCGTCAATCTGCAACTGCTGGCCAGCGCCCAGGTGGAGGGCAAGGTGCTGCTGTCCGGCGGCCAGCCGGCGGCGGGCGCCTTGGTCGAGCTGCGCCACGCAGTAGCAGGCAAGCGCCAGGCGACGGCCGATGCCAATGGCCAGTTCCGCTTCGCGGATGTGGCGCTGGGCAGCTACGTGCTGGATGTGGCGCATGCGGCCAGCGGCGAACGCGCCCTGGTGCAGGGCGCGCTGGCTGCGGCCGGCGCATCGCGCAGCCACAATATCGTGCTGGCGGGTGTAAGCAAGCTGCGCGTGCTGGTGCTGCAGGATGGTGCGCCGAAGGCCAATGCCCGGGTGGCACTGGCGCTGCAAGGCGGCTTGCCATACGGCGCGGTGGGCAGCACCGACGCGGCGGGCATCGTCGAATTTTCGGCTGTGCCGCGTTCCACCTTCAGCCTGAGCGTGTATGAGCAGCCGGGTGCAGGGGGACGTCACGGTCGCTACGAAGGCGTGCTGGCCCAGGCCAATGAATCGGCCGTGGTCGAGATGGGGAACAACTACCTGGCCAACTACAGTGTGAAAGGCACGCTGTTCGATGCCCAGGCCCGGCCTCTGGCGAACCAGTGGGTGCGTCTGAGCACGCGCGACATGCCGTTGGGCGGCACGGTGCCGATTCCCAACTCGCAGTGGGATGAGTATCTGGTGCTGACCGATGCCCTGGGTGGTTTTGAATTCGCCAATGTCTCCCTGAATGACGATGGCCGTGGACGCCTCAAGCTCGACGCGCTGATCGATGGCCAGCTGCGTGGCCGTGTCATCCTCAGCACGCCGGGCAATCAGGAAAGCGTGACCCAGGATATCGTGCTGTACGAGGCGGGTTTTGTTTCCGGTTCGGTGCGCGGCGCCAAAGGCAATCCGCTGTCCGCCTTTGTGGGCTTGGCGGGTTTTGACGACCGCATTTTCTCCGCGGGCGACTTCAGCGTGCAGACCGATGCCGATGGCAGTTATGTGGTGGCGGCGCCGCTGGGCAGCTGGACGGTGACGGCATCCACCCTGAACGGCGCCCAGCGCGCCAGCCTGGCGCGCAGCCTGGAAGGCGCGCAATCGACCGTGGCTGCCGACTTCACGCTGAGCGCTGCACCAGCCTATGTGCGCATGGCCGTGGCGCATGCGCTGACCGGCCGCATCACGAAACTGCTGATCGACGGTTCCGAGCTTGCCCAGATCAGCGGTTCCGGCCTGTCCGGCTACTTTGCCCTGGCGGCCGGCGAACACCAGATCGAAGCACGCAGCGACTACGGGGATTCGTCGGTGCAGCGCATCAGCGTGGCGAATGGCGACGAGGGCCGGGTGTTCAACCTCGCCTTCACCTTCAATCCGGCGCGCCTGAACGCGACCATCAGCAATACCGTGTATGGCCATGCCACGACCGTAACGCTGAATGGGGCGAGTGTCGGCAGCGTCTGGAACAACGGCGTGGTCGGGAATATCCCGTTGCCGGTGGGCCGCCATGAGATCGTCGTCAGCACGGATTACGGCGACCAGATGAAGGAAACCATCGACATCACGCCAGCCGACAGCGGCAAGCTGATTACCCGTACCTTCGCCTTCAATCCACCCGTGCTCTCTGTGCAGGTGAATGCGCCGGATCACCAGACCAGGGTTGAACTCAATGGCAAGGACCTGGGCCAGTTCTACAATGGCCAGGTCAGCGAATTCGTCGGCCTGAAACGGGGCGTGAACGAGATCCGCGCCAGCCGTCCGGACGGCCAGGTGCAGGTGCAGCAGGTCACCGTGGGCGAGAATGATGCCGGCCGCCGCTTCAATGTGCGCTTCCTCTTCAGCCTCGCGCTGCTGAATGTGCACGTGGAGCATTCGCAGGCCGCCAGCAGCACCTATGTCTACGTGGACGGCAGCTATATCGGCACGGTCCGCGGCAGCGGCAATGTGGAGCAGTCTTATCCTGTGGGGGCTGGCGAGCATACGGTGAGGGGCAACACCAGCGATGGCTTGAGCAAGGAGCTGAAGGTCACGGTGACGCCAGCCGATTTCGGCAAGGTCATGAACGCCGAGCTGGTCTTCCGTCCGGCGCAGATCAAGGTGAACCTGACGAACACCGCGGCCGGCGAGGTAAGCCGCATCCGCATCAACAGTTATGACGTGGGCACGATTGCCGGTAGCGGCAGCCTGGTGAGCATGCGGGTGGTGCAGGGCCGTAATACGGTGACGGCGGTTGCCGCCGATGGCGATACCCAGCAAGCCTCCCTGGATGTGCCGGTGCTGACGGAAGGCCTGTCGCTGAACGCGAACTTTGTGTTCGACCGTCTGCTGGCGAAACGCGGCAATCTCGCCTTCCGCGAGGCGCGGGAGCTGTTCTCGATTCCGGCCAAGGCTGGCGATGTGCTTTCGGTGCGCGCCCACGGCAGCAGCCATGACAATACCAGCGCGCTGTGGAGCGTGAGGCAGGATGTGTATGGCCCTGACAAGGCGTTGCAAGCCAGCGGCTACGGCTACGGCTATCCGTCCGGCTACCAGCAGGGCAACGAGGTGGGCGATCTGATGGCGGTGCCTGTGGCGGTCGACGGCAATTACACGATTGCGCTGCAAGCGACCGATACCTACTCGACTGGCGGCTACTTCCTGAGCGTACTGCGCAACGGCCTGCCGGTGGAAATCCAGCCCTATCTGGACGGCGGCACCGTGAAAGGCGTGGTGTATGGCGGCGATGGCGTGACCCCGGCTGCGGACAGGGTGGTGGTGCTGCGGGTGCAGGATAAACCTGGTAGCCACCAGCGCGTGACCACGGCGGCCGACGGCAGCTTCAGCTTCGGACAGGTGCCGGCTGGCGATGTAGCCTTGTCCGTCCTGGTGGACGAGCAGGTGATGGCGAGTGCCCAGCTGCGCCTGGACAGTACCGGTCAGACCGTGACGCAGAACCTGGTGTTGCCGAAAGAAACCCGCCTGCAGCTCACGCTGGCCATCACGCCGGGCATGGACAACCCCGGCGTCATGTATGTCGAGGTGAGCGATCTGCGCGGCACGCGCAGCGAAGGACCGTTCAGCTTTAGCGCTGGCCCGGTCAGCAGTATGGTGGAAGTGCCGGTACTGGGCGACAGCATCACGCTCAAGGCCGAGCATCCGCGACATCCATCCTTTAACGTCACGCAGACGGTGGCTGGAGCCCATGGACAGACGCTGCCGGTGGCGCTGGTGTTGCGCGCCTCCAAGGCCAGCGGCCGTGTGCTGCTGTCGAACGGCGCCCCCGCTGCGGGCTTCCGCGTCAGCGCGCTGCGCGCCGATGGCGCCGGCAAGGCGGCACGTGTGGGCCGTGTCACGTCCACGCCGGCCGAGATGGAATTCTCGACCGCCTATACTGACGCCCAAGGCGCCTATGTGCTGGCGCTGCCGGTCGGCATTGATGCAGTGGTGCGCGCGATCGACCACCGCTTTGATGCCTATGTGCAGGTACCGGTGCCGGCTGCGAGTGGCCAGGATATTGCCCTGCCGGATATCCGCCTGATGGCCAGTTCCTCGGTCAAGGCGCTGGTGCGCTACAGCGCCGGCGAGCCTATCGCCGGCGCCCAGGTCAGCGTCAGGGCCAGCGTGGACGGCAAGCCTTTCTCTGCCAATGGACAGACCGATCTGGCTGGCCGCTTCCTGATCGACGGCATCCCTGCCAATGTGCCATTGCAGGTATCGGTGGCGGCCGGCCCGTTCGGTATCGTGCAGACGCAGGACGTCACGGCTACGCCCAACCAGGTGCTGGAGCTGCCGGACTTCGTGTACGAGGAGGGCAGCACGTTGAATATCCGCCTGCTCGATGGCGAGGGCAAACCCAATCTGCTGCTGCTCATGCCGCAGATTAACGAGTGCGGTTCGAACAAGGTGCGCGTCATTACTAGCGCCGGCACCACCGACCTGAACGCGTCGGAGCTGCGGCCGCTGACCGGCGTGACGCCAGGTATGGTGACGGTGCATCTGTTCGATGCCTGCATCAATGAGGAGAAGGCGCCGCTGGCCAGCATCCAGCTTGAAATCGGCCGCCAGCCGGAGTACACGGCGACGCTGGTCGTACCCATCCTGAGCGGCACTGTGAAGTATGCCGATGGCCGCCTGGTGCGCTACCCGCAAGTGCGCTTGACCCAGCAGCGTCCCGACGGTCTGGAGAAAAACCTGTACAGCGTGACCGACAACTATTACAGCCGCGAACACTCCCGCCTAGGCGCCTTCGACCTGGTGGGCCTGGATCTGGGCGATTACACGGTGACGTCGGATAACTACAGCGGGCAAAGCGTGACGGTGAATGGCACTCTGCCCAAGCCGGCCAATGTGAAGCTCGACCTGGTGCTGCCGGCCAAACCGTATGATGGCCAGGACTCCGATGTGGTAGGTCTGATCACGGCGGACGGCAAACCCCTGCCCGGCGCCCAGGTCGTACTGGAAGCGGAGAACGGCAACTCGTGGTTTGTTACCGCAAACGAGGAGGGTGTCTATCAGTTTGCCGAAGTGCCGGCTGGCCGCTTCAAGGTCATGGCGCGCCATTACTTCTACCTTGCCGAAGCCAATGGCAGCAGTGGAACCGCACCCGTCATCAAGCTCGACCTGGTCATGCAGGAGGCGCCATATGACGGCTCAGCATCGGATGTGAAAGGCGTGGTGACGGTGGACGGCGCGCCCAGGGCTGGTTTGCCGGTGACGCTGGTGCTGGAAGTGTCGGACCCGATTCCCACGCTGGCCAAGACCGGCCAGCCGGTCCAGTCCAGCCAGTCGAACAGGATCTATTCGGCGGTCACGGATGCGCAGGGAGCATATGAGTTCAAGACCATTCCGGCCGGCCCCTTCGTGGTCAAGGCTGTCTCCTCCTGGGATAGCGCCAGTGCCGTTGGCAGTGCCGGCACGGCGCGCACCATCACGCTCAATCTGGCGATTGCCAGTGAGCCCTTCAACGGCAGCGCCTCGAATGTGCGCGGCCGCGTGACTTCGCAGTTGGAGGGGATGGGCGGCGCCTTGTTGACCCTGGAGCGCGGTAACGGCGAACGCATGTATGTGCAGAGCGATATGGGTGGCTTCTATGACTTCCCGCGCGTGAAGGTCGGCCCCTTCGTGCTGACGGCTAGCCGCAACGGCATGGGGGCGACCGCCAGCGGCGTGGCAGGCGCGCAGCCGGTGCTGACCATCGACCTGGACATGCCGCCGTTGACGCCGGGTTCCCACGTCACCGGCTCGCTGAAACACAGCACCGGCGCAACGCTGAAAAACCCGATCGTGCGCATCTTCCAGAACGGTGCCATGTATCACTATTGGGCCGCGCCCGACGGCAATTACGGTGTCGGCGGCGTGCAGGCCGGCCCCTTCGAACTGTTCGCCCAGGAAGGTGAAAGTGGGCTGATGACGACCGTCTATGGCGTCGGCGCGGCGAGCGGCACGGTCAGGCTGGACGTGGTGCTGCCGCCTTCGGCCACCATCAGCGGTAAAGTGCTCGACAACAGCGGCCGCCCCCTGGCCAAGGCCAGCGTCTATGCGCGCAGCAGCGGCATGCCCAGCTTCGACCGCTATACCGAGACCGACACGGAGGGCAAGTACCGCCTGGAGCAGCTGGCATTGGGCCAGGTGGCGGTGGTGGCGCAGGATATGGGCAGCTCCCTGCTGGCGACCGGTGCGCTGGCCCTGTCCAGCGACCAGCAGCAGGGCACGCTGGACATGGCTTTGCCGTCCGAAGTGGCCGCGCTCGAAGGTACGGTGGTGGCGGCCGATGGCAGCTCGCCGGTGGCCGATGCCCCCGTGACTTTTGCCACCAGCCGCAGCTTCGCGCTGGCCGACTCGCTGTGGGTGCAGGGCAAGACCGACAGCGCGGGCAAATTCGCGCTGCCGGCGCTGCCGGTGGGCCCCTATCAGGTGGTGGCCGCCGATCCCGCCAACCCCGAACTGGTGGGTATGAGCGTGGGCAATGCCCAGCCAGGCCAGGCCGCGCAAACGGCAATCCGCCTCGGCACGGCCGTCGCCGGCGAGAGCCGCCTGGCCGGTCCGGATTACAGCTTCTACGGTCTTGGCTGCGCGGGGCAACTGAGTTCAGGGCGTGTCGTCGGCAATGAGGGCAGCAACTGGTTGCCCAACCTGTTCCTGTTGGATGTGGATGGCATCAACTTCCCCTGCCTGGCCGGCGTCAGCGCTTCGGCCGACAAGCGTGAGCTGGTCTATGGCCCGATCGGCATGAATGCGGTACAGGTCAAGCGCCGCGTCTTCTCGCCGGAGACGGGCGGCTATCTGCGCACTATCGATACCTTCAGCAACACGGGCACCGGCGCGGTCACGATCAGGGTCAATATCGGCACGCCGGAATTCAATCGTGGCATGGTTGTGCGCGTGAACCCGGTTTCCACGTCTTACCGCTATGCGGTGCTGGATAACCCGCCCTTCGCAGTGGCCTTCGGTGGCGTGGGCGCGCCGGAGAACCAGCCGTCCTACATCGTGCTGACGCCGAGGGGCGGGTCGAACTTCACCGACTTGGGTGTGGCTTACCGCCGCACGCTGACGGTGCCGGCCGGCGCCAGCGTGAGCCTGATGCACTACACGGTGCTGGCGGCCGATGTAGCTGCGGCCAACGCCATGGCCGAGGCGCTGTCGAACAATAGCGCGCCGTCCATGTTCGACAAGATCGGCTCGGCTGAGAAGGCGACGATTATCAATTTCCAGGTTCCTTGATGGATGGGCAGCAGAATGAATGAACGTATGACTTATCTACTGGGCGCCGCGCTGCTGTGCAGTGCGGCCGGCGTAATTGCCGCACCAGCAGCACCGGTTGCGCCACCGGCGAAAGCGGCCGTCCCGGCGCCTGCCGCAGCGCCCGCAAAACGCGTATTGCCCGAGCTGGCGCTGGAAGACCACAACGGCCGCCTGGCCGGTACCGCTTCGCTGCGCCGTCCCGCGCATTGGGTGCTGCTGGTGGTCGACGCCAACCGGCCGCAGACCCAGGGCACGCTGGCGCGCCTGGCGCTGGAAGAAGGCTGGGGCGATGGGGTGAGCATCATCGCCATCGGCAGCGAAACGGCTTTTCAAGCCCTGGTGCAGCGCCATGCCAAGCTGCGGGGCGTGCAATGGTTCCGCGATGGCGGCGGGACGATGAAGGCGCTGCGCCTGCCCGGCCTGCCTGCAGCGCTGGGCATCGATGGCGAGGGCGCGATCGAATGGCAAAGCCTCGGCCTGCCAGCCAGTGGCGGCAAGGCGCAAAGCCTGCTCTCCACCTGGCTGAATGGGAACAAGCGATGAGAATGGCGAAGTGGCAGCGCTGGCTGGGCGCGATCCTGCTGTCCCTGAGCTGCATGGCGCAGGCGCGCGCCGAACAGCCTTCCAATCTGCGCGGCGATCCGGATGCACCCGTCACCATCCTGGTTTTTTCCGCCTTTGCCTGCCCCTATTGCGCTGAAACGCGCAATACGCTGGAGCAGATTCTTTCGGCCTATCCTGGCAAGGTCAATATCGTGTTCAAGCATTACCCCTTGGGCACGGACAGCGCCGCCTGGCTGCCGCATGAAGCGGCGCTGGCGGCGGGAGAGCAGGGCAAATTCTGGGAAATGCATGATGCCTTGTTCACCCGCCAGAGCCGCTTGGGCGAGCTGGGGACGGCCGACTCCGTCGCCCGTGAACTGGGTCTGGACATGGCGCGCTTCGATGCGGCGCTGGCAGGCCATGCCGATGCCGCCCGCATCCGCGCCGACGTGGTGGAAGCCAATGCACTCAAGGTACAGGCCACGCCTACCTTCTATATCGGCGGCTACAAATTCGAAGGTGCGCAATCCGTTTCCGTTCTGCGCACCGTGATCGATCACCTGCTGGCGCCCGGCCCCGCCAGCAGGGCGCAGTCCTTGCAAGACAAGCTGCGCGACACCCAACAGCGACTGACCCCAGCCATCGAGCGTATGCAGCAAGCCAGACAGCAGTAGGCAGCACTTTTTATCCCAGTGAAGAAGCGAGAAATATGCAGACCCTTAAATGCCTGAAAACCTTGCTGCCATCGGCCGTGACCGTATTGGCCGCCTCCCTCTCAATCCTACCCGTACAGGCAGCGGATAATCCCAGCCCATCGCAGCGTTTAGCGGCCATGGGGCTGGACGCGACACCGGCCCGCCTGGTGCAGTTTGCGGCGCAAGGCGATGCCAATGTTGTTGGCCTGCTGCTGCAGGCGGGCGTCGGCGTCAACGCCACCGACCCGCTACGCCAGGTAACGGCCTTGCACAATGCCGCCGCCCAGGGCCATGTTTCCCTGATGAAGAAACTGCTGGAGCAGGGCGCCAATGTGAACGCCGCCGACTGGTATGGCACCACGCCCCTGATCGCCGCCGCCTATTTTGGCCAGACCGATGCGGTGCGTCTGCTGCTGCAGAGCGGCGCGGCGGTCAACACTGTCTCGAAACAAGGGGAAACCGCGCTGACCGCCGCCATTTATAGCGGCAAGGAAGCGTTGGTCGACCTGCTGCTGGCGCAAGGTGCCTCGCCCACGCTGCCGGCCGAAGGTGTGTCGCCGCTGGACATTGCCCGGCGCTCGGGCCGTAGCGCCATGGCTGCAACCCTGCAAAAGAATGCGGGAGGCGCGAAATGAGTGCGAGCGTAAAACGGATGCAGGCCGGCCTGTGCGTCGCTGCCCTGGTATTGGTCTGCGGCGGCATGAGGCTGGCGCTGGCCGCCCCTGCCGCTACCATCCTGCCGGCTGAAGCGGGCGGCGCGGCGGCGGCGGCATACGATCCCGCCATTTTCGGCACTTCGGAAGTGGCCGAGAAGGAGGCTGCGCGTATGGTCAAGGCCTGGCAGAACGAGCCCTTGACCCTGCCCTGGACCACGCTGACGCTGGACATGATCGTCAAGCACAAAGGCTCGCCCACCCGTTCGGCGCGCGGCCTGGCCCTGACCCATGTGGCCATGCACGATGCCTGGCAGCTGGCGCCGGATGAGAACAGCCGCAAGGTGGCCGTGTCCACCGCTGCCAGCAAGGTGCTGGCTTACTGGTTCACGGCGGAGGAGCATGGCTTCGACCGCGTCCTCGCGGCGGTGCTGAAACAGTCCGGCATCACGCCGCAGCAGGCGGCCAAAGGGCTGGCCATCGGCAGTGAAGTGGCGCAGCGGGTGATTGCGCGCGGCGAGTCCGATGGCGCGGCGCGGGGCTGGAACGGCGTGCGTCTGCAATGGTATGGCGAAGGCCGCTACTATGGCCCCGGCGCCTGGGTGCCGACCCCGCCCTATTTCTACTATCCGCCGGACGAGCCTTTCGCCCCTGGCTGGAAAACCTGGGTGCTGGAAAACCCAGGCCAGTTGCGCCCGACGCCACCGGCCTTTGGTTCCGAACGCTTCCTCAAGGATTTGCAGGAAGTGGTGGAGGTCCAGAAGAACCTGACGCCCGAACAGCTGCGCATCGCCAAATTCTGGGTGGATGGCAGTGGCAGCGTCACGCCGCCCGGCCACTGGAACCAGATCGGCCAGGATCTGGTGCGCAAGCACAAGCTGGACGAGGGGAAGACCGCCCGCCTGTTCGCCATGCTGAACGTGGCGCTGGCTGACACCTTTATCGCCACATGGGAAGCCAAGTACCACTTCTGGACTGCGCGTCCCGTGACAATGGCGAAAACCGTGCTGGGCGTGGAGCTGAAACCGGCGATCCTGACCCCGCCTTTCCCATCCTATGTATCGGGCCATGCTGCCTTCAGCGGTGCCGGTGCGCGCATCCTGGGCGCGGTCTTCCCGCAGGAAGCGGGCAGTGTCGACGCCATGGCGGTGGAAGCGGCAACTTCGCGCATGTATGGCGGCATCCACTATCGGCACGACAATGAGGACGGCCTGCTGCTGGGCCGTTCGGTTGCCAACGTGGTGCTGAAAAAGCTGAATCAGTAAGCTTGCGGCGGGCGCCTAGGCGCCCGCTGTCATCGTCCTGTCACAGGCGATCTATACACTGCGGTCTTTTCAGTTTAACAATCTGATGAGGTCCGCATGAAACTCCCCCAGCTCACCGTATTTGCGATTGCCGCGACCTTATTGGCCGCCTGCGGCAGCAGCAGTGACGATACGCCTGTTGTTGCGCCGGTCAAACCGCAGCTGAGCGGCGTTTTCCTCGACGGCGCTGTGGAGGGGCTCGACTACGTGGCCGGCACTGCTGCCCGCGCCAGCACCGGCGCCAAAGGGGAGTTCAGCTGCGCCCAAGGCGACACAGTCAGTTTCAGCATCGGCGGCATCGCCCTTGGCAGCGCGCCTTGCGCCGCCACCATCACGCCGCTGCAACTGGCAGCCAGCACCGACGTGAAGGATGCCAAGGTGGTCAACCGCCTGCTGGCCTTGCAGCTGCTGGACGAGGACAATGATCCCTCCAACGGCATCAAGATCACCGCCGATGTGAAAACCGCGCTGGCCGGCAAGAGCCTGGACTTTGGCGCAGCCAATGCCGCCTTCCACAGCGCTCTCGCCGCGAACCTGGCTGCAGCCGGCTCGAAATATGCGGGACGCAGCGTGGACGATGATCGCCGCGCCCTGGTCCGCGAGCATTTCGAGGACACGCTGGCCTCCAAGACCGGTGCGCCGGTGAATGAAAGCTTCACCCAGAATAATGTGAGCGTCAGCGTTACCCGCTACCAGATCCAGGCTGCGAACAGCTTCTATGTTCCTTACGAAGGCAGCAATGCCAAGGTGAAGGAAGAGTTCCCGCTCGGCTTCCTGCCGTCCTACGGTTCCGCGCTGGCCTTCAAGGGCACCAATGCCAATGGCGATCTGGAGTTTTACGGCCTGACCGACCGCGGCCCGAACGGCGACGGCCCGAACGTGCCGGCTTTGACCGGCAGTGGCACCATGGGCAGCAAAATCTTCCCATCGCCGAGCTTTACGCCTTCCATCGGCATCATCACTGTCGGCAAGAATGGTGCTGTGCTGACTTCGAATATGCCGATCAAGGCTTCGGCGGCCACCAACAGCAGCGGCTTGCCGATTCCTGCCGGGTCGCTGGGCAACTCGGCCGAAATCCCGGTAATGGATGCGATGAAGTTCGACGCCAACGGCAAAGCCGTCTTCAATGCCAACGGCATCGACAGCGAAGCCGTTGCACTGGATAAGAAACGCAATGCGCTGTGGGTCTCCGACGAGTATGGCCCCTTCATCGTGAAAATCGATGCCGCCACCGGCGTCATCCTGAACAAATACGCCCCGGGCAGCGGCTTGCCGGCCATCTTCGGCAAGCGCCGCGCCAATCGCGGCGTGGAAGGCATGGCGCTGGATACCGTCACCGACAAACTGCACGCCTTCCTGCAAAGTCCTCTGACCGATGGCAGCACGCCATATAGCGTCACCGGCAAGAGCGAGCAGGTGGAACGCTTTGCCCGCTTCACCCGCTGGATAGAGTTCGATCCAGTCAGTGGCACGGCAACCAAGATGTATGCCTATCCGCTGAACGGCGCCGAATACCTGGACGGCCGCACCGGCAACGCCAAACTGGGTGATATGGTTGCCCTGGGCAATGGCAAGTTCATCGTGATCGAGCAGGGTGCGGCGCCAAACGGCAAGGTATTCAATAAGCTGATGCTGGTGGAAATCGCCGATGCGACCGACATCAACGCCAAGCCCTTCAACGCCGACAGCTCCGATCTGGAAAAGAGCAGCATGGGCGGCGCGCCGGTGAATGGCGCCGACTGGAGCAAGGTCGTGCCTTTGAAGAAAACCCTGCTGCTGGATCTGAATGCGATCGGCTGGCTGGCCGAGAAGGCGGAAGGCCTGACCATTGTCGACGGCTCCACGCTGGCGCTGGCCAACGATAACGACTTTGGCATGAAAACCAAAATCTTCACGCCAGCTGGCGAAATCGTGGCCGATGCCGATGTCACCAAGTGCAATATCGACGCCAACGGTACCATCATCACCAGCAGCGCGGCCGGCTGCAATGCCGCCAACACCATCCGCGTGGCGCGTGGCGATGACCGCGAACGTCCGGCACGTCTGTGGCTGATCAAGTTCTCCAAGGCGCTGAACACCTACTAAGCTGTTCTCGTCTTGCGTGGCAACCGGCGCCCACCGTGGCGCCGGTTTTCATTTGCAGCGCTAGAACTGCAGCTGGACGCTGGCGCCCGCAGCCCAGTTCCGCTGCGGCGCGGCTTCGTAATAGCGCTTGTTGGCGTCAGCAACGATGATCGAGCCGACGTAGCGACGGTCGAACAGATTGTTCAGGCGGATGAATTGCTTCAGGCGCCAGCCGCCGATGCGTTGCGCCGCCGTCAGCCGCAGGTTTGCCAGCGCATAGCCCGGTGCCGGGCGTTCGCTGTTACTGTCTTCCACATAGAGCTTTGAGCTGGAGTAGGCTTCCAGCGCCGCACCGAAGCGGCCGGCATCGGCCTGCCACGCCAGCTCGGCATATGCCTGGCCGCTGGCCACGCCCGGCAGGCGGCTACCTTGCGGGACATTGCCAAAAGCCTGGGCGTAGACGGCATGCAGGGCGCTCAAGGCCAGCCTGCCGTTGAAACCATGCGCCCACGCCGCCGATAAGGAAATCTCCGCGCCTCGGCGCAAGGTCTGGCTGGCATTGCGGTAGCTGGTACGCCCGCCGCTGGCGGCATTGACCGCCAGCTCATCGTACGTCCGGACCTGGAACAGAGCGGCATCGATGCGCGCCTCCTTGCCCAGCAAGGCCTTCAGGCCCAGTTCCGCATGCGTGCTGTGCGCCGCCCGTAGACGGTAATTGAAGCCGCCGCCCGTGCCGGAGTAAAAGAGTTCATTCAGCGTTGGCGTCTCGAAGCTGCGCGCTGCGCTGGCATAAAGATTGAGGGCAGGCGTCAGCTTATAGAGAAGTCCGAGCGTCGGCGTGCTGCGGCGGTAGATCAGTTGTCCGCCGTCGTTGCCGTTGCTAAGGAAGTGGTCGTCCACACCGATCCTGACACGGCTATGGCGCAGTCCCGCACTCCATAGCCAGCGGCCGCGCTGCCATTCCGCCTGTATATATGGATCGAGGCTGGAAACGGTATCGGTTTCGTCACGCCGCAGGGCACCCCGCACACCTGTCTGGGCACCGGCGAAATTCTCATATCCCGTTCGCGCATCGCTTGAACGGTCCAGCTCCACGCCCAGCACCGTGCGTAAGCGGCCATCGGCCAGCGTCTGCACATGCTGCCAGCTCAGAGCCACGCCGTAAAAATCGCGCTTGAAGTCGACAACGCCGCCTGAATGGCTGACCGGCGCCTGAAAAGCGCGCGAGAAGGCCTGAAACTGGATGACGCGGCGGTTGCCTCCATAGATAGAGGCAAGCAGCCTGTCTTCGCCGATGCGCTGTTCATACTGCGCGCCAAGCTGATAGTGGTCCAGGCTTTTGCGGGTGTTATAGCGCTCCGCATAGCTGCGCTGGGGCAGGGCGCTGTCGGATGGATCGGCCTCCCCCGCCCGTTGGTCGCGTAAAAAGCTGGCCCATTGCACGCCCAGCGGATCTTGCGTGCCATGCTGCTGCAAGCCACTTGCCACGATAGTCAGCTTGCCATCCTTGGCCGGAGCCATGGTGAGCTTGGCGTATTGCTGTTCGCGCCGTGCCGCGCTATGGGCGCGGTAGCCGTTGGTGTCGAAGCGGGACGCGTCGAGCACATAGCCAAGGCCGACACTTTCGCCCTGGGCGCCGATGTCGGTTTTGCGCATGCCGTCGCTGCCGCCCATAAGAGAGAATTCGATGGAGGGGGCGCCCTTGCCATCCGCCGTGAAAAGTTGAATGACGCCGCCGGCATGGTTGCCATATAAAGCAGAGTAGGGACCGCGCAGCACCTCGATGCGCTGCGCCCGGTCCAGATTAAAGCTGGCGGCCTGGCCTTGCCCATCCGGCATTGAGGCAGGAATCCCGTCCGCGATCAAGCGTACGCCGCGCACGCCAAAAGCCGAGCGCGCACCGAAGCCGCGCGATGAGAGTTGCAGATCCTGAGCATAGTTCTGTCGGTTGAGTGCCGTCAGGCCCGGTACGGACATCAGGGACTCGGAAACATTCACCCGCAGCTGGCCCTCTTTAATACGCGCCGCATCAATAACGTCGATAGCTGCCGGCAGGCTGAAACTCATATGTTCGGCGCGGCTGCCGCTGACCACCACGACATCCGCCGACGCCTCCTCCTGGGCCGCTGCAGCCAAGGGGAGGGTAGCGCAAGCGCCGACAAAGGCAATCCGGCGAAGTGTATGGGTCATGGCAATCCTTAATGCGGCAACTTCGCATTCTAAGGCCTTGCAAAGGCTTGGGGCGTTTGCTATAGTTCTGTCCCTCGCAACGCAGCGCAAGCAGCGAAGCGAAGTAAGAAAAACAGGAAGCTTGACGAAACGTCTGAAACACTAGACAATCTCGCTTCTCTGCTGCTGACAAACACAACGCTTTGTCTCGATGCAGCGGTTCTTTAAAAATTAACAGTCGATAAGTGTGGGCGTTTGATGATGTGCCCAAGACTTCGGTCTTGAAGCTCAAATAATAGATTCAAACGCTCATGCAAATATATTAAACGTGACCTTCGCAAGAAGGGATCGTCAGTATTTTGAGTGAGTGACCCCGGCAGCAATGCCGGACAACAGAGATTAAACTGAAGAGTTTGATCCTGGCTCAGATTGAACGCTGGCGGCATGCTTTACACATGCAAGTCGAACGGTAACAGGGAGCTTGCTCCGCTGACGAGTGGCGAACGGGTGAGTAATATATCGGAACGTACCCAAGAGTGGGGGATAACGTAGCGAAAGTTACGCTAATACCGCATACGATCCAAGGATGAAAGTGGGGGCTCGCAAGACCTCATGCTCCTGGAGCGGCCGATATCTGATTAGCTAGTTGGTGAGGTAAAGGCTCACCAAGGCAACGATCAGTAGCTGGTCTGAGAGGACGACCAGCCACACTGGGACTGAGACACGGCCCAGACTCCTACGGGAGGCAGCAGTGGGGAATTTTGGACAATGGGGGCAACCCTGATCCAGCAATGCCGCGTGAGTGAAGAAGGCCTTCGGGTTGTAAAGCTCTTTTGTCAGGGAAGAAACGGGAGTGGCTAATATCCATTTCTAATGACGGTACCTGAAGAATAAGCACCGGCTAACTACGTGCCAGCAGCCGCGGTAATACGTAGGGTGCAAGCGTTAATCGGAATTACTGGGCGTAAAGCGTGCGCAGGCGGTTTTATAAGTCTGTCGTGAAATCCCCGGGCTTAACCTGGGAATGGCGATGGAGACTGTAAGGCTAGAGTTTGGCAGAGGGGGGTAGAATTCCACGTGTAGCAGTGAAATGCGTAGAGATGTGGAGGAACACCGATGGCGAAGGCAGCCCCCTGGGTCAAAACTGACGCTCATGCACGAAAGCGTGGGGAGCAAACAGGATTAGATACCCTGGTAGTCCACGCCCTAAACGATGTCTACTAGTTGTCGGGTCTTAATTGACTTGGTAACGCAGCTAACGCGTGAAGTAGACCGCCTGGGGAGTACGGTCGCAAGATTAAAACTCAAAGGAATTGACGGGGACCCGCACAAGCGGTGGATGATGTGGATTAATTCGATGCAACGCGAAAAACCTTACCTACCCTTGACATGGCAGGAATCCTTGAGAGATCGGGGAGTGCTCGAAAGAGAACCTGCACACAGGTGCTGCATGGCTGTCGTCAGCTCGTGTCGTGAGATGTTGGGTTAAGTCCCGCAACGAGCGCAACCCTTGTCATTAGTTGCTACGAAAGAGCACTCTAATGAGACTGCCGGTGACAAACCGGAGGAAGGTGGGGATGACGTCAAGTCCTCATGGCCCTTATGGGTAGGGCTTCACACGTCATACAATGGTACATACAGAGGGCCGCCAACCCGCGAGGGGGAGCTAATCCCAGAAAGTGTATCGTAGTCCGGATTGTAGTCTGCAACTCGACTGCATGAAGTTGGAATCGCTAGTAATCGCGGATCAGCATGTCGCGGTGAATACGTTCCCGGGTCTTGTACACACCGCCCGTCACACCATGGGAGCGGGTTTTACCAGAAGTAGGTAGCTTAACCGTAAGGAGGGCGCTTACCACGGTAGGATTCGTGACTGGGGTGAAGTCGTAACAAGGTAGCCGTATCGGAAGGTGCGGCTGGATCACCTCCTTTCTAGAGTATGGCGCAAAGCCAAACGCTCACACTTATCGGCTGTTATGAAGTAAAGAGAAACGAGCGCGGGTCTGTAGCTCAGCTGGTTAGAGCACCGTGTTGATAACGCGGGGGTCGTTGGTTCGAGCCCAACCAGACCCACCAAGAAGTCAATGGGGGATTAGCTCAGCTGGGAGAGCACCTGCTTTGCAAGCAGGGGGTCGTCGGTTCGATCCCGTCATCCTCCACCAAAAGCTCAAACGTAAGCATGCGTGTTTAGGTTTGGTCTTTTAGAGACTAAGTGAGTTTCGTTCTTTAACAATCTGGAAGAAGTAAAGTTTTATTAAGCGTATATCGCAAGATATACACTTAGGGTAGTGTTCCGAAAGGAACGCATACAAAAACTCATCAAACACAGTAGTAAATGCTTAACCTATAGCCGTCAACGTTATAGGGACAAGTGAATAAGTGCACATGGCGGATGCCTTGGCGATTACAGGCGATGAAGGACGTAGAAGTCTGCGATAAGCTTCGGGGAGCTGACAAACAAGCCTTGATCCGAAGATTTCCGAATGGGGAAACCCGGCCTTTTAGGTCATCGTACACTGAATACATAGGTGTACGAAGCGAACGCGGCGAACTGAAACATCTAAGTAGCTGCAGGAAAAGAAATCAACCGAGATTCCCAAAGTAGTGGCGAGCGAAATGGGAAGAGCCTGCACGTGATAGTCGGACTGATAGTGGAATGCTCTGGAAATGGCAGCCATAGCGGGTGATAGCCCCGTACACGAAATCAGACCGGTGGTACTAAGCGTGCGACAAGTAGGGCGGGACACGAGAAATCCTGTCTGAAGATGGGGGGACCATCCTCCAAGGCTAAATACTCGTAATCGACCGATAGTGAACCAGTACCGTGAGGGAAAGGCGAAAAGAACCCCGGGAGGGGAGTGAAATAGATCCTGAAACCGTGTGCATACAAACAGTAGGAGCCTCCTTGTGGGGTGACTGCGTACCTTTTGTATAATGGGTCAGCGACTTACATTCAGTGGCGAGGTTAACCAAATAGGGGAGCCGTAGAGAAATCGAGTCCGAACAGGGCGCTAGTCGCTGGGTGTAGACCCGAAACCAAGTGATCTACCCATGGCCAGGTTGAAGGTGCGGTAACACGCACTGGAGGACCGAACCCACTAATGTTGAAAAATTAGGGGATGAGCTGTGGGTAGGGGTGAAAGGCTAAACAAACTTGGAAATAGCTGGTTCTCTCCGAAAACTATTTAGGTAGTGCCTCAAGTATCACCACCGGGGGTAGAGCACTGTTATGGCTAGGGGGTCATCGCGACTTACCAAACCATTGCAAACTCCGAATACCGGTGAGTGCGAGCTTGGGAGACAGACATCGGGTGCTAACGTCCGGTGTCAAGAGGGAAACAACCCAGACCGCCAGCTAAGGTCCCAAAGATTGGCTAAGTGGAAAACGAAGTGGGAAGGCTAAAACAGTCAGGATGTTGGCTTAGAAGCAGCCATCATTTAAAGAAAGCGTAATAGCTCACTGATCGAGTCGTCCTGCGCGGAAGATGTAACGGGGCTAAGCCAGTCACCGAAGCTGCGGATATCCGTAAGGATATGGTAGGAGAGCGTTCTGTAAGCCTGCGAAGGTGTCTTGTAAAGGATGCTGGAGGTATCAGAAGTGCGAATGCTGACATGAGTAGCGATAATGGGGGTGAAAAGCCTCCACGCCGTAAGCCCAAGGTTTCCTGTTCAACGTTCATCGGAGCAGGGTGAGTCGGCCCCTAAGGCGAGGCAGAGATGCGTAGCTGATGGGAAGCAGGTTAATATTCCTGCACCGTCGTATGATGCGATGGGGGGACGGATCGCGGAAGGTTGTCTGACTGTTGGAATAGTCAGTTTCTGGTTCATAGAAGGTGCTTAGGCAAATCCGGGCACGTAATTCAAGGGACTGGGACGAGTGCACTTGTGCATGAAGCAATCGGAAGTGGTTCCAAGAAAAGCCTCTAAGCTTCAGTCATACGAGACCGTACCGCAAACCGACACAGGTGGGCGAGATGAGTATTCTAAGGCGCTTGAGAGAACTCGGGAGAAGGAACTCGGCAAATTGGTACCGTAACTTCGGGAAAAGGTACGCCTCGGTAGCTTGACCACTTTACTGTGGAAGGGCGAAAAGGTTGCAATAAACTGGTGGCTGCGACTGTTTAATAAAAACACAGCACTCTGCAAACACGAAAGTGGACGTATAGGGTGTGACGCCTGCCCGGTGCTGGAAGATTAAATGATGGGGTGCAAGCTCTTGATTGAAGTCCCAGTAAACGGCGGCCGTAACTATAACGGTCCTAAGGTAGCGAAATTCCTTGTCGGGTAAGTTCCGACCTGCACGAATGGCGTAACGATGGCCACACTGTCTCCTCCCGAGACTCAGCGAAGTTGAAGTGTTTGTGATGATGCAATCTACCCGCGGCTAGACGGAAAGACCCCATGAACCTTTACTGTAGCTTTGCATTGGACTTTGAACCAATCTGTGTAGGATAGGTGGGAGGCTTTGAAGCGGGGACGCCAGTTCTCGTGGAGCCATCCTTGAAATACCACCCTGGTTTGTTTGAGGTTCTAACCTTGGTCCGTAATCCGGATCGGGGACAGTGCATGGTAGGCAGTTTGACTGGGGCGGTCTCCTCCTAAAGTGTAACGGAGGAGTTCGAAGGTACGCTAGGTACGGTCGGACATCGTGCTAATAGTGCAATGGCATAAGCGTGCTTAACTGCGAGACCGACAAGTCGAGCAGGTACGAAAGTAGGACATAGTGATCCGGTGGTTCTGTATGGAAGGGCCATCGCTCAACGGATAAAAGGTACTCTGGGGATAACAGGCTGATTCCTCCCAAGAGTTCATATCGACGGGGGAGTTTGGCACCTCGATGTCGGCTCATCACATCCTGGGGCTGTAGCCGGTCCCAAGGGTATGGCTGTTCGCCATTTAAAGTGGTACGTGAGCTGGGTTTAAAACGTCGTGAGACAGTTTGGTCCCTATCTGCCGTGGGCGTTGGAAATTTGAAGGGGGCTGCTCCTAGTACGAGAGGACCGGAGTGGACGAACCTCTGGTGTACCGGTTGTCACGCCAGTGGCATTGCCGGGTAGCTAAGTTCGGAAGAGATAACCGCTGAAAGCATCTAAGCGGGAAACTTGCCTTAAGATGAGATTTCCCGGAGCCTTGAGCTCCTTGAAGGGTCGTTCGAGACCAGGACGTTGATAGGTCGGGTGTGGAAGTGCAGTAATGCATTAAGCTAACCGATACTAATTGCCCGTACGGCTTGTCCCTATAACCTTGACGGTTATCATTTACTCGAGATGAGTACCCAAAACTAACTTCTTCCAGATTCAGAGTGACGCGAGAATACGCGGCACTCGTACAAGTTATGCCTGATGACCATAGCAAGTCGGTCCCACCCCTTCCCATCCCGAACAGGACCGTGAAACGACTTTGCGCCGATGATAGTGCTGCAACCAGTGTGAAAGTAGGTTATCGTCAGGCTAGTTATAAAGAGAAAGCCCCGGCTGCGTTTGCAGTCGGGGCTTTTTTCGTTTTAGAATTTGAATTTCCAATGGACGGATCGGTTTCCTTGTAATCTCTTTTCGATACCCGCGCCGATTTCATCGTAGCGAGGCCAACGCCTGTGCGGTCATAAGTGCTGAATTGTTTATTCAATGGCACTGCACCCAGAACCGAAACACCTGTCTGGGTAGTAGCTTGAGTCGTCCGCCAGTCCGTCAAATATGCGGAAGCTTAGCGAGCGCGTGAAAACTTCCACCCCTAGGTTCTTATTAACCTGGTAGCCGGCGGTAAAGCCAAAAGTAGGGTCATTATCTTCATCCACATTTTTCGAGGAAACCGTGGGTTTGCCGATGAGAGCGCACCAGCGATAAATCTGCTTTGCATAATTATCCTTAGTCATATGAGCAGTGCAGTCACTTTCAGCCATAAATGTGAATTGCACTTGCAAAGTAACCTGCCCTTTGCTATAGTTCTGTCCCTCGCAACGCAGCGCAAGCAGCGAAGCAAGGAAGAAAAAACAAGAAGCTTGACGGTTCATCGGAAATACTAGATAATCTCGCTTCTCTGCTGCTGACAAACACAACGCTTTGTCTCGATGCAGCGGTTCTTTAAAAATTAACAGTCGATAAGTGTGGGCGTTTGATGATGTGCCCAAGACTTCGGTCTTGAAGCTCAAATAATAGATTCAAACGCTCATGCAAATATATTAAACGTGACCTTCGTAAGAAGGGATCGTCAGTATTTTGAGTGAGTGACCCCGGCAGCAATGCCGGACAACAGAGATTAAACTGAAGAGTTTGATCCTGGCTCAGATTGAACGCTGGCGGCATGCTTTACACATGCAAGTCGAACGGTAACAGGGAGCTTGCTCCGCTGACGAGTGGCGAACGGGTGAGTAATATATCGGAACGTACCCAAGAGTGGGGGATAACGTAGCGAAAGTTACGCTAATACCGCATACGATCTATGGATGAAAGTGGGGGCTCGCAAGACCTCATGCTCCTGGAGCGGCCGATATCTGATTAGCTAGTTGGTGAGGTAAAGGCTCACCAAGGCAACGATCAGTAGCTGGTCTGAGAGGACGACCAGCCACACTGGGACTGAGACACGGCCCAGACTCCTACGGGAGGCAGCAGTGGGGAATTTTGGACAATGGGGGCAACCCTGATCCAGCAATGCCGCGTGAGTGAAGAAGGCCTTCGGGTTGTAAAGCTCTTTTGTCAGGGAAGAAACGGGAGTGGCTAATATCCACTTCTAATGACGGTACCTGAAGAATAAGCACCGGCTAACTACGTGCCAGCAGCCGCGGTAATACGTAGGGTGCAAGCGTTAATCGGAATTACTGGGCGTAAAGCGTGCGCAGGCGGTTTTATAAGTCTGTCGTGAAATCCCCGGGCTTAACCTGGGAATGGCGATGGAGACTGTAAGGCTAGAGTTTGGCAGAGGGGGGTAGAATTCCACGTGTAGCAGTGAAATGCGTAGAGATGTGGAGGAACACCGATGGCGAAGGCAGCCCCCTGGGTCAAAACTGACGCTCATGCACGAAAGCGTGGGGAGCAAACAGGATTAGATACCCTGGTAGTCCACGCCCTAAACGATGTCTACTAGTTGTCGGGTCTTAATTGACTTGGTAACGCAGCTAACGCGTGAAGTAGACCGCCTGGGGAGTACGGTCGCAAGATTAAAACTCAAAGGAATTGACGGGGACCCGCACAAGCGGTGGATGATGTGGATTAATTCGATGCAACGCGAAAAACCTTACCTACCCTTGACATGGCAGGAATCCTCGAGAGATTGAGGAGTGCTCGAAAGAGAACCTGCACACAGGTGCTGCATGGCTGTCGTCAGCTCGTGTCGTGAGATGTTGGGTTAAGTCCCGCAACGAGCGCAACCCTTGTCATTAGTTGCTACGAAAGAGCACTCTAATGAGACTGCCGGTGACAAACCGGAGGAAGGTGGGGATGACGTCAAGTCCTCATGGCCCTTATGGGTAGGGCTTCACACGTCATACAATGGTACATACAGAGGGCCGCCAACCCGCGAGGGGGAGCTAATCCCAGAAAGTGTATCGTAGTCCGGATTGTAGTCTGCAACTCGACTGCATGAAGTTGGAATCGCTAGTAATCGCGGATCAGCATGTCGCGGTGAATACGTTCCCGGGTCTTGTACACACCGCCCGTCACACCATGGGAGCGGGTTTTACCAGAAGTAGGTAGCTTAACCGCAAGGAGGGCGCTTACCACGGTAGGATTCGTGACTGGGGTGAAGTCGTAACAAGGTAGCCGTATCGGAAGGTGCGGCTGGATCACCTCCTTTCTAGAGTATGGCGCAAAGCCAAACGCTCACACTTATCGACTGTTATGAAGTAAAGAGAAACGAGCGCGGGTCTGTAGCTCAGCTGGTTAGAGCACCGTGTTGATAACGCGGGGGTCGTTGGTTCGAGCCCAACCAGACCCACCAAGCAGTCAACGGGGGATTAGCTCAGCTGGGAGAGCACCTGCTTTGCAAGCAGGGGGTCGTCGGTTCGATCCCGTCATCCTCCACCAAAAGCTCAAACGTAAGCACAGTGATGTTTAGGTTTGGTCTTTTAGAGACTAAGTGAGTTTCGTTCTTTAACAATCTGGAAGAAGTAAAGTAAAGATTTATTATTTATCGAATTGGGGAACTGATTCGATGGGTAGTGATTGCAAATCAACAAATGTAACAACGTAGTACTTCTTGACTTATAACGGTTCTTTGTTAGTCGCAAGGAATCAATGTTATAGGGACAAGTGAATAAGTGCACATGGCGGATGCCTTGGCGATTACAGGCGATGAAGGACGTAGAAGTCTGCGATAAGCTTCGGGGAGCTGACAAACAAGCTTTGATCCGAAGATTTCCGAATGGGGAAACCCGGCCTTTTAGGTCATCGTACACTGAATACATAGGTGTACGAAGCGAACGCGGCGAACTGAAACATCTAAGTAGCTGCAGGAAAAGAAATCAACCGAGATTCCCAAAGTAGTGGCGAGCGAAATGGGAAGAGCCTGCACGTGATAGTCGGACTGATAGTGGAATGCTCTGGAAATGGCAGCCATAGCGGGTGATAGCCCCGTACACGAAATCAGACCGGTGGTACTAAGCGTGCGACAAGTAGGGCGGGACACGAGAAATCCTGTCTGAAGATGGGGGGACCATCCTCCAAGGCTAAATACTCGTAATCGACCGATAGTGAACCAGTACCGTGAGGGAAAGGCGAAAAGAACCCCGGGAGGGGAGTGAAATAGATCCTGAAACCGTGTGCATACAAACAGTAGGAGCCTCCTTGTGGGGTGACTGCGTACCTTTTGTATAATGGGTCAGCGACTTACATTCAGTGGCGAGGTTAACCAAATAGGGGAGCCGTAGAGAAATCGAGTCCGAACAGGGCGCTAGTCGCTGGGTGTAGACCCGAAACCAAGTGATCTACCCATGGCCAGGTTGAAGGTGCGGTAACACGCACTGGAGGACCGAACCCACTAATGTTGAAAAATTAGGGGATGAGCTGTGGGTAGGGGTGAAAGGCTAAACAAACTTGGAAATAGCTGGTTCTCTCCGAAAACTATTTAGGTAGTGCCTCAAGTATCACCACCGGGGGTAGAGCACTGTTATGGCTAGGGGGTCATCGCGACTTACCAAACCATTGCAAACTCCGAATACCGGTGAGTGCGAGCTTGGGAGACAGACATCGGGTGCTAACGTCCGGTGTCAAGAGGGAAACAACCCAGACCGCCAGCTAAGGTCCCAAAGATTGGCTAAGTGGAAAACGAAGTGGGAAGGCTAAAACAGTCAGGATGTTGGCTTAGAAGCAGCCATCATTTAAAGAAAGCGTAATAGCTCACTGATCGAGTCGTCCTGCGCGGAAGATGTAACGGGGCTAAGCCAGTCACCGAAGCTGCGGATATCCGTAAGGATATGGTAGGAGAGCGTTCTGTAAGCCTGCGAAGGTGTCTTGTAAAGGATGCTGGAGGTATCAGAAGTGCGAATGCTGACATGAGTAGCGATAATGGGGGTGAAAAGCCTCCACGCCGTAAGCCCAAGGTTTCCTGTTCAACGTTCATCGGAGCAGGGTGAGTCGGCCCCTAAGGCGAGGCAGAGATGCGTAGCTGATGGGAAGCAGGTTAATATTCCTGCACCGTCGTATGATGCGATGGGGGGACGGATCGCGGAAGGTTGTCTGACTGTTGGAATAGTCAGTTTCTGGTTCATAGAAGGTGCTTAGGCAAATCCGGGCACGTAATTCAAGGGACTGGGACGAGTGCACTTGTGCATGAAGCAATCGGAAGTGGTTCCAAGAAAAGCCTCTAAGCTTCAGTCATACGAGACCGTACCGCAAACCGACACAGGTGGGCGAGATGAGTATTCTAAGGCGCTTGAGAGAACTCGGGAGAAGGAACTCGGCAAATTGGTACCGTAACTTCGGGAAAAGGTACGCCTCGGTAGCTTGACCACTTTACTGTGGAAGGGCGAAAAGGTTGCAATAAACTGGTGGCTGCGACTGTTTAATAAAAACACAGCACTCTGCAAACACGAAAGTGGACGTATAGGGTGTGACGCCTGCCCGGTGCTGGAAGATTAAATGATGGGGTGCAAGCTCTTGATTGAAGTCCCAGTAAACGGCGGCCGTAACTATAACGGTCCTAAGGTAGCGAAATTCCTTGTCGGGTAAGTTCCGACCTGCACGAATGGCGTAACGATGGCCACACTGTCTCCTCCCGAGACTCAGCGAAGTTGAAGTGTTTGTGATGATGCAATCTACCCGCGGCTAGACGGAAAGACCCCATGAACCTTTACTGTAGCTTTGCATTGGACTTTGAACCAATCTGTGTAGGATAGGTGGGAGGCTTTGAAGCGGGGACGCCAGTTCTCGTGGAGCCATTCTTGAAATACCACCCTGGTTTGTTTGAGGTTCTAACCTTGGTCCGTGATCCGGATCGGGGACAGTGCATGGTAGGCAGTTTGACTGGGGCGGTCTCCTCCTAAAGTGTAACGGAGGAGTTCGAAGGTACGCTAGGTACGGTCGGACATCGTGCTAATAGTGCAATGGCATAAGCGTGCTTAACTGCGAGACCGACAAGTCGAGCAGGTACGAAAGTAGGACATAGTGATCCGGTGGTTCTGTATGGAAGGGCCATCGCTCAACGGATAAAAGGTACTCTGGGGATAACAGGCTGATTCCTCCCAAGAGTTCATATCGACGGGGGAGTTTGGCACCTCGATGTCGGCTCATCACATCCTGGGGCTGTAGCCGGTCCCAAGGGTATGGCTGTTCGCCATTTAAAGTGGTACGTGAGCTGGGTTTAAAACGTCGTGAGACAGTTTGGTCCCTATCTGCCGTGGGCGTTGGAAATTTGAAGGGGGCTGCTCCTAGTACGAGAGGACCGGAGTGGACGAACCTCTGGTGTACCGGTTGTCACGCCAGTGGCATTGCCGGGTAGCTAAGTTCGGAAGAGATAACCGCTGAAAGCATCTAAGCGGGAAACTTGCCTTAAGATGAGATTTCCCGGAGCCTTGAGCTCCTTGAAGGGTCGTTCGAGACCAGGACGTTGATAGGTCGGGTGTGGAAGTGCAGTAATGCATTAAGCTAACCGATACTAATTGCCCGTACGGCTTGTCCCTATAACATTGATTGGTTATAGCGAAGTACTCGTTATTGTTGATAGACAATCGCTACAAAAATCTTTATAATACTGCTTCCAGATTCAGGGCAGCGCGGAACGTAACGCGATGCTCGTACAAGTTATGCCTGATGACCATAGCAAGTCGGTCCCACCCCTTCCCATCCCGAACAGGACCGTGAAACGACTTTGCGCCGATGATAGTGCTGCAACCAGTGTGAAAGTAGGTTATCGTCAGGCTAGTTATAGAGAAAAAGCCCGCTAGTGATCTAGCGGGCTTTTTCGTTTTCTGCGCTTCTTTTGATGCTGTTATAAATTAAACAGCAGTTTATTGTTTTGTCTCATTTGGCAAGTTTTTTGACTTCGCTATCCTGATCTCGCTAGTGTCTCGTTCATCCGGTGGCAGCCTGCCGCTGGCCGAATAAAACTTCAAACTAGGGAGATTACATGGGACTTCGCAAGACTCTGATCGCTGCCGCCGTTCTGGTGCTCGCCGGCCAGGCCGCCGCTTCCTCCGATCATCTGATGGCTGAAAAAGCCGTCTTTTCCCCTCAAGAAAATGCCCGCCTGCTCAGCACCTTGAACGGCGAGCGCAGCAAGCATGGCCTGGATGCCGACCACGGCTACGCCATCCTCCAGCAGCATCCTGGCATTAAAGGCACGGCGATTACCCGCCTCAACCATACCTACAAAGGCGTGCGCATTTTTGAGTCGGAGTCGGTAGTGGTGACTGATGACGGCGGCAATATCGTGAGCGAAACCATCGATGAGCGCCGCAATGCCATCGCCGGCAAGCGTCTGGACGTGACGCCTGTGCTGTCCTCCAAGGAAGCGATCGCCGGCGTGGTGCGCAGCGTGGCGCCAACTGGCGAGCACGTGGTGAAACCGAGCGCAGAGCTGATTCTCTTCCCGCTGGTGAAGACCGTGCGTGTGACTGGCGTTGAGAGCAAATCCGAGGAAGAGCTGAACGCGGTCGATCTGGAAGACGTGGTGGAAGGCTACCAACTGGCCTATCTGGTGCAGACGCGCATGGACAAGGCCGGCAAGCCCGCCTTCTACAACACCATCGTCAGCGCCCGTGACGGCGCCGTGCTGAAACAGTGGGACATGATGCAGAGCGTTGCCGGCACCGGCAAGAGCCAGTACAGCGGCACCGTGCCGCTGGAAACCACGCTGTCCGGCGGCACCTACAAGCTGCTCGACAGCACGCGCGGCACCGGCGGCACTTACGGCGGCATGGCGATCACCAATTCCAACCACACCGCCAATCAAGGCAGTATCTACACGAACTCCACCAATGTCTGGGGCGATGGCGCGGCTTATATTCCGGGTGGCAGCACCACCAACGCGAATGGGCAGACCGCAGCCGTGGACGCCATGTGGGGTCTGAAAAACACCTACGACATGCTGAAAAATGTCCTGGGCTGGCTCTCGCTGAACGGCAACAACACGGCCACCTCGATTGCCGTTCACACCAATACCGGCTACGAGAACGCTTACTATCTGGACTCCTGCAAGTGCATGTTCATCGGTGACGGCGCTTCCATGTTCAATCCGCTCGCTTCCGTCGATGTGATTGCGCACGAGATGGGCCACGGCGTGACCGCCGCCACCTCCAACCTGACCTATAGCGGCGAATCGGGCGGCCTGAACGAGTCGGCATCCGACATCAACGGCGAAGCCACCGAAGCGTATGCCCGCGCCGGCGGCACCGGTAATGTCCTGCCTTGGCCGAGCGCCAACGATTGGGCCACCGGCAAGGAAATCGCGAAGAACGGCCAGCCGCTGCGCTGGTTGTGGAAACCGAGCAAGGACGGCAAGAGCCCAGACGCCTGGAGCAGCACGCTCAAGAACCTGAACGTGCATTACAGCAGCGGCCCGAACAACCGCATGTTCTACTTCCTGGCCAAAGGCTCCAACTCCAGCAGCAGCAGCGAGTACTACAGCAAGTACCTGACCAAGGCGCCGCTGGCCATGACCGGCATCGGTCTGGACAAGGCTTACCGCATCTGGTTCAAAGCGCTGACCACCAAGTTCACCGCCTCCACCAACTATGCGAATGCCCGTCTGAAAGTGCTGCAGGCAGCGCAAGAGCTGTATGGCACCAATAGCGCGGAAGCGAAAGCCGTGCAGCGTGCTTATGCGGCCATCAATGTGGGCGCCGATATCGCCGAGTAAGGACGGCAGGCGAAAAAAAACCGCTGGTTCGCGCCAGCGGTTTTTTTTCGTGCCTGGAACTTAGAAGTTGTAGGCTGCTTTCAGCATGATGTAGTCCACGCCGCTGTTCGGCTTTTTGATGCCGCCATTCGAGTAGTGCTGCACCTTGGCCGTCACTTCCCATTTATTGTCGAACACATAGCCGACGCCGATATGGTCGCCGAACTGGAAGGCGGTGGACAGCTTGTCGTCGTTATTGTCGTACAGCTTGGACAGCAGGTGCACGCCGATGCCGCCTTCGACGAAGAAGCCTTTTTTGTTGGCGTTTTCCCAGCGGAACACGGGGGTGAAGCCAATGTCTACCAGGTTCTGGTGCTCGCCCGGGATGTTGCGGTATTGCTTGCCGCGCCAGGCGCCGAAGCTGGCATCCCAGTAACCGCTGAGTTGTTTGCCATTCGATTCGAACCAGCGCTTATCCCAATTGGATGTGACGCCAACGCGCACCATCTGGATTTTGGAGGCACTGCCGTATTCGCCATACACGGAGTCGATCAGTTTGTCTGCAGCGAAGCTGGATTGCATCGCCAGGAGAGCGGCGGCGGCCGCAATGATGGTCTTGGTTTGCATATTCTCTCTACATTTTAGTTACGTTTTACTGTCGTATCTGAAGTCATACGGCATACTCAACATTGTAGCTCTCTTATTTAAAAGGCGTATTAGGCCGCAAAATAATTGATCTAGCGATAATTATCAAAAACTGGAGCTAAAAAAATGCAGACATTACCGCGCCTGGTGTTCCTCGGCACCGGCCTGATGGGCGATCCCATGGTGCGCCGCCTGCTGGGGGCCGGCTTTGGCGTTACCGTCTGGAACCGCACGCCAGCCAAGGCCGCTGCGCTGGTCGAGGCCGGCGCGTGGCAGGAGTTTCTGTTGAACGATGCCGTGGCCCAGGGCGATATCGTGATTTCCATGCTCGACTCGGGCGCGGTGGTGGGACAGGTGCTGACTGCCGCCCTGGAAGCACTGCCGGCCGGCAGTCTGTGGATCGATATGAGTTCCACCCGGCAGGACGAAGCCCAGGCCTTTCATGCGCTGCTCGGTGGGCGGGGCTGCCGCTTCCTGGATGCACCGGTGTCGGGCGGCGTGGGTGGCGCGCAGGCGGGTGCGCTGGCCATCATGGCGGGCGGTAGCGAGGACGACTTCCAGCGCGCGGCGCCGGTATTTGCCGCCATGGGCCGCGCCACCCTGGTCGGGCCGGCCGGCAGCGGTCAGGTGGCCAAGCTGTGCAACCAGCTGATCGTGGGCGCCACATTGCACATCGTGGCGGAAGCCTTGCTGCTGGCCCAGGCGGCGGGGGCCGATCCCGCCGCTGTGCGGACCGCGATCCGGGGCGGCTTTGCCGAAAGCCGTATTCTCGAAGTGCATGGCGAGCGCATGCTGGAACGGAATTTCATCCCGGGTGGCCAGGTCAAGACGCAGATCAAGGACATGCACAATATCCTTGCTGCGGCGGCCTCGGCATGCGTGAGCTTGCCGCTGACCAGCCTGGTCACCGAGCGCTACGAGGCACTGGCCGAAGTATGCCCCCACGCCGACCATTCCGCCGCCCTGCTCGGGCTGGAGCGCCTGAATCCCGGCCAGCGTGTCGGCACTTTGCCCGACCGCCTGCCCTAAGGCTATTCACAGCTGAGCCCGCCGGGTGGCCGTCCCGTCCTTTGGTGCCTGGCACCATGGTGGACACAAGCTCAGCTGCGGGGCAGGGCGGCTTCGGCCAGGTGGACCCAGAAGCTGGCGCCGATGGGCAGCAGGCTGTCATTGAAGTCGTAGCTGCCGTTATGCAGGACGCAGGGGCCGAGGCCGTGGCCGCCGTCGCGGTGCTCGCCGTCGCCATTGCCGATGAAGATGTAGCAGCCGGGTTTTTTCTGCAGGAAAAAGGCGAAGTCTTCGGCGCCCATGGTGGGTTCGACGTCGGCATCGACCTTGTCCGGGCCGACCACGGCTTGCATGACTTCGACGGCGAAGGCGGTTTCCTTGGCGTGGTTGACCAGGGGCGGATAGTTGCGCTTGAAGACGAAGTCGACTTCGGCATCGAAGCCGGCAGCGATGTTTTCGGCCAGCAGGCGCATGCGCTGCTCGATCATGTCCAGCACCGGCGTGGTGAAGGTGCGCACTGTGCCGACCATGCGCGCCTCGTCGGGAATCACATTGGTGGCGCTGCCGGCGTGGATCTGGGTGATCGACAGCACGGCCGTGTCCAGCGGACTCTTGCTGCGGCTGATGATGGTCTGCCAGGCTTGCGCGATCTGCACCGCGATCATGATGGGGTCGATGCCCTTGTGCGGCTGGGCCGCATGCGCGCCCTTGCCTTTGACCGTGACATGGAATTCATTGCTGGACGCCATCATCGGCCCTGCGCGCACGCTCAGCGTGCCGGCCGCCGCGCCGGGCCAGTTGTGCATGCCATAGATCGCCTCCATCGGGAAGCGCTCGAACAAGCCATCCTCGATCATGCGGCGCGCACCGGCGCCGCCTTCTTCGGCGGGCTGGAAAACCAGGTAAACAGTACCGTCGAAATGGCGGTGGCTGGCCAGGTGGTGGGCCGCGCCCAGCAGCATGGCCATATGGCCGTCATGGCCGCAGGCGTGCATCTTGCCAGGGTGGCGCGAGGCGTGCGGGAAGGTGTTCAGTTCCTGCATGGGCAGGGCGTCCATATCGGCGCGCAGGCCGATGGCGCGTTCCGAGCTGCCATTCTTGATGATGCCCACCACGCCGGTCTGGCCCAGGCCGCGCACGACGGGAATGCCCCATTCGCTGAGCTTGGCGGCCACCACGTCGGAGGTGCGCTGTTCTTCGTAGCACAGTTCGGGATGCGCGTGCAGGTCGCGGCGGATCTGCTGCAGCTCGGACTGAAAAGCGATAATCGGTTCGACAAGTTTCATCTGGTTATCTCCAGTGTTGTTCTCTTGCGCGCCATCGTGCGGCGCTGTTCGCCAGTAAGCGGAGCAGCCATTGTAGCCCTTGAAGCAAGTGAAAGGCCAGAGCGCCGCGGCAGCTTCAGGTGGCATGAAGCGGAATCGTTTACGATACTGGTTTAAGTACCTGCTTCTGGGAATTTCAATGACAACGACACAAGTCCGTGCTACCTGCCCGCACGATTGTCCCGATACCTGCGCCCTGCTCGTTACAGTCGAGAACGGCGTTGCCACTGAGGTGAAGGGCGATCCCGAGCATCCGACCACGGCGGGCGTACTGTGCACCAAGGTATCGCGTTACACCGAGCGCACATATTCGCCGGATCGTCTGCTGTATCCGCTGCGCCGCGTCGGCAAGAAGGGTGAGGGCAAGTTCGAGCGCATCAGCTGGGACGAGGCGCTGGACACCATCGCCGCCCGCTTGACGCCACTGGCCGCGACGGCGCCGGAGGCGATCCTGCCCTACAGCTATGCCGGCACCATGGGCTTGCTGCAAGGCGAGGCCATGGCCATGCGTTTCTTCAATACGATTGGCGCCTCCCAGCTCGACCGCACGATCTGCGCCACGGCCGGCGCCACCGGCTACCGCTATACGGTGGGCGCCACGATCGGCACCGATATCGAGCAATTCCAGAATGCCAAGCTGATCCTGATCTGGGGCGGCAATCCGATCGCCTCCAATCTGCATTTCTGGACCCGCGCCCAAGAGGCCAAGCGCAATGGCGCCAAGCTGATTGCCATCGACCCCTACCGCTCGCTGACGGCCGAGAAGTGCCACCAGCATATCGCGCTGATGCCCGGCACCGATGCGGCGCTGGCGCTGGGCATGATGCATGTGCTGATCGCCGAAGACCTGCTCGACCATGATTACATTGCCCAGTACACCGTCGGCTTCGAACAGTTGAAGGCGCGTGCGGCCGAGTGGCCGCCGGAGCGGGTGGCGCGCATCTGCGGCATCACGGCAGCGGAAGTGCTGGACCTGGCACGCACCTATGGCCAGCTGGCCAAGGCGGGCGAGCCGGTGGCGATCCGTCTGAATTACGGTGTGCAGCGCGTACGCGGCGGCGGCACGTCGGTGCGCAATATCGCCTGCCTGCCGGCCCTGGTCGGCGCCTGGCGTCATGCGGCCGGCGGCGTGCAGCTCTCGTCCTCGGGGTCTTTCCCTTCCGACAAGCCCGCCCTGCAGCGCAGCGACCTGCTTAAGCAGCCGACCCGTACCATCAATATGACCACCATCGGCGACGATCTGCTGCGTCCCGCCTCGCCGGAATTCGGCCCGCGCGTGGACGCTATCATCGTCTACAACTCCAATCCGGTGGCGGTGGCGCCCGATTCCTCGAAAGTGGCCGAGGCCTTCGCGCGCGAAGACCTGTTCACCGTGGTGCTGGAGCATTTCCAGACCGATACCGCCGACTATGCCGACATCGTGCTGCCCGCCACCACCCAGCTCGAGCATACCGACGTCCACACCGCCTACGGCCATCTGTACATGATGGCGAACAATCCGGCCATCGCGCCGCTGGGCGAGGCCAAACCGAATACGGAAATCTTCCGCCTGCTGGCCGCGCGCATGGGCCTGGACGATCCCTGCTTCCGCGAAAGCGACGACGAGCTGGCCGCCAAGGCTTTCCGCAAGAGTGATGCACGCGCTGTCCATTTCGATTGGGAGTCGCTCAAGCGCAAGGGCTGGCAGAAGCTGAATATGCCGGCGGCGCCGTTTGCGCATGGCAATTTCGCTACACCGTCTGGCAAATGCGAGTTCTATTCGGAAACGATGCTCAAAGATGGCCTGGACCCGCTGCCCGCCTATATCGAAAACTATGAATCGGCCGCAAGCAGCCCGGAACTGGCGGCAAAATACCCGCTGGCGATGATATCTCCACCGGCGCGCAACTTCCTCAACTCGACTTTCGTGAACGTGCAGAGCCTGCGCGCCACGGAAGGCGAACCCCACCTCGACCTGAACCCGGAGGACGCTGCCGAGCGTGGTATCAATCATGGCGATATGGTGCGCATCTTCAACGATCGTGGCTTCTTCGTCGCCAAAGCACGCGTCACGCCCAAGGCCCGCAAAGGGCTGGTGGTGGGCCTCTCGATCTGGTGGAAGAAGCTGGCCCCGGATGGCAAGAATGCCAATGAAGTGACCAGTCAGCGCCTGACCGATATGGGTCGTGCCCCAACGTTTTACGATACACTGGTGCAAGTGGAGAAAGCTGCTTGAGAGTGAGCCATGCGCAAAATCACCCGTCCGAAAATCCGTGCCCGGCACTGGGTCGGGGCGGGGGTGTGTGCGCTGCTGCTGGCGGGTTGCGCCCAGTTTAAGTATTACTTCCAGGCGGCCCAGGGCCAGTATGCGCTCTGGTCCGACGCCCGCCCCATCGACGACTGGCTGGGCGATCCCGCCACCGATCCCAAGCTCAAGGCGCGCCTGGAAAAGGCGCGCCTGATCCGCCGTTTCGCCGTGCGCGAACTGGGCTTGCCCGACAATGCCAGCTACACCAATTACGCTTCGCTGAAACGGCCCTTCGTGCTGTGGAATGTGGTGGCCACGCCCGAACTGTCGCTGCGCCCGATCCAGTGGTGCTTCCCGATTGCCGGTTGCGTCAGCTACCGCGGCTATTACAGCAAGGACGATGCGCAAGCCTATGCCGAGGAGCTGCGCGCCGAGGGCAACGACGTGCAGGTGGGTGGCGTGCCGGCCTACTCCACACTGGGCTGGTTCAGCGATCCGCTGCTGTCGACCTTCATCAATAACTCCGACGCCGAGCTGGCACGCATGCTGTTCCACGAGCTGGCGCACCAGCTGGTGTATGTGCAGGGCGATTCCAAATTCAATGAAGCCTTCGCCACGGCGGTGGAGGAGGCTGGCGTCAACCGCTGGCTGGAACTGTATGGCACCGAGCCGATGCGGGAAGCCTATGTGCGCTATAACGCGCGCCGCCAGCAATTTCTTGATCTGCTGGTGCGCCATCGCCAGATGCTGGCCACCAATTACGCGGGCAAGGCCAGCGTCAAGAAAAAGCGCGAGGAAAAGGCGCGCATCTTCGCCGCCTTGAAGGCCGAATACCAGGTGCTCAAAGCCGATTGGGGCGGCTACGCCGGCTATGACCGCTGGTTCGCCGAACCGCTGACAAATGCCCACCTGAGCTCTGTTGCAACCTATAATGATTTCCTGCCAGGATTTCGTGCCCTGCTGGCGCGCGAAAAAAACATGAAGGCATTCTATGCTGCGGTGCAAGGCATGGGCAATCTCCCCACCACCGAACGGCATGAGCGGCTTCAGCAACTGGCGAAGGCCATGCCGGCGGAAACGGAAACGATTGCTGTAAAGGAAAAGGGCGAGAGTCGCGGACTGCAGTGATGCTGCATTGCAGCAGGGTTTGACGGCGGAAAGGCCCGGCAAAATCAGCAAAAGCGCTTGCATACTGATCGGCCTGCCGATAGCATCTTAACTATAAGATCGAACGAGCGTTCTTTTTTTCTCGAAACGACTCGCTGGCAGGCTGGCTCTGTGCGCCAGCTTTCATCATATAACGATAATTATTCGAGACACGAGGCACAGGATGGATAAAATCTGGTTGAAGTCGTACCCCGCTGGGGTGGCGTCGGAAATTGATGTCAATCAATACCGCTCCCTGGTTCATCTGCTGGAAGAGTCGTTTCAAAAATATGCAGACCGCAATGCCTTCGTCTGCATGGACAAAGCCATCACCTACGCTGAGCTGGACGCCTATTCGCGCCGCATCGGCGCCTGGCTGCAAAGCCGCGGCATGAAAAAAGGCGCGCGCGTGGCGGTGATGATGCCCAACGTGCTGCAGTACCCGATCGCCATCGCCGGCATCCTGCGCGCCGGCTACACCGTGGTCAACGTCAATCCGCTGTACACCCCGCGCGAACTGGAACACCAGCTGCGCGATTCGGGCAGCGAAGCCATCATCATCCTGGAAAATTTCGCCACCACGCTGGAGCAGGTGCTGAGCCGCACGCCGGTCAAGCACGTCATCGTCGCCAGCATGGGCGAGATGCTGGGCATGGCCAAGGGCATGCTGGTCAACTTCGTGGTGCGCAATGTGAAGAAGCTGGTGCCGCCGTTCTCCCTGCCGAACGCGGTGCGTTTCAAGGAAGCGATGTCGCACGCCGCCGGCATGAAGCTGACGCCGGTCGAATTGAATCTGGAAGATGTGGCCTTCCTGCAGTACACGGGCGGCACGACCGGCGTCTCCAAGGGCGCGACCCTGGTCCACCGCAACATCATCGCCAATCTGCTGCAGACCGAGGCCTGGTCCAAACCGGGCCTGGGCAATCTGGCGGAGCAGGAACAGGTCATCATCATTTGCGCCCTGCCGCTGTACCACATCTTCGCGCTGACGGCTTGCGCCATGTGGGGCATGCGCGTTGGCGCGCTGAACGTGATGATCCCGAATCCGCGCGATATCGGCGGCACGATCAAGGAGCTGGCCAAGTACCGCTTCAATATGTTCCCGGCCGTGAATACGCTGTACAACGCGCTGGTCAACCATCCTGATTTCCGCAGCCTGGATTTCTCCGGCCTGAAGATCTGCAATGGCGGCGGCATGGCCGTGCAGCAGACCGTCAACGACAAATGGCTGGCGGCGACGGGCGTCTCCATCATCGAGGGCTACGGCCTGTCCGAAACCTCGCCGGTGGCGACCTGCAACCGCGCCGACAGCACTGCCTTCTCCGGTACCATCGGCCTGCCGATTCCCTCCACCGAAATCGCCATCCTCGACGACGATGGCAAGGAAGTGGCGCTGGGCCAGCCCGGCGAGATCGGCATCCGCGGCCCGCAGGTGATGAGCGGCTACTGGAACCGTCCGGACGAAACGGCCAAGGTCATGACGGCTGACGGCTACTTCAAATCCGGCGACGTGGGCGTGATGGACGAACGCGGCTACGTCAAGATTGTCGACCGCAAAAAGGACATGATCCTGGTCTCCGGCTTCAATGTTTATCCCAACGAGCTGGAAGCGGTGATTGCGGCCCATCCGGGCGTGCTGGAATGCGCCTGCGTGGGCGTGCCCGACGAGCACTCGGGCGAAGCGGTCAAGGTCTTTGTGGTGCGCAAGGATCCGGCGCTGACGGCCGACGCGCTGATGGCTTACTGCAAAGAGAACCTGACCGGATATAAGAAACCGAAGTACATCGAATTCCGCGATGAGCTTCCGAAGACGAATGTGGGCAAGATTCTGCGCCGCGTATTGCGCGACGAGGAGACTCCCAGCGACAAAAAGGCGGCGTGAAACGTCGACCGTCAGGCCCAACCGCCTGCGGTCAGGCGGTTTTTTTGCGCATAACGATTGAAGACGCGGCGCCGGGCGCCGCCTGACATGAAAGATGAGGCATTAGAGATGGAAAAGATTTGGCTGAAGTCCTACCCCGAAGGCGTTCCTGCGGAGATCGACGCGACCTTGTATCGTTCGGTGACGCACTTGATGGAAGAATCCTTCCGCAAGTATGCTGACCGCAATGCCTACGTCTGCATGGACAAATTCCTGACCTATGCCGAAGTCGATCAGATGTCGCAGAAAGTGGGCGCCTGGCTGCAAAGCAAGGGCCTGAAAAAGGGCGCGCGCGTCGCCATCATGCTGCCCAACGTGCTGCAGTATCCGGTCGCTATGGCCGGCATCCTGCGCGCCGGCTATACCGTGGTCAACGTCAATCCGCTGTACACCCCGCGCGAGCTGCAGCACCAGCTGAACGACTCCGGCGCCGAAGCCATCTTCGTACTGGAAAATTTCGCCACCACGGTGGAGCAGGTGCTGGCGCAGTCGCCGCTCAAGCACGTGGTCGTGGCCAGCATGGGCGACCTGCTGGGCGGCCTGAAAGGCACCATCGTCAACTTCGTCGTGCGCAATGTGAAGAAAATGGTGCCGTCCTTCTCGCTGCCGAACGCCGTCTCCTTCAAGCAGGTGCTGGCCGAAGGCGGCCGCCTGCCGCTCAATCCGGTGCAGCTGGGGCATGACGACGTCGCCTTCCTGCAGTACACCGGCGGCACCACCGGCGTTTCCAAAGGCGCCGTGCTGCTGCACCGTAACGTGGTGGCCAACGTGCTGCAGAACGAAGCCTGGCTGGGCATGGAGACCGAGGCCGAGCAACTGGGCTTTGTCTGTGCGCTGCCGCTGTACCACATCTACTCGCTGACCATCAGCGCCTTCATGGGCCTGCGCCTGGGCGGCATGAATCTGCTGATCCCGAACCCACGCGATATTCCCGGCTTCGTCAAGGAACTGGGCAAGCACCGCATGCACGTCTTCCCGGCCGTGAACACGCTGTACAACGCGCTGCTCAACAATCCCGAATTCGCCAAGCTCGATTTCTCCAGCTACCAGGTGTGCAACGGCGGCGGCATGTCGGTGCAGCGCGCCGTGGCCGACCGCTGGCTGAAGCTGACCGGCACGCCGATCATCGAAGGCTACGGCATGTCCGAAACCTCGCCGGTGGCCACCGCCAACCGCGTCGACATCAAGGAATTCACCGGCACCATCGGCCTGCCGATTCCATCGACCGAAGTCGCCATCCTGGACGACAACGGCAATCCCGTGCCATTCGGCCAGCCTGGCGAAATCGCCATCCGCGGCCCGCAAGTGATGGCCGGCTACTGGAACCGTCCGGAGGAAACCGCCAAGTCCATGACACCGGACGGCTTCTTCAAGACCGGCGACGTCGGCATCATGGACGAACGCGGCTACACCCGCATCGTCGACCGCAAGAAGGACATGATCATCGTCTCCGGCTTCAACGTTTATCCGAACGAGATCGAGGAAGTGGTGGCCGCCCATCCGGGCGTGCTGGAAGTGGCCTGCATCGGCGTGCCGGACAATAACTCCGGCGAAGCCGTCAAACTCTTCGTCGTGCGCAAGGATGCCTCGCTGACGGCCGAGCAGCTGCTCGACTTCTGCAAGCACGAACTGACCGCCTACAAGAAGCCGAAATACATCGAGTTCCGCGACGAACTGCCGAAGACCAACGTCGGCAAAATCCTGCGCCGCCAGCTGCGCGACGAGAAGAAAGCCGCCTGATCAGGCGGAAACGACGCCCGGCTTGCCGTCGATGACGGTGAAATGGGCGAGGGTGGAGAGGGCGCTGTCTTTGTCGCGCACATTGTCCAGGGCCTGAAACAGCATCTCGCTGCGTTCGGGCGTCACATGCAGCAGCATGAAGCCGCGCCGGTCGCTGCGGCCGTAATGCAGGTGCGGATTCATTTCCACGTACTGCGCGGTGCGCTCCTGCGGACGCGAGCTGGAGGTGATCGAGGTGCCGCAGAATTCGGTGGCGATCACGGGATTGGCGTCCGATACCGGACGCACCGCCTCGCGCGCCAGATCGGCGGCATAGAAGGTGTGCACATCGCCCGACAGCACCAGCGGATTGGCGGCGCCACTGGCCTGCACGGCATGCAGCAGGCGCTGGCGCGCTGCCGGATAACCATCCCAGCCATCGGTCCAGAAGCGGCCATCATCCGCGTGCACGATCGGTACTTGCGTGGACTGGGCCATAAGCGTTTGCTGGGCCAGGATATTCCAGCGTGCGCGAGAACCGCGCAAACCCTGTTCCAGCCAGCCTTCCTGTTCCATGCCCAGCATGCTGCGCTGTGGAGCGCCCAATTCCGCGCAGGCGCGCCGGTAAACCGAGCCGGAACCGCCGCGTCCCGGCCGCTGGCAGGCGTGGGCGGAGCGGTATTGGCGCGTGTCGAGCACGTGGATGCGTGCCAGCTGGCCCCAGTCGTAGCGCTGATGCATGCGCAGCCGGGTCAGTCCTTCGCCATTGATGCGCACTGGCTGGTGTTCATAGAATGCCTGATAGGCTGCCGCGCGCCGTGCCGCAAATTCAGGGCTGAGCAGCTCGTCGCGGTCATTGCCGTAATCGTTGGCGACTTCGTGATCGTCCCAGGTAACGATCCAGGGCGCGGCCAGGTGCGCCGCCTGCAGATCAGTATCGCTTTTGTACTGGGCATAGCGGGCGCGGTAATCGGCCAGCGTGAAGCTCTCATCCTTGCGTTGGGAGCGCTCGGGATGCGCCAGCCGGTATGGTCCCCACTCATAGATGTAGTCGCCAAGGAAGGCCACCAGATCCGGTGCCGCCGCCGCGATATGGCGGTGCGCCGCATAGTGGCCGAATTCCCAATGCTGGCAGGAAGCTACCGCCATCTTCAGCGATGAGGGCCGGGCATCGGCCGCCGGCGCGGTGCGCGTGCGGCCGACCGGGCTGACGGCATCGCCCAGCATGAAGCGGTAAAAATACCAGCGTCCCGGCGCCAGTCCTTTCACGTCCACATGCACGCTGTGCGCCAGCTCCGGCATGGCGGTCGCCACGCCTTTGGCAGTGATCTGGCGGAACGCCTCGTCCTGCGCCACTTCCCAGCGCAGGCGCATGGCCAGCGGCGGCATGGCGGCCGCGTTGAGCGGCTCGTACAGGAGGCGCGTCCACAGCACGACGGAATCGGGCAGGGGCGAGCCGGAGGCCACGCCCAGGCTGAAAGGGTAGGCGCCGCCATTGCTGCGCGCGCCAGCCTGGTAGGATGAGGTCAGTCCCGCGCCCAGCGCCGTCAGGCCTGCCAGGCGGGCGCCGGCCAGCAGCAGAAGGCGGCGCTGGCCGTCCATGGGTTTAGCGCTGCTTGAGCAGCGTCTCGATCGGCGGCACGGGACGCGGTTTGCGGTCAGGGCCGGTCGCCACATAGGTCAGCGTGGCTTCCGTCACCTTGACGGTGCAGGCCTGCAGGCGGTTGCGCTCCGCGTACACCTCGACATTGACGGTGATGGACGTATTGCCAACTTTGACAATATCAGCATAGAAGGACAGCAGGTCGCCCACGAACACCGGGTGCTTGAAGACGAAGGAATTGACCGCGATGGTGGCGACGCGGCCATTGGCGCGGCGCGTGGCCGGCAGCGAACCGGCGATGTCGACCTGGGCCATGATCCAGCCGCCGAACACGTCGCCGTAGACGTTGGCGTCGGCCGGCGCGGGCATCACGCGCAGCTCGGGCATTTTGCCCGGTGGCAGGCCGCGGTTTTCGGAATGGATCAGGGTGTTGTCTGGCGTGGTCATCTTAAAATCTCGTGAAAGGCTACAATTGGGCGAATTGTAAACCACCGCCAGTATCATCAGCCCTCATGCGCCGCTATTCGAACTCGCCACCGCCATCCGACAGCAAAACCCCGCCCAGCCGTGGCGATCTCGCCACGCTGAAAACCCTGCTGCCCTATCTGTGGGTGTACAAATGGCGCGTGCTGCTGGCGCTGCTCTGCCTGGTGGGCGCGAAGACGGCCAATGTCGGCGTGCCAGTGGTGCTGAAAAACCTGGTGGACCAGATGACGGTCACGCCGGACAAGCCGCAAGCCCTGCTGGTGCTGCCGGTGGCGGCCCTGGTGGCGTATGGCCTGCTGCGCCTGTCCACCACCGTGTTCACCGAGCTGCGCGAATTCCTGTTCGCCCGCGTCACCCAGCGCGCCGTGCGCACCATTGCGCTCAAGGTCTTCCGCCATCTGCATTCGCTGTCGCTGCGCTTCCACCTGGGCCGCCAGACCGGCGGCATGACGCGCGATATCGAGCGCGGCACGCGCAGCGTCGGTTCGCTGATCTCCTACACCCTGTTCAATATCCTGCCCACGCTGGTGGAGATCACACTGGTGCTGACTTACCTCGTCACGCACTACGATATCTGGTTCTCGGTGATCACCTTTACCGCGCTGGTGCTCTACATCACCTTCACCGTCATGGTCACGGACTGGCGCACCCACTTCCGCCGCACCATGAACGATCTGGACTCGAAAGCCAACACCAAGGCCATCGACTCCCTGCTCAACTACGAAACGGTGAAGTACTTCGGCAATGAGGAATACGAGGCCAAGCGCTATGACGAAGGCCTGCAGCGCTACGAATCGGCGGCGGTCAAGTCGCAGACCTCGCTGTCCTTCCTCAACACCGGGCAGTCGCTGATCATCGCCAGCGCCGTCACCTTGATCCTGTGGCGCGCCACCCAGGGCGTCATCGATGGCAAGATGACGCTGGGCGATCTGGTGCTGGTGAACGCCTTCATGATCCAGCTGTATATCCCGCTCAATTTCCTCGGCGTGATCTACCGCGAGATCAAGCAAAGCCTGGCCGATATGGAGCGTCTGTTCTCCCTGCTCGACCAGAACCGCGAAGTGGCCGACGCGCCCGATGCGCGCCCCCTGCTCACGCATGGCGCCACGGTGAAGTTCTCCCACGTCGATTTCAGCTACGAGAGCAAGCGTCAGATCCTGTTCGATGTCGATTTCACCATCCCGGCAGGTACCACCACGGCGGTGGTGGGGCATAGCGGCTCCGGCAAGTCCACCTTATCGCGCCTGCTGTACCGCTTCTATGAAGTGAACGGCGGCGCCATCACCATCGACGGCCAGGATCTGCGCTCGCTGACGCAAGCCTCGCTGCGCCACGCCATCGGCATCGTGCCGCAGGATACGGTGCTGTTCAACGACAGCATCGAATACAACATCGCTTATGGACGGCCCGGCGCCAGCAAGGAAGAAATCGTTGCCGCCGCGCGCGCCGCTTCCATCCACGACTTCATCGAAAGCCTGCCGGACGGCTATGCCTCGCTGGTCGGCGAGCGCGGGTTGAAACTGTCGGGCGGTGAAAAGCAGCGCGTGGCGATTGCGCGCACGCTGCTGAAAAATCCCGCCATCCTGATCTTCGACGAAGCCACCTCCGCGCTGGACTCCAAGGCCGAGCAGGCGATCCAGGCCGAACTGAAAGAGATATCGCGCAGCCGCACCACCATGGTCATCGCCCACCGCCTGTCGACCGTGGCTGACGCCGACCAGATTCTCGTGCTCGACCACGGCCGCATTGTCGAGCGCGGCACTCATCAGGCCCTGCTCGCCGCCGAAGGCCTGTACACCCAGATGTGGGAACGCCAGCAAGCCAAAGGCGACGACGACCTCGCCTCCCCAGCCCCCGCCGCCGCCTGAGCCCGTGTCCGCACTTTGCGCCAGATCAAACAATGTCCACCCTGGTGTCAGGCACCAGGACCGGACATTTGCTGATGTAGATCAAAAAATGTCTAGCTCTGGTGCCTGACACCAGGGTGGGACATTCTTTGATTTTTATCAAAAAAAATGGCTTCCGGGGGGAAGCCATTTTTGCTTGGACGCCTGGGGATCAGGGCAGTGGGGTGTCGGCCAGTTCTTTGTCGATCGGGTCGGTGAGCTCGCCTTCCCATTTGGCGACGACGGCGGCGGCGATGCCGTTGCCGATCACGTTGGTGGCGGAACGGGCCATGTCGAGGAAGTGGTCGATGCCGAGCAGCAGTACCAGGCCGGCTTCCGGAATATTGAACTGCGACAGGGTGGCGGCGATCACCACCAGCGAAGCGCGCGGCACGCCGGCAATGCCTTTGGAGGTCAGCATCAGCACAGCCATCATGGTCATCTGGGTGCCAAGCGACATTTCAATGCCGTAGGCCTGGGCGATGAACACGGCGGCGAAGGTGCAGTACATCATCGAGCCGTCCAGATTGAAGGAGTAGCCGATCGGCAGCACGAAGGCGGCAATGCGGTTGCGCACGCCGAAACGCTCCAGGCCTTCCAGGGTTTTCGGGAAGGCCGCTTCGCTCGAAGCGGTGGAGAAGGCCAGCAGCGATGGGCCGCGCAGTTCGCTGATCAGGCGGCCGATGCGCTTGCCGAGGAAGAGGAAGCCGATGAAGATCAGCACGCCCCACAGCACGGCGATGCTCAGGTAGAACTCAGCCATGAACACGCCATAGGTCTGCAGCACGCCCAGACCGCTCTTTGCGATGGTGCCGGCTACGGCGGCGAACACGGCCAGCGGCGCGAAGCGCATTACATAGCCGGTCACCTTCAGCATGATGTGGGCGATGCCGTCCACGGCGTCCACCAGCGGTTCCGATTTCGGACCGACGGCGGCGGCAGCGGTGCCGAAGAACAGCGAGAACACCACGATCTGCAGGATTTCGTTCTTGGCCATGCCGTCGATGATGGAGGAGGGCACCAGGTGGGTGATGAACTCTTTCAGCGACAGGCTGGTGGTGGCCAGGCCGGATGCGGCGGCGGTGGTGGCCGGCAGGTGGCCGACCAGGGCGTCGCCTGGGCGGAACAGGTTGACCATGATCAGGCCCAGGGTCAGCGACAGCAGCGAGGCGACGAAGAACCAGCCCAGGGTCTTGATGCCGATGCGGCCCACTTCCGAGGCGTCGCCCATGCGGGCAATGCCGACCACCAGGGTGGAGAAGACCAGGGGCGCAATGATCATCTTGATCAGGCGCAGGAAGAGGGTCGTGACCAGCGACATGGTGTCCGCGAAGCCGGCCGGATTGGCCAGCGTCACATTGGCGATGTAGCCGGCTGCGATGCCCAGCACCAGGCTGACCAGAATATAAGTAGTCAGGCGGTTTTGATTTTTCATAAAGGAGTTATCCTGTGGTAGTGTCTAGCCGGCTGTGGATAACAGTGACCAGAATGCCGTTAGAATGGTGAATTTATAAGCAAGTTCCGCAGTATCCTTGTCGTCAGGGGCACTGTCAAGCAAGCGTGGAGGTGTGGGCGCCGATGATCGATATAAAAAACCTAAGCAAGTGGTATGGCCATTTCCAGGTGCTCTCAGAGTGCAGCACCAGTGTCGCCAAGGGCGATGTGATGGTCATTTGCGGCCCTTCCGGTTCGGGAAAATCAACCCTGATAAAAACCGTCAACGGCCTGGAACCCTTCCAGAAAGGTGAAATTATTGTCGATGGCATATCGGTTGGCGCGCCCGGCACCAATTTGCCGGCCCTGCGCGCGCGCATCGGCATGGTATTCCAGAATTTCGAGTTGTTCCCCCATCTTTCGGTGCGCGAGAACCTGACCCTGGGCCAGGTCAAGGTGCTGGGGCGCAGCCAGGACGAGGCCAATGCCCGTGGCCTGAAGTATCTGGAGCGGGTCGGCCTGCTGTCGCAGCAGGATAAATTTCCGAATCAGCTGTCCGGCGGCCAGCAGCAGCGCGTGGCGATCGCGCGCGCCTTGTCGATGGACCCGATTGCCATGTTGTTCGACGAGCCGACGTCCGCCCTCGACCCGGAAATGATCAACGAAGTGCTCGATGTGATGGTGGGCCTGGCCCAGGAGGGCATGACGATGATGGTGGTCACCCACGAAATGGGCTTTGCGCGCAAGGTGGCCAACCGCGTGGTTTTCATGGACAAGGGCCATATCCTGGAAGACTGCAGCAAGGATGAATTCTTCGGCGCGCCGCGTTCCGAGCGCGCCCGCGACTTCCTTGCGCGTATCATTCATTGAAATTCCGCCGGAACTGAATCCGGTTCAAGCTGTAGGGTTGCCGTAGCGAGCTGCTAAGTGTTGGTGCATTTTTTCTTTGCGGAGGAATCATGACCTTGACCAGACTGTTTGCCCTGCTGTCCATCGCCTGCTGCGCCGCCACGGCCAGCGCCCAGGAACTCACCGGCACCCTCGCCAAAATCAAGCGCACTGGCCAGATCACGCTGGGCGTGCGCGATGGCTCCGTGCCTTTCTCCTATCTGGACGATAAGCAGCAATACCAGGGCTATTCGGTGGACCTGTGCATGAAGATCGTGGTCCAGGTGCAGAAGCAGCTGGGCATGACCGATGTGAAGGTGGTGATGAATCCCGTAACTTCGGCCAACCGCATTCCGCTGATGGCGAACGGCACCATCGACCTGGAATGCGGCTCCACCACCAATAATGCGGAGCGCCAGAAGCAGGTGGCTTTCGCGCCCACCATGTTCGTGATCGCCAACCGCCTGCTGGCGAAGAAGTCGTCGAATATCAAATCCCTGGCCGACATGAAGGGCAAGACCCTGGTGGCCACCGCCGGCACCACTACGCTCAAGCAGATGACGATTCTGAACAATGAGCAGAAGCTGGGCATGAATATCGTGGTCGGCAAGGACCATCCCGAATCCTTCCTGATGATGGAAACCGGGCGTGCCGCCGCCGAGGCCAATGACGATATCCTGCTGGCGGCCCAGGTGGCGAGTGCGCGCAACCCGTCCGAGTTCCAGATCACCGCCGAGGCGCTGTCGGTCGAACCTTACGGCATCATGCTGCGCCGCGAGGACGCGCCCTTCAAGCAGGCGGTGGATGCGGCCTTGGCCCGGCTGTATCAGTCGGATGATATCCAGCGCATCTACAACAAGTGGTTCATGAGTCCCATCCCGCCCAAGGGGATCAACTTGAACTTCCCCATGCCGCCGCAGCTCAAGGCCGTGCTGGCCAAACCCACCGATTCGCCCGATCCGGCGGCCTACGCGGCCGTGCCGCCGGCGCAGAAAGCCGCCACCAAGAAGTAAGCCTGGCCCGCCGCCATGCACTACAACTGGAACTGGGCCATCTTCCGCGAGCTGTCGCCGGACGGCGTGCACACCTATTGGGATACGCTGATGTCCGGCCTGGCGTGGACGCTGGCGACCTCGCTGGCCGGCTGGGTCATGGCGCTGGCCTTGGGCATGCTAGTGGGCGTGCTGCGCACCTTGCCCAGCCCCTGGCTGCGCCGCGCCGGCACGGCCTATGTGGAGCTGTTCCGCAATATCCCGTTGCTGGTGCAGATGTTTCTGTGGTTCTTCGTCGTGCCTGAACTGCTGCCGCGCGCGGCGGGCGACTGGCTGAAGGCACTGCCCAATGCGCCTTTCCTGACGGCCGTGGTCTGCCTCGGCTTCTTTACGTCGGCGCGGGTGGCGGTGCAGGTCACGGCGGGCATCGAAGCGCTGGCGGGCGGCCAGAAGCTGGCGGCGCTGGCCCTGGGCCTGACGCGGCGGCAGACCTATCGCCACGTGCTGCTGCCGCTGGCGCTGCGCATCATCCTGCCGCCGTTGACCAGCGAATTCCTTAACATCATCAAGAACAGTTCCGTCGCCCTGACCATCGGCTTGATGGAGCTGACCGCCAGCGCGCGCGCTGTGCAGGAGTTCTCCTTCCAGGTGTTCGAAGCGTTTTCCGCCGCCACCCTGATCTATGTGCTGGTGAATATCGTGGTGGTGGCCGGCATGGCCTGGCTGGAGCGGCGGCTGGCGCTGCCCGGCACACTGGCGAGCGGGGGAGGGCGCTGATGTTTTCCCAGTTCGACTTCGATGTGATCGCGCGCTCCTGGCTTTACCTGTTTCGCACCGGGATGGCGTTCACGCTGGAGCTGACCGTGCTGTCCATGCTGGGTGGCGTGGCGCTCGGCACCTTGCTGGCGCTGGGGCGCCTGTCCAGCTTCAAGCCCGTTGCGCTGCTGGCCGCCACTTATGTGAACCTGATCCGCGCCGTGCCGCTGGTGCTGGTGATCTTCTGGTTCTACTTCCTTGTGCCGTATGTGGCGGCCTGGCTGATCGGCGCCGCCGAGCCGGTGAAGGTGGGCACATTTCTCTCGGCGCTGATCACCTTCATCCTGTTCCAGGCGGCTTATTACTGTGAGATCATGCGCGGCGGCATACAGGCTATTTCGCGCGGCCAGCTGTATGCGGCGCAGGCGCTGGGCATGGGCTACTGGCAGACCATGTGGCTCATCGTGCTGCCCCAGGCTTTCCGCAATATGCTGCCGGTGCTACTGACGCAGACCATCGTGCTGTTCCAGGATGTGTCCCTGGTGTATGTGCTGTCAGTGCCGGACTTCGTCGGCGCGGCGAGCAAGATCGCCCAGCGCGACGGCCGGCTGGTGGAGATGTATGTGTTTGTGGCCCTGGTCTATCTGCTGCTGTGCTGCGTCCTGTCCTGGCTGGCGCGCCGCCTGCAGGCGCGCGTCGCCATCATCCGCTAGCCTGGTCTGTGGTCGGCAAATCCTCGGCGGCGGGCGGCGCCTTGCCCGCGGCGGCGGACAACTGGCGCAGCGTCTCCTGAATCGCCATCCAGTCCTGTACCGAGAGCAGCACGGCGCTATTGCGCTTGCCGGTGATGGTGATCGGCATATGGCTCTGGGCCGCTTCGTCGATCAGCCGGTATAGGCTGGCGCGCGCCGCACTTGCCGAAAGTATGGTCATAAAGTCTCCCCCTTTTTTAGACGAAAACCTACGCTTTTGTGTACATTTCGTCAAGCATTTACTGATGGCTGCGGGCTTGGGGCCGGGCAGCAGGTAAAATACCGGCATCCGCAATATGAGAGCCGCCATGTCCCAATTCGACGCCCCCTCCAGCCTGACCATTATCCGCCCAGACGACTGGCATTTGCACCTGCGCGACGGCGCCACCATGGCCAGCGTGCTGCCGCACAGCGCGCGCCAGTTTGCCCGCGCCATTGTGATGCCGAACCTGAAACCGCCTGTGACCACCGTGGCGGCGGCCGAGGCCTACCGCCAGCGCATTGTCGACGCTCTGCCGCAAGGCATGCAGTTCGAGCCGCTGATGACGCTCTACCTGACCAATAACACCTCGCCGGAAGAGATTCTGCGCGCCCAGGAAAGCGGCATCGTACATGCCGTCAAACTCTACCCGGCCGGCGCCACCACCAATTCCGACGCTGGCGTGACCGATCTGGCCAACTGCTACAAGGTGCTGGAAGCGATGCAGGAAGTGGGCATGCCTTTCCTGGTGCACGGCGAAGTCACCGATCAGGACATCGACCTGTTCGACCGCGAGGCCGTCTTCATCGAGCGCGTGATGCGCCCGCTGCGCCGCGATTTCCCGGCACTGAACATCGTTTTCGAACATATCACCACCAAGGACGCGGCGCAGTACGTGGCCGAGGCGGAAGGTCCGATTGCGGCTACCATCACCCCGCACCACCTGCTGTACAACCGCAACGAGATTTTCAAAGGCGGCATCCGCCCGCACTACTACTGCCTGCCGGTGCTGAAACGCGAAGAACACCGCCTGGCGCTGGTGACGGCAGCGACCAGCGGCGACGAGCGTTTCTTCCTCGGCACGGATTCCGCGCCGCACGCCAAGGGCGCCAAAGAAGCGGCCTGCGGCTGCGCCGGTTGCTACACCGCCCTGCACGCGATGGAGCTGTACGCCGAAGCCTTTGAACGCGCCGGCGCGCTGGACAAGCTGGAAGCCTTCGCCAGCCTGAACGGCCCCGCCTTCTACGGCCTGCCGCCCAACACCGACACCATCACCCTCAAGCGCGAGCAATGGACGCTGCCTGAAACCCTGCCATTCGGCGACCAGGAAATCGTGCCGCTGAACGCCGGCGAAACGATCAACTGGAAAATGGCGTAAGTGTTCTCGGACATCGACTGGTCCCGCCCTTGGTACGCCTCGGTGCGGGACGCTGCCTCGCGCAGCGACTTGAGCGGCAGCAGCGTGGTCGACACTTTCTGTCAGCAGGCCAGCGCGCTGGGCCTGCGCAACCATCTCGGCTTGCCGCTCTCCTTCGTGCCGCAAGCCGCGCTGCCGGAAGGCACGGCCTACGAGGAATTCATCGGCGCCACCGGCGGCGTGCCGACGCGCGACAACCTGCATGACTTCTTCAATGGCCTGATCTGGCTGACTTTCCCGCATATCAAACGCCAGCTGAACGCCCTGCAGGCGGCGCAGATCGAGCGCGACGGCGTCGGCAAATCGCGTGGCCCTGCGCGCGACGCCGCCACCATCTACGACGAAAACTCGGCCCTGCTGGTGGTGCGCGACAATGTCGAAGGCGCGGCTCTGGTGGATGCCCTGCGCAATCACCGCTGGCGCGAAGCCTTTGTCGAGCGCCGCGCCATGTTCGACACGGATGCGGAAGTCTGGCTGTTCGGTCACGCGCTGATGGAAAAGCTGGTGGCGCCCTACAAGGCCATCACCGCCCACACCCGCGTGCTGCTGGCCGACGACAGCTACTTCGCACTGGACCCGGTGGCACGCCGCGCCTGGATCGATGAGCGCGAAACGCGCCTGCTGGAACAGGATGGCTTGAGCAACGCCGGCTTCACGCCGCTGCCGGTGCTGGGCATTCCCGGCTGGTGGCCGCGGCAGGACGACGATTTCTATAACGACGCTGCCGTTTTCCGCCCCAAGCGGACTGCTGCAGCCTGAACCCCGCCCCGGCGGAGAAAGCGAGACCATGAGCAAGGCTATCCGTTGGGGCATACTGGGCACGGGCAAAATCGCCAAGGCGTTCGCCAAGGCGCTGACTGAAGTGAGTGATGTGGAGCTGGTAGCGGTGGCCTCGCGCACCGAAGCCAATGCTGCCGCATTCGCCGCCGAATATGGCGTGGCGCGCAGCTACGCCAGTTATCAGGCGCTGGCCGACGATCCCGGCGTCGATGTGGTGTATCTCGCCACGCCGCATCCCATGCATCATGCGGATGCCCTCATGTGCCTGAACGCGGGCAAGCCCATCCTCGTTGAAAAATCCTTCACCGTGAACCGGCGCGAAGCCGAGGACATCATCGCCCTGGCGCGCGAGAAAAAACTGTTCGTGATGGAAGCGATGTGGACGCGCTTCCTGCCGGCCGTGCTGGAAGCCAAGCGCATTGTCGACAGCGGAGAGATCGGCCTGCCGGCGACCGTGCAGGCCGATTTCGGCTTCGCTTCCGATGCCGGTCCCGAACACCGCCTGTTCAATCCCGAACTGGGCGGCGGCTCCCTGCTCGACCTGGGCATTTACCCCTTATCGATTGCCGCCTTCCTCATGGGTGAGGTGGTGTCGGTGCAGGCCAGCGGCGAGCTGGGGGCGACCGGCGTCGATGTGCAGGCCAGCTTCATCCTGCGCCACAAGAATGGCGGCATGAGCACCTGTACCAGCAGCCTGCGCGCGCGCACGCCGACCGAGCTGACGATCTGCGGCAGCAAAGGCTTTGTGCGCCTGAATGGCCGCTTCCACAACACCGAAAGCATCACTGTCGAACTGACGGACGGTACTGGCCGCACGCAGCAACTGCCGCGCATCGGCCATGGCTATGCGCACGAAATCATGGAAGTGAGCCGCTGTCTGCGCGCCGGCCTGCTGGAAAGCGCCGTCATGCCGCAGGCGGAAAGTGTGGCCCTGATGGGGATATTGGATGCGATGCGCGCCCAGATTGGCGTGGTCTATCCCGCCGACCGCCAGGGCGCGTAAACAGAAACGGCGCCGGATCGGGGGCAATACCGGCCCGATCGGCGCAAAAAAGCTTAGGTACGCTTACGCTGGCGGATCGCAACACCGAGGATAGTGAGACCGCCGAGCATCAACATCCAGGAAGATGGCTCCGGTACCGGAATCAGGCCAACAAATTCTTCTTTGCCGAGGAAGTGATGAATACCAGGGTCATACTCGGGGCCATAGATACTAAAATCCCTCACCATGACGGTGTTAAATCCTGTCCCGACATAGGTGAAAGCCAGGCTATCCGCATCCTTTGGCAAAGCTGTTTCAGCGCGGCGGTCAAATATTGTGCCGCCCTCCTGCCGCATAGCAAACAGATTTGTGGCGTTATTGCCCGGCCCCCAAGTGCTGGAAAGTGCCGGATCGCTACTGCTGCCTGGGGCGCTGACCCTGAATTCAAGCTTGGGTGCTGGATTGGACAGGCGGCCCAACTCTGCGGCATTCCATTTGATCGTTCCATTGATTACTTCAGTATTCGATGTAACGCTGCCCAAGATGGAAAAATTGTCACGGAGGCTGCCGAACACGTCGTAACTGGTGACAGTGTAGTGGGACAAGTAGGATTGACCTGGTCGCCAGTTCCATTGATAGTAAATGTCGCGTTTTTGCAGATTGAAGCGAGCGCCGGCCTCGACAATTTGCGTCTCAATAGAAATTTGATTAGGGAAGCTATTGCTGCTGCTGACATCGAAGGTAAGGATGGCGGCAGAGGCGCTGGCAGAAACCGCAGTCAGTGCGGCGAATACGAGAGCTGGTAAGCGCATGAGAAAATATTGAAAATAAATTTCAATTTTGCATCAACATTTCCATAAAATCAATCTTCAATCGGAAATGAATTCTGCCACGCTCATAATAGCGGCCTTAGCGGAACGGGGCTGGCCTCTTCCGGCTTGCCGCGAGACCGATCACACACGCGCCAGCCAGCAGAAGTGCCCAGCCGGAAGGTTCCGGTACTGGTTCGGCGGCGTTGTCACGCGCGTGCTTAGGATCGTTATCCCGCGCCGCCAGGTAGTCAGCATCGGCTGACTTGGCCTTTTCATCCTCGCGGATTATTTCGTGGACTTTGTCAGTCGCTTCCAGCGTCGGTACAGGGGGGGCGGTGCCTTCTTTGTCTTGGACAGCTTTGCTGGCGATAGCAGTTGGGCTGACCATAATGGCCGTGACGATCGCCAAGGCTAGGCAAGAACTGCGCATCAAAAACTCCGGTGTCCAAATTGAAATATGAGATATTGCACCGCAATATTACCACATTTATAATTTGTTGCAGAAAACCTTGATGCGGAGCGGGGGCGACGGCCGGACCGACCGTCTGCCGATCCGGAGTGAGCCTAGGCGCTCAGGTGTGTTTGCGGCGGCGCATAGCAATGCCGAGCAGAGCACTCCCGCTCAACAGCATCAGCCAGGAAGATGGCTCTGGCACGGGTAAAGGAAGAATATCCAGCATTTCATACTCAGTATTATGTCGTACACCGAAACCGTACTGAGGCCCAGTTATCTCAATGCCAAGATATGTAACAGGCTTGGAGAAATCTGCCAATATCTGGAAATCCAGGTTATCGCTGCCATTTGGTAATTTTTTTAAAGCCGAGGCGCTGGCGTATAGATCAGAAGAACCGGAGGTCATGGGGATGAAGTCCTTGCTTCCATCCTCGCTGCTGATTTTTACGCTGTTTATGCCTTTTTCCCAATAATAAAATGAGGAAACGAGTGAAATGGAAAAATCGGCTGAACCCATTAGACTTACTTGTTGTGGCTTGCCAATCCCTAAACTCCCATTGATTGTAATTGAGCGGTTAGGATTTTTGTTGTCTGAGTCATAATAAAAGTGCCGATATGAATCCTGATAATAGCCAGAGACGTCATAAGATTTTACTTTTGTGCGCAAAATAAATTTGAGGCTGGAATCGGTGAAGGTTACTTCGGATTTTATGTATTCAGCATAATTTGTGCGCGGTCCGGTTTCAACGAACTGTTGCATGTTGACCCAAGTCTGATAGGTCCCCGGTTCATTGTAGTTAATGCTGAAATTGGTAATGCCACCTGCCTGTACAATGGGGCTTGCAAGCAATAATGTGCAAATGGTAAGAAAATGTGGGGTTTGCATGAAATTTGGAATTGGTGGTATAGGGTTTTGCTGAGAGATATGCTCTTCTTTAGGTGCGCTTGCTGCAGCGGACTGCGAACCCAAGCACAGTGAGGCCGCTCAGCATTAGTAGCCAAGAGGACGGTTCTGGAACTGGAAGAGGCCCCCAGTCGAGGAGGCGATCGGAGGTGATATGGGTAAGCTCGGCGCTTACGTCATAAATAGGGCCGTAGATGCGGAATTCGAACATTTTAGGTAATTCTTTTCCAAAATTTGCCGCTATTACGGTGAAGTCAAGAGTATCTTTGCCGTCAGGAAGTAGTAGTTGTGCTGTGCGCATGTAAGGCATCTGCGCGAGAGGCTGCATAGGGGACAATGTGGTATCGGAACCGCTTGCGAACATTGCAGTTGGAAGTGCGCTAGTGATGAATTCTTCTGCGCCAAACCTGATATCAAATACAGGGGTGCTGCCGGCTAAACGCGCACGTTGGCCTGGATCCAGTTTTAAGGCACCCGTGTATTTGATGAAATCTGCCGATGGGTCTGATTCAGATTGATATGTTCCGCAGCAGCGACTTAAACGATCCTGCTTGCCCATCAAGACATCATATGACTCAGTTACATAGCGATGGAAATAATTGACGCCGTTCCAATTGGAGATTGATGTGCGAGACGTTTCGGTGTAATTTAACCGTGGTCCAAATTCAGCGGGAGTGATTTCTGGCGCAAACCATACTGCGCTTATGTTAAAACCACTATGCTGAACGTCAAATTTCACTAATGTATCTGGCTTAGCCCAAGGATTGTAATCGCTCCCACTATCAAAAGTGGTAACGGCGGCTGAAGCGTAGGGAGAGATGGCGACTAAGCCAGACAAGAGCAGAGCAGGTAGGCGCATACGGAAAATATTGCGTAAATAAAATTAAATTATGGCATTAAAATTTCCCTAAAATCAATGCCAGACCATCAACAAAGCTGAGTCCTACCCACCAGTTTTGGCAGCTTCTAGTACACTTGACTCCTTTGCCATGCCTGGATCTGCCATGTTCGTAGCCAAAACCACGCCCGACCTGAAAACCGTTCTGATCGCCAGCGGGGTGGTGCTGACCCTGGCGATGGGCGTGCGGCATGGCTTCGGCTTCTGGATGCAGCCGATTTCGCAGGCCAATGGCTGGTCGCGCGAAACCTATTCGCTGGCGATGGCGGTGCAGAATCTGATGTGGGGCTTGTTCGGTCCCTTCGCCGGCATGGCGGCTGACCGTTTCGGTACCATGCGCGTGGTGCTGTTCGGCGCCCTGGCGTATGTGGCGGGCTTGCTGTGGATGGCGCTGGTCAGCCAGCCGACGCTGTTCATATTCGGATCAGGCGTGCTGATTGGTCTGGCGCTGTCCTGCACCGCGTTTGGCGCGGTGAGCGGCATCATCGGCCGCGCGGCGCCGCTGGAAAAACGTTCCTGGGCCTTTGGCGTGTCCGGCGCGGCCAGCTCCTTCGGCCAGTTCATGATGATGCCGGTCGAGCAGCAGATGATTTCGGCCGTGGGCTGGCAGCAAGCCTTCTATCTGCTGGCGGGCTTGATCTTCATCGCCATGATGCCCATGTCCTTCAAGCTGCGCGAGCCGGCGCATGAACATGCTCACGGCCAGCTGCAACAGACGACGGGCGAGGCTTTGCGCGAGGCGCTGGGCAACCGATCTTTCCTCTTCCTGGTCACCGGCTATTTCGTGTGCGGCTTCCAGGTGGTGTTCATCGGCGTCCACCTGCCGGCTTACCTGAAGGACAAGGGCGTGGCCGATCCGAGTGTGGCGGTGATGGCGCTGGCCCTGATTGGTCTGTTCAATATCTTCGGCTCGTTCACGGCCGGACAGCTTGGCGGCAAGCTGCCCAAGCGCTATCTGTTGTCCTTCATCTATCTGGCGCGCTCGGTCATCATCTCGGTCTTCCTGCTGGCGCCACTGACGCCGATGTCGGTCTACCTGTTCGCCGCCGCCATGGGCTTTATCTGGCTGTCCACCGTGCCGCTGACGAATGGCATCATCGCTGGCATTTTCGGCGTCAAGCATATGTCGATGCTGGCGGGCGTGGTCTTCTTCTCGCACCAGATCGGCAGCTTCCTCGGCGTCTGGCTGGGCGGCTATCTGTTCGACCAGCGCGGCAATTACGACCTGGTATGGGGCATCGCCATTGCGCTGGGCATTGTGGCTGGCCTGGTCAACCTGCCGATCAATGAGCGGCCGCTGTTGCGGCCTACGCTGAAGGCGGCGTGAGGTGGTGATGAAAACGCGGCTCCTGCACATTCTGGGCTGGCTGGCGCTGGCCGCCGCCCTGGTGCTGGGCTTCCTCGCCTATTTGCAGCCGGGCTTCATGCTGGATCTGGCGAACCGCTTCTATATGTGCTTTTGAGTAGGCGCGGCGCGGGTGCAACAGTCATTGCGCGCATATTTGTTTTTTTACCAAGGCTTCGAGTATTCTGTCGGATTGGCAAGATTTCCGAAAGACAACACTTGAAACCCCGCCTCCATTCCGTCCCCACCGGCCCGGCAACCCAGCCGGCGCACGACCCGCATTGCCGCAGCTGCGGCACGGCCGTCATCGGCAAGTTTTGCCACCATTGCAGCGAACCGGCGCATGCGCATCCGCCCAGCGTGGCCGAATTCGCGCATGAATTCATCGGCCATTATGTGGCGCTGGAGGGCAAGCTGTGGCGCACGCTGAAGCTGCTGATACTGCGTCCCGGTCAGTTGACCAAGGAATTCCTGCGCGGCCGCCGCGTGCCGTTTCTGGAGCCGCTGCGCCTGTATCTGACTCTGAGCCTGATCTTCTTCGCCTTGATTAAAATCTGCGGCATCACGCTGCCGCAATTGACGTTGGCGCCCGATTCCGTGGGCATGAGCTATCAGAGGACGATCTATATCGGTGGCGCCAGCAAGGAGCGCGAGGCCGTCACCACGGCCAGCGTCACGATGTATGACAAGGCGGGCGATGCGCCCGAGGTGCGCAACGGTATCGCGGCTGTGTTATCGCAATTGGCGCGCATCAATACGTATTGGGCCGACAATGTGCGCCACTTCTTCGACGAACCGGCGCAGCGTCGCGCCGAGCGCTTGAACCAGGGCTTCCGCAGCAATCTGCCGTATATGCTGATCGGCGCCCTGCCGCTGTTTGCTCTGTATCTGAAGCTGCTGTATCTGCGTTCGGGGCGGCGCTATGGCGAGCATGTGCTGTTCGCCATGCATGCGAATGCCTTTGCGCTGCTGGCGGCCAGCGTGATGATCGTGCTGCCCGGAACGGCGATGTGGCTGCTGGTGGCCAATTCGGCCCAGCCGGCAGCGCTGGCGGATTATGTCCAGCTGCTGCCGTTGCTGGCGCTGATCGGCTATCTGCCGCTGGCCATGCAGCGCGTGTACGGCGGCAGCCGGCTGGCGACGATGCTGCGCTGGCTACTGCTGATTAGCGTGCACTTGACGGTGATTGCGATACTCACCATGGCGGCCGAATTCATCGGCATCGCGGCCCACGGCTAGGCTGCGCAATCACACTTTGAGGAATTCCTCGCGCCCACCCAGCCAGCGTTCCAGGTGGGCGTCCACCGTGGCCTGGTGCTGCGGCTCCTGCAGCAGGGCGTGCGCCACGTCGCGCGCCTGATCCACCAGCCAGCCATCGGTCTCCAGGTCGGCAAAGCGCAGCATGGCTTGGCCCGATTGGCGCGCGCCGAGGAATTCGCCGGGACCGCGGATTTCAAGGTCGCGCCGCGCGATCTCGAAGCCGTCCGTGGTTTCGCGCATCGTCATCAGGCGCTGCTTGGCGACGTGACCCAGCGGGCTTTGATACAGCAGAAGGCAGACGCTGGCCGCCGAGCCGCGCCCCACGCGGCCGCGCAGCTGGTGCAGCTGCGACAGGCCGAAGCGTTCGGCGTGCTCGATCACCATCAGCGAGGCGTTCGGCACGTCCACGCCGACCTCGATCACCGTGGTCGCCACCAGCACGTGTACGTCGCCGGTGGCAAAGGCGTCCATCACTTCCTGCTTTTCGGCCGGCTTTAGGCGGCCATGCACCAGGCCTACGCGCAGATCGGGCAGGGCGGCGGCCAGGGTTTCGTAGGTTTCGGTGGCAGTTTGCAGCTGCAGCGCTTCCGATTCCTCGATCAGCGGGCAGACCCAGTAAGCCTGGCGGCCTTCCAGCGCCGCCGCGTGCACGCGCTCGATCACCTCGTCGCGCCGGTTCTGGTCCACCGCCCGCGTCACGATCGGCGTGCGTCCGGGCGGCAGTTCGTCGATCACCGACACTTCCAGGTCGGCGTAATAGGTCATCGCCAGGGTGCGCGGAATCGGCGTGGCCGACATCATCAGCTGGTGCGGCACCAGCTCGCCCTGGCCCTTGTTGCGCAGGGTCAGGCGCTGGCCGACGCCGAAGCGGTGCTGCTCGTCGACGATCACCAGGCCCAGTTTCGAGAACTGTACCGTGTCCTGGATCAGCGCGTGGGTGCCGATCACCAGCTGGGCTTCGCCCGATTCCACCAGCGCAGTGGCAGCCGCCTTGTCCTTCTTTTTCAGGCTGCCGGTGAGCCAGGCCACTTTCACACCCAGCGGTTCCATCCAGGCCGCGATCTTGCGGAAGTGCTGGTCGGCCAGGATTTCGGTGGGCGCCATCAGGGCCGCCTGGAAGCCGCTGTCGATGGCTTGCGCCGCCGCCAGCGCCGCCACCACGGTCTTGCCGCTGCCCACATCGCCCTGCAGCAGGCGCTGCATGGGGTAGGGCTGGCGCAGGTCGGCGCGGATTTCGGTCAGTACGCGCTGCTGGGCCTTGGTCAATTTGAAGGGCAGGGCGGCCTGGAAGGCGGCCGACAGCGTGCCAACTTTTTTCAGTGCCGCCGCGCCTTTGGAGCGGCGTGCGCGCTGCGCTCGTTTCAGCGAAAGCTGCTGCGCCAGCAGCTCGTCGAACTTCATGCGCGTCCAGGCCGGGTGCGAGCGGTCGGCCAGTGCATTCTCGTCCACCTGCTGCGGCGGATAATGCAGCAGCTTGACCGCCGGCTCGAAATTGGACAGGCGCATGCGCTCGATCACCTCGGCCGGCACAGTGTCGCGCCAGTCCACGCGGCGCATGGCGTCGGCGATGGCGCGCCGCAGCACCAGCTGGGACAGGCCTTCGCCTGAGGGATACACCGGCGTCAGGGAGGTCGGCAGCGGCGCGCCCTGGTTGATGACCTTATACGTGGGGTGCACCATCTCGGCGCCGAAAAAGCCGTGTTTCAGTTCGCCGCGCGCGCGCACCCGCGTGCCTTCGGCCAATTGCTTGACCTGGCTGCCGTAGAAATTCATGAAGCGCAGCTGCAGCTCGCCTGTTTCGTCGGCGATCTGCACCAGCAGCTGGCGGCGCGGCTTGTAGGCGATTTCGTTCTTCGTCACTACGCCCTCGACCTGCGACACATGACCGCCGCGCAGGCAGGCTTCGCGGATATCCGCGACCTGGGTCTCGTCCTCGTAGCGCATGGGCAGGTGCAGCACCAGGTCCATATCGCTGCGCAGGCCGAGTTTGGCCAGCTTGCTTTCGGCCGAGGCCTTCTTGGCGGGGGATTTTGCGGCGGCCTTGGCCGGTGCGGCTTTTTGCGTGGTTTCTGCCATTTTCGGGTGGTGGGCTGGGCTTAGCGTAAAATAGAAGGTTGCCCAACAGTTTTACAAGTACGTCAATGTATTCGCTTTCCGATTTCGATTTTAACTTGCCGCAAGAGCGTATTGCGCAATTTCCGCTACCGGACCGCAGTGCTTCGCGCCTGCTGCACGTCGATGGTGCGCGTCTGCACGACCGTCAGTTCACCGACATCATCGATCAGCTCCAGCCGGGCGACCTGCTGGTGATGAATGATACCCGCGTGCTGAAGGCGCGCTTTTTCGGCGTCAAGGAAAGCGGCGGCAAGGTCGAGGCCCTGGTCGAGCGCGTGCTCGATACCCGCACCGTGCTGGCCCAGCTGCGCGCCTCCAAGTCGCCCGGCCCCGGCGTCAAGATCCGCCTGGCCGATGCCTTCGAGGTGACGGTGGGTGAGCGCGCCGGCGAATTCTTCACCCTGCATTTCGACGCCGACGTGTTCGAATTGATCGAGCAGTATGGCCGCCTGCCGCTGCCGCCCTATATCGAGCACGCGCCGGGCGAATTCGACGAAACGCGCTACCAGACCGTGTTCAACAAGGTGCCGGGCGCCGTGGCTGCGCCCACCGCCGGCCTGCATTTCGACGAAGCGCTGCTGGACAAGCTGAAAGCCAAGGGCGTGCAGTTTGCCTATGTGACCCTGCACGTGGGCGCCGGCACCTTCCAGCCGGTGCGCACCGAGAACCTGGCCGAGCACAAGATGCATACCGAGTGGTACACCATGCCGCAGGCCACGGTGGACGCGGTGCGCGCCACGCGCGCCGCCGGCCGCGACGTGGTGGCCGTCGGCACCACCAGCCTGCGCGCCCTGGAATCGGCCTCGCAGAGCGGCCAGCTGGAGGCGGGCAGCGCCGACACGGCCCTGTTCATCACGCCGGGTTACCAATTCAAGACCGTGACCCGCCTGATCACCAACTTCCACCTGCCGAAATCGACCCTGCTGATGCTGGTGTCGGCCTTCGCCGGCTTTACCGAGATCCGCCACGCTTATCAGCACGCGATCGCCAATGAATACCGTTTCTTCAGCTATGGCGACGCCATGCTGCTGACCACGCCCAACCGCGCGTGACCTGACAGGATATTGAACAATGCTGGAATTTAAACTCATCAAGACCGACACCACGGGCAAGACCAAAGCCCGTCGCGGCACCGTGAAACTGAACCACGGCGAGGTGCAAACCCCGATCTTCATGCCGGTCGGCACCTATGGTTCGGTGAAAGCCATGTCGCCGCTGGAACTGAAGGAAATCGGCGCCCAGATCATCCTCGGCAACACCTTCCACCTCTGGCTGCGTCCCGGCAACGACGTGATGTCCAAGTTCGGCGGCCTGCACGGCTTCATGGGCTGGGATAAGCCCATCCTGACCGACTCCGGCGGCTTCCAGGTGTTCTCGCTGGGCGAGATGCGCAAGATCACGGAAGAGGGCGTGCATTTCAACTCGCCCATCAACGGCGACAAGCTCTTCCTCTCGCCGGAAATCTCGATGCAGATCCAGCGCGTGCTCAATTCCGACATCGTGATGCAGTTCGACGAATGCACGCCGTATGAAATCAACGGCCGTCCCGCCACCGTGGACGAAGCGGCCAAGTCGATGCGCATGTCCCTGCGCTGGGCCCAGCGCTCGATGGATGAATTCCAGCGCGGCGAAAACCCGAACGCGCTGTTCGGCATCGTCCAGGGCGGCATGTTCGAGTCGCTGCGCGACGAATCGCTGGCCAAGCTGGAAGAGATCGATTTCCCCGGCCTGGCCATCGGCGGCCTGTCCGTGGGCGAGCCGAAGGAAGACATGATGCGCGTGCTGGAACATGTCGGTCCGCGCCTGCCTGCCAACAAGCCGCACTATCTGATGGGCGTCGGCACGCCGGAAGACCTGGTGGCCGGCGTGTCCAACGGCGTCGATATGTTCGACTGCGTGATGCCAACCCGGAATGCGCGCAATGGCTGGATCTTCACCCGCTTTGGCGACGTGAAAATCAAGAACGCCCGTTACAAGGACGACAAGGCGCCGCTGGACGAGACTTGCAGCTGCTACGCCTGCCGCAACTTCTCGCGCGCCTACCTGCACCATCTGCACCGTGCCCAGGAAATCCTCGGCGCCCGCCTGAACACCATCCACAATCTGCACTACTACCTGGACATCATGCGCCAGATGCGCGAAGCCCTGGATGAGGACCGTTTCCCGGCCTGGGTTCAGCAATTCCACGCCGACCGCGCCCGCGGCGTGTAGGGCGGATGCCGCCCGGGCGGCGGCAATCTTGCAAAATGGCCTATATATCCCCATATGCCGCCATTAGCCAGTGCTAGAATACAGCGCTAATTTTTTCAAAACCCGATATTGGAGTCACCCGTGTTCATTTCCAACGCCTACGCTCAAACCGCCGCCGATTCGGCTCTGGGCAGCAATCTGACCAGCTTCCTGCCGATCATCCTGATGTTCGTCGTCATGTACTTCCTGATGATCCGTCCTCAGCAAAAACGCGCCAAGGAACAGAAAGCCATGATGGACGCGCTGGCCAAGGGCGATGAAGTGGTGACCGCCGGCGGCCTGCTGGGCAAAGTGTCCAAAGTGAGCGACGTCTACGTGACGCTGGAAGTGGCCACCGGCACCGACATCGTGGTGCAGAAGAGCGCCATCACCACGCTGCTGCCGAAAGGCACGCTGAAGGGTCTGTAAGACCGGCGCGGGCGGCTCGGCCGCCCGCTTGTGCATCCGACGCCTGATAAACCCAGAACACTGAAGAATATGAATCGCTATCCTGTCTGGAAATACATCATCATCGCCGTGGCCGTGCTTTTCGGCGCGCTGTACACGGCGCCGAACTACTTCGGCGAATCGCCTGCACTGCAAATCACGAGCGGCAAATCCACCGTCAAGGTGAACAGCGATACCGCTGCCCGCGTGGAAGCGGTCCTGAAGCAGGAAAATATCCCGAACAATGGCGTCAGCCTCGACGTCGGCACCAGCCACTCCGTGCGTGCCCGCTTCGCTGACACCGACAGCCAATTCAAGGCCCGTCTGGCCCTGGAAAAAGGCTTGAACCCCGATCCTGCCGACCAGGCTTATATCGTCACCGTCAACCTGATGCCGAACACCCCGCAGTGGATGCAGAAATTGCATGCCCTGCCGATGTTCCTGGGCCTGGACCTGCGCGGCGGCGTGCACTTCCTGATGCAGGTCGATACCAAGGCGGCGCTGACCAAGCGCGTGCAAGGCTTCCAGGCGGCTATCCGCTCTGAATTGCGCGACAAGAGCGTGCGTCACGCCGGCATCGACCGTGTCGGCAACACCGTCGAGATCAAGTTCCGCGAGGCCGAAACCCGCAAGAAGGCCAAGGATGTGCTGTCCGGCCAGATGCCGGACCTGGTCTTTGCCGAAGCTGCCGATGGCGCCGACCTGAAACTGGTGGCCAGCCTGAAACCGGCCGCACTCAAAGAAACGCTGGACAACGGCGTCAAGCAAAACATCGCCACTTTGCAGAACCGCGTCAATGAGCTGGGTGTGAGCGAACCGATCATCCAGCAGCAGGGCGCCGACCGCATCGTGGTGCAGCTGCCGGGCGTGCAGGACGTGGCGCGCGCCAAGTCCATCATCGGCCGTACCGCCACCCTGGAAGTGCGTATGGTGGACGACACCATCACCCCGGGCACGGAGCTGAATGCTTCCATTCCGTACAACTCCGAGCTGTTCACCGCCGGTAAAGGCACTCCGGTCGTGCTGTTCAAGGATGTCGTGCTGACCGGCGACTATATCTCCAGCGCCACCGCCAGCCTCGACGAAAACCACCAGCCAGCCGTCAGCATCGACCTGAATGGCGACGGCGGCCGCAAGATGCGCGACGCCACCCGCGAACGCGTGGGCAAGCGCATGGCGATCGTGCTGTTCGAGAAGGGCAAGCCGGAAGTGCTGTCGGTCGCCACCGTGCAGCAGGAGCTGGGCAGCCGCTTCCGCATCACCGGCATGGGTTCGATGGAAAACTCCGCCGAACTGGCCCTGCTGCTGCGCGCTGGCGCCCTGTACGCGCCAATGGAAGCCATCGAAGAACGCACTATCGGCCCGCAGCTGGGCGCCGAGAACGTGACCAAGGGTCTGCACTCGACGATGTACGGCTTCGCCGCCATCGCCGTGTTCATGATCGCCTACTACATGATGTTCGGCTTCTTCAGCGTGCTGGCGCTGGCTGTCAACGTGCTGCTGCTGGTGGCCATCCTGTCGGTGATGCAGGCCACGCTGACCCTGCCGGGTATCGCCGCTATCGCGCTGGCCCTGGGTATGGCGATTGACGCCAACGTGCTGATTAACGAACGTGTGCGCGAAGAGCTGCGTGCCGGCGCCTCGGCGCAGGCGGCCATCTCGGCCGGCTTCGACCGCGCCTGGGCCACGATTCTGGACTCGAACGTGACCACCCTGATCGTCGGTCTGGCCCTGCTGGTCTTCGGCTCCGGCGCCGTGCGCGGCTTCGCCGTGGTGCACTGCCTGGGTATTCTGACCTCCATGTTCTCCGCCGTCTTCGTGTCGCGCGGCGTGGTCAACCTGTGGTACGGCCGCAAGAAGAAACTGCAGTCGCTCTCCATCGGCACGGTCTGGGTTCCAGACCAGGCCAAGGCGAAGTAACACCGCATACCTACAGTAGAGGATTACATGGAATTTTTCCGCATTAAAAAAGACATCCCCTTCATGCGCCACGCGTTGATCTTCAACGTGGTGTCGGCGCTGACCTTCGTGGCGGCGGTGTTCTTCCTGGCGACCAAGGGTCTGCACCTGTCGGTCGAGTTCAAGGGCGGCACCGTGATGGAGGTGAAATATCCGAAGGCGGCCAATCTGGACGCCATCCGTCACACGCTGGAAACGCTGGGCTATGAACAGCCCGAAGTGACCAGCTTCGACACCGCGCGCGACGCCATGATCCGCCTGCCGATCACGCCTGGCGCCAGCAGCTCGGACACCTCGCAAAAGGTTTTCCAGGCGCTGTGCAAGGCTGAAAACGGCAGCACCAAGCAGCTCGACAAGGTGACCGACAAGGGCGAACACCTGACCAAGATCGGTTGCGTGGACGCGGCGGGCAATGAGTCTGTGATGCTGCAGAAGGTCGAGTTCATCGGCCCGCAGGTCGGCGGCGAGCTGGCGCAGAACGGCTTGAACGCGCTGGTGATGGTGATTGTCGGCGTGATGATCTACCTCGCCATCCGCTTCGAATGGAAGTACGCGGTGGCGGCGATTGTCGCCAACTTGCACGACGTGGTGATCATTCTCGGCTTCTTCGCCTTCTTCCAGTGGGAGTTCTCGCTGACTGTGCTGGCCGCGGTGTTGGCGGTGCTGGGCTACTCGGTCAACGAATCGGTGGTTATCTTCGACCGTATCCGCGAAAACTTCCGCAAGCAGCGCAAGGCTTCGGTGCATGAAGTGATCGACAACGCGATCACCAGCACCATCTCGCGTACCATCATCACCCACGGCTGTACCCAGATGATGGTGCTGTCGATGCTCTTCCTCGGTGGCCCGACCCTGCACTTCTTCGCCATCGCACTGACCATCGGCATTTGCTTCGGCATTTACTCCTCGGTCTTCGTGGCCGCCGCCGTCGCCATGTGGCTGGGCGTCAAGCGCGAAGACCTGATCAAGCCGATCAAGGAAAAAGACGAAACCGACGGTGCTGTAGTCTAAGCCTGCACATTGTCGGTCATAAAAATCCCCGCCTGATGGCGGGGATTTTTTTATGGAGAAGCAGTCCTGTCTTCTGGCGTGACGAAGCCAATAGGGCGCTTGGCAGGATGGACGGGTGGTGCCGCCAGTGCACGCAGCTGTACGAAGGCGCGTACCACATGCACGGAGATGCTAATGGCGCGGGGACTGTTCATTAGCATGGCTGCCATGATCGCGCCATGTTCGGTGAAGGCATAAGGCAGATATTTACGATGCTGCCCCTGTTTTAAGGTCGCAAATTGCGACCTTAAAACAGCGTACTCGTCAGCATTACGCTGGAACATGAAGTCGGCTGGAAAGCGCCCCAGATTGCGCTTGACCTGTTCATTGAAGCGTTTGGTCGATACCTCATATAAGCCTGCCAGATCGGTATCCAGCAATACCTTTTTCTCACGCAGTAAAATAATGCGGCGGCAAATACCGTCCTGATCCGGGGCATGCGCGATATTTTCTTCTTCATCTATTAAGACAGGCATAGCATCGGCTCCTGGCGTGGGTATGCTTCACTATGCCGGGACTGGAGCGCCGTCCGTTTGCGCTACCGCAAGCCCCCCATCCACCGTCACGCTGCCGTTCATTTGCGCGAAATCAAAGAATGTCCAACCCTGGTGTCAGGCACCGGGGTTGGACATTCTTTGATTTCGCGCAAACGATGGCTGTCGGCGGGGCAAGATTGTCTTTCGGGGAGGGGCGCGGTAAGCTGGCTGCCTTTCCTGGGAGACCCGATGAGCCGTACCGGCCGATTGTTTCAGCTGATGGATGCGCTGCGCGGCAACCGCCGCCCGGTCACGGCGGCGGTGCTGGCGGAGAAGCTGGGCGTGTCCGAACGCACCATTTACCGCGATATGCAGACCTTGGCCGAACTGGGCGCGCCGCTACAGGGCGAGGCCGGTGTCGGTTATCTGCTGCGCACCGGCTTTTTCATGCCGCCGCTGATGTTCAGCCCCGATGAGCTGGAGGCGCTGGTGCTGGGCGCGCGCTGGGTGCGCCAGCAGGGCGATGCGGGCCTGGCGCAGGCGGCCAATAATGCGCTGGCCAAGATCGCTACCGCCACGCCCAAGGATCTGCGCGACGATATGGCCGAAACCAGTCTCTGGGTGCCGCTGTTTCCTGACAGCGCAGGCCTGGACCCCTTCATGCAGCCGGTGCGCGAGGCGATCCGGCGCCAGCACAAGCTGCGCATCGCTTACCGCGACGAAAAGGGGACGGCCTCCGAGCGCGTGGTCTGGCCTTTTGCGCTGGCGTTTTTCCAGGGGCTGCGCGTGCTGGCGGCCTGGTGCGAAATGCGCCAGGCGCTGCGCCACTTCCGCATCGACCGCATCAGCGCCGCTGAGCCGCTGGCCGAAGGCTATCCGACGCCACGCCATGCCCTGCTCAAGCGCTGGCGCGAAGAGAACAATATTCCGCCGCAAGACTACTGACAAAAACTGTCAGCGCCCAGGCTTATGATGAAGTCCTCAACCCCACCAGCAGGAGACTTGAATATGCGCCTCTACCACCACCCCGTATCCTCGAATGCCCGCCGCGTGCTGCTCACCATTGCCCAGCTCGGCATCCAGGTGGATAGCGTCGAGCTGAACCTGATGGATGCGGAAGACCGCCGCCGCCTGGGCGAGGTCAATCCGAACAGCAAGGTGCCGGTGCTGGAGGACGAGGGGATGCTGCTGTGGGAATCCTGCGCCATCATGCAATACCTGGCGGACAAGACGCCCGGCCAGACCCTCTATCCGCAGGAACTCAAGGCGCGCGCCGACATCAACCGCTGGCTGTTCTGGGCAGTCCAGCATTTCTCGCCCGCCATCGGCGTGTTCACCTGGGAGCGCGTGTGGAAGCCGCTCGTCACCGGCGGCACGGCCGACCCGGCTGAGCTGAAGCGCGGCGGCGAAGATCTGGAGCAGTTCGCCACCGTGCTGAACCAGCATCTGGCCGGCCGTGAATGGATCTGCGGCGCTGGTCTGACCCTGGCCGACTTTGCCGTGGCCGCGCCGCTGATGTACCGCGAGCGCGCTCAGCTGCCCATCGACAACTTCCCGCACCTGCTGGCCTGGTTTGGCCGCGTGCAGCAGCTCGACGCCTGGAAGAAAACCGAGCATGTCTGGTAAATACGCGTTTGTGTGAAGTTACGCACAGAGCCGAAACAGTCCAGAACTTAAGATGGAACTGTCTCTTTCAGGACATCCCTAGTTTTGGACTTCGCCCGCCATCCCGGCGGGCTTTTTTTATTTGAGCAGGGCTTACAGCAGCAACACCTTGGTCAGCGAATGCACCTCGGCCGCCGATTCGGTCAGGATGGCATTCAGGGTGCCGTCGCCGATGGCGAAGTCGATGGTGCGCGCCGCTTGCGGCGAGGTGGCGCCGGGGCGGCTGTGCAGCGGCGAGGGGATGGGCGCCAGGTCGTTGGCCAGGAGCAGGGTGTCGCCCAGGGTTTCCGGCGGCAGGGCGCGCAGGCCGTCCCACATCGCTTCCACCGCCTGCATCACGGCTTCCGGAATGACCAGCTTGTTCAGTACGCCACGGCCGATCTGGGCTTCGCCGTGCTCGACCCACTCTTCCGGCTCGCCCTGCATGATGGCGGGATCGCTGTCGGCGCAGGACAGCATGTAGAAGCCGCCGACCTCGTGCACGATGCCGGCGAACATGGCTGTATCGGGATCGACATGGGTGACGCGGCGCGCGATCACCTGGGCCAGCGCGGCCACATGGGCCGTATGCTCCCACAGCTGCCGGGACATCGCCTGCAAGCCGGGATCCTTGATCTGGCTGCCGAGCTGGCGCACGATCAGGGCCGCCACCAGCGATTGCAGGGTACGCACGCCAAGGCGCTGCACGGCCTGGCGCACGCCGGCGATCTCGTTGCCGGAGCGGTTGTAGGCGACGGAATTGGCAATGGCGACGGTGCGCGCCGCCAATAGGGGATCGGCCTGCACCAGCTTGGCCGCGGTATCGGTATGGCAATCCGGGTCGCTCAGCGCTTGCTGCAGCTTGACCGAGGCGGCCACATTCGTGGGGAAAGCAAGCTCTCCGCGGCCCGCTTGGGCGGCGATGCTTTTAAAGGCGTCCAGTCTGTCCATTCAAAAATTATAACCACAATATTGCCTTGTGGAATTAATTTAGAGGCAAACCCCCAATGATTTTTTTGATGGGAATCCCGGACGCCGATTGTTTGCGCCTATATGGCTTAGGCTTCGCTAAAGATCGCGTCGCAGCCTTCCTGGGTGCCTTCCACGTCTTCCAGCTCGTCGGACAGGCCGAGGTCGAACAGTTCTTCCACGGCATTCATGAAACTATTGTGTTTTGTTGCGCCGATCAGACGGTAGATGGTGCCGTCTTCATTGCGCACGCCGATCAGCAGCTTTTCCTGGCGGACGGCGTCTTCCGTGCCGTTTTCCAGCAACAGATTGCTGACGATATGCTTGTCGAATTTGGCCGGGGCGATGCCGGCGAGCAGGGTGGTTTTTAACATCGTAGTCTTGTTCTCGGGTTCAGTCGGCGTCCGTTCAGTCAGCTTTATGGCCAGCGGCCATGATGGTCTGCTTGAGTCCGGACAGGGTTTTTTCCAGGGTTTCGAAATCTTCCTCGCGGTAAGCCGCGAACACTGCGCCGCCTTGCGACACCACGCGCGGGAACACCTCGTGGAACAGGCGTTCTCCTCCGGCCGTCAGACGGATGAAGAAGGAACGCTTATCGTCCTCGCTGCGCTCGCGCTCGACCAGGCCCTTGGCTTCCAGGCGCTCGATGACGCCGGTCAGCGTGCCCTTGGTGATCAGGGTTTTCTCCCCCAGCTCTTTATAGGACATGCCGGGCGTGTTGCCCAGGGTGGCGATGATGTCGAATTGCGCATGGGTCAGGCCGCACTGGCGCACATGCTCGCCGGACAGCCGTTCGAAAGCCTGCATGCACTCGGCCAGCAAGCGGATGCTTTTCAAATATCGATTCCCCATGGGACGAGATTATAGCGCCCGCCCGCATTTTCCCTTCCCCCTTCATTCGGGTAATATGAGCGGCTAAACAACATTTTTCATTCCGCTTATTTCACAGCCTATGTCTCAACACGCGCGCGGCATTCTGGCCCTCTTGCTGGTTACGGTGGTCTGGGGCACGACCTTCCCGGCCATGAAGGATATGACCGGCTATCTGTCGGCCAACTGGATCGTGGTCAGCCGCTTCGCGCTGGCCGGCGTGCTGCTTTCGCCCTTCCTGCTGCGCGCCCGCTGGAAAGACTTGCATTACGGCTTCCTGGCGGGGCTGGTGCTGTTCTTCTGCTACCTGTTCCAGGTAGAAGGGCTGGCCCTGACCACCTCCAACCGCAACGCCTTCATCTGCGGCCTGAACGTGCTGGTGCCGCCGCTGCTGGGCCGCCTGCTGGGGCGCAAGGCCGAGGGCCGCATCGTGCTGGCCCTGGCGCTGGCCATGGCCGGCCTGTTCGCCCTATGCTGGGACGGCAATCTGGCCTGGAGCCGTGGTGACACCCTGGCCCTGCTGGCGGCGCTGTGTTTCGGCGTCTACATCTTGATGATGGAAGCCTTCTCGCGCAAGGCCGAGCGCCTGATGACTTTGACGGCGGCCCAGATCTGGACCGTGGCCATCTGCGCCGGCCTGTGGATACTGTTGCGCGAAGTGCCGCGCGGCCAGATCGACGTGCACCAGGACCAGCTCAATTACTGGGCCTATGTCTGGCAGGGACTGAAGCTGTATAGCGTGAACCTGATCTACCTGGGCGTGGTGGCCACGGCTGCCATCATCTCGCTGCAAACCTGGGGCCAGAGCCATGCCACGGCCAATGAGGCGGCCGTGATCTATGCGTTCGAGCCGGGCTGCGCCGCCATCTTCGCCTATTTCTGGCTGGGTGAGACCCTGGGCTGGACCGGCCTGCTCGGCGCGGTACTGTTGATCTCCGGTATGATAGTCAGCCAATGGAACACCACGCCGCGCCCCACCGCCTCGCTGGCGCCGGAATAATGCCTCTTGCCTGAAAGACCCGACCGACCCGATGTTAAGCCGCTGTGCCAAATTCATTCGCTAACCTCTCCCAGTTGACGCAGGCCGGCCCGGTGCGCGTGCTGCTGGTGAATGCGGGCGAGGCCGAAGCGCTGAGCTGGTCGGCCCTGGTGCAGCCCTTGCGGCTGGCGCAGCGTCTGCTGCCGGACGGCTTGCAGCTCGAGGTCTGCACGCTGGCCGAGGCAGCCCGGCCGCTGCCGGAACAGCACCCCGGCTGGCAGCTGGCCCTGCTGGTGGGCGAGGAGGGTGGGCGCGATCCTGATCCCGAACTGTGCCGTGCCGCCATCGAGCGCTGCCGCCAAGCCGCCTTCTGGGGCGCCGTCGGCGCCGGCGTGCTGTGGCTGGCCGAAGCGGGCGTGGTGGGCGGCGTGCGCATCGCGCTGCCCTGGTCGTTGTACGCCGATACCGAAGACGTGCCCAGCCGCGCCGTCCTCATCCCCCAGCTATATGTGATCGACGGCCGCCACCTGAGCTGCTGCGGCGGCGCCGCCAGCCTCGACTTCTCCCTGACCCTGATCGAAGCCCTGTTCGGCGCCGCCCTGCAGGCCGAAATCAAGGAAGCGTTGTGCGTGGAACGCGTGCGCGGTCCCGAAGAGCGTCAGCGCGTGGCCCTGCAGGCCCGCTTCGGCGCCCTGCAGCCCAAGCTGTCGGAAGCGGTGACGCTGATGGAAACCAATATCGAGGAACCCCTGTCCACCGACGACGTGGCCAACCTGGTCGGCCTTTCGCGGCGCCAGCTGGAACGCCTGTTCAAGCAATACCTGGGCAGCCTGCCCTCGCGCTACTACCTGGAGCTGCGCCTGCGCCGCGCCCGCCAATTACTGCGAGAAACAAACCATTCCATTGTCCAAGTCGGCTTGATGTGTGGTTTTTCCTCCGGCTCGCACTTCTCCACCGCCTTCGGCGCCCTGTTCGGCAACACCCCGCGCGAAGAGCGCCAGCGCAAGCTCGCCGCCTCCTGAGCCTACAGCTCAGTCCGTGTCCACCATGGGGTCAGACCCCAAATCGGACACAAGCTCAACCATAGCCCTGCCACGGACTGCTGCCGAGGCCGTGTCCGATTGGGGTCTGACCCCATGGTGGACACGAGGTCAGCTGTGGTCATCTTTACCATTTGTGAAAAACCTTGTCGCAGATTCAAAAGAGTTTTAGCATCCCCGCTTTTACAATGCCAGTACCAGGGCGCGGCCTGCTGCCCTCCGTACCTCTTACCTAGATGGGGATTGCCATGAATGCAAAGCTTGATTCGACTGTAACCACTCGCCCTGTTACCCGACAGACTTTTGACGACGTGCTCGTGCCGACCTACGCGCCTGCCGCGATGGTGCCGGTGCGCGCTTCGGGCCTGGACCTGTGGGACCAGAACGGCAAGCATTATCTGGACTTCACGTCGGGCATCGCCGTCGCCTCCCTCGGCCACTGCAACCCGGCCCTGGTCGAGACCCTGACCCAGCAGGCTAATACCCTGTGGCACCTGGGCAATGGCTACACCAATGAGCCGGTGCTGCGCCTGGCCCTGGCCCTGACCGAAGCCACCTTCGCCGACCGCGCCTTCTTCTGCAATTCCGGTGCCGAAGCCAACGAGGCGGCCCTGAAACTGGCGCGTAAGCACGCCCACACCAAATTCGGCGCGCACAAATCGCGCGTCGTGTCCTGCCTGAACTCCTTCCACGGCCGCACCCTGTTCACCGTGTCGGTGGGCGGCCAGGCGAAATACACCGAAGGCTTCGAACCGCTGCCGCCGTCGATCGACCACATTCCGTACAACGATATCGAAGCGGCGCGCGCCGCCATCGGCGACGATGTGTGCGCCGTGATCGTGGAACCGGTGCAGGGCGAGGGCGGCGTGATGCCGGGCAATCCCGAATACCTGCGCGAGCTGCGCGAACTGTGCAACAAGACCGGCGCCCTGCTGATCTTCGACGAAGTGCAGTCCGGCATGGGCCGTACCGGCGCGCTGTTCGCCTACCAGGGCTATGGTGTGACCCCGGACATCCTGACCGCCGCCAAAGCGCTGGGCAATGGCTACCCGATCGGCGCCATGCTGACCACCAACGAGCTGGCCCAGACCCTGAGCGTGGGTACCCACGGCACCACCTACGGCGGCAACCCGATGGCCGCTTCCGTGGCGCTGAAAGTGCTGGAAACGATCAACCAGCCGGCCTTCCTGGCGCGCGTGAAGGAAGCCAGCGTGAATCTGATCGCCAAGCTGGAAACCCTGGTCAAGGATTATCCGAACGTGTTCTCCGCCGTGCGCGGCAGCGGCCTGCTGCTGGGCGTGGTGGTGGCCGAAGCCTTCAAGGGCCGCTCGAAAGACATCCAGCGCGCCGCCGAAGCGCAAGGCCTGATGGTGCTGATCGCCGGCACCGACGTGCTGCGCCTGGCGCCGGCCCTGATCGTCTCCGACGCCCAGATCGATGAGGCGGACCGCCTGCTGCGCCTGGCGCTGAACGAGCTGACCAAGCCAGCGTAATAGCGGCCGCCCCGGCGGCTTGCTAAAGCCCGGCGCTGTAGTGGCGCCGGGCGTATCTTTATTCAGCAAGGAGTTCAAATGTATGTTGTCCGTCCGGTAGAACTTGCGGATATCGCCGCGCTCGAAGCGCTGGCCGCCGTCACCATGCCGGGTGTTCATACCCTGCCGAAAACGCGCGACAAGATCGTCCAGGCAGTGGAGCGCTCGATTGCCTCGTTCGCGGCGCATGTCGATATTCCCAGCGAAGAGTCGTACCTGTTTGTGCTGGAGTCGGTCGCGGCAAACCAGATCGTCGGCACCGCCGCCATCTTCGCCTCCGCCGGTTCCAACGGCACCTATTTCTCCTTCCGCAACGATGTGATCCAGCAGGTCTCGCGCGACCTGAACATCAGCCACAGCGTGCATGCGCTGACCTTGTGCTCGGAGCTGACCGCCTACTCCCAGCTTTCCAGTTTCTATGTCGACGAGCGCCTGAAAAGCCGGCCGGAAGCGGCCCTGCTGTCGCGCGCCCGTCTGCTGTTCGCGGTGCTGGCGCCGCACCGCTTCGGCGACCGCTTCTTCGTGCCGCTGGCCGGCGTCACCGATCCGGATGGCGGCTCGCCGTTCTGGGATGCGCTGGGCCGCAAATTCTTCAAGATGGATTTTCTCGACGCCGAACGCGTGATCGGCGGCGCGCGCAACCGCACCCTGATCGTCGAGCTGATGCCGCACTACCCGGTGTACGTGCCGCTGCTGCCGGGTGACGCCCAGGCGGCCATGGGCCAGATCCATCCCTCGGGCGAGCTGGCCTTCAATCTGCTGACGGCCGAAGGCTTCGAGGCCGACGAATACATCGACATCTTCGATGGCGGTCCGATCCTGCAAGCCCACAAGCATACGCTGCGCACCTTCAACGCCTCGCTGACGCGCCGCGTGCAGGACGTGGCGCCGGGCGAAACGCTCGATGCCGTCGCCACGTATGCGATCGCCTCCCGTTCCGGCATGGCCTTCCGCGCCGTCACCATCGCCAGCCCGGCGCTGGAGAACAGCGAGACGGTTGGCCTGCCGCAGCATCTGCAGGAGCTGCTGGGCGTCGCCGAGGGCGACGATGTGATCTGCGTCCGCATTTAAAGTGAGAGAGCTATGCTAGTTGTACGCGCCATCAACGCATCCGACCTGGATGCCCTGTACGGTCTGGCCAGCCAGGTCGGCACCGGCATGACCACGCTCAAGCCGGACATGAAAATGCTGGGCGACCGCCTGGCGATCGCCTGCGCCTCCTTCGCCGAAACCATTCCGCCCGAAGAGCGCGACTATATGTTCGTGATGGAAGACACCACCAGCGGCCGTCTGGCCGGGGTGTGCGCCATCAAGGGCGCGGTCGGTCTGACCGAACCTTTCTACAATTACCGCATCGGCACCCTGGTGCACTCCAGCCGCGAGCTCGATGTGTTCACGCGCATGGAAACCCTGTACCTGTCGAACGACCTGACCGGCAGCTCGGAACTGTGCTCGCTGTTCCTGCATCCCGACTACCGCAGCGGCAATACCGGCCGCCTGTTGTCCAAGTGCCGCTTCCTGTTCATCGCCCAGTTCCCGCATCTGTTCACCAAGCGCCTGATCGCCGAGATGCGCGGCTACCAGGCGCCGGACGGCAGCTCGCCGTTCTACGAAGGTCTGGGCCGCCACTTCTTCAAGATGGATTTCCATCACGTGGACGATCTGACGGCGCTGGGCAAGAAGTCCTTCATCGCCGAGCTGATGCCGCGCCAGCCCATGTACGTGGCCTATCTGCCGCAGGATGCGCAGGACGTGGTGGGCCAGGTGCACGAGGCGACCAAGCCGGCGCGCCGCCTGCTGGAGCAGGAGGGCATGTATTTCGAAGGCTATATCGATATCTTCGACGCCGGCCCCGTGCTGCAGGCGCGCACCTCGGAGCTGCGCGCCATGCGCGACAGCGAATTGGTCGGCGTGGAAATCGATAGCGATGCAACCCATGCCTGCGCGCCGAATCCGGAACCGATGCTGGTTTCGAATACGGTGCTCAAGGATTTCCGCATGATCCTGTCCGACGCCAGCCCGGTGAACGGCAAGATCGACCTGTCCGCCGCCGACCAGAAGCTGCTGGGCGTGAAGGCGGGCGACACCGTGCGCACCCTGTCTCTCAACGTGAGGAAGAATACCAATGTCTGAACAAGCACTGAGCAACTTCATCAACGGCCAATGGAAGGCCGGCAGCGGCGCTGAGCTGGTCACCGTCAATCCGGCCAACGGCCAGCAGACCTGGGCCAGCCGCGAAGCCACCGCGCAGGACGTGGCCGCCGCTTGCGCTGCCGCGCACGCCGCCTTCGAAGCCTGGTCCTGGCAATCGCTGGAAGAGCGCATCGCCATCGTCGCCCGTTTCCGCGACCTGCTGAAGGAAAACGCCGAAGAGCTGGCGCTGCTGATCTCGGAAGAAGTGGGCAAGCCGCTGTGGGAAGCGCGCACCGAAGTCACCACCATGGCCAACAAGGTCGATATCTCGATCCAGTCGCATGGCGCGCGCACCGGCGAAACCCGCAACACCGTGGCCGATGGCGAAGCCGTGCTGCGCCACCGTCCGCACGGCGTATTCGGCGTGTTCGGTCCTTACAACTTCCCCGGCCACCTGCCCAACGGCCATATCGTGCCGGCCCTGATCGCCGGTAACACCGTGGTCTTCAAGCCGAGCGAATACGCGCCGCGCACCGCCGTGAAAACCGTGCAGCTGTGGGAAAAGGCCGGCGTGCCGGCCGGCGTGGTGAATCTGATTAATGGCGGCCGCGATACCGGCATCGCCCTGGGCCAGAACGAGCTGCTGGATGGCGTGCTGTTCACCGGCAGCAGCCAGACCGGCGCGGCCTTGCACCGCCAGTTCGGCGGCCAGCCCGGCAAGCTGCTGGCGCTGGAAATGGGCGGCAACAACCCGCTGGTGGTGTGGGATGCGAAGAATACCGACGCCGCCGTCTTCATGGCGATTTCCTCGGCCTTCATCTCGGCCGGCCAGCGCTGCACCTGCGCGCGCCGCCTGATCGTGCAGGATACGCCGGAAGCCGATGCCTTCATCCAGCGCCTGGTGGACGTGGCCGGCAAGATCGTGGTCGGTGAATCGAATGCCGAACCGGCGCCCTTCATGGGACCGGTGGTGTCGGCCGCCGTGGCCGAGCGCCTGGTGCAGGCGCAGAACGATATGGTGGCCAAGGGCGGCAAGCTGCTGCTGGAAATGCGCCAGCTGAAAGCCGGCACCGGCTTCGTTTCCGCCGGCATCGTTGATGTGACCGATGCCCAGGGCATTCCGGACGAGGAATGGTTCGGCCCTCTGCTGCAGATTGTGCGCGTGAAGGACTTCGACAGCGCCGTGCGCGCCGCCAACAACACCGGTTTCGGTCTTGCCGCGGCCCTGATCTCGAACGACGAGTCGCTGTGGAAGCAGTTCCAGCAGCGCGCCCGCGCCGGCATCGTCAACTGGAACCGTCCGACCACGGGCGCCGCCAGCAGCGCGCCGTTCGGCGGCGTGGGCAAATCGGGCAACCACCGTCCGAGCGCCTATTACGCGGCTGATTACTGCGCCTATCCGGTTGCATCCATCGAGAACGGCGCGCTGGAAATGCCCGCCAAGCTCTCCCCCGGTCTGAACTTCTGAGGAATACCATGCGCTCCGCACGCGAATTCAATTTTGACGGCCTGGTAGGCCCGTCGCACAACTACGCCGGCCTGTCCTTTGGCAATGTGGCGTCCTTCAATAACGTGAAGAGCGCATCGAATCCGAAACAGGCGGCCCTGCAAGGCCTGGAGAAAATGCGCGCCCTGGCGGCGCGCGGTTTTGCCCAGGCCCTGCTGCCGCCGCAAGACCGTCCCAACTTCCGCCTGCTGCGCAGCCTGGGTTTCAGCGGCAGCAATGCCGAGGTGCTGCAGCAGGCCTATAAAGAGTCGCCGGTGATCCTGGCCTGCGCCTATTCGGCCTCGCCGATGTGGACGGCCAATGCGGCCACCGTCAGCCCTTCGGCCGATACCGCCGATGGCCGCGTGCATTTCACCCCGGCGAACCTGAACAACAAGCTGCACCGCGCTTTCGAGCATGTGCAGTCGGCGCGCGCGCTGCGCGCCATCTTCAACGACGGCACCCGCTTCGCCGTGCACGACGCTCTGCCCGGCACGCCGGCTTTCGGTGACGAGGGTGCGGCCAACCATACCCGACTGTGTGCCAGTCATGGCGCCCAGGGCGTGGAGATGTTCGTGTATGGCCGCGCGGAGTTCGATGCCGCGGCCCCGGCGCCGAAACGCTATCCGGCCCGCCACACGCTGGAAGCTTCGCAGGCGGTGGCCCGCCTGCACGGCATTGCGGCCGAACGCAGCGTCTTCATCCAGCAGAATCCGGACGTGATCGACCAGGGCGTGTTCCACAACGACGTGATCGCGGTCGGCAACGGCAATGTGCTGTTCTACCACGAGCAGGCGTTTGCCGACGAGGCGGGCGCCTTGTCCCAGCTGCGCCAAGCCATGGCCGGCGTGGGCGCGGAGCTGAACGCGGTGCGCGTCGATACCGGCATGGTGCCGGTGGCCGACGCCGTGGCCAGCTATCTGTTCAACAGTCAGCTGCTGTCCAAGCCCGACGGCAAGATGGCTCTGGTGGTGCCGCAGGAGTGCCAGGAAAACGCCGCCGTGGCGCGCTACCTGCAAGGCCTGGTGGCCAGCGGCGGTCCGGTCGACGAGCTGGTGCACTTCGATCTGCGCCAGAGCATGCGCAATGGCGGCGGGCCTGCCTGCCTGCGTTTGCGCGTGGCGCTGACCGAGGAAGAATCTGCTGCAATGCACCAAGGTGTGGTGATGACCGAGTCGCTGTACCATACGCTGGTGGCCTGGGTCGAGAAGCATTACCGCGACCGTCTGGAGCCGCAGGATCTGGCCGATCCGGCGCTGGCGCTGGAGGTGCACGCCGCACTGGAGGAGTTGAGCATGATCCTGGGCCTGCCAGGCCTGTATGATTTTGATTTGTAATTTCAGATAGCATCCCAAAGTAGGGCGGAATGACCTTCCGCCTCCTGATTCATCGCTGCCGCGCAGCCACAAGCCGGGGCGAGCAGGCGAAATACACATAACGTATTGGAGAAGCAAGATGAAACAAATGCCGCAAGAGCTGAGAAAACAGACGCTGGAACTGGTCAACGCGAGCAAGCCTGCCGATGGCGGGCAGGTGCCGGCCCTGATCAGTGCCTGGCTGGGTGCCCTGGACGATGAAGATCTGGCGGACACCTCGCCCAATAGTCTTGCTCCCTTGCTGGTAGAAGGTTTCACCCAGGCCGCGCGCCGCAGCAGCACCGGCTGCCAGATCGCCAAGCTGCGCTACGCCGATGGCCGTGGCGGCCATGCCACGGCCCTGCTGATCCTGAACGACGATATGCCTTATCTGGTGGACTCCATCGTCATGGCAATGCGCAAGCAGCGCGTGGCCGTGAATGGCGTCCTGAACGCGGTGCTGAGCGTGGGCCGCGATGCGGCCGGCGTGGTGAACAAGGTCGGCACCGATGGCGACAAGCAGGAATCCTATGTGCTTTGCCTGCTGGCCGAGGAACTGCAGGGCGACGCCCTGCAGGCGCTGGTGCAAAGCATCGAGATGGTGGCGCGCGACGCGGCCATCGTGCGGCGCGATCTGGCGGCGATGAAGGAGCGCTTCAGCAGCGTGGCCGCCGCCGCTGCCGCCCATGGCGAGGAAGGGCAGGAAGTGGCTGCCTTCCTGGAGTGGGCCGGCAATGAAGGCTTTGAAGTGCACGGTTATGCCTACTACCAGGTCAAGCCGGGCGCGCGCGAGCTGGAACGCGATATTCCAAGCCGCATCGGCGTGCTGCAGGATACGGCGCACCCCGTGTACGGCGGCTGCCTGGCCAATATCCCGGGCGACTTCGACACCCTGTCCAAGCGTCCGCACACCCTGTCCATCGTCAAGGCCGACGTGGGCGGCACCCTGCACCGCGACCAGCAACTGGACTTTATCGGCGTGCGCAACACCGACTCCAGCGGCGCCATTCTGGGCGAGCACTGCTTCGTCGGCCTGTTCACCCGCGCCGCCAACCTGACCCCGCTGGCCCGCCTGCCGTTCGCCCGTGGCCGCATCGCCCAGGTGCTGCAGATCGCCGGCGTGCGCAAGGAAGGTTTCCGCGCCGAGAAATTCGTCGAGATCCTGGAATCGCTGCCGCGCACCGAAGCGCTGGAAGCCGAGCCGCAGTGGCTGGCCGAGGTGTGCGGTTCCGTGGTGTCGCTGTACAAGCAGCCGCGCACCAAGGTCTTCGCGCGCCGCGACGTGTATGCGCGCCATCTGAACGTGCTGGTGTACCTGCCGCGCGAACGCTATAGCGCCAGTGTCGCTTCGGCGCTGGCCAAGGCACTGCAGCAAAGCTCGGGCGCCAGCCATGTCAGCTCGCAGACCCTGGTGGCCGACGGCCCGCTGGCCCGCGTCTATCTGATCGCCCACGCCGCGCGCTATCCGCTCGACCTGGAAAGCGATATCCAGCGTCCGCTGCTGGCGGTGCTGGACGGCTGGCACAACAGCTTCTCCGAACTGTCCGACGCCGTGTTCGACGAGCCGCTGCGCAACAGCCTGCGCAAGATGTGCTCGACCCTGCCGCTCGATTACGTCAGCGCCACCTCGCCGAGCGTGGCCTTCCACGATCTGGGCACGATTCTGCGCAACGGCATCAGCGATCGCATCGCCGTGCGCGTGGAGCTGGCGACCGAAGCCAATCCTGCCACCTCCATCCGCCTGTATTCGGTGGACCGCGTGCCTGCGCTGTCGGCCATTCTGCCGGCCCTGCATAACGCCGGCGTGTCGATCGAGCGCGAACAGGCGCATTCGATCCGTACTGAAGACGGCAAGCGTTACTACGTCACCAGCCTGGGCGTGGATGCCGACAGCGCCGCCAAGCTGGCGCGCGAAGGCATCGCGCCCGTGGCCCAGGATCTGTTCAGCGCCCTGCTCAACGACGAAGCCGAAGACGGCCGCCTGAATGGCCTGGTGATCGAAGGCGGCCTGAATACCCGCCAGGTGCAGCTGGTGCGCGCCTATATGAGCTACTGGCGCCAGGCCGGCACGCAGTTCTCGGTGCGCTACATCGCCGAAAGCCTGCGCCGCCAGCCCGCCGTGATCAAGGAAATCGTCGACGCCTTCAGCCAGCGCTTCAATCCGGCGCTGGGCGAGGGCGAACGCAATGCCGCGCGCGACACCCTGCAAGCCATCAAGGGCCGCCTGCCGGCGCTGAACCATGCGGATACGGAAGTGATCCTGGCCGCGCTGATCGACCTGATTCTGGCGACCCTGCGCACCAATTACTTCCAGAACGCCGACCAGGGCGACAAGATCATCTTCAAGTTCGACACCAGCAATCTGTCTCTGGTGCCGGAACCGCGTCCTTTCCGCGAAATCTATGTGTTCTCGCGCCGCTTCGAAGGCGTGCACCTGCGCGGCGGCCCTGTGGCACGCGGCGGCCTGCGCTGGTCCGACCGCATGGAAGACTACCGCACCGAGGTGCTGGGCCTGGTGAAGGCGCAGATGGTGAAGAACGCCGTGATCGTGCCGGCGGGCGCCAAGGGCGGCTTCGTCTGCAAGCAGATGCCGAAAGACGCCACGCGCGACGTGGTGGCGGCCGAAGGCGAAGCAGTCTACCGCCTGTTCATCGCCAGCCTGCTGGAAGTGACCGACAACCGCGTGCTGGGCAAGATCGTTTCGCCTGAAGACACGGTCTGCTACGACGGCAACGACCCGTACCTGGTGGTGGCGGCCGACAAGGGCACCGCGACCTTCTCCGACATCGCCAACGGCATCGCCGTCAAGCGCGGCTTCTGGCTGGGCGATGCTTTCGCCTCGGGCGGCTCGAATGGCTATGACCACAAGAAGATGGGCATCACCGCCAAGGGCGCTTTCGAAGCGGTCAAGCGCCACTTCTACGAGATGGGCCATGACATGAACACCACCCCGTTCACCGTGGTGGGCGTGGGCGATATGTCGGGCGACGTGTTCGGCAACGGCGTGCTGCTGTCGAACCAGATCAAGCTGCTGGCGGCCTTCGACCACCGCCACATCTTCCTCGATCCGAATCCGGACACCGCCAAATCCTTCGCCGAGCGCCAGCGCATGTTCGCCCTGCCGCGCTCCTCGTGGGAAGACTACAACAAGGAACTGATCTCGCAGGGCGGCGGCGTGTATCCGCGCAATGCCCGTTCCATCGAGCTGTCGCCGCAAGTGCGCGCCGCCCTCGACATCGAGGAAACCGCGCTGGCGCCGGAAGAGCTGATGCACCGCATCCTGCTGGCTCCCGTGGATCTGTTCTACAACGGCGGCATCGGCACCTATATCAAGTCCTCGGCTGAAACCAATGCCCAGGTCAAGGACCGCGCCAACGACAATATCCGCGTCAACGGCAGTGAGCTGCGTTGCAAGGTGGTGGCCGAAGGCGGCAATCTGGGCGCGACCCAGTCCGGCCGTATCGAGTTTGCGCTGGCGGGCGGCCGCATCTTCACCGATGCGATCGACAACTCGGCCGGCGTGGACTGCTCCGACCACGAGGTGAACGCGAAGATGTGGCTGGACGTGGAAATGAACGCCGGCCAGCTCAGCGAAGCGGACCGCAACCGCGTGCTGAACGATATGACCGGCGACATCGAGCGCCTGGTCCTGCGCGACAACACCCAGCAAACCCGCCTGCTGGTGCGTGAGGCGCAAGCCCAGGGCGAGAGCGCGGTACAGGATGGCTACGCCGCCCTGATCGCCAGCCTGGAAGAAGAGGGCGCCCTGTCGCGCGAGCTGGAGCAGCTGCCGAGCGTGGCCGAGCTGGCGCGCCGCAAGGCCGATGGCCGCTGCCTGACCACGCCGGAACTGGCGGTGGTGATCGCCAACGTGAAGAACCGCTACAAGCGCATCCTGTCGGCCCTGCCTCTGACCGAGGAAAGCTGGGCCGAGCCGGTGCTCAAGCCTTACTTCCCCGACCTGCTGGTGGCGACCCGCTCCGCGCTGGCGCACCCGCTGGCGAATGCCATCCTGGCCACCGTGCTGGCGAACGAAGTGGTGAACCGCTGCGGCCCGCTGATGCTGCGCGATCTGGCAGCCCAGCATGGCGGCAGCGAGTCCGACGTGATCCTGGCCTGGGGCCAGGCATGGTCGGCGCTGAACCTGGCGCCGATCTTCGATACCCTGGACGCCGATGCGCTGAACGTGCCGCGCGCCGTGGCGATCAAGGCCGATGCGCGCACCCGCAGTATGCTGAAAGCCGTGATCGAAGGCGTGTTGGCGGTGCCGCGCGAGCAGCTGCGTTCCGGTCCTGGCGTGGCCGAGCTGACCCGCCTGTTCGCCGAACCGGCCCTGCTCAAGCAGCTGGTCGCCGGCCAGACCGAGTCCGATGCGGATGCGCACCCAGAGCTGCGCGCCGAATTCGTGCAAGCCTGGAAAGCGGTCGACGCCATCGAAGGCGTGGCGGCCTTCGTGTTTGCCGCGCTGTCGGTGAAACGTCCGGCGGGCATGGACTTGCCAGCCTTCCTGCAAGTGGGCATGTCCCTGCGCAGCCAGGCCGGCATCGACACGCTGGAACGCGGCCTGAAACTGCCGGCCCTGAGCAAATCGCAGGAACAGTTGCGCAGCTACGCCCAGCAAGCCCTGCGCCGCACCCAGCAACGCCTGCTGACCCAGGTGCTGCAGCGCGCCACCAACGGCCACGATGCGGCCGAAGCGGTGGAAGTCGTGACCTGCACCCTGGGCCTGTCCGGCTATGCGGCGGCGAGCGATCTGGAACAAGCGATGCTGGATGTGTGGGCGCTGTCCGAAGCGACCAATACCGGCAATCTGGCACAGGCAGCATAAGGCAGCAAACGCAATGGCAAATGAAGTAAATGCAGCAAGCACCGGCGGCGCATCCGCGCTGCCGGACGCGGTACGCGCGCTGGCGGAGGCCGATTTCGGCGCCGTCGCGCGCAGTTTCACCAATGCCGGTTTCGCCGTCACCGAGCCGGCCGACGGCATCCTGACCATCCGCCAGCCGCATGCCGGCGGCGCGGCGGCGGCCCGTCCTGCGCTGCTGGTTTCCGTCGGCGTGCATGGCGACGAGACAGGGCCGATCGAAGTGGTGGCCTGGCTGCTCGACGCCCTGGCGCGCGAGCCGCAGGCGCTGGCCGTGGATCTGATGATCTGCGTCGGCAATATCGGCGCCATCCGCGCCGGCAAGCGCTTTATCGATGCGGACCTGAACCGCATGTTCCGCGCCGAACGCGGCACGCTGGAAGGCACGGCCGAAGCAGCGCGCGCCGACATGATGATCGCCGCCACTACCGACTTCTTCCAGGATGCCGGGCCGCAGCGCTGGCATCTGGACCTGCACACGGCGATCCGTCCCTCGGTGTATCCGATGTTCGCCATCGTACCGGACCTGATCGCCGATGAAGCCCGGCATGGCCTGATCGGCTGGCTGGGCCAGGCCGGCATCGAAGCCATCATCATGAATCCCGCTTCCGCCGGCACCTACAGCTATTACAGCGCCGAGCACCATGGCGCCGCCGGCACCACGGTGGAGCTGGGCCGCATCGGCACGCTGGGCCAGAATGACCTGAGCCAGTTCGTGCACGCCTCGCAGGCGCTGGACGATCTGCTGCGCGGCGCCGGCCCGCGCCCCACCGTGACGCAGCCGCATGTGTTCAAGGTGGCGCAGAACATCATCAAGCTCAGTGACGGCTTCACCATGGCCTTCGGCCGCGAGACGCAAAACTTCACGGCCCTGCCGCAAGGCGCCGAAATCGCCCGCGACGGCGACAAGGTCTACACCGTGCAGCACGCCGAAGAGCTGGTGGTCTTCCCCAACCCCGATGTGCGCATCGGCCTGCGCGCCGGCATGATGGTGGTGCGCGTTTCCTGATCCGGTCGCCCGCGCTTGCGCGGCATGCGCTAGACTCGCTGGGTTCTCAATCATTCGAAGAAGGAGATGCCATGCCGCTGTCGATGTATCAGATTTCGGTGCCCGCTTTCGTGCGCGGCTTGAAGGTGCTGTCGGACTTGCTGAAGAAGGGCGAGGAGTTCGCGGAAGAGCAGGGCATGATCCCCGATGTGCTGTTCAACGCCAGCCTGGCCGCGGACATGATGCCGCTCTCGGCCCAGGTGCAGCATGCCTGCGATACGGCCAAGATGTCGGTGGCCCGCCTGTCCGGCGTGAAGGCGCCGTCGATGGAGGATAACGAGGCCAGCTTCCAGCAGCTGCAGGAGCGCATCGCGGCCACGCTGGCGTATCTGGAAAGCGTGGGCCGCGAGCTGGTCGACCAGGCCGAATCGAAAGAGATCACCCTCAACTGGAAAGCCATCCAGCCCACCTTCAGCGGCGCGGATTACCAGCTCAGCTTCGGCCTGCCCAATTTCTACTTCCACCTCGTCACCGCCTACGGCATCCTGCGCAGCCAGGGCGTCGATATCGGCAAGATCGATTATCTCGGTCCCTATTCGCAATAAGAAAAGCCGCCGGAACCGGTGGCGGTTCGGGCGGCTTGCAGGACGGGAGTATGTCGCTTAGCGCTGCGGGTTCTGCTGGCGGTTCTGGATTTCGTTGCCGATATAGCCGCCGCCGATGGCGCCAGCGATGGTGGCCAGTTTGCGGCCATTACCGCCGCCCACCTGATTGCCCAGCAGGCCACCGATCAGCGCACCGGCGCCGATGCCCACATAGTTCGGGCCTTGCTGCTGGCTGACCTGCGGTTCGCGCGGTGCGGAACGCCCTTCTTCATAGCGCGCTTCGCTGCGCGGCTGTTCGTGGCTGACGCGCTGCACGCGCGGCTTGTGCTGCACGGGAGCCGCTTGCTGCGCTGGCGCTGCCTGTGGGGCTGGAGCCTGCGCGGCATTCGCCGGGACAGGAGCAGAAACCTGGATGAAGCCGGGAGCCGGTGCGCTGGCGGCCGGGGAGGACGGCGTTGCCGCACCCTGTCCGCTCACCGCGCTGGTCGGCTGCACCATGGCGGGCGGCATCTGCGCGGATGGTTCGCCGCGCGAAGACGGCAGCCAGCCGGCAATCGCTGCTGTTCCAACGAGGCTGAGCAAAGTCACGGAAATGGCTGCGCCGGCCACCAGCGGATGAATGCGTGGTGCGGTGCTGGTCGGGATCTTCTTGTACATGGCTTGGCTCCTTTTGCTGTCGTTGTAAAGCGTGGACTCAGATTACAGAGCGCCGCTTTGCCAGGCTAGACATAGTGCTGTATCAAAAGTAAGCATGTGTAACGAACAAGCCTGCAAACAAGGTTACACTGGGCACCACAATAACTTCCGGAGACCCGCATGAAGCGCTTTTTCCCGATTGTGCTGCTGGCCGCAATGGGCAGCACCGCCCTGGCCGCTCCGGCCAGTTACGAGATCGACCCCGCGCATACCTTCCCGAGTTTCGAAGCCGATCATATGGGCATCTCGAAATGGCGCGGCAAGTTCAATAAATCGAGCGGCAAGGTCACGCTGGACAAGACCGCCGGCAGCGGCAGCGTGGAAGTGAACATCGATATGGGCAGCGTCGATTTCGGTCATGACCAGCTCAATACCTGGGCGCAGGGCGAGGAATTCTTCGACGTCGCCAAATATCCCCAGGCCGTCTTCAAAGGCAAGCTGGCCGGTTTCAAAAAAGGCGCGCCGACCCAGGCCGTTGGCGAGCTGACCCTGCATGGCGTGAGCAAGCCCGTCACCCTGAAGATCAACTCCTTCAAATGCATCCCCCATCCGCTGAACAAGCGCGAGCTGTGCGGCGCCGATATCGCCACCGTGATCCAGCGCGACCAGTTCGGCATCACGGCTGGCAAGGACTACGGCTTCAAAATGGATGTGGTGCTGAATATCCAGGTCGAGGCGCTGAAAACGGAATAAGGTCCACCGTGCGTTACGAACTGCTGATTTTCGATTTCGACGGCACGCTGGCCGACAGCTTTCCCTTTTTTCTCGAAGTCTTCGATACCCTGGCGGATACGCACAGCTTCCGCCGGCTGGAGCGCGGCAATCTGGAAACCCTGCGCGGCTACGATCTGGGCCAGATCATGCGCCATCTTGGCCTGCCGGCATGGAAGCTGCTGCCCGTGGCGCGCCAGTTCCGCAGCCTGATGGCGCAGCACATCGCGCGCATCCAGCTGTTCGAGGGCATGCGCGAAATGCTGCGGGCCTTGGCGGCCGAAGGCCATGTGCTGGCCATTGTCACTTCCAATTCAGAAGACAATGTGCGCGCCGTACTGGGCGAAGATGCGCGCCTGTTCAGCCACTTCAAATGCGGGGCGGCCCTGTTGGGCAAGCGGCGCAAGCTGCGGCGCGTGATCGCCGACAGCGGCGTGGCGCGCGGGCAGGTGCTGTGCGTGGGCGACGAGGTGCGTGATATCGAGGCGGCGCAGGCCGAGGGACTGGATTTCGGCGCCGTCAGCTGGGGCTATGCCCGGCCCGACGTGCTGCAGGCGCGGGCGCCGAAGCTGCTGTTTGCCAGCGTGGCCGAAATGGCAGTGTTGTTGCGTAAACGATAAACGATCAGCGATTTACCGGGCGGCGCGCCGGATGGCCCTATAATCGCTGTTTTTTTGCACAATTTGACAGAGCAGGGCGCGGCAGGATCGGCGGGATCGGCGGCGCAGCAGGCTGGAATTACCAAAAGGATAAGCGTGAATCAAACACTGTTCCAGAAACTGACCCGCACCAAGCCGGTCGAAGCTCATGCCGAACAAGGCCAGAGCCTCGCCGCAGCAGGCCTGAGCCGCTCTATTGGCCTGTTCCCCCTGATGATGATCGGCGTCGGCGCCACCATCGGCACCGGGATTTTCTTCACCATGGTGGAAGCGGTGCCGAAAGCCGGCCCCTCGGTCGTGCTGTCCTTCCTGCTGGCGGCCATTACCGCCGGCCTGACGGCGTTGTGCTACGCCGAGCTGTCCTTCCGCATCCCGGCCTCCGGCTCCTCCTATTCCTTCGCCTACGCCACCGTGGGCGAATTCCTCGCCTTTATCATGGCGGCCTGCCTCTTGCTCGAATACGGGCTGGCGGCCAGCGCCACGGCGATCGGCTGGTCGGCCTATCTGAATAACTTCCTCGGCAACGCCATCGGCTGGCAGATACCGGAGCTGCTGCGCACGCCGATGATCGTGTCCGGGCCGCAGGGCGTGGTCTTCCATCCCGGCCATATCAATCTGCCGCCGATCATCCTGGTGATCCTGTGCTGCTTCCTGCTGATCCGCGGCACCAAGGAGTCGGCCACCACCAACGCCGTCATGGTGCTGATCAAGCTGGCCATCCTGATCTTCTTCGTGGCGATCGCCTTCACCGGTTTTAATATCGATAACTTCACGCCGTTTTATAACACCGACAACAGCAAGGGCTTTGCCGGCATGGCGGGCGTGACGGCGGCGGCGGGCACGGTGTTCTTCTCCTTCATCGGCCTGGACACCGTAGCGACGGCCGGTGAAGAAGTGCGCAACCCGCGCCGCAATGTTCCGATCGGGATCATCGGTGCGCTGCTGATCGTGACCGTGTTCTATCTGCTGGTGGCGGTGGCTGCGCTGGGCGCCCAGCCTGCCCATCTTTTCGAGGGGCAGGAAGCCGGCCTGGCCGTGATCCTGCAGAACGTGACGGGCAAGGCTTGGCCGGCCCTGGTGCTGTCGGCCGGCGCCGTGATCTCGGTCTTCAGCGTGACCCTGGTGACGATTTATGGCCAGACCCGCATCCTGTACGCGATTTCGCGCGACGGCCTGATTCCCAAGGCTTTCCAGACCGTGAACCCGCGCACCTCGGCCCCGGTCAGCAATACCGTGATGGTTTGCATGGTGGTGGGTGTGGTGGCCGGTTTCGTCGACGCCACCTTCCTGTGGGATATGGTCAGTATGGGTACGCTGACCGCCTTCATCGTGGTGTCGCTGGCCGTGCCGGTCATGCGCCGCAAGGAGCGCCTGGCTGGCGACGTGAAGAAAGGCGGCTTCCGCGTGCCGTTTGGCCCGTATGTGGTGCCGGGCCTGTCGATCTTCGCCTGCCTGTACATCATGCGCGACCTGTCCACCACCACCTTCCGCATCTTCACGATCTGGATGGTGGTCTCGGTGCTGACCTATTTCATTTATGGCATCCGCAACTCGCGCCTGAACCAGAAATAGCCCGCTACAGCGGCCGAGTCCGTGTCTGATTGGGGTCTGACCCCAATCAGACACGGACTCGGCGGTGAGCGGACAAGAAAAAACCCGGCGCTGGCCGGGTTTTTTTACTGCGAGAGGCTGAAAAGCCCCTTATTCCTCGCCTTCGGCGAGGGGAACCAGGCAGATGCGCGCCATGATGGCGGCGCCGGCGATGATGATGGTGAGGAAGCTGATCATGGCCATGATTAACCTCGTGATGCCAGATAACGCAGTTCGGCGGCCTGGCTGGGGGAGAAGGCCTCGAAATCGCGGGCCATCGACAGCAGGGCTGCACGGTCGCGGGCCAGGTCGCGCGAGATCATCTCGTCCTTGGCGGCGGCTGCACGGGCCGGCTGCACGGCGAACAGGGCGCGCAGCAGGTTGCGGGCAGCGTGCGCCACATTGGCGGCATAGCTGCGGTTTTGATAGGTATTGAAAGTGATGTTGGTGGCGGTGGACATATGATCCTCCTTGGTAAATATCCTTATGTTGCAGTGCAGTATAGTACAGTTCTATCCATAAGGAAACTTTTGATTTGTGATGCCATCCATCACTCAAACGCATAACTAATTGCATGCAATAAGCAAGTAACTATATCCTTGATGTATCATGAATAGCCTCAGGGCAATACCGCCTTGGAGAAGAACAGGAGAAGGCGGGATGTCCTTGCGTTCCAAACTGATGCTGGCCCTGCTGCTGACCGGGCTGGCTTCGGTGGCCCTGGTGGGCGGGCTTACTTATATCAGCGTCAACGCCAAAGTGGACTCGATCCGCCAGCAGCAAGCCGCCCAGCACTTTCACAGCTTTATGACCGCCTACCTGGCCGAGTATGGCGACTGGCAGACGGCCATCGCCAGCGAGTCCTTCGACCAGTTCGTGCAGCGCCGCCAGGCGCGCGCGCCGCAGGGCGAACGTCCCAGCGATCTGCTGGAACGTATGCCGCCCGAAGTGGACCGCCAATCGCACCATGAAGCGGATGGTGGCGAGCGCCATGGCCCGCCGCCCCATGCTGCGCCGCCACATAATGGCCCACAGCGCATGCCGCCGGACGGCTACTCACGGCATCGCCCGCCGCCGCCCGGCGCCGAGCAAGAACCGCCGCCCCCGATACGGGAAGGGCAGCCTGCCTGGCAGCCCGAAAATCCGCCGCCGCATGAGGCGCGTCCGCGCCGCGACGGCCAGCCGCTGTTCCGCTTTCTGCTGACCGATGCCGAATACCGCGTGCTGCTGGGCGCCGGCCTGGCCAGCAACGGCAGCATCCTGCCGGTCGACATGCGCAAGGGGCTGCGTCCGCTGCTGGTGGAGGGGCGCACCGTGGCCTATGTTTCGCCGCAAAGCGTGCTGACGCCGACGCCTCAGGAACGCGAATACCTGGCTGCGATCCGTTCCTCGCTGCTGGCGGGCGTGGCGGCGGCAACCGCGCTGGCGCTGGGCCTCGGCTTGCTCCTGAGCCGCAGCTTGAGCAGCCGCCTGAGTTATCTGACCGATGCCGTGCGCGCCATGCACAAAGGTTCGCTGCTGCAGCAGGTGCCGGTGCGCGGCAAGGATGAGGTGGCGGAGCTGGCGACTGCCTTCAATGCCATGAGCGAGGATCTGGCGCGCAGCCATGCGGAATTGAACGCTTCGCACCAGACCATTCTGCAGCAGGCGGCGCAGTTGCGCGAACTGAGCATCCGCGACGGGCTGACCGGCCTGTATAACCGCCGTCATTTCGACGAGCAGGCCACCACGCTGTTCAACCAGGCCGTGCGCCACCAGCGCCCACTGAGCCTGATGATCGGCGATATCGACCACTTCAAGCGCATCAACGACCAGTTCTCGCACGCTGTCGGCGACGCCGTGCTGCGCCAGGTGAGCGCGCTGCTGCGCAACCATATCCGGCAAAGTGATCTGGTAGCGCGCTATGGCGGCGAGGAATTCGTGCTGGCCCTGCCCGAAACGGCCGGGCCGCAGGCGGTGGCCTTGTGCGAGAAGCTGCGCCGCCGCATTGAGGACCATCCGTGGCAGGACATCCATCCCGGCCTGAAGGTCACGATGAGCATGGGCGTATCCGTCGATGTCGCCAGCGGCAGCGCCGAAGCCATGCTGCGCCAGGCCGATGCGCTGCTGTACCAGGCCAAAGGCGCCGGCCGCAACCAGGTCTGCTTCGCCTAGCGCCTGGGCCGGGAGTTGCTGCCACTGTCCATATCTGCACAGCCTGCGCCGTCGCGTTGCGCGGCTGAGGCGCGTTCAGCGTGGCGCGCTGCCGAACAACCGTGGCCCGAACAGCACACAGGCCAGCGCTGCCACGATCAAGCCGATGCCCGCCCACTGCCAGCCGGTGATGACATCGCCCAGCGCCACCATGCCCGCCGTGATGCCGACCACCGGCACGCCCAGGCTGAAGGGCGCCACGCGGTTGGCGGGATGCCGCTTCAGCAGCCCGGTCCACAGCGCATAGCCGATGATGGTCGCCATCCAGCCCAGATACGCCAGCGCGGCCCAGGTGCCAAGCGGCGCGCCGGTCCAGTGCCAGCGGCTTTCCGGTGCATCGAACAGCAGCGAGAGCGCGATAAAGGGCAGGATTGGCGCCAGGCTGCTCCACACCATGAAGGCCAGCGTGTCGAAATGCGGCGTGGCTTGCTGGGCGCGCCGCACCACGATATTCGAGGCGGCCCACATCGCCGCACCGCACAAGCAGAGCAGGAAGCCGCCCAGCGTGGTGCCGCCCGCCAGCGCCTCCGGCCCGAGATAGTTGATGGCGAAGCAGCCCAGCCCCAGCGCCGCCAGGAACAGTCCGGCCAGCAGCGAGCGGCTGGGGCGCTCGCCCAGCAGGATGAAGCCGTAAAAGGCCGTGAAGAAAACCTGGGTCTGCAAAATGACGGAGGCCAGCGCCGCCGACATGCCCACCTTCAGCGACAGGAAGACGAAACCGAACTGGCCCACGCCCTGGCACAGCCCATACAGCAGCAGCCATTTCCAGTGCAGCTTGGGCGGTCGGATGAAGAACACCAGCGGCAGCACGGCAAACAGGAAGCGTCCCGCGCCCAGCTGGAACGGCGTGAAGTCGCGCAAGCCATATTTCATCGCCACGAAATTGGTGCCCCAGATCAGAACGACGCACAGTGCCGCCGTGAGATCGCGTCCTGTCAGGGGCGTGCCGCTCATGCCGCTCTGCCAGCCGCTGTGGCGCCGGGCGCCACGTCGCGCATGATGGCTTCACTGTGGATGATGATCTTGTCGGCATCGGCCTGCAGCAGGCGGATGCGGCGCTGTACCAGCGGCCAGCCCGACCACGGCACTTCGGCAAAGCTCGACGGAATCGGCGTCAGCGCCTCCATGCCCGCCTTGCGCGGCGCCGTGCCGCCGTGCCTTGCCAGGGCCGCCGCCAGCGTGCGGCCTACCTGGTCATGGCTGTAGAGCAGCATGGCGTTCACGGCATCGACCGGAATATCCTTGGCATGGCGGCGCAGGATGGCGCGCAGCGCCGCCACATGGGCTACCAGCAGATAGTTCTGCACGATGAAGAGGTTGATGTCTTCCACCGCGCGCTGCTTGCTGGCCGGTTCGTCCAGCATGCGCACCAGGGCCGCGCTCAGGCCGGACAGGCTGTCCATCAGACGCTTGCGCTGGATGCGGTAAGGGAAGTCGTTGCGCGACTGGCCTTGCAGCAGGTCGAAGCTCGCTTCCATATAACTCAGATTCGCATCCAGCACTTGGCGGATCAGGCGCGGCAGGCTCTGATATTCCCAGTTCGCCAGCACAAAGCTGAACACCGTGGCCACGGCCGCGCCGATGAAGGTGTCGATCAGGCGCTCGGTGATCAGGTTCACGTCATGCGGCGCCACCAGGCTCATTTGCAGCAGGATCATGATGCTGACTGCAATTGCCGCATAGCGGTAGCGCAGGTAGATGAAGGTGGGCGTGGCGATGGTGGACAGCACCAGGCAGGCCAGGATGAACGCCGGCCAGTTGAGGAAGCGCAGGATCACGGCCGTGATCACGCAGCCGATTACCGTGCCGACGATGCGGTCGCTGCGGCGCTGCTTGGTCATGCTGAAGCTGGGCTTCAGGATGATGACGATGGTCAGCACGATCCAGTAGCTGTGCGCCGCATACGGCAGCAGGCTGCCCACGGCCAGGCCGCAGGCGATCGCCATCGCCACCCGCAGCGAAAAGCGGAAGACCGGCGAGTCCATGCGGAAGTGCGACAGCATCAGCTGCAGCTCGTACTTCTGCTGCGAGAGGAAGGGCTGCATATCGGCGTCGACCCAGAACGGCGTGCCTTCGTAAATACGCTGGCTCGACACATGCAGCTCGCCGATCATGCGGATGATGGCGCGGATCTTGTTGCGCTGGGCGCGCAGCACGGCCAGCGCTTCCTGGCGCGGCTTGCCGGCGTCGGCCTCGGCCTGCAACTGCTGCAGATGGGCCTCGATGGCCTCCAGTTCCGGTTCGTAGCTGATCGCCGCGTAGGAGGCCAGCTTGCGCGTCACCGCATACGCCACCGACTCGATGTCGCGCGCGGCCTTGTAGGCGATATCGTGCAGAGTCTTCATCGCAGGCGAGTCGACCAGGTGGACGCGCAGCTGGGCGTAGTCGGTATGCGTGGACAGGATCAGCTCATACAGGTCCAGCATGCAGACGTGGACCTGCACCACGATGGCATCCTTGCGGTTCTGGTGGCTGCGCAGGATCAGGTCGCGCGATGCCTGCTGGCGGTCGGCCAGCAAGGCCTGGTGGCGCACCAGCTTGTTGAACTGCTCCGTCAGGTTATAGCGCACATCGTAGAAGTCGGCCTTGATGTCGATGTAGGCGGCCAGCTCGAACAGCGCTTCGGCCAGCACCTGCTGCTTGATGCGGTGGCGCAGCAGCCAGGCCACGCCCATGGCATAGGCCAGGTAGGCGATGGCGCCCAGCGTGAACAGGCCGACGTGGTGGAAGGCCTGGGCCGGCGTCATCTGGTGCTCCATCGACATCGTCATGATGAAGAGGGTGGCCAGCTGCAGCGGCATGGACTTCTTCCCATACACCACCATCATGCTGGCGAAGAAGCTGATCAGCACCAGGGTGGTCATCAGCAGCCAGTAGTAGGGCGCGCATAGGCTGATGAGCAGGGTCACGGCGCTGCACAGCAGCACCGACGCCAGCATCTCGTTGAATTTGTGACGCAGGGGGCTGGGCATATCCATCAGCGCCGTGCACAGGGCGCCGATGCCGACCGTCATCGCAGTTTCCATATCGGTGAACTGCAGGGCGAGGAAGGTGATGCCTACCAGGCCCGCGCCGAAGCGCAAGCCCAAATGAAAATAGTGGCTATAGAAAAAGGTGCGCGGATTTAAAGCGTAATGCATGTCGATAAACGGCAAAAGGTCGCGCAAAAACGCCGCCCTGGATCGCAGGGCGGCGCAGGTCTTCTTAGAAGATGGACAGGACCGGGTAGCGGCGCCATTCCGGTTCGGCGTGAGCCGCGCAGTTGTGGAAGATGAAGCCCAGCACGGCGTCCTGGTTGGACAGCAATTCCGGATTGGCTTCCTTCCATTGATCGAACTTCGCTTTCAGCTCAGGTTCGGTGCGCAGCAGCTCGGACGCCAGGTCTTCGAACACATAGTCCGAGATCGCTTCCTTCTTTTCCATGATGGCGTTGAAGAAGCCCCAGCGGAAGAAGCTGTCGTGCGCTTGCGGTTCCAGGGTTTCAACGGCGTAGCGCGCATTGTCCTGGTCCAGGGAGATGATGTAGTCGCCCGGGTTCAGCTGGAAGCTGGCCTGGCGCGCTTCAAGCTGCACATCGTCATGGAACATATGGCCTTCATATGGGCCGGGACGCGAAACCACGCCGGCGATGTGGTAGTACTGCGCCTGCACGGTGGTCGGCTGCTCGACGCGCTGCATTTGCACGCCATTCCATTGCAGGCGCTCGATCACTTCGCGCCAGGTCTGCGGCACCACATAGGCTTTCGGCGCGCGCACCACGGTGTCGGGCAGGAAGTTGCTGTAATACGGGATGTCGCGTTCCCACGGCTTGCTGCGATCGTAGGACAGGCGCGTGTAGTTGCCGATCACGCTGGGCGAATACACCGCTTCGTAACCCTTGAAGCGGAAGCTGGTTGGATTGGCTTCGTCCATCTTCCAGGTCACGGTCCATTCCTTCTGCTCGCGGCCCTGGGCCTTGGCGGCGGCGCGCAGCTTCTTGATTTCCTCGCCATTGGCCACGGTGAAGGCCATGCTGATGTCCAGCAGGGCGCGCATCGATTCGTAGCGGTCCTTGTAGGGCTTGAGCATATGCGTTTCCGGCATAAAGCCGATCACATGGTGCAGGGCGGCGAAACCGGTGGAGAAGCGCGGCACTTCCAGGAATTCGGCGATGCCATCGTCCGGGCTGTCCTTGATGGGATTGACGTAGGGGCAGGTCGGCCAGCCGCGTGCATCCATCTCCTTGAAGAGATGCGGCAGCATGGTGTGGCGCAGGAAGGCGCCCAGACCGCCGCCCAGCTTATCGGCCTGGGTGTGGATCAGCGTCATGGTGTAGCTGTAGTCGGCGCCGTTCGAAGTGTGGGTATCGACCATCACGTCCGGATCCCAGGCCGTCAGGACTTGGTTGAACAGCTTCGCGTTGAGCGTGTCGCATTTGACGAAGTCGCGGTTCAGGTCCAGATGGCGGCTGTTGCCGCGGAAGCCGAACAGCTCCGGGCCTTCCTGGTTCGGGCGCGAAGTGTTGGCGCGGTTCAGGCAACCGTCCACGTTGTAGACGGGGATGAACAGCAGCACGGTCTTGCCCAGCGCGGCCAGGCGCTGCGGCTCGAAGCACAGGTCGCGCACGATGGCCATGCAGGCGTCCACGCCTTCCGGCTCGCCGGGGTGGATGCCGTTATTGTTGAAGAAGACGGTGCGGCCTTCGCGCTTGATCTGTTCGCGGTCGAATACGCCGTCGGCGCTTACCACGCCCACATGAACCGGGATGCCGGCATCGGAGATGCCTGCCTGTTCAAAGCGCAGCACCTGGGGGAAGCGTTTTGCCAGTTCTTCATAGAAGGCAATGCAGTCGGCCCACAGGGTGGTCTGATTCTGGTTGCCCTGTTCATAGGGAGTCAGCATTTCACGTTGCATGGTCTGGATCTCAGAGATGGTGGGAAATGAACGCGCACTGGATAAATGCGCCATCGAGGCTGGGATTGTAGCATTTCGGCCATGTTTTGCCCGTGCCGCGCCAAGCCTTGATCTGCTTCAGATAGCCCGCCCTTGGCCCGTGCTATCAAGGTTGTTCGACCTTGGAGGAGCCAGCCATGAAACAAATCGGGAGACTGACGATCATCATGCTTGCCGCATTATCGGCCGGGGCGGCGCAGGCGGCACCGGCCATCGCGGCGGAACGCATGCCACTGCGGCGGGACGATGCGCCGAGCTGCCGCGAAGGCCTGGGCTTCGCCGGGCCGGCGGTGCTGACGGTGCGTTTTGGGTTGATGCGTCTTTTGCTCGATCCCGCCGCCGCACCGGATTCGGGCTGGCCCGATCCGCGTCCCGACCTGTTGCTGCTGTCGCGCGCCAGCGATGAACAGCTGGCGCGGCTGGCGCAACAGCCATATATGTCGGTTCCCTTGCTGGGACCGGAGACGGCGCTGCGCCGCCTGCACGAACTGGGTCTGCGCCGCCTGCATGGCTTGCAGGCTTTCGAAGCGCTGGAAGTGAGCAAGGCCGGCGTGCGCCTGCGCTTGACGGCGATGCCGGCGCATGGCGGCTTGAGCGCCTTGCTCGACTTTCAGCAGGGCTGGCGCAACTGCCGCATCTATGTCAGCGGCGAAGAAGGGGAAACGGCCGAGCAGATCGCCGAGCGCCTGCCGGGCGCTGACATGGCCGTGCTATGGCAGGGTGGCGAGCGGGTGATCCGCGACTTGCGGCGCGAGCTGGTCACGCGGCGCGGCCCGTCCTTGCAGGCAGCGCGCTAGGCGCTGTCGCAAGCCGGAGCGGGACGCACAGTCCCGCTCCGTTAAAGCATCAGGCATTTTTCGGTGCGTTGGTGTCGGCCCAGGCGCTGAAGGCGGTAATGAACTTCTGCAGCAGTTCCTTGGTGCGATCGTTGTTCACCTTGCCGTCTTCGCCCAGCAGGCTGGCGGCGTTGCCGATATAGGCTTCCGGCGCCGGCATCACCGGGGCGTTCATCGACACCATGGACTGGCGCACGTGATGGTTGGCGCCGAAGCCGCCGATGGCGCCCGGCGAGACCGACATCACCGCCACCGGCTTGCCGTCCCAGATGCTGTGGCCATAAGGGCGGGAGGCGATATCGATGGCGTTTTTCAGCACGCCCGGCACCGAACGGTTGTATTCCGGGGTCACGATCAGGATGGCGTCGCTGGCTTTCAGCTTGGTGCGGAAGGCGGTCCATACGGCGGGCAGCGGGCCGGTTTCGTCCAGGTCCTGGTTGAACAGGCCCAGATCGCCGATCTCGACGATTTCCAGCTGCAGACCGGCCGGCGCCTGGGCGATCAGCTCCTGCGCAAACTTGCGGTTCAGCGATTCCTTGCGCAGGCTGCCAACGAGAACAGCGATTTTTTTATCGGCCATGTAAAGCTCCTATTTGAGTAAGTGAACAACGATTTGTGAATGTAACCTAAGCCGGCAAAACGTGGGGATTTTCGCGCAGCTCGTCGTACAGAAATTGCGTCAGCGCCTTGATGCGCGCCACCTGCTTCAAGTCGCGGTGGCTGAGCACCCACAACTGGGTGTGAAAACGCGGTTCCGGCGCGGCCAGCCGCACCAGCTTGCGTTCGCCCTCGGCCAGCATGCAGAGCAGGGGCGCCACGCCCATCCCCGCCAGCGTCGCGTCGCGCATGGCCAGCAGGCTGTCGGCGCGTAGTGTGATGTTCTGCGGCGGCACGTGGGCCGCAAGCCATTTCGCCATGCTCAGATGGCTCAGGCTCTCGTCCGGCGCCACCCAGCGCTGCGCGGCCCAGTCGTCGCGCGCGATGCCCTGTTTGTCCAGCTCTTTCAGGTAGGCGCGCGAAGCGTAAAAAGCCGTCGCCACCACCCCGGCCTTGCGGCCGACCAGGGCGTCGGGCGGCGTGTTGGACGGGCGCACGGCGATGTCGGCCTCGCGCCGCGTCAGGTTCAGGAAGCTGTTGTTGAGGACCAGCTGCAGCTGCACGGCAGGATGGCGCTGGCGGAAGCGCTGAAGGATGGGCATCAGTAGGCCATGGGCCAGGGTGTCGGTGGTGGTCAGGCGCACGCTGCCGCTCAGTTCCGCATCCAGTCCGCCCAGGGCGCGCTGGGCCGTTTCGATGCGCTCCTCGACCTCGCCCGCGTGGTCGTGCAGCAGCTCGCCCGCCGACGTCAGCACATAGCCCGACTGGAAGCGTTCGAACAGGCGCACGCCCAGCGACTGCTCCAGCCCATCGAGGCGGCGCAGCACGGTGGAATGATTGACGCCCAGTTCGCGCGCGGCGGCCGAAATGCTGCCGCCGCGGCTGACGGCGGCAAAACAGCGCAAGTCTTCCCAGTCTAGTTTATGCATATTTGCGGAATTAATCTGCTTGTTTTTCTAATTTTAATGCATTTTTGCATAGCCTACACTGGCGATATCAACCATCCAATGAGGACTTTGCCATGCTGACCTTCTACACCGCCAACACGCCCAACGGCCACAAGATCGCCATCGCCCTGCAGGAGCTGGAGCTGCCGCATGAAACCCGGCGCGTCGACCTGAACGCGGGCGAGCAGCATCGCGCGCCGTTCAGCGAGATGAGCCCCAACCACAAGATTCCGCTGCTGGTCGATGGCGAGCAGGCCATCTTCGAATCGGGCGCGATCCTGATCCACCTGGCCGACAAGGTGGGGCGCCTGCTGCCGGCGCAAGGCGAAGCGCGCAGCCGCGTGCTGCAATGGCTGTTCCTGCAGGTGGCCCATATCGGCCCGATGCTGGGCCAACTCTGGTACTTCCGCCACGGCACCCAGGAACACAATGCCCAGGCCTTGGAACGCTATGAGCGCGAGGTGCGCCGCCTGTATGGTGTGATGGAGGCGCAGCTGCAGCGCAGCGCATGGCTGGCCGGCGCGCAGTACTCGATCGCCGATGTGGCCACCTTCCCCTGGTTGCGCAGCTATCATGAACTGGGCCTCGACATCGCCGCCTGGCCGGCAGTGCAAGCCTGGCTGGCGCGCATCGAGCAGCGTCCCGCCGTGCAGCGCGCGCTGGCCGCGCAGCAAGGCGCATGACGGTGGCCTGGCTCCTGCTGTTGGCCGCCGCCCTGGTCGACATTGCCATGGCCATCGCGCTCAAGTACGCCGATGGCTGGACCCGGCTCTGGCCCAGCATCCTGGGCCTGGCCTGCGCCAACGGTGCCATTGTGCTGCTGACCTTGGCGCTGCGCCAGCTTCCGGTCGGCACCGCCTTCGCCATCTTCACCGGCATCGGCGCGGCCGGCGCGGCCGTCCTCGGCATTCTGTTCTACGGCGAAAGCGCCGCCCCGCTGCGCCTGCTGCTGATCGCCGCCATCATCCTCGCCATCGCCGGCCTCAAGCTCACCCAGCCCTGACTATGGCTGAGTCCCTGTCCGATTGGGGTCTGACCCCAAGGTGGACACGGGCTCGGCAATGAAAAAAGCCACGCTGCGTTGCCGCGGCGTGGCTTTTTTGTCGGGAAGGGAGCGGGATTACTCGGCGCTCATTTCCTCCAGCAGGTTGTTGGCCTTGTCGATGTGCTTCATATTCCACAGCATGTAGCGCAGGTCGACCTGGATGTCGCGGGTGTTGGCCTTGTTGAAGTCCCAGTCGGAGATGATGGAGTCCAGCGTGCCGTCGAAGGCCAGGCCTACCAGCTCGGCTTTCGAGTTCAGCGCGGCGGAACCGGAGTTGCCGCCGGTGATGTCCAGCGTCGCCAGGAAGTTGACCGGCACGGTCTTCAGCTTAGGATCGACGAACTTGCCGAAGTCCTTGTTCTTGATGGCTTCCAGCTGGGCTTTCGGCGCATTGAACTCGCCTTCGCCGGTGGCTTTGGCGGCCACGCCGTTGACGGTGGTGAAGGCGGTCCAGGTGGTGCCGTCGGCGCCGTGGTCGCGGCCGGCGATCTTGCCGAAGGTCACGCGCAGGGTGCTGTTGGCGTCCGGGTACACGGCTTGGCCCTTGGTCTTCATGAAGGCGATCTTCGCTTTCATGTAGCTGCCGTAGGCTTGCTGAATATTGCCGGCCAGTTCCTCGTCCTTGGCTTCTTCCTTCAAGCCTTCTTCATACATGGCGACGGCGGCTTTGATGAAGCTGTCGTTGCTGGCCTTGAAGTCGGCTGGCGATTTGTCCAGCCAGGCGGCGCGCTCTTTGGCGTCGCCCAGCTTGCTGCCTGCGTACAGGGTGTCGATGGCGGCTTTCAGTTCCGCTTCGCTCATGCCGGCTTTCAGGCCGAGGGCGGCGTTGAAGGAGGCGTTATGCTCAGCGGCTGGCTGGGCCAGGTAGTTTTTCAGGTGGTGCAGGACCAGGGCCTTGTCCACTTTCTCGTCATAGGTACGCACCAGGCCCGCAACGCTGGACTTGAAGCGCGGCAGGTCGCGCACCTGGTAGCCGGCTTTGCGCTCAGCGTCCGGTTTCTGGGTTTCGTTCGCCAGGCGGTACAGCGAGCGGGCGCTGCTCAGCAGGCGTGGCTGGCCGTAGGACAGGTTGAAATCGCGCTTGGTTTCGGCGTCGCGCTGGGCGATCAGTTTTTCCACGCGTTCGATGTCGGCGCCGAATTCCTTCTGGCGCTGAGGATTGCCATTGACCCAGGCTTTCAGCTCATTCTGCTGGGCGGTCTTGCGCGCCAGGAAGTCGCTGCCCGCGTAGGAGTTCAGCATGCCCTGGCGGTTTTTGTAGTAGTTGTTGATGCTGGCAACCTGGCCCGCGTATTTCAGGGCGGCGTCCTTGTCATCCTTGGTTTCGCGCGCGATGATCGCCAGGTTTTCGCCCGACGCCTTCACGAAGGCGGGATAGTTCCAGTCGAAGGTGTACGCCACTTCCGATGGCAGGCGGTGGCGGTTGGTGCGGCCTGGGTAGCCCAGCACCATCACGAAGTCGCCTTCCTTCACGCCTTCCTTGGCCAGTTTCAGGTGGTGCTTCGGCACGTAAGGCACATTGTCTTCGCTGTAGTCGGCGGCCTTGCCATCCTTGCTCACGTAAGCGCGGTAGAAGCCGTAGTCGCCGGTGTGGCGCGGCCACATCCAGTTGTCGGTGTCGCCGCCGAATTTGCCCACGCCGGCCGGTGGCGCGTGCACCAGGCGCACGTCGCGGATTTCCAGCTGCTTGATCTTGTAGAACTCCAGGCCGCCGTAGAAGGAGGATACGGTGCAGCGGTGGCCGGCGTCTTTTTCGCACTCGGCCACGATGGCTTTCTGGTTCTTCTCGATGGCGTCGGAGCGCTGCTTGCCGCTCAGCTTGGCCACGTCGGCGGTAACGACCTTGTCGGTCACGTTCAGCACTTCGGTGGTGACGAAGATGCGGCTGCCCGGTGCGGCCGGCAGTTCTTCTTTCAGGCTGCGGGCCACGAAGCCGTTGGCCAGCAGATCGCGCTCAGGACGGGAGTTCTGCGCCACGCTGTTGTACACGCAGTGGTGGTTGGTCACCACCAGGCCTTGCGGCGAGACGAAGGAGGCCGAGCAGCCGCCCAGGCTGACGATGGCGCCCATCGGGAATTCGGTCAGCTTGGTCAGCGAGGCCGGGTCCAGTTTCAGGCCGGCGGCTTTCAGATCCTTGGCGACCTGGGGCAGCTGTTGCGGCATCCACATGCCTTCGTCGGCATAGGCGGCGGAAGCGGTGCTCAGGACGGCGAGCGCGATCAGTGTTTTTTTCATGCGATTGTGTGATTGGATGAATGAAGTGGTCGAAGCGGCACTTGCTCTTTTGACGTGAGTGAAGAGCATCCGTGAGTATCCGCACCGTGCAGGAATTCGTCAACACCAAAATCGGGGCTAAACGCTGAAGGAAATTCGGTATTTTGCGGCTTGTGCCGTGGGCGTCCGCGCGCTCCAGGGCGGCGGCAGGCATGTGGCGCCGAATATTGTTGCGTTGCACAATGAAAAAAGCCAACGCGGCTGGCGTTGGCTGGAAGCGGGCGGTGGCGCGCCGTCAGCGCACGCGGCCGCGGAAGATCAGGTTGACGATGGCCAGCAGGATGACGGCGCCGAGGAAGGACACCAGCAGCGACATCAGGCTGAAATCGTCGGCATTGATGGTGCCGGCGCCAAACAGGGGCGACAGGAGCCAGCCACCCAGCAGGGCGCCGATGATGCCGACCACGACATTCAGGAACAGTCCCTGTTGCGCGTCGGTTCGCATCACGAGGCTGGCCAGCCAGCCCAGGATGCCGCCTACAACAATCCAGATAATGAAGCTCATGTTCATTCCCCTTCAGATAGTTGACGAAAGGCCACCGGGCACAGCCCGGCCCTGCTTACAGTGTACCTCGTCCGCCCGCCGCCGCTTGGTGCGTCAGCGTACCGTGCGGGGCGATGAAAAAGCCCCCGGGCTCGGGGGAGCGCCGGGGGCGAGGAGGGGTTCGGTACGGGGGCTTATTCGGCCTTGATGGCTTCCACCTGGATTGCCAGTTTCACTTCCGGCGCGAAGGCCGGGGTGGCGTAGTTCAGGCCGAAGTCGGTGCGCTTGAATTCGGCGCTGGCGTCGGCGCCGCACACTTCGCGTTTCAGGCGCGGGTGCATGATGCATTTGAATTTGTTGACCGTCAGCGTCACCGGCTTGGTCACGCCGAGCATGGTCAATTCGCCATTCACGGCCACCAGCTTGTCGCCTTCGAATTTGAAGGATTTGCTCTGGTAAGTCACTTTCGGGAATTTCTCGACATTGAACATCTCAGGCTTGCGCGCATGGGCGTTCATCGATTCCAGGCCGAAGTCGACCGAGGCGGCATCAATCACGATATCCAGGCTGCCGGTCTTGGCGGCGCGGTCCAGCTGCACGGTGCCGGTGGTCTTGCCGAACTTGCCGCGCCAGACGGACAGGCCCATATGGTCTGCCTCGAAGCTGGGGTAGGTGTGGGTCGGGTCGATGTTATAGGTGTCCGCCAGGGCGGAACCGGTAGCGGCGGCGGCGATCAGACCGGCGATCAAAAGCTTGGATTTCATTGAGTCTCCTGTGCGTGCGGGTTATTGGGCTACAACGTGGAACTTGATGGTGACTTCGTCGGCGACCATGCCGGTGTCCTTCCATTCGCCTTCGCCGATGTTGAAGGCCAGGCGTTTGATCGGCAGCGCGCCTTCAAATACTTGCTTGCCGCCTTCGGTCTTGACGGTGATGGGGAAGGTGACGTCGGCGGTTTTGCCCTTGATCGACAGCTTGCCGCTGACATTCAGCTTGCCGGCGCCGGCGCTCTTGATGGCGCTGGAGACGAAAGTCGCTTTCGGGAACTGGGCCGAATTGAACCATTCCTTCTTCGCCACTTCCTTGTTCATTTCCGCTTCGCCGAGATCGAGGCTGGCGGTGTCCACTTCGACCGAGGCTTTGGAGGCGTCCGGGGTGGCGGCGTTATAGTCGATGACGATATTGTGCTTCTTGAACTTGGATTCGACCGGCACATTCATCTGCTTGAACACGGCCGACACGCTGGTCTTGGCCGGATCGGTCTTCAGCACGGCGGCGCCAGCCACCAGGGACACGCCCAGCAGGGAAGCGAGCAATACGCGTTGGGTGATTTTCATAGAAACTCCTGTCAGTGGTGGAATCAGGGCAGCATGCGGCGCAGCACGCCGTCGCGGTCGATGAACTGGTGCTTCAGGGCGGCGCCCACATGCAGGGCGACGGCGCCGGCCAGCAGCATATTCAGCCAGTAGTGCACGGCTTTCAGCACGGGCTTCCATTCGGCATTCGGCTCGAAGGCGGCGGGAATCTGGAACAGGCCAAGATAGACCACCGGCACGCCGGCCGCCGTGGTGTACAGGTAGCCGGTGATGGGCACGGCGAAGATCAAGAGGTACAGCAGGGCGTGGGTGGCGTCGGCCGCCTTCACCTGCCATTGCGGCATGCTGGCCGGCGGCGCGGGCGGCCGGTTGGCCTTGCGCCACAGCACGCGGATCACGGCCAGGGCGAGCACGGTGATGCCCAGCCATTTATGCCAGGAATAGTATTTGAGTTTGGTCGGCGTCAGGCCGGGAATGTCGGTCATGATCACGCCCAGCGCGAAGGCGGCGATGATCAGCAAGGCGGTGAGCCAGTGCAGCAGGATGGCAGGTTTGGTGTAGCGGTCCATTGGCGTTTCCCGGATTTAATAGTACTTACTAGGACTAAATATACCAAAGAAACGCCGCGCGTGCTTTTTTGCACGCGGGAGTCGCCGGCATTTCTGGTGCCGGCATATGCCGGAACAGCCCAGAAGATAACCGAATGCCGGCGGCTTTACCTTAAGACCAGCTTTAAGAGGCCTCAAGGGCCGGTCCCAAGGCGGGCAGGGCTTAGATCTGCTTGGCCAGCTGGGCGGCGATGCCGGTGTAGTTGGCCGGGGTCATGGCCAGCAGCAGCTCTTTCGCTTCCTGCGGGATGGCCAGGCCGGTGATGAATTCGCGCAGCGCGTCCTTCGAAATGCCTTTGCCGCGGGTCAGTTCCTTCAACTGCTCGTACGGGTTGGCGATGCCGTAGCGGCGCATCACGGTCTGCACCGGTTCGGCCAGCACTTCCCAGTTCGCGTCCAGATCCTGTTCCAGGCGGGCCGGATTGACTTCCAGCTTGTTCAGGCCGCGCAGGCAGCTGTCATACGCCAGCAAGGTGTAGCCGAGGCCGACACCGATATTGCGCAGCACGGTGGAATCGGTCAGGTCGCGCTGCATGCGCGATACCGGCAGCTTTTCGGACAGGTGTTTCAGCACGGCGTTGGCCAGGCCCAGATTGCCTTCCGAGTTTTCGAAGTCGATCGGGTTGACCTTGTGCGGCATGGTGGAGGAACCGATTTCGCCGGCTTTCAGCTTCTGCTTGAAGTAGCCCAGCGAGACATAGGTCCAGATATCGCGGTTCAGGTCGAGCAGGATGGTGTTGGCGCGGGCGAAGGCGTCGAACAGTTCGGCCATATAGTCGTGCGGCTCGATCTGGATGGTGTAGGGGTTGAACACCAGGCCCAGACGCTGCTCGATCACGTTTTTCGAGAAGGCTGGCCAGTCGAAGGACGGGTAGGCCGACAGGTGGGCGTTGTAGTTGCCGACCGCGCCATTCATCTTGCCCAGGATTTCAACCTGGGCGATGCGCGCGATGGCGCGCTGCAGACGAGCGATGACGTTGGCGAATTCCTTGCCCAGGGTGGTCGGGCTGGCGGTCTGGCCATGGGTGCGCGACAGCATCGGCAGCTCGGCGTTGGCGTGGGCGATCTCGGTCAGCTTGGCCACCAGGCCTTGCAGGGCCGGCAGCATGACCTGGTCGCGCGCCGCTTTCAGCATCATGCCGTGCGAGGTGTTGTTGATGTCTTCCGAGGTGCAGGCGAAATGGATGAATTCGGAGGCGGCCACCAGTTCCGGCACGTCCTTCACTTGCTCCTTGAGCCAGTACTCGACAGCCTTCACGTCATGGTTGGTGACGGCTTCGATTTCCTTGATGCGGGCGGCGTCCTGTTCGGTGAACCCGGCGGCCAGCTTGTCCAGCAGGGCGCTGGCGGCGGCCGGGAAGGGTTTGATCTCGTCGAAGCCGGCCAGGGACAGGGCTTGCAGCCAGGCGATTTCGACTTTCACGCGGTGGTGCATGAAACCCGATTCGGACAGGATGGGGCGCAGCTTGTCGGTCTTGGACGCATAACGGCCGTCCAGCGGGGACAGGGCCGACAAGGTGGAGTAGGGAGTAGTCATAGGAGCAGGAAAGAACAGCAGCAAGGTTGGAAAGCAAAACGCGATTTTACCACCGGCCGGGGCTGAAATCCCGGCGCCGTGCGGGCCGCCGCCGGCAGCGGCAGCCTGGCGCTTGCGCCGGCGGCGCCGATGCTATACTGACATCTGATCTTCCCTCTCAGGTGTCTATGAAACTTATCGGTTCACTCGCCAGTCCTTATGTGCGCAAAGTGCGCGTCGTGCTGGCGGAAAAGAAGCTTGACTGCCAGTTCGTGTTGGAAAACGTGTGGGTGCCGGAAACCACCATCCAGGACTTGAATCCGCTCGGCAAAGTACCTTGCCTGGTCATGGAAGACGGTTATGTGATGCAGGACTCGCGCGTCATCGTCGAATACCTCGATACCCTGACCCCGGTCGGCAAGCTGCTGCCGCCGAACGGCCGCGAACGCGCCGACATCAAGTGCTGGGAAGCCCTGGCCGACGGCGTGCTGGACGCCGGCGTCCTGGTGCGCCTGGAGCGCACCCAGCGTCCGCCCGAGCTGCAAAGCGCCGCCTGGGTCGCGCGCCAGCTGCTGAAAGTCGAACGCGGCCTGGCGGCCATGGAGCAGCGCCTGGGCGACAGCCCCTTCTGCGCCGGCAACCACTATTCGCTGGCCGATGTGGCCGTCGGTTGCGCGCTGGGCTGGCTGAGCTTCCGCTTCCCCGACATCGCCTGGCGCGAGAGCCATCCGAACCTGGTCCGCCTGTTCGACAAGCTGTCCGAACGTCCCTCCTTCAAGGATACCGTGCCGCAGGCTTGATGCCTGCCGGGCAGGGCAGCGCTCAGCGCGAGCGCCAGCCCGCCAGCCACGGCGCGTAAAATTCCAGGTCCGGCGGCACGGCGCCCGCGATGCCGCAGATGGCGGCGGCGAAGGCATGCGCGCGCGCCAGCGTCAGCGGCAGCGGCCAGCCTTGCAGGCGGCCGAACAGGAACACCGCGGCAAAGGCGTCGCCGGCGCCGACGGTATCGATGAAGTGGGCCGGCGCCACGCCGTCATGCGCGCCATGGATCTGGCCTTCGCCATCGAAATACACGGCGCCGCGCGCGCCCAGCGTGACCAGCAGGCCTTGCAGGGCGAAGCGGCGCTGCAGGGCGCGGCAGGCCTCGGCTGCCGCCGCCTCTTCCGGCCGCGCCGCCGCGCCCGCCGGCAAGCCCGGTGCATAGCATTTGAACAGGTGGTCCAGCTCTTCCTCGTTGACTTTCACGATGTCGGCCAATTGCAGCGACTCGTCGATGGTGCGCGCGGCGAACTGGCCTTCGCGCAGGTTCAGGTCGAGAAAGCGGGTGGCGTCGCTCGCTTGCAGCAGGCGCAGCAAGGTGTTGCGCGATTGCGTGCTGCGCTGGGCCAGGGTGCCGAAATAGATGGTGGCGGCGGGATACTGCTCCAGCGCGGCCAGCGCCGGCCGCGCCTCGATATGGTCGTAAGCCTGTTCCGGCAGCACGATGAAGCGGTGGCCCTGCGGCGTGCGCTTGACCATCACGCGGCCGGTGGGCGCGCGCGCATCGAGCTGCACGCCGTCGCCGCTGAGGCCGAAGCGGCGGAATTCGGAACGGATCAAGCCGCCGTGCTCGTCCAGGCCGGTGCGCGTGATCATGAGGGGGGATGTGCCAAACGCGGCCAGATTGCGCGCCACATTGAACGGCGCACCGCCGACCACCTGCTCGCTGAGGAAATCGTCCACCAGCGCTTCGCCGTATACGGCTACCTGCCCGCTTTCGCCCATGTCTAGCCGTCAGGATAAAAAAAAGGCCGCCTTCGCGGCGGCCTGGTTGGCTTACTCTTCTTCTGCCATCTGGCTTTGCAGGTAGTTTTGAATACCGATCTTGCCGATCAGGTCGATCTGGGTTTCCAGCCAGTCGATGTGTTCTTCGGTATCTTCCAGAATTTCCAGCAGCAGGTCGCGTGAGACATAATCGCCCACTTTTTCCGCCTGCGCAATGCCTTCCTTGACTGTGGCGTGGGCGCCGCGTTCCAGCTTCAGGTCGCATCCCAGCATTTCCTCGGTGTTCTCGCCGATCAGCAGCTTGTGCAGAGCTTGCAGATTGGGCAGGCCGTCCAGCATCAGGATGCGGTCGATCAGTTTGTCGGCGTGTTTCATTTCGCCGATCGATTCCTGATACTCCTTCTTGCCCAGCTTTTCAAAGCCCCAGTGGCGGTACATGCGGGCATGCAGGAAGTATTGGTTGATCGCGGTCAGTTCATTGGTCAGCTGAGCATTCAGCAGACGGATGACGTCTTTATCGCCCTTCATGTGTGGCTTTCTTATTTGGTGGTTAATGCTGCCATTCTGCCACGCGCAGCTGTTGTACGTAAGTTGCACGGCCAAGACAGGATTGCTAACGTAAATGAAAACCATTATCATTTGCGTTTTATCCGCCTCGCAAGTCCTTGTTTTTACAATAACTCAGGAAGAAGAAATGTCTTACATCAAGAGCCGCAAGCACGCGCCAGCTACGCTCACCGCCATCGCCACCCTGGCGATGCCGCTGGCACTCCACGCCGAAGGCGCCGACACCACCCCTGCCACCGTGAAACTGCCGGAAGTGACCATCACCGGCAAGGCGGTCAGCGATTTCCAGGCGCCGACCCGTTCCGCCTCCGACAAATTCACCGCCCCGCTGCTGGACACGCCTAAATCCGTGACCGTGGTGCCGGCCGAAGTGATCGCGCAGACCGGCGCCGTGTCCCTGACCGACGCGCTGCGCACCGTCCCCGGCATCACCGTCGGCGCGGCCGAAGGCGGCAACCCGGTCGGCGACAATCTGTTCATCCGCGGCTACAACGCCCAATCCGACACCTATATCGACGGCATCCGCGACAGCGGCTCGCAGTCGCGCGAAATCTTCGCGCTGGAACAGATCGAAGTGGTGAAGGGCCCGAACTCCGCTTACGGCGGCCGTTCCTCCGCCGGTGGCGGCGTCAACCTGGTCAGCAAGAGCGCCAAGGCTGAGAACTTCAGCATCGGCAGCGTCAGCCTCGGCTCGGCCAAATACCACCGCGCCACCGCCGACATCAACCGCATGCTGGGCGAGAACGCCGCGCTGCGCCTGAACGTGATGGTGCACGAGAACGATATGCCAGGCCGTAACGAGATCGGCGGCCACCGCTGGGGCATCGCGCCCACCGTGGCCTTCGGCCTGACCGGTTCGACCAAGGTCAACCTGAGCTACTACCATATGCAGTCGAGCGAAACGCCGGATACCGGCCTGCCGTTCAACAATCCGTTCACCAGCGGCCCGAACGTGGCCAAGAACGGCGACGGCACCCCGGTCTCCGTGCCGCGCGACACCTTCTACGGCCTGGTCAACCGCGACTTCCGCGACACCAAGAGCGATATCGGCACCATCGACGTCAAGCACGACTTCGGCAACGGCATGAGCTTCCGCAACGTCACCCGCTACGGCCGCACCAGCAATGACTATGTGTGGACCCAGCCGGACGACTCGAAAGGCAATCTGGCCCTGTACGGCACCGTCTGGCGCCGCGCCAACACGCGCGACGTGGTGGCCAAGTCCCTGGCCAACGCCTCGGCGCTGACCGGCGAATTCCAGGCCGCCGGCATCAAGCACAGCTACACTGCCGGCATCGAGCTCGGCCGCGAAGAGATGGACCGCGGCAGCTATCTGTTCACGCCCGGCACCAACAATCCGAAGACCGGCAGCTTCACCTGCCCGACCTCCGGCGCCGACACCCTGTACAACTGCACCACCCTGGTCAACCCGAACCCGCATGATCCCTGGGTCTACACCCGCACGCTGGCGCCGAATATGACGAATGTGGTCAGCAACACGCGCTCGGCCTACGTCTTCGACACCCTGGAATTCAACCCGCAATGGCTGCTGAACGTGGGCCTGCGCTGGGACAGCTTCCGCAGCACGCTGAACGTGCCGGCCTACACCCTGAACGGCGTCAACACCGCCGCCCAGTACGCCAAGGTCGACAGCAACTTCACCAACTACCAGGCCGGCCTGGTGTACAAGCCATCGGCCAACAGCAGCGTCTACATCTCCTACGGCACCTCGTCCACCCCGCCCGGCAATGACGGCGGCGACGGCCTGGATGGTCTGTCGGCCACCGTGCAAAACCTGAAACCCCAGGACAGCAAGAACTTCGAGCTGGGCACCAAGTGGGAAGTGCTGGCACGTCGCCTGTCGCTGAGCGCCGCCATCTTCAAGAGCAAGATGAACAACGCCCGCGTCACCGCACCGGACGGCGGCACCCAGAATGTCGGCAAGAAATCGGTGGAAGGCTTCGAGTTCGGCGTCAGCGGCAATATCACCAACGACTGGCAGATCTTCGGCGGCTACACCTGGCTCAACGGCCGCGTCGACGACAATGGCTTCGTCAACACCGGCACCGCCGCGAAACCGGTATGGAGCGCTTCGCCGTTCAACGGCAATGTGTTCCCCGCCACGCCGAAAAACAGCGCCTCGCTGTGGACCGCTTACCGCGTGCTGCCGGGCCTGACCATCGGTGGTGGCTTGAACTACGTGTCCAAGGTCTACGCCAGCATCAACAACAATAAATGGGCGCCGGCGTATACCCGCTTCGACGCGATGGCCAGCTATGAAGTCAACAAGCACATCAGCCTGCAGCTGAACGTGCAGAATCTGACCGACAAGCTGTACTTCGACAAGGTCTCCTCGCCGCACTACGCCGGCGTCGGCCCTGGCCGCAGCGCGACCCTGACCGCCAACTTCAAGTACTAAGAAGGCCAAGCAATCCTATGATGCTGCATGTCCCCGGCGTTCTGACGCCAGAGCAGGTGAAATACTTCCGCGAACGGATGGCGCAAGCCGACTGGGCCGATGGCCGCGCCAGCGTCGGCTCGCAAGGCGCCCAGGTCAAGCGCAACCGCCAGCTGGCGGAAGGCTCGCCGCTGGCGCTGGAACTCGGGGACATCATCATGCGGGCGCTGGGCAACAACCCGCTGTTCTTCTCGGCTGTGCTGCCGCTGCGCATCCTGCCGCCTTACTTCAACAGCTATGCCGGCGGCGAGCACTACGGCCTGCATATCGACGGCGCCATCCGCGTGCCGTCCGGCACGCTGGACAAGCTGCGCTCGGACGTCTCGACCACGGTCTTCCTCAGCGAGCCGGACGAATACGAAGGCGGCGAGCTGGTGGTGATGGATACCTATGGCGCGCACGAAGTCAAATTGCCGGCGGGCGATGCCATCGTCTACCCGTCCAGCAGCGTGCACCGCGTGATGCCGGTGACGGCGGGCGAGCGCATCGCCTCCTTCCTCTGGACCCAGAGCATGGTGCGCGACGACTGGCAGCGTTCCATGCTGTTCGATCTCGACCAGAACATCCAGAAACTGCGCGGCGCCCACGGCGACAACGAAACCATGGTCGGCCTCGCGGGCCATTACCACAACCTACTGCGCATGTGGGCCGACACCTGAGTCAGCACAACCAGCATTCCAAGGCGCGGTCTCCGCGCCTTTTTTATTGCCCAGCCCGTGTCCACCCTGGGGTCAGACCCCAATCGGACACGAGCTGATCCAGCTCAAGGGGCAAGTTCAGCGCTTAGCCGGAGCAGCAATAGCCGAGGCCGTGTCCGATTTGGGGTCTGACCCCAGGGGGACGGGACGGCCATCCGGCGGACTGGACTGTAGGGGCGAAAAAAGACCCGCGCTGCACAGGCAGGCGGGTCAGGGGTGGGATCGGTACGGGCTTAGGAGAGCTGGAAGTTGATCGGCACCAGCACGTAGACCGGAACCGGTTTGCCATCTTCCATAAACGGTTTGAACAGGCTGCGCATGGCGGCCTGGCGGCCGGCTTCGTCCAGATTGCTGGAGCCGGAGGATTTCTGCACGGTGGCTTGCTCAGGCAAGCCTTTTTCGCTGATCAGCACGCGCAGGGTGACCACGCCCGATTCGCCCATGCGGCGCGAGATCGACGGGTAGACCGGCTGCGGTGCGCGGATGTATTCGACGCCCGTCACGGTGCGCGGCGTGGCCGGCACTGGCGGGGCGGGGGGCGCGGCGGGCGCTACCACCATGGCGGGCGCGGACGGCGCGGCTTCGCTTGGTTTCGGCGGGGTGTGCTGCACGGTGATGGTGTTTTCCACCGGCGTGGTGATGATGGGCAGCGGCGGCGGTGCGATCACCGGCGCCTTGGTCGCCACTTCCACCAGCTTCGGCGCCGGGGCGGGTTTGGGTGGCTCGGGCGCGGCCACGAACGTCACTTCCACCACTTGCGGCAGCATTTGCACGGCGTCGCGCATCATGCCGCTCTGCAGGCCATAAAACAGGCCCAGGTGAGCCACGGCGATCATCGTCAGCTTGCTGATCTTCGCGCCTTTTTCCTGCCACAGATCGGCGATCATATGGCTCAGGCTGGGTTGCGAAGCGGAGATGGTCATCGTGTTCATGGTCTTCCTCAAGCTATAACGGTGGGGCGTTTTAACACTGTTTCGCTGACATGTTTCAGGTGCTCGTTGAGCACGCCTTTGGCGCAGGGGTGGCATTTGCCGCAGCAAGTGGCCACGCCCAGATCGCGGCGCAGTTCGGCCATCGTGGTCAGGCCCATGTCGACGGCCTGGCGGATCTCACGGTCGGAAATGTTGTTGCACACGCAAACAATCATCGGAACACCTTCGGTCTGGCTGATAGTGGTTGGGCTGGAATCCGGGATTGATGCCCATTTGTAAGAGATGGTGCATTCGACACCCTTGCTTCTTACTTAATGAGAATCATTATCATTACGGTTCCCATTTTGCCTCAAGCAGGCGTACAATGCAAGCAATCCGTGCAAATACAAACCATTCGCATTGACCGTATAATGAGTACTAATTTCTTCGCAGAATTTTCTGCCGTACAGACTGGAAATGCCCCATGACACAAGCGCCTTCCCTGATCAGTCTCGACACGCTGGGCGTCGGGAAAAGCGGTACTGTGGTTCATATTGCGCCGGGCAATCCGGGCGATATGGAAGATGGGGCCGATTTGCCGCGCCGCCTGATGGAGCTGGGCTTCGTGCCGGGCGAGCGCATCCGCATGCTGAAACGCGGCATGCCGGGCGGCGAGCCGCTGGCCATCAAGGTCGGCAACGCCACTTTTGCTTTGCGCCGCTTCGAAGCCGCGCTGATTTCGATCCAACCGGAATAAATAATGGGTGCAGTAGAAAAACCTGCGTCGCCTGTGACGCAGCTGCCGATGGTCGCTTTGCTCGGCAATCCGAATTGCGGCAAGACCGCCTTGTTCAACCGTCTGACCGGCTCGCGCCAGAAGGTCGCCAACTATGCCGGCGTTACCATCGAGCGCAAGGAAGGGCAGTTCACCTCGCCCGAGGGCCATCCCTTCCGCGTGCTGGACTTGCCGGGCGCGTATAGCCTGAGCGCCCACACGCCCGATGAAGCGATCACGCGCGACGTGGTGGCCGGCCTGCGCGCCGGCGATGCCGCGCCCGATGTCGTGGTGTGCGTGGTCGACGCCACCAATCTGCGCCTGAACCTGCGCCTGGTGCTGGAGATCAAGCGCCTCGGTCTGCCGATGCTGCTGTGCCTGAACATGGTCGACGTGGCCAAGAAACGCGGCATCGTGATCGACGCCGCCAAGCTGGCGCAGGAACTGGGCATGCCCGTGGTGGAAACCGTGGCGGTGCAGAGCGGCGGCGAAAAGTCCCTGCTGCGCGCCCTCGATGCGCTGTGGCCGATCACGAAAACCGCGCCGCAGCCGCTGGCCGCCATCGACGCGGTCTCGGTCGAGGACACCCAGCGCGAAGTGCGCCGCATCCTGGCCGCCGTCGCCAGCGACCACCAGGGCGCGGAAGACCGCAGCGAGAAGATCGACCATGTGGTGCTGCATCCGGTGGCCGGCCCCCTCATTCTGGCGCTCCTGATGTTCCTGGTGTTCCAGGCCGTGTTCAGCTGGGCCGAAGTGCCGATGAATATGATCGAAGGCGGCGTTGGCCATCTGGGCGAGCTGGTCAAGGAACATATGGCCGAGGGCGTGCTGCGCAGCCTGCTGGTCGAAGGCATCCTGGGCGGGGTGGGCAGCGTGCTGGTCTTCCTGCCGCAGATCCTGATCCTGTTCTTCTTCATCCTGGTGCTGGAAGACTGCGGCTACCTGCCGCGCGCCGCCTTCCTGCTCGACCGCATGATGGGCGGGGTCGGCCTGTCGGGCCGCGCCTTCATTCCGCTGCTGTCGAGCTTTGCCTGCGCCGTGCCGGGCGTGATGGCCGCGCGTACCATCCAGAATCCGCGCGACCGCCTGGTCACCATCATGATCGCGCCGCTGATGACCTGCTCGGCGCGCCTGCCGATCTATACCCTGATCATCGCCGCCTTCATTCCCGAGCGCGACGTGCTGGGCTTCATGAGCCTGCAAGGCCTGGTGCTGTTCGGCCTCTACTTTGCCGGCATCGTTTCGGCCATGGCTGTGGCCTGGGTGATGAAGCGCAGCTTCGGCAGCAAGCGCCTGCAGCCGCTGATGCTGGAACTGCCCAGCTATCACTGGCCGCATCTGCAGAACCTGGCGCTGGGCCTGTGGGAGCGCGCGCGCACCTTCCTGATGCGCGTCGGCACCCTGATCCTGACCTTGATGATTCTGCTGTGGGCGCTCTCCAGCTTCCCCGGCGCGCCGGCCGACGCCGTGCATCCACCGATCTACTACAGCCTGGCCGGCCTGCTGGGCCGCGGCCTGGAATACATCTTCGCGCCGATCGGCTTCAACTGGCAGATCTGCATCGCGCTGGTGCCGGGCATGGCCGCGCGCGAAGTGGCGGTGGGCGCGCTGGGCACGGTGTATGCGCTGTCCCAGACCGGCGATGAACTGGCCGCCACGCTGGTGCCGGTGATCGGCGGCAGCTGGCCGCTGGCCACCGCGCTGTCGCTGATGGCCTGGTATGTCTTCGCGCCGCAATGCCTGTCCACGCTGTCCGTGGTCAAGCGCGAGACCAACAGCTGGCGCTATCCGCTGCTGATGGCCGGCTATATGTTTGCCCTGGCTTACGGCGCGTCCTTCCTGACCTTCCGTATCGCTACCTACTTCACGGGAGGCTGAACCATGTGGCAGGAAATCATCGTTGGACTGGTCATCGCGGTTGCCGCGCTGCACGCCAGCGCGCGCTTTCTGCCTGCGGCCTGGCGCCGCCGCATTGTCCACTTCCTGAGCCGGCGCGGCTTCAACCAGGACAAGACCGCCAAGTTTTTCCGCACCAGCGCCAGTTGCGGCAGCGGCTGCGGTTCCTGCGGCTCCTGTGGCAGCGATAGCGGCGCCGGCGGCAATGGCGCGGGCGGCAGCGGCGGCCCGACCCCGCCATCGTCCTCCAGCGGCGGCCCGGCCCGCCGCGTCATCACCCTGCATTTGCAGCGCTGAAGCCGGCGGCCGCCTGCGCCCGCGCAACAACGCGGCAGGCGGCAGCGCAGGTCCCAACCCTGACGCACGCTCCATGCTAAGCTGGCAAGCCTTTGCCACCTGCCATGAGAGCGCGCATGATTACTGTCCACCACCTCAACAACTCCCGTTCGCAGCGCGTGCTGTGGCTGCTGGAAGAACTCGGTCTCGACTATGAGATCGTGCGCTATCAGCGCGATGCCAAGACCATGCTGGCGCCGCCCGAGCTGCGCAGGATTCATCCGCTGGGCAAGTCGCCCGTGATCCAGGATGGGGACGTGCTGGTGGCCGAATCGGGCGCCATCATCGAGTACCTGGTGGAAAAGTATGGCAACGGCAGCCTGGTGCCGCCGGCCGGCACGCCGGACAAGCTGCGCTGGCGCTATTTCCTGCACTATGCCGAAGGCTCGCTGATGACGCCGCTGCTGATGAAGCTGGTCTTCGACCGCTTGGAAAGCGCGCCGGCGCCGTTCTTCGTGCGTCCCATCGCCAAAGCCATCGCGGGCAAGGTGAAGCATAGCTATATCCTGCCGCAGATCCGGCAGCACCTGGATTATCTGGAAGGCGAGCTGGCCGGCGGCGAGTGGTTTGCCGGCAGCGCCTTCAGCGCGGCCGATATCCAGATGAGTTTCCCGCTGGAAGCGGCCACGGCACGCGGCGGCCTCGATGGCGCGCGGCCGCGCCTGGCGGCCTTCCTGGCGCGCATCCATGCCCGTCCCGCCTACCAGCGCGCGCTGGAACGCGGTGGTCCCTACGAACTGCTGCGCTGAGCGGCCGCCATTGCGGCGTCCGGAAAGGGTAGATATGATGTTGCGCTTTAGAAAATAGGAAGCGCAATCCATCACTATGCCGAATATCCAGCAAGGACGCCGTATGAAAAAACTCGCCGCCCTGGCCCTGATCGCTCTGAGCGTGAGCGGCTGCGCCATTCATCAAACGGTGAGGCCGGTGGAATCGTTTACCGGCAAGCAGATCTGCCTGATCGAGAACAGCAGCGTGCGTGTGGGCTTCGTCGAAAGCTATAAGCGCGCGCTGGAGAGCAAGGGCTATATCGTGCGCCGCCTGCCATCCTCAGCATCGATCACGGAATGCTCCGCCACGTCCACCTACAATGCCTTGTGGCGCTGGGATCTGGCCCTGTACATGGCGTATGCCGACATCCGCGTCTACCGTGACGGCAAGCTCGTTGGCGAAGCCAAGTACGACTCGCAGAGCAGCGGCATGAATACCGGCAAATGGATCGACGCCGACAAGAAAATCATCGAACTGGTGCACCAGCTTTTCCCGGGCGGCGCCGGCATCTGAGGCCCGCGGCCATGGCCGCGAATGGCCGGCTGACCTTCTGACCTGGCACAAATCCCGCCCGCTCTCCGCCGGATAAGCTTGCTTGACCTGCCTATCCGGAATGCCTAGCATGGAAATGGAGATCGAGTTCGACGCGGCCAAGAATGCAGCCAACCGCAGAAAGCATGGCGTCCCCCTGTCTTTGGCTGCCCAGCTCGATTGGGATCATGCTGTGGTCTGGCCGGATCCGCGTTATGCCTATGATGAGCAGCGGATGGCGGCCTTGCTGCCGAGCTTGGAGGCGGCGAGCAGGGGACTGTATTTCGCCGTTTTCGTGGAGCGGGGCAAAAGCTATCGAATGATCAGCTTGCGCTACGCCAACCGTAAGGAGAAGCTGAAATATGATCACGATTATTACTAAGAGCGGTCTTCGCATCGCAATGCATTCGGAAGAGGAGGAGCGTGAAATCATGGAAGCGGCCCTGGCCGATCCCGACGCCCAGCCCCTGACCGATGAGCAGCTGGCGCAGATGGTGCCGATCCAGCAACTGCCCGAATTGTTGAAAAAACTCCGCAAGGAACGCGCCTGAGCCGGGCGCCAGGGCCGGGATCGGCCGGTTTGCCGTTAGAATGGCGGGCATGCACTTTGCCCTGATGACATTCTGATATGGCGCGCCTGCTTGCCATCGACGGCCTGAATATCGTGCGCCGCGTCTACGAAGCCAGCCCCGAACCCGATTCGGCGGAAAAGGCTGAGATCGCGCTGCGCCACGCGCTGTCCTCCTTCCGCAACCTGATCACCGACCACCGGCCCAGCCATGTGCTGCCGGCCTTCGATTTCGGCGGCGCCACTTGGCGCCACACCCTGTACGCCGGCTACCGCGAAGGCCGCGATCCCATGCCGGCGCCGCTGCGCGCAGCCCTGCCGCAATTCTATGCCAAGCTGCAAGGCATCGGCCTGCATCCGGTGTCCCTGCCCGACGTCGAGGCCGACGACGTGATCGGTACCGTGGTGCTGCGCTGGCTGGGCGAGGGCCGCGGCGAAGCGATCGTCGCCAGCACCGACAAGGATTTGCATTGCCTGATCGATAACGGCGCCCTGCTGTGGGACCATTTCAAGAGCGAATGGCATGACCACGGCTGGGTCGAGCGCAAATGGGGCGTGAGTGCGGCCCAGCTGCCCGACCTGCTGGCCTTGATGGGCGACGCCACCGATTCGATCCCCGGCGTGTCCAAAGTGGGCGCCAAGACGGCCGCCAAGCTGTTGCGCACTTACGGCAGTCTGGACGCGATCATGGCCGGCGCCGGTATACTGAAGGACACGCTGGGCGAAACACTACGAAAAGAACGCGATATGCTGTATCTTTCACGTCAGTTGGTGCAATTAAAAACCGACGTGCGCATCGGCGTGAGCTGGAATATGCTGGCCTGGGACCAGTGAACAAGGCCGGCGCCGCACAATAAAGAGAGAAAAGGCTTTACACGATGTTAAAGGCAATCATCATCGACGGCAGCGCGGTTGCGCGCGGCCTGCTCAACACCGTTCTGCTGGACGGCGGCTACGACGTGGTCGGCCAGGGGCATACCTGCGCCTCGGCCACGGCCCTGATGGTCAAATACCAGCCGCAGATCGTCTGCATCGCGCGCGGCCAGGTGGAGGACGACGAGGATGGCTTGCGCGCCCTGCGCCGCGACTGGCCCAAGACCGTGATCTTCATGGTCTCGAGCGAATTCGACGCCAGCGCCATCCAGTGGGCGCATGGCATCGGCGTCAGCGGCTTCATCGTCAAGCCCTTCAATGCCGACACGGTGCTGAAGACCATCCGCAATACCGTGATCGCCATGGTCAAGCGCCAGCAGAAGGCGATAGCGGCGCAGAACGGCGCCGCCGAAGGGGATGGCTCAGGCGGCGAAGCTTGAGCTGCCGATAATCCCGCCGCCCAGGCAGACGTCGCCGTCATACAGCACGGCCGACTGGCCGGGCGTCACCGCCCATTGGGCATCGACAAAATTCAGCGCGAATTCCAGCTCGCCGGCCGGCGCCACATCGCAGGCCACATCGGCCTGGCGGTAGCGCGTCTTGGCCGCGATGCGGCCCGCCTCGGGCGCCACGCCCGCGATCCAGCTGGCCTGGGCCGCCTGCAGGGTGGACGAGAGCAGCCAGGGATGGTCGTGGCCCTGCACCACCCATAGCGTGTTGTTCGCCACATCCTTGCGCGCCACATACCAGGCGTCGCTGCTGCCGTCGGCGTTCTGGTAGGTTTTCACGCCGCCGATGCCGATGCCCTTGCGCTGGCCCAGGGTGTAGAAGCTCAGGCCCACGTGTTCGCCCACCACCTTGCCGTCCGGCGTCTTCATCGGACCCGGCTTGTAGGAGAGGTAGCGGTTCAGGAATTCGCGGAAAGGGCGCTCGCCGATAAAGCAGATGCCGGTCGAATCCTTCTTGGCCGCATTCGGCAGCTGCAGTTTTTCGGCGATCTGGCGCACCTCCGTTTTCGGGATTTCGCCGAGCGGGAACAGGGTCTTCGACAACTGCGCCTGGTTCAGGCGGTGCAGGAAATAGCTCTGGTCCTTGGTATGGTCGAAGGCTTTCAGCAGCTCGAAGCGGCCATGGTCCGCATTCTGGCGCACGCGCGCATAGTGGCCGGTGGCGATCAGGTCCGCGCCCAGGTGCATGGCGTGGTCGAGGAAGGCCTTGAACTTGATCTCGGCATTGCACAGCACATCGGGATTCGGCGTGCGGCCGGCCTGGTACTCGCGCAGGAATTCGGCGAACACGCGGTCCTTGTACTCGGCCGAAAAATTGACGGCCTCGATATCCACGCCGATCACGTCGGCCACGCTGGCCGCGTCGATCCAGTCCTGGCGCGTGGAGCAGTATTCCGAATCGTCGTCGTCTTCCCAATTCTTCATGAACAGGCCGATCACCTCGTAACCCTGTTCCTTCAACATCCACGCCGCGACCGAGGAGTCCACTCCGCCCGACATGCCGATCACGACTTTTTTCTTACTCATCTTGCCAATTCCAATTCAGTGTCACACTTCCTCGAACACGGAAATGTGGGTATGCAACAGTTCCAGCGGCGCGCGCTTGCCGGCCAGGTATTCGTCCACGCACTGCAGCAGCAGGGGGCTGCGGTGACGCTCGCGGCAGGCGGCGATTTCGTCGCGTGTAAGCCACATGATGCGCAAAATGCCATCGTCCAGCGGCCGTTCGGCATAGTGTTCGCCCACCTCGCCGCAGAAGGCGAAGCGCAGATAGGTCACCAGTTCGCCGGTGCGCGCCGAACGGTAGCGCGACATATACATGCCCACCAGGGCGGTGGGCCGGAAGTCGTGCGCCGTCTCTTCCAGGGTTTCGCGTACAACGGCCTGTTCCAGCGATTCGTGCGGATCCAGGTGGCCGGCCGGCTGGTTCAGGCGGATGCCATCGCTGGTTTCTTCTTCGATCAGCAGGAATTTGCCGTCGCGTTCGATGACGGCGGCAACGGTTACAGAGGGTTTCCAGGTACGCGGCATGAAGTCTCATCCTTGAAAGAGCCGACATTTTAGCCTGTTCCGGCCACGCGCAGATGACAGCCTAGTTACACATAAGGCAATAGTGGTAAGTGCCTAATCGTTAAGCGGCTAAAAACGTTGGTTTTTTGGAATTCCATGTTAGATTTTAGGCAGTTTTTCTATCATTTGGAGGCTTTACATGAGAATAGGCATACCGGCCGAGACTCGGCCGGGAGAAACCAGAGTTGCAGCGACACCGGAAACCGTGAAGAAACTGGCAGCCCGGCACCAGGTCCTTGTCCAGTCGGGAGCCGGGATTCCGGCCTCCGTCCCGGACGACGCCTATGTGGCCGCCGGCGCCAGCATCGTCAGCGCGGCCGACGCGTTTGCTGCGGATATTATTTTGAAAGTGCGCGCCCCCAGCGAAGAGGAGCGCAGCCAGATTCCGTCCGGCCGCGTGCTGATCGGCATGCTCAATCCCTTCGACGCGGAGAATATCGCCGCCATGGCGGCGGCCGGCCTTTCGGCTTTCGCCCTGGAAGCCGTGCCGCGCATCACGCGCGCGCAATCGATGGACGTGCTGTCCTCGCAGGCCAATATCGCCGGCTACAAGGCGGTGATGGTGGCGGCCAATACCTACCAGCGCTTCATGCCCATGCTGATGACAGCGGCCGGCACGGTGAAGGCGGCGCGCGTGCTGATCATGGGCGTGGGCGTGGCCGGCCTGCAGGCCATCGCCACCGCCAAGCGCCTGGGCGCGGTGATCGAAGCGTCCGACGTGCGGCCGCCGGTCAAGGAGCAGGTCGAGTCGCTCGGTGCCAAATTCATCGACGTGCCCTTCCTGACCGACGAGGAAAAGGAAATCGCCCAGGGCGTGGGCGGCTATGCCCGCCCCATGCCGGCCGACTGGATGCGGCGCCAGGCCGAACTGGTGCACGAGCGCGCCAAGGTGGCCGACATCGTCATCACCACCGCGTTGATCCCGGGCCGCAAGGCGCCGGTGCTGATTTCCGAGGACACGGTGAAAGCCATGAAACCCGGCTCCGTCATCGTCGACCTGGCGGTGGAGCAGGGCGGCAATTGCCCGCTGTCGGAACTGGGCAAGACCGTGGTCAAGCACGGCGTCTACATCGTGGGCGAGCCGAATCTGGCGGCCCATGTGGCGGCCGACGCCTCGGCCCTGTATGCGCGCAATGTGCTGGATTTCCTCAAGCTCATCATCGACAAGGAAGACGCCCTGGCCATCGACCGCGAGGATGAAATCATCAAAGCCACCCTGGTCTGTGCCGGCGGCGAAGTGCTGCGCAAATAAGGAGAATGGAATCATGGAAGTGAGCCACACCATCATCAACCTGATCATCTTCGTGCTGGCGATCTACGTGGGCTACCACGTGGTCTGGAACGTCACGCCGGCCCTGCATACGCCGCTGATGGCCGTCACCAACGCCATTTCGGCCATCGTCATCGTCGGCGCCATGCTGGCGGCGGCCCTGACCACCGGCCCGGTGGGACAGATCGCCGGTACCGTCGCCGTGGCGCTGGCGGCGGTGAATGTCTTCGGCGGTTTCCTGGTCACCCAGCGCATGCTGGAAATGTTCAAGAAAAAGGACAAGGGCGCCAAAGGAGGCAAGGCATGAACTTCTCCGTCAGCATGAATACGGTGGTGCTGCTGTACCTGATCGCCTCCGTCTGCTTTATCCAGGCGCTGAAAGGCCTGTCCTCGCCCGCTTCGGCGCGCAAGGGCAACGCCTTCGGCATGGCCGGCATGGCCATCGCCTTCTTCACCACCGTGGCCCTGATCCTGAAACTGGCCGGCGAAGCGGCTGCCAAGGGCCAGGCCCAGGGCCATGGACTGAGCCTGGTGCTGCTCGGCCTGGTGGTGGGCGGCGCCATCGGCGCCACCCTGGCGAAAAAGGTCGAGATGACCAAGATGCCGGAACTGGTGGCCGCCATGCACTCGCTGATCGGCCTGGCCGCCGTCTGCATCGCGGTGGCCGCCGTGTCCGAGCCGCACGCCTTCAATATCGCCGCCCTGGGCGAGGCGCTGCCGCTGGGGAACCGGGTCGAGCTGTTCATCGGCACCTTTGTCGGCGCCATCACCTTCAGCGGTTCGGTGATCGCCTTCGGCAAGCTGGCGGGCAAGTACAAGTTCCGCCTGTTCCAGGGCGCGCCCGTGGTGTTCGCCGGCCAGCACATGCTGAACCTGGCCTTGGCCGTGGTCATGGTCGGCCTGGGCCTGGTCTTCGTCTTCGACGGCGGCACGGAGCCGGCCTGGCTGCCCTTCCTGGTCATGACGGCGATCGCCTTCGTGCTTGGCGTTTTGATCATCATCCCCATCGGCGGCGCCGACATGCCGGTGGTGGTGTCCATGCTGAACAGCTATTCCGGCTGGGCGGCGGCGGGCATCGGCTTCTCGCTGAACAACTCGATGCTGATCATCGCCGGCTCCCTGGTCGGCTCCTCGGGCGCCATCCTGAGCTACATCATGTGCAAGGCCATGAACCGCTCCTTCTTCAACGTGATCCTGGGCGGCTTCGGCGGCGAGGCCACCGCGGCGGCGGCTGGCGGGGCGCAGCAGCAGCGCCCGGTGAAGTCGGGTTCTTCGGACGACGCCACCTTCCTGATGTCGAACGCGGAAAGCGTGATCATCGTGCCGGGCTATGGCCTGGCCGTGGCGCGCGCCCAGCATGCGCTGAAGGAGCTGGTGGAAAAGCTGGGCCACAAGGGCGTGACGGTGAAGTATGCGATCCACCCGGTGGCCGGCCGCATGCCGGGCCATATGAATGTGCTGCTGGCCGAAGCCGAAGTGCCTTACGACCAGGTGTTCGAGATGGAAGACATCAACAGCGAATTCGGCCAGGCCGACGTGGTGCTGGTGCTGGGCGCGAACGATGTGGTGAACCCGGCGGCGAAAGATCCGAAATCGCCCATCGCCGGCATGCCGATTCTCGAAGCCTACAAAGCCAAGACCGTGATCGTCAACAAGCGCTCCATGGCTTCCGGCTATGCGGGCCTGGACAATGAGCTGTTCTACATGGACAAAACCATGATGGTCTTCGGCGACGCCAAGAAGGTGCTGGAGGATATGGTGAAGGCGGCCGACTAAGCGCCTGCCGTGCCATAGGAAAAAGGGGCCGCGGCCCCTTTTTTCATTTCACTCGTCGGCCACTTCGACGCGGTTGCGGCCGCCGTGCTTGGCGCGGTACAGGGCTTTGTCGGCGTGCGACAGGGCGCCGTCGAGCACATTGCCGGGCGCCAGTTCGGCCAGGCCGATGCTGATGGTGACCTTGATGCTGCGGCCATCCTCGGTTTCCACATGCAGGGCGGCGACGGCGGCGCGCAGGCGTTCTGCCACCTGGGCCGCCTGCTCGGGCGTGGCATGCGGCAGCAGCAGGCCGAATTCCTCGCCGCCCAGGCGCGCCACGGCATCGGTCAGGCGCGCCGCATTGCGCAGCGCCTGGCCCACTTCGCGCAGCACCGTATCGCCGGCGGCGTGGCCGTAGCGGTCGTTGATGCCCTTGAAGTGGTCGACGTCGGCCACGCCCACCGTGACGGCGCCGTGCAGGCGCGCGGCGCGCGCCATGACCTGCACCGCCTCGGCCTCGAAGGCGCGGCGGTTGGGCAGGCCGGTGAGGGCGTCGCACAAGGCTTGCTGTTCCAGCTGGGCCAGCAGGTGGGCGTTCTTTTCTTCCATGGCGCGGCGCGGACGCAGGTCCAGCATGAAGGCGCCGAAATAGCGCTCGCCTTCCTTGGCGCCCAGGTCGAGCGCCTTCAGCTCGATCGGCACCATCTCGCCGCTGCGGTGGCGGATGGCGAATTCGCGTACGCGGCCCAGCACCGTCGAAGGCGCCGAGCCTTTGATATAGCGCACCACATAGTCGCGGTGCTTCTCGTTCAGGTGGTCGGGCAGCAAGCCCTCCAGCGGCTCGCCCAGCAGCTCGCCGCCGGCATAGCCGGTCAGCGCCTGCATCGCGTGGTTCAGGTAGCGGATGCGCGAAGCATCGTCGATGATCATGACGGCGTCCATTGCGTCGTCGATCAAGCGGGAGATCAGGTGATCGGGCAGAAGGTCGGGCAATGTTGCAGTCATTGTCAAATAAGTATCAGCGGCGGCCGTACATCATCAATTCCGCTAGTATGCCACGGGCCGGGGCAGCCAGGTCGATGGCCGCCAGGCTGGCGCCGAGCAGGGGCTGCAGCGGCGAGTCGTTGGCGAAGATGCGCGCCATGGTGTCGGTCAGGCGCACCGTCACGCCGCGGTCCTCGCGGCGCAGCGCCAGGAACTGGCCCAGCATGTCCGGCGTGGCGCCTTGCGCCAGCAGGCGCGCCAGCACGGCCACGTCGCGCAGGCCCAGGTTCAGTCCCTGGCCGGCGACCGGGTGCAGGGTCTGGGCGGCATTGCCGATGGCCACCGTGCGCGCCGTGGCGCTGGATTGGGCGTTCAGGCCGAGCGGAAAGCCGAGGCGGCGGCTGGCGCTGGTGAAGCGGCCCAGGCGCTGACCGAAGGTCTGCTGCAGGCGTTCCAGGAAGGCGGCGTCGTCGAGCGCCAGCACGGCTTGCGCATTCTCGGGCCGCAGGCACCACACCAGCGAGTATTCATCGTCCTGCGGCAGCAGGGCCAGCGGGCCTTCGCCGGTAAAGCGTTCGTAGGCGCGATGGGCGATGGGGGCGCTGCTGCGTACCTGGGCGATGATGGCGGTCTGGCCATAGTCGCGGCTCAGCGTGCGCTCGGCCTGCTCGTTGAACAGGCCGCCCTCGGCCTGCACCGCGATGGCGGCGCGCAGGGTGCGCCGCACGGGTTGTTCCGGCGCGCCTTCTTCGATGGCCAGGCGTACCTCCTGCGGCAGCTCTTCCGCGCCCGCCACGCGCGCCGGGCGCAGCGTGGCGATGCCGAGCCGTTCGCAGACCGCGCCCAGGGCCGACACCACGTCGCCGTAGCGCGTCACATAGCCGAGCGCCGGCACATGATGTTCTTCGCAGCGGATCATGGCGCGCCCGAACTGGCCGCGGCGCGAGACGTGGATCTGGCGGATGTCGGTGGCGGGGAAGGGCCAGGCGCCGATCTGTTCCAGGATCTGCCGGCTGCCCGCCGACAGGGCCAGCACGCGCGGGTCGTGGCTGGCCTGTTCCAGCGTCTTGGCGTCGATCAGGCAGATGCGGTCGGGCCGCGCACCACGCCGTACCAGCAGCGCCGCCAGGGCCATGCCGGCCGGACCGGCGCCGCAGATGGCAATATCGAAATCATGTTCGGGGAGGGCGCCGGCGGCGTGTTGCGTGGTGGGTGCAGTCATAGTCGATTACGTTGGTGCAGGCGGCGCGGCCGCCCTTAATGGCCCTGCATCAGGGCTTCGATCTCGGCCACCGCTTTCGGCGCGGCGCCGCTCAACAAGGTATAGCCGCTGTCGCTGACGATCACGTCGTCCTCGATGCGGATGCCGATATTCCAGAAGCGTTCCGGCACGTCCGGTCCCGGACGCACATAGATGCCCGGCTCCACCGTCAGCGCCATGCCCGGCAAGAGTGGGCGCGACGGCTTGTCGGCCTGGCCCAGGTCGCGGTACAGGCCGACGTCGTGCACGTCCATGCCCAGCCAGTGGCCGGTGCCGTGCATATAGAAGCGGCTATGGATATTGGTGGCGATCACGTCCTGCGCGCTGCCCACCTTGGCGCGGTCGAGCAGGCCGGTATCGAGCATGCCCTGCGCCAGGATCTGCAGCGCGGCGTCGTGGATGGCGCGGTAGGGCGTGCCGGGCCGCACCGTGTTCAGCGCCGCCGCCTGCGCCGCCAGCACCAGCTCATACAGTTCGCGCTGCGCCGCGCTGAAGCGGCCGTTGACGGGGAAGGTGCGGGTGATGTCGGAAGCATAGCCATCGAGCTCGCAGCCGGCGTCGATCAGCACCAGTTCGCCGTCGGCCGTCTGGCGCGCATTGCTGTTGTAATGCAGGATGCAGGCATTGGCGCCGGAGGCGACGATCGGCGTATAGGCCGGGAACTGGGCGCCGTTGCGGCGGAACTCGTACAGCAGCTCGGCCTCGATCTCGTATTCGAACATGCCGGGCCGGGTCAGGCGCATGGCGCGTTCGTGCGCCTGGCCGGCGATGGTGGCAGCGCGCAGCATGGTGGCCTGTTCGGCCGCGTCCTTCAGCAGGCGCATCTCGTCCACCAGCGGCGCCAGGTCGCGCGCGGCGGACGGCGCGGCCACGCCGCTGCGGCCGTGGCGGCGCACCGCCTCCAGCCAGCGCCGCACGCGTCCATCCAGGCTGTCGCTGCGGCCCAGGGCGTAGTACAGCGCCGGGCTGTTGGCCAGCAGCTTGGGCAATTCCTCGTCGAGGGCGCCAATCGGGAAGGCGGCGTCGAAGCCGAAGGCGGTGCGCGCCGCTTCCGGTCCGTAGCGCAGGCCGTCCCAGATTTCGCGTTCCACATCCTTCTCGCGGCAGAACAGGATGGCGCGCGCCGCCGTCTCGCCACGCGCGGCCACCAGCACCAGGGCCGCTTCCGGCTCGGCGAAGCCGCTCAGGTAGTAGAAGTGGCTGTCGTGGCGGTAGGGATAATCGCTGTCGCCGTTGCGCGCCACTTCCGGCGCGGTCAGGAGAACAGCCACGCTGCCCGGCTCCATCTGCGCCATCAGGCGGGCGCGCCGCTCGGCAAAGTTCGTCATTGGGTCAGCATGGCGTTCAGTTCTTCCAGCTGTTGGATGGTGCCCACATTGGTCCACTCGCCTTCGTAGATTTCGCCGCCCACCAGGCCCTTGCCGACGTATTCGCGCAGCAGCTTGCCCAGGCCGGCGTGCGTGCCGGGCGCGATGCCGTCGAACATTTCGGGACGGTAGACGCCGATATTGCCGAAGTTCCAGCGCGGCGCGCCCTGATTCGACACCGTGTACAGGTTCAGGCCGAAGTCGCCCTCGGGATTGTGCCAGGGGTTCTTGGTCAGGTAGATCCAGGCGATGTCGCGCTGCTCGCTGCTGTAGGCATTGCCCCACATATCCTTATCATGCAGCACATCCTTGACCTGTTCGAAGTCGAAGTGCGGGCAGTAGATATCGCCCGAGATGGCGAGGAAGGGTTCCTCGCCCAGCAGGTGGCGCGCCTGGGCGATGCCGCCCGCCGTTTCCAGCGCTTCCTTCTCGGCCGAATAGCGGATCGAAGCGCCATAGCGCGCGCCGTCGCCCAGCGCCGCCTCGATCATGTGGCCGAGGTGGGCGTGGTTGATGACGATGTCCTTGATGCCGGCGCGCACCAGGTTCAGCACATGCCACTCGATCAGCGCGCGGCCGCGCACCTTGAGCAGGGGCTTGGGACAGGTATCGGTCAGGGGGCGCATGCGCTCGCCGCGTCCGGCCGCGAAAATCATGGCTTTCATGGCGCGGCCCTCAGAAAGTGTAGCCGACGGCGGGCTGGCGGTTTTCCAGCGTGTCGAGCAGTTTGATCAAGGGCTTCAGGTCGCGGTAGCGGTTGGCTGTCTTGCGCACATAGTCCATCACGATCGGCAGATCGCCCAGGTAGACGTCCTTGCCGTCGCGGTAGTTGAGGCGGCAGAACAGGCCCAGCATCTTCAGGTGGCGCTGCAGGGCCATGTATTCGAAGTCCTTGTAGAAGGCGTCGAAGTCCTTGTGCACCGGTACGCCCGCGCTTTTCGCGTGCTGCCAGTAGCGGATCACCCAGTCCAGCACCAGTTCCTCGTCCCACTGCACATAGCCGTCGCGCAGCAGGGAGGCGGCGTCGTAGGTCACGGGGCCGTACACGGCGTCCTGGAAGTCGATCACGCCAGGATTGTTGTCGTCGACCAGCATCAGATTGCGCGAATGGAAATCGCGGTGCATATACACTTGCGGCTGCGGCAGGCAATGGCCGATGATGGCGTCGAAGACTTTTTGCAGTTCGGCGCTTTGCGCCTCGGTCAGTTCGGCGTTCAGGTGCTTGCCGATATACCATTCAGGGAACAGGTTCATCTCGCGCAGCATGAAGGCGCGGTCGAATTCGGGCAGTACGCCGGCCTGGCTGCACTGCTGGAATTTGACCAGGGTGTGCAGGGCCTGGGCATACAGGGCGGCCGCGTTATCATGGTTCAGCGCTTGCAGATAGGTGGTGGTGCCGAGATCGGACAGCAGCAGGAAGCCGCGTTCCACGTCCTGCGCCACGATGGCCGGCACGTGCACGCCGGCTTCGGCCAGCATGGCGTCAACCTTGAGGAAGGCGGGCACGTTTTCGCGTTCGGGCGGCGCGTCCATTGCCACCAGGGTGGCGCCGTGCGCGGCCTGGTGGGCCGGCAGCACGTCGAAGCGGAAATAGCGGCGGAAGCTGGCGTCGGCGGACGCCGGACGCACGGAATCGGCGTCCACCACGCCCTGCGGGCGCAGCCAGTCGAGCAACAGGATCAGGCGGGAATCGGCGCCAGCTGGGGCTGCACCGGATGGTGAATTAGGCAATAATGACATGAAACGACCCGAGAATCCGGTTGAATGTGAAGATTCCCATATAATAAGGGATTCAATTTAAAAAATCGCCTTTTATGGTGTTACGCGCGTTCCTTACATGAGTTGGTTTACGCCCCCTAAAAACTCGCAGACGTGGGCGTTTGCCCTGACCGCCCTGGCTGCTGCCGCGGCGGCGACCGCCCACGCCCAGACCCCCACCAGCAAGCAGCGCCCGCAGCGGGTGGAAGACCCGAACGCCGTGACGACCATCCGCGCCGAGGATATCGGCGGCCGTCCCGAGCGCATCCTGAACCTGGACCGCGACGTCGAGGTGGTGCGCGACCAGACCCGCGTGACCTCCGACAAGGCTTGCTACAAGCAGGTCGAGGCCGAGCTGGAAGCCCAGGGCAATGTGCGCATCTGGCGCTACGGCGACTACTACACGGCCGATGAACTGCAGCTGAATATGGAGACCGGCAAGGGCTTCATGCTGCATCCGACCTACCGCATGGAGATCAATAACGCCCAGGGCAAGGCGCGCCGCATCGACTTCCTGAACGAGGACGAAGCGCTGGTCATCGACGGCACCTACAGCACCTGCCAGGGGCCGAATCCGGACTGGTATCTGCGCTCGTCCACCCTGAATCTCGATTCCGGGCGCGATGTGGGCACGGCCGGCGGCACCGTCCTGTACTTCAAGGATGTGCCTTTCCTCGGTACGCCCGGCATGTCCTTCTCGCTCTCGGGCGCGCGCCGTTCCGGCTGGCTGCCGCCGATCCCGGGCTTCGGCTCGAAGGGCGCGGCCGAGGTGGTGGTGCCGTATTACTTCAATATCGCGCCCAACCGCGACCTGACCGTCTATCCCAAGATCATTCCGCGGCGCGGCCTGCAAATGGGCGCAGTCGGCCGCTATATCGGCGAGACCGAGGCCGGCGAGTACGAGGGCCGCACCCATATCGAGTACCTGCCGCACGATAAGGAAGCGGGCAAGGACCGCTGGATGTTGCATTCCACGCACACCCAGACCATCGCCCCCGACTGGACCTATGGCTGGAATGTGCGCGCCGCCTCGGACGATGAATATCCGAACGACTTCTCGAAAACCGTGGCCAACAGCGCCGAGCGCCAGCTGCTGCGCGAGCTGCGCACCGACTACCGCCGCGAATACTGGTCCTTGACGGCGCGCGTGCAGAAATACCAGGTGCTGCAGGACCCGGAAGCGAAGAACAATGCAGCGCTGACGGTGAGCCGTCCCTACGACCGCCTGCCGGCCATCAATCTGCATGCGGCGCGCTACGACGTGGGCGGCTTCGACTGGCAGCTGGACAGCGAACTGACGCGCTTCTGGCATCCCACCGAGCAGCGCGGCACGCGCGTGGTGGCGGTGCCGCAGCTGAGCTATCCGATCATCGGCGCCAGCTACTTCGTCACGCCCAAGGTCATGCTCAACGCCAGCGCCTACCAGCTGGAAGCGTTCAAGGATCCGGCGCGCGGCGACCTGGCCTCGCGTTCGCTGCGGCGCGCCGTGCCGACCGTCTCCATCGATTCCGGCCTGGAATTCGAGCGCAGCGCCTCGCTGTTCGGCCGCGCCGTGACCCAGACCCTGGAGCCGCGCCTGTTCTATGTCTACACGCCTTACCGCGAGCAGAAGGGCTTCCCCAACTTCGATACGGCCGAAGCAACGTTCAACCTTTCGCAGATTTTCAGCGAAAGCCGCTTCATCGGTTCCGACCGTGTGGGTGACGCCAACCAGGTGACGGCCGGCGTGGTGTCGCGCTTCCTGGAAGCCTCCGGCGCCGAGCGCCTGCGCCTGTCCTTTGGCCAGCGCTTCTATTTCAACGAGCAGCGCATCCAGCTCACCGACGACGCCAAGCCGCGCTACGACACCCGTTCCGACACCCTGCTGGCCGCCGCCGGCCGCATTTCGGAAAGCTGGGGCTTCGACAGCGCGGTGCAGTACAACCCCGGCGAGCGCCGCGTGATCAGCACCAACCACAGCCTGCAATGGCAGCCGGGCCAGAAGAAGGTGCTGAACCTGAGCTACCGCTTCCTGCGCGACGGCTTCAAGAACGCCGACATCTCTGGCCAGTGGCCGCTGTCGCAGCGCTGGTACGGCGTGGCGCGCGTGAGCTATTCGCTGAAGGACAAGGCCGTGCTCGAAAGCCTGCTGGGCCTTGAATACAATGGCGATTGCTGGGTCTTCCGCATGGGCGCGCAGCGCTTCGTGACGTCGGCCAACCAGACTTCCACGCCGATCTTCTTCCAGCTGGAGTTGAACGGCCTGTCCAAGTTCGGCGTCGGCAATCCGCTGGAGGTGATGAAAGGCAGCATCCCCGGCTATCAGCGCCTGAACGAGGGCTATGGCCGCTGAGGCGGGAGGGGGGCCGGATTTAGCCGGCCTTCATCCAGCTTAGGCTAAGATAGCGTCTTCCGATTTCTCCACCCCTGACACATGAGCGTTTCAGATATGCGTAATGCCAGTATGCACCCCATCAAACTAGCCGCTGTCCTGCTGTGCGCCATGGCGGCCGGCAGCGTCTCGGCACAGGATGCCAAGGCCGAGGTCAAGACCGAGGTCAAGGCCGAGGCCAAACCGGCGGCTGCGGCCGCCGCGCCGGCCACCAAGGGCTTTACCCAGCCCGGCCAGTCCAGCAATACGCCGATCGACGCCATCGCCATCATCATCAACGATGAGGTGATCACCAAGCGCGAGCTGGACGAGCGCCTGAAAACGGTCGAGCGCCGCATGAAGGAGCAGAACGTGGCCCTGCCCGACCGCGCCGACCTGCAGCGCCAGCTGACCGAGCGCATGATCGTGGAACGCGCCCAGCTGCAGCTGGCCAAGGAGATGGGCGTGCGCGTCGACGACACCATGCTCGACCGCGCCATCGCCCGTATCGCCGAGCAGCAGAAACTGAGCGTGCAGGAAATGCGCAACCAGATGGAGAAATCCGGCACCACCTTCGCCGCCTTCCGCGAAGAGATCCGCGAAGAGATCATCATGCAGCGCCTGCGCGAGCATGAAGTCGACGCCAAGATCCAGATTTCGGAAGCGGAAGTGGACAGCTTCGTGGCCTCGGAACAAGCCGCCGCCGCCGAGCAGTTCGAAGTCAATATTTCGCAGATCCTGGTGCGCATTCCGGAAAACGCTTCGCCCGAAGTGATCGCCCAGCGCAAGGCGCGCGCCGACGAAGTGGCGCGCCAGCTGCGCACCGGCGCCGATTTCGCCAAGATCGCCGCCACCTATTCCGACGCCCAGGACGCGCTGCAAGGCGGCGCCGTGGGCTGGCGCCAGCCCGATCGTCTGCCGCCGGTGTTCGCTGAAGCGCTGACCAAGCTGCGTCCCGGCCAGGTCACGCCGATCATCAAGAGCGTGGGCGGTTTCCACATCCTGAAGATGGTCGACAAGCGCAGCATGGCCGAAGCCCAGGCCCAGGCCACGGTGCAGCAGACCCATGCCCGCCACATCCTGCTGAAAGTGACGCCGACCCTGAGCGCGGCCGACGCCAAACGCAAGCTGGCCGAGTTCAAGGAAAAGCTGGACAACAAGTCGGCCAAGTTCGAGGAACTGGCGCGCCTGTATTCCAATGACGGTTCGGCTGGCAAGGGCGGCGACCTGGGCTGGCTGTATCCGGGCGACGCGCTGCCCGAATTCGAGGCCGCCATGAACGCCCTGAAACCGGGCGAGGTAAGCACCCCGGTCGAGTCGAGCTTCGGCTACCACCTGATCGAAGTCCTGGAACGCAAGACCGACGACGTCTCGAAAGAGAAGCAGCGCAACGAGGCCCGCATGGCCCTGCGCGAGCGCAAGCTGGTGGAAGCGGTGGAAGACTGGCAGCGCCAGGTGCGCGACCGCGCCTACGTCGAATTCCGCAACGACGACAGCAAATAAATCGAAAGGGAAGCAGGCATGAGCGCCACTTTGACAGCCCGGCGCCCAGGCGTGCGCCCCGTTCTGGCCATCACCTGCGGCGAGCCGGCCGGCATCGGTCCGGAAATCTCGCTGCGCGCCGCCTGGGCTTTGCGCGCCCAGGCCAATTGCGTGCTGCTGGGCGACGCCGCCTTCCTGGCGATGACGGCGTCCGCCATCGACCCCGCCATCCGCGTCAGCGCCCTGTCGTTGCAGGCGGTGCGCCATGGCGGCCTGCCGCATTTCGGTCCCGAGCGCCTGTGCGTGATCGATATTCCGCTGGCTGCCCATGTGCAGCCGGGCGTGCTGGATAAGGAAAACGGCCGCGCCGTGCTGGCCACGCTGGATGCCGCCATCGAAGGCGTGCAGGCCGGCTGGTTCGAAGCCATCGTCACCGCGCCGCTGCAAAAGAGCACCATCAACGAGGCCGGCGTGAAATTCTCCGGCCATACCGAATACTTCGCCGAAAAGACCGGCACCGCCCAGGTGGTGATGATGCTGGCCGGCCAGCCGCATGCGCCGGCCGGCGCGCCCATGCCGCCGCCGCTGCGCGTGGCGCTGGCCACCACCCATCTGCCGCTGCAGGGCGTTTCCGCGGCGCTGAGCCAGGAGGGCCTGGGCCGCGTGATCGACATCATCGCAGCCGACCTGCGCGGCAAATTCGGCATCGCCGCGCCGCGCATCCTGGTGGCCGGCCTGAACCCGCATGCGGGCGAGAACGGTTATCTGGGCCGCGAGGAGATCGACACCATTGCGCCGGCCATCGCGGCGGCGCAGGCGCGCGGCATCGACGCCAGCGGACCGTATCCGGCCGATACCCTGTTCCAGCCGAAATATCTGAATGAAGCCGACTGCGTGCTCGCCATGTACCACGACCAGGGCTTGCCGGTGCTGAAATACGCCACCTTCGGGCGCGGCGTCAACATCACGCTCGGCCTGCCGCTGATCCGCACCTCGGTCGATCACGGCACGGCGCTGGACCTGGCGCGCCAGGGCCTGGGCCAGGCCGATTGCGCCAGCATGGAAGAAGCCATTGCCACCGCCCTGCGCATGGCCGAAGCCAGCCGCGCCACCGCTTAACACTGAATGAACTGAAGAAGAATATGAAACACATCGCCCGCAAACGCTTCGGCCAGAACTTCCTGCACGACGACCATGTGCTGAACAGTATCACCGAGTCCATCGCCCCGCGCGTCGGCGACGCCATGGTGGAAATCGGCCCCGGCCTGGGCGCCATGACCGAGCAGCTCTTGCGCACCCTGCCGCAGATGCATGTGGTGGAACTGGACCGCGACCTGGTGGCACGCCTGGAAAAAGCCTATACGCGCGAGAAGCTGGTGATCCACGCCGGCGACGCCCTGAAATTCGACTTCGCCACCATCCCGGTGCCGGCCGGCCAGAAGCTGCGCGTGGTCGGCAATCTGCCCTACAACATCTCCAGCCCGCTGCTGTTCCACCTGACCGAGTTCGCGCCGCTGGTGCAGGACCAGCACTTCATGCTGCAAAAGGAAGTGGTCGAACGCATGGTGGCCGAGCCGGGCAGCAAGGTCTACGGCCGCCTGTCGGTGATGCTGCAATGGCGCTACCAGATGGCGCTGCTGTTCGTGGTGCCGCCCGAAGCCTTCGACCCGCCGCCCAAGGTCGATTCCGCCATCGTGCGCATGATCCCCATCGCCCAGCCCTTGCCCTGCGACGCCGCCACGCTCGAAGCCGTGGTGCAGAAAGCCTTCTCGCAGCGCCGCAAGGTGATCCGCAACTGCCTGGCCGGCATGTTCACCGAAGAGCAGATCGCCGCCGCCGGCATCAACCCCACCGACCGTCCCGAAATGGTGGCGATGGAAGCCTACGTCGCCCTGGCCAACAGCCTCAGCGCCCGCAGCCCCGCCTAAAGCCGCCCAAACAGCCGAGCCCGTGTCCACTTTGGTGTCAGGCACCAGGGTGGACACGGGCTCGGCCGTTGAAATGCTTCGGAATAAAAAAAAGCCCGCTGTTGCGGGCTTAAGTCCAATTCTTAGTAAGAAGTGGAGGAGACGGGTGTGATTATGCCGTGCTGCAACATATCAATCCAATTTATCTTTCGGATACCCGTCATTCCATTTCTGAATATCATGGACGGGTGCAGGTGACCGCCACATTCGTCACCGCCGCTTCGCCCATATAGCCGCTGCCGTTGCTCACAGTGCAGGTCTGGTTGGGCGGTTGCTTGGCCACGACGATCAGATAGGAGGCGCCGTAAGGAATGTCGGGGAAGAGGAAGTTGGGGGTGGCTTTGGCCACGGCAATGGGGGTGGCGCCATTGTTCAGGACCAGGCCATCGTCCAGCAGATTGGTGACCGTGCCGCTGACCGGGTACTTGTTCTGGCTGCAGGCGACGTTGACGATGATGCTGGTGGTCTGGCCGGCGTTGCCGGAGCTGAGGCGGCCGTCTTCCGCGCATTTCATGTGTTCGGGATTGCGCACCACTTTGACGGCGTAGCTGTCGCCGTAGGAAATGCGCTTGCTGAAGCGGTAGCTGGTGGCGCCCACCGGGATGTCGATCTGCTCTTGATCGCCGTTCAGGCTCAGTTTCAGGCCGGCGGTGCGCACGGCGCTGGCATTGCCGTCGCCGTCGGTGAAATTGCCGCTCACTTCAAACGTGGATTTGCCGCCGCAGCCGGCCAGGGCCAGGACGGTGGCGAGGGCGGTGAGGCGGCCCAGGGTCATTGCTTGCATATCTCTCTCCAGAAAAACTTATTTGCAGGTGACGGTCACGGTGGTGATGTCGACGGCGCCGACCTTGTCCGCGCCCTTGTCGACGGCGCAGACCTGGCCGTCCGGCTGGCGCAGCACGCCGACGGCGTAGGTCAGGCCGTGGAAGACTTTTTCGCCGAAGACGAAGCTGGTGGCGCCGGCTTCGACATTCAGGCTGCTGGAGCCATTGGCCAGGATCAGGCCGCGCCCGGTCAGGCCGCTGATGCTGCCGCCCAGGGTGCGTTGATACGGCTGGCAGACCGCGTCCACCGTGCGGTTATACCAGTTGATCTTGCCGCTGGCGTTGGACAAGGTGCACTTGGCGCTCTCGGGTTCCTGGCTGATGGTCACGTTGTAGGTCTTGTCGTCGGCCATGGCCTGGCTGAAGCTGACGCCGTTGGGGGCGTTGCCGGTCACGGTCAGTTCGTCGCCGCCATTGTTCTTCAGCTTGAGGCTGCCGTCGGTCATGCCGACCACCCTTACGATCAGCGGGATATTGCCGCCGCCACCACCGCCGCCGCAGGCCGCCAGCGTCGCAGCGCACAGCAGGGCGGCGCCGGAGCGCAGATACGTCTTCTTCATAACACTCTCCAAATTCATCTAAGGTCAGGCGCTGGTGCCGCGCGCGCTGCACGGAAAATCGGCGCTTATTTTAGTGCATCTTGCAACAGACGGCGCCGAAAAGCTTGTAACAGCCTGTTGGCCGCCTTAGCGCACCAGGGCTTGCTCGCACTGCGAGCGGCGCCCCTGCAGCAGGCAGCGGTTCTTCACGGCGCCCTGGCGGTCGAAGACGGTGATGCGCCATTCGCCCGGCGCGCCGCGTTCCATGCCCATGAAGCCGAAACCGTCCAGCCAGGCGCTGAAGTGCTCCAGCACGGCACCCGGCGCCGGCGCGATGGCCGCATCGGGCAGCGGCGGCAGCGGCTCGGTGTCTTCGGCCGTGCCGGAGAAGCCGGCCACCAGCTGGCTCGGATGGGGCGAGCTGAAACTGAGCTGCTGCCACAGGTGCACGTGGCCGGACAGCATGGCTTGCACGCCGTCGGGCAGGAACCGGGGATTGAGCGAGCCGAAGCTGTCGTGCAAGCCCTTGTCGCCCAGGATGAGGATGCGCCGGCCCTGCTTGTCGCGGTCGGCGCCGACGGCGAAGATGGGGTGGTGGTTGGCGCCCAGATTGTACGGTGCCTGGGCGGCCAGCTGTGCCAGACGGCGGTAGGTGGCGCGGTAGCGTTCGTAGCCGGTGTCGCTGGGTTTCAGGCCGCGCCAGCTGGTGGCGGCGGTGTCGATCACCAGCAGCTGGCTGGCGCCGCCCAGCGGCACGGCATACGGCTCGCTGTAGTCGCCCAGGCTGTCGTCGGCGGGCAGATTGCAGTCGCGCCCGGCCTGCAGCGGGCGCGGGTCGAGCAGGCGCCACCAGCCCTGGCCGGCACGCGCGCAGGATTCGTGGTTGCCGCGCACCGCCACCCAGGGCGCGGCCTGCAGCAGCGGCGCGGCGGGACGGAAGAAGTCTTCGCGCCAGGCATCCCAGCCATAGCCCCAGGGGCTGTTGGCGCAGCCGGCATTGCCGTCGGGGCAGGGATTTTCGCGGTAGTGGTAGTCGCCCACATGCAGCACCAGATCGGGCTGCCAGGCCGCGGCGGCGGCGGCCACGGCGGCAAAGGGGAAGGCTTGCGGGTCGTTGCAGGCCTGGTAGGCATTGTCGGCCTTTTTCAGGCGGCAGCCGGTGTCGCCGATGACGGCGATGCGCTGCACCGTGGTGCGCGGCAGCGGCAAGGCATGGCCGGCCACGCTGGCGCGGCGCGCGGCTGGCGCCAGCTCGGCCTCGCAGGTCAGCAGGGGGAAGACCGAGGGCTTGCTGTCGGCGCCGGCGGCGGTGGGGCGCAGCGCCAGCGTGGCGGCCGGGGCGCGCAGCTGCATGGGCTGGCGCTGGCCGTCGACGTCGATGGCGGGGCAGGCGGCGGCGCTGCTCAGCACGCGCGCCACGGGGCGGCCTTGCTCGCCCAGCAGCACATAGGCCGCCTCGATGCCGGGCGGCAGGGGGGCGGACAGGGTGGATGGCGGCGTGGGCGGGGCCGCTGGCGGCACGAGGGCGGCGCAGCCGCCCAGGCCCGCCGCCAGTGGCAGCAGGAAGGCGCGGCGCAGGCCGGCCGAGGACAGAATGGACAAGGGCAATCCCTGGGTAATATGGACAAAGCGCTAATTTAGCATGGTCCGCCGCCCTCGGCCCGTGGCGCCGTCCATCGCCAGCCGGGCGCGGGGCGTGCGACAATAGCTCCATGCTGCCTTTCCCCCGCCCCCAAGCTATTCTGTTTGACCTGGACGATACGCTGTGGCCGATCGCGCCCGTGATTGCCGCCGCCGAAGTCACCCTGCATGCCTGGCTGGCTGCCCATGCGCCGAAGGTGGCGCATGCGTTTTCCATCGAGGACTTGCGCGCGCGCCGCCAAGCCCTGCTCGCCGCCGATCCGGCCCTGCAGGTCGACCTGGGCGCGCTGCGCCGTGCCGGCCTGCAAGCGGCGTTCGAGCTGGCCGGTGAAGACTTGCGCCATCTGGACGGCGCCATGGCGCATTTCTTTGCCGCCCGCAATGCTGTCACCCCGTATGACGATGTGTTGCCCGGCCTCTTGCACCTGAAACAGAAAATTTTGCTGGGCACGATCTCGAACGGCAATGCCGACCTTGAAGTCATCGGCCTCGCCCACCATTTCCAGGTATCGCTGGCAGCCAGCCATTTCGGCCGCGCCAAGCCGGACCCGGCCATTTTCCTGGCCGCCTGCGCCGCGCTCGGTGTGGCGCCGGCCGCGGCCGTGTATGTGGGCGACGATCTGCGCCTCGATGTGGAGGGCGCCCAGCGCGCCGGCCTGCGCGCCGTCTGGCTTAACCGCGGCGGCGCGGCGGCACCCGAAGGCTTGGTGCCGGACGCCATCTGCAGCAGTTTCGACGAACTGTTGCAGTGGCTCGAACGCCAGTTGGCGCCATGAGCGCGGCGGGCCACCCTGGCCGGACGGCGGATTGCTGCGGCAGCCTGCGCCCGTGCATAATAGAACCGATGAATGCTGGCTAGATACAATCATGCAACTCGATAACCGTGCCCAAACCCTGCTCAAAGCGCTGGTGGAGCGCTATATCGCCGACGGCCAACCGGTCGGCTCGCGCGCCCTGTCCAAGATTTCCGGGCTGGACCTGTCGCCGGCCACCATCCGCAACATCATGGCCGACCTGGAAGAGCTGGGCTATGTGGCCAGCCCCCACACCTCGGCCGGCCGGGTGCCGACGCCGCGCGGCTACCGCCTGTTTGTCGATACCCTGCTGACCGTCCAGCACCTCGACGAGCGCGCCGTCGATCCCCAGTTGCGCCTGCCGGCCCAGGCGGCCCAGCCGCACAAGCTGATCGCCAACGCGGCCCAGATGCTGTCCTCGCTGACCCAGTTTGCCGGCGTCGTGCTCAGTCCGCGCCATGAATCGGCCTTCCAGCAGATCGAATTCCTGCGCCTGTCGGAAAAGCGCATCCTGCTGGTGATCGTGGTGCCGGGCGGCGATGTGCAAAACCGCCTGCTGCTGACCGATGTCGACTACACCCCGGCCCAGCTGCAAGCGTCGGCCAACTTCCTCAACCAGAACTACAGCGGCCTGGCCTTCGACGAGGTGCGCGGCCGCCTGCAGCACGAGCTGCGCCAGTTGCGCGACGATATGGGCCGGCTGATGCAGACGGCCGTCGAAGCCAGCAGCGAGGCGCTGGCCGAGAGCGCCGACGAGATGGTCATCGCCGGCGAGCGCAACCTGCTGTCGGTGAGCGATCTGTCGTCGAATATGAGCTCGCTGCGCCAGATGTTCGATATGTTCGAGCAAAAGACCGGCCTGATGCAGCTGCTCGATGTGTCGAGCAAGGCCTCCGGCGTGCAGATCTTCATCGGCGGCGAATCCCAGCTCTTGCCGATGGACGAGATGAGCGTGGTCACCGCGCCCTACGAAGCCAATGGCCGCATCGTCGGCACCCTGGGCGTGATCGGCCCGACGCGCATGGCGTATGAGCGCGTGATCCCGATTGTTGACATCACCTCGCGCCTGCTGTCGAACGCGCTCAGCCAGCCTTAGGCGCGGCGCGGCGGCATGGCCCAAAGCAAAGCCCCTGGCTGCGGGCGCAGGCAGGGGCTGGCAAGCGACGGGCGGGCGGCGCGCGCCGCCCCGGCTCAGTGTTTATGCGGGCAGGCGGTCTTGGTGCAGTTGCCGTAGATGGCCAGCGCGTGCTCGGCGATCTTGAAGCCGCGCTCCTTGGCGATCATGTGCTGGCGCTTCTCGATTTCCTCGTCGACGAATTCCTCCACGCGGCCGCAGTCCAGGCAGACCAGGTGGTCGTGGTGGGAACCCTGGTTCAGCTCGAAAATCGCCTTGCCGCTCTCGAAGTGGTTGCGGTTGAGCAGGCCGGCTTGCTCGAACTGGGTCAGCACGCGGTAGACGGTGGCCAGGCCGACATCCATATTGTCGGCCAGCAGGATTTTATAGACGTCTTCGGCCGTCAGGTGGCGTACGGGGCTGCTCTGGAAAATGTCCAGGATTTTCAGGCGCGGCAGGGTTGCCTTCAGGCCGCTGGCCTTCAGGTCGGTGGGACTGTTACTCATGTTTGGTGTCAAATGTGGCTCGAGTGCTTTATGATATAGCGTTTTTGCCACTTCTGCTCAATCGGATTTGAGGTCTTCTATGCGCGTCACCCCTGTTTTCTCGCCGTCTTTGTTGCCTCACATGAAACGCCGCGCCCCGGCGCTGGCCGCCGCCCTGTGCCTGGCCCTGGCCGCCAGCGGCTGCGCCACGCGCGGCGCCGCCCCGGCCGCCCCGGACAGCGCGGCCCAGCCGGCCGCCGGCGCCGGCGCGCACACGACGACCGTTACCCAGCTGCAGAAATTCATGTGGTTCTTCTCGCCCTACCGTCCCGACATCCAGCAAGGCAACTTCGTCTCGCAGGACATGCTCGACCAGCTGAAGGAAGGCATGACGCGCGACCAGGTGCGCTTCGTGCTCGGCACGCCGATGCTGGCCGACATCTTCCACGCCGACCGCTGGGACTATCCTTTCCGTCTGACCAAGGGCAATGGCGAGATCACCACCGCCACCGTGGTGGTGTATTTCAAGGATGAGAAAGTGGCGCGCTGGGAAGGCGGCAACCTGCCGTCCGAGCGCGAATACATCGAACGCATCGCCGGCCCCGTGCTCAAATTCAAGAAGGCCGAGGAAAAAGCGGCCAGCACCAATGCCGCGCCGGGCAAGGCGCCGCTGCCGGCCGGCAGCGAAACCAGCAAGTAATTTCGCCAGAATCAGCGGCCCGCCGCGGCGGGCTGCGCAAGGATAACCATGAGTATTGTGAATATCGCCGTTGCCGGCGCCAGCGGCCGCATGGGCCGCATGTTGATCGAGGCCGTGCAGGCCGCGCCCGACACCCGCCTGAGTGGCGCCCTCGACCGCGCCGGCTCGCCCGGCCTTGGCAGCGATGCCGCCGCCTTCCTCGGCCAGCAGGCTGGCGTCGCCATCGCCGCCGACTTCGCGCAAGGCCTGGCCGGCGCCGACGTGCTGATCGACTTCACGCGGCCCGAAGCTACCCTCGATCACCTCGCTTACTGCGCCGAACACGGCATCAAGCTGGTGATCGGCACCACCGGCTTCGACGCGGCCGGCAAGGCGGCCATCGCCGAGGCGGCCAAGAAAACCGCCATCGTTTTCGCGCCGAATATGAGCGTGGGCGTGAATGTCACGCTGAAATTGCTCGAATTCGCCGCCAAGCAACTGGCCACCGGCTACGACATCGAAATCGTCGAAGCCCACCACCGCCACAAGGTCGACGCCCCGTCCGGCACCGCGCTGAAGATGGGCGAAGTCATTGCCGACGCCCTCGGCCGCGATTTGAAGGACTGCGCCGTGTATGGCCGCGAAGGCGTCACCGGCGAACGTGACCCGTCCACCATCGGTTTTGCCACCGTGCGCGGCGGCGACATCGTGGGCGACCATACCGTGCTGTTCGCCGGCACCGGCGAGCGCATCGAAATCAGCCACAAATCGAGCAGCCGCGCCAACTACGCGGCCGGCTCGCTGCGCGCCGCGCGCTTCCTGGCCGACAAGCCGAGCGGCCTGTTCGATATGTATGACGTGCTGGGCCTGAACGGCCTGAGCGCCTGAACGGCGGAGGCAGCAGCATGGCCACCGCCACCCTGAACGGCGCCCTGATCGTCGACGCAGCCAGCTTCCACGCCGAAGCGCGCCGCGCCTTCGGCTTCCCGGCCGACTACGGCAACAGCATGGACGCCTGGCTCGACTGCATGAGCTATCTGCGCGACGAGGAAAACATGACGCAATTCCGCCTCCAGTCCAACGAGGTCTTGGAAATCGTCATCAGCAACGCCGCCGCCCTGCGCGCCGCCGTCCCCGACCTGCTCGAAGAGCTGGTCTACTGCATCGGCGGTCTCAACGAACGCTACGAAGACTACGGCGAAAAGCCCGCCCTCAAGCTCACCCTCGCCTGACTTTGATCTAAATCAGCCAATGTCCGACCCTGGTGCCAGGCACCAGGGTCGGACATTCTTTGAGATTTATCAAGCAATGTCCTACCTTGGTGCCTGACACCAGGGTCGGACATTCTTTGATTTAGCGCAAACGGTTTAGGACTGTTCGCCGGGGGCGAGGGTGAGGACGTCGTAGCCGCTGTCGGTGACGGCGATCATGTGTTCCCATTGCGCCGATAGGGAGCGGTCCTGGGTTACCACCGTCCATTCGTCGGCCAGCACGCGGGTGTGGTGCTTGCCGGCGTTGATCATGGGTTCGATGGTGAAGACCATGCCGGGCCGCAGCTCGAGGCCATGGCCGGGGCGGCCGTAGTGCAGCACTTGCGGGTCTTCGTGGTAGACCATGCCGATGCCGTGGCCGCAGTAGTCGCGCACGATGCTGTAGCCGTGCTGCTCGGCCAGGCGCTGGATGGCGTGGCCGACGTCGCCCAGCGTGGCGCCCGGCTTGACGGCGCGGATGCCGGCCCACATGGCGTCATACGTCACCTCGCACAGCTTGCGCGCGGCCTTGCTCGGTTGGCCCACGTAGTACATGCGGCTGGTGTCGCCGAACCAGCCATCCTTGATCACGGCCACGTCGATATTGATGATGTCGCCATCCTTGAGGATCTTGCGCGGCGAGGGAATGCCGTGGCACACCACTTCATTGACCGAGGCGCAGATGGTCTTGGTATAACTGCCATAACCGACATTGGCCGGAATCACCTGCTGTTCCTTGACAATGTAGTCGTGGCACAGCCGGTCCAGGTCGTCGGTGCTGACGCCGGCCTGGACGTGGGGGCCGATCATGGTCAGCACATCGGCCGCCAGCTGGCCGGCGATGCGCGCCAGTTCGATCTGTTCCGGGCTCTTGATGAGGAGGGCGTTGCTGCGCTTACGCATCGTGCGCCCCCTCGGCCACCGGCTCCAGCGTACCCAGCTTGAAGGGCGCGTTCGCATTGCCGCGCAACAGCAGCTGGCACAGCTCGCTGTAACGCAGATCGGGATTGGTTTCGGCCAGCAAGCCGATGCGCAGCCAGTGCTCGGCCTGGGCATTGATCGAGCGGCTCAGGGCGCCGCTCGCAATGCGCAGGTTTTCGTGCATCTGGTCGGAAATCTTGACGATACCCATGTCCATGCCTTTATATGATTCGTATATGAAACGTATATTAGCATGGCGGGCTCAGCTTTGCCTAGCGCACGGCGTGGGCGTCGAACAGCGGGTTTTCGATCAGGCCCAGCAGATTGCCGTAGGGGTCGCGCAGGTCGGCCATGCGGATGCCTTCGCCGACGTCCTCAATCTTGCCCTGCAGCTGGCCGCCAAGTTGCTGGATGCGCGCCACTTCGTCCTCGATGCCCTCGACGCCCCAGTAGACGCGGCAGCCGGCCGTGCCCGGCTCGCCCTCGGGCCACAGGCCCAGCTCGAAACCGCCGACGTTAAAACCAACATAGAAGGGCTGGTCGAAGTAGGGCGCCTGGCCCAGCACCTCGGTGTACCAGGCCTTGGCGGCCTGCAGGTCGGGTACATGCAGCGGGTAGATGGCGCTGCGTAATCCTTTGATCATGGCATGGTCCTTTCGATGGTTGAACGATGCGGCCATCATGCCACGGGGGCGCGCGGCGGTGATTGGAAAAATGGAAAGCGGGCGCTCAGGGCAGGATGCTGCCGTGCCGGCGCGGGATGCCGAGTTCGCGCCGCAGCTCCTTGGCGCGCCGCCAGTGTTTCTCGCCGGGGAAGCGGATGCACAGTTCTTCCCAGGCATTGCGTGGAATGCCGCGGAACAGGCGCAGGAACCGGTTGGGCGATGTGGGCATGCCCTCGTAGAGTAACTGGTTGCCGATCACCTCGGCCTGGCCGCCGCCGCGCATGAAGACGCGCAGCCGCGTGCCTTCGGGCAGGAAGAGCGCTTTCCAGAAATAGCCGCGCCCGCTTGCCAGGCGGGCTGCCGCCAGTGCGCTGACGGCGTCCCAGGTGCCCTGCGGCAGCGGCTGCGGCGCAAGCTTGGCGGCGGACGATGCCATTGCCGGATATGGCAAAGCGAGAGCGGCAGCGGCGGGGGCGGCATAGCCAGCAGTTCCGGATTCAGCGTCAGCATCGGCCTCGGCCTCGGTATCGATGCCTGCGCTTGCATCGGCCTCGGCTAGTTGACGGTCCAGCCAGCTTTCGACGGCTTCGCTGATGGTGGCGGAAAGCTGGTCCAGCGCGTCGTGCTGATCAAGCCAGTTCATCAAGCGCAATAGAGTGTGGGGTGCTACTTCGCCACTCCCTATGGCAAATCTGCTCTTTTTCATGATGGGCCTCGTCAATGCGTGAAAACCTGCTCTTTTCTGCTCTAACTTGCTCTAATTGGACTGTGGGGTAGGGGAAAAGTTCCGAAAGAGCGCTGTAGAGCAGAAAAGAGCAGAAAATCACGCCACCCAAAAAATTAGAGCAATTTAGAGCAAATTTGCCATAGGGAGCCGCGAGGAGATCCCCCACCCTCAATTCCGGCGCGCCGGCCGCAGGAATTGCTCGGGCGTATGGCCGGCGAATTCCTGGAAGTCGTGAATCAGATGGGATTGGTCGAAATAGCCGCAATCGAGGGCGAGGGCAGCCCAGTCGATGCTTAGGGCCGCTGTCGCCGCAGTCGTGCCCGCGCCGGCACGCGCGTCCGTGCCCGCCGCCCCAGCCGTCCCGGCAGCATGTTGGCTGAGTACGGCGGTGGCGCGCCGAAAGCGGCAGATGCGCGCAAACAGCTTGGGCGGCAAGCCAACCTGATCGCGGAACTGGGCGGCCAGATGCTGGCGGCTGACGCCGAAGCGTTCGGCCAGCGCATCCACGCGCAGCAAGCCGTGCGTCGTCTCGATGGCCGCCACCGCTGCCCGCGCCAGCGAGGCCGCCTCCACCTTGCCCGCCAACAAACGTGCGCGTTTCAGCAGCGCCTGCTCAATCACGTGCAGCCGCTGTTGATGGCTGAGTTCATCAGCCCAGAGCGCATCCTGCAGCCGGTCGGCCTCGGCCCGCCCCCATAGCAGATCGAGGTCGGCGCGCTGATCGCTGAGTCCGGCCAAAGGCAGGCCGAGGAAATGCCGCGCCGCGCCGGGCCGGAAGCGCACCGCCACCGTGCGCACGCGGCCCGCCGACGGCACCTCGATAAACGAGCTCATCATGCCCACGGCAAAGGCTGGCGCGCCCTGGTCCTGCCACAGGATATCCACGCAATTGTCGGGCAGCACGCGGTGCCAGTGCGGCGCCGGCCCCGCCGCGCGCGCCTCGGCCGCCCACAGGCAGGCAATATAGGGACGCAAGGCGGGGTGGGGCGGATACTCCCGGTACAACATGCATAATCTCCGGCAAGAAAACATCGCAGGCGCGCCCGCGCAACAGGCGGGCGGCGAAGCAGTATAATGAAAGGTTCGTAACCTTTCACCAATTCTACTGGCCGCAACCATCATGCAAGAAAAATATAGTCCCGCCGACGTCGAAAAAGCCGCCCAAGCCCACTGGAAGGCGATCGACGCCTACAAAGCCGTCGAAAACGACCCGCGTTTCCCAAAAGGCAAGTACTACGCTTGCTCGATGCTGCCTTACCCATCGGGCAAGCTGCACATGGGCCACGTGCGCAACTATACGATCAATGACGTGATGTACCGCTATCTGCGCATGAACGGCTACAACGTGCTGATGCCGATGGGCTGGGACGCCTTCGGCATGCCGGCCGAGAATGCGGCCATGGCCAATAACGTGCCGCCGGCGCAGTGGACCTATTCCAACATCGCCCACATGAAGGAGCAGATGGAGTCCATGGGCCTGGCGATCGACTGGTCGCGCGAGATGGCGGCCTGCAAGCCCGAGTACTACAAATGGAACCAGTGGATGTTCCTGAAGATGCTGGAAAAGGGCATCATCTACAAGAAGACCGGTACCGTGAACTGGGACCCGATCGACCAGACCGTGCTGGCCAACGAGCAGGTGGTCGATGGCCGCGGCTGGCGTTCCGGCGCGCTGATCGAAAAGCGCGAAATCCCGATGTACTACGCGCGCATCACCGACTACGCCGACGAGCTGCTCGACTACGTCGACAACAAGCTGCCCGGCTGGCCTGAGCGCGTGCGCATCATGCAGTCGAACTGGATCGGCAAATCGACCGGCGTGCGCTTCGCCTTCCCGCACAGCATCGCCGGTGCCGACGGCCAGCCGATCGGCGAGGGCAAGCTGTTCGTCTTCACCACCCGTCCCGACACCGTGATGGGCGTGACCTTCTGCGCCGTGGCGGCCGAGCACCCGCTGGCCACGCACGCCGCGCAAAATAACCCGGAACTGCAAGCCTTCATCGCCGAATGCAAGATGGGCTCCGTGATCGAGGCCGATATGGCGACCATGGAGAAGAAGGGCATGCCGACCGGCCTGTTCGTCACCCATCCGCTGACCGGCGCCCAGGTCGAAGTCTGGGTCGGCAACTATGTGCTGATCACCTACGGCGACGGCGCCGTGATGGGCGTGCCGGCCCACGACGAGCGCGATTTCGCCTTCGCCAAAAAATACCATCTGCCGATCAAGCAGGTGATCCGCGCCGAAGGCCAGGAATACTCGGACGCCGCCTGGCAGGAATGGTATGGCGACAAGAGCGTGTCCATCGTCGCCAACTCCGGCAAGTACGATGGTCTGAACTACGCGCAAGCCGTGGATGCGGTGGCCGCCGACCTGGCCGCCCTCGGCCTGGGCGAAAAGAAAGTCACCTTCCGCCTGCGCGACTGGGGCATTTCGCGCCAGCGCTACTGGGGCACGCCGATCCCGATGATCAACTGCGCCGACTGTGGCGTGGTGCCGGTGCCGGAAAAAGACCTGCCGGTGGTGCTGCCGGAAGACTGCGTGCCGGACGGCACGGGCAACCCGCTGAACAAGCATGAAGCCTTCCTCAAGTGCGACTGCCCGCAGTGCGGCAAGCCGGCGCGCCGCGAGACCGACACCATGGATACCTTCGTCGATTCGTGCTGGTACTACATGCGCTATACCTCGCCCGGCTCGAACGCGTCCATGGTCGACGCGCGCAACGATTACTGGATGCCGATGGACCAGTACATCGGCGGCATCGAGCACGCCGTGCTGCACCTGCTGTATGCGCGCTTCTGGACCAAGGTGATGCGCGAATTCGGCCTGGTGAAATTCGACGAACCGTTCGTCAACCTGCTGACCCAGGGCATGGTGCTGAACGAAACCTATTACCGCGAAGACGCGGCCGGCAAGAAGACCTGGTTCAACCCGGCCGACGTCGAGCTGACCACGGACGACAAGGGCCGCCCGCAAAGCGCGCTGCTGAAGGAAGACGGCGCGCCGGTGCAGATCGGCGGCACCGAGAAGATGTCGAAGTCGAAGAACAACGGCATCGACCCGGCCGCCCAGATCGAGCAATACGGCGCCGACACCGCACGCCTGTTCACCATGTTCGCCTCGCCGCCGGAACAGACCCTGGAGTGGTCGGGCAGCGGCGTGGAAGGCGCCAATCGCTTCCTGCGCCGCGTCTGGTCCTACGCTTACGCGCAGAAGGCGCGCATCGACGCTGCGGGCGCCGCGCTGACGGCCGCCGCCAGCGGCGACGCGCAGAAAACCCTGCGCCGCGAACTGCACAAGGTGCTGCAGCAGGCCGACTATGACTTGAAGCGCATCCAGTACAACACCGTGGTGTCGGCCTGCATGAAGATGCTCAACACCATGGAGTCGGCCAAGCTGGACGATTCGGCCGAATCGAATGCCGTGCTGTCCGAAGGCCTGGCCATCTTCCTGCGCCTCTTGAACCCTGTCGCTCCGCACATCACCCATGTGCTGTGGCAGGAACTCGGTTACGCCGGCGACATCCTGGACGCGGCCTGGCCGCAGGTCGATCCGGCCGCGCTCGAGCAGTCCGAGATCGAGATGATGATCCAGGTGAACGGCAAGCTGCGCGGCTCGGTGAAAGTGGCGAAAGCGGCCGACAAGGCCGCCATCGAAGCGGCGGCCCTGGCCGAGGAAAGCGTGCAGAAGTTCATCGAAGGCACGCCGAAAAAGGTCATCGTGGTGCCGGGCAAACTGGTCAACATCGTGGTGTAAACACTTATGGCAATGACGACTCCAACATTCATCCGCCTGGCGCGCAACGCCGCGCTGGCGGCGCTGCTGGCGGCCAGCGTGGCCGCCTGCGGCTTCCATCTGCGCGGCTCGAGCGGCAACTACACCCTGCCTTTCCCTTCGCTGTACGTGGGCTTGCCGGAGTCGTCGCCGCTGGCGATTGACCTGAAGCGCAATATCCGCGCCAACGGCCATACCGAAGTCGTGAACGATCCGAAGCGTGCCGACGGCATCATCGAGGTGCTCAACGATCCGGAGAAGACGCGCAGCAAGTCCATCCTGTCGCTGAACCGCAATGGCCGCGTGCGCGAATACCTGCTCAGCTACACCATTGTCTTCCGCGTGCGCGACCCGGCCGGCAACGAGCTGCTGGCGCCGACCCAGATCCAGCTGACGCGCCCGATCACTTTCAGCGACACCCAGCTGCTGGCGAAGGAGCAGGAAGAAGCCTTGCTGTACAAGGATATGCAGACCGACCTGGTGCAGCAGATGATGCGCCGCATGGCGGCCATCAAACCGGTGGTGCAGATGTCGGTGGCGCCAGCCACGCCCGTCGCCCCGCCCAAGGAGTAAGCTTTTCATGCAGTTGCGCGCCGATGCGCTGGACGCCCACGTCGCCAAACCCTTGGCGGCGCTGTACGTCATCACCAGCGATGAACACTTGCTGGCGCTGGAAGCGGCCGACAAGATCCGCCGCGCCGCGCGCGCGCAGGGCTATTCCGAGCGCGAGGTGCTCTCTGTCGAGCGCAGCTTCAAATGGGGCGAGCTGCTGGCGGCGAACCAGGCCATGTCCCTGTTCGGCGACAAGAAACTGATCGAGCTGCGCATCCCGTCCGGCAAGCCGGGCAAGGATGGCGGCGCGGCCCTGCAGAACTATGTCAAGGATATCAGCCCCGACAACCTGACCCTGATCACCCTGCCCAAGCTCGATTGGCAGACGCAGAAGGCAGCCTGGGTGGCGGCGCTGCAGCAGGGCGCGGTGTATATCGATATCCCGAATATCGAGCGCAACCAGCTGCCCAACTGGATCGCCATGCGCCTGGCGCAGCAGAATCAGAGCGTGGAGCGGCAAAGCCTGGACTTCATCGCCGACCGCGTGGAAGGCAATCTGCTGGCGGCGCACCAGGAAATCCAGAAACTGGGCCTGCTGCACCCGCCCGGCAAACTGACCCACGAGCAGGTGCACGATGCCGTGCTGAATGTGGCGCGCTACGATGTCTTCAAGCTCAGCGAAGCCATGCTGGCCGGCGATCCGGCGCGCCTGGTGCGCATGCTGGAAGGCTTGCAGGGCGAGGGTGAAGCCCTGCCGCTGGTGCTGTGGGCCGTGTCGGAGGAAATCCGCACGCTGTTGAAATTGAAGGCGGGCATGGCGCAGGGCCGTCCGCTGGGCGCTCTGCTCAAGGAATACCGCATCTGGGGTCCGCGCGAGCGCATGATGGACGGCGCGCTGCGCCGCCTGTCCCTGAACACACTGGAGTCGGCGCTGCAGCAGGCGGCTCAGGTGGACAAGATGGTCAAGGGCTTGCGCGCGAAAGCGTTCGCAGGCGATGCCTGGGACGCCATGCTGCAGCTGGCGCTCACCGTGGCCCGCGCTTAAGCGCCGGGCAGCAGGATAGATCATGAACATCACTGAATATATGGAACAGGTCGGACGCCAGGCGCGCGCCGCCTCGCGCGCCATGGCGCGCGCCGACGGCGCCACGCGCAACCGCGCCCTGGGCCTGATCGCCGACGCCATCGAGCGCGATGCCGCCGTGCTGCGCGCCGCCAACCAGCTCGACCTGGACGCCGCGCGCGCCGCCGGCATGGCGCCGGCCATGCTGGACCGCCTGGCCCTGTCCGAGCAGGCGATTGCCACCATGGTGGCCGGCCTGCGCCAGATCGTCTCCCTGCCCGACCCGATCGGCGAAATCTCGAATATGAAAAGCCGCCCGAGCGGCATCCAGGTCGGCCAGATGCGTGTGCCGCTGGGCGTGATCGGCATCATCTATGAAGCGCGTCCCAACGTCACGGTGGACGCGGCCGGCCTGTGCATCAAGAGCGGCAACGCCACCATCCTGCGCGGCGGTTCGGAAGCGATCCACTGCAACCGCGCCCTGGCCGCGCTGGTGAAGGAAGGCCTGGCCGGCGCCGGCCTGCCGGCCGACGGCGTGCAGGTGGTCGACACCACCGACCGCGCCGCCGTGGGCGCCCTGATCACCATGCCGCAGTATGTGGACGTGATCGTGCCGCGCGGCGGCAAGGGCCTGATCGCGCGCCTGATGGCCGAGGCCACGGTGCCGATGATCAAGCACCTGGACGGCATCTGCCACGTCTACATCGACGCCAAGGCCGACCTGCAAAAGGCGCTGGATATCGCCTACAACGCCAAATGCCACCGCTACGGCACCTGCAACACCATGGAAACGCTGCTGGTGGCGCGCGCCATCGCGCCCACCGTGCTGCCCGAGCTGGCCAAGCGCTATCTAGGCCAGCAGGTCGAGCTGCGCGCCGACGCCGAAGCCCACGCCATCCTGGAAGGCTACCCGCACCTGGCGCGCGCCACGGAAGAGGACTGGGCCACCGAATACCTGGCGCCGATCCTGGCCGTGCGTGTGGTGGACGGCATCGACGCCGCCATGGAGCACATCAACACCTGGTCGTCCAAGCACACCGAAGCGATCGTCACCGAAGACTACAGCGACGCCCTGCGCTTCCTGCGCGAAGTCGACTCCGCCTCGGTCATGGTGAACGCCTCGACCCGTTTCGCCGACGGCTTCGAATACGGCCTGGGCGCGGAAATCGGCATCTCCAACGACAAGCTGCACGCGCGCGGCCCGGTCGGCCTGGAAGGACTGACCTCGCTCAAATACGTGGTCTTCGGCCACGGCGAAGTCCGCAAGTAAGCCACGCAACTAAGCACGCCATCACGCCTCAAGGAAAGCCATGCTCTGGATCAAAGCCCTGCACATCGTCTTCATCGCCTCCTGGTTCGCCGGCCTGTTCTACCTGCCGCGCATCTTCGTCAACCTGGCGCTGGAAGGCGAGGGCCCGGCGCGCGAACGCCTGCTGCTGATGGCGCGCAAGCTGTACCGCTTCACCACCATGCTGGCGCTGCCGGCCCTGGTGTTCGGCGCATGGCTGGTCTGGCTGCAATACGGCGGCGGCGAGCAGTTCAAGCTGCCCGGCTGGCTGCACGCCAAGCTCACGCTGGTGCTGCTGATTGTGGGCTACCACCACGCCTGCGGCTCGCTGCTGAAGAAATTCGAGCGCGGCGTGAATCAGCGCGGCCACAAATGGTATCGCTGGTTCAACGAAGTGCCGGTGCTGCTGCTGCTGGCCGTGACCATCCTGGTTGTCGTCAAACCATTTTAATCAGCGGGCGGCAGCGGCCGTCCGCCTTCACTCAACGGATAAAGGGTACACCTTATGACCTCTTATTTCTGCCCCTGCCCACGCGGCATGGAAGCGGCGCTGGCCGAGGAACTGGGCGAAATCGCCCTGGACAGCGCCACGCTCAAAGTGCACAACCAGGTGCCGGGCGGCGTGCACTGCTCGGGCGACCTGTACGACGCCTACCGCATCAACCTGCATTCGCGCATCGCTTCGCGCGTGCTGATGCGCATGGGCGTCTGCCACTACCAGAACGAAAACGATATCTACGACCTGGTGCTGGCCCAGCCCTGGGAAGAATGGTTCGGCGTGGACCACACCATCCGCGTTGACGTCACGGCCATCAAGTCGCCGCTGAAAAGCATCGAGTTCACCACGCTGAAAATCAAGGATGCCGTCTGCGACCGCTTCCGCGATATGTACGGCAAGCGTCCCTCGGTCAATACGCGCGAGCCGGACATGCGCATCGCCGGCTTCCTCGACCAGCGCCAGTTCATCATCTACCTGGACACTTCGGGCGAAGCTCTGTTCAAGCGCGGCTGGCGCACCGAAACCGGCGACGCCCCGCTGCGCGAGAACCTGGCCGCCGGCCTGCTGCGCGTCTCGGGCTGGAAGCCGGGCGTGCCCCTGTTCGACCCGATGTGCGGCTCCGGCACCATCCTGTGCGAAGCGGCGCAGATGGTGCAGGGCGTGCCGCCCGGCGCGCGCCGCCGTTTCGCCTTCGAGAAGTTCCACGACTTCGACCCCGCCCCATGGCAGGCGATGAAGGCCGCCATCAAGCCGCATCCGTTGCCGGCCGAGCCGACCATCTTCGGTTCCGACATCTCGGGCGATATGGTGGCCATGACGCGCCACAATCTGCGCAGCGCCGGCATCCTGTTCGAGGTGCCGCTCAAGCAGATCGAGGCGCAGCAGGTGCAGGCGCCGACCACCGAAGCGGGCATCATGCTGACCAATCCGCCCTACGGCGAGCGGATCGGCGTGCGCGGCGACAGCACCCTGGCCGAGGACGATCTGGCGAAGTCCTTCTACGCCGATTTCAGCTCCACGCTCAAGCAGCGTTTCGCCGGCTGGACCGCCTATCTGTTCACCGCCGACCTGGGCCTGCCCAAGATGCTGCGCCTGAAGGAATCGCGCAAGACGCCATTCTTCAACGGCGCCCTCGAATGCCGCCTGTTCCGCTTCGATATGGTGGCCGGTTTCAACCGCCGCGAGGAAGCCAAGCCGAAGACCGACGCCGCCGCCGCGCCTGCGCCGGTGCCCAAGGCCGAGTAAGTCCTGTTGTAGCGCGCCGCATCGGCTGCGGCGCATCCGGCGGCGGGCTTGTCCCGCCGTCCCTGTCCCAGAGCCGGAGTAAAGCCGATGTTCCCCAACCCGAATCCCCCGTCCGAACTGCCGCCCGACCCGGTGCAGTCGGTGCCGCCGCCCGCGCCGCGTCCGCGCCCCCCGCTGGCGCCGGCCGCCCTGGCCGCCGTGCTGGCCGGCCTGTCGATGCTGGGGCCATTCAGCATCGACGCCTATCTGCCGGCCTTCCCGGCCATCCAGACCAGCTTGAAGGCGACCCCCTTGCAGGTGCAGCAAAGCCTGAGCGCCTATATGGCCGCGTTCGCGCTGATGGTGTTGTGGCATGGCGCGCTGTCGGACGCCTTCGGCCGCCGCAATGTGATCCTGGTGGCCCTGGTGGCTTTTGCCCTCGGCACCATCGGCTGCGCCGCCGCCCACAGTGTCGAATACCTGTGGTTCTTCCGCATCGTGCAAGGCTTGTCGGCCGGCGCCGGCGTGGTGGTGGGGCGCGCCATCATCCGCGATCTGTACGCCGACGCGGCGGCGGCCCGCCTGTTGTCCCTGGTGACCATGATCTTCTCGATCGCGCCCGCCGTGGCCCCGATTCTGGGCGGCCTGATCGTGACCGCCTTCGACTGGCGCGCCATCTTCCTCGCCCTGCTGCTGTATACGGTGCTGCTGTTTATCGTCTGTTACCGCCGCCTGCCGGAAACCCTGCCGCCGGCCCAGCGCCAGCCTTTCAATCCGCGCTTCCTGCTGCGCAGCTATGCCAGCGTGCTCGGTTCGCCGCCCTTCCTGCTGAAATCGGGCGTGGTGGCCTTTAATTTCGCCGGCCTGTTCATCTGCATCACTTCGGCGCCGGAAGCCCTGCCCAGCCAGTTGGGCCTGGGGCCGCAGCAGTTCGGCTGGCTGTTCATTCCAGCCGTTTCCGGCATCTTCCTGGGAGCGCTGGCCGCCAACCGCATCGTTGGCCGCATCAGCTTTGCGCGCCAGATCGGCCTGGGTTTTTGTTTCCTGATCGCGGCGGCCAGCGTGAATGTGGCCTACCACCTGTGGCTGCCGCCGGCCCTGCCGTGGAGCATGCTGCCGCTGTTCGTCTACACCTTCGGCATGTCGGTGGTGGCGCCGGCCGCCACCTTGCTGGCGCTCGACCTGTTCCCGAATATCCGCGGCACGGCCGCCTCCTGCCAATCGTTCGCCAGCACCCTGCTGGGCGCCGTGGTGGCCGGGGTGGTGGCGCCCCTGGTCTCGCATTCGCTGTTACTAATTGCCGCTGGGCAATTGTTATTTGCGGTTACGTCCTTGGCTTTGTGGTTGACGGCGCGCCTATACCAGCGCATGCTATCAGCCCATCCGGTACAACACTCTTAACCACAGGAAAATATTAGTAGGAAATTTTTCTTGCTAATAAGTTATGACACATTTATCCTTGGATAATTTCGGCGCACGGGTATACCACGTTTCACTTCCTGGACTACGTTAACTGGCGGCAATGCTTGATACGATGCACCAACCCGATAACGACATTCGCAATCGCTTGCTGGTCGCGCGGCTGCCTGCCATGCCGCAGATCCTGCTCAAGCTGATTGAGCACCTGCAAGCCGACGATGCCGGCATGCCGGAGCTGGCTGCGCTGATCGCCAAGGATGCCGGCATGACCAGCAAGATCCTGTCGGTCGCCAACAGTTCGGCCTACCACCGCGCCAGCCGCACGGTGAGCCTGGAGCAGTCCCTGGTGTCGCTCGGTACCGACATGATCAAGACCCTGGTTATCAGCGAGTCGGTGTTCCAGACCTTTAATAATTTCCCGCATTCGGGCAGCACCGACCTGCGCTGCTTCTGGCAAGGTTCGCTGACCACGGCCGTGATCGCGCGCGACATCGCCAGGCAGATGGCCTATCCCCATGTGGAGGAAGCCTATCTGGCCGGCCTGCTGCACAATGTCGGCCGCCTCGCCTTATTGGCCACCGCGCCCCGGGAATACGCCTTCAACTTCACCGCGCGCGACGACGAGGAGCTGTGCGCCGTCGAACAGCGCACCCTGGAAATCACCCACACCGAGGCGGGCGCCTGGCTGGTCGAACGCTGGAACCTCGATTCCTTCCTGGCCGACAGCGTGCTGTATCACCACGAACCGGTGGCGCGCCTGGAAGCGGCCCACCCCTTGATCCGCATCGTGCGCCTGGCCCATCTCCTGTGCGCCAACATCAACGAGCCGGCCGCCATCGGCGACGCCGGCCGCCTGTGCGGCGTGCCGGACGAGGAACTGGCCGCCATCTGCAAGGCCGCCGCGCGCCAGGTGCAGCGCTCGGCCGATTACCTGGGCATCGACCTGAGCGGCGCCGACGCCATCGTCAGTCCGCCGGCCTATGCGCCGCCGCCGCCCGATCCGGTGCAGCAGCGCCTGTCCGAAGAGGTGCGCAATATGGTGCTGGTGTCCGAGATGGGCCAGACCTTCGCCCGCCAGCAGGGCGAAACCAGCATGCTGGAAGCGATCACGCGCTCGGCCCGCATCCTCTTCGATTTCGACGCCGCCCTGGTGCTGCTGGAAAATCCCACCGGCCATGCCCTGGTCGGCGTGGCCGCCGGCGAGCACCAGCAGCGCCTGACCGAGCTGTCCATCCCGCTCAACAAGGGCGGCCTGGTGGTGCAGGCGGCCCAGGAGCGGCGCCAGGTGCTGGCCGCGCGCAATGCGCCGGAACTGGGCATCGCTGAAGAACAGCTGTTCCGCCTGCTTGGCTCGGAAAGCATGATCTGCCTGCCGCTGGTGGCCGGCCAGCGCTGCCTGGGCGTGCTGGTGGGCGGCGCCGCCGCCTGGCAGCTGCCCAGCTACCAGAAGCGCGAACGCTTCCTGCAAGCCTTCGGCAACCAGGCCGCCGCCGCGCTGGAAACGGCGCTCTCGGAACGCGGCCATGCGCGGCGCCAGATCGCCCATGTGGCCGAGGAATACCGCGAAGCCTCGCGCCGCGTGGTGCATGAGGTGAACAACCCGCTGTCCATCATCAAGAACTATCTGTCGGTGCTGGACAGCAAACTGGCGCGGCGCGAACCCGTGGTCAGCGAAATGTCCATCCTCAACGAGGAAATCGACCGTGTCGGCCACCTGATCAACGGCCTGGCCGACCTGCAGCCGAGCGATGCCAGCAGCGTCACCCATCTGGCCCGTGTGGCCGAGGACGTGCTGCGCCTGTTCCGCGCCACCGACTTCGTGCCGCCCTCGGTGCAGATCCTCTTGCGCATGCAGGACGAGCCGAACGAGATCGAGGGCGAGGCCGACCTGCTCAAGCAGATCCTGGTCAACCTGATCAAGAATGCGGTCGAAGCCCAGCCCCAGGGCGGCAAGATCGAAATCAGCAACCGCGGCTATGTCAACCGCGAGCGCCGCCTGTATGTGGAGCTGGTGGTGGCCGATAGCGGCCCCGGACTGGCGCCCGAGGTGCTGGCCAATCTGTTCTCTCCGGTGCGCAGCACCAAGGAGGGCAAGCACCATGGCCTGGGCCTCTCCATTGTTCACAGCCTGGTCAAGAAGCTGGATGGCATGATCACCTGCCGCAGCGGCAAGACCGGCACTTCCTTTGAAATCCTGCTGCCCGCCCGTGGCAGCGCCAGCCAAACCGCCAGCGTACAGGCACGGGTAATGGACTCCGTTTGAGACAACGATGAGCACGATTCCGCCTACCCCCGTCAGCCCGCTGCACCCGCCCACCATCGAAGACGCCGGCCATCCCTTGCCGCTCTGTCCCGACTATTCGCCGCGCCTGCTGCTGGTGGACGACGAGCCGCGCCTGCTGTCCTCCCTGTATGAGCTGCTGCGCGACCGCGACTACCAGCTGGTGACGGCCACCTGCGGCAGCGAAGCGCTGGCGCAATTGAACCGCCTGCAGTTCGACCTGGTCCTGCTCGACCTGCGCCTGCCCGATATGAGCGGCCACGAGATCATGGACTTCATGAACGCGCGCGGCATCAGCAGCGACGTGATCGTGATGAGCGGCGACGTCGGCATCGAGGCCGCCATCGGCGCCTTGAAGCGCGGCGCCTACGATTATCTGCGCAAGCCTTACAGCCGCGAAGAGCTGCTCAAGACCGTGGAGAACGCGCTGCAGAAGCGCCGCCTGGCGGTCGACAACGAGCGCATCGCCTCGCGCCTGGAAAACTCGGAAAAGATGTACCGCTACCTGGTGGACAGCTCGCCCGACATCATCTACACCCTGAACCACGAAGGCCACTTCACTTTCGTCAACGACCGCGCCTACCAGCTGCTGGGCTACACGCGCGAAGAGCTGCTCGGCAGGCATTACTCCATCCTGGTGCACGACGAGGACCTGGAGCGCGCGCGCTATGTGTTCAACGAGCGCCGCGTCGACGAACGCGCCTCGCGCAATGTCGAACTGCGCCTGAAGTGCAAGGGCGGCGGCGGCGCCGAGCGCACCTTCAACAATACGCTGATGACGATTTCGCTGAACGCCATCGGCATGCACCTGCCCGACCACGAAGTCAAACGCCACGAATTCTTCGGCACCTACGGCGTGGCGCGCGACATCACCGACCGCAAGCGCGCCGAGGAAGTGATTTCCTACCAGGCCTACCACGACATCCTGACCGACCTGCCGAACCGTATGCTGTTCAAGGACCGCCTGGGCCTGGCCGTGATCCAGGCCAAGCGCAAGCTCACCGAGCTGGCCGTGATGTTCGTCGATCTGGACCGCTTCAAGCTGGTCAACGACACCCTGGGCCACGTCAAGGGCGACGAGCTGCTGCAGCAGGCCGCGCTGCGCCTGAAGGATTGCCTGCGCAAGGGCGACACCCTGGCGCGCCAGGGCGGCGACGAATTCACCATCGTGCTGCCCGAGCTGCGCGACCGCGCCGACGCCAAGGCCATCGCCGACAAATTCCTGGAAAGCCTGCAAAAGCCCTTCGACCTCGATGGTCATATGGTGCACATCTCGGCCAGCATCGGCATCGCCATCTATCCGAGCGACGGCGAAACCATCGACGAGCTGCTGCGCCACGCCGACATCGCCATGTACCAGGTCAAGGCGCTGGGCAAGAACGGCCATAGCTTCTATCACAACTCCATGCTCGACGTCTCGCACCAGAAGATTGCGCTGGAGCAGGCCCTGCGCAAGGCGCTGGAGCAGAACGAGCTGGAAATGTATTACCAGCCCCAGGTCGACGTGAGCACCGGCCGCATCATCGGCGCCGAAGGTTTGATGCGCTGGAACCATCCGCAGCGCGGCCTGCTGTCGGCCGGCGAGTTCCTGCCTTTCGCCGAAGAGAATGGCCTGATGCTGCCGATCTCGGACTGGATGCTGGGTGCCCTGTGCCGCGACCTGCTGCTGTGGAACGCGGCCGGCGGCGAGGCGATCCGGCTGTCGCTGAACCTGTCGCCGCAATATCTGGACCGCGGCGACTTCTTCGAGAAGATGCGCGGCGCGCTGACGCGCTACGGCATTTCGCCGGCCCAGATCGAGGTCGAGATCACCGAGAATATCTGCATCCGCAATCCGCAGTACGCCATCGAGCAGCTCAACAAGCTGTGCCAGCTCGGCGTTTCCGTCGCCATCGACGATTTCGGCACCGGTTATTCCTCGCTCAGCTATCTGCACCGCTTCCCCATCCACACCATCAAGATCGACCAGAGCTTCGTCAAGGAGATCCACGACGAGAACGGCCACTATCCGGTGATCCTGGCCATCATCTCGATCGCGCGCGGCCTCGGCCTGCATCTGGTGGCCGAAGGCGTGGAGACCGAAGTGCAGGAGCGCTATCTGGAAGCGAACGGCTGCACCACCATGCAAGGCTATTTGTATCACCGGCCGATCTGCCTGCACAGCTTCATCAGCGTGCTGCAGGCGCAGAACAAGCTGGCCCCGTTGCCGGGCAGCGCGGCGCTGGACGCGGCGGTGGCGCCGATGGCGATTCAGGCGTAAGCTCAGGCCATGGTCACCACTACCCACAGCCCTATCATCGAGAAAGCGGCCGGCGCGGGCGGACCTTCCTATTCCGCCGAATTCCTGCGCGTGAAAGCCATGGCCGAACGCGGCGTGGCCAATGCCCAGCACAGCCTGGGCTTCATGTATTTCAACGGCCAGGGCGTGGAGCAGAATTTCGAACTGGCGGCCGCCTGGTACCGCCAGGCCGCCAATGCCGGCCTGGAACACGCCCAATACAATCTGGGCGTGATGTACCAGAAGGGCCAGGGCGTCGATCTGGATTATCAGGAAGCGGCGCACTGGTACCAGCTGGCGGCCGAACAGGGTTACGCCGCCGCCCAATACAATCTGGGCTGGCTGTACGCCAAGGGCCAGGGCATCGAAGCCAATACCGAACGCGCCATGTACTGGTTCAGCAAGGCCGCCGAACAGGGCGACGCCGGCGCGCAGAACAATCTGGGCATGATGTACGACACCGGCAAGGGCGTGCCGCAGGACTTCCGCCAAGCCATCATGTGGTATCGCAAGGCGGCCGAACAAGGCTATGCGCGCGCCCAGTTCAATCTGGCCCTGCGCTACGAGAATGGCCAGGGCGTGGCGCAGGACCCGGGACAAGCCCTGTCCTGGTTCCGCAAGGCGGCCGAGCAAGGCTATGCCGCCGCCCAGTTCAATCTGGCGCTGCGCTATGACAAGGGCGAGGACGTGGCCCAGGACAGCGAGAAGGCCGTCAAATGGTACACGCTGGCGGCGCAGCAGGACCACGTCAGCTCGCAGTTCAATCTCGGCCTGATCTACGATAACGGCCACGGCGTGCCGCGCGACGAGCAGAAGGCGCTGCAATGGTATCGCCGTGCCGCCGAGCAAGGCCACGCCGCCGCGCAGAACAATCTGGGCCTGCGCTATGCGCATGGCCAGGGCGTGCCGCAGGATTATGTGGAAGCCGAACAGTGGTTCCGCCGCTCCGCCGAACAGGGTTTCCCCGCCGCCCAGCACCACCTGGGCGCGCTGTACGAAAACGGCCAGGGCGTGGTGCAGGACCAGCAGGAAGCGATCTTCTGGTACCGCAAGGCGGCTGACCAGGGCCACCTGCGAGCCCAGTTCGACCTGGGTCTGCGCTACGAAGCGGGGCAGGGCGTGCCGCAGGACTACCGCAAGGCCATGGGCTGGTATCTGCGCGCCGCCGAACAGGATTACGTCGCCGCCCAATACATGCTGGGCCTTTTATTCGACAACGAAGCCGGTCCCGCGCCCGACACCGTGCGCGCCAACGAGTGGTACCGCAAGGCTGCCGAACAAGGCCACACCCTGGCCCAGTTCACCTTGGCCCTGCGCTACGACAATGGCCAGGGTCTGCCGCGTGACTTCGGCGCGGCGCTGGCTTGGTATCTGAAAGCGGCGCGCCAGGGCCATGCGCGCGCCCAGCTCAACGCCGGTCTGATGTTCATGTGGGGCCAGGGCGCGGCGGCCGATGTGGAGCAGGCCTATCGCCTGCTCGCCATGGCCGAACGCGGCGGCGCGCCCGGCGCCGCCAAATATCTGCAGCAATGCGCCGCGCGCATGGACGCCACCAGCCTGGCCCTGGCGCGCAGCCGCCCCGAACTATTAACGCTGGCCTGAATCCGAAGGCGGCCAGCCGATGCCCTGGCGTCCGCCGCCGAAGGACCAGTCCTCCGTCTGCACCGGCGTGATCACCACCAGCACATCCTCCGGATGGATGCCCGGTTTTTGTTCCAATAACTGCACCAGGCGCTGATAGAAGGCCTGCTTGGTGGCCGCCGTGCGCGGCCGGCCGATGGTGATGTTGATCGTCACAAAATTATCCGAACGTGGCCCGCCCAGATACTCGCGGTCGAACACCAGCTCATATGGCTCGTGCTGGTGGATGGCCTGGAAGCGGTCGGTCGGCGGCACTTCAAAGGCCTCGACCAGCGCCTGGTGCAGGCTGTCCGACAAGGCGCGCAGATACTCGGGCGATTTGCCCTTGAGCAGAGAAATACGGCTTATTGGCATGATGCTTCCTCCTCTTGGTAGATGGATCGTAATAGATTGGCGGCCGAGGCCACGCAAGGCCAGCCGGTATAAAACGCCAGATGGGTGAGCAACTCGCCCAGCTCCGCGCGGCTGACGCCATTGGCGCGCGCCAGCCGCAGATGGAAGGGCAACTGTTCCAGCCGGTTCAGCGCCAGCAGGGCCGACACCGTGATCAGGCTGCGCTCGCGCGGCGCCAGGCCGGGCCGCCGCCAGATATCGCCAAACAGCAGCTGGTCGGTGATTTCGGCCAGGCGCGGGGCAATATCGCCCAGCGCCTGCTGTCCTGCATTGTTCATCTGCGGCTCCCGTTTTAGCGTTTGACAGATGTAAGATACCCGTCTATCTTGATTCTGAAAATCGGAAAGATTTGAATCAACCATTCGATAAATCGGGATTGTCCATGCGCCGCCTCCATTTTGACCTCGATTTCCTGCGCAGCTACGTCACGGGCGTGGAGCTGGGCAGTTTCGCCCAGGCCGCCGACCGCCTGGGCCGCTCCACCTCAGCCGTCAGCGCCCAGCTCAAGAAGCTGGAAGAGCAGGTCGGTACACCCATCCTGCGCAAGGCCGGCCGCGGCATGGTGCCGACGGCGGCCGGCGAAACCCTGCTGGCCTACGCGCGCCGCCTGCTCGAACTGAACGACGAAGCCGCCAGCGCTGTGCGCGGCGTCGACCTGGAAGGCGGCATCCGCCTCGGCATGCCGGAAGACTTCGGTGAGCGCGTGCTGACCGAAGTGCTGGGCCGCTTCGCCAAAGCCCATCCCCGCGTGCGTATCGAAGCGCAGATGGCGCGCAATGCCGATCTGCTGGATCGTCTGTCCGGCGGCCGTCTCGATTTTACCCTGGCCTGGGACATGGGCCGTAGCTCGCCCCATGCCGAGGGACTGGGCGGCGTGCCGATGCAATGGATCGCCGCCGCCGCGCTGGATGCCGATGCGCCGCCTATCCGGTCCGGCGGTGCGGAACCGCTGCCGCTGGTCATGTTCGATGCGCCCTGCCTGATGCGCAGCGCTGCCACCATGGCCCTGGACCGCGCCGGCATCCCCTGGCGCATCGCCTTCAGCAGTCCAAGCTTGAGCGGCGTCTGGTCCGCCGTCGCGGCCGGGCTGGGCGTCACGGTGCGCACCCGCATCGGCCTGCCCGCCAGCCTGCACGCGCTTGATGCCCGCGCCCATGGCCTGCCCGCGCTGCCCAGCGCCCACCTCACCCTGCACCGCGCCGACGCCACACTGTCCCCCACCGCCCAGCGCCTGTGGGACATCATGCAGCAAGCCCTTGCGCCGCTGCTGCCAGCCAAGGGATTTGACGAGTTGTCAACAACAGCCAAAGCCGCGTAGAATGCCGCTGACGCGGGTGTAGTTCAATGGTAGAACTTCTGCTTCCCAAGCAGATAGCGTGGGTTCGATTCCCATCACCCGCTCCACTCCTCCAACGTCAGTGCCCGCGGCTTGGCCGCGCACGTGCCGCGCCAGTGCCGCCAGCATAAGTTCCCCAACGTGATAATTGCTGGAAATGGTGTGATATTGATCAAATTGCAATTTGATCTTTATGCACATGGGACATGCCATGCAAGGATTCAAGAACCTGATCATGGGCGCGAGCCTGCTGTTTTTGCGGTGCCGCCTTGGCCGAACCTTAGACGATCACCGCAAGCAATTTCAAGATGACCTTTGATGAGCGTTATAACGGGTGGAATACCCGCGATCTGCGGCTGGACTTGCTGTCCGACGCCAACGGCGTCACCCGATATGCGATGTCATCGGCGAACTATATGCATGCCGAGTTTATTGAGCAGGAAGGTGTTGATGGCGATGCGCATGTGGCGCCGATCATTCCAGCGTCGGTATCTGGCTGGATATTCCCGTGCTGACCATCTTCACCTCGCCGGTGCCGGAACCGGGCACTTACGCCATGCTGCTGGCCGGTCTGGCCGTGGCCGGCGTGGCAGCACGCCGCCGCCATAAGCTTACTCAGCCATATTAAATTTCGAAAATGTGGAAATTGGTGAGTATTTATGAAATTACTCAAATTACAATGTTGCCTTTGTTTACATTGGATCCAAGATGAAACGGGTAAAAAATCTGGTGGCGGCGGCAGCACTGCTGTTTTGCGGCGCCGTCTCGGCTGACCCCTATACGGTCACTGCGAGCAATTTCAAGATGACCTTCGACGATAGCTATAGCTGGTGGAATACGCGCGATCTGCGCCTGGACTTGCTGTCCGATGCCAACGGCGTCACCAAGTATGCGATGACGTCGGCGAACTATATGCATGCCGACTTCATTGACGAAGCAGGCTCGGATGGCGATTCGCATGTGGCGGCCTTCAGCGTGAACGTCCGTAAAGGCTATCGTGTTACCGGTTATAGTTTGAGTGCGAAGGTTTCGGGATATGCCCGCTTGGGCAATGTCACGCCAGGGATGATTGATATCCCGGGTACGGCGGAGAACAGCGCTGGACTCTTCCTGGAAAACAGGAACTGCGCATCTTGCCACGCCGAAAGTGTCAGCCGTGATGTGACGAGATTGAACGGCGCCGAAGTATTGACGGCGGCCATCAACAATAAATTCGATGGCGATTTCTTCCTGTTGGCCGGGGCGGGATTTGGCGCGCGCAGTGAACCTACCCACTGGTCTTACGATATCAACCATGATGCCACGGTGGGCGGCATAACCCATTCCAGCGCTGGTATCTGGCTGGATACCCCGGTGCTGACCATCTTCACCTCGCCGGTGCCGGAACCGGGCACTTACGCCATGCTGCTGGCTGGCTTGGCCGTGGCCGGCGTGGCAGCACGCCGCCGTAACAAAGCCGCCTGATTCAGCGGCCCGCATGCCGGCGGCGGCTCATCCGCCGGCCATCGCGGATATTTAATCCCATCAGGAACAGATTGAGGGCGCCAGCGACGATTTCCACTGCCTGGACGCCATAGAAGCCCGCATCGAACTCTCCCGCCTGAGCCTTGGCGCTCAAATACAGCGCGGCGGGAACCAGCACCAGCAGACCATTCAGCCCAATGATGGGCATGCGCCGCCGCTTGCCTGCCAGCAGCGGGAACGTGCTCTTGCCACCCATGATGAAACCCGTTGCCCCAGTCGCCGCCATGCACGGGATGAAGGCGATCAGCGCATACGTGACCGCCAGCTTGACGCTGGCGACCGCACCCTGGCTCAGGAATAGTTCGGCGATGACGGTGGCGGTCCAGAACGTGGCGATAAACAGGAAGGATGCGACGCCTGCGATTGCGTGAACATTACGCTTCATCCTGTTCTCCTTGCGATGGCATGGCATGCAGCTCGGTCAATGCGCCCAGTACGCGCAGCGTGGTTTCCAGCTCCGCGGCGGAGAAGTGCTGGCCGGCGAGCTGCGCGTGCGCTTCCCACGCCGTATCCACCTGTTGGAATAAGGCCGCTCCGGACGGTGTCAGGCGATAGTGCGGGGAGCGGCGATGGCCAGGATTCGGCAATTTCTCAATCAAGCCATCGTCCAGCAGCAGGTTTAACTGCTTCTGCGCGCCCTGGCGGGAAACGCCCATCTGCTCGGCAATGCGCGGCGTCGTGATGGTCTGCGGTGAGAGGGCGATGGCGCCCAGAATTTGCCAGCGGGCGCTGGTCAGGCCAAAGGGGGCGGCGAAGGCGTCGCCCCACTCCAGCATGCGGCCATTGGCCCGGAAAACTGCGACAACGGTTGCTGAAATACGGCTGCTGATTTCTGGTGGCATGGCGAAAGCCCTCTGAGTTCTGTGAATTGGTAACCAGTTTCCATTAATGGAAACTGGTTGTCAATAACTTTCGAAATCAGAAGTGTCGCCGGCAAGGCTCAGATCAGCGGCTCCACATCGAGGCTGACCGAGTAGCTCAGCCTCTTTCCTTCCCACAGCCCGCCGCCGCGGATCAGCGCATCGCAGCTGGTGGGCTGGCCCGCCAGCTCCTGCTGCGCCAGCAGGCGGCGGAAAGCGGCCGCCTGTTTCGGCTCCAGATAGCCGACCATCTGGCCGGACAGGAAGACTGCCACCGCCGTCGCCTCATACGCATTCATATCGTCAGGCACCAGGATCGCTGGATGGTGCGCGTTCGCGCTGTGCTCGCCATGTTCACCCGCCAACTGGCGGATCGTGGCCTGGTAGCGCGATTCCGCCACCACCTCCAGCTGGAAGCGGCCTTCGTCCGACCAGTGCCGGGCCGGCGCGGCCTGCGGCAGCGCCGGTGTATATGGCGCGGGGTTTGCCTTGGGCGCGGTTGGCAGGGCCGTGTCGCGTGGCTTGCTCTTGATGATGTAATAGATCGCCACCGGGCATACGCCCATGAGAATGAGATAGATGATGTCGCCCATGCGCCGCCAGCCGTGTATTTGGAAAGCCGCTATTATCGCAGGCTGCCGCCCGCATGGACTGGCAAAAACGGCATCACGTATAATGGCGGATCGTCCTTAAAGTTTTTGATTGATTCCCATGTCTTCCGATACCCCATCCAAAAGCGCGCGCACCATGCTGTATGACCCGACCGAGCACCGCATCCGCAGCTTCGTCACCCGTGCCGGCCGCCTGTCCACGGGGCAGGAGCGGGCGCTCAACGATCTGGGGCCGAAGTTCCTGGTCGAATACGCCAAGGCGCCGCTCGATAGCGAACAGACCTTCGGCCGCAAGGCGCCGGTGATCCTGGAAATCGGCTTCGGCATGGGCGGCACCACCGCCCATATCGCCAAGCATATGCCGGAGAAGGATTTCATCGGCGTGGAAGTGCACACGCCGGGCGTGGGCAGCCTGCTCAAGCTGATCGGCGAGGAAGAGTTGAGCAATCTGCGCATCATCCAGCATGATGCGGTGGAAGTGCTGAACAATATGATCCAGCCCGGCACCCTGGCGGGCATACACGTCTTCTTCCCCGATCCGTGGCACAAGGCGCGCCACAACAAGCGCCGCCTGATCCAGGCACCGTTCGTCAAGCTGCTGACCGACCGCCTGGCGCCGGGCGGCTATCTGCACTGCGCCACCGACTGGCAGGAATACGCCGAGCAGATGCTGGAAGTGCTGGGTGCGGAAGAAGGCCTGCAAAATACCGCCGACGGCTACGCGCCGCAGCCGGCCTACCGCCCGCTGACCAAGTTCGAAAACCGCGGCCTGAAACTGGGCCACGGCGTCTGGGATCTGGTCTTCGTCAAGAAGTAAGCTTGGCGGCGGCGGGAGCTGCCTGCGCGCGGACGCTGCTCCGCGCCGGCAGGAAGGCCAGCACATTCCCGCCGACGACCAGGGCCAGTCCGCCCAGCGCGGGCAGCGTCCACTGGTAGCCCTCATAGATGGTGGACATGCTCAGCGCCACCACCGGGAACAGCACGGTGCAATATGCCGCGCGGTCCGGCCCCATGCGTCCCAATAGCAGCAGATAGGCGGTGAAGCCGATCACCGATCCCGGCACCGCCAGATACAGCAGCGCGCCCGTATAGCGCAGCCCCGGCTCGTATGTGAAGGGCATACCCAGCGCCAGCGCGCCGCAGCTCAGCACCGAAGCGCCGATCAGCATGGCCCAGGTATTCGTCGTCCATGGCGACAGGCCGAGCGCCTGCATGCGGCTGGACAGCAGATTCCCCGTCGAGAAACACAGCGTGCCGCCCAGGGCCAGCGCCAGGCCGGCCAGCATGCTGCTGTCGCCCCAATGGCCGCGCATCTGTGGCAGGAAGAGCAGGGCGATGCCGCCCAATCCCAGCAGCGCGCCGGCTACCACCTGGCCGCGTATCGGCCGCTGCATGAACAGGCGGCCATTCAGCGCATTCCAGATCGGGGCGATGGAGAAGACCACGGCCACCAAGCCGCTTGGCACCTTGGCGCTGGCGTAGTAGAAGCACAGGAAATTCAGGCAGAACAGCGCCAGGCCTTGCGCCACCAGATAGCGCCAGGCTTGGCGCGGCGGCCACACCTGCTTGCGCAGGGCGAACAGCAGAAGCAGCAGCACCGCGCCCGCGATCCAGAAGCGGTAGGCGATCGAGACCGGGGCGGGGACCGCGCCCAGCTGGAATTTGATGGCGATCCAGGTCGTACCCCAGATCAGAACAGTCAGCAAATAGAGAAAAGCGTTCATGGCGATGAGAGCGGCATAAGGCGGAATGTCGGAACGCCCAGCATGCGCGGGCGGCAGCGCTTGCGCTTGTTCCAGCTTGCGCTTTGTTACCCGCATCGGCTGCGCGAGGGAGCAATTGTCTGATCTTGCGCATTTGCGGTGCTCCGGCTTCGCCGCGCAGCAGCGCGTGCTAGACTTTAAGCAACGCACGCCACCTTGCCTTGCTGTGGCGCGTGCCGCCGATATGACCCAGCCACCCGCCATGCCGACCAAGCCGAAATCCGATACCCCCGCCGTGAACGATCAGCTGGCGCTGGCCGTCCATGGCCAGCGCGCGCCGGCCGATGCCATGTCGCACGCGGTCTTCCGCACCATGAGCGGTACCGAAGCGAAGCTGGAACGCTTTGCCTGGCTGGGCGATGGCATGGCCATCGCCGTCTGGCAGCGCAGCACGCAGGAAGGCAAAACCAACTACATCCAGCCCGGCCACCACACTCTCTCCTGCTATCTGGGCGGCGGCTACCGCGTCGAGCGCCACGACGCGCCGGGCCAGCATGGTGGTCCCGGGCGCCTGTGCTCCCTGCCGGACTGGCATGAATCCTATTGGACGGTGCGCGATACGCTGCGCCTGATGCACATCTACTTCATGCCGGAGCATTATGCCCACCGCGCCGTGACGGAGCTGGACCGCGAGCCGCGCGAGCTGACGCTGGCCGACCGCACCTATTTTGAGAATGCGCGTCTGGCCGCGCTCTGCGAGTCGCTGCTGGATGCGCCCTGGCAGGACAACGATCAGCTGCTGCGCGCCAACGAGATCACGCACGAAGCCCTGAGCGAGCTGCTGCAATCGCAAGCCATGCAGCGTCCCGGCCTGCGTCTGCGCGGCGGCCTGGCGCCGCTGGTGCGGCGCCGCCTGGCGGAATATATCGAAGCGAATCTGGAGGGGAATATCACGCTGGGCATGCTGGCGCTGGTGGCCTGCATGTCGGAATTCCATCTGGCGCGCATGTTCCGCATCTCCTTCGGCATGCCGCCATCGGCCTGGATTGCGCGCCGCCGCCTGGACAAGGCGCGCGGCCTGCTGCGCGCATCGCCACTGCCTTTGCAGCAGATTGCCGATGTCTGCGGCTACGCGGACCTGAGCCATTTCAGCCACCGCTTCCGCGCCGCGCTGGGCGTGCCGCCCGGCCGCTACCGCCAGATCATGTGCGCCTGAGCGGTCTTACAGCATTGCGCTGATCAACTCCACGATCTCGTCGCCGTAAGAGGCCAGCTTCTTCTCGCCCACGCCGGAAATGCCGCGCATCTGGTCGAGCGAGGTAGGCTGGGCCTTGGCGATTTCGCGCAGGGTGGCGTCGACAAAAATCACATAGGCCGGCACGCTGTGGGCGCGCGCCGTCTCCACCCGCCACCAGCGCAGCTTGTCGAAGATGGCCTGTTCCTGCGGCGTCAGATCGGTTTCCACATAACCCTTCGGCGCCGCGGCCACGCGCTTCTGCTTGACCGGCTTCTGGTACTGGCGCAGCTGCACCTTCTGGCCGCCCTTCAGCACCGGGCGCGCCGCGTCGGTCAGCTTCAATGAACTGAATTGCTCATGGTCGACCGTCACCAGTCCGAGTGCGATCACCTGGCGCAGAATGGCACGCCATTCCTGTTCGCTGCGGTCGGCGCCGATGCCGAACACCGACAGCGAATCGTGGTGCCAGGTCTTGATGCGTTCCGACTCCATCCCGCGCAGCACATCGATCACGTGGCCGGCCGCGAAACGCTGGTCGACGCGGTAGATGGCCGACAGCAGCTTCTGCACCGGCACCGTGCCGTCGAAGGAGACTGGCGGAATCAGGCAGGTATCGCAGTTGCCGCAAGGCGAGGCCTGCTCGCCGAAATAATCGAGCAGCCGCACGCGGCGGCAGCTCAGCGTTTCGCACAGGCCCAGCATGGCATCGAGCTTGGTGCCCAGCACGCGCTTGAAATTCTCGTCGGCCTCCGACTCGTCAATCATGCGCCGCTGCAGCACCACGTCCTGCAAGCCATACGCCATCCAGGCGCTGGCGGGCATGCCGTCGCGGCCGGCGCGGCCGGTTTCCTGGTAATAGCCTTCGATGCTCTTCGGCAGATCGAGGTGGGCCACGAAGCGCACGTCAGGCTTGTCGATGCCCATGCCGAAAGCGATGGTCGCCACCATCACGATATTCTCTTCGCGCAGGAAACGCGCCTGGTTCGAGGCGCGCTTCGCATGCTCCATGCCGGCATGATAGGCCATGGCGCGGATGCCGTTCTCGTTGAGGAATTCGGCCGTTTCCTCCACCTTCTTGCGCGACAGGCAGTAGACGATGCCGGAGTCGCCGCCATGCTCGGCGGTGATGAAGTCCAGCAGCTGCTTGCGGCCGTTGGCCTTTTCCACGATCTGGTAGCGGATATTCGGCCGGTCGAAGGAGGACACGAACTGCATCGCGTCTTCCAGCTGCAGGCGGTGCGCGATCTCGGCGCGCGTTTGCTGGTCGGCGGTTGCGGTCAGCGCGATGCGCGGCACGTTCGGGAATTGCTCGTGCAGCACCGACAGCTTGATGTACTCGGGGCGGAAGTCGTGGCCCCATTGCGAAACGCAGTGCGCCTCGTCGATGGCGAACAGCGCGATCGGCGAATCCTGCAGCAGGTCGAAGCAGCGCTGCGTCATCAGGCGCTCCGGCGCGATGTAGACCAGATCGATCTGGCCGGTGCGCACCAGGCGCTCGATGCGCGCCGCTTCCTCGTAAGTCTGGGTCGAATTCAGGAAGGCCGCGCGCACGCCCACCTCGGCCAGCGCATCGACCTGGTCCTGCATCAGCGCAATCAACGGCGAGATCACCACGCCCACGCCATCGCGCAGCATGGCCGGAATCTGATAACACAGCGACTTGCCGCCGCCGGTTGGCATCAGCACCAGCGCATCGCCGCCATTGCCCACATGCTCGACAATCTCCGCCTGCTGGCCGCGGAAGGCTGGGTAGCCGAATACGGTCTGCAGCAGATGAAGGGCGCGCGCGCCGGTGTCCTGACTATCCATTGCTTAATCTACCCAAGCCACCATGCCGGTATACGAAGTCACGATGACCACCACGCCGAAGACGATGCGATACCAGGCAAACACTGTGAAGTCGTGCGAGCTGATATAGCGTAGCAGCCAGCGCACGCAGAGGAAGGCCGAAATGAAGGCCGCCACCGTGCCGATGCTGAAGAAGCCGGTCAGGTCGGCCGTCAGCAGCGCGCGCTCCTTGAACAGCGAATAGAAGGTCGCGGCCAGCAGGGTAGGGATGGCCAGGAAGAAGGAGAACTCCGTGCCCGCCTTGCGCGACAGGCCAAACAGCATGCCGCCGATGATGGTGGCGCCGGAACGGCTGGTGCCGGGAATCAGGGCGAAGGCCTGGGCAAAGCCCACTTTCAGCGCGTCGGTGACGCTCATATCTTCCACCGAGTGGATGCGCACCGCCGTTGGATTGGTCTTGGCGCGGCGTTCGGCCCACAGGATCACGAAGCCGCCGATGATGAAGGCCAGCGCCACCGGCACCGGCTTGAACAGCACCACCTTGATATGCTTGCCCACGGCCAGGCCGAGAACGGCCAGCGGCAGGAAGGCCACGATCAGATTCAGCACGAACTTGCGCGCCTTATGGTCGCTGGTCAGGCCGGACAGCACGGAGACGATGCGCGCGCGGTATTCCCAGCACACGGCCAGAATGGCGCCGGCCTGGATCACGATCTCGAATACGTCGATCACTTCCTTCGATACATTGCGTTGCAGGTCGAGCAGGCTGCCGGCCAGGATCAGGTGGCCGGTCGAAGAAATTGGCAGGAATTCGGTAAAGCCTTCTACCAGGCCCATCACCAGAGCCTTCAGCGCAAAAATAATATCCATTGTGTATTTGATTAGCAGTTCGGTGGGGAGCGCGCGCGGACAGTCGGTGCGCGGGCACGAAGCTTACCACGAGCGGCCTGTGCGCCGGCACTCAGCTCAAGCGTAGACCCCGTTTCACAGCCCGGTTTTGCGCTGGCACAGCCAAATGTAAGCAGATTAGTTGAGTTGTAAGCGCTTGTAAAAGCCGTCAACTGGTCGAAACCGGCTCGCGTTTCTTGCTCAGTGACACGGGAATTAGTGCACTAGATAAACAAACTTAAAAGGAACTCAAATGAAAAACGTCATCGCTACCTTGATCGCTGGTTTGTTCGCTACCGCCGCATTTGCACAAGCCCCTGCCCCTGCGTCTGCCTCCGCATCCGCCGCTGCCTCCGCGCCTGTCGCCGCAGCCAAGGCCGATGGTAAGGAAGTCAAAGCCGACAGCAAAGAACACAAAGCCACCAAGCACCACAAGAAAGCGAAAGCCGAAGAGAAAGTCAAAGCTGAAGAAAAAGCCAGCGCACCGGCCACCAAGTAATTCGCAGCACCCAACCGACAACTGAATACCTGAACCGCATACATTAAAGGACCACACCATGAAAAAGACCATCGCTACCCTGATCGCCGGCCTGTTCGCCTCCGCAGCTTTCGCCGCCGCCCCAGCGCCGACCACCGCGCCGACCACCGCGCCAGCCACGCCAGCTGCTGCTCCGGCTGCCGCTAAAGTGGAAAGCAAAGTCGAAGCCAAAGACAGCAAGGTAGCCGCCGGCACCGAAGTCAAAGCCGAAGCCAAAACCGAAGGCCACGGCAAAAAAGCCAAAGCGCACAAAGCCGAAAAAGCTGAAGGCAAAGAAGTGAAAGCCGACAGCAAGGAAGCCAAACCGGAAGCCAAGGCCGAAGTCAAAGCCGACGCCAAAGTCGCCAAGACCGAATCCAAGGAAGCCAAAGTTGCACCTGCCAAATAAGCGCTAACGCTCCCCACAAAACCCGTGTTCTCAGGCACGGGTTTTTTTTCGTCCCCAGCATTTGATCCAGGACAAACAATGTCCGACCCTGGTGTCAGGCACCGCGGTCGGACATTGCTTGATCTGGCGCAAAGAATGTCCCACCCTGGTGTCAGGCACCAGGGTGGACATTGTTTGATTTGGCGCAAAGATGAATTGATGTCCTGGGCAAATTTTTTTGAAATATTTCTCACAAAAAACCACTAAATCCACTCGGAAATCTGACTATTGCTGACGAGCTAAGTTAGAATGCATGCACTATTTTTCTCTTGGCAACCATATTTGCTAAGAAAAAAGCCCTTTCGTTTCCATTTCGAAAAGACTCAGCATGCTTATCCGCTCCCGCTGCCTTCCCCTGCTCTTGCCCCTGTCCGCTGCCCTGGTCTTGTCGGGTTGCGCTTCCTATACGCCGACGCCCTTGAAACAGGCGGATCTGGCTGCCGCCAGCCGCGCCGACCGCCAGCGCGCGCAGCAAGATGTTGTGCCGCTGCAAGGTCCGCTGTCGCTGGACGAAGCCGTGGCACGCGCCCTCAAATACAATCTGGCCCGTCGCACGCGCCTGATGGAAGAGTCGCTGGCCCAAGGTCAGCTGGAGGTGGGCGCCTACGATATGCTGCCCAAGCTGGTTGCGTCGGCCGGCTACCGCGAGCGCGATAAGGACCTGATCACGCGCAGCAAGGATTCCGTCACCGGCCGCCCCTCGCTGGCCAATCCCTATATTTCCAGCGACCGCGATGCCGTGACCACCGACCTCAGCTTCACCTGGAGCCTGCTCGATTTCGGTCAAAGCTATTACGCCACCCAGCAGAACGCCGACCGCGTGCTGATCGCCGCCGAGCACCGCCGCAAGGCCATGCACAACCTGATCCAGGATGTGCGCACCGCCTTCTGGCGTGCCGTCAGCGCACAGAAACTGCAGGGCAAGGTGCAGGCTGGTTTGAGCGCCGCCGAAGCCGCCCTGGCCGATTCGCGCAAGGCCGAGGCCGAACGCCTGCGCAATCCGCTCGATGCCCTGCGCTACCAGCGCCAGGTGCTGGAAAACGTGCGCCTGCTGGAAGCCGTGTCGCAGGAGCTGTCCACCGCCCGCCTCGAACTGGCGGCCCTGGTCAACCTGCCGCTGGTGCAGGACTTCACCGTCAGCGAGCCGGCTGAAACGGCCGCTGCCGCCTGGCACAGCATGCCGGTCGAGCAGCTGGAGGAATTCGCCATTGCCAACAACGCCGAGCTGCGCGAATCCTTCTACAACGCGCGCATCGCCAGCGCCGAATCGCGCCGCGCCCTGCTCAAGCTTTTCCCGGGCCTGTCCTTCAGCTATGGCCCCAAGCATAGCAACGATAGCTACCTGATCAACCAGACCTGGCGCGAAACCGGCGCCCAGATCTCCTTCAACTTGCTGGGCCTGCTGTCCGCGCCGTCGCAGATGCGCCTGGCCGACGCCGGTGTGGCCGTGGCCGACCAGCGCCGCGTGATGACCCAGATGGCCCTGCTGGCCCAGGTCCACATCGCCCGCCTGCAATACGGCAATGCGCTGCGCCAGTTCGAACGCGCCAACACTATCTGGCAGCTCGACAGCTCGATCGCCCAGCATGTGGCCAACGCCCAGCAAGCCCAGACCCAGACCCAGCTTGAGCTGGTGTCAAACCAGACCACCGCGCTGCTGAGCGAGCTGCGCCGCTTCCAGGCGCTGGCCCAGCTGCACGCCGCCACCGGCAAGCTGCAGGCCACGCTGGGCCTGGAACCGGCCGTCAGCGCCAGCGCCGATCTGCCGCTGGACCAGCTGACCGCTGCTGTCGGCAGCTCCATGCGCCAGTGGGAAGCGGGCCAGTTGCCGGCAGTGTCCGCGCAATGAAGCTGCTTGCCTTGCGCGCCGCGCCGGCGGCCGTTGTGCTGGCGCTCGGCCTGGCGGCCTTGATGCCGGCCGCCGCCGCCGATCAGCCGCGCCCGCCCAACAGCGCCGCCCTCGACAAACGCGAAATCCGCGCCCAGCTGATGCCGCGCCGCTACGCCACGCTGGCGGCCGAAATCGGCGCCAAGATCAGCCGCCTGCCCGTGGTGGAAGGCGGCCGCTTCCGCGCCGGCGAAACCCTGGTGGTCTTCGATTGCAGCTTGCAGCAAGCCCAGCTGAGCAAGGCCAAAGCCGCCCAGGCGGCGACCGAGAAAGTCTGGACGGCCAACCAGCGCCTCAACGAATTGCGTTCAATCGGCAAGGTCGAGCTGGACGTGTCGGAGGCCGAGGTAGCCAAGGCCAAGGCCGAAGTGGCGGCCAACGGCGCCGTGCTGTCCAAGTGCGCCGTGACGGCGCCCTATGCCGGCCGCATCGCCGAACAGAAGGCGCGCGAACAGCAATTCGTCCAGCCCGGCCAAGCCCTGCTCGACATCATCGACGATTCCGCGCTGGAACTGGAATTCATCGTGCCCAGCAAATGGCTGGTGTGGCTGCGCGCCCAGCACGGTTTCCAGGTCGTCATCGACGAAACTGGCAAGACCTATCCGGCCAAGGTGCAGCGCATTGGTGCGCGCATCGACCCGGTCAGCCAGTCGGTCAAGCTGACCGCCGCCATCGACGGCAAGTTCGGCGAGCTGATGGCGGGTATGAGCGGCAAGGTTTTAATGGCGCCGCCCGCCGGCAGCCCACCCTGATTGCCGCAGCCCGGCATTGTTTGCAGCATTTTTCTGGAGATTACCTTTATGCCTAGTTTATTGAAGAAGAAAACCCTGACTACGACTTTGGCGGTATTGTCTGCCATTGCCTGGAGCGGAACCGCACTAGCCTGCTCTGCCGAACCCTTGCTTGGTTCCATTTGCATCATGGCGGGCAAACAGCTGTTCTCCAACGTGCAATACATGCCGGCTATGGGCCAGAAATTGATGTCCGCTCAAAATGTCGCGTTACAAGCGCTGATTGGCGACACGTACTCTCCTAAAATCGAGCAGGGCTTCTTCTACCTTCCCGACTTGCGCGGCCGTGTTGTGATTGGCGCCGGTGCCGCCACCAATTCGACGAGTGCCTACGTTGTAGGCGCCAAGGGCGGCCTGGAAGCTACGACCTTGACGGCGCAGGATCTACCACCGCACATCCACTTGGTCAAAGAAGCCACTCTCATCGCAAACGCTAAATTTGACATCAAGAGCTTGAGGATTACCAAAGAAGGGCTCAATGCCGCAAACGGCGAAGTGCGCGGTAGTGATTTGGACCTCAAGGTATCAAGCAAGATCGGGACATTGAGCGTGCCGACTACGGGTGCGAGCTTTGGCGCCACTGCGTCTACTGTCAAACCCTATAACCCCGAAGTGCCGGACGTAACGATGCACGCTGGAGTGATAGGTGGAAAGGCTACAGTCCGTTTCACCCAGGATATAGACGTCGATGCCTCGGCTTCGACCGCATCCATTTCCACCCTCAAAATTGCCGAGCACTTGACGGAGCAGAATACCGGGCTGTCTAAGGCATTTGAGAACCGCATGCCTTATCTGGCAATGTACTACTACATCGCCATCTCCGGACTTTACCCAGCTTCTGAGTAACTCCAGCAAAGTGCGGACCTGCCTTGAAGCGGAAACTTATCATGCTTAAAAAATTTTTTCTGTTGTCTCTTGTTTTTCCGCTGATTGTGCAGGCCCGCCCGATGGATTACTCCCGTGAGTTGACGGCCGCCAACCGGGCGCTGGCGCGCGGCGACTATGCCGACGCCCGTGCCGGCTACCTAAAGCACAGCAAGACCAATCCGTTGGCTCAATTCAGTTTGGGTTTGCTCTATCAGAATGGCTGGGGTCAGCCCAGGGATGGGATTCAGGCTTGCCGCTGGTTCGAGCGGTCAGCGCAAAAGAACATTCCCACGGCCCAGCATTTTTTTGGCGACTGTCTGGACCGTGGCATTCATCGTCCCGCAGATCCGAAAATGGCCCTCGACTTTTACTTGAGGGCGGCACGTGGCGGCCATCTCCTGTCGCTGTGTTCCGCTGCCCAGCTATATATTGACGGACGCGGCGTCGACCAGGACGTCGCGCAGGGACTCGACTTATGCGCACAGGCGGCGCAGGCCGGTTCACCGCAGGCGATGCTGCGTCTTGCAAACTATTTCCGCGGGACGGCACAGGTGAAGCCGGATCTGACGGCCGCCCGCGCCTGGTATCAAATGGCCGCTGAGCGCGACGTGCCGGAAGCCCAATACTGGTTGGCACGCATGCTCAGTGAAGGGGCCGGCGGCGCGGCAGACGCGGCACAGGCCGCCGGCTGGATGGAACGCGCGGCCATGGGCGGCCACGCGCCGGCCTATCTGCCCACTGCCGTCCTGTATGCCAATGCCCCGCTCGATCCCGCAACCAAGACTTTACCGGCAACTGATCTGGCGAAGGTGTATCTCTGGAACAGCGCCGCCCAGGCGCGCAGCACTGATCCCGAAGAGCAGGTGCAGATCAGCAAGATCAACGAATTGTTGCAAGAAATTGTCCCCGCTTCCTGGCGTCCTAAGCTGGACCGCCAGGTTTCCGACCATCTGGCCAGATTTGCCAAGTGATTTTTTCATGAGCGCCGCACGGCGCCAGGAGTCCAGTATGCCCGATACCGTCCACCGCTCGCCCCTTCCTGCCTTGCCACCTGCCGCAGGCCGCTTGCGTCGCCAGTCGCGCTTACTGGCCCTCGAGCAGCGCTTCATGTTTGACGGCGCTGCCGTCGCCACAGCGGCGGACAGCCTGACCCGGCCCGATGCCGCAGTAGCGCCAGCGCCAATGCCGGCCCTGCTGCGCGCCGGTGATCCGTCGCGCAATGACGGGCGGCAGGAAGTGGTGTTTGTCGATGTGACGGTCAGCGATTACCTCACCTTGGCGGCGGCGGTGCGCAGTGGACTGGAAGTGCGCCAGATCGACAGCCGCGGCGACGCCCTGGCGCAGTTGGCGGCCTGGGCTGGTAGCCACAGCGGTTATGACGCAGTGCACATCCTTTCGCATGGCAGCGTTGGCATGTTGCTTGCCGGTCCTGGCGCTATCACCAGCGCCAGTATGGAACAGCCCCAGGCGCAAGCCCAGTTGACGGCACTGGGGCAAGCGCTGACGGCGGAGGGCGATGTCCTGGTGTATGGCTGCGATGTGGCGCAAGGTTCAACGGGTACGGCCTGGATGGCGGATGTGGCGCGTTTGACGGGTGCGGACGTGGCGGCTTCCAGTGACGCCAGTGGCGCGGCGGCGTATGGGGGCAACTGGACGCTGGAAAAGCAGACGGGCGCGGTGGAGAGTCTTTCCCCCTTCGATGCCGGGCGTCTGCCGGCATATGCGGGTTTGCTGGCAACCTTTGACTTGTCGACTGCGGTACAGACAAGCGAGAAGGTTGTTACTCAAACGATCGGCTTGGACAAGCTGGTAATCACCAGCACTGACAAGCCCCTTATTCTGGATACAGAAACTTCCTTATTTCCCAGCGATAACGGGAATACGATCCTGGATGGGATGGTGCTGATTCCGGGTAATCTGGAATATGACAGTGCGGTCACGCTTTCCGTGGAAGGAGGGAAGCTCTTTGATCTGAGTTCGCTGGCGCTGTTTGACTGGAATGGCTCTCCGGGAACCTTACGTATTACCACGGACAAGGGGGGGAAAGACCTGATTGCAGTCCCTTTAGGTGGCACCGTGGTGGCATCCTGTTCCGGCAGCATGTTTGAAGGTATTCTTTGGGCCAGAATTGAAAACGCGAATCCGGGCGGCTTCTGCTGGGCCATGGATAATTTTGTACTGAATAATATTCATTTGCCCGCCGGGAAACCGGCCGTCACCGACGGCAGAATCTCGATCACTTCCACCGGCACCGGCACCGGCGGCGCCTACAAGATCGGCGACACCGTCACCGCGCGCTGGGACAATAGCGGCAGCGGCGACAACAACGCCAGCTTGAGCGGCGTGACCATGGACTTCAGCGCCTTCGGCGGCGGTGCCGCTGTCAGCGCCACCCAGAGCGGCGGCATCTGGAGCGCCAGCTATATCATCACGGCCGGCGCCATTGATGCCGTCAACCGCAATGTCTCGGTCAGCGCGACCAATGGCAGCGGTACCACCACCACGGCCGACAGCAGCAACCTCACCGTGGACAATATCGCGCCCATGGTCACCGATGCGAAGATCAGTATTTCGGGCGGCAGCGGTGCCGGCGGCGCATACAAGATTGGCGACACTGTCACCGCCACCTGGAACAACACGGCCGGCGGCGACAATAACAGCGACACCATCTCCAGCGTGAAAGTGGACTTCAGCCAGTTTGGTGGCGGCTCGGCGGTCACGGCCAGCAACTCGGGCGGCACCTGGAGCGCTACCTACACCATTGTGGCGGGCAGCATCAACGATGTCGCCAACCGCAATGTGTCGGTGACGGTCAAGGACAATGCCGGCAACCAGACGACGACGAGCGATAGCAGCAATGCGCGCGTGGACAATGTGGCGCCGGCGATCAACTTCAGCGCCTTGTCCTTTTCCAACGATACCGGCGCCAGTGCCTCCGACTTCGTAACCCGCACCGCTGCCCAGACCATCACGGCCACGCTCAGCGCGGCACTGTCGGGTACCGAGAAGCTGTATGGCTCGCTGGACAATGGCACCAGTTGGCTTGACATCAGCAGCAAGGTGACGGGTACGGCGCTGAGCTGGGATGGCGTCACGCTGGCCGCCAGCAGCACCTTGCTGTTGAAGGTGAAAGACGGCGCCGGTAATGAGGGACCACTCAAGAGCCAGGCCTATATCCTGGACAGCAGCGCGCCCGCCACGCCGTCCGCGCCAGACCTGGATAGCGGCAGCGACAGCGGCGGCTCGAACAGCGACAACCTGACCAACAGCGTTACGCCGACTTTTAGCGGTAGCGCCGATGCGGGCAGCACAGTGACGCTGTACGATACCAACGGCAGCACGGTGCTGGGCAGCACCACCGCCGACGGCGCGGGCAAGTGGTCGATTACCGCTTCCACCATGAGCAGCGGCAGCCATACGGTGACGGCCAAGGCCAGCGACGCGGCGGGCAATGTCTCGGCTGCCTCGGCAGGCCTGACGGTGGAAATCGATACCGCTCCCCCAACCTCCCTGGGCTTGAGCACCACCTCGCTGAGCAGCGTGGCGGCAGGCAGCGGCGCGACCGTGGCCACGCTGTCCGCCAACGATGCCCATGCCGTCAGTTTCAGCCTGGCCACCGGTGACGGAGCAAACGATGCGCACAATGGCCGCTTCAGCATTTCCGGCGGCACGCTGAAGGTCGGCGGCAGCGCCCTGTTGGCAGGCACCTACAGCATTTATGTCGCGGCCACGGATGCGGCGGGGAACAAGAGTTATCAGGCTTTCTCCATCGTCGTCGCGGACCAGCCCGTGGTCAGCTCGATCGTGCGCGGCAACAGCGAGGTGGTGCCGGCGAATGCCAGCTCGGTTGTGTATACCGTGACCTTCAGCGAAAACGTGACAGGCGTGGATGTCAGCGACTTCACGCTGAGCGCGACCGGCACGGCGGCCGGCAGTATCGCCAGCGTGACCGCGATCGATGGCAAAACCTATACGGTGTTGGTGAATGCTCTTGGTGGCGATGGCACGCTGCGTCTGGATCTGAAAGGCAGCGGCACCGGCATTGAAAACGCCAGTCATGTCGCCGTCGGCGCTTACAGCGCGGGCCAGACCTATACGCTGGACCGCATCGCTCCGGCGGCGCCTTCCGCCCCGGACCTGGACAGTGCCAGCGACAGCGGCTCTTTGGACAGCGACAATCTCACCCGCATCGCCACGCCGGTCTTCACCGGCACGGCGGAAGCCAATAGCACGGTCACGCTGTACGACAGCAACGGCAGTACGGTGCTGGGCAGCGCCACGGCCGATGGCGCCGGCAAATGGTCGATCACAGCCACCACCATGAGCGCGGGCAGCCATACGGTGACAGCGAAAGCCACCGATGCGGCGGGCAATATCTCGGCCGCCTCGGCCGCGCTGACCGTGGTGATCGACCAGGCGGCGCCGGCGAGCGTGACCCTGAGCGCTGCCAGCATCGCCTCGGCGGCTGCGACCAGCGGCGCCAGCGTGGCGACGCTGACGGCGAGCGACGATCATGCCGTCAGCTATGCGCTGACGGCCGGCGACGGCAGCAACGACGCGCAGAACGGCCGCTTTGCAATCAGCGGCGGCACGCTCAAGGTGGGCGCGACGACGCTGACGGCCGGCACTTATAAGGTATACGTCGCGGCCACCGATGCCGCCGGCAATGTGAGCAAACAAGCCTTTACCATCACGGTGCTGGATGCGCCGTCGGTGAGCAGCATCGACCGCAGTGGCGGTGTGTCGGCGGTGGTGGCGGCCAGCGCTACTTCGATCAGCTATACCGTGAGCTTCAGCGAGAACGTGACGGGCGTAGACGCCAGCGACTTCACGCTGAGCGCAACCGGTACGGCGTCGGGCAGTATCGCCAGCGTGACGGCGGTCGACGGCAAAACCTATACGGTGCTGGTGAACGGTCTGGGGGGCGACGGCGCACTGCGCCTTGATCTGAACGGCAGCGGCACCGGCATCAAGAGCGGCGGCAATGTGGATATCGGCGGCGGTTATGGTTCCGGCCAGAGCTACACGCTGGACCATAGCGCGCCATCGGCGCCATCGGCCCCGGACCTGAAAAGCAGCAGCGACAGCGGCAGCGCCGATAACGACGATTTGACCAGCAACACCACGCCGACTTTTAGCGGTACGGCCGAAGCCAACAGCACGGTCACGCTCTACGATACCAATGGCACGGCAGTGCTGGGCAGCGCGACGGCCGACGGTTCCGGCAACTGGAGCATCACCGCCTCCACCATGGGCGCTGGCAGCCATACGGTCACGGCCAAAGCCACCGATGCGGCGGACAATGTGTCGGCTGCATCGGCTGCGCTGACCGTGGAGATCGACGTCGCGGCGCCCAGCACCCTTGTCCTGAGTTCCTCCAGCATCGCCAGTCTGACTGCCATCAGCGGCGCTTCTGTTGCTACGCTGACGGCGAGCGACGACCACGCCGTCAGCTATGCGCTGGCGAGCGGCGACGGTAGCAACGACGCTCAGAACAGCCGCTTCGCAATCAGCGGCGGCACGCTCAAGGTGGGTGCGACGGCGCTGACGGCCGGCACCTATCACATCTATCTGGCCGCCACCGATGCAGCGGGCAATGTGAGCAAGTACGCCTTTAGCATTAATGTCGTGGACGCGCCGGCGGTCAGCAGCATCGAACGCAGCGGCGGCGTGGCGGCCGGCGTGGCCGCCAGCACCAGTTCGATCAGCTATACCGTGACCTTCAGCGAGAACGTGACGGGCGTCGATGCCGGCGATTTCACGCTGACCGGAACCGGCACAGCCAGCGGCAATATTGCCAGCATCACGGCCATCGATGGCAAGACTTACGCCGTGGTGGTGAACAGCCTGGGCGGCGACGGCACGCTGCGCCTGGATCTGAACAGCAGCGGCACCGGTATCAAGGGCGGCGGCAATATCGATATCGGCGGCGGCTTCAGCGCCGGCCAGAGCTACACGCTGGACCGGGTAGCGCCGGCGGCGCCATCCGTGCCCGATCTGAAAGCCAGCAGCGACAGCGGCGTCTCGGATAGCGACAACATCACCAGCAGCACCACGCCCACCTTTACCGGAACGGCCGAAGCGGGCAGCACCGTCAAGTTGTACGATACCGATGGCACGACGCTGCTGGGCAGCGCGACGGCCGACGGCTCCGGCAACTGGACGATTACCGCTGTCACCATGAACGCAGGCAGTCATATGGTGATGGCCAAAGCCAGCGATGCAGCGGGCAATGTGTCGGCCGCTTCGGCTGCGCTGAACGTGAAGATCGACACTGTTGCGCCCACTGCGCTCAGCCTGAGCACGAACGCCATTAGCGTGCCGTCTGCAGTCAGCTCGGCGACTGTGGCAACGCTGTCCGCCACCGACAGCCATGCGCTGAGCTATGCTCTGACCAGTGGCGACGGCAATAACGACGCCGACAATGCCCGCTTCACGCTCGTTGGCGGCACCTTGAAAGTGGGCGGCACGGCGCTGACGGCGGGTAGCTACAAGATTTATCTTGCCGCCACCGACGCGGCGGGCAATGTGACGAAGCAGGCCTTCGTCGTCAATGTAAGCGAGAGGCCGCCGGCTCCGCCTGCACCGGTGGTCGCATCCATCGAGCGCAGCGGCGGCGCGGCGGAAGCCGTCGTCAACGGCGCGCAGGAGATCCGCTACACCGTGGTGTTCAGCCAGGATGTCAGCGGCGTGGATGCGGGCGACTTCATTCTCTCTGCCAGCGGCACGGCGAGCGGCAGCATCGCCAGCGTGAGCGGCAGCGGCAGCACCTATACCGTCACCGTGAGCGGTCTGGCTGGCGAAGGCACGCTGCGGCTGGACTTGAAATCCGGCGGCACCGGCATTCAGAATGCGGGCAAGGTCGATATCGGCGGCGGCTTCGCGGCCGGTCAAAGCTATGCGCTGGACCGCGTTGCCCCGCCTGCGCCATCCATGCCGGACCTTGCCGGCAGCAGCGACAGCGGCAACTCCGACAGCGACAATCTGACCAGCAGTACCACGCCCGTCTTCAACGGCACGGCGCAAGCCGGCAGCAGCGTCACGCTGTACGATGGCGGCCTCGCCATCGGCAGCGCTGTCGCGGATGCGAAAGGCAACTGGACGATCACCTCCTCGCCGCTGGCTGCTGGAACGCACAGCGTAACGGCGCGCGCCAGCGACGCGGCGGGCAATGCCTCGGCTGCCTCCGCTGCGCTGACGGTAGTCATCGATACGCAAGCGCCAGCGGCTTTGAGCCTGAGCGCCAGCAGCATCGCGCTGACGGCTGCCGGCAGCAATGCGCTGGTTGCCACGCTGTCCGCCAGCGACAGCCATGCCGTCAGCTATGCGCTGGCGGCGGGCGATGGTGCGAACGATGCGGACAATGGCCGCTTCACGCTGTCCGGCGGCGCACTCAAGGTCGGCGGCGCGGCGCTGACGGCAGGCAGCTATCGCATCTATGTGGCCGCTACCGATGCGGCGGGCAATACGACGAAGCAAGCCTTCACTGTGACTGTGGCCGTTGCGCCGGTAGTGAAATCGATCGAGCGCAGTGGTGAGGCGGCAGGTGGCAGCTCTATCAGCTATGTGGTCACCTTCAGCGAAAATGTCAGTGGCGTCGATGCCGGCGACTTTGTGCTGACAGCGGGCGGCAATGCCACCGGCACGATTGCTGGCGTCAGCGGAAGCGGTAGCACATATACAGTTACCGTCAATGGTGTGAGCGGCGAAGGCAGCCTGCGCCTGGATATGAAAGACAGCGGCACCGGCATTCAGAACGCCAGCAATGTGGCGCTGGGCGGTGGCTTCACATCGGGACAGTCCTATACGCTGAACAATGCGGTGCCGCCTGATGTGCAAGTGCATCTGCCGCCGCCACCGGTTAACGCCAACACGGTTACGGCACCTGTGCCGGCAGCCGTTGTGCTGACGCCGCCCGCTGCCGGCAGCGCGATCTTCCTCTCGCGTTCCACCGAATCCGTGCTGGGCGTGCGCAGCGGCCTGGAAAGCGAAAGGCCATTGCAGGCGGCTGTGGCGCCGCTGCTGACGGCGGGGCAGGGCACCAGTTTCCAGGTACTGTTGAAGGAAACCCAGTCCGGAACAGGTCTTATGCTGAACCGGCCACTGGCCGACCAGCTCGTGACAGCGGCCGGTACGACGCAGTTCTCCATACCATCCGATACCTTTGCCCATAGCAGCCGCGATGCGGTGATCCGCCTTTCGGCCGTGCAGGTCAATGGCGCGCCGATTCCCGACTGGGTGAGTTTTGATGCGCGCAGCGGCAAATTCACGGTGCGCGCGCCGGCCGGCGTAGCCGGCGAACTGCAGATTAAAGTGACAGCGCGCGACGCCCAGGGCAACGAGGCAACGACCTTGCTGAAAATCCGTGTGGGCGGTCCGCAGCAGGCGGCCGACGCCGCGCCGCGTAGCGGGCGCGCCGGTTTGAGCGAGCAGTTGCGCGCCGCCGGCCGTCCAACGCTTGAACGCGCGGTGCGCCGCTGATGCAGGTGGTGGCCGATCAGGCGGCGCCGCCGTCGCAAGCCTTGCTGCACCTGCTGGAGCTGGCGCGCCGCGCGCGCCACAGCGCCAGCGCCGAGGAATTGGCTTTCATGGCTGTCAACGACAGCCATATCCTCGCGCCTTACCGTCAGGCGGTGCTGTGGCTGGCAGCGGATGGTGTGCGCGCCCTGTCCGGCGTGGTCGAGGCCGAGACCAACGCACCCTATGCTCATTGGATCGATGCGGTGTGCCGTCATCTGCATGGCGGCCACACGCAGGCAGCGGCGGTGGAAGCGGTCCAGCTGCCGGCGGCCCTGGCCAGTGAATGGGCTGAATGGCTGCCGCCTTACGGCTTATGGCTGCCTTTTCCCTCTGCTGCCGCGGACGGCGAAGGTGGCGGTCTGCTACTCGCAGCCGACCAGCCGTGGCCCGAGCATGCGATTGCCTTGATGCGGGAATGGCAGGACGCGTGGCTGCATGCCTGGACATCCTGCCAGCGTGCCACCGTTTCGCCCTGGCGCAGCTGGCGTCAGCTGCATCGGCTGCTGGCGCGGCGTCCGGACCAGGCCTGGTGGCGCCAGCCGCGCTGGCGTCTGGCCGCCGCCATGCTGGCGCTCCTGCTGCTGCCGGTGCGGTTGACGGTGCTGGCGCCCGGCGAACTGGTGCCGAAGGATGCCGCCACCGTGCGCGCGCCGCTGGATGGCGTGCTGGGGCGCTTCGAGGTGCAGCCGAATCAGGCTGTCAAAGCGGGCCAGCTGCTGTTCAGCTTCGACGAAGCCCAGCTGGCGGCGCGACGCGACGTGGCAGCGCAGGCGCTGGCGGCGGCGCAAGCCGAATACCGCCAGTTCGCGCAGCAGGCACTGTCCGATCCGCGCTCCAAGGCGCAGCTGGCCATCTTGTCGAGCAAGATTGAGGAAAAGCGCGCCGAGGATGAATACGTGGGCCAGCAACTGGCGCGCGCGCGCGTCACTGCGCCGCAGGACGGTGTCGCCCTGTTCGACGATCCTGGCGAATGGCTCGGCAAGCCGGTGCAGATGGGCGAGCGCATCATGCGCATCGCGGTGCCAGAACAACTGGAGGTGGAAGCCTGGCTGCCCATCGGCGACGCCATTCCCTTGCAGGATCAGGCGGACCTGAACCTGTATCTGGCGGCCAGCCCGCTGTCCGCCATTCCGGCGCGGCTGCGCTATGTTGCGCATGAAGCCAGCCTGCGGCCGGACGGCAGCTACGCGTACCGCGTGCGCGCCACGCTGAGCGCAGCCACCACGCAGCGCGTGGGCCTGAAAGGCACGGCGCGGTTGAGCGGTGGCTGGGTGCCGCTGGCCTACTGGCTGCTGCGACGTCCGCTGGCGACGGTGCGCCAAGCCTTGGGACTGTGATGCGTGGGGCTGTGATGCAACTGCCGCCGCTGCGCGAAGAACTGGCCTTGCACGCCGGCCCGGTGCTGGCCGATGGACAGCCCAGCCATACTTTGCACGACCCGGTGCGCAACCTGTTCTTCCAGCTCGACTGGCCGGCGCTGGAGGTGTTGCGCCGCTGGCATCTGGGCGAATCGCAGGCTGTGGCTGCCGCCGTCAGCCGCGAAACGGCGCTGCAGATGGATGCCGACGACGTGGCCGGGGTACTGGCCTTCTTCCAGCACAACCAGCTGCTGCAAGCCGTGCCGGGTCATGCCGCGCGCTACGCGCAGCGCCTGCGCCAACGGCGCGGCAGCATATGGCACCGGCTGCTGCACCACTATCTGTTCTTCCGCATTCCCGTCTGGCGGCCCGATGCCTGGCTGGCGCGCTGGGCGCCGCGCCTGGACTTCTTTTACTCCCGGCTTTTTCTATGGCTGACGCTGGGCGCATTGGGCGCGGGCCTGCTGGCCGCCGGGCGGCAGTGGGAACGCTTCGGTGCCACACTGGTGGATACCTTCAGCTGGCAAGGCTTTGCAGGCTATGGCTTCGCACTGCTGGCCGTCAAGCTGCTGCATGAACTGGGCCATGCGTTTACCGCCAAACGCTTCGGCTGCCGCGTTCCCACCATGGGCATTGCCTTCATGGTGCTATGGCCGGTCGCCTATACCGACACCAATGAGGTATGGAAGCTGCGCGAACGCCACCAGCGTCTGGCGGTGGCGGCGGCCGGCGTGCTGACCGAACTTGCTGTTGCCGCCTGGGCCACGCTGGCCTGGGCCTTGTTGCCTGATGGCGGCTTGAAGAATATGGCTTTCGTGCTGGCTACCGTCACCTGGATAGCCAGCGTTGCCATCAACAGCAGCCCTTTTATGCGTTTTGACGGCTACTTCCTGCTGGCCGACTGGCTGGGCATGCCCAATTTGCATGAGCGCGCGTTTGCGCTGGCGCGCTGGCATCTGCGCGAGCGCCTGTTCGGCCTTGGACAGCCTGTCCCAGAAAGCATGTCCGCGCCGCGCCGCCATGGCCTGATCCTGTTTGCCTGGGCCACCTGGCTGTATCGCCTGGCCGTGTTCACGGCGATTGCCGCCATGGTGTATGCCTTTTTCATCAAGGCGGTGGGGATCGCCCTGTTCGCGGTGGAGATAGGCTGGTTCGTGCTGGCGCCTTTGTGGCGCGAGCTGCGCGCCTGGCAGGAATTGTGGCCAAAGCTGCAAAGACAGCGGCGTCTGCGCAGCTTTGTCTCGCTGTTTGCGCTGCTGGTATTGGCGCTGGCGATGCCATGGCCGTCGCGGCCTTCGGCCAGCGCCATGCTGCGGCCTGCGCAGCAGTTCATTGTGTATGCGCCGCCGCATGCGCAAGTGGCTGCGCTGCCGCTGCGCGAAGGTCAGCAGGTCAGGGCGGGCACGCCGTTGATGGTCCTCGCCTTACCGGAGCTGGAAAGCCGCCAGGCCGCTGCCGCGGGCCGCCTGCAGCGCGCGCGTTGGCAAGCCTCGGCCGGCGCATTCGACCAGGAACAGCGCAGCCACTGGCAGGCCGCGCAGGAGGAGGTGGCGGCGGCCGAAGCGGAGGTGGCCATGCTGGAAGCCGAAGCGGCGCGCTATCGGCCGCTGGCGCCGTATGACGGCGTGCTGCGCGACCTGTCGCCGGAACTGCGCCCAGGCCTGTGGCTGGGACGACAGGAGGTGCTGGCGCGGCTGGTCTCCACGGCGGGCCAGCAAGCGGTCGGCTATCTGGATGAGGAAGCCGTGGCCCTGATCGCCGTCGGCGACACGGCCATGTTCTATGCCGATGCGGCGGATGGCCCGGTGCTGCGGCTGCGGGTTGCCGCCATCGACCGCGACGCCAGCCGTGTGCTGCCGGAGGCTGAGCTGAGCAGCCTGCACGGCGGCGCCGTCGCCGTGCGCGAGAAGAATGGACAGCTATTCCCGGAACGACCGGTGTATCGCGTCACGCTGGAGGCGCTGGAGGGCGATGCCGCTTCCCGTTCCCACGCATGGCGCGGCAAGGTGGTGGTGGCGGGTGGTTGGACCGTGCCTGCCTGGCGCTATATGCGCGCCGCTGCCGCCCTGTTCTGGCGTGAAGCCGGTTTCTGAGTTTGTCTAGCTGGCGGTGCCAGGGTCTGTTGTGAATTAAGCTACAATGCGATTGATGTAAGATTGGAGCGGCCATGACGTAGGCAGCCGCCGCTGCCTGGATTAACCCTTGCTTGAAAAAGAATATGCAACAGATGAAGAAAGACGTTCCAGTTGATTCAATTCGTTTTTCCATGCCTACTATCGCCATCGACGCGATTGAATTCGAAACGCCGACTGCCAGCAGTTTTGAAGGGGCTCCGCAGTTTCACGAAGATGAATGGGGCCAACTGGAATTCTTTTCAGAAGAACGCCTCCCCGAGGTGCAAGAATTACTGAGCGCGCTCAAGTCGTTTGAAGCGGAGCATCGTACCCAGCATGGATGGACGGAGATGTATGCACGTGAGATTACGCGTGCGGCAGTTGGCGTATCTGTGCCGGATATGGAGCAGGAACTCCATGCCAGTCCTCGCCCCGCGCCGATTTTGACCACCTCCTCACATCTGCTTGGCCACGTAAAACATGGCTTCAGCCTGGAGTTGGGAACAAATGCTTATCTGTACGGCTTGCAGCAGGATGAACAGGTCACAGTACTCGGTGCTTCGCTGCAGGGAGCTGACGATAGGCTGCTGACCACCGCGTTCTTCAAACTGAACAAGAAATTCGGGCTGATCCTGGTGGACTGGCGCCAGCAGTTTGTTTTGGCAGGCGTCGACGAGAATGGGCAGTTCAAGTTATGGCGTCCGTAGCACGCCTAGGACCATTCTAAATGGGGTGGCCAGGCAGGCGCGGTTGCATGCTCCAAGTCTGTAAGCCACTTGATAGCCTGCTCGCGGTTTGATCCGCACATATCCTCGGAAGGCTGCAAGCCACCGCAAAAAGCCGGACGTTCGGGCTTTCCGAAAATAAGGCATCGATTGTCTTCCCCGAGCTGGATGCATCTGACGCCAGCTGGCTTCCCCAGCGGCATGGCGGGGATGGGGGAGGTGATCGAGGGCGCCGTGCAGCAGGCGCCGCAGCCGGGGCGGCAGTCGAGGGTAGAGGCGGAGGCAGTCATCGCTTGATAATGTGACATCCCGCGCAAGGCCGCGCGGCGAGGCGGTATTTTATGCCAACTGCCCGGAAGATCCGCAGGAATCTTAGGCTACATCATTTTTTTGACTCATCCCCCGATGCTAAAATCGCATCATGATAGGAACACGGCAATGGCGAATCGCAGTAGCGTGGGTGGCTTGTGCCGCCGTGCTGCTGGCCGCCCTGATGCCGTCCCTCTCGCATGCGCTGGCGGCCGATCGCGTGATGAACGTGATGCTGGCGCAGATATGTTCCGCAAGCGGCGCAGCCGGCGCCGATAAAAGCGAACCATCGCAGCAGCAGGCAAGCCATCTGCAGGACTGCCAGTACTGCCAGCTGCAGACAGACACGCCGGCATTGCCGGTGCCGCTCTTCGCCGCCGGGCCGGTCAAGCCCTGCATGGCGCGCCCGGCGCTCTTCTACCAGTCTCCCGAACCGCTGTTCTCCTGGGCCGCTTCCAGCCCGCGCGGACCTCCCCACCTGTCCTGATTCCCCCCGCCATCCCGGCTTGTCCGTGGATGCGCCACGCCTTTCCAGATTGCCCTTTGCGCGCGCTTGCGGTGCTGCGCCATGGCGCATTCTGGCCGAACGCAGGAACCGACAGAACAAAACCAATGAATCACATCAAGCGCTATATTTATCTGATCCATCGCTGGACGGGGATACTCATGTGTCTCCTGATGGCGCTCTGGCTGGTCAGCGGCATCGTCATGCTGTTCATCGGCCACCCCAAGCTGACACCCTGGGAGCGACTGGCGGCGCTTGCGCCTTTGCCGGCGAGCGGCTGCTGCATTGAACCGGCCCAGGCGCTGGCGCAAAGCCGCGCGGCGGCCGAGGTCAAAGGTCTGACCCTGACGTCGATCCGCGGCCGCCCCCACTACGTGATCCAGGAAGGCAATGGCAGCCTGGCGGCGGTCGATGCCTTGAGCGGCGCGCGTGCCGCCGTGGTGGACCGGCAGGCCGCCCTCGATGCCGCGCACGCCTTCCGTCCTGGCGCCTCGGCCACTTATGCCGGTCAGGTCGACCAGGACCGCTGGACACATTCGCGCCGTTTGAATGCGCACCGGCCCCTGCATGTGGTGGAGCTGGACGATGCCGCCGCCACCCGCGTGTATGTCTCGTCCGCGACTGGCGAAGTGGTGCTGGATGCCGCCGCGTCCGAGCGCAACTGGAATATGGTTGGCGCCTGGCTGCATTGGTTGAACATGCTGCGCGACCAGCCCGGCGATGAAGTGCGAACCTGGACCTTGATCATCCTTTCCGGCTTGGGCGTATTCTCGGCCGCCAGCGGCATGGCGAATGGTTTGTGGCGCTGGCGTTTCGCGGGGCGCTACAAGAACGGCAGCCGCAGTCCTTACCGCGAGTCCTATATGCGCTGGCATCATCTATTGGGACTGGGTTTCGGCCTGATCCTGTTCACCTGGATTTTCAGCGGTCTGATGTCGCTGAATCCGGGCGGGATTTTCGACGCCAAAGGCCAGGGCGGCGGGCATGGCGCTGCTCATGGCAGCAGCCCCACCCAGCTTCGGCTGGCATTGAGTCCCGGCGCGGCCCTGGACCTGCTCAAGGCGGAGAATTTCTACGCCAAGGAGCTGGAATGGCGCGTGCTGGATGGCGAAGCCTTCATCCTGGCCCGCAATGCGGCCAACGACACGCGCCTGGTGGTCGCTTCGCATGAGGGCTTCTCAGTGCTGCTGCGCTGGCCCGAGGAAAGGCTGCTGCGCGCGGCGGCCACCCTGCGTCCGTATCCCATCGCCGCGCTGGAAACGCTGACGCAATACGACAGCTATTACTACGCCCGCAACGCCGCTTCGATGTACGGCAACTATGAGCGCCGCCTGCCCGTGCTGCGGATTGTCTACGGCGATGCGGACCGGACCTGGGTGCACCTGGATGTGCGCACTGGCCTGGTGGAGCAAAGCACGGTCCAGTCCCAGCGCGCGCGCCGCTGGCTATTCAACCTGCTGCACAGCTGGGACTTGCCGCCGCTGCTGGCATCGGGCTGGCTGCGCGAAGCGGTGCTGGTGGCGCTCAGCATTGGCGGCCTGCTCCTGAGCGTGACGGCGGCGGTGATCGGTCTGCGCCGCATCCAGCATTGGACGGGCGCACATCAGAAGCGGTACTCCAGCCCCGCCAGGTAAGTCCTGCCCCGCGCCGTGCTCAGCGGCGCATTCTCGTTCGACTGCGACGGGATCGAGTTCAGGCGGTTCAGGGCTTCCGAAAAGTCCTTGTTCATCGCGTTCTGCACGGACAGGCGCAGGAACAGGTTCTTGCTCACCTGGTAGCTGGCATACAGGTCCACTACCGCCGGAATATCCGGATTCACCACCGTCATGATTGCGCCCGTCGCTGCGTCCGCCTCGTTATCGGGCGACAGGCGGCGGTTCGAACCGGTGTGTTTGATCAGGGTGCCCACTTCGAGCTTGTTGTCCAGCAGGCGCGCGCCCAGATCGAAGGTGTAGTACACATTGGGCAGCTCGCTGATATCGCCGGCGCCAAACCAGCTGCTCGCAATCGAGGTGGGTTGGCTGGTTTTGCTGCGGGTGTAGGACAGGCGCGCATAAGCTGGTCCCAGCTGATACTGCGCTTCCAGCTCCAGGCCGCGCGAGCGCACCGGCGTTGGAGAGTTGAGATAGATGTACATATTCGTCACGTAATCGCCGACGGTGGCCCAATCGCTGGCGATCACTTCGGCGATATTGCATTTGCGTCCGCCCTGGCAGACCAGGAAGGACTGGCTGGTGATATAGCCGTCGATCTTGCTGCGGAAGTAAAGCACCTTGAAGTTCAGCGCGTCGTCCTTGCTCAACAAGCCGTGCATGCTGGAGTTGAAGCCGAGTTGATAGCTTGCTGACTTCTCGCCCCTCAGGAAGGGATTCATCGAAGCGCCGCCGTCGTTGGAGAAAAACACTTCCTGCGGATTCGGGCCGCGCATGGTGCGTTCGGCGCTGGCGAAGGGCTGGAACCAGGGCTTGACCTGGGCCGACACCAGCAGCGAAGGCTGGACGCCGTGCTCCTTGAGCGCGATCCTTGTCGCTCCTTGCGGGAAGCACTGCACGCGTGGATCGCAGGCCGGCTTGTAGCCGTTCAGCGTGAAGCTGGTGTAGTTCAGGCCCGCGTTGACCTGGTAAATGCCATGGTTGTACTGCAGACCGGCATACAGGCTGTCGATCTTTTGCCGGCCCTCCGGTCCAAAGGTATTGTTTTCGATCGACTGCTGATTGGCGAGTGGGTTATCGGGATCGTGCACCAGGCTTTCCACATGCTTGCTGTATTTGTTGCGCATGGCCTTGCCGCCCAGCGTCAGCAGCGCATCGCCGCCGCCAAAGCGGAAGCTGCTGGTGTTGTTGATGTCGAAGGCGTCGGCGCTATTGGCCGCATTGGTGTTGATGAAGTTGATCAGCGCGCCTGGCATGTATTTCTGATTGCCTCGGCTGCGACTGGCCATCACGTTCAGGTCGATCAGCTCCGAGAACGGTGTGTAATGGTATTTCAGATAGTAGTCGTCGCTCTTGATGTCGCGCCGCGTGAAGCTGTTGCGGTAGTCGCGCGCCGACAGTTCCAGCGCGTGGAAGCCGTTGAACTTCATATCGAGCTTGAGCAGCTGCGACTTGGGCTTCTGCCGGTAGTACTGGTTGTAGCCGAAGCCGAATTCCTCGCTGTTGACGCCCTTGGCGTTCTTGTAGTTGCTGCCGATAACACTGGCGCTGGTGGCCGCCATGAAGCCGACATTGCCGCCATCGAAAGCGGGAAGCCGAATGCCGGCGGCCAGCATGGCGCTGCGGCCCATGCCGTTGCTGCCTGTACTGAGCTTGGTGCGCCCGCCCATCTTTTCACCGGCGAACACCACGTCGTCCACGCCGATGGTGCGGAAATTGGCGCTGCCGCTCAAGGCATTCACGGCTTCGCTGCCCTTTGCATTGCCGCGCGAGATGTCCACTCCGACGATGAAGTTGGGATCGATCAGCGCGCCGAACTGGCTGCTTGGCACACTGCCATGCGCTACTTCCGACGGCGCGCTGCCGTAGTAGTTCTGCGTCACGCCGTCGATCATGGTGTTGACGCGGCCAAAGCCGGACAGGCCGCGGATGTTGACGCTGATGGCGCCCTGGCCCGGATCGATCTGGGTGAAGGTGCCCGGCATGCCGCGCAGGATCTGGTCTACCGGCTGCAGGCGCGTATCGGCGCCGCGCGAGCTGAAGGCGCCCGGCTTTTCCAGTGCCTGCTGATCCGCCGCCACGCTTTCGCCTGAGACGTTCAGCGGCGAGAACTCGACCTTGCCGCTGTTGCTGTCCTGTGCCTGGGCGACCGCCTGTTGCGCGAACAGCGCCATGCACGCACCCACGGCGTGCGCCATTACTTTGGTTTTCATGTTTTCTCTCGACTTGTAGTGTTATTGGAACTGGCGGCGGCTGGAAAAAATGGAGCGCGCGGCTTCAGGCAGCGCCGGGACGGCCTTCGGCATCGAGCTGGAAGGACACCGGCAAGGTGACGGTCACCTGGCCCTGGCGCAGCATGGCTTCCGGCTGGGCGGGCAGTGGCTGGGCGCGCTCCAGCACCTGCAGCGCTTCGCGGTCCAGCAGCACCGTGCCCGAGGATGTGACCAATTCGCTCGCCAGCAGCTTCCCGTCGCGGCCCAACTGAAAGCGCACCCAGGCCTCGCCCGTGCGGCGGCGCTGGCGCGCTTCGAGCGGATAGCGCTTGAAGTGGGCCAGGTGGCTCAGCACGCGGCTTTGCCAGCTGGCCTGCACCGCATGGGACGCGGGCGAGTCGCTGTTAAACGGCGCCGCTTGCGGGCCGCGCAGGGCGGCAGGTGCTGGAGTCGCGCTGCTGCTGGCTTGCGCGGGCTGGGACGCTTCCTGCGGCGCGTCCTTGCCGGGATCGGGCGGCGTCACGCTGGGCTGCTCCTGCCTGGCCGCCTTTTCCGCCGCCACGATTTGCGGTGCGGCGGCACGCGCCAGCGCGGGCAAGGCTTCCTGCTTGCGGTTGTCCTTGGGTGGCAGCGCCGCGCTGGCGGCGGCCGACTGGCGCGCACCGACGGCGTGGCTGGCTTGCGCTGCTTCCGACATGGCTTGCGCCGCAAACACCACCATCACGGCGGCGGCAGGCTGCAGCTGCGCTACCGGGGCGGGCCGCCAGCTGGCCCACAGCAGCAGCGCCAGTGCGACAGCCACCACCAGCGAAGTGGCGATGCCCCAGCTCAGCACCGGACGCGGCGCCAGCGCTGGCGCGCTCATTCGCCCTCCCGGCCCACCAGGCCCACTTTCAGATAGCCGGCCTGGCGCAAGGCATCCATCACGCCCAGGACGTCCTCATACGCGGCCTGCTTGTCGGCCTGGAAGAACAGGGTGCGCTGGCGGTCGCCGCCGGTCTGCGCGTCGAGCAGGCTGCCCAGTTGGGCGCGCGCCACCGCCGTCTCGCCCAGATACAGGCTGCGGTCGGCCTTGAGCGAAACGAAGAGCGCCTTGTCGGGGCGCGGTTCCGGCTTGGCCGAAGCGGCGGGCAGGTCGATCTTCAGGTCGACGGTGGCCAGCGGCGACACCACCATGAAGATAATCAGCAGCACCAGCATCACGTCGATGAAGGGCGTGACATTGATCTCGCTCAGCTCCGGCATATCGGCCGCATCGTCGGTCTGGGAAGGGAAGAGGGACGCCATGGTTCAAGCCAGCTTGCGCACATTGGCGGGTGCCGGCTCTTCCCGCAGATCGAGTTCGCGGCTCAGCATCAGCAGCACCTGGGCCGAGGCGGCACGCAGCTGCGCCTTGTAGTGGTTGATGCCGCGGCTCAGCAGGTTGTAGATGACCACGGCCGGAATCGCCGCCACCAGACCCAAGGCCGTCGCCAGCAGTGCTTCCGCAATGCCGGGAGCGACCGTCGCCAGATTCGTGCTCTGGCTGGCGGCGATGCCGATAAAGCTGTTCATGATGCCCCACACGGTGCCGAACAGGCCCACGAAGGGGGCCACCGCGCCGATGCTGGCCAGCAGGCCTATGCCTTGCGCCATCTCGCGCACCTGCTGCGCAATCAGCTGCTCCTGGCGGAATCCTGCGCGCTCTTTCAGCGCGTCGGCTGGCGCATGCGCATGGGACAGGCGCTGCTCCTGCTGCACATCGTCCAGCAGCAGGCGGGCCAGCCCTGCCTTGGCATCATCCTGTGCCTTTGCAGCGGCCTGCGGCAAGGACTGCGACGTTTTCAGCAAAGCCAGCGCCCGGCCCGCGTCGCGCTGGCCCTTGCGCAGGCTGGCGCCTTTCACCAGCAGCACGACCCAGGCCGCCAGCGCCGCTGCCAGCAGCGCAATCAGGACGCTTTTGACGACGTGGTCGGCGGCCAGGAACATGCCGAGCGGGGACAGGTCGTGCGGCAGGGTGCTGGCCTGCGCGGCGGAACTCAGGGAAAGCAGCAGCACGCCGCAGGAGAGCGGACGGCGGAATACATCGATATTCATATCAGCAGAATCAGGTTAAAGACATCAACAGGCATGGCTGCGCCAAAGGCGGCGCAAGCGCATGCAAAAACTACCTGGCTGCTACGGAGGGAGCGTGCTGGGGAGAGGTGCCGGAGCGGACGTCCGGCGGCGTCAAACGGTCAAACTATTTACTGCGTGCTGGCGGCGGCAGGGGCCACCGGGGTAAACCACACGAAATCGGCCTGCTGCGCGGTGATGGGTGCGCCGCGCTGGGCCAGCATCAGCACCATCGGCGCCGCGCTGCCCGTCAGATCCTGCACATGCAGCGGCACGCCCATGTCCTTGGCCGCGTGGTAGCCACCGGCGATCAGCAGGGCCGGCGCGGGCGCGGCCAGCAGGCGTTCGGCCATGCGGCGGTCGCGCTGCTGCTGCACCGACAGCATGGCGGCCAGGCGCGGCGCGTCGATCTGGTTGTCGTGCATCTCGCGGATAATCTTTTCCTGCTGGGCGCGCACCTTGGCCTCAGTGGCCAGGTTGGAATGCTTGCCTTGCAGCGCAGGCTGCGCGGCAAACAGTTGCTTGATCTCGCTGCGGTCCAGATTGGCCGACCACACGGGGTAGGGCGCGCGCATGGCTTCCATCACCAGATCGCCATACAGCTCCCATTTCCAGCTTGGCTGCCAGGCTAATAGCTTGGCCACGTGCTCGGAGCGCACCACGGGATCGCTTTGCAGCCAGGGCTTGACCTCATCCACCTTGGCCTGCTGGTCCGGATTGAGCATTTCCAGCAGGACCGCGCCCTGCGGCCGCTGGCCCTGCAGCTGCGCCAGCAGCCATTGCTGGATGCGGTGGTGGCTCAACTGGTCGTGCTCCTCGCCCACGATCACGCGCGGCGCTGCCGCCAGCCGCGCCAGCAGCTGTTCGGGGTTTAGGCGCTGGCCGCTGCGCAGGTCGACGATTTCGCCGGTCTGGCGCACTTCCTGCGTCAAGGTAGTCGCCGCAGGGGCGACCGGCGCCACGCTGCTGCAAGCGCTCAAGGCCAGGGCGCAGGCGGGCAGGATGGCGGCAAGGGAAAGAGGGAGTTTCATGAACGGCGGCCTTATGAAAGTGATGCTCAAAACAATAATTGGCCGCATTTTAATGGAAATGATTCTCATTTACAAATGAGTGCTTGATTGGTGTGTGCGCTTTAGGGCTGGCGCGTGCCGCAATAATGTGTGAGGGTTTTGCGCACTTCTGCATGCTATGGTGGGACTGCCGTAAGCAGCCGCCTGTGTGCATGGTGCAGAAGATACTAGGAGACCTGTATGCCGTCGAAGCAAATGCTGGTTGGCGCACTCTGTGCTTGGTCGATGTCCGCAGCCTTAGCGGGCCATGGCCCCCTCGGAATTGACCACCAATTAGGCGTCGACAATGACGGCCTCTGGTCGCGCCGCACGCAGCATATTATGCTGGGCGCATTGGTCACTTCAGAAATCGTGTCGGGCTTGTGGGAGGGCGGCGACACGCGTTTCGGCCGTACAAATTGGAAGTCGATTGATGCCCTGTTAATCTCCGCGGCAAGTACGGAAGTGCTGAAACGCACCTTCCGGCGTGTGCGCCCGAACAATACCGATAATCCCAATGAATGGTTCCGTTCGGCGCGTGACCGCAGCTTCCCTAGCGGTGAAGCGGCTAGCTTTGCCGCCGCCGTGACGCCCTTTATCCTGGAATACGGACAAGAACAGCCCTGGGTCTACGCACTGGCTGCTTTGCCCATATACGATGGTTATGCCAGGATGAAGACGCGCGGACACTGGCAAACCGACGTACTGGCAGGCTTGGCGATTGGCACCGCGGCAGGCTGGTATTCCCATCGCCGACATCGCTCCTTCACCTTGCAAATCATGCCGCATGGCGTGCAGGTGGGCCTGCGCGGTCATTTTTAGGTTCGGGTTCTCACATGAATCCGCTGCCCGGCTGGCTTGTCTTTGCGCTGGCCTCGGCTTTCTTTGCCGCCCTGACCGCAATATTCGGAAAACTCGGCGTGGAGGGGCTGAACTCGAATCTCGCCACATTTATCCGCAGCGTCGTGATCGTATGCATTATTGCCGGCATTGTTTCCTTGCGGGGCGAATGGCAAAACCCGGCACAGATCGGCGCCCGCAACTGGCTCTTTTTGATCCTCTCCGCACTGGCCACCGGCCTGTCGTGGTTGTGTTATTACCGTGCGCTGCAACTCGGTCCGGTCAGCAAGGTTGCGCCGGTCGATAAGCTGAGTGTGGCGCTGGCCATTGTGATGGGGCTGCTGTTCCTCGGCGAAACACTAACCTGGAAAGCCGCATTGGGCGCCGCCCTGATCGTCGCCGGAACACTTCTCATGGTGTTGCTGTAATTGTGTTTATTGCAATTTCGCTGCCACCACGGCGGCCACCCCTCGGCTCCTTCGCGGTGCCGCAGGTGGTAGGCAACGCCGAATTCCCCAATATATATTCCAACGCGCCAGGCGGCCCAGGCTTGACGCGGCCTGGCCCCGGGTCTACCATAACTGACTCAAGAGTAAGTTACCGAAACACTATAGTTATGCAAGTTCCTCCCGATACCAAGCCGCGCTGGGAGCGCCGCAAGGATGCCCGGCCGCAAGAGCTGTTGGCTGCCGCCCTCGATCTGTTTGTCGAGCGCGGCTATGCCTCCACCCGGCTGGAGGATGTGGCGCGCCGCGCGGGCGTGTCCAAGGGCACCTTATATCTGTATTTTGAAAACAAGCAGGAGCTGTTCAAGGCCGTCGTGCGCGAAACCATCGGCGAATGCATCGGCCAGGCTGAACTCGACGTGGCCGCCGCCGAGGACGTGCATAGCGCCGAACTGCTGCGCCTGATGCTGTGGCGCTGGTGGGAGCAGGTCGGTTCGACCCGCATTGCCGGCCTGACCAAATTGATGATGGTCGAAGCCGGCAATTTCCCCGAGCTGAGCGCGTTTTATAACGAAGAAGTGGCGGCGCGCGGCGACGCGCTCGTGATGCGCATCCTGGAACGCGGCATCGCGCGCGGCGAGTTCCGGCCCCACGATCCCAAGGTGATGATGCCCATCCTCACGGCGCCGGTGCTGATGCTGGTGATGTGGGTACACAAGTTTTTCCCTTGCGAAAACCATGAGGGCTTGGACGCCCATGCCTACCTGAATTCCCTGATCGATGTGGCGCTGAACGGCCTGCTGCCGCGGCCGCCGGAGCGGGAATAATGGGGCAAGCTTGTGGTTTTTGTACGTTCAGCCCCCTTAAAATGCAGACTGTCGCAATTTTCTGTCGGCCCCCGGCATTATCGTTAACATGGGCGTCTGAGCCGTTCAACGCTAAAATGTCGGATTATCTAATCTTCACCGAGTCATAAAGATGAATATCGAACAAGCCCGCTTCAACATGGTCGAACAGCAAATCCGTCCTTGGGACGTGCTGGACACGGATGTGCTGGATCTGCTGTCGGTGGTCAAACGCGAGAATTTCGTGCCGGCTGCCTACACCAACATCGCCTTCGTGGACACCGAAATCCCGCTGGCGGGCGGCGAAGCCATGTTCACGCCGAAGCTGGAAGCGCGCATCCTGCAGGATGTGGGCCTGAAAAAACATGAGAACGTGCTGGAAATCGGCACGGGCAGCGGCTACATGGCCGCCTTGCTGGCGCACCGCGGGCGCCATGTGACCACGGTGGAAATCTCGCCGGAACTGAAGGCGCAGGCGGAAAAGACCCTGGCCGAGAACGGCGTCACCAATGTGACGGTGGAGCTGGGCAACGGCGCCCAGGGCTGGGCCAACGGCGCGCCTTTCGACGTGATCGTGATCTCCGGCGCCCTGCCGGTGCTGCCGGAAGCCTTCCTGCAGCAGGTCAAGGTCGGCGGCCGCATCCTGGCCATCATCGGCGAAGCGCCGGTCATGTCGGCCCACCTGATCACCCGCGTTTCCGAAGCCGGCTACGACACGGTCAAGCTGTTCGAGACCAGCACCAAGCCGCTGAAGGACGCCGTGACCCCGTCCCAGTTCACCTTCTAAGCCAGGCGGGGGACGCATGCAACAACTTACTGCTCCCGAACTGGCGGACTGGCTGGCCGATAGCGGCCGGCCAGCCCCGTTCCTGCTCGACGTGCGCGAAGGCTGGGAATTCGAGACCTGCCATATCGCCGGCTCGACCCTGATGCCGATGAATACCGTGCCGGCCCGCGTCAACGAGCTCGATGAGGAAGCCGCCATCGTCTGCATCTGCCACCATGGCGCGCGCAGCATGCAGGTGGCGGCTTGGCTGGAGCGCTACGGCTTCAGCAATATCACGAATTTGACAGGCGGCATTCACGCCTGGGCTGTGCAGGTGGACAGCGCCATGCCGAAGTACTGAGTTCCGTACCCGGCCGAAGAATAGTTTCAGCGTTAGACCAAGAAGAAATACCTAAAACTTTTTTTTGACGACTCCAATGGAGAATGCAATGCAGAGACCTACTATCGCCGTGCTGATCGCCAGCGCGCTGTTTACGCTCAACGCTCAGGCGGCCGACCTGGTCCAGGTATACCAGCAGGCACTGGCGAACGACGCCACTTATGCCAGCGCGCGTTCCAATCTGGCCGCCGGCCGGGAACGCAGCATCCAGGGCCGCTCTGCCTTGCTGCCGCAGGTTAATGTCAGCGGCACCCATATGAAGAACGATGGCACGGTCACGCCGAAAGCCACCAATATCAAGTCCCCGGCCGACAGCACCTCCGGCGATATCAAGCTGACCCTGTCGCAGCCCCTGTTCAACTGGGCCAACTGGGAAAGCTACCAGCAAAGCAAGCTGCAGCAGTCGATCTCGGAAGCGGTCTTCGCCCAGTCCGAGGAAGACCTGATCGTGCGCGTGGCCCAGGCTTACTTCGACGTGCTGACCGCGCAGGACAACCTGACCGCGACCCAGGCGCAGAAGGCGGCCACCACCGAGCAGCTGGCATCGGCCAAGCGCAACTTCGAGGTCGGCACCCAGACCATCACCGACACGCATGAAGCGCAAGCGGCCTATGACCTGATCGTGGCCCAGGAATTCGCCGCCATCAACGACCTGGAAGTCAAGCGCGCGGCCCTGCAGCAGATCATCGGCCAGCCGTCCGGCGCCCTGGCGACCCTGCGCACCGGCGTGCGTATCTCGCCGCCGTCGCCAGCCAGTATCGAGCCATGGATCTCGGCCGCCGAGAGCCAGAACTACGGCGTGGTGGGCGCCAAGCTGAACGCCGAAATCGCCAAGCGCGAAATCTCGCGCAGCCGCGCCGGCCATGCGCCGACCCTGAACCTGGTGGCGGGCGCCGAGCGCAGCACCGGCACCGGCGGTCCGGCTCCCGCCGTCGGCCGCAATAACAGCATCGGCCTGCAGTGGAATGTGCCGATCTTTAACGGCTTTGCCGTGACCAGCAAGGTGCGCGAATCGATCTCGCTGGAGGAAAAATCCCGCAACGATCTGGAGGCGACCCGCCGCCAGGCTTCGCAGAACGCGCGCCAGGCTTACCTGGGCGTGAACAGCGGCCTGGCCACGGTCAAGGCGCTGGAAGCGGCTGAAGTGTCGAGCAAATCGGCGCTGGAATCGAACAAGCTGGGTTACCAGGTGGGCGTGCGTATCAATATCGACGTGCTGAATGCCCAGCGCCAGTTGTACAACACCCAGAAAGACCTGGCGAAAGCGCGCTACGACACCATCATGAATGGTCTGCGACTGAAGGCGGCGGCCGGCTCCTTGAAGCCGGAAGACCTGCAGCCGATCAACGATCTGCTGGTGAAGTAAAAAGCAAAGGGGCCATCGGCCCCTTTTTTTATCTCATGCGATAGATGCGATAGGGAGGATGGCAATGGCGGTAAGCGTGGTGCTGTGGGACCTGGATGGAACCCTGATCCAGAGCGAAGACATTCATCTGGATTCCATCGTGCATGCCTGCGCTCTGCATGGCCTGCAGCTGGAGACGCCGCTGCGGTTGCCGCCCGGCCTGGACGGCCCCGGCGTCTACCGCATCCTGTTTGGTCTGGCGCCGTCGGCGCCGCTGCCCTCCACCTACCACGACTGGTATGGCGCCACGGTCGAATACGTGCTGCGCCATGTGCAGCGCGCCGAACCGGCGACAGCGGCAGTGGACTTTTGCAAATGGCTGGCGCAGCAGGGCGTGGCGCAAACGCTGGTTTCCAATTCCAGCCCGCCCATCCTCGATGCCTCGCTGCGCCACCTGGGCTTGCGCGCCCACTTCCATCACCTGTGCAGCGGCGACCAGTTCGCGCGCGGCAAGCCGGAGCCGCAGGTGTATCTGCATGCGGCGCGCCTGCATGGAGTGGACGTGAAAGAGTGCCTGGCTTTCGAGGATAGCCTGAATGGCGTGATGGCGGCCAAGGCGGCCGGCATCCGCGTGATCGCCCTGTCGGACGACGAGAATGTGCGGCGCGCGGCCGACGCTTTCATTCCTTCCGGCGACGCGGCCTGCTGGGCCAGCGTGCGCCGCAAATTCGAGAGCGATTTCGATTGGGAGGCCGCGCCGGCATAAGGCGCGCCGCCCCCTGTGCTTACTGGTGCAGGCCGCTGCCGCCGGCGTTGAACTGGCGCTCGATCAGCTCGATCTTGTAGCCGTCCGGATCGGTGACGAAGGCAATCACGGTGCTGCCGCCCTTGACCGGACCCGGTTCGCGCGTGACGTTGCCGCCATTGGTTTTCACCGCTTCGCAGGCGGCCACGATATTGTCGGCCGAGATGGCGATATGGCCGTAGGCATTGCCCAGGTCATAGCTTTCCACGCCGTAGTTATAGGTCAGTTCCAGCTCCGCGTGTTCCGGGTTGGCACCGTAGCCGAGGAAGGCCAGGGTGTATTTGTATTCCGGATTGTCGCTGGTGCGCAGCAGCTGCATGCCCAGTACCTTGGTGTAGAAATCAACGGAGCGCTGCAGGTTCCCGACCCGCAGCATGGTGTGCAGAATGCGCATGATAGTCCTTCGTATTGCTGGCAAAAGCTGAATTGTATGCGTTTTCTCAGTGCGCCGCCGGCGCCACGCGCCAGATCACATTGCCCACATCGTCGGCCACCAGCAGGGCGCCGGTCTTGTCCTGCGCCACGCCGACCGGCCGGCCATGCGCCTTGCCCTCGCGGCTGAGGAAGCCGACCAGGAAATCGCGCGGCGGGCCGGCCGGCTTGCCGTTGGCGAAGGGGACGAACACCACCTTGTAGCCGCTGTGCGGCTTGCGGTTCCAGGAACCATGCTGGCCGATGAAGGCGCCGCTCTGGTAGCTGGGCGGGAACAGCTTGCCGTCATAGAAAGCCAGGCCCAGCGAGGCCGTGTGGCCGCCCAGTGCATAATCGGGCGCGATGGCCTTGGCCACCAGGTCGGGACGCGGCGGCTTGATGCGCTCATCCACATGCTGGCCGAAATAGCTGTAGGGCCAGCCGTAGAAAGCGCCATCGCGCACCGACGTCAGGTAGTCGGGCACCAGATCGTTGCCCAGCTCGTCGCGCTCGTTGACCACGGTCCACAGCACCTTGCTGCTTGGCTCCCAGGCCATGCCGACCGGATTGCGCAGGCCGCTGGCGAACAGGCGCGATTTGCCGCTCGCCAGTTCCAGCTGCCAGATGGCGGCGCGGCCTTCTTCCTTGTCCATGCCGTTCTCGCCCACATTGCTGTTGGAGCCGACCGCGATGTAGAGATGCTTGCCGTCCGGGCTGGCCACCACGTTCTTGGTCCAATGGTGGTTCAGCGGTGCGCCTGGCAGGTCCATCACCTTCACGCCCGCCGCCGCGATCGTGGTCTGGCCCTCCTGGTAAGGGAAGCGCAACAGGGCGTCGGCGTTCGCCACATACAGATTCTTGCCCACCAGGACCATGCCGAAGGGCGAGTGCAGCCCTTGCAGGAAAACGTGGCGGCTGGTGGCGGCGCCGTCCGGTCCCAGGCCGCGCAGCAGGGTGATGCGGTTGGCCGAGGTGGTGGCCGCCCCTGCCTTCTTCATCTGCTGCTTGATGATGGCGCCCTTGATGCTCTTGCCCTGGTCCTCCTTGGCCGGTGCATTGCTCTCAGCCACCAGCACATCGCCATTGGGCAGCACATACACCCAGCGCGGATGGTCGAGCTCGCGCGCATAGGCGGTGACGCTGAAGCCGGAGGCAGGCACCGGCTTGGCGTCGCCCTGCCAGCGTTCGACCGGCGCCACGTTCATGGTGGGGATCAGGCTGCGCTCCGGCTCCGGCAGCTGCGGATCGGGGCCGAAGCCGGGCGGATATTTGTTGCTTTGCGCCAGCGCCAGGGGGCTGGCGCCGATGGTCAGGCAGAGCAGGAGCAGGGCGGTGGCGGGGCGCATGGCGTGTCCTTAATCGCGTTTGGTGCCGGGCAGGGGGCGGGCCTGGGCTGCATTGCCGGGCGGCGCCTTCTGCAGGCCGGGCGTGGCGCGGCGGTCGGTATCGACCAGGCCCTGCTCCACGTCAGTCGCGGCCTGGCGGATCACGCTGCGCGGCTTCTGGTGCTGCACGCCCTCGGGCGATTCGTCGCGCTCGTGCGGCAGGCGCTGGCCGCCGGTGGGGCCGACCGGCGCCTGGGTATTCACCTTGCGGTCCTGACTATTGGGTGGCGGTTTGCGGTTCATGGCGTTCCTCCCTGCAAAAGCTTGGCGAAAGACCATCTTAGCCAAGGCCACAGATCGCAGTCGCCCGCTTGAAGTGTTGCATCCATGCCTAAGGCTAGTGCTTTTTTTGCATGAAGACGGTAGCATTCTGGTAGGAAATATTTTAAGAAAGATAAGCGTGAACCCTGCTGCCCAGCCTGCACTGCCCCACGACGCCCCCGCCGAATGCCGCAACTGCAATGCGCAGGTAAGCGGTCACTATTGCCACAACTGTGGCCAGGAAACGCGCCTGCATGCGCCCAGCTTCAGCGAATTCGCCCATGAATTCATCGGCCATTACGTGGCGCTGGAAGGGCGGCTGTGGGGCAGCATCACGCGCCTGCTGTTCCGTCCCGGCCTGCTGACCAATGAATACCTGCGCGGCCGCCGCAAGCGCTATGTCGAGCCGCTGCGCCTGTATCTGAGCCTGAGCATCATCTTTTTCGCCGTGCTCAAATTTTCCAGTTTCGCCGCCGTGAACTTCGACGACGAGGACGAGAAGAAAGACAGCATCGTGGCGCTGCAAGGCTTGTCCGACGACGAGGTGAAGAGGAGCAAGTCGAACCTCAATATCGGGACGCGCGCCGCTTCGCCCGGGGATGGCAAGATCCGCGAATTCGCGCCCAGCATCGCCGAACGCATCGACCGTTTCGACAAGCTGAGTTCGGAAAAGAAGACCGATGCGCTGAGCGACGGCTTCTACAAATACGCCCCCTACGCCGTCTTCCTGATGATGCCGCTGTTCGCCTTCTATCTGAAGGTGCTCTACATTGGCAGCGGCCGGCGTTACGGCGAACACCTGCTGTTCGCGCTGCACACCAATGCCTTCGCCTTCATCGTGTTCGGCATCCTGACCCTGGTCAGCCAGGACTTCGTGCGCTTCGTGCTGTTTTGCTGGCTGGCCGGCTACCTGCCCTGGGCCATGCGCCGCGTGTACGGCGGTAGCCGCCGCGCCACCCTGCTGCGCTGGTCCGGCCTGATGCTGCTGCACCTGATTTCACTGAGTATCGCCATCATGGTGGCGATGATGGCGGGCGCGTCCGCCGCCCATTAAGCCGTTCCGGGTTGCGGCCGGCTCAGCCCTTGGCGGCCGGCTGCCACAGCTCGACCTTATTGCCGTCCGGGTCGAGAAACCAGCCGAAGCGGCCGTAATCGAAGGATTGGACATCGCCCACCAGCTCGGCGCCGCCCTCGGCCACCTGGCGCAGGGCGCCGTCCAGATCGTCCACCAGCAGATTGAACATGAATTCACGCTTGGACGGCGCGAAATAACCGGTATTGGCTTTGAAGGCACTGAAGACGGTGCTGCTGCCCTCGGGCATGGAGGATGGCGCGAAGCTTGCGTACTCGCCGCCTTCGACCGGCAGGCCCAGCCAGGTCTGATACCAGCTCATCAGGGCTTGCGGATCTTTCGATTTGAAAAAGATGCCGCCCACGCCCAGCGCTTTTGCCATGCCATTCTCCTGTTGTTGTACTGACAGTCTTGCACTGATATACTGTTTGCATATACAGTGTTCCCGGCGAGCACGGCATCGCGCAAGTGCGTAGCCATCCGTGGCGGAAGCCTGCATTATGGTTTACTCTGCTGCGTGTTGCTACCCCCATATTTTTACGAGATTGATATGCCCGCCACGCCTGCCAGCTTTCACACCATCGCGCTGGTCGTCAGACCGAATACCGCCGGCATCGAGGAGTCGGTCAACAGCCTGCTCGCCTTCCTGCAGGCGACGGGCCGCCGCGTCGTCTTCGAGCAGGCCACGGCCGAGCATCTGGGCCTGCCCGGCATCGCCGTCATGAGCGTGCAGGAAATCGGCGAACAGGCCGACGCCGCCATCGTCATGGGCGGCGACGGCACCATGCTGGGCCTGGCGCGCCAGCTGGCGCCCTACAATGTGCCGCTGATCGGCATCAACCAGGGCCGCCTTGGCTTCATGACCGATATTCCTCTGGAAGACATGCTGCCCGTGCTGGGCCAGATCCTCAGCGGCAGCTACGAGGCCGAGCGCCGCACCCTGCTCGAAGGGCGCGTGATGCGCGACGGCGTGGCCATCCATGTGGGCATGGCGGTCAACGATGTGGTGGTCTCGCGCGGCGCGGGCGCCGGCATGGCCGAACTGCGCGTCGACGTCGACGAGCACTTCATGTATAACCAGCGTTCCGACGGCCTGATCGTCGCCACGCCCACCGGCTCCACCGCCTATGCCCTGTCGGCCGGCGGGCCGCTGCTGCATCCGACCCTGGGCGGCATCGTCATGGTGCCGATCGCGCCGCATGCGCTGTCCAACCGGCCCATCGTGCTGCCCGACTCCAGCCAGATCGTCATCGAGATCAAGCGCGGGCGCGACATCACCGTCAACTTCGATATGCAGACCTTCGCCAGCCTGATGCCGCAGGACCGCATCCACATCCAGCGCTCGCCGCACGCCATCACCTTCCTGCACCCCGAGCACTGGAGCTACTACAACACCCTGCGCGAAAAGCTGCACTGGAACGAATACCCGTCCACCGACGGCAAAGTTTAACCATCCTTCTTGAGACCATGCTGCGTACACTGTCCATCCGCGATTTCGTCATTGTCGACACGATTGAACTGGAATTTTCCGCCGGCTTTGCCGTCTTCACCGGAGAAACAGGAGCCGGCAAATCCATCCTGATCGATGCCCTGACCCTGGCGCTGGGCGGACGCGGCGACGCCAGCATCGTGCGCGAAGGTGCGGCCAAGGCCGACATCACGGCCGACTTCACCGTTACCGCGCAGGCGGCCGAATGGCTGACCGCCAACGAATTCGCGGCCGACGAAGGCGGCGCCCTGCTGCGCCGCGTGATCGACAATGCCGGCCGCTCGAAAGCCTTCATCAACGGCGTGGCCGCCACCGCCGCCCAGCTGCGCGAATTGGGCGACCTGCTGGTCGACATCCACGGCCAGCACGCCCACCAGTCCCTGCTGAAAACCGAGGCCCAGCGCGAATTGCTCGACAACCAGTCCGGCACCGCGCCCAATGTGCGCGAGGTCAGCGTGGCCTATAAGGCCTGGCGCGCGCTGGCGCGCCAGCTGGAAGAATTCGAAACCAATGCCGCCAATGTGCTGTACGAGCGCGAGCGCCTGGAATGGCAGGTTGGCGAACTCGACAAGCTGGCCGCCAAGCCCGGCGAATGGGCCGACATCAGCCATGAGCACAGCCGCCTGTCGCACGCCGCCAGCCTGCTCGAAGGCGCGCAGGAGGCGCTGGCCGTGATTTCCGAATCGGACGAGCAGCCCATCGTGTCCCAGCTCTCGGCCCTGAACCAGAAGCTGGGCAAGCTGGTGGCCGTCGACGGCGAACTGCAGCCCGTGGTCGACCTGATCGAATCGGCCCGCATCCAGCTGCAGGAATCGGTGTACGCCCTGAACACCTATCTCGACCGCGTCGAACTCGACCCCGACCGCCTGCGCGCAGTCGACGCCCGCATGGAAGCGCTGCACTCGACCGCGCGCAAATTCCGCGTCGCGCCCGAAGAGCTGCCGGAAGAGCACGCCAAGCTCAGCACCAAACTCGGCCAACTGGCCGACGCCAGCGACATCGACGGCCTGCGCCAGCAGGAAGAAAAACTCAAAGCCGTGTACCTGGATGCCGCCGCCCAGCTCACGCAAACCCGCACGGTGGCCGCGCGCCAGCTGGGCGACGCCGTGACCAAGGCCATGCAGGAGCTGAACATGACCGGCGGCCGCTTTGAAATCGCCCTGCATCCTGGCGAGCCGAGCGCCAAAGGCGTCGAGCAAGTCGAATTCATGGTGGCCGGCCATGCCGGCGTCGCTGCCCGTCCGCTGGCCAAGGTCGCCTCCGGCGGCGAGCTGGCCCGCATCTCGCTGGCCATTTCCGTGATCACTTCCAAAGCCACCACCACCCCGACCCTGATCTTCGACGAAGTCGACAGCGGCATTGGCGGCGGCGTGGCCGAAGTGGTGGGCCGCCTGCTGAAGAAGCTCGGCCAGGAACGCCAAGTCCTGTGCGTCACCCATCTGCCGCAAGTGGCCAGCCAGGCCAACCAGCACTTCCAGGTCGCCAAGAGCACGCTCGACAATGGCAAAACCGCCTCCCGCATCGACGTGCTCGACGCCACCGCCCGCGTCGAAGAAGTCGCCCGCATGCTCGGCGGCCTCGAAATCACCGCCACCACCCGCCAGCACGCCCGCGAACTGCTCGCCTCTTGATCTACCTCAAACAATGTCCCACCCTGGTGTCAGGCACTAGAGTCGGACATTCTTTGATCTAGCGCAAAAAATGTCCGACCTTCGTGCCTGACACCAGGGTGGGACATTGTTTGATTTGGCGCAAACGGTGGGGTGGGGCACTATAATGGCGGGCTTTCCTGGACTTTCTTCGACGGGTTTTATGTCTTTCGCTAAAGAGCCACCTTTTGCCCATGGCAGCACTTCTCGCAGCGCTGTCGTTCTCGTTAATCTGGGGACGCCGGATGCGCCATCCCGGGGCGCGCTGCGCCGCTATCTGCGCGAGTTTTTGTGGGATCCGCGCGTGGTGGAGATTCCGCGCGCACTCTGGTGGCTGATCCTGAACGGGGCGATCCTGCCTTTCCGCTCGGGACAGTCGGCGCATAAGTATGCGTCGATCTGGACGCGCGAGGGTTCGCCGCTGAAAGTCCATACCCAGGCCCAGGCGCGTCTTTTAAGCGAGGCGCTCGCCGAACGCGGCCACAGCGAGCTGACGGTGGCCATGGCCATGCGCTATGGCTCGCCTGCGCTGCCCGAGGTGCTGGCCAAGCTCAAGGCCGAGGGCTGCGAGCGCATCGTCATCCTGCCGGCCTATCCGCAGTATTCGGGCACGACCACGGCCTCCATCTATGACGCGGTGTTCGCCCACTATAAGCACATCCGCAACGTGCCGGAACTGCGCCTGGTGCGCAATTATCACGAGCATGAGGGCTATATCGGCGCGCTGGCCGAATCGATCGAGGCGCACTGGGAGCAGCATGGCCGTCCCGATAAACTGGTGATGAGCTTCCACGGCGTGCCCAAGCGCACCCTGCTGCTGGGCGACCCCTACCATTGCGAGTGCATGAAGACGGCGCGCCTGCTGGCTGCCCGGCTCAAACTGGGTGCCGACGATTATGTGGTCACTTTCCAGTCCCGCTTCGGCAAGGCTGAGTGGCTGCAGCCCTACACAGCGCCGACGGTGCAGGCGCTGGCGCGCCAGGGTGCGCGCCGCCTTGATGTGATCTGTCCTGGCTTCACCAGCGATTGCCTGGAAACGCTGGAAGAGATCGCCATGGAGGTGCGCGCCGACTTCGAGGCGGCCGGCGGCCAGGAATTCCACTACATCCCCTGCCTGAACGAAGCGCCGGCCTGGATCGCGGCCCTGGCTGAAATTGCCGAGCAGCACATCATCGGCTGGCCGACCCTGCAGACGGCGGCCCAGCGCGAGCTGCACAAAAAAGCGGCGGACGCCTCGCGCGCCGCCGCCCTGCAACTGGGCGCCGAGGCCTGACAGCGGGCCGCCAGCGGCCCTGGCACCGGGCGCCGCCGGGGCGCCGGGCGTAATCAGCACTTGCCGGTGACGAGTGCCAGCCTGTTACAATACCCGGTCAGGGTAACAGTTCGGTATAGCAGATCCACGCCGTCGCCAGCACGATGTAGGCGAGCAGGGTGGCTGTGACGAGGGACAGTTTCATGGCGGTTTCCAAAGCGCGGTTCAGTTTTCATCTTAGCCGCTGCGGGCCAAAAACCTATGTCGAGAATGTTGCGAAATTGTAAATTGCTCGTTACATGCGGCCCCGCCTGCTCTTGAAAACCAGCGCAGGATCCCCATTTCCCGCCCAGTGGTATCCGGACAAAAAACTAACATTCACGATAGTAGGAGTCTTTTAGATGCAAGATCAGGAAAATCAGGCCGTGCCTAATCAAGAGGCGGAGCCGGTGCAGGCCCAGCCGGCGGCACCAGCTGAACCTGCCGTTCCAAGTCTGGAAGAGCAACTGGCCAGCGCCGAAGCGCGCATCGCCGAGATGCAGGACGCCTTCATGCGCGCCAAGGCTGAGGCCGACAATATCCGCCGCCGCGCCCAGGAAGATGTGGCGAAAGCGCACAAATTCGCCGTGGAAAGCTTTGCCGAAGCCATGGTGCCGGTCAAGGACAGCCTGGAAATGGCCCTGAAAGTCGAGGCGCCGACCCTGGAATCGCTGAAGGAAGGCGTGGAAATGACGCTGAAACAGCTCAATTCCGCCTTCGAAAAGAACCGTCTGATCGAAATCATGCCGGCCCAGGGCGAAAAACTCGACCCGAACCGCCACCAGGCCGTGGCCGTCGTGCCGGCCGATCAGGAAGCCAATACGGTTGTTGCTGTATTGCAAAAAGGCTATATGATTGCCGACCGCCTGCTGCGTCCGGCCATCGTCACGGCCGCTCAGCCGAAATAATGCCGCTTGTTTGAGCACTTGAAAACGATACAGCTTTTCCACATATAAGAACTATCTGAAACTTTAGTAAATAGGAAGAATAAATCATGGGCAAAATCATCGGTATTGACTTGGGGACCACCAACTCCTGCGTTTCCATCATGGAAAACGGCACCCCGAAAGTGATCGAGAACGCCGAAGGCGCGCGTACCACGCCGTCGATCATTGCGTACCAGGAAGACGGTGAAATCCTGGTCGGCGCGCCAGCCAAACGCCAGGCCGTCACCAACCCGAAGAACACCCTGTTCGCGGTGAAGCGCCTGATCGGCCGCAAGTTTGAAGAAAAAGAAGTACAGAAGGACATCTCGCTGATGCCTTACGAGATCGCCAAGGCCGACAACGGCGACGCCTGGATCGGCGTGCGCGACAAGAAGCTGGCCCCACCGCAGATTTCTGCGGAAGTGCTGCGCAAAATGAAGAAAACGGCAGAAGACTACCTCGGTGAAGAAGTCACCGAAGCCGTGATCACCGTGCCGGCTTACTTCAACGACTCGCAGCGCCAGGCGACCAAGGACGCCGGCCGCATCGCCGGTCTGGACGTAAAGCGCATCATCAACGAACCAACCGCGGCGGCCCTGGCTTTCGGCCTGGACAAGACCGACAAGGGCGACCGCAAGATCGCCGTGTATGACCTGGGCGGCGGCACCTTCGACGTGTCCATCATCGAGATCGCCGACGTGGACGGCGAGAAGCAGTTCGAAGTGCTGTCGACCAACGGCGACACCTTCCTCGGCGGTGAAGACTTCGACCAGCGCGTGATCGACTACATCATCGACGAATTCAAGAAGATCAACGGCCTGGACCTGAAAAAAGACCCGATCGCCCTGCAGCGCATCAAGGCTTCGGCCGAGCGCGCGAAGATCGAGCTGTCCTCATCCGCCCAGACCGAGATCAACGAGCCGTACATCGCCATGGCCAACGGCGCGCCGGTCCACCTGAACCTGAAGATGACCCGTGCCAAGCTGGAGTCCCTGGTTGAGGAACTGATCGCCAAGACCATCGAGCCATGCCGCACCGCCATCAAGGACGCCGGCGTGAAAGTGTCCGACATCGACGACATCATCCTGGTCGGCGGCATGACCCGTATGCCGAAGGTGCAGGAAAAAGTGAAAGAGTTCTTCGGCAAGGATCCACGCAAGGACGTGAACCCTGACGAAGCCGTGGCCGTGGGCGCCGCGATCCAGGGCGCAGTGCTGTCGGGCGAGCGCAAGGACCTGCTGCTGCTGGACGTGACCCCGCTGTCGCTGGGCATCGAGACCCTGGGTGGCGTGATGACCAAGATGATCCACAAGAACACCACGATTCCTACCAAGTTCTCGCAAGTGTTCTCCACCGCTGACGACAACCAGCCGGCCGTGACCATCAAGGTGTATCAGGGCGAGCGTGAAATCGCCGCCGGCAACAAGGCCCTGGGCGAATTCAATCTGGAAGGCATCCCGCCGGCAGCGCGCGGCACCCCGCAGATCGAAGTGACCTTCGACATCGACGCCAACGGCATTCTGCACGTGGGCGCGAAAGACAAGGCCACCGGCAAGGAAAACAAGATCACCATCAAGGCCAACTCCGGCCTGTCGGAAGATGAAATCCAGAAGATGGTGAAGGACGCCGAGCTGAACGCCGAAGAAGACAAGAAGCTGAAAGAGCTGGCCGAGTCGCGCAACCAGGCCGACGCCCTGGTGCACTCGACCCGCAAATCGCTGACCGAATACGGCGACAAGCTGGAAGGCGGCGAGAAAGAGAAGATCGAAGCGGCCATCACCGAGCTGGAAGCGTCGCTGAAAACCGGCGACAAGGCCGAGATCGACGCCAAGGTGGCTGCCCTGTCGACCGCTTCGCAGAAGCTGGGCGAGAAGATGTACGCTGACATGCAGGCGCAGCAAGCTGCCGCCGGCGGCGCGGAAGGTGCACAGCAGCAGCAAGCTGGCGGCGCCGAAGCCAAGCCACAGCAGGACGACGTGGTCGACGCCGACTTCAAGGAAGTCAAAGACAGCAAGTAAGCCGTCGCACACTTCGGTCGAGTGTAAGGCGCGGCGCATCGCCGCCGCGCCGGACCTGCCGAGCAGAGCGTCCGTCCGACGGTGCCTGCTCGGCTTTTTCGCATAATCGGTACATCAGTAAAAGCAAGGTGCCTACAAGATGGCAAAGCGTGATTTTTACGAGATCCTCGGGGTCGCCAAGAATTCGTCGGAAGACGAAATCAAGAAAGCCTATCGCAAGCTAGCGATGAAATATCATCCGGACCGCAATCCGGACAATAAAGAGGCGGAAGAGAAGTTCAAGGAAGTCAAGGAAGCCTATGAGATGCTGACCAATCCGGAGAAGCGCGAGGCCTATGACCGCTATGGTCATGCCGGCGTGGACCCGAATATGGGCGGCGGTGGCGGCGGCTTCGGCGCCGGCGGTTTCGGCGACGCCTTTGGCGATATCTTCGGCGACATTTTCGGCGGCGGCGGCCGCCGCAGCTCCGGCCCGCAGGTGTATCGCGGCGCCGATCTGCGCTACAACCTGGAAATCACGCTGGAACAGGCGGCGCACGGCTTCGACACCACGATCCGCGTGCCGTCCTGGGACAAGTGCGACACCTGCCACGGTTCCGGCGCCAAGCCGGGTACCTCGCCGACCACCTGCGGCACGTGCGGCGGCCACGGCCAGGTCCGCATGCAGCAGGGCTTCTTCAGCATCCAGCAGACCTGCCCGAAATGCCATGGCACCGGCAAGATCATTCCCGAGCCATGCCCATCGTGCGCCGGTGCGGGCCGCATCAAGCGCAACAAGACGCTGGAAGTGAAGATCCCGGTCGGCATCGACAACGGCATGCGCATCCGTTCCACCGGCAACGGCGAGCCAGGCACCAACGGCGGCCCGCCCGGCGACCTGTATGTGGAAATCCACATCAAGGCGCACCCGGTGTTCCAGCGCGAAGGCGACGACCTGCATTGCGAGATGCCGATCTCCTTCGCCAAGGCGGCGCTGGGCGGCGAGATCGAAGTGCCGACCCTGGATGGCAAGGTGTCCTTCACCGTGCCGGAAGGCACCCAGTCGGGCAAGACTTTCCGCCTGAAAGGCAAGGGCATCAAGGGTGTGCGTTCCGGTTATCCGGGCGACCTGTTCTGCCACGTGGCCGTGGAAACCCCGGTCAAGCTGACGGAAAAACAAAAAGAGCTGTTGCGCGAATTCGACCGTTCCACGGTGGAAGGCGGTTCCAAGCACAGCCCGCAGACCAAGACCTGGAAAGACAAGGTCAAGGACTTCTTCGAGTAAGATAGCATCACCTTTCTCCGCGCCGGGCGCCCCGGCGCGGCCTGCCTAACGGACCGCCGCCATCATCCCGATGGTACGGCGGTCTTGCTACGATAGGAGCATCAATGAGCGAAGCAATCAAGAGCCCTGCAGCCCTGCAGGAACTGCTCAACAACAACCGCCGCTGGGCCGACTCCATGGTCGCCCGCGATCCCGACTTTTTCAAGCGCCTGGAGCAGCAAGCCTCCCCGGAATACCTGTGGATCGGTTGCTCCGACAGCCGCGTGCCGGCGAACGAACTGCTGGGCCTCGCGCCGGGCGATGTGTTCGTCCACCGTAATATCGCCAATGTGGTGGTGCACTCGGACCTGAACTGCCTGTCCGTGCTGCAGTTTGCCATCGACGTGCTGAAGGTGAAGCATGTGATGATCGTCGGCCACTACGGCTGCAAAGGCGTACACGCCGCCCTGACCGGCGGCCGCGTGGGCCTGGCCGACAATTGGCTGCGCCATGTGCAGGACGTGGCGCAGAAGCATGAGCGCTATCTGGGCGACGTGCTGGAAACGCCTAAGCGCAGCGAACGCTTGTGCGAACTGAACGTGGTGGAGCAGGTGGTGAATGTGTGCCAGACCACTATCGTGCAGGACGCCTGGGACCGCGGCCAGGAACTGAGTGTGCATGGCTGGGTGTATGGCTTGAAGGACGGCCACCTGCACGATCTGGAAATGACCGTCAGCGGCCCGACCGACCTGGCGGCCCGCGTGCGCAGCCGCCTGGCGCACTACGAAGTGCCAGCCACCTGATGTAAAAGCCTGACTCCTGGCGCTGCTTCAGATATGCTGTATGTATGTACAGTTATGGGCGGCGTCATGGAGTTGACAGACAAGCTGGAGATCCTGGCCGATGCGGCCAAATACGACGCATCCTGCGCCAGCAGCGCCGCGCCCAAGCGCTCGTCCGCAGGCAAGGACGGCATCGGCGCCACCAATGGCATGGGCATCTGCCACAGCTACACGCCGGACGGCCGCTGCGTCTCCCTGCTGAAAATCCTGCTCACCAATTTCTGCATCTACGACTGCCAGTACTGCGTGAACCGGCGCACCTCGAACGTGCCGCGCGCCCGCTTCACCGTGCAGGAAGTGGTCAAGCTGACCGTCGATTTCTACCTGCGCAATTACATCGAGGGGCTGTTCCTCAGCTCCGGCATCATCCAGTCGGCTGACTACACGATGGAACAACTGGTGACGATCGCGCGCGAACTGCGCGAAGTGCACCGCTTCCGCGGCTATATCCACCTGAAGACGATTCCCGATGCCGATCCGGCCCTGATCGCGGCAGCGGGCCGCTACGCCGACCGGCTCAGCGTGAATATCGAACTGCCGACCCAGAGCAGCATCGAGCGACTGGCGCCGGAAAAGAGCGTGCATACCATCAAGCTGGCGATGGGCGCGATCCGCCTCAAGCTCGATGAAAAAGCGGATGAGCCGAAAGCGCCGCGCTTCGCCCCGGCCGGACAAAGCACGCAGATGATCGTCGGCGCTGACGCCAGCGACGACCAGCGCATTCTCAGCACAGCCGCAACCCTGTACGGCAGTTATAAACTCAAGCGCGTCTATTATTCGGCCTTCAGCCCCATCCCGCACAGTCCCAAAAGCGTGCCGCTGGCACCGCCCCCGCTGCTGCGCGAACACCGCTTGTACCAGGCCGACTTTCTGTTGCGCGGCTATGGCTTCCAGGTCAGCGAGCTGCTGCCGCAGCCGGGCAATCTGGCGCTCGATATCGATCCCAAGCTGGCCTGGGCGCTGGCCAACCGCCAGCACTTCCCGCTCGACCTGAACCGCGCCGACCTGGCGATGATTGCGCGCGTGCCCGGCATCGGCCTGCTCAACGCCAAACGCATTGTCGAGCTGCGCCGCCTGCGGCGCGTGCGCTATGCCGACCTGTCGCGCCTGCGCTGCAGCATGAAGAAGGCGGCGCCCTTCATCATCACCGCCGACTACACGCCCGCGCGCGACACCACGTCTTCCGAGACCTTGCGCCGCGCCATGGCAGAGCGCCAGCAGCAGCTCGCGCTTTGGCCGGAATTGCAGGCGGCATGAGCGAGGCCGTGCCCGCCACGGACTGGCCGACCGGCCCTGTGCTGGCGCGCGATTTTGCCGAATGGCGGGAGGCGGCGCGCCGCCTGATCGTGCGCCGCGTGCCGCCTGAATCCATACAATGGATGCAGCATGCCGGCGATGCCGATCTGCTGAGTAATGTTCTCGGTGACGCGGCCGCCGCAACCAATGATGCCGGCGCGGAAAGCGCGCCGCATGCCGCGCTGGCTTTGCGCATACCGCGCGGGCTGATGGACATGCTGGAGTGCGCCGCCTGCTTCCGCGCGGCCGACCGCTGGGCTTTTCTCTACCGCGTGCTGTGGCGCTGGCAGCGCGGCGAACAGGAGGTATTGTCGATGGCCGACGACGATGGCGCGCGCTTGCAAGCCATGGCAAAGGCCGTGCGCCGCGAAGAGCATGATATGCACGCCTACCTGCGCTTCCGCGAACGCCCCGAAGAGAAAGGTGCGCCGCGTTTCATCGGCTGGTTCGAACCCGCGCACGATGTTCTGCCTCAGGTCGCGCAGCACTTTGTGCGCCGCATGGGACGCATCAGCTGGATGATCGCCACGCCCGATGCCACGGTGCTGTGGGACGGCGCGCAACTGCACTACACCGCAGCGCTGTTGCGTGGTCCCGCCGACATCGAGGACGAAGGTGAAGCGCTATGGCTGACTTACTACCGCAGCATCTTCAATCCGGCGCGCCTGAATGCGGACCTGATGCACAGCCATATCACCACCCGCTTCTGGAAACACTTGCCGGAGGCGGCCATGGTGCCGGAGATGGTCACGCAAGCCGCCGCCGGTGCGCGCAGCACGGGCCAGAGCAAGGCGGTTGGCCGCCGCAGCGGCACGACGATTCCGATCAGCGCGGAACTGGCGCAGCCCGCACGGGAACAGCCGCGCACCCTGGATGAGTGCCGCCGCTGCGAGCTGTGGCAGCACGCCACGCAGGCCGTGGCGGGACAAGGTCCGCGCCACGCCAAAATCATGCTGGTGGGCGAGCAGCCCGGCGATCAGGAAGACCTGGCCGGCAAGCCTTTCGTCGGCCCGGCCGGCGAGGTGCTGTCAGGCGCCATGAAACAGGCTGGCATGGACCGGCGCGAGGTCTACATCACCAGCGCGGTCAAGCATTTCAAATGGGAGTTGCGCGGCAAGCGCCGCCTGCATAAGACGCCTGCCCAGCGCGAAGTTCTCGCCTGTCACTACTGGCTGGAAGAGGAGTTGGCACAGGTCGGCCCTGCCGTAGTGGTCGCGCTGGGCAGCACCGCGCTCAAATCGATCCTGCAGGATGGCCGTGTCAACCTGAAGGATTTCTTGCACCAGCCGGTGTGGCACGACGAGCGCTGGGTCATCGCCACCTACCATCCTGCTTACGCGCTGCGCGTGCCGGATGCGCAGGCGAGGGAGCTGGCGCTGTCCGCCATTATTGCCGCCTTGCGCACCGCGCAACGCCTGGCACGGGGCGGCATGGATTAAGGGGCGATGGTGGCGATCTGCCTGTCCTGCCAGCGTGTCAGCAGGAGCAGGGCAGCAATGCTGCCGATCAGGGCGGTGAACATATCCGATTGCGCGTCCCATGGATCGCCTTGCGTGCCGAGGAATTCATCCGCGCCCTGGCCCATGGCGACCGCCGCGCCCCACTCGATCAGCTCATACGTGGCGCTGATCGCCAGAACAATGCACACCACCACAAAGGCCAGCATCTTGCGGCCCGCGATATGCCGCCCGCGCAACAGGATCTCGCGCGCCACCAGGGCCGGCACGAAGCCCTGAAAGAAGTGGCCGATCTTGTCGTAAGGATTGCGGCCCAGTCCCAGCCACTGCTGCAGATCGAAGCCGAAAGGCACGCGTGCATAGGTGTAGGCGCCGCCCACCATCAGCACGATCGCGTGCAGCAGGATCAGCACATACAGCAGATCAGTCAGCGGAAAGCGGCGGTAGGTCGCCAGCATCAGCGGGAAGGCAATGAGGACGGGCGCTACTTCCATCAGCCAGGTGGCGCGGTCATACGGCGCCAAGCCGGACCAGGCCAGCACTGCAAACATGGCTGCCGTCAGCAGCAGATGAAGCCGGGAAGAGGATGTATTCATGCGCGTTCCGCCGAATCGAAAAGCGCATATTAATATCAAAATGAATTCGTTTTCAATACGTTAAGCCAGGCCTAGACTGGAATCTCCAGTAACCCCCGCATCGCACAATCATGTCAGCCGTTCTTTTTGAAGACCTTAGCGTTGATTCGGATTTCGAGATCCATATCCTGGAGGCTCCTCTGGGTGCGGAAATTACAGGCCTCGATTTGTCCCAGCCGATCAGCGATACGGACTTCTTGCGGATTCATGCCACCCACCTGGACCATCACCTGCTGGTGTTCCGGGGGCAGCGTATCACGCCGCAGCACCAGATCGATTTCAGCCGCCGTTTTGGCCAGCTGCAGATCCACGTGCTGCGGAACTTCCAGTTGTCGGGGCATCCGGAAGTTCTGGTGGTATCGAATGTCCTGAAGGACGGCAAACCGGCGGGATTGGGCGATGCGGGTGTGTTCTGGCACTCGGATCTGTCGTACAAGGAGAAACCCAGCCTGGGTTCCTTATTGCATGCGCAGGAGCTGCCATCGAAAGGAGGTGACACACTATTCGCCAATATGCATCTGGCATACGACACCCTGCCTGTCGCGTTGCGCCGTGCCGTGCAGGGTGCGCGGGCCGAACATAGTTATCTGGCGCGTTATGAGGAGCTGCGCCGTCACAGTCCCTGGCGGCCGGCGCTCACGCCGGAGCAGATTCACGAAGTCCTACCCGTAAGCCATCCTGTGGTGCGCGTGCATCCCGAAACGGGACGCCGCGCACTTTTTATCAGCGAACATTTCACCACCCGCATTCTCGGCCTGCCCGAGGATGAAAGCCGCGAACTGCTGCAGGAGCTGTTTGCCCACAGCGTCAAGCCCGAACACATTTACCGCCACCGCTGGCAGCCGCATGACCTGCTGTTCTGGGACAACCGCTCGCTGATGCATCTGGCGACCGGCTGCCCGCCCGAGCAGCGCCGCACCCTGTACCGCACCACCATTGAAGGCGACCGCCCTTATTGATTCTGGAGACTGCATGAAGAAGATCCTGCTGCGTACCACGCTGGCCGCCCTCGGCTTTGCTCTCGCCGCGAATGCGGCGCAGGCTGAAGGACGCATCCGCATCGCCGAACAGTACGGCATCGTGTATCTGCTGCTGAACGTGGTGCAGGACCAGAAGCTGATCGAGAAGCACGGCAAGCGCGCCGGGGTGGACGTCAAGGTGGAATGGACCCAGCTTTCCGGCGGTGCCGCCGCCAACGATGCGCTGCTGTCCGGCGCTATCGATATCGTCGGCGCGGGCGTGGGGCCGCTGCTGACGGTATGGGACCGCACCAATGGCCGCCAGAACGTGCGCGGCGTGGCGGCGCTGGGCAGTTTCCCCTACTACCTGATCAGCAATAACCCCAAGGTCAAAACGATTGCCGATTTCACCGACAAGGACCGCATCGGCCTGCCCGCCGCCGTGGTGTCGGTACAGGCGCGCATCCTGCAGATGGCGGCCGCCAAGCAGTGGGGCGACAAGGAATATGCGCGCCTGGACAAGATCACGCAAACCCTGCCCCATCCCGATGCGACGGCGGCCATCATTGCAGGAAGTACGGAAATCACAGGCCACTTCGCCACGCCGCCTTATCAGGAACAGGAGCTGGCGCAGAATCCGAATGCCCGCATCGTACTGAAATCCTACGATGTACAGGGCGGCCCGACTTCTTCGACGGTCTTGTACGCCACTGAAAAATACCGCAGCGAGAATCCCAAGACTTACCGCGCCTTCACGGCGGCGCTGGCCGAAGCGGCCGAGTATGTGAACAGGAATCCGGAAGGCGCAGCCGATATCTACCAGCGCGCCAACAAGACAAAGATTGACCGCGACCTGCTGCTGAAGATCATCCGCAATCCCGAAGTGCAGTTCCGCATCGCACCGCAGAACACCTTTGTGCTGGCGCAGTTCATGCATCGCGTTGGCGTGATCAAGAACCAGCCGGCCAGCTGGAAGGATTACTTCTTCGACGATCCCCTGATCGGGCAGGGCGGCTGAGATGGCAGCGCAAGCCCTGCATCTGGTGCCGCCATCCAGCATCGCCGAGCCGCTGCTGCGGGCGCGCAATGTGACACTGGAATACCGCAGCGAAGGCCGCGTGCTGCGGGCTACCGACAGCGTCAGCTTCGAAATATATGGCGGCGACCGCTTTGTGCTGCTTGGGCCTTCCGGCTGCGGCAAATCCTCGCTGCTGAAGGCAGCAGGCGGCTTTGTGGCGCCGGCCGCAGGCAGCATCAGCGTCGGCGGCCAGGTGGTGCGCGGACCGGGGCCGCAGCGCATGGCCGTGTTCCAGGAATTCGACCAGTTGCCGCCGTGGAAGACGGTGAAGCAGAACGTGATGTTCCCCTTGCTGGCTTCGGGCTGCGCCAAGCGCCACGAAGCCGAGGAACGCGCCCTGCACTGGATCGCCAAGGTGGGCCTGGACGGCTTTGCCGATGCCTATCCGCACACGTTGTCCGGCGGCATGAAGCAGCGCGTGGCGATTGCGCGCGCCCTGGCCATGGAGCCGGAAGTGCTGCTGATGGACGAGCCCTTCGCAGCCCTCGACGCGCTGACCCGGCGCAAGATGCAGGAAGAGCTGGGCCGCTTGTGGGAAGAGGCGCGCTTCACGCTGCTCTTTGTCACCCATTCGATCGAGGAGGCGCTGGTGGTGGGCAACCGCATCCTGCTGCTGTCGCCGCATCCGGGCCGGGTGCGGGCCGAGATCAACAGCCACCAGTTTGATTTGAACAGCGCGGGCAGCGCCGAATTCCAGGCCGCCAGCCAGCGCATCCACAAGCTCCTGTTTGGCGCCGATGCCGCTGCCCATGAAGCAGCGCCGCCTCCGGCTGCGCAAGGCGCGGCGCGTACCCCGGCTACCACCGCTTCCGAGACTGCGAGGCAGGCATGAGCGCCCCATTATTCGACCCGCCGATCCGTCCCGAGCTGGAATATCCTCTTGTTTTGCCATGGCTGGTGCAGCTGCCAGGCCGCCCGCAAGAGGCTGCGTCGTCCGCGCCGGAACCAAAGCCAGAGGTGGAAGCCGCGGCGGCGAACCGCACATGGCGGCGCAGCGGCAGCGACGTGTTGCAATGGGCCGGACGCCAGGCCTGGCTGCGCAAAGGCTTGCTGCTGCTGCTGCTGGCGCTGGCCCTCGTCTGGGAACTGGGCGCGCGCTGGCAGAACAACGATCTGATGCTGCCCAGCTTTCTGCAAACCGCGCATGCCTTTGCTGGCGGACTTGCCTCCGGCGAGCTGCTGGCTAAAGTCAGCGTGTCGCTGGCGGCCCTGCTGAAAGGCTATCTGGCGGGCGTACTGGCCGCCTTCCTGCTGACGGCGCTGGCCGTGTCCACCCGCTTCGGCCGCGACCTGCTGGAAACCCTGGTCGCAATGTTCAATCCCCTGCCCGCCATCGCCCTGCTGCCGTTGGCCATGCTGTGGCTGGGGCTGGGCCAGGCCAGCCTGTCCTTTGTGCTGATCCACGCCGTGCTTTGGCCGCTGGCGCTGGCCACCGGCAGCGGCTTCCAGAGCGTGCCGGAAACCCTGCGTATGGCGGGCCGTAATTATGGCTTGCGCGGTCTTCCCTTTGTGGTGCAGATTCTGATTCCGGCCGCCGCGCCGAGCATCCTGTCCGGCCTGAAAATCAGCTGGGCCTTTGCCTGGCGCACCCTGATCGCGGCGGAGCTGATCTTCGGCGCGTCGGCGGGGCAGGGCGGCTTGGGCTGGTATATCTTCCAGAACCGCAACGAGCTGTATACCGACAAGGTGTTCGCCGGACTGGCCGCCGTCATCCTGATTGGCCTGCTGGCCGAGAACCTCGTCTTCGCCACGCTGGAGCGCGTCACCGTGCGGCGCTGGGGCATGCAGCGCTAGCCCATCCCCGATAGCTGGCGCGCTTCTTGCTCAATTCGAAGCATGAGCCGCCATCTACGCATCCTCGTCATCCATCCGCCCGCCGAAAGCGAGGCTTCGCTGCGCGCGCACGCCCTGCATGCGGGCTTGAAGGAGGCCGGCTACCAGATCATCGCCTCGCTGCCGGCCGACCTGCACCTGCCCGAACAGATTGCGCGGCTGCAGCCCGATATGATCATCATCGACGCCGAATCGGATGCGCGCGACGTGCTCGAACACATCGTGCTCGCCACGCGCGACGAGCGCCGCCCCATCGTCATGTTCACCGAAGATGAGGATACGGCGGCCATGGAAGCCGCGCTGGAAGCGGGCGTCAGCGCCTATATCGTGGCCGGCCTGCAGGCGGAGCGCATCAAGCCGGTGCTGAATGTGGCGCTGGCACGCTTCCGCCATGAGCAGAAGCTGCGCGACGAACTGGAAAGCACCCGGCACAAGCTGGCCGAGCGCAAGGTGATCGACCGCGCCAAGGGCTTGCTCATGCTGCGCCATGGGCTGAGCGAGGAGCAGGCATACCAGAAGCTGCGCACGCTGGCGATGAACAAGAACCTGAAGCTGGCGGAAGTGGCCCAGCGTATTCTCGACGTGGAGGATTTGCTGGGCTGAGGCGTGCACGCATTTGGTGCGCCCGCCACGCTGGAATCATTATGCAGAAAATACAAGCAGAGAAAGAGACTGTCCGCATCGGCTTCAATCCGCTCAGCGATTGCGCCTCCGTCGTCATGGCCGCCGTGCTGGGCTTCGACCGCAAATACGGCATCCGCATCGTGCCGCGCAAGGAATCGTCCTGGTCGGCAGTGCGCGATAAGCTGCTCGGCGGCGAGCTGGATGCGGCCCACGCACTATATGGCATGGTGTACGGCACCCAGCTCGGCATCGGATCGCCGCGCAAGGATATGGCGGTGCTGATGAACCTGAACCGCAATGGCCAGGCCATCACCCTGTCGTCCGCCCTGGCGCGGCAGGGCGCCGTGGATGGCGCCACGCTGGCGCAGCTGATGCGTTCCAGCGCGCGCCGCTTCAGTTTCGCCCAGACCTTCCCCACCGGCACCCATGCCATGTGGCTCTACTACTGGCTGGCGGCGAACGGCATCCATCCGCAGCGCGATGCGCGCACCATTACCATTCCGCCCGCGCAGATGGTGGCCAATCTGGCGGGCGGCCATATCGACGGCTTTTGCGCCGGGGAGCCATGGAACCAGCGCGCCATGATGGATGGGGTGGGCGTCACCATCGCCACCAGCCAGCAGATCTGGCCGAACCATCCGGAGAAGGTGCTGGCCGCCAGCGTCGACTTTGTCCAGGCCAACCCCAATACCTGCCGCGCCATGGTGGCCGCCGTGCTGGAAGCCAGCCGCTGGATCGACGCCAGCGCCGCCAACCGCATGGCCATGGCCGAAATCATCGCCGCTCCGCACTACGTCAACACCAGCAAGGAGGCGATCTGCGAGCGCATTCTCGGCCATTACGACAATGGCATGGGCCAGCGCTGGGAAGATGCGAACTGCCTGCACTTCCACCAGGAGGGCGCGGCCAACCTGCCATATCTCTCGGACGGCATGTGGTTCATGACCCAGTTCCGCCGCTGGGGCTTGCTCAAGACGGAACCCGATTACCTCGCCGTGGCGCAGTCGGTGCAGCGCCTGGCGCTCTACCGCGAGGCGGCCGAGATGGCCGAGGTGGCAGCGCCCATGGCCATGCTGCGCTGCTCAACGCTGATGGACGGTACGGTGTGGGACGGCAGCGATCCGGCGCGCTACGCGGCCAGTTTCCCTTTGAGCGCCGGCTGAAGGGCATGCGTGCTCGGCAACGCTGCGCTGCACCATTTATGGGCAGGTCTGCACCGCGATAAGTCATTCCGGGCGCTGAACGCGCCGCCGCTGTAGCGGAAAAATCGCCGCCTCCCTCTGAAAGCACGTTCGTTCGCTGCTGGCACGGCTTTTGCAAAGAGGTAGGCAAGGGTCAATGGCGATCCTCCCCAACATATGCGCCGGTCTAACGAAGGACCGGCAGGACAACGGCGTCCGCTTGGCAAGGTTTTTCGACCTGCTGCGCGGACGCCTTTTTGTTTTCTGAACAGGGATAAAAAAATGGCCAGCAAAGCAAGCAGCATCGACCTCTTTACCTTCCACACGCCGCAAATGCGCGCCTTCCATCTGACCTGGATGGCCTTCTTCATCTGCTTCTTCGCGTGGTTTGCCTGCGCGCCGCTGATGCCCGTCATCAAAGGCGAATTCGGGCTGACGCCGGCGCAGATCGCCAATATCAATATCGCCGCCGTCGCCATCACCATCGTGGTACGCCTGCTGGTCGGCCCGCTGTGCGACCGTTATGGCCCGCGCAAAACCTATACCGGCTTGCTGCTGCTGGGTTCCATCCCGGTGCTGGGCGTGGCGGCGGCGCAGACCTATGAAGGCTTTCTCTTCTTCCGCCTGCTGATCGGCGCGGTGGGCGCCAGCTTCGTCATCACCCAGTACCACACCTCGGTGATGTTCGCGCCGCGCATCGTCGGCACCGCCAACGCGGCGGCAGCGGGATGGGGCAACGCGGGCGGCGGCGTGGCGCAGGCGCTGATGCCGCTGCTGATGGCGGCCGTGGTCATGCTGGGCGTGAACGAGACCATGGGCTGGCGCGCCGCGCTGATCGTGCCGGGCGTGCTGATGCTGGTCATGGCCTTCGTCTATTACCGCTTTACGCAGGACTGCCCGGAAGGAAATTACGCGGAACTGCGCGCTGCCGGCGTGGAGCTGGAAAGCGGCAAGAAGGGCGGCTGGGCCAGTTTCCGTCTGGCCGCATCGAACTATCGTGTGTGGCTGCTGTTCGTGACTTATGGCGCCTGCTTTGGCGTGGAAATCTTCATCCACAACATCGCCGCTATCTACTACGTCGATCACTTCAAGCTGTCCCTGAAAGAGGCGGGCATGGCGGCGGGCAGCTTCGGCCTGCTGGCGCTGTTCGCGCGCGCTCTTGGCGGCTGGCTGTCGGACAAGGCCGCCCTGCGCGGCAGCCTGAATAGCCGCGTCACCCTGCTGTTCGTGATGATGATCGGCGAAGGTGCGGGCTTGCTGTGGTTCTCGCATGCGGAGAGCGTGGCCTTTGCCGTGATCGCCATGCTGATCTTCGGCCTGTTCACCCATATGGCTTGCGGTGCCACATACGCGCTGGTGCCTTTCGTGGACAAGCGTGCCCTGGGCGGCGTGGCCGGCATCATCGGCGCGGGCGGCAATGTGGGCGCGGTGGCTGCGGGCTTCCTGATGAAAGGCCTGGGCGATACCCAGCAAACACTGAGCATACTCGGCCTGCTGGTTGCCGCCTCGGCCCTGTGTGCGATCGCCGCCCGCTTCGGTGCGGCAGCGGAAGAACCGGCCATCGCCAAGGCCGCAGCTTAAGGAGAATGGAATGAAAATCGTCGTCATCGGCCATGGCATGGTCGGCCACAAATTCCTGGAATGCCTGGCGGATAGCGGTGCACAGCAGTTGGACGTGACGGTGTTGTGTGAGGAACCGCGTCCGGCTTATGACCGCGTGCATTTGTCCGAGTTCTTTGCCGGGAAAAGCGCCGAGGATCTGTCGCTGGTCAAACCCGGTTTCTTCGAACGCAAGGACATGGTGCTCAAGCTGAATGCGCGTGCCGTGGCCGTGGACCGCGAAGCCAGGACGGTGACGACGAACGGCGGCGAAACGCTGGCTTACGACAAGCTGGTCTTCGCCACCGGCTCCTTCCCCTTCGTGCCGCCGCTGCCGGGCAAGGAACGCAGGGACTGCTTCGTCTACCGCACCATCGAGGATCTGGAAGCGATGCTGGAATGCGGCCAGCGCTCGCGCAGCGGCGTGGTGATCGGCGGCGGCCTGCTTGGCCTGGAATGCGCCAAGGCCTTGCGCGATATGCGGCTGGAAACCCATGTGGTGGAATTCGCGCCGCGCCTGATGGCGGTGCAGGTGGACGATGGCGGCGGCCGCATCCTGCGCAGCCGCATCGAGGAACTGGGCGTAACCGTCCATACCGGCAAGAACACGCTGGAGATTGTCGATGGCGAGAACGGCACGCACCGCATGAACTTCGCCGATGGCAGCCATCTCGACACCGATATGATCGTTTTCTCGGCGGGCATCCGCCCGCGCGACTATCTGGCCCGCGAATGCGGCCTGCAGATCGGCGCGCGCGGTGGCATCGCCATCGATGACGCTTGTCTGACTTCCGATCCGGATGTGTATGCGATTGGTGAGTGCGCGCAGTGGAGTGGCCAGGTCTTTGGCCTGGTCGCTCCCGGTTACGATATGGCGCGCGTGGCGGCGCGGCATATCGCCGGCCAGCAGGCGGTTTTTGCTGGCGCCGATATGAGCACCAAATTGAAGCTGATGGGCGTGGATGTGGCCAGCATCGGCGACCCGCACGGCAAGCACGAAGGCTGCCGTAGCTACCAGTTCACCGACGAGCGCAAGCAGGTGTACAAGAAGATCGTCGTCTCCGACTGCGGCAAATACCTGCTGGGCGGCGTGCTGGTGGGCGATGCGGGCGAATACGGCTCGCTGCTGCAAATGATGCTGAACAAGATCGAGCTGCCGGAAGCGCCTGAATTCCTGATCCTGCCGCAATCCGACGGCAAGGCCAAGCCGGGCCTGGGTGTGGAAGCTTTGCCCGCCGCCGCGCAAATCTGCTCCTGCAACGATGTGTCGAAAGGCGCGCTGTGCGAGGCGGTGGCGGGCGGCGCCACCAGCATCGGCGCGCTGAAGAAATGCACCGGTGCCGGCACGTCCTGCGGCGGCTGCGTGCCGCTGGTGACGCAGATCATGAAGGCTGAGATGAAGAAGCTGGGCATGGATGTGAACAACCACGTCTGCGAGCACTTCGCCTATTCGCGCCAGGAGCTGTTCCACCTGATCCGCGTCGGCCAGATCAAGACTTTCGATGCGCTGCTGGCCCAGCATGGCAAGGGCCTGGGCTGCGATATCTGCAAGCCACTGGCCGCTTCCATCCTGGCCACCTGCTGGAACGATTTCGTGCTGAAGAAGGAACACGCCAGTCTGCAGGATTCGAACGACTACTTTCTTGGCAATATCCAGAAGGACGGCACCTATTCCGTTGTGCCTCGCATGCCCGGCGGCGAAGTCACGGCCGATGGCTTGATCGCGGTCGGCATGGTCGCCAAGAAGTACGGCCTGTACACCAAGATCACCGGCGGCCAGCGTGTCGATCTGTTCGGCGCGCGCGTCGATCAGTTGCCCTCGATCTGGGAAGAGCTGATCGCGGCGGGCTTTGAAACCGGCCACGCCTATGGAAAATCGCTGCGCACCGTGAAATCCTGCGTCGGCTCGACCTGGTGCCGTTACGGCGTGGACGACAGCGTGGGCCTGGCGATCGAGCTGGAAAACCGCTACAAGGGCCTGCGCACGCCGCACAAGATCAAGTTCGGCGTATCCGGCTGCACGCGCGAATGCGCCGAGGCGCAGGGCAAGGACGTCGGCATCATCGCCACCGAAAAAGGCTGGAACCTTTACGTTTGCGGCAACGGCGGCATGAAGCCACGCCACGCCGAGCTGTTCGCCGCCGACCTGGATAAGGCTACGCTGGTGCGCTATATCGACCGCTTCCTGATGTTCTACAGCCGCACCGCCGACCGCCTGCAGCGCACCAGCACCTGGCGCGAGAATCTGGAAGGCGGGCTGGATTATCTGAAGTCCGTGGTCATCGGCGACAAGCTGGGCATCGTCGCCGAGATGGAAGCCGATATGCAGCGCGTGGTCGATACCTATGCCTGCGAATGGAAAGAAGCCGTCACCAATCCCGAAACGCGCCAGCGCTTCCGCCACTTCGTCAACAGCGAGGAAAAAGACAATAACGTGGTCTTCATGGAGGAGCGCGGCCAGATCCGTCCCGCCACCATCGAAGAGCGCAAACGCATCCCGATCATGAAGCAGGCTTGAACTGTCCCATAAAAGGAGAACGATATGCACCGCGATACCCAACCCGGAACCTGGACTGCCGTCTGCGCAGTGGAAGATATTGTGCCGAACACCGGCGTTTGCGCTCTGCTGCAAGGAGAGCAGGTGGCTGTGTTCCGCCTGAATGCCAGCGGCGAGCAGCGCGTTTTCGCCATCGGCAATTACGATCCGAATTCCGATGCGGCCGTGCTGTCGCGTGGCTTGATCGGCAATCTGGGAGAGCGCATCGTGGTTGCCTCGCCCATCTATAAACATCACTTCGACCTGCAGACCGGCGAATGCGTGGAAGCGCCCGAGCATTCGGTGCCGACCTATCCGGCCCGCATCGATGGCGGAAAGGTCTGGGTCGGCGCATGAAACCCGCGCTGGTGGTGGTGGGCAACGGCATGGCCGGCATGCGCACGGTGGAGGAACTGCTGAAGTTCGATCCGCGGCACTACGACATTACCGTGTTCGGCGCGGAACCGCATGGCAATTACAACCGCATCCTGCTGTCGCCCGTGCTGGCGGGCGAAAAGACGGTGGACGACATCATGCTCAATACCCGCGAATGGTACGAGCACCACGGCATCACTCTGCATGCCGGCGATCCGGTCGAGCGCATCGACCGCAAGCGCCGCGTGGTGCGTGCGCGTTCCGGACGCGAAGTGCATTACGACCGCCTGCTGCTGGCCACCGGCTCCCGGCCTTTCATCATCCCGGTCCCGGGCCACCAGCTGCCGGGCGTGATCGCCTTCCGCGATATCCAGGACGTGGAAGCCATGCTGGAAGCGGCGCGCAATCATCGCCACGCCGTTGTCATCGGTGGCGGCTTGCTGGGACTGGAGGCGGCCAACGGCCTGCAGCGCCAGGGCATGGACGTGACCGTGGTGCATGTGACCGACGCACTGATGAACCAGCAGCTCGACAAGCCCGCCGCCCAGCTGCTGCAAAGGGCGCTGGAAGGGAAGGGGTTGCGCTTCATGCTGGAAGCGCAGACCAGCGAGATCGTGGGCGAGGGCCGGGTACGCGCCGTGCGCTTCAAGGATGGCAGCGAAATTCCAGCCGATCTGGTGGTGATGGCGGCGGGCGTGCGTCCGAATATTGCGCTGGCCCAGCAATGCGGTCTGCACTGCGAACGCGCCATCGTGGTGGACGATACCTTGCAGACCTATGACCCGCGCGTGTATGCCGTGGGCGAATGCGTGCAGCACCGCAGCGCCACTTTCGGTCTGGTCGCGCCGATCTGGGAACAGGCGCGTGTCTGCGCCGCCCATCTGGCTGGAGCGGGGCACCGCCGCTATGTGCAGCAGGCGTGCGCCACGCGGCTGAAAGTCACCGGCGTCGATCTGTATTCGGTGGGCGACTTCATCGGCGGTGAGGACAGCGAGGACCTGGTGCTGCGCGATGCCCGGCGCGGCGTCTACAAGCGCCTGGTCCTGCGCGGCAACCGCATTGCGGGCGCGGTGCTGTACGGCGACGTGCAGGATGGCCCCTGGTATTTCGATCTGATCCAGAAACGCACCGATATCTCTTCGATGCGCAGCCACTTATTGTTTGGCCAGGCGCTGTGCGCCCAGGCTGCGTGAAGCGGGAATCATCGTGAACCTGTCCCAGGACCATTTGGCGGTACGCACTACATGCGCCTATTGCGGCGTGGGCTGCGGCGTGAAAGCCACACCGCGCGCCGACGGCGGTTTCGATATTGCGGGCGATGCCGATCATCCCGCCAATGCGGGGCGCCTGTGCGTGAAGGGCTCGGCACTGGGCGAAACCATTGGCCTTGAGGGACGCTTGCTGTATCCGCAGTTGCGCGAGCAAGGCGCATTGCGCCGCGCGTCGTGGGACGAAGCACTGGGGCTGGTGGCGGATAAATGGCAGTCCATCATCGCCGAGCATGGTCCGGATGCGGTGGCCTTCTACGTATCCGGCCAATTGCTGACGGAAGACTACTACGTCGTCAACAAGCTGATGAAAGGCTATATCGGCAGCGCCAATATCGACACCAATTCGCGGCTGTGCATGTCCTCCGCCGTGGCGGCGCACAAGCGCGCCTTTGGCGAGGATGTGGTGCCGGTTTGCTACGACGATCTGGAACTGGCCGATATGATTGTGCTGGTCGGCTCGAATGCGGCGTGGTGCCACCCCATCCTGTTCCAGCGCATCGCCCGCATCCGCGAGCAGCGGCCTGGCGTCAAGCTGGTGGTGATCGATCCGCGCCGCACCGCGACTTGCGAGCTGGCCGACCTGCATCTGCCGGTCAAACCGGGCACCGATGTCTGGCTGTTCAACGGCCTGCTCGGCTACTTGGCCAAGCGTGGCGCGGTCGATACGGCCTTTGTGGCGGCACATACGCTGGGACTGGACGAGGCGCTGGCCGCCGCTGATCTGGAACCGGAGGCGGTGGCCAAGGCCTGCAAGCTGAATCTGGACGATCTGCTGGACTTTTACGAATCCTTTGCCGCGACAAGGAAGGTGATTACCGGCTTTTCCATGGGCGTGAATCAATCCTCTGCCGGCACGGACAAGGCCAACAGCATTATCAATTGCCACCTGCTGACGGGCCGCATCGGCAAGCCGGGCATGGGGCCGTTCTCCATCACCGGGCAGCCGAACGCCATGGGCGGCCGGGAAGTTGGCGGGCTGGCGAATATGCTGGCCGCCCACTTGGACATTGACAAGGTTGCGCACCGCGAAGCCGTGCAGACTTTCTGGGCCTCTCCGCGCATTGCAGATAAGCCCGGGCTGAAGGCGGTCGATCTGTTCCAGGCCATTGAAGCGGGCCGCGTCAAGGCGGTATGGATCATCGCCACCAATCCCATTGTCAGTCTGCCGGATGCGGACCAGGCACGGCGCGCCTTGCGGAAGTGCGAGCTGGTGGTGGCATCCGACATCGTGCAGGATACTGACACCAATGCCTTCGCCCACGTCCTGCTGCCCGCACTGGGCTGGGGCGAGAAGGATGGCACAGTCACCAATTCCGAGCGCCGCATTTCGCGCCAGCGCGCTTTCCTGCCGGCTCCCGGCGAAGCGCGTGCCGACTGGCGGATATTGGCGCAATTCGCGCAACGCATGGGATATGCTGGATTCGACTACGAAAGCCCGCGGCAGGTTTTCGCGGAGCACGCGCGCTTGACGGCCTTCCGCAATACGCCGGAGCAGCTACCCCGCGTGCTGGATATCGGTGGCCTGGCCAAGCTCGATGCCGCTGCTTACGATGCCCTGGAGCCTGTGCAATGGCCGTTGACCGCAGCGGGCGAAGCGCAACAAGCCAGTGCAAGGCTGTTTGGCGACGGCCGCTTTTCGCATCCCGACGGCCGCGCGCGTTTCGTCGCCACCGTGCCGCGTCTTCCCGTCAACGGACGCGATGAGGATTTTCCCTTTGCGCTGAACACGGGCCGCGTGCGCGACCAGTGGCACACGATGACGCGCACCGGCCGCGCGCCGAAACTGTCCGAGCATATTCCCGAATCCTTCGTCGATATGCACCCGCAGGATGCCTTGCTGAGCGGCGTGCGCGAAGGCGAACTGGCGCGCATCACGACGCAGTGGGGCGCCATGGTGGCGCGGGTTCAGCACGGCGGCGGCATTGCGCGCGGCAGTGTCTTTATTCCTATCCACTGGAATGGACAGACCGCATCCGATGCCCGCGTCGGCGCACTGGTGAATCCGGCCGTATGCCCGGTTTCCGGTGAACCGGAATTCAAGCACACGCCGGTGCGCGTCGAACGCTTCCCCGTGAAATGGCATGGCTTCATCCTGAGCCGTGCCGATGTAAATCTGGATAGCGTGGCGCATTGGACGCGCGCCCAGGGCAGGGGCTTTGCGCGCTACGAGCTGGCTGGCCGCAATATCATCGAAGATTTCGGCCTGTGGGCCAGGTCCTTGCTTGGTGTGGAAAGAGAAGATGCCGACTGGCTGGAATACGCCGACCGCAGCGAAGGCATGTACCGCGCCGTGCATATGGTTGAGGACCGCATCGAGCAATGCATCTTTGTCTCGTCGCGTCCCGACCTACCTGCGCGCAGCTGGCTGGCGGGCTTGTTCGGTAAGCAGATGCTGGACGATGCCGACCGCGCCGGCCTGCTCGCTGGCCGCGCCATCGCGCAGGGAGAAGATGCCGGCCCCACCGTTTGCTCCTGCTTCGGCGTGGGCCGCAATACGATTTGCGGCGCGATCCGCGAGAAGGATTTGAAATCGGTGGCGCAAGTCACGGCTTGCGTGAAGGCCGGCGGCAACTGCGGTTCCTGTGTACCGGAGCTGAAAAAACTGCTGGCCGAAACCCTGGCCGAAGCCGCCGCCGAATCCTGATGCGGCTTAAGCCTTGGCCGCCTTGCGCTCGCGCCACGCCTCCCATGCTGCGCTGAGCAGGAAGATCGCGCAGCCGCCGAACAGCACGCCGGGCAAGGCGTTGATGCCCACGTTCTGCATCAGCGCACCGGTGAGCAGCGGTCCGCCGGCGCTGGCCGCGCCCCAACCCACATTCACCAGCGCGCTGGCCGTGGTCAATGCGCCGCCGCTGAAACGCTCGCCGCAGGCGACCAGCGCCAGCATATAAATGGCGCCCGCCGCCGCGCCCAGCACCACCAGCACCGTCCACCACAGCCAGGGATGGCGCGCCGCCAGCGGCAGCAAGGGCAGCAGCAGGCAGACAGCAATGCCGCAAGCCACATGCACGCGCCAGCGGCCGAAATGGTCGGCCAGCCAGCCCATGGCGAATTGCAGCACGGTGTCGCCCACCAGCACCACGGTGGCCGAAAGCAGCGCCAGCTCCATGACTATGCCCTGACGCATCGCATACACCGGCAGGAAGCTCAGGATCAACGTATCGAACAGTGCGAAGAAAGCCGCGCCCAGCAAGATCATCGGCATTTTCGGCAGCACGCTTTGCCAGCGGCTGTGCTCTTCCTCTTCCTCATCGGCGGCGGGATTGTCGCCGTTCAGCAGTGCCAGTCCCGGCAAGGCGCCGAGGAAGAGCAGGCCGCAGGCAGCGAAGCTATAAGTGATCTTGCCCTGCACCGCCGCCACCAGCGCGGGGCCGGTCAGCTGGAACAGCGTGAAACTGGTGGCATAAATCGCCACCACGCGGCCCCGCGAATTGTCGGGCGCGATGCGGTTGACCCACGCTTCGCCCAGTGTGAACAGCACGCCCATCACGCCGCCGAAGAGAAAGCGCAGCACGCTCCAGGCATAGATATTGTCGGTGACCTGCATCAGCGCCGTCGTCAGCGCGGCAACCCAGACCGACGCGATCATCATGCGGCGCGGCCCGAAGCGGGCCACCCAGCCCGTCACGAAAGGCGCCGAGGCAAGAATGCCGAGCGCACTGATGGCCGTGACGATGCCGATGACATGCGTGCCGGCGCCGCGCTGGTCCAGCGTCAAGGCGGTAAGAGGAATCGTGGCGCCCAATCCGAGGCCGACCACGCCGATGCTGATAACAAGGGCGAAAAATTCACGCCATGGCAGATTCTTCATGGCGCTGTTGGGAATAGGTGCATTGGAAGGTGATACGGTTTAACAGTAAGCCAATGATAGTCGAAATTGTGATAAATTGACTTAAACACCCTTTAGCAAGGTGGATATTCATGCGCCGTCCCATCGTCATTGTTCCAGCCTGCACCCGGCTGATTGGCGAGCATCCCAATCACGCTGCGCAGCACAAGTATGTCAACGCCGTCGTCCTTGGCGCGCGCTGCATGCCCCTGGTATTGCCGGCCTTGGGCGAGCTGGCCGATATGGAAGCCGTGCTCGATGTGGCCGATGGCGTGATGTTGACCGGTTCCGCATCGAATGTGCATGCGGACCTGTACGGCCAGGCCATCCTCGATACCGCGCTGCCGCTCGATACCGCGCGCGATGCTACCACCTTGCCGCTGATCCGCGCCGCGCTGGAACGCGGCATTCCGATACTTGGCATTTGCCGCGGCTTCCAGGAAATGAATGTGGCGCTGGGCGGCACCCTGCATCAGGCGGTGCAGGAAGTGCCTGGCATGCTCGATCACCGCGACCGGCCTGAGGATGCGCTGGAAGTGCAGTACGGCCCCGCGCATGCTATCCGTTTGACCCGTGGCGGCATCCTGGCCGAAATTCTCGGCAACGCCGCCGAAATCCAGGTCAACTCCCTGCATGGACAGGGAATAGCCAAACTGGCTCCCGGCCTTGCCGTGGAAGCCGTGGCGCCCGATGGGCTGGTGGAAGCGTACAGCGTCGCCCATGCGCGCAGCTTCGCACTGGCGGTGCAATGGCATCCCGAGTGGCGCGCCACCGACAACCCCGATTCGATGAAGATCTTCCTTGCCTTCGGCAAGGCCTGCACTGCGTATCTCGAACAAAACGGCGTCCCTTAGCTGCTCCCGCATACGGACGCAAGGCGGCGCGCGCCTCATTTGCACGCGCCAGTTAAAACCTTTGGGAGCAAAAAATGGCAATCCGCGAAAACTTTACTTACACCGATATGGACGAGTGGCTCAATGAAAAACGAGTCACTGAAATCGAATGCCTGATCCCCGATCTGACCGGCGTTGCGCGCGGCAAGATTCTGCCGCGCGGTAAATTCACCCAGGAGCGCGGCATGCGCATTCCGGAAGCGGTGCTGGGCATGACCGTGACCGGCAACTATCCGGTGGACGATGCCGCCTACGACCGCGCCATCTCGTCCACCGACCGCGATATGATTCTGCGCGCCGATCCCACCACCATTACCATGGTGCCGTGGGCCACCGACCCCACCGCGCAGGTGATCCACGATTGCTACTTCTCCGATGGCAAACTGGTGGACTTCGCGCCGCGCACCGTGCTGCGCCGCGTGCTGAAACTGTATGAAGATAAAGGCTGGAGCCCCGTGGTGGCGCCCGAACTGGAGTTCTACCTGACCGACAAGAACTCCGATCCCGACCTGCCGCTGAAAGCGCCGATCGGCCGCAGCGGCCGCGCCGAAACCTCGCGCCAGGTCTACAGCATCGACGCCGTCAACGAATTCGATCCGCTGTTCGAGGACATTTACGATTACTGCGATCTGATGGGCCTCGACGTGGATACGCTCATTCACGAAATCGGCGCTGGCCAGATGGAAATCAACTTCCTGCACGGCGAGCCGCTGGGCCTGGGCGACAAGGTCTTCTTCTTCAAGCGCACCCTGCGCGAAGCAGCGCTCAAGCACAATATGTACGCCACCTTCATGGCCAAGCCCATGGCGGGAGAACCGGGATCGGCCATGCACGTGCACCAGAGTGTGATCGATGTGAAAACCGGCTGGAATATCTTCAGCAACCAGGATGGCTCGCCTTCGCCGCTGTTCAAGTACTACATCGGCGGCCTGCAGCGCTATATGCCCTCGGCCATGGCCATCGTCGCGCCCTACGTCAACTCCTACCGCCGCCTGGTGCGCCACACGGCCGCGCCCATCAATATCCAGTGGGGCATGGACAACCGCACCGTGGGCTTCCGCATTCCCGAATCCAGCGTGCAGGATCGGCGCGTGGAAAACCGCATCATCGGCGCCGACGCCAATCCCTATCTGGCGCTGGCGGTCACGCTGGCCTGCGGCTACCTCGGCATGACCGAGCGACTGGAACCGAGCCCCATCACTACCGGCAGCGCCTACGATATGAAATATGAGCTGCCGCAAGGCCTGCCCGAAGCGCTGCAAGCCCTGCGTGCCGAGGACAAGCTGCGCACCGTGCTGGGCGAACGCTTCATCGACGTCTATGCCGCCATCAAGGATCTGGAACATCAGGAATTTATGACTGTCATCAGCCCGTGGGAACGCGAGCATCTGCTGCTGCACGTTTAAAAAATGGAGGTGTGCCATGACCACCAATCCCGTCGTTCCGGAAATGCCGGATACCCTGGCCCTGCAGGCGCAGGACGCGGCCCATTATCTGCATCCCTTCACCGACCATAAGCAATTGCACAGCAGGGGTTCGCGCATGATCGTGCGCGGCGACGGGATTTATCTATGGGATTCGGAGGGCAAGAAGATCCTGGACGGCATGTCAGGCCTATGGTGTGTGAATGTAGGTTATGGCCGCAGCAGCATCGCCCAGGCGGTGCACAGGCAGATGGATGTGCTGCCTTTCTATAACAGCTTCTTCAACACCTCCAATGTGCCGGCGGTGCAGCTGGCGGCCAAACTGGCCGAGCTGGCCCCGCCCGGCTTCCAGCATGTGTTCTACACCGGCTCCGGTTCCGAGGCCAACGACACCAATGTGCGCATGGTGCGGCGCTACTGGGATTTGATGGGCTATCCCGAGCGTCATGTCATCATCAGCCGCCGCAATGCCTATCACGGCAGCACCATGGCCGGCGCCTCCCTGGGCGGCATGAGCGGCATGCACGAGCAGGGTGGCTTGCCGATTCCTGGCATTGTCCACATCGGCCAGCCCAATTACTTCGACGATGGCGTCGGCATGACGCCCGAGGACTTCGGCCTGCGCGCCGCCGGCTGGCTGGAAAAGAAAATCCTCGAAATCGGCGCGGACAAGGTGGGCGCCTTCATCGGCGAGCCGATCCAGGGCGCGGGCGGGGTGGTGATCCCGCCCGATACCTACTGGCCCGAAATCCGCCGCATCTGCCGCAAGTACGATGTGCTGCTGATTGCGGACGAAGTGATTACTGGCTTCGGCCGCCTGGGGCGCTGGTTCGGCTCCGAACTGTTCGGCATCGAACCGGACCTGATCACCTTTGCCAAGGGCGTGACTTCCGGCTATGTGCCGCTGGGCGGGGTGCTGGTGAGCGACCGCGTTGCCAAGGTCGTGATGGACGGCGGCGAATTCACGCACGGCTTCACCTATTCCGGCCACCCGGTGGCCTGCGCGGCGGCGCTGGAAAACATCAGCATCATCGAGGAGGAACAGCTGGTGCAGCGCGTGGCCGAGGATACCGGCCCCTATCTACGCCAGCGCTTTGCCAGCCTGGCCGCCCATCCCCTGGTCGGCGTGGCCGAGACTTGCGGCTTCGTAGCCGGCCTGAATCTGGTGCGCGGCAAGGCCGCCCGCCTGCATGACCAGCTGCGCTTCGACCCGGCGCTGGGCGTGGGCATGGTCTGCCGTGGTCATATGTTTAACAATGGCATGATCATGCGCGCCGTCGGCGAGCGCATGATCGTGGCCCCGCCCCTGATCATGACCCGGGCGCAGATCGATGAAATGGTGGCCCTGATCCGCTTCTGCCTCGACCGCACCCTGGAGGATGTGGAGGCGCGCGGCTGGATTTAGAGCATCCGGACCAGCGATTTATGCTCTTCTTGAAAGCGCTGCATTTATAATCACGGTTTCGTAAAACGCAGCCCTTGCACTTTCAACAAAGTTAATAAATCGCCCATATGACGACTGCCTCTCCCGCCGCATCTGCTGCAGCTGGCCAGCCATTTCTGTTTATCCGCAATCTGGTCAAGGATTTCGACGGTGTCCGTGCCGTAAACGACGTATCGGTCACGATCAACAAGGGCGAGATTTTCGCCCTGCTGGGCAGCTCCGGCTGCGGCAAATCGACGCTGCTGCGCATGCTGGCAGGCTTTGAAACGCCCACCTCCGGCGCCATCCAGCTGGGTGGGCAGGACATCATCTCGGTGCCGCCCTACGAGCGCCCGATCAATATGATGTTCCAGTCGTATGCGCTGTTCCCGCACCTGACGGTCTGGGACAATATCGCCTTCGGCCTGCGCCGCGACGGCCTGCCGAAAGCCGAAATCGCCGCGCGTGTCGATCAGATGCTGTCCCTGGTGCAGCTCTCGGCCTACGGCAAGCGCAAGCCGCACCAGCTGTCCGGCGGCCAGCAGCAGCGCGTGGCTCTCGCGCGCAGCCTGGCGAAACGTCCGCAACTGCTGCTATTGGACGAGCCGCTCGGCGCCCTGGACAAAAAGCTGCGCGAACGCACCCAGATCGAACTGGTGAACATCATCGAGCAGGTCGGCGTGACCTGCGTAATGGTCACGCACGACCAGGACGAGGCCATGAGCATGGCCACCCGCATCGCCGTCATGAGTGAAGGCCGCATCCTGCAAGTGGGCGCGCCGGGCGAAATCTACGAAACCCCGAACTGCCGCTTCGTGGCCGACTTCATCGGCTCAGTCAACCTGTTCCAGGGCCGCGTCACCGAAGATGCGCCGGACCACGTCATCATCGACACGCCGGAAGGCCAGCACTACGTCACCCACGGCATCACCGGCACCGACCATATGGAAGTGAGCGTGGCCGTGCGTCCCGAGAAGATCGTGCTGCAGCTGGAAGCACCGCTGCCCGAGCAGCGCAGCCACCAGGGCGAGAATGGCCGCAACTGCATGCAGGGCACCATCGCCTCGATTTCCTACTTCGGCAACGAAACCCACTACGTGGTCCGTCTTGGCTCCGGCATGGACTTGAAAGTGGCGCGCACCAATGCCGCACGCCACGAAGAGTCGGGCTTCCAGCGCGGCCAGCGCGTGTGGGCCTGGTGGGATGGCAGCGACGTTGTCGTGCTGACCAGTTGAGGGCGGCCATGCTGAAATTCCTTACCGATCTGCTGACCTTGCGCTGGCTGACCGGACGGCGCTTCGTCATCGCCGTGCCTTTCGTCTGGCTGGTGTTCGCCTTCCTGATCCCCTTCTTGATCGTGGCGCGCATCAGCTTCAGCGAAGTCGATGCCGGCAATCCCTTCGGCACCTTGCTGACCTATGCCGACGGCATCGTCAACATCAAGGTGAAGATTGCCAACTACCTCTTCATCTGGGGCGACGAGCTGTATGTGCTGACTTATCTCAGTTCGCTCAAATACGCCGCGATCACCACGCTGTGCTGCCTGGTGATCGGCTACCCCTTCGCCTATTTCATGGCGCGTGCCCGCGCCTCGCTGCGGCCGGTGCTGCTGATGATGGTGATGATGCCGTTCTGGACTTCCTTCCTGCTGCGCATCTACGCCTGGAAGGGCATCCTTGCCAACCACGGCATCGCCAACCATGTGCTGATGGCGCTGGGCGTGATCCAGGAGCCGCTGCACCTGATGAACACCCCGTTCTCGCTGGTGATCGGCATGGTGTATGCGTATCTGCCCTTCATGATCCTGCCGCTGTACGCCAACCTGTCCAAGATGGATATGCGCTTCCTGGAAGCGGCGGCCGACCTGGGCGCCACGCCAATGCAGGCTTTCTGGCGCATCACGGTGCCGCTGTCGAAGTCGGGCATCATCGCCGGCGCCATGCTGGTCTTCATTCCTGCCGTGGGCGAGTACGTGATTCCGGAACTGCTGGGCGGCCCGGAAACGCTGATGATCGGCCGCGTGCTGTGGGACGAATTCTTTACCAATAACGACTGGCCGATGGCATCCTCCGTCACCGTGGTCGTGATCCTGCTGATTCTGGTGCCGATGGCGATTCTGAACAAACATCAGGCCGAACAGCGCGAAGGAGGCCACAAATGAAGGGCTCCTGGATTCAGCGCTGGTTTGGCCGTGGCTGGCTTTCGCTCGGCTACTGCTTCCTCTACCTGCCCATCGTGGTGCTGGTGGTGTTCTCCTTCAACGAATCGCGCCAAGACATGGTGTGGAGCGGCTTTTCGCTGCGCTGGTACAGCGAGCTGGTAAAAGACAGCGAAATCCTGTCCGGCTTTGGCCTATCGCTGAGGATCGCCGTGCTCACCGCCTGCAGCTCGGTCCTGCTGGGCACCTTCGTCGCCTTCGTGCTGGACCGCTACCGCCGCTTCCCCGGCCGCACCCTGTTCTCCGGCATGGCCAGCGCGCCGCTGGTGATGCCTGAAGTGATCATCGGCCTCTCGCTGCTGCTGATGCTGGTGTCGGTGCAAAAGGTGTTCGGCTTCCCCGAGCGAGGCCTGACCACCATCTGGATCGGCCACACCCTGCTCGGCATGGCCTACGCCGCCGTCGTGGTGCAATCGCGCCTGCAAGAGATGAGCAAGTCGCTGGAAGAAGCGGCCATGGATCTGGGTTGCAAGCCCTTCCAGGTCTTCTTCCTGGTCACTCTGCCCAATATCAAGCAGGCGCTGGCCTCGGCCTGGCTGCTGACCTTCACCCTGTCGCTCGACGACGTGGTACTGTCGGCCTTCCTGTCCGGTCCCGGCTCCTCCACCATGCCGCTGGTGATCTTCTCGCGTGCCCGCCTGGGCCTCGACCCCCGCGTGAACGCCGTTGCCGCCATCACCATCCTGGTGGTGTCGATCGGCGTGATCGTCTCCAGCATCTACCTGGCCCGCGCCGAGCGCCTGCGCCAAAAACAGATCGCCGCCGCCTTCAAAGGCGACGCCGGCTAAATCGCGCCAGCGTTACAATGGACTCCTGAACCGGAAACGGAAAGGGAGTCCAGCATGGCCGAGAACAGCACCGCAAAATCCCCCGCCACCCCATGGCACGAGCGCGCCGCCCAGCTCAGCATCGACGGCCGCGCCTTCATCAACGGCCAGCGCGTCTGGGCCTGCAGCGAACAGCAATTCGATAGCCATTCCCCCATCGACGGCCGCAAGCTGGCCGCCATCGCCCGCTGCGACAGCGCCGACGTGGACATCGCCGTTGCCGCCGCCCGCGCCGCCTTCGAGGATGGCCGCTGGGCCAACCTGGCTCCGGCCAAGCGCAAGCGCATCCTGATCCGCTTTGCAGATCTGCTGCAGCAGAATAGCGCCGAGCTGGCCCTGCTGGAAACCCTCGATATGGGCAAGCCGATCCAATACAGCCAGAGCGTGGACGTGGCGGGCGCCGCCAACTGCATCCGCTGGTACGGCGAAGCCATCGACAAAGTGTATGGCGAAATCGCCCCCGCGCCTTCGCACAGCCTGGCCCTGATCACGCGCGAAGCGGTGGGCGTGGTGGGCGCCATCGTGCCGTGGAACTACCCGATGCTGATGGCCTCGTGGAAGATCGCGCCCGCGCTGGCGGCCGGCAATAGCATCGTGCTCAAACCCTCCGAAAAATCGCCGCTGACCGCCTTGCGCCTGGCCGAACTGGCGCTGGCTGCAGGCGTGCCGCCCGGCGTCTTCAACGTGTTGCCCGGCTATGGCAACGAAGCGGGCAGCGCGCTCGCCCTGCATATGGATGTGGATTGCATCGCCTTCACCGGCTCCACCCGCGTCGGCAAGCAGATCATGCAGATGGCAGGTCAATCGAACCTGAAGCGCGCCTGGACTGAGCTGGGCGGCAAATCCGCCAACATCGTCTGTGCCGACTGTCCCGATCTGGACGCCGCCGTGTCGGCCGCCATCGGGTCCATCTACTTCAACCAGGGCGAAAGCTGCAACGCCCCCTCGCGCCTCTTCGTGGAAGAATCGATCCGTGAACGCTTCCTCGAAAAAGCGCTGGCCATGGTGCCATCCTTCGCGCCCGGCGATCCGCTCGACGACAAAACCGTGATGGGCGCCATCGTCGACGACATCCAGCTGCGCACCGTGATGGGCTATATCGAACAAGGCAAACAAGCCGGCGCGCGCCTGCTGGCTGGCGGCGAGCAAGTGAAGAGGGAAAGCGGTGGCTACTACGTCGCACCCACCCTGTTCGACCGCGTCGACAGCAGCATGAGCATCGCCAGTGAGGAAATCTTCGGGCCCGTACTTTCGGTGCTGAGCTTCACCGACCTGCAGGATGCGGTCAAACAAGCCAATGCCACGCCCTATGGCCTGCACGCCGCCGTCTGGACTTCGAACCTAAGTAAAGCCATCCAGACCTCGCGCGCCCTGCGCGCCGGCACCGTGCACGTGAACCAGTACGATGGCGACGACATCACCGTCCCCTTCGGCGGCTACAAGCAATCCGGCAACGGCCGCGACAAATCGCTGCACGCCTTGGACAAGTACACCGAGTTGAAGACGACCTGGATCCAGGTCAAGTAGGGCATGCGCCTAAGGCCCTGACTACGCTGAGTCAGGGCCTCATTCTGACAGAAGGCACTACGCTGCCATGCCTGCGAATTGAATGGTGCGGGCGAGCCGTTTAACAGCGGCCTCGGTTTGCTCCGTGCTGAAATCCCCCAGCCCCAGAATCAGGCCGGGCCCCCCTTTGCCCACATACATGGGGGACACCGGCCGTACCGATACCCCAGCTTCCAAAGCCTGTGCGGACAGGCGGCAGTCGTCAATCGAATCGGCCAGCCAGACCAGCAAGTGCAGCCCCTGGTCGCAGGGCTGGACCCAGGCCAGTTCCGGCGGCAGCAAGCGTTCCAGCATTTCCACCAGCTGCTCGCGGCGCTCCGCATACACGCTGCGGATGCGGCGGATATGCCGGTCCAGATGCCCCTCCTGCATGAAGGTGGCCAGCACATGCTGGTCGGCGCTGGGCGGATGCCGGTCCATCAGCGCCCGCGCGCCGCAAAAAGCGGCGGTCATGCCTTCGGGGACGACGGCATAGCCCAGCCGCAGCGAGGGAAACAGGATCTTGCTGAAGGTGCCGAGATAGACCACATGGTCCGGCCCTAATCCCTGCAGCGAAGGGAAGGGATGGCCGGCGTAGCGCATCTCGCTGTCGTAATCGTCTTCCACAATCCAGGCATTGTGCGTCTGAGCCCAAGCCAGCAGCGCCTTGCGCCGCGCCATGCTCATCGGCATGCCCAGCGGGTATTGGTGAGAGGGCGTCACGAAAGCTGCCCGCGCCTGCGGGGCCAGCCCGATGCCCGCCTCCACATCGATGCCTTCGTCATCCACCGGCACACGTACGATGCTGTCCCGCCATCCCGTGTTTTCAAGAATGGACGTGATGCCCGGATAGGCGGGATTCTCGACCCACGCCGTATCGCCGGCTTCCAGCAAGACCTGGCAGGACAGGTAAAGGCCTTGCTGCGTGCCGGAGGTGATGATGATCTGGTCGGGATGGCAGCGTACCGAGCGCGAACGCCGAATGTAGTCGGCCACCGCTGCGCGCAGCGCAGGCACGCCTTGCGGATGATCGTAGCCCGCTGGCGCACCGGCAGCCGTGGCGCGGATGCGGTTGCTGATGCGCCGCCAGTCATCCAGCGGCGCGGTGCGTCCCACCGGAACAGAGACAGAGAAAGGCTGCGGCGGCAATGGCGTGAGCTGCTGCGCGAGTTTGGCGAAGGCGGCGGCGCGCTGTGACAGAAGCACGGGCTGCCTGGCGGTGACAGGGGAGGGTGCTGCGCCGGCCGTCTTGAAAGGCGCCTCCAGCGCTTGTACCACGCGGGTTCCTGCGCCAGTCTGCGATTCCAGAATACCTTCCGCCGTCAGTTGCTCAAATGTTTCGACCACCGTTCCACGCGCCACTCCCAGCGACTTGGCCAGCAGGCGTGTGGAAGGCAGAAACTCGCCCGGTTTCAGGCCACCGCTGCGCACCGCTTCGCGCAGCGCCTGCGCCAGCTGGCGCCCCAGATTGCCGGCGCTGCGGTCCAAGGCTCCAATGGCAGGCAGTTCAACGGCTTTCGGTCTTCTCGGCATGGATTCTGGTCTAGTAAATCGTGGCGAAATTGGCTCTACACATTGAACCATTCTAGCAAGAGAATTCAATGGAAACGCGCGCGATCCCAGTACGCGATCCCATTTATCAAGGAGTCCCAGAAATGTACGTCCCCGCCGAATTTGCCGAATCACGCACCGAAGCGCTGCACGCCCTGATCCAGCAGCACCCTTTGGGAACGCTGCTCACTTACGGTTCAAATGGCCTGGATGCCACTCACCTTCCGTTTGAACTCGATGTGAGCGAAGGTGGGCTGGGCATGCTGCGTGCCCATGCTGCGCGCAAGAATCCAGTCTGGCAGGACGTGGGCAACGGCGAAGTCCTGGTCGTGTTCCAGGCGGTTGATGCCTATATCTCGCCGCAATGGTATCCGAGCAAGCAGGAGACCCATAAGCAGGTGCCGACCTGGAATTATGTGGTGGCCCATGCCTATGGCCGTCTGACCGCCCGCGACGATGAGCGCTATGTGCGCGGCGTGGTGGCGCGCCTGACGCGCACTCATGAAGCGTCGCAATCCGTCCCCTGGAAGATGGGCGACGCGCCGCGGGACTATATCGATACGCTCCTGACGGAGATCGTCGGCATCGAGATCGAAATCACGCGCCTGCTCGGCAAATCCAAATTGAGTCAGCACAAGGATGCGCGCGATATACGCGGCGCTGGGGAGGCGCTCAAGGAGCAGGGCAAGCATCGGATCGGCGATGCCATGCTGGCCCACGCGGTGGCGAAGGAAAACCGCTAGTCCAGCGTCCGCGCAAAAACGGCTGCCAGGGCAGCCGTTTTGTGAGTCACTTACTTCTTGGGGAAGACGTCAAAGTGCACGTGAGTGAAATTTGACTTGCCCAGGAATGGGGAGGGGAACCACTTGCCACCGGGTTCGGTGCGCACGAAGTTGCCGATCGGACCTTCAACAAAGCGGATATTGGGGTTCATCATGCCAGCGGCTTCCAGTGCCTTGGCCATCTCCAGACCTTTGCCGCTGTTGCTGATATGGACGCCGTTCATCCAGTTGATGTCGACGGCATCGCCGATTTCGTGGTTGGAACCGACGACGTGGCCGTTGGTCGTGGCCGAGATGTTCAGCGAGGTCAAGTCTTTCACCGATCCAACGATCTCGTTGAACGCCGTTTGCATCGACTGCGTGACCGCGTGGTCGGCATTCGGATCGAAGGTGACCGCGACATTCTGCTGCGACGACAGATGCACGGTTTTTTTCTCCGTGGTCGGGAAGGATTGGCCCGGACCGCCCATATCGCTAGGATCGATACCCTGATCCGCCAGCATGTCGAGATAGTGCAGACGCATCCATTCCGGATGCGGCGCCACCAGATTCTGGATGGTGTTCATCTGCGTTTGATGCGAATTCAGATAATCGCTGGTGAAATCCCAGCCTGTTTCGCGCGAACCTACAATAACTACTGTGTCCATATCGACCCCTTTTGTCTAATTGAGAAAGCAGCGCTTATTTTTTTCTGCCCAGCTGGACCGGCATATTGAAGCCGGCCCCGCCATCCTGGACGGATTGCACTACGCCAGACAGTGTGTCTGCGCTGAGTTTTCCCTGGAATCGCAGCGTTGCCGCCGGTTTTTCCGGATTCATAAAAGTCGAAAAGGACAGTTTTCCAGTACGGTGATTGTAAGTTGCGTCAAAAATGGGGCGGGCAGGCGTATCGCACGGCCCGTCAGCAAGATTAAACGTCCCGATCAGGGAATTGCTACCCCGTTTGGGCGTGTTTTCCCACAACTGGACGGTGAAACCGCCGCAGTCCCCACTTTCCGATGATGTTACGGTGTTCGTATAGCTGCCGATGTATCGCCATGCGCTGCCGGCTGGGTGGGCGCTGGCAATCGGACTGGCGCCGATTGTCATAAGAACTGCACTTGCCATACAAAATAACCTGAATTTCACGACTTCTCCTGTTTGCCGGCCAGTGAAGATTCAGCGCCTGTAGCGCTGCGCCCTCATTGTATTAATTGAATTTCTTTGCGACAAGATCGTTCTCTTGAGCAAAGGCTCTAATTCGCGGCAACAGGAGAAGAGTCCTGGCAGGTTTTTGTATCAGAAGCAGTGTTCCAGCGCCGGGAAGCTGCCATCCTTGACGGCGCTGACGTAGGCGGAGATGGCAGCGTCGATGCTGGACGCGCCGTCCATGAAGTTGCGCACGAAGCGCGCTTTGCGGCCGGGGAAAACGCCCAGCATATCGTGCATCACCAGCACCTGGCCGGAGCAGTCCGGACCCGCGCCGATGCCGATGGTCGGGACATGCAGCATCTCGGTCACTTCCTTGCCCAGGGCGGTGGGAATGGCCTCGATCACCACCAGCGAAGCGCCTGCGGCCTGCACGGCCAGCGCATCGGACTTCAGCTGTTCGGCGCTTTCCGTGGTCTTGCCTTGCACCTTATAGCCGCCCAACTGGTGCACCGATTGCGGCGTCAGGCCGATGTGGGCGCAGACGGGGATGGCGCGTTCGGTCAGGAAGCGGATGGTTTCACCCAGCCAGGCGCCGCCTTCGATCTTCACCATATGCGCGCCAGCCTGCATCAGCTGCACCGCATTGTTGAAGGCCTGCTCCGGCGTGCCGTAGCTGCCGAAAGGCATATCGGCCACGATCAGCGCCGACTTGGCGCCGCGCGCCACGGCGGCCGTGTGGTACGCCACTTCCTGCAGCGTGACAGGCAGGGTGGAATGGTGGCCATTGCACACCATGCCCAGCGAGTCGCCGATCAGCAGCACTTCCACGCCGCAGCGGTCCATCAGCGAGGCGAAGCTCGCGTCATAGCAGGTGAGCATGGTGATTTTTTCGCCGGCGGCGCGCTGCGCGCTCAGCGTGGTGACGGTGACAGCCTTGCTTGCCGCCGCCTTGGCGGGTGCCGGAACGCCGCTGGCCGCGGGGGCCGGGGCGCTCGACATCTCTTTTCCTTGCAGATAACCAGACATTGTTGTCCTCAAAATGAATGCCAGGGCGCACAGTGTAATCCCATACGCCGAACCGCGTATTCTAACTGCGGAAAATGAAGTCGGCAGCCCTAGGACAGCGCGCGGCTACTTGCCGACAAACAGAAAGCCCACTGCGCCCATGATGCAGGCGAAAGCGGCCAGATGCCGCCAATGGACTGGTTCGCCCAGCACGGTGACCATGAAGACGCCAAAGACAACGAGTGCGATGGCTTCCTGGACCACTTTCAGCTGCCCCGCGCTCCAGCCGCTGGCAAAACCGATGCGGTTGGCCGGAACCGCCAGGCAGTACTCGACAAAGGCGATCGCCCAGCTGATGAGGATCACGGTGAAGAGCGGCTTGTTCATCCCTCCTTTGAGATGCCAATACCAGGCCACCGTCATGAAGATGTTGGAGGCGGCAAGCAGCAGGAAGGTTTGCATTATGCGGATCTCGTGGTCAGGTCAGGCGGGTGATGGCCTGATCCGCCACGCTGGCGGCAAACGCCGCCGCCGGGCCCAGGCCGGGAACGATGATTTCAGGTGCCACTTCCAGCAGCGGCGCCAGCACGAAGGCACGCTGCGTCATGCGCGGATGCGGCACTGTGAGCGTGGCGCTGGCGATCTGCTCGTCGCCGTACAGCAGCAGGTCCAGATCAAGCGTGCGCGGCGCGTTGCGGTAAGGCCGTTCGCGGCCATGCGCCAGTTCGATGCCGTGCAGCGCCTGCAGCAGGCTTTCCGCATCGAGTGTGGTGGCAATCTTCGCCACGGCGTTGATGTAATCGTCGCCGCTGGAATCGATGGGTGCGGTGCGGTACAGGCTGGAGACGGCCACCAGCTCGCAGCCGGACTGGCGGCGCAGGCGTTCCACCGCATCCAGCACATTGGCGTGGGCATCGCCCAGATTGGCGCCGATGCCGATAAACGCTTGCACGCTCATTCGCCGGACGATTCGCCGCCCTGAGGGGAGCGCGCTTCGCCGCTGCGGCGCGGGCCGCGGCGGCGGCGCTTGCGCGGCGCGCCTTCGCTGCCTTCGCCGGCTTCAGCGCCTTCACCTTCGCCGTCGAAGGATGCTTCGGCGGCAGCGCTGTCGTCAGCGCCAGCCGCGGCACCGCTGCGGCGGCGCGCGCGCGGAGCAGGGCGCTCGCCCGCTTCGCCTTCGGATTCATTTGGCGCGGAGCCTTCAGTGAACTCGCCGCCCTCTGCCTGCTCGCCGTGGGCTTTGCGCGGACCACGGCGCGGCGCGCGCTTGCGCTTTGGACCGTTGCCGCTGCCCACATTCGCCACCAGGTCGGCGCGGGTGATTTCATCGCCCTCGTAGAAGGCGGTCCACCATTCGCCCAGCTCGGCGTCGATTTCGCCCGAGGCGCAGCGCAGCAGCAGGAAGTCGTAGCCGGCGCGGAAGCGCAGGTGCTCCAGCAGCTTGTAAGGATTCTTGCCGTTGCGGCGCTCGAAGCGCGGCTGCATGGCCCAGATATCGCGCATATCGGAGCCGATCTTGCGCTGCAAGGCCAGCTTCTCGGTCTGCGAATCGAGCACGTCGTCGGCCGCCAGGTGCAGGCCCGGAATCGGGAACTCGCCCGCCGCCTGGTATGCCGTCCACTTTTCCAGCACCTGGTGCCACAGCAGGGAGGCGAACAGGAAGCCCGGCGACACGGTCTTGCCGGCTGCGATGCGGCGGTCGGTCGAATCCAGCGCCAGCGTCACGAACTTGATGCCCAGCGGCTGTTCCAGCACCACGTCGAGCAGCGGCAGCAGGCCGTGATGCAGGCCTTCCTTGCGCAGCTGCTGCAGGCAGGCCAGCGCCTGGCCGCTCATCAGCAGCTTCAGCATCTCGTCGAACACGCGCGCGGCCGGTACGTTGTTGATGAGCGGCGCCATCACGCGGATCGGTTCGGCCGTGGTCGGCTCGATCTGGAATTTCAGCTTGGCGGCAAAACGCACCACGCGCAGCATGCGCACCGGGTCTTCGCGGTAGCGCGCTTCCGGCACGCCGATGATGCGCAGGGTCTTGGCGCGGATATCCTCGATGCCGCCGTGGTAGTCCAGCACTTCCTGGGTGGCCGGGTTGTAGTACATGGCATTGATGGTGAAGTCGCGCCGTTCCGCGTCTTCCGCCTGCGAACCGAAGGTGTTGTCGCGCAGGACGCGGCCATGTTCGTCCTTGGGCGCGTTGGCGGCGGCAGTGCCGCGGAAGGTGGTCACCTCCAGCAGGTCCTGGCCGAACATCACGTGCACGATCTGAAAGCGCTTGCCGATGATGAAGGCGCGGCGGAACAGGCGCTTGACCTGCTCCGGCGTGGCGTTGGTGGCGATGTCGAAGTCTTTGGGTTTGACGTTCAGCAGCAGGTCGCGCACGGCGCCGCCCACCACGAAGGCTTCGAAGCCGGCTTCCTGCAGGGTGCTGGTGACGCGCACGGCGTTCGAGGACAGCAGCTTGGGATCGATCCCATGCTGTTTTGGACCCAGCACATTCGGCTCGCTGGTATTGCGCGCTTTCTTGCCTTTGACGCCCAGGATTTTACGGATGAATTTCTTAATCATTGAATAGATGGAGTGAAGGCCAGCCTTGTGCGGCAGCGTGCGTGGACAGCTTGGCGTTGGGGTTGGTCGCTACGGGATGGCTGACGATGGACAGCAAGGGCAGGTCGTTATGCGAATCGCTGTAGAAGTAGACGGTATCGAAGCTTTCCAGCGTCTTGCCCATCTTTTCCAGCCAGGCCTTGGTGTGCACGATCTTGCCCGCGCCCTGGGTCGGCGTGCCGAGCAGGCGGCCGGTGAGGCGGCCGTCGCCGGCCGTTTCCGGCATGGCGGCGATCAGGTGCTCCACGCCGAAGGCCTTGGCGATGGGCGCCGTCACGAAATGGTTGGTGGCGGTGACGATGCATACCAGGTCGCCCGCATCCAGGTGCTGTTGCAACAGGGCGCGCGCGGCAGGGCGGATGGCGGGCAGGATCACCTCGTCCATGAACTGCTGCTGCATCGCGGCCAGGCGTGCCGGTTCGAAGGCGGCCAGGGTGCCGAGCGAAAATTCCAGGTATTCCACCGGATCCAGCGTGCCAGCCTGGTACTGGGCGAAGAAGGCGTCGTTGCGGCGGCCGAATTCGGCCGCGTCCACCGCGCCGATACGGCACAGGAATTGACCCCACTCGTAGTCCGAGTCTATGGGCAGCAAAGTGTGATCGAGGTCGAACAGGGCCAGTTTGGTCATTCTTTTGCCTCCGCCTGCAACCACTCGCGCAGCAGCGGCAAGGTGATTGGACGTTGGGTCTCCAGGGAATATTGGTCGAGGGAGTCCAGCATCGCCGAGAGCGAACGCATATCGCGCCGGAAATGGGACAGCAAATAGGGTAACACGCCGGGCGACAGCGTCAAGCCGCGGGCGGCAGCAGCCTGGCTCAGGGCGGCCACCTTCTCGTCGTCGCTCAGGCCATGGATCTGGTAGATCAGGCCCCAGCCCATGCGCGTGCGCAGGTCTTCGCGCACCGGCAGCACGGCCGGCGCCACGGCGCCGCTGCACACCATGAAAGCCTGGTTGGCGCGGATTTCGTTAAACAGGGCGAAGGCGTCGATCTGCGCCACCGGCGACAGCTTTTCGCAGTCGTCCAGCAGGTACAGGTCCACTTCCGGCGCATACAGGAATTCCGTCTCGATCGAGAAGGGCGAGATATAGCGCGCCCGTTCGGTCGAGGCGAGCGCCTTCAGCAGGTGGCTTTTGCCTGCGCCGATCTCGCCCCACAGATAGGCGAAATGTTCGGGCGACGTCCGGTCCGCGAATTGGCGCATCAGCGCCGCCACTTCCGCATTGCGCCCCACCTCGAAGGACTCGAGGGTGTGCACCGGCTCGGCGCCCAGATCCAGCACCAGTTGTTTCATGCCCGCCGCCCTGTTTCCTTTTGCATAACGTTTTTGTCCATCACATCATGCATTATAAAAGCTGCTGCCCAGGTAGTGGCGGCGCAGATGGCGGAAAGCGACCATCAGCAGTGCTGAAGCGGGCAGCGCCAGCAGCACGCCGACGAAACCGAACAGCTGGCCGAAGGCGAGCAGGGCGAAGATTACGGCCAGCGGATTGAGACCGATGCGCTCGCCCACCAGGCGCGGCGTGAGGAAGAAGCCCTCGAGGATCTGGCCGCTGCCGTAGATGATGGCGACAGCCACCAGGCCGCTCCAGTCCGAGAATTGCAGCATGGCCGACATCAGCGCCAGCAGCAGGCCCAGGCCGAAGCCCAGGTAGGGGATGAAGATCAGCAGGCCGGTCAAAATACCGACCGGCAGCGCCACCTCGAAACCGGCAATCGTCAGGCCCACCGAGTAGTACACGGCCATCACCAGCATCACCAGCAACTGGCCGCGCAGGTACTGAGCCAGCAGGGTGTCGGCCTCCTCGGCCATGGTCAGGGTGCTGCCGATCCAGCGGCGCGGCACGGCGCCGGCGATACGCGCCAGCATCGGGTGCCAGTCCAGCAGCAGGTAGAACAGGGCCACCGGGATCAGGGCCAGCATGGCCAGCCAGCCCAGCACCGCCGTGCCGCCGACGCGGGCCGAATCGAGGATGGAACTCCAGATCTGGTCGCCGCTGGAGGCCATCTGTTCGCTGACGATGCGGCGGATGCCGGTCGAGTCCAGGCGCACCTTGACGCCCATTTCGTGCAGGCGCGGCCCCAGCAAGTCGTTCAATTTGGCGAGGAAGGCGGGGATGGCCGCCTTCAGCAGAGGAATTTCCTTTTCCAGCACCGGCAGCACGATCAGCACCAGGGCGATAATCGCGGCAAAGAAGACCAGCATGACCAGGGCCACCGACAGCGCGCGCGGCATCTGGAAGCGGCCGAAGCGCAGGCGGTCGAGCCGGTCCACGCCCGGATTCAGGGCGTAGCCGATGATGGCGGCGGCCAGGAAAGGCGTCAGCACCGGCCCCAATGTGATCAGCAGGAAGAGGAAACCCAGCCAGACCGCGACCCAGAATGCCGTTTGTTTTTGTTCTGAGCTGAGGGGAAATGGCATGGACAGGGTGGAATTTCTGTGAAAAAAGGCAGTTGGACCGGGTGTTTTGCTAGAATAGCGGACTTACCCAATTTCGCGTCTTGCGCGGCGCGGAACGGGCACCGCTTTCTATTTTACCGCCTCCGCTGCGAAATACACCATGAGCCAACCTAATGTTTCCCTGTCCTACCGTGACGCCGGCGTCGATATCGACGCAGGTGACGCCTTAGTTGAAGCGATCAAACCCTTTGCCAAGCGCACCCTGCGCGAAGGCGTAATGGGCGGCATCGGCGGTTTCGGCGCGCTGTTCGAGATCAGCAAGAAGTTCAAGGAGCCCGTTCTGGTGTCCGGCACCGACGGCGTTGGCACCAAGCTGAAACTGGCTTTTGAGCTGAACCGCCACGACACCGTGGGCATCGACCTGGTGGCCATGAGCGTCAACGACATCCTGGTGCAGGGCGCCGAGCCGCTGTTCTTCCTCGACTATTTCGCCTGCGGCAAACTCGATGTGGCCATTGCCACCGACGTGATCAAGGGCATCGCCCTCGGTTGCGAGCGTTCCGGCTGCGCCCTGATCGGCGGCGAAACGGCCGAGATGCCGAGCATGTACCCGGCGGGCGAATACGACCTGGCCGGCTTCGCCGTCGGCGCAGTGGAAAAATCGAAACTGATCGACGGCACCAAGATCGCCCCCGGCGACGTGGTGCTGGGCCTGGCCTCGTCCGGCGCCCACTCCAACGGTTATTCGCTGGTGCGCAAGATCATCGAAGTGGCCAAGCCCGACCTGGACGCCGACTTCCACGGCCGCAAGCTGGCCGACGTGCTGATGGAACCGACCCGCATCTACGTCAAGCCGCTGCTGGCGCTGATGGAATCGATGGAAGTCAAAGGCCTGGTGCACATCACCGGCGGCGGCCTGGTGGAAAATATCCCGCGCGTGCTGGCCGATAACCTGACCGCGGAACTGGACGGCTCCTCCTGGACCATGCCGCCGCTGTTCAAGTGGCTGCAGGAACATGGCGGCGTGGCCGACGCCGAAATGCACCGCGTCTTCAACTGCGGCATCGGCATGACCGTGATCGTCTCGGCCGAAAACGCCGACGCCGCCATCGCCCAGCTGAGCGCTGCCGGCGAAACCGTCAGCCGCATCGGCACCATCCGCGCCCGCAAGGAAGGCGAACACCAGACTATCGTGGTCTGACCCGGCGGCTGCCGTGCGCAGCCCAGTTAAAAAAAGGCGGGGCATGTGCTGCATGCTTCGCCTTTTTTATCGCCTCGTGCTTTCGATACTCAGCTCGCTAACGACGCCATGCCCGGCCCGGTCCACCTTGAAAGTCAGGCGCCACCAGGAATTGAGCGGCATATAGTAGCGCCAGCGCTTGCCTGGTACAGGCGCGACGACATTCATCCCAGGAGCTTCTCGCAGTACGTCGGCTAGACTTTTAGCGCTACTCAGATGCATCAAGGCATGGCGCAGCATATTGGCCCAAGTGATGGATACGCCAGAGCTATCCAGGCAGTAGCTGATCCAAAAGCGGCGCAGGCCTTGATGCAGGATATCTTCGTCTCGAAAAGTCATTTTGTATTCTCGCGTCTGCTTGACATACTTTCGGGGCATACCTAAGGTGAAGTAACTGATTCCCTATAGGAGAGGTGGCGACATGGTTACTATGCACCCGGGAGAATATTTAAGACTGTCCTATATCGAACGAGGCCCACTTGACGTTGCGGAATTGGCCTCGCGTCTGGAGATTCCATTGAGCGAACTCAATGCCTTGATCGCGGAGGAGAGATGTATAACGGGGGAGCTGGCGATACGGCTGGAAAAAGTGCTCGGCCGCTCGGCCGAGTCCTGGCTGTCCTTGCAATCGATGTATGAACTGGCCACGGCCCGCAAAGCCATGCGTGGCCTGAAGCTGACTCCCTATGATTTTGCCCTGCCGCTGCCGGAAGGCGTGGACTATCCTTCCGACGAGCAGATTGCCGCCTGGGCTAGCGCTTGAGAATCTTCGGCACCGGCGCCGGGCGCAGGCGGAAGGCGTCGGGCATGCCGGAGCCGAGCAGGGGCCGCAGGTAGAGGCGGAAGGCGTCGGTGATGCCGGTGCCGCTGGCGGCGATGAATTCATCCTCCATCGTGCGCGTCTTGCCCGCCACGGCTTCCAGCGGCAGCAGATCGTAATCCACCGAGTAGAAGCCGGTGCGGCGGATCGCCACCGAACCATCGCGCCCGCCCCACATGGCAAATTGCACCGCTTTCTCGCCCACTTCGCGCGCCTCGCGCTGGTCCACGTCCGACACGCAGCCGATGAAGGAGCGCTGCAGATAGCCGAAGGTGTCGCCGCGCACGCGCTTGATGCCCAGCTTGGCCCGGATTTCGTCGCACAGCAGGTCGGCCAGCGCGCCCGTCCCCGAGAGCTGCACATTGCCATGCGCATCGCGCTCGACGTCCTTGGCCAGCAGCGTGGCGATCGGCTCGCCCGACGCGTCGTGAATGCCTTCCGACACCGCGACCACGCAGCGCCCGTGCTTCTCGTACATGGCTTTCACATCGGCCAGGAAGCTGTCGAGCGAGAACACGCGCTCGGGCAGATAGATCAGATGCGGCCCATCGTCCGGGAACTTCTTGCCGAGCGCGGAAGCGGCCGTGAGAAAGCCCGCGTGGCGGCCCATCACCACGCCCACGTACACGCCGGGCAGGGAAGCGTTGTCCAGATTGGCGCCGGCGAAAGCCTGCGCCACGAAGCGCGCGGCCGAGGGAAAGCCGGGCGTGTGGTCATTGCCCACCAGATCGTTGTCGATGGTCTTCGGGATATGGATGGCGCGCAGCGGATAGCCGGCCGCGCGCGCCTGTTCGCTGACGATGCGCACCGTGTCCGAGGAGTCGTTGCCGCCGATGTAAAAGAAGTGCTCGATCTCGTGCGCGCGCAGCACCTTGAAGATCTCTTCGCAATACTTCAGGTCGGGCTTGTCGCGCGTCGAGCCGAGGGCCGAAGAAGGCGTGGCCGCCACCAGTTCCAGGTTATTGCTGGTTTCCTGGGTCAGATCGAGAAAATCTTCGTTGACGATGCCGCGCACGCCGAATTGGGCGCCATACACCCGTGTCACCTCGCGGAAGCGGCGCGCTTCCAGCGCCACGCCCACCAGCGACTGGTTAATGACGGCGGTCGGCCCGCCCCCCTGCGCCACCAGAATTTTCCCCGATCCCATGCTCTTTCCTCCCAGTGCTTGACGGAGCCGCCAGCTTACTCCGTTTTTGCCCCCGCGCCGATATTCCGGTCGAGGAATTTCTCCACCCGGCCCCAGAAGTCGATGCGGTTTTTCGGCAAGGTCCAGCCATGGCCTTCCTCCGCGTATTCGATCCACTCCACGTCCTTGTTATGCGCTTTCACCGCGTCGCGGAATTTGGTGCCGTGGTAGATCGGCACGCGGCGGTCGACGCCGCCATAAGCCAGCAGCAGGGGCTGGCGGATGCGCGCCGCCTGCAGCAGCGGCGAAGTGGCTTTCAACTGCTCCGCGTCTTTTTCGGGATCGCCGATCCGTTGCGGCATGTCATATTCCCGCCAGCGCTCGGACAGGTCGGAAATGGCGCTCCAATGGCCGCTATACATCAGCTGGATATCGGTGACGCCGACCCAGTTCACCCCGCATTTGAACAGCTCCGGATCGCGCAGCAGTCCCATCAGCGTGGCATAACCGCCGTAACTGCCACCGCCGATGCAGATGCGCTGCGGATCGGCCCAGCCCTGGGCGATGGCCCAGCGCGCGCCGTCGGCCACATCGTCCTGCATTTTCAGGCCCCACTGCTTGAAACCGGCTTCCAGATGCGCGCCGCCATAGCCGGTGCTGCCGCGGAAATCCGGCTCCAGCACGGCATAGCCGCGCGAGGCGAGAAACTGGGCTGCCGGATTCCAGCCCCAGATGCTGGCGCGCGCCCAGGGACCGCCGTGCACGAGGACCAGCAGCGGCAGCTTCTGGCCCTTGCTGCCGTTCGGCAGGGTCAACAGGGCGGGGATTTCCAGCCCGTCGCGTGCCTTATAGCGCAGGAACTGCTGCGGTGCCATGCGCGCCGGATCGATCCGGCTATAGCTTTCGCCCACCTTGTTGAAGGTTTTGGCTTGCGTGTTGTAGACATAGGTGAGGGGCGGCTGGCGGTCGGATTCGGCCGTGACCAGCACATTGTCGGTCTCCGGCCGCGCCGGCAGGTCGATGCGGTTGATGGTGTGCGGCAGGCGCGCGTCGACATCATCCTGTACCTTCTTCATGGCGGCATCGATCCAGCTGGTTTCCCAGGCTTCGCTCAGATGGCGCACGCCCAGCAGCTTGCCCTTGCCGAAGATGAGGCGGCCGCTGAAATCGAAGCCGTCGAGTTGTACCAGCGGCTCCTTGCTGATCTTGCCGCTCTGGCTATCGAAGACATGCACGGCCGCCTTGTCGCCATACTGGCGCGAGCGGACATACAGCTGGTTGTCCGGGCCGAAAGCCAATGGTGTAAAGGCGTCGCTGCCGGGCTTATACACATCGAAGGTATGCAGCTTGCGCCAGCCATTGTCAGCCGCCTCACGCAAGTACAGGATGGCCGTCCCCTTATCGAACGCCCAAGCCAGGCGCGGCTCGCCCCGGTAGTCGAGCAGCCAGTCTTCCGTGTCGGCCGGGCGCTGCACCGCCGTGGACTGGCCGGTGCGCGTATTCAGGCGCAGCAAGCCTTCGCGGCGCAGCACGCCGGGCCACTCGTATTTGCGGTCGGCCACGTACACGTAATCGGAATCCTGGGCGCCGCTTTGCTCCAGCATGAAGGTATGCCAGGGCAGCAGGGTACGGATGCTGCGTTCGCGCAAGGCGGCGCCGCTGCGGTCGGCCAGCTGGCGCAAGTGCTGGCCGTCGCGGTCCACGGCGTACAGGCCGGGACCGTATTCGATATCGCGCAGCCCCAGCCGTGTATCCTCGGTATCGAACAGCAAGCGTTCTTCGCTGATCCAGTGCACGTTGCCGATATCCGCATCGGAAAACTGGGCGACTTTCCGCGCGCTGTTATTGACCAGGTCGACCACGACCAGCCCTTCGCGGCCGCCGCGCGCCGCCACCTTGGCGGCTAGGTATTTGCCGCTGGGCGAGAGCAGGGCTTGGCTGAACTCGGGCTGCTCGAAGAAATATTCGATCGGAATGGATGCCGCCGCAGCGGCGCCATGAAGCAGGCTGCTTGCGGCAGCCAGGATGGCAGCAAGGGCAGGGAAGTGGTGGGTGGGCATGATTTTAATTATCAATAAAATAATTAAAATCATAGCCCATAAATAATATTTTTATAATTTATTTTGCTGCCGGCGCGCTCTGTCCCTGATCGCTGCGGCTGGCCCCCATGCCGATATTGCGGTCGAGGAATTTCTCCACCCGGCCCCAGAAATCGATGCGGTTTTTCGGCAAGGTCCAACCATGGCCTTCCTCCGCGTATTCGATCCACTCGACGTCCTTGTTATGCGCTTTCACCGCGTCGCGGAATTTGGTGCCGTGGTAGATCGGCACGCGCTGGTCGGCGCCGCCATAGGCCAGCAGCAGGGGCTGGCGGATGCGCGCGGCCAGCAGCAGTGGCGAGGTGGCTTTCAATTGTTCCGCGTCTTTTTCCGGATCGCCGATCAGCTGCGGCATGCCGTATTCTTTCCATTGCTCCGACAGGTCGGAAATGGCGCTCCAGTGGCCGCTGTACATCAGCTGGATGTCGGTGACGCCGACCCAGTTGATGCCGCACTTGAACAGTTCGGGATTGCGCGCCAGGCCCATCAGTGTGGCATAGCCGCCATAGCTGGCGCCGGCGATGCAGATGCGTTGCGCATCGGCCACGCCCTCGGCGATGGCCCATTTGGCGCCGTCGGCGATATCGTCCTGCATCTTCAAGCCCCATTGCTTGAAGCCGGCCTGCAGATGGCGCCCGCCGAAACCGGTGCTGCCGCGAAATTCCGGTTCCAGCACGGCATAGCCGCGCGAGGCGAGGAATTGGGCCTGGGCATCCCAGCCCCAGCTGCTGCCGCGCACCCAGGGGCCGCCGTGCACCAGCACCACCAGCGGCAATTTCTGGCCCTCTTTGTCGTTGGGCAGGGTCAGGAGAGCGGGAATTTCCAGGCCGTCGCGCGCCTTGTAGCGCAGGAAGCGCTGGCCCGCCATCTCGGAAGCGTGGATCTGGGGACGGCTGTCGCCGACCTTGTTGAAGGTCTTGGCCTCGCTGTTATAGATCAGGGTCACGGTAGGCTGGCGGTCGGAATAGGAACGCACCAGCACATTCGGCGTTTCCGGACGGCTCGGTACGGTCAGCAGATTGATCGTGTTCGGCAGCTTGGCGTCAATCTCGGCCTGCATCTGCTTCATGTCCGGGTCCAGCCACAGCGTGTCGCGCGCTTCGCGCAGATAGCGGATGCCGAGCAGCTTGCCGCGCCCAAAAATCAGATGGCCGGAAAAATCGAAGCCGTCGAGCTGGATCAGGGGCTTGGTGCTGACCTGGCCGGTGGCCAGGTCCAGGGTATGCACCGCCTTCTTATCGTTACCGGCATGGTGGCTGACCACATACAGCGTGCCGTCGGGACCAAAGGCGAGCGGATCGAAGCCCTGTTTGGCGACGCCATAGGCATTGAAGGAAGCCAGCTTGCGCCAGCTGCCTTGCTCGCCGTTCTGCTCGCGCAGATAAATGGTTTGCACGCCTTTTTCATGGCCCCAGGTCAGACGCGGCTCGCCCTTGTCGTCCAGCATCCAGCCGCGCGTATCGGCGGGCCGGCCGAACGAAGTCACATGGCCGTTGCGCGTGTTCAGCCGCAGCAATTCCTCGTAGCGCAATTCGCCGGGACCATCCGCCTTCTGGTTACGCACATAAACGTAATCGGAATTCTGCGCGCCGCGCTGCTCCAGCATAAACGTATGCCAGGGCAGCAGGCGCGCCGCGCCGGCCGGCTGGACAAAGTTGGCGTTGCGGTTGGCCAGCTGGCGGAAATTCTTGCCGTCGCGGTCGACCGCGAACAGGCCGGGCGCGAAGCGGCGGTCGCCCACGCCGATGCGCTTGTCGATGGTGTCGAACAGCAGCCGGTCTTCATTGACCCACTGCACATGGTCGACATCGACGTCGGCGAAGCGGGCCACCACCTGTACCGAGATCTGGCTCAGATCGACCACGGCCAGCCCTTCGCGCCGGTCGGCGCCGCCCACCTTGGCCGCCAGGAATTTGCCGCTGGGCGAGAGCACGGCTTCGCCGAAGTCGGCGTTGTCGAAGAAGGCGGCCAGCGGCACCGGCGTGGCGGGCTGTGCTGCCTGCGCGGCCAGGGGAAGGCTGAGCATTGCGCCCAGCAGCAGGGTGAAGACGTTCATGGTGTGGACTCCTTCAGCGCAGCGGCGGCGGCTGGCTGCTTATTGTGTTGGGAGGTGGGGCCGATGTTTCGGTCCAGGAATTTTTCGACCCGGCTCCAGAAATCGATGCGGTTGTGCGGCAGCGCCCAGCCATGGCCTTCTTCCGGATACACGATCCACTCGACGTCCTTGTTGGTGGCGCTGACGGCGTCGCGGAACTTATTGCCATGGAATTGGGGGACGCGCATATCCGAACCGCCATAGGCCATCAATAGTGGCTGTTTCAGGCGATGGGCTTGCAGCAGCGGTGAGGTGGCTTTTAATTGTTCCGCATCCTTTTCCAGATCGCCGATCATCTGCGGCATGCCATAGCGCTTCGAAAACAGGGTGAGGTCGGAATGACTGGTCCAGGTATCGGTGTACATCAGCTTGATATCGGTGACGCCCACCCAGTTGACGCCGCACTGGTACAGCTCGGGATCGTTGATCAAGCCCATCAGCGTGGCATAGCCGCCATAGCTGGCGCCGGCGATGCAGATGCGCTGCGGATCGGCCAGGCCCTGGGCGATGGCCCAGCGCGCGCCGTCGGCGATATCGTCCTGCATCTTCAAACCCCATTGCTTAAAGCCGGCAAAGAAGTGGCGCGCGCCAAAGCCCCTGCTGCCGCGAAATTCCGGCTCCAGCACGGCATAGCCGCGCGAAGCGAGAAATTGCGAATCGGAATGCCAGCCCCAGCTGCTGCCGCGCACATAGGGGCCGCCGTGCACCAGCACCACCAGCGGCAGCTTCTGACCCTTGGCATGGGCAGGGACGGTCAGCAGGGCGGGGATGGGCAGGCCGTCGCGTGCCGGGTAGCGCAGGAATTGCTGCTGCGCCATCTGCTGCGGCCGGATCAGGCTGCGGCTGGCGCCCACCTGGTTCAGCTTCTTGCTGGCCCGATGGTAGATATAGGTCAGAACAGGCTGGCGGTCGGAATAGGACTGCACCAGCAGATTGGGTGCCTCCGCCTGTTGCGGCGGACTCAACAGATTGACCGTGTCCGGCAGCAGGGCGTCGACTTCTTCCTGCAGCGCTTGCATGGCTGGGTCCAGCCACTGCGTGCCCAGGGCGTCGCTGGTAAAGCGCAGGCCGATCAGGGTGTCATTGCGGAACAGCAGCTGGCCATCAAAATCATAGCCATCCAGCAGTACCAGCGGCTCTTTGCTGAGTTTGCCGGTGGCCAGGTCCAGGGTGTGCACGGCGGCCTTGTCGCCGGCGGCGGTGCTGCTGACATACAGCTTGTCGTCGGCGGTCAGGGCCAGTGGGGTGAACGCGCCCTCGCTCTTGCCCACGGCGGCGAAACTGGCGATCTGGCGCCATTCCTGCTGGCCTTGGGCGCGCACATAGATTTTTCTCAGGTTTTTTTCCAGGCCGACGCTGAGCCGCGGCTCGCCCCGTGTGTCGAGCAGCCAGCCCATGGAATCGGGGGGGCGCGGCACATATTTGCTCTGGCCGGTGAGCGTGTTCAGCTGCAGCAGCTCTTCGAAGACCAGTTCGTCCGCGTTTTCATTCTGAAAATTATGCTTGGTGACGTACACATATTCCGAATCCATGCTGCCGCTCTGGGGCAGCATGGCGTGATACCAGGGCAGCATCCGCGCCGCGCCGGGCGCGCTCAGGAGGCGGCCGGTACGGTTGACCAGCTGGCGGTAATTGCCGCCGTCGCGGTCGACCGCGAACAGGCCGGGCGCATGCGTCGCATCGCCTTGACCGACGCTGCTGTCGGTCAGGTTGAAGATCAGGCGCTGGTCGCTGATCCACTGGAAATCCCGGATATCGGCCTTGGTAAACTGCGCCACGACCTTGGCCTGATTGTTTTGCAGGTCGACCACGATCAGGCGCATGCGCTGGCCGTTATGGCTGGCCTTGGCCGCCACGTAGTTGCCGCTGGGCGAGAGGCGGGCTTCGCTGAATTCCGGATTGGCGAAGAAAGCTTCGATCGGCACCGGTGCCGCCGCCGCCGGTGTCAGCGTAGCCGCGCCGGCGGCCAGGCTGATGACCAAGGCCAGCACCCGCAAGCCGGCGCCGGTAATTCTGTTTTTGCTTAGCATAGGGGTCTCTTGCTTATTATATAATTTCCCTACAGTATCATCGCCTTGTCGCATTGGCAATGGTGGCGGGCTTCTAATGCGGCGGCGCGGGCTCGTCCGGTGCGCGCACATGTGCCAGCAGCGACAGGCTGCGCCGGCCCGGCGGCGGCGTCAGCAGGCTGACCACGACCAGCACCAGCATGCCGGCCGGCACGCCGAAGATGCCGGCCGAGATCGGCGCGATATGGAACCATTGGCCGGCCACGCCTTCGCCCAGTACCGGATGGGTGCGCAGCATGTAATAGATGCACACACCGAGGCCACCCACCATGGCCGCCACCGCTCCGGCGCGGTTGGCGCGCGGCCAGAACACGCCCAGCACCAGCACCGGGAACAAGGTGGAGGCGGCCAGCGAGAAGGCGGCGCCGACCAGGGACAGGATGTCGCCCGGCTTGGTGGAGGCGGCGTAGGCCGCGATGAAGGCCACGGCCAGCAGCAGCAGCTTGGAAATCGTCACCCGCTTCTGGGTCGAGGCGTTGGGATCGACGATCTTGTAATAGATATCGTGCGACAGCGCATTCGAGATCGCCAGCAGCAGGCCGTCGGCGGTGGAGAGGGCGGCCGCCAGCCCGCCCGCCGCCACCAGCCCCGAGATCACATAGGGCAGGCCGGCGATTTCCGGCGTGGCCAGCACCAGCACGTCGGCGTCGATGGCGATTTCGGCCAGCTGCACGATGCCGTCGCGGTTGATGTCGGTGATGCTGACCAGGGGATGCAGCTTGTCCACATTGGCCCAGTAGGAAATCCAGGTTGGCAGGCGCGAGAATTCGGTGCCCACCAGCGCGTGGTAGATATCGTATTTGACCAGCACCGCCAGCGCCGGAATCGCCAGGTAAATCAGCAGGATGAAGAACAGGGTCCAGAACACCGACTGGCGCGCCTCGTGCAACGAGGGCGTGGTGTAGGAGCGCATCAGGATGTGCGGCAGCGCGGCCGTGCCCAGCATCAGGCAGAAGGCCAGGGCCAGGAAGTTGTTGCGCTTGATGTCGGACTGTTCGCGGTCGGCGCCGGGGAAGGGCTGGGCGTGCGGCGTGATCGGACGGGCGCGGGCGCGGTTGTAGTCGCGCGCCGCGGTCCAGGCGGTGGCGGCCTCGTCGGCATTTTTCGGGTAGGAGATCAGCGCGCGCTCGGCATTGCGCACCTCGGCCAGCGAGGCGTTGCGCTGCTTCACGCGGTCGAGCTGGCGCTGGGCTTCCTGGCGGCCCGTTTCCCAGGAGGCGGGCAGGGCGCGCAGGCGCTGCTCGTACTCCTCGGCGCGCTGGCCGAAGATGGCGCGCACCTCGCGCTCCTTGCTGTCGTCCTTCAGCACCGCCTCGCGCGCGCTGATTTCCGGCAGCAGCTTGCCGTAGGCGACCAGTGGCACCGGGTTGCCGCCATGCTTGGCCGACATCCACATCACGGGAATCAGGAAGGCCACCAGGATGATGATGTACTGCGCCACCTGGGTCCAGGTGATGGCGCGCATGCCGCCCAGGAAGGAGCAGACCAGGATGCTGGCCAGGCCGAGGAAGATGCCGACCGAGAAATCGACGCCGGTGAAGCGCGAGGCGATCAGGCCCACCGCGTAAATCTGCGCCACCACATAGATGAAGGAGACCATGATGGTGGCCGCCACGCCCAGCATGCGGATCAGGCGGCCGTTGTCGGCGTCGCCATAACGCGCCGCCAGGAAGTCGGGAATCGTGTACTGGCCGAATTTGCGCAGATACGGTGCGATCAGCAGCGCCACCAGGCAATAGCCGCCGGTCCAGCCCATGATATAGGCCAGGCCGTCGAAGCCGTAATGGTAGAGCCCGCCCGCCAGGCTGATGAAGCTGGCCGCCGAAATCCAGTCGGCCGCCGTCGCCATGCCGTTGTACAGGGCCGGCACGCGCCGCCCCGCCACATAGTATTCCGTCACCTTGGACGTGCGGCTGACCACGCCGATCAGCGCATACAGCACGATGGTGGCGACCATGAAGAGATAGCCGATCCAGACGCGCGGCATGCCTTCTTTCTCCAGCACGGCCAGGGCCACCAGGAAGCCGGCGAAGCACAGCGTGAAGACCGCGTAGTAATGCGTGATGCGCTGGAAATAGCTGCGCGGCTGGCTCATCGGGCCTGCTCCAGGGCTTGCACCTGCGCCGCATACTGGCGGTCGAGGCGGCGCATGCGCCAGGTGTAGACGGCGATGATGGCCAGGTAGGCCAGCGATGCGCCCTGGGCCGCCATATAGAAGGAGAGCGGCCAGCCGAACAGCGTCAGCCCGCTCAGCTCGCGCGCAAAGAACACGGCGCAGAAACCGGTCAGCAGCCAGGCCAGCAAGAGCACGGCGGTCAGGCGGCGGGTCTGGCGCCAGTGGCGCGCGCGCGGCGTGTCATCCATAGTAGGGTTCTTCCTCAGGAAGCGGGGCGGGCGGCGCCAGCAGCGGGAAGCTGACGCGGAACAGGCTGCCGGGCAGCTTGGCATTGCCGGCGCGCGGATTGGCAAAGATATCGACTTCGGCCGCGTGCTGCTGGGCGATTTCGCGCACGATGGCCAGGCCCAGGCCGCTGCCCGGCATATTGCTGCCGAGGATGCGGTAAAAGCGCTCGAAAATATGCGGCCGTTCGGCGGCCGGGATGCCGGGACCGGTATCCTCGACTTCCAGCATGGCCTGGGCAGCATCGCTGCGCACGCGCACCGTGACGCTGCCGCCGGCCGGCGTGTAGCGCAGCGCATTGTCGATCAGGTTGGACAGCATTTCGCGCAGCATCAGGGAATTGCCCTGGATGCGCACTTCCCCGGCCGGCCCTTCGAAGCCGAGGTCGATGCGGTAGTTAAAGGACGCCTGCACCCAGTCATGCACCGTGCTGCGCGCCAGTTCGCCCAGCTCGACCGCCACATGCACCGCGCCGGCCTGCGGCTGGTGCTCGGCGCGCGCCAGGGCCAGCAGCTGGTTGACCAGGCGCGTGGCCGCCTCCGAACTCTTGGCCAGCTGTTCCAGCGAGCGGTGGATTTCCAGCTGGTCGGTCTGGCGCAGCGCCAGCTCGGACTGGGTGCGCATGCCGGCCAGCGGCGTTTTCATCTGATGGGCGGCGTCGGCGATGAAACGTTTTTGCATCTCCATCGATTGCGCCAGCCGCGCCAGCATCTCGTTGAGCGAGGTGACCAGGGGCGTGATTTCCTCGGGCACCTGGTTCGGCTCGATCGGGCTCAGGTCGTCCGAGCGGCGCGCGCGTATGCGTTCCTGCAATTCGGCCAGCGGCGACAGGCCGCGCGAGAGCGCGAACCAGACCAGGGCCAGCACCACGGGCAGGATGATGAACTGGGGCAGGATCACGCCCTTGATGATTTCATTGGCCAGCTTGGCGCGCTTTTCCAGCGTCTCGGCCACCTGCACCAGGGCCAGCGGCGCAGCCGGCGCCTGGCCGGACGCGCCCTGGTGCACATAGGCATAAGCGATGCGGATGGGCGTGCCGTGCAGGGTCTCGTTGCGGAAATGGACGGCGCCGGCGCGCACGTCTTCCTCGTCCTCGTGCGGACGGGGCAGGTCGCGGTCGCCGTCCAGCACGGCGCCATTGCCGCCCACGATCTGGAAATACACGCTGTCGATATCGTCGGCGCGCAGGATGTCGCGCGCCGCGCCCGGCAGCCGCGGCGCCGGCACGCCGTCGACGCTGCGCACCTGCTGGCTGAGCACGGTGACGCTGTCTTCCAGCGCATGGTCGAAGGGCTGGTTGGCGATCGATTTGGCCACCAGATAGGTGATGGCGATGCTCATCGGCCACAGCAGCAGCAGCGGGGCCAGCATCCAGTCCAGGATTTCGCCGAACAGCGAGTGCTGGACTTCATTGCTGTGACCGGCCGATGGCAGATCCCAGGCGGCCTGGCTGGCCGCGCCTTCCTCGTCCGCCTCGGCCGCGCGTGGACTCACTTGGCCTCGGCCCCCGCGCCCGGATTGAATTTTTCCAGGCAGTAACCGAGGCCGCGCACGGTGGCGATGCGGATGCCGCCCACCTCGATCTTCTTGCGCAGCCGGTGCACATACACCTCGATGGCGTTATTGCTGACTTCCTCGCCCCACTCGCACAGATGGTCGACCAGCTGTTCCTTCGATACCAGGCGGCCGCTGCGCGCCAAAAGGATTTCCAGCAAGCCCAGTTCGCGTGCCGACAATTCCAGCATCTGCTCATTGATATAGGCGCTGCGCCCGACCTGGTCATAGGTCAGCGGGCCGTGGCGCACGAGGGCCGAGCCGCCGCCCTGGCCGCGCCGGGTCAGGGCGCGCACGCGCGCCTCCAGTTCCGACAGGGCGAAGGGTTTGGCCATATAATCGTCGGCCCCCAGGTCGAGGCCGTTGACGCGCTGTTCGACCGAATCGGCGGCGGTCAGGATCAGCACCGGCAGCAGCGAGGCGCGGGCGCGCAGCCGGCGCAGCACGTCCAGTCCGCTCATCTTGGGCAAGCCCAGGTCGAGGATCAGCAGGTCGAATTCCTGGGTGGACAGGGCGGCGTCGGCCTCCTGCCCGTTTTTGACACAGTCGATGGCATAGCCCGACTGGCGCAGGGAACGGGTCAGGCCGTCGGCCAGCACGCTGTCATCTTCGGCAAGTAAAATACGCATCACGCAATCCGGCTCAAGAGACTTTCATTGTGTTTCATTTTACGCATTGTCGACAGCTTTTGATGTGGATTAAACCTGCCTCAAGAAGGTGCTTGCCAAAAGCACTGTTTTTTTATACAGTATCGCTTGTAGCGACACCAACCCACTGCGCGAAAGAAGATTATGGACGATAAAAAAGCTGTAGTACCGGCATCGGAAAAAGCCAAGGCGCTGGCCGCCGCGCTGGCTCAGATTGAGAAGCAGTTCGGCAAAGGCTCCGTGATGCGCATGGACGCATCGGCGCCGATCGAGGAAGTGCAGACCGTCTCCACCGGCTCCCTGGGCCTGGATATCGCGCTGGGCGTGGGTGGCCTGCCGCGCGGCCGCGTGGTGGAAATCTACGGTCCCGAATCGTCCGGCAAGACCACGCTGACCCTGCAGACCATCGCCGAAATGCAGAAAATCGGCGGCACCTGCGCCTTTATCGACGCCGAACACGCGCTGGACGTGGGTTATGCGCAGAAACTGGGCGTGAATCTGCACGAGCTGCTGATTTCCCAGCCCGACACCGGCGAACAGGCGCTGGAAATCTGCGACGCCCTGGTGCGCTCCGGCAGCGTCGACATGGTGGTGGTGGACTCGGTGGCGGCCCTGACCCCGCGCGCCGAGATCGAAGGCGATATGGGCGACTCCCTGCCTGGCCTGCAAGCGCGTCTGATGTCGCAAGCGCTGCGCAAGCTGACCGGCTCGATCAACCGCACCAATACCCTGGTCATCTTCATCAACCAGATCCGCATGAAGATCGGCGTCATGTTCGGCAGCCCGGAAACCACGACCGGCGGCAATGCGCTGAAGTTCTACGCCTCGGTGCGCCTGGACATCCGCCGCACCGGCTCGATCAAGTCGGGCGACGAGGTGATCGGCAACGAAACCAAGGTCAAAGTGGTCAAGAACAAGATCGCGCCGCCATTCAAGGAAGCCCACTTCGACATTCTGTATGGCGAAGGCACGTCGCGCGAAGGCGAGATCATCGACCTCGGCGTGGAAGCGAAGATCGTCGAGAAATCCGGCTCCTGGTACAGCTATAACGGCGAACGCATCGGCCAGGGCAAGGACAACGCCCGCATCTACCTGAAAGAGCGTCCAGCACTGGCGCGCGAGATCGAGAACAAGGTGCGCGCTTCGCTCGGCGTGCGCGAACTGCCGCCGGCCAGCGGCGACGACGACGGCGATGCGCCGGCGCCGAAGCTGAAGGCCGTCGACTAAGACCGCGTCCCGGTTTGAACCCGTCGCCACCGTCCCGCCGCGCGCGGCGCGGTGGCGATTGCATTTGGAGTACAGGATATGCCCCTCCCGCCCATCAGTCTGAAAGCGCGCGCCCTGCGCCTGCTGTCCACGCGCGAGCACAGCCGCCTGGAGCTGGGTCGCAAGCTGGCCCGCTACGCCGAAGCGGGCGAAGAGGAGGTCGAAGCCCTGCTCAACTGGCTGGAGCAGAATAAATGGCTGTCGCAGGAACGTTTTTCCGAATCGCTGATCCATCGCCGCGCCGCGCGCTACGGCAATAGCCGCATCGTGGCCGAGCTGCAAAGTCACGGCATCGGCGGCGAAGCCCTGCAGGAGCTCAAGGCCGGCCTGGCCGAAGACGAAGTGGCGCGCTGCTGCGAAGTGTGGCGCCGCAAATTCGGTGAAGTGGCCGAAGACGCCGAAGGCCGCAGCAAGCAGATGCGTTTCCTGATCGGCCGCGGCTTTTCCCAGCGCGCCGTGAAAGCCGCCATGCGCGGCTACGACCCCGACGAGGAATACTGAGCGGCCGTGTCACACCGGGCGGCACTGCTTTTTTCGCGCAGGAATCATGCGTTGTGCTACACTTTTGGGGTTTTATGCAGCACCGCGGGTGCGGTGGGTTGTCCGTAGAAGCTGCGGCAACGTGCTTAACAGTACATCGCTGCTTACTAATTGCGCCGCGCGAGCGGCACCGTCTTATGTCCCTGTCAACTCCAGTCTCCCGACGTGAGCTGCGCCATACGCGCGCCATAGACATCCGAGCGTTCGCGCGCGACGATGGCCTGTGGGATCTTGACGCCCATATCACGGACATCAAAGTAAAGGACACCCTGCTGGCTTCCGGCCAGCGTCCGGGCGGCCAGCCTCTGCATGACCTGTGGCTGCGCATCACCGTGGACCTCCAGCTCACCATCGTCGCCGCCGAAGCGGTATCGGACGCCGTGCCTTATCCCGGCTTCTGCAATACCATCGGCCCGGCATATGCGCAGCTGGTCGGCTTGAACCTGATGAAGGGCTTCCGCCAGGCGCTGAAGCAGCGGCTGGCAGGTATTGCCGGCTGTACCCATCTGACGGAACTGGCCCAGATCCTGCCCGCGGCCGCCGTGCAAGCTTTTGCCAGCGATGTCTGGCCCACGCACGACGCCGCCAGCGTCACTCCCCAAACCAGCACCCAACCGTTCCAGCTCGACCGCTGCCACGCCCTGCGCACCGATGGCGGCGCCGTGGCGCAGTTTTATCCGCGCTGGGCGGCCACGCCTGGGGCCAGTGTCTAGGTCCAGCTGCGCTGCATGAGCTGTTTATTTTTGCAACATTAACCGTATTTCACATCAGTATCAGAAGAAGGGAAGCCAGCATGAAAATCCATGAGTATCAAGGCAAAGAGATCCTCCGAAAATTCGGAGTGACGGTTCCGCGCGGCATTCCGTGCATGTCCGTGGAAGAGGCGGTGAAAGCTGCTGAAACCCTGGGCGGCCCGGTGTGGGTAGTGAAGGCGCAGATCCATGCTGGCGGCCGCGGCAAAGGCGGCGGCGTGAAGGTAGCCAAGTCCATGGAACAAGTGAAAGAGTACGCTGACCAGATCATGGGCATGCAGCTGGTGACCCACCAGACCGGTCCGGAAGGCCAGAAAGTGCGCCGCCTGATGATCGAAGAAGGCGCCGACATCAAGAAGGAACTGTACGTTTCCCTGGTGACCGACCGTGTCACCCAGCGCGTGGTGCTGATGGCCTCCTCCGAAGGCGGCATGGACATCGAAGAAGTTGCTGAAAAACACCCAGAACTGATCCACAACGTGGTGATCGATCCGGCCGTGGGCCTGACCGACGCCGACGCCGACGCCGTGGCCGCCAAGATCGGCGTGCCAGCCGAATCGATCGCCGACGCCCGCGCCAACCTGCAAGGCCTGTACAAAGCCTACTGGGAAACCGACGCCTCGCTGGCTGAAATCAACCCGCTGATCCTGACCGGTTCCGGCAAAGTGATCGCCCTGGACGCCAAGTTCAACTTCGATGCCAACGCCCTGTTCCGTCATCCGGAAATCGTCGCTTACCGCGACCTGGACGAAGAAGATCCAGCCGAAGTCGAAGCTTCGAAATTCGACCTGGCCTACATCTCCCTGGACGGCAATATCGGCTGCCTGGTGAACGGCGCCGGCCTGGCCATGGCCACCATGGACACCATCAAGCTGTTCGGCGGCGAACCAGCCAACTTCCTGGACGTGGGCGGTGGCGCAACGGCCGAGAAAGTGACCGAAGCGTTCAAGATCATGCTGAAAAACCCAGAACTGAAAGCCATTCTGGTGAATATCTTCGGCGGCATCATGCGCTGCGACGTGATCGCCGAAGGCGTGATCACCGCTTCCAAAGCCGTGTCCCTGAACGTGCCGCTGGTGGTCCGCATGAAGGGCACCAACGAAGACCTGGGCAAGAAGATGCTGGCCGACTCCGGTCTGCCGATCATCGCCGCCGACACCATGGAAGACGCAGCCAAGAGCGTTGTTGCAGCCGCTGCCGGTAAATAATTAAGGAATCAACATGTCTATTCTGATCAATAAAGACACCAAAGTCATCACCCAGGGTATCACCGGCAAAACCGGCCAGTTCCACACCCGTATGTGCCGCGAATACGCGAACGGCAAAAACGCCTTCGTTGCTGGCGTGAACCCGAAGAAAGCCGGCGAAGACTTCGAAGGCATTCCTATCTACGCTTCCGTCAAAGAAGCCAAATCGGAAACCGGCGCGACCGTTTCCGTGATCTACGTTCCACCAGCAGGCGCGGCCGCCGCGATCTGGGAAGCCGTGGAAGCCGAGCTGGACCTGGCAATTTGCATCACCGAAGGCATTCCAGTGCGCGACATGATGGAAATCAAAGACCGCATGGCCAAAGCCAATTCCAAAACCCTGCTGCTGGGCCCGAACTGCCCAGGCCTGATCACCCCTGACGAAATCAAGATCGGCATCATGCCAGGCCACATCCACCGTAAAGGCCGCATCGGCGTGGTGTCCCGTTCGGGCACCCTGACCTATGAAGCCGTGGCGCAGCTGACCGCGCTGGGCCTGGGCCAATCGTCGGCCGTGGGCATCGGCGGCGACCCGATCAACGGTCTGAAGCACATCGACGTGATGAAAGCCTTCAACGACGATCCAGACACCGACGCGGTCATCATGATCGGCGAAATCGGCGGTCCGGACGAAGCCAATGCGGCCCGTTGGATCAAGGACAATATGAAGAAACCAGTGGTCGGCTTCATCGCCGGCGTTACCGCTCCTCCGGGCAAGCGCATGGGCCACGCCGGCGCGCTGATCTCCGGCGGCGCCGACACCGCGCAAGCCAAACTGGAAATCATGGAAGCCTGCGGCATCACCGTGACCAAGAACCCGTCCGAAATGGCGCGTCTGCTGAAAGCAATGCTGTAATATTGCCTGCTTTGCAGTAATAATAGCGGGGAGCTTCGGCTCCCCGTTTTTATTTTCCGGAGGCGGATTTGGCGAAGATTATCGTGTCGCGGGACGGCGTGGTGGAACAGCAGATCCAGCTCAGCAAGGAAAGCATGAGCGTGGGCCGCCATCGCCACAACGATATTGTGCTCAACCATCCGGCCGTCAGCGGCCAGCACGCCCTGATCACCACCATCCTCGATGATTCCTTCCTGGAAGACTTGCACAGCACCAATGGCACCTTCGTCAACGGCCACCGCATCGGCAAGCATTTCCTGCAGCACAAAGACCTGATCAAGCTGGCCAAGTACCAGATCGAATTCCTGGCCGACGGTATCCGGCCGCTGACGGCGGCCCAGGCCGCCCGCCATCCGGCCGCGCCGGAACTGGCACCCGCCGGGCCACTGCCCACCGCCGATGGTCCGCCCGGCCGCATCGAGGTGCTCAACGGCAGCAATATGGGTAAGCAGCTTAGCCTGCTCAAAACCCTGACCTCCCTCGGCCGTCCCGGCGTACAGGTGGTGGTGATCGCCCGCACGGCGGACGGCTACACCATCTCCCACGTCGAAGGCGCCGCCCCCTCCCTGCTCAATGGCGCGCCCCTGGGTCGCGCCGCCCAGCGCCTGCTGCCCGATGACGTTATCGATCTCGGCGGCACCCTGATGGCCTTCCGCCGGCCCTGACAAAAATCGTCAGCTGACGCTTTTTGGCGGGCCGGGCTGACAAACTTTGTCCCTGCGCTGACAAAAAACGGCAGGCTAGCATCTTAAAACTGACAATTCCTGCGCCGGGAAGGGCGGATTTCGTCGCCCCGATGGAAAAAATGGGCTGGCACGGCGATTGCACTATGTCCTGTGTCTCACCCAACTTTAGTCTTTCACCTGAGGAGCAGCAAAATGAAATCCATGAAAATGATGAAGCAACAAGCTCAAGCCGGCTTCACCCTGATCGAACTGATGATCGTCGTTGCCATCATCGGTATTCTGGCTGCGGTGGCGATTCCTGCCTACAGCGACTACACCGCCAAAGCCAAGACCGCCAATGCGATTTCCGCCGCCGACTCGCTGAAAACGGCGGTTGCCCTGTGCGCCCAGGAAAATGGCGGCGACCTGACCAAGTGCGATAGCGACAGCAATGGCGTGCCGAAGGATTCCGACTTCAAAGCCACCAAGGAAGTCGCTTCCGCCGCCGTGGCCGATGGCGTGATCACCCTGACCCTGGCCACCGGCATCGCCACCGACGTCGATGGCAAAACCATCACCTTCACCCCGACTCTGACGGCCAACAACAGCACCATGACCTGGAAGACCGAAACGACGTCCACCAACAAGGCTGTCAAAGCCGCGGTTGAGAAAAACAATATCTGATCTGGCTTAGCCGGATAGTAAAAAACCGGGCTGCGGCCCGGTTTTTTTTCGTTCAAACGATCTTTTGGCGGTCGGCGATCAGCGCCTCGTAGGTCAGGTTTTGCAGCATGGTGTAGTGCACCGGATCGAGATCGACGAATTGCACGCCATAGCTGAACACTTCCTCCGCCGCCACGCTGGCCGGCTTCAGCACCGTCATATTGCGGATCAGGGCCCTGGCGCCGATCAGCACCTGGCGCTGGCCCGGCTGGCTGAGCAGCGTAAACGTCAGATCGACCACGCCCTCGTCCTGAGGCAGCTTGCGCTTCGACTCGATCAGTGCGCCCGAGACGCTCAGATTGACGAGGAAGACCGAGAGCGAGCTGCCATCGTCGCAACCTACCTGGGCCGGAATATCGACCTTGACGCGCATCGCCGCGCGCAAGCTGGTGCCCTGGATATTGCGCGGGAAGGAGAGGTGGGCATAGAACAGTGGACGGCCGAACACGCGCTCGACGGTGCAGGGGAAGGCGCACACATTCACGCCGGAAAACACGCGGATGGTCAGCTTATCGTTTTCATGCAGGGCGATCGGCGCGCCGTTTTCGAACGGCACTTTGACGATCAGGTATTCATCCTTGAGCCAGCCGATGATGGTGGAAAAATGCTGGACCGGCTTGATGCTGCGGTGGGTGATGAACTGGATACGTCCACCGACCTGCAGATTCATCTGCTCGAACTCATATCCCTGCGTTTTCGCCTCGCCCGCCGCTGCCCCACCGCTCACTGGATTGCCTTTTTTGAATGGCCGATCCGCCGATTATAAGCCTTTGACAACACTTTTGACACTGTGGCAAGTAACCAACGGTCAGTCAGGCGGCCAGGAGGCTGATTGGCTGCGCCAATGCCGCTTGGCTTCCTTTTCCGCCATGCGCTTGTTCGACGCCTCGACGAAGGCCACGGTCTCGTCTATATGGTCGCAAGTTCGGTTGGCGGAGAGGATGAAGTGATCCAGCAACGCCCGTATTGTCGTCTTGCCGGGTGTAGGGAGGACGAGGCTGCGCAGATATTCGCTAGTGGACAGGCCAGCCTTCCGCGCCAGTTCTTCGATCCTGGCTTTTTCTTCGGAACTGACAAATACAGGAATGCTTTCTTGCGTCGCCATCATAAGCTCCCGAAATCTGCGCATCTTTCAGTTTAGAGCGCCATCGGACCTCTGCGAGAAAGCTCATTCCCCCAGGAGGAGGTTCAAGCCGACCAATCGCCGCTCTTGCCGCCGTGCTTCTCGCGCACGCGGATCTCGCCCATCACCATGCCCTTGTCCACCGCCTTGCACATGTCGTACACGGTCAGCAGGCCCACCTGCACGGCGGTCGAAAAGCAAGCTTTTCTTAGAGCTTCCAGCGTAGTGTTCACTTACATCCTGCGTCGAATTTGGCTTGAACTCGGTTCTTGTCCCACTCATTGGGACAGAAATGGGACAGGATTTTAGCCCTTCCTCATCATAAAGTTTACACGATAGCTATAGATGAGGAAGTGGTGTGCTATTTATGTTTGGCGAAATAACAGTCCAACGCAACACGCCCTGCAACACGTTCGATGGTGTCTTCTGGATGTTTTTTCGCTTCGCTGTAGCCGTCGAGGAATGCGTTTCTCATCCGCTCCTTCATTTCTATGGTTAGTTTCTTGCGCTTAGCTTTCAAAAGCTCAGCATCGATGTTATTCACGGACTTGTTGATTGCAGCTTCTGCTTGCGCAAATGTAGCGTTGTCTCGCGCCATCTGAGCGCCGAAGGTCGCGTCAGTGTTGATGCCTATACAGGTCGAGTCTTCTGCGGCTACTGCCGAGGTGAGTGCAGGCAAGCAAAGTAATGCAGCGATGATGTGAGATTTCATTTTCCTCAGTATGGATGATGTTGTACTTAAAAGGAGTCTATAGACTCTCGATGCGGGCACAGCATACCATCATGATCTGGGAGTGCCTACCTACTCACCTGACCGCCAGCATCCCGATCTTGTCGCCTTTGGCGATGCGGTGCGTCGGCTGCGAATTGAGAAAGGCATGACACAAGAGGTGCTGGCTTTTGCCGCTGAACTGGATAAGGGTTATCTGGGCCGTGTCGAGCGTGGTGACTCGGTAGCAGCGCTGCTAGTGATTGCTCGGATCGCCAGAGCACTTGGCGTAACTGTCGAGCAGTTGATGGGTGTAGCTGAGTTGTAGGTAATGCTACTAAGCTGCGGGGCACAGGTTCGGTTCCTGCTGGACAGGCTAATCAAAAGTAAGTATGCGTGCCGGTTTCTGCGATTTGGTGCGTACAGCGTTACAAACGCCCCACCTCTGTGTAAGCGGATTGCCCACCTCGAATCATGAAGGCCGCACCTCGTTGCGTACTGGTGTGGGACGGCGCTGGCTCCTGTCCCACGCCTTCAGTTTTGCGATGTTCTCCTTGATGTCCCTGATCTTGTGTCGGTGCAGGAGGGTGTCAGTGATCCACATATCGTCTGCTTCCAGCATGTCGTCCTCGCTGTTCTGGTATAGATCATCCATCTTGAGCCTCACCCGGTAACGCTGGCGTTCGGCCAGTGCGAGTCCTGTTTCGTAATCGAAGTAGACTCCTATCCAGTTTGCCAACCGTCGTATCCCGAGCCTGCCGCGCTTAGATTCAGCGTACACGAGAGTATCTAGAATGATCGGGCGTCGGCCAGCGTTCACAATGTCGATGTAGATACTGGCGTGAAACCTCTCCCAGTCTTCCGAGTACGAGGATGTCGCATGCACCTTGGCCCGGTCTCGCCGGTAGTTCAGGATCGATATCCAAAACGCTGCAATCGAAAGGACAATAGCAATCCACGGCACTAAGTCTTTGAACGAGGTGAAGAAAGCAAGTGTGTCGGCAAACGATGGCATGGCAGACGGTGGCATTGGGGATGATCCATGCTAACACCGGACGATAGGCCGTGGCACATTGCTGATGTGCTCAGCGCCCCCGGTACGACAGGCTGTGCTTTCAGTTCAGCTACCAGTGGTTTCGTTAGCTGGAACGAGGCGGCAATTCGGTGACTTGCTCCGTGTTGAGGAGGTATATACAGTGGGCCGATCACGTCGCGGATGAATATTGGAAACTTCTTGTTGCAAATCTCATACTATGAAGATTCTTTTATTGATTTTAAGGAAAATTAAAGAGATACTAAAAGTGCATGAGCGTCTCGCTCATTTGCCGCAGTCGAGAGTTACCACTTATCGCCGGAAAATGCTCGTTTACGGGCGTCACACAGTAAATGCTGTGTGACATGTGGGGAGGGCCGCAGGCACTCTCCTCTCCCTCCGAACGTCGAGGAGAGATAGTTGATAGGCAAGGTCATGGGAAAAGTGGCAGTTGCCGGTGATAAATCGATGAAAGCGTTATTTTTCCCTTCGCTCTATTGTATGAGCTGGCCGAACCTATGATTGTTGTGTCTCGTGCTACCCAACTATATCCCGTAAAAACCGCGAATCGTATAATTACGACAATAGATATTTTATGTCGTGCATTGGATATTCCGGTTGAAGAATTAGAAGCTGTCCTTCTCATTCCTGCAGAAGAAAAATACTCATCTCAAGAGCGTCGCAAGAAAGATGGGTCTATCCGAGTAGTGCACAATCCGCATCATCGGCTTAGACGAATACAGCGCAGGCTAAATAAACGATTATTCTCTAATCAAGACTTTATCAGTTGGCCGGATCATATATTTGGCAGCATTCCAAATCAAAAATTTGAGGACGGGGAACATCCGAAAGATTACGTCGCTTGCGCTAGAGTGCATTGCGGAGCGAAAAGTATATTGACTCTGGATATAGAAAACTTCTTTGGTAACATACATATAAACCAAGTTTTGAAGGTTTTTACAGAGCTTCTGCAATTTAGTCCGGAAGTTGCCGATATTGTAGCTCAGATATGTTGCCATAAAGAGTATCTGATTCAGGGGGCATTAACTTCAAGCTATATTGCAGGCTTGATATTATTCGATGTGGAAGGGAAAGTTGTTGAGCGTCTTTCGCGGAAGAATTTGCGCTACACTCGACTGGTGGATGATATTAATGTCTCCTCGATTGTTTCTGACTACAACTTTGGTTATGCAAAAACGATAATAGAAGAGATGTTGATTGGTAAGGATTTACCTGTAAACCACTCAAAAACTAGGATTCAATATTGTTCTACGTTACCACTCACGGTACATGGGTTGCGTGTTGGGTTTAAAGAACCTCGATTACCTAGTGATGAAGTAAGAAAGATACGCGCAGCAGTGCATGCTATTGAAGTCATGGCAAAAGAACCAAATTATAGAACCACTCATGCTTATCGAAGAGACTTCAATCGATGTATGGGGAGAGTCAACAAGTTAAGTAGAGTTGGGCATAATCAGTACGAAAATCTTCTACCTCGACTCCAAAAAATTTATCCGCTTCCTTCTCAAAAAGATATCGAACGAGCTATTAAGATTGTGACTAAATTGGAATTGGATTGTCCTACTAAACTTGGTACTTTTTGGTTTGCTAAGCGATTCTATCTTGCTCACGAGCGCTTAAATATTCTTCAGCGCTCCTTTCCCACTGTGGCTTACGACCTAAGAGCCAGGCTGAAACCAATGAAAACACCTTATGATTAACGCTAAGAACTTAAAGTGGATAATAACCTCATTTCTTGTTATTGCTGTCGTAGGTTATGGAATTTGCATTTCAAGTGTTTTAGTTACGGTATTTCAAGGCGAATTGAAAGATAGGCCGATCTGCTTTGACGCCAATTGCCTCGATCGGTTTATCAAGGGAGTTGAGCCTGCATTAGCTTTCGGAAAGGCAACGTCAGATTTGGTCGTGGCGATAGCTACGGCTGGCGGGATCGTAATTGCTTTATGGAGTTATTTTACTGCTGTCAGTAATTCTGCGCTAGGAAATCATATTTCACACTTCTCAATTTTTCAATCCTATTTAAATAGCGAGATTGCGAAGAGGAATCGAATTAACGTCAGTAGCATTGATACCTTTTATTGGTATAACCTTATATTTCCTTTCTCTAAAAGCGGCCTGATGACTGTTTCCGAAAAGTACAAAAAAAATATAGAAGAAATCCACCTTCAAGTCTGTCGATCTAACACGGTATCTACGACTGCAACAGGTGAAACATTTCGCTACAAGCCGCATCAAGCAGAAATGAAGGATAAATTAGCAGCTATTGGTGTAGCAATAACAATGCAGCCGAGAATAGAATATTATGAGATAGAGGATCAGTTAATGTCGCTAATAGAATGCATCAATAGTTCTTTTTGTTTGGAGGCCGAGATTCAAAAGATTGCGACAAGAAGGTACTCTTAGATTTTGCGGGGTTGTAATGTATCACGAACATATTCCAGCAACCAACGTACAGGAGGGCCAATGTCTGAACTACTAGACGACGTTAATGCAAGTGCTTGGGTGAAAGAAGCTATTAACCGACACTCCAATGGTATTTTCGGACAAATAAAACCGGCAGTTATTTGGACAGATAAGTTGGCTGAGAATGGGGAGCCGATTGTTCCGATTGATCCAGCTATATTAGTCGCTAAAATTAATAGTGACCAGCAACCGCTCCTCCATAACCATGATCCCGGAAAGCCCAAGGGGCAGATACTAGAGGCGGAAAGTTTTACCAGTACGGATGGTAAAAGATTTGTGGTTGCGATCCTTGGATTTTATGCTGGCGGAAAAATACTGACATTTAGCTCACTGGGCGAAGATGTATTCACCCCGATTCCGCTACCCACTTCGCTTCCGAAACTTCCAGAAGAAACCTTTATTGAAATAGCGGTTGACCCACGAGACGTAGATGCAGCATGGGTAGCCAAGGTCGCTAGTGATGCTCCTATACGTGTTGAGGCTACTGAGCTATCGCATAATGCTGCTGTAACTTTAGATGAATTAATACGCATTGGTCTACCTTATGTGGTTGTTGTATGGAACCCGTTTGTCAAAGCAATCGCGACCGAGGCTGGCAAAGATACGTACAAGGCGATGCACGAATGGCTGGGTAAGCTTCTTAAGCGATTGCAGGAGCGCAATAATCCCGTTCTTGATATACACACACATCAGGATGGCTGTCAGGTTTCGTTTCTAATGCGTGGCAACGATCCACAGAAACTAAACAACGCACACAATTCCTTAGCTACCGCTGGTGTTCAAGCTGCCCGACTGGTTGCTAAACTAAAAGATCGTGGAATGGCTGGGCGGCAATTGGTATATGAATTCAGCGATGAATCCCAAATATGGTTTCCTTCTTTCGCCGTTTTAAATGATGATCGAATAATCACGGATACCATCGAACTCATAGCTATTGAGCAGCTTCCTACTGGATTGAGTCTTGGTTTATCTCGTGGTAAAAGCCCGGTCGAAAAACTAAAAAAATAAAATCCGAACTGGCATCGGCTACGGGGCCAGGAATCGAAGGATTGGAAAAGTCGGGAGCGCCATCATTTCATTCAACACTCTGCCAGCCACACAGAAACCGTCGCTAAAGCCAGCGGAATATCTCGTAAGGCGTTGGCATGGTCTGGAAAGCCCATCCATCAGTTGCGGCATTAAACAGGCCAGTGGGGCCGGATAACAGCCCTGTGCCGGTCGGGAAAATATCTACGGCACGTTGCTGGCGCCGGTGGGTAGCGTTGCACTGCCCACGAACGGAAGAGGCGCCTACTGCCTCCTAGTGCGCCCTATGCTGCACAGTAGCGCTTGACCGTAGCTACCGAGATGTCGAAGTGTTCGGCAGTGGTTGCTATGCTGGCCTTCTGTTCAGCGCGCCATGCCTTCACCGTAGCAGGGTCCAGCGTCTTAGCACGGCCCTTGTAGCGCCCGTCATCTGCCGCCTTGGCTACCTCGATACCACGCTTCTGCATCTCCTTGCGGTTGATGTAGTCAGCCTCGCCCTGTGCAGCCATGAAGGCCAGTACAGCGTCACGAGTGGCCTTCAGCATCGGTGCCGTAGCAGTGCCGTCAAACTCCATCCCGTTCAGGGTGCAGATCACCTTGACGCCCATCTTCATCAGCGTTTGCATGACCGTGTGCAGTTCGTCGTAGCGACGGCTGATGCGGTCCAGCCAGCGGACGTACAGCACACCACCGTCAGATAGCTTGTCCATGACACGCTTCCACTCAGCACGGTCCATAGGCGCTACGTGGTAGCCGCTTATGCCTTCGTCTATGTGCGTGTGCTTGGCCTGTACGCCGTGTTTGGTAGCGTCCTCGTACTGGCTGGCGCTGGTCTGTCCTTCGGTGGTGCTGATGCGTCCGTAGTAGATGGTCTTCATGGTTGATTGGCTCAGTTGGGTAGGTGGCTCAATAATACGGGGTGGCTCACGAACAGTCAACCCTAATGAGCTAGGTAGGTCGCTCATTATGCTAGGTGCGTTGCGGTATACCCTTCTGAGCTACCGATACACATACCGGGCGACAGCGCAAGCGCTCAGGTTGGCATTGATGGCTGGTGCTACTCGGTTGCTCAGCTTCTACGAAGTGGTCGGAGCTACCATTCGGCTCAGTTATCGGCTTGTACTAGGATTCGTTCGGGCCTATTGTCCGTCCACCAACACGGAAAACCCACCACAAGAACCAAAACAGACAATTCCTGAAAATGGGCGCATAGGCACTGATCGAAGGACTAAACCATGAAGCGAACAACAGCCAAGTCACCTGCTTGCCTTGAGAAAGGCATGCTATTGTTTGATTTCCTAGAGATTATTGAAGGAAGTGAAGTGAATCGCATTCAAGAACTGACGGAGGCGTTAAAGGCTAAAAATGCTGGTAGGCCATGTACTCGCTGCGGGAATACGCGATTTGAAGTAGTTGGAGAGCAGGCAATTGAGGTTAGCAGGCCGGGCTCCGGTCTGTTAAGCAGTCTTATGGACCATCAGCAGACGGTACAGGCAGTTTTGGTTGCATGCTCGCATTGCGGGAACATCTCCACGCATTCCATCGGAATTCTAAGCAAACCTAGCACGGTGCAATGGCTATGAGCGAAACGGACAAATTGAATGACGCACAAAATAACGGTCAAGCCACGTATGGACCGGCCTCGCCAGAACTGTTCTCGCTTGAATCGCAGCGCATGCTTCAAGTGTCCGGCGTGTTAGGCAGGTTGTTCGGTAATGCAGAACATGCGCCGACTAACATTGCTGGCTTGGTCGTGTTGATGGTGTTTTTATTCGCCGGTTTTTCGATGTGCTATCCGTCGACGGTCACGCCTAGTGAGTATTGGAAAATTGCGACTCCAATTCTGACCTTAAGTTTAGGCTATTTGTTTGGAAAGAAGACTTAGCGATGGCTGAACCTCATGTGACAAGTGACACTGACTTGGATCGGGCTCAGATTGTTCGCCGGTATCTTGACCTACCCAAGTACCTTGACCTGCTGCGAACCCAGTCACTCTATCTCAGGCGAGTGGACCTTTTTTCTGATCGCTTCGAAGGAGCTATTCCGCCCATGATGCGACAATGGATGGATGATCAGTACGCCGATGATGATAATGTAGATGTTAGCGCGGACCAGTTTTGGGAGCGAACACGTAAAGGGAACTACCTAAGTTGTTGGAATTTGGATGCCAAAGATAACATGGCTCTCTGGCAGTTATACGGTGGTGCATCTGCGTCTATCGCTGTCACCACGACGGTAGAGAAGCTATTGGGCGTCGCATGTAACTGGTGTCGGGATGTACTGCTCGAGCAAGTAAGTTATGTCGACCACTTTCAGAACCCTGATATGGTAGTTGGAAACTATACTGATCTTCTGAAATACAAACATCTTGCGTATGCCTACGAAAAAGAGTTGCGAATGATCGTGCCCCAGCAGGTCAAGGATTTGGGTACTAATCCTGATGCACTCCATCTGCCGTTAGGCAACTTGAACGATTTTATTCGGAGCGTCGTGGTTGCGCCCGAAGCAGGTCCGTGGTTCTATGAATTAGTCAAGGATGTTACGACAAAGTACGGCATCAACAGCCCTGTGCGGCGTTCAAAACTTACCTATTTGCCAGTGAATGGTAATTGTCCAAGTGCTGAGCTGGGTGACTAGGGCAAAGGTCGTCCGATACATGCTTTCAGCATTCGCCACAGACACACAACCTCCACCAACGAGCCGCGCAAATATAGCATTTCATGTGTTGTGCGCCGAGTCCATCACTTGGATACACATGTGCCACGGTATGTTGTATTACATGGCTATGCCATATCTGTGCACCGGAAAGAAACCCGCTAGGGTGCAGTGGTATGAGTGGTTTGTCAGTGGCGGGATGTGGGCCTGTAGCGGAGCGAAGGCACCTTATCACTAACTTGTACGCTGAGTTTGCTGTTGAGGTCATATAACATAGTTTACGCCAGCCTCGCTTCCGCACGGCTTATATAGGTGGCGTTAATTCGGTCGGATGCAACCCACCACCTGCGTACTGGGTTTCTCTCTAATCGACCGCCTTTAGGAAGGTGATGTCGGTTTCGTGGAGCACGTCGCAGTACACAGACTGCGAACTTGAGCGAATTTCTCCGAATGCTATAACGTGCATCGAGGTAGCAAAATCAAAGTTTTCTCGGCGAGCTGCTGCGAGTACCTTGGTTGCGACGTCTGGGTTGCGAATAGCTATCTGCGGAAGCCCGGAGCCGTCTGGTCCACTGTGAAGCCAAACGCTTTTCTTATTTTTGCCGGTGCCCGTGCGGACAACCCTTCCCCAACAGCCGATTACGGTGCCCTTTTGATCGGAATCGAGTCTTGTGAGCGGAAATACGCATTCAGCCACTGGCATGGGCGAGTTGCCTAGGTATTCAAGATAAGTGGAGAACCGGTCAAATGATGGCTGTCTCAAAAGGGTGAGTAATTCCTTCAATTGCGTTATCGCCCGTCTGGTGCGATTCCCAGATGTGCGATTGGTTCGTCCGGCTGTGCTGGATACGCGGCTGGCATCCGGCGTTTGCACCTGCGTCGTGGCGTTTCCGCTGCCTGCCAGCTTGATTCTGAGAACTGGCGACGTCTGCTTTCCTGGCACTTGAGAAGCATGGTAGTGGCGTACTGCGAACTCACAAGAATTCCGGTGATTTGCTGCGAAGCATGCCTTTGTTTCTGGCTTGCCCTCGCGTTTGTAAGCGCGCCGAAAACTTGCCGTTGCTGAGCACGTTTGGCATTGAAGGCGCACGTCGAAAGGGATCTTTCGCTGGTTTTTTAGTGAGGCGTATTCAGATGCGGAGTAAGATTTAGAGATGCCGTTGATTGTTCCAATTACGTTGTCCATTTTTTCTTTCTGAATGTTCTTGTTAGTTAATTAATGCAGACGTCGTCTGGAGCCTCTTGCACAATCCACGAAGCAGACCATCGAGCGCTCACAGTTACGATGGTGTTTAGGCATATCAAAACCTTCTGTGCATGCCGTATGCCGCACCCCATTCGTTCCTCCACAGCCTTTGCAGTGAGTACATCAAGGCTTTGCAGTATCTCGATCATTGCCTTCTTATTTAATGGGCGGGTATTGCCGTCAAGGTCTGCCTGAACTGCGCCGGTAGCGATATCGTCTAAACCGGGCAGGGTTTTTAAGGCGTCTCTAGCCGACGTCGCGTACTGGATGTAAGGCTTCAAGCTATTCACTATTCTTTTTACTGGCCTGCCTCGTCCTTTGACCGCCGTAGCGGTGTCAGGCACTTGCTTCCACCGGGGCTTAGCTGGTGTCGGTGCTGGCCGTCCTGCTGCGAGATAGTTGTCATGGCGCAGTAGCAAATTATTCAAACAACGAAGTAGGTCTTCGCGTTCCTCTGCCAGTTCAGACTTGCTCAAACGTCTTCGCTCTCTTCGCACCATCACCGGCTTGTTGGTGGCCGCTGGAACTGCAATGAACGGTGTGTGCTGCCTTTGGTGTTCTTGTGTGGATTGAAGCAAGGTATTTCCTTTATGCGCTTAGTGGCGATATGGTCCCGCTGCCGTCATGCGCAAAATCGCAGGCAAAGCAGTAGCCACAGTCCGCGAATGGACCGAAGCAAATGGCAGCGGGTTGGGTTAAATAGGCGGGTTACAGCGCTTTAGCTGCATCCCAGTGACTGGATCGGAAGAGGTCCATCAGTAAGCGCTGATGGTTAGCAGGGAAAGGCCAGCTTTCGGCAAGCGTTATCAAGCCGACGCTTTGCGTTGTAGACCTTGCGCTTGGAATCTTGATGCGCTTCGTAAGTCTTGGCAGTGAACTTGCGCACGGCGGCGTGCGCCTTTGATTTTGCGTTCAGCATCCCGACCAGCGGACCATGCTGTTCTTCGTAACGTTGGATGCTCTCGTGGTAGTCGTAGCGGGCGCAGACGGCAGAGTGTTCTGCTTCCCACAGGTCCATACTGGCTTGGGCGACGCGCATCATCTGGGCCAGTGCGCCGATGTTTGTGAAGTCAAGTACGTCATTCATTTTCATGTTTGTTCCTCTAAAAAGTTGATTGAGTTATGGGCTTGTTTAGAGCGCCGGGCTGTGGCGGGTAGTCTGCATCCCTACTGACAGCGCAGGCAGCAAGTAGCTCTTTATTGACTGGAAACGTGGCACAACGAGATTACGCAAGTGCTTGACGGCTTCCTTCCATGCCTTACGGGCGTTGCGGTACTGTTCGCGGGTTGGGCATTCGTCACCGTCCAAGTCGATCAGTTCCTGTTGAGCGTGTGCTACGCAACGCTTTGCAATGCGAAGGTCGAAGTAGGTCGGGTTGAAGGCGCGATGTGCTAGGAACTCAGGCAGGTCTTTGGCAATAATCAGTTCCAGTGGAAGATCGCTGACGGACTTCCAGTCCTCTGCGGAAATGTCGTCGTCAACTACCGCGATAGCGCCCAGCGTTTGCAGAACACCGTCCCACATACCATCAATGATGAAAGGGGCGTACGCAAAGTAGGCATCAATACCGGCGTGATAGAAAGTTGCGGGGATTTCGTCTTCGGGCGCTGGTGTATCCGGCCACCAATTAGTCATCACTGCTGACGGGTCAACGGGGGTGAAGCCCAGAGTGGCGAAGAGAGCGGCGATTTCAGGTTTGATGTGTTTACTCATGTTTTGATACTCCTAGTTTTGGGTTAAAGCGACGTACAGGCGTGACGAGTCCCACAGGAAACTGCAACAAGTTGTACGGCGTGGGATGGGAGATGCCATCAAGACGAATGGCAGGGAATGCAGAATGAAGCGGGGAGCTACATGACTGGCAAGCTTCGATGAGCGGTGTTACTGCATCGATGAAGTCATTCTAAGTGGCAAAATTGCGAAAAGCAACCACTTTTCCTAAATAACTGTTGACTTTAAGTAGGTAAGTATGTAAGTAAGGATTTTTTACTAGATGTGCTGAATGGTGGCTAAAATTTCACTAGATATAGTTGTCGTCAGCATGTTTCGCAGGGGAGGGCTTGTGTTGTGGTTGAGCTACAAGGGGCAATGAGCAAGCTTGCACACCGTCTGGGCGTGCTTTTAGGTCGCTAAGGCCTTCTGGGACTCCCAAGGTATTGAACTGGTCGGCAATCTCACGGAAGCTCATCCCGGCCTGTCGCAATCGGTTGATCACTGGACGGAAGCGTGCAGCGCGGGGTGCGGTGATGGCCTTCACGGCTGCTGCGCCCTTAGCCTGCGCTTCATTTAGGTTGGTAGCAACCGCGTGCATGGGGTTCCGATGCGGGAAAAACTGAAATCGCTATGCACAGGAAAACGGGGGGTATTCGAGGGTGTTTTTGACCTCCGATAGTGCTGAACACCGCATGTTTCCTCGATTCTCTACGCAAGCAGGGGTGAAAAAACGTAAATTAGCTATATGTGCAAAAACAGGGGGTTTCTGCTATCTAGATGGTCCGGTTCGAGCCTGTGAGTGGAAGCCATTCCCTGCTGTCAAAATCACTTTGCACAAGCGTTTTTGCTTAACTAACCGCTCAATTACTGTCGTTTTTAACAGAGAACGGGCGTCTTGCTGGGGAGCGTGTAGGGGCTGAGTAGCCCCGTATTCATGGCATTATCGGTTATCCCAACTTCTGGGCCAGCACCTCTGCTTTAGGATGATAGTAGCGCTTGAGCATCTGGATCGTTTGGTGTCCTGTAACTGACGCCAGTTCAATTACGTTGGGAAGCTTCTCAGCAAGGCGACTGGTTGCTGTGTGCCGAAGGTCGTGGAAATGAAGATCAACGATCCTAGCGCGTTTGCAGGCGTCTACGAAGCAGTTGTTGACCACCATGTACGATATTGGAAATACTGGTCCTGTGTCGGTACCCGAAAGCGCTTGCAAGATCGCAACTGCCCTCCGCGAAAGCGGCACTACCCTTGCTGTACCGTTCTTGGTCATAGGCAGCAGTGCTGTTTGGGCTTGCAGATTGACGTTTTCCCATCTCATCGAAGTTTGCCGTCGGTAGACCCCATTCCTTGCGTGCATGGCTGATGACGCTTGATAGGATGCTCAGTTCTCTGATGATGGTAGCAGGTGCAACTGTCTTGAGCCGTTCGTCGCGGTAGCTGGCGACTACAGCCGGTGTCAGCTTCTCCATGCTGTACGCTGCGATTTTGTGCCGTAGCATGAACTGAATCGTTTGCTGCTCTCGTAACTTACTGCGCTTGGTTGGGCTGACCTCACTGCCGTAGCGTTGAAGAAGACCAGCAAGTAGGATGTTACGGGCGGAATGTGTCGCCTGATGCACACCTTGATCCATTGCGGTTTCCACCGCTCTTGCCCATGCTTGGGCCTCTGTTTTGGTTTGGAAAGAGCTAACCTCGTCCGGGTAGCCCTTCCGTCGAATTCGTGCTTGCCAGACGCCTGCACGTTGTCGAATTGATGCCATGTACACTCCAGTGGGACAGGAGTGGGACAAGAACTCGGTTTAAGCAAAATTTACGACCATCTTTGCGGTGATCCACTATCAGCAGTGCCGGTTAGTAACAGTCCGACCAAGGAAAATTCCCTAACCAGATCAGATACTTAACTCGTCGCGCTCCAGTCCCCCGACTTGCCGCCGTGCTTCTCCATCACGCGGATATCGGTCATCACCATGCCCCGGTCCACGGCCTTGCACATATCGTAGACCGTGAGCAGGCCGACCTGCACCGCCGTCAGCGCTTCCATCTCGACCCCGGTCTTGCCATAGGTTTCGACCTGGGCGCGGCAATGCACGCTGGAGGCGGCCTCATCGGTCTCGAAATCGACCGTGACGCGGGTCAGGGCCAGCGGGTGGCACAGCGGCACCAGGTCGCTGGTCTTTTTCGCGCCCATGATGGCGGCGATGCGGGCGATGCCCAGGACATCCCCCTTTTTGGCCGTTCCCGCTAGAATAATGGCAAGGGTTTCCGCTTTCATGCGGATACTGCCGGTCGCCACGGCGATACGGTGGGTTTCCTGTTTGGCGCCAACGTCCACCATATGGGCTTGGCCGGATGCGTCGAAGTGGGTGAGCTGGTCGGGATTCTGGTCGTTCATCGCGCAAAAAAAAAGCAAAGGCCGCGTGCGGCCGGGTCTTAAGAATGTACAGGTATGATAGCACCGTGAATGCAAACCGTTTCCCCCTCCGCCTGCTGAGTTCTCTCGCCGCTTCCCTGTTGCTGGCCTTCCCGCTGGCGACGGCGCAAACCCAATTGCCCGCCTCCAAAACGCCGAACCTGCCCAATCTGGGCGAGGCGGCCAGCGAAGACTTGTCGCCGGTGATGGAGCGCAAGCTGGGCGAGGAAATCATGCGCGATATCCGCCGCGACCATGATTATCTGGACGATCCGCCCATCCTCGAATACCTGAATAATCTGGGTAATATCCTGGTGACGGCGCGTCCCGGCGCGCGCGGCGATGCCAATTTCAATTACAACTTCTTCGCTGTGCGCGATCCGATGCTGAACGCCTTCGCGTTGCCGGGTGGCTTTATCGCCGTGCACTCGGCCCTGCTGCTGGCGGCGCAGTCGGAGTCCGAGCTGGCCTCGGTGCTGTCGCACGAGATCGGCCACGTGGCGCAGCGCCATATCGCGCGCCAGCTGGGCCAGCAGCGCCAGGATTCGCTGATTCCGCTGGCGGCCATGATCCTGGCGGCGCTGGCGGCCAAGTCCAGCGGCGATGCGGCCATGGGCGTGTTTACGGCGGGGCAGGGCTTGGCGATCCAGCGCCAGCTTAACTTCGGCCGCGACGCCGAGCGTGAGGCTGACCGGGTCGGTTTCCAGATCATGGGCGAAGCCGGTTTCGATACCAGCGGCATGGTGGCCTTCTTCCAGCGCATGCAGGCGGCCACGCGCAATTACAGCGACCTGCTGCCGGCCTATCTGCTGACGCACCCCTTGACCACCGAACGTATCGCCGACATCCAGGCCCGCATCCGCGAGCAGCCGTATAAGCAGCGCCTGGACAACCTGGATTTCTTCCTGGTGCGTTCGCGCGCCCGCGTGCTGCAGGACGAGAGCACCAAGGGCCTGGCCGAAGCCACGGTCTTCTTCGAAAACCAGATCGAGCAGCAAAGCCGGCAGCAGATCTCCGCCGGCCAGTATGGCCTGGCCATGGTGGCACTGAAGAAGCGCGACTTTGCCGCCGCCCAGAAGTGGCTCGACAAATGCCGCGCCACCATCGACCGTCCGCCCGCGCCGGGCGCCTTCAGTTCGCCGGTGCCGAAGGGACAGACGGCCACGGTGCTGGCCTATCTATCGCTGGAAATCAAGCTGGAGCAGGAAGACAAGCCGGCCGTGATCCAGCAAGCCTTGCAGGAAGCCGAAACGGCCCATGTGCGCTTCCCGCTGTCGCGCGGCATCGTCTACCAGTATGCCGATGCGCTGATCAAGTCGGGCAAGCTGGAGGATGCGGCGCGCTTCCTGCGCGATCAGGTACAACTCTACCGTGAAGAGCCGGAGCTGTACGATCTGCTGGCGCAAGCCTACTCCAAGCAGGGCAAGATCTCGCTGCAGCATATCGCGCTGGCCGAATCCTATGTGCTGCAAGGCGGCACCATGGCGGCCCTGGACCAGCTGGTGCTGGCGCGCAAGGCCAGCGACGCGTCCTTCTACGATCAGGCCGTGATCGATGCGCGCGAGCGCGAACTGCAGGCGCGCCGCCGCGAAGCGATGGGCGAGAAGAAAAAGGACTAAGCCTGCTCTGGCGCCGGTTCAGGCAGGCGCACGAAGCCCAGGCGGCGCGGCACATCGTCGTGCGCCAGCAGCTCGACCTTGAGGCGGCGCTCGCCGATATCCAGGGTCAGGTGGCCGGCGCCGGCGTGCTTGGCGTCGAGCCAGGCCAGCAGGGCATCGTCGCTGGCGGGTTCGCCGTCCAGGCGCAGGCGCTCCAGCACTTCGGCCGTGTCGCGGTCGTCGAGCTGGGCCACATTATGGCCGCTGCGCAGGATCAGCTCGCCGCGCTCGGTGAGCCAGGCGCCATCGACCGGTCCCAGCGGATCGCCGGTATGCAGCACAAAACCCTGTGTGGGATCGGTGTGGGCGATGAAGGGCGTCGCCTCCAGGTTCAGATAGACGCGCTGCGGCCCGTTCTGGAAATACCAGCAGCCGCGCTCGTCGCGCAGGTAATTGCGCACGATAAAACCCACCAGGGCCGGGTTGCTCAGCTTGTCGCCGGCCAAGTTGAGGTGCTGGGTGCGCTCGTCGCGCATGCGCCAGTGGCCGCGCGCATCGAGCGCCAGCCAGCCGTAGCAGTGGGGGACATTCGGCCATTTGGCCATCGCCTGTCGAACAATTTCATCCATGCCTTATGCCTCGCAAACGGAATCCGTGTGCGGCGCGCGGGTCGCGGCGCCGCCCTGCAGGAAGTGTAACAGGCGGCGCGGCAGCCAGCCCAGGCTGCCCGGCAGGCGGCCGCTGGCAAAGCCCACGTGGCCGCCCTCGGCCGGATAGTCGAGCACGACGCGCGCCGCCGCCCGCCGCGGCAGGTGGATGCCGGGCAGGAAGGGATCGTTTTGCGCATTCAGCACCAGGGTCGGCACCGTGATATCGCCCAGCACATGGCGCGCGCTGGCGCGGTGCCAGTAATCGTCGGTATCGCGGTAGCCGTGCAGCGGCGCCGTCACCACATTGTCGAAAGCGTATAGATCCTGGGCGCCACGCAGCGCCTGCAGATCGAACAGGCCGGGGAAATGCGCCAGCTTGGCCTCGCACTTCGGTTTCAGCGTTTGCAGGAACATGCGCGTGTACAGCCGGTTGAGGCCGCTCGACAGCGCCTTGCCGCCGGCCGCCAGGTCGAGCGGGGCCGAAACGGCGCAGGCGGCGTCGACCAGCTCGGCCTGGTGCTGGGATTCGCCCAGCCAGCGCAGCAGCACATTGCCGCCCAGCGAAACGCCGGTCGCATAAAACTTGCCCGTGGCGCGCAGGTGCAGGCGGCGGATGATCCAGTCGGCCTCGGCCGCATCGCCGGAATGGTAGAAGCGCGGCGCGCGGTTGGCTTCGCCCGAGCAGCCGCGGAAATGCGGTACGGCGCCCGACCAGCCGCGCGCCGCCACTTCGGCCATCATGGCGCGCGCGTAGTGGCTGGCCGACGAGCCTTCCAGGCCGTGGAACATCAGCACGAAGGGCTGGCCCGGCGCGCCGTCGACGAAATCGACATCGATGAAATCGCCGTCCGGCGTGTCCCAGCGCTCGCGCCGCAGGCGCACGGCCGGCTTCGGCAGGCACAGCGCCGGATAAATGGTTTGCAGATGGCCGTTAGGCAGCCAGCGGGGGGCGAGATAGTCCATGGCGCAAGCGGCGGCGGCCAGCCGGCGCGGCGGCCGGCGGAGGGGATTCAGTGCAGGACCTGGGCATGCGGCTCATTCGGCACGGGGCCCGGCGCGACCGACACATGGTGCAGCACCATGCGCCAGCCCTTGGGCGTCTTGGCGTAGACATTGGTGGCAAGCAGGTGGGCCGGCTCGCCGCTGGCGGCGGTCACGCCCTCGACCACGGTGTGCACCGAACTCATCAGCGTATGGGTTTCGTGCAGCTGCGAGGGCAGGATGTGCAGACCGCCCTGTTCCAGAATCATGGTCCAGGATTCGCGGATGGCGCGGTGGCCGATCAGGCGCGCACCGCCCGGATGGATGCAGACGATTTCATCCTCATCGGACCAGAGGGCCATCAGGGCCTCGATATCGGCCCGGTTCAATGCATCGTAGAAAGCGGCCTCAACCTCGGCAGCGCTGCCGTTCAACTGCTTCTTTTTCATGCAAGCTCCAGGCCGCAAGGCCAGCCGTGTTTTAGTGGTGGGAAACGACGGTGCCCGGTTTCAGGCGGTATTCGGTGCCGCAATAAGGGCATTTGGCGGTACCATCCTTGAACTCCAGGAAAACGCGTGGGTGCGAGGACCACAGCGGCATGGCCGGATTAGGGCAGTGGGCCGGCAGGTCTTTGCCTTCGAGTTCGACTGGCTGGGTGGCGTTGCTCATCGTATTGTGCTCCGGGAGATCAAAAACCACGATTTTAACGGATATGCGCAGCAAGCAGAATTCATCGGTAAAATGTGGCTTCTCCAATGCAATTGCCGCCACCGATAGTTTTTGACGTGTGGCTTGAAAACCACATGAGTGAGTCCTTGACCGAACCCACCCCACCCACCCCTTTGCCGCACGTCAATGTTGACGCCCACCATGAAGCCTCATGGCGGGAAGGCTTGAAAACCGGCACGCCCACGCTATTCGGCATTGCCGCTTGGGGGCTGGTGGTCGGCATTGCCATGGTCAAGAGCGGCCTGACGGTGCCGCAAGCACTGGGCATGACCCTGCTGGTCTTCGCCGGCTCGGCCCAACTGGCCTCCCTGCCCCTGATCGCGGCGAATGCGCCGATCTGGGTGATTTTCGCCACCGCCCTGATGGTCAACCTGCGGTTTGTGATCTTTTCAGCCTTGCTGGCCCAGCATTTCTCGCACCTGCCATGGCGCCAGCGCGTTGCGCTCGGCTATGTCTCGGGCGATATGACGGTGGCGATCTTCCTGCAGAAATACACGAGCGAGGAGCCGCAACTGGGCAAGCTGTCCTACCTGAAAGGCTTGCTGTATCCAAACTGGGCGGCCTGGCAGGTCGGCGCCATTGTCGGCATCTTCCTTGGCAGCGCCGTGCCGAGCGAATGGGGCCTGGGCTTTGCCGGCACGCTGGCGATCATCTGCATCACCGTGCCCATGGTGGCCAGCCGGCCGACCCTGGTGGGCGTATTGGTGGCGGGCGTGGTGGCGGTGGCGGCCGCCGGCCTGCCTTACAAGCTGGGCCTGCTGGCCGCCGTGGTGGTCGGCATGGTCGCCGCCATCGCCACGGATGAAATGCTGGTCAACCGCAAACTCAAAGGAAAGTAAGCATGTCTGACTGGGAAATTTGGGCCACGATCGGCGTACTGGCCCTGGCCACCGCCGCCACCCGCAGCTCCTTCTGGCTGGTGGGCCACCACCTCACGATCCCGCGCCGCGTGAACGATATGCTGCGCTATGCCCCGGCCTGTGCGCTGGCGGCCATCATCGCCCCCGACCTGCTGCTGAACGAGGGCCAGTTGCAACTGGAAGTGGGCAATATCAAGCTGCTGGCCGGCATTGCCGCCATCGCCTACTACCTGCTGCGCCGGAATATGCTGGAAACCATCGTCTTCGGCATGGCGTTTTTCACCGGCCTGCGGCTCTTGCATTTGTTCTAATGAACGGGCTGGCAAGGCCGGGCTTAAGGTAGAATAGCGGTCTTTTCCAACTAACCGTCCTCTGGGTAGCCATGCAAGCTGTTCTGAACTTCATTCGTCTGCAGGATCTGGTCGCGCAAAACGCGCTGCAAGGCAAGCGGGTCTTCATCCGCGCCGATTTGAACGTGCCGCAAGATGATGCCGGCAAGATCACCGAAGATACGCGCATCCGCGCTTCCGTGCCGGCCATCCAGGCCGCCGTGGCTGCTGGCGCCAAGGTGATGGTGACGTCCCACCTGGGCCGTCCGACCGAGGGCGAGTTCAAGCCGGAAGACAGCCTGGCGCCCGTGGCCGCCCGTCTGGCCGAGCTGCTGGGCCAGCCGGTGGAACTGAAACAGAACTGGGTCGATGGCGCCGGCCTGGAAAGCCTGGCCAACGGCCAAGTCGTGCTGCTGGAAAACGTGCGCGTCAACAAGGGCGAGAAAAAGAACGCCGACGAGCTGGCCCAGAAAATGGCCAAGCTGTGCGACGTCTACGTCAACGACGCCTTCGGCACCGCTCACCGCGCCGAAGCCTCCACCCACGGCATCGCCAAATTCGCGCCGGTCGCCTGCGCCGGCCCGCTGCTGGCCGCCGAGCTCGACGCGCTGGGCAAAGCCCTGGGCGCGCCGGCCCGTCCACTGCTGGCCATCGTCGCCGGCTCCAAGGTGTCGAGCAAGCTGTCGATCCTGAAATCGCTGGCCGACAAGGTCGACAATCTGATCGTCGGCGGCGGCATCGCCAACACCTTCATGCTGGCCGCCGGCCTGAAAATCGGCAAGTCGCTGGCCGAAGCCGATCTGGTGGCCGAAGCCAAAGCCATCATCGACCTGATGGCCGCGCGCGGCGCACAAGTGCCGATCCCGGTCGACGTGGTGTGCGCCAAGGAGTTCGCGCCCACCGCCGCCGCCACCGTCAAGGATGTGGCCGACGTGGCCGACGACGATATGATCCTCGACATCGGCCCGAAAACGGCCAAGCTGCTGGCTGAGCAGATCGGCGCCGCCGGCACCATCGTCTGGAACGGCCCGGTCGGCGTGTTCGAGTTCGACCAGTTCGGCGAAGGCACCAAGACCCTGGCGCTGGCCATTGCCGGCTCCAAGGGCTTCTCGATCGCTGGTGGCGGCGACACCCTGGCGGCGATTGCAAAATACGATATTACCGATAAAATCGGTTATATCTCGACCGGCGGCGGCGCCTTCCTGGAATTCCTGGAAGGCAAGGTTCTGCCAGCGGTCGAAATCCTGGTTCAACGCAGCAAGCAGTAAATCCCGAAGGCGCAGTGTGATCCGCACTGCGCTTTTTTCCTGTCGCTCACCGATCCGTTCTCACGCTGAAGGAACCCTATGTCCCGTGGCACTAAAATCGTCGCAACCATCGGCCCTGCTTCCACCGATCTGAATGTTCTGATCCGCATGATCCGCGCTGGCGTGGATGTGGTGCGTCTGAACTTTTCGCATGGCAAGGCCCAGGACCATATCGATCGTGCCAAGCTGGTGCGGCAGGCGGCGGCGGAGTGCGGCAAGGAAGTGGCGATCATGGCCGATATGCAGGGTCCGAAGATCCGCGTCGGCAAGTTCGAGAACAATAAGATTGACCTGGCCAACGGCGATAAATTCATCCTCGACGCGAAATGGGGCGAGAACGGCGAACTGGGCAACCAGGAACGCGTCGGCCTCGACTACAAGAACCTGCCGAGCGACCTGCGCGGCGGCGACCTGCTGCTGCTGAACGACGGCCTGATCGTGCTGGTGGTGGACAAGATCGTCGGCCATGAAATCTTCACCACGGTGAAGATCGGCGGCGAGCTGTCGAATAACAAGGGCATCAACCGCCAAGGCGGCGGCCTGACCGCACCGGCCCTGACCGCCAAGGACATGGAAGACATCAAGGTGGCGATGAGCTTCCAGGCCGACTTCCTGGCCATCTCCTTCCCGAAAAACGCCACCGATATGGAAATGGCGCGCCAATTGGCGAATATCGCCGGCGAACCCTTCGGCCACAAGCCGATGATGATCGCCAAGATCGAGCGCGCCGAGGCGATTCCCGCGCTGCAGGACATCCTCAACGCCTCCGACGGCATCATGGTCGCCCGCGGCGACCTGGCGGTGGAAGTGGGCAATGCCGCCGTACCGGCGCTGCAAAAGCGCATGATCCGCATGGCGCGCGAATCGAACAAGATTGCCATTACTGCCACGCAGATGATGGAATCGATGATCTTCAACGCCGTGCCGACCCGCGCCGAAGTGTCGGACGTGGCGAACGCCGTGCTGGATGGCACCGACGCCGTGATGACCTCGGCCGAAACCGCTTCCGGCAAATACCCGGTGGAGACGGTGGAAATGATGGCCGCCATCTGCATCGAAGCCGAGCAATCCGAATACAACAAGCTGGACGCTGACTTCCTCAACGCCCGCTTTACCCGCATCGACCAGTCGATTGCCTATGGTGCGCTGTTTACCGCCCACCACCTGCGCGTGAAAGCGATTGTGGCCCTGACCGAATCCGGCTCCACCGCACTGTGGATGAGCCGCCACAATATCGACACGCCGATCATCGCGCTCACGCCGAGCGTCACCACCCAGCGTAAAGCTTGCCTGTACCGCAATGTCTGCACCTTCCAGCTGACCCAGGACGCGCCCACCGACGTGGTGCTGCGCAGCGCCGAAGACCTGCTGGTCAAGCAGGGCATTGCCGAAAAGGGCGATATGATCGTCGTTACCTGGGGTGCGCCGATGGGCAAAGTGGGCGGCACCAACGCCCTGCGCATTGTGAAAGTGGGCGAATTCACCCACCGCGCGGAAACGGCCCGCTAAGCGCGCCATGTTCCGGCCCGCCCGCCAGGCCGGCCGGAACCGAAAGATTTCTTTATTGTTTGGAGTATTACCATGTCTCTCGTATCCATGCGCCAGCTGCTGGACCATGCCGCCGAACACGGTTATGGCCTGCCAGCCTTTAACGTCAACAACCTGGAGCAAGTGCAGGCCATCATGGCGGCCGCCGACGCCGTCAACAGCCCGGTCATCATGCAAGCTTCGGCTGGCGCCCGCAAATACGCCGGCGAAGCTTTCCTGCGCCACCTGATCGACGCCGCTGTCGAAGCCTATCCGCACATCCCGGTCGTCATGCACCAGGACCACGGCCAGTCGCCGGCGGTCTGCATGGCCGCGATCCGTTCCGGCTTCACCTCGGTGATGATGGACGGCTCGCTGGAAGCCGACGGCAAATCCGTCGCCTCCTACGAGTACAACGTGGAAGTGTCGCGCGAAGTCGTGAAGTTCTCGCACGCCATCGGCGTGACGGTGGAAGCGGAACTGGGCGTGCTCGGTTCCCTGGAAACCATGAAGGGCGACAAGGAAGACGGCCACGGCGCCGAAGGCACCATGACCCGCGAACAGTTGCTGACCGACGTGGCGCAAGCTGCCGACTTCGTCGAGCGCACCCAGTGCGACGCCCTGGCGATTGCCATCGGCACCTCGCACGGCGCCTACAAGTTCACCCGCAAGCCGACCGGCGACATCCTGGCCATCGACCGCATCAAGGAAATCCACGCCCGCATCCCCAACACCCACCTGGTGATGCACGGTTCCTCCTCCGTGCCGCAAGACCTGCTGGCCATCATCCGCGAATTCGGCGGCGATATGAAGGAAACCTACGGCGTGCCGGTCGAAGAGATCCAGGAAGGCATCCGTCACGGCGTGCGCAAGATCAATATCGACACCGATATCCGCCTGGCCATGACCGCCGCTGTGCGCAAATACATGTTCGAGAACCCATCCAAGTTCGACCCGCGCGACTTCCTCAAGCCGGCCCGTGCCGCCGCCGAGGAAATCTGCAAGGCGCGCTTCCTGTCCTTCGGTTGCGAAGGCCGCGCCAGCCAGATCAAGCCGCTGCCGCTGGAAAAAATGGCCGAACGCTACAAGGCCGGCCAACTGGCCCAGATTGTGAAGTAAGTAACACTCCCTCGACCGGCGGGCCTTCCCGCCGGTTTTGCTTAGTTTCGCTTAGTCTCGTTTATCCCGACCTTCCGCTATGAACAGCCTTTACCAATCCTCCATCAAATCCCTGCCCCTGCTGGGCCACGGCAAAGTCCGCGACAACTACGCCGTGGGCGACGACAAGATCCTGATCGTCACCACCGACCGCCTGTCCGCCTTCGACGTCGTGATGAACGAACCGATCCCCGGCAAGGGCATGGTGCTGAACCAGATGAGCGATTTCTGGTTCGAAAAACTGGGCCATATCGTGCCCAACCACTTGACCGGCGTGGCGCCGGAGTCCGTGGTGGCCGCCGATGAGGTGGAGCAGGTCAAAGGCCGCGCCGTGGTCGCCAAGCGCTTGAAGCCGATCCTGGTGGAAGCCGTGGTACGCGGCTACATCATCGGTTCGGGCTGGAAGGATTACCAGGCCACGGGCAGCATCTGCGGCATCGAACTGCCGGCCGGCCTGCGCCAGGCCGACAAGCTGCCGGAGCCGCTGTTCACCCCGGCGGCCAAGGCCGACCTGGGCGAGCACGACGAGAACATCAGCTTCGCTGACATGGAAGAGCGCATCGGCGCCGAGCTGGCTGCCAAGATGCGCGCCATCAGTATCGAGCTGTACCGCACCGCCGCCGACTACGCGGCCACGCGCGGCATCATCATCGCCGACACCAAGTTCGAGTTCGGCCTCGACGACAACGGCGTGCTGCACCTGATGGACGAAGTGCTGACCGCCGATTCCTCGCGCTTCTGGCCGGCCGACTCCTACGCCCCGGACATGTCGCCGCCGTCCTTCGACAAGCAATTCGTGCGCGACTACCTGGAAACCCTGAAGGACTGGAACAAGGCGCCGCCCGCGCCAGCCCTGCCGGCCGACGTGATCGACAAAACCCAGGCCAAGTACTTCGAAGCCATCGAACGCCTGACCGGCGAGAAGCTGAAGGTATAACGATGACGGCGCAGAACAAGCCGCTGGTCGGCATCATCATGGGTTCGTCCTCCGACTGGGACGTGATGCAGCACGCGGTCGCCATGCTCAAGCAGTTTGGCGTGCCGCATGAGGCGCAAGTGATCTCGGCCCACCGCATGCCGGACGAGATGTTCGCCTATGCCGAAAGCGCGCGCGCGCGCGGCCTGCGCGCCATCATCGCCGGCGCCGGCGGCGCCGCCCACCTGCCGGGCATGGTGGCGGCCAAGACCATCGTGCCGGTGCTGGGCGTGCCCGTGCCGTCCAAATACCTGCGCGGCGAGGACTCGCTGCTGTCCATCGTGCAGATGCCCAAGGGCGTGCCGGTGTCCACCTTCGCCATCGGCGAAGCGGGCGCCGCCAACGCCGCCCTGACGGCGGTGGCCATGCTGGCCGCCACCGACGACGCCCTCGCGGCCCAGCTGGAAGCCTTCCGCGCCCAGCAGACCGCAGCCGCCAAGGCCATGACCTTACCGCTTGAATAAATGTAATGAGTAATCCGAAGTCTTCTTCCCCGCTGGCAGCCAATCCGCCAAGCTGGCTGGGGGTTATGGGCGGCGGCCAGCTGGGCCGCATGTTCGCCCAGGCCGCGCAAAGCATGGGCTACCAGGTGGCCGTACTGGAACCGGCGCGCGATTGCCCGGCCGGCCAGGTCGCCCAGCGCCTGGTGCAGGCCGGCTACAGCGATGCCGCCGGCCTCGATGCGCTGGCCGCGCAATGCGTGGCCGTCACCACCGAGTTTGAAAACGTGCCGGCTGACAGCCTGTCGCGCCTGGCGCAGCGGGTGTTTGTCGCGCCGGACGCCCATGGCGTCTCGGTGGCCCAGGACCGCATCGCGGAAAAGCGCTTCTTCGTCGGCTGCGCCGCGAAGTCGGGCGTGATGCCGGCGCCGCACAAGGTGATCTCCTCCGAAACGGATATCGCCAGCGTCGGCGACGATCTGCTGCCGGGCATCCTGAAAACCGTGCGCATGGGTTACGACGGCAAGGGCCAGGTGCGCGTGCGCAGCCGCGAGGAATTGCACGCCGCTTTCCATTCCATGGGCCAGGTCACCTGCCTGCTGGAGAAGATGCTGCCGCTGGCCTATGAAGTATCGGTGCTGACCGTGCGCGGCGCCGATGGCCAGTCCGTGGTCTACCCGATCGCCGAAAACGTGCACCGCGACGGCATCCTGTTCACCACCACCGTGCCCGGCCCGAATATCACGGCCGAGTGCGCGGCGAAGGCGCAGGCGGCGGCGCGCGCCATCGTGGCCGAACTCGGCTATGTCGGCGTGTTGTGCATCGAATTCTTCGTGCTGACCGACGGCAGCCTGGTGGTCAACGAGATGGCGCCGCGTCCGCATAACAGCGGCCACTACACCATCGACGCCTGCGTCACCAGCCAGTTCGCGCAGCAGGTGCGCGCCATGGCGCGGCTGCCGCTGGGCGAGGTGCGCCAGCATTCGCCGGCCGTGATGCTGAATATCCTGGGCGATATCTGGTTCGAGGGCGAGAGCGACGCGCCGCGCGAGCCGGCCTGGGACCGCATCCTGGGCCTGCCGGGCGCCTGCCTGCACCTGTACGGCAAGGACGATCCGCGCCGCGGCCGCAAGATGGGCCACCTGACCTTCATTGCCGCCACGCTGGAGGAGGCGCAGCGCCAGCTGCAGGCGGCTTGCCTGATCCTGGGCATCGCGCCATGAGCAGTGCTGCCGTGAACGAGCTGGACCAGGCCGCCATCGGCGCGGCCGCCGGGGCGCTGGAAGCGGGCGCCCTGGTCGCTTTCCCCACCGAGACCGTGTACGGCCTCGGCGCCGACGCCGAAAGTCCGGCGGCGGTGGCGCGCATTTATGAAGCCAAGGGCCGTCCCAACGACCATCCGGTGATCGTGCACCTGGCGCCGGGCGCCGACCTGTCCTACTGGGCCAGCGAGATTCCGGCCGAGGCGCGCGCCCTGGTGGCGGCCTTCTGGCCCGGCCCGCTGACCCTGATTTTGAAGCGTGCCAGCCATATTCCCGACGCCGTGTCCGGTGGCCAGGATACGGTGGGCCTGCGCTGTCCTTCGCATCCGGTCGCCATGGCCCTGCTGTCGGCCTTCAAGGGCGGCAAGGGCGGGGTGGCGGCGCCGTCGGCGAACAAGTTCGGCAATGTCAGCCCGACCACGGCCCAGCATGTGCGCGACGAGTTCGCGGGCGATGTCGGTCCCGGTAACGGCGCGCGCATTGCCGCCGTGCTTGACGGCGGCTCCAGCCAGGTCGGCATCGAATCGACTATTCTTGATTTGTCGCGCCTGGCTACGCATGGCCCGGTGCTGCTGCGTCCCGGCCATATCAGCGCCAAGCAGATCGCCGACGTCATCGGCCAGATGCCGGGCCTGCCCGACCAGAGCGCGCCGCGCGCTTCCGGCACGCTGGAATCGCATTACGCACCGAAAGCGCCGGTGGCCCTGATTGCCGGCGCTGCCGTGGTGGAAACCTTGGCCGCCCTGCAAGCCCGGCAACGCCAGGTCGCCGTCATCCATTACTCGGCCATCGCCCTGGGTGGCGCGCAAGCGACCCTGCCAGGCGATCCGGTGGGCTACGCCTACGGCCTGTATGCCGCCTTGCGCGCCATGGACCAGACCGGGGCCGACCTGATCCTGGTCGAAACGCCGCCGCAGGGCGAAGCCTGGCTGGGCGTCAACGACCGTTTGCGCCGCGCCGCTTTCGGCTCGGCCGGCACCATCGAAAAATTCCTGCAAGCCTGAAACGCCACACCGCCCGGCGTGGTGGCGCGCGTCAAGTGCGTGTTCGCAACGGCGCGTGCAGCTCATGCGCTGGCAGCTCAGCGGCAGGAGTATGCTTATGCAAGGAAGTCCGGCGGTGTCGATTGACCGGCTGGGCTTCCGCATAATTCCTGCCGCAGCGGCGGCCCGCGTGCCGCCTGCCCCTCCCGCCGCCTGCGGCTGCGCATGGAGGCTGTATGTTCCGACCGCCGCGGTTTTTCGCCCTCTTTCCCTTGCTTGCCGCGTTGCTGGCGCCGTATGCCGCCGGCGCGGAATCGGCCAGCTCCCAGCCCTATGCCGCGCGTACCGAACGCGGCGTGCTGCTGGCGGGGCCGACCCTGGCGCGCATCGAGATGGGACCGTTTTCCAGCGCCAAGCGCATCGAGCCGGAACTGCTGTCCCAGCTGCTTGAGAGGGCAGGGGAGGATGCCGGCCAGGCCATCGGCCAGCCGCGCTGCACCATCACCACCTACACTGTGCGCTACCGCACTGTGGGCGGCAGCGGCGAGGCCACCGACGCCAGCGCTGCCCTGATCCTGCCCTCTGGCCGCGACAGCGCCTGCAAGGGGCCGCGTCCGCTGCTGCTGTATGCGCACGGCACCTCGATCTCCAAGAGCCACGATATGGCGCGCCTGCGCGGTGAAGCGCGCCTGGTGGCGGCCATGTTCACGGCCCAGGGCTATATCGTGGTGGCGCCCAATTACGCCGGCTATGAAGGTTCCTCGCTGCCCTATCATCCCTATCTGAACGCCGAGCAGCAGTCGGCCGACATGGCCGATGCCCTGCGCGCCAGCCGCGCCGCGCTGGCCAAGTTGAAGGTGCAGGCCGCGCCGCGCCTGTTCCTGGCCGGCTACTCGCAGGGCGGCTTCGTCACGCTCGCCACCCAGCGCGCCATGCAGCAGGAATACGGCAGCGAATTCCAGGTGACGGCGGCGGCCGGCCTGTCCGGCCCTTACGCGATGGCGCAGATGGCCGACGATGTCTTCGCCGGCAAGCCGAACGCCGGCATCACCGTCTATCTGCCGCTGATCGGCACTTCGGCCCAGCGCTCGGGCGCGGCGATCTACGCCACGCCGGGCGAGCTGTACGAGAGCCAGTACGCCAGCGGCATCGAAACCCTGCTGCCGGGCAGCATGACGCGCGAAGACTTGTTCAAGCGCGGCAAGCTGCCCGCGCGCGCCCTGTTCGCCAGCGATTCCCTGCCCCAGACCGACGACAGCCGGCCGTATTTCGCCGATCCCCACCTGGTGCGCAGCAGCTACCGCGCCGCCTACCTGCAGGACATGGCCGAGCACCCCTGCAGCGCCACGCCGGGCGCCTGTCCCAGCCAGAACAATCTGCGGCGCTGGATGCTGAAAAACGATTTGCGCAATTACCGGCCGCAAAGCCCGCTGCTACTGTGCGGTGCCGCCCACGATCCGGCCGTACCCTTCTACAACGCCACGGCCGCCGCCAGCTATTTCCGCGCCCAGGGCGCGGCACCGGTCCTGCTCGATCTGGAAGCCCAGGCCCAGCAGGACGAATACAGCCCCTACCGCCAGGGTTTTGCGCGCCACCAGGCCGCCGTGCGCCAGCAGGCGCAGCAGGAGGGCCGCAATCCGGACGAGGCCGTCGCCGAGCGCTACCATGCGCGCCTGGCTGCGCCTTTCTGTCTGCTAGCCGCGCGCGCTTTCTTCGACAAGGCTTTGCTGGAGATGAAGTAGGTCTGGCCCAGCGACGGCTAGTGTGGCCCCGTGTTCCCTGACTGTTAATTCTGCGTTTCCGACAAAACTGCTTTTTTTACAAATTTCTCCTTGTGTTCGGCATTGCCGTGCTGGCATATTAAATGCACGGCGAAAAGCACGTCCGTACTATAAAACACACAAGGAGACATTGAATGCGCACCACCAAGCTTGCACTTGCTGCAATGGCTGCGGCCGCCCTGGCCGCTTGCGGAGGCAGCAGCCCCAGCCCCGGCGAACAGAATAACAAGGTCCAGTTTGCATCCCAGGTATCGTTCGGCGACAGCCTGTCCGATATCGGCACGTACCGCGTCGGCACCGTCAAGGCCATCGGCGGCGGCACTTTCACCATCAATGGCGACAACACGGGCGTCAATCCCGCGCTGACCGGCAAGAACTGGACCGAACTGATGGCCGCCCAGCTCAAGCTGCCCGCGCCATGCCCGGCCATGACCGGCCTGGACGGCGATGCCAGCAAGGGCTTCTCGGTGCCCATCGCCACCAATTCCAATTGCTTCAGCTATGCCCAGGGCGGCTCGCGCGTCACCAATCCGATCGGCAAGGGCCACAAGGCCACCGGCAGCGCGCTGGGCGCCCTGACCGTGCCCGTGGTGCAGCAGGTGAAGAACCACCTGGCCGTGACGGGCGGCAAGTTCAGCGGCAAGGAACTGGTGCTGATCATGACCGGCGGCAATGACCTGCTGGTGGGCCTGGGCCAGCTCGACGAAGGCGCCAAGGCGGCCGGCGCGGCGGCCGGCGCCAAGGCCTTCGGCGCCAGCCTGACTGCCCAGCTGGCGGCCGGCGCCCCGAATCCGGCCACGGCCGCCCAAGCCATCGGCGCCGCGCTGGCGGCCGAAAGCGTGCGCCCCGGCCATACCGACAACAGCGTGGTCACCGCGGCCGTCACGGCCGCTGTCACGGCCGGCAATACCGCAGTGGCTTCGCCCACCGTCTCCGGCCCGATGGCGCTGAAAGCCAAGGCGGATGGCGCGGCCGCGGGCGCCCAGGCCGGCGCCGACTACGTGACCGCCACCAGCCCGACGCTGGTGACGGCGATGGCGACTGCCGCCAATGAGCTGGTGGCGCTGGTGAAAACCCAGGTCGTCGGCAACGGCGCCAACTACGTGGTGGTGAACAATATTCCGGACGTGGCCAATACCCCGGCCGGCCTGGCGAAATCGGCCACCATCCAGACCTTGATCAACGCCATGGTGAAAGCCTTCAACGACCAGCTGAACGCCGGCCTGGGCAGCGAGAGCAAGGTGCTGGTGGTCGACGTGTTTGCCGTCAGCCACGACCAGGCCACCAATCCCGGCCCGTATGGCTTGACCAATGTGAAGGATACCGCCTGCGACACCAGCAAGAACCCGCTGGGCAATTCCCTGGGCTGCAACGCCAGCAATCTGATCGCGGGCGACGTCAGCCACTACTCCTATGCCGACGATGTGCATCCGACCCCGTTCAACTACTTCCTGCTGGCGCGCTATGTGTCGCAGAAGATGACGGTTAAAGGCTGGCTGTAATCCATCACGAGAGACCAGGAGATACTATGAACAACACCATCAATCGCGCCGCCCACGTGCTGGCGCAAGCTGCCGTCCTCAGCGCCGCCCTGGGCGCCGCGTCCACCGCCTCGGCCCAGTCGGCCGGCGACTGGATCGTCAAGGTTGGCGTGAACCGCATCACACCGAAAGTCGAGAGCGGCAATGTGAGCGCCCCGGCCCTGCCGGAATCGAAGGCTGATGTGGCGGCGGATACCAAGCCCATCTTCAACATCACCCGCATGCTCACCGACAATATCTCGGCCGAGCTGGACCTGGGAGTGCCGTACAAGCATGACCTGATGGCGGCCGGTTCGATCGCCGGCTCGGGCAAGCTTGGCACTTCCGAAGTGCTGCCGCCGACGGCCCTGATCCAGTACCGCTTCTTCGAGCCGAACGCGCGCTTGCGTCCCTATGTGGGCCTGGGCCTGACCTATGCCTACTTCCAGAAGGAACGCGGCTCGGCCCAGCTGACGGCGCTGCTCAACACGGGCGGCCCCGGCACCACCTTCTCGCTGAAGTCGAAGTTCGCCGCCAGCTTCCAGATCGGCGCCTCGCTGCGCATCGACGATCGCTGGGGCGCGGACATCGGCATCATCAAGACCAAGCTGAAAACCCGCGCCGACTTTTCCACCGGCCAGAGCATGGAAGCCCGCCTCGACCCGCTGGCCGTCAGCCTCGGCGTGACGTATAAGTTCTAAGTCCGGCAGACGCAAAAAAACCCGCCGCGGCGGGTTTTTTTTTATGGGCTGGCGCCAGCTTACTGGAAAGCCTGGATGCCGGTCTGGGCGCGGCCCAGGATCAGGGCGTGGATATCGTGCGTGCCCTCATAGGTGTTGACCACTTCCAGGTTCACCATATGGCGGATAATGCCGAATTCGTCCGAAATGCCGTTACCGCCCAGCATATCGCGCGCCATGCGCGCCACGTCCAGCGACTTGCCGCAGGAATTGCGCTTCATCATCGAGGTGATTTCGACGGCGGCCGTGCCGGCATCCTTCATGCGGCCCAGTTGCAGGCAGCCTTGCAGGCCCAGCGTGATCTCGGTCTGCATATCGGCCAGCTTCTTCTGGATCAGCTGGTTGGCGGCCAGGGGGCGGCCGAATTGCTTACGGTCCAGCACATACTGGCGCGCGGTGTGCCAGCAATCTTCCGCCGCGCCCAGCGCGCCCCAGGCGATGCCGTAGCGGGCCGAGTTCAGGCAGGTGAACGGACCTTTCAGGCCGCGGATATCGGGGAAGGCGTTCTCTTCCGGGCAGAACACTTCGTCCATCACGATTTCGCCGGTGATCGAGGCGCGCAGGCCGAACTTGCCGTGGATGGCCGGGGCCGACAAGCCCTTCATGCCTTTTTCCAGGATGAAGCCGCGGATCGCGCCTTCATCGTCCTTGGCCCAGACCACGAAGACGTCGGCCACCGGCGAATTGGTGATCCACATCTTGGCGCCGGTCAGGGAATAGCCGCCCGCCACTTTCTTGGCGCGGGTGATCATCGAACCGGGATCGGAACCATGGTTCGGCTCGGTCAGGCCGAAGCAGCCGATCCACTCGCCGGTGGCCAGTTTGGGCAGGTATTTCTGGCGCTGCGCTTCGCTGCCGAATTCATAGATCGGCACCATCACCAGCGAGGATTGCACGCTCATCATCGAGCGGTAGCCGGAATCGACGCGTTCCACTTCGCGCGCGATCAGGCCATACGCCACATAGTTCAAGCCCGGACCGCCATATTGTTCGGGAATGGTCGGACCCAGCAGACCCAGCTCGCCCATTTCGCGGAAGATCGCGGTGTCCATCTGCTCGTGACGGAAGGCTTCCAGGATGCGCGGCGCCAGCTTGTCCTGGCAATACGCGGCCGCCGCATCGCGCACCATGCGCTCTTCGTCGGTCAGCTGCTCGTTCAGCAGCAGGGGATCGTCCCAGTGGAATTGGGCTTTGCTTTGGCTCATCGTGATTCCGTCTCTCTCTTTATGGTTGATATAGCTTGTCTAGACTGCTTGCAAAAAACGCTATTCTAGCGCAGTCCACGGAACTGGCCGCCATGGAAGACCAGGGGGGGCTGGGGGGAAAATTCGCAGTGCTCGACCTCGCCCACGAAGATGACGTGGTCGCCCTCCGGATAGCGGCTGCGGTTATGGCACTCGAACCAGGCGGAGCAGCCTTTCAGGACGGGCTGGCCGGTACGCGACAGCTCGAACGCGGCGACGCCGAAGGGGTCTTCGCCGCGCGTGGCAAACAGCTTGGCCAGATGACCTTGCTCGGCGCTGAGCACGTTGATTACATAATGGGAGTTACCACTGAAAATCGGCAGGCTGTTGGCGCCCGTCGCCAGGCTCCATAGCACCAGCGGCGGCTCCAGCGAGACCGAATTGAAGGAACTGGCCGTCAGGCCGCGGAAGCTGCCGTCGGCCAGGCGCGTGGTAATGACCGTCACGCCGGTGGCGAACTGTCCCAGCGCTTGGCGGAAATGGCCGCTGTCGAATTCGCGCGTTTCCGCGCGGGGGGAGCGTGTATTCATGGAAAACCTGAGTCTTTCCGTCATTATGCCAAATTTGTCGCCCGGCAGCACAAACCGGGGCCAGCTTGAGTCATCGCGCGATAGCTGATGCAGCGTACGGCGCTTTGCGTTACAGTAGCCGGACGGTATTGAACAACCAGGGGGCGGTATGACAACAACAGGGGCCAGCGACACCGCCGTGCTGGGCGGGGGCTGTTTCTGGTGCACGGAAGCGGTGTACCTGGAGGTACGCGGGGTGGTGAAAGTGACGTCCGGCTATACGGGCGGCCAGCAGCCGGAACCGACCTATGAGCAGGTGTGCAGCGGCGAGACCGGGCATGCCGAGGTGATCCGCGTCGAATTCGATCCGGCCCAGATCGGCTACCGCGAGCTGCTGGAAATCTTCTTCACCATCCATGATCCCACCACGCTGAACCGCCAGGGCAACGATGTCGGCACCCAATACCGTTCGGTGATCTATTACCTGTCCCCCGAACAGGAGGCCACGGCGCGCCAGGTGATCGCGGAAATGGCCCATGTGTGGGATGCGCCCATCGTCACCGAGCTGTCGCCGGCCCAGCCTTTCTACCAGGCTGAGGATTACCACCAGAACTATTTTGCCCAGCACCCGCTGCAAGGCTATTGCGCCTTCGTCGTCGCGCCCAAGGTCGCCAAGTTCCGCAAGACCTATACCAAATACCTCAAGTAAAGCGCCTGCATTTACGCGCCATTGATGGTACCCCCGCTGGGGTAGGTCTGTTAACTTACCCTAAATAGGGTTTTCAGCATGTGCTGAAAATGGCTTTTTTAGTGAAAATTTTATGGAAATTTTTCACTAAGACTGCTAAGTTCAACTTATGCTGAAAAACGACGATATAGTGAATCTCCTGCATGCTGCCGGTGACCGTCTGGTACAGCTCCTTAAGCGCGTGCCCGGTATAAAGGTCAAGCTCGCAAGCGTCAGTACAGATGGCGCGGATTCGGTCCACTTGATTTTCGAGTTACGGGGGCTGCCAACCAAGCGCACCTTAGAGGTCGGCTGCGTCGTCAAGTCTAATGGACAGCCGCGGCATATGAGGGATGCCTATTTTGCTTTAATGCAATGGGCAGGTTCTGACGAGAGAAGAGTCATGGTGTGTATTGCGCCATACCTCTCCCGGCAGTCACGAGATGTCATCGGACAGTTCGCCGGAAACTACCTCGACTTCGCGGGTAATGCGCGGTTGGCATTCGATCATGTCTACATTGAGACTGAGAGTGCGGAGGTACCTAAGCCTGCGACGCGGGAACTCAAATCGTTATTTATGCCCAAAGCCGCGCTTGTGCTTCGCGCAATGCTGCGTTGTGTTGGCCGGCAGTGGAAGGTGTCCGAACTAGCAGAGGAAACTTCGGTTAGCTTTGGCCAGATAAGTAACGTTCTGAAAGCACTACATGATAGGGAGTTGAGCGAGCGCGGAGCAGGTGGCACTTTTCTCTCCGACCCGAACAAACTGATTGACGCCTGGATCGAAGCATATCGGGGAGTTGACGGCCAGGTAGGGCAGTACCACACTACCCTTCATGGAAAAGCTCTGGAAGAGGCGTTACGGCGTACCTTGACGGCAAATTGGAGAGCGGATGGCAACGCAGTGCTCGCATCCTTCTCCGCCGCGAATTGGATGGCCGCTTACGGCCGAAGCAGCACAACCTACCTCTATGTCGATCCGATGGGATTGCAGCGCGTAACCGAGGTGTTAAAGCTGCGCCGTGTCACAACTGGAGCCAACGTCGAAATTACTACTCCGAATGACAACGGCATCTTCTATGACGCCGTGGCGCCGGCGCCAGGCGTGGCATGCACCAGTCCGATTCAGACCTATCTGGATCTTCGGATGACAGGTGAGCGTGGCAGAGAGGCGGCCGATTTTTTTAGCGAGCATATCGACCTATGGCAACCAGTCCGAGCCTGACCCCGAATGAGCCGCAGACTGCGAATGACTACGATGAGCGGACGACCGAGGCAGTAAAAAGCGTGCTTGTTGAAGTTGGACAAATCTTGGGTGCTTACAAAGGTAAATTTGCCATTGTGGGTGGCTCGGTGCCCTGGCTGCTGATTAAGAGCGGCGATATGAGTCATGTTGGCACGATGGATCTGGATATCGCCCTGCATGCAGAAGCGCTTGGCGATGGGGAATACGCATCGCTGATTGAATCCCTGTTTAAACATGGATATACGCAGGGCAGGGAAGGAAAAAAATTTCAGCTGCGTCGATCGGTCTATATAGCCGGCGGTGGTGGCGAAATCGAGGTTGTAATCGATTTTTTGATGCCCCGTGATGCGGAGATCGTGAGAAATTTTCCTCCAATGATCGACAATTTTGCCGTTCAGCGCGCCGATGGCGCAGATCTCGCGCTTGAATTCTCTGAGCTGCTTGCTATCCAAGGCGTCATGCCAAATGGCGCAGTGAATAAGGTCGAGATTGCCGTCTGCTCGATTCCCGCATTGCTCGCCATGAAAGGCCATGCCCTGGCTGGGCGATACAAACAAAAGGATGCGTACGACATCTATTATTGCGTGCGAGGCTATGAAGGCGGAATAGATGAGTTGGCCAAAGCGTGCATGCCGGTCCTTCAAATGAAAAGCGGCGCAGCCGGTTTTGCACATATCAATGACAAGTTTTCAGAGCTGCTGGCTCATGGTCCAGTTTGCGTCAGGGATTTTGTCCGCGAATCCAGAATCTTGGGCGATCGTAGCGAGGAACAGTGGCAGCAGGACGCCTTTGGTCAAGTGGATGCGCTAATGCGAGCATTGGGCTTGCGCAGCTAGCGAAATGTTTCTCAGCCCATTCGCATATTTTGATACATATACTGCCGCGACCACGGCAGCGCCTGCGGGTGGCGGCCGGCTTTGCCGCACACGATCTGGTATAGGCTGATCCAGTCCTGGTCGAAGGCGTAGGCGCAGCCGGCCAGGTAGACATGCCAGATGCGGAAGCGCTTGTCGCCCGCGATGGCCTTCACCTGGTCGGCCCGCGCTTCGAAATTGTCGGTCCAGATGGCGCAGGTCTTGGCATAGTGGCGGCGCAGGTTTTCCACGTCATAGGCTTCGAGCTGGCCCTGCTGCATGGCTTTCAGCACCTGGCTGAGATGCGCCAGTTCGCCCTGTGGAAACACGTATTTGTCGATGAACTCGCCGCCGCCGTAGGGTGTTTCTCCACTGTCGGGGTCGGTGCTGGTGATGCCGTGGTTCATGGCCACGCCATCGTCGGCCAGCAGGCGGTGGATGATGCCGAAGTATTCGGCCAGATGCTTGACGCCCACATGCTCGAACATGCCGACGCTGGTGATGCGGTCGAAGCTGCCGCGCACATCGCGGTAATCCTGCAGGCGGATTTCCACCAGATGCTCCAGCCCCGCCTGCGCCACGCGCTCGCGCGCCAGCGCGTACTGGTTTTCCGACAGCGTGATGCCGATGCAGTGCGCGCCATACGTTTGCGCGGCGCGGATCGCCAGCGCGCCCCAGCCGCAGCCGATATCGAGCAGGGTCTGGCCGCGCTGCAGGCGGATCTTGGCCAGGATGTGGTCGATCTTCTTGAGCTGGGCGGCGGCCAGGTCTTCCTCGCCGCTCTCGAAATAGGCGCAGGAATACACCATGCGCGGATCGAGGAACTGCTGGTAGAACTCGTTGGAGACGTCGTAGTGGTAGCGGATGGCTTCCGCATCCTTTTTCCGGCTGTGCGTGAACTGGCGTACGATGCGCGACAGCTTGCCGTCCGAGTGCAGGGTCGAATGCGCCAGCGCATTGACGATGCGTATCATGTCCTTGGCCTTGCCCGTCACCTCGATCGCCCCTTCCACATAGGCCGTGCCCAGGTTCGACAGGCTAGGGGAGAGCAGGTAGCGCGCGGCCGAGGGCTTGGGAATGCGGATGGTGACGCGCGGCGCCTCGCAGGAAAAATCGAAGGCTTGCCCGTTCCATAATTCGATGCGCAGGGGCAGGGTGATTTGCTGGCGGATGCCTGCGGTCCAGGCGCTGAGTCGGCTTTGTACGAACAAGATAACCTCCGTTGGTACGATCACATCGACACTGCGCCGGGACGCGGCATGATTATTTACGGCTGGATGCGCTCCTTGCTCCAGCTGCCGTCCGCTTGCAGCGTATACACGATCCGGTCATGGAAGCGCGATTGGCGCCCCTGCCAGAATTCCACGCGCTCGGGCACCAGGCGGTAGCCGCCCCAGTGCGCCGGACGCTGCGGCTGTTCGCCGCTGGCCGCTTCCACGGCCGCATACATGGCTTCCATCTCCTCGCGGCTGCCGACCGGCATGCTCTGCGCCGACGCGATGGCGGCCAGCCGGCTCTTCAATGGCCGGCTGTAGAAATAGGTGTCGCTGTCCTCGGCCGAGGTCTTTTCCACCCGGCCCTCGATGCGGACCTGGCGTTCCAGCTCGCGCCAGAAGAACAGCAGGGCGGCTTGCGGATTGTCCGCCAGCTCATGGCCTTTCTGGCTCTCGTAATTGGTGTACCAGGTGAAGCCGCGCTGGTCATACTGCTTGATCAGCACGATGCGCGAACTGGGCCGGCCATCCTTGCTGGCCGTGGCCACGCTCATCGCGTTCGGCTCGCTCACCTGCGCCTTCATGGCTTCGTCGAACCACTTGGCAAACTGGGCGATCGGGTCGGCCAGCGTATCGTCTTCCGACAGGCTGGCGCGGCCGTAATCGAGACGCAGATCGGCCAAGGCAATGCCGCCGGCAGCCGGCGCCTGTTGGCCGATGCCGCGGCGGCGCTGCATGGCCTCGCCCAGGATCTGCATCTGCGCGGCGCTGAACAGGCGTTTCGCCATCGGCGCCAGCTGCTCTTCCTCGATTGCCATATGGCCGGCATAAATGCCGCTGAAACGCTCCACATCGGCGCGCGACAGCTCGGCCGATGAGCCGTTGGCAATCTTATCAAGTTGTGTTTTGATTATATGCCAATCCGTTTCCATCTGCTGGTGCTGGGCCAGGATGTGCGGCTTCACGCTCAGCAGCAGGGCCGCATCCTCGCCCTGGGCATTGGCGTCGAGCATGGGCAGCAAGTCCTGCTCCTCATCCTGGTGGTGCAGGTGGGCGGCCTTGTTGAAGTAATTGAGCACGGACTGGGCGGCCTGCTGGGCGGCGGCGTCGGCGCCATGGCTGGGCAGGTGGGCCAGCAGATTGTCCAGGGTTTTGAGCTGTTTGCGGATGCGGTCGTGGCAGTGCTTGAGGACGGCGATCGGCTGATCGAAGCCGGGCGCCGTGTCGAACAGTTTATCGTTCATGGCTTTCTCGTTAGCTGAGTTGGGGCCATTGTAGGATACTCTTGGGCTGGCTCCGGTAAAATATGGCAGATGAATTCCCTGCATACTCCTTTTGGTCTAGGCGACGGCGCCGCGGCCGCCCCTGAGCACGATATTGACTTTGAACGCCGCTTCGGCGGCATCGCCCGCCTGTACGGCGCACGCGCCCTGGAACGCTTCCGCAGCGCCCATGTGTGCGTGATCGGCGTCGGTGGCGTCGGTTCCTGGATCGTTGAAGCGCTGGCGCGCAGCGCCATCGGCCGCATGACCCTGATCGACCTCGACAACGTGGCCGAGTCGAATATCAACCGCCAGATCCAGGCCCTGAGCGGCACCCTGGGCATGGCCAAGATCACCGCCCTGGCCGAGCGCGTGGCCCAGATCAATCCCTATTGCCAGATCACGCAGATCGAAGACTTCATCACGCCTGACAACCTGGATGAGATGATCGGCTCCCACGCCTACGATTACGTGATCGACGCCATCGACAGCGCCAAGTCGAAGACGGCCCTGATCCACTATTGCCGCAGCAAGGGCATCCCCCTGATCACCATCGGCAGCGCAGGCGGCCAGACCGACCCCACCCGTATCGAAGTGCGCGACCTGGCCAAGACCGAGCAGGAGCCGCTGCTGAAAAAAGTGCGGCGCCGCCTGCGCAGCCAGTACAACTACCCGCCCAACTCGAAGAACAAGCTGAATGTGGACGCGGTGTTCTCGATGGAGCCGCTGAAATTCCCGGAAACGGGCGAAGTGTGCTCGGTCGACGCCGACGAAAAGCAGCCCGGCGTCACCGGCATCAATTGCGCCGGTTTCGGCTCCTCGGTGGTGGTCACGGCCACGTTCGGCCTGGTCGCCGCCGGCCATCTGCTGAACAAGCTGGCCGCCAGCGTGGCCGTGGCGGAAGCCACGCCGCTGCTAGCGGCTGGCGACGGGCTGGTACAAGCCTGAGGGCAGCGACTCCACCAACGCCACTTCCCGCGCCGTCCACACCACTGGAGCGAAGGCCGCGCCGGCCGGCGGCGCCGTTTTCGCCTCGCGCGCCAGCGTGACGTGGGGACGGAATTCGCCATGGGTGGCGGCTGGAAATCCGGCCGCTGCCAGGCGCCGCATCAAATCGTCCTGCATTGCCAGCAGCGCGGGCGGCACGGCCGACATGCCGGCCCAGGCGATGCGCGGCTTGCTGAAATAGCCGAAGCAATCGATCTCCAGCCGCAGCGGCGGCACAGGCAGGGCGTGCAGAATATCCCGCAGCGGCGGCAGCGCCGTGACGGGCTGATGGCCGAGGAAGGCCAGGGTCAGATGCAGCTTGTCGGGTGGCGTGGTGCGTCCCGTTACCCGGGATTGCAGCGCGGCCAGGGCGCCGCGCGTGGCGGGATCGGGCCAGAGCGCGAAAAAAAGCTTGTGGGCTGGCGCGCCGTTTATCCCGCCTGAAGATTGATTTGTTATCATGATGCCGCTCTCAACACCAGAGGAAAGAATTTACCATGATCCGTCGTTCCGCAGCATTTGCCTTCATCTTTGCCGCCGCCAGCGCTGCCCAGGCGCAGCAGCCGGAAGCCCAACCGCAGCCCCAGGCGCAGCCTGAAGCGGCCGCGCCCGTGGTGGTCGGTTCCGCCACGCCCGGTCCGGTGGCCGAACAGCTGATTATCACCGACGTCAAGGTCGGTACCGGCCGCGAAGCCCTGGCCGGCCAGACCGTGCGCGTCAACTACACCGGCTGGCTGTACCGCCCCCTGGCCAAGAACCAGCGCGGCCGCAAATTCGATTCCTCGATCGGCCGCGAGCCGCTCGAATTCCCGCTCGGTAAAGGCCGCGTCATCAAGGGCTGGGACCAGGGCGTGGCCGGCATGAAGATCGGCGGCAAGCGCACCCTGATCATCCCCGCCGAACTGGCTTATGGTTCGCGTTCCATGGGCGATATTCCATCGAATTCGGCCCTGATCTTCGACGTCGAACTGCTGGACGTGAAGTAAGCCCCGGCTGGCTGCGGCGCGCGTCCTGCAACGCGCCGCGGCAGCGGCAAATCGGCGTACACTAGGTCTCCCATCCGCGCGGAGACCTCGCCATGAACATTGCCAACAATGTCACTGAGCTGATCGGCAATACGCCCCTGGTGCGCATCCAGCGCATGGCGGCCGGCGCCCCGGCCCAGCTGCTGGCCAAGCTCGAATTCTACAATCCCGCCCACAGCGTCAAAGACCGCATCGGCCTGTCCATGATCGAGGCGGCGGAAGCGGCAGGGCAGATCCATCCCGACACCATCATCCTGGAGCCGACCAGCGGCAATACCGGCATCGCCCTGGCCATGGTGTGCGCGGCGCGCGGCTACCGCTGCATGCTGGTCATGCCCGAAACCATGAGCCGCGAACGGCGCATGCTGCTGTGCGCCTATGGCGCGGAACTGGTGTTGACGCCGGGCGCCGAAGGCATGCTTGGGGCCATCCGCCGCGCCGAGGAAATGGCGGAGACGGACCGGCGCTACCTGATGCCGCAGCAATTCAACAATCCCGCCAATCCCGATGTGCACCGCCGCACCACGGCCGAAGAGATCTGGCGTGATACGGACGGCCAGGCCGACATCCTGGTGTCGGGCGTCGGCACCGGCGGCACGATCACCGGCGTGGGCGAGGTGATCAAGGCGCGCAAGCCGGAATTCCAGTGCATCGCGGTGGAGCCGGAAGCGTCGCCCATCCTGTCGAAGGGTATCAAGGGACCGCATCCGATCCAGGGCATCGGCGCCGGCTTCGTGCCGGCCGTGCTGAATACCCATGTGTACAACGAAGTGATCTGCGTGAAGAACGAGGACGCCTTCGCCACGGCGCGCCGCGCGGCGCGCGAAGAAGGGCTGCTGGTGGGAATTTCGTCGGGCGCGGCGCTGTGGGCCGCGCTGCAGGTGGTGTGGCGGCCGGAGAATCAAGGGAAGATGGTGATCACCGTCATTCCCTCGTTCGGCGAGCGCTATCTCAGCACAGCCCTGTTTGACGGGCTGGCTGATTAGCGCTGGCGCTGGCCGGCTCAGTGCCGGTGTCCGTGCTGGTGCGGCGCGTGCTGGTGGGCCGGTTTGTGCTGATGGCCATGATCGTGGTCATGGTCGTGATCATGATCATGCGCATGGTCATCATGTCCATGATCGGCGCCGCCGTTGCCGTGCAGGCAGCAGGCATGCTCCGTGGTGCCCTGCTCGGTTTGCAGCGTCGTATGGTGGATGGAGAACTTTTCCTTGAGTTCGCGCGTGATGGCGTCGAGCGCCTGGTCACCCGGATAACCGTCCGGCATGACCAGGTGGGCCGTGAGCGCCGTTTCGGTCGTACTCATGGACCAGATATGCAGATCATGCACCTCGGTCACGCCCGGCTGCGCGCGCAGGAACTGCTCGACCTGGGGCGCATCCACATTCTCCGGCACCGCCGCCAGCACCATGCGCAGCGACTCGCGCAGCAGCGACCAGGTACCCATCGTAATCAGTACCACGATGGCGATACTGACCAGCGGATCAAGCCAGGTCCAGCCCGTGTACATCACCACCAGGCCGGACAGCAGCACGCCCAGCGAAATCGCCGCATCGGCCGCCAGATGCAGGTAGGCGCCGCGGATATTCAAATCGTCCTTGCTACCGGCCATGAACAGCATGGCCGACAAGCCGTTTACCGCGATGCCCACTGCCGCCACCACCGACACGGTCAGTCCCTGCACCGGCGTTGGATTCATCAATTGCAGCGCCGCTTCCCAGGCAATCGCCCCGCAGGCCGCCATCAGCAGCATGCCGTTGAACAGCGCCGCCAGCATTGAACTGCTGCGCAAGCCATAGGTATAGCGGCCGGATGGCGTGCGTTTCGCCAGGATCGCCGCGCCCCAGGCCAGCATCAGGCCCAGCACGTCGGACAGGTTGTGGCCCGCATCGGCCATCAGCGCCGTCGAATTGGCGATAAAGCCGTAGACGAATTCCACCGCCACGAAGACCGCATTGAGGGTAATGGCAATGGCAAAGGCGCGTCCGTGGTCCGTTGGATTGCCGTGATGGTGATGATGGCCATGCTCATGGCCATGATGGTGATGAGCGCTCATGCATCGATCCCGTTGGAAGGTTCCGCGATATGGTCCAGCATATCGCCCAAAACGCCGCTGATATGTGCATCGGCGGCCGAATAAAAGACCTGTTTTCCCTGCCGCTCCGACTTCACGATACGCGCCGCGCGCAGCAAGCGCAAATGGTGGCTCACGAGGGAAGTGCTCAGCTGCAGCCGCTCCGCGATTGCACTCACCGCCACCGGCGCCGCCACGCAGGCGAGCACGATGCGCAGCCGGGTCGGATCGCCCAGCAAATGGAACAAGTCAGCCAGCTGCGCCACCGCCGCATCCGAAACAGAAGAAGAATTCATGGAAAAAACATTTGAACAGATATTCAAATGTTAGCCCAAATCCCCCTGCGCCGCAAACCCAATCTGATCTAAATCAACAAATGTCCACCCTGGTGTCAGGCACCAGAGCTAGACATTCTTTGATTTTTCTCAAGGAATGTCCCACCTTGGTGCCTGACACCAGGGTGGGACATTTTTTGAGGAAGATCAAAGCTTAGGGTTGGCGCAGGGCGGTTTCGAGGGCGGTGCGGGTGGCGGGGGGGAGGGTGGGCAGGATTTGGTCGAGCTTTTCGGCTTTGGCGAGGGCAGCGCGCTGCTGGGGGTTCAGTTCGGCGGGTTGGCTGAACAGCGCCTGGCCGGCGAGTACCAGGCCGGCGCTGAGCAGGGCGACCAGCGCGGCGGCGCCGAGCAGGCGCAGTTCGCGCGGGACCAGCCAAGGCGCTTGCGTGGCGATCGGTTTGACTGGGCCGGCGGCCGGCGCCGGTGTGAAGCCGGGATGGCGTTCGTGCTCGTGATGGATCGCATGCGGCGGGGCGCCAGCCTGGCGCAGCTGCTGCGCCAGCTCGTGCGAGGCGGCGTCGATGCGGGCGACGTGGCGCTCCACTGCTTCGGCCAGCACGGCTTCGTTCAAGGCCACCAGGGCGAAGATGGGGTCGTCGACATCGACCTTGATGCCGGTTTTTTCAAAAACGAGGCTGCGCAGCTGTTGTGGGTCCATGGCCGCTTACCAGTCCACTTGGTCGAGCTGTTCGAACAGGTCGCGGAACACGACCTTGATGCGCTGCTTTTCCATCACATTGAATTTGTCGCTTTCCTTCACCTCGGTGAGCGTCATGCGCGCGGTGTTCATCTTCTTGACGTCGGCGCCGAAGGTGTCGGGATTGCGCTGGCTGAGCACCACGCGGCCTTTGACGCGCTTGGAGTTGTCGGCATAGGTCTGCGATTCGATGAAGGCTTTGCCGGAGGCCGATTGCAGCAGGCCGAAATGCTCGTTCTCCCACAGCACCAGCGGCACCTGGGTCGCCTTGGCCGTGGAGACAAAGCCCATGGCCGTGTCGTGCAGCGTGTCGCCGCCGCCGACGATGGTGTGGATGTAGACCTGGCGTCCCGATTCGGCCAGCAGCGCGAAGCAGTCGTTCTCGATCAGGTAAGCCAGCAGCGGCGAGAAGGTGTTGGCGCCGTTGTCGATCACGCAGTTGCCGTCTTCCTGCAGGATGTCGATCATCAGCGCGTCGAAGCGCTTGGGATCGATGGTGCGCGCTTCGGTCATCACCGGCACGTGCTGCACATTCAGGGATTTGTAGCGCGAGAAGGTGGTGTTTTCCTGGTCGGTGTCGTAGCAGCGCAGCACCGTGTCGCTCTTGTCCTGCAGCCATTGGGCGAGGATGGTCGAGACCAGGGTTTTGCCGATCCCGCCTTTGCCCTGCAGGATGAAGTGCACCGTGTTTTGCATCGCTTTGCTCCCGTCTTGCTCTTATGGTTAGCGACAGCGCGCCGAGCCGCTGTCTGGTTCATCCGGCGGCTGCGCCGCGGGATCGTGCACGCCTTTGTCGGCGGGCAGGAATTCCCAGTCGTAGCCGTCTTCTTTGAGCGCCAGTTTCAGCACGCCCCATTGCCGGTTGGCGCGCACCTCGCTGTGCGCATGCGGCCAGCGGAACGGCGTGAGGAAGGCGCCGCCGGTGCCGATCACGAACTGGCGCATGCCCTGCTGCGCATCCGGCCTGCCGTCGGCATCGAGCGGCGCGAAGCGCTCGTAGTCGTGGTCGTGGCCGGACAGCACCAGCTCCGCGCCCGCCGCCTGCAGCAGACGCCAGGCTTCCTGCATATGCAGGCTGGCCGAGTGTCCGCCCGAACTATACATGGGCGCGTGCCAGTAGGCGAGGGTGCAGCGGCGCGGGTGGCGTTCCAGGTCGTCTTTTAGCCACAGCATCTGGGCGCGCTGTTCCTCGCCATGCATATGGCTGTTGAGGGAAACCAGATGCCAGCCGCCCAGGTCGAAGCTGTAGTAGCCGCGCCCGCGCGGTCCGGCCGCCGCGCCGAAATAGCCGTAGTAGCCGTCGGCGCTGCCGCCGTAGTATTCGTGGTTGCCGGGCGTGGGATGGGTGATGTCCTTGAAGCGGCCCCAGGTCGGCGCGTAGCAGTCGCGGAATTCGGCCTCCAGCCCGATCGGATAGGTATGGTCGCCCAGCGAGAGCACGGCGCTGCGCAAGCCGGCGGCGGCATCGCGCGCGATGCCCGCTTCCACCACGGCGGCGGTGCGCGCCGCACCCGAATATTGGGGGCGGCTGTAGCGGCAGTCAGCGATGTCGCCCGCCGTATACACGATGATGGGCGCCGGCGTCTGGGCGGCGGCTGGCGGCAGGGTGGCCAGCAGCCCCAGGGCGCAAGGCATGCAGCGTAAAAGTGATTGCAATAATGGCATCGGGGCGCGCTTATTCTTCTGTTGGTGGGCAAGATATATCACAATGGCGGTTTGTGAAACCGTTTTGTCTGCCCCATGCCTCTCGCTCCCACTCCCGAACAGCAATTGATCCTGCAATCCGACGCGCCCGTGCTGATGGTCGAAGCGGTGGCCGGCGCCGGCAAGACCACCACCCTGGCCATGCTGGCGGCGCAGGCGCGCGGCGAGGTGCTGGGCCTGTGCTTCTCAGCCGGGGCCAAGCTGCGCTTCCAGCAAAAGCTGCATGAGGAGTGTCCGGGGCGCCAGGTCAGCGTGATGACGATGGAGGAGTTCGCGCGCGCCCTGCTGTCGCGCCTGGCCCACGACGGCCTGGTGGACAAGGCCCAGTTCTGCCCCAGCGAGGAGGCGCTGCGGCCGCAGGTGGTGGCGGCGGCCGAAGCGGTGTGGCAGCGTTACGAGGAGCGCCGCTGCGACTTCGATTTCAGCTTCCGCGACAACAGCGCCCGCGTCGACGCCATGCTGGCCTTGCTGGCGACGCTGAAGGCGACCACGGTGGCGCACCGCTTCCAGGAAGACCTGGAGCAGGACGATATCGAGCAGATCGCCGAGCGCTTCGACGTGCCGCCGCAGGCGGTGGAAATCTGCCAGGCCTATGAGCGCATGCGCCAGCTGGAGCCGGGCGTCTACCTGTGGCAGGGCCTGGCCGACCTGGTGCCGGATGTGCTGTCCCTGCTGTCGCTGCACCCGCCGGCGCTGGACAGCATCCGCCAGGTCCAGCTTTGCCTGGTCGACGAATGGCATGACGTGAACGCGGCCGAATTCGAGCTGCTGCAAATCTTCCGCCGCCAGGCGCGCCTGGTGGTGGTGGGCGACCGCTCGCAGGTCATCAACACGGCGCGCGGCGCCGACATCCATTTCTCCCACCTCGGTTTCGAACTGGGCTTCCCCGGCGCCCAGCGCCTGGAGCTGAGCAGGTCGCACCGCTTCGGCATCTCGGTGGCCAAGCTGGCGGCGCGCGCCTCGGGCCGCAAATGCCAACCCATGGCCGACACCTACAGCAGCGTCGGCCGGCATGAATACGACGCCGCCGATGCCGGCTGCGCGCCCGCCGTGGCGCAGCAGGTGGCGCGCCTGGTGCAGGCGGGCGGCAAGCTGTCCGATATCGCCATCATCGTGCGCGAGGCCGACCAGACCATCGCCATCGAAAACGCACTGCTCGACGCCAATCAGCCCTATGCCTGCGATGGCGTGGAATCCTATCTGCTGCGTCCGGAAATCCTGATGCTGCGCGGCCTGCTGCATGTGGCCTGCGGCGATTACGCCACCCTGCGCGGCGACAAGGACGTTTGCGCGCGCATGGCCGCCGCCCTGTACCAGTTCCTGTCCATCGACAGCGCGTCGGAAGTGTGGGACAGCAGCCACGAAATGTATGGCAGCGGTTCCAGCCTGGCCGCGCGCGCGCAGGAGGACGTGGCGCAAGACCCGGCCATGCTGGCCTGGCTGGTGGGCGATGCCCTGTGCGCCGAAGCGGCCAGCGACGGCGGCGCGGCGCGGCGCTGGAAGCAGCGCCTGCGCCAGGTGGTGGACGAGATGCGTCAGCGCGCGCCGCAGCAGGATGCCGCCGCCCTGCTGCAGTTCGCCAGCCAGACTCTGGACCTGCCCGCTGCCGCCAGCCGCGCCGTGGTCAACCGGCGCCAGGCCGATTCCGCGCTGCGCGCCATCCAGGCCTTCGTCGCCTTCGCGCGCCAGCATGGCGGCATGGACGGCGCCGCCTTCCTGCAGGAGCTGCACAAGCGCCAGAAGCGTGTCGGCAGCCAGGGTTTCAGCGGCAGGCGCAAGCAGTTGACCCTGACCACGGTGGCCGCCGCCAAAGGTCGTGAATGGCCTTGCGTGATGGTGCCGCTGATCGAGCAGGGCCAGTTCCCGCGCGGCCGCGATACGGAAGAGGAAAAACGCTATTTCTACGTCGCCATCACGCGCGCCATGCAGGCGCTGCTGCTGTTCGAGCCGGACGAGCGCAATGCGGCGGCACGCAGCTACCTGATGGCGGGCTTCCGCAAACCGGAAGCCGGTGCCGACAAAGACGCTTAGTTAATAAAGCGCAGCAGGCCCTGCAAGGCGTGCACCACGGTCTGCTCGCGCACGGCGGCGCGGTCGCCGGCAAACACCAGGCGTTCCGTGTGCACGGTGTCGCCATTGGCCCAGCCGAAGCACACCGTGCCCACCGGCTTGCCCGGCACCGCGCCGGTCGGTCCGGCGATGCCGGTGGTCGATACCGCCACATGGGCATTGCTGTTGGCCAGCGCACCCTGGGCCATGGCGGCTGCCACCTCCTCGCTGACGCTGCCGAATTGCGCCATCATGGCGGCCGACACGTCGAGCAGTTCGGTCTTGGACGCGTTGGAATAGGTCACGAAGCCGCAATCGAACCAGCCGGTGGAGCCGGCGATCTCGGTGATCGCCTGCGACACACCGCCGCCGGTGCAGGATTCCGCAGTCGCCAGCAGCAAGCTCTTTTCCTGCAGGGCGCGGCCCACCTGGGCGGCCAGTTCCTTGATATCCGTAATCATGAGTGGCTCCTCTGGCAAAGACTCCGATGGCCCCATTCTAGCGCGGCGGATGCGTACGTGAGCACACGGCTGGGCAAAAATCTCTGCTGCGATGCAATAGCCGCAGTGTTTGATCCAGCGTGCAATTGCGCACCCGCCGCCCCTGCTTTGTGTTAGCATTTTCTTAATTTTAAGCAACTGACTTGCCTGTAAGCTGGCAAAAGCGCAAGATGGCGAGGTCCGGCCCCATGCCGGCTCCCTGCCTCAGGGCGGTAGCGCATTCGATTGCAGTATTTTGGCTCGCTTCTCATGGCGTTTCTAAACTCTGTACGATTCCTGGCCGCCCGGCTGCATCGGGACCGGTGCCTGCTCCTGATCCTGGCGGTCGCGCACGGACTCGTCCTGGGCCAGAGCAGTGTGGCGCTGGAGCGCCAGGTCAAGGCCGCCTATCTGTGCAAATTCGCCGGCTTTGTCGAATGGCCCGAAGGCAGCTTTGCGCGTCCCGACAGTCCGCTGCTGATCGGCGTGGCCGGCGCCGAGACGCTGGCCGCCGAGCTGGAACAGAGCGTGGCCGGCCATGCCGTCAACGGCCATGCGCTGCAGGTGCGCCGCCTGAAAAAAGGCGAGGCGCCGGCCGGCCTGCACATCCTGTTTGCCGGCGCCGCGCTGGAGCGCAATGAACTGCAGGATTTGCTGGCAGCGGCGCGCGGCCAGGCCATTCTCACGATCAGCGATGCCGAGGAGGCCCAGGCCATGGGCAGCGTGATCCGCTTTCTGGTCGTCGACGAGCGCTTGCGCTTCGAGGTGGCGCTGAAGGCGGCCGGGCTGTCGCGTTTGCGCATCAGTGCGCGCATGCTGGCGGCGGCCTACAAAGTGCGGCAGGTGAATTCATGAGGGAGGGCGCATGATACAGCTGCACTCCCTGCGCCAGAAAATGCTGGCCGTGGTCATGCTGGTGGCGCTGGTGGCGCTGCTGGTCTCGATCGGCATCTTCATCGTCTACGATCTGCGCGCCTACCGCCGCAGCATCGTGGCCGACCTGAGCACCCAGGCCGAACTGATCGGCCATATGAGTTCGCCCGCCCTGGTATTCGACGATGCGCGCCTGGCCAAGGAAAACCTGGCCCTGCTGCGCCTGCGGCCGAAGGTCGATGCCGGCGCCATCTACCGTTCCGGCGGCACCCTGTTCGCGGCCTATGTGGCGCCGGGGCAGAGCAGCGAGATTCCGCGCCAGGCCGGGGCCGAAGGCTTTCTGTATGAGGACGGCAAGCTGCTGATGTTCAAGAGCATCGTCGACAATGGCGAGGTGCTGGGCACGGTCTTCCTGCGCGCCGAATACGAGATGCTGGGCCGCGCCCTTGACTACCTGGCGATCGCCGTGCTGGCCGTGCTGGGCGCCATGCTGAGCGCCTGGCTGCTGTTGCGGCGCCTGAATCCCTTGCTGACCCAGCCCATTCTCGATATCGCCGGCGTGGCACGCGAGATCGTCGACACCGGCGACTACTCGCGCCGCGCCACGCGCCTGAGCGAGGACGAGGTGGCCGAGCTGGTCGATTCCTTCAACAAGATGCTGGACGAGATCCAGGCCCGCACGCGCGAGCTGGAAACCTCCAACCGCGAAATCGCGCGCGAGGCCGAGCAGCGCAGCCAGGCGCAGCACGAAGTCATGCGCCTCAATGCGGAGCTCGAGCAGCGCGTGCACGAGCGCACCATGCAGCTGGAAATCGCCAACGGCGAGCTGGCCATGGCCATGGAGGAAGCCAAGAGCGCCAACCAGGCCAAGTCGGCCTTCCTGTCCTCGATGAGCCATGAGCTGCGCACCCCGCTCAACGCCATCCTTGGCTTCGCCCAGATCCTGACCTCGGAAAAGCTGCCTTCGACGCTGGCGCAAAAGCGCGAATTCGCCGGCCATATCCTGAAATCGGGGCGTCACCTGCTGACCCTGATCAATGAAATCCTCGACCTGGCCAAGATCGAATCGGGCGCGGTGGCCCTGTCGCTGGAGCCGGTGGCGCTGCAGGACATCCTGCAGGAATGCGACGATATGGTGCGCCCGCTGGCCAGCGAACGCGGCATCCGCCTGCTGTTCCCGGCCGACAGCCGGGTTCATGTGGTGGCCGACCGCACCCGCCTCAAGCAGATCCTGCTCAATCTGCTCTCCAACGCCATCAAGTACAACCGCGACGGCGGCGCCGTGGTGGTGGACAGCAGCCCGAGCGGCCCGTCCCTGGTGCGCATCTCGGTGCAGGACACCGGCATGGGCCTGCGTTCCGAGCAGATGAAGTTGCTGTTCCAGCCGTTTAACCGCCTGGGCCAGGAAAGCGGGGCGGAAGAGGGCACCGGCATCGGCCTGGTGGTCACCAAGCGCCTGGTCGAACTGATGGGCGGCGTGATTGGCGCCACCAGCAGCCCGGGCGTGGGCAGCATGTTCTGGGTCGAGCTGAAATGCGCCGATCCGCTGCCTTCGCTCAAGGCGCAGGGCGTGCTGCCGGCCAGCGCGCCGCAGGCCGGCGCGGATCCGCCGCGCACCAGCGTGCTGTATGTGGAAGACAATCCGGCCAATCTGCGTCTGATCGAGGAAATCATCGGCTTCCGGCCCGACCTCAAGCTGCTGACGGCGCCCGACGCCCACCTGGGCGTGGAGCTGGCGCGCGCCCACCTGCCCGACATCATCCTGATGGACATCAACCTGCCCGGCATGAGCGGCTTCGACGCCCTGGCCGAGCTGCGCGCCGATCCGGCCACGCGCCATATTCCGGTCATCGCGCTGACCGCCAACGCCATGCCGCGCGATGTGGAAAAAGGCTTGGCCGCCGGCTTTTTCCGCTATCTGGTGAAGCCGATCAATATCGATGAATTTACCGAGGCTATCAACAGCACGACCTCCTATCTGGCCCGAAACCGGGAGAAAGCGGGGCAGCCATGATTACCAGGGAAGACATCCTCAATGCCAAGGTGCTGATCGTGGACGACCAGCCGGTCAACGTGCAGTTGCTGGAATACCTGCTCACGTCCACCGGCTATACCGCGGTCAGTTCCACCACCGACCCGCGCGTGGTGGCGCCCTGGCATGAACAGAACCGCTACGACATCATCCTGCTCGACCTGCACATGCCCGGCATGAGCGGCTTCGAAGTGATGGAAGCGCTCAAGCCGCTGGAGGTGGAAGCCTATCTGCCGGTGCTGGTGGTGACGGCCGAACCGGCCAAGAAGATGGCGGCGCTGGACGCCGGCGCCATGGATTTCGTCAGCAAGCCCTTCGATCCGGTCGAGGTGCTGACGCGCATCCGCAATATGCTGGAAGTGCGCCTGCTGCACCGCGAGGCGCGCAACTACAACGCCCTGCTGGAGCAGACCGTGCGCGAACGCACGGCCGAGCTGCAGCGCTTCCGCAGCGCCATGGACGCCACGGCCGACGCCATCTTCCTGATCGATACCGGCAGCCTGGCCTTGGTCGATGTCAACGAAGGCGCCTGCCGCATGCTGGGCTGGCCGCGCGCCGAGCTGCTGGCGCTGGAGCCGGCGCGCGTCGGCCTCGGCGCGCGCGAGGAGTTGATGGCCCATGCCGCCGCCTTGAATGCGCTGCCGGCGGCGCGCGCCAGCGAGCCGCGCGCGCCGGAGCTGCGCGAGCTGGAACTGACACGCAGCGATCTGGCGGTGGTGCCGGTGGAGCTGTACTGGCAGTTGCAGCTCGAAGGCGAGGCGGCCTGGCGCACCCTGATCTGCGTGGCGCGCGACATCACCGAGCGGCGCCAGGCGCAGGAACGCCTGCAGCATATGGCGCATTACGACAGCCTGACCGGCCTGCCCAACCGTACCCTGTTCTACCAGACCCTGAGCGAGGCGATCGAGCTGGCGCAGGACAAGGAATGGCGCATCGTGGTGCTGTTCATCGGGCTGGACCGCTTCAAAAACATCAACGACTCGCTGGGACCGGCCAAGGGCGACCAGCTGCTGCGCGATTTTTCCAACCGCCTGGTGCAATGCGTGCGCATCCGCGACACCGTGGGCCGCCTGGGTGGCGACGAGTTCGGCCTGATCCTGACCATGACGCGCGACCAGCAGGACGCCGTGTATGTCGCCAACGAGGTGCGCGAAGCGTTGCGCGCTCCCTTCGAACTCGATGGCCACGCCGCCACGCTGACGGCCAGCATCGGTATCGCCGTCTACCCCGACGACGCCACCGATCCGGACACCCTGGTCAAGTACGCCGACACCGCCATGGGCCGCGCCAAGGACGCCGGGCGCGATGGCTACCGCTTCTTCACCGCCGGCATGAACGTGCAGGTGCTGGCCCGCCTCGACCTGGAGATGGCCTTGCGCCGCGCGCTGGAGCAGGATGAGCTGGCGCTGTACTACCAGCCCAAGGTCAATCTGCACACGGGCCGCATCAGCGGCGCCGAAGCGCTGCTGCGCTGGCACCGGCCCGGCTATGGCATCGTGTATCCAGCCGAATTCGTCTCGGTGCTGGAAGACACGGGCCTGATCGTGCGCGTTGGCGCCTGGATCATCGACACCGCCTGCCGCCAGATTGCGGCCTGGTCGCGTTCCGAGGTGGGGCCGGTGACGGTGGCGGTGAACGTGGCCAGCCGCCAGTTCGTCGAGGGCGACCTGGAGAGCGAAGTGAAAGAGGCGCTGGAACGGCACCAGGTGCCGGCCGAGCTGCTGGAGCTGGAGCTGACGGAAACCGCCCTGATGTCGAATACCGAGCGCACCATCGAGGTGCTCGGTGTGCTGAAGGAATTGGGCATCAAGGTCGCCATCGACGATTTCGGCACCGGCTATTCTTCGCTGGCCTATCTGCAGCGCTTCCCGATCGACAAGCTGAAGATCGATATCGCCTTCGTGCGCGACATCACCACCAATCCCAACGACGCCGCCATCGCGCTGGCCATCATCAGCATGGCGCACAGCCTGAAACTGCGCGTGATCGCCGAGGGCGTGGAATCGCGGCCGCAGCTGGAATACCTGCGGCGCAACCGCTGCGACGAGATCCAGGGCTTCTTCTTCAGCCGCCCGCTGCCGGCCGAGGAGATGGGCGCGCTGGTGGCCTCGGGCAAGGGCGTGCCGCCCGATCCCAACCGCGCCGCCGAGCCGTCGCAAACCCTGCTGCTGGTGGACGACGACGTCAACGTGCTGTCCTCGCTGCACCGCCTGTTCCGGCGCGACGGCTACCGCATCCTGACGGCGGTCTCGCCGGCCGAGGGCTTCGAGTTGCTGGCCCTGCATCCGGTGCAGGTGGTGGTGTGCGACCAGCGCATGCCGATCATGAGCGGCACCGAATTTCTCAGCAAGGTCAAGGAGATGTATCCGGACACCATCCGTATCATCCTGTCCGGCTACACAGGGCTGGAAGCGGTGCTCGATTCGATCAACCGCGGCGCCATTTACCGCTTCTACACCAAGCCCTGGGACGATACCCAGCTGCGCGACAATATCCGCCTGGCCTTCCACCACTACTGGCTGATGCACGGCAGCGGCCGCCGCGCCGGCGAGCCGGGCGAGGACCACACGACCCTGGATGCCTGAGGCGCCTTACTTGAAGTGGTCGAAGCTGGCCAGGCGCAGGTCGAGCGGCGCGCCGGCCGCATCGGCCAGGCGCAGGCCGGGCGCGGCCTCGATGCGGCCGACGCGGGTGACGGCAGTGGTGCAGGCGGCGCCAGCCGCCAGGATGGCCGTGCGCGCCGTGGCCGGCGCGGTGAAGCACAGCTCGTAATCGTCGCCGCCGGCCGCCGTCCAGGCGCGCCGCAAGTCCAGCGCGCGCGTGGCCAGCACCGGACCGGCCGGCAGGGCGTCCACCTGCAGCGTGGCGCCGACGCCGGAGCGTTCCAGGATATGGCCGAGATCACCGGCCAGGCCGTCCGAGATGTCGATGGCGGCGTGCGCCAGGCCGCCGTCGGCCAGCGCCCGTCCCAGCGCCACGCGCGGCGTGGGCAGGTGCATGCGCTGGGCCGCCGCCTGCTGCTCGGCCGCGCTCAAGGCGGTCTCGCCGCGGTAGCCGGCCAGGGCCAGGCGCGCATCGCCCAGGGTGCCGGAAATCCAGATATCGTCATCCACGCGGGCGGCGTCGCGGCGCAGGGCGCGGCCGGGCGCGAGCTCGCCGAAGACGGTGATGCAGATATTCAGCGGTCCCTTGGTGGTGTCGCCGCCGATCAGGGTGCAGCCATGGGCGTCGGCCAGGGCGAACAGACCCTGCGAGAAGCCGGCCAGCCAGGCCGGATCGGCCGCAGGCAAGGCCAGCGCCAGGGTGAAGCCGAGCGGGCGCGCGCCCATGGCGGCCAGGTCGGACAGGTTGACGGCCAAGCTTTTATGGCCCAGGCGCTGGGCATCCTCGCCGGCGAAGAAATGGCGGTTCTCCACCAGCATGTCGGAGGAGATGGCCAGTTGCATGCCCGGCGCGGGCGCGAGCAGGGCGCAGTCGTCGCCGATGCCGAGGGCAACGTGGGCTGGCTGGGCGGCGGCGCGCGGACGCGCGAAGTAATGTTGGATCAGGTCGAATTCGGAGAGCATGCCGCCATTGTAGCGGGCCTCAGGCGCTGCCGACCGCCTTGTCGCCGCCAGGACTGCGCGGCAGCGACTGCGGGCCGTCGCGCAGATACAGCCAGGCCGCGCCCAGGCCCAGGGCCAGCACGGCCAGGGGCAAGGCCCAGTCCGATTCCTGGGGCGTGAAAAAGAGGGTGGCGGACGTCAACAGGAAGAGAGCGGCGCTGAGACGGGCGCCAAGCTGCCAGAATACGCGATTCATGGTGTGCCTTCCCTAAAAAGCGATGCTTAAAGAATAGGAAGCGATTTGTCTGCTGTCTAGAGAATCACGCGTTTTTTTTCTGCGCATGCGTGAAATGGCGCACATAAGCCGGGGTGCATGGTCATTCAAATCAGGCAATCATATCGCTTTGTTATGCTGATAAGTATGGGCTTTGCGCTATGCCGCTGCGTGAAAATACCTAGCTTGGAGCCATATTCCGTCTGTTAGAATCAAAGGATTACCGAACAAAAGAGACAGGAAGGCAGCACAGCATGGATTCGTCATCTGATAAAAAAGAGGAATTGCGTCAACAACTGCGCCTTGCCGCGCTCGAATACCACGAGTGCCCAAAACCCGGCAAAATCAGCGTCACCCCGACCAAGCAACTGACCAATCAGCGCGACCTGGCGCTGGCCTATTCCCCTGGCGTGGCCGCCCCGTGCGAAGAGATCGTGATCGATCCCGCCAACGCCTATAAATATACCGCGCGCGGCAATCTGGTGGCCGTGATCTCGAACGGCACCGCCGTGCTCGGCCTGGGCAATATCGGCCCGCTGGCCGCCAAGCCGGTGATGGAAGGCAAGGGTGTGCTGTTCAAGAAATTCGCCGGCATCGACGTCTTCGACATCGAAATCAACGAGCAGGATCCGGACAAGCTGGTCGACATCATCGCCGCGCTGGAACCGACTTTCGGCGGCATCAACCTGGAAGACATCAAGGCGCCCGAGTGCTTCTACATCGAGCGCCAGCTGCGCGAACGCATGAAGATCCCGGTCTTCCACGATGACCAGCACGGCACCGCCATCATCGTCGGCGCGGCCATCCTGAACGGCATCAAGATCGTCGGCAAGGATATCAAGAACTGCAAGCTGGTGGTGTCCGGCGCGGGCGCGGCGGCCCTGGCCTGCCTCGACCTGATCGTCGACCTCGGCTTCCCGCTGGAAAACATCATCGTCACCGACCTGGCCGGCGTGGTCTACAAGGGCCGCACCGAGCTGATGGACCCGGACAAGGAACGCTTCGCGCGCGAAACCAGCGCCCGCACCCTGGCCGAAGTCATCCCCGGCGCCGACATCTTCCTCGGCGTGTCCGCCGGCGGCGTGCTGAAACAGGATATGGTCAAGCAGATGGCCGACAAGCCGCTGATCCTGGCCCTGGCCAACCCGACCCCGGAAATCCTGCCGGAAGACGTGAAAGCCGTGCGCGACGACGCCGTCATCTGCACCGGCCGTTCGGACTATCCGAACCAGGTCAACAATGTGCTGTGCTTCCCCTACATCTTCCGCGGCGCCCTCGATTGCGGCGCCACCACCATCACGCGCGAAATGGAAATCGCCGTGGTGCACGCGATCGCCGACCTGGCCCACGCCGAGCAGTCGGACATCGTGGCCACCACCTACGGCATCCAGAACCTGGCTTTCGGCCCGGAATACCTGATCCCGATGCCGTTCGACCCGCGCCTGCTGATCAAGATCGCGCCGGCCGTGGCCAAGGCGGCCTTCGATTCCGGCGTGGCGACGCGTCCGATCCAGGACCTGGAAGCGTATGCCGACAGCCTGCAGCAATTCGTCTACCGCAGCGGCACCTTCATGAAGCCGCTGTTCTCGGTGGCCAAGAAGACCCCGGCCGGGCTGAAACGCATCGTGTATGCGGAAGGCGAGGAAGAGCGTGTGCTGCGCGCCGTGCAGGTGGTGGTCGATGAGCGCCTGGCGCGTCCGATCCTGGTCGGCCGTCCGGCCGTGCTGGAGGCGCGCATCCATAAATTCGGCCTGCGTCTGAAGCAGGGCGTCGATTACGATGTGATCAACCCCGACTTCGACGAGCGTTACCGCGAATACTGGCAAGCGTATTACGAGCTGACCGCGCGCAAGGGCGTGACCCAGGAATACGCCAAGCTCGAAATGCGCCGCCGCCACAGCCTGATCGGCGCCATGATGATCAAGAAGGGCGACGCCGACGGCATGATCTGCGGCACCTTCGGCACCACCCAGCTGCATCTGCACTATATCGACCAGGTACTGGGCAAGCGCGCCGGCGCCAATGTGTATGCGGCCATGAATATCCTGGTGCTGCCGGAACGCCAGCTGGCCATGGTGGACACCCACGTCAACGAAAACCCGGATGCGCAGCAGCTGGCCGAGATCACCATCATGGCGGCCGACGAGATGAAGCGCTTCGGCCTGTCGCCGCGCGCGGCCCTGCTGTCGCACTCGAATTTCGGCTCGTCCAACAGCGCCTCGGCGCAGAAGATGCGCGCCGCCCTGGCCCTGGTCAAGGAACAGGCGCCGGAGCTGGAAGTCGACGGCGAGATGCATGGCGATACCGCGCTCGACTCCAAGCTGCGCAAGAGCATCATGCCGAACTCCGACCTGGAGCATGACGCCAACCTGCTGGTGATGCCGAATATCGACGCCGCCAACATCGCCTACAACCTGGTGAAGACGGCGGCCGGCAACGGTATCGCCATCGGTCCTATCCTGCTTGGTTGTGCCGCGCCCGTGCATATCCTGACCCCGTCGGCCACCGTGCGCCGCATCGTCAATATGACGGCGCTGTGCGTGGTGGATGCGGTGGCCCAGCGCAAGGGCTGACGCGCCCTGGCACCTGGTGCCGTGACTGGACAGGCAATGTAATCTTTTTGACAGCATCGTCAATCACGGTTACATTGCCTGACCATGAGCGACTTCCTCCAGGCCAGCCTGCACCACCTGCTAGTGTTTACCATTGCCGCCGTGCTGGCGTGCGAGTGGGCGCTGCTGCGCCCCGGCCTGACGCCGGCCACCCTGCGCCTGCTGGCGCGGCTCGACGCCGTGTATGGCCTGAGCGCGCTGGGCATCCTGCTGGTGGGCTTTGGCCGCGTGATGCATGGCGCGAAAGGGGCGGCCTTCTATATGGCCAACCCGTTGTTCTGGACAAAAATCGGGGTCTTCGCCCTGGTTGGCCTGCTCTCCATCCAACCCACGCTGCGCATCCTGGCCTGGCAAAAGCGCTGGCGCGCCGACGCCGGCTTTGTCCCTTCTTCCGCTGAAATCGCCGCCCTGCGCCCGCTGCTGCTGGCCGAGCTGCTGCTGTTCGCCGCCATTCCCGTGCTGGCGGCCGCGATGGCGCGCGGCATCGGCCATGCCTGAGGCGGGGCGTAACAAACTGTAACTGTTGTAATCGGCGGCGGCCATTTAAAAAGCCCGCATGACGCCTCTGTTACAATGCCCGGTTATATATCGCCATATTTTTAAAGACGCTCATTACCATGCAAAAGATCAAAAAGGCCCTGATCACGGGCATTACCGGCCAGGATGGCGCATATCTGGCTGAATTGCTGCTGCAAAAGGGCTATGCAGTAACCGGAACTTACCGCCGCACCAGCTCGGTGAATTTCTGGCGCATTGAGGAATTGGGCATCGAGTCCCATCCCAACCTGAATTTGGTGGAATACGATCTGACCGATCTGAGTTCCAGCATCCGCCTGCTGCAGGCCGGCGACTTTGATGAAATCTATAATCTGGCGGCGCAGAGCTTTGTCGGCGTCTCCTTCGAGCAGCCGGTGACCACGGCCGATATCACCGGCATCGGTCCCGTGCACCTGCTGGAGGCGATCCGCATCGTCAATCCCAAGATCCGCTTCTACCAGGCTTCGACCTCGGAAATGTTCGGCAAGGTGCAGGCCGTGCCGCAGAAGGAAGACACGCCTTTCTACCCGCGCAGCCCATATGGCGTGGCCAAGCTGTATGCGCATTGGATGACCGTGAATTACCGCGAGTCCTATGGCATCTTCGGCTCCTCCGGCATCCTGTTCAACCACGAGTCGCCGCTGCGCGGCCGCGAGTTTGTCACCCGCAAGATCACCGACTCGGTCGCCAAGATCAAGCTGGGCAAGCTGGAAGTGCTGGAGCTGGGCAATCTGGACGCCAAGCGCGACTGGGGCTTCGCCAAGGAATACGTGGAAGGCATGTGGCGCATCCTGCAGGCCGCGCAGCCCGACACCTATGTGCTGGCAACCAACCGCACCGAGACCGTGCGCGACTTCGTCACCATGGCCTTCAAGGCCGCCGGCATCGCCATCGAATGGCAGGGCAGCGGCGAACAGGAAACCGGCCATGACGCGCAAAGCGGCAAGGTGCTGGTACGCATCAGCCCGAAATACTACCGCCCGGCCGAAGTCGATCTGCTGATCGGCGATGCGAGCAAGGCGCGCAAGGAACTGGGCTGGGAACCGCAGACCACGCTGGAAGAGCTGTGCCAGATGATGGTCGAGGCCGACCTGCGCCGCAACGCCGCCGGCTTCTCCTTCTAAGATGGCGGCGCTGCAGTTCTTATCGGCGGAGCGCGAAGGCGAGGGCAAGCGCGCCCTGGTCACGGGCCTGGCGGGCTTCACCGGCCATTATGTGGCGCAGGAGCTGCGCGCCGCCGGCTACGAAGTGTTCGGCACCTCGGTGCCGGGCCACGCGCATGGCGAGAACATCGTGGCGGTCGACCTGTGCGACCGCGCCGGCGTGGCCGCCATGGTGCAGGAACTGCAGCCGGACGTGGTGGTGCACCTGGCTGCCATCGCTTTCGTTGCGCACTCGGACGTGGAGCAGATCTACCGCGTCAACGTGGTGGGCACGCGCAACCTGCTCGAAGCGCTGGCTGCCGCGCCGAAGAAGCCTTCCGCCGTGCTGCTGGCTTCCAGCGCGAATATCTACGGTAATACCGAGGTGGCGGTGATCCACGAGGATGTGCCGGCCGCGCCGGCCAACGACTACGCCGTCAGCAAGCTGGCCATGGAATACATGGCGCGCCTGTGGTGCGACCGCTTGCCGCTGATCTTCGTGCGCCCCTTCAATTACACCGGCGTCGGCCAGCATGAGAACTTCCTGCTGCCGAAAATCGTGTCCCACTTCCGCCGCAGGGCCACGGACATCGAGCTGGGCAACCTGCATGTGTGGCGCGACTTCTCCGACGTGCGCATGGTGGCCGCCGCTTACCGCCGCCTGCTGGCCGCTGCGCCGGCCGGCCAGACCTTGAATATCTGCTCGGGCAGCGCGTATTCGCTGGGTGAGGCGCTGGACATGATGGCCACCATTGCCGGCTACAAGATCAATGTGCACGTCAATCCTGCCTTCGTGCGCGCCAATGAGGTGGCGCGTTTGAGTGGCGACAACCGCCGCCTGGCCGCCGTGGTCGGCGCCATCCAGCCGCTGCCGCTGGAGCAGACCTTGCGCTGGATGTACGAGGCGTGAGCGCACTGCGCACTGGACTGTCCTGTACCACAATCGAGCCTGGCCTGAACGGTGGACGCCTGGATGGCATCGGTGTGTACAGCCAGGCCCTGTTGCGCCACCTGCCCGCCGCCGGCTGCGCCGTCCAGCCTTATTCCTTCGGTCCCGCCGCCCGCCTGACGGCCGGCCGGCCGCTGCCGCTATCGTTCGCCGCCGCCACGCTGCGCGACCTGGCCACGCCGTCCGCCGTGCGGCAGAAGATGGGCCTCGACTTGTACCACGCCACCGATTACCGCATCGTGCGCATGGATTGCCCGGTGGTGGCGACCCTGCACGATGCCCTGCCTATTGCCCATCCTGAATGGTGCAGCCCGAAACAGCGGCGGCTGAAGAACTGGCTGCAGATCAAGGCGGCGCACAAGGCCAACCATGTGATCGCCGTTTCGCAGTTCGCCGTCGCCGAGCTGGTGCAGTGCTTCGGCGTCGACGAGCGCCGCATCAGCGTGGTGCATAACGGCGTCGATGAAAGCTGGTTCACGCCGCCGCCGGCCGAACGGTGCGCCGCGACGCTGGCGGCGCATGGCCTGCGTCCCGGCTATTTCCTCTTTGTCGGCACGCTGCAGCCGCGCAAGAACGTAGAACGCCTGCTGCAAGCCTATCTGGGCCTGCCGCCCGTGCTGCGCGCGGCGCGCCAGCTGGTGATCGTGGGCGCGCCCGGCTGGCGCAGCGAAGCGCTGCAGGCGCGCATCGCCGCCGCCGTGCAGCAGGGCGAGAACGTGCGCTGGCTGGAGCGCCTGACCAGCCAGGAAGCGTTGCGCGACCTGTATGCCGGCGCCGGCGCCCTGATTTATCCCTCGCTTTACGAGGGCTTCGGCATCCCGCTGCTGGAAGCCTTCGCCTCGCGCCTGCCGGTGGTCGCATCCAACACCACCTCGCTGCCCGAAGTCACACTTGGCGCGGCGCTGGAAGTCGATCCGCTGTCGGTGAGCGGCATCGGCGCCGCCATGCTCGATATCGTGCGCGATGAGGCCTTGCGTGAGCGCTGCATCGCCGCCGGCGAGCGGCGCGCGCTGGAACTGACCTGGGCCGAAACGGCGCGTCGTACGGCGGCCGTTTATCATTCCATTCTTTTGCAGTAGATTTACCATGCGCGTCCTTCATTTCTACAAGACTTATTACCCCGACTCCTGGGGCGGCATCGAGCAGGTGATACGCCAGATGTGCGTGGGCACCAGCCGCCTGGGCGTCACCAATGAAGTGCTGACGCTGACGCGCAAGGGCGGGCCGGCGCAGATGGAGATCGAAGGCCACCTGGTGCACCGCGTGCCGCTTGATTTCGAGATCGCCTCCAACGCCTTTTCCTTCGCCGCCATCCGCCGCCTGGCGCGGCTGGCGCGCAAGGCCGACGTGATCCACTATCACTTCCCCTGGCCCTTCATGGACCTGGCCCATTTCATGGCGCGCGTGAACAAGCCCAGCCTGGTGACCTACCATTCCGACATCGTGCGCCAGAAAAACCTGTTGCGCGTGTATACGCCGCTCAAGCAGCGTTTCCTGAAAAGCGTGGATACCATCGTCGCCACCTCGCCCAACTATATGGCCTCCTCGCCGGTGCTGCGCCGTTACCGCCACAAGACGCGCACCATCACCTATGGCCTGGACCGCACGATTTATCCGGAACCGCGCGCCGAAATCATGGAGAAATGGCGCGCCGAATGCGGCGAGCGCTTCTTCCTCTTCGTTGGCGTACTGCGCTACTACAAGGGACTGCACGTCCTGCTCGACGCCATGGCCGGCCTGGATTACCCGGTGGTGATCGTGGGTGCGGGACCGATCGAGCAGGAGCTCAAGGAGCATGCGGCGCGGCTCAACCTGCACCACGTCAAATTCCTCGGTGCGGTGGAGGAGGAGGACAAGATCGCCCTGCTGAAACTGAGCTATGCCATGGCCTTCCCCTCGCATCTGCGCTCGGAGGCCTTCGGCATCTCGCTGCTGGAAGGGGCGATGTTCGGCAAGCCCATGATCTCCAGCGAAATCGGCACCGGCACCACCTATATCAATGTGGATGGCGAGACCGGCCTGGTGGTGCCGCCCAGCGATGCGCAGGCCTTCCGCGAAGCCATGCGCCAGCTGTGGGAAAACCCGCAGATGGCGGCCGATATGGGCCGGCGCGCCGAGCAGCGCTATTGGGATTTGTTTACGGCCAAGGCGATGGCGGAAAATTACCTGAAGCTGTACCAGGAACTAGCGCATCACAAGCAGCATGCCGTTTGATCTTTGTCAAAGCGCTGTCATGCTTGCCGCTTAAGATAGGCGCCGGACTCCTTGCTCTGGCCGTGGTCCGCAGGTTCCGGCCGAACATGCAACGCACAGGCCAGGCCAGCGCGGGAGTTCACCTTCCCGCCAGCTTTCCTTATTGCGGCTGCGCTTGCGCCGCTTCTTCCTTCACGGTCTCCTGTTCCGCCCAGCGCAGGCGGATGGCGTCGACCTGCGCGATCTGCGCCAGGAAAAGATCGACCAGGGCCGGGTCGAAGTGCTGGCCGCGCTGCTCGCGCAGATAAGTGAGCGCTTCCTCCAGCGGCCAGGCGCGCTTGTAAGGGCGGGCCGAGGTCAGGGCGTCGAACACGTCGGCAATGGCGACGATGCGGCCTTCCAGCGGAATTTCCTCCCCCTTCAAGCCTTTCGGATAGCCGCTGCCATCCCATTTCTCGTGGTGGCTGAGGGCGATATTGCGCGCCAGGCGCAGCATGCCGTGGGTATGCTCGCCGATGATTTCAGCGCCGATGGCGGCATGCGACTGCATGATCTTCCATTCATCGGCATCGAGCTTGCCCGGCTTTTGCAGGATGCGGTCGGGAATGCCGATCTTGCCGACATCGTGCATCGGCGCGGCGTGCAGCAGGTCGTCGGCTTCGGCTTCGTTCAGGCCGGCCGCCACGCCCAGCAGGCGGGCGTAATGGCTCATGCGGATCACGTGCAGGCCGGTTTCATTGTCCTTGTACTCGGCCGCCAGCCCGAGGCGCTGCACGATCTGCAGGCGCGTTTCGCGCAGCTCGTCGATGCGCACCAGCGACAGGTGGGTGCGCACGCGGGCGCGCACGATGGGCGGGCTGAGCGGCTTGGTGATGTAGTCGACGGCGCCGGCCTCGAAGCCGATCACCTCGTCGGCCGGATCGCTCAAGGCGGTGACGAAGATGACGGGAATGGCGGCGGTGCCGCTATCGGCCTTCAGCGCGCGGCAGACTTCATAGCCGGTCATCCCGGGCAGCATCACGTCGAGCAGGATCAGGTTGGGCTGCTCCTGGCGTGCCAGTTCCAGTGCGCGCTGGCCGTCCTTGGCGAACACCAGGCGGTAATGGTCCTGCAGGATCTGGCGCAGCAGCTGCAGATTGCCGGCTTCATCATCCACGGCCAGAATCAGGGGTTGCTTGGATGGCTGGGTCATCGCGGGCTTTCGTTGTGGGGCAAGGCTTGCGCCAGTATTTCCTGTAACAGCTGCCGGGCCAGCACAAAGTCGAAGTCTTCCAGCGCGGCCTGCAGTTTCGCCAGTGTAGTCGATGCGGCGTGGTCTTGCAGAACGAGGCCCAGCTGGGCCAGCGCGCCGTCGTCCAGGGCGCCGCGTGCCAGCGCCTGGTCCAGCGCCGCGGCGCTCTGGCGCAGATCCTGCAGGGCGGGCGGGGCGGGGACGCTGGCGGGGGCTGCCGGCCTGGTGTCGCTCTCGGCCTGGCTGGCGCCAATCGCCGCCAGGGTGGTTGCCAGTTGGGCCGCCGCCAGCGGCAGCAGGAGCGCCGCCGCCTCGGCCTGTCCGGCTTCCTGCTCCAGGCGCGCCAGGGTTGCCGCCAGCTGTTCCAGGCCCAGATTGGCGGCCACGCCGCGCACCTTGTGCGCCAGCGCCTGCACGGCCGGCAGATCGCCTTGGCGCAGCAGGGCATCCAGCGCGTCGGCCGCGTCGGTGTGGGCAGCGGCGAAGCGCGCCAGCGCAGCGTGGTAAGCGGCTTCGTCGCCGCCCCAGCGCGCCAGGCCGGCACCGTGGTTGAGCAGGCGCTGGCCGGCATCGGCCGCCGCCGCCGGCAGGTTCGCCTCCTTCATGCCCAGTACCCGCGCGATTTCATGCGAGAGCGCCGTCCAGTCCACCGGCTTGCTGGCGAAACCGTCCATGCCGGCGGCGGCGCTGGCGCGGCGGTGCGCTTCCAGCACGCTGGCCGTCATAGCGATGATGGGCACGCGGCGGCGCTGCTGGCGCTGGGCCGAGGCGCGGATCAGGCGCGTGGCGGCCAGGCCGTCCACATGCGGCATCTGCACGTCCATCAGCACCACGTCGAATTCCTGCTGGGCCGCCAGCGCGGCGGCCTGGGCGCCGTCGTTGGCCGTGACCAGACGGTGGCCGCGCTTTTCCAGCAGCAGGCCAAGCAGCTCCAGATTCTGCGGCACGTCGTCGGCCGCCAGCACGCGCAGCGGCGGCAGAGCGTAGGCGCTCTGTTCGCGCACCTGCGGCGCGTGTTCCTTGGTGGCCAGGCGCAGCGGCAGCTCGATATGGAAGCTGGTGCCTTCGCCGGGCGCGCTTTCGGCCCAGATGCGGCCGCCCATCAGCTCCACCAGCTGCTTGCTGATGGTGGTGCCCAGGCCGGTGCCGCCATAGCGCCGCGTCATCGAGGCGTCGGCCTGGGTGAACGGGTCGAAGATGGCGGCCAGGCGGTCGGGCGCGATGCCGATGCCGGTGTCGCGCACCACGATGCGCAGCTGCTTCTCGCTGACCGAGGCTTGCAGCGTGACGCTGCCGGCGGCGGTGAACTTGATGGCGTTGTCGAGCAGATTGGTGAGCACCTGGCGCACGCGCAGCTCGTCGCCGTGCAGCCAGTTCGGCAGCGCTTCGGTATAGCCGACGTTCACGTCCAGGCCCTTGCCGCGCGCCACCGCGCCATAGGTGGAGGCCAGCTCGTCGATCAGGCCGCGCAGATTGTAGTCGGCCAGCTCCAGCTCCATGGCGCCCTTGTCCAATTTGGCGGTGTCGAGGATTTCGTTCAGGAGGCGCAGCAGGGCGCGGCCGGAGCGGCGGATGGTGTCCAGGTGGCGGCGCTGTTCCGGCTGCAGCTCGCCGTCCAGCAGCACGTCGGTGAAGCCGAGGATGGAATTCATCGGCGTGCGGATTTCGTGGCTCATATTGGCGACGAAGGTGGCGCGCGCGGCCGCCGCGTGGTCGGCTTTTTCCTTGGCCTCGCGCAGGTCTTCCTCCATCTGGCGCCGTTCGGTGATGTCGAGCACCACGCCATCGAGCCAGCGCGGCCGGCCCGCTTCGTTCAGCACCAGGGCGCCGTGCTCCCACATCCAGCGGATGCCGCCGTCGGCATGACGGATGCGGTATTCCAGCATATACGGGTGGCCGTCGGCCAGGCACTGGGCCACGGCCTGCTCCATCAGCGGCAGGTCTTCTTCCAGGATCAGGCTGGAGAACAGGCGGTGGCGGCCCAGGGCCAGGAAGTCTTCGCGCGCATAGCCGGTCACATGCTCGACGCCGTCGCTGACGAAGACCATGGGCCGCTCGCCGGTCGCCTCGCAGCGGAAGGAGACGCCGGGGATATTGCCGATCAGGGAACGGAACTGCTGCTCGCTTTCGCGCAGCTCCTGCATGATGGCGCGCCGCTCGCTGATGTCGGTGACGAACAGCACGTACAGATCGCGCTCGCCGAGGCGGGCATGGCCAATGGCGCGCCGGATCGGCACCAGGGAGCCGTCCTTGCGCCGCGCGTAGACCTCGGAGCCCTTGTTGATCTGGCTCTCGTCGCCGTGGGCCAGGAAGTAGAACAGGCCTTCGCTGCGCGACTGTTCCATATCGGCCGTCAGCAGCGCGATATTGCAGCCCACGATTTCGGCCCGCGTCCAGCCGAAGATGCGCTCGGCCGAGGCATTGAATTCGTGGATCACACCCGTGCTGTCCACCGTCACCACGCCGTCGACGGTGGTGGTGAGCAGGGCGCGCATCCAGCTTTCGCTCTGGCTCAGGTGGCGGTACATTTCGCGGTAGCGCAGCAGGCCGTTGGCGCCCATGACGAAAACGGTGAACACCACCGTGATCAGGGAAACGGCCAGCGCCAGGAAGGTGGTGTTGGTGGTGACGAAGGTGCCCGGCACGGTATTGCCGACGAAGCGCGCGGCGGCCATGCCGGTGTAATGCATGCCGGAGATGGCGCAGCCCATGACGATGGCGCTGGCCAGCAGGCGCTGTTGTTCGGTCAGGCGCTTGCCCAGGCTGCGCAGGCCGAAGCGCACCCACAGCGCCAGGGTCGCCAGCACCACCGCCACCACGATGGACAGGCCGAACATGAAGGGATCGTAGCGCAGGCCCAGGTCCATCTGCATGGCGGCCATGCCCGAGTAGTGCATGGTGCCGATGCCCGCGCCCACCAGCAGGCCGCCGGTGAGCAGGCTGCTGCGCCGCAAATGGGCGCGCCGCAGCAGCGACATGGCGACCGCCGAAGCACCGAGGCTGGGCAGCATGGAGAGCACGGTCAGCACCGGCTCGTAGCGCACCGTGGTGCACAGCTGGAACGCCAGCATGCCGATGAAGTGCATGGACCAGACGCCGGCACCGAGCGCCAGGCTGCCGGCCAGCAGGGTGATCAGGCGCAGCGTGCGGTTGTCGCGGCTGCGGCCCTGGCCCACCAGCTGCAAACCCATCCAGGATGAAAAAACCGCCACTATTACCGATAAGGTAACTAGCAGCGGATCGTAGATGCCATATGTCAGAAGCGAGGGATCGTCCGGCGGTGAAAACAGATGGAGGGAGAGGATGGTATCCATGGCGGACGGGGTAAAAGCAAAATACGGACTGAACTGTGCCACATTAACATAGTTCAGCCCGGAAACACTGATTCATTGCCAAAGAGAACTAAAAAATGGCATTAAGCAACAACATCGCGCAATGCCATCCAGCTCAAGCGGCTTTTGCCTCCACTTCCGGAGTGTGCGGCGGCGCCTGCAGCGACCAGACGCTGGCCGGGTCGCCCGTGCGGCCGCGGCGCAGCGTGGCGCGCGCCATGCGCCAGAAGGCCCAGGCAAAGCCCAGCGCCACCAGATTGACGCCGCTGACGATGCCGCGGCCCTGCCACAGGGCCGAGAAGGGATCGCTGCCGCTTTGCCACCATTGCGCGAAAGGCAAGGCCAGGGCCAGTGCGGCGCACAGCAGCAGCAGCTCGTGCGCGGCGCGCGCCGGCGGCCGCAGGCCGGCCCAGACGATGGCGCCGAAGAAGACGGCGAAGTAAGCGCCTTCCTCCCAGGCCGGCAAGGCGCCGGCCGGCAGCGCCAGCAGCTTGTTGACGAGGAAGACGGCGCCCACGCCGGCCACGCTGCCCAGGCAGAAGCCGACGGTGAGCTTGGCCATCCAGCGGCTGCTGCGCGTCTGCGCCCCGCTGCGCTTGCGGCGCGCCTCGATCCACAGCAGATTGCCGCTGTAGAAGAGGAAGGCGCCCGCCAGGCCAAGAATGAAATACACCCACTTCACCGCATAGCCGCCGAAGCCGCCGAAGTGCAGGGTCTGCAGGCCGCGCAGGAAGGTGGTGCCGGCGCTGAACTGGGCCGGCTGCAGCACGCGCAGCACCTTGCCGCTGCTGGAGTTCAGCACCACCACGCTCATCGCGTTGAGCGTGCCTTCGTGGGTCTGGCCGTACACTTCCACCTGGCCGTTGGCGTCGCCCGCATGCTTGTAATACATCTGGCCGATCCGCATCTGCGGCGCTGCGCGCTGCACGATCTGCATCAGCTGCGGCGCCGGCAGCAGGGGCGCAGCCACGCCGGCCGGCTTGACCGGCGCGCTGGCGTAGATGTCGGACTGGATCAGGTCCAGCAGCTTGCCGTCGAAGACCAGGTACTGGAAGGGCGCCATCAGCAGGATGCCCAGGCACAGGATGGCGCTGCTCCAGGCATACATCAGGTGGAAGGGCAGGGACAGGATGCCCACCGCGTTGTGCGCGTCCTGCCACATGCGCTTCAGGTTCTTGCCGATGCGCAGGGCGAACAAGTCCTTGAGGAAGCCGGGTGCGTAAATCACCACGCCGCTGGCCAGCGCCAGGCCATACAGCACGCAGACGATGCCCAGCACATAAATGCCGGCGGCGGCGGGCAGGCCGGCCGTGTAGTGCAGGCGGTAGAGGAAGTGCGACAGCTCCGATTCCGGCTTGGCGTCGGCCAGCGCGCCATGCGCGTCCAGGCGCCAGGCATGCTCGGTTTCGCTGCCATCCTTGTGGTGCTCGTCCCACTGCAGGCGCAGCACCGGTTCGTGCTCGCTCGGCAGGATCAGGCCGAAATGCTCGGCCGCCTTGGGCTGGGCGCGCAGCACGGCATCCACCAGCTGCTGGGCGTTGGCGGTGGGCTGCATGGCTGCCACGCGCGCGCCGCGCACCTCCCATTCGCCCAGTTCCTCGTGGAAGATGGTGATGGCGCCGGCAAAGAAGGCGATGAACAGGCCGAAGCCCGCGACCAGGCCGACCCAGGTATGCAGCGCGATATAGCTGCGCAGAGTCGCCGCCTTCATGCCGCCACCTTCACCAGGCCGCTGGCCTTCAGTGCATACATCAGCCCATAGGCGAGGAGCGTGGCGCCTCCCAGCCACAGCCAGGCGCGCGCCCCGCTGCGGAAGGCGAAGGCCAGCGTCATCACGCCGACCCAGGCCAGGAAGAACAGCACCAGCGCCGGCAGGGTGTAGAAGCGCTGGTCGCCGCTGAGCAGGGCCGCGATGCCGACCAGGGCCACCGCCAGCGGCAGGCCGAGGAAGAAGGCGGCTGTCGATTTACCCCACATGGCGCGACCTCCGGTAAGCATCGAGATAGGGCAGGGCCACCAGGGCCAGCATGAAGCCGGACAGGGCGACGAAAACGCCGCACCAGAAGCCGTAGGCGGCGTTGCCCGCTAGCGCGGCGAGCGCCAGCAAGGGCAGGGCGCCGCAGCGCAGCAGGCGCGCCTGGGCGCGCGCGCCCGGCAGCAAGGTCTGGTGCGGAGAAGCCAGGTACAGGGCGCAGGCAGCCAGCGTGGCGGTGAAAATGCTAAGCCAGTTCATTCTTGTCCTTTTCAGATGCGGCCTTCGATGCCGAAGCCGATGCGGCGGCCCTTGCCCTGCACCACGTTATGCCGGCCCGGCACGGTATTGATCGCGCCGGAGGTGATATACGTGTGGTTCAGCAGATTGCTGCCGTAGGCGAACAGGCTCAGACCATTGGTGAAGGTGTAGCCTGCCTTGCCTCCGAGCAGGGTGCGGCCGCCATTGCGCTCTTCGTTTTCGGCGCCGGAATAGGAACCGCCTTCATGCGTCAGGTGCAGGTTGAGCAGGGCGCGGCCCGGCTTCCAGCTGAAGCCCGCCGATTGCGTCTGGCGCGGCGAGCGGCCGAATTCGTGGCCGCTGTAGTCGCCCAGCGGCGACTGGAATTCGATGAAGCGGCTGCGCGACAGGCCAAGCGCTCCGAACACTTCCACCTCGCGCGTCAGCATGCCGCGCACTTCCAGCTCCAGGCCGCGCAGGCGCGAGCTGCCGGCATTGACCACGAAGTTGTCGATGGTGGTGTTGCGCGAGATATTCACCTGCTGCTTGCTCCAGTCGATCTGGTACAGGTTCGCGGCCAGGAAGAAATTGCCCGGCAGCGTGCCTTTCAGCGACAGGTCGTAGTTCTTGGTGAACTCGGGCGCATAGGCGTTCGGGCCGCGCTGATAGCTGTAACCCACGCCGCCGCTGCGGTAGCCGCGCTGTGCGGTGGCGCCGGCCACCCAGTCGCCGTTCAGCGCATAGCGCAGGCCCAGCTTGGGCAGCCACACCTTGTTGTCGGACGAGACGTCGCGCACGCCGTCGGCGTTGAAGATGCCGGCGCCGATCAGTTGGCCCATCACCATCTGCGCCATGGGCGAAGTGCCCGTGGTCTCGGTGCCGACCACGCGGGTCTGCTTCTCGGCGTCGTAGCGCAGGCCGGCCGTATAGGTCAGCGCGCCCACGCTGTAATCGGCCTCGCCGAACACGGCGCGGTTGCGCGTGCGGTTGCTTTCCAGGTTGCGGCGGTGGATAAAGTCGCTGTCGAAGCTGGCGCAGGCGGCCGCGCTGGGGCACTGGCCCGCCGAATTGAGCACGAAGGACACCGGCACGCGGAAGCCGTCGTCGGTGCTGGCCGTGTCACGGCCATAGTAGACGCCGGCCACGCCCTTCAGCGCGTTGCCGGCCAGCGTGGTGGCGAAGTTGGCGCGCGCTTCCTGCGTCAGCTCGCGGTTCTTGCGCATGCCGGTCTGGGTGCCCTGGTTCAGCTCCGTGTAATCGTAATCGCTGGCGCGGGTGTAGCGGTTGTGGGCATAACCGGTCAGCAGGGTGATGTCGGCGCCGCCCAGCGCGAAGGTCTGTTCCAGCGCCATATTGCGGCTGCGGTTGTCGATGGCGCTGGCCTCGTTGGCGAGCGCGATGCGCTCCCGCGCCTGGCGCGTCACCGCTTCCACCTGGGCGTCGCCCTTGCGGTATTTGGATTCGGACAGCGTGAGCATGGCCTGATAGCGCTCGCCCCATGGCGTCAGGCGCAGCTTGCCGCGCGCCGTGTGGCCGGTTTCCTTGTCCCAGTGCTTCTCGTTGCGGGTGGCGTTGAAATTGTCGCCGCCGTCGCGGTATTGCTCGATGCTGAAGCGGGCCGCCGCCACCTGCTCGGCCAGTGCGCCGCCGCCGGCAAAGGCCGCCCGGTAGGAGCTCTTGTTGCCGGCGCCGATGCGGGCATTGAAGTCGCGCTGGTCCTGCGGATCGCGGGTTTTCACCACCAGGGCGCCGGCCAGGGAGTTGCGGCCCTGGTTGGTCGATTGCGGGCCGCGCAGCACTTCCACGCGTTCGGCGTCCCACACCGGAAGATTGGAAATATCCTGGGCGAAGCCGCTTTGCTGCACGCCGTCGCTGGTGACGCTGATGGTGCGCCCGCTGCCGCCGCTGGTCGGCCCGGCCAGCGGAATGCCGCGGATGGCCAGCTCGGCGCCAGTTCCCACATTGGCCATCTGGCGTACCACTTCCTCGATATTGTTCAGGCCCGCCTCGGCGATCTGGCGCCGGTTGCGGATGCCGATGCTGGTGCTGCTGTCGGCCTCGGTCCGTTTCAATTTATCGCCGCTGATGACGACGGTCTCGATGCCGCTTTCCTCAGCCTGCGCCTGCCAGCACAGCAGGACACCGGATACCGCAAGTACCACAACCTTAAACTGCATACATTCCCCTTGTCGCGCTTATTTTTAAATGAGAATCATTACCAATAGTGAATAGTAAATGATAATCATTGCCAACCAAAGTTATTTTTCTGCTGGTAAGACCGCAACGCTACGCGTGACTTTTGCTGACAATTGAGCAATGTGAAGTTTTATATAATTTTAGCGCAGGCAGCAGCCCGTCCGTGACTGGCGGCGTAGCGGGATTCGGCGCCGGAGCGGTCATGTCTTTTTAACTGTTCAAGGAGGAAAGGTATGTTCCGAAAGATGCTATGTGGCGTCACGCTGGCCGCGAGCGCGCTACCCGCACTCGCCGATGAAATTGCCCTGCGCTTCATGTATTCCGGCCATTTCGAGGAAAGAGGGGAGTTTTTTGACTGGGTGCCCGGCCCCTGGCTGGGCGGCACTTTCCGCGGCGAGGATCGCAATCACGATGGGGTGCTGGAACTGAGCGAATTATCGATGTTGCAGATCCAGGGCGCCAATTACCTGGGCTGCCGGCAACCGGGCAGCCACTGCGCCATCGATTATTTTTTCTATCGCGCGGATGGGACGCTGTCCTTCAGCAGCTATTGGGACGCCTTCTTCGACGGTAGTTCCTATGGCTCGAGCCGCATCATTTCCGGCGAATACGAGATCGAGACCCTGGACCATGAGCCCTATTTCGTTTACCGCTATTTCACGCCGCAGACGACGCTCAGCATCACGCCGGTCCCTGAACCTGCCGCCTATCTGATGTTGGGGGCGGGCTTGCTGGGTGTCGGCGCGCTGGCGCGCCGCAGCAAACGCCGCGGCGCCGAGGCCCAGGTTTAAGCGCGGTTCAGGCGTATCAGGCCGGGCGGAAGGCGCGGATTTCGCTGCGTGCCGCCTTGGCCAGCATGGCCAGGTCCACCCCCAGCACACGCAAGGCACGCACTGCTGTGCCGTACTGGGCCGAACTCACGGCCAGCAGCACATGGGCGCCCAGCAGCGGCAGGGCGCCATCTTCCTCTTTCTTATGTTCGTTCAGTTGCTGGAGCAGGGCCTGGGCCGAGGCCTGGGCGCGATACAGGCCGCCCGCCGGCGGCAGCGCCGCATCCTGCTGCACCTCTTCGGGCAGCGCAGCCACGTCGGCGAACTGCATGGCTTCCTGATGCTGGCGGGCGATGGCGGCGCGGTACTGCTCCGGCGCCACGTTTATGCGTTGTAGGGCCAGGCGCGCCGTGCCGTCCGGCAGATCGAGGGCGGCGAGGATGAAATGCTCGGCCCCGGCCAGCGCCTGGCCATCGGCATTGGCATGTTTTTCCGCGCCTTCGCATAGACGCTTGATGGTGCCCATATCGCGCAAACGCTGCTTAATCCTGTCAAACATTGCTGCTCCTAGAGTAGAGGGATTCAATCCTGCGCCAGGCCGGCCAGGCGCTTGTGCGCCGCCTGCTTGGATACGCCCAGTGCTTCGGCGATCTGCGACCAGGACCAGCCCTGCCGCAAAGCCGCCTTCACGGCGCTGCGTTCCAGCTTGTCCGCCGTCAGGCGCAGGGCGACCACCGCCGCCAGCGCTTCGGCCGGGTCGTCGGGGGAGGGGAGGGTTTTCAATGAGCTCATTTGTCAATCTTAGTTGACGATGTCGGTATCGTCAACAAAAATTGACGATGCGGGCTTTGCAATTTGATTTTTATCTAGCGCTTTAGCGAACTGAGCTGGGATGCAGAGTGAGATAATGAAGGCTCTTCAGCGAGGTTCATATGAGGGCCGCAGCCTTTGATACCCACAAGTACGCAAAGCGGCTGATGGACGCTGGCGTTACGCCGGCCCACGCCGATATTCAGGCCGAAACCATGGGTGCCATGATGGCTGAGCTGGCTGCAAATACCACGGCACTGGAGAAGCATGAGCTGCGCAATGCGGCGGAAATCGATGTGTTTGGCGCCAAGCTGGACAAGGCGGTCGCGGAACTGAGCCAGAAGATCAGCGAAACCAGCCAGAACTCGATGCGCTGGACCCTGAGCATCTGTGTCGCCTTTGGCCTGATACAGACCAGCGCCCTGGTGCTCATCATGTTCAAACTCATATGAAGCGGAAATAAAAAAAGCACTGAATAATCAGTGCTTTTTCAAATTCTGGTGCCCCGGGCCGGAATCGAACCGGCACGCCTTGCGGCGGCGGATTTTGAGTCCGCTGCGTCTACCAATTTCACCACCGAGGCCAATTTTCAGCGCATCCGCCAGCTTGCCGTTTTGGCTACGCCGCAAATGCGACCTGCATTATCACTGATTTACTCGCACCGGGCAAGCCTGCGTCATGGTTTTATCGCTTTGATATCATTTCCCGCCCTGGATGGCGTATCATCCGCCTACCTCCGTTACGCTGGCGCGGCCAGCCTGCTCGCATGAATAATAAGAAGATCCGGGAAATCATCCTTGGCAAGCCGCTGGACCCGCTGAAGAGCGAAACGCGCCACTCGATGGCGTTGGTGGCCTTCCTGGCCTGGGTCGGTCTGGGCGCGGACGGTCTGTCCTCCTCGGCCTACGGCCCGGAGGAAACCTTCAAGGCGCTGGGCGCGCACACCCATCTCGGCCTGTATATGGCGATCGCCACCGCGCTCACGGTGTTCATCATCGCGCTGGCCTATAACCAGGTGATCGAACTGTTCCCCACCGGCGGCGGCGGCTACCGCGTGGCGAGCAAGCTGGTGGGACCGTATATGGGCCTGATCTCCGGCTGCGCCCTGATCCTCGACTACGTGCTGACCATCGCCATCTCGATCGCCTCCGGCGTCGATGCGCTGGCCTCCTTCCTGCCGCTCGGCTTCCAGCCCTATAAGCTATGGGCCGAAGCCTTCTTCATCGCGGTGCTGATCGTGATGAATCTGCGCGGCCTGAAGGAAGCGATCCAGATCCTGCTGCCCATCTTCCTCGGCTTTGTCGCCACCCACCTGATCCTCATCGTCTACGGCATCACGGCGCACGCCTCTTATCTGCCCGACCTGATGCCGACCACCATCGCCGAAACCACCAACCTGGCCGGCAGCATCGGCTGGGCCGGGGTGGCGGGCATGCTGCTGCTGGCTTACTCCCAAGGCGGCGGCACCTATACCGGCCTGGAAGCGGTGTCGAACAACGTCAACCTGCTGGCCGAGCCGCGCGTGCGCACCGGCAAAGTGACCATGATCTATATGGCCCTGTCGCTGGCGGTGACGGCGGGCGGCATCATCCTGCTGTACCTGCTGTGGGATGCGCGGCCGATGCCGGGCGAGACGCTCAATGCCTCCACCTTCAAGTCCATCATTGCCAGCATGAATCTGGGCGGCCCCTTCGTCAACCAGGTGGTGCTGGTGGTGGTGCTGGCCTTCGAGGCCGGCCTGCTGTTTGTGGCGGCCAATACCGGCTTCCTGGGCGGCCCCTCGGTGCTGTCGAATATGGCGGCCGACTCCTGGGTGCCGCACAAATTCCGCTACCTCTCCACCCGCCTGGTGACGCAGAACGGCATCCTGGTCATGGGCCTGGCGGCGCTGGCCATCCTGTTCTGGACCGGCGGCAGCGTGACCCTGCTGGTGGTGCTGTATTCGATTTCGGTGTTCCTGACCTTCGCCATTTCCCTGTTCGGCCTGTGCCTGTACTGGGCGCGCAACCGCAAGCGCGACACGCCCTGGCTGCGCCGCCTGCTGCTCTCGCTGCTGGGTTTCGTGATCTGCGCCGGCATTCTCGCCATCCTGCTGGTGGAGCGCTTTGCCGAAGGCGGCTGGGCCACGGTGGTGATCATCGGCGCGATTGCCGCGCTGTGCTTCGTGATCCGCCGCCATTACCGCGAAACCAAGCGCGCCATCCATTCCGTGGACGAAGTGTTTGCCACCCAGCCTTTCGGCCCGAACCGCGAAGCGGTGGAGCCGGACCCGGACAACCAGACCGCCGTCTTCATCGTCGGCACCTCGCGCGGCGGCGGCCTGCATGCGCTGCTGTGGGTGCAGCGCATGTTCCCGGCCCACTTCAAGAACTTCCTGTTCGTGAACGCGCGCACCGTCGATTCGCATGCCTACGGCGGCATCGGCGCCATGGACCAGATGCGCGAGGAGGCGGCCGAAACGCTGGAGTACTTCGTCGATTTCTGCCACAGCCACAGCATGGCTGCCTCCTCCTACCTGGGCTTCGGCACCGATGCGGTGGACGAGGTGACGCGCCTGTGCGAACAGATCAGCGAAGAATTCCCCAACGCGATCTTCTTCACCAGCAAACTGATTTTTGCCAAGGACAACTGGCTCACGCGCCTGCTGCACAACCAGGCCGCGCTCGCCGTGCAGCGCCGCCTGCACCTGGAAGGTTTGCAGATGGTGATCCTGCCGATGAAGGTCTGAAAGTCAACCAAGAAAAGGCTATGCCCGCCGCCGAAGGGATTGAAAACTTTAGCGGCGGCGCCGCCTGTACAAGGCTGGGACCGGCGGCTAGTATGAAGGAGTCACTTTTGTTGAGTGACCAACTCTGAGCAGGAGGTCATCATGGATCTTTCCATGCCTCGGGGCTGGGCCACCGCCGCACTGGCCTGCCTTGTCACATCCGCATTCGCACAGCAAGCCCCGGCCGCCGACCGGCCTGAACGCACGCAGGAAACCGTGCAGGTGTCGGCCCGGGCCATTGCGGCCTACCGCCTGGCGCCGCAGGAGTTCTACAACTACGAACAGCGCTACCTGCTGGAAAACGGCATGGTGCTCAGCTTCCATGAGAAGCGGCGGCACTACTATGTCCAATATAAGGATGAAAAACCGCTGGAAATCTTCCCGCTGGCCGAAGGCGTCTTCATGACCGCTGCCGGCAGCCGCATGGAATTCAAGGAAGAGGGCGATATCATCGCCATCAGCCATCTCGAGCTGCTGCCGTATGCCGGCGGCCCCGCCATCGATCCTGCCCGCGTCTACATCGCGCGCAGATAAGCAGCAGATTCGCCCCCCTGACGTGCAGGCAGCATGGCGCCGCTTATCGGTGCGCCATGCGCTTCGTCGTGCCGATCCGGCCGTTCGTCGCCTGCGCCGTGCCTTGCGCATGGCCGCCTGCTACCTTGAAAGCGTCCCCGCATATTCCAATACAGGGCGGCGACAATCCGGTCAACCACCTTCCCCAGGGAGCAAAAACCATGAAAGCCTCGACCCTCAGCGCACTGCTTGCGATCGCGCTCGCCGCCACCGGCGCCGCCTATGCCGCGCCACAAACTGAACAGAACAGCGAGGTGGTGCGCATCAGCGCCCAATCCGCCTACCGCCATTCCAGCAGCGAATTCGCCAGCTACGAAAGCGCCTACCAGCTCAGCAATGGCCAGACCGTGAAATTCACCCAGTTCGGCAACCACTTCTATGCCACGCTCAAAGGCGAACCGCGCCACAAGATCTTCGGCCAGTCGCCAGGCGTGTTCCTGACCGAGAGCGGTGCGCTCATCGAATTCCGCGAGGACGGTGAAAAGCTGACCATCACCAATTTCGAGCGCATGTCTCCCCTGGCGCAAACGGGCCGGAACATCACGATGTACGCCAGCCGCTGAGCTGCGCGCCGGGCCCGGTCGCGCGCCGCCTCAATCCAGGCGGATCACCACTTTGCCGAACACCGCGCTGCTCTGGTAGCGCTCGAAGGCGCGCTGGAAATCGGCCAGCGGGAAGACCTCGCCCACGATCGGCTTGAGCCGGTGCTGGCCGATGGCGCGCAGCATGTCCTCGTACATATCGCGGCTGCCGGTCAGTACGCCGCGGATGCGCGCATTCTTGAACAACAGCGGCAGCGTGAAATCGGGCGCGTCACCCATGCCGGCCAGCAGGCCGACAAAACCGATATAGCCGCCCAGGCGCAGCGCGGAGAGGGAGGTTTGCATACCGCTCAGGCCCGTCACCTCGATCACCATATCGACGCCGCGGCCATCGGTGGCGGCCAGGATTTCACCCGCCAGGTCAGGGCTGGTCTTATAGTTCAGCACCACGTCGGCGCCCAGTTGCAGCAGGCGCGCGCGGCGTTCTTCCTTGCCGGTGGTGATGATGACGCGCGCGCCGAACAGCTTGGCCAGCTGCAGCGCCGCCAGCGACACGCCGCCGGTCCCTTGCAGCAGCACCGTGCGGCCCGGCGCAGCGCCGCCTTCGGTCAGCGCATTCCAGGCGGTCAGCGCGGCGATCGGCAGGGTCGCCGCTTCCTCGTAGCTCAGGTGGGCCGGGAAGGCCACCAGGGCCTGTTCCGGCAGCACCGCATATTCCTGCAGCATGCCGTCCAGCGGGCCGCCGTTCTGCGCGGCCTGGCGTTCCGGCGTCAGCTCGCCGGAGATGAAATCGCGCGTCATCATGCTGGTCACGCGGTCGCCGATCTTGAAACGGGTCACGCCGGCGCCGACCGCCACCACCTCGCCGGCACCGTCGGAGACCGGCACCAGGGGCAGGGCTTCGGCGGGAATGCCATACATGCCGCTGGTCACCATATGGTCGCGGTAATTGAGTGAAACGGCGCGCACGCGCACCTTCACCTCATGCGGGCCGACGGCCGGTTCGGCGCGTTCGGTCAGCACCAGGCCATCCTTGGTAAAGCTGCGCAATTCGACTGCTTTCATGTTTTCTCCGACAGTGAGTGTTGAAGCCTCCAATGTACAATCGGGCATTGCGCTCGGTAAAGCGGGTAATATGCAATTCACTCTTGCAAGGAACGCTGGAATGAAAACGGAAGACCGCTTTGCCGAAATCTCGGCCTTTGTCGCCACGGTCCGGCACCAGAGCTTTGCGCTGGCGGCGCAGGCCATGACCTTGTCCGCCTCGGCGGTGAGCCGGCGCGTGTCGGCGCTGGAGGCGCGCCTGGGCGTACGCCTGCTGACGCGCACCACGCGCAGCCTGCGCCTGACCGAGGCGGGCGAGCACTATTACGCCGACTGCCGCCGCCTGCTGGCGGAGATGGACGCGGCCGACCAGTCGCTGCGCGATGCAGCCGGCGCCGTGAGCGGCCGCCTCAAGCTGGCGCTGCCGGTCAGCTATGGCCACCTGCATGTGCTGCCCACGCTGCCCGGCTTCATGCAGCAGTATCCCGAGGTGGAACTCGATGTCTCGCTGTCCGACCGTTATGTGAATATCGTGGAGGAGAATGTGGACCTGGCGGTGCGCATCGGCAAACTGGTCGATTCCAGCCTGGTGGCCAAGCGCCTGCGCGCCGACGTGAGGCGCATCTGCGCCACGCCGGCCTATCTGGCCGAACATGGCACACCGGCCACGCCGGCTGAACTGACCCAGCACCGTGTGCTGCAATTTTCGCTGTCGCCCATCGGCGATGTGTGGCAGCTGACGCGGCGCGGCAAGACCGAATCGGTGAAGGTCAGACCGCGCCTATGGGGCGACAGCGCGCAGCTGACCCATGCCGCCGCGCTGGCGGGTCAAGGCATCGCCATCGTGCCGGCTTTTCTGGCGGCGGCCGATATTGCCGAAGGGCGTCTGCAGGTGGTCCTGCCGGAATGGAAATTCGCGCCGACCGGGATCTGGGCGGTGTATCCCGGCGGACGCCATCTGCCGCTGAAGGTGAGGAAGCTGATCGCTTATCTGGAACAGCACCTGCCGGTCTGCCCCTACGATCTGGACGACTGAACCGCGCGGCGCCTAGGCGGCGTGCGCCAGCAGCGCAGACTGCGGCGGCAGCGGCTGCAGGGCCGCAAGGTCGAGGCGCTCTTCCAGCAGGGCGAAGACGGCGTCCTTGGACAGCACATAGCGCTCCAGCAGCACATCCTTGATCGAATCCATGACGGCGCGGTAATCGCCGATGGCCTGCAGGGTGTGGCTGTACAGCTCATCGGCCTTGGCTTCCACCTGGCCCAGCGTGTGCTCGGCCCCGCTCTCGCTCTTGAACTGGCTGTAATCGAGCTTGGAGCGCGAATACATGGAGAGGCGGTTGACCATGGTGTCGAGCATCGAGGTCGCCTTCTGGATATCGTTCTGGCTGCCGACCGAGATGCCGCGCGCGCCATAGAACAGCTCTTCGGCCGCGACGCCGCCGTACAGCTGCATCACGTCGCGCTCCATTTCCTCCAGCGTGCGCAAGGACATATCGTCGCCGGCCGACAGCACATAGCCCAGCGCATTGAGCTTGGAGACCGACTCCGTGCTGATCTTCAGCAGATGCGATTTCTCTTTCACCTCGGCCAGGCTCAGGCCGGCGCGCAGATACGGATCGATCTGCATGAAGAAGTGGCCCAGCTCGTGCAAGGCGATGCGTTCGCGCTGGCGCGTCTTTTCCGCCGTGGTGGCGCGGTCGGTCAGGCCGATAGTGGCGCGTTCGAAGGCGCGGAACAGCAGATCGGTATTGATCACGGCCTTTTCCTGGATCGAGATCATGGAGGCGCGCTCCACCACCGTCTCCAGCAGGGCGGGACTGAGGTTGTTGGTGATTTCGGCCACCTGGTTCAGGTCCAGATCGTTCCAGTCGACGCAGCCTTCTTCCTTGCGCTGCAGGAAGGAGCGCAGCAGCGCCTGGCGTTCGGTCTTGTTGGGCAGGCGGAAATTGATCTTCACCGAGAAGCGGCGCAGCATGGCTTCGTCCATCTGCGTCGAGGCGTCGTCGAAGTTGGAGGCAACCACCCAGATCACGCCCTTGCCTTCCTCGCTTTTCACGCCATCCAGCAGGCCAAGCAGGGTGTTGGCGGTATCGTCTTCCCATTTCTTTTCGCCGCGGCCACGCGGCATGAACAGGGCCTGGGCCTCGTCCAGGAAGATAATGCAGTTGCCGCGCGCGCAGGCCTTGCGGTACAGTGCGTTCAGCGCCTTGGAGCCGCCGCCGATATAGCCCGATTCCAGCGCCGAGCCGGAGGCCTGGATCAGCGGGTAGTTGAGGCGCTTGGCCAGATAGCCGGCCAGCTTGGTCTTGCCGGTGCCGGCGGGACCGGTCAGCATCACGTTGAACGGCTTGTCGATATTGTGCGATTTGTAGACGGCGCGGTTGCGGATCATGTCTTCCAGGTGCAGCACTTCCTGCTTGATATCGTCCATGCCGATCAGGTCGTCCATGCTGCCTTTCAGCTTGTCGGGCGAGATCACGCTGGCCGACTGGCCCATGCCGGGCAGGCCGGCTTTGAGCAGGAACAGCACCACGGCCAGCACGAGGATATCGAAGGCGTGGCGGCGCAGGAATTCGCCGCCGCCGGCCAGGGCGCCGCCCTCGTCCTGCAGCACGGCCTTGTGCGAGGCCAGGTACTCGTCCTTGGCGATCGCGTACGGCAGGCCGTTGCGCAGCAGGACTTCGCGTTCCAGGCTCAGATGCGAGGTGCTGGGCACTTTCACCACATGCAGGGTGGCTTCATTCTTGAATTTGTAGATATAGCGCGGCGCTTCCGACAGCGGGCGCGCGATCAGCAGATAGTCGAGCTTTTCGCGCTGGGCCACCAGGGTAGTGATCTCGGAGATATCCTGCGAGCGCAGCACGGGGCTGCTGTCCTGCACGGCCTCGTGGCCGAGGGCGGCCCAGGCCACCAGGGCGCCGGTGAGCAGCAGCAGGGCGACGCGCACCCAGGTATTTTTAAGCGCCAGCTGAAGTTTGTAGAAATTAAACATGGACGTTCGGGCAATCAGGGGGTAACGAAATGCGCGGCGGCGGGGCGCAGGCGGATTGTCGTCGTGACGCTGTGCATGAACGCTGCTTGGGATGCAGCTTTTACTTTCAGACTTGGAAATATGCTGAGCGGCTACGCGGTGTATGGTGGGAATATAGCTCGCTTGCGCGGCTTTGTGTTTGGCTACCGCAAGAAAAAATTTTTCGACGCAACATCAATGGACAGCCTGTTAACATAAGGCTTAGTTTGGCGTTGTCCATTTTTCATACTTGCGATCCAGACGCTGGAAACTGCCGTCCTGGCGCATCTCGTCCAGGCTGGAATTCATGCGCTCGATCAAGCGGTCCGGCACAGAAGGATTGCAAGCCAGATAAACTTTCACGCGATGAAAAACCAGCAGGGGCACGATCTTGCCCGTGAGTTTTTGCTGGGCCAGCAGCTGGCTGCCGGTGCGCATGCCGACCGCCCACAGGTCGATGCGCTTGAGCAGCAGTTTTTGCGGGTTGAGCGCATCGCTGGCGACCGGCTCGACATGGAAGCCGCGCGCCTGCAGATATTCTTCGCGCGCGTCGCCGTTATAGGTGCCGATGCGCAGGCCGCGCGCATCGTCCAGGCTGCGCAGGCGCAGGCGCGCATCGGCGCGGCCCATCAGCACCCATTCCGAGACATCGGTCGGTCCCACCCATTTGAACAGGGTTTCGCGCTCGGGCGTGCGCGCGGTCGAATACACGCAGGTGTGCGGCGCATGCTGGGCCAGGGTGTAGGCGCGCTTCCACGGCAGCAGGTCGAAGCTGTGCGGGATGTCGCTGCGCTCCAGCATCTCGCGCAGCTTGTCGGTTTCGCGCCCACCGACGCGGCCCTCGATCAGCATGCTGGCCGGCGGCGAATGCTCGGTGGTCAGGTGCAGTTCGAGCGCCGCGGCGCTGCGGCTGGCCGGCAGCGGGCCATTGCGGAAATCGGCCAGGGTCTCGGTGTGCAGGCTGGCCGGCGACGCCGCCAGCGCCAGGGCCGGCGCGGCCAGCAGGGCCGCCAGCAGGCGTATCCGCCCGGCGCCGCGCATGCTGAGGGAGGTCAAGGCAGGCATGGGGCGCTCGGGGAGAAGGGCGGGGCGGGTTTAGTCAACGCGGCGGAACAGGCGGAAACGCTCGCTGCGGTCGGAGGCGCGGCGGCCTTCCCACACCAACTGCCAGTTCGGCGCGGGCGGTGCCGCCAGGTCCTTTTTGCTGCGGCCGCGCGTGCTGTCCTGCCACAGCAGCATGGGGCAGTTGCCGCCGTCGACGCGGGCGAAGGGCAGGTGGCCGAAATAGGCGAAGGAGGCGCGCTGCGCCGGTCCCACATTGCTGTCGATGCAGCGCGTGCCGGCCGGCACGCTGGCCGCCGCCTGCTGCGCCACCGTCGCATAGCTCTTGCTGTAGTTCATATGCGGCAGGAACAGGGTCATCAGCAGAATCCAGATCAGAATCAGGCCGCCCGAGGACAGCACCACGGCGCGCCACAGCACCGAAGGCTGGCGCGAGATGCGCCAGTGCACCAGGGCGAACCAGCCGGCGGTGGCGGCGCCCGCCACCAGCAGGGCCAGCACATGCAGTTCGGGCTGGAAGCCGGGCAGCAGCTTGAGCACATTATGCGCCGGACGCGGCGGCCAGCCGGTGAGCTGGGCATACCAGAAGATCCACAGCACGGCGGCGCACAGGGTCAGCACCATGACCGAGAACCAGTCGATGGCGTTGATGGCGCCGCGCTTCATGGTCAGCAGGCCGAAGGCGGCCATGATGGCCAGCGGCGGCAGCAGCATCAGGAACTGGCCCTGTTCGGGATTCGGGTGGCACAGGGCCAGCAGCGAAGCGATGCTGACGAAGGCGGTCGGCACCACGATATGCAGCAGATTGCTCTGGCGGCGCCAGGCGTACACGGCCCACAGCGCGAACGGCCAGGCCGGCCAGAAGAACCAGACGCCGACGCGCAGGAAGGCGCGCAGCGAATAGGTGCCGGGCAGGGCCAATTGGTTCAGATTCCAGGCGGCCCATGCCGCCAGCGGTTCCTGGCCGTAGGGGCGGCTCAGGACGGCCGCCAGCAGCCAGGGCAGGGTCACCAGCAGGGCGGTGGCGGCGGCCAGCGCCAGATCGCGCAGGGCACGGCCCACGGGTAGGGCCAGGAAGCGGCCGCACAGGAACAGGGCCAGCAGCAGGGCGGCCGGGGTGACCCAGCCGCGCGTCAGCGTCATCAGGCCCAGGGCCAGGCCGATCAGGGCCGCATTGCGCAGCGAGGGCTTTTCCATATAGCGCACGGCGCGGTACAGGGTCAGGGCCAGCAGCGAGGTTTGCAGCGCCTCCGAGGTCGATTCATGGCTGTGTACCAGGAGGCCCAGGCAGCCCAGATAGATCAGGGCGGCGGCATCGGCCAGGGTGCGGCCGAAATCGTTGGGTTCGGGCTGGCCGCCGAAGGCCAGGCGCAGCGGCTGGGCCTCGGGCCGGCGGCCCAGATTGAAGGTGGCGTACCACAGCGACAGGGTGCCGAGCAGGAAGACGCCGATGGTGGCCACGCGCGCGCCCAGCACATCGCCGAGCAGCCAGCCGAACAGCTTGATGCCGAGGGCGCCCAGCCAGAAGGCCAGCGGCCCTTCCTCCGGCATGGACAGGCCGGCCACATTCGGCCACAGCCAGTCCTGCCAGCCGCCTTGGGCCATGGTCCACATCACGCCGAAGCTGGCCGCGTCGTCGTTCTTCCACGGCTCGCGCCCGATCAGGCCCGGCAGGATGTACAGCAGGCCCAGGGCATACAGGGCCCAGCGGGGCAGGGCAAGGGTGGCGGCGGCAGGCAGACGGACTGGCTTCATCGGCGTTACAAGTAAAGGAAACTGGAAGAGAGTAGCAGCGATAATAAAAAAAAGGCAGCCGTAGCTGCCTTTTTTTCGCTGAGCGGCAGATTAGCCTGCTGCAACGGCGGTTTTGGAACCGACTTTGCCGAACTTCTGGCGGAATTTTTCCACGCGGCCGGCGGTGTCGACGATCTTGTGTTGACCGGTGTAGAACGGGTGCGATTCAGCGGACACCTCGATCTTCACCAGCGGATACTCTTTACCGTCGTGGGTAGCGGTTTCGCGGGTCTGGATGGTCGAACGGGTGATGAATTTGAAGTCGCAGGACACGTCAACGAACAGGACTTCACGGTAATCTGGATGGATTTCGGCTTTCATGTGCTTCTCTCTCAAGGTTTGGTAGCCAAACAGCACTTCGTCGGTCCTTGCTGCCTCTCGACCCGATTGCCGCTCACTTGCCTGGTGGTTAAAAAATCAACCGCTGATTATACAATGGATGCAAAAAAGCGGCAAGCCGGCCGATGCCGGGCTTGCCGCTTTGACAGCGCAGGGGCGGTAATCAGCCGCCGCGGCGCATCAGGTCGAAGAATTCCAGATTGGTCTTCGTCGACTTCATCTTGTCGAGGATGAACTCCATCGCTTCGATCTCGTCCATCGAGTACAGCAGCTTGCGCAGGATCCAGATCTTCTGCAGCTGGTCCGGCTTGATCAGCAGCTCTTCGCGGCGGGTGCCCGATTTGTTCAAGTTGATCGACGGGTAGACGCGTTTCTCGGCCAGGCGGCGCTCCAGGTGCACCTCCATATTGCCGGTACCCTTGAATTCCTCGTAAATCACATCGTCCATGCGCGAACCGGTTTCGATCAGCGCGGTGGCGACGATGGTCAGCGAGCCGCCTTCTTCCACATTACGCGCGGCGCCGAAGAAGCGCTTCGGACGCTGCAGGGCGTTGGCGTCGACACCGCCGGTCAGCACCTTGCCGGAAGCCGGGATCACGGTGTTGTAGGCGCGCGCCAGACGGGTGATCGAGTCCAGCAGGATGACCACGTCTTTTTTCATTTCGACCAGGCGCTTGGCTTTTTCCAGCACCATCTCGGCAACCTGCACGTGGCGGGTGGCCGGTTCGTCGAAGGTGGAGGCCACCACTTCGCCGCGCACCGAGCGCTGCATCTCCGTCACCTCTTCCGGACGTTCGTCGATCAGCAGCACGATCAGGGTGACGTCGGGGTGATTGGCGGTGATGGCGTGGGCGATATGCTGCAGCATCACGGATTTGCCGGACTTCGGCGACGCGACCAGCAGGCCGCGCTGGCCTTTGCCGATCGGCGAAATCAGGTCGATGATGCGGCCGGTGATGTTCTCGGCGCCGTTCATCTCGCGCTCCAGGCGCAGCGGTTCCTGCGGGTGCAGCGGCGTCAGGTTCTCAAACAGAATGCGGTGCTTCGAGGCTTCCGGCGATTCGCCGTTGACCTTGTCTACCTTGACCAGGGCGAAATAGCGTTCGCCATCCTTGGGAGTACGCACCTCGCCCTCGATCGAGTCGCCGGTGTGCAGATTGAAGCGGCGGATCTGGGAGGGGGAGATGTAGATGTCGTCGGTCGAGGCCATGTAGCTGGCGTCGGGCGAGCGCAGGAAGCCGAAGCCGTCCGGCAGCACTTCCAGGGCGCCGTCGCCGAAAATCTGCTCGCCGGCTTTGGCGCGTTTCTTCAGGATTGCGAACATCAGTTCCTGCTTGCGCAGGCGAGCCGCATTGTCGATGTCAAGACCAATGGCCATTTCCAGCAAGGCGGAAACGTGCATAGCCTTAAGTTCAGATAGATGCATATATGTTGAGTGTCCCGTGACGGGAAATTAGGTAGGGGAGGGAACTGCGTGGATTATTATTAAAAAGGCCAGAGTCTGGGCCCTAGGCCGGCCAGGCAGGCGACGCTGCGGGCGCAGCGCCGCCTATCTTACTCAAAGATTGCTGTCAATGAAAGAGGTCAGCTGGCCTTTTGCCATGGCGCCGACTTTTTGTGCCTTCATGACGCCACCGGCGAACAGCATCAGGGTCGGAATGCCGCGGATGCCGAATTTGGCCGGCACGGACTGGTTGCTGTCCACATCCATCTTGGCGATGGTCAGCTTGCCATCGTATTCCTTGGCCACTTCTTCCAGCATCGGCGCGATGCTCTTGCACGGACCGCACCATTCGGCCCAGAAGTCCACCAGCACGGGGCGGTCGGCTTTCAGCACGTCGGCTTCGAAGGACGCGTCGGTAATATGTTTGATGTTTTCGCTCATGTTTTGCCTCAATCGAGGGTGATATCAATAACGCCTGGGGCTCGCCATCTTGCCAGCTTTCGCCATCAGGGCCGTCTGTATTACTGCTTGTATGCAGGAGATGGAGCTGATGCGCGCTAATTCAATATTGGGGTGGCAAGAGGGAATCAGGCGGGGAATGAATCAAATAATAACCCATTTTCCGCGCTTGTGCGGAAGATTGCTCCCTGGTTATTAGTGTTTATTATCTAATTGCCGCCGATCCGGACGCTGGCGCAGGCTGCGCGCCAGCGCCACCAGGTCGCCCAGTTCCCCGGCCGCCAGCGGCTTGCGGCAGGCGCCGAGGATGGTCAAACCCTGGGCCATGGCCAGCATTTCGGCCGCCTGCAGGATGCGCTGGTCCATGCCCGACAACAGTACCACGCCGCCGTGGAAATCGCTTTCGGCGGTCAGGCGCAGGAATTCGATGCCGTCCATGTCGGGCATCGACAGGTCGCAGATCAGCAGCTCGGGGCGGTGCTTGCCCAACGCCTGCAAGGCGGCGCGCGCATCGCGTTCGCTGCGCACATCGATGTCGCCGTCCACCTCCTCCAGGATGTCGCCCAGCATGGCGAGCATGAACGGGTCGTCGTCCAGCAGCAGGACGCGCAAGGGGGCGGCGCTGGCCAGTGCGGCTTCAGTCATCATTGGCGAAGGAGGTGTTGGTCATGATCTGCTCCACGATACGCTCCAGCAGGGGCCAGAGACGGGCCAGGATGGCGCGCGCCTGGGCCGTTTCCTCGGCGGGCGCGGCATGCGGCAGGTTTTCCAGATTTAAGCACAATTCGGCCATGCCCAGCGCACCCACCGTCCGGGCCGAGGACTTGATGCGGTGGCCCAGCTCGCGCATGCGCTGGATCTCGCCGTTTTGCAGCGCCGTTTCCATTTCGCGGAAGCCGGCTTCCGTCGTCTGCAGGAACTTGAAGGCGAATTTGCGCACCTTCTGCGGATGGTAGCCCAGCAGCTTGGCCAGGATCGAGAGATCGATGATCTCGGGGTCGCCCGCCAGCGTGGGCGTGAAGGCCGGCGCGCGCGCGGCCGGCGGCGGTGCGCTGTCCTGCTCCGTGCGCGGCGGCAGCCAGCGCGCGATGGTGCGGTACATCAGGGCCGGCTGGATCGGTTTCGAGATGAAATCATCCATGCCGGCGTCGATGCAGCGCGCGCGGTCGTCGCTGGTGGCGGTGGCCGTCATGGCCAGCACACGCATCTCGGCCAGGCGCGGATCGGCGCGGATGCGGCGCGTCGCTTCCAGCCCGTCCATGAGCGGCATCTGCACATCCATCAGCACGCAGTCGAACGGCGTCTGGCGCAGCAGGTCGAGCGCCTCGGCGCCGTTATTGGCCAGGCAGACCGAGGAACCGGCTTCCTCCAGCATTTCCAGCGCGATCTGCTGGTTGAAGGTATTGTCCTCCACCAGCAGGATGCGGGCGTCCTTCAGCGCCTGCATCACGGTGGCGCTGCGCGCGCTGTCGACCAGCTCGGCCGCCGCCTCGCTGACCTGGCTGATCAGCTGCGGCACGGCGCGGCTGGAGACGCCCAGCTGGGCGGTGAACCAGAAGGTGGAGCCGGCGCCGGGCGCGCTGCGCACGCCGACTTCGCCGCCCATCAGCTGGGCCAATTGCTTGCAGATGGACAGACCGAGGCCGGTGCCGCCGTATTCGCGCGTGGTGGAAGTGTCGGCCTGCTGGAAGGACTGGAACAGCTTGCCCATTTCCTCCTCCGACATGCCGATGCCATGGTCGCTCACCTCGAACAGCAGCACGCAATGCTGCTCGTCGCCCACCACGTGGCGCACGCGGATATCGATGCTGCCTTGCTCGCTGAACTTGATGGCGTTATTGGTGTAGTTGATTAGCACCTGGCCGATGCGCAGCGGGTCGCCGCGCAGCACGGCGGGCAGCGCCGGATCGAGGTCGAAGTTCAGGGTCAGCTCCTTGCTGGCCGCCTTCGGCGCCACCACCGTGGTCAGGGTCTGCATCACATGGTCGAGGGAGAAGTCGACCTGCTCGATTTCCAGCTTGCCGGCCTCGATCTTGGAGATGTCGAGAATGTCATCGATGATGCCCAGCAGGTGCTCGCCGGCGAAGCGGATCTTCTCCAGGTAATCGCGCTGGCGCGGATCGAGCTCGGTCTTCAGCGCCAGGTAGGCCATGCCGATCACGCCGTTCATCGGCGTGCGGATCTCGTGGCTCATATTGGCCAGGAACTGGCCCTTGGCCTGGCTGGCTTCCTCGGCGATCTTGCGCGCCTCGTCCAGCTGGGCGGTGCGGCGCTGCACGCGCTCTTCCAGGGTTTCGTTCAATTCGCGCAGCTCGCGCTCGGCGCGCTTGCTGTCGGTGATGTCGATGCACATGCAGATCAGATAGGCGGGCAGGCCGCGCTCGTCGAACACCGGTTTCTTGAAGGTGCGCAGATGGCGCAGCTGGCGCATGACGGGGTTCCAGATCGCTTCCTCGTAGTCGATCAGCACGCCGCCGGCAAAGGCTTCGCGGTCCTTGCGGCGGATGGTTTCCAGATCCTCGGGCGCATGGAAGGCGCTGTCGTCGCCGCCCTTGAGTTCATGGAACTGGAAGCCGAACTGCTGCTCGCAGGCGGCATTCATCAGCAGGAAGCGGCCCTGCGGGTCTTTGATGAACAGGCCGGTGGGCATCATCTTGATGATTTCCTGCAGGCGCTGCTCGCCCTGGCGCACCGCATCCTCGCTGCGCTTGCGGTAGCTGATGTCGGTCAGGCTGGCCACGGCCATGCTGGCGCCGCCGTATTCGTTGCGCAGCGGCTCGACATTCACCGACAGCCAGCTGGTGCCGCCATCGGTCTGGGTCACGCCCATCACGACATCGCGCACCGAGCGGCCGCTGGACAGGGCTTCATGCACCGGATGCTCGTTGTAGTCGAAGGCTGCGCCGTTTTCGCGCACGCCCGGCCACAGCGCCGCGCCGCCCGCCGCGGCCGGCCCCAGCATGCGCGCCGCCGCCGCATTGCTTTCCAGGATCGTGCCTTCGCTGTTGAGCACCACCAGGCCATTGGTCACGGTGTTGAAGACGGATGCCATGCGCTGGCTGGAATTGCGCAGTGCCATCTCGGCCAGGCGGCGGTCGGTGATGTCGGTGATCATGGCCAGCGTGCCGGCGTAGACGCCGTCGTCGGCATTGATAACGGTGGTGGAGAGCAGGCCCCACATGGCGGAACGGTCCTTGCGGTAGAAGCGCACGTCGCCCTGCTCGGCCACGCCGGACGGGTAGCGGCGCTGCTGCTGGCGGCGCAGCAGATCCTGGCCTTCGCCGTCCATGAATTCGCCCATCGGGTGGCCCAGCATTTCCTCCATTTCGTAGCCCAGCATGCGCGCCATGGTGGGATTGACGAAGGTGGTCATGTCCTCGGCGTCGCTCATCCAGATGCCTTCAGCTGCGGTCTGCACGATCAGGCGGTAGCGCTCCGAACTGGCGTGCAGGGCTTCCTCGGTGCGCTGGCGCTGGGTCATATCGCGCAGCGAAATGACGGACAGGCCCTGGCCCGCGATCTGGATCGGCGATAGGTGCACCATGGCCGGGAAACGGCTGCCATCCTCGCGCCGCGCCGTCAGCACGCGGCCCGGCAGACGCGGACGGGAAAACAGTTCGCGCGGCCCGCCGGGCGCGCTGCGCATCATGTCCGGTACCAGCTGTTCCAGCGACAGGCCGGCCATCTGGTTCTCGGCATAGCCGAAACAGCTGCTGCAGGCCGTATTGGCATAGCGCACCCGCCCATTGCGGTCGGCCACCAGCATGGGGCCGGGCGTGGCTTCCAGCACGGCGGCCACGCGCGCTTCTTCGGCCTGGGCGCGGTCGCTGATGTCGCCCAGGGTACCGCTCACGCGCAGCGGCTTGCCGTTGGCGGCGCGCGCGATCACCATGCCGCGTGCCAGCACCCATTTATGGCTGCCGTCGCGGCAGCGCATGCGAAATTCCCAGTTGAAGGGGGCGGGATGGGCTTCCGGCTGGTCGAAGGCGGCGATGTCGTGGATCAGGCGCGGCCGGTCGTCTTCATGCACATGCTGCAGCCACTCTTCGGCATTGGCCGGGCGCAGCTCGTCCGCCGCGTAGCCGAGGATGGCGCAGTAGCGCGGCGACAGGTGCAGATGCTGCTGCGCTGGCTGCCAATCCCACACGCCTTCGCCCGAGCCTTGCAGTGCGAAGTCCACCATGCGTTCGGCGTCGGTGGCCTGGGTGCGCGCATTGTGCAGTTCGCGGCGCAGGCGGCGCAGGCGCCACACCATGGCGCCGCCCAGCAGCAGCACGGCCGCCGCCACGCCGCCGCCCAGCACTTCCCAGGCGCGCCAGGCCGAGGGCGGTTGATACAGGAAATCGTCGAGATCGACCTCGCCCTTGAGCATGTCCAGGCCGGCGTAAGTCTGCAGGATGGCGCGCCAGCGTGCCGGGCTGCTGTGGCCGAGGGGATGCAGTTGCAGGTCGAGCAGGGGAATGGTCTGGTGGGCTTCGTACAGCAGGTGTTCGCGGCTGTTGCGGTCGGGGTAGCGGGCGCGGATCAGGTCCACGATTTCGGCCGGGTGCTCGATCGCATACTGCCAGCCGCGCAGGGTGGCGGCGCGCATGGCGCGCGCGCGCGCCGGATGCTCGCGCAGCTCGCTCTCGGTGGTGTACAGCACGTCGCCGTAAAAATCGATGCCGGCCGTGCGCGGCGACAGCAGGTCATAGTGCAGGATGGTGCGGTCCAGCACGAAGGGCGCATCGCTCACATAGGCCGAGGCGGCGTCGATGCGGCCGGCGATCAGTTCTTCCAGGCTGCGGCGTGCCGGCAGCATCTGCAGGAAGCCGAGATCGACTCCTTCCTGCTTCAGATAGGCCAGCAGCTCGCCATTGTTTTGCGCCAGCATGACGCGGCTGCGCGCCCAGGGCAGGGGCTTGCCGTCCTCGCCGCGGCGCTTGAGCCAGACGGCGGGCGAATGCTGGAAGATGGAGGCCAGCACCACCAGCGGCTGGCCGGCGGCGCGCTGCAGCAGCAGGCCGCTGTTACCGATGCCGTACTGGGCCTGGCCCGAGAGCACGTTCTGCGTCAGGTCGCCGCCGGGCTGGCCCTCGAGCAGGGTCACGTCCAGGCCGGCCTCGCGGTAAAAGCCCTTGTCCTGGGCGGCGTAGTAGCCGGCGAACTGGAACTGGTGGCGCCATTTGAGCTGGACCGTGACTTTTTCCGCCGCCCCGGCCGGCGCCAGCGTGCCGACCAGGACCAGCACCGCGGCCCGGCAAGCGAGGCGGCGCAAGGCGGGAGCTGGGCTGGGCGGTCGAAGGCGATGCGACAAGGGCTTCCCTTTCTGGTAGCCGGACGGCGGCGCAGGAACGATGGGCCCGGCTCGGCTAGCGGGGCCAAACAACTATAGCATCGAAATTTTGGTCGTGGCGACTACTTTTTGCAGAGGGAAAGCAGGGGTATTGCCCGGCGCACCAGGGCGTGGAAAAAGCGGCAAGCCGGCCGGCGGCTGACTGCGGTTTTGGCGCGGCTTGGAGAGATTTGGAGAGATTTTCCGCCCCTGCCGCCGCCCTCAGGTGAAGCTGCCGGCGAACTGGTAACGGTGGCCTGGATGCCACATGGTGGCCAGCGAGGCGATGCGCCCGGCCGAGCGGGTCTGGCGGCGCAGCACCAGGCAGGGCTGGCGCGTGTCGATGGCCAGCATGTCGGCGATGTCGCGCGGCGGCGCCAGCGCTTCGATGCTGTAGGTCGCGCCCTGCAGCGGGGCGGCGGCCATCAGGTATTCATTGGGCGTGGTATGAGCGAAGTCCTGCTCCATATAATCGGGGGCGCACAGCGGGTTGACCCAGCGGTCCTCGACCTGGATCGGCACCCCGTTTTCATAGTGCACGATCACCGAATGGAACAGCAGGTGGCCGGGCGCCAGATCGAACTGCTTGGCCAGCAGCTCGCTGGCCTTGCCGCGTTCGAGCTGCTGCAGGCTGCTGCGGTGGGCGTGGCCGCGCGCGCGCACCTCCTCGGCGATACTCTTGATCTCCAGCAGGGTGGCCTGATATTTTTGCTGGGCGACGAAGGTACCCGAACCCTGGCGCCGGGTCAGCACCTGTTCCGCCGTCAATTCGCGCACGGCGCGGTTGACCGTCATGCGCGAGACGCCGAATTGCTTGGTCAGGGCCTGCTCGGAGGGGATCACATCGCCTTCCTTCCAGTGCCCGGCAGCGATCTGCTCCAGCAGATAGTCCTTGATGCGCTGAAAAATAGGGGTATGGTCTGGTGCTGGTTGTTCCATCCGTTCTCCGAAGCGGCAATGCGGCAGGCCCGTGCCTGCGCGGCGATTTTAGCACCGGCCAGGGCGAATTCAAAAGCAAGAGCCGGGATGCGGGGCCACGGCGGGCTGGCTATGATGGGAACATCAGACGATTTCATGGAGTAGTGGCATGGGCAAGAGTCAATTCAAGAGCGAGGCGCAGCGCTGGGCCGCCGTCCAGCAGCGCAACAGCGCGGCTGATGGCCAGTTCTATTATTCGGTGCGCACCACCGGCGTGTTTTGCCGCCCTTCCTGCGGCGCGCGGCCGGCCCTGCGCAGCAATGTGAGTTTTCACGACAGTATCGCCGCCGCCGAGCAGGCCGGCTTCCGGCCCTGCAAGCGCTGCAAGCCGGACCAGCCGCCGCTGGCCGAGCGCCACGCCGCCATGGTGGCGAAAATGTGCCGCCTGATCGACGAGGCCGAGAGTGAGCCGGACCTGGACAGCCTGGCCGAAGCCAGCGGCATGAGCCGCTTCCACTTCCACCGCATCTTCAAGGCCCAGACCGGGCTGACGCCGAAAGCCTATGCCAGCGCTGTGCGCCAGCGCCGCATGCAGGAGGGACTGGCGCAGGAAGGGTCGGTGACGGCGGCCATCTATGCCTCCGGCTTCAATTCCAGCGGCCGATTCTACGCCGCCTCCCAGGGCGCGCTGGGCATGACGCCGAGCGCCTTCCGCAGCGGCGGCAAGGGCGCCACCATCCGCTTCGCCATCGGCGCCAGCTCGCTGGGCGCGATCCTGGTGGCGAGCACGGAAAAGGGCATCTGCGCCATCCTCATGGGCGACGACCCCGACGCCCTGGCGCGCGACCTGCAGGACCGCTTCCCGCAGGCCGAGATCATCGGCGCCGAGCCGGATTTCGAGCAGGTGGTGGCGCGCGTGGTGGGAATGGTCGAGCATCCCGAAATCGGCCTCGATCTGCCGCTCGACGTGCGCGGCACGGCCTTCCAGCAACGCGTATGGCAGGTCTTGCGCGAAATTCCGGCCGGGCGCACCGTCAGCTATAGCGAGCTGGCCGAGATGGTTGGCGCGCCGAAGGGGGCGCGCGCCGTGGCCGGTGCCTGCGCCGCCAATGCGATCGCAATTGCCGTGCCCTGCCACCGCGTGGTGCGCAACGACGGTTCGATTTCCGGCTACCGCTGGGGCGTGGAGCGCAAGCAGATTCTGCTCGAGCGCGAGGGATCGAAATGAGCGAGGCCGACGCGCCGGCGGCGCGCGAAGCGCAAGGCGGGGCGGCGGCCGGCCGCGTCGACTGGACGCGCATCGAAGCCGATCTCGATACCTATGGCTGCGCCGTGGTGCGCGCCGCTCTCACGCCGGCGCAGTGCGAAGCTCTGGCAGCCGGCTACGCCGATGCCGCGCAGTTCCGCAGCCGGGTCGTGATGGAGCGTCACGGCTTCGGCAAGGGCGAATACCAGTACTACGCCTATCCGCTGCCGCCGCTGGTAGCCCAGCTGCGCGAACGCATGTATGGCCCGCTGGCCGCCATCGCCAATCGCTGGCATGCGGCGCTGGACATCGGCACGCGCTTCCCTGAACGGCATGTCGACTACCTGGCGCGCTGCCATGCGGCCGGCCAGCTGCGCCCCACGCCGCTGCTGCTGCAATACGGCGCGGGCGATTACAACTGCCTGCACCAGGATCTGTATGGCGAACATATCTTTCCCCTGCAGGCGGCATTTCTGCTGTCGCGCCCCGGCCAGGATTTCGAAGGCGGCGAATTCGTGCTGACCGAGCAGCGTCCGCGCATGCAGTCACGCGTCGAAGTGGTGGCGCTGGGGCAGGGCGATGCCGTGATCTTCCCCGTGACGCAGCGTCCCGTGAACGGTACGCGCGGCGTCTACCGCGTGAATATGCGGCACGGCGTGAGCCGCCTGCGCAGCGGCACCCGCCACACCCTCGGCATCATCTTCCACGACGCCGAATAGTCAAGGCAGCTCGCCGCCGGAGTGCGGATCGATGGCGTAGGGATGGTGCTCGTCGAGGAAGCCTGGCTGGGTGCGTACGCGCCCGATCCAGGCGCAGACATGGGCGAATTCATGCAGCGGCAGGCCGGCTTCGTCGGCCCGATGCGTGTAGGCGAACAGCGCGATGTCGGCAATGGTGTAGTCGTCACCCACAATGAAAGGACGGCCGGACAATTCGCGCTCAAGAATCTGCAGCGCGCGCAGGCCGCCCGCGCGGCGCATTTCCACCAGGGCGGCGGGCCGGCGCGCCAGCTTGCCGGTCATCGTCCAATGGCGCAGCCCGGCGATATTCATGACATAGTCCTGCTCGAACGACATCCACTGCTGCACCTTGGCCGCCGCAAAAGCATCGGCAGGCAGATAGCGCGTGCCGTGCGCGAGGTAGGTCAGAATGGCATTGGATTCGGCCAGTACGCGCCCGTCGCCCAGGCGGATGGCCGGTACGGCGCCGGTGGGATTGATGGCCAGGTAATCAGGCGCATGGCCCTCTCCTTCGAAGATGCTGATCAGCTCCGTGCGGTAAGGCAGGCCGAGATGGCTCAGAAGCAGGCGTACTTTATAGGCGTTTTGCGAAGGCAGGTAATCGAACAGCGTCAGCATGGCGGCAACTCCGGAAGCAAAGGCTTGATTGGACCAGAGCGCGAATTTCGCTACACTCTGGATCTTGCTTTCCAATTCGAGAGGACAGTCCATGCACTTCCGCCGCACCCTGCTGGCCGCCGCCGCGCTGGCCGCCGCCCATGCCGTCCAAGCCGGCACCATGATCGACAACGCCAACGGCTACACGCTGAATGCCAGGGGAGAGCTGCTGCAGTTCAAGGCGCTGGCGTTCGACGACACGGGCCGCCTTGTCGCCGTCGGCAGTGCGAGGGAGGTGGCGGCCAAGGCCAAGGGCTATCAGCGCATCGACGTGCAAGGCAAGACCGTGCTGCCCGGCCTGATCGACGCCCACGGCCACGTCTTTGGCCTGGGCTATATCGCCAGCGGCGTGGAACTGTACAGCTCCACCTCGCTCGACGGCGCGCTCAAGACCGTGCAGGCCTTTGCCCAAGCCAATCCGCAGCGCAGCTGGATCGTCGGCAATGGCTGGAACCAGGAAATCTGGAAGCTGGGCCGCTTCCCCACGGCCGCCGAACTCGATGGCGTCACCGGCGAGCGTCCCGCCATGCTGCGCCGCGTCGACGGCCATGCCGCCTGGGTCAACAGCAAAGCCCTGCAGCTGGCCGGCATCACGCGCGACACCAAGGACCCGGCCGGCGGCAAGATCGAACGCGATGCGGACGGCAATGCCACCGGCATCCTGGTCGACAATGCGATGGAGCTGATGGACGGCGTGGTGCCGCGTCCTGGCGATCTGGAGCGCCGCGCCGCGCTCGATGGCGCCCTGGCGGCCCTGTCCAAGGTCGGCCTGACCAGCGTGCACGACGCCGGCATGGGCGAAGCCGAGGACGCGCTGTTCCGCGAATACGCCGACCAGGGCAAACTGAGCGCCCGCGTCTACGCCATGATTGGCGACACCGGCGAAGCCTTCGACCGCCTGTCGGCGCGCGGCCCGCTGGCATCGTATGCCAACGACCTGTATGCGCTGAGCGCCGTCAAGCTGGTCTCCGACGGCGCCCTGGGCAGCCGTGGCGCCGCCATGATGCAGCCCTACAGCGACGCGCCGCACACGCACGGCCTGCTGTTCTACAAAAACGAAGAGATGCTGGCCAAGATGGAAAAGGCCATGAAGGCTGGCTACCAGGTCAACATCCACGCCATCGGCGACGCCGGCAACCGCCAGATCCTCGACGGCTACGCCGCCCTGCTGAAAAAATATCCCGGCGCCGCCAAGCGCCACCGCATCGAGCACGCGCAAGTGGTGGCGCTGGGCGACATCCCGCGCTTCAAACAGCTCGGCATCATCCCCTCGATGCAGCCCACGCACGCCACCTCCGACCAGAACATGGCCGAACAGCGCGTCGGCCCGCAGCGCATCAAAGGCGCGTACGCCTGGCACAGCTTCCTCAAGCAAGGCTCGAAGATCGCCTGCGGCTCCGACTTCCCGATTGAATCGCCCAATCCGTTTGAAGGCCTGCACGCCGCCGTTACGCGCCAGGACAATGCCGGCCTGCCGCTCGGCGGCTGGTACAAGAACCAGGCCATGACCCTGAAACAAGCCTTCCGCTGCTTCACCCTGGACGCGGCGTATGCCGCCCGCCAGGAAAACGCCATCGGCACGCTGGAAGCCGGCAAATGGGCCGACTTCATCGTGGTGGACGCCGACTTGTTCAAGGTGCCCGCCAGCGCCATCGGCAAAATCCGCGTCCAGCAAACCTGGCTCAGTGGCAAACCCGTCTACACCGCCCCCTAAGCTTTGCGCCAAATCAAAGAATGTCCACCCTGGTGTCAGGCACCAGAGCAGGACATTCTTTGATCTGGATCAGCAAATGTCCGACCATGGTGCCTGACACCAGGGTGGACATTGTTTGCGGTAGATCAAAGCCGGCGGGGCAGAATTCGGTTGACTTGGTTGTATAGACAACTTATCCTTGCTGCATATGCGGGCATGCGCCCGTCTGTTCCCTATTTTTATGGAGACGATATGAGCACCCCTTCGAGCAGCCTGGAAAATGATCCCCGTTTCGATGCTTCCCGCGAGATCCGCGCGCCGCGCGGTTCTGAGCGGGTGTGCAAGACCTGGGGCGCGGAAGCGGCCTACCGCATGATCCAGAACAATCTGGACAAGGAAGTGGCGGAGAATCCGAAGCATCTGGTGGTCTATGGCGGCATCGGCCGCGCTGCCCGCAACTGGGAGTGCTTCGATCAGATCCTGGCGTCGCTCAAGGAGCTGGAAGAGGATCAGACGCTGCTGATCCAGTCCGGCAAGCCGGTGGGCGTGTTCCAGACCCACGCCGACGCGCCGCGCGTGCTGATCGCCAACTCGAACCTGGTGCCGAAGTGGGGCAACTGGGAGCATTTCAATGAGCTGGACCGCAAGGGCCTGTTCATGTACGGTCAGATGACGGCCGGCAGCTGGATCTATATCGGCACCCAGGGCATCGTGCAAGGCACCTACGAAACCTTCGCCGAGGCGGGCCGCCAGCATTTCGGCGGCGATCTGAAAGGCCGCTGGATTCTGACGGCGGGCCTGGGCGGCATGGGCGGCGCGCAGCCGCTGGCCGCGACCATGGCCGGCGCGGTGTCGCTGACCATCGAGTGCCAGCAGAGCAGCATCGATTTCCGCCTGCGCACCCGCTATCTGGACAAGCAGGCCGCCTCCATCGACGAGGCGCTGGCCCTGGTGCAGCAGCACAAGGCGGCCGGCGAGGCGATTTCCATCGGCCTGCTGGGCAATGCGGCCGAGGTGCTGCCGGAGCTGGTCAAGCGCGCCAAGGCCGGCGGCATCATCCCCGATATCGTGACTGACCAGACTTCGGCCCATGACCTGATCAACGGCTATCTGCCAAGCGGCTGGAGCGTGGCCGAGTGGAAGGCGGCGCAGCAGGATGTCGCCGCCCACGAGCGTCTGACACAGGCGGCGGCCCAGTCCTGCGCCGCCCACGTGCAGGCCATGCTGGACTTCCAGCAGCTGGGCGCGAAAGTGGTCGACTACGGCAACAATATCCGCCAGGTGGCCCTGGACCAGGGCGTGAAGAATGCCTTCGATTTCCCCGGCTTCGTGCCGGCCTATATCCGCCCGCAGTTCTGCGAAGGCCGCGGCCCGTTCCGCTGGGTGGCGCTGTCCGGCGACCCGGAGGATATCTACAAGACCGACGCCAAGATCAAGGAGCTGTTCCCGCACCACGCCAATGTGCACCGTTGGCTGGACATGGCGCGCGAGCGCATCGCCTTCCAGGGCCTGCCGGCGCGCATCTGCTGGCTGGGCCTGGGCGAGCGCCACATCGCCGGCCTGGCTTTCAACGAGATGGTGCGCAAGGGCGAGCTGAAAGCGCCGATCGTCATCGGCCGCGACCATCTGGACACCGGTTCGGTGGCCAGCCCTAACCGCGAAACGGAAAGCATGAAGGACGGCACCGATGCCGTGTCCGACTGGCCGCTGCTGAACGCCCTGCTGAACACCGCCGGCGGCGCCACCTGGGTCTCGCTGCACCATGGCGGCGGCGTGGGCATGGGCTATTCCCAGCATTCCGGCGTGGTGATCGTGGCCGACGGCACCGACGCTGCCGCCAAGCGTCTGGCGCGCGTGCTGGTCAACGATAGCGGCTCGGGCGTGATGCGCCATGCCGATGCCGGTTACGAATCCGCGGTCGCCTGCGCCAAGCGCAACGGCCTGAATCTGCCAATGATCAAATAAGATAAGAGACAAGCATATGAAACACACGCAGAACAACGCCTGGACCCTGAAGCCCGGCAAGATCACCCTGGCCGAATTGCGCGCCGCCTGGAACGAGCATGCGCCGGTGGCGCTGGCCGCCGAGGCCTATCCGGTCATCGAAGCTTCCGCCGCCACCGTGCGCGCCATCGTCGAGAAGGGCGCTGCCGCTTACGGCATCAACACCGGTTTCGGCCTGCTGGCCAAGACCCGCATCCCGGACGACAAGCTGGAACAGCTGCAGCGCAACCTGATCCTGTCGCATTCCGTTGGCACTGGCGAATTGATGGCCGACCATGTCGTGCGTCTGCTGATGCTGATGAAGATCGGCAGCCTGGCGCGCGGCTTCTCCGGCATCCGTCCGGTGGTGATCGATACCCTGATCGCCCTGTACAACGCCGGTATTGTTCCGGCCATTCCGGCCAAGGGTTCGGTTGGCGCCTCGGGCGACCTGGCGCCGCTGTCGCATATGACGCTGGCGATCCTGGGCGAAGGCCCGGTGCGCGTGAACGGTGAGCTGATGCAGGCCGCCGACGCGCTGAAAGCCGCCGGCATCGCGCCGGTGGTGCTGGCCGCAAAAGAAGGCTTGGCGCTGATCAACGGCACCCAGGCTTCCGCCGCGCTGGCGCTGCATGGCCTGTTCATGGCTGAGCGCCTGCTGGAAGCCGGCATGGTGACGGGTTCCCTGTCGCTGGACGCGGCCAAGGGCAGCGATTCGCCGTTCGACGCCCGCGTTCACGAGGTGCGCGGCCAGCCGGGTCAGATCGCCGCCGCGTCGATTTACCGCCAGTTGGTGGCCAACAGCGCCATCCGCGCCTCGCATCTGGTGGGCGACGAGCGCGTGCAAGACCCGTACTGCCTGCGCTGCCAGCCGCAAGTCATGGGCGCCTGCATGGACCTGATCGCCAACGCCAGCCGTACCTTGCTGATCGAAGCCAATGCCGTCACTGACAATCCGCTGATCTTCTCCGGCGACGATGTGCAGATCGTCTCGGGTGGCAATTTCCACGCCGAGCCGGTGGCCTTCGCCGCCGACACGCTGGCGCTGGCGATTGCCGAAATCGGCAGCATTTCCGAGCGCCGCATCTCGCTGCTGATCGACGCCACCCTGTCCGGCGGCCTGCCGCCTTTCCTGGTGAAAGACCCTGGCGTGAATTCGGGCTTCATGATCGCCCACGTCACCGCCGCCGCGCTGGCGTCGGAAAACAAGTCCCTGGCCCATCCGGCCAGCGTGGACACCATCCCGACTTCGGCCAACCAGGAAGACCATGTGAGCATGGCCACCTTCGCGGCGCGCCGTCTGGACGATATGGCGCACAATACCGCCGTCATCGTCGGCATCGAGCTGCTGGCGGCGGCGCAGGGCATCGACTTCCACCGTCCGCTGCAATCGTCGCCGCAACTGGAGCAGGTACATGCCCAGCTGCGCCAGAAGGTGCCGTTCTTCGACGTCGACCGCCTGTTCGCGCCGGACATCGAAGCGGCCAAGCAGATGGTGCTGAAAGGCGAGTTGAGCGCCGGCTGCAAAAACCTGTTCACGCCGCTGCATCCTTAAGCGGCAGGGAGGACGTATATGGATTATCAATTCAAGGCCGGCGGCATTCCGCTGCTGGTGTCGATGCCGCATGTGGGCACTGACATTCCGGACGATATCGCGGCCCGCTTCACGCCGGGCGCGCTGGACAAGCCGGACACCGACTGGCATCTGGTGCAGCTGTATGGCTTCCTGCAGGAGATGGGAGCGTCCACGCTGTCGGCGCGCTGGTCGCGTTATGTGATCGACTTGAACCGTCCTCCCGAGAACACCAATCTGTATCCGGGCCAGGATACGACCGGCCTGTGCCCGCTCGACACCTTCCACCGCGAGCAGCTGTACCAGGAAGGCCAGCAGCCCGACGAGGCGGAAGTGCAGCGCCGCCTGGCCGCCTACTGGAAGCCGTACCACGACCAGCTGCGCGCGGAACTCGACCGCCTGCTGCATCTGCATGGCCGCGTCGTGCTGTGGGACGCGCACTCCATCGCCTCCATCGTGCCGCGCTTCTTCGAAGGCAAGCTGCCCGACCTGAACTTCGGCACGGCCGATGGCGCCAGCTGCGCGCCTGCGCTGACCGAAACCATCGCCAGCCTGGCGCAGGCCCATGGCGGCTATACCGTGGCCGTCAATGGCCGCTTCAAGGGCGGCCATATCACGCGCCACTACGGCAAGCCGGAACGCGGCGTGCATGGCATTCAGCTGGAGATGTGCCAGTCCACCTATATGAATGAAACCCTGCCTTTCGCCTATCGTGGCGACCTGGCGTCGCAGGTGCAGCCTTTGCTGCGCCAGCTGGCCCAGGCTGCGGCCGATTGGACAAAACAATGACGGCGCTGTTCGCGCACAACGCGCTGCTGCCGGATGGCTGGCATCAGAATGTGCTGCTGCAGTGGGATGCGGCCGGCAGCCTGACGGCGGTGACGCCGGATGCGCAGCCCGCACAGGGCGCCGAAACCGCGCACTACGTTATGCCGGGCATGATCAATCTGCACTCGCACAGCTTCCAGCGCGCGCTGGGCGGCTTGACCGAAAAGGCTGGCGACAGCCCGGACAGCTTCTGGACCTGGCGCGACCTGATGTACCGTTTTGCGCGCAGCATTACGCCGGAGCAGATCGAGGCGATTGCCGCCCAGCTGTTCAGCGAATGCCTGCGCCATGGCTATACCTCGATCTGCGAATTCCATTATGTGCAGCGCGCGCCGGATGGCGCGATGTATGCGCAGCCGGCGGAAACGGCGCAGCGCGTGATCGCGGCGGCGCAGCTGTCGGGCATCGGCATCACCATGCTGCCGGTGCTGTACAGCTATTCCGGTTTCGGCGAGGCGGCACTCAAGCCGGAGCAGAAGCGCTTCAAGACCGATGCGCAGGATGTGTTGAACATCATCGGCGCGCTGGAGAAGCAGCGCAGCGCTCAGGTGGAAGTGGGCGTGGCGCCGCATTCGCTGCGCGCCGCCTCGGTGGCGCAGATCCGCGAAGTGCTGGCGACGCTGCCGGCCCAGCGCCCGGTGCATATCCATATCGCCGAGCAGCAGGGCGAGGTAAAACAATCTCTGGACTACAGCGGACGCCGTCCGGTGCAGTATCTGTACGACCATCTGCCGGTGGACCAGCGCTGGTGCCTGGTGCATGCCACCCATCTGGTGGAAGAGGAAGTGAGCGCCATCGCCCGCAGCGGCGCCGTGGCGGGCCTGTGCCCGACCACCGAGGCGAATCTGGGCGACGGCCTGTTCCCGCTGGAGCCTTTCCTGCAGCAAGGCGGCCGTTTCGGCGTCGGCAGCGACAGCCATATTTCGCAGGGCGCGGTGGAAGAGCTGCGCTGGCTGGAATATGGCCAGCGCCTGCAGCAGCAGCGCCGCAATATCGCCGTCTCGCGCGAACAACGTAATGTGGGCGACTTCCTGTGGCAAGCGGCCTTGCAGGGCGGCGCGCAGGCGGCGGGCCGCCCGGTGGGGGCGCTCGGCGTAGGCAAGCGCGCCGACCTGATCGTGCTCGATCATGAGCATCCGAATCTGGATGGTCTGGATGCGCAGGAGGTTTTGGGTAGCCTGGTCTTCTGTGGAAATGATAATCTAGTCAAAGATGTCATGGTCGGCGGCCAGTGGGTGGTGCGCGGCCAGAAGCACGCGGCGCAACCGGCCATCACTGCGCGCTTCAAACAGACGCTGGCCGAACTGCGCGGGCTGAGAACATGACTGCACTGATCCAGTATGCAAGTCTGCACGCTTCGCCATGGAAGAATGGCGGCGGCAGCACGACGGAAATCGCCGTGGCGCCTATGGGCGCCAGCTTCGATGAATTCGACTGGCGCATCAGCCTGGCGACGATCGCGGCCAGCGGGCCGTTCTCGGTCTTTCCCGGCATCGACCGCACGCTGACCCTGGTGGAAGGCGCGGGCGTGGTGCTGGACGTGGGCAACGAGCGGCGCGTGGCGCTCAGCGAGCGCGAGCCGGTGGTGGCTTTTCCCGGTGAGACGGCCGTCTCGGCCACCATCGAAGGCATCACCACCGATTTCAATGTGATGACGCGCCGCGCGCGCTGCAGCCACCAGCTGGAGCGGCGCGTGGTGCGCGACTTCTCCACGCTGGAGCGGCGTAGCGAGCTGACGGTGCTGTTCCTGGCCGAAGGCGAGAGCCTGACGGTGGCGAGCGGCAGCGAACGCGTGGCGATGGTACGCTACGATGCGCTGGTGCTGGACCGCGAGGATGTGTGGACGCTGGAGGCCGGGCAGGCCACCGTGTTCATCGTCGATATCATTCCAAACGAAGAAGAGTAAAGCATGAGCGCTGTGTGGGATCTGCTGATCGTCAATGTGCATCTGGCCACCATGGCCGGCGAAGGCTATGGCGAATTGCGCGATGGCGCGGTGGCGGTGAAGGATGGCCGCATCGCCTGGCTGGGTGCGCGCGCCGACGCGGCGCGCCATGGCAGTGCTGCCGAGGAACGCGATGGCGCTGGCTGCTGGCTGACACCCGGGCTGATCGACTGCCACACGCATATCGTCCACGCCGGCAACCGCAGCGACGAGTTCGAGGCGCGCCTGAACGGCGCGACGTATGAGGATATTGCCCGCGCCGGCGGCGGCATCATGTCCACCGTGCGCGCCACGCGCGCCGCGTCGGACGAGGAGCTGCTGGCGCAAAGCCTGCCGCGCATCGCCAGCCTGCTGGCCGAGGGCGTGACCACGCTGGAAATCAAGTCCGGCTATGGGTTGGACCTGGAATCGGAACGCAAGATGCTGCGCGTGGCGCGCCGCGCCGGCGCGCAATTGCCGGTGCGGGTGGCGACCACTTTCCTGGGCGCGCATGCGCTGCCGCCGGAGTATGCAGGACGCGCCGACGATTATGTGCAGGCCGTGTGCGAAATGATTCCCGTGCTGGCGGCAGAGGGGCTGGCCGATGCGGTGGATGCCTTCTGCGAACGCATCGGCTTCAGCCGCGAACAGACCGAGCGCGTATTCAAGGCTGCGCAGCAGCATGGCTTGCCGGTCAAGCTGCACGCGGAGCAGTTGTCCGACCAGGGCGGGGCGGAGCTGGTGGCGCGCTACGGCGGCCTGTCCGCCGACCATCTGGAACATTTGAGCGAGAGCGGCATCGCCGCCATGGCGCAGGCGGGCACGGTGGCCGTGCTGCTGCCTGGCGCTTATTACTTCCTGCGCGACACCACGCCGCCGCCGGTTGCCGCGCTGCGCGCCGCCGGCGTGCCAATGGCTGTCTCCACCGACAACAATCCCGGCACCTCGCCCATGACCTCGCTGCTGCTGGCGATGAATATGGTCTGCACCTTGTGGCGCCTGACGCCATTGGAAGCGCTGTCCGGCTGCACTATCAACGCCGCGCGCGCCCTGGGTTTGCAGGGTGAAGTGGGCAGCCTGGAAGTGGGCAAGCGCGCCGACTTCGCACTGTGGCAGATCGCCCGTCCGGCCGACCTGTCCTACGCCTTCGGTTTCAATCCTTGCCGCGCCGTGGTCAATGGCGGCGCGTGGCGCCAGCCGTTGCTGGATATGGCCGGCCTGGCTGCGCCTCGGACTGGCGCCGGCGGCTGAGTGGGAAGCGCGCTGGCCAGCCTGGCATATGCTTTGCGTCCCTGGCTGGCCGCTGCGCTTTTGTCCGCCGCTGCGCCGGCTCTGGCCGATGACGCGGTTCTACGCATTGGATCCAAGCGCTTCACCGAATCCTATGTGCTGGGCGAGGTGCTGGCGCAGACTGCTGCGCCGCACGTCAGGACCGAACACCGCCAGGGACTGGGTAATACCGCCATCGTGCTGGCCGCGCTGAAGGCGGGCAGCATCGACGTCTATCCCGAATACGTCGGCACCATCGATCAGGAAATCCTGAAGCATGCCAAGCCCGCCACGCTGGACGAGATCCGGCGCGAACTGGCGCAGCAGGGACTGGGCGTATCACAGCCACTGGGCTTCAATAACACCTATGCGCTGGCCGTGCGCGGCGATGCGGTGGACTTGCACGCGCTGAGCGATCTGGCGCGGCATAAGGACTTGAAGTTCGGACTTTCGCATGAATTCATCGGCCGCGCCGATGGCTGGCAGGGACTGGCGCGCAGCTACGGCATCAGCCAGCGGCCTTCCGGCCTCGATCACGGCATCGCCTATGAGGCGCTGGCGCAGCGCCAGGTCGATGTGATCGACATCTATTCCACCGACGCCAAGATCAGCCAATACGGCCTGCGCGTGCTGGAAGACGACCGCGCCTACTTCCCGCGCTATGATGCCGTGCTGCTGTACCGCCTGGATGCCGCCAGCCGGTTCCCCGCAGCTTGGCAAGCGATGCGCGGCCTGGAGGGGAACATCGCGGCCGGCGATATGATCGCCATGAACGCCGCTGCCGAAATCGAAGGAAAAAGCTTCAGTGCCGTGGCCCGCGGCTGGCTCACCGCGCAAACTGCCAAGATTGCACCAGCCAGCGCCGCCCCGGTGCACGCCGCGCCAGCGAATGCCGCGCGGCCAGGCCTGCTCGCCAAGCTGTTTGACGGCGACCTGTGGCCGCTGACGCGCCAGCACGTAACCCTGGTGCTGCTGTCCGTGCTGCTGGCCTGCGCCGTGGGAATTCCGCTCGGCGTGCTGGCGGCCTATGCGCCGCGCTTGCGCCAGGCCGTGATGGCGGTGGTTGGCGTCTTGCAGACCGTGCCTTCGCTGGCCTTGCTGGCAATCCTGATCCCGCTGCTGGGCGCAATCGGCACCTTGCCGGCGCTGATCGCGCTATTTGTGTACGCCCTGCTGCCGGTGGTGCGCAACACCTGCACCGGCATTCTCGGCGTGCCAAAAGGATTGAAGACCGCTGCATTGGCGCTGGGCTTGAGACCTAATCAGCGTCTGCTGCATATCGAATTGCCGCTGGCCTTGCCCGTGATCCTGGCTGGCGTGAAGACGGCGGCGGTCATGAGCGTGGGCACGGCGACCATTGCCGCTTTCATCGGCGCGGGCGGTTACGGCGAGCGCATTACCACCGGCCTGGCCCTGAACGACAACGATATGCTGCTGGCCGGCGCCTTGCCCGCCGCTGCACTCGCCCTGCTGACGCAAGGGTTGTTCGAGCTGGCCGAGCGCATGGTGGTGCCGCGCCGCGGGATTTCAAGCCGGCAGATGTAAGGAAGATGCGACTGTTGGTAAGGAATTGTAAAGGACCGGGATTTCGTCAAACGGGAGGCATATAGTGAACTCGTTGATTCATCTCCCCTCCCACTTGACAATGGGTTCCGCCCCGCGCAGCGCAAGCTGACGCGGGATTTTTTTTGATGAGAGCTTAAGAAGCCTTTTCCAGTTTCTCTGCATCGGCAGCGGTATCAGCGACGCCCTTTGCCGCCGCCGCGGCCGGCGTGTGCAGCGCCCAGGCCACGCTGGCCAGGCAGACGACCATGCCTAGCCACTGCACGGGGCCGGGCCGGAAATTCTCCATCCGGATCGACAGCAGCACCGAGATCACCGGTATCACCACGCCGACATACACCGCCTTCTGCGCGCCAAGGCGATGGATCAGCGTGAAATAGCAGGCGAAGGCGATCACGGAACCGAACAGCGCCAGGTAGACTAGGCCGCCCCAGTACATGGGCGAGGCGGGCAGGCGGAACGAAGCGCCGCTGATCAAGGCCCACGCTGCCACCAGCAGCGTACCCCACAACATGGCCCAGGCCATCGTCAGCAGCACATTGGAATTATGCTCGCGCACCTTCACCACCAGCAGATTGCCGACCGAGCTGGCGATGGTGCCGGTCAACGCCAGCCCCAGGCCCAGCAGGAAGTGGCCCTGGCCGCCGCGCAGGATTTCCTGCCAGGCGGCCCAGATCGATTCATGGAACAGCAGCGAAACTCCGGCCAGCGCGCCGGCGCCGGTGCTCCAGGTACGCTTGCTGACCGGCGTGCCGAAGGCGATGCGGCCCAGCAGCGGCGTCCAGAACACCATCAGCACATACAGCACAGCCACCAGGGCCGACACCAGATACTGCTCCGAGGTGTAGGTGCAGATGTAACTGAGGGCGAAGGTGCTGCTGCCTTGCAGGAAGGTCCAGCGCTGGGCCGGCAGGGACAGGCGCAGGCTCTGGCCGCGCAGGGCGCACCATGCAAACAACACCGCCGAGGAGAGCGCAAAGCGGTAGGCCACCGAGACGGCAGGCGGCACCTCGCCCAGTTGCAGGGTGATGCCGAAGAAGGTTGAACCCCAGATCAGGCTGGCGAGAATAAAGAGGACAGGAGAGGACATCCCGCGAGTATACGGGGTTTCTCCCACCTCCACATAAAGAGGCCTAATAGGCTAGGTTCAGGCGCCGGTACAGGAAGCTCAGGACAAACAAAGGGCCGATCAGCAGGAAGCGCAGATCCTCAAAGAAGGAAGGCTTCTTGCCTTCGATCTTATGCCCGATGAACTGCCCGATCCAGGCCAGTACAAAGACCAGCAGCGACAGCGGCAGCACCGCGCGCGGCGGCAGCGCGGCGAGGATGATCAGCATCGCCGCCGCCATCAGCAGCATGCCGACGGCAAAGGGCGGCGACAGCTTGAAATAATAGACCATGCTCAGTCCCGCCGCCGCCAGCGCAAGCAGGGGATGCGCGGCCCACAGCAGGCCAAGCACGGTAAACACGATCACCGGCACGCAAACGAAGTGGATCAATTCGTTCACCGGATGCAGGTGGCTTTCGCTGTAACGGGCGAGCAGGGTATCGATCGCTCTGGCTTCGGGCATGGCGTATCTCCTGATTGCTTTTATGGCATTGATTCTACACCCGTTCAGACGGCGCTTGATCGGGTAGAATCCGCCGAATGAATACGCCAGCCCAAGAGTCCAACACAAGAAAACGATGCTTCGATCCGGTCGTCGATGAGCATACTCGCTTGCTTGTACTGGGAAGCCTGCCCGGCGAGCAGTCGCTCGCGAAGGCAGAGTATTACGGGAATCGGCAAAATCGCTTCTGGTTTTTGATGTCAGAAGTGATCGACTTGGACTTGGTATCGATGACCTATGCTATGCGCTTGCGGACGCTGCTGGATCATGGCGTTGGTTTGTGGGACGTGGTGGCTGAGGCGCACCGTCCGGGCAGCTTGGACAGCCGCATCCAGAATCACGATGACAACGATCTGCTGGGATTATTTGCCGGGCTGCCGCAACTAGTGACGATTGCGTTCAACGGTGGCACTGCTGCAAGACTTGGTTTAAAAGTGCTGGGTGAGCAAGCATCAAGATATCGGATTGTGCGGCTTCCGTCGAGCAGCCCAGCCTATACTTTGTCATATACTGAAAAGTCCTTGCAATGGCGACTTTTGAAGCAAGCTCTTCACCCCGCTGATTAATGACTGTTGACGCATCTCAGAACAATGGCTGGTCGTTTGATGATTGGCACCAATCGTCGGTAAGATCGCGTCTTGGAGGAAAATATGCAAACGCATTTTGAGCTACTCGCGGCTGAGGCACTAAAGCTTCTGCCACAAGAACGCGAAGCATTTGTGCAATTACTTACCGCCAGTTTGGAGGCTGACATCAGCAATGACGACGCGCTGGCATCTGAAGTCGAGCGGCGCATCGCTGATGTTGAAAGCGGAGCGACTCACGTCATCCCTATGGCTGAGGCTCTGGCTTTGGTGCGCGCAAGTTTGAAGTGAAACTGGTCATCGTTCCTGCCGCGCTTGCAGAGTTGCGGGATGCTGCGGCTTACTACACCGACCAAGGAAATGCGGGGTTGGGGCATGCGTTTGTGACCGAGTTTGAACGAGTCGTTAATCTCATCTTTGTCTCGCCTCAGCTTGGCGCTATTTTTCGAGGTACTCGCCGCCGGTACTTTCTTCGGAGATTTCCATACAGCGTTATCTATGAAGTGACCCACGACGAATTAAGAGTGCTTGCGCTTGCCCACCAACGACGCCGTCTCACTTACTGGAGTCGGCGTAAGTAGCGCGATCCTTGGCGCCGTCAAAATCATGGAAGTCGAAGCTCCGAAGTGTCCAACTTAAACTCTTCGTCTATTCCCAGTTTCTTCATTATCGCAGGCAAGACTTGATGAATTATTCGCATCCCCGTTAGTAATTCATTCATGTAAATGTCGGGATGTAAACGTGATGAGTTGATGCCCATACTTTCCGCTTCGGCATCTTGCCCGAGCGTATCGCCTGATGCATAAACGAGGTCAAGCAACTCGGCCTTCAAAGGGATGCCAGCACGGAAGGCCCGATCTTTAACTATTGTGAGCCACTCCTTATACTCCTCTTTGGTCCGATACCTGAACTCTTTTATTTTTGGCGTGAATTCCGAGTCTTCATCAATTTTGCAGGCCGCAAGTGACATCAGGCATGGTTCAATGTTAGCCGCGGGACTGTCGAATAAATCGAGCTTTTCATCGTCTATTAGCTCTGAAATATATGCGGCGTAGAAGCCGTAGACATTGTTCAGAGAGTCGTAGATTTTATAGATTAGATTGGAATAGGAATTCAGGTCAATCAGCTCCCAGAGCTCTTCGTTATCATTGTCCTCATAGTCAAAGTCCAGCTCCGCGGGGAATTCCTTAGGGAGGACGACTCCTAGTTCCTCGAGCACGCTGAAGGTTGTTCCGCATAAGAGATTCATCTCATCCTCTAGGGGATAGGTGTCATACCCAGTTTCTGCATTTTCTTGTGCCAAATCGGCAAGAAAGTGGATTAGCCTCTCCCACTTAATTGCTTGCTCAAGGGAGCCAGCCAGAAGAACGAAAGAGGGGTCTCTATCGCCAATATTGATGATTTTGCGAAACTTTTCTTCCATCTCCGAGGACATGTGTTCATCACTCTTCCATTTGCTTATTTGGGTCGGTGATACTCCAAGTCGAACGGCGAGTTCTCTCTGGCTGCAGGAGAGGGTGGCCATGGCCAATTGCACAAATGCCTTGCTGTACATTTATGACCTTCCTTTCTGGGGAAAATTTAGTAAATTATTTGAAAAATTAGTAAATTTATTCTACTTTGGCTTGGGTCAAATGACAAGGAGCGCAATGACAACGATTTGCGTGGCCATCGAGTAGCCCAGCATATACTTTGCCGTATGCCGATAAGGTGACGCGGTGGCAGTCCTTACGCCCCATTTTGGAAGCGGTCTAGCGCATATTGAACAGCCTGGCCTTTAGCGCTGACGCTGTGCCAGTTCGGCGATGACTTGTTCGAGCGTTGTCGTTCCTGCCTGTTCGACCGCGCTGGGATCGCTCTTGATGTCGATATGCGCGCAATTGATGCCACGGGTCATTTCGGTGAAGCCGGCAAGGGCGGCCCTTGAGAAATGGGCATCCGCCAGTGCTTTCGGCCACTCCGTTTCCGGCAGAACCGTCACGCCGACGGGCTTCTGCAGCGTGGCCGAAATAATGGCGGCGACATCATTCGGCGCGTAGTCCTGTGGGCCCGAGAGCGTGACGATGCTGCTTCCCGTGCTTTTTTCTTGCAGCAGAGCTGCAGCAGCACGGCCGACATCCACCGTCGCCACCATCGGGACAGGACGCAGCGGTGGCGCCAGAAACGTCGGCAGCGTGCCGCTGCGCATAGCCAGGCCGACCATGGGCATCCAGTTCTCCATGAAATAGACCGCGCGCAGGAAGATGGTGGCAACACCGCTTGCGCTCAAACGCTGTTCGAACATGCGGTTCATCCCTATCCATCCTGTGCCGCTCTCGCGGTCGGCGCCTATCGAGGACAGCGCCACAAGCTTGGGCACGTCCGCCGCAAGCGCAGCGCGCGCCGTGGTTTCGGCAATCAAGTCTGCCATCTCGAACAGGTCTTCGCGGTTGTAGTGCTGCGGACTGACGACATAGGCGCCCTGGACCTGGCTGAGCGCCTTGGTCATCGCGGCCAGGTCAGTCAGGTCGGCCACGGCAACCTCGGCGCCGCGTTCGGCCCACTGCCGGCCTTTGGCGGGCTCGTGCACCACGACGCGCACAGGATGGCCGGAACGCAGCAACGCATCGGCGGCGGCGCCGCCGGTACGGCCGCTCACGCCAAATACAGCGTAAGGAAGGGGGAAGGAAGCAGTCATGCAAATATCTCCTATTCAGATGAAACGGAATGGTGCATGATGGCGCGACATACATAAATGGCATGAAAGCTATAGCCAATATGCAGCAAGTGGATTTATCTACGGTCGACCTCAACCTCTTAAAGCTGTTCGACGCACTGGTTCGGGAGCGCAGCGTCACCCTGGCGGGCCTCCGTTTGGGCTTGAGCCAACCGGCTGCCAGCCGCGCGCTGGGGAGACTGCGCGCGATGCTGGGGGATCGCCTGGTGGTCCGTGGCAAGGTCGGTCTGGAACTGACGCCCCGCGGTGAAGCGCTGGCAGGTCCTGTGGTCAAGCTGCTGGAAGATGCCCGAGGCATCGTCTCGCCTGCTGTCTTCGATCCCGCCTCCGCAACGGGCCATATCACGATCGCCGCGCATGACCATCTGAGCTTGACGGTCCTCGCTGGTTTGAGCGCCCGTTTCGAGCGCCATGCGCCTGGGTTAAGTCTTCATATCGCGCAACCTGCGGGGGACAATGTGCGGCTGATCGAGCAGGGGAGCGCCGATCTGGCGCTGGGAATTTTCCAGACACTGCCCGGCAGTTTTCACCGCCGCGACCTGTATGCCGACAGTCTGGTGTGTGTGGCGAGGTCCGGCCACCCGGGTGTAAGGGATGGACTCAGTCTGGCGCGTTATGCAGCCTTGCGCCACATTGCCGTGACCATTTCCGGCGTGGGCGAGAGTGCGGTTGATGTTGCGCTCTCGGCACAGGGGCTGACTCGCCGCGTCGCGTTGCGCGTTCCCCACTTTCTTGCCGCTGCGATGCTGGCGGCGGACAGCGACATGATTCTCACCTTGCCGAGCCGTCTGGCGCGCCTGCTGGCGAAAAGGCTCCCGCTCGCGCTTCTGGAACTGCCGCTGCAGCTTGCGCCCCTGGTGCCAGCGATGATCTGGCACGAGCGCTTCCACCGCGATCCTGCCCACGTCTGGGTCAGACAACAGCTGGTTGACGTTGTCGCGTCGTTCCATGCGGCCGGGGACATGCCGCCGACCTCCTGAGATTGAGGCAAGTTGGTAACTTGCCTCGCCGCCTACTTCGCCGCCGCTTTCTCCAGGCGTTCCGCCTCGGCGATCAACTGCGCGCGGGCTTTGTCGTCGCCGATTTTGGGAATGACGATGTCGCGTAAAACCCTGGCGTTGGCGACATCGAGTGCGAGATCTGCCGGCGTCGCCACATCCGGCTTGACGCCGCTGCCTTCCCAATTCGTATGCGTGATCGGATTGACGGCTTGTCCGGTCGAAATGAAGGCGACCAAGCCGCCGCCGAGAGGAAAGGAGCCGCCAGGATTCGCGGCGCCGCCGGTCGCCTCGCCTACGAGTGTTGCCCTTTTTTGCGTCTGAAAATCGTAGGCGCATTCTTCCGCCGCCGAGAAGGTCCATTTGGACGTCAAGACATACACCGGGCGCGTGTAATGCACGGAAACGGCCGTGCTGGTCCAGGATTGCTCCTTGCGCTGATCCTTGCGGTAGACCAAGTCATTTAAATGCCGCCGATCGCCCTCGGCGAAAAAGTGGCTCAGCAGGTAGGCAACGGTTTCGCTATCGCCACCGCCGTTCTTGCGTAAGTCGAGGATGATCGCCTCGGTATTTTTCAGCAGCGTCATCGCGGCGCCGATGGCTGGCGCGGAAAATGCGGCGGTTTCGAAACCGCGGACGTCGAGATAGCCCACATTGCCCGGCAGGCGCTCGACGCGGAATATGCCGCCGGCAAGGCGTTCCGTTTCTTCGCGCTGCTGAATAAGCTCCTCGGCGCTAGGCACGGCGTTTTCCGGCGCCGCCTTGAATGCCGGATCGAAGCGCACGCTGAAGTGCAAGTCCTTGCCGGAGCTGCGCAGATCGGCGGTCAGCATATCGGCCAGGGATGTGACGGTGTTGGCGCTGGCATAGGCATTCTTCGCATCCTTCTGGCGCAGGCTGGCGGCGACCTTCTTTGCCACGTCCGGAAAGACATAATTGTCTTCGACCGCTTGCGCCAGCTCCTTGACCAGCGCATGGCGGGTGGCGGCATCCAGCGTCCCCTTGGTCTGCGGTACTTCGTGTGCGGATGCCTGGGCGGCAGCGGCAAGCAATAGGGTAATCAGCATGCGGGGCATACGTTCCTCCTCTGTATCTTCAAGAGTGATTTGAATCGTTGTGCGCCATCGATAATAGCAATTGTTTAATATTTTTTTCTGCAGTTTTTCTATGTAATATCGTGGTTTTGCAGAGGTAAACTCGTTCATGGATCAAATGGATGCGAAAATCGTCGCGCTTCTCCGGAGCGACGCCCGAATCAGCTATAAGGAAATCGGCGAGCGGGTTCACCTGTCGGCAAATGCGGTCGCGGAAAGGATGCGACGCCTGGAAACTTCCGGCGTGATCCTCGGCTACCATGCGCGCATCGACCCGCATGCGCTCGACCTGTCCCTGCAAGCCATCATCGACGTTAAACTGCTTCCCGGCGTAACGGCGCAAGCGTTCGAAGCGACGCTGCAAACCATCCCTGGCGTGATGGAAGCGGTCTTAATGACAGGGAACTTCGATTACGCGGTGCGCGTCGCCTGCGCCAATCAGGAAGCCTTGGTAAGGCTGAACGAGAACCTCAGGGCGCGCGGCGGCGTGCAGGATACCAATACGCGAATCATGCTGCGTTCGCTTCAGATTACCGCGCCACTTGTCTGAGTGCCGTGAAACTGTCTATGGCATCGCCATGAAGCTTTGCGGGAATCGCAAAAATATTTTCGATTCCGCGAATCCTTTTGCGAGTTTCTCCCCTCCTTGCAATAGCGGGGCAGAAAATGCACTGCCCATGTCTATCAACCGTCCATGAGGAGGTGCGTATGTTCAAGCGCAGGAGTATTGGGATGTATGTCATGGCGGGCCGTGCGCCTGCCGATTGCTGAGGGGACAAGCGATGCGAATCCCGGAACAGACTTTCGCGGCCGCGCAGGCGGGCGACCCGGCGGCACTGGCGTGTCTGCTGGCCCAGCTGCGGCCTGATATTCGCCGCTATGCCGTCTACCAGTGCCGGCGTTCATCGGCGGTGGACGACGTGGTGCAGGAAACGCTCATCATCCTGTACCGCAAGATCGGCACCGTGCGCAGCGTGACGGCCTTGGGCGCCTGGCTGCTCAGGGTTGTCATGCGCCTGTGCGTGCTGCCGGCCCTGATGTTCATGCGGAATATGGACGATCTCGGCGGCGTGGAAGATTCGGCCCGCTTTGCCAGGATGCCGGTCGACGAGCTGCGCATCGATCTGGTGCAGGCGCTGGAGTCCTTACCGGCGGCCCAGCGAGAAATCATCCTGCTGCGCGATGTGCAGGAAATGACCATCGCCGAAATCGCCGGCCATCTGGGCCTGACGCGCGAGGCGACAAAAAGCCGTCTGCACCGGGCCCGCGCCATGGTCCGGGAATATCTGCACGCCGCTCCTGCCAGCAAAGCCTAGGAAGGAAAATCATGTCCGCATACCAGCATCCTGAAGACCTGTCTCTAGCCAAAGACCTGGCAGCGCTGGCGCCGCTGGAAGCGCAAGCCTTCCTTGGCCTGAAGGCGGCCGCCGAACGCAGCAGCGGCGCCATCCCGGCCAAATACCGCGAGCTGATTTCCATCGCGGTCGCGCTGACCACGCAATGCGCCTACTGCATCGACGTGCATACCCGGAATGCCGCGGCGGCAGGGGCGACGCGGGAGGAAATCGCGGAAACGGCATTTATCGCCGCCGCCCTGCGCGCCGGCGCCGCCGTTGGCCATGGCCTGCTCGCCTTGCGGCTGTTTGATGCGGCTGCGCAAGGGGCCGCAGCTGCTGCACGGAGCGAGGCCGTCTAAGTTTGGTTGTTCCCGCCGTCACCGGCCGGCTCCAGCACCGCCAGCAGGCGCGCCAGGCTGGCGTCAAGCGCGGCCAGTTCGCTGGCGCTGTGCGGCGCCAGGATAGTGCGTTCGTTCTCCACATGGGCTGCCACCGCGCGGTCGATCAGGGCCAGGCCTTCGTCCGTCAGCTGCACCAGGATGCTGCGCGCATCCTCGGGATTGGCCAGGCGCAGCACCAGGCCGCGCGTTTCCAGCCCTTTCAGGCGGTGGGTCATGGTGCCGGAAGTGATCATCAGCGCCGAGAACAGATGGGTCGGCGCCAGGCGGTAGGGCGCGCCCGAGCGGCGCAAGGTCGCCAGCACATCGAATTCCCAGCTGCTCATGCCATAGGCGTCGAACACCGCGTCGAGCCGGCGCTGCACCAGCGCCGCGCAGCGTTTCAGCCGGCCGATCGTGCCCATGGGCGCCACATCCAGTTCCGGGCGCTCGCGGTGCCATTGTTCGAGTATCTTGTCGACCGCGTCGGCCTGCCGTTTCTGCGCCATCGGATGTACTCCAAATTTATCTTGATTTCAAGATTATAAACTGGAATAATTATCTTGAATTGAAGATAAATGGAGGCCGTGATGCCACGCATATCCTGGGGAAACGTCTTGCTGACCGCGCTGGCGCCGGTCATCTGGGGATCGACCTATATCGTCACCACCACCTTTCTGCCGCCGGACCGGCCATTCACGGCGGCCCTGCTGCGCTGCCTGCCCGCCGGCCTGCTACTGAGCCTGTTCGTGCGGCGTCTGCCGGCGCGGCGCGACTGGGGCCGGCTGGCCGTGCTGGCCGCCTTGAATATCGGCTGCTTCCAGGCCTTGCTGTTTATCGCCGCCTACCGCCTGCCGGGTGGCGTGGCGGCGGTGGTCGGCGCCATCCAGCCCTTGCTGGTGATGGGCATGGCCTGGTCGATGGATGGCGCGCGGCCGCGGCGGGGGGCGGTCTGGGCCAGCGTACTGGGCGTGTTCGGCATGGCGGCCCTGCTGCTGACGCCGGGCGCCGCCTGGGATGCGCTGGGCATCGCCGCCGCGCTGGCGGGAGCAGCCTGCATGGCGGCCGGCACCTATCTGGCGCGCCGCTGGCGTCCCGACGTGCCGGTGCTGGCCTTCACCGGCTGGCAGCTGCTGGCCGGCGGTGCGATGCTGCTGCCGCTGGCGCTGCTGGCCGATCCGCCGCTGCCTGCACTGGGCAGCGGCGCGGTGCTGGGCTATGCCTATCTGTCGCTGGCCGGCGCCCTGCTCGCTTACGCGATCTGGTTCCGCGGCATTGCGCGCCTGTCGCCGGTGGCCGTGTCTTCGCTTGGCCTGCTCAGCCCTCTGACCGCCGTGATCCTGGGCTGGGCCTTGCTGGGGCAAAGCATGCGTGGCTGGTCACTACTAGGATTGGTGACAGTATTCGGCAGCGTGCTGGCCGTACAATGGGCGCAAGCCGCACCACCACAACAACAACGTGTTTAGGAGCTTGATGTGTACGACACTATTAAAAACCTGATTGAATCCCGCACTTCGGTCAACAACTTCGACAGCAGCCGCGCGCTGAGCGATCAGCAGCTTGCGGAGCTGGTGCGCCTGGCCACCCTGGCGCCATCGGCCTACAACTTCCAGAACTGGAAATTCATCGCCGTGCGTTCGCCGCAGGCCAAGGAGCGCCTGCTGTCCGTCGCCTATGGTCAGAAAAAAGTGGTGGAAGCTTCCGTCACCTTCATCGTCTGCGGCACGCTGGCCGCGCATGAGGGCCTGGCCGGTGCGCTCCAGCCTTCGCTCGACGCCGGCATCATCAATGCCTCGATGCTGCAAAGCTGGGTGGGGATGGCGCAAGGCGCGCACCACGATAATCCGCAATTGCAGCGCGACGAAGCGATCCGCTCCGCCTCGCTGGCGGCCATGACGCTGATTCTGGCGGCCGAGGGCATGGGCCTGGCCACCTGCCCGATGGGTGGTTTTGACCGGGAGGGTGTGGCGCGCGAATTCGGTCTGTCCGAGCGCGACGTGCCGGTGATGCTGCTGACGGTGGGCTATGCCACGCCGGAGAATTGGCCGCAGAAGCCGCGCAAGCCGCTGGCCGAAGTGATGGAACTGGCCTGAAATGAAAAGGCCACGGTGGATGCCGTGGCCCGGGATTAACGGTAGAAGGCTTCGACCTTGCCCTTCAGCTTGATCAGCATGGGGCGGCCCTTGCGGTCCAGGGTTTTACCGGCTGGCACCTTGATCCAGCCTTCGCTGACGCAGTATTCCTCGACGTCGAAGCGGTCTTTGTCATTGAATTTGATGCCGATATCGAACTCGAACACGGCCGCGACATGGTGCGGGCTGCGTGGGTCGACGGACAGGTGATCGGGCAGTGGGGGGCGGGTAGTAGTATCGTTCATGGCCGAAATTATCCGTCAGAACGCGCTCCAGCACAACGTCCCGCTGCCGGTGGTTGTGGACAAATTCCCCATCTTTTCATAGACTTGCCCTTCAAAAACACAGGAGGGCAGGCGCATGACGGCAAGACGCAAGGTTTTGGCAGCAATGGCGGCAACGGTGGCAGCGGCGGCATTCAGCCCGCTGCAGGCGGCGGAGGCATTCAGCAAGGCGGCTCCGCTGTCCATCGGCGACACGTTCACCATCGATTCCCGCCATCTGGGCGAAACCCGCCGCATCAATGTGTATATGGCGCGCGGCTGGAACGATGCGCCTGACGCGCCGCTGCCCGTGCTGTATATGCCGGACGGCGGCCTGGCGGAGGACTTCCTGCACGTGGCGGGTCTGCTGCAGGTCTCGGTGGCCAACGGCACCATGCGCTCCTTCATGCTGGTCGGTATAGAAAACACTCAGCGCCGCCGTGACCTGACCGGCCCCACCGAGGATCCAGAAGACCGCAAGATCGCGCCCGTGGTGGGCGGCTCGGCGGCCTACCGCAGCTTCATCCGCGAAGAACTGATGCCGCAGGTGAAGGCGCGCTACCGCACCACGCAGGAAAGCGCCATCATCGGCGAGTCGCTGGCCGGCCTGTTTGTGATGGAGACCTTCCTGCAGGAGCCGCAGCTGTTCGACACCTATATCGCCATCGACCCCAGCCTGTGGTGGAACAAGCGCCGGCTGCTGCAAGAGGCCAGCGCCAGGCTGCGCGCCCACAAGCGCCTCGACAAGACTTTGTACGTGGCCGCCAGCGGCGAGAAGGGCATGCCGGAACTGGCGCAGGAACTGGAAGCGGCGCTGGCCGGCAACAAGGTTGAAGGCTTGCGCTGGCAATTGGCGCCCTTGCCGGACGAAACGCATCTGACCGTCTACCATCCAGCCGCCCTGCGCGCTTTCCGCAGCGCTTTCAAGCCGGGCTGAGAAAATTTTGTGCGTCGCACAAAATCATGCTATACTGCGTTTCGTTGGTGAAGTTTCCGGACTTCGCCACTCCGCCAGGCAGGCGATGCGGCTTGTGTAATGTTGCCCAGCCATGAATGCCGAAGCGGATTTGTAGTTCCAGATACGTTGGTCGGTTTACACATTGGGGGCACTACGCAGATAGCATAGGCGTCCGACGTTTCGCACCATGCAGATAGCATGGGCTGAAGCAGCGATTGAAGCATTGGTAATACATTGAAACGAAGCCCGCAGCAAGCGGGCTTTTTTTTCGGCGCTACCCCTTTCCCACCCTGCATGCGTGCCTCGCAAGGACGAGCACTGCATTCCCCCGTTTCCCCCGGTGCTGGCCGCATCGCCTGCGGCGCATCGCCTTTGGCCGCTGGCAGTCTGCCACCGGTCCCCATCCCCACAAGGAGAACAAGTATGGCAAAAGAAGAACTAATCGAAATGAACGGCCAAGTGGCGGAGGTGCTGCCCGATCTGCGTTTTCGCGTGGACCTGGAGAATGGCCATAAACTGGTGGCCTACACGTCCGGCCGCATGAAGAAGAACCATATCCGTATCCTGGCCGGCGACAAGGTGACGCTGGAATTATCGCCCTATGACCTGAGCAAGGGCCGCATCATTTTCCGCCATATCGAAAAGCGCGGCCCGGCGCCGCAAGGCGGCTATCCGCAGCGCCGCCGCTGAGGCGCGCGCACCGTTACCAGTTCAGGAGATGCGTTCGCGCGTGGCAGGCGTTGCATGCGACGCCTGGCTGAACTGGCTGGAGAGGAAGCGCGCGATCTTGCGCTGCGTGATTTCCAGGTATGGAATATTCATGTGGTCGGTGTCTGGCACAATCTCGTCCAGATGCAGGCGGTTCAGGCGCGTCACCAGTTCGTCGGTGTGCGAGTGCGGCACCACGTCGTCGCTGGCGGCGCGCAGCACATAGGTCGGCGCGGTCAGGCGCTCGGCATGCTTGACCGATTCGAAGCGGTGCTTGAGCACCATCCCGATCGGCATGGCGCGGAAACGGCGCCGCGCCAGCGCCAGGATCGAATCATAAGGCGTGATCAGCACGATGGAATGCACGGCGCGTTCCATCGCCACCTGCACCGCCACGCCGGAACCCAGGCTGCGTCCCACCACGGCCATGCGCGCCGGATCGATATTGGCGCTGTCGCGCAGCCAGTCGAACAACATGCGCCCATCTTCCACCATATGTTCTTCGCCCGGCTCGCCCTGCGACTCGCCGTAGCCGCGGTAATTCATGGCCAGCACCGCCATGCCGGGGAACAAGGTGCCCGCATCGCGCGCCACCCAGGAGACTTCCTCCGAGCGACCGCCGAAATAGATCACGGCCGGGTAGGGGCCAGGCTGGCGCGGCGTCATCAGCCAGCCGGCCAGCTTGGTGCCGTCGGCCGCGCGCAGCACCACGGCGCGCGTACGGTGGCCGCTGCTGCGCGGGCTGGCCACCTCGCGCTTGACGTTGGGGTTGAACAGCAGCTTGCGCTGGCTGGCCGCCACCACAGCCGTCAGTCCGGCCCAGACAAAGCCCATCATGCCTGCGGCCGCCGCCATTTTCCTGGAGTTGTTCATGCCTCCAGTGTAGCGAGAATCGCCGCCGGCTTGCGCGCGGCAAGTGAGAAAAAGCCGGCGGCGGCAACAGCCCGCGGGTTTAGCGCGACACGCCGTCCGTGACGGCGGCAGCCTGCACGCTGTTCGGCGCGGTGGTCAGGCGCTTGACCATGGCGTTCACGGCCACCATCTGCTGCCCCGATTTCAGCGCGTAGTTGCTGTCGGTGTAGCCGAACCAATCCCAGCAGCCGTTCGGGTTGAACGGAATGTCGGACTTGTTCACCTGCGGATACAGCACGATGATGTTATTCGTGTCGGCCCAGGAGTTGTAGCTGGTCTTGCCATAGAAATCGTCCTGCACGGATTCGGCGGACTGCAGGCAGCCGTGGAAGGCCACGTGCACCTTGCAGGCATTGCCGCTGCCGCTGCAGGCTTTCGGCACATAGGCAAACGCATCCTCCGCCATGCCGCTATCGGCCTTGGCGAATTCGCGCTGGTTGAACTTGATGATCTGGCCCGACAGGCTGCTGGCCGGCGGCCTGGCATTGCCGTAGATGTGGTTGAAGATGGCGCCCGCCTGGTCGTAGGCCTGCTGGTGCACGGTGCAGTGGCTGATATAGGGCGCGGCATTGTCCGCGCAGGGATTGCCGAAGGAGGGCGTCAGCAGCGCGTGGCCGGCCGGCACATTATTCACATACTGGACATTCGATTTGTCCACGCCCACCTGTTTGAAGAAGGACACGGTGGCGTTCACCGCCTGCTGATAGACCACGGTGTCGCGCGTGCCGCTGAAGACATAGATGCGCGCCTTGTTCAGGCCCGTGAGCGGATCGATCTGGCCGGCGTCGGCGAAGCTGCGCGCGGCGGATGCCATCAAGGCTGGATTGGGCGGCACGAATGGCACCTGGCCCATGCAGATGGCGGCGTAGGCGAGGAAGCCGTTGGCGGCGCAGTAGTAAGGACCGCCCGCCACCACGCCCGCGCCGACCACGGAATTGGAATAGGCGACCTGGTATTGCACCGCCATGAAAGCGCCGGACGAGAGGCCCGAAACGGAAGTGGCATTCTGGTCGGCGCCCAGCGCCGGCAAGGGCGGGCTGGCGAGAGCCCAGGGCGCGGCGGCCAGCAGAATGGCGGAAGCGGCAAGCGAGGATGACAGTTTCATCTTCGGACTCCTAAGTGGCGAACATCGGGGATGGACCGCCCGTGCACAGGGTTGCAGGGCGGGAGTTTGACGCGCTGCACAATCAGATGCACCGGCGATGATCCCACACAAAGCAGCGGCCAAGCATGCTTAAAATTTCGGAGTGGCGAAAATACAAATCACTTGCAGCACCGGCCTTTTCTGACCAGCATAAGGTCTTGCCCGGGACGGAAGGCCGCTGCTTCCGGCCCCGGGCAAGGGAGGGAAAAACGGCTTAGCGCGCCAGCACTTGCACCGCGATGCCGGACGGCGTGGCCGGCGCGCGGTACACGCGCTGGGTGGTTTTCTGGAAGTCCTCCGGCTTCGCTTTTGGAATCTCCATGAACTTTTGCGGGTTCAGGTCGATCAGCGGGAACCAGGAGCTTTGTACCTGCACCATGATGCGGTGGCCGCGGCGGAAGGTATGGTTCACATCGCCCAGCTGGAAGTTGAGCGCCTCCACTTTGCCGGGCGTGAACGCTTCCGGCTTCTCGAAGCTATGGCGGAATTTGCCGCGCAGCGGATTGCCGCGCACCAGCTGCTGGTAGCCCGCCATCTTCACCGCGCCGGCGCCGTCTTCCTTGGCCGGCGCCGGATATTCCTGCGGATAGACGTCGATCAGCTTGACCACCCAGTCGGCGTCGCTGCCGCTGGTGGAAACGAAGAGCTTGGGCGAGACCGGGCCGGCCAGCGTCACGTCCTCCTCCAGCACCTCGCTCTGGTAGACCAGCACGTCGGGACGGCTGGCTGCAAAGCGCTGGTCGGACACCATGTATTCGCGCGGCACGCCGGTCGCCGCATAGCCGATATACGGCACCGGCTTTTTTGGATCGCTGACGTATTCGTCGTACTCGCCGCCGCCCGCCGCCGGCTGCTGCCAGTGCAGGGTGCCGTTGGCGCCGAAGTAGAGCGTGCGCACCTTGGCCTGCTGCGGCGGCCAGGCGCTGTACTGGCGCCAGACATTGCTGCCGGTCTCGAAGGCGTTCACATTGGCGCTGGCCTGTTCCGGCTTCACGCCTTTCAGGTGCTGTTCGAAGAAGGGGAACTGGATCTTCTGGCGGAAGTGTTCGGAAGTCTTGCTGTCGAATTTCACCGGGCCCAGGTTGCGGCCGTCGCCGCCGGCCCAGCCGCCATGCGACCAGGGGCCGATCACCAGGCCGTTGAAAATGCCGGGGTTGTTGCGGCCGATGGCCTGGTAGGTGCTTAACGGGCCTTGCAGGTCTTCCGCGTCGAACCAGCCGCCCACGGTCAGCACGGCGGCGCGCACGTTTTTCAGGTGCGGCGCGATATCGCGCGATTTCCAGAACTCGTCGTAGCTGCTGTGCTCAACGCTCGGCTCCAGATAGGTGCGCTGCTTGGGCTGGAGCTGGGCCAGGATGGCCGACAGGTTCTGATGCTTGAGGAAGTAGTCGTAGCCGTCGGCCATGCCGTAGTCGAAGCTTTCCCAGTTCTTCGGCAGGGCAGTGGGATTCTGTTCGCTGGTGAAGGCCGAGTAGAAATCGAAGTTCGCCGCCAGCATCAGCGCGCCGCCGTGGTAGGCGTCGTCGCCCATGAACAGATTGGTCACCGGTGCCTGCGGCGAGGCGGCCTTGATGGCGGGGTGCGAATCGATGATGCTGGCCGAGGTGTAGAAGCCGGGATAGGAAATGCCGTAGATGCCGGCCTTGCCGTTATTGCCCGGCACATTCTTCAGCAGCCACTCGATGGTGTCATGCATGTCCTGGCTCTCATTGCCTTCGCCCGGCGCGCGCCGGGCGTTGACGTGCGGCGTCATCTCCTGCCATTGGCCTTCCGACATATAGCGCCCGCGCACGTCCTGGCGCACGAAGATATAGCCGGCCTGCTCGAATTCGCGCGAGGGGCCGAGCGACTTGGGATAGAACTCCACGCCGTACTGCAGCTTACCCTGTTCGCGCACGCCGGCGCTGTAAGGCGTGCGTTCGATCAGGAAGGGATAGCTTTTCGAACTGTCTTTCGGCACATAGACCGTGGTGAACAGGCGCACGCCGTCGCGCATGGGGATGCGGAACTCATACTTGGTGTAGTGTTCGCGCGGGCCGCTTTTCGGTGCTTCGGGCGCATCGGCCGCGGCCAGCACGGCGGCGCGGTCAAAGCCATGGGCGGCGCCGCAGAGCGCCAAGGAAAGGGCCAGTACGGAAAGAGGTCGGATCATGGTCGGCACTATGGGGTGGAAAGCCCCACAGTGTAAACCGTATTACGGAAAAGGCAATCTTGCCCCTGCCGGCGTATCGCCGCCTCAATCCGGATCGCTGCCGCGCCCGCCGCGCAGGCGGATGCCTTCGGCGCGCAGGCGTTCCAGCTTGCCGGCATACAGCTCGTGGTCGCGCCGCGTGGTGCTGTTTTCCAGCGCCAGTTTCAGGTGCTTGTCGGCCAGGCGCAGATCGCCCAGCTTGTAGGCCGCCAGGGCCAGCCAGAAATGAAATTCGTGGTAGCCGGGCTGGCGCTCGACTTCGCGCGCGAACAGGGCGCGCGCCTTGAAGTACTGGCCTTCCTCCATGGCTTTCAGGCCCAGGTTGAAGTAGTGGAAGGGCGGATTCGGTTCCATGCGCGCCAGCTGCTCGCGCACGGTCTTGGCTTCGGCATCGCGGCCCATGCTGTCCAGGATGCGCGCCAGGTTATATAGCGGTACGGTGCTGGAGGGCGTCAGCTGGGCCATATAGCGCATGGTGCGCTCGGCCATCGCCAGATCGCCATGCTGCTTGTAGATCACGCCCAGGGTGTTATAGGCGCTGTAGAAGTCCGGGTCCTGCAGGATGGCGCCGCGCGCCCACCAGTAGGCGTTGTCCAGCTTGCCCGCCACCAGCGATTCGGCGGCGCGGTTGTTCATGAACATGGCCAGCACGGTCTTCTCGTCGATCTGGTGCGCATCCAGGCTGCGGATGTCGGCCGGTGGCAGGAAGTCGATCACCAGGTAGGCATTGGCGTCATAGCCGGTCTGGAACATCTTGTTGCGGCCCAGGACGATGTTCACGTGGCCGCTGGAGATATACAGGCTGCCGGAGCGGCTCCAGCTTTCGTCCACATACACGCTCTGGAACTGCACCTGCAGGCCCATTTCGCGCGCCAGCGCCGCCGTCATGATGACCAGGGAAATGCAGTTGCCCGAACGCGCATCGAAGGTCTGGGCGGCGGTGCGGGTGGTGGCGGAATCGTATTCGATCTTGAGCTGGTCGCGCCGGTAGAGGGCGTCGAACAGGGCGCGGTGGGGCGGCTTGTCGCGCTGGCTGCGCAGCGCCTCGTCCACATAGCGCTTCATGGCCGGCGTCGCCGCCAGGATCTGGTCGGCGCCCACGTCTTCGCTGGCGGCGGCAAAGCTTTGGTCGCTGAAAATCTGGGCCGCCGGCGGCGCGGCCGGGTGGATGGCGGTGCTGGAACAGGCGCTCAACAGTAGCGCGCAAACAAGGACAATCAGACGTTTCATCATGCACCTCCCTGGGGAAAGTATCCTCGCCTGGGAAGGTGCTGTCAAACAGGAAATGCTTATTGCGCCGGCAGCGCGACCACTTCCTCCGGCTGGCCTTGCGCATCGAAGCGGCGTGCCACGGAGACCGTCTGCACGCCGAGCGTGGCGAGGGCGTCGCGCACGTCTTCGACCTCGGCTTCCAGGTCGCAGCCCAGGTCCAGCGGCCGCGCGCAGGAGGCGAGCAGGGCACCGCCCGGCGCCGCATGCAGGTTCACGCGCAGCTGCATGCTGCCGCCGCTGTCGGCCGGGCCGACGATGGCGGCCGCCTGGTCAGCGGCCTGGCCGTGCAGGGCTTGGGCCAGCTCGGCCATCATGGCCAGCATCGCATGTTCGGACTGGCCCTGCTGCACGGCGCCGAAGAACAGGTCCTGGTACAGGAAGTTCAGTTCCAGCGCGCGGCCACCGGCCAGGCAGCGCCGCACCAGCGGAGCGTACTGCTCGGTCCAGGCGCGGTAGCGCTCCATGCGGCTGGCGAAGTAGGCGTCGGCCTGGTCTTCGCCGGCGGGGATGGCGTAGAAGGGATCGTCGGCCCGCTTCAGCGCGAAGCCGAGCAGGAAGCGCAGCTCGACCGCCTCGTCGCCGGCGCCGAAAGCAGGGCCGCTCCAGCCGGCAATGCTGCGCTGCAGCGCGGGCGCCTCGCTCATCTTCTTTTCCGTCAATGAGGCCGCCGCTTCGCGCACCATGGCGTTGAGCTGGCCGTAGCTGATGCGTTCGGCCTCGCCCAGGTCGTAGGCATGGCGCACCAGCACCAGTTTCGCCTGCGGGCTTTCCAGGCCGCCTTCGCGCAGGCTGTGCAGCAGCGCGTCGTAGGCGGCGTCGTCCTGGAAGCACTCTTCGAGTTTCAAGCCGCCCTGGCTGCGTGCGAACACGGGGATGGCGAAGGCGTCGATTTCCAGCGCCGGTGCACCTTCGCGGCGCAACTGCACGGTGCCGGCGGCTTCCTCGATGGCGCTGCGCAGCAGCTGGTAGGCGCCCACGTCTTCATAGCGCGCCTGTTCGATGGCGCCGTACAGGATATCGTCTTTTTGCTGGCTCACATAGCGGCGCAGCAGGCGCGTGAAGTCCTGCTCCTTGCCGTGCAGTTCGGCGCCCAGGGTTTCGCCGTCCTCCTGCTCGGCCAGTTCCAGCGCCAGGGCGCACAGGGCCTGGCTCAGGACTTCTTCTTTTTCTTCGGGAGGCGTGCTGGATTTACGCGGGGTAGGGCGCTTATTCTTGGGCATGGATTCGTAAAGCCCGCGCTAGCGGGCATGGAGTTTGTTTTCAAATGGGCAGGGCAAGGCGCAGCGACGCAGACAGTGCGACTGCACGGCAAGGAGCTGCAACGCCGCCATGCCCATTTTAAAACGAACTCTTAGTGGTCGAAGTGGAAGGATTCGTGTAGCTCGTCGAGCAGGTCGGCGGTTTCGTCGGGGCTCAGGCCCAGATGGCGGCATGCCTGTTCACCGCCCTTGTCCCACTCCAGCGAGGCGCGGTTGCCATGGTAACGCTGAATGCCCTGTTCGGCCAGTACCGAGGCCGAGACCAGAGAGCGGATGGCGTCGTCGGTGCTGTCGTCTTCCAGCACTTCGTAATCGTGGTGGTGCAGGATGGCCCAGGACACGTCGGGCGACAGACCCCAGTTGCGCGCCAGCAGACAGCCGATGGCGGCGTGGTTGGTGGTGTGGTGCTCGTCTTCGATGGCGGTGATCTTGCGCGTGGCCGATTTGCAGGCCAGGTCGAAGGTCTGGCGGTATTCGGGGAAGCGCGCCATCAGCAGCGGCACGCCGATATCGCAGAACAGGCCGAAGGTGTGGGCGATGTCGGGCGGGGCCACGCGCAGCTTGCGGGCCAGGAACACCAGCGCCTGGGCGCGGCGCGCCGACACTTCCCAGAACTGGTTCAATTCGGCCTGCTGGCCCTCGATGGCCTGGCGCGCCAGCAAGCCGGTGAGCAGGGCGGCGCACTGGTTCAGGCCGAGGAAATTGATGGCCTGCTCCACCGACTTGGCCTTGCGCGCGGCGCCGAAGAAGGGGGAATTGGCCAGCTTCAGCAGGGCGCCCGACATGCCGACGTCGTTACCGATGATGCGCGCGATGCGGCGCGGCGAGGGATCGTCCGTTGCCAGCTCGCGTTGCAGATCGACCAGCAGGCTGGGCCGCGGCGGAATGCGGATCGAACGCAGTAAAGCGTCTTCGACCGATGTTTCTTGTACCGGGGCGGGGGCTGCAACTGTCGTCATATCGATATGGGGTGGACTGGCGTACCTGAACTATAGCCTACCTGCAACTATATTGCCCGGGCGGCCAAGCTTCGATTATCGCCGGTTTTGCGCTGGAAACGGCGGCTGGACAGGGTAATATTTCCTCTAAATCCGGGAATTGTTGTCCAAGTGCGGCGATTTCATGGTGAAAAGACAGCATGAATGGGCAAGCTTGAATGGATGGCACGAGCGCTTGGACTGCGGCAAGCCGGCGCGCGCCAGGCAGGCTAGAATAGTCGGTATGACAACTTTCATCGCCGGCATCGATTTTTCCGCTCCTTCGCGCGAGGTGGCGCGGCGCCTGATCGGCGTCACCGTGCTGGTGGACGGCGTGGGCGGGCGCATCGTGGAAACCGAGGCCTACGACCGCGCCGACCCGGCCTCGCACAGCTTTGCCGGGCCGACGCCGCGCAACCAGGCCATGTTCGGCGCGCCGGGCCATGCCTATGTCTATCTGTCCTACGGCATGCACTGGTGTCTGAACTTCGTCTGCCGCGAGGAGGGCCACGGGGCCGGGGTGCTGATCCGCGCGCTGGAGCCGGTGCTCGGGCTGGAGGCGATGCGCGCGCGGCGCGGCCAGCACGATGCGCGCCTGCTGTGCTCCGGACCGGGACGGGTGTGCCAGGCGCTGGGCGTGACGCGCGCCCATAACGCGCTGGCCTTGAACGCCCTACCGTTTGAACTGCTGCCGCGCAGCGGCCGGGTGAGCATCGCCGTCGGCCCGCGCATCGGCATTTCCAAAGCGGTGGACGTGCCCTGGCGCTTCGGCCTGGCCGGTTCGCGCTTTCTGAGCAAGCCCTTCCCCGGCGCCTGAGCCGGAGCGCGCCGCGCGCATGCGGCTGCCGCTGGCGCGCCGTTCCGGCATCGCATATTCCTCGTCCTCGCTTGCCGCCGCCGGGGCCTGGCCGTGCGTCGCGCCGGCCTCCCATTCCGGCGCGGCCTCGCCCAGCTCGAACACGGCCACCGCTTCGCTCAGGCTGATGGCCTGCTGCTGCAGGCTTTCGGCCGCCGCTGCCGCCTCTTCGACCAGGGCGGCGTTCTGCTGCGTGGCGTCGTCCATCTGGCCCACGGCCTGATTCACTTCGCTGATGCCCTGCGCCTGCTCGCTGCTGGCGGCGCTGATGCGGGCGATGATCTCGTTCACCTCGCGCACCGAGCCGACGATGGCGTCCATGCTGCCGCCGGCCCGGCCCACGCAGGCATTGCCGCTGTCGATGGTGGCCACCGATTCCGCGATCAGGGTCTTGATTTCGCGCGCGGCACTGGCCGAACGCTGGGCCAGGGTGCGCACCTCGGCCGCCACCACGCCAAAGCCGCGCCCCTGCTCGCCGGCGCGCGCCGCTTCCACTGCCGCGTTCAGGGCCAGGATATTGGTCTGGAAGGAGATGCCGTCGATCACGCCGATAATTTCCACGATCTTGCGCGAACAGCCGCGGATCGATTCCATCGCCGCCACCGCCTGCGCCATGGCCGCGCCGCCATCGCTGGCCAGGCTGCTGGCGCTGGCCGCCAGTGCGCTGGCCTGCTGCGCGTGCTCGGCGTTCTGGCGCACGGCGCCGGTCAGGCAGGCCATGGCGCTGGCGGTCTGCTGCAGCGAGCTGGCCTGCATTTCAGTGCGCGCCGACAGATCCTGGTTGCCGCTGGCGATTTCGTGCGAGGCGGTGTCGATCGACTGCACCGCACCCTGGATCAGGCGCAGCGTATGGTTCAGGCGCGCCACGCTGTGATCGAGCACGCGCCCGGTTTCGGCGATTTCGTCGCGCCCCGCGCTGGCCTGGCCGCGCCGCAGATCGCCGTCGGCCAGGCTGCGCACGGCGTTGCCGATGGCCTGGATCTCGCGCAGCAGCAGGCTGCGCACCCGCATCGACACCAGCAGCGAGAGCAGCACCGAGAGCGCCACCAGGCCGCCCATGGCGGCGCCGAGGCGGCGGTACTCGGCGCGCGCGGCGGCGTAGGCCTCCTCGCTGAGCTTGCGCTCCAGCGCCGCCAGCTGTGCCAGATCCTCGTTCAGCAGCGTGAACTGATGCTCGGCCTTGGCCATGGTATTGGTGGCGATGGACTGGTCCATCTGCGCCAGCTCCATGGTTTCCTCCACGCCCTTGCGGTAGGCCGCCAGCGCCTGCGCGCAAGCGCTCACGATGCGCGCCTCGTCCGGCGAGGACACCTGGGCCAGCTCGCCCAGCTGGCCTTCCAGCGCCGCATGGCGCGCCCTGATCTGGCGACCCAGTTCATCCAGGCGCTGCTTGGCGAAGCTGCCATTGATCCAGGCCAGCAGCTGGTAGATGTTGGCATGGGCATGGCGCGCCTCGCCCATGGCGTCGGCCGCCGCCTGCAGGCGGGTGGCGCGCACCTGCACCAGGTTTTCCATCGAGGCATTCTGGTGCACCATGCCCAACCAGGCGCAGCCAGCGGTGGCGATGAGCAGCAGCAGCACCAGCGCGGGCGCCAGCAGCAATTTAGGACCGATACGCAGTTTGTTCAGCATGGCGCCCTCCGGCAAGGATCAGATCCAGATCACTTCTTGTAAATACCCGCTTCCAGCACGACGTCGCCGACGCGCAGGATATAGGTGGTCTTCGGCTCGATCTTGCCGCTGCTGGGGTTCTTGTACATATAGTCGACCCAGCCCTTGCCCTTTTTCGCGGCCAGCTCGATGATCTCGCGCCGGTATTTCTTGCCGCTGGCGTCGGGCACGTCGACCAGATCCTTGCCGACGATGGAAGGGTTGATCGGGTGCGCCAGCACGATGCCGGTATTGATGTCGCGCATATCCACATACAGCGAACCTTGCACGAAGTCGGGATGGGCGGAACTGATTTTCTTGATCATCTCCTCCTTGCCATGGGCCTTGAGGAAGGCCGCGCCTTTTTCGGCCATGGCGATGGCTTCCTTTTCGCCCGGTTCGGTGGTGGCGGCGGCCGTGGCGAAGGCCAGGCCGAGCAGGGTGCCAGTCAGTAAGCGTTTCATTGCATCTCCTTTGCGAAGGTGGTGGTATTTCCCAATTGCATTGGCCACTGTACGCCGCCGCGGCGGGGTGTAATTTGCGATGGCGCAAGCTTGCGATGAGGCACGCAATTTCTGTGCAGCCATTGATCTTTGGCAATTTGCGCAGCGGACGATTTCCTAGCATGGAATACCGCCCACCCCAATCAGGAGACCCGCAATGAGCGCCTTGTCCGTGCCCGAAAAATTCAAGCCCTATACCCGGCAGTCGATCCAGCAGGCACGCCAGTGGGAGTGGCTGCCCTTCGAGTTGCGCGAGGCGGTGCAGGTGGTGTCGCGCGTGCTGCCTTTCCGTACCAATGAGTACGTGATGGAGCACCTGATCGACTGGAACAATGTGCCGGACGATCCGATCTACCGCCTGACCTTTCCCCACCGCGACATGCTGCACGAGGATGAATATGCGCGGCTGCGCGAGCTGGTGCTGGTGCGGCGCGACGAGGAGGAGATCGCGCGCTACGCCCACAGCATCCGCATGCGCATGAATCCCCATCCGGCCGGCCAGATGACGCACAATGTGCCGCGCGTGAACGATGCGCCGCTGAAAGGCCTGCAGCACAAGTACAAGGAGACCGTGCTGTTCTTCCCCAGCGCCGGCCAGACCTGCCACGCCTACTGCACTTTCTGCTTCCGCTGGCCGCAGTTCGTCGGCATGGACGATATGAAGTTCGATGCGCGCGAAACGCATGAGCTGGTGGCCTATCTGAAAAGCCATCCCGATGTGACGGACGTGCTGATCACCGGCGGCGATCCGATGATCATGAATACGCGCTCGCTGGCCGAATTCATCGAGCCGCTGCTGGCGCCGGAGCTGGCGCATATCCAGAACATCCGCATCGGCACCAAGTCGGTGGCGTATTGGCCGCAGCGCTTCGTCAGCGACCGCGATGCCGACGACCTGCTGCGCCTGTTCGAGAAGGTGGTCGCCGCTGGCAAGAATATGGCCATCATGGGCCACTACAACCACGCCGTCGAACTGCGCCAGGAGATCGCGCAGAAGGCCGTCAAGCGCATCGTCGGCACCGGCGCCACCTTGCGCATGCAGGGACCGCTGATCCGCCACATCAACGAAGACCCGAAAAGCTGGGCCGAGCTGTGGACCACGGGCGTGCGCCTGGGCGCGATTCCCTACTATATGTTTGTCGAGCGCGATACCGGGCCGCGCGAATACTTCCAGCTGCCGCTGGCGCGCGCGCATGAGATTTTCCAGCAGGCCTACCAGATGGTGTCGGGCCTGTCGCGCACCGTGCGCGGACCGTCGATGAGCGCCTTCCCCGGCAAGGTGGTGATCGACGGCGTGGCCACCATCGCCGGCGAAAAGGTGTTCGCCCTGCAGTTCCTGCAGGCGCGCAATGCGGACTGGGTGCGCAAGCCTTTCTACGCCAAGTTCGACGAGAACGCCACCTGGCTCGACCACCTGAAGCCCGCCTTCGGCAAGGACAGGTTCTTCTTCGAGAGCGATGACGCGGCGCCCGAACGCAAGGTGATTCCGCTGGCCCTGGCCGCCGCCGCGCGCGCCCATGCCGGCAGCCAAAGCAACGCGGCCTGAACGCACCATGCCCAGCGTGCCAGTTGTCCGCCGCGCCGTCCGCGCGCAAGTGCGTGGCGCCGAGCACCATGCAGCGGCGGACATGCCGCGCCCGGCATGCGCCGCCTTGCGCCAGCTGTGGCGGGGACGCGAGCGCGTACCGGGCACGCTGTCCGGCGCGGCGGTATTGTTCCTGGTCTTCCTGCCGTTCGCGCTGGGCCATGCGCTATCGAGCCTGCTGCGCACGGTGAACGCCATCGTCGCGCCGCAGATGATGGCGTCGGTGGCGCTGACCCCGGCCCAGCTGGGTTTTCTCACCAGCGCCTACTTTCTGGCCTTCGCCCTGTTCCAGTTGCCGGTGGGCGTGCTGCTTGACCGGCAGGGGCCGCGCCGCGTGCAATGCGTGCTGCTGCTGGTGGCGGCGGCCGGCACCCTGGCATTCGCCTGGGGCCAGAGCTTTGTCCAGCTGCTGTGCGCGCGTACCTTGATGGGCTTCGGCCTGGCGGGCTGCTTCATGGCGGCGGTGAAGGCCGTATCGACCTGGATCGCGCCGGCGCGCCTGCCTTCGGTGCAAGGCTATCTGATCGCCGCCGGCGGCCTGGGGGCGGCCGCCGCCACGCTGCCGGTGCGCCTGGCCTTGCAGTTCACCGACTGGCGCGGCCTGTTTGTCGGGCTGGCCGCCGCCTGCGCCGTCACCGCGCTCGGCATCCTGCTGCTGGCGCCGACGCCGCCGGCCGCCGCGCCCAAACCCTTCAGCTGGAAAGTGCTGGCCGACGTCTACCGCCATCCGGTCTTTCGTAAGACAGCCTCGCTGGTACTGATCCCGCACACCGTCTTCTTCGGCATCCAGGGCCTGTGGGTGGCGCGCTGGTTGCGCGACGCGGGGCACTATCCCGAGCAGGCCGTGGCCTGGCTGCTGTACCTGGCCATGGCGGCCCTGATCTTCGGTGCCATCGCGGTCGGCATGCTGACCGAGTGGGCCGCGCGGCGCGGCATCGCACCGCTGAATGTGGCGGCGGCCGGCATCGCGCTGTTCCTGCTGGTGCAGTTCGGCTTTGTCTGCAACTGGCAGGGCGGCTACAGCCAGCTGGCCGTGCTGTTCACGCTGGCCGGCACCATCACCGGCATCGAATACGCCATCGTGGCGCAGGCCATGCCGCCTGCATTGACGGGCCGCGCCGCCACCTGTCTGAACCTGCTGATCTTCCTCGGCGCCTTTGCCGTGCAGGCCGGCTTTGGCCAGATCGTCGCCTTCTGGCCGCTCGATGCGCAGGGCCGCTATCCCGTTGTCGCCTACCAGGCGGCCTTCTGCGTGCTGCTCTTATTGCAGCTTCCCGGACTGCTGTTATTCCTGTTGCGCACGCGGCGCGCGAGGAGGGCGCTGGCGATCCAGTAAAATGGCGGAGTACAACTCCGAGGAAGACTATGAAACTGGTTCGTTACGGCCGTCCCGGCAAGGAAAAGCCTGGCTTGATCGATGAAGAAGGCAAGCTGCGCGACCTGTCCGGCGTGATCGGCGATATCGGCGGCGAGCAGCTGTCGGACAAAGCCATGCGCAAGCTGGCCAAGATCGCACCTGAAACCCTGCCCATCGTGCGCGGCAATCCGCGCTTTGGGGTGCCGGTCGCCAAGGTCGGCAAATTCATCGGCATCGGCCTGAATTACAAGGATCACGCGGCCGAAGCGGGTCTGCCGATTCCGAAGGAACCCATCGTCTTCATGAAGGCGATCACCTGCCTGTCCGGCGCGGACGATCCCGTCATGCTGCCGCAAGGCTCGAAGAAGACCGACTGGGAAGTGGAGCTGGGCATCGTCATCGGCACGCGCGCGCGCAATGTGAGCGAGGCCGAGGCCGAGAAATACGTCGCCGGCTACTGCGTGGTCAACGACGTCACCGAACGCGAGTTCCAGCTCGAACGCGGCGGCCAGTGGGACAAGGGCAAGGGCTGCGACACCTTCGGCCCGGTCGGCCCCTGGCTGGTCACGCGCGACGAGGTGTGGGACGTCAACAAGCTCGATCTCTACCTGGAACTGAACGGCAAGCGCATGCAGACCGGCAGCACCGAGAACATGATCTTCAAGGTGCCGCAGCTGGTGGCCTATCTGTCGCGCTTCATGACGCTGGAGCCGGGCGACATCATCGCCACCGGCACCCCGCCCGGCGTGGGCATGGCGCGCAAGCCGAAGCGCTTCCTGAAGAAGGGCGACTTCCTGCGCCTGGGCATCGCCGGTCTGGGTGAACAGCAGCAGGACGTGATCGGCTTCCAGCAGTTCTAAGTACAGCGCACGCTGGCCAGGGCGCGCGCCAGCGCGTCCTGCAGGCGCGAAACGATCTCGCCCAGATCCTTTTCCGTCACGGTGAACGGCGGCGCCAGCAGGATATGGTCGCCGCGCCGACCGTCGATGGTGCCGCCCATCGGATACACGATCAAGCCGCAGGCCATGGCCTGCTCGCGGATCGCCATATGCAGCTTGAGGTCGGGATCGAAGGCATGCTTGTTCTCGCGGTCCTGCACCAGCTCCATTCCCAGCAGCAGACCGCGGCCGCGGATATCGCCCACATGCGGGTGGCCGCCGAACGCGTCGCGCAGCATGCGCCGCAGCACGCCGCCGCGCACCGTCACCGCGCCCAGCAGGCAATCGCGCCGGATCACCTTTTGCACCGCCAGCGCCGCCGCCGCCGCGATCGGATGGCCGGTATAGGTATGCCCATGCTGGAAAGCGCCGCTGCCGGCGCGCAGGCACTCCACGATCGGCGCGCGCGCCAGCACCGCGCCGATCGGCGCATAACCCGCGCCCAGCCCCTTGCCCAGCGTGACCAGATCGGGCAGCACGCCTTCCTGCTCGACGGCATACAGCGTGCCGGTGCGGCCCATGCCGCACATGACTTCATCGGCGATAAACAGGATGCCGTACTTGTCGCACAGCGCGCGCACGCCGCGGAAATAGCCGGGCGTGGGCGGAATCGCGCCGCCCGTCGCGCCCACCACCGGCTCGGCGCAAAAGCCGATCACGCGTTCCGGCCCGGTTTCCAGGATCACATCCTCCAGCTCGCGCAGCAGGCCGGCCGTGTACTCGTGCACGTCCTGGCCGGGACGGCGGTCGCGGTATTCATAGCAAGGCGCTACCCGCGCCACCTTCATCAACAGCGGCTCGAAATGGCGGCGCCGCCACTCGTTGCCGCCCAGGGCCAGCGCGCCCAGGGTATTGCCATGATAGCTTTGGCGGCGCGCGATGAAGACGCTGCGGCGCGCTTCGCCGCGCTCGACGAAATACTGGCGCGCCAGCTTGAGCGCCGTCTCGATCGCTTCCGACCCGCCCGAGGTCAGATACACATGATCCAGGTCGCCCGGCGCATCCTGGGCCAGGCGCAGCGCCAGATCCTCAGCAACCTCGCTGGTGAAGAAGGCCGTGTGGGCATAGGCCAGCTTGCCGATCTGCGCCTGCATCGCGGCCAGCACATCGGGATGACCGTGGCCCAGCGAAGACACGGCGGCGCCGCCGCTGGCATCGAGATAGAGGCGGCCCTCGCTATCGCGCAGATACAGGCCGCTGCCGCCGTCGGCAACGGGCGGCGTGTGGCGCAGCTGGCGGTGGATAAGATGGCTCATGGTCTCCTCCTATGGTGTTGGAGAGCTGACGATAAACCCCGCCGCGAAAGGCGATTTTGATTTTTGCGGTATCGTATGCGTTCTTTTTCGCATTCCTGCCACAGACAGACGATGACAGAACGGCTCGGCCCCATCCCCTTTGCAGAGATGACAACGGCACAGCAGGCCGCGGCGCAAGCCGTGATCGACGGCCCGCGCGGCGCGCTGTACGGCCCCTTCGTGCCGCTGCTGCGCAGTCCCGAACTGATGGGCTGTGCCCAGCGCCTGGGCGAATATTTGCGCTACCGGAGCGCCATCGGCACGCGCCTGTCCGAGTTGGCCATCCTGGTCACGGCGCGCGCCTGGGACCAGCCGGTGGAATGGGCCATCCACGCCCCGATTGCCGCCGACGTCGGCATCCGCGCCGAGGTGATCGACGCCATCGCCCAGCGCCGCGCGCCATCCGGCCTGGCTGCCGACGAACAAGCCGTGTACGACTTCTGCACCGAACTCCAGCGCGACAAGCGCGTCAGCGATCCCACCTACGCCGCTGCGTTAACGCAGTTCGGCGAACAAGGCGTCACCGATCTAACCGGCCTGAACGGCTACTACGCCCTGCTGGCGATGATCATGAACGTGGCCCAAACCCCCGCCCCCGCCAGCAGCGCCCCGCCCCTGCCATAAAAAACAGCCGAGTCCGTGTCCACTTTGGTGCCTGGCACCAAAGTGGACACGGACTCGGCCGTAGATAGCTGCGATTGTTAACGTTGAGTTCGTGTCCGATCTGGTGCCTGGCACCAGGGTGGACACGGGCTGGGCCGTTGTCAGCCGAGGACTTGGCGCAGCCAGGCGTTGAGGTGCTGGACTTCGTCTTGGCACAGGGAATGCTGCATCGGATATTCGTGCCATTCGACCTGGTAACCCAGGCCTTGCAGCAGTTCGCGCGTGGCGAGGGCGCGCGCCACCGGCACCACCGGGTCCATGCGGCCGTGGGCCAGGAAGATCGGGGTGGCCTGGTTGGCGGCATGGCGTTCGGCGCCGATCTTGTCGGCCAGCGGCATATAGCCGGACAGGCACAGCAGGCCGGCCAGCTTTTCGGGGTGGCGCAGGCCGGTCTGCAGGGTCATGGCGCAGCCTTGCGAGAAGCCGGCCAGCACGATGCGTTCGGCCGGAATGCCGCGCGCCTTTTCGCGCGCGATCAGGGCTTCGACTTCCAGCTGCGAGGCGCGCAGGCCCGCTTCGTCTTCCTGCCGGCCCAGGTCGGTGTGCACGATGTCGTACCAGGAGCGCATCACATAGCCGCCGTTGATCGTCACCGGCATGGTCCTGGCATGCGGGAAGATGAAGCGGATGGCGGGCAAGCCTTGCAGGTCCAGCTCGTCGACCAGGGGCACGAAGTCGTTGCCGTCGGCGCCCAGGCCGTGCAGCCAGATGACGGCGACCGTGGGCTGGTCGCCGGTGCTGATTTCGATATTGTCGAGAACTTGAGTCATCTTATTCCTTGGGTGGGCGGATGGCCGATTTGGGGCGGAAGGTTGTGCTCACGGCGGCATTGGTTTCCATATACGGGCCGCCGATCAGGTCGACGCAATACGGCACGGCGGCGAAGATGCCGCCCACCAGCTGCTTACCGGCGGCGTCTTTCAAGCCTTCCAGGGTTTCCTTGATGGCTTTGGGCTGGCCCGGCAGGTTCATGATCAGGGCGGCGTGGTCGGCCGTCTCGCGGATCACGGCCAGCTGGCGCGACAGGATGGCGGTGGGCACGAAGTGCAGGCTGATCTGGCGCATCTGTTCGCCGAAGCCCGGCATTTCCTTGGTGCCCACGGCCAGCGTGGCTTCCGGCGTGACGTCGCGCCGCGCCGGGCCGGTGCCGCCCGTGGTCAGCACCAGGTGGCAGCGCGCCGTGTCGACCAGCTCCACCAGGGTCGCTTCGATCTGGCTGCGCTCGTCGGGGATCAGGCGCGTTTCGACGCGAAAGGGCGTCGTCAGCGCGCTGGCCAGCCAGTCCTGCAGCGCCGGGATGCCCTGGTCCGCATACACGCCGCCGCTGGCGCGGTCGGAGATGGAGACCAGGCCGATCACCAGCACGGCATCACTCATCGTCGTCCTCGGACTCGCTGTCGTCCTCGGCCGGCGCGGCGGCGGTCTTGGCCTTGGCGTCCAGGTCTTTCAGGATCTGGAAGATTTCGCGGTAAGCCTTGGGCGGCTTGTTCTCGGCCTGCTCCTTGCGCGCATTGCGGATCAGGGTGCGCAGGTGCTGGGCGTCGAGTTCGGCATGCTCGCCCAGCAGCGTGGTCAGGGCGTTGTCGTCGGCCAGCAGCTTTTCGCGGCGGCGCTCGAGCGCGTGCAGGGCGGCCGTATCGGCCTTGGAGGCGCCTTTCCAGCCCTCGATGGTGCGCTGGATGGCGGCCACTTCCTCTTCCGTCAGGCTGCGCATCTTCTTGCCGACGAATTGCATCTGGCGGCGGCGCCCTTCATGGTTCTTGATGTTTTGGCATTCCAAAATGGCATCCCGCACGTCATCCGGCATCGGCACCCGCTTGACGCGGTCGCGCGGCTGTTCGACCAGTTCCCGGCCCAGGTCTTGCAGGGCGTCGGATTGGCGTTTGAGTTCGGTTTTGGAAGGGCGCTCGTATTGTTCCTGGAATTCGGAGGATTGGAAGCCGATGGCGCCACGGTTTGCATTTGGCATGATAGGGGAGGCAAGCGTGAACTTGCCTGTAAAAACAGTAAACGGCTGCTATGATAACTGTTTTAACGCTTAGCCGACCAAAAACCACCCATGAGCGACTCCGTCTTTACCCATAGCCAGGACCAGTTGAAACAGCTTGCCCGCGACGTGTTAGCGTATGCGCGCGAGAAGGGCGGCAGCGATGCCGCAGTCGAAATCAGCGAAGGCAGCGGCTTGTCGGTCTCGGTGCGCAAGAGCGCCATCGAAACGATCGAGCAAAATAAAGACAAGGGCATGGGCGTAACGGTCTTCATCGGCAAGAAGCGCGGCAATGCCAGCACCTCCGATTTTTCGCCCGCCGCGCTGCGCGCCACGGTCGACGCGGCCTATAACATCGCGCGTTTCACCGCCGAGGACGACTGCGCCGGCCTGGCCGACGAAGACATGCTGGAACTGGCGCCGCGCGACTTGAAGCTGTTCTATCCCTGGACCATCAGCACCGAAGAGGCTGTGGCCCTGGCCCAGCGCGCCGAGGCGGCCGCCTTTGCCGTCGATGCGCGCGTGAGCAATAGCGAAGGGGCCGGCGTGCACGTGCAGCAGTCGCATTTCGTGGCCGCCAATTCGCGCGGTTTCATCGGCGGCTATCCATATTCGCGCCACACGCTGTCGGTGGCGCCGATCGCCGGCAAGGGCAAGCATATGCAGCGCGACGACTGGTACAGCTCGGTGCGCGATGCGCGCAAGATGGCCACGCCGGAAGCGATCGGCCGCTACGCCGCCGAACGCGCGCTGGCGCGCCTGCATGCGCGCAAGATGAGCACGCGCACCTGCCCGGTGCTGTTCGAGGCGCCGTTGGCCGCCGGCCTGCTGGGCGCCTTCGTGCAAGCCACCTCGGGCGGCGCGCTGTACCGCAAATCGACCTTCCTGCTCGACAGCCTGGGCCAGTCCATCTTCCCCGCCCATGTGCAGATCAAGGAAGATCCGCATGTGTTGGGCGCCGTCGGTTCCGCCCCCTTCGATGAAGAAGGCGTGCGCACCGTCAAGCGCGATGTGGTCAAGGATGGCGTGCTGCAGGGCTATTTCCTGTCCACCTATTCGGCGCGCAAGCTGGGCATGCAAACCACGGGCAATGCGGGCGGTTCGCACAATCTGGCGCTGACCTCGAGCCTGACCAAGAAGGGCGACGATTTCGCCGCCATGCTGCGCAAGCTCGGCACCGGCCTGCTGGTGACCGAGCTGATGGGCCAGGGCACCAATTACGTGACCGGCGATTATTCGCGCGGCGCTTCCGGCTATTGGGTGGAGAACGGCGTGATCCAGTATCCGGTGGAGGAAATCACCATCGCCGGCAATATGAAGGAAATGTTCCAGCAGATCGTCGGCATTGGCAGCGATGTGCTGGTGCGCGGCACCAAGCAGACCGGCTCCATCCTGATCGAGAAGATGGTTGTGGCAGGTAATTGAACGTTGTAGAGAAGGAACGATCGCGCCCGATATTTTGATTGCAAGCCGGTAGGGCTTTCCCTACACTGTCTCCAGCATAACAAAGCTGTAAGGTTTTCCGTCACGCAGAAAAATCCTTAGGAGACATATTGCATGGAACGTCGTTCTTTCCTGAAAAAAGCCGCGGCGGGCGCGGGCGCCGGCGTGGTCGCCGCGCCGGCCCTGGCCCAGGGCCAGCCCAGCATCAACTGGCGCCTGGCCTCGAGTTTCCCCAAATCGCTCGACACCATCTTCGGCGCCGCCGACATCTTCACCAAGCGCGTCTCCCAGCTCACCGGCGGCAAATTCAATATCCGCTCCTTTGCCGCGGGCGAGATCGTGCCGGGCTTGCAGGTGATGGATGCGGTGCAGGCCGGCACGGTGGAGATCGGCCATAGCGCCTCCTACTACTACTTCGGCAAGGATTCCACCTTCGCCTTCGACTGCGCCGTACCGTTCGGCCTGACCTCGCGCCAGCACACGGCCTGGTACGACCAGGGCGGCGGGCGCGAACTGACGCGCGCCTTCTTCAAGGATTACGGCATTTTGAATTTCCTGGGCGGCAATTCCGGCACCCAGATGGGCGGCTGGTTCCGCAAGGAAGTCAAGACCGTGGCCGACCTGAAAGGCACCAAGATGCGCGTCGGCGGCTTCGCCGGCAAGGTGCTCGAGCGCCTGGGCCTGGTGCCGCAGCAGCTGGCCGGCGGCGACATCTATCCGGCGCTGGAAAAAGGCACGATCGACGCCGCCGAGTGGGTCGGCCCCTACGACGACGAGAAGCTCGGCTTCTACAAGGTGGCGCCCTTCTACTACGCACCGGGCTGGTGGGAGGCGGGCGCCTCCTTCTCCTTCTACGTCAATATCAAGGAGTGGGAAAAGCTGCCCAAGGAATACCAGGCCGCGCTCGAAGTGGCGACCTATGAAGCGCACGTCGTGATGCAGGCCGAATACGACGCCAAGAACCCGGCCGCCCTGGCGCGCCTGCTGAAAAACGGCGTCAAGCTGCGCAACTTCCCGAAAGACACGATGGACGCCTGCTACAAGGCCGCCACCGACGTCATGAACGAGGAAGCGGCCAAGAACGCCAAGTTCGCCAAGATCTACGAACCGTGGAAGCGCTTCCGCCAGGACCAGAACCAATGGGCCTCGGTGGCCGAAGCGACCATGCAAAACTACCTGATCAGCGCCGGCCGCGGCGGTAAATAAGCCCGCTACAGCCCAGCCCGTGTCCGATTGGTGCCAGGCACCGATCGGGCACCGATCGGACACGGACTCGGCCGTGGGATCAGGCGCGCAGCGAGCGCAGGATCGGTTGCAGCACGGCGGCGCCGAGCTTGGCGCTGCGGGCGCCGTTCCAGCCGCGTTCCTCGTCCGGGTCGTTGGCGTTGTCCTTGAACGGCAGTTCCAGGGTCAGCGACAGGCAGCCGAACAGGTGGGTGATGTGGGGCGAGCCCATGCTTAGCACCTCGGGCGTGAAGGGGCCGTCGGGGTAGCCGAATTCATCCTGGAAGTCGGGGCTGGCCACCTTGAAGTCGGCGATGAAGCGGTCTTGCGCGGCTTTCTGCTCGGCCGTGAAGTTTTCCAGCGAGTCGCTGCCGGCCACGAAGACGTACGGCAAGCCTTCGTCGCCGTGCACGTCGAGGAAGAGGTCGCAACCGATTTCCTGCATCTTCTGTTTGACCAGGAACACTTCCGGGCTGCGTTCCATGCTCGGCGTATTCCATTCGCGGTTCAGGTTGGCGCCGGCCGCGTTGGTGCGCAGATTGCCGCGCACCGAGCCGTCCGGATTCATATTCGGCACCACGTAGAACACGGCATCCTTCAGGCACTGGCTGGCGTACGGGTCGGCCGGGTCGAGCAGGGCTTCGAGCATGCCTTCGACGAACCACTCGGCCATGGTTTCGCCCGGGTGCTGGCGCGCGATGACCCAAACCTTTTTCTCGGCGTCGGGATCGCCGACCACCAGCAGGTTCATGTCGCGGCCTTCGACCGTGCTGCCCAGGTCCACCAGCTGGGCCAGCGGCGAGAGCTGGGCGCTGTCGAGCAGGGACAGGTGGCGTTCCCACGAATACGGCTCGAAGTAGGCGTAGTAGACGCTGTCGAACTCGGGCGCATGCTCGACCGTCATCACCTTGCCGTCATAGCTGGTCGGCACGCGGAACCAGGTGTCGCGGTCGTAGCTGGCCACGACCTGGTAATCCTTCCAGCCGTCCGGATAGGCGGCCTGGCCGGCGTTGAGGAAGCGGATGGTGAGCGGCACCGCTTGCGCGCCCTGGACGCGGAAGTAGAACCACTGGGTGATGTCGGCGTGGGAATCCTTGCGGATGTTCAGGTCGATGTCGCCGGCGCTGGTCACGCTGACGACGTCGATGGCGCCAGCGTCGAACTGGCTGCTGATTTTGATAGACATTGTGTGTCCCTGGCTGGTGGATAAGGCGCCCGGCGGCGCAAAGGCGACATGATACCGCCTCGCCGCGCCGAGTGCATCCGCGCGCCTGATGCATCTGACAATCTTTCCGCTGAAACAGCTACAATGAAGCGGCAGCAGCGCGATTCGATGACACACAAGAATACATTGGAGACATCTATGCAACGCCGTTCCTTCCTGCAGCATACCGCCCTCGGTGCCGGCGCCAGCGCGCTGGCCGTGCCGGCCCTGGCCCAGGGCGGCCAGGTCAATTGGCGCCTGGCCTCGAGCTTCCCGAAAACCCTGGACACGATTTACGGCTCGGCCGACCAGTTCGTCAAGCGCGTGGCCGAACTGACGGGCGGCAAATTCCAGATCCGCCAGTTCGCCGCCGGCGAGATCGTGCCCGGCCTGCAGGTGATGGATGCGGTGCAGGCGGGCACGGTGGAGATGGGCCACACGCCGGCCTACTACTACTTCGGCAAAGACCCCACCTTCTGCTTCGACTGCGCCGTGCCCTTCGGCCTGACCTCGCGCCAGCAGACGGCGTGGATGGACCAGGGCGGCGGCCGCGAGCTGCTGCGCGAATTCTACAAAGGCTACGGCATCATCAATTTCCTGGCCGGCAATACCGGCACCCAGATGGGCGGCTGGTACCGCAAGGAGATCAAGACCGTGGCCGATATGAAGGGCTTGAAAATGCGCGTGGCCGGTTTCGCCGGCCGCGTGATGGAACGCATGGGCGTGGTGCCGCAGCAGATTCCGGCCGGCGACGTCTACGCCGCGCTGGAAAAAGGCACGATCGACGCCGCCGAGTGGGTCGGCCCCTACGACGACGAAAAGCTCGGCCTGGTGCGCGTGGCGCCGCACTACTACACGCCGGGCTGGTGGGAAGCGGGGCCGCAGCTCTCCTTTTACGTGAATATCAAGGAGTGGGATAAGCTGCCCAAGGAATACCAGGCCGCGCTCGAAGCGGCCAGCTACGAATGCCACGTCAGCATGCAGGCCGACTACGACGCCAAGAACCCGGCCGCCCTGGCGCGCCTGATGAAAAACGGCGCCAAGCTGCACAGCTTCTCGAAAGAGATCATGGACGCGGCCTACAAGACGTCCACCGCCGTGATGGAGGAGGAAGCGGCCAAGAACGCCAAGTTCAAGAAGATCTACGAACCGTGGAAGCGCTTCCGCCAGGACCAGAACCAGTGGGCCTCGGTGGCCGAAGCGACCATGCAGAACTACCTGATCAGCATCGGTCGCCGCTGAGCAGCTTAGGGGGCGAGCCGTCTTGCGTGTGCAGCGTGGTGCCGTGCTGGATGGTTCGCTGCAGTTTCGTTGCGATTGATGGAGTAGAGGGTGCATACCTCGCTACTGCAAGGCAACGCCTCGTTTTGCCTAATTGTGCCGCGCTTTCGCCTCGTTTTCTGCTCGGATGGAAGGAACTTCCCTCTGAGGGCGCATATCCAACAATTATCCAAACGAGGCAACGCGAGGCGCAAAAATGCAAAACGAGGCAATGGTCGTAGAGGTCAAACCTGACCTCTATATCGAGTTGGCCCTGCAACTGCACAAGACCGGCGACGGCAACCGGCTCAATGAAGTGGTGTCCGAAGCCCTGCGCGACTGGCTGGTGGCGCGCAACGGTGGCCGCCAGAGCCCGCGCGGCTATCAGTGGAAAGACGTGTATCTACCCGACGGCACCGAGCTGCGCCTGCGCTATCAGGGTGAGTACTACTACGCTGAAGTGCGCGGCGACCGCCTGATGTACGCCGGCGCAACGACTTCGCCCCGCGCCTGGGCCTTGCAGGTGACAGGCAGCGTGCGCAACGCCTGGCGTGATATCTCGATACGCCGTGGCGCGCGCGGCACCTGGGTGCGCGCCGCCCTGTGGCGCCAGCAGGCCAAGGTCGAACGCTGGCTGCCCTATACCGACCGCCGCCTCGCCGCCCGCCGCTGCACCGATTGAGAAGACCTAATCGAGTCCGCCAAAGCGCTGGTAAAACGCAGCATCGGCCTCCGGCGCCGATGCATCCTCGCGGTGCAGGGCGCGCATCAGATGCTCCTCGGCCTCGCGGTACAGCGCGCGGTACAGCGCGCGCGCCAATTCGTAGGCCGCCGCGCCCGGCCACGGCTCGGGCAGCAGCGCCATCGGCAGATGCGGATCGTGCAGCTGCACGCGCCGGTAAGCGTGGATCAGCAGGGTGCGCGCCACAAAGGCCTGCTCCGCCGTCATCTTCAGCCCATCCTCGATCAGGTCGAGCAGCGGCGCGAAGTGGACCAGAAACTGGCGGTAGCCATCCACCACGCCCGACAGATCCCAACCCTCGGCCACCAGCTCGCCCAGCGGCCGCGCCTTCATGCCCGGCGCCTCGGCCGCCTTGCAGACAAACACCTTGTCCTGCAAGCGGCAGCGTTCGAGCAGCGCCTGCAGCGCCTCGCCATCGCCCGCCGGATGCCCTGCGATGCCGGGCGCGATCAGGCAATAACCCTCCCACAGCAGCTCCTTGCGCAGCGCGCCGCGTTCGGCCGCATCCAGGCCGCTGCTGCCCAGCACCAGCGTCCACTGGCCATCCCAGTCATTGTGCAGCGGCGCATACACGCGCCGGTAAGCGCGGCTGAAACGCTGCATGGCCTCGGGCGTGATCGCATACGCGCTGCGCCGGCCGTCGCGCTGGGCGCCCAGCCAGCCTTCCTGCGCCAGCCGGAACACCGAGGTGCGCAGCAGGCGGTCGTTGACGCCGAACGGCGCCAGCAGATCGATCAGGCTGCCCATCCACGCCGTGCCGCCGTGCGGCACGATGGCGTCGCCGAATATGGTGGTCAGCAGGGATTTCGAGCGCGGCGGATCGGCCGCCAGAAAGCCCGCGATCCATTCGCTCATCTTCTGTTTATTTTGCATAAGCCACATTCTATACAACAGTATTGATGAGATACGGAAAATTTATGTGACACAAAAAATCAGTATGCAAACGAAAATTTGTATCGTATTATCGCTTTATACCTAAAATCGGAGACATGCCATGTATGCGCAAATGGTGGAAACCGGTCTGAAAACCGTCCGCAGCCAGGACGAGATGGGCGCTGAGGAGCGCGCCTTCCAGGACCGTATCGATGCCGGCGTCAAGATCGAGCCGAAAGATTGGATGCCGGAAGCATACCGCAAAACGCTGATCCGGCAAATCTCCCAGCACGCCCACTCGGAAATCGTGGGCCAGCTGCCGGAAGGGAACTGGGTCACGCGCGCGCCTACGCTCAAGCGCAAATCCATCCTCTTGGCCAAGATCCAGGACGAGGCGGGCCACGGCCTCTATCTCTACAGCGCCGCCGAAACCCTGGGCGTCTCGCGCGATGAACTGCTGGCCGCCCTGCATGCCGGCAAAGCCAAATACTCCAGCATCTTCAACTACCCGACCCTGAGCTGGGCCGATATGGGCGCCATCGGCTGGCTGGTCGACGGTTCCGCCATCATCAACCAGATCCCGCTCTGCCGCTGCTCCTACGGCCCATATGCGCGCGCCATGATCCGCGTCTGCAAGGAGGAATCCTTCCACGCCCGCCAGGGCTACGACATCATGCTGAGCCTCGCGCGCGGCACGCCCGAGCAGAAAGCCATGGCCCAGGATGCGCTCAACCGCTGGTGGTGGCCCTCGCTGATGATGTTCGGCCCCTCGGACGCCGATTCCGTCAACAGCGCCCAATCGAGCCAATGGCGCATCAAGCTGTTCTCCAACGACGAGCTGCGCCAGCGCATGGTCGACCAGACCGTGCCCCAGGCCGAATTCCTCGGCCTGACCGTCCCCGACCCCGACCTGAAATGGAACGCGGCGCGCGGCAGCTACGATTTCGGCGCCATTGACTGGTCCGAATTCCACAACGTCCTGAAGGGCAATGGCCCCTGCAACCGCGAGCGCCTGCGCACCCGCGTCAAGGCTTACGACGATGGCGAATGGTTCCGCGACGCGCTGGTGGCCTACGCCGACAAACATACCGACAAAAAGGCTGCGGCCTGAGGAGACAGCAAGATGAGCAAGGAATGGCCTCTGTGGGAAGTGTTCATCCGCAGCCAGCATGGTCTGGCGCACAAGCATGTGGGCAGCTTGCATGCGCCCGACGCGGAAATGGCGATCAATAACGCGCGCGACGTCTACACCCGCCGCAATGAAGGCGTCAGCATCTGGGTCGCGCGCGCCGCCGATATCGTCGCCAGCAGCCCGGGTGACAAGGGCGCCCTGTTCGAACCGGCCAACAGCAAGGTATATCGCCACCCGACCTTCTTCCCCATGCCGGAAGAAGTGAAGAATCTGTGAGCGCCGCCATGGACCACAAAGTCAATTACCTGCTGCGCCTGGGCGACAACGCCCTGGTGCTGAGCCAGCGCCTGTCCGAATTGTGCGGCAAGGGGCCGGCGCTGGAGGAGGACATGGCGCTGACCAATGTCTCGCTCGACCTGCTGGGCCAGACCCGCATGTGGTTCAGCTATGCCGCCGAACTGGAAGGCCTGGGCCGCAACGAAGACCAGATCGCCTTCCTGCGCGATGCCCACGACTTCAAGAACCTGCTCCTGGTCGAGCAGCCCAATGGCAATTACGCCGATGTGCTGATGCGCCAGTTCTATTTCGACACCTGGCACTACTTCCAGATCGGCGCCCTGTGCCAATCGTCGGATGTGCGCATCGCCCAGATCGCGGAAAAATCGCTGAAGGAAGTGACCTACCATCTGCGCCGCAGCGGCGACCTGATTGTGCGTCTGGGCGACGGCACGGAACTGAGCCACGCCCGCGCGCAAACGGCGGCCAACGAGCTGTGGATGTATACCGGCGAAGCCTTCAACTACGACGCCGTGGACGAAGCCATGGTGGCCGCCGGCATCGCCCCCGCCGCGGCCAGCCTGCGCAGCCAGTGGTTCGACCACGTGGCCGACATCTTCGGCGAAGCCACGCTCACCATGCCGCCGGTCGAAGCCTGGATGCAGCAGGGCGGCAAGCAAGGCCGCCACAGCGAGCACCTGGGTTATCTGCTGGCCGAGATGCAGTTCCTGCAGCGCGCCTATCCCGGCGCCGAGTGGTGATGAACGCCCCCATGACAGACCGCGCCGCCGCGGCGCTGAGCGCAGAGCAGATCTGGGCCTGGCTGAATGAAGTGTCCGACCCCGAAATCCCGGTGATCTCGGTGGTCGACCTGGGCATCGTGCGCGATGTGCAGGTCACGGGCCGTTCGGCCTGCACCGTCACCATCACGCCGACCTACTCGGGCTGTCCCGCCATGCAGGTGATCGAGCAGGCCGTGCACGCGGCGCTGCGCGGCCACGGCGTCGATTACGTCACCGTCGCCACCCGCCTCTCGCCCGCCTGGACCACCGACTGGATGAGCGAGCGTGGCAAGGCGCGCCTGACCGGCTACGGCATCGCGCCGCCGGCCGAGCGCGTGATCGACATCAGCAATCTGAAGGCCGGCGTCAGTCGCCGCGCCCAGCCCGCGCTGAAAGTCGTCTGCCCGCACTGCGGCTCGCCCCATACGGAACTCACCAGCCAGTTCGGCTCCACGCCCTGCAAAGCCCTGTACAAATGTATGGACTGCCAGGAGCCTTTCGACTACTTCAAGTGCCATTGAGACCATGAGCAAATTCTATTCATTGTCCGTCGCCGGCGTGCAGCATGAAACGCGCGACTGCATCACCGTCACCTTCGCCGTGCCGCCGGAACTGGCCGCCAGCTTCCACTACCAGCAGGGCCAGCACCTGACCCTGCGCGCCCGGATCGGCGAGGAGGACGTGCGCCGCTCCTATTCCATCTGCTCCGCCGTGCAGGACGGCGCGCTGCGCGTGGCCATCAAGCGCACGCCGGGCGGACTGTTCTCCAGCTGGGCCAACGACACATTGAAGCCCGGCGCCACCGTCGACGTCATGCCGCCCATGGGCCACTTCAATGTGGCGCTGGACGCGGCCAGCCGCCGCAACTACCTGGCTTTCGCGGCCGGCAGCGGCATCACGCCCATCCTCTCCATCATCAAGACCACCTTGCTGACCGAGCCGCGCAGCAGCTTCACGCTCTTTTACGGCAACCGCGCCTCGTCCTCGGTGATCTTCAAGAACGAGTTGATGGAGCTGAAGGACACTTATCTGGAGCGTCTGAATATCGTCTACGTGATGAGCCGCGAGCAGCAGGACATTGAACTGTTCAACGGCCGCATCACCAAGGAAAAATGCCAGCAGTTCCTGCAGCACTGGGTCGACATCGCCGACTACGATGTGGCCTTCATCTGCGGCCCGGAAGACATGATGCTTGGCGTCTCCGCCGCCTTGCAGGAAGCCGGCATGCCGAAAGCGGATATCAAGATTGAACTGTTCGCCGCCAGCATTCCCAAGCACCAGCACCAGCCGCGCGCCGCCCTCGACGCCGCAGCTGCGCGCCATCTGACGGAAGTCACCGTCATCATGGACGGCAACGCCGCCACCTTCAGCATGGAGAAGGACAAGGAATCCGTGCTCGATGCCGGCCTGCGCGCCGGCCTCGATATGCGCTACTCTTGCAAGGGCGGCGTGTGCTCGACCTGTCGCTGCAAGGTAGTGGATGGCAAGGTCGATATGGACGTCAACTACGCTCTGGAGGATTACGAAATCGCGCGCGGCTTTGTGCTGAGCTGCCAGAGCTTCCCCGTCACGGACAAGCTCGTGGTCGATTTCGACCAGGGCGAATAAACCAAGGGACACGACATGAGCTACGAGAACATCCTGTTTGAAATCAAGGCCGGCATCGCCAAGCTGACGCTGAACCGCCCCGATAAGCTGAACAGCTTCACCCAGGCCATGCACCGCGAAGTGCAGGACGCCCTGGCCAAGGTGCGCGAGGACAAATCGGTGCGCGTCTTCGTCCTCACCGGCACCGGGCGCGGCTTCTGCGCCGGCCAGGATCTGTCCGACCGTGCTGTGGAACCGGGCGCCCAGGGCGTGGACCTGGGCGAGTCGGTGGAAAAATACTATGCGCCCCTGGTGCTGGCGCTGCGCGAATTGCCCATGCCGGTGATCTGCGCCGTCAACGGCGTGGCTGCCGGCGCGGGCGCCAACCTGGCCCTGGCCTGCGACATTGTGGTTGCCGCCAAATCGGCCTGCTTCATCGAAGCCTTCTGCAAACTGGGCCTGATTCCCGACACCGGCGGCACCTGGATTTTGCCGCGCCTGGTCGGCCGCGCGCGCGCCACCGGCCTGGCCATACTGGGCGAAAAGCTCACGGCCGACCGCGCCGAGCAATGGGGCATGATCTGGAAATGCGTGCCCGACGAACTGCTGATGACCGATGTCATGGCCATGGCCGAACACTTCGCCGTCGCGCCTACAAAGGGGCTGGCTTTCACCAAGAAAGCGCTGCAGCTCAGCTACGGCAATTCGCTGCAGGACCAGCTCAAGCTGGAAGGCGAAATGATGCGCGAACTCGGTTACAGCCACGATTACCGCGAAGGCGTGGACGCCTTCATCCACAAACGCACGCCGCACTTCAAGGGGGAATAAGCATGGCAGCAATCGCCACTGGCAGCGTCGTCGCCGTGATCGGCAGCGGCGCCATGGGTTCGGGCATCTCGCAGATCGCCGCCGTCGCCGGCCACACGGTACGCCTGTTCGACACGCGCGCCGAAGCCGCGCTCAAGGCCATCGCCGATATCGGCGCCGTCTACGCCAGGCTGGTGGAGAAGGGCAGGATGAGCGCGGCCGATGCCGATGCCGCGCGCGCGTGCCTGCATGCCGCCTCCGGCCTGGCCGAGATGGCCGACGCCACGCTGGTGGTCGAAGCCATCGTCGAAAACCTCGATGCCAAGCGCGCCCTGTTCTCTGACCTGGAAGCCATCGTCGGCGAGAACGCCATCCTCGCCACCAACACTTCCTCGATCTCGGTGACGGCCATTGCGGCCCGCCTGCGCCACCCCCAGCGCCTGGTCGGCATGCACTTCTTCAATCCGGTGCCGCTGATGGCCCTGGTGGAAGTGATCAGCGGCGTCGCCAGCGATCCCGCCGTCGCCGCCACCGTCTTCGATACGGCAGCCGCCTGGGGCAAGAACCCGGTGCACGCCAAGTCCACGCCCGGCTTCATTGTCAACCGCGTGGCGCGCCCCTTCTATGCCGAAGGCTTGCGCCTGTTGAACGAGCAGGCCGCCGATCCAGCCAGCATTGATGCCGTCATGCGCGAAGGCGGCGGCTTCCGCATGGGACCGTTCGAGCTGATGGACCTGATCGGCCATGACGTGAATTATTCCGTCACCCAATCCGTTTTCAACGCCTATTACAACGATCCGCGCTACACGCCTTCGGTGCTGCAGCAGGAACTGCTGAACGCCGGTTTCCTCGGCCGCAAATCCGGGCGCGGCTTCTTCCGCTACGGCGAAGGCGCGGCCAATCCCGAGCCGCGCAGCGAAGCACCGCAGCCGCGTCCCGACTACGTGGGCTACAGCATCGAGCCGGGCCAGAGCGATGCCATCACGCGCGCCCTGTGCGAGCGCCTGGAAGCGCATGGCCTGAAAGTGGCGCGCCGCAAATCGGCCGAAGGCCACCAGCATAACGAGGCGCCGGCCTTCCACTGCAACGGCGCCGCCGTCTACTTCACCGATGGCCGCACCGCCACCGCCCGCGCGCGCGACAACCGGCATGCCGACACCATCGTCTTCGACCTGGTGCTGGACTATGCCAAGGCGGCCCGCATCGCGCTCGCCTGCGCCGACCAGTGCCGCCCGGAGGCCTTCGATGCCGTGGTGGGCATCTTCCAGGCCGCCGGCTTTGCCGTCACCCGCCTGGACGATGTGCCCGGCCTGGCCGTGATGCGCACCGTCGCCATGCTGGCCAACGAGGCGGCCGATGCCGTCAACCAGGGCGTCTGCAGCGCCGCCGCCGCCGATACTGCGATGCAGAAGGGCGTCAACTATCCGCGCGGCCCGCTGGCCTGGGCCGACGCCGTGGGCATCGGCCATATCGTCACCGTGCTGGAAAACATGGCTGCCGCCTATGGCGAAGACCGCTACCGCGTCTCGCCGCTGCTGCGCCGCAAACAGGCCGCGGGGGCGCGCTTCCATGCATAAGAACGTCCACCATCGCTATCACGCCGATCCCCAGCAACTGGCCGAAGCGGCCGGCGAAGCCATGTTCGCGCGCGACCGCGCCAGCCAGGCCATGGGCATGCGGCTGGAGGAAATCCGCCCCGGCTATGCGCGTATCAGCATGCCGGTGCGGGAAGATATGCTGAACGGGCATCTGACCTGCCACGGCGGCTTCATTTTCGCCCTGGCCGACAGCGCCTTCGCCTTTGCCTGCAACAGCCATAACCTCAACACGGTGGGCGCTGGCTGCACCATCGAGTACCTGGCGCCCGGCCGCCAGGAGGACATGCTGACCGCCGAAGCGGTGGAGCAGGCCTTGTCCGGCAAGACGGGCGTCTACGACGTCAGTGTGCGCAACCAGGATGGCCGGCTGATCGCCCTGTTGCGCGGCAAGTCGCACCGCGTCGGCGGAGAAGTGCTGCCGCAGCAGGATTAAAAAGCAACCGCACAAGGAGACACGGATGGTCCAACGCAATCCCGCCGCGTCGGAGCTGGAGCCGATCGAACGCGCCAGCCGCGACGAGCTGCAGGCGCTGCAGCTTGAGCGCATGCAGTGGTCGCTCAAGCATGCCTACGACAATGTGCCGCACTACCGCGCCGCCTTCGATACGGCCGGCGTGCATCCCGATGACCTGAAAACCCTGGCCGACCTGGCCCGCTTCCCCTTCACCGACAAGAAAACCCTGCGCGACAACTATCCCTTCGGCCTGTTCGCCGTTCCGCAATCGCGCATCGCGCGCCTGCATGCCTCCAGCGGCACCACCGGCAAGGCCACCGTGGTGGGCTACACGGCCAGGGATATCGATATGTGGGCCGATATGGTGGCGCGCTCCATCCGCGCCGCTGGCGGCCGTGCCGGCGATATGGTGCACGTCTCCTACGGCTATGGCCTGTTCACCGGGGGCCTGGGCGCCCACTATGGCGCCGAACGCCTGGGCTGCACCGTCATCCCCATGTCCGGCGGGCAGACGGAAAAGCAGGTGCAGCTGATCCAGGACTTCAAGCCGTCCATCATCATGGTCACGCCCTCGTACATGCTGAACATCATCGAGGAATTCCAGCGCCAGGGTCTGGACCCGGTCCAGTCCTCGCTCCAGGTGGGCATCTTCGGCGCCGAGCCGTGGACGGAAGCCATGCGCGCCGAGATCGAGCAGCGCGCCGGCCTCGATGCGGTGGATATCTACGGCCTGTCGGAAGTGATCGGACCTGGCGTCGCCAGCGAATGCGTGGAGAGCAAGGACGGCCCCGTGATCTGGGAAGACCATTTCTACCCCGAGATCATCGACCCCGAAACGGGCGAGGTGCTGCCTGAAGGCGCCGAAGGCGAGCTGGTATTCACCTCGCTGAGCAAGGAGGCGATGCCGGTCATCCGCTACCGCACGCGCGACCTGACCCGCCTGCTGCCGCCCACGTCGCGCTCCATGCGCCGCATGGGCAAGATCACCGGCCGCTCGGACGATATGCTGATCATCCGCGGCGTCAACGTCTTCCCCAGCCAGATCGAGGAACTGATCTTGAAAATGCCCAAGCTGGCGCCGCAATACCAGCTCATCGTCTCGCGCGAAGGCCATCTGGACAAGCTGGACGTGGTGGGCGAGCTGCGCCCCGAACTGACGGGGAAACTGGCCGAGCACGAAACCGAAGCGCTGGCGCGCGAACTGGAACACCGCATCAAAACCTATGTCGGCGTGAGCACCAAGGTGCGCCTGCTGGCCGCCCATAGCATCGAACGCACGCTGACCGGCAAGGCTAAACGCGTCGTCGACAAACGCCCCAAGATACTCTGAGGAGAAGAAGTGAACGAAGCTTTTATCTGTGATGCCGTCCGTACTCCCTTTGGCCGCTACGGCGGCGCCCTGTCCGGCGTGCGCGCCGACGACCTGGGCGCAGTCCCCATCGCCGCCCTGATGGCGCGCAATCCCGGCGTCGACTGGAAGCAGCTGGATGATGTGATCTACGGCTGCGCCAACCAGGCCGGCGAGGACAACCGCAACGTCGGCCGCATGGCCGCGCTGCTGGCCGGCCTGCCGGAAGAGGTGCCGGCCAACACCATCAACCGCCTGTGCGGCTCCAGCCTGGACGCCATCGGCATCGCCGCGCGCGCAATCAAGTCCGGCGAAGCGCAACTGGTGATCGCCGGCGGCGTGGAAAGCATGACGCGCGCGCCCTTCGTCATGGCGAAGGCCGACAGCGCCTTCTCGCGCAGCGCCAAGATCGAAGACACCACCATCGGCTGGCGCTTCGTCAACCCGCTGATGAAGGCCAAATACGGCATCGACAGCATGCCCGAAACGGCCGAAAACGTGGCCGACACCTTCGGCGTTGCGCGCGCAGACCAGGATGCCTTCGCCCAGCGCAGCCAGCAGCGCTGGGCCGCCGCTCATGCCGCCGGTTTCTTCGCCAGCGAAATCGTGCCGGTCACGATCGCGCAGAAAAAAGGCGATCCCAAAGTCTTCGACACCGACGAGCATCCGCGCCCCGACACCACGCTGGAACAGCTGGCCAAACTCAAAGGCGTGGTCAAGCCGGACGGCACGGTCACGGCCGGCAATGCCTCCGGCGTCAACGATGGCGCCTGCGCCGTGCTGCTGGCATCGGCCGCCGCCGTCGACCAGTACGGCCTGCGCGCCCGCGCCAAAGTGCTGGGCATGGCCGTCGCCGGCCTGGCGCCGCGCATCATGGGCTTCGGCCCTTCGCCCGCCACGCGCAAGGTGCTGGCCCAGACCGGCCTGACCATTGGGCAGATGGACGTGATCGAATTGAACGAAGCCTTCGCCGCGCAAGGCCTGGCCGTCACGCGCGACCTTGGCCTGGCCGACGATGCCGCCCACGTCAACGCCAATGGCGGCGCCATCGCCATCGGCCACCCGCTGGGCGCATCCGGCGCCCGCCTGGTGACGACGGCCCTGAACCAGCTGGAACGCAGCGGCGGCCGCTACGCCCTGTGCACCATGTGCATCGGCGTGGGCCAGGGCATCGCCCTCATCATTGAACGGGTGTGAGGAGGCAGCCATGGTCAAGGTGTATGAAATCAATGGCATCCGCCCGGTGGTGCATCCCAGCGCCTATGTGCATCCGACGGCGGTGCTGATCGGCGACGTGATCGTCGGCCCGCGCTGCTATATTGGCCCGCTGGCTTCCATGCGCGGCGACTTCGGCCGCCTGGTGCTGGAGGAGGGCGCCAATTTGCAGGATACCTGCGTGGTGCACGGCTTCCCCGGCGCCGACACGGTGGTCGAGGTGGACGGCCATATCGGCCATGGCGCCGTGCTGCACGGCTGCCGCATCGGTCGCAATTCCCTGGTCGGCATGAACGCCGTGGTGATGGATAACGCCGTAGTCGGCGAGGAGAGCATCATCGCCGCCATGAGCTTCGTGAAAGCCAACATGATCATCCCGCCGCGCAGCATGGTGATGGGCACCCCGGCCCGCGTGGTGCGCCAGGTCAGTGACGTCGAATTGAAATGGAAGATGTCCGGCACCAGCCAGTATCACGAGCTGGCCGTGCGCTCCATGCAGACCATGCGCGAGGTGGAGGCCTTGACCGAAGCCGAACCGGACCGCCAGCGCATCCATTGGGAATCCGCGCTGCCCCTGCATTTGCACAAGAACGCATCGGCCTGACGCATTGGCCCGAATATAAAACCTAGGAGACAGGAATGACCAACGCAGCTACCCTGCAAAGCTTCATCGGCGGCCGCTGGCATGGCAAGGAAGCCGCCACGCCGCTCTACAGCGCCCTGAATAACAGCGTGATCTATCACACCCACGCCGAGCAGATCGACTTCGCCGAAGCGGTGCAGTATGGCCGCAAGACCGGCATCCCGGCGCTGATGAAGCTGGACTTCCAGCAGCGCGCCGCCTGCCTCAAGGCGCTGGCCCTGTACCTGATGGAGCGCAAGGAAGAGCTGTACAAAGTCTCCCACCTGACCGGCGCCACCCGCCCCGATAGCTGGGTCGACGTGGAGGGCGGCATCGGCACCCTGTTCGCCTATGCCAGCATGGGCAGCCGCGAGCTGCCCTCGTCCAATGTGCTGCACGAAGGTCCGGCCATGGCGCTGGGCAAGCGCGGCGGCTTCTCCGGCACCCACATCCTGGTGCCGCGCGGCGGCATCGCCGTCCACATCAACGCCTTCAACTTCCCGATCTGGGGCCTGCTCGAAAAATTCGCGCCCAGCTTCCTGGCCGCCATGCCCTGCATCGGCAAGCCGGCCACCGCCACCAGCTACCTGACCGAAGCCCTGATCCGCATGGTCAACGATTCCGGCCTGCTGCCGCCCGGCGCGCTGCAACTGGTGATCGGCGGCACCGGCGACCTGCTCGACCGCCTGCAAGGCCCGGACGTGGTGACCTTCACCGGCTCCGCCGACACGGCCGCCAAGCTGCGCGCCAACCGCAACCTGATCGCCAATTCCATCCCCTTCACGGCCGAAGCGGACTCGCTGAACTGCGCCATCCTGGCGCCGGACGTGACGCCGGACGATCCCGAATTCGATCTCTTCGTCAAGGAGGTGGCGCGCGAGATGACGGGCAAGGCTGGCCAGAAATGTACCGCCATCCGCCGCATCATCGTTCCGGCCTCGCAGGCCGACGCGGTGGCCGAGCGTCTGCGCGAACGCCTGTCCAAGGTGACGGTGGGCGATCCATCGGTCGAAGGCGTGCGCATGGGCGCCCTGGCATCGAAAGACCAGCAGCGCGACGTGGCGGCCCAGGTCGAGCGCCTGTCGGCCGGCAATGAGCTGCTGTTCGGCGCGCGCGACGGCTTCAAGCCGGTCGGCGAGGGCGTGGAGCAGGGCGCTTTCTTTGCCCCGACCCTGCTGCTGTGCCGCAACGCCATGCACAACGACGCCGTGCATGACGTGGAAGCCTTCGGCCCCGTCAGCACCATGATGACTTACGGCGACATCGACGAAGCCCTGGCCCTGGCCGCGCGCGGCAAGGGCAGCCTGGTTTCCACCCTGGTGACGAAAGATCCGCGCACCGCCGCTTACGCCGTGCCGGTGGCCGCTGCCTCGCATGGCCGCGTGCTGGTGCTGGAGCGCGAAGCTTCGGTCGATTCTACCGGCCACGGCTCGCCGCTGCCGCAATTGAAGCACGGCGGTCCCGGACGCGCCGGCGGCGGCGAGGAACTGGGCGGCATCCGCGCCGTGCGCCACTTCCTGCAGCGCGCAGCCGTGCAAGGCTCGCCCACCATGCTGTCCGCCATCACCGGCGAATACGTGCGCGGCGGCGCCGTGCGCGAAAGCGAAGTCCACCCCTTCCGCAAGCATTTCGAGGATCTGGTGGTGGGCGACTCCCTGCTCACGCACCGCCGCACCGTCAGCGAAGCGGACATCGTCAACTTCGGCGGCGTATCGGGCGACTACTTCTACATGCACTTCGACGACATCGCCGCCAAGGACACGCAATTCGGCAAGCGCATCGCCCACGGCTACTTCGTGCTGTCGGCTGCTGCAGGCCTGTTCGTCTCGCCCGCGCCTGGCCCGGTGCTGGCCAACTACGGCCTGGACAATCTGCGTTTCATCACCCCGGTCGCCATCGGCGACACCATCCGCGCCCGCCTGACCTGCAAGCGCAAGGTCGACCGCAACCGCAAGGACGACAAGGGCGTGGGCCAGGGCGTGGTCGCCTGGGACGTGCAGGTCACCAACCAGAACGATGAACTGGTCGCCAGCTACGACATCCTGACCCTGGTGTCCAAGCACAGTTAAGCGCTGACGCATGGCCGCCATTCGTGGCAAGATGGCGGCCATGCAAACCAACCGTTATATCCATCCCCTTCCCGGCATCATCGGCGCCTGCGCCAACCGCCTTGCCAATTCCCCGCTGTTGCTGGCCTGCCGCCGTGCCGTCATGTCCCGACTGCCCTTTCTGCGCCTGGCCAGCGATGTGCGCGACGTCGTCTATTGCAACTGGGTGGTTGACGCGGCAGCCGTCGCCCACCTCGTACCGCAGGGCGTTAAGCTCTGGCAGCGCGACGGCAAAACCATCTTCACCATCCTGACCTATACCCACGGCCACTTCGGCCCTGCCTTTGCCGGCCCGCTGCGCAAGCTCTTTCCCTCGCCGCTGCAATCGAACTGGCGCCTTTATCTTGATGGCCCGGGCGAAGAAGCCACCGTCCTCTTCGTGAAAAACATTCTCGACAGCGCTGTGCATGCCGTCGGCACCCGCATCTTCAGCGACGCCCTGCCATCGCACTACGCCCCCGCCTTCACCCACCGCCAGCATGAAGGCCGCTACGACACCAGTATTCATCCGGGACAAGGCAGCGCCCCCGCCTTCGAATGCAGCGCGCAGGCCGCCGGCACGCACGCACTGCCTCCGGAATTCTCCGCTCTGTTCAGCTCATGGGACGAAGCCATCGCCTTCCTCAGCCTGCAGCATGCCGCCATCGCCCACGCCGAGGACGTGGACCGCCTGGCTCACGCCCGCATCGAGCTGCCGGTCGATCTGGCTGCCGTCCGCCCCTTGCAAGCCCGCGCCGCCAGCCCTTTCCTGAATGCGATCGGCGCCGGCACCGCCCCCTTCAGCTTCGCCGTCCCCGCCGTCGCCTTCCAGGTGCTGTCCGAGCGGATTCTTTGATAAAAGTTTCCTCTTAACAAAAAAAGTTGCCGATTTTTCTAATGGCGGCTAGTATGCCCCGCCATGAAGATCCCATTTCGCCATCTTGCTTCCATTCTTACTGCCGCGCTGGTGCTGAGTGCCTGTGCGGTGCAGCACACCAGAACCGCCTTGCAACCGCGCGCCGATAGCGCGCCGGCCCAGCCCCATACTTTGGCTGAGACGCAGGAACTTCGGCTGAATACCGGCTACATCCGCCAACTGAAGGCGGGCAGCCAGTGGCTGCATGTCGGCCGCACCGCCGAGGGCGAGGTATACCGTCCCTACAAGGACGTGCTGACCGTGGAGGGGGCGCACATTCACGAGGCCTACCTCGTCGTGAACGAGCGCAAGGTCGTGGGCTTCTATCTCCCAGCCGAGGGAAGTTTCTCGAAGCTGAACCAGGAAGTCGCAATCACTTTTCGATAACAGGAAAAAACCATGAGCATTGCAAAAATCGCCGCCATCGCACTGGCTGTCGGCCTGACCGGCTGCGCCGCCACCGGCCCCAAATTCCAGGATGCTGAAGCCGCAGCGCCCAAGCTGAGTGCGGACCAGGGCCGTATTTACTTCTATCGCTCTACCAGCTATCTGGGCGCCGCCGTACAGCCTGCGATCCTGCTGGATGGCACGGCAGTCGGCACCTCGCAGCGCGGCAGTTACTTCTATATCGACGCGAAGCCGGGCAACCACGAAGCCCAGGCCAGCACCGAGGCGACCAATAAACTGAGCTTCGTTCTGGACCGCGGTGAAGTCAAGTATGTGCGCACCCGCGTGCAACTGGGCGTGATGGTTGGGCACGTCATTCCTGAACTGGTCAGCGCAGAAGAGGCCAGCAAGGAAATCGCTGACCTGAACTATAGCGGCACCGTCACCGCTAAGTAAGGTTTTGGCAGGTGCGTATTTTGTGCGCACCTGTATTCCTGTATGACTGACCTTCGTAGAACGCGGTGCGCGCTTTAAGCGCCACCTGATCTTGCTCCTTAACGCTTTACGCCAAAGGGATCGTCGATGGAGTGGGCCGGTTCGGTGAACCATTTCGGGCCGCTCTCCGTCATGTAGAAGTGGTCCTCGTGGCGGATGCCGAATTCGCCGGGGACGCAGATCATCGGTTCGTTCGAGAAGCACATGCCCACGTCCAGCGGCGTCTTGTCGCCGCCCACCAGGTAGGGCCACTCGTGGATGTCCAGGCCGATGCCATGGCCGGTGCGGTGCGGCAGGCCGGGCAGCTTGTAGCCGGGGCCGAAACCGTCTGCTTCCAGCACGCGGCGCGCGGCGCGGTCCACTTCCTCGCAAGGCACGCCCAGCTTGGCCGTTTCAAAGGCCGCGCGCTGTGCCGCTTTCTCGCTGGCCCAGACGCTGCGCTGGCGCTCGTTCGCCTCGCCGAAGACATAGGTGCGGGTGATGTCCGAATTGTAGTTGTGCAGCTTGCAGCCGGTATCGATCAGCACCACATCGCCGCGCTTCAGTGTCTGCTCATAGCTCACGCCATGCGGGAAGGCGCTCGCTTCGCCGAACAGCACGATGCAGAAGGTGGAACCGGCTGCGCCGACCTTACGGTGGGCCTGTTCGATAAACGCTTGCACCTCGGCCGTCTTCATGCCCTCGCGCAGCATGCTGGCCGTCGCCACATGCACCGCCAGCGTCATGTCCATGGCGCGCTGCATCAGTGCGATTTCGGCGGCCGATTTGCGCGTGCGGCAGTGGGCCGTGACCGGACGCGCATTTTCCAGCGCATAGCCTTCGGCCAGCGGACGGATGCCGTCGAAGATGAAGAAGGGCGCGCTTTCGCAGATGCCGATTCGTGGTGATTGTGCTGAATTCGGCATGATACCCATCTTCTTCAGCACATTGATGAACAGCTCATAAGGGCTTTCGTGTTCTTCCCAGCAGTTCACCTTGCCATCCACCAGCATGAAGTCCTTCAGGGTGCCGTCCTCGAAGGCCGGGCCGATGTATTGCACCGGACCGGAGGCGGGAATGACGGCGCCGACCATGCGCTCGCTGGGATACCATTTGGTGCCGGTAAAATAGAGCAGACTGGAGCCGGCATTGACGTAGATCGCGGCGTAGCCCTTGTCGCGCATGTATTCCTGCGCTTTTGCTATCCTTTCAAGATGCTCCTCCCGGCCGATGGGCTGGGCGCCTGCCGTCATATTGGAGAGGCTTGCCAGTGCTTCTTCGATTGTCTTTCCGCCGATGCTCATGTCTCGCTCCTGTGTAAATAATGGGCAGCATGATATCAGTTATTTTGCGCCAGTATGCTTCCTGATTGGGCGGAAAAGAGGCATCCAGGATAGCCGGTTCGGCATTTTTGCGATTTCCTTCTCTATGCCAAATGCCGCATCGTAAAGCGACGCTGTTCTTATCGCGTTATGGTCTTGCGCACCAGCAGGACGAGCTGGATGCGCGCTTCCACTGTCCCCGATTCGATGCGTTCGCGGCGGAAAGTCACCGACTCCAGCGTCAGCGTCGGCATGCTTTGCAGCGCATTGACGATAAAGAGCTGCACATTGGAGAACTTGGCCTTCACGGGCAGCGTGATCTGGTAGCGCAGCACATTGGCGCGGACTTCCTGCTGCGGCTTGTAATCGGCCTTTGCCAGCGAGATGCCGCTGTCCCGCGCCGCCTGCATGAGCAGCTGCAGTTGTTCGGGAAGCGCCTCATGCGGCGGCAGGTGGACCTGCGTGGGCTTGATACGCTCCTCCGTATCCTGCGGCGGGCTTGCCGGTATGGCCGGCTTGCTGCTGGCTGCGGCGATGCGCGTCAGCAGCGCCATCTGCTGTGCCGCCATGGTCTGGGCATGCCACCATCCTGCGGCGGCCATGGCCAGGCAGCTCGCGGCCAGCAGTGCGGGCCAGCCCAGGCGGCGCAGCAGGCGGCGTGCTTCCCAGTCGGCCCTGGCCGCTGGTTGCGCGGGCAGCGGCAGACGCAGGATGCGCGCGCTTTTCACTGCGACCATTTGACCTCCAGCTGGAAGTGATAAGGGCGCCCCGTACTGCCTTCAACCATCTCATGCTTGATCAGATAGACCGATTGGAACATGGGCTGTTCGTTGAGGTAGGCCAGGTAGTTCAGCATATCGGGCGAGCTCTCCGCCTCGACGCTGATTTTCACACTGCCCGAGGATAGGCCGGCCTTGCGGTTTTCCGCATCGCGCTGGCTGTTCAGGTCCAGGCCAAGCAGGGCGACGGGCATGTCGCGTGGCGGCTGGATATGGCGCATCAGGCGAACGGCCGACAGATTCTGCTCGTACGCGGCCGCCACCATGGCCTCGGTCTGCTGTTCCAGCTCGCGCTGGCGGGCTGGATGGGCAATCCGCTGCGCGGGACGTTTGGGGGCGGCATCGGCCAATTGCCGTTCCATTTTTTCCAAGGCCTGCCGCTGGACCATCCAGTTCAGTGCCGAGAGCAGCAGCACCAGGCTGGCGGCGATGCACAAGGCGATGGCAGACGCGCCGGGCAGCACCGGTTTGGGCAGAAAATTCAGGCGGCTCAGGCGCATGCCGCCACCTGCCTGGCGCGCGCGGCGCCCGCTTGCCATCCCGGCAGGCCTGGCGCGTCCAGCATGCGGAACAGCGCGTCCTGGGCCGGCAGGAATTCCGCTGCTATCGCTTCGGAACTCATATTCAGCACCGCCACTGTCGTGATGCGCGCCAGTTCTGGGCGGCGCAAGGTCCAGCGCTGCCATGCCTGCGGCAGTTCGCGCAGCCACGTGCCGCTGCAGGGCTGCATATGGATGGCGTGGATGCGTCCCCTGCTGCTGCTGGCCAGCAGCAGGCGTCCCGGTTCGAGCAGGGCCAGTGCCTGGGTATCGGCTTTGTCCATATGCTGCCAGGCCGCGCTGAGTAGCGGCTCGATGGACAGGCAGCGCCTGCCATGTTCGCGGGCAGCCTCCCGCAAGCCTTGCAGCAGCGCCGTCTCGATGCCGCACACCAGGCGCGGCCCGCCGTAGGCCGCGTCGTCGGCCGTGACATGCCAGCCGCGCGCCTGCTCGCCATACTGCGCTGCCATCTGGGTTTGCAGATACTGGCCGGCTTGCGGCTCGCGCAGCAAGGCATCGCTCCATGGCGCCATCAGCACCGGACACCAGCGGCTGGCAATGCTGATTGCCAGCGGCAGCCGGTGTTTGTGATCGTCTTCGTCCAGCAGAACATGCAGCGCGGCCAGCGCCGCCTGCCAATGACCATCCACTGTGGACAGGGGCAGCCGGCCCGGCGTTCCCGCCACTGGCTGGCCGCCACGCTTTTCCAGCCATGCGAGTTCACCGGGCGCCAGATGTACGTGTAGCGCGGGGCGCGCAAAGCCCTGGCCTTGCCAGTAGCGGCGAATGGCGTCGGTCAACAGCACGACTCAGCTCATGCCGGATGCGATCGGAAAGGAGGGGGATGAAGGCAGGGGCAAGCCCAAGGACTGAGTAAGCATCGGTCAAATCGCAATCAATCAGAAAGGTTCAACAGCCAGTACCCGCACGCGGAAGCGAAGCGTTACCTTAGACCAATCATAATTAAAATGCAATATTGTTTTTTATGCTGTGGTAAATCGCCACAGGAGCTGGCGGCTCCGCCTTCGGCTTGCAAGGCGAAACCGCCATTCATGCGGATGCTTAGTTGGCGATCACGCTGACCTTATCGACCACGAAGGAAGTCTGCAGCGACTGGTCTTCCGTCATCGAGAAGGACAGGCGCACCGTCTGGCCTTTGTAGGGCAGCAGGTTGAAGGTGCGGATCTGGAAGCCGGCGGCCGGATTCAGGTTCGAATACGTCGCCAGGGTGCCCAGCGTGGTGCCGGCGCTGTTCTTCACGCTCACCACCAGCTTGTCGTACACCACGTTCTCGGTTTCCGCGGTGTCGATATGCAGGGCGAAGCTCAGCGTGGCCGAAGTCGAGGTGGCAGGGATGTTGATGTCCTGCGTCAGCGTTTCGGTCGCGGTGGAGCCATTGCCGCCCAGCCAGGCGAAGCGCGTGCCTTCATACGGCGACTGGCCCTGGTGGGCGCCGATCACGCCCGTGGTGCCGGACCAGCCGGTGGTGCCGTTCTCGAAGCCGCCATTGGTTACGCGCTCGGTGCCGCCGCCGCCGGAACCCACGGTCAGCGTGGCGTTGTTCGAGGTGGCGGTGGAGGGCGGATTGGCCGCATCGGTCACGGTAGCGTTGAAGACGGCGCCATTGTCCGCTGCCTGCGCGGTGAAGGAGTAGGTGGCCGAAGTGGCGCCGGCAACCAGGTTGCCGTTGCGGTACCACTTGTAGCTGTACGGCGAGGTGCCGCCGGACGCGCCCACGGTGAAGCTGGCGGTGCCGCCGGCCGACACGGTGATGCTGGCCGGCTGGGTGGTGATGCTGACGCCGGTGCCCGGTCCTGGGTTTTCATCCACGTCGGCGCCCACATTGATAGCCGCGTAAGCGCGCTTCACGGCAATCGCCTCCTTGGAGCCAACGCCATACAGTTCCTCGGCCGATTGCAGCACCTTGTTGCGCGCGTCCGCGTAGTTGGTGGACTGGGTGAACTTGGTCGAGTTGGCCTTGAACCAGATGCGGTAAGCCTTGTCGATGCCGATGCCGGTCATGGCCAGCGGCTGCTTGTTCAGGTAGGAGCTGTATTTCTCGCTGCCGGAGCTGGACTCGGAACCTTGCGACAGGAAGTAGAACATGCGGTTATTCGGGCCGCTGCTGTAGTGCACGTCCAGGTTCTTGATCGAGGTGCTCCAGGCATCGGGGCTGCGGCCGTCCTTGCTTGGCTTCCACATCCAGCGCAGCGGCTGGCCGTTCTTGGCGATCTCCTTGCCCATCTGCCAGTCGTTCAGGGCCGGGATGGTGGTGCCGGTGCCGCCGCCGCGTGCATAGGCTTCGGTCGACTCGCCGGCGATGTCGGAGGACGATTCATTCAGGCCGCCCGACTCCTGCTCGTAGATCAGGCCCGAAGTGGCGTCGGTGATGCCGTGGCCCATTTCGTGGCCGATCACGTCGATCGAGCCGAGGTTGTTGAACATGCTGCCGCCGTCGCCGATGTACATGCACTTGCAGCCGCTGTCGTAGTAGGCGTTGTCGTAGGAGGTGTTGACGTGGGCGGCGATGAAGGTGGCGGTGTTCTGGCCGTCCAGCGACTGCCAGCCCAGCACATTCTTGTGCATGTCGTAGGTGTTCATCAAGCCCCACATCGCGTTCACAGCCGCGGTCTGGCCGTTGGCGTTGGTGGTGCTGCCGCCATTGTACTGCTGGCCATCGCCCCAGGTGTTGGTGGTATTGGTGTACACGCTGCCGGGCGACGTGCCGTGGTTGGCATTGGTGATGGCCATGCTGCCGTAAGTGCCGCCGGTGCCGCGCGACGGGTCTTTCAGGCTGAAAGTGGAGCCCGACTGCGTGGTGTTGAGCGGCACGCTGCCGTTGTACTGGCTGTTGCCGGTGCCGGCCACGGTTTGCAGTGCCTTCCATTTTTTCAGCACCACGCCGTTTTTGGCGCTGACGATGTAATCGTAGTAGATCGGATGCTGGTCCTGGCGTGCGCGCACCTGCACCAGGTAGGCCAGCTCGTAGTGATCCACCACGTCCTGCACGTCCAGCGCGTTGAGCACGCTTTCCGCCTTGTTGGCGGCGGCGGCGGTGCGCACGGTTTTCACCACGGGGTAGATCAGCAGCTCGGCGCTCGGCGGCACATGGTGCAAGCCGCTGGCGGCCAGTTCCTTGGTGACGCGGTCGATGGCGGCGGTGGCGTTCAGCGCCGGTGTGGTGTTGAAGCCGGATTTGCTGTCCTTGCCGGCATTCAGTTTGTCGCGCAGGTAGGAGGCCGATTCGCTCAGGATCTCGCCGGCATCGCTGCTGACGATGACGGTTTCCGAACCGAACACGCGCAAGCCCTTGTAGGTGTGGTTGGCGCGCGTGATGCGCGTGCCGGTCACGCCGGGATGCTGCACCGTGACTTTGTAGCCATGGTCGGCATCCAGACCGGTCTTGCCGCGGCGCGCGGCCAGTTTGCTGAACAGGGCATCGACCTGTTGCGGCGACTGGGCGCTGACGGGGGCGGCCATCACGGGCGCGGATTGAGGGGCGGCATGCACCGCGGCAGATAGCACCATCGGCAGGGTAGCGATGGATGCGGCAAGCAGAGTCTTACGTAGATTCATCTCTTCTCCAAGGTTTTCGATATGTGGGTGTCTGGTGTGACCTGCCCGCACGCTGCCGGATGGCCACCCCGGTGCTTTTTCCAACGTTGGAAATCCGGGTAGGCCGCACCTTATTCCCTTCGATCGGGCGAAGTCAAAAATCTTGGAAAATTGGTCGAAATGGCGAAAACTGTTATGGATCGGACATTTTTATCAAAAAAATGGACGCAAGCATCTACACAAAAACACGGCGTCGTGGCGCACGATACGCGCAGCTGTGGCTTCGCCGCACAGCCTGGAGTTTGTCCTCTAAATTCGTGCTTGGCGCAACACTCTGGAGCGCTCGGCTGCATGCTTCGGTTGCTTTTTCATAATTTTGCGTTTTACACTATTTGCAGAACAACGGCGCACTGCGACCGGCTGTCATACCGATAAATGCGCGGGCTCCGCCCAACAATACAGCGCAATGAACGCCACCAGGGACGAGAAACCATGAAACCAACAGGTCAAGCTGTTCGACGCGTTATTCCCCCCAATCTGCGCCAGGCTGCGCATTCACCGCCTGCGTAAACGCCGCCACCCGGTTCCTCCAAAAGTCCGCAACAGTCCCTGACGGCCTGCGCCCGAGGGTGACCGTATGCGTCTACGCGTCAACCAGGGGTGGATAGCCGCCGTGCCGTGAACAGCGGAACCGGCTCGCCACGCCTATTACCGGAGCCTTGCCCCCAAAGGGCGGTGTCAAGCCATGCTTTCCATATCTACGAAAGTTGAGCGTATTGTGAAAGAGTCGCCCTTTCTCAGCGAAGGACTGGGACGGGGTCTGATCAATCTATCGGAACTGGCGCGCCAGCTGCAGCCGCAGCTCGAAAGCGATTTATGGAAGCCGGTGGGCCAGGCCGCCGTGGTGATGGCGCTGCGCCGCGTCGCCGAACGCCTGCCGCAGGCGGTCAACGATGAAATCGTGCTGACCCAGCGCACCGGCGAGCTGATTGCGCGCACCGACCTGGTCGAATGCACCTTTGCGCTGTCGGACTACAGTAATGCATGTCACCGCCAGCTGCTGACGCTGGCCGAAGCGCAGCACGGCACGTTTCTGACCGTCACGCGCGGCATCAGCGAATTGATGGTGATCTGCAGCCGCAGCCTGACGCCGCTGGTGGAGCAAGCCTTCCGCAGCGAACGCCAGCTGGCGCGCCTGGAAAGCCTGAACGCGGTCACGCTGTATCTGCGTCCGGACTCCTACCGCACGCCCGGCATCTTCCACGCCATCCTGAAGAAGCTGGCCTGGGACAAGATCAATCTGGTCAACATCATCTCGACCCACACCGAGCTGACCCTGATCCTGGAAAAGGAGCACACCGGCGCCGCCTTCTCGGTGCTGTCGAAGATCGCTGCGCATTGAATTCAGGGATGGGCTCCGCATGCGGATTCAGTCCTTTCCTGTCTGCTTGCTGGTCATTGCCGCAAGCAATTCCGGAAGGGCGGTTTGAACGGTATCCCATACGATGTCGAGATTGACGGCGAAATAGCCATGGGTAATGCGGTTGCGCATCCCCCGCATGCCGCGCTATGGCAGCGCCGTATGCTGTGCGACGAAAGCCGGGTATTCCGCCGTCAGGCGGATAGCGGCTTCACCTATGATAATCAAGCACATGCTCACTGCTTGCTGGGTGCGCCGGTCGGCAAGAAACTCTGCCTTGCTCAAGCTGGACGTGAAGTTGCAAGCATCTTCTGCGGCTTGCTTCATATGAGCCAGGTAGTCATCAGCGCGCAGTTGACTCACACTGCTTCCGCCTCTGCCAGAATAGCGGCGCGGAAGGCAGGTGGCAGCTCGGCGGGAGTGAGCAGATCAATAGGAATCTGCAGCAATTCTTCCAGTTCCAGTTGAAGGCTGCCGAGATCGAATAGCGTGGCGCCTGGTAGCACGTCTACCAGCAGGTCCAGATCGCTGCCCTCCTTATCCCTTCCATGCAGGGTCGAACCGAAGACGCGGGGATTGTTGGCGCGGAAGCGGCCCACGATCTCACGGATGAGCGGGCGATTGGCATCCAGGATTAAAGATGGTTTCATGGCCGGACTCTGGCAACTGGCTTGACTTCATCATAGATCGCCATAACAAGGCTGGCAATATGCCGGCCGTAAATCAAAACAGCGCGGCCGGGGCCGCGCTGTTCATGCTTACTTCTTGTCCACATCGCTGGAGAAATTCAGCTGAGGCGCTTCCTCGTCCTTCTTCTCTTCCGGCGGCGGGGTGCCGTAGTCGGGTGGGGCCTCGATCTTCAGTTCGATCTGTTCCTTCATATCGGTTTTCTTCTCGACCGAGACCAGGTTCGGGAAGGCGATGATCAGGGCCACCATCAGCACCTGGATGCAGACGAAGGGAATGGCGCCCCAGTAGATTTCCGAAGTCTTCACCTCCTTCGGCGCCACCGAGCGCAGATAGAACAGGGCGAAGCCGAACGGCGGATGCATGAAGGAGGTCTGCATATTCACGCCCAGCAGCACGCCGAACCAGATCAGGTCGATGCCCAGCTTGTCGGCCACCGGCCCCACCAGCGGCACCAGAATGAAGGCCAGCTCGAAAAAGTCGAGGAAGAAGGCCAGCAGGAAGAACATGATGTTGACCACGATCAGGAAGCCCGTGCTGCCGCCCGGCAGGCTCGATAGCAGGTGCTCGACCCACAGGTCGCCATTCACGCCGCGGAACACCAGGGCGAACACGGTGGAGCCGATCAGGATGAAGATCACGAAGCAGGACAGGCGGGTGGTCGAATTCATGGCCTGTACCAGCAGGCTCCAGGACAGGCGCCGGTTGGCAATCGCCAGGATGATGGCGCCCATGGCGCCCATGCCGCCGCCCTCGGTCGGCGTGGCCAGGCCGATGAAGATGGTGCCCAGCACCAGGAAGATCAGGGCCAGCGGCGGAATCAGCACGAACACCACCTTCTCGGCCATGCGCGAGAGCAGGCCCAGTTTCAGGTAACGGTTGGCCAGCGCCAGGGCATAGGCGCCCAGGATGCCGACGCCGCCAGCGAAGATGCCCACCTCGTCCGCCGCCGTAGCCGGATGCGCGGCTGCGTAGAAATGGGCAAAGACGTACGCTGCCGCCACCGAACCGGCCGCCAGCACCAGCAGCGACACCACGCCGCTCTTGCCGTTCGGTTCGCGCAGATTGCGCGCCTCGGGCGGCAGCGCCGGCACGTATGCCGGGCGGAAGATCGACACCGCCAGCACATAACCGGCATACATGGCCGTCAGCAGCAGGCCGGGCGCGAAGGCGGCTTTATACATATCGCCCACCGAGCGGCCCAGCTGGTCGGCCATCACGATCAGCACCAGCGAGGGCGGGATGATCTGGGCCAGCGTTCCCGATGCGGCGATCACGCCCGAGGCGAGCTTGCGGTCATAGCCATAGCGCAGCATCACCGGCAGCGAGATCAGGCCCATGGAAATCACCGAGGCTGCCACCACACCGGTGGTCGCCGCCAGCAGGGCGCCGACAAAGATCACTGCGTACGCCACGCCGCCGCGGATCGGGCCGAACAACTGGCCGATGGTGTCGAGCAGGTCCTCGGCCATGCCCGAGCGTTCCAGGATCAGGCCCATGAAGGTGAAGAAGGGGATGGCCAGCAAGGTGTCGTTGGCCATGATGCCGTAGATGCGGTTGGGCAGCGCCTGCAGCAGCTCGGGTTTCAGCAGGCCCAGCTCGATGCCCACCAGGCCGAAGAACAGGCCGTTGGCCGCCAGCGAGAAGGCCACCGGAAAGCCCGACAGCAGGAATACCACCAGCGCGCCGAACATGATGGGCGCGATGTTCGCAATGATGAAAGCTTCCATATCTTTTATTGTCCGTTCTTGTCAGAGATTTCAGTTCATCTTGTTGGCAGCCTTGATCGCCTCGATTTCCTCTTCGGGTGTGGCGACCTGCTTGGAGAAGGCGCTGGCGTCGAGCTTCCCGTTGAGGAAGGCGATGCGCTTGATGATCTCGGACAGTCCCTGCAGAACCATCAGAATGAAGCCGACCGGCACCAGGATCTTGGCCGGCCAAACGATCAGGCCACCGGCATTGCTGGACATCTCGCCGCTGCGCAGAGACTCGAGGGCGAAGGGCACGCCGTAGTACAGGATGATCAGCGAGATCGGCATCAGGAAAAACACAAAGCCGAACAGGTCGATCCAGACCTGGGTGCGTTTGGAGAAGCGGCCGGCGATGACGTCGATGCGCACATGCTCGTCGCGCCGCAAGGTGTGGCTGGAGGCCAGCATGAAGACGGCGGCGAACAGATACCACTGGATTTCCAGCCAGGCGTTGGAGCTGGCGTTGAAGGCGTAGCGTATCAGCGCATTGCCGGTGCAGATGATGACGGCAAGCAGCAGCGCCCAGGAAACGGCCGCTGCCACCTTGTCGTTGAGTGTATCGATTGCCCGCGAAACTGGCATGAACATTCTTGTCTCCTCCATCCTCTTCTAAGGGGCGCTGCGTTGGCGCCCAGGTTCGGGTAAATGCTTTGTGATGCCGCGTGACGGTGTGCCGCTGTATTTACATGGCGAGCTGGCTCCTTACGCGGGCGATGGCGGCGCGCACCTGGTTCGGCGCGGTGCCGCCGACGTGGTCGCGCGCGGCGACCGAGCCCTCCAGCGTCAGCACGGCGAACACGTCGTCGCCAATCAGCGGCGAGAAGGTGCGCAGCTGCTCGAGCGACAGGTCGGCCAGGTCGCAGCCGAGGGTATCGCAGGCGCGTACGGCGTGGGCCACGGCTTCGTGGGCGTCGCGGAAGGGCAGGCCTTTTTTCACCAGGTAGTCGGCCAGGTCGGTGGCGGTGGCATAGCCTTGCAGCGCGGCGGCGCGCATGGCGTCCGGCTTGACGCTGATGCCGCCGGCCATGTCGGCGAAGATGCGCAGGGTGTCGACCACGGTGTCGACGGTGTCGAACAGCGGTTCCTTGTCTTCCTGGTTGTCCTTGTTATAGGCCAGGGGCTGGCCCTTCATCAGGGTCAGAAGGCCCATCAGGTGGCCGTAGACGCGGCCGGTCTTGCCGCGCGCCAGTTCCGGCACGTCGGGGTTTTTCTTCTGCGGCATGATGGACGAGCCGGTGCAGAAGCGGTCGGCGATATCGATGAAGCCCACGCGTGGGCTCATCCAGATCACCAGCTCTTCGGACATGCGCGAGACGTGCATCATGATCAGCGATGCGGCGGCCGTGAATTCGATGGCGAAGTCGCGGTCGGAGACGGCGTCCAGCGAGTTGTGGCAAACGTCGTCGAAGCCCAGGGTTTTCGCCACGCGCAGGCGGTCGATGGGGAAGGTGGTGCCGGCCAGCGCGGCCGCGCCCAGCGGCAGGCGGTTGACGCGCTTGCGGCAGTCGGCCATGCGCTCGGCGTCGCGGCCGAACATTTCGACATAGGCCAGCATATGGTGGCCGAAGGTGATCGGTTGCGCCACCTGCATATGGGTGAAGCCGGGCAGGATGGTATCGGCGTTCTTCTCGGCCAGGTCGGTCAGGGCGGTGCGCAGCTGGTGCAGCAGGGCGCTGATGTCGTCGATGGCCGAGCGCACGTACAGGCGGATATCGGTGGCCACCTGGTCGTTGCGCGAGCGGCCGGTGTGCAGGCGCTTGCCGGCATCGCCGACCAGCTCGGTCAGGCGTTTTTCAATGTTCAGGTGGACGTCTTCCAGGTCCAGCAGCCATTCGAACTGGCCGGCTTCGATCTCCTGCGAGATCTGCGCCATGCCGCGCTGGATTTCGGCCAGGTCGGCGGCCGGGATGATGCCTTGCGCCGCCAGCATTTCGGCATGCGCCAGCGAGCCCTGGATATCGGCTTTGGCCATGCGGTTATCGAAGAAGACCGAGGCGGTATAGCGTTTTACGAGGTCGGAAACAGGTTCGGAAAAGCGCGCCGACCAGGCTTCGCCCTTCTTGGAGAGTTGTGCAGTCATGATGGAGGTCCGGTTGTACTTGAACTGATTATAAACAAGGTTGGCTTGCGGAAGGCTATTGGCGCGGCCACTGCGCTACAATGAGTTGCTGATTCGGTAATATTGCGTAGAAATTCAGGCAAGAGGAGAGCGAAGCGGATGAAGAAGATTATGTATACCTTGCTGCTGATGGCATTGGCGGCGGTGGCGGCGGCCAGCGTGGCCTGGGGCTACCGCCCGCCCCAGCCGATGCCGTCCGATGTGAACAGCATCGACAGCCTGGTGGACGCCTATTACCAGACCATGTCCGGCGGCAAAGGGCAGCCGCGCGACTGGAATCGCCTGCGCACCCTGTTCCGCCACGATGCGCGTCTGATCTCCCTGCGCCGCGACAAGGAGAGCGGCAAGCTGGTGTCGCGCATGGTCACGGTGGAGGAATACATCGGCGGCAGCGTGAACTACTTTGGCAAGGAAGGCTTTTACCAGACCGAGATGCGGCGCCAGGTCGACCAGTACGGACAGATGGCCCATGTGCTGAGCAGTTATGAGGTCAAGCACGAGCGCGGCGACGCCGCGCCTTTCCGCCGCAGCTTGAGCAGCATCCAGCTGGTGGGCGATGGCGAACGCTGGTGGATCCAGTCCGTGGTCTGGCAATCGGAGGAGGACGCCACCGCGCTGCCGCCGCAATATCTGAAGCAGACGCCATGAGCCGGCTGCAGATCAGCGACGATCCGGCCCTGCTCGACATCGGCCTGATCCACCGCTTCCTCAGCGAACAGACGGCGTGGGCCAGGGATATTCCGCGCGCCACGGTGGAGCGCGCGCTGGCCAACTCCCTGTGTCTTGGCGGCTATCTGAATGGAAGCCAGATCGCTTTCGCCCGCGTCACCACCGACCGCGCCACTTTCGCCTATCTGGCCGATGTGTTCGTACTGCCCGCGCAGCGCGGCAAGGGCTACAGCAAGCAGCTGATAGAGGCGGTGCTGGCCCATCCCGATCTGCAGGGGCTGCGCCGCTTCATGCTGGCCACCTCCGATGCGCACGGCCTGTACGCGCAGTATGGCTTTGCGCCGCCGGCCCGGCCGGCGACGCTGATGGAGCGCTATTTCCCCACCATTTACCAGGATCAGGCTACTGCCATTGCATCAGGCAAGGCGGAATAAGCAGCAGCAGGGCCAGCGCCAGGTAGATCAGCTGCAGCGGCACCATCCAGCGCGCCCAGGTCAGCCAGGGAATGCGCGCCAGGGCCAGCACGCCGACGGTGATGCCGGAAGTGGGGATCATGGGCGTGGTGAACTCGCCGAACTGGTAGGCCAGGATGGCAGTCTGGCGCGTTACGCCCACCAGGTCGGCCAGCGGCGCCATGATCGGCATGGTCAGCGCGGCCTGGCCGGTGCCGGAGTGGATGAAGAAGTTGATCACAGACTGGATCAGGAACATCTTCTGCGCCGCGAACACCGGGCTGGAAGACTGCACCAGGGGCATCAGGCCGTGCAGCATGCTGTCGATGATATTGGCATCGCGCGCCAGGATCATGGTACCGCGCGCCAGCGCGATCACCAGCGCCGTGGTCACTAGATCGCGCGCACCCTGCAGGAAGGACGCCACCATCTCGTCGGTGCCGAGGCGGCCGACGATGCCGACCAGGATGGCCATGCTCAGGAACAGGGCGGCGATCTGCTCGATATACCAGCCGAACTGCACCACGCCGAACACCATGGCGCCCAGGGTGGCGACGAAGATCCACAGCACCAGGCGGTGCTGCAGGGTCATGCCGCTGAAGCCGCTCAGGTCGAGCTGCTGTTCCTTGCGCTTTTCGCAGTCCAGCACCCAGGTCGGGCTTTTCTCGGGATGGCGCTTGATGCGCGCCGCATACCACATCAGGAAGACGATGGTGACGGCGGTGGCGATGACCCACACGATGATGCGGTAAGCCATGCCGGAAAACACCGGCAGCCCGGCGATGCCCTGGGCGATGCCGACATTGAAGGGATTGAGGAAGGCGGCCGAAAAGCCGACCTGCGAGCCGACAAAGGGAATCGACACGCCCACCACCGAGTCATAGCCCAGCGCCAGCGCCAGCGGCACGAAGATCAGGATGAAGGGAATCGCTTCCTCGTTCATGCCGAAGGTGGCGCCACCCAGCGAGAACATGGTGACGAAGACCGGAATCAGGGCCGCGCGCACGAAGCGCGAATGGCTGTGGGCGCGCGCGATGGACTTGATCAGGGCGTCGATGGCTTCGGTTTTTTGCAGCACGGCGAAGGCGCCGCCCACGATCAGCACGAAGCCGATGATCAGCGCCGCCTCGGCAAAGCCCTTGATGGGCGCCATCATCAGTGCCGCCAGTCCCTGCGGCTTGCTGTCGATATAGTGGAAGGAGGCCGGATCGATCAGCTGCTTGCCGTTGACCAGATGGGTATCGTATTTGCCGCCGGGGACCAGCCAGGTCGCCAGCGCGATCAGGGCCAGAATGGCGAACAGCAGGACAAAGGTATTGGGCAGTTTGAATTTTTTCATGCGAGTCCTTGGCAGTTCGCCTTATTGGCTCAGCAGGTCGCCGGCGCGGTAAGCCTGCACCCCCGCCACCTTGCCCACGTTCCAGCCGCGCAGCACATGGCGGTGCGCCGTGCGGGCGTAGAAGATGCCATCCACCGTGCAGCGCAGCGGCGTGGTATGGCCGCTCACCGGATCGATCACGTCGGCCACCACCTCGCCGGCCTTCAGGCGTTCGCCCAGCTGGCGGTGGTAGACCAGCACCCCCGCATGCGGCACGATGATAGGTTCCGAACCTTCCAGCGGCGTCATGGCGCACAGCGGCGCGGGCAGGGCGGCGGCTACGCCGGCCGCATCGCCGTCGATCACGCCGTTCAGGGTCAGGTAGCAGAGCAGGGCTTCAGCATCGCGTTCGGCCAGCTCGTAGTGCACGTCCATCTCGCCGCGCAGTTCCACCGTCACCGCCATGCAGGATGGTGGAATCGGCGTGGCGGAGCCGAAATGGCTTTGCAGATCCCACCACAGGCGGCTGCAGGCTTCGTCGAAAGGTTCGCCGCCGGCGGCCAGCGAGAGCAGCACGGCCTGGGCGCCCATCAGGCGCGCCAGCGGCGCCACGGCCGGCGCCAAGGGCGTGCCGGCGTAGATATGCAGCGTGGCTTCGTTATCGCAATGCAGGTCGAACACGAAGTCGGCATCGATGGCCATGTCCAGCAGATGCTTTTTCAGCGTTTCGGCATCGCTGGCCGGTTGCCAGCGCGCGATGGACTGGCGCGCATGCGCGCGCACCAGGCCAATGTTTTCCTGCGCATCGCCGCCCAGCAGGCCGGCCAGCGATTGTTTGAGTTCGTCGGCCACATGCTTGAAGCCGCGGTTGAAATTGATGCCGCTGGCCAGCTCGAAGCGGCCGAAGGGCGCGCCGTGCACGGCCTGCGCCAGGCCGATGGGATTGGCGGCCGGCACCAGGATGATTTCGCCGCGCACCTTGCCCTCGGCCTCCAGTGCGATCAGGCGCTTGCGCAGGAACTGGGCCACCAGCATGGCCGGCACCTCGTCGGCATGCAGCGAGGCCTGGATATACACCTTCTTGCCCTGGCCGGGCGTGCCGAAGTGGAAGCTGTGGAGCGCATAGCTGGCGCTGCTGTGCGGCGCCGAAATCGGATGTGTGTGTGCTTGCATGGGTTGCCCTGTGTTGGCGCCGCGGTGGAAATTTCGCCCCATTATGTAGCACGATTTTCACAAAGTAAATTGATGTAAATATTCCTGCAGAAAAATATTGAGTTTTGCGCATGATGTGCGTAAAGTCGGATCTAGTTGATTTTTTCGCCACCGTAAATTCTGTAAATCGATTTACATGCATGCAGTGCCGGGAGAGTAATGAAACCATCCATCGCCGCCGAAGCTTCCTCGCCTGAAGTGGCTTTCGCCCACTCGGCATTGGGCCGGCTGCTGCTGCGCGTGCTGGCCGACGACGGTTCTTCCCACACCAAGAAAACGCTGGCGAACTATCTGCTGCGCCATCAGATGCGCGTGACCGCGCTCGGCATCGAGGAACTGGCCGAGAGCTGCAAGGTCTCGACCGCCACGGTCAGCCGCTTCGCGCGCGACATCGGCTTTCGCAATTACGCCGCCATGCGCGGCGCCGTGGCCGACACCCTGCAGGAAGTGCTGCAGCCGGTGGAAAAACTGCGCAGCTCCATCGAACAGCGCCGCCGCACCTCGCCGGTGGCCGAGTCGCTCGAATACGCGCTCGCCAATATCACCACCACGGCCAGCAATCTGGCCCAGCCCCAGATCGAAGCCGTGGTGCGCAAGCTGACCAAGGCTCGCACCGTGTATGTGATGGGTTTCGGCCTGTCCTCGCATCTGGCGGGCGCCATGGTGCAGCACCTGCAGCCTTTCTGCGCGCATGTGGTGGAGGTGGTGGGCATAGGAGGATCGGAGGTGGCCGCCGGCCATCTGGTGAATATCTCGGAGAAGGACGTGGTGGTGGCCATCTCCTTCCCGCGCTATACCGTTGACTGCTGCCGCCTGGCCAGCTTTGCCAGGGACCGTAAGGCCGCCATCGTGGCGCTGACGGATTCGCCGGCCTCGCCGCTGGCGGCGCTGGCCGACCATCTGCTGTGCGCGCAAAGCGTGCATCCGGTGCTGCCCAGCAGCAGCAGCACGGCCCTGGCCGTGATCGAGGCGCTGGCTGCGGCGCTGATGGTGTCGAACCGCGGCAATGTGGAAAAAGCAGCCCAGTTAACGGAGGTGATCGCCACTTACCTTTATGGCAAGCGCTAAGCAAGCGATAATAAGTACTTCTACAATAAAAAATGGGGATTGACCGAATGAGCAAGCCACACCCGCAGCAAGGCAGCAAGCACTTACCTCTTTCCACTTTGACCCTGTCGGTGCGCCTGGCGCTCGGCGCGGGCGTCGCCGCCGGCCTGCTGGCCCAGGGCGTGCAGGCGCAGAATGCGCCCGTCCTGCCGCGCGTGGAAATCACCGGTTCGGCCATCAAGCAGATCGAGTCCGAAACCCCGCTGCCGGTGCAGGTGATCACCCGTGCCGAAATCGACAAGACCGGCGTCACCACGGCGGCTGAACTGATGACGCGCATCAGCGCCAACGTGGGCGGCCTGACCGACGGCGCCAGCATCAATGTGGGCGGCGACCAGCGCGGCTTCAACAGCGCCAATCTGCGCGGCATCGGCACCTCCTCCACCCTGGTACTGCTGAACGGGCGCCGCATGGCCAATTTCGCCTCGCCCGGCGACGATACCGGCGTGGACCTGAACAATATTCCGGCGGCCGCCATCCAGCGCGTGGAAGTGCTGCTGGACGGCGCCTCCTCGCTGTACGGCACCGACGCCATCGGCGGCGTGATCAACTTCATCACGCGCAAGGATTTCCGCGGCGTGGAGCTGAATGCCTACGGCCTGAAAACCGACGAGGGCGGCGCCGGCAAGCGCACCGTGTCCATCAGCGGCGGCATTGGCGACTTGCAGGATGATGGCTATAACGTCTTCGCCGTGTTCGATGCGCAGCGCACCGACCGCCTGAGCACTTCGCAGCGCAAATTCGTCTCCGAGTTGCAGGTGCCGCAGCGCCTGGGCCATCTGCTGTCCAGCTTCACCAGCCCGGGCAACATCCGCCTGAGTTCGGCCCAGCGCGACCATCTGCAGGAGATCGGCTTCCAACTGAACGGCAAGCCGATCACCAACCGCATGATCAACCTGGCCATCCCGAAATGCAGTCCGCCGGCCAATCTGTATCTGCCTGGCGGCACCGGTGGCCAGGATGCCTGCACCTACGATTACATGGGCGACACCGAGCTGTATCCCAAGACCGAGAAGCAGAACCTGCTGAGCCGCGGCGTCTTCAAGATCAATAGCGATACCCAGGCCTATGCCGAGGTGGCGCTGAGCCGCTCGCGCAGCTACTACGTCGGTTCCGCCGCGCGCGTCACGGCCGCCATCGATTACCGCAAGATCCCGCAACTGGCCAATACCGGCCTGGATACCCTGGATGAGGAGGATGCGGGCGAACTGGAAGTGCGCGTGCGCCTGAACGAAGCGGGCCGCCGCACCAGTGAACTGACCAGCGAAGGCCAGCGCTATGTGCTCGGCGTCAGCGGCGTGCTTGGCGGCTGGGACTACGACGTGGGCTTCAACCACAGCGTCAACACCGTGAAGGATAAGGATACCCACGGCTACCTGCTGTACAAGGAACTCAAGCAGGGCATCGCCGATGGCCGCATCAATCCCTTCGGCCCATCCAGCCCCGAAGGCCAGGCACTGATCGACAGCATCCAGGTCAACGACGTGGTGCGCCGCGCGCGCGGCACCATGGACAGCCTCGATATGAAAGCCTCGCGCGCCCTGACCACCCTGGCGGGCGGCGAACTGTCGCTGGCCGTGGGTGGCGAGGTGCGCCGCGAGCGCACCGATTTCAATCCGTCGGCCCTGCTGATGAGCAATAACATCAACAACGACGATGCACCCGAAGGTGGCAAGGCCACCAGCGACCGCCGCCGCGTGGTCGGCGTCTTCGGCGAGCTGCTGGCGCCCTTCACCAAGGAAATCCAGGCCCAGATTTCGGCCCGCTACGACCGCTACCAGAAGGTTGGCGGCGCCCTCAGCCCGAAAGTGGGCCTGAGCTACACGCCGAATAAATCGCTGCTGGTGCGCGCCTCGATGGGCCGCGGCTTCCGCGCCCCGTCCATGTCGGAGCTGTACCGCCCCACGGTGTACAGCAGCACGGCGACCCTGCCCGATCCTGTCTACTGCGCCACGGTGGAAAACGACTACTCTGACTGCGCTGACAACTGGAACACGCGCCGCTACAGCAATGTCAACCTGAAGCCGGAACGCAGCAAGCAGTTCTCGCTGGGCACCGTGATGGAGCCGGGCCAGCACCTGACCGTCAGCGCCGACTACTGGAATATCAAGCGCACCAATCTGATCAGCGAAATCGGCGATGACATCATCCTCGGCAACCTGACCAAGTACGGTTCCCTGGTGCACCGCGACGAAGACGGCAAGATCGACTACATCGACCTGCGCAAGGAAAACCGCGGCGCGCAGAAAGCCAGCGGCATCGACCTGGTGGTCGACGTGCACAATATCCACACCGGCGTGGGCCGCTTCGGCGCGCACCTGAACGGCACCTATGTGCTGGCCTCCAAGATCCAGACCGCGCCGGGCGACGCTTTCATCTCCAACCTGAACCGCTTCGTCACCGAAGGCGTGGTGCAGCGCTGGCGCCACACCGTCAGCTTCGACTGGGACCAGGGGCCATTCTCGGCCACCTTGTCGAACAGCTTCTCCTCGGGCTATGAAGACCAGAACTCGGCCATCAACCCGACCGATGGCAGCGTGGTCAAGGCTAACCACGTGAAAGCCTATTCGCTGTGGGATATCTCGGGTTCCTACGCCTGGAGCAAGCAGCTCAAACTGCGCGCCGGCATCCAGAATATGTTCGACAAGAGCCCGCCGTACTCCAACCAGGCATTCCACTTCCTTTCGGGCTATGATCCAAGCTATACCGATCCGCGTGGACGCCGTTTCTATGCCAGCGCGAACTACGCATTCAAGTGATGCGCTGTCATGCTTGTGTAAAGTTTTTGCAATAGAGTTATCAGTGCAGGAAGGGCAACATGAACTCTTTATTCTTATCGCTTAAACGTCTGGGCACGACTGCGCTGATCGTGCTCGCCAGTTTCGGCCTGCAAGGCTGCGCCGAGGCGTCCGCCGTGAAGAACACCAAGACCGTGAAAGCGGCGGTGCCGCCGGCCAAGCCGGTGGTGCAGCCGCCGAAAGGTACACTGGTCATCATCGGCGGCGGCCTGCGCGCCGACAATGCCGAAGTGTGGCAGCGCATCGTGCAGCTCTCGGGCGGCAAGGGCGCGCGCATCGCCGTTTTCGGCGCTGCTTCCATCAACCCGGAAAAATCGGCCAACAGCACCATCGCCAAGCTCAATCAGTACGGCGCCGACGCCTTCTTCGTGCCGATTGGCGTGATGTACAGCGGCAGCGACTACCGCAAGGCGGCCGAAGATCCGGTGCTGGTGGAAATGATCCGCAACTCCGCCGGCATCTACTTCGCTGGCGGCGACCAGGCGCGCATCACGCAAGCGCTGGTGCGCGCGGACGGCAGCCATTCCGCCTTGCTCGACGCCATCTGGGATACGTACCGCCGCGGTGGCGTGCTGGCCGGTTCCAGCGCGGGCGCCGCCATCATGAGCACCACCATGTTCTACGACGCCAAGCCGGTGCTGGACATGCTGAAGATGGGCGTGACCGATGGCCGCGAAATCGCTCCCGGCCTGGGCTTCATCGGTAACGACGTCTTCGTCGACCAGCACTTGCTGGTGCGCGGCCGCTTTGCGCGCATGATTCCCGTGATGCTGAAAAAGGGCTACCACATCGGCCTGGGCATCGACGAGAACAGCGCCATGGTGGTCAACTCCGACCGCGATGTGGAAATCATCGGCTACAGCGGCGCGCTGCTGATCGACCTCTCCAGCGCCATCACCGACCGCGGCGTGAAAGGCTTCAACATCAGCAATGCCGCCATCAGCTACCTGGACCGGGGCGACAAGTTCAACCTGGTGACGCGCGCCTTCACTCCGGCGCCGGACAAGGCCGACGGCAAGCTCGATCCGAACCAGCCCGATATGCGCGAACCCGTGTTCACCAACGATATCCTGGGCAATAACGCGGTGCTCGACCTGATGGGCAACCTGATCGACAACGCCCAGCAGGAAGCCATCGGCATCGCCTTCGGCAACCCGCGCGACCCGTATCCGGACCTGGGCTTTGAATTCCGCTTCAGCAAAACCCTGAACAGCGTCGGCTACACCTCCAGCGAAGCGGAAGCGTATTCAGTGCTCAAGCTGCGCCTGGACATCCGCCCCATCCAGCTGCAGCAACCGCTGTACCGTTATAAATAAAGGCTGAACCATGCTGGCGCTGCGCAAACTCCTCATGCATTTCGCCCTGGCGGCCATGCCGCTCATGGGCGGCGGCGCCCAGGCGGCGGAAACGCCGAAAGGTTCGCTGGTCATCATCGGCGGTGCCCTGCGCGGCGACAATGCGCCGGTCTGGCAACGCATCGTGCAGCTGGCGGGCGGCAAGGGCGCGCGCATCGCCGTCTTCCCCTCGGCGGCGGCCAATCCGGCGCGCTCCGGCCAGTTCATCGTGGGCCGCCTGAACCAGCATGGCGCGGACGCCTTCCTGGTGCCGCTGGCGGTCAAGCTGGAAGGCAGCGACTTCCGCAAAGTGGCCGAGGATGCGGCGCTGGCCGCCTCGGTGCGCTCAGCCGGCGGGGTGTATTTCTCCGGCGGCGACCAGGCGCGCATCACGCAAGCCATGGTCCGCGCCGACGGCAGCCGCAGCGCCCTGCTCGACGCCGTGTGGGATGTGTACCGGCGCGGCGGCGTGGTGGCCGGCACCAGCGCCGGTGCCGCGATCATGAGCAGCACCATGTTCTACGAGGTGAAAACCGTCTTCAGCACCTTGCGCAGCGGCGTCACCGAAGGCCGCGAGATCGCGCCGGGGCTGGGCTTTATCGGCGACGATATCTTCATCGACCAGCACCTGCTCACGCGCGGCCGCTTTGCGCGCATGATTCCAGCCATGCTGAAAAAGGGCTATAAGCTGGGCCTGGGCATCGACGAAAACACCGCCATGGTCATCGACAGCAAGCGCCAGGTGGAAATCATCGGCTACAAGGGCGCGCTGCTGATCGACCTGACCCGGGCCAGCACCGACCCCAAGGCCATCGGCTTCAATGTCAGCGGCGTCAATCTGAGCTATCTGGACCGCGGCGACAAATACGATATCGACCAGCGCCGCTTCATTCCCTCGTCGGAGAAGATCGAAGGCCTGCTCGATCCGGCGCGCCCCAGCCTGAACATGCCCATCTTCACGGCCGACATCCTGGGACCGAACGCCGTCATCGACCTGATGGAAAAACTGATCGACAACGCGCAGAAGGAAGCGGTCGGCATCGCCATCGGCCACCCATCCGAACCGCTGCATGAACTGGGCTTCGAATTCAGGTTCAGCAAAACCGGCGACAGCGTCGGCTACTCGTCCTCGGTGGCGGAGGCCTACTCCATCCTCAATATGCGGCTCGACATCCGCCCCATCGAAATACAGTACCCGCTATACCGCTATAAATAAGGCGCTCTGGGCTAGAATAGCCGGCAGACTTTTCTACCCAGGAGACCTTATGCCGTTTTCCGCCTTCGCCCGTGCCGGCATCGCCGCCGCGCTGGCGCTGACCAGCTGCGCCGCCATCGCCGCGCCAGCGCAACCCGCCACCGTCCGCATCGACTACCTCCACAGCGGCAATGCCCTGTCCGAGCATTACGCCATGGAACGCGTGGTGATCGAACCGCTGCCATGGCCGGGCGATATGTCGCGCACCGTGGACGACACGGATCGCGGCATCAACAAGGTGGAAGTGGTGGATGCGAAAACCGGCCAGCTGCTGTACTCGCGCGGCTTCTCCACCATTTTCGGCGAATGGCGCAGCACCGACGAAGCGGGCAAGGCCAATCGCGGCTTCAGCGAATCGGTGCGTTTTCCCAAGCCGGAGCAGCCGGTACGCGTGCGCATCCTCAAGCGCGACGAACGCAACCAGTTCTCCATCGCCTGGAGCGTGGACGTCGACACCGACGCCCTGGACGTGGTGCGCAAGCAGGAGCCCGCACCCGCCAAGCCCATCCCGCTGCGCGTGAGCGGCCCCTCGCCGCAGAAGGTCGATCTGCTGATCCTGGGCGACGGCTACACCAAGGCCGACCTGCCCAAATTCGAACAGACCGCGCGCCGCCTGGCCGACTACCTGTTTACGGTCAGCCCCTTCAAGGAAAGGGCAGGGGACTTCAACGTCTGGGGCTTGGCCGTGCCGACCCAGGAATCGGGCGTCAGCCGCCCCTCGACCAATGTGCACCACGCCTCCGCGCTCGGCACGCGCTACGACATCTTCGGCAGCGAACGTTACGTGCTCACCACCGACAACCGCGCCTTGCGCGACATCGCCCAGCACGCGCCATACGAGTTCATCGAAATCCTGGTCAACAACGACACCTATGGCGGCGGTGGCATCTACGGCCAGTTCAGCACCGCCGCCGCCAACAGCGACTGGGCCAACTACCTCTTCGTACACGAATTCGGCCACCACTTCGCCGGCCTGGCCGACGAGTATTACACTTCGCCCGTCGCCTACGCCACGGGCGGCGAGCGCAGCGAACCCTGGGAGCCGAACGTCACCGCCCTGCGCGACCCTGCGAACGTCAAATGGAAGAAATTCGTGAAACCCGGCGCGGTATTACCGACGCCCTGGCCCAAAGCCGAATACGAAGAGCACTCGCGCGCCTACCAGAAAACGCGTGCCGAGCTGCGCAAAGCCAACCGCCCCGAATCCGAGATGAGCAAGCTATTCAAGGACGACCTGGCCTGGACCAATGCATTATTCAGCAAAGCCCCCCACAAGCATGAAGTCGGCGCTTTTGAAGGCGCCAACTACGAAGCCACCGGCTACTACCGCAGCCAGCAGCAATGCCTGATGTTCGACCGCAGCGAATCCTTCTGTGCCGTCTGCGCCGACGCCATCAGCGCCACCATCGACCTCTACAGCCGCCCCTCAAAATGAAGAAAGTCTGATCCAAATCAACAAATGTCCCACCCTGGTGTCAGGCACTAAGGTCGGACATTCTTTGATTTAGATCAGGAAATGTCCGACTCCAGTGCCTGACACCAGGGTGGGACATTGTTTGATTTGGCGCAAATGGCCTTAGGTGATGGGTAGCAGGCCGGTGGGCTTGATGCGGGTCGGCATGGCTTTGCCTTTGCGGGCACGCTTGCCGATGTGCTCTTGCAGGGCGTTGACGCCCATACGCTCTTCCTTGGCTTTGCTGGCGTTGCCGATGCCTTGCACGATCACGCCTTTCTGGCTGATGGCGCGGGCGGCAACCAGCTTTTCCTTGTCATCGAGGTCGATCAGGATGACGCCGCGGCCGCCGTTCGACAGCACTTTCATCTCGTCCATGCCGAAGACGAGCAGGCGCGCCTTCTCTGAAATGACGGCGATGGCGTTGGTGCCGTCGGCCACCACGGTTGGCGGCAGCGGTTTGGCGTCTTCATCCAGGGTGACGAAGGCCTTGCCGCCTTTCAGACGGCTGACCATGTCGCCAGCCTTGGCGATGAAGCCGAAACCGCTGTCGGAGGCCAGCAGCAGCTGGGTGGTGGCGGGACCGGCGAAGTAGTGCAGCAGGCGCGCGCCGCCGGACAGGTCGACCAGGGTGGTGATCGGGACGCCGTCGCCGCGCGCGTTCGGCAGCGCGGCCACTGGCACGGAATAGACCTTGCCGTTGTCGCCGAAGCCGAGCAGGGTGTCGACCGTGCGGCACTCGAACGCGCCATACAGCGAGTCGCCTGCCTTGAAGTTGAACTGGGCCGGATCGTGGCCGATGCCGGTACGTGCGCGCACCCAGCCTTTTTCGGAGATGATGACCGTGACCGGTTCGTCCGCCACCTTCTGCTCGACCACGGCTTTCTGCGCTTCTTCGATCAGGGTGCGCCGCGCGTCGCCATAGGTCTTGGCATCGGCTTCGATTTCCTTGATGATCAGGCGCTTCATCGACGATGGATTGTCCAGCAGATCCTGCAGGGTCTGTTTTTCCTTGCGCAGTTCGGCCAGCTCCTGCTGGATCTTGATCGCTTCCAGGCGCGCCAATTGGCGCAGGCGGATTTCCAGGATGTCTTCGGCCTGGCGATCCGACAGCTTGAAGCGTTCGATCAGCGCCGCTTTCGGCTCGTCCGAGTTGCGGATGATGTGGATCACCTCATCGATATTCAGCAGGATGGTCTCGCGGCCTTCCAGGATATGGATGCGGTCGTCCACCTTGTTCAGGCGGAACTGGGTGCGGCGGGTGACGGTGCCGAAGCGGAAGTCGATCCACTCCTGCAGGATGTCGCCCAGGCCCTTCTGGCGTGGGCGGCCATCGCCGCCGATCATCACCAGATTCATCGACGCCGAAGTCTCCAGCGAGGTATGCGCCAGCAGCATCAGCATGAATTCGGTCTGGTCCTGGTTCTTCGATTTCGGCTCGAATACCAGGCGCACCGGCGCATTGCGGCCGGATTCATCGCGGATGGTGTCGAGCGCGCCCAGGATCAGCGATTTCAACGCCAGCTGTTCCGGCGACAGCGCCTTCTTGCCCATCTTGACCTTGGGATTGGTCAGCTCTTCGATCTCTTCCAGCACCTTTTGCGCCGAGGTGCCGGGCGGCAGCTCGTGCACCACGGCCTGCCACTGGCCGCGCGCCAGTTCCTCGATCTTCCAGCGCGCGCGCACCTTCATGCTGCCGCGGCCGGAGGCGTACATGTCCATGATCTGGGTCGGCGGCGTAATCAGCTGGCCGCCGCCCGGGAAGTCCGGACCTGGAATGAAGGACATCAGTTCCGCATGCTCCATCTTCGGATTGCGGATCAGCGCCACGGCGGCTTGCGCCACCTCGCTCAGATTATGCGAAGGGATTTCGGTCGCCAGGCCCACGGCGATGCCCGATGCGCCGTTCAGCAGCACCATCGGCAGACGCGCTGGCAGCAGGCTCGGTTCTTCCGACGAACCGTCGTAGTTGGGCTGGAAGTCCACCGTACCCTGGTCGATCTCGTCCAGCAGCAGGCGCGAGATCGGCGTCAGACGCGCCTCGGTGTATCGCATCGCCGCCGCGCCGTCGCCGTCGCGCGAGCCGAAGTTGCCCTGGCCGTCGATCAGCGGATAGCGCAGCGAAAAGTCCTGCGCCATGCGCACTAGCGCGTCGTACACCGACTGGTCGCCGTGCGGGTGCAGCTTGCCCAGCACATCGCCCACCACGGTGGCGGACTTGCGCGGCTTGGCCGTGGCGCTCAGGCCCAGCTCATTCATCGAATACAGAATGCGGCGCTGCACCGGCTTCTGGCCGTCGCAGACGTCGGGCAGGGCGCGGCCCTTGACCACGGAGATGGCGTAATCGAGGTAGGCGCGTTCGGCAAAGGTGGACAGGGTCAGCGATTCGCCGCCATCGCCCGGGCCGCCCGGCTGGGCGGGCGTTGCTTCGTCAAAGAGGTTTGCTTGAGTCATTGTGAATACTTGTCTTGATTAGATGCCCGGATCAGATGTCCGCTTCCACTTCGTTGCCGTGTTCCTCGATCCATGCGCGGCGGGCGGCGGCTTCGCCTTTGCCCATCAGCATATTGAAGCGCGCGGCCGATTCGGAGTGGCCGAAGTCGCCCAGCGCCACCGGCAGCAGGCGGCGGGTGTCCGGATTCATGGTGGTTTCCCACAGCTGCTCGGCGTTCATCTCGCCCAGGCCCTTGAAGCGGGAGATGGACCAGCTGCCGTCTTTCAAGCCGTCCTTGCGCAGCTTGTCCTCGATGGCCACCAGTTCGCCGTCGTCCAGCGCGTACAGCTTCTGGATCGGCTTCTTGCCGCGCGCCGGCGCATCGACGCGGTACAGCGGCGGACGCGCCACGCAGATATGGCCTTGCTCGATCAGCGCCGGGAAGTGGCGGAAGAAGAGGGTCAGCAGCAGCACCTGGATGTGGGAGCCGTCGACGTCCGCATCGGAGAGGATGCAGATCTTGCCGTAGCGCAGACCGGTCAGATCCGGCGTGTCGCCCACGCTGTGCGGGTCGACGCCGATGGCCACGGCGATGTCGTGGATCTCGTTATTGGCGAACAGGCGGTCGCGGTCGGTCTCCCAGGAGTTCAGCACCTTGCCGCGCAGCGGCAGGATGGCCTGGAATTCCTTGTCGCGGCCCATCTTGGCCGAGCCGCCCGCCGAGTCGCCCTCGACCAGGAACAGCTCATTGCGTCCCACTTCCGACGATTCGCAGTCGGTCAGCTTGCCCGGCAACACCGCCACGCCCGAGGATTTTTTCTTCTCGACTTTTTGCGCCGAGCGCAGGCGCGATTGCGCCTGTTTGATTACCAACTCGGCCAGTTTCTTGCCGAAGTCGATATGCTGGTTCAGCCACAGTTCCAGCGGTGGCTTGGCGAAGGTCGAGACCAGGCGCACCGCGTCGCGCGAATTCAGGCGCTCCTTGATCTGGCCCTGGAATTGCGGGTCCAGCACCTTGGCCGACAGCACGAAGGAAGCGCGCGCGAACACGTCTTCCGGCAGCAGTTTGACGCCCTTCGGCAGCAGCGAGTGCATCTCGACGAAGTTCTTCACCGCGCCGAACAGGCCGTCGCGCAGGCCCGATTCGTGGGTGCCGCCGTTCGGGGTCGGGATCAGGTTGACGTAGGATTCGCGCACCACGGCGCCTTCCTCGGTCCAAGCCACCACCCAGGCCGCGCCTTCGCCCTCGGCGAAGCCTTCGGCGTCCGGGCCGGCGAACTGCGCGCCTTCGAACAGGGGGATCAGGGTGGCGCCGCCGGAGCTGGTCTGGGCCAGTTCCTCGGTCAGGTAGCCACGCAGGCCTTCATTGTATTGCCAGGTCTGGGAGTCGCCGGTCTTGGCGTTGTTCAGGGTTACGCTCACGCCGGGCAGCAGCACGGCCTTGGAGCGCAGCAGGCGTTGCAGCTCGACCTGGGAGATTAGCGGCGAATCGAAGTATTTGGCGTCCGGCCAGGCGGTGACGCGGGTACCGGATTTTTTGCCGTCGCGCGGCGCGGGCTGGGAGCTCAAAGGCTCGACCAGGTCGCCGTTCTCGAACGCCAGCTGGTGGAAGCCGTTGCCGCTGTCGTCCTTGCGCCAGACGCTGATTTCCAGGCGCTTGGACAGCGCATTCGTCACCGACACGCCGACGCCGTGCAGGCCGCCGGAGAAGGCGTAGGCACCGCCCGAACCCTTGTCGAATTTGCCACCCGCGTGCAGGCGGGTGAAGACGATTTCCACTGTCGGCACATTTTCTTCCGGGTGCAGGCCGACAGGAATGCCGCGGCCATCGTCTTCCACGGTGATGCTGCCGTCGGCATTCTGCGTCACGATAATGTTTTTGCAATGGCCGCCGAGCGCCTCATCGGAGGCATTGTCGATCACTTCCTGGATGATGTGCAGCGGATTTTCCGTGCGCGTGTACATGCCGGGACGCTGCTTGACGGGCTCCAGGCCTTTCAGGACGCGGATGGATGATTCGCTGTAATCGGATACTGGTTTTTTAGTGGCCATACTTTGAAATGCGGTTCTTGGTTAATGCGGACGCACGCGCATTCTATCCTCAACGGGAGGAAAGGGCGGAATCCGGGCGCTGGGACGGCATGGGAAACTGTGGTTTAATGTTAAAAAAACCACGGATTAGTCCCATGCAAACGGAGAAATATCCCTTCGCTGTGCGTCTGCTCGGTTTTCCGCCGGAAGAAGCGCGCGCCATCGCGCTGGGCCTGCACAGGGCGCCCCGCAAGGGGGCGGCATATTTTTGCCTGTCCGACGGCAGTTTGCAAGAGCCGGATCTGTATCTGGCCAACGGCGCCGACCTGCGCGCCCTGGCGGCCCTCGATTCGCTGGCCGGCGACATCCACCCGGCCCTGGTGCTGGGCGCGCCGCCGGTCTGCCTGCCATATCCCAGCCTGCGCCTGCCGGTGCGCTGGGGCAGCGTCTATTCCGCCCTCGATGAACTGCTCAAGCGCCGCGCCGGCGCGCTGGACAAGCTGGCGCGCCAGGGTGCACCGCAGCGGCCCGACCGGCGCCGCCGCGAACGGCTCGACCTTGACCTGACCGAAGTCGCCGACTATGCGGCCATGCGCCACCACGCCCATCGCGGCGCGGTGCTGGTGCTGGACCGTAGCCCGGCTTTCAGCCTGCATGTGGGGCGCTTGCTGCTGGCGTGGCGGCGGGCCTGCCGCTGGGCCGATAACGAGGATGAGGTGGTCGCCATCTGCCGCCAGGGCGAGGTGGCGCTGGTGCTGATCAATACGGCCACGCCGGGCATCGACCCATATCGTGTGTGCGCCGCGCCGCGCTGCGCCAGTCCGACGGCCTGCATGGCCTGCGTGGCCGCGACAGTGCGCAATGTGCACCGCCGGCCGTGGTCTTTCTGGCGGCCCCGCCCTTTATCTATGATGCCCAGCGCGCCCGCACCGCCGGGGCCGAGGGCGTGCTCGACAAGCCGGTGGCCGACCACCACCTGCTCGAACTGCTGCGGCGCGAACTCGATCTGCCTGCGCTGCTGCATTGAATCTATACGCGGCGTTTACACGCTGTCCCCGCCTTTTTAGACCGTTTTTACGGCCCGCTCGATAAGCTGTCTCTCATCGCAACAGCGTGAGAGAGACCATGATTATCGCCATCGCAGGCCAGAATCCCGGTTCGGCCAAAGACATCGTCGCCAGCAGGCTGGCCCTGCTGCGCGCGCGCAGCGGCCGCAAGGTGCTGCTGCTCGACACCGATCCGCGCCAGGCTTGCGCGGCGCTGAGCCGCGAGCAGGCCGGCGCCGTGCCGGCCAGCCGCGCCGCCAAACCGGCACGGCTGGCAGCGCGTGCCATCCACGGCCGCGCCCTGCAGGACGAGCTGGAAATCCTGCGCTGCCGCTATAACGATATCGTCATCGATACCGAAGGACGCGACACGGCGGAAAGCCGCGCCGCCCTGATCGCCGCCCGCATCGCCGTGGTGCCGGTTGCGCCCGACCAGGTCGATCTCGCCACCCAGTACAAGCTGATCGCCCGCTTGAACAGCGCGCGCATGTTCAATCCCGGCCTGCGCGTGCTGTTCGTGGTGCTGGGCGGCCAGTCCGACCCGGACAGCGTGCAGATGGCCGCCGTGCGCGCCTATGTCTCGCGCGTGATGGCCGCCAATCTGTCCGGCACCGTGATTCACCTGCCCGCCCAGGGCGAGGATGCCGAGGCCGAAATGGCCGCCCTCTATCAAGAAGTATTCGCCTCCTGATTTTTACTCACCCAGAAAGACCGCAACATGAAAAAAACAATGCTCGCCCTGGCCGTCATGGCCGCCTGCGCCGCCAGCGTCCACGCCCAGGAGCAGAAGCCCGAACATGAAGTCAGCTTCAATGCCGCCGTCACCTCCGACTACCGCTACCGCGGCATCTCGCAAACCCGCCTGAAACCGGCGCTGCAAGGCGGCGTGGATTACGTCAACAATCCCACCGGCCTGTATGCGGGCGCCTGGGCTTCCACCATCAAGTGGACCAAGGACGCCGGCGGCGACGGTTCGGTGGAAATGGACGTCTACGCCGGCAAGCGCGGCCAGATCAATGCTGATATCAGCTACGACGCCGGTGTGCTGGGCTATATCTACCCCTCCAACGACCTGAAACACGTGGCCGGCATGGCCAACGCCAACACCGCCGAAATTTACGGCCAGCTCGGCTACGGCCCCGCGTACATCAAATATTCCCACTCGCTGACCAATCTGTTCGGCTATGTCGACAGCAAAAACAGCGGCTATCTCGACGTCGGCGCCAATATCGACACCGGCCATGGCTTTATGGTCAATCTGCACGCCGGTCACCAGAAAGTCCGCCACAACAATGCCGCCGACTACACCGACTGGAAGCTTGGCGTGACGAAGGATTTCGGCGTGCTGACCGGCGCGCTCGCCGTCATCGGCACCAATGCCAGCAAAACCGCCTATGCCAACGCCCGCAATGGCAAGTTCATGGGCAAGACCGCCCTCCAGCTCACGCTCAGCAAAACCTTCTAAGCACCAACTACATCTTCCCAGCCCGGCCCCGTGCCGGGCTTTTTGCATTGCTGAGCCCGTGTCCACCTTGGTGCCTGGCACCGATCGGACACGGGCTGGGCAGCGGCGGATTTTTACATCTTGTTTACACGGGGCGGCGAAGTCTTTACACCACTTTTAGACCTCGATCGATAACCTGTCTACTGTCAAAACAAGACCTGTAAAGGGGTGGAAATGGATTTCGTGTTTATTGGGGCGTTGGCCGTCTTCTTTGTCCTGTGCTGGGGCTTTGCCGCCGGCTGCGACAAGCTGGGAGGCAAGCAATGAACCTCTTTTATGTGATCGGCGCTGTCGCTGCCGTGGGTCTGCTGGCCTATCTGGCCGTGGCCCTGCTGAATGCGGAGGAGCTGTGATATGACTACCCAGTCCATCCTTCTTCTGCTGCTCTTCCTGGCCGTGCTGCTGGCGCTTTCCTGGCCGCTCGGCATCCTGATGGTGCGCGTGGCCGATGGCCGCCCGGTGCCGGGATTTGGCTGGCTGGCCGGTGTCGAGAGGCTGCTGTACCGCGCCGCCGGCGTGCCGCTGAATCCGGAAAAACAAGGCCAGGGCTGGAAAGCCTATGCCATCGCGCTGCTGGTGTTTAATACCGTGGGCGCTGTCTTCACTTACGCCATCCAGCGCGTGCAGGCCTGGCTGCCGCTGAATCCCCAGAATATGGGGAATGTCAGCCCGGATTCATCGTTCAACACCACGGTGAGCTTTGTCGCCAACACCAATTGGCAGGGCTACGGCGGTGAGCAGACCATGAGCTATCTGACCCAGATGCTGGGCATGACGTGCCAGAACTTCTTCTCGGCCGCCACCGGCATCGCTGTCGCCTTTGCCCTGATCCGCGGCTTCAGCTCGCGCTCGGCCAAGTCCATCGGCAATTTCTGGGTCGATATGACGCGCTCCACGCTGTATGTGCTGCTGCCGCTGTCCGTCATCTTCGCCGTCTTCCTGACCGGCCAGGGTGTGATCCAGAATATGTCGGCCTACAAGGAAGTGAGCCTGCTCGATCCCGTCACCTACACCGTGCCGAAAACCGGCGCCGATGGCCAGCCCGTGCTTGATGCCAAAGGCCAGGCCGTGACCGAAGAGCAGACCGCCACCACCCAGACCCTGGCCATGGGCCCGGTCGCTTCGCAGGAGGCGATCAAGCTGCTGGGCACCAATGGCGGCGGCTTCTTCAACGCCAATTCGGCGCATCCATATGAAAATCCGACGGCGCTGTCCAACTTCTTCGAGATGATCGCCATCTTCGTGATTCCTGCCGCGCTGTGCTTCACCTTCGGCCAGATGGTGGGCGACCGCCGCCAGGGCTGGGCCGTGCTGGGCGCGATGACCTTGCTCTTCGTGGTCGCCGCCTGCGCCGTGATGTCGGCCGAGCAGCAGCTCCATCCCGCCCTGCAAGCCATGGGCGTGGACCAGGGCAGCAGCGCTCTGCAAGCCGGCGGCAATATGGAAGGCAAGGAAACCCGCTTCGGCATCAGCGCCACCACGCTGTTCGCGGCTGTGACCACGGCGGCGTCCTGCGGCGCGGTCAACGCCATGCACGATTCCTTCACGCCGCTGGGCGGCATGGTGCCGATGCTCTTGATGCAGCTGGGCGAGGTGGTGTTCGGCGGCGTCGGCTCGGGCCTGTACGGCATGCTGGTCTTCGCCATCCTGGCCGTCTTCATCGCCGGCCTGATGATCGGCCGCACGCCCGAATACCTGGGCAAGAAGATCCAGTCCTATGAGATGAAGATGAGTTCCATCGTCATCCTGGTGACGCCGACCCTGGTGCTGCTGGGGACCGCGCTGTCGGTGATGCTGGACGTGGGCAAGGCCGGCGTCGCCAATCCGGGCGCGCACGGCTTCTCGGAAATCCTGTACGCCTTCAGCTCGGCCGCCAACAACAACGGCAGCGCCTTCGCCGGCCTGTCCGCCAACACGCCTTATTACAACGTGATGCTGGCGATCGCCATGTGGTTCGGCCGCTTCGCCGTGATTGTGCCGGTGCTGGCCATTGCCGGTTCGCTGGCCGGCAAGCAGCGCCTGCAAGCCAACTCCGGCACCATGCCGACCCATGGTCCGATGTTCATTGGCCTGCTGGCCGGCATCGTGGTGCTGGTCGGTGTGCTGAACTATGTTCCTTCGCTGGCCCTTGGTCCGGTCGTGGAACACCTGCAAATGTATATGAAGTAAGGAGAACTCTCCATGTCGCAAGCCAATGCAACGCAAAAAGAGATGACGCTGCCGGTGACGCCCGCGCCGCGCCTCAAGCTGTTCGATTCGCAGCTGGTGGTTCCGGCCATCGTGGATTCTTTCCGCAAGCTGAGTCCTCGCACCCAGTTGCGCAGCCCCGTGATGTTCGTGGTGTATGTGGGCAGCATCATCACTACGCTGCTGTATCTGCAGTCGCTGGGCGGGAAGGGGGAAGCCAGCTCCGGTTTTATCCTCGCCACCGCCGTCTGGCTCTGGTTCACCGTGCTGTTTGCTAACTTCGCCGAAGCCATGGCCGAGGGCCGCAGCAAGGCGCAAGCCGCTTCGCTGCGCAACCTGAAGCAGAGCGTGATCGCCAAGAAGCTGGCCAGCGCCAAATACGGCACCACCTGGCTGCCTTGCCCGGCCAGCGATCTGCGCAAGGGTAATTACCTGCTGGTCGAGGCGGGCGATGTGATCGCCATCGACGGCGAAGTGGTGGAGGGCGTGGCCACGGTGGACGAAAGCGCCATCACCGGCGAATCGGCGCCCGTGATCCGCGAGTCGGGCGGCGACTTTTCCGCTGTCACCGGCGGCACCCGCGTGCTGTCGGACTGGCTGGTGGTGAAAGTCACGGCCAATCCGGGCGAGACCTTCCTCGACCGCATGATCGCCATGGTGGAAGGCGCCAAGCGCAAGAAAACGCCGAACGAGATCGCCCTGACCATCCTGCTGGTGGCGCTGACCATCGTCTTCTTGATCGTCACCGTGACCCTGCTGCCGTTCTCCCTGTTTTCGGTGGAAGCGGCGCAATCCGGCACGCCGGTCACGATCACGGTGCTGATCGCCCTGCTGGTCTGCCTGATTCCCACCACCATCGGCGGCCTGCTGTCGGCCATCGGCGTGGCGGGCATGAGCCGCATGATGCAGGCCAATGTGATCGCCACTTCCGGCCGTGCCGTGGAAGCGGCGGGCGATGTGGACGTGCTGCTGCTGGATAAAACCGGCACCATCACCCTGGGCAACCGCCAGGCGTCTGCCTTCTATCCCGCGCCTGGCGTCAGCGAGCAGCAGCTGGCCGACGTGGCCCAGCTGTCTTCCCTGGCCGATGAAACGCCGGAAGGCCGCAGCATCGTGGTGCTCGCCAAGCAGCGTTTCAATATCCGCGAACGCGAGATGGCTTCGCTGCACGCCACCTTCCTGCCCTTCTCGGCCAATACCCGCATGAGCGGCGTGGACGTGGACGGCCGCGAGCTGCGCAAGGGCGCGGCCGACGCCGTGCGCAAATACGTGGAAGCGGCGGGCCAGAGCTATCCGGCCGAGGTGGTGAAAGTCACCGACGAGGTGTCGCGCCGCGGCAGCACGCCGCTGGTGGTGGCCGAGAATGGCCGCGTGATGGGCGTGGTCGAGCTGAAGGACATCGTGAAAGGCGGCATCAAGGAGCGTTTCGCCGAATTGCGCCGCATGGGCATCAAGACCGTGATGATCACCGGCGACAACAAGCTGACCGCCGCCGCTATCGCCGCCGAAGCGGGCGTGGACGACTTCCTGGCCGAAGCCACGCCGGAGGACAAGCTGAAACTGATCCGCAGCTACCAGGCCGAAGGCCGCCTGGTGGCCATGACCGGCGACGGCACCAACGATGCGCCGGCACTGGCCCAGGCCGACGTGGCGGTCGCCATGAGTTCCGGCACCCAGGCCGCGAAGGAGGCGGGCAATATGGTCGATCTGGATTCGAATCCGACCAAGCTGCTGGAAATCGTCGAAATCGGCAAGCAGATGCTGATGACGCGCGGTTCGCTGACCACCTTCTCGATCTCCAACGATATCGCCAAATACTTCGCCATCATTCCGGCGGCCTTTGTCGGCACCTATCCGCAACTGAAGGCGCTCGACGTGATGCAGCTGGCCAGCCCGAATTCGGCCATCATGTCGGCGGTGATCTTCAACGCCCTGATCATCATCTTCCTGATCCCGCTGGCATTGAAAGGCGTGCAGTACCGCGCCATCGGCGCCAGCGCTCTGCTGCACCGCAATTTGCTGGTCTACGGCGTGGGTGGCCTGATCCTGCCCTTCATCGGCATCAAGCTGATCGACATGCTGCTGTCCGCCCTCAACCTCGTTTAAACAGGAGCCACCATGGCATCTCCATTACGTCCCGCTCTCGTCCTGTTCGGCGCCCTGACCCTGGTTTGCGGCGTGCTGTATCCCTTCGCAGTCACCGGCATCGGCAATGCGGTCTTTCCCGCGCAGGCGGGCGGCAGCATCGTCGAAGCCGGCGGCAAGCCGGTCGGCTCGCAGCTGATCGGCCAGGCTTTCAGCTCGCCCCAGTATTTCTGGGGCCGCCCATCGGCCACCGCGCCGATGGCCAATAACGGCGCCGGCTCGGGCGGTTCCAATCAGGGACCACTGAACCCGGCCCTGAGCGACAGCGTGAAAAGCCGCATGGCCGCACTGAAAGCGGCCGATCCGGACAACACCGCGCCGGTGCCGGTCGATCTGGTCACGGCCTCGGGCAGCGGCCTCGATCCGGAAGTCAGCTTGGCGGCAGCCTACTACCAGGCCAAGCGCGTGGCGGCGGCGCGCGGCATGACACATGAGCAGGTGCGCGGCCTGATCGACGCCAACGCCAGCAAGCCCGCGCTGGGCTTTTTCGGTGAGCCGCGCGTGAATGTGCTGGCGCTGAATCTGGCGCTGGATGGTAAAACCACGCATACTCGCTAAAACGATGGAAACCGGGGACGGCGGGTCCGTCCCCGGTGTGCGCAAAAACATGATTGAATATGCTCCCGAACGATAGCCAAAGGCCCGATCCCGATACTTTGCTGGCGCAAGTCCAGGCGCAGGAGCGCAAGCAGGCGCGCGGCAAATTGCGCATCTACTTTGGCGCCTCGGCCGGGGTGGGCAAGACCTATGCGATGCTGTCGGCCGCGCGCAAATACGCGGCCGGCGGCGGCCAGGTGCTGGTGGGCGTGGTGGAAACCCACGGCCGCAGCGAAACCGCCGCCCTGGCCGACGGCCTGGAACTGCTGCCGCAACGCCGCATCGAATATCGCGGCAAGACGCTGGGCGAATTCGACCTGGACGCAGCCCTGGAACGCCGCCCGCCGCTGATCCTGATGGACGAGCTGGCGCATTCCAACGCGCCCGGCTCGCGCCACCCCAAGCGCTGGCAGGACGTGGACGAGTTGCTGGAAGCCGGCATCGATGTATACACCACCGTCAACGTCCAGCATCTGGAAAGCCTGAACGATGTGGTGGGTGGCATCACCGGCATCCAGGTCAGCGAGACCGTGCCGGACACCGTGTTTGACGCTGCCGACGAGGTGGTGCTGGTGGATATCCCGGCCGATGAGTTGCTGGCGCGGCTAAAGGGCGGCAAGGTTTATCAGGCGCCGCAAGCCGAACGCGCCTCCAGGAATTTTTTCCGCAAAGGCAATCTGATCGCCCTGCGCGAGCTGGCGCTGCGCCGCACCGCCGACCGGGTGGAAGACGATGTGCGCGCCTACCGTGTCGAACAATCGATCGACGCCATCTGGAAAACCGGGGCCGCGCTGCTGGCTTGCGTCGGCCCGCGTCCCGGCTGCGAGCAGGTGGTGCGCAGCACGGCGCGCCTGGCCGGCCAGCTGGGTACGGCCTGGCATGCGATTTATGTGGAAACGCCGGCCTTGCAGCGCCTGCCCGCCGCCGAGCGCGAACGCATCCTGAAAACCCTGAAGCTGGCCGAGGATCTGGGCGCCACCACGGCCGTGCTGTCCGGCAGCGATATCGCGGCGGCGGCGGTGGATTATGCGCGCAGCCATAACCTGTCCAAGATCACCCTGGGACGCGGCCACCGCACTTGGCCCTGGCGCCGCTCGCATATCAAGAGCATGGCCGCGCATGCGCCGGACATCGACCTGATCGAGTTGGGCGGCAGCGCCGTCGAGCGCGCGGTGGACCGTTCCGGAGCCTCGGCCGAGGCGGAGATGGAGCGGGAGCAGGGCGCCCGGGCGCTGGCGCTGTCCTATGCCTGGGCTGGCGCAGCCAGTCTGGCTGCCGCCTTGCTGGCCACGCCCATGGTGGCCTATCTCGATCTGGCGAATATCGCCATGCTCTTCATGCTGGTGGTGGTGCTGGTGGCGGTGCGCTGGGGGCGCGGTCCATCGGTGCTGGCGACCTGCGTCAGCGTGGCCTGCTTCGACTTCTTCTTCGTACCGCCGCGCTTCAATTTCGCCGTCTCCGATTTCCAGTACCTGATCACCTTCGGCGTGATGCTGGCCGTGGGCCTGATCACCGGCCACCTGACGGCGGGCCTGCGCTTCCAGGCGCGCGTTGCCTCCCACCGCGAAGCGCGTTCGCGCGCCCTCTACGAGTTTGCCCGCGAAATGTCGGGCGCTCTGCAAACCGAGCAGATTTTCGACACCACGCGCAGCTTCATCCAGAGCACCTTCCGCGCCCGCGCCACCCTGCTGTTGCCGGACGACGAAGGCCGCTTGCAGCCGCCAGCCGGCGGTGCGGCAGGCGACGCGCCACGCGCCGAGATCGACAGCGGCATCGCCCAATGGGCTTTCGACCATGCGGAAAGCGCCGGCCTGGGAACGGACACCTTGCCGGCCAGCCCGATTTTCTACATGCCGCTGGTGGCGCCGATGCGCACGCGCGGCGTGCTGGCCATCGAGCCGGAAAGGCGGCGCTGGATACTGATTCCCGAACAGCGGCAGCAGCTTGACACCTTCGCCGCCCTGGCCGCGATTGCGCTGGAGCGCGTGCACTACATCGAAGTGGCGCAGCAAGCCCTGGTCAATATGGAGTCCGAACGCCTGCGCAACTCCCTGCTGGCGGCCCTGTCGCACGATCTGCGCACGCCGCTGACTTCCCTGGTCGGCCTGTCCGAATCGCTGGCCGGTTCGCGCCCGCCGCTATCGCCGCCGCAGCTGGCCCTGGCCGGCTCCCTGCACGATGAAGCCCTGCGCATGAGCACCCTGGTCTCGAATCTGCTGGATATGGCGCGCATCCAGAGCGGCGAAGTCAAATTCAATCTGCAATGGCAGCCGCTGGAAGAGGTGGTGGGCAGCGCCCTGCGCGCCAGCGCCCTGCAGCTGAAAGAGCACAAGGTGAGCACCCAGCTGCCTTATGAGCTGCCGCTGCTGCGCTTTGACGCCGTGCTGATCGAGCGCGTGCTGTGCAATCTGCTGGAAAACGCGGCCAAGTACACGCCGCCTGGTTCGCGCATCGTGGTCGCGGCCGAGCTGCATGGCTTGTGGGCGCGCGTCCTCGTGTACGATGACGGTCCCGGCCTGCCGCATGGACGCGAAGAAGCCATCTTTGAAAAATTCACGCGCGGCGAGCGCGAATCGGCCAAGCCCGGCGTGGGACTGGGCCTGGCGATCTGCCGTGCCATCGTGGAAGCCCATGGCGGCAAGATCGACGCGACCGCTTCGCCGCTGGGCGGCGCCGCCTTCGCCTTCACCCTGCCGCTGGGAACCCCGCCCGCCATGCCGGAAGACGGCGGCGCCGGCCAAATGGAAAGCATGACTGAATGAATACGCATTTGAACGAGACCCCGCCCACCGCTCTGCTGGTGGAAGACGAGCCGCAGATCCGCCGCTTCGTGCGCGCCGCGCTGGAAGAGGAGGGCTGGCAGGTGCACGAATCGGCCAGCATGCAGCGCGGCCTGATCGACGCCGGCACGCGCAAGCCCGACCTGATCGTGCTCGATCTTGGCCTGCCCGATGGTGATGGCATCGATTTCATCGGAGATATCCGCAAATGGTCGAATGTGCCGGTGATCGTGCTCTCGGCCCGCGTCAATGAGGCCGACAAGATCCGTGCCCTGGATGCGGGCGCCGACGATTACCTGAGCAAGCCTTTCGGTGTGGGCGAGCTGCTGGCACGCGTGCGCGCCACCTTGCGCCGCCAGCGCCAGCCCCAGGCCGACAAGGCGGGACTGGTGCATTTCGGCGATGTGGCGGTGGATTTGCAGAACCGCCGCGTCAGCAAGGGCGGCGAGAATGTGCACCTGACGCCGACCGAATACCGCCTGCTCTCGGTCTTGGTCAGCAATGCGGGACGGGTGATGACCAATCCCCAGCTGCTGCGCGCCGTGTGGGGGCCGGCGCAGTCGGAGAACGGCCACTATCTGCGCATCTATATGGGCCATCTGCGCCACAAGCTGGAAGACGATCCCACCCAGCCCAAATACCTGCTGACGGAAACGGCGGTCGGCTACCGACTGCTTTTGCCCGTCTGACTATTTGCTGAGCGTGCGCATGGCGCGCTCCAGCCCTTCCAGTGTGACCGGGTACATGCGGTTGTTCATCAGCTGGCGCAGGATGGCGATCGACTGCCGGTACTGCCACAAGCCTTCCGGCTCGGGATTCAGCCAGATCGCCTTGGGGAAGGCATTGGTGAAGCGCGTGATCCACTCCGACCCGGCTTCCTCGTTGTTGTACTCGACCGAACCGCCCGGCTGCAGGATTTCGTAGGGACTCATGGTGGCGTCGCCGACGAAAATCAGCTTGGTGTCCGGCGTGTACTTGCGCAGCACGTCCCAGGTGGGGAAGCGCTCGGCGTTGCGGCGGCGGTTGTTCTTCCACAGATAGTCGTAGACGCAGTTGTGGAAGTAGAAGAATTCCATATTCTTGAATTCCGTCTTGGCCGCCGAGAACAGCTCCTCGGTGCGCTCGATATGGTCGTCCATGGTGCCGCCCACATCGAACAGCATCAGCACTTTCACATTGTTCTTGCGCTCCGGCTGCATCTTGATATCGAGGTAGCCGGCGTTATTGGCCGTGGCGCGGATGGTCTGGTCCAGCGCCAGTTCCTCGGCCGCGCCCTGGCGCGCGAAACGGCGCAGGCGGCGCAGCGCCACCTTGATATTGCGCGTGCCCAGTTCGCGTTCCGAATCGTAATCCTTGTAGGCGCGCTGCTCCCAGACTTTGACGGCGGTGCGGTTGCCGCCCTTGCCGCCGATGCGCACGCCCTCCGGATTGGTGCCGCCATGGCCGAAGGGCGAAGTGCCGCCTGTGCCGATCCACTTGCTGCCGCCTTCGTGGCGCTCCTTCTGTTCCTTCAGCAGCTCGGCCAGGCGGTCCATCAGCTCGTCGTAGCCGAATTTCTCCAGCGCGGCGATCTGCTCCGGCGTCAGTTCGCGCTTCATGCGCTGCAGCAGCCAGTCCAGCGGAATCTCGCCCTTGGTGTCGAAAGCGGCGTTGATGCCCTTGAAGTAGTGGGCGAAGGCGCGGTCGAACTTGTCGAAATGGGCCTCGTCCTTCACCAGCGTCAGGCGCGCAAGATAATAGAAATCGTCCATCGAACTGTCGATGACGTTTTTCTCCATCGCCTCCAGCAGCGTCAGGAATTCCTTGATGGTGACGGGAACCTTGGCCTCTTTCAGCGTGAAGAAGAAATCGATCAGCATGAACGTCCCCGCGCCAGACGGTATTCCAGATGGGCTTTCACCTGCGGCCATTCACCGCGCGCGATGCTGTACATGACGGTATCGCGCACCGTGCCGTCGCGCCGCAGCGCATGGTGGCGCAGCACGCCGTCCTTCTTCGCGCCCAGGCGCTCGATCGCGTTCTGCGAGGCGTGGTTGAAGATATCGGTGCGGAAGCCGACCAGCTCATAGCCCTTGTCGAAGGCATGGGCCAGCAGCATCAGTTTGCAGCTGCTGTTGACGTGGCTGCGCTGCACGCTTTTCGCATACCAGGTATAGCCGATCTCGATGCGGCCGATGAGCGGATCGATATCGTGCAGGCTGGTGCAGCCGATGACTTTATCGCTGGCGATGTCGATCACCGCGAACGCCAGGCGGGAAGGGCGCATCTCCAGCGCGGTGGCGATGTACTGCTCGGTGTTCTCCGGTTCCGGCACCGACGTGATGCGCAGCTTCCACAGTTCGCCATCGCTGGCGGCGGCACGCAGGCCATCGGTGTGGCGCGGCTGCAGCGGCTCCAGGCGCACGCCGTTCAGCTCCAGCGTGACGGGGCTTATCTCTCTCATCAGCGGTTCGTCCTCGACATGAATACCAGGCGTTCGAACAGGTGCACGTCCTGCTCGTTTTTCAGCAGGGCGCCGTGCAGCGGCGGCACGATGGCCTTGGCATCCTTGCTGCGCAGGGCTTCGGGCGGAATGTCCTCGGCCAGCAGCAGTTTGAGCCAGTCCAGGAATTCCGAGGTGGACGGCTTCTTCTTCAGGCCCGGCACATCGCGCACCTCGTAGAAGGTTTGCAGGGCCTGGGCCAGCAGCTCCTGCTTCAAGTTCGGATAGTGGACCTTGACGATAGCTTCCATCGTTTCCTTGTCCGGGAACTTAATATAGTGGAAGAAGCAGCGGCGCAGGAAAGCGTCCGGCAGCTCCTTCTCGTTATTGGAGGTGATGATGACCAGCGGGCGGTGCTTGGCCGTCACCATCTCCCGCGTCTCGTAGACATAGAACTCCATGCGATCGAGTTCGCGCAGCAGATCGTTGGGGAACTCGATATCGGCCTTGTCGATCTCGTCGATCAGCAGTACCACCGGTTCCGGCGCCGTGAAGGCTTGCCACAGTACGCCCTTGACGATGTAGTTATGGATATCGCGCACGCGTTCGTCGCCGAGCTGGGAGTCGCGTAAACGAGACACTGCATCATATTCATATAGACCTTGCTGGGCCTTGGTGGTGGACTTGATATGCCACTGCATCAGCGGCATATCCAGCGCGGCCGCCACTTCCTCGGCCAGCATGGTTTTGCCGGTGCCCGGTTCGCCCTTGATCAGCAAGGGACGCTGCAGCGTCAAGGCCGCATTCACGGCCAGTTTCAGGTCGCCGGTGGCGACGTAGTTGGCGGAACCCTCGAAACGGGCGTTAGGACCAGAAGGTGGATGCATGGGGTGGATTTCTCGGTAAAAGTCGGATTTTCCGAGTATATGCCAGAACCGGAGAGGGGGCGTGGGAGGGTAGTTCTAATGTGGACGTTATGAATCTTCCTAGGTTAGAATCGCGAATTGCTAGTACATAGATCAAGGTTTCTTAAAATAAATTTGCGTTACTGGAACTAATCCCCACGGATCACTACCAACACCATGAAAAAACTCTTTGCACTCCTCGTGCTCGCCGGCATCACCCAGGCTGCCGCTGCGGCGGACATCGTTGGAAACGCCAAGGCCGCCCCAGCCAAGATCGAAATGTGTATCGGTTGCCACGGTATCCCAGGCTACAAAGCAACGTTCCCGGAAGTGTTTCAGGTGCCGATGATCGGTGGCCAATCCGCTAAATTTATCGAAAACGCGCTGCAAGGCTACAAGAAGGGCGAGCGCAAGCATCCCTCGATGAAGGGCATCGCCGTCAGCCTGTCCGATCAGGACATCGCCGACATCGCTGCGTACTACTCGCAGCAAACCGCCACCAAGCAGAAATGAGGCCAGCCATGATGAAAAAACTGACGATCGCCCTGTTCTGCTCCGCCATGTCCCTGAGCGCCGCCGCTGCCGGCAACATCACCGCCGGCAAGGCCCTGGCCGAGAAATACAACTGCGCCAGCTGCCACGGCAAAGATTTCAACAGCCCGATCGACCAAAGCTATCCCAAATTGGCCGGCCAGCACCGCGACTACCTGGAGCACGCCCTGACCGCCTACAAGCGCGGCGACGGCGCCAATGGCCGCAGCAACGCCATCATGACCGGCCAGGTCAAGCCGCTGAGCAACCAGGACATCAAAGACCTCGCCGCCTATCTGCACAGTCTGCCTGGCACCCTGGTGATCTCCCGCTGACCCCGTCTCCGGACAAAAAACAAAGCCCGCAAACTCCGCGGGCTTTTTTTCGTTTGCGCCAAATCAAACAATGTCCACCCTGGTGTCAGGCACCACGGTCGGACATTTGCTGATCCAGATCAAAGAATGTCCGGTGCTGGTGCCTGACACCAGGGTGGACATTTTTTGCGATTTATCAAAGGCGGCGGCGGATGGCTTCGACGTAGGCGGCGCCGTCGGGCGGCAGGCCTTGGCGCTGGGAGTTCCAGATCATCTCGCCCAGGCATTCCATGATGATGTGGTGGGCTTCGTGCTCGGAGTCGAGCTTGCGCGCCAGGGTCTGGAAGGCGTCGCGGATGCCGCGCGGCTGGTCGATGGAGACTTGTTCGGCAATCGATAAGTGCATCGACAGGTGCAGGAAGGGATTGGCTTGTCCGCCTTCGACCGAGTAGTCGCGCGCAATCGCGGCTTCGGCGTCGCTCAGTGCTTCATCGTATTCGGGGTGCTGCTGGACCCAGTCCTGGGCCATGGCTTCGAGCGGGGTCAGGATTTCGCGCGCGCGCTGTTTGCGGAATACTTCGCAGAAGAAGCGGCGGACGTCGTGGGAGGAGGGCGTGAACATGGCGGCGGCGGGAACGGCAAAAAGCAAAGCCGCTTATTGTACCCGTAAATAAAAACGGACAGCCTGGGCTGTCCGTTCTGCTTACTTCTCTGCGGGGACCACGAGGCTGGCTTCCTCGCAGGGCGCCGCAATCTGCACGGCGGCTGCCTGCTGGTTGCGGTTGCCGCCGCCGCCGTTGCTGCCGCCACCGCCGCCCTGGCGCTGGCCATGCGGCTGGCGCAGGTAGCGCGAGGTGTGGCGGTTGCCGTGCGCCGGCCAGGTCAGGAAGCGCGACAGCTCCTGCAGGGCGCGCTGATACACTTCGCGCTTGAATTCGATCACCACGTCCAGCGGCACCCAATAGTCATGCCAGCGCCAGGCGTCGAATTCCGGATGGTCGGTCAGACGCAGATTCACGTCGTTGTCGCGCGCGCACATGCGCAGCAGGAACCAGATCTGTTTCTGGCCGCGGTAGTGGCCGCGGATTTCCCGCTTGATGAAATGATCCGGCACCTCGTAGCGCAGCCAGTCGCGCGTGCGCCCCACAATTTTCACGTGCTCGGGACGTAAACCTATCTCCTCCTCCAACTCCCGGTACATCGCCTGCTCGGGCGTTTCTCCGTACTTGATGCCGCCTTGCGGAAACTGCCATGAGTGCTCGCGCACCCGCTTGCCCCACCACACCTCGTTATGGGCGTTGAGCAGGATGATGCCGACGTTGGGGCGAAACCCTTCCCGATCGAGCATATTGCACCTCAAACTTTCTGCGGCAGCGCGTCTTTCTTACATTTTTGCCCACAAAATGGCCCACCAGCCAGGCTTTCGGGGTACGAAAGCGGCCGGAGGGCCTGCAAATGCACGCATTTGTATAAAGATTGGACGCATCAGCCAGCTAATCCTTTAAAATTAGGTTGATTATAACCCTCTCTTTTTAAAAAGAATTCATCGTCATGCGTGCATCCCGATTTTTTATTTCAACCCTCAAAGAAGCGCCTTCCGACGCGGAAATTGTTAGCCACAAACTTATGATGCGCGCAGGCATGATCAAGCGCCTCGGCTCCGGGATTTACACCTATATGCCGATGGGTTTGAAGGTGATCCGCAAGGTCGAAGCCATTGTGCGCGAAGAGATGAATCAGGCTGGAGCCGTTGAATTGCTGATGCCGCTGGTGCAGCCGGCCGAACTGTGGCAGGAAACCGGGCGCTGGGACAAGATGGGCGCCGAGTTGCTGCGCTTGAAAGATCGTCATGGCCGCGAGTATGCTTTCCAGCCCACTTCCGAGGAAGTGATCACGGATGTTGTCCGTAGTGAAATTAAATCCTACCGTCAAATTCCGTTGAATTTTTACCACATTCAGACCAAATTCCGCGACGAACGCCGTCCCCGTTTCGGCCTGATGCGCGGCCGCGAGTTCACCATGAAGGATGCCTACTCCTTCGACCGCGACCTGGAAGGCATGCAGAAATCGTACAAGATCATGTACGACGCCTACACCCGCATCTTCACCCGCTTCGGCCTGCAGTTCCGCGCCGTGGCGGCCGACAATGGCGCCATCGGCGGCACCGGCTCGCATGAATTCCACGTGATCGCCGGCACCGGCGAGGACGCCCTGGTCTACTGCCCAAGCTCGGACTACGCCGCCAATATGGAAGCGGCCGAAGCCCTGGCCACCGGCACCCGCGCCGCTGCCGGCGTCGCACTGGCCAAGACCGCCACCCCGAAAGCCTCGAAATGCGAGGATGTGGCGGCCCAGCTGAAGATCGACCTGAAAACCACCGTCAAGACCATTGCCCTGACCTCCGAGAAGGAAGTGGACGGCAAGGTCGCCAAGCAGTACTTCATGCTGCTGCTGCGCGGCGACCATGAGCTGAACGAAATCAAGGCCGGCAAAGTGCCTGGCCTGAACCCTTACCGCTTCTCGACCGAAGAAGAGATCAAGGAAGTGTATGGCTGCGCGCCAGGTTATCTGGGTCCGATCGGCACCAAGGCGCCTGTGACCGTGGTGGCCGACCGCACTGTGGCCCTGATGTCGGACTTCGTGACCGGCGCGAATGAGGTGGACTTCCACTTCACCGGCGCCAACTGGGGCCGCGACATGGCCGAGCCAAGCCTGGTGGCCGACCTGCGCAATGTGGTCGAAGGCGATCCTTCGCCGGACGGCAAGGGCGTGCTGGCCATCGAGCGCGGCATCGAAGTGGGCCACGTTTTCCAGCTGGGCACCGCCTACTCGGAAAGCATGCAGGCTACCTTCCTCGACGAAAACGGCAAACCGGCTCCGTTGCAGATGGGCTGCTACGGCATCGGCATCACCCGTATCCTGGGCGCGGCCATCGAGCAGAACTTCGACGACAAGGGCATCATCTGGCCAACCTCGCTGGCGCCGTTCGAACTGGTGCTGTGCCCAATGGGTTACGACCGCAGCGAGATGGTGAAGGAAGAAACCGATAAGCTGTACGCGGCGGCGCAAGCGGCGGGTATCGACGTCATCGTCGACGACCGCGGCCTGCGTCCAGGCGCCATGTTCGCCGACTGGGAACTGATCGGCGTGCCGCACCGCGTGGTGATCGGCGAGCGCGGTCTGAAGGAAGGCAATCTGGAATACCAGGGCCGCCGCGATGCCGAAGCCACCCCGGTGGCGCTGGCCGATATCGTGTCCTTCGTCAAGGGCAAGATCCAGCAGTGAGCTTGGCGATGAGCCGCCTGCCGCGCGCACTGCTGTCCTGCCTGCGGCGCTGGCGCTTGTCGTCCGCCACAGCGCTGGCGCTGAGCGCCGGCCTGCTGGCGGCGCCGGCGCATGCCGGCAACCAGAAGGAGGAAGCGCTGGGCGACTCGGTGCGCCTGGCGCTGTCCAACGCCATCCACGATGCGCGACCGCCCAAACCGAGTTTTAGCAATCCCACCGAGCGCCTGCGCTTCGAACAGTGGCTGGGCGAGATGTCCGACCGCCTCAAGCGCAAACTGCCCGATGCGCAAAGCCGTATCGAGTTCCTGGAAACGGCCTGGTATGAGGCGCGCCGCGCCGGTCTCGATCCGGGACTGGTGCTGGGACTGATACAGGTGGAATCGGCTTACCGCAAATACGCCGTATCGATCGTCGGCGCGCGCGGCTATATGCAGGTCATGCCTTTCTGGACCAATGTGATTGGCGACAGCGACCGCCGCAAGCTGTTTAATATGCAGACCAATCTGCGCTATGGCTGCGCCATCCTGCGCATGTATCTGGATATGGAAGGCGGCAATCTCTATCTCGCCCTGGGCCGCTACAACGGCAGCCGGGGACGACCCGAATATCCGAACGCCGTGCTGGCCGCCTGGAATAACTGGAAGCATGCGGCATCGTCCGTGGCTGTGCGCTGATCCCTCCCGTACATCAAACTTAGGCCGTTTTCCGCTAAGATTGCAGACTTTGTCTGACAAGAGGAGCAGGAATGGTGTTGAAGTGGGCGGCCGCCATGGGATTGGCCGCATTGACGGCGGGCTGCGCGAGCACCCAGCCGCAGTCGGCGCAGGGGCCGAAAAACATCCTCCTCTTCGTGGCTGACGGCATGGGCATCAATACCATGACCGCGGCGCGCATCTTCGCCGTCGGCGAGGAAGGCCAGCTGGCGCTGGACGCCTTGCCGGAAGCGGCCTATGTCAAAACCTATTCCGCCAATATGCAGGCCAGCGACGGCGCGGCTGCGATGTCGGCCTATCTGAGCGGCGAAAAAACGGCGAATGGCGTGCTGGCCATGAGCGATTGCGGCACGCCGCAGGCGCGTCCTGTGCCGACCTTGCTGGAGCTGGCCAAGCAGCGCGGCCTGGCGGCTGGCCTTGTCAGCAATGGCAGCGTGACCGATGCCTTCAGCGCGGCGGGCTATTTCCACCATTGTCCGGCAGGTGTGCATCTGACTGCCGCGCAGGCCAGCAGGCAGGCGCAGTCGGCTGCCGCCGCGTTGGCGCCGGGCGGCGCGGGCTATAACACGGCGCTCGGCAACGGACTGGATGTGCTGCTGGGCGGCGGTGCGCGCGACTTCAGGCAGCGCGCCGATGGCCGCGACCTGCTGTCCGAGCTGCGTGCCAAAGGCTATGTTCAGCCTACGAACCTGATGGAACTGAATGCGCTGAAACCGGCTGCCGGCCAGCGCCTGCTTGGCCTGTTCGCCGACGAGGCGCTGACTGGCGGCAGCACGCGCGACACCAGCCGTCAACCCAGCCTGGCGCAGATGACGCAGCGCGCCATCGCCGGCTTGTCCAGCAACGGCAAGGGTTTCCTGCTGGTGGTCGGCAACCGCCACATCGAAAAAGCGCTGGCCGATTCCAGCGCCCGCACTGCGCTGGAAGAAGTGCAGGCTCTCGACCACGCCCTGCAAGCGGCCATCGATGAAATGCAGCGCCGCGATCCTGGCCTGAAAAACACCCTGATCGTCGCCACCTCGACGCATGACAGCACGCTGGTGCTGAATGGCTATTCCCGGCGCACCGGCAAGACCACGGTGCAGGAACCCGGCGTGCTGGGGCTGCTGAAACGCTACGGCGACGGCAAGCCAGGCAAGGATCTGGATGGCGCCCCGTACACTATCATCGGTTTCGGCAACGGCAGTAAGCGCGTGCAGGGCCCGCGCAACAGCGGCTCCGTGCTGGACGATGCCACTGTCAGCGCCAGCGGCTACGCGCAGGAAGCCGTGGTGCGCACCGCGCCAGGCAGCGCCACGCCGGGCGGCACCGACGTCTGGCTGGGCGCCATCGGTGCGCGCGCCGAAGACTTCCGCGGCACCATCGACAACACCCGCGTGTTCAACCTGATACGGAATGCGGCCGGCTGGTAAGCCGTCGCGGATACATATGAAGAAAGCCCTTATCCCCAGCCTGCTGCTGGCCCTGAGCGCCACGGCGGTGCAGGCCGCGCCGGCGAAGAACATCATCTTCTTCCTCGGCGACGGCATGGGACCGACCACCATCACGGCCGCGCGCATCTTCCAGTACGGCGAAGAAGGCCTGCTCAAATTCGAACGGCTGGAACGCACGGCGCGCATCAAGACCTATTCGAACGATGCGCAAACCACGGACAGCGCGCCGTCCATGGGTTCCTACATGACCGGCATCAAGATCAACAACGAAGTGATCTCGATGTCCTCCGACACCAAGGCCAGCATGCCGCAGAAGGATGAACGCGGCAACCTGACCATTGACACCTGCGCCAGCGGCAACGGCAAAGCCGCGCCCACCATCCTGGAACTGAGCAAGGCCGCCGGCCGCTCGGTGGGCGCCGTCACCACCACCGAAGCGACCCACGCCACGCCGGCATCGACCTATGCCCACAGCTGCCACCGCCAAAGCGGCTACGCCATCGCGCTGCAGGCCGTACCGGGCGGCGCGGGCTACAACGCCGCGCTGGGCGACGGTCTCGATGTGCTGATGGGTGGCGGCCGGCACCACTTCACGCCTTACGACGCAGCCAGCAACAGCAAGGGCCGCGCCGACGGCCGCGACCTGCTGGCCGAATTTGCCGCCCAGGGCTATGCCGTCGCCAGCAACAAGATGGAAATGTCGGTGGCCCGTCCCGGACAGAAATTCGTCGGACTGTACGCGAAGGAAGACCATCTGGAATATGAGCTGGACCGCACTGCCACCCCGCCGCGCGGCGAAGGCGGCACCCAGCCCAGCCTGTCCGAGATGACCGCCAAGGCCATTGAGTTAATGAGCGCGAATCCCAAAGGCTTCTTCCTGATGGTTGAAGGGGGCAAGATCGACCACGCCCTGCATGGCTCCAACGTCAAGCGCGCCCTGGTCGACACGGTCGCTTTCGACGACGCCGTGCAAACCGCGCTCGATCAAATGAAGCTGCTCGATCCCGGTCTGGCCAACACCCTGATCGTCGTCACCGCCGATCACGATCACACCCTGGCCTTCAACGGCAATGCGCGGCGCGGCAATCCCATCCTCGACATCGTGCGCGGCGAAAGCGGCGAAGCCTTGCTCGACGCCGACGGCAAAACCTTCACCACCCTGGTCTTCGGCAACGGCCCGAATCGCCCGGCGCAGCGGACCGACGTCGGCAGCGCCGAAGCAGGCGGCGACGACTACCACCAGGAGACCGGCGTCCGCCTGCGCGGTGAAACCCACGGCGGCGGCGACGTCAAACTTTACGCAGCCGGCGCCGGCGCGGCCGCCTTCAAAGGCACGCTCGAAAACACCCGCGTCTTCGACCTGATGCGCGCCGCCGCCGGCCTGTAAAACCCGCAGCCGAGCCCGTGTCCACTTTGGGGTCAGACCCCAAAGTGGACACGGGCTCAGCTGTCGATGGGCGAAAAAAAGCCCCGGAGCAGTGCCGGGGCGTTTGGCTGGAGTAGTCCAGGCGATCAGCTCAGGTGGTCGGAGATCAGCTTGGTCATCTCGAACATGGATACTTGCGCTTTGCCGCCAAACACAGCTTTCAGCTTGTCGTCGGCGTTGATCATGCGGCGGTTGGCCGGATCCTGCAGATTCAGTTTCTTGATGTAGTCCCAGACCTTCTTGGTCACTTCGGTGCGTGGCAGGGGGCTCGCGCCTACCACGGCAGACAGTGCGCTCGATGGCGTCATCGCTTTCATGAAGGCTGCATTGGGTTTGCGTGCGGCGGGTGCTGCTTTCTTCGCTGCTGGCTTGGCTGCTGCTTTGGCCGGAGCGGCCTTCTTGGCTGGAGCCGCTTTGGCGGCGGCCTTTTTTGCTGGTGCTGCTGGGGTTTTCTTGGCTGTTGCCATATTCGAGCCTCCTTAACAAACACATGGAAAATTGCGCAAATCGTTCGCACGGCTAATATTGGTGGGGATTTGACTACTATGCAAGCATTTTTCGCTTTTTTCATCGGAAACGATACGTAAACCCCGCCAATGCAGGGCCGCCGCGCCGCGGCGGTGCAAGCGCCCTATGAAAAAGCCGCCTGGCGCAGTGCGCGCAGGCGGCTTCGGGGCTGTCGGACAAAGGCGGGAATGCCGGTCAGCGCATGCCGGGCATCATGCCTTTCATACTGCGCATCATCTTCATCATGCCGCCGCCGGACAGCTTCTTCATCATGGTCTGCATCTGTTCGAACTGGTTCAGCATGCGGTTGACTTCCTGTACCTGGACGCCGGCGCCGGCCGCGATGCGGCGCTTGCGCGCGGCCTTGATCAGCTCCGGCTTGGCGCGTTCCATCGGCGTCATCGAATCGATGATGCCGACCATGCGCCGCACCTGCTTGTCCGCCTGGTCCATATTGGCGCTGCCTGCCGCCTGCTGGAACTGGGCCGGCAGCTTGTCCATCAGGTTGGCCATGCCGCCCATTTTCTTCATCTGGCCCAGCTGGGCCTTGAAGTCGTTCATGTCGAACTTGCCGCCGACCTTGATCTTGGCCGCCAGGTCGGCCGCCGCCTTGGCGTCCACGCCTTTGCGCGCTTCTTCCACCAGGGCCAGGATGTCGCCCATGCCCAGAATGCGGTTGGCCATGCGCGATGGGTCGAAGGCTTCCAGGCCGTCGAGCTTTTCCGAGACGCCGGCAAACTTGATCGGCTTGCCGGTGATGTGGCGCACCGACAGCGCCGCGCCGCCGCGCGAATCGCCATCGAGCTTGGTCAGCACGATGCCGGTCAGCGGCAAGGCGTCGTTAAAGGCCTTGGCGGTATTGATCGCATCCTGGCCCAGCATGGCGTCGACCACGAACAGGGTTTCCACCGGCTTGACCGCGCCGTGTACGGCGGCGATCTCGCGCATCATCTCTTCGTCGATGCCGAGGCGGCCGGCGGTGTCGATGATCAGCACATCGTGGTAATGCTTCTTGGCCCAGTCCAGCGCGGCCAGCGCGATGTCGACCGGCTTGTCCTGCGCGGTGGAAGGGAAGAAGTCGGCGCCGACCTGGCCGGTCACCGATTGCAGCTGGGCGATAGCGGCTGGACGATACACGTCGGCCGACACGGTCAGCACTTTTTTCTTCTTCTCTTCCTTGAGGTATTTGGCCAGCTTGCCGACGGTGGTGGTCTTACCCACACCCTGCAGACCGGCCATCAGGATGATGGCGGGCGGCTGTTGGGCGAAGCTGAGTTGGGCCGCTTCGGCGCCCAGGTCGGCACCCATGATGGCGGCCAGCTCGCGCTGCACCACGCCGACCAGCGCCTGGCCCGGCGTCAGCGAGGAAATCACTTCCTCGCCCAGGGCCTTTTCCTTGACCTTGGAAATGAACTCGCGCACGGCCGGCAGGGCGACGTCGGCCTCCAGCAGTGCCAGGCGCACTTCGCGCAGCATCTCGGCGGTATTGGACTCGGTCAGGCGGGCCTCGCCGCGCATGGTCTTGACGACCTTGGCAAGGCGTTGGGTCAGGTTGTCTAGCATGGTAAGCCTACTAATTAGTATACGGTCAGTTGCGGACGGCGCAGCGGCGCCGCAAAAACGCCCATTTTACCTTATGTGGCGGTGCGTAAAGGCAAGCGCCAGTACAGTCCGTCCTGCATTGCCGCTGCCGGCTTTGCAAGCCCTCGGAAAAAGTGCTGCCAGCGCGCGATTTTTTGGCGAATTATTCCATTAATAAAGCCTCAATGGTTTTTTGATTTTATTAACAATTCAAGGAGGCTCAAATTGTGCAGCTCGCCCACCTTATTAATTAGTGATAAAAATCATCTTCCGCTTGGACCGCTTTCCGGTTACAGTCTTGTTTCATAGATAATCTTGTTAGGAATATTCATGGATAATATGCAGGCAGCATGGCGGCAGGAAGACCAGGCGCGCGAACTCAAACTGGAATTCAGCGCCACCGGCAGCGAATATTTCCGCATCTGGATAGTCAATCTGCTGCTCAGCATTGTGACGCTTGGTATTTATTCGGCCTGGGCCAAGGTGCGCAGCAATCAATATTTTTATTCCAGCACCCGTTTGGATGGCAGCAGCTTTGAATATCACGGCAATCCGAAAGCGATTTTAAAAGGCCGCATTCTGGCGCTGATCCTGCTGGGCGGATATAACCTGGCGTTCAAGATTTCGCCCCTGCTCGGCCTGGCCATGATAGTGGCGCTGGCGATCGTGATGCCGGTGCTGGTCTGGCGCAGCATGCAGTTCAAGCTGTACAACACCAGCTACCGCGGCATCCGCTTCGGTTTCGACGGCGACAAGCGCAGCGCCTATATCCACTATCTATGGCTGCCGCTGCTGGTCAGCCTGTCGCTTGGCCTGGCCCAGCCTTTTGTGCACCAGCGCGTCAAACGCTTCCAGCACAGCGAAGCGCGTTTCGGCAGCACCAAGTTCAGCTTCGACGCCAGCGTGGGCAGCTTCTATCGTCAGTATCTGATCTTCTTTGTGTTCGCATTCATTGGCGCCATTGTGTTCGGCATTGCCGGCGGTTTGCTGGGAAGCGTCGTTGGCAGCGTGCTGCCGTTCGATGCGCGGGCGGCGATACCGCTGATGGCGATAGGTTTTGTCTATCTTTGGCTCTTCAGCATTTGGCCGCTGTTCCAGACCCGCCTGCAGAACCTGATCTGGAACCACACCCAGCTGGGCGAGCACGGCTTCCGCTCGGAACTGGCCTGGGGACGCCTGACCTTCATCTACCTCACCAATCTGCTGGGCGTCATCGTTACCCTGGGCCTGTTCATCCCCTTCGCCAAGGTGCGCGCGCTGAAATACCGTCTGGAGTCGGCCAGCTTGCTGGCGGCCGGCAGCCTGGATGACTTCATCGCCGGCGTGCAGCAGGACGTGGATTCGACCGGCGAAGGTGTGGCCGACATCATCGATCTGGACCTGGCGCTGTAATGGAACACGAAGTAGCCGCCGCCCGCTATTTCGACGGCAAGACTTCGCGCGCCCACCGCGTGGAAGTGCGGGTGCAAGACGGCATGCTGCATCTGAGCGGCGAGGCCGAACGCGCCTGCCCGCTGGACCAGCTGCGCGTTTCCGAGCGCAGCACGCATGCGGTGCGCAAGGTCACCTTCGACGACGGCGCCTACCTGGAAGCGGTGGACCGCACGGCCTTCGACCGGCTGCTGCACGCCAGCGGCCATGGCGACAGCTGGGTGGTGCGCGCCCAGCAAAGCTGGCGCGGCACCGCGCTGGCAGTGATCGCCACCTTGGCCCTGCTGGGCGCCGTCTATCTGTATGGCTTGCCCGCCGCCGCCACGGTGGTGGCGCGTCACCTGCCGGTGCAGGCCGAGCGCATGCTGGGCAGCGGCATGCTGGAGATGCTGGACCGCCATGTGTTTGTCCAGTCGGATCTGCCGGCTGCGCGCCAGGCCGCACTGCGCACCGCTTTTGCCGGCCTGCGCTCGCCGGAACCAGGTGCGCCCGCCTACCGCCTGCTCTTCCGCAAAAGCGGCATCGGCCCGAACGCCTTTGCCCTGCCATCCGGCGACATCGTGCTGACCGACGAATTGGCCGAACTGCTGCCGGACGATGGCGCCGTGATGGCCGTGCTGGCGCATGAACTGGGCCATCTGCATGAACGCCACCTGACGCGGCGCGTGATTCAGGGTTCGGCGGTGGCCGCCGTGACCACGCTGGTGTTTGGCGATGCCTCCGCCATCATCGCCGGCGTCCCGGCCCTGCTGCTCGACCTGCGCTACTCGCGCGACGCCGAACGCGATGCGGACGACTACGCCGCTGCCATGCTGCGCCATAACGGCTTGCCGCTGACGCATCTGGAACACGTCTTCGAAGTGCTGGAAAAGCTGGACAAGAATGCCAGCGGCTACCTCTCCAGCCACCCCATCACCAGCGAACGCCTGGCCCGCCTGCGCAACGCCCGCCCCTAGGATATGCGGCGAATCGAGCGCCGCAGTCGCCAGAAAGGGGCCGCTCTGATAGCCTGAGCAAAACAACCGCGGCACGGTAGCGCAATATATATCTATACGGCAATATTTTTTGATATGATCTGCGCGCACGAAAGACCGTGGCCGCGGGCCATATTTCTATCTGACTGGCGAGGAGAGACTGGATGAAACTGAATAAGATCGCAAAGACCCTGGCGCTGGCGGCGCTGACCATGGCGGGCAGCGCCCAGGCGCAGGAAGTGGTGCGCCTCGGGAACCTGAAATTCGCCCACTATGGCGCCGTCTCCTATATTAAAGAGATCGCGCCCAAATGCGGCATCAAGGTCGAGGAGCATGTCTTCGCCAAGGGGCTGGACGTGATGCAGGCCATCATCGCCGGCGAACTCGATGTGGGCAGCACCGCCTCGGAAGCGGCGATCTCCGGCCGCGCCGGCGGCGCGCCGATCTATGTGGTGGCCGGTTTCGCCAAGGGCGGCGCGCGCCTGGTCGGCCGCACCGATCTGAAAATGAAAACCGTGCGCGACCTGAAAGGCAAGAAGGTCGGCGTCACGCGCGGCGGCATCCAGGAAGTGCTGCTGCTGGCCGAGCTGCAGCAGGCCGGCCTGACCGCCTCCGACCAGCCGGGCAAGGACGTGCAGATCGTCTTCCTCGCCTACGCCGATTTGAATCAGGCGCTGCTGGGCAAGAATATCGACGCCATGATGCAGTCGGAGCCGCAATCCTCGCAATCGATCAACAAAGGCTTCGGCACCGAGATCATCAAGCCTTACGACACGCCGATCGGCGAGCCGGTGCGCACCATGGTGATGACGGAGAAGTTCTACAAGGAGCGCCGCCCGGTGGCCGAGAAGTTCATGCGCTGCTTTGTCGAAGCCACCCGCACCTTCATCGACAAGCCTGACGTGGCCGAAAAATATGTGCGCGAAGTGGTCTTCAAAGGCCAGATCACCAAGGACGATTTCCAGGATGCGATCAGCAATTCGCCGTATTCCTACGATATCTCGCCCGAGCATATCCAGGTCACGACCGACGTGATGGCCAAGACCGGCGTCGGCAAGATGGCCAAGCCGCCGGTGGCCAAGGAGTGGGTCAAGACCGATCTGCTGGACCAGGCCAAAAAGAGTCTGAACGTTAAATAAGAAGCAGGGGAGGGCGGTATGGCGAAATTCTCATGGCGTGAAGCGGCCGTCGGCCTGGTGGTGCCGGCGCTGGTGATCGCGGCCTGGCAGGCGGTGGCCACGCTGGGCTGGGTGAATCCCCAGGTGCTGCCCTCGCCGCTGGCGGTGGTGCAGAAATGGATCGAATATCTGCTGCCCTTGCAGCCTTACAGCGAAGGCAATTGGCTGGCGTGGGCCTTGTCGGGCGAACTGATTCACGATGCCATGGGCAGCTTGTACCGCGTGCTGGTCGGCTTTGCCATCGGCGCCGGCTTGGCGCTGCCGGTGGGCCTGGCCATGGGCGCCAGCAACCGCGTCTACGCCTGGCTCAATCCCCTGGTGCAGTTGCTGCGGCCGATTCCGCCGATCGCCTATATCCCCTTGTCGATCCTGTGGTTCGGCCTGGGCAATCCGCCGGCCGTTTTCCTGATCGCGCTGGGCGCCTTCTTCCCGGTGCTGATGAACACCATCGCCGGCGTGCGCCAGGTGGATGGCATTTATATCCGCGCCGCGCGCAATCTGGGCGCTTCCGGCACCACCATGTTCCTGCGCGTGATCCTGCCGGCGGCCGTGCCTTACATCCTGTCCGGCGTGCGCATCGGCATCGGCACCGCCTTCATCGTGGTGATCGTGTCCGAGATGATCGCCGTGAACAATGGCCTGGGCTTCCGCATTCTGGAGGCGCGCGAATACTTCTGGTCCGACAAGATCATCGCCGGCATGATTTCGATTGGCCTGATCGGCCTCGCCATCGACGTGCTGATGAACCGCCTGAACAACCACCTGCTGCGCTGGCACCGCGGCCTGGAGAATTAAGATGAGTCATATCCTGGTGCAGGACGTCAGCAAGGTGTTCAAGACCGACAGCCGCGAAGTGGTGGCGCTGAAAGATATCGCGCTGGAGATCCCGCAAGGCCAGTTCGTCTGCCTGCTGGGGCCATCGGGCTGCGGCAAGTCGACGCTGCTGAACGCGGTGGCCGGCTTCTCCCTGCCCAGCAGCGGCCGCATCACCGTCGATGGGCGCGAGGTGACGGCGCCCGGCCCCGAGCGCGGCATGGTGTTCCAGGAATACGCCCTGTTCCCCTGGATGACGGTGGCCGAAAACATCGCCTTCGGCCTCGAAATCAAGGGCTTGGACAAGGCCCGCATCAAAGCCACGGTCGACCAGCTACTGCAGATGCTTTCGCTGGGCGACTTCCGCAGCCGCTACCCGAAAGACCTGTCCGGCGGCATGCGCCAGCGCGTCGCCATCGCCCGCGTGCTGGCGCTGGACTCCCCCATCATGCTGATGGATGAACCGTTTGGCGCCCTCGACGCCCTGACCCGCCGCAACCTGCAGGATGAGTTGCTGCGCATCTGGGCCGAGCTGAAAAAGACCATCATCTTCGTCACGCACAGCATTGAAGAAGCCATTTACCTGGCCGACCGCATCGTCGTCATGACTTACCGCCCCGGCACGGTCAAGCGCGACCTGCTGGTCGAACTGCCGAGGCTGCGCGACCCCGCCTCCGCCGACTTCAACGCCCTCAAGCGCGACCTCGGCCAGCTCGTGATGGAAGAGCAGCAGCGCCACCACAACGACGAGCTCCGCCTCGCCGCCATTGACTAATCTCAAACAATGTCCACCCTGGTGTCAGGCACTGGAGTCGGACATTCTTTGATTTAGATCAGCAAATGTCCGACCTTGGTGCCTGACACCAGGGTTGGACATTATTTGATTTGGCGCAAAGGGTGGGCAGGGGGCATGGGTGGCGGGCTTTGGTGTAAACTAGCCGGATGCAGACTTACTTTCTGATCGCAGCCGCGTTGCTGTATGTTGTATGTGCCGTCCTGCCTGCCCGCCAGGCTACGCTGATTGCCGCCGTGACCGGCCTGGCTTGGGTGCTGCACGGGATTACGCTGTCGTTCGATGTGATGGAGCCCGGCTCGCTGCGCATCGGCTTTGCGACCATGGCATCGTCGGCACTGTGGATTTCGGTGGGCGCCTACTGGCTGGAGAACCGCAATTTTCAGCTCGATGGCTTGCGCCGCATGGTGATGCCGTGCGCGGCGATCAGCGTGGCGCTGGAGGCGCTCTTTCCCGGCGCCCTGGTGTCGCTGGAAGGCCGCTCGGGCATGCTGCCCTGGCATATCGCCATTGCAACCCTCGCCTACAGCACGCTGACCATCGCGGCTTTCCATGCGGTGCTGATGGCGCTGCAGGAGTCGCGCCTGCATACGCGCAGCGAGCGCGCCGGCTTCCTGTGGGCGGCGCTGGACCAGCTGCCGGCCCTGCTGACCATGGAGAAGCTGCTGTTCCGCATGATCGGCCTGGGCTTCCTGCTGCTGAGCCTGACCGTCCTGTCGGGCGTGGTCTTTTCCGAGGAATTGTTTGGCCGGGCGTTGAAGTGGGACCATAAATCGGTCTTCACCCTGCTGTCCTGGCTGCTGTTTGCGTCGCTGCTGGCGGGCCGCCACTTCCGCGGCTGGCGCGGCAAGACGGCTTTGAGCTTCACGCTGGCCGGGTTTGCGACCTTGCTGCTGGCCTATGTCGGCAGCCGTTTTGTTCTGGAAGTGGTTTTGCACCGAGGATTCGCATGACACGTATTTTGTTCTGGCTGGCCCTGATCTTCCTGGTCATCGCCGCCATCCGCAGCAAGCTGAAGTCGGCCAGCCGGCCGCCAGAGCGGCAGCCGGGCCGGTCGCGCGCCGCCGAGGCGCCGCCCCAGGCCGAGGCCATGCTGTGCTGCACCCACTGCGGCGTGCATTATCCGGCCTCGGAAAACGTGGTCTCCGATGGCCGCAATTACTGCAGTCCCGCCCACGCCGGTTTGCCGGCGCCCTGATCCCATCCTCCGGTGAGCACCCGCCCGCAAGTGCTGTCAGCCGAAGCCCGCGAGACGTTCTGGCGCTCGCTGCAAACGCTGACCGGCACGCGGGTGGTGATCGCCATCGTCCTGCTGCTGTATCTGAGCTTCGATAGCCGTGGCCTGCGTTCGGCCGGGGATTTCTTCTATGCCGAGATCTGCGCCAGCTACCTGGTGCTGGCCCTGGCCTTCTCGCTGGCTGCCCTGTATTGGCGGCGCCGCTTCATGCTGCAGCTGCTGTCGCAGATCGCCTGCGACCTGGCCGTGATCTCCCTGCTCTACGTGGCGGGCGGTGGTGGACGCAGCGGCCTGGCTATCCTCTATCTCTTCCCACTGGCGGGGGCGGCGATCCTGGCGCCGCTGCTGCTGGCGCTGTTCTGCACTTCGCTGGTCACGCTGTTCATGCTGGGCGAAAGCATCTACCGCGGCCTGCTGCTCGAACTCGATGCTTCGGTGTTGCAGGCCGGCCTGTATGGCGCGGCCTTTTTCGCCACCGTGCTGGTGGTGAACCGCATGGCGGCGCGCCTGATCGGGCAGGAGGAGCTTGCGGTGCAGCGCGGCATCGAGATCGGTGTGCAGCAGGCCGTCAACCGCCTGGTGATGTCGCATGCCGGCGATGGCGTGGTGGTGGCGGGCGCCGACGGCCAGATTTATGGCGGCAATCCGGCCGCCCAGCAGATGCTTGGCCTGGTTGGTCTGCGCCTGGACTTCAAGCTGGGTAGCTCGCCCGCCCTGCATCCACTGGCCCTGGCTTATGCCGACTGGCGCGCCAATCCGGTTCTATCCACCGTTTTCCTGAGTATCAAGCCTTACACCGATCCGGCCCTGCAGGATGTGACTGCCGCCTGGAGCGCGCGGCGCGACATGGCCTCCCACCTCAAGGTGCGCTTCGTGGCCGCCGACACGGCCGGCCTGGGCATCGAGCGCAATGTGATCTTCCTGGAGGACGTGACGGCCATCGAAAACCAGGCGCAGCAACTGAAACTGGCGGCCATGGGGCGGCTCACGGCCAGCATCGCGCACGAGGTGCGCAATCCGCTGGCGGCCATCGACCACGCCACTTCGCTGCTGGCCGAGGACGTGCAAGGCCCGGTGCAGATGCGCCTCCTGAAGATCGTGGGCGACAATGTGGCGCGCGTGAACCGCATGGTTGAGGACATCCTGCAGCTCTCGCGCAAGGCGCAAAGCCATGCCGAGCCGCTGGAACTGCCCGACTTCCTGGCCGAGCTGAAGGCGGAATTCGACGATGTGCAGGGTCTCGACCCGCGCCAGCTGTGCATCGACGGCGTGGCGCCGGCCACGCTGCGCTTCGATCCGCTGCACCTGCGCGAGGTGCTGCTGAATTTACTCAGCAATGCGGTGCGCTATGCCAGCGCCACGCCGCGCAGCATCCGTATCTTTATTGTCAATATGCCGGGCCGGGCGCTGGAACTGCATGTGCAGGACGACGGCCCCGGCATCTCGCCCGAGGTGCGTGCCCACCTGTTTGAGCCTTTTCATACAACTTCGAGCAAGGGAACCGGGCTGGGTTTGTACCTGGCGCGCGAATTGTGTTTGAATAATGAGGCGATGCTGGACTATGAGCACCGCTACGATTCCGAGGTGAACCCGGACGGCAGCCGCAAGTCGAGTGGCCGTTTCGTGATTACATTCGCGCGGTCCGCCGCGCGCTGAGCGCTGACTATATCTATTAGAAGGGCGGCGGCATGAGTTCTCCCCGTGTCCTGGTGGTCGATGACGAAGCGGACCTGCGCGAGTTGCTGGAAATTACCCTGGTCAAAATGGGCCTGGACGTGGACAGCGCGGAAAACCTGGGACAGGCGCGCAGCTTCCTGACCCGGCACGAATACGCCCTGGTGCTGACCGATATGCGCCTGCCGGACGGCCTGGGCCTGGAGCTGGTGCGCGAAGTCTCCGCCGCCTGCAAGAACACCCCGATCGCCGTCGTCACCGCCTTCGGCAGCGCGGAAAACGCCGTGGTGGCGCTGAAGGCGGGCGCCTTCGACTATGTCAGCAAGCCGGTGCAGCTGGACCAGCTGCGCGTGCTGGTGCAGTCGGCGCTCAAGGTCAACCAGGCGCCGCCGCCGGCTGTACCCAGCCAGGGGCCGGTGCGCAGCCGCCTGCGCGGCAATTCGGCCGTGATCCAGGCCTTGCGCGCCCAGATCGGACGGCTGGCGCGCTCCATGGCGCCGATCGCCATCACCGGCGAATCGGGCAGCGGCAAGGAGCTGGCGGCGCGCGAAATCCACGCGCAAAGCTCGCGCGCCGAGCGCCCCTTCATCGCCGTCAACTGCGGCGCCATTCCCGAAGCGCTGATGGAGGCCGAGTTTTTCGGCTACCGCAAGGGCGCGTTCACCGGCGCCTCCGACGAGCGCGACGGCTTTTTCCAGGCCGCCCACGGCGGCACCCTGATGCTGGACGAGGTGGCCGACCTGCCCCTGGCGATGCAGGTCAAGCTGCTGCGCGCGATCCAGGAGCGGCGCGTGCGCAAGATCGGCGCCACGGCCGAGGAGCCGGTCGATGTGCGCATCATCAGCGCCACCCACCAGGATCTGGCGCGCTGCGTGGAGGAGGGCAAGTTCCGCCAGGACTTGTTCTACCGCCTGAATGTGATCGAACTCAGTCTGCCGCCGCTGCGCGAGCGGCTGGACGACCTGCCCGAGCTGACCGGCGCCATCCTCGAACGCCTGGGCAGTTTCGGCGGCACCCCGGTGCTGGGAGCGGGCGTGCTGGAGGCGCTGCGCGCCTATTCCTTCCCCGGCAATGTGCGCGAACTGGAAAACATCCTGGAGCGCGCCCTGGCGTTTTCCAGCGACGGCGTGATCGATGCTGCCGACCTGGCGCTCAAGGGCGCAGCGCCGGGACGCGCAGCGCCGCCCGCAGGCCAGCCGGTGGCCGCCGGTTTGCCGGCGCCGGCAGGCAATACAGCGCCTGCCGGGCCGCAGGCCGCGCCCGCCGATCCCGCGCCCCATGCCGCACCCCAAGCTGCTCCAGCGCCGCAGGCCGCCGCCGCGCCCCCGGTCGAGGCGCCGCCAGACGCCGCGCCGCTGGCGGCATCGCCCGGCGCGCCGGCCTTGCCGCCGCCGCTCGACGTCCTGCCCAGCAATCTGCCCGACTACCTGGCCCAGATCGAGCGCGCCATCATCCTGCGCGCCCTGGCCCAGACCCAGTTCAACCGCACCCAGGCCGCCCAGCTGCTGGGCATCAGTTTTCGCCAGCTACGCTACCAGATGCAAAAGCTGAATATCCAAGAGCCGGAATCCTGACTTGGGCGGCCGGAGGCGCGGATCGTCTATAATGCCGCTCCGCCGCGCGCCGGCCGCAGGTCCGGACACTATCCGTAGACCGCCCCGGTTCGCCCGCCGCCGCCCCATTCGTGATCGTTTCGTCAATACAAAATCGCCACGGATGCGGCGCCTGGTTCCGGTTTTTGCCTACGAAAAAGGCAGCGCCGGGCCGCCCTTTGGCGCAGTGTTAGTGCTTGCTTACCGCAAGCCTCGCCTGCTGTCCGAAGGAGTTAAAAGTCAACAGAAAAATTGCCCTTTTCGGCAATTTTTTTTGCCCCACACGGTTTAGTCTTGTCCTACAATTAGTGTCTAAGCTAGCGCGTTTCACTAAATCTAGTGAATAAACTTGCTACAAATTAAAACCTGCTTTAGAGCAACTAAATCTGTTACCACCCTTTTTGCACGCTGTTATCGGGAGCTGAAATGCAATCTACTCAGGACATCACCATCAATCCAGCGCCGCAAGTACCGGCTTCGGCCGGCGCTGCCGGCGGCCTGGCCACTGCGGCCGGCACGCTGGGCGACTACCGCATCATCCGCCGTAACGGCGCGGTGGTTGCGTTCGAGCCCTCCAAAATCGCGGTCGCAATGACCAAGGCCTTCCTGGCCGTGGACGGCAGCCAGAGCGCCGTTTCCGCCCGCGTGCGTGAACTGGTGGAAGAGCTGACCAGCAGCGTGGTGAATGCCCTGGTGCGCCGCCAGCCATCCGGCGGCACTTTCCATATCGAAGACGTGCAAGACCAGGTGGAACTGGCCCTGATGCGCTCCGGCGAACATGATGTGGCGCGCGCCTATGTGCTGTACCGCGCCAAGCATATGGAAGAACGCCGCCTGAAGAAGGAAGCCGCCGGTGCCTCCACCGTCGCCGAGCCGCAGCTGCACGTCACCGAAAACGGCGCGCGCCGTCCGCTGAACATGCAGGAAGTGCGTGACCTGATCAACGCCGCCTGCTCCGGCCTGGAAAAACACGTCGATGCCGACGCCATCCTGGCCGAAACCGTGAAGAACCTGTACGACGGCGTGCCGGTCGAAGAGCTGCACAAATCGGCCATCCTGGCCGCCCGCGCCCTAATGGAAAAAGACCCGGCCTACTCGCAAGTGACCGCGCGCATCCTGCTGCACACCATCCGTAAAGAGGTGTTCGGCAAGGAAGTGCCGCAAGCGAAAGCCGCCGCCGAATACATCGAGTACTTCCCGAAATACATCGCCAAGGGCATCGAAGCCGAGCTGCTGGACGCCAAGCTGGCCGAGTTCGACCTGGCCAAGCTGGCCAAGGCCCTGGTGGCCGACCGCGACCTGCAGTTCGGTTACATCGGCCTGCAAACCCTGTACGACCGCTACTTCCTGCACGTGCGCGATGTGCGCATCGAAATGCCGCAGGCCTTCTATATGCGCGTCGCCATGGGCCTGGCCCTGAACGAGAGCGAGCGCGAAGCGCGCGCCATCGAGTTCTACCACCTGCTGTCGAGCTTCGACTTCATGTCCTCGACCCCGACCCTGTTCAACTCGGGCACCCAGCGTTCGCAACTGTCTTCCTGCTACCTGACCACCGTGTCGGACGATCTGGAAGGCATCTACGACGCCATCAAGGAAAACGCGCTGCTGGCCAAGTTCGCCGGCGGCCTGGGCAACGACTGGACCCCGGTGCGCGCCCTGGGCGCCCACATCAAGGGCACCAACGGCAAATCGCAGGGCGTGGTGCCGTTCCTGAAAGTGGTCAACGACACCGCCGTGGCGGTGAACCAGGGCGGCAAGCGCAAGGGCGCGGTTTGCGCCTACCTGGAAACCTGGCACATGGACATCGAGGAATTCCTCGACCTGCGCAAGAACACCGGCGACGACCGCCGCCGCACCCACGACATGAACACCGCGAACTGGATTCCCGACCTGTTCATGAAGCGCGTGATGGAAAAAGGCAGCTGGACCCTGTTCTCGCCATCCGACACGCCTGACCTGCACGACAAGGTGGGCAAGGCCTTCGAGCAAGCCTACCTGGGCTACGAAGCCAAGGCGGCCGCCGGCGAAATCCGCGTCTCCAAGAAGATCGAAGCGCTCGACCTGTGGCGCAAGATGCTGTCCATGCTGTTCGAAACCGGCCACCCATGGATCACCTTCAAGGATCCGTGCAATATCCGTTCGCCGCAGCAGCACGTGGGCGTGGTCCACAGCTCGAACCTGTGCACCGAGATCACCCTGAACACCGGTCCTGACGAAATCGCCGTCTGCAACCTGGGTTCGGTCAACCTGCCGGCCCATATGAAAGAGGGCAAGCTGGATCACGTCAAGCTGCAGAAAACCGTCCGCACTGCCATGCGCATGCTGGATAACGTGATTGACATTAACTATTACGCCGTCGAGAAAGCACGCAACGCCAATATGCGCCACCGTCCGGTCGGCATGGGCGTGATGGGCTTCCAGGACTGCCTGCACATGATGCGCGTGCCTTACTCCTCGAACGAGGCGGTGGCCTTCGCCGACACCTCGATGGAAGCGGTGTGCTACTACGCCTACCTGGCCTCCACCGAGCTGGCCGAGGAACGCGGCCAGTACGCGTCCTACAAAGGCTCGCTGTGGGACCGCGGCATCCTGCCGCAGGATTCGGTCAAGCTGCTGGCCGAAGAGCGCGGCGGCTACCTGGAACAGGATCTGTCGTCCTCGATGGACTGGACCCCGGTGCGCGAACGCATCGCCAAGTTCGGCATGCGCAACTCGAACTGCGTGGCGATCGCTCCGACCGCGACCATTTCGAACATCATCGGCGTGTCGGCCTGCATCGAACCGACCTTCCAGAACCTGTACGTGAAGTCCAACCTGTCGGGCGAGTTCACCGAGATCAACGCCTACCTGGTGCGCGACCTGAAAGCGCGCGGCCTGTGGGACGAGGTCATGATCGCCGACCTGAAATACTTCGATGGCTCGCTGACCAAGATCGACCGCGTGCCGCAAGACCTGCGTGATATTTATGCAACCGCCTTCGAAGTGTCGCCGACCTGGCTGGTGGAAGCCGCCTCGCGCCGCCAGAAGTGGATCGACCAGGCCCAGTCGCTGAACATCTACATGGCTGGTGCTTCCGGCAAGAAACTGGACGAGACCTACAAGCTGGCCTGGCTGCGTGGCCTGAAAACCACCTACTACCTGCGTACCATCGCTGCTTCGCACATGGAGAAGTCCACTTCCAAGACCGGCGCCCTGAACGCCGTGGCGGTGAGTCCAGCTGCGGTCAGCGCCGCGCCAGCCGCCGCTGCCAGCGCAACGACCCCGGAAGTGGCGGAAGGCGCCGCCTGCTACCTGCGTCCGGGCGATGATGGCTTCGAGGAATGCGAAGCTTGCCAATAAGCTGTTGAGTAGCCATCTATAGAGCATAGTCAGAATCGCGCCGGGCCTGCCCGGCCGATTCTTTTACAGATTGATAAGGAAAGAAACCATGTTGTCCTGGGATGAAGAAGCCGCGCCGGTGGCGCAGAACCAAGTGAATGCCGAAGCCAGCGAAGGCACGGCCGAGCAGATCGCCCTGCGCGTGAACGCCGACGACAAGCGCATCATCAACGGCAAGACCGACGTCAACCAGCTGGTGCCCTTCAAGTACAAATGGGCCTGGGACAAATACCTGGCCGGCTGCGCCAACCACTGGATGCCGCAGGAAGTGAATATGCAGCGCGACATCGAGCTGTGGAAGAACCCGAACGGCCTGTCCGAAGACGAGCGCCGCCTGGTGAAGCGTAATCTGGGCTTCTTCGTCACCGCCGACTCCCTGGCCGCCAACAACATCGTGCTGGGCACCTACCGCCATATCACGGCGCCGGAGTGCCGCCAGTACCTGCTGCGCCAAGCCTTCGAAGAAGCGATCCACACCCACGCCTACCAGTACATCGTGGAATCCCTGGGCCTGGACGAGCGCGAAATCTTCAACGCCTACAACGAGATCAAGTCCATCCGCGACAAGGATGAGTTCCTGATCCCCTTCATCAACACCCTGACCGACCCGGCTTTCGTCACCGGCACCATCGAAAACGACCAGAAGCTGCTGAAGTCCCTGATCGTCTTCGCCTGCCTGATGGAAGGCCTGTTCTTCTACGTCGGCTTCACCCAGATCCTGGCGCTGGGCCGCCAGAACAAGATGATGGGCGCCGCCGAGCAATACCAGTACATCCTGCGCGACGAGTCCATGCACTGCAACTTCGGCATTGACCTGATCAACACCATCAAGCTGGAAAACCCGCAACTGTGGACCCCGGCCTTCCGCGACGAGATCAAGGCGCTGTTCCTGCACGCCGTGGACCTGGAATACGCTTACGCCGAAGACACCATGCCGCGCGGCGTGCTGGGTCTGAACGCCACCATGTTCAAAGGCTACCTGCGCTTCATCGCCAACCGCCGCGCGGTACAGATCGGCCTGGAGCAGTTGTTCGACCAGGATGAAAATCCATTCCCGTGGATGAGCGAGATGATCGACCTGAAGAAGGAGCGCAACTTCTTCGAGACCCGCGTCACCGAGTACCAGACCGGCGGCGCGCTGAACTGGGACTGACCCTTTCCGTTTTTCGCTTCTCCCAAAAAGCCCGGCATATGCCGGGCTTTTTTTATGCGCGCTTTTTACGCCAAGTCGCGTCGAGATGATGCGCGGGCGTTTTTTTTCTTGTCGTTTAATCGCGACGACAAAAATGCCGGCGCAGCGGCGCGGCGCGCACGCGCATATTCTTCTTCCGGATTTTTTGAAAACGCATAACGCCTTTAGGTAAAGGCGTTATGCGAAGCGCGTGCGTGCAATGAGGTGAGCGAGGAGGGTGCGCAAGCAGCATCGGCGGGCCTTCTTCAGCGTTTGAATGTGCGTTGACGCGCTCAACTCAATGAAAAAAAGAAGGTGAAAATCAATTGTTCCGGTTGCGCATCGACAAGGTTTTCGTGTACTTTACGAACTTGAAAATACTTGAATTTGCAAGCGCTCTTTTTTGAGTGTGTTGTAAGCGCAAAGATCGACGAAAAAAACGGGATACAAATTCGCACAGATATGCACAAGACCACACCGTTATCGGGAAGCCGTCTTGCCTGAATCCGATCAGGCGGGGCGGTTTTTTCTTTGAACTTGATGACGTGATGTGGCTGCGGCGCGGGATCGAATGGAGCTGAGCACACGCCCTCGAACCGGAACGTGCCGTAACAAGATTTTGAAGCTGCCGCCGAAAGCACCCTGTGGTGCGGCGGCAGAGTCGATGGCTGAAGCGCTGCAAACGTGAGGAGTTGCAGCAGTTCAGCTGGTGCCGCATTCATTAGCGCAAACCCCGAATTGTTTGCGCCGATGAATAATTCGCCTATCTTCCATTGGGGAGGAGGGGCGGGTTTACATCTTGTGCGTATAAGTTCTCATCTCAGATGAAGGAGAAAAAAAATGGCAACAGCCGCTAAAAAAACCGAAGCAAAGAAACCAGCCGCCGCAAAGGCCGCTCCTGCCGCTAAAAAAGCAGCTACCAAAACCGCTGCTGCTAAACCAGCTGCTAAAAAAGCTGCCGCTAAACCAGCAGCCAAGAAAACCGTCGCTAAAGCCGCTGCCAAGCCAGCAGTGAAAAAAGCCGTCGCCGCTAAACCAGCAGCGAAAGCCGCAGCCAAGCCAGCAGTGAAAAAAGCCGCTGCCAAACCAGTAGCGAAGAAAGCCGCAGCGAAGCCAGTGGCCAAGAAAGCCGCTGCCAAGCCAGCAGCAAAACCAGCAGCGAAGAAAACCACTGTCAAGGCAGCCGCCAAGCCAGTAGCGAAGAAAGCCGCAGCGAAGCCAGTCGCCAAAAAAGCGGCCGCCAAGCCAGCAGCGAAAAAAGCCGTAGCGAAAACCGCAGCTAAACCAGCAGCGAAAAAAGCCGCAGCGAAGCCAGTAGCCAAGAAAGCCGCTGCCAAGCCAGCAGCGAAAAAAGCCGTAGCGAAAACCGCTGCCAAGCCAGCAGCCAAGAAAGCCGCTGCTAAACCGGCCGCTAAGAAAGCTGCTGCCAAACCAGCTGCCAAAAAAACCGTAGCGAAAGCCGCCGCTAAACCAGCAGCGAAGAAAGCCGCCGCCAAGCCAGCCGCCAAGAAAGCTGCTGCGCCTAAAGCTGCTCCGAAAGCTGCCGCTAAACCAGCTGCAAAACCAGCCGCCAAGAAAGCCGCTGCTCCTAAAGCTGCTGCCAAGCCAGCCGCCAAACCAGCTGCCAAAAAAGTCGCTGCTAAACCAGCCGCCAAGCCAGCTGCAAAGCCGGCCGCTAAACCAGCCGCCAAACCAGCTGCTCCAGTAGCTGCGAAACCAGCTGCCAAGCCAGCCGTTAAAAAAGCCGCACCGAAGAAAGCCGCCGCTCCTAAGAAAGAAGCTGCTGCCAAACCGGCCGCCGCCGCTGCTGCCCCAACCGCGAAAACCGTGCTGGCCCCAGCTGCCGCATGGCCTTTCCCAACCAGCACCCGTCCTTCCTAAGCAAAGCGCTTAGGCCCGGATGAGGCGACAGCCGCTGTGTGAGACAATCACACAGCGGCTTTTTTATGGAGGGTCCACGTGCTTAGTATTGTTATGTTGATTGTCGACACCGCCGCCAGTGTGCTGGCCGGTGTTCTGTTGCTGCGCTTCTGGATGCAAGCGATCCGCGTCCGTCCACCATCTTCGGTGGCCCAATTCACTTTCCAATTATCCGACTGGCTGGTGCGCCCTTTGCGCCGGGTAGTCCCCGGCGTGGGCGGCTATGACTGGGCCAGTCTGCTGGGCGCATTCCTGATTGTCCTGCTGGCGAGTTCCGTGCTGTTTGTGGCCGGCCTGCCGCCGGAAACCGTGCTGCTGATGGCCCTGCACCGTTTCCTGAACTGGATACTGTATGGTTTCATGGCGTTGCTGGTGATCGAAGCGATCTTCAGCTGGATCAACCCGCACGCGCCCACCGCCCCCTTCATCCGCGCGCTGAACGAGCCGCTGCTGCGGCCCCTCCGCCGCGTTGTGCCCCTGGTTGGCGGCCTCGACCTGTCGCTGCTGGTCGCCCTGATCCTGCTGCAAATCGCCCAGCTCGTGCTCGGCATGCTCTTCGGCGGCCGCTAAGCCCGCCCACCGTCGCGTCCGTGTCCACCCTGGTGCCAGGCACCAATCGGACACGGCCTCAACAGTCCAATCCTTGCAGTAATGAAAAAGGCCGGGGAGTTCCCGGCCTGGTATGGCTGCGTCTATGGTTCAGCCCGTGTCCGATCGGTGCCAGGCACCAAGGTGGACACGAGGTCAGCCGTGGGCTTAGAAGCGGTAGCCGAAGGCGGCTTCGAAGCGGTCGGCGATCTGCTCTTTGCTCAGCACATGGTTTTGCGCGCCTTTGTGGGCGATCTTGATGGCGCCCAGCAGGCTGGCCAGACGGCCCGTAGTTTCCCAGCCGAGCTCGTTGGTCAGGCCGTACAGCAGGCCGGCGCGGTAGGCGTCGCCGCAGCCGGTGGGGTCGAGCGCTTCGTCGACCGCGACGGCGGGAATGTCGATGCGCTTGCCATCGGTGTAGATCTCGGAGCCTTTCTCGCCGCGCGTGACGATCAGCGCCTGCAGGCGGCTGGCGATCTCGGGCAGGGTCAGGCCGGTGCGGTCCATCAGCAGTTCGATTTCATAATCGTTGCAGGTGACGTAACTGGCTTTGTTGATGAAGTCGATCAATTGCTCGGGCGTGAACATCGGCATCTGCTGGCCCGGGTCGAAGATGAAGGGGATGTTCAGCTTGGACAGGTCGTCGGCGTGCTTGAGCATGCCCAGGTGGCCGTCGGGCGAGATGATGGCGATGGCGGCCGGGCCGGCCTTGGCGATCTCGTTTTCGTGGGCGAAGGACATGGCGCCCGGGTGGAAGGCGTTGATCTGGTTATTGTCCGAGTCGGCCGTGACGAAGCACTGGGCGTTGTAGGCGTCCTTCTTGATCAGGATGTTCTCGGTCGAGATGCCGAGCTGTTGCAGGCGCTCCAGATAGGGCGCGCAATCCTGGCCCATGACGCCGACGATGCGCGGCTCGCCGCCCAGCAGCTTCAGGTTGTAGGCGATATTGCCGGAGCAGCCGCCGAACTCGGTGCGCATGGTCGGCACCAGGAAGGAGACGTTGACCTTGTGCAGCTGGTCGGCCAGCAGGGTGTCGCCGAAGCGGCCTTCGTATTGCATGATGATGTCGATCGCAAGCGAACCGCAAATCAGGGAGGTCTTATTCTTCATGATAGATTTTATGGGTAGAAAATTGCGATGTGATAGCCCGATGCTTTGAGCTGGCGGAGTTCGAAGTACAGTTTAACGGTTTGCTCGCTGCGTGGCGTGAAGCCTTTGTCGACCTCGGCCGGCGTGGCCAGGTACTCGCGCGGCGCGAAGACGCGGCGCAGCAGCGGCTTGTCGGCGCTGTCGTTGAGGATCAGTTCCAGGTGCGGCCAGGCCTGGGCCGTGCGCGATTGGTTGCGCAGCACGGTCGCATAGCTGAAGGTGCTGTCCGTCATGGCTTGCAGTTCGCCTTGCTCGACGCTGAGGGCGTCGATCTGGGTGGGGTAGTCGACCTTGCAGCCGACGCTGGCGCACAGCGCGACCAGGGCCGGCTTCAGCTCCGGCACGCTGGCGGCCAGGCTGTTGCGGAAGGTGGTGAGGCCTTGCAGCAGCAGGCCGCCCAGCAGCAGGGGCAGGGCGCAGGCCATGACCACACGCGCCGCCTTGCCCAGCTGCTGGCGGCGGCGGTCGCGTTTGATGAAATCGGGTTCGTCCTGATGTGTCTCGGCGGCGCTGGCGGCAGTGGCTGCGCGCTCGTCCGCGCCGGATTTGGCATCCGCAGCGGCGACGATCTCGTCTGCGTCGGCATCCACAGCGCTGGTGGCATCGGCGCTGAACCAGGCTGGCGCGGCGTCGGCGCTGCTGGCGGCCGGGATGGCGGCGGCAGCGGCCAGGTTCGCGGTAAGAGGCGTTTCCTGCAGCTCGTCCTCCACTGGGAGGCGGATGGCCGGCGCCAGGCGGCTGGCACGCAGGGCGGCGGCGGCAGGTGCCGTGCTGCTGGCGATGACGCTGCGCGCGGCATCGAGCGCATCCGTGGCTTCGGCCGCCCCGTCATCGCGCAGGTCTTCTGCGCTGATGCTGGCCGTGCTGTGCATCTCGTCCGCATCAAAGTGGTGCAGCTCATCGAGCGCAACGGCGACGATGTGTTCCTGCGGCGTATCGAAGCCCGGCTCGCGGCGGCCATCCGCCAGCATCTCCGCAGCGCTCGCCGCTTCGGCCATGGCGGGCAGTTCCTCGTCCACGTTCAGGTCGAGATCGAGGTCGATTTCCTGGTCCAGCGGCAGTTCGGCCGCGTCGGCCTCCTGCTCGGGATCGGCCAGCGCGCTTTCTACCTGCTCGGCTTGCAGCTCGAGCGCTTGTTCGGCCAGCTCGGCGGCGGGCAGGGGATCGGCAGGGGGGAGAATGGGCGGACGGCTGGGCGGCTCAAGCAGGGCCGCATTGCCGTCGAAAACTTCATTGCAGGCGCCGCAGCGCACGATGCCCCCACGCAGTTTCAACTGGTCGTGTGCGACCCGGAAGACTGTGTTGCAGTGGGGGCATTTGGTGGCGAGCGCCATCGCGTTAAGGAGGGAACCTTAGCGTGCGGGTGGAACGGTATCGCTGCCCAGGCGGCCATGCAGGGCGACCCAGCCATCCTGCTCGGCCCAGACGCCCAGCTTGATGAAGGGAGCATAGGCTGCCGCCACTTCCTCGGCCTGGCGTGCCAGCACGCCGGACAGGATCAGGGAACCGCCTTCGGCCACGCGGCCGGACAGCATCGGCGCCATCAGCTTCAGCGGCGAAGACAGGATGTTGGCCACCACCACGTCGAAACGCTGTGCGGCGTGGGCGGACGTGGCGAATTCATCGGGCAGGAAAAAGGCGATATCGGCCACCTGGTTGCGCTGCGCATTGTCGCGCGCCGATTCGATGGCCTGTGGATCGATGTCCACACCGGCCACCGGGGTAGCGCCCAGCTTGCGCGCCACCATGGCCAGGATGCCGGAGCCGCAGCCGTAATCGAGCACGGTCTTGCCCGGCGCCGGATGCGCTTCCAGCCACTCCATGCACAGACGGGTGGTCGGATGGCTGCCGGTGCCGAAGGCCAGGCCCGGATCCAGTTCCAGGATCAGGGCGTTGGCGTCGGGCGCTTCGTGCCAGCTTGGCACCACCCAGATATTCTTGCCGATGTGGATGGGTTCGAACTGCGACTGGGTCAGACGCACCCAGTCTTCGTCCGCCACCGGGCGCAAGGCGAATTTCGGGACGGCCGTCAGGCCGACGGCGGCAGCCGCTTCAGCCACGATGGCGGCCTGGTCGGCATCGACGTCGGTCAGCGCCACCACGCGGCTGTGGTCCCAGGCCGCTTCCTCCGGTTCCATGCCCGGCTCGCCGAACAGGGGTTTCTCGGCGTCGGTGCCTTCGTCGGCATCCTCCACCGAGACGGAGAGGGCGCCCGCTTCCATCAGCGCGTCGGACAGGGCCTCGGCGTGGTCGCGTGCGACTTCGATAACGATTTCAGTCCAGCTCATGAACCCGCCTTCGGCATCTCGGCCAGTTTCTGCTCCAGATAATGGATATTGGTGCCGCCTTCGATGAAGCGGGCATCGACCATCAGCTCGCGGTGCAGCGGGATATTGGTCAGGATGCCTTCCACCACCATCTCGGACAGGGCGATCTGCATGCGGCGGATGGCCTGTTCGCGCGTCGCGCCATAGGTGATCAGCTTGCCGATCATCGAGTCGTAGTTTGGCGGTACATAGTAACCCGCATAGGAGTGCGAGTCCACGCGCACGCCGGGACCGCCCGGGGTGTGCCAGGCGGTGATGCGGCCGGGCGACGGGGTGAACTTGAACGGGTCTTCGGCATTGATGCGGCACTCGATGGCGTGGCCGGACAGCATCACGTCGCGCTGGCGGAAGCGCAGCTTCTCGCCGCAGGCGATGCGGATCTGTTCCTGCACGATGTCGATGCCGGTGATCATTTCGGTGACCGGGTGTTCCACCTGGACGCGGGTGTTCATCTCGATGAAGTAGAACTCGCCGTTCTCGTACAGGAACTCAAAGGTACCCGCACCGCGGTAGCCGATCTTGCGGCAGGCTTCGGCGCAGCGGTCGCCGATCTTCTCGATCAGCTTGCGCGGAATGCCGGGGGCCGGCGCTTCCTCGATGACTTTCTGGTGGCGGCGCTGCATGGAGCAGTCGCGCTCGCCCAGCCAGACGGCGTTCTTATGCTCGTCGGCCAGGATCTGGATTTCCACGTGGCGCGGATTTTCCAGGAACTTCTCCATATACACTTCCGGATTGCCGAAAGCGGCCCCGGCTTCGCTCTTGGTCATGGTCACGGCATTCAGCAGCGCCGCTTCGGTATGCACCACGCGCATGCCGCGGCCACCGCCGCCGCCGGCCGCCTTGATGATCACCGGATACCCGACCTTGCGCGCAATTTGCACGATCGCCTTGGGATCGTCCGGCAAAGCGCCGTCCGAACCTGGCACGCAGGGCACGCCGGCCTTGATCATGGCCTGTTTCGCCGAGACCTTGTCGCCCATCATGCGGATCGAGTCGGAACGGGGGCCGATGAAGACAAAACCGGATTTTTCCACGCGCTCGGCGAAGTCGGCGTTTTCCGACAGGAAGCCATAGCCGGGGTGGATCGCTTCGGCGTCCGTCACTTCCGCCGCGCTGATGATGGCGGGCATGTTCAGATAGCTGAGCGTGGAGGCGGCCGGTCCGATGCACACGGACTCGTCGGCCAGCTTGACGTACTTGGCGTCTTTATCGGCTTCCGAATGGACCACAACCGTCTTGATGCCCAGTTCGCGGCAAGCGCGCTGGATACGCAGGGCAATTTCACCGCGGTTGGCAATGAGGATTTTTTCAAACATGGCAGGTTCGTATGTTTGCGGGCATCCGGCGAACCGGACGCGCCTTGTAGATGGGGATAGAGCAGGTGGGGGCAGCCGATCGGGCCGCGCGCCGCACTTAGCCGATCACGAACAGGGGTTGGCCGAATTCGACCGGCTGGCCGTTTTCCACCAGAATCTGGGTCACGACACCGGCTTTTTCCGAGTCGATTTCATTGAGCAGCTTCATCGCTTCGATGATGCACAGGGTATCGCCTTCCTTGATGGTCTGGCCCACTTCGACGAAAGCGGGATTGCCAGGGGCGGAGGAGCGGTAGAAGGTGCCGACCATCGGCGATTTCACCACGTGGCCGCTCGGTTCGGCGGCAACGCTGGTGGCCGGGGCGGCGCCGGCGACAGGGGCGGCCACCGGGGCGGCGGCTGGCGCGAAGTGGGCCGGCATGCCTTGCGGCTGCATCATGACGACCTGGTTCTGCGGCGTGGCGGAGGATTTGACGATGCGAACTTTGCTCTCGCCTTCGGTGACTTCGAGTTCTGCAATATCCGATTCGGCAACCAAGTCAATCAAGGTCTTGAGCTTGCGTAGATCCATCTGAGACTCCCTGGGTATCTTGTTTTATAAGTTGAGTGCGGATATTTCCTTGTGGGAAGTTCCGCGCTAAATGCGTGCAGATCGCGTAGATTAACGCTTTTTAAGCGCAAAGTCGATGGCTAGCCGATATCCTTCGATACCCAGCCCGCAGATCGTGCCCTGCGCGATTGCACTGAGGAAAGAGTGGTGGCGAAACTCTTCGCGCTGATAAATATTGGAAATATGGACTTCAATGAAGGGGATGGCGACCCCGGCCAGGGCATCGCGCAGGGCGACGCTGGTATGGGTCAGGCCGCCCGGATTGATGATAATACCATCCACGCCCTCGGTCCGGGCTGCGTGGATGCGGTCGATCAGCGCCCCTTCATGGTTACTCTGGAAACAGGCCAAGCGGGCGCCAGCCGCCGCGGCTTGCGCCTGGGCGGCTTGCTCGACCTCGGCCAGGGTGCTTGCACCGTAGACCTCAGGCTCGCGCGTCCCCAGCAGATTCAAATTGGGACCGTTGAGCAGTAGGAGGTTTTTTGCCATGTTTCCTGACCGTTTTCTGCGAAAGTTCCGCATTTTGCCGCCAAGCGTGAGCAATGGCAAGTAAAAATGTATTGCAGAAATGACTACATTGCTGCCAGATCGGCACGCAGCTGATCGAACTTCAGCCGGCCCAGATAGGTCTTCTTGACCTCGCCGTCCGCACCAATCACAACGGTATAGGGCAGGCCGCCTTGCTGGTTGCCGAACTGGCGCGACAATTCCGTGCCGCCGATGCCGGCCACATAGACCGGATACGTGATGTGGAATTTCTTGGCAAATTCGGCAATATTGGCGGGCGAGTCAATGCCGATGCCGATGATTTGCAGGTTCTTGCCGCTGCTGGCGGTCTGCAGCTCGGACAGTTCCGGCATCTCCTGCACGCAGGGGCCGCACCAGGGCGCCCAGAAATTCACCACCAGGGTCTTGCCTTTCCACTGCGACAGGGCTTGCTGGCTGCCGGCGGCGTCGGCCATGGTCTGGCTGAACAGCGCTTGCACCGGCCCGGTCACGCCCGGCTGCGCGGTCTGGGTGATGGGGGGCGCCGGCGGCTTCTTGTTCAGGCCGACCCAGGCGCCGGCAGCGGCGAACAGCACAGCGATCAGGGAATACGCGAGCAGGGTTTTCTTGGTCATGGTTTTTCTTCTTGCGAGGGATGGGTGGAGGCGAGCAGCAGGGCGCGGACGCCGCCGAGATCGGCGCGCAGCGGCCTGCCATCGCTACGGGGCTTCATTGCGCCGCGCAGATCGTCCAGTTCATAGAGGGCGAGGTGCACGCCTTCTTGCCGCCACAGGAAACTGGCGGTCTCGACCGGATCGTAGCGCGGCCCCTTGAAGTGGGGTGTCTCCGATATTTCAATATGCCATCCCTTATTCAGCAGGAAGATCTGCACTTCCTTGGCGCTGTCGGCGAACAATTGCAGATGGATGTCGTCATGCGGGCCGGCGGTGCCATTGAGCACGGCGCCGGTCAGGCAGGGGTGGTAGTGTTCCAGTTCTTCCATCAGCTGCAGTGCCAGGCTGCGCAGGCGGAACAGGCGCGCCGGCTGGGTGTCGCCCTGGAATAGGGATTGATACAGACGCAACGCTTCTTCGATCTGATTATTATCAGGAAGCAAACTCTGGCGTGACTGGGCCTGGGCCTCGCCCAGCACCAGGCGCGCGGCCTTGCGCTTGGCCGTGGCATAGTCGGCGCCGTCCTGGGCGATCAGGCGCGCGGCCGTGGCGGCGATCTCGGCCCGCAGCTGCTGGCCTTCGTCATAAGGGTTTTGCATCATACGCAGAATGATACCCTGATTAGCCGACCCGCGAAAAAGCCGCCGGCTCAGGTAAAATCGCTGTCTTGATCCATTCGCCTGCGCACTATTCAATATGCACATTCATATACTTGGCATCTGCGGCACCTTTATGGGCGGCCTCGCCGTACTTGCCAAAGAAGCCGGCCACCGCGTTACCGGCTGCGACGCCAACGTCTATCCCCCCATGAGCACCCAGCTGGAAGCCCAGGGCATCGAGCTGATCCAGGGCTTCGGGCCGGAGCAGATCGAACTCAAGCCGGACCTGTATGTGATTGGCAATGTTGTCTCGCGCGGCAATCCGCTGGTCGAGGAAATACTCAACCGCAGCCTGCCCTATGTCTCCGGTCCGCAGTGGATCGGCGAACATATCCTGCGCCATAAATGGGTGCTGGCCGTGGCGGGCACGCACGGCAAGACCACCACCTCGGCCATGCTGGCCTGGATTCTCGAAGACGCCGGCTACGCGCCCGGCTTCCTGATCGGCGGCGTGCCCATGAACTTCGGCATCTCGGCCCGATTGAGCGGCAAAGGCGCCGATTCCGATTTCTTCGTCATCGAAGCGGACGAGTACGACACCGCCTTCTTCGACAAGCGCAGCAAATTCGTGCACTACCACGCGAAAACCGCCATCCTGAATAATCTGGAATACGATCACGCCGACATCTTCCCCGATCTGGGCGCGATCGAAACCCAATTCCACCACCTGGTGCGTACCGTGCCCAGCATTGGCCGCCTCATCGTGAACGGCGACGAAGCCTCGCTCGAACGCGTGCTGAAACGCGGCTACTGGAGTGAAAAGGAAAGCTTCGGCCGCGTGGCCGGGCGCGATTGGGCCATGAAAGAACATGAAGACGGCAGTTTCGACGTCGTCTTCCGCAGCGAGCACGCCGCCACCATCCACTGGCAGCTCACGGGCGGCCACAACCGGGCCAATGCTTTGGCCGCGATCGCCGCCGCCCGCCATGTGGGCGTGCCAGTGGCCCAGGCCGCGAAGGCGCTGGAAAGCTTCCAGAGCGTCAAGCGCCGCATGGAAGTACGCGGTGCCGTCAACGGGATTACGGTTTACGACGATTTCGCCCACCACCCGACCGCCATCGCCACCACCGTCGGCGGCCTGCGCCAGAAGATCGGCAAGCACAGCCGCATCCTGGCCGTGCTGGAGCCGCGTTCCAACACCATGAAGCTGGGCGCGATGAAGGATGCCTTGCCGGGCAGCCTGGTTGAGGCCGACCTGGTCTTCGGCTTCGGCAGCGAAAAAGCCCTGGGCTGGAGCCTGGGCACGGCGCTGGCGCCGATGGGCGAAGTGGCCGGCGCCTACGAGGACATCGACCTGATGGTGAAGGCGATTGTGGCCCAGGCCCGTCCCGGCGACCATATCGTGGTCATGAGCAATGGCGGCTTCGGTGGCGTCCACCAGAAATTGCTGGAGGCCTTGGCCCGATGATTCTTTACCTGCATGGCTTCCGCTCCTCGCCGCTGTCGATGAAGGCGCGGCTGACGGGTGAGCGCATGGCGCAGCTGGGCCGCGGCGCCGAGTTCCTCGCGCCCCAATTGCCCGCCTCGCCCAAGCTGGCGCTGGAACTGGCGTTCGAGCTGGTGCGCGATGTGCCCGCCGGCGAGCTGGCCATTGTCGGCTCCTCGCTGGGCGGCTATTACGCGACCTGGATGGCCGAGCGCCTCGGCTGCCGCGCCGTGCTGCTGAACCCGGCCACGGCCCCCTTGAAAGACCTGGAAAAATATGTCGGCGTGAGCACCGAATACCATTCGGACAAGCCGTTTGAATTCAAGCGCGAATATATCGAGGAGCTGCGCGCGCTGGCAGTGCCGCGCATCAGCCGGCCCGAGCGCTACTTCCTGATCGGCGCCACCGGCGACGAAGTGCTGGATTACCGCGACATGGTGGCCCACTACGCGGGTGCGCGCCAGCACATCATCCAGGGCAGCGATCACAGCATCACGGAATATGCGGCATACCTGACGGACGTGTTGGCGTTCTGCGGCATCGACGCCCACCCGGCCGGCGGTGCGCAGTGAGAGGACCATCCTTACGCCTGGCCCGCTGGCACAATCATGCAAACGCTGTCGGCGCACCGTCCGCCTTGCGCCACTGGCTGACCGACACCGGTTCGCTGACCGTCAAGCTGAGCGCGCGCAGCGCGACGTTCCGCCTGCAGCGCCTGCACCAGTATCCGGCCACCTGCCTGGCCGACGAGGCGGCGGCGGTGGGCCTGGCGCGTCCCGGCCGCGTGCAGGAACGCGAGGTTCTGCTGCGGTGTGATAATACGCCTGTGGTGTTCGGCCATTCGGTGGTGCCGGTGTCGGCCACGGCGGCCGACTGGCCCCTGTTCGGCGCCCTCGGCGAACGGCCGCTGGGGACGACGGTGCTGTTTTCCGATCCCCTGGTCGCGCGCAGCGATTTGCAGTTCGCGCGTCTGCAGCCCAGCCATCCGCTGGCGCAGCGCGCGCGCCGCGCCTGGGCCGGGGCTACGCAAGCTGAATTGAGCGAACAGGCCGTACTGTTCGCGCGGCGCCGCCTGTACCGGCGCCGCCATGGATTATTGCTGGTCACCGAAGTGTTCTTTCCCTCGGTGCTGGCGCTGGCGCAAGCTGGCCACCTTATTAAGAATGACGAATAAATAATGAACGTATTTTTTGAAGAATCCGGCGATTTCAAAGTCGGCACCGTCTTGTCCCAGGCGGGCGAGTCCTATCAGGTGGAAATGGCCAGCGGCAAGCGCAACAAGGTGAAGACCAAGGATGTGCTGCTGCAGTTTGAAAAACCGGGCCCGGCCGAGCTGCTGGAACAGGCCAAGGCCGTGGCGGCCGAGATCGACCTCGACTTCCTGTGGGAAGTGGCGGGCGAAGAAGAGTTCGGCTTTGCCGAGCTGGGCGCCGAATACTTCGGCCACGCGCCGCTGGCGCACGAAGCGGCTGGCCTGATCCTGAGCCTGCATTCCTCGCCCATCTATTTCTATAAGAAGGGCCGCGGCCGCTACAAGGCCGCGCCCGAGCAGTCGCTGAAAGCAGCGCTGGCCGGCATCGAAAAGAAAAAGCAGCAAGCCATCGTCCAGCAGCAGTATGTCGACGAACTCAAGCAGAACCAGCTGCCGGCCTCGATGCAGAACATCGTGCAGCAGCTGCTGTTCAAGCCGGACAAGAACACCATCGAATACAAGGCGCTGGAAGCGGCTTGCGACGAGCTGCACACCACGCCGCCGCGCCTGATGCTGGCGGCCGGCGGCATCGCCTCGCCCAAAGAGCTGCATATGGCGAAGTTCCTGTTCGAGAACTTCCCCAAAGGTCACGGCTTCCCCGAACTGGCCGTGCCGCAAGCGCCCGCCAATCTGCCGCTGGCCGCCGTCGAAGCCTTCTCCATCGACGACGTGACCACCACCGAGATCGACGACGCCTTCTCGGTCGTGCATCTGGACGGTGGCAAGGTGCGCGTCGGCATCCACATCGCCGCGCCGGGCCTGGGCATCCGTCCCGACGACGCCATCGACAAGATTGCGCGCGGCCGCATGTCCACCGTGTATATGCCGGGCGACAAAATCACCATGCTGCCCGACAGCATCGTCGATGCGTTCACGCTGGCCGAAGGCAAGACCTGCCCGGCGCTGTCGCTGTACGCCACCCTCGATCCGGCCGACTGGAGCGTCATCGCCACCGAAACGCGCGCCGAGCTGGTGCCGATCGCCAATAACCTGCGCCACAACGATCTGGACGATGTGGTCAACGAGGAAAGCCTGGCCGATGGCAGCGGCGAGTATCCGCGCAAGGCCGAGCTGACCCTGCTGTGGGCCTGGGCCCAGCAGCTGGAGCAGGGCCGTATGGTCAAGCGCGAAGCGTTTGGCCTGAAGCCCGAGCAGAACAACCGCGTCGACTTCAACTTCTATGTGGAAGACGATGTCGTCACCATCAGCCGCCGCAAGCGCGGCGCGCCGCTGGACAAGATCGTGGCCGAGCTGATGATCTTCGCCAACAGCACCTGGGGCAAGATGATGCACGACCATGGCGTGCCGGGCATCTACCGCAGCCAGGGCCAGGGCGTGGGCGGCTGGGCCGCCAAGATGCAGGTGCGCATGCTGACCCATGCCGCGCCGCACCAGGGCTTGGGCGTCGACCAGTATGCCTGGTCCACCTCGCCCCTGCGCCGCTACACCGACCTGGTCAACCAGTGGCAGATCCTGGCCTGCGCCGAGCATGGCGTGACTGCGCCGCTGGTGGCGCCGTTCAAGCACAAGGACGCCAATCTGTTCGCCATCGTCTCCGCCTTTGACGCCGCTTACGCCGCCTATGCCGATTTCCAGTCGAATATGGAACGCTACTGGTGCCTGCGCTGGCTGGGCCAGGAAGACGCCAAGGAAGTCGATGCCGTCGTGCTCAAGGACGAGGTGCTGCGCCTGGTCGAGATTCCGCTCGTCATCCGCCTGCCGGGCATGCCGTCGCTGGCACGCGGCATCCAGGTCAAGCTCGACGTGCTGCGCTGGGACGAGGTGGACCTGGGCATCGAAACCCGTTTGGGCGAAGTGCCGGTCACGCAGGCGGCCAGCGAGGATGTGGGCTTCGAGGAAGACGATCTGGTGGACGGGGCGAACGATCCGGCCCAGGTGGAGGAAACGGTGGCCGAAGCGGTCGACCCAGCCCAGACCGAAGCCGCCGAAACGGCCGGCCAGGACGGCGCGGCGGAGCCTGCCGGCCAGTAAGCACGCCTGGCCGTGCGGCGGGTCTCGATTTTTCTTGAGGCCCGCCGGCTTTGTCGTAGAATGCAGCATTCTGTTTGCTCTGGCCCAGCCCCGCGTGAAGTATTTAAGAGACAATCTGTTCCTCTGCATCGCCATCGGTGTTTCGCTGGCGGCCCACGCGGCCATGCTGACGGTGCACTTCGTCGCGCCGAAGGACTTCAAGATCGAGCCCACCGATCCGGGCCTGGAAGTCATCCTCGTCAACGCCAAGCACAATAAGAAGCCGCTCAAGGCGGACGCCCTGGCCCAGGCCAATCTGGATGGCGGCGGCAATGCCGACGCCGGGCGCGCCAAGTCGCCCCTGCCCGATATGCGCAAGATGGAGTCGGGCGACAGCATCAAGGCCACCAAGCGCCGCATCGCCGAGCTGGAAGAGTTGCAGAAAAAACTCCTGACCCAGGTGAAGGACAGCCCCGTCGCCGCGCCGCCCGTCACGGAAAAGAACAAGCCCGACCCGCTGCCCAACGGCGCCGACCTGATCGACAGCAGCAAGGCGCTGGCGCGCATGGCGGCCGAGATCACCCAGACCATCGACGACCAGAACAAGCGTCCGCGCAAGACGCGCATCACGCCCAGCACTCAGGAAGTGGGCTATGCCCAGTACTACAAGGAATTCCAGCAGCGCGTGGAAACCATCGGCACGCTGAACTTCCCGCAAAAGAACGGGCGCAAGCTGTATGGCGAGCTGGTGGTGAACATCCCCATCTTCCAGGACGGCACCATCTATATGAAGGAAGGCGGCGCCCGCGTCGAACAAAGCTCGGGCAATCCAGCGCTGGACGAAGCTGCGCTGGCCATCGTGCGCCGCGCCGCGCCCTTCGGCAAATTCCCGTCCAAAATGCTGTCCAAGGATAAGGATGATTTGTGGATCATCATCACCCGCTTCAAATTCACGCGCGAGGAGAAGCTGGAAGCGAATCTGGGCGGCGTCAATTGAATCCACTCTACCCAAACGGAGTCTGATTTGGACCGCTACTGCGTCTTCGGCAATCCCATCGCCCACAGCAAATCGCCTGAAATCCACACCGCCTTCGCCGCCCAGACCGGCCAGCAGCTGAGCTACGAAAAGCGCCTGGCGCCGCTGGACGGCTTCGCCGCCGCCGTGCAAGCCTTCATCGCCGCAGGCGGCAAGGGCGCCAATGTGACCGTGCCCTTCAAGCTCGAAGCGCACGCCCTGGCCGACGCGCTCACCGTGCGCGCCCAGGCGGCCGGCGCGGTCAACACCCTGGTGTTCAGCGAGCAGGGCATCATCGGCGACAACACCGATGGCGCCGGCCTGGTCAACGATATCGTGCGCAATGCGGGCGTGGCCATTGCCGGCAGGCGCGTGCTGCTGCTGGGCGCGGGCGGCGCGGCGCGCGGCGTGGTGCTGCCGCTGCTGGAGCACCGTCCGGCCGCGCTGCTCATTGCCAACCGCACTGTCGCCACGGCGCAAGCCCTGGTGCAGCAGTTTTCCGCGCTGGCGGGCGAGGGCGTGCTCTCAGCCTGCGGCTTCGCCGAAGTCCAGGGCCAGTACGATATCGTCATCAATGCCACCTCGGCCAGTCTGAGCGCCGAACTGCCGCCGCTGCCGCCGTCCGCCTTTGCGCCCGGCGCGCTGGCGCTGGACATGATGTATGGGAAGGAACCCACCGTCTTCCTGCGCTTTGCCGCCAGCCATGGCGCCGCCCCGCGCGACGGCCTGGGCATGCTGGTCGAACAGGCTGCCGAAGCCTTTGAAGTCTGGCGCGGCCTGCGTCCCGCCACCACCGATTTACTGCAACAACTGCGTACAAAACTATGACAAAAACGCGCAACAAACCTGGCCGCTTCGCCTGGGTGAAGTGGGTCTTCATCATTCCCGTCGCCCTGTTCCTGGCGGTACAGGCTTACTTCTTCGTGCAGATCTGGTGGTGGGTCGACCACAACCCGAGCATGACCTCTTTCATGCGCGAGCAGCAGTCTGCCCTGCGCGAAAAGAATCCGGACGCGAATATCCAGCAGCAGTGGGTGCCTTACAACCGCATCTCGAAAAACCTGAAACGCGCCATCATCGCCTCGGAAGACGCCAACTTCTCCGAACATGAAGGCGTGGACTGGGACGCCCTGCAAAAAGCCTACGAGACCAACCAGAAGCGCAAGAAAGTGGCGCGCGGCGGCTCCACCATCACCCAGCAGCTGGCCAAGAACCTGTTCCTGTCCGGTTCGCGCAGCTATCTGCGCAAGGGCCAGGAACTGATCATCACCTACATGCTGGAGGCGCTGATGGACAAGGAGCGCATCTTCGAGATCTACCTGAACGTGGTGGAATTCGGCAAAGGCATCTTCGGCGCCGAAGCGGCGGCCAAGCATTACTACGGCATCCCGGCGTCCAAGCTGGGCGCGGCCCAAGCCGCGAAACTGGCCGTGATGCTGCCCAACCCGCGCTATTACGACGGCCACCGCGATTCCAGCTATCTGGCGCGACGCACCGGCACCATCCTCAAGCGCATGGGATCGGCCGAACTGCCTTGATGGTGGGGCGGAGTGCGCACTCAGCCCGCATAGACCGAAAATAGCCGAAGTTCGGGCCAGGGCAGCAAAAAATAGCACGCCGGGGTGGCCTCGCCCCGGGCTTTGCGAGTACACTTGCGCTGTTTTGTTTTCCGCGCGGCAGCGCCTGAACCCACCGTCGGCTGAGAGTGCCTATGATTAATGTTTTCGTTCTACAAAATGGCCGGCTCAATCAGGTGCCCATTGAGACGCGCGAAGACCTTGAGCAAGCGGCGCCGGTGTGGGTCGACCTGACCGATCCGACCGAAGACGAACGCGCCTGGGTCAAAGCCATTTACGGCGTGATCCTGCCGGGCGAAGACGAAGTCAAAGACATTGAAGCCTCGGCGCGCTATTACGAAGCCGAAAACGGCGACCTTCACCTGCGCACCGACTTCCTGCTGGAAGAAGACGACGGCCCCTCGCGCGTGGTCACCGTGGCCTTCATCCTGGCCAAGAAAATGCTGTTCTCCGTGCACACCGACGACCTGCCGGTGTTCCGTCTGGTGCGCATGCGCGCCCGTTCGCGTCCCGGCTCCATCGCCGACTACATGGACGTGCTGCTCGACCTCTACGCCACCGACGCCGAATACTCGGCCGACGCGCTGGAAGGCATCTACCAGAAGCTGGAAGAAGTGTCGGGCCGCGTGCTGCAGGAAGAATTCACCGACCAGGACGCGGCCGACGCCCTGAGCGCCATCGCGCACGAAGAAGACTTGAATGGCCGCATCCGCCGCAATATGATGGATACGCGGCGCGCCGTCAGCTTCCTGATGCGCGGCCGCCTGCTCAATTCCGAGCAGTTCGAGGAAGCGCGCCAGATTCTGCGCGACATCGAATCGCTGGACGGCCACACCTCCTTCCTGTTCGACAAGATCAACTTCCTGATGGACGCCACCGTCGGCTTCATCAACATCAACCAGAACAAGATCATCAAGATCTTCTCCGTGGCCAGCGTCGCCTTCCTGCCGCCGACTTTGATCGCCTCGATCTACGGCATGAACTTCAAAGGCTGGTTCCCCGAACTCGAATGGTCGATGGGCTACCCCTTCGCCCTCGGCCTGATGGTCTTCAGCGCCATCGCCCCCTTCCTCTACTTCCGCCACCGCGGCTGGCTCAAGTAAGCCCCTGCAGCTGAGCTCGTGTCCACCTTGGGGTCAGACCCCCATCGGACACGGCCTGAGCTATGGAATGGCCCGCTTATCGCCGCGTTCGTGCCTACCTTGGTACCTGACACTGAAATGGACACAAGCTCTGCTGCTGGTCTATGGACGAGTTCGTGTCCGATTGGGGTCTGACCCCAAGGTGGACACGGGCTCGGCTACGGCGCTTATGCGGTGAGGCGCGGGCGGAAGTCGAGGGAGAGGGTGCTGCAGTAGGGGATGGCTTGCCATTGCTGGTTTAGCGCCTGGGCTTGCTCGAATAGCGTGTTGTGCACGTCGATCGGGCTGAGGTCGAAGGGGCGCTTGCCGCGTGCTTCGCAGGCGGCGGCGGTCAGGCTCAGGAAGCTGGGCAGGTCGAAAGCGCCTGCCAGCAACTGGGCGTGCAGGCCGTCGACGATGGATTCGGCCTGGATCAGCTGTTCTTCGGCGCGCTGGTTGCCGGCCGTATGGGCAGCATCCTGGGCGGCATCCGCTTCAGCGCCATGGGCGACGCGACTCAGGAAGCCGTGGTGCAGGGGCAGGGCCGATTCCACCACGTAATGCAGCAGGTCGCGCGGCAGGCTGCTTTGGCGCGGCATGCGGATTTCGGCGGCGCTGCCGTTGTTGCGGACCAGGCGCAGCACGTCGAATTGGTCGTGGCGGGAGCGTTTCTCAGCGATCAGGATCATGACAGGTGGGGCAATAATTCTGTAGGTGCAAGTATGCGCCGTGCAGCCGTCAGAAAAACTCACCAAAAATCACTTTTCATCTGCCATCTGCACCAGCCGCGCCTGCAAGGCCTGCAGGAAGGCTTGCGGCCGGTCCAGGCCGAGGCAGATGCGCTGCACCGGCTGCATGCCGCCGAGGAAACCGGGCAATTCGCTGCCAGGGTGCAGCCGCAGCTCGACATTCGGCTCCCCCATCTGCTCTAAACGCCGCGTGCCGCGTTCGCGCTGCACCGGCCCGCGCAGCGGCGCGGCGGATGCCAGCATGGCGTAGGGAATGCGCGCATCGGGTGCAAACAGGCCGCAGCGCAGCAGCAGGGCATCGCGCCCCAATGAAATGGGTCGGCGCAGGGTGGCACGGTATTCGGCCAGCAGATACAGCAGGCCAAATACCGTGAGGGCGCTGATCAGCCAAGCTACGGCGGGCGCGGCGAGAAAATGCAGCAGCGCATGGCCCAGCGGGATTTCGAAGATAATCAGGAAAATAAAGCCGAGCTGGTTGGAGGCATTGCCGCCATTTTGCGCATAACTGAAATGCTGCTCGCCTTCGTATTGAATCGTCTTATTCTTTTTCAGCAGCAGGCCATAAAACCAGATTTTGGCGTCGAATAAGATGATGCGGCTGATAGGGCTGTCGCCCAGGCCTCCAATAACTTGCCGCTCCAGCATGCTGTCCACATCGCCCGATATGCGCAGCAGTTTCCAGGTCTGATAAACCAGCCAGCCGACCAGGGTGAATTCGGCAATCACCATTAAACCGGCCAGATAAGGTCGCACATTCTCCAGCTCTTGCCAAAGGATTTTGCTTTCGTCGGGAATGGCGAAACTGCCGAAGCCTATGCCGCCGATGCACAGCGCAGTGGTCTTGAATAGGAAATCTTTGAGGCCGGGGCGGAAAATCAGGTAATACAGCAGGGGCAGGAAAAGCACGGTATCGAATAAGAGCGGCCATTCTTCGATCTTGCGGCCATATTCATTCAACAGCGTGGCGGTATTGAGCAGGGCGTAATGTCCGCTATATACCAGCAGCACCAGAAAGCCAAACAGCAATTGTTTGCGCAAGCTGAAAACCATATCTCCTCCAGCCGATGAGATGGGAACGCGACCTATTCTACGCGGCTATGGCTGGGCCTGCATGAAGACGCCGCTGCCATGCCAGTTCTCTGCGCGATCAGACTGGAATCTGGCATGAAATGGCCGTAAAAAAGCCCGCATGGCGCGGGCTTCCGGGATGAGGGCGAGGCAGCTCAGTCCAGCTTGGCAAACACGCGGCGCGCGGCGGCGATGGTTTCGTCGATCACCGCATCGTCGTGCTGCGCCGAAACGAAGCCGGCTTCAAACGCGGCCGGCGCGAAATACACGCCTTCATCCAGCATCATATGGAAGAAGGTATTGAATTTGGCGCGGTCGCCCGCCATCATTTCCGCGTAGTTATTCGGCGGGGTGGCACTGAAATACAGGCCGAACATGCCGCCTTCGGAATCGGCGCAGAAAGTAATGCCGGCTTCTTTGGCCGCTGCGGTTAATCCCGTGGCCAGGCGCTTGGCGCTGGCGGCGAGTTTATCGTAGAAGCCTGGCTGTTGAATCAGTTTCAGCGTGGTCATGCCGGCGGCCACCGCCACCGGATTACCGGAGAGGGTGCCGGCTTGATATACCGCACCCAATGGCGCCATTTTCGACATCAATTCGGCGCTGCCGCCGAATGCAGCCACCGGCAGGCCGCCGCCAATCACTTTTCCCAAGGCGGTCAAATCCGGCTTAATGCCGTACAGCGCTTGCGCGCCGCCCAGGCCGACACGGAAACCGCACATGACTTCATCGAAAATCAGAATCGCGCCGTATTTGCTGCACAAATTGCGCAGCGCTTGCAGGAATTCCGGTGCGGCCTTGATCAGATTCATATTGCCGGCCACCGGTTCCACGATGACGCAGGCAATTTCCTCGCCCATATTGGCGAAGGCTTCTTCGATCTGGGCGACATTGTTATAGTCCAGCACCAGGGTGTGCTTGACGAAATCTTCCGGCACGCCGGCCGAGGTCGGATTACCGAAGGTCAGCAGGCCGCTACCCGCTTTCACCAGCAGGGAATCGGCGTGGCCGTGGTAGCAGCCTTCGAACTTGACGATCTTGTCGCGGCCGGTGGCGCCGCGCGCCAGGCGCAGGGCGCTCATGGTCGCTTCGGTGCCGGAGGACACCAGGCGCACCTGCTCGATGGACGGCACCAGGCGGCAGATTTCCTCGGCCATCTCGATCTCCGCCTCGGTCGGGGCGCCGAAGGACAGGCCGCGCGTGGCCGCTTCCTGCACCGCCTTCACCACTTCGGGATGGGCGTGGCCGACGATGGCCGGCCCCCAGGAACCGATGTAATCGATATAACGTTTGCCGTCCGCATCCCAGAAATACGGCCCTTCGGCGCGGGTGATGAAGCGCGGCGTGCCGCCCACCGAGCGGAAGGCGCGCACCGGGGAGTTGACGCCGCCTGGAGTGGTTTTCTGGGCGCGGGCAAACAGCGTATCGTTCTTGGAAGTAGTCATAGTCGTTTCAATGGGGGTTGTGCAGCTTGAAAAAACGGTTGGGCACCAGCTTGCCCATGCCATGGCGCTGGGCGTGGGCCAGGGCGCCGAAGGTGTATTGCTGGGCCAGATCGACGGCTTGCGGCGTTTCCGCGCCCAGGGCCATGAAGGCGGCGATCGCGCCCGACAGCGTACCGCCGGCGCCGAGGAAGGAGCCGGGCAGGTGCTGCCAGCGGTCGTGACGCACCACGCCGCCGGCGCCGTACAGGGTATTGGCGCGCAGCGAGGCGTCGCTCGGCCCCTTGCCGGCCGGGGTGCCCGTCACCAGCACGTATTCGCAACCCAGATCGATCAGGTGCTGGGCGTCGTCGGCCGTGGTTTCGCCGTTGCCCAGGTCGCGCCAGGTCTCAGCCAGGCGGCCCAGCTCCACCTGCGACAGCATCAGCAGGGTCGCCTGCGGCACCAGCAGCTGGCGCAGCACGGTGAGCATTTCGTCCATATCCTCGCCTTCTGGCAGCTCCGGCAGGCGTGAGCCGAAGGGATCGAGGATCAGGGGCGCATCCGGGTAGTCCGACACCACCTCGGCGATGGCCGAGATATGCTCCATATTATCCAGCGCGCCGATCTTGAAGGCCGCTACCTCCACGTCTTCCAGCACCACGCGGGCCTGGTCGGCCACCCAGTCCGGGTCCACATGCTGCTGGTCTTCGACGCCGGCGCTGTCGCCGATAAGCAGGGCGGTGGTCACGCCGAAGCCCTGGCAGTGCAGGGCCGAGAAGGTGGCCAGATCGGCGTGGACGCCAATCGCGCCGATCGGATCGGCGGCGCCAAATGTCAGGATGAGGGGCGAAGTTTGGTTTTGCACGGCGGGTAGATTAAGATACCTAATTCGGCATTTTACTTGATTGAGGATGGCAGAACGTGAGTAGCGAGGATACGACCCAAGAATTCCAGACCTGGATGTGCCTGATCTGCGGCTGGATCTACGACGAAGCGGCCGGTCTGCCGGACGAAGGCATCGCCCCTGGAACGCGCTGGGCCGACGTGCCCATGAACTGGGCCTGCCCCGAATGCGGCGCCCGTAAGGACGATTTCGAGATGGTCAAGATCTGAAACGCCCGCCCAGGCGCGGCGCCCTGTGCTATCGTGTGGATAACATCCCGGTGAAACGACTATGACGACTACGCCGCAAGCGACAGGTTTGAAAATCATGGTGATCGACGATAGCAGCACCATCCGCCGTTCCGCCGAGATTTTCCTGAGCCAGGCCGGCTACCAGGTGCTGCTGGCCGAAGACGGCTTCGACGCCCTAGCCAAGATCAGCGACCACCACCCGGACCTGATCTTCTGCGACATCCTGATGCCGCGCCTGGACGGTTACCAGACCTGCGCCTTGATCAAGAAAAGCACGCGTTTTCACACCACCCCGGTGCTGATGCTGTCCTCCAAGGACGGCTTGTTCGACCGCGCGCGCGGCGCCATGGTCGGCTCGGCGGCGTATCTGACCAAACCTTTTACCAAAGACAGCCTGCTGGCGGCGGTGCGCGAGCACACGGCCGGCGCGGCAGGCGCATAAGACCAGCGAGGCAAGCATGGCCATCCAAAAAATCCTGATCGTCGACGATTCGCCCACCGAACGTTACTACCTCACCGATATCCTGGTGAAGAACGGCTTTTCCGTCACCACCGCCGAAAACGGCGAGGAGGCGCTGGACAAGATCAAGGCCGACAAGCCGGAGCTGATCCTGATGGACGTGGTGATGCCGGGCGCGAACGGTTTCCAGGTCACGCGCACCATCGCCCGCGATCCCGCCCTGCAGGACGTGCCGGTGATTATCTGCTCCAGCAAGAACCAGGAAACCGACAAGATCTGGGGCATGCGCCAGGGCGCCAGGGACTATCTGATCAAACCGGTGGTGGCGGCGGAATTGCTGGCGAAGATCGCGGCCCTCGGCTGACATGGCCAGCGCGCACGGGGACGGGGCGGAAGCACCGGACGGCGCCGAGCGCCGCAGCCGGCTGCGCCAGTACCAGGTGCAGCTGCTGGAGCGCATGCAGGCGGCCAGCGGCGGCGAGGGCAATGCCGGCCGCGAGCTGGGCGTGCAGGCCGGCGCGCTGCGCGGCCTGCTGGACCTGACCCAGATCGGCGAGATCGTGCCTTGTCAGGCGCTGACGCCGGTGCCGCTGGCGCAGGACTGGTATCTGGGTCTGGCCAATATCCGCGGCAATCTGACCGGGGTGGTCGACCTGGCGCGCTACCTGGGCGAAGCGCCCTGCGCGCCTGAGGCGGACAGCCGCTTTATCACCTTCGCGCCGGCCCTGGGCTATAACTGCGCCCTGCTGGTGGTGCGCGTGCTGGGCCTGCGCCGGCTGGACGAGATGCGCGAGGGCGCCGCGGCGGCGGCCGATGCCCAGCCCTGGTGCGCGCAGCAGTTCGAGGATAAGGAAAACCAGGTCTGGACCCGCCTGGATCTGGGCCTGCTGGTGCGCGAGGCGCGCTTCCAGCAGGCGGGTAGATAAGAAAACCGCCACAGGCGGCGCCATACCAAGTAACCGGGGGATGCTGTAATGGTATTCAAGATATTCCCGCGCTCCACGGCGGGCAGCGCCGAGCCAGCGCCCAATTCGGAATTCGCCGGTTATGGCGACGGCAACTCGCAGTTCGGCCATACCGCCCCGCTGCCGGAGGCGGGCGCACCGGCGGCCGCCGAGGACAGCGAAGCGCCGCTGCGCCTGCGCGACGCCATTCGCCGCCGTGGCCCGGCGCCGGTGGCCGATACCGGCCCCGATTTCAAGCTGCCCCTGATCGGCCACCTGGCGCCGCAGCGCCAGTTAAGCATCCTCTCCAGCGCCCTGGCACTGAGCCTGGCCTTGAGCGTTGCCTTTGTCGCCCTGTATGCGCATGAAGGCACGCTCAGTTCCACCCGCACCCAGATCGCGGGCGACGCCCTGATGCACTCGCAGCGCATCGGCAAGGCTGCGCCGAACGCGGTGGAAGGCAATGCCGAAGCCTTTCGCCAGCTGGAAGAGAGCCGGCGCGAACTGAATCACGCCTTCTCCCTGATGAGCAGCGGCGGCAGCTACGGCGGCCGCAGCGTGGGCGCCGCGCCGGCCGCGCTGGAAGCCACGTTGGCCCAGGCGCGCCGCGGCTGGGCGGAGTCGGACAAGGCGGCGGAAACCATCCTGCGCCTGAAGCCGGAATTGAGCGGCGTCGATAAAACCCTGCATAGCCTGAACGCCATGTCGCCCGAGCTGCTGGCCCTGAGCGAGGAAATCAGCTCGCTCAAGCTGCAGCGCGGTGGCAATGCGCGCGAGCTGGCGGCGCTGGGCAAGCTGTCCATGCTGACCCAGCGCATGAGCCGCGGCGCCAGCGAATTCCTGACGGCCGGCGGCATCAGTTCGGAAACGGCTTTCCAGCTGGGACGCGATACCACGGTCTTCCGCAATACGGTCGATGGTTTCCTGAACGGCAGCGACACCTTGCAGCTGCCGGCCACGCGCGACGCCGAGCTGCGCGAAAAACTGAGCCTGCTCAAAGGGCGCTTCGAGGAATACCAGGCCATGGTCGGTTCGATCCTGAACCGCCTGGATAAATTCACCGCCGCCAAAAGCGCCGAACAACTGATCTTCAGCCGCAACGAGAATCTGCGGCAAAGCCTGACAGTGCTGCAAAGCGCCTTTCGCGCGGAGCAGGAATCGCTGAATTACAGCTTCTGGCTGATGGTGGCGGGCGGCATGCTGACGCTGCTCTCGGCGGCGGCCATCGGCCGTGTGCTGCTGCAGGACTCGCACGCCCGCACGCGCGGCGCCGACCGCCGCCGCAAGGAGGCCGAGGCCATGCGCCTGCAGGCGCAGCAGAAGGAGGAAGAGGCCAAGGCCATGAACGCGCAGAACCAGGCGGCGATCCTGCGCCTGATGAACGAGCTGCAGGAAGTGGCGGACGGCGACCTGACGGTGCAGGCCACCGTGTCCGAGGACATCACCGGCGCCATCGCCGATTCGGTCAACTACACGGTGGAGGAGCTGCGCGGCCTGGTGGGCCGGGTGACGGTGACGGCCGAGCAGGTGACGTCGGCCTCCACCCATGCGCAAGGCATTTCCAGCGACCTGCTGCTCGCCTCGCAGCAGCAGTCGCGCGAAATCCAGGACGCCAGCTCCACCGTGGTGAAGATGGCCAACGAAATCACCGAAGTCTCCAAATCGGCTTCCGAGTCGGCCGATGTGGCGCGCCAGTCGGTGGCGGCGGCGCGCCAGGGCGCGACGGCGGTGCAAAATGCCATCAAGGGCATGAACGAAATCCGCGAGCAGATCCAGGAAACCTCCAAGCGCATCAAGCGCCTGGGCGAATCCTCGCAGGAGATCGGCGAAATCACCGAACTGATTTCCGACATCACCGAGCAGACCAATGTGCTGGCGCTGAACGCCGCCATCCAGGCCGCGTCGGCGGGCGAGGCGGGGCGCGGCTTCTCGGTGGTGGCGGAGGAAGTGCAGCGCCTGGCCGAGCGTTCGGCCGGCGCGGCCAAGCAGATCGGCGCCCTGGTGCGCACCATCCAGACCGACACCCACGACGCCGTGGCGGCGATGGAAAAATCGACCCAGGGCGTGGTCGAAGGCGCGCGCCTGTCCGACGCGGCCGGCGCGGCGCTGGAAGACATCTCGCAAGTGTCGAACCGTCTGGCGGAGCTGATCCAGGGCATTTCGCGCGCCACCGGCATGCAGGCGACATCGGCCAGCGGCGTGGCGCACAATATCCAGCACATCCTGCAGGTCACGGAACAGGCCAAGGATGGCACGCAGCAGACCGCGCAATCGGTGCGCAAGCTGTCGGTGCTGGCGCAGGAACTGAAAAACTCGGTATCGCGTTTCCGTATTACTTCTTGAGGCAAGAATGAGCAGAACTGATCTTCCCTATAGCGCAACGCCGCAATTCGACACCGGCCCGCTGTCATGGGTCATGGTGGAAATCCGCGAGGCGCTGGGGCGGTCAAGGACGGCGCTGTTCGAAGCCGGGGGTAGGGAGGCGGAAGACCTGGCCACCGCCCTGCAGCATGCCAAGTCGCATCTGCACCAGGCGCATGGCGCCCTGCAGATGGTCGATGTGGATGGCGTGGTGGTGCTCACCGAACTGGCCGAGCAGGTGCTGGATCGCTTCAAGGCCGGCACGCTCAAATGCAATACCGACCATGTGCAGACGGTGGCGAACCTGTATCAGGCTTTGACCGAATTTCTGCAGGAGCTGCTGGAAGGCGAGCCGCTGCAGCCGGTGCGCCTGTTCCCCTGGTACCGCGAGGCGCAGGCCATGCTGGGCGCGGAGCGCGTGCATCCGGCCGACCTGTTCTTCCTCGATCTCTCGCCGCGCGCCGCCTTGTCGGCCGCTGCGCCGGATGCCGCCGCCCCAGATTACACGGCCCTGCGCCAGCGCTTCGAGCGCGCGCTGCTGCCCTATCTGAAAGCGCCCGACGCCGCCGCCCAGATGGCGCAGGCCGCCGCGCTGCAGGATGCCGTGGCCGCCGTCGCCGACGCTCAGCAGGAACCGCAGGCGCGCGCCTTTTGGCTGGCGCAGCAGGCTTTCGCCGAAATGGTGGCCGGCGGCCAGCTGGAAAGCGGCCTGTATGTGAAGCAGCTGTTTGGCCTGATCAATCTGCAACTGCGCCGCCAGTCGCAAGGCAATATGGCCTTGCCCGATGGCCTGCTGCGCGACGCCCTGTTCTTCGTTGCCGCAGCCGATGCCGCCAGCCTGCCGCCGCTGGCGCAGCAGCTGCACCATGCGTATGCGCTGGAGCGCATGGTGCCGCGCGATTACGAGACGCGCCGCTATGGCCAGCTCGATCAGGAAGCGCTGGCGCGCGGGCGCGAAGGCATGCAGCAGGCGCAAGCCGCCTGGCGCAGGCTGGAGCAGGCCAGCGGCGATGCGGCCCTCAATGATGAATTTGGACAGGCTTTGGCAATCGTGGGCGCAGCCGGCAGCAAGCTTGGTCTGCCTGCGTTGGCGACCCTGATGCGCCAGCTGGCCGATGTCGCCAACAGCGCCGCCACGGTCGGACGCAGTGAAGAACTGGGCCTGGAAATGGCGACGGCCCTGCTGTTCGCCGAACATGGCCTGGAACAGATCCGCCATCTGCCCGACGATTTCGCGGCCCATGCCGACACCATCGGCGCGCGCCTGCAAGCCCTGTTGTCCGGCCAGACTCCGCCCCAGCCCGCGCAATGGCAGGGCAGCCTGGCGCGCCGCATGCAGCAGGACGATACGGTGGCGGCCTTGTCGACGGAGATGAAGACCGGCCTGCGCCAAGTGGAAAAAGTGCTGGACGATTATTACGTCGACCCCGCGCGCCGCGCCGAGCTGGCGCCGCTGGATGGCGTGCTGCACCAGCTGCAGGGCGCTTTGAGCCTGCTCGACCAGGACGACGCCGTGCGCGCCGCCCAGCATGTGCGGGCCGAAGTGCAGAAGCTGGCCGGCGGGCAGGACGATCCGGCGCAGGAGGCAAAACTGCTGGACCAGGTTGCGCAGAACGTCGGCGCGCTCGGCTTCTTCGTCGATACACTGGCGCAGAATCCGGCCGGCGCGCGCGAGCGTTTCAGCTTCGACGCAGAGCAGGGCAGTTTCCGCGCGGTCCCCTTCCGCAAGATGGCGGGGGCGGAATCGATCCCGGTGCTGGAAGAGGAAGTGGCGCCGCCCGCCACGCCGGTGCCGCCGCTCCCCGCGTCCGCCGTGCCGCCATCGGACGCGCAGAGCGAGGCGGGCGACGCCGCCATCGAAGCCGAACTGCTCGACATCTTCATCGCCGAGGCCCAGGACGTGCTGGCCTTTGTCGACGCCACGCTGGCCAAGCCGCGCGCCGAGGCGGGCAGCCTGGATCATCTGACGATGCTGCGCCGCTCCTTCCACACGCTGAAGGGCAGTGGCCGCATGGTGGGACTGAACCATTTCGCCGATGCCGCAGGAGCGGTGGAGCGTACCATGAACCAGTGGCTGGCCGAGGAGCGTCCCGCCAGCGATGCGCTGTTTGCGCTGCTGGAACACGCCGCCGCCGAACTGGGTGCCTGGGTCGGCGAACTGGTCGCCACTGGCGCCTCGCCGCGCAATGGCCTGGCCCTGATCGCCGCCGCCGGCCGCGTGCAGGCAGGCGGCGCCTTCGAGCTTGAGGCTGAACCGGCGTCCGAACCAGTGTCTGAACCCACGCCGGCAGAAGACGCCGTGAACGATGCTGGCGTTGAAGCGTCCGCCAGCGAAGGTGCGGGCGCGGCAGAGCCGCCACAGGAGAGCGCCGCGCCGCGCTCTGCGGTGACGGCGAACGGCAATGTGATCGGCTTCCCGGCAGCGACCACGCCGGCGGTCCAGCCGGGCGAGGACAATATCAAGTTCGTCGGCCGCCTGGCCATCCCTCTGCCGCTGTACAACATCTATCTGGCTGAAACCGATGAAATCGTGCGCCTGCTGGCGCGCGATTTCGGCGAATGGCGCCACGAACCGCGCCGTCCGGTCAGCCCGGACGCCCTGCAGGCCGCGCATACCTTGGCCGGCACCTCGGCCACGGTCGGCTTCAAGGCGCTGCGCGAACTGGCGTATGCGCTGGAATCGACGCTGCTGGCCCTGCGCGCGCCCGCGCCCCAGCTCGACCATGCACAGCACGACCTGCTCGACTTCTCGGTGGAGCGTGTACGCCAGATGCTGCAAAGCTTTGCCGCCGCCGACATGCCGCCCGAACAGCCGGAGCTGATCGCCGCCCTCGGCAAGCTGCAGGCCGAACTGGCCAGCCCGGCCCGCACCGGCGCGGAACTCGACGCCCGGCTCGACTCCCTGCTGGCCGATAGCGAAGGCGCGGGATTGCCGCAACCTGTTCCCGGCATGGCCGAATATGCCATGCCGGTGGAGTCGCCGCTGGAAGAAACCCAGGTTCCAGCACCCTCCGCCGAGGATGAATTGGCGGCCCGCCTCGACGCGCTGTTCACCGACACTTACCACAGCCTGATCGCCAGCCCGCCACCGGCCCCGGAGCGCGCCGAACGCCCGGCCGCACCGGCTGTCAGCGCCGCCGCCAGTGACGATATCGACGATCTGTTCGCCTCCGCCTTCGACGACAGCTTCGCGCCCGTCGCGCCGCTGGAGGCAGCCGAGCTGGCGCCTTTGAGCGAGCACGCTGCCGGACCTGCATCGCTGCCGCCTGAGGCGCTGGATGCTGCACCGGCCGACATTCCGGCCGGCACTGGGCCCGGGACCGATTCCGACGTCGATTCCGAAGTCGAAGTGCTGGCGCTGCCCGGCGCGCCGGCCGAATTGGCGGTGCCCGCTCCCGGCAGCTTCCAGGACGAAATCGATGCCGACCTGCTGCCGGTCTTCCTCGAAGAAGGCGCCGACCTGCTGCCGCAAATTGGCGAAGCGCTGCGCACCTGGCAGCACAATCCCGCCGATTTCAGCCACGCCCAGATGCTGCAGCGCGTGCTGCACACGGTGAAAGGCAGCGCCCGCATGGCCGGCGCCATGCGCCTCGGCCAGCACGCCCATGAAATCGAAACCCATATCGAAAACATGGTGCATGCGGGCAGCGCCACGCCGCATGCGTTTGAAGAGCTGCTGGCCCACTACGACCACGCCCTGCTGCTGTTCGAACAGCTGCAGGATCCGGCCGCCGCGCAAGGTGCCACTGTGCAGCCGGGAGAGGCCGTGCCAGCTGGCGGCGGTGCGCCCGGCGCGCCGGAAAGTGCCGATGCCGCCTCCGACGTCGCCGCCAAAACGCCGCTGGTGCGGGTGCGCGCCGACATCCTCGACCGGCTGGTGAACCAGGCCGGCGAAGTGTCGATCAGCCGCTCGCGCCTGGAAAACGAAGTCGGCTCCCTGCGCGCCTCCCTGAACGACTTCTCGGAAAACCTGAACCGCCTGCGCCGCCAGTTGCGCGAGGTGGAAATGCAGGCCGAATCGCAGATCGCCTCGCGCATGTCGATTTCCGGCGAGCGAGAATTCGATCCGCTGGAATTTGACCGCTTCACCCGTCTGCAGGAGTTGACCCGCATGATGGCCGAAAGCGTGAACGACGTGGCGGCCTTCCATGAAAACCTGGGCCGCTCGGTGGAGGCGGCGAGCGGCGACCTGAATCAGCAGGCACGCATGACGCGCGAGCTGCAGCGCGACCTGATGCGGGTGCGCATGGTGCCTTTCGCCAGCATCTCGGAGCGCCTGTTCCGAGTCGCGCGCCAGAGCGCCAAGGAAGTCGACAAGCGCGTCAACCTGGATATCCGCGGCAGCGCAGTGGATATCGACCGCAGCGTGCTGGAACGCATGGCCGCGCCTTTCGAGCATCTGCTGCGCAACGCCATCGTGCATGGCGTGGAAACGCGCGAGCGGCGCGGCGCCGCGGGCAAGGAGGAAATCGGCGAGCTGCTGATCCAGGTCAGCCAGCAGGGCAACGAGGTGGTCATCGCATTCAGCGACGATGGCGCCGGCCTCGATCTGCAGCGCATCCGCGCCAAGGCGCGCAGCGTCGGCCTGCTGGGCGAGACGCAGGAAGTGAGCGACGCCGAAGCGGCCAATCTGATCTTCGAACCGGGCTTCTCCACCGCCGACACCCTGACCGAGCTGGCCGGGCGCGGCGTCGGCATGGACATCGTGCGCGCCGAGGCGCAAGCCCTGGGCGGGCGCATCGACACCATGAGCGAAAGCGGCAAGGGCGCGCGCTTCACCATCCATCTGCCGCTGACGCTGGCCGTGACCCAGGTGGTGTTGCTGTCGGCCGGCGGCCGCATGTACGCCCTGCCTTCGGTGCAGGTCGAGCAGGTGCTGCAGATGAAGGATGCGGCACTGGGCGAGGCCCAGGCCAAGGGCGAGCTGGTGCTGCATGGCCAGCACACCGCCTTGCACTATCTGCCCGCTCTGCTGGGCGGCGCGGCAGCGCGCATGCCGGCGCAGCGCTCGGCGCCGGTGCTGATGTTGCGCAATGGCGGCGAAAAGCTGGCCCTGCATGTGGACGAGGTGCTGGGCAACCGCGAGGTGGTGATCAAGAATATCGGCCCGCAACTGGCGCGCATGCCCGGCATTGCTGGGGCCACGGTGCTGGGTTCGGGTGAGATCGTGCTGATCCTCAATCCCCTGGCCTTGGCGCAGCATCTGGCCCAGCATCCCGAGCTGCGCGGCGAGTATGCCGAAGCGGCGGGTAGCGTGGCGGCGGGGGCGGGCGAACGGCCGGGATGCACCGTCATGGTGGTCGACGACTCGCTCACCGTGCGCAAGGTCACGCAGCGCCTGCTGGAACGCGAGGGCTACCAGGTGGTGCTGGCCAAGGATGGGGTGGATGCGCTGGAGCAGATGCAGGAGCTGCGCCCCGACATGATGCTGGTCGATATCGAAATGCCGCGCATGGATGGTTTCGACCTCACGCGCAATGTGCGCGGCGACGCCCGCACGCGCGACATCCCTATCATCATGATCACGTCGCGCAGCGCCGACAAGCACCGCAACTACGCCATGGAGCTGGGTGTGAATGCCTACTTTGGCAAGCCCTACCAGGAAGCCGTTCTATTGAGTGCTATTGCCGGCCTGCTGCCGGCGGCTTGAACAGGCTTAGGCCGGCGCCTTCACCACCGCATAGCGCTCCAGCGTGCGCTTGCGCGCCGCGTCGTGCTGCACGATGGGTTCGGGATAATCGTGTCCCAGCTCGATGCCGCGCTGCGCCAGCAGCATGCGCGGCACCAGCCAGGGCGCGTGGATTTCCTTGTCCGACAGCTTGGCCAATTGCGGCAGGTAGCGCCGGATAAAGCGCCCCTCGGCATCGAACTTCTCCGACTGAGTGATCGGGTTGAAGATGCGGAAGTAGGGCTGGGCGTCGCAGCCCGAGGATGAAGCCCACTGCCAGCCGCCGTTATTGGCCGCCAGGTCGAAATCGTTCAGGTGCAGGGCGAAGTAAGCCTCGCCGCGCCGCCAGTCGATGCCCAGATCCTTGATCAGGAAGCAGGCGGCCACCATGCGCAGGCGGTTGTGCATATAGCCGGTCTGGTTGATCTGGGCCATGGCCGCGTCGACCAGCGGATAGCCGGTGCGGCCCTCGCACCAGGCGGCGAAAGCGGCATCGGCCGCGGGACCGGTTTCCCATTCGATCGCGTCATAGGCCGGCTTGAACGAGGAGCGCACCACATGCGGATGCTGGTACAGGATCATCATGTAAAACTCGCGCCAGATCAGTTCCGACAGCCAGACCGCGCCGCCTTCCCCGGCCTGGCCGCGCGCCGACAGCTCGGCCACGCTGCGCACCAGGTGGCGGATCGACACCGTGCCAAAGCGCAGGTGCAGGGACAGGTAGGACGGCCCTTTCAACGCCGGGTAATCGCGTGCAAAGCCGTAGTCGGCCACGCGGCTCTGGAAGTTCTCGAACAGCGCGGCGCCGCCCGCCATGCCGGTGGGGATGGCCAGCTCGCTGAGATTACTGGGTTCGAACCCCAGTTCGGCCAGCGTGGGCAGCGTTCCCATGCCGGGCGCCAGGCTGGCGGCATACGGTTCGACCTGCCATGGCGCCAGGCAGGAAGGATCGGCCTGCATCTTTTTGAGCCAGGCGTTCTTGTAGGGCGTGAACACCGAAAACGGCGTGCCGGCCTGCGACAGCACCTCGTCCTTCTCGAAAATCACCTGGTCCTTGAAGCTGTGGAAGCTGCGGCCCTGCGCTGCCAGTGTGGCCGTGACGGCGGCGTCGCGCGCGATCGCCTGCGGCTCGTAATCGTGGTTGGCGAACACCGCCTGCGCGCCCAGCTCGGCCGCCAGCGCCGGAATCGCCGTGGCGGCGTCGGCATGGCGCACCAGCAGATGGCCGCCCAGCTGTTGTAAATCCGCACCCAGCTGCGCCACGCTGGCGTGGATGAAGTCGACGCGGCGGTCGCGCCGCGGCAAGCCGTCCAGGATCGCCTTGTCGAAGACAAAGACGCAAAACACGCGGCGGCTGCGGCGCAGCGCATGGTGCAGTGCAGCGTGGTCGAAGCTGCGCAAGTCGCGGCGGAACCAGACCAGAGTGGTGTCAAAAGCCATATTCAAGGAGTAAATCATCTTGCAAGCCGGTTTTTTGCCGGCGGCGCCGCCCGGAAAGGGTGCAGCAGGGCGGCGGAAAAATGGCCAGGCCGGCAATTCATAGTAAACTGTCGGTGTATACGCAGCGGCCGCGTCGGCGCGGGCCGTGCGATATTACAGCAAAGCATACAGAAGAACACCCCGCAGCCTAGCAGAGAGAGCAAAGCGTATGAAGAAAAGCAAAGTCAGCACGACTCTACCTGTACCCGGCCTGTTACGCGAACCCCGCGACCCAGAGGAGCAAGCAATGTCCATGGCTGCCCCGGCGCTGAACCTGGCGAACCACTTCCTGATCGCCATGCCATCCATGCAGGATCCCGTCTTCGGCGGGACCGTGGTCTACGTCTGCGAGCACAATGAAAACGGCGTGCTCGGCGTAGTCATCAACAAACCCACCGATATGACCATGCAGGTGCTGTTCGACCGCATCGAGCTGGACGTCGCCTCCAGCCTGGACCGCCACGTGGTGGACGAACCCATCATGTTCGGCGGACCGGTGCAGGACGACCGCGGCTTTGTGCTGCACACGCCCGGCGCGCGCTACTCTTCCTCGCTGACGGTGACCGAGGACGTGGCGTTCACCACCTCAATCGACGTGCTGGAAGCGGTGGCCCGCGGCAGCGGTCCGCGCCGCGTGCTGGTGTCGATCGGCTATTCGGGCTGGAGTCCCGGCCAGCTGGAGGACGAGATCAGCCGCAACGGCTGGCTCACCGTCGGCGCCGACGCCCACATCCTGTTCGACCTGCCGGTGGAGGAACGCTATGTGGCGGCCATGAAGCTGCTCGGCATCGATCCCCTGATGCTCACTTCCGAAGCGGGCCATGCATAGTCCGGAAACCGTTTTTGGCTTTGACTTCGGCATCAAGCGCATTGGTGTCGCCATGGGGAATACGATGATCGGCCAGGCTTCCCCGCTGGCCGTGGTCAGCTCGGTGGGCAACGACGCCCGCTTTGCCGAGATCAAGGCCCTGATCGACCAGTGGGGGCCGACGCGCATCGTGGTCGGCCTGCCTTTCCATCCCGACGGCGCGGAACATGAAATGACCGCGCGCTGCCGCCGTTTCGCCAATCAGCTGCATGGCCGCTTCAACCTGCCCGTGGTGCTGGTGGACGAGCGCTATTCCTCGGCCATGATCCAGGCCAAGCGCGGCGAAATCATCGACGACCGCGCCGCCGCCATCATTCTGCAACAATACTTTGACGAATATGTCCCACAATAACCTCCCCCTGGCCGATGCCGCCGCACTCGACGCGGAAGCGCTGTACGCCACCCTGCTGGCGCAGGTGAAAGCCGGTCTGGCCGAGGCCAGCGATCCGGCCATTCTCGGCATTCATTCCGGCGGCGCCTGGATCGCCGAGCGCCTGGCGCGCGATCTGGGCCTGAGCGAGCGCTGCGGCGCGATCGACGTCTCCTTCTACCGCGACGACTATGCGAAAAAGGGCTTGCCGGCCGAAGTGAAGCCGACCCAGATCGGCTTCAATGTCGATGGCGCCACCATCCTGCTGGTCGACGACGTGCTGTACACCGGCCGCACCACGCGCGCCGCCATCAACGAACTGTTCGACTACGGCCGCCCGGCGCGCATCATGCTGGCCTCCCTGGTCGACCGCGGCGAACGCCAGCTGCCGATTGCCGCCGATTTTGTCGCTGCCCACACCCGCGTGGGGCAGGGCAAGGCGCTGCGCCTGCAACAATCCGATGCCGGAACCTTCACCCTGACTATCGTGGAAGACCATGCTTAACCCGCAACTGAACAAACACGGCGAGCTGCAGCACCTGCTGACCACCGAAGGCCTGCCCAAGGCCATCATCAACCAGATTCTCGATACCGCATCGTCCTTCGTCGGCGTGTCCGACCGCGATGTGAAGAAGGTGCCGCTGATGCGCGGCAAAAGCGTGTTCAACCTCTTCTTCGAGAACTCGACGCGTACCCGCACCACCTTCGAGATCGCGTCCAAGCGCCTGTCGGCCGACGTCATCAACCTGAATATCCAGGCTTCCTCGGCCAGCAAGGGCGAGTCCCTGCTCGACACCATCGACAACCTGTCGGCCATGCACGCCGATATGTTCGTGGTGCGCCACGCGCAATCGGGCGCGCCCTATCTGATCGCCAAGCACCTGATCGACACCCAGCAGCCCCACGTCCACGTGGTGAACGCCGGCGACGGCCGCCACGCCCACCCGACCCAGGGCTTGCTGGACATGTACACCATCCGCCACTACAAGAAGGATTTCACCAATCTGACCGTGGCGATTGTGGGCGACATCCTGCACAGCCGCGTGGCCCGCTCCGACATCCACGCCCTGACCACCCTGGGCGTGCCCGAGATCCGCGCCATCGGCCCGCACACCCTGCTGCCGGGCGGCCTGGAACAGCTGGGCGTGCGCACCTTCACCAATATGGATGAAGGCCTGAAAGGCGTGGACGTGATCATCATGCTGCGCCTGCAGAACGAGCGCATGAGCGGCGCGCTGCTGCCTTCGGCTCAGGAATACTTCAAGAGCTACGGCCTGACGCCGGAGCGCCTGGCGCTGGCCAAGCCGGATGCCATCGTGATGCACCCGGGCCCGATGAACCGCGGCGTGGAAATCGATTCGGCGGTGGCGGACGGCCCGCAGGCAGTGATCCTGCCGCAGGTGACGTTCGGTATCGCGGTCCGCATGGCGGTGATGAGTATTTTGGCAGGAAACCAAGGATGAAACTTCATATCAAGAATGGCCGCCTGATCGACCCGGCCAACGGCATCGACGCAGTACAGGATCTGTTTATCGCCGACGGCAAAGTGGCCGCCGTGGGCGCCGCGCCGGCCGGCTTTGCCGCCGAGCGCGTGATCGACGCCACCGGCCTGGTGGTCGCGCCCGGCCTGGTCGACCTTTCGGCCCGCCTGCGCGAGCCGGGCTACGAATACAAGGCCACGCTGGAATCGGAAATGCAGGCGGCAGTGCAGGGCGGCGTCACCAGCCTGGTGTGCCCGCCCGACACCGATCCCGTGCTCGACGAACCGGGTCTGGTGGAAATGCTCAAGCACCGCGCGCGCGGCCTGAACCAGGCCAATGTGCATCCGCTGGGCGCCCTGACCGTCGGCCTGAAAGGCCGGGCCTTGACCGAAATGGCCGAGCTGACCGAAGCGGGCTGCATCGGCTTCTCGCAAGCCGAAGTGCCGGTGGAAGACACCACCGTGCTGCTGCGCGCCATGCAATATGCCAAGACCTTCGGCTACACCGTCTGGCTGCGTCCGCAGGACGCGCATATCGGCCGCGGCGGCATCGCCCACAGCGGCCCGCTGGCTTCGCGCCTGGGCCTGTCCGGCGTGCCCGTGATGGCCGAAACCATCGCCCTGCACACCATCTTTGAGCTGATGCGCGCCACCGGCGCCCGCGTCCACCTGTGCCGCATGTCTTCGGCCGCTGGCCTGGAACTGGTGCGTGCCGCCAAGGCTGAAGGCTTGCCGGTCAGCTGCGACGTCGGTGTGCACCATGTGCATTTGACCGACGCCGACATCAACTTCTTTGACTCCAACGCACGCGTGACCCCGCCGTTCCGCAGCCAGCGCGACCGCGACGCCATCCGCGCCGGCCTGCTCGACGGCACGGTCGATGCCCTGTGCTCCGACCACACCCCGGTCGATGACGACGAAAAACTGCTGCCCTTCGGCGAAGCCTCGCCCGGCGCCACCGGCCTTGAGCTGCTGCTGTCACTGACCCTGAAATGGGTCGAGGACTACGCGTCGGGCCAGCAGGACGGCCTGGCGCGCGCCCTGTCGCGCGTCACCTCGGAAGCGGCGCGCGTCGCCGGCCTGAACGCGGGTCGCCTCGACGTGGGCGCCGTGGCCGACGTCTGCCTGTTCGACCCGGCAGCGCGCTGGACGGTGGAAGCGGGCGCCCTGGCCAGCCAAGGCAAGCACACCCCCTTCCTCGGCTACGAGCTGAGTGGGCAAGTGCAAGCGACCATCGTCGCCGGCCACCTCGCCTACGAGCGCCGAGCCGCCAACGTCGCTTGATCTACCGCAAACAATGTCCACCCTGGTGCCAGGCACCAGAGTCGGACATTCTTTGATCTATCGCAAACAATGTCCTACTCTAGTGCCTCGGCGGCCCCGCCTGACACCAGGGTTGGACATTGTTTGATATAACGCAAACCGGGTTTGGTGTGATTTGAATCTGAGACTAATTTTTCGCGTAGTGCGGGTGGTGCTGCATTTGCTGCAGGGGATGGTGACTTGCGCCATCGTGTTTCCGTGGATTGGGGGCGCGCGCCGCAACGAGCATGTGCGCCGCTGGTCGCGCAAGCTGTTGCGGCTGTGCAATGTGGCGGTGGAAGTGGTCGCCGGCAGCGCTCAGCCGCTGCAGCAGGCCATGATCGTGGCCAACCATATTTCATGGCTGGATATTTTCGTCATCGATGCGCTGTATCCTTGCCGCTTCGTGGCGAAGGCGGAAATCCGCTCCTGGCCGCTGGCGGGCTGGCTGGTGGAAAAGGCCGGCACGGTGTTCATCGCGCGCGGCAGCCGGCGCGATCTGCGCCATATTTTCAAGGGATTGGTGCATAGCCTGCAGGCGGGCGAGCGCGTGGCTTTCTTCCCGGAGGGGACCACGGCGCCCCAGGGCTCGATCCTGCCTTTCCATGCCAATCTGTTCGAGGCAGCCATCGACGCCAAGGTGATGGTGCAGCCTTTCGCGCTGTCCTATGCCGATGCGCACGGCCAGCGCCATCCGGCGGTCGATTTTGTCGGCGAGATGACCTTCGTGGAGAGTATTCTGGCCATTCTGGATGGGCCGCCGGTGACGGCGCGCCTGCATTGCCTGCCGGCTAGCGATGCGACGGGCGCCCACCGCCGCGAACTGGCCCAGGCCAGCCACGACGCCATCGCCGCCGCGCTGGGCCTGGTGCCCCTGGCGGCCGAAGCCGCCAGCCACTAAGCCGCCCGGTCCGTGTTCAGGCGCCGTGGCGGGCGCCCGTGTGCACGCAGATCTGCGGACACTCTTCCTGCAGCAGCTGGCGGTCGTCGAGGCAGACGGCCGACAGCTGGCCACCCCAGACGCAGCCGCTGTCGAGCGCAATCAGCCGCGGCTTGAGCTGCAAGCCCAGCGCCGACCAGTGGCCGAACACCACGGTGACGTCGGCCGTACGCCGTCCCGGCACGTCGAACCACGGCATCAGGCCGCTGGCCGGGTCGGCCTTGGCGCTTTCCTTGAGCTTGAAATCCATCACCCCGTCGGCGCTGCAAAAGCGCATGCGCGTCAGCGCGTTGACGATGCAGCGCAGGCGTTCCGGCCCGCTCAAGCCCGCGCTCCAGCGGTCCGGGCTGTTGCCATACATCTGGCGCAGGAAACCGACCCAGTCCGGGCCGCGCAGCGCCGCTTCCACCTCGGCTGCATGGGCCAGGGTATCGGCCGCCGACCATTGCGGCAGCACGCCGCCGTGCACCAGCAAATGGTTCTTGTGCAGCAGGGCCAGGGGGCGCTGGCGCAGCCAGTGCAGCAGGGCATCGCGGTCGGGCGCGCCGAGGATGGGCAGGATGGTGTCGGCGGCCGATTCGGGACGGATGCCGTTGGCCACGGCCAGCAGGTGCAGGTCGTGGTTGCCGAGCACGGTGTCGATGCGGCCGTCGCTGCCCTGAGACAGCGCCTGCACGTAGCGCAGCGTGGCCAGCGAATCCGGGCCGCGATTGATCAGGTCACCGCAGAACAGGATGGCCGGCGGCGGCGCGCCGGCCGCGTGTTCCTGCGCCAGGATGCGCTCGACCAGGGCCACGGCCTGCTGGTGGCAACCTTGCAGGTCGCCGATAACGAAAGTTTTCATGGAAGGGGAAAGCGTTGCGGCCAAGGTGATATTTCTTAAAAGTATTGGTTTGGCGTGGTTTTTTTAACCGTGGAAGGCCCAGTTTCACATAAAATCATGAGTATCATCAACCATACGCTTGCGCGGGATACTAAATGATTTTTGTAACGGGTGGTGCAGGGTTTATCGGCTCGAATTTCGTGCTGGATTGGCTGGCTCAATCGGATGAACCCGTGCTCAATTACGATAAGTTGACCTATGCGGGCAATGTGAACAACCTGGCCGCGCTGAAGGGCGATGCGCGCCACGTGTTCGTGCGCGGCGATATCTGCGACCAGGCCCAGGTACTGGCGCTGCTGCAACAGCACCAGCCGCGCGCCATCGTGCATTTTGCGGCGGAAAGCCATGTGGACCGTTCCATCCATGGTCCTGCCGAGTTCATCAATACCAATATCAATGGCACCTTCAGCCTGCTCGAGGCGGCGCGCACTTACTGGAACGGCCTGGATGATACGGCCAAAGCCGCCTTCCGCTTCCTGCATGTCTCGACCGACGAGGTGTATGGCACCCTGGGACCGGACGACGCGCCGTTCAGCGAAACCACGGCCTATGCGCCGAACAGCCCGTATTCGGCCTCGAAAGCGGCGTCCGACCACCTGGTGCGCTCCTACCACCACACCTATGGCTTTCCGACGCTGACCACCAACTGCTCGAATAACTACGGCCCCTACCATTTCCCCGAGAAGCTGATCCCGCTGATCATCGCCAACGCCCAGGCCGGCAAGCCCCTGCCCATCTATGGCGACGGCCAGCAGATCCGCGACTGGCTGTATGTGAGCGACCATTGCGCCGCCATCCGCCGCGTGCTGCAGGCCGGCCGCCTCGGCGAAACCTATAATGTCGGCGGCTGGAACGAGATGGCCAATCTGGACGTGGTGCATACCCTGTGCGATATGCTGGACCGCCTGCAACCGAAAGCCGACGGCGCCAGCTACCGCAGCCAGATCACCTATGTGAAGGACCGCCCCGGCCACGACCGCCGCTACGCCATCGATGCGCGCAAGCTCGAGCGCGAGCTGGGCTGGAAGCCGGCCGAAACCTTCGAGACCGGCATCGCCAAGACCGTGCAGTGGTATCTCGACCATCCGGACTGGGTGGCCGACGTGCAATCCGGCGCCTACGCCAAGTGGGTGGAAACCAATTACTTCAACCGGGAAGCCCAGCAATGACGACGCCAACCCTGCCCCACCGCAAGGGCATCATCCTGGCCGGCGGTTCCGGCACCCGCCTGTACCCGATCACCAAGGCCGTGTCCAAGCAGCTGCTGCCGATCTACGACAAGCCGATGATCTACCATCCGCTGACGGTGCTGATGCTGGCCGGCATGCGCGAGATTCTCATCATTTCCACGCCGCAGGATACGCCGCGCTTCCAGGAACTGCTGGGCGACGGCAGCCAGTGGGGCTTGCAGCTGAGCTATGCGGTCCAGCCTTCGCCGGACGGCCTGGCGCAAGCCTTTATCATCGGCCGCGACTTCGTCGGCGATGCGCCATCGGCCCTGATCCTTGGCGATAACATTTATTACGGCAATGATCTGGACTCCATGCTGCGCAGCGCTGCCGAACGCACCGAGGGCGCCACGGTGTTCGCCTACCACGTCACCGATCCCGAACGCTATGGCGTGGTGGACTTTGACGAGCAGCGCCAGGCCGTCAGCATCGAGGAAAAACCGTTGCAGCCGAAGTCCAATTATGCCGTCACCGGCCTGTATTTTTACGATAGGCAGGTGTGCGATATCGCCGCCGCCATCCAGCCCTCGGCGCGCGGCGAGCTGGAAATCACCGACGTCAACCAGGCTTACCTGAAGTCCGGCGAACTGAAAGTGGAGGTGATGGGGCGTGGTATGGCCTGGCTCGATACCGGCACCCACGAGTCCCTGCTCGACGCCTCGCAGTTCATTGCCACCATCGAACGGCGCCAGGGTTTGAAAGTCGCCTGTCCGGAAGAAATCGCCTATCGCAAGGGCTATATTGATGCTGCCCAGCTGCGCAAGCTGGCCGAGCCGCTGAAGAAAAATGGCTATGGCCAATATCTGCTGCAAATTCTTGAGGATAAGGTGATTGCGCGATGAAAGTGCTCCCCACCGTGCTGGATGGCGTGCTGTTGATCGAGCCGGCCGTCTTTGGCGATGATCGCGGCTTTTTTTATGAGAGCTTCAATGCGCGTCGCTTCGCAGAACTGAGCGGCGTGCAAGCGGATTTCGTGCAGGATAACCACTCGCGCTCGGCCAAGGGCGTGTTGCGCGGCCTGCACTACCAGATCCAGCAGACGCAAGGCAAACTGGTGCGCGTGACAGCCGGCGCCGTCTTTGACGTGGCCGTCGATTTGCGCAAGAGTTCGCCAACCTTTGGCCGCTGGGCGGGCGTCGAGCTGTCGGCCGAGAATAAACGCCAGCTGTGGGTGCCGCCGGGCTTTGCGCATGGCTTCGTGGTCACCAGCGACTACGCTGAATTCCTGTATAAAACCACTGATTATTATGCGCCCGAGCATGAACGGACCGTGATCTGGAATGATCCCGCCATCGGCATCGAGTGGCCGCTGGATGGCGCGCCGCTGCTGTCCGGCAAGGACCAGCAAGGCCGGCGGCTGGCCGATGCGGACGTGTTCGCATGAAGATCTTGCTGACGGGCCGCAACGGCCAGGTGGGCTATGAATTGGAGCGCAGCCTGCAGGGGCTGGGGACGGTGGTGGCGCTGGAGCGCAGCCGCCTTGACCTGGCCGACCTGGACCAGTTGCGCGCCGTGATCCGCGCCGAACAGCCGCAACTGATCGTCAATCCGGCCGCTTACACGGCCGTGGACAAGGCCGAGAGCGAGCCGCAGCTGGCTTACCGCATCAATGCCGAAGCGCCGGCCCTGATGGCGGAAGAGGCCAAGCGCCTGGGGGCCGCCCTGGTGCATTACTCGACCGACTATGTCTTTCCGGGCAGCGAAGCGACGGCGCGCGCCGAGGGCGACGCCACCGGCCCGCTGAATGTCTATGGGGCCAGCAAGCTGGCCGGCGAGCAAGCCATCGCCGCGGCCGGCATTCCCCACCTGATTTTCCGCACCAGCTGGGTATATGGCATGCGTGGCAAGAATTTCCTGCTGACCATGCTGCGCCTGGCGCGCGAGCGCGAGCGCGAGGAATTGCGCATCGTCGACGACCAGCATGGCGCCCCGACCTGGAGCCGCACCATCGCCGACAGCACCGCCCTGGTGCTGGCCCAGGCCCAGGCCGGCGGCCCGGACTGGTGGCGCCAGCACGGCGGACTGTATCATCTGAGCAGCCAGGGCCAGACCACCTGGTTCGGCTTCACCCAGGCCATTCTGGAGGAGGCCGGCATCGCCTGCCGCCTGCAGCCCATCACCACCGCCGACTACCCGCTGCCTGCGCCGCGGCCCCAGTATTCGGTGCTCTCCTCGGCCAAGCTGACGCGCCAGCTGTGCCAGCTGCCGCACTGGCGTGCGGCCCTGCGCCTGTGCATGAGCGGCTAAGGCGCCCCCCGCGGTGTATCGAAAGGTAAGCGCGGCCGGGTTCAGCCCGGCCGTTTGCTAGAATACCGGCGCCTTGGCTGTCCCCTGCGTCGTACCGGAAGACGGTACAATCGCGGGCTGGCATCGGGGCAGGCAGGGGCCTGCGACGGGACAAGCTATTCAATATCGATAAAAAACATGTTTTCATTTCTGGTGAGCTTTGTCGCGTCGGCGCTGTTGACCCTGCTGGTCATCAAGGATGCGCGCCTGCATGGCCCGGCCCTGGATGCCAATTTCCACGGCGTGCAAAAAGTGCATGCGCATTCGGTCGCCCGCATTGGCGGCCTGCCCATCTTCCTGGCCGTGGCGCTCAGTGCCTGCATTTCGATCTGGCGCGTGCCGGCCATGACGAGCTGGATGATGTCCCTGCTATGCTGCTCCATCATCGCCTTCACGGGCGGCATCGTCGAGGATTACACCGGCCGCGTCAGCGCCCTGCGCCGCCTCTTGCTGACCATGGTGGCCGCCTTGCTCGGCTATTATCTGCTGGATGCCCGCATCGACCGCATCGACTGGGTCTTTTCCGCCTGGCCGCTGCCGTATTTATGGCTGACATTACCACTGACGATATTGGCAGTGGCTGGCATTGCGAATGCCGTCAATATTATCGATGGCTTTAATGGCTTGGCCAGCGTGGTAACGATTTGCATGCTCTTATCGCTGGCCTATGTTGCCTTGCAAGTCAATGATATGTTTGTGCTGGTCGCGGCCCTGATGGTGGCCGGTGCCACCGCCGGTTTTCTGATCTGGAATTATCCGGTGGGCCTGATCTTTCTCGGCGATGGTGGCGCCTATTTTATCGGCTTTATGCTGGGGGAATTGGCCTTGTTGCTGGTAATGCGCAATCCGCAAGTTTCCACGTGGTATGCGGCATTGCTTTTAATCTATCCCGCATTTGAAACTTTATTTTCGGCTTACCGCCGCATGTTTATTCGCGGGAAGTCACCGGCCATGCCGGATGGTATCCACTTGCATAGTCTGATCTTCCGTCGCGTGGTGCAGTGGGCCGTGGGCCGCAAGGATGCGCGTGCCCTGATGCGCCGTAATTCCCTGACTTCGCCTTATCTGTGGATGTTTTCGCTGATGGCGGTTATTCCCGCCACGGTATTCTGGCGCCATACCTGGGTCTTGATGTGTTTCTGTTTTTTATTTGTCACCAGTTACGTCTGGCTTTACGTAAGAATTGTCCGATTTAAAGCACCGCGTTGGATGATCCGGCACAAGAAACATTCGTGATTTCTTATATTTAGTGTATATTTCGCTCAGAAGCTTTAACCCATTTCTGATTAAGGAGTGACAATGGATCTGACGAATAAGAGTGCCGGCGAATTACGTGATTTGCAGGAACAAATCAAGCGTGAATTGAAGAAGCGCGAAACCCAGGATTTGCAGAAAGCGCGCGAGCAGATTCTCGCGATTGCGCAAAGCGTGGGCGTACCATTGAAAGACTTGCTGGGCGCCAACGGCAATCGCGGCAAAGGCGGTACCGTGGCGGCGCAATTCCGCAATCCAGCCGATCCGAGCCAGCAATGGACCGGCCGCGGCCGCCAGCCGAAATGGGTCAAGGAATGGCTGGAAGCCGGCAAAGCCATCGACGGCCTGCGTATCTGACCTTCTCCCCGCCGGGACCAGCCCGGCACGCCTGGCGGCAGGGCTTGCCTGTCGCCGGTATCGCACTTACTATGTCGGTTGTCCAGCTTGCGGCTTAGCAGGCTATCCATTTTTCCCAATCCATTTCGTTGCCACCGGCCCGGCCGGCGCGACTTCACGCGATCTCAATCATGGTTTCCCTCTCCAATACCATTTTCAAAGCTTACGATATCCGCGGCATCATCGGTAAAACCCTGGATGCGGGCGTGGCCCGCCAGATCGGCCATGCCTTCGGCCTGGCCGCCGCCGCCAAGGGCGAGCGCAGCGTGGTCATCGGCCGCGATGGCCGCCTGTCCGGCCCCGAACTAGCGGCCGCCCTGGCCGCCGGCCTGCAATCGGCCGGCGTCGATGTGATCGACCTGGGCGTGGTGGCCACCCCCATGGTGTATTTCGGCACCCATGTGCTGGAAAGCAAATCCGGCATCATGGTCACCGGCAGCCACAATCCGCCCGACTACAACGGCTTCAAGATGGTGCTGGCCGGCGAAGCCATCCACGGCGAAGCGATTCAGGCCCTGTTCCGCAGCATCCAGCAGGATGGCGACAAGCTGGCGGCCCAGCCGGGCGCCTACCGCACCCACGACATCCGCGCCGCCTACCTGGAGCGCATCATCGGCGACGTGAAAGTGGCGCGTCCGATCAAGATCGCCGTCGACTGCGGCAACGGCGTGGCCGGTGCCTTCGCCGGCGACCTGTTCCGCGGCATGGGTTGCGAGGTGATCGAGCTGTTCTGCGAAGTGGACGGCAACTTCCCCAACCACCACCCCGATCCGGCGCACCCGGAAAACCTGCAGGACCTGATCCGCTGCCTGCAGGAGACCGACGCCGAGCTGGGCATCGCCTTCGACGGCGACGGCGACCGCCTCGGTGTGGTCACCAAGGACGGCCAGATCATCTTCCCCGACCGCCAGATGATGCTGTTCGCCTCCGATGTGCTGAGCCGCCATCCGGGCCAGCAGATCCTGTTCGACGTGAAGTGCACGCGCCACCTGGCGCCCTGGATCGCCAAGGCCGGCGGCCAGCCGCTGATGTACAAGACCGGCCACTCGCTGGTGAAAGCCAAGCTGCGCGAAACCGGCGCCCCGCTGGGCGGCGAAATGAGCGGCCATATCTTCTTCAAGGACCGCTGGTACGGCTTCGACGACGGTCTGTATTCCGGCGCGCGCCTGCTGGAGATCCTGACCCGCGAACAGGACCCGTCGGCCCTGCTGAATTCCCTGCCACAGTCCGACAGCACGCCCGAGCTGCACCTGCACCTGAACGAAGGCGAGAACTTCGCGCTGATGGACAAGCTGCGCAGCGACGCCAAATTCCCCGGCAATGAGCAGATCATCACCATCGACGGCCTGCGCGTGGAATACGCCGACGGCTTCGGCCTGGCGCGTTCCTCCAACACCACGCCGGTGATCGTGATGCGCTTCGAGGCCGAGACCCCGGCCGCGCTGGCGCGCATCCAGGGCCAGTTCCGCGACGTCATCCTGGCCGCCAAACCGGACGCCGAACTGCCTTTCTAAGAGCCGCATGAATATCCTGCTGGTGCGCGTCTCCTCGCTGGGGGACGTGCTGCACAATATGCCCATCGTGGCCGATATCGCGCGCCATTTCCCGCACGCGAATATCGACTGGGTGGTGGAAGAGGGCTATGTCAGCCTGGTGCGCCTGAATCCGCGCGTGCGCAACATCATTCCCTTCGCCCTGCGCCGCTGGCGCAAGAGCCTTGGGAAGAAGGAAACGCGCGCCGAGATCAAGGCCTTTTTCGCCGCCGTGCGCCAGCAGGAATACGATTACGTGTTCGACACCCAGGGTCTGCTCAAGACCGGCGTCATCATGGGTGCGGCCCGCGTCAAAAAAGGCGGGCAGAAAGTCGGCCTGGCCAACGGCAGCGAAGGCTCGGGCTACGAAGGCATTTCACGTCTCTTCCACAGCAAGAGCATTCCGCTCGATCCGCGCACCCACGCCGTGGCGCGTGGCCGCCTGGTGGTAGGGGCGGCTCTCGGTTATGCGGTGGATACGCCGGCCGATTTCGGCCTGCCCGATGTCTCGCCCGACGATCCCCGTCCCGACTGGATGCCGGCCGGCCCGTATGCCGTCTACTTCCACGGCACCGCGCGCGACGCCAAGAAATGGGCGCCGCAAAACTGGATCGCCCTGGGCCAGGCCTTGGCGCCCATGCCCATCCTGCTGCCCTGGGGCTCGCCGAAAGAGCAGGCCGAAGCCGAAGCGCTGGCCGCCGGGCTGCCGAATGCGCGCGTGCTGCCCAAGCTGTCCATGGCCGACGCCGTGCTGCTGGCGCGCCATGCAGCGCTGGCGGTGGGCGTGGATACCGGCCTGACCCATATCGCGGCCGCCTTCAGCCGTCCCGTGGTGGAGATCTATTGCGATTCGCCACGCTGGAAGACCGAAGGCAACTGGTCGCCGAAGATCATCAATCTGGGCGATCGCGGCGCGCCGCCATCCGTGGCCGAAGTGCTGGCCGCCGCCCGTAGCCTGCTGGCCTGAAACGATCATGCTGCGATTTTATTCCCTGATGTGGTGGCTGGCCCTGCCCCTGGTGCTGGCGCGCTTATGGCTGCGCGGACGCCAGGAACCGGGCTACCGCCGGCATTGGAGCGAACGGCTTGGCCTTTACGGCCGCCGCGCCGCCAACGACGAACCGATGACCATCTGGGTGCACGCCGTCTCGGTGGGCGAGACGCGCGCCGCCGAGCCGCTGGTCGAAGCCCTGCTCAAGCAATACCCGCGCAGCCGCATCGTGCTCACGCACATGACGCCGACCGGACGCGCCACCGGCAAAGCCCTGTTCAGCAAACACGGCGCGCGCCTGGTGCAATCCTATCTGCCGTATGACATCGCGCTGCTGGTGCGGCGCTTCATCCGCCACTTCGAACCGCGCATCTGCATCCTGATGGAAACCGAAGTGTGGCCGAATCTGATCGCGCAATGCGGCCGCTCCAAGGTGCCCGTGGTGCTGGCCAACGCCCGCCTCAGCGAACGCTCGCTGCGCAAGGCGCGCCGCTTCGGCCGGATGATGCGCGATGCGGCGCAAGGCATCTCCCTGGTGGCCGCCCAGACCGAGGCCGACGCCGAGCGCGTGCGCGCCCTGGGCGTGGCCAATGTCGCCGTCACCGGCAGCATCAAATTCGACGTGGTGGTACCCACCGTGGCGCTGGCCACCGGCGCCCAGCTGCGCAGCCAGATCGGCGCCCGTCCCGTGCTGCTGTGCGCCAGCACGCGCGAAGGCGAAGAAGAACTGATCCTCGACGCGTATCTGCAGGCGGCGCTGCCATCCGGGACGCTGCTGCTGATCGTCCCGCGCCACCCGCAGCGCTTTGACGCTGTCGAAGCCATGGTGGCGGCGCGCGGCCTGCCGCTGCAGCGCCGCAGCGACCTGAACCAGCCTGGCGCCAGCGTGGCAGGGGAGACGCGCGTGCTGCTGGGCGACTCCATGGGCGAGATGTTTGCCTATTACGCCGCCTGCGACTGCGCCTTCATTGGCGGCAGCCTGTTGCCCCTGGGTGGCCAGAACCTGATTGAAGCCGCCGCCCTGGGCAAGCCCGTCCTGATCGGCGAACACACCTTCAACTTCGCCCAAGTCACCGAAGACGCCCTCGCCGCCGGCGGCGCCGAACGTGTGGCCGATGCTGCCGGTCTGATGAGCGCCGCCGCCCGCCTGCTGAACCATGCTGACAGCCGCATCGCCATGGGCCAGCGCGCCCAAGGCTTCGCCAACCAGCACCGCGGCGCCACCGCCCGCACCCTCTCCCTGCTCCCCCCCCTGGTCGACTAAGCCCCCCCTTTGCGCCAAATCAAACAATGTCCAACCCTGGTGTCAGGCACCAGAGTAGGACATTGTTTGCGTCAGATCAAAGAATGTCCGACCACAGTGCCTGACACCAGGGTTGGACATTGTTTGATTAAAGTCAAAGGGTAGTGGGGGCAGCGGTATTTTTGGTCTTGCTCTATTATGGAATTTTTAATGGAGGGGACATGGCAATTCAGAAGATCAGGATGGCTTTGCTGGCGGCTGGACTGGCGGCGGCGTGGCCGGCGCTGGCCGATACTTGGCTGATCCGCGATGTGCGGGTATTCGATGGCGATCGCGTGCATGCGCGCCGTTCGGTGCTGCTGGAGGACGGCAAGATCCGCGATGCGGACTTCAAAGGCAAGCCGCCCGCCGCCGCCAAGGTGGTGGAGGGCAAGGGCCGCACCTTGCTGCCTGGCCTGATCGATTCCCATGTCCACGCTTATCGCCATCTCGATCTGCCGCTGCTGTTTGGCGTGACCACCCAGGTGGATATGTTTACAGCCGTGCCGTTGATGCGCGAAGTGAGCACGCGCATGGCGAAGGGCGAGAACCAGGGGCAGGCTGACCTGTTCTCGGCCGGCACCCTGGCGACCGTGCCGGGCGGCCATGGCACGGAGTACGGCATGCCGATCCCCACCCTGACCAAGCCCGAGGAGGCGCAAACCTGGGTCGATGCGCGCCTGGCGGAGGGCTCTTACTTCATCAAGATCGTGATGGAGCCGGGCCGCGCCGCGCACAAGATCCCCAGCCTGGACCTGCCGACCGTGAAGGCGTTGATCGAGGCGGCGCATCGGCGCGGCAAGCTGGCCGTGGTCCATATCGGCAATCTGGACGATGCGCGCGCCGCGCTGGAGGCGGGCGCCGATGGCCTGGTCCACCTGTTCGGTGGCGCGGCCATCGCATCGGCCGACCTGGAAGCCTTCGTCAGGCTGGCGCGCGAGCGCAAGGCCTTCATCGTGCCGACCTTCAGCGTGCTGGAAAGTGTCGCCGGCCTGCGCGAGGACGATGTGCTGACCGACGCCGGCTTGACCGCCTTGCTGAAGAAGGAGCAGATGCTGGCGCTGCAAGGCACTTACGGCAAGACGTCCAAACCGGACGAGATGACGGCGCCCAGGGCCGTGACGGCGGCGCTGAACCGGGCCGGCGTGCCGCTGCTGGCTGGCACCGACGCGGGCAATACCGGCACCCAGTATGGCGTCAGCCTGCATCATGAATTGCGTGCGCTGGTGCAGGCCGGCTTGACGCCGCAGGCGGCGCTGGCGGCGGCGACATCGGCGCCGGCCAAGGCTTTCCGCCTGCCGCAGCGCGGCCGCATCGCCAACGGCTATAAGGCCGACCTGCTGCTGGTGGAAGGCGACCCGACCCAGGATATCCAGGCCACGCGCCGCATCGTCGAGGTGTGGAAGGATGGCGCGCCGGCGTCGGCCCTGCGCAAGGCGCAGCAGGAGAAGGTAGCGCTGGAAGCGAGCGGCAAGGTGGGCGGCGAAGTTGTGGTCCTGCCGGCCGACGGCCGTATCAGCCTGTTCGGCAAGGACAAGCTGGCCAGTCCTTTCGGCGCCGGCTGGATGCCGTCGACCGACAGCTTCCTGGGCGGGAAATCGCGCGTGCAGCTGCAGCATCAGGAAGGCGACGCGGTGCGCGTCAACGCCAGCGTGGTGCCGGGCTTCGCTTATCCCTGGGCCGGACTGGCCTTCATGACCGGTGCCCAGCCCGGGCAGGCGGCCAATCTGAGCGCGGCCAAGGTGCTGCGCTTCCGCGTGCGCGGCGACGGCAAGAGCTATGGCGTGTCGCTGCTGGCCGAGGGTGTGCAGATTCCGGTCAACCGCGGCTTCACGGCGGCGGCCGAATGGCAGGAGGTGAGCATGAACCTGGCCGACTTCAAGGGCATCGATGCGCGCCTGCTGACCATGATCGCCTTCAATGCCGGCCCGGTGCCGGGCGATTACCAGTTCGAGATCGCCGACGTGCGGCTGCTGGACAAGTAAGAGCGGTCGGCGCGCTCAGGAGAACAGCACCGGCAGTTCCTGGGCGCGCTTGCGCAGCAGTTCCTTGGCCTCCGCATAGCGCGGATAGATGCTTTCAACCGCGGCCCAGAAGCGCGGGCTGTGGTTCATCTCAAGAATGTGGGCCAGTTCGTGCGCCACCACATAGTCGATCAGCGGCAGCGAGAAATGCACCAGCTTCCAGTTCAGGCGGATCACGCGCTGCGCCGTGCAGGAGCCCCAGCGCGTGCCGGCCGAGGTCAGTGAAAACGCCGCGTAGCGCACGCCCAGGCGCGCCGCATACAGGTCGAGACGCTGCTCGAACAGCAGTTCCGCCTCGCGCTTCATCCAGGCCTTGACCCGCTCTTTGAGCAGATGCTCGGTCGCGCCCTGCACCAGTCCCATCGACAGCTCGCGCGTGACCGGGTTGAAGTCGCTGCGGTTGCGCGCCGCCGTGTACAGGCGCAGCGTGATCTCGCTGCCCAGATAGGGCAGCACGGCGCCGTCGATCCATTCGATGGGTGGCTTTTCCAGGCGCGCGGCGCGGCGCTGGCGGCGTTCGTCGAGCTTGGACAGGATCCAGTGCTGCTTGGCGCGGATGGCGTTATCGATTTCGGCCAGGGTGCAGCGCTTGGGTGCCGTCACGCGCAATCCCTCGTCGTCGATCATGAAGCCGATCGAGCGGCGGGTGGAGCGGCGCAGCACATATTCGAGGATGAATTCGCCCACCAGCAGCTGGCGCCGCGCCTGCACATCGGGCGCGGGCGGCGCGGGATCGGGGCGGCGCAGCGGAACGGGAGGGCGCAGCAAATTCACTGTGGCGGGTGCGGGAACGGGGAAGGGCGCGCTGAAAGCGGGAGCGGGGATGGGGACAACGGTCTGGGGCAAAGCGGCGGCGGCCTGGGTTTCGGCCGCGCCCGATGTGGAATTGCTGCCGGACGCCATGTCCGGCGCAGCCACGCCGGCGGCAAACAGGTCGAACTGATCCCTGCTCGCGGCCCCCGTCGTCTGCTGCGCGCTGGCTTGCTTGTCTAGCCAGCGTTGTAGGCGTGGGGCGAAATGACGCGCATTTCTGATTCTATCCACTGTTCCACCTGTTCCATCAAACTGTCTGGCGTATGGCCATCGGAAGCGATAGGCTTGCCGACTGAAACCGTGATCTTGCCGGGGTACTTGATGAAGGAGTTTTTCGGCCAGCATTCGCCGGAGTTCAGCGCGATCGGCACGACCGGCGCGCCGGTCTCGATGGCGAGGCGGGTGCCGCCGCTCTTGTACTTGCCAGCTTTGCCGACCGGGATGCGGGTTCCTTCGGGGAACATGATAATCCATTGGCCGTCTTTCAGGCGGCGTTTGCCATGGGCGACCACGGATTTAAATGCGTTCTTGCCCTGCTTGCGGTCGATCGGGATCATGCGCAGCAGCGCAATGCCCCAGCCGAAGAAGGGGATGTACAGGATCTCTTTCTTGAACACGAACACCAGGGGGCGCGGCAGATTCGCCAGCAGGAAGATGGTCTCCCACGCCGACTGGTGCTTGGACAGGATGATGGCCGGGCTGTCGGGGAAATTCTCGTAGCCCTTGAATTCGTACTCGATGCCGCAGATGGTCTTGGCGCACCAGACGATGAACACATTCCAGCGCGAGGTCACGTAATAGCGCTTGTTGTAAGGCAGCGGGGCCACCAGCATGCAGACCGCGGACCAGATGACGGTGGCAATGCCCATCAGGACCATGAACAGCAGGGAACGCAGGAACAAGACAGCTTTACGCAATGCGGTACTCCATTCGAATTCAGTTGGCGGCTGGCTGGGCGGCGGGCGCTTTCAACAGATGCGTCACCATCGCGGCCAGGTCCGGGAAGACCATTGTACCGGGCGGCAGGCCGCCCGTGGCATGAGTTTTCTCGCCCTTGCCGGTCAAGACCAGGAAGGGCGTGCAGCCGCTGATGAAGCCAGCCTGCAGATCGCGCAGCGAGTCGCCCACGGTCGGCACGCCTTTCAGGCTGACCTGGTAGCGCTTGGAGATTTCCGCGAACATGCCGGGCTTGGGCTTGCGGCAGTCGCAGTTATCGGCCGAGGCGTGCGGGCAGAAGAAGATGGCGTCGATGTCGGCGCCCACCTGCTGCGCCAGCGTGTGCATCTTCTGGTGGATGGCGTTCAGTACCGAGATATCGAAGAACTCGCGCGCGATGCCCGACTGGTTGGAGGCGATCACCACGCGATAGCCGGCCTGGTTCAGGCGGGCGATCGCTTCCAGCGAGCCGGGGATCGGTATCCATTCGGCGGGCGACTTGATGAAGTCCGGCGAATCGTGGTTGATCACGCCGTCCCGGTCCAGGATGATGAGCTTCATTTGCCCCATGCTCTGCCCCACCTTAGGCCGCCAGCTTGGAAATGTCGGCCACGCGGTTCATCATGCCGTGCAGCGAAGACAGCAGGGCCAGGCGGTTGTTGCGCAGCGCGACATCCTCGGCCATCACCATCACGTCGTTGAAGAAGGCGTCGACGTCGTCGCGCAGCTGGGCCAGGGTTTTCAGCGTGCCGGTGAAATCGCCGCGGCCGAAGGCGGCGTCGACTTCCGGCTGTACGCGGACCACGGAGGCGGCCAGCTTCTTCTCGGCCTCGTCCTGCAGCAGGGCGGCGTTGACGCCGCCGGCGGCCACCTGGCTCAGGGCTTCCTCGTTCTTCTTCAGGATATTGGTGATGCGCTTGTTGGCGGCGGCCAGCGAAGCGCTTTCCGGCAGGGCGGCGAAGGCTTGCACCGCTTCCAGGCGCTGCACGATATCGTCCAGGCGGTCGGGATTCTGCGCCACCACGGCTTCGATCTCGTTCGGCGTGAAGCCGCGCTCGCGCAGGATGCCGCGCAGGCGGTCCAGCATGAAGGCGGCCACTTCGGCGCTCGGATCCTTGAAATTGGCGACGCCGGCGAACTGCTTGACCGTGTCGGCCAGCAGGCCGGAAATCGACAGCGGCAGGCGCTTTTCGATCAGCATGCGCAGCACGCCCAGGGCGTGGCGGCGCAGCGCGAACGGGTCTTTGTCGCCGGTCGGCTGCAGGCCGATGGCCCAGATGCCGACCAGGGTTTCCAGCTTGTCGGCCAGTGCCACGGCGGTGCCGGTGTTGGTGGTGGGCAGGCTGTCGCCGGCAAAGCGCGGCTGGTAGTGCTCGGAGGCTGCCAGCGCCACTTCCTCGTGCTCGCCGTCGTGGCGCGCGTAGTAAGTGCCCATGATGCCTTGCAGCTCGGGGAACTCGCCCACCATATCGGTCAGCAGGTCGGCCTTGGACAGGCGCGCGCCGCGTTCGGCCAGCGCCACGTCGGCGCCCAGCTTGGCGGCGATGGCGCCGGCCAGCGCGGTGACGCGATCGCTGCGCTCGGCCTGGGTGCCCAGCTTGTTGTGGTAGACCACGTTCTTCAGCAGTGGCAGGCGCGATTCCAGGGTCTTCTTCTTGTCCTGCTCGAAGAAGAATTTGGCGTCGGACAGGCGCGGACGCACCACGCGCTCATTGCCGCCGATGATGGCTTGCGGCGTCGTGGTGGCGATGTTCGACACGATCAGGAAGCGCGAACGCAGCTTGCCCGCGGCATCGGTCAGCGCGAAGTATTTCTGGTTGGTCTGCATGGTGAGGATCAGGCATTCCTGCGGCACGGCCAGGAACTCTTCCTCGAAATGGCATTCGTAGACCACCGGCCATTCCACCAGCGAGGCCACTTCGTCGAGCAAGGCTTCCGGCATCAGCACCTGGTCGGCGCCGGCTTTTTCCAGCAGCGAGGCGCGGATCTTTTCCTTGCGCTCTTCGAAGCCCGGCACGACCTTGGCTTTTTCCAGCAAGGTGGCGGCATAGGAATCGGCATCGGCCACGCTCACGGCGCGCTGGCCGGGCGCGGTCAGGAAGCGGTGGCCCTCGGTCACGTTGGAGGCGGTCAGGCCCAGGAGGGTCAGGGGCAGCACGGCCGCGCCATGCAGGGCGATCAGGCTGTGCACCGGACGCACGAACTGCACGGTGGCGCCGTCCGGACGCTGGTAGCTCATCACCTTCGGGATCGGCAGCTTGGCCACGCTGTCTTCCAGCGCCGCCTGCAGGCCGCCTTGCAAGGCAGAACCGGCTGCGGTGTAGGTGTAGAAGAAGGATTCGGCCTTGCCGTCCTGGGCGCGTTCCAGGTCCGCCACTTGCAGGTCGGGGAAGCCCAGCGCGGCCAGCTTCTTGGCCAGTGGTGCGCTCGGTTTGCCTTCGGCGTCCAGCGCCACGCTCACCGGCAGCACTTTTTCGCGGATCGATTTATCCGGCGAAGTGGCGCGCACCTTGGTGATGGAGACAGCCAGTCGGCGCGGCGTGGCATAGGTGGTGGCTACGCTGTCGGCTTCCAGGAAGTCGCGCGATTTCAGGCCGTTGACGATGCCCGCGGCAAAGGCCGCGCCCAGTTTGGACAGGGCTTTCGGCGGCAGTTCTTCGGTCAGCAGTTCGATTAACAGTGTCTGATTCATGTTCGGTATTCTTTTACGCGGCGGTTGGAGCGGTTCCCAGCATCGGGAAGCCGAGGCGTTCGCGGGAATCGTAATAGGCTTGCGCCACCAGGCGCGACAGCGTGCGCACGCGGCCGATGTAGGCGGCGCGCTCGGTCACGGAAATGGCGCCGCGCGCATCCAGCATATTGAAGCTGTGCGAGGCTTTCATGATCTGCTCATAGGCCGGCAGGGTCAATTGCAGCTCGATCAGGCGCTTGGCTTCGGATTCGTGGTTGGCGAATTGGGCGAACAGCAGCTCGGTGTTGGCGTGCTCGAAGTTATAGGTGGACTGCTCCACCTCGTTCTGGTGGAAGACGTCGCCGTAGCTCAGCTTTTTCTTCACGCCGTTCTCTTCCCACTCGGTCCATACCAGGTCGTAGACGTTTTCCACGCCCTGCAGATACATGGCCAGGCGCTCGATGCCGTAGGTGATCTCGCCCAGCACCGGCTTGCAATCGAGGCCGCCCACTTGCTGGAAGTAGGTGAACTGGGTCACTTCCATGCCATTCAGCCAGACTTCCCAGCCCAGGCCCCAGGCGCCCAGGGTCGGGCTTTCCCAGTCGTCTTCGACGAAGCGCACATCGTTCTGCTTCAGGTCCAGGCCCAGCGCCTCCAGCGAACCCAGATACAGGTCGAGGATGTTTTCCGGCGCTGGCTTCAGCACCACCTGGTACTGGTAATAGTGCTGCAGGCGGTTCGGGTTCTCGCCGTAGCGGCCATCCTTGGGACGGCGCGAAGGCTGGACATAGGCGGCGCGCCATGGCTCGGGGCCGATCGCGCGCAGGAAAGTCCCGGTGTGGAAGGTGCCGGCGCCGACTTCCATATCGTAAGGCTGGAGCAGGGCGCAACCCTGCTTGTCCCAGTAGGATTGCAGGGTCAGGATAATTTGTTGAAATGTCAGCATCGTAGTGTGTCGGTGACGCGCGGGGCGCGCGTGAGCGTTATCGGTTCGCTAAAGCGAATCATTTTAGCGGGTTTTGCGGCGGGGCTGTAGAGATCAGCCCCTATTGGCCGCATTTTCAGGCGCTTTTAAGCCGCTTTTTGGCGCTTTGGTGCGACCACAGCCAGGCTGCGGCGACGGCCAGGGCGGCCAGTCCCAGGAACAGGCGGTTCTGCAGGCGGATATACGGCGTGCTGCCGCTCATGCCCTGCACCGTGGCGCTCAGCACCCCGGACTCGTAATAGGGCAGGGCGTGCGTGATCTGGCCGCGGCTGTCGATCACCACGGTGGCGCCGGTATTGGTGGCGCTCAGCATGGGGCGGCCCGTTTCCAGGCTGCGCATCTGCGAGATCTGCAAATGCTGGGGAATCGCCACCGACTGGCCGTACCAGCCCAGTTCCGACACGTTCAACAGCAGGGTGGCCGGCTGCGGCGCGTCGTTCAGCTGCTGGGCGATTTCCTCGCCGAAGGCGTTCTCGTAGCAGATATTCGGCAGCACGCGCTGGTCCTTGACCGCGAAGGCCGGCTGCAGCAGCTGGCCGCCGGTCTGCTCGCTGAGCGGAATCTGCATCATGTCGGTGAACCAGCGGAAGCCGAGCGGAATGAATTCACCGAAGGGCACCAGATGGTGCTTGTTGTAGCGGTAGGGCGCGCCGCCCAGCGCGGGCGCCAGTCCCAGCACGCTGTTCGAGTAATTGGTCGGGCTGTCCATGACCGGAATGCCGAGCACCACATGGCTGCCGCTCTTGCGCGCGAACTGGCCGAAGGCGTCCAGATAGCCGGTCGGCAGCTGGTGCTGGAACAGCGGCACCGCCGTTTCCGGCGTGGCGATCAGGTCGGCCGGCGCCGCTGTCACGCTGCGGTAGTAGCTGCGCAGGGTCTGTTCCAGCTGGGCCGGATCGAATTTGCGCTCCAGCGCGATATTGCCCTGTACCAGGCGCACGCTGATCGGGCGGCCCGCGGCGTGGGTCCAGGCCAGCGATTGCAGCGCGAAGCCGGCCAGCCAGGTGGCGCCGGCCAGGCCGAGCGCGATCCAGCGGCTCTTGTGCATGGCCAGCAGCAGGGCGCCCGCCGTCAGCGCGGCCAGCCAGCTCAGGCCATACACGCCCAGTAGTGGCGCGTAGCCGGCCAGCGGCGAGACATTGTGGGCATAGCCGGCTGTGGCCCAGGGGAAGCCGGTGAAGACCCAGCCGCGCAGCCATTCGCCGATGGCCCAGGCGGCCGGCAGAACCAGCAGGTTGGCGGCCGGCAGCGGCATGGCCCAGCGCTTGCGCAGCCAGGCCGCGCCGCCCATGGCCAGCGCCGTGTAGCCGCCCATGAACAGGGACAGCAGCACAATGGCGATGGCAGCGATGGGCGCCGATAGATTGTTGAAGCGGTTCAGGACGATGTACAGCCAGTGCACGCCGGCCAGGCACCAGCCGAAGCCGAAGGCCCAGCCGATCCAGGCGCTGGCTTTCACCGAGGCGGCGCGCAGGACCTGATAGAACAGGATGGCCAGGCTGAGGATCTGCAGCGGCCACCAGCCCAGCGGCGCGAAGGACAGCACGCCCGCCGCGCCGGCCACGGCGGCGATGAGCATGCGGCCTTGGGTGCTGCGCTGTGGGCGGGTGGGATCGTCGGGGCGGGCGCGGCGCCAGCGCATCAGTCTTGCTCGTCCATGGCGGGCGGCAGTTTTTCCACGGTCAGGACGTGGATCTGGCGGGCGTCGGCGCGCAGCACTTCAAAGCGCAGGTTCTCGATATCGAAGACATCGCCCTTGTGCGGCATGCGCGCCAAGTGCTTGGACACCAGGCCGCCGATGGTGTCGACGTCCTCGTCCGACAGGCCGGTGTCGAGTTCCTCGTTGAACTGGCCGATTTCGGTCAGCGCCTTGACGCGCCAGCGCGGGCCAAGCTGGCCTTCCTTGATCGAGAGGATATTGTCCTCTTCCTCGTCGAAGTCGTACTCGTCCTCGATATCGCCGACGATCTGTTCCAGCACGTCCTCGATGGTGATCAGGCCGGCCACGCCGCTGTATTCATCGACCACGATGGCCATATGATTGTGGTTGGCGCGGAAATCGCGCAGCAGCACATTCAGGCGCTTCGATTCCGGAATGAAGATGGCCGGACGCAGCATATCGCGCACGTCGAAGGATTCTTCGGCGTAGTAGCGCAGCAAGTCCTTGGCCAGCAGGATGCCGACCACCTTGTCGCGCTCGCCCTCGATGGCGGGGAAGCGCGAGTGGGCCGTTTCCAGCACCAGCGGCAGCCATTCCTCGATGGGCTTGGAGATATCGATCACGTCCATCTGCGAACGTGGAATCATGATGTCACGCGCCGACAAGTCCGATACCTGGAACACGCCTTCGATCATCGACAGGGCGTCGGCGTCGATCAGGTTGCGTTCGTGGGCGTCATGCAGGACTTCGAGCAGTTCCGAACGGTTCTCGGGCTCGGGGGAAATCAGGGCGGTGAGGCGCTCGAATAGGGAGCGATGGGGTTTAGCGTCATTCCTGACGCTACTAGAGTGCTCTTGCATAGCAGGCGTGAGCCAGTTGTTTCGAAGTGCTATAGGATACACCAAATGGGCCACCAGGTCCGATTTTGCCAAAACGGCATGCCCCAGGCGATGCGAAATTTGCTATGCTGCGCTGCGGCGCCAGCGGGGCGCGTCCCTGTTGGAGTCAGCATGCAAGCGAGCGCAGTGACCTATGGATCGGATCAAAATGGCCTGGTGTGCGGCTATCTGTTCGGCCGCGGCGAGCAGCCCGAGCCGATCGAGGCCGATGCCGCGTCGGCCTGGCTGATGCAGCGCGCCGCCCATCCCGGCGAATTCCTCTGGCTGCACTTTAACCTGGCCAACACCGCCAGCGAAAAATGGCTGAAGGAGCGCCTGGTGCTGGCCGAGGAATTTTACGACAGCCTGCACGAGGGCTCGCGCTCGACCCGCATCGAGCAGGCCGACAATACCCTGGTGGCCGTGGTCAATGATGTTTTGCGCGACTTTTCTTTTGAACCTTCCGATATTTCCAGCCTGTTCCTGAGCGTCGAGCGCCAGGTCGTGGTCAGCGCGCGGCGCAAGCCGTTGCAGGCGGTGGAGCGGCTGCGCCAGGCGGTGCGGCGGGGGGAGGAAATCCGCTCCTCGGTGGAACTGCTGACCCATCTGCTGCGCGACCAGGCCGACGTGCTGACCCGCATCGTGCGCGACGCCACCAGCCGCGTCGACGGCATCGAGGATAGCCTCTTGTCCGGAAAACTCACTTACAAGCGCGCCGACCTGGGCGCGTTGCGCCGCGTGCTGGTGCGCCTGCAAAGGCTGCTGGCGCCGGAACCGGCGGCCCTGTTCCGTCTCTTGCAGCGCCCGCCGGCCTGGGTTTCCGAGCAGGACCGCCAGGAGCTGCGCGAATCGACCGAGGAATTTGCCGTGGGATTGAGCGATATGGCCTCGCTGCAGGAACGCATCAAGCTGCTGCAGGAGGAGATCGCGGCCCTGGTCAACGAAGGCAATAACCGCAGCCTGTACGTGCTGACCATCGTCACCGTGCTGGCGCTGCCGATCAATATCATCGCCGGCCTGCTGGGCATGAATGTGGGCGGCATCCCGCTGGCGCAGGATGCCGAAGGCTTCTGGATCGTGGCCGCCATTGTCGGCGGCTTCACGGTGATCGCGGGCGGGCTGGTCTACCGCAAGCAGCGGGACTAAGCGGCGCCTGCGAAAACCGGGGACAGACCCCGCCAGGGGTCTGTCCCCGGTTTTGGATCAGGCCTCGGCGTAGGGATCGGCGATGCCCAGGCCGGCCAGGATTTCCGTTTCCAGGCCTTCCATCTCGGCCGCTTCCTCGTCGTCCTCGTGGTCGTAGCCCTGGGCGTGCAGCACGCCGTGCACGATCAGGTGGGCGGTATGCTCTTCCACCGACTTTTTCTGTTCGGCCGCTTCGCGCTGCAGCACGTCGGTGCAGAGGATGATGTCGGCGCGGGTCGGCTCGTCGTCGGCGATCTCCTCGCCGTCGTTGTAGGCGAAGGTCAGCACATTGGTGGCGTAATCCTTGCCGCGGTATGCGTGGTTCAGCTGCTGGCCTTCCTCGGCGTCGACGAAGCGGATCGCCAGTTCGGCCGGGGCGAACAGGGCGGCCTGCACCCAGCGCCGGATTTTAGGACGGGTGATGCTCTCTTGCAGGCGCGGATCGGCATATTGCACCGACAGGCTCAGTTTATTTTTTTCGGACATTGCGGACAGCTTTAATGGATTGAGCAGGTTTTAACAGTGGCGCCACGCCCGCTTCCGCGTGCTGCGCCGTATCGTAGGCGTCGACGATGCGCGCCACCAGCGGATGGCGCACCACGTCGGCGCTGGAGAAGTGGCTGAAGGCGATGCCGCGCACCTCGCGCAGTACCTGGGTGGCGTCCACCAGGCCGCTTTTCTGGTGCTTGGCCAGATCGACCTGGGTCACGTCGCCGGTGATCACGGCCTTGCTGCCGAAGCCGATGCGGGTCAGGAACATCTTCATCTGTTCGACCGTGGTGTTCTGCGCCTCGTCCAGGATCACGAAAGCGTGGTTCAGGGTGCGCCCGCGCATATAGGCCAGCGGCGCGATCTCGATCACCTGCTTCTCGAACAGCTTTTGCGTGCGGTCGAAGCCCAGCAAGTCGTACAGCGCGTCGTACAGCGGCCGCAGATACGGGTCCACCTTCTGCGCCAGGTCGCCCGGCAGGAAGCCCAGGCGCTCGCCCGCCTCCACCGCGGGGCGGGTCAGGATGATGCGCTTGACGGCGTCGCGCTCCAGCGCATCGACGGCGCAGGCCACGGCCAGATAGGTCTTGCCGGTGCCGGCCGGGCCGATGCCGAAGCTGATGTCGTGCTCCAGGATATTGCGCAGATAGCGGATCTGGTGCGGCGTGCGGCCGCGCAGATCGCTGCGCCGCGTTTTCAGTATCGGGCTGCTGATCTCGGGATCGTTGAAAGGCGGCTCTTCCTCGTCGCCGCCTTCGTCGTCCGGCGCCAGGCCGGCGCGCTGCTCGACCAGGGCCAGTTGCACTTCCTCCACCGGCACGGTCTTGCTGGCGACGGCGTAGAACTGTTCCAGGATTTGCACCGCGCGTTCGGCATTGGTGCCGCTGACGATGAATTTTTCGCCGCGGCGGAAGATGGTCACATCCAGCGCCGCCGCGATCTGGCGCAGGTTTTCATCGAGCGGGCCGCACAGGTTCGCCAAGCGGGTATTGTCCAGCGGCTCGGGAATGAAGTAGTGCGGCTGCACGGGGGTTTTGGTTTTCAAAATCAGGCTGCATCCAGGCTGGGCGCGGCGGCAATCAGCTCGCCGCGCAGGGAATAAGAGAGGCTTTCGGTGATGCGCACATCGACCATCTTGCCGGCCAGGCGCGCGCCGTCGGCGCCGCCGTCGAACAGCACGGTGCGCGTATTGCCGGCGCGGCCCTGCAGTTCGCTGCCGCCGTTCTTCGACGGGCCTTCCACCAGCACCTGCTGCACGCTGCCCACCATGGCCAGGCTGTGGCGCTTGGTGTTCTCGTCGATCAGCGCCTGCAGGCGCTGCAGGCGCGCCAGCTTGGCCTCGTGCGGCGTGTCGTCGGCCAGGTTGGCGGCCGGGGTGCCGGGGCGCTTGCTGAAGATGAAGCTGAAGCTGTTGTCGAAATCGACGTCGCGCACCAGCTTCATCATGGCTTCGAAATCTTCCTCGGTCTCGCCGGGGAAGCCGACGATGAAGTCGGAGGCCACGGTGATGTTGGGGCGCACCGCGCGCACGCGGCGGATCACCGATTTGTATTCGAGCGCGGTGTAGCCGCGCTTCATCGCGCCCAGGATGCGGTCGGCGCCATGCTGGGCCGGCAGATACAGGTGGTCGGCCAGCTGCGGGATCTTGGCGTAGCAGTCGATCAGGCGCTGCGTGAATTCCTTCGGGTGGCTGGTGACGAAGCGGATGCGTTCGATGCCGGGAATGGCGGCCACGTATTCGATCAAGAGCGCGAAATCGGCCAGCTGGCCGTCTTCGGCCATGGCGCCGCGGTAGGCGTTGACGTTCTGGCCCAAGAGCATGACTTCCTTCACGCCCTGAGCGGCCAGGCCGGCGACCTCGGTCAGCACGTCGTCGAAGCGGCGCGAGACTTCCTCGCCGCGCGTATAAGGCACCACGCAGTAGCTGCAATACTTGCTGCAGCCTTCCATGATGGAGACATAGGCGAAGGCGCCGTCCACGCGGGCCGGCGGCAGGTGGTCGAATTTCTCGATTTCCGGGAAGCTGATGTCGACCTGCGGCTTGCCGCTGTGGCGCCGCAGCTCCATCATTTTCGGCAGGCGGTGCAGGGTCTGCGGACCGAACACGATGTCCACCTGGGGCGCGCGCTTGACGATGGCGTCGCCTTCCTGCGAGGCGACGCAGCCGCCCACGCCGATCAGCAGATCGGGCTTGGCTTGTTTCAGCTTGCGGAACTGGCCCAGGTCGGAGAAGACCTTCTCCTGCGCCTTTTCGCGCACGGAACAGGTGTTAAGGAGGATCACGTCGGCATCTTCCGGGCGGTCGGTGCGCACCAGCCCCTCGGACGCGCCGAGCACGTCGGCCATCTTGTCCGAGTCGTACTCGTTCATCTGGCAACCAAAGGTTTTGATAAAGACTTTTTTCTGCATAAGTGGAAGTTTACCGTAATTCGAAATGCCAGGGCTGGCGAAATGGCCTTGCATTCCGGGCAAGCGCGCCCTAAATTGAAGAAGCTTGATCTATCCGGCGGAGGTTGCCATGGCAGTGAATGCGATATCGGGCGTCAGTTCCGGCGCCTATGTACAGCAGGTCAATAATGCTGCCGCCGAGCGCCGCGTCGAGCAGGCGCGTCTGGCCGAGCAGGACCAGGCTCGGCGCGAAGCCGATGTGGCCCGCACCGACCAGCAGAATGTCGAGCGGCGCCAGGCCCAGCAAACCTCCGATGCGGAGGCGGCCCAGCAGCGCGATTTTCTGACGCGCCAGCAATTGCAGGCCCAGAACAGCCAGCCCCAGGCGCCCGCGCCGGGCAGCCGCGTCAACGAAGTGGTGTAAATCTTTCCTTGTAGCTACAGCGTTTTCTTCCCTTCACCCCAGTCCGGCGAGCAAGCCGGACTGCCAAGTTGTAACAGTTTCTTTCCGGTTTCTTGCGTGCGCCGCGAACCGCCCCCATGTGTTGAAATAGCATTGTTGCCAAGTTTTCTAGCGCATTGTTGAGCTAGAACAATGTCTGTGCGGCACTGCTTGGCTGGAGCCACCCGGTTTGGGCATAAGATTGCCGGTAGAGCAATTTCGTTTAAACCCTGGCCCCTGCGCCAGTTTTTCCCGGCGTAACTCGTTCTGAAACTTCTTGAGGAAAGCAGCATCTTTCCAAGTTCGGAGCAGATTTATTTCAGTAACCATATAGAGACGAGGAACATCATGGCACACCACGCACTTGCATCCCAGGATAGTTACAACCCCAACCACTTGCTCGATATTTTGCTGGGCAAGATGCAGCTGAAGAATGACGCTGCGCTGTCGCGCCTGCTCGAAGTGGCGCCGCCGGTCATCAGCAAGATCCGCCACCACCGCCTGCCGGTGGGCGCCTCGCTGCTGATCCGCATGCATGAAGTGACCGGCATGAGCATCCGCGACCTGCGCGACCTGATGGGCGACCGCCGCACCAAGTACCGCCTGTCCGACGCCCAGGGCCGGCCGAAGCCGGAAGACAAGCTGGCCGCGCAGGCCAAGGCCAGCGAGGGCGGCACCGGCGGCAACTATGCCCACTGAGCAGGCCGCTGCCGGTGGTGTTGCTGGCGCCGTTCAGGCCAGCAGCACCATCGAGATTTCTTCGTATTGCAGTTCGGTTTCGCGGAAGATGTGCATATAGCTGTCTTCGTCGATGGCCAGGGCCTGCCAGGCCACGGCCGACACCGGCGGCACCAGGTCGTCCGGGGCCTGCGCCAGATCGAGCGCATGCACGATGGCGTCGGCCACATGGATGATGGCCGCCAAAAAGCCCGCGCCCGGCGCTTCCGGGTCGTGGTGGCCGCCGATGGCCAGCCGCATCGTATCGGAAAAATTCCAGTGTTCCGCCAGCGCCAGTCCGGCCTCCACATGGTCGATGCCGAGCACGGCGCGCTCGGCCTCCAGCAGGTGGCAATCGTGTTCGGCGCGGTAAGCCAGCACTTCCTCATAGCGCTGCGGGAAGCTCGACACCAGCACCAGGCGGCCGATATCGTGCAGCAGGCCGGCGGTAAACGCGTAATCCTGGTTGAAGCGCATATGGCGCGCCAGCACCTTGGCGCAGGCGGCGCTGGCGATCGAATGGCGCCAGAAGGCCTTGTGGTCGAAGCCGGCGCAGGCGCCCTCGGCGAAGCAGCCGGTGACGGCGGCCGCCGTGATCAGGTTGCGCGTGGTCTGGAAACCCAGATAGGTGATGGCCTGGTGGATGGTGGTCACCTTCACCTGCAGGCCGTACAGCGAGGAGTTGGCCAGGCGCAGGGTCTTGGCCGTCAGCGCCTGGTCGTGCGAGACCTTCTTGGCCAGCACCGAGATATCGATGTCTTCCTGGTCGATGCTGTTCAGCAGTTCCATCACCACGGCCGGCAGCGAAGGCAGGTCGTCGAGCTGGGTCACCACATCGTCGTAACTGAGCGGGCTCATGGCGTCTGCTCCATGCCGAGGCGGAAGTCGGCGACAAAGCGGCGCAGCACGCCGCGCGCCCAGTCCTGCGGCGCATCGGGATCGTGGCGGCGGAACAGGTGGTTCAGGCGCGCTTCATGGTGCTGGCGGCTGGCCGCTTCCTCGGCGGCGCTGGGACCGTCCAGGCGGATCGGCAGCGTGGCAATGCCGTGGCGCGGCATCAGGGCGATCATGGCTTCGGTCAGCACCGTGCCTTGCGGCAGCAGCACATGGCCTTGCACGTCCAGCAATTCATCGGACAGGATCATCCCCGGCTGCACGTCCGCCAGCGCCAGGTGTTGGTAACTTGCCGTCATGGCTCCTCCGTGTTTCTACAGTGCGATCTTACCATTGCGGGGTTGCAATGTCTGTCCCGCCAGCGTGCGCGCCCGCGCTAAAATCTTGCCAAGAGGCAGGCCATACCGTACATTGGTGGGACAAGAGCGAATGCAAGCTTGCGCCGGCAAGGGAGGACAGCTTAGATGTACGGAATTCAAGGCCGCCTGACAGCCCTGTTTGTGGTCATCGTGACCGTGGTGTTGGGCATTTCCGGCACCTATGCCCAGATCAGTCTGGGCCAGGAGCTGGAAGTGAGCAATCAGCGCCTGCGCGAAGGCGTGCTGACCCGTTTGCAAACCAGCCTGCCTTCGGCGCTGTGGGATCTGGACAAGGCCAAGGTGGACAATATCGTGGCGGCCGAAATGCTGCCGCCCGAGCTGGTCGCCATCCGCGTCTACGATACCTCGGTCGGCCTGTTCTCGGGCAAGGTGCGCCGCCCCGACGGCAACGCCGTGAATGTGGAAAACGAGCGCGCCATCGGCGGCTCGCCCGTGGTGGCCGACCTGGCCTACCGCGACGCCGGCGCCGCCGGCAGCCTGAAACCGGTGATCGTCGGCCGCGTGGTCGTCAACTTCAGCCGCGAGCAGATCGACGCCACCCTGGCCGCCGAAATCCGGCGCAAGGTGATCGAGGTGCTGCTGCTCGACCTGATCCTGGTGGTGGCGCTGGCGCTCAGCCTGCGCATCGTGTTCGAGCCGCTCAAGCAGCTGCGCGACGGCCTGTCCGAACTGGCCACGCGCGGCAGCGACGAAGTCGAGGAGTTGCCGGAAAAGCGGCGCGACGAACTGGGCGACGTGATCCGCGGCTTCAACGCCATCCAGCGCAAGGTGAAGTCCATTATCCGCCGTACCCGCGAAGCCGAGGACGAGGCCCGCCGCGCCGCGCAGGAGACGGCGCATGCGCTGGACGATCTGCGCCGCACCCAGGAGTCGCTGCTGCAGGCCGAGCGCCTGGCCTCGCTGGGCGGCCTGGTGGCCGGCGTGGCCCACGAAATCAATACCCCGGTCGGCATCGCGCTGACCAGCGCCTCGGTGCTGCGCGACGCCACCGAGCAGGTGCGCCAGTCGGTCGAAGCGGGCATGGTGAAGAAATCCGACATCCTCAAATACATCGACACCGCCGGCGAGAGCACCACCCTGGTGATGAACAACTGCTACCGCGCCGCCCACCTGATCCACAGCTTCAAGCAGATCGCCGTCGACCAGGTCAGCGAAGCGCGCCGCCGCTTCGAGCTGCAGGAATACATCGGCGAGGTGGTGGCCAGCCTGCAGCCCAAGCTGAAGAAATCGCATATCAATGTCAGCATCGAGTGCCCGGCCGATATCGTGCTTGACAGCTATCCCGGCGCCCTGGCCCAGGTCATCACCAACCTCACGCTGAACTGTGTGGAGCACGCCTTCGACCCGCAGATGGAAGGCTTGATCCAGATCCGCGTGCGCCTTGAGGGTGACATTATCGAGATGGCCGTGACCGACAACGGCAAGGGCATCGCGCCCGATATGCTGGACCGCGTGTTCGACCCCTTCGTCACCACGCGCCGCGGCCAGGGCGGCACGGGGCTGGGCCTGAACATTGTCTTCAACCTGATTGCCAAGCAGTTCGGCGGCACCATTACCGTCAGCAGCACGCTGGGCCAGGGTGCCAGCTTCGTGCTGCGCATCCCGCGCATCACGCCGTCCCACGAGGACAGCGATGAACCGCATGCCGACGCGCCGCTGCATGCCTGAGAGGGCAGGCGGGCGCCCGGATTGGCACCGCTGCCGCATACTGTCGCCAGAATAAGGAGGAGCAAGATGAGCGAACGCCGCCAGATCGCCCTGCTGCGAGGCATCAATGTCGGGCGCGCCAAACGCGTCGCCATGGCCGATCTGCGCAAGCTGCTGGGCGACCTGGGATTCAGCGACGTGCGCACCCTGCTCAACAGCGGTAATGTGGTCTTCAGCGCCAGCCAGGCGCCGCGCGAGGTGGCCACGCGCATGGAGGAAGCCTTGGTGCTCAAGCTGGGCGTGGGCGCGCGCGTCACCGTGCTCGACGCCGAACAGCTCGACGCCATCGTCGAAGAGAATAGTTTGCAGGCGCAGGCGGACGATCCCGCGCGCCTGCTGGTGGCCGTGCTGAACCAGCCGGCCGACCGCGCGCGCCTGGAGCCGCTGCTGCACCAGGACTGGCAGCCGGAAGCGTTTGCCCTGGGCCGCTGGGCCGCCTATATCTGGTGCGCCGACGGCGTGCTGGCCAGCCGTGCGGCGGCCGCCATGGGCAAGATCCTGGGCGACGCCGTCACCACGCGCAACTGGGGCACCATCAGCAAGCTGCAGGCGCTGGCGCGCGAAGCTTAGCGCCGGCGCCCACATTCAATCAAAAAAAACGGAGGGAAGCATGGCAATTGCAAACGGTGAATTCGACGTGAAGATGGCCCCCGAAGCCCTGTCCCAGGTCAGCGAGGGCAGCGGCATCGGCCGCATGCATCTGGACAAGCGCTACCACGGCGTGCTGGATGCGAGCGGACGCGGAGAGTTCCTCAGCTATATGGGCTCGGTGCCCGGCTCGGCCATTTATGTGGCGGTGGAAAGGGTGGAAGGCACGCTGCATGGCCGCAGCGGCAGCTTCACCCTGGTGCACCGCGGCGTCATGGGCGGGCCGCACGATGGCTTGCAGATCTTTGTCGCGCCCGACTCCGGCACGGGCGAGCTGAAGGGTATCAGCGGCAAACTCGACATCAAGATCGAGAACGGCAAGCACTTCTATTCCTTCGAATACAGCCTGTAACGATTGCCCGAAAGCTAAGGTCGGGCTACAATGGCATTTTAAAAGTTGCCATGTGGAAATATGAAAAAGAAGAACGACCATTTGCGCGGCCTGCTGATCCTGGGCAGCGTGCTGGTGGTTTTAGTACTGGCCGGCTTTGCCCTGTCTGACGGTGGCGGGCGCAAGGTCGGCTGCATCGGCCGCGCCATCGCCAGCGGCATCTCCTTCTCCAACATCCACGCCGTCTGCGGCCTGTAAACCCACCGCCACAGCCGAGCCCGTGTCCACTTTGGTGCCAGGCACCACGGTGGACACGGGCTCGGCCGTTGGAGCGGGCTTTTTGCGCTAGACTGGGGGCTTTTCGACTCCCCATATTTGCGCATGATGAAATCCTCCACCCTGGGCCTGCTGCTGGCGGGCGTTGTGCTGGCCGGTTGCGGCAGCTTCAAGAAAAAACCTGAACCGGTAGCCGCGTCAGCCAATCCGCAAGTCCTGCTGCTGGGGGAGGTGCATGACAATCCCCAGGGCCATAAGCTGCGCTATGAGGAATTGCGCAAGCGCGTGGCGGCGGGCTGGCGGCCCGCCATCGCCATGGAGCAGTTCGACCGCGAACAGCAAGCCTTGCTGGACGAGGCGCAAAAGAGCTGCCTCGACGCCAATTGCCTGATCCGCGTGATGAAGGGGCCGCGCTGGGACTGGCAGCTCTACCATCCTGTGATCGAACTGGCGCTGAACAACAAGCTGCCGCTGATCGCCGCCAACCTCTCGCGCGGCGATGCCTCGAAAGTGGTGCGCGACGGCGTGGCGTCCTCGTTTGACGCGCCGACCGTGGCCGCCTACCGCCTCAACGAAGCGCTGCCGGCCGATATCGTCCAAGGCCAGGAGGCGGAAATCCGTACCGGCCATTGCAATATGCTGCCCGACAGCATGGTGCCCGGCATGGTCAATGCCCAGGTGGCGCGCGATATCTGGATGGCCAAGCTGGTGCGCGCGCAAAGCCCGCGCGATGTGGTGCTGATCGCCGGCAATGGCCATGTGCGGCGCGATATCGGTGTGCCGCGCTGGCTGGACGCCATCCAACCCAAGCTGACGTGGACCAGCATCGCCTACGCCGAAGGCAAGGCCGGCGATGGCCAGTTCGACCAGGTGCGCAAGGTCGATGCCGTGCAGCGTCCCGATCCCTGCGCCAAATTCAAAGGCAAGTAAGCGCCGCGGCGCGCCTGGCGCCGGCGTGCTAAGGTGGCGCCAGGAGGATCGATCCATGGAACAGCTTTATCACGCCGCCGCGCCCACCCGCGCCGAGGTCGACGCGCTGCGCGGCCCGGCGCTGCTGGAATTCGGCGCCAACTGGTGCGGCTACTGCCGCGCCGCCCAGCCGCTGCTGGCCGAAGCCTATGCCGGGCATATCGCCATCCCGCACATCAAGGTGGAAGACGGTCCCGGCCGCGCGCTGGGCCGCTCCTTCCGCATCAAGCTGTGGCCGACCCTGGTCTTCCTGCGCGACGGCCAGGAAGTGGCGCGCTTGGTGCGCCCCGCCAGCGCCGAGGAAATCCGCCAAGCCTTCGCCCAGCTCTCCGCCACTGCCTAGCATGCCGGCAGCCGCGTGGCCCCGGGGCCGGCCGCTGCCGTAGCGCCTTCCCGCCGCGCTGCCGGCGTTTCGGTGTATCCTTCCGCGGTATTCATAAGCCAACTGCGCCACCCGGCGCCGAATAATAAAGGAGAGGAAGCGATGCAGATAGCCGGCGAGATGATCATCGGACACCAGGCAGTCATGGGCAGGGAAGGGCAGATCAAGGCGATCGATCCGGCGCGCAATGCCGAGATTGAGCCGGGCTTCGGCCTGGCCAGCCGTGCTGAATTGGAGCGGGCCTGCGCGTTGGCCGCCAGCGCCTTCGACGCCTACCGCGAAACCGGGCTGGAAGAACGCGCCCGCTTCCTGGAAGCGATCGCCCAGAACATCCTCGACCTCGGCCCGGCCCTGATCGAACGCGCCATGGCCGAATCGGGCCTGCCGCAAGCGCGCCTGGAAGGCGAACGTGGCCGCACCGTCAACCAGCTGCGCCTGTTCGCCAAGGTGGTGCGCGACGGCCACTGGATCGGCGCCACGCTCGACGCGGCCCTGCCGGAACGCGTGCCGCCGCGCGCCGACCTGCGTCTGCGCAAGATCGCTGTCGGCCCGGTCGCCGTCTTCGGCGCCAGCAACTTCCCGCTCGCCTTCTCGGTCGCGGGCGGCGACACCGCCTCCGCGCTGGCGGCTGGCTGCCCGGTGGTGGTCAAGGCCCACCCGGCCCATCTGGGCACCTCGGAACTGGTGGCCAAAGCCGTGCAAAAGGCCGCCATCGACTGCGCCATGCCGGAAGGCGTGTTCTCCATGCTGATCGGCGCCGGCGTGCAGATCGGCCAGGATCTGGTCAGCCATCCTGCCATCAAGGCTGTCGGCTTCACCGGCTCGCGCCATGGCGGCCTGGCCCTGATGCGCATCGCCGCCCAGCGCCAGGAACCGATTCCCGTGTATGCGGAAATGAGCAGCATCAACCCGGTCTTCCTGCTGCCCGGCGCCCTGGCCGACGATGCGGCCAAGCTGGCGCAAGCCTATGTCGACTCGCTGACCCTGGGTTCGGGCCAGTTCTGCACCAACCCCGGCCTGCTGCTGGGCATCGACAGCCCCGAGCTGCAGCAGTTCGCCACCGCCGTGGCCGCCGCCCTGCCGGTCAAGGTCGGCAGCACCATGCTGACGCCGGGCATCCACCAGTCCTACCAGGCCGGCGTGGCGCGCCTGTCGGGCCAGAACGGCGTGCAGCTGCTGGCCCAAGGCCAGCCCGGTCCGGGCGCCTGCGCTGCCCAAGCCGCCGTCTACCAATGCGACGCCGAGACCTTCCTTGGCAGCGCCGCGCTGGAAGAGGAAAACTTCGGCCCCAGTTCCCTGCTGGTGCGCTGCCGCGACGCGGACGACCTGTTGCGCATCGCCGAGCATGTGGAAGGTCAGCTCAGCGCGACCTTGCACGCGCGCGCCGGCGACCGCGCCCTGGCCGCGCGCCTGCTGCCGGTACTTGAACGCAAGGCCGGCCGCATCCTGTTCAATGGCTTCCCGACCGGCGTCGAAGTGGCGCATGCCATGGTGCACGGCGGTCCCTTCCCCTCCACGTCCGACCCGCGCACCACCTCGGTCGGCGCCACCGCCATCGACCGTTTCCTGCGCCCAGTCTGCTACCAGGACGTCCCCGCCGAGCTGCTGCCGCCAGCCCTGTCCAGCGCCAACCCCCTCGCCCTGACCCGCCTCGTCGACGGCACCCTGCGCCCCGCCTAAACCCCGTTTGATCTATATCAGCAAATGTCCGACCCTGGTGCCTGACACCAGGGTTGGACATTGTTTGATTTGGCGCAAAAGGGAAGGGCAAAAAAATACCCGGACCACATGGGTCCGGGTGAAGGCACTACAAGAGAGAAGGTAGAGCGCTGGGCGGCTTACAGTTTGCCGCGCAGGCCCAGATAGAAGGTGCGGCCGTTCGAGTAGAAGGCGCGTGGCTGGTCCTCGGTCTCGGCGAACATCTTGATGGTGCCGTTGTTGAGGTTCAGCGCGTCGAAGGTCACGGTCAGCTGCTCGTTGATCTTGTAGTTCAGCGAGGCGGCCAGATTGCCCAGGCCTTTCACGTGCTGGCTGGCGCCACGGTCCACGCCGGCCTTGTAGGTCGAGCGGAAGTTGTAGGCCAGGCGCGCGCTCAGGCGGTCGTCTTCGTAATAGCCGGTCACGTTGTAGGTGTTTTTCGACGAGTTGATCAGCTCGCCACCATCGCTCAGCTTGCCGTCCGCGTAGGTGTAGTTGATCAGGGTGCCGAAGTTGCCGAACAGCGGTTGCTGGTAGCTCAGCTCAATACCCTTGTTCTTGCCCGAGGTATTGTACGGCGACGTGATCTGGTACACCGTCTGCTTGTTCTGCTTGTTGTTGAAGTAGGTGCCGGTGGTGGTGCCTTGGGCCACGATCGATTTCAGGTCCATGTAGAACAGACCGGCGGTGATCGAGGATTTTGGCGCGAAGTACCATTCGGCGCTGACTTCAAAGTTGTTGGAGCGGATCGGGTCCAGTTTCACATTGCCGCCGTTGCCGCTCAGGGCATCGTCGTTCAGCGAGACCGAGCCGCCCAGGGCGCTGTAGTCAGGACGGGCCATGGTGCGGGCGATCGCCGCGCGTACCACCAGATCCTGGTTCACGTCGAACTTGATGTTCGCGCTTGGCAGGTAATCGTTATAGGTGCGCTCGTAGGTGGTCGGGGTGTAAGGGCCGAAAGCCGAACCGGTGATCGGGTTAGTGCCGCCAGCCAGGTTGACCACGGTGGTCTGCTTGGTGCGGATGGCGCGCAGACCGAAGTTGCCGCTCCAGCTGTCGCCAGCCAGGTTGGCCATGGCATACACGGCCGAGGTTTTTTCCTGCAGCTTGAATTCGTCGGTCCAGTTATGACGCAGGGTGTAGTCGAGCAGGCGGTTGCCCGGCACGGCGCCCCAGGCGCCCAGGGCGGCGCCGTCATACTTGAAGTAATTCGTGCTCAGGTTGCCGCCCAGGGAGTGGGCGAAGTCGCTCGGATACATCTGGCCGCTCCAGGTGGGGCCGGGATTGCTGAAGCCAAGCGGACCTGGACGGGTTTCCAGCGGGTGTTCGGCAGTACGTTTGTGGTCGGTGCCGCGCAGACCGAATTTCACGGAATCCCAGATGCCTTGGCTCAGGCGCAGTTCGCCGTCAACCTGGGCGTATTTCTCTTTGTCCACCGATTGCGATTCGCCGCCGCCAGCCCAGGCGGTGCTGCCTGGCTTGTTGGTGACGCCGCCTGGATAGGAGATCGACGCTGGGCTCAGGCCGTTCAGCGTGTAGTTCATGCCGCCGTCGACATTGTTCTGGTAGTACACGTCGTCGCGGTCGTAGCCGACGCCATTGGTGCGGCCGGCCTTACCGGTGATGGTGAGGTCCTTGGTGGCGCGGTAGCGGAAGTTGAAGTCGGCGTACCAGGATTTGCCGCCGGCGTCAGGACGGTAGATATTGTCCACTTCGCCCGAGTTTTTGGCGAAGCTGCCCGACACCAGGGTGCCGTTCTTGATCACCGGATTGCTGACCAGCAGGCCGTCGCGGTTGATCGAGTTGGCTGGCGCGGCCAGCCAGTTGGTGTTCTGGTGCGGTGCGCTCAGCTTGGAGTAGAAGCCGTTCAGGTCCAGGGTCAGTTCCTTGGTTGGACGGATCTCGAAGTCGAAGGCGCCGCCTTCGCGTTTCTTGACCTGCTCGAACAGCGAGGCGCCGATGAAGGTCGGCACGCGCACGCCGGCCAGGGCCGGATTGGCTTTCGCGGCCGCGCTATCGGCTGCGATGTTGGCATAGCCCAGGACTTCCTGGCCGTCGCGGCGTACCGCGGTTTTCTCGGAGAAGGCTTGGACCAACATACCAGCGGTGCCGGCATCGTTCTTCCAGTTGACCATGGCCGACAGCTGCGGCTTGGTCTTGTCGGCCAGATCGTTGCGGGTCGCCTGTACCGATGCTTCCACGGTCAGCTGCTTGCGGAAGTCCAGCGGACGGCGGGTGATCACGTTGATGGCGCCGGAAACGCCGCCCTCGACCAGGTCGGCGGTCGCGCTCTTGTGCACGACGATGGAGCCGACCAGTTCCGATGGCAGCAGCGAGAAGCTGCTGGAACGGCCGACGTTGCCGCCGAACTGGTTCAGCACGAACCAGTCGCCGGTGCTGATCGCATGGCCGTTGAACAGGGTTTGCTGCAGGCTGGGGCTGGTGCCGCGCAGGCTGACGCGGTCGTTTTCGCCAAAGCCGCCTTCACCACCTGCGGAGGATTGAATGTTCACGCCTGGCAGACGCTGGATGGCGTCGGCCACGTTCTTGTCGGGCATCTTGCCGATGTCTTCCGCCGTCACCACCTCGACCACGGAGTCGGCATTGCGTTTTTGCTTCAGCGACTGCTCCAGGGCGGCGCGCACACCGGTCACGGTCACAACGCTGGATGGATCGGGCTTGGTCTCCGTTTGTTGGGCAAACGCAGGCGCGGAAATGCTCACGATAAGCAGGCCGACGGCCAGGGCGGCCGGGGTCAGGCGGTTTGCTTGTTTCTGATCGAACTTCATTACTCTCTCCAAGGTGATGGGCTTCTTACTTGCTTACTTACGTATGAGTACTTCAGTACTTCAACTGCACCACTCATACCAATATACGTTATTTTAAATACCAAAATGCTACCACTTGAAATTATTTTTTGCATTGTTGTGGAATTTGTACGCAAAACGCTGTCATTATGGCACTATTTCGCTGACGGTAGTCGGAATTGGTGTGTAAATATGCGGATTTCGCGCTTTATTGGTACTGCTCTGGTATGGGGAAGCGTTGAGGGTGGTATGGCGGGGTGGTCTTGGAAAACAAAAAAGGCCCGAACTGTTTCCAGTTCAGGCCTTCTTCGCTTAATTCGGGTGGTGGTGATAGTTGGACTTGAACCAACGACCCTAGCATTATGAATGCTATGCTCTAACCAACTGAGCTATATCACCGCAACGGCAAGCATTATCGGGCTTGGCCCGGACTCTGTCAAGGAACCTGCCACAACTTTTTTACAGCTTCGTGAAAAATCGTGAAAAGTGGCATTTTCGCTATGATTCTAGGCGCTTTTCCGCTTAGGCGGCGCGCGCGGCGCGGGCCGCTTCCACCCGCGCCAGCAGCTGGCTGGCCGCATCCGGCGCCAGGCAGTCGATGACGCAGCGCTGCGGCATGGCACGCAGCCAGGTCAGCTGGCGCTTGGCCAGCTGGCGCGTGGCGATGATGCCGGTTTCGCGCAGGGCGGCGTAGTCGATGCTCCCATCCAGATATTCCCAGGCCTGGCGGTAGCCGACGCAGCGCATCGAAGGCAGGCCGGGATGCAGGTCGCCGCGCCGGCGCAGGGCTTCGACTTCGGCCAGCAGGCCGCCGTCCGGCGCGTTCAGCATCAGGTCGAAGCGCTGCGCGATGCGGGCGTGCAGCACGCTGCGCTCGGACGGCTCCAGCGCCAGCGGCAGCAATGCGAAAGGCAGCTCGGTTTTTTCGCGCAGGGCCAGCAGGGCTGACATGGGCTGGCCGCTAAGTTCAATGACTTCCAGCGCGCGCTGGATGCGCTGGGCGTCATTCGGTTTCAGGCGGGCCGCCGTTTCCGCGTCCAGCGTGGCCAGGCGGGCGTGCATGGCGGGCCAGCCGAGGCGGGCCGCCTCGTCTTCCAGGCGGGCGCGCAGGACCGGGTCGGCGCCAGGCAGCTCGTCCAGGCCATCGTTGAGACCTTTGAAGTACAGCATGGTGCCGCCCACCAGCAGCGGCAGCCGGCCGCGCGCCTGGATCTCGGCCACCAGGCGCAGGGTATCGGCGCGGAACTGGGCCACGGAATAGGCGTCGAGCGGATCGATGATGTCGATCAGGTGGTGCGGCACGGCGGCCAGCTCCTCGCGCGAAGGCTTGGCGGTACCGACGTCCATGCCGCGATAGACCAGGGCCGAATCGACCGAGATGATTTCCGACGGGATGCGTTCGGCGATGGCCAGGGCCGAGGCGGTCTTGCCGCTGGCCGTCGGCCCCATGATGGCGACCGCCAGCGGCCGCCCAGTGGTGTGGTTCATGATGCTTGTTTCTTATTGGCCGCGCAGGAACAGCTTGTCCAGCGCGCTGATTTCGACTTGCACCCAGGTGGGACGGCCGTGGTTGCACTGGTCGGCGCGTTCGGTGCTTTCCATCTGGCGCAGCAGGGCGTTCATTTCGGGCTGGGTCAGGATGCGGTTGGCGCGCACCGCCGTGTGGCAGGCCAGGGTGCCCAGCAGCTCGTTGCGGCGCTCGATCAGCATGCGCGAGCCGCCGTATTCGCGCACATCGCGCAGCACGTCGCGCGCCAGGGTTTGCGCATCGGCGTTTTTCAGCAGGGCCGGCACGGAGCGCACCGCCAGGGTGGTGGGCGAGAGCGCAGCGATGTCGAAGCCCAGGGTTTGCAGGGTCTCGCCATGCTCCTGCACCGTGCCCACTTCCACCGGGTCGGCGTAGAAGGTGACGGGAATCAGCAGCGACTGGATCTGCATGGCGGCGCCGTTGAGCTGCTCGTCCAGCGCGTTCTTCAATTGTTCGTAGAGGATGCGCTCGTGGGCGGCGTGCATGTCCACCAGCACCAGGCCTTTGCTGTTCTGCGCCAGGATATAGATGCCGTGCAGCTGGGCCAGGGCGAAGCCGAGCGGGAATTCCTCGTCCTGCGCCAGCACGGCGGGCGAGGCGATATACGGCGTGGCTTGCGGCATGGCGTAGCTGCCCGAGGCCGAGAAGCCGCCGCCGCCGTTCAGGGCCGCGCTGCCATCCTGGGTCGCACCATCCGGGCCGTCGGCGCGGCGCTCGCCCGCGAACAGGGCGCCATAGCGCTCGGTGCTTTGGGCCACGCCGCCGCCCTGGCCGGGCTGGCCGAAAGGCGAGGGCGAGAACGTGGGCTGATAGTGCGGATTCAGTTCGGCACCGAAGGAAGCCTGCTGCGGACGCCAGAGCGGGCCGCCGGCCAGGGTGTCGGCCGCCGGCAGCGGCGAAGGCACGCTGCCGTGGGCCGTGGCCGAAGTCTGGGCCAGGGCGCGCTGCACCGCGTGGAAGACGAATTGGTGCACGGCGCGGCCGTCGCGGAAGCGCACCTCGATCTTGGATGGGTGCACATTCACGTCCACCAGGGCCGGGTCCAGGTCGAGCGCCAGCACATACGAAGGGAAGCGGTCGCCGTGCAGCACATCCTCGTAGGCGGCGCGCACCGCGTGCACCAGTAGCTTGTCGCGCACGAAGCGGCCGTTGACATAAAAATACTGCGCATCGGCGCGCGCCTTGGAGGCGGTCGGCAGGCCGGCGAAGCCGTGCAGGCGCAGCAGGCCCGAACCCTCGTCCAGCGGCAGGCGCGCTTCGGCGAAATTCTCGCCCAGGATCTGTGCGCTGCGCTTGGCCATATCGGCCACCATCCAGTGGTCCACGGTGCGGCCATTGTGCGACAGCGTGAACGACACGTCCGGCCGTGCCAGTGCGACGCGGCGCACCACTTCGGCGCAGTGGCCGAACTCCGTCTGTTCCGACTTGAGGAATTTGCGCCGCGCCGGCGTGTTGAAATACAGGTCGCGCACGTCGACGGTCGTCCCCTGCGCGCCGGAAGAGGGCGACACGGTACCGTTATGCGAGCCCTCGATCTCCCAGGCATGGGCCGCATCGGCCGTGCGCGAGGTCAGGGTAACGGCCGCCACCGACGCGATGGACGCCAGCGCCTCGCCGCGAAAACCGAGGGTGGCCACGTTTTCCAGGTCGTCCAGGCTGGCGATTTTCGAAGTCGCATGGCGCGCCAGTGCGAGCGGCATCTGTTCGGGAGGAATGCCGCGTCCATTATCCGTAATGCAAATACGCTTGACCCCGCCTTCCTCCAAACGTACCGTAATCTGCGAGGAACCCGCGTCGAGCGCATTTTCCAGCAACTCCTTGACCACGGCCGAAGGCCGCTCCACCACCTCGCCGGCAGCGATCTGGGAAATAAGCTGGTCCGGCAAAGCCCGGATAGGACGAGGAAGAGTAGGCGCGTTCATGTCCCGCATTATAAATGAGCCCGCTTCCCCGTTTGCGCCAGATCAAACAATGTCCGACCCTGGTGCCTCGGCGGCCCCGCCTGACACCAGGGTCGGACATTTGCTGATTTAGATCAAGGGGCTGGTTCGCGGACGGGGAGGGGGGCGTTGCACAGGTCGATATGGCCGGCGGCGACCTTGGTCCAGGGGCCGCCGCGGTTGCGCTGGGCTTCGACGGCGGCGGCATAGGCCGCCGTGTCGGTGCGCATGACTTCGAGGCGGCTGCGCTCGGCTTCGGGGACGTCGGCGGCCAGGCGCACGGCCTTGATCGGGACCATCTGCTCGGGCTTGTCATAAAATCCCATCGGGGCGGCGCCGCGCGGCAGTACGGACAGCAGGGACATGCCGGACACCACGCGTCCCACCACGGTGATGTTGCGGTCGAGATGGCGCGGGGCGTTGCCGATCACGGCGTACAGGGCGCCGCCGTTGCCGCTGTCGGATTCGTTGCCGCGCGCGACGCCGACCATGCCGTAGCAGTGCGCCAGCCAGGTTTGCTTGTTTTTTGGATCGCGCCCGACCGGGAAGCCGTTGGAGTGGCCCACTTGCGGCGCGTAGCCGTCGCGGTCGGGCAGGCGGGTGAAGTGCTTGTCGTTGGCCAGCGGGACGGTGAATTCGCCGGCCAGCTTGGCCTGGGCGGTTTTCAGCGGCTTGGGGTTTTTCTCGTCGGGATCGCCCCACTGCACCACCCAGTTGTCCTGCGAGCGCAGGATGGCGAGGCCGTCGAAATAGTGTTCGCGCGCCATGGCGCGGATATTGGCGGCATGCTTGGGGGCAAAGGCGGGCGCCAGCTCGATCACCACGCGTCCGGCCGGCAGCTCCATATATAAGGTGTTCTCGGGATCGAGCGGGCGCCAGTCGGCCGCTTTGGAGGCCTTGATCACATCGGCCAGCGTGGCCTTGGGCGCCAGCTCCTTCTCGGCAGCGCTGGCGGCGCCGCCAGCTAGTAGAACAAAAGCCAGGGCCGCTGCGCCAGGCCGCTTCGTCAAAACATTCAGTGCTTTCTGCATCCTTCAGTCTCCTTGTGGTCGGCGGCTTGCTGCGCCGTGTTGAGGAATTGTAAACTGGAATATCTTGGGCTAGCCCCGCCGGCGCTAAGAAATATCCGAGACGGGAGCGTTTCTGCCTACAAGGCTGGTGTATGATTCCCGCCGCAACCTTTTGGGATAACTTAATGGATTTAGTTCAATTTCTGGACATGCTGGTCCACGTCGACAAGGCGATGGGCACGCTGATCGCGCAATATGGCACTTTGGTCTATGCGGTGCTGTTTGCCATTATCTTTTGCGAGACCGGCCTGGTCGTGCTGTTCTTCTTCCCAGGGGACACCCTGCTGTTTATCGCCGGCGCCTTCTGCGCCAGCGGCGAAATGAATCTGGCCTTGCTGGCGGGCCTGCTGATTACGGCCGCCGTGCTGGGCAATACCACCAATTACTGGATCGGCGAGGCCATCGGCCAGCGCGTCTTCACCCACGATTACCGCTGGATCAATAAAGAGGCGCTGCGCCGCACCCACGATTTCTTCGAGCGCCATGGCGGCAAGACCATCATCCTGGCGCGTTTCGTGCCGGTAGTGCGCACCTTCGCGCCTTTCGTGGCCGGTGTGTCGGATATGACCCAGGCCCGCTTCCAGCTGTATAACATCACCGGCGCCGTGCTGTGGGTGCTGTCGCTGACCGTGGCGGGCTATATGTTCGGCCATCTGCCCATCATCCGCGAAAATCTGACTACCATCGTGCTGGTCGGCGTGGGCGTGGCCATCGTGCCCATGGCTCTGGGCGGCATGTGGAAGCTGGGGCGCAAGGTGTTCGGCCGCTAAGCCTTCCTTTAGGTTGCCCTCAAGTTTTCCCCGGGGGCAACCGTTAACAGGGGTAATCAACGATTATCCCTGACTCTCATGCGTAAGCTCATCGTCCTCACCGCCAGCTGTTTCCTGATTGCCTCGGCGGGTGCCTTCGACGCGGGCCAGCCGCCGCCCAAACCAGCCAATATCAAATCCATCCACCCGCCCAATCCTTCGGTGCCGGGTTCCGCCTCGGCCAAGGAAGGCAAAGAGGGCAAGGAAGGCAAACCCGCCGCCGGCGCCAAAGCCACGGCCGGCAAGCCCGCCAAGCTGTCGGCGCGCGAACAGGAGGAGCAGGCCGAGGCCGAGCTGTCGGCCAAGATCGCCGAGCGCCTGGCCGCGATGCGTGCCAACCAGGCCGCGCGCGCCGCTGCCGCCGCCAAGGCCAAGAAAGATGCCGCCGCCCGCGCCGCCAAGCTGGCCGCCATGCCGCCGCCGCGCGCCAACGGCACGCACTGGGCGTATGAGGGCGAGTTCGGCCCGGCCAACTGGAGCAAGATCAATTCGGACTGGGCCAAGTGCGGCACGGGCAACCGCCAGTCGCCCATCGATATCCGCGACGGCATGAAGGTCGATCTGGAGCAGATCAATTTCGATTACCGCCCCTCGGCCTTCTCGGTGCAGGATAACGGCCATACGGTGCAGGTGACGGTCGGCGGGGGCAATTTCCTGGCGGTGCAGAACCGCATGTACGAGCTGCAGCAGTTCCACTTCCACCGCCCGTCCGAGGAGCGCATCAACGGCAAGGGTTTCGAGATGGTGATCCACCTGGTGCACAAGGATGCGGAAGGCCGCCTGGCCGTGCTGGCCCTGCTGCTGGAACGCGGCAAGCCGCAGCCGGCCATCCAGACCGTGTGGAACCATCTGCCGCTGGAAAAACGCGATGTCGCCAATCCCTCGGTGGTGCTCGACCCCAACGACCTGCTGCCGCAGCGTCGCGATTACTTCACGTATATGGGATCGCTGACCACGCCGCCCTGCACCGAAGGCGTGCTGTGGCTGGTGATGAAGGAGCCGGTGCAGGCCTCGCCGGCGCAGATGGCCCTGTTCAGCCGCCTGTATCCACTCAATGCGCGTCCGATCCAGGCAGGATCGGGCCGCATGATCAAGGAATCGAACTGACGGTGTGAATCCCGCTCCACTCGCCGCCGGCGCGCAGGATCTGCTTGTCTACGCGCGCCGGTTCGATGCAGACGAAGCGGCGCCATTCCTCATCCGCCATATCCAGCAGGGCCGCCGCATTGGCCGCGCCCGGATTCCATACCACCCATTCGTTAAAGCCCTGCTGCTGCAATTGCAGCGATTCCTGTCCGGCCGGCTGGCACAGGCTTAAGGCCGGCGTGGCGGGATGGATCTCGTCGAGAAATTCGCTGAAGGCGATCGGCGCAGCCAGGCCATCCAGCGTGGTACGGACGAAATCGGCCAGCGCGTAATAGGTGTGCAGGGCGGCGGCGAAGGAAAAATCGTCCTGGCCGGTATTGCGCACATTGAGAGCCATGCTCAAGGCGTCGGCGCGCAGGGTAAAGCGCAGGCGCAGCTCGAAAGCATAAGGCCAGTCGGCTTTGACGGCGGGCGCCAGGTCGTCCTGGTTCAGATGGAATTCGGCGTGGGCCGGAATGCCGGGCTGGCCGTCGGCATGGCTGGCCAGGCGCCAGGTGGCGGTGCGCGCAAAACCGTGGCGCTGGCCGTTGCCGCGCTGGCCGAACTGGGGAAAGATCACCGGCACGCCGCCGCGGATGGCGGCGCTGCCGTCGAGGGCCGAGCGTTCACTGAGGAAGAGGCGTTCCTTGCCCGTGCCACTCTTCCACGACAGCAGATGGCCGCCATACAGCGCGATCAGGGCTTGCGAACCATCCTGCGCCTTGATGCGCACGGCGGGCAACTGGCCCGCCTGTTCCATATTGCTCATTCTGCTGTTCCTCAAGTCTGCCGGCTCTTGGCGAGCGGCGGGTTTTTGGCGAAGTAGCTCTTGATGCCTTTGACGATGGCGCTGGCGATCTGTTCCTGATAGGCGTTGTCGAGCAGGCGCGCTTCCTCTTCCGGGTTGGAGATGAAGGCCGTTTCGATCAGGATGGACGGGATGTCGGGCGCTTTCAGCACGGCGAATCCGGCCTGCTCCACCGAACCTTTATGCAGCTTGTTGATGCCGCCGATTTCGCCCAGCACCGCCTTGCCGACTTTCATGCTGTCGTTGATCTGGGCCGTGGTGGACAGGTCGAACAGCACGCTGGCCAATTGCTTGTCCGGCGTTTTCACGTTCGCGCCGCCAATCAGGTCGGCCTGGTTTTCCTTGTTCGCCAGCCAGCGCGCCGCTGTCGAGCTGGCGCCTTTTTCCGACAACACGAAGACCGAGGAGCCGCGCGCCGAAGGCTGCACGAAAGCGTCGGCGTGGATGGAGACGAACAGGTCGGCATCGACCTTGCGCGCCTTTTCCACGCGGGTGGGCAGCGGCACGAAGTAGTCGCCGTCGCGCGTCAGCATCACGCGCATATTCGGATGCTCCTCGATGCGCGCCTTCAGGCGCTTGGCGATGGCCAGCACGATATCCTTCTCGCGGCTGCCGCGCGCGCCGATGGCGCCGGGGTCTTCGCCGCCGTGGCCGGGGTCGAGCGCGATGGTGATCATGCGCGTCACCTTGCCGGGGCGGGTCTCGGCGCGCTGTTCTGGCTTGCTTTCGGGCTTGGCGTCGTGCTTCGGCTCCGGCTTGGCGGCGGCGATATCGGGCTTGCCGTTCTGGCCCGCGTCCACCGCGCCGGGCAGCGGCGGATGCGCTGCGGGGCCGGTGCTGGCGGGTGGCGGTGCGGCGGCGCCGGCATTATTGGCTTGCGCGCTGCTGCCGGTGGGCGTGGCCGGCGCTGGTATGGCGGCCGGTGCGGCAGGCTGCGCGGCGGCGGCTGTGCTCTTGCTGTCGCTCGACCACTCGCCTTTTTCGATCATGGCTGCGATCGGGTCGACTGCTTTCACCGGATACAGGTCGAAGATCAGGCGGTGCTTGTAATTGCCGACCGGCGCCAGGGTGAACACCTGCGGCTTGACCTCTTCCTTCAGGTCGAACACCAGGCGCACCACGTTGGGCCGGTTCTGGCCCACGCGCACCTGCTTGATGTACGGGTCGTTGGACTGGATCTTGGCGACCAGGCTTTTCAAGGTCGGATTCAGTTCCAGCCCTTCGATATCGACCACCAGGCGTTCCGGATCCTTGACCAGGAAGTGGCTGGTTTTCAGGTCGCTGTCGTTCTCCAGCGTGACGCGGGTATAGTCATCGGCCGGCCACACGCGCACGGCCAGGATCTGGGCGGCGTGGGCCAGCTGGGGCGCGAGTACCGACAGCAGCAAGGTGCCGCCGGCTTTCAGGATGGTGCGCCGGGCAACAGGCTTGGCGTTCAAAGATTCGGTGCGAAGGAAAGGCGTTGAAGGCATGACTGGCCCAGAGCTGACGACGCTTGCAATTCTACATCACGCCCCTGTCCGGCCACAGTGAGAAAAACGTGGAGGTCGGGCGGCGGCAGCACCGGCTCGCCTTTCTCCGGCCACTCGACGATGCAGATATTCTCGCCGTCGAAGTCCTCGCGGAAGCCCGCGTCGAGGAATTCCTCCGGGCTGCCCATGCGGTACAGATCGTAGTGGATGACGGTCTGCGGCTTGCCGCCGAGCTGCACGCGGTAAGGCTCGGACAGGGTATAGGTCGGGCTTTTCACCGGCCCCACATGGCCGGCGGCGTGCAGCAGGGCGCGCGTGAGGGCGGTCTTGCCGGCGCCCAGGTCGCCGTGCAGATAGATGGACAGGCCGGGCGCCAGGGCGCGCGCCAGCGCCACGCCCAGGGCGGCGGTGCCGGCTTCGTCGTGCAAATGGGATTTAAAGTGCGGCATTGAGTAAAATATTGGTTTGATCCGGTTCTGCCGGCATTGTAATCGCCGGAGCGTCCCGATGTCCCTCTCTCAAGCCAATTTAGCCGAACTCGCCGCCGCCATCAAGGCGTGGGGCGTGGAACTGGGCTTCGCCGAAGTGCGCATCACCGACATCGACCTGAGCGCCGCGGAGGCCGGCCTGCAAGCCTGGCTCGACGCGGGCATGCACGGCGACATGGACTATATGGCCAGCCACGGCATGAAAAGGGCGCGTCCGGCCGAGCTGGTGCCCGGCACGGTGCGCGTGATCACGGCGCGCATGAACTATCTGCCTGAAGACAAAGAGGGCGAAAGCGAAGACTGGCGCGAACGCGAAGCGCGGCGCCTGGCCGATCCCTCGGCGGCCGTGATCTCGGTGTATGCCCGTGGCCGCGACTACCACAAGGTCTTGCGCGCCCGCCTGCAGCAGCTGGCCGACCGTATCCAGGCCGGCATCGGCCCCTTCGGCTTCCGCGTGTTCACCGACTCGGCGCCGGTGATGGAGTTGCCGCTGGCCGAAAAATCGGGCCTGGGCTGGCGCGGCAAGCATACCCTGCTGATCAACCGCAGTGCCGGCTCCATGTTCTTCATGGGCGAAGTCCTGGTCGACCTGCCGCTGCCGGTGGACGAACCGACCGGCGCCCACTGTGGCCAGTGCAGCGCCTGCATCACCGCCTGCCCCACGCAAGCCATCGTCGCGCCGGGGCGGATGGATGCGCGGCGTTGCATCTCCTACCTGACCATCGAGCTGAAAAGCGCCATCCCCGAAGAGTTGCGGCCCCTGATCGGCAACCGCATCTACGGTTGCGACGACTGCCAGACCGCCTGTCCCTGGAACAAATTCGCCCAGCGCGCCACCTTGCCCGACTTCGACGAGCGCCACGCCCTCGGCAGCGCCGGGATGATCGAATTGTTCGCCTGGAGCGAAGACGAATTCAACCGCCGCATGGAAGGCAGCCCCATCCGCCGCATCGGCCACGAACGCTGGCTGCGCAATCTGGCCGTCGGCCTCGGCAATGCCGCCGATCTCGGCGCCAAAGGCGATCCCGCCATCGTCGCCGCCCTGCGCAGCCGGCTTGAGCACCCCTCCGAACTGGTCTGCGAGCACATCCGCTGGGCCCTGGCCCGCCACAGCTGACCCCGCCATCCCCTTTGATCCAGCGCAAAAAATGTCCACCCTGGTGTCAGGCACCAGGGTTGGACATTGTTTGATTTAGCGCAAACGGGGAGGGCTTAACGGGGGCGGGGGAGGATGTGGCCGCGCTGCTGGGCCTGGCGCAACAGGACGAGGCTGGCGAGGCCCCAGACCAGCAGCGTCAGGATCGAGGCTTCGATGCCGTAGGCGCCGCCGCTCAGCCATTCGGGACCATGCATGGCGCCTTGCAGCAGGCCTTTGGCGGGCTGGCCGGAAACGGGGATCGAGAAGACGGCGTCGAACAGATAGTTCCATACGAAGTGCAGGCCGATTGGCAGCCACAGGCGGCGCGTCACCATATAGGCGGCGCTCAGGCCGATGCCGGCCATGCCGGTGTTGAGCACGCCAATGGCGCTGATGTGCTCATTGGGCAGGTGGGCGACGATGAAGAACAGCAGTGAGACGGTCAGCGCGGTGCGGGTGCCCCAGGATTTTTCGACCAGGCGGAACAGGATGGCGCGGCACAGCAGCTCTTCAAACACGGCCACCAGGGCCATGCCGGCCGCCGGCTTGAGCAGCACGGTCCAGGCGTTCACGCCCTGCACCTGGTAGACGTTGAGCAGCCACAGCGGCAGCAGCGCGCCCAGGCTGAGCAGCAGGCCGAGGCCGGCGCCGGCCAGGGTTTCGCCGAGCGCCCCTGGTCCCGACAATTCCAGCAGCGGCCGTTTTTCCACGCGCCGCACATACAAGCCGTAGCCGGCCAGGCAGGCCAGCATGGCCAGGATGTTCGGCCACATCACGCGCAGATGCTTGGGGGCGATGGCTTCGGACAGCATCAGCGCGGCGGCCAGTGGCACGATGACGGCGAGGGCGGCCACGATGCCGCGCACCAGCGGCTTGGCCAGCATGCGGTGGCGGAAGGTGGGAACGGGCATCACGGTTTGCTGCGCGGTGTTCATAAAGCCTCCTGGTGTGTTGTTATTGCTTGCTGCGGGCCTGGCGTATGCGCGCGCCGAAACTCTGGCGTTCGAGGGCCGCGATGGCGTCGGCCAGTGCGGTGGATAAGGGGTAGGACAGGTCCCGGTCCAGGCTGTCGGCGGCATCGGCCGTGGCGCGCCAGCATTGTTCCAGCTGGGGCAGCAGGGCCAGCCCCGCAGCGCTGAACTGGATGCGCTTTTGCCGCGCGTCTGTCGCGCCGGGCGCGGCCACCACCAGCCCCGCCTTCTGCATCAGCGCCACCGTCTGCGTGGCAGCCGGCTGGGTGATGCCGGCCGCTTCGGCGATCTGGCCGATGCTGCAACTGCCGCGTGTCTGCAGGGCGCGCATCACCGGCGTGTAGCGCGGGCGGTAGTCGATGCCCGCTTCTTCATACACGGCTTGCACGGCGCCGTCGAGCAGCTCGATCAGGTGGCGCAATTGGGTTCCGAGTCCTGGTTTCATGAAGCCATCCTAACAATATATAAGTGCTTATGCAAATGCTTTTTCACAATAAGGCAGGCAATTCCTCGGCCAGGAAATCGAGCAGCACGCGCACCTTGCGCGGCAGGTGGCGGTTGCTCGGATAGACGGCGTAGGCGGTGCGCGCCGCCAGGCTGTAGCCGGGCAGCACGGTGCGCAGGCGGCCTTCATCCAGCAGCGAGCGGGCGACAAAGGAGGGCAGGGTGCCGATGCCCGCGCCGGCCGCCAGCATCTGGGCCAGCATCAGGCTGTTGTCGGCCGAGAAGCGCACCGGCAGCGTGACCAGGGTCTCGCCCTCGGGACCGCGCAAGGCCCAGCGCCCCGGCATCTCGGCCAGGCGGTAGGCCAGGCAGTCGTGCTGCGCCAGCTCGGCCGGGATAGCCGGTGTGCCGCGCGCGGCCAGATAGGCGGGCGCGGCGCAGATCAGCTGTTCGACCTTGCCCAGCGGCCGCGCCACCAGCGAGGAATCGGGCAGGGCGGTGCGCACGCGCAGCGACAGGTCGAAGCCTTCCGACACCACGTCGAGCACGCGGTCGGTCAAGGTCAGCTCGACCTTCAGCTGCGGGTAGGCGGCCATGAAGCGCGCCAGCAGCGGCCCCAGCACGGCCACGCTGAAGGAGAGCGGCGCGTTCAGGCGCAGCCGCCCGCTCAGCTCCACGCTGTCGGCGGCGGTGGCGCGCTCCAGGCTGTCCAGCTCGTCGAGCAGGCGGCAGCATTCCTGGTAGTAGGCGTGGCCGGTGTCGGTCAGGCTCATGGTGCGCGTGGTACGCGACAGCAGCACGGCGTTCAGGCGCTGTTCCAGCCAGCGCACCTGCTTGCCGATCCCGGCCGGCGACAGGCCCAGCTCCGCTGCCGCCTTGTTGAAGCTGTTGCGCTCGACCACGCGCCGGAAGGATTGCATGGCGTTCAATAAATCCACATTGTGTCCTGTGAGTGAAATATGTATGTGCTGAATTGCTGATTATTTTATCTGGGGAATTGAATAAGCTCTCGTCTATCTCAACCAGAAAGGAAACAAGATGAGCAAATCGATTCGTATGCGCCGCGTGGCGGCGCTGCTGGCGCTGCTGGGCGCAGGTGTGCTGGGCCAAGGCGCGGCGCAGGCCGCCGACGTCGGCATCAGCCCCTGGGGGCCGAAGGACGAGATCGGCCGCCTGAACCTGGTCACGCCGGCGTCGCGCGCCGCCATCATGGCGCGCGTCACGGGCGGCGCGGCTTACGACCTGTCGGTGGATTACTTCATCGGCATGCCGAGCTGGCAGGCCGCCGGCGATCCGCCCTACCTGATGTGGATGACGCATACGCCGCACGGCAATGGCGTGTCCGACCCGATGGGCACCGGCAAGAAGATGAACGAGCACGTCAGCTACACCGGTGCCGCCATCTCCATGTACTCGCATATGGGTACCCACATCGACGCCCTCAACCACTTCGGCCTGAACGGCAAGATCTATAACGGCTTCAAGGCCTCCGAGCACCTGGGCGACCGCGGCTGGGACGTGACCGGCGCCGAAAAGCTGCCGCCCATCATCGCGCGCGGCGTGATGATCGACGTGGCCGCCGCCAAGGGCGTGAGCATGCTGCCGGATGCTTACCGCATCACGCGCCAGGACCTGGTCGAGGCGCTGGCCAAGCAGAAGGTGGCGCTGGAAAAAGGCGATGTGGTGCTGATCCGCACCGGCCGCATGCAGCAGTATGAGAAGGCGCAGGAATACATGGCCAATCCGCCCGGCATGGGCCTGGACGCGGCACGCTTCCTGGTGGAAGACAAGGGTGCCATGGTGGTGGGGGCCGACAATCTGAGCTTCGAAACCTTCCCGTCCGAAGTCAAGGATAACTACATCCCGCTGCACACCTATCTGCTGGCCGAGCACGGCGTGCCGATCATGGAGCTGGTGAACCTGGAAGGCCTGGCGCGCGACAAGGTCTACCAGTTCGCCTTCATCGGTGCTTCACTGAAGCTGCGCGGCGCCGACGCCGCCCCGATGCGCCCGATCGCTCTGCCGATCAAGTAAGCGGTGCCGGATCAAGGCGCAGATACGACCAGTTGCCCTTGATCCATAATGTCATGCTGGCGCGCAGGCCAAGTTTTTGTCCTGCCGTCACCAGGGTATCCAGGCTGGTGTTGGCATCGTTCCAGAAGCCAGCCCATAGCCTGCCATTTGATGGAAGCAGCTTCTGAGCTTGTGCCAGCAAGGCCTCTGCCTTGTCCCGGCTGTCTATGAACACCAATACGATGCAGCTTTCATCGTCATGGGGCAGATGAGCGAGCAGGTCTTCATGTTCCTGGCCGGCGTTGATTGAGTGTTTCAATCCGGTCTGATCTTCAAGAATCAGTTTGGACACAGAGGCGGCGGAATGGCTTTGTGCCAAGCGCTGCATCAGATGCTCGCCGGGTAAGCTTAATCTGGCGTTCTTCCAATAGGCATTGACCGATGCCTGATCGTTTGGGTCATATGGGCAATCACTGGGATCCACCCATTCCGGTGCAGCTGCAAGAGCTGCCTCAGCCTGAGCGCGGGAAAGAAAATTCCTCAAGGTATTTTCTTGTTTCACAATGATTAGCCTTCCAGGATGAGATGATGCGGGCATCGTCACCCGCCGGCGTCCAGACTACGACCACCGCCCGGTCATAGTACCAACAGATGCTTCTCAGACGCTGCTCGCCATATGCGTAGGTTTTGTCCTCTTCTGTTTGCATAGGTAAGCCAAAACTTTGTTCCAGCAGCGCAAAATCAACCCCGTGGCTGAGCAGATTTTGACGCCTCTTGTTTTCGTCCCATAGCAGCATGGGGGCAGCTTATGCCATGGCTGGCCGCTCCATAGTTCATCCTACTCTTGTTATGATCTTAATCAAGCGGGGCTGCTTGCTTACTTTAGCAAGCCTGCCAGCTCCACCGCCGTCTTAACCTGCATCTTGTCGAAGATGTGGGCGCGGTGCACTTCGACCGTGCGCATGCTGATGCCCAGTTCGTCGGCCACCACCTTGTTCATCTTGCCGGCCAGGATCAGGTCGAGCACCTCGCGTTCGCGCGTGGAGAGCGTGGCGAGGCGGGCGCGCACGGCGTCGGCGGCGCTGGCGTGGCGGGCGGCGGCCAGGCCTTCCTGCACGCGGTCCATCAGCTGGTTGTCGTTGAAGGGCTTTTCGCAGAAGTCGAAGGCGCCGCGCTTGAGGGCGTCGACCGCCATCGGCACGTCGCCGTGGCCGGTGAGGAAGATCACGGGCAGGCGCTGGGTCAGGCCGCGCGCGGCCAACTGGTCGAAGACGGCGATGCCGTTCATTTCGGGCATGCGCACGTCGAGCAGCACGCAGTCGCCTTCGGCGTCGAACTGGCCGGCAGCGGCGTAGGCCAGGAAATCGGCCACGCTGGCGTAGGCGGTGGCGGCGATGCCGCGCGAACTGGCCAGCCAGGACAGGGAATCGCGCACCACCTCTTCGTCATCAACTATATGCAGCATTGTGTCCCCTCGTTCAGTGTCCTGCGGTCGATGCCGGCAGTGTAAATGTGAATATGGTACCGCCTTGCGGGTTGTCGCCGTGTTCCAGCGTGCCGCCGTGGAATTCGATGGCGGTGCGGCAGATGTTCAGGCCCATGCCCATGCCTTCGGCCTTGGTGCTGAAGAAGGCCGAGAACAGGCGTTCGGCCACTTCGCGCGGAATGCCGTGGCCGCGGTCGATGACTTTCACCAGCACCTGCTCCGGTTCGGTTGCGCCGCCGGCCGCGTATTCGGCCACGATGCTCAGCACGCGCCGCGCGGGCGGCACGTCGGCCATCGATTCGATGGCGTTGCGCGTCAGGTTCAGCAGCACCTGCTCGATCATCACGCGGTCGGCGCGCACCATCGGCAGCGCGGCCGGAATATCCAGCACGAAGGAGACGTAGTGCTGGCGCGCCTGCATTTCGATCAGGGCGCGGATGCTGTCCACCATCGAGGCCAGGCTCACGTCCTGGCGTTCCGGCTCGCGCTTTTTCACGAATTCGTGCACGCTGCGGATGATCTGGCCGGCGCGCTGGGCCTGGGCGCTGGCCTGTTCCAGCGCGGGCCGCAGCAGATTGGCCTCCACCGGCTTGTGTTCGTCGGCATTGCGCTTGAGCAGATTCAGGGCCCCCGTGGTGTAGCTGGAAATGGCGGCCAGCGGCTGGTTCAGCTCATGCGCCAGCATGGAGGCGATTTCGCCCATGGTGGCCAGGCGCGCGCTGGCCTGCAGCTTTTCCTGGTGCTCGCGGTTCAGTTCCTCGATGCGCTTGCGGTCCGAGATGTCGAGGATGGAGCCCATCCAGCCGGTCTGCCGGCCGTCCTTGTCCACCAGCGGCGCTTCGAAGATCAGCACCGGCACGCGTTCGCCGTCGGCGCGCTGGAAGATGGTTTCCACCTGGGGCGTGACGGCGCCCGCCAGCACGCTGGCCAGGCGGCCCTGGTATTCGGCCATGGCTTCCGGCGCCCAGTAAGGCATGGGCGGCAGCTTGCCCACCAGTTCCTCGGCCGGGTAGCCCACCATCTGGCAGAAGGCTGGATTGACGTAGGTGATGCGGCCTTCCAGGTCGCGCGCGCGCAGGCCGGTGACCAGGGAGTTTTCCATCGCCGTGCGGAAGCTCATCTGCTGGCGCAGCGCGCCTTCGGCCGCCAGGCGGCGCGAGATATGTCCCCACAGCGCGAGCAGGCTCCATAACAGCGCCAACGACAGCGCGATGACCGAGCCGACCAGCAGATTGGGCAGCAGGCGCGGTTCGCTCTTGATGCTGTCGGTGACGAGGGTGATGACGGTGCCGGGCAGGTCGAGCGCGCGCTTGTGCGTGTAGACGCCGTGGCCGGGACCGGCGGCGGCGCGCTGGGCCAGCACCTTGTCGTCGCGGTCGAGCAGAGTGATTTGATTGTCCTGGGCGAACCACCAGGGCACCATCTCTTCCAGCACGGCGCTGAGCTGGAAGGTGGCGACCAGGCTGCCCAGCCAGCGTTCGCCGCTGAACAGGGGGACGTGGAAATCCATCATGATGGCGCCCGGCGGGCCGGCCGGATTCTCGGCCTGGACCTCCGGCTGGGCGTAGACGGGATTGCGCGACAGGCGGGCGCGTTCCGAAGCGGCCAGCGAGGCCGGCGCCAGGCTGGCCAGGGCCGGCGGCGCTTCCTCGCTGGAGGCCTGCACCTTGCCCTCGGCATCGACCCACATCACGCGGCGCAGCTCGCGGCCGTTCTTCAGCAGGTTTTCCAGGCGCTGCCGCAGGCGCGCGCCATGCAGCTGGCCGGCGGCGATTTCGCCGCCCAGGCCGCGCAAGCTCTCTTCATGGCGGCCAAGCTGGAAGCGGATGGTCTGTTCCACCCACAAGGTATCGGCGATCAGCTGCTCCTGGCGCTCGCTGCGCTCCATCTGGCGCGCCTGCCAGGGCAGCCAGATCAGGATGGCGAGAAAGAACAACACCAGCACCACGGGCAGCAGCCAGCGCACCGGATGGGCAAAATGCAGGCGGCTGGACGTGGTCGGGGCGGAATTAGGCATTTTCGGAGCGTAACGATTCTAAAAACAAGGGCTATTGTGGTTAACCACAGTTGAAATGCAAATTTCCATTGGACAAAATCAACATGCAAGAATAATAATTCAGCCCTTTTTCATTCGTGGAGACAGCATGAAACTCAAGTCCGTCCTGGTCGCGTTGAGCGCGGCCGCCTGCATCACGTCCAACGCCTTCGCCCAAGCCCCCATCGTCATCAAGTTCAGCCACGTGGTGGCGACCGACACGCCGAAAGGCCAGGCCGCCGAGCGCTTCAAGCAGCTGGCCGAGAAGGCCACCAATGGCCGCGTGAAAGTGGAAGTGTATCCGAACAGCCAGCTGTACAAGGACAAGGAAGAGCTGGAAGCCCTGCAACTGGGCGCGGTGCAGATGCTGGCCCCCTCGCTGGCCAAATTCGGCCCGCTGGGCGTGAAAGAGTTCGAAGTCTTCGACCTGCCCTACATCTTCCCGACCAAGACCGCGCTGTACAACGTGACCGAAGGCCCGATCGGCAAGGGCCTGCTGAAAAAGCTGGAAGGCAAGGGCATCACCGGCCTGGCCTACTGGGATAACGGCTTCAAGGTCATGTCGGCCAACAAGCCGCTGAAGATGCCGGCCGACTTCAAGGGCCAGAAGCTGCGCATCCAGTCCTCCAAGGTGCTGGACGCGCAGATGCGCGCCCTGGGCGCCAACCCGCAGGTGCTGGCCTTCTCCGAGGTCTACCAGGCCTTGCAGACCGGCGTGGTGGATGGCACCGAGAATCCGCCATCGAATATGTATACCCAGAAGATGCATGAGGTGCAGAAGCATGTGACCGTGTCCAACCACGGCTACCTGGGCTATGCCGTGATCGTCAACAAGAAGTTCTGGGACGGCCTGCCGGCCGACGTGCGCGGCCAGCTGGAAGGCGCGATGCGCGAAGCGACCACCTACGAGAAAGCCATCGCCCAGCGCGACAACGATATGGCCCTGGAAGCCATCAAGAAATCCGGCAAGACCCAGATCTACACGCTGAGCGCCCAGGAAACGGCGGAATGGCGCAAGGTCCTGCTGCCGGTGCACAAGCAGATGGAAGACCGCATCGGCAAAGACCTGATCGGCGCCATCAACAAGGAAAGCGCGAAGTAAGCGCAATCCGGGGACGGCCAAGGCGCCGTCCCTTTTTTTCTCCAATACCGGAAGAGACACCATGAAATTCCTGGACCACCTGGAAGAGTGGATCATTGCGTTCCTGATGGGCGCGGCCACCTTCATCATTTTCGTCGCGGTCGTGCACCGCTATCTGGCCGGGCTGCCCATCCCCGGCGTGCAGGACTTCCTGATCCAGATCAACACCAGCTGGGCGCAAGAGCTGTGCATCTATATGTTCGTGTGGATGGCCAAGTTCGGCGCCGCCTATGGCGTGCGCACCGGCATCCACGTCGGGGTCGATGTGCTGATCAACCGCCTCAGCCCCGCCCTGCGTTCCAAGTTTGTGATCTTCGGCCTGCTGGCCGGCGCCCTGTTCACCGGCATCGTCGGCACCCTGGGCGCCAGCTTCGTGTGGGAGATGGCGCATACCGACCAGACCTCGGCCGATATGGAAGTGCCGATGTGGCTGGTGTACCTGGCCGTGCCTTGCGGCTCCTACCTGATGTGCTTCCGCTTCCTGCAGGTGATGGTGCAGTTTGTGCGCACCGGCGAACTGCCGAAACATGACCATGCCCACGTCGAGGGTCTGGACGAAGAGCTGGAAAAAGGAGCGAAAGCATGAACGCCTTGATTATTTTCGTCTTGCTGCTGGTGCTGATGCTGACCGGGATGCCGATCTCGATCTCGCTCGGCCTGACGGTGCTGACCTTCCTCTTCACCATGACCAATGTGCCGATCGAATCGGTGGCGCTGAAGCTGTTTACCGGCATCGAGAAGTTCGAGATCATGGCGATCCCCTTCTTCATCCTGGCCGGTAACTTCCTCACCCACGGCGGCGTGGCGCGGCGCATGATCGACTTCGCCAGCTCGATGGTGGGCCATTGGCACGGCGGCCTGGCGCTGGCGGGCGTGATGGCGTGCGCGCTGTTCGCGGCGGTCTCGGGTTCCAGCCCGGCGACCGTGGTGGCGATCGGCTCCATCATCCTGCCGGCCATGGTCAAGCAGGGTTATCCGAACCGCTTCGGCGCGGGCGTGATCACCACCTCGGGCGCGCTGGGCATCCTGATTCCGCCCTCGATCGTGATGGTGATGTACTCGGTCACGACCAACACCTCGGTGGGCAAGCTGTTCATGGCCGGCGTGGTGCCGGGCCTGATGCTGGCCTTCCTGCTCGGCCTGACCACATGGTTCCTGGCCAAGAAGCACAACTATCCGCGCCTGAAGAAAGCCACGTGGGGCGAACGCTTCAGCACCTTCCGCAAGAGCGCCTGGGGCTTGCTGCTGATCGTGATCGTGATGGGCGGGATTTACACCGGCGTGTTCACGCCGACCGAAGCGGCCGCCATGGCTGCCGTGTACGCCTTCTTCATCGCCGTCTTCGTCTACAAGGATTTGAAGATCAGGCAGGTGGGCAAGGTGCTGCTCGATTCGGCTTCGATGTCGGCCATGCTGCTCTACATCATCACCAATGCCGTGCTGTTCTCCTTCCTCATGACCAGCGAGAACATCCCGCAGGCCATGGCCGAATGGATCACCGGCAAAGGCCTGGGCGTGGTCAGCTTCCTGCTGGTGGTGAATGTGCTGCTGCTGTTGGCGGGCAATGTGATGGAGCCCTCGTCCATCGTGCTGATCATGGCGCCGATCCTGTTCCCGGTGGCGATGAAACTGGGCATCGATCCGGTCCACTTCGGCATCCTGATCGTGGTGAATATGGAGGTCGGCATGTGCCACCCGCCGGTGGGGCTGAACCTGTATGTGGCCTCAGGGATCACCAAGATGGGTATCTCGGAATTGACCGTGGCCGTCATGCCTTGGCTGCTGACCATGCTCGGTTTCCTGTTGCTCATAACTTACGTACCACAAATCTCGGTCTGGCTGCCTAACTTGATTTATTCCTGAATCAAATAAATCCTTTCCCAAAATAAAGAGGGAAAATCGGCGCGCCATCGGTTATGATGGCGTCGCTCCCAAATGGTGCAGATTGCATATGGAAATGCACCAAGGTAGCAAGGACATCAGGTTTAGTGGGGAGTGTAGAAGAAACGGTAATCGATACCGCGGATACATGAGGAGACACGTGGCTTACAGAATGTCGTTGGAAAGCAGCTGAGGGCGGTCACAAGCCAGCTACAGCGCGCCAAACGGCCGGGGCCGCGCAATATGTTAAAACGCACCGCAAGGTGCGTTTTTTTTTAAGCCTTGCACCGCAAGCTGCGTTTTTTTTAAGCCTTGCACCGCAAGCTGCGTTTTTATGCCCTTGGCCGCAGCGCGGCACTGGTGTAGCATGAATGCCACAAGAAGCAGGGGAGCAATTGTGATGAAAACGCAACAAGGCAGCGAACTTTTTTCCGCCATTATCCACACGCCGTTTGGCGCGATGGGCGTCCGCACCGCGGGCGCCTTGATCACGGAGCTGTTCTATCTGCCCGCCAGCTATGCCGAGAAAGCGCCACAGGATGCGCTGGCCGAACGCGCGGCGCAGCAAGTGCTGGCCTACTGCGCCGACCCCGACTATCCATTCGATCTGCCGCTGGCCCAGCTGGGCAGCGAATTCCAGCGCCGCGTGTGGGACACCATCTGCAGCATCCCGCGCGGCCAGGTGCGCACCTATGGCGAGGTGGCGCGCCACCTCGGTTCGGCGGCGCGCGCCGTGGGCCAGGCTTGCGGCGCCAATTATTTCCCGCCGGTGATTCCCTGCCACCGCGTGACCGGCTCGAACGGCCTGGGCGGCTTTGCCGGCGACGATAACCAGCAGGGCTTTACGCTGGGCGTGAAACGCTGGCTGCTGGCGCATGAAGGACATACTGAATACGCATGGCAGCAGACAACCTTGCTCTGATCGACGAGTTCTGCGACAGCCTGTGGCTGGAAGACGGGTTGTCGAAAAATTCCCTGGATGCTTACCGGCGCGATCTGCGCCTGTTCGCGCGCTGGCTGGAAGTGGCGCGGCCCGCTGTCGGCAGCCTGCTGGCCGTGGCCAGCCACGATATCGAAGCGTACTTCTCGGCGCGGCATGAAGAGACCAAGGCCAGCTCGGCCAACCGCCGCCTGTCGGTGCTCAAGCGCTTTTACCAACTGGCCTTGCGCGAACGCCGCATCGCCGAAGACCCTTGCCTGAAGCTGGCCTCGGCCAAGCAGCCGCAGCGCTTCGTCCATACCTTGAGCGAAGCCCAGGTGGAAGCCTTGCTGGCGGCGCCCGACCTGCGCACGCCGCTCGGCCTGCGCGACCGCACCATGCTGGAACTGATGTATGCCAGCGGCTTGCGCGTGTCGGAACTGGTGGAATTGAAAACGCTGGAATTGAGCATGAACGACGGCGTGCTGCGCATCACCGGCAAGGGCGCCAAGACGCGCCTGGTGCCGTTCGGCGAACAGGCGCGCTTGTGGATCGAGCGTTATCTGAAGGAGGCGCGCGGCGCCATCCTCAACGGCCAGCAGGACGACGCCCTGTTCGTCACCGGACGCGGCGGCCCGATGACGCGCCAGATGTTCTGGGTGGTGGTGAAAAAGCACGCGCTGAAAGCCGATATCACGGTCCCGCTGTCGCCGCACACCCTGCGCCACGCCTTCGCCACCCACCTGCTCAACCACGGCGCCGACCTGCGCGTGGTGCAGCTCTTGCTGGGCCACTCCGATATCTCCACCACCCAGATCTACACCCATGTGGCGCGCGAGCGGCTCAAGCAGCTGCACGCCGCGCACCACCCGCGCGGCTAGCGGGCCGCCCTTCAGCCGGCGCTGCGCCGGCGTTCCGGCACGGCCACGTCTTCCAGATGGCATTGGCCATACAGCACGGTAAACAGCACCACGCAGCCGGCCGCCAGCGCCATGCCGAAACCGGCGCGCGCGCCATACAGATCGACCAGCTGGCCGGCGGCGGCCGCGCCGAGCGCGAGGCCGATGCCTAGGCCCGTCACCAGCCAGGTCAAGCCTTCGGTCAGGCGCGCATTGGGCACCATGCGCTCCACCAGGCCCATGGCCACGATCAGCGTGGGCGCGAAAAACAGGCCGGCCAGCAGCACGGCCGCCGACAGGCTGAGGATATTGTTGACGAACAGCAGGGGCAGGGTGGTGGCCGCCGTCGCCAGGCCGGCCAGGCGCAGCAATTGCGGCAAGGGCTGCTGCAGACGCAGGGCGCCGAAAGCCAGGCCGGCCACGCAGGAACCGATGGCATACATGGAGAGCACGATGCTGGCCGCCGCCGGCTCGCCTTCCTGGCGCGCGAACGCCACGCTGACCACGTCCACCGTGCCGGCGATGGTGCCCATGGCCACCATCAGCAGCATCAGCACGCGCATGCCGTTCTGCGACAGCAATGGCGCCTGGTAGCCCTTGACGCGCGCATGCACCGGCGGCTCGGTGGCGCGCTGCAGCACGAAGGCGGCCACGCCTATGCCCAGCAGCAGCACGGCCGCCAGCGGCCCGGCCTCGGGGAAGACGGCCACGCTCAGGCCGACCGAGATCGGCGGCCCGGCGATAAAGCAGACTTCATCGAGCACCGATTCCAGCGCATACGCCGTTTGCAGCTCGGGCTGGCCGCGGTAGATTTCCGTCCAGCGCGCACGTGACATGGCCGACATGCTGGGCATGCAGCCGGCCAGCGCGGCGAAGACGAACAGGGTCCAGTCCGGCGCCTGCAGGTGGGCGCATAGCAGCAGGGCCAGCATGGCCGCGATGCTGGCGCCGGCCGCGCGCGGCAAGACCCGGCGCTGGCCGTAGCGGTCCACCAGGCGCGACACCTGGGGCGAGAGCAGGGCGGTACAGAAGGCGAAGGTGGCGGCCACCGCGCCGGCCAGGCCATAGGCGCCGCGCATCTGCGCCAGCATGGTGATCAGGCCGATGCCCGTCATCGAGATCGGCATGCGCGCCAAGAGAGCGGCAAGGGCGAAGCCGCGGCTGCCGGGCGCGCGGAAAAGCTTGCGATAGGGATTGGCCATGGCTTTGGTATTAATCTAGTCGAAATATCAATGCGCGCCACACTCTAGCACCATTCCATCTTTCTTGCTGGCATGCCGGTTTGATCGGGCCGCTAGGGCGCGGGCAGGCACTGGGGCATAATGGGGGCAGGAGGTGCCCCATGGCAAAGACGAATTTCCAGTACGAGAAGCGGCAGCGCGAGTTAGAAAAGAAACGCAAGGCCGAAGAAAAAGCGCGCCGCAAGCAGGAGGCGAAGAGCCGTCCTGCCGATGAGCAGGATGCCGACGAAGCCGGCTTCGACAGCAGCGAAACCGACACCAGCACCGCCGACGACTAAGTCCGCTACCGCTGAGTCCGTGTCCGATTGGGGTCTGACCCCAAGGTGGACACGAACTCGGCGGCGGGGAAAAAAGAAGCGGGGAGAGCGCCCTGCGCCTCCCCGCTGTGTGGTGCAAACCCGGGGCGCGGCAGCCCCGCCCCGGGTTTGGTGATAAGCCGCCGAATCGTCCCCGCACGGCGCGGGGACGGGGTGGGCGAACCGTTTAAGCGACTTCCGCCGCCTTGTCCTGTTTGCCGGCGATGGCCAGCGGGGCATGGCTGCCCTGTTCCGCATGCTCGGCCTCGGCGCTGCCGAACCAGCGCGCGCAGCGTTTGCCCAGCGTGTCCAGATAGCTGTAGGCCACCGGCACCACCACCAGCGTCAGCAGAGTGGAGGTGATCACGCCGCCGATCACGGCGCGTCCCATCGGCGCCTGCGTTTCGCCGCCGTCGCCGAAGCCGATGGCCATCGGCAGCATGCCGAAGATCATGGCCAGCGTGGTCATCAGGATCGGCCGCAGGCGCACCTGGCCGGCCGCCAGGATCGCCGCGCGCTGGCCCTGGCCGTCCTGCTGGCCGTGGTTGGCGAAGTCCACCAGCAAAATCGCGTTCTTGGTCACCAGGCCCATCAGCATGATGATGCCGATCACCGAGAAGATATTCAGCGTGCTGCCCGTCACCAGCAGGGCCAACAGCACCCCGATCAGGGACAGCGGCAGCGACACCATGATGGCGATCGGCTGCAGGAAGCTGCCGAACTGCGAGGCCAGCACCAGGTAGATGAAGATCACCGCGATGCTCAGCGCCGTCACCGCGCCGCCCATGGTTTCGGCCATCTGCTGGGCGTTGCCGCCGACGTCGAAGCGCACGCCGGCCGGCAGCTGCATGCTGTCCATGGCCTTTTTCACGTCCTTGTCGACGTCGCCGGCCGGACGGCCTTCGACGTTGGCGTAAATCGCCACGCGGCGCTGCAGGGCCTGGCGTTTCAGCACCTGCGGGCTGAAGGCGGGCACGAAGTCCACCACCTGGCGCAGCGGCACCATGATGGGGCGGCCATCGGCGTCCAGCTTGCTCGACGCGAGCGAGAGGTCGGCCAGGTCGGCCACGCGCTGGCGGCCCGACTTCGGCAGCTGCACATTGACTTCATAGTTCTGGCCGTCGCCGGCCAGCCAGTAGCTCACGGTCTCGCCTGCCACGAAGGGGCGCAGGGCGACGCCGATCTGCTGCACGTTCAGGCCCAGGTCGCTCGCCAGTTCGCGGTTGATCTTGATCGTGGTCGACGGGTTGGCGCCTTCCTGGCTGTATTCGAGGTCGGCGATGCCCTTGATCTTGCGCATCTTGGCCATCAGCTCGTGGGCTGTCTTGTCCAGCTTGCCCTCGTCGGTGCCGAGGATGGCGATGAAGATGGGCTTGTCGCCGTCGCCCAGCGAGGTGGTCACGCCGGCGATCGGGGCCAGGCGCTTGCGGATCGCTTCCTCCAGCTGCTTCTGGGTGCGGCGCTGGTGCACATTCTTGTCGATCAGTTTCAAGTGCATGTCCGACATATGGCGGCCTTCCGGCTTGCCCACGTTCGACAGCACGGCTTCGATTTCCGGGAAGTCTTTCAAGGCCGCTTCGATCTGGCGGATCTTGGCATCGTTGTATTCCAGGCTGGAGCCGACCGGCACCTTGAAGGTCAGGCTGATCCAGCCGCGGTCGGTCTCCGGCATCATCTCGCCGCCGATCTTCGGCACCAGCATGAGGGAGCCGACGAAGATCAGCAGCGCCGCCACCAGCGTGCTCTTGCGCCAGTGCAGCGCCCACTCCAGCACCTTGCCATACCAGACGTGCAGCCGGTCCACGCCGCGCTCGGTGAATTCCATGAAGCGGCCCAGCCAGGGCACATACTTGAAGCGGTCCTTGGCCGGATCGCGCCACACCGAGGACAGCATCGGGTCGAGCGTGAAGCTGACGAACAGCGACACCATCACGGCCACCGCCACGGTGATGCCGAACTGCAGGAAGAAGCGGCCGATAATGCCCTTCATGAAGGCGACCGGCACGAACACGGCGACGATGGCGAAGGTGGTGGCCATCACGGCCAGGCCGATCTCGTTGGTGCCGTCCTCGGCCGCCTTGCGGTGGCCCTTGCCGAAGCCCAGGTGGCGCACGATGTTTTCGCGCACCACGATGGCGTCGTCGATCAAGAGGCCGATGCACAGAGACAGCGCCATCAGCGTCAGGAAATTGAGCGTGAAGCCGAAGGCTTTCAGCGCGATGAAGGTGGCCAGCACGGCGATCGGCAGGGTCAGGCCGGTGATCACGGTCGAGCGCCAGGAATGCAGGAAGAAGAACACGATGATCATGGTCAGCACCGCGCCTTCGACGATGGTGCGCTTCACATTGTTCAGCTGGCTTTGCACGCGGTCCGATTCGGAATCGAGGATGCTGAGCTTCACGTCCGCCGGCAGGGTCTGGCGCAATTCCTCGACCACTTTCTTGACGCCGCTGCCCACTTCCACCACATTGGCGTCCTGCACCTTGGTGATGTCGAAGGAGATCGAGCGCTTGCTGTTCACGCGCGACAGCGATTCCTCTTCGATTTCGCCGTCCACCACCTCGGCCACCTGTTCCAGGTAGACCGGGCCGCTGGCGCGGCGCGCCACGATGATCTTGTTGAATTCGCGCGCGTCCTTGAGCTTGCCTTCCACGCGCACCAGCTGCTCGCTGACGCCGCGGCTGATGCGCCCGGCCGGCAGGTTGGTGTTGGTGGCCTGGATGGCGCGCATCACCTCATCCACGCCGATGCCCTGGGCCGTCATCTCGTTGGGTTTCAGGCTGATCAGGATCTGGCGCTTGGACAGGCCGAAGGTGTTGACCTGGCCGACGCCGGGCACGCCCTGGAAGCGCTTGACCACCACCTGGTCGGCCAGGGTCGACAGGTCGCGGATGCTGCGCGTGTCCGAGGTCATGCTCAGGTTGACGATGGGCTGGGCGTTGTCGCCTTCGGCGCGCGCGATGAAGGGGTCTTTCGCTTCTTTCGGGAAGCGCGGGCGCACCAGGGCCACCTTGTCGCGCACGTCCTGCATCGCCTTGTCCATATTGGTGGACAGCTGGAATTCGATGTAGACGCCGGAACGGCCTTCCCAGGAATTGGCGCGGATGGTCTTGATGCCGCTGACGGTATTGACAATGTCTTCCACCGGCCGCGTGATATCGTTCTCCACCGCTTCCGGCGAGGCGCCCGGATAATTGACTTCGATGGCGGCGAACGGAATCTGCACATTGGGCATGCTTTCCACGCCCAGGTCGCGGTAGGAGAAGATGCCGAGCACCATCAGCGCCACCATCACCATGGTGGCGAAGACCGGGTTACGGATACTGATCTTGGTAATCCACATGGCGCTTAATCCTGCTTGGCCAGCATGGCGGCCTTGTTGGGGGCGCCGCCGCCGGCGGGCGCGGCGGGCAGCTTGACCTTGTCGCCCGGTTTCACATTCTCGAGTTTGGCGACGATGACCTGGCTGCCCTGATCCAGGCCGCCGGTCACTTCGGCATAGCCTTCATCTTCGCTGCGCAGGCCGATGGCGACCGGCTGGGCCACCACCTTGTTCTGTTCCACCTTGAACACCACGTCCTTGCCCTCGTGCTTGCGCAGGGCCGCCAGCGGCACCAGCGGCATCACGGCCGATTTCTCGGTGACGATGCGGCCCTTGGCGAACATGCCGCCGCGCAGGGCGCCGTCGGCGTTGGCAACGCTCACATACACCAGCATGGCGCGCGAACCGGCTTCGGTGGTGGGGTTGATGCGCGCCACCTTGCCGTGGAAGGGGCGCTGCTGGAAACCATCGACCTTGAATTGCACGTCCTGCCCCACTTTCACGCGCGGGATTTCAGTGCTCGGCACCTGGGCTTCGAGCACCAGTTCGGCCAGGTTGACGATGGTATAGACGGGCATGTCAGGCGCGACTTTTTCGCCCGCCTGCACATGACGTTTACTGATGATGCCGCTGAACGGGGCGCGGATGGTGCTGTCGTTGAGCGCGATGCGCGCCAGCTCCACCTGGGCAGCGGCAGCCTTGACATTGGCGCGCGCCAGTTCCACCGCGTTGGCCGTGCTGTCATAGGAATTCTGCGAAATATACTGTTGGCGCAACAGGGCCTGGCTGTTGCCTTCATTCTTTTGCGCCAGCGCCATGCGGGCCTGGGCTTCGTCGAGCAGGGCTTGCTGCTGCTTCAGACGGGCCTGGGGATCGGCCTGGTCGATGCGGGTCAGCACCTGGCCGGCGCTGACGGCCATGCCTTCGCGCAGCGCCGCATCGTGCACCTGGCCCGAGACCTTGGCCTTGATCGTGGCCTGGCTCACCGGCACCAGCGAACCGGACAGCGGCAGGCTGAGGGCCAGCGCGCGCGCCTCGACGGCGGCGACGTCGCTGCCGGCCAGCTCGTAGACCTCGATCTTGTCTTTTTTGCCATCCTTGCCCTCTTCATGGGCGGCGCTGGCGGGCGCGGCATCGTCCTTGGCATGGTGCAAGACCGTCCAGCCGCCGCCGACCACGCCCAGCAGTACCAGCGCGATCACGGGCTTGCGCCAGCGCGGCTTGCGGGACTGTTTCAGGGGCAGGGTGTCGAATGTCATGCTTGTCTCTCTAATGGTGTGGGGCCGCTGCCGGCGGGTGAGGCGATGCTGGCACTTTACGGATTTGCAAGCGCGAAAGTGGGGGGAATGCGATGAAGCGCAAAATCGCGCGCCTGAAATGCAAAAAGGCTGGCCCAGGCGTCCGATTTGGCGGACAGGCGGTGTCCGGGGCCGGACAAGCGGTAAAATGTTGTCTCGTGGGAAAGGTCAAGCCTGTTCGTTTGATGCAGCGCAAAGGTGGGGTGCCGCGTGACATGCAAGATGGAGGTTCCCCGTCTGCCGCAGCGAGGTTAAGGTGGTCCAGCCCGACGAACCGCAGAACGGCGCCGTGCCGGCGCCTGCTGCCTCCCCCTTGGTACATCCGGCGCCGTCGCGTGCCACGTACGACGCCCTGCACCTGATTACGCGCATGGTTGCTGCGCTGGAAATGACGCCCCTGGTCGCCGCCTGCAGCTTTGACCGGGAAGGCATCGTGCATTTCTGCAACCCCGCCTGCGCCCGCCTGTGCGGCATGACGCCGGACCAGGCTTGCGGCCGTCCGCTGCGCGAACTGTTCAGCCATGGCGCCCGCCAGCAGGAATACGACGCCATGGTCGATACCGTCTGGCGCAGCGGCCAGCCCAGCCCGGCCGACGAATGGCAGGCGCGTTCGGCCAACGGCAGCGATTTATGGCTGTACACCACCTGCATTCCCATCTTCAGCGACGGCCAGCTGGAGCAGGTTTTCTGCATGCACATTGATTTAACCTTGCGCAAGCAGCAGGAAGAGGAGCTGACCCAGGCCAGCATCAACTTCCGCCTGCTGTTCCGCAATTCGGGCGAGGCCATGCTGCTGATCCGCGAAAACACGATCGTGGATGTGAATCCGGCTGCTCTGGCCATGTTTTCCTGCGAGCACAAGGAACAGATGGTGGGGCGCTGCCTGGCCGATTTTTCGCCCTTGCAGCAGCCCGACGGCACGGCGTCCGGCGTGGCGGTGATGGCCCTGATGCACGAAGCGCACGGCAAGACCAACCGTTTTTTCGATTGGCGCTTCGTCAGTTGCAAGGGCGAGCTGTTCTGGGGGGAAGTGCTGTTGACCTCGATCACCGAGGACCACCACCAATGCTTCTATGCGCTGGTGCGCGACGCCTCCGAGCGCAAGCGGGCCGAGCGCACGCTCTTCGTGGCGGCCCAGGTCTTCGAGAACAGCCACGACGCCATCCTCTTGACCGACCGCCACCGCCAGGTGATCGCCATCAACCGCGCCTACACGGCGATCACCGGCTTTGGCGCCGACGCCATGGTGGGGCAGGACATCAGCCAGTTCCGCGCCTGCCAGGAAAACGAGGATTTCTTCCGCCAGCTGTGGGGCGTGATCGAGGCCACCGGCCACTGGCAGGGCGAAATCCGCCTGCGTCACCGCGACGAGCATGTGTTCCCGGCCTGGGTGACGCTGACGGCCATCCGCGACAGCCGCGACGAGGTCAGCCACTATATGGCCATCCTGTCCGATATCAGCGAGCGCAAGAAGAGCGAGGAGCATACGCGCCACCTGGCCGAGCACGACTTCCTCACCGACCTGCCCAACCGCGTGCTGCTGGCCGACCGCCTGAACCAGGCGCTGACGGCGGCGCGCCGCAAGCACAGCATGCTGGCCGTGCTGTTCATCGACCTGGACCGCTTCAAGGCGGTCAACGATACCCTGGGCCACCATGCCGGCGACCTGCTGCTGCAGGAAGTGGCGCGGCGCCTGATCCGCTGCGTGCGCGGGGTGGACACGGTGAGCCGTCAGGGCGGCGACGAGTTCATCCTGATCCTGCCCGATATCGGCAGCGTCGGCCAGGCCGCCCATGTGGCGGCCGCGGTGCTGCAGGCGGTGGGCCAGGAGTATGAGCTGGGCGGGCACCGGCTGAATATCTCGGCCTCGGTCGGCGTCGCTGCCTATCCGCACGACGGCGAGGATGCCGACAGCCTGCTGCGCCATGCCGATGTCGCCCTGCTGCACGCCAAGGAGGCGGGGCGCAACCGCTTCCACTTCTTCAGCCCGGACATGAATGCCAAGGCGCTGGAGCGCAGCCATCTGGAAAATGGCTTGCGGCGCGCACTCAGCGAACAGCAGTTCGAACTGGAGTTCCAGCCCGAGTTGGAGCTGGCCAGCGGCGCGCCGGTGGCCCTGGAGGCGCTGCTGCGCTGGCGCCACCCGGAGCAGGGCTTGCTGCTGCCGGAGCGTTTTCTCGGCGCGGCCGAGGAGAGTGGGCTGATGATCGCGGCCGGCAATTGGGTCTTGCAACAGGCTTGCCACAGCGCGCGGCGCTGGCAGGCGGCAGGGCAGGCGCTGACGGTGGCCGTCAACCTCTCGGCCGCCCAGTTCATGCAAAAGGGCTTGAGCGGGCAGGTGGCCGAGGCTCTGCAGCAGTCGGGACTGGAGGCGGCCAGGCTGGAGCTGGAGCTGACCGAATCGATGCTGCAGAAAAGCGGAGCGCAGGCGGCCGACAGCTTGCGTAGCCTGGACGCGCTCGGGGTGCGCCTGGTGCTGGACGATTTCGGCAGCGGCTATTCGAGCCTGGAGCAGCTGCGCAGCTATCCCATCCACAAGCTGAAGATCGCACCGGCCTTTCTGCGCGGTGGCGGCGACCTGGACGCCATTCGCGCCATCATTGCCATGGCCCATGGCCTGCGCATGGCCGTGGTGGCGGAAGCCGTGGAAACAGCGGAACAGCTGGCGCTGCTGCGCGCCGAAGGCTGCGACCTGTACCAGGGGCGGTACGCCAGCGCGGCCTGGCAGCATAGCGGCCTGGCCGCCTTGCTGCACTGAGTGCGGTGCCAGGGGCCAGGGGCTGGCGCGGCAGAGCGCCTAGCGCGCCGCCGCGCCGCCCGCCACCGCCGCGCCGGCGGCCTCGAACAGGCGCAGGCGCACCAGCACCTGGCCATGGTCGGATACTTCCGGCCGTTCCTGGCGCAGATGGTCGTTCAGATAGCTGACGTCGAGCACTTCGCCGATGGCGCGCCCCGAGGCGGGATGGAATTCCTCCGACACCAGCACATGGTCGATGGTGGTGTAGTGGCCTTCATAGATATTGGTGTAGCCGACGTGGCGCAAGGTATCCTGGCGGCGCTGGATCTGGTTGCAGTCGAACATGCGGCCATTCAGTTCTTCGCCGGGCTGGGCCAGGGCACCGCTGCCCAGCACGATGGTGGTGGTTACGGCGTCGGCTGTGTCGTTGAAGTCGCCCATGACGATGCAGGGCCGGCGCCCTTCGCGCCGCAGATTGCTCAGCAGCACGCGCAGCGCCACCGCCTCCGTGCCGCGCCACACCAGCGAGCGCAGATTGGCCATCGCGTACAGCAGCGGGTCGTCGCCATTGTCGCCGTTGCGGTAATCCGGGCGGCGCGACTTCAGGTGCACCACGATCACATCGGCCACCGTGCCGCCGGGCAGCACCACGCGCGCATGCAGGGGCGCGCGCGCGAAGCGGTCGGCGTCGCGGCTGCCCGAGTCGGACGGCACGCCTTCCGGAAAATTCGCATACACCTCGGGCGGCGCGGCCAGCGGCAGGCGCGAAACCAGGGCCACGTTCGGCGTCAGGCGGTCGGCGCGTGGATCGGGATCGAAGCCGGCGTGCACCGCGTCCTGGTATTTGCGCGTACGGGACAGCACATCGCGCAGCGCGGCCTGGGAGAAGATTTCCTGGAAACCGATCACGTCGGCGTCGAGCTCATCGAGCTGCTGGGCGGTCCAGGCGGCTTTGGCCTCGTATTCCTCGGCCGTGAGCGGGAGCAGATTGTCGTACAATTTCGCGCCCGGCGGGGCAAGATTGCAAACATTGAAAGTGGCAAAGCGAATTTCTTGCTGCATAATTAGAAACTCCTTTTCGAACAATGAGCGTATCACGGCATGGCGAAGAAAGAGCACATTTCCGAAACCCCGGCCACCGCGCTGCTGCGCAAGCACAAGGTGGCTTTCAGCGAACATCCCTATGAATACGAGGAACATGGGGGCACCGGCGTGTCTTCCCAGGCCTTGGGCGTGGATGAACACCATGTGGTGAAAACCCTGGTGATGCAGGACGAGGTGGCCAAGCCGCTGATCGTGCTGATGCACGGCGACTGCAAGGTCTCGACCAAGAACCTGGCGCGCAATATCGGCTGCAAATCAGTGGAGCCGTGCAAGCCCGAGGTGGCGCAGCGCCATTCCGGCTATATGATCGGCGGCACCTCGCCCTTCGGCACCAAGAAGGCCATGCCGGTGTATGTGGAGGAGAGCATCCTCGCGCTGGAAACGATTTATATCAATGGCGGACGGCGCGGCTTCCTGATCGGCATCGCGCCCGCTGTGCTGCAGGACGTGCTGGCGGCCAGGCCGGTGCACTGCGCCTTGGCCGATTAAAGGCGCTGGTGTATAGTCCGACGGCCCGCATGGCCGGGCCAGGATAAGTATAAAAAGATAAGGATAAAAGGGAAAATATGAATACAGTATTACTGGTTATCGCCGCCTACCTGATCGGCTCGATCTCCTTCGCCGTGGTGGTGAGCAAGGTGTATGGCCTGTCTGACCCGCGCACCTATGGCTCGAAAAACCCGGGCGCCACCAATGTGTTGCGTAGTGGCAATAAAGGCGCGGCCATCTGGACCCTGGTGGGCGACGCCGTCAAGGGCTGGCTGGCGGTCTGGCTGGTGCAGCACTTCGCCGAGCAGTTGGGCGTGGGCGATATGACGATCGCGCTGGTGGCGATTGCCGTCTTCCTGGGCCACCTGTGGCCGGTCTTCTTCAAATTCGTCGGCGGCAAGGGCGTGGCGACTGCGCTGGGCGTGCTGCTGGCGCTGAATCCCTGGCTGGGCCTGGGCACCCTCGTCACCTGGCTGGTGGTGGCCTATGCCTTCCGCTATTCCTCGCTGGCGGCCCTGATCGCCTCCATCTTCGCGCCGTTCTACTACGGCCTGCTGTTCGGCACCGAGCCGCAGCTGGTGGCGGTGCTGGTCATGAGCGGCCTGCTGATCTGGCGCCATGGCAAGAATATCTCGAACCTGATGGCGGGCAAGGAAAGCCGCATCGGCAGCAAGAAGAAGTAAGCGCTATTGCAATCGGGATCGGCGGCCTCAATTACAATAGACGAGCCGCCGCCGGCGGCGCCCCTACAGAAAGGCCGCCATGTCCACCTCCCTCCGTATCGATTTCGTTTCCGACGTTTCCTGCCCCTGGTGCGCCGTTGGCCTGAATTCGCTGGAAACCGCGCTGCAGCGCCTGGGCGCCGAAGTCCAGCCCGAGATCCACTTCCAGCCCTTTGAACTGAACCCGAATATGGGCAAGGAAGGGCAGGACATCACCGAACACCTGACGCAGAAATACGGCGCCACGGCCGAACAGCAGGAGCAGAGCCGCGCCGTGATCCGCCAGCGCGGCGCCGATGTCGGCTTCGAATTCGCCATGGATAAGCGCAGCCGCATCTACAACACCTTCGACGCCCACCGCCTGCTGCACTGGGCGGGCGAAACGGCGGGCCCGGCACAGAAGGCGCTGAAGCACGCCCTGTTCGGCAGCTACTTCACGCGCGGCGCAGATCCCAGCTCGCATGAAGTGCTGCTGCAGGCCGCGGCCGAAGCCGGCCTGGACCGGGCCGCCGCCGCCGAGGTGCTGGCCTCGGACCGCTATGCCGACGAGGTGCGCGCCGCCGAACGCTTCTACCAGCAGAACGGCATCAGCTCGGTGCCCGCCGTGATCATCAACGAGCGCCACCTGATGGTGGGCGGCCAGCCGCCGGAAGCCTTTGAGCAAGCGCTGCGCGAGATCCTGGCGCAGAAATAAGCCCGGAAAGCGCACTCTTATCGGACGTATAACAAGCCCCTGTTTTGCGTTACACTGGCCCCGCGTAGCACATCAGCAAGAAGTGAGCGTATATAAGCCGACGACGCTACAGGGAGACACATGTTAGCCGCAGAACCGATCCAGACCTTGCCTTTCCGGCGGCCGCAGGATGACCAGCACCGCCTGGCCGCCCTGCACCGCTACGATGTACTCGAAGAACCGGCTGGGGAAGATTTCCGCTTCCTCACCGAACTGGCCGCCCGCATCTGCGGCGTGCCCTATGCCTTGATCACCCTGGTCGATGCCGAGCAGGTCTGGGTCAAGTCCTATACCGGCCTGGCCATCGACAAGCTGCCGCGCGACCAGTGCTATTGCTCGCTGGCCGTACTGGGCGAGAACGCCACCGAAATTCCCGACCTGAGCGAGGATGCGCGCACCGCGCGCATGCCGCTGACCGTGGGCGCGCCGCATCTGCGCATGTACAGCAGCGTGGCCCTGAGCACCTCCGACGGCTATGCCCTCGGCACCCTGTGCGTGATGGACGTGAAACCCGGCCGCCTGAGCGCAGAGCAGCGCGGCCTGCTGCAAGGCCTGGCGCGCCAGGCGATGGCCCTGATCGAGCTGCGCGCCAAGGAAAAGGCGCTGCAAGCCTCGCTGCACGAGCTGGAGCTGCTGGCCACCACCGACGAGCTGACCGGCCTGCACAACCGGCGCTCCCTGCTGCACCGCCTGAAATTCGAAGTGGCGCGTACGCGCCGCTTCCGCACCCCGCTGTCGGCCGTGATGATCGACCTCGACCACTTCAAGCAGGTCAACGACGAGTACGGCCACGCCGCCGGCGACCAGGTGCTGGCCGGCATCGGCCAGCTGGTGCGCGACAATATCCGCGTGATCGACGTGCCAGGCCGCTACGGCGGCGAAGAGCTGTGCATCCTGCTGCCCAACACCCCGCCCGACGGCGCGCGCAAGTTCGCTGATTCTTTGCGTGCAAAAATCGCGGCGCAGGTGCATCATGACGGCGCGCGCAGCATCCAGGTTACGGCCAGTCTCGGTATCGCCTCCTTCAATCACATGGACATCGACGATGCCGACAGCCTGCTGCGCCAGGCCGATGCCGCCCTGTACCGCGCCAAACAGAATGGGCGCAACCGGGTGGAGAACTGAATGGAATGGAGAATGGAATGCCGAAAGCAACATGGAATGGCGCGGTGATCGCCGAAGCCAGCGCCAATGAAGTCGAAATCGTCGAACACAATGTGTATTTCCCGCCGGAGCGCGTGAACCAGGAATACCTGCAGCCGAACAGCCACACCACCCTGTGTCCGTGGAAGGGCGTGGCCAGCTATTACGACGTGGTCGTTGATGGCAAGGTCAATCAGAACGCCGCCTGGTACTACCCCACGCCAAGCGAAGCGGCGCGCCAGATCAAGGGCCGTATCGCCTTCTGGCACGGCGTGGAAGTCGCGCACTGAGATGGGCTTTGCCGCGCGGCCTTATTTGCAGCGCGTCAGCGCGGATTACGGTCGCGCCGATCTGGAGGCTTTCCCGTTCACGATTCCGGCCGTGCGTGAATTGAGCGCCATCGATTTTCATCCCGACGTCACCTTCTTCATCGGCGAGAACGGCAGCGGCAAATCCACGCTGATGGAAGCCATCGCGCTGGCGCTGGGCTTCAGCATGGAGGGCGGCACGCTGAACGTGCGCCTGAACACGGCCAGCCACGATTCGGCGCTGCGTGATGCGCTCAAGCTCTCGCGCAGCTTCCGCAAGCCGTCCGACCACTACTTCTTTCGCGCCGAAAGCTTCTTCAACGTCGCCACCTATATGGAGGAGATGGGCTATCTGGCCGGCTACGGCGGATCGCTGCATGCGCGCTCGCACGGCGAAGCCTTCATGTCGGTACTGGTGAACAAATTCCAGGGCAGGGGACTGTACCTGCTGGACGAACCGGAAGCGGCGCTTTCGCCCAACCGCCAGCTGGCGGCGCTGTCCGCCATCGACCAGCTGGTGAAGGAAGATTCCCAGTTCATCATCGTCACCCACTCGCCCATCCTGCTGTCCTACCCGAACGCCAAGATCTTCTGCTTCGACAGCGGCGGCATCACTGAAATGGCGTATGAGGACACCGAGCATTACGCCGTCACCCGCGATTTCCTGAACCACTACCAGCGCCGCTTGCAGCAATTGCTGGAACCCGACTAAACCCGCATGGACAATATCACCCACTCCCTCGTCGGCCTGGGCGTGGGCGAGCTGCTGCAACGCAGCCTGCCCGCCGAAACCAGTGAAGCGCGCCAGCGCACCCGCCACCGCCTGCTGCTCACCGCCTGCGCCGCCGCCAGCAACTTCCCCGACCTCGACCTGTTCCTGACCAAGCTGATGGCACCGCCGCTCGGCTATCTGCTGCAGCATCGCGGCCACACGCACACGCTGCTCTTCCTGCTGCCGCAAGCCTTGCTGCTGCTGGCGGTGCTCTGGCTGTTCTGGCCCAATGCGCGCGCCCTGCTCAAGGAGAGCCGGGTGGCGCGGCTTGGCTTGCTGGGCGCGATGACGGCCGGCTTCCTGCTGCATCTGGGCATGGACTTCATGAACTCCTATGGCGTCCATCCCTTCTACCCCTTCAATGCCGACTGGTACTTCGGCGACATGATCTTCATCATCGAGCCGGTGTTCTGGGTCGCCTTCGGCGTGCCGCTGGCGCTGGCCATACCCTGGCGTCCCGTGCGCTGGCTGATGGTGGCGGTGCTGGCCGTGGCCTTGCTGTACTTCACCCTGCACGGCTATCTGGGCTGGGCCTCCTATGCCGGCCTGCTCCTGCTGGGCGCCGCGATCGCTGTGCTGCGCCTGCTGCATCTGCGCAGCCGCCGCGCGCTGGTCCTGGCGCTGCTGCTGTGCCTGGGTTTCATCGGCGTGCAAAAGAGCGCCTCCTCGCTGGCGCGCGAACGCATCGCGGCCGCCCTGCACCAGGAAGACGGCGCCGCCCAGTTGCTCGACGTCGCGCTCACGGCTTTCCCAGCCCAGCCCCTATGCTGGACCTTTGCCGCCATCGAACGCAACGAGGCGCGCGACAGCTACCGCGTGCGGCGCGGCATGCTCAGCCTCGCGCCCGGCTGGCTGCCGCCCGCCCAATGTCCGGCCAGCATGCTCGACCCCGCGCCGCCGCGCAGCGTTCAGGCCGGTGTGCTGCTGCACAGCGAATGGAACGGCAGCTTGTCTCTGCTGCGTCGCCTGCGGCAAAGCGACTGCCAGCTCGACGCCTGGCTGCGTTTCGCCCGCATCCCCGCTGTGAACGAAAGCCAGGCAAGCGACCTGCGCTTCACCAGCACCCCGCGCGGCAACTTCACCACGCTGGACGTCACCAGCGCCGCCCCCCGCGCCTGTCCGGCGAACATCCCCCGCTGGAGCCAGCCCCGCGCCGACCTGCTAACCCCACCCTAACCCCCTTTGATCTTTCTCAACAAATGTCCAACCCTGGTGCCTGGCACCAGGGTTGGACATTGTTTGATCTGGATCAAGGGTGGGGGCGTACTGCGGTATGATGCCGCTCCATGAATGCTATTGATTCCCGCTTTTCCGCGCCGCCGTTCGGCAAGCCTGACGATGGTTGGCGCGCGCGCCTGTACACCATTATTTTTGAATCCGACACCCGCAGCGGACGCGCTTTCGATCTGCTGCTGATTGCCGCCATTGCGCTTAGCGTGACCGCTGTGGTGGCGGGCAGCGTGGCGTCCATCGCCGCTGAATGGGGCAGCTGGCTGCAAGCAGCGGAGTGGGTCTTCACTGCGCTGTTTACGCTGGAGTATCTGGCCCGCCTGATTTGCGTGCAGCGCCCGCTGGCGTATGCGCGCAGCTTCTTCGGCGTGATCGATCTGCTGGCGATCCTGCCCACCTACCTATCCTGGCTCGTCCCCGGCGCGCATGTGCTGCTGGATGTGCGCATCCTGCGCTTGCTGCGCATGTTCCGCATCCTCAAGCTGACCAAGTACATCGAGGAATACGGCATGCTGGCCAGCGCCCTGTTCGCCAGCCGGCGCAAGATCCTGATCTTCCTGTCGGTGGTGATGATGGTCGTGCTGCTGCTGGGGACCGTGATGTATGTGGTGGAGGGCGCCGAGAGCGGCTTCACCAGCATTCCGACCGCCGTCTACTGGGCTATCAGCGCCATGACCACGGTGGGCTTCGGCGACCTGGTGCCGAAGACGGATCTGGGACGCGCCATCGCCTCGGTCATGATGCTGCTGGGCTGGAGCATCCTGGCCGTGCCGACCGGGATCATCAGCTCGGAGATCAGCTACCAGCGCGCGGGCCAGCTGCGCTGGCGCCGCGTCTGCACCGGCTGCATGGCCGGTGGCCACGAGGATAGCGCGCGCTTCTGCAAGAGCTGCGGCAGGGAGCTGCCGGCGCATGCCGACGCCGTCGCAGGGAAGGGCGGCTGAGCATGGACCGCCTGCACCTGATGACGGTCTTCGTCGCCGTCGCCGAGGAGGAAAGCTTTGCGGGCGGGGCGCGCCGCCTGGGCATGTCGCCGCCCGCCGTCACGCGCGCCATCGCCGCGCTGGAAGAGCGCCTGCGTCTGAAGCTGCTGGACCGCAGCACGCGCCATGTGCGCGTCACCGAGGCGGGCCTGCGCTATCTGGACGATGCGCGCCGCATCATCGCCGAAGTGGATGAAGCCGACGAAGCGGCCGCCGGCATCAACGCCGCGCCGCGCGGTCACCTGAGCGTGACCGCGCCGGTGCTGTTCGGCCGCATGTATGTGATGCCCGGCATCGTCGAGTATTTGCAGCGCTATCCCGATACCGAAGTGTCGACCGTGTTTGTCGACCGCGTCACCAATCTGCTGGAAGAGGGGCTGGATGTGGGCGTGCGCATCGGCGAGCTGCCCGATTCCAGCCTGCGCGCCATTCCGGTCGGCCATGTGCGGCGCGTGATCTGCGCCGCGCCCGCCTATCTGGCGCAGCATGGCATGCCGCGCACGCCGGAAGAACTGGCGCGGCACACCATCATTTCCTCCACCGGTTCCAGCGCCGCGCCCGAATGGCGCTTCATGCGTGATGGGACGGCGCAGTCGCTGCGCATGAAAAGCCGGCTGACGGTCAACAGCAACGATGCGGCCATCGAAGCGGCGCGCCTGGGCTTGGGCGTCATCCGCCTGCTGTCGTATCAGGCGGCGCCGTCGTTCGAGCGGGGAGAGTTACAGTGCCTGCTGAGGGAGTTTGAAACGCCGGCGCTGCCCATCCACATCGTCCACCGCGACAGCCGCCACGGTTCGGCGCGCATCCGCGCCTTCATCGATGTAATGGTGGCCCGGCTGCGCGCCGAGCCTTCATTGCGTTGCGCAGATCAGGATTAGACGACTTTCAGCTCGTCCAGCGGCCAGCGCGGACGCACATTGAAGGCGTAGTCGCGCTGCGCAGCATTGGGATTGATCTGCAGGCGCATGGCGCCGGCGAAGGCGATCATGGCGCCATTGTCGGTGCAGAATTCCAGTTCCGGATAATAGACCTTGAAGCGCTTCTTGGCCGCCGCCGCATTGAGCGCAGCGCGCAGCTGCTTGTTGGCGCCCACGCCGCCGGCGATCACCAGGCGCTTGAGGCCCGTCTGCTTGAGCGCCGCCACGCATTTGGCCGTTAGCACGTCGACGATGGCATCGACGAAGCCGCGCGCGATATTCGCCTTGTCCTGCTCGCAGATATTCGCCAGTCCCTGGTTCTTGGCCACGGTCAGCACCGCCGTTTTCAGACCCGAGAAGCTGAACATCAGATCCTTGGAATGCAGCATCGGGCGCGGCAGCTTGTGCGCCTCGGGATCGCCGAATTCGGCCAGGCGCGAAATCGCCGGCCCTCCCGGATAGCCGAGGCCCAGCAGCTTGGCCGACTTGTCGAAGGCTTCGCCGGCCGCATCGTCCAGCGTCTCGCCCAGCAGCTCATACTGGCCCACGCCGTCCACACGCATCAGCTGCGTATGGCCGCCCGAGACCAGCAGGGCGACGAAGGGAAACTCCGGCGGTTCGGACGCCAGCAGCGGCGACAGCAGGTGGCCTTCCAGATGGTGGATGCCGAGCACCGGCTTGTCCAGCGCCAGACCCAGGCTGCAGGCGACGGAGGAACCCACCAGCAGCGCCCCGGCCAGGCCCGGACCCTGGGTATAGGCGATGGCATCGATTTGCTGCGGCGCGATGGCCGCGCCTTGCAGCGCCTGTTCCAGCAGCGGGATCGCGCGGCGGATATGGTCGCGCGAAGCCAGTTCCGGCACCACGCCGCCATATTCCTCGTGCATCGCCACTTGGGAATACAGAGCGTGCGACAGCAGGCCGCGCTGCGTGTCATACAGGGCCAGGCCGGTTTCGTCACAGGAGGATTCGACGCCGAGAACAATCATGGAAGGCTGCAAAAATAAAAGGGGAATCCGCCATTGTAATATGAAAGCGGATTCCCCTCAGACGCCGCCGCCCGCGCAGGGCGGGCTTGCGGGCAGTGGCTTAGGGCCGGTTGCGCAGCTCGGCGGCGGCGCTGCGCAGCATGGCGACGGTGGTGTCCCAGTCGATGCAGCCGTCGGTGACGGACTGGCCATAGGTCAGGGTCGACAGGTCGGCCGGAATCTTCTGGTTGCCCGCCACGATATTCGATTCGATCATCACGCCCACCAGCGACTGATTGCCGTGCATGATCTGGTTGACCACATCGGTCATCACCAGCGGCTGCAGTTCCGGCTTCTTGTAGCTGTTGGCATGCGAGCAGTCCACCACGATATTGGCGGGCAGCTTGGCCTTGGCCAGCGCCTGTTCGGCGATCGCCACCGACACCGAGTCGTAGTTCGGACGGCCGTCGCCGCCGCGCAGCACCACGTGGCCGTGCGGATTGCCGCGCGTGCGCACAATCGACACCGTACCCTGGCTATTAATGCCGAGGAAGGCGTGCGGATTGGCCGCCGACAGGATGGCGTTGATGGCGATGCCGATGTCGCCATCGGTGCCGTTCTTGAAGCCGACCGGGGTCGACAAGCCCGAGGACATTTCACGGTGCGTCTGCGACTCCGTGGTACGGGCGCCGATCGCCGTCCAAGCGATCAGGTCACCCAGGTACTGCGGAGAGATAGGGTCGAGCGCCTCCGTCGCCGTGGGCAAGCCCAGTTCACAGACATCGAGCAGGAATTGGCGGGCCTTCTCCATGCCCACGTCGACGCGGAAGGAATCGTCCATGTCCGGATCGTTGATATAGCCCTTCCAGCCGGTGGTGGTGCGCGGCTTTTCGAAGTACACGCGCATCACCAGCAGCATCGTATCCTTGACTTCTTCCTGCAGCGCCTTCAGGCGGCGTGCATAGTCCAGGCCCGCGGCGGGGTCGTGGATCGAGCAGGGGCCGACCACGACGAACAGGCGCTGGTCCTGGCGGTCGAGGATTTTGCGCAGGTCTTCGCGTCCTTGGGTGACGGTGGCGGAGGCGGCTTCGCTCAGCGGCAGCTTGGCGTGCAGCGACTCCGGCGTCGGCATCGACGCGAAGGATGTTACGTTAATATTTTCAAGGTCTTGAATCATGATGTACTCAGCTACTACGGGTGTTTTTATCGTCAGGGATCATCTAGTGTAGCCGAAACGGCGGCTTTGTGCGGAGCAGCATTCTTCAAGCCTGGCGGCAAAGCGTGTAAGCTGTGGCCCATGACTACACAGCAACCCTTCCCGGCGGCCCGCTTCATCAAGGAGATCGGCCGCGGCAAAGACGGCGCCCGCGCCATGACGCGCGATGAGGCGCAGGAACTCTACGGCGCCATGCTGGACGGCCGCGTTTCCGACCTGGAGCTGGGCGGCATTCTGCTGGCCATGCGCATCAAGGGCGAGACGGTGGACGAGCTGGCCGGTTTCCTGGCGGCGGCCGAAGCCTCATTCACGCCACTGCGCGCGCCCGACGGGCCGTATGCGCCGGTGCTGATCCCCAGCTATAACGGCGCGCGTAAGATGGCCAACCTGACCGCCTTGCTCGGCATGCTGCTGGCGCGCGAAGGCGTGCCGGTGCTGTGCCACGGCGTCGCCCATGATGTGGGGCGGGTGGCGACGGCCGAAGTGTTCGCCGCCCTTGGCGTGCCTGCCGCGCGCGATGCGGTCGAGGCGGAAGCGGCGCTGGCGTCCGGCCACGTCAGCTTCATCACCATTGATACACTGGCGCCGCGTCTGGCGTGGATGTTGTCGCTGCGGCGCATCCTTGGCGTGCGCAACTCGACGCATACCCTGGTCAAGATCCTGCAGCCGTTTGCCGGACCGGCGCTGCGGCTGGTGTCCTATACCCACCCCGAATACCTCGAAACGCTGGGCGCATTCTTCACCACCACGGCCGATCCGGCGCGTGGCGACGTCTTCCTGATGCGCGGCACCGAGGGCGAAACCGTCGCCAACGCCAACAAGGCCCAGCGCATCGACTGGATCCACGGCGCCGAGCGTACCGTGCTGGTCGAAAAGCAGACCCTGGTCGAAGTGCTGCCCGAGCTGCCCGAAGACAAAAGCGCCGAAGCCACCGCCGCCTGGATCGCCGCCGTGCTGCGCGGCGAACTGCCCGTGCCCGACCCTATCGCCCAGCAAGTGGCCCACTGCCTCACTATCTCGCGCCAGTTGCATTCCCGTTGAGTCAGCCCCCTTTGATCCGCGTCAAAGAATGTCCACCCTGGTGTCAGGCACCAGAGTTGGACATTCTTTGATCTAAATCAGCAAATGTCCGACCCCAGTGCCTGACACCAGGGTGGGACATTGTTTGATTTGGCGCAAAGGGTGGGGGATCGCGTAGAATCTCGCCTTTGGGCGTTCAGTTTGGCGGGAAATAATGGCGAAGCAGTTTGATGTGGCGGTGGTCGGCGCGGGTGCGGCCGGGATGATGTGTGCGGCGACGGCGGCGCAGCGCGGCAAGCGCGTGGTGCTGATCGACCATGCGGATAAGTTGGCGGAGAAGATCCGTATCTCGGGCGGCGGGCGCTGCAATTTCACCAATATTAACGCGGGACCGGCGAATTTCCTGTCGGAGAATCCGCATTTCTGCAAGAGTGCGCTGTCGCGCTTTACGCCACACGATTTCCTGGCGCTCGTCAAAAAGCACCGCATCGGGTACCACGAGAAGCATAAGGGCCAGCTGTTTTGCGACGATTCGGCCGAGCAGATCATCGAGATGCTCAAGGCCGAGTGCGCCGCCGGCGATGTGCATTGGCGCATGCCGGCCAAGGTCGAGAACCTGCAGCAGCTCGATGGCCAGGGCTTCGTGCTCGAGACCGATAGCGGGACGATTCAGACCGGGGCGGTGGTGATCGCCACCGGCGGCCTGTCGATTCCCAAGATCGGCGCCACCGATTTCGGCTACCGCGTGGCCAAGCAGTTCGGCCTGAAGCTGGTCGAGCCGCGTCCGGCCCTGGTGCCGCTGACCTTCGATGCCGCCGCCTGGGCGCCGTTCGTGCCGCTGGCCGGCATCGCGCTGGAAGTGGAGGTGGAAACCGGCACGCTGAAGGGGCGCAATGCCACGGGCGCGCGCTTCCGCGAGGATTTGCTGTTCACCCACCGCGGCCTGTCCGGCCCGGCCATCCTGCAGATTTCCAGTTTCTGGCAACCGAATACGCCCATCGTCATCAATCTGCTGCCGGAGATGGATGTGGCGCAGACCCTGATCGAGGGCAAGGCGACGCTGAAAAAGCAGCTGGGCAATGTGCTGGCGCAATGGTTGCCGGCGCGTCTGGCCGAGGGCTTGCTGCAGGCGCATGGCTTTGCCGCCGATGCCCGTCTGGCCGACCTGCCCGATGCGCGCCTGCGCCAATTGGGTCAGGCGATCAACCAGTGGAGTCTGGTGCCCAACGGTTCGGAAGGTTACCGCAAGGCCGAAGTGACGCGCGGCGGCGTCGATACGCGCGAGCTGTCGCAGCAGTCGATGATGGCGGCCAAGGTGCCGGGGCTGTACTTTATTGGCGAAACCATCGACGTCACGGGGTGGTTGGGAGGATACAACTTCCAGTGGGCCTGGGCTTCAGGTGTGGCGGCCGGGCTGGCAATCTGATATCATTGCCGTCCCGGTGTGATGCAACGATGCCGGAGCAGATGTTAGCGGGGCGGAAAGATTGCCCTTTTCAGGCGGTTTTCATAGCGGGAGCCGCTTGCTGGGCCGGTTTAGCGTCCATGCCTCTTCCATTTCTGGACAAAAGCTGCTAATATCTTTGTCTTCCTTAAAACCCCTAACGGTTTGAATTTTTACATGACCACTATTCGCCTTAAAGAAAACGAGCCGTTCGAAGTCGCCATGCGTCGCTTCAAGCGCACTATCGAAAAAACGGGTCTGCTGACCGAACTGCGCGCACGCGAGTTCTACGAAAAGCCAACCGCAGAGCGCAAGCGCAAGCTGGCCGCTGCCGTGAAGCGCCACTACAAGCGCATCCGCAGCCAGCAACTGCCGAAGAAGCTGTACTAATACTGCTCTCGCAGAACCGGCCCGTTTTCGGCGCTTTGCTCGCCACGGGTTGCGCTGCGCACAGAGTTTCCACCCGCTCCGGTTCGCCGCAGCGGGTTTTCCGTTTTTAACCGCATATTTTTGAGGTAGCCATGGGCTTGAAAGCACAAATCTCCGACGACATGAAAAACGCGATGCGCGCCAAGGAAGCCGGCAAGCTGGCCACCATCCGCCTGCTGCTGGCTGAAATCAAGCGCAAGGAAGTGGACGAGCAGATCGAAGTGGACGACGCCCAGACCGTGGCCATCGTCGAAAAAATGATCAAGCAGCGCAAGGATTCGATCACCCAGTTCGAAGCCGGCGGCCGCGCCGACCTGGCCGATATCGAGAAAGCCGAACTGGTCGTGCTGGCCGCCTATATGCCGGCCGGCCTGTCGGACGAAGAAGTGGCCGCTGCCGTGGCCGCCGCTGTGGCGTCCACCGGCGCCGCCGGCCCGCAGGATATGGGCAAGGTGATGGGCGTGCTGAAGCCGCAGCTGGCTGGCCGCGCCGACATGACCGTGGTCTCGGCCCTGGTGAAAAAAGCGCTGACCCCGGCGTAAGCCTGTTGCGATAATCCGCTGTGATGCCGCAGCTTGCGCCGGATCAAAGTCCGGCGCGGGGTGGCGGTATAGTCTGATTTAGAACAAGGCCGTCAGCCGTGATCCCGCAGTCATTCATCTCCGATCTGCTCAACCGCGTCGACATTGTGGACGTGGTGGGCCGCTATGTGCAGCTTAAAAAAGGCGGCGCCAACTTCATGGGGCTGTGCCCCTTCCACAACGAGAAATCGCCAAGCTTTACGGTCAGCCCGACCAAGCAGTTCTACCATTGCTTCGGCTGCGGCGCCCACGGCACCTCGATCGGTTTCCTGATCGAGTACTCGGGCATGGGCTTTGTCGATGCCGTCAAGGATCTGGCGCAGAGCGTGGGCATGGTGGTGCCGGATGCCGACGACCGCATCCCGCCGGCCCAGCGCGCCCAGATGCAGGCGCAGAGCATGGCGCTGTCGGAAGCGATGTCGGTGGCCTGCGATTACTACCGCGCCCAGCTGCGCACGGCGCCGCCAGCCATCGCCTATTTGAAGGGGCGCGGCCTGACCGGTGAAATCGCCGCCCGTTTCGGCCTCGGCTATGCGCCCGGCGGCTGGGACAATCTGCGCGCCGTCTTCCCCGATTACGAGGCCCTGGCCCTGGTCGAGGCCGGCCTCATCATCGACCGCGTCGACGAGGAAGGCAATAAGAGCAAACGCTACGACCGCTTCCGCGACCGCGTGATGTTCCCGATCCGCAATACCAAAGGCCAGGTGATCGCCTTTGGCGGGCGCATCATGGACCAGGGTGAGCCGAAATACTTGAATTCCCCCGAAACGCCCTTATTTTCCAAGGGCACCGAGTTGTATGGCTTGTTCGAGGCGCGCCAGGCGATCCGCGACGCGGGCTATGTGCTGGTGACGGAAGGGTATATGGATGTGGTGGCGCTGGCGCAGATGGGCTTCCCCCAGGCGGTGGCGACGCTGGGTACGGCCTGCACGCCGACCCATGTGCAAAAGCTGCTGCGCCAGACTGACGATGTGATCTTCAGTTTCGACGGCGACAAGGCCGGCCGCCGCGCCGCGCGGCGCGCGCTGGAAGCCTGTCTGCCCCATGTGTCGGACAACAAGACCATCAAATTCCTCTTCCTGCCGGCCGAGCACGATCCGGACAGCTATATCCGCGAACATGGCGCGCCCGCGTTCGAGCAGCAGGTGCAGGAAGCAATGCCGCTGTCGCAGTTCCTGCTGCGCGAAGTGGCCGGCGAGCACGACCTGGGCGAACCGGAAGGCCGTGCCCGCACCCAGTTCGACGCCAAGCCGCTGCTGCAGGCGATGGCGCCCTCGGGGCTGCGCCTGCAGATCGTGCGCGGCCTGGCAGGCATGACGCAGAGCACGCCGGCCGAGATCGAAGGCTTGTTCGAGCTGGCCAAGCCGGTGTCGGTGGCGCGCAAGGCGCCTCCGCGCGCCGGCCGGCCCGAGCCGGTGGGCCTGGAATTGCAGCTGGTGCGCCATCTGGTGGCGCATCCGGCGCTGGCGCTGGAAATCGACGCGGCGGCGCTGGACGCTTTTGCCGCCCTCGGCCCGTCGGCGGCCGAGCGCCTGGGCCAGCTGGTGCAGATGGGGTGTGCGCTGGGGCAGCATGGCGGTTTTGCCGCCCTGGCCCAGCAGTTAAAGGAGCAGGGCAGCGAGTACGACGCCATCATCGGCGAGATCGCCGCCGAGCCGGAGTCCGATGTCGAGGCTGTGCGCGTGTTCACCCATGGCGCCATCCGCCAGATCAAGGGCGATGCGCTGAAGGCCGAACTCAACGCCTTGGCCAGTTCGGGTATGTCGGCGGCCGAGATCGGCGCGCGCTACCGCGAGATTTCGGCCCAGCTCGACCAGTTGCAGCGCGAGGCCGAAGCCGAGCGGGGCAACCGCTAACCGGCCTAAGGCCGAGGCCCAAGGCGCTGCCCAGGACAGCCCCCGGGGCTTGCTCTGGAAATTGTAAAGTTGCGTGCTATAATAAAACGCTAAGTATTAAATACTTTGGCATGGTTTTTCAGTTCAGAATTTGTGTTTGTTTTCAGTAAGTTAGGCTCTTGATCGGCGCAGGAAGACGGCGCTGGCGGCCAGGGCCAGACTTGGGTTGAGACGGCGCGAGTTTCTTGTCGCCGAAGTCAGGTCAACGGCCTGCATCCATCCTCTAGCCCCCGCTTGCTGTCATACAGTAGAATTCCTGCCACGCGGCCCTGTTGGAGCCGTCGGTAGCGGTCGGGTCTGTGCGTTGCGGATCGGCCGGCAAGGAGTAGTCGTTGTAGCGGTGCCGAACCTGCGTTGTCGGCGGGTTCGGGAACTTCCTAATCCCGAAAAGCAAGTCGTTGTGAAATCGAAAGCGCCTGTGCCAACAAAGAAACCCGAAACCAAAGCGGCTGCAAAGCCTGCCAAAGTGACCGCGAAAGCCGCCAAGGCGGCCGACAAACCGGAAACCCGCGTCAGCAACGCGCCGCCGGCGGTGAGTCAGACCACGGATGCCGCCGCGCTGGCGGCCATCGATACATCCGGCTATGTGCTGCCGTCGGTCAAGGTGCCGGGCCGCCGTGGCCGCAAGCCGAAAGAATTCCAGCCGGAGAACGACGAAGTGGCCGCGCTCAACGCCGTCGAGCGCGCCGAGCTGAAAGCCGTCGACAAGGCCAAGGCCAAGGACCGCAAGGCCAAGGAAAAAGCGCTGCTCAAAGACGCCTTCTCGTCCGACACGGAAGCGAGCGAGGAAGAACTGGAGCGCCGCCGCCAGAAACTCAAGACCCTGATCAAGTTCGGCAAGGAACGCGGCTTCCTGACCTATGCCGAGATCAATGACCACCTGCCCGACAATATCGTCGATCCGGAAGCGATCGAAGGCATTATCGGCACCTTCAACGACATGGGCATCGCCGTCTACGAGCACGCGCCGGACGCCGAAACCCTGCTCCTGTCGGACAATGTGGCCACCGTCACCAGCGATGACGAAGCCGAAGCCGCTGCCGAAGCGGCGCTGTCGACCGTCGACTCCGACTTCGGCCGCACCACCGATCCGGTGCGCATGTATATGCGCGAGATGGGTTCGGTCGAGCTGCTCACGCGCGAAGGCGAGATCGAGATCGCCAAGCGCATCGAAGACGGCTTGAAAGACATGATCCAGGCCATCTCGGCCTGCCCGGTGACGATCGCCGAGATCATCGCCACCTCCGACCGCATCCGCGTCGACGAGATCAAGATCGACGAGATCGTCGACGGTCTGGTCAATGACAATGAAGAGGCCGCGGCCCAGGCCGCGCCGCCGTCCGAGGAAGAGGAAGAGGACGCCGACGAGGAAGAAGAGGAAGAAGAGGAAGAGGAAGAGGCCAGCCCATCGGGTGCGGCGGCCGGCTACTCGGCCGAACAGCTGGAAGCCATGAAGGTGACCGCGCTGGAAAAATTCGACCAGATCGCCCTGCAATTCGACAAGATGCGCAAGGCCTTCGAGAAGGATGGCTACAACTCCAAAGCCTATGTGAAGGCGCAGGAATCGATTTCGCTGGAGCTGCTGGGCATCCGTTTCACGGCCAAGGTGGTCGAGAAGCTGTGCGACACCCTGCGCGGCCAGGTCGACGAAGTGCGCCATATCGAGAAGCAGATTCTCGACGTGGCCGTGAACCGCTGCGGCATGCCGCGCGCCCACTTCATCAAGGTCTTCCCCGGCAATGAAACCAATCTGGACTGGGTGGACGGCGAAGTGGCGGCCAACCACGCCTACAGCGCCATCCTGGGCCGGAATATCCCGACCATCAAGGAACTGCAGCAGCGCCTGATCGACCTGCAGGCGCGTGTGGTATTGCCGCTGCCCGACCTGCGCAATATCAACCGCCAGATGGCGGCCGGCGAAATGAAGGCGCGCAAGGCCAAGCGCGAAATGACCGAGGCCAACTTGCGTCTGGTGATCTCGATCGCCAAGAAGTACACCAACCGCGGCCTGCAATTCCTCGACCTGATCCAGGAGGGCAACATCGGCCTGATGAAGGCGGTCGACAAGTTCGAATACCGCCGCGGCTACAAGTTCTCGACTTATGCGACGTGGTGGATTCGCCAGGCCATCACGCGCTCGATCGCCGACCAGGCGCGCACCATCCGCATTCCGGTGCACATGATCGAGACCATCAACAAGATGAACCGCATCTCGCGTCAGATCCTGCAGGAAACCGGGGCGGAACCCGATCCGGCCACCCTGGCGATCAAGATGGAAATGCCGGAAGATAAAATCCGCAAGATCATGAAGATCGCCAAGGAGCCGATCTCGATGGAAACGCCGATCGGCGACGACGACGATTCCCATCTGGGCGACTTCATCGAGGACAACAACACCCTGGCGCCGTCCGACGCGGCCCTGCACGCCTCCATGCGCGGCGTGGTCAAGGATGTGCTGGACTCGCTCACCCCGCGCGAAGCGAAGGTGCTGCGTATGCGCTTCGGCATTGAAATGTCGACCGACCATACGCTGGAAGAGGTCGGCAAGCAATTCGACGTCACGCGCGAACGCATCCGCCAGATCGAAGCCAAAGCGCTGCGCAAGCTGCGCCACCCCTCGCGTTCCGACAAGCTGAAAAGCTTCCTGGAAGGTAACTAAAAACTTGACTGGAGCCGGTGCAGGCCCTATCCTCGCGTGTTCGCCATTGCAAGCTCGGCGAGCGCGTCAGAGGGCAGGCTGTACCGGCCCCAGCGCATCCGCATCACCTTTGGGCCTCTAGCTCACGCTTGGTTAGAGCAGCGGACTCATAATCCGTTGGTACCCGGTTCGACTCCGGGGAGGCCTACCAGAATTTTTATGCAGTGAAATTAAGCCCTGACGAGAAATCGTCGGGGCTTTTTTTCGCCGGCATGCCAGGCCGCGATTTGGAAAACGCTAGCTGCCGCACAGCTTCTTTGTCCGAATAATTCCTATTCTTTTCAGGGCGCTTGGCTGGGCACGGCAGGCGAAGCCTCATTGCCGATCGCCCGCACTTCGGGTCGGACGGGAAGGTCGGCCGGTAGTTTGAGATCCCAGGCCAAGCCAGCCCATTGTAGGCACTGCAGGGTCCACCATCCGGGATCCCATTCGTCATCAGCCAGCCCAAGGCGTGCCGATCCCGGATAGGCATGGTGGTTGTTGTGCCAGCATTCCCCCATGGTCATGAGCGAGGTCAGGTGGATGTTGCGGCCTTGCACCGCCGCGCCCGCGACTTCATAGTGCGTGCTGCCATGGTTATGGGCGAAGTAGCCGATCAACCAATGCCCGAGTACGCCGGCTGTCACGCGCGCACAAACGCCCCAGAACACGAATCCCCAACCGCCCCACCAATAGAGCAGCAGCGCGGGCGGCACTTGTTGCAGCATCCATGTACGTTCAAGGAAGCGGTAGAAGCGGTCGTCGGCAACGCGGGATTCAAGTTCGATATGGGGCGGCGCGACCAGGTGTAGCTCGCAATGTAGTTGCCACCAGGCGTCGGTCCACACGCCGCGGCCGTGGCGAAGGTAGTCGTGGCACGCCGGCAGGCGTTGCGCATAGTCGCGCAGTTCGTGCTGGCGCAACAGTCCAAGCGGACCGGCCAGTCCGACTTGCACACCGAGATAGACCAGCAGGTATTCCAGCCACTGAGGGCACTGATAACTATTGTGGATCAGTTTGCGGTGGCTTCCGAGCGAGTGCCCCAGAAGCAAGACAGCCCCGGTCGCGCCGACGAATATGCCGAATGCGCCGGCGCTAAACTGGGTCGCACCGCCGATGACCGCAGCGCATGCCATCGTCATGAACCAGAGGGATTTGATCGGCGCATACCTGACCTCGCCGTCAACCACGCTGTTATTGTCTGTGCAGCGCGCACGGTGTCCCAGTAGGCTCGCAGCCCGGTCGGTCATGGTCACTCCCGGCAAATTTCTATTAAGTGCTACGTTTTTTGAGTGCGCGCGACTCGCGCTTCAGTGGCCTGGCCACGGGGCAGATTTCGAAGGCATAGCCGGTCAAGGTATTGACCAGGCTATCGTGATTGAGCTGGTAGTAGACAAATTGCCCCTCTCGTTCGCGCGTGACGAGGCCGGCGTTTTCAAGGATTGATAGATGACGCGAGATTGCCGGTGCGCTCATGGAAAAGCGCTGGGTGAGATCGGTGGTAGAGAGCCTTGCTTCCGACAGATACGCGAGGATTTGCCTGCGTGGGGTGGAGGCGAGGGCTTCAAAGACGAGGTCGAGGAGCATTCCTATTAACCTATTAACGAATTTGTTAATAGGTTAATCCTCGTTTTTGCGAGTGTCAACAGCTGGGTTGATGGTCCGATGCCTCTTCAGGGCTGCCGCCACCTTATTTACAGATTCCACTGCATTGCGCGCATGGCAAAGTCCTGCATCGCGGACAAGCTCATGCGTTCTACTGGTCCGGCGGCGGCCATCGCGGCCACAACGCGGCCATCCTTTCGTAGAGGGAAGGCCAGGCAGTTGAGGTTGACCTCGGACTCTGCCAGGTCCAGCGCATAGCCTTGCTCGGCGATTTCCTGCAATTTGCGTTCGAGTTCCGGCGAAATCTGGGCGGAGCGGCGCAAGGCCCGCACCAGGGAGCAATCGTGGGCCAAAAATATCTGACCCAAGGCCGAGGTGGTCAATTTCCAGCGACGTATTCCAGGATGTGCTGCAGGCGTCCCATCGCCGTTGATGGCGTCAATGCAGAGGAAGTTGCGGGTTCCGCCTGGAACGGCCAGATAGCAAGTCTCCCTGGTGAGTCCGGCCAGGGCCAATAATGACGGCGCAAAGTGCGTGCGCAGTTGCTGATCGGCGTTGGCCAGCGGCAGCACCAGTTTGTGCAGCCTGAGTCCCAAGGCATAGCCATTGTCGGTGCGCATGACATAGCCCAGCGCGGCCAAGGTGTTGAGCAGGCCGTGCAAGGTGCTCTTATGCAGGGCGAGTTTTTGGGCAAGGTCGATCAAGCGCATTTCCCCGCCGGCTCCAGCCATCGCTTCCAGCACCTTCATGGCCCGTTCTACAGACTGGATGCTGCGGTTTTCGTTAACCATATTCCTCCTGGTTTTTCTGCCCGCTCAGTGCGGGAGTTGGTTTGTCAATGTCAAACTTTTGCACTACGCAACATCGTGCGACGCGAAAGTGGTATTGTTTCATAAGGGAAAATTTATTGCGTTATGGAAATTTTATCGAGAAAGGCTAGGAGCTGGCTGTGCTATTTCATGCTGAAAATTGTGATTTTCTAATATGATTATTTGCCACTTCTTAATTGAAAGTAATGAATATATCGAGTTTTAAAATTGGATCGCGTCTTGCTTTTGGTTTCGGGCTGATCCTGTCTTTGGTACTGGTCTTGATCGTAGTAGTTTTATTACGTTTCGCGGAGATTGGGCGAACCACCCACACGCTCATCAATGAGGATTGGGTCAAAGCCGACACGACCAATGTGATTACCGCGTCCATGCGCACCAATGCGCGCCGTACGATGGAGCTGATTATCGTGGCCGACCATCAGCAGCTGGACCAGGTGTTCGCCAACATCGCGGACAACAAGAGGGCCATCGACGCCAGCATCAAAACGCTGGATAAACTTGTGCGCGCCGAAAAAGGTAAGCGGCTGCTGGCGGAATTCAAGGAAAAACGCCAGCGCTATGTGGCCTCGTTTACCCAGGCCGGGCAATTGGTGAAGGACGGCAAGCGGGACGAGGCCGCGCAGCTGGTGATGACGGAAACCATGCCGGCTTTGGATGCCGCGCTGGCGCCTATCTCGGCCTTGTCCGCGTTCCAAAAGGAGATTGCCGACGAAGCGGGCGCAAAGACCGAGGCCGATATTGCGTTTTCCGACCGCTTGCTGATCGGCATGGGCTTGGCTGTCGTCCTGATTGGTGCCGGTTTCGCGTATGGGATCACGCGCTCCATCACTGTTCCCCTGAGCCGGGCCGTTCAAATCGCGGAAGTCGTCGCGGCGGGCAATCTGAGCAGCCACATCGAAGTGACGGGCCGTGATGAAACGGCGCAGTTGCTGCAGGCGCTGAGAAATATGAACGAGAGCCTGGTCCGGATCGTCAGCGATGTGCGCAGTGGAACCGACACGATTGCCACGGCATCGGGCCAGATCGCCGCCGGCAATCTCGACCTGTCCTCGCGCACCGAGCAGCAAGCCAGCTCGCTCGAAGAAACGGCCTCGTCGATGGAGGAGCTGACTTCGACGGTCTGGCAGAACGCGGACAATGCCAAGCAGGCCAGCCAATTGGCTGTGTCGGCCTCGCTGGCGGCGGGCAAGGGCGGCGCGGTCGTCTCCCAGGTGGTGGCCACGATGGACAGCATCAATGCCTCGTCAAGGCAGATCGTCGACATCATCGGGGTGATCGACAGCATCGCCTTCCAAACCAATATTCTGGCCTTGAATGCGGCGGTGGAAGCGGCGCGTGCCGGCGAACAGGGACGCGGCTTTGCGGTGGTCGCATCCGAAGTCCGAAATCTGGCGCAACGTTCGGCAGCCGCAGCCAAGGAAATCAAGGAACTGATTGACGATTCGGTTGGCAGGGTCGAAAGCGGCAGCAGGCTGGTGGGCGAAGCCGGCGCCACCATGCAGGAGATTGTGCAGAGCATTCAGCGCGTAACGGACATCATGAGCGATATCACGGCGGCCAGTACCGAGCAGGCCCAGGGGATTGAACAAATCAACCGGGCGGTGACGGAAATGGATAGCGTCACCCAGCAAAATGCGGCCTTGGTGGAAGAAGCCTCGGCGGCGGCGCAAGCCATGCAGGATCAGGCCAGCAATTTGTCCAAAATGGTGAGCGTGTTCAAGCTGAGTGCGCGCTCGCCGGCACCTGCCCGCCCTGCTATTTCCCGGCAGCCAAAGGCGCGGCAGTTTTCCATCGCTCGGTAGGCAGCCGCATCGGGAAGCGGCCATGCGGCGGCCGCTGAAATGCCGCAAGCTGCTTGCATGACATTCTGCTCATTCGCCAATCCAGCCCAATAATCTTGCAGCCCGTCGCATCGCCGGCATGCGGCGCCGCGACTTGTCCTAGCATGCGCCTTCCTACTATCCGGAGGTTCCATGCGTAAATATTGGCTGTTGCTGAGTGCACTGATTTCCATCCCGGTGTTTTCCCAGGTCAAGTTGAGCGATCTTGACCGCGACATGGTCGGTCCGCGCGCACAGATACTGGTGCTCGGTACGGTGCACCTGAATGGCATGCCGTCCGGCTTCAAGCCCACCGCGCTGGATGGCCTGCTCGACCGGCTGGTGGCGTACAAGCCTGAGATCATCACCATCGAAACCGAGTCCGGCGAGGAATGCGATCTCGCTGCGCGCCATCCCGTCAAGTACGGCGCCGATTACTGTCCCTCGACCGATGCGGCGAAGGCGGCCACCGGCCTGGATGTGCCGTCCGCCATGGTCGAGGTCGACAAGACGCTCAAGGCCTGGCCGGTGCAAGCGTCCCCGGCCCAGCGCCGCCGCCTTGCCGCCCTGTTCCTGGCCGCGAATGACATCGCCTCGGCCTATGTGCAATGGCTGCAGCTGCCCGAAGCGGAGCGCCGCGCGGGCGACAGCCTGGACCCAGCGCTCGTCGCGCAGCTCGGCAAGATCGGCAAACGCAATAACGAAAACTATCAACTGGCCGCGCGCCTGGCGGCGCGGCTGGGCTTGCAGCGCGTCCACGCCGTGGACAACCATACCGGCGACCGTATCGACGTGCCCGATATCAAAGCCTTTGTGCGTTCGATTGAGGCGGCCTGGGCCGCTGGCGGTGCGCCGATGAAGGCGCAGCAAAAGCAGGAAGATGCCATGGCGCAGGCGGCCGACCTGCTGCCGCTGTACCGCTTTATCAATGACCCGGAACGCTTGCGGGTGGTGGCCGAGGGTAATGTTGCCGCCCCCATGTGCGCCAAATCGCCGGACGGCTATCCGCAGATCTGGGGGGCGGGCTGGGAAATCCGCAATTTGCGCATGGTTGCCAACATCCGCGAAACCTTCCGCGAACGTCCCGGCGCCCGTGTCTTGACCATCGTCGGCGCCACGCATAAGCCTTGGTTCGATGACTGGCTTGGCCAGTTGCAAGGCGTGGATATCGTCAACGTGGCGGACGTGCTTAAATGAGACGAGGGTAAGTTGGCGCTAGGTGGGAGGCTAGATTCGCAATTGGGAAGAAAGTATTAACCCGCTATTCGCGCATCGGCGTCGCCAGTGCGGAGGTTAATCCCAATCCAGCAGCGGTAGTGAAAATCCTTGGGACCGTCCAGCTGCGCCGTAAAAATGCACTCGACGCCCTTCTTGCGGCGTTCCTTGTCGCGCTTGTCAGGACTGCATTGCGGGGAAGAGTTGGGACCGATGAGGTCGAAAATTTCCTTCGCTGCTTTGCCGTCGATAACGACCGTAAGTGCTCGGTCCATTTTTGTCGGCGCCCCAAGATAGGTTGCAGATCCGGAATGAATGAGGTATCTCGCCCTGAGCCGATCCCATTCCCTTTCATCGGCGCGAGTCGGTGGAGAGAATGCCAGAGCGCCCGCCACGAAAATCAGTAGCTTGTGCATGCTTAGTTTTTTGAATTTCAATCGATTGGGTTCCAGTTGGCATCAGTTCTCAGCAGATAGAACCGCGTGTGCTTTTTCCTGTTGTTACGTCCAGGCCGAAATAACATACATATCCCTGAGCCTTTGTGTGGGTGCAGGATAAATCCTGCCTATTCCTTTCCCGGTAATCTTGCGCATCGCTGCAGGACAGCTTTGCGTCGGGGCCGATGCGATCAAAGAGTTCCTTTGCCAACGCACCCGTGAACATGAATGCGACTTTCCTATCGATACGGCTGGGTGGGCGCATTTCTGACAATGTGCCGCCGTACACTTGGTAATCGCCCTTGAGGGGTGTGGGTTTGGCGTCCCAATCCTCAGTTCTCTTTTCTTCAGCCTGTAAGAGTGGAGGCGAGGCGAAGATGGCAGCAATAAAAATCAGATGAGAGTTCATGCGAAGCGTCTCCAGCATTTGACGTGAAATGCACATCATGACCACCGCCACTTCCTACATGGGTGCCTATGATGATGGCCAGTTCAATTAACAGCTTACGGTCTTGACGCTATTGCCAGTACGCAGATCCAGTCCGATCCAGCAACGATAATGACTGTCTTTCGGACTATCCAGCTGTATCGTATAAGTGCACATGATGCCTTTCTTGGCACGCTCCCTATCGCCGCTCTCCGAGCTGCATTTATCCAGCAAATCAGGAGCGATGGAGTCGAAGATATCCTTTGCTATCGGGCCATCGACAAGGATGGTCAGCATGCGGTCTTTGGCTGTTGGTGGCGAACGATCTGCCACCACACCTGAATGAATTTTGTAGATGGCGCTTCGGAATGGCTTCCACAGGCCATACGGGTCATTTGAAGGATCGGCTGCATGGGCCAGCGACAGCGCCGCTGCGAGTGCGCCTAAACTAAGCCAGTTGATTGGACGCATGGTCGGCCTCGTCAGCATAAACGGGCTGTGAAAATGTAATGGTCTTTGCAGTGAGGATCAATAGTCTGTGCTTATACATACCTCGCCTCCAGTTCACGTATTCGTTGGCACTAACAGGTTGAACCAGGAATACTCTTGCCAGTCTTGAGGTTCAGGCCAAAGCGGCAGGTATATGGCGATGAAGGAGTGTCTTTGTCGAGAGTGCACTCGAGATCGCCCTTTTCTCTAATTCGCAGACGGGCAGAAGCTCCGCAAGCACTCTTTAGGTCGGGTCCAATGGATTCGAACATTTCTTTCGCAATCTTTCCTTCGATGAGAAATGCCATTTTGCGATCCTGACGTGTGGGTGGTTGCTGTTCACCCAGCTCATTTGAGTAGACGAAGTAGCGTCCCTTGTATGTTGTATAGCCCCCATCCCATGGCTTGTCAGTATTTGCGTGCAGCAGAGGTAGTGGCAATGCCACCGCAAGCATTATCAGAAGCTTTTTCATTCGGCCTCCTTGTGATGCTCGGAGAATTGGATATGGAAGTGATTGTCATGTTTCTTAAGGGGGGCAACGGAAGCTATTCGATTGTCGTTGAAAAAGATCTTCAGTTGTCCGGGTGCGTTGGCATGGAAGAGATTTATCAGCTTCTCCGTCGCGGTGCGATCATATGCGCTATCAAGATAGGTGACGCTAGCATGGTGCCCATCTTTGCGTATTGGGCGAATATCCACTTCTAGTCCCTTTATATGGGATGCGTGATCGGTCTTGACGCCGTCGGCTCGGCTGATATTGCCAACACCAAATTTACGATGCTCGCTTGCTTGCCAATCCCGCTCTACGGCAAGAATCAAGGTCATCATTCTGGGGTGAGCGTATTGTGCGGCGCCATGGGTAGGCGTGCCATAGACGTAATATCCTGCGTCTTCAGGTGCTTGTGGAAGCATGAAGTAGCTGCGGTTATCTTTGGGCTGAACTTCTAGCATGAAGAAACTCCTTAAATGATACGATTGATGGCCAGATCCCAACCGCCTGAAGTATTGCCGCCAGCGCCGCCAGCGATCTTCTGCTGACTATATTTCCATCTAACCTTTGAGAATTTCAGGCCGATGGAATCATGTAAAACGTCGCCCTCATGAACTACTTGGCTGATATTGCCGATCAATACGTTTTCAAGCTCGACCTCGTAGTACTTCACCCGTTCGCCTAGACCATCCGCCCGCATGAACTCGAGCTTGGCTCTGGCAAGGGTTCGGCCCGAAGAACAGGTTTGCATGAGAATTGGCGAAGACAGATCGGCCAATTTGGTTATCGAAATGCACTGGTGTTCGCACCGTTCCGCCGTATGGCCACCGCCGGTTGAGGCAGTGGCGCTTTTGGGTTGTGTTACGCCCCATTGTGCTGAGGTGAGTTCAATCCAGCCCATATGCGCCACGTCGCTGGATTCGCCCTTGATGCCGTCGATTTTGAGATAGACGTCAATTGCCATGATTTCTCCAGAGTCGGTTGAAGGAGTACAAGGCATTGTTATTCAGCTTCCGGGGCTACGCGTTGCTGTTGGTCAAGCTAAGTGCCGACAGGAAAGATCATCGGCCTTTGCTTGATCGTATGGGATTAAGCGTCCGGGAGCTGAGATTGAGACATGCTCTCGTCATCCATCGCTTCGCTGATCCAGTAAAGCAAAGCCAGCGCCGGCAAGGCCATTCCTGTCAGCAGCGCGGCGCGCCAGCCGTGGGTGGCCAGCATCCAGCCGCCCGCTGCCGAACCGAAGGCGCCGCCGCTGAAGAACAGCGCGAAGTAGATGCCGTTCAGGCGGCTGCGCACTTCCGTGCCCAGATTGAAGATGGCGCGCTGGCCCAGCACCAGATTGGCCGCCACCGCCATGTCCAGCGCGATGGACGCGGCCACCAGCAGGGCCAGCGAGGCCGTGCGCGAGGTCGGCGCCAGCAGCGGCAGCGCGAAGCTGGCCACGCCCAGCAGCAGGGCGGCGGCCGTTGCGGGCAGGGTGTGGCCGGCATCGGCCAGGCGGCCCGCGATGGGCGAGGCGATGGCGCCAGCCATGCCGACAATGGCGAACAGGGCAATGCCGCTTTGCGACAGGTGGAAGGGCGCATCGGCCAGCATCAGCGGCGCCACGGTCCAGAACAGGCTGAAGGCGCCGAACAGGCCGGCATGGTAGGCGGCGCGGCGGCGCAGCACCGGCGTGTCGCGCAGCAGTTGCCACAGCGAGCCGATCAGGCGGCCATAGGGCAGGGCGGCGCTGGGCACGCGCTGCGGCAGCGTGGCGCGCAGCACGAAGGCCAGGCCGGCCACCAGCACGGCAGCGATGCCGAACACCAGGCGCCAGCTGCCGTAGTCGGCGATCAGGCTGGCGGCGGGACGGGCCAGCATGATGCCCAGCAGCAGACCGCTGACGACCTTGCCCACCGTGGCGCCGCGCGTTGCCTCATGCGAGAGGTGGGCGGCGAACGGTACCAGCACCTGGGCCGCGACGGAGCCGAGGCCGATGCCGAGCGAGGCGGCCAGGAAAAGGGCGCCGCTATGGCTGGCGGCGGCCAGGGCCAGGGCGGCGGATGCGGCCAGCAGGGCGATAAAGACCAGGCGGCGGTTTTCCACCAGGTCGCCGAGCGGGACGATGAACAGCAGGCCCAGCGCATAGCCGGCCTGGGTCAGGGTGACGATCAGGCCGGCCGCCTGCGGCGACAGGCCGGTCGCCGCGCTGATCGGGCCGACCAGGGTTTGCGCGTAGTAGAGGCTGGCGACGATGAGGCCGCAGGCCGTGGCCAGCAGCCAGATCATGCCGCGCGAGATATCGTTTTTCATAGGGACTCCAGGGAAAGATGCAATGGAGCCATTCTAAAAAAGCCTGGGGCAAAGATAATTACCGCATAATGCTGCTTTACTTTTCATTTTTCATGAACAATCGGAGCAGTCATGGACCGGCTGAAAGCCATGCACACCTTTGTCCGCATCGTCGAAGCCAATAGCTTCACCAAGGCGGCGGCCACGCTGGACTTGCCGCGCGCCTCGCTGACGGCCACCATCCAGCAGCTGGAAGCGTATCTCGGCACGCGGCTGCTCCAGCGCACCACGCGCACCCTGGCCTTGACCAGCGACGGCGCCGCGTATCTGCAGCAATGCCAGGCCATCCTGGCGGCGGTGGACGAAGCCGAGGCACCTTTCCGCGCCAGTGCCGAGCGCCCGCGTGGCAAGCTGCGCATCGAGCTGCCCGGCACCCTGGGCCGCAACTGGGTGGTGCCGCGCCTCGGTGAGTTCCAGCGCGCCTATCCCGAGATTGAGTTGGTGCTGGGCCTGGGCGACCGTCTGGTGGACTTGACGCGCGAGGGCATTGATTGCGCCATCCGCGTCGGCGAGCTGCAGGATTCGGCCATGGTGGCGCGCCGCATCGGCAGCATGCGCTTCCTGACGTGCGCCACGCCGGCCTATCTGGCGGCGCACGGCAGGCCGGCCACACTGGATGCGCTGGCCCAGCACCGCGCCGTGCTGCACTATTCCGGCCGCACCGGCCGCCCTTTCCCTTGGGAGTTCGTGGTGGAGGGCGCCGTGCAGCGGGTCGATATGCGCGGCGCCGTAGCCATCAACGATGCCGACGCGTATCTGAGCTGCGGCCTGCAGGGGCTGGGCCTGATCCAGCCCGGCGCCTATCTGGTGCGCGGCCATCTGGCGCGCGGCGAGCTGGTGGAATTGCTGGCCGACGCGCCGCCCACTGCGCTGCCGATTTCCCTGGTTTACCCGCAGGGCCGCGCCAGCACCTCCAAGCTGAAAGCCTTTGCCGCCTGGGCCACCACCCTGTTCAGCTCCGAACCCGACCTTATGGCAACCACCCCCCTTTGATCTTCCTCAACAAATGTCCAACCCTGGTGTCAGGCACCAGGGTTGGACATTGTTTGATGTAGCGCAAACGGCGCGAGCGGTTACACTAGCGTTATCTCATGAGAATCCTGCTTATCACCATCGGCTGTATTTCAGTCGCGCTCGGCATCCTGGGCGCTTTCCTGCCTTTGCTGCCGACCACGCCCTTTCTGCTGCTGGCCTCGGCCTGCTTTGCGCGTAGTTCGACGCGCCTGCACCAGCGCCTGCGCAACGATCCGACATTCGGCAAATTCCTCAGCGATTACGAGGATGGGCGCGGCATTCCCTTGCGCGGCAAGATTCTGGCGATCGGTATGATGTGGCCCTCGATGCTGTACTCCATGTACCGCGTGCGTTTCCTGGCCTTGCAGGTCTTGCTGGGGCTGATCGCTATCGGCGTCACGATTTACCTGCTGCGCCTGCCCACCACCCCACCCAATAAATAATCAAAACTTAGCGGGCGTCGCTGCCTTGCCGGCCCGGCACGATCAGCACGCCGATCAGGGCCGCCAGGTCGAGCAATTCGCCATAGGCTTCCTGGTCGCCGCTCAGGCTGCGCGAGGGCGCGGCCGCTTGCAGCAGGCCGGGCGCGATGCGGTCGCCGAACAGCATCACGGCTTTCGCCTCATCGTCCTGGCGCGAAGTCCAGCATAGACCTTGCAGATCGCGGCGCTGGGCATGGATGGCGGCCGCCCAGGGACGCGTGAACGGGTACTGGTCTTTTTCCGTGTCGATCAATTGCTTGCGCTCGATGCCGAGGTGGCGCAGCGCCTTGCTGCTCAAATCGGCCAGCAGTAGATCGCCTTCGGGCCGCAGCTGGGCATGCAGCTGGCCGGCCAGCTTGGCCTTGTCGAAGGTCTTCAGCCCGGCGCCAAAGGGGATGTCGTGAAACACGGTTTCCATGACCGCGCAGGCAAAGCTGGCGCCGCCGTACAGGGTGGGAATGGGATGGCCCTGGGCATCCTGGATCGGGCTGAAGCGGGCGTTGCCGGCCAGGCCGGGATTGAACTGATCAGCCGCGTATTTGTCCTGGTGCACGCGATGCAGCAGTTCTCCTTGTTTCCAGACGGTCACGGCCAGATGCAGCTGTGCGGGCGGGGCACCGGTCATGCCGGCCTCAGGCATGGGCCACGGCCTCCATCTCGTCGTGGGCGGCGGCCAGCACGCGTTCGGGCGCGCTGGCCAGCAAGTCTTGCGGACGCAGCCCGCCGAGAAAACTGTTGGCCGACATGAACCAGTAAGCCAAACCCCAGCCATCCTTGGCTGCGCCGAACACGGCCAGTACCTGGGCCAGCGGTTTCAGCGGACGGTGGTCCGCTCCCAGTCCATAGCTGGGGAAATAATCGTTGCCCTGGTGGCGCAGCGCAAAAATGCTGCCATCGCGTTTCCATTTATTGGGCTGGGCACTGGGATTGCTGGCGCTGAAGCCGGCCGCCCGGGCGATGTCGGCGGCGCTCATCCAGTCGCCGCTGGCCAGCACGGCCGAACGGGCCTGGGCCAGCATCGTCACTTCCTTCAATTCATTCGGGGTCGGCACAGTGTCGGGCAGCAAGGCCTCGACCAGGGTTGCCAGCCGTTCTTCATGGCGGCTGGCCATGATTTGCCGGGCCAGCAGGGCGACCTTGGAAAACAGCTCGCTCAAGCGGCTGGCTTCGCTATCGCTGGTCTCGGGCAAGGTGACGGCCACCACATAGGGGGCGCGAACCTGGTTTAGCTGGTTACGCACATTGGCCGGCGTACCGCTCAGGGTTTGCATAGCGGTTCTGTCCAGAGGCTTGAGGGCGCTGGTCATGGCTGCCTCCTTGGTGAGGATGGTTAGTCTGGTTTCATTATATCCCAAATAACCTGCCGTCCGTGCCAGCCAAAGAAAAGCCCTTGCGCGAAGACAAGGGCTTGCGGATCAGCCTGCGCTGAATCGGGCTTAGTTGTTGCCGTAGCCTGGTGGCGGAATAAGGCGGTCGCAATGGTATTTACGATAGTTTTGGCAGGATTGCAGATTGCCTTCCTGGCACTCCTCGCTATAACGCTCACAGGCTTCCGGGGTCACGGCCCACGCTGCATACGACACACCCAGGCCCAGGCCCGTTCCTACGCTGAGGACCAGCAGGGCTTTCTTCAGTTTATTCATTTGTCGCCTTTATGGATTATTGGATTGCACAATGAACTGAGTTGGCGGATCAAGGGGGCGGTCAGCTTTTCCCTTGCTACGCTGCAACCATCATAGCATTATTTATTTTTATTTAAGCAATACAAAATACCAATTATTCTCATTTTTCCCGAGGAAAATTCCAGCGCCGCCGGTTCTTGGCCTGCGCCTCCGCCGCCCCGCGCGGCACGCCTCTCCCTTCATTATTATTTGTCGATCGTTAAAAAATTCTTTGACCTTGTTGCGCTCTGGTGTATTATTTGTCGTTCGACAAACAATGAAGGAGAAAACTCATGTCTGCGATTGGAACCATGAAGGGCCCGGGCCTGCACCTGGCGCAGTTTGCCGGCGATGCGGCGCCGTTCAACAGCCTGTCCGGCATTGCCGCCTGGGCCGGCGATCTGGGCTTCAAGGGCTTGCAGGTGCCGGCCTGGGACCGCCGCCTGTTCGATCTGGAAACAGCGGCCGAGAGCCAGGCCTACTGCGATGACGTGAAAGGCATGCTGGCCGAACGCGGGCTGGAAGTCAGCGAGCTGTCGACCCATTTGCTGGGCCAGATGGTGGCGGTGCACCCGGCCTATGATGCGCTGGTCGACGGCTTCGCGCCGCCCGAGCTGCGCGGCAAGCCGGCGCAGCGCAGCGCCTGGGCGATCGAGCAGGTCAAGCTGGCGGCTAAGGCGTCGCGCCGTCTCGGCCTGAGCGAGATGGGCACCTTCTCCGGCGCGCTGGCCTGGCCATATTTCTTCCCGTTCCCGCAGCGTCCGCAGGGGCTGGTGGAAACCGCCTTCGACGAACTGGCGCGGCGCTGGAAGCCCATCCTCGATGTCTGCGATGAGCAGGGTGTGAACCTGTGCTACGAAATCCACCCGAGCGAAGACCTGCACGACGGCGCCACCTTTGAAATGTTCCTGGATCGCGTGGGTGGCCATGAACGCTGCAACATCCTGTTCGATCCCAGCCACTTCGTGCTGCAGCAGCTCAAGTACCTGGACTATATCGACATCTACCACGAGCGCATCCGCATGTTCCATGTGAAGGATGCCGAGTTCAATCCGAGCGGCCGGCAGGGCATCTACGGCGGCTACCAGAACTGGACCGAACGCGCCGGCCGTTTCCGCTCGCTGGGCGACGGACAGGTGGACTTCAAAGGCATCTTCTCCAAGCTGGCGCAGTACCGCTACTCGGGTTGGGCCGTGCTGGAGTGGGAGTGCTGCCTGAAGCAGCCGGAGGACGGCGCGCGCGAAGGCGTGGACTTCATCAACCAGCACATCATCCAGGTGACGGACAAGGTGTTCGACGATTTCGCCGGCGCCGGCATCACGCAGCAAGAGATCAACCGCCTGCTGGGGATCGCATGAATCTCCCGCTGCAACAACAGAAAACGGAACAAGACATGACAACTGAATTCACCCACGGCTATGCACGCACGGCGGCCGGCCGCATCCACCACGTCAGCGTCGGCGAAGGCAAGCCGGTGCTGCTGATCCCGGGCTGGCCGCAGACCTGGTACACCTGGCGCCACGTGATGCGCGCGCTGGCCGCATCGGGCTTCCGCGCCATCGCCGTCGACCCGCGCGGCATCGGCCACTCCGACCGTCCGCTGGATGGCTACGACACCGGCACCGCCGCTGCCGACCTGCATGAGGTAATGCAGCAGCTGGGCCACGAACGCTATGCCGTGGTGGGCCACGATATCGGCATGTGGATAGGCTATGCGCTGGCCAGCGACTATCCGCAGGCGGTGGAGCGGATGGCGCTGACCGAGGCCGTGATCCCCGGCCTGGCACCGGCACCCTCGATCTTCGTGCCGCCCGAGCACAACATCTTCCTGTGGCACTTCATGTTCAACCAGGTGCGCGACCTGCCCGAGGCGCTGATCCAGGGCCGCGAGCGGGAATACCTGTCCTTCATGTTCGACAAATGGTCCTACCGGCGCGATGCGGTGGCCTTCGAGGTGTATGCCGAAGCCTATGCCGCGCCGGGGGCGCTGCGTGCCGGCTTCGCCTACTACCGCGCCATTCCGCAGACCATCGAGCAGAATCTGCGCCGCGCCGAAACGCCGCTGCCCATGCCGGTGCTGGCGCTGGGGGCCGAGCATGCGACGCGCGACGCGCCCCTGCTGACCATGCAGAAGCTGGCGCCCGATCTGCGCGGCGCCATCCTGCCCGATTGCGGCCACTTCGTGACGGAAGAAAGCCCGCTCGACTTCCTGGCCGAGCTGCTGCCTTTCCTGCGCGGTGAATAAAGCGGCATAAAAAACAAAAGGCTCTTCCTGCGAAGAGCCTTTTTTCATGCCAGCAGTTGTTAGCGCTTGGCGCTGGCGGCCAGCACGCTCATGGCGGGTGGAATCAGGGCCAGCAAACGGCTGCGCGGCACGCCGTCGCGTGCCTGCACCGACAGGCCATGCAGCAGGGCGGCATAGAAATCACCGAGCGCCGCGGCATCGGTATCGGCGCGCAATTCGCCGCTGGTCACAGCCTGGCGGATGCGTTCCACGATGGTCACCGTGCGCTGCTGCCGGTGTTCGGCCAGCCAGGTCATCACGGCTTCATTGCTGCTGCTGTAATTGGTGGCAGCGCTGACGACCATGCAGCCTTTCGGCTTGCCACGCCGCGTATACAGTTCGGCCGCCTCGCTCAGCATGCGTTCGATGGCTTCCCGTGCGCTGCTGCCTTCCTTGCTCAGCGCGTGGTGGGCGAAACTGCCTTCCTCAGCCTCGTACAGCGCGACCGCTTCGCGGAACAGCGCCTCCTTGGAGCCGAAAGCGGCATAGATACGGGCCGAGGCGATGCCCAGGGCTTCGACCAGATCGGACAGGGCCGTGCCTTCATAACCATGCGTCCAGAACACATCACGCGCCTGCTTCAGCGCGGTGTCGCGGTCAAATTCTCTTGGTCTGCCTGCCATGCTGCCTGCCCTTTAATTGTGGATGGAATACAGGCTGTATTGTAGAGCGTCCGACAAAGAATGGCGATGCCTGATGGCACAAATAAAAAGCCCCTGCATGCGCGCCGCAGGGGCCGGTGGGAGGTGTGGCTGAATGCGCTTAGCCGTGGCAGTAGGTGCGGAACAAGTTGCAAGCCCATTCGCCGCCATCGCGGCACTCGCTCATCAGTTCCAGACACCAGTCCGGATCAGGCAGGGCGAATGCGCTCTGCGATAAACCGATACCCAGGCCCATGCTCACTGCCAGCAAAACCAGCTTCTGTTTTTTCATGCTTGTCTCCTTTTTTATTTGGAATCATTTAATCCAATCGGCAGGACGGTCATTTACTATTGTTATGCAATTGACGCAGCATGCCTCCCATGATTTGGGAGCCCTTAATTTCGCATGGGTGAAAATGTATCCGCAATGATTTTATTTAGTTTAGTTGCAAATTTGCCGCAATTGCAATAAAAACCGTTTTATCCACGCGGCCGCCGGCGGCAAACCGGTATTTATTCGGAGCGCGCCAGCGTCTGGCAGAAAGTGGCCGTGGCTTCATCCAGCGGGAAGCAGGATTCGATGTGCAGCTCGTCGAGGGTGACGTCGCGCGGGGTGCCGAAGGTGGTGATGGTGGAGAAAAAACGCAGCTCCTGGCCATTTTTGTGGAAGACGGTGCTCAGCAGCGGGGCCGGCGCGGCGCCCGGTTCGCGCTGGCGCCAGCGCTGTGGCACGCCGGGATAAGCGAGCACCTCGTCGAGCAGGGCGCGCGCCTTGGCATCGCCCGGCGACGACGCGACCAGGGCGTGCAGATGGCCGAGCAGATCGCCCGCCACTTCCGCCTGATTGGCCAGCACGGCGCGCAAGTCCTGCGGATCGAAGACGTGGCGCAGCATATTGCGGTGTGGGCTGTCGCGCCCATCGAGCAGGAAGCGGTTCAGGCGCAGCGCGGCGCCGTTGGCCGCCACGATGTCCCAGTAGCGGTTCAAGAGGAAGGCGGGATAGGGTTCCTGCTGTTTCAGCATCAGGCCGATGGCTTGCTCGATGCGCGCCATAGCCGGCGCGCCGAGCGCCGATTCGGGATAGTGCGGCGCATAGCCGGCCGCCACCAGCAGCGCATTGCGCTCGCGCAGCGGCATGTCGAGGGCCTGGGCCAGCCGGCCCAGCACCTCGCGGCTGGGCTGGGCCTTGCCGGTTTCGATATAGCTCAGGTGGCGGGCCGAGAGTTCGGCATCGAGCGCCAGATCGAGCTGGCTCAGACGCCGCGCCGCGCGCCATTCGCGCAGCAGGATGCCGATACGGGCGGGGGCGAGGGGGGCGTCATGGGTTTTCATGCGGCTTATCTTAGCGCGGCCGGGTGCGGGTCGCCATGACCTCCGAGGTTATTGAGCGCATGACCTGGCGCGCCAATAATGTGTTCACCTATTCCACACAAGGAGCACAGCATGGACCGCAGACATTTCCTGACATTGGCTGGCGGCGCCGTCGCCGCCACGGCGTTGCCGGCGCTGGCCGCGCCAGCGGGCAAAGCAGGGCAGCCGCTGGACGCCGCCGCCTTCCACGCCGCGCGCCGCTTCCAGCCGACCCGCTTCGGCCGCATCGCCTATCTCGAGCAAGGCAGCGGCCCGGCGGCCCTGTTCCTGCATGGCTTTCCACTGAACAGCTTCCAGTGGCGCGGCGCGCTGCCGCTGCTGGCGCCGTACCGACGCTGCGTCGCGCCCGACTTTCTCGGCCTGGGCTATACCGAAGTGGCGCCGGGCCAGGGCATGGCGCCGCAGGAGCAGGTGGCGATGCTGGCTGAACTGCTCGACCGCTTGCAGATCGAGAGCGTGGACCTGATCGCCAACGACAGCGGCGGCGCCGTCGCCCAGCTTTTCATGGTGCGCTACCCGCAGCGCGTGCGCAGCCTGCTGCTGACCAATTGCGACAGCGAGCCGGAATGCCCGCCCGCCGCGCTGGCGCCGGTGATCGAACTGGCCAAGGCCGGCACCTTCGCCGACCAGTGGTTCCAGCCCTGGCTGGCCGACAAGGCGCTGGCGCGCAGCGCGCAAGGCATCGGCGGCATGTGCTACGCCGATCCGGCCCATCCCAGCGACGAGGCGCTGGAATGCTATCTCGGCCCGCTGGTCAGCAGCCCGCAACGCAAGGCGCAGATGCATGCTTATGCCGTGGCGCTGGAGCGTAATTCGCTGCAGGGCATCAGCGCCGCGCTGAAAGCCAGCCGGGTGCCGGTGCGCGTGCTGTGGGGCGAGGCCGACGATATTTTCAGCGCCGCCAGCGCGCGCTATTTCGAGCAGGCTTTCGGCAATGGACGCGGCCTGCGCCGCCTGCCGGGCAGCAAGCTGTTCTGGCCGGAGGAAAGGCCCGAGTTGCTGGCTGCCGAGGCGCGGGCGCTGTGGGGCCAGGCCTGAGCGGCGCGGTGGCGCCTCAAAAGTATTTGGACAGGTAGTAGACGCCCGAGTCGGGGAAGATGGTGGCCACGCGCGCGCCGGCCAGGCGCGGCAGCAGCTGGGCGATGCCGGCACTGACGCAGCCGCTGGAGCCGCCCGCCAGGATACCTTCACGGCGCGCCAGCAGCTGGCAGTATTCCAGCGCTTCCTCATCGCTCACCTGGACCACATCATCCACCGCCGCCGGATCGAAGGCGAGCGAGGGCGCGCTCTTGCCCACGCCCTCGATGGCGCTGCGGAACTCGCCGCTTTGCGGCGCGTCCGTCACCAGCTTGCGGTAGGCCGAATGGCGCGGCTCGACGCCGATCACGGTGATGCGCGGATTGCGCTCCTTCAGATAGCGGCCGATGCCGGAAATGGTGCCGCCCGAGCCGATGCCGCAGACGAAGTAGTCGAGCTGGCCGTCGAGCTGCTGCCACAGCTCGGGCGCGGTGTCGGCATAGTGGGCCTGGCGGTTCAGCTCGGAGCGGTACTGGTCCAGATGGTAGGCGCCGTGTTCGGCCGCCAGCGCTTCGGCCACCGCGTAGTAGCTGCGCACATCCTTCTCCGGCACGTCGGCGGCGCAGACGTGCACCTGGGCGCCGTAAGCCTGGATGCGCTTGACCTTTTCCACGCTGGTCTTGCCCGGCACGGTCACATCGCATTGCAGGCCATGCACGGCGCTGGCCATGGCCAGCGCCGCGCCGGTGTTGCCGGACGAGCTTTCGACCACGCGCTGGCGGCCGGCCGGCATGCGCGCGAGCATATGCCGCACCATGCGGTCCTTGATGCTGCCGCCGGGATTCATGTATTCCAGTTTGGCCACGATTTCGGCACTCTCGCCGAACAGGCGCGACAAACGGACGAGAGGCGTGTTACCTATCGCATCCATAACGGAATTGTGGATAGAGTGGGTCATCGCAGCAACCTCCTTTAAATGATGGAAAGTGTTTTCCTGTTAGAAAGGCTATCATACTTGTTATTTTGTTAGTACTTTCTTTGCAATGAGACAGGCGCCGGCCCCACCCCGGCCGAGCTGAGATAAAATGCCCGGTTTGGAATCCGAAACGAGGTTGCACCATGAAATGGGCAATTGTTGCTTTTTACGCGCTCTCCGTCCTGCACATCCACTTCCGCGGCAAAGTGCGCCTGCCGTTCGGCCGCCAACTGTTCGACCACTCGTCGTTCATGGCGCCGATCAATATCTTCATGCACTGGTTCTCCAAAGTGCCGTCCACGCCCTGGCTGCAGGTGGCCGATTTCAAGGAACTCGAACCGCTGCAGCAGAACTGGCAAGTGATCCGTGCCGAAGCCGAGAATCTGCTGCGTCTGCAAAAGATCAAGGCGTCGGCACAGAACGACGACGCCGGCTTCAACTCCTTCTTCAAGAACGGCTGGAAGCGTTTCTACCTGAAATGGTATGACGCCAGCCACCCTTCGGCTGAACAGCTGTGCCCGCAAACTTTCGCCCTGCTGCAAAGCATCCCGAGCGTGAAAGCGGCCATGTTCGCCGAGCTGCCGCCGGGCGGCAAGCTCAACCCGCACCGCGACCCCTTCGCCGGCTCGCTGCGCTACCACCTCGGCCTGGCCACGCCCAACGACGACCGCTGCTTCATCGACGTCGATGGCGAGCGCCACAGCTGGCGCGACGGCGTCGGCGTGATGTTCGACGAAACCTATATCCACTGGGCCATCAACGGCAGCGAGAGCGATCGCATCATCCTGTTCTGCGACGTCGAACGGCCGATGCGTTTTGGCTGGGCGCAAGCGGTCAACCGCTTCCTCGGCCGCACCCTGATGACGGCGGCCGCCTCGCCCAACGAAAGCGGCGACCAGGTCGGCCTGGTCAGCAAGCTGTTCCGCGTCTCCTTCTACGCCGGCAAGTACCGCCGCCGCTTCAAAGCCTGGAACAAGACCGTCTACAAGCTCACCAAGCTCGGCCTGATCGTCGGCATCGCCGCCCTCATCATCTTCCTTTGATCTGCCGCAAACAATGTCCCACCCTGGTGTCAGGCACCAGAGGCGGACATTGTTTGATCTAGCGCAAAAAATGTCCTATCCCAGTGCCTGACACCAGGGTGGACATTGTTTGATTTGGCGCAAACTTCCCACGAAAAAAAGCCCGGATGGGGTCATCCGGGCTAGCTTACTACTGGCTATTGTTGTTGCTATGCTTTTTTCTTGGCACGCGCCGGGTGGCTGCGCTTCAGGCTCAGGCCGATACCGCCCAGGCCGGCCAGGAACATGGCCCAGGTCGCCGGTTCGGGAACGGCAGCGATGGCGGCAGCGGCGCCCGCGCCGGCAGCGCTACCGAGGTCGCGGCTGAACAGGTTCATATTGGAGAAGTTGGGGATCTTGCCGGCGTTGTTGAGCCATTCGATCTTCCAGCTGCCTTGCAGGGTCTGGCCGGCGCCAATCACCTGGTTGTCGAACAGGAAGGCGGTGCCGGCGTCGCCAGTGTGCATGGAGAAGGCGAGGTCGAGCACGACCGCCGCGCCCAGATTGGTGATGGACCAGGTGCCGTCCTGGTTGCCGGCATTCTTGCTAAAGCTGTAGTTGAAGGCGCTGTTGACGACGGTGAAGGAATTGCCTTGCGCCGTGCCCAGCAGGCTCCAGGCGCCGCTGCCGTAGCCGGCGAAGGCGGCGGCGAAGCTGTTGGCATCGTTGCCGGGATTGCTGCCATAGTAGTTCAGGGCGTCGGACCAGTAGGCGTTCGTGCTGCCGCCCAGGGTCACGTCGTCCAGCGAGGCGGCGCCGATGGTGCCTGCCTGTGCTGCGCCGGCCAGCACGAATGCGGCGGCGGTTGCCAAGAGTCTTGCCTTGCGAGTATGTTTGTTCATATTGCACCCATTCATATGTGTGGTGGCAGGCAGGGTCGGGGGCTGCGCAGATGTGGCCGGCGTCAGAAGGGCCGTTGGAATGATCCTAGCGTGAGAGCATCAGTCATTGCAACGAAGAACTTGCGATTTCTCTATGGAAACTATCGAAAAATCACCATCGCCGCAGAGTGAGAATGTGTGTAATTTGCCGCGTTCGAGGCGCTGGAATGGGCGCTGGGGAATGTCGCTCATCAGCAACGTCATGCGCCTGTTTGCACTGTTTTTGGCGCTTGGTTTGAGCAGCGGGCTGGCGCAGGCGGCGCGCCACGGTGCGCCCGCGCACGGCCAGGAAGAGGGCGGCGGCGCTCGCGTGCTGCGCGATATCGCGTATGGCGAGCTGCCGCGCCAGCGCTTCGATGTCTATCTGCCGGCCCAGCCGCGCGGCCCGGTGCTGTTCATGGTGCATGGCGGCGCCTGGCGCAGCGGCAGCAAGAGCGAGGCGGCCGTGCTGGAAAACAAGGTGCCGCATTTCACGGCCCTGGGCTATGTGGTGGTGGTGGCCGATTACCGCCTGCTGCCGCAGGCCGAGCCGCTGGAGCAGGTGCGCGACGTGGCGCGCGCGCTGGCGGCGGCCCAGGGCATGGCGGCGTCCTGGGGCGCGGACCGCAGGCAGTTCGTGCTGATGGGCCACTCGGCCGGCGCGCATCTGGCGACGCTGCTGGCGGCGCGCCCGGCCCTGGTGTCGGAGGCGGGTTGCGCGCCCTGGCTCGGCACCATCGCGCTCGACAGCGCGGCCTACGATCTGGTGGCGCTGATGGAGCAGCGCCATCTGCGCCTGTACGACCAGGCGTTCGGCAAGCATCCGGCCACCTGGCGCAGCCTGTCGCCCTACCATGCGCTCGATGGGGCGCACGAGGTGCGGCCGCTGCTGCTGGTGTGCTCGCTGTTGCGCGAGCAGGCTTGCGCCCAGGCCCAGGCCTTCGCCGGCCGCGCCCGCACGCTGGGCATCATCGCCGACGTGCTGGAGCAAAAGCTCAGCCACCGCGACTTGAATTTGCTGCTGGGCAAGTCCGGCGCCTACACGGCCGGCGTGGACGCCTTCATCGCCCGTCTGCCTGGCTTGCAGCTGCGTGCCGAGGACGACGGCGCACCAGGCAGCCGCTAGCGCGGCGGCGCGTTCACTTTCAGCTTGCGCCCTTCCTCCTCGCGGCTGAGCAGCCAGATGCGGTCGATCAGGCCGTCGCGGTCTTCGGTGTAGGCGATGGGCAGGTGGCGGCCGCGCAGCGTGGCCGGGGTGTCGATCAGATTGTCCTGGTTGAAGATGCGCCCGGCCGGTGCCAGGCGGCGCAGGCGGCCGTCGATTTCCACTTCCGGAAAATAGCCCGGCGTCAGTACGCCCTTGCGCGCTGCGGGCGGGAAGCTGCGCTCCTCGGCCCGCGCGGCCGGTAGCAGCAGCAGGCAGGCGGCAAGCGTGCAGGCGAGGCGGTTCGGCATGGTCGGCTCCGGTGGATGGGATTGCTGTACAGCTTAGCCCGATGTGAGCAGCATCGCCAGTACCGCCAGCGCCATGGCCGCCGTGCACAACCAGCCCAGCACGCGCAGCCAGGGCGCCAGCGGCAGCGGCCCCATGACGGCGGGCCGGCCCGCCAGCAGCATCGTCACCGCCATGATGGGCACGGCAATCACGCCGTTGATGACGGCGCTCCAGTACAGGGCCTGGATGGGATCGATGGGCAGGAAGCCGATGCCGACGCCGGCCAGCGTGGCGGCGGCGATGATGGCGTAGAACTTGCGCGCCGCGCGCGGCCGCAGTGCCAGGCTGCTGCGCCAGTTGAAGGCGCCCGCCACCGCATAGGCGGCCGAGCCGGCCAGCACGGGAATGGCGAGCAGGCCGGTGCCGATGATGCCCAGGCTGAACAGGGCGAAGGCCAGCTCGCCGGCCAGCGGGCGCAGCGCGGCGGCGGCCTGGGCCGAGGACGTGATCGCGCGCACGCCCTGGGCATGCAGGGTGACGGCCGTGGTCAGCATGATGGACAAGGCCACCAGATTGGAAAAGCCCATGCCGACCAGGGTGTCGAGGCGGATGCGGCGCAGCTCGGCCGCGCTATGCTGGGGTGTTTGGCGCAGCGGGGCGGCGGCCGGATCGGCGCGCAGCTCTTCGACTTCCTGTGCCGCTTGCCAAAAGAAGAGATAGGGACTGATGGTGGTGCCGAACAGGGCCACCACCGTGGTCAGGTAGCCGCGCTCCCACACCAGTTGCGGCAGCAGGGCCGCGCGCAGGGCCGCACCCCAGGGCACCTGCACCACCAGCACCGTCGCCATATACGCCAGCAGGGCCAGGGTCAGCCATTTGAGCAGGCGCGCATAGCGCTGGTAGGGCAGCAGCAGTTGCAGCAGCAGCGAGAGCAGGCCGAAACCCAGGGCATACAGCTGGGGGCGTCCGCCCAGCACCAGGCGCGCCGCCTCGCCCATGGCGGCGATGTCGGCGGCGATATTGATGGTGTTGGCGAACAGGAGCAGCAGCACGATGCTGTGCAGCAGCCACGGCGGGCAGTGGCGCCGCATATTGCCGGCCAGGCCGCGCCCGCTGACCCGGCCGATGCTGGCGCTGGCCATCTGGATGCCCACCATCAGCGGATAGGTCAGCAGCATGGTCCACAGCAGGCCGAAGCCGAACTGGGCGCCGGCCTGGGAATAGGTGGCGATGCCGCTGGGATCGTCGTCGGCCGCGCCCGTAATCAGGCCGGGGCCAAGCTGGTCGAGCAGGCCGGCGCCGGCTTTGGGCGTGTCGGCGGCAGCGGAAGGGGCGGGCGGGGCGGGCGTCATGGCAGCCCAGCATGGACCGGCTGCGCCGCCGCGTCGGTACGCTGGCGTACCCTGTTGCAGGGGCGGATAAAACAAAATTTCCCTTCTGGCAATTCTGTTTGTACAATTTCCGCGAGCAACCGCTTAAGACGTTCCCGCGTCACGGGATTTTCTGGATTACTTTTATGCGCCTTCTGATTGCCCTGTTCCTGCCTTGGCTGGCCTTCTTCACCATCGGCCGTCCTGTCGCCGGCATTATCTGCCTGCTGCTGCAATTGACCGTGCTGGGCTGGATTCCGGCCGCCATCTGGGCGGTGTATTCGCTCAGCCAGTACAACACCGACAAGAAAATCAACGAAGCGATGCGCCAGCGCAGCTAAGCGGCCAGCGCCCCGGGCCGGACTTCAGGACGCCTGGCGCGCCTGCCATTCGGCCAGGGCGCGCCGGTAACGCTCGAGCTGGGCCTCGTATTCGTCGAGCACGCACCAGTCGCAGCCGCCGCGGCAGCATTCGTCGGCATCCGGGCGTGGCGGGGCGGCGGGACGGGGATCGGCGGGCGTGGGCGGGGAGGATTTGGGGGCCATGGGACGCTTATATTGTCTTAATTTGCAAGATTTTCCAGCAAAATCCCTCGTTTTTGTGCGAAGGGCTGCTGAAACAGGTATCATCCAGGGTTGGCCGCCGCGGCCTTTGCTCGCGCAAATTGTTGTTTTCCTGAAGAAAGATGGCCATCGCTGAATGGCCGACCACGAATATGTCTGACACCGAGATCACCCTGGCGCCGGAGGGCGCCGCTGCCGCCCCGGCGCAAGTCCGCTTTTCCGACTTCGGCCTGTCGCCGGATATCCAGCGCGCGCTGACCGAGCAGGGCTACACCCATCCGACGCCGATCCAGGCCCAGGCCATCCCGGTCGTGCTGCAAGGGCGCGACGTCATGGGCGCGGCCCAGACCGGCACCGGCAAGACGGCCAGCTTCTCGCTGCCGATTATCCAGCTGCTGCTGGCCCATGCCAATAGCAGCATGTCGCCGGCGCGCCATCCGGTGCGCGCCCTGGTGCTGACCCCGACCCGCGAACTGGCGGTGCAGGTGGCCGACAATGTCAAAGCCTATTGCAAGCATACGCCGCTGCGCTCGACCGTGGTGTTCGGCGGCATGGACATGAAGCCGCAGACGGCCGCCCTGCGCAGCGGCATCGAAATCGTCATCGCCACGCCGGGCCGCCTGCTCGACCACGTGGAGCAGAAGACCGTCAGCCTGGGCCAGGTGCAGATGCTGGTCATGGACGAGGCCGACCGCATGCTCGATATGGGCTTCCTGCCCGACCTGCAGCGCATCATCAACCTGCTGCCCAAGGCGCGCCAGAACCTGATGTTCTCGGCCACCTTCTCGCCCGAGATTAAGAAGCTGGCCAACAGCTTCCTCAACAATCCGGTCTCGATCGAGGTGGCGCGCAGCAATGCCACGGCCGACAAGGTGACCCAGGTGGTGTACAAGGTGGCCGAAGAGCACAAGCGCGATGCCGTCGCCCACATCCTGCGCCAGCGCGAGCTGAAGCAGGTGATCGTGTTCTCGAATACCAAGATCGGCGCTTCGCGCCTGGCGCGCGGCCTGGAGCAAGAGGGCATGAAAGCCACGGCCATCCACGGCGACAAGAGCCAGCAGGAACGCATGGCCGCGCTGGACGCCTTCAAGAAGGGTGAAATCGATGTGCTGGTGGCCACCGACGTGGCGGCGCGCGGTCTCGATATCTCCGACCTGCCGTGCGTGGTCAACTACGACCTGCCGTACAACGCTGAAGACTATGTGCACCGCATCGGCCGCACCGGCCGCGCCGGCGCCTCGGGCGACGCCATCTCGATCTATTCGGACAAGGACGAGCGCCTGCTGACCGATATCGAGAAACTGATCAAGCAGACCATCCGCCGCGCCGAACTGCAGGGCTTTGCGCCGGGCAGCCATGGCGGCGACGAGCGTCATGGCGAGCGCCGCGCGCGCCGTGGTTCGGAAGCCGACCGCAGCCGCGGCGAACGGGGCGGCGCCGAGCGCGCGCCGGGTGGCGAACGCGAACGCGGCCGTGGTGTGGGCGGTCCCGGCCCGCGCCGCGAGAAGGTCGACCCCTGGTTCCTGAAGCCGTATGAGCCGAGCCGCAGCGCGGCGCCGGCCGCCAGCGCGCCGCTGCCGGCCGCCAAGCCCAAGGCCAAGCTGGCGGCGCTCTTGGGCGGCCTGCCCAAGGCCTAAGCCGGGGCTGCCGCCGGAAGCCGGCCGGCGATGCGCCGGCTGCTTCGGGGATCGGCAGCGTTCCCTCGTATGCGGACGGGCCGGACCCGCGCCGCTTCTGCCCAACGACTGTGTCCATGTCCGACCAACACCGCATCGCCGTCATCGTTCCCTGCTATAACGAGGCGCTGACCATCGGCGCCATCGTGCGCGACTTCCACGCCTGCCTGCCGGGCGTGCCGGTCTATGTCTTCGACAATAATTCCACCGATGCCACCGTGGCGGTGGCCGCGGCGGCCGGCGCCATCGTGCGCCGCGTGCCGCTGCAGGGCAAGGGCAATGTGATCCGCCGCATGTTTGCCGATGTCGACGCCGACATCTACATCATGGTCGATGGCGACGATACCTATGACGCCAGCGTGGCGCCGCAACTGGTGGAAAAACTGCTCAACGAAGGCCTGGACATGGTGGTGGGCAGCCGCGTCAGCGAGGAGCAGGCCGCCTACCGCTTCGGCCACCGCTTCGGCAACCGCCTGCTGACCGGCTGCGTGGGCCTGGTGTTCGGCAATACTTTCGGCGATATGCTGTCGGGCTACCGCCTGTTCTCGCGCCGCTATGCCAAATCCTTTGCCGCCCATTCGGCCGGCTTTGAAACGGAAACCGAGCTGACCGTGCATGCGCTGGAATTGCGCATGCCGGTGGCCGAAGTGCCCACGGTGTACCGGGCGCGGCCGGAGGGCTCGTTCAGCAAGCTGAATACCTACCGCGACGGCGCCCGCATCCTCTTGATGATCCTCAAGCTGTTCAAGAACGAGAAGCCGCTGCATTTCTATGCGCTGGGCGCGCTGGCGTTCATGTTGCTGGCGCTGGGCTTGGCCACACCGCTACTGTTGACGTATCTGGCCACCGGCCTGGTGCCGCGCCTGCCGACGGCCGTGCTGTGCACCGGCATCGGCCTGTTCAGCATGCTGCTACTGTGCTGCGGCCTGATTCTCGATACCGTGACCAAGGGCCGGATCGAGCAAAAGCGTTTTGCCTATCTGGCCCAGCCGGCGCCCGGACAGCGGTCCACGCGCCAGCCCTGAGCGCCAGCGGGCCGGGCCCGCTGTGCGCCGTCTTACAGCGCTTCTTTCAGCGCGCTGACCACCTTCTCCAGCTCCGGCTCCAGGCCGACCCATAACGGCAGGCGCAGCAGGCGGTCCGACAGGGCGTCGGTCTGCGTCATCGTGCCATGGCTGCGGCTCATCTTGCGCCCGGCCGGCGCGCTGTGCAGCGGCACATAGTGGAATACCGCATTCACGCCCTGGCGTTTCAGATTGGCGATCACCTGGCTGCGCTGTTCCAGCGAGTCGAGCAGGATGTAATACATATGCGCGTTGTGGACGCAGCCTGGCGGCACCACGGGGCGGCGCAGCAGGCCGGCGGCCTCCAGCGGCGCCAGCTTTTCGTGGTAGCTGTCCCACAGCGCCAGGCGGCGTGCCGTGATGCTGTCCGCCTCTTCCATCTGCGCCCACAGGAAGGCGGCGATCACCTCGCCCGGCAGGTAGGAGGAACCGATATCGACCCAGGTGTATTTGTCGACCTGGCCGCGGAAGAACTGGCTGCGGTTCGTGCCTTTTTCGCGGATGATCTCGGCGCGCTCGGCGAAGACCGGGTCGTTGACCAGCAGCGCGCCGCCTTCGCCGGAAATGATGTTCTTGGTTTCGTGGAAGGAGTAGGCGGCCATATGGCCGATCGAACCCAGCGGACGGCCCTTATAGGTGGACATGATGCCCTGGGCCGCATCCTCGATCACGATCAGCTGGTGGCGGCGGGCGATGTCCATGATGGTGTCCATCTCGCAGGCCACGCCGGCATAGTGCACCGGCAGGATGACCTTGGTGCGCGGCGTGATGGCCGCCTCGATCTTGGTTTCGTCGATGTTCAGGGTGTCGGGACGGATGTCGACGAACACCGGCACCGCGCCGCGCATGACGAAGGCATTGGCGGTGGAGACGAAGGTGTAGGACGGCATGATCACTTCGTCGCCTTCCTTGACCTCGGCCAGCAGCGCCGCCATTTCCAGCGCCGCCGTGCAGGAGTGGGTCAGCAGCGCGCGCGCGCTGCCGGTATTCTGTTCCAGCCAGCCGTGGCAGCGCTTGGTGAAGCTGCCGTCGCCGGACAGGTGGCCATTGGTGTGGGCTTGGGCGATGTACCACAGCTCGCGCCCGGTCATAAAGGGTTTGTTAAAGGGAATCGGGTTCATATCATCCTTGGGCGGCAATCACGGTGCCGAGACAGATCAGGGAAACGCCGATGATGCGGGTCATCGACAGCGGTTCATGGAAGAGCCAGGCGCTCAGCAGCAGCACGATGACGAAGTTCAGGCTCATGAAGGGATAGGCATGGCTGAGCTGGAACTTGGTCATGGCGCCCATCCACGTCACCGAGGCGAGGAAGGCGGCGGCGAAGGCGCTGATGATCCATGGGTTGAGTAACAGGCGCAGCAGGAATTCCAGCTTGCCCGCGGGGTCGGTCGGCAGCGCGCCGGCCTGCATCACCTGGGTCTTGATGGCGATCTGGCCGAAGACCGTGAAGGCGATGGTCAGCACGATATACAAGTAATTCACGTCCCCTCCTTAATCGAACCACTGGTGGAAGGTGTAGTAGCTGGCCGAGGGCTCGAAGCCCAGGCGGCACCAGACTTTTTGCACCGACAGATTGGTGACCTGGGTCGAGACCAGCATCTGGGTGAAGCCGCCTGCCGCGGCCCAGTGCTGGGACAGCTGCATCAGGCAGTGGTACAGGCCGCGTCCCTGGTGCTGCGGGTGCACGCCGAACAGCACGCCTTCGAACACGTGCTGGCCGCGGTCCTTGAGCGTGGCGAAGGCGGCGATGCCGTCCGCCGCCTCGAGCAGGATCACGGCGTCGGCCACGGCCGCGCTGCGGCAGGAATTAGCGGCCCAGTCGGCGTAGACGGCGTCGGCCGCGGCGCGGTCGAGGCGCGCATCGGCATGGTAGTGGCCGGCATAACCGGCGAAAGTCAGGCCGGCCAGGGCGGCCACCGCGTCGGCGTCGGCCGCCGTGGCCAGGCGCCAGCGGTAGCCGGCGGGCAGGTCCGGTGCGCTGGCCGCCAGCGCCTTGCGCGTGTAATACACCAGGGTGTCAGCCAGGCGCGCGCCGCCCGCTTCCAGGGCCTGGGTCAGGGCGATGGCCGAAGTCGGCAGGCGCGCAATCAGCAGTTGCACGGCCTGGGCGCGGCACCAGGCTTGCACGGCCGCCGCGCTGTCGCTGTCGGCCAGGGTGGCCTTGGCGGTGACGGGACCGAAGCGCTGCTGGTCGAGCGGGGAAAGTTGCAGATCCATCTTAATGGCCTCCTGGCAGGGCGCAGTCCGGGTCCACGCTGGTGTTGGGGGTGGCGCGCCGCACGATGTAGAGCGGGCGTTTCTTGGTTTCGTCAAAGGCCTTACCCAGGTACACGCCGAGGATGCCGAGGATGCCGATGATCAGGCCGCCCAGGAAGTAGAGCGAGACGATCAGGCTGCTCCAGCCCGGGATCGGCGAACCCTGGAACCAGGAGCGCAGCAGCAGGTAGGTGCCGAACAGCAGGGCGCCGGTGGCCATGGTCAGGCCCAGGCGCGCCGCCATGCGCAGCGGCTTGTCGGAATAGGCAATGATGGTGTCCATCGCCAGCTTCCACAGCTTGGCGAAGGTGTAGCTCGAGGTGCCTTCCATGCGCTGGGCATGCTGCACCTCGATGCCGGTGGTGGGGAAGCCCATCCACTGCACATGGCCGCCAAAGAAGCGCAACTGCTCGCGCATGCGGGTGAAGTTGCGCACCACGGTGCGCGACATGATGCGGAAATTGCCGCTGTCGCCATCGATCTCGATATCGGCCAGATAGCTGAACAGGCGGTAGTAGAGCCAGGAGGTGGCGCGCTTGAGCAGCGGATCCTGGCGCTGGCCGCGCAGGGCCAGCACCACGTCAAAGCCTTCCTGGGCCTTGTGGTAGAGGCGCGGGATTTCCTCGGGCGCATCTTGCAGATCGCAGTCCATCACCACCACCCAGTCGCCGCGGCAGTGGTCGAGGCCGGCCGTGATGCCGTAGTGCTGGCCGAAGTTGCGGCTGAACTGCAGGCCGACCACGCGCGGGTCGGCCGCGGCCAGGCGCTCGATCACGTCCCAGGAGCGATCCGGACCGCAGTCCTCGACCAGCACGATTTCAAACTGCGGGCTGACCGTTTCCAATGCCGCGCACAGGCGGCGGTACAGTTCGTCGAGCATGTTCTCGGCGCGGTAGACCGGGATGACGACGGATATCAGGGGGTGTGCTTGCATCTTTGGGTTCTCCTGCAGCCGCGGGGGCTGGTCTTGCAAATTCATGGTTCAGGGGGCGCTGACGCGGCGCAGCTCCATGCCATACACTTTGAGCTGGCCGCCGGGCTGCTTGAGGACGCGCAGCTCCAGATTCGAGATCGGCCGCTGGCTCGAAAAGCGCACGCGCAGTTGCTGGCGGCCGGCGTGGCGGATCAGGCTTTCGCCCTGCGGCCGGCCATCGCCGGACAGCACATCGACTTTGCCAAAGTCGGCGATATTGGCGCCTTCCGCCTCCAGGTCGAAGCTGGCTTCATAACTGCCGTGCAGCAGATAGGGGATGGCCGGGCCGAAGTACAGCAAGCCGTTTTCCTGGCTGCCGGCCGCCAGCGCTTCCGGTTCAGCCTGGAAGTGGCCGATGCGGTGCGGGCTGGCGGCGCTGACCGCCACTTTGTGCGGACTGCGCGCATCGTCATTCCAGGCCGGCAGGCGCGCCAGATTGCCGGCAAAGACCCAGATGGTATAGCCGGCGAAATGCAGGATGCGGCGCGGCGCGCCGACCTGCTTGCCGAGCGTGGCCAGGTCGAGTTCCTGGGCCTGGGCATCGGGCAGCATGAGGAAGGTGTCGCCTTGCCAGGCGGCGGGACGGTACCAGCGGTTCGAGGACAGGAAGCGCATCGGCAGCGGCATGCCGTCCTGCAGCACGATCTGGCGCACGCGCACGCGCTGCTCGCTGATGACGCTCAGGCGGCCGGCCAGCCAGAAGGTCGAGTAGCCATAGTGCAGCTGATGCGCTTCGAGGAAGCGGGTCAGCTGCACCGCGTCGGTGGGCAGGGTGAGGGCGGGCGGCACGGCCGGGAAATACGCGCGGTAGGGGGTGAAGTAGGCGAACGGTCCGCTGGTGGCGAGCAGGGCCACGGCACCCAGGCCGGCCCAGCGCAGGCGCGGCGCCAGGTCGCGCTGGTCGACCAGCAAGCCGACCAGGAGCAGCAGTGCCAGCAGCAGGAAGGGCACCAGATAGCGCGCCGCCCCTTCCGGGATAGCGAGGTCGACCAGGGTGGTGCTGAGCATGAAGACCAGGGTCAGGCCGAGGCCGGTGGCCGTGAAGACCCCCAGGAACAGGCGCGCGCGCTGGCGCGGATCGCAGGACTTGACGATGGCCCAGGGCAGCAACGCGACCAGCACCAGGCCGCCCAGCATGCGCGCCAGCTGGTAGGCGCCATACGGCTTCACCACCGGCGTGCCGGCGTCGGGCAGGGCGTCGAAGGTGGCCAGCAAGCCCAGCACGGTGCCGCGCAGATGGCCGAGCATGCCATTGAAATCGAGCCACAGCATATTGGTCAGGCCGGCGCTGGCATTCACATGCAGCAGGGTGTAGCCATGCAGCGCGCTGCCGAGCACCAGGCCGGCGCCCGGCGCCGCCAGCCAGCGCAGGCGCAGCGGCGGCACCGCCTGGCCGCGCCGGACGGCGGCGCGGTCGGCCAGGGCCAGGGCCAGGGTCGCGCTCAGCAGCGGCAAGCCGTAGTAAATCAGGGCGCGCTGCGGATTGGCCCAGAACACCAGGGCGCTGAGCACGACGGTCAGACCGGCCCAGCCCCAGCGCCGCCGCCCGCTGCCGTGCAGCATGGCCCAGTGGCTCAGAAGCAGGAAGCAGGCCATATAGTAGATGGCGCCATAGGCTGCCTGGCCATAGACGTGCTCGGCCATGGCGAGCGAGATGCCGCAGCTCAGCATCAGCATGCTCAGCAGGCGGGCCGTGGTCGACTGGCCCAGCAGGCCGGTCAAGCCCCAGCTGCCCGCCAGCACCAGCAGCGCCACGATGCTGCCGGCCAGGGCATGGACGGCAAAGCCGTTCGGCAGCCAGTGCAGCAGCGGCAGGATGAAGCTGTGGGTGAAAAAGACCCACAGATCGCGGTTCACATAATGCCAGTCGTGTGGAAAGTATTCCCCGGTCTCATATATTTCCTGGGCCAGTAAATTCTTGACTGCCGCATCCGAATGAAAAAAGGTCTGGTAATTAAAGAAAATAAAGAACAGCAGCATGCCGAGATTCAGACACAGCAGGATGGGCAGTATGCGGCGATTCAATACTTCTTTATTGGACAGGAGCGACAGCATCAGGACTTGGCCGAAGGAAAAAGACTGGCTAGTATAGGCCAGGCTTGTGAAAAAAGAAATGCGGCCCGGGCCGCAGCGGGGCGCCAGGAATGGCCGCGCCCCGCTTATTTTGTAAGATTCTGTAAAACGCGGCGCGGGAATTATTATTTACTTAATATTTCGCGCGGCGCCCAGCGGGTCGGCGCGAGGCGGCCGGCATCCGCCGCCAGCAGCAGGGCGCCGAGTTGGCGCGCGCTCTCGGCCCAGTCCGGCGGCTGGATGGCGGCGGCGTCCGGAATCTGGCCGGCGGCGTGCTGCTGCAGCCAGGTTTGCACGGCGGCGGCGAGCGCGCCGGCGTCACCGCTGAAATAATGGGCATGGGCGCCGCAGACTTCGCGGAACACCGGCAGGTCGCGCGCCAGGATGGGCAGGCCGGCGCGCGCCGCCTCGACCAGGGGCAGGCCGAAGCCTTCGCCGGCGGAGGCGGCCAGCAGGGCGCTGCAGCCGTGGTACAGGCGCTGCAGCGCGGCATCGCTCGCATGGTGCAGCCAGAACAGGCGGCGGCCGTTTTCCGCGTGGCCGTCGAGGCGCGCCACCAGCGCTTCGGTCATCCAGCCGGCCTTGCCGGCGATCACCAGGCACGCGCTGCTGCCGGCCGCCCACAGGTGCTCGAAGGCATCCAGCGCCTGGCCGTGCATCTTGCGCGGCTCCAGCGTGCCCACCATCAGGAAGCTGGTGGCGCCGTCCAGCTGCGCCAGGACTTGCGCTTCCTGAGGCCGTAGCACGGCATGCGCGGGTTGGCGGGTTGCCGGGTCGGCCGCGAGGTCGGCGCCCAGCGCGAAATGGGCCACGCGCAGCGTGCCTGGATGGTGCAGCTGCGCCTGCTCGAGCCAGACCAGCAGCTCGTCGGCGACGGCGCGCGAAATGCACAGCAGGCTGTCGGCCACGCCGGCAACCGTTTCCAGCCAGCGCGTAAACCACGGGGCGGCGCCGGCCGCGAACATGGCGGGCAGGGTGAGCGGCAGCAGGTCGTAGACGAGGAAATGCAGGCTGACCCCGTGCCGGCGCAGGTCGGCGAAGATGGCACGGTTGCCCGGCACCTGGTCGGGACACAGGTCAAGGCCGAGGAAGCGGTCGCCGGCGCGCACCGCGATGGCTTGCGGCGCGCCGGCCGGCACGCCGCTGCCGTCGGCATGCGCATACGCATAGTAGCCGCCGGCATCGTAGACCGGCACGACGTGGTAGCCGGCCGGCGGCGCCGCGCGCAGGGCGTGCAGCATGCTGCGCACCAGGCGCTGGATGCCGGACTGGTCATCCTTGTGCACCAGGACCGAGAGGTCGACCAGCAACTGCGACGTGAGGGCGGCGTGCGGCATCTCAAGCTCCGTGCAGCAGCAAGGGCGCCGCGGCCGGCGCGGCCAGGGCCGCCGCCAGGCGTGCGACGGCATCATCCGGCGGCGCGCCCGTGCCGCACACCACGCGCAGCAGCGGCACGCCACGGTTGGCCAGCAGCGAGGCCGGCACGGCCGGCTCGGCCGCATCAAAGCAGAGCAGGCGGTCGCCCGGCTTGAATTCCACGTGCTCCTGGTCGAGCTGCAATTCTGGCCGGCCGATCAGGTTCAGGGTATAGGCGCGCGCATACTGGTAGCCCGTGGCGGTGGCGTACACCGGTTCCACCCGGTAGCCGGCCGGCGGCGCATCCAGCAGGCGCCGCAGCAGGGCGGGCTGGGCGGCCGTCGCGGCCGGCGGCGTCGGCGCCGCCAGCGCGCTGACGTCGACCAGCAGCTGGGCCGGTCCGCGCCGCGGCCGGTTGGCGCTGATGCAGGCCGCCGTCTGCAGCAGATCCTGCTCGCTGGGTGCGCCGGTGCTGTCGATGGCGGCCAGGCCGGCCAGCAGGGCGCCGTGGCGCGCCGGCTCGCTGTCGCGCGCGAAGTCCTCGATGGCATCGCGGTAGCGCTGGCCGATGCGCGCCGGATGGTGCTCGGCCGCCATGAAGGCGCCGGCTGCGCGCGACAGCGCGGCGGCCAGCGCGGGGTCCTGGCGCAGGCGCAGCAGGGCCGCGCTCAATGCCTCCTGGCTGAACTGGTCGGCCAGCTTCAAGGCCACGCTGTCGGGCACTTCGGCCGCCGAGCCGTGGGCATTGATCACCGTCGGCAGGCGGTAGGCCAGGCAGTCGAGCACCGTGGCCGAGGTCTCGCCGCGCGAACGCGTGCGCAGCTGGACGGCGGCGTCGGCCGCGGCCAGGTAGAGGCGGTACAGCTCTTGCGAGGCGAAGCCGGTGATGTGGACATTGCTGCCGGCGATGCGCTGCTCCAGGCGGCGGCCGAATTCCATCACATCGTTTTCGCCGACGAAGACCAGGCGCGCCTGGCGGTCGCTGCCCAGGGCACTGTCCAGCCAGGCGTCGGCGATGCGCTCATTGCACTTGGTCAGGGCCAGCATGCCAAAGGAGCAGACCAGGAAGACGTCGTCGGCAATGCCGAGCTGGCGGCGCGCGGCTGCCTTGTCGAGTTGGCCCGGCTGCACGCGCAGCAGCGGAATCAGGCGCCAGTCGGCCGCGCTGCCGACGCCGTACCAGTGTTCGGCCAGGTCCATCGCATGGCGCGAATGCACGATCACGCCGCTCGCATGGTCGAGCACGGCACGGTTGCAGGGGTAGTGGTAGACCGAGGCTTCGCGCCCCTGCGCCAGCTCGTCGGCGAGGGCGCGGTAGCCGTGCGACTGGTAGAGCGCGCGGCAATAGGCTTGCGGCTGCGGGCTGGCGGCGGCGGCATAGTTGGTGATGCCGCTCATATAGAAATCATGCAGCACCACCACGCCCGGATGGCGTTCGAGCAGGCCGAACATATGCTGGTGGAAGGCCGAGTTGCCGAAGTGGTAGAGGATGCGGTCGTAGCGGCGCGCATGGGCCTCGAACCAGGCCACCGAACGCTGCGGGAAATTGGCGGCGCTCCACGGGTCGCTCAGGCTGCCCTGCGCCAGCACCACATCGATTTCGTAGTGGCGCGCCAGTTCCGGCAGCAGCTCGGCGCTGTAGTCGGCGATGCCGGAGCGCTCCGGCGGCAGGGGCGAGATATATGCCAGGCGCGGGCGGCGCGACGGCACGGCGGTGTGCGGCGGCGCGGCGGCGCGGCGCGCCTGCAATTCTTCGAAGGCGTCAAAGGTGCGTGCCGCGCTGGCGTCCCAGGAAAACTGCTTGGCCTGCACCAGACCGTGGCGCGCCAGCTCGGCGGCAAAGCCGCTGTCGCTCAGCACCTGCTGCATGCGGGCGCTGATGGCCGCCACCGAGGTCGGGTCGAACAGGGCGTCGGCGCGGCCGATCACCTCCGGCACGCTGCTGCAGTCGGAACCGATCACCGGCACGCCGCAGGACATCGCTTCCAGCGCCGGCAGGCCGAAACCTTCCTGCAGCGAGGGGAAGACAAACAGCGCGGTGCTGTTGTAGAGCGCCACCAGGTCGCTGTCCGGCACGAAGCCGGTCAGCACCAGGTCGCCGTTCGCCAGGCCGTGGCGCCCGGCCAGCTGCTGCAGGCGGTGGCGGTCGGCCTCATGGATGCTGCACACCACGGCCAGCTGGTACTGCTGGCGCAGCGCCGCGGGCAGCCTGGCGTAGGCCTCGATCAAGCCTTCGATATTCTTGCGGTAATCGATGCCGCCGGTGTACATGATGAAGGGGCGCTGCAAGCCGTAGCGCGCGCCCAGCGCCGCCTTCTCGTCGGCGCTCAGGGTGCGCGGCTGGAAGCAGGCATCGACCGCCGAGGAAATATTCACCACGCGTTGCGCCGGCAATTGCAGCGCCTCCAGCGCCTCGCGGCGCGAATGGCCGGAAATGGCCAGCAGCAGTTCGGCGTTCTTCAAGCCTTGCAGCTTGCGGTAATACCAGCGCGCCACATGCGCTTCGCGCAGGTAGACGTCCTTGCGCAGCAGCGGAATCAGGTCGTACAGCGTGACGGCGGTGTCGAAGCGGCCATTGGCGGGCGCGCAGGCCGCCACCGCATCGTCGCTCAGGCCTTCGAACAGGCTGGCCACATGCACCACGTCGGGCCGCAGGCTGGCCAGGTAGTGCTCGCGCAACTGCTCGGCGGCGCGGCCGCGCCAGGCATTGCCCTGGTCGTATTCGGCCACCGGGCCGGGCACCTCGAACAGCTTGATGTGCGACGGCGGCAGCAGGCCGTCAAAGGCGCGCCGCACGGCTTCCGCGCCGGCGTCGAAGCGGCCGTTGAGCACCAGTTGCAGTTCGTGGCCACGGCTGTTGCGCGCCATCGCCTGGGCCAGGGCGAGGGAGTAGCGGCCGATGCCGCGGTTCATGCTGGCGGCCTGGCAGGCTTGCAGATCGATAAGAATACGCATAAGAAGGCGCTCAGGGTTGGCGGGAGTCGTGCAGGGCGCGCTGCAACTCATGGAAGACTTGGCGCGCCGCGGGCGGCAGCTGCGCCAGGTCGCCGGCCGGCTGGCCGGCGGGGGCGCTGGCTGGCGCGCTCACGCTGCGCATGGCCAGGGCGCGCAGCAGCGTCACCAGGCGCGGGAAGCGTCCCAGCTGGCGGCGCAGGAAGAAGGCCAGGGCCGGACGTGCCGTGACGAAGTGCAGCACGCGCCGGCCCAGCGCCTTGAGCAGGCCGGACGCGGCACCGCGGCTGCGGCGGCGCAGCACGGCCAGGCCGTGGCGCAGCAGCCAGAACAGGTGGCGCAGGCGCCCGCGCCCCCATGCCGCCAGGCGCACGGCGGCGCGCAGCGGCTTGGCCAGGCGCCAGGCGGTGCTGCCGTAGATGCCGTTCAGTTCGTCCTGCAGGCGCGTGGCCTGCGCCAAATCGTGCTCGGCCCGGCTGCGCGTCGCGCTTTCGCGCTGGCGCAGCTGGGCTTGTTCCTGCTGCAGCTGGCTGTGCTCTTGCTGCAGCCGGGCCAGCGCGCCTTCGGCGCCGGCGGCGCGCTCGCGCAAGCCGCTTTCGTGCGCCGTTGCCCAGGCATTGGCCGCCTGCGCCGCCTCTTCGGCGGCGGCGGTGCGGCCGCGCCACTCGTCCAGCGGCCAGGCATAGGGGTGGCCTTCATACAGCGTGAAGGCGTCAGCGCCGTGCGGCGGCAGGCTGAGCGCGGCGGCCAGCGCCGCCTGTTCCTGGGCCACATAGTAGCGTTTCTGGCCATCGTGGTAGGCCAGCCGGTAGCGTGCCGCCTGCAGGGCGGCGTCGGCGCCGTCTGCGGCCTCGGCCGCGCCGCCGAGCAGCACGATCCAGGGCCGCCGCCGGGCCAGGTCCAGCCCGGCCAGCACCGCCTGCTCGTCGCCATTGACGGCGATATTCAGGAAATGCACGGGACCGGGCACATGCTGTTCCCACACCGCGTTCAGCGTGGTCAGGGCCACGCTGCGCAGCGTCACGTCCAGGCCGCGCGCGCTGTGGGCCGCGGCCGGCGCGCGCTGGAAGCCCGAGAGCTGGCTGTCGGCCACCTCATACAACAGGGCCTCGGCAGTGGCCTCGGCGGCGGCACCCATGGCCAGATTGCAGTCGGCCGGGCGCGCCGCGCTCAGCCGGGCGTGCAGGGCCGGCACCGGCTCCAGGTTGACGCCGCGCCAGCCGCGCTGGTAGAAGGCCTGGGTGACGGAACCGTGCAGCGGGTCGGCGGCGCCGACGTCGATGTAAAAGCCGGCGGCCACATGGCGCAGGGCACGCCAGAGCAGGACATCCTCGAAATTGGGCGCGTAGGAAAGAAAGTTCATGAGCGTCTTCAGGTGCGCTGGATCGCCAGTTGCGGCGCCAGCCAGGTGCAGCCTTCGAAATACGGCAGCTGCATATTCATCACATTAAACACCAGGGCCAGGTCGCGCCATTCATAGTTGTCGACCAGATGGGTGTCGGCGCTGTGCAGGGCGGTCGCCACCGAATAGCTGCCCGGTCCCAGGTTGAGCGGGAAGGCGAAATCGACGGTGAGCTGCTGGCCGGCCGTGACCGCGCCGATCGGCTGGCCGAGGTGGTGGGTGTTGGTGCCGAAGATGTTCTGGCCGAGGCGGTCCTTGATGCGGATGCCCAGCGTCAGGTTCGGAATGTCGGCGTGCACCGCGACCGTGATGCGCAGCGTGGCCGGGCTGCCGGCGCCGATGAGTTCCACGCGCTCGCCCTCGGCATTGAGCAGGGCGATGTCGCGGACCCCGGCTTCGCCGCTGCCGGAGATGGTCTGGACCTTGCCGCTGTCGGTCGTTTCCAGGCGCACGGTCTGGTTTTCGCGCGCCGCAATCAAGGCATTGTAGTAATCCATGATTTCCTCGGGCGGCCCCTCGCGGCTGACGCGGCCGCCATCCAGCAGGATGGCGCGGTCGCACACCGACTGGATGGCGCCCTTGTCGTGCGACACGATCAACAGGGTCGTGCCTTCGGCGCGGAACTGGCGGATGCGCTCGAAGCTCTTGTGCTGGAAATAGGCGTCGCCCACCGACAGCGCCTCGTCGACGATCAGCACGTCGGGACGCTTGGCGGTGGCCACGGCGAAGGCCAGGCGCATCTGCATGCCGCTCGAATACACGCGCACCGGCTGGTCGATATAGTCGCCGATCTCGGCGAACGCTTCGATCGCGGGCATCAGGGCGCCCAGCTCCTCGAGCGTGAGGCCGAGCAGCTGGCCGGCCATGAAAACGTTCTGGCGGCCGCTGAAGTCGGGATGGAAGCCCATGCCCAGTTCCAGCAGCGCGGCCACGCGGCCGCCCATCTGCACGCTGCCGGTGGTGGCGGCGGCGGTGCCGGTGATCAGCTTGAGCAGGGTGCTCTTGCCGGCGCCATTGATGCCGATGATGCCCAGCGCCTGGCCCGGCGCGACCTGGAAGCTGATGTCCTGCAGCACCCAGATGGGCTGGTGGCGCGCGCCGCCAAACGGCCACAGCCATTCGAGCAGGCGGGCGCGGTGGTTGGGGTAGCGCTTATACGCCTTGCCCAGCTGCGATACGTGGATCTGGCCGTTCATAATTCGTCCACCATTTCTCCGGCGCGCCGGCGGAACAGGTGCAGGCCCAGCATGCACAACAGCAGCGCCAGCACGGTCACCGGCAGCAGGCTGGACCAGGCTGGCCAGGCACCGTTGACGAGGATGGTCTGGCAGGCGCCGATCACGGCCGCCATCGGATTCCACACCAGCCAGCCGCGCACCTCGGCCGGCAGGGCCGCCACCGGATACACCACGGGCGTAAACCAGAACCAGAACTGCAGCGCGATGGCGAAGAATTGGCCGACGTCGCGGAAGAACACGTTCAGCACGCCGAGGATCAGGCCGAGGCCGATGGCGAACAGCACCAGCACCAGCAGCACCGGCAGCAGGGCCAGGTAGGGCAGGCCGGGGAAGTTGCCGGAAAGCACAAGGAAAGCCGTGAACAGGCCGAAGATGATGGCGAAGTTGATGCCGGCGTTGAGCACCACGATGATGGGCAGGCAGATGCGCGGGAAGCTGATTTTCTTGATCAAGCCGGCATGCTCGAGGAACATGGTCTGGGCGCGGCCGGTGATCTCGGCAAACAAGCCCCAGCTGAGTACGCCGGCGCACAGGTAGACGCTGTAGGCATAGGGCGAACTGGCGCCGGGCAGGCGCGAATGCATCACCTGGGCGAACACCACGGTATACACCACGATCATGGCCAGCGGGCTGAGCACGGTCCAGGCGGCGCCCAGCAGGGAGTTGCGGTACTTGATCTGGAATTCGCGCTTGACGCTGCCGGCGATGAAGCCGCGGTAGTTGGCGATATTGTGCAGGAGGGCCAGCGAAATCATACGACCCTTCCCGCCGTCTGGTTCAGGGAGTTCATGTGCTTTATGTGTTACGTGTGGGTCACAGCCCGGAGGCGGGAGGTCTGGGCAAGAAGCCTGCAATTATACCTGAGCAGGAAGACAGGTTTGCCAGCCTGCCATGCCGGGCCGCCGCTCAGTTACCCTCGACCAGTTTTTGCAGGGCTTGCGGGTTGATAATGATCAGGCGGTGCGTGTCTTTCTGGATGATGCCCTGCTGGGTCAGCGTCTGCAGCGCCCGCGTCACCGTCTCGCGGCTGGTATTGATCATATTGGCAATATCCTGGTGGGTTGGCAGGTTTTCCACCACGTCGGGGGCGCCGGGCTGGCTTTTCTTTTGCAGCGTCAGGAAGGCATAGATGCGGCGCGCCGTGTTATTGATGCTGAGCAGGCTGCGGAATTCGGAATCGCGCTGGATCTTTTCGGCCAGGTGGCGCAGCATCATATTCGCCACCGAAGGCACGTGCGAGAACAGGTGCAAGGCGGTGGGCGCCGGCAGGAAGGCGACCAGCACATCGCTCATCGCCACCACCGAGGCGGTGCGGGTGGAGCCGCTGATGACGGCAATCTCGCCGAAGAAGTCGCCCGGCGCCAGCATGCGCAGGCCGATGGCGCGCCCATCCTCGGTGACGTCGATGACCTGCAACTGGCCTGAGAGCAGGAACAGCAGGCCGTCGCCACTGCCGCCTTTTTGCAGCACGACGGCGCGCTTGGGATACTGGCGCAGGCGCAGGTCGGGTTTGATGCGCTGGATATCGTCATCGCTGAGCTGGGCCAGCAGCGGAATCTTGCGCAGATGCACCTGCACATTGACGGGGGACAGGGCTTCGGGGGCGGCCGCATCCTTTTTGGGGGCTTGGTTGCTAACTTTCATGTTGATATTGTATTGGTTGCCTTGGCTATGCGGTGCGCTTCATTTGCTGCCGCGCCAGCGCCAGCTGAGCTGGACGACCTGGTTATCGTACTGGAAGATGGGAATATTCTCCTGGTTGCGCACCTTGCGCCAGTCCAGCACCAGGGCCGTTTCGCTGTTCAGGTTGTAGACCAGGGTGCTGCGCAGCGTGTGCGTGAGCTGGTGGCGGGTGGCGTCGATAAAGCCGGGCGAATAGGCGCTCTGGCCCTGCCAGTGCTGCAGCGTCCATTCGAGTTCGGCTTCCAGGCCGGGGCGCAGCAGCTGGCGGCCAAAGACGCTGGCGTACCAGCCCTTGCGGTCGCCGCCGGGCCGGTTGGCCGTGGCGCGGTCATACAGGCCGCTCAGGCTGAGCTGGGCAAAGCGCGTGCTGCTGCGCTGATTCAGGATGGCGCGCACTTCGGCCGTATTCGAGTCGAAATTGCTCAGCGTCCGGTAATTGGTGTGAGCCAGGCCGGCCGCCAGGTTCAGTTCCATGCCGGCCGGCAGCGCCAGCGGCGGGGTGGCGCGCAACTGGGCCTGGCTTTGCAGCTGGTAGAGGCGGCCGCCCAGGCTGAAGGCGCCCAGCGCGACATGGTTGCGCAGGCGCCAGCGGCCGAGCCGCCACGGGTGGTCCACGCCGCCGAACAGCGAAATGGTGTTATAGCTGCTCAGCGTGTCGTTGCGGCGCGCCTGCACCTGCAGCATGCCGAGCGTGCCATCCTGGTTGAGGTCGCTGTACAGGTCGGCGGAGACCGCGCTGAAGGCGTCGGCCTTGGGCAGATAGTCGGGCGTGAGCTCGAGCGGCGGGCCGTCGCCGATCTGGAACAGTGCATTGCTGGCGCCCTGGTTGACGTTGCGGTCGTGGCCGCGCGTGGCGCTGAGCGACCACTGCACCAGGCGTTTCCAGCCGGCGCAGCCGCGTTCGCGCTGCTGTGCGATCAGCTCGCGCACGCCGGGCGGTGGGGCGAAGCTGGTCTCCAGCGTGCGGAAGAGTTGCTCGGCTTCCTCGGCATGGCCGAGGGCGCATTGCAGCATGGCCAGGTCGAGCCACTCGCCCGCCTGGCGCGGCCCCTGCGCGATCATGCGCACCAGAATCTGGCTGGCCTCGCTGCGCCGGCCTTCGGCGATGGCTTGCATGGCCAGCAGGTAGAGATCGGCCTCGGCGCCGGCGCGCGCATCGGCGCCGGCCGGGGTCTGTGCCGCGCCGGGCAGGGCCAGCAGGGCCGCCAGCGCGGCGCCGAGGAACAGGAGGCGCCGCTTCATGCCGCGGCCTCCGCCGGCAGCAGGGCGGTCAAGGTATACAGGGTGGTGCTTTGTTGTTTGCCGCGCAAAATAATATCGCCTACATGAGTGAGCCGGTGGCGCCGGGCGCGGGCCGCGGTGCCGGGACCGACGATGACGTTGTATGGGAAGTCGCGCGCCGCCGACTCCAGGCGCGAGGCGACGTTCACGCTGTCGCCCACCGCCGTATAGATGCTGCGCGAGGACGAGCCGAAGTCGCCGGTGATGGCTTCGCCGCTTTCGATGCCAATGCGCACCCGCAGCGGCGCGGCGCCGCGGGCGGCACGGCGCTGGTTGAAGGCGGCCACCGCCTGCACGATGGCGAGCGCGGCGTCGAGCGCTTGGTCGGCATGGTCGGCCAGCGGCAGCGGCGCGCCCCAGAAGGTGACGAGGCCGTCGCCGGTGTATTTGTCGAGGGTGCCGCGCTGGGCCAGCACCGGCCCGGTCAGGCAGTCGAGGAAGTCGCGCGTCAGCTGCGCCGCCTGCTCCACCGGCAGCGCCGCGACATGGCGGGTATAGTCTTCCAGGTCGGCGATCAGGGTGGTGACTTCACCGCGTCGCGGTGCCAGCGGATCTTGCAGGCCGCTGCGCAGCAATTCGTCAACGACGGCGTCAGCCACATACTGGCGCAGCGTGCCGAGCAGCTGGCGCGACTGGCGCTGGCTTTGCTGCCAGGCGAGCGGCACGGCCACCAGCAGCAGGAACAGGTTGACCAGCAGCGGGCCGGCGCTGTTGAACACGGCGTCATGCGGCACCAGCAGCCAGGCCAGCGCCAGCCACAGTGCCGAGGCGCACAGCAGCATGGCCATATTGCTCAGGGCCGACAGGCGCGGGAAGGTGTAGGCGGCCAGCGCCGTCAGCAGCAGCGAGAAGCCGAAGGCGATCAGGTGGCCGGGCCAGGGCGCCGGCGCGTGCCCGGCGCGCGCGTCGAGCAGGGCGCTGAGCGCGGCCGCATGCACCAGCACGCCGCTGGTATTGGGCGAGAGCGGGGTGGCGACGCGGTCGGCCAGGCCGAGCGAGGAGGAACCCACCAGCACCAGGCGGCCGGCCAGCAGGCTGGCCGGCCAGCGCTGTTGCAGGATGTCGGCGGCCGGCACCACGGTGTACGCTTCCCAGCGCCGCGCATAGGGAATGCGGCGCAGGCCGCCGCCCGCCGCCAGCCCGCCGCTGGGGCCGGCCGTCGCCGGCGGCGCGCCGTCCTGGCAGCAGTCCAGCAGGGCCAGCGAAAGCGTGGCGTGGCGCCGGCCATCGAACCAGGTCTGCATCGGCAGGCGGCGCAGCATGCCGTCGGCGTCGGGAATGAAGCCGATGCCGCCGGTGTGGGCGGCCGCTTGCGCTAGCTGGGCGTGGTTGGCGATATAGCCGCTGGCGGCCACGGCGTCGCCGGGGCGGGCCGCAGGCTGGCCGCCGCCGAGGGCGCCGACGCGCAGCGGCATGTGGTTGTTGTAGTCGAACGCCTGGGGCAGCACCAGCGGACCGTGGCGCGCCAGCATGGCCAGGCGGGTGTCGCCGCCGGCGTCGGCCGGTTCCGGCAGTACCAGGTCGAGGGCAACGCCGCGCGCGCCGTAAAACCCGAGTAATTGCTCGACCAGGGCCGCGATGCGGTCGCGCGGCCAAGGCCAGGGGCCGGCGGCCGCCAGGCTGGCCTCGTCGATGTCGATCACGGCCAGCCGCGTCTCCGGGCTGGTGCTGGCCTGGCGCCGCACGATGCGGTCGCGCAGCCATTCATTGGCGCCCAGGCCGCCCGCGGCCAGCGGCAGCCACTGGCTGGCGGCGGCCAGCAGCAGGGCAAGCAGGCTGACCAGCACGCCGGCATGGCGCCAGCGCACGGGACGGAAAGGCGGGGCGACGCTCATGCAGCGGGCGGCAGGCAGGATGGCGATATCATTTTGGTAATTCTCAATGTGAATGCCGGGTTTTGTGTAAGCAAAGGTTGCAAGCATCGCCTGCCGCGGGAAGGTGGAGTATAGTCACACTGCCCAATGGCGGAATGTGATGTCCATCACAGCATTATGAGCCAAAAGCCGGACAATGGGAATAAAGGAGTACTTAGCATGCCGTATCAGATTTCTCGTCACCTTGCCGCCAGCGGCCTCCTGCTCGCAGGCCTGGCTTTGGGCGGCAGCGCCGCTGCCGCCGAGGCGGGGCGGATTGTGTTCGCATCCGGCCCGGTGCAGTCGGGCGCGCGCGCCCTGGCCATCGGCGATGCAGTGCAGGAGGGCGATGAAATCAGCACGGGCGCCCAGGGTTACCTGTATTTAAAGACGGTCGACAACGGCCTGCTGATCCTGCGCCCCGGCAGCCGCGCGCGCATCGTGCGCTACCATGTGGACGCCGTCCATCCCGCCAACACCCAGGTCAAGTTCGAACTGCTGTCCGGGGTGGCGCGTGCCGTCTCGGGCGACGCCGTCAAGCAGGCGCGGCAAAATTTCCGCTTCAACACGCCCGTGGCGGCGATCGGCGTGCGCGGCACCGACTTTACGGTTTCGACCGACCAGGAAACGTCGCTGGTGACCGTGATTTCCGGCGCCATCGTGGTCAGCGGCTTCTCCGGCAATTGCATGCCGGGTGGCGCCGGGCCGTGCGAGAGCGGTTCCAGCCGCGAACTCAGTGCCGCCCAGGCGGGCCAGATGCTGCAGGTCAAGCGCGGCCAGGCCGCGCCGCAACTGATGCCGGCCGGCGACAAGGCGCCCGACCAGCTGGCGCCGCCGCGCAGCGATGAGCCGCCCGGCAAGAGCGCAGCCAGCGCCACTTCCGGCCAGGACCTGAGCCTGGACCCGAAGAAGGCCGATAATCTGCGCCACCAGACCGATCAGGCGAAGTCGCAAAATATCGTCCCGGACGTGACGCTGCCGCCGGTAAACCCGGTGGTGACCGAGCCGGCCAAGCCGACACAGCCGCCGCAACCGGCCAGCGCGCTGGTGTGGGGCCGCTGGCAGCAGGTGATCGACCTGCCCGTCAACCAGAATAATGTGGCGCTGAAGGCGGCTGGCGCGACGGAAGTGGCGCGCAACAGCTATTACACGATTTTCCGTACGCCGGGCGAGGTCTTCAAGGCGCCGGAGCAGGGTTCGGTCAGTTTTACGCTGCAAGGAAGCGAAGCCTTTGTGTCCAATTCGCAGACTTTCCAGAAAACCCTGGCGGCGCTGGAAAATGGCAGTTTGAGTGTGGATTTCGGCAAGCAGCGCTTTAGTACCGGTTTTGATCTGTTGGCTGACGGTGCCAGGACGCGCCTGTCCTCGGTCGGGACCGTGAGCAGCGACGGTTTGCTGCAGGGCGATTCGCAATACTACCGGCCGGTCAATATGGATGTGCAGGGGGCGATCACCAAGGATGGCAGCGGCGTGGTGTATATTTTCAGTACACGGCTGGATGAGCGGCGGATGGTGTATGGCGCCACCAACTGGCGTAAATAAGATACGCTGCAGACAGGAAAACGCAGGCTGAATGCCTGCGTTTTTTTATGCGCGGGATATTATGCGATTGGATAAGATTATTAATAAGGAAATATTGAAAATGCCTTGCTGGGGCGCGGCGCCGGCGCCTTGCTCCCGTCGCGCTGCTCGAGGTGGTGTATAAGAATGCCAAGTATTTTCCTGCTGCCCCGGCAGTATTGATTTCGCTTGCGTCTTCTCCCATAATGCAGCGCGGACAAATTTTGTAGCTTTTTTATGAAATAAGAAAACTTTTTGCAAGGTCGTGTGATGTGCATCACATTCCCTGCCTGGGGTCTTCTGCCATTATGGCTGCCGTAGTACTGCAAGCAATGTTCTTCAAACGCTTTGTAGTTTGAATCTTTTTTGAAATGCCTTTTTAGGAGTTTTAAATGGCAACATCTACCGCTGATATCCAAGGTCTGTACATCGCCTACTTCAACCGTCCTGCTGACTACAAAGGTCTGGTTTTCTGGCAGCAAGCTGCTGACGCCAATGGCGGCCTGGCTGTTGTAGCCAACGCCTTCGCTGCTTCCCCAGAGTACACCAAAGCATTCGCTGGCAAGAGCACCTTCGGCATCATCGACACCATTTACATGAACCTGTTCGGCCGTCACGCTGAACTGGATGGTCTGAAATTCTGGGGCAACGCTCTGGACAACAAGATCCTGGGCATCGGCAACATCGCCTACCAGATCATGAAAGGTGCACAAGACACCGTCGGCGGCTTCGCAGACAAATCGGCTGTTGCCGCCAAGATCGCTGCTGCTGAGAAATTCTACGCAGCGCTGGACACCGGCGTCGAAGTGGTGAGCTACGACGGCGAAGCACCGAACGCTGTAGTTAAAGCATGGCTGTCGAACATCACCGACCAGACCTCCCTGGACGCGGCAACCACCGAAGCCGGCCTGAACGAAGTCATGGGCTCCGTGATCAACGCCTACAACAACCAGACCGGCGGCGCCAAAGAGTTCCTGCTGACCACCGGTGTGAACAACTTCGTTGGCGATTCCGGCAACGACCAGTTCATCGCTGACAACACCACCACCTCCCAATTCAGCGCGTCCGACTCGCTGAACGGCGGCGCCGGTACCGACACCCTGACCATTTACGGCTCCTTCGGCGGCACCGTCGGCAAGCTGGTCAGCATCGAAAACATCGTGGCTGACAGCATCGCTGATGCCGGCGGCTGGAACTTCAGCACCGCGACCGGCGTGAAGAACGTGACCGTGGCCCGTGCCGCTGGCGCTTCGACCGTGACCGTGGCTGCTGGCGTGGACGTGACCGCGTACGCCAACGCTGACGCGACCAAAGCCCAGACCGTGAACTTCAGCGCGACCCAGACCTCGGCCAAGCTGACCCTGGATACCGTGAACGGCAACACCGGTGTGGCCTTCAACGTTGGCGGCGCTGAGCTGACCACCCTGAACCTGGTTACCCTGGGCGCTGCCAGCTCGCTGGGCCACCTGGACACCGACGCTAAAACCGCGACCATCAACGTGAGCGGCAACCAGAACCTGACCATCAAGGACGCTCTGGACGCAACCGTGGCCAAAGTCGATGCCACCACCTTCTCCGGCAAGCTGAACATCATCGCTGGCGACCACGCTGACGACAACACCGCTGCTGCCGACGTGACCATCATCGGCGGCACCAACGACGACACCCTGAGCATCGTGGGCGTGAACAAGGACACCGAAACCTCCGTGAACGGCGGCAAAGGCAACGACACCATCCTGGTGACCTCGGACCAGATCGCTGGTGACGCTGGCGACGCGATCGATGGCGGCGAAGGCACCGACACCCTGTCCGTGAACTTCGCTAACTCTGCCACCGCACTGACCACCGACCTCAGCGCTTCGCTGAAAAACATCGAAGTGATCAGCCTGACCTCGGACAACACCGCCGCGCAAACCCACACCTGGGCTGAAGGCACCGTGAAATCCGGCGTGACCAGCTTCGTGGTGGCCGGTGATGCAGCCGACTCCTTCGCCCTGACCGGCCTGAAAGCCGCCACCGGCATCAAAGTGACCAACAACGCCGCCGGCGTGTCCGCTACCATCGGTACCGACACCACCGCTGACGCTGTGACCTTCACCCTGGACGGCACCACCATTGGCACCCTGGCCGCAGTCAACTACGAAACGGTGAACATCGTTTCCAACAAAGACTCTTCGGACAACACCAATGCGCTGACCACCGGCACCCTGGCTTCCGCTACCAAAGTGGTTCTGACCGGCGCGGGCAACCTGGCTGGCGGCACCATCACCGCTGCTGCTGGCGCTGCTATCGATGCGTCCGCCTTCACCGGCAACCTGACCGGCACCACCTTCGGCGCTTCGGTGAAGAGCTACAAAGGCGGCACCGGCAAGGACGAAATCACCCTGGCCGCTGGCGACCTGAAACAAGGCAACACCTTCGACGGTGGCGCTGGTACCGACAAGCTGAGCGTGACCGCTGGCGCTGGCCAGGATCTGGGCATCGTGGGCCTGACCGGCTTCGAAACCCTGAACCTGAAAACCAGCGGCGCGAACGTGGCTGACTTCCGTAACGTGACCGGTCTGACCACCCTGAACGTGTCCGCTACCGCTGCCACCGACGACCTGACCCTGAACCGTCTGAGCGGCGACACCGTGGTGACCTTCACCACCAGCATCGATGACGTGGTGACCACCATCGCTACCGGCACCACCCAGAAAGTGGGCTTCGCTGGCGCGGCAACCGTGGACAACCTGACCCTGGACTCCGGTACCATCACCCTGACCATCAACTCCGACGATGGCAATGGCACCGCTGACCAGGCTGGCGGTGTGTTCACCAACGCCATCTCCGGCACCTCGCTGACCACCATCAACGTGACCGGCAACGACAAGCTGAACCTGGGCACCCTGAGCACCACCGTGACCACCGTGGACGCTTCCGCTGCCAAAGGCGCGCTGACCGTGACCGCATCGGCAACCGCAACCAAGATCACCGGTTCGGAAGTTGCTGACTCCATCACCGGCGGCAATGGCAACGACATCATCCGCGGCGGCAAAGGTGCTGACGTGCTGGACGGCGGCGCTGGTTCCGACACCTACGTGTTCGAAGCCACCGGCGCAGCCAACGGCAACGACACCATCACCCTGGTGGCTGGTGCTGGCGCCAACGGCGACAAGCTGAACTTCGCAGCCTTCCTGGCCGGCGGTTCGGTTGACCAGAACGGCGGCGCAGGTACCGCGCTGGTAGCTTACGGTGCTGGTAACACCAACGATGTTGAAATCAACAACAAAGTTGCTCTGTACTCCGACGCAACCGCTACCAACATCGACACCGCTGCTGAGATCGCTGCTCTGATCCAGGGTGCTGGCAATGCCTTCAGCCTGTCCTCGGGCGGCAAGGCTATCCTGATCACCGGTGACGCTGCTGGCGGTTCCGTGGCTAACATCTGGTACATCAACGATACCCTGGATGGCACGACCGGTACCGTGTCGGCCACCGACATCGTCCTGGTGGGCCACACCAACGCCAACTTCGATCTGGACAGCCTGATCACGTCCAACATCGTGCTGGCCTAATTGGTTGACGACATCTTGGACGTAAGTCCGGGATGTTAATCCCAAGCAAACCCCATCCCTCGCAAGAGGGGTGGGGTTTTTTCTCGTTTGTTGAAAGGAATAATGATGTCTGAATGGTCTGCCGGGTATGTGTCCGACATCGATTACACATACGGCTATTACCATGAATTGAACCCGGCACGCATCAAGCTGGCGTTTTTGAACGCCGGCCTGGCCTACCCGGATGTGCGGCAAGCCTGCGAACTGGGCTATGGTCAGGGCTTGAGCATCAATCTGCATGCGGCGGCGGCCGATACACAGTGGCATGGCACCGATTTCAACCCGGCCCAGGCCGGTTTTGCCCAGAGCCTGGCGGCCGCTTCGGGCGCCGCCATCGATGTGCGCGACGAGGCCTTCCTGGAATTTTGCCAGCGTGCCGATCTGCCGGCCTTCGACAGCATCAGCCTGCATGGCATCTGGAGCTGGGTTTCGGATGAGAACCGCGCGATCATCACCGATTTCCTGCGCCGCAAGCTGAAAGTGGGCGGGGTACTGTATATCAGTTACAACACCCAGCCCGGCTGGGCGCAAATGGCGCCGATGCGCGATCTGCTGCAGCAATACCATGCCACGATGGTGGCACCGGGGCTGGGCAGCTTGCGCGGCATCGACGCGGCGCTGGCGTTTGCGGAGAATTTAATGGCCACCGACCCGGGCTTTGCCCGCGCCAACCCCCAGGTGGCCGAGCGGCTGAACAAAATGAAGGGGCAGGACCGGACCTATCTCGCGCATGAGTACTTCAATCAGAACTGGTTGCCGATGTCCTTTGCCCGCATGAACCAATGGCTGGAGCCGGCCAAGCTCAGCTATGCTTGCTCCGCCACCTATATGGACCATGTGGAAGGGCTCGATCTCACCGAAGCGCAGTTCCAGCTGCTGAAGGCGTTGCCGGATGTGACGTTGCGCGAATCCACGCGTGATTTCATGGTGAACCAGCAATTCCGCCGCGACTATTGGGTGCGCGGCGCACGCCGGCTGAGTCCGGTGGAGCGGAACGCGTTGCTGCGCGCCCAGCGCGTGATGCTGACCTGGCCGCGCGCCGACATCGGGCAGGTGGTGAAGGGAACCGTGCGCGAAGCCACCCTGAACGAAAGCGTGCATGCGCCGATCATGGACTATTTGGCCGATCTGCAGCCGCGGACCATAGACGAGATCGCGCAGATGATGGCGCAGCGCGCCGTCAGCTTCGAGCGCGTCATGCAGGCGCTGATCGTGCTGGCCGGCATGTCGGTGCTCAGTACGGTGCAGGATGAGTTGCAAATTGCCCGCGCCAAGCCCCGCACCGACCGTCTGAACCTGCATCTGTGCGGCCTGGCGCGCGCCCAGGGCTTGCAAACGCCGGAACAGTGGGCGGGCTATGTGCAGGTGCTGGTGCGCGAGCAGGGCGAGCGGCTGCAGAAAGATGGCCAGGTGCTGGAGTCGCTGGACGCCGAGCTGGCGGAGATCACGGCCCAGGCCCGCGTTTTCGCGGCGCAAACCCTGCCCTTGTTGCGCACCATGCAAGTGATCTGAGCTGGGAGGCGGGATAATGTGATGAAAATCACATTTTCCCGCCATTTTGCGCGATAATCTGCTGGCGCCCCGCGTTTTTTGCGTGGGTGCCGCCATCTTGTTTTTTTGTTGGCCCTAGAAAATATTTGTGATCTACGTCACATTTTCATCTTGTTCTGGGGCATAATGTCATCCCAGTTGCGTGCAGCGGTTGGTCTTGCTGACCCGCACTACGGCCCATGTGTCCTAATTTGCACTGTGATGCGCAAACATGAAAAACTTCCTCCGACCTAAAAATGAAATCGAGCAGGCTCTGCTCACCTTCAAGCGCACCTTCCTGACCGTGGGTTGCTTCAGCGCGGTTACCAATATGTTGATGCTGGTGCCCTCTTTGTACATGCTGCAAGTCTATGACCGCGTGCTGCCCAGCCGTAATGAAGTCACCTTGCTCATGCTGACGCTGATGATGCTGGGTGCGTATGTCTTTGTCAGCGTGCTGGAGCTGGTGCGCAGCTTTGTGCTGGTGCGCGTGGGCGCCCGCTTCGACATGGAATTGAACAAGCGCGTATATACCGCTGCGTTCGAGCAGAATCTGAAGCGCACCGGCGGCAATGCCGGCCAGGCGCTCAGCGATCTGACCAATATTCGCCAGTTCCTCACGGGGAATGCGCTGTTTGCCTTTTTCGATGCGCCCTGGTTTCCGATCTACCTGATCGTCATCTTCATGTTCGAACCCTCGCTGGGCTTGTTCTCGCTGGCAGGTACCCTGATCCTGCTGGTGCTGGCCTATGTGAATGAACGCGTGACGCATAAGCCGCTGGCCGATGCCAACACCATGGCCGTGGCGTCTTCCACGCTGGCCACGAATAATCTGCGCAATGCGGAAGTGATCGAATCGATGGGCATGCTGCCCAATCTGCTGAACCGCTGGTTCAAGATGCATGGCCGTTTCCTGCATCTGCAGGCCGAGGCCAGTGAAAAAGCCGGCATGGTCAATGCCGTGACCAAGTTCGTGCAGATCTCGCTGCAATCGCTGGTGCTGGGCCTGGGCGCCTTGCTGGCGGTGGAAGGCAAGATTTCCCCCGGCATGATGATTGCCGCCTCCATCCTGGTGGGCCGCGCCCTGGCGCCGGTGCAGCAGGTGATCGGCGTCTGGAAAACCTATAGCAATACGCGCAGCGCCTATGAGCGCCTGACGCTGCTGCTGGCGGCCAACCCGCAGCGCTCTGCCGGCATGGAACTGCCCAAGCCGCAAGGCGCGCTGGCGGTGGAGAATGTCAGCGCGGCGCCGCCCGGCGTACAGGGCGCGATTCTGCGCGGCGTCAACTTCGCCATCAGTCCCGGCGATGTGCTGGGCATTATCGGCCCCAGCGGCTGCGGCAAATCGACCCTGGCGCGCCTGCTGGTGGGCGTGTGGCCGGCCGCTTTCGGCAAGGTGCGCCTGGACGGTGCTGACATCTATCAGTGGAATAAGGCTGAGCTGGGACCGTATGTCGGCTATCTGCCGCAGGATATTGAATTGTTCGGCGGCACCGTCAGCGAGAATATCGCGCGCTTCGGCGAGGTTGATGCGGAAAAAGTGGTGCTGGCGGCCAAGCGCGCCGGTGTGCACGAGATGATTCTGCATTTGCCGCAAGGCTATGACACCGTGCTCGGCGACGGTGGCGCGGGCTTGTCCGGCGGGCAGAAGCAGCGCCTGGGGCTGGCGCGCGCCATGTATGGCGATCCGTCCCTGATCGTGCTGGATGAACCGAATTCGAATCTTGACGATGTCGGCGAACAGGCGCTGGTGCAAGCCATCGTCGATCTGCGCCAGCGCGGCAAAACCATTGTGCTGATCACGCACCGTACCAGCGTGATTGGCGTTACCAACAAGCTGCTCATGTTGCGCGATGGCGCAGTGGCGATGTTCGGCCCGACCAAGGATGTGATGGCGGCCCTGCAGGAAGCCGGCCAGAAGCAGTTGCAGGCGCAAGCCCAGGCCCAGGCCCAGGCCCAGGCCAACGCGCGCCAGCAAGCCGCGGCGCAGCAGGCATCGGAGCAGCCGCCCGCGGTGGCGGCAGCCGCCGATGCCGTCAAGACGGAACAGGAGTAAATCATGGCAAATCAGTTAAAACCGGCGTCCACCGCTGCGGCCACCGAGGTGATCGCGCATGACGTGACGCCGCTGACGGTGAATACCGACGCTGGCGCTTACAGCAAAATGGGGTGGCTGGTGATCTTGCTGGGGGTCTGCGGCTTCCTGCTGTGGGCCTCGCTGGCACCGCTCGACAAGGGCGTCCCGATGTCCGGCACCGTGACCAAGGAAACCAACCGTAAGACGGTGCAGCACCTGAGCGGCGGCATCGTGGAAGATATTCTGGTCAAGGACGGTGACCATGTGAAGGCCGGCCAGGTGGTGGTGCGCATGAATAGCGTGATGGCCAAGTCGCAGGCCGAAACCACGCGCGCGCAGTACGTCACGGCGCGCGCCGTCGAGGCGCGCCTGCTGGCCGAACGCGATGGTAGCGCCAGCGTGCTGTTCCCGGCAGCCTTGGCGAGCCTGCGTGATGAGCCGACCGTGGTGGCGGCGGTTGCGCTGCAAAGCCAGCTGTTTTCCTCGCGCCGCCAGGCGCTGCAAAGCGAGCTGGGGACGCTGGATGAGAGCATCGCCGGTTTGAAACTGCAGATCAAGGGCCTGGAAGAGGCGCGCGAGAGCAAGAAGCAGCAGATGGGCTTCCTGAAAGAGCAGCTGGACAATATGCGCGATCTGGCAAAGGAAGGGTATGTCGCGCGCAGCCGCCTGCTCGATCTGGAGCGTACCTATGCCCAGCTGAATGGCGCGATTTCCGAAGACATCGGCAATATCGGCCGTTCGCAGCGCCAGATCACCGAACTGAGCTTGCGCAAGATCCTGCGGACCCAGGACTATCAGAAGGAAGTGCGCAGCCAGCTGACCGATATCCAGCGGGAAGCGGCCGCCACCGGCAGCCGCCTGGCAGCGCTCGACTATGAGCTGCGCAATACGGAAGTGAAAGCACCGGCCGATGGCACGGTGTTCGGTTCGGCCGTGTTCACCCGCGGCGGCGTGGTCAGCCCAGGCGCGCGCATGATGGAAATCGTGCCGAGCGACGATCCGCTGGTGGTGGAAGGACAGCTGGCGGTGAATCTGATTGACCGCGTGCACAATGGCTTGCCGGTTGAACTGAGCTTCTCTGCCTTCAATACCAACCGCACCCCGCACATTCCAGGCGTCGTGATCCAGGTCTCGGCCGACCGCACCGTGGATGAGCGTACGGGCAATGCCTTCTACCGCGTGCGCGCCAGGGTGTCGCCGGAGGGCGCCAAGATCATCGCGCAGAAAAAGCTCGACATCCAGCCCGGCATGCCGGTGGAAATGATGGTGAAAACCGGCGAGCGTACCTTGATGAGCTACCTGATGAAGCCGGTGTTCGACCGTGCCAAATCGGCGCTGTCGGAGGATTGAGCGTGAAGAAATTCCTAGCGCAGCGCCGTATGGCGCGCTTCGTCGGGCAAGCCCTGGCCGCTGCCGCCCTGTGGCAGGGCGGCAGCGCCTCCGCCATGGGTTTGCTGCAGGCGTATCAGGCTGCCCTGATCAATGATCCGACCTACCAGAGCGCGTTGCAGGAAGCGCTGCAGGGGCGCGAGTATGAAAACCTGGGCCGTTCGGGTCTGCTGCCCAATCTGTCCGCCAACTACAATGCGAGCAAAAACAAGTCCGACCAGGAAACCAATACCATCCTTGGCCGGCGCAATAACCACCAGGAGTACATCAGCCGCACCAGCAGCGTGACCTTGCGCCAGTCGCTGTTCAATCTGGACAGCATGGCGCGCTACCGGCAGGGCAAGGCCCAGTCGGCGTTCAGCGAAATGCAACTGGTGCAGCGCCAGCAAGAGCTGATCCTGCGTGTGAGCTCGGCGTATATCGACGCCCTGTTCAGCAATGCCCAGGTGCGCCTGGCCACGGTGCAGCGTGATATGTACGCCGAACAGCGTAAGGTGAACGACCGTCTGTTTGCCAAGGGCGAAGGGACGCGCACCGATATGCTGGAAACCCAGGCCCGTCTGGATCTGGCGGAAGCGCAGCTGCTGGAAGCCGGCGACAACCGGCAGACTGCCCTGGCGACGCTGGCCGGCATCGTCGGCCAGGACGTGGAGAGTCTCGATGAGCTGAGCGAGGACTTCCGTATCGGCGCGCCCGATGGCGAGAAGTTCGAGGCCTGGAAGGCGCAGGCCGTGGCGAATAATCCTGAACTCGGCGCCCAGGCTTTTGCCATCGAGGCCGCCAAACAGGAAATCAGCAAAGCGCGCTCCGGCCATGCGCCGCGCGTGGATCTGGTGGGTTCTTATTCCAAGAATGCGTCGGAATCCATCAACTATATCGGCCAGGATTCAACCGTGCGCGGCGTCGGCATTCAGGTCAGTATTCCGCTCTACAGCGGTGGCTACGTGAACGCCAGCACGCGCCAGGCGGTCGCCGGCCATGAACGCGCCAAGGCGGAATTACAGCTGAAGACGGACAAGGTGATGGTGGAGCTGCGTAAACAGTATGCCGCCCGGCAGAGCAGCGTGTCGCGCATTTTGGCGCTGGAAAAAGCGGTTGCTTCCGGCAAACTGCTGCTGACGGCGACCGAGCAAAGCATCAAGGGCGGGGTGCGCATCAATCTGGATTTGCTGAACGCCCAGCAGCAGTTGTTTACCAGCCAGCGCGACCTGGCTCAGGCGCGCTACAACTACCTGCTGAGCAATCTGCGGCTGCGCGCGGCCGCCGGCACCCTGGGCGAGGATGATATACGCCAGGCGGCGGCCTACTTCCGTTAGGCTGCCGCGGGGAGCGGCAGGGATGTGCCTTAAGTGGCGGCAGCAGCGCGGGGGGCAAATTGCCCCCCTATTTTTTTGCCGTACGCGCTCGACCAGATTTCCACGGTCTTGTGGATCAGCCAGGCGAGCGCGAAGATCAGGATCACCGTCAGCACCACGGCACGGCCAAAGCTCAGTCCCTGGTTCATCACCATCTTCAGCAGGGCATAACCGGTCAGGCTGTGCACCGCATACAGCGGATAACTGATGTCGGCCAGGAAGTCGAGGATGCGCTGCGGACGGAAGTAGCGGCGCAGCAGGAAGCACACGCTGAACAGGCCGAAGGCGCAGTAATAGTACTGGATCAGGATCGGATAGGTCTCCTTCTGCGGACCGAGCGACCAGGCCAGGCTGAAGCCGCCCAGCAGCAGGGCGCAGCCGGCCGCCAGGCGCAGCAGGCCCAGTTGTCCCTGCAGATGCTGGTAGAACAGGACGCCGGCCAGCATGAAGCAGACATAGTTCAAATCCGATACCAGCGCCGGCATGGCGATTTGCGCGAACTTGCCGGGCATGGCCAGCGCCAGCCCGGGCAGCATCAGGTTCAGGCCGATCACGGTGACGACGAACAGCGCCATGGCGCGCAGATTGGGGCGCAGGAACATGGCGGGCGCCAGCGCTGCCAGCAGGTAAAACTTCAACTCGATGGCGAGCGTCCAGTTCACCGTGTCCAGCGAGGCTTCGCCGAGCAGATTATGCACCAGCAGCAGATTGCTGGCGACCTGGCGCCCGGGCAGGGCAAACGCCTGCTGCCAGTAGTGTGCGCTGAGGAAGATAGCCAACAGGCCGATGCCCAGGCAGAACAGATAAGTTGGATAAATCCGGAACAGGCGCGCCACCATGAAGGCGCGCGGCGAATTGGAGCGCAGGCTGAACGGGATGACCAGGCCGCTGATCAGGAAGAACAAGGCCACGCCAAACGGGCCGTTCAGATAGGGCCAGGCCATGTAGCTGGTCCAGCCCGGTGCGGTCAGATTCAGATTGGGAGAAAAGGTGACGTTTGCGACCACCTGCTGAGCGCCATAAAAAATGCCGAAGTAGTGGGTGACGACAATCAGTATGGCGGCAAAGCCGCGTAACTGGTGGGCAAAAACAAGCTTACTGCTCATCGGTGGCGCATCTCCTTTTCAGGGTGAGGTCAGGGTAGCTGCTGGCCGTGGCATTGCGGGCAGGACACACCCAGCACATATTCCGGCGCCAGCTGCTGGCGCGGGGTGACCACGGCGCGGCAGGCGAAGCACTGCACGGTTTCCGTCGGTTCGAGTTTCGGATTCAGCGCAGTGCGGTAGTCGAATACGAAGCAGTCGCCAGTATAATGCGCGCCGCCCACTTCCTCGAAGTATTTCAGGATGCCGCCTTCCAGCTGATACACGTTGTCGTAGCCGATGTTTTGCATATGGATCGCCGCTTTTTCGCAGCGGATGCCGCCGGTGCAGAAGGTGACCACGGTCTTGCCGTCGAAATCGGCCTTGTGCTGTTCGATCACCTCGGGGAATTCGGTGAACTTGCGGATGCGGTAGTCGACCGTGTTGTCGAAGGTGCCGACGTCGACTTCGAAATCGTTGCGGGTGTCGACCATGACGACCGGCTTGCCCTGGTCGTCGTGGCCCTGGTCCAGCCAGCGCTTCAGGGTCTGCGCCTCAACGAAGGGCGCGCGGCCGTCTTCCGGCTTGATCAGCGGCATGCGCATGGTGATGATTTCGCTCTTGATCTTGACCAGCATGCGCTTGTGCGATTGCTCGGCCGACAGGCTTTCCTTCCATTCCAGGTCGGCCAGGCGGGCATCGCTGCGCACCCAGGCCAGGTAAGTGTCGATATGGGCGCGGGTGCCGGACAGGAACATATTGATGCCTTCCGGCGTCAGCAGGATGGTGCCTTTCAGGCCCAGCCGGGTCACGATGTCCTGGTACTGCGCACGCAGCTCGTCCAGATGGTCCAGGGTGATGAATTTATACGCCGCGATGTTGACGTAAACGGCAGGGGCCGCGCCGGCCGGTGCGGGCGCGCTCGAAACAATTGCTTGCATGGTGAATATCGGTAAAAGCGGGATAGGCGACATTATAAGCCTTATCGCTATGCAAGTTTGTATCAATCGCCCAAAAAAGCGGCAATTGCCGTGGCAAGCCCGTCCCCGCCAGCCATGGGAGCAGGTATTGGTGTAGGAGCCACCCTTGCCAGGCGTTACAATATCGGCTCCTGAGTCTTGACTGGCAGTGTTTATGAATATGGCAACAATCGAACAAGAAAACGGCGCGGCCGTGGTGGCAGCGGCACCGCCGGCCGGACCGGATTTCGTCCACCTGCGGGTGCACTCCGAGTATTCGATTGTTGACGGCCTGGTGCGCATCGACGACCTGGTCAAGTCCGCCGTCAAGGACAAGCAGGCGGCGCTGGCCGTGACCGACCTGTCCAATCTGTTCTGCATGGTGCGCTTCTACAAGGCGGCGCGCGGCAAGGGCATCAAGCCGGTGGTCGGGGTGGACGCCTGGATCACCAACGACGATAACCGCGACAAGCCGGCGCGCCTGCTGCTGCTGGCGAAAAACCGCATGGGTTATCTGCAGCTGTGCGAGCTGCTGTCGACCGCCTGGCTGACCAACCAGTACAAGGGCCGCGCCGAAATCCGCCTGGAGTGGCTGCAGGCGCTGGCCACCAATAGCTATGAGCTGCTGCCCGGCGAGAGCGGGGCGGGCGGCCTGATCGCGCTGTCCGGTGCCCAGTTCGGCGATATCGGCATGGCCATCGACAACGGCAATCTGGAACTGGCTGAGCGCCAGGCGCAGAAGTGGGCGGCCATCTTCCCCGGCCATTTCTATGTCGAGATCCAGCGCGCCGGCCAACCGAATCAGGAAGCCCAGGTGCGCCATTCGGTGGCGCTGGCCTCGAAACTGGGCCTGCCGGTGGTGGCGACGCACCCGGTGCAGTTCCTGTCCGAAGAGGAATTCATCGCCCACGAGGCCCGCATCTGCATCGCCGAAGGCGAGATGATGGCCAACGCCAAGCGCGTCAAGCGCTTCAATGAGCAGATGCGTTTCCTGTCCCAGGCCGAGATGCGCGAGCTGTTCGCCGACCTGCCGGGCGCTTTGCAAAACTCGGTGGAAATCGCCAAGCGCTGCAACCTCACGCTGACGCTGGGCAAGCCGCAGCTGCCGAACTTCCCGACGCCGCCGGGCGTGACCATCGACGAGTACCTGGTCTCCGAATCGAAGGCCGGCCTGGAAAAACGCCTGGAGCACCTGTTCCCCGATCCCGTGGTGCGCGAAGCCAAGCGCCCGCGCTACGAGGAGCGCCTGAAGTTCGAGACCGATACCATCTGCAAGATGAAGTTCCCCGGCTACTTCCTGATCGTGGCCGAGTTTATCCAGTGGGCCAAGGAAAATGGCGTGCCGGTGGGGCCGGGCCGGGGTTCGGGCGCCGGTTCGCTGGTGGCCTACTGCCTCCTGATCACCGACCTCGATCCGCTGCAATACAATCTGCTGTTCGAGCGTTTCCTGAATCCTGAGCGGGTTTCCATGCCCGACTTCGATATCGACTTCTGCCAGGAAGGGCGCGACCGCGTCATCCAGCACGTCAAGGACTTGTACGGCAAGGAGGCGGTCTCGCAGATCGCCACCTTCGGCACCATGGCGGCCAAAGGCGCGATCCGCGACGTGGGCCGCGTGCTGGACTTCGGCTACACCTTCTGCGACGGCGTCTCCAAGCTGATTCCCTTCAAGCCGGGCAAGCCGGTGACGATCGCCGAGGCGATCGAGGAAGAGCCGATGCTGAAAGAGCGCCTGGAGGGCGAGGAGGAAGTGCGCCAGCTGCTCGACCTGGCGCAGCAGGTGGAAGGCATCACGCGCAATATCGGCATGCACGCCGGCGGCGTGCTGATCGCCCCCGGCAAGCTGACCGACTTCTGCCCGCTGTACACCCAGGGCGGCGATGGCGGCGTGGTGTCGCAATACGATAAGGACGATGTGGAGGCGGTCGGCCTGGTGAAGTTCGACTTCCTGGGCTTGACCACGCTGACCATCCTTGACCGCGCAGTGGGCTATATCCGCGATCTCGATCCGGCCATGGCCGATTTCGACCTGGCCAAGGTCACGCTGACCGACCGCGCTTCCTACGAGCTGCTGACCAAGGCCAAAACGGTCGCCGTCTTCCAGCTGGAGTCGCGCGGCATGCAGGGCATGCTGAAAGATGCGCGTCCCGACCGTTTCGAGGACATTATCGCGCTGGTGGCCTTGTACCGTCCCGGCCCGATGGACCTGATTCCCGACTTCTGCAAGCGCAAGCACGGCGAGAAGTTCGACTATCCCGATCCGCGCACCGAAGGCATCCTGTCCGAAACCTACGGCATCATGGTGTACCAGGAGCAGGTGATGCAGATGGCGCAGATCATCGGCGGCTACTCGCTGGGCGGCGCCGACATGCTGCGCCGGGCGATGGGCAAGAAGAAGGCCGAGGAAATGGCCGAGCACCGCCAGATCTTCCGCGAGGGCGCGGCCAAGGGCGGCCTGACCACGGAAAAGGCCGACGAGATCTTCGACTTGATGGAGAAGTTCGCGGGCTACGGCTTCAATAAATCGCACGCCGCCGCTTACGCGCTGCTGTCCTATCACACGGCTTACCTGAAGCAGCACCATACCGCCGCCTTCATGGCCGCCAATATGTCGCTGGCCATGGACGACACCGACAAGGTGAAGATCCTGGTCGAGGATTCGATCGAGGTGTGCGGCCTGACCATGCTGCCGCCGGATATCAATCTGTCCGACTACCGCTTCCGCCCCGACGGCCCGCCGCCTTCGGTCACGGGCAAGAAGGTGACGCAGATCCGCTACGGCCTCGGTGCGGTGAAGGGCTCGGGCCAGAACGCCATCGAGGCGGTGATCGCCGCGCGCGAGTCGGGCGGCCCGTTCACCAGCCTGTTCGACTTCTGCAAGCGGGTCGACAAGAAGCAGATCAACCGCCGCACCATTGAAGCGCTGATCCGCAGCGGCGCCTTCGACAGCTTCGGCGTCGACCGCGCCGTGCTGTTTGCCTCGGTCAGCTTCGCCATGGAATGCGCCGACCAGGACGCCAAAGCGGCCAACCAGGTCAGCCTGTTCGGCGGCGAGGACAGCGACCTGGTGGCCCCGCCCGAATACGTCAAGGCCCAGCCCTGGAGCGACCGCCAGAAGCTGGCCGAAGAGAAGCTGGCGCTGGGCTTCTACCTGTCCGGCCATATGTTCGATTCCTTCGCCGGCGAGGCGCGCCGCTTTGCCCGCACCAAGCTGTCGGAACTGGAGCCGTCGCGCGAGCCGCGCATGCTGTGCGGCGTGATCACCGGCATCCGGCCGCAGATGACCCAGCGCGGCAAGCTGCTGATCGTTACCCTTGACGACAAGAGCGGCGTGGTCGAAGTCACCGTCTACAACGAGGTGTTCGAACCGAACAAGCGCATGTTCAAGGAAGACGAATTCCTGGCCGTGGTGGGCAAGGTGTCGGAAGACCGTTTCTCGGGCGGCTTGCGCATCTCGGCCGAGAAGGTGTTCGACATCGTCACGGCGCGCGTGCAGTACGGCCGCCAGCTCGGCATGGCGCTGCCGGCCACGCTGGACAGCAAGAAGATCGCCGAAGTGCTGGCGCCGCACCGCAATGCGGCCGGCCTGCCGGTGGCCGCGCGCATCCAGCCGCAGGGCGTGAGCTGCGTGCTGCAACTGGGCGATGAATGGCGCGTGGCGCCGTCCGACGAGTTGAATCTGGCGCTGCAGCAGCAGCTTGGCGCCACCGATGTGGCCATCGAATACTAAGCCATGAAAGTCCTGTTCTTCTCGCACGACGGCAAGCTGGGGGATGCGGTGGTCAACACCGCTTTTGTGAACGGCTTGCTGAGCCATCATCCGGACTGCGAAATCCACGCCACGGTGGCCGGCGTGACCGATGCTTTCTGGACCCTGGATGGGCGCATTGCCAAGCGCTGGCCGCTGGCGCTGCGTTCCTGGGGCGCGATCTGGCGCACCGGCCTGGCCATGCGGCGCGAGCGCTTCGACTATATCGTGACCTGGCGCCGCATGCGCAGCGAAAAGAACAAGGCCCTGCTGTGGCTGGCGCGGCCCGGCAAGGTGATCGACTTGCGCGGCTTTTATGAAGGCGGCTTGCAGCACCAGATTGAAACCAGCCGCAGTGCCGTGCGCGCCATCACCGGCCAGGAGGTGGCCGAGCTGCGCTACGATCTGGCGCCGGTCGAACCCTGTCCTGAGCTGGAACGGCAGCTCGAAGCCGGTTGCGAGCTGATCGTGCTGAACCTGTTTGCCGCCGATGCCGAGCGCAATGTGCCGGCGGCGGCGGCGGTGGCCATGCTGCAAGGCTTGCGCGCCCAGGCGCCGCAAGCCCAGCTGGTGCTGGTCTGTACCAACGGCAGCGAGGCGACGGCGCGCGCGGTGCTGGCCCAGGCTGGCGTGGCGGGTTGCGCCGTCAACTGCGACGGCCATCTGGGCCGCCTGTTTGATCTGTGCAGCCGTGCCCATCTGCTGATCAGCCCGGATACCGCGCTGATTCACCTGGCTTCGGCTTTCGACACGCCGGTGATCGGCATTTACCAGAACAACCAGGTCAAGCCGGTGCAGTGGGGGCCACGCTCATGCCGCAGCGCCATCGTGCTGTCGGACAGCCCCGATGATATCGCCCGCTTCTCGGTGGACGAGGTGCTGGCCCAGGCGCGCCAGCTGCGCGCGCCTGCGGCCGAGGGCGCTCAGCCCATATCTTTCAGGCCGGTGATCGCATAGCCTTTCAGGCCGATCTGCTGGACCAGCTGTTCGATATGGAATTGGGGGAGGGTGGCGGCGCCGTCGTCGACTTCCAGCGCCCGGGTTTCGGGCTGCCAATCGGTGTTGATGGCTTCCTGGGGGATGGGTTTGCCTTCGGGGACGGCCAGATATGAGAAATGGCCGTTGTGTTCATGGCGGCGGTAAATGTCCAGACGCATTGCGTTTCCTCCCAGAATGGATTGATCGGCAGAACTCAGACAAAGCGGCCTCCTGGCGGAGTCGCCGCCTAAATTTTACTCCGCCCGCGCCGGCTTGGGCGCATTGCTTGCCGCTTGCAGCGCGGCGCCGAGGGCGGCGAACAATGCTTCCTGCATTTCATGGCGCTTGCGCGCTTCCGAACGTTTTTTCGATGGAATCTCTTCCATATTGGGGGCGGGCAGGGGCAGACAGTCGAGCGCGAAGTCGCCGTCGGCGCGCAGGCGCGCTTCCATTTCTTGCCACAGGCCATCGTAATCGGCCAGCACCAGGCCCTTGTTCATGGAGTGGCGCACGGCGCGGTTGGCATTGCTCACCAAGAGCATTTCCTGGCAGCCGTAGAGATAGCCGAGCTGGCGTACCAGGCGCACCATCAGGCTTTTCGGCCGCAGGCCGTGCAGCTCGCGTGTCGCTTCGCGGTTCAGCTCCAGGCCGCACTCGCCTTGCGGCCCCTGGATGCAGCCGATGCCCACCACCATCTTTCCCTGCGACTGGAAGAAGCTGAAGGCCACCGAATACACCAGATCCTGGCCGGCGCGCAGTTGCAACACCAGTTCGCCTTCGCGCTCCATCGGCCACACGGTCTGCAGCTCGATCGCGTAGGGCGCGCCGGACTTGCCGGCAAACGGCACCAGCGGCACCGCGCCGCGCGAGGCTTGCAGCGCCAGGCTGCCCCAGCCCTGTTCCAGCAGGAAGCGGTAATGGCTGGCCAGCAGGCTGGCGCGCTGGGCGCAATCGAGGTGGTGGCTCAGATAGGGACGGTAAATCTTCAGGATCAGGCGCGGATGGACCAGGGCCAGTTCGCGCAGGGCGGGATGCGAGTTGAGCATGGCCAGCCACTCGGCGGTGGGCTGACGGTTGCGCCAGGCGCGCAGGCGCAGCTTGAGTGCATCGCGCACATAGTTCAAATTGAGGGGGGTGCCGGTCAGGCAGGTCTGCAGGGTAATCGACGACATGGGCTACTTCCAATCCGGCGCATCCGGTTGAGCGGCTCAGGGGTGTCGTTACATGATAGCCACAAGCCGATACATTACGTTACAATGCGCGTGATGTTATCGGTAGGAATGAAAGTTGGCAATTAGAAAAAGTCCTTACGGGATTTGATTATAACGATGTTCTGGACAGAGCGAGGCCGGGGCGGCGCCTTCAAGCGTTTTCCTGGGATTAATAAGTAAAACACGTAGTGGCATGGCTGGGAGAGCCGGGAGTGCAAATTTGTCCACCAACTTGACCGTTTTTATTGTTGACGACGATCCCGCGGTGCGCGACGCGCTGGGTCTGCTGCTGGGCGCGGCCGGCTACCGCATTGCCGTCTTCGCCAGCGGCGCCGCCTTCCTGCAAGCGTGGCGGCCGGACTGGAGCGGCTGCCTGCTGATCGACGTCCATATGGCCGAGCTGGACGGCCTGGCCCTGCAGCGCCGCCTGGTCGAACTGGGCTGCCAGATTCCGATGGTGCTGGTCGCCTGTGGCGGTGATGTCGGCATGGCGCGCGCCGCCTTCCGCGCCGGCGCGCTCGACTTCATCGATGATCCCTGCGACGCTGCCAAGCTGATGCCCGCCATCGAAGAGGCGTTCGCCCACGAAAGCCGGCACCGCAGCGCCCAGTTGCACAGCGCCGCCAGCCGCGAGCGCCTGAACGAGCTGACCCCGCGCGAACGCGAAGTCATGCGCCTGGTGGTCGGCGGCCACCACAACCGCGAAATCGCCCCCCAGCTCGGCATCAGCGTGCGCACCGTCGAAGTGCACAAAGGCCGGCTGATGAGCAAGCTCGGTGTCGACAACGTCGCCGACCTGGTCCGCCTCTCTCTCTTGACCGGCGATTGATCCATATCAAACAATGTCCACCCTGGTGTCAGGCACCAGCACCGGACATTCTTTGATTTTTCTCAAGGAATGTCCACCTGGGTGTCAGGCACCAGAGTAGGACATTCTTTGATTTAGATCAGCAAATGTCCGACCTTGGTGCCTGACACCAGGGTGGACATTTGTTGAGGAAGATCAAAGGGCTTAGGCCATATCGCGCAGGCCGACGGTGGCTTGGGTGGTGTGGTCGGTGGCGCGCTGCAGGACGACGGCGCGGTTGCTGCTCTCCTGGTCGCGCTGGTTTTCCTTGTGCCAGAGGTGGAAGACTTCGGTGGCGCAGGCGCCATCCTTGCGCAGCACGCCGGCATTGAACAGGCGCACTACGAGGTCGGAGTCTTCATGGCCCCAGCCGAGGAAGCTTTCGTCGAAGCCATTCACCAGGTCGAGGTCGCGGCGCCAGACGGCCAGATTGCAGCTTTTGATGCGGCGCCAGCTGAAGCGCTTGCGGCGCCGCCCGAGGTCGGGCCAGGTAATCGCCGTTTGCAGGAATTTATTGCTGTGGCCGGCCAGGCGCAGGCGCAGGCGGCCCCAGACGCCCAGGCGCGGCAGGTCGAGATGCTCGGCCAGTAGCTGGGCCGTGTAATCCTGGCTCAGCAGCACGCGGCTGCCGGAGACCAGATAGCCCGGCTCGGCCAGCTTGCGGTGCTGGGCCACGAAATGCCGTGGCGGAATGCAGTCCCCATCCAAAAACACGATATAGTCGCCACGCGCGGCCAGCGTGCCCAGGTTGCGCACGCGCGCCGCGCGGAAGCCTTGGTCGGGCTGCCAGACATGGGTCAAGGGCACGGGAGCGCGCGCTTTCAGGGCCGCGACCAGTTCTCGCGTGTTGTTCGTGGAGCCGTCATCAGCGATAATGATTTCGAAATTCCGGTCGTCCTGCGCAAAACATGCTTCCACCACGGCAGCCAGCGCATCGGGCCGGTTATACGTGGTGATAATGACGGAGATTGTTGACGCTTGCTGCATGAAGTCGATTGTGCCCGTGTTGATTTTATGCAAGTACAGCCTGCCTATTTAATGAATAATACCTTAACCAAGAGTCAAGCGAAGTCACCCGCCGTCATCTTTCTCCATGGTCTGCTGCTGTGTTTCCCCGCCCTGACCCTGCTCAGCAACTCCGGTACGGGTTTTTGCAGTTTTGCCTTTCTACTGCTTGCCATTCTGTATCACAAGGCGGGTAGCGCGCCGCTGGGCCGCCATCTTAGCGAGATTCGCTGGGTTTTGACAGCCTTCGGCCTGGCTTTCCTGTTTGCCTTGAGCAGCCTGTTGCTGCATCCGGAATTGCAGCTGCGCTGGCTGGAAAAGCCCAGCCGCATGCTGGCCGCCGCCAGCGCGCTGCTGGCGGTGCTGGCGCTGCGGCCCAGCCGCCGCCTGTTCTGGCATGGCTTGATCCTGGGCGCCATCACTGGCGCCGCCTTCATCGGCTATCAGCGCTGGGGCCTGGGGATGGAACGTCCCGGCGGCTTGATCAATGCCATCACCTATGGCGACCTGATGCTGGCCGTCGGTCTGATGTGCCTGGCCGGCACGCTGGATTTCCGCGGCCGCTGGCTGTGGTGGCCGGCGCTGGGCGTGCTGGCCGGCCTGATCGGCTCAGTGGCGACCGGTACGCGCGGCGGCTGGCTGGGTGCGCTGCTGGCCTTGCCGCTGCTGCTGTATTACGGCCGGCATATGCGCGGCAGCAAGGTGCTGGCCATCGGCGGCGCTGTGCTGGCCCTGCTCACGGCGGTCTACCTGATTCCGCAGACTGGCTTGCGCGAGCGCGTGGCCGAGGGCGTCAACGATGTCACCAGCTACTATAACGGCGGCAATGCCTTTACCAATGTCGGCGTGCGCCTGGAACTGTGGAAGGGCGCAGGCATGCTGATCAGCCGCCATCCCTGGAGCGTGTCCAGTCCGCAGCAAATGCGCCAGGGCTTCGAGCAGGCCGTGGCCGAGCAGCGCCTGCAACCGTTCGTGCTGCAATTTGAGCACGTGCATAACGATGCCTTGCAGGCTGCCGTGTATGGCGGCCTGCCCGGTTTGCTGATCTGGGCCTCGACCCTGGTGCTGCCCCTGCTGTTCTTCCTGCACCTGCTGCGCAGCCGCGATGCCGACCTTCCCGGCGTGACGCCGCTGGCGCTGGCGGGCCTGCTGCTGGTGGTGGGTTATTTCAGCTTCGGCCTGACCGAGGTGATTTTCTGGACCATGCGCAGCAGCCTGTTCTACGCCATGATGCTGTTCCTGACCATGGGCCTGTGCCTGAACGCGAAGGCGGGCCATGACTAAGCCCGCGCGCATCCTGGTCATCTCGCCCAACTGGATCGGCGATGCGGTGATGGCCCAGCCCTTGCTGCAGCTGTTGCGCGCGGCCTATCCCGACGCGCCCATCGATGTGCTGGCGCCGCCCGCCGTCACGCCGGCCTGGCGCCAGATGGCGGAGGTGGCCGAGGTGCTGGAGACCCCGTTCCGCCATGGCGCCCTGCAACTGAAGGAGCGCTGGAAGTATGCGCGCCTGTTGCGCCAGCGCGGCTATGCGGCCGCCTACGTGTTGCCGAATACGCTCAAATACGCGCTGATCCCCTGGCTGGCCGGCATTGCGCGCCGCGTCGGCTACAAGGGCGAGAGCCGCTATGGCTTGATCAACGTGATGCATTACGACGATGTGCCGCCGCGTCCCATGGTGCCGTTCTACGCCGCCTTGGCCGGCGCGCCGCGCGCGCCGCTGCGGCCTGATGTACCGCGTCCGCGCATGGCAGTCACGCCGCAGCAGGTGGCGGCTGCTTGCGCCAAGAGCGGCCTCGATGCGCAGCGTCCCTTGCTGGTGTTCGCGCCGGGCGCCGAATTCGGCGCCGCCAAGCGCTGGCCGCCCGAGCATTTCGCCGCCCTGGCGCAAGCGATTCTGGCGCGCGACCCCTCGGCCCAGGTGGCGCTGCTCGGCTCGCCCAAGGACCGCGCAACGTGTGAGGCCGTGCTGGCCGCCGCCGGTGCTTCCGCCGCCATGCATAATCTGGCGGGACAGACGTCGCTGGCTGAGGCGATCGCCCTGATCGGCCATGCCTCGGCCGTGGTCAGCAACGATTCCGGCCTGCTGCATATCGCCTCGGCCTTGAACCGGCCGGTGGTGGCGATTTATGGACCGACCGATCCGGACCATGCGCCGCCATTCTCCGATCTGGCGGCCGCGCTGTCGCTGCGTCTGGAATGCTCGCCCTGCCGCCAGCGCGAATGCCCGCTCGGCCACCAGGATTGCATGCGCAAACTGGCGCCGCAACAAGTCTGGCAGACGCTGGAACCGATGCTGGCGGCATCGCGCTAAACGGGTAGCAGTGCTTTTCATGTACAAACGCTTACCCATTACGTTCTGGGCGACGCTCTTCGTCACCGTGGTCTGTGTCTCGCTGCTGGCCAGCGACGCCTGGCGCAGCTGGAATGCGCGCGAAGTGCTGCTGGCCGATACCGAGCGCGCCGCCGCCAACCTGGCGCGCGCCATGGCGCAGCAGGCCGACGATACGATCAAGGCGGCCGACACCAGCCTGGCCGATGTGGTCGAGCGCCTGGAAGCCGATGGCCGGACTCCCGCCGCGCTGGAGCGCCTGCACCGCGTGATGACGAGCCAGGTCGGCAATCTGCCCCAGCTCAATGGCTTGTATGCCTATGACGAGGCGGGCCGCTGGCTGGTCAACTCGCGTCCCGTGCTGGAAACGCGTTTCAATAATGCCGACCGCGAATACTTCAAATACCACCGCGCCAATCCTGGCCGGGGACCATATATCGGCGTGCCCGTGATCAGCCGCTCCACCGGCAAATGGGTGCTGCCCGTCTCGCGCCGCGTGAACCATGCCGACGGCAGCTTTGCCGGCGTGGCCCTGGCCACCATCGACGTCGAATATCTGAAACGCTTCCAGCAAAGCCTGGACATCGGCAAGCATGGCGCCGTGATCCTGGTCTCGAACGGCGGCACGACGCTGCTGCGCCGGCCCTTCAGCCCCGAGCTGATGGGACGCGATCTGCGCGACTCGCCGCTGTACCAGGCGTATATGCAGGGCAAGGCCGGCACCGGCATCTGGCGTTCCACGCTGGACGGCGAAGTGCGCCTGAACAGCTTCCGCGCGCTGGAAAATTATCCGCTGTTCGTCTCGGCCGCGCTGTCCAAGGACGAGGTGCTGGAGCACTGGCGGCGCGACACCTTCCTGCATACGCTGGGCGTGGGCATGCTGGCCGTGCTGCTGGGCTTCTTCGGCCAGCGCCTGGTGCGCCAGATCCATCTGCGCCTGCAGGCCGAGCAGGAGCTGCTGCAGGCGCGCGACGCACTGGAAAGCCTGAACCGCCAGCTCGAAAAGATGGCCTTGCAGGATGGCTTGACTGGCCTGGCGAACCGGCGCCAGTTCGACGTCACGCTCGGCAATGAGTTCAGCCGCGCCGTGCGCCAGGGCAGCGAGCTGGCCTTCATCATGATCGACGTCGACTACTTCAAGCAGTACAACGATCTGCAGGGCCACAGCGCCGGCGACGATTGCCTGCGCGCGCTGAGCCGCAGCATCCGCATGCAGACGCCCAAGCGCCCAGGCGACCTGGCCGCGCGCTACGGCGGCGAGGAAATCGGCGTGCTGCTGCCGAATACCGACGCCGAAGGCGCGCGCGCCGTGGCGGAGCGCATCCGCGCCGCCGTCGAGGCGCTGCAGATTCCCCATCCGGGCAGCCTGTTCCAGGTGGTGACGGTGAGCGCCGGCGTTGCCGCCCTCAAACCGCAGCGCGGCGTGGACCAGGCCAGCGCCCTGATCGAAGCGGCCGACCGCGCCCTGTACGCCGCCAAATCCGCCGGCCGCAACCGCATCGGTAGCGCCGCTTAATTCGTCGCTTTCCCGCCGCGCCGCATCGTCCGCCTTTCTTGGCGGGCGCTTTGGTGCTACATTTTTCTCTTTGCAGGCATGCAGGCTTTCTTTCATCTTGCTATGAGGGGGACGGAAAATGCGGCTGAGCGATTTCGGTATCCGGCAAAAACTCTATTTCGGCTTCGGCGCCATCGTGCTGATCCTGGCGCTGCTGCTGGGCAGCGCCTACACCAATCTATCGCGCCTGGACGAGGCCAACGGTTGGAATAACCATACCCACGAAGTCATCGCGGAAACCCAATTTCTGCTTGAAAGCCTGCTGAATATGGAAACCGGCGAACGCGGCTTCGCGCTCACCGGCGACGAGGCCTCGCTGGCGCCGCTGGGCGCCGGCCAGAGCGCCTTTAAAACCCATCTCGCCAAAACGCGCTCGCTGACCGCCGACAATCCGCAGCAGCAGGAACGTCTGGCGCGGCTGGAACAGGCGCAGGCGGAATGGTTCGCCAATGCCGTGCAGCCGGTGCTGAAGCTGCGCCGCGCCGCTGCCGACCAGGCGGGCCTGGATGCCGTGCTGGCGTTCGAGAAGGCGGGCAAGGGCCGTGCCGGCATGGATGGCATGCGCGCCCTGCTGAACGATATCGGCGGCGCCGAACAAAGCCTGCTGGAACAGCGCGGCCGCGATGCGCTGGCCCTGCAGCGCCTGACCAACAATACCTTGCTGTTCGGCGGCTTGCTGGCAGTCGGCCTGGCCATGCTGCTGGCGCGCATGCTGAGCCGCGCCATCGTGCCACCGCTGGAGCAGGCGGTGGCGATTGCGCGCCAGGTGGCCGCGGGTGATTTGAGCGGCACCATCCGCGCCGAGTCGCGCGATGAAACGGGGCAGATGATGCAGGCCCTGGCCGATATGAAGCAAAGCTTGCTGAATATCGTCGGCGAGGTGCGCAAAGGTACCGACACCATCGCCACCGCCACCGGCGAAATCGCGCGCGGCAACCAGGACCTGTCGGCGCGCACCGAGCAGCAAGCCAGTTCGCTGGAGGAAACCGCCTCCTCGATGGAGGAGCTGACCGGCACCGTGCGCCAGAACGCCGACAACGCGCGCGCCGCCAACCAGCTGGCCTCCGCCGCATCCGACGTGGCGCGCAAGGGCGGCGCGGTGGTGAGCCAGGTGGTGGGCACCATGGATGCGATCAAGGCCTCTTCCAGCAATGTGGTGGACATCATCGGCGTGATCGACAGCATCGCTTTCCAGACCAATATCCTGGCGCTCAACGCGGCGGTGGAAGCGGCGCGCGCCGGCGAGCAGGGCCGGGGTTTTGCGGTGGTGGCGACCGAGGTGCGCAATCTGGCGCAGCGCTCGGCCACGGCAGCCAAGGAGATCAAGGCACTGATCGACGATTCGGTGAACAAGGTGGAGGATGGCAGCCGTCTGGTGAACCAGGCCGGCGAAACGATGGCGGAGCTGGTGGCCAGCGTGGAGCGGGTCACAACCATCATCGAGGACATCGCCAGCGCCAGCAGCCAGCAGATCGGCGGCATCGAACAGATCAACGCCGCCATCACGCAGATGGATACGGTGACGCAGCAGAATGCGGCGCTGGTGGAGCAGGCGGCGGCCGCGGCGGAAGCCCTGCAGGAGCAGGCTTCCAATCAATCGCAGGTGGTCAGCGTGTTCCGTCTCGATGAGGCCATGATGGCGCATGCCGCCGTGCACCGGCCTGCCGCGCCGCGTCCTTCAGCTGCGCTTGCCGGGCGCAGCGTCCCGGCGCGCAAGGCGCTGGCGGGAGCAAGCGCCCGCCATGCCGGCGGCGCATCCACGCTGGCGGCACGGGTGGCAACGGCAGCGCGTAGCGCGCCGGTTCGCCGCGCCGCGCATCCCGAAGCCGAGGTGCGCGGCAGGACTGCCGCAGCCAGCAAGCCCTCAGCCGACGACTGGGAAGAGTTCTGAGCAGTGCGCACCAAGGCGCTCGATAGCCGCTCCAGTCATCAAGATAAGGGAACTATTCTCGCAATATAAAGGCAATATCATGAGCTTAAGCAAAAGCCCTGTATGGATGAGGCGGGAGAATCAAGGCTGCCTCTTTTATATACAGGATTTTGCATATAATGATTAAGCCTATCGAGTTCTGCGGCCATTCTCTGACAGAGCTGCAAGCCTTCCCGCCGAGCGCCAGGCGCGAAGCGGGGCAGCAGCTATTTCGCGTGCAGTCCGGCGTCGAGCCGAATGACTGGAAACCCATGCCAACGGTGGGGACTGGCGTTGTTGAAATTCGCATACGGGATGCTGCCGGCGCATTCCGCGTTCTTTATATTGCCAAATTCGCTGAGGCTATTTATGTGCTGCACTGTTTTCAAAAGAAGACTGCGCGTACCCGCAGGCTTGACTTGGAACTGGCGGCCAGGCGCTATGCTGAACTTTTAAGGGAGCTGGGCAAATGAAACATGGGAACCGGTTTGCCAATGTGTGGGATGCGATCGAGGATGACCCGGAGCAGGCGGAAAACATGAAGCTGCGTTCGCAGCTGATGCTGGAGTTGAGCGAGTATATTCGCCTCCATACCATGCCCCAATCGGAAGCAGCGGCGTTGTTTGGCGTGACGCAGCCGCGCATCTCGGACCTGATGCGCGGCAAGATCAACCTATTTGGCTTGGATGCCTTGGTGAATATGGCGGCTGCCGCAGGTTTGCACCTTGAGCTGCGCGTGCAGGAGCCGGTGGTGAAGTAGCCGCAGCCGGCCTCACATCAGAATGACGTCGTACTGTTCCTGGTGGTAGGCGGTTTCGACTTGCAGCGAAATCTTCTTGCCGATGAAGTCGCCTAGCATGGCCAGGTGCTGCGATTCCTCTTCGAGGAACATATCGACCACTTCCTGCGAGGCGAGGATGCGGAATTCGCGCGGGTTGAACTGTTTCGCTTCGCGCAGCAGTTCGCGCAGGATTTCGTAGCAGATGGTACGCGAGGTCTTGACCTGGCCTTTGCCGGTGCAGGCGGGGCAGGGTTCGCACAGGATATGGGCCAGCGATTCACGCGTGCGCTTGCGCGTCATCTCGACCAGGCCGAGGGCCGAGAAGCCGCTGATCGAGACTTTGGTGCGGTCGCGCGACAGGGCTTTCTTCAATTCGGCCAGCACGGCGTTGCGGTGCTCGGCGTTCTCCATATCGATGAAGTCGAGGATGATGATGCCGCCCAGATTGCGCAGGCGCAGCTGGCGCGCGATGGCATGCGCCGCTTCCAGATTGGTCTTGAAGATGGTGTCGGCGAAATTGCGCCCGCCCACATAGCCGCCGGTGTTGACGTCGATGGTGGTCATGGCCTCGGTCTGGTCGACGATCAGATAGCCGCCCGATTTCAGGTCGACGCGGCGGCCCAGGGCGCGCTGGATTTCCTCTTCCACGCCGTACAGGTCGAACAGGGGGCGCTCGCCGGTGTAGTGCTGCAGGCGCGGCAGCACGCTGGGCGTATAGGTGGCGCCGAATTCGGACAGGGCCAGGTAGTTTTCGCGCGAGTCGACCTGGATGGTCGCGGTCTCGTCGTGCACGAAGTCGCGCAGCACGCGCTGGGCCAGGTTCAAGTCCTGGTGCAGCAGGCTGGTGGGCGGACGGGTGCGCGCGCCGTGCGTGATGGCGGCCCAGGTCTTGCGCAGGTATTCGATGTCGGCCTGCAGGTCGGTGTCGCTGGCGTCTTCGGCCTGGGTGCGCACGATGTAGCCGCCTTTTTCCTCGGCCGGCACCAGGCTTTGCATGCGCGCGCGCAGGGACTCGCGTTCGGCCTCCTTCTCGATCTTCTGCGAGATGCCGATGTGCGAATCCTGCGGTAGATACACCAGCATGCGGCCGGCGATCGAGATCTGGGTCGAGAGGCGCGCGCCCTTGGTGCCGATGGGGTCCTTGATGACCTGCACCGTCAGCACCTGGCCGTCGTACAGCAGTTTTTCGATCGGCGTGGGCGCGGCGTTCTGGCCGTCGTGCGGACGGGCTTCCCAGATGTCGGCCACGTGCAGGAAGGCGGCGCGTTCCAGGCCGATGTCGATAAAGGCCGACTGCATCCCCGGCAGCACGCGCACCACCTTGCCGGAATAGACGTTGCCGGCCAGGCCGCGCGTCAGGGTGCGTTCGATATGCAGTTCCTGCACGGCGCCCTGCAGGATCAGGGCAACCCGCGTTTCCTGCGGCGTGATATTGATGAGGATGTCTTCAGTCATGGGCGCCTTCAGGGCAGGGGCAGGCCGGCCTGGCGCAGCAGCTGCGCCGTTTCAAACAGGGGCAGGCCCATGATGCCGGAATGGCTGCCTTCGATATGTTCAACAAATAGTGCGGCCAAGCCCTGGATGCCATAGGCGCCGGCCTTGTCGTAAGGTTCGCTGGTGGCGCAGTAGGCCTGGATCGAGGCCGGCGAGAGCGCGCCGAAGCGCACGTCCGAGACCTGGGTGATCTGGCCGGCGAAATCGCGGTGGCGCACAGCCACCGCCGTCAGCACCTGGTGGGTGCGGCCGGAGAGCTGCTGCAGCATGGCGATGGCTTCGGCCGTGTTGGCCGGCTTGCCGAGGATGGCGCCGTCGATGGAGACGGTGGTGTCGGCCGACAGTACCGGGCGGTGCACCAGATGGCGGCGCTGCACCAGGTTCCAGGCGAAATCGGCTTTTTCCATGGCGACCCGGCCCACATAGGCATAGGCGTCCTCGCCAGGGGTCACTGCCTCGGTCACGTCGGCGCCGCGCGGGCCGTCGCTGCGCAGCAGCAGCAGCTCGAAGTCCACGCCGATCTGGCGCAGCAGTTCGCGCCGGCGCGGGCTTTTGGAAGCGAGATAGATTTTCTTGTCGACCGGTTTCATCGGAGTCTTTTTATTCGAATTACACGCGATGATACGGGTGATTCTGCGTAATTGTCCACGCCCGATACAGCTGTTCGGCCAGCATCACGCGCACCATGCCATGCGGCAGGGTCATGCTGGAGATGCGGATCAGGCCTTCGGCCCTGGCTTTCAATTCAGGATCGAGGCCGTCGGCGCCGCCGATCAGGAAGGCGGTATCGCGCCCATCCTGCTGCCACTGCTGCAATTGCTGCGACAGGCCGACGCTGGTCAGGTCCTTGCCGCGTTCATCGAGCGCGATGATGCGCACCGATTTCGGCAAGGCCGCCTCGATGCGCTCGCGTTCCAGCGCCATGGCCGTGGCGGCCGTCTTGCTGCCGGAACGTTCGACCGGCTTGATTTCCTTGAGCACGATGCGCAGCTCGGGCGGCATGCGCTTCGTGTACTCGGCAAAACCGCTTTCGATCCAGGCCGGCATTTTGTGGCCGACCGCGGCGATAATCAGCTGCACGCCTTACTCGGCTGCCGGCTTTTTGATGCGCTTGATGACGGTCTTGACCGGCGCCTCGGCGGCCTTGGCGGCGGATTTGGCCTTGGCTTCCTTGGCGGCCTTGGCCGATGCCACGGAAGTCTTGGACGCGGCAACCTTCACCTTCTTGCCTTCCGGCGCCTCGACGGCCGGCGTAGCTTTCTTCGCGGCTTTCTTGGCGGCGGCGCCGGCAGCGGCGGCGGCCTTCACGGTGCCAGGCTTGCGCGCTGGCGCGGCCTTCTTCTCCACCACGGCTTCGGCCGACTTGGTGGCTTTGGAAGCGGCCAGGTGGCCCGATTTCTTTTTCGGTGCGGCTTCGGCTTCGCTGGCGGCCTTGCCTTCGGCCGAGGACTTGCGCTTGGCGGCGCCCAGCTTGACCGGTTTCTCGCCCCAGATTTCTTCCAGACGGTAGTAGGCGCGGATCGGCGCCTGCATGATGTGGACGATCATATCGCCCAGGTCGACCAGCACCCATTCACCAGTGTCTTCACCCTCGACGCCGATCACGTCGCCGCCGGCTTCCTTGACCTTGTCGCGCACCGATGCCGCCAGCGCCTTGGTCTGGCGGTTGGACGTACCGGAGGCGATGCAGATGCGGTCGAACAGGCTGGTGAGACCCGTCGTATCGAACATGACGATGTCCTGGGCTTTCACGTCTTCCAGAGCATCAACGACGGTGGTTTGCAGTTTTTTGATATCCATTTAATTCTTATAAAGATTATGTTGTTCAATATAGTCTAGCACTACCGGCGGGATAAGCGAGGCCGCCCTCTCCCCCCGTTGTAATGCAGCACGAATGCCTGTGGCCGAGACATCCTCGGCCAGATCGGCGGCCAGACAAGTCAGGCCGGCCGCTGCGCCGCGCAGCCGGGAAGGGCTGGCCAGGCGGCGCTGGAATTGCTCTGCGACGGCGGTCGGCACGCTGGCATCGTCCAGCGCAAAGCCGGGCCGCGCCGCCACGCAGAAGTGGGCCAGTTCAAACAGGGTTGGCCATTCCTGCCAGCTGTCCAGGTTTTGCAGCTGGTCCGCTCCCATCAGGAAGCATAGCGACACGTCGGCGCCGACTTCGGCCCGGATCGCGCGCAGGGTGTCGATGGTATACGTCGCCTTGCCACGGGTGATTTCCTGGCGGTCGATGACCACCGGGAAGGGCAGTCCGGCAAACGCCAGTGCCACCATTTCCGCCCGCTGTTCCGGCGTCGCCTGCAGCGTCGCCTTCTGGTAGGGCAGGGTGGGGATCACGCGCAGCTGGTCGGCGCCCAGCAGCTGCATGAAATGGGTGCCGAGGGCCAGATGGCCCTTGTGCACCGGATCGAATGTGCCTCCCAGCAGGGCGATGCAGGTCTTCACTCAGCCAGCCAGTCGCGGTGCGGCAGGAAGTCGGTGTACAGCGCCGCCTCCGGCGAGCCGTCCGCCGGATGCCAGTCGTAGCGCCATTGCGCCACCGGCGGCATCGACATCAGGATCGCTTCGGTGCGCCCGCCCGACTGCAGGCCGAACAGGGTGCCGCGGTCGAACACCAGATTGAATTCGACGTAGCGGCCGCGCCGGTAAGCCTGGAAATCGCGTTCGCGTTCGCCATAAGGCTGGTCCTTGCGCGCCGCCAGCACCGGCAGGTAGGCATTCAGGAAGGCGTCGCCCACGCTGCGCACCATGGCGAAGCTCTGCTCGAAACCGAGTTCGTTGAAGTCGTCGAAGAAGATGCCGCCCACGCCGCGCGCTTCCTTGCGGTGCTTGAGGTAGAAGTAATCGTCGCACCACTTCTTGAAGCGCGGATAGAGCGTGTCGCCGAAAGGCGCCAGCGCGTCATGGCAGGTCTGGTGGAAGTGGCGCGCATCGCCGGCATCGCCGTAGAAGGGCGTCAGGTCCATGCCGCCGCCGAACCACCATACCGGCTTGCCTTCGGTGGTGCTGGTGGTGAAGAAGCGTACATTGAAGTGCACCGTCGGCGCATACGGATTGCGCGGATGCAGCACCAGCGACACGCCCATCGCTTCCCAGGCGCGCCCGTTCAGTTCCGGCCTATGCGCGGCGGCCGACGGCGGCAGCTTCTCGCCCATCACATGGGAGAAATTGCAGCCGCCGCGTTCCAGCACATGGCCTTCCTCGATCAGGCGCGTGATGCCGCCGCCGCCTTCCTCGCGCTGCCACTCGTCGCGCAGGAAGGGGCGGCCGTCGGCCTGCTCCAGGCCTTGCACGATGCGTTCTTGCAGATCCAGCAGATAGGCCTTGACGGCGGCGGGGGAGGGCATGGCGGCAGCTGTGTTCATTTTTCTTTTGCTTTTTCCGGGTGGGTAGGCCGGGCGTTTGCGCCCGGCCGGGCATGCGCTTAGTGCTTCAGGCCGCGCCAGCCGATATCGCGGCGGAACTGCATGCCGTCAAAGTGGATCTTGTCGGCCACTTCGTAAGCCTGCTTCTGCGCCATCTTGACGTTGTCGCCCAGGCCGACCACGCACAGCACGCGGCCGCCGCTGGTCACGAGCTTGCCGTCCACTTCGGCGGTGCCGGCGTGGAAGGTCACGGCTTCGGCGCTTTCGGCCGGAATGCCGTTGATGGCGTCGCCCTTGGCCGGATTGTCCGGATAGCCGGCGGCGGCCAGCACCACGCCCACTGCGGTGCGGCGGTCCCATTCCAGTTCCACGGCGTCCAGCGTGCCGTTGACGGCGTGCTCCATCACGCCCAGCAGGTCGGTCTTCAGGCGCGACATGATGGGCTGGGTTTCCGGGTCGCCCATGCGGCAGTTGAATTCCAGGGTTTTCGGATTGCCGGCGGCGTCGATCATCAGGCCCGCGTACAGGAAGCCGGTGAAGACGATGCCGTCCTTGGCCATGCCCTGGATGGTCGGGTTGATGATCTCGCGCATCACGCGCGCATGCATGGCCGGGGTCACGATCGGAGCGGGCGAGTAGGCGCCCATGCCGCCGGTGTTCGGACCCTGGTCGTTGTCCTGCAGGCGCTTGTGGTCCTGGCTGGTGGCCAGCGGCAGCACGTTTTTGCCGTCGCACATGACGATGAAGGAGGCTTCTTCGCCGGCCAGGAATTCCTCGATGACGATGCGCGCGCCGGCGTCGCCGAAGCGGTTATCGGCCAGCATATGGTCGACCGCCTGGTGCGCTTCGTCCAAGGTCATGGCCACCACCACACCCTTGCCGGCGGCCAGGCCGTCGGCCTTGATGACGATGGGCGCGCCCTTGGCGTCGATATAGGCGTGGGCCGGCGCCAGCTCGGAGAAGGTCTGGTATTCGGCGGTCGGGATGCCGTGGCGCTGCATGAAGGCCTTGGCGAAGTCCTTGGAGGACTCCAGCTGGGCCGCTTCCTTCGTCGGGCCGAACACTTTCAGGCCGCGCGCGCGGAACAGGTTGACGATGCCGCCGGCCAGCGGGGTTTCCGGGCCGACCACGGTCAGGCCGATATGCTCCTGCTCGACGAAATCGGCTAGCGCGTGCAGATCGGTGATGGGGACGTTCTGCAGGCGCGCATCGCGCGCCGTGCCGCCGTTGCCGGGCGCGACGTAGACCATCTGTACGCGCTCGGATTGGGCCAGTTTCCAGGCCAGTGCATGTTCGCGGCCACCGGAGCCGACTACCAGAATTTTCATAAGGACCGTTCGTTCGTTTGCTAAGAGCGGAAGAGCGGCCCTGCGGCCGCGGGTGGGGTGCGGATCAGTCTTCGATCACGGCGTTGGTATAGACTTCCTGGGTGTCGTCCAGATTTTCCAGGGCGTCCAGCAGCTTCTGCATCTTCAGCGCTTCATCACCGGTGAACACGGTTTCGGTGGCGGGCTTCATGATGATCTCGGCCACCTCGGCCTTGAAGCCGGCTTTTTCCAGGGCATCCTTGACGCCGGAGAAATCGTTCGGCGCGCACAGCACTTCGAAGCCGCCTTCCTCGTCCGCCACCACGTCTTCGGCGCCCGCTTCCAGCGCGGCGTCCATCAGGGTCGCCTCGTCGGTGCCGGGGGCGAACAGGAACTGGCCGCAGTGCTTGAACATGAAGGACACGGAATTCTCGGTGCCCATATTGCCGCCGAACTTGCTGAAGGCGTGGCGCACTTCGGCCACGGTCCGCACGCGGTTGTCGGTCATGCAGTCGACGATGATGGCGGCGCCGCCGATGCCGTAGCCCTCGTAGCGCACCTCCTCGTAGCTGGAGCCTTCGTCGCCGCCGGTGCCGCGCGTGATGGCGCGCTGCACATTGTCCTTCGGCATATTGGCGTCAGCCGCCTTGTCCATGGCCAGGCGCAGACGCGGGTTGGCGTTGACGTCGCCGCCGCCCATGCGCGCGGCCACGGTGATTTCCTTGATCAGGCGCGTCCAGATTTTGCCGCGCTTGGCGTCCGTTGCAGCTTTTTTGTGCTTAATATTGGCCCATTTGCTGTGTCCTGCCATGTTCAATCTTCCTTAGACGGTATGCAATCGAGGGCGATATTCTAGCATACCGCCCCCCTGAAATTGCGCCGTCCGAGGGGGCTTGGCGGGCGCTTAGACGGGGATGTAGTCGATGCCGTTCTGGATGCTGCCGATGACCTGGGCGTGGTTCTCGGGACTTTCGGCAAATCCCAGCACGACCGACTCGCGCGAGGCGCCGCTTTTCAGCACGGCGAGCCAGAAATCGAGGCCGCCCGGATCGGGCTGGCGGTGCAAGGCGTTCTGATAAAGTAGGGTGAGAAAGGCTTCGTTGCCGGGTTCGCCGCCATACAGGCGCGCGAATTCTGCGCTGTGGGTGAAGCCGGCACTAATGTCGAGAATGGAGAGGCCGCGGTCGGCGGCATCGATCCAGAAGCCCAGGCCGCCCAGATCGGGCGCGCGGTTCAGGGCTGCCTGGTAGAGCCGGTAAATCTGGCCGGCATTGCCCTCCAGGTCGAAGGCAAGGGCGCGGTCGCTGAATACCAGGCGCTCGATGCCCAGCGTGGTGTCGCTCTCGCCGTCATGGGTGAGGGTATAACCTTCGCCATTCTTGGCCAAGCTGAAGTCGGCGCGCCGGCCGCTGAACTGGGCGCGATCGAGGCCGGTACCGCCGTCAAGCAGGTCGTTGCCGGCGCCGCCCAGCAGCAGATCGTCGCCGGCGCCGCCGTGCAGCGCGTCGTCGCCAGCGCCACCCTGCAGGAGGTCGCGGCCATGGGCGCCCAGCAGGTAATCGTTGCCGGCGCCGCCATCGAGCACATCGCCCTGCCTGTCCGGCAGGCGCAAGCCGCTGGCCTGGTCGTAGAAGTCGCCGCTTAGCAGCGTGTCGTTGCCATCGCCGCCAAACAGCTGGTCGTAGCCGCCATTGCCTTCCAGACTGTCGTCGCCGGCGCCGCCATACAGCTCATCATTGCCGGTGGTGCCGCTCAGATAGACCGGTTTCTCGTCCGCCATGATTGCCTCCTGGATCGTAAATATTATAAAAAAATATAGTCAATATTGCACCGAAAGCCAGGCCATGTCGACCGGCGGGCCAATCGTGCGCAACAGATACGCACGATCGTGCAATTTTGGCTCGCCGCGTCATTGCCCTGACATATAGAACTGCTAGGATTTCTTTCTCAATAACAACTCTGAGAGTGGTAGCGATGGATAGACGGCAGTTTATGAAGCTGGGTGGCTTCATCACGGTATCGGTAGCCAGTGTGGGTCTGGCCGGTTGCGGCGGCAGCAGCAATAGCGGCGACAGTGCGCCGGGCGGCCTGCCGCCCGCCACCGGCGGCGACTGGAAATTCCCGCAGAGCGTGGCTTCGGGCGATCCGCGTCCGGACAGCATCCTGCTGTGGACGCGCGCCGTGCCGGCCGCCAGCGATGGCGTGGCCGCCGTCAGCGGCAAGGCCGAAGTCACGCTGCGCCTGCTGCTCACGGCCAGCGACAACAGCGCCCTGCTGGGCAGCAATACGGCCCTGGGCGGAACCATGCTGAGCGATGTGCGCCTGCCGCTCAATCCCGAATTCGACAACACCATCCGCCACAAGGTCACCGGCCTGCAGCCGGGCCAGACTTACTACTACCAGTTCGTGGCCGGCGACGTGCGCTCGAATGTGGGCCGCTGCAAGACCGCGCCGGCCGCCACGGCCGAGGTCGACCAGCTGCAGTTCGCCTACCTGACCTGCCAGGACTGGAGCATCAACCACTGGGGCGCGCTGGGCCATATTGCCGCCAACGAAAAGCTGGACTTCATCGTCCACCTGGGCGACTACATTTACGAGACGGTGGGCGAGAGCTTCCAGACCGGTCTGGTGGAATCGCGCCACGACGCGCTCAAGCTGCCCGACGGCACCTTCAAGAACGGCAGCGCGGGCGCCAAATACGCGTCCACGCTGGCCGACTACCGCTACCTGTACAAAAAATACCGCAGCGACACCCGCCTGCAGGCCGTGCATGAGCGCTTCCCCTTCATCGCCGTGTGGGACGACCACGAATTCACCGACGATGCCTGGCAGGACGCCCAGACTTACGAAGGCAGCCTGGCCGCCGACGGCAGCCATGTGCGCCAGCCGCAGCGCCGCCGCAGCGCCAACCAGGCCTGGTTCGAATACATGCCGGCCGACGTCAGCCTGGACACGGCCGCCAGCGGCTTCCAGAACATCAAGATCTACCGCGACTTCCAGTTCGGCAAACTGGCCCAGCTGGTGATGACCGACCAGCGCTTGTACCGCGCCGACCACGTGATCCCGGAAGCGACGCCGAACCCGGCTACCGGCAAGCCGCTGGGCAGCATCGGCACGCGCTATATGGTGGCGCAGGACGTCTTCAACGCCGCCGAGGCGCAGAAAATGGCCGCCGCCGGCGCGGCCGGCGATGCGCTGGCCGCCACCACCATGCTGGGCGCCACCCAGCGCGACTGGTGGAAGAGCACGATGAAGTCCGCCACGGCCACCTGGAAGCTGTGGGGCAATGAAGTGTCGCTGCTGCGCATGGGCCTGAGCGGCGTGGACGCCATCGCCACCCTGCTGGCGCTGAAAGCCATTCCCGACCTGGCCGGCAAGATCGGCAGCACGGCGGCCCAGGCCGGCGGCAATGTGGCCGTCGCCGGCGCCATCGTCGGTGCCGTCACGTCCGGCGCCGCGCCGGACAAGGCGCAGGCCGCCGCCGGCGCCATTGCCGCCGCGGCTGCCGCCAATGGCGACACCGTGGCGCGCACCACGGCCGCCATGGGCGCGGGGCTGAGCCAGATCCAGGCCGGCGTGGCCGTGCTGGCCTTCGGCATGGCCCAGTCGGTGGCGGCCGGCGGCGCCAGCGCCCAGGCCACGGCAGCGGCGCAAGCCATCGCCGTCGGCTATATCAAGCCCGATGTGCAGGCCAGGAAAGCAGAATCGCCCTTCGTTGCGGCCGCTGGCCTGCAGGCGGCGCTGGCGCCGTACTTCCGCCGCTTCCTGCTCAACTGCGACCAGTGGGACGGCTATAACGCCGAACGCAAAGCCCTGATGTCGCACCTGAAAACCAATGCCATCGGCAATGTGGTGGCCTTGACCGGCGACATCCACGCCTTCTTCGCCGGCACCGTCAGCGACGATTACGACGCGGCCGATGGCGGCACGCCGGTGATGGTGGACCTGGTCTCGGCCGGCATCAGCTCGGACTCCTTCTTCAGCTACCTGCGCGACGCCTCGGCCGCGCTGGGCGAGCTGGGCGCGCTGGTGGCCTACCCGCTGACCTTGCCGGTGCCGGAGCTGGGTTCCGTCAGCCTCTCGGTCAACCTGCTCGACTACACCATGGGCAAGGCCGCACCCACCCTCGACACCCTGCTGGAACAGGTCAAGGTCCAGCTGCGCGGCGCGCTGGCGGCCAAGGGCGTGCCGGAAGGCCAGCTCGACACCGCCACCCTGGGCTTGCTGGCCGGCCTTAAGGCCAACAGCGGCTTCAGCACCACCCTGCTCGGCCTGGCCCAGCAGTTGGCCGGCCTGAACAGCAACCCCTGGCTCAAGCACCTGAACACCGATGCCCAAGGCTACACCGTGGTCACGCTCACGCCCGGCAAGCTGGTCGCCCAGTTCAAGCAAGTCAACAAGCTGGTTGGCGCCACCGCACCGGCGAATGTGATCGCCCGCATCACCACCGCCACCGTCGCCGCCGGCACCCCCGCCGTCACGATCAGCTAAAGCAGCAAGTGCCACTTTGAGCTAAATCAACGAATGTCCCACCCTGGTGTCAGGCACCAAGGTCGGACATTTGCTGATATAGATCAAAGAATGTCCGACTCTGGTGCCTCGGCGGCCCCGCCTGACACCAGGGTGGGACATTGTTTGCGCCAGATCAAAGGCGGGCCGGCAGGCGGGGCGGTTTGCCTTTACAATTCTTGCATGATGAAGAATTTGCCGGACTCGGCCGCCAGCGGCGGTGCGCGTGCCGCCTATCTGGGCGGCTTGGCCATTGCTATCGGCGGGGCCGTGTTGTTTTCGACCAAGGCGGTGGTGGCCAAGCTGCTGTACCGCTACCAGATCGATGCGGTGACGCTGATCGCTTTCCGCATGCTGTTTTCGCTGCCGGTGTTTGCCGCCATCGCGCTGTGGCAGATGCGCACGGCGGCGCCGCTCAGCGCGGGCGACCGCTGGCGCCTGCTGGGCCTGGGCCTGGTCGGCTATTACCTGTCCAGCTTTCTCGATTTTCTCGGCCTGCAATACATCTCGGTCGGCCTGGAACGGCTGATCCTGTTCCTCACCCCCACCTTCGTCCTCTTGATCTCGGCCACCTGGCTCAAGCAGCACATCAGCCGCAGGCAGTGGCTGGCGCTGCTCGCCTCCTATGCCGGCATCGTGCTGGTCTTCCTGCATGACTTGAAGGATGGCGGCAGCAATGTGGCGCTGGGCTCGACCCTGGTGCTCGGTTCGGCCACCAGCTATGCCGTGTACCTGCTGGCCTCGGGCGAGATGGTCAAGCGCCTCGGCTCGCTGCGCCTGGTGTCGTATGCGATGTGCGTGTCGAGCGCGGCCTGCATCGCCCAGTTCTTCCTGCTGCGCCCGGCCGCGCTGCTGCTGCAGCCGTTGCCCGTGTATGGCTTGTCGCTGGTGAATGGCTTGCTGTGCACCGTGATGCCGGTGTTCATGACCATGGTGGCGGTGCAGCGCATCGGCGCCAGCGCCGCTTCGCAAGCCGGTATGATCGGCCCGGTGTCCACGCTGTTTCTCGGCGCCCTGATCCTGGGCGAGGCCGTCACCGGCTGGCAGTTGGCGGGCACGGCCCTGGTGCTGGCGGGCATTTATCTGTTGTCGAAAGTGAAGCACTGAACCTCAACCCTGAATGGAAGCCGATATGAAAGCGCGCATTGCCCTGATTGCCCATGACAAGAAAAAAGACGAGATGATCGCCCTGGCCAGCCAGTATGTGGCATTTTTGCGCGAGTGCACCCTGTGCGCCACCGGCACCACGGGCGGACGCCTGGTCAACGAGCTGGGCCTGGTGGTGGAGCGTAAGCATTCCGGCCCCTTCGGCGGCGATCTGCAGATCGGTGCCATGCTGGTCGAAGGCCAGATCGATGCCGTGATCTTCCTGCGCGACCCGATGACGCCGCAGCCGCACGAGCCGGACATCAATGCGCTGGTGCGCGCCTGCGACGTTCATAATGTGGCTTGCGCCACCAATACGGCGACCGCCCATCTGGTGCTGTCCCGGCTGCGTGAGCAGCAGGCGGCCAAATAATCCTTGGAGGTGTGATGAGCAAGGCGATACGCATGTCCCGGACCGGCGGTCCGGAGGTGATGGAATATGTGGAAGTCGCGGTCGGCGCGCCCGGTCCCGGCGAGGCGCGGGTGCGCCATGAAGCGGTGGGCGTCAATTTTATCGACGTGTATTTCCGCACCGGCCTGTATCCCCAGCCCCTGCCCAACGGCCTGGGCCAGGAAGGCGCGGGCGTGGTGGAAGCGGTGGGCGAGGGCGTGACCGAAGTGAAGGTGGGCGACCGCGTGGCCTATGCGGGCCGTCCCAACGGCGCTTACGCCCAGGTGCGCAATCTGCCGGCTAGCCTGCTGCTGGTGCTGCCCGAGAAAATCGGCTTCGACACGGCGGCGGCCATGATGTTGCAAGGCTTGACCGTGCAATACCTGCTGCACCGCACGGTGCAATTGAAGGCCGGCGATAGCGTGCTCTTCCATGCGGCCGCGGGCGGCGTCGGCCTGATCGCCTGCCAGTGGGCGCGCGTGCTGGGCGTGAACCTGATCGGTACCGTCGGTTCGGAAGAGAAGGCGGCGCTGGCCATCGAAAATGGCGCGGCGCACGTGATCAATTACAACCGGGAGAACTTCACCGAGCGCGTGCGTGAACTGACCGGCGGCAAGGGCGTGTCCGTGGTCTACGACTCGGTCGGCAAAGATACCTTCATCGGCTCGCTCGATTGCCTGGCGCCGCTGGGCATGATGGTCAGCTTTGGCAATTCCTCGGGCGCGGTGGCGCCGTTTGCGCTGTCCGAACTGGCCGCGCGCGGCTCGCTGTTCCTGACCCGGCCCACGCTGGGCCACTACGTCGCCCAGCGCGCCGAGCTGGAAGCAGCCGCCCAATCGCTGTTCGGTGTGGTGGCCAGCGGCGAAGTCAAGATCGCCGTCAACCAGCGCTATAATCTGGCCGACGCGGCGCAAGCCCACATCGCCCTGGAGTCGCGCCAGACCAGCGGCTCCACCATCCTGATACCGCAACCATGAGCAAACAGACCTCTCCCGCCGACGATGACGGCAACCCCAAATTCGGCCGCCTGTTGATCGTCCTGCTGCTGGTCGTCGGCCTGATCGGCGTCATCACCTTCGCCAGCGAAGCTTTCTACTCCTGAAAAGCGGCTGAGCCCGTGTCCGATTGGGGTCAGGCACCCAATCGGACACGGGCTCAGCTGTAGAGCGCGGAGGTAGTGCTGCCCAGGCCAGCCTATTCGATGTCGAGGTCGACGCGCCGGGCTTTGCCGCTTTCGCCGGGGAAGCCGGTGAAGGCGCTTTGCACCAGGACGGGCATGACGGCCGGCGTCGATTGCTTGCGGCTGGTGTTCTGCACGGTGACGTCAAACAGCTTCCTGCCGCCCATGCTGTTGATGGTTACGCGCAGATTGCGGTCGTAGTTGTGCTGGATGACTTCGCGGAATTCCGTCGGGCCGTAGAACCAGGGGTCGTAATAGGGCCGGTAGTAGCCGTAATAGCGGTAGCGGTAGTACGGTCCCCAGCCAAAGCGCGGATAGCCCCAGGGCGAGTAGTAGCGCGAAGTCAGGAAGGGATCGGTGCTCTGCAAGACCTTGGTCGGGCGGTCGATGGTGCTGAACTGCATGCCGACCTTGAGCTTGGCCTGCTCCGGCGCGTTGACCTGGGCGAAGCCCAGCTTGGCCAACTGGCCGCTGACCAGGTTCAGATAGCTGCGGTACTCCAGCGTGTCCTCGGCCGGGGCCGGCGTTTCGAAGACATAGGTTTTGTCCTGGGTGTCCGCGGGCCACTCGTGGAACACGGTGACATTGCTGCGGATGGTGGTGGCGCAGCCGCTCAGCAGCAGGCTGGCTGCCACAACCACGATGGCCAAGGCTTTCATGATCTTGCTCCCCTGATAAAAAGATTTCTTTCCTACCGATTAGTTTAGAACTAAGGGAGGCTCTCCGCTTCATTATTACAGAATGTTACGGAGGCCGGGAAACCGGAAAAGAATCGGGCGTCGCTGGCGCCCGGTGTTGGTAAAATAGCTTTTTGTCTCAGTCTCTCGAAACCCTATGCGCACCGACAGCCCTCAGACGATTTTTCGTAAAGACTATACCCCTCCTAGTTACTTGGTGGAAACTGTTGAATTAGGTTTCGACCTCGATCCGGCCCGCACCATCGTGGCCAACCGCATCACCTTGCGTCACAACCCCGACAGCAAGAGCCGCGACCTGGTCCTGCACGGCGAGGACATCGAGCTGGTGGCGCTGCGCATGAACGGCACGCTGCTGGAACCCGGCCAGTACCTGCTGGGCGCCAATACGCTGACCATCCGCAAGGCGCCGCTCCAGGTGGTGCTGGAAATCGAAACCCTGTGCGCGCCGGAGCAGAACACCACGCTGTCCGGCCTGTATGTGTCGAACGGCAGCTTCTATACCCAGTGCGAGGCGGAAGGCTTCCGCCGCATCACCTATTTCCCCGACCGTCCCGACGTGATGGCGAAATACACGGTGATGCTGCGCGCGAACAAGGAACAGTTCCCGGTGCTGCTCTCGAACGGCAACCTGGTGGAGGAGGGCGAGCTGGATGACGGCCGCCATTACGCCAAATGGGAAGACCCGTTCAAGAAGCCGTCCTACCTGTTCGCCCTGGTGGCGGCGCGCCTGGTCTGCCAGGAAGAGCGCTACACCCTGCAGTCGGGCCGCGAAGTGCTGCTGCAGGTGTGGGTGGAAGAGGGCAATCTGGACAAGACCGACTACGCCATGCAGTCGCTGAAAAACTCGATCCGCTGGGACGAGGAGCGCTGGGATCTGGAACTGGACCTGGACCGCTTCATGATCGTGGCCGTGAGCGACTTCAATATGGGCGCGATGGAAAACAAGGGCCTGAACATCTTCAACACCAAGTATGTGCTGGCCAATCCACGCGTGGCGACCGATATCGACTATGCCGGCATTGAAGCCGTGGTGGGCCACGAATACTTCCACAACTGGACCGGCAACCGCGTCACCTGCCGCGACTGGTTCCAGCTGTCGCTGAAGGAAGGCTTGACTGTCTTCCGCGACCAGGAATTCTCGGCCGACATGATCGGCACCGACAGCGGCCGTGCAGTGACCCGCATCGACCAGGTGCGCACCCTGCGCCAGGCCCAGTTCCCGGAAGACGCGGGACCGATGGCGCACCCGGTGCGTCCCGACTCCTTCGTCGAGATCAACAATTTCTACACCGTCACCGTCTACGAAAAAGGCGCCGAAGTGGTGCGCATGTACCAGACCCTGCTGGGCCGCGACGGCTTCCGCAAGGGCATGGACCTCTACTTCGAGCGCCACGACGGCCAGGCCGTGCAATGCGACGACTTCCGCGCCGCCATGGCCGACGCCAACGGCCGCGACCTGGGCCAGTTCGAACGCTGGTACAGCCAGGCCGGCACGCCCGTGGTGACGGCGCGCACGCATTACGACGCGGCCGCCCAGGCTTATGAAATCACCCTGAGCCAGCGCTGCCCCGCCACGCCCGGCCAGGCCGACAAGCTGCCCTTCCATATCCCCGTCGCCGTCGGCCTGCTCGATGCCCACGGCAAAGACCTGCCGCTGACGCTGGAAACCGTCCCCAGCTCAGCCCGTGTCCGATCGGTGCCAGGCACCAAAGTGGACACGGGCTCGGCAGTGACGACGCTGGTGCTGGAGCTGACGGAGGCGGAGCAGACGTTCCGCTTCGTCGGCGTGAAGGCGGAGCCGACGCCGTCCATCCTGCGCGATTTCTCGGCGCCGGTGGTGCTGGAATGCGATTACAGCGATGCCCAGCTGCTGCATCTGTTTAAGTTCGACAGCGATCCGGTGAGTCGCTGGGAGGCCGGCCAGCGCCTGGCGCTGGAGCGCCTGCTGAAGCTGGTGCCAGCCGCCGCTGCCGGCCAGCGCCTGGAGCTGGACGATACCTTCATCGCCGCCCAGCGTGCCGTGCTGACCGATACCGCGCTCGATGCTGCCTTCCGCGAGCAGGCCCTGATCCTGCCGTCGGAAACCGTGATCGCCGAGCATCTGGACGTGGTCAATCCGCAAGCCATCCATACCGCGCGCCAGTTCATGCGCCGCACCATCGGCACCGTGCTGCGCAACGAGCTGCTGGCCGTGTATGAGGCCAACCAGACGCCGGGAGCCTACAGTCCCGACGCCGCCTCGGCCGGCAAGCGCGCACTGAAGAATCTGGCGCTGTCCTATCTGATGGTGGCGCCGGACCAGACCGCGTTGCGCCTGGCGCAGCAGCAGTTCGACGCCGCCGGCAATATGACCGACCGCGCCGCCGCACTGAGTGCGCTGATCCACAGCGGCGCCGACGCCGGCAGATATCTGGACCGCTTCTATCAGGACTTCCTCAACGAAGCCCTGGTGGTGGACAAGTGGTTCGGCATGCAGGCCACGGCGCCGCATGCCGATGTGGCGGCCGTGCGCGAGCTGATGAAGCATCCGGCCTTCACGCTGAAAAATCCGAACCGCGCGCGCAGCCTGATTTTCAGCTTCTGCAACGGCAATCCGAGCCAGTTCCACGCGGCCGACGGCAGCGCCTACGATTTCTGGGCCGAGCATGTGATCAAGCTCGATGCGCTCAATCCCCAGGTGGCGGCGCGCCTGGCGCGCAGCATGGACCGCTGGCGCCGCTACGCGCCCGAGCTGCAAGTGCATATGCGGCGCGCGCTGGAACAGGTGGCCGGCACGTCGCCCCTGTCGAACGATGTGATGGAAGTAGTCAGCAAGGCCTTGGCGAATTAAGAGAGCGCCATACCAAGAATTTAAAACCAAAAGGGAAGTTTCATGAAACGTATCAGCCTTACTCAATATCTGGTCGAAGAACAGCGCCAGCACCACAGCATCCCGGCCGAACTGCGGCTGCTGATCGAAGTGGTGGCGCGCGCCTGCAAGACCATCAGCCACTCGGTGGGCAAGGGCGCCCTGGGCGACGTGCTCGGTGCGCTGGAATCGGAAAACGTGCAAGGCGAGGTGCAGAAAAAGCTGGACGTGATCTCCAACGAGATCCTGCTGGAAGCGAATGAGTGGGGCGGCCACTTGGCGGCCATGGCGTCGGAAGAGATGGAATCCATCCACCCGATCCCGAACCGCTATCCGAAGGGCGAATACATGCTGCTGTTCGATCCACTGGACGGCTCTTCCAATATCGACGTCAACGTCTCGATCGGCACCATCTTCTCGGTGCTGCGCGCGCCGGAAGGCATGGCCGATCCGAGCGAGCAGGACTTCATGCAGGCCGGCAGCAAGCAGGTCGCCGCCGGCTACGCCGTGTACGGCCCGCAGACCATGCTGGTGCTCACCACCGGCAATGGCGTGAACTGCTTCACGCTGGACCGCGAGATGGGTTCCTGGGTGCTGACCCAGCGCAATATGCAGATCCCGGCCAAGACCAAGGAATTCGCCATCAATATGTCCAACCAGCGCCACTGGCATCCGCCGGTCAAGCGCTACGTGGACGAGCTGCTGGCCGGTTCCACCGGTCCGCGCGGCACCGACTTCAATATGCGCTGGATCGCTTCGATGGTGGCCGACGTGCACCGCATCCTGAACCGCGGCGGCATCTTCATGTATCCGGCCGACCTGCGCGACACGTCCAAGCCGGGCAAGCTGCGCCTGATGTATGAAGCCAATCCGATGGCCTTCATCGTGGAGCAGGCAGGCGGCATGGCCACCGACGGCAAGCACCGCATCCTCGACATCCAGCCCGAGAAGCTGCACCAGCGCGTGCCGGTCTTCCTCGGTTCGCGCGATGAAGTGGCGGTGGTGACGGGCTATCACCACGAATAAACGCTGGATTTGCAATCTGAACAACAATATTTGCGCGCAACACTAGCAAAACAGCAGAATTGTTTGCTAGAATAAGCGCCTTTGCCGGTGTAGCTCAGTTGGTAGAGCAGCGCATTCGTAATGCGAAGGTCGTAGGTTCGACTCCTATCTCCGGCACCAGAATTAAGAAGCCGCATGTGAAAACATGCGGCTTTTTTCGTTTTGGCGTTTCCGCGGCCGGCGCCGGCTGGACCTTGCAACTTTTTTCATCACCCATGGTCTAACTGTTCGTGAAGAGGCAATTCACCGAGATGGAGCAAATCATGAGTGCTGCAGACTTTGATTGCCGTGACTATTCCAAACGCCTTGTTGCGGTCGGCTTTTCCGCAGAACAGGCCGATCTGCAAGCCGAGGTGACGGGAGACGTAATGAAGGAGGTGGCCGTGCTCAGCCTGGCCGTGGAAACCCGGCAGGATAGGCCTGAGCGGCGGTGGCTGGAGTCGAAGATCGATCAGGCGGTCGATATCTTGAATGGCCGAATTGGCCAGGTCTACGCTGAACTCAATGTGAAAATCGACCGCGTTACGGTGGCGCTGGATGCAAAGATCGACCGTGCGGCCGCGGAACTGAATGAGAAGATCGATCGCGCCGCTGCCGAATTGGATGCGAAGATTGACTGCATTGCGGCGGAGTTGGATGCGAAGATCGACCGTGTTGCGGCCGAATTGGATGCAAAGATTGATCGCGTCGCTGCAGAATTGAATGAGAAGATCGACCGCGTTGCGACGGAGTTGGACGCAAAGATTGACCGCGTGGTTGCTGAATTGAATGAAAAGATCGATCGCGTTGCTGCTGAATTGACTGAAAAGATTGATCGCGTTGCTGCTGAATTGACTGCAAAGATTGAGCGTGTTGCGTCTGAATTGGATGCAAAGATTGATCGTGTTGCTGCTGAATTGGATGCGAAGATTGAGCGCGTTGCGGCTGAATTGACTGCAAAGATTGATTGTGTTGCGGCGGAATTGAATGCAAAGATCGATCGTGTCGCGGCCGCTCTGTGCAAGGAGTTCTGTGCGAAGCTTGATGCCGTGAAAAAATCCAATCTCCGCTGGACGCTCGCTATCGTCGCCACGATATCTTCGCTGCAGACGGGCGTGACGCTGGCGGCGCTGCAATACCTGCGTTGACTCGGCCAGACAGCGACTTGCATGCGTGTGCTCCGCGGCTGGCGCAGCCAGGGGCGAAGCTGGCCCGGCCTCGCCAGCTTCGCCGATGCGCTATCATTCGGCCCCGTGCGGTCCTCTCCCGGCCGCCGCACGGATCTGCCAAATCAACCAAGAATAAGACCGCTTGCGCATGAACCAAGCCAGCACCATCGATCACATTCCCTTGCCGTATTGGCGCGCTGCGCTGGCGGAGGTCAGCCTGCTGCATCCCGAAATTCCGGCGGCAAGCAAGCCGCTGGCGATTGGCTTTGAAGATGGGGAGTGGCGGGTGCGGCAGGCCGCGCCCAGCGTTGCCGCCTGGGCCGCTGCGCAGTTTGCCGCCAGCAAGGCGCGTGCCGATGGCAAGGAAGCGCGGGCCATTCCCTTTCTGCTGATTCCGGCCCGGTTGTCCGAGCAGGCGCGCCATGGCGTGAAATGGGGCGCGGGTGATATCCATCTTGGCCGCACGCTGCTCTGCATTCCCTGTTTGCTGGAGCGTTCCGGCGTGCTGCGCCCAGATCCCGAACGCCAGCCCTGGATTCCGCGCGATCTGCTGGCACCGACCATGAAACCGGTTGTCATTGGTGAGCTGTCCAGCCAGGACCGTTTCATCGGCAGTTTGCCGCTGAAGGCGGCCTCGCTGGGCGATGCGCTGCAGATTGCTTCGGAACTGTTTGCGCAGGTGACGGGAGCTGCCTTGCCGTTGCTGCCGACGACCGAAGATGGCGGGCCGCTGCCGGAGTTCGCACTGGACGGCCATGAGCTGGTTTCGGAATGGCATGGCTTGCCATATGAGCCGCCCGTCGTGGCGCGCCACCTGATCCGGCTGTATGACCAGATCATCGGCGACCAGCCGGCGCTGCCGCTGCTGGACTGCCTGCGCGCCGTGGGCGAGCGTCCGGCGGCCCCGCCGCCTGCCATCGCGGAGGCGGAAGCGTGGCATGCCAATACCGTTGGACATATCAACCACGAGCATCCGCTATCGCCGTCGCAGCGCGAAGCGATGGTTGAGTTGGCGCGGCTGAAAGACGGCGCCATCCTGGCCGTGAACGGTCCGCCTGGTACCGGCAAGACCACGTTGCTGCAAAGCGTGGTGGCTCAGCTGTGGGTGGATGCCGCACTGAATGGCGCCGACTGTCCCTTGATCCTGGTGGCGTCCACCAACGTCAAGGCGGTGGAGAATGTGCTCGACAGCTTCGCCAAAATCTGCGCGGAAACGGGCCATGAACGCTGGCTGCCGTATCAGGGCGGCTTTGGCCTCTTCCTCGCTTCCGAGTCGCGCGAAAGTCACCATCCGACCTGCACCGCGTGGAACCATTCCTTTACCGAACACGAGACGCCGGAAGCGGTCGCCCGTGCCGAGGCGTATTACCTGGCCAAGGCAGCGGCCCTGTTCCCGCAAGAGGATACGGTGGGTGGCGTGAGCGTTGCGCTGCGTCAGACCTTACAGTACCTGCAGCGCAAAATGCAGGCCATCGTAGCCGCCCGTTATGCCTTGTTCAGGGCGGCGGGAGACGATCCTAGCGAAGGCGCGCAGGTCTCCTGCGCGCGCCTGCTGGCGGAACAGCAGGCGCTGATCGATGCGGCGCAAGCGGCCATTGAAGCGGCGCAGCACGAGCTGGATGCGCAGGAGCAGCAGGCGCGCGTGCTGGAAGGCAGCCATCAGCGCATGCGCGAGGAGATCGACCGTGCCGAGAAAGCCTGGTTGGCCTATCTGGAAGGTACGCCGTGGTGGATGGATCTACTGAGTTTTCTGCCGCCGGTGCTGCGCCGCCGCCAGGCGCGCGACCGCAACTTTCTGCTCTCGAATGCACTGACGGCCGATCTGCGGCACCGCGACGATGGCCTGGAACAGCATTTCAAGGCGCTGCGCGAAAGGGCCGCGCACCACCGTTCTCAAGCCCTGCTTGCACTCAAGGAGCGCCGCGCGGAAGTGGAGCAGGGCCGGGCCGCGCAAACGCGGCGGCGCGAGGCGGCCCATCAGGCGCGGGCGAGAATCGATGGCATCTTCCATCACTGGCTGGCGGCGCTGCAGGATGGCTACGAAGCCATGCGCGATATTGCCCTGAACGACTTGAACGACGCCATCGATATCATGATCCGCGCGGTGATGTTCGGACTGGCCGACCGCTACTGGTCGGGTCAGTGGCTGCTGGAGATGCGCCAGCGCCTGATCAATGGCGAACGCGATTCCAAGGGGCGGGTCAAGCTGGAGGCCAAGTACCGCCGCTTTGCCAAGCTGGCGCCCTGCCTGGTGTCGAACTTCCACATGGCGCCAGCTTTCTTCACGGCCTGGAGGGGCCGCGATATGCCGTTCTGGAATACCATCGATCTGCTGATCGTGGACGAGGCGGGCCAGGTGTCTCCGGATGTCGGCGCTGCCATGTTCGCGCTGGCGCGCAAGGCCATGGTGGTGGGCGATACCTATCAGATCGAGCCAATCTGGAACAATGGCGAAGAATGCGACCGCGCCAACGCGGTGAAGTTCGGCTTGCTGTCCGATGTGGCCGACGCGCGCTACGATGCGATGGAGCAGGGCGGCTATACACCGGCCAGCGGCAGCCTGATGCGCGTGGCGAACCAGGCTTGCCGCGTGCAGAAGTATCGGGATGTGCGCGGCCTGATGCTGACCGAACACCGGCGCTGCGTGCCGGAGCTGATCGGCTATTGCAATGAGCTGATTTACGCGGAACGCCTGCAGCCGCTGCGCCAGCCCATTCCACAGGAGCAGCGCCTGCTGCCGCCGTTCGGCTGGCTGAACGTGGCTGGCCAGGACCGCAGGGCCGGCGCCAGCCGTCAGAACCCCGAGGAGGCGCAGGCGATTGTGGACTGGCTCAAGGCCAACCGGGCCGACATCGAACGGCACTATGCCGACGATTCGGGCAAGCCCACGCCTTTGTGGAAGCTGCTGGGCATTGTGACGCCCTTTGCCGCCCAGGCGGGCGCCATCCAGCGCCTGCTGCGCAAGGAGATGCCGGATCTGCTGCACAAGTCTTCGCGCCTGACGGTGGGCACCGTGCACGCTCTGCAAGGGGCGGAGCGCAGCATCGTTATCTTCTCGCCCACGTATGGTCCATCCTTTACGGGCAGCGCCTTCTACGACCAGAAGCCGAATATGCTGAACGTGGCGGTGTCGCGCGCCAAGGACAGCTTCCTGGTGATCGGCAACGCTGGCTTGTTTGACAAATCGAAAAGTAGCCGGCCATCAGGACTGCTGGCAAGATATTTATTCCATCCGCAATGGGGAGCGCAGCTGGCGGGCGCGCGAAAAGCAAGACTTGTAGTTTAATACGAGGCAGGCCGTACTTAACGTGTTTTTTCCTGACCCCAGAGGAGATTGCGCCATGTACCAGAACCTCTCCATCAAGCGCATCTTCGTCGCGCTCTTCATCATCACCGTCGTGCTGGCGGCGCTCACCATGCTGTCCCTGCTGCGGGTGTCGGCCAAGCAGGCGGAAGCCCGGCAGGCGGCCGATTCGCGCTACCAGTCGTATTTGCTGGCCGATGAGCTGAGGCAGAGCTCCGACGATCTGACCCGGCTGGCACGCACCTATGTGGTGTCGGGCGAGGAGCGCTATGAGCGTCAGTATCTGGACATTCTGGCCATTCGCAACGGCCAGAAACCGCGTCCCGAGCATTATGAGCGCATTTACTGGGACTTTGCGGCCGCCAATGCGCCTTTGCCGCCATCCTCCAGCCAGACCGTGTCGCTGCAGGAGCTGATGCAGCGCGCCGGCTTCAGCGACAGGGAGTTCGCCAAGCTGAAGGAAGCGGAAGCGAATTCCAATGAGCTGGTGCGCACCGAGGTGATCGCCATGAATGCGGTCAAGGGCCACTTCGACGATGGCAAGGGCGGCTTCACGCGCAGCGGCGATCCCGATCCGGACATGGCGCGCCGCATCATGCACGATCTGGCCTACCACCAGAACAAGGCCAAGATCATGCGGCCGGTGAACGATTTTCTCGCCCTATTGGATGAGCGCACCAGCGCCCAGGTGGCGACGGCCACGGCGGCTTTCGAAAGCGCGCAGGCGCTGGCGCAGTGGCTGCAAGGCTTGTCCGTGCTGGCGGCCGTGGCTTGCCTGCTGTTTGCCTACCGCTATATCCGCAGCGGCTTGCAGCAGGCGGTGGACACGGCAAAGTGCATCGCGGCCGGCGATTTGAGCCACGATATCGACACCAGCCGCAATGACGAAATCGGCCAGCTGCTGCAGGCCATGCAGCACATCAACCGCAGCCTGGCCGAGATGATCGGCAATATCCGCAGCAGCACCGACCAGATGACGGTCGCCACCAGCGAAATCGCCAGCGGCAACGCCGACCTGTCGGCACGCACGGAATCGCAGGCCAGCTCGCTGGAGCAGACCGCGAGCGCCATGGAAACCCTGACCGACACGGTGCAGCAGAACGCCAGCAACGCCCAGCAGGCCAACCGGCTGGCGGCCGATGCGGCCAGCGTTGCCGAGCAAGGCGGCAGCGTGGTATCGCAGGTGGTGTCGACCATGGGGGCGATCAGGGATTCTTCGGCGCGCATCAGCGACATCATCGGCGTCATCGACGGCATCGCATTTCAGACCAATATCCTGGCGCTGAATGCGGCGGTGGAAGCGGCGCGCGCCGGGGAACAGGGGCGCGGCTTTGCCGTCGTCGCCTCGGAGGTGCGCAATCTGGCGCAGCGCAGCGCGGCGGCGGCCAGGGAAATCAAGGATTTGATCGGCGCCTCGGTGGCGCGGGTCGAGGAGGGCGGCCGGCTGGTCGATGCGGCGGGCGAGACGATGCAGCGCGTGGTGGCCTCGGTGCACAAGGTGGCGGGCATCATGGGCAACATTACCAGCGCGAGCCAGGAACAGAGCAGCGGCATCGGCGAAGTCAATGTGGCCATCGGCCAGATGGACTCCATCACCCAGCAGAATGCGGCCCTGGTGGAACAGGCCGCAGCCGCTGCCGAGAGCCTGCAGGAGCAGGCGCAGGCGCTGGGCAGGGCAGTCAGCATCTTCCGCCTGAAGGGCGGCGCAGTACCGCGCGCTGGGGCGACGGCCCTGGTGCCGATCCGGGCGCCAGCCAGGGCCTGATACCCGGGGCTTAGAAGCTGGCGATGGCTGCCGGCTGGCCGTTCTTGAAGGTGTAGATGGTGACGGGCGACTGCTTCATATCGCCCTTGCCGTCGAAGGCATAGGTGCCGGTCACGCCTTTGTAGCTGCTGGCCGAGATATCGGCGCCGACCTTGGCCGGATCGACCGAATTGGTTTTCTGCATCGAGGCGGCATACATCTGCACCGCGTCATAGTAGGCGGCAGCGTAGACGTCGGGATCGGCGTTGAAGCGTTTCTTGAACTTGGCCTTGAAGGCGGGGCCGGCGGCGGCTTTTTCCAGCAGGGCGCCGCCCTGTACGCACAGCACATTGTCGCCGACGGCGGGGCCGCCCAGCTTGCCCATTTCCGGGGTGCAGATGGTGTCGCCGCCCAGCAGCTTGGCGTTGATGCCCAACTGCTTCATCTGGCGCGCCATCGGCGCGCCTTGCGGCGCGTAGCCGCCAAAGAAGATGGCGTCCACTTTCTTGGTTTTCAGCTTGGTCAGGATGGCGGTGAAGTCGAAGGATTTGTCCGTGGTGAATTCGTGGCCGGCCACCGCCAGGCCGGACTGACGCGCCTGCTTCTTGAACTCCTCGGCCAGGCCCTGGCCGAAGGCGGTGCGGTCGTCGATCACGGCCACGGTTTTCAGTTTCAGCTCATTGGCCGTGTACAGGGCCATCTTGGCGCCCAGCTGGGTGTCGCTGGCGTTGACGCGGAACAGGTTCCTGTAGCCCTGCTGGGTGACCTTGGGATTGGTGGCGACGGTGGAGACCACCATGCCGGCATCGTTGTAGACGCGCGAAGCGGGCATGGCAACACCCGAATTATATGGGCCGACAACGAACTTCACGCCATTGTCGGCCAGTTTCTGGGCCACGGTGACGCCGGCCTTCGGGTCGCCCTGATCGTCCTCGGAGAGCAGTTCGAATTTGAGCTTCTTGCCCGCCACCGTGATGGGCTTGGCGTTCAATTCCTCGACTGCCAGGCGCGCGCCGTTTTCATTGTCCTTGCCGGAGAAGGCCTGTGGGCCGGACAGGGGGCCGGTGTGGCCGATTTTGACCAGCATTTCCTGCGCGCTGGCGCCAGCGGCAAGGCCCAGCAGCGCGAGCGCGCCCACGGTGTGCTTCAAATTCATTGGGTCTCCTTCTGATTGGTTTGCTTGCGCTGAATTATCCACGATCCAGGCGCGAGGGCAAGCAAAATGCAAGGAGCGTCGGGTTGTCCTGTACTGGCCCGGATTCGGCGTCACCAGGATGCGCTACGCAGCCCGGAGGCGATCAGGGGATGGTTCAGGTACCGGCTCCCGGGGTGTTGCCCGGATGGGTGCCTGGTGCCTCGCCGCTTTCGATGGGCGTGACGGCTTTCACGCGTGTTACCGGCCGCACGGGTGGCACGGCGTCCGGCCTGACCGCCGGTGTGGCGCCCGGACGGCCGGCAGCGGCGCCCGGCGTGTCGTTTAGCCGGTAGGCCGCGACGGCGGCGGCAGTGGCCGGGTCGTTGGCGATGTCGCGGGCGGAGCGCTGCGCGCTGAGTGCCGGCGGTACGTTTGCGGTTTCCGTGGCAGCGGGTGGCGCGGCAGCGGGCGTGTTTGCCGTTGTCGCCGCCGTTGTCGCCGCTGTTATGCCGGCTGGCGGTGCAGCAGTGACTTCGGCAGTGGCGGACGGCTGAGTGCTTGCCAGCGAGGCTTGGGCGCGCACGGCCGCTTCTGCGGCGGCATCGGCATTGGCTGCATTGCGGGCGATGATCTGCGCGTCGGCAGCGCCACCGGCGGCGGCTTGACGATTCGGGTTGGCGGCAAGAGCGCTTTGGCTGCGCGCGGCGCTGGCTGCCGCCTGTTCCAGGATATGGGCCTGGGTTTGGCGGGCCAGGCCGGCGCGCCGGATTGCCGTTTCGTCGTCGGTCTCGGACTGGGCGCGCAGACGCTCAAGCATTGCCTGCGCATCCTGCTGGCGCTGCACGGCGGTGCCGGCGTCGCGCCGGGATTGTTGCTGCTGGTCGCGCTGCAGCGACTGGCGGGCCAGGTCCTGCGTCTCGCGCAGTTGCTGTTGCTGGACCGTGCGGGTAGCTGCGGCCTGCTGTTGTTCCGCCGATTGGCCGGCCGCCTGCCGCTGCGCGCGTTCCAGATTGAGCTGTTCCTGGGTGATCGCCTGGGCAGCGGCGCGGCGCTCAGCCGCCAGACGATCCGCCAAGGCTGTGGCGGCCGCATCTTCCTCGCGCGTGCTGCTTAGTTGGCGTACCGCGGCAGCCTGCGCTTCGGCTGCTCGGGTTTGCTGGGTTGCATCAAGCTGGCGGTTCTGCAGCTCGGTATTGGCGACTTCGCGCGCAAAGGCCAGGCGGTTCGCCGCCTGCCGCGCTTCCTGCGTGAGGGCGGCGGGATTGGCGGCGTTTGCGGCAACCCGCGCTGTTTCCAGTCGTTGCGCTTCCTGCTGAGCGTTGCTTGATTGCGCGGTATTGTTGTTCGCATTGGCTTGTGCCACTGTTTCCTGGCGCCCGATTGCCTGCTGAACCGCGCTTGACTGCGCTGCGGCGTTGCTTTGTGCTGCAGCTTGCGCCTCGGCTTGCAGTGCTGCCTCTTGCTCCGCGCGGGCCGCCAGCAGCGGGGCGGCAGTCTCCACTCCGGCCGTGGCAGCGGTGACGCCGGGTGTGGCGGCGGGTGTGCCGAAGGCGCCTGCATTGCGGCTGGTGTCGAGCGGTGAGTTTTGCGCTATGGCGGCGGGATTGAGATTGGCCCCAATCTGGTCCAACTGCTGCGCGGCGGAAGCCAGTTGCGCCAGCACGCCGGCACGGTCAGTCTCAAAGGCGGCGCGCAGGCGTGGACTATCGATACCCAGCGTGTCCAGCTCTTCGTTCAGTTGCGAGGGCTGCGTGGCAAAGCCCAGCTGCGCCAGCTGGGGCGGCAGTGTAATCGGCGCATTGCCTTGTGCTGCATTCATGCCTTGCAGGCCTTCATACGCTTGTGCCAGCGCGAAGGCGGTATCGTTCAGTGCACTTAGATCGAGCGTGCTGCTTGCACCGGCACTCTGTTGCAGTTCGCTTAAACGCTTCTGCGACAGCGCCACCAGCGACAGGTAATGCCCGAGCGGCGACAGCTCGGCATTGGCTGGGGCAGGCGTGGGAAGCGTGGAGGCATTGGCCGCCTGCAGGGGATTCAGGTCGGGCGCGCGGTACACCGCGCCTGTCTCGGCAACTGGGGGAATGGAAAGCATGAGCGCACCTGCTTGGGCAAGAAAAACCAGCATGCCAGATTTGGCGTTCGCCATATGTGGGCTGGCTAACAGATGGCGGCGATCTGCATGTTTGGTTAGCTGCCGCACGGTGGGCGCGGCAGCGCAGGCATATTGTTGATCCCGGCTATTCCAATGACCATTACGCGAGGACTCCACCATGGACAGCAATATCGAGAATCAAAGTGAGAAGCAGGCCGCCAATATCGCCAATGCGACCAGCAATACCCGCAATGAACTGCACAGCGTCATCGACAAGGTGGCCGACAAGGTGCCGGCCGCCACCGACCGCCTTAGTGCCGGCGCCCACAGTAGCGTGGACAAGGTGGCCGACAAGGTCGGCTCGCTGTCCGAAAGGCTGAGCAGCAAGGGCGAGCAGCTGAGCACAAGCTATAAGCGCCTGGCCGATTCGAGCCAGCGCATGGCGGAAACGGGCCGTGGCTATGTGCGCAAAAGCCCGGCCATATCCGTGCTGGTGGCCATGGCGGCCGGCTATGCCGTGTCGAAGCTGATCGGCTCACGCAAGCATTGAAGACGGCCGCTGGCCGGGAGTATATCGTTTTCGGGACGGTTCGCCTCAGCGGGGCGGCTGTCCGTTCCCCCATGGTGGGCCGGGATGGTGCTATGCTCTGGACTGATGAGCCATAAGCCCAAAGCGCCTGCATGGATGTCTATGCCCCTCAAACGTGGTTGCCGCATGAACGGCCGATGCTGCCGGGTTCCCCGTCCACGCCCCATCATTCGGCGAGGCGGCGGCTGGCCTATCTGCTGGTCGGCTTCATCGTCGCGCTGACGGGCGGCCTGGGCAACGCGCTGGTGACCGTCAACTTGCCTTATCTGCAAGGCGCGCTGGGCGTCTATCCCTTCGAGATTCAGTGGCTGCCGGCCGTCTATGTGATGGCGAATGTGTCCATGAATCTGCTGCTGGTGAAGTTCCGCCAGCAGTATGGCCTGCGCCTGTTCACCGAATTATTCCTGCTGCTGTACGCGATTGCCACGCTGGCCCACCTGTTCGTGCACGGCCTGGCCTCGGCCATCGCGGTGCGCGCGGCGCACGGCATGTCCGGCGCGGCGCTGACGGTGCTGGGCCTTTACTATGTGCTGCAAGCCTTCCCCAAGGAGCACCGGCTGAAGGGCGTGGTGATCGGTGTCGGCTTTGCGCAACTGGCCTTGCCGCTGGCACGCCTGTTTTCCACCGATCTGCTGGAGATTGCTGAATGGCGCGGCCTGTACTTCTTTGAACTGGGCATGGCCTTGCTGTCGCTGGGCTGCGTGCTCTTGCTGAAACTGCCGCCGGGCGACCGCGTCAAGGCTTTCGAGAAGCTGGACTTCCTGACCTTCGCGCTGTTTGCGCCGGGCGTGGCCCTGCTGTGCGCCGTGCTGGCGCTGGGCCGCACGATCTGGTGGCTGGAGGCGCCCTGGCTGGGGTATTGTCTGGCCGCGTCCATCGTGCTGGTGAGCGGCGCCCTGCTGGTGGAGCACAATCGCGCGCGGCCGTTGCTGAATACGCGCTGGCTGGCCACGTCCACCATTGCGCGCCTGGCGTTGGCCGTGGTGCTGATCCGCATCGTGCAGTCCGAAGCCAGCGGCACGGTGGGCTTCCTGCAGGCGCTGGGCCTGAACAACGATCAGATGCAGGTGCTGTGGCTGGTGACGCTGGGGGCCAGTGTGCTGGGCATGCTGTGCAGCGCGCTGACGATCACGCCGGCGCGCATTCCCGCCTCGATGGTGGCGGCGCTGGCGATGATGGCCGTAGGCGCGCTGATGGACGCCCACGCCAGCAATCTGACGCGGCCGGCGCAAATGTATGTGAGCCAGTTCCTGCTGGCCTTCAGCGGCGTCTTCATACTGGGGCCGGTCTTCATTTCCGGCTTCGGCGCAGTGATCGCCGAGCCGCGCAACCTGATCAGTTTTTCGCTGATGTTTTCCATGACCCAGAATCTGGGTGGCCTGCTGGGATCGGCCATGGTTGGCACTTTCCAGGTAGTGCGCGAGAAATACCATTCAAGCCAGCTGGTCGAACATCTGACCCTGCTCGATCCGCAAGTGGCGGCGCGCATCCAGTCCGGCAGCGCTGCGCTGGGTGGCGCGCTGGCCGATCCTGGCCTGCGTGGCGCGCAAGGCGTGGCCTCGCTGGGTGCGGCCGCCACGCGCGAGGCGAATATCCTGGCGTATAACGATGTCTTCCTGATGATCGCGTTGGTGGCCATCGGCACCATCGCCTGGATGCTGTTGCACCACTTCTGGAATCTTTGCACCGCAAGCAAGGCCCGCCCCATGGCGCAGAATGCGCAGGCCGGCATGGCCCAAGTCTCACTCAATAACTCGGGATCGCAATGAGTACACCGACCACACCGACCACGCCAGAGAACAAGGACAGCACCATTCCCGCGCCCGCAGCGGCCCCTATGCCTGAACAGCCGGATCGCCGCCATCAGTGGTATTCGGCGGCGGGCTTTGGAATGGTGGCGCTGATCGGCGTGCTGGTGGTGCTGTATGCGTGGCGGCTGCCGCCGTTCACCAGTCCCATCGTCTCCACCGAAAATGCGCTGGTGCGCGGCCAGGTCACGCTGATCGGCACTCAGCTGCCGGGTTATGTGGTGGAGGTGAAGGTACAGGATTTCCAGCATGTGAAGGCGGGCGATCTGCTGGCGCGCATCGATTCGCGCATCTACGAGCAGCGCTTCGAGCAGGCGCAGGCGCAATTGGCGGCGCAGCAGGCGGCACTGGCAAACTGGGAACAGTCGCACCGCAGCGCCCAGGCCAGCATCGCGCTGAACCAGGCGGCGCTGGCCAATGCCGAGGCGCAGGCGGCGCGTTCGAAAGCCGATCTGGGACGCGTGGACCAGCTGGTGGCCGACGGTTCGCTCTCGGTGCGCGAGCAGGATTCGCAGAAGGCGGTGCGGGCGCAGACCGTGGCCGCCGTGTCGCAGGCGCGCGCCAGCCTGGAAATCTCCAAACAGCAGGCGCAGTCCGTCACAGTGAACAAGGCTGCGCTGGAGGCGGCTGTCGCCAACGCGCAGGCGGCGCTGAAGGCGGCCAGGGTGGATCTGGACAATACCCGCATCACCGCACCGGCCGACGGGCAGCTGGGGCAGGTCACGGTGCGCCAGGGGGCCTACGTGAATGCGGGGACGCAGCTGATGGGCCTCGTGCCGCAGCATATGTGGGTGATCGCCAATCTCAAAGAAACCCAGATGAGCAATGTGCAGGTGGGGCAGGGTGCCACCTTCAAGGTCGATGCGCTGGACGGCGCCACCTTGACCGGGCAGGTCGAACGCATTTCGCCCGCCACCGGTTCGGAATTCAGCGTGCTGCCGGCCGATAACGCTACCGGCAATTATGTGAAGATCGCGCAGCGCATTCCGGTGCGCATCCGCATCGACCCGGGCCAGAAGCTGGCGGCGCGCCTGCGGCCGGGCATGTCGGTGATTGTCAGCATCGACACCTCGGCGGTGCTGAACGATGTGGACAGCAATCCACCGCCGGCGCCGCGCGGCAAGGCGCAGGGAGCGCGGCCATGAGGTCTGGGCGAGGGGCGTCGCCGGCTGCGATGCTGGCATGGGCCTTCCTGCTGGGCGGTTGCGCTGCAAAGGTCGACGCACCGCCCGCGCCGACGCTGGAAATGCCCGCGCAGTGGCGCATGAGTATCGGCCCCGCAGGCCAGGGCCTGGCGGTGGAGCGCCAGTGGTGGCAGGCGTTTGACGATGCCGCGCTGACGGCCCTGGTGGCGCAGGCGCTGGAACGCAACGGCGACCTGCGCATCGCCCAGGCGCGCGTGACCGACTACCGCGCCCGGCTGGCCGCCGCCGGCGCGGCGCAGCAGCCCACGCTGAGCGCCAGCGCCGGGCCGGGGCGGGCACGCGCGCTGGCGCCGAATGGCTTGCCGCGCGTGGGCAATGTGTTTCAGGCCGAGGTGCAGGCGGCGTATGAGATCGATGTCTGGGGCCGTCTTTCCAGCCTGACGCAAGCCGCTGCCGCCTCCTACCGCGCCGAACAGGCCAGCGCCGATGCGGCCGCGTTGTCCATTGCCGCCAGCGTTGCCAGCGGCTACCTGAATCTGCGCGGCCTGGACGCGCAACTGGAACTGGCCGAGGCCACGCTCAAGCTGCGCGCAACCTCGCGCGACCTGGCGCAGCGCCAGTTTGAAGTGGGTTACAGCTCGCGCCTGGAATGGCTGCAGGCGCAGGCCGAATACCAGGCCGCGGCCGAACAGATACCGCAATTGCAGCGCCAGATCTTCGAGCAGGAGAATGCCTTGTCCCTGCTGGCGGGCGGCAATCCGGGACCGGTCCCGCGCGGTAAACCCCTGGCCGAGCTGGCGCCGCCGCCTGTGCCGGCAGGGTTGCCATCGGAACTGCTGCGGCGCCGCCCCGATATCGCGCGCGCCGAGCAGAATGTGGCGGCCTCCAACGCCGCGCTGGCCGCCACGCGCGACCAGCTGCTGCCGTCTTTCCGCCTGACGGCGGCGGGCGGCATCCAGTCCAGCGATTTCAGCGACTTCCTGCATTCACCCGTCAAGCTGTGGCGCCTGGCCGCTGGCGTGAGCGCGCCGCTGTTTGATGGCGGCCGGGTGCAGGCCCAGACCGATTCGGCCGCTGCCCAACGCGACCAGGCCATTTACGCGTATGAAAACACGGTGCGCACCGCCCTGGCGGAAACCGAGAACGGCATCGACGCCATCGTCCGTCTGCACGAACAGGCAGTGCAGAACGATGCGCGGCGCGACACTGCGGCCGAAACCCTGCGCATCGCGCGCAACCGCTACCGCAATGGCTATGCTTCGTATCTGGAGGAGCTGGATGCGCAGCGCACCCTGTATGGCGCCGACGTGCTGCGCCTGCAATTGAGAACGCGGCTCCTGGCCGCGTCGGTGGACTTGTACCGGGCCATGGGAGGCGGCTGGAGCGCCGCCCCCGTCCAGCCCTGAGGGATTACTTCACCGGCGCGAACAGATCGCACTCGAACACGCCGCCTTCTTCCTCGACGTATTCGGCGTCATAGCGCTCGAAGCAGGGCGCATGGCGCGGCTCCAGGCCCATGCCCGGCAGCACCTTGGTGTAAAACTCCTGCCAGACCTTGACGATCTCCTGCGGCTGGCCCCTGAAGCGGGCCACGGCATAGCGGCCGCCCGGCAGGGTGGCGACGCTGGCCGGGGCCGGCGCCACGTAATCGGCCGCCACCTCCACGCAGGCGTCGTAGCGGCACTGCTCGGGCGGCGTGCTGTGCGGATCGTCCAGGCCGATGCCATAGGTGACGCGCTTGCCCAGGCCATGCTGCTCGCGCCACGGGTTGAAGATCTTGTCCCAGAAGTCGGCGATGGCCGGGCCGAATGGGCCGGTATAGCGCTGGTAAGCCACCGTGGTGGGCGGGAAGTCGACAATTTTCACATCCACTTACTATCTCCTTTATTTGGAAGGTGAGACCTGATGGACAGGCGGGGTTTCGTGTTTATGGCGGCGCAGCTTGCGCATGATGCGTCCCAGCAGATGTTCGGCATCGTCGATATAGGTGAATACGGCCGGCACCACCAGAAGGCTGAGCAGGGTCGAGGTAATCAGGCCGCCGATCACCGTGATTGCCATCGGTGAACGGAAGCTCGGATCGGCGCCCCAGCCCAGGGCCAGCGGCATCATGCCCGCGCCCATGGCGATGGTGGTCATCAGAATCGGGCGGCTACGCTTGTGGCAGGCGTCGACCAGCGCTTCGAAGCGGCCCATGCCCGCCTGGCGCGCCAGGATCGCGTAGTCCACCAGCAGGATCGAGTTCTTGGTCACGATCCCCATCAGCATGATCAAGCCGATCATGGACGGCATCGACAGCGCGCTGCGCGTGATCAGCAGGGCCACGAAGGCGCCGCCGATCGACAGCGGCAGCGCCGCCAGAATCGTCACCGGCTGCATGAAGTCCTTGAACAGCAGCACCAGCACGCCGTAGATGCACAGCACGCCGATCAGCATGGCCAGGCCGAAGCTGGCGAACAGCGCGGCCATCTCCTGGGCGTCGCCCAGTTCCGCAATCTTCACCGACGGCGGCAGGTTCTTCATCGAGGGCAGGGCGCGCGCTTCCTCGTTCAGCTCACCGAGCGAGCGGCCGCCCAGTTCCACGTCCAGCGTCACGTTGCGGCTGCGGTTCAGGCGGTCGATCTGGGCCGGGCCGCTTTCCATGGTGATGCTGGCCAGATTCGCCAGCATCACCGGGCCGTTCTTGCCCGGCACGGTCAGGCGGCCGATGGCGTCCAGGTCGGCGCGCACGGCGTCCGGCAGCTTGACGCGGATCGGCACCTGGCGTTCCGGCAGATTCATCTTGGTCAGGTCGAAGTCGTAGTCGCCGGCCGTGGCCACGCGCACCGTCTCGCCGATGGCAGCGGCGGTCACGCCCAGGTCGGCGGCTTTGGCGAAGTCGGGACGCACGATGATTTCCGGACGCACCAGCGAGGCGCTGGAGGTCACGTTGCCGATGCCTTTCAAGGTGCGCAGCTCGCGTTCCACTTTCTGCGCCGCCGCCGTCAGGGCCAGCGGATCTTCGCTGCGCAGCACCAGCTGCATCTTCACGCCGGTATCGGGCGGGCCGACGTTGAAGCGCGCGCCGGGGATATGGGCCAGCTGCTCGCGCAGGCCGTTATCGATATCCGGCATCGATTCCTTGCGGTCGTTGCGGTGCGTGGTGGTGATGGTCAGCACGGCGCGGCGCGCCTCGGCTGCCGCGCCGGGGGCGAAGGCGTCGCCGCTGGAGCCGCCGCCGATGGAGCTGAACACTTCGGTCACGCCCTTGACGCGCATGGCGGCCAGGCGCGCCTGTTCGGCCACCGCCTTGGTTTCTGCCAGCGTGGAGCCGGGCGGCAGTTCCAGGTTGATCTGGGTCTGGGCGCGGTCGGCCGCCGGCACGAAACCGGTCGGCAGCAGGCCCACCAGCATGATGGAGCCGACGAAGAAGGCCAGCGAGGCGAGCGCCGTGATGTGGCGGTGGGTCAGGCACCAGCGCATGGTCTTCATATAGCGCTGCATCAGCCAGCCGTCGCCCTGGTGCGCCTTGGGCTTGGCCGGTTTCAGCATATAGGCCGCCATCATCGGCGTCAGCAGCCGCGCCACCACCAGCGATGCCAGCACCGCCAGCACGGCGGTCCAGCCGAACTGCTTGAAGAACAGGCCGGGCACACCGCCCATGAAGGCGGTCGGCAGGAACACGGCCACCAAGGCGAAGGTGGTGGCGATCACCGCCATGCCGATTTCGTCGGCCGCTTCCATCGCGGCCTGCATCGGCGATTTACCCATATGCAGGTGGCGCTCGATGTTCTCGATTTCCACAATGGCGTCGTCCACCAGCACGCCCACCACCAAGGCCAGCGACAGCAGGGTCACGGTGTTCAGTGTGTAACCGAACCAATAGATGCCGAGGAAGGCCGGCAGCACCGACAAGGGCAGGGCGGCCGTCGCCACCAGCGTGGCGCGCCAGTCGCGCAGGAACCACCACACCACCAGCACCGCCAGCAGCGCGCCTTCGTACAGCAGCTCCATCGAGCCTACGAAGTTTTCCTCCACCGGCTGGGCGTTGTCGATCGATTGCTTGATCTCGATATTCGGATTGGCCTTCTGCAGCTCCTCCACGGCGGCACGCGCATCGCGCGCCACGTCGGTTTCGCTGGCGCCCTTGGTGCGGAAGATCTCGAAGCCGACCACCGGCTTGCCGTCCTGGGTAGCGACGGCGCGCGATTCGGCCACGGTGTCGCTCACGGTGGCAACCTGGTCGAGGCGCACATGGCGGCCGTCTACCAGCGGAATATCCATGCGCGCCAGATCGGCCGCCGTCTGCACGGTGGCGATGGTGCGCACCGACTGCTCGGCGCCGCTGACGTCGCCGCGTCCGCCCGGCGCTTCCTTCTGCACCTGGCGCAGCTGGCGCGACACATCGAGCGCCGAGACGCGCAGCGCGGCCATGCGTTCGTCATCCAGCTCGACGCGGATTTCGCGGCTGGCGCCGCCCACGCGCTTGACCGCGCCCACGCCATGCACCGACAGCAGGCGCTTGGAGACGGCGTTGTCGACGAACCAGCTCAGTTCCTGGTCGTCCAGGCGGGTGCCGCTGTCCTTTCTATTGGTGACGACGAAGGTCAGCACCACGCGGCCGGCGGTGGAGACCTTGCTCACCACCGGGTCGCGCAGCTCGGCCGGCATATCGGCCTTCACGCGCGCTACGGCGTCGCGCACATCGTTCACCGCGTCGGAGATATTCTTCTCCAGGATGAATTCGACGGTGATGGTGGCGGTGCCGTCCAGCACCTTGGTGTAGATATTCTTGATCCCCTGCAGGGTCGCTACCGAGTCCTCGATCTTGCGCGCCACCTCGGTTTCCAGCTGGGCCGGCGCGGCGCCCGGCAGCGAAGCGCTGACGGTCACGATGGGCAGTTCGATATCGGGGAAGTCCTGCACCGGATTGGCCTTGTATGCCAGCAGACCGGCAAGGGTCAGCAGCACGAACAGCATGATGGCCGGGATCGGATTCTTGATCGATAAGGCGGAAAAGTTCACGGGCGCTCCTTAGTTGCCGGCCTTGACCGGCTTGGCCGAGGCGGTGGCGGCGGACGGTGCGACGTTGCGCACCAGATCGCCGTCGTTGAGGAAGCCGGCGCCGCTCACCACCACTGGCGTATCGCCCCTGATCCCGTTCAGCACCTCGATGCGGTCGCCCAGGCGGCGCCCGGTCTGCACCTTGACCTGGCTCACGCGCTGGTCGCCGTTCAGGCGGAACACATAGCTGAAGCCATCGCGCACGGCGATGGCCTGCTGCGGCACGGTCATGGCATCGCTGCTGCCCAGCTCAAACTGGCCGCTGGCGAACATGCCTGCCTTGAACGGCGCATCCTGGCTGCTGTTCGGCGGCAGGTCCACATAGACCAGGGCGGAGCGGGTTTGCGCATCCACAGTCGGCGCGATCATGCGCACCTTGCCCGTCAGTTCGCTGCCATTGGCCGCCTTCACCAGCGCGCCGGCGCCGACCTTGATGCGGCGCAGTTCGGCGGCGGTGACTTCGGCGCGCCATTCCAGGCGGCCCTGGCGGATCATGCGGAACAGCTCCGTTCCCGCGCCCACCACGGCGCCCACGGTGGCGCTGCGCGCCGAGATTACGCCGGCGTCGGGCGCCACCACCTGGGTGTATTTCAGGCGCAGCTGCTGGGTCGCCAGCACCGCCTTGGCGGACGCGATGCGCGCATTGGCGGTCTGCTCGGCGGTCAGGTACTGGCTGATCTGCTGGGCGCTCAGGGCACCGCTGCTTTCCAGCGTGCGCGCCCGCGCCGCATTGCCTTTCGCTTCGGCCGCATTGGCTTCGGCTTCCAGCACGGCGGCGCGCGCCTGGGCCAGTTCGGCGTTGACGGTATCGGCCGAGAACACGGCCAGCACTTCGCCTTTTTTCACCACATCGCCCACGTTCACGCGTACCTCGGTCAGGCGCAGGCCGTTCGATTCGCTGCCGATGCTCGCTTCCTGCCAGGCGGCCACGTTGCCGTTGGCGGTCAGGCGGTTGGGCAGGGTCGCGTTCTGCGGACGGGCGGTGGTCACGGTCAGCGCGGGTTTTTGCGCCTCGGCCTTCTTCTCGTCGGCGGCCACCGAGGCCGGAGCGTACAGCGCGCTGCCCGCGGCGGCAACGGCCAGGGCGGCCAGCGTGGCCAGGGCGGCGGGTTTCATCTTGAGGTTCTTCATGGTTTTTCCGTATCAGTCGATTGTGCTTTCCAGCCGCCGCCGGCGGCGCGGTAGAGGGCGATCCAGGCGGCGCTGCGCTCGCGCTGCAGGCCGACTACCGTGGTTTCGGCCGCCAGGCGCGTGCGGCGCGCGTCTTCCAGCTCGAACAGGCTGGCCAGGCCGTTTTTGTAGCGGTCCTCGGTGGCCGTGAAATTGACGCGGTAGCCGTCCAGCGCTGTCTGCGCATCGTTGCCGCGCTGCGCCGTGCTGTCCAGGTTCACCAGCGCTTCCTCCACCTCGCGCACCGCCTGGCGCACGCTGCCGCGATAGCTGCTCACGGCCGCCTCGTAGCGCGCCTTGGCCGCATCCACATTGGCGCGGCGCGTGCCGGCATCGAAGATGGGCAGGGTCATTTGCAGTGGGCCGACGGTCCAGGTATTGGCGGTCACGTTGGCGCCGTTGGCGTGGATGCGGCCGCGGCCCACCGAACCGCCGAGGGACAGGCTGGGGAAGCGTTCCGCCTGCGCGCCCGCCACCTCAAAGCTGCTGGCCGCCACTTCGCGTTCGGCGGTGAACACATCGGGGCGCTGGCTCAAGGTGTGCGCCGGCAGGCTGGCGATGCTCACGCCTTGCGCCGGCATCAGTGCTGCTTGGGCCGCGTTCGCGCCCAGCTTCTGGCGCAGTTCCGGTTCGTCCAGCGCGGTCAGTGCGACCAGCGCCTTGACGTCGATATCGCAGGCGGCACGCTGCGCCACCTCGCGGCTGCGGCCATCGGCCGCGCTGGCGCTGGCCAAGGCCGCGTTGGCGGGCGACTGGAAGCCGGCCTTGGCGCTCAGCTGCGTCAGATTCGCCGTCTGCTGGCGCGACAGGCTGTCCTCATGCGCCACCGCCAGCAGGCGTTCGCAGGCGCGCAGGCTGTAGTACTGGTTGGCCGTTTCCGCCGCCACCGAGACGCGCGCCTCGTGCCATCCCGCCTGCGCGCTCTCATAGCGCGCCTGGGCCGCATCGCGCGCGGCGCGGTTGGCGCCGAACAGATCGATCTCCCAGGAAGCCTGCAGCATGGCCTGCGAGGTGGTATTCACCGGCGCTTCCGACTGCTTGCTCATGCGGGTCGACGTCGCCACCGCATTCACTTGCGGCGCCAGCGCCGCGCCCGACGCCACGCGCGCCGCGCGCGACTGCGCAATGCGCGACTGGGCGCTGGCGATGCTCGGGCTGGCCTGCTGCGCCGCCCCGATCAGCTCCACCAGCAGCGGATCGCCCTGATGCTGCCACCAGCCGGCCAGGTCGGCGATGCTGCCGTTATGCGGCAAAGGCGCCTGCCACTGCGGCGGCGTCGCGGCCGCGACCTTGCCGGCCGGTCCGGACGTGCCGCAAGCGGCCAGCGCCAGCGCTGCCGACACGGCCAGCGCGCTTGAACGAATCTTCATGCTTTCCCTTCTTCTTGTAGTCTGGTCTTCTCCGCCGCGACCAGGGCTTCGGCATAACGGACCAGGTGTTGAATCCAGTGACCGATCGGGTCCGGCCCCTCCATCAGGCGCGGCGAGCAGATATGGATGACATCGCGGCCGATCATCAGCTGCACCGCCATGGCGGCGATCGCGTGCACCAGCCTTTGCACATCGTCGCTGGGCAGCGGCACGCCGAGATGGCGCGCCAGCACCTCCGTCATCGCCAGATGCTCAGGCTTGATGCCGTTGATGATTTCCTCGGTCCACAAGCCGGTCGGCTCGATCATCTCGCGCATCCACATGCGCATGCAGAGCTGGGCCAACTCGCCCTGCATCACGGGCGCCAGCAACTGGGCGTAGAAACCCTCCAGCGCCTGGCGCAGCGTGAAATGCGGCTGGTTGAACATTTCGATATTCGATTCCGGCAGCGGCATCAGATCGGTCAGGCTGGCGCGGTACAAGCCTGCCTTGTCGCCAAAGTAGTAGCTGATCGCAGCCACATTGGCGCCCGCCGCCAAGGCAATCTCGCGTGTCGAGGTACGCGCATAGCCCTGTTCCGCGAACAGGCGCATGGCCGCCAGCAGCAGGCGTTCACGCGACTGCTCGCCATCGGAGCGGGGTTTTCGGGTGGGGGTTTTGTCAATCATGCAGCATTAGAGCACACAATTAAAACATTTGATATAACTAAATCGGTCATTTGATTTACTTATGTAATAAGCTGTCTAAGCCTACCACCGGCTGCCGCCGCCAATCTTAAGAAAAGACTAAGCAGAATATCGAAAGTCGTTTGATCCATATCAAGGAATGTCCAACCCTGGTGTCAGGCGGGGCCGCCGAGGCACCAGAACCGGACATTCTTTGATTTTGCGCAAACAATGTCCGACCCTGGTGCCTGACACCAGGGTGGACATTTGTTGAGGGAGATCAAACGGGAGGGCGTGGGGACGAAAAAAAGCCCGCTGCGGGAGCGGGCAAGTTCCAATGTTCTTTGAACGCTTGGAGGAGACAGTTCCAATATAGGCTTCTCCATGTTGCGCTGCAATACCGTAGAACTACGATGACGAAATGTCCATAATGTCGCTTGTTTCAGGCTGGGCCGCAGCGAGCTGGGCGTCGATGGCGGCGGCGAGCTGGGCCGGTTCGAGCGGGTGGGAGAGCTGCTGCACGGGCCGGCTGCGGTCGGACGGCGGGGCGCCGGCGTCGTCGGGCTGGATCAGGATGGCGGGCAGTTGCGCGAAGCTGTGCAGCACTTGCGCGACCAAGGCTTGACGGCCGACGTCGGGCAGGCCAATGTCGCACAGCAGCAAATCGAAATGCTCGACCGTGCAGGCCGCAATCTGGGCCGCTTCGGAAACCACCGTCAGGCGGTAGCCGAAGTGAGATAGCAGGCTGCGGCTCAGCCCCGCATACTCGGGCGCGGCGTCCAGCAGCAGGATGTGGATGGCGGCGTGGCCGCCGGCCGGCATAACGGGTGCCGCCACGATCTCTTCATGCCCGGGCGGCAGATGGCCGATGCGCAAGGCGGGCGGCAGATACGCTTCCAGTGCCGGCACCAGCACGTCCGGCTCCAGCGATTTGGGCACGCAGCCGGTAAAGCCGGCGCGGCGCAGCGCAGCGCCGTTGTCGTTGACCGGCAGGGCGCTGGCGGCGATCACGGGAATGCCGCGCGTGGCGGGATGGCTGCGCAGGGCCTGCAGCACGCCGTGGCCATCGAGCTTGGGCAGGTGCAGGTCGCAGACGATCAGGTCGGGCCGTTCGCTGTGCGCCAGCGCCACGCCCTGTTCGCCATCGAAGGCCGACAGCGGCTGGTGGCCCACGGCGTCCAGCAGGTAGACCAGCAAATCCATATTGGCCTGGTTGTCCTCGATGATCAGTACGCGTGCCGCCATCGCCGCCTCCCCAGGGTGTCAGCGTCCCCTATTGCAGCTTGCTTTTCATTGCCAGCGTAAACACGCTGCCCTTGCCGAAGTCACTGGTGAAGAACAGGGCGCCGCCCAGCAGATTGGCCAGGTTCTGGCACAGATAGAGACCAAGACCGGCGCCTTCGGCATGGCGGGTGGAGGTCGAATCGAGCTGGGAGAAGGCCTGGAACAGCTTGGCCTGGTCCTCTTCGCGGATGCCGGCGCCACTGTCGGCGACGGCGAATTCGGTGATGCGGTGGCCGCCTTCGCTGCGCTGGCTCAGGCTGATCTTCACCCGGCCCTTCTCGGTGAACTTGATGGCGTTGTTGGCCAGGTTGATCAGGATCTGGGTCAGGGCGCGGCGGTCGGTGTCGAGTGCCGCCGGCTCCGGCGCCAGTTCGATTTCCAGCTCCAGGCCTTTTTGCACGGCCAGCGGGCGCAGGGTGTCGGCCACTTCGCGGATCAGATCCTGGCACTGCACATGTTCGACCGAAAGCGTGACCTTGCCCGCCTCGATCTTGGCCACGTCGAGAATATCGTTGATCAGCGAGAGCAGGTGGCGCGCGCTGTTGCGGATGGTGTTGAGCTGGCGGTCCTGCTCATCGGTCAGCGGGCCGGGAAGCTTCATCAGCAGCGCGCCGGTAAAGCCGATGATGGCATTCAGCGGCGTGCGCAGCTCGTGCGACATATTGGCGATGAAGGCCGATTTCATGCGGCTTGCTTCGGCCAGCTCCAGATTCTTCAGCGCGATTTCGCGGTTGATGGTTTCCAGCTCGCCGGCGTGGTGGGCCAGGCGCATATTCAGCTCGATCACCTGGCGCTCGCGCGCCTGCAGCTCGCTGTTGACCTGCACCGCCTGTTCATAGGTGGAGATCAGCAGGTCGAGGATCTGCTGCCGCTCGGCGTTGATGAAGTGCTTCTGGTCGCCCAGATAGAGGGCGATGCCGACCTCCATATTCTGGTCTTTGCGCAGCTTCTGGTTGACCAGCATATGGCCGATGCGGTTGAGCAGATAATCTTCCGCATAAGGCTTGCGGATGAAGTTGTCGGCGCCGCATTCGATGCCGCGGATGATGTCCTTGGGATCGGTCAGCGAGGTGACCAGGATGACGGGGATATCGCGCAGCGTGGGATCGCTCTTGATGGCGCGGCACAGGGTATAGCCGTCCATCTCCGGCATCACGATATCGGACAGCACCAGGTGCGGTTTGCGTTCGCGGATCGATTCCAGCGCCAGCTTGCCGTTGGCGGCCACACGGGCGCCGTAACGCATCGACTGGATCAGGCGGCGCAGGCGTTCGGCCTGGGTCGGGCTGTCTTCGACGATGAGAATCTCGATCTCATCCGGCTGGATTTCATAGCTTGAGTCCACGAACTACCTCCCTATGAGGATGCACAGCTGTTGTGACTATATCGGATTTTGGCCCTGAGGCCTTGCACTTTCGTGCACCACAGCCACAACTCAGTTGCTTTCGCCCTGGAAGCCGCCGGCGCGGTAGGTCAGCACCAGGGTGTCGCGGTGACCGTGATCCGTCAGCGGCTGGATCGGCGTCGATTCATGTATCACCACGGCGTCGTCCATCAGCAGCAGCGACCATGGCTCGCTCAGCGTGAAGCGCTTGCCGTTCGGGCCATCGGCTTCAAAGATGCGCGTCTCGCCGCCCTTGATCTCATGGCGCGCCACCAGCAGCACGGCGACGAAGTCGACGCCGTCGCGGTGGGCGCCTTCCGGCGTCGGGCGGCCGATGCCGTCGGCGGTATCGATGCGGAACTGGTGGGCCTCCACATACCAGACTGGCTGCGGGCGCGCGGCGAAGCACAGACGGCCGATGCCGTTCACCAGGCCTTGCCAGGCCGGATTGGCGACCGTCTCGGCCAGCACTGGCTCGAACAGGCGGTGCATGCCGCCGTGCAGGGCGTTGTATTCGACCGGCTGCCAGTGGGCACGGTGCGGCGCCTGGTTCAGCTCCTGCGGCGTCTGCACGAAACAGGCGTGGCGGCGGCGCCGATAGCGGCCGCCGTCCTTCAGGTAATTGTCGAGTTCCAGCTGCTCCCAGCTGGGCAGCAGGCTATCCAGGTCCGCCACCTTGCAGCCGGCCAGCGCCGCCACGTCCTGCGGCGGCAGCAGGGCATAACCATGGGCGCGCAACGCCTCGCTGACCTGGGCGGGATGGGTGAAGGTGGGGGCGGCAGAACTCATGGGCGGCAGCGGTAGCGGTGGATGATGGTCTATTGTATTACTAACTAGAAAGTTCGGCTCAGGGTCAGGCGCAAGGAGCGCGCTTCGATCGGATGGAAGTGCACATCCTCCACCGCCTCGGTTTCGCCGCGCAGGCGGGAAGCATAGTAGTAGTCGATGGCCGAGACGCGGCGGTTGGCCAGGTTGAAGGCTTCCAGCTCCAGGTGCGTATCCTTGTTGAAGCGGTAGCCGATGCGGCCATTCAGCGTGGTGCTGGCCTTGGAGCGCACCTGATTGTCCTCGGCCAGCGGGCGCGGGCCGAAGTAGCGCAGGCGCAGGGCGCCCGACCAGGGGCCGAGATTGTCCACCGTGACGGCCAACTGGCCCACGCCTTCCACCGCGCCGGGAATGCGGCGGCCGGCCGGGTCGTCGTTGCGGTAGCGCGCCTTGGCGAAGGCGATGTCGGCGTCGATGCTGAGCCAGGGCAGGGGCTTGTAGTAGTTGGAGAATTCCACGCCGTAGCGGCGGCTCGGGCGGCCCGCCTCGGTATTGCCGGCGTCGCCGATGAAGACCAGTTCGGAGTCGAAGTCCAGGCGGTACAGCGAGATCGAACTTTGCAGGCGCGGCACCCATTCGCTGCGTACGCCGATTTCCAGGCCGCGCGAGCGGGCCAGCGGCGTCACCTTGTCCACCGCCTCCTTGCTCTTCGGATCGACGCTGATGGTGGTGCCGCGCGCATCGTTGCTGTGGAAGCCGTTGCCCGCGTTGACATACAACTCGGTCTGCGCCCAGGGTCCGAAAATCAGGTTCAGGCTGGGACTGACCAGGGTGTCGTTGGCCTTGCCCGAATTTTCAGGATGGTCGCTGGCGACCTTGAAGCGGTAATGGTCGGCGCGCACCCCGGCCACCGTGCGGAAGGTGGGCGTCCAGCGCGTCTGGTTTTCCACATACAGGCCCAGGCTGGATTCGACGATATGGTCTGCGCGCGTCACCTCCAGCGTCTGGCGCGCCTTGGTGTGGTACAGGCCATTGTGGATATTGTCGTTCTGCGCTTGCAGGCCGATGGTGGTGGTAGACGCCAGCTCGCCCTCGTGCCGGTGCCAGCTATGGCTGGCGTTCACGCCGCTGGTGACGCGGCGGTCGGGCTGGGCGAACTGGTCGCCGTTGACCGGATCGTCCATGAAGTAGGTGAAGTTGGAGAACAGCTGCAGGCGGTTGGCGATCAGATAGGCGCTGACTTTCGACGAGCTGTCCTCCGCCGTGCGCCGCCATTGGCCGGACAGGCTGAAACGGCGCGCCGCGCCGCCGTCGCTATTGTCGATGGCGTCGAAGCGGCCCAATTCACCGCTGGCGATGGCGCGCTGCGGAATCTGGTCGGTGGCGTTCCAGTTGGCGCGGTAAGCCATGGCCGTGAGATTGAAGCCGTTGTTGGCATAGCCTTCGCTGTAGCGCAGCACGCCGTTGACCTTGCGGTAGTTGTCGCCGCGCGTGAAGGGGCCGTCGTTGTGCAGGGCTTCGATGGCGTACAGCAGGGCGCCCTTGCCCAGTTCCGGCGAGTCGGCCAGCAGGGCGCGCGCATAGCCGTTCTGGCCGCCGGTGACGCTGGCCACACCGCGCAGCAGGCGGTTGGCGTAGGTGATGGATGCCGCGCCGGCCGAGGCGAAGTCGCCTTCGGCCGCCGAATACGGGCCTTTCTTGTAATCGAGGCGGGCGGAGAGTTCGGGGATCAGGAAATTCAGGTCGGTCCAGCCCTGGCCGTGGCCGTGGCTGCGCTGATTCACCGGCATTTCGTCGACGGTGGTGCGCAGGTCGGTGCCGTGGTCCAGATTGAAGCCGCGCAGGTAGAACTGGTTGGCCTTGCCCTCGCCGCTATGCTGGCTGACGATGAGGCCGGGCGTGGCTTCCAGCAGTTCGCCGGGACGGTAGTTGGTGCGTGCTTCGAGCTGGCGCTGGCTGACGCTGCCCATGCCGGCCGCGTCGGCCAGGCCGAGCTGGCTGATGCGCGAGCCGTCGACCAGCACGCGCTGCACAAAGGGATCGTCGGCCAGCGCCGTGAGCGGGGCGCACAGCAGCAGGAAGGTGGCGGAGCAGAAACGGAGTGCGGAAGAATGGCGTGTCATGAAGGCGGTCTGCGAACAGGCCGCGCTCAGGGCAGCTGCTGTTCGTTCTTTTGCGAGTTGAAGATGAGGGTCTGGGCGGCGCGGCCATCGCTGGCGGCGCTGATATTGACGGTATTGATCTGCGTGGGCAGGAAGTCGCTCAGGACGGCGTTGTGCAGTACGGCGCCTGCGGGCAGGGCGGTCTTTGCGATTTCCTGGAACACGGTCACAGTGTCCGAACGCAGCTGCATGCCCACCCATTGCAGCGGCAGGCGGCGGCCGTCCACGCTCAGGTGGAACTGCTTGTCCAGATAGCGGCGGAAGGCTTGCTGGTCCTCTTCCCGCCCCAGGTCGAACTGGCGCTGGTAGAGATTGGTCAGCAGCGCCTCCACATCGTGCGCCGTGTAGGTGTGCACCACTTCCGTGCTGCCGGTGCGCGCATTGTGGCTGATATCGGCGATGCCCATATGGTAGTTATGGGCATGGCCGGCCGCGCCCAGGCAGAGCAGGGCGGCGGCCACGGTCGCGCGCAGAAGACGGGGGACGGGCATGGGCATTACTTCTTGCCGATCTCTGCATCCGCCTTGGCGTCCTTGCCGTTGGCGGGTTTCTTCTCGTCTTCCGGCTCCTTGGTTTTGAGCGGGGTGGCGAAGTCCTTCATCAGGTTATCGCGGCCCTGTTCCATCTTGTACAGCTCCAGGCGCGACGGCGTGACCTTGCGCGGCCAGGCGTTGTTGCTGTTGTCGATGTCGGCCGTTTCCCAGTAAGGATCGTGGGTCAGGCTCACCAGCGGCTCGTCGGTGACGATCAATTTGGTGATTTTCTTCGGCGAATAGCGCCACACTTCGGCCGGCACGCGCTCGATGTATTTTTTGCCCGACTTCAGTTCCAGCTCCAGGATCAGGGGCATGACCATGCCGCCCAGATTACTGAAGTCCACCAGGTAGATATGCTTGCCCTGGGCCAGCAGCTCCTTCTCCCACGGTTCCAGCTTCTCGACATCTTCCTGGTACTTGTTGCGGTCCTTGTTGGTGACCGTGAAGTCGTCGTGCTCGTTGTAGAAGTCTTTCAGTTCGGGATGGGCGTCGAGGCGGCGCGCCATGCCCTTGTTGCGCTGGTCGGTGAGCGATTCCGGTTCGGCGTCGCGGCGCGCCTTCTTCCAGGCCTTCTCGGTTTCCGGATTCTTGCTGCTCACGCCCACTTCGCTGATGCCATCGACGCTGATGTCGACCGGGTCGGTGGTGTAGAACCAGCCGCGCCAGAACCAGTCCAGGTCCGTGCCGGAAGCGTCTTCCATGGTGCGGAAGAAGTCGGCCGGGGTGGGGCGCTTGAACTTCCAGCGCCGCGCATATTCGCGGAAGGCATAGTCAAACAGCTCGCGGCCCAGGATGGTCTCGCGCAGGATGTTCAGGCCCGCCGCCGGCTTGGCGTAGGCGTTATTGCCAAACTGGAGCAGGGACTCCGAGTTGGTCATGATGGGCACCTGGTTTTTCGAGCGCATATAGTCGGCAATGGCGCGCGGTTCGCCACGCGACTGCGGATAGTGCTCTTCCCATGCCTGTTCGGCCAGATATTGCACGAAGGTGTTCAAGCCCTCGTCCATCCAGGTCCACTGGCGCTCGTCGGAATTGACGATCATCGGGAAGTAGTTGTGGCCCACTTCGTGGATGATGACGCCGATCAGGCCATACTTGCTGCGCTTGGAATAGGTGATCTCGCCGGTCTTCTTGTCCTTGACCGGGCGCGGACCATTGAAGGAGATCATCGGATACTCCATGCCGCCCACCGGCCCGTTGACCGAGATCGCGGTCGGGTAGGGGTAGTCGAAGCTGTACTTGTTGTACTGTTCGATGGTGTGGATGATGGCCGGGGTCGAATATTTCTCCCACAGCGGATTGCCTTCCTTCGGATAGTAGGACATGGCCATCACGTCCGTGCCGTCCTTCTTGTAGCCCTGGGCGTCCCAGATGAATTTACGGCTGGAAGCCCAGGCGAAGTCGCGCACATTCTTCGCTTTGAAGTGCCAGGTCTTGCTGGCCTTGCTGACCGACTTCTCGGCCGCTTCGGCTTCGGCCTGGGTCACGATCACCACCGGCTTGCTGCTGCTGCGCGCACGCTGCAGGCGCTCGCGCTGGGCCGCGCTCAGCACCTCGTTCGGATTTTGCAGCTCGCCGGTGCTGGCCACCACGTGGTCGGCCGGCACGGTCAGCTTCACGTCATAGTCGCCGAATTCCAGCGTGAACTCGCCGGAGCCGATGAACTGCTTGTGCTGCCAGCCCGCCACATCGTAGTAGGCCGCCATGCGCGGGAACCACTGGGCGATTTCGAACAGGGCGTTCTTGTCCGCTTCGAAGTATTCGTAGCCGGAACGGCCGCCCAGCACCTTCTGCTCGTTGATCTTGTATTCCCAGTCCACGCCGAAGCTGAAACGCTCGCCAGGTTTCAGCGGCGTGGGCAGGTCGATGCGCATCATGGTCTGGTTGATGGTGTACTTCAGCGTCTGGCCGCCGGCTGTTTTCACGCCGGCGATCTTGAAGCCGCCATCGAATTCGCGGCCGGCCAGGATGCCGCGCAAGCCTTCGAACTTCATGCCTTCTTCTTCGTTGCGGGCGCGGGTCCACGCTTCGCGCGACGGCGCGGTCAGCATGCGGCGCGCGTCGGAGTCGGGCTTGTAGATATTCTGGTCCAGCTGCAGCCACAGATAGCGCAGCGTGTCGGGCGAATTATTGTGGTAAGTGATCTGGCCGCTGCCGCTGATGGCGCGCTTGGCCTCATCCAGCGTGGCGCGGATGGTGTAATCGGCGCGCTGCTGCCAGTAGGCGTGGCCGGGCGCGCCGGAAGCGGTGCGGTAGGGCGTGGCGGTGGGCAGCAGTTCGTCGAGCTGGCGGAATTTGTCGTCGAACGGTTCGGCGGCAAAGGCAGAAAGGGCCAGGCTGAACACAGCCAGGCCGAAAGGCAGACGCTTCATTGAATCCCCTGAAATATTTTAGTTTTAGGAAATATTGCAGGGTATTCTAAGCGCAGAAAATGTGTCATGGTTCGACTGATTTGTAAAAACCATGAAACAAAAACGAATATCAGGTCAGTAAGCCCTTCAGGCGTTTTTCATCAGGCTGGCCCGTAGGGTATTCAAGGTTTCCTTCATGTCGACAATCTGCGCCACGTCGCAGCCGCTGGCGCATAGCACCTGCTCGGGCAGCTTGGCGGCTTCTTCGCGCAGCTTGTCGCCTTGCTCCGACAGCGAAATGATGACCTGGCGCTCGTCGTTGGGGCAGCGGTTGCGGTGGATCAGCGCCGCCTGCTCCATGCGCTTGAGCAGTGGGGTCAGGGTGGCCGAATCGAGGAAGAGGCGCTCGCCCAGGGCCGACACGGTTTGTTCGTTCTGCTCCCACAACACCATCATCACCAGGTATTGCGAGTAAGTCAGCCCTAACTTGCGCAGCAGCTTGCGGTAGAGCTTGTTCATCGCCAGCGAAGTCGAATACAGCGCAAAGCAAAGCTGGGCGTCCAGGCGGGGGACCTGGTGCAGGGGATTGGCGGCAGTGGTAGTCATAGCATCCAGTATAGATAGTGCGCTATCTAATTGCAAGCAATCGCGGTACACGCAGCCATGCTTTTTTGCTTGTCAGATGATGGCAATTTGGCTATCGTTCAAGCGTAGCTCCGTTCACAATGCGGCAGGGGGATGACAATGGATTTGACAGTGCACCGCCGCACGGCTGGTTCGCCGTTGCCGGAACAACGCCTGGGTTCGCTCCAACTCAATCTGGTGGAACTGGACCCAGTAGCTATCGTCGATGGCACCCGCTACGACGAAAACTATCTCGCAGACGATGTCTACGCCTGTGGTTCCATGCGCGAAATGTGCCCGATTTGCGAAGAAGGTCATCTGCAGCTGGTGTTGCGCCAGCGCAGCGTGCGCGTTGCCCATCTCTTCTGTCTCCACTGCACCCGCTGTTTCGGCGCCTTTTTGTCGGACGGCACGCCCGCCCTGGCCGACTGACCCGGCATTGCCCGCCTCGGGTATCATGCTGGCAGTACGGCCATCCAGGCCAGGGGAGACGTTTTAGATGAATGTGAAAGCAAAGCCAGTGGTGCTGGTCGCCGACGCGGTGGCCAGCAACCTGATCTGGATGAACAGCCTGCTGCAAGAGCGTTACGAAATCAAGCTGGCCGACAGCGGCGCCCAAGCCCTGCGCATCGCCCAGCAACTGCCCCGCCCCGACCTGATCCTGCTCGCTGCCGACCTGCCGCAGCCGGACGGGTACGCCGTCTGCCAGCAGCTCAAGCGCGATCCCGACACGGCCGGCATTCCCCTGCTGCTGATCGCGCCCGCCGGCGCCGACGCCGAACAGCGCGGCTTTGCCGAAGGCGCGGCCGATGTGCTGCTGCGCCCACTGGTGGCCGAAGCGGTGCTGGCGCGCTGTGCGCTGCAAATCGAGCTGGGTCAGGCGCGCAGCCTGCTCAAACACGAAAGCCACCGCCTGGCGCATCTGGTGGAGGAGCGCACCGGCGAGCTGCGCCAGATGGTCGATGCCGTGATCTGGGCCCTGGCTTCGCTGGCCGAAACGCGCAATTACGAAACGGCCAACCACCTGCGCCGCATGCAGTACTATGTGCGCGCCCTGGCGCAGCGCCTGCAGCAGCATCCACGCTTCGCCCACGAGCTGAGCGACGAGAATATCGCGTATCTGTACAAGGCCGCGCCGCTGCACGATATCGGCAAGGTCAGCATCCCCGATTCCATCCTGCTCAAGCCGGGCCGCCTGACCGAAGCCGAATTCGCCATCATGAAGCTGCACACCGTGTATGGCCGCGACGCTATCGCCGGCGTGGAAGAGCGTCTGGGCTTCAGCAATACCTTCCTGCGTTTCGCCAAGGAAGTCACCTACTCGCACCAGGAGAAATTCGACGGCAGCGGCTATCCGCAAGGCCTGGCGGGCGATGCGATTCCCGTTTCGGCGCGCCTGCTGGCGGTGGCCGACGTGTACGACGCCATGATCTCGCGCCGCGTCTACAAGCCGGCCTTCACCCACGAGACGGCGCTGGAGCTGATACGCCAGTCCAGCGGCCAGCAGTTCGACCCGGAAGTGGTCGATGCACTGCTGGCGGTGGGGCAGCAATTCCAGGATATCGCGGCGCGCTACGCCGATGCGACAGAGTAAGAAATTTCCCTTGTGAATGGGCCATTGCCCTTGATATAGTCAATTCACGATCAGCTGAGCGGGGCGCCTGGAATGCGGATACATGGATACCTGGCTTTTCTTGTCGGGGTTTGCGTAACCGTCTGGGTCTGCCTGTTCGTGATGGAGGTGCAGGATCAGCAGATCCGCAACGGCTTCCAGCGCGACACTGAGAAGGTGGCGCGCGACACCACACTGCGCCTGCAAACCTATTTCGACATGCTGCTCAGCATCAAGGGCGTGTTCGCGGTCAGCGAAAATCTGGACCGCGCCGCCTTCCACCGCTATGTGCGCGAGCTGAACCTGACGGAACGCTATCCCGGTTTCCAGGCGATCCAGTTTGTGCGGCGCGTGCCGCGCGCCCAGCTCGCCGCCTACGGCGACGCCATCCGCCGTGACGCGGCCTTGCAGGCAGGCGGCTACCCAGAATTTAAAATTCATCCCGCAAGCATGCAGGATGAGCATTTCATCATCGAGTACAACGAGCCGATGCGCGGCAACGAAAACGCCTTCGGCCTCGATCTGGCGGCGCTGCCGACGCATTACGAAGCGCTGCGCATGGGGCGCGACAATGGCGGCGTGATCGCCACCGAACGCATCACCCTGGTGCAGGACGCCAGCGGCCAGCCGGGTTTCGTGGCGCGCCTGCCGGTATACCGGCCCGGTGTAGTGCTCGACTCGCTGGCCAGCCGGCGCGCGGCCCTGATCGGCTTTGTCGCCATCGTCTTCCGCGTGAATAATCTGATGCGCGAAGTGATCGATAGCCCGCTGCTGGGCCATCTATATGTGCGCATCAACGATGGTGGCTATCTGCGCGATGGCGGCACGGCCGCGCCCAGTCTCGACAACCTGCTGTTCGACAGCGCCGGCAAGGCGGGCGAGGCGCGCCTGCCGGCTTTGACCGGCCTGTCGCGCAACGTCAGCCTGAATGTGGGCCAGCGCCGCTGGCTGCTGCAGTTCGAAGGCCACGCGGGCCAGCGCTATGGCCGCAACTGGGTGGTGATCGGCGTGACCGGCGCGGCGGGCGTCATCATCAGCGCCCTGATTGCGGCCCTGCTGGTGGCCTGGCAGCGCCGCCGTGCCCTGGCACGTGAGCTGCGCAATGCACTCAACGAGCAGCGCGCCTTCCAGGATACGGCGGTGGTGGGCATAGGCTTGTTCAGCAATGGCCTGATCCTGCGTTGCAACCGCGGGCTGGAAGAGATGACCGGCTATCCCGGCGGCGGCCTGGTGGGCATGCGCAGCAGTGTGCTGCTGCGCGCCGGCGGCGCCATCGATCCCTTTGCCTGCGGCCCCTGCGGCGAGCCGGCCCACCTGGAGCTGGAGCTGCTGCGGCGCGACGGCAGTCCCCTGTGGTGCATGGTGAACGGCCGCCGGCTCGATCCCGAGGAGCCGGCCAAGGGCTGCGTCTGGGTGATCGCCGACATCAGCGACCGCAAGGCGGCCGAAGCGGCGCTAGTGGAAACCAAGCAGGGACTGGAGCGCAGCCTGGCCGAGCTGGCGCGCGAGAAGGCGCGGGTGGACGAGGCGCACAAGGAGCTGTCCTCGGCGCTGGCGGCGCTGAAACAGGCGCAAGCCACCTTGATCACCTCGGAGAAAATGGCTTCGCTGGGCGCGCTGGTGGCCGGCATTGCACATGAGCTGAATACGCCGATCGGCAACAGCCTGCTGACGGTATCGGCGCTGAGCGATATGGTGGCGGACTTCGAACGCAAGCTGGCCGAAGGCGGCATCAAGCGCTCGACCCTGGACGTGCATCTGGCCGACGCCAAGGCCGCCTGCACCATCATCGCCGGCTCGCTGGGGCGGGCGGCCGATCTGATCACCTCCTTCAAGCAGGTGGCAGTGGACCAGACTTCCGACCAGCGCCGCCGCTTCCATCTGTCCAGCGTGCTGCACGATACCCTGGCCACCTATGCGGCCCAGCTGCGCCGCGTCAGCTGCGAGGTGAAGGTGGACGTGCCGGAGGCGCTGGACTTTCTGTCCTATCCGGGCAGCTTGAGCCAGGTGCTGAGCAATTTGATTAACAACGCCATCCTGCATGCCTTCGAAGGACGGGCGCAGGGACTGATCACGATCACGGCGCGCGCCGAGGGTGAGGAGGAAGCGGTACTGGAATTCAGCGACGACGGCATCGGCATGGGATCAAAGACCCTGCGCCAGATTTACGACCCCTTCTTCACCACCAAGATGGGGCAGGGCGGTTCGGGGCTCGGCATGAATATCGTTTATAACATTGTCACCGGCGTGCTCAAAGGCCGCATCGATATCCGCTCGGAGCCGGGGCAGGGCACCACGGTGGTGCTGACCTTGCCGCGCCGCGTGCCGGCGCGGGAGCTGGAGCAGGCAGCTTGAGACGCTGCCTGCGCGGCCTGAGAGGCCGTCTGCCTTGCGGCCGCGATCAGCGGCGGCGGCCGTAGCGGGAACGCAGCAGATTCAGCATCGCCACATTCAATTCCCAGGCATTGCTCACCGGGCGCTGGCTGTAAGGCAGCTGGAAGGTGTAGGGCGCCGGGCCGAATTCCGGCGTCAGCGTCATGCGTTGCGCGCCTTCCGACTTGCGCAGCTCGATGATGCGATCCCACCAGCCCAGATGCGCTTCCAGTTCGGCCGCCGCTTCCGGCGCGCGGAAGTCGGCCACCTGCGGTCCTTGCGCATGGCCGACGCGGGCGTGGATATGGCGCACGCGCGGCAGGGTGGCGGCCAGCGTCTGCGGCTGGTCTTCCAGCAGCGATTCGCAGGCGCAGCACCAGTGCGACAGATCCGCCGTCAGATGCAGGCCCGGCATACGCTGCAAGTAGGGCAGCAGCAGCATCGGGTGGCCGCTGAAACGGCTGCGGTGGATCTCATGGACGATAGCCACGCCGTGTTCCTGCGAAATGGCGTCGGCTAGAGCGATCAGTTCCTCGTTCTGCTGAGGCGTGTAGTAATCCTTGCCCGTGTGCGAATTCACCAGCAGCGGACGGGCCGCGCAGGCATTGTTCAGCAGCTGGGCCAGCGCGTGCTTGTGCGCCTCGAACTGCGGATGGAAAACGGTTTCCCACTGGGCCACGATCAGGCCCAGGCCGGCGTCGGCGATCAGGCGCACCCACTGGTCGCGTTCAGCAGCGTCCAGCGGCAGCGACATTTCGATGCCGTCGAAACCGGCCGCCAGCACGCGCTCGATGAACACCTGCGGCGCCAGCTCATTGCTGCCCCAGTGGGGCGCGAAAATGCGGATATCCATGTTTTAGATGAAGCCTCGCACCGGGAAGGCAGCGTCGCGCTGGATCCAGTTCTGCGGCGAATACACGGTGTTCGCATCCGTCACATGCAGGGTGTAGGCGTGGCGCGAAACCGGCGAGCGGTTCGGCGCGCTGTAGTGCGGCAGCAGGCCGTGGAAACATACCAGGCTGCCGGCCTTGCATTCCAGCGGCACGGCGGTCGAATCGTCCGGCCAGGGCATGCTGTCGAGTTTTTCCACGCTGATCTTGTCGCCGTGGCGCAGGAAGCGCTCGCGCAGCGGACCGCGGTGGCCGCCCGGCTCGGCCCACAGGCAGCCGTTGTCCAGGGTGGCGTCTTCCAGCGCGAACCAGAAGGTGGTGACGCTGATCGGCGTGGTGTCGAAATAGGTGGCGTCCTGGTGCCAGCGCACCTCGCCGCCGATGCCGGGCTGCTTGAAGATATACATGGACTGCCAGACCTGGGCCTGGGCCAGGCCCACATCGGCCGCCAGCTGTACCAGGCGCGCATCGGCGCTGAAGGCGCGGAAGACAGGGTCGAGATCGTGCATGGCGTGGCCGATCTTGTTGATCGACAGTTCCTTGGCCTGTTTCAGCGCGCCGTCCGGGCCGAACGCCTCTTCCTCGAAGAAGCAGCGGATGGTGTTGTCCGAGGCCAGGAAATAATCGTCGGCCTTCTTCTCCTGCTCCTTGGTGGTGAAGATGCCCTGGGCCACGGCTGGATCGAAATCGTTGACAATCTGGCCAGCGCGGGCGCGCAGGGCGGCGATTTCCTCGGCCGCTTTGAAATTGGGGATGACTATGAAACCGTCGCGCAGATATTGCGCTTTCTGCACTTCGCTCAGCATGGCTCGTGGCTCCTGGATTGATTCAATGCCCGCATTGTACGGAGGTGGGCTGTATCAAACAATGCACGAACGGTTGACACATTGTCTCTGAAATGGAGACAATTGACGGCATGGACCAGCTAAGAGCAATGGAGATTTTTGTCGAAGTGGCGCGCCTGCGCAGCTTCAGCGAAGCGGCGCGGCGGCTGGGGCTGACGCGCGCCATGGTCAGCAAGCACATCATGCAGCTCGAAGACAAGCTGAATGCCCGCCTGCTGCACCGATCCACGCGCGAGGTGAGCCTGACCGATGTGGGCAGCGCCTATCTGGAACCATGCACCGCCGCCGTGCGGCAAGCGCAGGAAGCGGCGCGCATCGTCACCCATGCCGGGGAAGGCCTGGCAGGGCCGTTGCGCATCCAGGCGCCATCGAGCTTCGGCAGCGAATGGCTGGCCGACGCCCTGGCGCGCTTCGCCCAGCCGCATCCCCAGCTCAAGCCCCTGCTGCATGTCGACGACGCCCTGCTCGACCCCATCGAACACGGTTTTGATCTGACGATACGGGTAGGCGGCATCCCCGACAGCCACGCCCTCTCGATCCGCCCGCTGGCTCCCTGCCGCGGTGTGCTGTGCGCCGCGCCATCCTATCTGGAAAAATGGGGCCAGCCGCAGCATCCGAATGAGCTGCACCGCCACCAATGCCTGCACTTCAGCCACCTGACCGACGGCACCACCTGGCACTTCCGGCGCGGCGAAGAAGAGGAAGTCGTGCGGGTCGAAGCCAGCTTCACCGCCAACAATGGCCTGGTGCTGCAGCATGCCGCGTTGCGCGGGCTGGGCATCGTCTACAGCACCACTTTTCTCGCGTGGAGCCAGCTGCTCGAAGGCAGCTTGATCCCCGTCCTTGGCGACTGGGAGCTGCCGCTAAACCATCTCAGCGCGCTCTACCCGGCGAGCCGCCAGCCTTCGCCCAAGGTGCGCGCCCTGATCGATTTTCTACTGGCCGAATACCACCCCATCCCCCCCTGGGACCGCGCCCTCGCCCCCATCCTTTGATCCAAATCAAACAATGTCCTACCCTGGTGTCAGGCACTAGAGTCGGACATTCTTTGATCTAAATCAGCAAATGTCCTACCTTAGTGCCTGACACCAGGGTGGGACATTGTTTGAGATAGGTCAAACTTGCCAGGCGCCGTCGACGTAGATGCGCTCACCGTCGAGGTGGACGGCTTCGGTGACGGCGAAGACGTCGATGTGGTAGCGGGTGTCTTTGCGCTTGAATTGGGGTTTCTGGTACTGGCCGTGCTTGGCGCCCAGCGAGAGGTGGATGCCGCACATGCGTTCATACGTACCGATGTCGTCCACCATCCTGTCGCGCGAGAAGGCGCGGTTCATGCCGAAGCCGAGTTCTCGCACCCATACTTCGCCTTCGTGGGCGCGGATGATGGACAGCATTTCGTCAAAGGCGGGCGTGCTGTTTTCTGCGCCGACCACGCGGCCCTTTTCGACGATCATGGTGATCGGCACGTCGGGACGGTTGACGTGGAAGGTGGTATCGCCAAAGACGAAGACGCGCACGCGCCCATTCACCGCTTCCAGATCCTGGGCTTCGGTGAACACTTCGCCGATCGGGAACAGGCCGCCGACATTGTTCATGGCGCTGTAGTCGCCGATATTCAGCTTGGCGCTTTCGAAGGGGCTGCCGAAGACCAGCTGTGCGCCGTCGCCGCTGTCGACCACGCCGCCCTGGGCACAGTCGATGCGCGCTTTCAGCGCATGGCCCACGCCGCGGTAGTAGGCCGGGTCGTAGGCCAGCGCTTCGATATAGGCCAGGCCTTGCGCGCCGGGCATGCGTGACAGGTGCAGGTGTTCGATCACTTTCAGCCCGCGCTTGAACAGCTCGATGCGGATGCGGAAGGCTTCCAGGCGGAAGCTGGTGGTCTGGATCAGCGCCACCAGGTCGCCGGACTGCATGTCGGCGAAGGCGTCCAGCACTTCCTGCGCTTCGACGGCGTCGAAGTCGATGAAGCGCGCATCGGGGATGGCGCGGCGATAGGCTTCGGCGAGCACCGCATTCAGTTCGCTGCGGCGGTCGTGCACGATCAGGGCGCGCTGGGGCGGGGCGTATTCGATGGCCATGGCCAGCAGGTCGCCGACATGGCGCGCCGCCTGGTCCTGGACATCAGGTGAAAAGGACATCATTTTGAACTATAACGTTAGAAGGGATGAGCGTTGCGCATTATACGACGCGGCAATGCCGCGACAGTCTGCTTGTCCCCGCCCGGGGGGCGTTGTAGAATCAACCAAATATAGCCGGTGGGAAACATCCCTTTGAACCGGCCTCACATGGAGCGGGGCAAGAATGAGCATACAGTTTGGACAAGATTTGCCCTTGCAGCGGCCGGACAAGGAAGACAGCCGGGCCGCCCTGTTCGTCCCCACGACGAATATCAAGGAAGAGGTGTTGCAGGCGCTGCGCAATGGCGCGGCCATCGTCGGTTTCGGCAACCATGACCGCACGCTGACGATTTATTACGAGTGCAACCGCTTCAACGAACCCGAAATGGCGAAATGGGAGCAAAAGGCGCGCAAGGCCTATGACCGCCTGCTCGACAATCTGCCCACGACCTCGAAAATGGTGGTGAAGATCGAGAGCTTCGAGCAGATCGGCTATATCAGTAGCAAGGGCATCAATATCCGCCGCATGGAAAGCCTGGTGCGCTGGCTGGAAAATTCCGGCATTCCGGAATCGGCGCCGACCGAGGATCAAGTGACTTGGGCGCCGCCGCCGCCGCCGAAAAAGATCGTGGCGGGCGATTAAGCCGGGCGTTGTTGTTGCTGTATGGATTTTTTCATGTGGCATGATTTATTGCTGAATTGCATGTGCTAATCTGGTTTCGGGCTGTTACACGGCCCGTCACAACACGGTCGCAGACCGGATTCCAGAGGAGACAATGCAAGATGAAACGAGTATTCCAGACCCTGCTCGCCACCCTGTTCGCATTCGCCATGGGACAAGCCCTGGCCCAGGACGCCCAGCGCGGCACGGCCGACGAGGCGGTGTCCATGGTCAAGCGCGCCGGCGCCTTCCTTGAAAAGAATGGCCGCGAGAAGGCGATTGCCGCATTTAACGATTCCAAGGGCGAATTCATCAAGGGCGACCTGTACGTCTTCATGTTCGGCATGAATGGCGAGGAGCGCGGCGTGGCCCTGGCCCACGGCCAGAACGCCAAGATGGTCAACAAGAACCTGACCGAGCTGAATGCCGGCGGCGTGTATCCGATCAAGGAATTCCTCAAGCTGGCCGGCAGCCAGGCGGGCAAGGGCTGGGTGTCCTACAAGTGGCCGAATTCGATCAGCAAGAATATGGAAGACAAGTCCACCTATGTGGAGAAGTACGGCGATGTGCTGATCGGCGTCGGCATCTACAAATAAGACGGCGCCCCGCTCTGTGCGGGGCGTATTTTTTTGTCTGGTGCAATGTGGCAAATGCGCTATGATTGCCCTCACACCCAAGGGGGCAATATAGTTGATGAAGCATGGCTTATAGATGGGAATCCGAGGATAGCGTCTGGCTGGAGCAGGACAAGGGCCAGTTTCAACTTGCAGAAAGCAATGGATTGGGCCGCACCGAGTGGCCCGCCCAGGCGCGCAGCCGGCTGCCGGATGTGGCCAGCCTGCTCGGCGCGGCGCTGCCGCAGTCCTGCGAGCATGGCGCCATCTATCCCGAAGACTTCCAGTTCTGCCCCGAATGCGGCGCGGTGCTGCGTCATCCCGCCGCCGCGGCCGACGCGCCGGAGTGGTGGGGCGACACCAGCGCGCCCCTGCCGGACAGTTCCCACCCCTTGCCCAAGCATGCGCCGCATGGCCTGCCGCTGACCGCCTTGCCGCTTGCGGCCGCGCTGGAAAGCCGTCCGCCCGAACCGCATGTGGGACAGGCCGAACGCCGCCTGCCGGCGCCGCCGAATGCCGTCTGCGTGTTCGCCGCGGCCAGCTTCGGCTTCCGCGCCCAGCGTCTGCTGGCGCTGGCCTATACCCGCAATGTGCTGCAGTACTGGGATCCGCTGGCCCAGCACTGGCAGGTGATGGCGGCGGAAGACTATGAATCCGACCTGCGCTTCACCGCGTCCGACTATGCCTGGCTGCCGCTCGACGCGGCGGCGGGACGGCGCGGCGATGTGGCGCTGGTGCCGGCCGCCCAGGGGCTGTTCCGCCTGCGTATCAATCCGGTCAGCGAAAGCTACCGCACCGAGGCGGTGTTCCTGGCCCGCCTGGCCAGCGCGCCGGGCGCAGTGGGCAAGCATATCGCCTGCCTGTTTGCCGACGATGACGGCGTCCATCTGTGGGCGGCCGATGCGGATGGCGCCAATCCCGAAGCGCTGGCCATTGCGGGCGGCGCCGCGCCCAGCGGTGGCTGGTCGCGTCCCGTCAGCTATGACGGCAGCTTGATCTGGCTGCACGAACAGGGCCATCTGGTCTGGCGCCCCGGCGCCGAGCCGCAATGGCTGGCCTGGCCCTTCCCATGGACGCCGCGCCTGATCCTGGGCGGCCCGGTGCGCAGCCGCGACGGCCGCCTGTGGCTGATCGGCCATGATGGACAGGGCTATTCCTTCCGCGAGCTGGGTGTGGCCCAGGCCCAGGTGGAGGCCATCGACGGCGCGCGCCTGGGCTTCGGCACCTTGCTGTTCCGCCGCGGCCACCAGGTGAAGGACGAACCCTGGGCCATCGAGGATGTGGAGGACCAGCGCCACAGCGATGCGCTGGTGCTACCACTGCTGGAGAACCTGAGCAGCACGCGCAGCCAGCCCACGGGCCTGGTGCTGCGTTTCGAGAAATTCACCGGCAAGGCCGAAGCGGCGCTGGAAAGCGCGACCCTGCCGCGCACCCTGATCGAGTGGATCGGCCAGCGCAATGTGATTCTGGACGAAGTGGTGCGCCTGAGCCGTCCCGGCGACTGCCTGCCTTTCGTGTACGACGATTGCCTGTGGTTGCACCATCCCACCTGGAACGAGATCCGGGGCTGGCAACTGAAGGCGCTGGCATGAAGCGCCTGCTCATGAGCGCAGCGGCAGCCCTGCTGCTGCCAGGGGCGGCGCTGGCCGTGCCGCAGGTTTTCCTGGTGCAGAATTCGGGCTGGATGGAACCCTTCTTCAGCGATCCGTCCTCGCAGTACAAGGCGCTGGTGACGGAAGTGATGCTGGCCGCGACCGGGCAGGGCGATGCCGTGGTGCTGGCCTCCTTCAACCAGAGCCAGCCCGGCGCGCCATCGCCCAAGGCCCTGCTGGCGGAGCGCGCCGACGGCGCACAATTGCGCCAGCATGTGGCGGCGGTGCTGTCGCCGCTGGGCGTGGCGAAAAAGCTTGGCGGCAGCGCGCTGGCCGACACCGATCTGGGCGAGGCGGTCAGCGCGTCCATCGGCACAGCGCTGGAGAATAAGCCAGGCCTGGTCTGGCTGTTCACCAACAACAAGAACAGTCCGAACAACGACCAGGCCACGGCGGCGCGCAACCGCGAATTCTATGAGCTGATCCACCACGGCGGCGCGATCCGCAAGGCGCTGGCCTTCCCGCTGCATATGCCGGTGAAGGGCAAGACCTATAGCGCGAATGGCCTGATGGTGTATGTCTTCGCCATCCACGACGCGGGTGCGGCCCAGCTGGATGCGCTGCTGCGCTCCGGCCGTTTGCGGCAGGTGATTACCGAAACGCCGGCGCGCCTCAAGCCGCTGGACCAGGATACGGTGCGTCTGCGCCCGGTGCGGGTCGAGAACGTGCCGGGCGTGAATTTCTCCACGCTGCCGAACGGCATGCTGCGCGCCGATGTGGACGCGGGCGCCACGGCCACCGCGAAAGGCGGCAGCGCGCCGGCTGCCCGCATCGGCTGGCAGCTGGAAAACGCCATCTACCCTTACACCATCGTCAGCGCCCATCTGGAGGCCGCATCGGCGCTGGCGGGCGAACAGAAAGCCATCGCACTGGGCAGCGACAGCGTGCATGCGTTGGCCCCGGGCAAACCGCAGCCGCTGTCGTCGTCGCTGCAGCTGCCGGTGGCCCAGTTGCCCGGCAAATGGTCGCTGGCGGCGGTGAAGGCGGCCGGTTCGGCGCAACTGCTGCCGGGGCGCGTTGAAGTGCGGCTCAGCGAGCAAAAGCTGGAGCTGTCGCAAGCCTTCCGCCAGCGCATGGCCGCGCTATTCCCCGGCGATCCGCTGCCGGACATCTTCACGCCGCCGGAGCAGATCCAGGGCTCGCGCGCCGTGCTGCCGGTCGAGGTGCGCGTCAATTACGGCATCGCGCCGCTGCTGGCCGCCCTGGGACTGGTGGGCGCGCTGCTGGCGCTGGCCGCCGGCCTGGTGATCGCCCTGACGCGTGGCCGCAAGGTGCGCCTGGTGGTCGAGGGCGAGCCGCGCACCATCCATACCAAGCCGGGCATGCGCACGCCGATCCACGACAAGGCGGGCAATAAGGTGGCCGAACTGCATACCACGCTGTTTGCAAGCACATTGAACGATCTGCGCGAAGGCGCGCAGGTCCGCCTGGAAAAATGACCTTCAGAGGAAACCCGATGCAGAAATCAAACGATATCCAGCTGGCCCAGGCCAACACCGATCCCGGCTTCAAGATTCCGGGCGGCGACAAGCCGGCGCCATCGGGCAGCCAGCCTGCCGCCAGCGCACCCGCCGGCACGCCGGCCGCGCCCGCGCCGGACGGCAGCAACGGCGGCTTGAGCGGCACGCCGCCAGCCAGCGGCATCGAAGTGACGCCGGTGACCGGCGCGCCCGCCACCGATACCAGCTCGCGCGACCTGATCATCGGCGGCGGCATCTTCGTGGTGCTGCTGATTATCTTCGTCTTCGTGCGCAATGCCTTCGCCAACCACCTGGTCAAGCGCCGCGTGGCGCCGTCCTCGGCCGACACGGCGGGCTGGCTGCTGTTCTGCGGCCTGTCCTTCCTCAGCGCGGCCGCCGTGCTGGGCATCATCAATTCCGACCGCTTCCTGAGCGTGGCGATCACCGGCACCCTGCTGGTGTTCGGCATCGCCTCGCTGGTGGGCGCCGCGCTGACCGGCCGCCGCTGAAAGAAAGAATATCGCCATGGCTGAATTCCCCAATCCCAGCATCGAGAAAAAGGCCGAGCTGAAGGTCGACCTGCGGCCCACGCTGTTCATCGGCGCGGGCGGCACCGGCATGGAGGTGATGATGCGCATCCGCCGCCGCATCCTGTCCGAAGTGTGGAACCGCCACCATCCGGTGCGCGTCGATTCCATCGGCCAGTTCCCGGTGGCGCGCTTCCTGCATGTGGACCTGGACAGCGGCGCCCTGATCGACGAGGGCAAGTCGCAGCGCACCGATCCCTGGTACGAGCTGGTCAAGCTGAGCGAGGAAGAGCGCCTGGTCGAGCATATCGACCTGCCGCAATACCACGAGTCGGACGACAGCCTGGCGCGTTTCCCGCTGATCGAAAACTGGATGCCGCTGCGGCCCAAGAAACTGCGCTCGCTGGGCATCGATCCATCCAAGGGCGCGGGCCAGATCCGCGCGCTGGCGCGGCTCTACCTGTTCGACAAATACCCCAAGCTGCGCGGCCGCATCAAGGGCGCGCTCAATTTCCTGAGCAGCAATGCCGGCAATGAGCGCAAGGAGAATTACCAGCGCCTTGGCCTGCAGGTCGATACCTCCAAGTTCCGCATCGTGGTGATCGCCTCGAACGCGGGCGGCACCGGTGCCGGCAGCGCGCTCGATCTGGGCTGGATCGCCAAGGCCGTGGCGCGCCAGGAAGTGGCGGAAAGCCAGGTCGATCTGGTGATGCTGATGCCTTCCGGTTACGCCAAGGCCAATAAGGAGCGCACCGAGGCCAATGCCTACGCCACCCTGATGGAACTGGAAACGGCGATGCGCGACATGAACGCGCAAGTGCGCTGGGCCGATCCCGACAGCCTGGTGGGACGCGGCGCGCCTTTCGACGATGTGTATTTTGTCGATACCGCCAACCTTGCCAACAAGGCCACGATGGACGTCAAGGACGTGTATCAGATGGTGGCCGATTCCCTGTTCGAGGATTTTGCTTCCGCCGATTTTGCCAACCGCAAGCGCTCGGTGGCGGTCAACCAGCAGCAGCACAAGCTCGGCCCCTTCAATCCGCGCGTGCCGGAGCAGCGCTTCGGCGATATGCGACTGTCCTACTCCAAGGTGTATTCGGCCTTCGGCCAGGCGGTGCTCGACACCCAGCAAAGCCTGCGCGACGATATCCGCGCCTATGAGCTGTCGGCCTTGATGGTGAAAGCCTTCTTCGGCATCATGGGCAGCGACGGCGTGCCGGCACGCCGTGCGGGCGACCAGGAACGCGACGTCTTCATGCGCGAGCAGATGGGCATGAGCGAGCGGCCCTTCGACGAGTTCCCCGATTTCCGCAAGGGTACGGTGGACGTGACGCCGTTCTACGATTACGCCCTGACCGACCAGCTGCTGCTGGACAAGGACCAGCGTTCCCTGCTGGAGCGGGTGGAAAGCAAGGTGCAGCTGGAGATCGACCGCATCATGGGTTCCTACGAGCTGAAAGCCTGGCGCGAGAAAATGGCGGAACTGCTGCCGCATCTGGAGCGCGACGCCATCCGCGAGGCTGGCGCCACCGCCGAAACCAGCGAGGACAGGTTGAAGCGCCACACCGCCGAGCTGCTGCAAAGCCTGAAGGGCCGCGTGCGCGAAAAGCTGTACCAGCTGCTGGACGACCGCAAGCAGGGCGGCCTGGAGTTCGTGCTCTCGCTGCTGGAGCAGATCAAGGGCCGCATCTCGCTGCGCGATCTGGCCCATGTGGAGCGCAACGCGCGCCGCTACCGCGATATGCGCGACGCCCTGCGCACGCGCCAGGTCGAGGAATCGCTGAACAATCTGTCGCAGGCGGCGGGCAAGCTGTTTGGCCGCGAGGCGCAGGCGCGCGAGGTGATGGGCCATTTGAAGCGCGACATCTCCGATTATCTGCGCTTCCACCTGCTGGCGGTGGCGGCGGGACAGGCGATGGAAGTGCTGCGCTATATGTCGTCCTGGCTGGGCGATATCGAAACGGTGGACGAGAAGGGCCAGCCGGTATGGAGCGGCGTCGCTGGTGAATTTCAGGAGGGCCGCCGCTGCGTGGATGCGATGCTGGTCGCCATCGACCAGCGCATCGCCCAACTGCGCGCCGACGCCCAGCACGAGCATGCGACCTACATGAAGCTGGCGCCGGAAACCCTGCCGGAACCGGTCAAGCTGACGGGCGACGTCAGCGCCTGGAGCGAGGAAGTGCTGACCGAATTCGGCGGCTCCGAGCGCCTGTTCCCGCAACTGGGCGACGAGAAGCTGCGCGCCTCGCTGCTGCTGCAATTGTTCCGCCGCGCCCAGACCCAGCTCAGCACCGAGCAGCTGGGCGACACCGCGCCGCCCGATCCGCTGCTGGAACGGCTCACGGCTCTCTCGCCGCAGGAACGCCAGCGCATCTTCGGCGAATGGATACGCAGCGCCATGCCCTGGATGAATGCGCGCTTCAGCGCCGAGTTCACGCCCAATGCCGACCAGTTCAAGTGCTTTATCGGCGTGGGCGACGTCAATGCCTGGCGCAAGCTGGAGGCCGAAATCAAGGCTGCCGTGCCGACCGGCTTCTTCCACGGTGAGCTGGTGAATATCGTGAATGCGGGCATCTCGGGCAAGGCGGTCTGCTATATTGAGCTGTCGGGCTTCCCGATGACGGTGCTGCGCGGCTTGCCGACCTGGCGCACCTCGTACCAGATCGAAAATCCCAAGATTCCCACCCACCTGCATTTCGATGCGACCCGCTTCCGCCATCCGATCGCGCCGAATATGGATGAATTGAACCGGCTGGCCGACGATTATGAGTGGTTCCTGCAGGCGATCGCGCTGGGCGTCATCAAGCGCAAGGCCGATCTGGCCGACCGCGAGGCGCTGTTCCAGCCCAAGGGACAGTATCTGTTCGAGGTGGAGCAGGGTTCCGGCGAGTGGCTGCAGATCGGGAATGAATTTGCCATCCGTTCCAACGGCCTGCCGCCGTATTACCGCGAACAGGTGATCGCCGCGGTGCGCCAGCGTCTGGCCCATGTGGGCGCTTACCAGCTGGTGCTGCTGGCGGCCTTGATGCGCCACTACCAGCTGCGCGTGTATCAGCCTAAACTGGAGGTGGACGAGACCGGGGCCGAGCTGCCTTCGCCATCGCTGCCGAATATCACGGCCAAGCGCCTGCACGACGAATGGCTGCGCCGCGCGCAGTCGCTGGAAGCATCGCTGTCGCCCGCTTCGGTGGAGCAGGCGCTGGCCGCGCTGGTGCAGTGGAGCGAGGCGGTGGATGGCTCGGTCAGCGATGCCTATGGATGGGAAGTGCAGAACCGCGTCGAGAAGCGTGTGCTGCGTGCTGAATATCTGGCGAGCGAAAATGCTGCTGCGGCCATGCTGCGCGGGCCGCAGCAGCGCGCGGCGCAAGCGGTGCATGCCGTGTCGGCTGCAGGCGGAGGCGCGCTGTACAAGGTGTTCCTGAACAAGGTGCAGCAGGGACCCTATTCGCTGGCGGAGCTGGCGCAGCGCATCGCGCGCGGCGAAGTGGAGCGCGCCACCAAGGTGTGGAGTATGGCGTGGACGCCGCATGTGGACCAGTGGAAGGCGGCGGCCGATATTGCAGAGATCGCGGCGCTGTTCTCGCCCGCGATTCCCGATCCGTATGACGACATTCCCGATCCGGAGTAAGGAAACCGGCCAGTGACTCAAGAGTTGATCTACCGCTGCAGCAACGACGCTTGTGGCAGGCGATGGCCAAGACAGGTGGCCTTCTGCCCCTATTGCGGCACGCAGCAGCTGGCGGCAAGCGAAGCGCCGGTTGAGCCGCGCGCCGCCACGCCGGCTGCCGCGCAGCCGCCGCATTCTGCCGCCAATGGCGGCGCCACGGCGATTGGCGCCAGCACCGGCGCCGCGCAAAACGAGCTGGATTTCGAACCGCCATCGCTGACGCATGCCAATGCCGCGATCCGCGATCTGGCACCGCCATCGCTGGCGAAAACCATCGCTTCGGCGCAGGCCGAAGTATCGCGTGGAGATGGTGAGGCCGAGGGTGCGCAGCGTGGCGGCAACCTGGCCTGGAACTCGGGGCAGGGCGGAGCGCCGAACAAGCCGCCAGCGGCTCAGGGGCCGGCTTTGTCGTCCGCCATGCCCGAGTGGGCATCTCCCGCGCCGCCGGCGCGCAAGCTGGCGCCGGACGAAATGCCTGCGCCACCGGCTCAGAGCATCAACTCCGGCAAGCAGGCCAATGCGGGCGGCGGCAAGCAGTCCGCCGCGCCCCTGCGCAAGCCGATCAGCAAAACCACCTGGGCCATGGTGGCGCTTTGCCTGCTCGCGGTCTGGCTGCTGATGCGCCCCGAGAGTGCCGCCAAAAAAGCCGCGCACCGAGTCGATGAGGCCATTGCCATGCTGCCCGAGTGTCGCCTTGCCGATGCGCGCGCCGAGCTGGCGGCGCTGACGGAAGCCAAGGTCCCCAAGGCGCAGACCAAGCGCCTGCAGGACGCCATCGCCGGCGCCGTTCCCGGCTGCGAGAAGAAAGCCCGGCGCGACAAGGCATGGAAGGAGCTGGCGCCGATTCTGGAAAGCGCCACCAAGTCCGGCGCGGCGGAACGCGCTGCCGAGCGTCTGTCCGGTTTCACGCGCAAATGGGGCGAAAGCCCGGAAACGAAGGAGTTGGCGGGCCGCATCGACGCCAAGCGCGCCGAGAACCTGCTGGACGAAGCCGACGCCTGCCTGCGCAAGAACGACCGCCCCTGCCTGGAGATCCGCATCAAGGCTGCTGAAAAGCTGAAGCGTCCGGAGGCCGAGGAACGCATCCGGCAGTTGAAGGAGCGCCTGTCGCACCTGCTGGAATCGACCTTGCTGGACCAGGCCTCAGGCCCGGCGCCGCAGAGCGAAGTGGCCAGCGCCACCGCGCGCGAGGTGCAGCGCCTGCAGACGGATGCCGTGCGCGAGATTGCCCAGGGCAATTACCGCGCCGCCATCGGCCGCGCCAGCCAGTGTATGACCCAGACTGATCCCGGCAACCGCGAGTGCCAGCAGTTGCACGAGAAAGCCGAGCGTTTGGAGCGCGAGTACCAGCGCTGCATCATGGGCGGTATGACCTGGTCTAACGGTCGCTGTCTATAGCCGCCTTGGCGGGCGCGCCGAAACGCGCGCAGCTGAGCAGGCGCTCCTGCGTCCAGCGCCGGTTGGCAAAGGCGACCAGCGCGGCGCTGCCAGCCAGCAGGAAGGCCACGTACGCCGGCCCTATGGTCAAGGAATCGAAAGGTGCGCGCGGCAAATCCTTGAGATAGAGGTAGAAGCTCCATCCGCCAAGAGAAACGACCGCGGCGATCCAGCCGAAGACCAGCAGCGATTTGGTGCGGATGGCGATGGCGCACGACACCACGAAGATCAGTTCGGGCAGCGCGACAAGGTGCTCGGCGAATGACTGCAGGATCGCAAGCGGCGCCTGGCCCAGGATAGCGTAGGAGAACAGGAAGACGAGTGTGCACCCGAGCAGCCAGCATAGCAGCATGATCTGCATGGTCGCCAGCAGGATGCTGCTGCCGATGCGTCCGCGTTTCAGCCCGCCCGGCATCACAAAGGAGCGCCAGTGCAGGTCGCGCACGGCCAGCACGCTGACGCCATTGGCGCACAGGAAGGTCAGGGCAAAGAGATTCATGATCGAGAGCGGAGCTCCCCAAGGTCCGCCCAGCCAATGGAGCATCAGGTAGGCCAGCAGGATCACATTCAAGCCGCCCATGACATTCATGCTGGTGAAATTGCGTTCCGCCCCTGCTGCGCTGTTCGCCATGACTGGGTCCCACGATAGAAGATAAAAGCGCTGCAGATAGCTTTTGAGCGGTCCCCAGATATTCGCCTCTTTCTTCTCGCCTGAATCCCGCAGGTGGACTATGCCCTGCCAGCGCCGGTGCAAAGTCCATGCCGCCGCAGGCCAGGCCAGGGCGATAGCGAGCAACAGCGGCGCCGGCAGGATGGAAAACCGCTCAAGCATCTGCGCCGGCCCAAACAGCAGCACGCTGGCCAGCAGTAGCACCAAGGCGTACAGCACGACCTTATGCTGGCGGAAAGGCAGCAGATGCTGCTTGCTCAGCGGGAGAGCAATGCCCGCGCACAGCGCCAGTGCCGACAGCGCAAAAGCTGCGCTCCATTCCGCCTGCGATGAACACAGCGCGATTTGCGCCGCGCCAGCCAGGCCGATGCCGAACCAGGCAAGCGTGAGCTGCCGGATAAAGCGCGCCGCGGCCTTGCGCCACAGCCCCGAAGGTGCGCGCAGGCCGCTCAGCACCGCGAAGGCGCGTGCCAGCGAAGCGGCGCGCAGGAAGGCGTAGACATAGCCCCCGAGTACGACCACCATCAGCAGATTCAATGATGCGCCTGTCGCTTCGTCCGCCGGGGCCTTCAGGTACAGTATCGCCACGATCCAGGCAAGGCCGATGGCGCCCAGTCCCGCCTTGCTCAAGTTCTGCTGCAAGGGGCTTGCGTAATCCTTGTTCTCGGAAATCATGCGTTCAGCTCCACGAACAGTTCATCCAGCGTCAGCGGGCGGCCTTCCGCGGCATGCTGCGGAGCGCGGCGGGTATCGACCACGCAGATGCGTTCCGTTTTGCGGGCGCAGACGATGGCCTGCGACGGCAGCGCCGTGGTGAAGGTCATCAGGCGGTAGTGCTCCAGAATCGCATCCCAGGTATCGAACAGCTGCAGCTTGCCCTCCCGGATAAAAGCCAGATGCGATACCACGCGTTCCAGGTCGCTCAGGATATGGCTGGAGATCAGCACCGTGCGCTCGCTATCTTCGCCATCGAACAGCGAGCGCATGAACTCGCGGCGCGCCAGCGGGTCCAGATTCGATACCGGCTCGTCCAGCAGCAGCACTTCGGGATTATGCGCCATCGCCAGCACCACCGACAGCGTCTGCTTTTCGCCGGCCGACAGATGCGGAATGCGTTTGCCGATGGGCAGATCGAGGCGCGCCGCCAGCGCCAGGCAGCGGTGCAGATCCCATTTCGGATACGCCTTGCCCACCAGCTCCAGATGCTCGGCCACGCCCATCCACTCGAACAGGTCGGGCGTCTGCGCCACGTAGCCCAGGCGCTCGCGCACCGCATCGCTCAGGTCGAGCGAGGGACAGTCCAGCAAGGTGCTCTTGCCGCCGGTCGGTTCGTTCAGGCCTGCCAGGCAGCGCAGCAGCGTCGATTTGCCGGCGCCATTGCGTCCCACCAGGCCGACCACGGCGCCGGCCGGAATCGCCAGCGAGATATCGTCGAGGATGGTCTTGCCTTCCTGGCGCAGGGACAGGTGTGTCGCTTCAATAGCGATGTAAGTCATGCGGATTCCTTGTTGTGTTGTTCTTGCAGGCAGGTTTGGAACAGGGCGAGCGCTTCCTTGTCGCTGAGCGCCAACTGGTGGGCCATGCGGGCTGCCGCCTCCAGCGCGGGACGCAGCATGGCCGCCTTGTCCTGCATCGAGGTTTTGCCGCGCTGGCCCGCCACGGCCATGCCCACGCCGCGCCGGCGCTCCAGCAAGCCTTCGCTTTCCAGCATGCTGTAAGCCTTGCTGACGGTCATAGGATTGATCGCATGGTGCTGCGCGACCGCCCGCACCGAAGGCATATCCTCGCCCGGTGCCAGCTGTCCGCTCGCCACCATGCGGCGCACCTGCTCCACGATCTGCTTGTAGATCGGGACGGGTGAGGTAGGGGCGATGTCGAAGTTCATGCGAATTAGTGTATCACTACAATAATACACATCGCAACAAGATATTTTTTTGAAAAAGTTAGCGGAGCTGTGCGCAGCAACACGAAGTTTTTTGCTAATCTGAAAGGCAAGAACTGTTTTCAGGAGACTGTGATGCAAGCTAAATATTGGGTGTTGGGGATGATGATGGCGGCCGCGCTGGCGGGGTGCAAACGCGAGGAGCCGGCGACGCCGAAAGTGGGGCCGGCGGAACGTGCTGGCCGCGAGATCGATAAGGCGACCGCCAAGGCTACGACGGAGCTGGAGAAGGCGAATGAACAGCTCAGCGGCGCCGCCAAGGAAACCGGCGAGCAGTTGAACAAGGCCGCTGGCGAGGCGGGGCAGAAGCTGAATCAGGCGACCGAGGAGCTAGGCCGCAAGGTTGAGCGCGCGGGCGAGAAGATGCAGGAGACCGCCCGCGAAAGGCGTGAAGAGCACAAGGAAGGCGCTGGGCATTAGACCCGGGGCGGACTATTCAGCTGGCTTTGAAGCCTGGCTTTAAAGGCACCACATTGCTATGTTCCCCGGCGGCTGGCGGCGGCGCTTCGGGCGACCCGCCCAGCACCACGCTCATGTCGACGAAGCCGGCGCGCCAGGCGCGTTCCAGATCCTGTTCGATGTCTTCCATCGAGGTTTGGCTGAAATTGTCGAAGCCGCGCACGCCGTAGGCGCGGTTGCGGCCGTGGGCCTTGGCCAGGTACAGCGCCATATCCACCAGGTTTACCGCGCGCTCCCACGGCAGCGGGGTGTCGCCCGGGATCAGCGGGAAAGGCGCGAAGCCGACCGAGACGTTGACGCTGATCGGCACGCCCTGGTAGTCGAGCTTTTGTGCCGAAATGGTGTTCAGGATCCGCCGTGCGACTTCTTCCACGCCGTTGCGTGGAATCGCGGGCAGGAAGGCGAGGAATTCCTCGCCGCCCCAGCGCACGATCATATCTGTCTCGCGCAGCGCGATGCGCAGCTGCTCGGAGATCATCTTCAGCACCGCGTCGCCGGCCGCATGGCCGTAGCTGTCGTTGACGTGCTTGAAGTGGTCGACGTCGAGCAGGAAGAGGGCGCCGACGATATCCTCGTTGCCCATGCCGCGCCGCTCCGGCTTGTGGCTGCGCATGAATTCCTGGAAGTGGCGGCGATTGTAGAGCAGGGTCAGGGGATCGAGCGCGCTTTGCTGCTTGAGTTCCTGGTTCTTCTCTTCCAGCTTGGCGTTGGCATGGCGCACCTTGCGGTACAGCAGGCCGACGATGATGGCGGTCAGCGCCAGCACCACGGCCAGCAGCCACCATACGCGCTGTTGCAGGCGGCGGTTGTCGATCTCCGCGCTCTTGACGCGGTTCTCCTGGCTGAGCGCTTCGATGCGGCGCTGCTTCTTTTCGGTGTCGTACTTTTCCTGCAGCTCCAGCATGGTTTTCTGGCGCTGGCGTTCGAACAGTTCGTTGGAGAGGGTGCGCTCGCGGTGGTAGGCGGCGATGGCGCCGGCGAAGTCGCCCGCGCGTTCCAGTGCCGAGCCGTATTCCTGCAGGATCACCTGCAGTTCGACTTTGCCGCCGGTTTTTTCGAAATGCGCCAGCCCCGCTTCGAAGCTCTTCTTGCCTTCGGCCACGCGGCCCATGCCCAGATAGGCTTGGCCGATGTTGACGCGGGCGGTGGCTTCGGTGGCGGCGTTGTTGATCTCGCGCGCGGCGATGATCGATTCCTGGCCGTAGCGCATGGCGCGCTGGTAATCGTGCTCTTTCAGATAGCTGTCCGAGAGGTTGACCAGCAGGTCGGCCACCATGCCGCGCGCGCCGAGGCGGCGCGCCAGATCGAGGGCGCGCAGCAGGGCTTGCAGCGCGCGGCGCGGCTGCATGGAGTCGATGGCCAGGCCGTATTCGGTGTTCATGGCGCTGGCGAGGCGGCCGGGCGAATTCATTTTCTCGGCCACTTCCACCGATTCGGCCAGGGTTTCCCAGCCCTTGCCGAATTCCTTCATCTGCGTATAGAGCTGGGCCAGGGCATTCAGCGCGCTGGCCAGGGGAATCAGGTCGTCCTTGATCTGGCGCGCCTGGTCGGTGGCGGTCTGCAGGCGCGCCAGCGCTGCCGGGAAGTTGCCCTGCTCGGCATAGCATTGGCCGGCCGTGATGGTGGCCTGCACCCGCAGTTTCACGTCATTGGTGGCGTTGGCCAGCCGTTCCGCCTCGAAGGCGAGGGCGTGGGCGGTCTTGGCGTCGGCCATGGCCGAATACACGTAGGCGCGCGTCAGCACCGCCTTGGCGTTCAGCGCCGGATCGTTCTGGGATTTGCCGAAGGCCTGCAGTTCGTCGGCCAGCACCATGGCCGTTTCGTACTGGCCCAGGTAGCGCCAGGCCAGGCTAAGCTGGGACAGGAATTCGCCCTTGGTGGCGGGCGGCGCGGCGCGTGCTGAAGCTTCCATCTGCTGCAGCTGCATCAGCGCCTTGTCGGGCGTGAAGCGGACCTGTTCGCGGATGGTGGCGATTTCCACATCGAGCGATTGGCCGAAAGCCAGCGCCGGCGCCAGCAGCCAAGCCGCTGCCAGCAGACGAATGCGATGCGAAATCGGCTGTTCCTGTAGACCTGACAACGTGGGAGTCCTTGTGCTGCACTGCGCGGATTTGAGGCGCTAAGTGTCCAGACAATTATATGCTCGTTGCAAGTGGGAAACGTCAATACCCTTGCAGATTTTCCTCAAAATTGCACATTTTTCGTGGTGTCATCGACAAGTTTATTGACGTTTTAATCAGGCGGCGAGCTGCTGCAGCAGATAGAGGCGCTGGTACAAACCGCCCTCGATCTGCATCAGCGCATCGTGCGGGCCGGCTTCGGCGATGCGGCCGTGATTGAGCACGATGATGCGGTCGGCGTCGCGGATGGTGGACAGGCGGTGGGCGATGGCGATCACCGTCACCTTGCCATGCAGCTCGCTGAGCGCGGTCTGCACGATTTGCTCGGTTTGACTGTCAATATGCGAGGTCGCCTCGTCCAGCAGCAGGATACGCGGCTGGCCGGCCAGCGCGCGGGCGATGGCGATCAGCTGCTTCTGCCCACTCGACAGGCGCGAGCCACCCTCGCCCAGCACCGTGTCGTAGCCGTCTTCCATGGCCAGGATGAAGTCGTGGGCGTGGGCGGCGCGCGCGGCGGCCTCGATCTGGGCTTGCGTCAGGCCGCGCCCCATGTCGATGTTCTCGCGCGCCGAAGCGGCCAGCAGGAAGGGGTCTTGCGGCACCAGGCCGACGTCGGCGCGGAACTGCTCATTGCCCAGGTCATCGAGCGGCTGGCCGTTCATCAGGATGCTGCCGTGCGGCGCGGGATAGAAGCGCAGCAGCAGTGAGAGCAGGGTGGACTTGCCGCTGCCGGTATGGCCGACGATGCCGAAGAAGGCACCCTGCGGAATGTCCAGCGACAGCTTGTGCAGTACGCGCTGACCGGCGTTGTATTCGAAGTCCAGGGCGCGGATCGAGACGGCCGGTGTGTCGGCGTCGTTCGCCGCGCGCGCACCGGTGCTGGCTGCCTTGCCGGCATTGCGGTGTTCCGGCGCGCCTTCCTCGTCCAGCAGCGTCGCCACACGCGAACTGGCGACTACGGACTGCTGCAATTGGCTGAACTGCATGGTGATCTGGATCAGCGGTTCGATCACACGCGCGATGTAGTTGATGAAGGCGTACAGCACGCCCACCTCGGCCGCGCTGATCTCGCGCTGGCCGAAGGCGAAGATCACGCCCGCCAGCAGCAGCACATTGAGCAGATCGAGCGCGGGCCGCAGCAGCCAGGCGTTGGCGCGGATTTCGGCCATGCGCTGCGTATAGTGATCGGCATTGGTTTTGCCGAAGCGGGCGGCGAAGCGCGTCTCGGCATTGCTGGCCTGGAGTACGCTCATGCCACCGATGGATTCGGCCATCTGGCCATTGATCTCGCTGCGCAGCTGGCGCGCCTTGCTGACGGCCGGAGCGCTCATGCGCTGATACAGCCAGACGATGGCCAGCACGCAGGGCAGCAGGGCCAGCACGATCAGCATCAGGCGCCAGTCGAGGAAGGCCATGGCGACCACCGTGCCGACCAGCACGATGCTGCTGTCGAGGATCACAAACAGCACCTGCACATACAGACTCTTGACCGCCTCGGTATCGTTGGTCACGCGCGACACCAGCTGGCCGGTGATGGCGCGGTCGAAGAAGGCCATGGGCAGGCGCAGCACATGGCTGTAGACCTGTTCGCGCAGGCGCTGCACCGAGCGCATGGCCAGGCCGGACAGGCGCACCAGCTGCAGATAGCGCAAGCCGGTGGAAATCCAGCCGGTCAGCAGCACGCCGGCCAGCAGCAGGGACATGCGCGGCCAGTCTAGATGCTTGGGCAGCAGATGCTCGTCGATCAGATGCTTGCCCAGCAGCGGACCGACCACCTCCAGCGCGGCCGCCACGATCAGCCACAGCACGGCCCAGTAAAGGTGGTGCTGGTCGGGGCGCGCCGCCTCGCGCAGCAGGGCGGTGGCCTTGGCGGCTTGGCGCTTCAGCGAAGTGTCTTGCGGTTTAGAGCGCATCGAGGCTGGCCTCCAATTGTTGATAGCGCCACTGGCTGGCATACCAGCCGTCCAGGGCCAGCAGCGCATCGTGGCTGCCTTGCTCGACGATGCGGCCATGCTGCAGCACCACGATCAGGTCGGCGTTGACCACAGCGCTCAAGCGGTGGCTGGCGATGATGGCGCTGCGTCCGGGACGCGCGGCGCGCAATTCTTCCAGATGTTCGAGAATGGATGTTTCAGTGCCGGTATCGACGGCCGACAGCGCATCGTCCAGCAGCAGCAAGTCGTTATCGGCCAGCAGGGCGCGCGCAATCGCCACGCGCTGGCGCTGACCGCCGGAGAGGGTGATGCCTTTCTCGCCGACCTCGGTCTCATAGCCCTGCGGGAAAAGCAGGATATCGTCGTGGATCGCCGCCAGGCGCGCAGCCTGTTCGACTTCGGCGCGGCTGGCTTCCGGGTGCGCCAGCGCGATATTGTCTGCAATCGATGCCGAGAACAGGAAGGACTCCTGCGGTACCCAGCTGATCGCCGCGCGCAGCGTTTTAAGCTGATACTCGTCGAGGCCATGGCCGCCCCAGCGCAAGGCGCCATGCCGCGGCGCCAGCTGGCGCAGAATCAGGCGCAGCAAGGTCGACTTGCCGCTGCCGGTCGGCCCCACCAGTCCAAGCGTCTGGCCCGGCTGCAAAGTCAGCGTGATGTTTGAGAGCGCCGGCTCCAGCTGGCCGGCATAGGCATAGCCCACATCGCGCAGTTCCAGCGCGCCGGGTGCGCGCTTGTTCAGCGTGCCGTGATCGTCGATCGCCAGCGGCTCGTCCAGCATCGGTTGCAGGCGGGCGAACGCGGCGCGGCCACGCTCGATCAGCGACAACACCCAGCCGGCCGCGAACATGGGCCAGATCAGCTGGCCCAGATACATGCTGAAACTGGTCAGCGCGCCGATCGTCAGTTCGCCATTCCACACTAAGTAGCTGCCCAGGCCCAGGGTCAGGCCGGTGGCCGCCGTCAAGGTCAGGCCGACCGCTGGTTCGTAAGCAGCTTCCCAGCGCTGCGCCGTCAGGCTGGCGGCGGCCGCATGGCCGGCCAGATCCGAGAACTGGGCGCTGCTGCGCTGCTCCAGTCCCAGCGCGCGCAAGGTGCGCACGCCGGACAGCGTTTCCTGCACATGATCGTTTAGCGCGCTAAAGCGCTTGAGGGAATCAGTGGAGGCGGTATGGATATGGCTGGAAATGCGCCAGAAAGCCAATCCCATCAAAGGGAAGGGCAGCAAGGCGATCAGCGCCAAGCGCCAATCCACGCCCAGCAGCATCACGCCCAGCACCATCAGCAGCGACAGGCTGCCGTCGAAACCGGCCAGCATCGCCTCGCAGGCCGTCATCTCGATCGCATCGATATCATTGGTCGCCAACGCCATCAGGTCGCCGGTGCGCTGCTTCTGATAAAAGCCCGGGCCCTGCAAGGAAAGACGCCGGTAAAAGCGCGTACGCAGCTCCACACCCAGCTGATAGCCCGCCGCGAACAGCTTCAAGCGCCAGCCCACACGCAAAAAATAAATCAGCGCGCCGATCAACAGCAGCTCACCGATTTCCAGCAGCAAGGCTGAACCCGACAGCTCATGCGCCGCCAGGCGGTCGATCATCGTCCCGATTTTGCGCGGCACCAAAATAGTCAGCACCGCCACGCCCGCCAGCATGGCGCCGGCTGCTGCGTACGCGCGCCATTGCACACGCACGAAGCCGCCAATAAGCCTCGATAAACTCATGAAGTATCCCCGGGGAACAAGCCCGCTAGGATACCTCACCCCGCCAAATCCCGCAGACCATCCCAGGGTTTGCGCAAAATCAAACAATGTCCACCCTGGTGTCAGGCACCAGGCCCGGACATTCTTTGCGAAAAATCAAAGAATGTCCTACCCCAGTGCCTGGCACCAGGGTTGGACATTGTTTGCGCTAGATCAAAAGGAAGGCCGCTTACTTCTTCGGCTTGGTGCTGACGGATTTCAGGTTGACGGCGGGTTTGACTTCGGGGAAGGGGGCGGCAGCGGGTTTGGCCGGGCTGATGTCTTCCGGTTCGACGGCGGCAGCTTCGAGGGATGGTTTGGATACGGCGGGTTTGGCTTTGATGGCGCTTTTGACGGCCGCGGCGATGTCGCTTGGCTCGTCCTGTTCGCCGGTATCTTGCTCCGGCTGGGCGACGACCTGCGGCTCGGGTGCGACGACCGGGGCGGCGGCTGGCACGGCTTGGACTGCCTGGACGGCTTGTGCCACCGGTTCGCTGGCCACTTCGCTCAGCAGGGGAACGGCGGCGGTGACGGCGGCGCTGGCGTCCTGGAACTGGTCCTTGGCCGCTTGCAGCAGGCCGGCCTGGGTCTTGCTGACGATGGCGAACAGTTCGCGGCCATAGGCGAAGACGCGTTCAAAGCCGGGCGCTTGCACCAGGCTCAGCAGGTCGCCGGTATCCTTGGCTTCGAGCAATTGTTTGGCGGCCGCGGCGGAGTTTTCGACCGAGGCCTTGGTGGTGCTCAGATTGAGCGCGATCACTTGCTGGGCGCCGTCGAAGGTGGTGCTGGCGATATTGTTCAGAATATTGAGCTGGGATTCCAGCTGCGTTTTCGTTGCTGCAGACAACTGTTCAGTAATCGAAGACATAAGCTCTCCTGAGGCGATTGGAATGGTGCGCTGCAATAAACTGATTTTAGCGGTGATTTTCGGTGCTGGGAAGTTATTTTTCTCATCATTAGTAGCTTAATTTATGCAATGCAGCATAAGCTCTTGGCGCTGGGAAATTCGGCGACCGATTGCAGGGAAGTACAGTCTCTGAAACAATCGCCCCATCATTCATATGCAGGGAGCAGCCATGGATCTGGTCATCCGCAACGCCAGCTTGCCCGACGGGCGCCGTCATATCGATCTCGCCGTCGCCGATGGCCGCATCGCCGCCGTGGGGCCGGCCTTGAAGCTGCGGGGCGCGCAGGAAATCGATGCCGGCGGCGACCTGCTGGCGCCGCCGTTTGTCGATGCCCACTTCCATATGGATGCGACGCTGAGCTACGGCCTGCCGCGCGTGAACGTTTCCGGCACGCTGCTGGAGGGCATCGCGCTGTGGGGCGAGTTGAAGCCGCAGCTGAAGCAGGAAGCGCTGATCGAGCGCGCGCTGCAATACTGCGACTGGGCCGTGGCGCGCGGCCTGCTCGCCATCCGCAGCCATGTCGATATCTGCGATGACCGTCTGCTGGCGGTGGAGGCGCTGCTCGACGTCAAGCGCCGCGTCGCACCCTATCTCGACCTGCAGCTGGTGGCCTTTCCGCAGGATGGCTTGCTGCGCAGTCCCAGCGCGCTGGCCAATCTGCAGCGCGCCATCGCCATGGGCGTGGATGTGGTGGGCGGCATCCCGCACTTCGAGCGCACCATGGCCGAGGGCGCGGAGTCGGTGCGCATCCTGTGCGAGTTCGCGGCCGCCCAAGGCTTGCGCGTCGATATGCATTGCGACGAGTCGGACGATCCGCTGTCGCGTCATATCGAAACCCTGGCCTACGAAACGCAGCGCCTTGGCCTGCAAGGCCGCGTCGCCGGTTCCCACCTGACCTCCATGCATTCGATGGATAACTACTATGTCAGCAAGCTGTTGCCGCTGATGCGCGAGGCGGGCGTGGCCGCCATCGCCAACCCCCTTATCAATATCACTTTGCAGGGCCGTCACGACACGTACCCGAAACGGCGCGGCATGACGCGCGTGCCGGAACTGCTGGCGGCCGGCGTCGACGTCGCCTTCGGCCACGATTGCGTGATGGACCCCTGGTACAGCCTGGGTTCGGGCGATATGCTGGAGGTGGCGCATATGGGCTTGCATGTGGCCCAGATGACGGGGCAGGATGCCATGCGCGCCTGCTTCGCCGCCGTCACCGAAACACCGGCGCGCATCCTCGGCCTGGAAGGCTATGGCCTGGAGCCGGGCTGCCACGCCGACCTGGTGCTGCTCGATGCGGGCGATGCGGTGGAAGCGATCCGCTTGCGCGCGGTGCGGCGCCTGGTGCTGCGCCGCGGCAAAGTGGTGGCCGAGTCGCCGCGTGCGCAGGCGCGCCTGAATCTGCCGGGACGTCCGCCACAGACCGATTTCCGCCTGCGGCGCGGCGCTGGACTTGCGCCGGAAAATACCTGAGAATTTATTATCTCCCCGAGCCATGGAGCGACCTTGAACGATATTCAGATCCGCCCGGCCACGCCGGCCGACTCCGAGTCCATCTGGACCATCTTCCAGGAATTGATCGCCAGCGGCGACACTTATTACTTCGCCGCCGACACCAGCCGCGAAGACTGCCACGATTTCTGGTTCGGTCCCGGCGTGCAGACCTGGGCCGCCACGCGCAGCAGCGGTCTCGATGGCGAAGAGCGCCTGCTCGGCATGTACCGCATCCTGCCCAACCAGCGCGACCGCGGTGGCCATGTGGCGACGGCCTCGCTGATGGTCAGTCCGGCGGCGCAGGGCGTGGGCATCGGCAAGCTGCTGGGACGCCATTGCCTGGAGCAGGCGAGTGCCAGCGGCTTCCTGTCCATGCAGTTCAATTATGTGGTGAGCACCAATGTCTCCGCCGTGCTGCTGTGGAAGCGGCTCGGCTTCGCCGTGATCGGCACGCTGCCCAAGGCTTACCGCCATCAGCAGCTGGGTTTTGTCGATGTCTATGTCATGTATAAATTCCTGTCCGACCCCAACGGGTGGCCGGAACAATGAAGATACTCGCCACCGCGCGCCTCACGCTGCGCACGCTGGAAACCAGCGATGCGCCCTTCTTCCTCCAGATGATCAACGATCCTTCGTGGATCGAGAATATCGGCGACAAAGGCATCCGCACCGTGGAGGAGGCGGAAAAGAATATCGAACAGGGGCCGGTGCTGATGCAGCGCCGGCTTGGCTATTCGCTGTATCTGGTGGAGCGCAGCAGCGACGGCGTGCCGGTCGGCCTGTGCGGCTTGATCAAGCGCGATGCGCTGCCCGATGCCGACATCGGCTATGCCATCTGGCCCGCATACTGGGGCGAGGGCTATGCCTATGAAGCGGCAGCAGCGGTGGTGCTGCATGCGCGCGACAGCGTCGGCCTGGTGCGCCTGCTGGGCATAACTTCTCCGCAAAATTTACGATCGAATAATCTGCTGAAAAAGCTGGGTCTGAGCTTTGTGAGGGTGGTGCGCTTCAAGGATGACGGCAGCGACACCAATTTGTATAGCCTGGAGTTTCCTTCGCGCCACGCTTGATACTTGAATGCTAGTTCCTCCTTGGCTTTTGCCCATCCACGGCGCATGATGTATTACACAGAGACCGCGTATCCATAAGGAGAAAGGCGGCTTGCAGTCTGTCCAATAGAGACATTTTGCTCACACAAGGGATACATCATGAAACTCGCCAATCTGAAAATCGGCGTGCGCCTGGGGCTGCTCGGCGGCTTCTTCCTGCTGGCTATTCTGGCGGTGGGATTCGAGGGCTGGACCGCGCTGAACTTCATCAAGGAACGCAATGCCGAAGGCATGCAGCGCTCGGTGCTGCTGACCAAGGCGGTCGATACCGCGCGCAGCTCGCAGGTCGAGTTCAAGATCCAGGTGCAGGAGTGGAAAAACATTCTGCTGCGCGGCAGCGATCCTGCTGTGCTGGACCGCTACACCCAGGCCTTCGTCAAGAGCGGCAAGCAGACCGCCGGCGAGCTGCAAAAGCTGAATGGCTTGCTGAAGGAGCTGAAACTCAGCACACCGCTGGTTGATGAAGCCATCCGCGCCCACGAGGAGCTGGGCAAGAAGTACCTGGCCGCCTTACAGAAATACGACTCGGCCAATCCCGACAGCGCCAAGGTGGTCGATGGTCTGGTGAAGGGCATGGACCGCGCGCCGACCAAGCTGATTGACGATATCGTTGCCTTCATCGACGAGCAATCGCGCCGTCTGATGGCCGAAGTAGCCGCCGACAGCGAGAAAGCCAATCGCAGCGCCACCATCTCGCTGCTGGTGATGCTGCTGGTGACGGTGGTGTTGGGCGGCGTGATCCTGGTGTGGCTGGTGCGCGGCATCACCGTGCCGCTGACGCAGGCAATCGACATTGCCAAGACCGTGGCGGCGGGCGACTTGCGCTGCGACGTCGATGTGAAAAGCAAGGATGAAGTGGGCGACCTGCTGCAGGCGCTTAAGCAGATGAGCCAGAACCTGGCGAATATCGTTGGCCGCGTGCGCAGCGGCACCGAGACCATCGCCGGCGCCAGCAGCGAAATCGCCACCGGCAATATGGATCTTTCCTCGCGCACCGAAGAGCAGGCCAGCTCGCTGGAGGAAACCGCCTCCTCCATGGTCGAACTGACCAGCACTGTGCGCCAGAATAACGAGAACGCCGGACAGGCCTGCAAGCTGGCCAGCGTCGCCTCCGAAGTGGCTGTCAAAGGCGGCGCCACGGTATCGGAAGTGGTGCAGACCATGGGCGCCATTAATGAATCCTCGCGCAAGATCGTCGACATCATCGGCGTCATCGACGGCATCGCCTTCCAGACCAATATCCTGGCGCTGAACGCCGCGGTGGAAGCTGCGCGCGCCGGCGAACAAGGGCGCGGCTTTGCTGTCGTTGCCGGCGAGGTGCGCAACCTGGCCCACCGCTCCGCCGCTGCCGCCAAGGAAATCAAGGAACTGATCGGCGACTCCGTCGAACGCGTGGAAGCCGGCAGCCGCCTGGTGGGGCAAGCCGGCGTCACGATGGAAGAAGTGGTCGCCAGCGTGGAAAGAGTGACCGCCATCATTGGCGAAATCGCCGTTGCCAGCAGCGAGCAGCAGGAAGGCATCGAGCAGATCAGCAACGCCATCAGCCAGATGGACAGCGTCACCCAGCAGAACGCCGCTTTGGTCGAACAAGCCGCCGCCGCGGCCGATGCCCTGCAGCAGCAAGCCAGCAGCCTGGCCGAAGCCGTCTCCATCTTCAAGCTCCACGACGCCCCCAGCCTATCCGGCTCCCGCACCCTACGCGCCCTCCCTGCTTGATCTAGCTCAAACAATGTCCCACCCTGGTGTCAGGCACCACGGTAGGACATTTTTTGCGAAAAATCAAAGAATGTCCGGTTCTGGTGCCTGACACCAGGGTTGGACATTTTTTGATTTTTATCAAAGAGGGGTTAGTGCAGCTCGAGGATGAGGGGGCTGCGGGCGGGGAGGGGCAGGGTGTCGCTCAGAGTGTGGTCTTTGCCGCTGATGATGTCGGTGGCACGGGTGTTGTTGGCCAGCATTTCGTGGAAGCGGTCTAGGCTGAGCTTTACGTCCTTGAGGTTCTTGTTGAGGATGACCATGAGCTTTTTCTGGCCCTCATAACGGAAGTAGACGTAGACCTCGTTCTCGGGGCCGTAGTGCATCATTTTTCCGTGGTGGACCAGGGGCTGGGTTTTGCGCCAGTTGACCAGCTTCTTGACGAAAGCCTGGGCGGCGCGCTGTTCGTCGTTCAAGCCTTCTCCGGTGAAGGCATTCACTTTGTCGCCAGGCCAGCCGCCAGGGAAGTCCTGGCGATAGGAAGGGTCGTCGCGGCCCTTGACGCTGCTGGGCATGAGGATTTCGGTGCCGTAGTAGAACTGGGGAATGCGCGGGACTGTCAGTACGTAGGCAATCGCCATGCGGAACAGGGCGGGGTCGCTGTTCAGCGCACTATATAGACGCGAGAGGTCGTGGTTGCCCTCAAATAGCACCAGCTGGCCGGGATTGGGATACAGGTGATCCTGTGCCAGGGTTTCGTATAAATCCTTTAGTCCATTTTCATCTTCCGGGCCAGCGACGAGTGCTTTGCGCAGCACATCGTTGAGGGGGAAGTCCATCATGCTGGGCATGTGGGAGCGGTAGCCGTCGTGGTTTTGCTTGCCTTCCTGCCAGCGCGCGACGAAGGGAATGTGCGTGCTCCATTCTTCGCCAACCAGATTGAGCTTGGGGTATTCCTGCATCATGCGCTGCGACCATTGGCTGAGGAAGGCATTGTCGGAGTAGCCGAAGGTGTCCACGCGCAGGCCGGACAGGCCTGCATACTCAATCCACCAGATGCTGTTCTGGATCAGGTATGCCGCCACCAGCGGATTGGCCTGGTTCAGGTCCGGCATGCTGTCGACAAACCAGCCGCTGGTGAAGTTGCGCACATCCTCTTGTGAGGCATATGGGTCTTGCACGGCGGCGCGGTGGTGGGCGGTGGGGACGTATTTGCCCTGGTGGGTGATCCAGTCGCGCGCCGGCATATCCTGCATCCACCAGTGGCGGCTGCCGATGTGGTTCAGCACCACGTCCTGAATCACGCCCATGCCTTGCGCGCGCGCCTGCGCCACGTAGCGGCGGTAGTCCTCGTTGCTGCCGTAGCGCGGGTCGATGCGGTAGTGATTGGTGGCGGCGTAGCCGTGATAGCTGTGCTGCAGCATATCGCTTTCGAGCAGGGGCGTGGGCCAGATCTGGGTAAAGCCCATATCGGCGATATAGCCTAGGTGCTCACCCATGCCTTGCAGGTCGCCGCCGTGGCGCCCCGAACCGTCGCGGCGATTGGCGGGATCGCCCATGCCGGGCAGGCTGTCGTTGGCGGGATTGCCGTTAGCGAAACGGTCGGGCATCAACTGGTAGATCGTGTCGGCGCTGCTGAAGCCTTGGCGCTGGGCTGATCCGGGTTGGCGCGCCAACAGGTGGTAACTATGTGTCAGCGCTGTTTTGCCTGCGCGCTGGAAGGCCAGCTCGAAGCTGCCCGGCTGCACGCTGTCGGCCAGCTCCAGGTCGAGGAACAGGTAATTGGGATTGTCGCTGCGCTGCACGCCCTTCAGACGCACACCAGGGTAGTTGAGCACCGGCTCCAGTTCCGCGATGCGCGGCCCGTGCACCATCAGTTGCAGCTGCCTGTGCGCCATGCCCGTCCACCAGAACATCGGCTCCAGGTGCTGGATGCGGTAATCCGGTGCGGCGCTGGCCAGCAGGGGCAGGGTGCTGAAGAGGGCAAGGGCGTGCAATCGCATGTGATCTCCATCGGTGGCGCGGCCGCCTGATTGTAGGCTGCCGCACTGGGCTTGTGACGCTAAAGTGGTATTAATAGAGTAATTGTAGTATCACTACATATTCTCTCTGTTTTTCGTGTAGCTCAAATACAACGTGACTTCCGGATGCGCAGAGAGGGCTTCTACACAAATCCTTGATATTGCGTAGTTCTGCTGAGCTTCAATTGACATGGTATCTAGTTTTAGTACAAAATTCTTGCGTAGCGTCTATAAGAACGTTTGCTTCCTTGGATCCCGTGTAGTCGAATTCAAATGACCTAGGCTTGAGTTGCGGGAAAATTTCGTACTGTTGAGAGGGGACTTTTTAAAATGGATAAATTCGCAACTGAGCGCCGCCAGCGCGCCTTCCCACTGAGTCCGGTCGCGGCCGGCTGCGCGCTGTTCGTGACGGCCATGGCAGCGGTGCCGGCATTCGCCCAGACCAGCGGCCAGGCGGCGGTCCAGGAGCCGATCACGTCGGTCAAGGTGTCGGGCATCCGCCGCGGCATCGAAGATGCGATCTCCGTGAAAAAAGATGCCACCTCTATCGTCGAAGCCATTTCCGCTGAAGACATCGGCAAGCTGCCCGACGTCTCCATCGCCGAATCCATTGCCCGTCTGCCAGGCCTGGCCGCGCAGCGCGTTGCCGGCCGCGCCCAGGTGATCAGCGTGCGCGGCCTGTCGCCCGACTTCGCCACCACACTGCTGAATGGCCGCGAACAGGTCAGCACCGGCGACAACCGCAGCGTGGAATTCGACCAGTATCCCTCCGAGCTGCTGAGCGGCGTGACCGTGTACAAAACCCCGGACGCCGGCCTGGTAGGCCAAGGCCTGTCCGGCACGCTGGACATGCAGACCGTGCGTCCACTTTCCTTCGGCGGCCGCACGGTGGCCATGAATGTGCGCGGCGAAAAGAATTCGCTCGGCGGCATCGCCAATGCTTCCGCGCGCGGCAACCGCTTCAGCGCCAGCTACATCGACCAGTTTGCCAACCGCACCATCGGCGTGGCGATCGGCTATGCCCACTTCGAATCGCCCATCCTGCAGCAGGAAACCGGCTTGTATGAGCCATGGAAGAAGGAAGACCGTGCCGGTATTCCGAGCGGCACCTTCATCACCGACGGCATCAAGTCCCTGGGCCGCAGCGGCAAGAATGAGCGCGATGGCATCATGGGCGTGCTGCAGTATCGTCCGAACAAGCAGTGGACCAGCATGCTCGACGTCTACGCCTCCCGCTTCAAGCGCGAGGAAACCGCCAACCAGTTCGAAGTGCATGTCGGCGGCTTCAATGGCAATAACAAGCCAGGCCTGAACTTCCAGAACGTGGTCCTGGATAACGGCACCTTCGCCGGCGGCAGCGCCAGCGGCGTGTATCCGCTGGTGCGCGGCATCTACAACAAGCGCAAGGACGATATCAAGGCCGTAGGCTGGAGCAACAACATCAAGTTCGAAAAATGGTCGCTGTTCGCCGACGTGAACTGGTCCAAGGCCACGCGCGATGAACTGAACCTGGAAGCCAATACCCAGCTGACCAACGCCGCTCTCGATCCCTTCCTGGACACTGTCAACCTGACCCTGCGCCAGGGCGGCTTCCCCACCCTGACGGCCAACCGCAACTACAGCGACGCCAGCAAGCTGTATGTCGGCCCGACCATCTATGGTTCCGGCTACGGCAAAGTGCCGCGCGTGGAAGATGAGCTGAAAGGCTTCAAGCTGGTGGCCAGCCTGCCGATGTTCGACGCACTGGAAAAAGTCTTCTCCGGCGTGGATGTGGGCGTGAACTACGCCGACCGCAGCAAGGCAAAACGCCAGCCGGAAGGCGCCATGCTGCTGAAGGATAAGCCTTTCAGTATCCCGTCCGAGTTCCTGTACAACTCCGTCGACCTGGGCTTCTCCGGCACCGGCGTGATCCCGGCGTGGAATGTACCGGGCGTGGTTTCCAAATACATGATCTTCGCGCCGAACGACACCCAGAGCTACCTGATCTCCAAGGGCTGGGACGTGAGCGAGAAGATCACCACCGCCTACGCCAAAGCCAATATCGAAGCCGAAATCGGCGACATCAGCGTGCGCGGTAACGTTGGCATTCAAGCCCAGCACACCAAGCAGGAATCGGATGCCAAGTTCTGGGACGGCACCGCGCCGGCCGGCCAGCAAGTCAAGCCAGTCCACGACGGCAAGACCTATACCGACTATCTGCCTAGCCTGAACCTGTCGTTCGGCCTGGCCCACGACCAGACCGTGCGCTTCGCCGCGGCCAAACAGCTGGCCCGCCCGCGCGTGGACCAGCTGCGCTCCGCGCTCGACTTCAACGTTGCCACCAACACCTTCAAACCGGGCGGCGAAGGCGGCAACGCCCAGCTCGACCCATGGCGCGCCACGGCGCTCGACCTGTCGTACGAGAAGTACTTCGGCAAGAAAGCCTATGTGGCGGCTGCGGCCTACCACAAGAAGCTGAAGACCTACATCTACACGATGACGCAGAACTACGACTTCTCGAAGTTCACCCCAGGCACGCCAGCGATCACCAACTTCGGCGACTACAAGGCGCCGCGCAATGGCCAGGGCGGTTCGCTGAAAGGCGTCGAGCTGTCCGGCTCCCTGCCGCTGAACATGCTGACCCCAGTGCTGGACGGCTTCGGCGTGAGCGGCAGCTGGAGCTATGCTGACTCCTCCATCAAGATCGAAGACCCGGACAGCAGCATCGGCAAGAACATCCCGCTGCCAGGCCTGTCCAAGCACTCCTCGAACCTGACGGTGTACTACGAGAAGAATGGCTTTGAGACCCGCGTCAGCCAGCGCAAGCGTTCGGACTTCGTCGGCGAGATCGGCAACTTCGCCAACAACCGCACCTTGCGTTACGTGGTCGGCGAAAACATCATCGACTTCCAGGTCGGCTACACCTTCAACACCGGCAGCCTCAAAGGCCTGGGCCTGCTGCTGCAAGTGAACAACCTGCGCAACGCCGCCTACGAAACCTACGCCGGCAGCCGCAACCAGCCGCTCGAGTACCAGAAATACGGCCGCACCGTCCTGCTGGGCGCCAACTACAAATTCTAAAAACTCTCCCGCAACGCTTCCAAACCTCGCCCCGGCGAGGTTTTTTTTCGCGGCTCAGCCCGTGTCCACCATGGGGTCAGACCCCAATCGGACACGAACTCAACCACAGGCTTTGCTCTTTACTGTTTAGTTTGTGTCCGATCGGTGCCAGGCACCATGGTGGACACGGGCTCGGCCGCTGGCTTATGCGGCGAGGAAGGTGAGCATGGCGAACGCGGCGGAGAGAAGGGCGCTGCGGCCAGTCAGACGGGGTGCGTAGGAGAGCAGGAGTACGAGGGCGACGGCGGCGGCCGTCAGTCCGCCTAGCCAGAGCAGGATGCCGTGGCCGACGCTGCTGTCGCGCAGGGCTGCAGAAAAGGCGAGCAGCAGTGCCAGGCCGCCGCCCATGCGCAGGCTGCGGCAGACGGCTGCGGGCGGCGTGGCGCCGCGTCCGTGGATGTCGGCGTAGTGCCGCTCCATGACCAGCGAGAGGGCGGCCAGGCCGGTGAAGCAGAAGGAAAACATCGCCGCCATATTCAGGATGCCGCTCATGCCGCCTCCTGCATCGTTTTTGCATTTGCATTTGCATTCGCGGCAGCGGCGGCGGGACGGGCGGCTTTGGCCTGTCCCCGACCCAGGCGCCATGCGGCATAGCCAAGTGCGGCGCCAAGCAGCAGCACGGTCAGGTCGAAGCCTGCCAATGCCCAAGCGCCTTGCGGCAGCGTGACGCCAAGGTGGGCCTGGCTGGTAAGGAAGTTCACCAGCGGCAGGGCCATGAAGGCAAAGGCGCCGGCACCGAGCTGGATGCGCCACATGGCGCGGTTCGGCATCAATTGGGCCAGCAGGACCGCAATGCCCCAGACCGCGAAGAAGACGGTGATCTCGCCCTCGGCGCGTTCCGCCATCCCCACCGGCAGCAGGCGGTTGCCCCAGAAGTAAGCGGCGTATGCGATCGGCAGACCCGCGATGGCGCCGATATTCAGCGCTTCCACCAGGCGCGTGCCGAAGCCGATGCGTCCACCCGCCTTCAGCACCTTGGCCTGGCGCTGGCGGCTCTTGACTGCCCACAGCAGCGCGCCCGTCGCCACCATCGCGCATCCGGCCAGGCCGGAGATGAAGAATAGGGCGCGCAGCAGCGGCCCGGCAAAGCGCGCAAGGTGCAAGCCATACATCACGCCATGCGTGCTGCCGCCGTCGATCAACTCATCGCCGGAGGTCGAGAGCAGGGCGCCGGTCTTGCCGTCGAACTGCATGGCCGGCTGTTTGTGCGACAGATTCTTGCCCGCCGCGCGGGTGATCGACACGGTGGCATTGGCGTCGTTCGGCGCCGTGATGGAAATCGAGCCGGCATGCTGGCCTTGCCAATGCTTCTCGGCCTGTTCCAGCATGGGACGCAGAGGCGCCAGCGGCGCAGCCTCGCCGGAGGCCTTGCGCGGCTTGCCTGCGCTGGGGAAGACTTCGGCGCTGAAGGTGTCGTGATCGCCCTTGTATGCAACCGTGGAGGCGGCGGGCATGAACATGAACATCAGCGTCACCAGGCCGGTATAGGTAATCATCAGGTGATAGGGCAGGGCCAGCACGGCGGTGGCGTTGTGCGCATCGAGCCAGGAACGCTGGCCTTTGCCAGGACGGAAGGTGAAAAAATCCTGGAAGATGCGGCGGTGCGTGATCACGCCGCTGATGATCGCCACCAGCATGAACATGGCGCATACGCCGACGATCCAGCGCGCCGTCAGCGGTGACATATAGTGCAGATCGAAGTGCAGGCGATAGAGGAATTCGCCGCCGCGTGTTTCGCGCGCTTCGGCCGCTTCCGCGCCGGTGGCGGGATCGATCAGCATGTTCTTGAAGCGGCGCCGGCCTTTCTTTTCACCGCCACCTTCCTTCTCCTTGGGCGACCAGCCGATGCGGGTGGCCGGCGCGCGCTCGGTCGGCAGCGTGATGAACCAGCGCGAGGCATCCGGCGCTCTTTGCTGCAAGGCCTGGATGGCGGTCTCGGTGGCCTGCGCCACCGGCACCGGCGTCATGGCCGAGGCGTGCAGCTCGGGCTTCATCCACAGCGTGATCTCGTCGCGGAAGTAGGTCGCCGTGCCGGCGCTGAAAACGAGGAACAGCACCCAGCAGACCAGCAGCCCGGTCCAGGTATGCAGCCACGCCATCGACTGGCGGAATCCTTCTTTCATGGCAGGCTCCGATACAGAGTGTAGGCGATGCCGCTCATGATGGCGGACGGCAGCAGCAATCCAAACCAGGCGCGCGCGGCGCTGCGGGCGGCAAAGGCCCACAGCACGGCGCAGTTCAGCAGGGCGAAAGAGAGCAGTGTGGAATTGACGACGGCATCGGCGCGCGAAGCGCCCATGGCAGGCAGCGCGAGCGCCAGCAGCGATGCTGCGGCGGAGGTGGCCAAGTAGCCCCCCAGCACCGCCGCCAGCGTGCGCGAGGCGATACCGGCGCGGTAGCTGGCGTTTTCCGAAAGTGTCGGTAGACGCATGGGGAACTCCTTGGCTTGGAATAAAAAAAGGACAGAGAGCTGATTGGGGAGTACTCCCTGTCCCGAAAGGGTGGTCTTTACATGCCTTACCAGATATAGCGCGCGGTAAGGGCGGCGGTTCGGCGCTGTCCGTAGAAGCAGTCGCCGCGGTTCAGACAGGTGGTGATCTGCACCTTGTCCGTCAAATTCGTTACATTCAGGGCCAGGCGCCACGGGCCGGACTCATACGACAGCATGGCGTCGAGCAGGGTGGCCGATGGCGTGACGATATCGTCCATGCCATCCCACGATTTGCCCACGTAGCGCACACCGCCGCCGGTGCTGAAGCCGGAGCGTCCAGCCAGCGCGAACTTGCGCGTCAGCCATGCGGATGCGCTGTGCTTCGGCGTGCCGCTCACACGCTTGCCCAGATCTGGACCATTGCTGCGCGAAACGGTGGCGTCGGTGTAGGCATAGGATGCGATCCAGTCCCAGCTATGGTTGATGGCGCCCGTGCTTTCCAGCTCCAGGCCGCGCACCTTCACCTCGCCCACCTGGATGCTGTTGGTCGGGTTGCTTGGATCGGTTGTCTTGCGGTTCTGGTCGCGCAGATCGTAGATGGCCAGCGTGGTCGTCATATTGCGGCCGGCTGGCTGCCACTTCAGACCCGCTTCCCATTGCTTGCCGCGCTGCGGTACGAAAGGCTTGTTGTTCAGATCTACGCCGCCCAGCGGCTGGAAGGACTCCGCATAGCTGATATACGGCGACCAGCCGCTGTCCGCGATGTAGAGCAGGCCGGCGCGGCGCGTATTGGCCTTGTCGTCGGTGCGCGCGGTGGGGCGACCCTCGATATCGTTCTGCACCGAGTCGTGGCGCCAGCCCAGTTGCGCCACCCACTTCTGCGCGATCTTCATCTGGTCCTGCACGTACAGGCCTTTCTGATGCAGGTTGGTGGTCGGCTGGTGCAGCATCGGGCCGGGGCGGGTGAAGTTGCCATACACCGGCGCATACACGTCGATGGCCGGAGCAGCCAGACGCGCTGCAGCCTGGCGCGTTTCCGCGCGCTGCACGTCGAAGCCCACCAGCAGGGTGTGCTCGACGGGACCGGTCTTGAAGTGCGATTCCAGCTGGGTGTCGATCAAGGTGGAGTCCAGCTCATTGAGCTGCTGGACCAGATCGCGGTTCACGGTGCGCTGGTCGGCATTGAAGACGGGGCGCGCCGGGCGGCCGGTTTTCTTGTCGGCGGCGAAGCTGGTGTAAATGCTGCGGTAATCGACCTCGCTCTCGCTGCGGCGCAGATTCTGGCGCAGCGTGATGTTGTCGTTGAACTTGTGGCTTAACATATAGGCCAGCATTTTCTGCTTGGTGTTATAGGCGTCCCAACCCGGTTCGCTGATGAAGGTATCGGTCGGAATCTGGCCGTATTTGGACGGCAGCAGCGTGCCTTGCCAAGGGAAGAAGCCGATCATCGATCCGCTTTCATCCTTCTGATACTGGCCCATCAAGGTCAGCGAGGTATTCGCATCCGGCGCCCAGGTCAGGGAAGGGGCCAGCACCTTGCGGTCGTCGGCAACGTGTTTGACCTGGGTATCGCTGTCGCGGCCCACGGCCACGATGCGCGCCATCCAGTGGCCCCGCTGGTCCAGCACCTGATTCACGTCGGCCGAAATCTGCTTGCGATTATGGCTGCCGATCTGCACCTGCACTTCGCGGCGGTCCTGCGCCTGCGGGGTTTTCGACACCATATTCACGATGCCGCCAATGCCGCCCTGGCCATACAGCACGGACGAAGGGCCGCGCAGCACTTCCACGCGCTCCAGCGTGAATGGATCGGGACGCGCGTTGTTATAGAAGCCGAAGTTGGTCTGCAGGCCATTCAGCATCTGCGTCGACGAGCCGCCGCGCGCGCTGATGCTGTCGCCCCGGCTGTCGAAATAGCTGGTCACCATGCCGGCGCTGTAGCCCACGGTTTGGCGCAGCGTCTGCGCGCCCTGCGCCTCGAACTGCTCGCGCAGCACCACGCTGATGGCCTGCGGCGTTTCGATCAGCGGCGTATCGGTCTTGGTGGCGGCGCCTGCGCGCTTGGCGTTGAAGCCCACATCGCCGTCCTCGCGGCGGCCCTCGACCTTGATCACGGCCATGGTGGCCTCGGCGGCTTCGCCATTCGCGTCTGCCGTGTCGGCGCCGCGCGCCTGGGCAACGCCGCCGCCAGCGGCCAGCAGCAGCGCGCAAGCGGCTGCCAGGGGAGTGAGTTTGAGCTGATGCGGGTACGCCATTGCCTTGAAGTCCTGTGATGCGAAAAGGCTGGCGATGCGGAGTGCGGCTGGCTATTCGTGAATGAGAATTATTCTCAATTGTAGCTTGGAATTGTTGGGCTGGCAAGGATGTATCATCGGCTTCTTCATGTGCGGAAGATTGCCGTTGGTCAAAATCCCCATCTGTGCTGCAGCTAGAGTGAAGTTTCCAGGACGCAAAGGAGACTGTCATGGCCCGCGCTGTGATCTGCAAAGGTGATCCGACCTCTCATGGGGGAAAGGTTCTCGAAGGTAATGAGGACGCCACTATCGACGGCCGTCCCATTGCGCAGCGGGGACATCAAACCTGGTGCCCGCAATGCAAAGGGAAATTCCCGATCAATGATGGACTGGACTTCCATACATTTGCAGGGATAGGTACAGCCGTTGAAGGCATGAAGACGGCTTGCGGTGCGATCTTGATCGCTACCCAGCATCAGATGACCATCGACGATCAATCGGGCGCCGGCAGCGCCGCAAATGACGCCTCTGGGAATAGCCCAGGCGAGTCCGACACGCAGGAAACCTCGGCTGCATTGTCTGAATGGGATGCAGACGTTCTTCCTGGCGCATCCTCGGTGATCGATGGCTTGAACTATGCGGCCTCCGGCAGTGCACCTCAAATGCTTCATACGGCCCAGGCGGGGGGACATTACTATCTTCCTTTAATGCTCGGGAAAATGGTTGGCCTTTCTGATGAACGCAGCAGAGCCATCGCAGCCTATTCCCAGTTCCCGGACCAGGTATCGGCCCTGGATGGTTACACGAATGGGGTTCGAAGCAAGATGTCTGCGCGGAGTTATGAACCTGCACAGATTGGAGAATATTCGGAGCGCGCAATTCATGCCTTGAATGGTAGGACTACAGGGGACAATCTAGCCTTCTACCATAAGGAGATCGCCAAATACAAAGACGACGATGCACGGGTCGGTATTGCCATGCACGGCCTGGTGGATTCGATTTTTCACTCCCGCTCTATGCATGGCGTGAACGTTACTTATGAGGCTCCCCTCGGTCATGGGCTGCATGGCAGCGAGCCTGATTACATTTCAGAAGACCAGGCGCGAGGTGCTGCAGGACAGCTGATGAGTGCATTCGAGACCGTGGGTGGCATACGGTTGAGCGACGAACAGAAGGCGCAGGCCATGGCTTCCGTGAATGCCGTACTTGGCCGGGCGAGAGCTCTCACCACTGAGGAAGGTCTCAATTTTGACCAGATGGGCGAGATCTACGGAACTGGAGCAGCGGACTATCCGCTGAAGCAAAACGAACGAATGGAACTGAATTTCCGCAAGGTGGTGAAGGAAATGCTAGGGGCAGACATGAAAGTTCTTTCGCCACCTGAAGATCTACCGATTCCGTTCTGGCGCGGAAAAATCACTCACGAAGGAACTGTGGCGGAAACCGCGAATTTTTTGGGCGGCACTGAAGAGGATGCGCGCATCTTTGCCGCCAGAGGAATGAAGGCAGCGCAAAGCATTCTGCGCGATTTTTCCAAGACATCGGCTGCCTACTCTAAATTCGAGAATATGAAAATCGAGGAAATCTATGATTCTAAAGTGTGGTCTTTGAGAGGAATCATACCTGGGTATCAGATTAGCGCACCTTCCTCCAAGATTGAACTTTAATGAACCGTCTTTTTATCGCCAGAGAGGTCCGCATGTCATGCTCATATCCGAAAGCGATTGTTCTATGCTGCCTTGTTTGCGCTATTGCGGGATGCACTGCAACTAGAGGCAGTCCCTCAAAAACATACGCGCAGTTATGGGAAGAAACAGTAAGACAGGCAGATACCTTGCTTGCGATCGAAAGAGAATTTGAAAAATCGCATCACTTCAATGGGGAAATTGCGCAGACGACAATGCGCAAGCTAAGCAGCGAGGGTTTCCAGTGCTCTTTGAAATACAAAATGCTTCCTGCCTTGGCTGAGGGCAGCATAGACCACTTCACAATCGAAAACGTGCCCATGATTTACTGTTCAAAGCCCCATGTCCGGCAAGGTCCGGACGATACATGCCGCACTTTCTGGGCTGCTTTTGAAGTGAATTGGCAAGACCCTGCGCTGCCGCCTGAAGTATTGGAGGCGGAGCTTGTCAGCACCACGATAAAGGATGAGATGTATTTTTGCCGCTCCACGGATCATGGATGATGGCCGAGATTTCGTCCGGCACTCAGTACCGGACGAAATCTGCTTATTCAAGCATCAGCTCTTCTGATACTTCGCTGCCAACTGGCGGTTCTGCTCATCCAGCCAGGTCTTCAGCGGTGCGAAGTAGTCCAGCAGCGCGCCGCCGTCGATGCGCTCTTCGCCGCTGATGGCTTTCAGCGCTTCCGGCCATGGCTTGCTCTGGCCCATCTCCAGCATCGCCTGCAGCTTCTTGCCGGCCTTCTCGTTGCCATACACCGAGCAGCGGTGCAGCGGGCCGGTGTAGCCGGCTTCTCGGCACAGGGCACGGTGGAACTGGAACTGCAGCATATTGGCCAGGAAGTAGCGCGCGTATGGCACGTCGGCGGCGACGTGGTATTTGGCGCCGGCGTCAAAGCCGCTCGATTCGATCGGGGCCGGACGCTTCACGCCCATGTACTGTTCGCGCAGCTGCCACCAGCTCTTGTCGTAGTCGGCGGGTTTGGTTTTGCCGGAGTAGACGTCCCAGCGCCATTTGTCGACCGAGTAGGCGAAGGGCAGGAAGGCGACCTTGGCCAGCGCGCGCTTGAGCAGTTCGCCCACGTCGGCATTGGCGTCCGGTGCCTGGTCCATCAGGCCGACTTTTTTCAGGTAGTCGGGCGTGATCGACAGGGCCACGGTGTCGCCGATGGCTTCGTGGAAGCCGTCGTTGGCGCCGTTGCGGAACAGGTTGGGCTGCTTCTGGTAGGCGAGGAAGTAGTAGATGTGGCCCAGTTCATGGTGGATCACGGTGAACTCTTCGGCGGTCGGCTTGATGCACATCTTGATGCGCACGTCTTCCTTGGCGTCGATCGGCCATGCCGATGCGTGGCACACCACTTCGCGGTCGCGTGGTTTGGTCAGCAGCGAACGCTCCCAGAAGGTCTCCGGCAGCTTCTGCATGCCGAGCGAGGTGTAGAAGCGCTCCGCGTATTGCGTCATTTCCTTGGCGCTGGTCTTGCGGCCTTCCAGTACATTGGTCAGGTCAAAGCTGCTGGCGCCGGTCGCCGGTTTCAGGATCGGATAGAGATTGTCCCAGCTCTGGCTCCACATATTTCCGAACAGGTGGGCGGGCACGGGGCCGTTCAGCGGCACCACGTCCTTGCCGTAAGTTTCGTACAGCTTGTAGCGGGTGTAGGTGTGCAGGGATTCGTACAGCGGTTTGACCTGCTGCCACAGGCGTTCCATCTCGGCGGCGAAGGCGTCGGCCGGCATATCGTACTGCGAGCGCCACATGGCGCCGGTGTCGGCGAAGCCCATTTCGCGTGCGCCCTTGTTGGACAGGACCACGTAGTCGGCATAGCGCTGTTTATACGATGGCGACTGGCTGTGCCAGCCCAGCCACATTTCTTTCAGCTTGGCTGGATCGCGGTTGGTGGCCAGCACGCTTTCCATATCGCCCAGCGCCAGGCAGCCTTCCTTGCTGTCGCCGGTGCCGGGTGGGCAGTATTTGGCTTTGCCGTAAGCGCCTTGCAGCGCGGCCTGCGCGCTGGCATAGGCTTCGCGCTCTTTTGGATCGGACAGCACCAGGTTCAGTTGCAGCAGCTTGAGTTTGCGCTCGGCGTCGGCCGACAGGCGCAGGCCGTTGAAGCGGCGCGCGGCCACGGCGGCTTCACCGGTGGCATTCAGGGTCTTCTCGCCGAAGTAGGTGGCGAGTGCCTCGGTATCGTCGGTGATGAAATTGGCGGCGATCCATTGGGCTTGCGACTGCTCCAGATTGAGCTTGTCGAATTTGGCTTCGGTATCGGCCAGGAAGCGCTCGGCTTCCGCGACGGTGGGCTTGCCTTTCTTGGCAGGCGTGGCGGCGTGCGCGCCGGCTGCGGCCAGGGCCAGCATCACGGCGATTACGGCGGGCTTTTTCAGGATTTGTTTTGGCACTTCAGTCTCCCTTTTTGCGTGAAAATGCCCGCTAATATAACTCAGTTATCGCGCCGCGCCTCCTTTGCCGCAGGCGCCAGCAGAATGGTGGCGTAGCGGCCCGTGGTCAACACCTTGCCGCCCTTGACGCTGTAGCTGGCGCCCGAATAGTGGTCGCGCAGCTTGGCGTCGTCCTTGAAGACGCCCGCGACACTGACCGGCAACGGCTTGCCGGTCGGGGCTTCGAGGGCAATCACCACCTTGTCGTCGATGGCGCCGCGCTTCAGCGTGCGCGTGAAGGTATAAGGCTGGTCGGCCAGCTTGGCATGTTCGCCGGCGCCGATGGCGGGATGCAGCTGGCGGAACTGTCCCAGCTTGCTCCAGTGCTGGCGCACCTCTGCGATGCGGTAGCCGTCGCGCTGGGCGTTCTGCGCCAGCTCCTGCCAGTTCATGTCCGAGCGCAGCTTGGCGTCGCCCTCGGCTTGTGGCCAATCCAGGCGGCGCGCGGTTTCGTCGCCGTAGTAGATCTGCGCCGCGCCGGGCGCCAGCAGCAGTTTGCTGGCGGTTTCCAAAGGCTTGTTGCGTGATGGGTCGAGCGGATTGCCGTCGTCGTGGGAGTCGATGTAGTTCAGTACCGAGTAACCCTTCAAGGGGCCATGCAGCTGAGCCGAGTATTTGCTGAACAGGCTTTCGTAATCCTGTTTGGCATCGTGCACCAAGCCGAAGTTGATGAGGCTATCGAAACCGTTGTCGTAGAAGTCCCAGTATTCACCTCCGCCCATATCGAATTTGTGACCGTGTACGATGTTGTAGTTGTAGACCTCGGCTACCATGAAGAATTTGGCGTCGCCGAGAACGCGGGATGGGTTGGCGCGCTTCCAGTCCGTGTGGGCTGCTTCCGCGACTGCGCGCAGTTCCTTCCATACGCCGGGCTGGGTATGTTTGACCGTGTCGCCACGGAAGCCGTCGATGCCGTATTTGCGCACCCAGTCGGCGTGCCACTTCATCAGGTAGTAGCGCGGCGCGCGCGGATAGCCGGTGCGGGCGAAGAACTCGTCCAGCTCCTTGACTTCGCGTTCGTAGCGGCCTTCGAGCTTCCACTTGGCGGCCAGGAAGTCGGGCAGTTCGACCGGCGTATCGCTTTCGGTGCGCACGTCGGGCAGATTGGGGACGAGGGTGCACAGCGTGGTGGTGGGCGCGTCCTTGTAGGTGCAGGTCGGCTCGGTGCGCACCCAGCCTGAAGGCCAGACGGTGTCGGTATCCGTGACCGGGCCGGTATGGTTCATCACCACGTCCAGCAGCACGCGGATGCCGCGTGCGTGGGCCGCGTCCACCATCGCGCGGAAGTCCTGTTCCGTGCCGAGATTGGCGTCCACTGCCGTCCAGTCGCGTGCCCAGTAGCCATGGAAGCCGTAAGTCTTGCCTGTGCCTTCATCGGTGCCGGCGTGGATTTGCTCGACCGGCGGCGTAAGCCACAGCACGTTCACGCCCAGGCTGTCGAAATAGCCTTCCCTGATTTTGGCGGTGACGCCTTTCAGGTCGCCGCCCATCATGCCGCGCAGCGGTGCGGCGTCGCCCTTGCGGCCGTAGGCCAGGTCGTTGCCGGTGTCGCCGTTTTGGAAGCGGTCGGTGATCATGAAGTACACGGTCGCGTTCTCCCACAGGAAGGGCTTGGGAGCGGCCAGCGCCGGAGTGCCAATGGCGGCCAGCAGAAGGGAGAAGGCGAGTGCGTGTAGTTTCATGGGCTTCCTTGTTGAGGTCAGGTGATGACGGAGGGATTGTTCCGTCCCGTATGCATAATGATGCTGGCCACGCTGTCGGCAATGGCGATCAGGCCCGCCAGCGCTTGCTGGGTTGGGATGCGGTGCTGCGTCGTGTCGGCTTCGTAGCGTTCCAGGTAGACGCGCAGGGTTGCGCCTTCGGTGCCGGTGCCGGACAGGCGGTAGATGATGCGCGCCCCATCCGTCATGATGATGCGTATGCCTTGCTGGCGCGCCAGCGAGCCATCCACGGGATCGGTGTACTCGAAATCGTCGGCGCTGGCGACGGTGTAGTGGCCGAGCTGCTGGCCTGGCAGGTAGGGCAGCTTGATGCGCAGGTCTTCCATCAACATACGCGCGCCTTCGGCGGCGATGTTTTCGTAGTCGTGGCGAGAATAGTAGTGGCGGCCGAAGCGTACCCAGTGTTCGGACACGATCTGTTCGACCGGCTGGCGCTGCACGGCCAGCAGATTAAGCCAGAACAGCACGGCCCAGAGTCCATCTTTTTCGCGGATGTGCGAGGAACCGGTGCCGTAGCTCTCCTCGCCGCACAGCGTGGCCTTGTCCGCATCGAGCAGATTGCCGAAGTACTTCCAGCCGGTTGGCGTTTCGTAGCAGGGAATGCCCAGGCTTTCGGCCACGCGGTCGGCGGCGCGCGAAGTGGGCATGGAACGGGCAATGCCTTTCAGGCCGTCCTTGTAGCCGGGCGCCACATCGGCGTTCGCCGCCAGAATTGCCAGGCTGTCGGATGGCGTGACCTCGAATTTACGGCCCACGATCATATTGCGGTCGGCATCGCCGTCCGAAGCCGCGCCGAAGTGCGGTGCGTCGGGCGCGGCCATCAACTCGATCAGCTGGGCGGCGTTGACGGGATTCGGGTCGGGATGGTGGCCGCCAAAGTCTTCCAGTGGCACGCCATTGATGACGGTGCCGGCGGGCGCGCCCAGCATGCCCTCCAGGATAGCCTTGGCGTAAGGACCGGAGACGGCGCTCATCGCGTCGAAGCACATGCGGAAGCCGCTGCCGAACAACTGGCGGATGGCGCTGAAGTCGAAGAGCTGCTGCATCAGTTCCGCGTAGTCACCGACCGGATCGATCACGGCTACATCCATCTCTTCGATGCGCGCATTGCCGATGTGGTCGATGTCGATTTCGGGCGCGTCGCTGATGTGGTATTGGGCGATGGATTCGCTGCGGTGGAAGAATTCCTCGGTATAGCTTTCCGGTGCGGGACCGCCGTTGGCGATGTTGTACTTGATGCCGAAGTCGCCCTCCGGTCCGCCTGGATTATGGCTGGCCGACAGCACGATGCCGCCCAGCGCGCCGTGCTTGCGGATCACGCAGCTGACGGCCGGCGTGGAGAGAATGCCGCCTTGCCCCACCAGCACGCGCGCAAAGCCGTGCGCCGCCGCCATGCGCAGGATCACGCGTACCGCGGCGCGGTTGTGAAAGCGGCCATCGCCGCCCAGCACCAGCGTTTTGCCCGACACATCGCCCAGCGTGTCGAACACGCTTTGCACAAAATTTTCCAGATAGTTGGCCTGGCTGAACACGGCCACTTTCTTGCGTAGGCCGGAAGTCCCCGGCCGTTGGCCGGGGTAGGGGGAAGTTGCTACCGTGTGGATTGCCATGATTGCTCCGCGTTTGCTCAAAATATGCCGGATGGTGGCACAATTGCAACATCGGTGTAGCGCAATACGGGCGGCGCGGAAGGCCGCAAAATCAGGCTGCGGGAGCCGCCGTGTCCTTGACGATCATGGTCAGCAGACCCGCCAATGCCATCGAGGCGCCGCCCAGCGCCAGGGTGCTGATCGTGTGGCCGCCGAAGAAGTGGGTGGTGACGTAACCCAGCAGCAGGCCACTGACGATCTGCGGAATCACCACGAAGAAGTTGAACACGCCCATATAGTAGCCCATGCGGCGGGCCGGCAGAGCGCCCGCCAGGATCGCATACGGCATGGTCAGGATGCTGGCCCAGGCCACGCCCACACCCACCATTGGCGCCAGCAGCAGTTGCTTGTCCTGAATGAAGAAGATGCTGACCAGGCTAAGGCCGCCGATCAGCAGGCAGCTCATGTGCACGACCTTGCGGCTGGTGGCGCGCGCGAACACCGGCAGAATGAAGGCCGCCAGTGCGGACACGCCGTTATACACCGCGAACATGGTGCCGACCCAGTTGCCTGCATCCTGGAAGGCGGCCGACTGTGCGTCGGTGGTGCCGAACACATTGTCGGCCACGGCCGAGGTGCTGTAGATCCACATGGCGAACAGGCCGATCCAGGTGAAGAACTGAACCACGGCCAGTTGCGTCATGGTCTTGGGCATGCGCAGCAGGCCGCCGAAGATTTCGCTCAGCGCATGGCCCATGCCTTTGCTGCGCTGGCGCTCGGCGCGGAACTGTTCCAGATTTTCGGGCGGCAGTTCGCCGGCCGTCAGCACGGTCCACAGCACGGCGAAGAAGAACACCGCACCGCCGGCATAGAAGGAATAGCGCACGGTATCGGGAATGCCGCCGTTGACGGGCACATTGCTCACGCCCAGCACATCGCCGAACAGGGTGGGCAGCAGCGAGGCGATCACCGCGCCGCAGCCGATGAAGAAGGTCTGCATTGCAAAACCGGCCGTCTGCTGCGAGGCATTCAGCTTGTCGCCGACGAAGGCGCGGAAAGGCTCCATCGATACATTGATGGCCGCATCCATCATCCACAGCACAGCCACCGCCATCCACAGCGCGGAGGAATTCGGCATCAGGAACAGGGCGATGGAGGCGAGCAGGGCGCCGATGAAGAAGAAGGGACGACGGCGGCCCCATTTCGGGTGCCAGGTATTGTCGCTCAGGTAGCCGATGATGGGCTGCACCAGCAGACCGGTAACGGGGGCGGCGAGCCACAACAAAGGCAGTTCATCCGGATTGGCGCCGAGCGTGGAAAAGATGCGGCTGGTGTTGGCATTTTGCAGGGCAAAGCCGAACTGGATGCCGAAAAAGCCGAAGCTCATATTCCACAGCTGCCAGAACGACAGCCGCGCCTTGATGGTTGAAGGATTCATGCCTGCCTGTCCCCGTTATAAGTATATTTGCGTAAATTTGTAGCAAAATAACATGACGAATTTTGCCTGTCAATCGGACATTCCATCGTATTTATGGGCTGCGATGGAATTATATGTAGTTAAACAACATAATATTTGATGATCCGATTACAGGCTTACCGCCAGCTTGGCGGACAGTTGACGGCGTGCCGGCACGCTCACCTGCAGCAGTTTGCGCGCCGCATTCCAGCTGAACTTCACTGCGCGGCCATCGAGCAGCACGCGCCGCGGCTTGGCCGCCACATTGTGCACGCTGACGTTGTAGCCGCGTTCTGCAGCCTGCGCGGCGCGGCCGGTTTCCGTCTCCAGCGACAGCTGCAGCTCGCGGCCTTGCAGCTTGCTGGCGAAATGCACCAGCTCATACTTGCCCTGCTCATAGGCTTGCGCGGTGGCGCCGTCGTCGTCATACAGCTTGCCACTGGACGCGCTCACCGACTGGTCATGGTAGTAATGCAGGTCGATCTGGCGTGCGGAATAATCCTTGGTGCTTTGCACCGGCTGCGCCAGCGGCACGAAAGCGCCGGCGCGCACGAAGACCGGAATATGCTCGGGCACCACGTTCAGCGCCTCGGTGATGCCGCCGCCGTGGCGCTGGCCGCTATAGAAGTCGAACCATGCGCTGCCCGCCGGGAAGTACAGCTCCTTGCGTGTGGTCCCCGGCTCCACGATGGGCGCCACGAGGAAGTCCTTGCCCCACAGGTAAGCGCCCGATATGGAACGCGCCGCATCGTTCTGCGGTTCCTCGAACAGCATGGGGCGCATCAGCGGCATGCCGCTCTGGCTGTTTTCGAAAGCGGTGGTGTAGTTATACGGCAGCATGGCGTAGCGCAGGCGGATCGCTTCGCGTGCCAGCGCTTTGGCGCGCTCGCTACGGAACACCGGTTCGGCTGGCACTTCCTCCTGGGCGTGGGGGCGGAACACAGGCTGGAATACGCCGTATTGCAGCCAGCGTGTGTACAGCTCATCATCCAGCACGGCGGAGGCGAAGCCGCCCAGGTCGGAGTGCATATAGCCCAAGCCCTGCATGCCCATCTGCAGCGCGATCTCCATCTGCGATTGCAGTCCGCCCCAGCTGCGGCCCACATCGCCCGACCAGGGAATCAGACCGAAGCGCTGCGAACCCGAATAGCCGGCGCGCATCAGGATGAAGGGACGCTCGTTGGGGAAGTCCTTGCGGTAGCCTTCCGCGATCAGGCGCGCCCAGTCATGGCCATAGATATTGTGGACCTGGTCGGCCGAACCCGTGGCGTGCTGCAGGGCCGAGGGATGCACTTCCGGCTCGCCCAGATCGCCCCACCAGCCGGTGACGCCATCGCGCTTCAGATCCTTGTAGATATTCCAGAACCATTCGCGGCCCTGCGGGCTATACAGGTCGATCAGACCCGTGTTCCCGAAATAGAAATCGTAGGTGTAAGGCGCACCATCCTTGGTGGTGGCCAGCACCTTGCGTTGCACGGCTTCCTGCCAGCGCGAAGAAGTGGTCAGCACAAACGGCTCGGTGATGACGACCGTCTTCACGCCCTTGGCGGCCAGATCGGCCATCATCTTTTGCGGATTGGGGAAGCTGTCCTTATCCCAGGCCAGATTGCCCATCGTGCCTTTCACCGTCTTGCCGAACCAGTAAAGGTCAAGCACGATGGCGTCGAGCGGGATTTTCTCTTCGATGAATTTATCGACCGTGGCACGGGTTTCCGCCTCGGTGTGATAGCCGAAGCGGCTGGCGAAATTGCCGAAGGCCCAGCGCGGCGGCAGCGGCTGGCGGCCGGTCAGGCTGGTGTAGCTGGCCATCACGTCTTCCCACTTGTCGCCGGCGATCACCTGATAGGTCTTGCGGCCGCCGATGGTTTCGTAGCTCAGCGTATTGTCCTTCTTGCTGTCGAAGTCCAGATAGCCGATCTGCGGATTGTCGAAGTGGATGGCGTAGCGCTTGGAAGACAGCGCCATCGGGATGGTGAAGTTCATCAGCTCCGAGCGGTTGCCGTAGCCGTAGTGCGCCTTGTTATACAGCTGGAAGCGGTTGCCGCGCCGGTTCATGCCCACGGCGCGCGCGCCGGCGCCATACAGTGCTTCGTCCTGATCCAGGTTGAACTCGATGGCCTGCATGCCATCCTTGCGGACATAGCCCAGCTTTTCCGATACCAGCGGCTGGCCTTTGTAGGCATAGCTGATGCGGAAGGGCGATTTCTGCACCGTGACGACAATGCCGGGCGTGGCGAATTCGATGCTGGCCGCGCTATCCTTTAGCGTGGCGGGCAGCGCCTCGGGCGCCAGCACCACGGCATGCGAGTTCGCATCGTACTGCTCGCCCTTTGGGATGAAGGCGGTTTCCACCACGGTGGCGGAGTAGGGGCGGATCAGGTATTTGCCGTCGCTGGTGCTGATCTCCAGCGTATTTTCATATTGCGCGAAGCTTTCCAGGCGGCGTTCGGCGTTCTGGGCGAGGGCAGTACTAGCCAGCAGGCAGAGGGCGGCAAGGGCAATCGGGTTTTTCTTCATGATGTCTCTGAATTCTTATTCGACGAAAACAAGCGCTGTGCGGGCGGGAACGGTGAAACGGCCACTGGCGGCATCGTAGCGGGCTTGCGCGGCGCGCTTGTCGGCAGCGCTGGCGTTGCTGTGTACCGGATGCAGACGGAAGGCTTTACCGGCCTGGCCCGCGATGCTTTGTTCGGATTTTCCAACGTTGATCAGGTAAGTCACGGATTTGAAGCCCGCGCCCGCATAGCCGTTGCCATCGATATGTGCGGCGATCACGGTTGGCGCCTGCGATGGCCCGGTGTTCAGGAAATGCAGGCGCTGCTGGATGTCCTCTGCCGTGCGCAGGCGGAACAGGGTGCTGCTGGCACGGATTTTCAGCAGGTCGCGGAAGGCGTCGCGGGTGAAGGCGATATCCTCGGGCGAGGGCTTGAGCGCGGCATTGGCCAGGAGTGGGCGCAGCAGTGCATAGTCCTTGCCGTTGTCGGCGGCAGGCGGCAGGCCGGTGCCGAAGTAGTTGTCACGGTAAGTCCAGTCCAGGCGGTTGAACCAGTCGCCCGATTCGAAGCTGTTGCGGTCCAGCGATTTGGAGCGCAGCACGTCGAAGCCCGCGTGATAGTAAGCCACGCCCTGGCTGAAAGCGTTGATGGCAGCGCCCAGAATCTGCACGCGGGCGCGATCGGCGCTGCTGGTGTTCAGCGGCAGCTTCATGGCGTTGGCGTCGTACAGGGTCTGGTTGTCGTGGTTCTCGATGTAGTTGACCACTTCGCCGGGCTGGCTCGCGTAGCCGGCCGGCTGGCCTGCATAATCAATGGTTTGCAGTTCGCGCACTTCACCGGTATGGGTTTGCAGGGGATAGCTGCGGATCGAACCGGCCAGCCCCACTTTCACCAGATCGGATGCTTTCAGCAGATCGGCCAATGGACGCGGGCCGGCCATGGTGTTGGCGTCATATACCAGGCCATTGATATAGCCCTGTTGCGAGAACATGCGCTCGCCGGAATCGCCCGCGCCGCCCCCGCGCACCGCATCGCGCGCGCGGTCGCTGAAGGTGCCGATGCCGCTGCCGTTCAGCGAAAGCTGCGATGCCTGCACAAAGCGCGCGCCGTTTTCCACTTCACCGAAATTCCAGCCTTCGCCGATCAGATTGATATGGTGGCCGGCCGCCTTGTTGACGCGCGCCTGCAGTGCCTCCATCACGGCGCGCGGCTGGTGGCCCATCAGATCGAAGCGGAAGGAATCGATGCGGTAATGGCGCGTCCACAGCTCGGCCGAATCGACCATCAGCTTGCCCATCATGCGGTTCTCGGTGGCCGTGTTGTAGCAGCAGGTCGAGCGCTCGATTTCGCCTTTGAGGTTCAGGCGGTGATAGTAGCCAGGCACGATGCGGTCCAGCACCGATTTTTCATCCTGACCCGCGATATAGGTATGGTTGTACACCACGTCCATGCCCACGCGCAGGCCGGTTTTATGCAGCGCCATCACCATGTCGCGGAACTCGCTGATGCGGCGCGCGCCATCGGCCGGATCGCTGCTGTAGCTGCCTTCCGGCGCGCTGTAGTGGTATGGGTCATAGCCCCAGTTGTAGCAGTCCGTCTTATGCGTCGCCATGACGCCGGCTTGCTGGGCATCGCTGTCCGGCGCGCCTTGCGGGGTCGGGATCACGCAGCCTTTTTCCGGCACGCTGCCGATGTCGTACACGGGCAGCAGGTGGACGTCGGTCATGCCGGCCTTGCTCAGCGCGGCCAGATGGCGCATGCCGTTCGAGCCGCTTTCCTTGAAAGCCGCGTATTTACCGCGATTCGGCGCGCTTACGCTGGCGTCATTGATCGAGAAGTCGCGCACATGCAGCTCGTAGATCGACATATCGGGCTGCGCCTGTACGCGGGCCGGGCTGCGGTGCTGGTCCCAGCCTCTGGGCTTGAGCTTCGGGTCGTCCAGATCGGCGATGTAGCTGCGCTTGGAATCCGTGGTCAGACTGACGGAGTAAGGATCGGTGACGAGATTGCGCACCAGGCCAGCGCTTGGCGCATGAACATCCACCAGATAGCTGTAGTACTTGCCGGCATGGCGTCCGCGTTTGCTCATCGACCAGATGCCGGTCTTGGCATCGAAGCGCATCGGCTCGATGCGCGCGGCCTTGCTGTAGCCGCTGTCGTAGCTGCACACGGCGACCTGGCGCGCAGTCGGCGCCCACAGGCGGAAGCTGGTGCTGGTCTTGCGAACGGTGGCGCCGAGGTCTTGCGCCTGTTCAGCGGCGGCGTACAGATCGTCCAGTGCACCGGCCGTTTGCAGGCCGGTGACGTCGCGCACCGTGCCATCCGCGTTCTCCTGCACGATCAGCACCTGCTGCTTGAGTAGTTCCGGCAATTTGGCGGCGTCGGCCGCCTGCAGGCTCAGAACCGGCGCGTGGCCCAGATATTTGAAGCGCTGCTGAAGTTCGGCGGATAGCGCCGCATCGTGAACCCTCAGCGCCAGTACGCCATCGGCGCCGCCGACCTTGGTGCCGGGCTTCGCATTCAGCAAGCCTTGCGTCGAGTAGTACAGCTTGAACTGCGCCTTGCTGTTCGCGCCTGGCCATTTAATTAACTGGCGGTCGAGCCAAACGGCGCGCGCATCGAAAGCCTGCGAAGCTTGCAGCATCTGCTGGAACGGCGCGTCGCAGCTGGCCAGCTGCAGGCCATTTACCTGCGCCTGCGCGCCAAAAGCGGACAGCACCAGCGATGCCCCCAGCGACCATTTCAGGGCGTGCCGACGCCCGCGCAGTGCCTTCTCTGCCATAAACTTGTCTCCAGCGAATTTGGTAGTTTAACTACATTGAAGCGCTCTAATGAGGCTTGAATGACCTGTATGGTAATCCAATTTATGTAGCTGTACTACTGATTCGTCGAGGCGAGGCTATTTCCTGCTGGTGCCGATCTGGTACTTCTTGAGCTTGTCGTAGAGGGTTTTACGGGGGATCATCAGGTTGTCGGCGGCGAGCGCCACGTTGCCTTCGGCGGTGTCGATGGCGCGCAGGATCAGCTTGCGCTCGAAGGCATCGACCTGCATGGGTAGGGCGGCGTCATCGCAGGCAGCCTCGTTTTCGGACAGGGTGCCCGTGACCTGGTTTTGCGCCGACGGCGCGGTGACGCTGGCGCGGGGCGCGGTGGCCAGCAGCATCGGTGCGAGGCCCAGCGTCAGGCGCTCGGCGAAATTGCGCAGCTCACGCACATTGCCGGGCCAGTCGGCAGCCTGCCAGCTTTCCATCTCCTGCGTGGTCCACGTTGGCAGGGGGCGCTGGTAGCGCAGCGCAGCCTCCTGCACAAAATGGGCCAGCAGCAGGGGAATATCCTCGCGCCGCTCGCGCAGGCGCGGCAGATCGATGCTGACCACGCCGATGCGGTAATACAGGTCTTCGCGGAACAGCCCTTGCGCGCTCAGTTGCAGCAGATCGGCCTTGGAGGCGGCGACGATACGGCAATCCAGCTCCACGCCCTCGTTCGCGCCGAGGCGTTCAAGACGGCGCTCCTGCAGCACGCGCAGCAGCTTGACCTGCAAGGTCATGGGCATGGTTTCGATCTCGTCGAGGAAGACCGTGCCGCCGTTGGCGTATTCCAGCTTGCCGATGCGGCGCTTCTGTGCGCCGGTGAAAGCGCCCGGCTCGTGGCCGAAAATTTCGCTCTCGAATACCGACTCCGGCAGTGCGCCGCAATTGATCGCCACGAAATTGCCCTTGCGCCCACTGGCCGCGTGCAGCAACCGCGCCACCACTTCCTTGCCGGTGCCGGTCTGTCCGTTGATCAGCACATCGACGCCGGCCGGCCCGATATTGCGGATCAGGAGCTTGAGACGTTCGATGGCCTCCGAACGCCCGATCAGGTCCGGCGTGTCGGGATGCAGGGCGCGCGCCGCGCGCAGCTGGCGGTTCTCCAGCACCAGGCGGCGGCGCTCCTGGGCGCGGTCGACCGCATCCATCAGCCGCTCGGAAGCGAAAGGCTTCTCGATGAAATCATAGGCGCCGCTGCGCATCGCCGTCACCGCCATGCTCACATCGCCATGGCCGGTAACGACGATCACCGGCAGCTCCGCATCCAGCGCCACCACCTGGGCCAGCAGCTCCAGGCCGGAGCGTCCCGGCAAGCGCACGTCGGTCACGATCACGCCAGCGTAATCGGCGCGCAGCAGGGACAGCGCCTCCTCCGCGCTGGCGCAGGCCTGCACGGCAAAGCCGCCCAGCTCCAGCGTCTGCGCGGTCGCCATGCGCAGGGTGGCTTCATCTTCTACCAGGATCGCTTGCAGCGCGCTCAAATCGTGCCTCCATCGGTTTGCAGCGGCAGGCGCATCTCGAATTCGGCGCCGCCTTCGGGGCGGTTAGCCGCCCTCAATTGTCCATTCATCGCCTGCACGATGGACGATGAAATTGCCAGGCCAAGCCCCAGACCCTTGCCGGATGGCTTGGTAGTGAAAAACGGTTCGAACAGATGGGCCGCCACCTGCTCGGGAATGCCTTCGCCGCTATCGCTGATGCGCACAACGGCCTGATTGCCCTCGCGGCTTAGAACGAGGTGGACGCGGCGCAGCGGCGCCGCCTCCACCGCATCGAGCGCATTGCGCAGCAGATTAATCAGCACCTGCTCGATGCGCACCGCATCGCCCGCCACGATCATCGTGCCTGCGCCGGTATCGATGTCGAGCAGCGCCTCGCGGCGCTGGAACTCGCTCTCCAGCAGGAAGGCCGAAGCGCGCACCGAATGCGCCAGGTCGACCGCCGCCACATTCTGATCCTTGCGCGCAAAGCCCTTCAACTGACCGATGATGGCGCCCATGCGCGCGCTGGCCGCGCCGATATGCACCAGATTGCTGGCCGCCTGCTCGGGCTGGCCGCGCTCCAGATAAGTGCGTGCATTGTCGGCGAAAGCGCGGATCGCCGCCAAAGGCTGATTCAGTTCATGCGTGATCCCAGCCGCCATCTGGCCCAGCATGGCCAGCTTGCCCGCCTGGACCAGCTCATTCTGCGTCGAGCGCAGCATGTGTTCCGTTTGCTGCAGCGTGTGGTACTTGGTTTCCAGATGCAGGTTCGTCTCGCTCAGCTGCTGCGTGCGTTGCGCGATGCGGCTCTCCAGCTCCTGCGCCGCCTGCTGCAAGGCTTCGCGCGAAGCCAGGCGCTCCTCCATGCGGCGGCGGCGCTGATGCAGCGCCCACAGCGAAGCCGCCGCAAACGCCAGCAGCAAAGCCGTCGCCAGTGCCCACAGCGTACCCACGCGCGTGACGCGCGACTGGTTCGGGAAGAGCATCAACTGCCAGCCCAGGCGTCCCACCGGCAGGGTGACGAAGGGTCCGGGCGTCTGCTGCAAGGGTGTGATGTTCTTGCCGGTGTACTGCTGCGTGTGATTCAGCTCGGCCAGCGTGGCCTCGCGCAAGGGATGCAGGCTGTGATATTTCCAGTCCGCGCGATTGCTCAAGAAGACCACGCCATGGCGGTCAGCCAGCGCGATCGGATCATCGCTGCTGCTCCAGGTGCGTTCGAATTCCGCCAGGCTGATTTTGACCGCAATCACCCCCGCCACCTGGCCGCCCGCGCTGCCATTCGCATACACCGGCTGCGCGATAAAGTAACCCGCCTCCGACGTACTGGTGCCGATGCCATAAAACAGCCCCGCATGACCGCGCAGCGCTGCATGAAAATAAGGACGATAAGAGAAATTCTTCCCGACGAAACCCAGAGGCTGATCCCAATTGCTCGCCCCCAAAGTCAGACCATTGCGGTCCATCAGATACAGCGCGCCGACCTTGGCCTGCTGCTGAATGATTTGCAGCGTCCCATTCAAACGCTCGATCGCCGCCGGATCGTTGGGATGAGCGAGCGCATTCGCCAAATCCGGCTGTCGCGCCAGAACGAAGGGCAGCGTCTCGAAGCGCTGCAGCACCGACTGCAGATCCGGCGCCATCAACTGAAGCTGACGATGCCCCTGTAGCAGCGAATCCTCGCGCGCCCGCAGCGTCCCAAACCAGAACGCCATCACCACGGCCGCCACGGCCCCCAGCAGCCCCACCAGCAATAAAAATGAGTTTCTCGCGCGCATCCCGAATTCTACAACGCCACCCCATAGTTTGATCTATCTCAACAAATGTCCCACCCTGGTGTCAGGCACCACGGTCGGACATTTTTTGCGAAAAATCAAAGAATGTCCGACCTTCGTGCCTGGCACCAGGGTTGGACATTCTTTGAGATTAATCAACGGCGGCGAGGCGCATTTCGTCGTTGTGGTGGCGCTGCTGCTCTTCCATCACGAGTTGGCCGAGTTCGCGCTTGAGGGCGTTGAATTCGGCCGAGGCGGGGTCGCGCAGGCGGGGCAGCTCGACCAGCATGTCGCGCTTGACGGTGCCGGGGCGGTAGGTCATGACGATGATGCGGTCGGCCAGGTAGATTGCTTCCTCGATGCTGTGGGTGACGAAGATGATGGTCTTTTTCAGCTCGGACCAGATGCGCAGCAGCTCGTCCTGCAGATTGCGGCGGGTCAGCGCGTCCAGCGCGCCGAAAGGCTCGTCCATCAGCATGATCGGCGAGTCCAGGGCCAGCACGCGGGCAATCGCCACGCGCTGGCGCATGCCGCCCGACAGGTCTTTCGGATAGCGGTGGCGGAAGTCGCTCAGCGACAGCATGCCCAATAACTGCGAGACGGTCTGCTCGATCTTGTCCTTGGCCATGCCTTTGACTTCCAGGCCGAAGGCGATGTTCTTTTCCACGGTCATCCATGGGAACAGCGCGTATTCCTGGAACACCATGCCGCGCTCCGGACCCGGCCCGGTGATCAGTTGCGCGTCGGCCGTGATCTCGCCGCTCGATGGCAGCGAGAAACCGGCAATTGCATTCAGCAGCGTCGATTTGCCGCAGCCCGATGGGCCAAGCAGGCAGACGAACTGCCCCTGCGGGATGTGCAGATTGATGTCCTTCAGCGCGACCACTTCGCGGCTGTCGGTCTTGAATACCTTGTTGACGCCTTTAACGGTGATATGGCTCATCTCAGTTCTCCAGGCCGCGGTGCCAGCGCAGCAGATGGTTATTCAGTTTGTTCATGCCCACATCGATAATCAGGCCAAGCAGGCCAATCGAAATCATGCCGGCGATGATCTTGTCGGACCAGAAGTACTCGCGCGCTTCAAGGATGCGGAAGCCCAGGCCATTGTTCACTGCGATCATCTCGGACACGATCACCACGATGAAAGCGGTGCCGATGCCGATCCTTACGCCGGACAGGATGTAAGGCACGGCCGCCGGCAGCATCACGCGCACGAACATGGTGCGCTGGCTCACGCCCAGGTTGCGCGCGGCGCGGATGTAGATGCCGTCGACCTGGCGCACGCCGGCGATGGTGTTCATCAGCACGGGGAAGAAGGCGCCCAGCGCGATCAGGAACACGGCCGGCGCGTTGCCCAGGCCGAACCACAGGATCGCCAGCGGGATATAGGCAATCGGCGGGATCGGCCGCAGCACCTGCATCAATGGATTCAGCCAGGCATACATGCGCGGACTGGAGCCCATCAGCAGGCCAAAGGGCAGGGCCAGGCCGGCGCCGAGCGCGAAGCCGACCAGCACGCGGTACATGCTGCTCAGCGTATCGGTCAGCAGTTCGCCCGACAGCGCCCAGCCCAGCCACGACATGCCGGCCGCCGGATCGTAAGGTGTCAGCGGCAGCAGGTATTCCACCCACTTCTGCACCACCGCCAGCGGCGATGGCAATACCTGTGGATTGATCCAGCCCAGCTGCGCGCTGGCCTGCCACAGGGCGATGACAACAACGGGCACCACGGCGCCCGCGGCGATTTCACGCCAGTTCTGCTTTGCCATGATGTCTCCGTCTTATTTGATGTTCAGGCTTTTCTTGGCTTCGTCCAGCAGGTCGGTCTTGACGAATTCGGTGGCGACCGGCGGCTTGCGCATCTTGCCGATGCCGTGTTTGGCCATGACGTCGGTGGTGATCTGGATATGCTGGGCCGAGATATCGTAGGTGTAGGGCGAATTGCTGATCGCATCCTCGAAATCGTCCTTGGTGATCTGGCCTTTGAAGATCACTTCGCGCACGTATTTTTCAGCGACCGGTTTCTGGTCGATGAAGGTCTTGGTCGCCTGCATGAAGCAGTTCATGAACTTGACGGCGGTGGCGCGGCGCTCCTTGTAGAGCTTCTCACTCATTACCATGGTGCGCACCGGCTCGCCGATTGGCGTGTCGTAAGGCTTCATCACTTCGACGCCGAAGCCTTTGTTGATCGCTTGCGAAGACTGCGGCTCCGACTGCATGATGGCGTCCAGGTTCTTGCCCAGCAGCGCCTGATTCAGGTCGGCGAAAGCCAGGAAGATCAACTGCACGTCCTTGCCCGGCTGGTCGGAGGCAGTCAGGCCATGCTGTGCCAGTTCCGCCACCAGCAGCACCTCATGGATGCCGCCGCGCGTCACGCCGACTTTTTTGCCTTTCAGATCCTTGACCGACTTGATGCCGGCATCGGGGCGCGCCACCAGCCGCGCGCCGCCCTTGGCGAAACCGGCCACCACATAAATCGGCGCGCCATTGGCGCGGCCCGCGATCGCCGCTTCCGACGCCGTGGCACCCACATCCAGCTCGCCGGCCAGAATCGCCTGCATCACATCCGGACCTTTGGCGAAGACATGTTCCTCGACCTTGATGCCGCATTTCGGCGCGATTTCCTTGATATACGAGACAGCGCCGTAATGCGCGAATTTGAGATTACCGAGACGCACCACTTCCTGGGCACCGGCGGCGGTGCTGAAAGCGGTGGCGAGGGACAGGGTCAAGAGGTGAAGCTTATTCATGCTAGTCTCCAAAGCGGGGTTATTGTTCCCAGCCAGAGAGCAGCTTTCATGCCAGCACTTGCGTATTAGCTAAGCCTTTGATTTATTTCATTTGCTGCGATGCCGCAAGAAAAACCGTATCAGATACGCCGTGCGGATTCCCGGAATCGGCCAGCCCGCAGTGCGGATTTCCGCCCATCACCTTTGAGAAAAATCAAAAAATGTCCAACCCTGGTGTCAGGCACCACGGTCGGACATTCTTTGAGAAATATCAACGAATGTCCGGTTCTGGTGCCTGACACCAGGGTGGGACATTCGTTGATGTGGATCAAACGGCTTAGGACTTGGTGGGGACGGTGCCGTAGCAGGTTTGGGTCTGGCCGTCGTCGCTGCGGTAGTTGTCGACCATGCGGTAGCGGGTGGCGTAGAGGCCGAACGCCAGTGCCGTCAGCAGGGCGAAGCCGGCGAAGAAGAACATCTGAAAGGCGATCACGCTCATGCCGCTGGTGGCGATGTGTCCCAGCACGGCGTCGTTTTTGACGCTGGAGTTGACGATCAGTACCCACAGGTTGCCAACTGTGACGGCGAGGGTCCAGAAGCTCATGATCGAGCCTTTCATCGGCGCCGGCGCCTGGCTGTAGGCGAATTCGAGGCCGGTGGCGGAAACCAGCACTTCGCCCATGGTCAGCACGGCGTACGGCAGCAGCTGCCACAGGATGGACATCGGGGTGCCGGCATCCATCGAGAGCTGGATCCAGCCGATGATGATCCATGCCAGGCCGCTCAGCGCAATGCCGGCGGTCATGCGGCGCAGCGGGGTCGGTTCGATGCCGATCTTGCGTAGCAGCGGGAAGATGGCGAAGTTGTTGAAGGGGATCAGCAGCATCACCAGCAGCGGGTTCACGGCCTGCATCTGCGCCGGCAGTACCTTGAACTCCCAGCCGAACAGGGACAGCATCGGGCTTTGCATATTGTTCGCCTGCAGAATCCAGGTCGATGCCTTCTGGTCGAACAGGGACCAGAACGGCGTCACCAGCGCGAACACGACCAGGATGCGCAGTACGGCGCGCACGCCTTCCACGGCTTCATCCGGGTGCGCGCCGCGTGCGCGTTCCAGCTGCATGGCGGTGCCGATGCCGCCGAAGGCCAGCAGCAGTACCAGCGCGGTGCAGGCGGCGATCACGAAGCCCCAGGAGAAGGACATGCACAGCGACGCAACGGCCGCCGCAGCGCCGAACAGCGCCACGCTCAGGCCTGGGCGCGACTGGCCTGGTTTGCGCGCCAGCAGGGCAGTGCGCGCCACGTTGGTGAAGGAATTGGGGTTGTGCTTTTGCGGTGCGATATGCACGTACTTCTTGTTGCCGAGCCAGAAGACCAGCGTGGCGACGGCCATCAGGATGCCGGGAATGCCGAAGGCTACGGCAGGGCCGTAGTTCTTCAGGAACAGGGGCATCAGCAGCGAGGCGAAGAAGGAGCCGAAGTTGATCATCCAGTAGAAGGCGTCGTACACGACCTTGGCGCGTTTCTTATTGGTCTGGTCGAACTGGTCGCCGACGAAGGCGGAAACCAGCGGCTTGATGCCGCCCGAACCGAGCGCAATCAGGAACAGGCCGAAATAGAAGCCTTTCAGATTATCTTCAAAAATGGCGAGACAGGCATGCCCGGCCACGTACACGAGGCTGAGCCAGAAAATGGTGTTGTACTTGCCGAAGAAGCGGTCGGCCAGCCAGCCGCCCAGCAGGGGGAAGAAGTAGACGCCGATGACGAAGGTGTGGAATACGTGTTTGGCTTCGCTGGCGCGGTCTTCCAGTGGAATGAACAGCAGCAGGGTGCTGATCAGGAAAGGCGTCAGGATATTGCGCATCCCGTAAAAACTAAAACGTTCGCAACCCTCGTTTGCGATGATGTACGGGATCTGGCGCGGTAGCGGCCCGTTGCCTGCATGCTGGTCAGCTTGTGACATGTAGAAGTCTCCTGATTTTGTCAGATCGGGATGCTATGCGAAGCCCTTTGGCTTGGCAACTGGTATGTACCGGTGTTTGCTGTGCGAAATTTTGATGATTTTATGTAGTTTGGCTACTTATTGAGATGATGAAAAAACTTGTAAGTATTTGAAATGCATATCTATTATGTGATTTCGCGCACTTGATGGGGTGATTGAATATCGGGTATTCATCATGTATATTGTCTACAAATCCACTCCCATTCCTAAGGAAGCTAACGTGAGCAAAGCATTGTCCCCGACCTGGTGGCGCGAAGCGATCATCTATCAGGTCTATCCGCGCAGTTATCTCGATACCAACGGCGACGGCGTGGGCGACCTGCCCGGCATCACCGACCGCCTGGAATACATCGCCAAACTGGGCGTGGATATTGTCTGGATTTCGCCTTTCTTCAAATCGCCGATGCGTGATTTTGGCTACGACGTGTCCGACTACTGCGACGTCGATCCGCTGTTTGGTACTCTGGACGATTTCGATAAGCTGATCGCCAAGGCGCACAGCCTGGGCCTGAAGATCATGATCGACCAGGTGATGTCGCATACGGCCGAGGAGCATCCCTGGTTCGTGGAGAGCCGCAAGAGCCGCGACAATCCCAAGTCCGACTGGTATGTCTGGGCTGATCCTCTGCCGGACGGCAATCCGCCGAATAACTGGCTGTCCGTGTTCGGCGGCTCCTCGTGGCAATGGGATTCGCGCCGCAAGCAGTACTACCTGCATAACTTCCTGGTCAGCCAGCCCGACCTGAACTTCCACCATCCCGAAGTGCAGCAAGCCCACCTCGATTGCCTGCGCTTCTGGCTGGAGCGCGGCGTGGACGGCGTGCGCATGGATGCCTGCAACTTCCACTTCCACGACCGCTCGCTGAAGAGCAATCCGCCGGCCCTGGTGCGCGACACCGCCACCGTCAGCGACGTGAACCCATATGGCATGCAGGCCCACATCCACGACAAGAGCCAGCCCGAGAACGTGGCCTTCCTTGAGCGCCTGCGCGTGCTGTTGGACGAATTCGGCGCGGTTGCTATCGGCGAAGTGGGGGCCGACGATTCGCTGGCGGTGATGGCGGAATACACGGCGGGCGGCAACAAGCTGCATATGGCTTACAGCTTCAATCTGCTGACTTCCGTTTGCACCGCCAAGCATATCCGCACCCAGGTCGAGGACTTCAAGGCTCGCGTCAAGGATGGCTGGGCTTCCTGGTCGGTCGGCAACCACGACGCGCAGCGCGTGATGACGCGCTGGGGTGGGACGCATCCAACGCAGGCTTTCGGCAAGCTGGTGCTGGCGATGCAGCTATCGCTGAAAGGCACGCCTTGCCTGTATCAGGGCGACGAACTGGCCTTCACCGAAGCCGATGTGCCTTATGAACTGATCCAGGACCCTTACGGCAAAACCTTCTGGCCCGAGTTCAAAGGCCGCGATGGCTGCCGCACGCCGATCGCCTGGACCCAGGCGGCCAATGGCGGCTTCACCAGCGGCCAGCCTTGGCTGCCGGTGGCGCCGGAACATATCGCCGCGGCCGCCTCGGTGCAGGAAGCGGATGCCGATTCCATGCTGTCCTTCGCGCGTCGCATGATCGCCTGGCGCCGCGGCATGCCGCAGCTGACGCGCGGCGAGATCGTCTTCTTCGACGCGCCGGAGCCGGTGCTGGCGCTGCGCCGCGATCTGGAAGGGGAGCGCAGCGTGATCGCTGTGTTCAACCTGGGCGCGCAGCCGGTCAGCTTCGCCTTGCCCGAGGCGGCAGGCGCCGAAAAGCTGGACAATCCCGGCCTGCCGGGCGAGGTGGTGAATGGCCAGGTCAGCCTGCCGCCGCATGGCGCCTGGTTCGGCTACGCCCGCTGAAACCGTGCGCCCTTGCGCCGCCGCGGTGGCGGCGCAAGACTAGCGGACTGGAAGTAGAAGGACTGCTCGCCTCTTGTTCTTTTTAACATCGTGCATTTCAGGTATGCTGCCGCCTTCTGCAGTGATTGATTTCCAGAGAATCGAATCGACGATGAAACAAGCCGACGCTGATCTTAAACTGAGCCGCACCGCCTTTGCCGACGGCCCCCGTCTGCTGGCCGATATCGGCGCCACGCACGCCCGCTTTGCGCTGCAAACCGCGCCCGACGAATTCCGCTCCGTGCGCGTGCTGCAGTGCGACGACTTCAGCGGCATCGTGCCCCTGGTGCGCAGCTATCTGGAAGACCATCCCGGCCTGAACCTGAACCATGCGGCGCTGGCGCTGGCCAACCCGGTGCATGGCGATTACATCAGCATGACCAACCGTGACTGGCAGTTCTCCACCGACGAGGTACGGCGCGAACTGGGCCTGCATACGCTGCTGGTGGTGAACGACTTCACGGCGCTGGCCATGTCCATCCCCGGCCTGAAGCCGGCCGATCTGATGCAGGTCGGCAGCGGCACGGCCGCGCCGACCTCGGTGATCGGCGTGCTCGGTCCCGGCACGGGCCTGGGCTGCTCCGGCGTGATTCCAACGGTGGACGGTTTCATCACCCTCGGTTCGGAAGGCGGCCATACCAACTTCGCGCCGGCTGACGAGCGCGAATACTTCATCCTGCAATACGCCTGGCAAACCTGGTCCCATGTATCGAACGAGCGCCTGATTTCCGGCCCCGGCATGGAGATCATTTACCGCGCGCTGGCCAAGCGCAACGGCGTTTCAGTGCGCGACTTGACGTCGCAGCAGATCATTGCCGGCGCCTTGAAAGACCAGGACGCGCTGTGCAAGGAAGTGCTGGAATGCTTCTGCGCCATGCTGGGCGGCGCGGCCGCCAATCTGGCCGTGACGCTGGGCGCCTTCGGCGGCATCTTCATCGGCGGCGGCATCGTGCCGCGCATGGGCGAGTGGTTCCTGGAGTCGCCTTTCCGCGCCCGCTTTGAAGCCAAGGGCCGCTTCTCGTCCTACCTGGCGGAGATTCCGACTTACGTGATCACCACGCCGAATCCGGCCTTCTACGGCGTGGCCACTATCCTGTCTGAACATCTGCGCGGCCGCAGCGGCGCGAATACGCTGATGGACCGCGTGCAAAGCCTGCAAAGCGAGCTGACGCCGGCCGAGCAGCGCGTGGCGCAGCTGGTGATCGAGCAGCCGCGCCTGGTGCTGAACGAGCCGATTGCCGATATCGCGCGCCTGGCCGAAGTGAGCCAGCCGACCGTGATCCGCTTCTGCCGTTCGCTCGGCTTCCAGGGCCTGGCCGACTTCAAGCTCAAATTCGCCAGCAGCCTGACCGGCGCCATTCCGGTGCGCCACAGCCAGGTGCGCGTCAGCGACAGCACGCATGACCTGAGCGCCAAGGTGATCGACAATACCGTGTCGGCCATCCTCAAATTCCGCGACCAGCTCGACGTGCGTTCGCTGGACCGCGCGATTGCGCTGATCAGCAAGGCGAAAAAGGTGGAGTTCTACGCGATGGGCAATTCGCGCGTGGTGGCGCTGGACGGCCAGCATAAATTCTTCCGCTTCCGTATTCCCACCGCGCTGTATGGCGATGCGCACCTGTTCACGCTGGCGGCCGAGCTGCTGCAGGCGGGCGATGTGGTGATCGCCATTTCCAATTCGGGCAAATTGCCGGAACTGCTGCAGGCGGTGGAGGCGGCGCGCGCGGCGGGCGCCGATGTGATTGCGATTACCAGCAGCCAGTCGCCGCTGGCGAAGAAGGCCACGGTCTGCCTGACCGTCGATCACGCCGAGGACAGCACCACTTTCCTGTCGATGATTTCGCGCATCCTGCAACTGCTGCTGATCGATATTCTCTCGGTCGGCATTTCGCTCGACGAGCAGAATGCTTCGCTGGTGCTGGAGCATAAGGGCAATGGCGGCAGCCAGGAAAGCCGCCGCCTGCTGATCTCCCACCTCGACAGCTAGGCGCTGCCGGGACGGATCAATCGAGCCTGGTCAGGTCGATGGTTTCCGTCTTGTCGAAGGCCACGCCGGCATGCCGCGTGAGCAGGGCTTCCAGCCCGGCCTGGCTTACCTTGAGTTCGCGGAACAGGGAACGGTCCCTGGATTCGGCCGGCAGCTGCATTTCCTTCAGCAGCGCTTCCACGCGCGTGGCATCCATCATTTCCAGCTTCATGCTGGCCGCATTGGCGGCGGCGACGTGCAGGACCATATAGCCGCCGGAACGGCCGTCATTGATCAGGGCCAGATAGCGCTGGCCGGCATGCTCATACAGCTGCGCCTTGCCTTCCTTATCATCGTCATCCCAGCGCAGGACCAGGGTTTCGTCCTCGATGCGAACTTGCATCTGGCGGCTTTTCCCGCGCTTGCCCATTTTCATGTCCACCTTCCAGTTTCCGACCATTTCCTGCGGAATGGGCAGGCGTTTGCCCACTGGCTGGTCGACGTAGATACAGGCGCTCAATAGGGCGGCCATCGATAACATTGCGATATAGCGGAGCAGGATTTTCATTATTTCCTTATGGGTGTGAGGCAATATTGCTCTGACGATAATACCACTCGCATTCGTAAAAACTGCTTGAGTTCTGTAAAAAAGCGTTTAAGATATATCTCAATTCGACATATCTTAAGGAGAAATCCCATGTACCATTTCTTTCGCGGACACCATCGCCACATGCACGGCCACGGCCACTACCATCGTGGCGGCGGCGGACGCGGTCCCAAAATGTTCGATGCCGGCGCCATGCGCTATGTGGTGCTGCAGCTGATCGCCGAGAAGCCGCGCCACGGCTACGAAATCATCAAGGAGCTGGCGCAGCGCGCGGGTGGGGCATACACGCCCAGCCCAGGCGCCATTTATCCCCTGCTGTCCATGCTGCTGGACATGGGGCACGTGTCGGCCAGTGCCGACGGTAACAAGAAACTGCACACGATCACGCCCGAAGGCGAAGCCTTCCTGGCGGAGAACCGGCAGATGGTCGATGCCGTGATGGCGCGCATATCGCAGCCGGTCGATGAAAGCGAAGACCTGCGTTCACTGATGCATGCCTTGAAAGAGGTCATCATCCTCCGGGCGCGCGACTACACGGCCACCGAAACGCGCCTGACGCAGATCCGCGCTATTCTGAAACGGGCGCGCGCCGAGATCGAAGCTCTCGACTGAGCTTCGCCCGATTTGAAGGAACAAGATGAGTACCAACTTACACCTTACCCCGGCGCGCGAGCGCGCCATTCTCTGGCTGCTGGCCTTTATACAATTCACCGTCATCATGGACTTCATGGTCATGATGCCGCTGGCGCCGCAGCTGATGCAGGCCTTCTCGATCAGTGCTTCCAAGGTATCGAGCGCGGTCTCGGTCTACGCCTGGTGCGCCGGCCTCTCCGGCATCCTGGCCGCCACCTATATTGACCGCTTCGACCGCAAACGCCTGCTGCTGACAGTCTTCCTGCTGTTTAATGTATCGAACCTGGCCTGCGCCCTGGCGCCCAACTTCCACGTGCTGGTGCTGTCGCGCGCCATGGCCGGCCTGACCGGCGGCGTGATGGGCGCGATGGGCATGGCCATCATCGGCGACATCATCCCGCCCAACCGGCGCGGCTACGCCACCGGCATCATGATGACGTCCTTCAGCATCGCGGCAATTGCCGGCGTGCCGACGGGTGTCATGCTGTCGGCGCACTATGGCTGGGCTTCGACCTTCTATCTGCTGGTGCTGCTGTCGATGGTGGTGTGGCTGGCGGGCGTCAATCTGCTGCCGTCGCTGCGCAGCCACCTGGGCAAGCCGGTGCCGCTGGCGGCGATCCTGCCGAACCTGCTGGCGCTGTTCAGCGTCGGTGCGCATCTGCGCGCCTTCCTGCTGAGTGGCTTGAATGCGATGGCGGGCATGATGGTGATTCCCTTCATCTCGCCTGTCCTGGTGAGTAACCTCGGCATCAAGCCGGCCGAGATCACCTGGATTTATCTGGCGGGCGGCATTGCGACCCTGTTCAGCGCGCGCCGCTTGGGCAACTGGTCGGATAGCGCGGGCAAGCACAAGATCTACCGCATTGTGGCGCTGGCCTCCATGATTCCCATGCTGACGATCACCCATATGCCGCAGATGTCGCTGACGGTGATCATCTGCCTCTTCCCCATCTTCATGGTGCTGCTGTCGGGACGGAATATTCCCTTGCAGGCCTTGATGACGACGGTGCCCGATCCGGCGCAGCGCGGCGCTTTTCTCAGCGCGAATATGGCGGTGGTGCAGATGGGCACCGGGATCGGCGCGCTGGTGGGCGGCATCTGCCTGGTCAATGGCGCCGATGGTCATATCTATGGCTACGGCACGGCAGGCTGGATCGCCGTCGGCCTGACCCTGTTCACCAGCTGGTGGGTGAGCAATGTGCGCAGTGCGCCTTCGCAGGAAGTTATCCGTTCGCCTGCCTGACCACCAGGTCGAGCAGCGCCTGCGCCTGTTTCAGTACGGCGCTGCTGGCCGATTTGCCATGCAGCTCGGCGAAGCTGCCTTCGCTGATATGCAGGCCGTCGGCCGCTAGCACCGTCACGCGCAGCGACCCGGCGGCGGGAGGAGGGCGGCGCAGCTTGCCGCCTTCCTGGCCGGCGTTTTTCGCCAGGCCGCGCGCGGTGCTTTGCACCAGCGCCTTGGCCTGCTGTACCACCTCGGCCGGGCTGCCTTCAAACACGGCCAGGCGGCCGGTCTGGTTGATGTATTGAACCTGGCCGTCGGCATAGGCGGCCAGCACGTCCAGGCCATTCTCCAGCGGCACTTCAACCACCACGCCCAGCGCTTCCTTGGGCGGCACCGCGTAGGTGCGTTCGCGCAGCCAGTGGAAGGCGAGCAGGCGCACGCGGCTCTCTTCATCGCTGTCCTGCGCGATGGCGCGGATCACTTGCGGATCTGGGTTGTCGCCGAACAGGGGCAGGGTGCTTTCCCGCTGCGCGAACAGTGCGGCTTCGTCGCAGAACATCAGCTTGTAGACGAGGTTCAGCTCATCCTGCCGGTACGGCTGGTAGGCCGCAGGATCAAAGCTGGTGGGGGAGGGCGCCGCCTTGGCGCCGAACAGGGATTTCAGTTTGTCGAACATATCTGGCGCTGGCTTCATGAAGGCCGTCATGATACGGCATCGCGGCCGGGCGGCGGCAATTTCGCCGCCCGCAGCCCTTCAGTCCAGCAGCGTGATATTGCCGCGATGCGCCACAAAGAATGTGGCGTCGCTCAGCGCCTGGGCGTCATGCTGCTCGCCCTGCTGGAGCAGCAGGGTATCTCCGGCGGACAGCTCGACCTCGCCAAAGCGGATGCGGCCGTTCAGCATCAGGATCTGCTCCCAGCCATCGTGGTCATGCAGGGGGAAGCGCGCGCCCTCGTCGAAGCGGACGAAGTAACTGCCATCGGCATTGTCGCTCCAGACAGTAGCGACCTGCATGCCGGGAATTGCGGTCTCCGCCCATTGGCGGTCCTGTTGTCGTTCCAAGATCATTGTTTTTCCTTGATGGCGGTTGCTAAGGAGCGCTAGGTTGCATTCCTGCCGCAGGCACTGTCAAGGAATTCGCCCCGCCTCGGGCATTCACCCGAGGCGTCCTGCCCGGCTATGGATTTTTTTCTTTCGTGCTGTCGATGGCGCGCAGCAGGCGCTGGACGGCGGCGTTCAGCGCCGTCAATTGTTCCGGCTTCATCCCGGTCGCGCCAAGCAGGACGTCGGTCAGGGTGCAGCGCTGGCGCAGCGCGCGGCCTGCCTCGCTCAGCGTTACCAGCACCTGGCGGTCGTCCAGGGGATTGCGCTGGCGCGTCAGCAAGCCGGCCGTCTCCAGACGCTTGATCAGCGGCGTGATATTGCTGGATTCCAGTGACAGGCGTTCGGCGATCTCGCCCACGGTGCGCCCATCCTTTTCCCACAGCGAATTAAGCACGAGGAATTGTGGATACGTGATGCCCAGGGTGTCGAACAAGGGCTGATAGGCGCGGCCGATTTCCAGGTTGGCGCGGTAGAGCGAAAAACATAACTGGTCTTCCAGCGGGGCGGTAGGCGGCGTTCGCATGGGTCTGGGATGGAAAATACTTATCGTGACATATTTTACTGGACATCGGTATTCAAAGCGGATATTGTAAATATATATCGTGATATATATTGCTGCGATATGTATTCGTAAATTGAAACGGCTACCAGTGAACATCCCCACCGCCTTACGCCATGCGGCCGCAAGGCCGCAGCCTGGCGGGCCTTGCGCCATATCCGCTCCGGCCTTGATCAGCATGTCCGAATGCCTGCGTGCGCTGGCGTTCGTCGGCGACCTGGCCGCTGCGCGGTCGTGCGGCCCACCGCATCCACCCTGGCTGATGGCGGCCTTGTGCCGTCCTCCGCTGGCATCGGGAGAGTACTCAAACGGCATGCTCCCGTTGGAGCAGATGGCCGATCTGATCGACCTGCAGCAGCCCTGGCTGTGCGGCCATTCCCGCCGTGTTGCCATCGCGGCGCAGCGGGCCGCCAGCCAGATGGGGCTTGATGAACAGGGGCAGCAGCGCTGCTACCGTGCCGGCCTGCTACACGGTATCGGCCGTGGCGCCATCCCCAGCGAACTTTGGAACGTGGCGGGGCCGTTGCCCGCGGCCGTGCGCGAGCAATTGCGCCTGGCGCCGTATTGGACCTTGCGCGCGTTGCGCGCAGTCAGCGGCATGGCGCAGGAAGCGGAGATCGCCTCCTATGCGGGCGAGCGGCTGGATGGTTCCGGCAATTTTCGCGGCGTTACCGGCACCGCCACGCCGCTGGAGGGCCAGGTGCTGGCCGCCGCATCGGCCTGGATCGCATTGCAAGCGGCACGACCCTGGCGTTCCGCGTATTCAAGCGATCTGGCAGGTGTGATGCTGGCGCAGGAAGCGGCTGCCGGGCGCTTTCACTCCGGAGTGGTCGACGCGCTGCGCGGCACGCAGGACGGCGCAGCGCCATTGGCATGTGTCGCAGCCAGAATCAGTCTGAGTGAGCGCGAGAGCGAAGTCTTGCGCGCCATCAGCCAAGGCCAGACCAACAAGCAAGTGGCGCGTCAACTGGCGATCAGTCCCCGCACCGTCGGCACCCATGTGGAAAGCGCTTTCCGCAAGCTCGGTTGCAGCACCCGCGCAGCGGCAGCGCTCAAGGCCCGGACGCTGCGGCTGATTTGAGTCGATCGTAAAGGAGATTAGGTCCTTGAATGCGGGAGCTTAAGGAATGCGCTGCAGCGGCTGCTTTTCCTTACGCCAGCGGGCCAGGGACAGCAGTTCGCCGCTGATCTGGTCTTCGATCAGGATTTCGCCGTCATCGGGGGCGATCAGGAAGTTTTCCCAGCGCTGCACGGCTTCGGGCGTGTTTTCGACGAAGCTGAACTGGTAGTAGGTTTTGCCCTTGTGCTCGAACGGTGTGGCGTCGAATTCGATCAGGGCGCCATGGGATTGGCCCTTGGAGTTCTTTTCGATCCTGTCCGACCAGACTTTCAGTTCGGGCAGATCCATCAGCACGCCGATGGCCTGATCCTTGCCGAGCTTTTTGGCCTGGACCGGTGCGACGGCCGGCGGCACGGATGCCGCCATGGTTTCCGCCGGCATGGAGACGGACGCGGACGCGCTTGCCGCTGGCGCTTCGGCGCTGCGCGGGGAGCAGGCGGCCAGGCCCGCTGCCAGGACGGCGCTCAGCACGGCAAGGGCGCGGTGCGAGAGGGGGAACATGGAGAGGGCGGCCTTTGGCAAAGAAAGAAAAGTTGCCTGCATACTAAACCAAAGGCCCAGGGGCGGCAAGACGCTGCCCGCGGTGAAACTGGAGACTTGGCTTAGGCGCTTGGGCGCTTGCGGCGCGCGCAGAAGCCCAACACGCCCAGACCCAGGCCCATCAGAGCCATGCTGCCTGGTTCCGGCACGGCCGAAGTCACGGATACATTGTCCAGGCCGCCGCCGAAGCTGTCGCTGGCGCCGACGGCGCGGAATTCCAGCGCCGTCGAAGAGCCGGCACCGCTCACATTGAAGGAGTACTGCTGCCACAGATTGCCGCTGCTGCCGCCATTGGCGCTGAAGATGCCTTTCGACACGCCATTCCACAGCACTTCGATGCCATTGGTGGCGCTGCCGGTGAATTCGCGTGGCGAGTAGTAGAAGCTCAGCGTATATGTGCCGCCGGCTGTGGTGGCCAAGTTCTGGCTGATCGAGCTGTTGCCGTAAGTGTCCAGCTCCACAAAGTTATTGCCGCCGAAAGCCTTGCCGGCGACGTCATTGCGGATCTCGACGCCATTGACACCGACAGTCCAGCCGCTCAGCGTACTGCTCTGAATCCAGTTGGAATTGCCAACGATATCGCTCTCGAAGCCGCCGTTTTTGACCAGCTGGATCGGGGCGGCGTAAGTACTGGCAGCCGCCAGCAGGGTAGTAGCGCCCAGCAGGGCAACTGACAGTTTTTTCATATTCTTACTCGCTTGTAGTTAATTTATGGAAACATGTGTTTCTTTCATTTCAATTGAATTATATCAGTGTCACAAGGAAATGCCTGTTTTTTAAGCGCAACAAAATGAAAAAAGCCTGCAAGGCGAACCTTGCAGGCTTTCTGGTGCGGGGACCGGATGGTCCGGCGCGGGGGCTGAATTACATCATGCCGTCCATGCCGCCCATACCACCCATGCCACCCATACCGCCCATGCCGCCGGCAGCTTTGTCTTCGACGATTTCAGCAACCATGCAGTCGGTGGTCAGCATCAGGCCAGCGATCGACGCGGCGTTCTGCAGAGCCGAACGGGTCACTTTGGCTGGATCCAGCACGCCCATTTCAACCATGTCGCCGTAGGTGCCGTTGGCGGCGTTGTAGCCGTAGTTGCCTTTGCCGGCCAGCACAGCGTTCACCACCACCGACGATTCTTCGCCGGCGTTCTGCACGATCATGCGCAGAGGCTCTTCCATGGCGCGCAGCACGATCTTGATGCCGGCGTCCTGGTCTGGGTTGTCGCCTTTCAGCGTCAGGGCAGCGCGGGCGCGCAGCAGGGCAACGCCGCCGCCTGGCACAATGCCTTCTTCCACGGCAGCGCGGGTTGCGTGCAGCGCGTCTTCCACGCGGGCTTTTTTCTCTTTCATTTCGACTTCGGTGGCAGCGCCAACCTTGATCACGGCAACGCCGCCAGCCAGTTTGGCCACGCGCTCTTGCAGTTTTTCACGGTCGTAGTCCGAGGTCGCTTCTTCGATCTGAACGCGGATCTGTTTCACGCGGCCTTCGATGGCCGACGCTTCGCCAGCACCGTCGATCACGATGGTGTTTTCCTTGCCCACTTCGATGCGCTTGGCTTGGCCCAGTTCGGCCAGGGACACTTTTTCCAGGGTCAGGCCGACTTCTTCAGCCACCACTTGGCCGCCGGTCAGGATGGCGATGTCTTCCAGCATGGCTTTACGACGGTCGCCGAAGCCTGGCGCTTTCACGGCGCAGGTTTTCAGGATGCCGCGGATGTTGTTGACCACCAGGGTCGCCAGGGCTTCGCCTTCGATGTCTTCAGCGATGATCAGCAGCGGACGGCCGGCTTTGGCCACTTGCTCCAGTACGGGCAGCAGGTCGCGGATGTTGGAGATTTTCTTGTCGCACAGCAGGACGAATGGGTTGTCCAGAACGGCAACCTGTTTTTCCTGGTTGTTGATGAAGTATGGGGACAGGTAGCCGCGGTCGAACTGCATGCCTTCCACGATGTCCAGCTCGTCGTTCAGCGACTTGCCGTCTTCCACGGTGATCACGCCTTCCTTGCCGACTTTTTCCATCGCTTCAGCGATGCGCTCGCCGATCGAGGCGTCGGAGTTGGCGGAAATGGCGCCAACCTGGGCGATTTCCTTGGAGGTGGTGCATGGCTTGGCGATGTTTTTCAGCTCTTCCACGGTGGCGGCGACAGCTTTGTCGATGCCGCGCTTCAGGTCCATCGGGTTCATGCCGGCGGCCACGAATTTCATGCCTTCGCGCACGATGGCTTGAGCCAGCACGGTCGCGGTGGTGGTGCCGTCGCCGGCGTTGTCGCTGGTTTTGGAAGCGACTTCCTTGACCATCTGCGCGCCCATGTTCATGAGCTTGTCTTTCAGTTCGATCTCTTTAGCGACCGACACGCCGTCCTTGGTCACGGTCGGGGCGCCGAAGGAACGCTCCAGCACCACGTTGCGGCCCTTTGGACCCAGGGTGACTTTAACTGCGTTGGCGAGGATGTTGACGCCTTCAACCATCTTGGCGCGCGCTGCGTCGCCGAACACTACTTCTTTAGCTGCCATGTTTATTTCTCCTGAATTCAGTCAAATACGGTTGGGCGTGATTACTTGTTGACCACGGCCATGATGTCTTCTTCGCGCATCACCAGCAGCTCTTCGCCGTCAACTTTGACAGCCTGGCCGGAGTATTTGCCGAACAGTACGCGGTCGCCGACTTTGACGTCCAGTGGGCGCACTTTGCCGTCTTCCAGCACTTTGCCATTGCCCACGGCCAGTACTTCGCCTTGATCCGGCTTCTCAGCAGCGGCATCAGGGATGATCAGGCCAGACGCAGTTTTGGTTTCCTGGTCGAGACGTTTGACGATAACGCGATCGTGCAAAGGGCGAAGGTTCATACAAAACTCCTTTTTTCAATGGTTTGTTGCTAAACGGGTAAGAAAAGTCTTTGTTAGCACTCTCTACTAACGAGTGCCAATTATAGGGACGCTTATATGCGATTTCAAGACGGGCTTATAAAAGAAATAGTCTTGTCTGGGGTGTTAGCAACTTTTGCCTTTGTATCCGGTCTATATTTCGCTTAAATTGTCCATGGCAAAATGTTCAGCTGATCCGCAGCGACTGCGCCAGTAGTTCCAGCATAGCGTCCACCTTGGGCAGCAACTGCCTGCCGCGTGGCCAGACCAGATTCAGCGGCAGACCATCCATATCCAGTTCCGGCAGCAGGGCAATCAGCTCGCCGCTTTCCAGTGCATCGCGTATCAGCCAGGTGGCCAGTTGCGCGACGCCGCAGCCCTTTTTTACCGCCTCCACCTGCGCCTCGGCGCTGCTGCTGACGATGCGGCCTTCCATGGTCCAGCGTTCGGCGGGACCGGCATTCTGGGCGATCAGCCAGGGATTGGAGCTGCCGTCGGCCCGACCGAAAAGTATGGCGTCATGCGCCAGCAGATCGGCCGGCGTAGCCGGTGTTCCCCGCCGCGCGAGATAGGCGGGCGCGGCGCAGAAGATCAGCTTTTCGCTGCCCAGGTAGCGGTGGCCCAGTGCGGGCGGCCAGTGATCCGGCCCGCCAATGCGCACGGCGATGTCGATGCCTTCGTCCACCAGGTCGACAAAGCGGTCGCTGAACGAGACATGCGGACGCAGGCCGGGATGCTGTTCGCTGAACTGCAGCAGCAGCGGCCACACTTGCAGGCGGCCGAAGGCGAGCGGCGCGTCCAGCCGCAGGCGCCCCACCGGCTCCGCGCGCTGCGCGGCGAGTACCGCTTCGGCTTCGCCCAGGTCGGCCAGCACCTGCACGCAGGTGCGGTAGAAGGCGGCACCCGCTTCGGTCAGCGCCAGGCTGCGCGTGGTGCGTTCGAACAGCCGTGTGCCGAGCCGCGTCTCCAGACGCGCCACGCTCTTGCTGACGGCGGAGTTGGTGAGGTGCAGACGTTCGGCGGCGGCCGTGAAGCTGCCCGCGTCCGCGGTGGTGACGAAGGCTTCGATGCCTTTCAGGCGTTCAGCCGGGATCATGCTGGAATATTTATTGTGGAAATAAATTCCATAATATCAGGAATAAATACCTGAGATGGGAATCCATATCTTCAATAAGCTGTGAGCCTTTCGAACTCACAGGAGCTTATCGTGATGCCCTCTCTTGATGCGGCTGCGCCAGACCTGGCGCCGGCTACGCGCAGCGGCGTTGCCATCGCCGTGCTGGCCGTGGCGGCCTTCGCCATCGTCACCACCGAATACCTGATCGTTGGCTTGTTGCCTGGCCTGGCGCGCGATATGCGCATCTCCATTTCCGCCGCCGGCCAGCTCGTTACCTTGTTTGCCTTTACCGTGATGCTGTTTGGGCCGCCGCTGACGGTGCTGCTGTCGCATATCGAGCGCAAGCGCCTTTTCGTCGGCATCGTGCTGCTCTTTGCTGCTGCCAACGCTCTTGCCGCCGTGGCGCCGAATATCTGGGTACTGGCGCTGGCGCGCTTCATTCCGGCGCTGGCGCTGCCGGTATTCTGGGGAACGGCCAGCGAAACGGCCGGCCAGCTGGCGGGCCCGCGCCATGCCGGACGCGCCGTGTCCCAGGTCTATCTGGGCATTTCGGCCGCGCTGCTGTTTGGCATTCCGCTTGGCACGCTGGCTTCGGACGTGATGGGCTGGCGCGCCACCTTCTGGGGCTTGTCCGCGCTCTCATTGTCGATGGCGGTATTGATGCTGATCTTTATGCCGACGCTGGCGCATCCGCAGCATCAGCGCATCGGTGAGCAGGCGCGGATTTTCCGCGACCCGCGCTTCGTCGCCAATGTGGCCTTGTCCGTGCTGGTCTTCACCGCCATGTTCGCTGCCTACACTTATCTGGCCGATCTTCTGGAGCGCATTGCGGGCGTGCCTTCATCGCAGGTGGGCTGGTGGCTGATGGGTTTTGGCGCGGTGGGCTTGCTGGGCAACTGGCTGGGCGGGCGCTATGTGGACCGCAATCCACTGCGCGCCAGTGCGCTGTTTACCGCATTGCTGGGTGTGGCGATGGCGCTTTGCGTGCCGCTGGCGCATTCCCATGGCTGGCTGGGCGTGTCGCTTGCCTTGTGGGGCATTGCCTATACTGCCTTGTTCCCGATCTGCCAGGTGCGGGTGATGAAAGCGGCTTCGCATGCGCAGGCGCTGGCGGGAACCATGAACGTCTCGGCTGCCAATGCTGGCACCGGATTGGGCGCTATCCTTGGCGGCGTGGCGATCCAGCAGTGGGGGCTGGCCAGCATAGGCTATGTGGCGGCTGGCGTGGCGCTGCTGGCCTTGGTATTGACGCCCTGGGTTGCGAGCTTACGACCTTTACGCCGACAGACCTAGAGTTCGGCGGGCAGGCAAAGGCGGAAGCAGGTGCGTTCCTGATCAGCTTCCGCCAGCAACAGTTCGCCGCCATGGGCGCGGGCGATTTCCCGCGCCAGTGACAGACCGAGACCCACGCCTGGAATGCGCCGGTTGTGGGCATGGTCGGCGCGGTAGAAGCGGTCGAACAGGCGTTCGCGGTGTTCGGCGGCGATGCCGGACGAGGCATTCGATACGTCGATTTGCCAATGGCCGCCGTGCTGGCGTGCCGACAGCCCGATCCAGCCTCCCGGCAAGCCATATTTCACGGCATTGCTGGCCAGATTTTGCAGCACTTGCCGCAGCAGGTCGGCGTCTCCCTGCACCGTCAGCAGCGGCGGCAGGTCCAGCCGCACATCGCGCTCGGCGTCGAGCAGTTCGATATCTTCCGCCAGCTCGTCCAGGACGGGGCGCAGGTCGAAGGGGCTGAGTGGAATCTGCAACTGTCCCGCATCGGCGCGCGACAGCATGAGCAGCTTGCGCACGATGCTGTCCAGACGGCGCACTTCTTCCAGCATCTCGACCAGGGCTTCTTCCTGTTCCGGCTTGGCCGCGTGAGTGAACGCGTGTTCCAGCTGGCCTTGCAGGATGGTGAGCGGGGTTTTCAGCTCGTGTGCGGCATCGCCGGAAAAGCGGATGGCTTGCAGGAAGCTGCGCTGCAGGCGGTCCAGCATGGCGTTGAATACCGTGACCAGCTGGGCGAATTCGATGTCTTCCTCGTCGGCCGCCACGCGCTGATCAAGGTCGCTGGCGTTCAGGCCCAGCATCACGCCGGTCAGATGCTCGACCGGCCGCATGGCGCGCGCCGACAGATACCAGGCCAGCAGCGCAATCAGTGCCCCCAGCACGGCCGCCGCCGCGCCAAAGCGCCACAGGCTGACGCGCAGCTGGGCGTTCGACAGGCTGCGGTTGACGCCGACCCATACCGTCATATCGCCATGGCGCACCTGTCCCAGCCGCCATTCTGTCGCGCCGTCGGCTACCGTGTGCAGGGCTGAATCATCGGGCAGGGCTGTCGCATCCAGCGCGGCTGGCCAGGAGGGGCTGCGGTAAACCAGGCTGCCGTCCGCGCGGCCGGCGCGCAGGATCGCATAGCCGCTTTGCGAACCTTGCGGCGCGAAGGCGCTGAAGCTGGCGTTCAGGTGCGCGTCGATGGCGGGCCACAGCGCCGGCGTGGCGACGCCGAAGCCGGGACCGGATAAATGGGCCGACAGAATATGGTCGAGAATCTGGGCGCGCCGCGCCACGATGGTAGTGCTGGCGGCGACGAACAGGATCAGGATGGCCGCCAGCGCCGTGGCGGTGGACGTCAGCGTGATGCGCAGGCGGAAGGAGCGCAGGCGGAAGCGGCCCGCGCCGGTCTTGTCCGGTCCTGGCGGCGCGGCGCGCTTCACGCTTCGCCGTCCGGCTTGCGCAGGCGGTAGCCGACGCCGCGCACCGCTTCGATGGCCACGCTGTCGGGCAGGTTCAGCTTCTTGCGCAGGCGCTGGATGCAGACGTCGACCATATTTGTCTGCGGCTCGAAATCATAGCCCCACACATGCTCCAGGATCTGGGTGCGCGCATAGACGCGGCCCGGGGAACGCATCAGGTATTCCATCAGATTGAATTCACGGCTGGTCAGTTCCACCGGGCGGCCATCGACTTCGGCCACGCGGCTTAAACGATCCAGCTTCAGCGGCCCGACGCTCAGCACATTCTGCCGCTCGCCGCTGACCCGGCGCAGCAGGGCGTGGATGCGCGCCACCAGCTCTTCCACGAAGAAGGGTTTGGCCAGGTAATCGTCGGCGCCCAGGTTCAGGCCTTGCAAACGGTCGTCCAGTTCATTGCGCGCGGTAAGCAGGATCACGGGCGTGTTGCGGCCTTCGCGCCGCAAGCCCTTGAGGATGGACAGGCCGTCGCGGCCCGGCACCATCACGTCGAGCAGGATCACATCGTATTCGCGCGCCAGTGCATGGTCGTAACCGAGATTGCCGTCTTCGCAATGATCGACCAGGAAGCCTTGCTCGCGCAGGCCGGCGCACACAAAGCTGGCGATGCGCTGTTCATCTTCTACCAGTAAGGCTTTCATAGGGGGGATTGTTGCTGATGGGTCGTAGGGCGTCAATGCGGCCTTCGATTACAGGATTGTAATCAATCTGTGGACCGTTCTGTCATCTTTTGTTGATTTAATGCAAGAGTACTAAAACCCTCAGAAAGAGAGAACGCCCATGAGTTTTGGAAGCTGGTTCAAGAAAAACGTCGTCAAACCGATCGTGAAAGTGGTCGATAAGGTGGGCGACACCATGAAGGATATCGGCGGCGACCTGAATGGCATCGGTGATGTCTTCGAGTCGGTCGGCAAGGATATCGAGAACGTCGCCAAGAAGGTGGCGGAGCTGGGCTACACGAAAAAAAATCTCGGCGGCGGCAACGATAATTACACCGCCAGTTCGCTGGGGGCCAATATCATCCACGGCGAGGGCGGCAACGATACGATTACGGTGACGGCCGGCGCCTACAACAATATCTACGGCGACGACGGCAACGATACGCTGGTGGTCAAGGTCGGTGGCTACAACCGCATCGACGGCGGCAATGGCGACGACACCATCCGCGTCGATGTGGGCATCTACAACAAGATCAGCGGCGGTAATGGCAACGACACGGTGACCGTGGCGGCCGGCGCGGCGGCCGATGTGGATCTGGGGCAGGGCAACAATACGCTCACCGTCAACAGCGCCTACAACGAGATCGACGCCGGCGACGGCGACGACCGCGTGACGGCCAACGGCGGGTGGAACGATATCGATCTGGATAACGGCAACAATACCGTCACCGCCAACGGTGGCGCGAATATCGTCAGTACCGGCAATGGTGCCGATAATATCAGCGTGGCTGGCGGCTCGAACAAGGTGGACGCGGGCGACGGCAATAACACCGTCAACGCGGGCGGCGCATCGAACGTCATCAACACCGGCAATAACAACGATGTGGTGACGGCCGATGGCGCCAGCAACGTCATCAACACCAATGGCGGCGACGACCGCATCACGGTGAAGGCGGCCAGCAATGTGATCAACGCTGGCGAGGGCAACAACAACGTCAGCGCCGCGGGCGGCAACAACAATATCACCGCTGGCGGCGGCGACGATACCATCCGCGCCGATGGTGCTGCCAACCAGGTGAAGGCGGGCGACGGCAATAACAATATCACCGTCAATGGCGCTTCCAATACCGTCAACGCGGGCCGGGGCAACGACAGCATCACGGCAAACGGCGGCGCCAATATCATCGATGCTGGCGACGGCGGCAACAATGTCACGCTGAATGGCGCGGCCAATAAGTTGAGCAGTGGCAGCGGCAACGACAAGGTGACGGCAGCCGGCGGCGCCAACATCATCAACACCGGCGGCGGCGACGACAATGTGCAGGCGATCGGCGGTGCCAACATCATTACCGCAGGCAGTGGCCGCGACACCATCGTCGGCCTGGGCGGCGCCAATGTGATCACCGCCAGCGATGGCAACGACAGCGTGGTCGCTGGCGGCGGCGCCAACGTGGTGGTGGAAGAGGGCGGCAGCAGCAGCATCGTGCTGGGCGGCTTGCTGAACGTGGCCTATACCGGCGGCGCCAATAACAAAGTTGGCGCGCTGGGCGACACCAACGCCCTGGTCAGCAACCAGGGCGGGAATATCGAAGCGGCGGTGGGCCTGAACAACGTCATGCTGGCCAACGGCAGCGGTAACACCCTGCTGGGCGTTGGCAGCGGCAATCTGGTGGCGAGCACAGTGGGCGGCAATACTGCCGTCGCCATCGGCGGCGCCAATGTGGTGCTGACGGAGCTGGGTGGCATGGTCAAGGCGGCCAGCGGCGGCTTGGGCAAGGTGCTGGCCGACGTCATGCCGAGCAAGGAGGCAGCCAATGCAGTGAGCAATGCCACCGGCAAGCTGACTGCCGCCATCAACAGCGGCGCGGGCAACGATGCCGTGGTGGCGCTGGGCGGCACCAATGTGGTCTACACCGGTGGCGGCAAGGACGTGGTGACGGCCGTGGGCGGCAACAATATCCTGCTGGCGAACGGCGGCGACAATATCACCACCGCCATCGGCAGCAATAATATCGTGGTCAACACGGCCGGCAACAATGTGGTGACGGCTGCCGGTTCTGTGAACGTGATCGTGACCGGCCTGGGCGAGGGTGTGGCCGATGTGGGCGCGAAGCTGGGCAGCGCCGCCGGCGGCGTGACCAAGGCCGTGACCACCTTCATCGGCAGCAGCCTGGCCAGCAGCGCGGGCAACGATGTGGTGACGTCAGTCGGCTCCACCAATGTGATCTATACCGGCGGCGGCAACGACGTCGCCACTGCCATCGGCGCCAACAACGTGGTGTGGAGCGGCACCGGCAACGATACGGCAACCGTGATCGGCGCGCGCAACGTGGTCTGGGCCGATGCCGGCGCGGACACCGTGACGGCGGCTGGCGCGAACAATCTGATCGTCACCGGCAACTACGCCGAGACGGCGGCGACCGCCGTTGGCCTGATCGACTCCATTACCGCTGGCGTGGCAGCCACCAATCTGGTCGGCAAGGCCGGACTGTCCGGCGCGGCTTCCGGCCAGTCGGGCCGCGACGTGATCACCGCCTTTGGCAAGAACAATGTGCTGGTGGGCGGCAGCGCCGACAGCACCGTGACGGCGGCAGGCGTGAACAACCTGGCCGTGACCGGCGCGGGCAATGACGTGGTGACGGCCGTGGGCAGCAAGTCCGGCATCGCCACCGGCGCCGGCAACGACGTCGTGACCGTGATCGGCCAATATGACGTGGTGGCGGCCGGCGAAGGCCGTAACGTCGTCACCGCGCTGGGCAAGGGCAACCTGGTCGAAGGCGGCAGCGGCGACGACGTGCTGACCGCGCTGGCTTTCGGCACGGCGGCCAAGGCGGTCAACGTCAACGGCAATCTGCTGGTGGCGGGCGATGGCAATAATGTCGCCACCGTGGTCGGCAAGGACAATGCCGTCATCACCGGCAGCGGCAAGGATACGCTGGTGATGGTCAGCTACGGCGGCGGCAACGAGAAAACCAGCACCACCCAGCCGGAAGGCTCGCCGCAGACCACCACCAGCACCACCAAGGGCAGCACCCAGTTCAACCTGGGCTGGACCGGCGCCGGTGACGACACCGCCGTCGTATATGGCGACCACAATGTGGTGCTGGCCGATTCCGGCAACGATTTCCTGCTGGTGGTGAACGCGGGCAGCACCCTGAGCTACGCCAGCAAGACCACCGAAGCCATCGAGGGTTCGGACAAGGTGCAGACCACCAAGGAGAGCAAGGTCAGCATCGACACCGGCATGAACTTCGTCCACGCCGGCGACGGCAACGACACCATGATCCTGGCCGGCACCACCACCATCGGCATGGGCGGCAATGGCAATGACCTGATCGTCTCTTCGGGCCAGAACAATGTGGCGGTGGGCGGCGCCGGCAACGACACCATCATCGGCCTGGCCGAGATCACCGTGTTCAACGCTGCCGAAGCCATCGTGGAAAACGATTACGAGTCGGCGGGCGACTGGGTGGGCGCGGCCATGAATGCCAATTTCATCCGCTCGCAGTATGGCGCGCTGTCCAAGGGTGAGCTGGGCAAGCTGAACCTGGTCGGCAATGTGATCGTCGGCGGTGACGGCGACGACACTATCTTCGCCACCAACGCCGGCAGCTATGTGGGCGGTGGCAAGGGCAACGATACCATGATGGGCCTGGGCTGGGGCGTGATCGACCATCTGCTGGTGGGCAAGGCCAACACCCTGAACGGCGTGTGGAAGGATGCGGGCGCGGGCTTTGACGCCGTGACTAAATACCTGAACACGGCGCTGGGCGAAGAGCTCAGCAAGGGCTGGAATAGCGTCGCCACCAATATGAAGTCGGAGCTGAACAAGGCGACAGCCAATGCCGGCCAGTTGGCCGATGGCCTGAACAAGGCAGGTAATGATGCCGTGGTGGGCATCGCCAATGCTGCGGGCCTGTCCTCGGCCGATTTCGATATCGCCAATCCGCTGAAGAACGCGCTGAACACGGCCAAGGGCGGCTTGAACTCGGCCATCAACGGCATCGGCAGCGGCGTGGACGCGGTGGCCGACGCTGACGTGGGCACGGCGCTGTCGGATGCGGCGTCCTGGCTGGGCGATGCGCTGAAGACCGCCTCCAACGCCAGCGGCGACGGCGTCGACTGGCTGGGCAAGACCCTGGGCGTGAATCTGCACCTGAGCGAATTCAAGGGCGCGGACTTCTTCATCGCCGGCCTGCTGGCCTACACCCTGGGCTATAAGTATGCGGGCAATAACCGCCTGTTCGGCGGTGCCGGCGACGATACCTTCTACAGCGGCATGGGTAACGATGACCTGTACGGCGGCGATGGCAAAGACGTGTACGTGATGTCCATGGGCGACGGCAAGGACACTATCCACGAAACGGCCGGCGGTAACGACATCCTCAAGTTCAGCGCCAATAAGCTGTTCTCGAAAGTGGCGATGAGCGCCGACAAGGTGAAGACCAATATTGACGGTTCCGACCTGGTCATCAACTACGTCGACGACGGCAAGTCCTACGCCCGCCTGACCGTGGCCGATTACGCCAAGGTCAATGTTCAGGAACTGGACCTGGTGGACGCCAGCGGCAAGACCGTGGCCGCGCTCAGCATGGCGCAGCTGGTGGCGCAGGCGGAGCAGGGCGGTGGCGCGTATGAGATGGCGTCCGCCTGGACCGCCGACCGTCTGCACGACTTCGCCGATCTGCTGCAGGCTTCCATCACGGGCGGCAGCAGCGCCGTGCAGCTGGTGGGCGTGCAGCATGCCTGACGCGGCGTAAGCGGCATAGGCAAGCTGGTACAATGACGGTCTTTATCGGCCGGCGGCGTACTGGCTTGCCTTGGCCGGTTCGAGCGCATTGCCCGTCATAAGAAAAAAATTGTTGACAGGCGCGGGATTCGGTTGACGCGCCTTAACTTGCCGCCCTATAGTTGCGGGATGATTTCAGACTTCCAAGAACTTTCCGACAAAATCGACCAACTGGCCGAGCTGACCCACACGCTGCGCCGCGAGAATTCGCAGCTGCGCCAGGCCAATGCCGCCCTCGTTGCCGAGAGCATCGATAATCAACGCCGTTTGGGCGAGGCTCATGCGCGCGTTCTGGCTTTGCTGGAGAAAATCCCGCCGCTGGAAGGTGCCGTGATGGACGTGCCACCTGCGGGCTATGGGACCATTGAAGCGGCTGCCCCGAAAGGTGAGCAATGATACAGCTGGATGTCAGCATCATGGGCCAGCCCTATCGGCTGGCCTGCAAGGAAGGCGAGGAGCGCGCGCTGCGCGAAGCGGCCAGCCTGCTGGACAAGAAAATGTCGGGCATCCGCGATGCCGGCAAAATCAAGGGCAATGACCGTATCGCGGTGATGGCCGCCCTCGGCATGGCCGCCGAATTCCTCACGGCGAAATCGCCGCAAGGCCCGCTGTCCGATATGTCGCTGCTGGAAGTGCAGCAAAAGATCGCTGCCATGCAGAAGGTGCTGGACGGCGCCCTGACCCCGCAAGAAAATCTCTTCTAATTGGCCGAAAGGGCTTCCTTTGCGGAAGCGGGAGGAGTAAACTGCTGTCACCCTGCAGTGTTCGCGATTGTCATATATTCCTTGAACCATTTACATGCATCGGTTGCGGGAATTTGCTCGGCGGGCGTGAGCGTCGCTAGTCCGATGAACCCGAAGCTGAACTAACTGCAACCACCTTGAACCGTAAGGTTCGGGATGCCGGCATAGCGGCACAGGCGGGGCACTTATTCCGAGAAACGGTTGCCTGCATCTCACGATGCGCAACCGTTTTTTTACGTCCACCGTTTCGGGAGGAAGGCTTATGCGATATTGGTTGATGAAGTCCGAGCCGGACGAAATCAGCATCGACGATGTGCTGGCCGCGCCAAAACAGACCATACCCTGGTTCGGCGTGCGCAACTACCAGGCGCGCAACTTCATGCGCGACGGCATGCAGCCGGGCGACGGCGTACTGTTCTACCATTCCAGCTGCCCGCAACCGGGTATCGCCGGCATCGCCGAAGTGGTGAGCACACCCTATCCCGACGATACGCAGTTCGATCCCTCCAGCCACTATTACGACGCCAAGGCCAAGCGCGAAGAGCCGCGCTGGATTTGCGTGGACGTGAAAGCGCTGCGCAAAACCCGCCTGTTGCCGCTGGCCGAGCTGCGCACCATTGACCAGCTGGAGGATATGGTTGTGCTGCAGAAAGGCAGCCGCCTGTCGATCACGCCCGTCACGCCGGGACAGTGGAAGACCATCGCCACGCTGCTCAAGGAGTAAACAAAGCTGATGGATTGGGGACTGGTTTTGATCCTGCTGGCCATGGGCGCGGCAGGCGGTTTTGCAGCGGGTCTGCTGGGCATAGGTGGCGGCATGGTGCTGGTGCCTTTCATCACGATGATCTTCACCGCGCGCGGTTTCGCACCCGAGCTGGTGGTGCATATGGCGATTGCCACCTCGCTGGCGACGATCCTGTTTACCTCGGTATCCTCGGTGCGCGCCCATCACAAGATGAAGGCGGTGCAGTGGCGCATTGTGGCCCTGCTGACGCCGGGCATCGTGCTCGGTTCCTGGGTGGGGCCGTGGATCGCCAAGCAGATGAACTCCTCGGCGCTGGCGCTGTTCTTCGGCATCTTCATTACTTTCTCCGCAACGCAGATGCTGCTGGGTAAAAAGCCTTCCGCCGCGCGCGAGCTGCCCGGTACGGGCGGCATGTTCGCCGCCGGCGGCGCGATTGGCGTGGTGTCGGGACTGGTGGGTGCGGGCGGTGGCTTTCTCTCGGTGCCGTTCATGAGCTGGTGCAATGTGAAGATCCACAACGCGGTGGCCACCAGCGCGGCGCTGGGCTTTCCGATTGCGCTGGCCGGCACGCTGTCGAATATCTACTTCGGCTGGGGCGAGCCGGGACTGCCGGAGCACTCGCTGGGCTTCATTTATGTGCCGGCCCTGCTGGTGATCGTCGCCGCCAGCATGAGCATGGCGCCGCTCGGCGCGCGCACCGCACATCGCCTGCCGGTGGCCACGCTGCGCAAGGTGTTTGCCGTCATCCTCTACTTCCTGGCTGCATATATGCTGTGGAAGGCTTTCCACTAAAAGGCGGTGCTGCCGTAAGCCGACAGCCCGACGCTGGCGGCCGCGCCGGTCGGCGCGCCGCTGCGTCCTGCATCAGGCTTTCTCCAGCAGCACCGGCACTTGCTTGAAGGCCGGCGTATTCGAGCCGCGCGCCACCAGTTCGGGTGAGATCAGCGGCGTCAGCTCGGGGAAGTAGCCGATCACGTCGTCGCCCTGCAGCGCGTATTCGATCAGGCGTATGCCTTCCACCTTGCGCTCGATGCCGTCCGGTGCGGCGGCGCGCACCGTCACCAGCTCGCCGTCGCTGAAGCCGAGGCGGCGCAGCACTTCGGGGCCAACGAACAGCACCTTGCGCGAGCCGTGCACGCCGCGATAGCGGTCCACTTCCCCTTTCGGGTCGCGGTAGACGGTGGTGTTGTACTGGCGGTGGGCACGGATCGTCGCCAGGCACAGCACCTTATCGCCGTACTGGGCACGGGCACGCGACATGATGGTTTCCGACGGCAGGGCGTGGGCGATGAAGCGCGCCTTGCCGGTGGCGGTTTTCCAGATGCGTTCACCGGCCGTATTCGGCAGGCGGAAGCCGCGCTGCTGGCGGATCTTTTCGTTGTAGTTTTCGAAGCCGCTGACGGCGCCTTGCGCCACCTGTTCGATCAGCTTGCGCGTCAGATCGTAATTGCCGCCCATGCCTTGCCAGTCGATGTTCAAAGGGGGCAGGGTGCGTCGCGCCAGTTCGCTGACGATATAAGGCTCGGAGCGCAGCAGATCGCTGGCAGGGCGGTTGCGGCCGGTGGAAGAATGCACCACGCTGGCCGTGTCTTCCACGCTGACGAATTGCGCGTCGCCCGACTGGTCGTCCAGCTCCGTGCGGCCTAGGCAGGGCAGCAGCAGGCCAAGGCGGCCGGGGTACAGGTGGGTGCGATTCAATTTGGTGGCGATATGCACCGTCAGCTCGGTCTTGCCCAGCGCATCCAGCACGCGCGGGCTGTCCGGCCCCGCCACGGCGAAATTGCCTCCCAGGCCGACGAAGCCCTGTACCGAACCATCGATCAAGCCCTTGATGGCGCCCACCGCGTCCAGTCCCGGCTGGGCCGGCGGCGTAAAGCCGAACACGCGTTCCAGGCCGGCCAGCCATTCGGCCTTGGGCTTGTTGGTGATGCCCACCGTGCGGTCGCCCTGCACATTCGAGTGGCCGCGCACCGGCATCAGGCCGGCGCCGGGCTTGCCCACATTGCCGCGCAGGAGCGTCAGGTTGACCAGCATCTGCAAGGTCTCGATGGCGAATTCATTCTGCGTCAGGCCCATGCACCAGGCCGAGATGGTGGCGTTGGACGCGATGTAGTAATCGGCCGCCTCATTCAATTGGGCGCGCGTCAGGCCGCTGGCCTGTTCGATGTCAGCCCAGGATTGCTGCTGCATGACGGCGACGAAAGCGTCGAAACCGTCGGTATGTTCCGCGATAAAAGCGCGGTCCAGCGCATCGCGTTCCAGCACGGCCTTGGCGATGCCGGTGATGGCCGCCAGATCGCCGCCCACGCGCACCTGGAAGTAGGCGTCGGCCAGCTTGGTACCATGGCCGCTCAGCAGTTCGGTGGGCGACTGCGGATCGGCGAATTCCTCCAGCCCGCGCTCGAACATGGGATTGAAGATGACGATCTTGCAGCCGCGTTTTTTCGCCTCGCGTAGATCGCCCAGCATGCGCGGGTGGTTCGAGGCGGGATTGTGGCCGAAGCTGAAAATCGCCTCGGCATGTTCGAAGTCCTCGCGCGTGACAGTGGATTTACCCACGCCGATGGACATGGTCAGCGCCTGGCCCGACGATTCGTGGCAGTAGTTGGACGAATCGGGCAGATTATTGGTGCCGAAGGCGCGCGCAAACAGCTGGTAGGGGAAGGCCGCCTCATTGCTGCTGCGTCCCGAGGTGTAGAACACGGTGCGTTGCGGGCCGAGCGCGCGCAGGCGCCCGCTGGCCAGCTCGAAAGCCTGTTCCCAACTGGTTTCGCGGTAGGTGTCGCTGGCCGCGTCGTACAGCATGGGCGCGGTCAGGCGTCCGGCCGCTTCCAGTTCCCAGTTCTCCATGCCGCGCAGGGCGCCCAGCGTATGCTCGGCGAAATAGGCCGGCGTGGCGCGCGCCTTGCTGCCTTCGTGGGCGATGGCCCAGGCGCCTTGCTCGCAAAAGTCCACCGATTTGCTGCTGGGCGAGTCGGGGTAGGCGCAGCCGGGGCAATCCACGCCCTGCGGCTGGTTCAGGCGCGGCAAGGTCGCCAGCGCCGGATACGGTCCGTTGCTAGTCAGGGCCTTGGCCGTGCCGTGCAGCGAGCCGAAACCGCCGGCCGGCTTGTCATAGGCGCGGATGGGAATAGTCTTCTTGCTCATTGTCTCAGGCGTGGGCGGGCTTGGCGCCGGCGCTATATTTATAGGACCACAGCAGCATCAGCAGCGCGGCGGCAATCATCGGCAGCGACAGCAGCTGGCCCGAAGTAATGGTGACGCCGGCGAAATGCACTTCATAGTCCGGCGTGCGGAAATACTCGGTGAAGAAGCGCGCGCAGCCATACAGCAGCGTGAACATGGCGCCCACGGCCAGGCGTGGACGTGCCTTGCGCGCGAACGGCCACAGAATCGCAAACACCAGCAGGCCGTCGATCAGGGCCTGGTAGATCGGCGAAGGATGGCGCGGCAACGCATCCACATTCGGCCAGATCATGGCCCAGGGCAGGGAAGGATCGGCGACGCGGCCCGGCAGCTCGGCATTGATGAAATTGCCGATGCGGCCGGCGGCATAGCCGAGCGGCACCAGCGGCGCGATGAAGTCATACACGTCGAGCAGATTGCGCTTGGCCTTGCGCGACCACAGCCACATGGCCAGCAGCACGCCGAGGAAGCCGCCGTGGAAGCTCATGCCGCCATGCCAGACCTTGAAAATCTCGATCGGATTGGCCAGGAAGAATTCGGGACGGTAGAAAATCACTTCGCCCAGACGGCCGCCGACCACCACGCCCAGCATGCCGTAGAACAGCATATCGTCCAGATCCTCGGGCTTCCAGCCCTGGGCGGCGATATGCGGCTGCTTTACGCGCAGGCGGCCCAGCGCCAGAAACATGGCGAAGGCCAGTACATACATCAGGCCATACCAGTGGATCTGGACGGGTCCCAGCGAAAAGGCAACCGGATCGGGCATCGGGTGGATCAGCATCTAGACTCTCTTTCTCAGTAATTCCAAAAAGCCGCGCAGCACGGGCGAGGCATTGTCGCGGCGCCAGGCCAGGCCGGTTTCGACCAGGGGCGTGGACTGCCTCAGCGGGCGGTATTCTACCCCGGGGCGGCGCAGGTTCGAGACCGATTGTGGCACAAGTGCGATACCCATGCCAGCCGATACCAGGCTGACAATGGTCTGCATCTGGATCGCCTCCTGGCCGATGGCGGGCGTGATGCCTGCGGCGCGGAAAACCGCCAGAATCGCGTCGTGCAAGCCCGGCGAAATGGCGCGCGGGAAGACGATCAGGGGCAGCGGCGGCAGCGCGGCCAGATCGATCGCGCCCTCGGACGGCAGACCCGCCAGATCGGCCGGCGCGGCCAGGATCAGCGGCTCGCTCAGCACGGGCAGGTATTCCAGCTCGGCCTTAGCTCTTTCCGGCAAGGGCGGAATCAGCAGGCCGGCATCGATGCGGCCGTGCAGCAGCTCATCGAGCTGCAAGTCGGAAGTCGCTTCCTGCAGGCGGATCTGCACCTGGGGATAGGCGCTGCGGTAGGCGCGCAGGAAGGGCGGCAGCACGCTGTAGTCGGCGGATGAGACGAAAGCCAGCGACAGCCGTCCCGCTTCGCCCGCCGCCGCGCGCTGCACGATGGCAGGCAGCTCCAGCGCCTGATCGAGCAGGCGGCGCGCCTCGGGCAGCAGGGCGTCACCGGCCGGGGTCAGCGCAACGCCGCGCCGGTTGCGCTCAAACAGGCGGGCGCCCAGCAGCTCTTCCAAGCCCTGGATGGCTTGCGAAAGTGGCGGCTGCGTCATATGCAGACGCTTGGCGGCGTGGCCGAAGTGCAATTCCTCGGCCACGGTAAGAAAATAGCGCAGCTGGCGCAGTTCGATATGCATTCTGTGATATGTATGGCGAATCACTGGAGTTGGAATGATATATTTGACACTGGGTCCGGCGCAAGGCAATCTGATGGTCTTACCGAGGAGACTGGCATGCCCCAATACCGTTCACGCACCACCACCCACGGCCGCAATATGGCCGGCGCCCGCGCCCTGTGGCGCGCCACCGGCATGAAAGATGGCGACTTCGATAAGCCCATCATCGCCGTGGTCAACTCCTTCACCCAGTTCGTGCCCGGCCACGTGCACCTGAAGGATCTGGGCCAGCTGGTCGCGCGCGAGATCGAAGCGTCCGGCGGCGTGGCAAAAGAATTCAATACCATCGCCGTCGACGACGGCATCGCCATGGGCCACGGCGGCATGCTGTATTCGCTGCCTTCGCGCGACCTGATCGCCGACTCGGTCGAATACATGGTGAATGCCCACTGCGCCGACGCCATGGTCTGCATCTCCAACTGCGACAAGATCACGCCGGGCATGCTGATGGCCGCCATGCGCCTGAACATTCCCGTGGTCTTCGTGTCGGGCGGGCCGATGGAGGCGGGCAAGGTGGTCAAGGTCGTCAACGGCGGCCAGCAGGTCATCAAGCTCGATCTGATCGACGCCATGATCAAGGCGGGCGACGCCAGTGTGTCCGACGCCGATGTGGCGGAGGTGGAGCGTTCCGCCTGTCCCACCTGCGGTTCCTGCTCCGGCATGTTCACCGCCAACTCGATGAACTGCCTGACCGAGGCGCTCGGCCTGTCCCTGCCGGGCAATGGCACCATCGTCGCCACCCACGCTGACCGCAAGGAACTGTTCCTGCAGGCGGGCCGCCTGGTGGTCGACCTGGCGCGTCGCTACTACGAGCAGGACGACGCTGCCGTCCTGCCGCGCAGCATCGCCACCAAGGCCGCGTTTGAAAACGCCATGGCGCTGGACGTATCGATGGGCGGCTCCACCAACACCGTGCTGCACCTGCTGGCCGCCGCGCATGAGGCGCAGGTGGAGTTCAGCATGGCCGATATCGACCGCATCTCGCGCAAAGTGCCCTGCCTGTGCAAGGTGGCGCCGATGACCGACAAATACCATATCGAAGACGTGCACCGCGCGGGCGGCATCATCGCCATCCTCGGCGAACTGGCGCGCGCCGGCCTGCTCGACACCTCGCTGCCCACGGTGCACAGCAGGAGCCTGGGTGAAGCCATCGAAAAATACGATATCAAGCGCAGCGACGATCCGGCCGTGCACCAGCTCTTCCGTGCCGCGCCGGGTGGCGTGCCGACCCAGGTCGCCTTCTCGCAAGCCGAACGCTATGCCTCGTACGATGCCGACCGCAGCAGCGGCTGCATCCGCGACAAGGCCCACGCCTATTCGCAGGACGGCGGCCTGGCTGTCCTGTACGGTAATCTGGCGGAAAACGGCTGCATCGTGAAAACGGCCGGCGTTGACGAAAGCATTCTCACATTCAGCGGCAAGGCGCGAGTATTCGAAAGCCAGGACGCGGCGGTGGAAGGCATCCTGGGCGACACCGTGCAGGCGGGCGACGTCGTCATCATCCGCTACGAAGGCCCGAAAGGCGGCCCCGGCATGCAGGAAATGCTGTATCCCACCTCCTACATCAAATCCAAAGGCCTGGGCAAAGCCTGCGCCCTGCTGACCGACGGACGCTTTTCCGGCGGCTCATCCGGCCTGGTGATCGGCCACGCCTCCCCCGAAGCGGCCGAAGGGGGCGCCATCGGCCTGGTGGAAGAGGGCGATCTGATCGACATCGACATCCCCGCCCGCAAAATCAGCCTGCGTATCAGCGATGCCGAGCTGGCAAATCGCCGCACTACCATGGAGGCGCGTGGAAAGGATGCCTGGCAACCCGTGAACCGCGAGCGTCTCGTATCGCAAGCCCTGCAAGCCTACGCCGCCCTGACCACCTCCGCCGACCGCGGCGCTGTCCGCGACCTCAGCCAGCTCAAGCGCTAACCCCGTTTGATCTAAATCAGTAAATGTCCCACCCTGGTGTCAGGCACGAAGGTAGGACATTTGCTGATCTAAATCAAAGAATGTCCGACTCCGGTGCCTGACACCAGGGTTAGACATTGTTTGATTTGGCGCAAAGGGTTTATTTGCGGGTTTTGTCGAAATTCTTTTTGACGCGGTCTTTGCGGCGCTGTTCGTCGATATTGTGGGCTTTGCGCTTGTCGAGACCGAGCATGGGTTCGAGGAATTCGAACCAGAGGAAGGCGAGTGCCATCAGCCCCACTATCCACCACCAGGAGAGCTCGGCAAAACGCCAGACTTCGAAGTAGCGTAGCGCGCAGAGCGCGGCAATCAGGATGATGATGGGCATGGCAGCTTTCCTCCTGCTTCCATCTTACAAAACATTACGATTTTCTGGGAGGAATAGCGCCCCGCGCCGTCAACCGCGCCCCATAATCGCCCGTTGTCGGAGCATCCTTCGGATTCTGCAAAACACGGTAGAATGGCGTGGGTTTTATTTTGGAGAGAAAGATGAAACGTATTCTGATGGTTGGTGCTGTTGTGGTTTCTGCATTCGCTTCCCAGGCAGCTCTGGCTAACGCCGATCTGGCCAAGGCTAAGAACTGTATGGCTTGCCACGCGGTTGCGAACAAGCTGGTCGGTCCTGCTTACAAGGACGTGGCGGCGAAGTACGCGGGCCAGAAGGACGCTGAAACCAAGCTGGTGCAGAAAGTGATGAAGGGCGGTTCCGGTACCTGGGGCGCGATTCCGATGCCGGCCAATCCACAAGTGAGCGAGGCTGAGGCGCGCACGCTGGTGAAATGGATTCTGACTCAAAAATGATCTGAGTTAGCCTTAAATGCATGAAAAAAGCCGGGTTTCCCCGGCTTTTGCTTTTTACGGCGTTGATGTCGCTGCTTATTTCACGACTTCCATCTTGGTCTTCTTGCCGTCCACGTAGTGGAACAGGGTCAGGGCGCCATCCTTGATGTCGCCTTTCGCATCGAAGGTGATCAGACCGGTGACGCCCTGGTATTTGACCTTGGCCAGATACGGCAGGTATTTGGCCGGCTCAGCCGATTTGGCGTCAGCCATGGCGGTGGCCATGGTCATCACGGCGTCATAGACGTACGGCGCGTACAGCTGCACTTCCTGGCCATATTTTTGCTTGTAGCGGGCGCGGAAGTCGTCCATGGCTTTCTGCTGGTCGGGCATCACGCCGCCGGCTTCGGCACAGGTGACGATGCCGTTCACGGCGTCGGCGCCGGCCAGGCGGGCCAGCGGTTCGGTGCAGGTGCCGTCGCCAGCCATGAATTTGGCTTTGATGCCGAGTGCCTTGATTTGGCGCAGCATCGGGCCGCCGACCGAGTCCATGCCGCCGAAGAAGATCAGATCGGGGTTTTTCGCCTTGATACTGGTCAGGATGGCAGTGAAATCGCTGGCTTTGTCGGTGGTGAACTGTTTGTCCACGATCTGCACGCCGGGCAGGGCTTTTTTCGCGCCTTTGACGAACTCGTCGGCCACGCCCTGACCGTAGGCGGTGCGGTCGTCGACCACGGCGATTTTCTTGGCGCTCAGTTTCTGCACGGCGTAGGCGCCCAGGGTGCCGCCCAGCTTGTTGTCATTCGCCACCACGCGGAAGGCGGTGTTGAAGTTTTGCTTGGTGTATTGCGGCGAGGTGGCGGCCGGCGAAATTTGCGGGATGCCGGCGTCGAAGTAAATCTTGGAAGCCGGGACGGTGGTGCCGGAGTTCAGGTGGCCGATCACGCCGTTGACCTTGGCGTCGACCAGCTTCTGCGCGACCGAGGTGCCCTGTTTCGGGTCGGCGCCGTCGTCTTCCAGCTGCAGCACGAATTTGACGGCTTTGCCGTTGATCTTGAAGCCTTTGCCGTTCAAATCCTCCACGGCCATTTTGGCGGCGTTCTCATTGTCTTTGCCGAGGTGGGAGGAGGGGCCGGATACCGGACCCACGTGACCGATCTTCACAACTTCCTGCGCGCCGGCGCCGCCGGCAAACGCCATCGCAATGGCAAACGGAATGAGCTTGGTTTTGAACGACATAAACATTCTCCAGTGTTATGAAATCGGCAGTGTCTCGTGGACAGCTTGTAAAAATTGTACAGGCAACAAGGTACATCAAATCCCCGCTGTCGCAAAGCGGGAACTTGAGCTTATTTCATTCTTGAAGCCGTGCCAATAGCCAACACCGGAGTGTGTGGTGCGCCTTATTTTTTACGCGCTTGCAGATGGGCCAGTTCCTGGGTGACGGCACGGCTGACTACCTGATTCAGCGTGCTGTGCAGGCCGCTGCGGATTTCCTGGGTCAGACCGAGCAGGGCATGGTTCAGTACCTCGGCCATGCTGTCCTTGATGCGCTGTTCCAGTACGAAATCCACGCGCGATTGCAGCTGTTGCAGGATGCGTTCGGCGAGGCGGCGTTCCAGCTGTTCCCAGCCGGCAGCGTCCAGGCTGCCCAGTGCCGCGTCCTGCGCGGCGGCGGGATCGGCGTCGTGGCTGAACGCGCTTGGCGCCGTGGTGCGCTCCGTGCCATGCGCCGGTGCGGCGTGGCTGCTGCTCTCCGCGGCGGCGGGCGGCGTATCGCGCAAAACTTCGGTCAGAACCGGGATGCTGGAATCGAATGGGCTGCTCATGTTGGGGCGCCGATGGTCAGGTGGCTGGGCTGGAAGTCCTGTCGCTTATACGCCACGAAACGCTGGCGGCCGGCGGCTGTGTCGGCCTCGTCGCTGGCGACGACTTCGATCAGGCGCGGGAAATTCTCGAACTGGGCCGGCGCGCGCCGCGCCAGATTGACCAGCAGGTCGGCCGCCGGCAGCTCGCTGTCATCGCTGCAGGCCAGCACGATGGGCGTGTCGGGTGCCAGCGGATTGTCCACGCTCACGTGGGGCAGGAAGTCGGTAGCCGAAAACGTCCACAGGGCGGCGTCAAGTTCCGCCATCTGGGCAGCATCTTCGGTCATCACCACCACGTGGTTGCGCGCCGCGCTGGCCTTGCGCAGCAGGCGGCAGGCGTAGGCGATCTTGTCGGGGACATTGCTGTGAAAGTCGATACGGGTCATGGTGCTCATCTTAAAACTGGAAATCCGGTGGCGCGTTGGCGGGCGGCGGCGGACGCTTGCTGCGCGCTTCCTCCTCGGCGGCGGCGCGGGCCGCTTCCTGCGCTTGCCGCTCGCGCTCGGCTGCCGAGGGACGGCGCGGCGCGGCACTGCTCGCGGGGGGATTGCGGTAGCCGGGCGGCAGGGCCGAATTGGCGGGATAGCCTGCCGAATTCAGCAGCCCATCCCAGGTCGCCGTTTCAAAGCCGATCTGCTTATTCTGCCCGACCAGCAGCAGCGGCAGCTGGCCGGCACTGCCGGCTTTCTTCAGCACCGCGTGATCCTCCACCGTGCTGACGGTTTTCTCGCTGTAGGGAATGCCGCGCGCCTGCAGCAGGGCGCGTCCCTCGGCGCAGGCGGCACAATCGGCCGCCGTGTACAGCACCACCGGATGGCTGCGTGCCACCTCGGCCAGCAGGGCAGGCAGGTCCGCGCCCGGCGCGCTATTAAAGTTCTTGATCTCGGCCTGTTTGGCCGAGGCCGGTGGCGGCGTGTCGCTGTAATGGGTGACGCCCTTGGCATCCTTCCACTTATACATCTGGGCGCCGGCCGTGCCGGCGGCCAGAAGCAGCAGAAGGGTAAGGGCGGCGCGCATCACATGCCTCAGGCCGCCATGCCGCTGTGGCGCAGCAGCGCGTCGATGCTCGGTTCGCGGCCGCGGAAGGCGGTGAACGATTCCAGCGCCGGACGCGAACCACCGACGGCCAGGATCTCCTTCTGGAAGCGGCGTCCGGTTTCGGTGGTGAGTGCGCCGCCGCCCAGGGCCGCCGCTTCCTCGAAAGCGGCATAGGCATCGGCCGACAGCACCTCGGCCCATTTATAGCTGTAATAGCCGGCCGCATAACCACCGGCGAAGATGTGGCCGAAGGAATTCAGGAAGCGGTTGAAGGCGGGCGGCACCACCACGGAGAACTGGCGGCGCACGGCGTCGATCATGTCCTGTACGGTCTGGCCGCCGGCCGGATCGTAATCGTAGTGCAGATGCATATCGAGCAGCGAGAACTCGACCTGGCGCAGCGTCTGCAGGCCGGACTGGAAATTCTTTGCCGCCAGCATCTTCTCGTACAGCTGGCGCGGCAGCGCTTCGCCGCTCTGCACATGGGCCGTCATATGGTTCAGCACTTCCCATTCCCAGCAGAAGTTTTCCATGAACTGGGATGGCAGCTCCACCGCATCCCACTCGACGCCGGAAATGCCGGACACGCCCAGTTCATCGACCAGGGTCAGCATATGGTGCAGGCCATGGCCGAACTCGTGGAAGAGGGTGATGACTTCGTCGTGCGTGAAGAGCGAAGGTTGGGTTTGACCATCGATCACGGCCGGTTCGGTGAAGTTACAGGTCAGGTAAGCAACCGGCGTCTGCAGCTTGCCCTGCTCGACGCGGCGGCCGCGGGCATCGTCCATCCAGGCACCGCCGCTCTTGCCGGCGCGCGCATACAGGTCGAGGTAGAACTGGCCGATCAGCTTGCCATCGCGTTCAATGCGGTAAAAGCGGACATCCTGATGCCAGGTGCTGGCCTGGTCACGCACGATGCTGACCGAGAACAGCGACTGCACCAGGTGGAACAGGCCGTCGATGACTTTGTGTTCGGGGAAGTATTGCTTTACCTCCTGGGCCGAGAAGGCATAGCGGCGCTCCTGCAGCTTTTCGGAAGCATAGGGCAGGTCCCAGGCTTGCAGGTCGGTGATGCCCAGTTCTTCCTGGGCAAACTGGCGCAACTCGGCCAGGTCCCGTTCGGCATAAGGACGGGCGCGCCTGGCCAGGTCTTCCAGGAAGCCGATCACCTGCTCCGGGCTTTGCGCCATCTTCGGCACCAGCGATACTTCGGCAAAGTTGGCATAGCCCAGCAGATGCGCTTCTTCGGCGCGCAGCTTGAGCAGGGTGACAATATTCTGGCTGTTGTCCCACTTCTCGCGTTCGCTGAACGCCTCGCCCAGCTCGGAAGCCTTGGTGGCGTTGGCGCGGTAGACCTGTTCGCGCAGCGCGCGGCTGTCGGCAAATTGCAGCAGCGGGTAATAGGACGGGAAATGCAGGCTGAACTGGAAACCTTGCTGGCCGTCTTTTTCGGCCAGGGCCTTGGCGGCAGCCTTCACATCGTCGGGCACGCCGGACAGCCCGGCCGCGTCGGCGATCAGCAGTTTCCAGTCATTGGTGGCGTCCAGCACGTTTTCCGAGAAACGTGTCGAGGTTGCGGCATGCTCTTCCTGGATGGCGGCGAAACGTTCTTTCTTGTCGGCGGGCAGTTCGGCACCGCCCATGCGGAAATCGCGGATTGCATTGTCGATGATGCGCTGGCGCGCCGGCGACAGGCCGGCAAACGCGGCGCTGGCCTTGATCGCCTTGTATTTGGCGAACAGCGTCTCATTCTGGGCCAGGGCAGTCCAGAACTCGGTCACTTTCGGCAGGTTGTCGTTATACGCGGCGCGCAGCTCGGGTGTGTCGACCACATTGTTCAGGTGACTGACGATGCTCCAGGCGCGGCCCAGTTGCTCGGTCGCGTTCTCCAGCGGGGCCACGAAGTTCTCCCACGTCACTTGCTCGGCGGAAGCCTCCAGCCGCGCGACGGCGGCCCGGTTCAGCTCCAGTAGATGCTCGATGGCAGGAGTGACGTGTTCCGGCGTGATCGCATCGAAGCGGGGCAGGCTGGAGAAGTCCAGCAGGGGATTGTTCAGGGCATCGTTAGTCATGGTTATCCTTTTAGGGCCGGCTGCGCGCTGCTGCTTAGCCGCGCTCGGCCGACTCGATAGTGTTCATCAGCAGCATGGTAATGGTCATCGGACCCACGCCACCCGGTACCGGCGTGATGTGCGAAGCCACTTCCTTGAGATGGGCAAAGTCCACGTCGCCGCACAGCTTGCCGTTCTCGTCGCGGTTCATGCCGACGTCGATCACCAGGGCGCCCGGCTTGACCATGTCGGCGGTCAGCGTGTTGCGGCGGCCGACGGCGGCCACGATCACGTCGGCCTGGCGGGTGTACAGACCCAGGTCCGGCGTTGCGCTATGGCAGATGGTGACGGTGGCGTTGGCTTGCAAGAGCAGCAGGGCCATCGGCTTGCCCACGGTATTGCTGCGGCCGATCACCACGGCGTGCTTGCCGCGCAGGTCGGTGCCGGTCGATTCGATCAGCTTCATGCAGCCATAGGGGGTGCAGGGACGGAAGCCTTCCAGGCCGGTCATCAGCTCGCCCGCGCTCAGCACCGAGTAGCCGTCCACGTCCTTGCTGGTGGCGATGGCTTCGATCACTTTATGCGGATTGATGTGCTTGGGCAGGGGCATCTGCACCAGGATGCCGTGGATGCTTGGATCGGCGTTCAGGGCCGCAATGCGCTCCAGCAGGGCCGCTTCGCTCAGGTCGGCATCATACTTTTCCATCACGGAATGGATGCCGACGTCGCCGCAAGCCTTGACCTTGTTGCGTACATAGACCTGGCTGGCCGGGTCTTCGCCGACCAGGATCACGGCCAGGCCAGGCTGGCGGCCCTGGGCGGTGAGGGCGGCGGCGCGTTCAGCGATTTCAGCGCGCAGTTTTTGGGAGAGGGCAATTCCGTCGATCAGTTGTGCAGACATGATTTATGGTGGGTGGGAAGTAAAAACGCCATTATAAAGCCGCCGCCCTCTGAACCGTATGCCGGGCAGAGGGAAGGGCGGAGGGCTAAGGCGGAAATTTTTAGGGCGGCGGCGCGATATTCACTACCGAAAACGTAGTGCTGGGCCTTAGCTCGTAGGGAATGCGGACGTTCTTACCCTTGAAGTCGCGCGTATTGCGGGTGATGACGGTCAAGCCGTGCACCTTGGCTGTGGCCAGAATGATCGCATCGGCCAGGGCGATTTTGGGAGTAGACCGTACGCTGTGACGGCGGATCGCGGCCGCCTTGGCGGCAATAGCTTGATCCAGTTCCAGTATCTGGAAGGTTTGCAGGAACCTGACAGTCTCTTCTTCTTCCCCGGCTTGGGCTCCCACTATCATTTCGATCCAGGTGATGCTACTGATGGCCCAATCTGCGGACGGATAATAGGCTAACTCTCCCAGAGCCTCTGCAAGGCCGTGGCCAGCATCAATCAAGATGCAGGTGTCGAAAAGGATCAGCCCCATTCGTTCCTGATTTTTATCTGGTACTCCAGGCCGTCGACATAGTCCTTACGATTCTTATAGAGGCCAAAAAAGGCTTTGAACTCCGGGCTGTTCACGCCTTTGCCTGGCGGGTCGGCAGATGGCTTCGGCTTCTGTGCCGTTTGCGCTTGCGTCTGCGAAGCGTGTTTCCTTGACTTTTTACTCATGACTTACTCCCTGTGGCGGGTGTCGATCCCAGTTTAAACCATTGGCGCGTGGGATGCTGCCATCAATACCACTGGAAGCCTGACGCCATGCGGCATTGCAGCATTAATTTCATAATACGGAATGTGCTTCCGTAATTTGAAAAAGCGTAAATTCACTGCTAGAATCCTCACACTTAGCCAAAGTCTTAGTAAATAATCACAGCGCCTTCCGAGAGTGCGATACAGCGACGGTTTCGGGCGGGGCACCCACTTACATAGGAGACTAGATACATGTCAGCTCAACTAGACCAGGTCACGGCCCAAACCGCCAACGATCCTGACGCCCAGGAAACCAAAGAATGGCTGGAGGCGCTGGAGGCGGTGCTGGAGAAGGAAGGCCCGGACCGCGCCCACTACCTGATGGAGCGCCTGGTCGATCTGGCCCGCCGCCGCGGCGCGCAAATCCCGTTCTCCGCCAATACCGCCTACGTCAACACCATCCCCGCCCACCTCGAAGCCCATTGCCCCGGCAATCTGGAATATGAAGAGCGCCTGCGCTCCTGGATGCGCTGGAACGCCATGGCCATGGTGGTGAAAGCCAACCGCGCCGACGGCGACCTGGGTGGCCACCTGTCCTCCTTCGCCTCGCTGGCGAATATGCTGGGCATCGGCTTCAACCACTTCTGGAAAGCGCCGACCGAAGAACACGGCGGCGACCTGCTGTACATCCAGGGCCACTCCTCGCCCGGCGTGTACGCGCGCGCCTTCCTGGAAGGCCGCCTCTCCGAAGAGCAACTGGTGAACTTCCGCCGCGAAGTGGACGGCAAAGGCCTGTCCTCCTATCCGCACCCGAAACTGATGCCGGACTTCTGGCAGTTCCCGACCGTGTCCATGGGCCTGGGCCCGCTGATGGCGATCTATCAGGCGCGCTTCCTGAAGTACCTGCACGCGCGTTCCATCGCCAAGACCGAAGGCCGTAAAGTCTGGGCCTTCTGCGGCGACGGCGAGATGGATGAACCGGAATCGATGGGCGCCATCGGCATGGCCGCGCGCGAGAAGCTGGACAACCTGGTCATCGTGGTCAACTGCAATCTGCAGCGCCTGGACGGCCCTGTGCGCGGCAACGGCAAGATTATCCAGGAACTGGAAGCCGATTTCCGCGGCGCCGGCTGGAACGTGGTCAAGGTCATCTGGGGTCCGGGCTGGGATAACCTGCTGGCCCAGGACAAGGAAGGCATCCTGCAGCGCGTAATGATGGAAACCGTCGACGGCGAATACCAGAATTACAAGGCCAAGGATGGCGCCTACGTGCGCAAGCACTTCTTCGGCAAGCATCCGAAGCTGCTGGAAATGGTCGCCAATATGAGCGACGACGACATCTGGCGCCTGACCCGCGGCGGCCACGATCCGCACAAGATTTACGCTGCCTTCAAGATCGCCCAGGAACACAAAGGCCAGCCGACCGTGCTGCTGGTGAAAACCATCAAGGGCTTCGGCATGGGCAAGTCGGGCGAGGCGCGCAACACCGCCCACCAGACCAAGAAGCTGGACGACGAGGCGATCCGCGAAATGCGCGACCGCTTCAACATTCCTATTCCTGACGACAAACTGGCTGAGATCCCGTTCTTCAAGCCGTCCGACGACGCGCCTGAGATCAAGTACCTGCACGAGCGCCGCAAGGCCCTGGGCGGCTACCTGCCGCAGCGCCGCGTGAAAGCCGATGAGCAGCTGACCGTGCCGGGCCTGGACGCCTTCAAGGCCGTGCTGGAGCCGACCGCCGAAGGCCGTGAAATCTCCACCACCCAGTCCTTCGTGCGCATCATCACCGCGCTGCTGCGCGACCCGAGCCTGGGCCAGCGCCTGGTGCCGATCCTGGTCGACGAGTCGCGTACCTTTGGCATGGAAGGCCTGTTCCGCCAGATCGGCATCTTCAACCAGCAAGGCCAGTTGTACGAGCCGGTCGATAAAGACCAGGTGATGTACTACCGCGAAGACAAGGCCGGCCAGATCCTGCAAGAGGGTATTAACGAAGCGGGCGGCATGAGCTCGTGGATCGCTGCGGCGACCTCGTACTCGACCAACAACCGCGTGATGATTCCGTTCTACACCTTCTACTCGATGTTCGGCATGCAGCGTATCGGCGACCTGGCCTGGGCTGCCGGCGACATGCGTGCACGCGGCTTCCTGATGGGCGGCACCGCCGGCCGTACCACGCTGAACGGCGAAGGCCTGCAGCACGAGGATGGCCACAGCCACATCATGGCCGCCACCATCCCGAACTGCGTGCCTTACGACCCGACCTTCGGCCACGAACTGGCCGTGATCGTGCAGGATGGCCTGCGCCGCATGGTGGGCGAACAGGAAGACGTGTTCTACTACATCACCCTGATGAACGAGAACTACGCCCACCCAGGCCTGAAAGCCGGCCAGGAAGAGGGCATCCTGAAGGGCATGTACCTGCTGCAAGAGGGCGATAAGAACGCCAAGCAGCGCGTGCAGCTGATCGGCTCCGGCACCATTCTGCGCGAATCGATCTTCGCCGCCGAACTGCTGAAGAACGACTGGAATATCGCCGCCGACATCTGGTCCGCTCCGTCGCTGACCCTGGTGGCGCGCGAAGGCCAGGACGCCGACCGCTGGAACATGGTCAACCCGACCAAGGAACAGCGCGTGCCTTACGTGACCGGCCTGCTGCAGAACACCAGCGGCCCGATCGTGGCAACCACCGACTACATGCGCACCTTCGCTGAACAGATCCGCGCCTTCATGCCGAAAGGCCGCACCTATAAAGTGCTGGGTACCGATGGCTTCGGCCGCTCGGACAGCCGCGCCAAGCTGCGCGAGTTCTTCGAGGTGAACCGCTACTACGTGACCGTCGCCGCGCTGAAAGCGCTGGCCGACGAAGGCAAGATCGCCGCTTCGGTGGTCGAGCAGGCTGTCGCCAAGTACGGTATCAATCCGAACAAGCCGAATCCGGTGACCCAATAACGAGAATACGGAGCGAACGCTATGAGCATTGTGGAAGTAAAAGTCCCGGATATTGGCGACTTCAAGGAAGTTGAAGTCATCGAGCTGATGGTGAAAGTGGGCGACACGATCAAGGTGGACCAGTCCCTGGTCACGGTGGAGTCGGACAAGGCTTCGATGGAGATTCCGTCCTCGCACGCTGGCGTGGTGAAAGAGCTGAAGATCAAGGTGGGCGACAAGGTCGCGGAAGGTTCGCTGCTGCTGCTGATCGAAGCGGATGGCGCTGGCGCCGCTCCCGCAGCGGCGCCAGCCGCGGCCCCGGCCGCAGTTGCTCCGGCGCCTGCCGCCGCAGCGCCTGCGCCGGCCGCAGCCCCTGCTGCATCGGCCGGCCCGGTCGAAGTGAAGGTGCCGGACATCGGCGACTTCAAGGAAGTGGAAGTGATCGAGGTGCTGGTCAAGGTCGGCGACACCGTCGCCAAGGACCAGTCCCTGATCACCGTGGAGTCGGATAAGGCGTCGATGGAAATCCCATCGTCGCACGCCGGCGTGGTGAAGGAACTGAAGGTCAAGGTTGGCGACAAGGTGGCTGAAGGCTCCCTGGTGCTGATCGTGGAAGCGACCGGCGGCGCTGCCGCACCGGCTGCGGCGCCTGCGCCTGCCGCTGCAGCTTCGGCTCCGGTTGCTGCCGTGGCCGCTGCACCGGTTGCCGCGCCTGCACCGGCCGCATCGCCTGCCGTCAGCGGCGCGCTGGCTCACGCTTCGCCGTCCGTGCGCAAATTCGCCCGCGAACTGGGCGTGGAAATCGGCCGCGTGCCGGGCAGTGGTCCGAAAGGCCGCATCACCCAGCAGGACGTGCAGAATTTCGTCAAGGGCGTGATGTCCGGCGCGGTTGCCGCGCCGAACGCCGCTGCTGCCGCCGCTGGCGGTGGTGCTGGCCTGAACCTGCTGCCATGGCCGTCGCTGGACTTCAGCAAGTTCGGCGAGACCGAGCTGCAGGCGCTGCCGCGCATCAAGAAGATCAGTGGTCCGAACCTGCACCGCAACTGGGTGATGATCCCGCATGTGACGCAGTTCGAGGACGCCGACGTGACCGACCTGGAAGAATTCCGCGTCACCTCCAACGCCGCCACCGCCAAGATCAAGGACGCGGTCAAGCTGACCATGCTGGCCTTCGTCATCAAGGCATCCGTGGCCGCGCTGAAGAAATACCCGGCCTTCAACGCGTCCCTGGACGAGAAGGGCGAGAACCTGATCCTGAAGAAGTACTACAACATCGGCTTCGCCGCCGACACGCCGAACGGCCTGGTAGTACCGGTGATCAAGGACGCCGACAAGAAGGGCGTGGCGCAGATTGCCCAGGAAATGGGCGAGCTGTCGCTGGCAGCGCGCGAAGGCAAGCTGAAACCGACCGATATGCAGGGCGCCTGCTTCACCATCTCCTCGCTGGGCGGCATCGGCGGTACGGCCTTCACGCCGATCGTCAATGCGCCTGAGGTGGCGATCCTGGGCCTGTCCAAATCGGCCATCAAGCCTGTTTGGGACGGCAAAGTCTTCCAGCCGCGCCTGATGCTGCCGCTGTCGCTGTCCTACGATCACCGCGTGATCGATGGCGCTTCCGGTGCACGCTTCGCTGTGTATCTGGCCGAGGTTCTGGCCGATATGCGCAAGATCCTGCTGTAAGGAGGCCGCGCGATGACCGAAGTAAAAGTACCGAATATCGGCGACTTCAAGGAAGTGGAAGTCATTGAGGTGATGGTCAAGGTGGGCGACACCATCAAGGTCGACCAGTCCCTGGTCACGGTGGAGTCGGACAAGGCGTCGATGGAAATCCCATCGACCCATGCCGGCGTCGTGAAGGAACTGAAAATCAAGGTCGGCGACAAGGTGGGTGAAGGCTCGCTGCTGTTGCTGGTCGAGGAAGGCGCGTCCGCTGGCGCTGCTGCTCCGGCAGCCGCACCGGCGCCTGCTGCGGCTCCTGCACCGGCTGCCGTCGCTGCGCCTGCCGTGGCTCCGGCCGCCGGCGGCTACAGCGGCCAGGTCGATGTGCAGTGCGACATGATGGTGCTGGGCGGCGGCCCTGGCGGCTACTCTGCCGCCTTCCGCGCCGCCGACCTGGGCATGAACACCGTGATCGTGGAACGCTATGCGACCCTGGGCGGCGTCTGCCTGAACGTGGGCTGCATCCCGTCCAAAGCGCTGCTGCACCTGGCGGCCGTGATCGACGAGACGGCCACCATGTCCAAGCATGGCGTCACCTTCGCCAAGCCGCAGATCGATATCGACGAAGTACGCAAGTACAAGGAAGGCGTGATCGGCAAGATGACCGGCGGCCTGGCCGGCATGGCCAAGGCGCGCAAGGTCAGCGTGGTGCAGGGCGTGGGCCAGTTCGTCAGCCCTAACCACATCGAGGTGACTGCTGCCGACGGCACGAAGAAAGTCGTGCAGTTCAAGCAGGCCATCATCGCTGCCGGTTCCGCCGTGGTGAAGCTGCCGTTCGTGCCGGAAGATCCGCGCATCGTCGACTCCACCGGCGCGCTGGAACTGCGCTTCATGCCGAAGCGCATGCTGGTGATCGGCGGCGGCATCATCGGTCTGGAAATGGCGACCGTGTACTCCACCTTCGGCGCGCGCATCGACGTGGTCGAAATGATGGATGGCCTGATGCAGGGTGCCGACCGCGACACCGTCAAGGTCTGGCAGAAGCACAACGAGAAGCGCTTCGACCGCATCATGACCAAGACCAAGACGGTGGGCGTGGAAGCCCTGCCGGAAGGCATCAAGGTCACGTTCGAAGCCGCCGAAGCCGGCGCCACCGCACCGGAACCGCAGGTCTACGATATGGTGCTGGTGGCCGTGGGCCGCAGCCCGAACGGCAAGAAGATCGCGGCCGACAAGGCCGGCGTGATTGTCGGCGACCGTGGCTTCATCCCGGTCGACAGCCAGATGCGCACCAATGTGCCGCACATCTTCGCCATCGGCGACCTGGTGGGCCAGCCCATGCTGGCGCACAAGGCCGTGCACGAAGCCCACGTGGCGGCGGAAGCCGCTGCCGGCCAGAAGTCGCACTTCGACGTCAAGGTGATTCCATCGGTGGCCTACACCGATCCGGAAGTGGCTTGGGTCGGTCTGACCGAGGACGAGGCGAAAGCCAAGGGCATCAAGCTGGAGAAGGGCGTCTTCCCATGGGCCGCGAGCGGCCGCGCCGTGGCCAATGGCCGCGAGGAAGGCTTCACCAAGCTGCTGTTCGACGCTGAGACCCACCGCATCGTGGGCGGCGCCATCGTCGGCACCCATGCCGGCGATATGATCGGCGAGATCGCCCTGGCGATCGAAATGGGCGCGGACGGCGTGGATATCGGCAAGACCATCCACCCGCATCCGACCCTGGGCGAGTCGATCGGCATGGCTGCTGAAGTCTACGAAGGCGTCTGCACCGACCTGCCGCCGCCGCGCAAGCGCTAAGCTTGGCGTAGCAAGCGACAATAAAAAAGGGCCAGTTCATCGAACTGGCCCTTTTTTCGTATGCGTTCCGCTTATTCGGCAGGTTTGGAGCCGTCCCAGTTCTGGTACTGCTCGTAGTTGTTTTCGTAGTCGGTGACGTTATCGCGCAGCATCTGCTCGAACTGGCCCATGAAGTACTTGATGGCCTCTTCCTTCTGCTCCAGGAAGTGCTCTTTCGAGGTGCTGGTGCCGGCCAGCAGATAGGCGCAGAAACGCGAGGAGGCGAACTGCAGGCCAGCACTCACCATTTGCGGCGGCGTGGTCTTGGCCTTGTCGTTGGCCAGGACGACGAAGGCGTCGATGATCTCGGAGAATTGCTTGTCGTTGTCGTTTGCTTCTGGAGTGCTCATGCTTATTGGCCTTTCTGGTGCTGCTCGAAGTTGGTGTCGAAATCGTCGAGGTTATCGCTCAACATTTTATTGAACTGCTCGCGCAGATAATGCGCGGCTTCTTCCTTGCGTCCGGCGAAGACCTCACGCGTGCCGCTGCCGGCGGCCAGCAGGTAAGAGTTGAAGCGGGCGGCGGCAAACAGCAGGGCTGCACCGGCGATATTGGCGCGCGCAGGATCGTTTTGCAGCTGTTCGTTGGCCAGCAGGATATGGGCGTCGATGAACTTCCAGAATTGCTGGTCTTCGGTTTGCTGCTCTGCGCTTGGCTTGTCGGTCATGGTGAATTCTCGGTGGAGTCCGTCCGGGAGGGGCCGGAGCAAAGACTAGGCGGCTATGCTGCCATGAATGCTTGTGGCCTGCAAGGGTGGCCGCTCAGAGCACTGCACTGCTGGGGCGCAGCAGGGGGATGTCAGCCCTCCCGCTGGCTTTAGAGGATATTGCCTAGATTGCGATGAAATGCGCGGGAATTTCGATGCCGCCGCTGCTGGCCGCTTCGGCGTAGTCGCGCAGCTGCTTGATTGCCAGCTCCAGCCGGTCCGGGCTGGGATCGCCCTGGAAATCGCGGATGCGCTCATTCAGCGCGCTGACTTGTTTGCTCCATTCGAGCCTTTCCCAGTTACTCATGATGCCTCCCTACCTATTAAAGCTGTTCTTGGACAGCCAGTATCGGGCAGGCGCGGCGGTGGCTCCGTGCGCTGGCGCACATTGCCGCTCAGCGCATGGTGCCGCGCAGGAAAAGGTCGACGGCCGCCTTCAGGTGCTGCTGCACCTGTTCCGGCGTGTGGTGGATTTCGACGTCAAACAGGTAGCGCTTCATATGGTCGCCCATCACCAGATTCAGCAGGTAGATGGTCAGCATACTGGGCGGAATATCGTCGCGCATCTGGCTGCGGATGTCGGGGCGTGAGAAGAAGCGCGTCAGCATTTCGCGCGTCTGCTTGGGGCCACCCTCGAAAAACGCCTCGGCCAGCTCGGGATTGAAGTGGGCTTCGGCGATCACCATGCGGTGCAGGCGCAGCGCGGAGGAGGAGGTGATCAGGTCGGTGAAACGCTGGCTGAAATCGAGCAGGATGTCGCGCAGCGGGCGCACCGTCGTATCCAGATCGTCGAGCGAGGCCATGAAGTCCTCGCGCTTATAGGTCAGGATGGCGTGGAACAGGCCGGCCTTGCCGCCGAACTTGACGTAAATCGTGCGCACCGCCACATGGGCTTCGCGCGCAATCATCTCCAGGCTGACCTTGCTATAGCCTTTTTCCAGGAACAGGCGGGCAGCCGTATTCATCAATTCGAGCTGGCGCGCCTCGGCTTCGCTGGCGCGCGGGCGGCCGGCCTTGATGCAAGGCTCGCTCTCGGCTGGTGGCTGGGCAGTAGTGGGAAGTTCGGACATTGTTGATGACATGGCAAGAAGTATACGCGAAGCCTATCAGATGGCGGCACTTTATTCCAAATTCAAATGAAATGCAATCGTTTCATTTCTTGACTTCATTTGCGCTTTGCCGAATAATGCACAGACACAATTTCATTTTGGAGCGTCACCATGTCCAATCAGGCAGAACAAAAAGTGCTCAGCGCCGTCCCCCATTCCGCTCCGGCGCCTGCCGCACCGGCCGCGCCGGCCGGCAAGAACCCGCCGAATCCCCGCGTCATGATCGTGGCCGGCCTGATTGCCCTGGCCGCCATCGGCGCCGGCGGCCGCATGTGGTATCGCAGCCATTACTTCGTCGAGACCGAGAATGCCTATGTGGCCGGCCACGTCCATCCGGTGTCCTCGCGCATCGCCGGCGTGGTGAGCAAGGTGCTGATCGAAGATAACCAGCTGGTCAAGGAAGGCCAGGTCATTGCCGAACTCGATCCCTTCGACCAGCATGTGAAAGTGGAGCAGATCCAGGCCCAGATCGAAACGGCCGAACAGCAGGTGCTGCAGTCGGAAGCGCAGATCGCCCAGGTCAATGCCCAGGCCAGCGCCGCCTCCGCCCAGGTGGCCCAGTCCGAAGCCCAGCTGCTGCGTGCCAAGCAGGACGCCGAGCGCTATGGCCAGCTGTACACCAGCCAGATGAAGGCCGTGTCGAAAGCCGAACTGGATGCCGCCACCGCCGCCCGCACCAGCGCCGCCGCCGACCTGGCCGCGCGCAAGGACAGCGCCGCCGCCGCCAAGGCCCAGATCACCGCCGCCACCTCGGCGCGCGAAGTGCAGAAAGCCCAGATCAAGGTGCTGCGCGTACAACTGAAAGACGCCCAGCAGCAGCTCGCCTACAACCAGGTGCTGGCGCCCGTCACCGGCCGTATCGGCAAGCGCACCATCGAAGTGGGCCAGCGCGTGCAGGCCGGCCAGCAGCTGACCGCCATCGTGCAGGACAATGTCTGGGTCACCGCCAACTTCAAGGAAACCCAGCTCGCCGAAATGCACGTGGGCCAGCAGGTGCATGTGACGGTGGACGCCTTCCCCGGCAAGGAACTGGTGGGCCGCGTGGACAGCTTTGCACCGGCCTCCGGCGCCCAGTTTGCGCTGCTGCCGGCCGATAACGCCACCGGCAACTTCACCAAGATCGTGCAGCGCGTGCCGGTCAAGATCACGCTCAAGGCGGAAGACATCAAAGCCATGGGCGGCCGCCTGGCGCCCGGCATGTCGGCCATCGCCGAAGTGGCGCTGAAAGAAGGCGACCTGAAAGAGGGCGGCCTGAAAGTCGCGGTCCACTAAGGAGAGCAGCGATGAGCGCTACGCAAACCCTGTCCGCGGCGGACCCGCATGCCCTTGGCAAGGTCGATGCCCGTACCTGGATCGCCGTCGCCGCCGGCATGCTGGGCGCCTTCATGGCGGTGCTGGATATCCAGATCACCAACAGCTCGCTGAAGGACATCCTCGGTTCGCTTTCGGCCACCCAGGAAGAGGGTTCGTGGATCTCCACCGCCTATCTGGTGGCCGAGATCATCGTCATTCCCCTGACCGGCCTGTTGACCCGCGTCTTCGGCCTGCGCAGCTATATGATGGGCACCACCGCCCTGTTCCTGGTGTTCTCCACCATGTGCGGCATGGCCTGGAACCTGGAGAGCATGATCGTGTTCCGCATGCTGCAAGGTTTTACCGGCGGCGCCCTGATTCCGATGGCGATGACCCTGGTGATGGCCAAGCTGCCGCCATCCAAGCGCGCCACCGGCATGGCCATCTTCGGCCTGACCGCCACGCTGGCACCGGCCATGGGACCGACCTTCGGCGGCTACCTGAGCGAAATCTATGGCTGGCCTTCGATCTTCTACATCAACTGGGCGCCAGGCATCCTGCTGATGATGGGCATGGCCTATGGCCTGGACAAGGAAAAAACCAAGCTCGATCAGCTGTTCAACGCCGACTGGCTGGGCATCGGCTTCATGGCCATGGGCCTGGGCTGCCTGACCATCTTCCTGGAAGAGGGCAATAGCAAGGACTGGTTCGACTCCCTTTTCATCATCGCCTTCGCCACGATGGCCGTGATCGGCATTCTGGGCTGGATCATCACCAGCAATACGCGCGCCCAGCCCTTCGTCAATCTGGGCCTGTACAGCCACCGCAACTTCCTGGTGGCCACCGCGCTGTCGGCAATCATGGGCATGGGCCTGTACGGTTCTTCCTTCCTGCTGCCGCTGTTCCTGGGCCAGATCGCGGGCTACTCGCCCATGCAGATCGGCGAAGTGATCATGTGGGTAGGCTTGCCGCAGCTGTTTGTCATGCCCTTCGTGGCCAAGCTCTCGTCGAAGATCGACAACCGCCTGCTGTGCTCCTTCGGCCTGCTGCTGTTCGGCGCTTCCTGCCTGATGAACGCGTACATGGACGCCACCACCGCCTACGACCAGCTGCTGTGGTCCCAGGTGCTGCGCGCGCTGGGCCAGCCCTTCATCATGCTGACCCTGTCGAACTTCGCCATGAACGGCGTCGGTCCGAAAGACATGCCCTCGGCATCGAGCCTGTTCAATATGACCCGTAATCTCGGCGGCTCCATCGGCATCGCCCTGCTGGCCACCGCGCTGACCAAGCGCGAGCAGTTCCACTCCGCGCGCCTGGGCGAATCGGTGACGGCGTTTTCCAGCGAGGTGGTGCAGCGCCTGGACGTGCTCACGCAATCCTTCATCAGCCGCGGCATGGACCCCGGCACGGCTTCGAATATGGCGATGAAAGCCATCGACAACCTGGTGCGGCGCGAAGCCTTTGTGATGGGCTATAACGACGGCTTCCTGCTGGTTGGCTGGATACTGCTGGCCTGCATCCCGGTCCTGTGGCTGTCCGACAAAGTCAAGTCGCCTTCGGGCGGCGGTGGTGGCGCGCACTAAGCGGCGCGCAAACTAGAAAGAGGAAAAGAATATGTTCGCAACTACGCTCCAAACCACCAAACGCCTGGCGCTGGCCGCCGCCGTTGGCCTGGCCCTGTCGGCCTGCAGCACGGTCGGCAGCGATTTCAAGGCGCCGAAAAACGTCGGCGATAGCGCCTTCCGCCACGCGCCGCAGGGCAGCGCCGCCGAAGCGCGCCTGCCGCAGCAATGGTGGACCATCTTCGGGGACGAAACCCTGAACCGCCTGGAACAGCAAGCCTTGCACGACAATCCCTCGGTGCAGGCCGCCGCCCAGCGCCTGCTGCAGGCGGAAGCCCAGCTGGGCGTGGCGCGCGCCAACCAACAGCCCTCGCTGAGCGTGAACACCTCGGTGGCCAACTCGCGCACCTCGGCCAATACCTCGCAAGGCATCGCCCTGGGCCACCGCTCCATCAGCGGCAACCAGTACTCGCTGGGCGCCTCCATGTCCTATGAGCTGGACCTGCTGGGCCGCGTGCGCCGCGCCGTGGAAGCGGCCGACGCGCAAGCCCTGGCCGCCCAGGCCGACCGCGACGGCGTGCTGCTGCTCCTGTCCTCGCAAGTCGCCAGCAGCTACTGGCAATTGCGCGGCCTGGATGCCGAACTGGTGATCCTGAACAATGCGCTGAGCACCCGCCGCGAAAGCGAAGAACTGGTCAACGCCCGCTTCAACGCCGGCCTGTCGAATGAGCTGGACACCTCGCGCGCCCGCATCGAACGCGCCAATGCCGAAGCCGACCTGCAGGAAGTGCAGCGTCAGCGCAACCAGCTGGAACATGGCCTGGCCGTGCTGCTCGGCGCGTCGCCCTCGGCCACCGTGCTGCCTGCGCTTGCCGGCAGCGCGATGCCGCAGCCGCCTGTGATTCCGGCCGGCCTGCCGGCGAGCCTGCTGGGCCAGCGTCCCGACCTGGCAGGCAGCGTTGCCACCCTGCGCGCCGCCAATGCGCAGATCGGCGTGGCCGAAGGCGCCTTCTATCCTGCGCTGACCCTGACCGGCAACTTCGGCTTCGCCTCCGAAAAACTCAGCGATACGCTGAAGAGCGGTTCGCGCGTCTTCAGCGCCGGCCCGCTCGGCCTGTCCCTGCCCATCTTCGACGGCGGCCGCAACAAGGCCAATCTCGCCCTGGCCAAAGCCCGCTACGAAGAAGCCATCGCCAACCACCAAGGCAAGCTGCTGACCGCCCTGCGTGAAGTGGAAGACGCCCTGTCCGACGCCCAGCAGCGCAAACAGCAAGGCGAACTGCAAACCGCTTCGCGTGACGCCGCCGCCCGCGCCTACCAGGTCGCCCTGGCCCGCTACGAGCGCGGCATTTCCACCTACCTGGACGTGACCGACGCCCAGCGCAGCGCCCTGTCCACCGAGCGCGCCGCCGCCCAGATCGGCACCCAGCGCCTGCTGGCAGCGGTCGCCGTGGCTCGCGCCCTTGGCGCCGGCTGGCAACCCGATGCCCGCCTCGCCACCGTCACCCAATAAGGTTTGCGCCAAATCAAACAATGTCCAACCGTGGTGCCAGGCACCAGGGTTGGACATTGTTTGAGCAAAGTCAAACCTTGCACCTTACGCGGAAGAGGCCGGCAGTCATGGGACTTGCCGGCCCGAAGCGTCTATTCCTAAGCATGGCTTAGGAGTCTTGTTCATCCTGCTACATTTATTCCTTTTGTTTGGTAATCGATACTGGCTGCACTTTGCAACCTGTATAGGAGAACCAGATGAAAGCAGTAGTAATCGGCGCCAGCGGCACCATCGGACAAGCCATCGTGGAAGCTTTGGGCCAGCGCCATGAGATCGTCACCGTGGGCAGCCATAGCGGCCAGCATCAAGCGGACGTGACGGACATCGCCCAGGTGCGCGCCCTGTTCGAGCAAATCGGCAAGGTGGATGCGGTGGTGGTGGCGGCCGGCATCCTGCATATCGGCCCGCTGGACGAGATGACGCCGGAGCAGTTCTACGTTGGCCTGAACAGCAAGCTGATGGGCCAGGTCAATATGGTCCTGGTCGCCCAGCACTACCTGAACGATGGCGGTTCCATCACCCTGACCAGCGGCGTCGATGCGCACCAGCCGATCCGCCACGGCGCCAACGCCAGCACCTCCAATGCCGCCGTCGAAGGCTTCGTGCGCGCCGCAGCGGCGGAGCTGAAGCGCGGCCTCCGCATTAATGTGGTCAATCCCACCCTCGTCACCGAATCCGCATCCAAGTACGGCCACCTGTTCCCCGGCTTCGAAACCGTCCCCGCCAAGCGCGTCGCACTCGCCTATGTACGCAGCGTCGAAGGCATCGAAACCGGCCAAACCTACAAAATCTGGAACTAAGCCCCCAAGCCGTTTGAGCCAAATCAACGAATGTCCAACCCTGGTGTCAGGCACTGGACCAGGACATTCTTTGAGAAAAATCAAGCAATGTCCAACCCTGGTGCCTGGCACCAGGGTTGGACATTTGTTGATGCAGATCAAAGGTGGGGGCCGGTGGGCGGCCAGGGGGCGCTGGGGCCGAAGCGTTCGAGCAGGAAGTCGATCAGGGTGGTGAGCTTGGGCGTGGGCTGGCGGTCGCGCGAGTACAGCAGGTGCATGGGACGCGGCTGGGGAATATGCTCCTGCAGCAGCGGCACGAGGCGGCCAGCGGCGATATCCCGGGCGAGCATCAGGTCGGCCTGCATGATGATGCCGAAGCCGCTCAGCGCGGCCATGCGCAGCGACTGGCTGTTGTTGGAGCGGAAGCGGCTGGGCGGCACGGCGTTGCCGTTCTTTTGTCCGCGCAGCCGCCAGCGTGCCTGCGGATTCCAGTTGAGGAAATCAAGACATTCATGCTGCACCAGCTCTTCAGGCGTGTGCGGCGTGCCGCGCTGCGCCAGGTATTCGGGGGCAGCGCAGATCACTACGCCATATGGCCGCAGCGGCCGCGCCACCATGCTCGAATCCTGCAGGGTGCCGATGCGCAGGCCGATGTCGAAGCCTTCGTCGACCAGGTCAACCACGCGGTCGCTCAGATTCAGGTCGACGCTCACTTCCGGGTACAGGTCCAGATACTCGGTCAGCGCGGGACTGAGCCACTCGGCGCCAAACGAAACCGGCGCCGTGATCTTCAGCCGTCCGCGCGGCACGGCGCGCATCGCCTCGGCCACCGATTCGGCGCTCTGGATCTGCGCCAGTATAAGGCGGCATTGCTCGGCGTACTGGCGTCCGATCTCGGTCAGCGACTGGCGCCGCGTGGTGCGCGAGAGCAGGGCGGCGCCGAGGCGTTGTTCCAGTGCGCGGATATGCTTGCCCACCATGACCGGCGATATCTCGAAGCGTTCCGCCGCCGCCGTGAAACTGCCGGCATCGACCACGGCGACGAAAATCTCCATGCTGCGTAACTTGTCCATTGATTGCTAACTGCTGGTTAGTAATGTTATTCATATTAGCGTATTTATTCCTCGCGCGTACTGGCCGATACTGGCTGCACTTCATAACCGAACAGGAGAGCAGTAATGAAAGTCGTCATCATTGGAGCCAATGGGGAAGTCGGCAAGGCCGTGGCACAAGAGCTGGGCCAGCGCCACGAAATCGTCAGCGTTGGCAGCAGCAGCGGCCAGTACCAGGCCGACATCACGGACATCGCCCAGGTGCGCGCGCTGTTCGACAAGATCGGCAAGGTGGATGCGGTGGTCGTCACCGCCGGCGCCCTGCATTTCGGCCCGCTGTCGGAAATGACGCCCGAGCAGTTCCACATTGGCCTGAACAGCAAGTTGATGGGCCAGGTGAATGTGACCCTGGTCGCCCAGGAATACCTGAACGACGCCGGTTCCATCACGCTGACCAGCGGCATCGTCGGCGAGCAGCCGATCCGCAACGGCGCCAATGCCAGCGCGGTGAACGCGGCGGTGGATGGCTTCGCGCGCGGCGCGGCGATCGAGCTGAAACGCGGCCTGCGCATCAACTCCATCAGCCCGACCCTGCTGACCGAGTCGCAGCCGAAATACGGCCCGTATTTCTACGGCTTCGAAACGGTGCCCGCCGCCCGCGTCGCACTGGCTTACAGCCGCAGCGTGGAAGGCGCGGAAACGGGCAAGACTTACCGCATCTGGTAAGCCGTTCTGGGATTACAATGTGGCCTCTTTTTCATCTCAATCGAAGGCCACATGAAAAAACTCCTGATCCCGCTGCTGCTGGCCATGGCCGGCAGCACTGCCTCCGCCGCTCCCGCCAGCGTCGCCGACTTGAACAAGATGAGCAAGCGCTTTGCGCCGGTCGAATTGAAGGCTGATGCGTCGAAGCTGTCGGCAGGCGACAAGAAAGCCATCGCCAAACTGATCGAAGCGGCCAAGATCGTCGATGTGCTGCAACTGCGCCAGCGCTGGTCCGGCAACGAGGCGCTGTGGGCCGCGCTGCAAAAGGATAAGTCGGCACTGGGCAAGGCGCGCCTGGACTACTTCTGGCTGAACAAGGGACCGTGGTCCATCATCGACGGTCACCAGTCCTTCCTGCCGGCCGAATACGCGGGCATCAGCATCCCGGCCAAGAAACCGGAAGCGGGTAACTTCTATCCGGCGGGTGCTTCGAAGGAAGCGGTGGAAGCGTGGATCAATTCCCAGTCCGCCGATGCGAAGAAGGATGCGCAGTGGTTCTTCACCACCATCCGCGCCGGCGCCGACGGCAAATTCAAGACGGTGAAATATTCGGAGGAATACGCGGCCGAGATGCAGAAGCTGTCCGCGCTGCTGAAGGACGCGGCGGCAGCCACCGATAACGCCTCGCTGAAAAAATTCCTCAGCCTGCGCGCGGAAGCCTTCCTGTCCAACGATTACCTGGCCTCCGACTTTGCGTGGATGGATCTGGATTCGCCGGTCGATGTCACCATCGGCCCATACGAAACCTATAACGACGAGCTGTTTGGCTACAAGGCCGCCTTCGAAGCGTATGTGAGCATCCGCGACCAGAAGGAAACCAGCAAGCTCGATTTCTTCGCCAAGCATATGCAGGAGCTGGAAGATAATCTGCCGCTCGATGCGCAATACCGCAATCCGAAAGTCGGCGCGGTGGCGCCGATGGTGGTGGTGAACCAAGTGTATGGCGCGGGCGACGGCAATATGGGCGTGCAGACCGCCGCCTACAATCTGCCGAACGACGAGCGCATCATCAGCCAGCGCGGTTCCAAGCGCGTCATGCTGAAGAACGTGCAGGAAGCGAAATTCAAGTCCACGCTGACGCCGATCGCCAAGCTGGTGCTGCGTCCCGCCGACCAGAAGGATCTCGACTTCAACTCCTTCTTCACGCATATTCTCGCGCACGAAATCACCCACGGCCTTGGTCCGCACATCACCAAGGTGAACGGCCAGGAATCGACGCCGCGCCAGGATCTGAAGGAAGCCTACTCCACGATTGAAGAAGCGAAAGCCGACGTCACCGGCCTGTTCGCCCTGATGTACATGATGAAGAAGGGCCAGCTGAAAGGCGTGCTGGGAGAAGGCGAAGCGGCCGAGCGCAAGCTGCACACCACTTTCCTCGCCTCGGCCTTCCGCACCTTGCACTTTGGCCTGACCGACTCGCACGCGCGCGGCATGGCGATCCAGGTCAACTACCTGCTCGACAAAGGCGGCTTCGTCTCGCATGGCGACGGCACCTTCTCGGTCGACTTCAAGAAGATCCGCCAGGCCGTGATTGACCTCGACCGCGAATTCCTCACGATCGAAGCCACCGGCGACTACGCCCGCGCCAAGCAGATGATGGACAAGTATGTCGTCATCCGCCCCGACGTGCAGAAGGCGCTGGACAAGATGAAGACCGTCCCCAACGACATCCGCCCGAGCTTCCCCACCGCCAAAGCCCTGCTCGCCCACTGAGCCTTTGATCTTCCTCAACAAATGTCCAACCCTGGTGTCAGGCACCAGGGTTGGACATTCTTTGAGAAAAATCAAACAATGTCCTACTCCGGTGCCTGACACCAGGGTTGGACATTGTTTGCGGAAGATCAAAGTTGATGCTTGTCTCACGGAAATATTTTGTAACACCGGCGGGATAGCAACCGTTACTTGATGCAAGGCATGTATAGTTGGATTTCGTTATTGGAGTCCGCCATGCTGAAGTCCGCCGCCTTGCCTCTCTTGTTTTCCCTTGTTGCCGGTTGTGCCGGGGCGGCTCAGCTGACTGAGGTGGAGACGCGCTGGCTGGGCGCTTCGGCATCCGTGCTGTCGTATGCGAAGCAGCTCAGGCTGCCGGTCGATATCGTGGTGCAGCCCGAGGCTGGGCCGAACGATGTGCCGCTGGCGATGGGCTTTGCGGACGGGCGTTGTAAGCTGGTCTTGTCGATGCGCGGCAATCCGCAGGCGGAGGCGGTGCTGGCGGGCGTTCCATTTGATGAGCAAGCCTTGCTGATCGAGGCGATGGCGGCGCACGAGATCGGCCATTGCTGGCGCTATGCCGAAGGTGTCTGGCATGCGCTGCCCGCCGGCTTTGTGGAAGTGCCCGACGATGCTTCCACGCCTGAGCTGCGCACGCTGGCGCGCGAGCTGCGCGATACGCGCCGCGAAGAGGGCTTCTCCGATCTGCTGGCGCTGGCCTGGACGCAACGCCAGCATCCGGCGCAATACGCCGTTGTGCATTCCTGGCTGCTGCGCTTGCGCAGCGAACAGCCCACTGAATATGGTTCGCACGATACGCGGGCATGGCTGAAGCTGGCTTCCGATGGCCAGGCTTTTGCGGCCGGCCAAACACCCTTCGAACAGGCGCGCGCCTTGTGGAGCAAGGGACTGTTGAGCGATTGATTCCCCCGCATATGTACGGTCGCGCACAGAGCGATTCAACGCGACAGCGTTTAATCGCTCTTGCCTATCAACCGAAAGGGGACACATCATGAAAAAACTCGCATTGATCACCCTGGCCATGATGGCCAGCGCAAGTATTGCAGTTGCTCAGAATGCCGATAGCTCTGCCTACAAGGCCGCGCACGATAAAGCCACCAGCGACTACAAGGCCGCCAAGGATAGATGCAGCGACACCTTGAGCGGCAACGCCAAGGACGTCTGCCAGGAAGAGGCGAAAGTGACCCGCGCCCGCGCTGAATCCGATGCCGTGGCTCAGCACAAAAACAATAAGCGCGATCTGGAGAAAGCCCATAAAAAAGTTGCGGAGGCCGAGTACGACCTGGCCAAGGAAAAATGCGATGACTTGAGCGGCGACGCCAAATCGGCCTGCGTCAGCCAGGCGAAAAGCGTGAGGGATACGTCGCTGGCTTCGATCAAATCCGGCAGCTACAGCACCACGGCCGCCGTGACCGATACCATGCGCGAGAAAACCGCCAATGCCGGCGAGGTGATGTCGGATTCGGTGATCACCGCCAAAGTGAAAGCCGATATGGCCGCCGATTCGCATGTGAAGGCCATGGACGTTCACGTTGAAACGCAAAAAGGTGTGGTGACGCTGAGCGGCTTTGTGCCAAGCAAGGCGGAAGCCGACCGCGCCGTGCAGCTGGCGCGCGGGGTGAAAGGCGTGAACGAAGTGAAAAGCGCGATTCAGATCAAGAAGTAATCAAGAAGTAATGCCGCTGTGATGCGGTAAAAGCGGCCCGCCTTGCGCGGGCCGTTTTCATCGGCCTTTGTTCATCGGCCCATTAAGACGGGCATTGCTCGGCTTTTTCTCTGCGCGCGGATGGCTCGCTGGCGAAGTGGCCTTTCTCGCTGCGGCTGACGATGGTCGCCGCGCAGCCGCCGCCACTGTCCTGGAAAAGAATGTAGTAGTCCTTGCCCGGCTCCGCCACGAAGCTGAGCGGGATGGTGCATTTGCGGCCATACCCCAGTCCCAGCGAGGAGGCGCCTGCCTCGACCCAGAGCCGGGTGTTGGCCGGGATCGTCGTCGCGCTGCCGTTATGGTCCACCGATGTTTTGGGACAGCGCGCTTCGCTGGTCAGGTACACGAAAGCCGGTTTGCCTTCGCCCACGCGCAGGGTGGCGGTTAGCGCCCCTTCTTCGGGATGGTACTCATAGCTTTTGCCGACGCATCCGGACAGCAGCGCCAGGCTGAGGGCGCAAATGGTGAAGAGTTTCATTTTGCTTGTTTCCGCTGGCCCTTGCACAGGCCAACAAGTGCATCCATGAAACAAATTTTAACATGCGCTAATAATCTATAAACACTTGGTATATAAAAGAAAGTTTTGTTGTTGTTTAGTAAAGCGGCCCCGGAGACTTGCGTATCCGAGGCCGCTTTTAGTAGAGGAGGCTGGTTTTACTTCAGGTACTTGGCCAGCCAGCCGTGCACCTCGTTATAGAAGTAGCGGCTGTTCTCGCCCTTGAGAATCCAATGGTTCTCGTCGGGGAAGACCACCAGCTTGCTCGGCACGTTCAGGCGCTGCTGGGCGGCGAAGTTCATCAGCGCGTTGTTGATAGGGACGCGGTAATCGAGTTCGCCGATAGTGATCAGGATCGGCGTCTTGAAGCCGGTGCCTTTCTCGTGGTTCCCGCCCTGCATGATGGGGCTTTGCTCGCGCCATACCGGCAGATTGCTCCATACCGGGCCGCCGCTGTTTACCTCGCGGCCATACACGCTGTCGCTGGTGCCCCACTGCATGATCAGGTCCATCTCGCCGGCATGCGAGACGATGGCCTTGTAGCGCGTGGTGGTGGCTTGCAGCCAGTTGGCCAGGTGGCCGCCGTAGCTGGCGCCACCGGCGGCCAGTTTGTCGCCGTCGATGAAGGCGTATTTTTTGATCGCCTCATCCACCGCCTGGTTCACATCGTCGCCCGGGCCTTTGAGCGGGTCGAACTGGATGGCGCGCGCGAATTCTTCACCGTAGCCGGTGGAGCCTTTGTAGTCGGTCAGCAGAACGACATAGCCTGGCTTGGCCAGCAGGTGGTAGTTCCAGCGCAGCACAAAGCCGTCGCGCCACATATTATGGGCGCCGCCGTGGATCACGGAGAACAGCGGATACTTCTTGCTTGGGTCGAAGCCGGCTGGCTTGATGAGCATATTGTGGACCTGGCGTCCGTCGGCAGTCTTGAACCAGAAGTGCTCAGGTGCTTGCCAGTCGATGGCGCCGGCCTTCTCCACATTGAAGGAGGTCAGGCGTTTCGGTGTGCCGTTGAAGGCGTAGATTTCCGGCGGATTGACCGAGGATTCCCACACGCCGACCATGGCCTTGCCGCCCGCGTTGAGCGAGTTGATGACACCGGTTGGCAGGGACGCTTCCTGGCGCTGGTCGCCGCCCGCGTAATTCATCGAATGCAGCTGCTCCAGGCCCGCGTGCTCGTAGGTGAAGTAGATGCGCTTGCCGTCCGCGGGCAGGGCGATGCGCGAGATCGAGCGGTCCAGCGTGGCGCTCAGAATTTTCGGCAGGGGGGTGATCAGGGGCCAGGCGAAGCTGGCGAGACGGGTCAGGTCGTAGACCTTGCCCTGCGCTTCTTCTTGCGTCAACGTCAGCAGGGTTTTGCCGTCGGGGGAGAATTTCAGGCCGTGGTAGCTGCGTGTGTCCTTGGTCAGCTGCTGCGGCTCGCCGCCGCTTAGCGGCAGCGCATAGATCTGGGTGAAGCTGGCGGCGCGCGCCGCTTCGTCGCGGTTGGTGGCGGCGGCGAAGACGATGGACTTGCCGTCCGGCGCCCAGACCGCATCCAGCGATTGCCCCTCGTCGCCTTGCGAGCCGCCGAAGCCCGGCAGGTCGGCCAGCTTGCTGCCGCTGAGCAGGTCGCGCGGCTTGGCCTCGGTTGCCGCGTCCATCACGAACAGGCGCGCCTTTTTGTCGTCCAGCCATTTGTCAAAGAAGCGCGGCGGGAAGGATTCATAGGCGCGGGCGCTGTACTTGCGGTCCTTGCGTTCCTTGGCGGCTTTTTTCACCGCCTCCTCGTCGGCGGTGCCGGGATAGACGTCGCTGATGAAGAGGATCTGCTTGCCGTCCGGGCTGTACTTGGGTTGGCGAGCGCCCAGGGTCAGCGTGGTCAAGCGCTGCGCTTCGCCGCCGGCGGCGATGTCGATGCGGTAGATCTGGCCAACATCGTCGCCATCGCGCTTGGCGACGAAGAGCAGGTGCCTGCCGTCGGGCGACCAGTTCAAGGCGCCTTCGCCGCCCTTGCTGAAGGTCAGGCGGCGCGCCGGCGTATCGTCGCTCAGGGATTTGATCCACAGGTCGGACCACTGTTCCTTGCTGTCGTAGGCGCTGTCGGTGACGGAGAAGACCGCCCACTTGCCGTCCGGGCTGGGCTGCGGCGCACCGACGCGCTTCATCAGCCACACGTCTTCGTGGGTGATGGCGTGTTTGGTGATGGCCTTGGCCGGCGCGGCATCGGCGGCGTGGGCGGCAGGCAGGGCGGCGCCCAGGATCAGCAATGCGGTGAGAGGATGCAGCAGGCGGGATGATTTCATATGCGGCTCTGATGGTGGCTCGAAGCGCATGATAGTGGCCAAAAGCGCTGCTACTGTCAATCGGCCCGCCTTTCAATTTACATTTCAATACATGGGCCGCTGCGCCGGTTGGCCGGCCTCCTTGAGGCGCATGCGCAGCTGGCCTGGTCCCATCACGAAGCCGAGGATTTCACTGACCTCGCCTTGCGCGTCCGGCTTCACCGCATCGACCGACAGGATATCGAAGCGGCCCAGCAGGGCGGCGATGGCGACCTTGATCTCCAGCAGGGAGAGATAGCGGCCGGGGCATAGGCGCGGGCCGCCGCCGAAGGGCATGCCGAGCTGCCTGGGCGCGTCCGGCTGCAGCCAGCGCTCCGGCAGGAATTCGTCGGCTTTGCGCACGTACTCCTCGTCCATGCTCTCGCGCCGCAGCACGCACCAGACCACGGTGTTGGCCGGCACCTGCACATCGCCGATGACGGTATCGCGGATGCTTTCCAGCGGCAGGAAAGGGGCGGGCGGCTTGAGGCGGATGGCTTCATGGGTGCAGGCCTCAACATAGTCCAGCGCGTCCATCTGCTCAATGGTGAAGGCGGCGGGATCGGGCGCGATGCGCCTCACCTCCTCCTGCGCCTTGCGCAGCGCTGCGGGATGGTGGCCGAACAGCCAGATCAGCCATGCCAGCGCGCTGGCGGTGGTGTCCTCGCCAGCCATCAGCATGGTCGAGACATTGCCGATCACCGTGCTGTCGTCGATGCCGCTGCCTTCCTGGTCGGCCGCCGCCAGCATGGCTTCCAGCATATTGCTGGGGTGCTCCGCCAACGCCGGATTCTCGCGCAGACGTTGGCGCGAACCGGCGATAAAGCCGTCCACCGCCGTCCGCAGCGCCTGGATGCTGTGGTCTACGCGCCGGTCGGCGGGCAGCTTCACATAGCGCCAGTAAGGGAAGGGGAACATCGAGCGCCAGGAAGCTGCGTTCAATATCCGTTCGATATGCTGCTGAATCAGGTCGTCGCCGTTCTCGATGGTGTTCACCTCGGTGCCGAAGGCCAGGCCGGCGATCACGTCCACCGTATAGCGTTTCAGATCGCTGTTCAGTTCTATGGCCTGGCCGGCTTGCGCGGCGCGCAGCCAGCGTGCCTGCAAACGCGCACCGACGCGCGCCAGCAGCGGGAAATACGCTTTCACCGCATGCGGCGCCAGAGCCTGCATCACCATGCGCCGCTGGTTCTTCCAGTCCGCACCCTCGGCCAGGAAGATGCCGCGTCCGCCGCCCATCTCGTCGTTGATGCGCGCCGTTACGGAAGGGCGGCTGAAACCGTCCGGGCGGTCGCGCAGAATGGCGTTGATGAGTTCATGCTCGGCCACCACCAGCGCTGTGGTGCGCCCCAGGCGAAGGGTGAAGAGCGGGCCGTGAATGGCGGCCCAGGCTTCCACATCGCGGTGGATGCGCTGAACGCGCACTTGCAGGACGTTGCCCAGCAGCGGCAGGCCGCGTGGGTGGGGCAGCTCGTCCAGGTGGCGCAGGACGCGGGCGGGCGCCTGCGCGGCGGGGTTCAGTGCTGATTCGGTCATGGCTTCCTCATTCCTGTTTATTGTCACGGCCATTCTCGCGCTGGAGCGGCTGGCCGGTCTTGAAGATTTGCGACATGGCCGTTTGCCCGCTGCGCTACAATCCGGAACATTCCATCTGGAGTCTTCGATGCCGGCAGCCAGTCCCGATACCCGTCTAGTGGCGCCCAGCCTTGCGCTGGCCTCCTGCATCCGCGCCATTGTGCTGCGCAATACCTTGCAGCGTCCGCCGATGGCGGAGCGCGACCGGCTGAACCACCATCCGGCCACGCCGTTCTGCAGCATCTACTGGCTGTTCGACGGCGATGTGCGGATTCTTGAGCCGGCGCTCGATCCGAGTCCGGTGGCCGCCGCCGGTTCGGCGATTTTCTGCGGGCCGCAGCTGCAGCCTACGGTGAGCTTCAATTCCGGGCCGGTGTACTTCATGACGATCCTGTTCTTTCCCGATGCCTGGCATCGCCTTACGGGCATGGATATGAACGACCAGATGAACCGCCTGGCGGATGTGAACGAGGCGCTGCATGCGGACTGGCAGGATCTCTCGCGCCAGGTGCTGGCGGCGTCCGATGACGAAGCGCGCATTGCCCTGATCGAAGCCTTCCTGGAGCCGCGCTGGCGTGCAGCGCGCAGCGGCAGCGGGGATGGTGTGATGACGGATTGGGTGAACCGCCTTGGCGCCCAGGCGGCTGCAACAGGCATCGGCCGCAGCATGCGCATGGTGGAGCGCCGTGTGCGCGAATGGGCGGGGCGGCCCTTGCGCACCCTGCGCCGCATGCGGCGCGCCGAGCAGTCTTTTCTGGAAGCGCGCAGCGACTTCCTGGAAGGTCGGGTATCGCTCAGCGATGTGGCGGCGCGCGGCGGTTATGCCGACCAGGCGCATATGAGCCGCGAGGCGCGCGAGATTACCGGCATCAGCCCCAGCGAACTGCTGCGCCGCATCCGCGAGGAAGAGAGCTACTGGATGTACCGCATCTGGTCTTAAGCGGCTTGCCGCACGCTGAATTCGACCATTACCGTCAAGCCCTGTCCCTGCAAGCCATCGGTGAGGGTGATGGTGGCGCCGTTGCGCGCAGCGGCCTGGCGGGCGATGGCCAGTCCCAGGCCGCTGCCCGGCTGCTGCTGGCCCGGCAGACGGAAGAAACGTTCGAACACCTTGTCACGCAGGGAGGCCGGTATGCCTGCGCCCTGATCGCTGATGGTCAGACGGATCTGCTGACCGTCGTTCTGCAAGCTGAGCGTGACGCGCGCCTTGTCGGGTGAGTACTTGATGGCGTTGTCGATGATATTGTCCAGCAGCGAAGCGGCCGATTCGCGGTGCAGAAGCAAAGGACAGGGCGTGGCGGCATCCAGCTCGATCTCGACGCCGCGCTGCATCGCCACCGGCGCGGCCTGGGCCAGGCGGTCGCGCAGGAAGCGGGCCAGATCCATTTCCAGCATGGCGCCGTCTTCCTGATCGCTGCGGGCGCGTTCCAGCGCCAGGAGCTGGTGCACGGTATGCGTGGCGCGCGCCACGCCCTGGCGCAGGCCGGCGTCGGCCTCCTGCAGGCGCTGCAAATCGTCCTGCTGATTCAGCAAAAGGTGGGCGTTCAGCTGGATCACGGACAGCGGCGTTTTCAGCTCGTGCGCGGCATCGGTGAGAAATTCCTTGTCGCGTTCGACGCGGGCGATCAGGCGCTCCATCAGGCTGTTGACCGAGGCGACCAGCGGCGACAGCTCGCGGTAGGGCGATGGCGGCAGCGGCGACAGATCGCTGGCCGAACGCTCCTCGATGGCGTTGACGATGCGGCTTACCGGCTGCAAGCCGCGCCGCACGATGATCCATGCCGGAAGAATCAGGAAGGGCAGGCTGTAAAGCAGGGGCGCCAGATAATAGCTGGCGCCAGCGCCGGTAAACAGCCAGCGGCTATCGTGCATGGCGTCGCGCCGCACGGTGATGCCGGTGGCCGGATCGCTGGCGCTGAAACTGACCCAGTGATCGCCCAGCGTGCCACCGTTCTGCTGCGGCACTCCCAGGCCGGACGGCAGGTAGTATTGCGAAAGATGGATGCGCTGCGTGCCCTGCCAGACCTGCAGCAGCGCCGGGCGCGGCATGCGGTTCATTTCCTTGATGGTGGAGCGGCGCAGCTCCTCGATGCCCTCCGCGGCGCGCGCCATCTCCTCCGGCTTGCCGGAGAGCGCCACCATGTTCAGCAGGATCTGTTTGGCCAGCCCCTTGTTTTCGGCATCCGTATTGCGCGCCTGCACCACGGTATTGTCGTAAATCGCCATGGCGACGATGACCAGCCAGATCGCCAGCATCACCAGCAGCAGGCCGCCCAGCAGGCGCTGGAAGAGGGATTTGGGCGCTTTCATTGCTGGATCATGTAGCCGACGCCGCGCACGGTGCGGATGCGGCGTTCGCCGATCTTCTTGCGCAGGTTGGAGATATGCACGTCGAGCGTCTGGCTCTCGCTGCAGCTTAGGGCGCGGTCTTCCAGTTCGCCGCGGGTGACCACGCGGTCGGATTTCTGCAGCAGCGCGAGCAGGATGGTGAACTCGGTGCGCGATACCGGCACCGCGCGCCCGGCGCAGTTGATCGCCATGCGTTTCTCGTCCAGCTGCAGTTCGCCGCAATGCCAGACGCCGGTGCTGCTGCCGCCCTGTACGCGGCGCAGCACGGCGCGCAGGCGGGCCAGCAGCTCCGGGATGTCGAAGGGTTTGATCAGGTAATCGTCGGCGCCCAGGCCGAAGCCGTTCAAGCGGTCTTCCAGGCTGTCGCGCGAGGTAATCAAGAGAATGGGCAGCTCCACGCCGCTGGCGCGCGCATGGCGCAGCAGATCGATGCCGTCGCCGTCGGGCAGGCCGAGGTCGAGCAGCATGGCGTCCGGCTCAGCCTCGGCCAGCAGGCGGCGCGCATCGGCCGCCATGCGTACCCATACCACGCCGAAGCCTTCGCCCTGTAGCACGGACTGAAGGGCGCGGCCCAATTCCAGATCGTCTTCCACCAGCAGGATTTTCATGCCGAAGAGTGTAGCAGTCCCTTGCCTGGGCGGCTGAACATTTTCTGAACCCATGCTGAAGGAAGCGTGAAGCTTGGCGGGAGCGTGGCTGCCTAGAATCGGCGTCTCTCTTTTTCCAATCCAAGAAAGGGTGCCATGTTTTACTTTCGAATCCTGCACTGCCTGGTGCTGGCTATCTGTTTTGTCCTGACGCTGCCTTGCCGCAGCGCCGCCGTTCCCGATGTGAGCCGCCTGAAGCTGGACGGTCAGCTCGACTTGCATGCGCAGATTATCGCCATGCCCACGATCGCGCAAGGCATCCTGTACGTAGGTGCGGAGGATGGCAACCTGCATGCGATCGATCTGGCCAGCCGCAAGCTGCTGTGGCTTTTCCACTGCCATGGCGGCATCGCGTCCACGCCCGCCGTGGCGGACGGCAGGGTGTACTTCCTGAGCCGCGACGGACGCTTTCATGCGCTCGATGCGAAGACCGGCGTGCAGGTATGGGAGTTCGCCACCATGGGCGAGTCGGTGTACTCCGCTTTCGGTCTGTACGGCAGTCCGAAGAGCACCACGCCAAGCCGCGACGCCTGGGACTTCTACCTGTCTTCGCCACTGGTGCACGAGGGCAGAGTGTATTTTGGCAGCAGCGACGAACGTCTGTATGCGCTGGATGCCCACAGTGGCGCCCTGCAATGGGCGTTCAAGACGGGCGGCATCGTGCACTCCTCGCCCGTGTTGTCAGGCCGCAGCCTGGTGTTCGGCAGCTGGGATGGCGCGGTGTATGCCGTCGATGCCGTCAGCGGCAAGCAGCTGTGGCGTTATCAAACGCAGATGGAGCATGGCACCAGCACCATGCTGGGTGTGCAGGCCTCGCCCCTGATCGATGGCGGCACTGTCTATATCGGCTCGCGCGACGGCTATTTCTATGCGCTGAACCTGGCCGATGGCCGCATGCTGTGGCGTCACAATGTGGGCGGTTCCTGGGTGGTGTCGGGGGCGGTGGCGGATGCGCAACGCGTCTACTTTGGCACCTCGGATACCAACCGCCTGGTGGCGCTGGAGCGCGACAGCGGCAAGCCGGTGTATCAGCACGACACCAAGGTATGGGTCTACGCCACGCCCGTGCTGCTGGGCGATGCCGTGCTGGGTGCCAGCATGCGTGGCGAACTGTTTGCGCTGCATGCAGCCAGCGGCAAGCCGCTCTGGTCCTGGCGCACGCCGGAAAGCCTGGCAGACAGCTATGGTGTGCTGGACGCCGCCAGCGGCAAGCTGAATGAAAAGCGCCTCTTGGCTGGCAGCATGACGAATCATACGGCGCTGGAGCATATCAAGCGCCTCGGCGCCTTCCTCGCCACGCCGCTATGGCATGAGGGGCAGTTGATCGCCGCCACCGCCGACGGCAAGCTGCTGTTCTTCCGTTAAGGCCGATCCAGCGCGGCATGTGCACCGCGCTTTCAGGAACCACTTAGCAGAAAAGGAAAAAGCCGGACGGCTGTCCGGTTTTTCCGATGGCCGCTTGAATCCTTACGGAATCTGGAAGCGCGCGGCCATGACCTTGCCCAGATATTTTTCAATATCGGACTTGCGCTGGAACTGGCCCCACAGCACCAGCTTCGCATTGTCGAAGCCGCGTTCGCTGGCATCGGCCGAGCCGGTGTTGGTGGAGACGCGCACCCAAGGATTTCTGCGGCTGGTATCCAGCGACCATATCGCATAGTCGCCGGTGGCCGTGACGAAGGCCGATTCCGGCGCGCCGCGGTCGACAGCGATCTTGCGTACATTGCCGCCGGAAGGCGTGTAGCGGATGAACAGGCCGAACCAGGCCGCCGGCTCCATGAAGTACCATGTTTTTACCAGCCCGCGCACCTCATCCTGCTGCGCCTTGCTCAGATCCGGATAGACTTTCATGTCCATGGTCGAATTCACCGCGCTCTGGCCGCCGCGTCCCGTGTACTCGCCGAAGATCTGGTAGTTGAAATCCTGGCTCGGGTAGATCACGTTTGGCGGTACCGCATAGCTCTGGTTCACCACCAGGAACATGCCGTCCACCGGCAGGCTTTCTTGCGGGCCGTTTTGCAGATAGGCTTCGCGCGCCGTTTGCAGCTCATAGAACAGATTGCACTGCATCTTGTAGTTGACGCCGGCGGCCGGCGTCAGCGGGCAGGAGGCGAAGCGGATGCCGTTTTCCTGATCCAGCGCGTTGTAGTACTCGATCAGCAGGTAGTAGGAGAGGATGTTGATGTCATCGTAATAGCGCACGAAGTTCTGGATCGAGTTGATGACTTTGGGGCCGAAGAAGACATCCTTTGCCATATCGAGGATGGCCGGTTTCGGGAACTCGGAGTCGACCACGCTGGCGATCAGGGATGGATTGCCCGCAGTGCCGGCCAGCGTGGCCGAGATCAGGGAGCGCTTGCTGATCAGGTTTTCGATGGCCGTCTTCAGGCGCTTGCGCTCACTGGCCTGGATGGGCAGCGGCTGCGTGCCGGCGCGGCGCAGGTCCAGCGTGATGTTCTTCACTTCCTCCACGTAGGAGACCAGGGCCGTGGTCTGCGTCAGCACGCGCTGGGCCAGCTGGCGGCGGGCCAGGTCGTCCAGTTTGATGTCGATCTGCTCCAGGCGGCGCAAGGTTTGCTTCATGCCGGTCTCGATGACATCCAGCTGGCGGCTCATGGTGTCCAGGCGGCGGTTGACGTCGGCCAGTTGCCCCTTGATTTCCTGCAGATCGCGGCTCATGGAATCGTCGCTCAGGCCCAGCAGGCTCATGGCCTTGCCCGCGAGCTCGCCGCCGACGGCGCCGATCGCGCCCTTGGCCAGTTCCACGCCCACCGTTTTCACGATCGGATTCAGCGTCAGCAGGGGCGGGTATTTGCGTTGCAGCACGGGATCGGCGGCCAGCTTGTCGACCAGTGCATCGATCTGCTTATCCAGGCTGATGCCGCTGGCTTGCGCCTCCTTGAAGGTCTCGCTCACGAAGCGGGCCGGGTTGAACAGGTTCGGATCGACCATGTCCTGGGCCAGGATGCCTTCCTCCAGGCCCAGATAGCTGGTGACGCGCTTCTCCGCATCGGCGCGTTTCATCTGCTTATTGCGTACCAGGCGGTCCACCAGGGTGCTGCGCACGCCGACGTGGGCGATGCCGGACAGCGGCGCGCCTTCCAGCGATGCCGACAAGGTGGCGCAGCTCAGGATATTGGCTGCGTCGGCACAGGCTTGCTGCTCTACGCGCAACGCCTTCAGCGCCTGCTCGGTCAGCGGAATGGTGGTCAGCGCAAAGCTGCCGTTATCGATGGTGGTGTCGGCGCCCACTTCGCTGGCGCCGCTCAGGATGCGGACCTTGGCACCGGTGACCGGTGCGCCCAGCGTCACTTCGCCACGCAGCAGTTGCGCCGATTTCGGCTGCTCTACGACAGGCGGCTGTTCAACATTGCCGGTGCTGCTGCCGGAGCAGCCCAGCAGGGAAGTGGCGGCCAGCGCGGCCAGCAGCGCGTGCATGCGGCGCGGCTTCGCAGTCATGCTCAGGGAGCGGAGGTGCATTGCGGTTTCCTTATGGAGTGGAGGCGCCGCGATTATCCCCAAGCTGAAAAACGGGGCTTGACCGCATGTCTCACTTTTTCCGAAAAACCGCAAAAAATGCGACATTTTGCAGTATTAAATTGTTAATCGAACTTTACATGGTTCAATTTTTTAACTAAAGTGGCGCACTCCACGCCGCGCCGCGCCAAGGCGCATTCCTGCTTGTTTTCGCGCTGCTCGTACCATGCTCAACGGCTATTCCGAGATTGTTAAAGCTGCAATCTCCAACCAACAAGGACGCTATCTGTATCCCGGCCCGGCACTGTCCGAGCCGCCCTTCGTCCATCGCCGTTTTTCCGTGGCCAACGAAAAGGCCGAACTGCAAAGACTGGCCTGGCGCGACTACGTCGGCCGCAGCATGGACGCGCCGCTGTCGCGCGCCCATCTGGCCACCGGCTTTCAGGCCCAGGTGGACAGCTATGTGCTGAAGGATATGGTGTATATGGATTGCCGCACCGATCCCGTCTCGCAGATCCGCACGGCGGCGCGCATCTCCACCGACAGCATCCGCGACTACGTCTTCCACGTGGCGGTGGAAGGCATCATCGAAACCGCGACGACGGCAGGCGGCAGCGGCAAGGCGACCCAGTTCATTCCGGGCATCCTGGCATTGGACATGGGCCAGCCCTTTCATATGGAGCGGCCAACGTATGCCCACCTGCTGGCCTTCTTCCTGCCGCGCGCCATGGTGGAAGCGGCACTTCCCGATGCGGAGGCGATCCATGGTCGCGTCATCAGCTACAGCTCGCCGCTCACGCGCCTGATCTTCGACCATTTATTGGCGCTGTGCCGCAGCCTGCCCACGCTGGATGAGCGCGAAGTGGAGCAGACCATCCGCAACTGCGCGCACCTGATCCTGGCCGCATTCGGCAAGCAGCAGCGCCTGAGCGGACAGGCGCGCGCTGCCGCCAAATCCGTGCTGCTGGCGCAGGTGCGCAGCCATGTGCAAGCCAATCTGCATATCAAGGAACTGACGCCGGACAGCGTGCAGCAGGTGTTTCGTCTGCCGCGTCCCACGCTCTACCGCATGTTTGAAGCGGAAGGCGGATTGGGCACCTATATCCGCAACCTGCGGTTGCGCGAAGCGGCCAATGAGCTGGTGCAGTTCCCGCATCTGCCGGTGGCGGCGATCGCCTACGGCCTATGCTTCAACAGCGCCTCCGACTTCACGCGCGCCTTCCGCCGCGCCTATGGCAGCTCGCCGCAGGACTTCCGCGCCATGTCGCTGGATATGCGTTATCTGGAATCAATCCACCGCAACTAAAGTGCGCTGCGCTCATCCTTTCACCACGTACAGTTGATTTTCAATCTCCCTTTCAGGCTGCTGATGGTGCAGGCTGTGGTGTTGTCGTGCAGCCTTTGCGATAGCACGATTTCACCGCGCTCACCATAGCGGCATGCAATCCATTTTCCATCAGGTGCAGGCCCACCCAGTTCCATCCAGCTATCGATGGAGCCGCCTTTTGTGAATTTTGTGCCGCTAGGTTTGAGAAAGGCTTTTTCTTCGGGCGGGCCAAGCATCGGCTCAGCGGATCGCAATCGGATTCCCTCTTGCGCGTAGGCGAACCAGCCTTCCGGCGCATTGACTGTTAAGGCAGCCGCGGAAATTTCGGGAGGACATTCGATCTTATGCGAAGTGGAGGCATTGGCGTGGCAAAGGCCCGCAGCCCAGATTGCAAAAACAAAAATGGTTGGCTTCGTTGGCATTTCGAATCTCCGGCTTATTCTATGATCTGATAGGCATCAGCATTGTTGCTGGCGTCCGGCCAGCTGCCATTGCGCGCTTGTGCCAGACCGCGAGATCGAATGAAGCGTGAGGAAATATACGGCTTCTTATTGATGCCTGGAGGGCGGTCATCCTTCCATTGATCCATCACCCAAAATCCATTCACTCCATGCCTGAGGAAAAGGGCAGCGTGATTGCCGGATGACTTGCTTGGGTAGCGGCCTTTCACGAAGGTGGCGATTGCGGTGCCAGTTCTGATGTTTTTATTTCCCAGTACATCTATGCCGGCTTTCCACGCCCGATGATTGGGGACTCCGGCGTAAGATTGAACCAAGGCGACGCACTGCGTTGTTCCAACCTTTGGCTTATCCTCAAGGGCTGAAACCTGCGGATAGATGTAGGACATAGCAATACTCCCGGAAATGAGCTGAACACTCATTTTTGTCCGGTGCGCGAGGAAGGTATTGCGGAGCCTCAAGCGGCTTGAAAGGCGCAAAACAAAAACGCCAACCCGAAGGTTGGCGTCTCTGTTGCATTCGTGGTAGGCCGTGCGGGATTCGAACCTGCGACCAACGGATTAAAAGTCCGCTGCTCTACCAGCTGAGCTAACGACCCGAAAGAGGCCGTATTATATACAGGCCCAGGGCCGTCTGCCAAGTGGCTTTTCATAAAAATGTCATATACGGCCTTAGACCAGGGCGGCGGTCACTTTCAGCACCTCGTCCACCGTGGTGGCGCCATCGTGCACTTTATAGGCGCCAGCCACGCGCAGCGGCTTCATGCCGTCGGCGATGGCCTGCTTGCGCAGGGCGGCCAGCTCGGTTTCCTCCTGCACCAGCTGATTGAAGCTTTCCGTTACCGTCAGCAGCTCGTAAATGCCGGTGCGGCCGCGATAGCCGGTCTGGCGGCATTCGGGGCAGCCTACGGGACGGTAGACCTTGTCCGGCTTGGGGATATCCCATGCGCCGCCCAGACCACGCCACAGATCGTCGGCGATTTCGCCATCGTCGCTCTTGCAGTCCACGCACAGCGTGCGCACCAGGCGCTGGGCCATGATGCCGATCAGCGTCGCTTCCAGCAGATAGTAGGGCACGCCCAGTTCCAGCAGGCGCATCACGGCCGATGGCGCGTCGTTGGTGTGCAGGGTCGACAGCACCAGATGGCCGGTCAGCGCGGCCTGGATCGCCATTTCAGCCGTGGCCAGATCGCGGATCTCGCCCACCATGATGATGTCCGGATCCTGCCGCATCAGAGCGCGCACGCCATCGGCAAAGGAGAGGTCGATGCCCGGCTGGACCTGCATCTGGTTGAAGGAGGCTTCCACCATCTCGATCGGGTCTTCCACCGTGCAGACATTGACCTCCGACGTCGCCAGCGCTTTCAGCGTGGTGTATAGCGTAGTGGTTTTGCCCGAACCCGTGGGGCCGGTGACGAGGATGATGCCGTGCGGGCGGTTGGTCAGCGCATCCCAGCGCGCCGCATCGTCGGGCGGGAAGCCCAGCTCCGGCAAGGTCTTCACCACCACATCGGGATCGAAGATGCGCATCACCAGCTTCTCGCCGAAGGCGGTGGGCAGGGTGGACAGGCGCAGCTCGATTTCCTGCCCGCCCGCGGTGCGCGTTTTGATGCGGCCATCCTGCGGCCGGCGCTTCTCAATCACGTCCATGCGGCCCAGCAGCTTGATGCGCGCCGTCATGGCGATCATCACCACGGCCGGCACCTGGTAGACCTGGTGCAGCACGCCGTCGATGCGAAAGCGGATGGTGCCGATATCGCGCTTCGGTTCCAGGTGGATGTCCGAGGCGCGCTGCTCGAAGGCGTACTGCCACAGCCAGTCCACGATATTGATCACATGCTGGTCGTTGGCATCGACCTGCTTGTTGGTCTTGCCCATCTCCACCAGCTGCTCGAAGTTATTGCGCAGGGCCAGATCCTGGCCGGTGGATTTATTCGCCTTCTTGATCGACTTGGCGAGACTGAAGAACTGCGCCGTGTACTGGGCGATATCGAGCGGATTGGCGATCACGCGGCGGATCACGCGGCGCGCCACCTTGGCGATTTCCGTCTCCCACTCCAGCGCGAAAGGATCGGCGGTGGCCACCACCAGCGTATCCATATTCATTTCGACCGGCAGGATATTGAAGCGCGCCGCATAACTGGCCGACATCACATCGGCCACGCGGGTGAAATCGATCTTGAGCGGATCGATGCGGTAGAAGGGCAGGTGGACGCGGTTGGCCAGCCACTCGGTGAGCAGGTCGAGCGTGAGCAGCTTATGCGGCGGCTGGTGCGAGAGCAGCTTGCAGTGCGCCACGGCGCACAGGGGATGCATGGAGCCGGCCGTGTTTTTCAGGATGGCCTGGGCCTGCGCGTAATACGATTTGGCCTGGGACTTCTCCACCAAGCCATCCGCCAGCAGCCAGCTGAAAATCTGTTGCAGATCAAGCGCTTTACTCATGGCGTTTTCCTCTGGCGTTTTCAGCTGCCGGCGGTGGCGGCGGAACTAGCTTTGCTGCTGCTTCAATCCTTTGACCCAGGATTTGGCGGGCAGCTTGGTCTCGGCCACGATCTGCGCGGCGCGTGCCGTCAATGCCTCGTAATCGATCTGGCGGCCGCGCTTGAAGGCGATGGCCACCACATTGCCGTCATGGACCTGGGGCAGGCACAGTACCTGGTCGAAGGCGAACTTCATCGCCTTCAGATTCTTGGCATAGCTCGGATGGTCGCCGAACAGATTCACCGTCATGATGCCATCGTCGTTCAGGCAGGTGGCGCAAGCCTGGTAGAACTCGGGCGTATCGAGTACGGGACCGCGCGCGGTGGCGTCGTACAGGTCGACCTGCAGCGCATCGAGCGTGCCGTGGCGCGCCGCGTCGCCGACGAAATCGAGGGCGTCCATCTCCAGCACCTGCAGGCGCGCATCGTTGTCCGGCAGCTTGAACATCGAAGCGCAGATTGCGATCACCGAAGGATTCAGCTCCACCGCCGTCACCTCGGCCAGCGGGAACTGCTTGTAGCAGAACTTGGTCAGCGCCGCCGTGCCCAGGCCCAGCTGGGCGATACGCTGCGGCGCTGCGGTCCACAGCATCCACGCCATCATCTGCTGGGCGTATTCCAGTTCCGGCCAATCCGGCTTGCGGATGCGCATGGCGCCCTGCACCCACTCGGTGCCGAAGTGCAGATAGCGCACGCCATCCTGCTCCGACAGCGTGACAGGGGCGTACTTCGGCTTGCGCGTCGCCGGACGCGAAGATTCTTCTTTTTCGATGGATTTGCGTTTGATAAGCATAAGAGAAGCCTGAAATGACCGGCTCATTATCCCGCGCCGGCTTACCCCAAAGCAAGCTGATGGCGCAAATTTGATCCAAATCAGCAAATGTCCAACCCTGGTGTCAGGCGGGGCCGCCGAGGCACCAGAGGTAGACATTGTTTGATCTGGCGCAAAGAATGTCCGACCTTCGTGCCTGACACCAGGGTTGGACATTTTTTGATTTAGCGCAAAGGGTGGAGAAAGAAAAAGCCGGCGCGGGGCCGGCTTTGGGACAGCGCGGGGCGCCGGTTTATTGCTGCATCGGTTCGACGGATACGCGCAGGCGCACGCGCTGGCCCGGGTCGTAGGACATGACACTGGTGTAGTTGCGGCCGCGGTAGTCATACACGACTTCGTAGCCGCTGGCGCGCGACTCCCAGTGATCGACGGTGCGGCACTGTTTCACGGCTTGTTCGGTCACGCCGGCGGGTTGGGCGTTCTGGTTGTCGATGCGGTCGCCGACCACGGCGCCGGCAATCGCGCCGGCTGCGGTAGCGGCGGTGCGGCCATTGCCGCCGCCGACCTGGCTGCCCAGCAGGGCGCCGGCGACGCCGCCGATGATGGAGCCGCCCACGCTACGCTGCTGCGGCTGCTGGACCTGCACGTATTCGGTGCGGCATTCCTGGCGTGGACGGTTCACTTGTTCCATTTGCGGGGTCACGCGGATTACGCGGCCGAAATCCTCGAAGTCGGCGGCTTGTGCCAGCGGCAGGGCGCTCAGGCACAGGGCGGACAGCATCAGTTTCGCTTGCAAGTTCATAGGGTACCTCGTTCTGGGTTATGTGTTGGATGCTGCAATTTGCGGCAGTTCTCTAGGGATTTGGAATTGCACACGCTTATGGTAACGCCTGCAAGCGACAAAAAACGAGCCGCATGGCAACAAATTGTAACCTTCTGGCGGCGTGGGGCGAGGCGGGCGCTGTGTCTGCCGGGGCCATCTTAAAATGGCTTTAATATGTTCTGTTTTTAACAAAACTTGCGTAAGACATCATATACGTGTTGATTCATAGTGTACAACACGCTACCCTAATAGCCGTATGGGATCAGATTGACAGAGAGAAATGCGACTTCCAGTACTGTTCGCGCCTTGACCCGCCAGCAGTGCCAAAGTGTATAGGTGTAATCACTATAGCAAAAAGCAGAAACCGTACATAACAGGTCGATTTGAGGGAAAAATGAGTTTGTTGATAACTGTGCCGCCCAATCTTGTCCAGTCGATTCGCGCCTTCCGGGTGCTTGAATTGCAAGAGGAAGCGGCGCGTCTGGGGCAGCATTTTTTGTACGCACACTGCAATGCCGGCCTGACCAAGCAGCAAGTACTGGGCATCATCGCCGAATCGTTTCACTTTCCGAAGCCCTGCGGTAAAAATTTCGACGCCCTGCGCGCCACGCTGACCGACACCCTGCACGCGGCCGGCCCCCAGCCCGGCTTTCTGACGGTGCTCGAGCAATTGCCAAATACGCAAAAATTCGACCGCGAAGCGCGCGAAACCCTGCTCGATGTATTCCGCGACGCCGCCGACTACTGGGCCGAGAAAAAAGTGCCGTTCCGCGTGTTCTATTCCTTCGAATAGCCCGGCCCGCCTCGCTTTGCCTCCTGCTGCGCCGCAGCAAAATCAGCGTCTTTCTTGGTTCGCTCTGCCGTAGCGGGTACAATGGCGGCCATGAAAAATATCGTCATCCTCATTTCTGGCCGCGGCAGCAATATGGAAGCCGTGGTGCGCGCCGCCCAGGCCGAGCAGTGGCCTGCCCGCATCGCCGCTGTCATCAGCAACAAGGCCGATGCCAAAGGCCTGGAATTCGCCGCCAGCCATGGGATTGCGACCGCCGTCGTCGCCAACAAGGATTATCCGAGCCGCGAAGCCTTCGATGCCGCGCTGCAAAGCGTGATCGACGGCTACGCGCCCGACCTGGTGGTGCTGGCCGGCTTCATGCGCATTCTGACGCCGGGCTTTACCGCCCATTACGCCGGCCGCATGCTGAATATTCATCCCTCGCTGCTGCCGCTGTTCCCCGGCCTGCACACGCACGAACAGGCGCTCGCCTCGGGCCTGGCCCAGCATGGCGCCACCGTGCATTTCGTCACCGCCGAGCTGGACCACGGTCCCATGGTCGACCAGGTGGCGGTGCCGATTTTGCCGGGCGACACAGCCGACACGCTCGCCGTCCGCGTGCTGGAACAGGAGCACAAGCTCTACCCGCGCGCCATCCGCTGGTTTATCGAAGGTAGACTGACGGTTGAGGATGGCAAGGTCCATGTGGACCACACAACCCATTAACCAAGGATTTACATGAGATTGCCACCAGCAATTCTCGCCAGCGCCGAAGAAGTGCTGCGCGAGATTCTGCGCTTTGCGGCGCCCGCCGACACCACCCTGTCCCGCTACTTCAAAGACCATCCGCGTCTGGGCGGCCGCGAGCGCGGCGCCATCGCCGAATGCATTTACGCGGTGTTGCGCAACAAAGCCTTCTTCACCGACTTCTCGGAAGCGGGCGGCGGCGCCACCATGCGCCGTCTGGCCCTGCTCGGCATGAGCGATGCCGTCGGCATCGACGCCCTGGGTGGCCTGACCCAGGACGAGCGCGAATGGCTGGACCGCGTGATCCAGATCGACCGCAAGCTGCTGCATAAATCGATGCGCACGAATATGCCGAAGTGGCTGTTCGACAAGCTGGTCGCGCAGTACGGCGAGGAAGAAACCCTGGTGCTGGCCGACGCCCTGAACACCCCGGCGCCGCTGGACCTGCGCGTCAACGCGCTGAAAGCCAACCGCGACGAGGTCGTCGCCGAACTGGCTGCCGCGCCGATCGTCGCCACGCCGACGCCGTATTCGGCCCTCGGTCTGCGCGTGCTGAAAAAGCCGGCCCTGCAAAACCTGCCGCTGTTCAAATCCGGCGCGATTGAAGTGCAGGACGAAGGCAGCCAGGTGCTGGCCCAGATCCTCGGCGCCAAGCGCGGCGAGATGGTGGTCGACTTCTGCGCCGGCGCCGGCGGCAAGACCCTGGCCCTGGGCGCGCAGATGCGCAATACCGGCCGCCTGTACGCCTTCGACGTGTCGGAAAAGCGCCTGGCCAAGCTGAAGCCGCGCCTGGCGCGCAGCGGCCTGTCGAATGTGCACCCGGTCGCCATCGCCCACGAGAAGGATGCCAAGATCAAGCGCCTGGCCGGCAAGATCGACCGCGTGCTGGTCGACGCGCCATGCTCGGGCATGGGCACGCTGCGCCGCAATCCCGACGTCAAATGGCGCCAGCAGCCGGAAGCGATTGCCGAGCTGCAGGAAAAGCAGACCGCGATCCTGGACGGCGCCGCCCGTCTGGTGAAAAGCGGCGGCCGCCTGGTGTACGCCACCTGCAGCCTGCTGGATGAAGAGAACGATATGGTTGCCGCCAAGTTCGTTGAAACCCATCCCGACTTCGTGCTGATCCCGATGCACCAGGTGCTGGCCGAGCAGAAGATCGAGCTCGACATGGGCGACTACCTGAAACTACTGCCGCACAAGCACCAGACCGACGGCTTCTTCGCCGCCGTCTTCGAGCGCAAACCGATGCCGAAGAAAGTGAAAGAAGAAGAGACCGACGACTAAACCACCGCCGAGCCCGTGTCCACCATGGGGTCAGACCCCAATCGGACACGGCCTCAGCCGCAATCTATGCCTGAGCCCGTGTCTGATTTCGGTGCCCTCCCAGAGCCGGACACGAACTGATGGGCTGCTGGTATTCTTGCTGAGCTTGTGTCCGATTGGGGTCTGACCCCACGGTGGACACGGGCTGAGCAGTAAATTGAATTCTTTTTGCGAAGCCTATGAAACAAGTGCCATTGACGAATTTACTGAACGATCTGGTGGAGGATTTGCATAATCCCGGCCTGTTGTGGCAGTTGCTCGCCGTGGCCGCGTCGATCCTGCTGGGCTGGGGCCTGTCGCGCTGGCTGCGCGCGCGCGTCGAGCAGCAGCGGGCGCAGACGAATGTGGGGCGCTTCGGCGTCGAGAGTTTTTCGCGCGTGGTGGGGCCGCTGGCGATTGTCAGCTTGCTGGCGCTGTCGCAGGCGGTGCTGGCGCGCTGGCAGCATGTGAATCTGATCAAGGTGGCGCTGCCGATTTTCGGCTCGCTGGCGGTGATCCGCTTCACCTTCTATCTGCTGCGCCGCGTGTTTGCGCGCCAGGGCCAGATCGGCGCCACCATGCTGACCTTCGAGAAGATGTTCCAGTTGCTGGTGTGGCTGGCTTTTGCGCTCTACATCACCGGCATGTGGGACGATATCTTCTATTTCCTCGACCACACCGTTGTCCCGCTCGGCAAATACAAGGTGACGATCGCGGCCATCCTGCAAGGCATCGTCTCGGTGGCTGTGACGCTGATGCTGGCGCTGTGGGCCGGCGCGGCGCTGGAAGAGCGCCTGATGCACGTGGCAGGCATGCACTCGAATCTGCGCGTGGTGCTGGCGCGCATGGGCCGCGCCGTGCTGATCCTGGTGGCGGTGCTGGCCAGTCTGTCGATGGTGGGCATTGATCTGACCGTGCTGTCGGTGTTCGGCGGTGCGCTCGGTGTCGGCCTCGGCCTGGGCTTGCAGAAGATCGCCAGCAATTATGTGTCGGGCTTTGTCATCCTGCTGGACCGCAGCCTGACCATTGGCGACACCATCACGGTCGATAAGTACAGCGGCCAGGTCACGCGCATCAATACCCGCTATACCGTGCTACAAGGCCTGGACGGCGTTGAATCCATCGTGCCGAACGAGATGCTGGTGTCGGGCGCGGTGCAGAATTCCTCGCTGTCGAACAAGAACCTGGCGCTGACCACCAAGGTGTCGGTGGCTTACGATACCGACCTCGACCTGGCGCTTCGGCTGCTGGAGGAGGCTGCCGCTTCCATCCCGCGCGTGATGAAGGAGAAGCCGCCCTCGGCCATGCTGCAGACCTTCGGCGCCGATGGCCTCGATCTGGCCGTGGTGTTCTGGATCGCCGATCCGGAAAACGGGCGTGGCGGCGTGACCTCGGATGTCAACCGGGCAATCTGGAAAGCCTTGAAAGAAAACAAGATTTCTGTACCCTTCCCGCAACGCGAGATGCGTATCATCGGCCCTCTGCCGGGCCAATCTGCCTAAGAAATAATCAGTGATTCAGGGAAATCCCCTCTCTTGGAGGGGCTGAATCAGCGTACAATTGCGCCCAGAATCACTGAGAACACTGGCCGCCCAAGGCCGGGATGGGACTTCACTCTGGAGCAGTAATGGATTTCAGCTTACACGCAGTACTTCAATTCCTCGATCAGGGCCTGACCGGCTTTTCTGGCTGGCAGACCATTGCCTTCACGCTGATCGTCACCCATATCACCATCGCCGCCGTCACGATCTATCTGCACCGCCACCAGGCGCACCGCGCGCTCGAGCTGCATGCGATCCCCAGTCACTTCTTCCGCTTCTGGCTGTGGCTGACCACCGGCCAGGTGACCAAGGAGTGGGCCGCGATCCACCGCAAGCACCACGCCAAATGCGATACCGAGGAAGATCCGCACAGCCCGGTCACGCGTGGCATCAAGAAAGTGTTCTGGGAAGGCGCCGAGCTGTACCGCGCCGAAAGCAAGAACCAGGAAACCCTGGACAAATACGGCCACGGCACGCCCGACGACTGGATCGAGCGTAATCTGTACACCCGCTTCAGCTGGCAGGGCGTGGCCCTGATGCTGATCGTCGACCTGCTGCTGTTCGGCGTGAAAGGCGTATCCGTCTGGGGTGTGCAGATGCTGTGGATTCCCGTGACGGCCGCCGGCATCATCAATGGCATCGGCCACTACTGGGGCTACCGTAACTTTGATTGCTCGGATGCGGCCACCAATATCATCCCGCTGGGCCTGATTATCGGCGGCGAGGAGTTGCACAATAATCACCACACCTATGCGACTTCGGCCAAGCTGTCGTCGAAATGGTATGAGTTCGACATCGGCTGGGGCTATATCCGCATGATGGAGATGGTGGGCCTGGCCAAGGTGAAGAAGCTGCCTCCGGTGCCGAAGTTTGCTCCCGGCAAGGTGCAGGCTGACTTCGATACCCTGCAGTCGGTGATTGCCAACCGCTACGATGTGATGGCGAAATATGCCAAGTCCATCAAGCATGCCTGGAAGGAAGAGCTGGAGCATCTGAAAGAGAAGGCGCAGCTGGAAAACCGCTTCCTGAAATCCTCGCGCAAGCTGCTGCAGCGCGAACCGGGCAAGCTGGAAGCGCCGCAGAAGGAGCAGCTGAGTGAGCTGTTCCAGCACAGCAAGGCGCTGGAAACCATGCACAATATGCGCGTCGAATTGGGCGTGATCTGGGAACGCTCCCATTTCACCCGTGACCAGCTGCTGCAAAAACTGCAGGACTGGTGCGAGCGCGCCGAAGCCTCCGGCATTAAATCGCTGCAGGAATTCTCCCTGCGTCTGCGCAGCTACGCTTGATAATCGAATCGCGGTAAAGCCAACGGCCCTTCGGGGCCGTTTTTATTTGGTCCGAAGATTCGGTGCTGGCTGATACCGGGCTGGCGGGGCATTTGGCTGATTCGGCTTGCGCGTAAGGCTGGTACGGGAAGCTATCCTCTGCACGCGGGGGAAATCCCGCCAGAAGATGGCGGGAACGAACTGATTTCTAGTTCGATAACCATATTCATGCGGATTCGGATGGAATATGCGGCGCATAAAAAAACCGCTCCTTGGAGCGGTTTTTTGCGGAACGAAGATCGATTATTTGATCTTGGTTTCTTTGTAAGTCACGTGCTTACGGGCTTTAGGATCGAACTTCATGATCTCCATTTTGCCCGGCATGGTGCGCTTGTTTTTGGTGGTGGTGTAGAAGTGACCGGTACCTGCGGTCGATTCCAGCTTGATTTTGTCGCGGCCAGTTTTTGCCATGATAGCTCCCTATTTAGACTTTTTCGCCACGAGCGCGCATGTCGGCCAGCACGGCGTCGATGCCGACTTTGTCGATCACGCGCAGACCGGCGTTGGACAGACGCAGGGAGACCCAGCGGTTTTCAGATTCAACAAAAATGCGGCGGTTCTGCAGGTTAGGCAGGAAACGACGTTTAGTTTTGTTGTTTGCATGGGAAACATTGTTGCCGACCATCGGCTTCTTCCCAGTGACTTGGCAAACACGTGCCATGGCGCACTCCTTTGGTAACTTCCGAAATTGGAAAAAACAAGAGTATATAGAAAAAACTCTGCTTTTTCAATCACTTGCGAAAAACAATTGTGTCATGTTTCGTTGGGAAAATTTAACATTTATCCTGCTCTGCGCCAAAGCCTTGTTTCATAACGGTAAACCGTCAAATCTGCCCATGTTCGGCGAAGGAATGCACGGCCGGACCGGCCACCACGAAATGGTCGAGCACGCGGATATCGACCAGGGCCAGCGCCTGGGCCAGCGCCCGCGTCAGCCGCAGATCGGACTCGCTGGGATCGGCCGTGCCCGAAGGATGGTTGTGCGCCAGCATGACGCTGGCGGCGTTCTGGTTGAGCGCCTCGCGCACTACTTCGCGCGGATAGACGCTGGTATGGGTCAGGGTGCCGCGAAACATTTCGCGCGCCGCGATCAGGCGGTTCTTGACGTCGAGAAAGAGCACATGGAAGGATTCATGGGGCTGGCTGGCCAGGGCCAGGCGCAGATATTCCTTGACCGCCTGGGGCGAGGCCAGGGCATGGCCGCTTTGCAATTCTTCATTGATGGCGCGCCGCGCCAATTCCAGCACGGCCTGCAGTTGAGCGAACTTGGCGTTGCCCAGGCCGGGAATGCGGCAAAACTCCTGGAGTCCGGCGCCACATAGGGCACGCAGGGAGCCGAAATGGCGCAGCGTGTCGGCCCCCAGTTCCACCGCATTCTTGCCGCGCACGCCCACGCGCAGGAAGACGGCCAGCAATTCGGCATCGGACAGCGCTTGCGCGCCGAGCCGGATCAAGCGTTCGCGCGGCCGTTGCTGTTCCGGCCAGTCTGCAATTCCCATAATGCCTCCTGCGTGGTGGAAGAAGGCAATTATGGCGGCCCGTCAGGGAAGGGGCCTTGAAACGGCGCAAGCCTGGGCTGGCGCCGATTTCAGGAGCGCGACAGCACGAAAGCGCCGGCAATGATCAGGCCGGCGCCGGCCAGGCGGGTAGGGCTCAGGTTTTCACCCAAAATTATAAAGCCGATCAGCATCACCAGCAGCATGGTGAAAGCGGTCATCAGCGGGTAGGCCAGGCTGATCTGCAGGCGCTGCAGGGCGATGCTGTAGCAAATGAAACCCAGGCCATAGGTGCCGCAGGCGCCACCCAGGTAAGTCAGGCGGCTCAATGTCCAGCCAGCATTTTCCTGGTGCGAGAGTTTGATCAACAGGGTGGCCATGGCGCTGGCAAGAGAGGCCAGAACGCTCCAAAAATAACCGCTCAAAACAGGGGACATGGGCTTTATCAAAAATTAGGGGATTAATGAGTGGCCGGCCGGCAGCATATAACCGGCGATGGCCGCCAGGCCGGTGTGATCGCGGCCGACGTGGATTGTACGCCGTATTTTCTTAAGGAAAATCAAAGTCGGGATACGTCAGCCATGGCTGCTCCCGGTCATGCCGTCTCAAAGCGGGCTGGGATGCACTGCTGGCGCGCAAGCTGGCTTACAATACTGGTTTGCAAGCTCACTGAAACGCCATGTCTAACGCGCAAACTGCAGTCGTCACCAAATCGGCTTACCTCACTCTCCATTACCGTCTGGCCACGCTGGACGGACAGGATATCGTCACCACGTTCAACGGCACCCCGGCAACGCTGATGCTGGGCCAGGGCCAGCTGGCGCCCGTGCTGGAAGAACTCCTGCTGGGCCTGCCGGAAGGCACGCACCAGACTTTTGATCTGGCGGCCGGCCAGGGCTTCGGCGAACGCAATCCGGAGCTGGTGCGCGTTGTTTCGCGTGCTACCCTGGATGAAAACTCCGCTGCTGACGCTGACTACAAGGTTGGCGATCTGGTCGAATTCAATGCGCCGGGCGGCGGCCGCTTTGCCGGCGTGCTGCGCGAGCTGGGCGAGACGGAATGCCTCTTCGACTTCAACCACCCGCTGGCCGGCCAGCCGCTGCGTTTTGAAGTGAACCTCATTTCAGTGCTGTAAAACATTATGGAAAAAGAAATCCTCCTGGCCCAGCCGCGCGGCTTTTGCGCCGGCGTGGACCGCGCCATCGAAATCGTGGAGCGCGCGCTGCAGCAGTTCGGCGCGCCCATCTATGTGCGCCACGAGATCGTGCACAACGCCTATGTGGTGGCCGATCTGCGCGCCAAGGGCGCCATCTTCATCGAGGAGCTGGACGATGTCCCGGCCGGCAACACCCTGGTGTTTTCGGCCCACGGCGTGTCCAAGGCGGTGCGCGCGGAAGCCGAGGCGCGCGGCCTGAGCATCTTCGACGCCACCTGCCCCCTGGTCACCAAGGTGCACGTGGAAGTGGCCAAGATGCGCAAGCAGGGCTGCGAGATCGTCATGATCGGCCACGACGGCCACCCCGAGGTGGAAGGCACCATGGGCCAGACCGAGGCGGGCATGTATCTGGTGGAAACGGTGGCCGATGTGGCCACCTTGAACGTCCAGAATCCCGAGCAGCTGGCGTATGTCTCCCAGACAACGTTGTCAGTAGACGACACTATTGACATCATTTCGGCCCTGAAACAGCGATTCCCGCATATCATCGAGCCGAAAAAAGGGGACATCTGCTACGCCACCACCAACCGCCAGGAAGCCGTGAAGTTCATGGCGCCGCAAGTGGAAGTGGTTATTGTGGTCGGCAGTCCGAATAGCTCGAATTCCAACCGCCTGCGCGAAGTGGCCGAGAAAAAGGGTACGCCCGCCTATATGGTGGACAACGCGGCCCAGATCGACGCCGCCTGGCTGGAAGGCCGCCAGCGCGTCGGCGTCACCGCCGGCGCCTCGGCGCCCGAAGTGCTGGTGCAGGCCGTGATCGACCGTCTCAAGGAGCTGGGCGCGAAAAGCGTGCGGCCGCTGGACGGGGTGCAGGAAGCGGTGACTTTCCCGCTGCCTAAAGGTCTGGAAGGGAATAAGAGCGCCTCGGCCTGAATCGTGTTGCGGTCCGCTTCGATTGTGTGAATATAATTTGGCGGTGTCCCCGTATTTTAAGTATTAGTTTTTTGTGAACCTCGCTATGATTGGTGAAGTCATGAAAAATTGTCGTTTCGACCTTTTTCTGCGAAATGCAGAAAAAAGCCGGCGCGGCCAAGGTGCAGTAGGGATATCGCAGTAGATGGATGCAGGACCGGCCAGAGGCATCTGGCCGGACAGGCGGCGTCAAACGGCGGCACCATGGGGATCATCCCCTGGTGCCGTTTTTCTTACGCTGCCGCAAAAGTGTTTCACACAACGCGAACTGAAGGGGCAACCTCACGATGGATACCTTTATCCAACAAATTCTCAACGGCCTGGTGCTGGGCAGCATGTATGCGCTGGTCGCCCTCGGTTACACGATGGTTTATGGCGTACTCAACCTGATCAACTTCGCCCATGGCGACGTGCTGATGATCGGCGCCATGATCGGCATGTCCATCCTGCATTTACTGGGCGTGTACGCGCCCGGCCTGCCTGGCTATGTCCAGCTGGCCATCGCCATCATCGGCGCCATCCCGGCCTGTATGCTGGTCAACATCCTGATCGAACGCATCGCTTACCGCCGCCTGCGCAATGCGCCGCGCCTGGCGCCGCTGATCACCGCCATCGGCGTCTCCATCCTGCTGCAAACCTTTGCCATGATGATCTGGAAGCGCAATCCGCTGCCCTTCCCGCAAGTGCTGCCGACCGAACCGATCATGATCGGCGGCGCCGTCATCAGCCAGACCCAGGTGCTGTTGCTGGTGCTGGCCACGCTGTCCATGGTCGGCCTGGTGCTGCTGGTGGAAAAAACCCGCATGGGCCGCGCCATGCGCGCCGTGGCCGAAAACCCGCGCGTGGCCGGCCTGATGGGCGTGGACTCGAACAAGGTCATCGTTGCCACTTTCGCCATCGGCGCGGCGCTGGCCGGCGTGGCCGGCGTGATGTGGGGCGCCAACTACGCCACCATCCAGTACACCATGGGCACCGTGCCGGGCCTGAAGGCCTTCTCGGCGGCGGTCCTGGGCGGCATCGGCAATATCTACGGCGCCATGATCGGCGGCCTGGTGCTGGGCGTGATCGAAAGCCTGGGCGCCGGCTATATCGGCGAACTGACGGGCGGTTTCCTCGGCAGCCACTACCAGGACATCTTCGCCTTCGTGGTGCTGATCCTGGTGCTCACCGTGCGTCCTTCCGGCATCATGGGCGAGCGCGTCGCCGACCGCGCCTGAGCGCAGAAAGACAAGAGGACACAGAATGGCACTCCTGAATTTCGACCTGCAAAAGAACCCTACCAAGGCCTACACCAGCATCGCCCTGGTGCTGGCGCTGATGATCATCTTCCCGTTTGCGGCGGCGCCCTTTGGCAACTCCTGGGTCCGCATCGTGGACCTGGCCCTGCTCTACATCATGCTGGCCCTGGGCCTGAACATCGTGGTCGGCTTTGCCGGCCTGCTCGACCTGGGCTATATCGCCTTCTATGCGGTGGGCGCCTACATGACCGGCTTGCTGGCATCGCCGCAATTCGCCACCCTGCTCGAATCGCTGATCAATATGCATCCGGCCTTCGGCGAGGCGCTGGCGGTCATGCTGGGCGATGACATCCGCACCAGCGGCATCCACCTTTCGGTCTGGTTCATCGTGCCGCTGGCGGCGGCGCTGGCGGGCCTGTTCGGCGCCATCCTCGGCGCGCCGACCCTGAAGCTGCGCGGCGACTACCTGGCCATCGTGACCCTGGGCTTCGGCGAGATCATCCGCATCTTCATGAACAACCTGAATGAGCCGATCAACTTCACCAACGGTCCGCAGGGCATCAACCTGATCGACCCGATCCGCGTGTTCGGCCTGTCGCTGGCAGGCGAGCCGGGTTCGCGCGCGACGGTGGTGCTGGGTGGCTTCTCCATGCCCTCGGTGAACGCTTACTACTTCCTGTTCCTGCTGCTGACGATCGTCACCATCTTCGTCACCGCGCGCCTCAAGCATTCGCGCCTGGGCCGTGCCTGGGTCGCCATCCGCGAAGACGAAATCGCGGCCAAGGCCATGGGCATCAATACCCGCAACGTCAAGCTGCTGGCCTTCTCCATGGGCGCCAGCTTCGGCGGCGTGGCGGGCGCCATGTTCGCCTCCTTCCAGGGCTTCGTCTCGCCCGAATCGTTCGCGCTGAACGAATCGATCGCCGTGCTGGCCATGGTGGTGCTGGGCGGCATTGGCCACATTCCCGGCGTGGTGCTGGGCGGCGCGTTGCTGGCGGCCCTGCCCGAAGTGCTGCGCCATGTGGTGGAGCCGGCGCAGGAAGCCATGTTCGGCCATGTGCTGATCGAAGCCGAAGTGCTGCGCCAGCTGCTGTACGGCCTGGCCCTGGTGGGCATCATGCTGTACCGTCCGGCCGGCATCTGGCCCGCGCCCAAGCATGAAGACCGTCCCGACGCGGACGCCGACACCAAACAGCAATCGAGCGGCGTGATCGCGGCATGAGGATAGTAGACATGAGCAATGAAGTCATTCTGAATATCGCCGGCGTCAACAAACGCTTCGGCGGCCTGCAGGCGCTGACCGATGTCGGCATCAAGATCATGCGCGGCCAGATCTACGGCCTGATCGGCCCGAACGGCGCGGGCAAGACCACCTTCTTCAATGTGATCACCGGCTTGTACCAGCCCGACACCGGCACCTTCGAACTGGCGGGCAAACCGTATTCGCCTTCGGCCCCGCATGCGGTGGCCAAGGCCGGCATTGCGCGCACTTTCCAGAACATCCGCCTGTTCGGCGAAATGACGGCGCTGGAAAACGTGATGGTGGGACGCCATGTGCGCTCGCACCAGGGCGTGTTCGGCGCCATCTTCCGCCACAAGGCGGCGCGCGAAGAGGAAGCGTCTATCCGCCGCCGCGCGCAGGAGCTGCTGGACTTCGTCGGCATCGGCCAGTTCGCCAGCCGCACCGCCAAATACCTGTCGTATGGCGACCAGCGCCGCCTGGAAATCGCGCGCGCCCTGGCCACCGACCCGCAGCTGCTGGCGCTGGACGAACCGGCGGCCGGCATGAACGCCACCGAAAAGCTGGCCTTGCGCGAGCTGCTGGTCAAGATCAAGGCCGAAGGCAAGACCGTGCTGCTGATCGAGCACGACGTCAAGCTGATGATGGGCCTGTGCGACCGCATCACCGTGCTCGAATACGGCAAGCCGATCGCCGAAGGGCTGCCGGCGGAAATACAAAGCAATCAGGCCGTCATCGACGCCTATCTGGGAGGATCGCACTAATGGGTGCCAATGTTCTGAAAGTAGCGGGACTGAAGGTCGCGTATGGCGGCATCAAGGCAGTCAAAGGCATCGATCTGGAAGTGAACAAGGGCGAGCTGGTGACGCTGATCGGCGCCAACGGCGCCGGCAAGACCACCACGCTGAAAGCCATCACCGGCACGCTGCCCGACTGCAAGGTCGAAGGCACGATCAGCTATATGGGCCAGTCGCTGAAAGGCAGCAAATCCTTCCACCTGGTCGAGAAAAAACTCGCCATGGTGCCGGAAGGGCGCGGCGTGTTCACGCGCATGACCATCCACGAAAACCTGATGATGGGCGCCTACACGCGCGACGACAAGGCCGGCGTAGAGGCCGACATCGCCAAGTGGTACGACATCTTCCCGCGCCTGAAAGAGCGTTCTGCGCAGCTGGCCGGCACCCTGTCCGGCGGCGAACAGCAGATGCTGGCGATGGCGCGCGCGCTGATGTGCCATCCCGAGCTGCTGTTGCTGGATGAGCCGTCGATGGGCCTGTCGCCGATCATGGTCGACAAGATCTTTGAGGTGATCCGCAACGTCTCGAAAGAAGGCATCACCATCCTGCTGGTCGAGCAGAACGCCAAGCTTGCATTGGAAGCCGCCGACCGCGGCTACGTGATGGACTCCGGCCAGATCACCATGACCGGCAACGCCGACGACATGCTGCACGACCCCCGCGTCAAAGCCGCCTACCTCGGCGAATAAGCCTTTGATCCAGCGCAAAAAATGTCCACCCTGGTGTCAGGCACTGGAGTCGGACATTCTTTGATCTAAATCAGCAAATGTCCCACCCTGGTGTCAGGCACCAGGGTGGGACATTTTTTGATTTTTATCAAACGCCGCTGGCGAGCAGGGCGGCGAGGCGGGGGAGGTCGATGTTGCCGCCGCTGAGGATGATGCCGATGCGTTGTCCGCGCAGCTGTGCTTTCATCTTGCGGGCGGCGGCGTAGCCGAGGCAGCCGGTCGGTTCGACCACCAGCTTCATGCGGGCGGCGAAGAAGCGCATGGCGTCGATCAGCTCGGCATCGCTGGCAGTCAGGATATCGGTCGCTTCGCGCAGCACGATGGGGAAGGTGTAGTTGCCCATGTGCTGGGTCTGGGCGCCGTCGGCGATCGTTTGCGGGGTGTCGATGTGGACGATCTTCCCGCTGCGGAAGGATTGCTGGCCGTCGTTGCCGGCTTCGGGTTCGACACCGTAGACCTTGCATTGCGGCGACAGCGCGCGCACTGAGAGCAGGCTGCCGGACATCAGGCCGCCGCCGCCCATCGGCGCGAACAAGGCGTCGAGCTGGCCCACTTCTTCGATCAGCTCCTTGGCGGCCGTGCCTTGTCCTGCGATGACGTCGGGATGGTCGTAGGGCGGAATCAGGGTCATGCCATGTTTCTGCGCCAGCTCGCGGCCGATCTGCTCGCGGTCTTCCTTGTAGCGGTCGTAGATGATGACGGTGGCGCCGTAGCCGCGCGTGGCGGCGATCTTGGATTCGGGCGCGTCATGCGGCATGATGATGGTGGCGGGAATGCCCAGTATCCTGGCCGCCAGCGCAATCGCTTGCGCGTGGTTGCCGGACGAGAAAGCCACGACGCCGGCTTTGCGCTGCTGCGCGTCGAATTTCGACAGGGCGTTGAAGCCGCCGCGGAATTTGAAGGCGCCCATGCGCTGCAGGTTTTCGCATTTGAAGAAGACTTCGGCCCCCAGCTCTTCGTTGACTGTGCGCGAGGTCAGCACCGGCGTGCGGTGGGCATGGCCTTCGATGCGGCGCGCGGCCGCTGCAACGTCTTCGTAAGTGGGCAGTATCAGTTCGCTCATTGCTTTCCTTTCGTTTTACCAGGGCCAGGCGATGCTGCTGCCTGCGCCTTCCGTTACGGCGCGCTGGTACAGCATGCGCGCCACCGTCAAGTCTTGCAGGGCAAGGCCTGTCATATCAAAAATCGTGATGCTGTCGTCTGCCGGACGCTGGCCGTCTTGCGCCAGCAGTGCGCCGATTTCTTCGGCTGGCAGCGTGGGCGCCCATTGCAGCTCGCCCACTTGCCGCGCCTGCGCCAGGTCGTCGGCCCAGAGATGGGCGCGTTCCAGCAGGCCTGGCGGCAGCTCGCGCTTGCCGCGCGTGTCGGCGCCGACGCCGTTCAGGTGCGTGCCTGGCTGCACCGCATCGGCTACAAACAAAGGGGTTTTGCTTGGCGTGGTGGTGATGACGATGTCGCTGTCCGCCACGGCCGCATCGGCGCTGGTGCCGGGCGCGATATCGCAGCGCTGCGCGAATGCGGCTTCGAACGCGCTGTCGCGGCGCGCGCCGGAAGCGAGGTAGCGCACCTGGCGCAGGCCGGGCAGGGCGCGCAGCGCATAGTCGAGCTGGGCGCGCGCCTGCACGCCGGTGCCGAAGATGCACAGGCGGCTGGCGTCGGCGCGGGCCAGCGCCTGCAGGCCCAAGGCGCCCGCCGCGGCGGTACGCTCGGTGGTGATGGCGTTGCCGTCGATGAGGCATTGCGGCCGGCCCGTGGCGGGATCGTGCAGCAGGATGGTGGCCTGGTGCGCGTCGCCGCCCACGTCGCGGTTGGCGGGCCAGAAGCCGGCAGCCTTGTAACCGAGCAGGCCTTGCGCCGCCACGTCGCCGGCCTTGATGCCGAAGATGGCGCCGCCCGGCAGCGCTTCGCGCACCAGCGGGAAGATGCGGCCGGCGCGCTGTTGATGCAGTTGGAAGGCTTCGCGCACCGCCTCCAGCACGGCGTCGGGATGCAGCAGGGCGGCGACCTGGTCGCGGTCGAGCAGCAGCAGGCGGGCGTTATTTCGCATAGTTGTACACCGTGGCGCGTGAGACGCCCAGATGCTGGGCGGTGATTTCCATGGCGCGCCGCAGATCGAGCAGGCCCGCGCCTTTCAGTTCGCGCAGCAGGTTGCGGCGCTCGTCGGCCTTGAGCGCGCGCGGCGTGGTGGCCAGGCGCGCGGCAAACTGGTCGATGCGGGCGCGGATGGCGTCGGCGCCGGCCGGGTCCAGGCTTTCCTGGATGGCGGCGTTGGCGTCCACGCTGCCGAACTGGCCGAGCAGGCTATGCAGGCTGCGGAACAGGCTCAGGTCGACGTTCATGCACAGGGCGGCGACGTAGTTGCCTTCATCGTCCTTGATGCCGATCGAGGTGCTTTTGGCTTGCCGTCCGTCGGGGAAGTGGTTGGGGTAGTTGGCCAGCACTTGTGGATAGGCGGGATCGGCGATGCGCGCCAGCCCCAGCTCGGTGGCCGGATCGCCGGGCTGGCGGCCCGACAGATTGTTATGGATGGCCAGCACCGTGCTGTGCGGGTCGCGCAGATCGTGCAGTACCACTTCGCAAAACGGGGCCAGGGTCTGGCCCAGGCCGGCGGCGATGTGCTGCAATTGTTCGATCAGGTGGTCATGGTCTTTGTTTTGCATTTTTACAGATTATCTCGTTTTGGATTAAATGTAAACCAGCGTCCGATCAGGGGCGATTTAACATTGCCGTAAGGAAATGTTGCTAAAGTGGCGTTTTGCCACTCAAGGGATGACTATGCAAAGCAAGATGATCTTTTCCGCCACGGTGCTGGCTGCGCTGCTGGCCGGCTGCGGCGGCGGCAATGCGCCGGCCGGCGACAATGCAGGTGCGGAACGCGCGCGCAGCGCTGCCGCCCCGCAGCGCGCGGCGCCGGCCAAGATGGTGCTGGCCTACTACTCCGGCTATGCCAATAACTACAAGGCGCTGACCACGCACTACGCCAACTTCAATGCGGTGGCGATCGACTACTGGAATATCACGGCCGAGGGCGTGGTGGTGGGCAATGGCGATCCGGCGCCGTCGAACGCGATTTCCTTCCTGAAGTCGAAAAAGATCCCGATTTACGGCTGTATCTCGAATGTGGACGGCGATTGGAGCCAAGCCATTGCGCACGGCGTGACCGGCACCTTCCGCAAGACGGCCATTGCCAATCTGCTGGCGTTTGCCAAGAAGAACGGCTTTGCCGGCATCAATATCGACTTCGAAAACGTCAATAAGGACGATCGCGCCAACCTGAGCGCTTTTACCGCCGAGCTGGGCGCCGTGCTGCATGCGAATGGTTTGAAGCTGATCATCAGCGTGCCCGCTTTCTCCGCCGCCGACGAGAATCACGAGTACAACCAGGCTTTCGATCTGGCCGCTCTCGGCCGCGCCGTCGACTATATCCAGATCATGAGCTATGACCAGGCGATTCCCGCCTGGGATCCCGGCCCGGTCGCCAGTTCCGGCTGGATGGAGGATGCGCTCGACTATGCCGTCGCCAAAGCGCCTGCTGGGCGCATCCTGAACGGTCTGCCGGCCTATGGTTACGACTGGATCGCGGCGGGCAATGGCAAGCAAGTGTTCTGGAATGCCATTCCCGGCATGCTGAAGCAGTATGGCGTCACACCGCGCTATGACATTGGCAGCAACTCCCTGACCTTCAACTACACCGCCACCGACGGCCAGCCGCATACGGTGTGGACGGAAAACGCCCAGAGCATCACGCTGAAAGCCAGCCTGGTCAACGCCTACGGCCTGGGCGGCACCTCGATCTATGCGCTGGGCATGGAAGATGCCAGCTACTGGAAAGCCGTGCAAGCCGGTTTGCAAAAATAACCGCACACCGTTTGATCTGGCGCAAAAAATGTCCGACTCCGGTGCCTGGCACCAGGGTGGGACATTGTTTGATTTGGCGCAAAGGGTGGGGCGAAAAAAAGCCCCGGGATGGAACCCGGGGCAGAAGAAAGCATCCGCTGGAGAGGAAACCACGGATGCCGAGGAGACCTTTGGACAGCGGGGAGGCCCGAGGGCCTTCCGATTACGCTTGCTTTTTGACGGCGGCAGCCGGGGCAGCTTTGGCGGCGGCGGCGGTGAACTGGTTCACGGCGGCGCTCAGATTGGCTTCCACGGTTTCGGCGGCTTGTTTGGCGGTTTTGGTGAATTGCTCGTAGCCGGCGTGGGCGCTGCCCAGGGCCGATTTGAACAGGGCCACAGCGTTTTCGGTGCCGGCTGGGGCGTTTTTGCTCACTTCTTCCACCAGCGAAATCACTTTGCGGTTGGTTTCGGCGATCTGGGTTTCAGCGGCTTTGCTGAATTCGGCTTGGGTGCCGGAAGCGATCGAAGCCAGGTGACGGCCATAGGCGATGGCTTTTTCAGCGGTCGGCTGGGCCTGAGCAGCGGTCAGCGAGAAGAATTCCTGCGGGTCTTTGGCAGCCAGCAGTTGCTTGGCGGTGACGGCGGACTCTTCCAGCGAGGCTTTCGCGGCGGTCAGGTTCAGGTCGACAAACTTCTCAACGCCTTCGAAGGCTTTGTTGGTCAGCGAGGAAAAGATGGCGAACTGGCTCTCGAAATTGGCCTTGGTCGCATTGGAAAATTGCTCAGGAATCGAAAACATTTAACTCTCCAGTAAGTAAATAGTCGTTGATTGAATACGCTGTTTGCTACCTGCGGTGAAGCGCAAAACGGTTTTTCAGGGGCCGAACAACAAATTGTGCAACGCAACAAACCCAATTTTACGGAACTGGGAAAAGATGTCAAGGAATATTTTGTGCATTGCACAAGGGCATTAAATACTTGTTGTTACAGGGTTTTTTCTTGCTAGCGCCGGGTGCGAGTCAGGTGAAAATGCAGCGCCGCAGCGAAGCGGGGGCGGGCGGGTGCTGCCGTGTTAGACTGCCTGTCCTGTTTTCAGTTTGCTAGCTGCCATGTCCGATACCTCTACAGCCAGCCCAGCCACGGCTTTGCTCTCGCCGGTGCCGCTATTTTTTGTCTTTCTGTGGAGTACGGGTTTCATTGTTGCTAAGTATGGTTTGCCCTACGCGCCGCCGCTGACTTTCCTGTTGCTGCGCTTTCTTGGCGTGCTGGCGATCCTGGCGCCCGCCATTGTGCTGCTGAAAGCGCCCTGGCCGCGGGGCAAGGTGGGCCATATCGCCGTGGCCGGCATCCTGGTGCAGGCCGGTTATCTGAGCGGGGTGTGGTGCGCGATCAAGCTGGGCATGCCGGCCGGCTTGTCGGCCCTGATCGTCGGCATGCAGCCGATCCTGACAGCTTTTGCCGCGCCTTTGCTGGGCGAGCAAGTACGGCCGCGCCAGTGGCTGGGCCTGGTTTTCGGCCTGGTGGGCGTCGGCCTGGTGGTGGCGGCCAAGGTCACGCTGGTCGGTTTGAGCTGGCCGAGCCTGGCGCTGTGCGTGGGCGCGCTGCTGGCGATGACGGCCGGCACGCTCTACCAAAAACATTTTTGTCCACGCTTTGACTTGCGCAGCGGCACGGTGATCCAGTTCTCGGCCTCGCTGGTGGTGGTGCTGCCTTTTGCCGTAGCGCTGGAAGGCCTGGGTTGGGATTTCGCCTCGGTGCAGTGGACACCGCAATTCCTCGCTGCTTGGGCCTGGTCGGTGCTGGCGCTGTCGATTGGTGCCATCTTCCTGCTGTTCGCCCTGATCCGCCGCAGCGACGCCACCCAGGTTTCCAGCCTGATGTATCTGACCCCGCCCACCACCGCCCTGATGGCCTGGCTGCTGTTCGGCGAGGCCTTCAATCTGCTCGGCCTGGCTGGTATGGCGCTGGCCGTGCTGGGTGTGGTCTTCGTTGTGCGTCCATCCAAAAACTAGCGAGTATGCCAGCATGATTTCCAGTCCCGAACAGCAGGCGGTCGACGCCGCCATCACCTCGCGCCGCTCGATCCGCGCCTTCCTGCCGACGCCGCTGGCGCGCGAAGATATCGAACAGATTTTGCAAGTAGCGGCGCGCGCGCCCTCCGGCACCAATGTCCAGCCCTGGCGCGTGCATGTGCTGACGGGCGCGGCCAAGGAAGAGTTGAGCCGCCGTATCCTGGCGGCTTACCATGACCCGCTGCAGGCCGCCACCCATACCGAGCCGTATGCCTATTACCCGCGCCAATGGGTGGCGCCGTATATCGACCGGCGCCGCAAGGTGGGCTGGGATCTGTATGCGCTGCTGGGCCTGACCCGCGAGGACAAGGCCGGCATGGCGGCCCAGCATGGCCGCAATTACGCTTTCTTCGACGCGCCGGTGGGCCTGATCTTCACCATCGATAACATCATGGAGCAGGGTTCCTGGCTGGACTATGGCATGTTCCTGCAGAACATCATGGTGGCGGCACGCGGCCGGGGGCTGGATACGTGCCCGCAAGCAGCGTTCACCCAATATCACCGGATTATCAGTGAATATTTGCGGTTGCCGGACAACGAAACAGTAGTCTGCGGCATGGCGCTGGGATATGCTGATCTAAGCAAGATAGAAAATACGCTAGTGACCGAGAGAGTCCCCGTTGCTGAATTTGTTAAATTTGCGGAGTAAATAAGCCGTTGCGCGCCAGCGTCAAAGAATGAACATTGTGTCTTGCTCTTTGGCAAATTCTAGTGCCATCAACCTTAATTTTACTTGCGCTGGAGCAGTGTTTTGTTACACTGCAACGTAGGACCTTCTCTTCCGTACTGGGGAAAATCGAATGTATAAACTTGCCATCAGCGCGTTGATCTCCGCGCTCTTCATTTCCCTGCCCGCAGCGGCGGCTCCGGCCAAGCACGGGGCGAAGGCTGTCAGCGTCAAGAAGAGCAAGGCCGGCGTGCGCCGCCAGGCCGCTGCCGACGAGCCGCGCATGGTCAAGCGCGTAGTCATGGTGCATGGCAAGCGCAAGGTCGTGTACCAGCGCGTGGTGAGTGTGGGCGATGCGATTCCCGCCCGTCCCACCGTCGGCGATATGGCCGGCTTGAACCTGACGCGCGACCCGCTCGACTTGAAATCGAATGTGGCCCTGGTGCTGGACCAGGCCAATTCCGAAGTGCTGTTCGAAAAGAATGCCAATGTGGCCCTGCCGATCGCCTCCATCACCAAGATGATGACCGGGCTGGTGGTGGTGGAAGCCAACCAGGACATGGACGAGATGCTGACCGTGAGCGAGGATGACGTCGACCGCGCCAAGTTCAGCAGTTCGCGCCTGAAAGTCGGTTCCCAGCTGAGCCGGCGCGATATGCTGCATATCGCCTTGATGAGCTCGGAAAACCGCGCCGCCTCGGCGCTGGGCCACAATTATCCGGGTGGCCTGCCAGCCTTCGTCGAGGCGATGAACGCCAAGGCGCGCCAGCTGGGCATGAGCGAAACCCATTATGTCGATTCCAGCGGCCTGTCGAAAAACAATGTGGCGAGCGCGCGCGATCTGGCCAAGCTGGCCCAGGCCGCTTACGAGCATCCCGTGCTGCGCGAGTATTCGACGGCGCCGAAAGCCGTGGTGGAAGCGAATGGCCGTCCCATGCTGTTCGGCACCACCAACCGTCTGGTGGCGCCCAATTCGGGCTGGGAAATCGGCTTGCAGAAAACCGGCTTCATCAATGAAGCGGGCCGTTGCCTGATGATGCAGGCCGTGGTCGAAGGCCGCGCCGTGATCATGGTGCTGCTCGACGCCAAGGGTTCGGCCGCGCGCGCCGCCGATGCGCTGCGCATGCGCAAATGGCTGAGCGCCTTGAAACCGCCGGGCTTTTCCACCTCCACGGTGGCCAGCCCGGCCGTCACTACTTCTTATTCGGCAGCAGGCATGTAACCGAGGGTGGCCGAGATCTGGTTGGCGGTGGTGACCAGGTCTTCCAGCCACTCTTCCTGCAGGCGGTCAGCCGGGGCCGAGATCGACAGGCCCGCCACCAGCTTGCCCGAATCGTCGCGGATGCCAGCTGCCATGCAGCGCACGCCCAGTTCCAGTTCCTCATTGTCGCGCGCATAGCCGCGCGCGCGCACCAGGCTCAGTTCCCGTTCCAGCTTGCTCAAATCCGTGATGGAATTCTTGTTGTGCCCGGCCAGGCCGGTGCGCGTGGCATAGGCGCGGATGGCTTTCGGCTCGTCCACCGATAGGAAGAGCTTGCCGGTCGAAGTCAGGTGCAGCGGGCCGCGGCCGCCGATGGCGCGCACCACCTGCATGCCCGAGCGTTCGGAGAAGGCGCGGTCGATGTACACGATCTCGTCGCCCTGGCGCACCGAGAGATTGATGGTCTGCTGGGTTTTCTTGTGCAGGGAGCGCATGAAATCAAGCGCCGCTTCGCGCACGGAAAGACGGCTCTTGACCACATTGCCCAGTTCCAGCAGGCGCATGCCGAGGCGGTAAGTGCCCGGCTCGACGCGGTCGACAAAGCGGGTCAGCACCATATCGTTGAGGATGCGGTGGGCGGTGGACGGGTGCAGGCCGGAGACCTTGGACAATTCCTTCAAGCTCACAGGATCGGGATATTTGGCCAATGCGTCCAGCAAGGCCACCATGCGCTCGATTACCTGAATGGTCGTCTTTTGTTCCGGGACGGATTCAATTTTCATGATGCGGTTGGTGCAGTGCAGTATTCGGTACTGCATTTATACCATGATGTGAAAAAAATGGGAATTCTGTGTCATATTGGTGTCTGGAAAGTGTGAATAAATACTCACGCCCAGGCATAATGGCGCACCGAACCATCCCAGATCAGCGAGCATAGAAACATGGAACAGCCTGTCAGTGAATTCAAAAGCAAAAGCGGTTTGAAGCGCATCCTCTCCGCCTTCTTTTATTCGGTGGATGGCTTGAAATCGGCCTGGCGCCACGAGCACGCCTTCCGCCAGGAGTTGATGCTCTTCGTTTTCGGCGGCATCATCGCCATGTTCCTGCCGGTCTCTGCTTTTCAGAAACTGGTGCTGATCGGCGTGCTGGTGCTGGTGCTGATCGTGGAGCTGATCAACTCGGCCATCGAAGCCGTGGTCGACCGCATTTCGCTGGATCGTCACCCGCTGTCGAAGAATGCCAAGGATTTTGGCAGTGCAGCAGTCTTGCTGGCCTGCCTGCTGGCCGGCGCCACCTGGGCGGTGGTGCTGTTCAACCGCTTTTATTGAGCGGCATACCGGCTATATAAGTTTGGGGTATATAAAACTTCCAAATCCTTAGTTCGCTTTTATAAACGGTGACAGTATCCTGAGGCTTCCAATTCAAAGGGGAATCCTGATGCTGTCCAAGAAAATCTTTGCTGCTGCTGCCTTTGCTTCCGCCGTCCTGCCCGCGTTCGCCGCCGATGTGAACCTGCTCAATGTGTCCTACGACCCGACGCGGGAACTGTACCAGGATGTGAATGCCGCTTTTGCCAAAGACTGGAAGGCGCGCACCGGCGACAATGTGAAGATCAAGCAGTCGCATGGCGGCTCGGGCAAACAGGGCCGCGCCGTGATTGACGGCCTGGAAGCCGATGTGGTGACGCTGGCGCTGGCCTACGACATCGATGCCATCGCCGAAAAAGGCTTGCTGAGCAAGGATTGGCAAAAACGCCTGGGCCACAATGCCACCCCTTACAGCTCGACCATCGTTTTCCTGGTGCGCAAGGGGAATCCGAAAGGCATCAAGGACTGGGGCGACCTGGTGAAACCGGGCATCGCCGTCATCACCCCGAATCCGAAAACTTCCGGTGGCGCGCGCTGGAATCACCTTGCCGCTTACGGTTACGCCCTGCGCCAGCCTGGCGGCAATGAAGCCTCGGCGCGCGAGTACCTGAAAAAACTGTACAAGAACGTGCCGGTGCTCGATTCCGGCGCGCGCGGCGCTACCACCACCTTCGTCGAGCGCGGCATCGGCGACGTGCTGCTGGCCTGGGAAAACGAAGCCCTGCTGGCGATCAAGGAACTGGGTCCGGACAAGGTGGAAATCGTTGCGCCTTCCGTCAGCATCCTGGCTGAACCGCCGGTCGCCATCGTCGACAAGGTGGTCGACAAGCGCGGCACGCGCAAGGTGGCCGAAGCCTATCTGAACTTCCTCTACACCGATGCGGCGCAGGAGCTGATCGCCAAGAACTACTATCGTCCGACCGTGGAAAAGGAGGCGAAGAAATACGCCGCGCAATTCCCCAACGTGAAGCTGTTCACGCTCTCGCAAGTGGCGGGCGACTGGGACAAGGCGCAGAAGACCCACTTCGCCGATGGCGGCGTGTTCGACCAGATTTATCAGCCGAGCAAGTAATCCACGAGGGGAGAGGGCATATGGCAGCCAGCTTGCTTTCGCACTACCGGGTTCTGGTGGCGCCGGGCCTGCACAATAGCGGGCCGGATCATTGGCAGAGCCGCTGGCAGCGCCTGTATCCGAGCTTTTGCCGCGTCGAGCAGGAGAAGTGGGATGACCCCCATCTGCCGACCTGGGGTGCGCGCCTGGATGCGGTGCGCGCCGAGCAGGCGCGCCCCACGCTGATCGTGGCGCACAGCTTTGGCAGCCTGACCACGGCCTACAGCCTGGCGCGCGATCCGCATCTGGTGGCTGGCGTGCTGCTGGTGGCGCCGGCCGATCCCGAAAAATTCGGCGTCACGCATTTGCTGCCGCATGAAAAGCTGCCCTGTCCCTCCATCATGATCGCCAGCACCAACGATCCCTGGATGTCGGCCGCGCGCGCCGCGCTGTGGGCCAAACGCTGGGGCAGCGAATTTATCGACGGCGGCGCTCTGGGACATATCAACTCCGAATCCGGCTTAGGCGACTGGATTTTCGGCCAGCGCCAATTGCAAATATTGGCGGAACGAGTGCACAATGAGCGGCTGTTGTCTGTTTAATCATCTTAGGAGACCATTATGACTTTACGCCTTGGCGACACCGCGCCGGATTTCGAACAAGACTCTTCGATTGGTCCAATCAAATTCCACGAATGGGCAGGCAATTCCTGGGTGGTGCTGTTCTCGCACCCAGCCGACTTCACCCCGGTTTGCACCACGGAACTGGGCCTGACTGCCAAGCTGAAACCGGAATTCGACAAGCGCAATGTGAAAGCGATTGCCCTGTCGGTCGACCCGGCCGAAGCCCACAAGGAATGGATCAAGGACATCGAAGAGACCCAAAAAACCGTGGTCGGCTTCCCCATCATCGCCGACTCCGACAAGAAGGTCTCGGTGCTGTATGACATGATCCACCCCGAGCAATCCGTGACCGCCACCGTGCGCTCCCTGTTCGTGATCGACCCGAGCAAGAAAGTGCGCCTGTCCATCACCTACCCGATGAGCACCGGCCGCAACTTCGACGAAGTGCTGCGCGTGCTCGACGCCCTGCAACTGACCGATGCCCACACCGTGGCCACGCCCGGCAACTGGAAAGACGGCGATGACGTCATCATCCCGCTGACCGTGCAAGACCCGGAAGTGATCAAGCAAAAATACCCGAAAGGCTACACTGCGGCCCGTCCCTACCTGCGCGTGACCCCGCAGCCAAACAAATAAGGCTTTGCTGAGTGGGTTCAGCTTGGACGCCCTGCGGGGCGTCTTTTTTTTTGCGGCCGAGCCCGTGTCCACCTTGGGGTCTGACCCCAATCGGACACGGACTCGGCTGTATAGGGTGGATTTTTTGTGGCAACCCTGGTTTTGGCATCTAAGCAAATGACGAAAGGTTAGTTTGTTTTATAACGCGGCAATGCGATTATGCGGCCCTATTATCTGGAAATGTAATAAGAGGGAGCCATATGTCAGCAGTCGCTTTGCCGGCTTCAGTGCCGGTGCCAGCCCAAGCCAGGAGCGCGCCGTATCGGGTGATGCCGGGCTTTAATCTCTCGCTTGGCTTCACCATCTTTTACCTGACGCTGATCGTTCTGATCCCGCTGTCGGCCGTCTTCCTGAAAACATTTACCATGAGCTGGGAGGGCTTCTGGAGCGCCGTCTCGTCCGAGCGCGTGGTGGCCTCCTACCGCCTGACCTTCGGCGCGGCCCTGATCGGCGCCTTCGTCAACGTGATCTTCGGCGGCGTTGTGGCCTGGGTGCTGGTGCGCTATAACTTCCCCGGCAAGCGCCTGGTCGATGCGCTGGTTGATCTGCCTTTCGCGCTGCCGACCGCCGTTGCCGGCATTACGCTGACGGCCCTGTATTCCTCGAATGGCTGGTTCGGCCGCTTCATTGAGGGCGTGCTGGGCATCAAGGTGGCGTTCACGCCGATCGGCGTGGTGATCGCGCTGACCTTCATCGGCCTGCCTTTCGTGGTGCGCACGGTGCAGCCGGTGCTGGAAGACGCCGAGCGCGAACTGGAGGAAGCGGCGGCCAGCCTGGGCGCCAGCGCGCTGCAAACCTTTATCCGCGTGGTCTTCCCCACCATCCTGCCGTCGCTGATGACCGGCTTCGCGCTGGCCTTTGCGCGCGCCACCGGCGAATACGGTTCGGTGATCTTCATCGCCGGGAATATGCCGATGGTGTCGGAGATTACGCCGCTGTTCATCATCACCAAGCTGGAACAGTATGACTATGCCGGCGCGACCGCGATTGCGGTGGTGATGCTGGTGGTGTCCTTCTTCCTGCTGCTGGCGATCAATCTGCTGCAAGCCTGGGCGCGCGGTAAAGGGGGCAAGAAATGAGCGGCGCACCTGTTTCGACGCCACGCCGTGGCGAGCTGCCTTCGGCCCCGAATGTGCTGGAACCGGTCTGGGTGCGCGGCGTACTGATCGCTGTGGCGCTGACCTTCCTCACGCTGTTCCTCTTCGTGCCGCTGGTGGCGGTGTTTGCCGAGGCGCTGAAAAAAGGCTGGGAAACCTATGTCCACGCCATTGTGGAAGACGACGCTATCTCGGCCATCAAACTGACCTTGCTGACGGCGGCCATCGCCGTGCCTTTGAACCTGATCTTTGGCGTGGCTGCTTCCTGGTGCATCGCCAAGTTCGAATTCCGCGGCAAGAGCCTGCTGCTGACGCTGATCGATCTGCCGTTCTCGGTGTCGCCTGTGATTTCGGGCCTGATCTACGTGCTGCTGTTCGGCGCCCAGGGCTGGTTCGGTCCCTGGCTGCAGGAACATGACATCAAGATCCTGTTCGCGGTGCCGGGCATCGTGCTGGCGACCATCTTCGTCACTTTCCCCTTTGTGGCGCGCGAACTGATTCCGCTGATGCAGGCGCAGGGCAATGAGGAAGAGGAAGCGGCCGTGGTGCTGGGCGCATCCGGCTGGCAGACCTTCTTCCGCGTGACGCTACCGAACATCAAATGGGGCCTGCTGTATGGCGTGATCCTGTGTAATGCGCGGGCCATGGGCGAGTTTGGCGCGGTGTCGGTGGTGTCCGGCCATATCCGCGGCGAGACCAACACCATGCCGCTGCAGGTGGAGATTCTCTACAACGAGTACAACTTCGCCGCCGCCTTTGCCGTGGCGTCCCTGCTGGCCCTGCTGGCCCTGGTGACGCTGGCGCTGAAAACCTTTATCGAATGGCGCTTGCACGAAAACCGCGCCGACGAAGCTACGGAGCATTGATATGACCATCGCAGTCAAGAACATCAACAAGCGTTTCGGCGATTTCGTCGCCCTCAACAACGTCTCGCTCGACTTCCCGCAGGGCGAGCTGACCGCGCTGCTCGGCCCATCGGGCTGCGGCAAGACCACGCTGCTGCGCTGCATCGCCGGCCTGGAACATCCCGATTCGGGCCAGGTGTTGCTCGATGGCGAGGATGCCTCCGACCGCCATGTGCGCGAGCGCCAGGTGGGCTTCGTGTTCCAGCACTACGCGCTGTTCAAGCATATGACGGTGTTCGAGAACGTGGCGTTCGGCCTGCGCGTGAAGCCGCGCAGCGAGCGCCCGTCGGAAGACCAGATCCGCCGCAAGGTCAAGGATCTGCTGGAACTGGTGCAGCTGGACTGGCTGGCCGACCGCTATCCGCCCCAGCTCTCGGGCGGCCAGCGTCAGCGTATCGCGCTGGCGCGCGCGCTGGCGGTGGAGCCGCGCGTTCTGCTGCTGGACGAGCCTTTTGGCGCGCTCGACGCCAAGGTGCGCAAGGAACTGCGCCGCTGGTTGCGCCGCCTGCATGACGAGCTGCATGTGACCTCGATCTTCGTCACCCACGACCAGGAGGAGGCGCTGGAAGTGGCCGACCAGGTGGTGCTGATGAACAAGGGCACGGTCGAGCAGCTGGGCGCGCCGGAGCAGGTCTACAATCATCCGGCTTCGCCCTTCGTCTACGGCTTCCTGGGTAATGTGAATGTCTTCCACGGCCGCGTGCATGAAGGCGTGCTGGCCAGCGGCGATATCAGCTTCAATGTGCCGGACCACGGCGGCGTGCGCGATTCGCAAGGCACGGCCTATGTGCGTCCGCACGATCTGGAGATCGACCGCTACACCAGCGGCGCCGAAGGCATCATCGTCAAGCTGCGCCGCGCGCATGCCATCGGCCCGCTGGCCCAGCTGGACCTGGAGCGCACCGATAACGCCGAATTGATCGAGGCCGTGATGTCCAATGAACGCTTCAGCCATTTGGGCTTGAAGGATGGTGAAACCCTGATCGTGCGGCCCAAGCGCTTGCACGTCTTTGTCGATGGAGGTGCGACCCTATGAATTTCCAGCAACTGCGTTCGATACGCGAAGCGGCCCGCCGCAATTACAACCTGACCGAAGTGGCGAACGCCCTGTTCACCTCCCAGCCTGGCGTGAGTCGCCAGATCCGCGAGCTGGAGGATGAGCTGGGCGTGGTCATCTTCGAGCGCAACGGCAAGCGCCTGACCGGCCTGACCGAGCCGGGCAAGGGCATCCTCAAGATCATCGACCGCCTGCTGGTGGAAGCGGAAAACCTGCAGCAGGCCAGCATGGAATACACGGGCCAGAACAGCGGCACGCTGACCATCGCCGCCACCCACACCCAGGCCCGCTATGCGCTGCCGAAAGCGGTGCAGAGCTTCCGCACCTCCTTCCCGGACGTGCGCATCGCCTTGCAGCAAAGTGCGCCCGACCATATCGCGGAGTGGGTCTTGTCGGGCAAGGCCGATATCGGCATCGCCACCGAAGGCCTGTCGCAGTTCCCGGACCTGGTGTCCTTCCCTTGCTACCGCTGGAGCCACCTGGTGGTAGTGCCGGACGGCCATCCGCTGCTGGCGCGCACCCCGGTCAAGCTGGAAGACCTGGCCGAGTTCCCGCTGATTACCTATGACGTGGGCTTTACCGGCCGAGGCCATATCGATGCCGCGTTCGCGCGCGCCGAAGTGCGGCCCGACATCGTGCTAACGGCGATGGATTCGGACGTCATCAAGCAGTATGTAGCGCTGGGCCTGGGCGTGGGCATCGTGGCCTCCATGGCGTTCGACCATGGCCGCGACAAGGGCTTACGCGCCATCGAGGCATCGCACCTGTTCGCCGCCAACACCACGCGGCTGGCGGTGCGCCGCGGCGCCTATCTGCGCGCTTATGCGTATGAGTTCATCCAGCAGTTCGCGCCGGAGCTGCGCCGCTCCGATATCGACCTGGCCTTGAACGGCGCCGAAGCTGCCTGATTTTCAATCTTTCCGTGATGGCAAAAGGCGTGCTGCGGCGCGCCTTTTGTTTTTGTTGCAGCGACTCGACAGCATTACTTTTTTCACGGAAGCCATTTTCCGATCAGCCTATACTCTTCGATATCAGTCTTTACCAATGAGCCGCTGCGCGGCGCGCAGCGTCCCCCACACGAAGCATCGACCTGGGAGCGACAAATGAATATTGGGAACTGGAAGATAGGCATGCGTCTGGCGGCGGGATTGGGATTGGCGCTGCTGTTCATGATCGGCATCTCCGCCATCGGTATTTTGAGCCTGGGCAAGCTCGATGCGGGTACCGACGATCTGGCGACCGATAAAGTGCCCAAGGTGATCGAAGCATATGAGGCCATCGGCGGCGTCAACGACATCGCCCGCGCCATGCGCAATGCGATGTTGAGCAGCGATGCCGACACCGTGAAAAAGGAACTCAAGCGCGTCGAGGACAAGAAGACCGAAATCGCCGGCCATCTGGACAAGCTGGCCAAACTGATTGAAGACGATACCGATGGCGAGAGCAAGGCCAAGCTGAAGGCCGTGCTGGAGGCGCGCGACCGCTATCTGGTGGTGCAGGCCAGCTTCCTGCAAAAGTCCGCCGACAGTAGCAAGCGCGATGAAAGCGTGGCTTATCTGCTGAGCGCCGTGCGCAAGGAGCAGACGGCGTATCTGGCCTCCCTGGCTGATCTGGTGAAATACCAGACCGCCGCCGTGACGCAAGCCAGAACGGTTGCGGGCGATGCCTATGCCAGTGCGCGCAATATGATGCTGGCGCTGACCCTGGTGGCGACGCTGCTGGCGGCATGGGTGCTGTGGCTGGTCACGCGCAGCATCACCAGCCCGCTCAACCGGGCGGTGGGCATGGCGCAGGCAGTGGCCAGCGGCGACCTGACCATGCGCGTGGAATGCCACACCCAGGATGAAACGGGCCAGCTGCTGCGTGCCCTGATCAATATGAACGATAGCCTGGCGCGCACGGTGGGCAAGGTGCGCTCGGGCAGCGATACCATCACCACCGCGTCCAACGAGATCGCCAGCGGCAATCTGGATTTGTCGAGCCGCACGGAGCAGCAGGCTTCCAGCCTGGAGGAAACCGCGTCGTCGATGGAGGAGCTGACGTCGACCGTGACGCAGAACGCCGAGAATGCGCGCCAGGCCACGCAGCTGGTGGTGACGGCGTCCGAATTCGCGGTCAAGGGCGGGCAGGTGGTGGGCGAGGTGGTGAGCACCATGGGCGCCATCAAGGAAAGCTCCAGCCGCATCGTGGACATTATCTCGGTGATCGACAGCATCGCTTTCCAGACCAATATCCTGGCCCTGAATGCGGCCGTGGAAGCGGCGCGCGCCGGTGAGCAGGGCAGGGGATTTGCGGTGGTGGCTTCCGAGGTGCGCAATCTGGCGCACCGCTCGGCGGCGGCAGCCAAGGAGATCAAGGAGCTGATCGGGCATTCGGTGGAAACCGTGGATGCCGGTTCGCGCTTGGTGGCGCAGGCGGGCAGCACCATGGACGGCATCGTCAGCTCGGTGCAGCAGGTGGCCGAGATCATGCGCCAGATCAGTTCCGCCAGCCAGGAGCAGAGCAGCGGCATCGCCCAGGTCAATGAAGCCATCGTGCAGATCGACGACGCCACGCAGCGCAATGCCGCCCTGGTGGAGGAAGCCGCAGCGGCAGCGCAATCGATGCGCGATCAGGCGGAAATGCTGGCCGAAGCGGTGGCCGTGTTCAAGATCGGCGGCCAGCACGGTGCGCACAACGCGCCGCGTGGCCAAGGACCAAAGCTGGCGCTGGTGGCGTAGTAGTGGAGTGCGAGGGAACGGCGCCCGTCAAGCGCGGCGGCTGTACCTCGCTGCTGCCCCTCTGTCCTAAAGCAGTCTACTGGCCGGGATTGGGCAGGCTGGCGTGAATGGCGTCGACCGCTGCCACCACCTCCGGCGGCAGGCGCAGGCTGTAGGCGTCGATGTTTTCCTTGAGCTGGGCGAGCGTGGTTGCACCGATGATGGTGGAGGCCACGAACCAGCGCGTGTAGCACCAGGCTAGGGCCAGTTGGGCCGGCGTCATGCCGTTGGCACGCGCCAGCTTGGCGTAGTGGCCGACCGCTTCCAGCACGCCGGGACGCACATAGCGCGGACTCCAGTTGGGCGGGAAGATGGTCAGGCGGCCGTGCGCCTTGGGATTGTCGTGATACTTGGCCGTGAGCTGGCCGAAAGCCAGCGGGCTATATGCCAGCAGACTGACTTCGGAGCGGTAGCAGGTTTCGTCGAGCAGGCTGGTTTCGAAATGGCGGGCCGTCAGATTGTACAGGTTCTGGATGGTGGCGATGCGCGGCAAGCCCTTCATCTCGGCCTGCTTGATGAATTCCGCTACGCCCCAGCAGGATTCGTTGGAAACGCCGATATGGCGGATCTTGCCTTCTTCCTGCAATTTGCCCAGCGCCGCCAGCGTTTCTTCGATGGCGACCGAAGCGCGCTCTTTTTGCGGATCGAATACGCTGGCGCCGAAAATAGGCACATTGCGGCTGGGCCAGTGCAATTGGTATAAATCGATATGGTCCGTTTGCAGGCGGCGCAGGCTGGCTTCGACGGCGGCGCGGATATTCGCCTCGTCCAGATTATGCTGGCCGCCGCGCACCCAGTACATATTCGGATTCGGTCCCGCCACCTTGGTCGCCAGCACCACCTTGCCGCGCTGGCCGGATTTCTTCAGCCAGCTGCCAATATGGCGCTCGGTGGCGCCTTGCGTTTCCGCGCGCGGCATCACCGGGTACATTTCGGCTGTGTCGATGAAGTTGATGCCGCGTTCCAGCGCGTAGTCGAGCTGGGAGTGGGCATCGGCTTCCGAATTCTGCTCGCCGAAAGTCATGCTGCCAAGGCAGATGCGGCTGACTTGCAGATCGCTGCGGCCGAGGGTGATGTAGTCCATGCGCGCCTCCCGAAAAGAGTTCAGCGGCGCAGCGCGTCGGCGCAGTCGCGCACCAGAGCCGGGCCAGCGTAAATCAGGCCGCTGTACAGCTGCACCAGTTGGGCACCCGCGTCGATCTTGGCCTTGGCGTCGCTGCCGCGCATGATGCCGCCCACGCCGATGATCGGCAGGGCGTCGCCCAGTTCCGCCTTCAGCAGGCGGATCACCTGGTTCGACAGCTCGAATACCGGCGCACCGGACAGGCCGCCCGCTTCCGCGCCATGCTGCATGCCTTCCACCGCCGTGCGGCTCAAGGTGGTGTTGGTGGCGATCACGCCGTCGATCTTGTGGCGGATCAGGGCGTCGGCGATATTCTTCACCTGTTCGCCGTCCATATCCGGCGCGATCTTCAGGGCCAGCGGCACGTAGCGCTTATGCTTGTCGGCCAGGCGCTGCTGGGCGTCCTTCAACTGGCCGAGCAGGCCATCGAGTTCGGAGCCGCCCTGCAGCTGGCGCAGGTTCTTGGTGTTGGGCGAGGAAATGTTCACCGTCACATAGCTGGCGTAAGGGTAGACCTTTTCCAGACAGTGCAGGTAATCGTCGGCCGCGCGTTCGATCGGCGTATCGGCGTTCTTGCCGATGTTCAGACCGAGCACGCCTTCGCGCTTCTGGTAAAAGCGCGAAGACTGCACATTCGACACGAAGGCGTCGACGCCGCCGTTATTGAAGCCCATGCGGTTGATGATGGCGTGCGCCGCCGGCAGGCGGAACATGCGCGGCTTGGGATTGCCCGGCTGGGCGCGCGGCGTGACGGTGCCCACCTCGATGGAACCGAAGCCCAGGTCGGCCAGCGCGTCGATATAGGCGCCATCCTTGTCCAGACCTGCCGCCAGGCCCACCGGATTCTTGAACAGCAGGCCCATGACGGTGCGCGGATCGGGTTTGGGCTGGCGCACGAAGGCGCGCGTCAGGCCGAGCGCGGAGCTGCGCTTCAAGGCGGGCAGGGTGAAATGGTGGGCGGATTCGGCGTCCATCGAGAACAGCAGCGGACGGGCGAGGGAGTACAGGAATTTGTCGGACATGGAGGGCCAAAAGTGAGAATTTGCGCGTATTTTACCGCGCCAGCCTTGGTCCAAAGCCGGTTTTAGCGTTGCAGCACGCTCCACACGCCCTTGATGCGTGCTTCCAGCGGCTGGAACTTGATCTTGTAATTCATCTTCGGACTCTCCTCGATCCAGTAGCCAAGATAGATATAGGGCAGACCCAGTTCCTGCGCCTGGGCGATCTGCCACAGCACGTTATAGGTGCCGAAGGAGGCACCTGGCACGTCGGGATCGAAGAAGGTGTAGACCGAGGACAGGCCGTCCGACAGCACATCGATGATGCTGACCATGCGCAGCGTGCCGTCCGGTTCGCGGAACTCGACCAGGCGCGTATTGACCCGGCTTTGCAGCAGGAACTGGGCGTACTGGTCGCGGCTGTCCTGGTCCATGCCACCGCCGGCATGGCGCGTGCTCTGGTAGCGCAGATACAGCTCGTAGTGTTCGTCGGAGAAGGACAGCGTGGCCACGCCCGCCGTCAGATTGGCATGGCGCGCCCAGGCGCGGCGCTGGCCGCGCGTGGGCTGGAATTCATTGGCGACCACGCGTACCGGGATGCAAGCCTGGCAGCCGTCGCAGTAGGGCCGGTAGGTGAAGATGCCGCTGCGGCGGAAGCCGCTTTTCACCAACTCGGAATAAACGTCGGCATTGATCAGGTGCGAAGGCGTCGCCACCTGCGAGCGGGCTTGCCGCGTGTCGAGGTAGCTGCACGGATAGGGCGCAGTGGTATAGAACTGCAGCGTGGCAAAGGGAAGGTCGTTTAAGTGCGTCATGCCCGTCCTTGTTGATAGCCGTCTGGACATATCATAACGCGTTCTGCGCGCAAGAGTGAGCGCATGCGCCGTTCAGGCCGCGGAAATATACGGCGGGATGGGCGTCCAATCGCTGATTTGCGGCGCGGCGATATTCTTTTGTACATGCTCCAGGAACGCGCTGCGCGGGATGGGGCGGGCGCCGAGCGAGGCCAGGTGGCCGGTTTCCTGTTGACAGTCGATCATCGCCACGCCATGCCGGCGCAGGAAGTGCACCAGGTAGGCGAGGGCGATCTTGGAGGCGTCGGTGACGCGGGCGAACATCGATTCGCCGTAGAACATGGTGCCGATCGAGACGCCATAGGCGCCGCCCACCAGCTCGCCGTCCAGCCACAGCTCGGACGAGTGGGCGTAGCCCAGCTGATGCAAGCCGGTATAGCCTTCGATGATGTCTTCCGAAATCCAGGTGCCGGGGCCGTCGCGGCGCGGCGCGGCGCAGGCGCGCATCACGTCCTCGAAGGCGGTATCGAAGCGCACCTGCCAGCGGCCATCGGTGCGGCTGCTTTTCTCGATCTTCTTCAGGGTTTTCTTCAGGCTCTCCGAGATGCGGAAATGCTCAGTCAGCAGCACCATGCGCGGATCGGTGCTCCACCACAGGATGGGCTGGCCCTCGGAAAACCAGGGAAAGATACCACGCTGGTAAGCGGCCAGCAGGCGCTGGGGCGAGAGATCGGCGCCAGCCGCTAGCAGGCCGGGCGCGTCGGCCGTCAGCGCTTCGGAGACATCGGGAAAAGGGGTATGGGCGTCGAGCCAGGGAATCATGTGCCGGTTGGACTGCGCATCGGGCGGTTGATGTCCTGGGTGTGGAAGCCATAGCTGCCGCCGGCGCGGATGCGCGCACGGTCGGCAAAGAAGAATTCCAGGGTGTTGTGGATGGTGGGGAAGGCCAGTTCGTCCCAGGGGATTTCCGCCTCGGTGAACAGTTTCACGTCCAGGCTTTCCTCACCGGGCGCAAAGTTCAGGTCGCGCAGGGTGGCCAGATAAAACATATGCACCTGATGCACCTGGGCCACATTGAGCAGGGTGAACAGATTGCCCAGTTCGATATTCGCGCCCGCCTCCTCCTCCGTTTCGCGGATGGCGGCGGCCGAGGTGGTTTCATTGTTCTCCATGAAGCCGGCGGGCAGGGTCCAGAAACCATAGCGCGGCTCGATGGCGCGGCGGCACAGCAGCACTTTCAGCTCGCCCTCCTGTTCCCAGACGGGGATGGAGCCGATCACCATCTTCGGGTTCTGGTAGTGGATGGTTTCGCAGTTGACGCAAACATAACGCGGCCGGTTATCGCCGGCCGGCACCATCAGTTCGACGGGATGGGCGCATTCGGAACAGAATTTCATGGATGGCTGTGGTGTAAGTCTTTGATGTGAGTCATGCCTCATGCTTACTTTACACTGATTGCGGCCGGATCGCGTACATCCTTTGCGCTCCGCCCCCCAGCTTTTTGCGGGCGGGGTGTGCATAAATGCCATCTATCGTGAGAAGAAGTGGCATAAATATTGCCTAAAGTCGCCGCTTCCCCTATAATACGTTCATCAGACGCGGGGTGGAGCAGTCTGGCAGCTCGTCGGGCTCATAACCCGAAGGTCACAGGTTCAAATCCTGTCCCCGCAACCAGAATTCAGAAAAAGCCGTTGATTCTTCAGGAATCAGCGGCTTTTTTCCGTTTGTGGCACTATTTCTGCTGAGGAAGTAAACCCTGAGGCTGCCTTGGCGGCTGAGACCATTCAGTGAAACTCATCAATGTAAGATGACGCTCACTGAACCCGACTTACAAGAACTCCGGAACTATCGATGCCACTGCAAATGTCCATGATTCTCTTCAATGAGAAGCCTGTATTTTCTGTCGAAGCTTTGCAAACCAGTCTGTCAAGCAATTGGCCCGAGCTTGCACATATCTCAGATATTTCCGAGCAGGCAGATACGCTGTCGTTTCGTTTAGATATGGCAGATATCGTGATTGGAACGATGCCAGCGCCCATTCCCTGGTCGGACTTGGAGGGGCCATGTGCAAGCAGCCGGCTTTGGCCTGATGCGGCATCTGCCGTACGGGAGCACAAGAGTCACGCGATCGTCACTGTGAGCGGCGAACTGCTTCCGGTGCCACTTTCCACGCTGCTCACGCAAGTCACGGCAGCGCTGATGGCCTCGACGCCCGCATCAATGGGGGTCTTCTGGACCAATGCCACCTTGCTTGTGCCGCAGAGTCTATTTGCCGACTTCGCCGTCGAAGTCCTGCCTTTGGCCCCACCATTGGCCATTTGGGTCGACTGCCGTGTGGGATGGCTTGAGGGAACCTCCCTCAGTGCGGGCTTTACCACCGGCTTGGCCGAACTTGGGCTGATGGAATTGGAAGCGCATGGAGCGACAGAGTCGCCGGCCGAGCTCAAGAAGCGATTCGACGCGATCGCTGAATACCTCCTGGAAAATGGCCCGGTCATCCAGGATGGCGATACCGTTGGCGAAAGCGCCAGCGAAAAGATTCGCATTGTGTATTCCAACTCAATCTTTGGCGCAAAGGACAAGGTTATGCGGCTCGTCTACGAATCCGACTCAGAAGGGAGCGCTTGAAGCGCCGGTCTTGAGAGCCTAGGGCGGTGCTTTGCTTCCTTGTTTGCCTGATCTTTCTGACAAATTGTTACAAGGAAACATGTGGCAGGTTTCCAGAAAATCATTTATAACAGGCAAACCTTTCATAGTAGGAGATGTAATGAGCATTGCCGCAAATGTGATTCGTGCCGCGCTGGGTGCTGTTTTGGTGCTGGGAACCGGTTCCGCGATGGCGCAGATGTCGCGCGCCGTGACGGCTTCGGACAAGATTTCGATCGGCACCATGTCCATCGTCGCAGCGCCGGTTGCCAGCGTGGCGGGCAGCGCTCATGGCAGCGAGGGCGCCTCGGTCGGCGTGGCGGCGGTGGGCGTGGGCAGCGCTTATGTGGTCTCGGGCATCGCCCAGGGCGTGGGCGATACGGTGGAGATTCTGCTGTCGGCCGTGGGTTCGGCGGGTAAGCTGTCGGTGAAGGTCACGGGCAAGACGCTGGGCGCGATCGGCGTGTCGGTCGGCACCTCGGTGCAGGTGCTGTCGGAGACGACGGGCACGGTGCTGGTGGCATCGGGCAAGGTGCTGGCCTTTATTCCCAATGAGATCGGCCAGGCGCTGCTGAATCAGAGCCGCTTGCCGGCCAACTGAGGCTGAGCCATGAATTTCGCCACACGTGTCGCCGCCTGCGCGCTGATCGCCGCGGCTTTTGCCGCGCCGGCCCAGGCCGGGCAGTCCTGCGAAGACCGGCCGATGACGCCTGCCGCGCTGAGCGAGGCGATGGGAACGGGCCGCATGCTGATGGGCGAGTTGAACGACTCCGGCAGCGATGTGGTGCTGATCGGGCGGCAGGGACAGGATTTGTCCAAGTACCGCGTGAAGTACACGCACCTGGGCATCGCCTTCCGCGCCGCGCCGAATCAGCCTTGGCGCGTCTACGAACTGCTGAACGAATGCGGCACGGCGCAATCCGAGTTGTGGATGGATGGCCTGGCCAACTTCTTCCTCGACGATCCGTTTACGCTCGATTCCATCATGCTGGTGCCGCCGCCGCGCGTGGCCGCCCGCCTGGCGGAGTATCTGCGTTCGCCGGCGCTGCTGCATGGCCTGCACGAGCCTAAATACAATATGGTGGCTTATCCATTCTCCACCAAATACCAGAACTCGAACCAGTGGGTGCTGGAAGTGGTGGCGGCGGCCATGTCGAGCGATGTGAAGGTGCAGAACCGCGAGCAGGCGCAGAGCTGGCTGAAACTGGCGGGCTATGAGCCGACCGAGCTGCATATCGGGCCGCTGACGCGTTTGGGCGGCCGCATCGTCAAGGCGAATATCGCGTTTGACGACCATCCAAGCGCGCTGCGCTTTTCCGACCGCATCAACGCGGCGACGGTCGATTCCATCACCGCCTTCCTGCGCAAGCGCGACGAGGGCTGGAAGATCCGCGAACTGCGCGGCAAGCGCTAGGCGCTTTCAGGATTGTGCGGGCAGCGCCGCCATGGCGCTGCGCACATAGGCCAGCATCTCGGGCTTCATCCAGGTGCCCGTCAGCAGGACGGGTTGCTCCTGCTGCGCCCTGCGCATTTTCGCCTGCGTCTGCGGATTGTCTCCGGCATAGGCGCGGAACAGGGCTTGCCATTCGCCGGCCAGCGCCTGCGCAGCGGGAGCGCTTGGCGCGGTGTCCGCATCCATCTGCCGCTGCACGCGGGCGATCAGGTCCAGCCACTTCTCCCGATTGCGGCCACTGTTGGCACGCAGGTGCTGCAATTCTTCCGCATCCAGATAGCGCGCATAGATGGCGAGCTTGAAGGCGGAGAACGCGGCCATTACATACGCCGTCACTTCCGGCGTGACGCCGGTCAGATACTGGATGCCGGCGTCGCCCGCCATCATGGCGGCGATGCGGGCTGCAGTGGCGGGGTCAGACGCCGTATCCTTTTCCAGCATTTCCATCCAGCGGCGCGCCAGCGCCTGCGACGTTTTGCTTTCCGCTGCTTGGCCTTCGGCCATGGCGCTGCGCACCTGCGCCACCAGTTGCGCCCAACTGCGGTTGCGCTGCCTGTCCTGCGGCTGGAAGGGCAGGCGCGCCAGTTCCTCCTTGCTGAAATACTTGTCGTACACCGCCATCAGCTCCATGGTGCGCAGCCAGCTGGCCAGCTCCGGCGCTTCGCCTTCCTGCAACTGGTCTTGCAACTGCTTGAGGCGGCGGCGCAGCAGGCTGGCTTGCTCGATCTGGTGTTCCAGCGCCTCGATCTGGCGCGCCACCGTGTCGGCCAGCGGATGGGCGGGATCGTCGAGCATGGCGGCGATATCGCTCAGCGCGATGCCGAAGCGGCGCAGCGCCTGGATCTGGTGCAGGCGCGCGACGTCGTCCACGTTGTACAGGCGGTAACCGGAATCGGAACGGGCCGATGGCTTCAGCAGGCCGATGCTGTCGTAGTGGTGCAAGGCGCGCACGGTCAATCCCGTGCGCTTTGCCAGCTCGCCGATTTTGAGGGCGGTGTTGTCGCTCATGGTGTCAGGTGAAAGCGCGCAGCAGGCGCGTGGTGCCGCCCAGGCGCAAGCCGTCGCTGCGGCCGGACAGATAACGTTCGCTCAATTGCCCGGCTGCGAAGTGTTGGATATGGTGGAACCCAAGCTGGCGCAGGCGCGCTTCCAGCTGCTCCGGAACGAAGTGGCAACGCCACGGTTCGCCCTGAGCGGCAAGGCGGGCGCCGAACATCTGCATGGCGCTGCGTTCCATTGCACTGAGCAGCTTGGGATCGAGCAGGTAATCGAACACGATGCTGCTGCCCGGGGCGCTTTGGGCGATAGTGGAGAGGGTTTGCATGACCTCATCTTCGCATAGATACATGCTGACGCCCAGCCAGGAGAAGAAGGCGGGCTGCTCCCAGCTGAAGCCTGCCGTGCGCATGGTTTCATGCAGATTCTGGCGGGCGAAATCGACCGCGATGAAGCGCAATCCCTGCGGCTCGCTCATGCCTGCCGCGTGCAGGCGTTCGCGCTTCCATTGCTGCACGCCGGGCAGGTCCACCTCATACACGGCGGCTGGCGCTGGCAGCTTGCCGCGCCAGGCCGAGGTGTCGAGGCCCGCGCCGAGGATGGCATACTGGCTCACGCCTTGCTCTTGCGCGGCGTGCCAGCAGTCCTCGGCCAGCCGGCTGCGTACGGCAATGGTGGTGCGCATGACGGCGGCTACCGGATTGTCGTATTGCTGCGGATTGGCGCGCAGCGCGGCCTCGCCATCGGGGCCGAGGATTGTGAGGGCGAGTGGATCATCCAGGATCAGCGGCTGGTCGAGCAGCTGGTGCGCGGCGCGCAGATGGGCGACCGAGAGGGCGCTGGGCTTGGGGCCGGCCACTTGCATGGCGCCGGCCGGCAGGGGCTGGTGCAGGTGGAGCAGGGCGTGGCGCATGAAGTCCCTCACTTGCGGACCGATGTGGGCGGAGAGGCCTGGTTCGCGTTCATAGGCGAAGCGGACCTTGGCATCCAAGGCGGCGTCGCTGCCGGCATGCGAGCTGCGGAACAGGGTAGCCCAGCGCATAGCCAGCACGGCGGCGGCGTCATCCTGGGGCGACATGTAATTGGCGATGGCGTGGGCGGCGTCGTCCAGCAGTTGCTGCCAATCGGCGGCGTGGGCCAGGGCGCGCTGGCGCACATCTTCCATCTCGCTGGGAGTCAGGTAGGACGCCAGCAGGGATAGGCGCGCTTGAATCGTCTCGATGGTATCTGTTTGCATGCATCTTCCTTTCCGGGACAGTGAATGCAAACAGCGTAAAGCCTGACGTGGCGTGAGGGTCAAGCACTCTCGTTGGGGCGGTCTTTCAGGCTGGCCCACAGGTGGGCGGCGGCCATCGTGCGGTGCGGCTGGTATTGCTGGAGAATGCGCTCGGTGCGCGCGATATCCGGTTTGCTGTCCTCGCCCAGCAGGCGCTGCAGGGCGGCGCGGACGGCGACATCGCCATGCAGCGAGCAGTCGGCATAACCGTAGCCGCGCAGCAGGCCGTAGTTGACGGTCCATGGCCCGATGCCCTTCACCGCCAGCAGGGCCTTGCTGATCTCCTCGATGCTGTTATCCGCCGTTTCCTCCAGGCGCAATTCGCCGCTGGCGACAAGGGCGGCGAAGCGCAGCAGCGTCTCGGCCTTGGCGCGCGAGAATTTTCGGCTGGTCAGATCCTCGGCGCTGAGGCGGGCCGCATCGGCGGCTTCGGGATAGCACCACAAGCCGCTGGAGTGCTGGCGCCCCGCCTGCAGGATGAAGGTGCGGCGCAGGGCGATGGCGAAGGGCAGGTTGATTTGCTGGCCGATGATGGCCCAGGTCAGCGCCTCGAACACGGTGGCCGACTGCACGATGCGCAGGCCGGGATTGGCCCGCACCAGTGGGCCGAGCATGGCGTCGTCGCGCGCGAAGTCGAGAAAGGCTTGCGGATCGATATGCAGTCCCAGCATATTCCGCGCCGCGTCATGGATGCGTTGCTGGAGCGATGCAGGCCAAGGCTGCTGCGGACAGTCCGCATCGGCCTCGCATTCGGCGGTGGTAGGTGACAGGTGCAGCGTCAGCGCCACGGCAACGCCGTCGAGCAGCATGCCCTTGCGGATGCGTTCCGGCCGCATTTCCTCCGCCACGCTCTCCGCATCGCGGCTATGAAAGGCCAGTACATCCTGCAAACGGTAATTGGCCGGCAGTGAAATCGTAAAGCGCATTCTCATCTCCAACAAATGCGAACCGCTGAGCCCGTGTCCACCTTGGGGTCAGACCCCAAATCGGACACGGACTCAGCCGTTCCATACCCCACAAGCAGAAAATTTGTAGTTGAGTTCGTGTCCGATTGGGGTCTGACCCCATGGTGGACAGGGACTCAGCCATTGGGCTGGTATTGTGGCGCAGGGGCGGGCGGGGCGCTAGCTGTTTCTTGCGCTGATATGGCGGCGTGGGGGACTTGCAGGGTGGCGGGGACGCCGTTTTTGACGGCGGTGATTTCGGCCAGAATCGAGATGGCGATTTCGGCCGGGGTTTTGCTGCCGATGTACAGCCCTACGGGGCCGTGCAGGCGGGCCAGTTGTGCGGGCGTGAGGTCGAATTGCTGCAGACGTTCGCGCCGCTTGGCATTGTTGGCGCGCGAGCCGATGGCGCCGACGTAGAAGGCGGGCGATTTCAAGGCTTCCATCAGGGCCAGGTCGTCGAGCTTGGGATCGTGCGTCAGGGCGACGATGGCGCTGCGCGAGTCGGGCTGCATTTCCAGCACCAGGTCGTCGGGCATGGCGTGGACCAGGGGCACATCGGGCAACTGCCAGCCGGCGCGGTAGTCTTCGCGCGGGTCGCAGACGGTGACGTGGTAGTCCATGGCGCTGGCGATCTGCGCGAGAAAGCGCGAGAGCTGGCCGGCGCCGATAATGAGCAGGCGCCAGCGCGGGCCGTGCTGGGTCCAGAGTTCGTCGCCGTGCCGTTCCAGCACGGGGCCGGCGGCGGTGGGAGTCAGCGCCACGGCGCCGGTGGACAGGTGCAGGCGGCGCTGCACCAGGCGGTGCTGGGCCAGCTGGTCCAGCAGTTCGTCGATGCGGCTGTGGGCGCCCAATGGTTCGAGCGCCAGTTCGATGGTGCCGCCGCAGGGCAGGCCGAAGCGGTGCGCTTCGTCGGCGCTGATGCCGTAACTGACCAGTTGCGGCGTGCTGCGCGCGATGCCTTCGCGCCGCACGCGCTCGATCAGGTCATCCTCGATGCAGCCGCCGGAGACGGAACCGACCACACGGCCGTCCTCGCAGATAGCCAGCATGGCGCCGATGGGACGGGGGCTGGAACCCCAGGTCCGCACCACGGTTATCAGTTCGCAGCGCAGGCCTTGGGCGAGCCAGGCGGCGCTGGTTTTGAGCACTTCGAGGTCGATGCTGTCCATCACGGCACTATACTACGCGGCCGGGCGGGATGCCGATCGGGCTTGTATCAGCTTAGCGTTTGCGGGCGCAGACGGCTTTCAGGGCGCGCTCGTATCGGCTGCCTTTTTCCACCGCTTCCGCGTCGTAGGATTCGTATTTGTAGGTGGCGAGGGCTTCGCCGCGCGCCATCGGCTCGGCGTAGTAAAGCTGCGACATCAGGGTGATGCTGCGCTCTTCGCAGGAATACAGGTGCTGCTGTTTGACGGAGCGGTAGCTTTTGCCGTCGGGCGCGGTCTGCGTCTGGCGGAAGGATTGCAGCAGCCAGGCTTTGCGGCCGTCCTTGCTGCGCTGGATGCTGCCGCGCTCCAGATAGAGCGTGCTTTCCTTGTCGCTGCCCAGCTTGCGCAGCGGCACCGCCTGAGCAGCGGCGGGCAGCAGGACGGTCAGCAGCAGGACGGAAAGCGCGAGCTGGCCGGAGGTTTTCATGATCTTAGGGGACGAGCGGACGCTTGCCGGCCTGCTTGGCCTTGATCTCGCCCACGGTCCTGTCGATGGCGGTGTAGCGCGCCGTGGTGGCGGGATGGACGGCCATATAGCCGTTCAGCACCGAGGCCGGATACTGGGCTGCGAGGCGCTGCCAGAAGGCTTTGGCGCGGTCGATGTTGTAGCCGGCGCGCGCCAGCATGTACAGCGCGAGCTGGTCGGCCGCCACGTCCATCTCCTGCGGCATGGGCTTGATGCCACCGCTGCCGATCAGCAGCGAGAGGTCGGGCCGCACGCTGGCGAGGTTGTCGATCATGCTGGCCAGGGAGGCATTCTGGCGCAGGCTGCCGGCGTGGCCCAGCACATTGTGGGCGATGTCCTTGGCCAGCACGAAGGCGATGGCTTCGTCGCTTTGCGCGAAGCTGATCATGCCGCGCGTGAGCAGCACGCGCGAGCCGTCGGCGTAGGAGTTGATATTGTCGGCGTTGCCCAGGTCGACGCGGTAGGCGCAGGCGCGGGTCACGGGCATGTTAAGCACCTGTTCGCGGCCGTTGCGCGAGATGGTCATGCTGAGCGAGGCGCGGCTGGAGACCAGCGGGCCAAGCACGCCGGCCGCTTCGGTTTCGGCATCGCGGCCGGTGGGCAGGGTCTTGCCGTTGGCGGCGACCAGGCCGTCGCCCTTGCGCAGGCCGGCGCTGGCGGCGCCGCTGCCGGCCAGCACACCCGATACTTGGAGGCGGTCGTTATAGCCGAGCACCGCGCGCGCGGCATCGGCGTATTCGCCCGGGTAGGAGTATTTGTTCTTGGCGGTGAAGCCGAGCAGATTGCGCGCCTGGGTTTTGCACAGGTCGGCGTTGTTGATCAGCAGGGGGGCCGCCACGCGGTACAGGCGGTCCTGCAGCGAGACCATGGTTTTCAGGGTGTCCTGGGCGGCCAGCATACGCGGCGTGAGCACCGGCGCGGTTTCGGCCGGCGGCGCGGCAGGGGCGGGCGCCTGGCTTGCCGGAGCCTGGGGCTGGAAGGTGGAGCAGGCCGATAGGAGCAGGGAGGCTGCCGCGAGTGAGATAACCGGCCTTGCGGCCCGTACGATCCATTCAAGCTTGTTCTTCCCTGCTGCCATAAACCTGTCCTCAGTGTTTGCCGGTGCTGCCGAAACCTCCGGCGCCGCGTTCGCTGGCGTCGAAGTCGTCCACGATATTAAAGCCGACTTGCAGGACCGGCACAATAATCAATTGTGCCAGGCGTTCCATGGGGTTCAGCGTGAACGTGCTATGGCCGCGGTTCCAGGTGGAGACCATGAGCTGGCCCTGATAGTCGGAATCGATCAAGCCTACCAGATTCCCCAGAACGATGCCGTTCTTGTGGCCCATGCCGCTGCGCGGCAGGATCATGGCGGCGTAGCCGGGATCGCCGATATGGATGGCCAGGCCGGTCGGCACCAGCACGGTCTGGCCGGGTTCGATGACCAGGGGCGCGTCGATGCAGGCGCGCAGATCGAGGCCGGCGCTGCCAGGCGTTGCGTAGGCCGGCATCTGTTCTTTCATGCGCGGGTCGAGGATTTTGACGTCGATGGATTTCATGGGATTACTGGAACAGCGAGTTCTTTTCAATGCGTTTGGAGATTTCCGATACCAGCTGGCGCGCCAAGGTCAGTTTGTCGGCGCGCGGCAGGATGGTATGGCCGTTTTCATCGAACAGGATGATGGTGTTGTCGTCCTGGCCGAAAGTCTGGTGGCCGATATTGCCCACCAGTAGAGGGATACCTTTGCGTTCGCGCTTGGCGGCGCCATATTCCAGCAGGTTTTCCGATTCGGCGGCAAAGCCGACGCAGTAGGGATAACCGGCCAGGCTGGTGCGCGCTGCCACGGCGGCGAGGATGTCGGGGTTCTGCTCGAACTGCAGCTGCGGCACGCTGCCGTCGGCGCTTTTCTTGACCTTCTGCGTGCTGGGATTGGCCACGCGCCAGTCGGCCACGGCGGCCACCGAGACAAAGACGTGCTGGCCGCTCAGCGCAGCCATCACGGCGTCGTGCATCTGCTGCGCGCTCTGCACGTTCACGCGCTGCACGCCGAAAGGCGTTTCCAGCGCCGTGGGGCCGGATACCAGCAGCACTTCGGCGCCCGCTTCGCGTGCGGCGCGGGCCACGGCATAACCCATTTTGCCGGACGAGAGATTGGTGATGCCGCGCACCGGATCGATCGGCTCGAAGGTCGGGCCGGCCGTGATCAGGATGCGCTTGCCCGCCAGAGCCTTGGGCTGGAAGGCGGCGATGATTTCCGCCAGCAGCTGTTCCGGTTCCAGCATGCGGCCCATGCCGGTCTCGCCGCAAGCCTGGTCGCCGGCGGCCGGGCCGAGAATGGCGATGCCGTCGGCCTGCAGCTGGGCAGCGTTGCGCCGGGTGGCGGGATTGGTCCACATTTCCACATTCATCGCCGGCGCCACCAGCAGCGGCACATGGCGCGGACGCGCCAGGCACATGGTGGAGAGCAGGTCGTCGCAGACGCCGTGCGCCAGCTTGACCATGAAGTCGGCCGAGCAGGGCGCGATGACCACCGCGTCGGCGTCGCGCGTGACGTCGATATGGGCCATATTGTTGTTCACGCGCGGATCCCACTGGCTGCTGAACACCGGCTTGCCCGACAGGGCCTGCATGGTGACGGCGGTGATGAAGTGGGTGGCCGCATCGGTCATCACCACCTGCACCGAAGCGCCTTCCTTGCTCAGCGCGCGGCACAGCTCAGCGGCCTTGTAGCAGGCCACGCCGCCCGAGAGGCCGAGAACGATTTTTTTGCCAGCGAGTTCCATCATGCTTCTCCCTCGGATTACTTATTCACCCGGCGCAGCTCGTCGAGTATGAACAGGCCGACGCCGACGCAGATGGCCGAATCGGCGATATTGAAGGCCGGGAAGTGGCCCAGGCCGCGCCAGTGGAAGTCGAGGAAATCGATCACATGGCCATACACCATGCGGTCGATCACATTGCCCACCGCGCCGCCCAGGATCAGGGCCAGGGCCCAGCAGAACAGGCGCTGGCCGGCGTGCTTGCGCAGCAGATAAACGATGAACAGGGCGGCGGCGATGCCGATGGCGGTGAAGAAGTAGCGCTGCCAGCCGCTCTCGTTGGAGAGGAAGCTGAACGCGGCGCCGCGGTTGTAGGCCAGCACCAGGTTGAAGAATTTGGTGACGACCAGTTCATCGCCGAGGCGGAACATCTTGGTGATGGTGATCTTGCTGAGCTGGTCGAACAGGATGACGATGGCAGCGATGCCCAGCCAGGGATTCATGCTGGCGGGAGAAGTCGAGAAGGTTTTCTTGTTGGTTGCCATGGATATTTGCCAGGATTGCGTGGCCGTCAGCGCCGCAGCGCTGACGGAACGGTCGTGATGCAGGGTGGTGCTTTATGCGTACTTGCGCTGTTCGCCGGCGCCGAACAGATTGCTGTGGCAGCGGCCGCACAGGGTCGGATGGTCCGCATGGCTGCCCACGTCGGCGCGGTAGTGCCAGCAGCGCTCGCACTTCTCGGCGCTGGAGGCGGCCACGTTCACCGCTTCATCCGCTTCGGCTGCCACTTCGACGGCTTTCGCCAGCGAAGTGATGAAGACGAATTTCAGCTCGTCGTCCAGGCTGGCCAGCACTTTGTACTTGTCGCCGGCAGCCTTGATCTCCAGTTCCGCCTGCAGCGAGGAGCCGATGGCGCCGGAAGCGCGCAGGTCTTCCAGCTGCTTGGTCACATCGTTGCGCACGGCGCGGATGGCGGCGTACTTCTCCAGCAGGGCGGCGCCATCGGCCAGTTCCGGCAGCTGCCACCAGGTCTGGGTGTAGATGGTTTCGTCGCTGGCCTGGAAGGCTTGCTCGCCGGCGAAGATGGCCCAGGCTTCCTCGGCCGTGAAGCTGAGAACAGGGGCCATCAGGCGCAGCAGGCTTTGCGTGATATGCCACAGCGCGGTCTGGGCCGAGCGGCGCGCTTTGGAATCGACGGCCGTGGTGTACAGGCGGTCCTTCAGGATGTCCAGGTAGAAGCCGCCCAGGTCTTCCGAGCAGAAGTTCTGCAGCTTCGACACCACCGGATGGAACTCGTAGTTCTCGTAATGCTTCTCCAGCGTGGCTTGCAGGGCGGCCATATTGGCGATCGCATAGCGGTCGATTTCGGCCAGTTCGGCCAGCGGCACGGCGTTCTTGGCCGGGTCGAAGTCCGAGGTGTTCGCCAGCAGGAAGCGCAGGGTGTTGCGGATGCGGCGGTAGGACTCGGTGACGCGCTTCAGGATCTCGTCCGAGATCGACAGCTCGCCGGTGTAGTCGGTGGCAGCGATCCACAGGCGCAGGATGTCGGCGCCCAGGGTGTCGGAGATCTTCTGCGGCGCCAGGGTGTTGCCCAGCGATTTGGACATCTTCTTGCCTTCGCCGTCCACGGTGAAGCCGTGCGTCAGCAGCGCCTTGTAGGGCGGCTGGCCGTTCAGCATGGAAGAGGTCAGCAGCGAGGAGTGGAACCAGCCGCGGTGCTGGTCCGAACCTTCCAGATACAGGTCGGCCGGGAAGGCGCTCTGCTCGGCGTGCGAGCCGCGCAGCACGGTCTGGTGGGTGGTGCCCGAGTCGAACCACACGTCCAGCGTGTCCTTGTTCTTGACGTACATGGCCGCTTCCTCGCCCAGCAGGGTGGCCGGGTCGAGCGTGAGCCAGGCTTCGATGCCGTTCTTCTCGATCAGCTGCGCCACCTGCTCCAGCAGCTCTGGGGTGCGAGGGTGCAGGTCGCCGGTTTCCTTGTGCAGGAAGAAGGCCATCGGCACGCCCCACTGGCGCTGGCGCGACAGGGTCCAGTCCGGACGGTTGGCGATCATGCCGTGCAGGCGCGCCTGGCCCCAGTCGGGGAAGAAGCGGGTCTGCTCGATGCCTTTGAGCGCGGTCTGGCGCAGGGTTGGACCGCCGTCTTTCGGATGGGCGTCCATGCCGGCGAACCACTGCGAGGTGGCGCGGTAGACGATCGGGGTCTTATGGCGCCAGCAGTGCATATAGCTGTGATCGAACATCTTCAGTTCGAACAGGGCGCCCGCTTCGCGCAGCGCGCCGCAGATCGGCTTGGAGGCTTCCCAGATGGTCATGCCGCCGAACAGCGGCAGGCTGTCGACGTATTTGCCGTCGCCCATCACCGGTTTCAGGATCTCGTCATCCTTCATGCCGTGCGATTTGCAGGACACAAAGTCGTCCAGGCCGTAGGCCGGGGCCGAGTGCACCACGCCGGTGCCGCTGTCGGTGGTCACGTAGTCGGCCAGGTAGACCGGCGAATAGCGGTCGTAGAAGGCGTCGCGCGCATGCAGCGGGTGCTTGAAGCGGATGCCGGCCAGCGCCGCGCCGTCGCAGGTGCCGAGGGTGGTGCCTTCGAGCTTGTAGCGCGCCAGGCAGGATTCCACCAGGTCCTGGCCCAGGATCAGCAGCAGGGGCTTGCCATCGCGTTCGGTCTGCACCAGGGCGTATTTCAGCTCGGGGTGCACGTTCAGCGCCTGGTTGGACGGGATGGTCCATGGCGTGGTGGTCCAGATGACGATGAAGCCGTCGGCGGCCGGCAGGGCCGGCAGGTCGAAAGCCTTGGCCAGCTTGTCATGCTCGGCGAAGGCGAAGCCGACGTCGATGGCCGGGTCTTTCTTGTCCTGGTATTCCACTTCCGCCTCGGCCAGGGCCGAGCCGCAGTCGAAGCACCAGTTGACCGGCTTCAGGCCGCGGTAGACATAGCCTTTTTCCAGCAGCTTGCCGAGCGAGCGCAGTTCGTCCGCTTCATTGCTGTAAGCCATGGTCAGGTAAGGGTTGTCCCATTCGCCCAGCACGCCCAGGCGTACGAAGCCCTGCTTCTGGCGCTCCACCTGTTCGGAAGCATAGGCGCGCGCCTTGCTCAGCACTTCGGCGGTCGGCAGGTTCTTGCCGTACAGTTTTTCGATCTGGATCTCGATCGGCATGCCGTGGCAATCCCAGCCCGGCACGTAAGGCGCGTCGAAGCCGGCCAGGGTGCGCGACTTGACCACGATGTCCTTCAGGATCTTGTTGACGGCGTGGCCCAGGTGGATGTCGCCGTTGGCGTAAGGAGGACCGTCATGCAGGATGAATTTCGGACGGCCGGCGGCAGCCTTGCGGATGCGCTGGTAGATTTTCTTGTCCTGCCACTGCTTGACCCAGTTCGGTTCGCGCTTGGACAGGTCGCCGCGCATCGGGAATGGGGTTTCGGTCATATTGACCGGGTATTTGCTCTCGGTCTTCTTTGCTTTGTTGTCGGACATATCGGATCTTTATGGTGTTCGTATAAGGGATGCGCTGGGCGCTGGATGGAAGCGGGCCAGGGTCAAATTCGATCGGTCGCGTTGACGGCGCCGCTGCGCTCCATGAAGAAGGCGCGCGCCTGGTCGGAATCGCGCTGGATGGCGGCCGTCAGGGTGGGCAGATCGATGAATTTTTCTTCGTCGCGGATTTTGTGCAGGAATTCCACGCGTACCGCCTCGCCATAGCACTGGCGGGCGAAGTCGAAGATATGCACTTCCAGCAGCACGCGGCCGCTGTCTTCCACGGTGGGACGCACGCCGAGGCTGGCCACGGCGGGCAGGGGCGTCTCGGCCAGACCGTGCACCTGCACGATGAAGATGCCGGACAGCGCAGGGCGGTGCGGCACGCGCAGGTTCAGCGTGGGGAAGCCGAGCGTGCGGCCCAGCTTCTGGCCATGGATCACATGGCCGGAAATCGAATAGGGGTGGCCCAGCAGCTGTTCGGCGTGGGCGAAATCGCCTTCGGCCAGCGCGGCGCGCACGGCGGAAGACGAGATGCGGCTGGCGCCGTTCATCACCGTGGGCAGGGCTTCGACGTGGAAGCCGTACTCGCGGCCCGCTTCCATCAGCATCTGCACATTGCCGGCGCGCCGGGCGCCGTAGCAGAAGTCGTCGCCCACCATCAGCCATTTGACGTGCAGACCTTCGACCAGCACGTCGCGCGTGAATTGTTCCGGCGTCAGGGCGGCGAAATGTTCGGAGAAATGCTCGACAATGACGCGGTCGATGCCGTGGTCGTCCAGTGATTTGAGCTTGTCGCGCAGATTGGCGATGCGCGGCGGCGCTTTCGACATATCGCCGGCCCGGCGCGCAAAGAATTCGCGCGGATGCGGCTCGAAGGTCATCACGGCCGCTTCCAGGCCAAGACGGCCGGCGGCTGAGCGCACCTGGGCCAGCAAGGCCTGATGGCCCAGATGGACGCCATCGAAATTGCCTATGGTCAGGGCACAGGGCGCGCGCGCCGCAGCATTGGGAAGTCCGCGAAATACCTTCATGGGGATTCTGTACTTAAAAAACGGGTCCGGAATGGTGGATTATACAGATTCAACTAAGAACCTCGCAGTGCAACATTTCCCGACCGGAGCGGCCACGTAAAGAAAAAAGCGCTGCCTGCGGGGCAGACAGCGCTTTGCGGGACGCGCCCGGCCCGTTACCGGGACCGATCATTACATCGGATGATTGATGTACATGGTCCAGTAGCGTGCCAGCTCGGCTTCGCCGTGCTCGCCTTTCACACTTTTCAGGGTGTTCAGGGCGGCTGGCTTCTTGCCGGCGTTGAACTGGGCCAGACCGAAGTGCAGCTTCATTTCTTCAGGACGCTTGGCGCTGCCGAACTTGATGGCTTGCTCGATCAGTTTCAGACCCTGATCGCCTTTGCCTTCGGATACCAGGGCGAAGCCCATATTGGCCAGGCCATCGGCATCCTTGTTCTTGATCAGCTCCGCTTCCTGGGCAGCCTGCGCCTTGGCATTGTCGGCCTGGGTTTTCACGGCCAGGTCTTTCAGACGCTGGTGACGGCCGGCGTCGGCGCCGGTGCCCAGCGCGCCTTTTTTGTAGCCTTGCTCGACGACTTTCAGCGCTTCGGCCGGATTGCCCGATTGCAGGGACAGCTGCGACATTTCCATGTACTCGCCCGGCTTGGCCAGCAGGCCCAGCGCCAGTTTCAGGCGCAGCACGTCGAGGTTCAGGGTGCTGGTCGAGAAGCCCGGCTTGCCGACCACGCGGTTCAGCAGGTCAGCCCAGTAGCTGGTTTTCGGATAGCTGGCCGCCAGTTTTTCCAGGGTGCTCACATAACCAGCCTTGTCGTTCTGCTTGAGCTGGATATTGGCCAGCATCTGCAGGCTTTCTTCGCTGGCTCTGCCGCCCTGGGCTTGCAGTTCCTTGGCCGCTTCGGCGTATTTGCCGCTCTGGTAGTAGGACTGGATCAGCAGCTGGCGCATCTGGCCGTCGTTGCTGTCCTTCAGCGAACGCTGAATCCAGGTGATGGCTTTCGGATAGTCCTTGGCGCGGTAATAGATGCTGGCCAGGGCCTGGGTGAATTTCGGCGTTTCGGCGGCGGACAGGCGGCCGGAATTGAGCACCGTTTCGAGCGCTTTGACGGCGGTATCGTTGTCGCCGGCAGCCATGGCGGCCGACACGCGGGTACGCTCGATCATGTATTTTTCGTTGTCGGATTTGCCGCCGACCGCATCGGCTTCCTTCAGCTTGGCCAGGGCTTCCTTGTTCTTGCCGGCCTGTGCCAGTTTCTGTGCTTCTTGCAGAGGCTTGCCGACTTCGGCGCGGATGGCGTCGGCGGCATGGGCTACCGAGCTCAGGCCGACCAGGGGGGCAGCTGCGTTAAAACCAATAGCGGCCATCACCAGGCCGAGATGAGCGAGACGAAACTTAGGCATGGGAAAAAGTTCTTTCATCAAAAAGCGAAATAGGCAGGGGAGGCCTGCCTATCCGGGAATCAAACGTAGCTTTATTGGAACTGTTCGTTACCGACCAGGCCAATCTTGGTTACGCCCAGACGCTGGGCCGAAGCCATCACGCCTGCTACCACTTTATACGACACCAGCTTGTTGGGGCGCAGATGCACCTCAGGCTGGTCAGCTTGCGCTGCCACGGTCATCAACTTCGCTTCCAGGGCCGAGCGGTCAGGAATAACCGCGTTGTCCCACAGAATGGTGCCGTCAAAGTCCACGTCGATCGTCACAACCACGGGTTCCTTGGTAGGCGGCGGCGGGGTGCCGACCGGCATGTTCAAGTTCACCGAGTGATTCGCTTTCGGAATCGTGATAATCAGCATGATGATCAGCACCAGCATGACGTCGATCAGCGGCGTCATGTTCACTTCCATCATTGGTTCCGGATCCGCGCCAGCAGCGCTACCCGAACCGACATTCATACTCATGGGTGTGTTCCTTTTAAGATAGACGTCCCGCCAGCAGGGCGGACGGGACGTCCAGGGCTTTACATCTTGTCAGGCGGTTCGGTGATGAAACCGACCTTCTGGATGCCAGCACGCTGGGCAGTGTAGATGACCTTGCCGATGAATTCATAGCGCGCGTCTTGGTCGCCGCGCACATGGACTTCCGGCTGGGGCAGCTTGACCGCCTCTACCTTCAGAAAATCGAACAACTCATTGGTGTCCGCCATTTTCTTCTGGTTCCAGTACATGTCACCATCTTTATTGATAACGATGTTGACGTTTTCTGGCTTAGGTTGCATCGCCTGGTTGACCTCTTCCGGCAGAGTGATTTTCTGCAGTTTGAGCACGACCGGGCTGGTGATCAGGAAGATGATCAGAAGAACCAACATGATGTCCACGAGGGGCGTCGTGTTGATCTCTGACATTACGGTATCTTCTCCGCTATCGGAGCCAACGGACATCGACATGGTTAATTACCCAATCTTTTTAGCACCGGCAGCGCGGCCAGCAGCTTCGCTGGTGGACATGGCGCCGGAAATCAGCACGGAGTGCACGTCAGCGGAGAAGGAACGCACTTCTTCCATCGCGGACTTGTTACGACGTACCAGCCAGTTGTAACCCAGAACGGCAGGAACGGCGACCAGCAGACCGAAAGCGGTCATGATCAGCGCTTCACCCACAGGACCAGCGACTTTGTCGATCGAGGCGTTACCGGTCATGCCGATGTTGGTCAGCGCGCCGTAAATACCCCACACGGTACCGAACAGACCGATGAACGGTGCGGTCGAACCCACGGTTGCCAGGAAGGACAGGCCGTCTTGCAGGCGGGACTGCACTTTGTCAACAGCGCGTTGGATGGACATGGTCACCCAGGTCGACAGGTCGATTTGTTCCAGCAGGGCGCCGTCGTGGTGGGCGGTGGCCTTGGTGCCCGATTCAGCGATGAAGCGGAATGGGGAGCCTTCGGTCAGGGTGGCGGAGCCAGCGGCGATCGAGGAAGCTTTCCAGAACTTGGCCGAAGTTTCCTTGGCTTGACGCATGATCTTCATCTGGTCGATCAGTTTGGTGATGATGATGTACCAGGAACCCATGGACATGATGATCATGATGATCAGGGTTGCGCGTGGCACGAAACCACCATTCCACACGGCTTGCAGACCGAATGGGTTTTCCACTTCTTCCATATTGCCATGTTTGCCGGCAGCTGGAGCGCTGGCTGCAGGAGCGGCAGCAGCAGCGTCAGCAGCTGGTGCAGCGGCCGTATCCGCTGGGGCGGCTGCAGGGGCGGCAGCGGCGGCCGAGGCTGGCGCGTCAGCGAAAGCTGGGGCGCTCACCAGGGCGGATGCTGCGGTCACCGAGAACAGCACAGCGGCCAGTACAGCGGACAAACGGGTATTCTTAAACATGCTTCCTCCAAATTGATAAAATAATCAGTTCGCTGGCTTAAATGACAACGAAATTACTAAGTTGTGAGACGGTGCTGCTGTCCCGGTTTACTCCAGCGTCCAGACGTATTGCATTTGCTTCCACGCTTGTTCCGGCTTGCCGTCGATCATCGCAGGCTTGAATTTACACTTGCTGATGCCCACTTGAGCGGCCTTGTCCAAGTCCCTAAAGCCACTGGATTTCACTAATTTGGATTCGACGACGCGGCCGTCGGCTCCAATCAGGAACGATAAGGTTACCGTACCCGTTTCTTCGTTACGCAGGGACGACTTCGGCCATTCCGGTTTCGCGCAGGTGCTGAAATCAGCCACTGCTTCGACGCGAACCGATTGGGCTGGCGGTGCAGGCGGTGCTGGCGGTGCAGCCGGGGCCGTCTTCTGCAGATCAGTTGTCGCGGGCTTCACGTTGGTCGCGTTGGCGATCACGTTCTGCTGCGGCGGCGGTTGCTGTACGTTCACCTCAACCGGTGGAATGAAGGGCGGTGGTGGCGCTTTCATTTCCGGTGGCGGCGGTGGCGGTGGCAGCTCCTTTGGCGGAGGAGGGGCAACCTCCTCGATGATCTTGGTCTCCACTGGTTCGGTCATCTTGCTGACCAGGCGCTTGCCCAAGCCAGATACGACACCGTAGCCAATCAGGATGTGCAACAAGATTACGATGGTAATGCCGGTGTAGTTCTTCTGGCTCTTACCGTTATGCGTGAAATTCATGCCTGCTTTCTCCAATACCTACTCTTTGCTGCAACTTAAACCCCTAAGGCGACAAAAAGCTCCAGCCGCATCCGGGACGTCGGCGAATTATACATACGAATTCTTGATTTTACATAGAATTTTGATCCCTAAAACCGGTTAAATTTCATGCCTTTAGCGGGCTTTGGAAGGCCCGTCAAACATGGTGCACTGCACCGTTCTGATACAAAACGCAAGACAAATCGGCCCAACATTGGGGAGGCATGGCGGCCGCTATGGGGAAGTTTTCCGATCCGGAAAAAAACGGAATATTCTGCGTAGATAACCGTGGGTCGGCAATGATTTATTTGGTATTCGATGTTGCTTTGTTGCAACCATTGCTGAATGTCTCCTCTGCCTCAGTATATGCAATTTCCGCGGCAAACGGCGCTCAAACGCATGGCAAATTAGCTAACATGAAAAAATACTACATACGGAAGTAGGGGTATGCATGGACTAGGCCGGCCGGATCAGCAGGGGCGGCCGGTTTGCCAGAGCAGAAGGGGTGGGGGCACGCCGCCCCCAAGTGCAGATTTAACTATTGCGGGCGCGCTTTTCACGTTTGACTTCCAGCGTGCTGACCACCTGGCCGTCCGGGGCTACGGTGTCCAGGTGCACATCGAAGCCCCACAGCCGGGCCACATGCTTGAGCACTTCGGCGGCCTGCTGATTCAAGGGGCGGCGCTGGAACTGGGTATGGCGTAGCGTGAGGGCGCGGTCATCGCGGGTATTCACTGACCACACCTGGATATTCGGCTCGCGGTTGCCCAGATTGTATTGCTCGGCCAGCTGCTGGCGCACATAGCGATAGCCCAGTTCGTCATGGATGGCCGAGACCGACAGCTTCTCGTTCTTGTCGTCGTCGAGCACGGCAAAGAAATGGAACTCGCGGATCAGGCGCGGTGACAGGAATTGGGCGATGAAGCTCTCGTCCTTGAAATTGCGCATGGCGAAGTCCAGGGTCTTGCGCCAGTCGCTGCCGGCGATGTCGGGGAACCATTCGCGGTCTTCGCTGGTCGGGTTTTCGCAGATGCGGCGGATATCGCTCATCATGGCAAAACCCAGGGCATACGGGTTGATGCCATTATAGTAAGGGCTGTGCACCGGCGGCTGGTACACCACATTGGTATGGCTCTTCAGGAATTCCATCATGAAGCCGTCGCCGATCACGCCTTCGGCATACAGCTGGTTGAGGATGGTGTAGTGCCAGAAGGTGGCCCAGCCCTCGTTCATCACCTGGGTCTGGCGCTGCGGATAGAAATACTGGGAAATCTTGCGCACGATGCGCACCATCTCGCGCTGCCAGGGTTCGAGCAGGGGCGCGTACTTCTCTATAAAGTAGAGCAGGTTTTCTTCGGGCTCCTGCGGAAAGCGCGGCGCCGGCCTGTCCACTTCCATTTCCTCGCGGCGCGGCACGGTGCGCCACAGCTCGTTGATCTGCGATTGCAGATAGGCTTCGCGCTCTTTCTGACGCGCCTGCTCCTGGGCCAGCGACAGCTTGGCCGGGCGCTTGTAGCGGTCCACCCCGTAATTCTGGATGGCGTGGCAGGAGTCGAGCAGCAGCTCGACCGCGTCGATGCCGTGGCGCTGCTCGCACTCGGCGATATAGTTCTTGGCAAACACCATATAGTCGACGATGGCGTCGGCATCGGTCCAGGTGCGGAACAGGTAGTTGCCTTTAAAGAAAGAGTTGTGGCCATAGGCAGCGTGGGCGATCACCAGCGCCTGCATGGTCAGGCTGTTCTCCTCCATTAAATAGGCGATGCAGGGATTGGAGTTGATGACGATCTCATACGCCAGTCCCATCTGGCCGCGCTTATAGCCTTTTTCCGTGGAGAGGAAATGCTTGCCGAAGGACCAGTGGTTATATGAAACCGGCATGCCGACCGAGGTATAGGCGTCCATCATCTGCTCGGCCGTGATGATTTCCAGCTGGTTCGGGTAGGTATCGAGGCCGAAGTTTTCCGCCACACGGCGGATTTCCTCATGGGCCTGCTCGATCAGTTCGAAGGTCCACTCCGACTGCTCGGGCAGGGCGCGCGGATGCGGCTGGCGTTTGATCATCTGGTTCATGATTATTTCGGCTGCTTCTTGAACAGTTCGCGGAACACCGGATAGATATCGGCCGGCGTGACGATTTTTTGCATGGCAAAGTTCGGATGGTGGTCCGGCACCTGGGCGTACTGTTCCCACAGATTCTGCGGCGGCCCGTCGGTGATCTCGACATAGGTGTAGTACTGCACCTTGGGCATGATGGTATTGATCAGCAGCTGGCGGCACAGCACCGAATCGTTGTCCCAGTTGTCGCCGTCCGAGGCCTGGGCCACATAGCTGTTCCACTGGCCGGGCGCGAAGCGCTCGTCGACGATCTTGTTGAGCAGGTGCAGGGCCGAGGAAACCACGGTGCCGCCCGACTCGCGCGAGTGGAAGAATTCATCCTCGCTGACTTCCGAGGCGGCCGTATGGTGGCGGATGAAGACCACCTCGATCTTGTCGTAGACGCGCTTGAGGAAGAGGTAGAGCAGGATGAAGAAGCGCTTGGCCGTATCCTTGCGCTGCTCGTCCATCGACCCGGAGACGTCCATGATGCAGAACATCACGGCCTGGGTCATGGGCTTGGGCACCTTGATCCGGTTGCTGTAGCGCAAGTCGAACGGGTCGATGAAGGGGATGGCCAGCAGCCGCGTGTGCAGGTGGTGGATCAGCTTTTTCAGCTCGACCACGTCCGGGTCTTCCAGCGGGGCGCCGGCCAGCAGCAATTCCTCCAGCTCGCGTTCGGCCTCGATCAGGCGCTTGCGCGAATTGCCGCCGACGGCGATGCGCCGCCCGAGGGCGCCGCGCAGGGAGCGCAGCACATGGATATTCGATGGCGTGCCCGACACCGTGTAGCCGGCGCGCTGCTGCTTGAACTCGGTGGTCGCGGTGAGCTGGGTCTTCACCATATGCGGCAGCTCCAAGTCCTCGAAGAAATAATTCATGAATTCTTCGCGCGACAGTTCGAAGATGAAATCGTCTTCGGTGAGCTGGTCGCTATTGCCGGCGCGGCCGCGCCCGGCGCCGCCGCCGCCTTTGGGGCGGGCGATCTGGTCGCCTTTCTGGTATTCCTGGTTGCCGGGGTTGATCACTTCCCACACGCCGCCATGGGCATGGCCGAAGGTGGGCTCGTTCACGTCCTTGACGGGAATCGAGACTTTCTCGCCATTCTCAATATCCGTGATGGAGCGGCCCTTGATGGCGCGCCCCACGGCATCCTTGATCTGGCCTTTGTAACGGCGCAAGAAGCGTTCGCGGTTGACCGCGGACTTGTTCTTGCCTTGCAAGCGACGATCGATGAGGTAGGTCAAAACATGCCTCCTGCTGCTGCATTGGGACCGGCGGGCGGCGGGAGCCAGGCAGCTCCCGCCACATATTATCGCACCGTCGGCTTAGGATGACTTCCTCACGCGCAGATACCATTCGCACAGCAGACGGACCTGCTTGGCCGTATAGCCTTTCTCCACCATGCGCGCGACAAAGTCGGCGTGCTTGTTGGCGTCCTCGGCGCTGGCCTTGGCGTTGAAAGAAATCACCGGCAGCAATTCCTCGGTGTTGGAGAACATTTTCTTCTCGATCACGGTGCGGAATTTCTCGTAGCTGGTCCAGGCCGGATTCTTGCCGCCGTTATTGGCCCGTGCGCGCAGGCCGAAGTTGACGATCTCGTTGCGGAAGTCCTTGGGATTGGAAATCCCGGCCGGCTTCTCGATTTTTTCCAGCTCGTTGTTGAGCGCTTCGCGGTCGAAGCTTTCGCCGGTGTCGGGATCGCGGTATTCCTGGTCCTGGATCCAGAAGTCGGCAAAGGTCACATAGCGGTCGAAGATGTTCTGGCCGTATTCGGAATAGCTTTCCAGATAGGCGGTCTGGATTTCCTTGCCGATGAATTCGACATAGCGCTGCGCCAGGTGCTCTTTTATATAGGAGAAGTATTTCTGCTCGGTTTCGGGCGGGAACTGTTCGCGCTCGACCTGCTGCTCCAGCACATACAGCAGGTGCACCGGATTGGCCGCCACCTCGGTCGAATCGAAGTTGAAGACCTTGGACAGGATCTTGAAGGCGAAGCGGGTCGACAGGCCGTTCATGCCCTCGTCCACGCCGGCGTAGTCGACATACTCGTGGATGGACTTGGCTTTCGGGTCGGTGTCCTTGAGGTTCTCGCCATCGTAGACCAGCATCTTGCTGAACACGCTGGAGTTTTCCGGCTCCTTCAGGCGCGACAGGATGGCGAACTGGGCCATCATGCGCAGGGTGCCGGGCGCGCAGGGCGCCTTGTCCAGCGAGGAATTGGCCATGAGCTTGTCGTAGATCTTGATCTCGTCCGTCACGCGCAGGCAGTACGGCACCTTGACGATATAGATACGGTCGAGGAAAGCTTCGTTATTGCGGTTGTTCTTGAAGCTCTTCCATTCCGATTCATTCGAGTGGGCCAGGATGATGCCGTCGAAGGGGATGGCGCCAAAGCCTTCCGTGCCCTTGTAATTGCCTTCCTGGGTGGCCGTCAGCAGCGGGTGCAGCACCTTGATCGGCGCCTTGAACATTTCGACGAATTCCATCAAGCCCTGGTTGGCCAGGCACAGGCCGCCGGAATAGCTGTAGGCGTCCGGATCGTCCTGGGCATAGTCTTCCAGCTTGCGGATATCGACCTTGCCCACCAGCGAGGAGATGTCCTGGTTGTTCTCGTCGCCCGGCTCGGTTTTCGAAATGGCGACCTGCTTCAGCACGGAGGGATAGCGCTTGACCACGCGGAACTGGTTGATGTCGCCGTTGAATTCATGCAGGCGCTTGACGGCCCACGGGCTGGGGATATTGCGCAGATAGCGGCGCGGGATGCCGTAATCCTCTTCCAGGATGACGCCGTCTTCCTGTTCGCTGAACAGGCCCAGCGGCGATTCGTTAACCGGCGAACCTTTCAGGCAGTAGAAAGGCACTTGCTCCATCAGGGACTTGAGCTTTTCCGCGATCGAGGACTTGCCGCCGCCGACCGGGCCCAGCAGATACAGGATTTGCTTGCGTTCTTCCAGGCCTTGCGCGGCGTGGCGGAAATAGGAAACGACCTGTTCGATCACCTCCTCCATGCCGTAGAACTCGCGGAAGGCGGGATAAATCTTGATGACCTTATTGGCGAAGATACGCGACAGGCGGGTATCGTTGCGCGTGTCGACCAGGGTCGGCTCGCCAATGGCGGCCAGCATGCGTTCGGCCGCCGAGGCATAGGTCAGCCGGTCTTTCTTGCATAGGGCCAGATATTCGGAAAGCGACATTTCCTCTTCCCTGGTGCGCTCGTACCGTGCTGCGTAGTTGTCAAAAATGGTCATTTGAATGTCCTTTAATGTAAACCTGCTAGCTTGTCACGCGGTCGGCAGTCATGAAAAAGGGGGCTGCTGGCCTGATCCTGGTGTGTGCTGGTTCTCCTGATTCTTATTGTTTTATATGCTGCCCGCTTCCTGTGCCAGTATGGATTGCCCATACTTTGGAGCCGGCCTTCTTGTTGGTGCGGCAGCGTTGTGCCGGATGTTTGTGTGTTCGCCGTAACGCATCTTACGTCTATGAAATTTATTATTGCTCCGTTGCTGCAGGAAGTCAAAACATATGTCGCAATATCGTTAATAGGCTAATCTAAATAATTGATTTAAAAAGGGAATATTGAATATTTTTCGAAATATTCCATGGCTTTTATGTCAGTTTTTGCACTCATTTCTGCCACAGTAACATGCTTGTCTGAGCTGTGCAGGCCAGTGTGTAAAATGTGCGCCATGGCGGCCTGAAAAACAAGGCTGTGCGCATCGGTTAAGATGGCTGGTCTTCACGCCACATACCCAGGGGAACAATAAAATGAATACATCGCTGCGCTCCATCGTGCAGAACATGCCCAAGGCCGAGCTGCATATCCATATCGAAGGTTCACTGGAACCCGAACTGATTTTCGCGCTGGCCGAACGCAATGGCGTCAGCCTGCCTTACGCTTCCGTGGAGGCGCTGCGCGCCGCCTATGCCTTCAAGGATCTGCAATCCTTCCTCGACATTTATTATGCCGGCGCCAGCGTACTGCTGCAGGAGCAGGACTTCTACGATATGACGGCGGCCTATCTGCGCCGCGCCGAGGCGGACCATGTGCGCCATACCGAAATCTTCTTCGACCCGCAGACCCATACCGCGCGCGGCGTGCCGATGGCCACCGTCATCAACGGCATCCACCGCGCCTGCCAGGACAGCCCGGTCAGCGCCACCCTGATCCTGTGCTTCCTGCGCCATCTGAGCGAGGATGACGCCATCGCCACCTTGGAAGCGGCATTGCCGTACCGCGATCAATTCATCGGCGTGGGCCTGGATTCCTCCGAGGTCGGCAACCCGCCGGAAAAATTCGCGCGCGTCTTCTCGCGCTGCAAGGATCTGGGTCTGCGCCTGGTGGCCCACGCCGGCGAGGAAGGTCCGCCAGCCTATATATATGCCGCCCTCGATGTGCTGCACGTCGAGCGCATCGACCACGGCGTGCGCTGCCTGGAAGACCATGCGCTGACCAAGCGTCTGGCCGAGGAGGGCGTGCCGCTGACGGTCTGCCCGCTGTCGAACATCAAGCTGTGCGTGTTCAAGGATATGCAGCAGCACAATCTGCTGCAGCTGCTGGACGCCGGCCTGGTCGCCACCGTCAATTCGGACGACCCGGCCTATTTCGGCGGCTACCTGAACGAGAATCTGCTGGCCGCTTTCGACTCGCTGCCTTTGGGTCTGCAGCACGCTTACCAGCTGGCGCGCAATAGTTTTGTGGCATCCTTCCTGAGCGAGGCGGACAAGCAAAAACATCTGGACGATGTGGATGCCTATTTCGCCGCCTTTAATTTGACCTAAGCGCTAACCTGATCGAAGTCAACGGCGGGCGGCCCGCGCCGCCCGCCCTGCAAGGAGACGCATGTTCCTGCAAGCCCTGAGAATGACGGCGCGCGACTGGCGCGCCGGCCAGCTGCGCTTTCTGCTGCTGGCGCTGATCGTCGCCGTGGCCGCGCTGTCGGCCACCGGCTTCTTCATCGACCGCCTGCGCACGGCGCTGAACCGCGACGCGCACCAGCTGCTGGGGGCGGACCTGCTGGTGTTTTCCGACAAGCCCATTCCCGAAGCCTGGCGCGCCGAAGCACGCCAGCGCGGCCTGCTGCTGGCCGAGACCGTGGCTTTTCCCAGCATGGCCCAGGCGGGCGAGGGCGACGCCACCCAGTCGCTGCTGGTGGCGCTGAAGGCGGTCAGTCCCGGCTATCCGCTGCGCGGCCGGCTGAAGGTGACGACCCGGGCGGCGCAGGCGCATGAAAGCATCGGTTCATTTGCTGAAGGCATTCCGGCGCCGGGTACGGTGTGGATCGATCCGAATATCCTGGCGAGCTTGCAGGTCGAGGTGGGCAGCACGCTGCGCCTGGGCGACAAGCGTTTTACCGTGGCTCAGCTGATCGCTTCCGAACCGGACCGAGGCGGCGGCTTCATCAACTTCGCGCCGCGCGTGATGCTGCCGTTGGCCGACCTGGCGGCCACCGGGCTGGAACAGCCGGGCGCGCGCATCGGCTACCGCCTGCTGCTGGCGGCGCCGTCCACGCGCCAGATGGCAGCGGTGGAGGCGTATGGCGACTGGCTGAAAGCCAAGATCAAGGATGAAAAGCTGAAAGGCGTGTCGATCGAAACGCTGGCCGAAGGGCGCGGCGAGATGCGCGCCACGCTGGAGCGGGCCGACCGCTTCCTCTCGCTGGTGGGCCTGCTGTCGGCCATGCTGGCGGCGGTGGCCGTGGCGATGGCGGCGCGCCGCTTCATGACGCGCCAGCTGGATTCCTGCGCCATGCTGCGCTGCCTGGGCCTGACGCAAAATCAGGTAACAAGGATCTATCTGACCGAATTCCTGCTGGTTGGCCTGGCGGGCAGCCTGCTGGGCGCCTTGCTCGGTTTCGCCAGCCACTTCCTGCTGCTGGAAATGCTGGGCAAGCTGGTGACGGCCGACCTGCCGCCGCCGACCGTCACGCCGCTGCTGCATGGCGTGGCGACCGGCATGCTGCTGCTGGCCGGCTTTGCCCTGCCGCCCATCCTGCAACTGCGCAATGTGCCGCATAACCGCGTGATCCGGCGCGAACAGGCGCCGCCGCGTCCCATGGCGCTGGCGACGTATGGCCTGGGCCTGGCCAGCTTTTTCGTGCTGCTGCTATGGCAGGCGGGCGATGCGCAGCTGGCCGCCTACACGGGGCTGGGCTTCCTCGGCGCCTTCGCCGTCTTCGCCCTGATCGGCTGGCTGGGGCTGAAGGCGCTCAAGCCGCTGCGCGGCATGGTCAACACCCAGAGCTGGCGCTTTGCCATCACCTCGCTGCAGCGCCGTCCGGGCGCCACGGTGGTGCAGGTGGTCGCGCTGTCGCTGGGCCTGATGGCCTTGCTGTTATTGACCGTGGTGCGCGGCGACCTGATGACGGCCTGGCGCAATACCTTGCCGCCCGATGCGCCGAACCGCTTCATCATCAATATCCAGCCGGACCAGAAGGAGGCGATTGCCGCCAAGCTGGCGCAGGCTGGCGTGCAGCGCGTGCCCATGTATCCGATGATACGGGGCCGCCTGGTGGCGGTAAACGACAAGGCCATCACCCAGGAGACTTACGAGGAGGAGCGCGCGCGCAATCTGGCCGACCGCGAATTCAATCTGTCGACCATGGCGGACATCCCGCAGGGCAATGAGATCGCCGCCGGCCAATGGTATGCCGACCGCGCCGGCGCGCCGGCCGAAGCCTCGGTGGAAAAGGAGCTGGCCAAGACGCTCAAACTGAAACTGGGCGACACCATGCGTTTCGATATCGCCGGTTCCATGGTGGAGGCGAAGATCACCAGCCTGCGCAAGCTGGAATGGGGTTCGATGCGGGTCAATTTCTTCGTCATCATCAATCCTGCCGCGATGGCCGAGACGCCGCAGACCTGGATCACCTCCTTCCATCTGCCGAAGCAGGCGCTGGCCCTGGGCAATACGCTGGCGCGCGAATTCCCCAACCTGACCATCATCGATATCGGCGGCGTGCTGCGCGAAATCCAGACGGTGCTGGACCAGGTCATCGTGGCGGTGGAATTCCTCTTCGTCTTCACGCTCGCATCGGGCGTGCTGGTGCTGTATGCGGCGCTGATGGGATCGCAGGATGAGCGCACGCGCGAAGCGGGCTTGCTGCGCGCCCTGGGCGCCACGCGCAAGCAGCTGGCGCAGGCGCAATTGATCGAGTTCACCCTGGTGGGCGGTCTGTCCGGCCTGCTGGCGGCCAGCGGCGCGGCAGCCCTGGGCTGGGCGCTGGCGACCTACCAGTTCAAATTCGCCTGGTCCTTCTCGCCGACCGTGTGGGCGGCGGGACTGGCGGCCGGGGCGCTATGCGCCATCGCCGGCGGCTGGCTGGGACTGCGTTCGGTGCTGAGCAAGCCGCCGCTGCAAACCCTGCGCGAGGCCTAAAGCAAAAAATCCGGGATGCCGCGCCAGGCGGTGTCCCGGATCAAGGCCAAAGCCATGGTTATCAGGCGGCGAAACGCTTGGCCAGCTCGCCCAGTCCATCTTCATAGATGCCCTGGAACAGGCGGTTCACTTCTTCCTCCGTCGCGCCATGCGGCGTGAAGGAACCGAACCATTCGACCTTGGATGCCTTCGGGCCATTCTCGCGCACGCGCAAGGTGGAGCGGTAGCCTGTCACCGGGAAGGGCGCTTCCAGGATGGCGTAGGTGTAGCTGCGGTCCGCCTCGTCGAAGGCCACCAGGCGTTCGACGATGGCCGCGCCGGCCGGGTTGCGCAGGCTGCGGATGCGGCCGCCTTCACTGAGTTCGCTGTCCGGGATATAGGACAGCCAGTCGGGCAGGGCACCGAAGCCGCCGATCAGTTGCCACACCTGGTCAGCCGACGCAGGCAGTTCAATGCTGGTAAATGCTTGTGCCATTTTCAGTCTCTCCAATTAACGATCGATGGGCAGCGGTGCGTTGGCCGCAACCAGGCCTTGGTTCCGCATTTCGCGCCAGAAGTCGGCCGGGATCACGGTGTTCAGTGCCGCCAGGTCTTCGGCGATGCGTTCCGGACGGCTGGCACCTGGAATGACGGCCGCCGTGGCTGGATTGGCCAGCGAGAATTGCAGGGCCGCGGCCTTGATCGGCACGCCGTAGCGGTTGGCGATGGCCTTGATCTTCTCGACCTTGGCGAGGATTGCCGGTGAAGCCTTCTGATATTCAAAGTGGGTGCCGCCGGCCAGCACGCCCGAGCTGTATGGACCGCCCACGACGATGCCCACGTTCTGCGCGGCGGCGTTCGGCATCACGCGCTGCAGGGCGCGCTCGTGATCGAGCAGGGTGTAGCGGCCGGCCAGCAGGAAGCCGTCCGGCTTGGCTTCGCTCAGGTCCAGGGTCAGTTCGATCGGTTCGACGCGGTTCACGCCCAAGCCCCAGGCCTTGATCACGCCTTCTTCGCGCAGCTTGCTCAGCACGCGGAAAGCGCCGGTGCGCGCCACTTCGAATTGCGCCAGCCATTCATCGCCGTAGAAGTCCTGGGCGATATCGTGCACCCAGACGATGTCGAGGCGGTCGGTGCGCAGGCGCTTCAGGCTGTCCTCGATCGAGCGCAGGGTGGCGTCGGCCGAATAGTCGTTGACCAGGCGGTTGGGACGGCCGAACTCGAACAAGCCGCCTTTTTCGCCCAGGTCGCGGGCGCTGACGTCTTCCACTTCGTCCAGGATCAGACGGCCGACCTTGGTGCTCAGCACATACTCGTCGCGCGGCTTGCCGGCCAGTACTTCGCCCAAGCGCAGTTCGGCTAGGCCGGCGCCGTAGAACGGTGCGGTGTCGAAGTAGCGAATGCCGCTTTGCCATGCCGCTTCAACCGTGGCAGCTGCCTCGGCGTCGGGGATGTTGCGGAACATATTGCCCAGTGGGGCGGTGCCGAAGCCCAGGGGATTGCCGGCGGGAAGTTTGTCTTTCAGACTCATCATTTACTCCAAAAATTAGGAAAGTGAAGCCAGTCTAGCTTGCCAACTTGGGACCGTCCAAGACATAATTTGACATAGTTAAGTTAAGTGAGGTCTTATATGCTGGACATGCGTCAGTTGCAATATTTCATCGCGGTGGCCGAGGAGGAACACGTCGGCCGTGCCGCGGAGCGCCTGCATATTTCGCAATCCCCGCTGAGCCGCCAGATCGCCCAGCTGGAGGAAAAGCTGGGGCTGGTCCTGTTCGAACGCAGCCAGCAGCGCATCAAATTGACGCGCGATGGCCGCACCTTCCTGAATGAGGCGAAAGCCTTTTTGACGCACGCTAACCGGCTGGAGTCGCTGGCGCGGCGTCTGGGCAAGGGCGATGAAGGCGGCTTGTGCATCGGTTACCTGGAAACGGCCATGCACTCGGGCGTGCTGCCGCGCGCGCTCAAATGCCTGCGCGGCGAGCGTCCCGCCGTGCACATTGCCTTGTACAGCTATCACTCGGCAGCGCAGCTGGAAGGCCTGCGCGAACGCAGTCTCGACCTGGCTCTCGTCAACGAGCCGCCGGCCGCCGACGATGCGGACCTGGACTCGGCCCTGGTGCTGAACGACCCCATGCTGCTGGCCGTTCCCGAAGGCCACGCGCTGGCCGGGCAGGCGGCGCTGACAGCCGACGACCTGGCCGCGCAGAACTGGATCGGCGTGATGCAGAAGGAAAGCGCCCTGCGCCACGATGCCTTCGTGGCCGCTTGCGCCAAGGCGGGCTTTGTGCCGGCCATTACGGTGGAGGCGACCGAACCGTTGGCCGCCTTGGGCCTGGTCGCCGCCGGCCTGGGCGTGACGATGATCCAGCAAAGCCTGCGCCACCAGGTGCCGCAGGGCGTGGTGCTGCGCGAGCTGCCCTGGTTCGGCTACCGCAGCTACCTGTGGGCGGCCTGGCATAAGGTCAATCTGCGTCCCCTGGTGGGCATCTTCCGCGAAACCCTGACTCTGGCCGCCGTGCCGGATGAAGGTGGCGCAGGCTAAAGCGCCAGTTGCGCCGCCTCTTCGTGGCGATACTGCTCGAAAGCGAAGACCGGGCTGTCCAGCAGGTGTTGCGGCACGTCGAACAGCGCCCAGTAGTAAGTTTCCGCGCCACGGCAGATCTGCGGCGCGTTGCAGTAGCGGTGCCAGCGCTCGCCCACCTCGGCCGAGTACATGCCGTCGTTGCCGGGGATCTGGCTGAAGAAGGGCACGATGCGCTTGTCCTGCAAGGCTTGCAGCAGCGAGTCCGGGGCGCCGCTGTCGCGCGCCATCTCGTACTGGGCTTGCAGGCTTTCGGCCGTTTCGATGATCATCAGCGTGGCTTTGCCGTTGCGTTCGCAGAACATGATGCCGGCCGGCTTGGGGAAGACGTAGTGCTCGACAAAGCCGCGCATCTCGTACAGCTCGCGCACCACGGCCGCCAGCTGCGGGCAGCGCAGGAAGCCGTAGTCGTGCAGGGCCAGCATATCGCGCAGCGTCTCCGAACGGTCCAGGAAGAAGGCTTGCTGCAAGACGCGGATTTCGTGTTCCAGCAGGTCCAGCGCGCTGCGGTCGCTCTTGCGGATGTAGCGGTCGATCAGGCCGCGGTTGAAGGCGTCGACGGCGATCTTTTCGTCGCCGGTGCCGGTGAACAGGATCTTCTTGCAGGGCAACTGCTGCACGGCCTTGCAGAAATCGATGCCGCTCATCTGCGGCATGGAATAATCGACCACCAGCACGGACGGTATGGTGAAGCGCTGCGGCTGGCCGGCGATGCGGTGGATGCGTTCCACGTCGATGGCGATATTGCGCTGGTCGGCCTGCTGGCCGTGGATATCGAAGCTGACGCGCAGCGGCAGGCCGGTGCGGCGCGGACTGTTATGCAGCCAGACCAGGGCTTCGGTGGTATCGCTGAAGCTGCGGCAGGGCTGCGGACCCAGGTGGTAGCTCAGGCTGCGCAGGAAGGTCGGGCTGTCGTCGACCAGCACGATGGTCGACGGATGAGAGTAGACGGACAGTTTCATGGCTTACCCGGCATACGCCGCGCAAAATGGTTGAATCTGCATGATGCCGGGGAATGCAGCGGATTTGATTAAAATCCAATCGATGATTGATCCAGATCAATATGCTTTCACCGGCTGCGCTATCATTGCACTATGAACGAGACTGAAACTGCATCCTCCACTTTGTACGACGTGATCGGCGGCGAAAGCAAGCTGCGCGAGATGGTCGACCGTTTTTATGATTTGATGGAGCTGGAACCGGAATTCGCCGGCATCCGCACCATGCACCCGCCCTCCACCGAAGGTTCGCGCGACAAGCTGTTCTGGTTCCTCAGTGGCTGGATGGGCGGCCCCGACCTGTTCGTGGAGCGCTTTGGCCACCCGCGCCTGCGCGCGCGCCACCTGCCGTTCGCCATCGCCAGCGATGAGCGCGACCAGTGGCTGCGCTGCATGGCCTGGGCCATGGAAGATGTCGGCATCGCGGACGACTTGCGCGTGCGGCTGATGAATTCCTTCTTCCAGACCGCCGACTGGATGCGGAACAAGGCCGGCTGATGGAGGCGACCCTGCTCTGGCTCGTGCTGGCCGCCTGCGCCCTGATCGTGGGCTTGCAGCTCGTGCTGCTCCTGCGCGATCGCAGCGGTGGCATGGGCGCCGATCTGGCCGAGCGCCTGGACCGCGTCGAGCGCGAAGTGCGCCTGCAATTGCAGGCCACGGCCCAGGCCCAGCGCCAGGAAATGGGCAGCACCCTGACCCAGGCCCATGCCGCCACGGTGCAGCAGCTGGACGGCATGCGGCGCCAGATCGAGGCGCTGACCGAATCGAATGCGCGCCGCCTGCTGGAAGTGCGGCTGACGCTGGAAAACAAGATACGCGAGCTGCAGACCGATAACGGTACGCGCCTGGAGGAAATGCGCAAGACGGTGGACGAGAAGCTGCACGCGACGCTGGAAACGCGTCTGAGCGAATCGTTCCGCCAGGTGTCGGAGCGGCTGGAGCGCGTGCACCAGGGCCTGGGCGAGATGCAGCAGCTGGCGCTCGGCGTGGGCGACCTGAAACGCGTGCTGACCAATGTCAAGACGCGCGGCACCTGGGGCGAGGTGCAGCTGGAAATGCTGCTGGAACAGGTGCTGACGCCGGAGCAGTATGCCAAGAATGTGGAAACCATCGCCGGCAGCAATGCGCGCGTGGAATTCGCGCTCAAGCTGCCGGGCCAGCAGGAAGGCGGCGCGCCGGTGTGGATGCCGATCGACGCCAAGTTCCCGAAAGAACAGTACGAGCGCCTGCTGGAAGCGGCGGAGCGGGCCGACGCCGAGGGCGTGGCCGTGGCCGGGCGCGAGCTGGAACGGGCGGTGCGCGGCGAGGCGCGCACCATCGCCGAGAAATACCTGGCGCCGCCGGCCACCACCGATTTCGCCATCCTTTTCCTGCCGACCGAAGGCTTGTATGCGGAAGTCATGCGCCGCCCCGGCCTGGCCGACGAGCTGCAAAGACAGCACCGCATCAGCATTGCCGGTCCATCGACCCTGACGGCGCTGCTGAACAGCCTGCAGATGGGCTTCCGCACGCTGGCGCTGGAAAAGCGCTCGTCGGAAGTGTGGCAGGTGCTGGGCGCGGTGAAGACGGAGTTTGCCAAGTTTGGCGATGTGCTGGCCGCCACCCGCAGCACGCTGGAACGGGCCGCCCGCAATATCGAATCGGCCGAGGTGCGCAGCCGGCAGATGGCGCGCAAGCTGAAGTCGGTGGAGGCGCTGCCCGCCGAGGCGGCCCAGCTCTTGCTGGGCGCGGCGCAGGAACAGGATTCGGAAGAACTCGACAGCCTCTGAACGGGCGCGGGCAAGGGGCCGGCGGCGCGGCGGGGCAGGAGGAGGGGAGATGTCCAGCAGCCCGCGCAGCAAGATCGTCAGCGCCGCCGACGCCGTGGCGCGCATCCGCGATGGCGATACGCTCGCCACCGGCGGCTTTGTCGGCATCGGCTTTGCCGAGAATATCGCGGTGGCATTGGAGCAGCGCTTCCTGCGCGAAGGCGGGCCGCGCGGCTTGACCCTGCTGTATGCGGCGGGCCAGGGCGATGGCGGCGAGCGTGGCCTCAACCACCTGGCCCACGAAGGCTTGCTGCGGCGCGTGATCGGCGGCCACTGGGGGCTGGTGCCCAAGCTGCAGCAGCTGGCCATCGGCAATCTGATCGAAGCCTACAATCTGCCGCAGGGCGTGATCAGCCAGCTGTTCCGCGACACGGCGGCCGGCAAGCCGGGGATGCTGACCCACGTCGGCCTCGGCACCTTCGTCGATCCGCGCCATGGCGGCGGCAAGATCAATGCGCGCGCCAGCGAAGACCTGGTCGAGCTGAGCATGCTGGGCGGACGCGAAAGCCTGTTCTACAAGGCGTTGCCGGTGCAGGTGGCCATCATCCGCGGCAGCACGGCCGACAGCGCCGGCAACATCACCATGGAGCGCGAAGCGCTGACGCTGGAAGTGCTGGCCATCGCCATGGCGGCGCACAATAGCGGCGGCCTGGTGATTGTCCAGGTCGAAGCGCTGGCGCCGCGCGGCACGCTCAATCCGCGCCAGGTCAAGGTGCCCGGCATCCTGGTCGACTGCGTGGTGCTGGCGGAAGACCCGGCCCACCATATGCAAACCTTTGCCGAAGCCTTCAGCGCCGCCTATGCCGGCCTGGAACGGATCGAGCTGGCCGAACGCGAACCGCTGCACCTCAACGAACGCAAGATCATCGCCCGTCGCGCCCTGATGGAATTGCAGGCCGGCGACGTGGTCAACCTCGGCATTGGCATGCCCGAAGGCGTGGCCGATGTCGCCGCCGAAGCCGGCCTGCTCGAACAGCTGACCCTGACCACCGAAGCGGGCGTGATCGGCGGCCTGCCGGTGGGCGGCTTGAGCTTCGGCGCCGCCGCCAATCCCGACGCCGTGATCGACCAGCCCTACCAGTTCGACTTTTATGATGGCGGTGGCCTCGATGTCGCCGTGCTGGGGCTGGCGCAAGCCGACCGCGAAGGCAATCTGAACGTCAGCAAATTCGGCCGGAAGCTGGCCGGGGCGGGCGGCTTCATCAACATCAGCCAGAATGCGCGCAAGGTGATCTTCGCCGGCACCTTCACCACCGGCGGCCTGCGCATCGCCGTCGCAGAGGGCCGCCTGCGCATTGTGCACGAAGGCAGCGCCCGCAAATTCGTCGACACGGTTGAACACCGCAGCTACAGCGCCGCCCACGCCCTGGCGCGCGGCCAGCAAGCCCTGTACGTCACCGAACGCTGCGTCTTCCGCCTGAGCGCGCAAGGCCCCGAACTGATCGAAATCGCCCCCGGCATCGACCTCGAGCGCGACATCCTCGCCCACATGGACTTCCGTCCCGCCATTAGCACAACGCTGCAGCCCATGCCCGCCCACCTGTTCCACCTTTGATCTGCATCAGCAAATGTCCCACCCTGATGTCAGGCACCAGAGTAGGACATTTGTTGATTTAGATCAGACCTTCGAAGGGGAGGATGGTGACGGGTTCGCCGGCGGCGACATTGCCTTGCTCGTCGGGGAGGATGATGATGCAGTTGGCTTCGGTCATGGAGCGCAGGATGCCGCTGCCTTGCGCGCCCGTCAGGCGCACTTCGGGTTGGCCGTCGGCGCCGAGGCTGACAATGCCGCGCTGGTATTCGGTGCGGCCGGCTTTTTTGCGGATCGCTTCGGCCGCGCGGGCGTGCAGCAGGGGCGTCTCATTGCCGTTTTCGACGCCCATCATGCGCAGCAGGGCGTTGCGGGCGAAGAAGTAGAAGGTGACCATGACGGCGACCGGGTTGCCGGGCAGGCCGAACAGGAAGGCGGCGTGGCCGTTGGAGCGGATCTGGCCAAAGGCCATCGGCCGGCCGGGGCGCATGCCGATTTTCCAGAAGCTGACTTCGCCGAGCCTGTCCATCACTTCGCGCGTGTAGTCGGCGTCGCCCACCGACACGCCGCCTGAGGTGATGATGGCGTCGGCGCTTTCGCAGGCTTCGCGCAGGGCCGCTTCGAGCGCGGCCGGGTCGTCGCGCGTGACGCCCATATCGATGATGTCACAGCCGAGCCGGCGCAGCATGCCGTACAGCGTGTAGCGGTTGCTGTCGTAGATGCAGCCTGCCTCGAGCGGTTCGCCGATGGAGCGCAACTCGTTGCCGGTGGAGAAGAAGGCGACGCGCAGGCGGCGGCGCACCGGGACTTCGGCGATGCCGAGCGAGGCGATCAGGCCGAGGTCGGCCGGGCGGATGAGCTTGCCGGCGCGCAGGGCGGGCTGGCCGGCTTGTAAGTCTTCGCCCTGGCGGCGCCGGTTGTCGCCGCTGCGCACGCTGTGGCCGGCGAAAGTGACGCTGGCGGCGTCGCTGGCGCTGGCCAGTTCCTGCGGCAGTACGGTGTCGCAGCCCTCGGGCATGACGCCGCCGGTCATGATGCGCACGCATTCGCCGGGGCCGGGACGCAGTCCCGATGGCTGGCCGGCGTAGGCGATGCCGATGGTGCGCAGCGTGAGCGGTTCCGCGCCTTGCAACTGGTCGCCGTTGAAGGCGTAGCCATCCATGGCGGAATTGTCGTGGGCCGGCACGTCGATGGGCGAGATCAGGTCGGACGCCAGCACGCGGTCGAGGGCGCTGCGCACCGCGACTTTTTCGACGGCGCGCACGGGCTGGATGAAGCTGCGGATGATGTGCTGGGCATGGCGCACTGACAGCGCGCCGGGATCGTAGTCTGACAGGCAACTGATCACTTGCTGCAGGCTGGGCGCGTGGCCGCGCTCCTCTTGCTGCAGCTGCTCCAGCGTGTTGATGTTGCGGAAGGCGGCGGCGTCGCTGAACAGCACTTCGGCTACGCGCAGCGCGCCATGCCAGCCGCCCATGCGCCGCATGCCGCTGTCGAGATACGCTTGCAGCTGGGGCAGGGCGCTGCGCTTGACCAGACTGAACACGGGATGGCGCTGGCGCTGCGGCACGCCGTGCTCGTCCGGCTCCAGAGTGACGGCCACGGCCAGATCGGCGTCTTCGGCCTGCAGGGCGGCCTGCAGGCGCGCCGCCAGATCGGGCGGCAGGAAGGGCGAATCGCAGGGGACGGTGAGCAGCAGCTCGGTGCTACATTGGCGCAGGCCAACTTGCAGGCCGGCCAGCGGGCCGGCGAAGCCGTCCAGCGCGTCGGCCAGCACGGGCAGGCCATAGGCGGCATAGGCTTCGGCGTTGCGGTTGGCATTGATGGCGATGTGGGCCACTTGCGGCTTGAGCTTTTCCAGCACATGGGCGACGAGGGTGGCGCCGCGCAAGGGCTGCAGCCCCTTGTCGACGCGGCCCATGCGGGTGGCGCGGCCGCCGGCGAGGATCAGGGCGCTGATCTGGTTCTTATCGGTCAAACTAACCCCCAATATAGGACATTTCGACGCGCTGTTCGCTGCCGGAGCGCGACAGACCGTCGGTGTTGATGGTACGCAGCTCGGAATAGCGGTCACTGCGCACGCGCCACAGCGCGCCAATGGCGGCGCTGATTTCGGCATCGCTGCGGCCGCCGCGCAGCAGGCTGCGCAGGTCGTGGCCGCGGCTGGCGAACAGGCAGGTGTAGAGCTGGCCTTCGGTGGACAGGCGGGCGCGCGAGCAGTCGTGGCAGAAGGCGTGGGTGACGCTGGAGATGAAGCCGATTTCGCCGCCGCCATCGGCATAGCGCCAGCGCTGCGCCGTTTCGCCGCTGTAGTTCGGATCGGCCGGCAGCAGCGGCATTTCGGCGTGGATGCGGCGGCGCAGCTCGTCGGACGCAATCACATCGCGCATATTCCAGCCGTTGGAGGCGCCCACATCCATGAATTCGATGAAGCGCAGGATGGTGGGCGTGTCCTTGAAATGGCGGGCCATGGGCAGGATTTCCTGCTCGTTCAGGCCGCCCTTGACCACCATATTGACCTTGATCGGTCCCAGTCCGGCCTGCTGGGCGGCGTCGATACCCTTGAGCACATCGGCGACGGCGAAATCGACATCGTTCATGCGCTTGAAGGTGGCGTCGTCCAGAGCGTCGAGCGAGACGCTGACGCGGGTGAGGCCGGCATCCTTGAGCGATTGCGCCTTGCGCGCCAGCAGGGAACCGTTGGTGGTCAGGGTCAGGTCGAGCGGCTTGCCGCTGGCTGTGGGCAGCCTGGCCAGCATCTCGACCAGGCGCTCGAGGTGGCGGCGCAGCAGCGGCTCGCCGCCGGTCAGGCGGATTTTTTCCACGCCATGCTCGATGAAGAGGCGCGCCACGCGCGTGATTTCCTCAAAGCTCAGCAGGGAGGAGTGCGGCAGGTACTGGTAATGCTGGTCGAAGACTTCCTTCGGCATGCAGTACACGCAGCGGAAATTGCAGCGGTCGGTCACCGAGATGCGCAGATCGTGCAGGGGGCGGGCGCGACTGTCCAGCACGCTTCCTGTCGCTGGCGCCAGGCTGGCGGGAATGGCCGGGACCGTACTGCGGCCGTCCGACACAAGGATGATTTTCTCGGTCATGGGTGTTGCAAGGGGAAAAGCGTTCAACCCGGATACGATAGCACGACGCCAGCGATTGCACAGGTGGCTAAAAGGACTATGGTGCCCATCTTAAAACGGATGAGGGCGAGGCAGGCCAGGGCGCCGAGGGCGATAGCCGGCCCGTCCCAGCGCCCGTCCGGGTGGAAAACATGTTGGCCGAAAAATAAGGCCAGGCTGGCGATGACGCCCACCACGGCCGCCGAAATGGCGGTCAGCGGCGCCGTCATGCGGATATTGCCGCGCGTGGCTTCCACCAGCGGACCACCGGCCAGGATGAAGATGAAGGAGGGCAGGAAGGTGAACCAGGCCGCCACCGCCGCCCCGGCCAGTCCGCCCGCTGCCAGCCAGGGGCCGCAGACGGCATGGGTCCAGCCGCCGACGAAGCCGACGAAGGCGACGATCATGATCAGTGGGCCGGGCGTGGTTTCGCCCAGGGCCAGGCCATCCATCATCTGCGCCGGGGTCAGCCAGTGGAATGTTTCCACGCCACCTTGGTAGACATAGGGCAATACCGCGTAGGCGCCACCGAAGGTCAAGAGGGCGGCCTTGCCGAAGAACCAGCCCATCTGAGCCAGCGGCGCGCGCCAGCCGAAGAGGCCGGCCAGCAGCAGCCAGACGGCGCCGGCCAGCAGCAGGCCGCTCAGACTGGTACGCAGCAGGCGGCGGCCGCTGAAGCGGGCATGGGGCGGCGTCGGCGTGGCGTCATCGATCAGGGCGGGGCCGTCGTGCTGCGGGCCGGAGGTCGGCGTCGACGCCAGCTGGAACCAGGCGGGGCGGCAGTGGCCACCGAGCCAGCCGGCGAGGGCTGCCGTGGCGACGATGGCCGGAAAAGGCAGGTGAAGCATGGCGATGGCGACAAAAGCGCCGAGGGCGATGCCCGCCAGCGCGGCATTGCGCAAAGTGCGACGGCCCACGCGCCAGGCGGCGGCCAGCACGATGGCGACCACGGCCGGCTTGATGCCGTAGAGGATGCCGGCGATCAGCGGCAGGCTGCCGTAAGCGAGGTAGATCCAGGATAAAGCCATTATGATGAGTAAAGATGGCAGGATGAAGAGCGTGCCGGCGATGATGCCGCCGCGTGTCTTGTGCATCAGCCAGCCGATATACACGGCGAGCTGGGTGGCTTCCGGGCCGGGCAGCAGCATGCAGTAGTTGAGCGCGTGCAGGAAGCGCTGTTCCGAGATCCAGCGCCGTTTTTCCACCAGCTCGCTGTGCATCATGGCGATCTGCCCGGCTGGGCCGCCAAAGCTGATGAAGCCGAGTTTCAGCCAGTAGCGGACGGCGCTGCGCAGGCTGACGGAAGCGGGGGCGTGGGACATGGCTTAGCCTTCGGTGGCAGGGGGCGGGCGGAAAAAAAGGGAAGCCGAGGCTTCCCTTTTTTCAGATTAGCAAGGGCCAGGCCCATGCCGATCAGCGGCGGGTGTCAACCTGTACCAGCGGCTCGTCCGAGACCGGCGGCTGCGGCTTGCGCTCGCGTGGCACGCGCACGGGAGCCACCACTTGGGCAGCGGCTTCCTGGGCGGCGCGCAGCTTGGCTGGATCGGTCGCGGCCATGGTCAGGCCAACCGAACCCAGCAAGGCGTTCAGGTCGGCTGCCGGTGCAGCAGGCTGGGCAGGGGCTGGCGCTGCTGTGCTTGCCACTGGCGCGGCGGCCGGAGCGACGGGAGCCGGCGCTGGAGCCGGTGCCGCCACGACGGCCGGTGCGCTGACTGGCGCTGCCACGGTTTCCACTGCGGCGACGGCTGGGGCGTTGGCCTCCGGAGCTGGGGCTTCGGCGGCAGCCACTGGCACGGCAACTGCTTCCGCTGCGGCCGGAGCTGCCACGGTTTCGGCTGAGGCGGCAGGTGCAGCAGCAGCCGGAACGCTCACTGGCGCTGCTTCAGCTGATGCTGGGGACAGCGCTTCGGCGGCGGCCGGGGCAACAGCGGCTTCGGCAACAGCTTCGGCTGGCACGGCGGCAGCTTCTGCCACGGCCTTGACCGGCGCAGCGGCAACGGTAGCTTCAGCTTGCACTGAGGCAACAGCGGCGACGGTTTCGGTCACGACAGCTGCGGTAGGCGCAACTGGCGCGGCGACTGGCTCGATAGCAGCTTCAGCAACGGTTTCGGCCACCACGGCGGCTGGCGCGGCTGTTTCCATGGCAGCGTTCACGACGGGCGCAGCGGCTGGGGCCGCAGCTTCGGCTGCCGCGACGGCGGCGATGGCAGGCGCCACGGCCTGGATCGCGGCTTCACCGGTGTCACCGGCTTCGCCATCGGCGGCGAATGCGCCGTCCTGAGCTTCACCGTCGCGTTCGCGGCGGTTGCGGTTGCGGCCGCCACGACGGCGACGGCGGCGCGGTTCATCGCCACCTTCGGCGCCGTCAGCGTCCTCGCCGTCCGGACCGGCATTGGCCGGCACTTTCACCAGGTCTGGCACATCCACGGCAGGCGTGGCGCCGGCCGGACCGACGCCGGCTGCGGCCAGTGCCAGTTCTTCCGCTTTGACTTCCGTTACGGCAGCTTTCTCGCCGCGCGGCTCGCGTGGCGGACGTGGTGGGCGCTCGGCGCGCTCGCCGCGTTCCGCGCGTTCAGGACGCTCGGCACGTTCGCCGCGCTCCGCGCGTTCGGCGCGTGGCGCTTCGGCCGGCTGGCCTTCACGCGCTTCGCGTGGCTCGCGCGGTGGACGCGGCGGACGGGCTGGACGGCCTTCGGCCGCTTTCGGCGCTTCGTCCGTGCCGGCGGCGCGGGCGCCGCCTTCGCGCTCGTCGCGCTCGCGGCCCTTGGCGTTACGGTTACGGCCGCGTGGACCACGGGCGTTGCGGTCGCCGCGCTCGCTGCTCGACGATTTGCTGACGATGGCCGGTGCGGCTGGCGCAGCAGCTTCTTCTTTCTTGCCGGTGAAGAAGGAGATCAGCTTGGCGAAGAAGCCTTGCTCGGCCGCTGCGGACGCGGCTGGGGCAGCCGGTTTGACGGCTTCGGCGGCCGGCTTGCGGTCCACCATCGGCGCCGGCTGGGCCGGGGTGATGGTCTTGACCACGGCTTCCTGGCGCGGCTTGGCTTCTTCCTTCTGGCGCTTGCTGAAGGCCATATCGGTTTCGGCCTGCTCCGCCATGGTGTAGCTGGCGGCGCTGTCTTCCAGGCGCGGATCGTCGTGCTTGATGCGCTCCAGCTTGTAGTGCGGGGTGTCCAGATGCTTGTTCGGGATCAGGATCACGGTGATGCGGTGGCGGTTCTCGATCTTCAGCACTTCGCCGCGCTTCTCGTTGAGCAGGAAGGCGGCCACGTCGACCGGCACCTGCACGTGGATGGCGGCCGAGTTTTCCTTCATCGCCTCTTCCTGGATGATGCGCAGCACCTGCAGGGCGGACGATTCGGTATCGCGGATATGGCCGGTGCCCGAGCAGCGCGGGCAGGTCACGTGCGAGCCTTCGGACAGAGAAGGACGCAGGCGCTGGCGCGACAGTTCCATCAGGCCGAAGCGCGAGATCTTGCCCATCTGAACGCGGGCGCGGTCATGGTGCAGGGCGTCTTTCAGGCGCTGCTCGACTTCGCGCTGGTTCTTGGCCACTTCCATGTCGATGAAGTCGATCACGATCAGGCCGCCCAGGTCGCGCAGGCGCAGCTGGCGCGCCACTTCTTCCGCCGCTTCCAGATTGGTGTTGAAGGCGGTGGTCTCGATGTCGGAGCCGCGCGTGGCGCGCGCCGAGTTGACGTCCACCGACACCAGCGCTTCGGTGTGGTCGATCACGATGGCGCCGCCGGAAGGCAGGGGCACGGTGCGCGAGTAGGCCGTTTCGATCTGGTGTTCGATCTGGAAGCGCGAGAACAGCGGCACGTCGTCGCTGTAGCGCTTCACGCGATGCACCATATCGGGCATCACATGGCTCATGAACTGGTGGGCCTGGTCGTAGATCTCGTCGGTATCGATCAGGATCTCGCCGATATCGGGCTGGAAGTAGTCGCGGATGGCGCGGATCACCAGCGACGATTCCTGGTAGATCAGGAAGGCGCCGGAGCCGGCCTTGGAGGCGCCTTCAATCGCGCGCCACAGCTGCATCAGGTAGTTCAAGTCCCACTGCAGCTCTTCCACGGTGCGGCCGATGCCGGCGGTGCGGGCGATCACGGACATGCCTTGCGGCAGGTCCAGCTTGTCCATGGTTTCGCGCAGTTCCTGGCGTTCTTCGCCTTCGACGCGGCGCGAGACGCCGCCGCCGCGCGGGTTGTTCGGCATCAGCACCAGGTAGCGACCGGCCAGCGAGATGAAGGAGGTCAGGGCCGCGCCTTTATTGCCGCGCTCTTCCTTTTCCACCTGCACCACGATTTCCTGGCCCTCGCGCAGCGCTTCCTTGACGGAGGCATTGCGCACGTCCACGCCTTCGCGGAAATAGCTGCGCGCCACTTCCTTGAACGGCAGGAAACCGTGACGGTCTTCGCCATAGCTGACGAAACAGGCTTCCAGGGAGGGTTCGATACGGGTGATGACGCCTTTGTAGATATTTGACTTGCGCTGCTCGCGTCCAGCAGTTTCGATGTCGATATCGATCAGTTTCTGACCGTCGACAATTGCTACGCGCAGCTCCTCTTGCTGCGTAGCATTAAACAACATGCGTTTCATTTTTATAAACTCCGCGACCCGAAGGCCGTCTCCAGGCCGCTCCGAAGAGCGGCAAACGTACACGGATATACGCGGGAGTTAAGGAGGCTGCGGGGAAATGCCTCGTCATGCGGCGCAGCAGCGCAGAAGCGCTGCCGCCGCAAAGGGCGCATGAGGCTGATCGTCATGCCGAGTGCACGCACCGCGGGCAACTCATCCATGCGGCCCGACAGGGTCGGGGGCGGGAGTATGCGGGCGTGCGCAAAGCGTCGGGCCGGGCCTCTCCAGGATCCCGGCGAAACGGCAAGCGTTATCAGCTTCATCAACCAGCGAGCAACGACTTGGGGGCTTGCTCGCCGGACTTATCCTAACAATCCAGCCAATCTAATCCCAGCACTCTTGCGCGCTATCCGATGGCCACAGTGGTGATCACCTTGATTCGCGCATGGGTGTGCGTATACATTTTTTCCACCGAATTTGCATTTAGGCGAGGCCAGTGGATACGCCCCTGTGTAAAATGTGCTTTTATTCTTACACGTGCAGCAGCTTAAACCGCGGCAAAACGATTATATATTCAAAATGAAGGACTTAGAGAGATTTTCTGGGAAGACAGGGCAAAACAAGGCCTCCCAGGCCCAGCCAGCTTCCCCCACACCTGTCCTGCCGCAAGCACAATTCGTCACAATCACCGAAGAAGAGGCCGGACAGCGCATAGATAATTATCTGTTGCGTGTTTGCAAAGGCGTGCCGAAAAGCCATATCTACCGCATCCTGCGTTCGGGCGAAGTGCGCGTCAACAAGGGCCGCATCGACCAGTTGTACCGTCTGGTACAGGGGGATGTGGTACGCATTCCGCCGGTCCGTGTTGCTGAAAAGAACGAGGCCAGCGTGCCGGCCGCCGAATTCAGCATTATTTTCGAGGACAGCCACCTCCTGGTGATCGACAAACCGGCCGGCGTGGCCGTGCATGGCGGCTCGGGCGTTTCCTTCGGCGTCATCGAGCAGTTGCGCGCCTCCCGTCCGGATGCCAAATTCCTCGAGCTGGTGCACCGCCTCGACCGCGAAACCTCGGGCTTGCTCTTGCTCGCAAAGAAACGCACCGCCTTGACCAGCCTGCATGAACAGATGCGCGATGGCCACACCGACAAGCGCTACCTGGTGCTGGCGGTGGGGGACTGGAAGAATAAGCGCCAGCATGTAAAATTGCCATTGCATAAATATACGACGGCCGACGGCGAACGCCGGGTGACAGTGGCGGCCGACGGCCAGCCTTCGCATACGGTATTCTCCCTGCTGCGCAAGTTTGAAAAATTTGCCTTGCTGGAAGCCGAGCTGAAAACCGGCCGCACGCACCAGATTCGCGTTCATCTGGCATCGTCGGGCTTCCCGATTGCTGGTGACGATAAATACGGCGATTTCGCCTTGAACAAAGCTTTGCAAAAAGCCGATGCCACACGTGGCGCACTGAAACGCATGTTTCTGCATGCCCATCAGATCACGTTTACCCACCCGGAATCGGGGAAACGCATGACGCTGAATGCGCCGCTGGCCGCCGAGTGCGAACGCTTCCTGCAAAGCCTGGGTCCGGCGCTGCCGCACTAACATACTATAGAGGAGCCAGCCGCTGGCCGGCTGGAGAAAATGTCGAGAAAGCAATTTGATCTGATCGTCTTCGATTGGGATGGCACGCTGATGGACAGCACGGCGGCCATCGTCAAGTGCATCCAGGCTGCGGCCAAGGACTTGGGCTTGCCGGTGCCGGGCGAGGCCGCCGCCGCCCATGTGATCGGCCTCGGCCTGCACGAAGCCATGCAGGCCGTGCTGCCCGACGTCGACCCGAAATACCATGCCCGCATGGTGGAGCGCTACCGCTACCACTTCCTCAGCCGCGACCATGAGCTGACCCTGTTCCAGGGCGTGCGCGAAATGCTGCAGGAATTGGCGCAGGAAGGCTATTTCCTGGCCGTGGCCACGGGCAAAAGCCGGGTCGGCCTGAACCGCGCGCTCAATGATGTGGGTCTGCTGTCGGCCTTCGATGCGACGCGTTGCGCCGATGAAACATTCTCCAAGCCCCATCCTGCCATGCTGCAGGAGCTGACGCGCGAGCTGGGCCAGGATCTCAAGCGCACTGTGATGATCGGCGACACCACCCATGACCTGCTGATGGCGCAGAACGCCGGCGCGGCCGGCATCGCCGTCGAGTACGGCGCCCATCCGATCCATCAGCTGCAAGCCTGCAATCCGCTGTTCTCCGCGCGTTCCGTGGCCGAGCTGCACCAATGGCTGAACGAGAACGCCTGATGAGCGAGAATCCCGACATCCTGATCTGCGCCTCCGACGAACTGGCCGAAGGCGGCAAGGGCGTGCGCTTCCCCGTTACGGCCGGCGGCGAGGACGGCACCGGCTTTGTGGTGCGCTATGGCGGCAAGGCGTATGGCTATCTGAACCGCTGCGCCCACGTGCCCATCGAGCTGGACTGGGCGCCCGGCGAATTCTTCGAGTCGAGCGGTCTGTACATCATGTGCTCGACCCATGGCGCCGTGTATGTGCCGGAAAGCGGCCACTGCGCCGGCGGCCCTTGCAAGGGCGGCCGCCTGCGGCCGATCACGGTGAGCGAGCGCGATCAGCAGATTTTCTGGCAACCGGACGATTACGTCCGTCCGGCGCGCGCCTGAGGCGCCGTCTTTCACGAAAAGTAGAGCATGAACGAGAACACTGAGAATCCCGGCAACGCCGCTGGCCTGCCGCCGCCCCCGCCCCCGGCGCCGCCGGCCGCACCCGCCGACGAGGGCGTGCCGCCCATCAAGTGGGAGAGGGAGGTGCTGGAGAAGCTGGTGTTCGCCACCCTGAAGGAGCAGCGCGCCAACCGCCGCTGGAGCATCTTCTTCAAGGTCTTCATGCTGGTGATCGTTTTCCTGGCCGTGATCAGCTATTTCGATATCGACCTGATGGGCGGAGATGCCGAGTCTTTAGGGCGGCATACGGCCCTGATCGAGATTGAAGGCAATATCGAGGCGGAAGGCAGCGGCGCCGCCTCGGTGGTGATCCCGGCCCTCAACAAGGCGTTTTCCGACAGCGGTTCGGTGGCCGTGGTGCTGCACATTAACAGCCCGGGCGGCAGCGCGGTGCAGGCCGGCATGATCGTCGACGAGGTGCACCGCCTGCGCAAGGGCTATCCGGCCAAGCCGCTGTATGTGGTGGTCGACGAGATCTGCGCCTCGGGCGGCTATTACATCGCCGCCTCGGCCGACAAGATCTATGTCGACAAGGCCAGCCTGATCGGCTCGATCGGCGTGCTGATGGACGGTTTCGGCTTTACCGGCACCATGGACAAGCTGGGCGTCGAGCGCCGCCTGCTGACGGCCGGCGCCAACAAGGGCTTCCTCGACCCGTTCAGCCCGCAGTCCGACAAGCAGAAGCAGCATGCCCAGAGCATGCTCAATGAAATCCACGGGCAGTTCATCGACGTGGTGCGCACGGGCCGCGGCAAGCGCTTGAAGGAAACGCCGGAGATGTTCTCGGGCCTGTTCTGGACCGGCGCGCGCGCCATCGAGATGGGCCTGGCCGACGGCCTGGGCAGCGTGGACAGCGTGGCGCGCGATGTGATCGAAGCGCCTGACATCATCGACTACACCCAGCATGAGGGGCTGCAGGAGCGCGTGCTGAAGAAATTCGGCGCCGCCGTGGGTTCCGGCGCGATCAAGGCGGCCGCCGAGGCAGCCCGTCCCGCCCTGCGCTGAATTGCGTTAAGAGAGCAACAGACAAGATTGGCAGTTTGCTCTTGTTACGCCTTGTATATTCCCGGCCGTGGGCTATAGTGGTGATGTAGTTCGTTCCAAGGGAGGGCTTATACAAGAAGTTGATGCTTGGCTTCAGCTGACATTGCGATGGAACTACTCCGGTGCATCGCGCATGCGCCCACCGAGTGAAATCACTTCCTCGAATGTGTTCCGGGATGGAACAAGAAAACGGCGGCCTCTGGCCGCTGTTTTCATTTCAGCCCATTTTCATCGGCATGGAAGCCGCCGGCCTGCAGCCAGTCCTGGTAGTGCTGCTGCAGGTGCGCATGCCAGCGCCATTGCAGGGTATGGCCGCCGAGGGGCGCGCCGCCGCGCCAGCGCGCGAGGGCGGCATCGGTCTCATGTTGGGCCGCCTGTTCGGCGGTGGCACGGATATCGCTGTCGTGGATTTGCATGATCTGGCTCTCCCGTAAATTCTGATCGTGCTCGATGAAATCCTAGGGCACGTTAAGTAGATTCCTACATTTGTTTCCAGTGTATCGATGGGGCCGGTCAGCAGTTTGATTTATATCAATCGCTTGGCGGGTGCCCAGGCAAATCCGGTAAAATCCCGCCCCATGAGTAAATTATCCCTAGACCGTATCCTGCAATCGCAGGGTTTCGGCACCCGCAAATACTGCCGCGCCCTGATCGAGGACGGCGACGTCCTCGTCGCAGGTGCGGTGCAGGACAATTACAAGACCACTTTCGAGACCGACGGCCTGGTACTGCACGTCTTCGACGAAGAGTGGGTCTACCGCGAACACCTGTACCTGGCCCTGTACAAGCCGGCCGACTATGAATGCTCGCGCAAGCCCAGCCACCATCCCGGCGTGCTGACCCTGCTGCCCGAACAGTTCAGCTGGCGCGAAGTGCAGCCGGTCGGCCGCCTCGACCACGACACCACGGGCATGCTGCTGATGTCGGACGACGGCCCCTTTATCCATGCCCAGTCCTCGCCCAAGCGCCATGTGCCCAAGGTCTACCAGGCCACCACCCACGACCCGGTGACGCCGGAGCTGATCGCGCAATTGCGCGCTGGCGTGCAGCTGCATGACGAGCCGGCGCCGCTGGCGGCCCTGGTCTGCGAGCAGCGCGGCGCGCACCAGCTGGAAATCGTGCTGGAGCAGGGCAAGTACCACCAGGTCAAGCGCATGCTGGCGGCGGCCGGCAACCATTGCAGCGCGCTGCACCGTTCCGCCATCGGCGGCCTGGAACTGGCCTCGCTCGGCCTGAAAGAGGGTGAGTGGTGCTATCTGACCCCGGAGCAACTGGCCCTGCTGGCCCCGGCCTGAGCGGCGCGGCCCGCCATGCCGGGCGGGCATCTGCTACAGTTTTGCTCTCCGTAACCCACCGTTCCCGCCCATGAAACTGGCAACCCTGAAAGACGGCACGCGCGATGGCCAACTGGCCATCGTCGCGCGCGACCTCAAAACGGCCGTGCTGGCCGACGGCATCGCCGCCACCCTGCAGCGCGCGCTCGACGACTGGGCCTTCCTCGCGCCCCAGCTCGATGAATTGTCGCGCCAGCTCAACGAGGGCAGGGCGCGCCGCAGCTTCGACTTCGACCCGCAGCGCTGCATGGCGCCGCTGCCGCGCGCCTACCAGTGGGCCGACGGCTCGGCCTATGTCAACCATGTGGAGCTGGTGCGCAAGGCGCGCAAGGCCGAGATGCCGGCCGCGTTCTGGGAAGACCCGCTGATGTACCAGGGCGGCAGCGACGATTTCCTCGGCCCCTGCGACGATATCGTGCTGCGCCATGAGGAGTGGGGGCTGGACTTCGAGGCCGAGGTGGTCGTTATCACCGGCGATGTGCCGATGGGCGCCACGCCCGACCAGGCGCAGCAGCAAATCCGCCTGCTGACCCTGGTCAACGATGTCTCGCTGCGCAATCTGATTCCCGAGGAACTGGCCAAGGGCTTCGGCTTTGTCCAGTCCAAGCCGGCCACTAGCTTTGCCCCCGTGGCGCTGACGCCGGACGAGCTGGGCGAAGCCTGGCAGGACAGCAAGCTGCATCTGCCGCTGCGCTCGGCCTGGAACGGCAAGCTGGTGGGCCAGCCGAATGCCGGCGTCGACATGGTGTTCAACTTCGCCCAGCTGATTGCCCACTTGTGCAAGACGCGCAATGCGCGCGCCGGCACCATCGTCGGCTCCGGCACTGTGTCGAACCAGGATGCCAGGAAGGGCTATTCCTGCATCGCCGAGAAGCGTTGCCTGGAAACCATTGCCGACGGCAAGCCCAGCACGCCGTTCATGGGTTTCGGCGACACCATCCGCATCGACATGCTCGATGCCGACGGCAAATCGCTGTTCGGCGCCATCGAGCAGCGGGTGTGCGCGGCAGCCTGAGATTATTTCTAATTTGCAATAAAATGGAACAAGGTGGGGAAAACCCGCCTGTTCCGCCGATGGCCGCCATGGCCTAGAAGCAATAATGTCTCCTGCCAGGCCGCCGGGTGTCCGCGCCGGCCTTACCAGGAGCAGTAGATGGCTGAAGACAGCGAAGCCGAAAAGACCGAACCCGCGTCACAGAGGCGCCTCGAGCAGGCGCGCGAAGAAGGCGACGTTCCCCGGTCGCGCGAAGTGGCGACTTTTACCGTGCTGATGGCGGCGGGCGCCGGCCTGTGGCTGACCGGTTCCGGCCTGGTGCGGCAGCTGAGCGCGGCCCTCGTCTCCGGCCTGTCGCTGACGCGCGAGCAAGTCTTCAATCCCGATGTGCTGATCACCCGCATCCTGGTCGATGTGGTGCAGGTCATCGTCGCCTGCCTGCCGCTGGCCGTGGCGGTGATGATCGTGGCTCTCGCTTCGCCCTTGCTGGTGGGCGGCTGGCTGTTCAGCGGCAAGGCCATCACCCCGAATTTCATGAAGCTCAATCCGATCAACGGCCTGGGCAATCTCGTTTCCAAGAATGCGCTGGTGGAGCTGGTCAAGGCCATCCTGAAAACCCTGATCGTGGCCGCCGTCGCCTGGCTGGTGGTGCTCAAGCAGAAGGAGGCCGTGTTCGGCCTGGTCAACGAGCCGCTCAAGCTGGGCAGCGCCCACCTGCTGGATATGCTGGCCATGAGCTTCCTCTTCATCGTCGGCGCGCTCGGCTTCATCGCCGCCATCGACGCGCCTTACCAGATGTGGCATTACGCCAACAAGCTGAAGATGACGCGCCAGGAACTGATCCAGGAATCCAAGGAGTCGGACGGCAATCCCCAGATCAAGGGCAAGATCCGCCAGCTGCAGCGCGAGATGGCCAAGCGCCGCATGATGGCCGAGGTGCCGACCGCCGACGTGGTGGTGACCAACCCGACCCATTTCGCCGTCGCGCTCAAATACGTCGATGGCGCCGGCGGCGCGCCGAAGGTGGTGGCCAAGGGCACCGACGCGGTGGCGGCCAAGATCCGCGAACTGGCCAAGGAACACAAGGTGGCGATCCTGGAAGCGCCGGCCCTGGCCCGCGCGCTGCACAAGCATACCGAGATCGGCGACGAGATCTCGCCGCGCCTGTATGCCGCCGTGGCCGAAGTGCTGGCCTACGTCTTCCAGCTGCGCGCCTACCGTCCGGGCGGCCAGTATCCGGACCGTCCGCGCAAACTCGAGGTGCCGGACGATATGGACCCGCTGCATCCAGCCTACCAACAAGCGCAAGCACACAACAATACGGGAGCTAATCCATGAACAGCCTGAAACTGCCCGCCTGGCTGAGCGGCATGAACCTGTCCGGCGCCGCCGGCAAGAGCCTGGCCGCGCCGATCCTGATCATCATGCTGCTGGCGATGATGATCCTGCCGCTGCCGGCCTTCGTGCTCGACCTGTTCTTCAGCTTCAATATCGCGCTGTCCATCATTGTGCTGCTGACCAGCCTGTACACCGTCAAGCCGCTCGACTTCATGGCCTTCCCCACGGTGCTGCTGGTGTCGACCATGCTGCGCCTGTCCCTGAACGTGGCCTCGACCCGCGTCGTGCTGACCGAGGGCCACACCGGCGCCGACGCGGCCGGCAAGGTGATCGAAGCCTTCGGCCACTTCCTGATCGGCGGCAATTACACGGTCGGCATCGTGGTCTTCGTGATCCTGACCATCATCAACTTCGTGGTCGTGACCAAGGGCGCCGGCCGGATCGCCGAAGTGGGCGCGCGTTTCGCCCTGGACGCGATGCCGGGCAAGCAGATGGCCATCGACGCCGACCTGAACGCCGGCCTGATCGGGGAGCCGGAAGCGCGCCGCCGCCGCAATGAGGTGTCGCAGGAAGCCGAGTTCTACGGCGCCATGGATGGTGCTTCCAAATACGTGCGCGGCGATGCGATTGCCGGCATCATGGTCACGGTGATCAATATCGTCGGCGGCCTGCTGGTGGGCCTGATCCAGCACGATATGGGCTTTGCCGACGCGCTCAAGAACTACACCCTGCTGGCCATCGGCGACGGCCTGGTGGCGCAGATTCCTTCGCTGGTGATTTCGATTGCGGCCGGTATCGTGGTGTCGCGTGTGGCCAGCGAAAGCGATATCGGTACCCAGGTCATCGGCCAGCTGTTCGCCAAGCCCCAGGTGCTGTACATCACGGCCGCCATCATCGGCGGCATGGGCCTGATCCCAGGCATGCCGAACCTGGTCTTCCTGCTGCTGGCGGCGGCCCTGGGCGGTTCCGCCTACCTGATGGCCAAGCGTGCCAAGGAGCAGGCCGAGGCACCCGAGGCGGAAGCGGCTGCGGCTGCCGGCGGCGCCCAGGCGGCGGCGCCGGAACAGGAAGAGGCCAGCTGGCAGGATATCCTGCCGGTCGATACCCTCGGCCTGGAAGTGGGTTACCGCCTGATCCCGCTGGTGGACAAGGCCCAGGGCGGCGAGCTGCTCAAGCGCATCAAGGGCATCCGCAAGAAGTTCGCGCAAGAGGTGGGCTTCCTGGCGCCGCCCGTGCATATCCGCGACAATCTGGAGCTCAAGCCTTCCGCCTACCGCATCGCGCTGAAGGGCGTCGAAGTGGGCGCCGGCGAAGCGTTCAACGGCCAGTTCCTGGCCATCAATCCGGGCATGGCATCGGGCACCCTGCAAGGCATGGAAACCACCGACCCGGCGTTCGGCCTGCCGGCCGTGTGGATCGATGCTGCCCAGCGCGACGAAGCGCAGAGCATGGGGTATACCGTGGTCGATGCCGGCACCGTGGTGGCGACCCATCTGAACCACCTGATCACCACCCACGCTTCCGAGCTGCTGGGCCGGGCCGAGGTGCAATCCCTGCTCGACCACCTGGGCAAGGATGCGCCCAAGCTGGTGGAAGACCTGGTGCCGAAAATGATCTCGCTGTCGGGCTTGCAGAAAGTGCTGCAAAACCTGCTGGCCGAAGGCGTGCACATCCGCGATATGCGCACCATCATCGAAACCCTGGCCGAACATACGGTGCAGACCCAGGATCCGAACGAGCTGACCGCCCTGGTGCGCATTGCGCTCGGCCGGGCCATCGTGCAACAGCTGTTCCCGAACGGCGGCGAGCTGTCGGTGATGACCTTGGACAACCGCCTGGAGCGCCTGCTGATGCAAGCCTTGTCGACCGGCGGCGAAGCCGGCATTGAACCGGGCCTGGCCGACACCATTGCCCAGCAAGCCAATGCCGCCGCCCAACAGCAGGAAGCGCTGGGCCTGACGCCGGTGCTGCTGGTGCCGGGGCCGCTGCGCGCCTTGCTGTCGCGCTTCCTGCGCCGCGCGCTGCCGCAGCTGAAGGTGCTGTCGCATGCGGAGATTCCGGAAACCAAGACCATCCGCGTCACGGCCCTGGTCGGCGCCGGCTAAGCGGGCGGATACGCCCGGGGTTTGCGCCAGTCGGCCTTGCCGCGGCTGCGGCGGGACTAGACTGGGGCCATGCCTGCCCCGTCGCGCCATGATTACGATACGCCCTGGAAGGATGCGCTGACGCGCCACTTTCCGGATTTCCTCGCTTTTTATTTTCCGGCGGCGCATGCCGCCATCGACTGGGCACGGCCGCATATTTTCCTCGACCAGGAATTGGCGCAGATCAGCCGCGACAGCGCCATGGGCCGGCGTCTGGCGGACAAGCTGGCGCGCGTCCATCTGTGCAATGGGGATGAACAATGGGTGCTGCTGCATCTGGAGGTGCAGGCGGGACGCGACGGCAGCCTGGCTGAGCGTGTCTTCACCTGCAATTACCGCAGCTACGACCGCTACCGGCGGCCCGTGGCCAGCTTGGTGCTGTTGGCCGACCGCAGCCCGCGCTGGCGGCCGCAGCAGTTTGCCTATCGTTTGCTGGGCAGCGAAATGTGCCTGCAGTTTGCGCTGGCCAAGCTGCTCGACTACGCGCCGCGCCTGGCGGACTTGCTGAACGAAGACAATCCCTTTGCCTTGGTGACGGCGGCCCATCTGATGGCGCAGCGCTGCCGCAAACAGCCGCTGGCGGCGTATGCCGCCAAGCGCTACCTGATTCGCCTGTTGTACCGGCGCCAGTGGGACAGGTAGCGTATCATGGACTTATTGATGGTGATCGACTGGATCTTGCGTCTGCCTGCCGAACTGGAGCTTGAGTTGCGCAGCGATATCCAGAAAATGGAGGGAGAGTGCGTCATGCCATATGTATCTTCGTTTGAAAGAATAGGGCTGCAGATAGGCCGACAGGAAGGCCGGCAAGAAGGGCAGGTTGAGCTGCTGGGGCGGCTGCTGGCGCGGCGCTTCGGCGACTTGCCGGCGGCGGTGCAGAACCGTCTGCAGCAGGCCAGCGCCGCGCAGTTGCTGGCCTGGGGCGAGCGGGTGTTCGATGCCGCGACGCTGGAGGACGTGCTGGGCTGGGAAGAGGGCAAGACGACCCCCTGAAATGCGGGGTGTTTCGGCACTTGTTCGAGTGATGGTTTCTCCTGTGCATCGTGAATAATTTCACCATGAGAATTGAGTCGCTAATTGGCGGCGCATCGTGACACAGGAGCTGCAATGAACGTCAAAAAATTTACCGCACCGACATCGCGTGAGGCTTTGCGCAAGGTGCGCGAGGCCCTCGGCCCCGACGCGGTGATTTTGTCCAACCGTCAGGCCGATGGCGTGGTCGAAATCCTCGCGCTGGCCAATGACGATGCCGCTTCTCTTGCGATGCCGCCGGGCGATTCGCCGATGGCTGCGCCCGCGCCGCGCCTGGAGATGCCGGCCGCGCAAGACTTTGCCGCCGAACTGGAACCGGCCCTGGCAGCGCGCGCCAGCAGCCTGCTGTCCGCCGCCACGGCCGCCTTTGGCGCGGCGACGCCAGCCCCTGCCGCCGCCGCACCGGCCACCGCCGCACCGCGTCCCCAGCCGCGTCCCCAAGCGCCCGCCGCCACGGCTGCCCGTCCCGCCGCGCCGCAGCGCAGCGCGCCGCGCGCCCCGGCCAATGCCGCGCCACCGGCACCGGCCGCACCGGCCCTCGACATGGAGCGCATTTCCGCCCTGGTAGCCGACGCCGTGGCCTCGGCCAAGGCCAATGCGGCCGCCGAGATGAGCGGCATGATGAACGAGATCCGCGCCATGCGCGGCATGATGGAAACCCAATTGGCCGAACTGTCCTGGGGCGCCACCCAGCAGCGCGACCCGCAGAAAACGGCGGTGCTGCGCGAGATGCTGGGCGCCGGTTTTTCGGCCACGCTGGCGCGCTACCTGATCGACAAGCTGCCGGCCGGCCGCGACGGCGCCGCCAGCCTGCACTGGATCAAGACGGTCCTGGCGCGCAATATCAGCGCCATGGCCAATGAGCAGGCGCTGATCGAGCAGGGCGGCGTGTTCGCCCTGGTCGGTCCCACCGGCGTCGGCAAGACCACCAGCACCGCCAAGCTGGCGGCGCGCTGCGTGATGCGCCACGGCCCGGAAAAACTGGCCCTGATCACCACCGACGCCTACCGTATCGGCGGCCACGAGCAGTTGCGCATCTACGGCAAGATCCTGGGCGTGATGGTGCACTCGGTCAAGGATGAAGCGGACCTGCGCATCGCGCTCAAGGAACTCAAGAACAAGCACACCGTGCTGATCGATACCGTCGGCGTCAGCCAGCGCGACCAGATGGTGACCGAGCAGGTTGCCATGCTGCAGGGCGTGGACGCCAATGTGAAGCGCCTGCTGTGCCTGAACGCCACGGCGACCCAGGAAACCCTGAGCGAAGTGGTGCGCGCCTACCAGGGCAGCGGCCTGGCCGGCTGCATCATGACCAAGCTCGATGAAGCGGCCTCGCTGGGCAATGTGCTCGACGTGCTGATCCGCCAGAAGCTCAATCTGTTCTACGTCTCCAACGGCCAGCGCGTGCCGGAAGACCTGCATCTGGCCGACCCGGCCCAACTGGTCGAGCGCGCCTTCCGCCGCGAGAGCACCAGCCGCCAGGTGGCCGATGCCGACCTGCCCCTGCTGATGGCCGCGACCGGCGGCGATACCCTGGCGCGCGAGGTGCACCTTGGCTAACTTCAATTTCGACCAGGCCGAAGGCCTGCGCCGCATGCTGGCGGGGCCGCAGCCGCGCATCATCACCTTCCTCTCGGCCACGCCACGCGACGACAAGGGATCCATGCTGGTCAATCTGGGCGCCTCGCTGGCGCGCGCCGGCAACGATGTGGTGCTGGTCGATGCCTGCGACAGCGAACACGGGGTGGCTTCGCGCCTCGGCCTGGACGGCGGTGCGCGCCTGCTCGACGTGGCGCGCCAGCAATGCGCGCTCAATGAAGTGATCCAGGCCGCGCCGCAAGGCTTCGGCGTGGTTTCGATGACGGGCGGCGAAGCGCGCCGCGGCCCGGACGAAGGACGCCGCCTGGCCAAGGCCTTCGATGTGCTGGCCAAGCAGAGCGGCATCCTGATCGTCGATGGCGAGTTCGATGGCGAGGCCTTCCCGGTGCCCATCATGGCCAGTTCCGAGATCGTGGTGCAGGTCTCGAACAGCGCTGAATCCATTAAAAATGCTTATCTAATGATTAAGCGTCTGAGCCATGAACTGGGCCGCCGCCCCTTCGGCATCCTGGTAACCGGTGCGACAGAGGCCGAAGCGAGGTTGGTTTACGATAATATGGCGCAGGCGGCAAGCCGTTACCTGGCCGTGAACCTGGTTTCCATGGGTTCCGTGCCGGCCGACGAGTATCTGCACCGCGCAGCGCGCCTGGGGCGCGCGGTGGTTGACGCATTCCCGCTGGCCGGTGCTTCGGTCGCGTTTCGTCAGCTGGCTGGCCGCTTTGCGCTGGCTGCTGCGCCGTCCTTATCCACGGGGAGCAACAGCCATTTTTAGTGTTCAAGAACAAAACTAGAATTTATGTACACGGTCAAAGGGAAGGTGGACAAGGATTCGCTGCTGACGGAGCATATGCCCTTGGTCAAGCGCCTGGCCCACCATATGAAGGCAAAATTGCCGCCCAGCGTAGAAGTGGATGACCTGGTACAGGCGGGGATGATCGGCTTGCTCGATGCGATCAACCGTTATGAAGAAACCCATGGTGCCCAGTTTGAAACCTATGCGGTGATGCGCATCCGCGGCGCCATGCTGGACGAATTGCGCAGCAGCGACTGGATGCCGCGCAGCATGCGCCAGGACATGCGCAAGATCGAAAGCGCCATGTCCACGCTGCAGCAGCGCCTGGGCCGGCCGCCGAGCGAATCGGAAGTGGCGAAGATGCTCAAGCTCTCGCTCTCCGATTACCAGGAAATGCTGTCCGAAGGCGGCGGCCACCAGCTGGTGTACTACGAGGATTTCCACGACGAGGACGGCAACGACAGCTTCCTCGACCGCTATGCCCACGACGAGGACGCCGATCCGCTGCGCGCCTTGCTCGACACCGACTTCCGCCAAGCCGTGATCGATGCCATCGATGCGCTGCCGCCGCGCGAGAAGATGCTGATGGGCCTGTATTACGAGGAAGAATTGAATCTGAAGGAAATCGGCGCGGTGATGGGTGTCTCCGAATCGCGCGTATCGCAACTGCATACCCAGGCCGTGGCACGGCTGCGGGCGACTTTGAGGGAGCAGGCATGGACTGGGCCAGCGTAATTGGTGTCTTGCTGGGACTGGCCGGGGTGCTGGTCGGCCAGGGCCTGGAGGGCGGTAAATGGTCGTCCCTGGTGCAGCCGGCCGCTTTCGCCATCGTGGTGGTCGGCACTTTCGGCGCCGTGCTGCTGCAAACCCGCCCGTCCACCCTGCGCCGCGGCGTGTGGATGCTGCGCTGGGTGTTCGCGCCGCCGGCCGACAGCCGCGCCGCGCTGGCGCGCGACATCAATGCCTGGAACCTGGCGGCGCGGCGTGACGGCCTGCTGTCGCTGGAGCGCTTCATGCTCTCGTCCAAGGACAAGTTCAATGCCAAGGGCTTGCGCATGATCGTCGACGGCGTCGCGCCCGACAAGCTGCGCCAGCTGCTCGACACCGAGATCACGGCCTTTGAAATGGCCGAACGCCAGGCCGTGCGCATCTGGGAATCGGCGGCCGGCTATTCGCCCACCATCGGCATCCTGGGCGCGGTGCTGGGCCTGATCAGCGTAATGGAAAACCTGAGCGACCCGAGCAAGCTGGGGCCGGGCATTGCCGTGGCCTTCGTCTCCACCATTTACGGCGTGGGCCTGGCCAATCTGTTCTTCTACCCGATCGCCAACAAGCTGAAAAATATCGTCACGCAGCAGGTGCACCAGCAGGAAATCGCCGCCGCCGTGTTCTACGACATCGCCACCGGCGACTTCACGCGCATCATCGACGAGCGCGTCGCCACGCTGCTGCGGGAACATTGATGGAACGCCGCGCGCGCCGCAAGTTCGACGATGAGCCGGAAAACCATGAGCGCTGGCTGATTTCCTACGCCGATTTCATTACCCTGCTGTTTGCCTTCTTCGTCGTGATGTATGCGATCTCCTCGGTCAATATCGGCAAGTACAAGGTGTTTTCCGACGCGCTCGGCGATGCCTTCGGCGGCCAGGGTTCGGCCGAACCGGTCAATACCCAGGTGCAGAACCTGCCCATCCCCAATCCCGGCCTGAAGCGGCGCACCGAGCTGATCCGCAAGGAAAAGGAGCAGATGACCAAATTGGCCCAGGATCTGCTGTCGACCCTGGCGCCCCTGGTGAAGGAAGGCAAGGTGCGCGTGACGCAGAACAGCCGCGGGGTCAGCGTCGAGATCAATGCCAGCGTGCTGTTCGATCCGGGCGATGCGCGCCTGACGGTCGAATCGCGCGAGGCGCTGCAGGCGGTGGCCATCCTGCTCAAGGATGATAGCCATGCGGTGCAGGTGGAGGGGCATAGCGACAATGTGCCGATCCGCAACGCCATCTTCCCCTCGAACTGGGAATTGTCGGCCATGCGCGCCGGCAGCGTGGTGCGCCTGTTCATCGAAGCGGGCGTGCCGCCCGAGCGCATGACGGCGGTCGGCCATGCTTCGAACTTCCCGGTGGCGCCCAACGACACGCCCGAAGGGCGGGCGCGCAACCGCCGCGTCGCCGTCACCATCCTGTCCGGCATTCCCGACCCAAGTACGGAAATCCCCACCGACGCCACCCCCGCCGCGCCCCAGCCCTGAGGCGGGGCGGCCATGCGCTGTCCACGACGAAAAAAATCCGACCGGATGCGCCAATGCAAAAAGCCGGCAGCGCCGGCTTGCTCATGGCCGTGAAAAAAATTTAGCGGGCGAGGAAGCCGCGGCTGCTGCGGCCGGCCGTGGCGTGGCCGCTGGGGCCGTAGACCTGGCTTTGGGTCTGGGGACGCAGCGCGTTCAGCGCGCCTTGCGTATGGTTCAGGTGTTTGTTGATCAGCACGCCATTCAGGCGGTTCATTTCCTTGGCTTCGCGCGTCAGCTCCAGCACCTGCTGCCACAGGCTATGGGCAGTGGCGTCGCCGCTCGCGGCCAGCCAGGCTTCCATGCCGCTTTCCTGGGCGGCGTAGCCGGCGGCGCCGAGGGCGCTGTGACGCTGGCTGGCCAGCACCGCCATCTGGTTCACCAGCGCCGTTTTCTGCGGGGTGAGGGCGGTCAGGCTGTCGATGTCCGCGGCCACCAGATGTTTTTGCTCCAGCTTCAGGATTTCCAGCAGGGCGGAAATCAGGTTCTGCTCTTCATGCAGGCTGGCCATCGGGGACACGGTGTTCATGCTTGATCCTAACGTTTACGCGAGTGCAGCAGATCCTTGACCGTTTCCAGCAAGCCGTCCGCTACTTTTTCTGAATTGACCTGGAACTGGCCATCAGCAATCGCCAATTTGATGCGCTCGACCTTTTTGCTGTCGAACACGGCGTTGCTGCTGCTGGCTGCTCCGGCCGCCATGGCCTGTCCTTGTGCCGACAGGCGTACATTGTCTGCCCCGGCCTGGGGCGCCGGGGCAGCCGCCTTGTCCGCGCCGCGCGCGGTGCTATTGGCGGGCGCCGGCGTGTTCTGCAGGCCCGGTGTGGTGTTAACTGAATTATTGATCTTCACAGCTTTATCCTCGTCTGGTTGGAGTCTTTACTCCGGGATACGAGTCTTATATCGGCAGCTATTCGCCAAACTTTAGACCCACCAGACCACTTTTCTTGTCAGAAAGCTACCTCGACCAGTCCGCCGGCCCGCGCCACGCCGGAAACCGACTGGCCGCTGGCCGTCCTGACCTGGACAGTCTGGCCTTCGGCCGCGTTGGCCGCGGCCTTGCCCTCCGACGAGATGCTGAAGCCATTGCCGCTGCTGACCAGGCGCACCAGCTGTCCCTGTAAGACCACTTGCTGGCTGCGCAGCGTGTCGAGGCGCAGCGGCACGCCGGCCGGCAGCGAGAGATTGCTGCTGCGGCCGACCACCTGGCTGGCATCGGTGGCCACGCCTGGCGGCAACGCCGTCAAGTCGCCCTTGAGCGTGGTCAGCTGGGCCGCCACGATGGGCTGGCCCTGGGCCAGCGGCACGGCGCTGGCGATGTAATCGCCTTGCACCGTCACCCTGGCTTGAATATACACCGTCCATACCGAGGGCGCCGCACAACGCACGCCCACCGTGGTGCGGCCCCAGGCGCGCGCGCCCGGCATCAGAAACGCTTCCGGCGCGGCGCAGGCGCCCAGGCTCAGGCGCGGCTCGATGGGGCCGACGCTGAGGCTGACCTTGCCCGGCAGGCCACCCGTCTGTACTTGCAGAAATTGCTCGACCGTCTGCTGCAGCACAGCGGCGTCGGTGCGTGCGGCGGGCTGCGCCAGCGCGGCGCCGGCCGACAGGAACAGGGTGGAGAGAGTCAGCAGTTTCATTGCAGGCCGGGGACAAGATGAGAATGTTGCCATGATAGTCCGCCCGCGCGCCGCGAAAGCGGGGAATAGGACCGGAAAGCCGGTCTTGCTCGAACGATCCCTTGGCACCCGGTCGCCGTAAGATCGATGCTGTCACCACCGGATTTTCAGCGGAGCCACCATGCTAGGGAAACTTGACGAACATTTGCGCTTTAACGAGACCGTGCTGAGCCTGCGCTCGCAGCGCCAGACCGTGCTCGCGTCGAATATCGCCAATGCCGATACGCCTAATTACAAGGCGCGCGACATCGACTTTGCCAGCGCCCTGCAAGGCGCGCTGGACAGCAAGGCCGCGCTGAACACCACGGCGAAAAAACATTATCCGAACCCGCAGCAGCCGGGCCAGGCGCTGGCGGACGGCACGCCGCTGCTGTACCGCGGCGTGGTGCAGGGCGCCGTCGACGGCAATACCGTCGATATGGATGTCGAGCGCAACCAGTTCGCCGACAACGCGCTGCGCTATGAGGCCGGCGTCACCTTCATCAATTCCCAGATCAAGGGCTTGCTGGCGGCCATCCAGGGAGGGCAGTAATCATGTCGCTATTCAGTATTTTTAATGTTTCCGGTTCGGCCATGAGCGCCCAGGCCCAGCGCCTGAACGTGGTCGCTTCCAATCTGGCCAATGCCGACAGCTCCACCAGCGCCACCGGCGAAGCTTACCGCGCCAAGCAGGTGGTGTTCGAAGCCACGCCGTCGGCCAATAACGCCTCGACCGGGGTCAAGGTGCAGCGCGTAGTGGAGGATCCGGGGCCGATGAAGCAGGTCTACGACCCCAAGCATCCGCTGGCCGATGAGAAGGGCTATGTGACCATGCCCAATGTGAACGTGGTCGATGAGATGGTGAATATGCTGTCGGCCTCGCGCTCTTACCAGACCAATGTCGAAACGATGAACGCAGCCAAGTCGCTGCTCTTGAAAACCCTGACCATCGGTCAGTAACCGGAATTACATCATGGCCGTCGATACCAATACCTCCGTCCAGGGCAGCGGCCCGTCCGCCTCGCTGATGAATGCCGTCAACCCGAAAAAGACGACGAGCACCGACAGCACCAAGGCCGACCAGGACAAGTTCATGACCCTGCTGCTGACTCAGCTGAAAAACCAGGACCCGATGAACCCGCTGGACAATGCCCAGATCACCAGCCAGCTGGCCCAACTGCAAACCGTGACCGGCGTGAACAAGCTGAACGCCACGCTCGAATCGCTGAAAGGCGACTACAAGGCCTCGGCCTCGCTGGCCGCCACGAATATGATCAACCGCGGCGTGCTGGTGCCGGGTTCGGCCCTGCAGCTGGCCAGCGGCAAATCCATCTTCGGCCTCGATATGGGGACGGGCGCTGACCAGGTGCAGGTCGAGATCAAGAACGACAGCGGCAAGACCATCCACGTGATCGAGATGAAGAATGTGAAGGCCGGCACCGTGCCCCTGGTGTGGGATGGCACGCTGGCCGACGGCAAGAAGGCGCCCGACGGCGCCTACCGCATCGCCGTCACTGCCACCAGCGACGGCAAGGTCTTGAAGGATGCCGCCGCCCTGACTTTCGGCACCGTGGCCAGCGTGTCGACCGGCGCCGCCGGCGTCAAATTAAACGTTCCCAACGTCGGCACGCTGACGATGGACGATATCAAACAAGTGTTGTAAGAAGTGTTGTAAGCCAGCCCATACTGAAGAGGGGAATAGCATGTTTCAACAAGGTCTCAGCGGCTTGAATGCCGCAGATACGTCGCTCAAAACGATCGGCAACAATATTGCCAATGCCAGCACGGTCGGCTTCAAGGGTTCCGTGGCCCAGTTCGCGGACCTGTATGCGAACTCGCTGAACGGCGTCAGCGGCAACAATCCCGGCATCGGCGTATCGGTCTCGCGGCTGGCACAACAATTCACGCAGGGCGGCATCGAAACGACGAATAATCCGCTGGACATTTCCATCAATGGCGGCGGCTTCTTCCGCACCGAGGTGAATGGCGCCACCCAGTATTCGCGCAATGGCCAGTTCCTCTTGAACAAGGATGGCGTCATCACCAATGCCCAGGGCGCGCTGGTGACCGGCTATGTGGCGAATAAGGATGGGGTGATCCTGGCCGGCGCGCCGGTGCCGATCAAGATCGACAACTCGGATTTGAAGCCGGTGGCCACCACCAATGCCAATTTCGCCCTGAACCTCGACTCGCGCAGCGACCCGCCGGTGAAGGTGCCGTTCAGTGCGACCGATGGCACGACGTTCAATAAGCAGACCGTGCTCGATGTCTACGATAGCCTGGGCAACAAGCACATCATGGGTGTGTATTATGTGAAGACGGCGCCCAATACCTGGGATGTGTATATGGCCAGCGACGGCATCGAGATGACGGCCAAGCAGCTGGCGGTGACGGCGGCGTCCGATCAAAGTGTCGTCGATGCGCGCGCTGCCTATTATGCGGCGGCCTCAGCGGTTCCGCCAGTGCCGGGTGCTGTCGATGCGGCCCGCCTGGACTATGCCCAAAAGCTTGGCGACCTGCTCGTGCCGGCGATCGACGGCGCGCTGGGCAATTCCCAGCCGATCAAGGACTTGATTAATCCCACCAACCATATCGGCAATCGACCCGATATGAATCCGCAAACCATCGACGCCGCTTTCGCTGCCGCCGTGTCGGTGCCGGCCGCCAAGCAGGCCACCGTCGTGTTCGACCGCTCCGGCAATATGGATACCACGGCGATGGGCGCCCTGGTGCCGCCGCAAACCCTGCCCTTCAATATCAATTTGCCGATCTTCCCCGATCTGGGCTCGCTGCAACCGCTGAATATCAAGACCAATTTCCTCGGCACCACGCAATATGGTTCGATCACCAGCGAGAAGTCGAATACCCAGGACGGTTATTCCTCGGGCAGCCTGGAGCGCTTTGCCGCCGACGAGAAGGGTGTGATCATCGGCCAGTACAGCAATGGCAAGTCGCGGCCGCTGGCCCAGTTCGTACTGGTCGACTTCCCCAGCGTCGATGGCCTGATCCCCTTGGGGAATAACGCCTGGGCTGAAAGCTCGGCCTCGGGCGCGCCCCAGGTCGGCGTGCCGGGGGACGGCAAACTGGGCAAGCTGCGCTCATCCTCGGTCGAGGTGTCGAACGTGGACTTGACCAAGGAGCTGGTGAATATGATCACGGCCCAGCGCGTCTACCAGGCCAATGCCCAGACCATCAAGACCCAGGACTCGATCATGCAGACCCTGGTCAACCTGCGCTAAACCCGGCGTCGGCGGGCTAGGGGAGGGCGGCGCCTTCTCCTGCCCGCATTCTGCTTTCGGAGCTGTTTATGGACCGACTGATTTACACCGCCATGACGGGCGCCAGGCACATCCTGGACCAGCAGGCCACCACCTCGAACAACCTGGCCAACGCCACCACCACCGGCTTTCGCGCCCAGCTCGACTCCTTCCGCGCCGTGCCCGTGGTGTCGGAGGGTTTGCCCACGCGCACCTTCGTGGTCGATTCCACGGTGGGCACGGATTTCCGTCCGGGCCCGATCCAGACCACGGCCAACCCGCTCGACGTGGCCATGCGCGGCGAGGGCTGGCTGGCGGTGCAGTCGCCCGACGGCTCGGAAGCGTATACGCGCAGCGGCAGCCTGAAGGTCAGTACCAATGGCTTGCTGCAGACGCGCGCCGGCCACAATCTGATCGGCGAAAATGGGCCGATCGCCATTCCGCCCGACAGCGAAATCAGCATCGCCTCGGATGGCACGGTGTCAGCCATCAGTACCGTGCAGACCCAGCCCGGTCCCTCGAATGTGCTGGGACGCATCAAGCTGGTGAATCCGCCGCCCACCGAGCTGCTGCGCGGTGACGATGGCCTGTTCCGTCTGCAATCGGGCTTGCCGGCCGATGTCGACCAGAATGTGCGCCTGGTCGATGGCGCCGTCGAGGGCAGCAATGTCAACCCGGTCGACGCCATGGTGAACATGATCGCGCTGGCGCGCTCGTTTGAGACGCAAATGAGCTTGCTGAAGAATGCCGAGAATAACGCGGCGAAAGCTACCCAGATCCTCGCTTTGAATTGACCTTGGCGCCGGCATAATGTCTCCATGAAAACTGGCTTGGCGCGCGCCGCCGGCCTCAAGGAGAAAGCACATGATCCGTTCCTTATGGATTGCCAAGACCGGCATGGAGGCCATGCAGACGCAAATGGACGTGGTGTCCAACAACCTGGCCAACGTCAGCACCAATGGCTTCAAGAAATCGCGCGCCGTCTTCGAAGACCTGCTGTACCAGAATATCCGCCAGCCCGGCGGCCAATCCTCGCAGCAGACCCAGCTGCCTTCGGGCATGCAGCAAGGCACGGGCGTGCGCCCGGTGGCCATCGAGCGCATCCATACCCAGGGCAATCCCCAGTCCACCGGCAACGACAAGGACTTGATGGTCAACGGTCCCGGTTTCTTCACCGTGCTGCTGCCGGACGGCACCACGGCGTACACGCGCGACGGCTCTTTCCAGCGCGACAATAATGGCCAGATGGTCACGTCCAGCGGCTTCCCGCTGCAGCCGGCCATCACCATCCCCATCAATACGCGTGAAATCACGGTCGGCCGCGACGGCACCGTGTCGGCCAAGGTCGACGGCCAGATCGCGGCGCAGCAGATCGGCAGCATCCAGCTGGCCACCTTCATCAACCCCACGGGCCTGGAGTCGCGCGGCGAGAACCTGTATGTGGAGACGGGCGCCTCGGGCGCGGCCCAGACCAACCAGCCCGGCACCAACGGCACCGGGCTGATCCTGCAAGGCTATGTCGAGGTGTCGAACGTGAATGTGGTGGAGGAGATGGTGAATATGATCCAGACCCAGCGCGCCTACGAAATCAATAGCAAGGCCATCACCACTTCGGACCAGATGCTGCAAAAGCTGTCGCAGCTGTAATAGGGGAGGGTGCGATGAAAACCGTGTACACCGTTTTGACCGCCGCGGCCCTGCTGGCCGGCTGCACCGCCACGCCGACCTCCATCGTGCAGGGGCCGACCACGGCGCGGCCCTTGACGGCAGCCCAGCTGCCGGCGCCGGCCAATGGCGCCATCTTCCAGGCCAATGCCTACCGTCCCCATTTCGAAGACCGGCGCGCGCGCCAGGTCGGGGACCTGATCAATATCGTCATCACCGAGCGCACCTCGGCGGTGAAAAACGGCAGCAGCACGGGCAATAAGTCGGGCAGCGTCAACTTCGGCGTGCCGGGCCCGCTGCAAGACCGTTTCGGCGCCACCGTCGCCGCCAGCGGCGCCACCAAGTATGCCGACGGCGACAACCAGACCGCCAACAATACCTTCACCGGCAATATCGGCGCCACCGTGGTTGAGGTGCTGCCGAACGGCAATCTGATCGTGGCCGGCGAAAAGCAGATCGGCATGAACAAGGGCACGGAATTCATCCGCTTCTCGGGCATGGTCAATCCCGATTCGATCGGCGCCGGCAATACCGTGCAGTCGACGGCGGTGGCCGACGCCCGCGTGGAATACCGCACCAATAGCCAGATCGACCGCGCCGAAATGACGGCGATGATGTCGCGCTTCTTCCTCAGCCTGCTTCCCTTCTGACCATGAAAACCACGCTGAAAATCCTCGGCCTGTGCGCGGCGCTGCTGCTGGCGCCGGGCGTGCAGGCGGAACGCCTGAAAGACTTGGCCAGCATCGCCGGTGTCCGGCAAAACCAGCTGCTGGGCTACGGCCTGGTGGTGGGCCTGGACGGCAGCGGCGACCAGACCACGCAAACCCCGTTCACCGTGCAGAGCGTGGCCTCGATGCTGCAGCAGATGGGCGTGACCCTGCCGCCCGGCACCAATCTGCAATTGAAAAATGTGGCGGCGGTGATGGTGACGACCTCGCTGCCGGCTTTCGCCCAGCCCGGCCAGCTGCTCGATGTGACGGTCTCGTCCATGGGCAATGCGAAAAGCCTGCGCGGCGGCACGCTGCTGATGACCCCGCTCAAAGGCGCGGACGGCCAGGTCTACGGCATGGCCCAGGGCAATGTGCTGGTGGGCGGCGTCGGCGCCCAGTCCGGCGGCAGCTCGGTGGTGGTGAACCACCTGTCGGTGGGCCGCATTTCGGGCGGCGCCACGGTCGAGCGCGCCGTGCCGAATTCTCTGGGCCAGGACAATATGATCCGCCTGGAATTGAACACCACCGACTTCGCCACCGCCAGCCGCGTGGTGCAGGCGATTAACGATAAATACGGCAGCGGCATCGCCTATGCGCTCGACGGCCGTGTGATCCGCGTGCAGGCGCCGTCCAGCAGCGATCTGCGCGTCTCGTTCATCGGCACCTTGGAAAGCCTGGACGTGAAGCCGGCCCAGGGCGCGGCCAAGGTCATCATGAATGCGCGCACCGGCTCGGTGGTGATGAACCAGGCCGTGACGCTGGAGACTTGCGCCATCTCGCACGGCAATCTGACGGTGTCGGTCTCGTCCGAGCCGCAGGTGAGCCAGCCCAATCCGCTGTCGGGCGGCCAGACCGTGGTCACCCAGACCAGCCAGGTCGATGTGAAGAAAGACGGCGGCAAGGTGCTGATGCTGAAAGGCGGCGCCTCGCTGGCCGAGGTGGTCAAGGCGCTGAATGCGATCGGCGCCTCGCCGCAGGACTTGCTGGCCATCCTGCAAGCAATGAAGGCCGCAGGTTCGCTGCGCGCCGAACTGGAAATCATCTAACAAGAGGCTGCCATGATCCGCCAAAGCAGCACTGCCGACCTGTCCAGCCAGTTTGCCCTCGATACCAAGGGCATGGGCGAGCTGCGCCAGTCGGCGCGCGCCGGTTCGCCGGAAGCGCTGAAAACCGCCGCCACGCAATTCGAGGCGATGTTCGTGAATATGATGTTGAAGAGCATGCGCGAAGCGACGCCGCAGGACGGTCCGCTGGACAGCCAGCAAACGAAGATGTTTACCACCATGCTCGACCAGCAGACCAGCCAGAATATCGCCAAGAAGGGCGTGGGTCTGGCCGATATGCTGATCCGCCAGCTGTCGCCGAACGGCGCGGCCCCGTCCTTCCCGGGCGCGGCCGAGCTGCCGAGCGGTCTGGACAGCAGCGCGCGCCTGCAACAATCCATCGAGGCTGTGGGCGGCAGCGCCGTCGCCAGCGGCAAGGGCGCGGCCCTGCCGCATGTGCGCGCCTTCCAGGACAAGCTGGGCGCCCATGCCGACGAGGCCAGCCGCGCCACCGGCATCCCGGCCAAGTTCATGCTGGGCCAGGCTGCGCTGGAGAGCGGCTGGGGCCGGCGCGAGATCAAGCAGCGCGACGGCAGCACCAGCCACAATCTGTTCGGCATCAAGGCCGGCCCGGACTGGAAGGGCAAGGTGGTGACGGCCACCACCACCGAATACGTCAACGGCAAGGCCCAGACCCGGGTCGAGCGTTTCCGCGCCTATGACAGCTATGCCGACAGCTTCAAGGATTACGCCAAGCTCATCACCGGCAACCCGCGCTATGAAAAAGTGCTGGCCAGCGCGGGCGACGCCAGCAAGTTCGCCCAGGGCTTGCAGCGCGCCGGCTACGCCACCGACCCGAATTACGCGGCCAAGCTGACCAGTATTATCAAACGGACATTGGCTTGAGCCTGCGGGCAAGCTCTTCCCGGGGGCGGACACTGTAGCCGCCCGGCATTTCAAGTTTCGGCGTGTTCTGCCGTAAACTGATTAACAAGCGAAAGTTAGGAATATGTCCAGTCTTCTCAGCATCGGTCAAAGTGGTTTGCTGGCGGCCCAGGCGGGTCTCGCCACGACCAGCCACAACATTACCAATGCCAATGTCCCGGGCTATCACCGCCAGGTGGCCGTGCAGGGCACGACGCCGCCGGAAAATACCGGCATGGGCTTTGTCGGCACCGGTACCGAAGTGGCGCAGATCAAGCGCTATTACGACCAGTTTCTCGACAAGCAATTGCTGGGCGCGGAGGCCGCGCAATCCTCGTATACCGAGTATTTCAAGCAGATCGGCCAGATCGACAATATGCTGGCCGATACCACCACCGGCCTGTCGCCGGCCCTGCAGGATTTCTTCAAGGGCGTGCAGGACGCCAACTCGAATCCGTCTTCGGTGGCATCGCGCCAAGCCATGCTGTCGTCGGCCGAATCGCTGGCTTCGCGCTTCCAGAGCATGGCCGGCCGCCTGGATGAGATGCGCCTGGGCTTTAACAGCAAGGTCACGTCCACCGTCAATGAAATCAATACGATGGCGGCGCGCATCGGCGATCTGAACCGCCAGATCGCCGGCCTGTCGACCAATCCCTCGCAACTGCCCAATGATTTGCTGGACCAGCGCGACCAGCTGATTTCCGACCTGAACAAGCAGGTCAAGGTTTCGGTGATCGCGGGCGAGAACCAGATGGTCAATGTGTCGATCGGCAATGGCCAGCCGCTGGTGGTGGGCAATACCTCTTTCGAGCTCGGCATCACCCAGTCGCCCACCGATACCAGCCGCATCATCGTCGGCTACAAATCGCCCGGCGGCGTGATCAGCCCGCTGGCCGACAGCACCTTCAGCGGCGGCGCGATGGGGGGCTTGATCAATTTCCGTACCACGGCGCTGGACCAGGCTGAAAACCGCCTGGGCCAGATTGCTGCCAGCCTGGCGGCCAGCTTCAATTCGCAGCACCAGCTGGGCCTGGACTTGAAGGGGGCGCCCGGCGGTAATTTCTTCAACGACATCAAGGCCGAGATCGGCTATGACCGGCGCAATGCGGCCAGCAGCACGCTCGACGTGCAGGCCGTGATCAAGGATGGCACGCAAGTCACGGCCAGCACCTACGACCTGAATTTCGACGGCACCAATCTGGTGCTGACGCGCGCCTCGGATGGCAAGCAGACCACGATCACGCCTTTCCCGCAGACCGGGCCGCAGATGATCGATGGCGTCGAGTACAACATCGCCGGCGTGCCGGCCAATGGCGACCACGTCGAGGTGCGGCCGGTGGCCAATGCCGCCAGCGCCTTCTCGGTGGCGGTCAAGGATGCCACCAAGGTGGCGCTGGCCGCGCCCATCACCACCAGCGCGCCGACCAGCAATACCGGCAGCGGCAAGATCGATGCCGGCAGCGTCGATGCGACGTATCTGCAGCCGGGCAATGCGCTGGCGGCGCCCTTCAGCCTGACCTACGACAGCACCGCCAATACCCTGAGCGGCTTCCCGGCGACCCAGGACGTGACGGTGACGCCGCCGGGCGGCGGCACGCCCGTGGTCTATCCGGCCGGCACGCCCGTACCGTATGCCGATGGCGCCAAGATCAGCTTTGGCGGCATCAGCGTCAGCATCACCGGCAAACCGGCCAATGGCGACCAGTTCACCATCGGCCCCAACACCAATGGCGTGGGCGATAACCGCAACGGCGTGCTGCTGGCGGGCCTGCAAACGAAGAATGTGGTGGGCGGCTCGGCCACCTTCCAGAGCGGCTATGCGCAGATGGTCAACTATGTGGCCAACAAGGCGCGCGAATCGCAGATCAGCATGACGGCGGCCGACGGCGCCGTGGAACAGGCGGCCAAGGCCCAGCAGCAGCTCTCCGGCGTGAACCTGGACGAGGAAGCGGCCAATCTGCTGCGCTACCAGCAGGCTTACCAGGCTTCCGGCAAGGTGATGCAGGTGGCCAGCCAGCTGTTCGACGTGCTGCTGTCGCTGGGCCGTTGAGCCGGAATTTTTAAGGAATAGCATCATGAATATGCGTGTCAGCTCCCGCACTATTTTCGAAACTGGGATGAACCAGCTGAGCAGCCTGCAATCCCAGTTGTCGCGCACCCAGCAGCAGCTTTCGACCGGACGGCGCGTGCTGACCGCGTCCGACGACCCGGTGGCTTCGGCGCGCGCGCTGGAAGTGACGCAGTCGAAGGAAATGAACGACCAGTTCAAGATCAACCGGCAGAATGCGCGCGCCTCGATGTCCCACGTCGACCTGGCGCTGGGCACGACCGGCGATCTGATCAAGGATATCAAGACCCTGATCGTGAATGCCGGCAATCCGGCGCAGACGCAGAAAGACCGCGACGCGCTGGTGATCGAACTGGAAGGCCGTTTCAACGACCTGATGGGGCAGGCCAATACGGCCGACGGCAACGGCAATTTCCTGTTTTCCGGCTACCGCCTGAACACCCAGCCTTTCACCCAGACGCCGGGCGGCGCCGTGTACAGCGGCGACCAGGGCTTGCGCGAGCTGCAAGCCGGGTCGGGCCGCCAGCTCAGCATCAGCGCCGCGGGTTCCGAGGTGTTCGAGGGGGCGCTGACGGGCAACGGCACCTTCGAGACCAAGGCCGATCCGGCCAACAAGGGGCGCGGCGGCAGCGGCGTGATCTCGCCCGGCTCGGTCACCGACATCAGCAAGCTGACCGGCCACCAGTACACGCTGACCTTCAGCGTGGTGCCGGCCACGCCCGGCGTGCCGGCCCAGACCAGCTATACCGTGCTGGACGCCACCACTGGCGTGCCGGTGACGCCGGCGCCGGTGCCCTACAAGAGCGGGGAAGCGATCAATTTCGATGGCATCCAGTTCGACGTCAAGGGCGATGTGGCGGACCAGGATGTGTTCACGGTGGCGCCCAGCAAGCAGCAATCGCTGTTTACCACCGTACGCGACCTGATCACGGCAATGAAGACGGCCGGTGACGGCCCGTATGCGCGCGCCGACCTGACCAATAAGCTCAATAACGCCAACCAGAATATCGACAATGCGCTCGACAATGTGCTGTCGGTGCGCGCCAAGATGGGCGCCGGAATGAAGGAACTCGATTACCTGGACGATGCGGGTGACGGTGTCGACATTCAGTACCAGACCACGCTGTCGCAGCTGATCGAAATCGATCCGGTGGTGGCGATCTCGATGTTCACCCAGCAGCAGATGACGCTGGAAGCGGCGCAGAAATCGTACAAGAACATTTCCGGCCTCTCGCTCTTCAACTACATCTGAGCGAGGCGCCAGCAAGCAAAAACGGGAACCGCGGTTCCCGTTTTTTTTTGTTCAACCGGGCATATCCGGCGAGCTCTGCCGCGATTGAATACTGCCGAGCCCGTGTCCTTTTGGGGTCTGACCCCAATGGGACACGGACTCGGCAGTGGGCGGCTTATTTCGCGGCCAGCAGCGGTGCTTGGGGGTGGGCGCGGCGCTGCCAGTCGTCGCTGCCGCCGTTGCCGCCGAGGGCGGCGCCGTGGGCCAGCCCGCCCGCTGGCGCCTGGCGCGCGGTCTGGCTGAGGGTGTCGGCGGCGGGCAGGCCGGCAGCCGGCAGGGTGCTGGCGCCAAAATGCTGCAGCTGGCGCGTCAGGGCGGCCACGCTGGCGCTCAGGCTGGCGCCATCGGTTGCGCTCAGCGATTGGGCGGCCATCGGCGTCAGTGTGGGTAGGCCGGGCTGGGTGGCGTTGTTGCCGTACTGGTAGCCGGACAGGGCGTCGGTGAGGGCGCCGACCTTGCCGCTCAGGCTGGCCGGATCGCTGTTGCGCGCGGTCAGGAACCAGACGTCCGCCACTTGCCCCTGGCTGCCGTCGCTGCGCTCGTAACTGCCGCGCAGGCCGATCCAGTTGCCCTGCTCAAGTTCGCTGGTGGCGCGGGCGCCGGTGCCGAGGCGGGCGATGCCCAGCGCGGCCAAGCCTTGCAGTTCGCCGGCCTGGCTGACGCCGTCGGCATTGTTGTCCTGCCAGACGCGCAACTGGCTGTAGGCGGCGTCCTGGCTGTCGATGACGCCGTCGGCATTGCTGTCGAGTTCGGCGAGCGCGGCGAAGCCGTGAGCGGCTTTGCCGCCGGCTGTGCGTGTGGCCGTGCCGAACAGTTCGCTGCCATCGTCGATCTGGCCATTGCCGTTGCGGTCCAGGGCCAGCAAGCCATCGCCTTGGCCGACCCAGCCGGTGTGCTGCAGGCGGCCGTCGGCGTCGAGGTCGAAGCGCACGCCCTGGTCGAGCGAGAGGGTGCGGATGCCGTTGCCGTCGAGGTCGAGCACGAGCGGGCTTTCCAGGCCGGCCGCGTCACGCTGCTCGGGCTGCATGGCGGCCAGCTGGTCGGTGGTCAGGGCCGCGGCCTGGGCAGCGGTGAAGGCCTGGAATTCGCTGACCGTCATGGCGGCCAGCTGGGCCGCGGTCAGGGCGCGGATCTGGCCGGCTTTCAGCGCGCGCACCTGGTTGGTGGTCAGGGCGCTGATCTGCACCGTGCTCAGGGCCGCGATCTGGCCGGTGCCGAGCGCGGCGAACTGGCCGGTGCTGAGCGCCTGCACTTCATTGATGTCGAGCGCCTGCACCTGGTCGGAATTGAGGGCGCCCAAGGCCTTGGTGGCCATGGCGGCGATCAGGGTGGTGCCGAGCGAGGCCAGTTGCAAGGTGGTCAGGCCGGCTGCGCCCTGGGCGCCCAGGGCGGCGAACTGGTTGCTGCGCATGGCGCTCACCAGTTCGACCGTCAGGGCGCCGATCTGGGCCGAGCCGAGCGCGCCGATCTGCACCGTGTTCAGGCTGTTGAGCGTGCCGAGCGCGGTGAGCTGGTCGGCGCTCAGCGCACGGATCTGGGCCGTGCTCAGCGCCTGCAGGGCGCGCGTGGTCAGCGAGGCCATCTGGTCGGTGGTCAGGCCGGCGATCTGGGCCGATTTCAGGGCCGTCAATTGCAGGCTGCTCAGGGCGGCCAGATCGGGCAGCTCGATGGCGGCGATCTGGGCGCTGCCAAGCGCACCCAGGGCGGCCACGCTCAGCGAGCGCATCTGGCTGGTGCTGAGGGCGGCAATCTGCTCCGTGCTGAGGCTGCCGATCTGGCGCGTGCTGAGGGCGGCGATCTGCGCCGTTTTCAGCGTGGCGATCTTGTCGGCGTTGAGCGAAGGCAGTTGCAGCGAGGTGAGCGCGGCAAATTGCTGGGTGCCGAGCGCGGCCAGCGTGCTCAGCGCGGCCAGCTGGGCCGTGCTCAGGCTGGCGACCTGGCCGGTGTTCAGGGCGGCGATGTCGCGCGTGCTCAGCGCGCCCAGCTGGTCGAGGCTGAGGGCGACGAACTGGGCCGTGCGCAGCGCGGCGATCTGGTCCGTGCCCAGGGCGGCGATATCGTCGAGCGCGATGGCGGCCACCTGGGCCGTGCTGAGGCCGGCCAAGGCGGCCGGATCGAGGGCGCGCACCTGGGCCGTGGTCAGGGCCACGATCTGGTCCGTGGTCAGCCAGCTCAGCTGGCGGCTGCTCAGCGCATCGATCTGGCGCGTGCTCAAGGTCGACAGATGGGCTTCATCGAGGCTGGCCAGCTGGCTGCTGGAGAGGGCGGCCACCTGGGTGCTGCCAAAGCCACCCAGGCCGGGCAGGCTGGCCAGTTGGGCATTGCTGAGGGCGCGCACCTGGGCGCTGGTCAGCGCGCCGAGTTCGGCCGTGGTCAGCACTTGCAACTGGTCGCTGTTGAGGGCGGCGATCTGCTCGGTTTTCAGCGCGGCGAACTGGTCGCTGCGCAGCGCGGCCAGGTCATCGCCCTGGAGCGCGGCGATCTGGTCGGTGCTGAGCGCGCGCAGCGCGGCCGTGTGGAAGGCGCGCCATTGCGCCGTGCTGAGGTCGGCCAACTGGCTGCTCGACAGGGCCGGCATCTGGCGGCTGGTCAGGGCCGCGATCTGGCTGGTTTTGAGCAGGGCCAGTTGGGTCGCGTCGAGGCCGGCGATGCGCGCCGTCGGCAGGGCCGCGATCTGGTCGCTGGTGAAGGCGGTCAGGGCGCCGAGCTGGGCAAACTGCTCGGGCGTGAGCGCCGCCAGCTGGGCCGTGCTGAGGGCCGCCACCTGGGCGTCGGTCAGGGCGATGATCTGGTCGGACGTCAGCGCCGTCAGCTGGTCGGAATACAGGGCGCGGATCTGTTCGCTGCGCAGGGCAGCGATATCGTCCAGTTCGATGGCGGCCACCTGGCTCACGTCGAGGGCGCGGATGGCGCGCGTGCTGAGCGCGCGCACCTGGGCCGTGGTCAGCGCGCGCAGCTGGTCGACCGTGATGGCCTGGATTTGCGGAATGCGGAGCACGCCGATGGCGGCCGTGTTGATGACGGCGATCTGGTCGGTGTTCAAGGCGCCGAGCTGGGCGGCCGAGAACGCCGCCACCTGGGTCGAGCGCAGGGCCGCGATATCGGCCAGTTCGATGCCGGCCACCTGGGCCGGGGTCAGGGCCGCGATGGCGCGGCTCGACAGGCTGGCGAACTGGCGCGTTTCGAGCGCCAGGATCTGGTCCGGCGTCAGCGCCTGCACCTGGCTGTCGCTGAGGGCGGCCAGTTGGACGCTCGAGAGCGTGGCGATCTTGTCCAGCGGCAGGGCCGTGAGCTGGGCGTCGCTCAGGCTGCGGATCTGGGCCGTGGTCAAGCCGCGGCTGTTCAGGGCCGCGATCTGGGCCGGGGTCAGCGCGCTGATCTGGAGGGTGCGCAATGCGGCCACATCGCCACTGCTGAGCACGCCCAACTGGTCCATATTCAAGGCTTGCAGCTGGTCCGAGCCGAGCGCGGCCAGTTGCGAGGTTTTCAGGGCGGCGATGTCTTCCAGTTCGATCAGCGGGATCTGGGCGGCACTCAGGCCGTTCAGGGCCGCCGTCGAGAGCGAGGCGAATTGCGCCGTGCTCAGTACCTGCAGCTGGCCGGCGCTGAAGACCGAGAGTTGGGCCGAGTTGAAGGCGGCCACCTGGCGCGTGCTCAGGCTGGCCAGGTCGTCCACGCTCATGACGAGGATGCGGTCGGTCGACATGGCGGCGATCTGGGCCGTGCTGTAGTCGCGCAATTCGCCCAGGGCCGCCAATTGGTCGGCGGACAGCGCGGCCAATTGGGCTGGCGAGAGCACGGCGATGGCCTGGCTGCTCAGCGCATGCAACTGGCTGGTCGACAGCGCGGCCAGCTGGGCCGGGGCCAGCGCCGCGATCTGGGTGGTGAGCAGGGCATGCAGGTCTTCCGCTTCCAGCGCCTGTAACTGGCTGGCGTCCAGATTGCCCAGGGCGCGCAAGTTCAGCGCGCGGATCTGGGCGGTGGAGAAGGCGGCGATCTGGCCCACGGTCAGGTGGGCCGCCTGGTAGCTGTTCAGGGCCGCCACCTGGCTGGTCTTGAGCGCGGCGAAATCGGCCATGTTCAGATTGCTCAGCTGCTCGGTATTCAGGGCGGCCATCTGGGCCGTGGTCAGGCTGAGCAGGCTGACCATGGCGTCGATCTGGGCCGTGCTCAGCGCGCCGATCTGGGCGGTGGCGATGGCGGCGATCTCGCCCGTGGTCAGGGACATGATCTGGGCCAGGCTCAGCGCCTGCAACTGGCTGCTGCCCAGGCCGGCGATCTGGCCGGTGGCCAGGCTGCGGATGTCGAGTAGGTCGATGGCCTGGATCTGGGCCGGGCTGAGCGCGCGCAGCACATCGGTGGACAGGGCGCGCATCTGGGCGCTGCTCAGGGCCTGGATCTGGTCGGTGTTGAAGAAGGTGAACTGGCCGGTGGTGAAGGCGGCGATCTGGGCCGTTTTCAGGCTGGCCACCTGGTCCGGCGTCAAGGCGCCGATCTGGTCGCTGTTCAAGCCCTGGATCTGCACGGTGGTCAAGCCGGTCAAGCCGAGCGCGCCGAGCTGGCTGGTGCTCAGGGCACCCATCTGGCGCGAAGTCAGCGCCGCGATCTGGGTCGAACTCAGGGCGCCGAGCTGGCCCAGCGTGAGCGCAGCCATCTGCTGGGTCTTCAGCGCCTGCACCTGGCCCGTGCTCAAGGCGGCGATATCGACGGCCTCGATGGCGGCGATCTGGAGCGTGCTCATGCCGCCCAGGGTGGCCGGACTCAGGCTGCGCACCTGGGCCGTGTTCAAGGCCACGATCTGGTCGCTGCCGAGGGCGCCGATCTGGACGCTGCTCAGACCGGCCAACTGGTTGGTGCGCAAGGTCGTGATGCGATCCGGCGCCAGCGCGCCGATCTGGTCGGTGGTGAGCGCGGCGATCTGGGCGCTGCGCAGCGGGGCCAGCGAGGCGAAGCTGGCCACCTGGGCCAGCGACAGCGAGGCGATCTGCTGTGTGCTCAGCGAGGCGATCATGGCCGTGCTCAGGGCGCCGAACTGGTCGCTGGTGAGGGCGGCGATCTGCTGCGTTGCCAGGCCTGCGATCTGGGCCGTGCGCAGCGCCTGCAGGTCGGCCAGTTCGATGGCCGCCACCTGGTCCGAGTTCAAGGCATTCAGGGCGGCCGTGCCCAGGGCGCGCCACTGGCTGCTTTGCAGGGCGACGATGCCGGCCGTGCTGATCGCCTGCATCTGGGCCGTGGTCAGCGCCGCCACCTGGTTGCTGCGCAGCGCGGCCAGTACGGCCAGACTCAGCGAGGCGATCTGGTCGGTGGTGAGGGCGGCAATGGCCGCCGTCGAGAACGAGGCCAGCGTGACCAGGGCGCCCAACTGGTCGCTGCTGAGCGCGGCTTTCTGCTCGGGCGTCAGGGCGGCGATCTGGGCCGTGGTGAGCTGGGCGATCTGGGCCGTGCTGAGCGCTGGAATCTGGGCCGTGGTGAGCTGGTTCAGCTGGTTGGTGCGCAGTGCTTGCAAGTCGTCGAAGGCGATGGCGGCCAACTGCTCGCTGCTGAGGGCGCGCAGGGCGTCGCTGCCGAGGACGCGGAACTGGGCCGTGTTGAGGCCGACGATCTGGGTTGTGCTGAGCGCGCCGATCTGGGCCGTGCTGAGCACGGCGATCTGGGCCGTGCGCAGGCCGCTCAGGTCGGCCGTGTTCAAGCTTTGCAGCTGGGCCGTGCTGAGCTGGCCGATCTGGCGCGTGCTCAGCGAAGTGAGGGTCAGGGCGTCGAGCTGGCCCGCCGTCAAGCTGGCCAGCTGCTCATTGCTCAGCGCGCCCACCTCGGCCGAGGTCAGGGCGGCCAGCTGGGCCGTTTGCAGGGCGGCCAGCTGATCGGTCGAGAAGGCGGCGATCTGGCGCGTGCCCATGGCGGCCAGGTCGGCCAGCTCGATGGCGGCGATCTGGGTGGCGTCGAGCGCAGCCAGGGCGTCCGTGCTGAGGGCGCGCACCTGGGCCGTGCCAAGCGCGGCGATATGGCCGGCCGACAGGCCCGGTACTTGGCCGGCCAGTAGCGCGGCGATCTGGGCGCTGCTCAGGCTGGCCCAATCCTGGGTCGTCATACTGGCCAGCTGGTCGCTGCTGAAGGCCTGGATCTGGCGCGTGCTGAAGCCGGCAAAGCTGGCGAAAGCGTCAAGCTGGGCTGAGCTGAGCACGGCGATCTGGTCGCTGTTCAGGGCGCGCACGCCAGCCGTGCTGAGGGCACGGATCTGTGCCGTGCCGAGGGCCGTGATCTGGTCGGTGGTCATGGCGGCGATCTGCTGGCTGCGCAGGCCCGGCACATCGCGCGTTTCGATGCCGCCCAACTGGCTGCTCTGCAAGGCGGCCAGGGCGGCGCTGCTGAGCGCGGCCAGCTGGCTGGCGCTCAAGGCCTTGATCTGGGCCGAACTCAGCACGCCCGCTTGCAGCGGCGACAGGGCCGCCACCTGGCTGCTGCGCAGGGCCGTGATGCTGGCCGTGCCCAGCGAGGCGATCTGGTCGGTGGTGAGGGCGGCGACTTGCGCGCTGCGCAGGGCGTCGAGCGCCTTCAGCGCGGCCAGCTGGGCCGTGGTGAGGGCGGCCACCTGCTCGAGCGTCAAGGCCTGGGTGGCGGCGCTGCCGAGGGCGGCCACTTGCTGGACTTGCAGGTTGCTGAGCTGATCGGTGCTCAGGCTGGCGATCTGGCGCGTCAGCAGCGCGCCCACATCCTGGCTTTCCAGGGCCCGCAGCTGGTCGGTGCTGAGCGCTTGCAGCGCCACGGTGTTCAAGGCTTGCACCTGGCCCGTGCTCAGGGCCACCAGTTGGGCCGTGTTGAGGGCGGCCGCCTGCTCCGGGTTCAAGCCGGCCAACTGGCCGCTGGCCAGGCTGGCCAGATGGCGTGTCGCCAGGCTGGCCACCTGGTCGCTGCTCAGCACCGCCACCTGCTTGCTGCTCCAGGTCGACAAGGTTTTCAGTGCGCCGATCTGGTCGGTGGACAGCAGCGGCAATTGGTCGCTCGTCAGCACGGCGATATCGTTGCTGTTCAGGCTGGCGAACTGGGCGGTGCCCAGGACGCTGAGCTGGCCCGGCTGCAGGGCCGCGATCTGGGCCGTGCGCAGCGCGGCGATGTCGCGCGTTTCGATGACGGCCAGCTGGTTGCTGCCGAGCAGGTTCAGGGCCTGGGTCGACAGGTTGGCGAACTGGGCGGTACTGAGCGCAATGATCTGGTCGCTGTTCAGCGCCTGCCACTGGTAATCCTTGAGCGCGCCGAGCTGCTGGCTGCCGAGGCCGGCAATGGCCTGGGTGGCGAGCACGGCCAGTTGCTCGGGCGCCAGCGCGCCGATCTGGGCCGTCGACAGGCTGGCCAGCGAGGGCAGGGCGGTGAGCTGGTCGGTGCTCAGGGCCGGGATCTGGTCGGTGGTCAGCGCGGCCAGGCCGCGCGTGCCGAGGGCGCGCATCTGGTCGGTGGTGAAGGCCGTGATCTGGCCCGGCTGCAAGGCGGCGATCTGCTGGCTGGCCAGGGCGGCGATGTCGCGGCTTTCGATGGCGGCGATCTGTTCGGTGAGCAGCACGACCAGGGCGGCGCTGCTCAAGCCATTCAACTGGGCGCTGCCGAGGGCGATGATCTGGTCGCTGCTGAGCACCTGCAGCTGGGCCGCGTCGAGGCTGTTCAACTGGCTGCTCGACAGATAGGCGATGCTGTTGGACACCAGGCGCGTCGGATCGAGCGCGCGCAGCGCCTGGGTGCTCAGGGCGCGCAGCTGGCCGGAACTGAGGGTGGCCAACTGATCGCTGTCGAGGCCGGGCAACTGGTCGCTGCTGAGCACGGCGATCTGCTGGCTGCGCAGGCCGGCCAGTTCCTGGGTCGTCAGGGCAGCCAGCTGCCCAGCGCTGAGGGCGGCCAGCTGGCTGCTGGAGAGGGCCGGCATGTCCTGGCTGTCGATGCCGCGGATCTGCGCCGTGTCGAGGGTGGCGATGTGGCTGGTAGTGAGGGCGCCGATCAGGCGGCTGCCCAGCCAGCCGATCTGGTCCGAGGTCAAGGTGGCCAGGTCGGCGTTTTCCAGGTATTTGATTTGGCTGGTCGACAGCGCATTCAGCTGCGCGCTGCTAAACAGCGGCATCAGCTCAGGTGTCAGGGCCTTGATATCGTCCGACGTCAGAAGACTGATCTGATAGGTCGTCAGACCGGCAATCTGTTGGGTTTCAAATACGATAGTCATTTATACGCTCTCCGGGCAGCATGACCATGATAAGCCAATTATTGCCACATGGAAATCAAACATTTGTAACCGCCCAGGTCACTATCAGCGCTCAAGGCGCCGCGCGCGGCGCCGGCGCCTTGGCCGGCTGGCCCCAGTCGCGCGGCAGCTTGCGCGCCGTTTCCACGCCCTGCAGGAAGAAGGTCTGCAAGGGTGCCGCCAGATAGGGCAGGGACAGCGCCAGCACCAGCAAGCCCACGCCCAGCGTGACGGGAAAGCCGATGCCGAACAGATTCAGTTGCGGCGCCGCGCGCGTCAGGATGCCGAGCGCGACGTTGGTAATTAACAACGCTGCCACCACCGGCAGCGACAGTTGCAGGCCGGCGCTGAAAATCTTGCCGCCCCAGTCGGCCAGCTGCTTGAACGGCCCGCCGACGAAGGGCTGGGCCGAGACCGGCAGCGTGATGAAGCTTTCCGCCAGCACCTCGATCAGCACCAGGTGGGCGTTGACGGCCAGGAAAGCCATGGTCGCCACCAGGGCCAGGAACTGGGCGATGGCCGAGGAGCGGCCCGCCGACATCGGGTCGAAAAACGTGGCAAAGCCCAGACCCATGGTCAGGCTGCTGATCTCCCCCGCCATTTCCACGGCTGCGAACACGATGCGCATGGCCATCCCCATTGCCAGTCCGATAATCATTTCCTTGACCAGGATCAGCAAGCCCGCGTACGAGAGCGGATCGGCCGCCGGCAGCGCCGGCACATTGGGCGCGATCACCATGGCCAGCATCACGCCCAGGCACAGCTTGACCGTCATCGGGATGCGCGGATTGCCGAACACCGGGGCGGCCGTGATCAGGCCCAGGACGCGGGTCAGTGGCCACAGGAGGCCGGCGATCCATGTGTTGATATCGGCAGCGGAGAGGGAAAGCATGAGGGCCGGTTCAGCTGACCAGGGCGGGTATGCCCGTCAGCACCTGGCGCATATAGTCGAGCATGACCGACAGCATCCACGGCCCGGCCACCACCAGGGCCACGAACACGCCCACCAGCTTGGGAATGAAGGACAGCGTCGACTCATTGATCTGGGTCGCGGCCTGGAAGATGCTGACCACCAGGCCGATGACCAGGGCCACCAGCAGCAGCGGCGCGGCCACCATCAGCGTGACTTCCATGGCCTGGCGGCCCATGGTCATGACGGTTTCGGGCGTCATCGCGGCTTCCTCCTTAGTAGAAGCTCTGGGCCAGCGAACCCAGCAGCAGTTGCCAGCCATCGACCAGCACGAACAGCATCAGCTTGAATGGCAGCGAAATCACGGCCGGCGACATCATCATCATCCCCATCGACATCAGCACCGAAGCCACCACCATATCGATGATGAGGAAGGGGATGAAGATGGCGAAGCCGATCTGGAAAGCGGTCTTCAGTTCGCTGGTGATGAAGGCCGGCACCAGGATGCGCAGCGGCACGTCTTCCGGCCCCTGCAGCGCCGGCGAGCGCGAAATCTTGACGAACAGGGCCAGGTCGGACTGGCGCGTCTGCTTCATCATGAACGTCTTGAGCGGGGCCGCGCCCTTGTCCAGCGCCTGCAGCATGGTGATCTTGTTTTCCTGCAGCGGCTGGTACGCCTCGGTATAGATGCGGTCGAACACCGGCCCCATGGTGAAGAAGGTCAGGAACAGGGCCAGGCCGATCATCACCTGGTTGGGCGGCGCCGACTGCGTGCCGAGCGCCTGGCGCAGCAGCGAGAGCACGATCACGATGCGGGTGAAGCCGGTCATCATTAAGAGCGCCGCCGGGATGAAGGTCAGCGCCGTCATCAGGATCAGCGTTTGCAGCGACAGGCCGTAACTGGTGCCGCCGCCGGCCGCCGGCGTGCTGGTAAACGCGGGAATCGTCGGTTCCGCCGCCGCCCACAGGGGCAAGGCCAGCGCGGCGCCGGCCAGCAGGAGCTTGCCCGCGGACTGCTTATTTATCATTGCGTTTGTCGATCGTCTGTTTGAACCATTCGGCGAAATTGGCGCCCGGCAGGTTCTGCTGCGGCAGCGCATCGGCCACGCCTTCCTGGCGCGGCATGGTGGCCAGCGCATTCATGCGGCCGGGCGAAGCGCCCACCACGATCCATTGTTCGCCCACTTCCACCACCAGGATGCGTTCGCGCGCGCCGACGCTGAGCGCGCCCACCAGCTTCACGGTATTGCCGCTGGCGATGCTGCGCGGGCCGAAGCGCTTGAGCAGCCAGGCCAGGCCGACCAGCAGGCCCAGCACCACGGCCAGGGCCAGGGTGGTTTGCAGCAGCGAACCGGCGGCCGAAGGGCCGCTGGGCGCCAGTCCCGCATTCTGCGCCGGACGCGCGCCGGCCAGCGCCGCCTGCTGTTCCGGCGTGGCGGTGGCAGCGCCCGCTGCAGGCGCGCTGGCCGCTGCATCGGTCGCGTTCACCGTCCCGCTCGGGGCAGGGGCTGCGCTGAGGGATGCGCCCGCCTCCTGGCCGGCCGCCGCCGGAGCGGGGCTGGTCTGGGTGGCGATGCTGCCGGAGGCGCTGTGCTGGGCCGGCGCGGCGCCGGCGGCGAGGAGGAGGGTACAGCCAGCCGCCAGCAGGGCGGCGCGAGGGAAACCAGGCTTCATTTATTCAGTTTTCGGATGCGTTCGGAAGGCGTGATGATATCGGTCAGGCGGATGCCGAACTTGTCGTTCACCACCACCACCTCGCCCTGGGCGATCAGGCAGCCGTTGACCAGCACGTCCATCGGCTCGCCGGCCAGGCCATCCAGTTCCACCACCGAGCCCTGGGCCAGTTGCAGCAGGTTCTTGATGGCGATCTTGGTGCGGCCCAGTTCCACCGTCAGCTGGACCGGAATATCGAGGATGAAGTCGATATCGTTATGGGTTTCCGATTTCGCGGCGGTTTTCGAAAAGTCCTTGAAGACGGCGGCCGTGGCGGCCTGGCTTTGCAGGGCCTCGGCTTCCGCCTTGGCCTGCTCGGCAATGGCCGCGCCCCAATCGTCTTCCATGCTTTGATCGTCTTGATTGTCCGACATTTCTTACTCTCCTGTGTTGCTGTTCCCGGCGCAATGCCGCTTCGAGGCCATTTCAAAATGGCTGTGGCGTCGTTGCGGCTCCTTGCCGTGCAGGCGCACTGTCTGCGTCGCCGCGCCTAGCCACGCCCATTATAGAAATGGCCTCTTATTTGAGGTTATCGGCATTGGCCAGCAATTTCTCCACCTTCAGCGCGTATTGTCCATTCATTACCCCATAGGTGCAATCGAGCACGGGCACGCCGTCCACGGTGGCCTCGATGCTTTCCGGGATGGACAGCGGAATGATGTCGCCCACGCGCATATTCAGGATCTCGTCGAAGCTGACGCGGGCCGTGCCCAGGCGCGCCACCAGCTCCACCTCGGCGATCTGGATCTGCTGCGTCATCAGGCGGATCCAGCGCTTGTCCACTTCCAGCGCCTCGCCCTGCAGCGAGGAGGTCAGGGCGTCGCGGATCGGCTCGATCATCGAGTAGGGCATGCAGAAGTGGATCTGGCCCGACACCGAACCCAGTTCCACGGTGAAGGTGGAGGCCACCACCACCTCGTTGGGCGTGGCGATATTGGCGAACTGGGTGTTCATCTCGGAACGGATGTATTCGAACTCGACCGGATACACCGGTTCCCAGGACTTGGTATAAGCCTCGAACACGATATCCAGGATGCGCAGGATGATGCGCTGCTCGGTCTGGGTAAAGTCGCGGCCCTCGACCCGGGTGTGGAAGCGGCCGTCGCCGCCGAACAGATTGTCCACCAGCAGGAAGACCAGGCCCGGATCGAAGACCATCAGGGCCGTGCCGCGCAGCGGCTTCATGTGCACCAGATTCAGATTGGTCGGCACCACCAGGTTGCGGATGAATTCGCTGTACTTGGAGACGCGCACCGAACCGACCGACACTTCGGCGCTGCGGCGCAGGAAGTTGAACAGGCCGACGCGCAGCAGGCGGGCGAAGCGTTCATTGATAATTTCCAGGGTCGGCATGCGGCCCCGGACGATGCGCTCCTGGGTGGCCAGATTATAGGTCCGGACACCCGCGACTTCTTCCGGCGCCTGGGCGTCGTCCTGGTCGCCGTTGACGCCCTTTAAGAGGGCATCGACTTCTTCCTGGGAGAGAAAATTATCAGCCATGACTCGCTACGAACGGTACGGGTTACTGAATGATAAAGGAGGTGAACAGGACTTCGCTGACATCCTGCGAATCGCCCCGGTCCTCGAACGGCAGCTTCATCTGCTCGATGATTTCGCTGCTGAGCTGCTGCTTGCCTTCCGGCGTATTGATTTCCGAGGCGTGCTTGCTCGACAACAGCAGCAGCACGCGGCTGCGCACCTTGGGCATATTCTGCTTGACGATTTCGACCTCTTCCAGACTGCCCACCTGCAGGGTGAAGGCCAGTTGCAGATACTGCTCCGAACCTTCGGTGTCGGGCTGCAGATTGACGGTGAACGGCTCGACCGGCACATACACGGGCGGGCCGGCCGCCTTGTGCGATTTCTTGCCCTTCTTGGCCTTCGGCGCTTCCTCTTCATGGTCGGCGCTGGCGCCCTTGGTCAGGAACCAGGCCGCACCACCGCCGCCGGCGCCCAGCACCAGCACGGCGGCGAGGATGATGATCATCATTTTTTTCTTGCCGCCGCCCGCTGGCGACGCATCGGCCTTGGCTTCCGCTTTCATCTTAGGATTCGCTTTCAAGTCTGCCTTGCTGCTGTCTATCGGGAATGCCGACATTATGTCCCATTATCCGCAATCGCAGTCCGCCGGGATCGGCGGAACAGAGGGCGAATCTGGGTGTTTCTTTGCGGTATTGTAACTTGAGGGCAAGCGAATTGGGCGGCGGCGCGCGCCGCCGTCCACATTAAGCAAAGGTATCGACCACACCGAGGCCGCTGCGCACGCGCTGCGGGGCCGCCGCGACCGCTGCACTATCGTCGCCCGTGCCGCTGCCGGAACCGGTGCCGCGGCCGCCCTGGCCCCGGTTGCCGCCGGCCTGGCGGGCGAAGGCTTCCTGCTGTTCCTGGCTGCCGGCCGAGACGGTGGCGTTGCCAAGTTGGATGCCTGCTTCATTCATCATGTCGCGCAGCTTGGGCAGGGCGTTTTCCAGCGCCTGGCGCACTTCCGGCTGGGCGGCCGTGAAGCTGGCGCTGGCCTGGTCGTTGGAAATGCTCAGCACCACTTGCAGCGGTCCCAGGTCGGGCGGATTCAGGGTCAGCGAGGCGCTCTGCTCGCCGCCGGCCGCCATCCACACCACTTTCTGGCCCAATTGCTGGTCCCAGGCCTGGCTGCCGACGCGCGCCTGCAGCTGGTTGGAGGCGACCGCATTGGCCGCCTGCAGCGTGGCCTGGCCAGTCTGGGCCATGGCGGGCATGGCCTGGGGCGCGGGCGCGCTCTCGCGCTGCACCGTCATTACTTCGCCCTGGGTGTTCTGGGCGCGCACGCCACGGCTGATCTCGTCGACCTTGGCCTGGGCCGCGCCCAGGGCTGGGGCGGTGGCGCCCTGCGGCGCCTCGCTGCCCGGACGGGCGCGCACGGCCGGCTCGCCAGCCGTATCGCTGAGTCCGGTCGTGGCGTCGGCGCCGGCATCGCCCGCCTTGGCTTCCGGCTTGCCGGCTTTGTTCAGGCTGACCATCGCTTCGGCCAGCTCGCCGCCGCTGGCGGCATGGGCGCCGGCCTGCGGGGCAGGCGCGGCCTTGGCCTGGGCCAGGCTGGCGCTGAAATCTGCCGGCACGGCTGGCTCCGCGCCGTCGGCATTGCCGCTGCTGCCGGCGCTGCGCGCCAGGGCCGGGTCGATGGTCAGGGCGCCCGCTTTGTCTTTGGCGGCATCGGCTGCGCTGGCGCTGAGGGCCGCCAGCGTCGCGGCATCCGCGCCGGCTGCTGCCTGGGCGCTGTCGCCGCTGCTGGCGGTGACGCTGGCGCTGCCACTGCCGCTCAGGGCTGCTTTGGCGGCTGCTTCCGCTGCCGCCGCCTGGGCGGCTGCCGCAGCGGCGGCGGCCGCGGTGGCGCTATCGGCGGCCGGCGCGGTGTTCTGGCCGTTCAGGCTGGCCATCATGGCCAATAGCTGGGCGGCGGCATCCTCGGCGCTGGCCGCTTTGGTGCCGTCTTCCGTACCGTCCTTGGCGCCGGCAGTGCTGCCGGTGGTCGTCGTTGCCGGGGCGGTGGCTGGGCCGGCTTCGGCCTGGCTGGCGCTGCCGCCCTGATTCTGCGGCTTGGCTGGCGCGCTGTCCTGGGTGGCCTGGGCGTTTTGCGTATTCGGGCTGTTCTGGGCGTTGGGCGCCGGCTGGGCCGGTTTGGCCGGCGCGGCTGGATTGCTGTTCGCGGCGGGTGCCGGACGCGGCGGCTGGGCCTGAGCTGGCGCCGGGCGCGCTGCCGGGGCAGGCGTCATGGGAGCGGGCTGGCGCTGCTCCATCTGGCGCGCCAGCGTGCTGCGGAACAGATCATCGGAGCTGCTGCCCGGCGGCTGCTTGGGCGGCGTCATGCCGGAAGCCGGGGCCAGGAAGGGATTGGTGGTGATCGGTGTCTGCATGATAAAGCCGTCTGGTTAGTGCCGCCGGTTTGGCGCCGAGCTGGGCTCAGCGCTTGAAAAATGCCTGCCGGGACGCATGTTCGTCCATGGCCTTCTGGTCGCGCTTGGCTTCCACCTTCTGCTGCTGGGCCACGGCCCGGTCGCGCAAGGTGGAATACGACATGCGCTTGCGTTCGGCCGCCTGCCAACTGCTTTTCTCCAGCGCGCCGCGCTGCTGCATATGCAGCACGATGTCGCGCTGGCCCTGGATCGCCGTGTCCAGTTTCGCCATGAAAGCCTGGAAGTTGCGGTAAGCCGTGGGCGTGATGCCGGCCTGCTGGGTTTCATCGAAACGCTTGCCATATTCGTCGCGGTAGCCGAGCAGCATATTCAGCTTTTCCTCGGCCTCGCTGGCCGCTTTCAAGGCCGCGCCCAGGCGCTTGGCCGCATCGTCGGTTTCGCGGCGCGCCAGGTCGATCAGGGTTTCCAGTTGGGTTTGCGAGGCCATGATCGTCGATTATAGGCTTGCGGCGGCCGCGTCAATCAATCGAATAGAGCGGTAAGTTGCCCCAAACTCTGGGCCATATCGACGCGCTCGGTGATCTGCTGTTGTAAAAAATGCTCGATCTTGTCATGCAAGCCGATGGCCTGGTCCAGCACCGGGTCGGTGCCGGGCGTGTAGGCGCCGACGGCGATCAGGTCGCGGCTGCGTTCATAGCGCGAGAACAGCTGCTTCAGGTGGCGCGACTCGTTCTGGTGCTCGTGCGAGGTGATCGAGTGCATGGCGCGGCTGATCGACTGTTCGATATCGATGGCCGGGTAGTGGCCGGCCTCAGCCAGACGGCGGTTGAGCACGATGTGGCCATCCAGGATGGCGCGCGCCGAGTCGGCGATCGGATCCTGCTGGTCGTCGCCCTCGGTCAGCACGGTGTAGAAGGCGGTGATGGAGCCGCCGCCGAGCTGGCCGTTGCCGGCCCGTTCGACCAGCACCGGCAGCTTGGCGAAGACCGAAGGCGGATAGCCTTTGGTGGCGGGTGGCTCGCCGATGGCAAGCGCGATTTCGCGCTGCGCCATGGCATAGCGCGTCAGCGAGTCCATGATCAGCAGCACGTTCTGGCCCTTGTCGCGGAAATGTTCGGCAATGGCCGTGGCATAAGCCGCACCCTGCATGCGCATCAGCGGCGGCGTGTCGGCCGGGGCCGCCACCACCACCGAGCGCGCCAAGCCTTCCTCGCCGAGAATTTGTTCGATGAATTCCTTGACCTCGCGGCCCCGTTCGCCGATCAGGCCGACCACGATGATGTCGGCCTCCGTATAGCGCGCCATCATGCCCAGCAGCACGGATTTGCCGACGCCGGAACCGGCGAACAGGCCCATGCGCTGGCCGCGGCCCACGGTCAGCATGGCGTTGATGCAGCGCACGCCGACATCCAGGGTTTCCACGATGGGCGCGCGGCCCAGCGGATTGGCCGGGCGCACATTGATCGGCGCGCTGTCGGTGGTATGGATGGGGCCGAGATTGTCGAGCGGGCGGCCGGCGCCGTCGAGCACGCGGCCCAGCAGTTCCGGCCCGACTGGCAGGTGGCGCGCGCGGTCGCTCGGGCGGCGGCGCGGATGGTTGACGCTGCCCGGGCGCGGAATGGTCTGCTCGACCGGAAACACGCGGGTGCCGGGCACGATGCCTTCGACATCGCTTTGCGGCATCAGGAACAGACGTTCGCCCTCGAAACCGACCACTTCGGCTTCCACCTTGCCGCCGCTGGGCAGGGGCACGGTGCAGGCCGCGCCCACGGCCAGGCGCAGGCCGACCGCTTCCATCACCAGGCCGGCCACGCGCGTGACGCGGCCCGAAACCTGCATCGGTTCGACAAAATCGCTGAGCACGGCGCAATCGTTGAGGTAGGCGCGCCAGCGGCCGGCGTGGCCCTGGGCGCTGCCGGTATCGACCGGGGCGCGCGGCGCGCGGGCCGGGGCCGCGCCGTCGTCCGCGTCGTCGGCCATACCGTCGCCATCGACCAGGTCGCCGCCGCCGGCCATGCCGTCGCCATCGCTCATGTCGCGGTCATCGGCCATGCCGCCACCGTCGGCAAGATCGGTGGCATCGGCATGGTGTGCTGCCGGTTCGTCGAATTCGGCGTCGAGTTCCGCCATCGCGGCGGCCAGGTCGGCCATGGCGTCGGCATTGGCTTGCGACAGGCCAGCCGGATCGCCGGGCTGGGCGGGTACGGAGGAGGCGGGCAGGTCCATCTCAGTCGAGCCAGTTCACATCCTTGCCCAGCGCATGGGTCAGGCGCTGCCAGCGCGATGCCGCCTGGGCGTCGATCTGGTTGCTGGCGGTGTCGATCTTGCAGCCGCCGCGGCCGATGCTGGGGTCTTCGATCACGCTCCAGCCATCCTTTTCCAGTTCCTCGCCCAAGCCCTCGCGCACCACGTGCGCGTCTTCGGGATTGAGGGCCAGGATGGCGGGCGGCTGCAGCACCGGCAGGTACTGGATGGCGTCGCGCACAATGGGCAGGATCAGTTCCGGCTTGGCCGGCAGGGCGGTTTTGAGCATGCCCTTGGCCAGGTGCAGGGCCAGTTCCAGCACCTCGTTGGCGATCAGCTGGTCAGCCTCGCGCAGCGCGGTGCTGAAATTGCCGGCGATCTCGGCCACCGGCTCGAGCGTCTTGGCCGTTGCCTCGCGCGCCTCGTCCAAGGCCTGGGCCTGGCCATCGGCATGGCCGGCCGTATAGCCGGCCTCATAGCCCTGCTGGCGCGCCTCCTCGCGGATGGCGTCGAGCTCTTCCTCGGTGGGGTAGTCGGGGTGCTGCTCCGGCTCGGCGTACATGGCTGCCTCTTCGGCAGCCTGGGCTTCGGCCAGGGCCGCCTGTTCGCGCGCCAGGCGCTCCTCTTCCTCCTGCTGGGCTTGACGCGCCGCCAGCGTGCTGGGGCGGTTGTCGCCGAAGGATTTCATTTCCCAGCGCTGGAACGCCGGCTGGGGCTGTTTGGAGAAAATATCAGACAAACGAATCCTCGCCTTTGCCGCCTAGAACGATCTGGCCTTCGTCGGCCAGGCGCCGCACGATCTGCAGAATCTGTTTCTGCTGGGTTTCCACTTCCGACAGGCGCACTGGACCTTTCGATTCGAGGTCTTCGCGCATCATTTCCGAGGCGCGCGCCGACATATTGCGGAAGACCTTGTCGCGCAGCTCCTGCGACGCGCCTTTCAGCGCGATGATCAGCATTTCCGACTGCACCTCGCGCAGCAGCAGCTGGATGCCGCGGTCTTCGACATCGATCAGGTTGTCGAACACGAACATCTCGTCCATGATCTTCTGCGCCATATCGTTGTCGTAGTTCTTGATATTGTCCATGACCGAGCTTTCCTGCTCGCCGCTCATGAAGTTCAGAATCTCGGCCGCCGTGCGGATGCCGCCCAGCGTCGATTTCTTGATGTTTTCATTGCCCGACAGCAGTTTTGTCAGCACATCGTTCAATTCGCGCAGCGCGGCCGGCTGCACGCCGTCCAGGGTGGCGATGCGCAGCACCGCGTCGTTGCGCAGGCGGTCGGTGAAATGGCCGAGGATCTCGCAAGCCTGGTCGCGCTCCAGGTGGACCAGGATGGTGGCGATGATCTGCGGGTGCTCGTTGCGGATCAGCTCGGCCACCGACTGCGAATCCATCCACTTCAAGCTTTCGATGCCGGAGGCGTCCTTGCCGCCCAGGATGCGCGACAGCAGCACCGAGGCCTTGTCGTCGCCCAGCGCCTTGGTCAGCACCTGGCGGATGTACTCGTCCGAATCGAGGCCCACGGTGGAGGCCGCCGCCACATGGTCGCGGAAATCGTCGAGCGTGGCCACGACTTGCTCGTGCGGCACGTTTTTCATGGTGGCCATGGCCGCGCCCAGCTTCAGCACTTCGCGCGGGCCGAGGAATTTCATCACCTCGGCGGCCTCGGCCTCGCCCATCGCCAGCATCAGGATGGCGGCCTTTTGCAAGCCGGTATTCTCAGTCATTTGCGCCTATCCAATCCTTGATGACGTTGGCGACGATGCGCGGATCGTCGTTGGCCAGTTTTTTGGCCAGGGCCAGGTTGTCGCGGTAAGTCCGCGCAGTATTCTCTTCCAGCGCCGCCAGCTCGGCGGCCAGGATTTCGTCCGGCGTCGGGCCGGTCGGCTCCTCCACGACCGGCACTTCCGGTTCCGGCTCCGGCGCGTTGATTTCGTCGATCTTCTTGAACACGGGGCGCATCATCGGGCGCACGATGCGCAGCAGGATGTAGAGCAGCACCAGGGCCACGATCAGGAACTTGACCAGGTCGCCCAGCAGCGGCAGATTGGCCGGATCGCGCCACCAGTCTAGAGCAGGCGGCGCATCCTTGTCCACGCCGTCGAAGGGGGCGTTGGCCACACTGACCGAATCGCCGCGCTCCTGGCTGAAGCCCATGGCTTCGCGCACCAGGCTGTTGATCTTGGCCATTTCCTCGGGCGTGTAGGGCTTGATCGTGACCTTGCCGGTCTTGGCGTCGACCAGGCGGCGGTAATTGACCACCACGGCCACCGTCATGCGCTTCAGGCCCGCCATATTCTTTTGCTCATAGCGCACCGTCTTGTCGACCTCGTAATTGGTGGTCGATTCCTTGTGCGAAGGGCTGTTGGCGGCGCCAGCGCCGGTCGGCACCTGGCCCGGTGCCGGCGCGGTGCCGGGCGGATTCTGGGTCAGCGGCGCGGTGGCCGTTCCCGGCGGCTGGTTCGACAGCGCGCCCGGAATGCCGTTCGGATTGGCATTGCCGTTGCCATTGGTTTCGCTGCTCTGCTGGCTACGGATGGCCGAGGCGGCCGGCGGCGAGTTTGGCTTATAGCTTTCGGCCGCCTGCTCGATCTGGGAGAAATCGACGTCGGCCACGGCCTCGGCGCGCACATTGCCTTCGCCGACGATGGGCAGCACGATCGACTCGACCTGCTTGGTGATCTGGCGCTGCAGCTCCTGCACATACTTGAGCTGGGAAGCATCGAGGTTCTTGGCATTGCCGGCGCCATTGCCGTTCTTGTTCAGATCCGACACCAGATTGCCGGCCTGGTCGACCACGGTCACATTCGCCGGCTGCAATTCCGGCACGCTGGAAGCGACCAGGTGCACGATGGCACTGACCTGCTGCGGATCGATCATGCGGTTCGGGTGCAGGTTCAGCAGCACGGAGGCGGTCGGCTTTTGCTGCTCGCGCACGAAGACGGAGGGCTTGGGCAGGGCCAGGTGCACGCGCGCCGCATCGACGGCGGCCAGCGACTGGATCGAGCGCGCCAGCTCGCCTTCCAGCGCGCGCTGGTAATTGACCTGTTCCAGGAATTGCGACACGCCCAGCTTCTGGTTCTCCATCAGCTCGAAGCCGACATTGCCGCCCTTGGGCAAGCCCTGGGCCGCCAGCTTCAGACGCACATCATGCACCTGCTCGGTCGGTACCAGGATGGCCTGGCCGTTTTCCGAGAACTTGTGCTTGACGTTCATCTGGTCGAGGGCGGCCGTGATGGCGCCGCCGTCGCGGTCGGTGAAATTGGAGAACAGCACCTTGTACTCGGGCGGCTTGTTCCACAGGTAGAGGATCAGCAGCAGGGCCAGGAAGCCGGCCACGGCGCCGCCGCGCACCAGGTTCCTGCCCATGGGCGTCTGCAGAAACGGCGGCTTCGCCTCGGGCGGAGGGGCGTCTGCCGGGGCATCGATATCGAGTTGTTCGGCGGCTGCGGCCATAGTTAGGTTCCGAAGGCTTGGAAAGCGTCTGGTTGGTGGGCGCCCCGTCACGGGAGAACGGGCAGTGTGCGCATTATCGGCCACGCCGGCGCGCTTCAATCGCGGGAACAGAAGGCCGTTTCCCCTGCTGCTCCAGGCGGCGCGCCACCGGGGCTGTTGGTATTCTGGCACCCTGACCCTGCATCCAGGGACATATTGTAGCGCGGCAACACGGGACTGTCCCCGGTTGTTTGGCTAGAGCAACAACACAAGGAGTCCAGAAAAATGAGAACAGGCGGCATCGACAGCAGCCAGATCCAGGCCATGATCGCCCAATTGAAGGCGGCGGCCACGCGGCCGCAAGCCACCCCGCCGGCCATCCAGACCGAAAAACCGGCCACCAAGGTCGACTTCTCCGACGCGCTGAAAGGCGCGCTGGACGCGGTCGCCACCAGCCAGAACAAATCCGAAGCCCTGGCCAAGCGCTTCCAGATGGGCGACGACAGCGTCAACCTGTCGGACGTGATGGTCTCGATGCAAAAAGCCAGCATCAATTTCCAAGCCACAGTCCAGGTCCGCAACAAGCTCGTTTCCGCCTACCACGACATCATGAATATGCAGGTTTGATCGATATCAAACAATGTCCCACCCTGGTGTCAGGCACTGGAGTCGGACATTGCTTGATCTGGCGCAAAGAATGTCCGACCTTGGTGCCTGACACCAGGGTTGGACATTGTTTGATTTAGCGCAAACGGTGACGGGTGGGGCTTAGGCGAGGCCGGCGATGCGGGCGTTGCGTTCGCGCTCGAGCTTGGTGATGTAGCGCTGGACGGCGTTCAGCGCACTGCGCGGGATGTCGGTGAACTGGCAGCCGAGGCGGCGGTTGGTCTTGTTGTTGAGCAGAGTGAGGTCGGTGCAGTTGCGCACCTGTAGGCCGGTGGCGATCTGGCCGATCTCGGGCAGCTCGATGCGGCAGTCGGCATATTCGCGGCCGATGGCTTCGCCCAGCAGCAGCTTGTTGTCGAGGATGGCAATGCCGCCGCAGCTGATGTCGGCCAGCGGGAAGCTGTTGGCGCCGCCGCCGGATTCGGCCGGGAAGGGGATCAGCACGCGTACCGGATTGCCGACCGGCGTATTCATGCGGTAGAACTCGCGCCGCTGCAGCCGGATCAGGCTGGCCGGCAGGGTGATCTTGAACGCCGGGCTGCCTTCATACACGCAGCTGGCCGCGCGTTCGCTGCGAAACAGGATGCGGATCTTGTCGAGCGTGGTTTCATACGAGATGGCCGGTGCGGCCAGGATGCGCGCATTTTGTTCGGGGTTGACCGAGCAGTCGAGGATGATGGCATTGTTGTCGGCATCGACTTCCAGGATCGAGGTCACGCAGACGTCGGCTTCGCCGCGCACCAGCATGCGGATCAGCTGATTTTTCTCGCCGATGCTGCGCAGCAGGTTAAGGATCTCCTTGCGCGATTCCACTTCGAAATCGTGCCAGTTTTCCAGGTCGGCATCCTGAAGATATGAGTGCATCAATGTCCACCAGTGGGTTCGGTAAGGGGAGCGCTGGTGTCGGGCGCCGGTGGAAGTGGCTGGCCCGCTTTTTGCGCCTCTTCAATATGATAAAGCCAGGCCAAAAGTTCCGCAATTGTCCGGTAAAGCAGGGGCGGAATCTGGCCGTCGAGGTCGACATCCATCAGCAGCGACACCAGTTCTTTCGACTCGTGCACGAAGACGCCATGCTCGGCCGCCACCGCGATAATCTGCTCGGCCACCAGGCCGCGGCCCTTGGCCACCACCTTGGGCGCGGACTCGCCTTCGCGGTAAGCCAGGGCCACCGCGCTTTGCAGCGGCCTACGGCCGTCCTGTTCGGCGGTGGGAGTGGACAGGGTGGGACGCCCGCTTTTGTCGACGGCATTGACCGGCAAGGGCAGGCGCGGCTTGTTCTCACTGGCCATCGCCGCCTCCGCCTTCGCCGCCGATGGTCAGCGAAGCCAGCGGCGCACCGGCCGCCTCCATCGCCTGCTGCAGCTGGCTGGCCCAGGCGCGCAAGGTGCCGACCGTGCCGTCCGAATCGGATTGCACGGCGATATGCACCTGCTCGCCGACGATGGTGACGCTGGCGGCCAGCGCACCCAGGCGCGGGAAGCGGAAACGCACGCCGCTGCGCCACACCGGTTCGTGCGGGTTCTCTTCGCGCCCGCCTTGCTGCTGGCGGCCTTCGCGCTCGTCGCGCCGTACTTCCCACTGCATGGCCTGGCCCGGCCAGGCTTCGCCCTGCCACAGCACGCGCTGCTGCTCGTGGGCATGCAACTGCTGGTTGATCATCTGCGCGGCCGACAGGTCGGGGCCGTTCAGCGCGCGCGCCGCCGTTTCGGCCGCCGATTGTGCGCCGGCCTGGGTGAAGCGCTGCATCTGCGGCTCGCGCGCCAAGTCTTGCAGGCTGCGCTTGCCTTCGGCCCATTCGGCCACATGGGATTCATAGAACAAGCCGCTCTTGCCGAGCGCATCCTGCAACTGCTTGCTGAGCTGGGCCGTGTCGGGCGCGCCGCCTGGCACCAGCGGCACCTTGCCGTTGATGGTGGCAGGCACGCCGGGCGCGGTATAGGCATTCACCAGGACATTGGCGATGGCGCGCGCAGCCGGGCTGAGGGTGGCGGGCAGGGTATTGCGGTCCAGCGCCGGCAATTGCTCGGCCGGCGTCAGCGGTGCCTTGCTGAGCAGGGTGGCGGCCAGGCTTTGCGGCCGCGCGCCTTCCGCCGGGGCGGCACCAGGCGCAGTGCCGGCGGCCTGGCCCGGCTTGCCGGCCGCGGCGCTGGCCGCTGCATTGGCCGCCGCGCCGGCTGCCGATTGCGCCAGGCTGGCCGCGGCATTGGGCAGGGTGGCCTGGCCTGGGGCCGGGGTGGGTGTCGCGTTGGCAGCCGTCTGCGGTGTGGCGGCAGCGGCATTGCCCGGTGTCGTCGTGGTGCCGGCTTGCGCGCCGCCCGCACCGGGCTGGGCCGGCAGGCGGCCGCTCAGCGCAGGATTGGTTTGCGAGGGCAGGGCGTCGGTATCGGCCGGCAGCTGGCCGCTCTCGCTGTAGAGCACGGCCTGCTGGCCGCTTTGCGTGCCGACCTGGAAGGTGGGGCGGGGATTGGCCGACATCACCGTCAGCGGCAATTCGGCGCCCAGTTCGACGCCGGCCGGCAGCATCATGCGCGCATTGGTATTGGCCACGCGCACCAGGAAACTGCCGTCGTTGAATTTGGACAGCACCTCGCCCTTGATGGTTTGCCCGACCAGCGACTGCAGCGAGCGCTGGAAGGCTTCCTGGCGCGCATCGCCGACCGGCGCGGCCGGCAGCCGCGTCTCGACCGGCGTCGGCGGACGGACGCCGGGGGCATCAATGCGCGGCGGGATGGCCACAGCGAGGGTCAGACGCTGCCGTAGGCGTTGACCACGCGGCGTTCGGTGCCGGTGCTATTGATCAGCTTGGACAGCTGGGCCATCCAGGGCATGACCAGATCGCGGATCTGGCGGTCGTCGTCCAGCATCTTCTTGATCAGTTCAGCCTTGCGCGCGCGCGCCTCGGCTTCCAGCTGGATGGCCGTCTCATTGGCTTTGAGCAGGGCCACCTGGGCCGAGATGCGCGCTTCCAGCGCTTCCAGCTCGTCCCAGTCGGCGGCGCCGGCGGCGGCCAGCATGCGGCCGGTCAGGTCGCCCATGGCCTCGTAGGCCGACAACACATCGTGATTCGTCATCGTCATGGATTACACGCTCGCAAAAGCAGGTTTGTTCTGGGCCTGCGGCTGGGCCGCAGGGCTGCTGCCGATCTGGTTCCAGGTGTCGCGCAGGTCGGCCAGCAGGCCGCGCACTTCCTCCAGGATTTCCGGCTTGTTTTCGATATTGGCCGTCAGCAGGCGCGTGCTCATGTACTCGTACAGCGCGTCCAGGCTTTCGGCGATCTGGCCGCCGGCTTCCTTGTCCAGGCTGGCGCGCAAGCCATTGTCGACGATCTGGATCGCCTTCGAAATCGCCTTGCCTTTTTCGGCCGTGTTGCCCGACTTCATATGCGCCAGGGCACTCATCACGGCGACCAGGGCACCGTCATAGAGCATCACGATCAGCTTGTGCGGCGATGCGGCGGCGACGCTGGTTTCCAGCCCGACCTTGGCATAAGCGCCGACGCCGCGTGGGGTTGATCCGAACATTATGGTCCTCCTCTTGTTGCTGTGATCAGCGGTTGGCCGAGAGCTGCGCCAACTGCTGGGACAGGTAATTCTGTGTGCTTTGCATCTTGGTCAACGCCACATCGAGACGGGAGTACTGGTCGCGGTAGCGTTTTTCGATGCCTTCCAGGCGGTCGGTGAATTTCTCGCGCTGCTTGGCCACATCCTTGATGCTGTTATTGATGCCGTCGGTCTTTCCGCCGATCAGGCCTTTGCTATCCAAAATGGCCGTCGCCAGATTATTGAGCTGGTAGGCATAGCCTTGCGAGAAACTGACGGTGCCGCGATTGCCGATGGCGCCGCCAGTAATTTCAATCTTCAAGCCTTCGGTCGGACCACCTGCCGCGCCCGTCATGGTCTGGCCCTTGCCAACCACGGCTTGCCCGCCCAGGGTACCGGCCACGTCCACACCCGCCACCGGGGCGGCCGTGCCGAACAGGCTGCTCATGTTTGTCCCGCTGACATCGGCCAGGCCGATATTGGAGTCCGAGCCATAGCGGCTGGAGGCCAGCACCAGTTTGCCGTTGGCATCGATGCTGGCGGCAACGGTGGAGCCGGCCGACGTGAAAGCGGGCACGCCATTGATCGCCGCTTGCAAGACCTTGGCCATTTCCGCCGGCGTATAGGTGCCCGGCGGAATGGTGACCTCGGCAATATTTTTGGAATTGCTGGGCTTGGTGTCATTCAGCACCACTGACCACTTGGTATTGGATGCAATGGTGGTGGTCGCAGCCAGCGGGTCGCTGCCGGTCAGCGCACCCTGCGAGGCCATGGTGGTGACGCTCAGATCATAGGTGCCAGGCTTGGTCGCGGCGGTCGAACTGGTGAAATTAACCTGGGTATCGCTGGCCGCTCCGATGGCCGCAAACAAGCCGGCAATGCTATTGAAATTCTGATCGATGGCTTTCTGCAGCTTGGTACTGTCGAGGGACATGGCCCCCTTCTGGTCGACGCTCAAACCGATCTGGTTCAGGGTGCTCAGATCGCCGGTCAGGCCGGTGATGCTGGTGCCCAGCACGCGCCGTACCTGGGATTGCACGGATTGCACCGTGGAATCGCCGACCAAGGGGCCGCCTTTCTTGGTCTCCGGGTCGTAAGCGGTCAAATCCTTGATCGATTTGTTCAGTTCGTTATACGCCTTAACGAAGCCTTCGATACTGGTTTTCAGGGACGAGCCATCCTTGCTGATCGACAAGCTGCTGCTGCCGGCCTTGGTGACGGACAGGGAAACGCCCTGGATCGCGTCGTTGACCGTGGTATTGGGGCTGCTGACGGCAATGCCGTTGACCGTTAGCTTGGTGTCCTGGGCGGCTGCGCTTTGCACCATGTTTTGCGTGCCGCCGGGATCATAGCCGAGCAGGCTGCTCAGGGCGGCATCGGGCGGATCGCTGCCGTCGCCGTTGAGCGTGATCTTCATCGAGGACGCGGCGCCGGTTTTGGTGGAGGTCAGCACCAGGCGGTTGGCGGTGGCGCTGCCGTCCGAGATGATGCTGGCCGTCACGCCGATGCCGGCCTTGTTGATGGCGTCGCGGATGCCCTGCAGCGAGTTATTGCTGCTGTCAATCAGCACGGAGCCGGAAGCCTGGGTCGCGTCCTGCGAAAAGCTGCCGCCCAGATAACTGCCCGAGGTACCGTCCACCAAGCCCGCGGCAGCGGCATTGGTGCCGCCCACGCGGATCTGGCTGCCATTGGTCGCGGTCAGGCTGATACTGCTGCCTGCCGTCACGCTGAAGCCGCCGTTGACCGCGCCCGCAGCGTTGCCGATGCCGCCCGTGACGGCGGCGGCACTGCCGGAAACGGTTTCGGTGAGCGTGATATTCGAGCCATCGGCACGGGTGAATTTCAGGTCGCCGCCGGCGGCCGTGCCGCTGACGGTGATATTGGCGGCCGCCAGCGCCGTGGCCACGGCGCCCGGACCGGCCAGCGCGGTATCGATGCCGGCGGCGGTGACGCCGGCGCCCGCCGCCACATTGGCCCCTTGCGCTGCAATCTGGACCCCGGCCACCGATAGCGTATAGGCGCCGTCGCCACCCGTGGCCACATCGCCAAAGGTGGCGAAGAGATTGCCGGCCGTCGAGGTGGCGCCTGCCGTGGCCGTGACCCCGGTGGTCGTGCTTTTGGCATTGATCGCCTCGGCCAGTGCCCTGGCGCTATTGGTCGTGCTGTCCGTGGCAATCGCTGTGCCGTTGAGCGAGAGCGAGCCGTTGCTGATGCCCGTGCTTAAAACGGCATGGCTAAGCGCACTGCCATTGAGGCCGAAATTGCCGCTGGTGGTGCCGAACTGGAAGAACAGGGTGGTCTTGGCGCCCACACCAATGGATGAGGTGGTACTGGCCTGCCCCTTGGAAACCAGACTTTGCGCCTGAGCCAGCTGCGAGACATTGATATTGTAATTGCCGGCCGCCGCCTTGCCACTGGCCGTCGCTGTCAGCACGGATTCGTCGCCAGCCTTGGCGGTAAGCGACTTAAAATTGGCGACCGAACTGAGGCTGCCCAAGGAACTCTGGAACTTGGCGACCGAGCCGCTTAGCGTACCAAAAGCGCTCAGCTTCGCCTGGAAGGAGGCCGTCTTTTTCTCAAAGGCCGCCAGCGGGCGCGTTTCCACCGACATGAGTTTTTCAACGATAGCGTTGACGTCGATCGAACCGCCCGAACCAATACCTGATGTTGAGGCCACAGCTTGCTCCTGAGAAAACGATAATATAGATGATTATCGGCAGAATCAAACGCGACTTGAGAAGGGGATTTCCCGTTTTGTTTGCAAGGTGCAAGGCTTGCGTGGCCTTGCTTGCAATCCTCTTCAGGATAATGCAAAAAAGCCCCGGCTGCCGCCTCAATGGACGGTGGCCGGGGCCGGATGGCAGCCCTCAGGCTTCTTGCTGAATCAGCAAGCCCTTGGTACTGCCCAGCGACTTTGCCAGCTGCAGCGCCTCCTGGCTCGGGATTTGCCGCAGCACTTCCTTGGTACTCTGGTCGATGATCTTGACCACAGTCCGTTTGCTGTCGTTATCGATGGAAAATTCCAGGCTCTGCGCACTGGCCTGCACGGATTTGTTCAGCTCCGCGACCGCGCTTTCCAACTCCTTTTGCGACGGAGCGGCTTCCTTGGCCTTGACGGCCTGCACGGTTTCCACGGCCGCAGCGGGCGGGCGCCCGGTGACGGCCTGGGCGGCTGCCGAGTCGGCTCCGCTCACGGGTCTGTCGTTTCTGGCAGGGGCGGCCGGGACGATCGAATCGATAGTCATGATGCCTCCTAGTGAAAAGTTCCCCGACTGGCATTCCAGGCGGGGAACCGGCTTTTAGCTAAATTGTTGCGCTAGCGATTAGCCACGCAGCAGGCTCAGCACGCCGTTCGGCAGCGAGTTCGCCTGGGCCAGCATCGCGGTACCAGCTTGTTGCAGGATCTGACCGCGGGTCAGGCTGGCGGTTTCCGCCGCGAAGTCGGTATCCAGGATACGGCTGCGCGAACCGGACAGGTTTTCGGTCGTCGTGTTCAGGTTCGAAATCGTCGAGGCGAAACGCGATTGCAGTGCACCGTAGGCCGCGCGCTGGCTGTTGACGTTGGCCAAGGCCGCGTCAGCGATCTTGATCGCCAGCTGGGCATTGTCGAAGTTGGTCACGTCGATCGTCGACACCGATTTCAGCGACGACGATTGCGTACCCGCACCGGCCAGACCCAGGCCGGAACCGGCATCGGTCACGGAGAAGCTGCTCTCCGAGTCGAAGGTCACGCGGCCATTCATCACGCCTGCCGTGGCGCTGGTGGCAGCGTTCAGGGCATTGCCGGTGGTGTAGGTGGCCATGCTGACGGCCACGTTGGCGCCCGTGATTTGAATGTCGTTACCGCTGGCATGGGTCAGCTTGATGCCGCCATTGGTCGAATCAAACTGGGCGGTGATGCCGGTGCTGGCCGATTTGGCGTTGATGGCATTGATGCCGGCGGCGTAATCGGTGGCGGTGGTGCCGCTGCCCATGGTGAAGGCGATCGATGCTGCGCTGTTGGTGTTGTCGCCAGTGAGCGAGAACGTGTAGCTTTGGCCGCCGGTCAGCGACAGGTTGGCGTCGGTGCGGGCGGCGGCCGTCACGCCGGTGGTGCCGGATTGCTTGTTGATGCCTTCGGCGATGGTTTTGGCCGTGTCTTTTGGCACGGTGGCGCTCGACGTGACGGTGGTGTAAGTCGCGCTGCCGCGCACGCCGTTGATGGTGATGGCGGTGGCGTCGACCACGTTGCTGGTGGCGCCGATGGTGGCGGTCTGGTTGTTCTCGACGCGGTTGTCACCGTAAGTATTGGTCAGGAAGTTGGCGCCGTTGGCCGAGATCAACTGGTTGGCGTCAGCGCCAACCTGGAAGTTCGCGGTACCCATCGTGCCGTCCAGCAGTGCCTGGCCGTTGAAAGAGGTGGTCTGTGCGATACGGTTCAGTTCCGATGCCAGCTGGCCCACCTCGGTCTGCAGCGCCTGACGGTCGGATGCGGAGTTGGTGGCGTTGGACGATTGAACGGCCAGTTCGCGGATACGTTGCAGGATGTCGCCGGAGCTCGACAGCGCACCCTCAGCGGTCTGGGCCAGGGAAACGCCGTCATTGGCGTTACGGGCTGCCTGGGTCATGCCGCGAACTTGCGAGGTCATCCGGTCCGAAATCGCCAGGCCTGCCGCGTCGTCCTTCGCGCTATTGATACGCAGACCCGAGGACAGGCGTTGCAGCGAGGTGTTCAACGCGTTTTGCGAACCGTTCAGGTTGCGTTGCGAGTTCAGGGAGGCAATGTTGGTGTTAATAACTGAGGCCATGGTATTTCTCCAAAACGGGTGCTACTGGTTGGGCAATCTGCTCATTCACTTTGGCCCGCCCCGCTGTTCCGGGACGTTCAAGCCGCTGTTATTTGGGGTAACGGTTGCCGTACGGGAAGCTTTAGGGTGTTTTGGAGAGGAAAATCTGCAGCTTTCGCTCTAAAGCATGAAAGTGTCTGACCGCTTAAGCGGCGCGGTTTGGACAAACTTTAGGGCGAAAAAATATATTTTTATTGAGAAAATTTATTGCGGAACACTGCGCTTGCGATAAGGGTGCTATCAAAAATGAAATGCTGACTGCGGCGCCCATGGTGCGCCGCAGTCAGCTTACCCTTATTCCAGTATAGTCTGCGCGACACCCACTACGCTAGCGATCTCAGCCGTGACGCCTGGCTCCACAAGAGGGGCGGAAGCCTGAGGGCGCGGGGCGTACAAAGCCAGTAGCTGCTCCGCCGTAAGGGATTGCCCATCCGCAAAAACGATCTGGCCGACGGCATGGGCGGCGGACTGGAATTGACTGGTAATGGTGACACTGTCATTGACACCATAGTCAATGATCAGGTTGCTGGCGCTGCGGGTCACCGCGCGCAAGCCGCTCGCTGCCAGATCCGCAAATTCCAGCGTATCCTGATGCTGCGCACCGGTATCGTAGAAACTGATGGTATCCACGCCTGAACCGGCACGCAGCACTACCCGGTCGTTGCCGTCGCCAGGAGTGATATTGTCATTGCCGCTACCGCCATCGATGCGGTCATCGCCAGCGCCACCGGTGATTGTGTCATTGCCATTGCCGCCGAAGATAAGGTCGTTTCCGTCGTCGCCCTGCAGCAAATCGTTGCCGTTGTCACCGTTGAGCGTGTCATTGCCGGCGCCGCCGGAGAGTTTGTCGACGCCTTCGCCGCCACTGAGCTGATCGTTGCCGAGGCCGCCAGACAACTGGTCGTCGCCCGCTTCGCCGAACAGGCTGTCGTTGCCGGCGCCCCCTTCGATGGTATCGTTGCCGCCACCGGCGCGGATGATTTCATCGCGCGCGGTGGCTACCAGCGCGTCCGCCGCATCGGTGAGCAGCAGCGGCCGCAGCGAGAACAGCTCGTCCGAGCTGACGCTGAGGTCGGCGAATTTGAAGACTTTGACTTCGTTTTCGAGCGAGGAGAACTGGCCGAAGACAGTGAGCTGATCGCCATTGCCGTACTTCAGGATGAGATCGGCATTCACGCGCTGCATTGAAGTCAGGCTGTCGAACTTGATGTCTTCAAAGTGGACGGAGCGCATCGCACCGGCCCCGACTGCCGAATTGACTTTCAGGACGTCCTGCCCGTCACCGGCATGCAGCACCAGAATGTCGTTGCCGCCATCGGCTTCGATCGTGTCGTTGCCCGTGCCGCCATGGAAGGTATCGTTGCCGGTTCCGCCCCGCAGCACATCATTGCCCGCGCCACCGATGATGAGATCGTCGCCCGCATCGCCTTGCAGCGTGTCGTTGTCCAGGCCGCCCAACAGAGTGTCATTGCCGGCGCCGCCCTTTACCTGGTCATTTCCGGTTCCGCCATCGAGCCAATCATTGCCATCGCCGCCGGACAGGATGTCATTGCCATCTTCTCCGTACACCGTGTCATTGCCTTCGAACGTGCTCACCGAGTCGTCGCCATCGCCCGCCAGGATTTGCACGCTGTATTTCTGCACATTGGCCGTGTCGGCTGCCTGGCTCAGACGGAGAGGGTAGGCGAGATACAGCTCCTGCAGACTGTAGATTTTCCCGTCAGAGAATTCAAAGCGATTGGCTTCGCTGCCCGAGAAATGACTGCCAACAGTAATCTGATCGCCGTTGCCATAGGCGATGATCAGATTGGTGTCCGATTTGTACAGGCCGGTCAGCCCCGTGGATGGAATATCGAGGAATTTCAGCGTCCAGATATGGCCGGGCGTGTAGCCGCTGGCATTGACCGTGTCTTGCCCTGATCCGGACTGGAAGACAAAAGTATCGTTGCCAGCACCGCCCATCAGCAAATCGTTGCCGGCGCCACCGTCGAGGGTATCGTTGCCATCTTCGCCGAGCAGCTGGTCATTGCCGTCGCCGCCAAAGAGGCTGTCGTCGCCAGCACCGCCAAACAAAGTATCCTTGCCGGCATCGCCATACAAGGTGTCGCTGCCATCCTGGCCCAGCAGGCGGTCATTGCCATCTTCCCCATGCACCCAGTCATTGCCGGCGCCCATGCTGAAACCATCGTCGCCGCCCCCGGCATATACCCGGTCATTCCATTTGTTAAAGCCGAGATTCTCCAGTTGATCGGTGGTGCGCAGCGTGTAATTGGCGTACAGCTGATTCAAGTCCCAGCTCACGCCGTCGGCAAATTCAAAGCGCGTGACTTCACCCGCGTCGCCTGGGTAGTGGCTGGCAATCGTAATCTTATCGTTATTGCCATAACGGATAATCAAATCGTTGTTGACGCGTTCGAGTGCGGTTAAGCCATTCGATGCCACATCCGTGAAGCGGATCGTTTCAATATGCCCCGCTGTCTGGTCGACGGCATTGATCGTGTCCTGGCCGGAGCCGACGCGGAACACAAAGGTATCGTTGCCGGTGCCACCGGTCAGCATATCGTTGCCGGTCCCGCCATCGAGCGTATCGTTGCCGCCTTCGCCGTCAACAACGTCATCGCCGCCGCGCGTGGTGAGAATATCGTTGCCGGCCTGGCCTTTTACCACATCCTTCGCATCGGTGAAGATCGGCTTGTCATTCCCCGTACTCATGACGTACTTACGCGTGGCCAGGAAGTCATTGAGCGAGTATGTCACCAGCTCGCTCGAGGTGGCCGATTTGCGGAATTGCAGGTGGGTGATTTCATAGCCGGCATTGATGAACATATTTTTGACCGTCACATCATGCTGCGGCCCCGAGCTTGGTCCCCAGTTGATGATCATATCGTCGCCGACACGTTTGACGTCGGTGACGGCGGAGAGATCGATGTCGCGGAAGACCAGCGTATCGATATGGTCCGCACCGCCATCGCGGTTGTCGATGAGGGTGTTGAGCGAATTGGCGCCGATGATATAGCTGTCGTTGCCGCTACCGCCTACCAGCGTATCGGAGCCGTTATCGCCAATCAAGGTATCGTTGCCGGCATCGCCTTGCAGCAGATCGTTGCCGGCGCCGCCATCCAGGCTGTCATTGCCGTCCCCACCAAGCAGCACATCGTAGCCATTGCCGCCGATCAGGGTATCGTTGCCGCTGCCGCCATCGAGACTGTCGTGGCCTTCGCCGCCGCGCAGCAGGTCGTTGCCGCCTTCGCCGGACAGGCGGTTATGGCCGCTGATCACGCTGATGTTGTCATTGCCCTCGCCGCCCAGTACCTGGATGCTGTAGGGAGTCGTGAAATGGGCCGTGTCGTCTCCGCTGCTTAGTTGGATAGGTGTCACAGACAGGATTTCTTCGGTGGTGAAGGTTTTGCCGTCGGCGAATTCGAAGTGATGGACCGGATTGCCGTTGAAATGTTTAAGCACGGTGATGCTGTCGCCATTGCCGTAAGAGAGCAGCAAATCGTCGCCGACGCGCGCCAGGGCAGGGCGTTCTTCCACGCTCAGGTCGCTGAAGCGGAGGGTTTTGCTGCCCGCGCTTTCGAGGATGGTGTCCTGGCCGTTGCCGCGCTGGAAGGCGTAGACGTCATGGCCGGCGCCGCCATTGAGCGTATCGTTACCCAATCCTCCATTCAGGGTGTCGTTGCCGTCACTGCCTTCGAGCAGATCGTCGCCATCGGTTGGGATGCTGTCAGCCAGCGCGTTCAGAGTTTGCATAGTTAGTTTCCTTTAGGCAATGATGGTTTATTGATATTCATTTAAAACCATCAAAAATGTTACCTCAAAGAAACGTGAGTTGTTAAGTAAACCGATATATCGTTTGGGAATAAGAAAGCCCGGAAAACCCGGGCTTTTTATTACTTCAAAAATGATAGTTTACGAGTGAGGGCAGTAAGAGAAATCGTGCCGTTGATGCTATGTCAAACTATGCTCTTCTTGAGCGTAGCCAAGTAATAAGACCTAACCCCGCAAGTGTCAAGGCAATAGTGCTCGGCTCAGGTATTTGTGTGCCTGGATTGGGCGGAGAGCTTGGTTGAACTGAAACATTTAGGCCAAATGACATAAAGTTAGTAAAGTCAACCCAATTGGTATTTTCGCGGCCGGACTTGATCAGGAAACTTACTTCTCGTGTCGCAGGGCGGACCGCATTCAGATAGTCGGTCACATCGGCGGTATAGGTATTATTCGCTACATTGTATTTTAGCGAGCTCAGAATATCAGTTGTAACGATAGGTTGTCGGTAATAAGTGTTGCGATTTGTCCAATCCGCAGATGTTCCGAAGACTTGTAAGCCAAGCCCCCGGCCGCTGCCAAAGGGAGTAAAGGTCAGAACGGCGGAGGTAAGTACGCTCCCGGCCTCATACTCAGGTAGCAGAAATTTCTCAAAAAAGCGGTAATGCCCCCTATCGGCATTGCCAGCATAGGCCTTGCCTGCCACATCAAAATCAGCTTTGCCGTTGTCGTAGTTGGTCGTCCAGAATTTAGTGGCGGATAAATTGTAGGTCTGGTTCGTTGCAATAATGCCGGCGGTTGCTGAATTGGAAAAAGCAATTGCAGTAACGAACATGCCTTGAAGTAGTGAATTTTTCATGTTGGATTTGAAATAAATAATGAAAATGCTAGTTTCATTATATTTCAAATTTGAAATTAATGTTAATAAAAATAAACTACTCCGCCACCACCACCCGGTTCTTGCCGGTCTTCTTGGCCGTGTACATGGCCTGGTCGGCGCGCTTGACCAGATCGGTCTGCGCTTCGTTCGGGCGGCGCAGGGCGACACCGGCCGAGAAGGTGATCAGCAGCTTTTCGTTCTCGTGCATGAAGAAGTGGCGCGTCAGTTCGCGCTGCAGGCGGGTCATGGTCGCCGTGGCCGCTTCGACCGCGGTTTCCGGCAGCAGGATCAGGAATTCCTCGCCGCCGAAGCGGGCGATCACATCCATCGAGCGCAGGGTTTCCTTGACGATCTTGACCAGGTGCTTGAGCGCGCCGTCGCCGGCGATGTGGCCATAGGTGTCGTTCAGGCGCTTGAAGTCGTCCAGGTCGAGGATGGCGATGCACAGCGGCGTGCCGCGCCGCTCCGAGCGCGCCACTTCGCGTTCGAACACATCGTCCAGGCCGCGGCGGTTCAGGCTGCCGGTCAGCTGGTCTTCGCGCACCAGCTCGCTCATATGCTGCAGCTTCGCTTCCAGGGCGTGGATGCGCGCCTCGGCATCCTGCACCTCCTGGCGCGCCGTCACCATATTGTCGCGCGCCTTGAGTGCCTCGTTTTGCACGATGCGCGTTTCTTTCAGTACTTCGTCGAGGATCTGGTTCAGTTCGGTGATGTTCTCGGCCTTGCTGATCTTCTCGGAATAGCCGCCGATCTTGCTGTGGAAGTCGCCGGTGCTGGCGGCCACCTGGCCCAGGCGGTCGATGAAGGTCATCATCATATTCTTGACCGTCAGCTTGACGTCCGAGATGCTGTGCTTGAGCTGGCTTTGCTTGTAGATCACGTCCTTCAGGCTGCGCGTGGCCTCTTCCAGCGCGCGCTGGTCGATCGGGCCGGCGATCAGGTTTTGCACGGCGTCGATCTGGCCGCGCAGCCAGGAATCGTCGTCCAGCAGCTCGCTGACGTTTTCCAGCAGCAGGCGGAACAGGCGCAGCAGCAGCTCTTGCTGCTCGGCCGTGTCGCCGCTCTTGAGTTCGATCTGGTAGCACAGTTGCTTGAGGCGCACGGCGATTTCCGACAGTGCCGCCTCGGTATGCGCTTCCTTGGTGGCCGCGCCCAGTGATTCGGCCTCGGCCACCAGGGCCGGGGTGCCGCTCAGGAGCGAGGCGACGGCGAAGGTCAGGGTGCGGCTCAAGAGGTCGCGCAGCACGCGCGTCTGTTCGCCATCGGGCGCGGGCGCCACTTCGATGCCGCCGCCGCGCTTGACGGGGCGGTCGGCCAGCGCCGACAGGGTACGCGCATACGCATCCCAGTCGCGCGCCTTGACGGCGCGGTTCATGCGGCGGCCGAAGTCGGCCAGCTCGCCGGCCTGGGCGCTCAGATTGCTGGCGAAGGTGTCGAGCATGCTTTCCGCGCCCTGGTCGGCGGCCGGCGCGGCCGTGCCGAGCGGGGCGGCGGGCGCTTCGGGCGTGTCCGGCAAGCCGGCGATCTCGTTATAGATGCTGCGGTAAGCTTCCGGCGTCGGGGCAATCCGGCGGGTGGCAAGGCGGCGGAAGGCCTCGCGCGCGATATCGGCCGGGTTTTGTTCCGCTCCGGCAGGATTCGGGGATTTTGACATCTGACGTACAGCCTCTTCCAAAAAGGTTTACCGATAGCCTGCATCATATGCCACGGCCGCGCCCGTCAATGCGGGAATTAGCGGGCAGAAGTGGCCTTACTTTGGGGCATCTAACCTTAAGCAAAAATCAAAGGCAGCGCTTATTCGATCAGCTGGTTCTTGATGGCGTAGTGGGTCAGTTCGGCGCTGTTTTTCAGTTTCATCTTGACCAGCAGGCGGGCGCGGTATTCGCTCACCGTCTTCACCGACAGCGACAATTCCTTGGCGATGGTGCCCACCGTCTTGCCGGAGGCGATCATGGTCAGGGTCTGGTATTCGCGGTCGGAGAGGGACTCGTGCAGGGCCGCCTCGTGGTCTTCGCCCACGTGGTTGGCCAGCTCTTGCGCCAGTGCCGGACTAATGTATTTTAATCCGCTAGCGACCTGGCGGATAGCCGTGACCAGCTCTTTCGGCGCGCTCTGCTTGGTCAGATAGCCGGCCGCGCCGGCTTTCAGCGAGCGGATCGCGTACTGGTCTTCGCGGTGCATGGACAGCATCAGAACGGCCAGCTCGGGCTTTTCCTTCTTGACCTGCTTGAGCACCTCGATGCCGCTGCGGTCGGGCATGGAAATGTCGAGCAGCAGCACTTGGCAGCCCGATTTGCGGAACAGCTTGACGGCGTCCAGCCCATTCTCGGCCTCGCCGGCGACGACGATGTCCTTGGTATCGGCCAGGATTTGTTTCAACCCCTCGCGCACGATCGCATGGTCGTCGGCGATGAAGACCTTGATGACGGCTTTTTCACTCATATCGTTCAGCTTGCTTGATATTTCGGTACGGCAACAGTTGCTATTGTAGCCCCGCTGCCGCCCGCCGGGGGCGCCGCATCGTCCATTTCCCGTTTTATTTTAATGGCGACCACGGTGCCGCCGCCTGGAGCGTGGCTCAATGTCAACGTTCCGCCCAGGGCATTGGCGCGTTCGGCCATGCCGCGCAGGCCGAACGATTGCGGCTTGCTGCGGTCGGCCTGGCGGATGCCGTCGCCGTCGTCGCTGATTTTCAGGCTGATCTGGTGGCGCGTGCGCGTCAGCTTGACGCTGACCTGGCTCGCATTGGCATGTTTGGCAATATTGGTCAGCGCTTCCTGGCCGATGCGGAACAGGGCGGCGGCCTGGTCGGGGTCGAGTTCGAGTTCCTTCACGTTCGACGTAAAGCTGCAGGCGATGCCGGCCTGGGTGGTGAAGTCGCGCGCCTGCCAGTCGAGCGCGGCCACCAGGCCGAAGTCGAGGATGGAGGGACGCAGGTCGAGCGTGATGCGGTGCACGGCGTCGATGGTGCGGTCGACCAGGCTGTCCACATAGGCCGCTTTCTCGTGCAGCGGACCGGGCGCCTCGGGCAGGCGCGCCGCGAGCATGGCCAGCGCCATCTTGATGGCGGTCAGGTTGCCGCCCAGGTCATCGTGGATTTCGCGCGCGATGCGGGTGCGTTCCTGCTCCTTGACCTTTTCGATGTGGGCGGTCAGCTCGGCCAGGCGGGCGCGGCTTTGACGCACTTCCAGCTGCTCCAGCTTGCTTTCCGTGATATTGGTCATGATGCCTTCCCACTGCACGCCGCCGCCGGGCAAGAGGCGCGGGGTGGAGCGCAGATTGATCCACTTCACATCCTTCCAGGCATCGACCCAGATGCGGCCCTCCCAGTTCCAGCTCCACAGGCTGCTGGCCGAGGCATGCATCGCGTCCTGATAGGAGTCGCGGTCTTCTTCCAGGATCAGTTCCAGAAAGCGCTGCGGCGCCGCGTGCAGGGCCGCAGCCGGCAAGCCCAGCAGAGCCTGGCAGCCATCGCTCAGATAGGGAAAGGCGACGCTGCCGTCGGCCGCCAGTACGAACTGGTAGACCAGGCCCGGCGTGTGCGTGACGATGGCGTCGAAGCGCGACTGCACCTGGCGCAGCGCGTCGTCGGCGCTGCAGCCGGCGCACTGGTCCTCGGCCATGGCCAGGACCAGGGCCTGGCCCTCGTGCTGCACCGCTTGCAGGCAAAGCTGCACGGCATACTCGCTGCCGTCGGCGCGGCGCAGGCGCGCGGCCAGCGGCTGCCGGCGCGCCAGCGCCGCCTCGAACGCGGCCCGCGCCAGCTGCGGCACCAGCGCCGCCAGCGTCAGCTGGCGCAGCGCCGCCGGCTCATAGCGGTTGTTGCGGCAGGCGGTGGCGCTGGCCTGCACGATGCGCAGGCTGGCCGGGTCGAGCAGGTAGATTTCCGCCTGGCTCGCAGCCAGCAGGATGTCCAGGCAGGAGGAAGCGGGGATCATATATGTGTACAATCAGGAAGCATGCCTGATGATACGTGAAACATAGCCCCATGAATAAAGCTTTCGTAAAAGAAACGGATAACGACGATGACGAAGACGGCGCCCCGCAGGCGCCGCCGATCCCGCCCGGCTCCAAGAATTACATCACGCCAGCCGGCTACCAGCGCATCAAGGACGAACTGCTGCAGCTGATCGACGTCGAGCGGCCCGAAGTGGTGAAAGTGGTGCACTGGGCCGCCTCGAATGGCGACCGCTCGGAAAATGGCGACTACATCTACGGCAAGCGCCGCCTGCGTGAAATCGACCGCCGCATCCGTTTCCTGACCAAGCGCCTGGACCTGGCGGCCGTGGTCGACCCCAGCGTGCACCATGGCAGCGACCAGATCTTCTTCGGCGCCACCGTCACTTACTGCAAGCCGGATGGCGAGGAGCACACCATCACCATCGTCGGCATCGACGAATTCGACCCGCTGCACGGCAAGATCAGCTGGATCGCCCCGGTCGCGCGCGCCATCACCAAGGCGCGTGAAGGCGATACCGTCACCCTGCGCACGCCGACCGGCGTGGAAGAGCTGGAAATCCTCGAAGTGCGCTACCCGTCCCCGGGCGCGGCGTGAGCGCGCAGCGGGGCGCTTAAAAATAAAAGTCCCAGGCGGCTTCCGCGCGGGCGTAGCCCCGCATTTCCGGCGACTGCAGGAAGTATTCCGCCACCTGGACCAGCGGCATGCCGTGCGCCATCTGCTCGAGCCAGAAAGCGAGGCCGCCGGCATCGGGCGCGCGGTTGAAAATGGCCTGGTAGAGCGTGCCCAGGTCATGCTGCGCCGTTCCGTCCAGCGTGTAGCCATGCGTCACGCCTTCTGGCGAAATAATCATCTGCAGCGCAATCTCCCCCATGCCGAGGCGGCCCTCGGACTGGAAGGCGCCCCAGAAATTGAAGCCGCCCACATCGCTTTGCCGTCCCAGCACATTGGCATACAGGGCGGCAAGCAGATCCAATTCCGGGCGGTGTTCGAGCGTGAGGGTGGTGTCGGCGAACTGCAACTGCTCGACATTGAGCAGGTCGACCCGCTGCGCCGGTGTGGCAAGGCTGCTGACCGACACATAGCCGTCATACTGGCGGACCAGGTAATCGGCCTGTTTGCCCGTGAAGGTGGCCGTATCGCTGCCGAGTCCCCCGTTCAGCAGTGTCGGCGCGCGCACTTCCTCGGCTCCTTGCGCGGCGGCGCCCTGCAGCGGCGCCGGGGCTGTGACCGGCGGGGCGAAGCGCATCGTATCGTCGCCGCCACCGCCGTACACCTTGACGCCGGCGCTGGCGGAAATGCTGAATTGCTGGCTGGCCGCATCGCCGCTCAGGATCTGGCCCGCGGTACTGCCGTTGGCCCGGACGGCGCCGATCAGGGCCGCGAAATGCACATCCTGCAAATTGATGGTGCTGCCGCCAGGCAGGCTGGTGGCATCGATCACCAAGGCCGTGTGCTGGCTGGCGCTGGCCGCACCGGAGATGGCCAGCGTGGCGGCGCTGGCGTCCGTGCCGCGGGAAAAGACCATGCGCTCGACCTGCAGTGGGACATTGTCGGCCAATAGATCGAGAAATTGCGTGCCGTTGCCGGTCAGGTGGCTGCGGTCGGCCGGCGCATTATGCGGCGTGGTGGCGAGGATGGCGGCAATCAGTTCGTCCAGCGAGTTGCCGGCCGGCTTGCTGGGGCCGCCGCTGGCCACCAACCCCACGCCCGCCGGCAGGTGCGCGGTCAGCAGCGCATTGCCGTTAGTCGTCACCAGGGGAATGTCGGCCATGGTACTGGTGTTATTGCTGTCGGTGCGCGTGGCGGGCACGATGGGGATGGTGACCGCCGTGCCCATGCCGCCGCCCGGCAGGACCACCGGCGCGCTGCTCACCTCCACGCCGTCGACCGTGCTTGGCGGGGGTGTCGTCGGCGGCGTGACGACCTGGATCACGAACACTTGTTCGTGGCTATTGCCGGCGCTGTCGGTCACCTTGATGCGCACCGACTGGGCGCCCACGGCAGTGGCACCGGCATCATTGATGCGCAAGCTGCCGCCGGCAATATTGAACAGGCTGTTGCCGCTATCGCCGCTGCCGGCCACCAGCGCATAGGTGAACAGGTCGCCGGCCGTGGCATCGGTGGCGCCCAGCGTGCCGACCGTGCCGTTCAATCCCGCTGCGGTGTTGACGCTGCTGGCCGACAGCGCGAGCGCGCTCGGCGCCAGGGTATCGATCTTCACCGGCAGCGTGGCCGCGGCCGAGACATTGCCCGCTGCATCGCTTTGCTTGACCGTCAGCGTATGCGTGCCATTGCCGAGCGTCGCGCTGGTGATGCTCCAGGCGCCGCTGCCATTGGCCGTGGTGCTGCCCAGCACGGTGGTGCCGTCGCTGTCATACAGGGTGACGGTGGCGTTGGCGGCCGCGCTGCCGCTGAGCGTGGGCGTGGTGATGTTGGTGATATTGTCGCCGGCCGTGCCGCTGTCGCTGCCGCTGGCCAGGGCCAAGCCGGTGACGCTGCCGATGCTGCCGGCAATCGTCAGCGCCAGGCTGCCGCTGGCGGCCGAGGCATTGCCGGCGCTGTCGGTCTGCTTGGCGCGCAGGCTATGGCTGCCGTCGCCCAGGGCGCTGCTGGTGATGCTCCAGTTGCCGCTGCCGTCGGCGGTGGCGGTGCCGAGCACGGTGGTGCCGTCGCTATCGTATAGGGTCACGGCGGCATTGGCGGCGGCCGTGCCGGTGATGGTGGGCGTGCTGTCGTTGGTGATGCCGTCGCCCACGGTGCCGCTGTCGCTGGCGCTGGCCAGCGCCAGGGCGGCCGGCGCCGCCGGGGCGGTGGTGTCGATCAGCAGGCTGAGCGCGGCACTGGCCGCCGAGGCCGTGCCGGCCGGCGTGGCCTGCTTCACCGTCAGATGATGCGTGCCGTCGCCGAGTGCGCTGCTGGTGATGCTCCAGCTGCCATTGCCGGCCACCGTGGCCGTGCCCAGCACGGTGCTACCGTCCGAGTCGTAGAGCGTCACGGTATGGCCCGCGGTGCCGGTGCCCGTCACGGTGGGCGTGCTGTCGTTGGTGATCAGGTCGCCCAGCGTGCCGCTGTCGCTGGCCGTGGCCAGCGCCGGCAAGGGCGGGGCGGCCGGTGTGCTGGTGTCGATGCTCAGGCTCAGGCTGGCGCTGGCCGGCGAGGTGTTGCCGGCGGCATCGGTCTGCTTGACGGTGACCGTGTGCAGGCCATCGCTCAATGCGCTGCTGGTGATGCTCCAGGCGCCGCTGCCATTGGCGGTGGTGGTGCCGAGCACGGTGGTGCCATCGCTGTCGTACAGGGTCACGCTGGCATTGGCCTCGGCGCTGCCGCTGATGGTCGGCGTATTGTCGCTGGTGAGGTTGTCGCCCAGCGTGCCGCTGTCGCTGGCGCTGGCCAGGACCAGGGCCGTGGCGGCGCTGGGCGCGCTGGCGTCGATGGTGATGCTCAGGGCCACGCTGGCGGCCGAGACATGGCTGGAACCGTCGGTGGTTTTCGCCGTCAGCGTGTGCGCGCCGGTCAGCGCCGTGCTGGTGATGCTCCAGGCGCCGCTGCCGTTCGAGGTCGTGCTGCCCAGCACCGTGGTGCCGTCGCTGTCGTACAGCGTGACGGTGGAATTGGCGGGCGCCGAGCCGGTGATGGTCGGCGTGGTGTCATTGGTGAGGTTATCGCCCAGCGTGCCGCTGTCGCTGGCCACGGCCAGGGTCAGGCCGGTGGGCGCGGCCACGGCCGCCGTCGCTGGCGAGAAATTCAGGTCGTCCAGGGCCAGCGACAGATTGCCGCCGCTGAAGGTGAAGCTGGTGATGTTCTTGAAGGCGCTATTGCCCGTGAAGCTGACATTCTGCTGCAGGATCAGGGCGCCGTTGCTGCTGTAGTTGACGGCGCTGCCGCCCTGCGGCGTGATGGAAATGTTCACATCGGCGGCGGCATCGAAACTCAGGCCGTCGAGGTCGAAAGCGCTGCCGTCGGCCGCCTCAACCTTGATGCTGCTGATGCCGAAGGCGCCGGCCAGGTCGAAGAACAGAAAATAATCGCCGGCGTTGTTGCCCAATAGCGACATGGCCGAATTATTCGACACGATATTGGTATACGAGCCGGGATTGGAGCCGGTCACCGTGTATTTGACGCCATTCAGGGTGAAGACATCGGCGGTTGCGCTATAGCCGCTGTTGGCGTCGTAGTTCTGGTCGGCCGGGGCCGCCAGCACGCCCTGGAAGCCGGCCATCAGGCCGGCGTCCAGCACGCGCGCCGCGATGGGGCCGCTGCGCCGGTCCAGCCGCCAAGTGCCGCCCCCTTGTGCGGCGCCCGTCAGTCCGGTCGCGGCGGCAACCGGTGCCTGCAGCAGGTCGGCCAGGCGCTGCACCAGCGCTTGGCCGCAGCGCCCGGCACCCGTGTAGCAGCCGTACAGCAGGACGCTGGCGCCGCCGGCCAGGCGACCGGCGATGCGCTGCAGGGTGTGTGCCTGGCGTTCCAGTGCAGGCAGGTCGAATGCCGTGGCGCCGGCGTGGAAGCGGCCGGGCGCGCCATGCGACAGCAGGTGCAGCGCGCCCACCGGCGGCCGGCCCTCCAGATGGCGGGCGATCTGTTCCAGCCCGTTTTGATCCGGCCGCAGCCGGAGAATGTCCGCCTGGCGGCCGAGGCGGCGCCAAGTGGCGCGCTCAAGGGCAATATCGGCATCGATGACAAGCAGGTCTTGCGCATTCTCGAGGTACATGATGACCTTTCGCGTGCGTGAACGATAGCGTTGTCGTAGTGTAGTCCTTGCTTTGGCGGCAGATTCTAACCGAATCCCACATGACTACGCCGCGCGTGGCCGCGCGGCGTATCAGCCGCCCAGGCTCAAGCGCGCTCGCGCGAGACGCGGTTGACGCCGGCGACGCGGCGCACATTGCGCAGCAGGCCGGCCAGGTGTACGCGGTCCTTGACCTGGATGGTGAAGCGCAGCTGGTGCAGGATGTGCTCTTTGTCCTCGTCCATGCCGACGAAGGTGATGTTGCCGTCGGACTCGCCGATTTCGGCCGCCACGCGCGCCAGGATGCCTTTTTCGTTATTGATGAGCAGCTTGATGCGGGTGTCGAAGCGGCGGTTCAGTTCGGGCGCCCATTTGACGGCGATCCAGCGGTCCGGTTCTTTCTGGCGCTGGCGCTTGGCCACCGTGCAGTCGCCGGTGTGCACCTGCAAACCCTGGTCGCGCCGCAACTGGCCGACGATCTGGTCGCCCGGAATCGGCAGGCAGCACGGCGCCAATTGCACCGACACGCCTTCGCTGCCGTAAATCGTCACCGGATCGAGTTCGGCCGCGCTGGTATGGTCGACCGGCGCGCTGGCCGCTTCGCCGCCCAGCATGCCGAAGATATGGCGCGCCACCAGGGCCGCCATGCGCTTGCCGATGCCGATGTCGGCATACAGCTCGTCGAGCGATTTGGCGCTCGATTCGTTGAGCAGGCGTTCGGTCAGGTTGTCGGGCAGCTCGGGATCGATATTGATCGCATGCAGCGACTGGTTCAGCAGCTGCTGGCCGAGGCGGATCGATTCCGGCAGGTTGATGGTGCGCAGATGGTGGCGGATCGCCGAGCGCGCCTTGCCGGTGCGCACGAACGAGAGCCAGATCGGGCTGGGACGCGAGCTGTTGTCGGTGACGATTTCGATGATGTCGCCGTTGCGCAGCTCGGTGCGCAAGGGCGCTGCTTCACCATTGATGTTGACGCCCACCGTATGGTCGCCAATGCCGGTGTGGATGGCGTAGGCGAAGTCGATCGGCGTGGCGCCGCGCGGCAGGGCGATGATCTTGGACTTGGGCGTGAACACGTAGACCGAGTCGGGGAACAGGTCGACCTTGACGTGTTCCAGGAACTCGGCCGAGTCGCCGGTCTGCTGCTGGATGTCGAGCAGCGATTGCAGCCAGGCGTGGGTGCGCTGCTGCAGGTCCGACATATTCGCGTCGCTGTTCTTGTACAGCCAGTGCGCCGCCACGCCCGATTCGGCCGTGCGGTGCATTTCCTGGGTGCGGATCTGGAATTCGACCGGCGTGCCGTAAGGGCCGATCAGGGTGGTGTGCAGCGACTGGTAGCCGTTCAGCTTGCGGATGGCGATATAGTCCTTGAACTTGCCCGGCATGGGCTTGTACAGGCTGTGCAGGGTGCCCAGCGCCACATAACAGTTGGCGAAGCTGTCCACCACCACGCGGAAGCCGTACACGTCGAGCACCTGGGAAAAGCTCAGGTGCTTGGCGCGCATTTTCTTGTAGATGCCGTACAGGGTCTTTTCGCGGCCATAGACTTCGGCCGAGATGCCGGCCATGCCCAGCGTGTTCTTGACCGATTCGAGGATTTTCTTGACCACTTCGCGCCGGTTGCCGCGCGCCGCCTTCACCGCCTTCGACAGCACGTGGTAGCGCAGCGGATACAGGTGGGAGAAGGCCAGATCCTGCAGTTCGCGGTAGATATTGTTCAGGCCGAGGCGGTGGGCGATCGGCACATACACTTCCATCGTCTCGCCGGCGATGCGGCGCTTCTTGGCCGGCGCCATCACTTCCAGCGTGCGCATATTGTGCAGGCGGTCGGCCAGCTTGATCAGGATCACGCGCACGTCCGAGGCCATGGCCAGCAGCATCTTGCGGAAGTTTTCCGCCTGCGCTTCGATCTGGCTCTGGAACTCGATCTTCTCCAGCTTGGACAGGCCGTCGACCAGGTGGGCGACGGGGGCGCCGAAGCGCTCGATCAGCTCGTCCTTCTTGACGTCCTGGTCTTCCATCACATCGTGCAGCAGGGCCGCCATGATGGCTTGCGCATCGAGCTTCCAGTCGGCGCAGATCTCGGCCACGGCGATCGGGTGCGAGATATACGGCTCGCCCGATTTGCGCACCTGGCCCAGATGCATCTCGTCCGAGAAACGGTAAGCTTCGCGCACCTTTTTCAGGTCGGCCGGCGTCATGTACTCGGCCAGTTTTTCGCTCAGGTGGCTGATGGTGGCGACACCGGCGGCAACGACGGGCGCGGCCAGCGGGGAAGTGGGGATGGAGGAGGCAGAGGGATCAACGCCCGGCGCAGACTTGGCCGGGCGTTTAGCCCGGCTGGCGGGCTGATCGCTAATGCTGGTTTCGGACAGGTTCATACGGTGTCGCAGTATCGGTCAGACTGGGAGAACCTGGGACAGCAAGTGCGGGGAACCGGAGTTCCCACAATTACATTGGCACCTTTTTCAGCATTTCCAGGCCAACTTTGCCGGCGGCGATTTCGCGCAGGGCCACCACGGTCGGCTTGTCCTTGGCTTCGACTTTCGGCGTATGGCCTTGCAGCAGCTGGCGTGCGCGGTAGGTCGCGGCCAGGGTCAGCTGGAAGCGGTTCGGTACATTCTTCAGGCAATCTTCAATCGTAATACGGGCCATCTTAACTCCTCAGATACGGTATTTATTCAGCGTGCTCGGCGTGGATACCCAGTTGGGCAAACAGCTCGACATTGCGGGCCGCTTGTTGCGCAAACCGGCAACGGGCCGATCGGACGATCGCACCCAGTTGGGACAGTGCGACCGAAAACTCTTCATTGATAATAACATACTCGAAGTCGGGCGCGTGGGCGATTTCGCCGCCCGCGGCCAGCAGGCGCCGCGTGATCACATGCGGTTCGTCCTGGCCGCGTTTATGCAGCCTTTCCTCGAGCGCCGCGATCGACGGCGGCAGGATGAAGATGCCGGCCGCCTGCGGGAATTGCTTCTTGACCTGGCGCGCGCCCTGCCAATCGATTTCCAGCAGGATGTCGGTGCCGGTCTTCATCTGTTCTTCGACGAAGATGCGCGAGGTGCCGTAGTAATTGCCGTGCACCTCGGCCCATTCCAGGAATTCCCCGGCCTGGGCGCGCGCCACGAAATCCTCGGCCGTGGTGAAGAAGTACTCGCGGCCATGCTCTTCGCCCGGACGCGGCGGGCGGGTGGTGGTCGAGATCGACAGCTTGATGCCAGGTTCCTGGGCCAGCAGGGCATTGACCAGGGTCGATTTGCCGGCGCCGGAGGGGGCGGCCACCATGAACAGGCTGCCGGAGAAGTGTTGGCTCATGTTGCGGACTTTCAAAAAACGGGGCAGGCGCGCTAAGCGAGCGCCCAAAGACGTATTTTACCAAGAGCAACCGTATTTGCACCGGGTTTTTGCGGCGCAGCGCAAACTTTGCTTGACATCTGGACCGACTGGTCTATAGAGTTGCTTGCATGATTACCCCCGATTATTCAACCGAAGCCGCGCCCCAGACCCGCGAGCGCCTGATCCAGACCATGATCCACCTGCTGCAGACGCGCGGCCTGCACGGCGCCGGCCTGAGCGAACTGCTGGCCCTGGCGCAGGCGCCCAAGGGCGTGCTCTACCACCATTTCCCGGGCGGCAAGACGGCGCTGGCCGTGGCCGCCGTCGAGGCGACCGTGGCCTGGAGCTGCAACAAGCTCGACGAGTATCTGGATGGCGGCGCCGATGTCGGGCTCGCCTTGGGAACGTGGATCGAACGCGCCCAGCGCGGCCTGCACGGCAGTGGCTTCGAACGCGGCTGTCCGCTGGCGGCGGTGGCGCTGGAAAGCACGGCTGCCGACACCGAATTGCGCGCCGCCCTGGCCGCCGGCTTCCAGGCCATCCGCGAACGCCTGGCCCAAGCTTTGCAGCGCAATGGCCAGGCGCCGGCGGCCGCCCAGGGCTTGGCGGCACTGATCGTCGCCACCTATGAAGGCGGGCTGCTGCAAGCCCGCGTCGCCAATGACACCGCGCCGATGGCGCAGGCCACCGCAGCGCTGCTGGCGCTGCTCAAGGAAAAGGAGCAGAAATGAGTCAGTCCGAACGGGCCGCCGGGCCCGAAGCCGTTGTGCCGCAGCCTGTGGGCGAGGCGCTGACCTTGCACGCGGCCGATGGTTATGCGCTGGCCGCCGTGCGCTACCGCGCCGCCGGTACGGAGCGCGGGCGCCTGATTGTGGCCGGCGCGACCGGCGTGCCGCAGGGCTTCTACCGCCGCTTTGCCGAATTCGCCGCGGCGCGCGGCTACACGGTGCTGACCTTCGACTATCGCGGCGTCGGCCGCTCGGCGCCGGCCTCGTTGCGCGGCTTCGACGGCGACTTCCTGGTCTGGGGCCGCCAGGATCTGGCGGCGGCCGTGGCCCATATGGCCGATGGCGCGGCGCCGCTGTACCTGGTCGGCCACTCCTATGGTGGCCACGCCCTCGGCCTGCTGCCCGAACCGGGCAAGGTCGACGGCATGTATGTGTTCGGCACCGGCGCCGGCTGGCACGGCTGGATGCCGCGCCTGGAGCGTATCCGCGTGCTGCTGATGTGGAATGTGGCAGGTCCGCTGCTGGTGCGCTGGAAGGGTTTTCTGGCCTGGAGCAAGCTCGGTATGGGCGAAGACCTGCCGCTCGGCGTCTACCGCCAGTGGAAGCACTGGTGCCGCTTCCCCCATTACTTCTTCGACGATCCGAAAATGCGCGCCACCGCCGACGGTTTTGGCCGCGTGCGCGCCCCCATCGTCGCTGTCAACGCCACCGACGACGCCTGGGCGCCGCCGCGCTCGCGCGACGCCTTCATGCGCGGCTACCGCAACGCCGCCTGGTCCGGCATCGACGTGCACGGCCAGCGCAGCGGCCTCGGTCCGATCGGCCACATGGGCTACTTCCGCGCCCCCGCCCAACCCCTATGGGAAGCCGCGCTGCACTGGTTCGACGGCTTGCGCCTTGCACCGCAAGGCGACTGAAAGCCTGTCACCGGCCCTGCCGGCGCACCTGCCGCCAGGGCCGCCGTTGTCGCCATGTCCCATCCCTGCGGCTCTTGGCGCAGCCCGAAAGCCGGGCTGTGTGCTTGCTATAATTTAATTATTTATAAAATCTTAAGGGAGGGCGGATTGATGTCCATCACCGGCAAGGGGCCGAGCTGGCTCAAAATCGCAGAGAACGGTTCGAAAGGGGAGGCCCGGACCAAGGCCTTGCTGCTTGACCGCTTCTGGGTGCTGGAACGTTCGGTGGATGTCGATGGCGCCGACTTCATCGTGCAGCCGCGCGATGGCAAGCATTTGCTGAGCAAGAATCCGCCGCGCATGGCTCTGGTACAAGCCAAGTTCTTTCAGAATGCCAAGACCAATGCCTATATCCATGCCGAGTACGTAAAGGATGAGAATGACGTGCCGCGCGCGGAATTCTTTATTCTGGTGCACAGTCAGGAAGAGGACGAACAGACCGTTTATTTGTTGTCGGCGCATCAGGTGGTGAATGAATTCACCCGGGTGCCGCCTGGTCAGGAATATGCCGGCCGCTATAAAGTGGACGGCAAAACGGTCCTGAGCGAGAAGTTCAAGAGCACGCGCAAGAATATTCTGAACGTCATCAAGAACGCTCTGGATCTTGCCTCGGTACAGGCGAATCGCCAGTTTATCGGGCAATTCCTGCCCGAGCTGACGGCCCAGTGGCTGCAGGAGCCGCCGTTGCTGAATCTGACCAGCATCGATGCGGACGAGTATTTCCAGCGTGAGCTGGCGGTGCATACGCAAGTCAATGAATGGAAGCAGATTGCCCGCGACAATCTGCGCATGGTGAACTGGATGAAAAGTTCGCTGGAAGTGATACTGGAAACCGGCGATCCGATCGAAGCTTTATGCGAGCTGGATTCCTTTCAGTTTGAACGCGGCGCGCTGAAGAGTTTCTGGCAGCGCGGCTGGAATGAACAGAGCGAGCACCTGTTTGCCGAAATACTTCAGGAGTATTGCAATATTTATTTCCGTGAATATCTGGCGGCGCATGCACAAACCGCCATCTGGAAGGAAAGCAAACGTGTGATCGAGGAGCGAGTGCAGGACTGGTGTGAGGTCCAGGGCGCCACGCTTTCGGCGCAACATCAGACGGTCCGGCTGTATTTCGATGCCAGTCTGGCCTTTCAGAAGCTGGAAATCGAGGCGGGCGAAATGCAGCCCGGTTATACGCCGCGGCACAGTTTCAGCGCGCAGGTCTATACCCGCTTGTATGCGGCAGCAGAGGTTTGCGGCGGGCAGTTTGCCGCCAAGCTGGTCTGGCAGCTGGAGCAGGATCTGGCGCGCAGCATCGCTACGGCCGCCAAATCCTATAATCTGCCGACACTCGTATAAGGAAAAGGCCCCGGTCCGCGTCGCGTGTCCGGGGCCGGAGAAGGCTTATTCCAGGTTTTGCACCTGTTCGCGCATCTGCTCGATCAGCAGCTTCAGTTCCATCGAGGCGTCGGCCAGTTCTTTGACCGAGGCTTTGGCGCCCAGGGTGTTGGCTTCGCGGTTCAGTTCCTGCATCATGAAGTCGAGGCGCTTGCCGACCTGGCCGCCTTTCTTCAGGATGTGGCGGGTTTCGCTGAGGTGGGCCGACAGGCGGCCCAGCTCTTCGGCCACGTCGATGCGGATGCCGTACAGGATTACTTCCTGGCGGATGCGCTCCATGGCGTCCTGGCGCGAGGGCGAGTTGTTGGAACCCTGGCAGGCCAGCCCCAGCGCTTCCTGCATGCGCTCCACGGCTTTCTGCTGGAATTGCGCCACCACCTGGGGGATCAGCGGGGTGATGCGCTTGACGATGCCTTCCATCGATTCGATGCGCGACACCAGCATCGCTTCCAGCGCCGCGCCTTCGCGCTGGCGGCTGGTGACGAAGGCTTGCAGCGTGCGGCCCATGAGGGCGGCGACGTCGGCCTGCAGCGATTCCTGGCCGATCTGGGCTTCTTCCACCACGCCTGGCCAGCGCAGCAGCTCGGCCACGCTCATCTGGGCGGCGCCGGAGAAATGCTTGCCCACCTCGCCTTGCAGGCGGGCCAGTTCGTTCAACAAGGGGATGTTCAGGGCCTGGGTACCGGCACCGGCGGCCTTGCGGCCAAAGCTCAGGCGCAGTTCGACTTTGCCGCGGGTGATGGCGGCCATGATGGCAGACCGTAAATCGGGTTCAAGCGCGCGTAAATCGTCGTTGATGCGGAATTGAAGGTCAAGGAAACGCGAATTTACGCTCTTGATTTCGATCGTCAAGGTTCCCGCCGCGCTCTCGCTGGTGGCAACCGCGTAGCCTGTCATGCTGGAAATGCTCAATGTATATCCCCGGAATATTTTATCTTTACAATGCGTTCTTTTATCCCACACAATCCGGTCGTTGAGGCGAGGACACCATGGCTGCTCAAAACAACGCCCCGTTGCCGGATGGGCTGGATATAGCTGGATACCGCATTGTAAAGAAAATTGCCTCGGGCGGGTTCAGTATTGTGTATCTCGCCTACGATGCCGAAGACAATGCGGTAGCCATCAAGGAGTATTTACCAAGCGCCCTCGTACTTCGTCAAGAGGGGGAACTACTGCCCGCCATCTCGAAATCCAACCTTCCGGTCTTTAGAATCGGGCTGAAATGCTTTTTTGAGGAGGGGCGGGCGCTGGCGCGGATTTCGCATCCAAATGTTGTAAGAGTGTTGAATTTCTTCCGCGCGAACGATACCGTGTATATGGTGATGGCCTATGAATCGGGCCATTCCTTGCAGGATCAGATCCAGCGCCAGCGCGCCAAAGGGCGGCAATTGGGCGAGGCTTTTATCCGCCAGATTTTCATCCAGGTGCTGAAAGGGCTGCGCGAAGTACACGCCAATCAGCTGCTGCATCTGGACCTGAAGCCGGCGAATATCTATCTGCGCACCGACGGCACGCCGATGCTGCTGGACTTCGGCGCGGCGCGCCAGACTATCAATAACGATAGCCCCAAGCTGATGCCGATGTACACGCCGGGCTTCGCCGCGCCCGAGCTGTATGTCAAAAACGAGGCGCTTGGCCCCTGGACTGATATATACGGCATTGGCGCTTCCATCTTCGCCTGCATGGTCGGTTCGCCGCCGCAGCCGGCCGACCAGCGCCGCCAGGACGACCGCATGGAAAGCCATTTCGTCCGTCTCGACGGCCGCTATTCGCCCGAGCTGGTGAAGCTGGTACGATGGGCTTTGAACGTCGATCCGCTGGCGCGGCCGCAAAGCCTGTTCGAAATGCAGAAGATTTTGCAGCAGCCCGCCACCCCCGTTGCCGCGCCGGCCGCCGGGGAGCCGGGCACGCTGGAGCGCCTGGGCAGCCATCTGCGCGGCCTGTTCGGACGCGTGGCGGGACGCCGCGCCGCCGCGCAGGATAAGTCCGGGGATGGCGAGACGCGCTAACCGTGAGGGAGGGCCGCATGCAGTTTTCGGTGTATCAGGAAAGCCACATCGGCGGCCGCAAGCTGAATCAGGACCGCATGGGCTACAGCTTCACGCGCGACGCCCTGTTGCTGGTGCTGGCCGACGGCATGGGCGGCCATCTGCATGGCGAGATCGCCGCCAGCGTTACGCTGCAAACCCTGTCCGCCATGTTCCAGCAGCAGGCCTTGCCCTATGTGAAAGGGCCGGAGCGCTTTCTGGAAGACGCGCTGCACGCCGCCCACCGCGAAATCCACCGCTACCGCAATGTGCATCAATTGGCCGATACGCCGCGCACCACGGTGGTGGCCTGCCTGGTCCAGCACAATATGGCGACCTGGGCGCATTGCGGCGATTCGCGCCTGTACTGGCTGCGCGGCGGACAGCTGCTGGGGCGCACGCGCGATCACTCGCATGTGGAAAGCCTGATCGACAGAGGCCTGGTGCCGCCCTCGGCGCGCGCCACCCATCCCGACCGCAACAAGCTGTATAACTGCCTGGGTGCGTCCACGCCGCCCAAGGTGGAAGTGTCGCGCCGCGCCAGCCTGCTGCCGGGCGACGTGGTGTTATTATGCTCGGATGGCTTGTGGTCCATGCTGACGGACGAGGAGCTGGCACAGCGCCTGTTCGCCCAGACCGTGGTGCGCGCCGTGCCCGATATGCTGCAGACGGCCTTGTCGCGCGGCGGCGCCGCCAGCGATAATGCGACCGCGCTGGCCATCATGTGGCAGGGCAGCAGCGTGGCGGACAGCGTGCCGCCCCTGGCGGGCGACGCCTCCACCGTGATCTCGACCGAAACGCTGCCGGCCGACCTGCTCAGCACCACGATCCATGGTCCGCAAGCCGGGGCGCGGCCCTCCTCCGGGAAAACTGCCGCCGACGCCTTCGACGAAGCCGAAATAGAACGCGCCATCGCGGAAATCCGCGGGGCAATCGAGAAATCCTCGCAAATACTACGGAAAGACAACAAAGAATGAGTTTTGAATCCCGTCCCAGCGGCCGCGCCGTCGATGCCCTGCGCGCCGTGCGCCTGACCCGCAACTACACCAAGCATGCCGAAGGTTCGGTGCTGATCGAATGCGGCGACACCAAGGTGATCTGCACCGCCAGCATCGAAGAGAAGGTGCCCGGCTTCCTGAAGGGCAAAGGCCAGGGCTGGCTGACGGCCGAATACGGCATGCTGCCGCGCTCCACCCATTCGCGCATGGACCGCGAAGCGGCCAAGGGTAAGCAAAGCGGCCGCACCCAGGAAATCCAGCGCCTGATCGGCCGCTCGCTGCGCGCCGCCTTCGACCTGGAGGCTTTCGGCGAGCGCACCCTGCACCTGGATTGCGACGTGATCCAGGCCGACGGCGGCACCCGCACCGCCTCCATCACCGGCGCCATGGTCGCCGCCTATGACGCCTTCGGCAAGCTGGTGGCGTCCGGCGCGCTGGCCGCCGTGCCGCTGCGCCACTTCGTCGCCGCCATTTCGGTCGGCGTGTATCAGGGCATGCCGGTGCTGGACCTGGACTATGTGGAAGATTCGGGCTGCGACACCGATATGAACATCATCATGACCGAGAGCGGCCATTTCATTGAAGTTCAGGGCACGGCCGAAGGCGAGGCGTTCGACCGCGCCGTGATGAACCGCCTGCTCGACCTGGCCGACGGCGGCATCCGCGACCTGATCAAGCTGCAAAAGCAGGCACTGGGACTGGCGGAGTAAAATAGCGGCATGCAAAAGCTTATCCTCGCCTCGAACAATCCGGGCAAACTCAAAGAATTCAATGAACTGCTGTCCACTGTCGGTTTCAGCGTGCACGCCCAGGGCGAGTACGATGTGCCGGAGGCGGATGAGCCTTATTTCACTTTTGTTGAAAATGCACTGACCAAGGCGCGCCATGCGTCGCGCCTGACCGGCCTGCCGGCGCTGGCCGACGATTCCGGCGTTTGCGTCAATGCGCTGGGCGGCGCGCCCGGCGTGTTCTCTGCGCGCTTCGCGGGCGAGCCGAAATCGGACGCGCGCAACAGCGAAAAGCTGATCGCCGACTTGGCTACGCATGCCGACAAGTCGGCTTACTACTACTGCGTGCTGGTCTTCGTGCGCCATGCCGACGATCCGCAGCCGGTGATCGCCGACGCGCGCTGGAATGGCGAGATCATCGCCGAGGCGCGCGGCAACGGCGGCTTTGGCTACGATCCGCATTTCTACATCGCGGAACTGGGCAAATGCGCCGCCGAACTGGCGGCCGAAGAGAAGAACCGCCTGTCCCACCGCGGCCAGGCTTTGCATCTGTTGGTTGAGAAGCTGAAGAAATGATCCCGATTAAGCCGGTGGGCAGCAAGCCGGTGTCCACACCTTCCAGTCCGAATGGTTCCAGCGGCGTGAGCGGCGCTGCCGGCGTCGCCCTGCAGTATCTGCAGCCGGGCGCGCTGAACCTGAGCGCGTTGCCGCCGCTGTCGCTGTACATCCACTGGCCCTGGTGCGTGCGCAAATGTCCTTATTGCGACTTCAACTCGCACGAGGCGAAGGCGGACGAAAATCTGGAAGAAGCCTATCTGGCGGCCCTGCGCGCCGACCTGGAAATGTCGCTGCCGCTGATCTGGGGCCGAAAGATTTATACCGTTTTCATCGGCGGCGGCACGCCCAGCCTGATGTCGGCCGCGGGCCTGGACCGGCTGCTGTCGGACCTGCGCACCCTGCTGCCGCTGGACGGCGCCTGCGAGATCACGATGGAAGCCAATCCCGGCACCTTCGAGGCGGAGAAGTTCAAGTCCTATCGCGCCAGCGGCATCAACCGCCTGTCGATCGGCATCCAGAGCTTCAACGCCCAGCACTTGAAGGCGCTGGGCCGCATCCATGACGATGGCGAAGCGCGGCGCGCGGTGGAAATCGCGCAGGCCAACTTCGACAATTTCAATCTGGACCTGATGTACGCGCTGCCTTCGCAGACGCTGGACGAGGCGCGCCGCGATCTGGAAACGGCGCTGTCCTTCCGTCCGCCCCATCTGTCGCTGTACCACCTGACGATGGAGCCGAACACCCTGTTCGCCAAATACCCGCCGCAGCTGCCGGACGATGACTTGAGCGCCGACATGCAGGATCTGGTGGCCGAGATGACGGCCACCGCCGGTTACGGCCATTACGAGGTGTCGGCCTATGCCCAGCCGGGCCACCAGGCGCGCCACAATCTGAACTACTGGCAGTTCGGCGATTATCTGGGCATCGGCGCGGGCGCGCACTCCAAGCTGTCCTTCCCGCACCGCGTGCTGCGCCAGGCGCGCTACAAGCAGCCCAAGACCTATATGGAACAGATGGCGGCCGGCACCCCAGTGCAGGAAGAGCATGAGATCGGACGCGGCGAAATGGGCTTCGAGTTCATGCTCAACGCCCTGCGCCTGCAGGGTGGCTTCTCGCCCAATCTGTTCGCCGAGCGCACCGGCACGACCATGAACACCATCGAGAAGGCGCTCAACGAAGCCGAATCCAAAGGCCTGCTCTACCGCGACCACCTGCTGATCAAGCCCACGGAACTGGGCCAGCGTTTCCTTAACGACCTGCAGCAGATGTTCTTGGCCGACTGAACTCAGCCGAATACCACTTTCGAGCGGCGCATGAAGTCAAGGAAGCTGCAACAGTCGACTTCCACCGTGGGCAGGTCGCAAACCGCTGGGATTTTATAGTTAGCCCTTAATTTCGGCAGGGTTCTTTGGACGGCTTCGTTGGTGATCAGTTCAGCGTTGTGCTGCTTGGCTGTGGCGATTACGAGCAGATCGTTTTCGCCAACTCCGCCTTGATAATGCGCGCCAATCTGTAGAAGCGCTTTAAGGCGCAATGCTTCCTGCAAAACTGCATCATTTATCGGCAAGTAGCTTACTGTTAAGGAGTGCAGCCAGTGGCTGCACTCTGGCGAAACGCCAAGAACCTCAGTTGAGACTACTTCGGATAGGCAGATACGGCTGGCATTCAGTTCCTGGGCAAGCCAGTTCCAGAGAGTCGGAAATTGATCTTGAGGGTAATTGTCCCAGGCGTAAATGATCGAGGACGTATCAAAGACCAGCATAGTGCTTTTCTAGCTCATTCAGGTCATTGAGCTTTAGACCATCCAGATAACTGCTTGCTTTTGAAAGCGAGATACGGCGCCCATTCAGAGCATCCAAAACGGCGCGTACGAAGGTTTCGCCAAAGATGTGCTTGGGTTCTCTGTGCCGGTAAATTCTGGCGGCGCGATCCGCATCCGGCGCAGGCAGGCTTTCCCTCCAGGCGCGATATGCCGCATACTGTTTTTGCGGCAGGCGCCCGGAGTCCATCAAGCGGCGCAAAATGACTTCAGCACTGATGCCCCATGCTTGGCACTGAGGCAGAAGCCAGGCATCAAATGATGCGGCACTATCCGGCCGCGTATCATCACGAATCTGCTGCAGGAATTCGTTTGGAACGAGAAAATGCCCTGCAAAGGCGTTCGCCTCGTGCTCAATGCCGTGTTGTGACAGCAGATCTGATGCGTCATCAATCGCGCTGGCGCGGTGCAGCAGGAGGTGACCAAGCTCATGCGCCAAAGTGAAGGTCTGCCTAGCTTCGGTGCGCATTTTCCTTACGACGATGACCGGACAGTTTTCCTCATACAAGGTAAAACCTTGAATCGGGCTTTCGCTGGCGATCTGCCACTTTCCGTTATAGCCGTTGCTGCGGAATACCAGGATTCCTTTCTTTTCGATGGCTGCGCGATAGGTGTCAAAGGAGTTATGCGCGGCCAATCCCAGCCATTTGCGGGCAAGGTGTGCAGAAGTAGCGATATCTTCAGCAGCGAATGCAGGATGTTCGAAGCGGGGCAGATCGTCGCTGCTCATCTCTTCACGCAAGGATAGGAACACATCCCTTTGCTGTTCAACGCGCTCAATGAAAAGCTTCAGTTTCGCCGATAATTCCGGTTTCTGATTGGCCAGCGTGCGGAAGGCCGGGGTGTGTACTTGCTCGAAGTGTAAGGCGCCTTGTTCCAAAAAGAAAAGCACGCCTCGGCCAAAGTATGCCGCGATTTTGCTCAGCTGTTTGAAAGTCAGGCCGCTTCCGTCGTCCTGGGACAGCACCCGTTCAAGGTTGGCTGCCGGAATCGCATTTTCAATGGCGAGCTGTTCCACGGTGATGCCAAAGTCTGCGCAGCACCATGCGATCCTCTCAGGATTGATCGAGTAAATGCGGTCCATACGTAGATGGTAGCGCAGCATTGCCATGCGGGCAATGAGCGCTCAGGGAATGCGTTCAAAACTCTTCCCACTCCCCGTCGGCGGTATTCACGGGGGCTGCTGCTTTCGCGGTGCTGCGCGCAGCCGGCTTGGCGGCGCTGCCGGCCGCGTTGGCGGCGGAGGCTTTGGGTTTGCTGCGTGCCGGCGCGGCGATGGCGGCGCGCGGCGGCGGCGCCATCGGCTTGGCGGGTTTGCTGGCGACGGTTGCGGGGGCGGCGCGATACGGCGAGCCGTCCGAGCCAAGCTTGAAGGACGAGGCCACGGCAGCCAGGCTGGCGGCTTGCTCCTGCATGCTGGCCGCTGCCGCCGCCGCTTCTTCCACCAGCGCGGCGTTCTGCTGCGTGACCTGGTCCATCTGCGTGATGGCTTCATTCACCTGGTCGATACCGATGCTTTGTTCACGGCTGGCGGCGGTGATTTCGGCGATCACGTCGCTGACGCGGCGCACGCTGTCCACCACTTCGCCCATGGTCGATCCGGCCTGCTGCACCAGGCGCGCGCCGATGTCCACCTGTTCCACCGAATTACCGATCAGTTCCTTGATTTCCTTGGCCGCCGCCGCGCTGCGCGCCGCCAGATTGCGCACCTCGGAGGCGACGACGGCGAAGCCGCGTCCCTGTTCGCCGGCGCGCGCCGCTTCCACCGCCGCGTTGAGCGCCAAGATATTGGTCTGGAAGGCGATGCCGTCGATGGTGCCGATGATGTCCACGATCTTGCGCGCCGAGGCGTCGATGGAACCCATGGTGCTGACCACCTGGCCGACGATGTCGCCGCCGCGCGCGGCCACGTCGGAGGCGGCTTGCGCCAGCTGGTTGGCTTGCTGGGCGTTGTCGGCGTTCTGGCGCACGGTGGAGGTCAGTTCCTCCATCGAGGAGGCGGTTTCCTCCAGCGAGCTGGCTTGCTCCTCAGTGCGCGAGGACAGGTCCAGATTGCCGGAGGCGATTTCGCTGGAGGCGGTGGCGATGGTGTGGGTGCCGGTTTGCACCTCGCTGACCACGCGCCGCAGCGAGTCGTTCATGGCTTTGAGCGCCACCATCAGGTCGCCGATTTCGTCGCGCGCGTGCTTGTCGGAGAAGGTCAGCGTGAGGTCGCCGTCGGCCACGGTGTTGGCGATATTCAAGGCCGAGGACAGCGGCACGGTGATGCTGCGCGAGATGGCATAGGCGCCGGCGGCGCCGGCCGCCAGCAGCAGCACGCCGAGGATCAGCACCAGCCGCGTGCTGCGGGTGTTCGCGTTGTCGATGGCGTGGGCGGTATCGTCGATGGCCTTGCGCTGGAAGGCCAGCAGGGCCTGCACCTTGTTCTGGTAGGCGTCGGCGGCGGGCGAGAAGACGTCCTTGTACATGCGCTCCGCCGCGGCCGCATCCCCCGTCTTGCGCGCTTCGGTGATCTTGGTCTTGGCATCCTGGTAGACCACGCGCAGCTTCAAGGCGTCCTTGAAGATGGCTTTTTCCTCTTCGCTTTCGAGCATGCCTTCCACGCTTTTCAGCAGCTCGCCGCCTTTCTTGGTGCTGGCGGCGATCACGTCGGCGAAGGTGGTGCCCAGGGTTTCGTCGCTGCTGCGCGCGATCAGGGCGGTGCGCGCCACGGCTGAATAGATCAGCACATACCAGTCGGAGACGATGCGTTCCTTGGTCAGGGGCTTGGCCATCATTTCGCGCGTGGCGGCGGCTGTGTCGCGCGCATGGATCAGGGCGTATCCGGTGGCGCAGGCCGCCAGCAGCAGGACAATGGCGAAGCCGGCGGCAAGCCGCGCGGCGATGCGCATATTCGACAGAAAACTCATGAAAGCCCCCGTTCAGGAATCGGCATGGCCCGGACTCGCGCCGGGACCGCAAAACTAGCTACTTAGTATGCGCCGATACCGTTTTTGGAAGCGAGGGCTTGTGTGTGAGTCGTTGCCATTTCGCAACAAATGGTGCTTGGGTTCAGAAGGCGGCAGCCTGTCTGAGGTCGGGCTTTTCGACCCAGCGCGCCAGGGCTTCGGCCATGCGTTCGCTTTCGCCCACGGCCTGGCTCCAGTCGCGGATGCGTGCCGCGTGGTCCTGGCCGTAGTGCTGGAAGTCCTTGCGGTCGGGCTGGCGGCCATTGGGCAGGCGCGCCTGGAACGAGGGCGAGGGCGAGACCAGGATCACGTTCTCCAGCGCGGCATCGCGCGCGCGGCGCCAGGGCAGGGACTTGTCGAGCCAACCGGGCACGATGTGGTCGGAGAAGTGCGGATACAGCACCAGGCCGGGATCGCGCTGGTAAGGCAGGTGCAGGTGGTAGTCGATCAAGCCACCGTCCCAGTAATTGCCGGGCGGCGCGCCGGCGATATCGCGCACCGCCTGCAGCACCAGCGGAATGGAGCCGGAGGCGAGCAGCGCATCCTGCAGATTGGCGGCGTCGAGGCCGACGAAGTGCGAGGGGAAGGCATCGAACTCGGTGCGCAGCCAGGCCGCGTCGTCGCGCGCATTGTGGAAGACCACGCGGTCCATCAGGCCTGCCAGCTTGCTGCGCGAGACGAAGTTGCCGGCCGCCGCGCGCAGGAAGCCCGCCGTTTCGCGCCAGCGGCTGCCGCCCGTCTGCGCCAGCGCGCCGGTGCCGCGGATGGCCAGCACCGTCAGCAGGTAGTGGGGATTGGCCAGCATTTCCAGGCCGCGTCCATCGAGCACATTGTCGAGCAGGGCGCGGCAGTTGCGGCTGACGTAGGCCGCATCCACCTTGGCCGGATAGGTCTGGTGGATGTAGTGGTAGGCCAGGCGGCGGTGCGCCGCCAGCGGATCGGCAAAGGCCGATGCCGCCATGCGCCAGGCGCCGATGGACGCGCCGATCAGGCGCCGTTCGCGCGGCGCCTGTTTCAGCCAGTCGCCGAACAGCCAGCAGTCGATGCCGTGCAGGATCAAGCCTTTCGGCCCGCCGGCGGCGGCGGGGATGAGGGCGATGTCGGCGGCCTGCAAACCGTCGCTGGCGATGCGCTGGCGCGCACGCGCGCCGAGGCGGATGGTGATCGGGGAGTCCATGGCGTTTACCTATTCATGCAAGACGCCATTGTAGCGGCGCGCGCCGCGCCGCGCTTGTACCAGGACGCCAGAAATCAGGACTGCGGCAGCAGGCGCTGGTGCAGCTCGGCCGTCAGGTGGTCGATGCGCTCGGCCATTTGCTTGGTGGCTTCGGTCAGCGCGGTGTTTTGCCTGAGCAGTTCCATCATCTGCGTCGAATGGCGCGCGGCGGCCAGGGCCAGCGCTTCGCGGTGGCGGGCGTCGGCATCGGCATGCGCCTTGTCGCGTTCGGCCTGGCGCGTCTGCGCCAGCAGGATCAGCGGTGCGGCATACGCGGCCTGCACGCTGAAGGCCAGATTGAGGAGGATAAAGGGATATTGGTCGAAATGGGCGAAACCCATCAGATTGGCCACGATCCACAGGATCACGCCGATGGTCTGCACGCCGAGGAAGAGCGGGGTGCCGAAGAAGCGCGCAAACGCTTCGGCACGCAGGCCAAAACGGTCGCTGCCGAAGGTCTTGCTCAGATGCTCGTGCTGGTGGTGGAAGCGGTAGTGGTCGGGTTCGTGGTTGGCGTTGGCGCTCATATGCGGCTCCGGGGATAGGAAGAGAAAAATGGCAATAGCAGGGATCGGTCTGACATCGCTTGCCAAATAGTTTACAGTCTTGCGGGCGCTGGCTGCCGATTGTCCAGCGCAGTATGGCAATTATTTGAAAGTGAGATCCATGGAATATTTGAAGTCGCAAAATGAAGAGCAGCTGCGGACCTTGGGCGTTGGCGTCAACCCCCACCTGCCTTGCATCGAGTCCCTTGAGGAGGTGGAACCCAGAAGCGCGAGCGACGTGGCGAAACAGCTGGTCGCCCTGTCCTACATGATACGGATAGGCTATGACTATCCGATTGCCGAAGCACGGGAAGGACTGGCGCAGCTTGGACTATTGGATATTCTTGGCAGTACGGCCAAGAAAATTCTGGCATCGGGAGAGCTTACCGAGCAGCAGAAGATCGACCTGACATGGCAGGCGGAAGCGGCACAGTCCCTGGCCTGGGCCTTGGGCATGACAGAGCTTGACCATACCCGTCCCTGCGACGAGGACCTGGCCGATCGTACGCCGTTTGGCGAAGGGGAGAGGGAATTCATCCAGGCTGCCCAGCTGCGGCCGATGAGCGAAATCCAGCAGCAGGCGGACCTGATCTACCGGATGCACTGGTACGCGGTCAATTGCCGCCTCGTCGGCGAGGCCTGCGTCCTGAACGAGAGCATCATCCGCGAGCGGCGCCGCGCCCTGGACTGGATGTATGGGGTTGCCGAGGATTGGGACCAGGTTCCCATGGATACCTGATGCGGCCAGCCTTGGCCGGCTGCTAACGCGGCGTTTCCGGCTCGCTGGCCTTGGCGTAGCTCAGTACATGGTGGGCCAGCAACTGGCCCGCCTGGCCGAAGGTTTCAACACTGCCGTAAGCGCTGCGGCGCCCCATCCGCAGCACGCGTGCCCTGCATCGTAGCGCTTCGCCGATGCCGGCGCGCAGGAAGGCCGTCTTCATATCCGATGTCACCCAATGTTCTTCCGTGCCGCGCTGGGTCATGATGGCCAGCCACATGGCGACATCGGCCGCGCCCATGATGGTCATGCCGCTGACGATGCCGCCCGGCCGCTCCAGTTCCGGCTTGAAAGGCACCAGCAGCTCGCATTCGCCGGCGGCGCAGGCCGTCACTTCAAAGTTGTAGCCGGCCAGGAAGCGGGCGCCTTCGAGTACGCGGTTCAGGTCTTGCAGGGAGGCGAGCAGGGTTGTCATGTGCGCTTAGCCTTCAGTCTTGATGGAGAAGCTGGCAGGGAAGGCAGGCAGGCGGCCGGAAACTGCATCCGGCCGCCTGCCGCCCAGACTTGTATTTACTTCAAACCGCCGCCGAGGGCGCGGTACAGGTCGACGGCGCTGGTGGCGCGCAGCAGGCGGGCCTGCACCAGCGACTGCTCGGCGCTGAACAGTTCGCGCTGGGCGTCCAGCACGTCGAGCGAGCTGGCGACGCCGTTTTCAAAGCGCAGCTGCAGCAGGCGCAGACGCTCGCTTTGCGCTTCCTGGATGGCGCGCTGCGCCGCCACCTGCTCGCCCAGATAGGTGCGCGCAGCCAGCGCGTCGGCGACTTCGCGGAAGGCGATCTGGATCGACTTCTCGTAGTCCGCCACGGCGATGTTCTTGCGCACTTCGCTGAGCTTGAGGTTGGCCTTGTTGCGGCCGGCGTCGAAAATCGGCAGGGTCAGCTGGGGCACGAAGGACCAGCTGCCGGTGCTGCTGTCGAACAGACCGGAGAAGCTCGGGCTGGCGCTGCCGATCGCCGCCGTCAGCGAGACGCGCGGGAAGAAGGCCGCGCGCGCCGCGCCGATATTCGCATTGGCCGCCTGCAGGCGCTGCTCGGCGGCGCGGATGTCGGGCCGGCGCGCCAGCAGGTCGGACGGCAGGCCGGCGGGCAAGGCGCTCATGGCGTCGATCTGCGCGTCGCTGGCCATGGCGCCATCGGCGTTCACGCCCTGGCCCACCAGCAGGGTCAGGGCATTGGCGGCCTGGGCGCGCTGGCGCGCCAGCGCCAGGGCCGAGGCGCGCGCCGTTTCCATCAGCGTCTCGTTGGAGCGCAGGTCGAGACGCGAGGAGGCGCCCACGTCGACCCGCTGCTGCGTCAGGTCGAAGGTGCGCTTGCGCGCTTCATAGGTGCGCTGGGCCAGCGCGTACTGTTCGGCGAAGGCGCGTTCGGTGAAGTAGGCTTTCGCCACTTCGGCCACGATGCCGATCTGCGCCGACTGACGTGCTTCGTCGGTGGCCAGGTAGCTGGCCAGGGCGGCGTCGCTCAGGCTTTTCACGCGGCCGAAGAAGTCCAGCTCGAAAGCGGGAATCGCCAGGTTGGCGTCATAGCGCTGGTTGCGGGTGATCTGGCCGTTGCTGGATACCGAGGCCGGGGTCTTGCCGCGCGTTTCGGACAGGCCCACGTTCAGATTGGGCAGACGGTCGGCCGACTGGATGTCGTAGGCGGCGCGCGCCTCTTCCATGCGCAGCACGGCCACACGCAGGTCGCGGTTGTTGTCCAGCGCGGCGGCGATCAGCTGCTGCAGGCGCGCATCGGCGAAGTATTCGCGCCAGCCGGTATCGACCGCGGTCTTGGCATCGGCTGCCGCTGCCGGCTGCGCTTGCGCGCCGCCGGCCGGCGGCACGGCCGGGAATTCGGCCGCCACCGGCGCGGCGGGGCGCTGGTAGGTCGGCGCCAGCGAGCAGGCCGACAGCAGGCCTGCAGCCAGCATCAGGGCCAGCGCCGGTTTCAGGGGACTACGTTTCATCATGCTTTGTTCTCCGGCAGGTCCAGTTCATGCGCGGCCAGACGGCGCTGGCGTTCGCTTCCCTTGAATATCTTGCGCACCACGACGAAGAAGACCGGCACCAGGAACACCGCCAGCACCGTGGCCGTGATCATGCCGCCCATCACGCCGGTACCGATGGCGCGCTGGCTGGCCGAACCGGCGCCGGAGGCGATCACCAGCGGCAGCACGCCGAGGATGAAGGCGAGCGAAGTCATGATGATGGGGCGGAAGCGCAGATGCACCGCTTCCAGCGTGGCTTCCACCAGGCCCATGCCTTGCGCCTGCAAGTCCTTGGCGAATTCGATGATCAGGATCGCGTTCTTGGCCGACAGGCCGATGATGGCGATCAGGCCGACCTTGAAGTAGACGTCGTTGGGCAGGTCGCGCAGGTGGGCGCCGAGCAGGGCGCCCAGCACGCCGAGCGGCACCACCAGCAGCACGGCCACCGGAATCGATTCGCTCTCATACAGCGCGGCCAGCACCAGGAAGACGGCCAGCAGCGACAGGGCGAACAGCGCCGGCGCCTGCGAGCCGGAGATGCGTTCTTCCAGCGACTGGCCGGTCCATTCGATGCCGAAGCCGGGCGGCAGCTGCTCGGCCAGGCGCAGCAGCTCTTCCATCGCCTCGCCGGTGCTGTGGCCAGGGGCTGCGTCGCCGGTCAGCTTCACGGCGGGATAGCCGTTGTAGCGCACCAGTTGTACCGCGCCGTTGATCCAGCGCGTGCTGGCGAAGGAGGAGAACGGCACCATGGTGCCGCTGCTGCTGCGCACCTGCAGGCGCAGCAGGTCTTCCGGCTGCAGGCGGCGCGTCTCGTCGGCCTGCACGATGACGCGCTGCTGGCGGCCGCTGTTGGTGAAGTCGTTGACATACGAGGAACCGAGCGCGCTCGACATGGTGCTGTTGATGTCGGCGAAGTTCACGCCCAGGGCGTTGGCTTTCTCGCGGTCGATATCGAGTTGCAGCTGCGGCGCGTCTTCCAGGCCTTCGGGGCGCAGGCCTTTCAGCACCGCGCTCTTGCCGGCCATGCCCAGCAGCTGGTTGCGCGCGGCGATCAGGGCGGCGTGGCCTTGCGAGCTGCGGTCCTGCAGGCGGGCCGTGATGCCGGTGGCGTTGCCCAGTTCGCGGATCGGCGGAGGGCTGAGCGGGAAGACGATGGCGTCGGCGATGCCGGACAGCGCGCCCAGCGCCTTGCCGGCGATGGCCGATGCCGACTGGTCCGGACCACGCTCGCTCCAGTCCTTGAGCGGCACGAACACCAGGCCGGCGTTCTGGCCATTGCCCGAGAAGCTGAAGCCGGCCACCGCGATGGTGCGCGCCACGCCGGGCTGGGCGCGGAAATATTCGTCGACCTTGGCCAGCACGGCTTCGGCGCGGCTGCGCGAAGCGCCTGGCGGCAGCTGGACGTTGGTCACGATATAGCCCTGGTCCTCGTTCGGCAGGAAGGAGGAGGGCAGGCGCGCGAACAGATAGCCGACGATGCCGAGAATGGCGAGGAAGACCAGCATGAAGCGGCCGGTGCGCGTCAGCATCTTGGCGACCATGCCCTGGTAGCCGGTGGCGGTGACGGCGAAGCGGCGGTTGAACCAGCCGAAGAAGCCGCGTTTTTCGACATGGTGGCCGGCCTGCACCGGTTTCAGCATGGTGGCGCACAGGGCTGGGGTCAGGGTCAGGGCCATCAGGGCCGAGAACACCATGGCCGAGACCATGGACAGCGAGAACTGGCGGTAGATCGCGCCCACCGCGCCGCCGAAGAAGGCCATCGGGATGAACACGGCGATCAGCACCAGGGTGATGCCGATGATGGCGCCGGTGATCTGCGACATGGCTTTGCGCGTCGCATCGCGCGGCGACAGGCCTTCCTCGCTCATGATGCGCTCCACGTTCTCCACCACCACGATGGCGTCGTCCACCAGGATGCCGATGGCCAGCACCATGCCGAACATGGTCAGCACGTTGATCGAGAAGCCGAACACCTGCATGGCGGCGAAGGTGCCCATCAGGGCGACCGGCACCACGATGGTCGGAATCAGGGTGTAGCGGAAGTTCTGCAGGAACAGGTACATCACCAGGAACACCAGCAGCACCGCTTCGCACAGCGTCTTCACCACTTCCTCGATGGAGATCTTGACGAAGAGCGAGGTATCGTAAGGCACGGTGTATTCCAGGCCGGGCGGGAAGTACTTGGACAGTTCTTCCATCTTGGCGCGCACCAGGTTGGCGGTGGCCAGGGCGTTGCCGGTCAGCGACTGCTGCACGGCGATGGCGACGAAGGGCTTGCCGCTCAGGCGGGCGCTGATGCCGTAGCTGGCGCCGCCAAGTTCGATGCGGGCCACGTCCGACAGGCGCACGGTGGCGCCGTTCGGATTGGCGCGCAGCACGATCTTGCCGAATTCCTCGATGGAGCTGAGCTGGCCCGTCACCACCACCGGCGCGTTATAGGTCTGCGAGGCGGGGTTCGGCAGGTCGCCGATGGTGCCCGATGCCACCTGCGCATTTTGCTGGCGGATGGCGGCCGTCACGTCCGCCATATTCAGCTTGTAGCCCACCAGCTTGTTGGGATCGACCCAGACGCGCATGGCGCGCTCGGTGCCGAAGAGCTGGGCCTGGCCGACGCCTGGCAGGCGCTTGATCTCGTTGACCACATTACGCGCCATATAGTCGCCGATGGCGGTCGGGTCCATCTTGCCATCGGTCGAAGTCAGGCCGACGAACATCAGGATGTTGGAGCGCGCCTTGTTCACCTGCACGCCCTGCTGGGTCACGGCCTGCGGCAGGCGCGACTCCACGCGCTTGATGCGGTTTTGCACGTCCACCGCGGCCAGGTCGGGATTGGTGCCGGGCTGGAAGGTCACGGTGATCGTCACCTGGCCATTGGCCTCGCTCTGCGACTCGACGTATTGCAGGCCGTCGGCCCCGTTCATCTCCTGTTCGATGACGCTGGTGACGGCATCGTCCAGCACCTGGGCGGTGGCGCCTGGATAAGTGGCGTTGATGACGATGGACGGCGGCGCGATGGTCGGATATTGCGCCACCGGCAGCATGGTGATGGCGAGCGCGCCGCCAAGCAGGATAAAGAGGGCGATCACCCAGGCGAATACCGGGCGATCGATAAAGAATTTTGCCATTGCGTCCCCTTACTTGGCGCTTGCCGCAGGAGCGGAAGCGGCGGCGCCGTTAGCCGGTGCTGCCGCTGGCGCGCCGCCTTTGGCAGCGGCTGGACCTTGCCATGGCACCGGATTGACCTTGCCGCCCGGCTTGGCCTTCTGGAAGCCTTCCACGATGATGCGTTCACCGCCTTTCAGGCCGGAGTTGATGATCCAGCGGTTGTCCTGCGAGGCGTCGGCCTTCACCGGCTGCGCCGTCACCTTGTTGTCGGCGCCCACGATCATGACGGTCGCGCCTTCCGCGCCGCGCACCACGGCCTGCTGCGGCACGGTGATGGCGGCCTCGTTCACGCCCTGTTCCAGGTGGGCGCGCACATACATGCCGGGCAGCAGATTGCGGTTCGGATTCGGGAATTCGGCGCGCATCGAGACGGAACCGGAGCTTTCATCCACCGCCACGTCGGAGAACAGCAGTTTGCCGACAGCCGGGTATTCGCGGCCATCCTCGGTCACGAGGGTCACGCGCGCCTGGTCCTTGCCGGCGCTTTTCAGCTTACCGTCAGCCAGCGCCTGTTTCAGGCGCAGCAGCTCGGTGGAGGACTGGGTCACGGTCACATAGATCGGATCGAGCTGCTGCACCACGGCCAGCGGCGTCGCTTCGCCCTGGCCCACCAGCGCGCCTTCGGTGACGAGCGCGCGGCCGACGCGGCCGGAGATCGGCGCGGTCACGGTGGTATAGCCCAGGTTCAGGCTGGCGGTCTGGCGTGTGGCGCGGGCCGTCGCCAGATCGGCGCTGGCCTGCTTCTGCGCGGTCAGCGCATCGTCGTATTCCTGCTGGCTGACGGCTTGCGCGGCCAGCAGCGGCTTATAGCGTTTCACTTTCAGCTCGGCCTGGGCCAGGTTGGCCTCGGCCTTGGCCACGGTGGCGCCGGCGCTGTCGAAGGTGGCCTGGGTCTGGGCCGGGTCGATGCGGAACAGGGTTTCGCCGGCCTTCACATCGCCGCCTTCCTTGAAGACGCGCTGCAGCACGATGCCGGGGGTACGCGCGCGTACTTGCGCGATGCGCGACGCCTCCACGCGTCCTGGCAGCTCGTCGCTGATGGCGACGCTGGCGGCGGCTACGGTGACGACCGAAACGGTGGGAGGAGGTGGCGGCGCGTTACTGGCGTTTTTTTTGTCGCCGCAAGCTGCCAGCAGGGTGAGGGAAACAATGGCGGCAGCCAGGGGCGTGTAACGAGGGACAGATCTCATGGATGTCTCGTGAGGTGAAGTTAAACAAATAATGCTTCCCTTGACTTGAAGCAAGGAAGGTGCGGAACATTGTATAACAGTGTCAAATGTAACGTTTTGTACATGCCGGTGGGAAAATTTCCCGCAAAAAGGTGGGCGGGGCGGCAAAGGGGGAGAGTGGCGATGCGGGGGCTTGGCTATGGATGCCGGTCAATTACTAAGGAGTTTTGCGCCGTACCTCTTGGTTCTCCCAGCCGCAGGAGGCACCATGGTAGGCCGCGCAATTTTTGCCTTCAACGACCTTGCCCTTGGCCCATTTCTGGTCAAAGGATATTTGCAGCACGCATTGCTCCCCACCTTCGGCTTTTACGTAAGGCTTAAGCAAAAGCGTCCTTCCATGAATTTTCCCAACTCCGGCAATACGGCCTAAGCAAGCCCCTTCAGTGATAGTTGCCGACGCGGCTACAATGCCTTGTTCTGGGTCCAGCAAGAGCGTTTTAAGGTGCGTGGATTTGGAAGAAAATTCTCCTTCTGCCTGCATGAATTGCGCATGCGAGTTGAGAGAAATAAGCAATAAGGCGGGTATAAAATTTTTCATCATGGGTTATTTCGCCTGCGATAAATTTCTAGCCTCGTCAGCATATTGCTGCCCCCCAGCCATTGCGGCGGACATTCTCTCGTAGGCGTCCTGCAGTGTCAGCGAACCGTTCCCGTATAAGGAGGGATTGCCTTTGATTACTTCTTTGCTTAATACGTCCGCCACCGATGTGTTGTGGTCTTTCGCCAATGCTCGAAGGAAGCGCTGGCCATCGCATTTAATCGTTTGTGCGGAACGTAGACCAAGGCAATGTTTGCGGTGGCGGGAGGCTTCACTGACGTAGCAATAGCCGTATGCTTGTCGGACCTTTCTGCCTTACTGTGTGCGGTAGCGCTCGCGCCGGGTTGATTATCAACCGTCATTTGGTGCTGAGTCGCAATCAGGATGGCGCCGCAACCGGTCTTCATTCCCTCAACGGCCGTGCCCAGGCCGCCGAAAGTATGAAAGTCCAGTCCTTCGCTGATCGGGAACTTGCCCTTGCACAAAGGACAGTAAGTTAAGTGTCCACGCAGTGCGATGAGGCGGCCATCGATGGTCGCATCCGGACTGCCTTCCAAAACTTGGCCGCCGTGTGAGGTCGGGTCGCCTTGGCAAATGATAGCGCGCGCCATGGTCGTCTCCTTTTGCGTTCAGGAAACTTCACTCTAGTCGGTGTCCAAAGGCAGGCATTGATACGCGGCAAACAAAAACAGCCGAGCCCGTGTCCGATTGGGGTCTGACCCCAAGGTGGACACGGGCTCGGCTGTGGTGCCGCGGCTAAGCCAGGCTTAGCGCAGGGCGGTGATCATTTGTTTGAGCTTGCCGGAGTCGGCGCAGAAGGCGCGGATGCCTTCGGCCAGCTTTTCGGTGGCCATGGCGTCTTCGTTGAGCATGAAGCGGAAGGTCTTTTCGTCGACGCTGAGCTTGATGATGCCGGCCGCCGGCAGGTTGTCGGCGCTGAGCTTGCGCTCGACCGGGGCGCTGTCGTCGGCCAGCTTTTGCAGCAGGTCGGGGCTAATGGTCAGCAAGTCGCAGCCGGCCAGTTCCAGGATCTGGCTGGTGTTGCGGAAGCTGGCGCCCATCACTTCGGTCTTGTAGCCGAATTTGCGGTAGTAGTTGTAGATGCGCTTGACCGATTGCACGCCCGGGTCTTCGGCGCCCTGGTAGTCGATGGCGGTGGATTTCTTGTACCAGTCGTAGATGCGGCCGACGAAGGGCGAAATCAGCTGGGCGCCCGCTTCGGCGCAGGCAATGGCCTGGGCCAGCGAGAACAGCAGCGTCATATTGCAGCGGATGCCTTCTTTTTCCAGCACTTCGGCGGCGCGGATGCCTTCCCAGGTGGAGGCGATCTTGATCAGCACGCGTTCGCGCGGGATGCCGGCCTGTTCGTACAGGGCGATCAGCTCGCGGCCCTTGGCGATATTGCCTTCGACGTCGAAGGACAGGCGGGCGTCGATTTCGGTCGAGACGCGGCCCGGAATCACCTCAAGGATTTCCTTGCCGAATGCAATCAGCAGGCGGTCGATGATGTCGCCGGTGGAAGCGTTCGGGTTGTCGCGCACGGCTTTTTGCAGCAGCGGCTTGTATTCGTCCTTCTGCACCGCTTTCAGGATCAGCGAGGGGTTGGTGGTGGCGTCGCGTGGGGTGTAAGCCTTGATCGACTGGAAATCGCCGGTGTCGGCAACGACGGTGGTGAATTGTTTGAGCTGTTCGAGTTGGTTCATGGCTGCGGCAAGGTTGAGGGGTCAAAGGCGGAAAGACTTATTGTACCCAATTGCCGGCCACGGCCGGTATTGCCTGCATCTGCGGTGTGGTGACTTTGTGTGAACATTTTCGCGCCAAGCCAGTCTAAATTGAGCCTATCTGGTCTGCAAGGGGCACCCATGTCTTTCACAGGACTGTATGGCAAGGAGCTGGAGGGCTTGCACGAAGCCTTGCGCAGCTTCGGCCACCACCGTTTTCCCGCCCTGCGCGAGGAGGTGGACGACCTGGCGGCGCAGACGTTGTCCGACGTCTGGAGCTATCTGGGCGGTCTGCAGGGCGCCACGCCGCTGGCCCGGGACGAGGTGCGCAAGCTGGCGTTCACGGTGTTCCGGCGCCGCGCCGCCGATCTGTTCCGGCGCCGCGCCCAGCAGCCACTGCTGAGCATGGAGGAGGTGCCCGATGCCGTGCAGACGGTGGCCGAGGAGGGCCCCGGCAAGGAGCGCGCGCTGTTGTACCGGCGCATGCTGCGCATCTGCCTGGCCGAGATGGCTGGCGTGAACGAGGAAGACCGCTTGCTGCTGGCCCGCGTGGCCGATCTGGACTCCGCGTATGTGGCGGCCGACCACGAAGCGTTGGCGCCGCGCGAACGCCAGCGGTTGCGGCGGCTGCGGTTGCGCCTGGCAGAAGCGATCCGGCGAGAAATGGGCGAGGACGCGCGGCAACTGCTGCGCGAGGATTTCTAAAAAAGGCGGAGGAGAACGGCATGGCAGCCGATGACGACGAGGACGATTACGAAGCCTTCCTGCATATCGTGCATGTTTCGGACATGCATTACCGCGATGGCGGCGGGCGCGAGGACCATGAGGCCGAGGAGGCCGTGCGCAAGCTGGCCGCCGGCTTGCGTGGACTGGGGGCGCGGGAACGCGCCGACAGTCTGTTGCGGCTGTGGCACCAGGGCTTGGCGGGCCACGATCCCTGGGCGCATGACCGCATGCGAAGTTTTTTGCGCAAGCTGGTGAAGGACCGCCAGTTCCAGGATGGCGAGATCTGGCTGGTCGATACGGGCGACCTCAGTTCCATGGGCGATCTGGCCTCGCTGGAAGCGGCGCACGACCATTTGCAGCAATACTGCAATATCCTGCATGCCAGCCAAATGCTGACCCTGTATGGCAACCACGATGCCTGGCCAGGCTGTTTTCCGGCGCGCGCCACGCCGGAAGCCCTGCATGCGCACCGCACGGGCATGCGCGATACGCTTTTTCCATCGGCATGGCCGCTGGCGCCGCTGAGCATTCCGATCCCGCATACGGAATCGCGGGTGCTGCTGCATGCCGTGAGCAGCGCCATCGATGACCGGTTGCATAACAGCTTTGCGGTCGGAAAAGTCGGCATTGACCCCAACTGGCTATCGTGGCAGGAGGGCGTGAATCAGTTGCAAAAGCTGGCCTACGACGCCGAGAGCCGCTGGCATGACGATGGCGTGACGCGCGATTTCCGTATTCTGGCCGTGCACCATCCTATTCATTTCCCCGAACGGCCCAGCCATACCCTGCATCTGTCCAACGATAAGGAAGTGGCGCAGGCGCTGATCCGTTTTGGCGACAAGAACCGCGGCAAGCTGGCCCAGCTGATTCTCAGCGGCCACACGCATGTGACGTTTCCACCGCTGGGCAAGCTGCCGCGCGAGGTGGCGGCACGCGTGTATGAGCCGCTGCGGGGCGGCCAGCTGCAATTGATCGCCGGTTCGCTGCTGCAAGCGGCCTACCGTGAGGATGGGGTGAGCGGGCTGCCGGAGGCGCCGTCGCAGGAATTCCAGGTATTGAGCTTTTTTGCCGCGCCGCATAATGCGCGGCGCCAGCTGGTGATCGAGCGCAGGGTGGCCTGCCGCCACAACCAGTCTGGCGACTACGCCTTCCAAGCGCTGAAATCGGGGCGGGTGGAGGCGGTCGCCATGCTGTATTGAGCGTTGCTAGCGGTTGCCCAGCTGCTCCATGCGGGCCGCTTCAAGCTCGCGTTTGGACTGGCGGCTGCGGGCGCCGGGCGTCATTGGCTGAAGGCGGGCCTGGGCCAGGCGCTGCAGGCGGCTGAGCAGATGATAGGTCTGCTGCGAGTCGAGGTAGTAGCGCGAGCAGGCCAGCTCCAGCTGGCGCCGCCGGGTACTGACGTACTCGTCGCGGAATTCGGCCAGCAGATGCGTGCCATCGTCGAGGCGACGCGCCTCGTCGTCGGCGAGGTCGGTCCAGAAGGCGGCCATGGTGAAGGCCAGATCCTGGCTGCGTGCGCGCAACCAAGCGTCATCGTCCAAGGGGGCGATGTGTTCGACGGTGGGACGCTGCAGCTCGCCGGCCAGCTGTTGCCGCAGCTGCCGCAGTTCGTCGTCGAGTTCTCCCTCTTGCTGATCGGCAAGCAGGCTGCGCAGCAGGCCGCCCACCTCGTCGGCGAGATCGTCGGCACTGGCCTTGGCGGTCTGGCTCAGCGATTGTACGGTGGACTTGAAAGCATCGTAAGCATAGGGGAGTAATGCCTGACTGAGCGACTGGATGGATTGCTGGCGCAAGGCTGTCCTGGCCGGGTTTTCCATCAGCTCTTCAGGGATGTAGTTGCGTTTCATGCCATAAACCTTTCATTCGGTAAGCGTTCACATTGCGACTCCTTTCGCCACAGGGGCCTTAGCTCCGTTTTTTGGGGAGCACCTAGGTATATCGCTTGAACCGCCCGGCCGTGACATTATTTCGTTTTTTTCGTTGGCTTAAGCCGTCTCCTCATTATGGTTCACCAGCAGCCGGGCGCCAGGGCCTTGTGTACCCAATTCATCGCAAGGATTGCGTAAACGGCAATTTTCCACCGAGAGGCAGCCGCAGCCGATGCAGTCGCCAAGCTGGTCGCGCAATTTGCTCAGGGTGGCGATCTTTTCGTCGAGTTCGGCCTGCCAGCGGCGCGACAGCCTGGCCCAGTCGGCCGCGTTGGGCGTGCGCCCGGCCGGCAGCTCGGCCAGGGCTTGCTGGATGGACGCAAGGGAAATGCCGACCCGCTGCGCCACCTTGATCACGGCCACGCGACGCAGCACGTCGCGCGTGTAGCGGCGCTGGTTGCCGGCATTGCGCTGGCTGCCGATCAGCCCTTTTTCTTCGTAGAAATGAATGGCCGAGACGGCCACGCCGCTGCGCCGCGCCACCTCGCCCACCGTCAGTTGCCGGCTGCATTCGGCCGGATCGCATGTGCTCATCAGAAAGTCCTTGACCTCAAGTTAAGTTGAGGTTTTACACTGCTTTGCAATTCAACGCAAGCACAGGAGAGCAGCATGAGGGCTATCGACAATGTGGCGCGCAACAAGGCCGTGGTGCGCAAGCTGTATGAGGAATGTTTTAACCAGGAAAATCTGACCTTGCTGGACGAACTGATCGCGCCGGATTTCATTGGCAGCAAGGGCGAGCTGGGACCGCGCGAATTCGCCGCCACCGTGGCCTCGGTGCAGACCGGCTTTCCCGGCGTGCAGTTCCGCATCGAGGATTTGTTCGGCGAAGGCGACCGCATTGCCGTGCGCTGGACCTTCAACGCGGCCCATGGCGGCCCGTTTGCCGGCGTCCCGCCCAGCAATGTGCAAGTGAGCCAGCAGGGCAATGTGATTTACCAGTTGCGCGACGGCCGGATCACCCGCGCCTGGCTGCAGCTGGACCGGCTCGGCGTGCTGCAGCAGATCGGCGTGATGCCGCCCAGTTTCGCCGCGCCGCGGCCGGCCGCCGTGGCCGCGTGAAGAGGATGGCCGTATGGACCACAAGCAGTTCCTCGCCATGTGGCGGGACGATGTGCCGTGCAGCTGTGGCGTAGCTCAGCCGATGAACGAATCGAATTGCAGGTCGAATTCCTGCAAGGCTTTTTGCGCGTTCTGCATCTTCTTGCGGAACTCGGGACCGCGCTGCAGCGCCAGTCCCACCGCCAGCACGTCGATCACCACCAGGTAGGCCAGGCGCGCCGAAATCGGCGTGTAGGGATCGGTGTTGAAGATCAGGTCGATCGGAATCAGCACCGTCGCCATCTCAGCCAGCGGCGTGCCGGACGGCGCCAGCACGATGACGTCGGCGCCGCCACGGCGCGCCAGCTTGACTGAACGCACCAGGGCCGGGCTGTTGCCGCGCTGCGAGATCGCCACCACGGCGTCGCCGGTGCGCAGCAGCGCGGCGGCGATGCTGTGGATGGCCGGGTCGGCGTAGGCCACGGTGGGCACGCCGGAGCGGAAGAATTTATGCTGGGCATCGGCCGCCACGATGCCGGACGTGCCCTGGCCGTAGAACTCGATCTTGCTGGCACGCGACAGGATGTCGAGCGCCTGCTGGATCGGCTCGGCCTGCAGATTATTGCGCAGGTCGAGCAGGGTGTTGATCGAGCGGCTGCAGATCTTGTTGACCAGATCGGCCGCCAGGTCGTCCTGGGTCGGCTGCTCGTTGAGGCCGGGCAGGGCCAGCGCCAGGCCTTGCGCCAGTTTCAGCTTGAACTCATGCCAGCCGTCGTAGCCCAGGGTGCGGCAGAAGCGCACCACGGTCGGTTCCGACACCTGGGCGTGCTTGGCCAGGCAGGTGATGTTTTCGTTCACCGTGCGCGACGGATTGTCGAGCACCGACAGGGCGACCTTGCGCTCGGACTTCGACAGCGAGTCGAGCTGGGTGCGGATGGAATCGAGCAGCATCAGTCTTCCGGCAGCGCTTCTTCGCGCCACTGCAAACCGTCGCGGCCGATCAGGGCGCTGGCCGCCGCCGGACCCCAGGTGCCGGAGGCATAGGGCAGCGGGGCGCTATCATCCTGTTCCCAGTTGTTCAGGATCGGCTCGACCCATTCCCAGGCCGCTTCCAATTCGTCGCCGCGCATGAACAGGGTCAGCTGGCCACGCAGCACGTCGAGCAGCAGGCGCTCGTAAGCGTCCATGCGCGGCATCTTGAAGGTTTCGCGGAAGTCCAGTTCCAGCTCGGCCGGTTTCAGGCGCATGCCTTCGCCCGGCGTCTTGGCCATCAGGTTCATGCGCAGACCTTCGTCCGGCTGCAGGCGGATCACCAGGGAATTGGGCTGGAAGCTCGACGTCGGCTGGTTGAAGATCGAGTGCGGGATCTGCTTGAAGCGCACCACGATCTCGGCCAGCGAGTCGGCCATGCGCTTGCCGGTGCGCAGATAGAAGGGCACGCCGGCCCAGCGCCAGGTGTCGATTTCGGCCTTCATGGCGACGAAGGTTTCGGTGCGCGAGTGCTGCGGCGCATCCGGTTCGTCGCGGTAGCTCGGCACGGGCTTGCCGTCCACATGGCCGGCGCGGTACTGGCCGCGCACGATGTTTTGCGCCAGGGTGGTCGGGGTGAAGCGTTTCAGCGAGCGCAACACCTGCAGCTTGGCGTCGCGTACGGCGTCCGGTGCGATCGAGGTGGGCGGTTCCATGGCGACGATACACAGCAGTTGCAGCAGGTGGTTTTGCAGCATGTCGCGCAGGGCGCCCGAGGTGTCGTAGTAACCGATGCGGTTGCCTACGCCGAGTTTTTCGGCGATGGTGATCTGCACGTCGGAAATCCACTCGCGGCGCCACAGCGGCTCGAACAGGATATTGCCGAAGCGCAGAGCCAGCAGATTCTGCACGGTTTCCTTGCCGAGGTAATGGTCGATCCGGTAGATCTGCGACTCCGAGAAGACCTCGCCCACTTCGGCGTTGATCTGTTTGGCCGACGCCAGGTCGCGGCCCAGCGGTTTTTCCAGCACCACGCGCGAATTCGGCGTGGCCAGGCCGTTCTCTTTCAGGTTGTCGCAGATCTGGGCGAACAGGTGGGGCGGCGTGGCCAGGTAGTAGACGCGGGTGATGGCCGGATCGGCGCGCAGCGCCTCGACCAGGGGCGCGTAGGTGTTCGACTCGGTCGCGTTGAGCGACACGTAGACGATGCGCTTGGTGAAGCGCTCCCAGTTTTCGGCCGTGACGGCGGGCGATTTGATATGGGGTTTGGAGGTGGTGCTGACGGTGTTCAGGAAGTCTTCCTGGCAGCAGTCCTGGCGGCCGACGCAGATGATGCGGGCCGAGGGCGGCAGGTCGCCGCAGACGTCGCGGCTGAACATCGCGGGCAGCAATTTGCGCATTGCCAGGTCGCCGCTGCCGCCAAACAGAACCAGATCAAAATCGGTAAGTGCCATAATGTGTGAGTGCCGGTGGATTGTTTTGAAAATTTACTACGTAAATCTGCTTTTTGCAAGAAAAATTACTACATTTCACCCGACTTTCAATCGCGGTAGGCGGCTTCTTCGCGGCCAGCCACGGCCACTTCCACTGCCAGCACGCGGCCGCTCAGCGGCAGCTGCGCCAGTTCGGCGGCGGGGCGCTTGCCGGCGCTGGTGATATACAGCGTGCGCAGTTCGGGGCCGCCAAAGGCCACCATGGTCGGGCAGCGCACGGGCAGGCGGATCTCGTCGAGCTGCTCGCCGGCCGGGGACAGCTTCAGCACGCGGCCGCCTTCGAACATCGCCACCCAGTAATTGCCTTCGCTGTCGACGGCCGCGCCGTCGGGACGGCCGCCATAGCTGCTGCTGGCCTTGTCGGTGGAGAAGCGGCGCACATCGCGCTCATTCCATACCTGGCCGGTGAGCGGATCGAAATCGAAGCGGGTGACGCGGTGGCTGGTGGTGTCGGCGTGGTACATGGTGCGTCCATCCGGGCTGAAACCGAGGCCGTTGGAGACCGTCATGCCGCCCGACCAGATCTTGCGCAGCTGGCCGCGCTCCAGGCAGTACATCTCGGCGGCCGGCTTGTCGCGCGGCTCGTAGATAGTGCCGCACCAGAAGCGGCCGGCGGCGTCGGTCTTGCCGTCGTTGAAGCGGGTGGTGGCCATGTCGAAGGGCGCGGGCGCCACTTCGCTCAGGACGCCGCTGTCGGTATCGAGATGGGCGAAGCCGCTGCGCAGGGCCACCATCAGGCCGCCGCGCTCGGCGCGCGCGATGGCGGACGGTTCGCTCGCCATCTTCCAGCTGCGGCGCGCGCCGCTGGCCGGATGCAGGCGGTGGATGGCGAAGCCATCGATATCGACCCAGTACAGGGCTTGTTCGGCCGCATGCCAGAGCGGGCATTCGCCCACCACCATGGCCTCGTCGCAAACGGCGCGGATGCTGTATTCGCTCATATCGTGTATCCCGTTACTGTACTTTGGCGGCTTTCGCCATCAGGATCAGGCCATTGGTCGAGCTGTCGTGGCGCGCCGGGTCGCTTTCGCCGGTCAGCTCGGACTCGATCTTCTTGGCCAGCACCTTGCCCAGCTCCACACCCCACTGGTCGAAGCTGGCGATATCCCACAGCACGCCTTGCACGAAAGTCTTGTGCTCGTAGAGTGCGATCAGGGCGCCCAGGGTGGCGGGGGTCAGCTGGTCCATCAGGATGGTGTTGCTGGGGCGGTTGCCGGGGAAGGTCTTGTGCGGCACCAGCGCTTCGATCTGCTCGGACGGGAGCTGTTGTGCGGCCAGTTCGGCGCGCACCTCGTCCGCAGTCTTGCCCTTCATGAAGGCTTCCGACTGGGCGAAGCAGTTGGCCAGCAGGGCGTCGTGGTGGCCGTCCAGGTCGTGGGTCGGGCGTAGCGCGGCGATGAAGTCGATCGGGATGATGTCCGTACCCTGGTGCAGCAGCTGGAAGTAGGCATGCTGGGCGTTGGTGCCGCACTCGCCCCAGACCACCGGGCAGGTCGGCGTGTCGACCGGCTGGCCGCTGCGCGTGACGCGCTTGCCGTTGCTTTCCATATCAAGCTGTTGCAGATAGGCCGGGAAGCGGTTCAGATCCTGATGGTAGGGCGCGATGGTCAGCGAGGTGGCGCCGAGGAACTGGCGGTTCCAGAAGCCGGTCAGGGCCAGCAGCACGGGCATATTCTGCTCCAGCGGCGCGGTGCGGAAATGCTCGTCCATCGCATAGGCGCCTTCCAGCAGGGTGCTGAAATAGCCGAAGCCCACGCTCAGCGCCACCGGCAGGCCGATGGCCGACCACAGCGAATAGCGGCCGCCGACCCAGTCCCAGAAGGGGAACATGTTCTCGGGATCGATGCCGAAGGCCCGCACGGCGGCGGTGTTGGTGGAAACGGCGACGAAGTGGCGCGCCAGATGCTCTTCCTTGGCCGAGGCCAGGAACCAGCGCCGCGCCGTATGCGCGTTGAGCATGGTCTCGGCCGTGGTGAAGGTTTTCGAGGCCACGATGAACAGGGTGGTGTCGGGCTTGACCTGTTCCAGCACGGCGTCCATATCGTGCCCGTCCACATTCGAGACGAAGTGCATCTTCAGGCGCGGATGGGCGTAGGAGCGCAGCGCCAGGCAGGCCATCTTCGGCCCCAGGTCGGAGCCGCCGATGCCGATGTTGACGATGTCGGTGATGGGCTTGCCGCTATGGCCGAGCCAGGCGCCGGCGCGCACGCGGTCGGTGAAGGCCTTGATGCGATCCAGCACGGCGTGCACATCGGCGCCCACGTCCTGGCCGTCGACGATCAGCTGCTTGCCGCGCGGCATACGCAGCGCCGTGTGCAGCACGCTGCGGTGTTCGGTAAGATTGATTTTCTCACCGGCGAACATGGCGTCGCGCTGGGCTTCCACGCCGCGTTCGCGCGCCAGGTCGAGCAGCAGGGCGATGGTGCGGGTGTCGGCGCGGTTCTTCGAATAGTCGAGGAAGAGGCCGGCCGCGTCCGTCGTCATGGCCGGAAAGCGCTGGGCATCAGCGGCGAACAGCTGGCGCAACTGCCAGTCCTTGGCCTCGGCGGCGTGGGATTCGAGAGCCCGGAAGCTGGCGGTGGAGGTCAGGGGAGGCTGGCGCATAATATCCGTGTAGAAGAAATGGAATTTGTCTAACTATACAATAAAATCAGGTAAATTCACTACAATTCAATTGCGGGCAGCTGTTACATTGGTTTTCCGTGCTGCACATAATGAGTCTCAAAGGCAATTTTGATTGCCATTCTGCCTAATCTGCTCAATCCTGCAGCACGTAAATACGCGGTTTACTGAAAAGTGTAGTAAAATTTCAGTAAATTCATCGATAAGGAATGATTATGGCCTTGCATCCGGTTCTGGAAAAAGTCACCGCACGGGTGATCCAGCGCAGCCGCCCCTCGCGTGGCGCCTACCTGGCTCACCTGGAGGCAGCCCGCGTCAAAGGACCGCAGCGCGGCACCCTGTCCTGCACCAATCTGGCCCACGGCTTTGCCGCCTTCCCCGCCAACGACAAGCTGGTGCTGAAGGAAGTGAAGAAGCCCTCGGTGGCGATTGTGTCGGCCTATAACGATATGCTGTCGGCGCACCAGCCTTTCGAGCACTTCCCAGCCATTATCAAGGACGCGGTGCGCGAAGTCGGCGCCGTGGCCCAGTTCGCGGGCGGCGTGCCCGCCATGTGCGACGGCGTGACCCAGGGCCAGCCCGGCATGGAGCTGTCGCTGTTCTCGCGCGATACGATTGCCATGTCCACCGCCGTGGCCTTGTCCCACAATATGTTCGACGCCGCCCTGTACCTGGGCGTGTGCGACAAGATCGTGCCGGGCCTGCTGATCGGCGCCCTGCATTTCGGCCACCTGCCCGCCGTCTTCGTGCCGGCCGGTCCGATGACGTCCGGCTTGTCGAACAAGGAAAAAGCGGCCATCCGCCAGCGCTACGCGAAAGGCCTGGCCACGCGCGAAGAGCTGCTGGAAGGCGAGGCCAAGTCCTATCACGGCGCCGGCACCTGCACCTTCTACGGCACGGCCAACAGCAACCAGATGCTGATGGAAGTCATGGGCCTGCACCTGCCCGGCGCGGCCTTCATCACGCCCGGCACGCCGCTGCGCGATGCGCTGACCGCCGCTGCCGCCCAGCGCGCGGCCCTGATTACCGAGCAGGGCCAGGAATACATCCCGGTCGGCCATGTGGTCGATGAAAAATCCATTATCAATGCCGTGGTCGGCCTGCTGACCACCGGCGGTTCCACCAACCACACCCTGCATCTGGTGGCGATCGCCAAGGCGGCCGGCGTGGTCATCGACTGGGATGATTTCGACGAGCTGTCGGCCGTGGTGCCGCTGCTGGCGCGCATCTACCCGAACGGCGACGCCGACGTGAACCACTTCCACGCGGCCGGCGGCACCGGTTTCGTGATCCGCGAGCTGCTCGACGCCGGCCTGCTGCACGACGACGTCACCACCATCCTGGGCAAGGGCTTGCGCAAGCATTGCGCCGAACCCTTCCTGGCCACGGCGGACGAGGGCGGCGTGGTGTTCAAGGATGCGCCGGCCGTCAGCGGCGACGTCAATGTGCTGCGCGGCGCGGCCGAGCCGTTCTCGCCGGACGGCGGCATGGTGCTGGTCAAGGGAAATCTGGGCCGCGCCGTGATGAAGGTGTCGGCGGTGAAACCCGAGCATCGCTCGGTGGAAGCGCCGGCCCTGGTCTTCGATTCGCAGGAAGCCTTCATGGCCGAATACAAGGCCGGCAAGCTGGACCGCGACTTCGTGGCGGTGATCCGCTTCCAGGGTCCGCGCGCCAACGGCATGCCCGAGCTGCATGCGCTGACTCCGGCCCTGGCCAACCTGCAGGACGCGGGCCGGCGCGTGGCCCTGGTGACCGATGGCCGCATGTCGGGCGCGTCGGGCAAGGTGCCGGCGGCGATCCACGTCTCGCCCGAGATTCTGGCCGGCGGTCCGCTGGGCCTGGTGCGCGACGGCGACATCATCCGCCTCGACGCGGCCAGCGGCACGCTGGAAGCGCTGGTCGCGTCCGACGTCTGGCATGCGCGCGCGCTGGCAACGGCCGACCTGACGCCAAACCAGATCGGCATGGGGCGCGAACTGTTCTCCATGTTCCGCAACAGCGTGAGCGAGGCCGAGCAGGGCGCCACCACCTTCCCGCTGCCGTCGCCGATCCAGACCACGGTGAGCCTGCATGACGCCGGCAATATCGGCAACAGCATGCCCGGCTCCGATGAAGACTTCCTGATCAACAAGAAAGCCTGAGATGACCTTACTCGACATTATGCGTACTTCGGCCGTGATCCCCGTGATTGCGATTGACGATCCCGAGCATGCCGTGCCGCTGGCGAAAGCGCTGGTGGCGGGCGGCATCCGCGTGCTGGAAGTGACACTGCGCACCAAGCATGGCCTGGGCGCGATCCGTGCCATGAGTGCCGTGGAAGGCGCCATCGTCGGCGTCGGCACCCTGACCCAGCCCGAGGAGTTCGCTGCCGCGCGCGATGCCGGCGCCGTGTTCGGCGTCTCGCCCGGCCTGACGCCGGCCCTGATCGCCGCCGCCAAGTCCAGCGGACTGCCGCTGCTGCCGGGCGTGATGACTCCCTCCGAAGTGATGGCTGCGCGCGAGCAGGGCTTCCAGCAACTGAAGCTGTTCCCGGCCGTGCCGGCCGGCGGTGTCGGCATGCTGAACGCCATCAACGGCCCTCTGCCCGACATCACCTTCTGCCCCACCGGTGGCATCTCGCAGGTGACGGCGTCCTCTTTCCTGGCCTGCAAGAACGTGGCCTGCGTCGGCGGCTCCTGGCTGACCCCGAAAGACGCCATGCAAGCAGGCGACTGGGACAAGATCACCGAACTGGCCAAGGCGGCCAGTAGCCTGCGCGGCTGATTCCGGTCAGCTTCGATTGAGGTGGCGCCTGCGGGCGCCATTTTCGTTTCTGCTCCAGGAACGTTTGTCGAGTTTGCCTGTCGAACTGAAGGAACTTATTTTGGGGGATAGTCATGCAAATTCAGTTGACTTTGAACATCGATACCGCCACTTTGCAGGATTTGCTTGCCTATCTGGAGGAAACCGCGAGCGAGCAGGAGCCTGCTGAGGCGGCTGCACATGCTTTACGGTATTGGCTGATGGCGATGCGTGAGCAGCCGCGCTCCCTGGAAGGGCCGACCTTGCGCGGCTACCAGTGGAAATCGCTGTTCTTGCCGGAAGGGACGAGACTGCGCATGTACTGCCAGCACGAGTATGGCTACGCTCGGGTCGTCGGCGATCAGCTGATTTATCAAGGGCGGGCGCTCACGCCCAATCAGTTTGTCACGGCTTGTTCTGGTGGTACGCGCAATGCTTGGCGCGACTTGTCGGTAAATTTTCCTGATGAGAAAACATGGAAGCTGGCTTGCGTCCGCAGGGATGAGCTTGAGCGCTTGCGCAAGCCGGCTGTTCCGGATGCAGCAAGCGGCCGGCAGGAAAGTGTATGGTCGGGGCGAGAACGTAGGCAGAATTGGGCACGGCTTGACGATGTCGCTTTTGATTAGTGGCAATGATCGCAGCATAGTGGGGAGGATGTCTTTTCTACTGCGTAGCGGAACCTGTCTGAAATGACTGCCTGATTTTGTCTGAATCTGTCTGGATTTGCCTGAGCGGGGTTCCTAGGTGCAATTTCAGACATTTTCAAACAAATCCAGACAGAATCAGGCAGTCATTCCAGACAGATTCCGCGAGGATCCCGGAAAGGACTAGGTAGGCCTCAATACCCGGTAAGCGCTCTGTACCATACCGCCTTCGTAGATTTTTGTGCGCAGGTGTTCGAGCTTGACATCATGGGGCAGGGCGCCGAACAGGGTGATGCCGACGCCGATCAGCACTGGCAGGCGCGAGATGGTGATTTCGTCGATCAGGCCGGCGCGCAGGAAGGCCTGGATCGTCGCGCCGCCATCGACGTACAGGCCCTGGCAACCGTCGGCGGCCAACTGCGCCGCCAACGCTGCCACCGGGCCGCGCTGCAGCTCGGCCTTGCCGGCCACGCTGTCCGGCAGTGCCGCCAATGTCGCGCTCAGCACCACTACGCGCTTGCCTGAGTACGGCCAGATGCCCATGGCCAGCACCGTTTCGAAGGTCTTGCGGCCCATCAGCACCGTGTCGATGCCGGCCATGAAGGCATCGTAACCATGTTCCGGCGGCGCGCTGTCCGGCTCTGGCGTGCCCATCAGCCAATCGAGTGCGCCGTCGGGGCGGGCGATGAAGCCGTCCAGGCTGCAGCCGACGAAGACGCTGGCCTTCATGCCGGCGCCTGGGTGGCGACGCGGTTGCGGCCACCGCGCTTGGCGTCGTACAGGGCGCGGTCGGCCGCGCCGATCAGTTCCTGCGCTTCGGCGGGATGTTCCAGCGTGCGCGTGGCAAGGCCGATACTGACCGTGACCTGCTTCAGCTCCACGCCGCTGGCCGCATGCGGAATATGCAGCGCGATGATGCGCGCGCGCAGCGCTTCGGCCATGTGCGCCGCTTGTTCGGCATTGGTGTCGGGCAGGATCAGCACGAACTCTTCGCCGCCGTAGCGCGCGATCAGGTCGGCGGCGCGCTGCAGCATGCCGCTCAGGGCCGAGGCCACGCGCACCAGGCATTCGTCACCGCGCTGGTGGCCATAGTGGTCGTTGAAGTTCTTGAAGTGGTCGATATCGATCATCAGCAGCGACAGGGCGCTGCCGTTGCGCTTGGCGCGCCGCAGTTCCTTGTCGATGGCGACGTCGAAATGGCGGCGGTTGGCGACGCCGGTCAGGCCGTCGGAAAAGCTTTGCGAGCGCAATTCCAGCGCCTGCTGGCGCAGCAGGTTTTCGCGTCCGACGGCGATGCTGACGTCGTGGATCTCGATCATGCAGTGGCGCGGCGCGCCGTCCACCGCCAGCGGCGTCACGGCCAGCGCCTGCTGCAGCCTTTCCTCGCGCTGGGCCGCCGCGGCATTGGCGAACAGCGCGAACGGCGAACGGTTCAGCGTCTGCGACAGCAGGGACGGGAAGTTGTGCTCCAGCGCCTGGGTGATGGCGGCGTCGACGCGTCGTCCGCGCAGCTCGGGAAACAGGGTGGCGAAATCCTGCCCCAGTACGGTGGCGGCGGCGGTGCCGGAGTGGCGACTCATCCACTGGTTCCACAGCACCACGCGGCGCGCGCCATCGAGCACGATGATGCCCAGGTCGACGGCGGCCAGCACGCCTTCCAGCAGGGGGAGTCGGCCGGTCTCGTTCATCGCTCGGCCTGTCCCATGATGCGCGCCAGGTAGCGCCGTATCTGTTCCTGCAGATCCTGCAGGGCCGTGAGGTCGAGGATGAAGGCGACGTAGCCCTTGATCTCATGCACCTCCAGCGCAAAATCGATGTGCAGCATCAGCACCACCGTGTCGGCCGGGCCGCAGGAGGCGCTCAGGATCTCGTCGCAGCTGCCGACGTGGTAGGCCGGCAGCGAGCCATGCAGCTCGTGCTCGAAGATATTGGCCAGCGTGCCGACGCAGGAATTGAGGATGATGTTGCCGATCTCGCTGAGCGCCTCCTGCTCCATCTCGGTCAGCTCCAGCAGCGGCACGCTGCCGCCCACCATCAGGCGCACCAGGTCCAGGCTTTTCTCTTCGGGGAACATCAGGATCGCTTCGGTGCGGAAGGCGCCTTCGTAATGCTGGCTGACGCCGCACACGCGGCTGGCGTTGCGCCCGCCGGGCCCGAGCAGGCGCGCCGCGTCTGAGCGGTTGAGAAAGCTGATCGAAGGCACCGACATGCTGACTGCTTCATTGACGATGGCGCTCATGGCCGCCGCGGCCCGGCCCACGCCGATATTGAAGATCTCCACCAGCGCATCGTGCTCGATTTCGCTGAGCGGCAGCATGGGTCAATGCTCCAGCGGGGCGATCAGCTGGGCAATGCGTTCGTCGGTGATCGGTTTTTCCACGAAGCCGACGCCGATTTCGCTGGCGCGGTTGCGCGTGGCGCTTTGCACATTGGCGGTCAGCAGGGAGATATATGCTTGTGGCAGCAGGGCGCGCAGCTTTTCGGCGGCGGCCACGCCGCCCATGCCGGGCATGTTCACGTCCAGCAGCACCAGGTGCGGCCGGCTCAGGCGCGCCTTTTCCAGCGCTTCCTCGCCATTCGCCGCCTCTTCCACCACCCAGTCGGCATGCTTGCTGAGGATGTGCTGACGCGCCACCAGGCGCGAGACGCGGCTATCGTCGACGATCAGTACGGTTGGAGTCACTTCCATATCGCACCCTGTGTTGAACGGTAGGAGTGGTCCATTTTCGCACAGAGTGGGCGGGCCGGGCGGGCGATCCGTTAAAATAGCGGGATTGCGCCGCACGCCGGCGTCGCTTATTTCCCGCATTCCCGCTTTTATTTTTCCTCTTTATTTTTCCTATTCATTTTCCCTATCCATTTCGCACTCATCATGACTCAAGACGAACTGAAACAAGCTGTTGCCCGCGCCGCCATCGACTATGTAGTGGATGGTGAAATCATCGGCGTCGGCACCGGCTCGACCGCCAATTTCTTCATCGATGAACTGGGCCTGATCAAGCACCGCATCAAGGGCGCGGTAGCCTCGTCGGAAGCGACGGCCGCGCGCCTGGCCGGCCACGGCATTCCCGTGTTCGACCTGAATGAAGTCGAGCGCATCGCCGTGTATATCGATGGCGCCGACGAGATCACCAATGCCGGCGCCATGATCAAGGGCGGCGGCGCGGCGCTGACGCGCGAGAAGATCGTGGCCTCCGTGTCGGGCCAGTTCGTCTGCATCGCCGACGGCTCCAAGCTGGTCGAGACCCTGGGCAAATTCCCGCTGCCGGTGGAAGTGCTGCCGATGGCGCGCAACGCCGTGCTGCGCCAGCTGGCGGCCCTGGGCGGCCAGCCGAAGGTGCGCACCAAGCCCGGTTCGGACGAGGCTTTCGTCACCGATAACGGCGGCAATATCATCGACGTGGCCGGCCTGGCGATCGCCGATCCGGTGGCGCTGGAAACCCAGATCAACCAGATCGTCGGCGTGGTTGCCGTCGGCCTGTTCGCTGCGCGCGGCGCCAATGTCTGCCTGCTGGGCACCGCCGACGGCGTGCGCACGCTGAAGTTCTAAGCCGCCAGCGGGCGCCGGGCCGCCGTTGCGCGGCCCGGCCGCGCTTGCATTTGGCGCGCGCCAGCCATATTCTGTAATTCCACCCCGGCTGCGCGGAGGCTGACGATGACGCACTATTTCCCAAGCCTGCTGCGGCTGGCCTGCCCTGTGCTGGCAGGCTTGCTGGGCGCCTGTTCCCATCTGCCGTTTGCGCGTCCGGCCGCCGCGCCCGAACGCACCGCCATCGACCGTCCGCCGCCCCTGGCGCTGGCCGCCGACGGCACGCCGCAGGTGCAGAGCAATGGCGTGGCGATCCAGAAGGTCGAGTTCCGCCCCGGCGTGTCCTCGGCCACGGTGGAGCATCTGGCCGGCAAGGCCGCCTGCACGGGCGGCTGGGGCGCGGGCCTGGTGACGGAACCGGGCCCGGTCGAGATTTACCGCATGGCTTGTGACGATGGCCGCGTTTTCCTGGCGCGCTGCGAGCTGCGCCAGTGTAAGCCGATGCCAAAATGACAAACGGCGCCGCAGCGCCGTTTGTTTAAGCGGAGACTGGCTTAGGCAGTCGGCGGCACATAGCCGGCGGCGGCATCGGCGCCATCGCCGAAGAAATGCTTCTCCATCTGCGCCATCAGGTATTTGCGGGCGCGCAGATCGGCCAGGTTCAGGCGGTTCTCGTTGACCAGCATGGTCTGGTGCTTGAGCCAGGCCGCCCATGCTTCCTTCGACACCGACTCATAGAGTTTCTTGCCCAGTTCACCGGGAACGGGCGGGAAATCCATGCCTTCGGCTTCCTTGTTGAGTTTAATGCAATGGACAGTACGGGCCATCTGTGAAGCTCCTAAAACAAGTGTCTGAAATCCAGATTATAAGGTTTTAATCAGAACCTGGGATTTTCGCTGCCAGTTATACATGCGCTGACGGTCCGGCGGCAGCGCGTCGACCGAGGCGGCGACGAAGCCGCGCTTGAGGAACCAGTGCGCCGTGCGCGTGGTGAGCACGAACAGCTTGTTGATGCCGATGGCGCGCGCGCGGTTTTCCATATGCTTGAGGATACGCTCGCCGTCGCCCTGGGCCTGGACTTCGGGGTTGACGGTCAGGCATGCCATTTCGGCCATCTTCTGTTCCGGGAACGGGTACAGCGCGGCGCAGCCGAAGATCACGCCATCGTGCTCGATCACGGAGAACAGGTCGATCTCGCGCTCGATCAGCTCGCGGCCGCGCTTGACCAGGGTGCCGTCAGCCTCCAGCGGTTCGATCAGCTTGATGATGCCGCCGACGTCCTCGATGGTGGCCTGGCGCAGGCTTTCCAGGTTCTCGTGGCTGATCATGGTGCCCACGCCATCGTGGGTGAACAGTTCCAGCAGGGCCGAGCCGTCCATCGCGAACGGCACGATGTGGGCGCGCGGCACGCCGTTATTGCAAGCCTTGACGGCGTGTTGCAGATAGAATGCGCTATCGGCCGGCAGGAAACCGGCCTGCAGCACGGCTTCGGCCTGGTGCGAGGACAATTCGCGGATCTCGGCGCCGCCGGCATCCTGCATCATCGCGGTTTCGGTGATGAAGATCAGCTTGTCGGCATGCAGGGTCACGGCCGCCGTGACGGCCACGTCTTCCATGGTCAGGTTGAAGGTTTCGCCGGTGGGCGAGAAGCCCAGCGGCGAGAGCAGCACCAGGCCGCCCGCGCCGAGGATGGAGTGGATGGTTTCGCCGTCCACCTTCCGCGTGACGCCGGTCAGTTCCAGGTCCACGCCATCGATCACGCCGAGCGGACGTGCGGTGACAAAGTTGGCGGAAATGATACGGATGGCGGCGTGCGCCATCGGCGTATTCGGCAAACCCTGGCTGAATGCGGCCTCGATGTCCAGGCGCAGCTCGCCGGCGGCCTCCTTGGCGCATTCCATGGCGGCGGTGTCGGTGACGCGCACGCCGTTGTGGAAGCGGCCTTCCACATTGCGCAAGGCCAGCTGCTCGGCCACCTGCGGGCGCGAACCATGCACCACCACGACTTTGATGCCGAGGGCGTGCAGCAGCGACAGGTCGTGCGCCAGCACGGGCAGGGCGCCGGCGGCGACCAGCTCACCCGGAAAGGCGACGACGAAGGTCTTGCCGCGGAAGGCGTGGACATAGGGCGCGACGGAGCGCAGCCAGTGGACGAATTCGATAGGGTTTTCCATTGGCCGCATTATAATTCGCTGCGCGGTTTTCGCAGCAAATACATGTAAAAAACAATGTCAGAAGCAAGCAATAAGTCCCCATCCCGTCCTGCGCCAGCCGAAAAGGGCGCGCAACAGGCCCTTACCCCGCCCGCCCGCCAGCCCGGCGCCCGCCCGCAACGCGCGCCCGCGCCCGCACAGGGCCGGCGCGAAGAGCGTCCGCGCCTGACGGATGAAGAGCGCGCCGCGCGCCAGACCGCGCGCGCGGCGGAAACGGCTTTCCGCAACCCGATGCCGCCGATTACTTTCCCCGAAGAGCTGCCGGTGTCCGGCCGCCGCGCGGAAATCGCGCAGGCGCTGCGCCAGCACCAAGTGGTGATCGTGTCCGGCGAAACGGGTTCGGGCAAGACCACCCAGCTGCCGAAAATCTGCCTGGAACTGGGACGTGGCCAGAAAGGCCTGATCGGCCACACCCAACCGCGCCGTATCGCCGCCTCGTCCACCGCCAAGCGCATCGCCCAGGAACTGGGCACGCCGCTGGGCGAGAACGTCGGCTACAAGGTGCGCTTCAACGACACCCTGAGCAAGGGCGCCGCCGTCAAGCTGATGACCGACGGCATCCTGCTGGCCGAAACCCAGACCGATCCGCTGCTCAAGGCCTACGACACTATCATCATCGACGAGGCGCACGAGCGCAGCCTGAACATCGACTTCCTGCTTGGCTACCTGAAGCAGCTGCTGCCGCGCCGCCCGGACCTGAAGATCATTATCACCTCGGCCACCATCGATGCCGAGCGCTTCGCGCGCCACTTCGCCCTGGAAGGCAAGCCGCCGGTGCCGGTGATCGAAGTCTCGGGCCGCCTGTACGCGGTGGAAGTGCGCTACCGCCCGGTGGAGCGCGACCCCGTGGTCCTGCCGGGCGCCGACAGCGGCAAGCAGCCGTCGAAAGCCGCCGCCGCGCGCGAAAAGCGCGACCTGATGGATGCCGTGATCGATGGCGTGGACGAGGTGTGCCGCATCGGTTCCGGCGACGTGCTGGTCTTCCTGCCTGGCGAGCGCGAAATCCGCGACGCCGCCGAAGCCCTGCGCAAGCACCATCCGCCGCATGTGGAAATCCTGCCCCTGTTCGCCCGCCTCTCGGTGGAAGAGCAGGACCGCGTCTTCCGCACCACCAATGCGCGCCGCATCGTGCTGGCCACCAACGTGGCCGAGACTTCGCTGACCGTGCCGGGCATCCGCTACGTGGTCGATGCCGGCCTGGCGCGCGTCAAGCGCTACAGCTACCGCAACAAGGTGGAGCAGTTGCAGATCGAGCCGGTGGCGCAATCGGCCGCCAACCAGCGCGCCGGCCGTTGCGGCCGCGTCGCCGACGGCGTCTGCATCCGCCTGTACGACGAGCAGGACTACCTGCAACGCCCCAAATTCACCGATCCGGAAATCCTGCGCTCCTCGCTGGCTTCCGTCATCCTGCGCATGAAGTCCCTGCATCTGACCGATGTGGAGACCTTCCCCTTCATCGAGCCGCCGCTGGCACGCGCGATTGCCGACGGCTACCAGCTGCTGCAGGAACTGGGCGCGGTGGACGAGAACAACCGCCTGACGCCGCTGGGCCGCAAGCTGGCCAAGCTGCCGCTCGATCCGCGCGTGGGCCGCATGATCCTGGCCGCGCAGGAAAACGCCTGCCTGACCGAGGTGCTGATCGTGGCTGCCGCGCTGTCGGTGCAAGACCCGCGCGACCGCCCCATCGAGCACCAGCAGGCGGCCGACGAGGCGCACAAGAAATTCGCCGACGAGAAGTCCGAATTCCTCAGCTACCTGAAAATCTGGCGCTGGTTCGAGCAAGCCATCGAACACAAGAAAACCAACCGCCAGCTGCAGGACAATTGCCGCAGCAATTTCCTGTCCCAGCTGCGCTTGCGCGAATGGCGCGATGTGCATTCGCAGCTGCTCACCATCGTCAAAGAGCAGGGCTGGCGCATGAACGAGGCGCCCGCGACGTACGAGCAATTGCACCTGGCCCTGCTGACTGGCCTGCTGGGCAATCTCGGCTTCAAGCAGGACGATGAGCCGGGCGCCGGTTATTTGGGAGCGCGCGGCATCCGCTTCCACATCTGGCCCGGTTCCTCGCTGTCGAAAAAGCCCGGCAAGTGGATCGTCGCCGCCGAACTGGTGGAAACCACCCGCCTGTATGCGCGCTGCGTGGCCCAGATCCAGCCCGAGTGGGTGGAAAAGATCGGCGGCCATCTGCTGAAAAAATCCTGGGGCGAGCCGCGCTGGGAAAAACGTCCAGCCCAGGTGACGGCGGCCGAAAAGGCCACGCTGTACGGCCTGACCGTGTACAGCCAGCGCCGCATCAACTATGGCCTGCGCAACCCGGTGGAAGCGCGTGAAATCTTCATCCGCGATGCGCTGGTGGGCGGCGACTTCGATACCCGCGCCCCGTTCTTCGTCCACAACCACAAGCTGGTGAAGGAAATCGAGAACCTCGAACACAAGTCGCGCCGCCAGGACGTGCTGGTGGACGACCAGCTGATCGAAGCCTTCTATGACAAGCTGATTCCGGCCGATGTGGTGAACGGCGCCGGTTTCGAGAAATGGCATAAGGATGTCACGGCCGGCGATCCGAAACTGCTGTTCCTGAACCGCGACGACCTGATGCGCCATGAAGCAGCCGGCGTGACCACGGAACTGTTCCCGAAAAAGATGATGGTGACGGGCCTGGAAATGCAGCTCAGCTACCACTTCGAGCCGGGCAGCATGCGCGATGGCGTGACCCTGACCGTGCCGCTGTACGCGCTGAACCAGTTGCCGCGCGAGCGCTGCGAATGGCTGGTGCCGGGCATGCTGAAGGAAAAAGTGCATCTGCTGCTGAAATCCCTGCCGCAGAAGCAGCGCCGCCACATGGTGCCGCTGCCGGACTACTCGGCCAAATTCTGCGAGCGCGTGCAGGACGCCAACGCCTTCGGCCGCGGCGACCTGGTCGACGCCATCATCGCCGACATCCGCACCCAGATCACGATCAATGTGCTGACCACCGACTTTAAGCCGGAACAGCTGCCCGCCCACCACTTCATGAACTTCAAGGTGGTGGACGAGCATGGCCGCCAGCTCGATATGGGCCGTAACCTGGCCACCTTGCAGGCCGAATACGGCAGCCAGGCGCGCCAGAGCTTCCAGAAGATGGCGGAAGCCACGCCGGCGCAACTGGCGCAACTGACCGGTGGTGCGGCCCCGGTATCGGCCGCCACACCGGCGGCAGGCAAGGTGCACGGCGGCATCGCCGCGGGGCAGCGCGACAAGGCCGCGCCGTCGAGCGCTCCCGCCGCGGCGCCGGCCGCGTCAGCGGCCCACAGCAACATCACCGGCTGGAGCTTTGGCGAATTGCCGGAGCTGCTGGAAATCACCCAGGGCAAATTGAGCCTGATCGGCTTCCCGGCCCTGGTGGACAAGGGCACGCATTGCGACCTGGAAGTGTTCGACGATCCGAACGTGGCCGTGCGCACCCACCGCATCGGCCTGCGCCGCCTGTTCGCCCTGCAGATGAAGGACCAGATCAAGTTCGTCGAAAAGAGCATCCCCAATCTGCAGCAGATGGGCATGCAGTTCATGGCCATGGGCACGCAGGAAGAGCTGCGCGACCAGATCATTGCCAAGGCGCTCGACATCGCCTGCCTGCAGGATCCGCTGCCGACCGATGAGGCGAGCTTCATCAAGCGCAAGGATGAAGGCAAATCGCGCCTGGTGCTGCTGGTGAATGAGATTGCACGCCTGGTCTCGCAAGTGCTGACCGAATTCCACGGCCTGCCCAAGCGCCTGCAAGGCTTGAACCAGCAGGCCGCGCAGGATATGCAAGGCCAGTTGCAAGGCCTGGTGCACAAGCGCTTCCTGCAAGACAGTGAGTTCAGCCAGCTGGCCCACTTCCCGCGCTATCTGAAGGCGATGAACGTGCGTATCGAAAAGCTGCGCGCCGATCCGGCACGCGACGCCAAAGCCATGTCCGAATGGCAGCAGGCCGCTGCCCCGTATCTGCGCATGGCGCGCGACAAATCGGCCGGCAAGAACACCGACCCCAAAATGGCCGAATACCGCTGGCTGCTGGAAGAGCTGCGCGTCTCCCTGTTTGCGCAGGAACTGCGCACGCCGATGCCGGTGTCGGTCAAGCGTTTGGCCAAGGTGTGGGAGTCGATGCTGCGCTGAGGCGGCAGCATTCTTGACGACAAAGGGCGGCCGGAGCCGCCCTTTGCTTTTACCGGTCTGGCTTAGTAATTGCGGCCGGTTTTGTCGCCGCTTAGATTGCCGGACTCGCTGCCCTGGCTGTAGCCGCTGCCGCTTTGCAGGTTGCTGCTGCCCTGGCCCATTACGCTGCCGCTGGTGGTGCGGTGGCCGGGCAGGGCTTCCTGGGTGCCGTAGAAGTCATGTACCTGGGTGCCGAATTCGGCGCTGGCCATATCGGGCCAACGGTCTTTGTCGAAGCCCGGTGCGTTGCGCAGGCTCTCCTTGTCGATATCGAGCAGGAAGCGTTTGTTCACGGTGTCGAGCTGCAGGCTTTGCCACGGCACGGCGAACAGTTTGTCGCCCATGCCCAGCCAGCCGCCGAAGGACAGCACGGCATAGGCAATCTGGCCGGTCTGCATGTCGAGCATGATTTCCTTGATGTCGCCCAGGTCTTCTTCCTGGCGGTTGTATACGTCTTCGCCGACCAGCGTGTCGGCGCCCATCAGGCGCGGGCCTGGGCCTTGCTCATCGCGGTCGCGGTAAATGCCAAATGGATCTCGGTCTAGATAGCTCATCTGCTTCTCCTTGAATCGGATGGAAGTCCGTCCGGACGGACGGCTGAAAATCAGCATAGTCCAAATCATTTTTGCGTGTACTTGGCTGGATTCAATGGTGTGCCAGCGCACCGATGCGTGAGCACGGCCGGGTTAGACTGCGTACATTAGGGATTCGTGCGGGAGGCGCGGATGGCGAAGCTGACGGCGGGAACACGCTTGTTGCGTAGTCTGATGAAGGCCGGCAAGGCCCAGCAGCGCGCGGCGGACAAGATGGTGAAGTCAGTCTTGAAAGCATCGGCGAAGGCGGTGAAAACGGCGGAGGCGGCAAGCAAGGCGGCCGCAAAGAGTGCGGCGAAAACCGCCACCGGTCCGGCCGCCGGACGCAGTGCGGCTGCGGCGCCGTTGCCGCTGCGCGCGGAGCCGGTCGCGCCGGGCAAATGGCTGGCTGCGCATCATGCGGTTCCGGCGCAGGCAGGCTTGCCGCCACGGCGCATGAGCTATTGGCTGTACCTGCCGCACAGCGCTCCACCCGATGCGCCTTTGCCGCTGCTGGTGATGCTGCATGGCTGCCATCAGACCGCGACCCAGTTCGCGCTGGGCACGCGCATGAACTGGCTGGCCGAGCGCAAAGGCTATGCGGTGCTGTATCCACAGCAGCTGCTCAGCTCTCACTCGCAGCGCTGCTGGAAGTGGTATGACAAGGCCACCCAGGAGGGCGGCGGCGATACCGCGCTGCTGGCCGGCATGGTGGAGCGGGTGGTGGCGCAGTATCCCATCGACCGCCGCCGTGTCTATGCTTGCGGTATCTCGGCGGGGGCGGGCATGGCGAATATCCTGGCGCTCAACCATCCCGAATTGTTCGCGGCGGTGGGCCTGCATTCCGGCCCCGTATTTGGCGGCGGCCATAGCCGGATCGGCGCGCTGGGCGTGATGCAGCATGGCGCCGGGCCGCGCGGCGAACTGGCGATCCGCGAGCTGCTGGCGCGCCGCCCCGGCTTTCCGTCCATGCCCACTATCCTGATCCAGGGCGAGGGGGATAAGGTGGTGCGGCCGGTGAATCAGCAGCAGCTGATGCAGCAAAGTCTGCTGCTGCATGGCCTGCCTGCGCATACGCCGGCCAAGACGGCTTTAAAAGCGGGACGGGGAAAACGCCATAACGCCCATCGCATCCAGGATTTTTACATGGGTCGCAAGCTGCTGCTACGCGTAGCCAGCGTCGATGCGCTGGACCATGCCTGGAGCGGCGGCGACGCTAGTCTCGCTTTCAATGCCGCCGCGGGGCCGGACGCCAGCAAGATGATGCTGGACTTCTTCGGCCGCCACCGGCGCGGCTAATCTCGTACAAAAAGCGCTTACAGGAAGAAGGCGGCCGCCGCCACGGCGGTCGGCGCCAATGCGCCCAGCAGCAGGCCGATGGCGCTGATCGATTCGTCGCGGAAGCCGCGTCGCAGCAGGGCCACGCCGGCCGGATTGGGCGCGTTGGCGATGACCGTCAGGCCACCGCCCGCCACCGCGCCCGCCACCAGCATGTATTGCGCCTGCGGCGCCATGCCTTCGATCAGCGAGCCGAGATAGGTGAGGGCGGCATTGTCGGTGATGGCGGTCAGGCCGAGGGCGCCGAAGAACAGCGCCACCGGCTGCAGTTGCGAAACGATGGGCTGCAGCCACCATTGCTGCATGCCGCCCAGGACCACGAGGCCGGCCAGGAAGAAGCCGACCAGCAAGCCTTCCTTCAGGATCAGCGGGCTTTGGTAGCGCTGGTAAGCCTGGGTGAAGCCAAGGAAGAACAGGAAGATGCCGAGGAAGAGCACGGGATGGTGGGCCAGCAGCACCACGGCGGCCAGGCAGCCCAGATGCAGCAGGCAGACCGGCAGCGGCACCGCTTCCGGCTTGCTCAGCGCGTCCTGTTCATCGCTGGCGGCGCGCAGGTGCTTAGACAGTATGAAGGTGACGACGCTGGCGTTGAGCAGCACCGCCAGCGCGGCCTTCCAGCCGAACTGGGACGCCATGAAGGCGCTGTCCCACTGCCAGGTCGCGGCCACCATCAGCACCGGCGGCGCGGCGTAGGACGTCAGCGTGCCGCCGATGGAGACATTGACAAAGAGGACGCCCAGAGCGCCGTATTTCAGCCATTCCGGCACGCCGGCGCGGAACACCTGCGGCGCCAGCATCAGCGCGGCCAGGGTCATGGCGGCCGGTTCGGTGATCAGGGAGCCGGCCAGCGGCACCAGGGCCAGTCCCAGCCAGACCAGGGCCACTTCGGTGCGCGCCGGGGCCAGGCGGGCCAGCCCGCTCAGCACGCGCTGCACGATGTCCAGCACAGGGCGCGAGGCCGCCACCACCATCACCACGAAGACGAACAGCGGTTCCGTGTATTGCCGCGTTTCGGCGTAGGCGATGGCGTTTTCGCCGCCGGCCACAAAGGCCATCAGCACGATCAGGATAAAGGCCCAGAAGCCGAAGACCACCTCGACCTCGCCCAGCAAATGGAACAGGCCCGCGTGGCGCGGATAGCGGTGCGAGAGCTTTTCGAAGGATTTGGCGCTGAAGGTGTGCAGCAGGGCGAGGGCAAACAGGATGGCGCCGATCAGTTGCATGGTTTTCAAGGGGGCGGTCCTTTGGGCAGATAGCAAGATTGATGATTCTATCAGGTGGGGCGCACGCTTCGTCCGCAAGTAAACCTTGCCAAAAACGGCGTCAGCTAGTACTGTGTATTTATACAGTATTTATCGCTTTTATCGACCATGGCCCGATCCGACCAATCTTCACCGCCCGCGCCCGAGGAGCTGCATCCCTCGCTGTGGCTGGCTTCGCAGCTGGCGCAGGCGGCCACGCGCTGCGTGGATACCGGCTATGCGGCCTTGTCGGCCCAGCTGCCCGGCGGTGGCTGGCCGGCCGGCCAATTGATCGAGCTGCTGCTGCAGCAGACGGGCATGGGCGAAATCCGCCTGCTGCATCCGGCCCTGGCCAGCCTGCAGCGGCCGGTGGTGTTCCTGCAACCGCCCCAGGTGCCGCAGATCCTGGGCTTGTCCGAGCTGGGCCTGCCGCCTTCGCAGCTGATCTGGATACGCAGCAAGGGCGCCGACAGCCTGTGGGCCGCCGAACAGATCCTGCGCAGCGGCTGCTGCGGCGCCTTGCTGCTGTGGCAGCAGCAGGTGCGCGGCGAAAACCTGCGCCGCCTGCATCTGGCGGCGCAAAGCGGCGATACCCTGTTTTGCCTGATGCGTCCGCTGGGCGTTGAACGTGAAGCCTCGCCCGCGCCGCTGCGTCTGGCGCTGCGCACGGCGGCGGGCGGCATCGAGATCGGCTTCGTCAAACGGCGCGGGCCGCGGCGCGATGCGCCCCTGTTTTTACCTTTATTACCGTCACTGCTACAACGTCATGCACCTCTGGATCGGCCTGCATCTGCCCCGGCTCCCGCTCGAAGTATTCAGCCCGCGCTGGTCGGTTGATACCGGCATCGTCGTGCTGGAGCAGGGGGGCGTGCTGGCCGCCTCGCCGCTGGCGCGCGCGGCGGGCGTGCGTCCCGGCATGCGCCGCGCCGGCGCGCTGATGATGGCGCCCGAGGCCCAGCTTTACGAACGCGCGCCCCTGCTGGAGGCGGAAGCGCTGCAAGCCGTTGCCATGGCTCTGCTGCAATTCACGCCCCAGGTGGCGGAAGGTGAAGAAGCGACCCTGCTGCTGGACGTGGGCGCCAGCCTGCGCCTGTTCGGCGGCATCCGCAACTTATGCTGCAAGGTACGCCACAGCTTGCGCTCGCTTGGCTACAGCGCCCGTCTCAGCACGGCGCCCACCGCGCGCGGCGCCTGGCTGCTGGCGCGTAGCGGGGCAGGGCGCGCGCTGAAACTGTCCACGCTGGAACGCAAGCTGGACGGTTTGCCCGTGAGCCTGTTGCCGCCGCTACGGCCGTATCTAAGCTGGCTGGAAGGCATCGGCTGTCTGACCCTGGGCGAGCTGGGACGGCTGCCGCGTCCCGGCCTGCAGCGCCGCTGCGGCGCCGCCGTGCTGGAGATGCAGGATGCCGCGCGCGGCGAACGTCCTGAGATGTTTGAGTGGATTGAAGCCCCGGCCAGCTTCCGCGCCCGCCTCGAACTGTTCGACCGCATCGACGACGCGGCCTTGCTGCTGTCCGGCGCCTGCCGCCTGTTGCAGCAGCTGTGCGGCTGGCTGTGCGCGCGCCACTTTGCCGTCGAACGCATTCGGCTGTCGCTGGAGCATGAACGGGGAAGAGTGGCGCGGCCGCCGACTGTGATCGAAATCGCCCTGGCCGAGCCGGTGTGGCGCGACGAGCATCTGCTGCGTTTGCTGAAAGAACGCTTGGCCAAGACTCAGCTCGAAGCCCACGTCATCGGCCTGATCCTGGAAGCACCCGAAGTCAAACCGATGGCGCCGCTCAGCGACACCTTGTTCCCCGAACCGGGCGGCAGCAAGGAAGACCGCCAGCGTCTGTTCGAACTGCTGGTAGCGCGGCTGGGTACGGAGAATGTGCTGCAACCCTCGCCGCGCGCCGACTACCGTCCCGAGCATGCCAACGCCTGGGTGCCGGTGCACGAAAAGTTGCGTCCTGCGTATGTACAAGCGCAGATGCCGCCGCAGCGCCTGCCCCGTCCCGCCTGGCTCATGGCCAAGCCGATCGAGCTGATCCTGCGCGAACACCGTCCCTATTACAACTCCCCGCTGCGCATGGTCTCACCGGCCGAGCGCATCGAAGGCGGCTGGTGGAACGGCACCGAAGCACGCGACTACTTTGTCGCCGAAGGCCAAGACCACGCCTACTACTGGATTTACCGCGAACGCCTGGGCGGCGCCGCCATCCCCCGCTGGTATCTCCACGGCATGTTCGGCTAATCCCGCCAACCATTGATCTGCATCAAACAATGTCCACCCTGGTGTCAGGCACCAAGGTAGGACATTTGCTGATTTAGATCAAAGAATGTCCGACTCTGGTGCCTGACACCAGGGTGGACATTCTTTGATTTAGCGCAAAGCGCGGCGGGCTGGACTGGCGCGGCTTATTTGCGCGGTTGGAGGATGGCTTCGAGGCGGTCGGGCGTGCCTTCGATGCGTTCCAGGCGCGGGTACTTCAGGCCGCCGTGGTAGTCGAGGCTGACGGTGCGGTAGTGGCTGCCGCGCTTGAGCAGCAGGTCGATCGGCTTGCTGTCGGTCTTGGCGGCGGTGACGGCCTTGCGCAGTACGTCGGGCTTGTAGGCGCGGCCATTCACGGCCAGCAGCACGGTGCCGCCGGCCAGGCCGGCCTTGAAGCCGACGCCGTCCCATTGGATCGACTCGATCTTGCCTTCGGCGCCCACCGAGAAGCCCAGCGAGTACTGGAAGTCGGCGCTGCGGCTGCGTTCTTCGACCATTTTCAGGAAGTCGGTCGGCTTGTCGCTGTAGGCCAGCTTCCAGCCGGCGCGCTTGAAGCCGTCCAGCGGCGCGGGGCCGTTTTCGTCCAGGCGGCTGCGCAGGAAGGGCGCCCAGTCGTAAGGCTGGATGGCGTTGAGCGCTTTGACCACGTCTTCGAACTGGTAGAAGTTGGCGAAGCGGTTGCCGTCGGCGATGCCGAAGAAGTCGCGCGCGAAGTTGTCGAGCGAGCGCTTGTCGCCGGACAGTTCGCGGATCTTGGTGTCGACGTCGAGCCAGATCAGGGCGCCCTCGGTGTAGTAGTCCTCGCTGCGCTGCCAGCTGTTCCAGCCTTGCGGACGGCGCGCGTTGACGATCGGGTCGTTGGTGGTGTCCTGCACCGGACGCCAGCTGCGGCCCGCCATATTGTCGTAGCGCGCCGCCATCGAGGCCAGCACGTCGCGCACGTGGGCCAGCTTCACCAGGCCGGAACGCGCGGCCAGCACATTGCCCCAGTACTGGGTCTGGCCTTCGTACACCCACAGCAGATCGTTCTGCAGCGGTGTGTTGAAGTTGGGGACGTCCTGGCCCGCTGGACGGCGGAACTTGCCGTTCCACGAGTGCGTGAATTCATGCGGCAGCAGGGCGCGTCCCGCCTCGCTCTTGGTCCAGTCGCTGAAGTAATCGAGCTTGACGCCGTTCTCGCTGGACTCGTGGTGTTCGCGTCCCACGCCGCCGAATTCCTCGCTCAGCGACAGCAGGAAGTCGTAGTGGCGGTAGTGCTGGGAGTTGAACAGCTTGTAGGCCTGCTTGACCAGATTGCGGTGCGCCTCGATTTGCTCAGGTTTGGTTTCCAGTGCCTCGGCATTGTCGGCCACCACGTTCAGGTGCACCGGCAGCTTGGCGCCCGGATCGAGGTCGAAGCGCTTGAAGTGGCGGCCCGCGAACAGCGGCGAGTCGATGAAGGTTTCCAGGTCGGTGGTCTTGAATACCAGGTCGTCGCCCTTGCGCTCGGCCAGCTCCAGCGCGCTGCCGTATTGCCAATCCTTCGGCACGGAGAGCGTGGCCTGGATCGGAATGCGGCGCGTGAAGTAGCCGGCCGGGTAAAGCGTCATCGACTGCCATTGCACGCCGAGGATGTCGGTGGTCATGGTGGTGCGGCCCTGGCTCGCATCGGTCGGCGACAGGTATTGGTACTCGACTTCCAACTGCGATGCGCCCTGCGGCACTTCCAGGTGGAAGGCGTGCACATGGACGCTGTCGCGGCGCCATGCGACGTGCTTGCCGTTGGCCGTGATCTTCAGACCGGCGAACTGGTTCAGCGCGCCGCTCGGGCCGTGGTTGGCCGGCACCCATTGCGGATATAGCAGCGTCATCTTGCCCGGCGTGACGGGGATGCTTTGACGGACGCGGAAGATATTTTGCGCAGTGTCGGAAGCATCGACCTTCATCACGATGGTGCCGGGATAAGCCTGGTCGATTGGTGTAGGGATGGGCTCGGCCTTGGCCTCGGCCTGCGCCTGCAGGGCCGTCGCCAGCAGCGCGGCGAGCAGGGCGCGCTTGATGGAAGGAGAAATCATTTCATTCCTAAAGGAAACTCAAGCGGCCGAGTGTAACATGCACCCCGTCTAGGAATGTTACAAAACGTAACGCTGAATTTTTCTATTTGAAGCACTCTTGAAAACCCTGGACCGCAGCCGTATATCGGAATCAGCGGTTGCCCAGATGGGGACCGCAGGACATATCGCTTAACTTGAAAAGGATATACATCATGCGTAATTTCGACCTGACTCCCCTGTATCGCAGCGCTATCGGTTTTGACCGTCTGGCCCAAATGCTGAACGACGCCCAGCGCGGCGACACCCAGCCCAGCTACCCTCCTTACAATATCGAACTGGTGACGGAAGACCAGTACCGTATCGTGATGGCGCTGGCCGGCTTCGACCGCAGCGAGATCGATATCACCACCGAACGCGAATCGCTGCACATCGTCGGCCGCAAACAGCGCGACGGCGCGGAGCGCACCTATCTGCACCGCGGCATCGCCGCCCGCGATTTCGAGCAGCGCTTCCAGCTGGCCAACCACGTGAAAGTCACCGGCGCGTCCTTCAAGGACGGCATGCTCACCATCGAATTGGTGCGCGAAATTCCGGAAGCACTGAAGCCGCGAAAAATCGCCATCGACGGCGTGAACGCCAACGTGGAAGTCCTGGAACAACGCCAGGCAGCGTAAGGCTTAACAGCCCTTAGCAGCAAGCAAAGGCCGGTCTTCCGGCCTTTCTGCATTGCGTGCCGCCGTTTCGGCTTTTGTGGCGGGCTTTTCGGGGTTTTCGCGCAGCGTATCATTAAGCGGCGCCTAAGACTGATGGCCCATATTGGTAACATCTAAACTTCAATCACCAAGGAGTGCGGAAAATGCGCAAAACTCTTCTCGGATCGATGACTACCAAACGACTGATTCTGGCCCTGACCGCCGCCGGCATCCTCGGCGCAGGCGCCGCCATTGCCGTACAACAGAACGCGGCGCACCAGGCAGCCGCTCCCGTGCCCGCCGTGAACGCCGCCGCCGGCGCTCCCGCCCCCGTGCCCGCGCCGATGATCGCGCTGCCGGATTTCAGCGTGATCGCTTCGCGCAACGGCCCGGCCGTGGTGAACATCAGCGTCACCGGCAGCACCAAGGCCTCGTATGAGGGGCGCGGCGAACCGTTCACCGACGACCCGTTCTTTGAATTCTTCCGCCGCTTCCAGGGGCCGCAGCAGCGCGGTCAGCGCGATGTTCCAAGCCATGGCGTCGGTTCCGGCTTCATCGTCAGCGCCGACGGCACCATCCTGACCAATGCCCACGTGGTGCGCGATGCGCGCGAGGTGACAGTCAAGCTGACCGACCGCCGCGAATTCCGCGCCAAGGTGCTCGGCTCCGATCCGAAAACCGATGTGGCCGTGCTGAAGATCGACGCGAAAAATCTGCCGGTGGTGCCGCTGGGCCGTTCCACCGAACTGAAAGTGGGCGAGTGGGTGCTGGCCATCGGTTCGCCGTTTGGCCTGGAAAGCACCGTGACCGCTGGCGTGGTCAGCGCCAAGGGGCGTTCCCTGCCGGACGACAGCAATGTGCCTTTCATCCAGACCGACGTGGCGATCAATCCCGGCAATTCGGGCGGTCCGCTGTTCAATACGCGCGGCGAAGTAGTGGGCATCAACTCGCAGATCTACAGCCAAAGCGGCGGCTACCAGGGTCTGTCCTTCGCCATTCCCATCGACGTGGCGAACAAGATCAAGGACCAGATTGTCGCCACCGGCAAGGTGGTGCACGCCAAACTGGGCGTGACCGTGCAGGAAGTGAACCAGAGCTTTGCCGATTCCTTCAATCTGGCGACGCCGGAAGGCGCGCTGGTGTCGAATGTGGAGTCGGGCAGCCCGGCCGAGAAAGCTGGTTTGAAAGCGGGTGACGTGATCCGCAAGATGAATGGCCAGAAGATCGTCTCTTCGGGCGACCTGCCGGCGATGGTGTCGCTGGCCGCGCCTGGCGACAAGATCAAGCTGGAAGTGTGGCGCCAGGGTAAGGCCGTGGAACTGAACGGCGAATTGGGTAACGCTTCCGAACGCAACACCCTGGCGGCGCGCGATAATGGCGGCGACAGCGGCAAGCTGCGTCTGGGCCTGGCCCTGCGCCAGCTCGATCCGCTGGAGCGCCGTCAATCCGGCCTGCCTTCCGGTCTGCTGATCGAAGATGCGGGCGGCGCGGCGGCCAATGCCGGCGTGCAGCCGGGCGACGTGCTGCTGTCGGTGAATGGCCGCGCGGTGAGCAGCATCGAGCAGGTGCGCGATGTGGTATCCAAATCGGACAAGTCGGTGGCCCTGCTGATTCAGCGCGGCGGCGACCGTATCTTCATCCCGGTGCGTCTGGGTTAAGATGGATGCCGGTGAGAGGCAGTATAAAAAAGAAAGGACATAACAATGCGGCTTCTGCTGGTTGAAGACGATACGATGATCGGCGAGGTGGTGCTCGACCTGCTGCGCGCCGAGCACTACGCCGTGGACTGGGTCAAGGACGGCGATATGGCCGACACGGCCCTGCAGACCCAGACCTACGATCTGGTGCTGCTCGATCTGGGCTTGCCGCGCAAGGATGGCCTGGAAGTGCTGCGCTCCATGCGCTTGCGCAAGGAGCTGACTCCGGTGCTGGTGGCGACCGCGCGCGATGCGGTCGACCAGCGCATCGCCGGCCTGGATGCGGGTGCCGACGATTATGTGCTCAAGCCTTACGATCTGGACGAGCTGCTGGCGCGCATCCGTGCCTTGCTGCGCCGCGCCGCCGGCCGCGCCGAACCCGTGTTCGAGCACAAGGGCGTGTCGATCAATCCGCAGACGCGGGAAGTGATCGCCAACGGCCAGCCGGTCAATCTGTCCGCCCGTGAATGGGCGGTGCTGGAGGCGCTGATCGCGCGTCCCGGCATCGTGCTGTCGCGCGCCCAGCTGGAGGAAAAGCTGTACAGCTGGAAGGATGAAGTCAACAGCAATGCCGTGGAAGTGTATATCCACGGCCTGCGCAAAAAGCTGGGCAGCGAACTGATTCAAAACGTGCGTGGCCTCGGCTATATGGTGCCCAAGCTATGAAGGGTGTGCCTCGGGTTTCGGTGACGCACTCGCTGCGTGGCCGTCTGCTGTGGTTCCTGCTGGCCGCCATCACCATGGCGGCCATCGCCCAGGCCATGATCGCCTACCGCAGCGCCCTGAACGACGCCGACCAGATCTTCGACTACCACATGCAGCAGATGGCGCTCTCGCTGCGTTCTGGCGCGCCGCTGGCGAATGCCGGCAACACCAATGCCGATCCAGGCAACGATGAGATGGTGGTGCAGGTGTGGACGCCGGACGGCATCCAGGTGTTCCGCTCCATCTCGCGCGCGGAACTGCCGCAGCGCGCGGTGCTGGGCTTCTCAAATGTGCGCGCCAACGGCACGACTTACCGCGTGTTCTCGGTGCAGACCAGTAATCAGACGGTGCAGATCGCCCAGGATATGGCCGTGCGCAAGCGCATGGCCGGCAGCTTGGCCCTGCGCACCGTGGGGCCGATTGCCCTGATGGCGCCCGTGCTGATGCTGATCGTGTGGTGGGTGGTCAGCGGTTCGCTGGCGCCGGTGGCGCGCGTGCGGCGCCAGGTCGCGGCGCGCCAGGCCGACGATCTGTCGCCCGTGTCCGAAGCCGATCTGCCGGACGAGGTGCGGCCGCTGGTGCAGGAATTGAACCTGCTGTTCAGCCGCGTGCGAACCGCCTTCGACGCCCAGCAGCACTTTGTGGCCGACGCGGCGCATGAGCTGCGCTCGCCGCTGGCGGCCCTGAAATTGCAGGTGCTCAGCCTGGAGCGTGCCGAGGATGAGGGTGCGCGCAAGGTGGCGGTGTCGCGCCTGAGCGCCGGCATCGAACGCGCCACGCGCCTGGTGGAGCAGCTGCTGGTGCTGGCGCGCCAGGAGGCGGCCGAAGCGAAGCTGCAGCCGGTCGAACTGGGCGAGCTGGCGAAACGCACGCTGGGCGATATGGCCGGCGCGGCGGCGCAGCGCAATATCGACCTGGGCCTGTTCCATGCCGATGAGGCCAGCGTCTCCGGCCAGTCCGATGCGCTGCTCATCATGCTGCGCAATCTGGTGGACAACGCCATCAAGTACACGCCGTCCGGCGGCACGGTGGACGTGGAAGTGCGCAAGAACGAGAAGAGCGTCACGCTGGCCGTGGAAGATAGCGGCCCTGGTATTTCGCCGGAAGAGCGCGAACGCGTCTTCAGCCGCTTCTACCGCGTGCCGGGCAGCACGGCCAGCGGCAGCGGGCTGGGACTGGCGATCATCAAGTCGATTGCCGAACGTCATGGCGCCACCCTGGTGCTGGAGCAGTCGGCGCGTCTGGGCGGCCTGCGCGTGAAAATCGACTTTCCCGAGACCCGCAAAGCCGCCGCCAGCTAGAATATCGCTTTTGACAACGCGTCGGAGCGGCGAATGAAGAAAATCGGTTTTTCGGGCACCCTCGATCCGATCACCAACGGCCATATGTGGGTGATCGGCGAAGCCCGTTCCATTGCTGATGAAGTGGTGGTCTTCCTGTCCGAGAACTCGACCAAGCAGCCCAAGTTCTCGGCCGAGGAGCGCCGCGCCATTGTGCTGGAAAGCTGCCGGGAACGAGGCTGGGACGATGTGCAAGTGCAGATCGTGAAAAGCGACTACACTGCACGCGTGGCGCGCAAGCACGGCGCCGAGTATCTGATCCGCGGCATTCGCACCACCGCCGATTTCGACTACGAGAACCTGATCCAGCAAACCAATGTGGAAGTGATCGGCGGCGCCAAGACCATCTTCGTGATGCCGCCGCGCGACCTGGGTTCGGTCAGCTCCAGCTTCGTCAAGGCGTTGGAGGGACCGGTGGGCTGGAACTGGACCATGAAGAAATTCGTGCCCGGTCCCGCCTACCGCGCCTGGATTCTGAGCTGGCTGCGCAAGGAGTGGGATGGGTTGTGGCAGCGCTGCGATGCCGATGCGGCGCGCCAGGCGCATATCGACCAGTGGTTCGAGCGCCTGACCGGCGCCGCGGCCTACGGCGGCGCCAACCGCCACTACCACAACCTCGATCATCTGGTGCATGGCCTGGCCGAAATCCGCGCCTGGAACGCCAATGTGCAGCCGGCGCGCGCCGATGCCGACGCGGTGCGCGCGGCCTTCTGGTTCCACGACGCCATCTATGAGCACGAGGCGGGAAGCTCGGTCTCGAATGAGGAGGCCAGCGCCCAGTTGTGGCTGGGCAGCGGCCTGGCCGGCGATGCGGCCATGGCTGATACGGTGGCGCTGCTGATACGCGCCACCGACCATTTCCAGGGCGCGTCCATCAGCCATCCCTTGAAGGACGCCATGCTCAGCGTCGATCTGGCCATCCTGGGCCAGGACGATGAGGTGTACCGCAGCTATGCGCGCGGCATCCGCGCTGAATACGCCCATGTGGAAGAGGACTATTACCGCAGTCAGCGCGGACAGGTGCTGGCTTACCTGCGCGGCAAGGCGGAGACGGGCAGTCTGTTCGGCGACGCTTATTTCGCCGCGCAGTACAGCGAGCAGGCCATCGCCAATATGAATGGCGAGCTGGCCTGGCTGCAAGGCTGATCCCGGCTCAAGGCGCCAGCGGCAGCGCGAGTTCCAGGCGCAGGGCGGTGCGGCTGCTGGCGACACTGTCGCGCACATCGCTCAGTGCCGCACCGGTATAGCGCTCCGTTTCGCGCCGGTCTGGATGCAGCAGATTGACCGCCGCGATGCGCAGCTGGGTCTTGCCTTGCAGTTTCCAGAGAATATAGGCATCGAGCGTGCGCCGGATATCGCCGCTGCGGCTTAGTTCAGCGCTCAGGCGCGAGCTGCCGGCCTTTTGCAGATTCAGGCTGGCGCCCAGGCTCAGCGCCGCGCTGGGCCGGTAATCAACACCCACATTCGCCGTCAGCGGCGTTTGCGCGGCCAGATGGTTGTCCGGGCCGGGCAGCGTGTCCAGGCGCGACCAGTTGCGCGCAGCATTCAAGCGCAGGTCCAGTTGCGGCGCGGCCGGAAACAGCTCGCGCAGCGGCAGACGGGTGTCGAATTCGATGCCCTGCGTGCGTGCCTTGCCGCCGTTGAAGGGTTCCGAAATCCAGTTGCCGCTTTCCAGATAGAGGCGGCGCAGCGTCACGCCATCGAGGCGGCGCGCATAGGCCGACAGGCTGAAGACGCCCTTGCCGCCGCCGAAATAGCTTTCGTAAGCGATGTCGGCGCCTTTTGCCAGTTCCGGCGCCAGCTGCGGGTTGCCCTGCACATCGGACGCGGTGGGGCTGTTGCCGCTGTTGATGGTGGCGCGGCGCGGCACGATGTCGCGCGTGAGCGGCGCCTTGTAGCTGCGCGAGAAGCCCAGGCGCAGCTGGTCCTTGCCGTCGCCAGGCAGCTTCCATACCGTCTGCGCGACCGGACTCCATACTGAAGTTCGATGGCGCGCGCCAAAACCATCGACCCGCGTCTGCAATTCCTCCCAGCGCACGCCGCCATACAGCTGCCAGCCGCTGGCGACATCCCATTCGTCCTGCGCGTACAGCGCCAGACGCCGTATGCTGGCCTGGTATTGCTGGTCCAGCCAGCTCTGGGCCACACCTTGCAGGGTGCCGTCCGTTTGCAGGCGCGCATCCTGGCGCCGGGTCTGCGCAGCGTCCCAGCCGATAGCCAGGCCATGGCCGCGCGCCAGACGGCTGGTGAACTTGCCGCCGCTGCTGGCATTGTCTTCATACACCCAGCCGCGCACGGCGCGCAGCAGGCCGGGAGCGGCGGCGGTGGCCTCGCCGCGGAACAGGAAGTCGCTGTTGTAGTGGTCGCGCCCAAGGCCAAACTTGAGCAGCAGGCTGGTATCGCTGCCGAGGTTCAGAGTCCACGCCAGATCGGACTTCAGGCTGTTGCCGCGCCCGAAAGCCTGCCATCGGCTGTCCGGATAGCTGCCGCCGGTGCCCGAAAACACAGTGGTCCGCGCCTCGCCGCCCATGCGCCTTCGAGAAAAATTCAGCAGGCTTTGCCAGCTCAAGCTGCCGCTATCGAGCTTCCAGTTCAGGCGCGGTGCGAGGCTGAAACGATGGATGTCGAAATGGTCTTCGGCCAGCCGCCGCCGGTGCGCGCCGATGCCATCGTCCTCCGCGATGCGCTGCTCGCTGGTGTTGTATTCATGGCCGGCGCTGCGCGACACCGTGGCTGCCAGCGAATAGGAGAAGCGTTCAATCTGATCGGCACCTTGCAGGGTGGCCGAGGGATTCCAGAAAGCGCCGCTGCGCTCCAGGCTGGATTTCAGCTCGCTCTGGCGCTCGCTGACGCGGCGCTTGAGAATGACATTCAGCGTGCCTGCCACACCCTGCGCGCCATATTCCGCCGAGCCGCCGCGCAGCAGCTCCACCCGTTCGATCAGTTCCGGCGCGATGCTGTCGATGCTGAAGCCTTGCGGCATCGGATCGCCATTGACCAGCACCTGGGTATAGCCGGCGCCCAATCCGCGCATCCTTACCTCGCCATTGACGACGGAAATGCCAGGCTGGCGCTTCAAGGCCTCGCTCAGACTGCCGTCGCCGAATTGCAGCAGCTCGCCGCGGCCGATCAGCAGCTTGGATTGGGTTTCGCTCTGGCGCTGAGCCAGTTCAAGCGGCGCGGCGATGCGCACCTGCTGCAGTGGTTCGTCGGCGGCGCGCGCGGACGGCAGGCAGCAGGCCAGCGCGGTGGAAAGCAGAGTCAGGGTAGGGCGCATGGGTAGACCGGAAGTGGTGGTGACGGCCGCATTATCGGAAGCGCCACTACGCCTGAATACCGCTGTGTGACGAACAGGCTGCGGCATGGGACGAATGCCCCGGCGCCTAGCGGGAAAAGCGGAATGCCGCTGCTATACTCGCTGCCAATGATTACCTTCCCTGTCCAGCAGCGCCATTGGGTGCACGCCTTGCTGCGCATTGTTCTGGTGAATGCGCTGATCTGGGGGCTGATCTGCCTGTTCGGCGCCCAGAGTTCCTACCTCGATGCAGCATTGCAGGGCAAGCCGCGCCCTTATCTTTCCTATCTATCGCGTTGGGTGGTCGGCCATATTCCCATCGCCCTCTTCAGCACCGGCGTATATGCTTTCTTCGCGCGCCACCCGCGCTGGCTGGGGCAGGCGCGCCAGCTCGTCACCGCCTATCTGCTGCTGGCGCTGGCCTACCTGCCACTCGAATGCCTCTATTACGCCGCTGCCTACGTTCTGCGTATGGACGGCGCGTTTTCCTCGGTGCGCTTTTGGGAGGTCCTGCTTGCTTCGAACAACTACAGCTGGTTTTTCCAGATAGCCTGGATGAGCGGGGCATACGTGACGATTGTCGCCATCTGCTCCTGGCGGCAGAGCACCAGGCTGCGGCTCGATCTGCAGGAGCAGCGCCTGCAAGCCTTGCGCGGCCAGCTGGAGCCGCATTTCATTTTCAATGCGCTGAATGCGATCAGTGCGCTGGTGCGCGCCGGCGACAAGCCGGTGGCCTTGAGCGGCATCAGCCGCCTCAGCGAGCTGCTGCGCTATGCCCTGGCTTCCAGCGAACGCGATACCGTGAGCGTGGCGCAGGAACTGGATTTCATCCGCGGCTATCTGGCTCTGCAGGAGCTGCGTTATGGCGAAAAGCTGCAATGGAGTATCGGCGGCGAGGCGCAGGTAAGAGATGGCGATTGTCCGCCGCTCCTGCTGCAGCCGTTGGTGGAAAACGCGGTGAAGCATGGGCTGGAACGCCACTGCGGCAGCGGCGACATCGCGCTGGAGTTCGAGCGCATGGGAGAACGGATGCGCATCCGCCTCAGCAACCGCGTATCTGCGGACGGCAATGCCGCGCCGGCGGCCGGTCTTGGCATAGGCCTGCGCAATACGGCGGCGCGCCTGCAACTGGCATACGGCGATGATGCCAGCTTGCGTACCCATCACGATGGCCAGCGCTTCCAGGTGGAGATCGAGATGCCGTTTTACCTGGAGGCGGCATGATGCGCGCCCTGATCGTCGACGACGAAGCGCCGGGACGCAGCAATGTGCGGTTGGCGCTGGCCGAGCATGCGCAATGGCAGGTGGCGGGCGAATGCGATAGCGCTGAAGCGGCGCGCAGCGCTCTGGCGGCGGGCGGCATCGAGCTGGTCTTCCTCGACATTCAGATGCCCGGCGCTTCTGGCCTGGCGCTGGCGCGCGAACTGTGCGAGACGGCGGCGCCGCCGCTGATCGTCTTCGTCACGGCTTACGACCGTTACGCCATCGAAGCTTTCGACGTGCATGCGTTGGACTACCTGCTGAAGCCTTTCGATGACCAGCGCTTTGCGCAAACGCTGGCGCGGGCGCAGGCCATGCTGGAGCAAAAGCAGCAGGCCAGCTATGCGCAGGCCGTGCGTTCCTGCCTGGATGGCACGCAAGGACAACCGGACGGCGGCTATGCGCGCCATCTGAGCATACGTTCGGTGGGACGCATCGAACGCGTCGAGCTGGATGAGGTGCTGTGGTTGGAGGCGGCGGGCAACTACGTCCAGCTGCATCTGGCGCAGCGCCAGGTGCTGCACCGCATGCCCTTGAGCCGGCTGGAGCAGATGCTCGATCCGGTGCAGTTCCTGCGCGTGCATCGTGGTGCGATCGTGCGCAGGGACGAATGCATGCGCTTCAGCGCAACGGGGGAGGGGGGAGGGATGCTGCACCTGCGCTGTGGCGCGCAGGTGGCAGTCAGTGAACGTTATCTGCCCGCATTGCGCGGGCTGTTCGGCTAAGGATCAGAACTCTTCCCACTCGTCGGCGCTGGCCTTGGCTGCGGCCTTCGGCTGTGAAGCAGGCTTGCGCGAAAGCTGTGGGCGCAGCAGCGGTTCGGCCGGTTTCAGCACCACCGAGGCGGCGCTCCTTGGCGCGGCGGCCTTGGCAGCGGCCGGTGCGCGCGCGGCAGTCACGTTGGCGTCCAGGCGGAACACGCCCACCAGCTCCGCCAGGCGCGATGCCTGTTCCTGCAGCGAGGTGGCAGCGGCGGCGGCTTCCTCCACCAGCGCGGCATTCTGCTGGGTGACGGAATCCATCTCCGCCACGGCGCCGTTGATCTGCTCGATGCCGGCTTCCTGCTCATGGCTGGCATTGGTGATTTCGCCCATGATATTGGTGACGCGCTGCACGCTTTCCACGATTTCGCCCATGGTGGCGCCAGCCTGATCGACCAGTTGCGCGCCGGCGTTGACCTTCTCCACCGAGTCGCCGATCAGTTCCTTGATCTCCTTGGCCGCGCCGGCCGAGCGTTGCGCCAGATTGCGAACCTCGGAGGCCACCACGGCAAAGCCGCGGCCCTGCTCACCGGCGCGCGCCGCTTCCACCGCCGCGTTCAGCGCCAGGATATTGGTCTGGAAGGCGATGCCATCGATCACGCCGATGATCTCGGAAATCTTGCGCGAGGATTCGTTGATCGCGCTCATGGTATCGACCACCTGCGACACCACGGCGCCGCCGCGCACGGCCACGCTCGATGCCGACTGCGCCAGCTCATTGGCTTGGCGCGCCGAGTCGGTGTTCTGCTTGACGGTGGAGGTCAGTTCCTCCATCGACGATGCGGTTTCCTCCAGCGAACCGGCTTGCTGCTCGGTGCGCGCCGACAGGTCCAGGTTGCCGGCCGCGATCTGGGCCGAGGCGGTGGCGATGGAGTCGGTGCCGAGGCGCACCTCGCCCACGATCTGGGCCAAGCTGTCGCGCATGCCGCGGATGGCGTGCAGCAGGCTGCCCTTGTCGCCATCCTTGATATCGATGCGCACAGCCAGGTCGCCGGCCGCAATCTGGCGCGCGATTTCGCTGGCGTATTCCGGCTCGCCGCCCAGCTGCTTGAGCAGGTTGCGCGTGATGATCCAGGCGGCGGCGATGCCGGCCAGCATGGCCAGCGCGCCCATGATGATCATGGTCCAGCGGCCGCTGGTATAGGCGTCTTCCGCGTTCTGGCGGCCACGCTCGATCACGCCGCTCTGGTGCTTGATCAGGGCGCCAATGGCGTCCATATACGCCAGCTGCGAGGCGCGCATATTTTCCAGCATGGATTTCACGGCATCGTCGCGCTGGCCTGCTTCCTGCAGGCGGATCACTTCATCCAGCGCGGTGTCATAGGTCTTGCGGGCCGATTGCATGGTGGCCAGCAAAGCCTTGCCCTTGTCGGACTTGATCAGCGGCGTCAGACGGCCATAGGCTTCCTCGATTTCCTTGCGCTTGGCCTGCACGGTGGCGATTTCCTTGGCCGACAGCGCGGTGTCAGAGATCAGCAGGGAGTTGCGCAGCGAGCGGGCGATCTTGTTATTCAGGTCGAGAATGCTCTGCGCTTCCAGCACCTTGGGGTACTGTTCGCGCACGATAATGTCCATATTCTCGTTCATGTCGGCCATGCGGCTGATGCTCAAGATGGTCGCAAATGCCAGCATCGACAGGACGGCGGCAAAGCCCAGAGCCAGTCTGGTGCCTACTTTCAGTTTATTCATAGGTTGCAGCTCCGCTTCTTCAGATGTATGTCAGCCTGCCGCGGACGGCATGGCATAGGCAAGGGTTGGGCCTGGGGGAGGAAGTCGGGGCCGCGGGGTTTGGGCGGCCATCCACTTAAATTAGTGTAACTATTGCTTAAGAAATATGGCCGCACTATAGCGCTAAATTTGCTTTAAAGCAATAATTTACTTGCAATAATGTAGTGTCTTGCTCGGGTTTTCTGCGGGGAGGCGGAGGCTGCGGTCGCAGCCTCCGGAGGGATGCTTAGAAGCGGTTCGACATGCTCACATAGATATTGCGCGCCTTGCCCACCTGGGCCGTGTTTTCCGGCTTCATCGCATTCAAATACGGACGGTTGAACAGATTGCGCACGCCGGCCACCACCTCCACCTGGCGGCCCAGCGCTTTCCAGGGCACGGCAACGGGCTGCCAGCGCAGGTTCAGGTCTGCGATGGTGTAGCTGTCGCGCACATAGTATTCAGTCTTCTTGCCGCTGACATAGGTGGCGGGATTCTGATCCGGCTTGCGCCAGTGCGATACGCCCAGGCCGACGCTCGCTTCCGGCGTCAGCCAGTAACCGACGCCGAGGCGCAGCTTGTCGGCGAAGGCATTGGGGTAGTTCTTGCCGGTGGCCTGATTGACCTGTTTCAGATGTTCGTAGCTGGCGTCCAGCTGCCATAGCGGCTGGCGGTATTCCAGTTCGATCTCGTAGCCGTGCCGCTTCACCAGGTCGGCATTCGTGTAGCGCGCGTAGCTTTCGCTTTTCGGCGGCGTTCCCATTTCCGGCAGCGCCGTCAGGCCGATCATCTGCGAGATCTTGCCGTTGAAGTACATCGCCTTGGCGAACAGCCTGTCCCTCTCCGCAAACAGGGCGTTGCGGCTCAGCGAGGCGCCCAGTTCGCGCTCCTTCGAATGCTCCGGCTTCAGATCGGGATTGGGCAGATACCAGTAGAAGGGATTGAGCGCGCCGCTGGACGAGGTTTCATGCGGCGTCGGTGCGCGGTAGGTGCGCGAGACGTTGCCGAGCAGGATAAGGCCGCCGCCCACGGCGTAGCTGGCGCCCAGGCGCGGCGAGAAGTTCGAGTCGCTGTAATCGTTGTTCTTGTTTTTGACCTTGCGCCGGAAGCTGTCGTAACGACCGCCCAGATGCAGCAGCAGCTTGTCGTCCAGCAGGCTCATTTCCTCCTGCACGAAGAGGCCACTGTCCTGGTAGGTGTTGGGCATGGAGCCGAAGTCGCTCAGTTCGCCGTTCGACACCATGCGCGCATCCTCATGGCGGCGCTCATAGCTCAGGCCCAGCACCAGGCGGTGTTTCGCGCCCAGCGCGGAGAAGGCGAAGCGGTTCTGGATATCGACGCCGGTGCGCTTGTCCTGATTCAGGTAGTCCATGGTATTGCGCTTGCCGCCGCTTACGTAGTCATAGCCGCGCTGGTAGCTGGCTTCGGCGGTGTACAGCGAAGCCTCCAGGTTCAGCCAGGGCAGGCCGGCCGGGCTGGCCGTGTAGCGCAGCGACCAGTCGCGCTGGCGCAGTTTGCCGCTGATCGGTCCAGTGGCCGGCGTTTGCGCATGCCACAGCGTTTGCCAGGCCGTTTCCACGCGCTCGCCCATATCGAAGTACGACAGACTCAAACGCTGGCGCGGCGCCAGGTTCCAGCCCGCCTTGAAGAAGTAGTTGCTGCCGTTTTCATCGTTCTCGGTGTGCTGGAACTGGTTTGGCGGCGTGCCGACCATGCGCGCCAGCTTGATGTCGCCGTCATGGGTTTTCTTCACATAGGCCAGCACGTCGAAGGCGCTGCCGGTGGGGGCGCTGGCCAGGGCCACATAGCCTTCGCGGTGGTTGTTATGGTCGTAGCGCAGTTTGGTGGAGATGCCGTTTTCCGCGCCTGGCGCCAAAAAGTCGTTGGCGTCCGCCGTGGTGCTGGACACCACGCCGCCGATCGCGCCGCTGCCGTGCGCCACCGAGGAGGAACCCTTGACCACCTCGACCCGCTTGAGCAGGTCGCCATCCATGCGGAAGCTGGAGATATGGTTGGAGAACAGCGAAGCGGAGCGGCGGATGCCGTCCTGCTTGACGATCACCCGCTCCTCGCTCTGGTAACCGAAGCCGCGGATGTTGAAGTGTTGGCCGATTTCGCGGCCGCTGCCGCCGCCGGCGCTGAAACCCGGCACCTGGGACAGCGCATCGATCACGCCGGTGCTGATGGACAGGTTGTCGCGGTCCAGCACCGTCACCGAGCCGGGGTAGGCGGCGCGCGAGACGCCGATGCCGGTGCCGCTGACCGTGGTTTCCGGCATGACCTGTTCCACCGTGGTGTGGCGCGCGGGCGCCGGCGGCCCTGCTTCCTGCTGCGCGGCGTGGGCGGCGGCGGAAACAGTCATCAGGACGGCGGCGCTGAGCGGGCGCAAACGGGGGGAGTGCATGCCAGACATGGGAAATCCTCAAAAATAAGTGGTGAACGAACGTTTGAGGGCCGGCGGGTGCCTGAACGATATGAATGCAATTCGTCAGACATGATGCGAATGCGAATTATTCGCAATGGTAATCAATTAGAAATATTGCTGCAATATAAATTTTGGAAACGATAAGATGGCCGGGAATTTTCACTCCCTGCGCCGGTTTAGAAGCGGTTCCAGTTATTGCGGCGGTGCTCGTGGGCTTCCTTCAGCAGATGGCCGGCGCGTTCGGCATCGCTGTCAGCCACCGCCATGGCCAGCTCCTGCAGGGCTGGCGGATATTCATGTTCGGCCGATTCCTCCAGCCAGTGCTGGGCGCGGGCCGCGTCGCGCGGCACGCCCTGGCCTTCACGGTAGGCATAGGAGAGCAGGAACATCGCATGCGCGTTGCCCAGCTCACTGGCCGCTTCCAGCCAGCGCGCGCTGCGTGCCGCATCGCGCGGCACGCCTTCGCCATTGCGCGCCAGCAGGCCAAGCATCAGCGCCGCTTTCGCATGCTTCTTCTCGGCTGCTGCCAGATACCAGCGCCAGGCCAGCGCGCCGGGCGAGCTGCCATTGCTGATGGCGGCAGCGGGAGCGGAGGCACCCGCCGTACTTGCCATGCTGGCCGCCCGGATGCCGTCCGCTCCCGCTTGCGGCGCAGCGGCAGGGTTCGTGCCATTGGCGATGCCGCGATACGCCTCCGCCAGGTGGAAGGCCGCCTGCGCATCGCCGCTGCGCGCCGCCTGTTCCAGCAGGCGCATGGCTTCCTCCTGCTGGCCGGGACGGGCGCGGTACAGGATGCCCAGCTCGCGCTGGGCCACCGGCATGCCGCGCGCGGCCCAGCTGCGTAGACGTTGCTCCGCCTCGGCATTGCCCTGCTGCGACGCCGCCATCGCCACCGACTCGATGCGGGCGGCATCCGGCCCGGCGCCATCGGCGCCAGCCGCCATGTGCGGCCCGCCCTCGCGGCAGGCCGTCAGTGCGGCGAGCGCGAGGCAGGCCAGCAGGGTAATGCTCCAGCGTTTCATACGGCGTGCTTCCTTTTGCGCTTAGGTGCTTACTTGCTCAGGTCAATGCTGTACTTGGCGAAGCCGGAGGCATCCAGTCCACCTTCCGCCGCGACCTGGGACAAGCCGGCATTCTTCGCCAGCGGCAGATGGCCTGGCGCCGAACGCAGGAAGACCGGGCCGGCCGTCTTCACCTTCACGAAGCTCCAGCTTTGCGCGCTGCCGTTATCGGCCAGCGTGACCTTGCCGCTGGTCTTGCCCAGTGTCTGCAGGTAGTTGCTGACCACGGCCTGGTTCGCATCCGGCGACTTGATGATGGTCTTGCTGCCGTCGATACCCGGCACATTGCCGCCGCCGCCGGCACGGTAGTCATTGGTCGCCACGATGAAATCGTCGCTGTCGGCTACCGGCTTGCCTTGGAAGCTTAGGTTGGCGATGCGGCTGCCGGCTGGCTTGCTGACGTCGATCTGGTATTTCAGCGCATTGCCTTCGGCGTAGAACACATCGAAGTTAAAGATCGTGCCGTAGGACGGCACCAGATCCTGTTCGGTGGTCTTGGCCGGGTCGATCTGGCCGAACTGCTTGGCCGACATTTCCAGCCAGGCTTTCAGGTCGGAGCCCTTGATCTTCACGGCTTGCAGATTGTTGTTGCCGTACAGGTAAAGGTCGCCCGGATTGCGGATTTGCAGACCCACCGGCTTGGCGGCGCTGGCGTCCGGTGCCACATCGGTAAAGTCGGAAGCGCCGTTGCGGCCCGCCTTGAACGGCGCGCTGCATGAGATCACTGGAATGTTCTTGTAGGTCGACAGCACAGGATCGGTGCTGCTGGCGATGAAGTTCTTCACGTAATCGAGCTGCGCCTGATTCACCAGCTGGATCGCACTCACATCGCCCACCAGCGAGAAGTAGGACGACATTTCGAAGTCGGTGGACACGCCCAGCGGCTGCTTGGCATAGGCCACGGTGGCTTCGTGTTCATCCTTGATCAGTTTGGACAGTTCCGGATCGGCCTTCACCAGGGTGCTGCCGTCGGTGTATTTGAAGCCGCGCGATTCCACATTGGTCTTGGCCGGCTGCGTCACCCATTTGCCGCCTTGATACACCATGGTCATCTTGATGATGCCCAGACGACGGCCCCAGCTCTGCGCCATCACGGTCGGCACATTGTTGACGAAGCCGTTGATGGCGTCGATATTGGCATTGGCCGGCAGGGCGGCGAACGATGGGTCGAGGGCCGGTGCGTTGGCCTCTTTACCTTTCGGGAAGACCAGGTGCGAGTGGCCGATCAGCAGCGCGTCGATGCCGGTGCTGGTCAGGTGGTAGCTCTGGTTTTCCATTTTCGGGCTGTACGGGCTTGGATCCAGGCCACCGTGCGACAGCGCCACGACCACGTCCGCGCCCTTGCTGCGCAGCTCAGGTACATACTGCTTGGCCGCTTCCACGGAACCGGTGACGGCCACTTTGCCGGCCAGGTTTTTCTGGTCCCAATCCAGGATTTGCGGCGGCACGAAGCTCATGATGCCGATATTCAGCTTGACGGTCAGCTTGCTGCCGTCCGGCGCGGTGGCAGCGAAATCGCGCGGCAGCACGGCGTAAGGCTGGAAGATCGGCTTCTGGCTGGCGACGCCGGTGACGTTGCTCAGTACCAGAGGGAAGGTTGGTGCGCCGCAGGTGCCGGTTGGCTTGCTCACGCCGGGGATATTGAACTCGGTGTTGGTGACCTGGCTCAGGTAGGGCAGGCCGTAGTTGAATTCATGGTTGCCCATGCCGCCGCCGTCGAACTTCAGCGCGTTCATGGCTTTGTGGATGGCCAGGGTGCCGGAGCAGGGCACCGGCGAGGTCAGGGCCTGCAGATCGCCCAGCAGGGTGCCCTGGATGGTGTCGCCATCGTCCAGCAGCACATTGTTCGGATTCTCGGCGCGGGCGGCCTGGATCAGGGTGGAGGTGCGCTCCAGACCGAGGCTGGTGTCTTCCGACAGCGAATAGTAGTTATAGCTCAGTACATTGGCGTGCAGGTCGGTGGTTTCCATCAGCGCGAAGCTGACGGTCGTGCCTTCCGGGATTTTCGGCGTTTCCGGCTTGGTCACCAAGGTAGTGTTGTCGTTGCTGCTGCTGCCGCAACCTACCAGACCCGCTGCGGCCAGCGCCGCCACCATCACCCAATTCGTTTTCATGCCATTCCCTGTGAGAAGAAAATCAAAGCCGCGACTTTAATTGTCATTCGTGACAGGGTTATGACAGGGCATGAAGGAATTATGAAGACGGCAACTGGCGCTGGCTGCGGATTTCTAGAATAAAGACGGTATCGGTCCGTTTCTCGTAGAAATAAACGGCGATGTATGTCGCATGACGCGGCCCCACTATTAATTCTCTCTTGCCGTTTTTTACGGGACGGCCTAGCTGTGGCGCTTGTTTGAGAATCTCTAATGCTGAGTTAATGCTCTTTACGCGAGACGTCGCTAAGGTAGGGTTGCGTTGAGCCAGGAAATCAAAAATATTTCCGATGTCGACTTTCGCTGATTCCAGCCAGATAAGGCCGGACATGGTCAGTTCCTGATTTTACGTGGACGAGGTGCTTCCACGACCTCCCCAGCTGCGCGACGTTCGAAGTATTCAACGATTTCTTCATGAGGAATTCCTTCCCCATGTTGAAGAAACTCCTCCCAACGGCGGTCAGCCTCCGGATAGGAGTCAGGGTCGTCGTACATCAGCTTATCGTTGATGGCGGTGAGAATAAAATCTTGCTCCGTGATGCCAGCGCGTTCGGCGGCTTCGGCGATAGCGGCTTGCAGTTCAGCGCTGAGCTGAATGGTAGTGTTAGTCATGCCAGCCTCCCTTGGGGATGGTTAGATTCTAGCACCGCTGGTTTGGCAAGAAAAACGCCCCGCGCGTTGCCGGGCGGGGCGTTCAGATGCGGCGGGACGGGGTCAGAACTTGGCGTACAGGCGGGCGAAGTAGGAGGCGCCGTTCAGGCCAAATTGCACGCTGTCGTATTTGAAGCCGTTGTCGGTCTCGTCGCGGTTCTGCGGCGAGGGCTTCACGTTGAAGATGTTGTTGCCGCCGAAAGTGGCCTTCCACGTTTTGTTGATCGTATAGGTGAAGGCCAGATCGGCCGAGGTCTTGGCTTCGTAGTGCGCGTTCGGCACGCCGGCGGCGGTGCCGCTGAAGGTGCCCAGGGTCTGCGGGCCGAAGTGGATGATCTTGAAGTCAGTCTCCAGCTTGCCGGTCACGTAGTCGAAGCCCAGCGTGGCCTTGCGGCGCGGGCCGCCCTGTTCGATGAACAGGCGCTCGCGCTCGGACAGCAGCACGTCCTCATAGCCTTTCAGCGATGGCGGCGCGTGGATGCCTTTCACCTCGGTCTTGCTGACGTTCAGCGCGAGGAAGGTGGTCAGCTTGTTGTCGAGGAAGCTGCCGCGATGCGAGGCGGTCAGGTCCAGGCCTTGGGTCTTGGTATCGACCGAGTTGACGAAGAACTGGGCCTGGCCCACGCCCAGCGTGGCCAGACGGGCCGCCAGGTCGGGGTAGTTGTCGGCGGTGAAGCGGCCCGACAGCACGATGCGGTCCTTGATCTTGATGTGGTAGAGGTCAGCCGTGATCGAGGTGGACTGCGTTGGCGTCCACGTTGCGCCCAGGGTGTAGGAGCGCGATTTCTCTTCCTTCAGCTTGGGAATGCCGGCCAGTTCCGCCACCGCGCCGCCGTTCGGCGCCAGCACCACATCGGTCGGCACGCCGGAGATGAAGTCGGTGAAGGTGGACGAGAAATACTTCTGCTGCAGCGACGGTGCGCGGAAGCCGCTGCTGACCGAGGCGCGCAGCAGCACGGAGTCGGCCACGCGGTAGCTGCCGGCCAGCTTGCCGGTGATGGTGGAACCGAAGTCGCTGAACTTCTCCCACCGCAGTGCGCCTTGCAGCTTGGCCTGGGCATTCAGGTCCGCTTCCAGATCGATGTAGGCAGCGCTGCTGTGGCGCTTGGCATTGGTCACGTCGCCAGGCTGGAAGCCAGGGAAGCCCTGGCTGCCGGCCGCACCGCCCACGCCGACGCCATCGGCATCGATATAGGAGCCGCGCTCACCCGCGAAAATCTTGTATTTCTCGGCGCGGTATTCGGCGCCGAAGGCCACGTTCAAGCCTTGACCGATCAAGCCGTCGAAGTAGCGGTTGATGTCGAAATTGGTGGTCGACTGCTGGAAGGAGAAGCCGCCCGCATCGAAGCTGCTTGGGCTGATGCCCTTGCCGCCCTTGAGGATGTCGGCATTGGCGATGGAGGCGTTCAGCGTATTGCTGATGTTGTACTTCAGGCGGTTGTAGCCATAGGTCTGCGAGAGGTCGGCATTCCACTCGCCGATCTTGCTGCGGAAGCCGACGATGGCGTAGCGGTCGTCCAGATCGCCGTTGATGAAGGGTACAAAGCCGTTCGGATACATCGGGCCGATATTGCGGTTGTCCTCTTCCGGCGTGCCGCGCGCCCAGGCGCCGCTGGAGGCGTCGCGCGTCTGCACGCCCGCCGTGAAGTAAAGCTTGCCCGCGCTGCCGGTGGGGAATTCACCGTTCAGGTACACCGTCTTGTTCTTGGCCTTGGTGTCGCCGATGGTGCGCGGGTTGCCCGGTTCGGCGCGGTTGGAGCGGCCACGGTCCAGATATTCGCCGGTGATGCCGACCACGCCGCTGCCCAGCGCCACGCCGCAATAGGCCGAGGCCATATAGTTCTTGCCGTCGCCCGCAGAGTACTGGCTGTAGCCGGCCACCGATTCGCAACCCAGGCTTTTCTTCAGGCCGACGTCGATCACGCCCGCAATCGCGTCCGAGCCGTATTGGGCGGCGGCGCCGTCGCGCAGCACTTGCACATCCTTGATCGCCAGCAGCGGGATGGCGTTCATGTCGGTGCCGGTGTTGCCGCGGTTGCGCGCGCCGAACAGGTTCACCAGGGCCGAGGTGTGGCGGCGTTTGCCGTTCACCAGCACCAGGGTCTGGTCCGAACCCAGGCCGCGCAGCGCGGCCGAATCCACAAGGTCGGCGCCATCGGCTCCGGTCTGGCGGGTGGAGTTGAAGGAAGGGGAGATGTAAGTCAGCGTCTGCGCCAGATCGAACTGGCCGCCTTGCTCGGCCACCTTGTTCATCGGGATCACATCGATCGGCACCACGGTGTCGGTGGTGGAGCTGGTGGCGCGGCGCGAACCCACCACGCTCACGGTCTGGATTTCGCCGGACTTGGCTGCGGTGTCGGCGGCCTGGGCCAGAACGTGAGGCGCGGCAGCCAGAGAAGCGGCGCCGTACAGGCTGAACAATACGGCTTTGCGGAGCTTAGAAATCGGAAACACTTAACAATCTCCCATGGAAAGATTGAACGATTCTAAGCGATACTTTCTGCGCCTAACTATTACTTATTTCGACACTGTGACAATTTCGCACAGCTTGGATTTTACTAATTGTGCGGAGGAGGAAATCGTGTATAAAGGTCGTATTTCCTAAGGGTATGTTCTATTGTGGTGCGAAAATTCTGCAGCGCCGCCGATCTGGATTGTGTCATGCACCAGTCTGGTGCGTATCATGCAGGGCTGTCCTAAATGTGACCCTTGGTAGATGAGAAGTGCACTTTGCAAGTGCGCCGTGAGCGCGCCTGCCGCCACGCCGGTGGCCGAATCTTCCGCTGCCGGATCGAGGTGGTTGAAGTTGCGCCCCTCCAGATGGCCGTCCGGGCGGCGGCACCACACATAGCAGCCATTCACCCCATATTCCTTGCCCCATTGCGTGATGCGCGCCAGATCGGGACGCAGGCCGAGCAGCGTGGCGCTGTCGCGCACTTCCAGCAGCAGCTTGGGACTGCCGACCGAGGCAACGACCGGCGCGGATGCCAGCTCCAGCGTTTCATCGTTCAGCAATTGTTGCGCCAGGCCAGGCGACAGCTCAGGGGAGGGCGCCGGCTGGCGCCTCAGGCTGATGAAAACATCGTCCCCTGCCTGCGACAATTCAAGCAACTGCCCGCGCATGGCGGTGCGCACGGTAAGCGGCTGAGTCCGCTCTTCCAGCAGCACCCGTGCCGCTGCCAGCGTGGCATGCAAGCAAAGCGGGCTGCGCGCATGGGGATAGAAATAATCCAGCACATAAGCCGCCTGCTCATCGCCCCGGTCCACGAAAACGCAGGCACTGACGCCGCTCTGCGCCGCAAACGCCTGCCTTTCCGCGATATCCTGCGTCCCCTCCAGCACCACCAGCGCCGGATTGCCTTCGCCCGCCTGCGTACCAAAACACTTCAGCTCATGAATCACCGCCACCTGCTGCTCCCGCATATGCAAAACACGCAGTATGCAGGCTTTTTACTGGGACTGCTCGGTAGCACTGGTTGATGGCTCTGCTTGCTTACCCAATACAAAAATAACTGCGAGACTGGTGATTGTGCTCAGTGCAATACATCCCGCTAGCCAATCATGATCGAAGTAGCCGAGTATCCCTGCGATGATGCCGAAGAGTGAACCAAGAACTGCCGCAATTGCTTGCCCGCGCCTCTTCGCCTGGATATCTGCGCTCACAAGCTGCAGCTCAATTGCGCTGCGGTGCGCTGCTTGTTTTTCCAACAGCATCAGTAAGCGTTCCGCGCCTCCTGGAATGATCTGCTCATATTCCTTCAAAAGATGTGGTGGCGGCAGTGGACCTTCAAATTTGGTGAGTTTGGCGATTACACGATGAATTTCGTGTTGTTGCGAAGCTGGTAGGTCGCAAATAAGCGGAGTAATGCTCTCCGCGACCTCGTGAGAGGAGGGCGGGCATTCTTTGTTCATGTTATTTGCAGGAGCCGAATTGGTAGGCGTGAATTAGCTGGCGGAAATCCTTGCTAGTCGCCGAGAAGTCAGTGCATAAAGTGGCATAGTCCTGCTCAAGCGATGCTTGCGATAGGACGGGAGCGCAGAAGCCGCGAATGTCCAGAATACTAGCTGCGCCCTGGAGAAAAGGATGTTTTGACCATCCGCGATGGCAAATCCACAGATTCATATGAACCTCCTGTTTAAGCTTAGCTCTCATATTTTTCCATGGCAAGCTGAGCCGGTTGATGATTCTGCGCAACTCTTGCGAATACGAAATTGAGTGCTAAAATACTGTATTTATATACAGTTATTCTTGAGCATCCATGTCCGCGCCGCTGCCAAAAATCGGACTGCCCGCCTATGCGGAACTGTTCTGCCTGACGAACTTCTCCTTCCTCGAGGGCGCTTCGCATGCCGAGGAGTTGGCGGCGCGCGCCGTGCAGCTGGACTACGAGGCGCTGGCGATCACCGACGAGTGTTCGCTGGCCGGCGTGGTGCGCGCTCACGGCGAGGCGAAACGGGCGGGCCTTAAGCAGCTGCTGATCGGCAGCTTTTTCCATTTGATGCATCCGGATGGGAGCCCGGCCCTGTCGCTGATCGCCATTGCGCAGAACCGCAACGGCTACGGCAATCTGTCGGAGATGATCACTGTGGGGCGCACACGCGCCGATAAGGGTACGTATCTGCTGCATCCCGACGATTTCGCCAATCCGCCGCCGGAGCGCGCCCACTTAACAGGCATGCCGGATTGTCTGCTGATCCTGCTGCCCGCCTATCCGGCCCAGGAAGCGCAGGAAGTCGACCGTCTGCATGCGCAGGCGGCGTGGATGGCGTCCACCTTCCCCGGCCGCTGCTGGATCGGCCTGACACTGCTGCAGCGCGCCTTCGATGAAACGCACCGCACCGGCATCGAAGAGGTGGCGCTGCAGCATGGCTTGCCGGTGGTGGCGGCAGGCCACGTCTGCATGCACGTCCGTTCGCGCAAGCCGCTGCACGATACGCTGAATGCGATCCGCCTGGGCAAGCCGGTGGGGGAGTGCGGCTATGAACTGGGGCAGAACGCTGAGCAGCGCCTGCGCTCGCGGTTTCGCCTGGCGAACGTTTATCCGGCGCAGGCGCTGGCCGAAACCATACGCATCGCGCAGCAATGCACGTTCTCACTCGATGAGCTGCGCTATGAATATCCCGATGAGCTGATCCCGTCCGGCTACACGGCGACCAGCTATCTGCGCCAGGAGACGTATGCCGGAGTGCGCGTCCGCTATCCGGACGGTTTGCCGGAGAAGGTGGAGAGGCAGATCGAACATGAACTGGACCTGATCGCCAAGCTGCGCTACGAGCACTACTTCCTCACCGTGTACGACATCGTGCGCTATGCGCGCTCGATCAATATCCTGTGCCAGGGACGCGGTTCGGCGGCCAATTCAGCCGTCTGCTACTGCCTTGGGATTACCGAAGTCGATCCCTCGCGCAGCAATCTGCTGGTCGAGCGTTTCATTTCGCTGGAGCGCGCCGAGCCGCCCGACATCGATGTCGATTTCGAACACCAGCGGCGCGAGGAAGTGATCCAGTACATCTACAAAAAATATGGCCGCCACCGCGCCGCGCTGGCCGCCACCGTGATCTGCTACCGGCCCCGCAGCGCGTTGCGCGACAGCGGTAAAGCGCTCGGCGTCGATCTGGACATCGTGGAAAAAGTGGCGAAGGCGCACCGCTGGTTCGACAGCAAGCACGATCTGCTGGCGCGTCTGGCCGAATGCGGCCTCGATCCGGAATCGCTGCTGGCGCGGCAATGGGCGTCGATGGCCGAGAAGCTGCTCAAGTTCCCGCGCCATCTGTCGCAGCATGTGGGCGGCTTCGTCATCGCCCGCGACAAGCTTTCGCGCCTGGTGCCGATCGAGAACGCGACTATGGAAGACCGCAGCGTCATCCAGTGGGACAAGGACGATCTGGAGGAACTGGGCCTGCTCAAAGTCGATGTGCTGGCGCTGGGCATGCTGTCGGCCCTGCACCGCGCTTTTGACTTGATCGGTCAGCGGCGCGGTTGCGAGTTCCGCATGCAGGACGTGCCGAAAGAAGACGAGGCCACCTACGACATGATGTGCGAGGCCGACACCATGGGCGTATTCCAGATCGAGTCGCGCGCGCAAATGAGCATGCTGCCGCGCCTGCGGCCGCGCGAGTTCTACGATCTGGTGGTGGAGGTGGCGCTGGTGCGTCCGGGGCCGATCCAGGGCGGCATGGTGCATCCCTACCTGCAGCGGCGCATAGACAAGAAGAAGATCGATTATCCGCCAGGGCTGGAAGAAGCTTTGGGGCGTACCCTGGGCGTACCAATCTTTCAGGAGCAGGTGATGCAGGTGGCGGTTATCGCCGCCGGCTTCAAACCTGGGGAAGCAGATCAACTGCGACGCGATATGGCGGCATGGAAGCGCAAGGGCGATGTGAAGAAATACCAGGAGCGTATTGTCGCCGGCATGGTGGAACGTGGTTATGATGAGGAATTCGCCAAGCGCATTTGCCTGCAGATTCAAGGTTTTGGCGAATACGGCTTCCCCGAATCGCATGCGGCCAGCTTTGCGCTGCTGACTTATGTGAGTTCATGGGTTAAGTGCCATGAACCAGCCGTCTTCCTGTGTGCGCTGCTGAACAGCCAGCCGCTGGGCTTCTACCAGCCCTCGCAGCTGGTGCAGGATGCGAAACGCCATGGCGTGGAAGTGCGGCCGGTCGATCTTATGGTCAGCGATTGGGACTCCACACTGGAAGAGCTGGAGGCGGGCTGTAATACGGCGCAGGCGCCGCCGGATGCTGGCGAGGCTGGTGGCATGCCTTGCCGCTGCCAGCCCGCCGTGCGGCTGGGCTTTTCCATGTTGCGCGGCATGCGTCCGGAAGCGGCGGAGCGCATCGTGGTGGCGCGCGAGCAGCATCCCTTTGCCAGCGTGGCCGATCTGGCGCGGCGTGCCGATCTGGATCGCCATGATTTGCAGGTTCTGGCTGGAGGTAACGCCCTGCACGGTCTTGCCGGCCACCGCCGCCAGGCGCTGTGGGATGCGGTCGGTGCCGTGCCGGATAAGGATCTGCTGCGTCCCACCGTGCCGCAGGAAACCGCGCCGGTATTGACGCCGCCCAGCGAGGGCGAGGACATCATCGGCGACTACCGCGCCCAAGGGCTGACCCTGCGCCGCCATCCGGTCGCGCTGATCCGCCCGCAGCTGCACGCCAAACGCTTCCTGTCCGCTGAGGTGCTGAACACCTTCACCGATGGCCAGCTTGCCCGCGCCTGCGGTATCGTCACCGTGCGCCAGCGTCCCGGTACGGCCAAGGGTGTGCTCTTCATCACCATCGAAGACGAAACAGGCAATGTGAACGTCATCATCTGGCCCGCCCTCTTGGAAAAGCAGCGCGCCGAAGTATTGACCGCGCCGCTGTTGGGTGTCTATGGCGTCTGGCAGCAGCAAGGCATCGTGCGCCACCTGGTTGCCAAGCGCCTGGTCGACATGTCCCACCTGATCGGCCGTCTGCCCACCATCAGCCGCGATTTCTGCTAAGGAAAAGCATATCGTTGCGTGCTCCTGTATGATTGCAAGGATTGTAACGAGTGCCTGATTTGATGATGCGTTTTTCTGTTGGTCTGATTTGCCTTCCCCTGATTTTGAGCGGCTGCTCGCGCGATAAGGCGCCGGCGGCGCCTGTGCCGCAGGCCAGTGCTGGTGCGGCGGCTGCCGTGCCAGCTCCGGCACCTGCGCCGGTTGCGGTGGATGAACAGGTGCTGCTGCCGCAGCTGATGCAGGCGGTCTTCGCGGACGCTTATCGCCCCGCCACCAAAGATGCGCTGGCCGAATTGCCGGAGCCGGATGAGCGCAGCGTGCGCAGCCTGCATCTGATTACGCCGACCGCCGCCAAGGTGCTGGAGAACGGCCTTGCCGCGTTGGTGGTGAATGGCGAAATGGCTGACGAGCAGGGCATCACCAGCACGGCCCACGTCACGCCCGGCCGCCTGAGCGTGTATCTGCTGCGCCAGGAAAATGGCAAGTGGGTGCTGCAGCTCCGTCACGAGAACGTGGCTGAACTGGGTTCGATGGGGCAGTCGGGTTCTGCCCAATGGGTCACGCTGGCGCCGGGCAAGCCGGGACTGGCCATGCTGCATGGCGGCACGTGGCAGGGCTACAGCATCCGTTTTCTGTCGCTGTTCGATCTGAGCGACGAGAATATGCGTCATATGCTGGGCGAGCCGGTCGAATCGGACAGCGAAGGCGCTTGTGGACCCGAAACTTCCGAGTGCTGGCAAGTGGCAGGCAACTGGCGCATCGCCGCCCCCGCCGAGGGACAGCGCTACGGCGATGTGCTGATGGACTTTTCCGGCGCACGCGAAGCCCTGCCGCAAGGCGCGGAAGGCGGCAAGCGCGTGAAGCATGCGGTCAAGGGCAGCGCGCGTTACAGCTACCGCGACGGCGCCTACAAGCTGGTGAGCGGCGCCAACCTGGTGCCCGGTGTTTGAGGAATGAAAATGAAGCTGCGTTTTGCCCAAGCCGCTGATGCGGATGCGATCAGCGCCCTGGTCATCGGCCTGCTGCCATTTCTCACCATTAGCGGCGATGGCAGCGGCGCGGATAACTTCCTCGCCACCATCAAGCCGGATGCCATCGCGCGCAATCTGGCCGACGCCAACTTCCGCTATCAGCTGGCGGAACGGGACGGTGCGCTGGCTGGTGTGGTTGCGCTGCGCGGCAATTCGCATCTGTATAACCTGTATGTGGCGCGCCAGTTCCATGGCCAGGGTCTGGGCCGTCTGCTGTGGGAAGCGGGGCGCGACGATGCGCTGGCGCGCGGCAATCCCGGCAGTTTCACGCTGAATTCCTCCATCTATGGCCTGCCCATGTACGAGCGCCTGGGATTCCAGTCGGAAGGCCCGGTAATGGAAAAGGATGGCTTGCGCTACCAGCCCATGCGCCTTAGCCTTAGCTCCGGCCAATAAGTCCATCTTCCTGCGGCGCTTGAAAGGGTTTCAAGCGCCAGGCCAATTATCGCGTGCGGCCCGCCTTGGCAGAATCGTTTGCCTGATTCATAGCCAAGGAGCACCCCGTGTCAAACCAATCCAACTCGCGCCGCCGCTTCCTCGCTCAAGCCGGTAGCGGCGCCACTCTGCTGGCCGCAGGCACCGCCATGCCAGGCGCTTCGTCCGCCATGGCGGCGGCCCCGGTTGCAGCCGCCTCATCCACCCCGGCGGGCGGCTTCTGGCCCGATGGCGCGCGCCTCGTCATCTCGATCTCGATGCAGTTTGAGGCGGGTGGGCAGCCGCCGAAAGGCGCCGACAGTCCCTTCCCCAAAGCCGACTTCCCGGCCTCGATGCAATCCGATCCGGCCGCGAACACATGGTTTGCCTACGGCTACCGCGAAGGCGTGCCGCGCATGCTGGACCTGTGGGACAAGCACGGCGTCAAAGTCACCTCGCATATGATCGGCGAGGCGGTGAAGAGGAATCCCAAGCTGGCACGCGAGATCGTAACGCGTGGCCACGAGGCATCCGGCCACGGTCCGCGCTGGAGTTCGCAATTCCAGATGAGCCGCAGCGAAGAGAAGGCCTTCCTGCAGGCGGCGCGCGATATGGTGGAGGAGGGCAGCGGCCAGCGACCGCAAGGCTATAACTGCAACTGGCTGCGGCGAGGTCCGAACACCCTGTCGCTGCTGCAGGAAATGGGCTTCCTCTACCATATCGATGATCTGAGCCGCGACGAACCGTTCATCGAACAGGTCAACGGCAAGGACTTCGTGGTCGTGCCCTACACCTTGCGCAATAACGATATCCTGCTGATCGAAGGCCGCAACTACACGCCGGAGCAGTTCCGCGAACAGATCACCGCCGATTTCGACCAGCTTTACGAGGAAGCGGGCACGCGCCGCCGCATGATGTCGATCAGCGCCCACGACCGCATCAGCGGCACGCCGCAGATGGTGCGCGCCTGGGACCAGTTCCTGGCCTATGCCAAGATCAAGCCGGGCGTGGCCTTCATGCGCAAGGACGATATCGCGCGCTATGCCCTGAATAGCCCGCTCACGCTGCGCGAAAGCGAAACCATTTAAGAAGGACGAAAAAAGGGGCGCGTCCCTTGCTGTGCGCGCCCCAAACCCACAGGAAAATACGGTCTTAGCGCAGATTGTCGCCGCTATAAGTGGTGCCGTAATAGGTGTGCACCTCGGCCGCCCAGGTCTGGTTCGCCATATCGGGCCAGTTGTCCTTGTCGAAGCCGGGCGCGCTCTCGATGCGCTCCTTGTCGATATTCAGGGTCACGCGCTTGTTGGCGGTGTCCAGGGTCAGGGCTTCCCAGGGGACGGCGAACAGTTTCTCGCCGATGGTCAGCACGCCGCCGCTGGCCATCACCACATAGGCTACGCGCCCGCTTTGCATATCGAGCATGATTTCCTTGACCGTACCCAGATGCTCGTTCTTCAGATTATGGATATGGTCGCCGATCAGCGTGTCGGCGCCCATCAGGCGCGGACCCGGACCGGTATGGCCGGTGTCTACATAATTACCGTAAGCGTCGCGTTCGGTGCTCATTCTCGCCTCCTGTTGCGTGTTGAAATAATGCTATTTTCCACGCGGGCGGCGGGCGCTTCTGTTCGGACGCGCACATAGGCAATCTTGGCAGTTTGCCCAGCAAAGCACGGGGTTGGCGGATTTTTTCGGGGCGTTGTGATGAAGAAGCGGCCAGTTTGAGCTATAATTTCAATTTCCCGCATGTGCCGTTCGGCACCCGATCTCGCAATGACCAAATTTGTCTTCGTCACCGGTGGCGTTGTGTCTTCCCTTGGTAAAGGGATTGCCGCCGCCTCCCTCGCCGCGATCCTCGAATCGCGCGGCCTCAAAGTCACCATGCTCAAGCTCGACCCGTACATCAACGTCGATCCGGGTACCATGAGCCCCATGCAGCACGGTGAAGTGTTCGTTACCGACGACGGCGCCGAAACCGACCTCGATCTCGGCCACTACGAGCGCTTCATCACCACCCGCATGCGCAAGGTGAACAACTTCACCACCGGCCAGATTTACGAATCCGTAATCCGCAAGGAACGCCGTGGCGAGTACCTGGGCAAGACCGTGCAGGTGATCCCGCACATCACCAATGAAATCCAGGACTACATCCGCCGTGGCGCGGAAGGCTACGATGTGGCGCTGTGCGAAATCGGCGGCACCGTGGGCGATATCGAATCGTTGCCATTCCTGGAAGCGGCCCGTCAACTGAGCCTGCGCGCCGGCCGCAAGAACGCCGCCTTCGTGCACCTGACCCTGGTGCCTTACATCGCATCGGCTGGCGAACTGAAAACCAAACCGACCCAGCACTCGGTGCAGAAACTGCGCGAAATCGGCATCTCGCCGAATGCGCTGCTGTGCCGCGCCGACCGCGCCATTCCGGAAGACGAGCGCGCCAAGATCTCCTTGTTCTCGAATATCGAAGAGCGCGGCGTGATCTCGGTGTGGGACGTTGACACCATCTACAAAGTGCCGCAGATGCTGCACGACCAAGGCCTGGACGCGATCATCTGCGAAGCGCTGGACCTGACCCCGGCACCGGCCGACCTGTCCGTGTGGAGCAAGCTGATTCACACGCTGGAACACCCGAAAGCGGAAGTGTCGATCGGCATGGTCGGCAAATACGTGGAACTGACCGAGTCGTACAAGTCGCTGACCGAAGCGCTGCGCCACGCCGGCATCCACACCGAGAGCCGCGTCAACATCGAATACATCGACTCCGAAGAGATCGAAGCCAAGGGCTGCGGCGAACTGGCCAAGTTCGACGCCATCCTGGTGCCGGGCGGCTTCGGCAAGCGCGGCGTGGAAGGCAAGATCCTGGCCGCCCAATTCGCCCGCGAAAACAAGATCCCTTACCTGGGCATCTGCCTGGGCATGCAAGTGGCGCTGATCGAATATGCGCGCCACAAGGCTGGCCTCACCAACGCCAACTCCACCGAGTTCGAGCCGAACACCGACCAGCCGGTCGTGGCGCTGATCGACGAATGGCAGAACCGCGATGGCAAGGTTGAGAAGCGCGACGAGAACTCCGACCTGGGCGGCACCATGCGTCTGGGCGCGCAAGCCTGCGCCGTGAAGCCGGGCACGCTGGCCGCCGAGATCTACGGCAGCGTCGTGACCGAGCGTCACCGCCACCGCTACGAAGCGAACAACCACTACCTGACCCGCGTGGAAGAGGCGGGCCTGATCGTGGCCGCGCGCACCCCGACCGAAGACCTGTGCGAAATCATGGAACTGCCGCGCACTGGCGACAATGCCCACCCATGGTATGTCGGCGTGCAGTACCACCCTGAATTCAAATCCACCCCGCGCGACGGCCACCCGCTGTTCACGTCCTATATCAAGGCGGCGCTGGCGCACAAGGCAGCCGGCGGCAACGCCCGTCTGCACGCCGTGGGTGATCTGCAAGGAGACGCAGCATGAAACTGTGTGGCTTCGAGATCGGTCTCGACCAGCCGTTTTTCCTGATCGCCGGCACCTGCGTGATCGAATCGCGCCAGATGGCCTTTGATACGGCGGGCGCGCTGAAGGAAATGACGGCGGAGCTGGGCATTCCCTTCATCTACAAATCGTCCTTCGACAAGGCCAACCGTTCTTCCGGCACCTCCTACCGCGGTCCCGGCATGGACAAGGGCCTGGAAATCCTGGGCGACGTCAAGCGCGAACTGGGTGTGCCGGTGCTGACCGACGTGCACTCGATCGAAGAAATCGCCGCCGTGTCCTCCGTGGTCGACGTGCTGCAAACCCCGGCCTTCCTGTGCCGCCAGACTGATTTCATCAACGCCTGCGCCGAATCGGGCAAGCCGGTGAACATCAAGAAGGGCCAGTTCCTCGCTCCCGGCGACATGAAGAACGTCATCGACAAAGCCCGTGCCGCCGCGCGCGCCAAGGGCCTGAACGAAGACAACTTCATGGCCTGCGAACGCGGCGCCTCCTTCGGCTACAACAACCTGGTGTCGGATATGCGCTCGCTGGCCATCATGCGCGACACCGGCGCCCCGGTCGTGTTCGACGCCACCCACTCGGTGCAGCTGCCGGGCGGGAACGGCACTTCCTCGGGCGGCATGCGCGAGATGGTACCGGTGCTGTCGCGCGCCGCCGTGGCGGTGGGCGTGGCCGGCCTGTTCATGGAAACCCACCCGACGCCGGCCACCGCGCTGTCGGACGGCCCGAACGCCGTGCCGCTGGGCCGCATGAAGGAATTGCTGTCCGTGCTGATCGAATTGGACCGCGTCACCAAGAAAGCCGGTTTCCTCGAAAACGGCTTTAACTGATCTGTCATAAGGGCGGGCCTCGCGTTCTATACGCCAGGCCCGCTTCCACATCTGGCGGTCCTCTGTTACCCTTGCAGCAATTTTGGCGTGTGAACAGGCAGGCAATGCCGGCACGCAGACCAGTTTCGCTTAACTTTGGAGAATTACATGAGTGCTATCGTTGATATTATCGGCCGCGAGATCATCGACTCGCGCGGCAATCCCACCGTGGAATGCGACGTGCTGCTGGAATCGGGCGTGATGGGCCGCGCGGCGGTGCCGTCGGGCGCCTCCACCGGTTCGCGCGAAGCCATCGAGCTGCGCGACGGCGATCCGAAGCGCTACTTCGGCAAGGGCGTGCTGCAAGCCTGCGAGAACATCAACACCGAAATCTCGGAAGCCATCATGGGCCTGGACGCCAATGAGCAAGCCTTCCTGGATCGCACCCTGATCGATCTGGACGGCACCGAAAACAAATCGCGCCTGGGCGCGAATGCGATGCTGGCCGTGTCCATGGCCGTGGCCAAGGCTGCCGCTGAAGAAGCCGGCCTGCCGCTGTACCGCTACTTCGGCGGTTCGGGCGCCATGCAGATGCCGGTGCCGATGATGAACGTCATCAACGGCGGCGCGCACGCTGACAACAACCTGGACATCCAGGAATTCATGATCATTCCAGTGGGCGCACCGACCTTCAAGGAAGCCATCCGTTATGGCGCCGAAGTGTTCCACACCCTGAAAAAGATCCTGCACAAAAAAGGCCTGACCACCGCCGTGGGCGATGAAGGCGGCTTCGCTCCTTCCGTTGCCAGCCACGAAGAAGCCATCAAGCTGATCATCCAGGCCATCGAAGAAGCCGGCTACGAGCCAGGCACCCAGATCGCCCTGGGTCTGGACTGCGCCGCTTCCGAGTTCCACAAGGACGGCAAATACGTGCTGGAAGGCGAGGGCATGAGCCTGACCGCCGCCGAGTTCACCAACCTGCTGGCCACCTGGTGCGACAAGTATCCGATCATCTCGATCGAAGACGCCATGGCCGAAGGCGACTGGGAAGGCTGGGCCACCCTGACCGCTGCCCTGGGCAAGAAAGTGCAGCTGGTGGGTGACGACCTGTTCGTCACCAACACCAAGATCCTGAAAGAAGGCATCCAGAAGAACATCGCCAACTCGATCCTGATCAAGATCAACCAGATCGGCACCCTGACCGAAACCTTCGCCGCCATCGAAATGGCCAAGCGCGCCGGCTACACCGCCGTGATCTCGCACCGTTCCGGCGAAACCGAAGATTCGACCATCGCCGACATCGCCGTTGGCCTGAACGCACTGCAGATCAAGACCGGCTCCATGTCCCGCTCCGACCGCATGGCCAAGTACAACCAGCTGCTGCGCATCGAAGAAGATCTGGGCGACATCGCCTCTTATCCAGGCCGTGACGCCTTCTACAACCTGAAGTAATAGCAAGACCATGCGGCCGGAAGCGATTCCGGCCGCAGTACCAGAATATCCATGCGCCTGATCACCCTGTCCCTCGCCCTGCTGCTCGTGCTGATCCAGTACCCCCTGTGGCTGGGCAAAGGCGGCTGGCTGCGCGTCGGCGAACTCGAAGAGCAGGTCGCCGCGGCCCACAAGAAAAACGACGAACTGGAACGCCGCAACGCCAAGCTCGACTCCGAAGTGCGCGACCTGAAAGACGGCACCGGCGCCGTGGAAGAACGCGCCCGTTACGAGCTCAGCATGATCAAGCAAAACGAGATCTACGTGCAGATCCTCGGCAAAGGCCAGACCCGTCCCGCCCCTGACGCCGCCAACCCCACCCCCTGATTTGATTTTCATCAAACAATGTCCAACCCTGGTGTCAGGCACCACGGTCGGACATTCTTTGATTTTGCGCAAAAAATGTCCGACTCTGGTGTCAGGACTCTGGTGTCAGGCACCAGGGTGGGACATTGTTTGCGATACATCAAAGCGATGTTGCCTTGCGAATGAGAATCATTCTTGATAAGATGGCGTCTTTGCCAGCCATTCCACCGTTGTAACGCGCCTGTCGCGCCGGGTTGAGGAGCCAGCTTTTCTACTGACCTCTTTTCCCTGGATCGATATGTCTGCTTTTCCTCGTCCGCACCGTTTGGCGGTGCTGCTGTTGGCCGCTTTCAGCCCTGTGGCGCTGGCCCAGAATGCTGCTCCCGCTTCCCAATTGGGCGAAATCCTCGTCACCGCCAAGCGCGATGAGGCGGCATCGGCCCGTACCGGCACCACCACTAAACTGAGCGCCGACGATCTGACCAAGCGCGCCGTCACCGATATGTCGGGCATGGCGCGCTATGAGCCGCTGATCAGCGTGCCGGCCGCAGCGAGCGGTTCGGGCAGCATCTGGGATAGCGGCGGCAATACCGGCTTCAATATCCGCGGCATCGAGGGCAACCGCGTCAGCCTGGACCTGGATGGCATCGCGCTGCCCGATGCGGCGCCGAAACCGGATGGCTCGACCCTGTCCAGCTTTGGCATCGGCCGCGATTATTTCGACCCCGAGACCTTCCGCGAAGTGCGCATCGGCTCCGGCACGTCGCCGGCCGGCGCGGGCACGCCGGGCCTGGGCGGTTCCGTATCCTTCACCACCAAGTCGCCGGAAGACTATGTGAACGAGCAGCGCAAGACCTATGCCGAGTACAAGTTCGGCTACACCGGCGCCGACAAGGGCAAGATGCATGCGCTGACCGGCGCCGTGCAGTCGGGCGCGATGAAGGCGATGGCGCTGTACGTGCACCGCAAGGGCGAGCAGCTGCGCAGCGAGGGCAATATCGTGCAGAATCCGGACGACTGGTCGTCCGATGCGCTGCTGGCGAAATTCATCTGGAATCCGCTGGCCGGCCATAAGTTTGGCTTCACCTTCGACGGCTACCGCAACGAGCATGAGCGCAACTTCGTCAACAAGCTCAGTGCCATGTATCCGCAAGGCGCGCTGCAGAAGTCGGAAACCCGCCGCAACCGCGTCAGCATCGACCACGAGATGAACGGCGGCAGCTGGTTCGACACTTTGGAAAGTCGCGTGTACGTGCAGGATGCGAAAGTGGAAGACTACACGTCGGCCCGCTACACCTTTGGTTCCCCGGCCCAGCGCAATATCGATACCGGCTACTACAACAAGAGCATCGGCTTTGCCAGCAACGCCAGCAAGCAGGTCAGCCAGCAACTGCTGCTGAACTATGGCCTGAGTTTCGAGAATACGGAAAGCCGCCGCCCATGGCGCGAGGACCGCACCATCGTTGCCACCGGCGCGCACCAGATCACCAACAAGAACCGTATGGCCGATATGGACACGCGCAAGCTGGCCGCCTATCTGCGCGGTGAGCTGAACTTCGACCTGGGCGGCTACAAGAGCGTGCTGACCCCCGGCCTGCGTGCCGAGTACCGAGAGATGAAGCCGAAGAATCTGCAAAACTATGTGATTGCAGTGCCGAACGCCGCCAAGGAAATCAAGAAGGATGACTACAGCTACCTGACGCCAAGCCTGAACCTGAGCGTCTACCTCAAACCGGAGCTGAGCGCCTATCTCCAATACAGCCGCGGCACCCGCGTGCCGACCGCCATCGAGCGCACCGGCACCTACGATTCCTTCAGCTACACCGGCGCCGGCCAGGGCTACGCCGTTCTGGGCAACCCGAATCTGCGCAAGGAAACCAGCAATGCATTTGAACTGGGCCTGAAGGGCGAGGCAGCCAAGGGCGTGCAAATGAGCGCGTCGCTGTTCAACACCCGCTACAAGGACTTCATCGAATATGTGAGCCAGCCGGACGATCCGGTCAACTACCCGACCCTGACCGCCGGCCTGATTCGCCCTGAGAATATGGGCAAGGCCCGCACCTGGGGCGCGGAAGCGTCGGTGCGCGTGGATCTGGGCGAACTCTCGGCGCCACTCAACGGCTTCAGCGTGGCGGCGGCGGCCGGTATCGCCAAGGGCAAGTCGGAAGACACCACCACCGGTAAGAAGATGGATCTGGCCTCGGCGCTGCCGGGCAAATTCAGCACCACGCTGGCTTGGGATGATCCGACCAAACGCGGCGGCGTGGCCCTGAGTGCCGTGCATGCGCGCAGCCGCCAGGCCGAATCCACCCTGGTCGACAGCAAAGGCAAGACCATCCCGCTGTTCACCGTGCCTTCCTCGACGGTGCTGGATCTGACCGCCTATTGGAATATCGGCAAACACGCCACCATCAACGCCGGCATCTACAACCTGAGCGACCGCAAATACTGGGACTACGCGATGTCGCGCGGTCTGGCCGCGACGGCATCGGCCGACATCGAACGCCAGGCACGTCCTGGCCGCACGGCAGCCGTGAATTTCAAGCTGATGTATTAATCCACCCAAGGAGATTGTTATGAAAACCAAACATCGTTACGCGCTCGCGCTAGCCGCCTTCATGCTGCTGAGCGCAGCCTATGTAGGCGCCGCGCCGACGCTGAGCGAGCGTTGGGCCACGCTCAAAGCGGAGCAGCCAAAGCTGCAGATCCGCGATGCGGCGCGCGCACTGAACGTATCCGAGGCAGAACTGCTGGCTACCGGCATCGGCAAGACCGTGACCCGCCTGAGCGACAGCGAACACGCCGCCAGCGACATCATGCGCCGCGCCCTCGACCTGGGCACGGTGATGGCCTTGACCCGCAATGAAAACGGCGTGTTGGAACGCACCGGCGTGGCCATGCGCGTCAAACAGGAAGCGCCCACCGGCGACAAGGAGAAGGACAAGGAAAGCGAAGCGCGCCTGCGCAGCGTAGCCGGCGGCTACCTGGGCGGCGACATCGACCTGCGCTTCCACTTCGCCAACTGGAAGCACGCCTTCGCCGTGGTGCAACCGGGCCGCGACGGCGCCATCACACGCAGCCTGCAGTTCTTCGACGCGCAAGGCAATGCCGCGCACAAGGTCTACCTGAAGAACGAAGCCGGCATCGCCGCCTTCGACAAGATCGCGGCCGATTTCCGCCATCCGCAGCAAACCGGCGAGCTGAAAATCGCCGCCGCCGTACCGAAGGCAGCGGAAAAGGCCGACAGCGCGGTGGACGTGAAGGAGTTCCAGCTGGCTTGGCAAGAGATGACCGACGTGCACCAGTTCAACCGCATCGTGCGCGAATTCGGCCTGTCGCGCGAACAGGCCATGCGCCTGGCGCCGACTGGCGTGGTGCAGCGCATCTCGCCGCAAGCCATGCGCAAGCTGCTGGACGACTCGGCCAAGCAGCAACTGTCCATCATGGCCTTCCTCGGCAATGACGCGGTGACGCAAATCTTCAGCGGCAAGATCGAGAAGACCGCCGCCAGCGGCGAGTGGTACAACGTGCTGGACCCGAACTTCAACCTGCACGTGCGCGAAAGCGCCCTGAAAACCGGCTACGTCGTACAGCGCGCCGGCGTCACCTCCGTCGAATTCTTCGACAAGGACGGCGAGCTGGTCGTCACTTTCTTCGGCGTGCGCGAACGCGCCAAGCCCCAGCCGCAAAGCTGGGTCGACCTGACCCGCAGCCTGCCCAAAGCTTAAGCCCCTTTGCGCTAAATCAAACAATGTCCAACCCTGGTGTCAGGCACCAGGGTTGGACATTCCTTGAGAAATATCAAAGAATGTCCGCCTCTGGTGCCTGGCACCAGGGTGGACATTTTTTGCGTTGGATCAAAGGTGGTTTAGCTGTCGGCGGCTAGACGGCCGAGGGCGGGGTCGTCGGTGAAGAAGCCGTCGAGGCCGAGCTTGAGATAGCGGCGCATCTCGGCGACCGAGCCGGCGGGGTTGCGGGCGTGCTCGCTGCCGCCGTCGCGGAAGTCGGCGGCGAGGAAGCGGTTTTCGGGACGGAAGGTCCAGGTTTCCACGCGCAATCCGGCGGCTTTGGCGTCGGCGCTCAGGGAGGTCGGTTCGGCCAGCTTGCCGTCGGCCTTGAGCGGGATCAGGGCGCGCGTCGGCGGGGCGAAGACGTCGGCGTAGGCGGCGATTTCGCGCAGCCCGGCGGGTGTGCCCATTTGCTCATACGTCAACGTGCCGCCGGATGCGGCGACATCGCTGGGCTTGCGCGGCCCGACGCCGACCAGCTGCATCAGGCGCAGGTTGGCGCGCCGGCCAAGTTTGTCGCGCACGTATTTCAGGTTCGCCACTTCAAACGACTGGATTTCCACCGGGTTGCGGCGCGTGTATTCGTGCTCGGCCAGGGTGGCGATGAAGCGGTCTTCCAATTTCAATCCAACGCTGGCGAAGTAGGTGGAGCTTTTCAGCTCGGGCACCAGTCCGATCACGCGGCCGGCGATGGCCGCTTGCGCTGCCACAAAGTCGATCACTTCCTCAAAGCTCACCACCTGGAACATGCCGTCGAATTCGGCGCTGCCGGGACGCGATTGCGGAATGCGTTCGATGGCGCGCAGTTTCTTCAGCTCGGCCAGGGTGAAGTCGTCGACGAACCAGCCTTCGTGGGTTTCGCCGTCGATGGTTTTCCTGGCGCGGCGGCTGGCGAATTCGGGACGCCGCGCGACGTCGGTGGTTTCGCTCAGATTGGCTTCGTGGCGCGCCACCAGCACGCCGTCCTTGGTGCAGACCAGATCCGGTTCGATGTAGTCGGCGCCGTCGGCGATGGCTTTGGCGTAGGCGGCCAGGGTGTGTTCGGGACGCAGGGCGCTGGCGCCGCGGTGGGCGAAGACCAGCGGCCGCGCGGCGCCGCTTGGCGCGGCCAGCAGCGGCGATGCAGCAAACGGCGAGGCGGCGAGGGCGCCGCCCACGGCCGCCGCCGCCGTGATGAAGCCACGGCGCGACAGCACGCGGCCTGTGCCGCCGGAGGCGAACAGGCCGTTCATCAGAAGTCCGCCATCAGGGTCAGGAAGCCCTGGCGCGGGGCGATGGGGAAGGTGTTGTAGGTCTTGTCGGCCGCACCCACCACCACGTTCTGGCTGCCGCGGCGGTCGGCCAGGTTGCTGACGTTGAGGCGGTAGCGCGCGTTCTTCAGCCAGCCGCCGTTCATGAAGGGCAGCTTGCCCGACACGCCAAGGCTCATCAGGAAGTAGCTCGGCACGCTGAGGTCATTGGTGTAGGTGGCGTAGCGCTTGCCCACGTAGTCGCCGATCAGCTGGAACTCGGTGTCGGCCACATTGACGGTGGCGACGAATTTGTTCATCCATTCCGGGCTGCCCGGCACTTTCTTGCCGGAGGTCGGCACCAGCGATGCGCCGTTGTTGTAGTTGTCCTCGTACTTGGAGCGGTTGTAGGACAGGGCGTTGTAGAAGCTGAACTGGCGGCCGAAGTGGAAGGTGCCGGACAGGTCGACGCCATCGGTGCGCACATTGCCGACGTTGGCCAGCACCGGATTGCCGCCGATGATGGCGGAGATCACCGGCGTCGGACTGATTTGCAGCAGGCGGTCCTTGAAGCTGACGTGGTAGAAGTTGACCTGGCCGTCGAAGGCTTGCAGCGGTCCCCAATTCAGCTGGCGGCTGGTGCGCAGGCCGGTTTCGAAGGTGACCGAGGTTTCCGGCTTGGCGCTCTGCTTGAACAGGTCGAAGGCGGACTGGCTCGCCAGGCTCCATGGCGAAGCGCCGCCGCCGCCGTAGGTCACGAACTGGCGCATATTCTTTTGCAGGTTGACGAAGACCTGGTCTTGCGGCGTCACGTCCCAGCGCGCGCCGATCTGCGGCAGGAACCATTTCTTGGTGTCGATCCCGCCCACCGGCAGGGCGGTCGAGCCGCCGGCAATCGCGCCTTTGAGCGGCTGTACCGGGAAATCGCCCTTGGCGAACTGCAGGCTCGATTTGAAGCCGGCCAGCAGCGAGATGTCAGGATGCACGCGCCACTCGTCCTGCGCATGCAGCTGCACCACGGTGTTGCGGATTTCGCTGCCGTACTGCGTGATCAGCGGATTGGATGGACGGTCATACGGGCTGCTTGGATTGTTCACGTCCAGCGCATACCAGCGGCGGTAGGCTTCCGATTCATTGCGCTCGACCCAGACGCCGGCCTGCAGCTTGTGATCGCCGATCTCGGTGCGCAGCGTGGACAGCAGGCCGCCGCGCTTGATCTTGTATTCGGTGGTGCGGGTGGCGTAGCCGGAATTGCCGAACACCTGCTTCAGGTTCTGGTTCGGATAGTAGACCGCGAACAGCGCCGGCAGGCCGGCCACGCCGATCGGACCGGCCACCACGCCCACGCCGTCATCGTAGTGGTAGTAGACCTGGTTCGACCAGCTGGTGTTGTCGTTCAGGTGCCAGTCGTATTTGGCATAGGCCAGGTAGTCCTTGCGCTGCGCGTCGCTGTAGTAGTTGCGGTAGTTATTGCCTTCAGCCGCGGGCGTGGCGCCGGTGGGCGACAGGTAGGACAGGGCGGCGTTGAAGTCCGGGTACAGGAAGGGACGGGTGTAAGGCGCACTGGTTTCGCCGGCCACGTGCACCGTGCTGTCCTCGTTCGGCTCAATCTTGTCGTTGTAGTTGAAGTAGAGCGTCAGCTTGCCCTTGCTGTTCAGGTTCACATACTTGGCGTTGATCTGGTCGCCGCCCTGGCGGCCCTTGAAGTCCCAGGCGCGCGCTTCGTGGTGCAGGGCCGAGATATAGGCGCTGTTGCCGTCGCCGAAGCTGCCGGTGTCGTAGCGCACAAAGGTGCGCGAGGTGCGGTGGCTGCCCACCGTCTGCTGCGCCGAGAAGCCCTGCTTGCTCGATGGGTCGCTGCTGAAGGTTTCGATGGTGCCGCCCAGATTGCTGGTCGAGGCGGTCGCCAGGTCGCCCGCGCCGGACGAGAGGATCACGCTGCGCACGTTCTCGCTGGTGACGGCGCGCTGCGGCGACAGGCCGTTGTAGTTGCCGTACTGCTGGTCGCCCAGCGGCACGCCGTCCATGGTATAGCCCAGCTGCTGGCCGCTGAAGCCGTGGATGAAGAGCGAGAGGTTCTGCTCATTATTGCCCCATGGGTCGGCGGTCTGGAAGCTCACGCCGGGCAGGGTTTGCAAGGCCTTCAGCGGATTGGTGCCGGGCAGGATTTTCTGGATCTCGTCGCGCTTCAGGTCGACCGAGGAGCGGGTCTTGCGCGACACCACTTCCACCGAAGCGATCGGGCCGGCCGCGGCGGCGGCGTGCTCGCTGCCGCTCGCGTTCATGTTCGCATCGGCGTTCGCCGCCATCTCGGCCACCGCTGCCGCCACGTTCTCCGCCATCGCCAGCGGAGCCAGGGTCATCGCCGCGCATGCGGCAACGGCCGCCTTGAAATGCTTGTTCATTGTTCTTGCCTGTCGTCGTGTTAGAGGGAATTGCAACGACGCGCAGGGTAACGGCCAGTTATTACAGCGTGATGACGCGGTGGTTTTTTGCCGGGCCGGCCAGCTTAAGAATTTGTGAAAACTGGCGCGTTTATACAAGCCGCTGCTGCACTGCGGGAATGACAATAAGACAACTAAAACGGCGGAAGAAAGAGTAGGTCAGCGCTTTAAGCAAGCCTGCGCCAAGCCGTAACTTTGTCATAAACAGGGTGCGTCAAGTCCTCAGCCAGGAGTACAAAAAATGTTTCATCTCAACCTAAGCGGGCGCAGTCTCGCCTTCAAGCTGGTCGGCCCCGCCGACCCGTACTACGACCAGGCGGTGCGCCTGGCGCAACATGTGTACCAGCAGTGCTATAGCGCGCGCATCGCGCCGCGTCCGCACCGCTTTGTCGTATGCATTGACGTCGGCAAGAGCCAGGCGCTGGCCTGCGCCGGCCTGACCTTCGCCGGCAACGGCACGCTGTTCTCTGAGCAGTATCTGGAGCAGCCGCTGACACAAATACTGGCCGATATCTTCCAGCGCGACGTGGCGCGGCGTGATGTGGCCGAAGTCTCGGCCCTGGCCACGCTGGAACCGAGCATCGGCACGGAGCTGATGCGCGCCATGGCGCTGATCTGCTGGTATCTCGGCCTGCGCGGCGTGCTGTGTACCGCCACCACCAAGCTGCGCCGCTCCTTCCAGTATATGAAGCTGCCGTTCCAGGAAGTGGCGGTGGCCGACGTCAACCGCCTGGACAAGGTGGAGGGCGTGGACTGGGGCACCTACTACGACACGCGTCCCGTCACGGGCCTGGTGCGCCTGGATGCGCTGGGCAGCTTCTTCGACACCGTCAGCTGCCGTTACAACCAGCAGCTGCTGGAGATGGAAGCGCCGGAGGAGCTGGAGGATATGGGCAGCATCGCGCGCGGCCTGCCGCATCTGGTGGCGGCGCGGCAGCGGAGCGGGGTGGCGCTATGAGCCATTTCATCGACGCCATCCTCGCCACGCTGCAGCGGGTGCCGCAGGCGCCGGCCATCGTCCAGCTGGGCGGCGCGGGCACGGCGCAGTACACCGTCAGCTATGGCGCCCTGGACCATGCCTGCCGCGCCATCCAGCGCGCACTGGGCGGCAAGCATGCGCCGGGCGCCACCCTCGGCCTGGTGGCCGCCAACTCGGTGCGCTGGATCGAAGCTGATCTGGCCCTGCTGCTGGGCGGCTATGTGGAAGTGCCGGTGCCGCTGGCCTTCTCGGCCGAGCAGGCGGCGCATCTGCTGTCGGCCTGCAGCGCCGTGCTTACCGACGAGGAAGGCCAGCGCCGTTTCGACGCCTGGCGCGCGGTGGCGCCGCAAGCCTTTGCCGCCATTCCCTGCCTGCGCATCGACCAGCTGCTGGGGGCCTCGGGCGCGCCGCTGCGCCGCCTGTCGCGCGAGGACCGCGTGTGCAAGGTGATCCACACCTCAGGCACTACCAGCAAGCCGAAGGGCGTGCGCATCCGCGAACATGGGCTGGACGCCTTGCTTGCATCGCTGTGGCAGCGCGCCAAGCAGGGCGACTACACGCGCTACCTGAACCTGGTGCCATTCAGCCTGCTGATCGAACAAGTCACGGCGCTGTACATGCCCTTCATGGCGGGCGGCTGCGTGGTGCTGCCGCCGGTGGGCGAGGCGCCGCTCGGCGACCCGGGCGCCGTCGCGGCCGACAAGCTGGCCCTGATGCAGCGCGCCGCGCCCAGCGCCATGACCTTGCCGCCTTCGCTGGTGGAAGCCCTGGCCGCCGCTGCCGACCGCGTTGTGGCCGATGCCATGGCCCATGCCGGCGTCGATGCCGCGCTGGCCGAAGCGGAGGCCGCGCCGCCGCAGCAGGCAGCGCTGGCCGCCGCCGCCGTGGCGGCATGCCGCGGCGAGCATCTGTGCCGCGCCCTGTTCGGCCGCGCCACGCCGCCCCTGATCGCGGCCGGCGGCGCGCCGGTGGCGGCGGCCACCATCAAGCGCCTGGCGCGCCACGGCATACCGGTGCTGCAGGGATATGGCCTGAGCGAGAACAGTTCCGTGGTGTCCTGGAATACGCCGCGCGAGAACCGCATCGGCACGGTGGGCAAGCCGCTCTCCCATGTGGAGTGCCGCCTCGGTTCGGACGGCGAACTGGCCATCCGCAGCGCTTCGCTGTTTGCCGGCTATAGCGGCAGCGATCCCAGCGCCTGCCACACCGATGCCGACGGCTGGCTGTGGACCGGCGACCTGGCCAGCATCGACGCGGACGGCTACATCAGCATCGTCGGCCGCAAGAAGAACCTGATCATCACCGCCCATGGCCGCAATGTGTCGCCGGAACCGGCCGAAGCGTCCTACCGCAGCGTGCCGGGGGTGGCCGACATCGTGCTGCTGGGTGAGGGCGCGGACAGCCTGAGCGCCTTCGTGCTGACGGCGGCGGGCGCCGATCCGATCACGCTGCGCGCGCGCCTGCAGGCGCACGGCGAGCGCTGGCTCTCCGGCGTGGAACGCGCCGCCGACTTCGTATTCGAGACCGACGCGCCGGCCCTGCGCCAGCGCCTCTTCACCGTCACCGGGCGGCCGCGCCGGCAGGACATCGAAAGCTATGTGCGCAGCCGCCGCCACGCGCAGGACCAATATCAGCAAGGAGAACATGGTGCAAACTGAAGCTCATACCAAACAAGCCGGCCTGGTGGTCAAGGCTTCCGCCGGCGATACGCTGGCTTCCATCGACAAGCCGACACTGGCCAACTGGCTGAGCCGGCACGGTTACATCGTCCTGCGCGGTTTCGACTGCGATGTGCAGGCCTTTTCCGATCTGGTGCGTTTCCACTCCAGCCGCATCAGCCTCGATCCTGCCCGCCAGTTCCACGACAAGGACGGCAAGGTGCTGGCGCAGAAGGTCGATGCCGGCGTCGACGCCATCGGCCTGCACTGCGAGAACGGCAACAGCCCGTTCTGGCCCGACCTGTGCTGGTTCTACTGCGAGCAGGCGCCGCGTGTCGGTTCGCAGACCACGGTGTGCGACGGCGCCGCCGTCTACCGCGACCTGTCGCCGCAGATGCGCAATGCGCTGCTGTCCCAGGACATCGTCTACACCCGCCGCGTCGGCGAGGAACTGTGGAAGAACTATGTGCGCCACGCCTTCGCCGGCGGCGCCGAGGCGGCCGATACGCAGTCCTGCTTCGAACGCCTGCTGGCCCTGGTCAACGACAACGACAGCACCAAGATCGAGCTGAATGAAGACGCCTCCGTCACCTACAGCTTCCGCACCCCGGCCATCCTGGACCGCTCGCTGTTCAGCCCCGGACGGTATGCCTTCGCCAACAGCATTTTTGGTCCGTCCTTCAACTACGAACGTCCCAGCATCGCCTTCGCCGACGGCACGCCGCTCAACGCCGCCATCCGCCGCGTGCTGGATGAAGTCTGCCAGCGCCACACTTTCGACGTGGGCTGGAAGAGCCGGGACATCGCAGTGATCGACAACGCCCGCGTCATGCACGGCCGCAGGCGGATCGAGGATACGCAGCGCACCATTTACAACGCACTGAGCTACTACTGAGAAGGGATTGTCCATGAAACCCAAGCTGACCTACACCGTCATCATGTGCTACAACTTTTCGAACACCTGGCTGGGCATGTCGCGCGACCAGCGCAAGGCCTTCGAAATGGAACACGTCGTGCCCATCTTCGCCCGCTACGACAAGCTGCTGCGGCGCCGGGCCTACGATGCCGAAGGCTTCTGCACCGAGTTCACCGATTTCATGATCATCGAGACTACGGACCTGGCCTATTACTACTACATGGTGGAAGAGCTGCGCGATTCGCGCCTGCTGTCCGATGGCCTGTGCAGCATCGACAAGGTCTTCATCGGCATCGAGGACGGCTATCACCAATTCGAAGAAGATCTGGCCAAGGAGGTGGAACATGAATCCGTCGCTGCATAACATCAATCTGAGCGCCCACCAGCACTTCCTGCATCCCAACCACATGCCCTGGCATGCGGTGCGCGCCGAGGAGGAACTCGACTTCCTCTCGCAGCAGGTCTGCGGCCGCAAGGACGAACAGCTGCGCGCCACCGCCTATCTGTACAAGGAACTGGCGCAGCTGGCCGAGATCGAATTCCACGTCGCCTCGGTCATGGTGCGCGTGATCGCCGAAAGCCAGATGCGCGGCAAGGGCGAGTTGTGGGAGGGCAGCGATCTGGTGCACGCCCTCGGCTGCTTCGCGTCGGAGGAGGTGCAGCATGCGAACACCTTCTACCGCTATGTGCGCACCTTGACCGGCTGCGACTACAAGCTGGAAAACAATTACTTCCAGGAGCGCATCACGCTGTTCCAGGGCGAGCATTCGCCTCTGGTCAAGCTGGCGGCGCTGTGCGCCACGGCCTATGTTGGCGAGTCGGTGATCACCGTGTTCGAAACGCGCATGCGCAATATGGACCCGGAAATGAAGTCGCCGTTCACGCGCCTGCTGCATCTGCATGGCCTGGACGAGGCGCGCCATATCCGCACCGACCACTTTGTGATCGACCATGTGCTGCCCAGCCTGACGCCGATGGAACGGCGCCAGATGGAAGAACTGATCAACGCCACCGAGGAGTTGAACACCACCCTGGCCCTGACCAGCGCGGCCCAACTCAAGCGCCAGTTCGGGGTCGACTTCCAGACGCAGAACCGCAGCGCCGAGGTGCAGCTGGCCATCACGCTGGCCTTCCGCCGCGCCATCCTGGCCGGCGATTCGTTCCGCAAGGTGGACGACTTCCTCGACAGCGATACGCGCGCCCTGCTCAAGGACTTTTCCCAGTCCGAGCGCGTGCACTTCCATTGATATACGCGACAAGGAGAGATCATGAGTACGCCGAAAATCGTCTACAGCATCGTCATGTGCTACACCTTTTCCAACGAATGGCTGCACAAGCCGCCGGGAGAGCGGCGGGACTACGAGGGGCAGCACATCTTTCCCATCCTGATCCGCTACGGCGACCGCATCAAGCGCGCTTCCTTCGATGCGGAAGCGTTTACCACCAGCTTCTCCGATTTCATGATCATGGAGACGGAAGACCTGAGCGCCTACTACTTCATGATGGAAGAGCTGCGCGCCAGCCCCATGCTGACCAAGGGCTATGTGACGATTTCCAACGTCATCATCGGCATCAACAACGAATACAAGCAGCAGCAGGCGCTGTTGTAAGCGCCTCCCGAACAACCTTTACCGATCAAGGACCATTATGAACGCGAAAGAGCAAAACGGCCGCAAAGTGGCTTTCGTCACCGGCGCCAACCGCGGCATCGGCTTCGGCACGGCGCTGGAACTGGGACGCCAGGGCATCCATGTGATTATCGGCGCGCGCGACGAGGCCTCGGGGCGCAAGGCGTTGGCCGAACTGGGCGAGCAGGACGTGCAAGCGGAATGGCTGGAATTCAATGTCGCCAATGCGGCCGACTACCAGCGCGCCTACGACTTCATCGAGCAGAAATACGGCAAGCTCGATATCCTGGTGAACAACGCCGGCATCATGCTGGAAACGCCGGAAACGGAATTCAACCAGAAGAACACCACCAGCGTGGTGTCGGGCGATGCGCTGCGTGGCACCTTCGAAGTGAACTTCTTCGGCCTGGTGGGGCTGACCCAGACCCTGCTGCCGCTGATCAAGCGCGCGCCGGCCGGACGCATCGTCAATGTATCGAGCGTGCTGGCCTCGCTGAATATCCACGCCACCAGCGACGATCCGCGCCTGCCCAACCACCGCCAGTTCGCCTACAACGCCTCGAAGACGGCGGTGAACGCCTTCACCATCCACCTGGCCAAGGAGCTGGCCGGGAGCAGCATCAAGGTGAATGCCGCCCATCCGGGCTGGGTGCGCACCGATATGGGTGGTCCCCATGCCGAGATGAGCATCGAAGAGGGCGCGGCTACCAGCGTGCAACTGGCGCTGCTGGGCGACGATGGACCGAGCGGCAGCTATATGCACCGAGGCCAGGTTCTGCCCTGGTAAGCCACTACTATCTGGAAAGGAAAGACCATGACTGATACCAAACAACGCGTGTGGTTCATCACCGGCTGCTCCAAGGGCTTCGGCCGCGTCTTCGTCGAGACGCTGGCCCGGCGCGGCGACTATATTTTTGCTACCGCCCGCGTCGCGTCCACACTGGACGATCTGCGCGGGCTGGCGCCGGAGCGTATCCATACCGCCGCGCTGGACATTACCGATATGGCGGCCATCGAGCAGGCGGTGGCGGACTGCATCGCCGTCTTCGGCCGCATCGATGTGCTGGTCAATAACGCCGGCTACGGCGTGGCCGGGCCGATCGAGGCGGTCTCGGATGCGCAGACGCGCGCCATCTTCGACACCAACTTCTTCGGCACCCTGAACATGACGCGCGCCGTGCTGCCGCATATGCGCGACCGCCATCAAGGCCATATCATCCAGCTATCCTCCAGCCATGCCTGGGGCGCGCCGCCGGGACTGGGCATGTACGGCGCCAGCAAGTGCGCACTGGAAGGGGCCTCGGAAACCATGGCCAAGGAGATCGAAGGTTTCGGCATCCGCCTCACCATCCTGCAGCCCGGTCCCTACAAGACCGACTTCCTCGGCGCTGGCCTGCAGCTGGCCGAGCGCAAGCTCGATGCGTATGCTAATCTGATGAATGGCTTGGGTGAGGCGCGCGCGGCCAACCACCTCAAACAGCCGGGCGATCCGCTCGGCGTGGCGCGCGCCATGATCGAGGTGGTGGAGGCCGAGCAGCCGCCCCTGCGTCTGCTGACGGGCAAGATTGCGACCGAGCGCGCGAAAGCCAAGATCGAGCAAGTCAGCAATGAGTTTGCACGCTGGGAACCGCTGGCGCTGGCGGCCGATTTCGCCGCCTGAGCAGGACGCAGCCTTTGCGCGGCGCCGGCAGGCCGCGCCTGGGCTGCTTGATCCGCTTCACTGCGGAATGCGGGAGTAGCATGAACAGCTATCATTTACTGACCCAGGCATTGGAGCCGCGCGACGCCTCGTCGCCGCGGCTGTTTTCGTATGCCGTCATGAGCGCCGTGAACGGTTTCGTGCCGCATGAGGACTATGTGCGCCTGGCCGCCGACGCCGAACGGGCGCCGCCCAGCGACCAGGCGCTGGAAGAGCAGGTCGGCCTGCTGCTGGCCTGCGACGCCAATCCGCTGTCCGAGCTGGTGCAATGCGCGGCCAACGGCGACCAGTTTGCCGAACGCTGGAACGGCATCAACCGCAAGGTCTCGCTCGGCGTCGCCACCCTGGTCGAAGGGCCGGGCCTGAGCCGCCAGCCGCAGCAGGGCCGCGACAGTCCGCTGCGCCAGCGCGTGATGCATGCCTTTATCGACCAGCTCAAGCCGGGCAGCCATTCACCCGGGCTGGGGCGCGGCGAACGCCGGCTGGAAGCGGTGGCGCGCCATGTGGGCGCGGGCAGCGCCATGATCGAACTGACCGAAGCCCTGTACGATATGCCGGATGCCGAGCTGTTCGACTGCGCCGGCGCGCTGGGCTGCTCGGCGCGCACCCTGCAGCGTCAGCTCACGCGCAACGACGTCACCTTCGGCCAGGTCAAGCAGGCAGTGCGCATCTGCATGTCCGCTGCGCTGCTGCGCAACGGCGTCGCCTCGCTCACTGAAGTCGCGCTGGCGGCCGGCTTTTACGACTCCGCCCACTTCAGCCGCGCCATGAAACTCTCCTCCGGCCTCAGCCCCACCGAATACCGCCTGCTCAGCGCCTGAGCCCGACCCCCATTTGATCTGCCTCAAACAATGTCCAACCCTGGTGTCAGGCACCAGGGTCGGACATTTGCTGATCTAAATCAAAGAATGTCCGCCTCTGGTGCCTGACACCAGGGTAGACATTGTTTGATTTGGCGCAAATGGCGGTTGGCATTTATATACAAGCCAGGCGGGGGGCGGGGTGGAATACTGGCTTCGCCTTGTGTGCCACGCAATGGCTTCCGTCTAATAAGGAGTATAAAAATGAGTGATAAACCGTTACAAGCTGCGCCTGCGGCTCCGCCGAACCGGTGGGTTGCTTTCGCTATCCTGGCCGTGCTGTTCCTGGCCGCGACCGATACCACCATCATCGGCACGCTGCTGCCGGTGATCGCCGGATCGGTCGGCGGCGGGCAGGCGCTGTTTCCCTGGCTGATGTCGGGCTTTATGGTGGCGATGGCGCTGGCCGGCCCGCTGACCGGCGCGCTGGCCGACCGCTACGGCGTGCGTTCGGTGCTGAGCTGGGCCATCCTGGTCTTCCTGGCCGGTTCCGCCGGCGCCGCGCTGTCCAGTGACATGCTGATGCTGGTGCTGGCGCGCGTGGTGCAGGGCGCGGGCGCGGGCATGATCATCGTGCTGTCCTATGCTTCGCTGGCGATCATCTATGGCGCTGCGCAGCGCGGCCGGGTGCAGAGCATGGTCAGCATCGTGTGGGGCGTGGCGGCCATCGTCGGGCCGCTGGCTGGCCTGGCGTTCACCCATGCCTTCGGCTGGCGCGCCGCCTTCCTGATCAATATGCCGGTCGGCCTGGTGTGCCTGCTGGTGCTGCGTTCCAAAGCCCTCAGCGCCCATGTGCGGCGCGGCGTGGCGGTGGATTATCTGGCCCAGGGCTTCTTTGCGCTGCTGCTGCTGGGTGTGATGGTGGCGCTGTCGGCGGCCCAGGTGGGACTGTCGCGCGACAGCTTCTGGTCGATGCTGGTGCTGGCCGCGGCGGGTGCGCTGCTGCTGGTGCTGCGCGTGACGGGACGGCCGCAGGCCAGCCCGGTGCCGCTGGCGTTCTTCCAGCAGCGCAGCCTGGCGGTGGCCATGGTCATCGTCATCTGCGGCAGCATCGGCCTGTATGCCTCCATCACGCTGGTGCCGATCGCACTGCATGCGCGCCATGCCATCGATACCGCGCAGACCGGGATCATCGTGCTGCTGGCGGCGCTGGGTTTCGTGGTCAGCTCGGCCGTGTGCGGCATGCAGATCCAGCGCGTCGGTTACCGCAGCAGCATGCTGGCCGGGGCGCTGGCCCTGGTGGCGGGCGCCTTCGTGCTGGCCATGGGCAGCAGCAGCTTGCCGTGGCAGGCGATCGCCGGCGCCGAGCTGCTGATCGGCCTGGGCATGGGTTGCGTGGCCGTGGGCGCCGTGGTGCTGGCGCAGAACGCGGCGCCGGCCGATGCCGTGGCGACGTATACCTCGACCATCCAGCTGCTGCGCAATGTGGGCGCGGCGCTGGGCATCAATGCGCTGGCGGCGATCCAGTACGCGCTGGAGTCGCAGCACCTGTCGAACGATTCCCTGCGCAGCGTGTTTTCGGTGCTGGGGCCGGTCTTCGTCGTGTGTGCGCTGCTGGCCTTGCTGCTGCCGTCCAATTATCAGCTGCAGCCGGCCGCCGTGCCGGGCCAGCCGGCACCGGCGCGCCGCTGAACCATTGTGAAGGAGCTTAAGATGACTCTGGCAAATCAGGAAACCCTGCCGGTGCTGACCGGCTTCATCGTGGTCAAGGCCTTGCCGGCCTGGACTTCGCTGGGCTTCGGCGAGCAGCTGGTGCTGCTGCAAGCCCACGTGGAGCCGGTGCTGCAGCGCTACCACGAGCAGGTGCGCCTGCTGATGTATGACGTGGAAAAAGCGCTGTCCTCGGCCGCCACCGATATCTGGGTGTGGGAATCGACCGACCGCGCCGCTTACAATCAGCTGATGGTCGACTTGCAGAAGACCCCGTTCTGGGGCCGTTATTTCGAAGTGCTCGATATGCTGGACGGCGCGCGCGGCGATGCCATCTTCCAGCTGTCATCGTGGCAGTTCCGCACCGGCGTGCCGGTCATGGAATAAGGAGAAGCGTGATGAGACAACATCGACATCGCGGCCAGCATGGTGGCCGGGGCGCGCCGCACAGCGCGGCCGAGATCGCGGCCCTGCAGGCGGCAGCCCGCTGCGGCGAGCCGGGCAAGGTGATGCCGCAGATCGACCGCAACCGCTGCGAGGGCAAGGACGATTGCGTGCGCGTCTGCCCCTACCAGGTATTCGAGGTGCGGCGCATGGATGCGGAGGATTTTTCGGAGCTGAGCTTCAAGGGCAAGGTGAAGGCCGTGCTGCATGGGCGGATGACGGCGTACACGCCCGCCGCCGACGCTTGCCGCGCCTGCGGCCTGTGCGTGACGGCCTGTCCGGAAGATGCAATCCGCCTGGTGAAGAATCCGGCGCGCCAGGCGCAGCCGGCGGCAACCGAGTGAGGGCAGGGCGCGGCCAGGACGGCCGCGCCTTGTTGTCGTGCTTGGCGCCGGTCTTAGTGCTTGGCGCCGGTGGCGTGCATCAGCGCTTCGGCGGGCGCGTTGCTGGCGAACAGCTGGGCGCAATCGACGGGATCGTAGTCGTAGTGCTTGCCGCAGAAATCGCAGTTGATGCCCAGCTTGCCCTGCTCGGCCAGGGCCGCTTCGACTTCCTCCTGGCCCAGCATCTTCAGCATATTGCCGACCTTGTCGCGCGTGCAGCTGCAATGGAATTGCGGATGCACCGGGTCGAACAGGCGCAGCGTGTCTTCCCAGAACAGGCGGCGCATCAGCTCGTCGATACCGACCGTCAGCATCTCTTCCTGCTTCAGGGTGGAAGCCAGCGTCACCGCGTGGGTCCAGGTTTCCAGCGCCTGCTCGTGGCTGAGCGGATTGGCTTCGGCCTTGCCGCCATGCAGCGGCAGCTTTTGCAGCAGCAGGCCGCGCGAGACTTCATCGTCGGCCGCCAGCCACAGTTTGGTGTCCAGCTGTTCCGAGCGCAGCATATAGTTTTCGATCACGGTCGCCACATCGTCACCATCCAGCGGCACGATGCCCTGGTAGGGCTGCTGGCCCGGCACTTTCTCGGCCGGGTCGAGCGTGATGATGAAGCGGCCCTTGCCCTGCGCATTGAGCAGGGCGGCCAGGCTGGCGTCGTCGGCGATCGGCAGGGCGGGATCGAGCTTGGCCGTGGCGCGCAGGCGCAGCTCGGAGTCGCATTCCACCACCAGCAGGCGCACCGGGCCGTCGCCGTGGATCTGCATGATGATGGAACCGTTGAATTTCAGGTTGGCCGAGAGCAGGGCGGCGGCCGAGACCATCTGGCCCAGCAGGCGCTTGACCGGCGCCGGATAGGCGTGGCGCGCCTGCACTTCGCGCCAGGTGGCCGAGATGTCGACGAACTCGCCGCGCACGGCCGCGTTTTCGAAAATGAATTTTTGCAGGGTGTCCTGCGGCGCTTGGGTATCCTTGGTGGTGCTCATGTTTTATCCAATCTTTTTTAGTTGCGTCTTGAACAGCGCGCTGCGCTGCACATAGCTGTCGGCGCTCGCTTGCAGGCGCGCCACATCCTCGGCCGTCAGTTCACGGATGGCCTTGGCCGGCGCGCCGACGATCAGCATATTGTCGGGAAATTCCTTGCCTTCCGTGACCAGGGCGCCGGCGCCCACCAGGCAGCCCTTGCCGATCCTGGCGCCGTTCAGCACCACGGCCTGGATGCCGATCAGGGCGCCGTCGCCGATCGTGCAGCCATGCAGCATGGCCTGGTGGCCGATGGTCACGTTCTTGCCCACGTTCAGCGGATAGCCCATATCGGTATGCATCACCGCGCCTTCCTGCACATTGCTGTTCTCGCCGATGACGATGCGCTCGTTGTCGCCGCGCAGGGTGGCGCCGAACCACACCGAGCTGTTGGCTTCGAGCGTGACTTTGCCGATCACGGTGGCGGAGTCGGCCACAAAAGCCGAGGCGTCGATCTCGGGCGCAATCTCGCCCAATTGGTAGATACTCATGGTGGCCTTCGCTAGACGTGGGGTGGCGCTATTTTACGCTGTGCCGGCTTGGCGCCGGGAATTTGTATCCGGTCTGAAATTTTCGCACGGTCGTGCTAATATCGTTTTTCCCGGCCGGCAAGGCTCCGATATAGTGATGGCGGCTTACTTTTCAAGGCACAGCGAATATGAAACCCTTCCGATCCGAATTCATCACCGTGCGCGGCATGCGCACCCATGTGCGCCACTGGGGCCGGGACGGCGCGCCCAAGCTGTTCATGGTGCATGGCTGGATGGACGCCAGCGCCTCCTTCCAGTTCGTGGTCGATGCACTGCAGGGCGACTGGCATGTGATCGCGCCCGACTGGCGCGGCTTCGGCCTGAGCGACTATCCGGCCGTCGACACTTACTGGTTCCCCGATTATGTGGCCGACCTGGACGCCATCCTGCGCCATTACCAACCGGAAGGACAGGTCAATCTGCTGGGCCACAGCATGGGCGGCAATGTGGTCGGCATCTATGCCGGCGCGCGGCCCGAGCGCATCCGCCGCCTGGTCAATCTGGAAGGCTTCGGCCTGAAATCGGCCCTGCCCGAACAGGCGCCCGGCCGCTACCGCAAATGGATGGACGAGCTGCTGGTCGAGCCGGAAATGAAGGGTTATCCCAGCCTGGCTGCCGTCGCCGCCCGCTTGCAAAAGACCAATCCACGCCTGAACGACGCGCGTGCCGCCTTCCTGGCGCAATACTGGTCGGCCCAGGGCGCAGACGGCGAATGGCGCATCCTCGGTGATGCCGTGCACAAGCGCACCACGCCGCTGCTCTACCACACGGAAGAGGTGATGGCGTGCTGGAAAGCCATCACCGCCCCCGTGCTGTGGGTCGAGGCCGAACACACGAATATGTGGCTGTGGATGGGGCCGAAGGAAGAGGCGCGCGTCGAAGTCGACCGCCGCCTGGGTCACCTGGCCAATGTCACGGCCAGGATGATGCCCGACGCCGGCCACATGCTGCACCACGACCAGCCCGAAGCGCTGGCGCGCATGCTGGAAGAATTCCTGGCCTGAAGCCACAACTCAAACAGAGCCCGTGTCCACTTTGGTGTAGAGCACCGGAGTGGACACGGGTTTTGTTTTATATGCAGCACGCAATCACTTATCAGGGCCTTTTCCAACGCATTGCTTGGTAGGTGAGAAAAACCTTGGAATATGGAACAGAAACGGTTTTAGGGACACCTAATGATGGCCTCGTCTATGAAGGGCGAGCGTCATTCCATTGAACTATTCTCACCTTTGAAAAGGACGTGACCCTATGACTTCTTCCAGGCTTCTTCCCTCTCGGACCGCCAGTTCTGACGCGTTACCCGAAAATAGTCCAACGCAGCAAAATGAGCAGCTATCGAATGTAGTGGCTGGGCTCAATCTCAATGCGTCAAAAGATGATGCTTACTTAGCCACAATCACTGGCACCACCCATTCTGTGGGGGGCGACGGAAATAAGTCACTCTTCCTGGGCAAAGAACTCAAATCATTTAAAACGGGCGATACGATTCAAATCGATCTAGGCAACTCAAAAATTTCTCGACGTGGTCCTGGCCAAGAGAAGGTGCCAAACCAAAAAGAAGACCAATACTCTGCCGCGAAGTACACTTGGTATCCAGAGTACAGTGCAGTCAAGAGTAATTATGAACGGCCAGATTGGCAATATATTCGTGCCGATACTGTGAAGGGGGTGCTGAATATGGGAAATTCTTCAGAGACTTTACGGGAACGTCCTGCGCCAGTGGAGATGTACAAGCCAATTGGCGAGAAGTCTGTCCAGCAGTTCATCTCGGATCAAACAGAGTATCAGAATAATTTGGCGGCGAATTATTCAAAAGCTCAGATCCTGGCATCGCATCGCAGTATTGGTTTTGAGCACGAGTTTGTCGAATATGCGAAAGTCGATTTCGATTCGCATATAGTTTTGTCTACATCGAATAAACATTCAAAGCTATTTAATCTGGAATTCAAGCTGGAAACAGATTCGGCGAAAGCATTGGAAGTTGTTATGCCGCCTTTTATTGTTCCCGATAAGCCTGATGGTAGCCCTGATTTTGATGAGATTCGTGCTATTCATGAAAAAATAGGAGAAGCGATGCTGGAGGTTAAGAAGGAAGCAATCACGATGCAGGACGAGTGCCAGGTGTCAGGTCTTTTAAATATCCTTCAAAAAAAGGGCTTGGGTGAAGGGTGGAAAATAATGCCTAAAAGACAGGGGCAAATTGCCGGCATGGACATTGTAAGGCCAGTTTCAAAAAAGTTGGTTGGGGATAACATATATACTCAGATGAACATCTCCTTGAGTGGCGAGGAAAGCGCGAAACTTATCAATCAAATTAAAAAGAGGTATATAGACAGCCCAGGAAATGCGGAAAAAAGTTCAATTGGCGTGGCATACAAAAAGCTTGAAAGACTGGCGGAAAGGCATTTGAATAGGAATGCCGAGCAAGATCAGGATGTGTTGGAGGAGAGTGACCTGGAGGAAGGCGAGGATCTCAAGAAAAATGAGGATTTCGAGGATGATGAGGGGCTGGCGGAAGAAAGTATCAAGAAGAGCAAAGATATTGCGAACGATCTTCCTTCTCACTACGTTCATTTGAATAAATTCTTGGCCAATACCCTCTCGCTTCCATCGACTCTTCTTCCAAAAACGATTGACTTGGACAAGAAACATGATCTTTCATCCATTGTAAAAGAATTGCATGGTATTTGGGCAAAAGATGCATTGCCCAATATCCTGGTGACTACCGACGCCTCTCCGCAAGAATTGGAGGAGCTGAAGGAATTTGCTAGGGAAAAAGCTGCGCCGAAATTGTTTAAGGAATTGAATAAAGTTAGAAATCATTTGCAAGGAATATATGATCCAAAGCTTGCGCAGTCTGTAAATTATAAAACCTTGGCAAAAAATTTTGAAAGAAGCCAGCTTGGAGGGGAAGATGTTCTGGATTTTTTGCAGAGAGAGAGCCCGAACGAGAAAAAATATGGGGCAATTCAAGATGATCCGATTTTAAAAGAAATCCTACAGATGGCTGAAAGCTGCCAGGACTTAGGCGATGAGGAACGGGAAAATCTTAAAGCGGAGATAGCGGAACGGATCGAAGGCGCGAAGGATGAGAATGTGCGCGTGTTTTTTGATCGGCTTGAAGAAGCCATTCAGAACGGAGTTTTTGCTATGATTGAAGAAATTAATTCTCCTGATGTTATCGCTAACGCTAATGTGGAATTCCAAGGCGAAACGATAGATCAGCATGGGATCGCTACCGTTAGAGCGGATACGCATATCGCCCAGGAGCCAACCAAGTCAAAAGAAATCAAGGGTTCAATATTCGAGTTTCGCAACGAGCAGGTAATTGGGGAAATCCTTAAACCGAAATCTGATGAACAAGTTGCGGCGCCTAAGGATTAACATCTTGATCTACCGCATGGCTTCGCATCCCCATCCCTCATCCTGGCTGGGCCGGGATGGCTAACCTGGCGAGCGGAGCGCGCCACCCGGCGCGGCTCCGCACGGAAGAGGTGATGGCGTGCTGGAAGGCCATAACCGCCCCCCGTGCTGTGGGTCGAGTCGGGGATTGAGAAACAAGTCCCGCCCTCAACGCCCATATCCTTGGGTGAAAAACTCTCAGAAAAATGGAACAGAAACGGTTTTGCCGACACCAAACGGTAGCCTCGTCTATTAAAACGGCGAACGTCACTTTACTGATCCATTCTCACCCATTGAAAAGGGCGCAATCCATGATTCTTGATACTCCCAAAGCTCAGCCTGTCAAACCCTCCATCGACCGGCAACTTAGCGCCGAATCATTAACTCCCCCAGATCAAACCGGTCTGACTTTCGAAGCGGCGAATCTGGCGGAACGAAGATCGAGTGTATTGAAAGCCTTCGCTATCGAGAGACCATCGGGAGAGGCCGTGGCAGCAACCGTTACTGGTACGACTCATGCGGTGGGAATCAAGAACAAAATGCGGGAAATAGACAATAAAGAGGTGCCAGTGACATCGCTTTTTGATGGGAATGAACTGAAAGAAGCATATGTTACGGGCAGTAAGGTTGAAATTGATCCCATGCATTCAATAGTCTCGCGGCGCGGTCCGCATCAGGAGGTCATGGGAGTCCATAAGCAGGACTCCAATGCGGTGGCAGAGCATGTATGGTATCCGGTGCACAGCAAGGATTCGAGCGATTATAAAAAAGACGGTTGGCCATATATTCGATCGGATACTCTGGTAGAGAAGGATGCGCTGGCTGCTTCAGCAGATAGCTTGCGTAAACGTGCTGCACCGACGCACGAGTACGAAAAAATTGGAGATCTTGGTGTTGCAAAATTTATTGAAAAACAAAAAGATTATCAAGCTAAATTATTGAATGGTAAATGCACAAAAGAACAAATTCTGCTCTCACATCGCAGCGTTGGATTTGAGTATGAATTTATTGGGCATTCAATGAAAGAGCTGCCTTCGCACGTAAAATTGGCAAAATCGGAATCGTATTCAGATCTGTTTAAAATGCCATTTGAATTGGAGAGCGATTCGGGAGATGTGGTAGAGATCGTCATGCCGCCTTTTATTGTCCCCAATTTGCCTGACGGCGGGCCGGATCAAGAGGAAATTCACGCCATTTATGTGGAAATGGAAAAGGCGGTGGCAGAGGTTAGGGACGAGGTAATAAAAAAGGGGGGTGAAGGCGTTAAGCTGTCCGATTTTATCGAGGAACTTAATAAAAAAGGCTTGGGCCAAGGATGGGAGCTGTCGAAGGAGAGTGGGGATGTTCCTAGTGAGATGAATATTAAAGAATCAGATGCTGAAAAATTCAAGGGTGGCCGTATTTATTCGCAGATGAATATTTCCCTGGATGGCGATGAAAGCGCGCGACTGATCAATATCATTCATAAAAAATTCGATCCGGGAACTGCGGAAAAAACTATTATAGGGGAAACTTATAATGCGCTTGAGGGGAAAATTCCGAAAGACGTTGAGGGCGGTCACTACATTCATTTGATTAAGACTATGGCCAGTTCTCTTGCGATTCCATCAATTCTCCTGCAAAAAGAAAGGGTGGAGGTAAGCAGGGATGATGATCTTTCATCTACCGTGAAAGAACTGCTAGGAACATGGGTGAAGGATTCAATGCCCAATATATTGAAAACCACGTCGGCCTCTAGGGATGATTTAATAAAATTAAAGGACTTTGCGGAAAACGAAGCAAAGCCAATCATTTTGGAAAGCTTCGAAAAATTGAAAGGAGGATTGGAATATTATCATCCTAGAAAGAATGAATATGAGGAGTGGGGTAAATTTAAAAAAGAGGTTGCTGAGCGAAATGAGCAAATGGCTGTTTCCGAAAGCGAGCTGGGGGAGATTGATGAGGAGAAATACGCGGCAATTCGTGAAAGCGATGAATTTAGAAAATGCACTAAAATGACAGAGTGGCTGGGGAGTTCCGTGATTGGCGATGTGTTTTATTTGGATGGGGAAAAGGTTGAGAGCGGTCATGCTGAATTCAAAAATATGGAAAATAAATATAATAAATATTATGGAAAATTGGATTTAAAAATAAATAATAAGTTGGATGCGCTGGATGAGAGAAAGATATTTAACACAATTTGGGATACGTTTAATGATGAAATAAGCAATATTATCGATAAAATCGATACGCCTGAAGTCGTCACGGTCGAACGCACCGACTTCAAGAACGAAAAATTCCGCAAGGGAGAGGTCGGCGTCAGAAAGGATACATATATCCTCCCTGATCCAAATTCCATTATGTCGGTGGTAGAGTTGCGCAGCGATGCCATAATCAATGCTTTTAAAAACGCCAACCTTAAAGGGTAAATGATCCGCGGTGGCCGGGAGCAAGCTTCAGGCCGCCGCATGAGCTTGCATTTTTGGTAAGACCGATGGCTGCGCAATGTATGTCAACCTGCAGTAAAGCAGCAGGTCAACCTAGCGGCCGCGCTCTTTTCCGGAAAGCCGCGCGCCAACCGGCGCGGCCCCGCTCGGCGTACAATAAGGCCTTAGCACATGTTAAAGATGCAAGCCTTATGTTGAAAGTCGATCTTCATTGCCATTCCAATGTTTCCGACGGCGTGCTGGCGCCGGCTGCCGTGGCGGCGTATGCGCGCAAGGGTGGCGTCGATGTGTGGGCGCTGACCGACCATGATGAGGTGGGCGGCGTGGCTGCGGCGCGCGCCGCGGCGCAGGAGCAGGGCATGCGCTTCGTGCCGGGCGTGGAGATTTCCATCACCTGGGCCGGCGAAACGGTGCACATCGTCGGCCTGCAGTTCGACGAGACCAATGCGGCCCTGCTGCAGGGCCTGGCCGAGACCCGCTCCGGGCGCGATGCGCGCGGCCGCGAGATCGGCGCCCAACTGGCCAAGGCCGGCATCCCCAACGCCTACGAAGGCGCGCTCAAATATGTGGACAACCCGGCCCTGATGTCGCGCACCCATTTCGCGCGCTATCTGGTGGAATGCGGCGCCTGCGCCAGTGTGCCGGAAGTGTTCCGCAAATACCTGTCGGACGGCAAACCGGGCTATGTGCCGCACCGCTGGGCCACCCTGGAGCAGGCCGTGGGCTGGATCCGCGGCGCCGGCGGCATCGCCGTGATCGCCCATCCGGGCCGCTATAAATTCACGGAATTGCAGCAGGGCGTGCTGTTCGACGAGTTCAAGCAGCTGGGCGGCGCGGCCATCGAGGTGGTCACGGGCAGCCATACGCCCGAGCAATACCCGATTTATGCCCAATTGGCCAATGCCTATGGCTTCCTGGCGTCGCGCGGCACCGATTTCCATGCGCCGGGCGAGGCGCGCGTCGATTTCGGCCTGCTGGCGCCGCTGCCGGGTAATGTGACGCCGATCTGGCACGACTGGTTCTGAATACCCCTACTGACGGCTCTTGTATTTCCGGCTGCTCGACCTTATCTTAGAGGCCGGCCAATCCGACCGGAGTATTAATATTATGAAAAGAATTATCCTGTTTCTCGTCACCAACCTCGCTGTGATGCTGGTGTTGTCCATCGTGCTGTCCCTGCTCGGCATTGGCCGTCCGGGTCCGGGCAATATGCAGATGGGCAGCCTCTTGGCCTTCGCCGCTGTGGTGGGCTTCACCGGCTCCATCATTTCGCTGCTGATGTCCAAGCCGATGGCGAAATGGAGCACCGGCGCGCGCGTGATCGACGCCCCGTCCAATTCGACTGAGCAATGGCTGGTGTCGACCGTGCAGACCCTGGCCCAGCGCGCCGGCATCGGCATGCCCGAAGTGGCCGTGTACGAGGGCGAACCGAACGCCTTCGCCACCGGCGCCTTCAAGAATTCCGCCCTGGTGGCCGTGTCCACCGGCCTGCTGCAGAATATGAACCGCGACGAAGTGGAAGCGGTGCTGGGCCATGAGGTGGCCCACATCGCCAACGGCGATATGGTGACCATGACCCTGATCCAGGGCGTGGTGAATACCTTTGTGGTCTTCTTCGCCCGCATCGTCGGCTCCATCGTCGACAAGGCGCTGAGCGGCAATGAGGAACGCCGCGGCCCCGGCATCGGCTACACCATCACTGTCTTCGTCTGCGAACTGATCTTCGGCCTGCTGGCTTCGATGATCGTGGCCTGGTTCTCGCGCCAGCGCGAATTCCGCGCCGACGCCGGTTCCGCCAAGCTGCTGGGCAGCACGGTGCCGATGCAGCATGCGCTGGCCCGCCTGGGCGGCATGGAGCCGGGCGCGCTGCCGCAGAATATGGCCGCTTCCGGCATTTCCGGCGGCGGCGGCTGGTCGGCCCTGTTCTCGACCCATCCGCCTTTCGAGGAGCGTATCGCAGCCCTGCAGGCGCTGCGCTGAACCATGACCCAGTTCTTCCAGATCCATCCCGTCAATCCGCAGGCCCGCCTGATCAAGCAGGCGGCCCAGATCATCCACGGCGGCGGCATCGTCGCCGTGCCCACCGATTCCTGCTACGCCCTGGTCTGCCATCTGGACGACAAGCAGGCGGTGGAGCGCCTGCGCCGCATCCGCGGCATCGACGAGAAGCACCACCTGACCCTGCTGTGCCGCGACCTGAGCGAGATCGGCGTGTATGCGCGCGTCGACAACCGCCAGTTTCGCCTGTTGAAAGCGGCCACGCCCGGTCCCTTCACCTTCATTCTCGAAGCCACGCGCTACGTGCCGCGCCGGCTGAGCCATCCCTCGCGCAAGACCATCGGCCTGCGCGTGCCGGAAAACGCCATCATCGAAATGCTGCTGGCCGAACTGGACCAGCCGCTGCTGGGCACCACCCTGATCCTGCCCGGCGACGAGGAGCCGCTGACCGAACCCGACCTGGTGCGCGAGCGCCTCGACAAGCAGGTCGACCTGATCATCGACGGCGGCGCCTGCAGTTTCGAACCGACCACCGTGGTCGACCTGAGCGGCGCGGACGCCGAGCTGGTGCGCCAGGGCCGGGGCGATCCGGCCATCCTGGGCCTGTAAGCCGGCGCGCCCACCCATCCACCTGATCCGGACCGTCCTGGGCGGTCTGGTAGAATTTTGCCCATGAACGATTTCAGCCACGCCATCCAGACCATCGCCATTTACGCGATTCCCGTCCTGTTTGCGATTTCCCTGCACGAAGCGGCGCACGGCTATGTGGCGCGCTATTTCGGCGACCCGACGGCTTCCCAGCAGGGACGCCTGAGCTTGAATCCCATTCACCATATCGACCTGTTCGGCACCATCCTGCTGCCGCTGATGCTGTACCTGTCGCCGCTCGGCATGCCCTTCGGCTACGCCAAGCCGGTGCCGGTCGATTTCAACCGCCTGCGCAATCCGAAAAAGCAGATGGGCTTCGTGGCGGCGGCCGGTCCGGCCGCCAACTTCGTCATGGGCCTGGGCTGGAGTGTGGTGTATGTGCTGCTGTATGCGCTGCATGTGAGCGAACCCTTCCTGCTCGGCATGGCCACCGCCGGCGTCACCGTCAACGCGGTGATGTGCGTCTTCAACCTGCTGCCGGTGCCGCCGCTGGATGGCGGCCGCATCCTGACGGCCCTGCTGCCGATGGACCTGGCGCGCCGTTTCGCCAGCATCGAGCGCTATACCCCGTATATCTTCATCGGCCTGATTCTGCTCATGTATACCGGCGTGCTCAGCTCCCTGTTGAGCGGCATGGTGCGCCTGGTGCTGAATCTGTATGCCACGCTGATGACGCCGCTTAGCATGCTGCTGGGCTGACCATGTATCCCGACCGCGTCGTTTCCGGTATGCGTCCCACGGGGACGATGCACCTGGGCCACTACCACGGCGCCCTGCGCAACTGGATCAGCATGCAGTCCGAACAGCCCTGCCTGTTCTTCGTGGCCGACTGGCATGCCCTGACCACGCATTACGACGATCCCTCGCTGATCGAGCGCAGCACCTGGGACATGCTGATCGATTGGCTGGCAGCCGGCGTCGATCCATCCCAGGCCACGCTGTTCATCCAGTCGCGCGTGCCCGAGCACGCCGAGCTGCACCTGCTGCTGTCGATGGCCACGCCGCTCGGCTGGCTGGAGCGGGTACCCACTTACAAGGACCAGATCGAGCACCTGGCCCAGCGCGACCTGGCCACCTACGGCTTCCTCGGCTATCCGCTGCTGCAGGCGGCCGACGTGCTGATCTACCGCGCCTCCGAGGTGCCGGTGGGCGAGGACCAGGTGCCGCATATCGAGATGATGCGCGAGATCGCGCGCCGCTTTAACCATCTCTATGGCAAGGAAAAGGGCTTCGAGGAAAAGGCGCAGGATGCCGTCAAAAAGCTCGGCAGCAAGCGCGCCAAGCTGTACAACGAGCTGCGCACGGCCTACCAGCAGGACGGCAAGGACGAGGCGCTGGAGCAGGCCAAGGCCATGCTGGACGGCGCGCAGAGCCTGTCGATGATCGACCGCGAGCGCCTGTTCGGCTATCTGGAAGGCAGCCGCAAGCTGATCCTGGTCGAGCCGCAGGCCGCGCTGACGGCGGCGCCGCGCCTGCCCGGCCTGGACGGGCGCAAGATGTCCAAGAGCTATGGCAACGCCATCGCCCTGCGCGAGGACAAGGACGTGGTGACCAAGCAGGTGCGCACCATGCCGACCGATCCGGCGCGCGTGCGGCGCAGTGACGCGGGCGAGCCGGAACGCTGCCCGGTATGGCAATTCCACCAGGTGTATTCCGACGCGCCCGTCCAGCAATGGGTGCAGCAGGGCTGCCGCTCGGCCGGCATCGGCTGCCTCGAATGCAAGCAGCCGGTGATCGACGCCATCATCCGCGAGCAGGAGCCGATGCACGAACGTGCCCAACCTTATCTGGACGACCCGACCCTGGTGCGCGCCATCGTGGCCGACGGCAACGATGTGGCGCGCAAGCTGGCCCAGGAAACCATGCGCGATGTGCGCGAAGCCATGGGTCTGGCCTATACCTGAAGCGCCGCCCCGCCTTTTCCGAATGACGAGACCCGCATGACTGAACTGAAAGAACCCCTGATCCTGTCCGGCGACGCCCAAGCCTCGCCCTGGGTGCAGCGCTTTGCGCCCCTGATTCCCGGCGGCGAGGTGCTGGACCTGGCCTGCGGCAGCGGCCGCCATGCGCGCCATGCAGCGGCCCTGGGCCACGCCGTGGTGGCGGTGGACCGCGATGCCGAGGCGCTGGCGACGGCGGCCGGCCTGGGCATCGTCACCAGCCAGATCGACCTGGAAGAAGAGGGCGCCGGCTGGCCTTTCGGCCCGGCGCGCTTTGCCGGCATCATCGTTGCCAATTATCTGCACCGGCCGCTGCTGGCGGCCATGCTGGAGAGCCTGGCGCCGAACGGCCTCTTGATCTATGAAACCTTCGCCGAAGGCAATGCCGCTTTCGGCAAGCCTTCGAACCCGGCCTTCCTGCTGGCGCCCGGTGAATTGCTGCAATTGGCGGCCGATCACGGCTTGCGTGTCATCGCATTCGAGGATGGCGTCGTTAACAGCCCGAAGCCGGCCATGGTGCAGCGGATTTGCGCCGTGAAACCGGACTTCCCCCGGGAGGCGGCCTTGTTGCCGTCATTTTGAGCGGCGATTCTAGCGCGGGAATGCACCACAGCCCCGGCCTATCGTCTACAATCGTGTTTTAAATTATTTTGCAAGTGGTTTCCTATGATTAAGGGCAGCATAGTAGCAATCGTCACCCCGATGCACGCCGACGGCAGTCTGGACTATCCCGGCCTGCGCCAGCTGATCGACTGGCATATCGCCGAGGGTACGGACGGTATCGTCATCGTCGGCACCACCGGCGAATCGGCCACTGTGAATGTGGAAGAGCACTGCGCCCTGATCAAGGCGGCCGTCGACCACGCCGCCAAGCGCGTGCCCATCATCGCCGGCACCGGCGGCAATTCGACCGCCGAAGCGATCGAGCTGACCCGCTATGCCAAGGACGCGGGCGCCGATGCGGCCCTGCTGGTCGTGCCTTACTACAACCGCCCGACCCAGGAAGGCATGTACCAGCACTTCCGCGCCGTGGCCGAGGCGGTCGAGCTGCCCATCATTCTGTACAACGTGCCGGGCCGCACCGTGGCCGATATGTCGAATGAGACCATCCTGCGCCTGACCAGCATCCCGAACATCATCGGCGTCAAGGATGCGACCGGCAATATCGGTCGCGGCCTCGACCTGTTGCGCCTGGCGCCGAAAGAGTTCGCCGTGTATTCCGGCGACGACCCCACCGCCATGGCCCTGATGCTGGCCGGCGGCAAGGGCAATATCTCGGTGACGGCCAATGTGGCGCCGCGCATCATGGCCGAGATGTGCAAGGCGGCGATGGCGGGCGACATCGCCCGCGCCATCGAACTGAATAACAAGGTCTTCCCGCTGCACCAGAAACTGTTTGTCGAGCCGAATCCGGTGCCGGTCAAATGGGCACTGGCCGAAATGGGCAAGATCCCGAGCGGCATCCGCCTGCCGCTGGTGCCGCTGGCGCCGGAATTCCATGGCGCGGTGCGTGCCGCTCTGGCCGAGGCGGGTATCGCCGGCAAATAAGCCCTGGCCCGCAAGGGCCGGGACCGTTCCAGCTCCGCTGGTTTTCAGCATCTATTTTTTATCCACATGACTATTCGCAAGAAAGCTTTTACCCCCCAGCGCGGCCTCGTACTCGGTGCCCTGGCCATCAGCCTGACGGGCTGCGGCATGATTCAATCGGTCGTCGGTAACGACAAGGTGGACTACAAATCGGCCAAGAAAGCCAGCACCCTGGACGTGCCGCCGGATCTGACCCAGCTGCAAAAAGACAACCGCTACGCGCTGCCGGACACCAGCCGCGGCGTGGCCACCGCTTCGGGCTATATCGCCCAGCGCGGCGGCGCCCAGCCGACCGCGGCCGTGGCCAGCACGAATGAGGTGGCCAGCAGCGGCGTCGGCAATATCCGCGTCGAGCGCGCCGGCAACCAGCGCTGGCTGGTGGTCAAGCAGACCCCGGAGGCGCTGTGGCCGCAACTGAAATCGTTCTGGGAAGAGTCGGGCTTCACGCTGGCGCTGGACAATGCCACGGCCGGCGTGCTGGAAACGGAGTGGAATGAAAACCGCGCCAAGATTCCGCAGGACTTCATCCGCAACACCCTGGGCAAGGTGCTCGACCCGCTGTATTCGAGCGGTGAACGGGATAAGTACCGCACCCGCATCGAGCGTCTGGCCGACGGTTCCACCGAGATTTACATCAGCCACCGCGGCGCCCAGGAAGTGTTCGTCGGCGCCCAGAAGGAAAGCACCACCTGGACCGCGCGTCCCAACGATCCGTCCCTGGAAGCGCTGTTCCTGGCGCGCCTGATGAACAAGCTCGGCAACACCGACGACAAGGTGGCCGCGCGCACCGCCGTCGACAACGCCATCATGCAGCCGCTGCACGCCAGCCTGCAGGGCGCCGGCGCCGAGCGCCATGTGGAAACCGACGAAGGCTTCGACCGTTCCTGGCGCCGCGTCGGCCTGGCGCTGGACCGCGCCGGCTTCACCGTGGAAGACCGCGACCGCGTGCAAGGCCTGTACTTCGTGCGCTATGTGGACGATGCGGCCCAGACCAAGGGCTTCTTCAGCAAGCTGTTCAGCTGGGGCTCGTCCGACAAGGAGAAGGAAGCCCAGCGCTACCGCATCGCCGTCAAGGCCGGCAATGGCAGCACCAGCAAGGTCAGCGTGCTGAACGCCGACAATCAGGCCGACACTTCGCCGACGGCCGAGAAGATCCTGACCCTGCTGCACGAACAGCTGAAATAAGCGCGCTGCGCAGGATGCCAAAAGGCCAGCATATGCTGGCCTTTTTTATATCCGCGCGGCTGGAAAGGGGCGGTGGATGCCGTGCCTGGTCCGCAGCGGAATGTCGGGACGAAAAAAAACCGGCCAAGGGCCGGTTTTTTTCCCTGCGTGCCGAATTACTTGGCAGCGGAAGCAGCCGAAGCGGCAGCGGAAGCGGCTGGAGCAGCAGCGTCAGCGGCTGGAGCAGCAGCAGGAGCAGCAGCGTCAGCAGCTGGAGCAGCGGCTGGAGCAGCAGCGTCAGCAGCAGGAGCGGCTGGAGCAGCGGCTGGAGCCGAAGCTTCAGGAGCGGCTACTGGAGCAGCAGGAGCGGCTTCTTCTTTTTTGGAGCAAGCAGCCAGGGCAACAGCCAGCAGGGAGGCGATCAGCAGGGATTTTTTCATGGGTTTTCCTTGATTAATTCACAAAAAGTAAACAACGATGTTGCGATGAATAATTACCGGTAATTATCGCTCTTTAGGGTGTCTTCGAAGCCTTTTGTACCGTATGGTTCCCCGGACAACGGAAACTTCCTAACCCAATATTATAGCGAATTTTGATGCGTCGCAATAGCGGTCGGAGCCGAATTCATAACTATTTTGCGGTATCGCAATGTTTTTTTCTGCCCCGATCTACCTGCTTTGGGCCGCATCGCCGGCTTACCTGTCGAACAGCCGCATTTTACATAGTTCTGGATCATAATCCAGCAATGTTTGCATGCAGGCCAGGATTTGTGTCATTCCAGACAGCAACAAAACGTTCGGCGCTGATTTGCGTCGCGGCCGGCGCGTCAAAGGCCGCTTCGCCGCGCCAATGGTCGGCATGGAAGCGGCGCACGATGTCGCGGCTGTCGGCGATGCAGAAGGAGTCGGTAAGCTGGCGCAGGGCGGGGATGGTGAGGCGGCACTCGATCAGGTGGCTGTAATCCTGCAGCAGGCGCAGAAAGCGCGGCGCGTCGCGCTCCAGGCGGGCATTGCTGTGGGCCACCAGGCGCAGCCGGCCCTGGCCGTGCAGGAATGGGCGCAGCAGGGCGTCCATCTGCGAACTGCCCAGATGCCACCAGCCGAAGTCGGGATCGAACAGGTCCAGCGTCAGGCGGGCGCGGGAGAAGCAGGTGTGCAGCAGGCTTTCAAATTCGGCCCGGCTCGAAAACGCTTGCTTCTCCATCGCACTCTCCTTTACTGGGCCAGCTCCAGCCAGCCGTCGTGATACCAGGCGTACAGGGCTTCCATCACGTCTTCCGAGGCGGCGGCGACACCGGCGCCATCGAGGGCGCGGCTGTTGGCCAGGGTTTCCAGCGTCACCTTGTCGGACTTGCCGATGGCGAAGGATTCGCCATTGATGAAGACATTCTTGCCGCGGTAGAACATCTGGCTCTTGAGCGAGAGCTGCACGCCCTTTTTCGCCGCCGTCTGGGCGAAGCGCTGCGCCGTCAGCGGCTTTTCCGGCCCCTTGAAGAAGACATTATGCTTCGGTTCGGACAGGTATTCGCCCAGGAAGATGGTCACATCGTCCTCGGTGAAGCGCACCTTGTTCAATTCCTCGGCCACGGTGGCCAGCATGTGTTTCGGGATTTCGGCCGGTTTGCTGGTCGGCTCCAGTTCCGGATCGCCGTAGATGCCCGGCAGATCGATGGAATCGCACATGAATTGCAGGAAAGCCTCGCCCAGCTCCTGATAGGCCGGCGCGCGGAAGCCGATCGAGTAAGTCTGGCAATCGCCGATGGCGATGCCGTCGTGGGCGTAGTGGGGCGGCAGGTAGAGCATATCGCCCGGCTCCAGCACGAATTCCTCGGTGGGCTTGAACTTGCTCAGAATTTTCAGCGGCAAGCCTTCGACCAGGTCGAGGTTCTTCTGCGGGCCGATGCGCCAGCGGCGCTGGCCCTGGGCCTGCAGCAGGAACACATCATACGAGTCGAAGTGCGGACCGACGCCGCCGCCATCGGTGGCGAAGCTGACCATCAGGTCGTCCAGGCGCGCGTCGGGGATGAAGCGGAACTGGCGCAGCAGCTCGTCGGCGCGGGCGTCGTGCAGGTTCACGCCCTGCACCAGCATGGTCCATTCCTTCTGGCTGCGCGGCGGCAGCTCGGTCAGTGGGCCGTGCTGCAGATCCCATTGGCCGCCGGTCAGCGTGACCAGGCGCGATTCCACGTAATCCTTGGTCGCCAGCTCGGCCAGCGCCTCGACCGGCAGCAGGGGTTGAAAGCCCGGCACGGCCTGACGGATCAGCAAGGGTTTTTTATGCCAGTATTCGCGCAGGAATTGCGCCGGCGTGATGTCGCCGAGGAGAGTGAGTTTTTTCATGGCGCCATTATAGCAACCGGCCGCCGGACGGCGGCGGCCGGACAGCCCAGGAGGTATAATCTGCCTGCGCTTAAAAACGAAAGGAAGCCATAATGAAGATCGCCAAGAATACCGTCGTGACGGTGAACTACAAACTGTCCGACGCACAGAACAATCTGATCGAAGACGGCCGTCAACCCATGGTCTACCTGCACGGTGGCTACGAGAACACCCTGCCGAAGATCGAAGAAGAGCTGGACGGCAAGGAAGTCGGCTACAGCAACACGATCCAGATCGAACCTGAAGATGCCTTCGGCGATTACGATGCCAATCTGGTCAAGGTCGAAGACCGCGCCCGCCTGCCCGAGCCGCTGGAAATCGGCATGCAATTCGAAGGCATGCCGGACGGCGAAGATGGCGAAGAAGAAGCCATGATCTTCACCGTGACCGAAATCGCCGACGACAAGGTGGTCCTGGATGGCAACCACCCGCTGGCCGGCATGGCCCTGCGTTTCGAATTGAAAGTGGTTGAGGTGCGCGCCGCCAGCGACGAAGAGATCGCCCACGGTCACGTGCACGGCGCCCACGGCCACCACCACGACGACGAGGACGACGAAGGCGAAGAGGGCGACCACTTCCGCACCCACCCGATCCACTGATCGCGTCCCGCAAGTCAAAAAAGGCGAACCCCGGTTCGCCTTTTTTATTGCCGCTACAGCCGAGCTTGTGTCCGATTGGGGTCAGACCCCAATCGGACACAAGCTCGGCTGTTGGGCTTAGGGATTGAGGGTGAAGAGGGTGGGGCTGCCGGGGGTGACGCGGATGGCGGTCCAGCCGGGGCTCAGGCTCAGGTGGGCGAGGTTGCCGCGCCAGTGCAGGGCGGTTTCGGCGTTCGGCGCGGAGGCCGTGGCGCTGGCGCTGGCGGCGCCGTTCTGGGATGCGGGCGCCTTGGCGGGCTTTTGCGCGCTGTCGATCAGCAGCACCTTGCCTTTGAATTTGTCGGCCAGCGCGCGCACCTGCTTGCGGGTCTGTGCGAAGCCGTCCTGCTTGCTGGAGAAGCCGTTCAGCAGCGAGAAGCCTTCCTCCTGATGCGCGCCGATATCGCCATCCGACACCAGCACGATGCCATCCAGTTTCTTGCGCTTGGCCTGGGCGAACAGGCGTTGCAGCCAGTTGCGGTTGGCCACGGTGCGGTCTTCGTATTCGCTATTGCGCCCGGCTTCCGTCAGGAAGTGGTTGTTCTTCGCCGGCAGGTTGATGGTGGCGAACAGCACATTGCCATATTCCCAGTAGGCGTTTTCAGCGTAGCTGCGGAACTGGCTGGAGTTCGACAGGCGGTTCAGCGCGAGTTTCTTTTCGCCCAGCGATTCGTCCTGATCGAAGAACAGTTCGCGGATGCGGTTCAGGCGTTCGATCGCATTCGAGCGGCCCGCCGAGTTGCGGCAGGCGGTCCAGTCGCTGCCCGCCAGCGACAGCACCAGCGGACGCGGAGATTTGTCGAGCAGGACGCGGCGCTGGGCGTACAGCTTGTCGCTGCAAGCCTCGCTGGCCGACTTGATGCCGGTGAGGAGCAGGAAGGCGGCGCGCTTCTGCGCCGCCTCGTCCAGGGTGCGCTGCAGCTCGACCTCGTCGGCTTCGCCCTTCAGCGCCTGGGCGGCAACGGAAAACTGGAAGGCTTTCCTGGCTGGCGCGGCGGCGGCCGGGGTTGGCGCCGCCAGCGCGAGCGCCAGCAGCGCGGCGGCGCTCAAGGGCGGCACGGCGGCGCGCCGCATGCTCATGCCAGCGCGGGTTGCGCCAGGCGCTTGAGCTGGTAGAGCTGTTCCAGCGCTTCGCGCGGGGACAGGGCATCCGGATCGAGTTCGTCCAATGCACCCAACAGCTCCTGCAGCGCGGGATTGGTTTCGGCCGGCGCGGCGGCGGGAGCCGGCGCTTCCTCGTCGTTGGCATCGGCCGTGGGCGCGGCGAACAGGTCGAGCTGCGGCGTCGCGTCGAGCGCCTGCGATTCGAGGCGGGCCAGATGCTTGCGCGCCGCCTTGATCACCGGCTGCGGCACGCCCGCCAGCTGGGCCACCTGCAGACCATAGCTTTGCGAGGCCGGTCCGGCCTGCACCGCGTGCAGGAAGACGATGCTGTCCTTATGCTCCACCGCCGACAGGTGCACATTGGCCGCCGTCGGATGCGCTTCCGGCAGCTGGGTCAGTTCGAAGTAGTGGGTGGCGAACAGGGTGAAGCTGCGGCTGGCGTCGATCAGGTGGCGCGCGATGGCCCAGGCCAGGGCCAGGCCGTCGAAGGTCGAGGTACCACGGCCGATTTCATCCATCAGCACCAGCGAATGCTCGGTGGCGCCGTTCAGGATGGTGGCCGCTTCCGTCATCTCCACCATGAAGGTGGAACGGCCGCCGGCCAGGTCGTCGGTGGCGCCGATGCGGGTGAAGATGCGGTCGATCGGGCCGATGGTGGCGCTGGCCGCCGGCACATAGCTGCCCACGTAGGCCAAGAGGGTGATCAGTGCAACCTGGCGCATGAAGGTCGATTTGCCGCCCATGTTCGGGCCGGTGATTAGCAGCAGGCGGCGTTCGTCGAGCAGCTTGCAGTCGTTGGCGATGAAGCGCTCGATCTGGTTTTCCACCACCGGATGGCGGCCTTCGACGATGTTGATGCAGGACTCGGCCACCAGCTCCGGCGCGCACCAGTTATGGCGCAGCGCGTGCTCGGCCAGCGCGGTCAGCGTGTCCAGCTGGGCGATGTTCTGGGCGATGGTCTGCAGCGTGCCGATATGCGGCGCCAGGTCGGCCAGCAGCTGGTCGTACAGCACCTTCTCGCGCGCCAGGGCGCGGTCCTGCGCCGACAGCGCCTTGTCCTCGAAGGCTTTCAGTTCCGGCGTGATATAGCGCTCGGCGTTCTTCAGCGTCTGGCGGCGGCGGTAATCGTCCGGCACCTTGTCGGCCTGGCCGTTGGTGACTTCAATATAGAAGCCGTGCACCTTGTTGTATTCCACGCGCAGATTGGCGATGCCGGTGCGGGCGCGTTCGCGCGCTTCCAGGTCGATCAGGAACTGGCCGGCGTTTTCCGACAGGCCGCGCAGCTCGTCCAGCTCCGCATCGAAGCCGCGTGCGATGACGCCGCCGTCGCGCACCATATTCGCCGGCTCTTCCATCACCGCGCTTTGCAGCAGGTCGAGGCAGGCTTGCGGCGTATCGATGGCGGCGTGGATGTGCGACAGCAGGCTGGCGTCGTTATCGTGGCGCAGGCTGCGCTGCATGGCGTGGCGCAGATCCGGCAGCTGGCGCAGACCGTCGCGCAGGCTGGCCAGGTCGCGCGGACGCGCCGTCAGCAGGGCTACGCGGGTGGTGATGCGTTCGATATCCGGCACCTGGGCCAGATGGTGGGACAGCGAGCCGGTGACGTCGTTCTGCATCAGCGCCGCGATAGCATCGTGGCGCGCGCGCGCCACCGATTGCGCGCGGCGCGCATGGTGCAGCCAGTGGCGCAGCAGGCGCGAACCCATGGGCGTGCGGCAGTGGTCCAGCAGCGAGAACAGGGTCGGCGATTCCTGGCCGCGGATGGTTTCGGTCAGTTCCAGATTGCGGCGCGTGGCCGAATCGAGGCCGATGAATTCGGATTCGGTTTCGCAAGCCAAGCTGCGCACATGCTGCAAGCCGCGGCCCTGGGTCGCTTGCGCATAGCGCAGCAGCGCGCCGGCAGAACCGAAAGCCGCGCCCAGGCCATCGGCGCCGAAGCCGGTCAGCGTGGCGACGCCGAGCTGGTCGAGCAGGGCCTTGTGGCCGTGCACCACGTCGAAATGCCAGTCCGGCACGCGGTTGACGTGGCACAGGGTGCTGTCCTCGAACAGTTCGCCATTGTCGCCGCGCAGGATTTCGGCCGGCACGATGCGCTCCAGCTCCTGCTGGATGCGCGCAGTGACGGCGCGCTGCTCGCCCGAAAATTCCATCAGGCGCAGCGAACCGCTGGCCAGCGAGAGCCAGGCCAGGCCGGCGGTGTACACCTTGCGGTTGGCGATCACGCACATGGCCAGCAGCGGACGCTCCGATTTCTCCGGCAGCAGGTCCGAATCGGTCAAGGTGCCTGGCGTGACCACGCGCATTACCTTGCGCTCCACCGGGCCTTTACTGGTGGCCGGATCGCCGATCTGTTCGCAGATGGCGCAGGACTCGCCCAGCTTGACCAGCTTGGCCAGATAGCCGTCCAGCGAATGGAAAGGCACGCCCGCCATCTTGATCGGCACACCGTTCTGCGAGCCGCGCGCCGTCAGCGTGATGCCGAGGATGCGCGAAGCCTTTTCCGCATCGTCGAAGAACAGCTCATAGAAGTCGCCCATGCGGTAGAACACCAGCATCGTGGGGTGTTCCGCCTTGATGCGCAGATACTGCTGCATCATCGGCGTGACTTTTTCGGCAGGGCTGTTTTTGATGGCGGCGGCGTTGATTTCTTTGGGAACGGTGGTCATGTCGGTATGTCGGTAGTGCAGCGCGCGGAGCGCGTCGTAAACCTGACATTTTACCTCTTTTGCAAGGTGTGCAGCGTGATCACGTGTATTGCCGCCCGGGCGAGTTAAGGGATGAAATGAATATCAAGCAGCTGTTCGATGGTGTATGGCTGGCCGGATGGGAAAATAGATGCAGGCAAACCTGTTTCCAAAGATGCTTTTATATGCGCATGCGGATAGACCTTCACGCTGAAGGGCAATACCTCCTGGTTTAAGCTTGGACTATCTTCCAGTATTTCCAGAATCTTGCGGCGTTGTTCAACCACGCTGCATTGCCAACTGGGTGTCTTTCGCTCAGGCTGGAATTCACATTTCAACAGATGCAGAAGCAGAATTTCCAGCCTGCTCTTCAGCGCGTGACGTTCGTGTCGGGACATGCCATTCAACTCCTCGATCAGGTTCTCGAGATCCAACTGGCAAAACTGGCCGCTGCGCAGCAGCGCGGCCTGGGCGTCCAGCCACAGCACGAAGTCGTCTTCGTAGTCGGATAGCTTGGGCGTTTCGTCTTTGAAGTCGAGCATGATCGGCACCTCCTTTAATCGATCTGCCAGCCCTCAGGGCAGAAAGTCGGCGTTCAGCAATTTCTCGAGGGTGTAAGGCTGCTGGGGTGGGAAACTATCTTCCGGCAAGCCGGTTTCGTTCGCCCCCTCCTTGAGCGCGTGCGAATAGGCTTTATTGCTGTATTCCGGAAGCTGATGGCGCAGGCTCGGACTGCTTTCCAACAGCGCGTCGATTTCCCGGCGTTGCTCGTGGATGGTGGAATACCAGCTGCGGCTCTTGCACCTGGGCTGGAATTCGCATTTAAGCAGATGCTTGATGAGCACCACCAGCCGGCTCCCCAACTCTCGATGTTGGCTGCTTGACATGTCATGCAACTCCTCGATCAGGTTCTCGATATCCAGCCGGGCAAACTGGCCGCTGCGCAGCAGCGCGGCCTGGGCGTCCAGCCACAGCGCGAAGTCCTCCTCGTAGCCGGGCAGGGCGGGCGTTTGGTCTTTGAAATCGAGCATGATCGGCACCTCCACTAATCACGTTAGCGGCGCAGGCGGGGATGTCCAGGGAAATGCGGCGGGCTTATGTGAAATATCAGCGCTACTCGTATTTGCTCAGGATGCGCTGCCAGGCCGGATCGTCCTTGAGCTTGCGGATCACGGGCGCCAGGCGCTCGTAGACGTCGGCCTGCCCCTGCGGCACGAGGAAGCGGCGTTCGGTTTGCCGGCCGGGCAGGTTGAAGAGCAGGAAGCGGTTCTCGGCGTTGTGGCTCTTGAGGTAGTAGCGCGCCACCGATTCCGAGACGGCGACGCAGTCGATGCGGTCCAGGCGCAGCTTTTCCAGATTGATTTCCTCGCTCAGGGCGTCGGCGCGGTGCAGGCCTTCGCGGCGTATCCAGTCGTCGATGCCGGGATAGACATAGCCCAGCGTCAGGCCGATGCTCTTGCCGTACAGGGCGCCGGCCACGGCCGGGTTGACGGGTTGTTCGCGCCGCGACACCAGCACGAAGCGGTCGATGGCGAAGGGGGCGGTCCACAGATATTTGCGCTGGGCCTCGTCATTGAGCCAGGCCGGCATCATGCCGATGACGATGCCGTCGAGCTTGCCGTTTTCGAGCCGCATCTGCAGGCGCTTGCGCGGCAGGTAGTTGAGGCGAAAGCTGAGCTCGCCCAGCTGCTGGCGGTTGAGATAGTCGATCAGGTCGGGATACAGACCCTGGCTGCCGCCGCCGATGAGGAGGGGAGCGAAATTGGCGCTGGTGTAGATATTGACGACCTCGGCTCGCGCCAGCGGGGCCGTGAGTACGGCACAAAGCAGCGTCAGGGCAGACAGGACTTGTCTCATAGTGGGCAATATAGCACTGCGGTTTCTGGCCGGATAGCCAAGCTTTTCGGTCCCATCGAGGGTTCTTGTTTGATAGTTGTTGCAAAGCACCATTAATTCTGCAACAGATTCTCACCAAATGTCACGTCTTAATAGTAAATCGGCCTATGATGGAAACAAGCCGTATCACACAGCAAGCCACCACGACCGCAGCGAGGTTTCCCCATGAATAGCAACTCCTTCCTGGCCAGGCTCCAGCTCTGGCAAAAGTTCCTGATTCTGAGTGTGATCGCGCTGGTGCTGGCCGCCATCCCCACTTATCTGTATATGAACGAAGCGGGCAAGGCGCTGGCCGCCTATGAAAGTGAGCTCGATGGCCTACCGGCCGCCGTCAACGGCCTGCGGGTTGTGCAGCTGACGCAACAGCACCGCGGCCTGTCGGCGCTGGCGCTGGGCGGCATCGCGGCGGCGCAGGAAAAACGCCGCGCCAAACAGGCCGAAGCCGATGCTGCTTACGCCGAACTGGATAAGCTGGTGGCTTCGCTCAACGACCGCGCCATCAGCGACGCCAAGGACGTCGCCAAGCGCGAATGGGAAGCGCTGCGCGGCGCCGTCAGCGACGGCAAGATCACGGTGCCGCAAAGCTATGCTGCGCATACGGCCCTGGTGCCCAAGCTGCTGAAGATGAATGACCTGATCGGCGATGCCTTCGGCCTGAGCCTGGACCCGGACAAGGAGGGCTATCAGTTGATCCAGGCCATGTTCTACCAGTTGCCCTATCTGACCGAGGAGCTGGGCAAGACGCGAGCCAAGGGCGCCGGCCTGCTGGCCAAGAAAGAAGCCGGCATCGAGGATCGCCAGATGCTGTCCGGGATCACCGGCCGCGTCACCGACCGCCTGGATCAGACGGTGACGGCCTTCGGCAAGGCCGCCGCCGCCAGTCCGGACATCGGGCGCGAGCTGGGTCCGGCGATGCAGGAAGCGGCCGAGATCGCGCGCAAGGCCATCGAGCTGGCGCAGGAAAACATCGTCAAGCCCGAGCAGCTGACCTACTCCGGCGAGGAATACGTGGCCTTCACCACGCGCGCCATCGATACGCAGTTTGCCTTGAACGCGGCGGCGGCCAAGCTGCTCGACAAGATGCTGACCGAGAAGATCGCGCGCTTCCACAAACAGCGCTGGCTCATGCTCGGCTCCATGTTTGCGCTGGTGCTGCTGGCGGCCTATATCGCCGTGCTGATTGCGCGTTCCATCACGGTGCCGCTGCATTCGGCCATCGGCGTGGCGCAGCAGGTGGCCCAGGGCAAGCTTGGCACCCAGTTTGATGTGGGGCCGGAAAACGAGGTGGGTTCGCTGCTGCGGGCCTTGAAGGCCATGAGCGAGAGCCTGCGCGGCATCGTCGGCGAGGTGCGCGGCAGCATCGACAATATCAACGCTGCCAGCCGCGATATCGCCACCGGCAATGCCGATGTGTCCTCGCGTCTGGAATCGCAGGCCTCCAGCCTGGAGCAAACCGCGTCCTCGATGGAGGAGCTGACCTCCACCGTCAAGCAGAACGCCGACAATGCGCGCGAGGCGAACGGACTGGTGGCCACTGCCGCCGGCGTGGCGGAAAAGGGCGGCGAGGTGGTGTCGCAGGTGGTGCGCACCATGGGCGAGATCAACGAAAGCTCGCGCAAGATCGTCGACATCATCGGCGTCATCGACGGCATCGCCTTCCAGACCAATATCCTGGCCTTGAACGCGGCGGTGGAGGCGGCGCGCGCCGGCGAGCAGGGACGCGGCTTCGCGGTGGTGGCCTCCGAGGTGCGCAACCTGGCCCAGCGCTCGGCCAGCGCCGCCAAGGAAATCAAGGATCTGATCGGCCATAGCGTCGAGCGTGTGGAGCTGGGCAACAAGCTGGCGGGCGACGCCGGCCGCGCCATGCAGGAGGTGCTGAACAGCGTGCATGGCATCACCCGCATCATGGCCGATATCGCCACCGCGTCGCACGAGCAGGGCATGGGCATCGACCAGGTGAACCAGGCCGTCACGCAGATGGACGACACCACGCAGCAGAACGCGGCCCTGGTGGAGCAGACCGCCGCCGCGTCGGCCAGCCTGCAGGAGCAGACGCAGACCTTGGTGAAGGCGATCAGCATCTTCACGCTGGGCGACGAGGCGCAGACGGCGCGGATGAAATTGCCGCCGCCAGCCCCGCCGGCGCCGCGCCGCCAAGGCAGTGTGCGCGCCTTGCGCGCGGCCACAGTATAATTTTGGAATGGAGAAGATCAAGGACTTTGCACTCATCGTATCGGAAGCCCAGCGCGGCGAGCTGGTTTTTCCCACCAGCGTCAATGCGGCGCTATCCCTGCAGCTGACAGTCGCCAATCCCGACTGCCACGATGAAGACGTCATCCGCAAAGTCCTTGCCGAGCCGGTGCTGGCGGCGCGCGCGGTTGCCCTGGCCAACTCCGCCGTGTTCCGCTCCAATGGCGCCGCCCTGGTCACCAGCGTGCGCGCCGCCGTGCAGCGCCTGGGCTACCGCAATCTCTACACGCTGGCCGCCGCCATGGTGGTACGCCAGTTCGGCAGCCGCATCCGTGATCCGCAATTGCGCGCCAAGGCCGAACAATTGTGGAAGTACTCGGCCCATGTGGCAGCGCTGTCCTATCTGATCGCCAAGCGCATCACCCAGGTCGATGCCGACACCGCGCTGTTCGCGGGTATCATGCACGAAGTCGGTGGCTTCTACTTGCTGTCGCGCGCCGACACCATGCCCGGCCTGCTGGAAGAGCCGGAGGACTGGATGGGCGCCGCGCTGGAAATCGTGGCGCGCGAGCTGATGAAAAAGCTGATGGTGCCGGAGCCGGTCAGCGCCGCCATCGTCGCCCTGCGCGGCGGCGCGGTCAGCTTCCCCCCGGCCGGCCTGCGCGACACGCTGCTGCTGGCCAAGCATCTGTGTCCGGTGCTGTCGCCCATGCCCCATTCGGACGACCATGTGCTGCAGCGCACGGCCGCCCTGGCCCAGTACCTGGCCGACTATCCCGCCATCTCCGCCTTGCTGCAGGAAGCCGCCGGCGACGCCGACGCCATGAGCGCCGCGCTGCTGGCCTAAGCCGGTCTCTCTCCGCCCAGCACGCGCCGGGCTTGTTCCCGCAGCGCCGCCAGCGCCGGATGCGTGCCCGCGCTGGCCAGGCCCAGGCCTACGGCCAATTCCGCGCCTTCATCCAGCGCGCGGTAAGCCACGCCCTTGCGCCGCAGCGCCGCGAAGGAGGCGGGCAGCAGGGCGACGCCGCGCCCGGCCGCGATATCGCCCAGCAGCACATGGTGGTCATGCGGCTCGCGCAGAAAAACCGGCGCAAAGCGGTGGCGGCGGAAGACCTTGTGGCAGTGGTCGAAGAAGGCCGGCTGGCGCGCGCGCTCGAACCAGAAAAGCGGCGTGCCCTGCAAATCGCCGAGCGCCAGGCGCCGCCGCCGCGCCAGCGGATGCGCGCTGGGCAGCGCCGCCAGCATGGGTTGCGGCCCGAGCGGCAGCACGTCCAGCTCATGGCTGCGCGTGGGCAGGGCGATGACGGCGGCGTCCAGGCGGCCGTTGCGCAGGGCTGCCACCAGGCGCGGCGAGGAATCGAAGTGCAGGTCGAGCAGCGCGCTGGCCGCCAGGGCGTCGGTGAAGGGGCGGAACAGGCCCGATTCGACCGAGGTGGTCAGGCCCAGGCGCAGGCGGGGCAGGGGTGCGGGCTGTCCCGCCCGGCCGGCGCGGCCCGCTGCCGCGGCCTGCGCCGGATGGCGCCCCGCATCGCGTCCCGCATCGCGCTGCGCCTCGCCGCTGACGGCCTTGCGCACGGTGTCCTCGGCCGCGTCGAGCAGGCCGAGGATGTGCTGGGCCAAGGGCAGCAGGGCCGTGCCGGCCGGTGTCAGCGCCACGCGCTGGGTGTCGCGCTCGAACAGGCGTGCGCCGAGGCGCTGTTCCAGATCGCGCACGGCGCGGCTGAGCGGGGGCTGGGTCATGTGCAGCTGCTCGGCGGCCTGGCGGAAACTCAGGCAGGTGGCCACGGCACAGAAGATTTGCAGGGAGCGGGTATCGAGCTTTCTCATACCGAAAAGGTATCACGTTTCCGGACATTCCCTGCGCGCCTGCGGCGGCGCACACTGCTTCCACTTTTCAACGCATGGAGGCAAGCATGGAACAACGCAAGGCAGGCGGCATCGCCGTCTCGGCACTGGGGCTGGGCTGCATGGGCATGTCCGAATTTTATGGCGCGGTGGACGATGCGCAGTCGCTGGCCACGCTGGAGGAAGCTTTCGATCTGGGAGTGACATTGTTCGACACGGCCGACACCTACGGCGCCGGCCATAACGAAAGCTTGCTGGGCCGTTTCCTGCGGGGCAAGCAGGGACGCGCCGTGGTATCCAGCAAATTTGGCATCGTGCGCGAGGCGGGCAGTTATGCGCGCCGCATCGACAACCGTCCAGCCTATATCCGGCAAGCCTGCGAAGCATCCCTGCAACGCCTGGGCGTGGAGCGCATCGACCTGTACTTCATCCACCGCCTAAACCGCGACACGCCACTGGAAGACGCGCTGGAAGCCTTGCTGCGCCTGCGGGAGCAGGGCAAGATCGGCGGCATCGGCCTGAGTGAAGTCTCGGCCGCCACGCTGCGCCGGGCGGCGGCCCTGGCGCCGATCGCCGCCGTGCAGAGCGAGTATTCGCTGTGGACGCGCGACCCCGAGCAGGAGGTGCTGCAAGCCTGCCGCGACACGGGTGCCAGCTTCTTCGCCTACAGCCCGCTGGGCCGAGGTTTCCTGACCGGCAGCTTCGACCGCAGCACACCGCTCGACAGCCAGGACGCCCGCAGCTTCAATCCACGCTTTAGCGCCGCCAATCTGGAGGCCAACCTGCGCATCGTGGCCGCGCTGCGCGCACTGGCGGCCGACAAGGGCTGTACCCCGGCCCAGCTGGCGCTGGCCTGGCTGCTGGCACAGGGCGCGGACATCATTCCGATTCCCGGTACCAAGCGAAGCGCGTATCTGCGCGAGAATCTGGGGGCGCTGGAGCTGGACCTGACGGCCGCCGACCTGGCGCGCATCGGCGCCGCCCTGCCGCCCGGCATGGCCGCCGGGGCGCGTTACAGCGAGGAGGGCATGAAGGGACTGAATATGTAGGCGCGCCGCAAGGGAGCCGCGTAAGGGGTGCGTACGCTTGAACATTCTGTTGGCAAAAGGTAAAAAACTGGTAGCATGGAACGCTGCCCAACCTTAGCCAACAATGAAGAGCTGTAATGTGAGTGCCCCCATCCATATCCTGCTTGTCGACGATACCGAGGCCAATCTGCTGGCGGTCGAGGCCCTGCTGACGCGGCCGGGCGTGGTGGTGCTGAAGGCGGTATCCGGCCCGCAGGCGCTGGAACTGCTGCTGGTGCATGAGGTGGCGCTGGCCCTGGTCGATGTGCAGATGCCCGGCATGGATGGCTTCGAGCTGGCCGAGCTGATACGCGGGAGCGAGCGCACCCGCGCCATTCCCCTGATCTTCCTGACCGCCGCCACGCGCGAAGCGGGTTACAGTTTCCGCGGCTACGAGGCGGGCGCGGTCGATTTCATGTTCAAGCCCATTGACAGCCAGGCCTTGCTGAGCAAGGTGAATGTCTTTGTCGAGCTGTATCAGCAGAAGCGGCAGATGGCGCAGCAGATGGCCGAACTGGAACGCGCGCTGCGCCTGAACGAGATGTTTACCGCGGTGCTGGGCCACGACCTGCGCACGCCGCTGTCGGTGGTGATGAACGGCGCCATGCTGCTGCCGCTGATGACCGACCATCCCAAGGTGGCGGTGACGGCGCAGCGCATCCAGAGCAGCGCGCGGCGCATGGCGCAGATGGTGGACCAGCTGCTCGACCTGTCGCGCATCCGTTCCGGCCAGTTGCAGCTGAATGCCAAGCCGCAGGATATGGAAGCCTTGTGCCGCGCCATCGCCGACGAATTCCATCCGCCCGATAAGCCGGTGCGGGTGCGGATCCTCAGCCAGGGCGACACCCAGGCTTGCGTCGATGCCGGCATGTGCGCACAGATCATGTCCAACCTGATCGGCAATGCGCTGCTGCACGGCGAACCGGAACACCCGGTGCAGTTGCTCATCGACGGCAGCGCGGCCGGGACGATCCGGCTCGCGGTGCACAACCAGGGCGTGATCGCGGCCGCGCGCCTGGCGCATCTCTTCGAACCCTTCCAGAGTGCCGAGAACCGCCGCTCCGGCCAAGGTCTGGGTCTGGGCCTGTACACGGCCAGCATGTTCGCGCGCGCCCACGGCGGCGATATCGGCGTCGCCTCCGATGCGGCCCTGGGCCAGACCGTATTCACCGTCACCCTGCCGCGCCGCCAAGCCGTGGAGGCGAACGCATGAACGGCCAGGTGAGCGCGAAAATGGGCGGGCAGATGGCTGCCGCGCTGGCGGCCGGACGCCGCGAGCCGGCGGCGCCGTCGCCGGGCTGGCGGCCCGTGGGCGGCGGTGCTTGCGGCCAGCTGGTGCGCGGTTTCGACTGGGCGGCCACCAGCCTGGGACCGATGGCGCAGTGGCCGGCCGGCTTGCGCAGCACGGTGGAGCTGGTGCTGAATTCGCCGATCGCCATGGTGCTGATGTGGGGACCGGAGCACATCATGATCTATAACGATGCCTATGCCATCGTCGCGGGCGGCCGCCATCCGGCGGCGCTGGGCGGCTCGGTGCCGCTGATCTGGCCCGAGGTGTGGGACTGGAACCAGGCGGTGCTGGAGGCGGGCTTTCGCGGCGAACCGCGCGAGCATCGCGGCGCCCACCTGGTCCTGGAACGCAACGGCGTGCCGGAAGACGTCTGGCTCGACCTGTATTACAGCCCGGTGCGCGATGGCGCCCAGGTGGGCGGCGTGCTGGGCACCGTGGTGGAAATCAGTGACCGCAAACAGGCCGAGCAAGCCTTGCGCACCAGCCAGGACCGGATGGCGGCCATCTTCGGCCAGGCCTCGGTGGGCTTGGCCGAGCTGACCCTTGATGGGCGCTTCCGCCGCGTCAACGGCGCGCTGTGCCAGATGCTAGGGCGCGCGCGCGACGAGCTGCTGGTGCTACATATGGACGACATCATCCATCCCGACGATATGGGCGAGAACCGGCGGCGCGTGGCGCGCCTGGTGGCCGATGGCACGCCCTTCACGCTGGAAAAGCGCTACCGCAAGCCGGATGAGAGCTGGGTCTGGATTTCCAGCAGCATGAGCCGCCTCGATGACGAGCAAGGCCAGCCCCTGGCCCTGATCGCCGTCAAGACCGATATCACCGAACGGCGCCGTGTGGAAGTGGCGCTGCGCGACCTGAACGACACACTGGAACAGCGCGTCGGCCGCGAAATCGCGGAGCGCGACAAGGCCGAAGCGGCGCTGCGCCAGTCGCAGAAGATGGAGGCGGTGGGCCAGCTTACGGGCGGCGTGGCGCATGACTTCAACAATGTCCTGCAAATCATTTCGGGCAGCCTGCAGATGCTGTCGCAACAGCTGGATGGCGATGTGCTGGCGCGCAAGCGGCTCGGTATGGCGGTGGCGGCGGTGGAGCGCGGCGCCAAGCTGTCTTCGCAGCTGCTGGCCTTTGCCCGCCGCCAGCCCTTGCAGCCGGTGGTGGCCGATCTGGGCCGGCTGGTAACGAATATGGACGAGCTGCTGCGGCGCGCTCTGGGGGAGGCCATCGATATTGTCACCATCGGCGGCAGCGGCTTGTGGAATACGCTGGTCGATCCGGGCCAGATCGAGAACGTGATTCTCAACCTGGCCATCAACGCGCGCGACGCCATGGGCGGCGCCGGCCGCCTGACCATCGAACTGGGCAACGCGGTGCTGGACGAGTACTACGTCAACAATCTGCTGGACGTGGCATCGGGCCAATATGTGCTGCTGTCGGTCAGCGACACCGGCTGCGGCATGGCGCCCGAGGTGCTGGAACGCGCCTTTGAACCGTTCTACACCACCAAGGCCGAAGGTGAGGGCACCGGTCTGGGCCTGTCCATGGCCTATGGCTTTGTCAAGCAAAGCCGCGGCCATATCAAGATCGTCAGCGAGCCGGGCCAGGGCACGACGGTGCGCATCTATCTGCCGCGCAGCATGCAGGTCGAAACGCCGGAGGCGGCCGAGGCTTCACCTGCCGTCAGCGGCGGCAGCGAGACCGTGCTGGTGGTGGAGGACGATGTCGGCGTGCGTGGCGTGGTGGTCGATATGCTGCAGGCCTTGGGCTACCGCGTGCTGCAGGCGGAGGACGCGCTGGACGCCCTGCAGGTTTTGCAGCGCGATGCTGCCATCGACCTGCTGTTTACCGATGTCGTCATGCCAGGCCCGCTGCGCAGCACGGAGCTGGTGCGGCAGGCGCGCGAGCAGCTGCCGGACCTGGCGGTGCTGTTTACCTCCGGTTATCCGCAGGATGCCATCGTGCATGGCGGCCGCCTGGATGCCGGGGTCGAACTGCTGAGCAAACCGTATAAGCGCGAAGACCTGGCGCGCAAGCTGCGCCAGGTGCTGCAGGCGCGCAGCCAGGCCATGCAGCTGCGCCGTCGCCAGCAGGAGATGGCGAGCCGCGACCGCCTGCTGCCGCCGCAGCCGGTGCTGCCGCATCACGGCTCGCTGCGGGTGCTGGTGGTGGAGGACAATCCCGATTCGCTGGAAATGGTGTGCGAGCTGGTGGGCATGCTGGGTCACACGGTGACGGGCGTGGGCGACGGCGAGCAGGCCTGGACGCTGCTGGAAGAACAGGGCTTCGACATTCTGTTCACCGATGTCAGCCTGCCCGGCATCTCCGGCATCGAACTGGCGCGGCGCGCCCTGCGCGGCGGCTGCGCGCGCCGCATCATCTTCTCCACCGGCTATGGCAAGGATGCGGTGGAGCAGCTCGATTTCAGCGCCAGCCTGCTGCGCAAGCCCTACGATCTGGCCGATCTGCAAGCGGCGCTCGACATGCCGTTGTGACGCGCTGCCGCGCCAGCGGACCTGGAATTGTTGCTTGTATGCGGCAAGTTTCACCGCCATGCCGGCCTTGCCCTGTTTCGGTGCATAGAGCGGTGGCCCGACGTCCATACCGCTGCCCTACGAGTGGATTTTCTTGACGGCAGACGATCTTGTTTTCCCAATAGAAAGTTGATCGTTGGAATGTAAGGAAAAATCGCTAAAGATTTGAAACCGGTACACAGATTCTTCCTACAGTTGCTCTTGCGGGCGTCCTATACTTTCCCTCAAGGGCATGCACTACTATAGGCCCTCCTTTACAGATCAGGAGAAGTATCATGGCTTCGACGAATCAGGGAAACCGGCAAGGCAACAAGACAGGCAGCAAGCAGAGCGGCGATACCAGTACGCGCGGCTTCGCCTCCATGGACCCGCAACGCCAGCGCGATATCGCCTCGGCCGGTGGCCGCGCCGCGCATGAAAAAGGTACGGCCCACGAATTTACGCCGGAAGAAGCGCGCCGCGCCGGTGCGATGAGCCACAAAAATGACGGCAACCGCCAGAGCGCAGCGGCTGGCAGCCGCAGCGGCGGCAACCGCAATCAGCCGAGCGCCGACACGGCCGATAATCTGCAGGAACAGGAAAATCTGGCCAGCCAGCAAGGCGGCAACCGCAGTGGCGACAAGGCGTAAGCCGGCCGCATCACTTGGAGCGCAGCGCTCCACCATGAAAAACGGGGACGTGCCCGTCCCCGCTATCCCCCTACAGCCTGCTGCAAGGAGGCAATATGAATTCCCAGAAGGATAAGTCCAGCCAGAATTTTGTGCTGGTGGATACGGAACATCCCGAAATCGGCAATGTGGACCTGGTTGGCGATGTGGCCGACCTCGAAGTTCGCCCCGTCAACAGGCCCCTGCCCGGCAACCGCCAGAGCACGGTCAATCCCGGTTCACGCCAGGGCGGCGAGCCCCCCGGCAGCGAAGGCGGCGCCCCCGGCCCCGACGCCAGCTCCGGCGTCTAAGCCCCTTTGATCTAGATCAGCAAATGTCCGACCCTGGTGCCTGACACCAGGGTTGGACATTCTTTGATGTAGCGCAAGGCCGGGGCGGGCCCGGCGGCTGGTTTAGAAGGTGAAGTTGGCGCTGACCTGGCCGGAGCGGCGGGCGCCCAGCACGACGCGGCTGCCGCCGTTGTTCAGCGATTCAAGGTAGAACTTGTCGAACAGGTTGTACACATTGAACTGGATGCTGACGTTCTTGTTCACTTTGTAGCTGAACATGGCGTCGGCCACGAAGTAGGAGGGGATGCCCTGGGTGCCGGCGATGACCGGGGTCTTCGGATCGACATTGCGCTTCTGCTCGGACGAGTAGCGCATGCCGCCGCCGAAGGTGAACTGGTCGCCCAGCTTGTAGGTGCTCCACAGGGTGGCGGTCAGGTCCGGGGTCCAGCGGGTGGCGGCGCCGGCGGCGCTGCTGCCCGTGGTGCCTTCGATGATCTTGGAATTCATGGTGGCGATGCCGGCCGTGATATTCCAGTTTGGCGTGATCTGGCCGACGGCGCCCAGTTCCACGCCTTCCACGCGGCGCTTGCCGAGCTGGGACCAGGTGTGGCTGACCGCGTCTTCCAGCGTCAGCTCGTTCTTGTTCTCGCTGCGGTAGACGGCGGCGGTCAGGGCCAGTTTCTTCTCCAGCACATCCCACTTGGTGCCGAATTCGGCATTGGTGGTTTTCTGCGGCGCCATATTGGGATTAGCAACGGAGCCGGCGGAGGCGGCCAGCGAGAAGTTGGCGCTGCCCGGCGGTGTCTGCGAGTTGGCGAAGGACAGGTAGATGCTGCCGTTCTCAGCCGGCTTGTACAGCGCGCCCGCTTTCCAGCTCACCAGCTTGCCCGATTTTTCCAGGCGCGAACCGATCACGGTGCCGACCGGAATGGTTTGCGGCGAGGTCGCAGCCTGCACCGTGGCGCCCGTAGTTTCGGTGTTGTAGCGCTCGACGCGCAGGCCGCCATTCAACTGCCACTGGGAGTTGAGCTTGATGGTGTCGAAGGCGTACACGGCGGCGGTGCGGGTGCGGCCCTTGGTGAAGGCTCCGGTCAGGGCCGGGGCGTAGCCGGGCAGGGCGTCGTCGCGGTTGGGCTGGTACAGATTGGCGTTGCCGGCGGTGCCGAGGCCGCCGCGCACCGGCGCGAACTGTTCTTCCGACAGCAGTTCGAAGCCGCTGGACAGGGTGTGGCCGATGGCGCCGGTATTGAATTCGCTGACGATATTGGTGGCGTTGCCGAGGATTTCGTTTTCCTGCAGCACGCTCTGGCGGATGCGCATCACGCTCCAGTCGGCCTGGGCCAGCGGCACGATGACGTCCTTGCCGTCGACTTTGACGGTCTTGCTGGTGGTGACCGAGTGCACGCCGGTCAGGATGCGGTCCATCTTGGTCTTGCCGTAGCGCGTGGTGTTGGTCAGCGTGGTTTTGCCGCCCAGTTCGTGCTCGATCTTGGCCGTGACCATATCGGCATCGACCTTGGAGAAGTCGCTGGCGTAGCCGTAGAAGTTATTGCGGTCGACGCGCGGCGCGGTACGCAGGCGGTCTTCGGCCTGGTAATAGCTGGGCACGCCCACGGCCGGGGTGCCGCCGTCCGGCGTGTTGTCCTGGCGCACATGCTGCGAATACAGGTAGAGGCGGGTGCCGCTGCCCAGACCCCAGGCGATCGACGGTGCCAGCGCATGGCTCTTCTTCTGGATGACCTTGCGGCCCATGACGCCGCCGTCCTGGACCATGGCGTTGATGCGGAAGGCGCCCGAGTCGCCGAAGCGGCGGTTCATATCGATGGTGCCGCGCTTGGTGTCGCCGCTGTCGTAGCCCAGGGTGGCGCTGGTCGCGTCTTCGCGCGACGGCAGCTTGGTCACCAGGTTGACGTAGCCGGAAGCGGCGCCGCGGCCGATGTCGGCGCCGGCCGGGCCTTTCGCCACTTCCACCTGTTCCACATTGAAGGCGTCGCGCGTGACGGCGCCCAGGTCGCGGATGCCGTCGACGAAGATCGAGCTTTGCGCCGCGAAGCCGCGCATCTGGAAGGTGTCGCCGGCACTGGTGTTGCCGTTCTCGCCCAGTTGCAGGGTGATGCCGGGGGTGTTGCGCAGCGCTTCGACGATGGAGGAGGCGCCTTGTTCCTGGATCACGTCCTTCTTGATGACGGTAATGGTCTGGGTCGTGTCGAGCAGGGGCTGGGTCAGCTTGGGCGAGGAGACTTTTTCGACCTTGTACGGCGCGTCGGCATTGGCTTTGGCTTCGACCTTCACTTCCGACATGGTTTTCTCGGCACTCTGGGCCTGGGCGGCCAGCGGCAGGCCGACGGCGGCGAGGGCGAACAGGGATTGGCTCAGCAGCGGCTGAGCGGCAAGCGTATGCTTGCGGCTGCGGATATGGGACAAGGGATTCTCCAGGTGACGTGGGTGAGGCTGGCGGCGTCCGTCTGCAACTGGAGCTGGCTGGCTGAATATTTTTAGGAGCGAAGATGATAATGCTTCTCAATTACATTATCAAGGTAACTTTCATGTATCAAGTGACTTCTGTTGCGGCGAAAGTATCGTAATGTAACGGTTGTTCAGGCTACATTGACTCCGCAAATGATAATCATTATCATTTAGTGTTCGTATCAAATAATTTGAAGGAAAGTGCACAGTGAGCGGTCCCATGCAAGTCCCCGCGGCAGCCCGTCAAGCCAGCCGCGCCGTCTGGTTGCGGCATCTACACCAGTGGCATTGGATCAGTTCCGCGCTCTGCCTGCTGGGCATGTTCCTGTTCAGTATTACCGGCATCACCCTGAACCACGCCTCCCAGATCGAAGCCAAGCCTAGCGTTGTGCGCCAGCAGGCCAGCGCGCCGGCGCCGCTGCTGGCCCAGCTCAAGACGTTTGGTGAAGCGCATGACGGCGAAAAAGCCCCGCTGCCGGAAGCGGCCGAGCAATGGCTGCGCAATACCTGGTCGCTGAAGGCGGGCGGGCGCAGCGCCGAATGGTCGGCCGATGAAGTCTATCTGCCGCTGCCCAAGGCGGGCGGCGACGCCTGGGTGCGCATCGGCTTCGAAGATGGTGCGGCCGAATTCGAAAACACCGACCGCGGCTGGATCTCCTGGCTCAACGACGTGCACAAGGGGCGCAATACCGGCGCCGCCTGGAACTGGTTCATCGATATCTTTGCCGCCACCTGCCTGGTGTTCTGCATCACCGGTTTGCTGATTCTGAAATTCCACGCCACCAACCGTCCCTTCACCTGGCCCATGGTCGGACTGGGCGTGCTGATACCATTTGTTATAGCCCTGCTGTTTATTCATTAAGGACCACCATGAAATTACGCTACTCCATCGCGCTCAGTCTTCCCCTGGTCAGCGCCTCGGCCATGGCCGCCGATCTGGCTCTCAAACTTGAAATTCCCCAGCTGAACGTGGCGGAGTACCACCGTCCTTATATCGCCGCCTGGCTGGAAAACGCCGACCAGAAAGTGGTCGCCAACCTGGCCGTGCTGTACGACACCAAGAAGAAGGATAATGCCGGCACCAAGTGGCTCAAGGATATGCGCCAGTGGTGGCGCAAGAGCGGCCGCGACGTCGCTATGCCGCTGGACGGCGTGAGCGGCGCCACGCGCGCGCCGGGCGAGCACACCCTGAGCTTCCCGGTGGCCCAGGAAGCCATCAACAAGCTGCCGGCCGGCCAGTATCAGCTGGTGGTGGAAGCGGCGCGCGAGGCCGGTGGCCGCGAGCTGGTGAAAGTACCGGTGGCCTGGCCGCCGAAATCGGCGCAGAACTTTGCCGGCAAGGGCAAGGAAGAACTGGGCGCTGTCTCCGTGCTGGTCAAACCATAAGAGGCGCAGATGAAACTGACTAAGACCCTGATCGCGCTGGCCCTGGCCGGTGCCGCTTTCGGCGCCCAGGCGCACCGCGCCTGGATGGTGCCATCGTCCTCGCTGGTGGAAGCGAAGGAACCATGGGTGACGGTGGATGCCGCCATCTCCGAAGGCCTGTTCGACATCGACCACGTGCCGCTGAAACTGGACGGCATCTTCGTGCTCGGCCCGGACGGCGCCCGCGTGCCGCTGGAAAACGCCAGCACCGGCCGTCTGCGCTCGACCTTCGACGTGAAGATGGCCAAGCCGGGCACGTACAAGATCGCCCTGGTGTCGCAAAACGTGACGGCCAGCTGGAAGGTCAATGGTGAGGTGAAGCGCTGGCGCGGTTCGGAGGAAGCGTTTGCCAAGGAAGTGCCGGCCAATGCCGACGAACTGAAAACCACGCGCACCAGTGCGCGCCTGGAAACCTTCGTCAGCGCCAACTCGACCGACGAGGCGGTGTTCAAGCCGACCGGCACCGGTCTGGAACTGGTGCCGGTGACGCACCCGAACGATATGCGCGCCGGCGAGAAAGCCACCTGGCGCTTCCTGCTGGACGGTAAGCCGGCGGCCAATCTGGGCTTCAGCCTGGTGCCGGGCGGCGTGCGCTATCGCGGCACCCTGGGCGAGATCCGCCAGAGCACCGACGCCAAGGGCGAAATCAGCTTCACCATCCCGGCAGCGGGCATGTATATGGTGAGCGCCAGCTGGCCGGCCGCCGCGCCTGCGGTTGCGGGCCAGGCACCGCAGATGCCGGCGCGCCGCGTGACCTATACGGCCACGGTGGAAGTGCTGCCGCAGTAAGCGGCGCTTCCTCGCCAAAACAAGAGTAGCGATGCGCCGGGTTCTCCTGCCTCACCATATCTCCCCCGACCCGGCGCCCGCCGCTGGCGTGCTGCGCGAATTCAGCGGCGCCAGCATGGGCACCAGCTGGTCGGTGCGGCTGGTGGAGCAGGGCGGACCCGCGCCGCTGCAGGAAGGCTTGCAGCAGCAGCTCGACGCAGTGGTGGCCGAAATGAGCCACTGGGAAGCGGACTCCGACCTGGGCCGCTTCAACCGCGCCGCTGCAGGCAACTGGCAGTCCTTGCCTGTGGCTTTTTATGAAGTGCTGTCCTTTGCCATGAACGTGGCGCGCGATTCCGGTGGGGCATATGATCCCTGCGCCGGCGCGCTGGTCAATCTGTGGGGCTTCGGCCCCGGTTCCCGTTTCAAGGACGACGCTTTCGCGCCGCCTGCCGCCTCGCAGGTGCAGGCCGTGCTGGCGCAGCGCGCCGGCCAGGGCGTGAAACTGGACCAGGCGACGCGCGCCGCGTGGCAACCGGGCGGCGTGCAGCTCGACCTGTCGGCCGTGGCCAAGGGCTACGGCGTGGACCGGCTGGCGGAATACCTGGAAGCCCAGGGCATACGCCACTACCTGGTGGAAGTGGGCGGTGAACTGCGCGGCGCCGGCGTCAAGCCGGACGGCCAGCCCTGGTGGGTGGCGCTGGAACAGGTGGGCGCCGAGGTGCAGGACGCTCTCGGCCTGCCGCAGATTGTCGTCGCCCTGCATGGGCTGGCGATCGCCACTTCGGGCGACTACCGCCGCTTCTTCCAGCAGGGCGGCCAGCGCTACTCGCATACGATAGATCCGCGCTCCGGCGCGCCGATAGAAAACAGTCTGGCCTCCGTCAGCGTGGTGCATGCGCACTGCATGGCGGCCGATGCCTGGTCCACCGCGCTGACGGTGCTGGGCCTGAAGGACGGACTGGCGCTGGCCGAAAGCCGGCGCCTGGCGGTGCGCTTTGTGGCGCGCGAAGGGGAAGGGCTGCGCGAATATATGAGTAGCCATTTCCGTGCAATGCTGGAAGAAGAATGATCCTTACCAATGATCCCGGCAGGCTGGCATTGACCGCCGCCTGCGTGCTCGGTTATGGCCTGGTGTGCCTGCTGCCGTATCTGCGCGTGCGCCGCAAGCGCCAGGCGGCGGCTGCCGCCAAGGCCGCGGCGGCGCGCAACCCCGGCTGGATAGTCGCTTACGCCAGCCAGACCGGCAATGCCGAAGAACTGGCGCGCCAGACCGCCGATACGCTGGGCCTGGCCGGCATTGCCGTGCGCCTGGCCGAACTGGGCGAGCTGACGGCGGCCGAGCTGCAGGGTGCCGAGCGCGCACTATTCCTGGTCAGCACCTATGGCGAAGGCGATGCGCCCGATGCGGCGGCCGCTTTTGCCGGCCGCCTGATGGGCGGCGCCGTGCCGCTCAAGCAATTGCACTACGCCGTGCTGGCGCTGGGCGACCGCAGCTACAGCCAGTATTGCGGCTTTGGCCGCGGCCTCGATCAATGGCTGCAGGAGCAGGGTGCGCACAGCCTGTTCGAACGCATCGAAGTGGACCGCAGCGCGCCGGCGGCGATTGCCGCCTGGCGCCAGCAACTGAGCCATCTGGCCGGCACCAGCGACGCGCCCGACTGGACTGCGCCGGCCTTCGACGGCTGGCTGCTGGCCGAGCGCCGCCTGCTGAATCCTGCCAGCGTGGGCGCGCCGCTGTACCACATCGAACTGCAGGCACCGCCCGATGCGCCCGTGAACTGGCAGTCGGGCGACCTGGTGCAGATTGCCGCGCCGGGTGATCCGGCACGCGCGCGCGAATACTCGATCGCCTCGATTCCGCAGGACGGCCGCGTGCATCTGGTGGTGCGCCTGCATCTGCACGACGACGGCAGCTGCGGCATGGCTTCCGGCTGGCTGTGCCGCCAGGCCGATATCGGCGACACGGTGCAGATGCGCCTGCGCCAGCACAAGCGCTTCCGCCTGGAGGGCAATGCCGGCCGGCCGCTGATCCTGATCGGCAACGGCAGCGGCATCGCCGGCCTGCGCGGCCACCTCAAGGCGCGCGCCCTGGCCGGCCAGGCGCGCAACTGGCTGCTGTTCGGCGAACGCAATGCCGAGCACGACGCCATCTACGGCGAAGAACTCGACGCCTGGCAGCGTGCCGGCCTCCTGCCGCGTCTGAACCTGGCCTACTCGCGCGACGAACCGCGCAGCTATGTGCAAGACCAGCTGGCCGCCCACGCCGACGAACTGCGCCTCTGGGTTGATGATGGCGCCGCCATCTACGTATGCGGCAGCCTGGACGGCATGGCCGCCGGCGTCGACAAAGCGCTCGAAACCATCCTCGGCCGAGCCGCCCTCGACGCCCTGACCGCCTCCAGCCGCTACCGCCGCGACGTCTACTAAGCAAACAGCCGAGCCCGTGTCCACCCTGGGGTCAGACCCCAAATCGGACACAGGCTCGGCTTTGCTTGCGCAAAAAATCGACAGCAGATCAGACTGACTGCGGCCGAGTCCGTGTCCGATTGGGGTCTGACCCCAAGGTGGACACGGGCTCGGCTGTAGGCTTAGGGGGTGAGTTCTTCCAGGCCGCGCTGCAGGCTGGAGATGCTGGGGTTGTCGATGAAGACGCAGCGTTTGCCGGTGCGTTTGCAGAAATCCTTCACGCGCCAGTAGGCGCTGTGGCTGATGCAGCCGGTCTGGCAGATCACGAGATCGGCGGCGGCCAGGCTGGCTTCGAGTTTGTTGGCGTTGTCTTCGAGTCCGCCATCGTGGTGGGCGAACTGGGCGCCGACGCGCTCGATCAGGGCGCGGTAGGTGGCGACATTGCCGCTGCGCCCGCCCACGCACAGCACGCTGCGCTCGTTGAGGCTGACCGGCATTTTCATGATGTGTTCGACCACGGGTGGCGCCTGCGGCGGCGCTTCGGCGGCCAGGGCGGCGTTCAGCGTGGCGTCCTGGGCTTGGGCTTGCAGCTGGGCTTGCGCCAGGTTCAGCTCGCGGCGCAGCTCGGCCACCTGGTTGCGCAGCAGGCGTTCGCGTTCGTCGGTCTGGCTCAGGCGCTGAGCCAGGCGTTCGCGCGTTTCCAGGCCGGGGATCGAGCTGCGCAACTGCTCCAGCTCGCTGCGCAGCGAGTCGATGATGCTGTCGCGGCCCACCAGCTGGGCGCGCAGCTGCATCAGCTGGCTGGCCTGCTGTTCCTGCTCGGCCGTGCGTTCCAGCTGCACGGCGGCGCTGCGCTGCTGCAGGCGCACGATTTCGCGCGCCTGGCGCGTATTCTCTTCGAGGGTGCTGTTAAAGCGGTTGAGGTCGGCGCGCACGCAGGCGCCGGCCTGGTGCTGGATCATGTGCAGGTCGCGGCACATGCGTTCTTCCAGCTCGGTCGTGCAGCGCGGATGGGTCAGGCCGGCCCAGAAGGCGCCCGCCACGTCGCCATTGGCGACGGCGGCGCGCCACAGCTCGGCCAGCTGCTCGCTGCATTTGGCGGCGCGGAAGCGCAGCAGCACGGCCGCATAGCGCCGTTCCAGCTCTTTTTGCACCGCTTCCGACAGCTTGTTGCGGGTGCCGCATTCGCTGACCGTGCCGACGTGGATTTCATAATCGTCGGCCAATACCTTGCCGCCCGTGATCTTGCCCACCAGCTTGCGCAGGACGGCCAGGGGCAGGCCCACCCCCACCAGCGGACAGTGGCAGGTATGGCCCAGTTCCCAGATGCGGCGGCGGCGCGAGGTCTGGGCCTCGGCCGGCGCGGCCGGCAGTTGGTGTTTATCGCACATGCTGGCCGGCTCCTTTAGCAGGCGGCCTGGGCGCTGCCGCGGCCGCGCGCCATGATGCGGCTGAGGAAGGTCGATTCTTCCTTGACCGGCTGGGGCGGGGGCAGGGAGCGCTCGACCACGGCGGCCCACTGCTCGGACAGCTGCTGGCAGGTGGCGCTCAGCACCGGCGCCAGGTCGGGCAGGCTGGCCAGGGCCTTGAGGTGGCGTTCGATGACGGACGCCAGCTTCACGCAGGCGCCGCTGTCATTGGCGCTGGACGTGTAATGCGACATCAGGTGCAGCACCGCGGACAGCATCAGTTCGGGATGCTGGCCTTTCTGGGGCGCGAGAAAAATCGGATCGGTACGGTCGATGGCCATCGGGGCACTCCTCGGGTCGGTATGGCTGGCGCGCGCGGATGGCTTGGCTGGCTGGGGCTGTCGGGGATTTAAGCGGTCAGAATCAGTTTATTGAGCTGGGTGATGCGCAAGCGGTAGATGCGGCCGGCATGTTCGATCTCGACTTCGCGCTGGTCCTGCATCAGGCCGGCGGTGGTCAGGCGGCGCACCGGTTGGGCTACGGCGGGAGCGGCAACGGTCGGGCGGATGGCGGGCGATGGGCTGGTGTGCATGAAGTTTTTCCTTAAATAAGAATGATTCGCATTTGCATTATTAGCTGCCGCTGCCAGAAATGCAAGTGCTTTTTGACATGTGAAAGTCACTTTTTTGCACGGGATAAAAAAAGGCCCGCCGAAGCGGGCCAAACGCTGGGTGAAACGAGAGTAAGCGGGGGAAATCAGTAGGCGGCCAGCAGCGGCTCGGCCGGCAGCTCGGCGGCGGCCGGCTCGGCGCGCGCATTGGCGCGCAAGCGCGCCTGCACGCTCTTGCCACGTGTGCGCGAGGGCGGCAGGCGGCGCAGCGAGCGCAGCGCATCAGCATCCTTGATGCCGATGGTGCGCTGGTCGACGCTGATCATGCCGATTTCATTGAAGGCCGACAGCGTGCGGCTGACCGTTTCCAGAGTCAGGCCCAGGTAGCTGCCGATTTCATGGCGCGTCATGCGCAGGTTGAACAGCTTGCTCGAATAGCCCATCTGGGCGAAGCGCTCCGACAGCGACACCAGGAAACGCGCCACGCGCGCCTCGGCGCTGAGTGCACCCAGCATGCCGATCATGGCTTGCTCGCGCACCAGTTCGCGGCTCATTACGCCGTACAGCATGTTTTCCAGTTCCAGGTGCACGCGGCTGAGCGCGGTCAATTTCTTGAAGGGCAGCAGGATCAGGTCGCAGTCCGACAGCGCCACCGCTTCCGAGGTGTAGTGGCGGCTGTGGATGCCGTCAACGCCGAGCAGGTCGCCCTTCATCGGGAAGCTCAGTACTTGCTCATTGCCGAATTCGTCGATGAGCACGGTTTTCAGAAAGCCCGAATTGACGATGTACAGGGTATCGAAGCTTTGGCCGATGGTATGGATGCGCTGTCCGGTCTTGAATTGGACATGCTGGAACAGCAGCTCTTCCGCATTGAGCGTGCTGATGGCGGGCAAGTGCAGCAGCTCGCAGACTTCCTTCATATTGGACCAGAGCCGACCTTGGCGCTGGCGGCCAGCTTCCATCGAGGATGAAGCCGACGCGGCGGGGCGAAGCTCGGACATGGGCGTAGAGAACATGCTTATCTCCTGTAGCACGGCAAGGCAATGACGCAGAATCGGGACTTGGACCTCCGCCCATGCAGGGCGGGAAGTATTCTTGTTCGCTCGCCAGAGGCCTATGGCCTACTGGAAACTTTAGCTTGGTTTCAGTATGCCAACGCGGCCCGACAATTGATATCAGCGGGTGCTGAATATGGCGTAGGAGCTGGCGCAGGCGGGTAGGAGTATTCCTAGTGGGCGGGAGACGGGCCGAACGGCGCGCCGGACGGGCGTCCGGCCGCGCAGACTGAACCGGACTTCAGCTGCCGAAGGGCGAGAGCAGGCGGTGGGCCACGGCATACTGCACCATTTCCGACAAGGAGCCCATGCCCATCTTCTGCATGATGCGCGTCTTGTGCGTGCTCACGGTTTTCACGCTCAGGTGCAGGCTGTTGCCGATGTCGGTGATCGACTTGCCGGCCACCAGCAGCGAGAATACTTCGAACTCGCGGTCCGACAACTGCTTGTGCAGCAGGCTCTCGTTGGGCGTCATGATGTTGAGCGCGAGCTGCTCGGCCACCTCGGTGCTGATATACGGCCGGCCCGAGGCGACCTTGTGGATGGCGCCCACCAGCTGGGTGCCGGCGCTCTCCTTGGTCAGATAACCCTGGGCGCCGGCGCGGATGGCGCGCACCGCATACTGCTCTTCCTCGTGCATGGTGAGGATGAGGATGGCCAGTTTGGGCGCTTCGCTGCGGATCTGGCGGATCAGGTCGACGCCGCTGCGGCCCGGCATCGACAAGTCCAGCAGCAGCAGGTCGAAGCCGCCCTGGCGCACGCGGTTCAGCACTTCGAAGCCGTCGATGGCTTCGCCCACAATTTCTATATCCTTGGCGCCGTCGAGGATGCGCTTCAGGCCTTCGCGCATAATGGTGTGGTCGTCGGCGATGACTATTCTGATCATGGCAATGGATTTGGCGAAAAAGGGAAAATACTACTACGAACTCCCGCAGGAGCTTGCTTTTTTTGTAAGGCTGTGCCGCACCTAGTCGGGCAGCGGTTCCTTGAGCAGGCGGTGCACCAGGACCGGGATGCGCGTATGCGACAGCACCTTGTTGGTGACGCTGCCCAGCAGCAGCTGGCCCCAGCCGCTGCGTCCGTGCGAGCCGATGAAGATCAGGTCGCAGCCATGGCGCGCCGCCACGTCGATGATTTTCAGCGCGGCGCTCTCGGCAAACGCGGTCAGGCCCTCGGCCCGCACCGCCTTCTTGGCGCAGGCATCGAGGATGGGCTGCACATGCTCGCTGCCGGCGCGCTCCATCGCGGCGCGGTATTCCTCCTCGCTGGGATAGCTGGGCGGAATGATCTCGACATAGATCGGATACTGGTATTCGGGCGCCACGAACAGCACCAGCGCCTCGGCGCCCATCTGCTGGGCGAAGGAGACGCCGGCGCAGGCAGTCATGCGGGAGACGGCCGAGCCGTCGGTGGTGATCAGGATTTTGCGGTACATCTCACTCTCCTTGTGAAAGCCCTTCCCACTTCATTGTAGTCTGATTTTGCATATTGTCTGGATGCAAAGACTTGATGTAGATCAATAAAGCACCAGGAAGCGACAGGGGCGGGCGGCAGCCGACATTTATGCCGCATTTGTTGTCGCTACGGATAGATTTGTGGCCTGGCGAGGGGCAGCAATGCTAGTATCCCCAAATACAACAGAAAGTCCGGCTTTTGCGTAGGCGGTGCGGCTTTGCCTTTCTTTTCCCCCAGGGAGATTGAACAAGGGGGGCACGCCCTGCTACACTCGCGTAAATGCGGTAATATTGCCGGGCGTCATCTACGATTGCGCCGGGCAGCAGTTTAGGCAGCAATTTTTTACATGGAGAAGCAGGAATTATGACCGACGCCGCTGATGATTTCGACGCCTTATTTGAAGAAGTGTCCGCGCAACGCGCCACAGCCGCTCCTGCTCCGCCCCCGGCCCCGGCTCCTGCCGCAGCGGCGGAAGATGACCTGGAAAGCCTGTTCGACGAAATTTCCTCGACCCGCCCGCCCGATGCCGCCGCCGCGCCTGAGCCGGCAGCGGCCCCTGTTGCGGCCGCGCCCGCCGGCGGCGAGGCCGACAAGCCGATGTTCGAGCGCCTGGGTGGCATCGTGCGCCTGCTGCACGATTCGCTGCGCGAGCTGGGCTACGACAAGGCCTTGACCGAAGCGTCGACCCAGATCGTGGACGCCCAGGACCGCCTGGAATACGTGGCCAGCCTGACCGAGCAGGCCGCCAACAAGGTGCTCAATACCCTGGACGACGGCATGCCGGCCCAGGACGTGCTGTCGAAAAAATCCAAGGAAATGGAAGACCGCTGGGCCGCCCTGTTCGCCGGCAAGCTCAGCATCGATGAATTCAAAACCCTGGCAGGCGACTCGCGCGCTTTTGCCCAGGCCGTATCCGAAGCCACCGAGGCGGAAAAAGCCCGTCTGCTGGAAATCATGATGGCCCAGGATTTCCAGGACATCACCGGCCAGCTGATCAAGAAAGTCGTGGTCATCACCAAGACGGTGGAAGCGGAACTGGCCCAGCTGCTGCGCGACAATGCGCCGGTAGAGGTGCGCGAGAAGATTGCGCAAAAAGAGGTGTCCCTGATGACAGGCCCGTCGGCTCCGACGGTGGCCCTGAGCCAGGACAGTGTCGATGATCTGCTTGCCGATCTGGGATTCTAATGGACGATATGCTGAAGGAGTTCGTCGTTGAGGCGATGGACTTGGCAGTCAACGTCGAGGAGCACCTGCTGCGCCTCGAACGTGACCCTGACAATAAAGAAACACTGAACGCGGTTTTCCGCTCCTTCCACACCATCAAGGGCGGCGCCGGTTTCATGAACCTGGGCGCCCTGGTGTCGGCCTGCCACCTGACCGAGAACCTGTTCGACGCGCTGCGCACCGGCGCCGCGCCGGTCACGCCGCTGTCGATCGAGGCGGCGCTGCAAGCGTCCGGCTTCGTGGCCGACCAGCTGGCCGAACTGAATAACGGCGCTGCGCCGGAAAGCCTGGGCGGCATGCCGGGCGATCTGGAAGCGATCCTGAAGGATGCCATCGAAGGCAAGAGCGAGGCGCCGGCCAAGGCCGCCGCGCCGGCGCCGGCGCCCGTGGCAGCCGCTGCGGCGCCGGTCGCTGCCGCGCCTGCCGCCGCGCCCGCCGCAACGGCATCGGCCGACGGCCTGGACTGGGAAGGCATGTATGAAGCGGTGATGCCACCCGGCAGCTACACCCGCTCCGCCGCGCCTGCCGCCGCCGCCCCCGTGGCGGCCGAAGCGGCCGCCGCACCAGCCGCTGCCGAAGCCCTCGCACCGGCTGTCGCCGCCGCCATCGCCAAGCGCGAAGGCCCGGCCCGCGAAGAAGCCAAGCCGCACGCCCCGCCGGCCAAGGAAGAAAGCATCCGTATCGACGCCGTCAAGCTCGACGCGCTGCTGGAAGTGGCTGGCGAATCGGTGCAGGCCGCCAACCAGGCCGCCGTGCTGCTGGAGCGCCTGCAGCAATTCAAGTTCGAAGGCCAGGCGGCATCCCTGATGTCGGCCCTGACCGAGACCCTGGAGCGCGCTTCGCGCTATTCCACCGAACTGCAGCGCGCCACCCTGGCCACGCGCATGCAGCCGGTCGGCCGCCTGTTCCAGAAATTCCCGCGCCTGGTGCGCGAGCTGGCGAAAGACCTGGGCAAGGAAGTCGAGCTGACCATCGAAGGCGCGGAGACCGAAGTCGACCGCGTGGTGGTGGACAGCCTGTACGATCCGCTGGTGCACATGCTGCGCAATGCGCTCGACCACGGCGTCGAAGCGCCGGACGTGCGCCTGGCCGCCGGCAAGCCGGGCAAGGCCTTCATCTCGCTCAAAGCCTGGCAGGAAGCGAATAGTGTCATGATCGTGCTGCAGGACGACGGCAAGGGCATGGACCCGGTCGGCCTGCGCAAGAAGGCGGCCGAAAAAGGCCTGATCTCGCCGACCGCCAACCTGAGCGACGAAGAGTCCTACCAGCTGGTTTTCCTGCCCGGCTTCTCGACCAAGGAAGTGGCGTCCTCGGTGTCCGGCCGCGGCGTCGGCATGGACGTGGTGAAGACCGCCGTCGAGAAAAACCGCGGCGCCATCCATATCGACTCGGCGCTGGGCAAGGGCACCAAGTTCGCCATCCGCCTGCCGATCGAGCTGTCGATCGTGCCGACCATGCTGGTCTCGACCTCGGGCGCCCTGCTGGCGCTGCCGATGGCCGTGGTGCAGCGTGTGGTGGAACTGCCGGAAACCTTCATGGAAGTGGGCGGCGCCCCGGTGCTGAAAGACCAGGGCCGTCCGCTGCCGGTGCGTTCGCTGGCCGGCGCCTTGGGCTACGAACTCGGTTCGGAGCGCGTCGGCATCGTGGTCAATTCGCCGCAGCCTTACATCCTGGCCGTGGAAGCCGTGGACGGCACCGCCGACCTCGTGATCAAGCCGATGACCGCGCTGGCGGTGGAAGGCATTACCGGTACTGCGCGCTCGGCCGAAGGCGAGCTGGTGCTAGTGGTCGGCCTATCCTTCCTGATGGACGGTTGCAGGGGAAGTGTACGCATGGCGGCATAAGCATCAAGCACCAAGCAAGACACCAAAGCCTGCGGCCGAAACCGCAGGCTTTTTTTTCGCGTAGTCTTTTGTATTTATTTTCACAAGCTTTACATAAACATCAACAAAGGGCGCCAGATCGAACAGGCAAATTCCCAGGACGCATCGGCTCACGAGGCGGAAAGACGGGCTTGGTTTTGCGTTGCACAAATATGGCATAATCAAATTGGATCACTCAAAAATTAGGCAGCAGCAGCAACCATGAAGACGCTTTACGACAAACTCTGGGAATCCCATGTGGTGCGCACCGAAGACGACGGCACCGCCATCCTCTACATCGACCGCCACCTCGTGCACGAAGTGACCAGCCCGCAGGCATTCGACGGCCTGCGCGCCGCCAACCGCCAGCCATGGCGGCTTTCCGCCAACCTGGCCGTGGCCGACCACAATGTGCCGACCACCGACCGCTCGCACGGCATCGCCGATCCCGTCTCGCGCCTGCAGGTCGAAACGCTGGACAAGAACACCCACGCTTTCGGCCTGACCTACTTTAATATGAACGACAAGCGCCAGGGCATCGTGCACGTGATCGGCCCGGAGCAGGGCGCGACCCTGCCCGGCATGACCGTGGTATGCGGCGACTCGCATACGTCGACCCACGGCGCTTTCGGCGCGCTGGCGCACGGCATCGGCACCTCGGAAGTGGAGCACGTGCTGGCGACGCAAACCCTGCTGGCCAAGAAATCCAAGGCCATGCTGGTGCAGGTGGACGGCGCGCTGCCGGCCGGCGTGACCGCCAAGGACATCGTGCTGGCCGTGATCGGCAAGATCGGCACCGCCGGCGGCACCGGCTACGCCATCGAGTTCGCCGGTTCGGCCATCCGCTCGCTGTCGATGGAAGGCCGCATGACCGTCTGCAATATGGCGATCGAAGCGGGCGCGCGCGCCGGCATGGTGGCCGTCGACGAGATCACCATCGACTACGTGAAAGGCCGTCCTTTCTCGCCGGTGGGACCGCACTGGGAACGCGCGGTCGAATACTGGCGCACCCTGCATTCCGACGCGGGCGCCAAATTCGACCTGGTCGTCACCCTCAACGCCGCCGAGATCAAGCCCCAGGTGACCTGGGGCACCTCGCCGGAAATGGTGGTGGCGGTCGATGGCCGCGTGCCCGATCCCGACCAGGAAAAGGACAGCGTCAAGCGCGACGCCATGGAAAAGGCCCTGGTGTATATGGACCTGAAGCCGAATACGGCGATCGAGGACATCCGCATCGACAAGGTCTTCATCGGCTCCTGCACCAACTCGCGCATCGAGGACTTGCGCGCCGCCGCCGCCGTGGTGCGCGGCAAGCAGCGTGCCTCGAACGTGAAGCTGGCGCTGGTGGTGCCCGGCTCCGGCCTGGTCAAGGAACAGGCCGAACGCGAAGGCCTGGACAGCATCTTCAAGGCCGCCGGCTTCGAGTGGCGCGAGCCGGGCTGCTCGATGTGCCTGGCCATGAACGCCGACCGCCTCGATCCGGGCGAGCGCTGCGCTTCCACCTCCAACCGTAATTTCGAAGGCCGTCAGGGCCAAGGCGGACGCACCCACCTGGTGTCGCCCGCCATGGCGGCCGCAGCCGGTATCGCCGGCCATTTCGTTGACGTGCGCGCCCTGCGCTGATTATCCGATCCAAGAGAACATCATCATGAAAACCCTATTCGCCATCGCCATCACCGCCCTGTTCCTAAGCGGCTGCAACACCGTCGCCGGCATCGGCAAGGATGTGCAAAAGGTCGGCCAGGTAGTCGAAGGCGCCGGCAAAAAATAACACCGCAGTACGGCGGGCCCGACGGTCCGCCGTCGCTCTCCTTTAGAGAATCATGGAAAAATTTACCGTCTATGAAGGCCTCGTCGCACCGCTCGACCGCGCGAATGTCGATACCGACGCCATCATCCCCAAGCAGTTTCTGAAATCGATCCACCGCACCGGCTTCGGCCCCAATCTGTTCGACGAATGGCGCTATCTGGACCACGGCGAACCGGGCATGGATAACAGCGGCCGTCCGCTCAATCCCGACTTCGTGCTGAACCAGGCGCGCTACCAGGGCGCCTCGGTCCTGCTGACGCGCAAGAACTTCGGTTGCGGCTCCTCGCGCGAGCACGCGCCCTGGGCGCTCGACCAGTTTGGCTTCCGCGCCATTCTCGCGCCGAGTTTTGCCGACATCTTCTACAATAACTGCTTCAAGAACGGCCTGCTGCCCGTGGTCTTGAGTGAAACCCAGATCGATCATCTGTTCAATGAAGTCAAGGCCTTCCCCGGCTACCGCCTGGTGGTGGACCTTGAACAGCAGCGCGTTACGACGGCCAATGGCAGCATCTCCTACCCCTTCGAGATCGACGCCTTCCGCAAATACTGCCTGATGAATGGTCTCGACGATATCGGCCTGACGCTGCGCCACGCCGACAGCATCCGTGCCTTCGAAGAGCGTCATCTGGCCAACCAGCCCTGGCTGGCCAACGTCATCTAAACTCAAAGAACAATATGAAAATTGCTATCTTGCCGGGCGACGGCATCGGCCCGGAAATCGTCGCCCAAGCGGTGAAGGTGCTGAACGCACTCGATGAAAAATTTGAACTGGAAAGCGCGCCGGTGGGCGGCGCCGGCTATGCCGCGCACGGCCATCCGCTGCCGGAAGCCACGCTGGCGCTGGCCAAAGCGGCCGACGCCGTGCTGTTCGGCGCCGTGGGCGACTTCCAATACGATACGCTGGAGCGCTCCCTGCGTCCGGAACAGGCCATCCTGGGCCTGCGCAAGAACCTGGGCCTGTTCGCCAACCTGCGTCCGGCCATCCTGTATCCCGAGCTGGCCGGCGCTTCCACGCTGAAGCCGGAAGTGGTGTCGGGCCTGGACATCCTGATTATCCGCGAACTGACCGGCGACATCTACTTCGGCCAGCCGCGCGGCGTGCGCGAATGCCCGGACGGCCCCTTCAAGGGCCAGCGCGAAGGCTTCGACACCATGCGCTATGCGGAAGGCGAAATCCGCCGCATCGCCCACGTGGCCTTCCAGGCGGCGCAAAAGCGCGGCAAGCGCCTGACCAGCGTGGACAAGGCCAATGTGCTGGAAACCTTCCAGTTCTGGAAGGACATCGTCACCGACGTCCACAAGGAATACCCGGACGTGGCGCTCGATCATATGTATGTCGACAACGCCGCCATGCAGCTGGTGCGCGCGCCGAAGAAGTTCGACGTCATCGTCACCGGCAATATGTTCGGCGACATCCTGTCCGACGCGGCGGCCATGCTGACCGGTTCCATCGGCATGCTGCCATCGGCCTCGCTGGATGCGAACAACAAGGGTCTGTACGAGCCTTCGCACGGTTCAGCGCCGGATATCGCTGGCAAGGGCATCGCCAATCCGCTGGCGACCATCCTGTCGGCGGCCATGATGCTGCGCTTCTCGCTGAATCGCGCAGAGCAGGCGGATCGTATCGAAGCTGCAGTCAAGAAGGTGTTGGCGCAAGGCCTGCGCACACCGGATATCCATGAAGCCGGTACCCAAAAGGTCGGCACCGAAGAAATGGGCGACGCCGTGGTGCGCGCTCTCGCATAAATACAGCGAAGAAGGCAGGGGTGGGAGCCACTGCCGCTCTTCTCATTCAACCCAAGGGAAAGCAAAATGAAACTCGTAGGTCTAGTTGGTTGGCGTGGCATGGTCGGTTCGGTCCTGATGCAGCGCATGCAGGAAGAGGGCGATTTCGCCCATATCGAGCCGGTATTTTTCACCACTTCGAACACCGGCGGCGCCGCGCCTGCCATGGCGAAGAACGAAACCACGCTGAAAGACGCGACCAATATCGATGAACTGAAACGCTGCGAGATCATCATTTCCTGCCAGGGCGGCGACTACACTTCCGAAGTGTTCCCTAAACTGCGAGCGGCCGGCTGGAACGGCTACTGGATCGACGCCGCGTCGACCCTGCGCATGGAAAAGGACGCCGTCATCGTGCTCGATCCGGTCAATCTGAACGTGATCAAGGACGCCATGGCCAAGGGCGTGAAGAACTTCGTCGGCGGCAACTGCACCGTGTCCTGCATGCTGATGGGCCTGGGCGGCCTGTTCAAGCACGATCTGGTGGACTGGATGACCTCCATGACCTACCAGGCGGCATCGGGCGGCGGCGCCCAGCATATGCGCGAGCTGCTGACCCAGTTCGGCACCATCAACGCCTCCGTCAAGTCGCTGCTGGACAACCCGGCTGCGGCGATCCTGGAAATCGACCGCCAGGTGCTGGCCACCCAGCACGGCCTGTCGGCTGAAGAAACCAAGCAGTTCGGCGTGCCGCTGGCCGGCAACCTGATCCCGTGGATCGACAAGGATCTGGGCAATGGCCAGTCGAAGGAAGAGTGGAAGGGCGGCGCCGAGACCAACAAGATCCTGGGCCGCGGCCTGGACTTCGGCAGCCAGCCGATTCCGGTCGATGGTCTGTGCGTGCGCATCGGCGCCATGCGCTGCCACTCGCAGGCGCTGACCATCAAGCTGAAAAAGGATGTGCCGCTGGACGAGATCAACGACATCATCGCCAACGACAACCAGTGGGTGAAGTTCGTGCCGAACACGCGCGAAGCGTCGGCGCGCGACCTGACCCCGGCCGCCGTCACCGGCAGCCTGACCATCCCGGTCGGCCGCGTGCGCAAGATGTCGATGGGCGGCGAATACATCTCGGCCTTCACCGTGGGCGACCAGCTGCTGTGGGGCGCGGCCGAACCGCTGCGCCGCATGCTGCGCATCGTGCTCGATAAATAAGCAGTTTTCGCTGTATCAGGGGCCGTTTGCGGGCCCTTTCCGAAAGGCCGATTTCATAGGGAAATCGGCCTTTTTTCTTGGCTTTGCACGCAGAATTCGGCATTGAGGGGACACCCGGGGCGCGGCGAGGGGGCGGAATGCTTGCACGCTTGATGCCATGATGTTATGTTGGGATATCCGGGAAAGTAACTTTTCCCCTGTTAACCTATTTAAGCCCCACACTATGCCTGTACAAAAACGCTCCAAGCTGGTTTCGTTCGCATTGAAAACTATCACCGGCGCTGTCGCCAGCGCGGTTTTATTGTCTGCCTCTGCAAACGCCGCCGGTCTGGGCAAGTTGACTGTGCTGTCATCGCTGGGGCAGCCGCTGCGCGCCGAAATCGAACTGACGGCCGTCACGCCGGAAGAGGCGGGCGAGCTGGCGGCCAAGCTGGCCTCGCCGGACGCCTTCCGCCAGGCCAATATCGACTTCAATCCAGCGCTGCTGTCGCTGAAATTCGACGTCGAGCAGCGCAGCGGCCGCCAGTTCATCCGCGTCAGCTCCAGCCAGCCGATCAACGAACCCTTCGTCGACATGCTGCTGGAACTGAGCTGGACCAATGGCCGCCTGGTGCGCGAATACACCTTCCTGCTCGATCCGGCCGACCTGCGCCCGGCCCAGTCGCCGCAGGCCGCACCGGCCGCCGCCGCGCCTACGGCAGCTGTGGCGGCGCCTGCTGCGCCCAGCGCTGCCGAACGCGCGGCCGCCGTGCGCGCCAGCCGTCCCGCGCCGGCCGCCAGTCCGGCCGCCAGCCCGGCCAAGCCGGCGGCGCAAGAGGACGAATACCGCGTCAAGCAGGGCGATACGCTGGGACGCATCGCGCGTCAGCTCAAGCCTTCCGATGTCTCGCTGGACATGATGCTGGTGGCGCTGTACCGCGCCAATCCGGAAGCCTTCTCCGGCAAGAATATGAACCGCCTGAAGTCGGGCACCATCCTGCGCGTGCCGGATGCCGACAGCGCGCGCGCCACTGCCCAGGGTGAGGCGCATGGCGTGGTGGTGGCGCATGCCGCCGACTTCAATGCCTACCGCGCCAAGCTGGCCGGCCAGGTCGCCTCCAGCACCCCGGCCAAGGAGCCGGAAGCGGCGCAAAGCGCCACCGGCAAAATCTCGGCGCGCGTGGAAGAGCAGGCGAAGCCGGCCAGCGAAGCGAAGGACAAGCTGAAGCTGTCGAAGGCCGGCGAGCAGTCGGCCCGCACCGGCAAGACCGGCAGTGCGGAAGACAAGATCGCCAAGGACCAGCAAGTGGCCGAGGCCAGCGAGCGTGTCAAGGAACTGGAAAAGAACGTCAGCGACCTGGAAAAGCTGATGGCGGTGAAGAGCAAGGCCGCGGCCGAGGCGCAGAACAAGGCGTCGGTGCCAGCCAAGCCGGAAGCCTCCGCCGCCGCGTCAGCCAAGGAACAGGCTTCGGCCGCGTCGGCGGAAGCTGCCGCGTCGGCCGCCGCTTCCGCCGCCAGCGAGCCTGAGGCCAAACCGGCCAAGCCGCCGCGCAGCGTGGTAGGCGCGGCCAAGTCGCCGGTGCAGGAACCGTCCCTGGTCGAGACCCTGACCGACAACGTGCAATACATCGGCGTTGCCCTGGCCGCGTTGCTGGGTGGTGCCTTCGTGCTGGCGCGCCGCCGCAAGCAGAAAGCCGAGACGGCGGCGCCGCCGGAAGAGAGCAGTGTGCTGGGCGATCCCGGCGTGACGGCGCCGGCCATGTTCGCCGAAGCGGGCGGCCAGAGCGTGGACACCAGCAACAGCGTATTCAACTCCAATTTCGCGCCCTCGGCCAGCCAGCTCGATACCAATGAAGTCGATCCGGTGGCCGAAGCCGACGTCTACATCGCTTATGGCCGCGACGCCCAGGCCGAGGAAATCCTGAAGGAAGCGCTGCGCAACCATCCGGAACGCCATCCGGTGCGCCTGAAACTACTGGAAATCTACGCCAACCGCCGCGATACGCGCGCCTTTGAAACCCAGGCCAGCGAGCTGTATTCGCAGACCAGCGGCGAGGGTGAGGAGTGGGCGCAGGCGGCGCAGCTGGGCCGCGGTATCGATCCGGCGAATCCGCTGTACGCCGGTGCGGCTCCAGCCGCGGCGGGCGGCGAAGTGGCGGCCGGTCTCGGCCTGGCGGCCGCCGGTGCTGCCGGCGCCGCCGTGCTGGCCGACGACGATCTGTCCATCTTTGCCGCATCGCCGCCGGCGCAAGCCGCTGCCGAGGAAGGCCTCGACCTGGACCTGAGCAAGGACGCCACGGCCTTGGCCGCGCAGGCCGACAGCGGCCTCGATTTCGCCCTGGAGCAGACGGCGCTGCCGGCCGAACCCGCGCCGGCCACCGAGACGCCCGACTGGGCCTCGCCCGGCGCCGCCGAACCGGCGCGGGCGCAGTCGAGCGCCAAGGCGGAAAGCGATCCAAGCAGCTTCCTCGACTTCGACCTGGGGGGGCTGAGCTTCGACCCGGCCGCCGCCCCGGCGCCTGCCGCCGCCGAAACCGCATCCCGCCTGGCAGAGGAAAACAAGGCCGCACCGGACCTGGCGCTGGATATGCCGTTTGAAAGCGCCGCCGCGCCGGTTCCCGCGCCAGCCGACGACCTGGGTATGGACTTCAATCTGGAGCTGCCGGGCGAGACGCCCGCCCCGACGCCGGCCCCGGCCGCCGCGCCTGAAGCCCTGGCCGATCTGGATATGATGGACTTCGACCTGCCGGCCAGCGCCCCGGCGCCAACCGCCGCGCCGACCATTGCCGCGCCGGACCTGGATGACCTGCGCCTGCCGGATATGGAGGACATGAAGCCCGCTGCGGCCGCCGCGCTGCCCGATATCGAAGACATGAAAATGGGCGGGGCCTTGGCCGATGCCCCGGCGCCCGCCGACTTCGACCTGAGCGGCATCGACCTGGACCTGCACGGCGGCGCCGCCCAGCCGGCCGAAGCGCTGACCGGCGCCCCGGTGGCCAGCGAGGAAGCCCTGTCGGCCCACCATATGGAGATGGACACCAAGCTCGATCTGGCCATCGCCTACCAGGAAATCGGCGACAAGGAAGGCGCGCGCGAGCTGCTCGATGAGGTTATCCGCGGCGGCAACGACGACCAGGTCGGCCGCGCCAGCTCCATGCGCGCCCTGCTGGGCTGAGCCGGAGCGCGAGGCGGCACGGCTGTATAATGCCCCCTCGCAGACCACACCATAGAGCAGGAATTGAAACGGATCGCATTAGGAGTCCAGTACAACGGCGCCGACTGGCACGGCTATCAGATACAGCCCCACGGCATCACCGTGCAGGACAAGCTGGAACAGGCGATCCAGCAATTCGCCTGCGCCCACCTGCCCACCACCTGCGCCGGCCGCACCGACGCCGGCGTGCATGCGCTGGGCCAGGTGGTCCATTTCGACACTGAACTGACGCGCGAGATCCATGCCTGGGTGCGCGGCATCAATGCTTTCCTGCCCGATTCCATCGGCGTGCGCTGGGCCAGGGAAGTGCAGGAGCTGGAACCGGTGGCCGAGGGCGAATACCGCGAAGGCGAATTCCACGCCCGCTTCAGCGCCCGTTCCCGCACCTACCACTATCTGCTGTACAACCACCAGGTGCGCTCGCCGCTGCTGGCGGGCCGCGCCGGCTTCTGCCACCGTCCGCTGGACGTGGAACTGATGCGCGCCGGCGCCGCCCACCTGATCGGCGAGCACGATTTCACGGCCTTCCGCGCTGCCCAATGCCAGGCCAAGACCCCGGTCAAGCAGATGTACGAGGTGAGCGTGGCGCGCCACGGCGACATGATCCTGTTCACCCTGCGCGCCAGCGCCTTCCTGCACCATATGGTGCGGAATCTGGTAGGCTCCCTGATCTATGTGGGGCAGGGCAGGGAAAAGCCGGAATGGATGGCCGAACTGCTGGCCGGCCGCGACCGCACTGTCGCCGCGCCCACTTTCATGCCGGATGGCTTGTATCTGGCGAATATCGAATACGATGAAAAATGGGGCTTGCCGGCCGAAGCGGCCAGCATCCTGCCCGCTTTTTAAAGGAAGAAGATATATGCAGCGTACCCGTATCAAGATTTGCGGCCTGACCCGCGAGGAAGACGTGCAGGCGGCGGTGGCCGCCGGCGCCGATGCGGTGGGCTTTGTCTTCTATCCCAAAAGTCCGCGCCATGTGACGCCGCAGCGCGCGGCCGAGCTGATTGCGCTGCTGCCGCCCTTCGTGACGGCGGTCGGCCTGTTCGTCAACGCCAGCGCGGAAGAGGTGGCGGCCACCGTGGCCGTGGCCCCGATCGGCCTCCTGCAATTCCACGGCGACGAGACGGCGCAGCAGTGCGCCGCGGCGGCGGCGGCCGTCAACCGGCCCTTTATGCGCGTGTTTCGCGTCAAGCCGGACAGTTCTTCCGCCGAACTGCTAGAATACGAACAACAGTGCCGCGCATCCAGCAAGCTATTCAATGGCTTGCTCTTCGATACCTTCGTGGATGCATATGGCGGCGCAGGAAAGGTTTTCGATTGGTCTCTCATTCCAAAAGATCTCGCGCGTCGGGCCGTTTTGAGTGGTGGCTTGAACGCACAAAATGCGACTGGCGCAGTGGTGCGCGTTCGCCCTTGCGCGGTTGACGTCAGTAGCGGCGTCGAAGCGGCCAAGGGTATTAAAGATTCCCGCCTGATCGACGGCTTCGTCCGCGCGGTCCGGGAAGCCGATGCCACTATCGAAAGAGAAACCTATCATGAAAGATCTGCCTGACGGCGTTTCCGCCCTGTTCCACACCCACGACTACCAGCAGCCCGACCTGAACGGCCACTTCGGCCCTTACGGCGGCTCCTTCGTTGCCGAAACCCTGACCTATGCGCTGGACGAGCTGAAAGCCGCCTATGCGCGCTACAGCAAAGACCCGATCTTCCTCGACGAATTCCGCTATGAACTGAAGCATTTCGTCGGCCGTCCCTCGCCGATCTACCACGCCAAGCGCTGGTCCGACCTGGTGGGCGGCGCGCAGATCTACTTCAAGCGCGAAGACCTGAACCACACCGGCGCGCACAAGATCAACAACGTGATCGGCCAGGCCTTGCTGGCCAAGCGCATGGGCAAGCCGCGCATCATCGCCGAAACCGGCGCCGGCCAGCACGGCGTGGCGACCGCCACCATCTGCGCCCGCTTCGGCCTGGAATGCGTGGTGTACATGGGTAGCGAGGACGTCAAGCGCCAGGCGCAGAACGTCTACCGCATGAAGCTCCTGGGCGCGACCGTGGTGCCGGTGGAATCCGGTTCCAAGACGCTCAAGGATGCGCTCAACGAGGCCATGCGCGACTGGGTCACGAATATCGAAAACACCTTCTACATCATCGGCACGGTGGCTGGTCCGCACCCGTATCCGATGATGGTGCGCGACTTCCAGTCCGTGATCGGCGAGGAGTGCCTGCACCAGATGCCGGAGATGGCAGGCCGCCAGCCCGACTACGTGCTGGCCTGTATTGGCGGCGGCTCGAATGCCATGGGCATCTTCTATCCCTACCTCGACCATAAGGAAACGCAGCTGGTCGGCGTGGAAGCGGCGGGCGAGGGCCTGGACACGGGCAAGCACGCGGCCTCGCTGACGGCCGGCGTGCCGGGCGTCCTGCACGGCAACCGCACCTATCTGCTGCAGGACGGGAATGGACAGATCATCGATACCCATTCCGTCTCGGCCGGCCTGGATTATCCGGGCGTGGGACCGGAGCACGCCTATCTGAAGGATGCGGGACGGGCGCAATATGTCTCGATCACCGACGAGGAAGCGCTGAAAGCCTTCCACGACTGCTGCCATATCGAAGGCATCATCCCGGCGCTGGAATCCTCGCACGCCCTGGCCTATGCGGCCAAGCTGGCGGCCACGCTGCCCAAGGACAAGCTGGTGCTGGCCAATCTGTCCGGCCGGGGCGACAAGGATATGCACACAGTAGCGGCCCGCATGGGCCTGAACTTCAACTGAGCTGGCGCGCGGCCGGGACGGGTGTCCCGGTCCGCGCAACACCATTTCTGAATCCCATACTACTGAGAGCATAACCATGTCCCGTATCGCACCAACCTTCGCAAAACTGAAAGAGCAAGGCAAGACTGGCCTGATCACCTTCATCACCGCCGGCGATCCCGCGCGCGAGCAGACCGTGCCCCTGATGCACGCCCTGGTCGCGGGCGGCGCCGACGTGCTGGAACTGGGCGTGCCGTTTTCCGACCCGATGGCCGAAGGCCCGGTGATCCAGCGCGCCTGCGAACGCGCGCTGGCGCTGGGCGTCACCATCCACGACGTCTTCGGCTATGTGCGCGAATTCCGCCGCAGCAACCAGAGCACGCCGGTAGTGCTGATGGGCTACGCCAACCCGATTGAGCGCATCGGCGCCGACGCCTTCATCGTCGCCGCGCGCGAAGCCGGGGCGGACGGCGCCATCGTGGTCGATTATCCGCCGGAGGAATGCGAGGAATTCGCCGCCAAGATGCGCGCGGCGGGCCTCGACCTGATCTTCCTGCTGGCCCCGACCTCGACCGAGAAACGCGTGCAGCAGGTGGCCAAAGTGGGCGGCGGCTTCAGCTACTACGTCTCGCTCAAGGGCGTGACCGGCGCCGGCCACATCGACACCGCTGAAGTGGCCGAACGCATTGCCGGCATCCGCCGCCACGTCGCGCTGCCGATCGGCGTCGGCTTCGGCATCCGCGACGCCGCCACCGCCAAGGCCCTGGCCAAGGTGGCCGATGCCGTGGTGATCGGCAGCCGCATCATCCAGGAAATCGAAGCTAGCCCGCCCGGCCAGGCCGTCGCCGCCGTCCAAGCCTTCACCAGCGGCATCCGCACCGCCCTCGACGCCGCTTAATCCGGCGCAAACCAGTGGCGTTCTCATCGGTCTACAGTAGGTCGATGAGAACGCCACGCTTCGAATGGAATCCCGGTAAAGCCCAAGCCAACTTGCGCAAGCACGGTATCAGCTTCGAGGAAGCCGCTACGGTTTTTGAGGATGACTAGCCAAACTCTTGCCTGATACGGCACGCTCGGACGGCGAGGAGCGTTTCTATCTGCTGGGTTGTACGGATCAAGGCCATCTGCTGGCGATATGCCACTGTTATCGCAGTGCTGGTGAGGTGATTCGTCTGATCTCCGCCCGTAAAGCGGATTATCATGAAGTTAGCATTTACCAGGAGGGTTAGTCATGCGAAAGCAAGCAGAACTGGATTGGAGCAAGGCGGTGAGAAACCCCCATGCGGAACAGCTCACTCAGCCTGTGACCGTGCGCCTTGACGAAGCGACGATCCATTATTTTCAGCAGCATGCGGAAGAATTACGCATGCCATGGGAAAGCTTATTGGGACTATATTTGCGCAACTGCGCGCATTCCGGTTTCAAAATACCCTTCGAATGGGCGCAAGAGCAGCTGTGAAGGCTTGTAATTTGCAAAAAGTTGCACGATTGCAATGTTCGACAGGGCAGGCAGAAACGGCTACACTGCGGGCCTAAGTTAGTGCAAGAGGAGAAATTATGAGCTGGTTGGAAAAACTGCTGCCCCCGCGCATTCAGCGTTCGGAAGCTGCCGCACGCAAGACCATGCCGGAAGGTCTGTGGGTCAAGTGCCCCTCCTGCGAGGCTGTTTTGTACCGTACCGATCTGGAATCGAACCTGCACGTCTGCCCGAAGTGCGACCACCATATGCGCATCCGCGCCCGCGAGCGCCTCGACGCGCTGCTGGACGCCGGCGGCCGCTATGAAATCGGCCAGGAAATCCTGCCGGTCGATAGCCTCAAGTTTAAAGACAGCAAGAAATACCCGGACCGCCTGAAACAGGCGATGGAAGCCACCGGCGAGACCGACGCCATGGTCGCCATGGGCGGCACCATCATGAGCCTGCCGGTTGTCGTGGCTTGCTTCGAATTCGAATTCATGGCCGGCTCCATGGGCTCGGTCGTCGGCGAACGCTTCGCCCGCGCCGCCCAGACCGCGCTGGAACAGAAAGTGCCGTTCATTTGCTTTACCGCCACCGGCGGCGCGCGCATGCAGGAAGGCTTGCTGTCGCTGATGCAGATGGCGAAAACCACCTCCATGCTGACCAAGCTGTCCGAGAAGAAGCTGCCGTTCATCAGCGTGCTGACCGATCCGACCATGGGCGGCGTGTCCGCTTCCTTCGCCTTCATGGGCGACGTGGTGATGGCCGAGCCGAAGGCGCTGATCGGTTTCGCCGGCCCGCGCGTGATCGAAAACACCGTGCGCGAGAAGCTGCCGGAAGGCTTCCAGCGCGCCGAGTTCCTGGTGCAGAAGGGCGCCGTGGACATGATCGTCGACCGTCGCAAGATGCGCGAAGAAATCGCCCGCCTGCTGGCCCTGCTGCAAAATCAGGCTGTCGAGGTTCTGGCTTAATCCAGTCCCGCCGCCTCCATCGGCACGCCAGCGGTTCCGCCGCCTGCGTGCCGATTGTTTTCTGAAGTCCCCGTCATGACCAATCTCCCGACTACTCTGAATGACTGGCTCGCGCTGCTGGAATCGCGCCATGCCGAAACCGTGATCAATATGGGCCTGGACCGCGTGCGCGCCGTCAAGGAACGCATGCAGCTGCAGTTCAGCTGTCCGGTCATCATGGTGGCCGGCACCAATGGCAAGGGTTCGACCTGCTCCATGCTGGAGTCGATCCTGATGCGCGCCGGTTACAAGACCGGCCTGTATATCAAGCCGCACTTCCTGCACTTCAACGAGCGCGCCCGCCTGAATGGCGATATGGCCAGCGACGCCGACCTGGTGGCCAGCTTCAACGCGGTGGAAGCGGTGCGCGGCGATACGCCGCTGACCTATTTCGAATTCACCACCCTGGCCATCCTGCACCTGCTGGCGCACGCCGGCCTGGATGTGGCAATCCTGGAAGTGGGCCTGGGCGGCCGCCTGGACGCGGTGAACGTGATCGATGCCGACGTGTCCATCGTCACCAGCGTGGATATCGACCACGTCGATTACCTGGGCGGCACGCGCGAGCAGATCGGCTTCGAGAAGGCCGGTATTTTCCGCACCGGCAAAACGGCGATTTGCAGCGATCCGGTGCCGCCGCAGTCGCTGATCGACCATGCGATGGAAATCGGCGCCGACTTGTGGCTGATGGGCCGCGATTTCAATTATTCGGGCGACAAGCAGCAGTGGAATTACGGCGGGCGCGGCATGCGCCGCAACTCGCTGGCCTATCCCAGCCTGCGCGGCGCCAACCAGCTGCTGAACGCTTCGGCCGCGCTGGCCGCGCTGGAAGCGCTCAAGCTGGAGCTGCCGGTGGGCGCGCAGGAAGTGCGCCATGGCCTGGTGACGGTGGAATTGCCGGGCCGCTTCCAGGTGCTGCCGGGCCGTCCGTCCGTGATCTACGATGTGGCGCACAATCCGCACGCGGCGGCGGCGCTGAATCAGAATCTGGGCAATATGGGCTACCACCCTTACACCTACGCGGTGTTCGGCTCCATGCACGACAAGGATATCGACGGCGTGATCAAGGCCATGTCCGAGCATGTCGACCACTGGTGCCTGTGCACCTTGCCCTCGCCGCGCGCGGCCACCGCCTCCGAGCTGGCGGCCAAGGTGCAGATGATTCAGCCGGACCAGCATGAAAAAACCGTCAATATTTTCGATGATCCGGCCCAGGCGTTCGCAAATGCGATCAGCCGAGCCAGCGAGAATGATAGAATTGTGGTCTTTGGATCATTCCTGACTGTCGCCGGCGTCATGGCCGCGCAAAAATCCGCACTCCACTGACGCACTCGACTGAGATAATCACGCATGGGCTTGTTCTCGAAATTTGGCAAAAACAAGCAAGAGTCCACTGGCGAAGACAGTGGCTATTACCGCGCAGCCGACGACCAGTCGGTGCTTGAAAAAACAGCCCGTTCCAAGCGTGCTTCGCACGCGGGCGGCGCCACCCGCGGCAGCCGCGCCCGCGCCGGCCGCGATGCCGCCGATCCCGTGCTGCCCGAGAAAAAACGCGCGCGCCGCCGCCTGGTCGGCGCCATCGCGCTGGCGCTGGCCGTCGTAATCGGCCTGCCCATGGTGCTGGACTCGGAACCGCGTCCGGTCGCCAACGATATTGCCCTGCAGATCCCGTCGAAAGACAAGCCGCTGGAGCAGGGTGCGCCCGCCGCGACGGCATCCGCCCCTGAATCGCGCGTGGCGCCGGGCGCCGCTCTCGATCAGAGCGAGGAAATCGTCAACGAGCCGCCGCGCGCAGCCGCGCCGGCCGCCAAGCCGGCAGTTACGCCGGCCGCACCCGCTGCGGCACAGGTGGCGCCAAGCGCCAAGCCGACCACCACGCCTACGGCGACCGCCGCCCACACCGTCAGCGAATTGAAGCTGGCCGATCCCGTCAAGCCGCCAAAAGCGGAAGTGAAAGAGGCGCCAAAAGCCGCCGAGACCAAGACTGCCAAGGCTGAACACAAGCCGGAAGCCAAAGAATCCAAAGACAAGCACGACAAGCCGGAAGCCAAGCCCGAACCGAAGCATGCCGAGGCCAAGCCGGAACCGAAGGACGCCAAACCCGCCCACAGCGAGGACGCGCGCGCCCTGGCCATCCTGGAAGGCAAGCCGGCCGCCGCCGAAAGCGCCAGCAAGTATGTGATCCAGGTGGCGGCGCTGGCGGCGCAGGACAAGGTGGACGAGCTGCAGGGCAAGCTCAGCGCAGCCGGCATCAAGTCCTATTCGCAGAAGGTGAATACGGCCAACGGCGAACGCACCCGTGTCCGCGTCGGACCCTTTGCCAGCAAGGAGGAAGCGGAAAAAGTCCGCGCCAAGCTGAGCAAGATGGGCCTGAACGGCAGCCTGGTTCCCGTCTAAGCCCCGCATACTGAACGGACCTGACTGAAGTGACGATTTTCGATTATCTGGTGATATTCGTGCTGATCGCCTCAGTGGTCATCAGCACCATGCGCGGCCTGGTGCGCGAGATGCTCTCGCTGGCCAGCTGGATCGTCGCCTTTGTCGTCGCCAATGCCTACGGCGCCCAGCTGGCGCTGATGCTGCCGGACTCCGTGCCGGGCGAGGTGCTGCGCCTGATCCTGGCCTTCATCGCCCTGTTTATCGGCACGCGCATTTTGATGAGCCTTTTCACGCTGGCCGTCGACGCCCTGATCAAGGCTGGCGGCCTGACCCTGGCCGACCGTGGCCTGGGCAGCCTGTTTGGCTTCGGCCGCGGCTTGCTGATCGTGCTGGCCGCCGTCATATTGTGCGGGATGACCACCATCCCGCAGCAGGATTTTTGGAAGAACGCGCTGTTGAGTCCCCTGGCGGAATCCGGCGTGCGCACCCTGAAACCCTTCCTGCCTGCTGAATACGCGCAGCATGTGCATTACTGAATTCTTTAAATCCGTAGCACCAGTCTAGGAGCAGCTCCCATGTGTGGCATCGTCGGCGTCGTTTCCCATCAACCCGTCAATCAACTGCTGTATGACGCCTTGCTGCTGTTGCAGCACCGCGGCCAGGATGCGGCGGGCATCGCAACCAATCACAGCAGCATGTTCTCCATGCACAAGGCCAATGGCCTGGTGCGCGACGTGTTCCGCACCCGGAATATGCGCGCGCTGATGGGCAATTCCGGCATCGGCCATTGCCGCTATCCGACCGCCGGCTCGTCCAGCGAGGAAGAAGCGCAGCCGTTCTACGTCAACGCGCCGTTCGGCATCACCCTGGCCCACAACGGCAACCTGACCAACTGGGAACAGCTCAAGAGCGAGATGTTCAAGAACGACCGTCGCCACATCAACACCGATTCCGACTCGGAAGTGCTGCTGAACGTGCTAGCCCACGAAATCCAGAAAGCCACCACCGGCTATTCGCTGGAACCGGCCACCCTGTTCCAGGCCGTGACGATGCTGAACCGCCGTGTGCGCGGCGGCTACGCGGCCGTGGCGCAGATCGCCGGCGTCGGCATGCTGGGCTTCCGCGATCCCTACGGCATCCGTCCGCTGTGCCTGGGCGTGAACGAAACCCCTGAAGGCATCGAGTACCTGATCGCCTCCGAATCGGTGGCGCTGGAAGGCGTGGGCTTCCGCTTCGTGCGCGACGTGGCGCCGGGCGAGGCCATCTTCATCGATGCCGAGAACAAGCTGCATTCGCAGATCTGCGCCGACAACCCGTCGCTCAATCCCTGCGTCTTCGAATTCGTCTACCTGGCCCGTCCCGACTCCGTGATCGACGGCGCCTCGGTGTACGCCACCCGCCTGAAAATGGGCGAGTACCTGGCCGAGAAGATCAAACGCGAAATCCCGGATGGCGATATCGACGTGGTGATGCCGATCCCGGACTCCTCGCGTCCTGCCGCCATCCAGCTGGCGCTGCGCCTGGGCGTGGAATACCGCGAAGGCTTCATCAAGAACCGCTACATCGGCCGCACCTTCATCATGCCGGGCCAGGCCGCGCGCAAGAAATCGGTGCGTCAGAAGCTGAACGCCATCGGCGACGAATTCAAGGACAAGAACGTGCTGCTGGTGGACGACTCCATCGTGCGTGGCACCACCAGCCGCGAGATCGTGCAGATGGCGCGCGAAGCCGGCGCCAAGAAAGTGATCTTCGCCTCCGCCGCGCCGCCGGTGATCTACCCGAACGTGTACGGCATCGACATGCCGACGCGTGATGAGCTGATCGCCTACGGCCGCACCACCGAGGAAGTGTGCAAGGAAATCACCGCCGACTATCTGGTGTACCAGGACATCGAAGCGCTGAAACAGTCCATTGCCGACGTCAATCCGGCCCTGACCAAGTTCGAGGCTTCCTGCTTCGACGGCGTGTATGTCACCGGCGACGTGTCGGCCGACTATCTGGACAAGCTGGAATACGCGCGCCACCATCCGAAAGAGAAGGGCGCCGAGGATGCCGCGCGCACCCAGCTCAATCTGAACATCGCCACCACGGAAGCGTAATGAAGAAATACGGTTTCACCACCACCATCCTGCACAACGACCGTCAAAAGACGATCGAGCAGGGTTCGCTGCACAAGCCGGTGCACACCTCGGTCGCCTTCGGCTATGCCGATGCGCGCCAGCTGGCATCGGTATTCCAGGGCAAGGAGCCGGGCTTCCGTTACGGTCGCCAGGGCAATCCCACCGTGTCGGCGCTGGAGGACAAGGTCAACCAGATGGAGCAGGGCGTTGCCACGCTGTGCTTCTCGACCGGCATGGGCGCCATCGGCGCCGTGTTCCAGGCCTTGCTGCGCGCAGGCGACCATATGGTGTCGTCTGCCTTCCTGTTCGGGAATACCAACTCGATGTGGCAGACGGTGGCGGGGCAGGGCGTGGGCGTGGACTTTGTCGACGCCACCGACGTTGCCAATGTCGAAGCGGCGCTGAAGCCGGAAACGCGCATCGTCTTCGTTGAAACCGTGGCCAACCCGCGCACCCAGATCGCCGACCTGCAACGCATCGGCGAACTGTGCGCCCAGCGCGGCATCCTCTACGTGGTGGACAACACCATGACCACGCCCTATCTGTTCCGTCCCAAGGACGTGGGCGCGGGCCTGGTGGTCAATTCGCTGACCAAATCGATCGGCGGCCATGGCAACGCCCTGGGCGGCAGCCTGACCGATACCGGCGCCTACGACTGGAGCAAGTTCCCGAATATCTACGAGAACTACAAGAAGGCCGCGCCGGCGCAATGGGGCATCGCCCAGATCCGCGCCAAAGGCTTGCGCGACTTCGGCGCCGCGCTGGGACCGGAGGCGGCCCACCACATCGCCGTCGGCGCCGAGACCCTGGCCCTGCGCATGGAGCGCACCAGCGCCAATGCCCTGGCCCTGGCGCGCCTGCTGGAGCAGGACGAACGCGTGGCGGCCGTCTACTATCCCGGCCTGGCATCGCATCCCCAGCACGGCATCGCCAGCGCGCTGTTCAAGAGCTACGGCTCCCTGCTGAGCTTTGAGCTGAAAGACGGCATCGACTGCTTCGACTACCTGAACCGCCTGAAGCTGGCCGTGCCCGCCTCCAATCTGGGCGACACGCGCACTCTGGTGATTCCTGTCGCCCACACCATCTTCTACGAAATGGGTGCCGAGCGCCGCGCCTCCATGGGCATCGCCGAATCCCTGATCCGCGTCTCCGTCGGCATCGAAGATACTGCCGACCTGCTCGACGACTTCGCCAGCGCCCTCAACGCTTAATACGGCCCAGCCCGTGTCCACCGTGGGGTCAGACCCCAATCGGACACGGACTCAGCCGTGGCCTGCCTCTTACTACAGCTCAGCTTGTGTCCGATTGGTGCCTGACCCCAATCGGACACGGGCTGGGCTGTTTTTGTTTTTCTTGCAAATGAAAAGTGATTAAATAGGCGCTATTGCAATCAAAACGAAAGGGACATGATGAAACGGATTACTCTGGCACTGCTGGCCATGGCTTGCCTATCGAATGCCTGGGCGGATGAGGCACGCGCGGCGCGCCAGGCGGATATCGATTTTTACGTGAGCCAGTATGAAGGCAGCGATGTGGAGCTGGAGAAGTTCCGGTGCGCGCTGCCGGTCTTCCCCGAACTGTCGCGCACCAAGGCGGAAATCGAGAAGGTGGGCCAGTCAGTCGATGCCTGGCTGGCTTGCTATAACCGCTTCGTCCAGGGCTTGAATGATTCGCTGCCGGTGGGGAAGGGCATTCCGGCCGAGCTGCAAGCCTTGATGACGCCGGCCGAACTGGCGCAGGCCAAGCAGCGCATGGGCCGGGTCTATCAGGTGGTGTCGGAGGAGGGCGAGGAGACGCTGAGAGCCGTGCTGGCCGCCAGCGCGTCCTGGAAGGAAAAGACCGATGCCTATGTCAACGCCGAGGCGGCCAAGCTGAGCACGGTCAAGAACCATCAGGACACGGCCGAGCGCATGCGCATCCTGAAGGGCAAGCAGTAAGCTAGCTTAGTGCCAGCTGCGCAGCAGGCCGACGACCAGGCCTTCCAGCGCGAATTCATCGGCTTCGGGATGGACGGTGATGGTCTTGAAGTCGGGATTCTCGGGCAGCAGCTCGACGATGCTGCCGGTCTTGCGGTAGCGCTTGACCGTCACTTCGTTGCCGATGCGGGCCACGACGATCTGGCCGTTCTTGGCGCTGTCCACTTTTTTCACCGCCAGCAGATCGCCATCCATGATGCCGATGTCGCGCATCGATTCGCCGCGCACCTTGAGCAGGAAGTCGGGCTTGGCCGAGAACAGGGCCGGATCGACGTTGTAGCTGGTTTCCAGGTTTTCCTGCGCCAGGATGGGCGAGCCGGCGGCGACGCGGCCGATGAGCGGCAGGGCCAGCAGCGGCGTGGCGGGCGCGGCCGGGGCGGCCGGAGCATCGGCATGGCTGCCCAAGAGGCGGATGCCGCGCGAGGTGCCGGCCGTGATTTCGATGGCGCCCTTGCGCGCCAGCGCCTTCAAATGCTCTTCGGCCGCGTTGGCGGACTTGAAGCCCAGCTCGGCCGCAATCTCGGCGCGGGTGGGCGGGAAGCCGGTATTGGTGATGGCATCCTTGATCAGGTTGAGAATTTGTTCTTGCCTTGCAGTGAGCTTGATCATGATGCGGTAGCTGTGGATATAGACAGACTGTATTTTTGTACAGTGGGACGCCGATTGCAAGGGGATTTCTTGTTTTTGGCGAAATATTTTCATCCTGCTTCCCTCTGGGGACGTGGCGCGGCGCCCCGCGGCGGCTTGAGTTGGCGCGCAAAAGCTGCTATGCTTGCGGGCTTACCTCTTCCCACACTCGTCTTGACGCCGGGGTGGGCTATTTTTTACAGTCCTTAAGGGAGTTTTCATGCGTCACTATGAAATCGTATTTATCGTCCATCCGGACCAAAGCGAGCAAGTGCCCGCGATGATCGAACGTTACAAAGCCAGCGTGACCTCGCGCGGCGGTAACGTGCACCGCGTGGAAGATTGGGGCCGCCGTCAAATGGCGTACTCGATCCAGAAACTGGCTAAAGCACACTACATCTGCCTGAACATCGAGTGCGACAACGAGACCCTGGTCGAACTGGAAACCGCATTCAAATTCAATGATGCCGTGCTGCGTCACCTGACCGTGAAAATGAAGAAAGCGGAAACCGCTCCTTCGCCGATGATGAAATCGGTACAGCGTGAAGACGCGGCCAAGAGCCATCGCGCCGAAGCCCCAGCCGCTCCTGCTGCCGCTGCTGCTTAATTCTGACCAGGAAAGCCACTGAACCAGACACAGTTTGTCGCCCTCATCGCCGAACGGGAAATGCTGCGGTATACCCCGGCCGGCCTGCCGATCGTGAATGCTGTTTTGCAGCACCGTTCGCAGCAGATGGAGGCCGGCATTGCCCGCCTGACCGAGTTTGAAATCGCCGCGGTTGCCGCTGGCGAGATTTCGAACCGCTTCAGCCAGGCAGCCCTCGGCGGCATGTATGAGTTCAGGGGATTTCTGGCCAAGAAAAGCCGCAATAGCAAAAGCCTGGTGTTTCACATCATTGATTTTCGTGCTGTTTAACAGCGCAATTTTTAAATACAGGAGCCTAAAATGGCATTCGGTAAAAAGTTCGACAAAAACAAGCTCAAGCTGAAAGAAAAGCGTAAGCAACAAAACCCTCTGTTCAAGCGTAAGAAGTTCTGCCGCTTCACCGCCGCTGGCGTGGTGCAAGTGGACTACAAAGATGTAGACACGCTGAAAGATTTCATCCAGGAAAACGGCAAGATCATGCCAGCCCGCCTGACCGGCACCAAGGCGCACTACCAGCGTCAAGTGGACACCGCTATCAAGCGCGCACGCTACCTGGCCCTGCTGCCTTACACCGATCTGCACCACGCTTAATTAGCGGTCAGATAAGATCCTGGAGAGAACTATGCAAATCATTCTGTTGGAAAAAGTTGTTAACGTCGGCAACCTGGGCGACGTGGTGAAAGTCAAGGACGGTTACGCCCGTAACTTCCTGATCCCGCAAAAGCTGGCCCGCCGCGCTACCGCTGCAGCCGTGGCTGAATTCGAAGTCAAACGCGCTGAACTGGAAAAAGCCGCTGCCGAGAAACTGGCCGCTGCTCAAGCCCAAGGCGAAAAACTGGCTGGCATGACCGTGACCGTGTCGCAAAAAGCGGGCGTGGACGGCCGTCTGTTCGGTTCCGTGACCAACTTCGACATCGCTGAAGCTCTGAGCAAAGCTGGCTTCGCCGTGGAAAAAGCTGCCGTGCGCATGCCAACCGGCCCGCTGAAGGTCGTGGGCGAGCACCCAGTGTCCGTGGCACTGCACACCGACGTCGTGGTCGAAGTGACCGTGGCCGTCGTGGGCGAAGCTGCCTAAGTCTGGCCGGGATTTTCCTCCGCCAAGACTGTTGCACAAATAAGAAAGCCGGGTTCGCCCGGCTTTTTTATTGCCAGCAAAAAACCAAATCCGAGCACCGAACGCAGGTATAATTCGCGCCATGAACGCCGCCCCATCCGACCCGCAAGTCGACTCCCTGCGCATCCCGCCGCATTCCATCGAAGCAGAACAGTCCGTCATCGGCGGCCTGCTGCGCGATAACGCGGCCTGGGACCGTATTGCGGACTTCATGCACGCGGACGACTTTTACCGTTACGACCACCGCATCATCTTCGAACAGATGATCCGCCTGATCAATGCGGGCAAGCCGGCTGACGTCATCACCGTCTTCGAAGCCTTGACCATGCTGGGCAAGGCCGACGAGGTGGGGGGCTTGGTGTACCTGAACGCGATGGCGCAGAACACGCCGTCGGCGGCGAATATCCGGCGCTATGCCGAGATCGTGCGCGACCGCGGCGTGCTGCGCAAGCTGATCACGGTGGCCGATGAAATCTCCGGCAACGCCTTCAATCCCCAAGGCAAGGAAGTCAAGCAGATGCTGGACGAGGCGGAGTCGAAAATCTTCGCCATCGCCGAGCAGGGTGCGCGCGGCTCTTCGGGCTGGACGGCGGTGCAGCCGCTGCTGACCCAGGTGGTCGAGCGCATCGACGAACTGTACAGCCGCGAAAGCACCAGCGAGATCACGGGCGTGCCGACCGGCTTCATCGACCTGGACCGCATGACCTCGGGCTTGCAGCCGGGCGACCTGGTGATCGTGGCCGGCCGTCCTTCCATGGGTAAAACCGCGTTCTCGGTGAATATCGGCGAGAACGTGGCGATCGAAGCGGGCCTGCCGGTGGCCGTGTTCTCGATGGAGATGGGCGGCACCCAGCTGGCCATGCGTATGCTCGGTTCGGTCGGCCAGCTTGACCAGCACCGTTTGCGGACCGGCAAGCTGATCGACGAGGATTGGCCGCGCCTGACGCACGCCATCCAGAAGATGAACGAAGCCCAGCTCTATATCGACGAGACGCCGGCGCTGAACCCGATCGAGATGCGCGCCCGCGCGCGCCGTCTGGCGCGCCAGTGCGGCAAGCTCGGCCTGATTATCGTCGACTACCTGCAGCTGATGACGGGCAGCCAGGCCGGCGATAACCGCGCCGCCGAGATTTCCGAGATTTCGCGGAGCTTGAAAGGCCTGGCCAAGGAACTGCATTGTCCGGTCATCGCGCTGTCCCAGCTGAACCGCTCGCTGGAGCAGCGTCCCAACAAACGTCCCGTGATGTCCGACTTGCGCGAATCCGGCGCTATCGAACAGGATGCGGACGTCATCATCTTCCTGTACCGCGACGAGGTGTACAACCCCGATTCGCCGGACAAGGGGACCGCCGAGATCATTATCGGCAAACAGCGTAACGGTCCTATCGGCGCGATCCGTCTGACATGGATGGGCATGTATACCAAATTTGGCAATTACAGCGGCAATCTGTCTATCTATCAGGGCGACTAATACCCCCAGGCGGCCATGGACGGCGGCCTGTAGCAGTAAAACGAATCAACCAACGGAGAATAAAATGTTTGGACGCTTGATGCCCACCGAGGGCAAGTTCTTTGATCTGTTCAACCAGCACGCCGAACTGTGCGTGAAGGGCGCGAAAGAGATGCTCGGTCTGATGACCAATTTCGACGACCTGGAGAACCGCGTACACGCCATCGAAAGTATCGAAAAACAGGCCGACAAGATCACCTACACCTGCGTCGACCTGCTGCACAAGACCTTCATCACCCCGATCGACCGCGACGACATCCACAAGCTGATCACGCGCATGGACGACATCCTGGACCTGATGGAAGACGCCGGCCAGACCGTGTCCCTGTACGACCTGCACTCCGTGACCCCGGAAGCCAAGCGCCTGGCCGAACTGGTGCTCGCTTGCACCGAGAAGGTCAAGGAAGCCGTGGCCCTGCTGCACAATATGGACAATGCGCGCCAGATCGTCGCCATCTGCGAAGAGATCGACCGCCTGGAATCGGACGCCGACCACGTGATGCGCGCCGCCATGTCCAAGCTGTTCCGCGACGAGCCGGACGTGCGCAACCTGATCAAGATGAAAGCCATCTACGAAATCCTGGAAACGGTCACCGACCGCTGCGAGGACGTGGCCAATATCATCGAAGGCATCATCGTCGAGAACGCATAAGCACGCGCCTGTCCTGAAAAGCTAAAAAAGATAACCATGCAAACCCTCCAAATCAGCATCTATGCGCTGGCCTTGTTGATCTTCCTGGCGCTGGTGTTTGACTTCATGAACGGCTTCCATGATGCGGCCAATGCAATCGCCACGGTGGTCTCCACCGGCGTGCTGAAACCGCAGACCGCAGTGGCGATGGCGGCCTTCTTCAACTTCATTGCCATCTTCATCGTCGGCCTGAAAGTGGCGACGACCATCGGCAAGGGCACCATCGATCCGGCCGTGGTCGACCATTACGTGATCTTTGGCGCGCTGGTGGGCGCCATCGTGTGGAACCTGATCACCTGGTACTACGGCATTCCATCCTCGTCCTCGCACGCCCTGATCGGCGGCCTGGTGGGCGCGGCGGTGGCCAAGTCCGGCACCGGCGCCCTGATTTCCGGCGGCCTGATCAAGACCGTCACCTTCATCGTGCTGGCGCCGCTGCTGGGCTTCGTGCTCGGTTCGGTCATCATGCTGATCGTTTCCTGGATCTTCGTGAAATCCACGCCGCGCAAGATCGACGGCTGGTTCCGCCGCCTGCAGCTGGCCTCGGCGGCCGGCTACAGCCTGGGCCACGGCGGCAACGATGCGCAGAAAACCATGGGCATCATCTGGATGCTGCTGATCGCTTCCGGCCACGTCGCCGCCAGCGACGCCACGCCGCCGACCTGGGTGATTGTTTCCTGCTACGCGGCGATCAGCTTCGGCACGCTGTTTGGCGGCTGGCGCATCGTGAAAACCATGGGCCAGAAGATTACCAAGCTGAAACCCGTGGGCGGCTTCTGCGCCGAAACCGGCGGCGCCATCACCCTGCTGATGGCCTCGTTCTGGGGCGTACCCGTCTCGACCACCCACACCATCACCGGCGCGATTGTCGGCGTTGGCTCGGCGCAAAAGATGTCCGCCGTGCGTTGGGGCGTGGCCGGCAACATCGTCTGGGCCTGGATCTTCACCATTCCGGCCTCGGCTTTCGTGGCCGCGATCGCCTGGTGGATCGGCACCCACATCATGTAAGCAGCCAGTATCGGCACAAAAAAGGGAGTCTTCGGACTCCCTTTTCTTTTGAGCGCAAAGGCGTTGGTCTTAGTGGCTGCCGTAGACGATTTTGTCGTCGACCATATACAGCTGGCAGGCGCGGTGGGCGTAGTCCTGGCATAGCTGGAGGGCGCGGGCGCGCGGGTCGGCGGGGAGGGCGGGATTGTCGGGGTGGGTGCCGGCGACGGAGACGGAATAGCCATTGTCGGAGATGGCAAAGGCGCGCGGCAGGGGCTTTTGCAGGAAGAGGCGGAAGCGCTCCTGGCCCTTGGATGTCAGATGCGGCACCGGGTCGTCCACCGTCAGCGGCGCGAACGGCAGGGTCAGCGCGACCGGCTGGGCCGGCTGGCCGAGCAGTTCGTGCGAGAGCTGTTCGCTGCAGGCTTCGGACAGGGCGGTCAGCGCGCGCTTCAGACGCGCGGCCTGGTTGGCCAGCATCTCGTCGTAGGTGGGCGGCTGCAGCTTACGGTCGCTCTGGGCCTGGCAGCTGGCGTTGGCCAGCGATTTTTTCGTGGCGGTGTCGATCAGCCGGGCGCGCGCCCCGTATTCGACCTGATAGTGGCTGGTGTCCAGACCCAGATAGGCGAATTTCCAGCTGCCCTGGACGTCGACCAGCAGCCGGCTGTCCGGCGCCGGCGCGGCAAGGGCAGCGCCATCGCTGTCGTCCAGCACCAGCGCCTGCGGGGCGGCGAGCATGCCGTAGCTGGCGGCCAGGCGCTGGGCGAGCGTGCGGCTCAGGCGTGGAGTGGGGTCTTCGATCTGGTTGTCGGCTACCAGCTTGTCGCCGCTTGAAACGCTGGATAGGGCGCCGAACACGCCAAACAAGGCATTCCCAGCGGAGAAGGCGGTGAAGCGGGGCGTCGGACGCTGCGTCGGCTGCACGGTCTGGCCGCTGAGCGTGGCGGCCAATTGCGGATCGAGGGCGGCAGCGCCGGCACCTTGGCTGGCGCCCAGCAGCAGGGCGAGGAGGGCGTGTGGTTTCATGCATCCATGCTGTCATATTGTCATTATCAAATCAATACTCTTCTGGATGGTTTGTGTTGATTCCCATAATTGAGATATGATCTCAATTATGGGAAATTCAAGCATGGAAGAACGCCTGGTGCAGCGGCTGGCGGGGCTGCGCGAAGCGCGCGGCTGGTCACTGGAGGAATTGGCGGCGGCGAGCGGGATCAGCCGCGCCACCTTGTCGCGCCTGGAGCGCGGCGAGAGCAGCCCGACGGCGGCGCTGCTGGGCAAGCTGTGCGCGGTGTATGGCATGCCGATGTCGCGCCTGATCGCCGAGGCCGAGGCGCAGCCGGCGCAGCTGATCCGCCGGAGCGAGCAGGCCGAGTGGCGCGACCCGGCTACGGGTTTCGTGCGGCGCATGGTGTCGCCGCCGGCGCGCGGTTTCGGCGCGGAGCTGATCGAGGGCCGTCTGCCGGCCGGTGCCGTCATTGATTACGAGCAGCCGCCGGTGCGCGGCATGGAGCAGCATCTGTGGATGCTGGGCGGCGCGCTCGATTACACGCTGGAGGGCAAGGTCTACAGCCTGCAGCCCGGCGACTGCCTGCGCTTCCACCTGTTTGGCCCCACCCGTTTTTCCTGTCCCGGCCCGGCCGATGCCCACTACCTGATAGCCATATGCGAACCATAGAAGAACTGGACGGCGCCGGTCTGCGCGCCAATCTCGATGCCTTGGCCGAGGTGCTGCACGACTGCGTGCAGCATGGCGCCAGCGTCGGCTTTGTCTTTCCTTTCACGCTGGACGATGCGCGCGGCTTCTGGCGCGAGCTGGTCCCGCAGATCGAGAGCGGGGCGCGCAAGCTGCTGGTGGCGCGCGATGCCGATGGCGTGGTCTGCGCCACGGTGCAGCTGGGATTGGCGATGCCGCCCAACGGCCGCCACCGCGCCGACGTCAACAAGATGCTGGTGCATACGCGGGCGCGCCGCCAAGGCTTGGCCGGCAAGCTGCTGGCGGCGGCCGAGGAGCATGCGCGCGCGCTGGGCCGCAGCTTGCTGGTGCTCGATACCTGGAGCGGCAGTCCGGCCGAGGATTTGTACCGCAAGCAGGGCTACCAGCTGTGCGGCCAGATTCCGCAATACGCGCTGGCGGCCGAGGGCGGCCTCGGCGCGACCACGGTGATGTACAAGCTGCTGGCGCAGCCGTGCACGCTGGCGGAATAGGGTGCTACCCATCTTACTGCGAGGTATCGCCTCGTTTTGTCTCGTTGCGTCTCGCATTGTCTCGCCATCTTGCTTTTGCTGCGGCTTTTTGCCCAGGGCGTTCTGTGCCGGAGGAAAAAACGCGAGACAAAGCGCGGCACAACGAGACAAAACGAGGCGTTGGCTACCAGTAAGAAGGCATAGTCCCTCTACCCCCGCTTACTTGATGCACACGGCCCGCACCATCTTGATGTCGGTAATGCCGAGCAGGACTTTCTCGATGCCATCCATCTTCAAGGTCAGCATGCCGTCTTCCAGCGCGGCGGCCAGCAGTTCGGCCACGCGCGCATGTTCCTGCAGCAGCTTCTTGACGCGGTCGGTGCCGAGCATCAGCTCATGCAGGCCGACGCGGCCCTTATAGCCTTTGTTGCACTCCTCGCAGCCCAGCGCGCGGTACAGGGTGAAACGCCCGTCCGCATCCCCATAGCGTTCGCGCCAGCCGGCCAGCACCGTGGCGCGGCTGGCTTTGGCATCCTTCTGGAAGCCGGCCGTATGCTGCAATTCGCTGCAAAACTCGGTCAGAAGCAGGTCCAGTTCCGCCGCGCCCGGATGGTAGGCCTGCTTGCATTTGCCGCACAGGCGCTTGGCCAGGCGCTGGGCCAGGATGCCGAGCAAGGCGTCGGCGAAATTGAAAGGGTCCATGCCCATATCGAGCAGGCGCACCACCGATTCCGGCGCGCTGTTGGTGTGCAGGGTGGCGAACACCAGGTGGCCGGTGAGCGAGGCTTCGATGCCCATGCCCACGGTTTCCTTGTCGCGCATCTCGCCTACCATGATGATGTCGGGATCGGCGCGCAGGAAGGCGCGCATCACGGTGGCGAAATCGAGGCCGGCCTTGCGGTTGACCTGCACCTGGCGCAAGCCTTTCTGCGTGATTTCGACCGGGTCTTCGGCCGTCCAGATTTTCGTGTCCGGCGTGTTCAGGTAATTCAGCACCGAGTGCAGCGTGGTGGTCTTGCCCGAGCCGGTCGGGCCGCAGACGAAGAACAGGCCATACGGCTTTTCCACCGTGGCGCGCAGGCGGTCCAGGTTGAAGGGCAGCACGCCCAGCTTGTCGAGCGGGATCGGTTCGCCCGCCGCCAGGATGCGCATCACCACATCTTCCACGCCGCCGGTGGAGGGGATGGTGGCCACGCGCAGCTCGATGTCCAGCGGGCCGTATTTCTTGAACTTGATCTTGCCGTCCTGCGGCTTGCGGCGCTCGGAAATATCGAGGTCGCACATGATCTTGATGCGCGCCACCAGCGCCGCGCGGTAGGCGGCGGGAATCTCGATGTACGGCACCAGCGTGCCGTCCTTGCGGAAGCGGATGCCGGTCTTGCCCTTGCCCGGCAGCGGTTCGATATGGATGTCGGACACGCCCTGGCGGTAGGCGTCGGTGATCACCTTGTTGAGCAGCTTGACCAGCTCATTTTCGACCGCCTCCGGCACTTCGGCGCTGTCGAATTCCTCGTCGCCTTCCTCCATGCCCGAGAGCAGCTCGCCCACGCTGGAACTGTCGCCCGCCGCGTCGTAGAACTGGTCCACGGTCTGCTGGAATTCGCGCGCCGTCGTCACGCGGAACAGCAGCTTAGCCTTGGGGAAGATCTGGTTGACGACGCGCGCGCCCATCACCCGTTCCGGATCGTGGGCCAGCACGGTCAGGCCATCCTTGCCATCCTCCAGCGGCAGCCAGCCCGCTTCCTCCACGTACTGGCGCTTCAGGTTCTTCAGCAGCTCGACCGGTTTCAAGCGCTCGGCCTTGAACGGCTCGTAAGGCAGGTTGTGGAAGTGCGCCAGCGACTGGCCGATGTCGGGCAGGCGCACCTGGAACTGGTCGAGCAGCACCTCTTCCAACGCCAAGCCTTTCTGCCGCGCCGAGCGCACCGCCAGTTCCAGCTCGCCCGCCGCCAGCACGCCGTCCGTCACCAGGCCGTCGTATTTGGTGCGCACCAGTTGCGGCGGTTTCATGCGCTGGCTGAAGGCCACCGACAGGGTTTCGCACAGCTCCTTCACGCCTTCCAGCACGATCGAGGAAAACGGCCCGCCGTCGCGGTTGTTGATGAACTGGACCACGCCCAGCAGATCGTGCGATTCCACCGAGATCAGCGGCGCCACCAGCATTTCGCGCGTGCGGTAGCCGGTGCGCTGGTCCACGCCTTTCTGGAAGCGCAGGTCGGCCGAGATGCGGTGCAGCTCTGCCTCGTCGTACACGTCAGCGATGTTCAGGGTTTCGCGCGTCAGCGCCACATAGCCGGCGATGCTGTGCGGCGAGACTGCCAGCTTCAGGTCGCGGAAGGTGGTCAGGCCGGTCTTGACCTTGGAGACGATGTAATCCTTTTCATGGTCCATCGCATACAGCGTGAAGCGGTCGCAATGCAGCAGGTCGCAGAATTCCATACCCAGGTCGAGCATGATTTCATCGAGATTGCTGGTGGCGTGGATCTTGGTGCTGACGGTCTGCAGCTTGCGGAAGAAGGCCAGACGCAAGCTGGTGTCACTGGGTTCGCTGACGGGATCGCGGGGAATGTAGGCATCATTCATCGGCTGCTCTGCTCTTAGAGTTCGACTTCCAGACCTTCATAGGCCAGAAAGACTTGCAGTCCTTCCGGCAGCGGCGCATGGCGCGCCATGACTTCAGCAAACACCGCTTCCAGCTCGTCGTCGCTGCGGGTCGGCTCGTGGTGGGTACAGTACAGGACCTTGGCGCCGGTGCGGATCGCCATGGCCAGCGCGGCGTCGAACGTGCCGTGGCCCCAGCCGCGCTTGGACGGATATTCTTCGCGCGTGTACGAGGAATCGATGATCAGCGCATCCACGCCCTGGGCCGCCGCGTCGATGGCGCGCGTGCGCTGGTCGACCTGCAACTGGCAGGCTGCGTGCTCGGGATGGCCGGCGGGGAAGAGGTTGTACAGCGGCTCGTGGTCGCCGGTGAAGAACAGCGACTTGCCGCCGCTCTCGATGCGGTAGCCCAGATCGGTGACGGGGTGGCTCATCACCACGTTGCCGACGCGCGCGTCGCCCACCTCCACCGTTTCGCCGATCTCCAGCGTGCGGTAATCGATGGTGGCGTCCATCTCGGCCTCGCCCACCGGGAAGTAGCTGTTCTGCAGCTGCACCCCCATCACATGGGCGATGCCGTTGCCGGTGGCCGGATCGCTGGCGCCGTAAATGCATACGCGGCTGCCCTTGATGAACAGCGGCGTGAAAAAAGGCAGGCCGTGGATATGGTCCCAATGGCTGTGGGTGATGAAGATATTCGCCTGCACCGGCGTCTTGCCCTCGGCCAGCAGTCCCTGGGCCAGCGCGAAAATGCCGGTGCCGGCGTCGAGCACAATCAGGGTGCCGTCGTCGCTGCGCACTTCGATGCAGGTGGTATTGCCGCCATAGCGCACGGTGCGCGGGCCGGGGGAAGGAATCGAACCGCGCACCCCCCAGAATCGGAATTTCATTACCGGACTCCCTCCTTGCTGTCTCGCGTGTTTTTATGTTTTTGCCGTCTGTGTCGTGCATGGTAAAGACTTGCCGATGATAGCCTTTTTTTCACAATTTCTGGCTGATTCCTTGCGAATTTCCTGGCTTGCAGGCAGGATTTCAGTTGGTACGCCGCGTGCAGTACTGGCGCGGTGCGCATCGATATTGCCGAGGATAAACTTCATGCATGAACCGACGCCCAGCCAGATCGCCCAGCGCCTCGACCAGCTCACGGAACTGAGCGTGGCCCTCGGCGCCAGCGAAGACACGACCCTGCTGCTGGAGCGCATCCTGCATGCGGCGCAAAGCCTGACCCATGCCGACGGCGGCACGCTGTATCGTCCCAGCCGCGACCGGCGCAGCCTGCACTTCCACATCTCGGTCAACAACAGCCTGCAGCTGCGCCAGGGCGGCAGCAGCGGCGTGGCCGTGGATATCCCGCCCGTGCCGCTGTACGACGCCGAAGGGCGGCCGAACCTGGCCTCGGTGGCGGCGTGGTCGGCGCACCAGGGCCGCGCCGTGAATATCGAGGACGTGTATCTGGACGACGTCTTCAATTTCTCCGGCATGCGCAGCTTCGACCGCCAGTTCGGCTACCACTCGCAATCTTTCCTCACGGTGCCGATGCGCGACCATGAGGGCGCGCTGGTGGGCGTACTGCAGCTGGTGAATGCGCAAGACCCGGCCAGCGGGCGGGTGCAAGCGTTCAGCGCCACCGACCAGCGCTTTATCGAGGCGCTGGCGGCGCAGGCCGCGGTGGCGCTGACCAATCAGCAGCTCTTGCACCAGCTGGAAGAGCTGCTGCTGGCCCTGGTCAATCTGATCAATATCGGCATCGACGAGAAATCGCCTTACACCGGCCGCCACTGCCAGCTGGTGCCGGTGCTGACCATGATGCTGGCCGACGCCGTGCACCAGACCGATACCGGGCCGCTGGCCGATTTTCATATGAGCGACGCCACGCGGCGCGAGCTGTGGCTGGCCGGCCTGTTGCACGATTGCGGCAAGATCACCACGCCGGTGCACGTGGTGGACAAGGCCACCAAACTGGAAACCCTGTTCGACCGCATCCACCTGATCGATACCCGCTTCGAAGTGCTGCTGCGCGATGCCGAACTGCGCGCCCTGCGCGCGGCGGCGACCGGTGGCGATGCGGACGCCATCCGCGTGGCGCTGGACCAGGAGTGCGCTGCCTTGCGCGCCGACCGCGCCTTCCTGCAGCATGCCAACGTCGGCGCGGAAAGCATGAGCAATGCCGACCAGGAGCGCGTGCGCCGTATTGGCGCGCGGCGCTGGGTCGGGCCGGATGGCCGGGAACAGCCCTTCCTCAGCGAGGATGAGCTGAAGAACCTGCACATCCGCGCCGGTACGCTGACCGAGGATGAGCGCAAGATCATCAACAACCACATCGTGATGACGGTGCGCATGCTGGAATCGCTGCCCTGGCCGCGGCATCTGCAGAACGTGCCGGAATTCGCGGGCGGCCACCACGAGCGCATGGACGGCAAGGGCTACCCACGCGGGCTGACCAAGGAGCAGATGTCGGTGCCGGCGCGCGTGATGGCGATTGCCGACATCTTCGAAGCGCTGACCGCGCGCGACCGGCCCTACAAGAAGGGCAAGATGCTGTCTGAGTCGCTGCACATCCTGGGCAAGTTCAGCGAGAACGGCCATATCGATCCCGACCTGTTCGATATTTTCATCCGCCGCAAGGTCTATCTCGACTATGCGCGCAAGCATATGGACCCGCGCCAGGTCGATGTGATCGACGAGGCGCTGATCCCCGGCTATACGCCATGAAGCGCTTGGCGCTGCGCTATGGCGCGCGCTGGCTGCTGGGCCTGGGGCTGGCCCTCTTGGCAGGCCTGCAGGTGGCGGGCGTGCTGCACAGCGACGCGGTCGAGCGCATGGACGCCTACTTCGCCGGCCTGCGCATGCGGGCCGAGGCACCGACGCTCGATCCGCGCATCGTCATCGTGGATATCGATGAGCGCAGCCTGGCCGAGGTGGGGCGCTTCCCCTGGAGCCGCGATGTGATGGCGCGCCTGGTGCAGCGTCTGACGACGGGCTACCAGGCCGCCGCCGTCGGCTTCGATATTTCCTTCCCCGAGGCGGACACCAGTTCCGGCTACGGCGTGCTGCAAGGCCTGGCCCAGCGCGAACTGAAAGGCGTGCCGGGCCTGGACGCGCAACTGGCGCGCCTGCAGCCCCAACTCGACTACGACGGCCTGCTGGCTGCCGCCATGCGCGGCCAGCCCGTGGTGCTGGGCTATAACACCTCGGGCGGCTCGCCCAAGGGCGCGCTGCCCCAACCGGCTTTCACCGCCGAGCTGCTGAACGGGCGCCGCCTGGACGCTTTCGAGTCCAGCGGTTACGAGGCGAATATCGAACGCCTGCAGCAGGCCGCGCGCGGCGCGGGCAGCTTCACCGTGCTGCCCGACAGCGACGGTGTGGTGCGCACCGTGCCGCTGCTGCGCAAGATCGGCGACGGCTATTATCCGGCCCTGGCGCTGGCCACCGCCGCCGTCGCCCTGCAGGCGCGCGCCATCGCGCCGGTGCTGGACAATACCGTCGACACCCTGTCGCATGCCGAACGCGAATACGGCGGGCTGGAAAGCATTGCCCTGTTCACGCCCGAGGGCATGCTCAGCATCCCGGTGGGGGAGGGCCTCAGCACCACCGTGCAGTTTCGCGGCAAGGGCGGGCCGCAGGGCGGCGCCTTCCGCTACCTGTCGGCCGCCGACGTGCTGCGCGGCGTCAGCGCGCCGCAGCTGCTGAACGGCGCCATCGTCCTGGTCGGCACCACCGCCCCCGGCTTGAACGATCTGCGCGCCACGCCGGTCAGCGCTGTGTATCCGGGGGTGGAAATCCATGCCAACATTATCAAATCCATCCTCGACGGCAGCTTCAAGGCGCGCCCCGATTTCGCGCTGGCGGCCGAGCTGTTGCAAGTGCTGCTGGCCGGGCTGTTGCTGAGCATCGTGCTGCCCTTGCTGGCCCCTTTCTGGACGGTGGCCCTGGCGGCGGCCAGCGCGGCGGTGGCGCTGGGCTGCAATTTCTGGCTGTACCGCGCCGCCGACGCGGTGCTGAATGTTTCGGCCATCCTGCTGCTGATCCTGGCCCTGTTCATCCTCAACCTGGCCTGGGGCTATTTCTTCGAGGTGCGCCGCGGCCGCGCCCTGGTGTCGCGCTTCGGCGAATACGTGGCGCCCGAGCTGGTGGCCGAAATGGCGCAGGACCCCGAGCAGTACAGCATGGAAGGCGAGAGCCGCGAGCTGACCGTGATGTTTGTCGACGTGCGCGGCTTCACCACCATTTCCGAAGGCCTGCCGCCGCGCCAGCTGCGCGAATACATCAATCTGTATCTGACGGCCATGTCGCGCGATATCCGCGACAGCCATCGCGGCACCCTCGACAAATACATCGGCGACGCGGTCATGGCCTTCTGGGGCGCCCCCGTGCCTTTCGCCGACCATGCCAGCCGTGGCGTGGCGACGGCCTTGCTGATGCAGGCCAGCGCCCTCCGCCTTGACCAGAGCTTCCGCCAGCGTGGCTGGCCGCCGCTGCATATCGGCATCGGCCTGAACACGGGGCTGATGCATGTGGGCGATATGGGTTCGGAAATCCGCCGCGCCTATACGGTGATGGGCGACGCCGTCAACCTGGCCTCGCGCCTGGAAGGCATCACCAAGGTGTATGGCGTGGGCATTGCGGTCGGCCAGGCCACGCGCGAGGCGGCGCCGGACTTCGTCTACCGCGAATTGGACCGGGTGCGCGTCAAGGGCAAGAACGAGCCGGTCGCCATCTTCGAGCCGCTGGCCCATGCCGGCCAGGCCGATGCCGCCGCCTTGGCGCAACTGGCACGCTGGCACGCTGCGCTGGCGCTGCTGCGCGATCAGCACTGGGACGGCGCTGCTGCCATTCTGCTGGAACTGCGCGCCGCCGATCCGGCCTGCCAGCTCTATCAGTTATACATGCAGCGCATGGACTATTACCGGCTTCATCCTCCCGGTGAGAACTGGGACGGCGTCACGAGCTTCGACAGCAAATAGCGTTTCGCGCGCGCCACGCCGGCGAAAAATAATCCGCCGCGCCGCGCAAACGGGATTAAACTTTAAAGTAACAACAATAACACTCCGCTTAAGCCGGAGAGAGTTTGTTGGGTAGACAGGAGGAGGCTCAAATGACATCCTGCGACAAGCTCGTGCTGGCCGGCGCCGCATGCGTCGACCTGTTGGCTGTCCTTGCATCTTCAACTGCAATGGCGGCCCCGCCCGACCCCTTGCCCATCGGCGCACCCGGATATAGCAGCGTCTATACCCGCGATAAGCGCGACTGGAAATCCACTTTCGAAGTGAACAGCGAGCGCGCCCAGCCCGACGAATTCGGCATGCAGGCCGGCCCGCCGCCGGGTGGCTATACCGTGCGCCTGGCGGCCACGCTGACCCACTCGCTGCCGCGCGACTGGCAGCTGCGCGCCACCGTGAACGGGCAGTACACCAGCGAGGCGCCCAGCGAGCAGCAGCTGTATGGCGCGCCGGCCACGCGCGCGCTGCGCATCTACAGCTCGCGCGAGGTGCTCACCGACAGCGGCCTGGCGGGCAATCTGGAGCTGCACTCACCGAATCTGTGCGGCGGCTACCTGCGCAATGAATGCCGCGCCCTGATGTTCTACGACCGTACCTATTTCAGCCGCGTGCGCGAGGTGCATGGCGTGCTGCGTACGGGCTGGGTGCGCAGCGTGGGCGTTGGCCTGCGCATGAAAATGACGCGTCATACCGATCTGCAGCTCGATTATGGCCGCGTGCTCGGTAACAGCGCGGTGGGACCGGAAGACCGCAACCGCATCAATCTGCGCCTGGGCTTCTCCTTCTGACCATTGCGCCCGCCGCCTTGCAAACAGGGAGGCGGGCCGCCTTGTCTGACCGTCATCGCGGCTGTCGCATGGACGGTACAAACTGTCGTATTCACGGCGAAAATTTCCTCAAAGCACGATCAAATCTAAGGCGCGCAGGCCGGGATGCGCAATAATTTTCCCATCGCCGCAGCGCTGCAGGATCTGGGTATTTTTATCCATATTGATCGTGAGACCATAGATGACACACCGCTTCGCGCACTTTGCCGCCAGCACTGTCTTTGCCGCCGCCTGCTTTTCCGTCCAGGCCCAGGAGGGCGTGATCCGCTTCGAGATCAGCCGTTTCGACGTGCGCGGCAATACCCTGCTGGCGGAGGACGAGGTGGCGCGCATTCTGGCTCCCTTCACCGGCAGGCAGCGCGATTTCGGCGATGTGCAGCGCGCGCTGGAGGCGCTGGAAGCAGCCTTCCATGCGCGCGGCTATCAGGTGGTGACGGTGGAATTGCCGGAACAGGAGCTGGAGCAGGGCGTGGTGCGCCTGAATGTGGTGCAGACCCGCATCGGCCGCATCGCCGTCAAAAACAACCGCCACTTCGATGAAGCCAATGTGCGCCGCGCCTTGCCCGGGCTGCAGGAGGGGCGCACGCCGAATCTGCCGCAGGTCTCGAATAGCCTGAAACTGGCGAACGAAAATCCGGCGCGCAAGCTGACCCTGAAACTGCAAAGCGGCGGGCAGCATGACGAAGTCGACGCCGCCATCGAGGTGGCGGACGAGAAGCCGTGGAAGGCCATGCTGAATGCCGACAACAGCGGCACCAGCCAGACCGGCCGCACCCATCTGGGCTTCGTGCTGCAGCATGCCAACCTGTGGGGCCGCGACCATGTCGCCAGCCTGCAGTACACCACCACGGCGGAGGAACCGGGCCGGGTCAAGGTGTATGGCCTGGGCTACCATATTCCGCTGTACGCGCAGGGCGATGCGCTGGACTTCTATGCCAGCTATTCGAATATCGATTCCGGCAATGTGGCAGCCGGTGTTCTCAGCCTGGCCGTCAGCGGCAAGGGCGCGGTGTACGGTACGCGCTATACCCATAATCTGGCCAAGCGCGGTGACTATGAATCGAAGCTGGTGTACGGACTCGACATCAAGGCCTTCAAGAACAGCGTGCAGTTCGAGGGGCTGGAGCTGGGCAACGATGTGACCGTGCATCCGCTCAGCATCACGTATGCGGGCGACTGGACTTTGCCGCAAGGGGAACTGGATGTCTCGGCCACCCTGCTGCATAACATGCCCGGCGGCTCGCGCGGCGGCCAGGCCGACTTCACGCGTGCGCGCATCGGCGCGCGCGACAACTACAACATCCTGCGCCTGGGGCTGAGCTATAGCCGCGTGCTGCCGCGCGACTGGCAGCTGCGCGCCATCGTCAACGGCCAGTACAGCAGCGATGCGCTGATCCCCGGTGAGCAGTTTGGCGCGGGCGGTGCCGGTTCGGTGCGCGGCTTTGCCGAGCGCGAACTGTCCAACGACGTCGGCCTCAACGCCAATCTGGAACTGTACACGCCCAATCTTTGCGGCGGCGAAGGCCAGCGCCAATGCCGCCTGCTGGCGTTCTACGACAGCGCCTACCTCAAGCGCAACAAGGCCCTGGCGGGCGAGTTGCGCAGCACGTCCATCGGCAGCGCGGGTCTGGGCCTGCGGCTGCTGTTATCGAGTTATGCCAGCTTGCAGCTGGATTATGGCCATGTGCTCAAGGAGGGCGCCACCGCGCGCTCCGGCGGCAACCGCCTGCATGTGCGGCTTGGTCTGGCGTATTGACGGTTTATCGAGTAGCGGAGCAAGACCATGATGCATCAGCGTTTCTCCTGCGCCGCGAGCCGGCGCCATCGTCTGCAGCGCACCATGCTGGCGGCGGCCATTGCCGCCGCTTTCGGCGCGGCGCAAGCCAATCCCACCTTGCCGCAAGTGGTGGCGGGACAGGCGGCATTCAGCCAGGATGGCAAAACCTTTTCGGTTCGCAATGCACCGAACGCCATCATCAACTGGCAAAGCTTCTCGATTGCGAAGGACGAGATCACGCGTTTCATCCAGCAGGGGGCGGACAGCAAGGTGCTGAACCGTATCACCGGGCAAGACCCCAGCCAGATTTTGGGCGCGCTGCAATCGAATGGCCAGGTCTTCCTGATCAATCCCAACGGCGTCCTGTTCGGCCGGGATGCGCGCATCGACGTGCAGGGACTGGTGGCGTCCAGTCTGGCGATTGCGAACGCCGACTTCCTGGCCGGGAAGCACAGCTTCAGCGGCGCATCCGGTGCCGGCAAGGTGGAAAACCAGGGCAGCATCGTGACGCCGCAGGGCGGCCGCGTATTCCTGATCGCGCCCAATGTGGCGAACAGCGGCATCATCGCTTCGCCGCAGGGCGAGGTGGTGCTGGCGGCCGGGCATAGCGTGCAGCTGGTGGATTCCGCCAATCCGGCCCTGCACGTGGTGGTGTCGGCGCCCGCTGACCAAGCGCTGAACCTGGGTCAGGTGGTGGCGCAGGGCGGCCGTATCGGTATCTATGGCGCCTTGCTCAGCCAGCGTGGCACGGTGAATGCCGACAGCGCAGTCGTTGGCGCCAATGGCCAGATCGTGCTCAAGGCCAGCAATACGGCCCTGCTGGAAGCGGGCAGCCGCACCTCGGCGACCGGCGCGGGCAAGGGCGGCGCCATCGAAGTGCTGGGCCAGCGCGTGGGCGTGATGGGCGATGCGCGCATCGATGCCAGCGGCGGGCAGGGTGGTGGCAGCGTGCTGCTGGGCGGCGACTATCAGGGCAAGGCCAGCGCCGTGCGCGGTAATGCGCTGCAAAGCTATGTGGGCAAGGATGCCCGGGTGGCGGCCGACGCGCTGGAGACGGGCGACGGCGGCAAGATCATCGTCTGGGCCGACGACACCACGCGCGCTTATGGCAGCTTGTCGGCGCGCGGCGGCAAGGCTGGCGGCAAAGGCGGTCTGGTGGAGACCTCGGGCCATTACCTGGATGTGGCAGACGTCCGCGTCGATACCCGCGCCACCAAAGGCGCCACCGGCACGTGGCTGCTCGATCCTTACGACATCGAAGTGAAGGCTGGCGGCACTGCGTCGGTGGGCGATGTGGCGGCCTTCGCCGCAGGCGCATCGAGCGGCGTGACCCTGGTCGATCCGGCTTCGCTGGCCTCCACCGCCAGCAATGTGCTGCTGCAGGCCAGCAACGATCTGACCATCACCGATGCGCTCGACCTCACCACGCCGGGCCTGGAAATCAAGGCGCAGGCGGGCAATCACATCAATGTCAACGCGGCGCTCAAAACCACGGCGGGCCGCATCAGCCTGTGGGCCAACGATGCGGGCGCGTCGGGTAGCGATCCGCTGCTGGGCAATCTGAATATCAATGCGCCTATCGATACGCGCGGCGGCACGCTGTCGCTGAGCGGCGCGAATCTGAATCTGAACGCCATCGCCAGCATCGGCACCGGCAGCGCCGATCTGCGCACCAATGTGGCCGACGGTACGATCACGGTCGCAAGCACGGGCGGCGTGAACGGCCTGGCCGCCGTTGCCAATCTGCCGGTGCTGTCCTTCCTTGCGAATAATGTGGTGCTCGATGGCAGCGTGAGCGCTGGCGGGCCAGGCGACAACAGCGTAGTGTCTTTCGCGCCGCTGGACAGTAGCCGTGCCTTGGTAATTGCGGCCAGCAAGACGGGCAGCAGTCTGATATTGAGCGCCGATGAACTGAACCGCATCGCGGCCTCGGAGATCGTTCTTGGCAATTCCGTGCACAGCGGCGGCATCGCGGTATCGCAGACGACCAGCCTGCATGCCGAGGTGCGCAAGCTGTCGCTGCACACGGCCAAGGATGTGGTATTCAATCAGCCCCTGATCATGGCGAACGCCAACGGCAGCCTGGAGGCATCGGCCTATGGCAGTGCGGGACGCATCGCTTTCACTGGCATGGGCAAAGTAAGCGCGTCGGCCGTGAGCCTGCGCGCCGACAATATGGATCTGGGCAGTGCGGCAGGCACCGTGAGCGCCTCCAGCTACGTGACGCTCGATACGGATACCGACAGCGCCGCCATCCGGTTGGGGCAGGGCGCCAGCGGCGGCACGGGAATCCTGGTGCTGGACGAGGCGGAGCTGAAGGCCATTTCCACACCCTTTCTGGGCATCGGCACGCGCGCCACCTACGGCGGTGCATTGAGCGTGGACGGGCCGCTTAATCTTGCATCCATCAGCAATCCCTCGCTGGCGGCGGCCATGCCGGATGCCAGCGGCGCTGCGCCGGCTGGCGTGCCAAACCGCGTCACCAGCGCCGGCGTGATAGGTGGTTCCGCCATCGCTTCCCTGAAGCTGCGCGGCGGCAGCCTCGCGCTGACGGGCGATATTGCCGTGACAAATGAACTGGGCTTGTCCAGCGCCGGTGCGATCAGCCAGGGCGGCAAACTGACGGCGCAGAGCCTGAACGCCAGCGGCGCCTCGGTCGCACTGGAAGGCGACAACCAGATCGCCAATATCAGTGGCAGCGCCAGTAGCGGCGACTTCCTGCTGCGCACCAAGGCCGGCTTCCTGCGCGTCGGCAATGGCCAGACGGCGCAAGGCATCAGCGCCAGCGGCCGCATCAAACTGACCGCTGCCGGCCTTATCGGACAGTACGACAATGCGCCATTGAGCGCCGCCACGCTGTTGCTGTTTGCGCCGGACGGCGTGGATCTGATGGCAGCCAACAACCAGGTTGGCGCGGTGGCGGCGCAGAATGTGGCCCGCTTCAATTTCCGTAACGTCGGCGTGCTGAAGGTGGGCGTGGACGGCAAGGGCGTTTCGCTTTCGTCGGCCGGCAGCGCAAGCGGCACCAATGCGGCCCTGAATATCGATACCAGCGGCCAGCTGGATGTGACCGAGGCGGTGAATGGTGCCGGACAGGTAGTGCGTCTGGGCGGCAGCGCGGTCCACATCGGCAATGCCGGTGCGCCATCGCACGCCAGCGTCACCGGTTCGAACATCACACTGGATGCCAAGGGCGGCGCTGTTACATTGGATAGCGGCGCTACGGTGGCGGCACGCCGCGTAAACCTGATCGCGGGGCAGGTCAGCCTCGATCCGGCATCCGCCATCAGCGCCGAGGGCAGTGCGGCGACGGCCGATGGCGCCGTCACCATCATGCCGGGCAGTGGACGGCTGGTGAAGATCGGTGCGGGCGCTGTCGACGATGCATCCACTCTCGGTCTTTCCAGCGACGAACTCAAAACCATCAGCGCCGACGCGCTGTTTGTGCAATCGGCTTCCGGCGGCAGCGGCACCAGCATCGCGGTCGATGGTCTCGACTTGAGCGGGGCCAAGCTGCGCAGCGGCCTTTGGCTGAATGCCAGCGACAATATCGATCTGAATGGCAGCGTGACTTTGCCGGTCGACCTGTTTGCAACGGCGGGTGGCTATATCGGCAGCACCGGCCTGGTCACGGCGCGCAATATCCATTTGAACGCCAGCGATTTTCTGCTGGCCGGCGGCGCGGGCAAGGGCTTGGTGGCCAACGGCCAGACCGGCGTGGTGGTGCTCGATTCGGGTACTTCGTCCAAGGCCTTGCAGCTGGGCGGCGCAGGCGTGACCACCGGTTCCATCCTGTTGTCGCAGGAGATGCTGGCATCGATTCAGGCGAATGAGGTGGCTCTGCTCTCGGCCAGTGCGATCAATGTGGCGGGCGATGTGAGTCTGCTGAATGCCAGCCTGGATTTGAAAGCGCCCACGCTGGGAGTGCAGGCCGCGCTGAGCGCAGGGAAAATCGATATTCGTACCGACAGTGCCGACATTGTGGGCAAACTGAAGGCCGATATCGTCAGCATCGCGCCCGTCACGGCGGGCAAGACGATTTCGGTTGGCGCATCCTGCGCCGGCTGCCTGTCGCTGACCCAATTGGCGAATATCGAAGCGCCTACTGTGGGCATCGGTTCCAGCGATCCGCAGAACGCGGCGGGTGCGATCAGCGTGGCTGGCATCGGCACGAATGCCGGCGCCAGCCAGCGTAATGCCCTCACTACCCGCATTGGCCTGATCACCGGCGCCGGTGTGCTGCAAACCGGTGCCATCGATGTACGCGACCTTGGTATCGATGCCGGCAATAGCGTTGTGCTGAACGATGCCGGCAACAAGGTGGAGAATCTGGCCGGTATGGTGAAGGGAGATTTCAGCTTCAAGAACAGCCAGGGTTTGACGATTTCCCGTCTGACGGGCGCCGCCGGCAGCCGCTCCCACTACGATGTGAGCGGTCTGAAAGTGGATGGCAATGTGGTGCTGGACGTGGCCGGATCGCTCGCGCGCAGCGATGGCGCTACAGCTGCCGACAAGGGCGTGATCATGGCTAACCGGCTGGACATGAAGGCGGGCGGCAGTATTGGCGGCGCATCCCTGGCCATGCTGACCAGCGTGGCCGGCCTGTCGGCGGAGAGCACGGCCACCAGCGGCGCCATGCCGATCAACATCAGCAATGTCAACAACACCGCCTATGACAGCAAGCTCACGGTCTACAAGCTGAAACTGGCCGACGGCAATACCGGCACCATCACCTTGAACAATACCGGCGCGACCGAAGTGCCAGCCGCTGGCCTGGTGCGCAGCGACAGCGGCAAGATCACGCTGGTGGCGCATAGCCCGCTCAGCATCGCCGGCACGGTCAGCAGCGCCAGTGGCGATATCGAGCTGGTGGCCGGCGCCAGCGGCTCTGCGGCGGATGTGCTGTCCTTCGCATCGGGCGCCCTGGTCACGTCCAGTAGCGGCACTATCAAGCTGGCGGCGGGCCAGTCGATTACCGGCGTGGATGCCACCACGGTGCAAGCCGCGCCGGGCAGGCTGCTTACGCTGCCGAACCAGAATACGGCGCCGCCGGTCGATCCGCCGCCCACCAATCCACCGCCGCCGGTGGAGCCGCCACCCGTGACGCCGCCGCCGCCGGTCGAGCCGCCCCCGACCAATCCGCCGCCGCCGGTGGAACCGCCGCCGGTGACGCCACCACCGCCGGTTGAACCGCCGCCGGTGAACCCGCCGCCGGTCGAGCCGCCTCCCGTGACGCCGCCGCCGGTTACGCCACCGGTCGGCGTCGACCTGTGCCAGCTCACGCCCTCGCTGCCGCTCTGCCAGGTGATTGCGCCACCCACGGCGCAGGAGCCGGTCAAGCCGGTGCAGCAGGCGGTGAACCAGGTCGTCAGCGCCGTCAATACGCAGACGCAGATGCTGGCCGATGCATCCGGCTCAGGTTCGGCCGCTGCGAAGAGCGAGGACAAGAAGCCGGAGAAGAAGGACGAGGGCAGCAAGGGCAATTCCGCCACCGACAAGACTGGAAGCAAAAATGAGAAAGCCGCACCCAAAATGTATTGCAACTGAGGCGGCCGGCCTTGGCCGCCTGCTGCTGCAGGCCGGCTTGTGCGCCGCCCTGTGGCTGACCGCGATGCAGGCCTGGGCGGCGGTGGCGGGCACGGTGGTGCAGTTGAGCGGGCCGCTGCTGGCGAAGAAAGCCAATGGCACGGTCAAGATCCTCTCGCTCAAATCCGAGGTGGAAAACGGCGACACCCTCGTCACCGAGAAAAACACCTACGCCATGCTGCGCTTCATCGACAACAGCGAAATCACACTGCGGCCCGCGTCCACCATGACGATCGAGAACTTCAGCTTCGACAAGGGCAAGCCGGAAGGCGATCAGGCCCATTTCAGTCTGGTGAAGGGCGGCCTGCGTTCGATCACCGGCCTGCTGGGGCAGCGCAATAAGGAAAAATTCTCGCTCAAGACGCCGGCCGCCACCATCGGCATCCGCGGCACCACCTTTATCGTCGAGTATGTGGCGCCGGACGACGCGCCGGCCCTGGCCTCGGCCCGGCGCTTCCTGGGCGCCAGCACGGCGGCGCTGGCGCCGGACAGCCTGCCGCCCGCGCCGCTGCAGCTGGCCCAGATGGCGCAACCCTTGCCTCCTGCCGGTGGAGCGCGTCCCGCCGGCCTGTATGTGCAGGTGGTGGCGGGCCAGATCAATGTCAGCAACGGTGGTGGCGGGTTGAATTTCAGCGCCGGCCAGTTCGGCTACGTGCCCAGCACGACGCTGCCGCCCATTGTCTTGCCGGCCAATCCGGGCCTGCAATTCACCCCGCCGCCGGCCTTCAGTGCGGCCGCCAACCCGGCCGCCCAGGCCAATCCCGGCAGCGACAGCGGCAAGGGCAAAGCCGTCGATTGCGAGGTGCGCTGAACCGTTTTGCAAAAAATGCTTGACCTTCCCATCATGGGATACTTGATGCTGGCGTTATATTCAGGCAGAGGAGTATCCCGTGACGAGTTCCACCTATACCCAGACCGTCCGCATCGACGGCATGACCTGCGCCTCCTGCGTTGCCCGCGTTGAAAAGGCCTTGGCCGCCGTGCCGGGCGTGGGCAAGGCCAGCGTCAACCTGGCGACCGAAACGGCCCGCATCGAGTCGGCCGATCCCCTGGAGTTTGGCCCCCTGCGCCAGGCCGTCGAAAAAGCCGGCTATGAAGCCGCGCCGGTGGCGCCCGATGCGCCGCCCAGCGCCGCCGCCAAGGACGCCGAAACGGCGTCGGCCCTGCCGCTCATCCTGTCCGCCCTGCTGTCCCTGCCGCTGATGGCGCCCATGGTGGCCGGCTGGTTCGGCGGCCACCTGATGCTGGACGGCTGGCTGCAATGGCTGCTGGCCACCCCCGTGCAATTCGTCTTCGGCGCGCGCTTCTATAAAGCCGGCTGGAAGGCGGCGCGTGCCGGCGCCGGCAATATGGACTTGCTGGTGGCCCTCGGCACCAGCGCCGCCTATGGCTTGAGCGTGTACCTGGTGCTGTCGGGCGGGGCCATGGCCCACCTGTATTTCGAGGCATCGGCCGTGGTCATTACCCTGGTCCTGCTGGGCAAATGGCTGGAAGCGCGTGCCAAGCGCCAGACCACGTCGGCCATCCGTGCCCTGCAGACCCTGCGCCCCGAGTCGGCGCGGGTGCGCGGCCCGCAAGGCGATGTGGATACGCCGATCGCCGAGGTGCGCCTGGGTGACCTGGTGGTGGTGCGGCCCGGCGAGCGCATCGCCGTCGATGGCGAGGTGGTGGAGGGCAGCAGCCATGTGGATGAATCCCTGATCACCGGCGAAAGCCTGCCGGTGGCGCGCCATGCGGGCGAGCGCGTGACGGGCGGCGCCATCAACGGAGATGGCCTGCTGCTGGTGCGCACCAGTGCCACCGGCGCGGAAACCACGCTGGCGCGCATCATCCGCCTGGTGGAAGACGCCCAGGCCGAGAAGGCGCCGGTGCAGCACCTGGTGGACCGCGTCAGCGCCGTCTTCGTGCCGGTGGTGCTGGTATTGGCCCTGCTTACCTTGCTGGGCTGGTGGTTCGTCAGCGGCGATATCGAGCGCGCCACCATCAATGCGGTGGCGGTGCTGGTAATCGCCTGTCCCTGCGCTCTCGGCCTGGCTACGCCCGCCGCCATCATGGCAGGCACCGGCGTGGCGGCCCGTCGCGGTATCCTGATCAAGGACGCCGAAGCGCTGGAAATGGCCTACCAGGTAGGCACCGTGGTGTTCGACAAGACCGGCACCCTGACCCAGGGCAAACCGGCGCTCGCGGCCCTGATCCCGCATGGCATTGAAAAAGCGCGCCTGCTGCAGCTGGCCGCCGCCGTGCAGCGCGGCAGCGAGCATTCGCTGGCGCGCGCCGTGCTGGATGCGGAACGCAGCGCCATCGAGGCGGGCGGCGCCCCGGCCAGCCTGGATGGCAGCGCCATCACCGCCCTGGCCGGACGCGGTCTGGCCGCCAGCGTGGATGGCATGCGCCTGCTGCTGGGCAGTACCCGCCTGCTGGAAGAGCAGAAGATCGATACCGCGCCGCTGCAGGCCCGCGCCGAGGTGCTGGAGCGGGGCGGCCATACCGTGTCCTGGCTGGCCGACGCGCGCGGCAAGCAGTTGCTTGGCCTGCTGGCTTTTGCCGACCAGGTCAAGCCGCATGCCGCCGCCGCCGTGCGCCGCCTGCACAGCCGTGGCATCGCCACCGTCATGCTCACCGGCGACAACCAGGGCAGCGCCCAGGCGGTGGCCGCGCAGACCGGCGTGGGCAGCTTTGTCGCCGGCCTGCTGCCGGCCGACAAGACCCGGCACATCGAACGCATCAAGGCCGAAGGCCAGGCCGGCGCGCGCATCGCCATGGTGGGCGACGGCATCAACGACGCGCCGGCGCTGGCGGCGGCCGATGTGGGCATCGCCATGTCCACCGGCACCGACGTTGCCATGCACGCCGCCGGCATCACCCTGATGCGCGGCGATCCGCTGCTGGTGGCCGATGCCATCGACATCTCGCGCCGCACCTTCAACAAGATCCGCCAGAACCTGTTCTGGGCTTTCGTCTACAATCTGGCGGGTATTCCGCTGGCGGCGTTCGGCCTGCTGAATCCCATGCTGGCCGGCGCGGCGATGGCGCTCAGTTCCGTCAGCGTGATCAGCAACGCCTTGCTGCTGCGCCGCTGGCAAGCACTTAAGGAGCAGGAATGAATATAGGACAGGCGGCCACCGCATCGGGCGTCAGCGCCAAGATGATCCGCTATTACGAAAGCATAGGACTGGTCAGCGAGAGCAGGCGCAGCGACAGCGGCTACCGCATCTACGGCGACAAGGATCTGCACGCGCTGCGCTTCATCAAGCGCGCGCGCAACCTGGGTTTTTCGCTGGAGCAGATCCGCGACCTGCTTTCGCTGTGGCAGAACAATGAACGCGCCAGTGCCGATGTCAAGGCCATCGCCCTGGCCCATGTCGATGAGCTGAACCAGCGCATCCGCGAACTCAGTGAAATGCGCGACACCCTGGCCAGCCTGGCCGATTCCTGCCACGGCGACCAGCGCCCCGACTGCCCCATCCTGCAGACCCTGGGCAAACCCTGCCACTAGACCGGCGCGTGTTAATAAACGTATAATATCCACCGTTTGGTGCCCGGGTGCGAATTCTCGCGCCCAGTTAAACGGGAAACACAGGCCGCAGCGCGGCCAAGGTGTGCTGCCCCCGCAACGGTAAGCAAGCGCCGTCTTCCGACGGCAGGCTCTCTCTCAACAACCACTGTGCATTTGGCATGGGAAGGTGGGATGGTCCGACTTGCCAGCCCGGATACCGGCCAGACAGGTGGAAGCGCGCCATCCCGCGCTTCTGTTCAATCGCGCCCACGGGGAGGTGGGCCGGATTGCATTCAAAGATGGATTTTCCATGACTGTGCGCAGCACCATTCTGGCCGCATCCCTGCTGGCCGCCTTCCCATACGCCCACGCCGCAGAGGCGGAGAAAACCGTTCCCGCCGTCCCGCTGGACGTGGTGGAAGTCACCGGCCATTACAACAACAGCGTCGGCACCTCGGACGCCGCCAGCCAGGGCCAGGTCAAGGCCGCCCTGATCGCCAACCGTCCGGCCCTGCGCCCCGGCGAGCTGCTCGAATTCGTTCCCGGCGTGATCGTCACCCAGCACAGCGGCGACGGCAAGGCCAACCAATACTTCCTGCGCGGTTTCAATCTCGACCACGGCACCGACTTCGCCACCTTTGTCGACGGCATGCCGGTGAATATGCGCACCCATGCCCATGGCCAGGGCTATACCGACCTGAATTTCCTGATTCCTGAACTGGTGGAGCGCATCGCCTACCGCAAAGGCCCATACTACGCGGAGGAAGGCGACTTCGCTTCGGCCGGCGCGGCACATATGTCCCTGTTCAACCAGCTGAAACAGAATATGGCGACCCTGACCGTCGGTGAAAACCGCTATATGCGCGGCATGCTGGCCGGTTCCAGCGCGGCCGCCGGCGGTACGCTGCTGTATGGCCTGGAGCTGGCGCATAACGACGGTCCGTGGGTGCATCCCGAAGCCTTCCGCAAGAACAGCGGCGTGCTGCGCTACAGCACCGTGAGCGGCGCCGACCAGTATGCCGTCACGGCCATGGCGTACAAGGGTTCCTGGCACGCCAGCAACCAGATTCCGCTGCGCGCGGTGGAAAGCGGGGCGCTGAACCCGTTCGACGCCATCGACCCGACGGACGGCGGCCGCACCGCGCGTTACAGCCTGTCCGGAGAATGGAAGCGCCGCAGCGGCGAGGCGCAGAGCCAGGCCAATGTGTATGCCGTGCGCTCCGACCTGACCCTGTTCAACAACCACACCTACTTCCTCGACGATCCGGAAAACGGTGACCAGAACCGCCAGACGGAGCGCCGCCGCATGCTGGGCTTTGCCGCCTCGCACAGCTGGCCGGCCACGCTGGGCGGTTTCAGCATGAGCCACAAGATCGGCGCGCAAGGGCGTTACGACCATATCTCGCCACTGTCGCTGCTGGCCACCAAGAACCAGCAGGTGCTGAGCACCGTCAGCGAATCGAAGGTGAAGGAAGCCAGCCTGGCCGCCTACTACGAGAACACCCTGCACTGGACGCCATGGCTGCGCAGCATCGCCGGCCTGCGCTACGACAGCTACCGCTTCGACGTCGCCAGCAATATCGCGGAAAACTCGGGCAAGGTGAACGCCCATATCACCTCGCCCAAGCTGTCCTTCGTGCTGGGACCATGGCAGAGCACCGAATTCTTCCTGAACTACGGTTCCGGCTTCCACAGCAACGACGCGCGCGGCACCACGGCCCACCTGTCGCCGAAGGAGCGCGAGCCGATCGAGCCGGTGACGCCGCTGGTGCGCACGCGCGGCGGGGAAATCGGCGTGCGCAGCGAAATGCTGCCCGGCCTGCAAAGCTCGCTGGCGCTGTGGAAGCTGCGTTCGGCCTCGGAACTGGTGTTCTCGGGCGACGCGGGCGACACGGCGCCGAGCCGCGCCAGCAAGCGTTCCGGCATCGAGCTGAATAACCATTACGTGGCGCGCAGCTGGCTGCTGTTCGACCTGGACCTGGCATACTCGCGCGGCCGCTACAGCGAAGCCGATCCAGCCGGCGACCATATCCCCGGCGCGGTGGAGAAGGTGGCATCCTTTGGCGCCACGGTGAACGATATCGGCCCCTGGTCGGGCGCTTTCCAGATGCGCTATTTCGGCCCGCGTCCGCTGATCGAGGACAATAGCCAGCGTTCCAAGGGCACGGCGATTGCCTATCTGCGCGCGGGCTACCGCTTCAACCGCAACTGGCAGCTGTCGCTGGACGTGTTCAATCTGTTCGACCGCAAGGCCAGCGATATCGACTACTTCTACGCCTCGCGCCTGCCGGGCGAAGCGGCCGAAGGCGTGCAGGATGTGCATTACCACCCGGCCGAGCGGCGCAACTTCCGCCTGACCCTGCGCGCCAGCTTCTGAGCCCGGGCGCGGACCGTCAGCGCAGGAACATATAGACGGTCAGCAGCGCGCCCACGATGACGACGAAAATGCGCATCAGGCGCGGCGGCAGGCGGTAGATCAGCCAGGAGCCGGCCAGGCCGCCGGCAATGCCGCCCGCGCACAGGGCCAGCGCGGCGGGCCAGCTGATCAGGCTGGAAAAAGCGAAGATGGCGGTGGCCGCCGCGTTCATCGCCATCGCCAGCATATTCTTGGTGGCGGTGGCGGCGCGGATCTGCTGTCCGGCGATGGTCAGCGCGGCCAGCATCAGGAAGCCGATGCCGCCGCCGAAGTAGCCGCCATAGATGGCGATGCAGCTTTGCACCAGTATCAGCACGCCTTTCGGCATGCTGCTGGCGGCGTGCATGGGCTGCTTGCGGAAAGCGCCCCAGGCGAACATCGAGGTGGCGAACAGCACCAGCCAGGGCACCAGGCGCGCAAAGAAGGTCGGCGGCGTAATGCGCAGCAGGATGGCGCCCAGCACGCCGCCCACCACGCTGATCAGGAACATCTGGCGGAAAGTGAGCGGTCCCACATCGTCCACCAGCTTGCGCCCGGCCACGGCGGACGTGGCCTGGCTGGGGAACATGGCGATGGTGGAGGTCATATTCGCCGCCAGCGGATTCAGGCCGGCCAGCAGCAGGGCGGGAAAGGTGATGAAGGAACCACCGCCGGCCAGCGCATTCTGTACCCCGGCGAACAGGCCGGCGGCGGCGATCAGGACGATGGTATGCAATTCCAGCGGCGGGACAGGAGGCATGCGTGCTTTCGGTAGCGAAATTTCACACCCGATTATAACCGTGGCGCCTGCCGTGTCCTGTTGGGTTTGTCAATACGCAACAATGCAAAAACAACCTTGTTGAAATTATTTCATTGAAATTATTGCATCGTTTTCGTGGCTGGGATACAGTAAAAGCGTAGTGGCTTTTATCTTAAACAACGCACTATCTAGAGAGGAGTTGCCTTGCTTATGATGTCCCATACCTTTAAATCAATCGCCGTGGGTGCAATGCTGTTGGCTGCGGGCGCGGCCAATGCCGATATCAAGGTGTATACCGACAAGTACGATTATCGCGGCGCTGTGACGGTGTCTGGCCTAGACAGCTTCAACGATATATCGGTTGACCCGATCCAGGGGCCGCTGTCGCGTTCCGCCGGTGCCTACAAGTACACCGCCAAAGTCGGCCCCAACTCGGATTCGTTCTGGGGCGGCACCGGCAGCAGCGTGGATGGCTGGCTGACCACCGACAACCGCACCGACACCATCACCTTTACCGACTTTGGCGGCAAGGTGAATGGCGCCGGCCTGTTTGCCTTCGGCAGCAATTCGGCCGGTGTCTACGCAGCCGCCAACAGCATCACGCTGACCGCCAAGGACGAATTCGGCAAGCTGGCGACCTACACCATCAATAAACCGACCCAATCGTCCTTCATCGGCTTCGTCTCCACCGGCAAGCTGCTGGAACTGACGGTCAAGCTGACCGCGCAAGCGGGCGTATGGCCGACTGTGAACGATCTGTACCTGTCTTCCGTGACGGCCGTACCGGAACCCGGCACCTACGCCATGCTGCTGGCAGGCCTGGGCATTGCCGGCGTGGCTGCGCGCCGCCGCCGCAACGCTCAGTAATCCCCTCATGCTGCGGCGCGCCCCCTTTGCGGGGCCAGCCGCAGTACCAGGCCATCCACGTCCGCCTCGGCGCGGGCGATGGATTGCGCCAGGCGCTCATCGCCGAATTCGTCGTACTCGATGGCGGCGCCAAAACTCTCCCGTATCCCCATATAGCCGAAAGCTGTGCGCAGCGACGGCTCCACATGATTGATGGCGGCAATCCGCTCTCCCTCGCCGTAGCCATGGTCGCCGCGCGAGGACAGGACCACCAGCTTCTTGCCTGCTTGCGCCAGCAGCGGCCAGTATGGATCGCCGGCACGGCTGCGGTCGAAGCCGAAGGTGCGGCCGACGCGCACGATATTGTCGATATAGGCTTTGAATTGGGCGGGTGGGCCAAAGTTATACATCGGCACGCCGGCCACGATCACGTCGGCCTGCAGCAGTTCGTCGATCAGCGCATCGCTTTCGGCCAGCACCGCATGCATCCACGCTTCGCGTTTGGCGGGCGGCGTGAAGGCGGCATGTATCCAGTTGCCGGTGACCGGCGCGGGCGGCAGCGTGCCGACATCACGATAGATGATTTTCGCTTCAGGATCTTGCTCCCGCCAGCGGTCCACGAAGCGCTGGCTCAGGCGCCGCGTATGGGAGCCGTAAGGATCGCTGCCGGAACAGCCGGAGCGGGCGCTGGAATCAATATGCAGAAGGGTAGTCATAGTGTTTCATCCTTTTCTGTGAGGTCTCGATAGACTCTACTGTGGGGCTTGGCACGGATCCGGACAAACGATCATTTTTTTTCTTACGGATGAGTTTTGTTCAGGTATATTCAACGCCATGAAACGACGCCTTCCCTCCCTCTCCGCGCTGCGCACCTTCGAAGCGGCGGCGCGCCTGCAAAGCTTCAAGATGGCGGCCGAGGAGCTGGCCGTCACCGCGACCGCCGTCAGCCACCAGGTACGCGCGTTGGAAGAGGAACTGGGCTGCCCGCTGTTCCTGCGCAAGACGCGCGCTGTGGAATTGACGGCGGCAGGCCAGTTGCTGCTGCAAGCGGTACGGGAAGGGCTGGATGTGATGGCGGCCGGCGTCGAGCGCCTCAAGCAGCGCGCCCGCAGCACGGTCACGCTGTCCGTCATACCGGCCTTCGCCGCCAAGTGGCTGGTGCCAAGGCTGGCCGGCTTTCAGCAGGCGCATCCCCAGATCGATCTGCATGTGCAGGCCACCGGGCAGCCGGTTGATCTGCTGGGTGGCGCCGCCGATCTGGCCGTGCGCGGCGGCAGCGGCCATTATCCGGGACTGGATGCCGCCTGGCTGATGTCAGCCGGCTTTGCGCCGGTGGCGAGCACCCGTCTCAAGCTGCGCCGCCCCGCCGACCTGCTGCGCCAGAATCTGATCCACTTCGACTGGCAGCGCGGCTTTCGCGGCGCCCTGACCTGGGCGCGCTGGGCGCAGGCGGCAGGCATGACCCAGCTCGATACGGGCAGCGGCGTGCGCTATACCGATGAAAGTCACGCCATCCAGGCCGCCGTGGCGGGGCAGGGCGTGGCCCTGATCTCCCTGGCTCTGGTGCGGGATGAGATGGCGATGGGTTTGCTGCAAGCGCCTTTCGGTCCGGTGCTGGATAATTTCGCCTACTACCTGGTACATCCCTCCGGCCGCGAGCCCGCGCCCGCTGTGGCGGCAGTCGCAGCGTGGCTACAGGCGCAGGCGCAAGCCGCTACAATCGGCACGACGCGATAAGGGGAGGCATATGCAGCCATACATCCTGTATTACTGGCCGAGCATTCAAGGACGGGGTGAGTTCGTGCGGCTGGCGCTGGAGGAGGCGGGCGTGCCTTACCGCGATGTCGCGCGCGAACCCAAGGGCATGCCGCAGATGCTGGCAGCGATCGATCCGGCGCAGGCCAAGCATGCCTCGTATGCGCCACCGGTGCTCAAGGCGGGTAGCCTGCTGATCGGCCAGACCGCGAATATCCTGCTGTACCTGGGCGCGCATCATGGCCTGGCGCCGCGCAGCGAGGCGGGCCGACTGTGGTGCAACCAGCTGCAGCTGACGATCGCCGACATCGTCAACGAAGCGCACGACTGCCATCACCCGATCTCCACCAATCTGTATTACGAAGACCAGAAAAAGGAAGCCCAGCAGCGCGCCCGCGACTTTACTACCGCGCGCATCCCCAAGTACCTCGGCTATTTCGAGCAGGTCTTGCAGGACAATCCAGGCCGTGGCGGCTTCATGGCGGGATCGCGCCTGTCTTATGTGGACCTGTCGCTCTTCCAGCTGATGGCAGGCTTGGGCTACGCCTTTCCCAAGGCGATGGCAGGCCAGCAAGCCGCCTGGCCCGGCCTGCTGGCCTTGCGCGACAAGGTGGCATGCCGTCCGCGCATTGCCGCCTATCTCGCGTCCGCAAGGCGCTTGCCCTTCAGCGAAGAAGGTATTTTCCGGCACTACGCGGTACTTGATGCTTGAGAGTACTGCAAATTATATTTCTGAGGTACAATAAATTGCATTTATTCTATTTGTGCAATTAATGTAACTTTGGAGTATAACTATGTCTCGATTTACGTTCGCAATTGGCGATCATACTTATCGCCTGGTTGAAGAGGCATTGGACTGGAGCGCCGCCAATGCCAACGCCAAACGCCTGGGAGGCCATCTGGCCACCATTACCTCCGCCGCTGAAAATACCGCGATCTATACGGCGGTGTCGAAACACCTCGTTTCCAACGGCCATGCTGGCGCGCCGGTCAGTGCGGATGGCGGCGATGCCTCTTACCTGTGGCTGGGCTTGAATGATATCGCCAGCGAAAATAACTGGGAGTGGAGCGACGGCACAGCTTTCTCGTACAGTAACTGGGGCCATGGTAAATGGGGCAGCGAGCCTGATAACAGCGGCGACCAGGACGCGGTCGGCATGGGGCTGGAAGCCTGGCCCGCACCCGATGGCGGATTGGGCGTTGCCGGCCAATGGAATGATGTGAGCCAATATGGCCGCCTGTGGTCCATCGTGGAATATGAGCCATTTGCCAAAGTCACGGGTAGCGCGAACAACGATACGCTGGCGCCGACGGCTGCCAACAACAACATCGATGGCGGCGCCGGACTGGATACGCTGGGGCTGCAAGGCCTGCGCGCTGCGTACACGATTAACCGTAGCGACGCGGGTTTCAGCCTGGTCAGCGATGACGGTATTTTCAATCTGAGCAGTGTTGAGCGCGTGAAGTTCAAGGACGCCAATATTGCCCTGGATATTGAGGGTAATGCGGGGAATATCTATCGCTTGTATCAGGCGGCATATAACCGCGTGCCTGACAAGGAAGGACTCGGTTTCTGGATGTCGTATATGGATAAGGGCATGACGATTGAGGAAGTCGGTAAATTCTTCATGTCGTCGCCGGAGGCGGTCCGCCTGTATGGCGAGAATCCGAGCCACGAGGAGCTGGTGAACAGGCTGTATGACAATGTGCTGCATCGTGCGCCTGAACCGGATGGCAAAAAGTTTTGGCTGGACGCGCTGAAAAATGGCACCACGGCGGCACAGGCATTGAATTTCTTTGCTGACGGTCATGAAAACCGTGGCGCTCTGGCCGAGATTGTCGCCAAGGGGATTGAATATATCCCTTACGGCGGTTAAGGATGAAGCCGGTATGGCGCGCGCGCTCCATACCGGCACATTGCTTTAGATTGCAGCGCTAACGGGGTAGCCGGCTTGCACGATGGCCGCCTTCACCTCGTCCAGCGAGGCGCTGCTGTCCACCATCACTTTTTTGTTGGCCAGGTCGATTTCCACGCCGGCCGTCATGTCCAGCGCGCGTACCGCATCGCTGACCTTGGCGATGCAATGGCCGCAGCTCATGTTTTCCACTTGCAGTTCATACATTTGAAGCTCCTTTCGCAGGGTTGATGGCGCCACTGTAAGCCTTCCCACTGAGGGAAGGTCAAGCTAGGCCTGCGAATTTATCCAGTCGGCGATTTCCTGGCCGATGCGCTGGGCGTGGTCTTCCTGCACATAGTGGCGCCCCGCACCCAGGTCCACCAGCCGGCAGTTATGCAGCGCGGCGGCATAGGCTTGCGCCACGGCGGGCGGCGTCAGCACGCCAGGCGCGCTTTGGAACAGCAGCTTGGGATAGGTGGAGGCGCGCAGGGCACGGTCGTTGGCCGCGATCAGTTCAAAGACATCGGCCGGTTCGCCCGCGACCGGCAACTGGCGCGGCAAGGCCAGTATCGGGCGGCGCGACTCGGGTGTGGGGAAGGGCGCGCGGTAGGCCGCCATTTCCTCTTCATCCAGCTGGCGGATCACGGAACTGGGCAGCACTTTTTCGATGAAGACGTTCTGCTCCAGGATCAGCGCCTCGCCTTCGCCCGGTGTGCGGAATTGGCGGAACAGCTGCCGCACCTGGGGCTGCGGATGGAAGTCCTCCCAGGAGGATATGGGCCGCATGAATTCCATGAAGGCCAGCCCCAGCACGCGCTGCGGATGGCGGGCGGCGAAGTGGAAGGCCAGCGCGCTGCCCCAGTCCTGCGCCACCAGATAAAAGCGCTGCAGTCCCATTTTTTCGATAAAGGCATCCAGATAGCGCGCCTGGTCTTGAAAACTGTAGGCGATGTCCGGCTTGCCAGACGCACCAAAGCCGATCAGGTCGGGCGCCACGCACCAGCGGCCCGGCGCCACCTCGGGCATGATGTCGCGCCAGATATGGGAGGAGGAGGGGTTCCCGTGCAAGAACAGCACCGGTGTGTCGCCGGCCCTGCCCAGCGCGCGGTAAGCCATGCTCGAATCCAGTACCGGCAGCGATGCCCTGATCCATTCGCGTATTTCCATTTGAGGCCTCCTTGGGTTAGCGATGCTTTTGGGGTATTTTAGCTGCTTTTGCGCGCAATTTTGCTTATATGTTAACAGTTCATTGGGGGCGCGGAGGGGCAGGCGATTGCTGCTATGATTTGTTTTTCATTCAAGGATTCTGCTGTGAAACGTTTTATTTTGATGGCGGCGCTGCTGGCGCTGCTGAGCGCCTGCTCCTCGAAACAGGAGGCGGGCGGCGCGCAAGGCGGCGCGGCCAGCGCGAGCCAGCCGCGCGGCAAGCACCTGGCTTATGAACACAGCATCGCCGTCGATGCCGCCGAAGACGCGGTCAAGCCACTGATGGACAAGCTGGTTGCCGCCTGCAATGCCGAGGCGCAGCAAGGCTGCGTGCTGCTCGACGCCAGTCTGGATACGGGGCGCGACAAGCAGGCCCATATCCGCATGCGCGCCAAGCCGGAAGCCGTGGCGCGCCTGAGCGCCCTGGCCACGGCCGGCGGCACGGTGGCGCGCCAGGAGACGCGGGCCGAAGATCTGGCCCGTCCCATCGCCGACAGCGAAAAGCGCCTGGCCATGCTGCGCTCCTACCAGCGCAAGCTGGAAGACCTGGAAAGCCGCTCGGCCAATAACGCCGACAATCTGATCAAGGTATCGAAAGAGCTGGCCGCCGTGCAATCGGAACTGGAGCAGGCCAGCGGCGAGAACGCGCGCCTGCTGGAGCGCGTCAACCTCGATGTGCTGAGCGTCGCCATCTACTCGCAGCGCAGCCGCTCCTTCTGGTCGCCCATCGCCCGCGCCTGCGACGAATTTGTCGGCAACCTCTCGCAAGGCATCGCCAGCGCGGTGGTGGGCCTGGCCTACATCATTCCCTGGAGCCTGATCCTGCTGGCGCTGTTCTTCGGCGGCCGCAAGCTGTGGCGCCGCGCGAAAAGCAGGCGCGCATGAAAAAGCCCCGCACTTGGCGGGGCTTGCAGATGCAGCGGGCGGCGCTTACAGCACGTCGCTCGCGTGGTCGGCCAGGCGTGAACGCTCGCCGCGCGCCAGGGTGACGTGGCCGCTGTGCGACCAGCCTTTGAAGCGGTCCACTACGTAGGTCAGGCCGCTCGAACCCTCGGTCAGGTAAGGCGTGTCGATCTGCGCGATATTGCCCAGGCAGAGGATCTTGGTGCCGGGACCGGCGCGCGTCACCAGGGTCTTGACCTGCTTCGGCGTCAGATTCTGCGCCTCGTCGATGATCAGGAACTTGTTGACGAAGGTGCGGCCGCGCATGAAGTTGAGCGACTTGATCTTGATGCGCGAACGGATCAGATCCTGGGTCGCGGCACGGCCCCATTCGCCGCCTTCGCCGTCGGACTTGTTGAGCACTTCGAGGTTGTCGTCGAAAGCGCCCATCCATGGCGACATCTTCTCTTCCTCGGTGCCGGGCAGGAAGCCGATATCTTCGCCCACCGGTACCGTGACGCGGGTGACGATGATCTCGTTATACAGCTTGGTTTCCAGCACCTGCGCCAGGCCGGCGGCCAGGGCCAGCAGGGTCTTGCCGGTACCGGCCTGGCCCAGCAGAGTGACGAAATCGCACTCGGGATTCATCAACAGATTCAGCGCGAAGTTCTGCTCGCGGTTGCGCGCGGTCACGCCCCACACGCTGTTCTTGTTGTGGCTATAGTCGCGCAGGGTCTGCAGCACGGCGGTCTTGCCGTTGATCTGCTTGACCTGGCCGTAGAAAGGCGTTTCGCCGCTCTTCGGCTCCAGGAACACGAACTGGTTCACCAGCAGCGACGGCACGAACGGCCCGGTCACGCGGTAGAAGGTGGCGCTTTGGCCGTGCTTGTTCTCCTGCCACGACTCCATGTCCTTGCCATGCTTGTTCCAGAAATCGTCCGGCAGCTGGACGATGCCCGAGTACAGCAGGTCGGTGTCTTCCAGCACATGGTCGTTGAAGTAGTCCTCGGCCGGCAGACCGAGCGCGCGCGCCTTGATGCGCATATTGATGTCTTTCGACACCAGCACCACGGCGCGTCCCGGCTGCTCCGCTTCCAGCGAGCGCACCACGGCCAGGATCTGGTTGTCGGCCTTCCCTTGCGGCAGGCCTTCCGGCAGGTCGGCGACCTGCAGGCGGGTCTGGAAGTAGAGGCGGCCCTTGGCGTCCTTGTTGCCCAGCTTGGACAGCGGGATGCCTTGTTCGATGGCGCCGTCGTCGGTATTGGCGACCAGCGCGTCGAGGGTGCGCGAGACCTGGCGCGCATTGCGCGCCACCTCGGACATGCCCTTCTTGTGGTTGTCCAGCTCTTCCAGCGTCATCATCGGCAGATAGACGTCGTGCTCTTCGAAGCGGAACAGCGAGGACGGGTCGTGCATCAGCACATTGGTGTCGAGTACGAACAGCTTGGTGATGCCGATCTGGTCGGCATGGCGGCTGGTGGACGACTTGAGCACCACTTCCACCGGCTTGTGTTTGGCCGGATGCGGTGCTTCGGCCTTGAGTGGCGTGGCTTTGCCGCGCGCGGCCGGCGTGGCTTTGGCGCGGGCAGGAGCCGGCGCTTCGACCACGGGTGTGGCCGGCGCGACCAGGATGGCCGCCTTGCTCTTGCTGGTTTTCTTGGCCACGGCCGGTTCGGCCGCGGGCGTAACTGCTTTGGCTTTCACGGTTTTGGCAACCGCCTTGGTGGCCGCTTTCTTCGGCGCGGGCGCTGCTACTTCTTCGGCGGGGAAGGGGATCGGATTCGCTCCGCTCGCCTTCGGATAATCTTTGGCCAGCAGCAGGGTGGCTGGCTTGCTAGGCAGTTTTGGCAGTGGCATCAGGATCTCAATCTGAAAAAGTTCCGCCCGCGCTTGGCCGCCACGGGGACGGAGCGCGGGATGGATGCGGTAAATCGGAATAATAAGGCTGCCTGCGGGCGCTGATCTGGCCCGTTAAACATACCGGGTGGTGGCCCTGCGGCCACCGGGTACAGTGAGAGGAAGAACTCTGTTGACTCAAAATGGTCTTTTATTTGCTGCGGTTTAGCACTCGTGCGGAGCCTGCAGCGCGCCCCTTATCAAGCCTGGCTTGCCACAAATTCCAGCACTTCATCGACGTGACCTGGCACCTTCACGCCTCTCCATTCTTTCACTATTTTGCCGGTAGCGTCAATCACAAACGTGCTGCGCTCGATGCCGCGTACCTGCTTGCCATACATTTGTTTCAGCTTCATGACGCCGAACTGCTGGCATAAGGCTTCTTCCGGATCGGAGATCAGTTCGAAAGGCAGTTCCAGCTTGGCCTTGAAGTTCTCGTGCGAGCGCAGCGAATCGCGGCTGATGCCGTAGATCTCGGCGCCGGCCTTGGCGAACTGCTCGTGCAGGTCGCGGAAAGCCATGCTCTCGGTGGTGCAGCCCGGCGTATTGTCCTTCGGGTAGAAATACAGCACGGTGTATTGGGCCGGACGGCCGCTGAGCTGGAAGGTCTGGCCGCTGGTCATGGCAGCGGAAAAATCGGCTAAGGGGGCGAGGGTGGGGCGTTCAGCCACAGCGTTTCTCCTGGGCGGGGTGGTTGATGTTCTTGTTAGTGTTTTTATGTTGGGGCAACTCCAGCCGTTTTCAAGCAGCCGGTTTTTCGATGATCAGCGCGAGCATGGCCTTGCGCCCTTCACCCATCAGGATGTTATAGGTGCGGCAGGCGGCATTGGTGTCCATGCACTCGACGCCGATGCGGCGCTCGGTCAGGGGCGCGGTCAGTTTCGGATGCACGAAGCGCTGCCGCTCGCCGGTGCCGAGGATGACCACGTCGGGCGCGTCGGCCAGCATCTGCTCGAAGTGTTCCTGGCCCAGCTCCTCGAAGCGTGCCACATTCCAGGCGCGCGGCGCCGTTTCCGGCAGCACCAGCAGGCTGTAATCGAAAGGTTTGGCGTTGATTTCCACGCCGCCGGCGAAGTAGCCGGTCACGGTCTGGTATTGTTGGGTGCTGTTGGAATGGAGCTTCATGGGGACTATTTCACGCCAGGCGGCGCGTATCTGTTCGCAAAAGAGCGCCTATTGTAACGTTTACCTTTTATTTACGGACCCGGAAGGTTGATTAAATCAAGCGCTTTCGGCAGAATGGGTATTTTCGCAATGCAGCATCGGGCCGCGCGCCCGGCGCCATTGGGCCTCAGACGAGATAGGGATGTGATTTTGCGACCGATTCAAAAATCGAACAAGCTGGCGGAAGTCTGTTATGAAATTCGTGGTCCGGTGCCGGAAAAGGCGCGCCAGATGGAGGAAGAGGGCCACAAGATCACCAAGCTGAATATCGGCAACCTGGCGGTGTTCGGCTTCGATCCGCCCGACGAAATCGTCCACGATATGATGGTCAACCTGCCCAATGCGGCCGGGTATACCGATTCCAAAGGCATGTTCGCGCCGCGCAAGGCCGTCATGCACTACACCCAGAGCAAGAACATCGCCGATGTCGGCATCGACGACATCTACCTGGGCAATGGCGCCTCCGAGCTGATCGTGATGTCGATGAACGCGCTGCTCAACAACGGCGACGAAGTGCTGGTGCCGGCGCCCGACTATCCGCTGTGGACGGCGGCGGTCAGCCTGTCCGGCGGCCGTCCGGTGCACTATATCTGCGACGAGCAGCAGGACTGGTTCCCCGACATCGAGGACATGCGCCGCAAGATCACCTCGAACACCAAGGCCATCGTCGTCATCAACCCCAACAACCCGACCGGGGCGCTGTACCCGGACGAGGTGCTGTTGCAGATCATCGAGCTGGCGCGCCAGCACCAGCTCATCATTTACGCCGACGAAATCTACGACAAGGTGCTGTACGACGGCAACCAGCACACCTCCATCGCCTCCCTGTGCGAGGACGTGCTGTGCGTGACCTTCAACGGCCTGTCGAAGAACTACCGGTCCTGCGGCTACCGTGCCGGCTGGATGGTGGTATCGGGCGAAAAGAAGCATGCCAAAGACTATATCGAGGGCCTGAACATGCTGGCATCGATGCGTCTTTGCGCCAATGCACCGGGGCAGTTTGCCATCCAGACTGCACTCGGCGGCTACCAGAGCATACAAGATTTGGTGGGGCCGGGCGGGCGCCTGCTCAAGCAACGCGATCTCGCTTACCAGCTGCTGACCGAGATTCCCGGCGTCAGCGTGGTCAAGCCGAAAGCGGCGCTGTACATGTTCCCGCGTCTCGATCCGAAGATCTACCCGATCGCGGATGACCAGCAGTTCGCTTACGACCTGCTGGCTGAAACAAAAGTCCTGATCGTTCAAGGCACGGGTTTCAACTGGATCGCGCCGGACCACTTCCGCGTCGTGTTCCTGCCGAATACCGATGACATGAGCGACGCCTTCGGCCGCATCGCCCGCTTCCTGGACGGCTACCGAAAGCGACAGGGCTAACCGATCAACCGCGCCGGCCAGCCGGCGCCGTACTCAAACGAGATTTATGAAACCCATCAAAGTAGGCCTGTTAGGCATTGGCACCGTCGGTTCCGGCACCTTCAACGTACTGTCCCGTAATCAGGAAGAGATTACGCGCCGCGCTGGCCGCGGCATTGAAATCGTGGCCGTGGCCGACCTGAATACCACGCGTGCCACTGAACTGACCGGCGGCAAAGTGCGCGTGGTGGCGGACGGTAACGAGATCGTCAACGATCCCGAGATCGACATCGTCATCGAGCTGATTGGCGGCTACGGCATCGCCAAGGAGCTGGTGCTGAAGGCGATCGCCAACGGCAAGCACGTCGTCACCGCCAACAAGGCACTGCTGGCCACCCATGGCAACGAAATCTTCGCCGCGGCGCAAGCCAAGGGCGTGATGGTCGCTTTCGAAGCGGCGGTTGCCGGCGGCATCCCCATCATCAAGGCGCTGCGTGAAGGCCTGACCGCCAACCGCATCGAATGGATCGCCGGCATCATCAACGGCACCACCAACTTCATCCTGTCCGAGATGCGCGACAAGGGCCTGGATTTCGACACCGTGCTGAAGGAAGCGCAGAAGCTGGGCTATGCCGAAGCCGACCCCACCTTCGACATCGAAGGCGTGGACGCCGCGCACAAGGCCACCATCATGTCGGCCATCGCTTTCGGCATTCCGGTGCAATTCGCCAAAGCCCACGTGGAAGGCATCACAAAGCTGCAGGCGGTGGATATCAAATACGCCGAACAGCTGGGCTACCGCATCAAGCTGCTGGGCATCACCAAGCGCACCGTGGTCAACGGCACCGAAGGCATCGAACTGCGCGTGCACCCGACGCTGATTCCGGCCAAGCGCCTGATCGCCAATGTCGAAGGCGCGATGAACGCGGTGCTGGTGCACGGCGACGCCATCGGCGCCACGCTGTACTACGGCAAAGGCGCCGGCGCCGAGCCGACCGCCTCCGCCGTGATCGCCGACCTGGTCGACATCACCCGCCTGGCCACGGCCGATCCCGAGCACCGCGTGCCGCACCTGGCCTTCCAGCCGAATGCGCTGACCGATATCGCCATCCTGCCGATGAGCGAGATCACCAGCAGCTACTACCTGCGACTGCATGTGGCCGACCGTCCCGGCGTGTTGGCCGACCTGACCCGCATCCTGGCCGACGGTGGCATCTCGATCGACGCCATGCTGCAAAAAGAGCCGGCCGAAGGCGACACCCACACCGACATCATCATGCTGACCCACCAGACCCAGGAAAAGCATGTCGACGCGGCCATCGCCAAGATGGAAGCCCTGCCGACCGTAGTCGGCAGCGTCACCCGCATCCGCCTCGAAAACCTCAGCTAAGGGCTCCCGCCCCGTTTGCGCCAAATCAAACAATGTCCACCCTGGTGTCAGGCACTGGAGTCGGACATTCTTTGATTTAGATCAGCAAATGTCCGACCTTGGTGCCTGACACCAGGGTGGACATTGTTTGATTAATGTCAAAGAGTCCTTTTGCCCTTGCCTCCCCCCCCAAAAAAAAGCGGGCGCTGTCGGTGAACAGCGCCCGGTAAGGGGAGGTACTTCTACTACTCTCTGGGTACAACTCACTGCGGTACTACGGGCACTACGGGTACAACGGGGAAAGCTTATTTGCTGGCGACGGTCAGTTCGCTTTTCACTTCCTTGACCCCAGCCACGGCGGAGGCAGCCTGAATCGCCTTGGTGCCGACATCGGTGTTGGCGACAGTGCCGCTCAGTACGACCACGCCTTGGGTGCTGCTGACGTTGATCTGTTTCTGGTCGGCCAGAGCGGCCTTCACTTTCGCGGCCAGCGCGGCATCGGTGGTGGCGCCTGCGCCTGCCAGGGCGGCGTCTTGTTGCGGATCAGCGGCAACGGCGGCCAGCGAAGCGGTGCCCAGGGCGGCGGCGGTCAGCAGGGTAGCGATCAGATTGGTTTTACGCATGCTCTTATCTCCTTTGAGTGGATGGAAACGCCGTGTGACGTTACTGCTCATATAGCAAAGGGCGTGCCAGCTTTAAAAATTTCCATGAAATCAAGGACTTGAGGCGGTGGGCTGATTTTGCAGCGGAATTCGGGGCGGAAAACCCGGCGAATCTGTCGTGATACAGCGACAGATTTCACCGTCCTACGATTAAGTGCTTGATATTGCAAGAGTTATTCCTGTCGCTCCGGGGCGACAGCGGCGTTTTCGGTGCGGAATTGACTGGCGTTCAGGTCGTATTTCTGCAGTAGGCGGTAGAACTCCGTGCGGTTGCGCTCGGCCAGGCGGGCGGCGTCGGCGACATTGCCATCGGTCAGCTTGAGCAGCTGCACCAGGTAATTGCGCTCGAAGCGCTGCTTGGCCTCGGTATAGCTGAGCACCTCCAGCGAGGGCACGCGCAGGGCGCGCTGCACCAGCGAGAGCGGCACCAGCGGCGCCGTCGCCAGCGCGCAGACGTGTTCCACCACGTTATACAGCTGGCGCACATTGCCGGGCCAGGAAGCCCGCGTCAGCGCTTCCAGCGCGTCGGGCGCATAGCCTTTCACCGATTTCTGGTACTTGGCGGCCAGCGCGTGCAGGAAGCGCGTCGCCAGCAGGCCGATATCTTCGCGCCGCTGTGCCAGCGGCGGCAGGGTCAGGGTGATCACGTTCAAACGGTAGTACAGGTCTTCGCGGAACTGGCCTTCCAGCATGGCCGCGTCCAGGTCGCGGTGGGTGGCGGACAGGATGCGCACATCGACCGGCCGCCCCGCATCGGAGCCGAGCTGGCGCACTACGCGCTCCTGCAGCACGCGCAGCAGCTTCACCTGCAGCAGCAGCGGCATATCGCCGATCTCGTCGAGGAAGAGGGTGCCGCCATCGGCCGCCTGCACCAGGCCTTCGCGGCTGGCCACCGCGCCGGTGTAGGCACCTTTTACATGACCGAATAGTTCGGATTCGAGCAGCTGCTCGGGAATCGCGCCGCAGTTGACGGCGATGAAGGGCGCGGTGGCGCGCCGGCTGGCGCGGTGGATGGCGCGCGCCAGCAATTCCTTGCCGGTGCCGCTTTCGCCGCGTATCAGCACGCTGGCGTCGGAGACGGCCACCAGGCGCGCTTCGGCCAGCAGCTCGGCCATGGACTGGCTGCGGCTGACGATCTCCTCGCGCCAGCTCTCGTCGCTGGATGGCGTGGCGGCCGGCGGGGCGCTCAGGCTCAGGGCCTGCTCGATGCGCTCCAGCAGCAGCTTGGCGTCGAAAGGTTTGGTCAGGTAGGCGTAGGCGCCCAGTGTGGTCGCTTCCACCGCGTCGGGAATGGTGCCGTGGGCGGTGAGCAGGATCACCGGCAGGGCGGGGTATTGCTGGCGGATCTGCTGGAACAGCGCCATGCCGTCGCGCCCCGGCAGGCGGACATCGCTGATGACCAGCGAAGGCAGCTCGATCGAGAGCCGCGCCAGCGCCGCTTCCGCACTGTCCACGCCCGTCACGCGGTAGCCGTTGGCCGACAGGCGCATCGACAAAAGGCGCAGCAGGTCGGCGTCGTCGTCCACCAGCAGCAGGCGCGGTCCGTGTTCCATGGCGCTCACCCCTTGCTCCCGCCGCCCGCGCCGGTGCCGGCGGACGGCCGTACCGGCAGGCCGCGCTCGATGGCTTTCAGCGCTTCCAGCGTATCGTTGAGCTGTTCGGTCTTGCGCTGGTTGTCCTTCAACTGCACTTGCAGCTTCTCGTTCTGTTCGGACAGACGGCGCGCTTCGGCGCAATGGCTGGACATGAGCTGGGCCAGTGGCTTGAGCGTCACGGCTTCGGCCTCGCCGGCGCCGGCCACGCTGTCGAACAGGGATTGGGCGCGGGCCAGGTCGCCGCCGCCGCGCGTGAGCATCAGGATCATGCCGGTCTGCAGCGCGATCTTGGGTGTTTTCTGCTGCAGACTGATGCCGCTCAATTCCTTCAGCAGCTCGCCCTGGGTCATGCGCCGCAGCGACTGGTGATAGGCCAGCAGCGGCGCCACCTCGTCCGGCGGCGCCACCGGCAGCATGGCTTGCGCCTGCGGTGCGACGGCGGGCAGCGCCGGCATGGCCGATGGCTGCGGGCGTGGATGGTAGGCGCAGGCGCTCAACAGCGCCAGGCAAAGCGGCAGCAGGCCTAGCCAGCGGCCGGAGGGAGGCAACGCGATGGTGCGGAGTTTAGTCGTCATAAGGCAGTTCGAGATGGAAGTGCGCTCCTTGCAGGGAGGGCAGGAGTTGCAAGCTGCCGCCGTGCGCCGCGATGTACTCGCGCACGATGGACAGGCCTATGCCATTGCCGCGGCGCGCGCCCTGCGGCTGGCGTTCGCCCTGATAGAAGGGCTCGAAAATATGTTCGGCGTCGGCCGGCGCCACGCCCGCGCCCTGGTCCATGCAGTCCAGGTGCAGGCGGCCGCCATGCTCGGCCAGCGCAAAGCGCACCGTGCCGCCGCGCGGGCTGAAACGCACGGCGTTCGACAGCAGATTGCCGATCACCACGGCCAGTTTGTCGGCATCGACGGTGATGGGGGACGCGGCGCCTTCCAGTGCCACGCTCACGCCTTGCGCCTGCCATTGCAGGCGCTGGCTGTCCACCACGCGCTGCAGCAGGGCCGCCATATCGGTGCTGGTGCGGTGCAGATGCTGGGCGTCGAAGGTGGCGGCGTTGTAGCGCAGCAGGTCTTCGATCTGGTTTTGCAGCGAGCCGGTGTTCTGGCGCAGGATGGCGGCGATTTCGCGCTGGTTCGGCGTCAAAGGGCCGGCCACCTGGTCTTCCAGCAGGGAGACGCCTTCCACCAGTGCTGCCAGTGGGGTCTTCAGCTCGTGCGAGATATGGCGCAGGAAGCGTTCCTTGTCGGCTTCCAGGCCGGCCAGGCGCTGGCGCAGCCAGTCCAGGTGGCGGCCCAGGTGCTGCAGATCATCCGGTCCCTGCACCTCGACCGGCAGGTCGTAGCGCCGCCCGCCCAACTGGCCGATGGCGCTTTCGATCTGGCGCAGAGGGCGCGACAGCCACATGCCGAAGCCCAGAGCCAGGGCCGCAGCCAGCGCGATGGAGAACAGCACCTGCCCGGTCAGCACATTGCGGCGCTGCTCCAGTTCGGCCAGCAGCAGGCCGTTGCGGCGCTCGACTTCGCGTTTGACCTCGTCGGCCAGCGTGTCGTTCAGCACGGGCAGGCGGGTCAGGGCCTGGTTCAGGATCTGCTGGCGCGTGCCGCGCCGCCCTTTGGCCGTTTGCAGCACGGCCCATGCGGCTTCGCCATGCTGGCGCCACTCGGCAAAGGCAGGCGCGGCCTCGCCGGGCAGGCCGGCGGCCAGCGCGTCGAGGGCGAGGCGGGCGTCGCGCCAGGCTTCGACATAGCGTTCGCGGAAGGCGGCGTCGTCCAGCACCAGGAACTGGCGCGCGCTGCGTTCCATGGCGATGCTGCGCTCGGCCAGGCGCTGGGCGCTGGCGCTCAGGGCCAGCGCATCCTGGCCCATGGCGCGGCTGTGCGCGGCCAGCCGGTCCAGCGTCAGCAGGGCGTGGATCGAGGAGGCGCTCAGCAATAGGGCTATCAGCAGGAAGGCGCCCAGCAGCAATTGGCGAAACGAGAGTTTCGTGAACATGAAGATGGCGGGCTTGGAAGCGTTAACCCGGTCATCTTAGACAAGTCGGCTGAAATCCGGCGTCCGATTGGCGGATGCCGGAAGGCTTATGCCGGAAGGCTTACTCGTCCAGGTTCCACACATACTGCATGCGGGTCCAGGATTCCTGGGCCACTCCATCCACCGTGCCCGGCTTGAAGCGGCACAGGCCCAGCCCGGCCTGGGCGGCGCGGTCCAGCTCACGCGAGCCGCTCGATTTCTCGACGCGCGCCTCTTTCACCTTGCCATCCACGCCGATCAGGAAGGCCAACATGACGGTGCCAGTGTCGCCGTTGCGCAGCGCCTTGGCTGGGTACTCGGGCTTGGCGCAGGCGCTGGCGTCCACCACGGCGGCCACGTGCAGCGGAGCGCGCGGCGTTTCCCTGGCGGCGGGCGCTACCTCTGTTGCGGAGCCGCTGCGCGTGCGGCTTTCCGGCGGCGGCGTATCGTCGGCGGGGCGGGTGCGGATGACCGGCTCGCTCGACGGAGTGACGTTGTCTGGCAGGGGCGGTGCTACCGGTGCCGGCGGCTGGCGCAGATTGTCCAGCGGTTCGGGCTGCGGCTCCGGCGGCTTGGGTTCCTCCCAGGGCGTGTCCACCAGGTTGACGACATGGGGCGGTGTCCGGGGCAGGCGGATGGTGTTGTTGTGCAGCAGGAAGCCGAAGGCGGCCAGATGCAAAAGGGCGATGGCGACGGCGCTGCTTTTATTGCGCGGCTGCTGGAGGAAATAGCTCATGCCGGACTCCTTGGGTGGTTATGGAAGAATGAATTGCTAGTTCATGGAAGAATATTATTCCAGTAAATGGTAATTGAAAAGGGGTTTTTCTGGCATTGCTATGGTGAGATAATCTTCCTTTACATAGAAATCCAATTTCCTTTAGGTGGAAGATGAAGAAGAAAAATACAGCCGTGCGGGTATTGCTGGCCGACGACCATCCTGTCGTGATGACGGGTTTTGCCCTGTCCCTGTCCGAGCAGGGCGTCGAGGTGGTGGCGCAGGCGCGCTCGCCGCAGGAAGCGCTGGAGCAGTGCGCCGCACTGCAGCCCGACGTGGCGATTCTGGATATCCGCTTTGGCGCTGAACTGACCGGCCTGGACGTGGCGCGCCAGCTGCTGGCCGAGGACGGCAACGCCCGCATCGTTTTCCTGACCCAGTTCGACCAGGACAGCATGATCCGCGAGGCTTACCGCATCGGCGCGCGCGCGTTCATCACCAAGGACTGTGATCCGGCCGAACTGGCCGCCGCCGTGCAGCGCGCGCACCAGGGCGAGCTGTATTTCATGCCGCGCATTGCCGAACGTCTGGCCACGCTCTCGGTCAGCGGCGACCAGTCGCCGCAATCGCAGCTCGACGAGCGCTCGCTGGAGATTTTCACCATGATGGCCGAGGGTTTGACCAATACTGAAATCGCCGAGCGGCTGGACGTATCGAGCAAGACCATCAGCAATACCAGCCAGGCCATCAAGGAAAAGCTGGGCGTGCACCGCGCGGCCGACATCACGCGGCTGGCGGTGCGCCATGGCCTGATCCAGGCCTGAGATGGCGGGCCTTGCCACCTTGCGCGTCCGCTTCTGGATGCGCTGGAGCACGCGCACCCGCCTGCTGCTGATCACCGTGCTGCCGGTGACGGCCATGTGCCTGACCCTGGTCTGGTACAGCTACCAGTCGCGTCAGAACGAGGTGCGCGCCGAACTGGCCGAGCGCGGCCTGCTGCTGGCGCGCGTGCTGGCTGACGGCAGCGAGTTTGGCCTGGGCACCGGACGCTATCAGGAATTGCGCCAGACGCTGGAAGGCGTGGCGCAGTCCGACGCCAGCATCTACCGCGTGGCGGTGTTCGATGCTGCGCACAAGGAGCTGCTGCGCGTCGATGGACGCGCAGGCGGCCAGCCGGAAACCCGCTTGTATGAGGCGGCGGTGCTCAAGCGTCTGATCTGGGTCAGCATGCCGGACCTGCGCGCGGCACCCCCCGCGCCGCCGGGACGTTCGGTCGAGACGATCGGCTATGTGCGGGTCACGATGTCGCCAACGCGCCTGCTGGCGCGACAGGAAAACCGTTTCTATCTGGAGCTGCTGGTGGCCGTGGCGGGGCTGCTGGTCTGCGGCCTGCTGGCAGCGCGCATGGCGCAGGGTTTCGATGCCTCGCTGCAGGCCTCGCTGCGGGCCTTACGCGAGGCCGATGCGGAAAAGCGCCGCTTGATCCGCCGGGTGAATGGCGCGGTGGAGGAGGAGCGCAAGAGCATCGCGCTGGAAATCCACGATGAGCTGAACGCCACCTTGATCGCGGTGCGGCTGGAAGCGCAGGGCATTGCCGGACTGGCGCGCCAGGAGCAGGCCACTGCAGAGACTGGGGCGCAGGCAGCCAGTCCGCGCTTGGCGCTCATCGAAAGCAAGGCGCAATCGATCATCAAGCTGGCGCTGGGCCTATACAACAGCGGCCGCACCCTGGTGCGCCGCCTGCGGCCCGAGATGCTGGACATGCTGGGCCTGCAAGGCGCGGCCGAGGAAATGGTGCGCCACTATGACGAGGCGCATCCGTCCTGCTGCTTCGGCTTTGTCGCCGACGGCGATTTTTCAAAGCTCGATGGCGCGATGGCGATATCCGCCTACCGCATCATTCAGGAAGCGCTGTCGAATATCGTCAAGCACGCGCAGGCCAGTCGCGCCACGGTGGTGCTGGCGCTGCGCGATGGCAGCCTGCATATCGAGGTGCGCGACAATGGCCGCGGCTTCGATCCGGCGCAAAAGGCCGAAGGTATCGGCATCGTCGGCATGCGCGAACGCGTGGCGGCGTTCGAGGGATGCTTTGAGCTGCATAGCGGCAGCGAGGGCAGCACGGTCGAGGCCAGCCTGCCGCTCAAGGGCGGCGCCGCTCTCAGTTCGCCGGGAAACGCAGGCGGATAAGCAGGCCGCTGCCGGATGCCGCATCGTCCAGTTCCAGGCTGGCGCGGTGCAGCTCGGCGATGTCGCGCACGATGGCCAGACCGAGGCCCGCCCCACCGGGATTGGTTTCCAGCGCGGCGCTGGCGCGGTAGAAGGGCGAGAACACTTTTTCCCTTTCGGCGGCGGGGATGCCGGGGCCGCTGTCCTCCACCTCCAGCATCGCGCCGGCGCCATCCTGGCGCACGCGCAGGGTCACCTGGCCGCCGGACGGCGTGTAGCGCAAGGCGTTATCCACCAGATTGGCCACCAGCTCGTGCAGCAATAAGGCTTGTCCCTGCACGATGGCTTCCTGCTCGCCCTCCAGTGCCAGATCGATGCGGCGGTTGACGGCGTTCAGCGCGAATTCCAGCGCCACCTGCTGCACCATGGCGCGCAAGGCCACCGGCTCAGGGGCTGCGCCGCCGCTGTGTTCTATGCGCGCCAGCATCAGCAGGCGATTTGCCAGATGGACGGTGGAGTCGGTGGTGCCGGCGATGCTGCGCACGATTTCGCGCAGCGTGGCCTGGTTGCCGCCGTCCTTCCCACGTTCCAGTTCGCGCTGCGCCAGCTCGGCCTGGGTTTTCAGCACCGTCAGCGGCGTGCGTAACTGATGCGAGGCGTCGGCGATAAAGCGGCGCTGGCCGGCGATCAGGTTCTGGATGCGCGTCATCGAGGCGTTCATGGCCGCCACCAGCGGCCGCACCTCTTTGTGCACCAAGGCGGGATCGAGATCGGAGAGGTCGGATACCTCGCGCGACTCAACCGCGATCTTCAGCCGCATCAGCGGCCGCAGCACCAGGCGCACGGCAAACCACACCAGGAGGGCGGCGGCAGCCAGCACGATGGCCTGCCACAGCAGGGTGTCGAACAGGATCTGGTTGGACAGGCCGCGCCGCGCATCGAGCGTTTCGCCGACCTGGATCAGGGCGATGCCGCGCATGGTATCGTCGTACACCGGCTGCAGCAGGGCGGCGATGCGGATAGGCTGGCCGTTGTAGTCGGCGTGATAGAAGCGCACCAGCGCCGGATAGTTTTCCGAACGCGGCACATTCGGCGGCACCGGCGGCAGGTCGGCATAGCCGGACACGGTCTCGCCGCGTATCCCGGTCACTTTGTAGTAGATGCGGCCCAGGGTGTCGGTCTCGAAGCTGTCGAGTGCCACATACGGCACATCGGCCACCACCTTGCCGCCGACGATGGAGACCCGTTCCGCCAGCGCCCGCGTGGAGGCCAGCAGCGAGCGGTCGTAAGCCATATCGGCCGCGTCGAGCGCATTGCGGTAGACCGATACCGCGTTCAAGGCTTCCAGCAGGATCAGCGGCAGCAGCAGCCAGCGCAGCAGCTGGCCGCGCAAGCTGCCCAGTGCCTGCGGTGCTCCCGCCTTGCGACGCAAGAGTGCGGCCAGCGCGCGCATTCAGGCCGGCGTATTGCGCGGCTGCAGCAGATAACCGATGCCGCGCAGCGTGGTGATCGCCGCCGCGCCGTCTTCCGGCCTTTCCAGCTTCTTGCGCACGCGGTGGATATACAGCTCGATCGCATCCAGATTGGCGTCGTCGGCCAGCGAGAAGACTTCGTCGAACAGCTTTTCCTTGGAGACGGCGCGGCCGCTGCGGGTGATCAAGGTCTCCAGCACCGCATGTTCGCGCGGCGTCAGGTTCAGCACCGTGCCGAAGTAGCTGAACATGCGCGTGACGGTGTCGAAGCTGAGTTCCCCGCATTGATAGACCAGGGTTTCGCTGCCCTGACTGCGGCGCAGCAGCGCTTTCACGCGCGCTTCCAGCTCGGCCAGTTCGAAGGGCTTGGCCAGATAGTCGTCGGCGCCCAGGTTCAGTCCCTGCACCCGGTCTTCCAGGCCGCCGCGCGCGGTCAGGATCAGCACCGGCGTCTTGCCGCGCGCGCCGCCGCGGGCGCGCAGGCGCTTGAGCACTTCCAGCCCATCCATTTTGGGTAGCGTCAGATCGAGGATGAGCAGCGCATATTCCTGCGTATGCAGCAGGGCGTCGGCATCGGCGCCGTTGTCGGCGCATTCCACGCTGAGGTGGGCGTCGCGCAAGGCTTTGGCCAGCCAGTGTTGCAGTTCGGTGTGGTCTTCAACCAACAGGATACGCATGAAAGCCTTTTGAAAGGTAGACGATTTTATAGTGGCAGCGTGCCAATGCAGCACGGCACCTTAGAAAACTATAATCCAGGAGACAGCTTGTGAAAAGAACTTCCATCACCTTGGCCGTGCTGGCGGCAGCGGCAGCGGCCGCGCTCAGCGGCGGCGCGCATGCGCAATCGAATGTGCAGATCTATGGTCTGCTCGATACCGGCGTCGATTACTCGTCCGATGCGAAGCCGGGCGGCGGCTCCATGACCCGCGTCAGCTCAGGCGGCATGAACACCTCGCGCTGGGGCTTGCGCGGCACGGAAGATCTGGGCGGCGGCCTGAAAGCCGTGTTCCAGCTGGAGGGCGGCATCCTGATGGATACCGGCGCCATGGACGGCACGCTGTTCCGCCGCCAGGCCAATGTCGGCCTGGAAGGGCGTTATGGCCGCCTTGTGCTGGGCCGCTCCTTCACCAGTGTCTATGACACCGTGATCCAGTTCGACCCGATGGGCTTTGCGCCTTTCTATTCCTGGGCGACGACCGGCAACGCCACTGGCCCCAGCAAATACGGCATGACCACCGGCTTTGACAATATGGTCAAGTACTCCGGCAGCACGGGCGCCTTTAAATACGGAGTTTCCTACGGCTTCGGCGAGCAGACGGGCAGTGCCCGCGATGGCGCCAAGATCGCCAGCGCCGTCAGCTACAGCGCCAATGGCCTGGGCCTGATGGCGACCTGGGAACGCGTCAACGGCAATACCGTCGTCGCCACCGGCCGCCGCGACCAGACCACGGTCTACCACCTGGGCGGCAACTACGAAACAGGCCCGTTCAAATTCACCCTGGCCGGCCGCAATTACCGCACCGAGTCCGGCAAGGATGCCACGCCCGACGTGAAAGCCACGACCTACTGGACCGGCCTGGCCTACAAGCCGGTGGAGAACGTCACGCTGACGGGCGCCATCTACTACGTCGATGTGAAGAACGTCGCCGCCGGCAAGGACGCCGATCCGATCATGTATGTGGCGCGCTACCGCTACGCCGCCTCCAAGCGCACCGACCTGTATGCCACGCTGGCTTACGCCAAGGCCAAGCACGGCCAGTTGGTCGGCCTGTCGCGCGACGATGCCGGCTTCGGCGCCAGCCAGCGCGGCCTGATACTGGGCATCCAGCACCGCTTCTAAGCCATGAATAGCGCTGCCATCGCGTTTGTCACCGCTACCGCCGCCGGCCTACTGGCGGGCGGTGCCGCCCATGCCGCTGGCGTGGAGTGCATCGTGCCGTCCAAGCCGGGCGGCGCGATGGACCTGACCTGCAAGCTGGCGCGCAAGGGGCTGCAGCTGCTGCCGCAGCAGGAGCAGCGGCCCATGCGCATCAGCTATCTGCCGGGCGGCATCGGCGCCGTGGCTTGGCACTCGCTGGTGTCGCAGCGGCGCGCCGAGCCGGACACCCTGGTGGCGTTTTCCGGCGGCTCCTTGCTAAATCTGGCCCAGGGCAAGTTCGGCAAGGCCAAGGCGGACGATGTACGCTGGGTGGCCGCGCTGGGCGCGGACTACGGCATGATCGCCGTGCGCGCCGATTCGCCATACAAGACCTTGGCCGAGCTGCTGGCCGCGCTGAAAAAGCATCCGCAGAAGGTGCTGATCGGCGTCAGCGGTACGATCGGCAGCCAGGACTGGCTCAAGATCGCAATGCTGGGCCGTGCCGCCGGCATCGATCCCAAGAGCCTGCGCTTTGTGGCGCTGGAAGGCGGCGGCGAGGCCTTCACCGCCATGCAGGCCAATTATGTGCAGGTGGTGTCGGGCGACGCCTCCGAAGCGAGCCTGCAGGGCAAGGGCATACGCGTGCTGGCCGTGCTGTCGGAGCAGCGCCTGCCTGGCGCCTTGGCCGCCGCGCCCACCGCGCGCGAGCAGGGCTACGAATTAGTATGGCCGGTGATCCGTGGCGTCTGGATGGGGCCACAGGTGGCGGAAGCCGATTACCGTCAATGGGTCGCCCGCTTCGACACCATGCTGGCCAGTCCCGAATACGCGCAACAGCGCGCCGCCTCCGGCCTCTATCCCTTCAGCCTGACCGGACAGGCACTCAGCGATTACGTGAAAAAAGCCGTGGACGACTACGGCAAGCGCGCCAGCCAGTTTGGCTTGATGCGCTGATCTATATAAAACCAGAGGAGACAAGCATGTTCAAGCAAACCGCCATCGCCACCGCAGCCATCCTGTTCGCGGGCGCGGCCCTGGCCCAGGTTCCGGCCGGCTACCCTGCCGACTACCAGAAGATCATCGACGCGGCCAGGAAAGAGGGCAAGCTGGTGGTGTATGGCGCCACCGACAGCAAGGCCACCCAGCCGCTGATCAAGGATTTCAACGCCCTCTATCCCGGCATCACGGTCGAATACAACGATATGAATTCCACCGAGGTGTACAACCGCTTCATCTCGGAGGTGGCGGCGGGCGGCAATACGGCCGACGTGATGTGGTCCTCGGCCATGGACTTGCAGATGCGCCTGGCCTCGGATGGCTACGCGCTCAAATACAAATCAGTGGAAGCACCCAAGGTTCCCGGCTGGTCGGTGTGGGATGACCAGGCCTATGGCACGACCTTCGAGCCGGCCGCCATCGTCTACAACAAGCGTCTGGTCGATGCCAAGGAAGTGCCGCAGAATCACGCCGATTTCGTTAAGCTGATCCAGCAGCCCAAGTTCAAGGACAAGGTCACGACCTACGATATCGAAAAATCCGGCGTCGGCTTCATGTTCATGACCCAGGATGCGCGCGAGTTCGGCAAATACATCGACCTGGCCAATGCTTTCGGCGCGGCCAAGGTGCGCGTGCAATCCTCGACCGGCACCATGATGGAGCGCATCTCCTCCGGCGAAAACCTGATCGGCTACAACGTGCTGGGTTCCTACGCCCTGGTGCGCGCCAAGAACGATCCTTCGATCGGCGTGGTGCTGCCCAAGGATTACACCCTGGTGATGTCGCGCGTGGTCTTCATCAACAAGGGCGCCAAGAATGTGAACGCGGCCAAGCTGTGGCTGGACTATATGCTCTCGCACCGCGGCCAGACCGTGATCGCCAACGATTCCCGCCTGTACGCCATTCGCGCCGACGTCACGGGCGAAACCACATCGGCCGATCTGATCAAGCAGATCGGCAAGGACAATGTGAAGCCGGTGCCGGTCCATCCCATCCTGCTGCAATTCCTTGGCCCGGCCAAGCGCATGGCTTTCCTGAAGCAGTGGAAAGAAACCGCAGGCAAGAAGTAATCGCAGTCTGATATCGGGGAATCCGTCATGCATACCGCAAGCCTGGGCAAGCCGCCCATACTCAATCTGAACTGGCCGCGCGGCCTGGTGGCGGCGCTGACAGCGCTCGCCATCTTCGTGCCGCTGTTCCTGATCTTTTACCAGAGCTTCCTCTCCGCGCCTTTCTTCATGCCGGGCAAGGAGCTGGGACTGGAAGCCTACCGCTTCATCTTCGACGATCCCGACTTCATCATGGCCTTCAAGAATGGCCTGATGCTGGCCACGGGCCTGGCACTGATTGCCGTGCCGCTGGGCGGCATGCTGGCCTTCCTCATGGTGCGCACCGACCTGCCGGGCCGCAGCTGGATCGCGCCCATGCTGCTGGTGCCGATCTTCGTTTCGCCCATGGTGATGGGCTTCGGCTATGTGGTGGCGATGGGACCGGTGGGCTTCTATTCCACCTGGGTCAAGGAGCTGCTCGGCTTCATCCCCTGGAATATCTACTCATTCACCAGCATCGTCGTGATCGCAGGCCTGACCCATGTGCCGCACGTCTACCTCTACGCATCGTCCGCGCTGAAAAGCCTGGGGTCGGACGTGGAAGAGGCAGCGCGCGTGGCGGGCGCCTCGCCGTTGCAGGTGATGTTCAATGTTTCGCTGCCGATGATCATGCCGGCCCTGGCTTATGCCGGCGTGCTGGTGTTCTTCCTCGGCTTCGAAGTTTTCGGCCTGGTGCTGGTGCTGGGCGATCCGGAGGGCCATCTGGTGCTGCCCACCTATTTGTACAAGCTGACCAACAAGCTTGGCACGCCGTCCTACCATCTGATGGCCGCCGTCGCCGTCTGCCTAGTGATGGTGACGATGCCGCTGGTGATGCTGCAGCGCCGCCTGCTGAAATCGGCCAATAAGTACGTGTCGATCAAGGGCAAGGGCGCGCGCAGCAAGGCCATGCCGCTGGGGCAGTGGAAGTGGCTGGCCTTCGCCCTGCTGGCGGCCTGGCTGCTGTTCACCATCATCCTGCCGATTTCCGGCATCGCGCTGCGCTCCTTCGTGCAGTACTGGGGCGAGGGCGTGAAGCTGGCCGACGTGCTGACCCTGCAGCACTTCCGCGACATCTTCGAGCAGCCCGCGCTGATACGCGGCATCGTCAACACCATCCTGATCGGCGTGATCGGCGGCGGCCTGGCGGTACTGTGCTACAGCTTCATTGCGCTGGCCATGCACCGCAAGCAGGATCTGGTGGCGCGCCTGCTCGATTACAGCGTGCTGGTGCCGCGCGCCGTACCTGGCCTGCTGGCTGGCCTGTCCTTCCTGTGGGTTTTCCTCTTCGTGCCAAGCTGGCTGGATGGCATGCTGAAGGGCATGGACAACGGCCTGGCCCTCTGGCTCAGCGAGCATCTGATTCCGGCCCTGCGTTCGCTGCGCTCGACCATCTTCGCCGTCTGGCTGGCTTACTCGGTGGTGTGGATGGCTTACGGCATGCGCCTGATCTCCACCGCGCTGCTGCAGGTCGGCCCCGAGCTGGAGGAGGCGGCGCGCGCGGTCGGCGCCCGCCGCGGCCAGGTGACGCGCGACGTCACGCTGCCGCTCATCAAATACGGTCTGCTGGGCGCCTGGCTGATGATTTTCCTGATCTTTGAACGCGAATACTCCACCGGCGTGTATCTGCTGTCCCCTGGCACTGAGGTGATCGGCGCCATGCTGGTGTCGCTGTGGGCGGGCGGTTCCACCGATCTGGTGGCGGCCCTTTCCTTCATCAACATTACGCTGGTCGCCATCGGCCTGGGTATCGCGCTGCGCTTCGGCGTCAAGCTGCACAACTGAGCGAACAATCATGAAACGAGACCTGATTATGAATGAACTGACCGTCAGCGACCTGCATCTGGACTACGGCAGCGGCGCGCATGCGAATCCCATCCTGAAGGGCGTCTCCATGCATCTGCAGAAGGGCGAGGTAGTGGCTTTGCTCGGTCCCTCGGGCAGCGGCAAGACCACCCTGCTGCGCGCCGTGGCCGGACTGGAAAGCCCGAAGCAGGGCTGCATCGATATCGGCGAGCGCCGCGTCTTCGACGGCGAACGCAATTACGAGATGCCGGCCGAGCAGCGCAATCTGGGCCTGGTGTTCCAGTCCTATGCGTTGTGGCCGCACAAGACGGTAGCCGAGAACGTGGCCTATGGCCTCAAGCTGCGCCGCATGGCTAGTGCGGAAATCGCCCAGCGCGTGAGCGAGGTGCTCAAGCAGCTGGGCCTGGGCCATCTGGGCGAGCGCTATCCGCACCAGTTGTCCGGAGGCCAGCAGCAGCGCGTGGCGATCGCGCGCGCCCTGGTCTACAACCCGCCTGTGATCCTGCTGGACGAGCCGCTGTCGAACCTGGACGCCAAGCTGCGCGAGGAGGCGCGCGCTTTCCTGCGCGAGCTGATCGTTCGCCTCGGCCTCTCGGCCCTGATGGTGACGCACGACCAGGACGAGGCCATGGCGATTTCCGACCGCATTCTGCTGCTCAATAACGGCAGGATCGAGCAGCAAGGCACGCCGCAAAGCATGTATGAAACGCCGGACACCCTGTTCACGGCTGAATTCATGGGTAGTAACAACCGCCTGCCGGCCAAGCTGCTGCAGCGCGAGGGCAGCGCGGTGCGCATCGAGGTGGGCGGTGCGGTGCTGCAGGCCACGGCGCGCGGCACCAATAGCGGCAGCGAGATCGCGCCCCTGATCCGGGTCGAGGATGTGCGCGTTAGCAGCACGCCGGCGGACAATGCCCTGCAACTGGGCCTGTCCACCTGCATGTATCTGGGCGACCGCTGGGAATGCCTGTTCAAGAGCGCGGCGGGTGATATTGCCTTGCGCGCCCACAGCAAATACCGCCTGCAGCCGGGGAGTTATTGGCTGCAGATGCCGGCCGATCGCCTCTGGGTCTTTTGAGGAGCAGGCCGCGGCGGCGGGCGCGGCGGCCTGCAAGAATTCCATTTTCTTGAATGTAATTATCGGTAGTAAATGTTGGTCGATCACCTTTACGCAAGCTTAAGATATTGCTTGCCTGAGGTAACATTTACTTGTCATTGTTGCAGGATAAAACTATCAACATTAACTAAATCTCGGCAATTTCGTGATAATTGGTGAGATTTGACGGCAATTTCGATGAGATTTGCCATTGTTTTACGCATATTTCTCTTAGTCAACCGACATCCCTTCGATTATAATTTTGCAGACTAAATTTGCCTGTTGGTAAATAAGTAAGGCATATAAAAATATTTCGGGATCGTCAACACTGATGCGTGTTCAGTCAGTTTCTTTTTCCATTGCGGCGCATGCCGCGTGGGCGCCGGGTCTATGCTCGCCGGAGGCATGGCTGGACTGGAGCGCGTCGCCATTTCGCATAGAAGGCGCGGCCGAACCGGCCGTGCGCGCCATGCCGCCCATGCTGCGCCGCCGTGCCGCGCCGCTGGGCAAGATGGCGCTGGAGGCGGCCTATGCCTGCCTGGGCGAACAGCGCGGCATTCCCATGGTATTCAGTTCGCGCCACGGCGACGTGGCGCGCGCGGTGGAGCTGCTGGGCCAATTGGCGCACGGCGAAACACTGTCGCCGGCGGCTTTCGGCATGGCGGTGCATAACGCCACGGCCGGCCTGTTTTCCATCGCGCGCAGCGAGCGCGCCAACCACGTGGCGCTGGCCGCCGGCGCCAGTTCGCTGGAGCATGCGGTGATCGAAGCATGCGGCCTGCTGGCCGACGGCGCGCCGCAGGTGCTACTGGTGGTCGCCGATTGCCCTTTGCCCGAAGTGTTCGGCGCGTTCGCCGATTGCGACGAACAGCCTTTCGCCTTTGCCTGGCTGCTGGAGCCAGCGGCGGCGGGAGGCTTGCGCCTGTCGTGGGAAGGTTGCGCCGAACCGGACGCCACTCATGCCGATGTGCAGCAAGGCCCGGGTGAACTCGATGTACTGCGCTTTTTCCTGGCGCGGCAAACGGAATTGACGCGGCAGGCGGAACGCCGCCGCTGGCACTGGCAGCGCGATGTTTGAGCGCCTGGGGCGCTGCTGGCGTGTATTCGCCACCGGCCTGAGTTTTGCACTGTTCGGCATTGGCGGCCTGCTGCTGCGGGTGGTGGTTTTCCCCGTGCTGCAATTGCTGGTGCGCGATCCGGCGCGGCGCGTGGCGCTGTCGCGCGGCGTGATACGCGCCAGCTTCCGCGTGTATGTGGAGATGATGCAGGCGCTGGGCGTGCTGCGCTACGAGCTGTCCGGCATGGAGAAGCTGGAGCGCGGCGGCCTGCTGATCCTGGCGAACCATCCGACCCTGATCGATACGGTGTTCCTGATGGCCTTCGTCAAGGATGCCGACTGCATCGTCAAAGCCGATTTATGGAACAACCCCTTCATGCGGGGGCCGATCCTGGCGGCCGGCTATATCGCCAACCATGGCGGGGTCGAGCTGGTGGACGACTGCATCGCTTCGCTGGAGCGGGGCAATAACCTGATCATCTTCCCGGAAGGCACGCGCACCGGGCGGGATGGCGTGATCAGCATGAAACGTGGCGCGGCCAATATCGCCGTGCGCGGCGCGCGCGACATCACGCCGGTGGTGATCGGCTGCCAGCCGGCCACGCTGGGCAAGGGCGAAAAATGGTGGAAGGTGCCGCCGCGCGTGGTGCGCTTCCGCATCGAAGTACAGGAAGACCTGCCGATCGGGAGCTTTATCGGCAATGGTGCGAGCGAGGTATTGGCGGCGCGCCAGCTCACAGAATATTTGCAACATTATTTTACGGGGAAGTCTCAAGGCCATGTTTGAACAGGAAGTCAAGGAACTGATTATTGAAGTGCTTCAGCTGGAGGATATCGCGCCTGACGATATCGACAACGAAGCTCCGCTGTTTGTTGAAGGCCTTGGCCTGGATTCCATCGATGCGCTGGAACTGGGCGTGGCGCTGCAAAAGCGCTACGGGATTTCTTTGTCGGCCGATTCGGCCGATACGCGTCGTCACTTTGCATCGGTGCGCGCACTGGCAGCCCTGGTTGAAAGCCAGGGTAAGAAGTAAGAGGAAAACGGGAAATGGTAGATCTGAACCAAATGAGCCGCGACGAGATGCAGCAATGGGTCGTCAAGCTGCTGGCTGAAATGTTTGAACTGGATGCGGCGGAACTGAAGCCGGAATCGAATCTGTATGCGGACCTGGACATCGACAGCATCGACGCCGTCGATCTGGCCGTGCAGCTGAAACAGCTGACCGGCAAGCGCCTGCAGCCGGAAGTGTTCAAGACCATCCGCACCATCAACGACGTGGTGGATGCGCTGAGCGGCCTGGCCGTGGCCGAACAGACGGCCTGAAATGCTGCTGACCGCGCTCACGGTGCTGCTTACGCTGCTGTACCCCCTGGCCATCTGGCTGGGGCATGGCAGGGTTGAGCCGCGCTGGCTGGCGCTGTTGCTGCTGCTGGCCGCTGCCAGCCGCCTGCCGGCCTTGAAGCTGAGCAGCGCGGCGCGCTGGTCGGTGGCGGGCGCGCTGGTGCTGGTGGGCTGCGCGGTGTGGAGCAATCTGCTGCTGCCGCTCAAGCTGTACCCGGTGCTGGTGAACGCCGCCTTCCTGGCGGCCTTCGGCTATAGCCTGACCACGCCGGTTTCCATGGTCGAACGGCTGGCGCGCTTGCGCGAGCCGGACCTGCCGCCGGAAGGCGTGCGCTATACGCGCCGCGTGACCCAGGTCTGGTGCGCCTTCTTCGTGTTCAACGGCAGCGTGGCGCTGGCCACCGCGCTGTGGGCGCCCGAAGCTGTCTGGACCCTGTACAACGGGGTGATTTCCTATATTTTAATGGGCGTGCTGTTCGCGGGAGAACTGCTGGCGCGCCGCCGTTTCCGCATGCATGATGCCTGATTCACTGTCCAGTCTTGTCCCCGCGCTGCTCCAGCGCGACCCTGCCGCCTGCGTTGGCTGGCGCGCGGACCAGCCTCTGTCCAACGCCTGGCTGCTGGCGCGCGTGCGCGCCTGGGGCGCCTTGCTGGCCGGGCAGCCGGGCCGCGATTACGCCCTGTATCTGGACGACAGCCTGGAATTCGGCGCGGCCCTGCTGGGTGCCTGGCAGGCCGGCAAGACCGTGTGGCTGACGGCCGATACACTGGATGCCAGTTGCGCCGCGCTGCGGGACAAGGTCGATGGTTTCCTCGGCCAGTTCCCGCCGCAATGGCAGCCGCTGGCGGCGCCGGACGATGCCGCGCCGGAAGCCGCCGCCGTGCCGCCGCTGCGCGCGCTCGACGACGATTTCGCAGCGCTGGTGGTGCACACCTCGGGCAGCACCGGCGCGGCGCAGGCCGTGCCCAAGCGCCTGTCGCAGCTGGCCAGCGAAGTGGCGGTGCTCGAGCAGATGTTTGGCGGCCGTCTGGGCGATGCCGCCATCGTGGCGACCGTCTCGCACCAGCATATCTACGGCCTGCTGTTCAAGGTGCTGTGGCCTTTGTGCGCGGCGCGGCCGCTGCAGGCGCTGAGCGTGCAGTATCCCGAGGAACTGGCGCAGGCGCTGGCGCTGCGACCATCGGTGCTGGTCAGCAGCCCGGCGCATTTGAAGCGCCTGCCCGCGCATCTGGATTGGATGGCGGCGGCGGACCGGCTGCGCGCTGTGTTCTCGTCCGGTGGCCCGCTGCCGGAAGAGGCGGCACTGGCGTCCGGCGCCATGCTGGGCCAGGTGCCGCACGAAATTTACGGCAGCAGCGAAACCGGCGGCGTGGCCTGGCGCCAGCGCGTGGCAGGCGTCGCGGCGTCGATGTGCTGGCAGGCTTTCCCCAACGTCGAGTGGCGCATCGCCGCCGATGCTGAACAGGGCGAAGGCGCGCTCGAAGTGCGCTCGCCCCACCTGCCGGATACGGACTGGCTGGCACTGGCCGATCGCGCCCGCCCGGCCGGCCTCCAGGCATTCGAGCTGCTGGGCCGGGCCGACCGTATCGTCAAGGTGGAAGAAAAGCGCGTTTCGCTCGATGCGCTGGAGGCGGTGCTGCAAGCGTGCGGCCTGTCCGAGCAGGTGCGCATCGTGCCGGACGATGGCGCGCGCGTTCGCCTGGCAGCTTTCGTGGTGCTGAACCAGGAGGGCCGGACGCAGTTGGCGGCGCAGGGCAAGGCGGCGCTGAACCAGCGCCTGCGCGCTGCACTGGCCCCGGTGGCCGAAGCCGTGGCGCTGCCGCGCCGCTGGCGCTATCTGGACAGTCTGCCCCTCAACGCCCAGGGCAAGACCACGCGTGCCGCCTTGCTGGCACTGCTGGACGAGGAGCCGGCCGCGCTGGAGCAGCGCCCGCGCCAGCCGCATTGGCGCGAGCTGGAACGCGGCGAGGAGCGCCTGCTGCTGGAGCTGAGCGTGCCGCCCGATCTGCTGTACTTTGAAGGCCACTTCCCCGGTTCGCCGATCCTGCCCGGCGTGGCCCAGCTGGATTGGGCCATCGACCAGGCGCGCCAGGCCTTCGACCTGCCGCCCGTATTCCGCGAAGTCGCGGTCCTGAAATTCCAGCAAGTGATTGTGCCCGGCGCTACCGTGCAGCTGGAGCTACTGCACGACCGCGCCAAGGCCAGCGTGCAATTCCGTTATCTCTCTGCGGCCGGCCAGCATGCCAGCGGCCGCCTGCTGTTCTCCGCACCCTGATCCAGAAAGAGTCCATGCAAGACAAGTCCTTCTCTCCGCCCCGCCAAACCGCTTTCGCTGCCCGTTACGAAGCGCAGAAGATCGCCTTCGGCCCCGTGGTCTTCCAGTGCATCCGCTATGCCTGGAAGCGCGGCATGCTGCAAGCGCTGGCCGATGCCGGTGCCACCGGCATGAGCGTGACGGAGCTGGCGACCGGCGGCCAGTGGAGCGAGTACGCGCTGAAGCTGGTGCTGGAAACCTGCCTCTCGGCCGGCGCCGTGCAGCTGCAGGGCGGCCGCTATGTGCTCGACAAGGTGGGCTACTGCGTCCTGACCGACAAGATCACCCAGATCAACCTGGACTTCAACCACGACGTCTGCTACCTCGGCCTGTACGACCTGGATAAATCGCTGGACCAGGAAAAACCGCTGGGCCTGAAGGCGCTGGGCGACTGGCCCACGCTGTACGAAGGCATGTCGCAGTTGCCGGAGCCGGCCAAGAGCAGCTGGTTCGCTTTCGACCACCACTATTCCGACACGTCCTTCCCGCAGATTTTGCCGGACGTCTTTGCCACCGGACCGCGCCGCGTGATGGATATCGGCGCCAATACCGGAAAATTCACGCTGGCCGCGCTGGGCTATAGCGCCGAGGCGGAACTGCATCTGGTGGACTTGCCGCGCCAACTGGCCGTGGCCGAGCAGAACCTGCAGGCGGCCGGCTTGCGCGAACGCGCCCACCTGCACGCCGTCGATCTGCTCGACGCGGACAAGCCGCTGCCGGCCGGCATGGACCTGATCTGGATGAGCCAATTCCTCAGCTGTTTCAGCGAGGCGGCCATCGCCACCATCCTGCAGCGCGCCGCGGCCGCGCTGGCGCCGGGCGGACAAGTGCTGATCATGGACACCTTCTGGGATCGCCAGCAGTACGATATCGCGTCCTACTGCCTGATCAACACCTCGCCGTATTTCACGGCCATGGCCAGCGGCAACAGCAAGATCTACGAGAGTACTGACTACATCCGCCTGGCCGAAGCGGCGGGCCTGCGCCTGCTGACCGCGCGCGATGGCATCGGCTACTGCCATTCCCTGCTGCGCTTCGCCCATGCTGGAGCGGCTGGTGTATAAACCCTGCATCGTCATCCCCGTCTACAACCACGAGCATGCCATTGGCGGCGTGCTGGCGGGGCTGCTGCCGCATGGCTTGCACTGCATCCTGGTGGACGATGGCAGTTCGCCCGCCTGCGCCGCCGTGCTGCGCGCACTGGCGCAGCGCCATGATGAGCATCTGACCCTGGTCACGCATGAGGTGAACCAGGGCAAGGGCGGGGCGGTGATGAGCGGCTTCCGCCGCGCCGCCCAGCTGGGCTTCAGCCACGCCTTGCAGGTGGATGCCGACGGCCAGCACAATCTGGACGATGTGGCGCGCTTCCTTGAGCAGGGCCGCCAGCATCCAGACACTCTGATCGTGGGCTGCCCGATCTATGACGATTCCGTGCCCAAGGGCCGGCTGTACGGCCGCTACGCCACCCACGTCTGGGTCTGGATCAATACCCTGTCGCTGGATATCCGCGACTCCATGTGCGGCTTCCGCGTCTATCCGCTGGCGCCGGTGCTGGCCCTGCTGGAGCGGCGCGCCCTTGGCCGCCGCATGAACTTCGATATCGAGATCCTGGTGCGCCTGTACTGGGATGGTGTGCCGGTGCTGAACCTGCCGACGCGCGTGGCCTATCCGGCCGACGGCGTCTCGCACTTCCAGGCTTGGCGCGACAATGTGCTGATCTCGCGCCTGCACGCCACGCTGTTCTTCGGCATGCTGCCGCGCGCGCCGCGCCTGCTGGCCAGAAAGTGGCTGCGGCCATGAATGCCGCGCCGCGCCACTGGGCCGCCATCAACGAAGTGAGCTTCGTGGCCGGCATGCGCCTGCTGTTCTGGGTGTTCCGGGTGGCGGGGCGCTGGCCTTTCCGCGTGCTGCTGTATCCGGTGCTGGGCTGGTATCTGCTGGCCATGCCGCGCGCGCGGCGCGTTTCTTCCGCTTATCTGAAGCGGGTTGCGGCGTATGCGCCGGTGCCGCGCCTGGGCGTGCTGCGCCACTTCGCGGCTTTTGCCGAGAGTATTCTGGACAAGATGCTGCTGTGGGGCGGCCTGTTCGACACCAGCCGCGTCAAGCTGGTGGGCGTGGAAGCGGTCAACGCCATGCTGGCGCGCGGCCAGGGCGGGCTGCTGGTGTGCTCCCACTTCGGCAATCTGGAACTGTGCCGCGTGCTTTCGCTGCAAAGGCCGGACGTGAAGCTGACGGTGCTGGTGCATACGCGCCATGCGCAAGCTTTCAACAGCATGCTGGGCCGCCTGAATCCGGCCAGCCAGCTGAATATGATGCAGGTGACCGATATGTCGGCCGCCACCGCCATGCTGCTGGCCGAGCGGGTAGGGCGGGGCGAGCTGGTGGTGATCGCGGGCGACCGCGTACCGGTGTCGGGCCAGCCGCGCGTGACGGCGGCCGAATTTCTGGGCGCGCCCGCGCCTTTCCCCATCGGACCTTATGTGCTGGCCGGCGTGCTGCAATGTCCGGTGTATATGCTGTTTACCCTGCAGCGCGGCGATCAGGCCGAGTTGCATTTTGAGCTGCTGCGCGAGTCGCTGCGCCTGCCGCGCCAAGGCCGCGATGTGGCGCTGGCCGCCGTGGCGGCGGAATACGCGGCGCGCCTGCAGCACTTCTGCGTGCAGGCACCGCTGCAGTGGTTCAATTTTTACGATTTCTGGCAATTTCCCGAACTGGAACAAACCGATGCACCTGGCTGACCTGAAACATACGCGGCGCACCGTGCGCTTTGACCAATCGCGTCTGACGATCGAAGATGTGGTCGATATCGCCCAGGGCCGCGCCGACGCCGCCCTGTCCGACGATCCGGCCTTCCGCGCCATGATCGCGCGCGGCGCCGATTTCCTCGACCGCCTGCTGCGCGAAGACGGCACCATCTACGGCGTGACCACCGGCTATGGCGACTCCTGCACCGTGACCGTGCCGCCCGAGCTGGTGGCCGACCTGCCGCACCATCTCTACACTTACCACGGCTGTGGCCTGGGCGAGCATTTCTCGCCGCCGCAAACGCGCGCCATCATGGCGGCGCGCCTGGCTTCCCTGAGCAAGGGCTATTCCGGCGTCAGCGTGGCCTTGCTGGAACAAATCGCGCGCCTGCTGGACGCCGGCCTGCTGCCGCTGATTCCATCGGAAGGCTCGGTCGGCGCCAGCGGCGACCTGACGCCGCTGTCCTATCTGGCGGCCGTGCTGTGCGGCGAGCGCGAAGTGTGGCGCGACGGCGTGCAGGTGCCGGCGGCGCAAGCCTTGCAGGAAGCGGGCATCGCGCCGCTGCGCCTGCGTCCGAAAGAAGGCCTGGCCATCATGAACGGCACCGCCGTGATGACGGCGCTGGCCTGCCTGGCCTATGACCGCGCCAGCTATCTGTCCCGCCTGACCACCCGCATCACCGCCATGGCCTCCTTCGCCCTGGACGGCAACGCTCACCATTTCGACGAAGTGCTGTTCTCGGTCAAGCCGCATGCGGGCATGCAGCAGGTGGCGGCCTGGCTGCGCAGCGACCTGCCCACGACGCAGTGGGAGCGCAACGGCAAGCGCCTGCAGGACCGCTACTCGATCCGCTGCGCGCCGCACGTGATCGGCGTTTTGAGCGATGCATTGCCCTTCTTCCGCAGCGCCATCGAGAATGAACTGAACAGCGCCAACGACAATCCCATCATCGACGGCGAGGGCGAGCGCGTGCTGCACGGCGGCCATTTCTACGGCGGCCATATCGCTTTCGCCATGGACGGCATGAAGAACGCCGTCGCCAATCTGGCCGACCTGCTGGACCGCCAGATGGCGCTGCTGGTCGACAGCCGCTACAACCACGGTCTGCCGGCCAATCTGTCGGGCGCCACCGGCGTGCGCGCCGCCATCAACCACGGCCTGAAGGCGCTGCAGATCAGCTCCTCGGCCTGGACCGCCGAAGCGCTCAAGTTGACCATGCCGGCCTCGGTCTTCTCGCGCTCGACCGAATGCCACAACCAGGACAAGGTCAGCATGGGCACCATCGCCGCGCGCGATTGCCTGCGCGTGCTGGAACTGGTGGAGCAGGTGGCCGCTGCCTTGCTGATTACCGTGCGCCAGGGCGTGTGGCTGCGCCTGCGCCACAACCCGGAAGCGGCGCTGCATCCGCAACTGGCGCGGATGCAGGAGTTGCTGGCGGCCGATATCGCCGCCGTCGAGGAAGACCGCCGTCTGGACCCGGAACTGCGCGTGCTGCTGGCGCGCATCCGCAATCAGGAGTGGGAGCTGTATGCGTAAATCGCCCGCCGCCAGCCGCTGGTCGGCCGAAATCGAAATGCAGGTCCAGTTCTTCGACCTGGACCCGATGGAAATTGTCTGGCATGGCCGCTATGTCAAATATCTGGAGATGGCGCGCTGCGCCCTGCTCGACAAGATCGGCTACAACTATGTGGAGATGAAAGCTTCCGGCTACGCCTGGCCCATCATCGACATGCACCTGCGCTATGCCGCGCCGGCCACCTTCGGCCAGGTGCTCAAGCTGCGCGCCGATATCGTGGAATGGGAAAACCGTCTGAAGATCGAGTATGTGATCAGTGACGCCGCCAGCGGCAAGCGCATCAACCGCGCCAGCACCACGCAGGTGGCGGTGGATATCGCCACGGGCGAGATGTGCTTTGTCTCGCCGCCCGTGCTGTTCGAGAAACTGGGAGTGCAAGCGCCATGAAGAAAATCGTATTGAGCGCCGTGCTGCTGGCTGCCAGCGCGCTGGCGCAGGCCGCCGCGCCGGTGGCGAAGATCCAGGCCATGCTGGCAAAGCCGGAGGTGCTGTGCGGCCGCTTCGACCAGACCAAGCATCTGGCCGGCATGAAAAAGCCGCTGGCCTCGAATGGCCGCTTCTGTGTGGTGGCCGGCAAGGGCATCCTGTGGCGCACGCTGAAACCTTTCCCGAATACGCTGCGCCTGACGCGCGACGAGATCGTCCACTTCCAGGGCGAGCGCGTGGCCATGCGGCTGGAGGCGAAGAACGAGCCGGTGGTACGCATGATTAACAGCGTGCTGTTCTCGCTGCTGGGGGGCGATCTGGCCCAGCTGGACAAACTGTTTGAAGTTGATGGCACGGCCGATGCGGCCAGCTGGCAGGTGGCGCTCAAGGCGCGCGAGCCGGGCCTGGCCAAGGCCATTGGCGCCATCAGCCTGGAAGGCGGCGCTTACGTGAAAAACATCGTCATGAATGAAGCCAGCGGCGACAAGACGGTGATCGTCTTCTCTGCCATGCAGACCGGCGCGGCGGCCCTGACGGCGGAAGAGGCGGCGCTATTTTGAGCAAGTCCCGGCAATTCGCGCTGCTTTGGCTGCTGGCGGCCAGCCTGCTGCTGGGCCATAACGCCTGGCTGTGGCTGGGCAAGCGCATCGTGCCCGATACCGACATCCTGGCCTTGCTGCCGGTGCAGGAACGCGACCCGGTGCTGCAGCAATCCTTCCTGCATATGGTCGATGCGGCCCAGCAGCGCGTGGTGGTGCTGGTCGGCGCGCCCGATTGGGAGGACGCCAAGCGCGCCGCCGCCGCCTACCGCGCGGTGCTGGAGCGCCAGCCCGGCATGTTCGAGTCCACCCCGGTCAACGAGAAAACCCAGGACGACTGGCTGGCCCTGTTCCAGCGCCACCGTCTGACCCTGCTGACGGCGGCGCAGGAAGCCCAGTTGCGCGAGCAGCCCGCCCAATTCTGGCAGGAGGCGGCGCTGGGCCGCATGTACAACGCTTTCGGCGGCCCTAAACTGGGCAGCTGGCAGGACGATCCTTTCGGCCTGTTCGCAGGCTGGATACAGGAAAGGGCGCAGGAAACGCCGGTGCGTCCGCGCGACGGCCAGCTCTTCGTGGCCGACGCCCAGCGCCAATACGTGCTGCTGCCGCTGACGCTGAAAGTGCCGGCCTTTTCCATCACCGCCCAGCAAACGGTGCTGCCCTTGCTGGAGCAGGCCGGCGCCGCCGCGCGCCAGGCCGTGCCGGGCGTGGAGCTGCTGCCGGCCGGCGTGATCCTGCATGCGGCAGCGGCCAGCGCACAGGCCGAGTCCGAAATGTCCACCATCGGCATCGGCTCGCTGATCGGCATCGTGCTGCTGACATGGCTCAGTTTCCGCTCGCTGCGGCCGATTCTCCTGATCCTGCTCTCCATCGGCATCGGCTGCCTGGGCGCGATCTCGGTGTGCTGGCTGCTGTTCGGCCGCATCCATTTACTGACCCTGGTGTTCGGCGCTAGCCTGATTGGCGTGGCCCAGGATTACGGCATCTACTTCCTGAGCAACCGTATGGCGGCCGATCCGGCCCTCGATTCGCGCGCGCTGCTGAAACGCCTGATGCCCGGCCTGTCCCTGACCCTGCTGGCGGCCGTCATCGGCTATATGGGTCTGGCCTTCACGCCTTTCCCCGGTCTGCGCGCCATGGCCGTGTTCTCGGCCTGCGGTCTGGTCTTCGCCTGGCTGACGGTGGTGTGCTGGTTCCCGGCCCTGATCGGCGGCGCCACCCTGCGCGCTGGCGCGCTGGCGCGCGGCTACGGCAATCTGCTGCCGCGCTGGCCGCTGCTGCGCCTGAAGCGCGGCACCGTGCTGGCCGGCTTGGCGCTGGCTGTGCTGGCGGGAGCGGGCATCGCCCGTCTGCAGCCGAACGACGATATTCGCCTGCTGCAAAACTCGCCCAAGAAGCTGGTGGCCGACCAGATCAAGCTGGGCAAGCTGCTCGATGCGCCGACGCCGGTGCAGTACTACCTGGTGCGCGGCGCCAGCGAGGAAGAGGTCTTACAGCGCGAGGAAGCGCTCAAGCAGCGCCTCGACGCATTGATCCCGCAGGGGCTGATCGGCGGCTACCAGGCTATGTCGAACTGGGTGCCTTCATTGCGCACGCAGACGGCGCGCCGCGCCCTGCTGGAAGAGAAGCTGCTGGCGGCCGATGGTCCGCTCAAGGATGTTGCAGCCCAGGTGGAGGAAGACGCGGCCTGGGTTGGCGCCACGCGTGAGCGTGCCCTGGCCGCCGGTGAACCGCTGCAGATGGCGGCCTTCCTGGCCGCGCCGTCGAGCGAACCATGGCGCCATCTGTGGCTGGGCAAGGTGGATGGCGGCTATGCCAGCATCGTCGCCCTGCGCGGCATGAATTATTCGGGCTTGCCGCGCCTGCGCCGCGCCGCCGATGGCCTGCAAGGCGTGCAATGGGTGGACAAGGTCGGCGAGATTTCCTCGGTGCTGGGCCGCTACCGCGCCAATATGGGCTGGGTGGTGGGCGCCGCCTACGTGCTGGTATTCGCGCTGCTGTTCCCGCGCTACCGCGGCCGCGCCTGGCGCGTGCTGGCGCCGACCGCGCTGGCCAGCGTGATCACGCTGGCGGCCCTGGGCTGGGCGGGACACAGCCTGCAGCTGTTCCATGTGCTGGCCCTGATGCTGCTGCTGGGCGTGGGCGTCGATTACGGCATTTTCATGCAGGAGCATCCCGACCGGCGCGACCGCACGCCATGGCTGGCGGTGGGCCTGTCGGCCGCCAACACCATCCTGTCTTTCGGCCTGCTCGGTCTAAGCCACACGCCGGCCTTGCAGGCTTTCGGCCTGACCATGCTGCTCGGCACCCTGGGAGTATGGCTGCTGGTGCCTTGTTTTGGAATTGCAAAGGAATATGACGATGCCGCAAAGGCTTGAACTCTTGCCGCGCGCGCGCCGCGCCGTTGCCGCCGCCGCCGGCTTGCTGGCGGCCGTGCTGCTGGCCGGCTGCGCCACCACGCCGCCGCCGGCTGCCCGCCTGGGTCTGAAGCTGGCGCCGCAGGCGCTGGGAGAAAGCATCAGCGTGCAGCAGCATCTGCGCGTGGAGCGTAACGGCCGCAGCGACGAACTGGATGTGGCGCTGGAAGTCGATGCCGCGCATATCGAGCTGGTCGGCCTGGCCCTGGGCCAGCGCGTGCTGTCGCTGAGCTACGACGGCAAGGACATGAAGACCTGGCGCCACCTGATGCTGCCGGCCCAGGTGAAAGCCGAAGACGTGCTGGAAGACGTGCAACTGACCCTGTGGCCGGCCGCCGCCCTGCGCGCGGCGCTGCCGGCCGGCTGGCAGATCGAGGAGGGCGCGCAGCGTCGCACCCTGTCGCTGAACGGCGAAACCATCATGCGCATCGAGTACAGCGCGCCGCAGCGCTGGATGGGCACCGTGGTGCTGGAAAACCTGCGCTACAAATATCGCCTGACCATCGAATCGGCGCCGGCCGAGGAGGGGCAGCCATGAGCTTTTATCTGAACGACTGCGGCATTGTCTGCGCCCTGGGCGCCAGCCGCGCCGAGGTACGCGAAGCCCTGCTGCGCGGTGCCAGCGGTGTGCAGTCAACCGAACGCTATTCCCCGGGCCGCGCGCTGCCGCTGGGGCAGGCCGCAGTGGCCGCGTTGCCAGCGGTCGATCATCTGCCGCCCGCCCAGCGCAGCCGCAACAACCAGCTGGCGCTGGCTGCGCTGGCCCAGGTCCGGCCGGCCGTCGATGCGGCCATTACGCGTTATGGTGCCGACCGTGTTGGCGTGGTGCTGGGCACCAGCACCTCCGGCATCGCCGAAACCGAAGTGGCCTTGAAAGCCATGCAGGAGCAGGGAGCCTTGCCGCCGCAGTTCCACTACGGCCAGCAGGAAATGGGCTCGTCGGCCAGCATGTTGGCGGCTGAACTGGGTGTAAGCGGCCCGGCCTACGTGCATTCCAGCGCCTGCTCGTCGAGCGCTAAAGCCATGGCCAGCGCGGCGCGCCTGATCGCCATGGGCTTGTGCGACGCTGTCGTCACCGGCGGTTCGGACAGCCTGTGCGGCTTTACCGTGGCCGGTTTTTCCGCGCTCGAATCGGTCAGCACCGAACGCTGCAACCCGCTCAGCGCCAAGCGCAAAGGCATCAATATCGGCGAGGGCGCGGCTCTGTTCCTGATGAGCCGCGAGCCGGCCGCCGTGGCACTGTGCGGCTGGGGCGAGTCATCGGATGGCCACCATATCTCGGCGCCCGACCCTTCCGGCGCGGGGGCCAAGCTGGCCATCGGCCAGGCTTTGCAGCGCGCGGGCCTGGAAGCGGGGCAGATCGACTACGTCAACCTGCACGGCACTGCCACGCCGCAGAACGATGCGATGGAAGCAGGCGTGGTGGCGGAGCTGTTCGGCGCCGCCGTGCCGGTCAGCTCCACCAAGCCGCTCACCGGCCACACGCTGGGCGCGGCCGCCGCCATCGAAGCGGCCCTGTGCTGGCTGCTGATGCAGGACGATAACCCGCAAGGCCAGCTGCCGCCGCAGCTGTGGGACGGCGAAGCCGATCCCGCGTTGCCGGCGCTGAACGTGGCTGCGCCGGGCGCCAGCCTGGGACGGCCGCTGCGCCGGGCGCTGAGCAATTCCTTTGCCTTCGGCGGCTCGAATGCCGCCGTGGTGCTGGGGAGGATGGCATGAGCATGCCCGCATTCCGCAGCTTGGTGCCGCACGCCGGCCCCATGGCCTTGCTCGACCGTGTGCTGGAGGCGGACCAGGAAAGCCTGTGCGCCGAAGTGGCGATCCGCGCCGACAGCCTGTTCTACGCTGACGGCGGCGTGGGTAGCTGGGTCGGCATCGAATACATGGCGCAGGCAGTGGCGGCCCATGCCGGCTATCTGGCGCGCCAGTGCGGCGAGGCGGTCAAGCCGGGCTTCCTGCTTGGCTCGCGCCGGTATACCACCACCAGTCCCTTGTTTGTGCTGGGCGCTGTGCTGCACGTGCGGGTGCGGCAGGTGCTGCGTGGCGAAAACGGGCTGGCGGCTTTTGAATGCAGCATCGCCGATGGCGGCGCTGCCGGGCAGGATGCATTGGCCAGCGCCACGCTGACCGTGTTCCAGCCCGAGGATGTAAATGAATTTCTGCAAGGATTATCGAATGGGAATGCAGCATGAGCGAGCATAAGAAAAACGAGAATAAAAGCGTCTTGGTGACTGGATCTTCGCGCGGCATCGGCAAGGCCATTGCGCTGCGTCTGGCGCGCGATGGTTTCGACGTGGTGGTGCATTGCCGCAGCCAGCGTGCCGAAGCCGATGCGGTGGCGCAGCAGATCGCGGACATGGGCCGCGCCGCGCGCGTGCTGCAGTTCGACATCGGCGACCGCGATGCGGCGGCTGCCGCGCTGCAGGCCGATATTGCGGCGCACGGCTGCTACTACGGCGTGGTGTGCAATGCCGGCGTGGCGCGCGATAATGCCTTCCCGGCCATGAGCGGCGAAGACTGGGACATCGTGCTGCAGACCAATCTGGACGGCTTCTACAACGTGCTCAATCCCCTGGTCATGCCGCTGGTACAGCGCCGCAAGCCGGGCCGCATCGTCACCCTGGCCTCGGTTTCCGGCCTGGTGGGCAACCGCGGCCAGGTCAATTACAGCGCGGCCAAGGCCGGCATCATCGGCGCCACCAAGGCGCTGGCGCTGGAACTGGCCAAGCGCGCCATCACGGTCAACTGCGTGGCGCCCGGCCTGATCGACACCGATATGACCGAAGACCTGCCGATGGATGAAGTATTGAAGATGATCCCGGCGCGCCGCGTCGGCACCGCCGACGAAGTGGCGGCAGCCGTCAGTTTCCTGGTCGGCGAGGAAGCCGGCTACATCACGCGCCAGGTCATTTCCGTGAACGGAGGCCTGGCATGAAGCGTCGTGTCGCCGTCACCGGCATGGCCGGCATCAGCCCGATCGGCAACGATTGGCAGGCCATCCGCCAGCGCCTGGGCGAATACCGCAACGCCATCGTGCGCATGGATAGCTGGGCCGACTACGAAGGCTTGAACACCCAACTGGGCGCGCCCGCCGCACCGTTCGAACTGAGCGAACGCTTCAACCGCAAGAGCATGCGCAGCATGGGCCGCGTGGCCTTGATGGCGACGCGCGCCACCGAACTGGCCCTGGCCGACGCCGGCCTGCTCGATTCACCGTTGCTGCAGAGCGGCATGATGGGCGTGGCTTTCGGTTCCTCGGCCGGCACGCCCAGCGCCATCGGCGACTTCGGCCGCATGATGGAGGAGCGCAGCACGCGCGGCATCAACGCCACCACCTATATCAAGATGATGGCGCACACGGCGCCGGTGAATATCGGCGTGTTCTTCGGCGTCACCGGCCGCGTGATCACCACGTCCAGCGCCTGTACCTCGGGCAGCCAGGGCATCGGTTACGCCTACGAGGCGATCAGCTCGGGCAAGCAGACCGCCATGATCGCCGGCGGCGCCGAGGAGCTGTGCGCCACCGAGGCGGCGGTATTCGACACCCTGTTCGCCACCAGCACCCGTAACGATGTGCCGTCCACCACGCCGCGCCCTTACGACCAGTCGCGCGACGGCCTGGTGATCGGCGAGGGCGCCGGCTGCCTGATCCTGGAAGAGATGGAGCATGCGCAGGCGCGCGGCGCCACCATCTACGCCGAGCTGGTTGGTTTCGGCACCAATAGCGATGGCTGCCACGTGACCCAGCCCAATGCCGCCACCATGCAGCAGGCCATGCGCCTGGCGCTGGAAGACGCCGACCTGCCGCCGTCGGCCATCGGCTATATCAATGGGCACGGCACGGCCACCCAGCATGGCGATATCGCCGAATCGCAAGCCACGCTGCAGATGTTCGGCAGCGGTGTGCCGATCAGCTCCTTGAAGAGCTATATGGGCCATACCCTGGGCGCCTGTGGCGCGCTGGAAGCGTGGATCAGCATCCAGATGATGCGCGAGGGCTGGTTCGCGCCCACCGTCAACCTGGACAGCGTGGACCCGCAATGCGCGCCGCTCGACTATATCGCCGGGGAAGGCCGCCGCATCGAATGCGACTATGTGATGTCGAACAATTTCGCCTTTGGCGGCATCAATACATCGCTGATCTTTAAGCGCCATACGAGTTCCTGAAGTACCGCTTCAATCACAAGAGAGAAAGGCAATAACAATGAAAAAAAACCTGAGCACCGCACTGATCGCTGGGAGCCTGCTGGCCATGGCCCTGCTGCAAGGCTGCGCCACCAAAATCAAGGCGTCCACCAGCCAGAATCCCGCGCCGGCCGAAAGCTTCAACAAGTTCGGTCGCATCGAAGTGAAACACGCCGCGTTCAAGCCGGGCTATCACGGCCACGCCGCGGCGCTGAGCAAGATCGACGAGAACATCCAGAGCGACCTGAAAGCCAAGCTGGCGCAGTGGAATAGTGGTGCGGCAAATGAGCGCACCCTGATCATCGAGCCGGTGGTGGAGCAACTGTCCTTCAAGAGCATCACCAAGCGCGTTTTCCTCGGTCCCATGGCGGGCAGCTCGGGCGTGCTGGTGCGCATGAATATCCGCGACAACAAGGGCAAGCTGATCGCCGATCCGGAATTCTTCCAGCGTGCCGCGGCATTCTCGGGTGGCTTCACCCTGGGCGTGCAGGACAACCTGATGCTGACGCGCGTGGCCAACCTGGCCAGCAGCTATGTGATTTCCAACTATGATGCAGCCGTGGGCGGCCCGACTGGCGCTGACGAGCAAGGCATTGCAGAGCAACACCCATCCAACTGAAAGAGGAAAACAAGATGAAAAAACTGATTTCGATGACTGCTGTCCTGGCCCTGTCGGCCGCCGCCATGCTGCCGGCGCAAGCGCGCGACACCAAGCTGACCTTCCCGATTGCCGCCGCCATGGCTGACAACGATGCGCAGGGCCGCCTGGGCGACTCCGTCAAGTTCTACTTCGGCGACCAGTCGCACCCGAAAGTGCTGGAAACCCTGAGCACCGACAAGACCAGCCAGAAAACCAATAGCGTGGGCAAGACCCCTGAACGCGCCTGCAACTGGGCCTTCCTGTCGGCCATGCTGCAGCTGCAGAAGCGCGCCAACGCCCTGGGCGCCAATGCGGTGATCAATATCGTCAGCAACTACAACAATCAGCCTTGGTCCAGCGCCACCGAATTTGAATGCCATGACGGCGCGATCATGAGCGGCGTGGCGCTGAAAGGCGAATTCGTCCGCATCGAAGCCAAGTAATCGACATGGCTGCTGCCGCCCAGGCGGCCGTCTGGCTGCTGGACGCGGCCGGACTGGCCGCCGCCGATCCCGGCCCCTGGCTGGTCCGTCTCGGCGCCAGCGAGCGGCAGCGCTATCAGCGCTTCATCCGCGATGAGCGGCGGCGCCAGTTTCTGCTGGGCCGCATGCTGCTGCGCCAGGCCGCGTGCGCGCTGCTTGGCCTGCCGCCGGATGCCTTCACGGTGGAAGAGCGCATCGGCCAGGCGCCCTTGCTGCAACTGGCCGGCGGCTGTGTCACACCTTATTTCAGCCTGTCCCATAGCGGGTCCTGGATCGCCTGCGCCATCAGCCGCGACATGCCTTTGGGCCTGGATATCGAACGCATCGATCCCACGCGCGACCTGTCGGCCCTGGCGCAGCAGGCTTTCAGTGCGCAGGAAAGCGCCGCGCTTCTGGCCTTGCCCGAACCGCGCCGCAGCGCGGCCTTCTTTGCGCTGTGGAGCCAGCGCGAGGCCGAATACAAGCTGGGCCAGACGGCCAGCGCTTCCCGCTGTTATTTCCTGCCGCATCCCCAGCTTTCCATTGCCCTGTGTGCGGCCGCGCCGCTGGCGCCAACGCTGCACGCCATCTCCGCACTGGATTGACGTCGTCTAAGGTAGCTTGACGGTGATGCTGCGGAAGGTCATGGCGGCTGGATTGCAGTTCCCGCCGTCGTCGCTCAGCAGCACGAATTTGTTCTTGCTGCCCGGGATGGCGAACAGTGCCTCCGGCGACAAGCCCTCCAATCCCTCCACCGCCAGTTTGCGCGGCAGCTCGCCGCTCTTGCCGGACCAGCGGTATAAGGCAAAGCTGCCCTTGTCGCCGGCGGGACCGGCCACGATCAGATAGCCGTCACCGGCCGGCTCGATGCTGCGTATGCCCAGCCCATTCAGCTCCAGTTCGATGGCTTCGCCAAAACTGGCCACCACGCGCTTGGCATCGGCCTCTTCGGGCTTGGCATCGGCTTTTTCGGGCTTGATATCGGTCTTTTCGGGCTTGGCATAGATCAGTTCAGCGGGATTGAGCAGCGGCACCAGCAAGGCGCGGCCATGCGGCAGCGGGTTGCGGAAGCCGATCAGCAGGGTGTTGTCGGGTGTGGCCGTCAGCCCTTCGATATTCAGCCCGCCATCGTCTTCCGGTTTTTTGCCGGCGGCTTCCTTCAAGCCGTACTTTTGCGCCAGCGGCGTGTCCAGCAGGTCTTCCAGCAGCCTGGTATATGGCTGGCCGTCCGTCCGCAGCGGCAGCTGGCTGGTATTGATGGCGAAAAAGCGGTAGCGCTCCGGCTTCACCTCGCCCTTTTTGCTGAGACTATGCGAGGAAATCCAGTAGATGCGCTGGCCGACGGTGGCCGAACCTTCCAGATCCGATTTTTTCGCCTTGAGGAAGCTTTCCAGTTCCAGCTTGCCGAGGGGCTTGGCGTTCTCACGCTCATACAGCAGCAGAGTATTCGATTCGTCGCTGGCGACGATAAAGCGTTTGGCGCTCAGCGCGGCAGCAGCGGATGCCTCGCACATGCCTTGATAGACAAAGGGCTCGGAGCCGGCGGCCGGCAGGGTCAGGCCCAGTATGGCGGCAACGGCGCAAAGACGGGGCAGGATGGCCATCTCGCTCTCCCTGGTGGATAAAACCCCACTGTACTATGGGCGGCGGTGTAGGGCGCTGTAAGGCTGGAAATGAAAAAGCCCGCCTTTGCAGGCGGGCTTTTCGTGCATTCCAATCCGGAAGGGACTTAGAACTTGTAGCGCACGCCGAAGGACAGCAGGTTGGCTTTCAGGTTTGCGTCTTCGCCTTTAGCCACTTTGCCGAAGTGTTCGAACTCGGCAACCAGGGACACGTTCTTGTTGAACTTGTAGGAAGCGCCGATGCCCAGCAGTGGGGAGGTGCGGTTAGCGCGGTCGGAATCGTGGTAACGGCCTTCGGTGATGTCGGCGGTCACGCGGTTGCGTGCGAAACCGGCTTTAGCGAACACGTTGAATTGTTCGTTCAGTGGCAGGGTCGCGGTGCCGGCAACGTAGAAGTTGCGGGTTTTCACGCTGGCGCTGACTGGGCCAACGGTTTTTTCTGCTTTGCGCAGGTCGTTGAAGCCGCCTTCGATGCCGAAGGTGTTGTTGAATTCGTAGCCAGCGTACAGTTTGTAGCCGGTGCTGTGGTCTTTCAGGGAAACGCTGTCGGCGTTCAGTTTTTGCTCGGCACGGCCGACGTTGCCGCCAACGTAGATGCCTTCAGCTTGGGCGGCGAATGGGAAAGCGACTGCTGCGCCGATCAGGGCGGCGATAAACTTGGTTTTCATCTTGTATTCCTAAAATTGTTAGCGGTGGCGTATGGCTGCTTCCGCTCCCCTTTTACAGGGGATCGCATTATATACTAGGAGTTAAATATTGCGCAAGGGCAATATTTTAAAGGATTGCCTATTGTTTTTTGCAAGGCGGCGCAGGGTTGCCGCCGCCAGGCTTGTCCTGTATGTTGCAGCTATTTCCATTTCCGCCCACCCCTTATGAGCCACTCCAGCCAGTTTGCCCTGCTCGGGCAGCGCCGTTTTGCGCCGTTTTTCTGGACCCAGTTCCTCGGCGCCTTCAACGACAACCTGTTCAAGACCGCGCTGATCGTCATCATGACTTACGATGCCGCCAGCTGGACCGACCTGTCGCCGTCCATGGTCACCAATCTGATCCCCGGCCTGTTCATCCTGCCCTATGTGCTGTTCTCGGCCACCTCGGGCCAGCTGGCGGAGAAGTTTGAAAAGTCTTCGATGGCGCGCTTTATCAAGTGGCTGGAGATCGGCATCATGGCGCTGGCCGCCGTCGGCTGGCTGACACATTCCCTCTGGCTGCTGATTGCGGCGATCGTCGGCATGGGCACCCACTCGACCCTGTTCGGCCCCGTCAAATACGCCTATATGCCGCAGCAACTGAAGCCGGAGGAACTCACCGGCGGCAATGGCATGGTGGAGATGGGCACCTTCGTCGGCATCCTGCTGGGACAGGTGTTCGGCGATGTGCTGGTGATGCAAAAGCCGGGTGGCCTGATGCTGGTGGCCGGCGCCACCATGCTGTTCGCCGTGCTTGGCCTGCTCAGCGCCTACCGCATTCCCCATACGCCGGCGCCGGCGCCGCAGCTGAAGGTGGACTGGAATCCCGTGCGCGAAACCTTCCGCAACCTGGCGTTCGCGCGCAAGAACCGCAGCGTCTTCCTCTCCATGCTGGGCAATTCCTGGTTCTGGTTCTATGGCGCCATGGTGCTGGCCCAGTTCCCGGTCTTCGCCAAGGATTATCTGCATGGCGACCATAGCGTCTTCGTCATGCTGCTCACCGCCTTCTCGCTGGGCATCGGCGCCGGTTCCCTGCTGTGCGAACGGCTGTCGGGACGCAAGGTGGAAATCGGCCTGGTGCCATTCGGTTCCTTCGGCCTGACGCTGTTCGGCATCGACCTGTATTTCGCCACCCAGGGCTATGTGAATACGGCCGCCGTCGACGCTTTCGGCATGCTGGCGCAGCAGGGCGCCTGGCGCATCGTCTTCGATGTGGTGATGATCGGCGTGTTCGGCGGCTTCTTCATCGTGCCCCTGTTCGCCCTGATCCAGCTGCGCTGCGATCCCCAGCATCTGTCGCGCACCATCGCCGGCATGAATATCCTGAACGCCGTGTTCATGGTGGTGGCGGCCGGCGTGGCCATGCTGCTGCTCCAGCACGGGCTGACGATTCCCGAACTCTTCCTCGCCACGGCCATCCTGAATGCGCTGGTGGCGATCTATATCTTCTCGCTGGTGCCGGAATTCCTGATGCGTTTCCTGGCGTGGCTGCTGATCCATACCGTGCACAAGGTGAAGACCATCGACGCCGAGCGCATTCCCGACGAGGGCGCGGCGGTGCTGGTGTGTAACCACGTGAGCTATGTGGATGCTATCGTGATCGGCGCCGCCAGCCCGCGCCCGATCCGCTTTGTGATGGACCACCGCATCTTCAAGCTGCCCTTGCTGGGCTGGATCTTCCGCACTGCGCGCGCCATTCCGATCGCCCCGGCCAAGGAAGACCCATGGCTGATGGAGAAGGCTTATGTCGATATCGCGCAAGCCCTGCACGAGGGCGACCTGGTCTGCATTTTCCCGGAAGGGAAGTTGACCGTGACCGGCGAGGTCAATGAATTCAAGGGTGGTATTGCCAAGATCATCGAGCGCAGCAAAGTGCCGGTGATTCCCATGGCCCTGCGCGGCCTGTGGGGGCATTTGCTGAGCCGCCACCAGGACAATGCCCTGGAGCGCGCCTTCCGCAAGGGCTGGCGTTCGCGCCTGGCCCTGGCTGTGGGCAAGCCGCTGGCACCGCAGGAGGTCACGCCGGAGCTGCTGCGCAGCCAGGTGCTGGAACTGCGCGGCGACTGGAAGTAGGACGCTTAATGCCGGTGCGGGTGGCGCGCCGCCGCGTCGGTCTGCGTCAGCTGCAGGATGGTGTCGAAGGCCACCGGCTTGACCAGGTGGTAGTCGAAACCGGCGCTGTCGGTGCGGCGGCGCGCGTCGTCCTGGCCCCAGCCGCTCAGCGCCACCAGCACCGCGTCGTGGGCCACGGGATGCTGGCGGATCAGGCGCGCTGCCTCGTAGCCGTCCATGCCGGGCATGGACAGGTCCATCACTACCAGGTCGGGCGGATCGTGCTCCACGGCGGCCAGCGCGGCATAGCCGTCGTAGGCCGTGCCGACCTCGCAATCGAGGGTGGCGAACATGGCGCTCAGCGAGTCGGCGGCGTCATGGTTGTCGTCCACCACCAGTACGCGTTTGCGGCGGCTGTCGCCGGCGGCACTGGCTTGCGGCGCCGGCAGGGCTGCGCTGCCATTCGCCTGCACCACCACCGGCAAGCGGATGGTGAATTCGCTGCCGCGCCCCGGCCCCGCGCTGCTGGCCGTGATGCTGCCGCCATGCAGCAGGGCGAACTGGCGCGCCAGGCTCAAGCCGATGCCCAGCCCCATTTTCAACTGACCGCCGCCCGGCTTGTTCTGCTCGAACATATTGAAGATGCGCTCCAGCGCTTCGGCCTCCATGCCGATGCCGTCGTCGCGCACCGTCACTTGCAGCCATTCATCCGCCACCGTGGCCTGCAGGGCGATATGGCCGCCTTCCGGCGTGAATTTGATCGCGTTCGACAGCACATTGGACAGCAACTGCACCAGGCGCGCGCCATCGGCCCATAGCAGCACCGGCTGCGGCGGCAGGATAAGGGCAAGGCTGATCCGCTTTGCCGCTGCCGCCGCCTCGCACAGCTCTTCCACATGGGCGATCACCGCCGCCAGCGTTTGCTGCGCATATTGCAATGCCACTTTGCCGCTGGTGATGCGGGCCACGTCCAGCAAGTCGTCCACCAGCCGCGTCAAGTGGCCGGTCTGGCGTTCGATCACGGCGCCAATGCGTTCCAGCTCGGGCGAGGCGGGAGCCATGCGCCGCAGCAGGGCGGCCGAGGTGCGGATGGGCGCCAGCGGATTGCGCAGCTCGTGGCCCAGGCTCGCCAGGAATTCATCCTTGCGCTGCTCGGCCTCGCGCACCTGATACTGCTTGCGGCGCGCGCGCAGCAGGGTGTGCAGCACGGTGACCAGGGTCAGCGTCAGCACCGGGCGCTCCAGCAAGGTCAGATTGCCCAGCTTTAGCACGGCTTGCCGCGCCTGCGGGCTGTCGATGCCGCGCCGCGTCAGCAGCAGGATGGGCAGGTCGGACCAGGGCGGCTGGCCATCGACAAAGTCATCCAGCACGCCGAAGGCGCCGGCGCCCAGCGCCTCTTCCACTGTCAGCACGCCGCCGGCCCCGGCGCGCAGGGCTGTCGCCAGATCCTCTGCCGAAACGCAGACATGGCAGCCTATCTGCGCTGCCGTCAGCACTTGCTCGGTCAGTGCGGCGTCGCGGCCGCCCGGCGCGAAGATCAGGATGCGTCTTTCCATGGCGTCAGTTGTCCGGTGGCTCGACCGTGACCGGCACGACCGAGGGGAGGATGCGCGGCACACCCGTCAGAATGCCGTGGAAATTTTTCAGCACCGGGCCCACATGCACGCCTTTGCCATCCACGGCAAAGGCGCGGATGGTGCGCTCATGGCTGCTGCCGCGTTTCTTGGCGACGGAGATGGCCTGCTTGAGCATGCCCTGGGCCTCGAAGTAGCGCAGCATGATCACATTGTCGGCGATATAGCTGGCGTCCACGCCGCTGCTGGGCGGCTGCCCCAGCATGCCCGGCTGCACCGACACCACGATGGTGACCACGCCGCGCTGGCCCAGATACATGAGCAGCTCGTGCAGATAGGTGGCCATGAAGCGTTCGTCCGGCACCGCATTCATATAGCCGTTCAAGCTGTCGATGACGATGACGCGCGCGCCGCTGGCCGCCGCATCGACCACCGCCTGGGAGAACTGGCCGGGCGAGAGTTCGGCCGGGTCGATCTGCTGCACGGTGAGCTGGCCGGCGCGCATCAAGCCGCTCAGGTTCATGCCCAGGGCATTGCAGCGATTCAGCAGATTATTGCGCGACTCTTCGAACAGGAACATGGCGCAGCGCTCGCCGCGCGCACCGGCGGCGGCCACGAATTGCGCGGCCAGCGTTGACTTGCCGCTGCCGGCGGGACCGGTGACGAGGGTGCTCATGCCTTCCTCCAGCCCGCCGCCCAGCAGCTGGTCCAGTTCCGCCAGGCCGCTGGAGAGCTGCAGCCGGATGTCGGATACGCGGCTCTCGGCGGCCACCAGGCGCGGATAGACGTGCAGCCCGCCGGTGGCGATGCGATAGTCGTGCGCGCCGCCGACGAAAGCGATGCCGCGGTACTTGACCACGCGCAGGCGGCGCCGTTCGCCGCCATAAGCCTGGTGCATCACGTCGAGGGTGATCACGCCATGCGCCACGCTGCGCACCTGCAGATCGGTATTCAGGGCGGTGCGGTCGTCGAGGAAGATGGTGGTGCAGTTGCGGCTGGCGAGATACTGCTTCAGGGCCAGCACCTGGCGCCGGTAGCGCAGCGCGCTGTCGGCCAGCAGCTGCAGCTCGGACAGGGAGTCGAGCACCACGCGCACCGGCTGCGCGCTTTCGACGGCGGCCACGATGCGCTGGCTGGTCAGCCCCAGTTCGATTTCGGACGGGTGGAAGATGGTGTACTGCTGGTCGGGCGCGAGCGAGTCCTCGTCGGGGATGATTTCCTCGATCTGGATGCCCGCCATATCCCAGCCATGCGAGGCGGCGACGGCGCGCAGCTCGACCGCCGTTTCGGCCAGGGTGATGTAGAGCGCCCGTTCGCCCTGGCGCACCCCCTCGTTGAGAAACTGCAGGGCCAGCGTGGTCTTGCCGGTGCCCGGCTCGCCCTCGACCAGGTACAGGCGGTCGCGCGTCAAGCCGCCGGCCAGCACGGTATCCAGGCCCGGCACGCCTGACGCCAGGCGGTGGAAGGTATCGCTGTTCTGATTTTCCATGGTCGGCTGCCTTTTCAATGCGTACCAGCAAAGTTTAGCCGAGATCGCAAAACCACCGTTTCCGATTCGATCTGCCCATGTTTTTCGCCTAAGTTTGCCGATTTCACCAAGAAAGAATCGCTTGACACATTTAGAATGATCGTTCATTCTATCGTCTATCCGAATGATTTGTTAATAAAAGGCAAGATATGACGACTCTCTTTTCGACTCCATTCCCACGGGTGGCGGGTAGCGCGATTGTCCTGGCGGTAGCGGCGCTGGCTGCCGGTTGCGGCAAGTCCGACGCCCAAGGCGGCGCCGATGCCGCCGCCCAGATGCCGCCGGCGGAAGTGGGTGTGTACACCGTAGCCCCGGCCGCCCTGAACATCACCACCGAGCTGCCGGGCCGCACCGCCGCCTTCCAGGTGGCCGAAGTGCGTCCGCAGGTCGGTGGCCTGGTGCAAAAGCGCCTGTTCACCGAAGGCACCGACGTGAAAGCCGGCGCCGCCCTGTACCAGATCGACGCGGCCCCGTTCCAGGCCAGCTTCAATTCCGCCAAGGCCAGCCTGGCCAAGGCCAAGGCCAATCTGATGACCAGCGGCCCGAAAGTGGCGCGCTACAAGGATCTGCTGGCGATCGAAGGCGTCAGCCGCCAGGACTATGACGATGCCGTGGCCCTGCACGAGCAGGCCAAGGCCGAGGTGGAAGCGGCAACGGCCGCGCTGGAAACGGCGCGCATCAATCTGAGCTACACCACGGTGGCGGCGCCGATCGGCGGCCGCATCGCCCGTTCCAGCGTCACGCCGGGCGCCCTGGTGACGGCCGGCCAGGCCAATGCCCTGACCACGGTGCAGCAGCTCGACCCGATCTATGTCGACGTGACCCAGTCCAGCGAAGAATTGCTGCGCCTGAAAAAGCAGATGGAGAGCGGCAATCTGAAAAAAGAGGGCAGCCAGCCGCGCGTGACCCTGGTGCTGGCCGACGGCAGCAAATACGCCGAAGCGGGCAAGCTGCAGTTCTCGGAAGTGAGCGTCGACCCAGGCACCGGCAACGTGACCCTGCGCGCCCTGTTCCCCAACCCGAAACACGATCTGCTGCCCGGCATGTTCGTGCGCGCCGTGCTGGAAAACGGCGTCGACGAAAAAGCCATCGCCGTGCCGATGCAAGGCATCACGCGCAACCAGCGCGGCGAAGCCACGGCCCTGGTGTTGAACAAGGAAGGCAAGGTCGAACAGCGCACCCTGACCACCGGCGGCACCTTTGGCGATAAATGGCTGGTGAAAACCGGCCTGGCCGCAGGCGACCGCGTGATCGTTGAAGGCGTGCAGAAAGTGCAGCCTGGCGCGCCGGCCACCGTCGCCAAGAAAGCGGCGGCAACGGCGGCAGCGGAACCTGCCAAGGCAGCGCACTAATCCCGGAGAAGAATAAATGGCTCGTTTCTTTATTGATCGCCCCATCTTTGCGTGGGTGATCGCAATCGTAATCATGCTGGGCGGGGTGATGGCCATCCTCGGCCTGCCGGTGTCGCAGTACCCGGACATCGCACCGCCGTCGATCAGCATTGCCGGCTCCTATCCAGGCGCCTCGGCCAAGACGGTGGAAGACGCCGTGACCCAGGTCATCGAACAGAAGATGAAGGGCATCGACGGTCTGCGCTATATGTCCTCGACCAGCGATTCGACCGGCGGCATCAGCATCAAGCTGACCTTCCGCAACGGCACCAATCCCGACATCGCCCAGGTGCAGGTGCAGAACAAGCTGCAGCTGGCGACCCCGCTGCTGCCGGCCGCCGTCACCCAGCAGGGTCTGGTGGTGTCGAAAGCCACCGACAACTTCCTGGTGGTGCTGGGCTTTGTCTCCGAAGACGGCAAGATGAACCAGGACGACCTGAGCGACTATGTGGCCGCCAGCGTGGTTGACTCGCTGGCCCGCGTGCAGGGCGTGGGCGAGGTGATCCAGTTCGGTTCCCAGTACGCGATGCGCATCTGGCTCGACCCGGCCAAGCTGCACAGCTATCAGCTGACTCCTGCCGACGTGGCCAACGCCATCCGCGCGCAGAATACCGAAGTGTCGGCCGGTGAGCTGGGCGGCGCGCCTTCCGTGCCGGGCCAGCAGCTGAACGCCACCGTGACGGCGCAAAGCCGCCTGCAGACGCCCGAGCAGTTCGGCGCGATCCTGCTGAAGACCGCCGCCAGCGGCGCCACCGTGCACCTGCGCGACGTGGCCACCATGGCGCTGGGCGCCGAGAACTACAACTTCGTGGCGCGCTTCAACGGCAAGCCGGCCGCCGGTATCGCCATCAAGCTGGCCACCGGCGCCAATGCGCTGCAGACGGCCAAGCTGGTGCAGGAACGCGTCGATCAGATGAGCCCCCAGTTCCCGAAAGGCATGAAGGCCGTGGTGGCCTTCGATACCACGCCGTTCGTCAAGATTTCGATCCAGGAAGTGGTGAAAACCCTGGTTGAAGCGGTGATCCTGGTCTTCCTGGTGATGTACCTGTTCCTGCAGAACTTCCGCGCCACCCTGATCCCGACCATGGCCGTGCCGGTCGTGCTGCTGGGTACTTTCGGCGTGCTGTCCGCGCTGGGCTACTCGATCAACACCCTGACCATGTTCGCCATGGTGCTGGCCATCGGCCTGCTGGTGGACGACGCCATCGTGGTGGTGGAAAACGTCGAGCGCGTGATGACGGAAGAGGGCTTGCCGCCCAAGGAAGCGACGCGCAAATCCATGGGCCAGATCACCGGCGCGCTGGTGGGTATCGCCCTGGTGCTGTCCGCCGTGTTCGTGCCGATGGCCTTCTTCGGCGGCTCCACCGGCGTGATTTACCGCCAGTTCTCGATCACCATCGTGTCCTCCATGGTGCTGTCGGTGATTGTGGCCATGGTATTCACCCCGGCGCTGTGCTCGACCTTCCTGAAACCGGTGGAAAAAGGCCACCATATGGCGACCACCGGCTTCTTCGGCTGGTTCAACCGTACCTTTGAGCGCAGCAGCATCGGCTACCAGGGCTGGGTCGGTTCCATGATCAAGCGCAGCGGCCGTTCCCTGGCCATGTATGCGGCGCTGGTGGTGGTGCTGGGTGTGGTCTTCATGCGCCTGCCGACCTCTTTCCTGCCGGACGAAGACCAGGGCGTGCTGTTTGCCCAGATCCAGCTGCCGACGGGTGCTACCCAGCAGCGCACGCTGAACGTGATCGAGAAGGTTGAGCATCACTTCATGGAAGACGAGAAAAAGGCCGTGTCCTCCATCTTCACCGTGGCTGGCTTCAGCTTCGGCGGCAATGGCCAGAACACCGGTATCGCCTTCGTCAAGCTGAAGGATTGGGAAGAGCGCAAGGGCGCCGACCTGCGCGTGGACCAGGTGGCTGGCCGTGCCATGGCTTCCCTGTCGCAGATCCGCGATGCCATGGTGTTCGCCTTCGCCCCGCCAGCCGTGCTGGAACTGGGCAATGCCAGCGGTTTCGACCTGCAGCTGCAGGACCGCGCCGGACTCGGTGCCGCCAAGTTGATGGAAGCGCGTAACCAGCTGCTCGGCATGGCCGCGCAGAATCCGAAGCTGATGGCGGTACGCCCCAACGGCCAGGAAGATACGCCGCAGTACAAGATCACCGTCGACCAGCAGAAGGCCACGGCCCTGGGCCTGTCCATCGCCGAGGTGAACGATGTGCTGAGCACGGGTTGGGGCAGCTCCTACGTCAACGACTTCGTCGACCGCGGCCGTGTGAAGAAGGTGTTCATGCAGGGCCAGGCCGATTCGCGCATGCGTCCGGAAGACATGGACAAATGGTTCGTGCGCAATGTGCGTGGCGAGATGGTGCCGTTCTCCGCCTTCACCACCGGCGAGTGGATCTATGCTTCGCCGCGCCTGGAACGCTATAACGGCATGTCCTCGATGCAGATCCTGGGCATGCCGGCGCCGGGCGTGAGCTCGGGCGTGGCCATGGCTGAAATCGAGAAGATGGCGGCCCAGCTGCCGGCCGGCATCGGCCTGGAATGGAGCGGCCTGTCGCTGGAAGAGCGTGACTCCGGCTCGCAGACCACCACCCTGTATGCGCTGTCGCTGCTGATCGTGTTCCTGTGCCTGGCCGCGCTGTATGAAAGCTGGTCGGTGCCGTTCTCCGTGATGCTGGTGGTGCCGCTGGGCGTGATCGGCACGGTGCTGGCCACTTGGGGCCTGCATATGTCGAACGACGTCTACTTCCAGGTCGGCCTGCTGACCGTGGTCGGTCTGTCGGCCAAGAACGCGATCCTGATCGTGGAATTCGCCAAGGAACTGCAAGAGAAGGGCGTCGAGCTGCGCGAAGCGACGCTGCAGGCGGTGCGCATGCGTCTGCGTCCGATCCTGATGACCTCCATCGCCTTCGGCCTCGGCGTGCTGCCGCTGGCCCTCGCCAACGGCGCCGGTTCCGGCAGCCAGAACGCGATCGGTGTGGGCGTGCTGGGTGGGATGCTGTCGGCCACCTTCCTCGGCATCTTCTTTGTACCGGTGTTCTTCGTGCTGGTGCGCAGCATGTTTGCCTCGCGCAGCAAGGCCGCGCCGGCCCCTGTTTTGGAAGCTGAATGATGATGAAAAAGACGATGATGACCCTGGCCGCGCTGGCGCTGTTGAGCGGCTGCAGCCTGGCGCCGGTGTACGAACGCCCGGTCGCCCCGGTGGCCCAGGCCTGGCCGCAAGGCGATGCCTACAAGCCGGCCGCCAGCAGCGAAAGCCGCGCCGCCGCCAATATCGAGTGGCGCGAGTTCTTCGCCGACGACAAGCTGCGCCAGGTGATTGAACTGGCACTGAAGAACAACCGCGACCTGCGCGTCTCGACCCTGAATATCGAGAAGGCGCGCGCCCAGTACGGCATCGAGCGTTCGGCCCTGCTGCCGAAAGTCTCGGTGGCCGGCGGCCAGAACGCCACCCGTACCGCCAACAATATGACGCCGGGCGGCGAAGGCGGGATCCAGCGCCAGTACAGCGGCGGCCTGGCCCTGGCGGCCTATGAGCTGGACTTCTTCGGCAAGCTGCGCAATCTGTCGGAAAGCGCCCAGCAGCAGTATCTGGGCACGGTGGAAGCGCGCCGCGCCCAGCAGATCACGCTGGTGTCGGAAGTGGCCAACGCCTGGCTCACGCTGGCGGCCGACCGCGAACACCTGCGTCTGGCGCAGGACACGCTGAAGAACCAGCAGATCAGCTATGAATTGAGCAAACGCCGTTTCGAGGCGGGCGCCACCTCCGGTCTGGACATGTATGAAGCCCAGACCAGCGTGGAAGCGGCCCGCAACGATATGGCCCTGTACACCGCCCAGGTAGCGGCAGGCGAAAACGCGCTTGCCCTGCTGGTCGGTTCCTCCTTGCCGGCGGACTTGCAGCCGTCCGGCGCGCTGGACGCGGTGACGCGTCTGGCGGAACTGCCGGAAGGCCTGCCGTCGGACGTGCTGCAGCGCCGTCCCGACGTGCTGGAAGCGGAACGCAGCCTGCAGGCAGCCAATGCCAATATCGGTGTCGCGCGCGCCGCCTTCTTCCCCAGCATCTCGCTGACGGCGTCGGCGGGCAGCGCGAGCAGCGCCTTGTCCGGCCTGTTCAAGGCCGGTTCCGGCACCTGGAGCTTCATGCCCCAGCTGAATTTGCCGATCTTCGACGGCGGCGCCAACCGCGCCCGCCTCGACATCGCCAAGGCCGACCGCGACATCGCCGTGGCGCGCTACGAGAAGTCGATCCAGTCGGCGTTCCGCGAAGTGGCCGACGCCCTGGCCCAGCGCGGCACGCTGGACGAGCGCCTGACATCGCAGACGGCGCTGGCCCAGGCCTCGGAGAAAAGCTACCGCATCCACGAGGCGCGCTATCGCAAGGGCACGGATTCCTATCTGAACGCCCTGGTGTCGCAACGCGCCCTGTATTCGGCCCAGCAAGGCTTGATTAACGCGCGTTTGGCAAAAGCCTCTAATCAAGTCACCCTGTACAAGGTGCTGGGTGGCGGCTGGCAAGGATAAAATAATGTCTTCAAGCTTATTTAATTGCCAGATGACGCCATGAGCAGCACAGAGAAACGACATTACAACCCGGCGCGCGCGCAGCAGCGCCGCGAGCAGGTGCTGGAAGCGGCGGCGCAGTGTTTTGCGCGCCGCGGTTTCCACGCCGCCAGCATGGCCGAGATTTCCAAGGTGGCCGGGATGAGCGCCGGCCATATCTACAACTACTTCTCGGGCAAGGATGAAATCATCAGTGCCTTTATTGAGCTCGATACCGAGCGGGTAGGGGAGCTGCTGGGGGAATTGGGCCAGGCCGAGGATCCCCTGCAGGAAATGCTGGAGACCACGCGCGAGCATGTGGACGAAAGCCTGGATCCAGCCAACTGGAAGCTGTATCTGGAAATCAGTGCCGAGGCTTCGCGTAACGAGAAGATCGCGCTGCGGGTGCAGGAAGGCGACCGCGTCTCACGCGAGCAGTTCGGCGGCTTGCTCAGGCGCTGCCGCGAGGCGCGAGGCCTGAGCACCGATGACGCCACGATCGACGGCCGCATGGAAATCATCATCGCCATGTACCAGGGCTTGCCCCTGCGCCTGCTACACAACCCGGAGCTGGACCGGGAGGCGCTGAGCGAGTCCTTCAAGGTTGCCCTGAGGGCGCTGCTGTTCAGTTAAACTGGGTGTTTTGGTTTAACAGGACTCGCTATGAGTAACTTCGTTTTCCCGCCGCAGCAGGCCGTGGGCCTGCCGGTGGCGGGCAGTGCGGCGCTGTTCCCGGTGCGCCGCGTCTACTGCGTGGGCCGCAACTACGCCGGCCATGCGCGCGAAATGGGTTCCGACCCGGAGCGCGAACCGCCATTCTTCTTCTGCAAACCCAATGACGCGCGCGCCATCGTGCCGGTGGCCGCCGGCGTTACGGCTGAACTGCCGTATCCGCCGCAGACTGCGAATTATCATTACGAATGCGAGCTGGTGGTAGCGATCGGCAAGGGCGGCAGCGATATCGCCGTGGCCGACGCGGCGGCGCATATCTTCGGCTATGCCGTGGGCTTCGACATGACACGGCGCGACCTGCAGTTCAAGATGCGCGACAGCGGACGTCCATGGGAAATCGGCAAGGCCTTCGATTTCTCCGCGCCCATCGGCCTCTTGCATCGTGTGGAGGATGCGGGCGATATCGGCCAGGCAGCAATCACGCTGGACGTGGACGGCGCGCGCAAGCAGTCCAGCCATATCAGCCACCTGATCTGGTCCATCAGCGAAACCATCGCCAATCTTTCGACCCTGTTCCGGCTGGAGCCGGGCGACCTGATTTTCAGCGGCACGCCGGAAGGCGTGGGCGCCGTCAAGCCGGGCCAGATCCTGGTGGGCAGTATCGATGGCCTGAGCAGCCTGACGGTGAAAATCGTTTAAATCGTTTACTTCGCCGCGGATAGCGCGTCTTCGATGGCCAGCAGGCCTTCGAGCGCGCCGGCCGCCAGTCCCACATCGCGCCGGTCGGCCACCTCCGGCTCGCGCGGATTGATGCGGATCAGGCGTCCGTCGTGGCTATGCAGCACATGCTGGCTGAAATGGCGCACCGAAGGCACGGCCGTTCCGGCGCCCAGCTCGATCACCAGCGGATGCTGCACCCGTTCCAACCAGGATTGCAGGCGGCCCGCCTGCGCTGCACTGCGGCGTTCGACCCAGTTCCAGTCGCTGAACATCAGGATATTTGGCCGCGCCAGCCCGCCGCAATGCGGGCAGGCCGGCGCCACGTTGAGCAGGCGGCAGGCGTCCGCATCCACCTGCGGCGCGAAGGCGTCGGCTTCCCAGATCGCCTGGCGGCAGGAATCCAGGCATTGCAGATGGTGGATGGAACCATGGCATTCGTAGATGCGCTGCGCATCGAAACCGGCTTTCTGAAACTGCCCATCGACATTACTGGTGAAGACGGCGCAACCCTGCGGCATGCGTTCGGCCCAGGCGCGCAGCAGGCCAAAACCCGCGTGCGGGATGGTGCTGCGGTACAGCGCCAGGCGGTGACCGTAAAAGCCCCAGGCCAGCGCCGGATCCTGCTCGAAAGTGCGGGGCGCGGCGGCGCTGGCGAAGTCCAGACGCGCCCGTCCCAGCGCGGGATAGGCCTGCCAGAAGCCGCTGTTGCCGCGGAAATCGGGCAGGCCGGAATCGACGCCCATGCCGGCGCCAGCGGCCACGATCAGGCCATCGGCTTGTTGAATCAGTTCGGCGGCGCGCGCCAGCAATACGGGGGAAATGGACATGAAATGCGCAAAAAACAGGCAATTCAATAAGTGTGCAGCAAGTATGACAAAAACTCAAATCTCTCTGTTATAATTCGCAGCTCGTCGGGGCGTAGCGCAGCCTGGTAGCGTACCTGCATGGGGTGCAGGGGGTCGGAAGTTCGAATCTTCTCGCCCCGACCAATAGAATCAAAGGCTTAGAAATGGGCCTGTATGTAAACGCAGCACTGTATATTATCTGATCGGATAATATCAGCGCTGCGTTTTCATTTTGGCGATCAGATTTCAGTGATGTCTGCGTGACCAGCAGGTGGCGATGACGCGAGCCAATCTACTGTCGAAAAGTCGGGGAGACTGACTCCCAGTTCGCGGCAAATGCTGCGTGCCAAGATTACAGCTTCCACTATCGTATCGTTGGCCTTAACGGAGGCTGCCCGGTCCAGTTGCCGGATGGTTGATTGGAAAGCATCCCACCAAGCGCGTAGGAACTGTACCAGCTCGCACAGTAACACTATGTCGTGAGATGTTGACGTGCATAACACGTTTGATTGACTCAGCTTTGACTCGGACATATGATCCACGGAGATTTCCTTACTTATCAAGGGTTTGGAAATTTGCCTCGCAACGTGCTCTGGTAAAGTGGTTGCGAGGCTTTCTTTTTAGCGATTCTCTATCGCTACAGATAGAATATCAATTTCTCTCCGTGTCTCGCAAGATAGCCAATTAGGGTCAGTTAAGAATATTGACCATGACTTTGGTTGAACTATAAGCTCTTGTTTTTCTGGGTATTGTGTATTTTACATGGATCTGAATTCATTTAAAATCAATCCTATTCAGAGTGTCAAAAAGACAATTCACTACTAACGGCGCAAATTTTTTCTGAATTTCTTGCGGACTTAGGTTGTGCGATTACAACGCGGCGAAATCAAAGCCAGTGTTTTTACTTCGACAGTTTGTTGATTGTGTTGTCCTTGACCTTGTTGGTACGGGCGGTGCCGAATTCGAAACTTAATATCTGCTCCATCCAGCCCAGCGCGCGGCAGCAGATCAGCGTGATGGTGCCCTTGGCAAACTTGTTCATCTCGACCCTCCAGATCACCACCAGCAGGCAGAATGACACCAGCGTGACGGCGCCGGTTGCCAGCGCGTTGGCGCGGTGGTTGGTGATCCCTGACTTCTGTAGATCGAGATCGCGCTTGCGGGCGTCCTGCGTGTCCACCAGGTAGGCTTTTTCCAGATTGACCAGCTGGAATTCAAGCACCGATTGGACTTAATGGTCGCCAGGGCGTTGGCACCGCTACTAGTGCCAGTGGCGGCCTAGGCCAAACCTACCACCTTGTAGGCTACGTCGGGCGCCTTGTCGCTACCGGTGATGAGCTTGATGATGCCAGGCGAGATGTAGGGGGAAATTCCGTAGCCTACGCATCTGAGCCCAATGTTGATGGGGGGCTAACCCGAAAATTGAAAGCAAAGGACTGATATGTTCGACTTGGCAAAGTCTTCGCTCTTCTTTGAGAGGATGGACGTGGAGCATCCGACGTTGGTACAAAACATTGACATCGTAAACGAAAATATGCGCTTGTTGGATGCAACCTATCATCAACCAAAGCATTTCATTCTCAGCCTAAATAATCTTCTTCGCAGCCTACTTTTTTTTGTCGAAAATTCGATCAAAAACTCTCCCGACTGGCTCCAAACATCTGTCTCTGAGTTTCGGGAGATGAATCGGAAAGAATATGAGATGCTCAAGTACCTTCGGAACGTCAGCGCACACCAAAAATTGATATTTCCTGCTGAGTCTCTTGTTGGCGGCCTTTTCAGAGTTTACTCCAACACTGACTACAAGCTCAAACTTGGGCTGGGCGATCATAATAAGCCAGGGTCATACGCGCCTGATATGGCGTTGAAGAATACAGCAGATATTTTTGACGATTTGTTGACCTTCTCTAGCATCGCTTTCATGGATCTAGAACATTCCGCGTTTGCCGAATGTCTCGGAATCACGAGGCGATGGTTTTACAAGGCAGACTTTAAGTTCAACGGTGAAAACGTACACGACGTCATTGACGTCTATATTATCACGTCAAAATTCTCGGCATCTCTGCTCGACCATATTTGCAGCTCATACGCGCAAAAGAAGGGCTTGCTGTTTGATAAGAAATTTACTGTGATACGGGCTGACTATAACAACATAAACACGTTATTGGAACTGGACCTTTATCCGTCGCTATTTTCTGTCTGGTGGGAGGAAGAAATTGAACCTTTGAGCATTGGAGTGCGAGCGGATCGACTCAGAGGTCGTAAACGTCAGGCCGCTGATGAATACTATACGTGGGTATTTGATCACTTGGTTAAAGATCCTGCGGAGTACAAGGCAATGCTTACGCGGTTCGGCAGCCTCGAGCCTGACGCCATCTTTGGCAAGGAACATCTTATGGACTTTCTTTCATTTGTAACAATCAACCATTGGCACTTCAAGAAAGCGTTCCCAGATGATTTCCTCAAGTCGAAAGTCACTCCTGCTGAGGTAATGATGCTTCAGCGCTTCGGAAGAATTCTCGTGGATGAGTACAAGACTGGGAAGGTTTGTACCATCAAGGCTGCCAAAGAGCAGCTCGACGAGCAAATCGTTAAAATCATTGGAAGACTTTAGCTTATTCGTTCGTCATTGTTGGAGCAATTTACACTTGATGCTAGCCTGTATCCTTGTCCGGTTGCGTAAGACGAGGACTGATTAGCGGCGCAGTTACAAATCAATCTATTAGGTTATGATGATGAGAGTCGATGAGAGAGGCCAATCTTCGGATTGGCCTTTTTCATTTGTGGTTACAGAAGATTGTTGATCCGCGCCACCATGGCCAGCAGCGACATAAAGCTGGCAAACACGATGCCCAGCAGCCAGCGCATATGGGTGGCCATTTCCCGGCGCATTTCCTGCATTTCGCTGCGGTGTTCTGCGCGCATTTCGGCGATTGCGCTGTGCAGCTCCGTCCTCAAGCTGCTAATCGAGTTGTGCAACTCGGTCCTCAAGCTGTCAATCGAACTGTGCAGTTCGGTTCTCAGGCCGTCAATCGAGCTGTGCAGTTCAGCTCTCAAATCTGTTACTGCAGCATCCAGCTTGGCGTTCCCATTGCGGAAGCCTTCGCGCATATCCAATTGCATTTGGTCGATGACTTTGATGAGCTGTTCCATGGTGGTTTCCAGGCGCGTCAGGCGGGCCTCGGTTTTCTCAGCTTCGGTGGCGGGATGGGGTTTGTCAAGCTGAGGAATAGGGGTATTGCTGTTCATGGCGGCCTCCCTCGGACGATGGTCAGCCTATCTTCCTCCTTGATGGGAAGGGCTGTTTGCGCTGGCGCAGAGTGCGGGCCTTTGTGGTTTGGCGCATAATTCCTGGACTAAGCGAATTGCGAGGTCTAAACGATGAGAATTGCAGCCATTTCCGATATCCACGGCAATCTGGGCGCGCTCGATGCGGTGCTGGCCGATATCGCGCGGCGCGGCGTGGACGTGACGGTGAATCTGGGCGATATCCTGTCCGGTCCCTTGCAGCCGCGCGAAACGGCCGACCGCCTGATGGCGCTGAACCTGCCCACCATCGCCGGCAACCATGAGCGCCAGGTGCTGGAGCACGATCCGGCGCGCATGGGCGCATCCGACCTGTATGCCCACCTGCAGCTGCGTCCCGAGCAGCGCGCCTGGATCGCCCAGCTGCCGGCTTCCCTGCGTCTGGCGGATGATGTGCTGCTGGTGCATGGCACGCCAGCCTCGGACCTGGTGTACTTCATGGAGACGGTGACGGCAGCGGGCCAGCGCGCCGCCACATATGAGGAGGTCAGCGAGCGCGCCGGCATGGCTCAGGCTTCGCTGATTCTGTGCGGTCATACCCATGTGCCGCGCGCTGTGCAGCTGGACGATGGCCGCCTGATCGTCAATCCCGGCAGCGTTGGCCTGCAGGCGTATGAGGACGAACATCCCTTCCCGCACAAGGCAGAAAACGGCACGCCGCATGCGCGTTACGCGATCGTTGAGCGCAAGGGAAAGGGCTGGACGGTGGAGCAGTATGCAGTGGCTTACGACTGGGATGCCGCCAGCGCGCTGGCCGCGCGCAAGGGACGTAAGGAATGGGCGTTTGCGCTGAAGACGGGGCGTATGCAGGACTGATGCAGAATTGGTTACAATCGCCGCTCGGATTGCATGGGAGACGAGATGGCGGTCGAGAGCAAGGGCAGGTCCATACCGGGGCAAGTCGTCCTGGTATTGCAAGGCGGCGGCGCGCTGGGCGCCTATCAGCTGGGCGTGTACGCGGCGATGCAGGAAGCCGGGGCCGAGCCGGACTGGGTGATCGGCACTTCCATCGGCGCCTTGAACGGCGCCATCATCGCCGGTAATCCGCCGCAACAAAGGCTGGCGCGCCTGCGCCAGTTCTGGCAGCAGATGGAGCAGCACGCCGAGCTCTTTCCCGGCATGCCGCGCGCCTTTACCAACGCGCTCACGATCACGCAAGGCATTCCCGCCTTCTTCGAGCCGAATCCCGCCAGCTGGTGGAATCCCGCTGCCAAAGTCGGTGTGGAAAGCGCTTCCTACTATCGCACCGAGCCGTTGCGCCGCACGCTGGAAACCCTGGTCGATTTCGATTATCTGAATAACGGTGGGCCGCGCCTGACGGTGGGTGCGGTGAACGCGCGCAATGGCGCCATGCGCTACTTCGATACGCAGAAGGAGAAGCTGGACGTCTCCCACCTGATCGCCTCCGGCGCGCTGCCGCCCGCTTTTCCCGCCATGCGCATCGATGGCGAGCCGTATTGGGATGGCGGCATCTATTCCAACACGCCGATCGAGGCAGTGCTGGACGACGAGCCGCGCCGCGACTCCGTGATTTTCTCGGTGCAGCTGTGGAATCCCGACGGAAGCGAGCCGCAAAGCATGCTCGACGTGCTGGAAAAATATAAGGAAGTGCAGTACGCCAGCCGTGTCGCCAATATCGAGCAGCAGCGCCGTATGCACCGGCTGCGCCACGTGATCCGCGAACTGGCGGCCCAGCTGCCGCGCGAGGTGAGGGCGCAGCAAGCGGTGCGTGAACTGGCTTCCTGGGGCTGCGGCACGCAAATGCATATCGTGATGCTGAAAGCGCCGCGCCTGAACAGCGAAGACCACACCAAGGACATCGACTTCAGCGCGGCAGGTATCGAAAGCCGCTGGCGCGCCGGCTACGAGGATACCCGCCGCGCTTTCGCGGCCGCGCCGTGGAGCGCGCCGGTCGATCCGATCGAGGGGATAGCCTTGCATGCCGGGTTTTAGCGAGCATAATAAAAGCCATTTAAATTAATATAAGTGAAATATTTAATATTGCGCATTTAATTTAATTTCGGTTAATTATTTCCGCCTTTTTCCTTTCTGATTCTCTCCAATTCTAACTTCGTTGAGATAAAAAATCGCTTTGCTTCGATTAATGTAGTGCTTGCGCAACGATTATTCTAATTGCCTGTGGCACTATGAATGGGCATTAAAGGTCAGTCAGGACATTTATTGTTCATTGAATAATCGGAGGTGCAAAATGGATCCAATTCTAGGCCAGATTATCTTGTGGCCGGTTCCCTGGGTGCCGCAAGGCTGGGCCTTATGTGACGGCTCGGTCCTGAAGGTCAGCGACTATCAGGCCCTGTTCTCCCTGCTCGGTAATAAATATGGCGGCGATGGCCGCACGACCTTCGCCTTGCCCGATCTGCGCAGCAAGATCGCACTCGGCACGACGACGATGAATGGCGTTGGCCAGACCAGCGGCGCCGCTACCGCCTCCACCACGGCCACTGCCAGCGGTTCTCTCTCGATCGGTGTCAATAATCTGCCGGCCCATAGCCACACTGCCACCTTCACGGCAGGCGCTGGCGCTACCGCCAGCGTGGCTATTCCCGCCGACAGCACCGGCTCCAGCGACAATGTGCCGGGCACCGGCCTGGTGCTGGGCAAGGCGATGGCGGGCGCGGCGGCGGCCAAGATCTACAGCAATACCGCTTCCAATACCACGCTCAAGCCTTTCAATATCACGGTGCCCGCCGGCAGCGGTACGGTCAGCAATGACAATACCGGCGGCGGCCAGCCGCTGGCTTTCTCCGTCAATGTGCCGGTATCGCTCAGCACCCTGCAGCCCGGGGTGACGCTGAATTTCATTATTGCCACCGAAGGTATTTATCCATCGCGTCCCTGAATTCAATATGCCGCTCATGAAAATGGGCGGCATATTGAAACATGATTAAAGTGGAAAGAATAATCTTTTTTGTTTCCGTGGTAATACTGATTATTTTAGCCGCTATTTTCCCGCTATCCGCTCTTATTTATCCGGCAGGGTTAGAAAATGCTAAGCGCCACCTATGATTTCGCCAGCAATGTCACCGCGCATACGGTCTTCGATTCGGGCGGCGTGAAAGTCGCTTCCCAGACTGTCAGCGGCCATGTTTTGACGATGACGGCCTCCACGGGTTCGGTGGTGGTGGCGGACGAGCAGGATTTCGCCGGCACCGATGTGACGGAACTGGTCGGGCAGATCTTCGCCGTCGATCCGAACGATGTGAACGGCCCGCTATCGCTCACGCTGTCGCTGGATAGCGGCAAGACCTTCGATCTGTCTTCCATTGCGATATTCGACTGGGCCGACAGCATTAACCAGCTCAGGCTCACCACCAGCAAAGGCACGGTGGTCATCAATATCAACAGCAGCGTGGGGACGGCGGAAACCTTTGCGCTCAATGATCCCAAGCTGAAAGGCATCAGCTCAGTCGTCTTGACCGACCAGGCCGGCAATCCGATTTTTGTGGGGCTGGATAATATCGTGCTGGACAACATCACGCTGCCCAATGCGACACCCACTTTCGTCGGCGCCACCACCACGCTGACGTTGGCCCAGAACGCAGGCGCGACCGACATCCGCGCCCTGCTGCATGTGAGTGACAGCGATAACGGACAGACCGAAACCTGGAGCCAGAGCAGTGCGCCCAGCCATGGCACGCTGAGTTTCAGCGGCGCCACGGCCAGCTCGGGCAGTACCGATATCACGCCCGGCGGCACGATCACCTATACGCCCACCGCAGGCTTTGCGGGTACGGACAGCTTTGTGGTGCAGGTGACGGACGGCAGTGCCACGTCCACCCGCACCATCACCGTCAGTGTGACGCCGGCCACGCCCGGCGCGCCCGATCTGGCCACGGCCAGCGATACCGGTTCCAGCAGCACCGACAACATCACCGGTGCCACCAGCCTGTCCTTCAGCGGCAGCAGCGCCGCGGGCGACAGCAGCAGCACCGTGCGCGTCTTTCTCGACAAGAACAACAACGGCAGCTACGATGCCGGCACCGACGCCACGGCCACCGCCACCGTATCCAACGGCAGCTGGACCGTCAGCGGCTTGAGCACCAGCGGCTATAGCGATGGCAGCTACAACGCCTATGCCATCGTGACTTCGGCCACCGGCGCGTTGAACAGCACGGCCAGCAGCGCCCTCAGCGTCACCCTCGACCATACTGGGCCGGCCACCACCATCGGCAGCCTGGCCCTCTCGGCCGACAGCGGCAGCAGCGGCTCCGACTTCATCACCAATACGGCGGCGCAAACGGTCAGCGCCACGCTCAGCGCCGGTCTGGCGGCAGGCGAGGTGGCGCAGGCTTCGCTCGACAATGGTGCAACGTGGACCAACGTCAGCTCCATGGTCAGCGGCACGACGCTGAGCTGGACCGGCGTCACGCTGTCCGGCAGCAGCACGCTCAAACTGCGCGTCATTGACGAGCATGGCAACGCGGGCACGGCCGCCAGCCAAGCCTATGTACTCGACACCACGGCGCCCGCCACCACCTCCGCCACCACGGCCTTTTCCGCCGATACCGGTAGCAACTCGTCGGACCTGATCACCGCCACGGCGGCGCAGACTTTGTCCGGCACGCTGAGCGCTAATGTGCAAGCGGGCGAGCTGGTGGAAATCTCGCTCGATAATGGTTCCACCTGGAGTACGGCCAGCAGCACGGTGGGACAAAGCAGCTGGAGCCTGGCCGGGCAAGTCTTAAGCGGCAGCGGCACGCTGAAGGTGCGCGTCAGCGACGCGGCGGGCAACCACGGCAGCGCCTCCAGCCAGGCCTATGTGCTCGATACTGCCGCGCCCACGGCCGCCGCGCCGGTGCGCGCCAATCTGGTGACGCCTACCGGCAGCGCCTTTACCTTCACCGTCACGTATGCTGACAGCGGTGGCGCGGGCATCGACGCCAGTACCTTCGGCACCGGTAACGTCACCGTCAAGGACAGCGGCAACAATGCGCTGACCGTCAGCGGAATATCCGCCAGCGGTAATACCGTCACCTATACTGTGACCGCGCCGGGCGGCAGCTGGGATGGCGGCGATGCCGGCAGCTACACCATTGGCATCGCAGGCAATTCGGTCAAGGATTTGGCCGGCAATGCGGTGGCGGCCAATGCCAGCGCGCATAGCTTCAATGTGCTGTTCAGTACCGCGCCTGCCGTCAGTGCGCTTGGGCTGTCGGCCGATAGCGGCAGCAGCGCTTCCGACTTCATCACCAATATTGCGGCGCAGACCATCAGCGCCACCTTGGGCGCAGTGCTGCCTGGCGGCGCCGTCGTGAAAGGCTCGCTGGACAATGGCGCGACCTGGACCGACATCACTGCCATGGTCAGCGGCACCAGCGTGCAGTGGACTGGTGTCACGTTGAGCGGCAGCGGCACCATCATCATCAAGGCGGTCGATTCGAATAATCTGGATGGCGCCGTCGCCACCCAGGCCTATACCCTCGACACTACCGCCCCGGCAACACTCAACAGCAGCTCCAGTTTCTCCGCCGATACCGGCAGCAGCAGCACGGACCTGATCACGGCGACGGCGGCCCAGTCCCTGGGCGGCATCCTGGGCGCTGCCGTGCAGGCGGGCGAGGTGGTGGAAGTTTCGCTGGACAACGGTGCGACGTGGGCAACGGCCAGCAGCACGGTTGGACAGACCAGCTGGTCGCTCGCAGGGCAGACCTTAAGCGGCAGCGGCACGCTGAAGGTACGCGTCAGCGACGCGGCGGGCAACCACGGCAGCGCCTCCAGCCAGGCCTATGTGCTCGACACCACGGCGCCTACGGCCGGCACGCCGGTACGTGCCGATATGCATGTGCCGAGCGGCAGCAGCTTCACTTTCACCGTGACCTATGCCGACAGCGGCGGCGCGGGTATCGACACCAGCACCTTCGGCACAGGCAATGTCACCGTCAAGGACAGCGGTAATAATGCGTTGACGGTGAGCGGCGTCTCCGCCAGCGGCAATACCGTGACCTACACGGTGACTGCGCCAGGCGGCAGCTGGGATAGCGGCGATGTGGGCAGCTACACCATCGGTATCGCGGGTAATTCGGTGAAGGACCTGGCCGGCAATGCAGTGGCGGCCAACGCCAGTGCGCACACCTTCAACGTCACGCCCAACTCCCTGCCGCAGCTGGGCGGCACATTCAGCACAGCGTTGAGCGTGAACGATAACAGTACCGCCACGCCATTCTCCGGCGTCACCGTCAGCGATGCCGATGGCGACGCGATCAGCATTGCCATCAGCTATGCCGCCGCCAACGGTGTCCTGAGCGGTACCGGCCTGAGCGGCACGGCAGGCAACTACCTGCTGACGGCAGCCAGCGCCGCCGCGGCGCAGAGCGCCTTGCAGGCCCTGGTCTTCACGCCTACCGCCAACCAGGTTGCCTTTGGCAGTACCACCAGCACCGCCTTCACGCTGACGCCGAACGATGGCAACGCCAATGGCATGGCTGATTCCAGTACCCTGGTGACGGCGGCGCCGGTGCGTCCCACCGCCACGCTCGCGCTCAGCGACAGCGCGCTGACGGCAGGCGAAACCGCAGTGCTGACCGTGACCTTCTCGGAAGCGGTGACCGGTTTTACCAGTGCCGATCTGACTATCCCCAATGGTACGCTGGGGACATTGAGCAGTAGCGACGGTGGCCGCACCTGGACAGCGACCTATACGCCGCCCACCAACACCACCAGCGCCACCAATGCCTTCACGCTCGACCTGACCGGCGTGCAGGATGCGGGCGGCAGCAGCGGCTTAGGCACGGCCAGCACCGCCAATTTCACCTTGAACACCGTGCCGCCGAGCGAACCGCCGCCCACCGGCACGATTGACGGGGTACCGGTGGTGCAGCAGCAGGGTACGGATCCGGTGACCGGCTTGAGCACGATCACGCTCACGGTGCCGCTGGTGCCGCCCACCCGCAATGAAGACCCGAATACGCCGAACGCGAATATGGCCGATATTCCGCTGTCAGTCAGTACGGGCGGTGTGCGCGCCGGCCTCACCGTGAGCCTGCCGACGGGGACGGGCCTGCAGGCGGATGGGCCGAATACGCTGCTGAACCATGAACAGGGCCTGTTGGACCTGATCCGCCGCATCGAGCAGAAAACCGTGGCCGGTTCCAGCGTGCAGCAGGAGATGACGGGGCAGGGCACCAATTTCCTCAACGATTTGCTGAGCAGCGTGCTGCTGAAGACGAATACCCTGGTTCCCACGGCTGCGGCGGGTCAGGGCGGCAACCGCACCATCATGATCGAGGGCAGTTCCAGCACGCCGGCGCCGGGCGGGGAACCGAATAAATCGGCCATCGGCCTGGTGATCGATGCGACCCAGCTGGGGGGCAATGCCACGCTGCAGCTGGACAATGTGGACTTCGCCGCCATCGTCGGCAATGCCACGGTGCGCGGTGGCGACGGCCGGAATATGGTGGTGGGCGATGGTGCCAGCCAGAACATCTTCCTTGGCGCCGACGACGATCTGCTGTTTGGCGGCGCTGGCAAGGATGTCGTCGGCAGTGCGGGCGGCAACGACCGGCTCGATGGCGGTGCGGACGATGATTTCGTCGCCGGCGGCATCGGCGACGATACTCTGATCGGCGGCAGCGGCAACGATATCCTGCAGGGCGGCCGCAGCGACAGCGGCCAGTGGGACTTTTACATGAAGGCTGACGGCACTTTGTCGGCGCGCCACCAGACCGCGATCTTCGCACCGCTGGAAAAAGAAACAGTGCAGCTGGCCGAAATCAACACCGGTCTGCGTGTCATGGACTTCCTGGCGGCCGACAAGGCTGCGCTGGGCGATATCGCCCTGTTGTACCACGCCGCCTTCAGCCGCGCCGCCGACATCGGCGGCCTGAATTTCTATCTGCGCGGCGGCGCCACGGTGGCGCAGACGGCCAAAGCCTTCACCGATTCCAGCGAATGGGCGGGGTTGGGATGGGAGCAGCTGAGCGACAGCGCTTTCGTCGCCAAGCTGTATCAGCAGGTGCTGGGCCGCGTCGCCGATGCGCAGGGTTATCAGTTCTGGATGGAGGCGCTGTCCGGCGCCCATGGCGCCGCCGCCAGCCGTAGCGAGGTGCTGGCCGGCTTTGCCCTCAGCGCAGAACACCGCGCCCTGCAAAACACCGCCAACGGCCTGGCCCTTGCCCAGGGCAGCCTGGCGCAGGAGGCTTCCTGGTTCGCCAATAGCGGCAACGACAGGCTGGAAGGTGGCGCAGGCAGCGATGTGCTGGAAGGTGGTGACGGCATCGATACCGCCGTGTACGCGGGGCAGTTGTCGGGCTATCAGTTTGTGCTGGCACGTGATGGACAGGTGCATGTGGTGGATAAGGCGAATGGCGACAGCGACACCTTGCGCGCTATCGAAAAGGGCGAATTCGCCGGCCAGCAGACCGATCTCGCTTTCACGCAGGCTGGCCAGGCGCGGTTGCAAACCCTGGGCCTGTTATACGAGGCCGTGCTGGACCGGCCTGGCGATCTGGCCGGCTTTGCCTGGTGGGCCAGCTTGCCGCTCGATGCGGCCCAGTATGCGGCCGGCTTTGCCATGTCGGCGGAATTCCAGGCCCGCTACGATGGCGTCGGCAACAGCGCTTTGGTGCAGGCCTTGTACGCCAACAGCGGCCTGGCGGAGAGCGCGGCGGGCGGCGCAGCGGCCTGGGTTGCCTATCTGGACACCCACAGCCGCGCGGAGCTGATCGGCAGCTGGATCGGCCAGCAGGCGGTGATCGAGGCGCAATACGCCAGCCAGGGATTGTGGCTGATATGAGGGCGGGCTAGGGCTGCGGCGTGCCCAGCACGTCTCGGCAGACCTCCAGCCAGGCGCGCGCCGCATGCGAGAGGTAGCGCCCATTCCATACATGGGCTACCTGCCAGTGCAGCACCGGTTCGCTGACGCGCACCGCATGCACGCGTTCGTGCGCCAGGCGGTGGATGAAAGGTTCGGGCAGCAGGGCCACGCCGATGCCGGCCGAAGCCATTTCCACCAGCCAGTCCCACTGGCTGCTTTGCGCTGCGATGCTGGGGACGAACCCGGCGGCGGTAAAGGCGTTGCGCAGGCTGCGCGTCAGCGCGAAATCGTCTTCCAGCAGCACCAGGGGCAAGTCCTTGAGCGCCTTCAAGGGCAGGGTGCGGCGGTGGCGCTGGAAGGTGCCGTGCGCCGCCAGCGCCCAGATCGGGTAACTGGCGATTTTCACCGTTTCCAGCTGCAGCGCCGCATCGGCCGGCAGCACCGTCATGCCGATTTCCAGCTCGCCGGCCGCCACCAGGCGCTCGATCTCCTGACCGGTATCCTCGCGCAGCCGCAGCGCGATGGCCGGATAGCGTTCGCGGAAGGCCTTCAGCACCGGGGTAAACAGCAGGTTGATCATGGGCGGGATGCCCACCGTCAGGCTGCCGCGCTGGCGTTCCTGGGTGTCGCGCACTTCCAGCTGCAATTGACGCATGGTGGCCAGCATCTGCTGGCCGCGCTGATACACGACCTGGCCGGTATCGGTCAGCGTCAGGCGGCGCCCATCGCGCACCAGCAGGGGCGCCTGCAATTCCTCCTCCAGCTGGTGCACCATCTTGCTGATGGTTGATTGTGTAACGTGCAACAGTTCGGCGGCCTGGGTGAAGCTGCTCAGGCGGGCCGTTTCGATGAAGTAGCGCAGGGAGCGGATGTCCATGAATATTTCGACTGAAGTCAGGGAATAATAGTCATAAATCGACTGCTGGCAGAATTCTATACTGCTTTGTATCAGAGCAGAAAATAGTGAGACCAGCATGTACGCAGACCGCATCCGCCATCCAGCCTTACAGCAAAAACTGATGCCCGCCGCCGACGCGGCCAGCCTGTTCCGCGATGGCATGACCGTCGGCATGAGCGGCTTTACCCGCGCCGGCGATGCCAAGGCGCTGCCGCTGGCGCTGGTGGAGCGCGCCCGCCGCGAGCCATTCAGCCTGACCCTGCTCACCGGCGCATCGTTGGGCAACGACAGCGACGGCTTGATGGCCAATGCCGGCCTGCTGGCGCGCCGCATGCCCTTCCAGGCCGACGCCGCGCTGCGCCACAAGATCAATAACGGCGAGGTGATGTTCATCGACCAGCACTTGTCCGAAACCGCCGAGCAGCTGCGCAGCGGCGCCCTGCGGCCGGTCGATATCGCCGTCATCGAGGCGGTGGCGATCACCGAAGACGGCGGCATCGTCCCGACCATGGCGGTTGGGAACAGCGCCAGCTTCGTGCAGCAGGCCAAGCAGATCATCGTGGAACTGAACCTGAGCGCGCCGCTGGCGCTGGAAGGCTTGCACGATATTTATGTGCCCCAGCCCCGTCCCGGCCGCGCGCCGATTCCTTTGATCGAGCCGGGCCAGCGCATCGGCAGCACCGCCATCCCGGTCGATCCGGCGCGCATTGCCGCCATCGTCGTCACCGCCAGCCCGGACAGCCCGTCCAATGTGCTGCCGCCCGACGAGGAAACCGACGCCATCGCGCGCCACGTCATCGCCTTCCTGGAAGGCGAGGTGGCCGCCGGCCGCATGACGGAGAAGCTGCTGCCGCTGCAGGCCGGTATCGGCACCATCGCCAACGCCGTGCTGCACGGGCTGACGCAATCGTCCTTCCGCGACCTGGCCATGTATTCCGAGGTGCTACAGGACAGCGCCATCGAGCTGCTCGACTCCGGCCAGCTGGCCCTGGCCTCTGCGTCCTCGATCACGCTGTCGGCGGCCAAGCATGAACACTTCCTGCGCAATCTGGAGCGCTACCGCGAACGCATCGTGTTGCGGCCGCAGGAGATCAGCAACCATCCGGAAATCGTGCGCCGCCTAGGCATCATCGGCTTGAACACGGCGCTCGAATTCGATATCTACGGCAATGTGAACTCGACCCATGTGGGCGGCACCCATATGATGAACGGCATCGGCGGTTCCGGCGACTTTGCGCGCAACGGCGAGCTGGCGATCTTCGTCAGCAAGTCGGTGGCGAAGGATGGCGCGATTTCCAGCGTGGTGCCGATGGTGGCCCACGTCGACCATACCGAGCACGATGTCGATGTGCTGGTGACGGAATGGGGCCTGGCCGACCTGCGCGGCCTGGCGCCGCGCGAGCGCGCGCTGCTCATCATCGAGCGCTGCGCCCACCCGACTTACCGGCCGGCCTTGCTTGCCTACTATGAAGAGGCCTTGCGGCGCGGCGGCCAGACGCCCCATGTGCTGGAAAAAGCCCTGTCCTGGCATGAGCAGTACTGGCTGTACGGCAGTATGAATTATAAAAATCTATCGATTTGATTAAATCAATTGTCTTTGACAATTTGCTGAGCTTATCTAGAATGATTTCATCGTTCACCGCCAATAGAGGAGCAAGCAATGAGCAAGCCAATCACCACCGCATCCGGCATTCCCGTCGCTGACAACCAGAATTCGGCCAGCGCCGGCGCCCGCGGCCCCTTGCTGCTGCAGGACTTCCACCTGATCGAGAAGCTGCAGCACTTCAATCGTGAACGCATCCCTGAGCGCGTGGTGCATGCCAAAGGCTCCGGTGCTTACGGCACCTTCACCGTCACCCACGACATCAGCCGCTACACCAAGGCCAAACTCTTTTCCGCCATCGGCAAGCAGGCCGAAACCTTCGTGCGCTTCTCCACCGTGGGCGGCGAGAAGGGCAGCGCCGATACCGAACGCGATCCGCGCGGCTTCGCCCTGCGCGTCTACACCGAGGAAGGCAACTGGGATCTGGTCGGCAACAACACGCCCATGTTCTTCATCAAGGACGGCATCAAATTCCCCGACTTCATCCACACCCAGAAGCGCGATCCGCAGACCAATCTGAAATCGGCCACCATGATGTTCGATTTCTGGAGCAAGGCGCCGGAAAGCCTGCACCAGGTGACCATGCTGTTCAGCGACCGCGGCACGCCGGACGGCTACCGCCATATGGACGGTTTCGGCAGCCACACCTTCAGCCTGATCAACGCGGCCGGTGAGCGCGTCTACGTCAAATGGCATTTGAAGACGCAGCAGGGCATCAAGAACCTGGCAGCGGCCGATGCCGTGCGCCTGGCCGGCGAAGATCCCGACTATGCCCAGCGCGACCTGTTCGGCGCCATCGAGCGCGGCGACTTCCCGCGCTGGGACGTCAAGCTGCAGGTGGCGACTGAAGCGCAACTGGCCGAATGGGAAGCGCGCACCGGCTGGAATCCCTTCGACCTGACCAAGGTCTGGCCGCACAAGGACTTCCCGCTGCTGCCGGTGGGCGTGCTGGAACTGAACCGCAATCCGCTCAACTACCACGCCGAAGTGGAACAGGCCGCGCTGTCGCCGGCCAATGTGGTGCCGGGCATGGGCTATTCGCCAGACAAGATGTTGCAGGCGCGCCTGTTCGCCTACCACGACGCGCAGCTGTACCGCGTCGGCACCAACCACCAGCATCTGCCGGTGAATGCGCCACGCTGTCCCTTCCACAACCAGCAGCGCGACGGCGCCATGGCCATCGCCAACGGCGGGTCCGAGCAGAACTACCACACGGTGGAGGCGGGCGGCAGCCAGCCGCAGGGTCTGGGTCATGGCGAACCGGCGCTGGCGCTGCACGGCGGAGCAGGGCGCTACGATGGCCGCGGCCAGGAAGACGATTACACGCAGGCCGGCAATCTGTTCCGCCTCTTGCCGGAGCAGGAGAAGCAGAACCTGTTCGCCAACCTGGCCGGTCCTATGGCCCAGGTCAGCGATGAAATCATCAACCGCCAGCTGGGCCACTTCGACAAGGCCGACCCGGCCTACGGCGCCGGCGTGCGCGCCGCACTGAAAGCGCGCGGCCGTAATATCGGCTGATGCAGCATGGGCAGGCCGGCCTGAAAAACCGGCAAGCTTAAGAAAAGGGCAAGCAGAAATGCTGGCCCTTTTTGCGTAAACCGCGCAAAGCGTGGACAATAGCGCCATCGCAATTCACTACAACGGAATAGCCAATGACGATCAAAATCAGCCAGAACTTCGACTCGGGCGCCATCGAGGTGCTGCGCGCCGACAGCGCCGCCACCATTGAACTCAATCTGCGCAAGGACTCGCACGCCGACATCCACCAGTGGTTCCACTTCCGCCTGCAGGGCGCACGCGGCGAAGCCGTGACCATGCGCTTCCTGAACGCGGGCCAGGCCACGTATGCCAAAGGCTACGAGGACTACAACGCGGTGGCGAGCTACGATGGCGATAACTGGTTCCGCGTGCCGACCTCCTTCGATGGCGAAGTCATGACCATCAAGCACACGCCTGATCTGGACAGCGTCTATTACGCCTATTTCGAGCCGTATTCCTGGGAACGCCATCTGCGCCTGCTGGGCGAAGTGGCAGAAAATCCGATCGCCCGCGTGGTCGATATCGGCAGCACCGTCGATGGCCGCGACATGAACCTGGCCATCATCGGCAATCCGCAGGCCGAGAAAAAGATCTGGGTCATCGGCCGCCAGCATCCGGGCGAATCGATGGCTTCCTGGTTCGTTGAAGGTCTGCTCGACAGCCTGCTGGACGACGCCAATCCGATCGCGCGCAAGCTGCTGCAGCGCGCCGTCTTCTACATCGTGCCGAATATGAATCCGGACGGTTCGGTGCGCGGTAATCTGCGCACCAATGCCGCCGGCGCGAACCTGAACCGCGAATGGATGACCCCATCGCTGGAGCGTTCGCCGGAAGTGTTGTGCGTGAAGCAGAAGATCCACGAAGTGGGCGTCGATATGTTCTTCGACATCCACGGCGATGAAGCGCTGCCGTACAACTTCGTGGCCGGCAACGAGATGCTGGAAAACTTCACGCCCGAGCAGGCCGCGTCGCAGAAGGCCTTCATTGAGCGCTACAAGAACGCCAGCCCGGACTTCCAGGACAAGTACGGCTACGCCGCCAGCAAGTACAAGGAAGACATGCTGACCCTGGCCTCCAAGTACATCGGCCACCATTTCCAGTGCCTGGCCCTGACCCTGGAAATGCCGTTCAAGGACAACGCCGATCTGCCGGCGCCGCATGTGGGCTGGAACGGCGCGCGCAGCGCGGCTCTGGGCGCGGCCATCCTGCAGCCTATCCTGCTGTCGCTGGACGACTAAGCCATGGGCGTCGAGATCGAGCGCAAATTCCTGGTGCAAAACGATGGCTGGCGCGCACAAGGCGAGCCGGTGCTGCTGCGCCAGGGCTATCTGTCCTCGCACCCGGAGCGCGTGGTGCGGGTGCGCATCGAGGGCGAGGGCGCGGTCATGACGATCAAGAGCAAGGCGGTGGGCGTCAGCCGCGGCGAGTGGGAATACCCGCTGCCGCTGGCAGATGCCGCCGAGTTCCTCGACCGGCTGTGCGAGCAGCCCATCATCGAAAAATACCGCCGCCGCATTCCTTATGCGGGCTTCGTGTGGGAAGTCGATGAGTTCCTGGGCGCGAACGCGGGCCTGGTCGTGGCCGAGATCGAACTGCCTAGCGAAGAGCAAGTTTTCGACAAGCCGGACTGGGTCGCGGAGGAAGTCACGCATGATGTGCGCTATCTCAACTCCAACCTGATCGGCAAGCCTTACTCCAGCTGGTAAGCCTCCCCTGCGTGGTCTATGCTGAAGCATGGACCACGAATTTCACGCCTTCCAGGCCCGCATCGAAGCCATCCTGCCGACCTTGGTCACCAAGACCGATATCGAGGCTGTGCGCGCAGATATGCTGCGCCTGGTGCATGAAACCCATAAATGGATGCTGGCTTCGGTGATCGGCATGTTCATCGGCTTCGGCGGGCTGTTCATGGCTGTTGGCAACGGACCGCGCCTGCAATTGCAGTCTGTGCCGCTTCCAGCATCTGCACCGGTTACGCAACCGGTGCCCGCCAGCACGCCGCAGACTCAGCTACAGCAGGGCAGGCCGCCCCAGCTGGCATTTATTATCATCAATCAGGGCAAAGCACCCGTGAAATAAAAAGCCTCGCACATGGCGAGGCTTTTTGCATTTTGGCTTGAACGGCTCAGTGGAAATGCTCGGTGCCGGTCGGCGCGTCTTCCGGCATTTCGGCGTGGACCAGCTCGCCGGACGGATCGGCGAACAGCGGCGCGCCGCAATCGTCGCAGAACTCGACCACATAGCGCTCGCCCAGCTTCTTGATCTGGGTGACACCGGCCGCGTTCAAGTGTTCGACGATTTCATCCACCGGCGTGCGCGGCTTGACCAGGGCGTCGAGCAGGCCGCCGATCGGGCCTTCCGGCGGCGTGCCTTCCTCGTCTTCCTGGCCGTACAGCGGCCACACCACGCCGTAGATCACATCGCTGTTGGAGCGGCGCGTGAAGCCGACGCGGTATTCGTCGATCGGCGCATCGGCCGCTTCCTCGCCGAAGCCGGCCACCACGGCGCGCAGCTCGGACGGCTCGCAAGCCAGCGAATGCGTCAGGTAGTGTACGGCGGCGCGGATCGAGACCGGGCGGATTAGCTTGTCGGCTTCGCGGCAAGCCATGTAATACGCTTCCGGCAGCAGCAGCTCGACGCCGCAACCGGGCAGCAGGCGGCTGACGGTCGGCGTGGCCTGGCTGCGCCACTGCTCCAGTGCGGCCTGACGTTCCTCGGCCTGGTGCGCGTGGGCCGATGGCATCTGCCAGCGGAACATGGCTTCGCCGGCCGGCGCCACCACGGCCACCAGCATATAGCGCGTGTCGGCCAGGAAGGGCGCGGTTTCCGGCGTCTTCGTGTCCGATTTCAGCGCCACGCCTTTGAGCGCGGACTGGGCCAGCTTGTGCAGCTTGCCGTAGGTGTCGGCATGGGTGCGCGGCAGCTGATCGATGGAGTACAGGGTGGACGCCATCGCCATGCGCGTGCCGTCTGCCAGCAGATGGGCCGAGAAATGGGCCGACAGCGTGTTCAGGATATCGCCCGGAATCGCGCCGGAGGCGATGGCGAAGCGGGTCCAGGCCAGCACCGGCGCCGCCACCAGCAGCGCATCGTACCGTTCCGTGCCGTTCTCGCTTTCGACGGTGATGGTGGCCGATTCGCTGGCCGCTTCCACGCCGTCCATCAGCACGTCGTAAGCATTCAGGTCCGCGCCGAACAGTTTGTTCAGGGCGGCATCGATGGTGTCCTGGTGGCCGGTCTTCAACAGTTTCAGCAACTGCGTATCCAGACTGCGTTCCCAGCCGCGCTCTTCGAGCCGGCTGGCCGCCTGGCCTACGGCCTGGGCGAGGGAAAGAAGGCGCTGGCTGTCGGCGGACAATTTATGAGATGAATCTTTAGATGGTCGACGCATAGCGCTACAGGTTTTCTGTCAGTGTAAAAGTTCTTGTTACTCGTATTGTAGTGGATTCGGCAAGGATGGGCTGTGCAAATAAAAAACGCCGGGCATGCCCGGCGTTTTGCGCGAAGCCGCCCGCGCGGGCGGCCATGGCGATTAAGCAGCCAGCAGCTGGCGCAGCACGAACGGCAGGATGCCGCCATGCTTGTAGTAGTCCACTTCGATCGGGGTGTCGATACGCAGCAGCACAGGCACTTCCTGCTTGGAACCATCGGCGCGGTGGATCACCAGGGTGACTTTCTGCTGTGGCTTGATCTCGCCTTCCAGACCTTTCAGGTCATAGGTTTCCTTGCCGGTGATGCCCAGCGATTCGACGCTGTCGTTGCCGATGAATTGCAGCGGCAGCACGCCCATGCCCACCAGGTTGGAACGGTGGATACGCTCGAAGGAACGGCAGATCACGGCTTTCACGCCCAGCAGCTGGGTGCCTTTGGCCGCCCAGTCGCGCGAGGAGCCGGTACCGTATTCTTCGCCGCCGAAGACCATGGTCGGCACGCCGGAGGCCACATACTTCATGGCGGCGTCGTAGATCGACATCTGTTCGCCGGAAGGCTGGTGGATGGTGATGCCGCCTTCGACCGCGGAACCGTCGGCCTTGGCCGGGATCATCTTGTTCTTGATGCGCACGTTGGCGAAGGTGCCGCGCATCATGATCTCGTGGTTGCCGCGGCGCGAGCCGTAGGAGTTGAAGTCGGCCTTCATCACGCCGTTCTCTTTCAGCCATTTGCCGGCTGGGCCGTCTTCCTTGATGGAACCGGCTGGGGAGATGTGGTCGGTGGTGATCGAGTCGCCGAACACGCCCAGGGCGCGGGCGCCGCTGATGCCGGAAGCAGCCGCTTTCGGGGTCATGGCGAAGTCGTCGAAGAATGGCGGCTCGGCGATGTAGGTCGAATCCGGCCAGTTGTAGACCTGGCCTTCGGTCGAGGACACGGCTTCCCACAGCTTGCCTGGCGCGCCTTTGACGTCGGCGTAGTTCGCCTTGAACACTTTCGAGTTCATGGCGAACTTCATCAGCTTGGCGATTTCCGCCGAGGTCGGCCAGATGTCGCCCAGGTACACGTCCTTGCCGCCTTTGCCCTGGCCCACTGGCTCGGTCATCAGGTCGCGCGTCACATTGCCGGCGATGGCGTAAGCGACGACCAGCGGTGGCGAGGCCAGGAAGTTGGAGCGGATGTTCGGGTGGATACGCGCTTCGAAGTTACGGTTGCCCGACAGGACGGCGGCGGCCACGATGTCGTTGCCGGTGATGGCAGCGTTCAGTTCCGGGGTCAGGTCGCCGGCATTGCCGATGCAGGTGGTGCAGCCGTAAGCGGTCACGCCGAAGCCCAGTTTTTCCAGGTAAGGCAGCAGGCCGGCGGCGGTCAGGTACTCGGTCACAACGCGCGAGCCGGGGGCCAGCGAGGACTTGATGTGCGGCGCGACGGTCAGGCCGGCTTCCACGGCTTTCTTGGCCAGCAGGCCGGCCGCCAGCAGCACGCTCGGGTTCGAGGTGTTGGTGCAGGAGGTGATGGCGGCGATCAGCACGTCGCCGTTCTTCACGTTCACGCCATTGCTGGTGGTGTAGGTCTTGGTCAGGTCTTCAGCCTTCTTGTTGAAGCCGTTCTCGCTGGTTGGCTTGGAGAACAGGTCGGCGAAGGTCGCTTTCACATTGCCGATTTCGATACGGTCCTGCGGACGTTTCGGGCCGGCCAGCGAAGGCGCCACGGTGGACAGGTCCAGGTGCAGTTCGCGGGTGAAGTCGATGTCGCCTTTTTTCGGCACGCCGTACATGCCCTGGGCTTTGAAGTAGGAAGCGAAGGCGTCGATTTCCGCCTTGGTGCGGCCGGTGCCTTCGAAGTATTCGATGGTGGCATCGTCGACCGGGAAGAAGCCCATGGTGGCGCCGTATTCCGGAGCCATATTGGCGATGGTGGCGCGGTCGGTCACGGTCAGGGACTCGGTGCCTTCGCCGAAGAACTCGACGAACTTGCCCACGACTTTTTCTTTACGCAGCATTTCGGTGATGGTCAGCACCAGGTCGGTCGCGGTGCAGCCTTCGCGCAGGGCGCCGGTCAGGTTCACGCCGATCACGTCCGGGGTCAGGAAGTACACGGGCTGGCCCAGCATGCCGGCTTCCGCCTCGATGCCGCCCACGCCCCAGCCGACCACGCCGATGCCGTTGATCATGGTGGTGTGGGAGTCGGTGCCCACCAGCGAGTCAGGGTAGTACACGCCGGAGCCGTTGTGCACGCCGCGCGCCAGGTATTCCAGGTTGACCTGGTGGACGATGCCGAAGCCCGGAGGCACGACGCCGAAGGTGTCGAAGGCTTGCATGCCCCATTTCATGAACTGGTAGCGCTCGTTGTTGCGCGAGAATTCCAGCTTCATGTTCAGGTCCAGCGCTTTCGGCTCGCGGAAGTGGTCGATGGTCACCGAGTGGTCGACTACCAGGTCGACTGGCACCAGCGGCTCGATCTTCTTCGGGTTCACGCCCATTTTGGAGGCGACGTTGCGCATCGCGGCCAGGTCGGCCAGCAGAGGAACGCCGGTGAAGTCCTGCAGCACCACGCGCGCCACCACGAACGGGATCTCGTCCGTACGTGCGGCGGTCGCGCCCCAGCTTGCCAGTTGCTTGACGTGTTCTTCCGTGACTTTCTTGCCGTCGCAGTTACGCAGGACGGATTCGAGCACTACGCGGATCGACACCGGCAGGCGGGAGACTTTGATGCCCAGGCTTTTTTCCAGTGCCGGCAGGGAGTAGAACTTACCCTTCTTGCTGCCAGAAATAGTGAAATCCTTGAGCGTATTCAGTGTGTTGCGGGACATGACCTCTCCTTCAGGTGGGTATCGTCTGTTATTAATGTTTCAGGGTATTGCAGCGCCCCCGAAAGGGCGTTTCCTCTTCCAGCTTGCCTTACGCAGCTGCGGCCGGAGCCTCCGCCGGCTTGTTCTGCTCTGGGCTCTTGCATTCGTTCGCCAGCTGGCGGCTCTGCTTCGAATCGAGCAGCATGCTCTTGGCCGGGATGCCGATCCAGACCAGGCCATACAGCTTGTTCTCGAAGCGCTGGGCGCCGGTGGTGGTGGCCACGCGCTTCAGGCGGTGCAGGCGTTTTTTCCAGCGCAGGGCGATGAAGTTCTCATCTTCGGTGTTCTGGTAGATGGTGACTTTGTTGCCCAGTTCGCAGGCGAATTCGGTGACGGCGGAACCGGTCACGCTTGGCTCGGCGGCTTCGTCCTCGCCATCGGCGGCGACAGCGGCGGTGGCGCCGGCAGCCGCGGCTGCGGCAGCTGGTTTGGCGGCTTTAGCGGCCTTGCGTTTGGCGGGTTTCTTGTCCGCCTTGGCGGCCGGCTGGCCTTCGGCGTGGACGGCAGGGGCCAGGCACAGGGTGGCGGAGCCGAGGGCGAGGCTGCAAGCCAGGAAGAGTTTGGAGATGGACATCAGTGTGTTTCCGTTGCTGGGTGTTCAGGGGTGGCGTTCATCAGGGCGGCGACCGATTCGGGCAGCGGCAGGCCGGCCAGGCGCGCGCGCTGCAAAACCGTCCAATAATATCGGTAGCTGGCGCGGTCGTGCAAGCGGCCGTTCTGGGCAATCGGCCCCCAGGCGGCGCGCTCGGCCTCGTGCAGGATATTGGCCGCCTCGTTCACTTCGGAAGCGCGCGGCGTGAAGGCCTTGATCACGGGCTTGATCTGGTTCGGGTGGATGCTCCACATGCGGGTGTAGCCGAATTCGGCGGCGGCGCGCTGGGCATCGGTGGCCACCACCGCGCTGTCCTTGATTTCGGTGGTCACATTATGCGAGGGTACCTTGCCGTGGGCATGGCAGGCCGCCGCGATATCGAGCTTGGCGCGCACCACCAGCGGATGGGCGAACTGGCCCGGCGTGCGCATGGCGTTGCCGGGAATGGCGCCGTAATGGGCCGAGACGAAATCCATTATGCCGAAGGACAGGCATTCGACCTGGGGCAGGGCGGCGATGGCGAAGACGTCGCGCAACGCGCCGTGGGTCTCGATCAGCACATGCACCGGCAGGTTGCTGCGGCCGGCCTTCAAGGCGTGCTTGTTGATGGTGGCGATGGCTTTTTCCACGTCCTGCACGCCGTCCGGCTTGGGCAGCACCAGGTAGGCCAGCTTGTGCGCGGCGGCGCCGACGATGATTTCCACGTCGCGCTCGAAATGCGCGCTGGCGGCATCGTGCACGCGGGCGCCGATGCGGCCGAAGCGGTTGGCCTCGTCCAGCAGCAGCTGGGCCACCAGCTGGGCGTGTTCCTCCTCCTTGCCGGCGGCGGCGCCGTCCTCGCAGTCGAAGGTGATGTCGAACAGGGGGCCAAGCTCTTGTTGCAGGGTCATCGACTTGCGCATCAGCTTCTCGGACCCTGCATAGTGGTCGCAGGCGGGAAGCAGCAGCGGTTGGCGTTTGCCCTGGAATAAAACCTCGGTTGGGTGCATCTTGGCGTTCGTGTTGGCAGAATCAGGGGTTGCAGAAAGCGCTAAGGCCGCACTGCTTTCGGCAGTGCGGCTTTTGCGGCGGATCGGTGGTTTAACCGGTTCCACTTTGCGCGGCGGATTTATCCGCTATGCCTATTATGGCAGCAGATGCTTCACGCCTTCGCGCTCTTCGGTCAGTTCCTTGAGCGTGATGTTGATGCGTTCTTGCGAGAAGGCGTCGATTTCCAGACCCTGGACGATTTTGTATTCGCCGTTTTCGGTGGTCACAGGGAAGCCGAACATGGTGCCTTCAGGGATGCCGTAGGAGCCGTCCGATGGGATGCCCATGGTGGTCCACTTGCCGTTGGTGCCCAGTACCCAGTCGCGTACGTGGTCGATGGCGGCGTTGGCAGCCGAAGCAGCCGAGGACAGGCCGCGCGCTTCGATGATGGCAGCGCCGCGCTTGCCGACGGTCGGCAGGAAGGTGTCGCTGTTCCAGACGGCGTCGTTGATGGTTTCTTTCACCGACTTGCCGTCGATGGTAGCGAAGCGGTAGTCAGCGTACATGGTCGGCGAGTGGTTGCCCCACACGCACAGTTTTTCGATCGAAGCGACCGGCTTGCCGACCTTGGCGGCGATTTGCGACAGGGCGCGGTTGTGGTCCAGGCGCAGCATGGCGGTGAAGTTCTTGGCCGGCAGGGAAGGGGCCGATTTCATCGCGATATAGGCGTTGGTGTTGGCTGGGTTGCCGACCACCAGCACTTTCACATTGCGCGAAGCGACGGCGTCCAGCGCCTTGCCTTGCACGGTGAAGATCTGGGCATTGGCTTCCAGCAGGTCTTTACGCTCCATGCCTGGGCCGCGTGGGCGGGCGCCCACCAGCAGGGCCACGTCGGCGTCTTTGAAGGCGGTCATCGGATCGGCGTGGGCGGTCATGCCGGCCAGCAGCGGGAAGGCGCAGTCGTCGATTTCCATCATGACGCCCTTCAGCGCTTTCTGCGCTTTTTCGTCAGGGATTTCAAGCAGTTGCAGAATGACTGGCTGATCCTTGCCCAGCATGTCGCCGTTGGCGATGCGGAACAGCAGGGAATAGCCGATCTGGCCGGCGGCGCCGGTGACGGCAACACGCATTGGGGTTTTAGCCATGATGAATCTCCAAGTGGAATAAAAACGATCTGAAGCTGGACCTACGCTTGTAAAAATATAATGATACCAAATGCGCCGCACATATTTGACGCGCAAGGCATCAGGAACTATGCTTTTTCTGTACTGCGCAACGCCCTCGCGCGGGCAGCCGGAAACCGCATCGACGGCGAGTGTAGGCCTCGAATGCCCGTCTGTCAATCATATCTTATGTCTTATATAAGACAGATAACTTGTCGGGTTTTGCTGGACGAATAGACCCTTTTGTGGTGAAATCTCGCCCTATGAATTCCGTCCCGCCCAACCAGACCAGTCCAGCCGCTGCCGCCAGCGCGCCGGCGACCCCGGCTCAGGGCGCGACCGCCTCCTCCACCGTTGCGCCGAGCGCTTCGCCCACCTTCTCCCCGCTGTATCAGCAGATCAAGGCCCTGATCACGCAAAGCCTGCAGTCGGGCGAGTGGAAGCCGGGCGAGCTGATTCCCAGCGAAGTGGAGCTGGCCAACCGCTTCAAGGTCAGCCAGGGCACGGTGCGCAAGGCCATCGACGAGCTGGCGGCCGAGAACCTGGTGGTGCGCAAGCAGGGCAAGGGCACGTTCGTGTCGACCCACCATGAGGCGCGCGCCCACTTCCGCTTCCTGCGCCTGATGCCCGACGAGGGCGTGCCGCACTACCCGGAAAGCAAATTCATCGAAGTGCGGCGCCTGCGCGCGCCGGCCGATGTGGCGCGCCTGCTCGACCTGAAGTCGGGCGATGCGGTCATCTATATCAAGCGCGTGCAGTCCTTCGACGGCGTGCCGACCATCGTCGAGGAGCTGTGGCTGCCCGGCCTGCTGTTCAAGGGACTGACGGCGGAACGGTTGAATGAATACAAGGGGCCGATGTACGGCCTGTTCGAATCCGAGTTCGGCACCCGCATGATACGGGCGGCCGAAAAAATCCGCGCCGTGTGTGCCGCCGAAGCCGATGCTGCACTGCTGCACACGGCGGCCGGCACGCCACTGTTGTGCGCCGAACGCGTCTCGTTCACGTATGGCGACAAACCGGTGGAATTGCGCCGCGGCCTGTATCTGACGGAGCGTCATCATTATCAAAATGACCTCAATTAGATAATCTTGTTGAGCCGCTAAGAAATGGGGCGGCGCAACATAATTTTTGTTATATGTAACAATACATATTGGTGGGGAGGACGAAAATCGGCGAAAATCGCGGTCTTACCGCAGTTTTACTTTCGCTGCCTCGTCGCAGTATCGAAATAATTAGCACTAAGCCATAGGGAGGTTAATGATGTCTGAAGCCGTAAGGGAAGCACCAAAAAAAGAACGGCCTGAGTTCCGTAATATCCACGTTACGCAACTGTCGAACTACCGCTTGCCTTTAGCCGGAGTTGTATCCATCTTGCACCGCATTAGCGGTTTCCTGATGTTTGCCCTGCTGCCTGTTGTCCTGTATCTGCTCGAGCAGAGCATCCGATCGGAACTTTCCTTCGCTTACTTCCAGGGCATCGCCTCGCACTGGTTCGTCAAGCTGGTGATCCTGGCCCTGGTCTGGGCGTATATGCAGCACTTCTGCGCCGGCGTGCGCCACCTGATCATGGACACCCACGTCGGTCTGGACAAGGATTCGGCGCGCAAGAGCGCTGCCACCGTGCTGGCAATCAGCCTGACCCTGACCGCCCTGGTGGCCCTGAAATTGTTTGGAGTGTTCTAAATGGCGAATAATAATATCGGCCCAAAACGCCTGGTCGTCGGCGCCCATTACGGCCTGAAAGACTGGCTGGCGCAGCGCGTGACCGCGATTCTGATGGTGGTGTATACCGCCGTGCTGCTGTTCTCTTTCCTTTCCGGCAGCAACTTCACCTATGAAGGCTGGGCTGGCCTGTTCGCCCAGCAGTGGTTCAAGCTGTTCAGCGCCGTGACGCTGTTCGGCCTGTTCTACCACGCCTGGGTTGGCATGCGTGACATCTGGATGGACTACGTTAAACCAGTCGGCGTCCGTCTGTTCCTGCAAATTGCCACCGTGCTGTGGTTGATCGCCTGCGCCGCCTGGTCGGTGCAGATTCTGTGGAGTGTGTAATCGTGGCAGCAATCAAATCTGCAATCCCTACCCGCCGCTTTGACGCGGTGATCGTTGGCGCTGGCGGTTCCGGCATGCGCGCCTCCCTGCAACTGGCGGAAGCCGGCCTGAATGTGGCCGTACTGTCCAAAGTCTTCCCGACCCGCTCGCACACCGTGGCGGCGCAGGGCGGCATCGGCGCCTCGCTGGGCAATATGTCGGAAGACAACTGGTTCTGGCATATGTTCGACACCGTCAAGGGCGGCGACTACCTGGGCGACCAGGACGCCATCGAATTCATGTGCCGCGAAGCGCCGAAAGTCGTGTACGAGCTGGAACACTTCGGCATGCCGTTCGACCGCAACCCGGACGGCACCATTTACCAGCGTCCGTTCGGCGGCCATACCGCCAACTTCGGCGAAAAAGCCGTGCAGCGCGCCTGCGCTGCGGCTGACCGTACCGGCCACGCCCTGCTGCACACCCTGTACCAGCGCAATGTGCGCGCCCGCACCCACTTCTTCGTGGAATGGATGGCCCTGGACCTGATCCGCGACGCCGAAGGCGACGTGGTCGGCGTGGTGGCCCTGGAAATGGAAACCGGCGAGTGCATGATCCTGGAAGCGAAGACCACCATCTTCGCCACCGGCGGCGCCGGCCGTATCTTCGCGGCCTCGACCAACGCCTTCATCAACACCGGCGACGGCATGGGCATGGCGGCACGCGCCGGCCTGCCGCTGCAGGATATGGAGTTCTGGCAGTTCCACCCGACCGGCGTGTCCGGCGCGGGCGTGCTGATCACCGAAGGCGTGCGCGGCGAAGGCGGCATCCTGATCAACTCCAACGGCGAACGCTTCATGGAGCGCTATGCGCCGACCCTGAAGGATCTGGCGCCGCGCGACTTCGTTTCGCGCTCGATGGACCAGGAGATCAAGGAAGGCCGCGGCTGCGGTCCGAACAAGGACCACGTGCTGCTGGACCTGCGCCACATCGGCTCCGAGACCATCAAGAAGCGTCTGCCTTCGATCCTGGAAATCGGCCACAAGTTCGCCAACGTCGATGCGACCAAGGAACCGATTCCTGTCGTGCCGACCATCCACTACCAGATGGGCGGTATTCCGACCAATATCCACGGCCAGGTGGTGGCACCGACCGGCGACGGCAGCCAGAAAGTGGTCAACGGCCTGTACGCGATCGGCGAATGCGCCTGCGTCTCGGTGCACGGCGCCAACCGTCTGGGCACCAACTCCCTGCTCGACCTGGTGGTCTTCGGCCGCGCGGCCGGCAACCACGTGGTGGCGCAGAACCTGAAGCAAAAAGAATTCAAGCCGATGCCGAAAGACGCGTCCGAATTCGCCATGGGCCGTCTGAACAAGCTGGAAACCTCGACCGGCGGCGAGCGCGTGCAGAACGTGGCCAACGATATCCGCGCCACCATGCAGAAGTACTGCGGCGTGTTCCGTACCGACGAGCTGCTGACCCAGGGCTACCAGGAAATCATGAAGCTGGACGAGCGCCGCAAGCACGTGTCCTTCCAGGACAAGTCCAAGGTCTTCAACACCGCCCGCGTCGAAGCGCTGGAGCTGGACAATCTGATTGAAACTGCCAAGGCCACCATCACCTCGGCTGTAGCACGCAAGGAATCGCGCGGCGCCCACGCGCACAGCGATTATCCGCAGCGCGACGACGACAACTGGATGAAGCACACGCTCTGGTTCTCCGAAGGCAACCGCCTGGAGTACAAAGCCGTTGTCACCAAACCGCTGACGGTCGATACCTTCAAGCCGAAACCACGTACTTTCTAAGCAAGGGCCTTACAACATGGCACGTACTCTCAAATTCAAGATTTACCGCTACGATCCGGACAAGGATGCCAAGCCTTACATGCAAGACCTGACGGTCGAGCTGAAAGACACCGACAAGATGCTGCTCGACGCACTGCAGCGCATCAAGTCCGACGTGGACGATTCGCTGGCCCTGCGCCGCTCCTGCCGCGAAGGCGTGTGCGGTTCGGACGCCATGAACATCAATGGCAAGAACGGTCTGGCCTGCACCACCAACCTGAACGAGCTGAGCGAGCCGATCGTGCTGCGTCCGCTGCCAGGCCTGCCGGTGATCCGCGACCTGATCGTCGACATGACCCAGTTCTTCAAGCAGTACGACTCGATCAAGCCGTTCCTGATCAACGAATCGATCCCGCCGGAGAAAGAGCGTCTGCAATCGCCGGAACAGCGCGAAGAGCTGGATGGCCTGTACGAGTGCATCCTGTGCGCCTGCTGCTCGACCTCCTGCCCGTCGTTCTGGTGGAATCCGGACAAGTTCGTCGGCCCGGCCGGCCTGCTGCAAGCCTACCGCTTCATCGTCGACAGCCGCGACGAAGCCACCGGCGCGCGTCTGGACAACCTGGAAGACCCGTACCGCCTGTTCCGCTGCCACTCGATCATGAACTGCGTGGACGTTTGCCCGAAAGGCCTGAATCCGAACAAGGCCATCGGCAAGATCAAGGAATTGATGGTCCGCCGCGCGATCTGATATGAGCGAAACGAACAAACATGCGCATCAATCGGACCCGGCAAACCGCGCGCGCCTGCGCTGGCGCTCGCGCCGCGGTCTGCTGGAAAACGACCTGATACTGACGCGTTTTCTCGATGCGCATGAACTGGAATTGACCGACGAGGAAGTGGACGCGCTTACGCGGCTCCTCGACTTGTCGGACAATGCGCTGATGGATCTGGTGCTGGCTCGCAGCGAGCCTGAAGGCGAGATCGATCTGCCGCATGTGCGCGCACTGCTGCAACGGTTACGCCAGGCGTAGAAATACGCGGCACCGGAAAGTTTGTGAGTTTTTTTTATTTCGCACCTCTCCAAGAAGGAAGAGTCCATGAATATCTCTGAAAATAAAGCCACCCTGTCGTTCTCGGACGGCAGCCCATCGATTGAATTTCCGATCTACAAGGGCACCGTCGGCCCGGACGTCATCGACATCCGCAAGCTGTACGGCGGCACCGGTAAATTCACTTATGACCCTGGCTTCATGTCCACCGCGTCGTGCAATTCGTCGATCACCTACATCGACGGCGACAAGGGCGAGCTGCAATACCGCGGCTTCCCGATCGAGCAGCTGGCGGTGAATGCCGACTTCATGGAAACCTGCTACCTGCTGCTGAACGGCGAACTGCCGAACGCAGTGGACAAGAAGAAGTTCGTGGAAACCGTCACCAAGCACACCATGGTGCACGAGCAGATGCAGTTCTTCTTCCGCGGCTTCCGCCGCGACGCGCACCCGATGTCCGTGCTGGTTGGCACCGTCGGCGCGCTGGCATCGTTCTACCACGACTCGCTGGACATCAATGACCCGCACCACCGCGAAGTGTCCGCGATCCGCCTGATCGCCAAGATGCCGACCCTGGTGGCGATGGCCTACAAATACTCGATCGGCCAGCCTTTCGTGTACCCACGCAACGACCTGTCCTACAGCGCCAACTTCATGCGCATGATGTTCGGCAATCCATGCGAAGAGTACAAGGTCAACGACGTGCTGGTGCGCGCGCTGGACCGCATCCTGATCCTGCACGCGGATCATGAGCAGAACGCTTCCACCTCGACCGTGCGTCTGGCCGGCTCCTCGGGCGCCAACCCGTTCGCCTGTATCGCCGCCGGCATCGCCTGCCTGTGGGGCCCTGCCCACGGCGGCGCGAACGAAGCCGCCCTGACCATGCTGAAAGAAATCGGCTCGGTCGACAAGATCCCTGAGTTCATCGCCAAGGTCAAAGACAAGAACTCCGGCGTCAAGCTGATGGGCTTCGGTCACCGCGTGTACAAGAACTTCGACCCGCGCGCCAAGCTGATGCGCGAAACCTGCCACGAAGTGCTGAACGAACTGGGCCTGCAAGACGACCCGCTGTTCAAGCTGGCCATGGAACTGGAAAAGATTGCACTGAACGACGAATACTTCGTTTCGCGCAAACTGTACCCGAACGTGGACTTCTACTCGGGCATCGTGCAGTCCGCGCTGGGCATCCCGGTCTCGCTGTTCACCGGCATCTTCGCCATGGCCCGTACCATCGGCTGGATCGCCCAGTGGAACGAAATGATCGCCGACCCAGAGCAGAAGATCGGCCGTCCGCGCCAGCTGTTCGTCGGCTCCGCCGTGCGCGACGTACCACCGCTGGCCAAGCGCTGATCCGCGCCTGCCGCCACTGAAAAGCGAGCCCTTGCGGCTCGCTTTTTTTATTTCGTGACGGCGTATGCTAATGTGAAGAGAGGAGGGCGGAATCATGTCGGAAGCGGATGCACAGAGTTTATCGATACAGCTAGAGGCCTCTACTCATCAGCGCCTACTGGCCCTATCCCGCGAATGCGGGCTTGCAGGTAGTGGAACGCTATCTGGGATGGGTCGACAGCTTGTCGTCCCAGTACCGCGCAGCCGTTCAGGCCTGGCAGGAGTATCAGCGTTCTGGACTTCATGTGAGTGAGGCTGAAGCCGATGCATGGCTGGCGCAGTTGGAGGCCGGCCACGATGCTGAGCTTCCGCCATGCCGGATTGTGGTGGAGCATGGCGTCATAACGGCGTAACAATTTGTGCAATTAGGTGTATATTGGGCAACGTTGCAGCTTCCCATATACATCGATTGCGAGGCGTACTTGACCATTCTGTCGAAACTTTCCCTGGCAGCGGCAGCGCTGCTGCCGCTGGCTTCCCAGGCACTCCCGAATACTTCCGATACCCGTTTGTTGACCGAACCGGCGGTGTCGGCCAGCCATATCGCCTTTATCTATGCGGGCGATGTTTGGCTCGCCAATCCCGATGGCAGCGGCGTGCGGCGCCTGACGTCCGACGTCGGCGAAAAATCCAATCCCGTGTTTTCGCCGGACGGCAGGCTGCTGGCCTATAGCGCCACGCTGGACGGCAATACCGATGTGTATGTGCTGCCCGTAAGCGGCGGCATGCCGCAGCGCCTGACCTGGCATCCAGGGCCGGATGTGGTGCAGTCCTTCACGCCGGACGGCAAGGCGGTGATGTTTACCTCGCCGCGCGCGGCCTTCAATAACCGTTACCGTAAGCTGTTTACCGTGCCCGTCACCGGCGGCGTGGAAGCGGAGCTGGAAATCCCGAACGCCTCGCGCGCGGCCTATTCGCCGGACGGCAAATCCATCGTCTACAACCCGACCTCGCCCGCCTTCCTGCAATGGAAGCGCTATCGCGGCGGCACCCATTCGGTGCTGTGGATCTTCAACCGCGCCAGCCAGGCGGTCGAGAAGATTCCGCAGCCGGCTGCGCGCGTCAACGACGTCGATCCGGTCTGGCTGGGCGATACGATTTACTTCCGCTCCGACCGCGACGGCGAATTCAATCTCTACGCCTACGATACCAAGACCAAGGCGGTACGCGCCTTGACCCGCCACGCCGATTTCCCGGTGCTGAACGCGGCGGCGCAGGGCCGGCGCATCGTCTACGAGCAGGCCGGCTACCTGCATGCGCTCGATCTGGACGGCGGTGCGGCGCGCAAGCTGACCATCGGCGTGAGCAGCGATCTGGGCCTGTCGCGCCCGCGCTGGGTGCGCGGCGCGGCGTATATCCGCGACGCCTCGATCTCGCCCTCGGGCGCGCGCGTGGCCTTCGAATTCCGCGGCGATATTGTGACCCTGCCGGCCGACAAGGGCGATGTGCGCCACCTGACGCAAAGCCCGGCCGTGCATGAGCGCAATCCGGCCTGGTCGCCCGATGGCCGCTCACTGGCTTACTTCTCGGACGAGTCGGGCGAGTACGCGCTGCATGTGCAGCCGCAGGATGGCAAAGGCCCGGTGCGCAAGTTCAAGCTGAGCGGAGCCGGTTTCTACGAGCGCGCCAACTGGTCGCCGGACAGCAAGAAGATCGCCTTCATCGACAACGCCTGGAGCCTGTATGTGCTGGACCTGGCCACTGGGGTGCAAAAGAAGATCGCCACCGAGCCGATATACGGCGTGACGAAATCGCTCAGCCCCGCCTGGGCGCCGGATTCGCGCTGGATCGCCTACACGCTCAATTCCCTCAGCTACACGCGCAGCGCCTACATCTACTCGCTGGAGCAGGATAAATCGTATGCCGTCACCGACGGCCTGTCCGACGTTGCCGATCCGGCCTTCGACCGCAGCGGAAAATACCTGTACTTCTTCGCTTCCACCAATGCCGGCCCCACCAACAACTGGTTCTCGCTGCAGAACGAGGACAACCGTGCCACCAGCAGCATCTGGCTGGCCGTGCTGCGCCAGGATCTGCCTTCGCCGCTGGTGAAGGAGAGCGACGAAGAGAAGGGCGCCGCCGCCAAGCCGAAAGACGCCAAGGACGAGGCTTCCAGCGAAAAGAAAGAGAATGGCAAGGCGGACGAGAAGCCGGCCATCGATCCTGCCACCGGCCGCGACGATCCGAAAGTGAAGGTGGCGCCGGTGGCGCCGATGCGCATCGACTTCGACGGCATCTCCACCCGCATCATCGATTTGCCGGTGCCGGTCGCGCAACTGTCCAATCTGGAGACGGGTGCGGAAGGGCAGGTCTTCTTCATGCGCGAAAGCGAGGGCAAGAAATCGCTGCAACGCTTCGACCTGAAAGACCGCAAGACGGAAACCGTGGTGGCGGAACTGGACGGCTACGGCATCAGCGCCGACGGCAAGAAAGTCATCTATCGCCAGAAGGATAATTGGGCCACGGGATCGGCCACCGGCAAGATCCTGGCCGCCAGCGAAGGCAGGCTGCGTGTCGATGCGATCGAGGTGAAAGCCGATCCGCGCGCCGAGTGGAACCAGATCTACCGCGAAGCCTGGCGCATCAACCGCGACTACTTCTACGATCCGGGCATGCACGGCGTGAACTGGCGGCAGATGCACGATAAATATGCCCAGTTCCTGCCCGATCTGGCTACGCGCTCGGACTTGAACCGCGTGATCCAGTGGCTGCACAGCGAACTCGGAGTCGGCCACCATCGCGGCGGCGGCGGCGACAGCTTCATCGACAGCAAGCCGGTACCGGGCGGACTGCTGGGCGCCGACTACGAGGTGGCGAACGGCCACTACCGCTTCAAGAAAATCTACGGAGGCCTGAACTGGAATCCGACCCTGCGTTCGCCGCTGACCGAGCCGGGGCTGAATGTGAAGGTGGGCGAATACCTGCTGGCGGTGGATGGCAAGCCGCTGGCGCCGCCCACCAATCTATATGCACCGTTCGAAAACAGCGCCAACCGTACCATCGAAATCACGGTCGGCCCGAATGCCGACGGCAAGGGCGCGCGCACCATCACCGTGGTACCGGTCGCCAGCGAGGATGCGCTACGCAACCGCGACTGGGTCGAGGGCAATATCCGCAAGGTGAATGCCGCCACCGGCGGACGCGTGGCGTATGTCTACGTGCCGAATACGACCACCCTGGGCCACACCTATTTCAAGCGCTACTTCTATCCACAGTCCTACAAGGACGGCGTGATCATCGACGAGCGCTTCAATGGCGGCGGCAGCCTGGCCGACTACTACATCGAGATCCTGCAAAAACAGGAAATCGCCTGGTGGACCATGCGCTACGGCGCCGATATGAAATCCCCATCCGCCTCGATCCAGGGACCGCGCGCCATGCTGATCGACGAAACGGCCGGTTCCGGCGGCGACCTGCTGCCGTGGATGTTCCGCAAGAATAAGATGGGGCCACTGATCGGCAAACGCACCTGGGGCGGGCTGGTCGGCATTCTCGGCTTCCCCGTCCTGCTCGACGGCGGCTTCATCACCGCGCCCAACCTGGCTTTCTGGACACGCGAAAACGGCTGGGGCGTGGAGAATGAAGGCGTGCCGCCCGATATCGAAGTCGAGCAGACGCCGGCCGACGTGATTGCCGGCCGCGACCCGCAGCTGGAAAAAGCGATTGAAGTGGTGCAGGCCGAGCTGGCCAAGAACCCGCCCAGCAAGCCGCCCCGTCCGGCGTTCCCGGACAAGAGCAAATTCATCCCCTGATGGACAAAGCGCGCCCTGGTGGCGCGCTTTTTACTTGGGCTGATTATTTGGGTGGTTCCTCGTCCAGCAGCGCTTGAATCTCGGCGCGCTCGCGGGCGCTCACATGGCCGCCGCGCAAGGCCGCCAGCACCAGCGCTTTGCCGGAGCCGGCGAAAGCCTTATTGATCAGATCCTTGAGCAAGCCGGTCTGAATCGAATCCTGCTCCTGGACGGCGGAATAGACATGGGCGCGCTGGCTCTCATCGCGCGCCAGCAGCCCCTTCGTGTGCATCACCTGCAGCAGGCGCAGCACGGTCGCGTAATTGATCTCCGGCCGCGACTCCAGCGCCGCCTGATGCACCTGTTTCGCCGTCGCCGGTCCCAGCGCAAACAGCAAGCGCAGCATTTCCAGCTCAGACGGTGTAGGTTTTGGCAAAGAGGTCGACATAAGAGAATAGAAAAAAGCCCAGCTCCCATCTAGAATAAAATATCTAGACAAAAATGTCTACCGCCTTTGCGCTAAATCAAACAATGTCCCACCCTGGTGTCAGGCACTGGAGGTAGACATTCTTTGATCCAGATCAGCAAATGTCCGACCTTCGTGCCTGACACCAGGGTGGGACATTCGCTGATTTAGATCAAAGGGCTTACCACTTGATCTCGCCTTTGGCGACTTTGGCGCTGGTTTGCAGGGCGCCGTCGAGGCCGACCGTCGGGTAGGCTTTTTTCATGGCGGCGACCAGCTCGATGGAGTTGGCGGCTTTCGGGGTCTCGGCTTCGAAGCGGCGCAGGTAGTCGGCGGTGTAGGCGATGCTGTCGGGCGTGAAGCTGCTGCCGACGGCGAAGTGGCCAGGCACGACCGTCACCGGTTTGAGGGCGGCGATGCCGTCCAGGGCGGCCAGCCATTGCTTGCGCGATTCCACGGTCTGGGTGTCGGCGGTCCAGACGTGCAGACCCTTGAACAGGACCACGCCGCCGGCCACGGCTTTCAGCGAGGGAATCCAGACATAGGTGCGGTCTGGGGTAGCGCCGTCCAGGCCTTTGATCTGCAGGGTTTCGCCTTCGAGCTTGATGGTGTCGCCTTGCAGCGCTTCCGGCATGACGATGGCCTGCGGGGCGTTGGCGCCCAGGATCGGACCCCAGTAGGCAACCTTGGCCTTGGCTTTCTTTTCCATGGCGGCGATGGTGCCGGCGGTGGCGACGATCTTCGCTTCGGGGAAGGCGGCTTTGATCACGTCCAGGCCGAAGTAGAAGTCAGGGTCGCCGTGGCTGACATACACGGTGCTCAGCTTGCGGCCGCTGGCCTTGATCTTGTCGACCAGTTTCAGCGCTTCGCCGCGCGAGAATTGGGCGTCGATCAGCACGGCTTCCTTCTCGCCTTTGACCAGCACCGAGGCGACCGGGAAGATGGCGGCTTCGCCCGGGTTGAACACTTCCAGCTGCAGCGGGGCGGCGGCCGAGGCGGCGAGGGTGGTGGTGGCGAGGGCAGCGGCGGCCAGGGTTTGCTTGATCATGCTGTGTTTCCTTTCAAGAAGAATTTGGTATGCACGCAGTGTAGACCTGTCCATTCAAACGAAAAATGCTCTATATTGAAACGGTTTGTTGCATGAATCGATCATATGGATAAAATCGCCGCCGCCGAAGTCTTTGTCGCCATCGCCGAACGGGGCAGCATGGTGGCCGCCGCCGACGCCCTCGATATGTCGCGCGCCATGGTGACGCGCTACCTGGCCGAGATGGAGGAGTGGGCCGGCGCCCGCCTCCTGCACCGTACCACGCGCCGCCTGAGTCTGACGGCCGCCGGCGAGGTCACGCTGGTGCGCTGTCGTGATATGCTGACGCTGGCGGCCGCCATGTCCAGCGCGGCCGGCGAAGACCCTGACTCGCCCCACGGCCTGCTGCGCATGGCTTGCGCCCAGTTTCTGGCCCAAGGTGCGCTGGCCGGTGCCGTGCGCGCCTTCCTCGAACGCTATCCGCGCACCAGCATCGATCTGCAGGTGGATAACCGCTCGGTCAATCTGGTCGAGCAGCGCATCGACCTGGCGATCCGCATCACCAATGCGCTGGAGCCGAGCATGATTGCGCGCCGCCTGGCCGATTGCGCCTCGGTGGTATGCGCTGCGCCCTCTTATATACAGAAGCATGGCCAGCCGCAAACACCGTCCGATCTGGCTGCCCACAACTGCCTGACCTATAACTACTTCGGCAAGAGCCTGTGGCAGTTCAGCCGGAACGGGGAGGGTGTGGCCGTGCCGGTGGGCGGCAATCTGTCGTCGAACGAGTCGATGGCCCTGCTGGCCGCCACGGCCCAGGGTGTGGGGATTTCGCTGCAGCCGCGCCATGCCGCCGCGCCGCTGATTGCCGCCGGGCGTCTCGTGCAGCTATTGCCAGACTGGCAAGCGCAAATGCTTGGCGTCTACGCCATCTACACCTCGCGCCAGCATATGCCGGCCGCTTTGCGCGCCATGCTCGATTTTCTCGTGGACTGGTTTCACCGTGATCCTGAATGGCTGGATCACGCTTAATATTCAGATATCATTGGTAAAAAGGCAGGCTGACCAAATAAAAAACATCGCGTGGACGCGACTTTTTAATGTGACGGTGGTTGTTGGGATACAATTCCACGTGCTATGCTAAACGACCGTTTTTGGAAATTCTGAAAGCAACAGAGCCCTTCCCCCACAACTTGATGTGCAATCCGCTAACCGGTCAGGCCGTGTCGCGGAAGGTTAGATTAACCCGCTAATCTCGCGAAGCGCGAAGAAAGGTGAGCAAGAATGATGCAACAACAGACGTCCAACTCCTACCTGTTCGGTGGGAATGCGCCTTACGTAGAGGAACTCTACGAAGCGTATCTCGCTAATCCAGGTTCCGTGCCAGATAACTGGCGCGCTTACTTCGACGCCATGCAGCACGTGCCGGCTGTCGATGGCTCCAATAAACCCGACGTCGCCCACGCCTCCGTGATCGCCTCCTTCGCCGAACGCGCGAAAGCCGGTCCGATCCGCACCGTGGTCGCTTCGGCCGACGCCGAAATGGGCCGCAAGCGCGTGGCCGCCACCCAGCTGATCGCCGCTTACCGCTACCTGGGTTCGCGCTGGGCCAACCTGGACCCGCTGCAGCGTCAGGAACGTCCATCGATCCCGGAACTGGACCCGGCCTTCTATGGCTTCACCGACGCCGATCTGGACACCGTCTTCAACATCAGCAACACCTACTTCGGTCCTGAAACCGCTTCGCTGCGCGATCTGACCAACTTCCTGCGCGACACCTATACCCGCTCCATCGGCGCGGAATATATGTACATCTCCGACCCGGCCGAAAAGCGCTGGCTGCAGGAACGCCTGGAATCGATCCGCTCGACCCCGAACTTCACCGCCGAGAAGAAAAAGCACATCCTGGAGCGCCTGACCGCCGCTGAAGGCCTGGAACGCTATCTCCACACCAAGTACGTCGGCCAGAAACGCTTCTCGCTGGAAGGCGGCGAAACCTTCATCGCCTCCATCGACGAGATCATCCAGCGCGCCGGCGAAAAAGGCGTGCAGGAAATCGTCATCGGCATGGCCCACCGCGGCCGTCTGAACGTGCTGGTCAACACCCTGGGCAAGGCCCCGAAAGACCTGTTCGAAGAATTCGAAGGCAAGCATGGCGACGACCTGCCGGCCGGCGACGTGAAATACCACCAGGGCTTCTCGTCCGACATCTCCACCGCAGGCGGCCCGGTCCACCTGTCGCTGGCCTTCAACCCATCGCACCTGGAAATCGTCAACCCTGTGGTTGAAGGTTCGGTGAAAGCCCGCATGGACCGCCGCGGCGACGTGCATGGCGCGCAAGTGCTGCCGATTCTGGTGCACGGCGATGCCGCTTTCGCAGGCCAGGGCGTGGTGATGGAAACCCTGAATCTGGCGCAGACCCGCGGCTACGGCACGGGCGGCACGGTGCACATCGTGATCAACAACCAGATCGGTTTCACCACCTCCGACCCGCGCGACGCGCGTTCGACCATCTACTGCTCCGACGTTGTGAAGATGATCGAAGCGCCGGTGCTGCACGTGAACGCCGACGATCCTGAAGCCGTGGTGCTGGCCTCGCAAATTGCGATGGACTACCGCCAGCAGTTCCAGAAGGATATCGTGGTCGATATCATCTGCTACCGCAAACTGGGCCACAACGAGCAGGACACCCCGGCGCTGACCCAGCCGCTGATGTACAAGAAGATCGCCAAGCATCCAGGCACCCGCAAGCTGTACGCGGACAAGCTGGCTGCCCAGGGCGTGATCGCTGCCGATGGCGGCGACACCATGGTGGCTGCCTACCGCGACGCCATGGACGCCGGCAAGCACACCGTCGATCCAGTGATCTCCAACTTCAAGAACAAGTACGCCGTCGACTGGCTGCCGTTCCTGAACCGCAAATGGAGCGACGCCGCCGACACCGCCGTGCCGCTGACCGAACTGAAACGCCTGGCTGGCCGCATCACGACCGTACCGGAAGAATTCAAGGTCCACTCGCTGGTGGAAAAAGTGCTGGGCGACCGCGCTGCCATGGGCCGCGGCGAACTGAATCTGGACTGGGGCATGGGCGAGCACCTGGCTTACGCCTCGCTGGTATCGTCCGGCTACGCCGTGCGTCTGACCGGCCAGGACGCCGGCCGCGGCACCTTCGTGCACCGCCACGCCGTGCTGCACGACCAGAACCGCGAACGCTGGGATGCCGGCATCTACGTGCCGCTGCAGAACATCGCCGAGAACCAGGCGCCGTTCACCGTGATCGACTCCGTGCTGTCCGAAGAGGCGGTGCTGGGCTTCGAATACGGCTACTCGACCGCCGAGCCGAACACCCTGACCATCTGGGAAGCCCAGTTCGGCGACTTCGTCAACGGCGCCCAGGTTGTGATCGACCAGTTCATCAGCTCCGGCGAAGTGAAGTGGGGCCGCGCCTCCGGTCTGGTGATGATGCTGCCGCACGGTTACGAAGGCCAGGGTCCGGAGCACTCCTCCGCACGCCCAGAGCGCTTCCTGCAGCTGTGCGCCGACAACAATATGCAAGTGGTGCAGCCGACCACCGCATCGCAGATCTTCCACCTGCTGCGCCGCCAGATGGTGCGCCAGTTCCGCAAGCCGCTGGTCATCATGACCCCGAAATCGCTGCTGCGTAACAAGGATGCGGGTTCGCCGCTGGCCGAACTGGCCAAAGGCGCCTTCCAGACCGTGATCGGTGAAGTCGATGAGAAGATCGACGCCAAGAAGGTCAAGCGCGTGATCGCCTGCTCCGGCAAGGTGTATTACGACCTGGCCAACGCCCGCAAGACCCGCGGCCAGACCGACACCGCCATCGTGCGTGTCGAGCAGCTGTATCCGTTCCCGCACAAGGCCTTCGCTGCCGAACTGAAAAAGTTCCCGAACCTGGCCGAAGTGGTGTGGGCGCAGGACGAGCCGCAGAACCAGGGTCCTTGGTTCCAGATCCAGCACAACATCTTCGAGTCCATGGATGCGGGCCAGCGCCTGGCGTATGCCGGCCGTCCTGCTTCCGCGTCGCCGGCTGTCGGCTACTACGACAAGCACTACGCCCAGCAAAAAGACCTGCTGGAAACGGCGTTCTCGAAGCTGAAGGGCTTCATCCTCACCAAATAATAGGCAAGGCGCGCCGCGTCCATAAGACGCGGCGCCAGAAAAATACCAAGTTACGGAGTTATACATGGCACAAATCGAAGTTAAAGTTCCTCAATTGTCGGAATCCGTCGCCGAAGCGACCCTGCTGTCCTGGCACAAAAAAGTCGGCGAAGCAGTCGCACGCGACGAAAACATGATCGACATCGAGACCGATAAGGTCGTTCTGGAACTGCCGGCCCCGAGCGCTGGCGTGGTTGTTCAAATCATCAAGAACGACGGCGCTACCGTGGTCGCTGGTGAAGTGATCGCCATCATCGATACCGAAGCCGCCGCCGGTGCCACCCCATCCGCTCCTGCCGCCGCCGCTGCCCCAGCTGCTGCCGCACCTGCCGCCGCCGCTCCCGCTGCTGCCACCGGTGGCGCTAAAGGCGACGTGGCCATGCCGGCCGCCGCCAAGATCCTGTCCGAAGCCGGCCTGTCCGCTTCCGACGTTGCCGGTTCCGGCAAAGACGGCCGCGTGACCAAGGGCGACGCCCTGGCTGCCGCCGCTGCACCGAAACCAGCCGCACCAGCACCGCTGGCCCCAGCCGCTGCCAAACCAGCGCTGCAGAAAATCGCCGCGCCAGTGGGCGCCCTGAACCTGGGCGACCGTCCGGAAGAGCGCGTGCCGATGAGCCGTCTGCGCGCCCGTATCGCCGAGCGCCTGGTGGAATCGCAATCGACCAACGCCATCCTGACCACCTTCAACGAAGTGAATATGCAGCCAGTGATGGACCTGCGCACCAAGTACAAGGACAAGTTCGAGAAAGAACACGGCGTGAAGCTGGGCTTCATGTCCTTCTTCGTCAAAGCCGCTGTGGCCGCGCTGAAGAAATACCCGATCATCAACGCCTCCGTTGACGGCAACGACATCGTCTACCACGGCTACTTCGACATCGGTATCGCCGTCGGTTCGCCACGCGGCCTGGTGGTGCCGATCCTGCGCAATGCCGACCAGATGAGCATCGCCGACATCGAGAAGAAAATCGGCGAATTCGGCGCCAAGGCCAAGGATGGCAAGCTGACCCTGGAAGACCTGACCGGCGGCACCTTCTCCATCTCGAACGGCGGCACCTTCGGTTCCATGCTGTCGACCCCGATCATCAACCCGCCACAATCGGCCATCCTGGGCGTGCACGCGACCAAGGACCGCGCTGTTGTCGAAAACGGCCAGATCGTCATCCGCCCAATGAACTACCTGGCGATGTCGTACGACCACCGTATCATCGACGGCCGCGAAGCCGTGCTGGGCCTGGTGGCAATGAAAGAGGCGCTGGAAGATCCAGCCCGCCTGCTGCTGGACCTGTAATCGCGCAGTAAACCACCCCTGAGCTGCGGCGTTTCGGCGCCGCGGCTCCCTTATTTGGAAGAGAGGTTGCATGAGCGTCTCGGAAGAAATCAAGCGCCTGCACGAGCTGCATCAGGCTGGTGCGCTGAGCGACGAAGAGTTTGCCCGCGCCAAGGAGCGCCTGTTGAACGGCGCGCCGCCGTCCAGCGCCGGTTCCGACCTGGCCACGGAGTTCAGCAATTTCCGCCGTTCGCGCGCGGACCGCTGGCTCGGTGGCGTGTGCGGCGGCCTGGGCCGCGCCTCCGGCGTCGAGTCCTGGATCTGGCGCCTGATCTTCGCGCTGTTCACCATCTCTTTCGGATTTGGCCTGGTGATTTACATCCTGTTGTGGATATTCGTCCCGGACGAAGAACTGATTGGAAAATAAGATATGAGCAATAAACAATTCGACGTAGTGGTGATCGGCGCCGGTCCTGGCGGCTATATCGCGGCCATCCGCGCAGCGCAGCTGGGCTTCTCGGTCGCCTGTATCGACGAGTGGAGCAATGCCAAGGGCGGTCCCGCGCCAGGCGGCACCTGCACCAACGTGGGCTGCATCCCATCCAAAGCCCTGCTGCAATCGTCGGAACACTACGAACACGCAGGCCACGCCTTTGCCGAACACGGGATCGACGTTGCGGGCCTGTCGCTGAACCTGGGCCAGATGATCAAGCGCAAGGACACCGTTGTGAAGCAGAACAACGACGGTATCCTGTTCCTGTTCAAGAAGAACAAAGTGACCTTCTTCCACGGCCGCGGCGCATTCGCCGGCGCCGCTGGCGCTGAAGGCTACCCGATCGCCATCTCCGGCCCGACCAATGAAACCATCAACGCCAAGCAAGTCATCGTGGCCACCGGTTCCAATGCGCGCGCGCTGCCAGGCACCCCGTTCGACGAGAAACTGATCCTGTCGAACACCGGCGCGCTGGCCATCGAATCCGTACCGGCCAGCCTGGGCGTGATCGGCGCCGGCGTGATCGGCCTGGAAATGGGTTCCGTATGGCGCCGTCTGGGCTCCAAAGTGACCGTGCTGGAAGGTCTGCCGACCTTCCTCGGCGCCGTGGACGAGCAGATCGCCAAGGAAGCCAACAAGCTGTTCACCAAACAAGGCCTGTCCATCAACCTGGGCTGCAAGATCGGCGCCATCACCACCGGCGAGAATAACGTCAAGGTGGAATACACCGATGCCAAGGGCGAAGCGCAGAGCGTGGTGTTCGACAAGCTGATCGTTTCGATCGGCCGTACCCCGAACACCAACGGCCTGGGCGCCGACAAGGCCGGCCTGGCGCTGGACGAGCGCGGCTTCGTGACCGTGGACGACGACTGCAAAACCAATCTGCCTGGCGTGTGGGCCATCGGCGACGTGGTGCGCGGCCCGATGCTGGCGCACAAAGCGGAAGAAGAGGGCGTTGCCGTGGCCGAGCGCATGGCCGGCCAGCACGGTCACACCAACTTCAACACGATTCCTTGGGTGATCTACACCTCGCCGGAAATCGCCTGGGTTGGCCGCACCGAGCAGCAACTGAAAGCCGACGGCGTTGCGTACAAAGCCGGCACCTTCCCCTTCCTGGCGAACGGCCGCGCGCGCGCGCTGGGCGACACCTCGGGCATGGTGAAATTCCTGGCCGACGCCACCACCGACGAAATCCTGGGTGTGCACATCATCGGCCCAATGGCTTCCGAGCTGATTTCCGAAGCCGTGGTCGCCATGGAATTCAAGGCATCGGCCGAAGACATCGCCCGCATCTGCCACGCCCACCCATCGCTGTCCGAAGCAACCAAGGAAGCCGCGCTGGCCGTCGATAAGCGCACCTTGAACTTCTAAGAGCGCCTTATCGGCCGGAACGGGTTCACAAGACCTGTTCCGGCTTTTGTTGTTTTTGAAGCGAATCCGTATGAATGTCCTGGAGTTCTACCAGCACGCGCTGGAGCAGCGCGACTTCAAGGCCGACGAGGCGCAGCGCCGCGCCGTCGACCGCCTGCAGCAGTGCTATGACGAGTGGGTGGGCTACAAGGCCCAGCGCTCGAACAGCTTCAAGCGCCTGATCAACCGTCCCGACGTGCCGCGCGGCGTGTATATGTGGGGTGGGGTGGGGCGCGGCAAGTCCTTCCTGATGGATTCCTTCTACTCGGTGGTGCCGCTGGTGCGCAAGACGCGCCTGCACTTCCATGAGTTCATGCGCGCCGTGCATATGCAGCTCGATGAGCTGATCGGCGTGGAAGACCCGCTCAATGAAGTGGCGCGCCGCATCGCCAAGAAATACCGCCTGATCTGCTTCGACGAGTTCCACGTCTCCGACGTGGCCGACGCCATGATCCTGTATAACCTGATGAAGGCGCTGTACGACAATGGCGTGTCCTTCATCATGACCTCGAACTACCAGCCGGACACCCTGTACCCGGACGGCCTGCACCGCGACCGCATCCTGCCCACCATCGCCCTGCTCAAGGAAAAGATGGATGTGCTGAATGTGGATGCCGGCATCGATTACCGCGGCCGCGCACTGGAGCAGGTGCATGCCTATTACACACCGCTGGGCGCACAGACCGACGAGTCGCTGCGCGACGCCTACAGCCGCATCGCCGAGACGGCCGACGAAGACCCGAACATCCACGTGGAAGGCCGCGAGCTGCGCGCCCTGCGCCGGGCCGGCACCATCATCTGGTTCGATTTCGCCACCCTGTGCGGCGGGCCGCGCTCGCAGAATGATTATCTGGAGATCGCCAGCCGCTTCCATACCGTGATATTGTCCGGGGTGCCGATGATGTCGGCGGCCATGTCCTCGGAAGCGCGCCGCTTTACCTGGCTGATCGATGTGTTCTACGACCAGAAGGTGAAGCTGATCATGTCGGCCGAGGTCGAGCCGGAGGAGCTGTACACCGCCGGCGTGCTGTCCAACGAATTCCATCGCACCGTGTCGCGCATCGTCGAGATGCAGTCGCGCGAATACATGGACAAGGAACAGCGCGGCGCCGCCGACGCGCTGGCCTGAAGTCCAAACCCCAACGCCGGACAGAAACCATGCAAGTACATACCCTGATCCTTGCCGCCGTGCTGGCGGCGCCCGCCGCCCAGGCGCAGCAGATCGGCCAGGAGCCGCTCGGCGCGCCGGCCGTGCCGTCCACCCATTCGGTCGAGCAGGCCGACGCCAAGCTGGCCCAGGTCGCGCGCGAGCGCGCCGCGCTGGAAGCCGAATTCGCCGCCAGCGAGAAGGCGTGCTATGAGCGCTTCTTCGTCAACAATTGCCTGGACAAGGCCAAGGAAAAGCGCCGCGCCGGCCTGGTCGCGCAACGCGCCATCGAGGTCGAAGCCCAGCACTTCAAGCGTCAGCATGCCGTTGACGTGCGTGACCGCGAACTCGAGGAGCGCGCCAAGAAGGATGCGGCGGAAGCGGTGGCGCGCGCCGCCAAGCCGCCGGTCAAGCATACGGCGCCGGAAGACAAGCCGCTGCCGCGTCCCGCCGCCGTCTCGCTGGAGCAGCGCCAGGCCGCGCACGATGCCAAAATCCAGCAACTGGAAGCGCAGGATGCCGCCAAGGCCGGCGTGCGCGCCGCCAATGTGAAGAAGTACGAACAGAAAAAGGCCGACTCGGCGAAGCGCCAGGCCGATATCGCCGCCAAGCGCGCCGAAAAAGCCGAGAAGCTGCGCAAGCGCCAGGAAGCCGAGGCCGAGAAGGCCGCCAGGGCCCAGGCCGGCGCGGCGGCCTCCCAGCCCAAGCAATAAGCCGTGTGCGGGGCGGCCGGGTTTCGGCTCAGACCGCCTTGCGCAGCTGTTCCACCGTATAGCCAGGCGCCTCTTTCGGCTGGGCCGCCAGCTTCAGGATCACCATCGAGCAATTGTCGGCCGCCCCCTTGGCCCGTTCGCGCGCCTTATTGATCAGCATCTCGCTGGCCTCGCGCGGCGTCTTGCGCGCCAGCACCGTCGCCAGTTCCACATCCGTAAAGTATTGCCACAGCCCATCCGAGCACAGCAGGAAGGCGTCGCCCGCCTGCAGGCATTCCTGCACGCCGACCGTGACGTAGGGCGGCTTCAGCCGGTTGCCCAGCAGATTGGCCAGCAGCCGGGCGCTGCGGTGGCGCCGCGCCGCCTCCAGCGGCAGCCTGTCGGCCTGCACCAGATGCTCGATATAGGCGGCGTCGGTGCTGCGGCCAATGCATTGGCCGTTGGAAAACCGGTAGAGGCGTGAGTCGCCCACATGCGCCCACACGGCCTGGCGCTGCGGCGTGAGCAGCAGCAGCTGCATGGTCGACTGCGGTTCGGACTCGGCGCCCAGCGGATTGATCAGCAGAATTTCATGGGTCTCCTGCGCAATATTGCGCAGCAATTCAGACAGGCGTGGCAGGCTGGCCGTGTCGCCGGCGCGGTAATCGTCAAACAGATGCTTGCTGGTATGCAGGACTTGCTCGGCGCCGAGCGCGCTGTCGCCGCCATCGGCCAGCACCGCCAGCACATAGCCGGGCGCCTTGCTGGACGTGAAAAGGGCGGTGCGGTCATGTTGTTGTGGCCGGTTACCGATGTGCTGGGCGGTGCCGGCCTCGATCTTGTATGCGCTCATAGCTGCCCGGAATCCTTGCCTGCTTCATTATGGGGTCCACCTGAGTTACACTATGCACCGGTAAGCAGTTTTGTTGCAAGCTAAGGTTGTTCTCCAAACGAAACTGTTGGTTAGACGAATGTTTCTAGAAGTTCAACCATGACGAATGAAGAAGAGATCCGGCGCCGGATCGTCGAACTGGATGTCGAGCACCGCGACCTGGATGCCGTCATCGAGATGCTGACCCTGGATGGCCACCATGACCAGTTGCAGTTGCGTCGGCTTAAGAAACGCAAGCTGCAGCTGAAAGACTATATCACCCTGCTGAAAATGCAATTGGTGCCCGACGTACCGGCTTGAGCGGCTTGCGCCGCGCGGCCGCTTTTCCCGCTTTTATTTTGACGCAAGAATCCCAGACGCCCGCCGCCGCGCCGGTCCCGGCCGACCCCGCCCTTGAGCCCGCGTTGCCGCCGGGCAAGCACGATGCCGAGATCGAACGCCTGTTTGGCGCCGGCGGTCCGCTTGGTCCGGCCGTGGGCGGCTTCCGGCCGCGCCGCGCCCAGACCGAGATGGCCAAGGCCATCGCCGACGCCATCGCCAAGCAGCAAACCCTGATCGCCGAGGCCGGCACGGGCACGGGCAAGACCTTCGCCTATCTGGTGCCGGCCCTGATGTGGGGCGGCAAGACCATCGTTTCGACCGGCACCAAGAACTTGCAGGACCAGCTCTTCCTGCGCGATATTCCGACCGTGCGCGCCGCCCTGCAGGCGCCCGTGTCGGTGGCCCTGCTCAAAGGGCGCGGCAATTACGTCTGCCACTACCACCTGGAACGCACACAGCAGAACGGGCGCATGACCTCGCGCGACGATGTCGGCTATCTGCGCGAAATCTCGCGTTTCCTGAAGATGACCAGCTCGGGCGACAAGGCCGAGCTGACGCGCGTGCCGGAAAACGCCCTGATCTGGAACCTGGTCACCTCCACGCGCGAAAACTGCATGGGCGCCGAGTGCCAGTACTACCAGGACTGCTTCGTGATGAAGGCGCGCAAGGAAGCGCAGCAGGCCGATGTGGTGGTGGTCAACCACCACCTGTTCTTCGCCGACGTGGCGCTGAAAGACACCGGCGTGGCCGAACTGCTGCCCTCGGCCAACACCATCATCTTCGACGAAGCCCACCAGCTGCCCGACACCGCCACCCTGTTCTTCGGCGACACCTTCTCCACCTCGCATGTGCTGGAACTGTGCCGCGACGTGCTGGCCGAAGGCTTGTCGCATGCGCGCGACGGCGCCGACTGGGGCAAGGTGGTGTCGGTGGTGGAAAAGGCCGCACGCGACCTGCGCCTGACCTTCCCGCAAGACATCGTGCGCATGTCGCTGCCGCAGATCGCCCCATCGAGCGAATTCTTCCCCGCGCTGGCAACGTTGAAAGACGAGTTGGACGGCATGCTGGCCGTGCTCGACAAGCAGGCCGAGCGCGCGGAAACCATTGAGCAATGCCGCGTGCGCGGCGTCGAGCTGGCGCAGAAGATGTCGGCCTGGAAATACGATCCCAAGGCGAAAGTCACGCCCGGCGAAGAAGCCGTGTACTGGGTGGAAGCGTTTGCCAGCTCGCTGCAGCTGCACAAGACGCCGCTCTCGATCGCGCCGATCTTCAATGGCCAGCGCGAAGGCGTGCCACGCAGCTGGATCTTCACCTCGGCCACGCTGGCCGTGAAAAACGACTTCAAGCACTTCTCCCAGCAGATGGGGCTGGAAAACGAAGTGGCGCGCAGCTGGCCCAGCCCCTTCAATTATGAAGAGCAGGGCATTCTCTATGTGCCGAAAGACTTGCCCGATCCCAACTCCTTCGGCTACACCGACGCCGTGCTCGACTGCGCCCTGCCCATCATCGAAGCGGCCGGCGGGCGCACCTTCCTGCTCTGCACCACCTTGCGCGCCGTGAAGCGCGCCGCCGAACGCCTGCGCGACGAGTTCGACAAGCGCGGCTGGAACTTCCCCCTCTTCGTGCAGGGCGACCGCGGCCGCACCGAACTGCTCGACCAGTTCCGCAAGGCCGGCAATGGCGTGCTGATCGGCAGCCAAAGCTTCTGGGAAGGCGTCGATGTGCGCGGCGAAGCCTTGTCCCTGGTCATCATCGACAAGCTGCCTTTCGCCCCGCCCGACGACCCGGTGCTGGCCGCCCGCATCGAAGTGATGGAAAAGCAGGGGCTGAACGGCTTCATGCACCACACCCTGCCCGAAGCGATCATCAACCTGAAGCAGGGCGCCGGCCGCCTGATCCGCGATGAAAGCGACCGTGGCGTGCTGATGCTGTGCGACCCGCGTGTCATCAGCAAACCGTATGGCCGCCGCATCTGGCAAAGCCTGCCCCCCTTCAAACGCACCCGCGAAGCCGCCGACGTCATCGCCTTCTTCCGCCCCGTTTGATCCCCCTCAACAAATGTCCAACCCTGGTGTCAGGCACCGGAGGCGGACATTCTTTGATCTAAATCAGCAAATGTCCGACCTTGGTGCCTGACACCAGGGTGGGACATTGTTTGATGCAGATCAAAGGGGAAGGTGTGCCAGCGGATGGCGCATTCTCGCCAGCATTTGGCGTGTTGCGGCGCGGGCTTCCTCTGGTCGAGGTTTGCGCTGGCGCAAAGAGCCGGCGATGCGGCTTGTTAGAGTGGCTACGTAGAACGCCCTTTTCAGGGGGATGCGATGACTATCCGCTACGGTTGTTTCTTCAGTTATGCGCACGGGCAGCATGCTTATATGAGCAAGTTCAAGAACGACTTGGCGGATGCGCTGCGCTGTTATCTGGAGCCCCATCTCGATACCGAAAAGGAATTGTTCGTCGATAGCGAGCAGCTGGGCGGCGGCGACGATCTGGACCGCAAGATCGCGCTGGCCCTGTGCGAGAGCGTATGCATGATCGTGATCTATACGCCCAAATACGAGGCCCATCCTTATACCCGGCGCGAGTTCGCCGCCATGCAGCTGATCGAGGACGAGCGCCGCCATTGGTATCCGCTGCCGAGCCACCTGATCATCCCCGTCATCATGACGCGCCACCCGCTCTGCCTGCCGCCCCAGATCAGCGAGCCGGGCATGTACGTGGATTTCTCGCGCTATACCCTGGCCACCGCCGATCTGAAAACGAATCCCGACTATCTACCCGATATCGAGCGGATCGTGCAGCGTGTGGTGGCCCATTATCACTATCTGAAGTACTGCATTCCACCGGAGCATGATTGCAGCCGCTTCGTGCTTCCCGCCATGCCACCGGAATGGCGCGCCATTCCGCCTCCCCACTTTCCCCGCTAGAGGTCCGCCATGGAACGTTTCCGATTTTCCCTGCCGCCGTTGTCCACGCCCGGCGAGGTGAGTAGTTTTTATTCGCATCAGGATGGCTGCGGCCGCAGCATGGCGCTGGCGAATCTGGCCGCACTGCTGGCTGGCGGCCAGCGCGCCGCCAGCCCGGTCCTGATGGTGGACTGGAACCTGGAAGCGCCGCGCCTGCACCAGTATTTCCCCTTGCAGGATGAAGGACCCGGCGTGCTGGAGCTGTTCGAAGCCTGCCGCACCGCCTTGCAGGGCCGCCAGGATGCGGGCCGCGATAGCGCCGTCGTGGCGCGCGAGGTGCTGGAGGCGGTAGGGTGGGAACAGTATATTTGCCGCGTCGACGAGAGCCGCCCCCTGTATCTGATGCGCGCCGGGCGCCAGGATGCCAGCTATGCGCGCCGTCTGGTGGATCTACGCTGGGAGGTGCTGTTCAACGCCTGTCCGGCCCTGTTCCGCTGTTTCGCCGCCGGCTTGAGCCGCCATTTCCGCCATGTGCTGGTCGATTCCTGCAGCGGCCGCGCCGATATGGCCGGAATTTGCACCACCTTGCTGCCGACCCGCCTGGTGCTGGCCTTTCCGCCCGGCCGCCAGCACCTCGATGGCCTGACGGCGCTGCTGCAGCGCGCCACCACCTACCGCCGCAGCCACGAGGATGAGCAGCGCCCGCTGCTGGCCTACCCGCTGCCGATCCGCGGCGGCAGGGACGATGCGGACCAGCGCACGCTGTGGCGGCGCGGCGATCCGGCGCGCGCCGTGCCGGGTTACCAGCCGCTGTTCGAGCAGGCACTGGGCGAAGCCTATGGCATGGCCGGCCTGTCGCTGGAAAACTATTTCGACGAGGTGCAACTGCCGCCATTGCGCGATGCCGATGGCACTGGGCCGGCACGGAACGCGGCCGGCAGCGACCATTTTTCGCTGGTTCGGGCGCTCGGCGTTTTCCGCGAGTGGCTTGGCGGCGGCCATGCGCCCTGGCAGTCGCGCGCCGAAATTCCGCTGCAGGAGGCGATCGCTGCCGCGCGCCTGAGCATGCAGGAAGGCGGGAGCGCCCTCAGCTTGCCGTTGGCGCACAGCCTGGAGCGCCTGGCCGAGGTGTATTGTCAGGAAAACCGCTTGTGGCAAGCTTTGCAATGTTTGCGGGAAAGTCGCGCGCTGCTCTTGCATCTATTGGGCGCGGAGCATCCCGACACCCGGCGCTGCACGCGCAGCCTGGCCGCCTTGCTGCAGCGGCAGGGCCGGCCGGACGAGGCGCGCCGTCTGCAGGACGCCGTGACGGTATGGTCCGCGCTCCGCGAGGAAGGCGTGGACAGCACGGGCGAGGAGGGCGAGCGCCGGCATTGTGTGCTGAAGGTGCAGCAGGAGCGGCGCGGCTACCATTTGAATTGCCTGGATGGCTCTGCCGTGCCGTGGGCTGGCGCCTTGCCGGACGCGGGCTTGCAGGAAGCCTCAGCCATGCACGCCAAAGTGGGCTGATTTTCGCCTACCTTGATGCGCCCGGTGCCGGCGGTCCCAGCCGGTGCCGGGCGTAAATTTTATCGGTGGCGGCGCTTGCCAATTGCGCAAGCGGAGCGTTGCTTCGGGTAAAATCTGTCGTATGAGAATCCTTATCAGTAACGACGACGGCTACCTCGCCCCCGGCATCAACGCCCTGGCCGAGGCGCTGGCCCCGATTGCCGACATTGTGGTGGTGGCGCCGGAAAGCAACCGCTCCGGCGCATCCAACTCGCTGTCGCTGGACCGTCCGCTGTCGGTGCAGCAAGCCGCCAATGGTTTCTACTTTGTGAATGGTACGCCCACCGACTGCGTCCACATCGCGCTGACCGGGATGGGCCTGCCGCGTCCCGACCTGGTGGTGTCCGGCATCAACAACGGTCCGAATATGGGCGACGACACCCTGTATTCCGGCACCGTGGCCGCCGCCACCGAAGGCTATCTGTTCGGCATTCCCGCCATCGCTTTCTCGCAAGGTTCCTGGGGCTGGGCGCATATCGAGGATGCCGCCCGCGTGGCGCGCGATATCGTCGAACGTTATGCCGCCACCCTGGCCGCGCCCTACCTGCTGAATGTGAACATCCCGAATCTGCCGTACGAGCAGATGGGGCCGGCCACCGCCTGCCGCCTGGGGCGCCGCCACCAGGCCGAGCCGGTGATCAAGGCGCTCGATCCGCGTGGCCGCGATATTTACTGGATCGGCCCACCGGGCGCTTGCCGGGATGCGGGCGAGGGCACCGATTTCCACGCCGTGCAGCAAGGACGCATCGCCCTGACGCCCTTGCAGATCGACCTGACCCACAAGACCCAGCTCGATGCGCTGGCAAAGGCTCTGGCATGAACGACAAGACCCGCACCTTCCCGCTGCCGCTGTCCTCCGTGGTGGACAAGTCCCAGAAGAAGCAGCCGGTCTTGAGCAGTATCGCCACGCCGCAGACGGCGACCCAGAATGCCGCGCGCAACGCCGCCCAGAATGCCGCCGCACCGGCCCTGCGCGCGCCGCCGGCCGCGCCGGCCCGGCCGCAAGGCTATGCCGCTGACCGCGCGCCGGCGCCAGCCGCCGCACCGCGCCAGAATCCGCTGGTGTCGGAAGCGGTGCGGCGCGCCATGGTGGCGCGCGTGGCCAGGCAGGGCGTCAAGGACCAGGCGGTGCTGGCCGCCATGGAAAGCGTGCCGCGCCATTTGTTCATGGATGAAGCATTAGCCTCGCAGGCGTATATCGACGCCTCCCTGCCCATCGGCCATCACCAGACCATCTCCCAACCCTATATCGTGGCGCGCATGATCGAGGTGATGCGCCATGGCGGCCAGCTGCAGCGCGTGCTGGAAATCGGCACCGGTTGCGGCTACCAGGCGGCCGTTTTATCGTGCCTGGCGCAAGACGTGTATTCCATTGAGCGCATTAAACCGTTACATGAGCTGGCGAAGGCGAATCTGCGGCCGATGCGCGTACCAAATCTGCGCCTGCACTACGGAGATGGTATGCTTGGCCTGCCGCAAGCCGCGCCGTTTGACGGCATCATCCTCGCCGCCGCTGGTCTGGAAGTCCCTCAGGCCTTGCTGGACCAGCTCAGCATCGGCGGCCGTCTGGTCGCCCCCGTTGGCGGCCGCACCCAGCATCTGGAGCTCGTAACCCGGATCGGCAAAGCCGAATGGCTGCGCCAGACGCTTGAGGATTGCCATTTTGTGCCCCTGCGGCCCGGTATCGTATAGAGATTTAAATGAGTATGACGAAAAATAGTTCCCTGTTGCTGCTGACCCTCTCGCTCGGCTTGCTGAGCGCCTGTACCTCGACCGTCCAGGCGCCGGTGGAAGAGCGCCTGCCGCCCCTGGCCGTGTCCAAACCGCCCGCGCCGGAAGAAAGCCCGAAGGACCGCGATGAGCGCGGCCTGTATACCGTGAAAAAAGGCGACACCCTGCTGCGCATCGCCCTGGAACACGGCCAGAATTACCGCGACCTGGTGGCCTGGAACAATCTGGCCAATCCGAACGACATCAAGGTGGACCAGGTGCTGCGCGTGGCGCCGCCCGAAAACGGCGTGCAGACGTCGGCCGTGGCCATGCCGCCCGAAACCCGCACGCCGCCCGCGCCGCCGCCGCCGAAGAAGAATACGCCCAAGGGCGATAAGAAGCCGTATAGCGAATCCAGCCTGGCCGACCTGCAAAGGCCGGAAGGCGCCGAGCGTGAAGGCCGCGCCGAGAAACCCGAGCGCGCCGAGAAGCCGGCCGAAAAACCGGTGCAGCTGGCCTCGACCCAGCCTTCGGCCGTGGCGCCCCTCAGCGCCGAGGATAAGGAATTGAGCTGGATGTGGCCTTCCGAGGGCCGCGTCGTCGCCCATTTCGACGAAGGCAAGAACAAGGGCATCGATATTGCGGGCCGCGCCGGCCAGCATGTGTTGGCTGCAGGCGCCGGTAAAGTGATGTATGCAGGCAGCGGCATCCGAGGTTATGGTAATCTCGTTATTGTGAAACACAGTAATAGCCTGCTATCGGCTTACGCGCATAACCGCACCATCCTGGTCAAGGAGGGGCAGAGCGTGAACAAGGGGCAGACCATTGCTGAAATGGGGGATTCCGATACCGACACCGTCAAGCTGCACTTCGAGATAAGGCAGCAGGGCAAGCCGGTCGATCCGTCAAAGTTCCTGCCTAACCGCTAGATACGCCCATGACCCACTCGCCGCACGACCCGATGGATGAGGACTCGGCACCTGAAGAATTCAGGGACGAGCAAAGCGACGATCTCCCGATCGACGCCATCGAGGCCGAGGGCGAGCCGCCGGCCGAAGCCGGGGCCGTGCTGGAAACGGTCGACGAATTAAAGAAGGTGCTGGCGGCCGAGCTGTCCACCGACACCACCCAGCACTATCTGAACCAGATCGGCACCCGGCCGCTGCTCACCGCCCCGCAGGAAGTGCACTACGCCACGCTGGCCAAGCAGGGCGACTTTGCCGCGCGCCAGACCATGATCGAGCACAATCTGCGGCTGGTGGTGTCGATCGCCAAGCATTACATCAACCGCGGCGTGGTCCTGCTCGACATGATCGAGGAGGGCAATATCGGCTTGATGCGCGCCATCGACAAGTTCGAGCCGGAGCGCGGCTTCCGCTTCTCGACCTATGCGACCTGGTGGATACGCCAGAGCATCGAGCGCGCCATCATGAACCAGGCGCGCACCGTGCGCCTGCCGGTGCATATGGTGCGCGAGCTGAATCAGATCCTGCGCGGCAAATACCATCTGGAAGCCCAGCACCATAACGGCAAGGACGCCAGCGCCGAAGACATTGCCGACCTGGTGGGCCGTCCCGTGGAGGAGGTGCAGGACATCCTGGCCCTGTCCGAGCACGCCACCTCGCTCGACGCCCCGCTCGACAACGACCCCCAGTCCTCGCTGATGGACATGCTGCCCGGCGACGCCGAAGACAGTCCCGACGCGCGCGCCGAGCACCACGAGATGACGGTGCTGGTGCGCGACTGGCTGACCAAATTGCCGGACAAGCAGCGCATCGTCATCATGCGCCGCTTCGGCCTGGATAATGACGATCCCGCTACCTTGGAAACCCTGGCCGAGGAAATGGGTGTCACGCGCGAGCGCGTGCGCCAGATCCAGCAGGAAGCCCTGGTCAAACTCAAGCGCGCCATGGCCGCGCGCGGCGTGGTGCGCGACTCCCTGCTGTAAATCCTCCGCGTCCGACCCTGGGCGGGCGGCTCTCTGCTATCATATTGCCCTTCCTGAAAGTCCCTGGCGTCTGCCCCGGCCCGGCCGGCGGCCGGCCTTATCTCCCAGTCAAATTTGAACGCTATGCAAGAGAACATCATCATCGACATCAAATCGCTCGACATGGACGCCCGCGGCGTCGGCCACATCGACAACGAAGACGGCACGCCGGGCAAGGTGGTGTTCGTGGAAGGCGCGCTGCCGGGCGAGCGCGTCAGCTATGAAGTCTTCCGCAAGAAGAAAAACTGGGAGGCGGCGCGCATGACCGTGCTGCATAAAGAGTCGGCCATGCGCGTCAAGCCCAAGTGCGAGCACTTCGACTATTGCGGCGGCTGTTCGATGCAGCATCTGGAGCCGACGGCCCAGGTGGCGATCAAGCAGCGCGTGCTGGAAGATAACCTCTGGCACTTGAGCAAGGTCAAGCCGGAAACCATGATGCGTCCGATGTACGGCCCGACCTGGGGCTACCGCTACCGCGCCCGCCTGTCCGCGCGCTTCGTGGCCAAGAAAGGTACGGTGCTGGTCGGCTTCCACGAAAAGAAATCGGTCTTCGTGGCCGACATCCAGAGCTGCCAGATCCTGCCCAAGCACGTCTCGGACATGATGATGCCGCTGCGTGGCCTGATCCACTCCCTGTCCATCTTCGACAAGGTGCCGCAGATCGAGCTGGCCATCGGCGAAGACCTGACCGTGCTGGTGATGCGCAATATGGAGCCGTTGACGGCCGACGACGAAGCCAAGGTCAAAGCCTTCGCCGACCAATACCAGATCCAATGGTGGTTGCAGCCGAAAGGCCCGGACACGGCCCATCCCTTCTACCCGCTGGACAAAGAGCTGCACTACCTGCTGCCCGAATTCGGCGTGAAGATGCCGTTCAAGCCGGTCGACTTCACCCAGGTCAACCACCACATCAACCGCGTGCTGGTGGCCAAGGCCCTGCGCCTGCTCGAAGTGCAGCCCGAAGACCGCGTCGCCGACCTGTTCTGCGGCCTGGGCAACTTCACCCTGCCGCTGGCGACCCAGGCGCGCGAAGTGGTCGGCATCGAAGGCAGTACCGCACTGACCGAGCGCGCCCTGTCCAACGCCAAGGCCAATGGCCTGGACGCCAAGACCACCTTCTACACGCGCAATCTGTTCGAAGTCACGAAGGACGACCTGATCGCCCTGGGTAAATTCGACCGCATGCTGATCGACCCGCCGCGCGACGGTGCCATGGCCCTAAGCTTGGCCCTGGCAGAGTTAAAAGAAAGCAACCCCGAGCTGTTGCCCAAGCGCATTGTGTACGTCTCCTGCAGCCCCTCGACCCTGGCGCGCGACGCAGGCGTGCTGGTGCACCGCGCCGGCTACGTGCTGAACAAGGCCGGCGTGGTGAACATGTTCCCCCACACCTCCCATGTCGAATCGATGGCCGTCTTCGACCTCGCCTGATACGGCCCAGCCCGTGTCCACCATGGGGTCAGACCCCGATCGGACACGAGCTCAACCACACTAGCGCATCCAACTGCGGGGTGGCTATTGCTGAGGCCGTGTCCGATTAGGGTCTGACCCCAAGGTGGACACGGGCTGGGCAATAAAAAAAGCCGGCGTGGAGCCGGCTTTTTGTTTGGGAGCGGGGCGCTTAGTCGCGGCTGCCGCCCAGGCCCAGCAGGGCCAGCAGGTTGCTGAAGATGTTGTACACGTCGAGGTACAGGTTCAGCGTGGCGCTGACGTAGTTGGTTTCGCCGCCGTTGACGATCTGCTGCACGTCGAAGAGGATGTAGGCGGAGAAGATGGCGATCGCAAGCACGGAAATGGTGATCGACAGCGCGCCCATGCCCAGGAAGATATTGCCGATCGAGGCCAGGATCAGCACGATCACGCCAGCGAACAGCCATTTGCCCAGCATCGAGAAGTCGCGCTTGGTCACGGTGGCGTAGCTGGCCAGGGCGGCGAACACGGTCGCGGTGCCGCCGAAGGCGGTCATGATCAGCTGGGCGCCGTTGGAATAGCCCAGGGTGCGCGTGAGCAGCGGAGTCAGCAGCAGGCCCATGAAGAAGGTGAAGCCCAGCAGCAGGGCCACGCCGACGCCGCTATTCTTGTTCTTTTCGATGCCGTAAATGAAGCCGAAGGCCACGGCCATGAACAGGATGAAGCCCATGAAGCCGCGTGGAATCGGCACGCCGAAGGACACACCGATCACCGCGCCCAGCACGGTCGGGATCATGGACAGGGCCAGCAGCCAGTAAGTGTTGCGCAAGACGCGGTGCTGGGCCAGCTGGCGGCTGCCAGACAGGTCATACGGTTGTTGCATTTGATTCATAAGTGCCTCCAGTGTTGGTTCACGATACAGCTTTGCCAAAAGCATAGCACGAGTGGCAAAAAATGCGAAAAATCGGCCCACCCGGCCTGTTTCTCCGTGCCGCAACCGGAAGTTGGCGGCGTGCCATGCCTTTTCCTCGGTAGATGGGGTGTTCTATGGTAAAATCAAAGGTTGATCCAGCTATCAATTTTGTTTTAAACCTTTCTTTTTATTGGAGTTTTTTAAATGGCAATCGAACGCACCCTGTCGATCATCAAACCTGACGCAGTCGCCAAGAACGTAATCGGCCAGATCTACAGCCGTTTCGAAGGCGCCGGCCTGAAAGTGATCGCAGCACGCATGGCCCAGCTGTCGCGCGCTGAAGCCGAAGGCTTCTACGCCGTGCACCGCGAGCGTCCATTCTTCAAGGATCTGGTGGACTTCATGGTTTCCGGTCCTGTCATGATCCAGGTTCTGGAAGGCGAAGGCGCGATCCTGAAAAACCGCGACCTGATGGGCGCAACCGATCCGAAGAAAGCTGAAAAAGGCACCATCCGCGCCGATTTCGCTGACTCCATCGACGCTAACGCCGTTCACGGTTCGGACGCTGCCGAAACCGCCGCTGTGGAAATCGCTTACTACTTCCCAGCGCTGAACGTGTACTCCCGTTAATTTTTGCTTCGGCAAAAATTAGCGTCGTACTGACGGTATAGAGTAGTATCTGTTTGCCTCCCGCACCGGTTCGCCCGGCACGGGAGGCAAGCGCATTTTAGAAATTGTAATGAGCAAGACTATGGAAACGACCCTCACCAATCTGCTGGACCTTGATCCCGCGCAACTGATCGCCTACTGTGCGGAGTTGGGTGAGAAACCGTTTCGCGCCAAACAGCTGCAGCGTTGGATCCACCAGTTCGGTGCCTCCGACTTCGACAGCATGACCGACCTCGCCAAATCGCTGCGCGAGAAGCTGAAGACGCGCGCCCATATCGTGGCGCCGACCGTCATCAGCGATCACACCTCGACCGACGGCACGCGCAAGTGGCTGGTCGACGTGGGCAATGGCAATGCGGTGGAAACCGTGTTCATCCCGGAAGAAAACCGTGGCACCCTGTGCATCTCGACCCAGGCCGGCTGCGCCGTCAACTGCCGCTTCTGCTCGACCGGCAAGCAAGGCTTCAACCGCAACCTGAGCGTGGGCGAAATCATCGGCCAGCTGTGGATGGCCGAATTCGAGCTGCGCAAGACCAAGGGCATCGAGCCGGGTCCGAAAGGCGAGCGCCAGATCACCAATGTGGTGATGATGGGCATGGGCGAGCCTCTGCTCAATTACGAGCCGACCGCCACCGCGCTCAAGCTGATGCTGGACGATAACGCCTACGGCCTGTCGCGCCGCCGCGTGACCCTGTCCACCTCGGGCGTGGTGCCGATGATCGACAAGCTGGCGCAGGACGTGCCGGTGGCGCTGGCCGTCTCGCTGCACGCCTCGAACGACGAGCTGCGCAACGGCCTGGTGCCGCTGAATAAGAAATACCCGCTGGCCGAGCTGTTGTCGGCCTGCAAACGCTATCTGGAATTCGCGCCGCGCGACTTCATCACCTTCGAATACTGCATGCTGGACGGCTTCAACGACACCGACGAGCATGCGCGCGAGCTGGTGGCGCTGGTCAACCATCCCCAGTATGGCGTGAACTGCAAGTTCAACCTGATCCCGTTCAACCCCTTCCCGGAATCGGGCCTGACGCGCTCGAAGAACCCGCGCATCAAGGCCTTCTCCCAGATCCTGATGGACGCCGGCATCGTCACCACCATCCGCAAGACGCGCGGCGACGATATCGATGCCGCCTGCGGCCAGCTGGCCGGCGAGGTCAAGGACCGTACCCGCGTGCAGGAACGGATGGAGAAGATGGCCGAATATCAGGAGAAGTTCGGCGCCAATTTCGGTAAGATCGTGGAGATCCGTTCCTGATGACCGCCGCCGCCCCGCGCCGCTACGTCCGCCTGGCCGCCTTCGGCCTGGCCGGGCTGCTATGCGGCTGCGCGGCGCCGGATGCCAAGGTGAAGGCCGACCTGCCCACCGCGTCCGACCAGACGTCGGCGCAAAAGCGCGCCGAAATCCGCATGCAGCTGGCGGTCGGCTACTACGAGCAGGGCCAGTACGCGGTGGCGCTGGACGAGGTGAAGAAAGCCATCGTGGCCGAACCGGAAAACGCCGACGCCTACGGCATGCGCGCCCTGGTGTATATGGCCATGGGCGAGGTGGCCCTGGCCGGCGACAGCTTCCAGCATGCGCTCAAGCTGGCGCCGCAGAATCCGGAAATCAGCAATAACTACGGCTCCTATCTGTGCCAGACCGGCAAGGTGGGCGAGTCGTTCAAGTACTTCGATGCGGCGCTGGGTAACCGCGCCTACCAGTCGCCGGCGACGGCGCTGAATAATGCGGGCGATTGCGCCCTGAAGCTGAAGGACTTTGCACAGGCGGAGAAGTATCTGCTGCCGGCCTTGCAGCTGACGCCGGATCTGGCGATTACGAACATCAACCTGGCACGGGTGTATTACGAGCGCCGCGACTATCCGCGCGCCGGTTTTTTCATCACCCGGCTGGGCAAGGTAGCCAAGACGGACGGCCTGACGGCGGACGTATTGTGGCTGGCGATTAAAGTGCAGCATAAGCTGGGCGATACCGGCGCGGAGCAGGGCTGGGCGACGCAATTGCGCCGCCACCATTCCGCCTCGTCCGAGTATGCTGCGTACCAACGTGGGGCGTTTGATGAGTGATACAGGGGTACCAATGGATTCAGAATGGCAGGACGAGCCGAAAGACCAGCGCAATGCTTCCACGCCCGGAGCGCAGCTGGCGGCGCAGCGCGAGGCGCTGGGCCTGACGGTGGAGCAGATCGCGGACCAGCTCAAGCTGGCGCCGCGCCAGGTGGCGGCCATCGAGAGCGGCGATTATGCCGCGCTGCCGAATATGGCCGTGACGCGCGGTTTCGTGCGCGCTTACGCCAAGGTGGTCCGGCTCGACGCCGCGCCGCTGGTGGCGATGATCGAAGTGCCGTCCGATACGGTGCATGAGCATGCGCAGCCGGTGCGGCGCGAAGCGATCGGCACCACCTTTACCGAGTCGCGCTTCCCGACGCTGACCGAGCGCCGCCAGTCGCGCACCGGCATGCTGATCGCAGGCGGTGCCGTGGTGGTGCTGGCGCTGGCCGTGGCCGGTGCCTGGAAAGCGGGCGTCATCAACCCCGCAATGTTCAGCCGTGGCGACAGCGCCGCGCCGGCCGCCGAGAGCGCGTCGGCCGCCGCCAGCGCCGAGGTGCAGGCGCCGGTCACCGTGACCAGCCCGAACGCCGATACCGCGCCGCTGCAATCGAATACGGTGCCGCTGGTATCGGTGCCGCCGCCAGGCGCCGCCGCTACCGATGCGCCGCAAGCTGGCGTCAACACCCCGGCCGCCGCGCCTGCCGCCAGCCCGGCGACGACGCCTGCGGCCACCGCGCCGGCAACCGTCCCGGCCGCAGCGGCCGTGCCGCCGCCGGCTGCCGCTGCCACAGTGAAACCGGTCGCGCCGCTGGCCGCCACGCCTGCCGCGACCGCGCCGGCTGCAACGCCGGCGCCTGCAGCCGCCGCGCCAGCCACCGCTCCTGCGGCGGCGGGCGGCACCCTGGTGCTGAAGGTGAACGAGGATTCGTGGGTGGAGATTCGCCGCCAGGGCGGTTCGCCGCTGATTTCGCGTCTGGTCAAGGCGGGCAGCACCGAGACTTTCGAGATCAAGGACCCGGCCCTGCTGATCGTCGGCAAACCGGGCGGCGTGCAGGCGACCCTGCGCGGCGCGGCGCTGGAGCTGCCGCATGTGCCAGGCGGTACAATCTCCCGCGTCAACATCAAGTAATAACCGTTTTTAGCCAGCAGATACAGCCATGTCTTCTATGAATACAGCCATTCCGTCGGGACCGAGCCTGCGCCGCACCAGTTGCGGCGTGCTGGTGGCGCACGGCGAGCGCAAGGTCTGGGTGGGGGGCGCTGCGCCGGTGGTGGTGCAGTCCATGACCAATACCGACACCGCCGACGCGGTGGGCACCGCGATCCAGATCAAGGAACTGGCGCGCGCCGGTTCGGAGCTGGTGCGCCTGACGGTGGACCGTCCGGAATCGGCCGCCGCCGTGCCGTATATCCGCGAACAGCTGGACAAGATGGGCGTCGACGTGCCTCTGGTCGGCGACTTCCATTACAACGGCCACACCCTGCTGACCGAATACCCGGACTGCGCCCAGGCGCTGTCCAAATACCGCATCAATCCGGGCAATGTGGGCAAGGGCGCCAAGCGCGATACCCAGTTTGCCCAGATGATCGAAGTGGCGATCAAATACAATAAGCCGGTGCGCATCGGCGTGAACTGGGGTTCGCTGGACCAGGCGCTGCTGGCGCGCATCATGGACGAGAACGCGGCGCGCGCCAATCCCTGGACCGCCCAGGCCGTGATGTACGAGGCCCTGGTCACTTCCGCCATCGAGAACGCGGTGCGCGCCGAGGAACTGGGCATGGGCCGCGACAAGATCATCCTGTCCTGCAAGGTGTCCGGCGTGCAGGATCTGATCGCCGTCTACCGCGAGCTGGCCAAGCGCTGCGATTATGCCCTGCATCTGGGCCTGACCGAGGCGGGCATGGGCAGCAAGGGCATCGTCGCCTCGACCGCCGCGCTGTCGGTGCTGCTGCAGGAAGGCATCGGCGACACCATCCGCATTTCGCTGACCCCGGAACCGGGCGGCGACCGCAGCAAGGAAGTGGTGGTGGGCCAGGAAATCCTGCAGACCATGGGCCTGCGCAAATTCACGCCGATGGTGATTGCCTGCCCGGGTTGCGGCCGCACCACTTCCACCGTGTTCCAGGAGCTGGCGGACGATATCCAGACTTATCTGCGCGAGCAGATGCCGGAATGGAAAAAGACCTATCCGGGCGTGGAGGCGATGAACGTGGCCGTCATGGGCTGCATCGTCAACGGTCCCGGCGAATCCAAGCATGCCAATATCGGCATCAGCCTGCCCGGCACCGGCGAGTCGCCGGCCGCGCCGGTGTTTGTCGATGGCGAGAAAGTGGCTACCCTGCGCGGCGAGAACATCGTGCAGGAGTTCCAGACCATCGTGCTCGATTACGTGCGCAAGAATTACAGCAAACAAGCAGCTTAAGAAACAAGCTTAGAGAATCCTATGTCCGAAAACAAAAAAGCCGAGAAAATCGTCGCCATCAAAGGCATGAATGACATTCTGCCGGCCGACGCCCACCTGTGGGAACTGTTCGAAAACACCGCCCAGTCCATCATGCAGAGCTATGGCTTCCAGCAGATCCGCACGCCGATCGTGGAAGAGACCCGCCTGTTCGCGCGCGCCATCGGCGCCGTGACCGATATCGTGGAAAAGGAGATGTACTCCTTCACCGATTCGATGAACGCCGACCAGCTCACCCTGCGTCCTGAAAACACCGCCGGCGTGGTGCGCGCCGTGCTGGAACACAATCTGGTGTACGAAGGCCCGAAACGCCTGTGGTACAAGGGCCAGATGTTCCGCCACGAGAAGCCGCAGCGCGGCCGCTACCGCCAGTTCCACCAGTTCGGCGCCGAAGCCGTGGGCTTCACCGGTCCGGACATCGACGCGGAACTGATCATGCTGTGCCGCCGCCTGTGGGACGACCTGGGTCTGCAGAACATCCGCCTGGAGCTGAACTCCATCGGCGACGCCGAGGAGCGCGCGCGCCACCGCGTCGACCTGATCGCCTACCTGGAACAGCACGAGGACATTCTCGACGCCGAAGCCAAGCGCCGCCTGCACAGCAATCCGCTGCGCATCCTGGACACCAAGAACCCTGCCATGCAGGAGATGGTCAACCAGGCGCCCAAGCTGCTCGACTACCTGGGCGCGGAATCGCTGGCCCACTTCGAAGGCGTGCAGAAGATCCTCAAGGCGAACAATATCCCCTTCGTGATCAATACCCGCCTGGTGCGCGGCATCGATTACTACAACCGCACCGTGTTCGAATGGGTGACGGACGAACTGGGCGCGCAAGGCACGGTCTGCGCCGGCGGCCGCTATGACCCGCTGATCGAAATGTTCGGCGGCAAACCGACGCCGGCCGTGGGCTTCGCCATGGGCATCGAGCGCCTGATCGAACTGATGAAGGCCGCCGGCGACATCGCCGAGCCTAGCCAGTGCGACGTCTACATGGTGCACCAGGGCGAGGAAGCCCAGATGCAATCCTTCGTGCTGGCCGAGCGCCTGCGCGACGCCGGCCTGGATGTGGTGCTGCACTGCGCCGCCACCACCGGTCCTGGCAGCTTCAAATCGCAGATGAAGAAGGCCGACGCCAGCGGCGCCGCCTTCGCCGTCATCATGGGCGAGGATGAAGTGGCCAACAAGACCGCCAGCGTGAAAGCGCTGCGCGGCGAAGAGGGCGAGCAGCAGCAAGCCACCGTGCCCTTCGACGGTGTGGTGGACCATATCGTGGACCAGATCGCAGGTTGTGGAGACGACTGCGACCATGACCACGACCACGTGCATCACCACCGCTTTCACTGATCCGAGCAGCACTCCTTCAACCCGATAAACGATAAGCAGACAGACAATGGCATACGATCTCGAAGAACAAGAACAGCTTGCTTCCCTCAAGGCTTGGTGGGCGAAGTACGGCAACCTGACGTCCTGGGTGGTGATCGCCGGCCTGGCCGCCTTCTCCGGCTGGAACGGCTGGAACTACTATCAGCGCAACCAGGCGGCGCAAGCTTCGACCCTGTACGATGAAATGCAGACGTCGGTGGGCAAGGACAACGCCAAGGTGCAGCGTGCCGCCGGCGATATCCAGAGCCGCTTCAGCGCCACCGCCTATGCGCAGATGAGCGCCCTGGTGGCCGCCAAGAGCGCCTTCGATGCCAACGATATGAAGGCTGCCAAGGCCCAGCTGCAATGGGTGATCGAGAAGGGCAATGAAGAGTACAAGGCTGTCGCCAAGCTGCGTCTGGCCGGCGTGCTGCTGGACGAGAAAGCCTACGACGAAGCGCTGAAAGTGCTGGCCGGCGACAGCTCGCCGCAGTTCAGCGGCGCCGTGGCCGACCGCAAGGGCGATATCCTGGTGGCGCAGAACAAGCTGGTGGAAGCCCGCGCCGCCTACAAGGCCGCGCTGGATGCGACCGACAAGAAGAACCCCGGCCGCCAGCTCATCGAGCTGAAGCTGGAAGCCATCGGCGGCAGCGTGCCGGAAGAGAAAGCCGCCGCCTAAGCGCCGCGCTCCCACGAGCAGTACCCCATCTCCAGGATTGAGGTAAACATATTTATGCGTATCACCGGAAAAGTAATTGGCGTCAGCCTGCTGGCTCTGGCCTCGGGTTGCAGCTCCCTGAACCCTTTCGCCTCGGAAGAGAAAAACAAGCCGGCCTCGCTGGTTGAACTGAAGTCGCCGATGGCCGTGCGCACCGTCTGGAAGCATTCGGTCGGCAAGGCCGGCGCGGCGGTCTTCTCGCCCGCGCTGTCGGGCGCCAGCCTGTACCTGGCCGACGCCGATGGCGCCATCGAGCGCATCGACGCCGCCAGCGGCAAGCAGCAGTGGCGCATCAAGGCCGGCAGCGATCTGACCGCCGGCGTGGCCACCAACGGCAGCGTGGTGGTGGTGGGCGGCGTCAAGGGACAGGTGCTGGCTTTCGACGCCGACGGCAAATCGCTGTGGAAGGCGCAAGCCAGCAGCGAAGTGCTGTCCAACCCGGTGGTGGGCGAGGATGTGGTGGTGGTGCGCACGGTGGACAACAAGATCACCGCCTATGAAGCCAAGACCGGCAAGCAGCGCTGGACGGTGCAGCGCACCACGCCGGCCCTGACCCTGCGCAATGCGCCGGGCATGGTGATCGCGGGCAGCAATGTCTACGTGGCCCAGCCGGGCGGCAAGCTGCTGGCCCTGACCCTGGCGGCCGGCCTGCCGCGCTTCGAGGTGGCCGTGGCCGAACCGCGCGGCGCCACCGAACTGGAACGTGTGGCCGACATCGCCGGCACGCCGGTGGTGTACGAGCAGGATATCTGCGCCGTCACCTATCAGGGCCGCGTCGGCTGCTTCGACCTGAACACCGGTGTCGGCCGCTGGAACAAGGATACCTCGTCCGATGTGGGCGTGGCCGTGGACCAGCGCTTCGTCTTTGTCTCCGACGACAAGGGCGCCGTGATCGCTTACGGCCGTGAAGGCGGCCAGAGCGCATGGAAGAATGAAAAACTGGAGAACCGCCGTCTGTCCACGCCGCTGTCGTATGGCCGCGCCGTGGCGGTGGGCGATCTCCAAGGCTATGTCCACTTCCTGTCGCGGGAAGACGGGGCATTGATTGGCCGCGTCGCCACCGATGGCAGCCCGATTCGTTCGGTGCCCCTGGTGGCTGGCACGAATTTGATTTTCCAAACCCAAGCAGGAACAGTGACCGCTCTCGCGGTCGAGTAATACTTATAAAATGAAGCCGGTAATCGCACTCGTAGGTCGCCCGAACGTCGGGAAATCGACCCTATTCAATCGTCTGACCCGCTCGCGCGATGCGCTGGTGGCGGACTTGCCTGGTCTGACGCGTGACCGTCACTATGGCGAGGGCCGCGTCGGCGAACGTCCCTTCCTGGTCATCGATACCGGCGGTTTCGAGCCGGTCGCCAAGGATGGCATCATGTTCCAGATGGCCCTGCAGACCAAGCAGGCCGTGGCTGAAGCCGACGTGGTCATCTTCCTGGTCGATGGCCGTCAGGGCATGACCCCGCACGACAAGACCATCACCGACTTCCTGCGCAAGAGCGGCCGTCCGGTGCTGCTGGTGGTGAACAAGGCCGAGGGCATGCGCTACACGGCCGTGGTCTCGGACTTCTATGAGCTGGGCCTGGGCGAACCGTACGCCATCTCGTCCGCCCATGGCGACGGCGTCAACGACCTGGTGCAGGAAGCGCTGGACAAGGCCTTCGAATCGCGTCCGGCCGACGAGGACGAGCTGCTGCCCGAAGAGCGCGGCGTGAAGATCGCCCTGGTGGGCCGCCCGAACGTGGGCAAGTCCACCCTGATCAACACCCTGCTCGGCGAAGAGCGCGTGATCGCCTTCGACATGCCGGGCACCACGCGCGACTCGATCGAGATTCCGTTCGAGCGCGAAGGCAAGAACTACACCCTGATCGACACCGCCGGCATCCGCCGCCGCGGCAAGGTGTTCGAAGCCATCGAGAAATTCTCGGTGGTGAAGACGCTGCAATCGATTTCGGAAGCGAACGTGGTGATCCTGATGCTGGATGCCCAGCAGGACGTCTCCGAGCAGGATGCCCACATCGCCGGCTTCATCCTGGAGTCGGGCCGCGCCCTGGTGCTGGCCGTGAACAAATGGGACGGCCTGCAATCGCACCAGCGCGACCAGATCAAGATGGACCTGGACCGCAAGCTCGATTTCCTCGGCTTCGCCAAGACCCACTTCATCTCGGCGCTGAAATCGACCGGCATCGGCCCGCTGATGAAATCCGTCGATGCAGCCTACGCGGCGGCCACCGCCAACCTGGGCACGCCGAAGCTGACCCGTGCCTTGCAGGAAGCGATCGAGAAGCAGGAGCCGAAGCGCAAGGGCGGCCTGCGGCCGAAGATGCGTTATGCCCACCAGGGTGGCATGAATCCGCCGGTCATCGTCATCCACGGCAATTCGCTGGATGCGGTGAGCGAGCCGTATAAGCGTTATCTGGAAAAGCATTTCCGCGACACCTTCTCGCTGGTCGGCACGCCGCTGCGCATTGAGTTGCGTACCGGCAAAAATCCTTTCGATAAAAGAGAGAAATAAGCGGAAGTCATTTCCAACGTTGGAAATATTTTTGCTGGAGCGGATGCGCAATCTGCAAAAAGCGGAAAAACAGGTTACAGTATCCTTGGAGCCGCCTTCTCTGCCATTTTTATTGCAGAGAAGTGGTGGGCTGGCACTTGAAATCAAGCGTTTCGCCTCCAATTCCAACACAACAACATAAAATGGAGCTGTTATGAGCAACAAAGGGCAATTATTACAAGACCCATTCCTGAACGCGCTGCGTAAAGAGCATGTTCCTGTTTCGATTTATCTGGTCAACGGCATTAAGCTGCAAGGCCATATTGAATCGTTCGACCAGTACGTCGTCCTGCTGCGCAATACCGTCACCCAAATGGTGTATAAACACGCCATTTCGACTGTGGTGCCGGCGCGCGCCGTCAACCTGAATATCGAATCCGAGGCGGAGTAAGCGCGTTGACTTTAATGGCAACGCAGCTTCGCCTTTTAACTTCTTTTGCCTGACCGTCGTATGCGCGCAGCACTAGTCGGAGTCGATTTCGGTCAGGGCGATTTCGCCGCCAGTATCGAGGAATTGATGTTGCTCGCCCGTTCGGCGGGCGCAAACCCTGTCGCCACGGTGACGGGCAAGCGTTCCAGTCCGGACGCGGCGTATTTCGTCGGCAGCGGCAAGGCCGACGAAATCGGCCATGCCGTGCAGGATCAGCAGCTCGAAATCGTCATCTTCAACCACGCCCTGTCGCCGGCCCAGCAGCGTAATCTGGAAAAGCGCCTGAATGTGCGTGTGCTGGACCGTACCAGCCTGATTCTCGATATCTTCGCGCAGCGCGCGCAGAGCCACGAGGGCAAGCTGCAGGTGGAGCTGGCGCAGCTGCAGCACTTGGCCACGCGCCTGATCCGCGGCTGGACCCACTTGGAACGGCAGAAGGGCGGTATCGGCTTGCGTGGTCCGGGCGAGACCCAGCTCGAGACCGACCGCCGGCTGATCGGCGAGCGCGTTAAGATGCTGCGCGCGCGTCTGGCCAAGCTGCGCAAGCAGCACGAGACCCAGCGCCGCGCGCGAGGCCGCAACAATACTTTCTCGGTGTCCCTGGTCGGCTATACCAATGCCGGCAAATCGACGCTGTTCAACAGCATGACCAAGGCCGGCGTGTATGTCGCCGACCAGCTGTTCGCCACCCTGGATACGACCTCGCGCCGCGTCTACATGGGCGAGGAGGTGGGCACGGTGGTGGTGTCGGATACGGTGGGTTTCGTGCGCGAACTGCCGCACCAGCTGGTGGCCGCTTTCCGCGCCACGCTGGAAGAAACCATCCACGCCGACCTGCTGCTGCACGTGGTCGATGCCGCCAGTCCGGTGCGCATGGAACAGATCGAGCAGGTCAACCTGGTGCTCAAGGAAATCGGCGCCGATCACATCCCCCAGATCCTGGTGTGGAACAAGATCGACGCGGCCGGCCTGGAGCCTTCGGTTGAGCGTGATGAGTATGATAAGATTTCCCGCGTTTTCACCAGCGCGCGCACGGGCCAGGGCCTGGATCTGCTGCGCGGCGCGATCACCGAAGCGGCCAGGGATGCACAGGACAGGGCCGGCGCCGAAGAGGACTATTTGGCGCCGGACAGTATTTCCACCTTCACCCATGTCGGATCACATTAAAACATGCCTCTTCCCCTCCTAAAAAGAATAGGCTTGAAGCTGTCGCTGAACGACCCTCGCTGGGGTTCGGGCAATAAGGATGGCAACAAGCACGCCCAAGAAGGCAAAAAGCCCGGTAACGAAGGCCCACCGGATCTGGACCAGCTGTGGCGCGATTTCAATCAGCGCCTGAATGGCCTGTTCGGCCAGAAGAACCGCGGCAGCGGCAGCAATGGCGGCGGCAGCGGTGGCAGCGGCGGCGAGATGAAGGGCGCCGGCGCCACCTTTGGCGCGGTCGGCGCGATTGCGGCCCTGGTCTGGCTGGCCAGCGGTGCGTTCATCGTCCAGGAGGGGCAGACCGGGGTCGTGACGACCTTCGGCAAATTCAGCCACACCACGCCGGCCGGTTTCAACTGGCGCTGGCCTTATCCTTTCCAGGCTGACGAAACGGTCAACGTGTCCCAGGTGCGCACGGTGGAAGTGGGTTACCGCTCGAACGTGAAGAACAAGCAGGCGCGCGAATCGCTGATGCTGACCGATGACGAGAACATCATCGATATCCAGTTCGCCGTGCAGTTCAAGCTGAAAGACCCGGTGGCCTGGCTGTACAACAACCGCGACCCGGAAGACACGGTGCGCCAGGTGGCCGAGACCTCGATCCGCGAAATCGTCGGCAAGAGCAAGATGGACTTCGTGCTGTACGAGGGCCGCGAGAAAGTCGCGTTTGAAACCCAGCAGCTGATGCAGCAGATTCTGGACCGCTACGCCTCCGGCGTGCAGGTGACGAATGTGACCATGCAGGGCGTGCAGCCGCCGGAGCAGGTGCAAGCCGCCTTCGACGACGCTGTGAAAGCCAGCCAGGACCGCGAGCGCCAGAAAAACGAAGGCCAGGCCTATGCCAACGACGTGGTGCCGAAGGCGCGCGGCGAGGCATTCCGCCTGCTGCAGCAGGCCGAGGCTTACCGCGCGCAAGTGACGGAAAACGCATCCGGTAACGCCGACCGCTTCAAGCAGGTGCTGGTCGAGTACCAGAAGGCGCCGGCCGTGACGCGCGACCGCATGTATCTGGACACCATGCAGCAGATCTTCGCCAGCACCAGCAAGGTCATGGTCGATTCCAAGTCCGGCAGCAATCTGCTGTATCTGCCGCTGGACAAGCTGATCTCCCAGGTGGCCGCCAGCGATGCCGCCGCGCGCGCCAATGCGACGCCGCCGCCGCCGACCGCCATCCTGCTGCCGGATAATCCGCCGCAGATGGACCTGAACCGCCGCGACAGCCGTTCGCGCGAATCGTCTCGTGATCGGGAGAGCCGTTAATGAACCGTATAGTCAGTACCCTGATCGCGGGCTTCGTGGCCCTGATGCTGCTCTCGTCCACCGTCTTCGTGGTGGACCAGCGCAAATACGCGATTGTCTTCGCCCTGGGCGAAGTGAAGCAGGTGATCAACCAGCCCGGCTTGCACTTCAAGCTGCCGCCGCCATTCCAGAACGTGCTGTATCTGGACAAGCGCATCATGACCATCGATTCGCCTGATGCCGACCGCTTCATCACGGCCGAGAAGATGAATATCCTGGTCGATGCCTTCGTCAAATGGCGCATCAACGATCCACGCCTGTACTTCGTCAGCTTCAGCGGCGACGAGAGTCGCGCGCGCGACCGCATGTCGCAGATCATCAAGGCGGCCCTGAACGACGAAATCACCAAGCGCACCGTGCGCGAAGTGATTTCCGGCCAGCGTGGCAAGGTGATGGAGGCGATCCGCTCCAAGGTGATCGCCGAGGCCAAGCAGATCGGCGTCGAGATCATTGACGTGCGCCTGAAGCGCGTGGACTATGTGGAGCAGATCAACAACTCCGTGTACGAGCGCATGAAGGCCGAGCGCGTGCGCGTGGCCAACGAGCTGCGTTCCACCGGCGGCGCCGAGTCGGAGAAAGTCCGCGCCGACGCCGACAAGCAGCGTACCGTGATCCTGGCCGAAGCCTACCGCGAAGCCGAGAAGATCAAGGGCGAGGGCGATGCCAAGGCATCGCAGATTTACGCCGACGCTTTCGGCCGCAATCCGGAGTTCTACAAGTTCTACCGCAGCCTGGAAGCTTACCGCGCTTCGTTCAAGAGCAAGGCCGACGTGATGCTGGTCGATCCGAACTCGGACTTCTTCCGCTACTTCAAGAACAGCGGCGCCTCCGGCGGCGGTGCACCTGGCAAGAAGTAAAAGCTGAAGAAAAGACAAGCTGGGGTCGCGCGCCGCAAGGTGCGCGGCCCCAAGTTTTTTCCTGTTAGCTTATGATTTCGCGTAAAATACGCGGTTTGGCCCGCCGCTTATTGCGTTGCGGCGCCGCGTCGCATAGTCTATTTTTTTAATCAATCCCTATCCGGTTTTCCCATGCCGAATTGGCTATTGCCTGAACATATTGCCGACGTCCTGCCGTCAGAAGCGCGCAAGATTGAAGAGCTGCGCCGCCAGATGCTGGATAACTTCCGCCTGTACGGTTACGAGCTGGTCATGCCGCCGCTGCTGGAGTACGTGGAGTCCCTGCTGGCTGGTGCCGGCCAGGACACCGACCTGCGCACCTTCAAGCTGGTGGACCAGATCTCCGGCCGCATGCTCGGCCTGCGCGCCGACATGACCACCCAGGTGGCCCGCATCGACGCCCATCTGCTCAACCGCAACTCCGTCACGCGCCTGTGCTATGCCGGCTCGGTGCTGCACACCCGCCCGTCCGGCCTGCACGCCACGCGCGAACCGGTGCAGATCGGCGCCGAGATCTACGGCCACGCCGGCCTGGAAGCGGACGCCGAAATCCAGGAACTGGCCCTGGCCTCGCTGGCCCTGGCTGGCTTCACCGAAGTGCGCCTGGACCTGGCCCACGTCGGCGTGCTGCGCGCCATCCTGGAGCTCGACAAGGCGGCCGAGAAAGACCATATCGCCATCGTTCAGCTGCTGCGCGCGAAAGACGTGCCCGGCCTGCGCGAACTGACGGCCCATTACGCCCCGGCCACGCGCGACGCGCTGCTGGCCCTGCCGCATTTGTACGGCGATGTGGATGTGCTCAAGCGCGCCCGCGCCGAACTGCCCGACGTGCCGGGCATCGCCAAGGCGCTGGCCGAACTGGCGGCGCTGTCGGCATCGGCCATCGGCCGTGCCGAAGTGGCGATCGACCTGGCCGACTTGCGCGGCTATCAGTATGAGAGCGGCGCCATGTTTGCGCTGTATGTGCCGGGCCTGCCCAATGCGGTGGCGCGCGGCGGCCGCTACGATCACGTTGGCGAAGCTTTTGGCCGGGCCCGTCCCGCCACCGGCTTCTCGCTCGACCTGCGCGAGCTGGCGCGCCTGCTGCCAACGGCGGAGCGCAAGCATTCGATCCGCGCACCGTGGGGCAATGCGCCCGAATTGAAGGAAAAAATCGCCGAACTGCGCAAGTCCGGCGAAGTTGTGATCCAGTCCATGCCGGGTCACAGCAATGAACAGGACGAGTTCGAGTGCGACCGCGCGCTGGTGCTCGACGATAATGGTAGCAACTGGATTCTTAAAAACTTAGGTTAGTGTGATGTCAAAGAAAACTATGGCAAAGAACGTCGTCGTCATCGGGACCCAATGGGGCGATGAGGGTAAAGGCAAGATCGTCGATTGGCTGACCGAGCACGCGCAAGGCGTGGTGCGCTTCCAGGGCGGCCACAATGCCGGCCACACTCTGGTAATCGGCGGCGTGAAGACCGCGCTGCAGCTGATCCCTTCGGGCATCATGCGCCCAGGCGTGGCCTGCTACATCGGCAACGGCGTGGTGGTGTCCGTGCCGGACGTGCTGCGCGAGATCGACAAGCTGGAAGCGGTGGGCGTGGAAGTGTCCTCGCGCCTGAAGATTTCCGAGGCTTGCCCGGTCATCCTGCCTTACCACACCGCGCTGGATGCGGCCCGCGAAGCGGCCCGCGGCGCCGCCAAGATCGGCACCACCGGCAAGGGCATCGGCCCGGCCTATGAAGACAAGGTGGCGCGCCGCGCCATCCGTATCGCCGACCTGCTGAACGAAAAGCGTTTCGCCGAGAAGCTGGCCGAGAACCTGGACTACCACAACTACGTGCTGGAAAACTATCTGAAGGCGCCGAAGGTCGAGTACCAGAAGGTGCTGGACGACGCGCTGGCCTATGTGCCGCGCCTGCGTCCGATGGTGGCCGACGTGTCGAGCGCCCTGTATGCCGTGCATAAAGCCGGCGGCAGCCTGCTGTTCGAAGGCGCGCAAGGTTCGCTGCTGGACGTGGACCACGGCACCTACCCGTTCGTGACCTCCTCCAACTGCGTGGCCGGCAACGCCGCCGCCGGTTCGGGTGTGGGTCCGAACATGCTGCACTACATCCTGGGCATCACCAAGGCTTACACCACCCGCGTGGGTTCCGGCCCGTTCCCTTCGGAACTGCCGACCGATGCCGGCGTTGGCCACCACCTGTCGGCCGTGGGCCACGAGTTCGGCACCGTGACGGGCCGTGCCCGCCGCTGCGGCTGGTTCGACGCCGCGCTGCTGCGCCGCTCGGTGCAGATCAACGGCGTGTCGGGCATGTGCCTGACCAAGCTGGACGTCCTGGATGGCCTGGAAACCCTGAAGATCTGCACCGGCTACACCATCGACGGCAAACAGATCGACATCTTCCCGGTCGGCGCTGAAGACGCTGCGCGCTGCCAGCCGATCTACGAAGAAATGCCAGGCTGGAAAGACAGCACCGTCGGCGCCAAGTCGCTGGCCGCGCTGCCTGCCGCTGCACGCGCTTACATCAAGCGCATCGAGGAACTGGTGGGCGTGCCGGTCGATATGGTTTCCACCGGTCCTGACCGCGAAGAGACCATCGTCCTGCGCCACCCATTCGAATAAAAAGCAATTCGCACAACAAGAGGTATTTACATGAACACCCCTCAAACGAACGAAAAACACCTGTGGGTGTCGTGGGATGAGTATCACCGCCTGATCGAGCGCCTGGCGCTCAAGGTCCATGAGTCGGGCTGGAAGTTCGACATGGTGCTGTGCCTGGCGCGCGGCGGCGTGCGTCCCGGCGACGTCTTCTCGCGTATTTTCGACGTGCCGCTGGCCATCCTGTCGACCAGCTCCTACCGCGCGGAAGCCGGTACGGTGCAGGGCGACCTGGATATCGCCAAGTACATGACGATGACCAAAGGTCCGCTGTCCGGCAAGATCCTGCTGGTCGACGACCTGGCCGATTCCGGCGTGACCCTGACCAAGGTCATGAAGCATCTGAAGGAAAACTTCGAAGGCGTGACCGAAGTGCGTTCGGCCGTGATCTGGACCAAGGGCTGCTCCACCTTCAAGCCTGACTACCAGATGGAAGAACTGCCGCACAACCCATGGATCCACCAGCCGTTCGAAGACTACGACGGCCTGCGCCCGCACCAGCTGGCCGCATGGATCAAGAAAGGCGAAACCGCTGCCTGAGCGTAGCGGCAAGCGCAAGCCATAAAAATGGCGGGAAGGCTGTAAAGCCTTCCCGCCATTTTCTTTTATGCCGCCGTGCGGCGGTGCGCCAGGCGGTAGAGCAGGGGCAGGACCAGCAGGGTCAGGGCGGTGGAGGACAGGATGCCGCCGATCACCACGGTGGCCAGCGGACGCTGCACCTCGGCCCCGGTGCCGGTCGCCAGCGCCATCGGCACGAAGCCCAGCGAAGCCACCAGCGCCGTCATCAGCACGGGGCGCAAGCGCGTCAGCGCGCCTTCACGGATCGCCTGATCCAATCCCATGCCTTGCTCGCGCAGGCTGCGGATGAAGGACAGCAGCACAAGGCCATTCAGCACCGCCACGCCGGACAGGGCGATAAAGCCCACCGCCGCCGAAATCGAGAGCGGGATGCCGCGCAGGGCCAGGGCCGCGATGCCACCGGTCAGCGCGAAGGGAATGCCGCTGAACACCAGCAAGCCATCCTTCATGCTGCCGAACATGGCGAACAGCAACACCAGCACCAGGGCCAGCGCGGCCGGTACCACGATCTGCAGACGCTCGGCGGCCGATTGCAGCTGCTCGAACTGGCCGCCCCAACTGGTCCAGTAGCCGGGCGGCAGCTTGACGCCTTCCTGCATGGCCTGCTGCGCCTCGGCCACGAAGGAACCGATATCGCGGCCGCGCACATTGGCGCTGACCACGATGCGGCGCTTGCCGTCTTCGCGGCTGACCTGGTTCGGGCCGGGTGCCACGTCCAGCGTCGCCACTTCGCTCAGCGGAATATGGCTGATGCGTTCATCGGCTGCGCCACTGGCGCCGGCGCTGCCGCCTTTCTGCTGCGGCAGGGGAATCGGCAGGCGGGCCGGCGCTTCCGGGTCGCTGCGCACCTCGTCGGCCAGGCGCACCACGATGTCGAAGCGGCGGTCGCCCTGGAACAGATTGCCCGCTTCCTTGCCGCCCAGCGCGATGGCGATGGCATCCTGGATATCGCCCGTGTTCAAGCCATAGCGCGCCGCCTTGGCGCGGTCGACGCGGATATTCAGCATCGGCAGGCCGGTGGTCTGCTCGACCTTGACCTCGGCCGCGCCGCGTACCTTCTGCAGCACGGCGGCGATGCGCGCCGCCTGCGCGTCCAGCACCGCCATATCGTCGCCGAACAGCTTCACCGCCACGTCGCTGCGCACGCCGGAAATCAGCTCATTAAAGCGCAGCTGGATCGGCTGGGAGAACTCGTAGTTCTGGCCCGGCAGCTTTTCGGCCGCCGCCTGGATCGCCGCCAGCAGCTCGTCGCGCGTCTTGCGCGGCTGTGGCCATTGGTCCTGCGGCTTGAGCATGATGTAGCCGTCCGAGATATTCGGCGGCATCGGGTCGGAGGCGATTTCCGCCGTGCCGGTGCGGGCGAAGATGCGCTCGATTTCGGGGAACTGGCGTTTCAGTTCGCGCTCCAGCTGCATTTGCATGGCCACCGATTGCGTCAGGCTGGTGCCAGGAATGCGCAGCGCCTGCACGCTGAAATCGCCTTCGTTCAGGCTTGGCACGAACTCGCTGCCCATGCGGCTGGCCAGCAAGCCGGAAAGCAGCACCGTCACGGCGGCAAAGGCCAGCACCACCGGCTTGTTGGCCAGGGCCAGGTCGAGCGCGCGCGCATACCAGGCGCGGGCTGCCAGCATGAGGCGGTTTTCCTTTTCTTCCACCTTGTCGCCGATGAAGAGGGCGACGGCGGCCGGCACGAAGGTGATCGACAGGATCATCGCGCCCAGCAGGGCGATGACGACGGTGATCGCCATCGGATGGAACATGCGGCCTTCCACGCCAGACAGGGCGAACATCGGCAGGTAGACGATCATGATGATGAGCTGTCCGAACAGCAGCGGACGGCGCGCCTCGCGGGCGGCGGCGAAGACTTCCTCGAAGCGCTCTTCGCGCGTCAGCTTTCGGCCTAATGCGGCTTGGGCATGGGCCAGGCGGCGCACGCAGTTCTCCACGATCACCACCGCGCCATCGACGATGATGCCGAAGTCCAGCGCGCCGAGGCTGAGCAGGTTGGCGCTGACCTTGTAAGCTACCATGCCGCTGAAGGTGAACAGCATCGACAGGGGAATCACCATCGCCGTCACCACGGCGGCGCGGATATTGCCGAGGAAGATGAAGAGCACCGCGATCACCAGCACCGCGCCTTCCAGCAGGTTCTTCTTGACGGTGGCGATGGCCTTATCCACCAGTACCGTGCGGTCATACACCGTGGTGGCGCTCACGCCCTGCGGCAGGGTGCGCGCGATTTCGTCCATGCGCTTGGCGACCGCTTGCGACACGGCGCGGCTGTTCTGGCTGATCAGCATGAAGACCGTGCCCAGCACCGATTCGTGGCCATTGGCGGTGGCGGCGCCGGTGCGCAGCTCGCGGCCGATGCGCGCCTCGCCGATATCGCGGATGCGGATCGGCACGCCGCGCACATTGGCGACCACGATGTCGCGGATATCGTCCAGCGTGGCGACCTGGCCCGGTGCGCGCACCAGCAATTGCTCGCCACGGCGCTCGATATAGCCTGCACCGGTATTGCCGTTATTGCGCTCCAGCGCCGTCACCACGTCCTGCAGGCTGAGGCCATAGGATGCCAGCTTGCCCGGATCGGGCGCCACCTGGTATTCCTTGGCATGGCCGCCGATGGAGTTAATCTCGGTCACGCCCGGCACATTGCGCAGCTGCGGCTTGATGATCCAGTCCTGGATTTCGCGCAGATCGCTCAGGGAGTAGGGCGTGCCGTCGGATTTCCTGGCGCCGTCCTTGGCTTCCACCGTCCACAGATAGATCTCGCCAAGGCCGGTGGAGATTGGCCCCATGGCCGGGATCACGCCGGCCGGCAGGCGTGCGCGCGCCTCCTGCAAGCGTTCGTTGACCAGCTGGCGCGCGAAATACAGGTCGGTGCCGTCGCGGAAGGTGACGGTGATCTGCGACAGGCCGTAGCGCGACAGGGAGCGTGTCTGCTCCAGGCGCGGCAGGCCCGCCATCACCGCTTCCAGCGGCTGCGAGATGCGCTGCTCGGTTTCCAGCGGCGAGTAGCCGGGAGCGGCGGTGTTGATCTGCACCTGGACATTGGTGATGTCCGGCACGGCGTCGATCGGCAGGCGCTGGTAGCTGTAAATGCCCAGGATGGACATGCCCAGCACCGCCAGCATCACCAGCCAGCGCTGGCCGATGGCGAAGCGGATAAGTTTTTCAAACATGGTCGATATCCTCTTCGCGTCAGTGGCTATGCTCGGCGCCGGCCTTGCCTTGCTGGGCCTTGACCACGAAGCTGTTGACGGCGGCATACTGCGCGCCGGCCTTCAGGCCGCTGAGGATTTCGGTGCGCTTGCCGTCGCTGCGGCCGGTCGTCACCGGCTGGGCCAGGAAGCCCTGCGGCGTGCGGACGAAGACGGCGGCCTTGCCTTCCACCGTCTGCACCGCTTCGGCGGTGACGGTGATGGCAGCGTTGGATGCCTTGGACGCCGCGTCGACGCTGACGAACAGGCCAGGGCGCCAGGCCAGGTCGGGATTGCGCAGCGACAGGCGCGCCATGGCGGTGCGCGTCTGCTCGCCCAGCAGGGAGCCGACGTGGATCACCGTGCCGCTTGCGCTGGCATTGAGCGCCGTGGCCTTGACCGTGGCTTGCTGGCCGACGCGCAGCGCATCCAGGTCGGACGGCGACACTGCCACCTCGGCCCACACGGTGGACAGGTCGGAGATGGTGAAGACGTTCGCATCCTCCTTCACCGCCTCGCCTTGCGAGATATGCTTTTCCAGCACCATGCCGTCGAAAGGCGCGCGGATCTGGTAGGCCGACAGGCGCGAAGACGTGGTGGCGCTGGCGTCCGCGCCGAGGGCGTCGAGCTTCTGCTGGGCGTTGCGCACGGCGATTTCCGCCTCGTTCATGGCTTGTTTCGCCTGCAGATAGTCGAGTTCAGGCGCTACCTTGTCCTGCCACAGCTGCTTTTCGCGTTCGGCCGTGGTGCGCGCCAGGTTCAGGCGCTGGCGCGCCGACAGCAGCTCGCTGCGGCGTTCCGACAGGTCGGCGCTGGCGACAACGGCCAGCACCTGTCCCTTCTTCACATGCTGGCCCAGGTCGGCGCTGACGCTTTCCACAACGCCGGCGACGCGCGGCACCACATGGGCGGTGCGGTCGCCGTTGAAGCGGATTTCTCCGGGCAGGGTGACGCTGCTGCCGATCAGGGCCGGACCGGCCGCTTCCAGCGTGATGCCGGCGGACTGGATTTGCTGGGCGCTGAATTCCACCAGCTCGGCGTGTTCCTCGCTCACGGCGGCGGCCTTGCCCGCGCCTTTGGCATCGGCCTCTTTGCCATGTTCATGGCCGTGTTCTTCCTTGCCGCCTTCCTTGTGATCGTCCTTATGTCCGGCTTCTGCGTGCGACGGTTCGCCGCCGGTGGCCTTGCCTGCGCCGCCCGGTAGCAGGATCAGTGCCGCCAGCAGGGCGCCAATGCCGGCAATGGCGCCGATGGCGATGGTTTGTTTGCGTGTCAGAGTATTTTTCATGATGATGCTTTCAGTGTTCGGCACCGAAGGAGGCGTGACCGAGCAGGCGTTCGATGGCGGCGGCGGCGCGGTGGCCGTCGGCGAGGGCGTTCAGATGCTGGGCGCGCACTTGCAGCAAGGTGCGCTGCGCATCCAGCACGTCGATGAAGCCCAGCTTGCCGTATTCGAAGCCCTTGGTGGCGGCGTCGTAGGCGCTGATGGCACCGGGCAGAATGTCGTTGCGCAGGGCGGCCACGGTTTCGCGCGCGGTGGACAGGTCGGCCACGGCTTGCGCCAGTGCGCTATCCAGCTGCAGCGTGGCAGCGTTCAGTTCCGCCTCGGCCTTGTTGGCGCGTTGCGCCGACTCCAGCACATTGCCGCGGTTGCGGTCGAACAGGGGCAGCGGCACGGAGAAGCCGAGCAAGGCCTGGTTACGGCCCATTTCCTCGGCACGCTTGACGCCCAAGCTGAGCGTCACATCCGGCGCGCGGTTGGCCAGGGCCAGCTGCGATTCGGCCTTGCGCTGCTCCAGCGCGCGGCGCGCCACCTGCACATTGGGCGCACCGCTGCGGCGCGCGGCCAGCATGGCGGCATCCGGAATCTCGGGCAGGGGATCGAGGCGCCCCTCGGCTTGCTCAAAGTCCGGCGCCGGTGCGGCCCATATGGCGGCCAGGCGCTGGCGTGCCGTCGCCAGCGCGGCGGCGGCCTGTGACTGCTCCAGGCGCACGCCGGATTCGGCGACGCGGGCGCGCGTCTCTTCCACCGGCGAGACCTTGCCGGCCGCCACGCGGCGCGCCGTGGTGTCGCTGGCGCGCTTGGCCAGTTGCAGCGCATCCTGGGCCAGGCGCAGGCGCTCCTGGGTAATCAGCACGTCATAGAAGGCGCCGACCACCTGGGCATGCAGCTCGGTGCGCTGCGCATCGAAACCGGCGGCGGCGTACTCGCGGCCACGCTCGGCGGCCGCCACGCGGGCGGCGCGCTTGCCGCCCAGTTCCAGCGGCTGGCTAAGCTGCCAGGTGGTTTCGCGCGTCTCGCGGCGGCGGTCCTGCAGATCGAGCGATAAGGTGGGATTGGGGCGCGCGCCGGCCTGCAGCACGGCGCCGTCCTGGGCCAGCACTTCATGGCGGGCCGCGTTAAGGCCTGGATTGGCTTGCAGCGCGCGATTGAGCGCCGTCTGCAGCGTCAGCGCGGCAATGGCCGGCGCAGCAGGGACCACGGCCGAAACCGGGTCGGCCATGGCAGATGAAACGGGCAGGGCGAGCGCACCCAGAATGAGGGCGCGCCAGCCTGCGGATACAGCGTGGGAATACATCGAATTCTCCTGGAAAGGGATGAAATTCGACGAGACTGGTCTGTCTGGCTAAATTGTTGAAATGCTCAGGGAAGAGGCAAGTCTCGCCGCGTCAGGCGAGACGGCGCCAGTCGGGGCGTTTGGGCCCGTCGGCGATGAAGGAAGTGAAAGGTGGTGCCTCCTGCGGCGGCCAAGCCCCGCTGTCCGGCGACAGCACGGGCGTGGGAGCGGGCAGCAGCGACGCTTGCAGCGACAGATGACAGACGCCGCAATCGTCATGAATCTTGGTGGATTTTTTGATCTCGATCGGCTTTTCCGCGCCAGCCTTGTCTTTATGCTCATGCGCGTGATGGCCGAAGTGCTGGCTCTTGCCCGACTCGTGTCCGCAATAGGCGGCAGCCGCCGACCAGGCATACTGGAGCGGGAGGATGGCGAGCAGGAAAATGAGCACAAGTCGTTTCACGCCGGGGATTTTAGCATTATCTGCCGCCAAATACCCTTATCGGAAAACCGGATTTGCCGCCGCCCCGTTGCGCAAGGTACCATATCGCAAACGGCTTGCATTTTCGCAGTCAATCCCCAAGGCTTTTCATGACTCAGAACTTCCTCCAGACTTTTATCCTGTTGCTGCTGGTGACAGACCCCTTTGGCAACGTGCCTTTATTCGCCGCCGCCATGTCCTCGGTGCCGCCGGCACGCCGTCCGCGCGTCGTCATCCGCGAATGCCTGATTGCCAGCGCCGTGCTGCTGATCTTCATGTTTTTCGGCCGTCACTTCCTGAACGCGCTGTCGCTGTCCGAAGCCTCGCTGCGCATTGCCGGTAGCGTGATTCTGCTGCTGATCGCCATCCGCATGATCTTCCCGCATCCAGACGGTGTGCTGGGCCGCACCGAAGGCGGCGAACCCTTCATCGTGCCGCTGGCGATTCCCGCCCTGGCCGGCCCTTCGGCCCTGGCCACCGTGCTGCTGTTCTCGCGCGAGAGTACCCACGAAGTGCTGGTGCATGTGGCCGCGCTGGGCGCGCTGCTGGTGGTCTGGCTGGCCGTCTTCCTCGGCGCCGAGCGCCTGCAGAAAGTCCTCGGCCCGCAGGTGATGACGGCGTTCGAGCGTTTGATGGGCCTGATCCTGGCCGCCATGTCGATCGAGATGCTGATGGGCGGTATCCGCGAATTCGTCAAAACCCTGTAAGTCCGCACCTGAAATTGCCGCGCTTGACGCGGCAATTTTTTCATCCTATATTTCGATACGTATCTAATTAGATGAATTTCATAATTCGATGAACGCGACCAACGATACTTTCAAAGCCTTGGCCGATCCGGCGCGGCGCGAGATTTTGGGCCTGCTGCGCCAGGGCGAAATGACGGCCGGCGAGCTGGCCGCGCATTTCGATACCAGCCGCCCCACGATGTCGCACCATTTCGCGGTGCTGGCCGACGCCGACCTGATTTCGCGCCGGCGCGATGGTCAGACCATCTGGTACTCGCTGAACACCACGGTCCTGCAGGACATGCTGGCCTGGATGATGGAATTGACTGTGACCGAACCGAAAGGAAAGAAGGCATGAGCAAGCGCTATCTGGCAATCTGCTGTCTGTTGATCCTGGTATCTGCCGCCATTACGGCTTACTGCTACCCGCAACTGCCGGAGATCATTCCCAATCACTGGGGACCGGACGGCAAGGCCAATGGCTTCGGGCCGCGCTGGCAGGTATGGCTGCTGGGCCCAGGCTTGATGGTCTTGCTGCTGGCGCTGGGCCTGGCCTTGCCGCTCCTTTCGCCGCGCAAATACAAGATGACACCTTTCCAGGGTACGGCCGATTTCATTGTCACCGCCATCATCGGCGCGATGGGATATTTTCAGGCGGTGACGCTGCTGCAGGTGCGCGGCGTGGAGTTCGATATCAGGCGCGCCATCATGCCGGGCATGTTCCTGCTGCTGATCCTGATCGGCAACCCGCTGGGCAAGATCAAGCGCAATTTCTATCTGGGCATCCGCACGCCGTGGACCTTGGCCGACGAGCGCGTATGGCATGCCACGCACCGCTTCTCGGCCCGCTTCATGGTGGCGACCGGCGTGCTTGGCCTGCTGGCGGCCTTGCTGAACGCGCCGCTGCCGCTGCAAGTGCTGCTGCTGGGCGCATGGGCCGTGGTGCCGATCGCTTACTCCTTCATCTTCTACAAGCGGCTGGAGCAGGCCGGCGGACTGAAATAAAAAACGCGCCGCTGGGATGGCGGCGCGTTGCAGAGTGGAGGCGGGCGGCTTAGATCACATCGGCGCCCGGCGCACCAAAGAGCTGCTCCTTCAGATGGTGCAGCTGGTCGCGCACCTGGGCCGCTTTTTCGAACTCCAGATTCTTGGCGTGGTCGATCATCTGCTTCTCCAGGCGCTTGATCTCCTTGCTGATCTGCTTCTCGCTCATGGCTTCGTACTTGGCCGTTTCCTGGGCCACGCCCAGCTCCTCGCGCGCCGCGCTTGGGCTGTAGACGCCATCGATCATGTCCTTGATCACCTTGTGCACGCCGCGCGGCACGATGCCGTTTGCTTCGTTGAAGGCGATCTGCTTGGCGCGGCGGCGTTCCGTCTCGCCGATGGCGCGTTCCATCGAGTCGGTCATATTGTCGGCGTAGAGCAGGGCCACGCCGTTCAGGTTACGCGCCGCGCGGCCGATGGTCTGGATCAGCGAGCGCTCGGAACGCAGGAAGCCTTCCTTGTCCGCATCCAGGATCGCCACCAGCGACACTTCCGGCAAGTCCAGGCCTTCGCGCAGCAGGTTGATCCCCACCAGCACGTCGAACGTGCCGATACGCAGGTCGCGCAGAATCTCCACGCGCTCCACGGTTTCGATATCGCTGTGCAGATAGCGCACCTTGATGCCGTGGTCGCCCAGGTACTCGGTCAGCTGCTCGGCCATGCGCTTGGTCAGCGTCGTCACCAGCACCCGCTCGTTCTTGGCGACGCGGTCCTGGATCTCGGACATCAGATCGTCCACCTGGGTGCGTGCCGGACGCACGATCACCTGCGGGTCGACCAGGCCGGTCGGCCGCACCACCTGCTCGACCACCTGGTCGGCGTGCTTCTTCTCGTAGTCGGCCGGCGTGGCCGAGACGAACACGGTCTGGCGCATCTTGCCCTCGAACTCTTCGAACTTGAGCGGACGGTTGTCCAGCGCCGAAGGCAGGCGGAAGCCGTAGTCGACCAGATTGGTCTTGCGCGAACGGTCGCCGTTGTACATGGCGCTCAACTGGCCCACCAGCACATGCGACTCGTCGAGGAACATCAGCGCATCCTTTGGCAGATAGTCGATCAGCGTCGGCGGCGGATGGCCGGGCAGGGCACCCGACAGATGGCGCGAATAGTTCTCGATGCCTTTGGTGAAGCCGATCTCCGACATCATCTCCAGATCGAAACGGGTGCGCTGTTCCAGGCGCTGTTCCTCGATCAGCTTGTTCTCCTTGCGGAAGAATTCCAGGCGCTCGCGCAGTTCGGCCTTGATGGTCTCGATGGCGCGCAGCACGGTGGAGCGCGGCGTCACGTAATGCGAACCGGGATAGACGGTGAAGCGCGGGATTTTCTGGCGCACGCGGCCCGTCAGCGGGTCGAACAGCTGGATCGATTCCAGTTCGTCGTCGAACATCTCCAGGCGCACCGCCAGCTCGGCGTGTTCGGCCGGGAAGATGTCGATGGTGTCGCCGCGCACGCGGAAGGTGCCGCGGCCGAAGTCCACCTCATTGCGTGTGTACTGCATCTGGATCAGGCGCGCGATCACGTCGCGCTGGCTGACCTTGTCCTTGGCGCGCAAGGTCAGGATCATCTGATGGTATTCGCTGGGATTGCCGATACCGTAAATCGCCGACACCGTGGCCACGATGACCACATCGCGTCGCTCCATCAGCGACTTGGTGCAGGACAGGCGCATCTGCTCGATATGCTCGTTGATCGAGGAATCCTTCTCGATGAACAGATCGCGCTGCGGCACATAGGCTTCCGGCTGGTAGTAGTCGTAGTAGGACACGAAATACTCGACCGCATTCTCCGGGAAGAACTCGCGGAACTCGCTGTAGAGCTGAGCCGCCAGCGTCTTGTTGGGCGCGAACACGATGGCCGGGCGGCCCATGCGTGCGATCACGTTGGCCATCGTATAGGTCTTGCCGGAGCCGGTCACGCCGAGCAGGGTCTGGTACGACAAACCATCGCTGATACCCTCGCACAGGCCTTCGATGGCGGTCGGCTGGTCGCCGGCGGGAGGGAAGGGCTGGTGCAGCTTGAAGGGGGAATCGGGGAATGTAATCACTGTCGGCTCTACAACGCCGGGAGTAGCTGGATCAGCCATGTAGTCAGACCTTTGATAGAATATTGGTTTGCCGGACGCCCTGACCGGATTTTCTTCGGGCGATGGCAAAATTTCTGCGAACCGCTTCCAATCGAATCCAATCTTATCATGACGAACCCTTCCGTTTTCAGTGCCATCGAAATGGCTCCGCGCGACCCGATTCTGGGGATCACCGAAGCCTTCAACGCAGACACCAACCCAGCCAAAATCAACCTGGGCGTCGGTGTCTATTATGACGACAACGGCAAAGTGCCGCTGCTGGCATGCGTGCAGAAAGCGGAACACCTCCTGATTGAACAGCCCACGCCGCGCACCTATCTGCCGATCGAAGGCCTGGCCGCTTACGACAAGGCTGTGCAGGAGCTGGTATTTGGGGCCGACAGCGCCGTAGTTCAAGAGCGCCGCGCCGTCACTGTGCAGGCCATCGGCGGCACCGGTGCGCTGAAGCTGGGTGCCGACTTCCTCAAGCGTTTCTCGCCTGACTCCGAAGTATTCATCAGCGACCCAAGCTGGGAAAACCACCGCGCCCTGTTCGAGAGCGCCGGCTTCAAGGTCAACAACTACACCTACTACGACGCGGCCACCCACGGCGTGAACTTCGCCGCCATGCTGGCCGCGCTGAAGGCCATGCCGCGCGGCTCCGTCGTCGTGCTGCACGCCTGCTGCCATAACCCGACCGGCGCTGACCTCAGCCAGTCGCAGTGGGATGAAGTGATCGCCGCCGTCGTGGCGGGCGGCCTGATTCCCTTCCTGGACATGGCTTACCAGGGCTTTGGCGCCGGCATCGCCGAAGACGGCGCCGTGGTGCGCCGCTTCGCCGCCACCGGCGTGCCGCTGCTGGTGTCGAACTCCTTCTCCAAATCGTTCTCGCTGTACGGCGAGCGCGTGGGTGCCCTGAGCGTGGTCGCTGCCAGCGCCGAAGAGGCATCGCGCCTGCTGTCGCAGCTCAAGCGCGTGGTGCGCACCAACTACTCCAACCCGCCGGTCCATGGCGGCAAAGTGGTGGCGACCGTGCTGTCCACCCCTGAGCTGCGCCAGATGTGGGAAGACGAACTGGCCGGCATGCGCGTGCGCATCAAGGAAATGCGCGACGCCTTCGTCAAGAAGCTCAAGGAGAAAGCGCCAGGCCGCGACTTCGACTTCGTGCGCGAGCAGGTTGGCATGTTCTCCTACTCGGGCCTGACGAAAGAGCAGGTGGGCAAGCTGCGCGAACAGTCGATCTACGCCGTGGACACGGGCCGCATCTGCGTGGCCGCGCTGAACTCGCGCAATATCGACATCGTTGTTGACGCCATCGCCAAGGTGCTCTAAAATCTTGGTTCTTCGCGCTGCAATAGCAACGCGAAAGGCAGCAAAATAATACTGGAAAGAAAGAGTCTTGCAAGACTTGGATTGAAAGTGTAAAATGTTGCCTCTAATCCCTGATAGCTCAGTCGGTAGAGCGACGGACTGTTAATCCGCAGGTCCCTGGTTCGAGTCCAGGTCGGGGAGCCAGAATAAAGTGAAAAGCCCAGCCTTTATTGGTTGGGCTTTTTGCATTTCAGCCGCCGATTGGGGGCAGTATTTTTTTCTTATTCGAGTGATGCACATGGAAAGCAACGATCAGCGTTACCTGGTTCAGCAGAACAAAATCGGCGACAGCAGCAAGCCGCCCGTCTTCGCCAGGGTCATGCGCAGCAAAGAGGGCGTGTTTGAAGGCGTTTCCTTCATCAAAAACAAGGAAAAAGCGACGGTGATGACGATCGCCCAAGCTGAGGAAGCCATTGCCTGGGCCGAAAAAAAGAAATCCGGGGCGAAGGAATACGCGACCAAAATCATCTGCGTCGGCCAATAAGGCGGCAGAAAGCCGGCCGGCACGCGCCGCGCGGTGCTGAAAGTCATGCCGTCGAACCATGCCTAGTGGCACATGCGCCACCGCTTCCGCTTCCCTAGAATTGATGCACTGATCTGGCCCGCAAGGGCCGCTGGAATCAGCATTCAAATTTCTAAGGAGTTCTAATGTCCAGGCAATTGCACCTTTCTCTTCTGGCTGCGGCCGCGCTGCTTTCTTCGACGGCGCTGGCGGAGGATCTGTATGTGGGCGCTACCGTAGCCAACGGCGGCAAAATGACGTTTGGCAATTCGGTCACCGGCAAGTCCGCCAAGGTCGATGGGAAAGCCGAATACAAGGTATATGGCGGTTACGCCTTGAGTGAGTTGCTGGCGGTGGAGGCAGGTTATGCCCAGAGCGGGGCCGTGCGTTTCGACAAGGCCAGCATTGATTTGCCAAGCGATGTCAGCTTCAAAATGAATCACTTCTATCTCGCGGGCCGCCTGAACCATCGCTTCAATGACGAGTGGTCGGTGTTCGGCAAGGCTGGCGTGGCGCGCAGCCGCTTCAAGGCGAGTGGCGGTGGCGAGTCGGACAATATGTCTTCCACCAAGCCTTTGCTGGGCGTGGGCATGGCCTATAACTTCACCAAGAACGCTGCTGCGACCGTGGAGTATGAGCATATCGGCGCCACGCGCAAGAATGGCATCAACATCAAGCAGGGCCGCCTGCAGCTGGGCGTGAGGCTCGGTTTTTAAGCCTTCAATAGCTGTAGCGCAGCATCAGCGAGTTCGCCACCCCAGTGCGCTGGACGGTGCGCGGACTCGCTGCGGCATCGCCTTGCAGACGGCTGACCTGCACCGATGTCACCAGCGTGTACTTGCGGTTCAACTCCCAGCTCCAGCGTAGATACGCATAGCTGTCGTGCAGACCGCCGCCAGGCTGGTAACGGGCCGTGCCGAAATCGGACTGCATATAGGCGCGGTCCGCCAGATTGACGCCGGCACCCAGGGCCAGAAATTGATGGGGCACGAGCATGGATTGCGTGCCGGCTTGCAGGTTGAGCAGGACGCCTCTGCCGTCGTTGCCGGCGGGAGCATAGGCGTGGGCGTGCAGCGACAGCTCACTGAGCGGATGGTAATCGACGAAGGCGCCGAATACGGGGCGCAACAGGATTCTGCGGCCATCTGCGCGGCGGATGCCAAGATCGAGCGTCATCAGCGGCCCATATTCCAAGAGCGGCTGTTTCGACATTTTCATGCCTAGCATCAGGCCATCGAGAAACAGGCCGTTATCCCATTGCACCGAAAACTGCGGCGCCATATAGATCGAGCGTTTGGCGCTGCCTGGCCGATCCGGCGCGCTACCCATCAGGGCGCCAATAGAAATGTCTTTCGATCCTTCCGGCAGCAGGCTGCCCGCCGATTGCGCCCATGCGGGCAGGGCGGCGGCCAGAGCGCCAGCGGCGATAAGGTATTTCACCATCTCAGATATGTCCCAATTCAAGTCCGCGCAGCACGGCGCGCACGCGGTCGCGCACGCCCAGCTTGGCGAGAATGCTGGACACGTGATTTTTGATGGTGCCTTCGCTTGGCCCCAAGGCCTGGCTGATTTCGGCGTTGTTGAAACCGGCCGCCATCAGCGCCAGGATCTCGGTTTCGCGGCTGGTCAGCGGCGTGGATAGATCGGGTGCAGGCGGGGCATTCACCGGCTTCTCGTAGGCGGCGCGGGTGCGCTCGGTCAGCGCTGGCCGGAACAGCGTGCCGCCTGCGGCGACGCTGCGTATGCCCTCGGCCAGGCGCTCCAGCGAAATATCCTTGAGCAGAAAGCCGCGTGCCCCGGCGCGCATGCCTTCGAACAGCGCATTGTCGTCGTCAAACGTGGTGAGCAGGATGGTGGGTGGCAAACGCCCTTGTTCGCGCTGCAGCAGTTCGATGCCGCTGCAATGGGGCATGCGCACGTCGAGCAGCAGCACGTCGGCTTCGGTTTGCGCGATGAGCTGGGCCGCTTCCGCGCCATCGGCCGCTTCGGCGATGACGCGGATGTCCGGCGTCAGCTCGAGCAGGCCGCGAATGCCGCTGCGCACCAGCATCTGGTCGTCCACCAGCAACACGCGGATCATGATTGCGCTCCCTTCATGGGCAGGGAGAGTTCAAGCCAGAAGCCCTGCAGCGCGGTGCTGCCGGTGCGCAGGACGCCGCCTTGTGCGGCAAGGCGTTCGCGCATGCCGCGCAGGCCGTTGCCTTCGGGCGCGTCGCCGCTGCCGTTACCGTTGTCGGCGATATGCGCCAGCAGCGCCGCGCCTTGTCCCCGTATCTCGATGGTGAGACGGCTTGCGCCGGCATGCCGCACGGCGTTAGTGACGGCCTCCTGCACGCAGCACAGCAGCGTGTGGGCGGCGGCCGGCGAGCAGGCATCGGCCTGCGCGTCCATGGTCAATTCGATGGCCGGCGTGGGAATGCCGGCGCACAGCAGCTGCAAGGCCTGGCGCAGATTGATGTCCTGCTCCTGCCTTTCCGCGCTGACGATGCCGCGCACCTCGGCCAGCAGCGAATGCGACAGTTCGCGCGCCGTGGCCAAGGCCGTTGCGGGCTTGTCGCCGGACTGGCGGCTGGCCAGGTCGAGATGCAGATTGAGCGCAGTCAGATGGTGGCCGACAGCGTCATGCAGGTTGCGCGCGATGCGCATGCGTTCGGAGGCGCGCACCGTATCGCCGAGCAGGGATTGGGTCGCGCGCAGCTGGGCGTGGGAGGCTGCCAGCTGCATGCGTCCCTGCAGCTCCTGGCGCGCCAGCCAGGCCAGGGCAAAGCCGAGCATGAGCAGGCAGCGTTCCATGCTGAGCATGACCATCATCGTGAAAACCCCTCTGTCGCCCAGGTTCTGGCTGGCGCTGGACAGTGCCAGCATATCCACGCCGATGCCCAGCAGAATCTGGATTGCCAGGCAGGCCAGTGCGCGGCGCAGCGGCAGCAGGGCGCCGAGCTGCACCGCCACCAGTAGATGAAAGGCGAGTGAATCGAGGGCGAGGGCGGCCAGCAGCTGGGCGGCAAGGGCCAGGTGCTTGAGTGCCGGCGCGCATTTCAGTGCGGGACGGGTGCGCCACCACATCAGGCCAACGATGCTGATGACCAGCAGGGCTTTCAGCGCCAGAAAAAGCTGGAAGCTCAGCATCACACGGTCGCTGCCGGCGCGCAGCAGGGAGGGTGCAGGCGTCAGGAAGGTGGCCAGATAGCGCGCCAGCAGGCCAGGCGGATTGACCATCTCAGTCCACTGCGGACCGCCCGCCAGCGCTGCGCCCAGTTCGAGGGCGGCAAAGACGGCGGCGGTCAGCAACCCGGTCGCGCGGTAGCGCCGAATGGTTCGAAGGGCCGGCTTGGCGGGGACTGCAATCGGTATGGCGGTCATCAGGCCTGTCATTTTGGTAAGTTTGAGCGGGGCCATTCTACGCGGTGCCGGCATGCCGGCAAAGTGCCGGAAGTCATATGGCCTGACTTCCGGCATATGCCGTGCCAGGCGCAATGCCGTAGAATCGCTGCCGTACCAGTCTTTTATGCCGGGGATAAGCTTGATGAGAATGCCGAAGTGGATGGCGCTGCCCTTATGCCTGCTGGCTTGCGCCGCTGCAGCGGAGGAGATGACCAAGGTGGTGGTGGTGGCTGAGCGCGACGCCGAATGGCATGGCTATCGCCAAGCCTACAAGGCGGTGCGCTCCGTCGAGCCTTTGTTGAAAAACCGCCCCCTGATCCAGGCGCATATGCAGATCCGGCCCAACCAGCCGGAAGAGTCCATGGAGGGCTTGCAGCTGCAGTTGAGCGGCGAGAGCGTCAATCTGAGCATCCCCGTCGATGCGCTGGGCCGCGTCACCCTGCCCATGCTGAAGCAGGCCTATGACGAAGACGCGGTGCTGCGCTTGAACCGCCAGCGCGGCTATTACCACTTCAGCGGCCGCTATTCGATCCGCGAGCGCGAAGACGGCATTTACAGCGGCGCCGATCTGCGCGCCGCCTGCGAACAGCTGTTGAGCGCGCAGCGCGAATCGGGCTACCGTTTGCGCCTGCTCGGCAAAAAATGCGTGGGCGTGAAATTCGTCTATCCCGCGTCCGACCCTGCGCCGGAAGTCGAGCACCGGGGCGCCGATGGCCAGCTGACGCCGCTTGCCACGGCGCTGGGCCATCCCTTTGAAAACCCGACCATGGGCACGTATCGCCTTGCCATTTACCGCTTTGCCGATTGGCCCGTCAACGGCGAGGTGCTTGCGCACAGCAAGCCGCTGGCAGTGGGAACCGTGTACGAATAAGCCAGAATTGGCCGTGCCGCGTTGCGAAACGCGGTCCTTTTTGTTTTTTCTGCGCAATTCGGGTGGACGGGCGGTTACCGCTTCGGTATTCTTTCAGTATCCAGTAATCCCTCAGCTAGCCGCGACCCGGCATGGAGAGATGAAGTTAGCTGCCTGTCAATACAGGCTGTTTTAGTTGTGTATTGCGCAAGCCGTCTCGGCGGGCCGCAATATTTACCGGGGTTGCAAATGAATATGGAAGAAGAACGGGTGATTTACGGAACGGAAGACCTGCTGGCCAGCTTGTGCACATCGGTTACGCGGGTACTGAATGTAGCGACACAAAGCAAAATCAATTACTCCGCGATGGTTCAGCGCATCACGAAGATCGGCCTGAAACCCGACATCGGCTGCTTCGTGCTGTTTGACGGCGGCTTTACCGGCCTGGTGGTGCTGAACTTCGCCGCCGATACGGCGATGGAGATTTACGAACGCTATATGCTGCACATGGGCATGCCGAAGTCGGAGCTGGCTGGTTCCTACACCTCGGACGAAGTGGCCAACATCATGGGCGAGCTGATGAACCAGATCGTCGGCGATTTCACCGGCAAGGTGCGCCGCGAGCTGCAAACCAACATCACCCAGAACCAGCCGAAGATGCTGGTGCTGACCAAGCAGGTCATGCTGAATGTGGATACGCCGCTGGACCGTCCGGAAATGCGCCGCGTCTCCTTCTTCACCGAGAAGAACAATATCTTCTACCTGGAACTGGCGATCGACCGCACCGAATTCATCAAGCTGCATGATTTCGAAGTCAACGAGATCACCGATCCGGATGCGCTGCTGGATATGGAGCGCGCCAACAGCCAGGGCGCCGCATCGGCTGCTCCGGCTTCCGTCATCGACGACGATGCCGACGAGCTGCTGAAATCGCTGGGCATGTAAGATCGCCCGGCAGCACAAAAAAGGCCGCATGTGAATGCGGCCTTTTTCATTTGCGCTTCATTTGCGCTTAGAAGTCCATCGTGGCCGAGAGCTGGACGGTGCGTGGCGCGCCCAGGCCCAGGCTGGCCAGCAGCGGCATGCCCCAGTAAGCCTTGTTCGTCACGTTGTTGACGCTGGCGCGCAGCGTGAGCGGCTTGCCCGCCGCCTTGGTGGCATAGCGCGCGCCCAGGTCAAACACCGTATGGCCGCCCGCCGCCAGGGAGTTGTCGGCGCTGATGTACTGCTTCGATACCGACGTGGCGTTGGCCGTCAGCGCCAGACCCTGCAGCGCGGACACATCCCACTCCGCGCCGAACTTGCCTTGCAGCTTGGGCAGGCCGGTGGCGATCTTGCCCTGGTTGACGCCGCCCGCGCTGCGCGTCAGCTTGGGGTCCACGTAGGCGACGCCGCCCATCAGGCGCACATTGCGCAGCGGCGTGCCGAAGAAGCTCCACTCCACACCGCGGTTGCGTTGCTCGCCACCGAAGGAGAAGACGTTCGTCACAGGAGCGGTGTAGCTGCTGGGGCGCTTGATCTCATACAGGCTGGCCGTATGGGCGAATTCGCCCAGGTCGATCTTGAAGCCGAGCTCTTTCTGCTTGGTCTTGTACGGCGCGAAGATTTCACCCGCATTGGCGGCTGTCATCGGTGCGGTGGCGCCCTGGCTCAAGCCTTCCACATAGTTGGCGTACAGCGAGATATGCTTGGTGGCCTTGAACAGCAGGGCGGCGGCTGGCGTCACGGCGCTTTCGTCGTAGCGCGAGGTGCGCGCGCCGGTGGCCACGCTGAAGGAGTCGCTGAGCACGCGCTGGTGGCGCGCGCCCAGGGTCAGCTGCACCTTATCCTGCGCAAACGAGAGCGTGTCGGCCAGGCCCACGCTGCTCAGGCGCACCTTGGTCTTGGCGATGTGCGGCAGGACGAGGGCGGGCGCGCTATTCCACACCGGATTGTAGATATTGGTGGTCCACTCCGCGCCCGGCACGCTGCGGCGGCCGTAGTCGTCCTGGTGGTGCTGGTAGTGGGTGGCGTTCAGCGCCCATTGGTGACCGATGTCGCCAGTCCGGAACTTGCCCTTCAAGCCCACGTCCGCCGCTTTCTTCTCCACGTCGAAACCGAGCTGGCCGATGATGGTGCGGTAGTCGCCCGCCGCGTTGAGCACCTGGCCGATCGAGGCGCCGTTGTACTTGTAATCGGTCTTGCTGGCGCCAAAGGCGGCGTAGGCTTGCAGATTGTCGCTCAGATCGAAGTCGCCGCGCGCGATGACGCCCTTATCCTTGGTTTCGACAAAGGACCAGTCGGGGTTCAGCAAGGTATCGGCCTTCGGCGGACGGGGAATCGCCACGCCAGGCGCGAGGCTGATGCCGCGCGTGACGCCGTCCACGCGGTCGGTGCTGGTGTACATATCGAGCGACAGGCGGGCACGGTCGCCGCGCCAGTCCAGGCCAAGGGAAGCCAGGTGGACTTTCTTATCCTGCCGTTTGACGGCGCCTTCGCCATCGCGGTAAGCGCCGTTGAAGCGGAGACCGAACTGCTTGTTCTCGCCCCAGCGCCGGCCCACATCGAGGTGGCCGCCGAACTGGGAATTGGACATATAGCTGGCCGTCACGCGCGTGAGCGGCGTGTCGCCCGCGCGCTTGGGCACGAGATTGACGGTGCCGCCCACCGAACCGCCCGGCGGCATGCCGTTGAGCAGGGCTGATGGGCCTTTCAGGACTTCGATGCGTTCGAACATTTCCGGCGAGGTGCGGTAGTAGGGCGCCATGCCGAACAGGCCGCCGATGGTCATATCGCTGGTGCCGGAAGAGAAGCCGCGGATGGAATAGTTCTCGCTCCAGGCGCCGGTGACGCCGTTGCTGAACACCGTGGGATCGGCGGCGGCGATCACGTCGGTGATATTTTGTGCCTGGCGGTCGGCGATGAATTTGTCCGTATAGCTGATGGTGCTGAACGGCGTTTCCATGAAGTCCTTGTCGCCCAGCAGGCCGACGCGGCCGCCCGACGCCACCTGGCCGCCGGCATAGGCGTCGGTGGTGGAGATGGCTTGTCCCTGCACCGTCACCGTGGCCATCGTGGCCGTATCCTGCGGCGCGTGTTTGCGGGCGCCGGCAGCGTCACCGGCAGCCGGCGTTTGCGCCAATGCCATGGGAACGGCGCCCACGGCCAATCCCAGCAGCAGCGCGATCCGCGTTGCGGCGCCGGGCTTGAGCGCAAAGGGCAGGGAGGTGTGCGCTGGCGGCTGTGCGGTGCTGGCGTGGCGTTGGTGGGGACGGCGGTGAGTCATACAGCTTCCTTTCAGTTGAGGCTTGGTCCGCGCGTGGCGAACCCTTGGTAAAAATGAGAACTATTACGCTTTAAGGTGAAAATGAGGGGCGGCTTGGCGCTCAGCCCTGGTAGCCCTTGAGCACATCGTCAACCACGATCTTCAGGGCGCTCAGGCAGGCGCCGGTGGTGTACCAGGCATCGGCATCGACGAAGACCACGCGGCCGTTTTTCCAGGCCTTGGTCTGGCGCAGCAGCGGGTTGCTGACCTGGGCGGCATCGATGACGGGGCGGCGGTCCATCACCGCCGTGCGGTCCACCACGTAAAGGATGTCGGGATCGGCTTGCTGGATGAATTCGCTGGAGATGGGCTGGCCGTGCAGGCTGGTTTCCACCGCCGTGCTGGCGGGCTGCACGCCCAGGGCGTTGAAGACGAAGCCATAGCGCGAGCGCACGCCGAAGGAGCTGAAGGCGCCATTGTTATGCAGCACGACCAGCGCTTTTTCGGATCGGCCGGTGGTCGCGCGGCGCGCTGCCTGCACCTTGGCATCGAGCTCGGCGGCCTTGGCGCGCGCCACGTCTTCCTTGCCGAAGATGCGGCCCAGAGTCAGCAGATGGTCCTTGACGACGTCGAAGTGGCCGCTCTGGCTATTGCCGAAGTCCACATCGAAATGCAGGGTGGGCGCGATTTCCGTCAATTCCTGGTAGTGGTTGGCTTGCAGCGGCGTGATCAGCACCAGATCGGGGTGCAGAGCATGCACGCGCTCCAGATTGGGCTGGACGATGGCGCCCAGGTCTTGCACCTGCGCGTCGTCCTTGTACTTGGCCAGGAAGTGCGGCACATAGTCTTTCACCATGCCTGCAATCGGCACGCCGAGCTGGTCGAGGAAGTCGGCCTCGTTCATTTCCAGCGCCGCCACGCGCTGCGGGCGCTGCTGGAGCGTGGTCGTGCCCAGCTTGTGCTTGACGGTGATCGGTTCGAAGCCGGGCGTGGCGGGCGGCGCGGCCGCCGTGGCCGATGCGGATGGTTCGGACTTGCGGCCGCAGCCATACAGGGCCGCCGAGGCGGCCAGCGCCAGGAGGAAGGTTCTACGCTCGATGGTCATGCTTGGATTTCCTATGGGTTGAAGTAGTTGCAAACGCAGCCGCGTTCGCTGCGCACGATTTCGAAGTCCAGTTCGTAAAGTTCGCGCAGCCGCTCCTCGGTCACGACTTCGCCGGCCGGGCCGCTGAAGCGGACCGCGCCGCTTTTCAGGGCCACGATGTGGTCGGAATAGTTGGCGGCGAAGTTGATGTCGTGGATGACCAGGATCACGGTGCGCCCCTGTTCGTCGCACAGGCGGCGCAGTGCGCGCATGATCTGCACGGTGTGCTTCATGTCGAGGTTGTTGAGCGGCTCGTCCAGCAGCAGTACCTCGGTTTCCTGGGCGATGGTCATGGCCAGGAAAGCCATCTGGCGCTGGCCACCGCTGAGTTCATCCAGATAGGCATGGCGCAGCGGTTCCAGCGCCAGAAAGCCGATGGCCTCATCGATGGCGCGGCGGTCGTCGGCAGTGAGCGCGCCGCGGCTGTGCGGAAAGCGGCCGAAGGCGACCAGCTCTTCCACCGTCAGGCGCAGGTTGAAGCCGGGTGATTGGCGCAGCGTGGCCACCTGGCGCGCATAGTCGGCGGTGCGGATGTCCAGCGCGCTGCGGCCCTTGAGCAGGATGTCGCCCGCACTTGGTTCCAGCAGGCGCGCCATCGCCATCAACAGCGTCGATTTGCCGGCGCCATTGGGGCCGATCAGCGAGCTGATGCGCCCCGCCGGGAAGTGGACGTTGATATCCGAGAGAACGGTCTTGGCGCCATAAGTCTTGTGCAGATTGCGGATGGTAATCATGTGCTGCTTCGTTTGCGTACCGTCAGCGCCAGGAAGTAGGCGCCGCATACCAGGTTGACCAGGATGCTGACGGTGGTCTTGTAATTGAACAGGTGCTCGACCAGGAGTTGGGCGGCGATGAAGATGCCGATGGCGACCGCGCAGCCCAGGGGTAGGGTGAACCGGTGCCGGCCATTGCCGGCCAGCGCGTAGGCGGTGTTGGCGACAAAAATCCCCATGAAGGCAGTCGGTCCGATCAGGCTGGTCGAGACCGCAACCAGGACGGCGATCAGCGCCAGATAGCGCCGCGTATGGCGCGCGTGGTCCACGCCCAGCGAAATGGCCTGCTCGCGGCCCAGGGCCAGCACGTCGAGCACCGGCAGGGTCTTGCGTGCGGCGATGCAGACGGCGGCCAGCGCCAGCGCCGCCACCAGCAGGGACTCGGGCCGCGCCCGGTTGAAGGAAGCGTAGCTCAGGCCCTGGAACACGGCGAACTCGCCGGGGGCGATGCGCAGCTGGACGAACTGGGTGAAACTGCCGATCACCATTGTCAGCACCAGGCCCAGCAGCAGCGGACGATACAGGTCGCTTCCACTGCCGCGCAGCAGCCAGTGGTGCAAGCCCCAGGAATAGGCCAGCATCAGGAGGATGGAAACGAGGAAGTTGCCGCCCACGCCAAGCAGCGCCTGTCCCTGCGCGCCCAGCAGCAGGAGCAGCAGCGCCTGCCACAGCAGATAGACCGCCTCGTAACCCATGACCGCCGGCGTCAGGATGCGGTTGCCGGACAGGGTCTGAAAGGCGATCGCGGACAGCGCAACGCAGACGCCGCCAATGGCGATGGCCGCCAGCCGCAGCAAGCGCTTGGGAATGACGTAGTCGAAATCCAGCCCCGCGCCCGCAAAGACGAACACGGCGGCAAGCAAAACGACGGCCAGCCAGATTGCCCACAGCGGGATAGCGCGCCTCATCGCGCGCCCCGCAACAGCAGCACGAAGAACAGCACGCCGCCCACGCCGCCCGCCGTCAGGCCAATCGGCACCTCGAAGGGGTAGAGCAGCAGGCGGCCCGCGATATCGCAGACCAGCAGCAGGGCCGCGCCGGAGAGGGCAATCAGGGGCAGGGTGCGGCCCAGGTTCTCGCCGTAGCGACGCGCCACCAGATGCGGCACGACCAGGCCGACAAAGGGGATCGCCCCCACGGTGATGACGGTGGCCGCCACGGTCACGGACACCAGCAGCAGGCCCAGCGTCATGGTGGCGGCATAGCTCAGGCCCAGGCTGGTGGCCATGTCCTCGCCCATGCCGAGCACGGTGAAGCGCTGCGCATACAGATAGGTCAGCGCGACGATGGGCAGCACAAGGTAGATGAGTTCGTAGTGTCCTTCGACGATCTTGGAAAAGTCGCCCAGCAGCCAGCCCTGCATGCTCTGCAGCATGCCCTGACGATAGGCGTAAAACTCGGCAGCGGCGCTGAGCACGCTGCCGTACATGAGGCCGATCACCGGCACCAGCACCGTGTTGCGGAAGCGGATGCGGCGGATCAGGGCGATATACAGCAAGCTCGCCGCAAAGCAGAACACCAGGGCGAACAGCATGCGGCCCAGCGTGCTGGTGGCCATGGCCGGCGGCAGCGCCGTCAGTGATACCAGGATGCCGAGCTTGGCCGCATCCAGGCCGCCTGAGGTGCCTGGCTCGACGAATTTATTGCGCACGATGTGCTGCAGGATCACGCCGCAAACGGACAGGCCAACGCCGGTCAGCACCAGCGCCGCCAGGCGCGGCAGACGGCTGGCCGTCAGCGTCAGCCAGGCGTCGCCCGACAGCGAGACCAGCTGCGGCCATGCCAGCTGGCGCGCGCCGACCAGCAGCGAGGCGCCGCACAGCACGACAAACAAACCAAACAAACGAATCGGCATCAGCTATTTGCCTCATCAGCTGCCACCGCCATCGTCCCTGCAACCTTGGTCGCTACCGCCGCAGCTACTGGCGCTTCCGCCTCCGTCGCCGTGCTGGCTGCGATGCGCCAGCCTTTGGCGGTTTGGCGCTGGGCCAGGAATTGCGCGTAGAGACCTTGCTTGGCGCGCAGTTGCGCCGGCGTGCCTTGTTCGACCACCCGGCCTTCATCGAGCACCACGATCTGGTCGGCCATGGCGACGGTGGAGAGCTGGTGTGCGATCACGATCAGCGTGCGCTGGCCGCGCAGCCTTGCCAGCGTGTCGGCGATGGCGGCCTGGTTTTCCGCGTCCAGCGCGGCGGTGGCTTCGTCCACCAGCAGGATGGGTGCGTCCTTGACCAGGGCGCGGGCGATGGCGATACGCTGCCGTTCGCCGCCCGACAAGCGTGCACCGCCTTCACCCACCAGGGTGGCCATGCCTTGCGGCAGGCGTTCGATGATCTCAGTCACGCCAGCCTGGCGCGCCGCCTCCATGATCTCTGCTTCGCTGGCATCGGGCTTGCCGACGCGGATATTGTCGGCAATGTTGCCCGCGAACAGGTAGTTGTCCTGGAAGATCTGGCTGATCTGGCCGGCTAATTGAGTATGGGACATCTGCCGCACGTCGACGCCGCCCACCAGCACGCTGCCCTGGTCCACGTCGAAGAAGCGGGCGATCAGGCGTGCCAAGGTGGTCTTGCCCGAACCCGATGTGCCGATCAGCGCCGTCATGCTGCCCGGCGCGATGCGCAGGCCGACGCCGCGCAGCACCTCGGGCATATCCGCCGCATAGCGGAAATGGACGTCACGCAGCTCGACCGAGGCGTCGCGCGGCGCCTGCGGCGCGGCAGGTTCCGGCAGGGGCAGGCCGGCATAAATTTCCTCGATTGCTTCGAGCTGGCCACGGGCGCCGCGCAGCACCTCGCCATAAGCGGCCAGTTCCAGCAGCGGGTCGATGAAGCGCACCACCAGCAGCAGCGCGACGATAGCGCCGATCAGGTCTGCGCCGGCCAGTGTGCCGCCCAGATGCTGGTTCAGCCACAGCGTGGCGGCGATCAGCAGGGCGGCGAAGATGGCTTGCACGGCCCAGACATTGCAGACCGCGGCCAGCGCCGATTGCCAGATCAGCCGCGTGCCCGCTTGGCGCTGCCGCTCGACGGCCTGTTCGAGGAAGCGTGTGCCGCCGCCCTCGCCATTGAAGGCGCGCAGCACCGACTGGGCCTGCGCGAATTCCACCATGCGCTGGCTGGCATCGGCAAAGTGCTCATGATAGGTTTCGTCGGCGCGGCGCGCGATCCGCGCCGTCAGCACGAAGGCGCCGGCCAGCAGGGGCAGGCCCGCCAGCGCGATCAGGCCCAGCGGCCAATGCAGCGCGAACAGCGCCGCCACGATCACCAGCGGCGTCACCACGCCGCAGATCACGGGCGTGAACACATGGGCGGGCAGTTGGGCCACGGCCATCATGCCCTGGGTGACGACATGGCCGAGGCGGGCCGTATTCTGTGCCGTGAACCAGCCCACCGGCAGACGCGCGACGTGCTCGCCCAGACGATGGCGGCCGCTTTGCAGGAGGGCGACGCCGACGCGGATGCCGGCCCGCTCCACCTGGCGCCGCCAGGCCCAGCAGATGGCCATGCCGATCAGCAGCGCGACCAGCCAGGGCGCGGCCCCGGCTGCATCGCCTACAAGCAGGAGACCCAGCGCGGGCGCCAGGGTCGTGATGGTCAGCCCGCACAGCAGGCCATAGCTCACCGCCAGCCAGAGGTAGCGGCGCAGGATGGCGACATCCTTGCCCAGCAATTGCAAAAAGGTTTTCAGCATGACGATTCCTCCGGCTCGGTGGATGTGGCGTAGCCCCCTTGGGACCACAGCCGCGCATAGCGGCCTTCCTGTGCCAGCAGCTGTGCATGGCGGCCTTGTTCGACGATGGCGCCGCCGTCCAGCACGAGGATGCGGTCGGCCTGCATCACCGTGTCGAGCCGGTGCGCGATCACCAGCAGGGTGCGTCCCTGGGCGAAGCGCGACAGGGCGTCCTGGATCGCCACCTCGTTGCCGGCGTCGGCGGCGGCTGTGGCTTCGTCGAGCACGAGGATGGGCGGATCGAGCAGCACGGCGCGGGCGATGCTCACGCGCTGGCGCTCGCCGCCGGAGAGCTGGGCGTCCTCTCCCACCACCGAGTCATAGCCGCGCGGCAGGGCCAGGATGGTTTCATGGATATTGGCGGCGCGCGCCGCCGCTTCGATCTCCTGCTGGCTGGCAGCCGGGCGGCCGAGGGCGATGTTGTCGCGCACGCTGGCATGGATCAGACGCACTTCCTGCAGCACGAAGCCGATGCGCCGGTAGAGCTGCGCACTTTCGATCTGGCGCAAGTCCGCGCCGCCGAGCGTGATGCGGCCCTGGCTCGGATCGAAGAAGCGCAGCAGCAGGCGCGCCAGCGTCGACTTGCCGGCGCCCGAAGGGCCGACGATGGCCGTCACCGTGCCGGGCGCGAGGGTGAAGCTGATGTCCTTCAGCGCCTGCTGTTCCGTGCCGTAGGCATAGCCCACGTTCTCGAAACGGACTTCATGGCCGCTGGGCAGCGCTTGCCGGCCGGGCACGGGTACTGACAGCACCGGTGTGTCCAGCAGTGCCAGCACGCGCTGGGCGGCGCCGGTGGCGCCCTGCAGATCATGCAGCAGCGTGTGCAGCAGGAGCACGGGCGCGCAGATGCCCGGCGCCACCAGGGCAAAGGGCAGCACCTCGGCGGGGGCGATCCAGCCCAGGCTCGTGAACAGCGCGCCGAAGCCGAGCACCACGCCCAGCACCGTCACCGGCGCGACCAGCGCGTGGGCGTGGGCCATGGTCGCCACCAGGGGGCGCGTGAAGTTGGCGAAGGATTGGGCGAAACCATCGACCGCCGCGCGGTAGCCCTCATGCGCCTGGCCGCTGGTGCCGAAGGCCTTGACCACGGGGATGCCGTTTACGAATTCGACGGTTGCGCTATTGAGGCGTCCGAGGCGGCCGACAAACTCCTGCATATTCGCGCCGCTGGCTTTCATGGCCCGTTGCAGGAACAGGAAGAAGCCGGGGAAGGGCAGCAGGGCGGCGATGGCCATGCGCCAGTCGAGCGCAAACAGGTAGATGGCCGAGATCAGGATGGCGCCCGCCGCCCGTCCCACCGCCGTGTAGAAGTGGGCGGTCAGGCTGTGCAGGGTAGCGATATCGTCCTGCATCGCCTGCTTGACCTCGCCCGAGGCGCGCTCGGTGAACCAGCCCAGCGGCACCTGGGCCAGGCGCTGGGCGGCGGCTCGCCGCAGGTGATGGGTGAGGTGGCCGTCGGCCATATGGGCCAGCAGCTCGCCGGCCGAGACCAGGGCCATGCCGAGCAGCATGCTCGCTACGCTGACGATGACGGTGCGCCAGATGGTGTCCTGCGCGGCGCTGCCGCTGTCGGCCAGGACGGTCGCCGCGATCTGGGCGATGCCGGCCAAGGGCACCAGCGTGAGCGCGGTGCCTAGCGCTGCCAGGATGGCGGCAGCGATCAAACGCCCGTGGATGGGCTGCAATACCCGGCGGATCGGGCCGGGTTCCCTGGGTTTGGCCGAAGCCGTGTCATGAGTGTGCATGGGAATGGAATGGTGGGTGAGGGATTTGAATGCGAATCATAATGAGAATCATTTACAAAAACAGAAACACTTTAGCATGGCTTTCTTGCGCCCTCACGCGAAACGGCCCACCGGCCAGGGTGTTAAGATCGGCGCCTAAAAAAACAGGACACAATTTAGTTTCATCATACTAAACTAATTAAAGTGAATGAACAAGACGGGCAATTTGTCCATATGGCTGCGGCCACCGATCAAGGAACCAGCATGAACTCGCCACAACCGACGCCGACGCGCGGACGCCCGCGTACCATCACCCGCGAACGCATCGCCGACGCCGGCATTGGGATCGGCCTGCCCAACATCACCTTCGTCGGCGTCGCCGCCGCGCTCGGGGTGAGCCATATGGCGCTCTACAAGCATGTGGCCAGCCTGGAGGCGCTCAAGCATCTGGTGGCCGAGGAGATTTTCAGCCGCTGGCAGATTCCTCGTGCCAGCGCGGCGGAGCGCTGTGATTTGAAGGAATACCTGATCGCCTTCACCGATTCGGTCAGGGAATTCGTCAAGGCCCACCCTGGGCTGACGCCTTACGTGATCCGCCGCGTGGCCGCCACCCAGCCCATGCTGGACAAGATCGACGAACACCAGAACCATATCGCCACAGCCTATGGCGTATCCAAGGAGCAGGCGCGCTGGCTGCTGGCGACCGTGGCCTTCCACGGCATCGCCGTAGCCGACACCATGTATTCGGTGGCCGGCCGCGAGCCCGTGGTGGCGGCTGACCGCGCCGCCGAAGAGGCGGAGATGGAGGCTGAATTCACCCAGGGCATGCATGCACTCATCGTCGGCGCGCTGCTCATTCTGAAGGATGGCTCTCGCCCGGTTTGAGTCCTCCTTACGACAGTTTCGCTCCCGATCGGGCCGGTTTCGTCGCGGCGGGGTTGCCAGACCGGCAAGCGCACGCAACAATGCGGCTTCCTAACCGCAGCGACCGTCCCATGAACAGCACCGCCTCCGTCCCCGCCAAACCAGGCCGCAGCCGCCTGCACCGCTTTCTCATCGATGGCATTTACGTCCTGATCTTCAACTTCGCTTGCGCGGTGATGATCACCTATGTCTTCGGCAATGGCCGCGAGTTCTGGCGCACCCTGCTGATCTCCAACTGCATAGGCTTGACCGCCTTCACCATGATCGACGGCATACGCCTGCTGGTTTGGGGCAATGAGAAAAAGCCGTCATGGCCGAAATTCATCCTGCTGCTGGCCCTTTCCATGCCGATCGCCCAGTTCCTGGGGGCGCATCTGGCCGGCTTGCTGTTGGGCGCGAAGCTCGAGTATCTGTATTCCCTGCACGCTGGCCTGATCAACGGCCTGGTATTCACGCTGATGACCACGGCCGCCGCCACGCTCTTCTTCGGCAACCGCGACCGTCTGATGCGCGCGCGCGCCGAAGCGGCGCTGGAAAAGGCGCGAGCCGAAGCGGTCGAGCGCCAGGCTTTGCAAGCGCAATTGCAGCTGCTGCAGGCGCAGATCGAGCCGCATATGCTGTTCAACACCCTGGCCAATCTGCAAGGCCTGATTGGCATCGATCCGGCGCGCGCCCAGCAGATGCTGGACCAGTTGATACGCTATCTGCGCGCCACCTTGCTGTCCTCGCGCGCGCAAAGCACCACGCTGGAGCAGGAATTTGCGCTGATGGACGCCTACCTTGGCCTGATGTCGGTGCGCATGGGCGAGCGCTTGAGCTATGCCTTCGAATTGCCTGAGGCATTGCAGGCTGCCCAGGTGCCGCCCATGCTGCTGCAGCCGCTGGTGGAAAACGCCATCGCCCACGGCCTGGAACCGAAGATCGAGGGCGGCCATATCGCCGTCAGCGCCCGCATGCAGGCAGAACGGCTGGAACTGAGCGTGGCCGACAATGGCCGCGGCCCCGACGCCGGTCCCGGCAAGGAAGGCACCAATGTGGGCCTGTCGAACACGCGCGAACGCTTGCAAGCCCTGTATGGCAATGCCGCCTCGCTGACCTTGGAAGCGGTGGCGCCGGCTGGCGCGCTGGCCCGCATCCTTCTCCCCATCCAACCCCTTTGATACAAGCAAGATGACGACAGCATTGATTGCAGAAGATGAGCCTATCCTGGCCGCGACCCTGGTCCAGGCCTTGCAGCGATTGTGGCCCGAACTGGAGGTGTTGGCGACCTGCCCGAACGGTGTGGCCGCGCTGGAGCAGGCGCTGGCTCTGCGGCCCGACGTACTTTTCTTCGATATCAAGATGCCCGGCAAGAGCGGGCTGGAAGCGGCTGAGGAATTGAGCGAGCATTGGGATGGCGACCAGCCTTTCCCGCAAATCGTCTTCGTCACGGCTTACGACGAATACGCGCTGCAAGCTTTCGAGCACGAGGCGGCCGACTATGTGCTGAAGCCGATCAGCGACGAGCGTCTGGCGCGCACCGTGGCGCGTCTGCGCCAGCGCTTGCAGGTGAAGCCGGCCAGCGGCGGCATGGACGACCTGCTGGTCCAGCTGCGCGCGCTGACGGCCGGCCCGGCGGCACAAGCCCTGGCGGCGCCGGCCGCCGAACGCCTGACCCTGATCCGGGCCGCTGTCGGCAACCAGGTGCGCATGATCCCGGTGCAGGAAGTGGTATTTTTTGAAGCGCTGGACAAGTACGTGAACGTGGTCACGGCGGACGGCGAAGCCCTGATCCGCACCAGCCTGAAGGAGCTGCTGCCCCAGTTGGACAGCCAGCAGTTCTGGCAAGTCCATCGCGGCACCATCGTCAATTCGGTCTGTGTGGCCAGCTCGGTGCGCGACGAAAGCGGAAAGCTGACGCTGAATCTGCGCAACCGCGACGAGAAGCTGCGCGTCAGCCCCCTCTACGCCCACCTGTTCCGCCAGATGTGATCGCGCCGGATGTGATCAGAATCCCAGCTGGGCGCTGAACACACCCAGGCTGCGTACCAGCGTGCCGGAGGCGCCGCCGTAATGGCGCCAGCTGGCGCTGAATAGCCAGCGGCCGTGCCGCCAGCCGGCCGCCACGCTGGCGATGCGGCTGCCGCTATGTGGCTGCCATAGCACGTCGCCGGCCACTTCCAGTCCGCCGTCGGTGTGGGCGAGCCGCAGCAGCACATTGTGCTGCTGACCTGGCGCCGCGGTGCGATCCAGCCAGGCCTCGCCCAGCAGCGAATACTTGCTCTCCGTAGTCCAGGTGAAACCGGCCAGCGCCTTGCCGCCGCCTCCGGACGGCTGCCAGCGTGGCGCCTGGCCGCGCGGCGCCAGCCAGGTGTCATGGCGCTGCTGCCACAGGGACGAGCCATGCAGCTCGATACCTTCGTTCAGCACATGGGAGAAGGATAGGCCTGCCTCGACGCCATTGCGGCGCGACAGGCGCAGCACCGCATATTCGTCACGTTCGCCGCGCTGGCGGTAGAGGCGCACGGCCAGCGCGCCATCGTCGCGCGGCTGACTGGCGCGGCCATGGCCGGGATTACTCAACACCACGGTGATGGCACGTTCGGCGTCGAAAGCTTCCCAGGCCAGCATGGGCACGCCGTCCAGGGTGGGGGCGTCGATGGCGCGCCGGTCCTCCTGCTGTATCACGTCGAGGGGACGGAAGGCATAGCCCACGTCCCAGCTCATGGTCTTCTTGCCCGCCGTCAGAAAGCCACCTGCAAGCGGCCTTTCCAGCGTCAGCTCGTTGACGCGCAGGGTGGCGTGTTCGCCGCTTGCATCGCGCACGCTGAGCAGGCCGCGCAGGGCATTCTGCGCCGATGCATCGAGCTGCCAGCGCAACTCGCCGGTATGCACGGCGCGGTTCTCGTCCTGGAGTCCGAGCGGATTGCCGGGATGAGCGCCGCGCGCTTCCAATTGCGTGCGCAGGCTGCCGGCCATGCTGCTCTCGGCCAGGGCGGCTGCGGGCAGTAGGCAGGCCGCCACGGCCACGCGTAGAGAGCTGGCAAGGCTCATGGCAGGACGTCGCTGCGGCTCAGGTACATGGGATTGAACAGCTCATCGCCAAAGCTGCGCGCCTTTGTGTGGAGGGTGTTCACCCGTGTTTCACGATTGGTCTGCACCTCGTCGATCAGGATCATTTGCGTGACGCGCGGCTGGCCGTCGACGCTGCCCAGCTTGAAATGGGCCTGCTTGATCTTGCGGTTGGACGAGGCATACAGGTCGGCATGCATCGGCCGGAAATCGCTCTTGGCCACCTGCAGCACGATGCGCTGGTAGCTCAGCGATTTGCGCTGTGCGGCCAGTTCCAGCTCGAGGCAGGCGACGCCATCCACCTCCACCTCGCGCGCCACGCTGCCGTCGTAGTCGTCCGACCAGGTCATGTTGGCGATATCGCCGGTGGAGGCGTCGCCCAGCAGCTTTTGCAGAGGCGTGATGCGGAAGGGGCGAGCACTGCCGGGCAGGTACATCCAGAAATCGTCGCCCGACATCAGTACCTTCTGTCCAGTCTCGCCGGGTGAACGGAACAGCACCAGCGATTTGCCGCCGGGACGTATCAGCACCTGATAGCGCTTTTCCTTGCTCTCCTTGCCATCCTTGAAGGTCTGTACCTGGGTCTCCACCTGCAGCGAGGCTGCGGGCAGGCGGAAGGCATCGGCCTTCTTCAGGATGGCTTCGATGTCGGCCGCGCTGGCGGTGCCGCATAGCGCAAGCAGCAGAGCCAGAGTGGTCGTTGAAATCGTCTTAGACATGGGCGAGCGCCTCCACAACGGTTTGATTGGCCGCTTTGCGACTGACCAGCAGCGAAGCCAGGGCGGACAGGATGGTGACGGCGGCCGCCGCGCCCAGGTACATGGCGGGCGACACCGTTACCACCAGCGGATAGCCGCCCGTGCGGCCCGGCGGTGGCGGCATCTGCACGCCGAGGAAGAGCAGGGCGAAGGCCAGGCCGCCCGCCACGGCCATGCCAAGCATGGCGCCGCCGCTGCCCAGCAGCATGCCTTCCAGCGTGAAGACGCGCATCACTTCCCGCGGCGTGGCGCCCATGGCGCGCAGGGTGCCGATCTCGCGGGTGCGTTCCAGCACGGCCATGGCCAGCGTGTTCGTGACCGAGAACAGCACAATGACCAGCACGATCACGCCAAGGAAGCCGAAGATGCGGTTGTACAGATTCTTCACGCTTTGATAGAACTGGGCCTGATTCAACCAGGTGCGCACCTGCAGTCCGGCGCCGAGCTTTTGCCGCAGCAGGACGGCAGTGCTGTCGCTGGCGTCGATCTCGTCGAGATACACGCTGAGCGAACTGACCTTGCGCGTATCGAGCAGGGTTTGGGCCGTGCCCAGGTCGACCATGGCCAGGCGCTTGTCGATATCGGTGATGCCGCTGCTGACAATGCCTGTTACCGTCACGTCGAGCGCATTCAGGCTGCCGCCCACGGTGGTGGACATGATGGTCAGCGTGCTGCCCGGCTGCGCATTCAAAACTTTCGCCAGGCCTTTGCCCAGCACGATGCCTGGGCCTTTGGCGGCAGGATAACCGTCCAGCAGCTCGCCCGAGATGCGCGTCATGAACGGGCCTTTCGCCAGAAACTCCTGGGTGGCGTCGACGCCGGTGCCGAGGAAGATTTCAGTCTTGTCGCCATTGCTGACCAAGCCGGAAAACTGCAGCCGGGGCAGCACGCGCTGCACCGCCGGTTCCGCCAGCAGGCGGCGCGTCAGGCCGGCCGGATCCTGCAAGCCATGCTGCAGGGGCACGTCCTCGCTGCCGTCGAAATGGCCCGGCATGGCGACGATCAGGTGACCGGTATCGCGTGCGCTGGCTTCGGCCAGCGACTGGTAGGTGTACAAGGCAAAGCCGCCGCCGAGCAAGGCCGCCGCCGTGCCGGTGGCGGTGATCGCCAGCGTTACCAGGGAGCGGCGGCGATTGCGCATGGTGTTCTTCAGCGCCATGGACAGCCATTGGAATTTAGTGAACATGCGCGCCTCCCGCCAGTACGCCATCGTCCAGCATCAGGGCGCGGTCGCAGTGGGCCAGCATGCGTTCGTCGTGGGTGGCGACCAGGAAGGTGGTGCCGTGTTCATGCGCCAGTTCCTGCATCAGGGCCACGATCTGGGCCGCGTTGACCGCATCCAGGTTGGCGGTCGGCTCGTCGGCGATCACCAGTTTGGGATGCTTGACGATGGCGCGGGCAATGGCGACGCGCTGGCGCTGGCCGCCCGACAACTGGTCGGGACGGTGTGCGCCGAAATTCTCCAGTCCCACGCGGCGCAGCGCTTCGCCGACACGCCGGCGCGCCTCGGCCGCCGGCACGCCCAGCAGGAAAAGGGGAAACTCCACATTGTCGCGGGCATTCATCACCGGCACCAGGTTAAAGCTCTGGAACACAAAGCCGATGGCCAGGCGGCGCAGGGCCGTTTTCTGCGTTTCGCTGGCCGAGTGCAGGGACTGGCCGTCGAACAGCAGCTCGCCGCTGTCCGGGTGGTCGAGCAGGCCGCACAGGTTCAGCAGCGTGCTCTTGCCGCTGCCGGACGGACCGGTGATGGCGGCGATCTCGCCGCGCACCACGCCCAGGTCCACGCCTTTCAGCGCCTGGATGGTATTGCCGCCCAGGGCGAAAGATTTGCTGACATCGCGCAGCGACAGCAGCGGCTCGGCGGCGCGCATCATTGGCCCAGCTCTTTCAAGCGTGCCTCGGCGGCGGTGCTGTATTTGCTGGCCGGTGTGATTGCGGCCAGCTGGCGCAGATAGCCGATTTCGTCGGCGCTGCGCTTTTCGTCCTCGGCGATACTGGCGGCCAAATTCAGCAGGCTGGCGCGCACCTGGGGCGAAGCTTGGCCGAAGACCTTGGAGTCGATGGCCGCCTGCACGGCGCGCTTGCCTCCCGCGCCGCGGTTCATGAAGCCGGGCAGGGAGAGCAGGGTGTTGGCGGCCACCAGGCGGGTTTCGATGCTTTCGGGCGTGCCGTTGAACAGGGCTTCGTCATGTTCGGGTGTGAGCTGGGCCAACGCCTTTTCGAGGGTGTTGGCACCTTTTTCCGCGTATTTCAGCTTACTCCAGGGCATCATGGCGTCGCGGCCCTTCAAGGCGGTGGCGGCGCCTTCGTAGGCGGCCAGCAGCGGATGGGAGGGATTGGCGGCGGCCAGCGCGGAGAAGGCGGCAATGGCGGCATCGCTTGCCTTGCTGTCGCCCCTCATCGCCGCCTTGAACTGCTGGTGCGCCTGGGCGAAGCCGTCGGGTGCCGCCTCCTGCGGGGCGGCGCTGGCGGCGATGGCCGTTACTGCCAGCAGGGTGGCGACGAGGGTTTTCAGGGTGTATTCCATTCCGTGCTCCTTGTGGTTGGCTGATCGAGGTGGCAAGACTATCGATGGCCGGAGCCGGCATCCATGCGGATGCGACGAAACAGGGTTATCTGGCGGCGAAACTGGGATGGGGTGGCGCCATCTGGTCCATTGACAAAAAAACGCAAAACTGACTCGACATTTAAAAAATGGCTGTATATAATGCGGCCTCTTTTCCCTGATAGCTCAGTCGGTAGAGCGACGGACTGTTAATCCGCAGGTCCCTGGTTCGAGTCCAGGTCGGGGAGCCAGAATATAGAAAACGGCCCCGCGAGTAATCGCGGGGCCGTTTTCATTTGCGTCGTCGCCGGGCCATTGTCTTTTCATTTAATAAAAGTTAAATGAAGTATAATTTTTTTTGAAATTTTAATGTTCAGAAAGCAGACAATGAAAAGACTGATAGCGAGCTTGGTCGTCGGCGCTCTCGCCAGTGGATGCGGTGGTGGCGGTGGCGGCGGAAGTGGTGGCGGTGGTACTTCCACGGGGCCGGTAGTGACCCCGCCCCCCGTGAATAGCCCCAACCTGACGCTGTTGCCAGCCAGGGTGGACCTGAGCCTCAGCGAAGGTAAGACCGGTGCGTTCACCATCAAAGCCACGGCCAACAAGGATTTCCCCGGCACGTCCAATATCGGAATCATCGATCCGCGCGGGGTGATCAACCCTAATGCGCGCGTCTATGCGCTTGACCTGTATAACTACCAGGCCGAGTTGACGACCGCGCAAAACCTGGCGCCCGGCATCTACGATGGCGTGATCGAAATCCGCGTGTGCAAGGACAACCCCGTGAGCTGCGCGCAGCCGCATGAAGGTTCGCCGTGGAAGCTGCCGTATCATTTCGAAGTCAAGGCCGATCTGAAAGTGGGCAGCAGCGCGCCGATGAGCGCTGCCGTTGCCGAAGCGAGCAGCCATGATTTTCCGTTAGTGCCGATCACTTTGGCCAGCGGGCAAACGGCGCTTGACTACGAGGTGGTCTACAGCCAGGGCGCGGGTTGGCTGAGTGCTGTCGCCGCCAACGGCCAATTGAAAGTGACCGCCAGTTCTAGCGGCCTGACGCCGGGATCGTATGCCGCCACCTTGAAATTGCGTGGACTGAGCGCGTCGAATACGGTGGTCAGCATCCCGGTTGCCATGACTGTCGGTGCAGGTTTTTCCGTGCCGGCCCAACTGGCATTGCAGATCGACGGCAATACGCCCGATACCGCCGCTGGACTGACCATCAACGCGACCATCGCCGCGGTAAAGGCGACGAAATGGAGCGTCACTTCGAATCAGCCCTGGCTCAAGGTCGATACGGCCAATGGCGAAACAGGTAGCCCCGGCAATCTGCGCATCCATGTCGATCCCGCCCAGGTCGAGGTGCTGGGCAATGACCGTATCGTTAGCGCCACGCTGACCGTAAATGACGTGTCCAATGCGTACCGGGCAGCCACGATTCCCGTCAATGTGACGCTCAAGCTGCCCGAGTTGAACGGCACGGCGCCATTCCACCTCGTCTCCGGCGGTGCCGAAACCGTGACCGTGTATGGCAAAAACCTGGATCGCTTGCAACTGTCTTCGCTGAGCTTTGGTGGGCAGGCTGTGGCGAATCCCGTGCTCATCAATGCGGGCGCCATCAGCTTCAAGGCGCCGGCCATCGCCAAGGCGGGCAAGTACAGCTTCAGTGCTGCGCGCGTGGCGGCACCGCTGGCGATGCCGGTCATCGATCCTGGCGGCGACCACCTGGCCGCCTTCCTGCCAACGGCCAGCGGCAACGAGCCAGACCAGACGCGCCGCTTGATATTCGACGACGCCCGCAATGACTTGTATGTCTCGAACTACAATGGCGTCGCCAAATATCATTATCAAAGCGGTTCATGGGTCCGCAGCTGGCTGAGCATCCCCGATGCAGTGTATGCGATCGCGCTCAGTCCTGACCGTAGTACGCTGGTGGCTGCGGCGCGTAACTCGCTGCATCTGATCGATGTGGGCAGTTTCACGGTGACGTTCAATCAGCAGTTCAGCTACCCGGACGCCGGGGCTCTCGATGCGCGCACGGGAACGATAGCATTTGCACCGGGCGGCAGTCTGTTCATGAGCAGCAGCATGCGCGCTTTCGATCTGAAGACGCGCAAATTTGTCACCACGGCGCAAACTTTCAGCGGTGGCACACTGTCTGCCAATTCCTTTGGCAACCTGCTGCATGCGAATAGCAATCCGAGCGCTTCCACTGTTAACCATGACTGGATCCGCCTGCGTGCCGGCGAGCAGGCGTTCAGCGCGGTCACCCCTGGTTTTGAATGCAATACCTATATGGTATCGACCAGTCGCTATGGCGAAGTGAGTTCGTGCGACCGCCGCATCTACTCTGCGGCAGGCGGTCAGATTGGGCTCATTCCGTATGATGCGGATGCTGGTTCGGGCTTCAGCGTGATTGCGCCGGATGGTCGCTATACCTATATAATCCTGCCGCGTGGCCAACGCGTAGTCCAGTATGGCCTGGAGGGTGGGCTGCGCAAGGTAGGCTCCTACACGCATCCGAAACTCTATAATACTGATTGGGACTACGGGCTGTATGGCAATATCAACGACGCGCTCATCTCACAGAATGGCCGCACCTTGTTCGTTGCAATGCCGGGTGGCCTGCATATAATTCCTGTGAGTGCGATGACGCCGGTGCAGTAAGCTTTGGGAAGTGAAATACCGAAAGCCCGACCTCATGGTTGGGCTTTTTGCTTTACGGATTTTGAAAGGATTTGGCATGGCGAAGAAAAAGGAAGAACTCGATCCGGAAACCTTGGAACTGATCCAGTGGTGCATCGAGGTGGAGGGTTGGCTGGTCAAGGGCGGCGCGACCGTGGAAGAGGCGCAGGACCATATTGAAGAGCAGATCGAATGGTTCACCGACCTGTTTTACGACGGCTTGACGCCGGAAGAGGCGGCGAAGGAGGCTCTGGCCTGATCTGGCCTGATCTGGCCTTACAGATATTGGTGCGCCGCCAGGGCGAGAATGTCGCCCTGGGTTATTGCCAAGCCTGCTTCAGCCAGCGCCGCCCGCCGGTTTCGCCGGTTTGTGGCCATGGATCTGTTTCACCTCGATGGCTTTATCGGTGGTGTACAGCGCCGTCACGCTGAGTTCGCCCGGCGCGCTGATTTCGAGGATGCCGATGGTGAGCGCATCGACGGCGGAGCCGAACAGCAGCTCGGTGATGCGGCAGCAATCGTCCATCGTCGCCGAGTGCGGCGGCAGCACGACGGTGTCCTCGGCGCGCGGCAGGCCCACTTTCGGCTCGCGCCCCAGCGGCGCGCCCGCCAGCACCACGGGGATGAAGCGTTTGCGCAGGGTCATCGGCGCGTCCGTGTGGTTGTGGATGGTGATCTGGGTTGCGTAGTGGCCGGGGCGTACCGGCGTGCAGCAGCATTCAGGATGCTTGTGCTGCGTGCCGCAGACGAATTTGACGGAATACACGGTCAGCTTTGGCCGGCAAGGCGGCACGGTGATCTTTATGGTTTTGGCGGCGGCGACGGCGCCGTCCACCACCACGTCCAGCGTGCCGTTGACGATCTTCTCCTCCTCGGCGCAGGCAATGCCGTGGAACTTCACCCTGAATTCCAGCACGTGCTCGCGGTCCCCTGCCAGTGGACCATAGCCGCCCGCCGGATCGATCGAGACGACGAAGGGCGCGATGCTGGCGCTGGCGACCAGCTTCAGATTGGCGATGGAAGACACCGCGCCCGTCACCATATCGATGATGGTTTTGACGATGGCATCAGGCTTGATGCCGCTGACGAAGGCGCCGCCGGTAGCCGCCGCAACGCGTGTTCCCTGGCCGGCCGAGCCGCCCGGTGCGCCGCAGGGACCGGCATAGTCGCTGGAGAGTGCCGCGGGATCGTCGTCCAGCCCCGGCGTGGCGGTGGAAATGGCAAGTACCGCGATTCCCTGTCCGCTCAGCGCGGCGGTGGCGCTGGCTTCGGTGATGGCGCTGGCCAGGCCCGAGATCGCGGTGCAGATCGGATCATGGCCCGGTGCATCGCCGATCCAGACGATGATGCGCCTGGCGCCGGCACGCCAGCCGATGCTGCCGCCGGGCGCCTGCGCCAGCTGTTCCAGTGCCAGGAACTGGCCTTCGGCCGTATCGCCGCCGCCGCTGGCCGACCATGCGCCGATGGCCGCCGTGACGGCGGGCGCCGCATTGGTGGGGTTGAGCTGATGGCTGAAAGGCGAGGGCGCCATGGGTGGAAAGTCTCGGTAATTGCCGACGCCGAACATCAGGTCCATGCCCAAGCCGCTCAAGGCAGTCAGCACATTGTTGGCGCCGGCTTGCACGGCGGCCAGCACCGCTCCCATGGAGCCGGTGGTGTCGGCCAGGAAGTAGATGTCGGCTTTCGCCACGCCGGCGTTTTTCGGCACGGTGACGGTGATGGTTTCGTCCAGCGTGTCGTCCGGATTCAGCGTCAGCACATTGCTGTCTGGCTTGATCGTGATCATTCCCAGGGCTGCAGCGTCGACCTCCACGCGGCGCGTGGCGATGCTCATTGGCTCCAGCGCGGGATGACGCTCGCGCTCCTTGCCGTCCTCCGACAGCAGGATGCGCCAGGAAGGGCCGTTCGGATCGTCAGGCGAGACGGCGGTGAAATCGTGCAGGGTCTCGCCGCTATCGGGGTCGCTGATCTCGGCGGCGTGGACGATCTGTAGTCGGTCCATGTCATGCTTTTTTTGTATCAGGGTGAGGGCGCGCTGCGCCAGGGCGTTCGATTTCATTTCGGGCACCTCTGAGAATGAAAAAAGGGGGACTTTCATCATAGGACTGCCCTTTTTTGCCTCGGCTGCGCTAGATCAAAAGCGGCTTTGCCTGGACTGCTTGTGCATGTTTTTTTGACATTGCTTTGCGCTGCGTCAGGCTGCGAGGCCTTGAAAATAGTGTTGTTGGCCCGGCTTGGCGCGTATATAATGCGGCCGACTTTTTCCCTGACGGCCCAGCCGGTAGAGCGATGGAGCGCGTTTTGCGTTCTCGCTTCGAGTCGTGGTCGGGGAGCCAGAATATTTTGGGGGCTGCGTTCATAAACGCAGCCCTTTGTTTTTCGGCGCAAGAAGAAAAAGAAAACACCGAGTCCCCCGCGCATCGAGGATGCTGCCGTGATGAGGACAGGAGACAGCCGTTGTATACCTTCGCAGAATTTATTTCAAACTAAGGAAAGCAAATGATGAAACTGTCCAAGATGCACAAGCGTCTGCTGGCTGTAGGCGCGTTGATGCCGATGGCCGCGATGGCGCAGGAAGCCGCCCAGCCAGCCAAAGGCCAGCTGGAAACGGTGACCGTGACCGCCCAGCGCCGCGCCGAGAATATCCGCGATGTGCCGGTTTCGGTGTCGATGCTGAAAGACGAGAAGCTCGACGTGATCGTCTCCAGCGGCCAGGATATCCGGGTACTCGCAGGCAAAACCCCAAGCCTGAACGTTGAATCCTCCAACGGCCGTACCTTCCCCCGCTTCTACATCCGCGGCTATGGCAACACCGACTTCAGCGTGTTCGCTTCCCAGCCAGTTTCCCTGATTTATGACGACGTCGTGCAAGAGAACCCGATTCTGAAGGGCTTCCCTATGTTCGACATGGCCGGCGTTGAAGTGCTGCGCGGCCCGCAGGGCACTCTGTTCGGCCGCAACACCCCGGCTGGCGTGGTCAAATTCGAATCGGCCAAGCCGCACCTGAAGGGCATCGACGGCTACTACAACGTCTCCTACGCGACCCACGCCACCACCAATGTGGAAGGCGCGGTCAACGTGCCGCTGTCGAAGGAATGGGCGATGCGCGTTTCCACCCTGCGCCAGCACCGCGACGGCTATGTGGACAACACCTTCACCGGCAAGAAGGACGAGCTGGAAGGCTATAACGAGCACGCCGAGCGCGTACAGTTCCTGTACCAGCCGGGCGGCTCCTTCAACGCCCTGTTCAATCTGCACCAGCGCAGCACCGGCGGCAGCGCGCGCCTGTTCCGCGCCAACATGATCAAGAAGGGCACCAACGAAGCCGTGGACGGCTTCAACCCCAACGAGATCCACACCAATGGCCAGAACTTCCAGAACCTGAACACCAAGGGCGCGAACGTGCGTCTGAGCTGGGATCTGGGTCCGGTCAAGCTGTTCTCGATCACCGGCTATGAAACCGTGGGCAACTACGTCAGCCGCGGCGACATCGACGGCGGCACGCCAACCGGCACCGGCTTCATTCCTTTCCAGGTTGAGACCGCGGGCGGCATCAGCGATATGAAGCAGTACAGCCAGGAATTCCGCGTCGAATCGAAGAACGCAGGTCCGCTGAACTGGCAGACCGGCGTCTACTACTTCAACGAAGACGCAAGCGGCTTCACCAACAACTTCAACAGCGACACCGGCGTGCAGTTCTCGCACCTGTCGAGCCGCCAGAAGAACACCGCCTGGGCGGCCTTCGGTTCGCTGAACTATGCCTTCTCCGACGCCTTCACCGTGCGCGGCGGCCTGCGCTACACCAAGGACAAGAAAGACTTCAACACCATCAGGCGCGAAAACGTGGTGCAGATCGGTCCTGATTCCTTCGGCGAGAGCAAGAACAAGGCGAACTGGGATCTGAGCGCCAACTACACCGTGAACAAGGACGTGAGCGTGTACGCCCGCGTGGCGACCGGCTTCCGCGCCCCAAGTATCGCGGCCGCTTCCGCCAATGCGCCGATCACCGTGGCCGATGCGGAAACCATCACCTCGATCGAAGCCGGCGTGAAGGCTGACCTGTTCAACCGCCGCGCACGCGTTTCCATGAGCGTGTACGACTACGACGTGAAAAACCAGCAGCTGACCGTGGTTGGCGGCAACAGCAACGTGACGCGCCTGATCAACGCCGCCAAGACCAAGGGCCGTGGCGTGGAGATGGACTTCGAAGGCTTCATCACCAACGACTTCAAGGTGTCGACCAGCGCTTCGTACAACTACACCCAGCTGCGCGATCCTTCGCTGTCCGTACAGCCATGCCGCCAGTGCACCGTGACCGACCCGCTGAACGCGGCCGGCCGCGCCATCATCGACGGCAACGCACTGCCGCAAGCGCCGAAGTGGATCATCAACGCCAGCGCGCGTTACAACTTCCCTCTGGCCGAAGGCAATCTGTTCATCCTGACCGACTGGTCCTACCGCAGCAAGATCAACTTCTTCCTGTATGAGTCGAAGGAGTTCACCGGCAAGGCCATGACCGAAGGCGGCCTGCGCGTGGGTTACAACTGGCAAGGTGGCAAATATGAAGTGGCTGCATTCGGCCGCAACATCACCAACACCCAGCGCATCACCGGCGGCATCGACTTCAACAACCTGACCGGCTTCATCAACGAGCCGCGTCAATGGGGCGTGCAGTTCAAGGGCAGCTTCTAAAAGCTACTCCTGATTGATCAAAGAACGGCTCCGCGAGCAATCGCGGGGCCGTTTTTATTTGGGTCATATGGGCTACACTGGCGGCGGGAGGATGAACGATGAGATCATGCTTTGTTTTGCTGGCGGTCCTTGCCTGCGTGGCGGGCAGCCAGGCAAGTGCGCAGCAGCAGCCCTTCATATGCCGCTCGGTGGAATCCGGCCTGGGCCAGCCTCTGGTGGACAACCAGGAAGGCGTCGGCCATCCGGTGCGCGACGTGGACGGCAAGCTGCTCGGCTACAGCCGCAATTGCGCGGTCAATGCCCAGGTGCGCTACTTCTATTACAACGGCAGCACCTTCAAGGCTTACGACCCGGCGGCCGAACCGCCATCCGACTTGAAGACCACGAACTGGAAGGGTGCAACGGTGCCTTTCGTGGTGCGGGTCGAGGCGGGCAGCATCAACCGTTTTCTCTACACCATCGCCATGCTGGCGCCGCAAGCCGGTGGGCCGGGCGAATGGAATAATAAGCTGGTGTACTGGCTGCGCGGCGGCGTCGGCATCGGCCACCAGCAGGGTACGGCGATGTGGTTCAAGGAGGCGCTGGGCAGCGCCGAACGGAGCATGATGCCGCGCCTGCTGACCCAGGGCTATGCGGTGGTGACTTCCTCCGGCAATGAAACCGGCGTTCACTACAATATGCGGCTGGCTGGGGAAACGGCGGCGCTGACCAAGCAGTATTTCGTGCGCACTTATGGCGCGCCGCGCTACACCGTCGGCATTGGCGGTTCGGGCGGCGGCGTACAGCAGTACCTGTTCGCGCAAAACCAGCCAGGCTTGCTGGATGCGGGGATACCGATTCAATCCTATCCGGATATGATTACCCAGACCATTCCCGTGTCGGACTGTCCCTTGCTGGGCCAGTATTTCAGGGAAGAGGCGGCGCGCGACCCATCCTCCCCCTGGTCGCAGTGGAGCCGCCAGACCTGGATTGAAGGGATGAACGCCAGTGACAGCGCGCGCAATCCGCTCACGGGCGGCACCGGTTCCACCGAATGCATCACGGGCTGGCGCATGGCCATGCCGAATGTGCTCAATCCGCAGTACAAAGACCCGCGCTTCGATCTGGCGATCAAGGCCTATGGCTATTCCGACAGCGCTTTCACCAGCGTCAAATGGACGCACTGGAATGACCTGTCCGATCTTTACGGTGTGGACAGCCGCGGCTTTGCACGCATCACCATTGACAACGTGGGCGTGCAATATGGTCTGGAGGCGCTGGCAAAAGGCCAAATCGGCACGGACGAATTCTTGCGCATCAATGCCTGCGCCGGCAGCTGGAAGGAGCAGGCTGATTTCGTGCAGTGGGACGCCAGCGGCGATCCTTTCGATGCGCGCAATATGCAGCGTAGTGCCAGCTGCCGCGACCCGTCCGGCACGCCGGCGCTGCGGCGCCAGGGCGATGTGCCGGCTATACGCAAGGCCTACGCCTCCGGGGAAGTCTTTACCGGCCGCCGCCTCGGCATTCCGATGATTGATCTGCGTCCTTATCTGGAGCCTGAGCTGAATATGCACAACGCGCGCCAGGCGTTTTCCGTCAGGGCGCGGTTGGAAGCGGCGGCGCCGTCCGAGGTGGCGCGCCAGGCGGTCTGGTTCACCGCTTCCGAAGCGGCGCTGGCCGATACGGCGATGGATGCCCTGGCTGTGCTGGACCGTTATCTGACCGATGGCAAGCCGCCGCCCGGCTTCGCCGACAAATGCCTGGATGGCAGCGGCGCGCCCATCGCCGCCGGCGCCGGGGTGTGGGATGGCATTCTGAACAAGAAAGCGGCGGGCGCCTGCACCCGGGCCTTCCCCCTGTTCGGCAGTCCGCGCATGGTGGCGGGCGACTCCATCAAGGGCGATATCTTCAAATGCGCGCTAAAACCGGTCGCCACGGCGCTGGAGGATGGCACCTATCCATCTGCGCCGGAATTCACGCCGCCGCAGCGCGCGTGGCTGGCGCGCATCTTCCCGCAGGGTGTGTGCGATTACCGGCAGGAGGGCGTGGGGCGGCCCTGAGTCCGGTGGAAATGAAAAGATTTCAGCCGATGTTTCAAAAAAGGGTTTGCAGACGGCTGCAAGCCGTATATAATGCGGCCTCTTTTCCCTGATAGCTCAGTCGGTAGAGCGACGGACTGTTAATCCGCAGGTCCCTGGTTCGAGTCCAGGTCGGGGAGCCAGAATACAAAAGGGGGTTACGAGTGATCGTAACCCCCTTTTTCTTTTGCCAACTATTCAGGAGCTAGCAGCTTAGGTATATTCGTGATAATCCTGCTACTTCTGCTGATAAGAGCCGATTGCGATGAAAAACATATGGCTGAAGCGCGCGCTGCGTGCCGTTCTTGTTCTTGTGGGCCTGGTGCTGCTGTATGCGGCGCTGGGCTTTCTGGCCCTGCCGGCCCTGATCAAATCGCAGGCGCAGCAAAAGGCGGCCGATATTCTGCATCGCCAGCTCACCATCGAGAAGGTCGAACTGAATCCCTTCACGCTGGCGCTGACTGTGCATGGCTTGAAGATGATGGAGCCGCAGGGCGACGCCGTTTTCGCCAGCTTCGACCGGCTGGCCGTAGACCTGTCCGGCCATTCCCTGCTGCGCCTTGCGCCGGTGGTGCAGGAAGTCCGCCTGAGCAAGCCCTATGTGCATCTGGTGCGCAAGGACGCCAACCATTACAGCATCGATGACATCATTGAGCTGATCGCCAGCCAGCCGCCTTCGCCGGAACCGGCGCGCTTCTCGGTCAACAATATCCAGATCGAGGAGGGCGGCATCGCCTTCGAGGATAAGCCGGCCGGCAGCAGCCATAAGGTCGAAGGCCTGAAACTGGGCATTCCTTTCGTCTCGTCCATGCCGACCGACGTGCAGCTGTTTGTGGAGCCGCTGTTCAGCGCCGTGGTGAATGGCGCGCCGCTGCATCTGAGCGGCAAGCTGCGGCCCTTTGCCGATACCAAGGAAGTGCTGTTTGAGCTGAAGCTGGACGCGGTGGACGTGCCGCGCTATCTGGCCTATCTGCCGACCAAGCTGGCCTTTCGCATGCCAAGCGGCCGCCTGGATGCGCAGCTGCATGCCAGCTTCCGCCAGCCGAAGGAGGGTGGCCCGGCGCTGGTGCTGGGCGGCGAAGCCAAGGCGCAATCGGTGGAACTGACCCAGGCTGACGGCAAACCTGCTTTGAAAGCCAGGGAGCTGGCGGCCAAGCTGGGCAAGATCGATGTATTTGGCGGCCGTTTCGATTTCGAGAGCCTGATCGTGGACGGGCTGGAAGCGAATGTGATCAGCGACAGCAAGGGCCAGTTGAATGTGGCGCGTATGTTCGCACCGGAACAGCCGCAGCCCCTTGCCCCAACGCCTGCCAAGGCGCAGGCCGAAGCACCAGCCAAGGACGGGAAAAGCTCGACCGGCTCGCACTATGCGCTGAAAACGCTGGAGTTCCGCAACACCACCCTGCGCTACGCCCACGAAGCACTGCATGAACCGACGCGCGTGGCCGTGGACAAGTTCGCGCTGGCGCTGCGCGATATCGCCGTTGAAACCGGCAAGCAGACCGTCAGCATCGGTGAAATCGTGTCCGACAGCGCCGGCATCGACGTCAACTTCGACAAGCCCCGCGCCGCCGCTCCTGCGCCGCAGCCCAAGGTCGCCGCGCCGAAAGACGAAGGCTCCTACGTGCTGACGATTGCCCGCCTCGGCATCAAGGACTGGACTACGCGCCTGGTGGACAATGCCCACGCCAAGCCGCTGCAAATTGCCGTCGCGCCGCTGTCCCTCGATCTGCAGGATATTTCCACCGCGCCCGGTTCGCGCATCAAGGCGGACCTGAAAACCACGGTGAACAACGACGGCCACCTGGCCTTGAATGGCAGCTTCGTGCTGGCGCCTTTCAGCACCGAGCTGGCGGTGGAGGTGAAGGATCTCGGCATTCTGCCGCTGCAGCCCTACGTCACCGATTACGTGAACCTGCGCCTGGTGCATGCCGACGTCTCCACCAAGGGCAAGCTGCTGCTGGAAACCGGCAGCGACGGCGCCTTGAAGGGCGGCTTCAAGGGCGATGCCAGCGTGACCAATCTGGCCACCGTCGATAAGGCCAGCTCCAACGACTTCCTGCGCTGGAAAGCGCTGACCTTCGGCGGCATGGACGTGCGCCTGCAGCCGTTTGCGCTGAATATCGACAAGGTCGGCCTGAACGATTTCTTCGCCCGCATCATCATCGATCCCTCCGGCCGCATCAACGTGCAGAACATCATGCGCGACAAGGATGGCGAAGCCAAAAGCCTGACCGAGGCTGATCCATCCGCGCATGCCAAGACCAAGGCGAATGCACCCAAAGCACCGGCTGTAGCCGAGGCCAAGCCTGCGCCGAAGGAAGCCGCCCAGCCGCTGCCGCCTGTGCGCGTCGGCAAACTGGTGCTGTCGGGTGGGCGGGTGCGCTTCACCGATAACTTCATCAAGCCAAACTACACGGCCAATCTGAATGATCTGGGCGGCACGGTGTCCGGCCTGTCATCGGACCCGAACAGCAGCGCCAATGTCGATTTGCGCGGCGTGGTGAACAACGCGCCGCTGGTCATCGGCGGCCGCGTCAACCCGCTCAAGCGCGACCTGTCGCTGGACGTGAAAGCCGAGGTGCGCGGCATCGAGCTGGCCTCGCTGTCGGCCTATTCGGACAAGTATGTGGGTTATGGCATCGAGAAGGGCAAGATGTCCTTCGAAGTGGGCTACAACATCGAAAACCGCCAGCTCAAGGCCAGCAACCGCCTGATTCTGGAGCAGCTGACCTTCGGCCGTGAAAACAGCAATCCCGATGTGACCAAGCTGCCGGTTGGCCTGGCCGTGGCACTGCTGAGCGACCGCAATGGCGTGATCGACATCAATGTGCCGATCGGCGGTTCGATCGACGATCCTGAATTCTCCATTGGCGGCATCATCCTCAAGATCATCGGCAATGCCATCGTGAAAACGGTGACGGCGCCGTTCACCTTGATCAGCTCCCTGTTTGGCGGCGGCAGCGCCGAAGAATTGTCCATGCTGGCCTTCGATCCGGGCCGCGCCCAGATTCAGACGGCGGGCGAGGAGAAGCTCAAGCCCCTGGCACGCGCCCTGGGCGAGCGCCCCGGCCTGAAGCTGGAAATCACCGGCCGCTATGATCCCGCGCTGGATACCGAGGCGCTCAAGTTGCTGTCCATCGACCGCAAGCTGCGCGCCCTGAAAGCCAAGGATATGCAGACGCGTGGCGAGGTGCTGCCGGACAGTGTGACGGTGAAGGCGGAAGAGCGCCTGGCCCTGCTGACGCGCGCCTACAAGGAAGAGAAGTTCGACAAGCCGCGCAACGCCCTGGGCCTGCAAAAGACGCTGCCACAGGCGGAGATGGAAAGGCTGATGCTGTCCAATACCAAGGTAGAAGACGAAGACCTGGTTGCCCTCGGCAATCGCCGCGCGCAAGCGGCCAAGGACTGGCTGACCAAGACCGGCCAGGTGCCGGCGGAGCGCATCTTCATCGTCGCCGCCAAGGCTGCGCAGAAGGACGCGGGCAGCGAGAAAGCTCAGTCCACCCGCGCCGATTTTTCGCTGCGCTGATTGGCGCGCTTAATTGCGCTTCGCGCTTGCCGCCTCGCGCAGCAGCGGCATGGGATCGACATCGGTGAAGGCGCCCGACTGCACGGCGAATTCGCGCAGCAAGGGGATATGGCCCGCGCCATAGATTACGAGGATGCGGTCCTTAGGGCTGTCGGCAAGCTTTACCAGATTGCCGAAAATTTTCAGATTGCGGCCATACCAGCTGGCGACCCAATTGGCGCCGGGTTTGGCTTCCTCATTGCTCAGCATCGCGTAGTCGAAGTAGCGGCGGTGGCGGGCCGCCAGCTTTTCCGGGGCATTGTTCTCAATCAGCCAGCTGGCCACCGGCGTGGTCTTCATCCGCGCATCGTTGAGCGGCGAGGTCGCCGTCATGGCGGCCAACCGTTCTCCCATGCCGTTCGACTTGGCCCAAGCCTGATAATCCAGATCGCTTATCTGCCCTGGCGGCATCTTGTTCCAGTCCACCGCGTGCATCGTCGGCAGTTTGTTGGCGGCGGCGATACGCATGCCAAATTGATCCATTTCGTTCCGGCTCAGGGTATAGCTGCCCGCCAGCATGCCGGTGTAGTGCAGGTGTAGTTCGGCCTGTTTTTCGCTTGCCAGTTCAACCGCGATCTTCGTCGGCTTGAAGCGCGCCAGCGCCGCCACCACGTCGGCGATTTCAGCCTGGCGCTCGGGCATCAGGACGTCGGGCACGGTGGTGGTGATGACGTCGCGGTTATGGTTGGCCAGATGCGGCGAGCCGATGAACATGATGGCGGGGCGTTCGGCTTCCGTTCTGTCGCGCAGCAGCTTGACCTCCTGGCTTTGTGCCAGGGCGCTTGCGCACAGTGCAGCAATGCCGATCAGATAACTATTAAAACGGTATGACATGTTTCGGACTCCTCGTTCTTGTTGGGATATTCGAAAGACCGATTATAGGACCGTGGTTTCAAAATGCTATGATCGGCCATCGTTAGCTTCATCTAATCTTAAGGAGTGGAAGCATGCCGGTGTTGAACCTGAGTGGCGGACTTGATCTAAGTTATGAAATGATCGATGGCGATGCGGGCAAGCCCTGCCTGGTCTTCCTTCACGAAGGTCTGGGCAGCATCGCATTGTGGAAGGGATTCCCGCAGCGATTATGCGAAGCCACCGGCTGTTCCGGCCTGGTGTATGAGCGCGAAGGCTATGGCGCATCCAGCGCCTTGCGCCAGGCGCGCAGCATCCATTATCTGCACAACTATGCGCTGAGCGAACTGCCGCAAGTGCTGGAACGCCTGATACCGGGCCTCGAATATATCGTGATCGGTCACTCGGACGGCGGCAGCATCGCGCTGATACATGCGGCTGGAAATCCTGTTGGCTTGCGTGGCGTCGTCACCGAAGCAGCGCATGTTTTCGTTGAAGATCTTACGGTGCAAGGTGTGCGTGCCGCGAAAGAATCCTTCAATCCTGGCCTGCTGAAGGCGCTGGAGCGTTATCACGGCGACAAGGCGGAACAGATTTACATGGCCTGGGCCGACACCTGGCTGCTGCCGGGTTTCAAGCACTGGAATATTGAGTATCTGCTGCCATCCATCGCCGTTCCCACCCTGGTCGTGCAGGGAACCGGGGATCAGTATGGCACCGAAGCCCAGGTGGATGCGATTGCCAGTGCAGTGCCGGGTGCGCGCAAGCTGATGCTGGAAAGCTGCGGCCATAGTCCGCATCTGGAGCAGCCGGAGGCGCTGCTGGAATCGATACGCGGCTTCCTGCGCGAGTTTTAGTCGCCTTGATTTTCCTTCGGCTGCCCGGCCGCGCCGCGTCCAATAGACTGCAGGGGCGCGTCAACGATCGCCCTGGCCTTGCGCTGCATATCGCTGGCCACCATCTCTGCCTGTCTTTCGCGTTCCTCCTGCAGAAAAGGGCTGTCGTCATCGGAGCTGGTGTTGCGATAGTCGGCGATGATGGCACTGAGCAGCCAGATCAGCACCGCAACCGTGGCACCGGCAAGTGTGAGCGCGGCGAGGTGCTGGGAAGCGCCCGGCATGCTTTGTGGCGCGGCTTGATTGGGCTGCTCCAAAATACACCTCCACCTTGATCCAGCGTTGAACGGAGAAATTCGCGCCGCCTACCATGAAGCATCTGCGCAGCGCACACGATGCAGTGTGTAGTTAGAGCCGCAGCCCTGTTTTGATGGAGCGCACCATGGTTCCCGTTTTTCTTTTTCTGACTTTCTTCTGCGTGTGCTTTGTGGCGTGGATGCTGATGTTCCCGCATAACCGGACGGCGCTTGCCGATGTGGCGGGCCGACTACGCATCCGCCTTCCCGCTGGCAGGCATGCTTTGCTGGTGGCGGGGCTGATGCTGGCGGTTTGTCTGCCGCCTTTGTTGGCGCTGACGGCGGGCGGACGCATTACACTGCCCGGCTTTGAGGAGCAGGGGCGAAGCGTCAACGTGCAGATCGAGGCCTTGTTGAAAGGCGAGCAGCTGGTGCCGCCGCAACCGCTGCCGCCTGCCATGTTCACGACGGCCGAGGTGGAGCTGGTGCGGCCTCAGCTCGCAGGCGCAAGCCGCAACTGGCAGCTGCTGGATGCGGAATTTGCGCAACGCCTGCTGCTGGTGTTCCGCATCATGCGCGAGAAGCATGGCTATGAAATGGTGCTGCTGGAAGGCTACCGCAGTCCTGAACGCCAGAATCAGCTGGCGGCAGCCGGTTCGCATGTGACGAATGCACGCGCCTTCCAGAGCTACCATCAGTATGGTCTGGCTTCCGACTGCGCCTTTCTGCGCGAGGGCAAACTGCTCATCTCCGAAAAAGATCCATGGGCCATGCGCGGCTACCAGCTGTACGGCGAAACGGCTGAAGCATTGGGCCTGACCTGGGGCGGGCGCTGGACCATGATGGATTTCGGCCACGTCGAATTGCGCCGCGCACGCCGCTGAACTTGCTTTTGCGCAAGGATGTGCGTGCTGATTGCTGGCACTATGGATCGGGTCTGCCAACCATTGCTCATAAGGCGGCCTGCCATGATGCGACGAATCTGGATCTTCTTAAGCGACTCGCGCCACCTGACTATCATTGGCTTTATAGCCATGGCGGCGTTCTTCTATCTCGGCGCAGAACTGCTGGAGCTGGCCCTGATCTGGGCCGTCGCCGCCACGCTGGCCGGGGTGATTCTGTACTGGCTGGCGCGCTGGCTGCGGCGCTGGCTGGCGATGCGCAAGGTGGCGCAGCTGGAACAGGCCATCGAGCAGGATGCGGCCGCGCCGGATGCCGCTGCGCAGGATGATAGCGCGGCCGGCGCATTGCGCGGCGGCTTGCTGCATGCGATACATACCATCAAGACTTCGCGCATCGGTGTCGCTACCGGTGCCAAGGCCTTGTATGAGCTGCCCTGGTATCTGGTGATCGGCAATCCGGGCGCGGGCAAGAGCAGCGCCATTGTCCGCTCCGGTCTGCAATTTCCAATGGCCGAAGGCGGCGCGACGGCTGCGATGGGCGGTACGCGCAACTGCGATTGGTTTTTCAGCACCGACGGCATTCTGCTCGATACGGCCGGGCGCTATGCGACTGGCGAGGAAGACCGCCAGGAGTGGCTGGGCTTTCTCGATCTGCTCAAGAAGTACCGCAAGCGCGCGCCGGTCAACGGCGTGCTGCTGGCCGTCAGCATCGCCGAACTGCGCGGCGAAGACCCGGAAGCGGTGCAGCGCCTGGCGCGCAATCTACGCCGCCGCGTGCAGGACCTGATCGAGCGGCTGGAAGTGTTCGCGCCGATTTACGTGGTGTTCACCAAGGCTGACCTGATCGCAGGATTCACGCAGTTCTTCGCGCAGTCCGAAGCTGGCGACAGGGAGCGTATCTGGGGCGCCACCATGCCGTACAAGCGAAAATCCGCCAGCCAGGACATCCTGCCGTTCTTCGACCAGGCTTTCGATGAGCTGCACGAAGGCTTGAAGGAGCTGAGCGTCAGCAGCATGGCGCAGCAGCGTCCCGGCTGCCGCGCTCCCGGCGTATTCGGATTTCCGCATGAATTCGCGGCGCTGCGCGCGCCGCTGCGGGATTTTCTCGGTGCGCTGTTCGAGGATAACCGCTTCCAGTTCAAGCCTGTTTTCCGCGGCTTCTACTTTACCAGCGCTTTACAGGAGGGCATGCCGGGCAGCTTCCTGGCGCAGCAGATCGCCGGCCGCTTCCGCCTGTCGCTGCCGGTTTCGCAGCAAGCTGCGGAAAACCGCTCCTGCGGCTACTTCATGCTGGACCTGTTCCGCAAGGTGGTCTTCGCTGATCGCTACCTGGTGACGCAATACGCCAGCCGCAACAAGATCCGTCTGCGCTATGGCGTTTTCCTGGTGTCGGCGATTGCGCTGGGAGCCGCGCTGGCGGGATGGAGCTGGGCCTATATGGCGAACCGCCAGCTGGCCACGAATGTCAGGGCTGATCTGGAGAAAGTGGTCCAGTTGCAGGCTCGCAGTCCGGAACTGCAGGCGCGCATGGAAGCGCTGGAGATACTGCAGGACCGGATAGAACAGCTCACGCGCTACCGCCGTGAGCGGCCATGGCCGCTGCGCTTTGGGCTGTATCAGGGCGATACGCTGGAGCACAAGCTGCGTGGCGAATACTATGCCGGCATGCGCGAGATTCTGCTCAAGCCAGTGGCCGGCAGCCTGGAGGCGCAGTTGAACGACTACAATGCGCGCGCTGCGGCGGACGGCGGCACGGCGAAGGCGGAGGAGGTCTATAACGCGCTGAAGGCCTATCTGATGTTGTCCGAACGCGCGCATGCGGAACCGGGGCATTTGAACGATCAGGCCAGCCGCCATTGGCGTGGCTGGCTGGAGGCGAACCGGGGTGCGATGACGAGCGAAAAGCTGGTGCGCATGGCCGAGCATCTGATGAGCTTCTATCTGGCGCAGGCCGCCGATCCGGCATGGCCGCAAATCGAGCAGAAGCTGGTGCTGGTCGATACCACACGTGAAAATCTGCGCCGCGTAGCGCGTGGAATGCTGGCCCGGGATCGCATTTACGCAGAAATCCGCGCGCGCGCCGCAACCCGTTTCCCCTCGATGACTGTGGTGCGCATGGTGGGCGATCAGGACCGCGCCCTGGTTGCCGGAAGCCACGCGGTTTCCGGCGCCTTTACCCGCGAAGCATGGGAAAAGTATGTGCTGGGCGCGATCCGCGACGCCTCCAGCGGCGCGCAAAGCAGTACCGACTGGGTGCTGAAGACGGCGCGCAAGGACGATCTGACCCTGGATGGCAGTCCGGAACAGATTCAGAAGGCCTTGACGGAATTGTACAAGAACGATTACGTGAAAGAGTGGCAGAAGTTCGTGCAAGGCGTTGCCATCGCCGACATGAAGGATTTGAACGCTGCCGCTGCGGCCATGAGCCGCCTGGGCGATGCGCAATCCTCGCCGCTGTTGAAGGTGCTGGCCGCCATCCGCGAGCAGACCGTATGGGATAACCCGTCGGCCGTGAACGCGGGCGTGCAGCAGGCGCAGACAGGTTTTGTAAACTGGCTGCGCAATAGCCTGATGCAGCGCGCGCCCTCGCCGGTCAATGCCAATGTCAATCTGAACATACAGCTCGACGCCAGCAAATATGAAAAGCCGCTTGGCCCCATCGGGCGCGAGTTCGCCGGCCTGGAACGGCTGCTGGCGATCCGCGAGCGGGACACTGCACCCATCCGCTCGTATATGGACAGCCTGGCGCGCCTGCGCGCCCGCTTGCTGGCGCTGAAAAACCAGGGAGATCCAGGTCCCGGCGCGCGCCAGCTGATGTTGCAGACGCTGGAAGGCAGCGGCTCCGAGCTGTCCGATGGCCTGCGACTGGTGGATGATCAACTGCTGGCCGGAATGAGCGAGTCGCAGAAGCAGGCCTTGCGTCCATTACTGGTCCGGCCTTTGATGCAGACCTTTGCCGCTATTGTGGAGCCGGTGGAGACGGAATTGAACAAAACCTGGCAGGCCCAGATCTGCGAGCCTTTCAATCAAAACCTTGCGGGAAAATCCCCCTTCACGCCATCCGCCGGCGTGGAGGCCAGCCCGGCCGAGATTGCCCGCTTCTTTGGCCCTGAAGGCCAGATATCCCGCTTCGTCTCGGCTACCATGGGTGCCCTGGTGATTCGCCGCGGCGACGTGCTGTCACCGCGCACCTGGGCCGATATGGGCATCCGCATCCAGGTGCCCGTGCTGGAACGCTTACCGTTCTGGATCGCTCCCGCTGGAGGGAGCGGGCTGGCATCGGCCGGGGCGCAGACCGTATTCCAGATCCTGCCCTTCACCGCGCCGGGCGTGCAGGAGTACGTGATCGAAATCGATGGCCAGCAGCTGCGCTACCGGAACGCCGCACCGCAGTGGACGAATATGGTCCATCCCTCGCCGCAAGGCGTGCCTGGTGCGCGCATCAGCGCCATCGCCACCGATGGCCGCACCGTGGAGCTGTTCAATGAACCGGGCCAGTTTGGCCTGAAGCGCATGATCGAGGCCGCCAGCCGCATTCGCAAGGAAGGCGGTGTGCATGAGCTGCGCTGGACGGTCTCCGGCGTCAGCATTGCAGTGGACCTGAAGATCACCAGCAGTCCGGCCGCCAATGCCGGCGGCGCGCAGCAAGGGCAAGGCTTCCAGGGACTGCGCCTGCCGAAGACGATTGCGGGCGGCATCCAGCCGGCACTGGCCGATGCGGGTAGCAAGCCGTAAAAATTTGCCGAATGGAGGGCAAGATGCGTTACTTCATGACCTTGATCCTGGTGGCCGCCGCATGCGCGCGGGGCCAGACGCCGGCCCCGGCGGCCGATCCGGGCGGGCCGGGCGCGCCGGTACTGGTGAGCGGCACTGTGCCCGACGAAAGCAGCAAGGCGGCGCTGATGCAGCGCCTGCGCCAGCTGTACGGCAATGAACGCGTGATCGACCAGCTTACGGTCGGCGTGGTCAGCCTGCCGCCCAACTGGATGGCGCAGGTGCAGCGGCTGATGATTCCGGCCTTGAAGCTGGTCAGCAAGGGCCAGCTCAGTGTCGATGGACAGAAGGTGGCTATCAGCGGCGAGGTGGCAAGTGAGACGCAACGCCAGCAGGTTAGCGGCGAAATGGCGGCAGGTCTGCAGGCTGCATACAGCATCAACAGCAGCCTGCGTGTTGCGGCGGCCGAGCAGCAACTGCTGGACGCCACGCTGGCCAACCGCATTATTGAATTCGAAAGCGGCCAGGCGGTGATACGCGCATCCGGTATGCAGATTCTGGACGAGATGGCGGCCGCCCTGCAGAAGGTGAAGAACAAGCATGTGGAAGTGATCGGGCATACCGACAACACCGGCCAGCGCGAAGCGAACCTGCGTCTCAGCCTGGCCCGCGCCGAGGCTGTGCGCCTTTACCTGTCGGCTAAAGGCATCAACGCGGCCATGATCGCCGTTTCCGGCCATGGTCCCGACCGGCCTGTGGCCGCTAACGCCGATGCGGCAGGACGTGCCCGCAACCGGCGTATCGAATTCCATGTGGTGGATTGATCAGGGCAGTGTGATGGTCAGGCTGGCTGGACGCGGCGCCAGCCTGACCAGATTGGCATAAGCCTCCATGCCGGCGAGAGTCGCGCCTTCCAGCGCCGTATCCAGTCCAAGATAGATGCCCAAGCCGGCGAGGGCAAAGATCATTGAGAATACCCAGACCGGAAACTCGGTGCGCAGCTTGTGCACCACTTCATCCGGCCTTTCCGCACGCGGCGCAAAAGCGGCGCGCCTGCCCTTGATATGGGCGATTTCATCGCCCAGGCGCGCCGTCAGCCAGGCCAGCTTGTCGCTGCCTTCCAGCGCGTACTTGCCCTGAAAGCCGAGTAGCAGGCATTGATGGAAAACCTGCAAAGCCTGCAGCCGCGCGCCGCCCTTGCTGCGCAATTCTTCCAGCCGGTCGAAGAAGTGTTCCCCCGCCAGATGGTCGCCGAACATCGTCAGCTGCAGCGGCTTGCGTTCCCAGGCGCTGCGGATATCGAAGCTGGAGGCCAGTATGATTTCGTCCAGTGCCGCGCAATAGGCGTAACGGGCGGCGGCGATGTCGTCGCCGTTGGCGTTCAGCTTGCGCGCCTCCTTTTCGAAATCGTCCAGGAAACCGGCCACGCGCACGCTGAGTTCTTCATCGCCAGGAGGTAGGGAGCCGGTCTTCAGCATGAAGAGCATGTAAAAGCCTTCGTGCATCAGATCGGCCAGCGCTGGCCCACGGGTGCCGGCATTGCCAGGTGCGGCCCGCCTTTCGATATGGTGAGTCATGCCGCCACCCCTATCAGTTCAAGGCGCAGGTCGCGGATGCCGGCCGGGACGTAGATGCAGATCGACTGTGCCTTCAGCATCTGCTCATACAGCATGCCTTTCGTATCCAGTGCGAAGTAGCAGGTGTCCGGCCGCACCGGAATGGCAGAGGGAACCTGTGGCGCGTGCATCAGCTTCACGCCGGGCATGGCGGTCAGCACGCATTGCTCCACGTCGTCGGGCGCGCCGACCTTCACGCGCAGCGGCACGATTTCCACCAGCTCCAGCGCCGGCATATTAGCGCTGATCGCCAGATACAGCATGGTGTTCTGGTCGATGCGGCCGGAATCGAGCTTGCCGCTATGGTAGCCGGACCTGTCCTCGCCGACGGCAATCGAGAAGTAGCGCGAGGAGATCACCGTATCCAGCAGATCGCGGATGATGCCGTCCAGCGCGGCGAAGCAGGGGCCGGGCGCCATATGGTCGTACACCGGCAGATTGGCCAGGTGGTAGAGCCGGGAATAGCTCATCAGGGAGCCGGCCAGTCCCAGCATGGCCTCGAATACGCGCTCCGGATGCAGCGCGGGATGGCGCAGATAGTGCATCAGCGCTGCCGAGGCGGTGCTGGCCGTATGCAGCAGCCAGAAAGCGGAAACGTCGCCCGAGCGCAGCTCGATCACGTTCTTGCGCGGCTCGCGCATATGGCCTTGCAGGGAATGAATCTTGGCCTGCAGAGCGTCCATCAGCTGCTCCATCATGGTTTTCAGGCGCGGCGACGAGATCATGGAAACGCAGGGTGGAATCAGGGCCGCATCCAGCTCGAACTCGCCGGACACGGTGCGCCGCAGACGCAGCAGCGGAAGGCATTCGAACGCGCCGCGCGGCTCCAGGTCGGACATCAGCCTCACCGATTTTTTTAGATATGACAGTTCCGCATCCAGTGCGCGGGTGAACATGTCGGGTGTAGCGCGGTCTGCCTGCACAAAGCGCGTACTGCCGCCATTCTGCGTGGACGGCGTGAAGTTGCTGTGCTCGCGGCTGAGCGAGGGCAGGGCGGCGAAGAAGGTCAGCTCCTGCACGCTGGCCGGAATGGATGCCAGGTCGATAGCTGGCGGCAGCGGATCGCTGCTTGGCGCATCCACCACTTCGCCATCGCGGAAGATGATGGATAGCGCCTGCAGGCGCAAGGTGTTGGCCTTCAATGCGCCGGCATCGATCTCCAGCGACTGTATCCCCCACAGATAAGGATGCAGGGCTTGCGCCGTGTGGTGCAGGCGCGCTTCGTGATACTGGTCTTGTTGCTGAAAGTGCTGCGGGCGCAGGAAAAGTCCTTCTCCCCAAAGCAGCCTGGCTGGCAGTCCCATACTTTCCTCCCATGGTTTAAGGGTGCGAAGCCCCATTAAAGCGAAGCACGGTGGGTACGCGTTTGCGCCGCCACAAACGGCGCGGCAGCCGCCATGCAAAAGCCTGTGAAATATTGCGATAGCGCAACTTTGAGCGCGTCGGAGGCGTCAATAATGAGCCTTATCTTGTGAAGAAGGAGAGGCACGATGAAGCGATTGTTCTTATTCCCCTGCGCCGTCAGCGCCTTGCTGTTGACGGCCTGCGCAGCCGATGCGCCGCGCATGGCGGTTGAAAAGCGCGCCGGCACGACGCTTGAATCAGCACTGGCCGATGCCGAACGGACGGCCTTCGCGGGCCAGGTGGAGAAAGCCTACGGCATCCTGAAAGAAGCTGGCCAGACCTATCCGGCGGAAAAAGCGCCATGGCTGCAAATGGCGCAGATGAAGTTCGACCGCGGCAGCTACGGCGAAGCGATCCAGCATGCGCAGGAGGCCTTGCAGCGCGACCCCGCCGACAAGCAGGGCAACACCATCGTGGCCATGGCTGGTTTGCGGCTTTCGACCCGGGCGCTGGCGGATCTGAATCAGCAGAACCTGCTGACGGGCAGCGTGCAAAGCGAGGCGCAGGAACTGGCGCGCCAGCTGCGCAGCACCCTGGGCGAGGATGCGGCGCAGCGGAAGTCCATGCCGCGCAAGCCGGTGGCCCCGGCAAACGGCGTGCCGCTCAAGCAGAACGGCGCGCGTCCGGCGCAGTCCAATAATGCCGACCCATTCGGCGCTCTCAAATAGGTGCGGCCATGGCGAAGAACGATAGTGTGCAAAAGCGGCTGGGCAAGGTGCGCCCGCCGCGCGTGCAGATGACCTATGACGTGGAAATCGGCGATGCCGTCGACAGCAAGGAGCTGCCTTTCGTGCTGGGCGTGGTGGGCGATTTCGGCAGCGATCCCAATAGCCCGAAGAAGCGCTTGAAGGAGCGCGGCTTCGTCAATATCGACAACGGCAATTTCGATGAGGTGTTGGCTGGCGTGGCGCCGACGGCGAACTTTCTGGTCGCCAACCGGCTTGGCGGCGACGGCGAATTTCCGGTGCAGCTGCGCTTCAGCTCCATGGCTGACTTCCGGCCGGAAGCGGTGGCCAGCCAGGTCGCGCCGCTGAACAAGCTGCTGCAGGCGCGCAGCAAGCTGGCTGACCTGCGCAATAAGCTGGCAGGCAACGAACAGCTGGAAGACCTGCTGGCCGAGGTGCTCGGCAACACCGATCAGCTGGCGGCGCTGTCCGCTCAGACTGAAGAAGGGGAGGATTGATATGTCAGCCCAACTGCAAGCCTTGCAGCCTGAGGTCACGCTGCTCGACGAAATTGTCGAGCAAAGCCGGGTGGCCAAGTCCAGCGTGGAACATGAACGCGCCAAGGACATCATCGCGGAGCTGGTCCATCAGGTAGTGCAGGGCGCCATGCCCGCTACGCATAATCTGAGCGCCGCCATCGATGCGCGCGTGGCGGAACTGGACCGCCTGATTTCGGCCCAGTTGAGCGCCATCATGCACGCGCCGGAATTCCAGCGTCTGGAGCGCAGCTGGACCGGCTTGCACTACCTGGTGCGCAATAGCGCCACGGGGCAGAATCTGAAAATCCGCCTGCTGAACGCCAGCAAGCGCGAACTGGTGCGCGACTTCCAGGCGGCGCTGGAATTTGACCAGAGCAGCTTGTTCAAGAAAGTCTATGAGGAGGAGTTCGGCACCTTCGGCGGTGCGCCGTATTCGGCCCTGATCGGCGATTTCGAGATTTCGCGCCAGCCGGAAGACGTGTACTTCATCGAGCAGATGTCGCATGTGGCAGCGGCAGCCCATGCGCCCTTTATTGCCGCCGCCTCGCCGGAACTCTTCGGCCTGGAAAGCTACGGTGATCTGGGCAAGCCGCGTGACCTGTCCAAAATCTTCGACACAGTGGAGTATGCGAAGTGGAAGACCTTCCGTGAATCGGAAGACGCGCGCTATGTCGGCCTGACCCTGCCACGCTTCCTGGGCCGCCTGCCTTTCCACCCGCTTGACGGCGCGACGGCTTCCGGCTTCAGCTTCATCGAAGAGGTGGACGGCAAGGACCATCAGAAATACCTGTGGTGTAACGCGGCTTATGCCTTCGGCGCGCGCCTCAGCAACGCCTTCACCGAGTTTGGCTGGTGCGCCGCGATCCGTGGCGTGGAGGGTGGTGGCCTGGTGGACGATCTGCCCACCCACACCTTCCGCACTGACGAAGGCGAGGTTGCGCTCAAATGCCCGGCCGAGGTGGCGATCACCGACCGGCGCGAGAAGGAACTCAGCGATCTCGGTTTTATCTCCCTGGTCCATTGCAAGAACACGGCGTACGCCGCTTTCTTCGGCGCGCAGTCGGCGCAGAAGGCGCGCCGCTACGGCAGCGATGCCGCCAACGCCAATGCGTTGCTGTCGTCGCAGCTGCAATACATCTTCGCCGTGTCCCGCATCGCCCACTATATGAAGGCCATGATGCGCGACAAGATCGGCAGCTTCAGCGCCGCCTCCGGCGTGGAAGACTTCCTCAACCGCTGGCTGATGAAGTATGTGCTGCTGGACGATAACGCCAGCCAGGAGCAGAAGGCGCAGTTTCCGCTGCGCGAGGCGTCGGTGCAGGTGCAGGAGGTGCCAGGCCGCCCCGGCGTGTATCGCGCGGTGAGCTTCCTGCGCCCGCATTTCCAGCTGGACGAGTTGACCATTTCGCTGCGGCTGGTGGCGGAACTGCCGCAGGCGGGAAAAAACTGATCTACCTATTTTTCAAGGAGGAGTGCAATCATGGCAATCGACGTATATCTGCAAATCGACGGCATCAAGGGCGAATCGGCGGACGACCGCCACAAGGACTGGATCGAATGCAAGGCGGTCAGCTGGGGCGTGCATCAGCCGCGTTCCGCCACTGCATCCACCGGTGGCGGCCACACGGCAGAGCGCTGCGAGCATCACGATATCGTTGTCTCCAAACTGGCCGATCTGGCTTCGCCGATCCTGCTGCAAACCTGTTCCGCCGGCCGTACCATCCCGCGCGCCAAATTTGAGTTCATGCGGGCCGACTCCCACGGCGAGCGCGTGAAGTACTTCGAGATCGAAATCGAGAATGTGCTGATCGCCGCTGTTTCGCCCGCAGTGGAGGAGGGCGACATCCTGGCCGAGGAAGTCGGCTTCAAATTCTCCAAAGTGCGCTGGAAATATACCCAGCAGAAGATCACTGGCGGTACGGGCGGCAATACCTCCGGTGGCTGGGATCTGGCCGCGAACCGCATTGTCTAAGCTTACCCCTGGCAGGTTTGGCCGCGGCGGCTTGTCCCCGCGGCTTTTTTTATGGAGGAGATGACCATGAACGATACTGGTTTGCTGGCGCGTCTGCTGGGCGATGCATCCGGCGCGCCGCCGCAGTGCGACGGCGTTGCGCGCGATCTGGAGGATTTGCTGAATACGCGTTGCGCGCTGCCGCAGCAAAGCTTGCGTGCTTATCCCGAATGCATGCGCTCCATCGTGAATTATGGCCTGAGCGATTTTTGCGGCATGAGCGGCAACGGCGAGGACGAGGGTAGCGGTATCGGCGCCGCCATCAGGAGCGCGATCATGCGCCATGAACCGCGCCTGAACAATGTGCGAACTGCATTGGTTCCCCGTCCAGGAACGGTCAACAAGGTCAGCTTTGCAATTAGCGCCACTCTGCGCGATAGGCCGGATGATCCGATCTGCTTTGACGCCTTGCTGCAGCCATCTTCTCTGCAGTATTCGATCAAGCACTATGGCGGTGGAGGCGGAAAATGAGCATCAACCTGAAAACCCTGATCGGCAAGTTGAATGGTGTTACGCGTGAGGCGGCAACGCGGGCGGCCAATATCTGCATGGGACTGGGCCAATACGAGGTCGAAGTGGAGCATCTGTTCCTGGCCTTGCTGGAACAGGATCAATGCGATTTGGTCCTGGTCGCGCGCAAGTGTGGCATCAGCCTTAGCGCGCTGGATGCGGATCTGCGGCGCGAGATCGCCGGCTTTCGCAACGGCAGTGGGCGCACGCCGGTCTTTTCGCGCCATCTGCCGTTGCTGCTGGAGCAGGCCTGGCTGATTGCCTCGCTGGCCTTGCCGCAGCCGGACCAGATCCGCAGCGGCCATCTGCTGCTGGCATTGCTGACCGAACCTGAACTGGCCCAATTGGCGCAGCGTGGTTCGTCCTTGTTCGGGAAGTTTCCGCTGCATGAGCTGAAGCACCAGCTGGACAAATACGCGGCCGGTTCGGTGGAGCTGGCCGCACTGGCGCAAAAGACCGTCAATGCGGCTTGCGATCCGGTCACGGAGCTGAGAAGTCGGACGCCCGCGCTGGATCAATACACGGTGAATCTGACGCAGCTGGCAAGCGCTGGCCGCATCGATCCGGTGATAGGCCGCGAGGCGGAGATTCGCCAGACTATCGATATCCTGATGCGGCGGCGCCAGAATAATCCCATCCTCACCGGCGAGGCGGGCGTCGGAAAAACCGCTGTGGTGGAAGGGTTGGCGCTGCGCGTCGCTGCAGGCACGGTGCCGCAGGCCATGAAAGGCATGGCGCTCCATGTGCTGGATATGGCACTGCTGCAGGCGGGTGCCAGCGTGAAGGGCGAGTTCGAAAATCGTCTGAAAAGCGTGATCGAGGAGGTGAAGAAAAGCCCGCACCCCATCGTGCTCTTTATCGACGAGGCACACACCATCATCGGCGCGGGCAGTCCCGCGGGGCAGGGCGACGCTGCCAACCTGCTCAAGCCTGCGCTGGCGCGCGGCGAGCTGCGCACCATCGCCGCTACAACCTGGAGCGAGTACAAGCAGTATTTCGAAAAGGACGCTGCATTGGCGCGGCGCTTCCAGGTGATAAAGGTGGAGGAGCCGGACGAGGAGAACGCCTGCGCCATGCTGCGCGCCATGGTGCCGCTGATGGAACGGCACTTTGGCATCCGTGTGCGGGACGATGCGGTGCGCGAGGCGGTGCGCCTGTCGCAGCGCTATATCAGCGGCCGCCAATTGCCCGACAAGGCCGTGGGCGTGCTGGATACGGCCTGCGCGCGGGTGGCGCTGGCACAGGCCGCACCGCCCGCCAGTCTGGAGGATGTGGAGCGCCGCCTCGCCGCGCAGGCAGCGGAAATTGCGGCCCTGGAACGCGATGGCGCGAATGGCGGCGTCGCCGCAGCGCGCTTATGCGCCTTGCGCGATTCGCGCAAGATGCTGGAGCAGGAGCGCGAGCTGCTGGCGCAGCGCTGGCAGCAGGAACTGGCCTTGTGCAAGCAGCTGCGCGAAGAAGTTGGCATGACGGACAGCGACGCATCCGCCTTGCGTGATGAACTGAAGACCATGCAGGGCGAGGCGCCGCTGGTATCGCTGGAAGTGAATGCCGGTGTGGTGGCCGATATCGTGTCTTCGTGGACCGGCATCCCGCTGGGGCGGATGGTGAAGGACGATGTGCGTACCGTGCAAGGTCTGGGCGAGGCATTGCGCGGCCGCATTCTCGGGCAGCCCCACGCGATCGAAGCCATCGCCCAACGCGTGCGCACCTCGCGCGCCGGACTGGATGATCCGGATAAGCCCAAAGGTGTTTTTCTCTTCGTCGGCCCGTCCGGCGTGGGCAAGACCGAGACGGCCCTGGTCCTGGCCGATCTGCTGTATGGCGGCGAGCGCAAACTGATCAAGGTGAATATGAGCGAGTTTCAGGAGGCGCATAGCGTCGCCGGACTGAAAGGCGCGCCGGCAGGCTATGTGGGCTACGGCCAAGGCGGTGTGCTGACCGAGGCTGTGCGCCGCAATCCATATAGCGTGGTGCTGCTGGACGAGTTCGAGAAAGCGCATCCCGACGTGCTTGAGCTGTTTTACCAGGTCTTCGACAAAGGCGCGATGGACGATGCGGAAGGCCGCTCGATCGACTTTCGCAACACGGTCATCATCGCCACCTCAAATGCCGCTTCGGCCACGCTGATGCAGGCTTGCCTGAACAAGGCGCGGGACGAACTGCCATCGCCGCTGACTTTGGCGGAGATGATCCGCCCGCAACTGGTGAAACAGTTCAAGCCCGCCCTGCTCGGGCGCATGCAGCTTGTACCTTTCTACCCGATCGGCGACGAGGTGCTGGCAGACATCATCGGTTTGAAGCTGATGCACATCGGCCGCCGCATCAAGGAAAACCATCACGCTGATTTTGGCTGGGACGAAGGCCTGGTGGATGCGGTGCTGGCGCGCTGTACCGAGGTCGATTCCGGCGCGCGCAATGTGGATCATGTGCTGCAAGGCAGCCTGCTGCCTGAAGTCGCGGATGCCCTGCTGGCGCGCGTGGGCGAGAGCGGCGCTATCAGCTGCATCGCCGTCAGTACCACGGACGAAGGCAAATTCAAATACAGCATCAGGTAAAGGAGAACATCATGTTCAGCATCGAGAATTTACTGCAGCCAGTGAGCGCAGAGCATCCTTGTGGCGAAGATATCGCCTTTGGTGCCGAAGTCGACGAGATTGCCAAGGCGCGCAGCAGCGACGACCCGGCGCTGGACCAGGGCGAGTGGCAGAGAACACTGAAAGAGGCCGATTGGCCCTTCGTCGCCCGCCGCAGTGCGGAGCTGATTCAGACGCGCAGCAAGGATTTGCGGCTGGCTGTCTGGCTGGCGGAGGCCCAGGCCAGGACACGCGGCTTTTGCGGCCTGGGCGATGGATTGCAGCTGCTGGCTGGCCTATGCGACCGGTATTGGGACGGCTTGTATCCCGCTGCCGAAGATGGCGACTGCGAGCAGCGCATCGGCAATCTGGCCTGGCTGGTGGGCGGCGCGGCGCAATGGATTACGCAGATTCCGGTCACGGAAGATGGCACGCTGAGCATCGCCGACTTCGAGGCGGCGCGCCAGCGCGGCCGGCAGCCGGCAGCCGCGAATGCAGGCTGGGGCAGCGCGCCGCCGCCTGCCGGACCTTCGATTGAAGAATTGGATGCCCGGCGCCGTGGCAATTCAGCGCAGTTCAACGAGCGTTTGATGCAGGACGCCAGCCACTGCCTGCAGTCCATGCAGATGCTGGAGAGCGTGCTGGAGACGCGGCTTGGCGAGAGTGGTCCTGGCTTTGCGCCGGCGCGCGATGCGCTGCAGGATGCGATTGCCTTCATCGCCTTGCTGCTTCCCGCCGGCGAAGTGCCGGCATCGGAGCGCAGCGCGGCCAACGACGCCGGTCAGTTTGCCGGGGCGGAGTCGAGCGAGGCCTCGCTGCCGTCAGGCCGGGCGGGCGGGAATATCGCGCCGGCCGCCACCGCCGGCATGCCCGCCAGCCGCGTCCAGGCACTGGCGCAGCTGCGTCAGGTGGCGGACTTTTTCCGCCGCACGGAGCCGCATAGCCCGGTGGCCTATCTGGCCGAAAAGGCTGCGGCGTGGGGCGAGATGCCGCTGCATCAGTGGCTGCATGCCGTGGTCAAGGAGCAGGCGGCGCTCAGCCATCTCGATGAGCTGCTGGGGATCACGCCGCCGGCGCAGTAGGCGCAGCGGCTACAATGCGGGCATGAATACGAAACGTGCCATGTGTCCGGCCTGCCTGCGGCCGCAAACAGGCTGTATTTGCCGCTGGCGCGTGCCGGTGGAAAGTGCGGTCGAGCTGCTGATTTTGCAGCATCCGATGGAAGTGGCGAACGCCAAGGGCAGTGCGCGGCTGCTGCATCTCTGCCTGACGAACAGCCGCCTGGAAACCGGCGAGCAGTTCGGCGAGGCGCAATTGGCGGAATGGCTGGAAGGGGAGAGGCGGGCGGTTTTGCTGTATCCCGAAACGCCGGGCGACGCGTCGCTCGGCATTCCGGCCGCGCCGTCCTTGGACAGCGGCTGGCTGGCCACGCCGGAGAAGCTGCTGCTGGTGGTGCTGGATGCGACCTGGCGCAAGAGCCGCAAGATGCTGTATCTGAATCCGGCCTTGCAGCGCTTGCCCCGCCTGGCGCTGCAGGCGACGCCGCCTTCGCATTATCTGATCCGCAAGGCGCATGCGCCGGACCAGCTCTCCACGCTGGAAGCCAGCGCCTGGGCACTGGTCCAGCTGGAGAATGCACCGCAGCGCTACGATGCCTTGATCGCCGCCTTCGACGGTTTCGTGGCCCAGCAGCAGGCGCAGGCCGCCAGCGGTGCTGCGCGCCAGAGTGGCGCCTAGGCCAGCAACTTCAGGCCAGGCGGCAAAGCCTCTCCCAGCATGCGCTTCTCGCTGGCCTGGTCCAGCTGCACCACTTCGCGCACCATGGCCGGCCATCCCGGCGGCGCGCCTGCGGCGGACAGGCGGCGCAGGATTTCGGCGCGCAGCTCGTCGTTGATGTCGCGCAGGCGGTCGCCGGTCATACGCGCCAGATGGGCGGCGGCAAAGCCGGCCGGCTCCACCTTGCGCCAGTCCAGCGCCAGAATGGTGTGCAGCCACTCTTCCACTGTTGCGGTGGGGGCGGCATCGTGGGCGCTGCCGTGGAAGGGCTGGCGCGCGCCGACCCGGCCCAAGGCCCACAGATAGCGGGTGTAGACGGCGTCCGTTCTGGCATCGGCCTTGGCGTCGGGTGCGGGCAGCTGCTGCACCATCCAGTTGCCGATTTCCGCCTTGTAGGCCGAGGGAATGCGTTCCAGCGAGGCGCCCAGGCGCAGCATATCTTCTTCACTGCCGTTGACCAGGGTGATGGGACGGCGGCCGCGCTCATGCTCGTCCGCCTGCAGATTGAAGGCGAAATCGTCCAGCAGGCGCAGTTGGGCCTCGGCATTCAGGCCGCCGCAGACGCGGCGCCACAAGGTCCACCATTCGGCGCAGACTTGGCTGTCCTTGTGGGACTGCACGCCGGTTTCGAACAAGGCCCACAGCTGTTCGATGCGCCATTCGTCCAGCGTGTAGCCGAAGCCAGGGCGCAGGCAATAGCCGCTCAGGTTGAGCCACACGCGTTCGTGCTCGGGCGAGCGGCGGCGGCCCTTGGCGCGCTGCAGCAGAGCATCGAACAGGCGGCGCAGCAGGGGCGTTTCCCAGCGTTCGCGGCTGCCCAGCAGGTTTTCCAGCGCGGTGCGCAGCTGGCGCACTTCCTTGCTGTCCACCTGCTGCGCGCGATTGCCGAAGATGCGCTCGATTTTTTCCAGCGCTTCGTTGAAGCGGGGCGGCGGCGGAATGTCGCCATCGCCGTTGCTGGTCGTGCCGTCACCGACATCATCGGCATCCTGCTGGCGCAGCTGGAATTCCAGCAACCAGCGCTGCGCCGTTTCGCTGGCGGCGCAATGCACTTCCAGCGTGCCGACTTCGCTCAGCGAAGCTTCCAGCTGCACCGGGATTTCCTTGCGTGCGGCGGTATCGCCACTGTCGCGCAGCACGGTGGAGATCGGCGGCAGGCGCACAAAATCGGCCGAATCGAGTTCCGCCAGTTCGCCCGCTTGCGGCGCGCGTCCCGCGTCGGCCGTGACGGAGACGATGTGGAAGCGCACCGGCCGTCCCAGACGCAGCGCAAAGCTGCGTTCTGCCAAGCGCACTTCGCGTCCCGGCTCCGTGCCGCGTGGCAGGATGCAGATGGCGCGCTGGGTCTGGCGCCCATCGGCCGGGCCGCGTTCGCCGTCCAGCAGCAGGTAATAGCTGCGCGGAGAGCCGCCGCCGATGGCGGGCGCCTGGCCTTGGCGCGCCAGCGCGTAGGCCACGCCGCCGCGTGCCACCGCCACGTCGGGGTCTTGATTGTGCAGCACGCGCAGCGGTGCGCCGCGCCATGCGCCCAGCACCTCGGCCAGGCGCTGGGCCAGCGCCGCGGCGCGGAACACGCCGCCGTTCAGCAGCAGGGTATCGGGGATGGGCAGGCAGCCGTCGTCCGGCAGGCCAAGCGCTTCGCGCGCCGCCGCCGCATGCTGCTGCAGGAAGCTGACCAGATGGCGGGTAATGGCGGGATCGCTGGCATACGGCAGGCCGAATTCCACGATGCCGCCGCGTGCGCGCTTGGCCGCCTCGCGTTCGCTGTTGAGCGGGAAGAAGCCATCGACCACGATGCGCTGCAATTCCTCGCGTTCCAGCGTGATCGAGCGGCTACCGCCGATCAGGCGCGAGCCGCTGCCCAGCAGCGTGATCGTAGCCTGCGGTGGCGCATCGGCCGCCAGCAGCTCTTCCTTGGCCACGCGGCAGCGCTGCGTCAGCTGCGCCAGACGGGCGGCGGACAGCTTGCCGTCGCCCGCGCCCAGGCGCTGTTCGGCCAGATGGGCCAGGGCCAGGTCCATATTGTCGCCACCCAGGATCAGGTGGTTGCCGACGCCGATGCGGGTCAGCTTGGGTTCATTGTTTTCCAGTTCAACCTTGATCAGGCTGAAATCGGTGGTGCCGCCGCCCACGTCGGCCACCAGCACCAGCCGCGTCTGTGCCAGCTCGGTGGCCAGCGTGGCGCGGTGGCGGTACAGCCAGTCGTAGAAAGCGGCTTGCGGTTCCTCCACCAGACGCAGCGACGGCAGGCCGGCCATGCGCGCCGCCTCCAGCGTCAAGGCGCGGGCGCCTTCGTCGAACGATGCTGGAATGGTGAGAACGATCTGCTGGCGTTCCAGCGGATGTTTGGGGAAGCGCGCATTCCAGGCCGAACGCAGGTGGCCCAGATAACTGGCGCTGGCCGCCGCCGGCGACACCTTGGCCACATCGGCCTCGGCGCCCCAGGGCAGGATGGGCGCCATGCGGTCCACGCCCTGATGTGAGAGCCAGCTCTTGGCGCTGGCCACCATGCGCCCCGGCACCTGCGCGCCCAGTGTGCGCGCCAGGCGGCCCACTGCCACGCGCTCCAGCCCCGCCGCATCGGACTGCGGCCAGGGCAGCTGCAACTCGCCCGCCGCCAGCTCGCCCTCGGCCGGATGGTAGCGTGCCGAAGGCAGCAGGGCGGCGCCGGCTACTTCGCCGGGCGCCACCAATTGCTCGATCTCGAACAGCTCGACCTTGCCCGACCCAGGCGCCGCGTAAGCCAGCACCGTGTTGGTGGTGCCGAGGTCGATGCTGACGAGATATTGCGTCATTGTCCTTCGGCCGTGGCGCGCACGTCGAATTCCACTTTCCAGCGCTGGCCGTCCTGCGCCACCGCCAGCAGTTCCAGCGTGCCCGCTTCGCTGGCGTAGGCATGCAGGCGCACCTGCACCACATCGCCCGCCACGCGGCCTTCAGGCGAGAGCGTGGCCTGGATCTCGTTCAGTTCCACCAGCTCGTCCGGCGCCCAGAAATCGAGCACCGCGCCAATCTGGTCCTGGCGGCGCACGGAGGAGCCGAAGAAGCGGAAGTGCACCGGCTCGCCCACCACCAGGCCGAATTCCTGGCCCGGCAGTTCCAGCTCGCTGCCTTCTTCCATGCCGAACGGCGCCACGCACAGCGCCTGGATCGGTGGTTCCATGCCGGGGATGGCCGGCATGGACGATTCCACCGCCACGTAGTAGGAGCGGGCCGTGCCGCCGCGAATGCGCACGCCGGCGCCGCGCCGCACGTAGCTGTAATAGGCCGCACCGCGCGCCACCGCCAGATCGAGGTCGGCGCCGCCCAGCATGCGCGCCGGTTCCGCGCCTTCCAGGTACAGCCAGTCGTTGATGGTATCCATCACGCGCTGGGTCAGCAGTTCGGACTTGAACACGCCGCCGTTGAACAGCACCGCGCTCGGATGCAGGAAGGTGTGTTCTGGATTTTGCTGGCCGGCATAGCCTTCCAGTTCGGCGGTCGCGCCCAGCTGGCGCGCCAGGAAGGCGGCCAGGTGGCGCGTCACGGCCGCGTCCTGCGCATAGGGCAGGCCAAGCTGGGTCAGGCCGGCGCGGGTGCGCACGGCTGGACGGGCCGACGTTTCCACGCGCGGGAAGAAGCCGTCGGTGATGAAGGTGGTGACTTCCTCGCGCGTCAACTCGGTGCGGATGGAGCCGCCGATCAGCTTCGAGCCGCGGCTCGGCACGACGATGGGCCAGATCTGCGCATCGGCGTTGGCCAACAGGTTTTCCTTGGCGGCGCGGCAGCCATAGGTCAGGGCGCGCATCTGCCAGGCGTCGAGCTGGGTACCGTTGGCGGCCAGCTTGCGCGCCACCAGGTGGGCCAGGGCCAGGTCCATATTGTCGCCGCCCAGCAGGATATGGTCGCCCACGGCCACGCGGTGCGGTTCCAGCTTGCCGTCGCGTTCCAGGATGGCGATCAGCGAAAAGTCGCTGGTGCCGCCGCCCACGTCCACCACCAGGATGATGTCGCCCGGCTTGACTTCCTTGCGCCAGCGGCCATCGCTGTTCTGGATCCAGCTGTACAGGGCGGCCTGCGGTTCTTCCAGCAGGGTCAGGCCTTCATAGCCCGCCGCCTTGGCGGCAGCTGCGGTCAGCTCGCGCGCGGCCGGATCGAAGGAAGCAGGAATGGTGACGGTGATGGCCTGCTCGGCGAACGGCGCGTCGGGATGCGCCGCATCCCAGGCCTGGCGCAGATGGTTCAGGTAGCGCGTCGAGGCTTCCAGCGGCGAGACGCGCGTCACTTCTTCCGGCGCGTCGTTGGGCAGGATGGCGGCGCGGCGGTCCACGCCGGGGTGGCACAGCCAGCTTTTCGCGCTCGACACCAGGCGGATCGGCGTGGTGGCGCCGCGGCTGCGCGCCATCTCGCCGGCTACGCCGGCCTCGTTTTCGCCGCTGGACCAGGGCAGGGCCAGCTCGCCCGCCGCCAGTTCCTCGGGATGCGGCAGGTACAGGAAGGAAGGCAGCAGCGGCAGCTCTTCCACCGTGCCGGGCGCCGTCAGCTGCGGGATGCCCAGCACGCCGTGGCTGGTTTTCTCGCCGTCGCTGCCGGCCAGGTCTACGTAGGAAAGGGCGCTATGCGTGGTGCCCAGGTCGATGCCGATGGCGTAACGTGGATCGCTCACAGTTCCACCTCGGCCGGCGCCAGGATTTTCGCGTCATGCGCTTCCGCCAGTTTTGGCAGACGCACGCTGGCGGCACGCCAGCCACGGTGGCTCAAGCTGCCGGTGAACGGCGCCTTGCCGACCACATTGCCGGTCAGGCGCACGCTGCCAGCGTCGAAGCCTTCCGGCAGGGTGACGCGGCTGCCTTCGGCTTCGCTGCGCACCGGTTCGATGGAGAAGTGCTCGCGCAGCACCTTGCTGCAGCCTTCGTGCACCACGCGCGCGGCGGCGCCGATGTCGGCGTCGGCGTAGCCGCTCAGGTTTTCCTGGGTGAAGTCGATCAGGCGCGCTTCACGCTGCAGGAGGCTAAGCAGCTGCAAGGCGGCATCCGGCGTGGCTTCACGCAGCGGCGCGGCGACTGGTGCGGGCGCCGGAGCTGGTGCAGGCGTTGGGGCGGGAGCGGCCACGGGGGCGGCTGCCGGTTCGTAAGGATGTTGGATGCGGCCCGCGAATTCGGCATCGGACAGCGTCTTGAAGAAGGCGCCGAAGGCAAGCGGGATGCGGCTCCAGAAGGACGGGAGTGTGGTCGATTTGTTCATTTTTGCTCTTGAGAGGTAAGCGGATCGCCGCGCCGCATGTAAGAGGGCGCCGGGAGCGATCTCCAGGGAATGCCCGCATCATACCAGCTAGCGCCGGGCGGCAGCAGGGAAAACGCTTGCCGTCCAGGCCAAAGCGGCATAAACTACTGTATAAATATACAGCTATAGCGAGACGCCAATGCGGAACAAAGAAATCGAAGGGCAAGCCATGCTGCCGCCGCAGTCGCTGAAAGCGCAAAAAGGGCGCGGCGCCGTCACGAATATGCAGGGACGTTACGAGGTGCATGCGCGCGAAGCCTTTGACGATGGCTGGGAGCAGGAGGAAGCAGCGCCGCAAGTCTGGCGCACCCACGTCAGTGAGGAAACGGCGCGCACTATCCTGAGCCGCAACCAGTCGCCGGATATTCCCTTCAATGTCTCGCTCAATCCCTACCGGGGCTGCGAGCATGGCTGCATCTATTGTTTTGCGCGGCCCTCGCACAGCTATCTGGGCCTGTCACCGGGGCTCGATTTTGAAAGCCGCCTGTTCGCCAAGGTGAACGCGCCGGAGCTGCTGCGCAGCGAACTGGCCAAGCCGTCCTATGTGGCTGATCCGATCGCGCTGGGCGTGAATACCGACGCTTACCAGCCCTGCGAACGCGATTACAAGCTGACGCGGCGCGTGCTCGAAGTGCTGCAGGAATGTGAACACCCGGTCGGGCTGATCACCAAGTCCGCACTGATCGAACGCGATATCGATATCCTGGGCGCGATGGCGCAAAAGAACCTGGCCGCCGCCTCCATCACCATCACCACGCTCGATCCGAAGATCGCGCGCACCCTGGAACCGCGCGCCGCCGCTCCGGCCCGCCGCCTGCGTACCATCAAGACGCTGAGTGAAGCCGGCATCCCGGTCGGCGTCAGCATCGCCCCCATCATCCCCTTCGTCACCGAGCCGGATATCGAACGGGTGCTGGAGGCGGCGCGCGATGCCGGCGCCATCATGGGTAGCTACATCGTGCTGCGCCTGCCGTGGGAAGTGAATCCGCTGTTCCAGCAATGGCTTGAAGCCCATTTTCCCGACCGCGCCCAGCGCGTGATGAACCGCATCCGCGATATGCGCGGCGGCAAAGATTACGACGCCAACTTCACCACGCGCATGAAAGGCGAGGGCGTGTGGGCCGACCTGATCCACCAGCGCATCGAAAAGACCCTGGCCCGCCTCGGCATGATGGGCGGCAGCATGCGCTACAAGCAGCTCGACCGCACCCTGTTCAAGCGGCCCCTGCAAATTCCAGCCAGCGGCGCCAGGGCACGCGCAGCGCTCGCGGCTGGGCAGATGGATTTGTTCTAGCAATGAAAGGAGATTGCCATGGGCTGGTTTCTGATCAATATCGCACTGCCCATTGGCGCGCCTCTGCTGACGCTGCTGTTCCTGAAGGCTTTGCCGCTGCCGCGTTCGGCTAAACCCGCGCTTAATCTGATGACGCCATTGAAGGATGGCCAGCTCTGTTGGGCCTCACTGGTTTTTTGCGCCTCGGCCCTTTATGAAATAGCAGTCCAGGGTAGATATGCCAGCCCCACTTTGCGCTTCTGGTTTGACTATATCAGCGCCGGTCTAGTGATTTTGATCGTTGGGTCGAGCATCCTTGCAGGCGGTGGCGCGATCTTCTCCACCAAGCTGAGAAGATCCGTTGACGTATCGTGGGCAAGGCATTTTTCCGGTTTCTTGTTTTCGATTCTGCTGACCACATGCGCTGCCGCGCTATTCACGGTGGTACACTTTGCATCGGGGTGAAGCCCTTGGGAGGTTCCATGTTCAAAGCCTGGATTCAACATCACTTCAGGGACGAGGATAGTGCGCGTTTTGCCATCAGCGTGTTTGGCGGCCTGCTCGGTTTTGCGGGATTTTGCCTGGCCATGATTGGTATTTTATTGAGTCGTTGACGCACCCTTGGAACCCTGAGTCAAACTGCCGAGATAACGCTCGATGGCAAACACATGCTCATCGTGGTGGCCCATTTCGCGCAGGGCGGCGGCTAGGTGCAGCAGGTAGTCACGGTTGGGGCCGCTAGGCCCGGCGGCAGCGGCGATGTGGCGCGCGATTTCTTCCTCGCTGGCCGCACCGAGGAAGGCGGCATTGTCCTCGGCGGCGATATACACCAGGCCTTCCACGCTGTCGCCATCGCCGAAATCGATCTCGACCGCCAGGCGCAGATAGCCGTTCTTTTCGCGGTGATCGAGGTGGGCGAATTCTTCCGGCGTCACCAGATAGGCCATGCCATGGCAGACTGCACCATCCTGCGGAATCAGCGTCACCACCCGGCCCGGCGCCTCGGGCGTGCCGCGATGGTCGTGCGAACCTTGCCAGAAACGCCGCGTCCAGCCCGTGATGCTGGCGGGACGTTTTTGCAGATAGGGAAAGTCCGCCTTGTAAATCAGCGAGCCGTAGCCGAACAGCCAAACCTGGTGGTGGCCGTCGAATTGGTCCATCGCGCGGTTGATTTCGATGGTGTTGTGGGACATTGCGCCGTACCTGCAAAAAACCGCATTATGAACTAGCTGGACGGAAGCTGCCTTCCTGCACGAACTCGTGCAGGAAGGCGATGAAGCTCTCGGCTGCCGGCGACAGCGAGCGCGCCGTCTTGGTGTAGACGAAGAATTTGCGCGTCAGTTCGGGCTGCGTCAGCCGGCGCATCTGCAGGCCATACAGCCTGACCATGCGCTCGGCATAGGGCAGGCAGGCGGTGATGCCTAATCCCGCGCTGACCATGGCCAGCGCCGTCGTCATGAAGGTCACTTCGTTATAGGGACTCAGCGACTGCTCGCGCAAGGACATATCGCGCATCAGCCGTTCGGTGAACTGACCTTGCAGCGCAATGAAGGGATGATGGTTGACGTCGGCCCAGCTCACGCTGTTCTGCGCTTCGAGCGCATGACCGGGCGGGAAGACGATCACAAACGGCATTTCAAACAGCAGCTGCGCTTCGATCTCCGCCGTGGGGTCGCGCTCCGGGCCAATGCCTACGTCGACTTCGCCGCTGAACACCCGTCCCGACACGTTCTCCACCGGGCAGTCGACCAGCTTGACCTGCACCTCCGGCACCGCGGCCTTGTAAGCTGCAATCACCTCCGGCAGCAGGGTGCAGGACATCATCTGCGGCGCCGCCACCCGCACCATGCCTTTCTTCAGCGCCTTGCGGTTGGCGATATCGGCCATGGCCCCGTCCAGATCCTGCAGCATCTTGTCGAACAGGGGATACAGCTCGCGCCCCACCTCGGACAGTTGCACGCGGCGCGTGCTGCGCTCGACCACCTTCACGCCCAGCAGCTGTTCCAGCTCCTTGATCTGCCCGCTCAGCGCGGACTGGGTCAGGTGCAAGTATTCGGCGGCCAGGGTGAAACTGCCGGTGCGGGCCACGGCCACCAGGGCGCGCATCTGGCGCAAACTAGGATTCATAAGAAAGTCTGATAAATCGAGATGAAAATTCCGTTTGAATGATAGCTGAAACAGGAGTCTAATGTCAGCAAGTCAATAAGGAGACACCATGAAAATCAAGCGCATTCACCATGTCGCCTACCGCTGCAAGGACGCCAAGGAGACCGTGGACTGGTACGTCAAGCACCTGAATATGGACTTCGTGCTGGCCATCGCCGAAAACGAAGTGCCATCCACCAAGGCGCCCGATCCCTATATGCACGTCTTCCTCGACGCCGGTCAGGGCAATGTCCTAGCCTTCTTCGAGCTGCCGACCCAGCCCGAGATGGACCGCGACCGCAACACGCCGGCCTGGGTCCAGCATCTGGCCATGGAAGTGGCATCGATGGACGAGCTGCTGGCGGCGAAAGAGCGCCTGGTCGCCGCCGGCATCGAGGTGATCGGCCCGGTCAACCACACCATCTTCAAATCGATTTACTTCTTCGACCCGAACGGCCACCGCCTGGAGCTGGCGGCCAATACCGGCACCCCGGAAATGATGCAAAAGCTGGACGACGTCAAATGGGAAATGCTGGAAGAATGGTCGAAAACGAAGAAGGCGCCAACCCACGCCGCCTGGATGCACGCCCCACAGCCTGAAGGACAAGCATGAAACTCGCAACACTGAAAAACGACACGCGCGACGGCCAGCTGGTGGTCGTCAGCCGCGACCTGACCCAATGCGTGGCGGTACCCGCCATCGCTGCCACCCTGCAGGCCGCTCTCGACAATTGGGATGAAACTGCGCCTCAACTGGCCCAGATTTACGCCCTGCTGAACCAGGGCAGCGCCACCGGCGCCCAGGCTTTCGACGAAGCCGCGTGCCACTCGCCGCTGCCGCGCGCCTACCAATGGGCCGACGGTTCCGCCTATATCAACCACGTTGAGCTGGTGCGCAAGGCGCGCAACGCCGAAGTGCCGGCCTCCTTCTACACCGATCCGCTGATGTACCAGGGCGGCTCGGACAGCTTCGTCGGCCCGCGCGACGCGGTGTATGCGCTGACGGAAGACTGGGGCATCGACCTGGAAGCGGAAGTGGCTGTCGTCACCGGAGACGTGAAAATGGGTGCCAGCGATGAGGAAGCGGGCAAGGCCATCCGCCTGGTCATGCTGGTCAACGACGTTTCGCTGCGCAACCTGATTCCGAACGAGCTGGCGAAAGGCTTCGGCTTCTTCCAGTCCAAACCGGCCAGCGCCTTCTCGCCGGTGGCTGTCACGCCGGACGAACTGGGTGACGACTGGTCCGGCCACAAGCTGCACCTGCCGCTGCTGGTCACGCTGAACGGCAAGCCTTTCGGCAAGCCGAACGCCGGCGAAGACATGACCTTCAGCTTCGCCCAGCTGGTGGCACACGCCGCCAGGACGCGCGAGCTGGGCGCCGGCACCATCATCGGTTCCGGCACGGTGTCAAACAAGCAGGGCAGCCTGCACGGTTCCAGCATCGAGAACGGCGGCGTCGGCTACTGCTGCCTGGCTGAAGTGCGCATGTACGAAACCATCGAAAGTGGCGCGCCGCAAACAGGCTTCCTCAAGTTCGGCAACACCGTGCGCATCGAAATGCAGGACAAGCAGGGCGCCAGCATCTTCGGCGCCATCGACCAGACCGTGAGGAATTATCAGGAGCGCGGCTGATGAAGCTCTATTCCTACTTCCGCAGCTCCACCTCTTATCGGGCGCGCATCGCGCTCAACCTGAAGGGGCTGGAGTATGAGCAGGTGCCGGTGCACCTGCTGCGCGACGGCGGCGAGCAGCATGGCGAGAACTATCGCGCCGTCAATCCCAGCCAGCTGGTGCCGGCCCTGGTGGATGGCGATCTGACCGTCACCCAGTCGCTGGCCATCATGGAGTATCTGGACGAGGTGCATCCTGTCATGCCGCTGCTGCCGCAGGATGCAGCGGGCCGCGCCCGCGTGCGCGCGCTGGCCCTGACGGTGGCCTGCGAAATCCATCCGCTGGCCAATCTGCGCGTGCTGCAGCATCTGAAAGGCGCGATGGGCTTGTCGGAGGAAGTGAAGAACGAGTGGCAGCAACACTGGGTGAAAGAAGGCCTGGCCATGCTGGAAGCGCATCTGGCGCGCGACAGCGAAACCGGCCGTTTCTGCCACGGCGATACGCCGACCATGGCCGACTGCTGCCTGGTGCCGCAAGTCTTCAACGCTCAGCGTGTCGGCGTGGATGTGGGACCGTATCCCAATATCGCCCGCATCTACGCCAACTGCATCGAGCTGCCTGCTTTCAAGGCCGCCCATCCTTCGCAGCAGCCGGACGCCGAATAAGCATCCGCCTGCGCAGAGCCAAACAGGCCGCCACCTCGCGCGCCGGCCTGTTTGGACTTTTCACAAGACCGTATGGGCGATTGCCAGCATCACCAGCCACGCACCGCTGCTCAGCATTTCCCACGCTAAAATCAGCATTTGCGGAGCCGAAGTGCGGTCCTGCTTGTTTGAAGACATGGCGTATGCGCGGCTGAGATAGTTGGCCGAACCGCTTGCGCCGGCCAGCGCGATGACGGTCAATATCCCCAGTTTGGGATCGGCGACGCCCAGCCACAGCGGTACAGGCAAGCTCAGCAACAGCGCCGGTATCAGTGCCGCCCAGCGCTTGGCAGCGCTGATCGTGGCTGGCGCTGCCGGCGAGGATGCCAGCAAGTCCCACGCCTGTTCGCCGGATTCAATCAGGCGCGTCAGCGAGCCGGCCAATCCTCCAGTGGCATAGACCGTGATGGCGGCAATGAGGAGGGGGCGCAGGCTGCCGGTGCCTGCCGCCACAAGGGGCAAGACCAGCCAAGCTGACCTGGCGGCGAATTGCCCCAATAAGGCAGGCTGGCGCAAAATCAGCAGCCACTCTTTGTACAACATCAGCCTGCCTATGCTGTGGCCAAAGCGCAGGCTTATCCCGAACGCGCGGCCGGATGTTCGGCGCGGCAGATGGCGTCCCTGCTGCAGGGCGCGCAGGAAGCTGTGCTGGAGCAGCACGGCGGCAAGCTGTGCCAGCACGAGCGCGGCAAGACAAAACACCATCAGGGCGACCGGTCTGCCCTGCTGCGCATGTACTGGCAGCCACAGCGGGCTTGCCGGTCCCAGTATGGCACCATCGTCCAGCAGGCTGCGCAAGCTTGTCTTGATGCCGGGGGGAATGGCCGGCAGTAATTGGGACATAAAATACAGTCCCAGGATGACGGTCGTGCCCATCACTTGCGCCGCAATGGAGGTGCGGTGTGGGCCAATGAATCGGGTGAGCAGGATGGTGAGCATCATCCCGCAACTGGCCGTGATCGTGGCCATCGCAATCAGGCCCGGATACAGTGCCAGGAGCTGTGGCCGGCCAGTCAACAGGCCGATATGGATGATCGGACTCAGCAGGAACAGTACCAGCAGCAGCGTGCCCAGCACCACGCCGCCCAGGCGCGCGCGCAGGAGGGTGGCGCCAGGCACCGGGGAGCACAGCAAAAGATCCAGGTCATTGCGGCTGTACATCACGTGCACGCAGCGTATCATTGCGGTCGACAGCATCAGGATGAAGAGCACGGCAGCGGCGGCACCGTCGAGATGGAGTTGCCCGATACTGTCCGTTGGCCGCCAGTAAGGCAGGGTTGGGAGTGCGCCCAATGCGACCAGGTGCAGTACCAGATAGAGCGCAGCGATCCATCCCAGAATGGAGACAGGCAAGGCGCGCCGGTTGGGGGCGCGTTGCAGGGCGCGGCTGATGGCAGCAGCCGAGTCGGCGACAAACAAGTGCAGCTCGTGCCGCATCAGCCAGGGCGCGCCTCCGGGGCGCAGCGCCAGCAAATCAGACAGTGGCTTCATCAATGCTCTCCGTCAGGCTCAGGAACACATCTTCCAGCGAGGCATCGCGCTGCTGCGCCTGAGTCCGCAATTGATCGAGACTGCCTTCGCCGATCAGGCGCCCCTGTTGAAGAATGCCGATACGGTCGGCCATGCGCTCCGCCACTTCGAGAATGTGGGTGGTGATGACCACGGTGCCGCCGGCCGCCGTATGGCGGTGTAACAAGTCTTTGACCTGGCGCGAAGCATGGGCATCGAGTCCTGTGAGCGGTTCGTCCAGAATAATCAGCTCAGGTTTGTGAATCAGCGCGCCGGCCAGCGCCAATTTCTGCTTCATGCCACGGGAATAGCTGTCGGTCAGCTGCTGCGCGTAGGGGGTGAGTCCGAGCAGCGCCAGTAAATCATCCGCATCAGCGGCAGCCTGGGCTGCTGGCATCTTCCATAAGCCCGCCATAAAGGCCAGATACTCCAGCGCGGTGAGCTTGCCATACAGCAGAGGTTCATCGGGCAGGTAAGCCAGCGGCTGCTTTGCCGCCTCGGGCTGGGCGTGCAAATCGACGCCGAAGATGTGCACAGTGCCAGCGTCGGGCAGGAGCAGCCCGGTGGCCATGCGTAAGGTGGTGGTCTTGCCGGCGCCGTTGGCGCCCAGCAGCGCGTAGATTTCGCCGCGCCGTATGCTAAGGTCCAGCGCATTGACTACAGGCCGGTCAAATTTTTTGCTGAGCCCGCGTAGTTCAAGGGCGCTATGATGAGAGACGGGCATGTTTATTTATTTCTAAAATATTGAGTGGATGTTAATGCAGTGTCCGTACGGCAACAAGTAACCATTTTTAATAACGATATGACTTTGTCCCCAATCGATTTTTTGATTGGCGAGAACGTATATGCCGAACTCCAGACTTCCCTCGTTTAAATTCCTGATCGGCTTTGAAGCGGCTGCGCGCCTGGGCAATTATTCGCGCGCGGCGGACGAGTTGTGCATTTCCCAGTCCGCCATCAGCCACCAGATCGCCCAGCTGGAACAGCAGCTGGGCCAACCGCTGTTCCGGCGTCAAGGGCGCGGTGTCGAGCTGACCGTGGCGGGGCGCCTGCTGCTGGACAGCGTGAGCAAGTCGCTGGAGCAGTTGCGCAATGGGCTGAACCGCATCGAAACGTATATGGACGGCAGCCTCGCCACCGTGGTCTGTCCCGCTCACATCGCCAGCGGCTGGCTGCAGCCGCGCATCGATCGCCTATTGCAGCGGCACCCGGGGCTGTGTCCCATCATTTCGATCGACGAGAGCGCCCGCTATATCGACGAACTGGACGTGGACATCGCCATCACCACCGAGCCGCTCAAACAGCCTGGCTTGTTCGAAGTGCCGCTGCTGAGCGATGAGCTGGTGGCGGTGTGCGCGCCCGCGCTGGCCGGCAAGACGGATATCGGCATGGTTTGCCTGGAAGGCGACCTCACCAGCGACTGGATCGGCCCCTTCATCCGCCAGCACTTCGGCAGCCTGCGCAAGATTGCCATTTATGACGATCCGCGCCTGGTTCTGGACGCGGCACTGCGCGGCCGCGGGCTGGCGCTGGTCTCGCGGCTGCTGGCCGATGACGCGCTTTGTTCAGGGCAATTGCAGCGCCTGCCGGACTTTCCAGGCCTGCCCTTGGGGACCGTCTGGATCGCCTGTGTCGAAGGAGAAACGCGCATCCCGCTGGTGCGCGCCATGTTTGACAGCCTGCTGCAGTTTGCCCAGGACGACAAAGAAGTCATGAGCAGAATTGATTAATTAAAGCAAAAAACATCAATTGTCTGCATGGATGGCCGTCCATAGAATGCGGGTTTTCGGGCAACCACAGGAGACTTCATGCCAAGCCGCCGACACTTCATCAAGCAACTCGCCGCAGGGACCGCCATCGGACTGACAGGGGGGCTGAGTTTCGCCCGTGGCGTGGGCGCCGAGAACTGGTATATGCCCGACGAGCACCTGGCGCAGGAACGCGTCTTCCTTTCTTACGCCGCCTCCAGCGCCATCTGGAAAGACTGGGCGCCATCCGTCAACGCCACCGTCGCCCGCCTGGCCCAGACCATTGCCCGTTACCAGCCGGTGACGGTGTTGTGCCGGCCGGGCCAGCAGGCGCAGGCGCAGCGCGATTGCGGCCAGTCCAATATCGATTACCTGCCGCTGGCCCTGGACGATATCTGGGTGCGTGATTACGGCGGTTGTTTCGTGGTCGACGGCGCCGGCAATCTGGGACTGGTGGACTTCAACTTTAACGGCTGGGGCGGCAAGCAGCGCGCCGGCAGCGACAAGCGCGTGGCCGGCATCCTGAGCGAAGAGCTGGAAGCCAGCTATATCGCCAGCAGCCTGACCGGGGAGGGCGGCGGCATCGAGGTGGACGGCCACGGCACGGCCATCCTGACCGAAAGCTGCTGGATCAATTCCAACCGCAATCCCGGCATGGGCAAGAGCCAGATCGAGGCCGAATTGAAGCTGCGCCTTGGCCTGCGTAAGATCATCTGGCTGCCTGGCATCCGCGACAAGGACATCACCGATGCCCACGTCGATTTCTATGCGCGCTTCGTCAAGCCGGGCGTGGTGATCGCCAATCTGGATAACGACCTGGAGTCCTACGACCATGCCGTGACGCGCAAGCACCTGGAGATTCTGCGCAATGCCACCGATGCCGATGGCCGGCGCCTGCAGGTGCATACCCTGCCGCCGCCGCGCAAGCTGCGCAGCAACCGCTTTACCGAGGACAACCAGGATTTCGCCGCGGGCTATATCAACTACCTGCCGATCAACGGCGCCGTGATCGCGCCGCAATTCGGCGATCCCGCCGCGGATAATTATTGCCGGGAGCTGTTGGCCAAGCTCTATCCCGGCCGCGTGATCGAGCAGCTGGACATCGATCCGATTGCAGCCGGTGGCGGCGGCATCCACTGCGTGAGCAAGCAGATGCCGCGCGTGTAAAGGCGTCAGGCCGCCATCAGCTCATCGATGGCGGCAAACGCCGCTGTGCGGTCGATCGCGGTGATGCGGTCGGTCGGCGACAGCATGATGCGAAAGCGCTCGCACATCGGGTAGAACCAGCGGTGGTTGCCGCTGTTGACGTAAAAGCCGAGCACTTTCTTGTTGTAGACCGAAGCGATGTGGATGACGGCCGTATCGGGCGACACCACCAGGTCGCACTCGCGCACCAGGGCGGCCAGTTCCAGCACATGCTCGGTCGGGAAGGACAGCATGACATTGGCGCGCGCGCTGCCCGCCACCACAGCGGCGGCCCGTTCGCGGTCGCCGGGCGGATAAAGCACGATGACGGCGTGGTCGGGATAGCGGTCGGCCAGGCGCCGGCACAGGGCTTCGGTATCGTCCTGGGGCAGGACGCGGTTGGCGCCGCTGCCCTGGTAGTTGACGCAGACCAGTCCCTGGTAACGGCCCTTCAGCCGGGCAACAAAGGCGTTGGCTTTTTCCGCATAGGCATCGACGTTGTACAGCTCATAGCGGTAGTCGATCTTGGCCGGCTTGAAATCGCCCAACGATTCGAAGTAAGTCTGCAGGATGTGGCGGTCGCTCGGGTACTCGATGGTGTGGTCGTACATGCCGAGATTGCCGGTATGGGTGCCGTACTTGGCGACGCGCGGGCCGTGCAGGTGGCGCGCACCCAGCATCTTGAGGTAAAGCTGGAAGGCCGGCGAGAAGCGCAGCGACATGCTGAGAATCAGGTCATAGCGTTCGCGCCGCAGCCGCAGCACGGTGCACAGGCTGTTCCACACGCCGCGCCGGTCCCAGAGGATGGTCTGGCGCACATGCGGGCAGTCGCGCACGATGTCCTGGTTGACGCTGCTGGCCACCACGTCGATGACCGCGTCCGGCCAGGCTGCCTTCAGCTCGCGGAACAGTGGCGTGGAAACGATCATGTCACCGATCCTGTCGTTCCTGAGGATCAGTATCTTTTTGACCTTGGCCGGGTCCGGAACGGACTTGCGGCGCTTGTTCAGCAAGCGCTCAAGAAAATATCTTTTAAACAATTTAAATTGATATCAGGATAGTAATTACTCCCAATTGTAACGTATTGTTACATCGATTGTCTAAAATCGCACCACGCGATTACGGCCTTCTTTTTTAGCGCGGTAGAGCGCCTTGTCGGCCCGGATCAGCATGGCCGACGACGTGTCGGCCGCTTCATGCAGATTGAGTGAGGCCACGCCAATGCTGACGGTCAGCGCTACCGCCGCGCCATCCTCGGCGCCCACGCGCACGCCGGCTGCCGCTTCGCGCAGGCGCTCGGCCACATGCACGGCCACGCCGGCTTCGGTTTCCGGCATCAGCAGCACGAACTCCTCGCCGCCGAAGCGCGCCGCCATATCGATGCCGCGCATGGATTCGGTCAGCAGCGTGGACACCGCCACAATGGCCTTGTCGCCCGCATCGTGGCCGTAGGTATCGTTGATGCGCTTGAAGTGGTCGATGTCGATCATCAGCATCGACAGCGGATGGTTGAAGCGGCGCGCCCTTTCGATTTCGCGCGCGATCTGCTCGGTCATCTTGCGCCGGTTGGCGATGCCGGTCAGCGGGTCGGTGGTGGCCAGCTGCTCCAGCTTCTTGTTGGCCATCAGCAGTTCCAGCGTGCGCTGCAGGACGCGGTCCTCCAGGCTGTTGCGCTCTTCGTTGAGCGTCGCCAGCGTGCGGCGGCGGTCGCGCAGGGCCAGCACCAGGGCGGTAATCAGCACCCCTTCCAGTCCGATCAGGCTGAGGCCCGCGATGATCTGCCAGCGGTACAAGTCCCAGACATTGTGCGGCCGGTTCAGCCACACCGAGCCTTCCGGTGCATTGCGGATGTGGAAGCGCTGCGCGGTTGGATAGTCGAACATATAGGTTTGCACATCGAAGCTTTTGCCCGGCTGTCCCTGCAGGATGCGCGCGATGGCGCGGCCGATATGTTCGCCGCTCACCACATAGCCGCCGATCACGCCCGGCTGCACCACCGAACCGATATGGGTGAAGATCGGCGCCTGCGATACCTGGGTCAGGCGGCGCGCCAGTTCCGGCGGGGGCATCAGCTTGCCGGCGCGGTCGCGCGTGGCGCCCATGATGAAGAGGGCAGTGCTGCCGTCCAGTCCCGCCGCGCGCTGCGGCAGGTCTTCAAACAGATAGTCGTCCCAGTATTCGAAGGCGATGCGGCCGGCGTATTGCGGCTCCAGCGCGCGCACATTGCGGATCCAGCCCTGCACGCGCGCGCTGCCGTCGCCGACCACCACAATGCGCTTGACCTGGGGCGCGGTCTGCGGGATCACGCCGATGGCGCGCGCGAAATCGCTTTTCACTTCCAGGCCGGTGGCGTTGGCCGGAGTCCAGTCATGCTTGCCGTGGTTGACGTAGTAGCGCGGCACGCCGGCGAACAGGCCGGGATGGGCGTCGAGGAAATCGGCCGCCACATAGTTCTCGGTGACGATGGCGTCGAATTTGATATTGGCGTACTTGGTGCGCAGATAGGGCGCCATGCTTTCGCGCGAGGCGCTTTCGCCGACGCGCAGGGCGTCGAAGCGCTCCTCGAAAATAGCCGGCGTGCTGCCGCGCTGCTGGCTGCCAAGTTCATCGTACAAGCCCTTGTGCACCTGGCGTTGCCAGAGCGAAGCCGAGTCGGCGCCCATGGAGTACAGCACAAGAATCTGTCTCTGGTTCGCGTCCGGTTCCGCCCGTACCAGACCGCATAAGGCGAGCAGGCAAACAAGCTTGGTCAGGGCAAAACGCGGGAAGGATACTGACATAAGGAGGGACTAGGTATCTGGGAAAGGCGATTTGCTTGAAGGAAAGTTTAACATGCAAGATTTCTTTTAAAGCAATGATCATGACGATTTTGCCAGCCTTTTTCGGCGGATGGTCAGGCCGCTCTTAGTGCATCGACGATCTGCATGCGGGCCGCGCGCAGGGCCGGCAGGAAGCCGCCGACAAAGCCCATGAGCAGCGAAAAGACGAGGGTTTTGAGCACAATCGCCGGGTTCAGGCGGAAGCCGAAAGCCAGTTCGGCGAAGGATTGGAAGTTGGTGGTGGAGAAGGAGATGAATTGCATGAATGAAGCGAAGAACAGGCCCACCGCGCCGCCCAGCACGGCCAGCAGCATGGCCTCGGCCAGGAAGGCGGCGAGGATGCTGCGGCGCTGAAAGCCCAATGCGCGCAAGGTGCCGATCTCGCCCACGCGGTTGGCGACCGAGGCATACATGGTGATGGTGGCGCCGATCATGGCGCCGATCGAGAAGATCACCGACAGCACCATGCCGAGGATGCTGATGAAGTTGGACAGGGCTCTCGACTGGTCGGAGTAGAACACCTGCTCGCGCTTGGCCTCCAGCGTCAGGCGCGGATCGGCCTCGATCTCCTGCTTGAAGGCTTCGAAGCGGCTGCCGTCGTTCAGGCGCGCGATCACCGAGGAATAGGCGTTGCGGCGGAAGGCCTGCATCAATTGTTCGGCGTCGCCCCAGATTTCCGAGTCAAAGCCGCTATTGCCTGCGTCGAACAGGCCGACCACGGTCCATTCGCGCTGGCCGAAGCGCAGAGTTTCGCCGATGCCCGCGCCGGCAAAACGGCGCGCGATGCTGGCGCCGGCGATGATCTCCGAGGCGCCGGGACGGAACATGCGGCCCTGGGTCAGCTTCACTTGCGGCCGCAGCGCCATGCCTTGCAGGCCGATGCCGCGTATCACCACATTGGAGGGCTTGGCCGAGCTGCGCTTGACCAGGGAAATCAGCACCACCGTTTCCTTCGACAGCAGCGGCGCCCCGTCCGTGCCCAGGGCCAGCGCGGCATGGCTGCCGGCGATGCTGGCCTGGCGCCGCTCCACGCCGCTCTGCACCTCGGTTTCCGCCGCGCGCCGTATCAGCACCACGTTGTCGTATTCGCCGGTGGTGACGAGGGTGGTGCGCAAGCCCTCGTCCAGCATCAGCACCGTGGCGAAGACGAAGACCACCAGGGCCAGGCCGCCCGCCGTGAGCACGGTGGTCAGCCGCCTGGCCCAGAGATTGCGCGCGATATAGGAGAAGGGGATCTTCATCGTCTCATCCTATGCTGCGCAAGCCTTCGACGATATTCACGCGGGTGGCGCGCAGGGTGGGCGCAATGCCCGCCACCAGGCCCACCGCCATGGCCGACAGCAGCTGCAGCGCCACCGTCAGCGGCGACACCTGGAATACCGGGAACATGGTGCCCATGGCGGCGGCAAAGGCCGCGGCGACGGGGAACAGCAGCAGGATGCCGAGCGCCGCTCCGGCCAGCGCGAGCAGCATCGACTCGCCGAAAATCAGGACGGCCAGATAGCCGGGGCCGAAGCCCAGCACCTTGAGCGTGGCGTATTCGGCCAGCCGTTCGCGCGCGCTCATCGCCATGGTGTTGGCCATCACCGCCATGATGATGACGATCACCACGAAGGACACCACGCGGATCGCTACCACGATCGCTTCCGACATGGAGACGAAGCCGAGCTGGAAGGCCTTCTCGGTTTCCGTCAGCGTTTCGGCCAGCGAGTTGCGAAACTGGGCGTCGATGGCGCCGGAGATGGCCGCCGCGTCCTCGGCATGGGCGATCTGCACCACGTAGACGCCGACCTGGTTGGCGCGGCGCGGAATGCTGCGTTTCACCACCTCGTTGATGTAATCCCAGTGGAAGAACATGGTGGCGGTATTGGTCGTGCTTTGCCGCCCGTCGTAAATGCCGCGCACCACGAATTCCCATTGACCGGGGAAGATGGTGCCGCGCAGCGGAATGATGTCGCCCACCTTGAAACCGTATTGCATGGCCAGCTTGCGGCCGACGATAGCGCCCTTGCGGTCGCGCAGGAAGGCGCTGCGCTCGGCTTCCGGCAGCAGGTAGTCGGGATAGATGTCCAGATAGCTCTTGCCGGAAATGGCGAACTGGGCGAAGAAGTTTTTTGGGTCTTGATAGATGCCGCCGAACCAGTTGGCGTAGCCGACGCCGGACACGCCATCCACGGCGCGCACGCGCTCCTGATAGGACAGCGGCAGCGGAAACACCAGCGAGGTGGCGTTGCGCGTCACCAGCGTGGTGGCCGAAGCGCCTTCCGCGCCGGAGTACCAGGCGTCGACCACGGTCTGCAGCAGGCCGAAGGACAGCGTGGCGACCACCAGCCCGAGTACCGTCAGCGCCGTGCGCAGCTTGTGGCGCAAGGCGTTGCGGGAGATGAGGCGGAGCAGGTACATGGCGGCGCAGGCGCGGCTTCAAGCCGGCGCGGCCTCCCGTGTCAGCTCGCCCTTTTCCAGATGTACCAGGGTGCGCGCCTGCTGGGCCGCGTGGGCGTCGTGCGTGACCATGATGATGGTCTTGCCCAGCTCGCGGTTCAGGCGGTTCAGCAGGGCCAGCACCTCGCCGGCCGAGTGACGGTCCAGATCCCCGGTCGGCTCGTCGGCCACCAGCAGGGTGGGATCGGTGACGATGGCGCGCGCAATGGCTACGCGCTGCTGCTGGCCGCCGGACAGCTCGTTTGGCACATGGTCCATGCGGTCGGACAGGCCGACCATGGCCAGCGTCATCTCCACCCGTTCGCGCCGTTCGCGGCGCGAGAGCGGCGTCAATAGCAGCGGCAGCTCCACGTTCTCGAAAGCCGACAGCACCGGCATCAGGTTATAGAACTGGAAGATGAAGCCCACATTGGCGGCGCGCCAGGCGGCCAGCGCGCTTTCGGACATGCCGGCGATATCCAGGCCGTTTACGCGCAGCAGACCGCTGTCCGGCTTGTCGATGCCGGCGATCAGGTTGAGCAGGGTGCTCTTGCCCGAGCCGGATGGCCCCATCAGGGCCGTGAAATCGCCGGCCTGGATATCCAGCGTGATATCGGTCAGTACCTGCACCACCTGGTCGCCGCGGCGGTAGGACTTCACCAGATGCTCGATCTGCACCAGCGGCGGCGTGCTCATTTTTTGACTACGGCCACGGCCTGGCCATCCTTCAGTTTCTCGTCCGGCTTGAGCACGACCTTGTCGCCCGGCTTGACGCCGCCGACCTGCACCAGTTCCCCCACCTTGCGGCCCGCTGTCACCACGGTCTGGCGCGCCTTCTCGCCGGCCACCACGAAGACCACGTCCTTGCCATCGCGCTTGACGATGGCGGCCGGCTGCACGGCGGTCAGCGCCTGGCGGTCTTCCGGCGGCACCGCTTTCGAGAGGAAGGCCACCTTGGCGCTCATATCCGGCAGCACGCGCGAATCGTGTTCCAGGAAGCGCACCTTCACCAGCAGGGTGGCCTTGCTGCGGTCCACGGTCGGCACCATGCGCGACACCACACCCGCCAGGCGCAGGTCGGGGAAGGCGTCGAGCTGGATTTCGGCCGGCTGATCCACCTTGATGCGCGCCAGGCTCGATTCCGACACATCGGCCTCCACCTCCAGCGTGTCCATATCGGCGATGGTGACGACCGCGCCCTTGCTGTCGGCGGCGGAAGAGAAGGGGGTGATGTTGTCGCCCACATTGGCGTTCTTGGTCAGCACCACGCCGTTGAAGGGGGCGCGGATCAGGGTCTGGTCCACCGCCACTTGCGCGGCGCGGGCATTGGCCTGGGCTGCCGCGATGCCGGCGCGCTGGGCGGCGATGGCGGCCTTGGCCTTGTTGTAGCGGGCCTGGGCCGCGTCGTAGCTGGCGGCGGCGATGAATTTCTGGTTCAGGAGTTCGCCGGCGCGCTGGAAGGCGTTCTGCGCATCCTGCAGCTCGGCCTGGCCCTGTTCCAGGTTGGCCACTGCCAGCTTCACATTGGCCTGGGCCTGGCCCAAGGTGGCGCTGACGTCGCGGCTTTCCAGGCGCGCCACCACCTCGTCCTTCAACACACGGCTGCCTTCGAGCACGCCCAGCCACTCCAGCCGCCCGGTGGCCTTGGACGAGAGCGCGGCCTTGCGCTGGGCCACTACATAGCCGGTGGCATTCAATACAGTGTAGTTCTGCGAGGGGTAGGCCTGGGCCACGCTGACGGTGTCCACATTGACCTTGCCGCCGCCCGAACGCAGGAGGAAGGCGCCGGCGGCCGCCAGGGCCAGCACGATCAGGCCATTGCGCAGCCAGCGCCGGCGCCGCGAGCGCTGGCCCGGCAACTGGGTATTCGCACTGCGTTCTATCTTCAGCTTCGAAAGGTCGGGAGCCGTCACACGCACACCTCAGCCGTCAGTGAATATGCTGGAAATATTCCACTACATTGCTGCGGCTGGCAAGCTTTTCCTATGCAGACAGCAGGGGCAGGCGCAGCTCGAACATGCTGCCCTGGGCCAGTCCAGCGCTACGGGCCTCGATGCTGCCGCCATGCAGCTCGACGAAGCTGTGCACGATGGCCAGGCCCAGTCCCAGGCCGCCGCGCGAGCGGTCCAGCGCCTGGCGTTCCTGTACGAATTTGCCGAACAGGCGGGACAGCATATCCGGCGCGATGCCGATGCCGTTATCGCTGATGCGCACCACGGCCCAACCCTGTTCTGCCACGGCGCACACCTCGATGCGGCCGCCGTTATTGGTGTACTTGACGGCGTTGGTCAGCAGATTGGTAAACACCTGGGTCAGGCGCAGCGGATCGGCGTGCACTGCCAGGCCGCGCGGCGGTACATTCAGCACCAGCTGGTGGCGCCGCTCCTGCACCAGGGCCGCCACCGTTTCCAGCGTCCGCGCGATCAGGGCGGACAACTCGCAGCGTTCGCAGCGCAGCTCGATCTTGCCCTGGGTGATGCGGGCCACGTCGAGCAGATCGTCCACCAGCCCCACCAGATGCTGGGACTGGCGCTCGATCACGGCCAGCTCCTTCTCGATATTCGCCACACCCTTCAGCCGCATCAGCTGCGTGGCGCTGAGGATGGGCGAGAGCGGGTTGCGCAGCTCATGGCTGAGCATGGCCAGGAATTCATCCTTGGCGCGGCTGGCGATTTCCGCTTCGCGCCGCGCTTGTGCCAGGCGTTCGGCCTCGGCGCGTTCGCCGGCGCGCTGGCGACCGCGCAGCAGCTGGGACTCCACCCGCGTCAGCAGCTCGCGCGCGCTGAAGGGCTTGACCAGGTAGTCGTCGGCCCCGGCATTCATGCCCTCGATGCGCGCCTCTTCGCCGGCGCGGGCCGAGAGCAGCATCAGCGGAATGTCCTGCAAGGCCTGGTCGGCGCGCAGGGACTGGATCAGGCCAAAGCCGTCCAGCTGCGGCATCATCACATCGCTCAGGATCAGGTCGGGACGCTGGCTGCGCGCCGCCGCCAGCGCCTCCAGGCCATTGGCCACGCTGTGCACCTGCCAGTGCGGGCGCAGCAGGCGCGCCACATAGCCGCGCATATCGGCGTTGTCGTCGGCGATCAGGATGCGCGCCGTGCCTGCTGGCGCCGGGAAGAGGGCCGGTGCGCTGTCGGCGGCCGCTTCGCCGCCGTTTGCCGGACCGGCGGCTGGCGCCTCGTCTTCGCCGGGCAGCCAGCGCCGCGCTTCGGCGGTATAGGCTTCCAGCGCGCGGCTGGGCGCATGCTGGGCCGCATCTTCGTCCACCAACTGGTCGTCGGGCAGATGGGCGCGGCCCAGGGGCAGGGCAATGGTGAAGCAGCTGCCGTGATCCGGTGTACTCTCCACGGCGATGCGGCCCTGGTGCAGCTCGACCAGGTCGCGCACCAGGGCCAGGCCGATGCCGGATCCTTCGAAGGTGCGGGCACGCGCGCCTTCGACGCGGTGGAAGCGTTCGAACAGGCGTTCCTGTTGCGGCCCGTCGATGCCGACGCCGGTATCGCGGATGCGCAGCACGGCTTCCTGGCCGCGCTGCACCAGGTCGACCGTGACGCTGCCGTCGAAAGTGAACTTGAAGGCGTTCGACAGCAGGTTGAGCACGATTTTTTCCCACATCGCCACATCGACCCAGGTCTCGGCCTGCAGCGTTTCGCAGCGCACGTGCAGGGCCAGGCCGGCGCCCTCCATGATGGAGCGGAAGCCGCTGGCCAGATCGCGCGTCAGCGCGCACAGGTCAACGCGGCGGTAGCTGGCCTGCATGCGCCCGGCCTGCACGCGCGAGAAGTCGAGCAGGGTGTTCACCAGCTTTTGCAGGCGCAGGGCGTTGCGCTGCGCCAGTTCGAGCCGGGCGCGCTGCGGCGGCGCCAGGCGCTGGACGGGATCGGCCAGCGCATCTTCGATGGGTGCCAGCATCAGGGTCAGCGGGGTGCGGAATTCATGGCTGATATTGCTGAAGAAGGCGGTCTTGGCGCGGTCCAGCTCCGCCAGCGCTTCGGCGCGGCGCTGGCGTTCCTCGTCGGCCATGGCTTTCTGCACGGCGGCGGCGACCTGGCCTGTGACCAGTTCGAAAAAGCTGCGGTAGGCGCCGTCCAGCGGCCGCGCCGGACTGACGCCGGCCACCAGCATGCCGATCGGCCGCTCATAGCCGGGCATGGACAGGGGCAGGGCCAGGCACTGGTGCACGCGCTGGCCGGCCAGGCCGAGCGGCAGGCCGGGCAGGGCGTCGATGGCCAGTGCCACTGTGGCGCCTTGTTGGTAGACCTGGGTGAAAGGCCAGGGGCAGCCGGCATGTGGCCGCCGGCCCGCCTCCAGTTCCACCAGGGGCGGCGCCAGCTCGCTTCCGCCTTCAACATGGACCGCCTGCGCCAGGCGGGCGCTGCCGGTGGCCGGATCGAACAGGTAGAGCAGGGCAAAGGGAATCTCGGCTGGATTTTCACCGAGCACGGCCGCCGCCGCGGCGCAGGCGGACACGACATTGTCCTGGCGCAGCGTGGTGGCGGCCAGGTCGGACAGCGTGGTCAGGCGGCGCGTATGCAGATTGGCTGTGGTGACGTCGACGCAGGGACAGAACAGGCCGCCGACCGCACCGCCCTCGTCCACGATGGGGCTGTAGGTGAAGGCATACCAGGTCTCTTCGCGCCAGCCTCCGCGGCTCATGAAGAATTGCGCCTTTTCCACCATGCAGGCTTCGCCATGCTGGAACACGCGGTCGGCCAGCGGCCCGCAATAGTCCCACAGCTCGGACCAGACCTCGCGCGCCGGCCGGCCCAGCGCGCGCGGATGCTTGGCCAGGCTGAGCACGTCGATATAGGCATCGTTGTAGAGAAAGGTGATGTCCGGCCCCCAGCCGATCCACATCGGCTGGGTGGAATTGAGTATCAGGTTGATCGCGGTGCGCAGGCTTTGTGGCCACTGGCGCAGATCGCCCAGCGGCGTGGCCTGCCAGTCATGGGCGGCGATCAAGGCGCCCATCTCGCCGGGCACCCGGAGGAAGTGCAGGTCGGCACGGTGGTCCGGTTCTGCCAGCATACTGATGGTCTGTGCCAATGGGTCTCCTGCCGGGCTGGTGATGGAGCGGGGGTGCTTGTGCACTTTACGTCAGGCTGTTGCGCAGCACAATATGCACACGCTAAATTGCCACGGCCTGGTTTGACAGCAGCCGGCCGCCACCGCATACTCGAACGCATCCGCCGGAGTTCTTCCATGTCTGAAGCCAATCCGCTCAATTCGCATAACTTGCACAGCGCCCAGCCGCCGCTGCGCAAGGAGTGCCCGCCTGGCGCTTGCGATTGCGAGCGCGAACGGCTGCTGGCCGATCCCCAGGCTGACCAGCGCGTGCTGCGCTTGACCAAGGAAGAGGAAAAGCGCCTGATCGAGCGCATCGAAGCGATCGCCAGTCATGCCGAACTGATGCGCGTAGGCCGGCGCCTGCAGGAACAGCTCGGCGTGTCCCTGAGCATCGCGCCCGGCACCAACGAGGTGCGCACCATGCGCGGCTTTGTGATCCAGCTGGGCCAGCGTCCCGGCCTGTGCCGCAAGACGCGCCAGGCGGTGCCGGCCGCCGTGCGGCGCTGCCTGGAACGCCATCCTGAAATCGCCTTCGCCATCCTCAACGCCAACGACTTGCTCGGCGCAAGTTAAGCGTTTCCCAAAGGCATGCCGGCGCAGCAGGCCATGCTGCGTTGCGGTACAATCCTGCCTTTGATTTCAGGCCGTTTCCCCTCATGACTATCCCAGCGCCCATCCTGCAAGCCCTTGACCGTGCCCATCCCTCGTGGCGGCCGGTCTTGCTGCAGGGGCTGGAAGCGATGGCGGCTGCCAATCCCGCCTATCTGCCCGCGCTGGCGGCGGATGACTACCTGCCCACCGAGATGCGTCTGTTCGCCGCCTTCGCCCTGCCCATGGCGCAGGTGCGCTATGTGCTGGTGGGCGAGGGGCCGTATCCGCGTGCCGAGAGCGCAACCGGGGTCTGCTTCATGGATGGAGCGGTGCGTGGCCTGTGGTCGGAGGAGGCGGATGGCGGCCTGTCGAAGCCGGTCAACAAGGCCACTTCGCTGCGCAATTTCATGAAGATGCTGCTGGTGGCCGACGGCCAGCTGGCGCAGGACAATACCGCCGGCGCCGCTCTGGCCGCCGTGGCCAGCCGGGCCCGTGCCGGCGGCGCCATCGCCACCTTGGCCGAGATGCAGACGCGGCTGATGGAACAGGGTTTCCTGCTGCTCAACGCTTCCCTGGTATTCCGCGCCCACGTGGCGCCGGCCATCGATGCGCGCGCCTGGCTGCCTTTCTTCGAGACGGTGGTCGCCGCGCTGGCGCCGCAGGCGCCCAAGCTGGTGCTGTGGGGCAAGATCGCTGAACAGCTGAATAAGTTGCCCGTGGTTAAGAATATGCCGCAGATTGTCGCGGAACACCCGTATAACCTGTCGTTTATTGCGAATAAGGAAATGCACGCCCTGTTCGGGCCGATGAATCTGCTGAAGCCCTGAAATAATGGGCGGCGGGGACACAAGCAGATCCCCGCAGGCGGTTTTGGGGGCGCCTGACAAAGATAGCCAAGTTTGATATACTTGACTAAATCGTTCAACTAATCGGGAAATGCGATTGGTTGTAAGCACGATATTTTAACTGAGTTGAACCGAGGTTGTGATGCGTCTGACCACCAAAGGCCGTTTTGCAGTAACCGCGATGATCGATTTGGCGATGCGCCAGGGCAAAGGCCCGGTCACGCTGTCCGGCATCAGCCAGCGGCAGGCGATTTCGCTGTCCTATCTGGAGCAACTGTTCGGCAAGTTGCGCCGCCACGAAATCGTGGAATCGATCCGCGGTCCCGGCGGCGGCTACAGCCTGGCGCGCCGGGCGGACAAGGTGACGGTTGCCGACATCATTATCGCGGTCGATGAACCGCTTGATGCAACCCAGTGCGGCGGGAAGGAAAACTGCCATGGCGCCGACCACGCCACCGGCGCCCGCTGCATGACCCATGAATTGTGGACCACCTTGAACGAAAAAATGGTCGATTACCTGGATTCTGTGTCGCTGCAGGATCTGGTGGACCAACAGAAGCTAAAAAATGCTGATCAAAACGTGGTCGTCATGCACCGCGCCGCGCTCGGTTAAACACACGCTGCACTAGTATTGGAGTAATTGATGAACGCCCCTGAAAAGAACGTTGCCCAGGTTGCCCCGGTGGACTTCCACACGGCCCCGCACTTCCCGATCTATATGGATTATTCGGCCACCACGCCGATCGATCCGCGCGTGGCGGACAAGATGATCCCGTATCTGCGCGAACAGTTCGGCAATGCGGCGTCGCGCAGCCATATGTATGGCTGGACGGCGGAAGCGGCGGTGGAAGAGGCGCGCGCCCAGGTGGCGGCCCTGGTGAACGCCGATCCGCGCGAAATCATCTGGACCTCCGGCGCGACCGAGAGCAACAATCTGGCGATCAAGGGCGCCGCCCAGTTCTACAAGACCAAGGGCAAGCACATCATCACGGTGAAGACCGAGCACAAGGCCGTGCTGGACACCGTACGCGAACTGGAACGCGTGGGCTTCGAAGCCACCTACCTCGACCCGCAGGACAATGGCCTGATCAGCGTCGAGCAGCTGCGCGCCGCCATCCGTCCCGACACCATCCTGGTCTCCGTGATGCTGGTGAATAACGAGATCGGCGTGATCCAGCCGATCGATGAAATCGGCGCCCTGTGCCGCGAAAAGAAAATCATCTTCCACTGCGACGCCGCGCAAGCGACCGGCAAGGTGGCGATCGACCTGCAGAAAACGCCGTGCGACCTGATGACCTTCACCGCCCACAAGACCTATGGCCCGAAAGGCGTGGGCGCGCTGTACGTCTGCCGCAAGCCGCGCGTGCGCATCGAAGCGCAGATGCACGGCGGCGGCCATGAGCGCGGCCTGCGCTCGGGCACCCTGCCGACCCACCAGATCGTGGGCATGGGCGAGGCTTTCCGCATCGCCAAGGAAGAGATGGACAGCGAAATCGCCCGCATCAAGGCGCTGCGCGACCGTCTGGCGCAAGGCCTGCAGCAGATCGAAGAGGTGTATATCAACGGCGATATGGAACACCGCGTGCCGCACAACCTGAACGTCAGCTTCAACTACGTGGAAGGCGAGTCGCTGATCATGGCGGTGAAAGACCTGGCCGTGTCGTCCGGTTCGGCCTGTACTTCGGCCAGCCTGGAGCCGTCCTATGTGCTGCGCGCCCTGGGCCGCAGCGACGAACTGGCGCATAGCTCGATCCGCTTCACCATCGGCCGCTTCACGACCGAGAAGGATATCGACTTCGCCATCGAGCTGATGAAGTCCAAGGTGAACAAGCTGCGCGAACTGTCCCCGCTGTGGGATATGTTCAAGGAAGGGATCGACATCAACTCGATCCAGTGGGCCGCGCACTGATCGCGCCGCCGTCATACGTTGAATTATTAGGAGCATCAAAATGGCTTACTCGGAAAAAGTTCTCGACCACTACGAAAATCCGCGCAATGTGGGCGCCTTCGAAAAAGGCGATGAAACCGTGGGCACCGGCATGGTCGGCGCCCCGGCCTGCGGCGACGTGATGAAGCTGCAGATCAAGGTCGGCGCGGACGGCCTGATCGAAGACGCGAAGTTCAAGACCTATGGCTGCGGTTCGGCCATCGCTTCGAGCTCGCTGGTGACCGAATGGGTGAAGGGCAAGACCCTGGACCAGGCGCTGGCCATCAAGAACACCCAGATCGCGGAAGAACTGGCCCTGCCGCCAGTGAAGATCCACTGCTCCATCCTGGCGGAAGACGCCATCAAGGCCGCAGTGCAGGACTACAAGGCCAAACACGCAGCCTAAATCGGCCACGGAGAAGAGTATGGCAATCACACTGACCGAGAAGGCAGCGAAACACATCAGCCGGTATATCGAACGGCGCGGCAAGGGCATCGGCCTGCGCTTCGGCGTGCGCACCACCGGCTGCTCGGGACTGGCGTACAAGCTGGAATACGTGGATGACGCAGCGGCCGAGGACAGCGTCTTCGAGTCGCACGGAGTGAAGGTCTTCGTCGACCCGAAAAGCCTGCCATACATCGACGGCACCGAACTCGATTTTGCCCGCGAAGGCCTGAACGAAGGCTTCAAGTTCAATAACCCGAACGAGAAAGACGCCTGCGGCTGCGGCGAAAGCTTCCGTATCTGACTGGCCGGCCGTGCAAAACCATTTCGACCTCTTTCAACTGCCGCAGCAGTTCGCCGTGGACAGCGCCGCCCTGGACGCCGCCTACCGCGAAGTGCAGAGCCGCGTCCACCCGGATAAATTCGTCAACGCCAGTGACGCTGAAAAGCGCGTGGCGATGCAGTGGGCGACGCGCGCCAACGAGGCTTACCAGACCCTGAAGAATCCGCAGAAGCGCGCGCAGTACCTGTGCGAGCTGAATGGCGTCGATCTGAAGGTGGAATCGAATACCTCGATGCCGATGGCTTTCCTGATGCAGCAGATGGAGTGGCGCGAAGAGCTGGCCGAGGCGCGCGCCGCCAAGGACGCCGACCTGCTCGACAAGCTCGATGGCCAGCTGCGCGGCGCGCGCAAGCTGCAGCTGCTGGAAATCGAAACGCAGATCGGCGGCGGCGATTTCCATGGCGCCGCCCAGGGTGTGCGGGCGCTGATGTTCCTCGAAAAATTCGGCGAAGAAGTCCGCTTCGCCTTCGACGCCATCGAAGCCTGATACAGGCTTGGCGAATGCCGGCGCGCTAGCCGGTGCATACAGAAAAACAGGTTTCACATGGCACTTCTGCAAATCTCCGAACCAGGCATGTCCACCGCGCCGCACCAGCACCGTCTGGCCGTCGGCATCGATCTGGGCACCACCAATTCGCTGGTCGCCACCGTGCGCAGCAGCATCCCCGAGGTGTTGCGCGACGAGGAAGGGCATTCCCTGCTGCCTTCCGTGGTGCGCTATCTGCCGAACGGCCATGCGAACATCGGCTACAAGGCCATGGCGCACCAGACCACCGATCCGCGCAATACCATCGTCTCGGTGAAGCGCTTCATGGGCCGTGGCCTGAAGGATGTGGCGTACGCGGAAAACCTGCCGTATGAATTCGTCGACGCGCCCGGCATGGTGCAGCTGAAGACCGTGGCCGGCGTGAAAAGCCCGGTCGAGGTGTCGGCCCAGATCCTGGCCACCCTGCGCCAGCGCGCCGAAGATGCGCTGGGCGACGAGCTGGTGGGCGCGGTGATCACCGTGCCGGCCTATTTCGACGACGCGCAGCGCCAGGCCACCAAGGACGCGGCCCAGCTGGCCGGCCTGAACGTGCTGCGCCTGCTGAGCGAGCCGACCGCCGCCGCCATCGCCTATGGCCTCGACAATGGTTCGGAAGGCCTGTTCGCCGTGTATGACCTGGGCGGCGGCACCTTCGATATCTCCATCCTGAAACTGAGCAAGGGCGTGTTTGAAGTGCTGTCCACCGGAGGCGACTCCGCGCTGGGCGGCGATGACTTCGACCACCGCCTGTTCTGCTGGATTCACGAGCAGGAAAAACTGGCCCCGCTGTCCGATGAAGACACCGCCATCCTGATGGTGAAAGCGCGCGAAGCGAAGGAACTGCTGTCCACCAAGTCCGAAGTGACGGTGGACGCGGTGCTGAATTCGGGCGAGGAAGTGCATCTGCGCATCAGCGCCGAAACCTTCGCCGACATCACCAAGCACCTGGTCGCCAAGACCATGAACGCCGTGAAGAAATCGCTGCGCGACGCCAATGTGGACGCCGACGATATCGACGGCGTGGTGATGGTGGGCGGCGCCACCCGCATGCCGCATGTGCAGCGCGCCGTGGGCGACTACTTCCACACCATCCCGCACGCGAATATCGATCCGGACAAGGTGGTGGCGCTGGGCGCCGCCGTGCAGGCCAATCTGCTGGCGGGCAACCGCGCGGCGGGCGACGACTGGCTGCTGCTGGACGTGATCCCGCTGTCGCTGGGTATCGAAACCATGGGCGGCCTGGTCGAGAAGATCATCCCGCGCAATTCCACCATTCCTTGCGCCCGCGCCCAGGAATTCACCACCTTCAAGGATGGCCAGACCGCGCTGGCGGTACATGTGCTGCAGGGCGAACGCGAACTGGTCTCCGACTGCCGCTCGCTGGCGCGCTTCGAGCTGCGCGGCATTCCGCCGATGGCGGCTGGCGCGGCGCGCATCCGCATCACCTACCAGGTCGATGCCGATGGCCTGCTGTCGGTCTCGGCGCGCGAGCTGCGCTCGAACGTGGAAGCTTCGATCACCGTCAAGCCGTCCTACGGCTTGGGCGACGACGACGTGGCGCGCATGCTGCAGGATTCCTACAGCTCGGCCGATGCCGATATGAAGGCGCGCGCCCTGCGCGAAGAGCAGGTCGAAGCCGAACGCATCATGCTGGCGACGCAAGTGGCGCTGGACGAGGACGCGGCCCTGCTGTCGGCCGAAGAGCGCGCGGCGGTTGACGTGCTGATGGCGAGCACCCGCGCCGTGGTCGAGCAATCGCTCACTGGCGCGGTCGATCACCAGGCCGTCAAGGCCGCAGTGGAAGCGCTGGCCCAGGGCACCGAGGAATTCGCCTCGCGCCGCATGGACCGCAGTGTGCGCAGCGCACTGGCGGGCAAGGCGCTGGACCAGGTAGCGTAAATCCAAACTGAATATTTGAAGAGGTAACAAGTGCCACAAATCGTAGTCCTGCCCCACGCGAAGCTGTGCCCTGAAGGCGCCGTGATCGAAGCCCCTGCCGGCAAGTCCGTTTGCGACGTGCTGCTGGAGAACGACATCCATATCGAGCACGCCTGCGAGAAATCCTGCGCCTGCACCACCTGCCACGTGCTGGTGCGCGAGGGCTTCGACTCCCTGAACGAAGCCACCGACACCGAGGAAGACCTGCTGGACAAGGCCTGGGGCCTGGAAGCGGTCTCGCGCCTGTCCTGCCAGTCCATCGTGGCGGAAGAAGACCTGGTCGTCGAAATTCCGAAATACACCATCAACCACGCCAGCGAAGGCGGCCACTGATACGCGGAGCCAGCGATGAAATGGACTGATATTACGGCGATTGCCGAAGCGCTGTACGACAAGCACCCGGACGTGGACCCGACCACGATCCGCTTCACCGACCTGCACAACTGGATCGTCGATCTGGAAGAGTTCGACGACGACCATAAGCGCGGCGGCGAGAAAGTACTGGAAGCGGTTCAGCAGGCATGGATCGATGAAGCCAAATAAGAAAGCGGCCGCGCCATTGGCGGCCACCGTAACCGATATCCCTGAAGTGAAGCCCGGCCAGTCGGTCGCGCTGCTGCAGGAGCTGCACATCCTCACGCGCGACGGCAAGCTGAATCAGGACAGCCGCCGCAAGCTGAAGCAGGTCTACCACCTGTACCAGTTCATCGAGCCGCTGCTGAAAGAGGTGCAGGCCACGGGCAAGAGCATTTCCCTGGTCGACCATGGCGCGGGCAAGTCCTATCTGGGCTTCATCATCTATGACCTGTTCTTCAAGGCGCTGAGCGACGGCTCGCACATCTACGGCATCGAAACGCGCGAAGAGCTGGTGCAGCGTTCGCAGGAGCTGGCGGCGAAGTTCGACTTCCCCGGCATGTCCTTCCTGCCGCTGTCGGTGGCCGAATCCACCCAATCCGAGCTGCTGCCGCAGCAGATCGATATCGTCACCGCCCTGCATGCTTGCAATACCGCAACCGACGACGCCATCGATTTCGCGCTGAAAAAGCGCGCCAAATACATGGTGCTGGTGCCTTGCTGCCAGGCCGAAGTGGCGTCCGTGCTGCGCAAGAACAAGGGCAAGGCGCTGGCGAAAAACGCGTTGACCGAAATCTGGCGCCACCCGATCCATACGCGCGAATTCGGCAGCCAGATCACCAATGTCTTGCGTTGTCTGCAGCTGGAAGCGCATGGTTACCAGGTCAATGTGACGGAGCTGGTGGGCTGGGAGCATTCGATGAAGAATGAACTCATCATCGCCACCTACAAGAATCTGCCGCGCCGCCGTCCGAGCGAGCGCCTGCAGGAAGTGCTGGAAACCCTGGGCCTGGAAGAAATGGGCCAGCGCTTCTACAGCAGCCATCTGGAAAAAGCCGAACACGCCGCGGCGGACGCGGTAGAAGAGTGACTCATGACTGAAGAAACGACGATCCGCCTCTCCAAGCGCGTGGCGGAAATGCTGCCATGTTCGCGCCGCGAGGCCGAGCTGTATATCGAAGGCGCTTATGTGAGCGTGGACGGGGTGCTGGTGGAAGAAGCGGGCGCGCGCGTCGCGGCGCACCAGCAGGTGGTGCTGGCGGCAAATGCCGAGCCGACCGAGATCCTGCCTGTGACCATCGTGATGCACAAGCCGGCCGGTGCCGCGCCGCAGGCGCGTCTGAAGGAAGAGGCGCGTTCGGCCGAGGCGCAGAAGCAGCGCTTCCTCAAGCGCCACTTCGTGAATCTGACGCTGGCGCTGCCGATGGACGATATGGCCAGCGGCCTGTGCGTGTTCACCCAGGACTTCCGCGTGGCGCGCAAGCTGGTGCAGGATGCCGACACGGTGGAGCAGGAAATCATCGTCGATGTGGATGGTGCGATTGCCGAAAACGGCTTGGCGCAGCTGAACCAGGGCAGCGCCAAGGTCAGCTGGCAGAACGAAGGCCGCCTGCGCTTCGCCATCAAAGGTCCGAAGCCGGGCCAGATCCGCAAGATGTGCCTTGCCGTTGGCCTGAAAGTCACGGCCATGAAACGGATCCGTCTGGGCCGCATCGCCATGTCCGGCCTGCCGGTCGGCGAATGGCGCTATCTGCAGGGCTACGAGCGCTTCTAAGCGCTAGCGCATATCCTCCGGCGCCGCCGCGCGCGGCGCATAATCCTTGACGAAACGCTTGGGCACTTCACGGTAGCCCACCTGCTCATAAAACAGATGGGCGGGCTGGCGCCGCATGCTGCTCGATAGCTCCGTATGCGTGCAGCCGCGCGCTTGCGCCCGCGCTTCCGCATGCGCCATCAGCGCCCGTCCCGCGCCCAGGCGGCGCAATGCTTCATCCACCACAAAGGCCGACACCACGGCATATTCATTGGTGGTGCTCAGCGGCAGAACGTAATTCTGCGTCAGCACGCCGACGATCTGTCCGGCCACTTGCGCCACCCAGCAATCGCCCTCGCGCCGCTCGAATTCGGGCCAGCGCCGTTCCAGGCTGGCCATGGTGTTGGGATAGCCGAGCTGCCAGAACAGCGCGGCGATGCGCGGCAGGTCGCCGCGCTGTGCATTGCGTATTTCCATTTCGTCTTTCGATTCGTCTTGGGAGCAGGGCAGGGAGCGATGCGCCCCCTGCCGCCGGCAATCAGAAGGAGTGGCGCAGGCCGAGATTGAACTCGCGCGTACCCGCGACGGCGCTGGTCTGTCCCGCGACGGGCAGAGTGGCGCTATACGTGTGGTAGTTGGCGCCGTTCTTGTTGCTCACTTTCGCTGTGGAGGCATAGGCGATGGTGCGCTTGGACAGGTCGTAGGTATAGGTCAGCGCCCACTGGTTGGCGTCCTTGTTGGCGACGGTGCGGTCGTTCTTGCGGATATAGCTGGCCAGGATGGTGCTCGAACCGAAAGGAATGGAGGCGCCCAGCAGCAGGTCGCGGCTGTCGGTGTTGCCGGTTCCCTTGTTGCTGCCGCTGATGATGATGGCCTTCACCACGCGGAAATCGTAGCTGCCGCCGATCACATAATTGGTGGAATGGTCGGTGGCGGTGGCGTTGTTCTGGCGGTGGTAGCCGGCGCGGATGGTCAGCGGACCTTCGGCATACATCACCGAGCTGCCGATATGGCGATTGGCGGCCTTATTGTCCGCCACCTCGCCAAAGCCATACAGGACATCGGCCGTCACGCCGCGCATGGTGGGCGTGGTGTACTTCACCGCATTGTTGACGCGCTTGCCGTTGGTGGCGAACAGATTGCTGCCTGCGCCGGCGAAGCCGTCATCCATCGGTTCCATCAGCTTCCACGCCAGATATTCCGGACCATACTGGCGGCCCAGGGTGAGCGTTCCCAGTTCCTTGTTTTTCAGGCCGACGAAAGCCTGGCGGCCGAACAGCAGGCCGCTCTGGTCGGAGGCGCCGGTGTCGGCCAGGATGCCCGATTCCAGCGTGAAGATGGTGGACCAGCCGCCGCCCAGGTCTTCCGTGCCGCGGAAGCCGATACGGCTGCCTTGCAGCGTGCCGCTCTGCATCTTGGTGTCGTTGCCGCTGAAGGCGGGCAGGGCGGCCGTGGGCGTATGCGTGCTGGCGATCGCGCCCGTGGTCCTGGCCACGCTGAGGTCAAGCACGCCGTAGATGCTTACGTTCGATTGAGCCAGTGCCGGACCGGCGCTGCAGGCGCACAGGGCGGCGGCCATGAGAGATTTCTTCATTCCTTGTCTTCCCGTTGAAAGTGGCGAAGGTGCCAGATTTAGGCGGATTGCCTGAGCGCCGAAGCTTAAACAGGGATTGTTACAAGATCGTGACGTCTAGATGATTAAATGATTTTGTTAAAATAGACGTCTAGATGTCATTGCGACGTCATATTCGCCCGATAAGATGCGCGGCATCCTGTTCAACTTCATGGAGCTGTGCATGTCTTTCCCCGCTACTCTCAAGCCGCTTGCCCTGACCTTGACCCTCAGTCTGGGCGCCACTTTGGCCCATGCGGAAACCACGCTGACCGTGTACAGCGCACTGGAAGCTGACCAGCTCAAGGCTTACCAGGCCCGCTTCGAGGCCGATAACCCCGACATCAAGATCAAATGGGTGCGCGATTCGACCGGCATCATCACCGCCAAGCTGCTGGCCGAGAAAGCCGCGCCGCAAGCCGACGTGGTGATGGGCGTGGCAGCCACCTCGCTGCTGGTGCTGGAAAAAGAAGGCATGCTGCTGCCGTATGCGCCGAAGGACTACAGCAAGCTCAATGCGCGCTATGTGGACAGCGCCAGTCCGCCAAGCTGGGTGGGTATGGACGTGTGGGGCGCGGCGGTCTGCTTCAACACCGTGGAGGCGGCCAAGCTGGGCCTGAAAAAGCCGGAGTCGTGGAAGGACCTGCTCAAGCCTGAATACAAGGGCAAGATCACCATGCCGCATCCGGTCTCCAGCGGTACCGGCTACTTCGACGTGACGGCCTGGCTCACCCTGTTCGGCGAGAAGGAAGGCTGGGCCTTCATGGACAAGCTGCACGAGAATATCGGCCAGTACACCCACTCTGGCTCCAAGCCTTGCAAGCAGGCGGCGGCAGGCGAATTCCCCATCGGGATCGCCTTCGAATACCGCGCGGCCAAGCTGAAAGAGGGCGGCGCGCCGCTGGATGTGATCCTGCCGAAAGAAGGCCTGGGCTGGGATGTGGAAGCCACCGCCATCGTCAAAGGAAGCAAACGCCTGGAAGCGGCGCGCAAGCTGGCCGACTGGTCTGCCTCGCGCACCGCCAACGAGCTGTATGCGAAGAACTTCGCGCTGGTCGCCTATCCCGGCGTGTCCGTGCCGCATCCGGCCATTCCAGCCAACTATGAACAGCTGCTGATCAAGCAGGATCTGAAATGGTCGGCGCGCGAGCGCGAACGCATCCTGGCCGAATGGAGCAAACGCTACGAAGGCAAGGCTGAGCCAAAATAATGAAGCAGAGCGATTTCCCGCTGAGCGGGCAGGAGGCGGCGCTGGCTGGCGAGCGGCTGGACAATCTATCCGCCGCCTTCGATGAGGCCGGCGCGGTGCGGAGCCAAGCGCCCGCGCCGGGCTGGCTGCGCATCGAGGGCGTGAACAAGCGCTTCGGCGCCAGCACGGTGCTGGGCGATATCACCCTCGATGTGCGCCAGGGCGAATTCCTTTGCCTGCTCGGTCCTTCGGGCTGCGGCAAGACCACCCTGCTGCGCATCATCGCCGGGCTGGAAAAGCAGGATGGCGGCGTGGTGCTGATGGGCGGACGCAATATCGGCGTGCTGCCGCCCGCGCTGCGCGATTACGGCATCGTGTTCCAGTCCTATGCGCTGTTCCCCAATCTGACCGTGGCGGAAAATGTCGCGTATGCCCTGCGCCTGCCGCGCAAGGAAAAAGCCAAGCGCGTGGCGCAGCTGCTGGAGATGGTGGAATTGGACGGCAAGCAGGAATGCTATCCCTCCCAGCTCTCCGGCGGCCAGCAGCAGCGCATCGCCCTGGCACGCGCGCTGGCCACTTCGCCCAGCCTGCTGCTGCTGGACGAACCGCTGTCGGCGCTCGATGCCAAGGTACGCGAAAACCTGCGCCAGGAACTGCGCGCCTTGCAGCGCAAGCTGGGCATCACCGCCATCATGGTCACGCACGACCAGGAAGAGGCGCTGGCGATTGCCGATACCATTGCCGTGATGGCCAAGGGCCGCATCGAGCAAGTCGGCACGCCGGAGCAGGTCTACGGTTCGCCGCGCACCCGCTTCGTGGCAGATTTCGTCGGCAGCGCTAACTGGCTGCCGGTCAGCCTGAACGAAGCGGGACTGGCGACCGTGGGCGACATCTCTTTCGGCCACGACCTGCCGGCCGGCGCGCGCACGGCGCTGGCCTTCTGCCGTCCGGAAGATATACGTGTCGAGCCGCATTGGACGGCAGGCGGGTCGATGACCATGACCATCGTCGATCGCGTTGATTTCCTCGGCGGAGTGCGGCGCGGCATGCTGTCCCTGTGCGCCGACCGCAGCGTGCGGCTGATAGTGGACGTCGCCGCCAGCGAACCTGGTTACGACAGCCTGCGGCCCGGCCAGCGCGTGCCGGTATCGATCCCGCCGCATCGCGTGCGCTTCTTCATGGAGGGCGCTGCATGAGTGTCTCACTGGCCTGGCCGCGTGGCGGCAGTCTGCGCAGCACGGACGAGCGCTTCGCTGGCCTGCTGATGTGGGGCGGGGCAGCGCTGCTGCTGGTGTTCGTGCTGCTGCCGCTGTCGGCCATTTTCGTCAAGGCGCTGCAGGACCGTTCCGGCGCCTTCGTCGGCGCGGCGCAACTGCTGCGCGTGGTGCAGGAACCGCGCATTGCCATGGCGGCCTGGAACAGCATCCAGATCGCCGTGATGACGGCTGTGCTGGTGCTGCCATCCGCCTTCGTCTTCGCTTTCGCGCTGACGCGTTCCCGCATCGCCGCCAAGCCGCTATTTCGCCTGATCGCCTTGCTGCCGCTGCTGACGCCATCGCTGATGCCCGCGATTTCCCTGGTCTATCTGTTCGGCACCCAAGGCCTGCTGCGCGGCTGGCTGGGCGGGCAAACCATCTATGGCCCGCTGGGCATCGTCTTGGGCGAAGTGTTCAACACCTTCCCGCATGCGGTGCTGATCATGACGGCGGCATTGTCCGTGGCCGACGCCCGTCTGTACGAAGCCGCCACCGCCATGGGCGCCAGTCCGCTGCGCCGCTTCATGACCATCACGCTGCCCAACGCGCGCTATGGACTGGTTTCCGCCGCCACGCTGGTGCTGACCCTGGTCGTGACCGACTTCGGCGTGCCGAAAGTGATCGGTGGCCAGTTCAATGTGCTGGCGCTGGAAGCCTACAAGCAGGTGCTGGGCCAGCAGAATTTCAACCACGGTGCGGTGATCGGCCTGCTCCTGCTGCTGCCTGCCTTGCTCAGCTTCGTCGTCGAACGCCGCGTCAGCCGCCGCCAGCAGGCTGCGATGACGGGACGTTCGGTGCAATACCGTCCCAAGCCCAATGCCATGCGCGACATCCCGCTGCTGCTGGCCTGCAGCCTGCTCGCCGTCTTCATGCTGGCGCTGGTGGGCGTGGCCATTGCCGCCGCCTTCATCGAGCTGTGGCCCTACAAGCTGCAGTTCTCTCTGGTCCATTTCGATTTCGACCAGCAGGATGGTGGCGGCTGGCTGGCCTTCCGCAACAGTCTGACGCTTTCGCTGCTGACGGCCGTTGCGGGCAGCGCGTTAATCTTCCTCAATGCCTACCTGATGGAAAAGCAGCCCGCCGCCCGCCTTGCGCTGCCGCTCATGCGCTTCGCCGCCATCGTGCCGATGGCCGTTCCCGGCATGGTGCTGGGCCTGGGCTATGTCTTCTTCTTCAATGCGCCGGGCAATCCCCTGCATGGCCTGTTCGGTGGCATGGCCATCCTGGCCGCTTCCGCCATCGCCCACTTTTACACCACCGGCCATCTGGCGCTGACCACATCGCTGCGCCAGATCGACGGCGAAATCGAAGCGGCTGCGCGCACCCTGGGGCGCCCATGGTGGACCTGCTGCCTGCGCGTCAGCCTGCCCATCGTGCTGCCGTCGCTGCTGAACGTTTTCCGCTACCTCTTCGTCTCCAGCATGACCACGGTGAGCTGCGTGATCTTCCTCTACAACGCCGACACCGTGCTGGCCTCGGTGGCCGTGCTGAATATGGACGATGCGGGCGATACCGCCGCCGCTGCCGCCATGGCCACGCTGATCGTCGCCACCTCGGCCGCCGTATCGCTGCTTCTGAATGCGCTGGGCTGGTGGTGCGAGCGGCGCACCCAGGCCTGGCGGTGCCATTGAACACCTTCTTCTCTAAACCTTATGCAAAGTAGAACCATGCAAGCACCTCTGTTATTGACTCCCGGCCCCCTGGTCACGTCCGCGCTCACCAAAAGCGCCATGCTGCACGATTGGGGTTCCTGGGATAGCGATTTCAATACCCTGACCGCGCGCGTCGGTCAGCGCCTGCTCGCCATCATCGACGGCGCCGACGACTACACCTGCGTGCCGATGCAAGGCTCGGGCACCTTTGCCGTGGAAGCGGCCATCGGCAGCCTGCTGCCGCAGAATGGCAAGCTGCTGGTGCTGGCCAACGGCGCTTACGGCCTGCGCATGGCCCAGCTTACGCGCCAGATGGGCCGCCAAGTGGTGGTGGCCGATTTCGGCGAAACCTCGCCGGTCGATCCGGCCGTGCTGCGCCGCCATCTGGAAGCTGACGACAGCATCACCCACGTCGGCGTGATCCACTGCGAAACCAGCACCGGCATCCTGAACCCCATCGAAGCGATCGCGCGCGAAACTGCAGACCTGGGCCGAAAATTGATCATCGACTCCATGAGTGCTTTCGGTGCGCTGCCCCTGTCGGCGCGCAATGTGCCTTTCGAAGCGGTGATCGGCTCTTCCAATAAGTGCCTGGAAGGTGTGCCGGGCATGGGCTTCGTGCTGGTGCGCACCGACGCGCTGGAACAGGCCGAGGGCCGCTCCCATTCGCTTTCGCTGGACCTGCATGCGCAGTGGCGCTATATGCAGAAGACCGGCCAGTGGCGCTACACGCCGCCAACCCACGTGGTGGCAGCCTTCGATTCCGCCATCGCTCAATACGAAGCGGAAGGCGGCCAGCAAGCGCGCCTGGCGCGCTACCGCAGCAATTGCGACACGCTGATCGCCGGCCTGAAGGAAATCGGCCTCGCTTCCTTCCTGCCGGCCGAGATCCAGGCGCCCATCATCGTCACCGTACATGCGCCCAAGCATCCGGCATGGAATTTCACCGAGTTCTATCAGCGCGTGAAGGCGCGCGGCGTGATCCTGTATCCGGGCAAGCTGACGGCGGTCGAAACCTTCCGCGTCGGCTGCATCGGCGCCATCGATTCCAGCGATATGCGTCGCGGCCTGGCCGCCATCGCCGCCGTGCTCGACGAAATGGGCATGCGCCAATAATCAAAATCAGGAGAACAGTAATGCAACGCAATACCGAATCAAGCCCGGCCTATCGCGGCCCCCTGCAAGCCGTGGTCTGCGACTGGGCCGGCACCCTGGTCGATTTCGGCTCCTTCGCACCGACCCAGGTGCTGATCGATGCCTTCGCCGGCTTCGGCGTCGAAGTCTCGCTGGAAGAAGCGCGCCGCCCCATGGGCCTGGCGAAGTGGGATCACATCGAAGCCCTGGGCAAGCAGGATGGCGTGGCCGAGCGCTGGCTGCAGCGTTTCGGCGCGCCCATGCAAAGCGGTGACGTCGATGCCATCTACGCCAGCTTCCTGCCGCTGCAGATCGAGAGCGTGGGCCATTACTCCGATCCCATCCCTGGCGCCATCGATGTGTTGGCGCAGCTGCGCCAGCGCGGCATGCGCATCGGTTCCTGCTCCGGCTATCCGCGCGTGGTGATGGACCGCCTGCTGGAAAAGGCGAGGGCTGATGGCCTGCTGGTGGACCATGCCGTCGCCACCGACGACCTGGCGGCGGGCGGCCGTCCCGGCCCGTGGATGGCGCTGGACAATGTGGTCAAGCTGGGCGTGCCGGCGGTGGCGGCTTGCGTGAAGATAGACGATACCGTCCCCGGCATCGCCGAAGGCCTGGTGGCTGGCATGTGGAGCGTGGGCCTGGCCCTGTCCGGCAACGAGATGGGCGTGACGCAGGCCGAGCTGGCCGCCTTGCCAGAGGCTGAGCGCGCGCAGCGCGCGGACGCGGCGCGGCAAAAGCTGCTCGGCGCCGGTGCCCATTACGTGATCGACACTATCGCCGATCTGCCGGCCGTGATCGAGGCCATCGAGGCTCGTCTGCGTGAAGGGGAACGGCCTTGATGCCGGCAGCGCAGGGCAGGCAAATATGCGACAATCCGAGCGAAGATTTTTTGTGTCAGCCTGATACTGGAGTGTAGCTGCATGCTTGAAAACGCGATCGTCCGGCAAGCCGGCACCACGGTCTGGAAGCAGATCCAGGCCACGCTAGCCGACGAAGTGATGGCGGGCCGCCTGAGCGGCCGCCTGCCCAACGAAACCGCGCTGGCCGAGCGCTTTGCCGTCAACCGCCATACGGTGCGGCAGGCGGTTAAGGCGCTGGTGGAGCAGGGCATCGTGGAAGTCGTGCATGGACGCGGCACCTTCGTACGCGAGGACTTCCTCGACTACCAAATCGGCCGCCGCACGCGCCTGGCGCATAGCGTGGTGAAGGCGCGCCGCGTCGGCAAGAGCGAAATCCTGAACTGGGAAGCGCTGCGGCCCACGCCTGAAATTGCCGGCATGCTGGAGTTGTCGGCGCGCGCCCGCACCCTGGCCGTGAACTCGCTCGATGTGGTGGACGGCAAGGTGATCGGCGTCTGCACCCAGTACTTTCCATTGCCGCGCTTCGAGGGCTTTGGCGAGGCGTACGCCAAGGCGGGCAAGACGCACCTGGCGCTGGCGCAGTTCGGCGTGCAGCAGTTCCAGCGCCGTTTAAGCCGCATCACGGCGCGCCTGCCCAGCCTGGAGATTGCCCAGCGCCTGGGGCAGCCGGTGTCGCAGCCCATCCTGTATGTGGAAACGGTGTATGTCGATCAGGACGACAGGCCCTTCGAATACGGCATCTCGAATTTCAGCAGCACGGCGGTGCAGCTGGTGATCGAACCGGATTGAGGGAAGGCAGCGCCGCCAGCGGCGGCGCAATGAGGGGTCAGGCCTTGGCTGCTTCCGCCTTGGCCTTTTTCTTTTCCAGCTTGGGCAACTGCACCATGCGCGTGCCGGCGATCTTATCGTGCAGGAATTGGCGGTCCTTGTCGAGGAAAGCAGTCAGGGACCACAGCAGCACGCCGCCGAACAGCGCGTACAGCGCATGCCATTTTTCCAGGCCCAGCGCGTAGTCCAGCAGCAGCGCGGGCAGCACCCACATCCAGCTTGCCAGATAGCGCAAGGTCGCCACCTTGAGCGGCACATTCGCCTGGCCCGGCATTACCACTTTCAGGCGCCAGGTCTGCATCGCCAGGGTCTGGCCCTTGCGGCTCCACTGGTGGATGAAGTAGGCGCCCAGGATCAGGAAGGCCAGTGCCTGGCGCAGATGCTCGACCATCGGTGCGTGGCTGGCGCCGCTGATCATTTCAAAGATGAGGAAAGGCAGGAACAGCACGGCAAACGCCAGCAGCACTTCATACACCATCGAAATCAGGCGGCGCTTGATGGTTGGATTGGTGGTGACGAGGGGCGTGGCTTTACTTGCTGACATTGGGCGGTACGGCCGGAGCGGCATTAGGTGGTACGGAAGCTGCCGTCGCCGAGGCAGCGCCGCTGGCGTCGGCCGGAATGCTGGCCGTTGCCGGGACGGTGGCCGCCGCAGGCAGGGGGGCGGCACCCGGATACGAGCCGGGGATCACGTTCACCGCGCCGGGCGCCGTAGCGGCGGGCGGCACGGCGCCGGCCGCAGCGGCTGGGTTGAGCAGCGGCGCCGGCGCGACGGCGCCCGGCGTATGCGGCTTGATCGGCGGCGGGGTTTTCATCTTGCTCTGGGCCGGCGTCGGCGGCTTGGCGACCTGCGGCTTTTTGGCGGCAGCGGCGTCGGCCAGCTTCTTCTTCTGTTCCTGCGGCAGCTGCTGGTACTCCTCCCACTGCGCGGCCTTGGCTTGCTTACCGGCCGTGATTTTCTGCGCGCGCGAGAAGTTCTCGCGCACCACCTTGCGTTCGGCCGGGGTCAGGCGCGCCCACTCGCGCATGCGCTCATGCACGCGCTGCTGCTCGTCCGGCTTCATGGACGCGAAGCGGCTGGCGATCTCGAGCCATTTCTGCTTGCGCACCGGCCCCAGGTCGTCCCAGCTGCTTTGCAGCGGCGCCAGGGCGCTTTGCTGGGCGGGCTTCAGATCTTTCCAGTACGGTTTTTCGCCCGCCGCCGGTTTGGCCGCGCCCGGCGCGACGGCAGGCGGTGCGGCCACGGTATGCGGGACATTGGCGCCGGCAGCGGATGCGGCGGCGGGAGTAGGGGGGGGAGCCGGCTGGCGGGTTTCACCCACCCAGGCGGCGGCCAGCGCGGCGGCCACGAGGGCGCCACCACCGGCAATCAGGTATTTGCTGCGACCGGAAACACGCGTCATTGCTTACTGTCCGCGGGTTTCGAGATAGGCGTGGAAACCGTCGTCCAGATAGGCCGACAGCGGCAGCTCGTCGGACAGCACGGCGGCGTCCAGTTCGGCCAGTTCGGCGATCGATTGCTGCTGCTCGTACTGGAACACGCCCATCAGGCCGCCCACCAGCAACATCAGGGGCAGGGCCACACTGAAGCGGTTGAACCAGCCCAGGGGATTGGCGAAGAAACCATTGCCGCCGCCGGCCACGGCCGGCGCGCTACGCACTACCCGTACGGGAGCATGCGCTTTTTTACGGGCAAGGGCAGCCTGACGCGCGGCGGCCAGGCGGTCGCTGGTGGCGGCCGGCAGATCGTCGAGCTTCTCATTGAGCGCATGGCGCACTTTGTACGCGAAATTCAGGTCTTCGGTGTTCATAGTTTTATCCCCTTGGCTTTGAGCGATTCGGCGAGAGTGTGTGTTGCTCGTGAGCAATGCGTTTTCACGCTCCCTTCGGAACATCCCATCGCTTCGGCGGTTTCTGCCACGTCCATGTCCTGCCAATAACGCATGAGGAAGGCTTCCCGTTGACGCGCTGGCAGCTTTTGTACTTCATCTTCAATGACTTGCAAGACCTGCATGCGCTCGACCTGGTCGGCGCTCGATTCCGCTGCCTGGGAACCCTGTTCGGCCTCATAAGATTCAAGTATATCAAAATCCTCATGCTCGTCCGAGCTGGGGGCCAGGCCGGAAAACAGGCTGACCCAGGTGTTGCGCACCTTTTCGCGGCGGAAGAAATCGAGGATGGTGTTTTGCAGGATGCGCTGGAACAGCAGGGGCAGCTCGGCCGCCGGCTTGTCGCCGTATTTCTCGGCCAGCTTGATCATGGCGTCCTGGACGATATCCAGGGCCGCTTCGTCGCGGCGCACCGCGTACACGGCTTGTTTATAGGCACGCCGCTCGACGTTCTCCAGGAAATCCGATAATTCTTTGTCTGTGGCCATGCGTCGGGAAGCGTGCGGCGGCAGAAGAGGCCGCTGTTGAGGTCAGTCTAAACTGTGCGCATCCTAGCAAAAATTGACTCATTCCGCATGTTTTTTCCACGTTTTCCACGCTGGAAAAGCGGGAAGTGCGTAATTTCAACAATTGTTCTTGACCAAAATTGTGCAACGCAGTACCGTATGAATCGCTTTGCACACCACGAAGCGCCCCGGAAGCACCGCAGCAGGCACACAAAGCCGCCATGGTGCATCCAGCTTTCATTTGTCAGCAGTTTGCTCTAACCCGCGCCACAAGCGCGAGAGGTTTGCGCGAGTGCTGCGGAAACTCCAGCCAAACGAGTTGCGTTGAGCTGTATCTTGTACCTTGCCTACGGTCAAGGGAAGGGATGCCGCGACCGCAGAAAGAAGGGACGCTTGAGAGTGCTGCAGTGCAACGCTTACTTCGATAGGCAAGAGCATCCATTCAATCTCCTCTGGACCTTGAAAGGAATGTTTCATGAACACCGAAGCAGCAGCCCCCATCACGGGCGCCGAGATCGTCGTCCGCTGCCTGGCGGAAGAAGGCGTTGAACACGTCTTCGGCTACCCTGGCGGCGCCGTACTGTACATCTACGACGCCATCTTCAAGCAGGACAAATTCCAGCACGTTCTGGTTCGCCACGAGCAGGCCGCCATCCATGCGGCAGACGCCTATTCGCGCAGCTCGCAGAAAGTCGGCGTGGCCCTGGTCACTTCCGGCCCCGGCGTGACCAATGCCGTCACCGGCCTGTCCACCGCCTATATGGATTCGATTCCGATGGTGGTGATTTCCGGCCAGGTGCCCAGCCACGCCATCGGCCAGGACGCCTTCCAGGAATGCGACACCGTGGGCATCACCCGCCCCGTGGTCAAGCACAACTTCCTGGTGAAAGACGTCAAGGATCTGGCCGAAACGATCAAGAAAGCCTTCTTCATCGCGCGTACCGGCCGGCCCGGCCCGGTGCTGGTGGATATCCCCAAGGATATCTCCATGCACAAGCACGTCTACAACTACCCCAAAGACATCGAGATGCGTTCCTACCGTCCGATGGACAAGGGCCACTCGGGCCAGATCCGCAAGGCCGTGCAGCTGCTGCTGCAAGCCGAACGTCCGATGATCTATACCGGTGGTGGCGTGATCCTGGCCAATGCCGCGCCCGAGCTGAACCGCCTGGTCGACAAGCTCGGCTTCCCGGTGACGAATACCCTGATGGGCCTGGGCGGCTACCGCGCCAGCGACAGCAAGTTCGTCGGCATGCCCGGCATGCACGGCACCTACGAAGCCAATATGGCGATGCAGAACTGCGACGTGCTGATCGCCATCGGCGCCCGCTTCGACGACCGCGTGATCGGCAATCCCAAGCACTTCGCCAGCAATCCGCGCAAGATCATCCACGTCGACATCGACCCCTCGTCGATCTCCAAGCGCGTGAAGGTCGATATTCCGATTGTCGGCAATGTGAAGGATGTGCTGATCGAATTCCTGGCCCAGCTTGACGCGGCCGAAGCCAAGCCGAACGTGTCCGCCCTGAAAAAATGGTGGGGCCAGATCGAGGAATGGCGCGGCCGCGATTGTCTCAAGTACAGCACTTCCGACCTGGTGATCAAGCCGCAGCAGGTGGTGGAGAAGGTCTGGGACATCACCCAGGGCGATGCCTTCATCACCTCCGACGTCGGCCAGCATCAGATGTGGGCGGCGCAGTACTACCGTTTCGACAAGCCGCGCCGCTGGATCAACTCCGGCGGCCTGGGCACCATGGGCGTGGGACTGCCTTACGCCATGGGCGTGCAGATGGCCAATCCCGACGCCACCGTGGCCTGCATCACCGGCGAAGGCTCGATCCAGATGTGCATCCAGGAGCTGGCGACCTGCAAGCAGTACCACCTGACGCCCAAGATCATCCTGCTCAACAACCGCTTCCTCGGCATGGTGCGCCAGTGGCAGCAGATCGACTACGGCTCGCGCTATTCCGAGTCGTATATGGACTCGCTGCCCGACTTCGAAAAGCTGGCCGAAGCCTATGGCCACGTCGGCATGCGCATCGAAAAGCCGGGCGATGTGGACGGCGCCCTGCGCGAAGCATTTGGCATGAAAGACCGCCTGGTCTTCATGAACTTCATTACCGACCAGAGCGAAAACGTGTGGCCGATGGTGAAGGCTGGCAAAGGCCTCTCCGAAATGCTGCTTGGCTCGGAGGATCTTTGATATGCGACACATCATCTCTGTCTTGCTGGAAAACGAAGCCGGTGCGCTCTCGCGCGTGGTCGGCCTGTTCTCGGCGCGCGGCTACAACATCGAAACGCTGACGGTCGCGCCGACCGAAGACGCCACCCTGTCGCGCATGACCATCGTCACCAGCGGCTCGGACGACATCATCGAGCAGATCACCAAGCACCTGAACCGCCTGATCGAGGTGGTCAAGGTGGTCGATCTGACCGAAGGCCAGCACATCGAGCGCGAGCTCATGCTGATCAAGGTGAGGGCAGTGGGCAAGGAGCGCGAGGAAATGAAGCGCACCGCCGACATCTTCCGCGGCCGCATCATCGACGTGACCGAGAAGACCTACACCATTGAACTGACCGGCGCCAAGAGCAAGCTTGATGCCTTCATCGACGCCATCGACCGCACTTCGATTCTGGAAACCGTCCGCACCGGCGGCTCGGGCATAGGACGCGGCGAACGCATCCTCAAAGTCTGAGCGCCACCCACACATTACACACGCAAAATATACAAGGAATACATCATGAAAGTTTTCTACGACAAAGACGCTGACCTCTCCCTCATCAAAGGCAAGAACGTGGCCATCATCGGCTACGGCTCGCAAGGCCATGCCCACGCCCAGAACCTGAGCGATTCCGGCGTCAACGTGACCGTCGGCCTGCGCAAGGGCGGCGCTTCGTGGCAGAAAGTGGAGAAGGCCGGCCTGAAAGTAGCCGAAGTGAACGACGCCGTGAAGGCCGCCGACGTCATCATGATCCTGCTGCCGGACGAAAACATCGCCCAGGTCTACAAGGAAAACGTCGAACCGAACGCCAAGCAGGGCGCCGTGCTGGCCTTCGCCCACGGCTTCAATGTGCACTACGGCCAGGTTGTGCCGCGCGCCGACCTCGACGTGATCATGGTTGCCCCGAAAGCGCCGGGCCACACCGTACGCGGCACCTACACCCAGGGCGGCGGCGTGCCGCACCTGATCGCCGTGCACCAGGACAAGTCCGGCATCGCCCGCGATATCGCCCTGTCGTATGCTTCCGCGAACGGCGGCGGCAAGGCCGGCATCATCGAAACCAACTTCCGCGAAGAAACCGAAACCGACCTGTTCGGCGAACAAGCCGTGCTGTGCGGTGGCACCGTCGAGCTGATCAAAGCTGGTTTCGAAACCCTGGTGGAAGCCGGCTACGCGCCGGAGATGGCTTACTTCGAGTGCCTGCACGAGCTGAAACTGATCGTCGACCTGATCTACGAAGGCGGCATCGCCAATATGAACTACTCCATCTCCAACAATGCGGAGTACGGCGAATACGTGACCGGCCCGAAAGTGGTGACTTCGGCCACCAAGGACGCCATGCGCCAGTGCCTGAAAGACATCCAGACCGGCGAATACGCCAAGAGCTTCATCCTGGAAAACAAGGCCGGCGCCCCGACGCTGATCTCGCGCCGCCGCCTGACCTCCGAGCACCAGATCGAAGAAGTCGGCGCCAAGCTGCGCGCCATGATGCCCTGGATCGCCAAAAACAAACTGGTCGACCAGTCCAAAAACTAAGCCTAAAGCCGAGCCCGTGTCCACCCTGGCGCCAGGCACCAATCGGACACGAGTTCGGCTATAAAAAGGCATTTAACGGCAGAGGCCGTGTCCACTTTGGTGCCTGGCACCGGGGTGGACACGGCCTCGACTGTTTAGCGCAGGGTTTCGGTGAGGACGCGGCCTTCGGCGGCAGCTGGTGGGCGGATGCGCAGCAGGTGGGCCAGCGTCGGGGCGATGTCGACCACTTCGGCATATTGGCCGTAGGCGCCCGGCTTGATCCAGCGCTTGCCCATTACCATCAGCGGGACATTCGTGTCGTAGGCGTAGGGCGAGCCGTGCGAGGTGCCGCTGGTGCCGCTGCCGAAATACCAGTAGGGCTTGGTGACCGTCATCAGGTCGCCCGACAGCTCGCGGTTCCAGGCGCGCCGCATCAGCGTCGCCAGGCGCGTGCCGCCGACGGCGCCGCTTTCCAGCTGGCTGCGCGTGAACACTTCGGCCACGCCATTCTGCTTGAGCAGGAAGCGGGCGGCGGCCTGTTCCACCTCCTCGCGTTTCAGGCCGCTTTTTTCAATCTGCGCGTAGTCGAGGTGGATGTTGGGCAGTGACCAGGCTGTCACCAGCTTGCCAGCCTTGAATTTCTCGTCCAGGTGCTGGTTCAGCGCGCCCATCAGCTTTTCGCCATCGAGGCGCTGGGCGTCCATATGCTGGGACTGGGCGAATTCCGGCACGTTCGGGAAGCCGTGGTCGGCGGTCAGCACCACCAGCACATTGTCGAGGCCGACGCGCTGGTCGAGGTAGCCGAAGAACTGGGCCAGCATGCGGTCCAGGCGCTGCAGATGGTCGTGCGACATCTTGCTTTCCGGCCCAAAGGAGTGGTTCACATAATCGTGGCTGGACAGGCTGACGCCGAGAATGTCCGGTACGCCGGCCGGATTCTTGCCCAGGTTTTCGCCTTCGACAGCGGCGCGCGCGAAGTCCAGCGTCAGTTCGTCGAGGAAGGGGCCGACTTTCAGGCGGCCATAGTAGCCGGCATCGATATTGCCGCTCTCGCTGTAGTAGGAGAAGGGGAAGCGGTTGCGCGCCGCCGCGGTGGATGGCGTGGCGTCGTCTGCCGCATCGCCGGCATAGGCCGCATCGTCGAGCAGCGGACGCCAGCTCTTGCCGTAGTAGCGGTCCTGCGGCTTGGCCGCCTGGAAGCGCTGCACCCACTCGGGATGCTGCTTCATATAGAAGCTGCTGCTGGCGAAGTTGCCGCTCTTGTCCATATACATATAGGCGGTGCCGGTCTTGCCCGCCAGCAGGATCGCGCCGCGGTCCTTGCCGGACACGGCCACCACCTTGGAGCGCTGGCCGCTCGCATAGCGCAGCTCGTCGCCCAGGGTGCTGACACGCAGGCGCGCCGGCGAGGTGCCGTCGCTGGGCTTGGTTTCTTCGCCAAGGTAAGTGTGCTCCCGGTCTTCGGTGCAATACACGGAAGCTTTGCTGACCGGGTCGATCCAGTTATTGCCGATCACGCCGTGCTGGTAAGGATAGGCGCCGCTCAGCACGGCTGCATGGCCGATCGCGGTGACGGTGATGCCATGCGCCTGGTGCGCATTGCTGAACCAGGCGCCCTGGTCGAGCAGGCGGCGGAAGCCGCCCTGGCCGAACTGGTCGCGGTAGCGCACCACCTGTTCTTGCGGCAGGCCATCGACCACCAGCACCACCACCAGCTTGGGCTGGGCGGGCGTGGAGGAGGGCGCTTGCGTGGCGGCCAGGGCGCTATTGGCGAGCAGGCAGGAAGCCAGCGCGAGGGCGCGCAGGGAGAGAGAGGGGGTGTTCAGCATAGTCATGGGTCTTGATCTCAGGTGAAATTCAGGCAGCCTACATCTTGCATGAATTTGATTTCAGGGCGATGACAAGGCAGGCGATATACACCATCGCTTCTTACTGGAGCCCAACGCCTCGTTTTGCCTAATTTGGCCTCGCTTTGTCTCGTTTTCGTAAGCAATGGTTACCAAGCCGCAGAGTGGAAAAGTGTCGCGGCCACGAAAAGTAACGAGACAATGCGAGACGCAATGAGACAAAACGAGGCGTTTGCTTCCCAGGAAGACCCATGCCACCGTATCCCTGTCCTGCATTACACTGATGCCAGTACTGTTACAAACGTTCACGAGATCGTCCCTTGCTCAGCCGTAATATCGGTTAAAGTTGCCTCACTGCCTGACAGGCCTTACCAACAAGAAGGAGAAAACTCTATGAAAGTAATGCAAACCGTGGCCGCCGCCGCCCTGGTACTGGGCGCACAAGCCGTACAGGCACAATCCCTGCCAACCACCGGCACCCTGGTTGTCGTTCCCGCCTTTGGCGAAGTCAAAGCCCCGAACGACCAGGCCGTCGCCACCTTCGCTATCGAAGAGCAGGACAAGGACAAGGCTGCCGCCGCCTCGCGCGTCAACCAGAAAATGAAACAGGGTCTGGACATCCTGAAGAAGGAAGATCCGCAAGCCAGCCTGAAAACCCAGGGCTACTACACCTATCCCGTGTATCCGGAAGACCGTCCGCTGCCGCCAGGCGTGAGCGCCAAGGCGCGCATTCCGACCGCATGGCGCGTCGGCCACTATGTGCAAATGACCACCAGCAATCTGAACGCGCTGCCGAAAACCGTGGCGTCGGTGCAGAAGGTGCTGACCCTGAACAATCTGCAATTCGGCCTGAGCCCTGCCGCCACCAAGAAACTGGATGACCAGCGCATCGCCGCCACCTACCAGAACCTGAATGAGCGCATCGCCTCCATCGCCAACGCCATGGGCCGCAAGCTGAGCGACGCCGTGCTCGACACCGTGGACTTCGAAGGCTCGGGCAATTACGCCCAGCGCGAATACGCGGCCGCACCGGCCATGATGCGCAGCGCCATGATGAAGGATACGGCTGAAGTCTCCGAACCGAGCTTCGAGCCGGGCGAAACCACCCTGGAAATGCGCTTGGTGGGCAAAGTTAAGTTCAAGTAAAGCAAAGAGCCATTCTCTCGGCTGCATGTGCCACTATAATAGGGGCATATACCCGGCGGCCGGCGGGACCATCCCCGCCGCCGGGCAAGAATAATACGCAGTAAGAGAATGGAACTTTATGCCTCAATTCCCACGCCGCAGACCTAACCCGATCGGCAAGGCGCCCAAGAAGCCACGCTTCAGCAAGTTCATGCGCCAGCAGGGCGCCGATGCAGCCAGCAAACCGCGTCCGCGCGGCATTTACCTGCTGCCCAATGCCTTTACCACGGGAGCACTGTTCTGCGGTTTCTTCGCCATCGTCATGGCCATGAACCAGCGCTTCGAACATGCCGCCTGGGCCATCTTCGTGGCCATGGTGCTGGACGGCCTGGATGGCCGCATCGCCCGTCTCACCAATACCCAAAGCGAATTCGGCGCGCAGTACGACAGCCTGTCGGACATGGTGTCCTTCGGTGCCGCTCCGGCCCTGGTGATCTACGAATGGTCGCTGCGCGGCCTCGGCAAGCTGGGCTGGATCGCCGCCTTCGTCTACTGTGCCGGCGCCGCGCTGCGCCTGGCGCGCTTCAACACCAATATCGAAGTGGTCGACAAGCGCTTCTTCCAGGGCTTGCCGAGTCCCGCCGCCGCCGCGCTGGTGGCCGGTTTCGTGCTGATGATGGTTGACCTCGAAGTGCCGGGCATCAGCCTGCCCTGGGTATCCTGGGTCATCGCGCTGTTCGCCGGCCTGACCATGGTCACCAATGTGCCGTTCTACAGTTTCAAGGATGTGAACTTCCGCAAATCCGTGCCTTTCATCGCGGTGTTCCTGATCGCGCTCGGCTTCGCCCTGGTGTCGATCGATCCGCCCAAGGTGCTGTTCCCCATCTTTGTCGCCTACGGCATTTCCGGCTACATCGTGTATTTCATCCGGCTCGCCAAGGGCAAGCCCGTAAGCATCGTCCAGACCGCGCACGAGCCGGTCGATCAGAGCGAACGCCGCTGAGGTAGCAAGGCGGTCATTCAAGGAGCCAGCCATGAGTAACCGCCTTATCATCTTCGACACCACCCTGCGCGACGGCGAGCAATCGCCGGGCGCCTCCATGACGCGCGAAGAGAAGGTGCGCATCGCGCGCCAGCTGGAAAAGCTGCGCGTCGATGTGATCGAAGCCGGTTTCGCCGCCGCCTCGCAAGGCGACTTCGAATCGATCCGCGCCATTGCCTCCTCGATCCGCGAATCCACCGTCTGCTCGCTATCGCGCGCCAACGACCGCGACATCGCCCGCGCCGCCGAAGCCCTGCAGCCCGCCGCGCGCAAACGCATCCACACCTTCATCGCCACCTCGCCGCTGCATATGCAGATGAAGCTGCGCATGGAGCCGGAGCAGGTGCTGGAGCAGGCTAAACTCGCTGTGCGCTTCGCCCGCCAGTTCACCGACGATATCGAATTCAGTCCCGAAGACGGCAGCCGCTCGGAGGAGGACTTCCTGTGCCGCGTGCTGGAAGGCGTGATCGCCGAAGGCGCCACCACCATCAACTTCCCCGACACGGTGGGCTATGCCGTGCCCGAACTGTTCGGCGCCACCATCAAGCGCCTGCGCGAGCGCATTCCCAATTCCGACAAGGCCATCTGGTCGGTGCACTGCCATAACGACCTGGGACTGGCCGTCGCCAATTCCCTGGCCGGCGTGATGATCGGCGGCGCGCGCCAGATCGAATGCACCATCAACGGCCTGGGCGAAAGGGCGGGCAATACTGCGCTGGAAGAAGTGGTGATGGCCCTGCGCACGCGCAACGCCTACTACAATCTGGAGCTGGGCATCGACACCACGCAGATCGTGGCGGCGTCCAAGATGGTCTCGCAGATCACCGGCTTTGCCGTGCAGCCGAATAAGGCCGTGGTGGGCGCCAACGCCTTTGCCCACGCTTCCGGCATCCACCAGGACGGCATCCTGAAAGCGCGCGAAACCTATGAAATCATGCGCGCCGAGGATGTGGGCTGGACCGCCAACAAGATCGTGCTCGGCAAGCTCTCCGGCCGCAACGCCTTCAAGCAGCGCCTGCAGGAACTCGGCATTGAACTGGACTCCGAAGCCGAAGTGAATGCTGCCTTCGCCCGCTTCAAGGAACTGGCCGACCGCAAATCCGACATCTTCGACGAAGACATCATGGCCCTCGTCACCGACGAAGAGCAGGCCCACGAAAGCGAATATTACCGCTTCGTCTCGCTGGCCCAGCGCTCCGAAACTGGCGAGCTGCCCCTGGCCAAAGTCGTGTTCTCCATGGACGGCAAGGAATACAGCTGCGAAGGCAGCGGCGACGGCCCGGTCGACGCCACGGTCAACGCCATTGAAAGCGAGGCCAGGAGCGGCGCCGAGCTGGTCCTGTTCAGCATCAACGCCATCAGTTCCGGCACCCAGTCGCAAGGCGAAGTCACGATGCGCCTGTCGCACGCCGGCCGCATCGTCAATGGCGTCGGCGCCGCCCCCGACATCGTGGTCGCCTCCGCCAAAGCCTACCTCTCCGGCCTCAACAAGCTGCACTCCAAAATCGAACGCCTCAACCCCCAAACCGAACCCGCCCCTTGATCTGGATCAAAGAATGTCCCACCCTGGTGCCAGGCACGAGAACCGGACATTCTTTGAGATTTATCAAGAAATGTCCGACTTTGGTGCCTGACACCAGGGTTGGACATTGTTTGATAATTATCAATGGAAGAAGCCGCGGCGTTCGTCGTACATGGGGTCGGGGCCGCTCATGAGCTCGCGCACGGTGCCGTTTTTGTCGAAGTGGATGTGCATCATGGAATCCCACACGCCGGATTCCTTGTAGCGGTAGCTCCAGACGTCCATGTCGCGCAGGCTTAGATGGGTGGTTTCGTCGGGTTGGCCGAGCAGCTCGCGCACGCTGGTTTTGCTGGCCTGGCCGAGCTGGATGGCACTGAATTTGGCGCCGCGCTCCCAGCGCGGGTCGCCCTGGCCGGCGCAGGCACTTAGTGTTGCTGCAAAAATGATAAGAATGAGACGGTTTTTCATGGCACTGGCCCTCCTTTCCCGGCTAATTGTAGCCATCCTGGCGGCAATCGGGTTATACTTGCGGGTCTGGCTGAAAGGCTGGATTTTTATCAATCGAAGTTCACGATGTGCAGGGTTCAGACTCCGTGCATCGCATGTGAAAGGTTTATCATGACTGTAGAAAACATCAACAAGGCCGCGATCATTGCGGACAACGCACGTGGTCAAAACGACACCGGTTCCCCAGAAGTGCAAGTTGCGCTGCTGACCGCTCGCATCAACGAGCTGAACGGCCACTTCAAAGCACACAGCAAGGATCACCACTCCCGCCGTGGTCTGATCATGATGGTGAACCGTCGTAAGAGCCTGTTGTCTTACCTGAAAGGTAAGGACGCAAACCGTTACCGCGATCTGATCGCTAAACTCGGTCTGCGTAAGTAATTTTTGCGCCACCCGGTTTAACAGAGAAATGCCTGCGCCAGTTCGCTGTCGCGGGCATTTTGTCTTTCTGGGTGTTGAGAAATTGCTAAGCGGAACTTTTGATTGGCAAGTTAGTAGTTGCAGTAGAGCAGTAATCGCAGTAAAGGCGGCGTCCCCACATGGACGGCGCCTGTGGTGAGGTGGAACGACAGCTCCTGAAAATCTGTCGGCAAATAGAAAGGGATTACCCATGTTTAACAAAGTTACGAAAACCTTCCAGTACGGCCAACACACCGTGACCCTGGAAACCGGCGAAATCGCTCGTCAAGCCTCCGGCGCCGTACTGGTGTCGGTGGACGACACCGTGGTGCTGGCCACCGTGGTGGCGCGCAAGGACGCGAAACCGGGCCAGGACTTCTTCCCGTTGACCGTCGACTACCTGGAGAAAACCTATGCTGCGGGTAAGATCCCCGGCGGTTTCTTCAAGCGCGAAGGCCGTCCTTCGGAAAAAGAAACACTGACATCCCGCCTGATCGACCGTCCTATCCGCCCGCTGTTCCCGGAAGGCTATATGAACGAAGTGCAGGTCATCGTGCACGTTCTGTCGGTCAATCCTGAAATCGATCCGGACATCCCTTCGATGATCGGCGCCTCGGCCGCCCTGTGCGTGGCTGGCGTTCCGTTCAACGGTCCGATCGGCGCCGCCCGCGTGGGTTACGTTGACGGCCAATACATCCTGAACCCGACCACCGCGCAGCTGAAAACCTCGCAGATGGATCTGGTGGTGGCCGGCACCGAAAGCGCCGTGCTGATGGTGGAATCGGAAGCGCAGCAGCTGTCCGAAGAAATCATGCTGGGCGCCGTGGTTTATGGCCACGAGCAAATGAAAGTCGTGATCGACGCTATCCATGATCTGGTGCGCGATGGCGGCAAGCCTGAGCAGGTATGGACCGCTCCAGCCAAGAACGAAGCCCTGATCGCCCGCGTGACCCACTTCGCCGAAGCGAAGATCCGCGAAGCCTATCAGACCAAGGACAAGCAAGCCCGTACCGACAAGCTGCGCGCCATGTCGGCTGAAGTACAGGCCGACCTGGTGGCCGAAGCCGCCGCTGCCGGCGCCGAAGCGCCGGACGCTGTCGAAGTGGGCAACATCCTGTTCGATATGGAAGCCAAAGTGGTGCGTTCCCAGATCCTGGAAGGCGAGCCACGCATCGACGGCCGCGACACCCGCACCGTGCGTCCAATCTCGATCCGCAGCTCGGTCCTGCCGCGCACCCACGGTTCCGCCCTGTTCACCCGCGGCGAAACCCAGGCACTGGTCGTAGCGACCCTGGGCACCGCGCGCGACAGCCAGAAGATCGACGCGCTGATGGGCGAGTACACCGATGACTTCATGCTGCACTACAACATGCCTCCGTTCGCCACCGGCGAAACCGGCCGCGTCGGCACGCCGAAGCGCCGTGAAGTGGGTCACGGCCGTCTGGCCAAGCGCGCGCTGATCGCCGCCCTGCCTGAGCCGGAAGAGTTCAGCTACTCCGTGCGTCTGGTGTCCGAGATCACCGAATCGAACGGTTCCTCCTCCATGGCTTCCGTCTGCGGCGGCTGCCTGGCGCTGATGGATGCCGGCGTGCCGATGAAAGCCCACGTGGCTGGCATCGCCATGGGCCTGATCAAGGAAGGCGGCCGCTTCGCCGTGCTGTCCGACATTCTGGGTGACGAAGACCACCTGGGCGACATGGACTTCAAAGTAGCCGGTACCGCCAATGGCATCACCGCGCTGCAGATGGACATCAAGATCCAGGGCATCACCAAGGAAATCATGCAGGTCGCACTGGCTCAGGCAAAAGAAGGCCGCGAGCACATCCTGGGCGAAATGCAGAAGGCCGTGCCGACCGTGAAGACCGAGCTGTCCGACTTCGCGCCACGCCTGATCACCATCAAGATCAACCCAGAGAAGATCCGTGACGTGATCGGCAAGGGCGGCGCCGTGATCCGCGCGCTGACCGAAGAAACCGGCACCCAGATCGACATCAGCGACGAAGGCGTGGTCACCATCGCCTCCGTGGACGCTGCTGCCGGCCAGGAAGCCAAACGCCGCATCGAAGAGCTGACTGCTTCCGTGGAAGTGGGCAAGACCTACGACGGCACCGTGCTGAAACTGCTGGACTTCGGCGCCATCGTTCAAGTGATGCCAGGCAAAGACGGCCTGCTGCACATCTCGCAGATCGCCAACGAGCGTGTGAACGCTGTAGCCGACTATCTGAAAGAAGGCCAGCAAGTGCGCGTCAAGGTTCTGGAAACCGACGACCGCGGCCGCCTGAAGCTGTCGATGAAAGCCGCCGCTGAAGAAGCTGCCGCCGCACAGTAATCGCTAGCGTACACCGGGGTTCGCCCCGGAACCGCCAAAACCGCCCGCGCGCAAGCCGGGCGGTTTTTTTATGGCGCTGCTATTCTGTGGGCTTTGCTGGAGAAGGTCATATGAAAACCGGGAATCTGTATCTGAACGCCGAGGCGCCCGCAAGCGGTGAGGTCTTTGAGCCGCTGCTGGCGCATGGGGGCGTGGTGATCGAGCGCATTCGGAGTTCGTCGCGCATTGAGCCGGGCGAGTATGTGCAGGAGCAGGATGAGTGGGTGGCGCTGCTGCGCGGCGAGGCGACGCTGCGGGTGGCCGGCGAGATGGTAGTGCTGCACGAGGGCGACCATCTGTTCCTGCCGGCGCGCGTGCCGCATACGGTGCTGAGCGTGTCCGAGGGTGCGCTCTGGCTGGCGGTGCACATCCATGGCAGGCCCGCCGGGCTGGAATAAAAATTATTGAAATTGCAATGAGTTCGTGTCAGCATAGCCGCTCCGCTTGTCCTTTCCCGGAGGAGTTTCATGCTGCGCCGCGCCATTCTGCTGCTTGCCTGTCTGCTTTGCCTGCATCCTGCCCGCGCCCAGACTCCGGCTCCGGCGCCCGATCCGCTTGATACGGTCGCCGTCTATCTCGTCCCCACCGAAAACTTCCCCGAGGTGCTGGCCGCCAATCTGGCGCGCATGCTGACGCGCGATACCGGCATCTGGGTCAAGGCTTCGCTGGCGGTGCCGATCGCGGACATGGCGCCGCTGGCCGGCAGCAACCAGTACGCGGCCGAAGACTTTTTCGAGAAGCTGCTGCCGCAAACCGAGAAGCTGCCTGGCGTGGGGCGCAAGACCTTGTTCCTGCTGCTGACCACGCGCGACCTGAATACCCGCTCGCAGAATTTCCGCTACCAGATCTCCTATTACAACAGCTTGCTGAACATGTCGGTGATTTCGCTGGCGCGCCTGTTTAGCTACCAGGATGGCCAGCCGCTGATGGACGTCACGGCGGCCACCCGCTTTTACAAGATGTGCAAGCGCGCCATCGGCGAGGCGCGCCTGGGCTGGCAGCGCAGCGGCGATCCGTCCGATCTGATGTATGCGCCCATCATGAGCATCGAGGATCTGGACAAGATCGGCCTGGAACACAAGGGCGCCGCGCTGGCCGTGCCGGTGCAGCGGGTCGACCAGGTAGGCATCGCCACGGTGGATGGCGCCTACCAGATGGCGGTGCCGGCCAGCACGCTGACGCTCAGTGTTCCCGCGCTGGGCTTGAGCGTGCAGGAGAAAAAGGGCGATGCGCCACCGCGTTCCTTCGCCTTAAGCGGCCAGCAGGGGGCGCTGAGCATCGCCGGCAGCTTTGAATCGGTGCACAACTTCCGCGGCGCAGGCGCGGCATGGGATGCGGACCTGATCGAGATGAAGGCGCAGAGTGCGCCGGAGCCGAGCGACGCGGCGTTCGAAAATATCGGCGGCTGGAATGTCGTGCTGTACGACCAGCGCAGCATCAACAGCTCATCGATGCGCGCGCACTACGTGAAGGATGGCACCTGGATCGATCTGCGTCTGAGCCTGGTGAAAAAAGAAAAGCCGGCCGCGCGCCGCGAGGCTTTGCGTCAGCGTCTGAAGGCGATGACAGTAAGCGCCAGGAACGCTGGCGAGAGAAAGGAATAGTCATGGCTATCAGCGACGATCTGCAGGACATCGCCTTATTCCGCAGCCCCCAGTTCACGCCATTTCTGCCGGACGACTGCCAGGCCAACCCTGGCGTCTACGGCGCGGAACTGGCCTACTGGCTGGCGAGTGAGCTGGCGCAGCGCAAGCTCATTACCAGCTATCCGCTGGCGGAGGACTGGGGCTGGCTGCTGAGTTACGAGACTTCCTCGGGCGATGAGTTTTCCCTCCACTGCGGCAATGAGGAGGGCAGCAGGGATAAATGGCTGATATCGCTGCGCCGTCACGCGCATGGCCTGTTTGGGCGCGACAAGCCTGCGTTTGCCGAAGCGGCTGCGCTGGTGGAAGGCATCCGGGCGGTACTGCTTTCCAGTGCCGCCATCGCGGAGCTGGAATGGCTGGCCGGGGAGTCCGGCCAGCATTGATGCGCTGGACTGTCAGCGCAGCCAGGTCGGCATGCTCAGCACATGCGCCTGTTCATAGCTCTTGGGCAGGGCATACTCCACCTGGCCCGGAACGCCGGCCAGCGCTTCGTAGCGCACGGTCAGCTTCGACACTTTTTCGCCGGTCTGGTTATACACCGCAGCTACCTGGCCCGAGGCCAGCATGGACGCCAGCAGATAGTTGGAATCGCCCGGGATGCCGCCGTTGATGCGTTCGCAGCCATGGTGGTCCAGCTGGGTCGAGGCGGCATTCAGGATGCCCAGGGCGCGGCGCTCCAGCAGATTGCCGCGCAGGCCCATACGCTCGTTCAGCGCATCCTGCTCGCCGTTCTGCACCAGGTGCTGCAGCAGGCGGCGCGACATCAGCAAGGTGGTGTTGCTGCGCTCCGGCACGTAGGAGATGCAGGGGCGCGCCGGTTCGCGCTGCAAGTCCACATTGAAGACCAGCTTGGGCGACTGGGCCGATTGCGGCTCGACGAACTGCGGTGCTTGCAGGCGCTCGGCGTCTCCCGAAACGGCGCAGCCGGCCAGCGGCAGGGCAAGCAGAAGGATAGGTTGCAAATACTTCATTTTTTGGCCTTTATTAATTTGCATAAGTGCGAACTTTACACCAAAAGGCTTTGGCCGGCACTTACTGACTCACAGCTTGCAAGGCACGTTCCAGCACCGGGTCGCGCCCGGCGCGCACATCGTCCAGCGTGGCATGGACTTCGATCTGCGGCGCGATGCCCAGGCCAACAAACTTGCCGCCATCGGGCAGCAGGTCGCGCTTGACGCAGATGCGCGCATTGCCGCCGCCCGGCAGCGGGAAGTGCAGCGCTTGCCCGGTGCTGCCGCCGGTGGCCGCGCCGACGGTGAGGCCGCGCTGCATGGCGCGGAAGGAGAGCACCATGTCCTCGGCGGCGGAATAGGTCTGCGGCCCGGTCAGCAGGACCACTGGGCCGGTGAAAGGATGTTTTTGCGTATGGCGGTAGGGCTCGCCGCCGCCGATCGGCAGCCAGTGGAAGTAGCTGCCGCTGCGGGCGCGCACCACGGCGCTGTCGATGCGCGCGTAGCTGGTGGCCACGGGAATGGGTTGCGCGCTCAGATGGCCGAGGATGCGCAAGCCGTCCTCGCCATTGCCGCCGCCGTTGTAGCGCAGGTCGAGGATCAGCGCCTTGGCCTGCATGATCTGCGGCAGCGCGTTGCGGAAGGATTCCAGGATCTCATCGCTTTCCAGGTGGCGGATGTCGACATAGGCGACGCCGCCCGCCAGCATGCGGAAGCTGAACGGCGCGGGCGCCTGCCAGTCGGTCCAGCCGGAACGCGCCAGGCTTTCCTCTCGCAGCACGCCGTCCTTGCCGCGCAGGCCGAGACGCACGGCTTTCTCCGCAGCGCCGGCCAGCAGCTGGTGTGTGTATAGGCGCACCTCGCGGTCCTGGGGCGAAGAGTAGCTGGCGAAAGGCGCGACGTGCTGCTCGGCATACTGCGTGACCGGCTGGCCGTCGATGCTGACGATTTCATCGCCCACCTGGACGCGGGCGGCGAGGCTGGCGCTGTGCACGCCGCGCACATAGACTTTTCCTGCGGCCAGCGCCGTGTCCAGCGGCGGCTTGGAAAAGAATTCCGCCATCAGCTCGCGCGGCGGATAGATATTCGTATGGCCGTCGCGCAGCAGGGGCGCCAGCTGCAGCATGACGCGGTAGTACTCGCGGGTGTCGCGCGCGGCGATCACCTTGCTCAGATATTCCATGTACACCTTGTCCCAGTTCAGCGCCGGCACATTGTCGAAATGGGCGAAGCCATGGCGCGCTTCGGCCCAGAACAACGACAGTCCGGCCACGCGCTCTTCCAGCGACAGCTCCTCCTTGTAGATGGTGGCCAGGGCCTTGGTCTGCATGGCGCGTTCCGGCACATAGGCCGTCGCCAGCACGGCCTTGAAGCGCGGCTCTTCGCGCAGGCTGGCAAAGCTGGGCGCCTCGCGCAGTGCCCGGCGCAGCTGCGGCAGCCAGGCCAGGGTTTGCATATCCTCCAGCGCCGCCAGGGCTTCATCCTTGCGGCCCAGGCGCGCATGGATTTCGGCGCGCGCCAGTTGCAGATTCAGGCGCTCATTGAGCAGGGTGGCGGAGCCATTCATGCGTTCGCGGTTGGCGTTCAGCCAGTCCAGGCCTGCATTGAGCTGGCGTGCGGCTTGCTGCAAATCGGCGGTGCTGGCGTTCGGACCGCTCAAGTCTTCGATGGCCTCGCGCATCTGGCTCAACTGGGTGCTGCTGGTGATGGGGGGATTTGGCTGGTCCGCCGCGAGGGCCGGGACGGTGAGACTGAGGATCAGCGCCAGGGCGGCGTAGGGTGGGAACATCGTTGTGTAAGCTGGCCGGAAAAGGCGCAGCTTACACGATGCAAGTAGGATGAAATCCTCGCTTTGTCACAAGCGAGGAAAACTTCTGGCGGGCAGGGTATCAGCGGCGCAGGGCCAGCGCGGTGCCGGCGGTGCGGCCGCGCGCTTGCGCGCCGATGCTGGCGCTGGCGCCATCAACCTTGAACACGCTGACCACTTCTTCCAGCGCGGCGGCCTGGTCCTGCATGGCGCCGGCGGCAGCGGCCGCTTCTTCCACCAGGGCGGCATTCTGCTGGGTCACTTCGTCCATCTGCGCCACGGCTTGGTTGATCTGCTCGATACCCGAGCTTTGCTCTTCGCCGGCAGCCATGATCTCGGCCATGATGTCGGTCACGCGACTCACGCTGGAGACGATTTCATCCATCGTGGAACCGGCTTTGTCGACCAGGGCGGCGCCCGCGTCCACATTGTCCACCGAGGCGGAGATCAGTTCCTTGATTTCCTTGGCGGCGGCGGCCGAACGTTGCGCCAGATTGCGCACCTCGGAGGCCACCACGGCGAAGCCGCGGCCCTGTTCACCGGCGCGCGCCGCTTCCACGGCGGCATTCAGCGCCAGGATATTGGTCTGGAAGGCGATGCCGTCGATGACCGAGATGATGTCCACGATGCGCTTGGACGATTCGTTGATGGCGCCCATGGTTTCCACCACTTGCGACACGATCTGGCCGCCTTTGACGGCGACGTCGGAAGCCGAGACGGCCAGTTGGTTGGCCTGGCGCGCGTTGTCGGCGTTCTGGCGCACGGTGGAAGTCAGTTCTTCCAGCGAGGACGCGGTTTCCTCCAGGCTCGATGCCTGCTGTTCGGTGCGGCTCGACAGGTCCATATTGCCGTCGGCGATCTCGGTGCTGGCCTGGGCGATGGCGCTGCTGCCTTCACGCACGCTGCGCACGGTGCCCGACAGTTGCTGCTGCATCTTGGCCAGGCCGGCCAGCAGCAGGCCCATTTCATCCTGGCGCTTGATTTCGATGCGGTCGGCCAGATTGCCGGCGGCCATCTGGTCGAAGTGGCCCAGCAGCTGGCGCAGCGGATGCATGATGGCTTTCATCAGGGTGATGCCCGAAACCACCATCAGGATGGCGCCGACCACGATCGCGCCCAGCGAAATGCTGACCAGGGTTTCGTACAGGCTCTGGCTGTGCTTATAGTTTTCTTCGGCGGCCTTGAGCTGGAAGTCGTCGAGCTTTTCCGAGCTGGCGTTAAAGCCGCGGTACAGGAGGGTCATCTTTTTCGAGGCCAGCTCGTCGACCAGTTCAGCGTTGTTCTGCTCCAGCGCCTTGCCCAGGGCCAGCAGGCCTTCGTTAATGTATTGCTTGCGCTTTTCGTCCAGGTCGGCGGACAGTGCTTTCTCTTCGGCCGACTGGGGCAGGGCCAGGTAGCGCTGCCAGCTCTTGTCGGCATCGGCGACATATTCGCCGGCGCGCTTGACCAGGTTGCCCGCATCGGCGGCATCCGGGTGGAACACCACGCGGTCCAGGGTGAAGCGGGCGCGGTTCAGGGAGTTCTTGGCGTGGCCGATGGCGATGCTCGACACCAGCTGGTTCGAGTACACATCGTTCAGCGCCAGGTTGATCGACTTCATGCCATACATGCCGAGGCCACCGAGGGACAGGATCAGCAGTCCCAGGAAAGCGAGAGTGGCAATAAGACGTGTGCGTATGGATAGTTTATTCAACATCATTGATTCCGTTCGATTGTGTGGCGGCTCCAGCGGAGGGAGCGCAGTTCAGAGGGCGATGCGGAAAAAGGTGCTCGCATCGCTGCGGTCTTCGCTGCGCTTCAGTGGGGTAGTAGGAAAGGCCGCGCGCGTACTTTTGCGGATTTGAATTGAAAAGTACATTTATGTAGCGAAGACCGACAGTCTATCACGAAAGTTTCCATCTGGCAATTACTTGATGGGAATTGTCGGGCTTTTCGGCTGCCACAAACCGGGCCAAAAACACGGCCCGGCAGTATCAGCGGAAGTCTTCCGCCACCAGCTTATATTTCTGTAGCTTGTGATACAGGGTTTGCTTGGGCAGGCCAAGCGCGACGCAGGCGTCGGCCACATTGCCTTTGCTGCGGCGCAGTTCCAGTTCGATCAGCGCGCGCTCGAAAGCGTTCACCTGTTCGGACAGCGGCAGCGCTTCGGCGGCAGCGCTGGCCGTCAGCGGGCCGTCGCCGCCCGCCAGTCCCAGCACGAAGCGGTCAGCCACATTGCGCAGCTCGCGCACATTGCCGGGCCAGGCGTGCGCCATCAGCGCCTGCATCTGCGCGGCCGAGACCATGGGCGCGGCGCGCTGGTAGCGTCCCGCTGCATCGAGCACGAAGTGTTCGAACAGCAGCGGGATATCTTCGCGCCGCTCGCGCAGCGGCGGCAGGTTCAGCACGATCAGATTGAGGCGGTAATACAGGTCGCTGCGGAAGCGGCCCTGGTCCGACATTTCCTTCAAATCGCCCTTGGCTGCCGCGATCACGCGCACATTGACGGGCACCGGCTGGTTCGATCCCAGCCTTTCGATATAGCGCTCCTGCAGCACGCGCAGCATCTTCACCTGCAAGGGTAGCGGCAGGCTTTCGATCTCGTCGAGGAAGAGCGAGCCGCGCTCGGCGTGTTCGATCTTGCCCACCTGGCGCTTGGCCGCGCTGGTGAAAGCGCCCGCCTCGTGGCCGAACAATTCGCTCTCGAAGATATGCTCGGGCACCGCGCCGCAGTTGATGGCGACGAAGTTGTATTTGCCGCGTTCGCTGAACTGGTGCAGGCAGCGCGCCACCATTTCCTTGCCGGTGCCGGTTTCGCCGTAGATCAGCACATCGGCCGGCTGGCCCGCCACCTCCAGGATCACGCGGCGCAGCGCCTGCATGGCGGGCGAATTGCCCAGCAGCGTGGCGTCGATGCCTTCGCTGTGTTCCAGCTTGCGGCGCAGCGTGTGCACTTCCAGCTGCAGGGCGCGCATTTCGGCGGCGCGGTGCACCACCTCGGCCAGTTGTTCGGAAGAGTAGGGTTTTTCGATGAAGTCGTAGGCGCCGTCCTGCATGGCCTGCACCGCCATGGCGATGTCGCCGTGGCCCGTCACCAGGATCACGGGCAGGCCGGGATCGGCCGCCTTCACTGCCGACAGCAATTCCAGGCCACTCATGCCGGGCAGGCGCACGTCCGTCACCAGTACGGCCGGATAATCGGCCGTCAGCAGTGCGGCGGCCGGTTCGGCGCGGTCGAAGCTGCGCACCTCGAAGCCGGCCAGGTCCAGCGCCTGCGCGCTGCCTTCCAGAACGGTGGGGTCGTCTTCGACCAGGATAATCTGTATGCCCTTCATCACGCTGTCTCCTGCTGTGCTGTTTTTAGTTCTATCACGAAGCGCGCGCCTTCTTCCACTTCGTCTGCCTTCAGCAAGCCGCCGAATTCCCGCACGATCTGTTCGGAAATCGCCAGTCCCAATCCCAGCCCCTGTCCCTGCGGCTTGGTGGTGTAGAAGGGTTCGAACAGGCGCGCGCGCGCCTCGTCCGTCAGACCGGGGCCGGTATCGGCCACCCGTATTACCACGCGCTCCTTGTCGCTGTACACATCCAGCGTCAGGCGCCGGCGCGTGCTGCCGGCCATGGAGTCAAGGGCATTGGTCAGGAGGTTGAGCAGCACCTGCTCCAGTCGGTTGCTGTCGCACAGCGCATACACATCCTCATTGCTGATATGCAGGCGGAACTCCACCTTGTCCAGCTCCAGCCGGCGCTCGATCAGCACCAGCGCGTTCTGCACCGCCGTATGCACCGAGACTGCGCTCAAGCCCGTATTCGACTTGCGCGCAAAGATCTTCAGCTTGCCGGTGATGCCGCCCATGCGCGCCACAATTTGCGAGATGCGCTGCAGATTGGCCTTCACCTCATCCATGCGGCCGCGTTCGAACAGGATCACGGCATTGTCCGACATGGTGCGCAGGGCCGTCAGTGGCTGGTTCAACTCATGCGTGATGCTGGCCGACATCTGGCCCAGCACCGCCATTTTACCGGCCTGGAACAGCTCATTTTGCGTCAGGTGCAGCAGCTGCTCGGCCTTGCGTCGCACCTCGATTTCCTCGCTCAGGCTCTTGGTGATCAGGTTCAGGCTGGAGGTGCGCTCGGCCACCATCGCTTCCAGATTGTTGTAGGCGTTCTGCAGATCGGCCTTGGCCTGCAGACGCTGTGCCATGCTGCGCTGGCGCTGGCGCATGTACAGGAAGAGCATCAGCAGGAAGCCGAACGCCACGCAGCTGAACACCGCCGCCGCCTGCGCATTGGCGCGCGCCTGGCCCAGGTCGGAAAGATAAATGAATTGCCAATTGCGTGGCGCCAGCGAGCGCGTTTGCGCCAGCATGCGCGCCGGGCCGGGGAAGCGTACCGGATCGCCGGGCCTGCGGATGGCCACGATGCGGGTGCCGTCGTCGCGCATGCTCTCGTGCGCGAAGTCGAGCGGCTCCAGCGGATAGGAATGGTATTGTCGGGTTTTCTGCAGATGTTCGCGCACCGCGCCGGCCAGCGGCGCCAGCGTCTTGTATTTCCAGGCCGGCACGGAGGTGAGGAAGACCACGCCATTGGCGTCGGTCAGCATCACCTGGTCGTTGCCTTGCACCCAGTCGCGCTGCTGCGATTCGATGTTCACCTTGACCGTCGCCACGCCCAGCATGCGCCCGTTCAGGTAGATGCCGTGGGCGAAGAAGTAGCCCGGTTCCAGGCGGGTGGTGCCCACGCCATAGAAGCCACCGGGCGCGCCGCGCAGGGCGTCCTGTACATAGGGGCGGAAGGAAACGTTATCGCCGATGAAGCTGTCGCTGCTGCGCCAGTTGCTGGTCGCCTGCGTCACGCCTTGCAGATTGACGATGTAGATGGTGCGCGAACCGGCTTGCCGGTTGACGCGCTCCAGGTATTCGTTGACGGTGCGCCGCAGCGCCGGATTGTCCGGGTCTTGCAGCAGCGCGATCACGTCCTTGTTGAGTTCCAGCAGGCGTGGCAGGAACTCGTATTTGTCGAGCAGATTGTCCAGGCTCTTGGCGTAGACATCGAGCCGCTGTGCGCCGTTCACGCGCAGCCGCTCGATGCTGACTCTTTCGGTCCACCAGTAAGCCAGCCAGGCCGTGCCGATGCCGGCCGCCAGGGCCAGCAGCCAGCCCGCGACCCGCGAAGCGGACCAGCGCGCGCGCGCAATGGCAGGCGCGCTGAGGGACTGCTCCGCAGCGGTATCGGGCATGGCTGGGCTCCTAGGCTTTTACTGCAACTATGCCGCCTCAGAACACGTGGCGCAAGCCCAGATTGAAGGCCGCGTTGCCGCTGCCGCTTTCGGTGGCGTTGCCGATGGTGAAAGCGGCACCATTGCGATTATTGACATGGCCGTAGGAGGTGTACACGTCGGTGCGCGGCGAGAACGCGTAGGCATAGCCCACGGCGTACTGCTTGGCATCCTGGTTCACGCTGCTGCGGTCATTGTGCAGGATGGCCGAAACGGCCACGCGGTGCGGACCCTGGTCGAAGGCGAGGCCCAGCAGGGTGTCGCGGCTGGTGGCGCCGCCGATGGCGCGGTTGGCCGCTTGCGCGCCGTGCAGTGTGAACTGGCCGACCTTGTAGCTGGCGCCCAGGATGGTGTTGCGCGCAAAGTCCTTGCCGAATTCGTCTTCGCGGCGGTTGTGCGCCAGCGCCACGTTCACCGGACCGTTGGCATAGCTCACCATGCCGCTCATGACGCGGTTCTTCTTGGTGTCGCCCGCCACTTCGCCGAAGCCGTAGGCGAATTCGCCGGAGAAGGGACCGGCTTGCGGCGCCTGGTAGCTCACCGAATTACTCATGCGGAAATTGCCCACCATGATATTGCCGGCAGCGCCGGCGAAGCCGTCGCCGAATGGATCGGCGATATCGCGGATCACCTTGTAGTAAGGCGAGTACTGGCGGCCCATGGTCAGCGTGCCGAACTTGCCGGTCAAGCCGACCCAGGACTGGCGGCCGAAGGTCAGGCCGCCCTGGCCGGACGTGCCGTTGTCCATATTGATGCCGCTTTCGACGGTGAAGATGGCAGCCATGCCGCCACCCAGGTCTTCCTTGCCTTTGAAGCCGAGGCGGGAGCCGGAACCGACGCCGGAGCTGATGATGCTTTTGCTGCCGGTCGGGCCGCCGGTCTCGCGCGAGAAGCCGACGTCGGCTACGCCGTAGACGGTGATGTTGGATTCGGCGTAAGCGGCGGAGCAGCTGAGGGCGAGCAGGGTCAGGGCAAACTTCTTCATTGAATTCTCCTTATGTATTGTTGTAGGTATGTTTAAGCGGCACGCACGTAGGAAGTGTCCTGCGCGTGTTCGTCCTGTTCTGGGGCGTCGCCGAGGGCGCCTTCCCATTTCGCCACGACTGCGGTGGCGATCGCATTGCCCACGGCATTGGTGGCGGAACGCCCCATGTCGAGGAACTGGTCCACGCCCATCAGCAGCAGCAAGCCTGCTTCGGGAATGTGGAATTGGTTGAGGGTGGCGGCAATCACCACCAGCGAGGCGCGCGGCACGCCGGCCATGCCCTTCGAAGTCAGCATCAAGAGCAGCAGCATGGTGATCTGGGTGCCCATCGACAGTTCGATGCCGTAGGCCTGGGCGATGAACAGCACGGCGAAGGTGCAGTACATCATCGAGCCGTCCAGATTGAAGGAGTAACCCATCGGCAGCACGAAGCTGGAGATGCGGCGCTGCACGCCGAATTTGTCGAGGGAGATCAGCAGCTTTGGATAGGCCGCTTCGGAGGAAGCGGTGGAGAAGGCCAGCAGGAAAGGCTCGCGGATCAGGCCGAGCAGCTTGAACACGCGCGGGCCGATGATGACGAAGCCGGCGGCGATCAGCAGCGCCCACAGGCAGAACAGGCCCAGATAGAAGCCGCCCATGAATTTGGCGAAGGTGGCCAGGATGCCCAGGCCATTGGTGGTCACGACCGAAGCCATGGCGGCGAAGACGGCCAGCGGTGCCAGTTTCATGATGGCGCCGGTAATGTGCAGCATGACTTGCGCCAGCTCGTCGATCATGCCGCTCAGGCGGCGGCCCGACTCGCCCAGCGCGGCCAGGGCGGAACCGAAGAAGATGGAGAACACCAGCACCTGCAGGATCTCGTTATTGGCCATGGCCTCGATCGGCGACTTCGGCACCACGTGGGTGATGAAGTCCTTCAGCGTGAAGGCCGAGGTTTTCAGGCCGGTGGTGGCGTCGACGGCCGGCAGCGGCAGACCGAGGTTGGTGCCCAGCTGCATCAGGTTCGACAGGAACATGCCCAGGGCCAGCGAGACCAGGGAGGCGATGATGAACCAGCCGAAAGCCTTGGCGCCGATGCGGCCGGCGGCCTTGCCGTCAGCCAGGTTGGCGATGCCGGAAGCCAGGGTGGAGAACACCAGCAGCGCGATGATCATCTTGATCAGGCGCAGGAACACATCGGTCACCAGGGAGATGTGGGCGGAAATATCGGTGGCGATCTTCTTGTCGGGGAAGACCGTGTGGCAGGCATAGCCGACGGCGATGCCAAGCAGCATCGCAATCAGGATATACAGGGTGAGGGGGCGTTTTTTTGTCATCTCCAGGTCTCCGGTTTTATATAGGTCCGAATCGCGGCGGCTGCCGCAAAGTGAATCCTAAATAGCAAGTGTTGTGCCTGCTCGGAGGGAAGCTGGAAATTGGACGTAACTACTTGTTTACAAAGTATTTACTCCAATGATTACATTGCCTTGCGGAATCTTTGGTATGGAATGTTGGAATGGCTGCCGGGGCATGGTCCAAGTTTCCAGACGTGGTTCGGCTGATTGTTGCTCTATGGAATTGGAATGCGGGCTTGCTTGTACAGCATGCCAGTAATGCATTGCATGCCATATGGAAATGTTTTGTTGGTCGGCGATACGGAGTCGTGGACTTGGGAGTGCCGGACGCTCAAGGCTTCTTAAGCCTTTTACTCGGGGGGATTTTGGGAATGAAGCGGCGCCAACGCAAACGCTGCTTTATAGGTGTCGATCTTCGAACCGGTCAGAGTATTGCCGGTGGGACTTGCTGACGGCCGCCCGAGCCTTCTCGTGCGGCCGTCATGCTGTTAGATGCCGATGCGCCGTTCGGAAGCAGGATCGAACAGCACGGCCTTGGACAGGTCGAAGGCCAGGTTCAGGCGCTGGCCGGCAATTGCGCCGGCGCGCGGATGGGTACGGCAGGTGGCGCGCACGCCGTTGAACCAGGCGAAGGCCAGGGTATCTGGCCCGGTAGGCTCGGTCATCTCGATGCTGCAGGAGACTTCGACCGGATGATAGTCCCCGCCCGCTTCGGCGCGGCGCGCGCTCAGGGCGTCGGTCAGGTGCTCGGGGCGGATGCCGAGGATCAGTTCGCGCTCCAGCCACTGGTGGAAGTGGGATGCGGCCGGATGGGCGGCCGGCAGCGGCAGTAGCGTGGTCGCTCCCTCATGTTCCAGCGCGAAAGCGGCACCCGCGCCGTGCGCCACCAGCCGGCCGCGCAGGAAATTCATCGAGGGCGAGCCGATGAAGCCGGCCACGTAGAGATTGTCCGGCTGGTCGTAGATCTGCTGCGGGCTGCCGAACTGCTGCACCACGCCGTCGCGCATGACGGCGATGCGGTCGCCCAGGGTCATGGCCTCGATCTGGTCGTGCGTGACATAGACGATGGTGGCGCCCAGGCGCTGGTGCAGCAGCTTGATCTCGGCGCGCACTTCCACGCGCAGCTTGGCGTCCAGGTTCGATAGCGGTTCGTCGAACAGGAAGAGGGCGGGATCGCGCGCGATGGCGCGGCCCATGGCTACGCGCTGGCGCTGGCCGCCCGACAGCATTGCCGGCTTGCGGTCCAGCAGATGGCTGATCTGCAGGGTTTCGGCCACGCGGCCGACAATCTGCGCCTGCTCGGCCTTGGGCACCTTGCGGATGCCCAGGCCGAAACAGATATTCTCGCGCACCGTCATCGTCGGGTAGAGCGCATACGACTGGAACACCATGGCGATGTCGCGCTCCTTGGGCGGAATGCCGTTCACCACCCGTTCGCCGATGCGGATCTCGCCCTGCGAGATATTTTCCAGCCCCGCGATCATGTTCAGCAGGGTCGACTTGCCGCAGCCGGAGCCACCCACCAGGATCAGGAACTGCCCGTCCTCGATGTCGAGATCGATGCCCTTCAGGATTTCCGCGCCGTTGGGATAGGTCTTGCGCACATTACGGATCGATAAGCTTGCCATGTCAGTCTCCTTAGCCTTTGACGGCGCCCGCCGTCAGGCCGCGCACGAAGTATTTACCGGCGATCATGTAGATCGCCAGGGTAGGCAGGGCGGCAATGATGGCCGCCGCCATATTCACGTTGTATTCGGTCACGCCGGTGGAGGTGTTGACCAGATTGTTAAGCGCCACCGTGACCGGCTGCGCATCGGCGCCGCCGAACACCACGCCGAACAGGAAGTCGTTCCAGATCTGCGTGAACTGCCAGATGAAGCAGACCATGAAGATGGGCAGCGACAGCGGGAAGATGATGCGGCGGTAGATCATGAAGAAGCCGGCGCCGTCGATGCGCGCCGCGTTCACCAGTTCGTCCGGCACGGTGACGTAGTAATTGCGGAAGAACAGGGTGGTAAAGGCGATGCCGTAAATGATGTGGACGATCACCAGGCCGCTGGTGGTATTCGCCAGTTCGGCCATGCCCAGCAGGCGCGCCATCGGCAGGATCACCACCTGGAAGGGAATGAAGCAGCCCACCATCAGGGCCGTGAACACTGCGTTATGGCCAGGGAAGCGCCAGTGCGCCAGCACATAGCCGTTGAGTGAGCCGATCAGCGAAGAGATCAGTACCGCCGGCACGGCCATCGCCACCGAATTCCAGAAATAGGGACGCAGGCCTTCGCAGCGCACGCCGGTGCAGGCGCTGGACCAGGCCTTGTTCCAGGCGTCCAGCGTGGGATGCAGGGGCAGGTCGAGCAGGTTGCCGCTGCGGATCTGGTCCAGGGTCTTGACCGAGGTGCTCAGCATCACGTACAGCGGCGCCAGATAGTAGAGTGCCACCAGCACCAGCAGGGCATAGATGGCGATGCGGCCCGGCGTCAGACGCGGGGCGTCGTGCAGATCAGCGGCCATGGCGCGCTCCTTTCGTTTCCAGATACATCAGCGGCACCAGCACGGCCAGCACGGTGGCCAGCATCATCATGGCCGACGCCGCGCCCAGGCCGAGCTGCCCGCGCGTGAAGGAGAACTGGTACATGAAAATGGCCGGTACGTCGGACGAGGTGCCGGGGCCGCCCGCCGTCAGCGCCATCACCAGGTCGAAACTCTTGATGGCGATATGCGAGAGCACCAGCAGCACGCTGAAGAAGACCGGGCGCAGCGAGGGGATCACGATGCGGCGGTAAATTGTTGGCAGACTGGCGCCATCGACCATGGCAGCCTTGATGATGCTGTCGTCCACGCTGCGCAGGCCGGCCAGGAACAGGGCCATGACGAAGCCGGACGATTGCCATACGCCCGCGATCACCACGGTGTAAATCGCCATGTCGGAATTGACCAGCCAGTCGAATCTGAAGCCGCTGAAGCCCCAGTCGTGCATCAGCTTTTCCAGACCCAGGCCGGGATTGAGTATCCACTTCCATGCCGCACCGGTGACGATGAAGGACAGCGCCATCGGATACAGGTAGATGGCGCGCAGCGCGCCTTCGTGGCGGATGCGCTGGTCGAGCAGGATGGCCATGCACAGGCCGATGGCCAGGCAAAGCAGGATGAACAGGCCACCGAACAGGCCCAGATTGGCGGCGGAAACCCACCAGCGGTCGATCTCGAACAGGCGCTCATACTGCACCAGTCCGGCGAATTCGAAATTCGGCATCATGCGCGACTCGGTCAGCGACAGCCAGGCCGTCAGGCCGATAAAGCCGTACACGAAGACCAGCGAAGCGATGATGGTGGGGGAGAGCACCAGGCGCGGCAGCCAGGTGTCGGCCAGCGCGCCCATGCGGCTGGCGGCGGGACGCGCCGTGGCGGCGGGCGCCTGCGGCACGATGGCCGCGCGCGGTGGGGAAATGAATGAGGCGGACATACAGAAATCTCCGGCAAAGCGGGCGGCGGCGCATTCCGCGCCACCGCCTGTTTCAGTCTTACATGGTTTTGGCTGCTTTCGCCAGGGCTTGCACCGCCGCTTGCGGCGTCATATTCGAGTTCATGAACTTGGCCACCACGTCCTGGATCGCTCCTGCCTTGGCAGTGTCGATGGCCATGCCGTGCGCGAAGCTCGGTACCAGGCCGCCGCCCTTGCTGGTGGCCGCCATATCGTCCATCGATTTGGTGGCGCAGGCGTCGAACTTGGCGCGCGAAACGCCGGCGCGGACAGGGATCGAACCCTTGTTCAGGTTGAACACTTCCTGGAACTCGGGACTGAGCACGGCGTTGGCCAGGGTCAGCTGCGCCTTCTGTTCCTCTGCGCTCTTCATCTTGAACATGGTCAGCGAATCGACATTGAAGGTGAAGGCTTTCTCGGTGCCCGGTGCGGCCAGGCAGAGGAAGTCCTTGCCCGCCACCTTGCCGGCCGAGGTGAACTCGCCCTTGGCCCAGTCGCCCATGAACTGCATGCCTGCCTTGCCGTTGATGACCATGGCGGTCGCCAGATTCCAGTCGCGGCCTGCGGCATCCTTGTCGATATAGGTCTTGATGCGCGCCAGGTTCTCGAAGGCTTTCAGCATGGTGGGGCTGGTCAGCGCGGCCTGGTCCAGCTGCACGATGGCTTTCTTGTAGAAGTCCGCGCCGCCCGTGCCGAGTACCACCGATTCGAACACGGTGGCGTCCTGCCAAGGCTGGCCGCCGTGGGCGATGGCCGTCAGGCCGGCTTTCTTGATCTTGTCGGCGGCCTCAAAGAACTCGGCGAAATTGGTGGGCGGCTTGGCGCCGGCCTTTTTCAGCACCTCGGGATTGACCCACAGCCAGTTCACGCGGTGCACATTCACCGGCACCGCCACATAATGGCCCTTGTACTTCATCACGCTGTTGACCACGGGCGGCAGGCTGGCTTCCCATTTTCCCTCGGCTGCGGCTGCGTCGATATTCGCCAGCACGCCTTCCTGGCCCCATTCCTGGATGGCCGGACCTTTGATCTGCGCGGCGGTCGGCGCATTGCCCGCCATGACGCGCGCTTTCAATGCGGTAGCTGCATTCTCGCCGCCGCCGCCCGCCACGGCGAAGTCCTTCCAGGCCACGCCCTTGGCTTCCATCATTTTCTTCAGTTCGGCGGCCGATTTGGCCTCGCCGCCCGAGGTCCAGTAATGCAGCACTTCCACCTGCGGCGCGGCTTGCGCGGCGGCGCAAACCAGCAGGGCGGCAGCCATGGCGCTCAAGGCTAAGGTATTCAGTTTCATGCTTGTCTCCTTATTTGTATTGGATTACCACCAGGCTTCCAGCTGCAGGCCGACCGACGTGCCGCTGGTCTTGTCGCCGTACACCGGGCCACCGTTATTGAAGGCGTTGACCGATTTCTTGGCAGCGTCGTTCCATTTGCCGTAGCTGACGAAGGCGCGCAGCTCGGGGCGCGACCAGTAATCTTCGCCCACGGTGATGGTTGGCGCGATGGTCAGTTTGGTCAGGCGCTGGGTGTCGGGGTTCATATCGGTTTTCAGCTGGGTCACGCCCAGTTCCGCCTGCAGCTTGAAGTTCTGGTGGAAGGCGTAGACCGGGCGCGTACCGACGGTGGTCCAGGTGGACTTGCCGTTCTTGTCGGACTTGTCGCGCTGGTAGAGGGCCACGAACTCCATGCTGAATTCGCGCGTCGGCTGGATCACGATATCGTCGAACACGCGCAGGCGGGTCACATCGGAATCGAGCAGGGTGCTGCCGGATGGACCCATGCGCGCGCAGCAAGGGCCGTCGATGCCGGTGCCGGGGCCGACGCCGTACTGCACGCCGAAGGTATTGCCGCCGCCCAGCACCTTGGCTTGGCGGTGGAACAGCGAGACCTGCCAGCCGTTATGGCGCACATTGTCCTTGCCCTCGGCCTTGATCAGCGAGGTGGCGATGTCCAGCGTGCCGTTGCTGTTGACCGGCAGGCCTTCGTAGACGAAGTTCTGGCGCAGCGCCGAGCTGGAATCGTCGTACTTGCCGGTGACGGGATCGAATTTATTGAAGTCGTCATCCTTGAAGACGGCCACGCTCAATTTGCCGGGGCCGAGGGGCAGGGCGTCCACGCCGCCGCCGGTGCCGTTCATATTGATGTACTGCATATCCAGCATGTGGATATCGGGACGGTAGTAGTGGCGCTTGCCGGCCCAGATAATGCCGCCGTTCATGAAGGGCAGGTTCTTGGCTTCGACATAAGCTTTGGCGATGCCCAGTTTGGCGTCGCCGAAGTCGGAACTGTTCTTGTAAGCGTCGGCCCAGATGGTGGCGACGAAGCTGGCGCCGTTGGCCGATTTCGCCACTTCCTTGGTGTAGCCGAATTCGGCGAAGCTGTCGCACTCGTTGCCGAGGCGGAAGGACATGGTCATGCCGCCCAGGCCAAAGCAGCTCTGGCGGCCGCCCGACGAGGCTGAGCCGCCGCCGGCGCGCATATAGCCGTGGAAGCCTTCCGTTTCGTGGTCGCCAGCCTGGGCGGCGCCGCAGGCGAGGGCCATGGCAAGAGCTGCGGGCAGGGTTTGCCGGATGAGGTGTTTCATCGTGCTTGTCTCCTTCGTTGTGGTTTTTTTGTACTTTTACTACTGTAAGGAGGACAGTAGCACCGCCAAAAATGTGACACCAACAGACCGGCTTCCAGACCGCAAGACGATGTTAAGTGATTGATTTTTATGAAATCAGGCCAATGCGTCGCCAACGGCGCGCTAACAAAACTTTACAAAGCCTTAAGCAGAGCGCTGCCGCGTGCAGTAATACTTCGCAACAAAACCATACGTTTTATTGCAAAAAGGTTCAGTTGCTAACCAACGGTGGCGCGGATACTTGGGGTATAGTCTGAGCGCCAATAAAGACGGGAAGCCCAAAGAGGCGGGACAACAGGATGGAGACATGGTAAAGACGCTGCGCAGGATACTGGCGCTGGCCTGCCTTGCCGCGGCAAGCGGCGCGCATGCGCAGGGGGAATCGCTGCAGGTACTGCACTGGTGGAAATCGGCCAGCGAACGCAAGGCGGTGGACCTGATCGCGGCCCGCCTGCAGGAAGAAAATATCGGCTGGAGCGACAGCATGATCCCCAACGGCTCCGGCGTCGGCGCGGGCATTGTGCTGCGCAGCCGCATCCTGGCCAAGGATGCGCCCGAAGTGGCTCAGGTCAACGGCATCGTGATCCGCGACTGGGCGCGCCTGAACCTGCTGCTTGACCTGGATGCGGTGGCCGCCGCCGGCAAATGGGACCGGCTGCTGCAGCCCACCGCCGCCGCCGTGATCCAGTCCGACGGCCATGTCTATGCCGCGCCGATCGGCATCCACCGCATCAATATGCTGTTCTATAACCGCAAGCTGCTTGCCCGCATCAATCTGCCGGTGCCGGAAACCTGGGCCGACTTCGAGCGCGCCGCCGCCAGGCTGCGTCAGGCCGGCATCGTGCCGCTGGCGCAAAGCAGCGAGCCGTGGCAGGTCACCACCCTGTTCGAAACCCTGGTGCTGTCGGAGGGCGTGCGCTTTTACCGCGATTTGTTCGAGAAGCGCGATGCCGCCGCCTACGCCGATGCGCGCCTGGCCTCCGCCCTGAACCGCCTGCGCGGCTTGAAGAAGTGGATGGCCAGTCCTGTTGCCGAGCGCACCTGGGACGACACGGTACGCGACCTGAGCGAAGGCACGGCCGCCATGATGGTGATGGGCGACTGGGCCAAGGGCGAGTTGCAGGCGCGCGGCATGGTGCTGGACGAAGGCTTCGGCTGCAGTGCCGTGCCGGGCACCGCCAACTACCATCTCTACAATGTGGATACGCTGAGCATGATCGCCACCCGCGATCCGCACCGCCCGGCGCAGGAAAAGCTGGCGGCCCTGATCCTGTCACCCGCGATCCAGGCCGACTACAATCAGATCAAGGGTTCGATTCCGGTACTGCGCAATCCGAACTTGTCGAAGATGGATGCCTGCGCGCGCGCCTCCTACAAGCTGTTCGCCAGCGGACCTGAAGCGCAAGTGCCCAGCCTGGTGCACCGCATGGCGACCGAGGAAATCGTGCGCGACGCCATGGTCAGCGAAGTGCACCGCTTCTTCCTCGACGATAACGTCACGGTGGCCGACGCCCAGCGCCGCCTGGGCACCATCGCGCGCACCTTCACCAAGAACCGATAGCATCATGCGTAAGATTCTCGTCGTCGACGACGACCAAAAGACCCGGACCCTGCTCAAGGCCTACCTGGAAAAGAACCAGTACGAAGTGGGGCTGGCCCATGACGGCGCAACCTTCCTCGCCGAATTCAGCCGCTATGCCGACGAGCTGTCCCTGGTCATCCTCGATGTGATGCTGCCCGATACCGACGGCTTCGCGCTGTGCAAGGTGGTGCGTCAGCGTTCGAATGTGCCCATCATCATGCTGACCGCCAGCTCGGACGAAACCGACCGCGTGGTCGGGCTGGAACTGGGCGCGGACGATTATGTGTCCAAGCCTTACAGTCCGCGCGAGCTGCTGGCCCGCATCAAGGCCATCCACCGCCGCACCGGCATCGCCAATGCGGCCGCACCGCGCTTCTACCGCTTTGTCGGCTTTACGCTGGACACGGTGGCGCGCACCGTCACCGATCCGCAGGGGCAGATCGTGCCGCTCACCGGCCTCGATTTCCAGCTGCTCAAATATTTTGTGGAGCACGCGGGCGACATTCTCGACCGCAGCGTGCTGTGTGAAGGCACGCGCGGCCGCGACGCCGGACCGATGGACCGCTTCCTCGACGTGCAGATCAGCCGCCTGCGCCTGCGTCTCAACGACGGCGGCAAGAATCCGCTGCTGATCAAGACGGTGCGCGGCGCCGGCTATGTATTCTCGGCCGACGTCGTCAGTTCCCATGCCTAAGCCGCTGCACCTGCTGGCGCGCCTGGTGCCGCAATCGCTGCTGGGCCGGCTGACGGCGGTGATGGTGGTCGGCGTGCTGCTGACGCAGCTGGCCGGGAATTTCATCTGGGCCGCGCAGCGTCGCGCCGAGGCGCTGAACGAGGTGAATGCCGCCTCCCAGCACCTGGGCCACAGCGCCGCCAGTGCGGTGCGCTTCTTTCTCAGCCTGCCGCCCAATTACCGTCCGCTCATCATCCAGCAATTCCGCGAGATGGGCGGCACGCGCTTCCTAGTCAATATCAACCGCGCGCCCGTCGATGTACAGGCCATCGCCGCGCAGGAACTGGCCGATGCGGCCCTGAAGCAGCTGCGCTCGACCTTGAAGGAAGACTTGCCGAATGTGAGCAAGCTGCGCATCGACTTTGCCTGGCCCGAGCGCCTGCCGGTCAGCGACGAGGGCGCGACCATCGGCGATCTGCCGGACAGCTGGGTGCAGCACATCCTGCTGACCAAGCCGGCGCCGGTGCTGCTGATCCAGGTCGAGATGGACCCCGGCCACTGGCTGTATCTGGCCACCCTGATGCCCAATCCCTACTTCCTCGAAACCGGCAATCCGCTAACGCACGACCGCTTGCTGCTGCAAGCCTTGTCGCTGGCGGCGGTATTGCTGCTGTCGATCCTGGTGGTGCGCTGGACCACGCGGCCGCTGGCGGCGCTGGCCGAGGCGGCGACCGCCTTCGGCAACGGCGAGCAGGCGCCGGCGCTGCCCGAAACCGGCTCGCGCGAATTCATGGCTACGGCGCGCGCCTTCGAAGCGATGCGCGAACGCATCCAGCGCTATATCGAAGACCGCGAGCGCCTGTTCGTCTCCATCTCGCACGATCTGCGCACGCCCATCATGCGCCTCAAGCTGCGTGCCGAACTGCTGGACGACGACGATATGCGCGCCGAGTTCCATGACGATCTCGATGAGCTGGACATGATGGTGAAGGGCGCGCTGCAGACCGTGAAGGACAGCGATATCCACGAAAACCCCACCGAAGTGCGCCTCGACGCGCTGCTGGGCCGCATGGTGCGCGATGCGCAACTGGCCGGCCACAAGGTCACGTTCGAACCCTCCGGCCTGACGGTGACGGCCAAGCCGCTGGCACTCAAGCGCGCTATCGGCAATCTGCTCAACAACGCCCTGCATTACGGCCAGCAGGCTGAAATCGCGGTGCGCCGCAATGCCGGCAATATCGAGATCGAAATCCGCGACCATGGTCCCGGCGTGCCGGAAGACGCCTTCGGTAGCCTGTGCGAACCGTATGTGCGGCTGGAGCATGGGCGCAAGCAGAATTCCAGTGGCATGGGTTTGGGCCTGGGTATCGCGCGTGGTATCGTGCAGGCCCACGGCGGCGAACTGCTGCTGGCGAATCATCCCGAAGGCGGCTTCCGCGCCACCATCGCGCTGCCCGGCGGCGCCTTCGATCCGCTGGCGCTGCCGGGACAGGATCATTGAACAGGAGTAGGTATGAGCAAGGCTTTGCGTTTGTCGGAGAAATGGTTTCAGCGCGGCTTATGGCTGGTGGCGTTTGCCTTCGCCGGTTTTCTGATCGGCTTGGGCGGCAAGGTCGTCGCCAGCCTGCATGGCGTGGAGCAGGTGCTGGTCCTGGAGCAGTTCATGGACCAGGGCCAGGCTGGCGCGGCGCGCCAGCAACGCGATCTTGCCGAAGCCGCGATGGCGCAGGCCCGCAGTGCGCTGGAACAGGCGCAGCAGCGCAACAAGGTGGCCGCCGCCAACACGCACGCGGCCAGCGAAACTTTCGACAACTGGGTGGCGACGCGGCGCGCCACCGCGCGTCCCGAACAGGATGTGGAACTGATCGAACGCACCCGCGCCCTCGATGTGCTGAAAGCCGAGGAGCGCAAGACGCTGGCGGCGGTCGAAGCCCAGGAACAGAAGCATCTCGATGCGCGCCAGGCGCATGAGGCGGCGCAGAAACGCTGGTACGAGCTGGAAGAGGGCGCGCGTCCCGCCTATGATTCGGCCTTGCGCATGCAGGAGCTGCGCGTGTTCGGCTACCGTCTGGCATTGACCCTGCCGCTGCTGGCGCTGGCCGGCTGGCTGTGGGCCAGGCAGCGTAAAAGCACCTACTGGCCCTTTGTCTGGGGCTTCATCTTCTTCGCCGCCTTTGCCTTCTTCGTCGAGCTGGTGCCTTACCTGCCCAGCTATGGCGGCTATGTGCGCTACATCGTCGGCATCCTGCTCACGGTGCTGGTCGGCCGTCAAGCCATCGTCTCGCTGCAGCGCTATCTGGAGCGGCAGAAGGCCGCCGAAGCGCTGCCCGACACGCAGCGCCGCCAGCATCTGAGCTACGACGTGGCGCAGGCGCGGCTGGCCAAGGGCGTCTGCCCCGGCTGCGAGCGCGGCGTTGACCTGAAAGATCCGAAGATGGATTACTGCCCCCATTGCGGCATTGGCCTGTTCAACCAATGCGGCCAGTGCGCCACCCGCAAGAATGCCTTCACCCGTTTCTGCTCCTCCTGCGGCAGTGCCGCTGCCACCGCCCCCGCTGACTAAGCCTTCGCCCCAGATCAAGGCCGCCCGCCGTTTACGCCGCTAAGCTATTCTTTGCGGCGGGCCTTTTCCCCGCTGAATCGGGGGAGTCATGCCGGCTGGCAAACATCGCCAACGAAGGTCGAAAAAGCGCCGGGCTGCTCCTGCTCGAAATATTCCGGGCATTCAGGTTGTTGGTCTCTTTGCAGGGCATTTGCTGACTAACACAGTATTGTTGCTGCTCACCTTGCTGCTGAATGGATTGGTGACGATACTGATTCTGTACCTGCCGCAGTTGGTGGCGGATGCGGTTTTTCTTGGGTTTGCCCATCTAATGCACATCGTGGTCTTGATTTTCGATGGCGTGCTGCTCCTGTGTTGGCTGGCTTATTGGCTGTGGCGCGGATTGGAGGAGATGCGATGAAATCCCATTGGGAATATTTCAAAGAGGGATTTAAGGAGGGTACGCGTGAGGCTGTAAGAATTTACCTTCTCTCGATCCTCGTCCCTTACCACTTCGGCCGCCGCCGCCTGCGTTTGCTGCGCCGCCGCCTGCGCCGCGCGCTGCTTGCCCGCGCCAGTGCCTGGACCGGCTATTCCTCCTGATTCGCCGTCTGGCTCGCGTTTTTTGCAGCCTGTCGCATTCTGCGTGAGTGCCGGCGCGCCTTTGTGTAAGATGCTAGGTTGCCATCATTAACACTATTTTCAGGGGAGGATAATAAAAATGAAAACCGCTAAGTACATAACCACCGACGCCTTCGTGTTGGTCGCCGCCGCATGCGTGTGCGCATGTGCCCGGGAGCAGGCCGCGTTTGCCTAAAGAATGGGCAGGCGCAGCCCCGCAGCTGCCCGCCCTTGAACGCAGCCGCTTCCGCCGGCGAACAAGAAAAACACGCGAAGGAATTCCTTTTATGAAGAACCATTTTAACTTTGGCCTGCTATTCACCGCATTCTGCCTGTTTATTAACAGCGCGTTTGCGGATGACACGGTCAGCGAAACCCGCGCCATCGACGCCAAGGTCGTGCGCGTCAAGCTGGACGGGGTCATCGACCTCAAGCTCAGGCAAGGGGCTGTGCCCTCGCTGGTGATCACCGGCGAAAAGCGCATCGTGTCCCGCATCACCGCCGCGCAGTCCGGCGACACCCTGTACCTCGATTCCGAGAGCCGGGGTGTCAAGCTGAACCGCAATTCGGTGCGCGCCGAACTGGTGCTGCCGCAGCTGCGCGAGGTGATTTCGGAGGGCGTCGGCACGACCGAAGTCAGTGGCTTCAGTGGGGAAGATATCGACATTACTCTGGACGGGGCGGGCAGCATGAAGGTGGTGTGCGACTACCGCCATATGCGGGCCAACCTCGGCGGCGTGGGCAGCATGCATGTCTGGGTCACGGACAACGACAGCGTGGACCTGGACTTGCGCGGCGCCGGCTACATCACCCTCGGCGGGCGCAGCAAGCAGTTGCGCGCCTCGCTCGGTGGACTGGGTGGCTTGAATGCGCAGCAGTTCCAGGCTGACTCCGTGAATCTGGAGTTGAGCGGCCTCGGCAACGCCACCGTGACGGCCAAGACCAACGCCACGCTGAATTTAAGCGGCCTCGGTTCGGTCACGGTCTACGGCAAGCCGACCAACCGCAACGTGAGCGTGGACGGACTGGGTAAAGTCAGCTGGAAGTAAATGGTGTCCTGGAGACAGGGCAATAAAACGAGAACGAATCCATTTTCTTACGCAATATGAAAAAATTAAAACAACTAATCATAGCGATAGGCATCGCGCTGGGCATGCACAGTGCCGCGCTGGCCGGGTTCGCAGAAGGCGCCACGGCGTATAACAGCAAGAACTATACGGTGGCTTTGAGAGAAATTGAACCGCTGGCGAAAGCCGGCAATACCGATGCCGAGCACCTGCTGGGCCTGATGTACTACATGGGCCGCGGCGTGCCGCAGGACTATAAGCAGGCACTGTCCTGGCACCGCCGGGCGGCGCAGAAGGGCAAGGCCGACGCGCAGTATGTGGTGGGTGCCATGTATTACACCGGCAATGCCGTGATCCAGGACCATAAGCAGGCCGTGGTCTGGTTCCGCAAGGCCGCCGAGCAGGGCCATGCCGACGCGCAGCAGGTGCTGGGCCTGATGTACCGCTATCACATCGGCGGCATGCCGCAGGATAATGTGATCGCCTATATGCTGTGGAATCTGGCGGCGGCCAACGGTTCGGCCAATGCGGCCGAGCAGCGCGCGGCCGTGATGCGCAGCATGACGCAGGAGCAGATCGAGGAAGGTCAGTCGCTGTCGGCCTCGTGGAAGCGCGGCACGCCATTGCCGCGCGCTTCGCGCACCGGCGGCGGTTGAGCCGAAGGCCAGTCTTGCGATGCAAAACCCGGGTCCGTCCCGGGTTTTTGCATTCTGCGCGCCGCGCGGCGGCAGGGTAGAATCGCCGTTTCAATTTGAGCGGGGAATGCCATGCGCGCCATCGAGATCAGCAAGCCGGGGGCAGCCGATGTGCTGCGTGTCTGTGAACGTCCCATACCGGCGCTGAAAGCGGGCGAGCTGCGCATCAAGGTGCATGCGGCTGGCGTCAACCGGCCCGACGTGCTGCAGCGCATGGGCCATTACGCGCCGCCGCCGGGCGCCTCCGACCTGCCGGGCCTGGAAGTGGCGGGCGAGATCGTGGACGGTGACCTGGGCAGCAGCGGCTTCAAGGTCGGCGACCTGGTCTGCGCCCTGGTGCAGGGCGGCGGCTATGCCGAGTACTGCGCCGCGCCGGTGGGCCAGGTGCTGCCGATTCCCAAGGGCTGGTCGCCGCTGGAAGCGGCTTCCCTGCCCGAGACCTATTTCACAGTGTGGAGCAATGTTTTCGACCGCGCCGGCCTGAGCGGCCGCGAAACCCTGCTGGTGCAGGGTGGTACTTCGGGCATCGGCGTCACGGCCATCCAGCTGGCGCGCGCCTTCGGCCACCGCGTCTTCGCCACCGCCGGCAGCGAGGACAAGGCGCGTGCCTGCGAGCACCTGGGCGCCGAACGCGGCATCAACTACCGCCATGAGGACTTCGCCGAGGTGGTCAAGGCGCTGACCGGGGGCAGGGGCGCGGACGTGATCCTGGATATGGTGGCGGGCGACTACCTGCCGCGCGAGATCGCCTGCCTGGCCGACGACGGCCGCCTGGCCATCATCGCCCTGCTGGGCGGCGCCAAGGCCGAGCTGGACATGGGCCAGCTGCTGCGCCGCCGCCTGACCGTGACCGGCTCCACCCTGCGTCCGCGCTCGGTCGAGTTCAAGGCCGCCATCGCGGCCCAGCTGCGCCAGCGCGTCTGGCCGCTGCTCGAGCGCGGCGAGATCAAGCCCGTGATCTACCAGACCTTCCCGCTGGAGCAAGCCGCTGCCGCCCATGCGCTGATGGAAAGCAGTGCCCACGTCGGCAAGATCATGCTGCAACTGGTCTGAATGGCCCAAAACGGCGCCGCGCCGCCGCCCTGGCGGCCGGGTCCGGTTTGACCGGGCTTTGCGCTGCAAGTTACAATTATGGGTTATTAAAATTTAGGCTACTATGCGACGCAAACTCGTTATCGGCAATTGGAAGATGAACGGCAGTCGTACCGGCAATACGGTACTGCTGTCCGGGATTGTGGCCGGCCTGGCTTCGGCCAAGGCCGATTGTGCGGTATGCGCGCCAGCCCCGTATCTGGCCCAGTGCCAGGCTGAACTGGCGGGTACGCCAGTGGCGTGGGGTGCGCAGGATGTGTCGGCCCAGGCTTCCGGCGCCTACACCGGCGAAGTGGCGGCGTCCATGCTGCAGGATTTCGGCTGCCGCTATGCGATCGTCGGCCACTCCGAGCGTCGCGCCTATCATGGTGAAAGCAATGAATTGGTGGCGCAGAAGGCGCAGGCGGCTCTGGCTGCTGGCCTGATCCCCGTGGTCTGCGTCGGCGAGACCCTGGCCGAGCGCGAAGCCGGGCAGACCGGTGCCGTGGTCGGCGCCCAGCTGCAAGCCGTGCTGGACCTGCTGGACAATGCCGCCCTGGCCAAGATCGTGCTCGCCTACGAGCCGGTCTGGGCCATCGGCACCGGCAAGACCGCGACCCCGGCCATGGCGCAAGAGGTGCACGCTTTATTGCGCCAGCAAGTGGCCGAACGTAGCGCGGAAGCCGCATCCGGCATGCAGATTTTGTACGGCGGCAGCATGAAACCCGAAAATGCGGGAGAATTGCTGGCCCAGGCAGATATTGACGGCGGCCTGATTGGCGGCGCCGCACTGAAGGCGGCGGATTTCCTGGCGATTATCCGCGCGGCTGAATAAGCATTTTTGAAACAGCTTTATTTGAGAATGGAATAGCATGAACACCTTGTTCAATTTGGTTATTGTGGTACAGGTTTTGTCGGCGCTGGCCATTATCGGCCTGGTGCTGCTGCAGCACGGTAAGGGTGCCGATATGGGCGCCGCCTTCGGTTCCGGCGCCTCGGGCAGCCTGTTTGGCGCCACCGGTTCCTCCAACTTCATGTCGAAGTCGACGGCGGTGGCGGCGGCGATCTTCTTCTCCGCTACCCTGGGCCTGTCGACCATGGCCACCCAGCGCGGCGCGGTCAGCACCAGCGGCGGCGTGATGCAAAATGTGAACACCCCGGCGCCAGCGCCGGTAAAAGGTTCGGCGGCGATTCCATCGGCAGCGCCACAAGCGCCCGCGGAAGCGCCTGCAGCCTCGGCTCCAGCCGCTGCGGCTCCTGCAGCCGCTGCGCCTGCATCGAGCGCTCCTGGCGCGCAAATCCCGAAGTAATATCGGGCTTTGCAAAAGTTTTTCCGCTTTTTGTCCTTGTTTTACTGCAATTCGCATTAACAAAGTAGTGAAACCAGAGTAGAATAGCGGCCTTAATGCCGACGTGGTGAAATTGGTAGACACGCTATCTTGAGGGGGTAGTGGCGCAAGCTGTACGAGTTCGAGTCTCGTCGTCGGCACCATAAAAAATCTAAAAGCCAGCAAGGGCGCATGGGCATCGGCTCTTGCCTAGGCTGGTTTTTTTACGAGGATGTGTCGTTTGATCCTGGTCTCAGCTTCTGATTGGGGTCGAGCGTTAAATGCACCGCAAAGTACCGCGCTGCTCTCCTGACCGATCGTTCAACATAAGCTAATCAACCGTGAACCTCGAAAATTACTTCCCCGTCCTGTTGTTCCTCTTAGTCGGCATTGGTGTCGGCGTAGTTCCCCAGCTGCTGGGCCGTTTCCTCGGTCCGAATAAACCCGATGCAGCGAAACTCTCCCCTTACGAGTGCGGCTTCGAAGCCTTCGAAGACGCGCGTATGAAATTCGACGTGCGCTACTACCTCGTCGCAATTCTGTTCATTTTGTTCGATCTGGAAACGGCATTCTTCTTCCCCTGGGGCGTCTCCATGCGCGAACTGGGCTGGCAGGGATACGTGACGATGATGGTGTTCATCGCCGAATTCGTGGTCGGTTTTTGGTATATCTGGAAGAAAGGTGCCCTTGATTGGGAATAAGCCATGTCTATTGAAGGCGTATTAAACGAAGGTTTCATCACCACGACGGCCGACAAGCTGATTAACTGGGCGCGCACGGGTTCCATGTACCCGATGACGTTCGGTCTGGCTTGCTGCGCGGTGGAGATGATGCATGCAGGTGCGGCCCGTTACGACCTTGAGCGTTTCGGTTTCATGTTCCGTCCATCCCCGCGTCAGTCCGACGTGATGATTGTTGCCGGCACGCTGTGCAACAAGATGGCGCCGGCGCTGCGCAAGGTCTACGACCAGATGCCGGAGCCGCGCTGGGTGATCTCCATGGGTTCCTGCGCCAATGGCGGCGGCTACTACCACTACTCCTACTCGGTGGTGCGCGGTTGCGACCGCATTGTGCCGGTGGACGTGTATGTGCCAGGCTGCCCGCCGACCGCGGAAGCCCTGCTGTACGGCATTCTGCAGCTGCACAACAAGATCAAGCGAACCAATACGATCGCGCGCTAAGGGCTGTACTGAATATGACTACACATCTGGAAACACTGGTCGCCGCCCTGCAAAGCACACTGGGCGAGCGGGCCGAAATCACGGTCGCCCTGGGCGAAGTGACGGTGGTGCTGAAAGCCGCCGACTACCACCAAGCAATGAAACAGCTGCGCGATGACGCAGCTTTGCGTTTTGATACGCTGATCGATTTGTGCGGCGTGGATTATCAAAGCTACGGCGAAGGCGCCTGGGACGGTCTGCGTTTCGCCGCCGTTACCCACCTGCTGTCGGTCGAGAAAAACTGGCGCGTGCGCGTGCGCGTGTTCGCGCCGGACGACGACATGCCGCTGGTGCCGTCGGTGGTGGACATCTGGCGTGCCGCCAACTGGTTCGAGCGCGAAGCGTTCGACCTGTACGGCATCCTGTTCGAAGGCCACAACGACCTGCGCCGCATTCTGACCGACTACGGCTTCATCGGCCACCCGTTCCGCAAGGACTTCCCGGTATCGGGCTATGTGGAAATGCGCTACGACCCTGAGCAGAAGCGCGTGATCTACCAGCCTGTGACGATCGAACCGCGCGAGAACGTGCCGCGCGTGATCCGCGAAGAAAACTACGGGATGAAATAATGGCTGAGATTAAGAACTACACCCTGAACTTTGGTCCGCAGCACCCGGCAGCGCACGGCGTGCTGCGCCTGGTGCTGGAGCTGGACGGCGAGGTGATCCAGCGCGCCGACCCGCATATCGGCCTGCTGCACCGCGCCACCGAAAAACTGGCCGAGCAGAAGACCTATCTGCAATCGGTGCCGTACATGGACCGCCTCGACTACGTGTCGATGATGTGCAACGAGCACGCCTACGTGATGGCGATCGAGAAGCTGCTGGGTCTCGAAGTGCCGCTGCGCGCGCAGTACATCCGCGTCATGTTCGACGAGATCACCCGTCTGCTGAACCATCTGCTGTGGCTCGGCGCGCACGCGCTGGACGTCGGTGCCATGGGCCCGTTCCTGTACGCCTTCCGCGACCGCGAAGACCTGATGGACTGCTACGAAGCGGTATCGGGCGCGCGCATGCACGCGGCCTACTACCGTCCGGGCGGCGTGTACCGCGACCTGCCGGACGTCATGCCGCAGTACAAGGCATCGCTGATCCGCAACGCGAAGGCACTGGCCGAGCGTAACGAGAACCGCCAGGGCTCGATGCTGGACTTCATCGAAGACTTCACGCGCCGCTTCCCGACCTATGTCGACGAATACGAAACCCTGCTGACCGATAACCGTATCTGGAAGCAGCGTACCGTGGGCGTGGGCGTGGTGTCGCCGGAAGACGCGAAAGCCATGGGCTTCACCGGCGCCATGCTGCGCGGCTCGGGCGTGGCCTGGGACCTGCGCAAGAACCAGCCTTATGAAGTGTACGATCTGATGGATTTCGATATCCCGATCGGCACCAACGGCGACAGCTACGACCGTTACCTGGTGCGTATCGAAGAGATGCGCCAGTCGAACCGCATCATCAAGCAGTGCGTGGAGTGGCTGCGCAACAATCCAGGTCCGGTCATGTCCAGCAACCGCAAGGTGGCGCCGCCATCGCGCGTGGACATGAAGACCAATATGGAATCGCTGATCCACCACTTCAAGCTGTTTACCGAAGGTTTCCACGTGCCGCCAGGCGAAGCTTACAGCGCCGTGGAGCACCCGAAGGGCGAATTCGGTATTTACCTGGTGTCGGATGGCGCCAACAAGCCGTACCGCATGAAGATCCGCGCACCGGGCTTTGCCCACCTGCAGGGTCTGGACGAAATGGCACGCGGCCACATGATCGCCGACGCCGTGACCATCATCGGTACCCAGGATATCGTTTTCGGCGAAATCGACAGATAAGTCCCAGAGGCATACGTATGTTGTTATCAGAGCAGTGCTACAAAAAAATCGACCGCGAGTTGGCCAAGTACCCGGCCGACCAGCGCCAGTCGGCCGTGATGGCCTCGCTGGCCCACGCCCAGGTTGAACTGGGCTGGCTGTCGCCGGAAACCATGAAGGAAATCGCCGACTACATCGGCATGCCGGCCATCGCCGTGCAGGAAGTGGCGACCTTCTACAATATGTATAACCTGAAGCCGGTCGGCAAGCACAAGATCACCGTGTGCACCAACCTGCCTTGCGCCCTGTCGGGCGGCGAGCGCGCGGCTAAACACCTGAAAGAAAAACTGGGCATCGACTACCGCGAAACCTCCGGCGACGGCGAGTTCACGCTGATGGAAGGCGAGTGCATGGGCGCCTGCGGCGACGCACCGGTGCTGCTGGTGAACAACCATCGCATGTGCAGCCATATGTCCAATGACAAAATCGATGCCCTCGTGGAGGAACTGAAGAAATGACCTCGCTCCACAACCGTCACATCGACCCGCTGATCCTCAAGGATCTGACCGGCGACAACTGGCACCTGGCCGACTACGTGAAACGTGGCGGCTACTCGGCGCTGCGCCGCATCCTGGAAGAGAAGATCGCGCCGGAAACCATCATCGCCGACCTGAAGACCTCCGGCCTGCGCGGCCGCGGCGGCGCCGGTTTCCCGACCGGCCTGAAATGGTCCTTCATGCCGCGCCAGTTCCCTGGCCAGAAATACCTCGTCTGCAATACAGATGAAGGCGAACCTGGTACTTTCAAGGACCGCGACATCATTCGTTACAACCCCCATGCCCTGATCGAGGGCATGGCCATCGGCGCTTACGCCATGGGCATCACCGTGGGCTACAACTATATCCACGGCGAGATCTTCCAGGATTACCTGCGCTTCGAGGAAGCGCTGGAAGAGGCGCGTGCCGCCGGCTTCCTGGGCGATAAGATCATGGGCAGCGATTTCAGCTTCCAGCTGCACGCCCACCATGGCTATGGCGCCTACATCTGCGGCGAAGAGACCGCGCTGCTCGAATCGCTGGAAGGCAAAAAAGGCCAGCCGCGCTTCAAGCCGCCTTTCCCTGCGTCCTTCGGCCTGTACGGCAAGCCGACCACCATCAACAACACCGAGACCTTCGCGGCCGTGCCGTTCATCCTGAACGTGGGCGCCGAGAAGTATCTGGGCATGGGCAAGCCGAACAACGGCGGCACCAAGATCTTCTCGATCTCGGGCGACGTCGAACGTCCAGGCAATTACGAAGTCCCGCTGGGCACGCCTTTCGCCAAGCTGATGGAACTGGCCGGCGGCATGCGCGGCGGCAAAAAGATCAAGGCCGTGATTCCGGGCGGTTCCTCCGCGCCGGTGATCCGCGGCGAGATCATGATGGACACCGATCTGGATTACGATTCGATCGCCAAGGCCGGCTCCATGCTCGGTTCGGGCGCCGTGATCGTGATGGACGAAACGCGCTGCATGGTCAAGGCGCTGGAGCGCCTGTCCTACTTCTACTTTGAAGAATCCTGCGGCCAGTGCACCCCATGCCGCGAAGGCACGGGCTGGATGTACCGCATGATCCACCGCATCGAGCACGGCCAGGGCCGCGCCTCCGATCTGGACATGCTGAACTCCATCGCAGACAACATCCAGGGCCGCACGATCTGCGCGCTGGGCGACGCTGCCGCCATGCCGGTACGCGCCTTCGTCAAGCAGTTCCGCGAAGAATTTGAATATCACGTCGAGCACAAGCACTGCCTGGTGCCGGCATACATCTAAGCTGCGATCATCATGGTTGAAATCGAAATAGACGGCAAGAAAGTCGAAGTCCCTGCTGGTAGCATGGTGATGGACGCTGCCAACAAGCTGGGTACCTACATCCCGCACTTCTGCTATCACAAGAAATTGTCGATCGCGGCAAGCTGCCGTATGTGCCTGGTCGAGGTGGAAAAAGCGCCGAAGCCGCTGCCCGCCTGCGCCACCCCGGTCTCGGCCGGCATGGTGGTGCGCTCGCACAGCGACAAAGCGGTGCAGGCGCAAAAGAGCGTCATGGAATTCCTGCTGATTAACCACCCGCTGGACTGCCCGATCTGCGATCAGGGCGGCGAGTGCCAGCTGCAGGATCTGGCCGTGGGCTACGGCAAGAGCGAATCGCGCTACGAAGAAGAAAAGCGCGTGGTGAAGCCGAAGGACGCCGGTCCCCTGGTGTCCATGCAGGAAATGGCGCGCTGCATCCACTGCACCCGCTGCGTGCGTTTCGGCCAGGAAGTGGCCGGCGTCATGGAGCTGGGCATGCTGGGCCGCGGCGAACACGCCGAGATCACCACCTTCGTCGGCGAAGCGGTGAACTCCGAGATGTCGGGCAATATGATCGACCTGTGCCCGGTCGGCGCGCTGACCTCCAAGCCATTCCGCTACAGCGCCCGTACCTGGGAACTGTCGCGCCGCAAATCCGTGTCGCCGCACGACGGCCTGGGCTCGAACCTGATCGTTCAGGTCAAGCAGGGCGAAGTCAAGCGCGTGCTGCCGCTGGAAAACGAAGCGGTCAACGAATGCTGGATTTCCGACAAGGACCGCTTCTCCTACGAAGCGCTGGGCAGCGCCGAGCGCCTGACCCAGCCTATGCTCAAGCAAGGCAATGAGTGGAAGCAAGTGGACTGGCAGACCGCGCTCGAATACGTGGCGCACGGCCTGAAGAATATCAAGCACGAACATGGCGCCGATGCCATCGCCTCCTATGCGACCCCGCATTCGACGGTGGAAGAGCTGGTCCTGCTGCAAAAGCTGACCCGCGGCGTCGGTTCCGAGAACATCGACTTCCGCCTGCGCCACAGCGATTTCGCGCTGGATGGCCAGGTCGCGCCGTGGCTGGGCATGCCGGTGGCCGACGTGAGCAATCTGCAGCGCGTCTTCGTCATCGGCTCCTTCCTGCGCAAGGACCATCCGCTGCTGGCGACCCGCCTGCGCGCCGCCGTCAAGGCCGGCGGCAAGCTGTCCGTGCTGCACGGCGCCGATGAAGAGAACCTGATCACCGCCGCCAACAAGATCATCGCTGCGCCATCCGACTGGCTGGCCGCGCTGTCGGGCGTGGTCGCTGCCGTGGCCAAGGCCAAGGACGTCGCCGCGCCGGCCGGTTTCGAGAACGTGGCCGTGTCCGACGCTGCCGCCGCCATCGCCGCCAGCCTGCTGTCCGGCGACAACAAGGCTGTCTTCCTCGGCAACGCCGCCGCTCAGCATCCGCAAGCGTCCGCGCTGCACGCCGCCGCGCAATGGATCGCCGAACAGACCGGCGCCAAATTCGGTTATCTGACCGAAGCGGCCAACACCGTCGGCGGTTACCTGCTGGGCGCCACCGCGAAGAACGCCGCGCCGGCCTTCTCCGCGCCGAAGAAAGCCTACGTGCTGCTGAACGCCGAACCGGAACTGGACGCCGTCAACCCGCAAGCCGCCGTCGCCGCCCTGAAGGGTGCCGACATGGTGGTGGTGCTGTCGGCCTTCAAGCACGGCATGGACTACGCCGACGTGCTGCTGCCGATCGCGCCGTTCGCCGAAACCTCGGGCAGCTTCGTCAACTGCGAAGGCCGCCTGCAAAGCTTCAACGGCACCGTGAAGCCGCTGGCGGAAACCCGTCCAGCCTGGAAAGTGCTGCGGGTGCTGGGCAATATCCTCGGCCTGGCCGGTTTCGACTACGAGACGTCGGAAGCGATCCGCGACGAAGCCTTCGGCAAGGGCGTGACCGACCTGTCCTCCAAGCTCAACAACAACGCCAAGCTGGCGCCTGTTGCCGCCGCCTTCGGCGCTGGCGACAAGCTGGAACGCGTGACCGATGTGCCGATCTACTTCGCCGACGCGCTGGCGCGCCGTTCCGCTCCGCTGCAAGCGACCGCCGACGCCGCCGCGCCGAAAGCCCGCCTGTCCGTTGCCCTGGCGCAGCAGATCGGCGTCAAGGCCGGCGACAAGGTGCAGGTCAGCCAGGGTTCCGGCTCGGCCATCCTGGAAGCGCAGATCGACGCGGGCCTGCCGGCCAATGTCGTGCGCGTTGCCGCCGCCCACGCATCGACCGCCGCGCTGGGCGCGATGTTCGGTTCCATCACCGTTGTTAAAGCAGGGGAGGGCAAGTAATGTCTTTGCCTGAGATTATCGATACCATCAATACCACCGGCGGCGAGCTGGTGGGGCCGGCCTGGCCCTTCTTCTGGACCCTGGCCAAAATCCTGTGCGTGACCCTGCCTCTGATGGGCATGGTCGCCTACCTGACGCTGTGGGAGCGCAAGCTGCTCGGCTGGATCCAGATCCGTATCGGCCCGAACCGCGTGGGTCCGGCCGGTCTGCTGCAGCCGATCGCCGACGCGCTGAAACTGCTGTTCAAAGAGATCATCCTGCCGACCAAGTCGAACAAGGCGCTGTTCGTGATCGGCCCGATCATGACCATCATGCCGGCGCTGGCCGCCTGGTCGGTGGTGCCTTTCGGCCCGCAGGTCGCGCTGGCTGACGTCAACGCCGGTCTGCTGCTGATGATGTCGATCATGTCGATCGAGGTGTACGGCATCATCATCGCCGGCTGGTCCTCGAACTCGAAGTACTCCTTCATGGGCGCCATGCGTGCTTCGGCGCAGATGGTGTCCTACGAGATCGCCATGGGCTTCGTGCTGGTGATCGTGCTGATGGTGTCCGGTTCGCTGAACCTGTCCGAAATCGTCGCCGGCCAGCAAAAAGGCCAGATGGCGGCCATGGGCCTGAACTTCCTGTCCTGGAACTGGCTGCCGCTGCTGCCGATGTTCGTGGTCTACCTGGTGTCCGGCCTGGCCGAATGTAACCGCCACCCGTTTGACGTGGTGGAAGGCGAGTCGGAAATCGTCGGCGGTCACATGGTCGAGTACTCGGGCATGTCCTACGCCATGTTCTTCCTGGCCGAATACGCCAATATGATCCTGATCGGCGTGATTGCCTCGATCATGTTCCTGGGTGGCTGGTCCGCTCCGATCGCTGCGCTGGAATTCGGCGGCGGCTTCGGCGGCTTCTTCTGGCTGTTTGTGAAAACCTTCTGCATCGTGTCGCTGTTCATCTGGACTCGCGGTACCTTCCCGCGCTACCGCTATGACCAGATCATGCGTTTGGGCTGGAAAGTGTTCATCCCGCTGACCCTGGCCTACCTGGTCATCGTCGCCACCTGGATGCAGACCTCCTGGAACATTTGGAAGTAAGAGAGCGAATACGATATGGAACGAATAAAAGACTTTTTCGGCAGCCTGATGCTGCGCGAATTGTTCAAGGGGATGGCGCTGACCGGCAAATACATGTTTGCCAAGAAGATCACCGTCCAATTCCCTGAAGAGAAAACGCCGATCTCGCCGCGTTTCCGCGGCCTGCATGCGCTGCGCCGCTACCCCAACGGGGAAGAGCGCTGCATCGCCTGCAAGCTGTGCGAAGCGGTGTGCCCGGCCATGGCGATCACCATCGAGTCGGAGCAGCGCGACGACGGCAGCCGCCGTACCACGCGCTACGACATCGACCTGACCAAGTGCATCTTCTGCGGTTTCTGCGAAGAGTCCTGTCCGGTCGACTCCATCGTGGAAACCCATGTGCTGGAATACCACGGCGAGAAGCGCGGCGATCTGTACTACACCAAGGAAATGCTGCTGGCTGTAGGCGACCGTTATGAAGCGGAGATTGCCGCCAACCGTGCTGCCGATGCGCCGTACCGCTGAACGCGGACGTGATCGACACTTAACTGTCAGGGTTTCTTATGGATTTTAAAACTGTCTTGTTTTACGTGTTCGCCGCCATCCTGGTGCTGGCAGCGACCCGCGTTATCACGGCCCGCAATCCGGTGCATGCCGCACTGTTCCTGGTGCTGGCCTTCTTCCAGGCGGCCGGCATCTGGATGCTGCTGAAAGCCGAGTTCCTCTCCATCGTGCTGGTGCTGGTGTATGTCGGCGCGGTGATGGTGCTGTTCCTGTTCGTCGTGATGATGATCGACATCAATCTCGACAAGCTGCGCGAAGGCTTCTGGAACTATCTGCCGCTGGCGGCCACCATCGGCGGCGTGATCGTGCTGGAGATGGCTTCCGTGCTGTGGCGCAGCTTCGGCGTCAACGACTACCAGCAATCGCCGGCTGCAGCCAGCGCCATCGGCACCACCAAGGCGCTGGGCCTGAAGATTTACACCGAATATATCTACGCGTTTGAAATCGCCGCCGTCGTGCTGCTGCTGGCCATCGTGGCCGCCGTCGCCCTGACCCTGCGCAAGCGCAAGGACATCAAATACTTCGATCCGGCCGATGCGGTGCGGGTCAAGCGCAACGACCGTCTGCGCATCGTGAAGATGGATGCCGTCTCCACGCGCAATCAGCCGGAAGCAGCAACGAAGGAGGCACCATGACTTTATCGCTGGCACACTACCTGGTCCTGGGTGCGATTCTGTTCGCAATCTCGATCGTCGGTATTTTCCTGAACCGCAAGAACGTCATCGTTCTGCTGATGGCCATCGAACTGATGCTGCTGGCAGTGAACATGAACTTCATCGCGTTCTCGCATTACCTGGGCGACGCGGCCGGGCAGATCTTTGTCTTCTTCATCCTGACCGTGGCGGCTGCCGAATCGGCAATCGGCCTTGCGATCCTGGTGGTGATGTTCCGTAATCTGGACACCATCAATGTGGAAGACCTGGATAGCCTCAAAGGCTAAGTTTTAAACCTCGAATAATAAACAGTAAGGTTCATCATGGCGGGGCTTAACCCTAACCTTCTTCTTGCCGTTCCTCTGGCGCCCCTGGCGGGCGCCGCGATTGCGGGCTTGCTCGGAACCCGATTCTTCGGGAATTTGGTCGGCCGAAAAACGTCGCATACCGCGACGATTTTGGGCGTGCTGATTGCATTTATCATTTCCTTCCAGACGCTGCTGAGCGTGATGGATGGCGCCAGCTATAACGGCGACATCTATACCTGGATGACGGTTGCCGGCGTCAAGCTGGCGGTCGGTTTCCAGATCGACGCGCTGTCGGCGATGATGATGAACGTGGTGACGTTCGTGTCGCTGATGGTCCACATCTACACCATCGGCTACATGAAGGACGACGAAGGCTATAACCGCTTCTTCTCCTACATCTCGCTGTTCACCTTCTCGATGCTGATGCTGGTCATGTCCAACAACTTCCTGCAGCTGTTCTTCGGCTGGGAAGCGGTGGGCCTGGTCTCGTATCTGCTGATCGGCTTCTGGTACACCCGTCCAACGGCCATCGTGGCGAACATGAAGGCCTTCCTGGTCAACCGCGTGGGCGACTTCGGCTTCATCCTGGGCATCGGCCTGCTGCTGGCTTACGCCGGCTCCATGGACTACCAGGAAGTCTTCGCCAAGAAAGAGCAGCTGCTGGCCCTGACCCTGCCGGGCACCGACTGGATGCTGCTGAGCGTGGCCTGTATCTGCCTGTTCATCGGCGCCATGGGCAAATCGGCGCAGTTCCCGCTGCACGTCTGGCTGCCAGACTCGATGGAAGGCCCGACCCCGATCTCCGCGCTGATCCACGCCGCCACCATGGTGACGGCCGGTATCTTCATGGTGTCGCGCATGTCGCCGCTGTTCGAGCTGTCGGACACCGCGCTGTCCTTCATCCTGGTGATCGGCTCCATCACGGCCCTGTTCATGGGCTTCCTGGGCATCATCCAGAACGACATCAAGCGCGTGGTCGCTTACTCGACCCTGTCGCAGCTGGGCTACATGACCGTGGCCCTGGGTTCCTCGGCCTACTCGATCGCCGTGTTCCACCTGATGACCCACGCCTTCTTCAAAGCGCTGCTGTTCCTGGGCGCCGGTTCGGTCATCATCGGCATGCACCACGACCAGGACATCCGCAATATGGGCGGCCTGCGCAAATACATGCCGATCACCTGGATCACCTCGCTGCTCGGCTCCCTGGCCCTGATCGGCACCCCGTTCTTCTCGGGCTTCTACTCGAAGGACTCGATCATCGAAGCGGTGCACGCTACCCATATCTGGGGCGCGGGCTTCGCCAACTTCGCGGTGCTGGCCGGCGTCTTCGTGACCGCCTTCTACTCCTTCCGCATGTACTTCCTGGTCTTCCATGGCGAGGAACGCTTCGGCAAGGAACACCACCATGCGCACGCTTCGCACCATGACGACGAGGCGGAAGAGGACGACCACGGCCACCACGGCCTGGCGCCGGGCGAGAAACCGCACGAATCCCCATTCGTGGTCTGGTTCCCGCTGGTGATGCTGGCCATCCCTTCGGTGGTGATCGGCTTCCTGACCATCGGCCCGATGCTGTTCGGCGACTTCTTCAAAGGCGTGATCTTCGTCGGTGAAAACCACCACGCGATGCATGAACTGGCCGAAGAGTTCCACGGTCCTGTGGCGATGGTGATCCATTCGCTGACCAGCGTGCCGCTGTGGCTGGCCATTGCCGGCGTGGCGACGGCTTACTACTGCTATATGATCAATCCGCGCGTGCCGGCCTGGTTCTATGCCAAGTTCAAAGCCGTCCACACCCTGCTGGACAACAAGTACTACATGGACAAGATCAACGAAGCAGTCTTCGCCAAGGGCGCGCGCGTGCTGGGCGAAGGCCTGTGGAATGTGGGCGACCGCACCCTGATCGACGGTCTGCTGGTCAACGGCAGCGCGAAAGTGGTGCAGTGGTTCTCGTCGCTGGTGCGCGTGGCGCAAACCGGCTACATCTACCACTATGCGTTCGTGATGATCCTCGGCATCCTCGGATTCCTGGTCTATTTCCTGCCGTTTTGGCACGCTTGATAGCTGACACGCAAAAGAGATAAAAGATGCAGTCAACGATAAATAATCTTCCTCCTTACCTGAGCCTGGCGATCTGGCTGCCGGTGCTGTTCGGCCTGATCGTCCTGGCGGTCGGCCGCGATTCGCGCGCCGGCATGGTGCGCATGCTGTCGCTGTTGGGCGCGGTCGTGTCCTTCCTGCCGACCATCCCGCTGTTCACCAAATTCGACAACGCGGCGCATGGCCTGCAGTTCGTGGAAAAAGCGCCGTGGATCGAGCGCTTCAATATCTTCTACTCGCTCGGCGTGGACGGCCTGTCGCTGTGGTTCGTGCCGCTGACCGCCTTCATCACCATCATCGTGGTGATCTCGGCCTGGGAAGTGATCGAGGAGCGCGTGGCGCAGTACATGGGCGCCTTCCTGATCCTGTCGGGCCTGATGATCGGCGTGTTCTGCGCCATGGACGGCCTGCTGTTCTACTTCTTCTTCGAAGCGACCCTGATCCCGATGTACATCATCATCGGCGTGTGGGGCGGCGCCAACCGCGTGTACGCAGCGTTCAAGTTCTTCCTGTACACCTTCCTCGGTTCGCTGCTGACGCTGATCGCCATCATCTACCTGTACAACAAGTCGGGTAGCTGGGACATCCTGGCCTGGCACAAGCTGCCGCTGGCCATGGGCGAACAGATCGCCATCTTCTTCGCCTTCTTCATGGCTTTTGCCGTGAAGGTGCCGATGTTCCCGGTCCACACCTGGCTGCCGGACGTCCACGTGGAAGCGCCGACCGGCGGTTCCGCCGTGCTGGCCGCGATCATGCTGAAACTGGGCGCTTACGGCTTCCTGCGTTTCTCCCTGCCGATCGTGCCGGACGCCTCGAAAGAGCTGGCTGGCTTCGTGATCGTGCTGTCCCTGATCGCCGTGATCTACGTCGGCCTGGTGGCACTGGTGCAGAAGGACATGAAAAAACTGGTGGCTTACTCCTCGATCGCCCACATGGGCTTCGTGACCCTGGGCTTCTTCATGTTCAACGACATGTCGGTGCAGGGCGGCATCGTGCAGATGATTTCGCACGGCTTCATCTCGGGCGCCATGTTCCTGTGCATCGGCGTGCTGTATGACCGCATGCACTCGCGCCAGATCGCCGACTACGGCGGCGTGGTCAACACCATGCCGAAGTTCGCAGCCTTCTTCGTGCTGTTCTCGATGGCTAACTGCGGCCTGCCTGCAACCTCCGGCTTCGTCGGCGAGTTCATGGTGATCCTGGGCGCGGTGCAGTTCAACTTCGTGACCGGTATCCTGGCCGCCACCGCCCTGATCTTCGGCGCGGCGTATTCGCTGTGGATGGCCAAGCGCGTGATCTTCGGCAAAGTGGGCAACTCCCATGTGGCCGAACTGACCGACATCAACAACCGCGAGTTCCTGATGCTGGGCATCCTGGCGCTGGCGGTGCTGGTAATGGGCCTGTATCCAGCCCCGTTCACCGACACCATGCAAACCTCCGTGGCCGACCTGCTCAAGCACGTCGCCCAGAGCAAGCTGCACTAAGAAAAACCAGGAATAGCTAAATGAATACCACTAACCTGATCCCGCTCTATGCAGAAGTCTTTCTGCTGATCGCCACCTCGGCGATCCTGCTGATCGATATGTTCCTGTCAGAGAGCAAGCGTTCGATCACTTATGTGCTGTCGCTGCTCGCGCTGGGCGTCTGCGCGGCCATCAGCCTGGCCGACTACAATGCCGGCACCACCGTGTACGCCTTCAACAATATGTTCGTCTCGGATCCGATGTCGAACCTGCTGAAAGTGTTCTCCTACCTGGCCGTGGCCGTGACCCTGGTGTATTCGCGCCAGTACGCGCACCAGCGCGGCATGCTGGGCGGCTCGCTCGGCGGCGAGTTCTATGTGCTGGCCCTGTTTGCCCTGCTGGGCCAGATGGTCATGATCTCCGGTAACAGCTTCCTGTCCATCTACCTGGGCCTGGAACTGATGTCGCTGGCCCTGTACGCCCTGGTGGCCCTGCGCCGCGACAATGCCAAAGCGACCGAAGCGGCGATGAAGTACTTCGTCCTGGGCGCGCTGGCATCCGGCTTCCTGCTGTATGGCATGTCAATGCTGTACGGCGCCACCGGTTCGCTGGAGCTGACCGAGGTGGCGAAAGCCGCCGCCAGCGGCACGCTGAAACCGACCATCCTGGTCTTCGGCCTGGTGTTCATGGTGGCTGGCCTGGCCTTCAAGCTGGGCGTGGTGCCTTTCCATATGTGGGTGCCGGACGTGTACCAAGGCGCACCGACCGCCGTGACCCTGCTGCTGGGCGGCGCGCCGAAACTGGCCGCTTTCGCCATCTGCATCCGTCTGCTGGTGGAAGGCCTGCTGCCGCTGGCGCATGACTGGCAGCAGATGCTGCTGATCCTGGCCGTGCTGTCGCTGGCCATCGGTAACTTCACCGCGATCGCCCAGACCAATCTGAAACGTATGCTGGCTTACTCCACCATCGCGCAAATGGGCTTCGTGCTCCTGGGCCTGATGGCTGGCGTGGTCGGTGTCGACAAGAGCAATGCCGCCGCTGCCTACAGCGCGTCCATGTACTACTCGATCACCTATGTGCTGACCACCCTGGGCAGCTTCGGTCTGATCATGGCGCTGGCCCGTGCCGGCTTTGAAGCGGAAGAACTGTCCGACTTCAAGGGCCTGAGCAAACGCAGCCCGATGTACGCGACCCTGATGTCGGTGCTGATGTTCTCGCTGGCTGGCGTGCCGCCGATGGTCGGCTTCACCGCCAAGCTGTCCGTGCTGCAGGCCGTGATGACCAACGGTCAGCTGTGGCTGGCGGTGCTGGCGGTGATGTTCTCGCTGATCGGTGCTTACTACTATCTGCGCGTGGTGAAAACCATGTGGTTCGATGAGCCGGAAGATACCGCGCCCATCGTCGTCAATGGCGACAAGAGCGTGGTGCTGGTGCTGAACAGTCTGGCCGTGGTGGCTCTGGGTATCATTCCAGGCCCGCTGCTGAACGCCTGCCTGAGCGCCATGAGCAAAACCCTGGCTTCCTGAGCCTAGATAGATGGACGTATCCTCCTCCAGCTGGTTGGTGATCCTGCTTGCATTCGCAGCCGCCAACCTGCCATTCTTTAACGACAAGGTGTTTGCCCTGATTCCGCTGAAGTCCGGCGGGGCAGGGCAGGAGCACCACCGCAAGGCGCTGTTCATCCGGCTGCTGGAAATGGTGGTGCTCTACTTTGTCGTTGGTCTGATCGCCATGGCGATCGAGGCGCGCATCGGTACCCGCTTCCCGCAGCAGTGGGAGTTCTATGCGATCACCGCCTGCCTCTTCATCGTGCTGGCCTTCCCTGGCTTCGTCGTGCGCTACCTGCGCAAGCGCCGCTGATACACTACTGATTTTCCGATTGAAAGGAGCGTGCATGGATGCGCACCTGAAAGAAACCCGTATCGACGGTGAGCTGGCGTACGACGGCCACTTCCTCAAGGTCCAACGCGACCGCATCAAACTGCCCAACGGCGCCGAAACCGGGCGCGAATACATCAAGCATCCGGGCGCCGTGGTGATCCTGCCGCTGCTGGACGATGGCCGCGTGCTGCTGGAGCGCCAGTTCCGCTATCCGCTCGATCGCGTCTTCATTGAACTCCCGGCCGGCAAGATCGACCCGGGCGAAGAATCCCTGGCTTGCGCCAAGCGCGAGCTGGAAGAAGAAACCGGCTACAGCGCCGGCGAGTGGCACTACCTGACCACCATCCACAACGCCATCGCCTATTCGGACGAGCATCTGGACATCTTCCTGGCGCGCGGGCTGAAAGCGGGTGAGGTGAAACTCGATGAAGGCGAATTCATCGAAACCATCACCGCCACGCCGGAAGAAATGCTGGACTGGGTCCGCACCGGCCGCATCACCGACGTCAAGACCATCATCGGCGCCTTCTGGCTGGAACGCATCAATAGCGGAGCCTGGAAGCTCGGCTGAGACCATGGCGGCGCTGCGTTTCCTGCTCCGGCTGGCCTGCATGCTGGCCGCGCTCGCGCCCTTGTGCGCCACGGCCAGCGGCGCCGCGGAGAAGCGCACGCCCTTCCAGATCCGCTGCGAGGACACGATCAGCAAGACCGCCTCGGTCATGTCGGCCCAGCAGAACGGCTACTCGGTCAACACCCAGCTCTCCTATAAATCCCTGACGCAGATGAAGGGCGATTACCAGCCCAACAGCTATGTACTGGGCCTGACGCGCACCGAATCGCGCGTGAAGGTCGGCTGGACCGGCCAGCTGCTGCAGGATCCGGAGAGCGGTTATGAATGCATCGCGCCCAAGATCGACGTCAAGCTCAGTTATGCCCCGGTGCGCATCTATGTCGGCAATGAGTTCCCGCAAGGCAGTTGCGGCTATGATGTGATCCTGGCGCACGAGATGCAGCATATGCGGATCTATATGGATAATCTGCCCAAGGTGGAAGTGGTGGTGCGCGAGGCGCTGATGAAGCGCTTCGGCGACAAGCCGCTGTATGCGCCATCGCGTACCGCGCAGGCAGCCTTGAACCATGAGATCAACAGCGGCTGGCTGCCCTTTATCAAGGCCGAGATGGAGAAGGTCGAGGCGCAGCAGGCCAGGCTGGATTCCCCCGCCGAATATGAACGCCTGGGCAAATCCTGCAATGGCGAGATCCAGACTATTTTGAACAAGACGCGCGGCAGACACTGAGCGCATACAAGATGACAGCAAGCGATAACAAGAATCCCCCGCGGCCGGTGCGCTACTTTGCGCTGATTCCGGCCGCCGGCGTCGGCGCGCGCATGGCCGCTGCCACGCCAAAACAATACCTGGCGCTGGGCGGCCAGCCGATGCTGGCCCATACCCTGCAAGCCTTCCTCGGCAGCGAGTTGATTACCCATACCTATGTGGTGGTGAGCGCGGAAGACGGCTATATCGATGCCATCGTGCCACCGTCCGGCGTGACGGTGCTGCGCTGCGGCGGCGCCACCCGCATGGACTCGGTGCTGAACGGCCTGCGCGCCTTGCGGGACCTTGCCGCCGATGGTGATATGGTGCTGGTGCACGACGCCGCCCGTCCCGGCCTGACGCCGGAACTGATCCGCAAACTGATTGAGGAAGTGGGCGCGAACCCGGCCGGCGGCCTGCTCGCGCTGCCCGTGGTGGATACCGTGAAAAGCACGCGCGGCGGCGCCGTCGCCACCATCCCGCGCGACGGCATGTGGCTGGCGCAGACGCCGCAGATGTTCAGCTATGCGCTGCTGCTGCGCGCGCTGTCCTCGGCGCCCGACGCCAACGCCATCACCGACGACGCCAGCGCCGTTGAAATGCTGGGCCTCGCGCCGCAGCTGGTGGAAGGCCATCCGCGCAATCTGAAGGTCACGCTGCCGAGCGATATCCGCATCGCAGAAATGTATCTGGAACAGGACAAGAAATGACAGCCACTCCCGCACTCCCATTCCGCATCGGCCAGGGCTACGACTGCCACAAGCTGGTCGAAGGCCGCAAACTGATTTTGGGCGGCGTCGATATCCCGCACGAAAAAGGCTTGCTGGGCCACTCCGACGCTGACGCCTTGCTGCATGCGATCACCGATGCCATCCTGGGCGCGGCGGCGCTGGGCGATATCGGCCGCCATTTCCCCGACACCGATCCCACGTTCAAGGGCGCAGATTCGCGCGTGCTGCTGCGCGAAGCGGCCAAGCGCGTGCGCGCCACCGGTTACGATATCGGCAATATCGACGCCACCATCATTGCCCAGCGGCCGAAGATGGCGCCGCATATCGGCGCCATGGCGGCGCATATCGCCGAGGATCTGGGCGTAACGGTGGGCCAGGTGAACGTCAAGGCCAAGACCAACGAGAAGATGGGCTATCTGGGCCGCGAGGAAGGCATCAATGCCGAAGCCGTGGCGCTGCTGGTGCTGCGCCCTGCTTAAACGATTTGGCGTGAATCGATTATGGAGTGATGCGTGTAAGATTTATGCGTGCACACGTCAATTATTTCGATTTGATATTGAGAGTAAATCAACCTTGGGCTAAGCACGACTGACGATTTATTGTTGCGTGTGGAATTCGCGTCTGATAGCCCAAGCCGCCTATGCTATCGGTATAGCCTTCTGCGGAAAGTCTCAGTTGTGTTGGAGATGCCTCATAACCATCTCCTTCGGGGCGGAATTGGTATTGTTAGCATTGTGTATGCGCTAAATTTCAATATCGGCTGCTCCCGCGATATTGTAGCCAGGAATCGTTCTTCCCATATTCTAAGCTGTGCCGTGAGCCGTTCAAGGGGTGAAGTTGTTGGGATAGTGTCGAATGGTTTGATCAGATGAGATAAAACCAAGCGGGTATCCAGCGCCATGGTTGACCAGTGCATTATCAAAATCTGAAAATGTAGATGAGCTGGGTACTGCGCCCCAGTGTTGTCTACTCGTCCAGCTATCTAAAGCGGACTTATTTCGTCCGGCTTGATGTGCCCTCCTAATGTCACTACGCACAACCGTGCCAGAGATCCAGCAGAGGTGTTGGTTCCATCGGGGGCTGCGTAAATTCCCACCCCGGCCACATGACTGCTTGTCAGATTTAGATGGACACTTCATTCAATAAAATTTGGATGGATAATGATGCTTTGAATTTTTTTGTTATCGAATATCGCTCTTCCGGTGTCGTTCTCGCAGAAAAATTTGTGTTCCTTATTTTTGAGAATTACCTTGTTTTTTATAAAGTAAGGGATTGCGTTGTCCTTGAAATGGTCAAGTTTCAATGTTAATTCCAGCAGATAAATCTTATCTTTATTTTTGAAAAAATATACCCTAAATTGCCTATTTTCCAGTGCGAATTTTTCCCTTCCGCCGTTCTCTGTGATAGTGGTTGCGGAAGATAATTTGTCTTGAATATATGCGAGCGCTTGATAATATCTAGCGTAAATAAAGTCGCAGCTTAGCTCATTTTCTTCCTCTGCCGAGGGCGAGGTATAGTGGCCGTTCTGTGGATTACTTGGTGTGCTGAAAATAAGGAATGTTGCAAAAAGCAATGAATTGATAGTACTGTGGCGCATGAAATCTCCTTTTGGTTATATGATTTCATACTTTGGAATCAGGATTCTTGCTAAATGTAACGGAGGTGGAGATTGGAGCTTTCTCTCTAATTCCAAAGTTTCTCATGCCTTGCGCAAAAGGGAAGGAGGATGGCTGGGGAATCGTCAGGATGGAAGGAGGGGCTGTAAAGCTATCTGCGGAATATCCCTAGGTTCTCTCAATTTTCTATATGGAGGCGTGAACTTAGGGATGGATTGTAGGGGGATCTCAGGTTTGTGCTGCCATACATCGCCGATAGGTTGATTAGCCGGCCCTCGAGACAGTGAGTGTGCCCACATTGGTCCGTCGCTGTGATTAGATGGACGCTAACGAATTCTGGGCTTCGAACCATGGTGACCCGCTGATCAGCGCAGCTGCATCGCCTTGCGGTAAGGCGCGATCGGCGGACGCGGGAACTGGGCCGAGGCATAGCTGTTGCGGAAGCACTGGGCCTTGCTGTTTTCCACATCGGTCATGCTTTGCGTGACCTTGCCGCTGGCATCGAGCAGCAGGATGATGGTCACGGGATATTTCGACTTCTCGTGGCAGCCGCCTTTTTCGTCGAGCTTGTTGGCGTTGTTGAAGCGGATCGATTCCTCTTCATACTTCGCCACTTTCTCGTTCGGGAACTGGGCATTGAACCTGGCCATTTCGCCAGCGAATTCCGGATTTTTCGGCGCAGGAGCCTCGTCCTGGGCGGAGGTGGTGGACGGCGTGGTTTGGCAGCCGGTGGCGAGGACAATCGCGCACAAGGCGCCGAATTTATAGAGGTGAGTGCGCAAGCATATTCTCCCAAGTGAATGAATGCGACCGCTGGCTTGGGCGGCATGGCGAAGGCCGGCTGATCCGGCCGACTTTGCTCGCATTGTATAAGGCCAGCCCATCCCGCCGCGCACGATAGGTCGCAGGTGCGTGCCAGCTCAGCACTGGCAGAAGTAGGGTAATATTGGCAAGATTGATTTTTGCTTAATTACTATGAATGGACTTATTGCGCTGACGGTGCTGTTTTGTCTGATATGCGGCCCGCTCGCGGGCTGGATTAATTACAGGCACCATGGGAAGTTTGAGCCTGGGAACGAATGGGCCTATTACGCGAAGCTGAAACGGGAAGGCCACCGTGACGGCAAGATCATGATGGCGCTGACCTATTTGGGCATCGCCCTGATTATCGCCACGCTGGCCTTCGGTTATATCGCGCTGCTGCGCGCCTGAAGCCTCAGATCGGGAAGATCAGGCAGGTGGTGGTGGCGTGGGCGTAGAGCTTGCCGTTGGCGTCGGTGATGCGGCCCTCGGCGATGCCGACCTGGCCGCCGACGCTGATGACGCGGCCTTCGGCGCGGATCGGGCCGGTCTTGTCGCTCAGGGCGCGGATGAAGTTTACCTTCAGTTCCAGCGTGGTATAGCCTTTGCCGGGCGGCAGGCAGCTGTGCACGGCGCAGCCGACCGCGGTGTCGAGCAGGGTGGCCGCGTAGCCGCCGTGCACGCTGCCGCTGGGATTGAAGTGCTGGGCGCCGGGCCGGCCCTGGAACAGGGTGCGGCCTTCGCTGACCGCGATCGGGGTCATACCCAGCAGTTCCAGCATCGGTGCCGGCGGCAGGTCGCCATTGCCTATCCCTTGCAGAAATGCCAGGCCGCTGCTGCCGCGCAGCTTGTCGAGTCCCGCCACGCCAGGTTCCGCCAGGCGCGCGCGCATTGCCGCCTCGTCGCTCAGCCAGCTTGCCGCCGTCTCTTGTGCTTCCATGCCGTCGTCCTCCAAAAATAGGTGTAGCTACACTATAATGCAATTTAAATAATCCGTGTATTTACACCTGCTTTTAGCCTTTTGCGTTCAAATGATGCTCCAGACCAGCCTCGCCATTCCCTGCACCTGCTTCCAACTGCGCAAGCTGACGCGCACCGTCACGCGCTTTTACGACCAGCGCCTGCTGGCCCAGGCGGGCTTGAAGAATACCCAGTTCTCGCTCCTGAGCCATGTGCTGCAACTGTCCCTGCCCATGGCGCGACTGGCGGCCGAAATGGGCATGGAACGCACCACGCTGACGCGCAATCTGCGGCCCATGATCGAGGCGGGCTGGGTCGAGCTGCAGGCGGGTGGCGATCCGCGCCAACGCATCGTCGCCATCACGGCGGCAGGGCGCGAGGTGCAGCGCGCCGCCCGTCCGGCCTGGCGCGCGGCGCAGAAGGAGCTGGAGGCGCTGCTCGGCGCGCAGGCCGTGGCCAGCCTGCATGGCGATATCGAGCATGCGCTGGCACGCTTGACGGAATTTCTCGACGGTAACTAATCTCTCCTGCTACCATATCGTATTGGCTTGATAACAGGAGGCGGCGTGGCGCGCGACATTTATGCCTACCGCGATGTGGCGGTGGAATCGTTCGAACAGAGTGGCGCGGTGCGGGTGCGTCCGGTGAATGGACAGGCTTACAGCTCCGAGCTGCGGGTCGAATGTTCGCGGCGCCTGCGCGATACCGCCGTCTACCCGCTGGGCAGTTATTTCCTGGTGTCGGCCAAGCTGACCGACCGGCTGGGCGGCATGCCCTTCCTGTATGTCTACCATGGCGATCCGGTCCAGGCGATGACGGCGCAGCAGACCAAAGCCTTCCTGGCCGAGTACCGGCGCCGCCGCATTTGAACTTGTTGGGAGCCCAAACGAATGAAAGCCCTGAAAACGCAGGCGGCGCTGGCCCTGGGCGCCACGCTGCTGATTGCCGGTCCCGCCCTGGCCCAGGAGGCGGGCGAGTTCGAGCTGCCCGCCGCCAGCGATCTGCTGGTGCTGGCCTTCCCCAAATGGCAGGATGAAACTGCGGGCCGTGTGCAGGCGGTGAAGCTGTCCAGCGGCCATCCTGATTGGACCGGCGCCGCGGCCGAGGCGCTGCCGGCGTCCGCGCGCAAGGGCAAGCCACGCCAGGTCAAGCGCGCCGCGCCGGCCAAGGCGGTGAGCCAGAGCGTGATCGTGGAGCCTGCCTTTGTCAGCCGTCTGGGAGAGAAGCGCTATGTGCTGATTGCGCGCATGAGCAAAGCCACGGTCGATGGCATGCCGGAAAGCAGCCATGGCACGCCGGTCGCGCTGGCCGCCTACACCTTCGAAACTAGCAAGAGCGGCTGGAAGCTGGTGCAGCGCCAGGAGCCGCTGGCCTATGTGGGGTATGAGTCGCAGGCCGATATCCAGCCGCTGCAGCTGTCGGCGCAGCGCATGGGATTGAGTGCGAGCTACGGCAGCTGCTGGCAGGGCCATTGCAACGAGTGGCTGTCGCTGTATGAATTCGGCAAGGACAAGGTCAATCCCGCGCCCATCCTGGAACTGCAACTGAACGACAGCAATGCCTATAGCCTGCCCGACTGCCTGGGACGTTTGCAGGAGGTGGTGCGGGAATTCCGCGGCCGCGTCGATGGCGGCTACGACGAGCCGAATCCGGCGCACGATTGCGCGGTGCTGCGCGGCGACTGGAGCGTGTCGACTTCGGCCCAGCAGCCGGGCGATATCACGGTGCGCTATACAGGCGCCGTCAGCGAGGGCGGCAAGCATGGCGTGCAGCCGGCGGCCGAAGTGGACCAGCTGCTGCGGCTGCAATACCGCAATGGCAAGTACCTGCCGGTGGCGGGCCGCAGCCCGATCGTCAAGCCCTGGCGTTGAACGGGTTTCCGGACGCGCGCGTCCGGGCCTGAAAAACTTAATGCACCACGTGCAGGCGGCTCGCAAAACGGCGCGGGCTGCCGAACTTCAGCATGACAAAGACGGTGGCGGCGGCGAACGACCCGCCGAGGAACATGGCGCTGAACAGACCGAAGTGGTCGACCGCCACGCCGCCGACGGCGGCGCCGCTGGCCAGCGCCACCTGGGCGGTGGCGACGAACAGGGCGCCGCCCGAGTCCATCGCATCCGGCGCCGATTTCATCATCCAGCTCTGCACCGAAATCGGCATCGCGCCAAAGGCCAGGCCCCAGATGGACACCAGCACCGTGGCCGCCAGCGGATCGGCGCCCAGCAGCGGCAGGCTGGCCGTGGCCAGGCCCATCACCAGGGCGGTGCCGGTCAGCGCGCCGCGCACGCTTTTCTCCGCGATCCAGCCGCCGAGGATATTGCCGAAGAAGCCCGTCACGCCATAGGCCAGCAGCAGGGCGCTGATGGTCTTCGCATTCATGCGCGTGACCTGCTCCAGGAAGGGCGAGATATAGGTATAGGCCGAGAACTGGGCCACGAAAATCAGCAGCGTGGCGATCAGGCCGATGCGCGCCTTGGGAATGTGCAGCAGCTGCGGCAGGTCGCGCAGGGCGACACCGCGGTTGACCGGCAGCTTGGGCAGCAGCAGGAGCTGGGTCAGCAGCACCACCACGGCCACGCCGGCCGCGGCGCCGAAGGCCACGCGCCAGCCCATGATGTCGCCCAGCAGCGCGCCGGCCGGCACGCCGGCCACGGTGCCGAGCGAGACGCCGGCAAAGATCAGGGAATTGGCGCGCGTGGCGTACTGCAGCGACACCAGGCGCGGCCCGACCGCCAGGCCCACGGCCCAGAAGCCGCCGACGGCCACGCCGAGCAGGGCGCGTCCGGCCAGCACCCAGGCAAAGTTCGGCGCCAGCGCCACCACCAGATTCGAGACGAAGAGCAGAGAGAGCAGGCTGAGCAGCACGATGCGGCGGTCGGCCTTGCCCACGCCGATGGTCACGGCCAGGGCGGAGAGGGCGGCGATATAGCCGGGCATCGTGACCAGCAGGCCGGCCTGGCCTTCGCTGATGCGCAGTTCGGCGGCGATCTGCGGCAGCAGGCCGACCGGCAGGAATTCGGTGGTGACGAGGGCGAAAGCGCCGACGCCGACGGACAGCACGGCCAGCCAGGTGGCCAGCGACGGTTTGGGCGCGGGGCTGGCGGCGCTGAAATCGGCCGCCGGGGCGCTGGAGGTGGACTGCATGGACTGCTCCTTGAATTTTTAACTGGTCGGTTATAATCTACTTATGCGATGATGGGTGTCAAGAACTTTTTTAACCGAACGGTATGAAAGAATCGAATAAGCTACCTTGCAAACTGGGCCGGCCGCGCACTTTCGATGAAGAGCAGGCCCTGGATCGCGCCATGGAAGTGTTCTGGGAAAAGGGCTACGAGGGCAGCTCCCTGCCGGAGCTGACCACGGCCATGGGCATGAACCGGCCCAGCCTGTACGCCGTGTTCGGCAACAAGGAAACCTTGTTCCGCAAGGCGCTGGAGCGCTACCAGAGCACACGCATGAATTACTGCGACGTGGCGCTGGAACAGCCGACCGCGCGCGCCGTGGTGGAAGCGCTGCTGCGCGGCGCGGTCGACGCCCAGACCCGGCCGGACAGTCCGCACGGTTGCCTGAACGTCAACGGCGCCCTGGCCTGCAGCGACGAAGCCAAACCCGTGCGCGACGAACTGATCGCGCGCCGCGAGCACAGCGAAACGCGGCTGCGCGACCGGCTGCGCAAGGCGCGGGAAGAGGGAGATTTACCGGCCGATGCCTGTCCGGAACAACTGGCGCGCTATGTGGCGACGGTGCGGCAGGGGCTGGCGGTGCAGGCGGCGGCGGGCGTGGAGCGCGTCCAGCTGCATACGGTGATCGATATTGTGATTCAATCCTGGCCGGTGGGAAAACTTGTACAATCGGCCAGCCAATAAATCACAATAGGAGACAGGCAATGATACGCATCCGCGAGATCGACCATATCGTGCTGCGCGTGGTCGATCTGGACCGCATGGTCCGATTCTACACCGAGGTGCTGGGTTGCGCGTTCGAGCGCCAGCAGGAAGAGATCGGCCTCTATCAGTTGCGCGCCGGCAGCAGCCTGATCGACCTGATCCCCATCGACAAGAAGCTCGGCCTGGCCGGCGGCGCCGCGCCCGGCAAGGAAGGGCGCAACGTCGACCACTTCTGCTTCCGTGTCGAACCCTTCGACGAAGCCGCCATCCTCGCCCACCTGGCGGCGCACGACATCCCCCACGGCCCCGCCGAATCGCGCTACGGCGCCGAAGGCGAAGGCCCATCCATCTACCTGCAAGACCCCGAAGGCAACGGCGTCGAACTCAAAGGCCCACCCGCCGCCTGAACCGCCGAGTCCGTGTCCACTTTGGTGCCAGGCACCAGGGTGGACACGGGCTCGGCTGTGCTTAGTCGTCGTCGTTGTCGTCGGATTTGACGGTGTGGCGGCGGGCGGCGTCGGCGTTGGGCTTGAGCTTGGCGGCGCTGTTCAGGAAGTCGTCGACGCTGTGGTCTTTGCTCTGGCGCACTTGCGGCGGCAGCTGGACGGACATATACAATTCGTCGCTGAGGCGGCCGGTGCTTTGCAGATTGCTCATCAGGAGCAGGCCGGAGCCGAGCGCGAGCAGGCTGCCGCAGAAGGCGGCCATGCGCCGCGGATGCTGGGGCTTGATCGTGGTGAGGTGGAAGTAGACCATGCCGCACACAATCGCCAAGGTCATGTGGTTGCCGTAGCGCGTGAAGAATTCGGCCGACCAGGCATAGGCCAGCACGCTGCTGACGGCGCGCCAGGCGCCCGCAGCAATCAGGCCGCCGCCCAGGATGAACAGGTGCCGCCCCATGCGCGCATGGCCGCCAAACAGGCGGTTGGCCAAGGCCCAGACGCCGCTCCACACCAGGCCCGCACCCAGGCTGGAGGCGATCAGCAGCAGGTAGCGGATGGCCTGGAATGATTCCACGTCCGACAAGGCTTCTTCCACGCCCGTGAACAGGGCGATCAGGGCCAGGCCGGCCAGGGCCGGCGCGCCGCCTTCCCAGGCGTGCATGGTGGTGTCGGTCATCTCGGGCGCGACCGGGTAGATGGCGCTGCGGATGCGCAGGCGCGTGTGGCCCAGGCGCACCACGGTATTGCCGTCCAGCGCCACTTCGCTATGGCGCCGGCCCTGGTGGATCACGCCGTTCTGGCTGCCCAGATCGCGCAGCAGCAGGCCGCCCTCGGGCGCCGCTTCCACGATGGCATGGCGCGCGGCGGTGTGGGCGTCGTCCAGGATGAAGTCGTTGTCGTAGCCGCGGCCGATGTGGATCGGCAGGCTGTCCACGCGGTGGCGGTGCAGCACGTCGCCATTGCGCGCCAGCAGTTCGACGAAATACGGCCCCGTCATTTGGCGCCCCCGCGCGCCAGCGCTTCGAGGAAGGCGCGCGAGGTGCGCATGCCGTTTTCATAGGACACGCCGCGCGCATCCATCCGGCTTTGCAGGTTCATCAAGCCTTCGTCGGTGCTGGAGGTGAGCAGGGAAAAGTCGTACAGCCCTTCGAACTTGCGGTAGGCGCGCACGCACAGCACGGCGCGCATCGGCAGGCTCTGGTTCTTGACGAATTGTTCAGTGCAGTTGGGGCCGGTCAGGCGGCTGTCCTTGTAGCCGCCGAACGCTTCGTTCTTGAACGAGGCGCTGGAGAGCTGGGCGAAGCGCAGGCTGCCCATCTCGGTGCTGCGCATGAACTGGTGGCGGATGCCGATCTGTCCCGTCTGCAGCGAGCCGGACACGAAGATGGCCGATTCCATCGCGCAGTTGGTGATGTCGACGGTGAAGGGCTTGTCGGCCTTCTGGTTCGAGCGGCCCCAGCAGCGCATCTGCTCGGTTTCGCGCACCGGCACCTGGTACGGCCCCATGGCTTTCAGCGCCAGCGGCGTGGCCAGCAGCTGGTCGACCATGGCTTTCTGGTGCGCCAGCAATTGGGCGGCGACGACGGTGGTGAAATCCTTGGGCGGCTTGCCCTGGGCCTGGACTTTCTTCAGCAGCTCCTGGGCATAGCGGGCCGGCACCAGGAAGCTGACCAGTTCGCCATCGAGGCGCTTGGACACGTTGACGCCGGCCACCTCGCCATTCACGGTGACGCTGGGGCCGCCGCTCATGCCGGAGTTGATCGGACCGGTAAACATCAGCTGCTCGTAAAAGCTGCGCGTGATGACGCCGTTGAAGGCGCCTTCCGAAATGGCGAAGCCGAGGTCGAGCGGATTGCCCAGCGAATACAGGTACTGGCCCTGGGTCAGCCGCACCGGCTGCTCGGGCACATTGAAGAAGCCGGTGCCGTAGCGGTTGACGCGCACCACGGCCAGGTCGTGCAGCACATCGACCGCCAGCAGCTCGATATTGCCGCGCTGGCCCGAGGTATCGACCCACTCGCCGGTATAGGTTTCCGGGTCGAGCGCGAATTGCGAGACGACGTGGTAATTGGTGAGCACCAGATTGCTGGTGCCGACCAGGAAGCCGGAACCGACCGAGGACTGGGTACGGCCGCTTTTCAGCAGCGAGCGCACTTGCAGCAAGTCCTTTTTGGCGGCGGAGTAGAGTTTTTGCGCCGTGCTCGACGGCGGCGGCAGGGCGCCGTCCTGGAGCGCCGGCGTGGCCGGCGCGCTGGGGGCGTCAGGCGCAGTGGGGGCGGCGGGTGGGGCCGCCAGCGCGCTGGCGCAGCCCCAAGTCAGCATCAGCGTTACGGCAAGATTAGTAAATTTCATCTATTCCTGGGACTTGGGGTGAAGGGCGGGGCCGGCGCTTAGAGCTGGCCGTCCTCGGCAGCGGGCGGGGTCAGCGGCGCCATCATGTGGCCCAGCTTGCTCGCCTTGGTATCCAGATAATGCTGGTTGAAGGCGTTGCGGTTGACCAGCAGCGGCACGCGCTCGGCCACCGTGAAGCCCAGATTTTCCATGGCCGCGATCTTGCGCGGATTATTCGTCATCAGGCGCAGGCTGCGTACGCCGAACTGCTTGAGCATGGGTTCGACCAGGGCGTAGTTGCGCTGGTCGGCCTTGAAGCCGAGCTGTTCGTTGGCCTGCACCGTGTCGGCGCCGGCTTCCTGCAGGCGGTAGGCGCGGATCTTGTTGACCAGACCGATGCCGCGGCCTTCCTGGCGCAGATACAGCACGATGCCGCGCCCTTCCTCGGCCACGCGCTTGAGTGCGCCTTCCAGCTGGGCACCGCAGTCGCAGCGCTGCGAGTAGAGCACGTCGCCGGTCAGGCATTCGGAGTGCACGCGCGCCAGCACCGGTGCGCCATCGCCGATATCGCCCAGCACCATGGCCAGGTGTTCCTTGCCGGTGGCGTGCTCGACGAAGGCGTGCAGCGTGAACTGGGCCCAGGGCGTAGGCAGGGCGCAGGACGTGACGTAATCCAGTTCTTCTTTGGGTGCTTGGGCGGCGGCGGACTGCATGATGTGCTCTTCTTTTTCAGGACGAATAATTCAAAAAGCGCGCCGGTCTGCTCGTCAGACTCGGCGCGCGCCCTTCATCTTACCAAATATTATGCTTTCCTATAGTGAGGACCATTTTCCAGGTTTCAAGACAGGGCAGCTCCCGGTCCGCCTTATCAGCGCGGCAGGTCGAACAGCAGGATCTCGGCCGCCTCGGCATTGTCGAGCACGACCTCGCTTTCGCCGCTCAGTTTGGCCGCATCGCCGCCTTGCAGGCGCTCGCCATTCACCGTCAAGCTGCCGCGGATCACATGCACATAGGCCAGGCGACCGGCTTCCAGGCTGTGGCGCAGGGCCGGGCCGCCGTTCAGGATGCTGGCGTACAGCGAGGCATCCTGGTGCATCAGCACCGAGCCGTCGCGGCCGTCGGCGGAGGCGATCAGACGCAGCACGCCGGTTTTGCTGTCGGCCGTGAAATGCTTTTCCTCATAGCCCGGTGCGATGCCGCTGGCGTTCGGCATGACCCAGATTTGCAGGAAATGCACGCCTTCGGTGGCTGAGTGGTTGAACTCGCTATGCCGCACGCCGCTGCCGGCCGTCATGCGCTGTACGTCGCCATAGTGCAGCACGGAACCGTTGCCCATGCTGTCCTTGTGCTCCAGCGCGCCATCCAGGACATAGGAAATGATTTCCATATCGCGGTGGCCGTGGGTGCCGAAACCCTGGCCGGGCGCTACACGGTCTTCGTTGATCACGCGCAGCGGGCCGAAACCCATATGTTTTGGGTCATGGTAGTCGGCGAACGAGAAGCTGTGGTGGGAGTCCAGCCAGCCGTGGTTGGCATGGCCGCGGTCTTCGCTTTTACGTACTTGCAGCATGGTCTTGCTCCTTTCGAGAGATTTATTTGCGATAATTTCGAACACAGGATTCATTCTACGCGGGCCTGTAAAATTCAAAAAACGGAAAATTTCTCAACTCATTATCGAAAATTTCGAATGCTCAGACTCAGCCTCGACGCCCTGCAGATCGTGGACGCCATCGACCGCCGTGGCTCCTTCTCGGCCGCCGGCAAGGAATTGCACCGCGTGCCTTCGACCATTTCCTACACCGTCGCCAAGCTGGAGGAAGACCTGGGCGTGCAGGTCTTTGAGCGCAATGGACCGCGGGTGGAGCTGACGCCGGCCGGGCGCGAGCTGCTCAAAGAAGGGCGCTACCTGCTGCACGCGGCCCAGGATCTGGAACACCGCGTGCGGCGCGTCGCCTCGGGCTGGGAAACCGAGCTGGTCCTCGGTACCGATTCCATGTTCGCGCCGCTGGCGCTGGCGGCCGATATCCTTGCCTTCTACGCCGTGGCGAGCCAGACCCGGCTGCGCCTGGCCCAGGAAACCCTGTCCGGCACCTGGGAAGCGCTGCTGGAACGCCGCGTCGACCTGCTGGTGGGCGCGCCGGGCGACGGTCCGGCCGGCGGCGGCTATGTGTCGCAGCCGATGGGCCGCATGGAGTGGGTCTTCGCCGTCGCGCCCAGCCATCCGCTGGCCGCGGTGGAAGGGCGGCTCGGGCGCGCCGAACTGCAGCGCCACCGCGCCATCGTCACCGCCGACACGGCGCGCCGCATCGCGCCGCGCACCGTGGGCCTGCTGCTGGGCCAGGATACGCTGACCCTGCCCACGCTGGAGAGCAAGTACGGCGCCCAATTGGCCGGCCTGGGCTTCGGTTTCCTGCCCGCGCCCTGCGCGCGCGCCGCCATCGCCGCCGGTTTGTTGGTGGAAAAGCAAGTCGAGGAACCCAAGCCGGCCGAAACCTTCTATCTGGCCTGGCGCAGCGGCGAGGGCGGGGCGGCGCTGGACTGGTGGCGCCAGCGCATGGCCCAGCCCGGCATGTTCGAGCGTTTGTGTCATCATCTGCCGGGTGTGCCTTTGCCGCCCAGCCTTGATGTTTGACAGGAAATGGCAACAGAATGTTGGCCTACGCCAACTGTTTTGGGAGTACCATTATGAGTCCGAATCCTCTGGCCCGATCCGCTTCCGCATGATAGCTCCGACCCTAGCGCCCGTTTTCCTGCACTTGCTGGCCGACCGCAAAGGCCAGCCTGCCGCCCTCTTGTTTGCCGGTGGCGGCCTCGCGCCCGGCGCCCCGGCGTCCGGCACGGTGGAGCGGCCGGATGGCGCGGCGCCGTTGGCGCTGCCAGGCGTGCTGAGCGGGCTGCCCGCCGCCAGCAGCTGTTACTATCCCGATACGCTGGAAGTGCCACTGGCCGAGGCTTTGGCGGCTGCCGGCTGGCAGCCAGTCTGCGCCGCCGAACTCTACCGTGCCGACACCATGGCCGCGCTGGACGATGTGCCGCCCGGCGCGCACTGGGTGCGCGGCGACTGGGCGCTCGACACGCCGCCCAAGGGGGCCGCAGGCCAGGCTGGCGCTTCGCGTGGACTGGCCCTGCAACTGGTGCAGCTGGTGGCGAACGATGCCGATACCCATGAAATCGAAGCCCTGCTGCGGCGCGACCCGACCCTGTCCTACCATCTGCTGAAACTGGTCAACTCCCTGGGCATGGGCACGGGTCGCCGCGTCACCAGCTTCTCGCAGGCTATCCTGATCCTGGGCCGCCAGCAATTGCGCCGCTGGCTCAACCTGATGCTGTTCGCAGCCCGCGACGGCGACCTGCGCACCGCCATGCTGCTGGCGCGCGTTTCGGTACGCGCCATGGCCATGGAGCTGCTGGCGCGGCGCGCCGGCCTGGACAAGCACCAGCAGGAGCAAGCCTTCATGACGGGCATGTTCTCGCTGCTGGGCGCCTTGTTCGGCATGCCGCTGGCCGAGGTCATGCAGCCGCTCACCATCGGCGAATCCGTCAAGCAGGCGCTGCTGGCCAAGGCGGGCGAACTGGGTACGCTGCTGCGCCTGCTGGAGCAGGCCGAGCAGGGCGACTTCGCCGCTGTCGCCGCCAGCCTGCAACAGTTGCAGCTGGATGCGGCCGACTTCAACGCCGCCGTGGCCGAAGCCAATCAATGGATGCTGAGCGTCACCAGCGGCGCGGGCCAGTCCCATGCTTGATACCGCCATTGCGCGCTGCCAAGCCCTGAGCCGCGCCGCGCGCGATCTGCAGGGCGAGGCGCAGCTGCGCACCCTGGCCGAACTGGAGGCCGCGCTGGAAGAATTGCGCGGCTGGCAGATTGCCGCCGTGCCGGCGGCCGGCCTGACGGCCATGCTGGAACTCGACCTGGCCGGCTATGTGCGCGAATGGAACGAGGGCGCCGAGCGCATGTTCGGCTACGCCGCGCGCGAAGCGCTGGGCCAGCACATCCTCTTCCTGTACGACGGCAGCGAGGAGGGCGGCGATATCGCCGAACTGCTGCTGGAGGCCGGCAACGCCGTCACCGCCGTGCGCCGCCGCAAGAAAAATGGGGAAGTGATCTGGGTCCATATGGCCATCTCCCTGATGCATGACGCGCAGCGCGAGCCGGTCGGCATGCGCGTCCAGCTGGATGAGGTGAACAAGGCGCTGAGCCATGCCGAGAAACTCAATCTGCACGCGCGCATCATCGAAGACAGCGACCAGGGCGTGCTGATCACCGACGCCAACGAGCGCATCGTTTCCATCAACGGCGCCTTCACCCGCATCACCGGCTACAGCCCGGCCGAAGCGATCGGCAAGACGCCCGACCTGCTGCGTTCGGGCATGCACGATGCCGAATTCCGCGCCAAGGTGCAGGCCGCCATGCGCGGCGCCGGTCCCTGGCGCGGCGAGATCGTCGGCAAGCGCAAGAACGGCGAGCTGTTCCCGCAATCGGTCACGATCAGCGCCGTGCGCGACGCCGAAGGCCGCATCAGCCATACCTTCTCGCTGTTTACCGATATCAGCGTGCACAAGGACGCCGTGGCACGCATGCAGCGCATGGCCAATTACGACGCGCTGACCGGCCTGCCCAACCAGGGCCTGCTGCAGCAACTGGTGGCGCAAGCCCTGGCCGAGGCGCGCCGCAGCCATGAGCATGGTGCCTTGCTGGTGGTCGACATCAGCCGCATCGGCGCCATCAGCGACACCCTGGGCCTGGAAATCGGCAACCGCCTGCTGGTCGAGATTGGCCGCCTGCTGCGCCTGTGCCTGCGCGAAGGCGATATCCTGGCGCGCCTTGACGGCCACCGTTTCGGCATCGCCCTGCCGCACATCGAAAAGCGCGAGCACGCCGCCATCGTCGCGCAAAAGCTGATCGCCTCGCTGGCCGCGCCGGTGCAGATCAACGGCCAGCACTTGCAGAGCGGCGCCCATGTCGGCATCGCCATCTATCCCGAGGATGGCGAAGATGCCGACACCCTGCTGCGCGGCGCCGACGTCGCCATGACGCGCGCCGCCCTGCAGCCGGAGTCGGGCTTCCTGTTCTACAGCGAAGAGATGAACCAGCGCGCCAAGGAACATCTGCGCATTGAAAGCGAGCTGCGCCAGGCGCTGGCCAACAATGAGCTGATGCTGTACTACCAGCCCAAGGTCAGCCTGCGCAGCGGCCGCATCGTCGGCGCCGAGGCGCTGCTGCGCTGGAAGCATCCGGTGCGCGGCCTGGTCTCGCCGGGCGTCTTCATCCCGGTGGCCGAGGAAACCGGCCTGATCCTGGAGCTGGGCAACTGGGTGATGGAAGAAGCCTGCCGCCAGATCCGCGTCTGGCAGGATGCCAATCTGCTGATGCCGCCGATCGCCGTCAACCTGTCGGCGCGCCAGTTCGACCGCGGCCTGCCGGCGCGCATGGCCGACGTCATGGCGCGCCACGGCGTGCAGCCCGAGCAGCTGATGCTGGAAATCACGGAAAGCCTGCTGGTGAAAGGCGCCGACAAGGTGATCGCCATCATGAACGAGCTGGTGGCCATGGGCCTGGCGCTGGCGCTGGATGATTTCGGCACCGGCTATTCCAGCCTGGCCTATCTGAAAAAATTCCCCATCAGCACGCTCAAGATCGATCGCGCCTTCGTCATCGGCCTGCCGTATGAAGAGAACGATTGCGCCATCGCGCGCGCCATCGTCACCATGGCCCAGCAGCTGCGCCAGGAAATCGTGGCCGAAGGCGTGGAAACGCCCGAGCAGATGAGCTTCCTGCGCGAACTCGGCTGCGACCAGCTGCAAGGCTATCTCTTCAGCCAGCCCGTGCCGGGCACCGACTTCGAACGCATGCTACGCGAAGGCAAGCGCCTGGCCTTCGGCACGCGCTAAAGCGTGCAGACGCCCGCTCCGTAACGGCCGAGCCCGTGTCCCCTTGGGGTCAGACCCCATTCGGACACGGGCTCGGCAGCGCTGAGCAGCCGGTGAAAGTGAAAACGGCGCGAGCGCCATTGTTGGCGCGCGTGCCGTGAGGGGCAAGCCGGCGGGGTAGCGTACCCCGCCTGTCAATTAGCGCTTGTCGTCGTTTTTGTGGCTTTGGCGGCCGGCTTCGGCATGTTGCTCGGGCGTGCCGCCGCGCGCGCCGCCAGTGCTACCGCTGCCGCCGCTGCGCGAGCCGGAGCCGCTACTGCGGTCGTTGTCATCGGAGCCGCTTTGCCGGCTGCCGCCGCGATTGCCGCTGCCGCCCTGCTTGTCATCCCCGTCCTCGTCATCGGTGGCGCTTTGGCGGTTGGGATCGTTCTTGTGGCTCATGCTGCCGGCGCGGCGTGCTTCTTCCGAGGTGAACTCGTGCGCGTTGCCGGAGGCATGCGCGGCGCGTCCACCCTCGGCCGCGATTTCGCGCTGGCGTTCGGGGTCCATCGAGGCGAAACCACGGTTGCTGGTATCGCCGCCTTGATTGCCGCCGCGGTTATCGTCCGACTGCTGGTTATCGCTGCGGCCGCCTTGCTTGCTGCTTTGGTTGCCGCCCTGGTTGCTGCCCTGGTTCGACGATGCCATGATGTTCTCCTCTTGTTTCGGTTGAATGAGCGCACATCTTAGGCCGTGGACGAGAGCAGGGTTATAAGATCACATGAGGGTAAGTTGTAGGACAATGCCTCTGTAAAAAGTAACACAGCCGTAGCCGTTTTCCCTATGCATGAGGTGAACATCATGGGCGATATCTTCGATCTGCAACGCTTCGTTAGTGCCCAGCACGCGGTGTACCAATCCGTGCTGGACGAACTGCGCGCCGGCCGCAAACGCAGCCATTGGATGTGGTTCATCTTTCCCCAGATCGCCGGTCTGGGTCATAGCGCCATGGCGCAGCGCTATGCGCTCGCCAGCCTGGACGAGGCGCGTGCCTACCTCGATCACGCGCTGCTGGGCACCCGCCTGCGCGAATGCTGCGCCCTGCTGCTGCAGGCCGAGCACAGCGCCCACGCCATTTTCGGCGCGACCGACGAAATGAAGCTGCGTTCTTCACTCACGCTGTTCGCCGCCGCCGCGCCGGCCGAATCCTTGTTTGCCGCCTGTTTGCGTCAGTTCTTCGACGGCCGGCCCGATGCGGCCACCTTGCAGCGCTTGTCATAAGCAGCGGTGAAGGCTACATTAGCGCCATTCCCCTTTTGCCAGGACCCTCCATGAGCCGCACGATTCTCGACCAAGCCCGCATCCATCCCGCCATCCGTGACCGCATCGGGCGCAACCACGCGGACCTGGTGGGTGCGGTGCAGGCGGCCGTGGCGGCCCATCCGCTGGTGGTGGTGGGCATGGCGATGAATCCTTTTCCGCGCAAGGCGCGCCGCATCCTCGGCCAGCTCGGCACGCCCTACACCTATCTGGAATACGGCAGTTATCTGAGCCAGTGGCGCCGGCGCAATGCACTGAAGATGTGGACCGGCTGGCCGACCTTTCCGATGATCTTCGTGCACGGCGTGCTGATCGGCGGCACCAGCGAACTGGAGCAACTGATCGCCAAGGGCGAATTCCCGGCCATGTTGAATGCGCCGCGTCTGGCCGAGTAGGCGCGGCGGCCGGCACGGTCAGCGGTAGTGCGCCAGCACACGCTCGATATCGCCATCGCGCAGCAGGCTGGCGATGGCGCGGTCGGCCTCGGCGATGTCGATCTGCGAACGCAGGGAAAAGGCACACTGCGCCTTGAAGGGATCGAATTCGAGATCGGCGCGCAGGCCCAGTCCCGGCTGCTTGCGCTGCAGGTAGGCGAAGGTGGTTTTTTCCAGGACCGCATACTGCATGCGGCCCAGCAACAGCTTGCGGATATTGTGTTCCATCGACGGCGCGTCGTCGCGCCGGAAGCGCGCGCCCAGCGTACGGCTCAGGGCCGCATAATGGTAGCCCGCCACCGTGCCCACCGGCCGTCCCTCCAGCTGCGACAGCTGCTTGACGAGCGGTGCATCGGCGCGCGCCACCACCACGCCGGCATCGGGGATCAGCGGTGCGCTCCAGTTGAAATTACCATCCAGCCACTCCGGCAGCACATAGCAGACCGCATCGGCGCCGCCCTCGGCCAAGGTGCTGGCGACGCGCCGCGGCGGCACGCTGACAAAGCGCGCCTGGCGCCCGGTGCGCCGCGCGATCGCCTCGCCCAGCTCCTTGAGCAGGCCGCCGCTCAGTTTGCCGTCGGCAAAGCTGGCCAGCGGCATCGTATGGTTGGTCGCCGCGATAAACACCATCTCCCGGCGCTCCTCCGCCCGCGCCGAGGCTGCCAGCAATAGCGTCCCCAGCAGCGCCGCCACGCCCCAGCGCTTTGATCTTCCGCAAACAATGTCCCACCCTGGTGTCAGGCACCAGGGTGGGACATTGTTTGATCTGGCGCAAAGCGGCATGGCGGGTGGGGATGGTGTGGCGGAATAGGATGTGATCACTGGAAAGTGTAACGCAAAGCATGGGGTGGGGCATAATGCTTGAGCTGGCTTTCTTGGGGGAGGGGCGCATGGTGCGGTTCGAATGCTGGGCGCTGGCAGGGGTGGTGTTCGCCGCGCCGGCAGGGGCGCTGGCCCAGCAGGATGGGACGGAGACTGCGATGCCGGTGGTGCGCATCAGCGCGCCGGCCTTGGGCGCGGGCAGCGCGCGTTCCAGCAGCGTGCTGGAGGCCGACGTGCTGGCGCGCCAGCCGCCTGGCCTCGATCCGTTCAAGCCGCTGGCCCGGGTGCCAGGCATGCAGGTCAGTTCGGGCGATGCCATCACCGGCAGTTACTCCATGCGCCTGACCTTGCGCGGCTTGAATAAGGAGCAGATCGGCATCTCGGTGGACGGCATTCCGAACGGGTCGACCTTGTCGAACGGCGGCACGATGCCGCACCGCCTGCTGGAGAGCGCCAACCTGGACAGCATCGAGGTGTCGCCCACGGCGGGCGATCTGGGCACGCCATCGAACCAGGCGCTGGGTGGCTATATCGATTTCCGCACGCGCGATCCGGCCCTGACGCGGACGGTGTATGGCGAGCTGTCCGGCGGCAGCGCCGGCTACCGGCGCGCTTTCCTGCGCGTTGACAGCGGCCAGTCGGCATCGGGTTTGAGCGCCTATGCCGACATCAGCCGCAGCTTCCAGCGCACCTGGCCGGGCCAGCAGAGCGGACGCAATCTGCGCTGGCATGCCGACCTGCGGCTGCTGCAGGATCTGGGCGGCGGCTCGAGCCTGCGCGCCACACTCAGCTATAACCGTTTTGCCGACAACGATTACGAGCCGGTGGCCCTGCGCGCTATCTCGGCGCCGTTCTATAAAGCCACTTTCGAGGGCGATCCGTCCAGCGATGGCTTGAGCGACCGCTGGACGGGCGATCCAGCCCAGGACCAGAACTACCGCGGCACGCACGGCATCAACAGCCGCGACATCCTGGTCCACGCCGACTGGACGCAGCGCTTCGGCAGTAGCGCGCAACTGGTGCTGAAGCCCTATCTGCACACGCAGTATGGCTATGGCTGGTTTTACGTGCCTTACCAGCAGGCGCCTGCAGACGGCCAGGCTTACAGCGCCGTGCCGCCCGGCGGCGCGCCGGTGGCCAGCGCGCAGGAATGTTTCGCCGGCCAATACCGGCGCAATGCCGACGGCAGTCTGCAGCCGCTACCCCGTGCCGAATTCCCGGCCGGCGCCAGCGCCGCGATGCTGAAGGCACTGGGTTGTCCCTCGGCCGCCGCTTTTGCCATGAATCCGCCGGCGCAATGGGGCGCGCGCCTGGCCACCACGCGCCGCAGCGATTACCGCATCCGGCGCCAGGGCGTGCTGACGGAATGGTCGATGGCGCTGGGCGATTACCAGCAGCTGCGCGTGGGCGCCTGGTACGAACACATCGACCGCAGCAAGTCGCGCAATTGGTATGCGGTCAGCGATCCGCTGCGCAATGGCGATTTCGACGCCGCGCGCGGCCCGTATTCGATCACGCATGACCGCCGCTATCTGGTGAATACCGTGATGGCGTATGCCCAGGACCGGCTGGAACTGTTGTCGCGCCGCCTGCAATTGAGTGTTGGAGCCACCTGGCAGCGTTCGCGCGAAAGCTACTCCTCGCCGGTGGAGTTTTACGGCACGCGTTCGCTGAGTGCCGCCTCGGGCCTGCTGCCCAAGGTATCGGCCCTGTACCGCGTCGATGGCGGCTGGGAGCTGTTCGCCAGCCGCGCGCGCAATTTCAGCGCCATTCCGGACAGTGTGTTCGAAGGCACGGCCGCCATCAGCGCCAAACGCGGCATCCAGCCCGAGACTTCGGTGAACAGCGACGCGGGCTTGCGCTGGCTGCGCGGCGCTTATGGCTTTGGCGTCACCGCCTATGCCATCGATTACCGCGACCGCATCTCGATCCAGAATGGCAAACCCGATGCCGATATTTTTTCGCGCGATGCCACCACGACGTTCTCCAACCAGGGCGGCATCCGTTCGCGCGGCCTGGAGCTGAGCGGGCAGGCCAACTGGCGCCAATTGGAGCTGGTGCTGAACTACACCGTCAACCGTGCCCGCTATGCCGAGGACACGCCGGCCGAAGGCATCCGCGCCGGCGATCCTGTGCTGGGCGCGCGCCGCCGCACCGGTTTTGCCGAAGTCACGTGGAAGCCGCGGCGCGCCTGGCGCCTCAGCGTCAACGCCACTTATGCCGGCGCGGCGGCCGGCACCTATGGCGAAGTGCCGAACACGGTGATCGCGGGCGGCCCGGCAGCCTATCCGCGCGAATACATGCCGGCCTACACGCTGGTGGGCTTGGCGCTGTCCTACCGTCCGGGCGGGGAATGGGGCGGCTGGTGCCGCCATTGCGAACTGCTGCTGAATGCCGACAATCTGCTGAACCGGCGCTATCTGGGCGGCCTGGGCTCGGAACTGGCCAATTCCAATCCCCTGACGACGGGCCGCTACTTCCTCGGCAGCCCGCGCGCGCTGTTCCTGACCCTGCGCAGCAGCTTTTGACGGCCCTACTTGATACCGATGGGCGAGCGGCGCGGCTTGCTGCGCAGCGGGTCGAGCAGGTGGCGCAGGGCGTTGTGATCGAGCTCGTACATCAGGGCCAGCAGGGCGCCCAGCTCGCCCTTGGGAAAGCCTTCGCGCGCGAACCAGCCCAGGTAGTGGCCGGGCAGGTCGGCCAGCAGAAATCCCTTGTATTTTCCATAAGGCATTTCACGGTTGACCAGGAGGGGAAGGAGTTCGGCGCTCATATTCTTGACTTGAAATCAAATATCTTCTGTTTTTCAACGGCTTTTTCTACACAAAGAAAGCCGGGATACTGCGTGGCATCAACTTTACAGGAGTGTATGCCATGCCTCTCGCTTTATTGGCGCTGACCATCGGCGCTTTCGCCATCGGAACCACCGAGTTCGTGATTGTCGGGCTGCTGCCCACCATCGCCGCCGATCTGGGCGTCGACCTGCCGTCGGCCGGCATGCTGGTCAGCCTGTACGCCATGGGTGTGGCGGTCGGCGCGCCGGTGCTGACCGCGCTCACCGGCAAGCTGCCGCGCAAGCTGCTGCTGCTGGCGCTGATGGTGCTGTTCACCGCCGGCAATCTGCTGGCCTGGCAGGCGCCCGGCTACGCCACCCTGATCGTGGCGCGCATCCTGACCGGCCTGGCGCACGGCGTCTTCTTCTCGATCGGCTCGACCATCGCCACCTCGCTGGTGCCGAAGGAAAAAGCGGCCAGCGCGATCGCCATCATGTTCACCGGCCTGACCGTGGCCCTGGTGACGGGCGTGCCGCTGGGCACCTTCATCGGCCAGCATTTCGGCTGGCGCGAAACCTTCCTCGCCGTGTCGGCGCTGGGCCTGATCGCCTTCCTCGGCAGCCTGCTGTTCGTGCCGCAGAATATCCAGCACAACAAGCCTGCCTCGCTCTTGCAGCAGGTGAAGGTGCTGGGCCAGCCGCGCCTGCTGCTGGTGTATGCCATGACGGCGCTCGGTTATGGCGGCTCGTTTACCGCCTTCACCTTCCTGGCGCCGATCCTGCAGGAAGTGTCGGGCTTCAGCGCCGGCTCGGTGAGCCTGGTGATGCTGGTGTATGGCGTGTCGGTCGCTTTCGGCAATATCTGGGGTGGCAAGCTGGCTGACCGCCGCGGTCCGGTGGGCGCGCTGAAACTGGTTTTCCTCGGCCTGGCTGCGGTACTGGTGGTGCTGAGCTTTACCGCGCCGCATGCCTGGCTGATGCTGGCCACGGTGCTGGTCTGGGGCATTTTCGCCTTCGGTAATGTGGCGGGCCTGCAAGTGTACGTGGTGCGCCAGGCGGAACATTTCACGCCGCGCGCTGTGGATGTGGCCTCCGGCCTGAATATCGCGGCATTTAACCTGGGCATTGCCGGCGGCGCCTGGGGCGGCGGCCATATCGTCGAGAAGCTGGGCCTGCTGCATACCGGCTGGATCGGCGCCATCGTGGTGCTCGGCGCTTTCGGCCTGACCGTGCTCAGCGGCCGCCTGGACCGGCTCAAGCCGATTCCCCGCAGCAGCGGAGCCGAGTTCCGCGCAACCGCCAACCTTTGATCTAGCGCAAACAATGTCCCACCCTGGTGTCAGGCACCAGGGTGGGACATTTGCTGATCTAAATCAAAGAATGTCCTGGTCTGGTGCCTGACACCAGGGTTGGACATTGTTTGATTTGGCGCAAAGCGCCGTCAGGCGGGATTTATAAGGCTCTGACGGGAATGCACAGTTCACAGCTGAATTCGCCAGTCTGGGGATTGAGTGCCGTCTGCGGCGAGAAGCGTTCGAACAGCGGCCGGTCGTCGCATTGCAGGCCGCTGGACGGCAGCCATTCGCGGATGAGGCTATTCCATGCCGCCGCGATCGTGGCAGTCTGCCCCTTGAACTGCGCCACTGCATAGCGGCCGCCCGGCAAGGTCGAGATGCTGGCCTGGCCGCCGTTCTTGAATCCTTCCGGCACTTCCACGCAGGCGTCGTAGCGGCATTTTTCCGGCGCGGTAATGCTTGGGTCGTCGTGGCCCACGCCGTAGCACGTGGCGCTGTCCAGGCCATGCGAATGCATCCACGGCGACATGGTGCTGCGCCAGAATTCGCCGATGCTCATGCCGTAAGGGCCGATATGGCGCTGGTAGGCGATGGTTACTGCTGGCAGGTCGATGACGTGTACTTCCATTTGGCTTTCTCCGTTGGGTGATTGGGAGTCGCCATGTTCGCCGAGCGGCAGGAATCCGGCCTGACCGCCGCTGCCATTCACCTGATCAGGATTGCTATTGTCCTCCTCGCGCGCCTGGCGCAGTCCGGCCGCCAGTGCGGCCAGGCGCTCGCGTGTGCCGTCGCGCCAGGTGCTGGGCGAGCAGCCGAACTTCTGGCGGAAGGCGCGCGCCAGCGCCTCGCCGGAGCCGAAGCCGGTAGCCAGCGCCACTTCCAGCACGCTGGCCTGGGCACCGCAGGACAGGTGGAAGGCTGCCGTTTCCAGGCGCCGCCGCCGCACGTAGTCGCCGATGGTTTCGCCCATCCATGCAGCGAAGATGCGGTGGAAGTGGAAGCGCGAGAAGTTGGCGATATCGGCCAGTTCCGCTGTTTCCAACGTGCTGTCGAGATGGCGGTCGATGTGGTCGATCACGCGGTTCATGCGGCGCGTGTATTCCGCGCGGTTGAGCAGGGGCAGGCTGTCGGCCATGAGCTTATTTCTTCCAGTAGATCGCATCCAGGCTGCCTTCACCGAAATACTTCTTGTACTCCTGGGCGGCGTTCGAATCCATCATGCCGGAGATGTAGTCGATCACCAGGCGCTCGCGCGAATCCTTCAGGCAGCGCAGCTCGGGCGGCAGCAGGATATTGTCCTTGTTGTACTGCTTATCGCTCAGCACCTCGAACAGGCCACGGATGATTTTCTCGCCGCGTTTTTCGTAGAGCTGCACGTCCTTCTTGCGCAGGATGGCTTTCCACAGCAGGCTTTTCAGGCCGCGCGCCAGCTCCGCCTTGGTCTTGTAGCCCAGTTCCGGCCCATGCCTGCCTTCGACCACGCTGATGTCGCGGCACAGCTCATGCACGATTTGCGACGTCATTTCCTTGCGCAGTACGATGGAGTATTCCTCCGAACTGTCCTGCGCCTCGCATTTGAGCGCTTCGGCATGCGCATGTTCGGCGATGGCAGAGAACTGCTCGTAAGCGCCGGCGAAGTCGCGGCTGATCTTGAATTCGTGGACGATCTCGCCCCAGGTGATGATGCCAAAGCTCAGCGCATCCTCCAGGTCATGCGCGGCGTAGGCGATTTCGTCGGACAGGTCCATGATCTGCGCGTCGATGCTCTTGCGCACGGCGATGCCATGGCCGTCCAGCGCCGCGCTGAGAAAGGCGTAATCGTCCTGGTACAGGAACTTCTTGGGATTGTCCTCGCGCCGGTGGAAGTACTTGGTGATGCCGAACAGGGTGCGCACGGTCAGGTTCAGGCCCGCATAGGCGTAATGCTTTTTCTCCAGCGTGCGCAGGATGCGGAAGGCCTGGGCATTGCCTTCGAAGCCGCCGCCGTCCGCAATCAGCTCGTTCAGGATTTTCTCGCCGTAGTGGCCGAACGGCGGGTTGCCGATGTCGTGGGCCAGCGAGCAGGTTTCGGACACCACACTGCGCTCCAGCCCCAGGTCGGCGGCGATGGAGCGGGCGATCTGCGCCACTTCCAGGCTGTGCGTCAGGCGGTTGCGGTTAAAGCTGTTGGCGTCCACGCCCAGCAGCTGCATCTTGCCTTGCAGGCGGCGGAAGGAGGCGGAATAGAGCACGCGCGCATAGTCGCGCATGCACTCTTCGCGGCCCTCGCCGCGGCCGTCGGACTGCGAGTGGGCGCGGTACTCCAGCGGCAGCACCAGTTTTTCCTGTTCGCGGGCGAATTCTTTTGTTTCGGCTGAATACATGGCTGTTCCTGTGTTTTTACCCAGTGATTTTAGACGAGAGCTTGCCCGGGCGGTGTATATTGCTGCCCACTGTTTTTCAATCGGATCTGGAATGTCTTCTTTTTCCCTGTTTTCACTGGTGTTCGGCTACTTCGGCCTGCTGCTGCTGGTGGCCTGGTTCACCTCGCGCAATGCGAACAACGACAGCTTCTTCATCGGTAACAAGAGTTCGAACTGGATGCTGGTGGCCTTCGGCATGGTGGGCACCACGCTGAGCGGCGCCACCTTTATCAGCGTGCCGGGCGCGGTGGGGCGCGACGGCTTCGGCTATCTGCAGCTGACCATGGGTTATGTGGCCGGCTATGTGGCGGTGGCCTATGTGCTGCTGCCGCTGTACTACCGGCTCAAGCTGACCTCCATCTACCACTACCTGGACATGCGCCTGGGCCGCCGTTCCTATCAGAGCGGAGCCGCCTTCTTCATCCTGTCGCGTACCCTGGGCGCCACGGCGCGCCTTTACCTGGTGGTGAATATTCTGCAGGCGACGATTCTGGACAGCCTGGGCGTGCCGTTCTGGCTCACCAATCTGGTGATCCTGCTGATGATCCTCCTGTATACCTACGAGGGCGGCGTGAAGACCATCGTGTGGACCGATACCCTGCAAACCGTGGGCATGCTGCTGGGCCTCGTCAGCTGCGTGGTCTTCCTGATGCACGAAATGCAGCTGGATGTGGCGGGCAGCCTGGCGCGGATGGAGGCGAAAGGCCTGTCGCGCATCTTCACGCTGGACGTGGACAGCCCATCCTACTTCTGGAAGCACTTCTTCGCCGGCATGTTCATCGTGGTCGCCATGACGGGCATGGACCAGGAGATGATGCAAAAGAATATCTCGGTCAAGACCCTGGCCGATTCGCAAAAGAATATGCTGACGCTGACGGCGATCCTGGTGGGCGTGCTGTCGCTCTTCCTTTTCCTGGGCGGCCTGTTGTACCTGTATGCGCCCCAGGTCGGGCTGGCGGCCAGCGGCGACAAGATTTTCCCCGCCGTGGTCATGGGCCATCTGCCCGCCGCCATGCAGATGGTCTTCTTCATCGCCCTGGTCAGCGCCTTGTTCCCCAGCGCGGATGGCGCGATCACGGCGCTGACCTCGTCCTACTGCATCGACATCCTGGGTCTGAAACGGCGTACGGATCTGAGCGAGGCGCAGCGCTTGCGCATGCGGCACCGCGTCCATCTCGGCTTCTGCGCGCTTTTCCTGGTGCTGGTGATGGTGTTCAAATGGGTCGATAATCCCAGCATGATCGGCGTGATCCTCAAGCTGGCCGGTTACACCTATGGACCGCTGCTTGGCCTGTTCGCCTTCGGCCTGTTCACGCGCCGCAGCGTGCGGGATGGCCGCGTGCCGCTGGTGGTGCTGGCCGGGCCGGCGCTGTGTTTCCTGATCGAGCAGTATCAAGGCTTATTATTTGGTAGTTATAAAATTGGCCTGGAACTGTTGATACTCAACGGTTTGCTGACCATGGGCGGCCTGTTCCTGATTTCGCGCCCGGCCGAGAGCAAAGAAATGCTGCCGACGCACTGACTAAACTTGCTTTTTCGCTTACAGTAGTCACGGAATCATCTTAATTTTAGGAGAATTGATGTCTCGATCGGTTTCATCTTATGTCGGCGGCGCCTTCCGCTTTGTCTGGCGGGCGCTGGACGTTGGCCGCCGCGCGGTACTGAACCTGCTGTTCCTGATTATCCTGATCGCGCTGCTGTATGCGATCTTCGGCGGTGGCGCCAAGCCGCTGGGCGACAAGACCATGCTGGTGATCGAGCTGAAAGGCCAGTTGCTGGAGCAGGGCCGCAATGGCGCGCGTGAGGCCGTGCTGGCCAATCTGAATGGCGACGACCCGCGCAAGCAGATCCAGTTGCGCGACGTGCTGTCCGTGCTGGACGCGGCAGGCAAGGACGCGCAGATCGGCGGCGCCGTGCTGGTGCTGGACGAAATGCAGGGCGGCGGCCAGGCGCTGGAACGCGAGTTCGGCGCGGCACTGGACCGTTTCAAGGCCAAGGGCAAGAAGGTCGTGGCCTGGGGTGCCTCCTACAACCAGGCGCAATACCAGGTTGCCTCGCATGCCGATGAAATCTATCTGCACCCGATGGGCATGGTGATGCTGGATGGTTTCGGCCATTACCGCAGCTATTACCGCGATGCGCTCGACAAGGTGGGCGTGACCGTGAACCTGATGCGGGTCGGTACCTTCAAGAGTTTTGCCGAGCCCTTCGTCGCCAACGGCCCGTCGCCGGCGGCGGCGGAAGCGGACGCCTTCCTCATCAACGATCTGTGGGCGCGCTACACCAAGGGCGTGGAGACGGCGCGCAAGCTGCCGGAAGGCCAACTGATGAAGGTCATCAATGGCCTGCCTGAGCTGTCCAAGGCCGCCAACGGCAATATGGCCAAGGTGGCGCTGGATGCGAAACTGATCGACGGCGTGAAAACCCGCGACGATATCCGCAAGCTGATGATGGAGCGCGGCGCCACGAATGCGGAAGGCAAAACCTTCCGCCAGGTGGCGTTTGACGATTATCTGGCGCGCCAGCGTCCGAAATTCACCGGCGATGCCATCGGCGTGGTGATGGCCGTGGGAGAGATCGGCGACGGCGTGGCCGGTCCCGGCGCCATCGGCGGCGAATCGACCTCGAACCTGATCCGCATGGCGCGCGAGGACAGCAGCATCAAGGCTGTGGTGCTGCGCGTGGATTCGCCTGGCGGCAGCGCCTTCGGCTCGGAGCTGATCCGCCGCGAGCTGGAACTGACGCGCGCCGCCGGCAAGCCGGTGGTGGTGTCGATGGGGAATGTGGCGGCATCCGGCGGCTACTGGATTTCCATGGCCTCGGACGAGGTGATCGCCGATCCGGCCACCATCACCGGCTCCATCGGCGTGATCGCCCTGTATCCGACGGTGGAAAAAGTGGCGGACAAGCTGGGCATCCATACCGCCGGCCAGACCACCACCTGGCTGGGCGATATCGACAACCGCCTGCGTCCGATGGACCCGCGCTTCGGCCAGGTCATCCAGGGCATGATCAACCACACCTACGACGAGTTCACCACCAAGGCCGCGCTGGCGCGCCGTACCACCCCGGCCAAGATCGATGAAGTGGGCCAGGGCCGCGTATGGACCGGCGCCCAGGCCAAGGAACGCGGTCTGGTCGACACCCTGGGCAGCTATCAGGATGCGCTGAAGTCCGCCGCCAAGCGCGCCAAGATGGAAGGTGAGCCGCGCATCGTCTACATCGAGCGCGAGACCTCGCGCTTCGACCGCGTGCTGGAATACTTCGGCGGTTCCGCCGCCAAGGCCGTGGGCGAGCAGGTGAAGGTGGCGCTGGCGCCATCCGGCCTGCCGCTGGGTGTGGCTGCCGGCGTGGCGAAAGATCTGAGCTGGTTGAACGATCTGACCCAGCAGCGCAAACCGTTCACGGCGCTCACGCACTGCCTATGCGAATCGCCGCGCTAGGCCGTATCAATTTGCTGCGTAATGTAGCCAATTTGTAACCGGGTTTGACAGCAAAACGCCATCGGCAGCCGCCGGTGGCGTTTTCGTTTGAGGGCCGGATTTGCACGCTTTGCGCGTCTTTCGGGCTGTTTTCACGAGCCGAAGGACGTTTTGGACGGAATCGGCCTGGCGCGGGATACCGTCCGGCGGCGGCCAATTGTATCGGCCTTGAAGCATTTGCCGGAAAGCCCTGTGCTAGAGTCATTCAACACTCTGACCCAGCAAGGACTTGCGATGGATGCGCACCCGAACACTTCTCCAGCCCCTCAATCGCGCCGCCGCAAATGGCTGGGTGCCGTTATCGCGGTTGCGGCCATGGCGGGGCTGGGTGGTTTGGCCTGGCATCTGACCCACAAGGCGCCGGAAGGGGCGGGGCAGGGTGGGCCGGGAGCGGGCGTCCCTGGGGCTGGCGGACCAGGTGGGGCAGCGGGCGGCGCCGGACGCGGTTCCGGGCGTGGCGGCCGGGGCGGCCCAGCCAGCACCGTGGGCGTGGCCACGGCCGAAAAGGCCGATATCCCGGTCGTGCTGGAGGCGCTCGGCACGGTGTCGGCGGCGGCCACCACCACCGTGCGGCCGCAGGTCTCGGGCATCCTGCAAAAAGTGCTGTTCAAGGAAGGGCAGATGGTCAAGGCCGGCCAGGTGCTGGCCCAGATCGATCCGCGCCAGTTCGAATTGTCGCTGATGCAGGCCAGCGGCCAGCGCCAGCGCGATGAAGCCCAGCTGGAAAACGCCCGCCTGACGCTGGAACGCTACCGCACCTTGCTGGCCCAGGATTCCATCGCGCGCCAGGACGTGGACACGCAAGCGGCCCTGGTGCGCCAGCTGGAAGGCACGGTGATGACGGACAAGGCGGCGGAAGGCACGGCGCGCCTGAATCTAGGCTATACCAAGGTGATGGCGCCGATCAGCGGGCGTGTTGGCCTGCGCGTGGTCGATGTCGGCAATCTGGTCGGCTCGGGCGATGCAGGCGGCATTGCCGTCATCACCCAGATTTCGCCCATCGACGTGGAATTCGCCGTGCCCCAGGACCAGGTGCCGGAGCTGATCGCCCGCGCCAACGAAGGCGCCGTGCTGCCCGCGCTGGCGCTGGACCGCACCCGCAGCGCCACGCTGGAGCAGGGCCGTTTTGCGGCGCTGGATAATCAGGTGAACACGCAGACCGGCACGGTGATGGCGAAGGCGCGCTTCGAGAACGCCAAGATGGCGCTCTTCCCCAGCCAGTTCGTCAACGTGCGCCTGGAGCTGCGCACCGTCAAGGACGCAGTCATGGTGCCGGTGACGGCGCTGCGCCATGGCGCGACCGGTGATTTCGTGTACGTGCTGAACCAGGACAAGACCGTTGCGCTGCGTCCCGTCACGCGCGGCCAGGCGACGGTGGACAAGGTGCAGCTCAAAACCGGCGTGCAGGCGGGCGAACAGGTCATCACCGAAGGCGCCGACCGTCTGAAGGACGGTGCCCACGTCACCTTGCCGGGAGAGCGGGGCGGTAAAGGCCCTGGCGCCGGCGGCCAGGCAGGGGAAGGCGGGGAGGGACATCGCCGCCATCGCAGGCAGGCCGAGGATGCGCCCGCCGCCGCCACGCCGGCACCCGCGGCGCCGGGCGAGGAGCGCAAGCGGCGCACCGACCCCGCCCAGCAAGCGGGAGGCGGCGCGCGATGAGTCCCTCGGCGCCATTCATCCAGCGTCCGGTGGCGACTTCGCTGCTGATGCTGGCCATCGTGCTGGCGGGCCTGGTCGGCTTCAAGCTGCTGCCGCTGTCGGCGCTGCCCCAGGTCGACTTCCCGACCATTCAGGTGCAGACCCTGTATCCCGGCGCCAGTCCCGAAGTCATGGGCCAGACCGTGACCGCGCCGCTGGAGCGCCAGTTCGGCCAGATGTCGGGCTTGCAGCGCATGAGTTCCACCAGCGCGGCGGGCGTGTCCATCATCACCCTGCAATTCAGCCTGGGCCAGACGCTCGATGTGGCGGAGCAGGAAGTGCAGGCCGCCATCAACGCGGGCGGCTCGCTGCTGCCGGCCGACCTGCCGGCGCCGCCGGTCTACGCCAAGGTCAATCCGGCCGACGCGCCCGTGCTGACCTTGGCCATCACCTCCGATACGATGCCGCTGACCGAGGTGCAGAACATCGTCAACACCCGGCTGGCGCTGAAAATCTCCCAGGTCAATGGCGTCGGCCTGGTCACGCTGAGCGGCGGCCAGCGTCCCGCCGTGCGCATCCAGGCCGACACGCTGGCACTGGCGTCCTATGGCCTGGGCCTGGACACGCTGCGCAGCGCCATTTCCGCCGCCAACGCCAATAGCGCCAAGGGCAGCTTCGATGGTCCCACGCGCTCGTTCACCATCAACGCCAACGACCAGCTGTTGACCGCCAACGACTATAAGAACCTGATCGTGGCCTTCAAGAACGGCGCGCCGGTGCGCCTGTCGAACGTGGCGCAGGTGGTGGACAGCGCCGAAAACGTCAAGCTGGGTGCCTGGTCCGGCCTGAAACCCGCCATCATCCTGAATGTGCAGCGCCAGCCGGGCGCGAATGTGATCGCCACCGTGGATGCCATCAAGGAGCGCCTGCCCGAGCTGCAGGCCGGTCTGCCCGGCGCGCTGCGTGTCGATGTGCTGAGCGACCGCACCAACGGCATTCGCGCCTCGGTCGAACATGTGGAGATGGAGCTGGTGCTGGCCGTGGTGCTGGTGGTGCTGGTGATTTTCGCCTTCCTGCATAGCCTGCGCGCCACGGTGATCGCCAGCCTGGCAGTGCCGATTTCGCTGATCGGCACTTGTGGGCTGATGTACCTGCTGGGCTACAGCCTGAATAACCTGAGCCTGATGGCGCTCACCATCGCCACCGGCTTCGTGGTGGACGACGCCATCGTCATGATCGAGAACATCGCCCGCTATATCGAGGAGGGCGAAACGCCGATGGCCGCCGCGCTCAAGGGCGCGCAACAGATCGGCTTTACCATCATCTCGCTGACGGTGTCGCTGATCGCCGTGCTGATTCCGCTGCTGTTCATGGGCGATGTGGTGGGGCGGCTGTTCCGCGAATTCGCCGTCACGCTGTCGATCACCATCCTGATTTCGGCCGTGGTGTCGCTGACCCTGGTGCCGATGATGGCGGGCCGCTGGCTGCGCAGCCATGCCGGCGATGCGCCGGGCAGCGCCGGTGCGCGCATCCAGCGCGTGATGGACCAGGTGATCCACCGCTACGACCTGTCCCTGCAATGGGTCCTGCAGCGGCAGGGATTGACCTTGCTGGTGGCACTGGCCACACTGGCGCTGACGGTGCTGCTGTATATCTACATCCCGAAAGGCCTGTTCCCGACGCAGGATACGGGCCAGCTGCAGGCGCGCATCGAAACGGCGCAAGCCGTGTCCTACAACCGCATGGCCGAGCTGCAGCAGGCCGCCGCCAAGGCGATTCTGGAAGACCCGGACGTGGAATCCCTGAGTTCACTGGTGGGCGTGGACGCGGCCAACAACACCATGCTGCACACCGGCCGCATGCTGATCAACCTGAAACGCGAGCGCGGCAATCAGGCCGACACCATGGAACGCCTGAAGCGCAGGGCAGGGACGGTGGCCGGTGTGCAGATCTACCTGCAGCCAACCCAGGATCTGACCATCGACGCCGAATCCGGTCCCACCCAGTACCGCGTCTCGCTGGAAGGCGCGGACAATGCGACGGTTTCGCAATGGGCCGGCAAGCTGGCCGCGCAAATGCAGAAAAAGGCGCAGCTGCGCAATGTGGTGTCCGACGCCGGCGCGACCGGCGCGGCAGCTTATATCGCCATCGACCGCGACACGGCCTCGCGCCTGTCCGTCACGGCCGCCGCCATCGACGACGCCTTGTACAGCGCCTTCGGCCAGCGCATCGTTTCCACCATCTTCACTGAAACCAACCAGTACCGCGTGATCCTGGAGGCGCAGCCCGGCATTCTCAGCACGCCCGAGTCGCTGGGCAATCTGCAGATCCGCACCGGCAGCGGCAAGCCCACACCCTTGTCGGCCATCGCCACCATCACCGAAAAGCCCGCGCCGCTGCAGATCACCCATGTGGCCCAATACCCGGCGACCACCATCGGCTTCGATACCGCGCCTGGCGTGGCGCTCGGCAAATCGGTGGAGGCGATCCGCGCGGCGGCGCAGGACATCGGCTTGCCGCCTTCGGTATCGCTGACCTTCCTCGGCGCGGCGGGCGCCTACCAGGCCTCGCTGACCAACCAGCTCTGGCTGATCCTGGCGGCGGTGGTGTGCGTCTACATCGTGCTGGGCGTGCTGTACGAAAGCTATATCCACCCGCTGACCATTCTCTCCACCCTGCCATCGGCGGGCGTGGGCGCCTTGCTGGCGCTGCTGCTGAGCGGCCAGGATCTGGGCGTGATCGGCATTATCGGCATCATCCTGCTGATCGGCATCGTGAAGAAAAACGCCATCATGATGATCGACTTCGCCATCGAGGCCGAGCGCGACGAAGGCAAGCCGCCGCGCGAAGCCATCCACCAGGCGGCGCTGCTGCGCTTCCGTCCGATCCTGATGACGACCCTGGCCGCCTTGTTCGCCGCCGTGCCGCTGATGCTGGGCTGGGGCGAGGGCGCGGAACTGCGCCGTCCCCTGGGCCTGGCCATTTTCGGCGGCTTGATCGTGAGCCAGATGCTGACCCTGTACACCACGCCGGTGATTTACCTGGCTTTCGACCGGCTTGGCCGGCGCTGGGGCGCCAAGCGCAGCGAGACGGCGGCTGGAGCGGTCCTGCCATGAACCTCTCCGAACCATTCGTCCGCCGCCCCATCGCCACGGTGCTGCTGACGATAGGGCTGGCGCTGGCGGGCATTGCCGCCTTCTTCGTGCTGCCGGTATCGCCGCTGCCCCAGGTTGACTATCCATCGATCTCGGTCAGCGCCAATCTGCCCGGCGCCAGCCCGGACACCATGGCCAGCAGCGTCGCCACGCCGCTGGAACGCCGGCTGGGCGTGATCGCGGGCGTCAACGAAATGACCTCGTCCTCCGGCAACGGTTCCACCCGCATCAACCTGCAGTTCGACTTGAACCGCAAGATCGATTCGGCGGCGCGCGAGGTGCAGGCGGCTATCAACGCCAGCCGCGCCGACCTGCCTGCCACCCTGCGCAGCAATCCCACCTACCGCAAGGCCAATCCTTCCGACGCGCCGGTCATCATTCTGGCGCTGACTTCTCCCACGCGCAGCCCTGGTCAGATTTACGAGGCGGTGTCGAATATCGTGCAGCAGAAGCTGGCGCAGGTGAAAGGCGTGGGCGATGTGGAAATCGGCGGCGGTTCGCTGCCCGCCGTGCGCGTCGAGCTGCTGCCCTACGCGCTGAACCGCTACGGCGTGTCGATGGAAGACGTGCGGGCTGCCATCCAGGCCACCAATGCCAACCGGCCCAAGGGCGCCATCGAGAGCGAAGGGAGGCGGCTGCAGATCTATTCCGCGCCCAGTACCGCCAGCGGCGGGCGCAGCGCCGCCGACTACCGCGATCTGGTGATCGCCTGGCGCGACGGCGCGGCCATCCGCCTGCGCGACGTGGCCGAGGTGGTGGATGGAGCCGAGAACAAAAATACCCTTGGCCTGTACAACGGCTATCCGGCCGTGATCGTGCTGGTGACGCGCCAGCCGGGCGCCAATGTGATCGAAACCGTGGACGGCGTGCGTGCCTTGCTGCCGCAGCTGCAGGCCCAGTTGCCGCAGGACGTGAAGCTGCAAGTGGCTTCCGACAGCACCAACTCCATCCGCTCCTCGCTGCACGAGATCGAATTCACCCTGCTGATCTCCATCATGCTGGTGGTGCTGGTGGTCAGTGCCTTCCTGCGCAGCGCACGCGCCACCATTGTGCCTGCGGTGGCGACCATCGTTTCGCTGCTGGGAACTTTCGGCGTGATGTATCTGCTGGGATTCAGCCTGAATAATCTGAGCCTGATGGCGCTGACGGTGGCGACCGGTTTCGTGGTTGATGACGCTATTGTGGTGCTGGAAAATACCTCGCGCCATATCGAAGCGGGGATGGACCGCTTCAAGGCGGCCCTGCTGGGTGCGCGCGAGGTGGGCTTCACCGTGCTGTCCATCAGCCTGTCGCTGGTGGCCGTGTTCATCCCGCTGCTCTTCATGGGCGGGCAGGTGGGAAGGCTGTTCCGCGAATTTGCCGTCACGTTGTCGGCGGCGGTGCTGATCTCCCTGCTGATTTCCCTGACCACCACGCCCATGATGTGCGCCTGGCTGCTCAAGCCTGGGCAGGAAAGCAAGCCGGCCGGCGCGATCTCGCGCTTCTTCGAGCGGATATTCGACTATGTGCTCAAGGCTTACGAGCATTCGCTGGATTGGGCGCTGTCCAGTGTCTGGCTGGTGATGGCGATCCTGGTCTTCGTGGTAGGACTGAACGTATACCTGTTCTCGGCCGCGCCCAAAGGCTTTTTCCCGCAGCAGGATACGGGCCAGATCAATGGCGGCATCCGCGCCGACCAGAGCATCTCCTTCCAGGCCATGCAACAGAAGCTGCGCCAGCTGGTTGGCATTATCAAGCGCGACCCGGCGGTGGCGACGGTGGTGGGATTCACCGGCGGCGGCAGGGCAGGGGGCGGCTTCATGTTCGTCAACCTCAAACCTGCTTCGGAACGCACGCAAACCGGGCAGCAGGTGATTGCGCGCCTGCGGCCGCAACTGGCGAAGGTGACCGGCGTATCGCTCTTCCTCAACACGGTGCAGGATTTGCGCATGGGGGGGCGGCAAAGCAATTCCACCTACCAGTACACGCTGAAAAGCGACAACCGCGCCGACCTGAAAAACTGGGCCGCGCGCCTGGCCGATGCGATGAAGCAGCAGAAAGCCCTGATCGATGTGGATACCGACCAGGCGGACAACGGCGTCGAAACCTTCGTCACGATCGATAAGGATACCGTGGCGCGCTTCGGCATGACGGTGCGCGATGTGGACAATGCGCTGTACAACGCCTTTGGCCAGCGCCAGGTTGCCACTATTTACGATGAGCTGAACCAGTACAAGGTGGTGATGGAAGCCGCGCCAGAATATGCGCAAAGCCCGGAAGCGCTGAAGGATGTGCATGTGGCGGCGCGCGCGGCGGCCACCGCCACGGCCTCCAGCAACGCCAGCGCGAACAACACCACGGCCCTGCGCGACGCGGCCACCGGCTCGGCCCTGAGCGGCGCGCCCAGCGCCATGGTGCCATTGACGGGCATTGCGCGCTTTTCGGAAAGCGCCACGCCGGCCTCGGTCAACCATCAGGACGGCGAACTGGCCACCACCATCTCCTTCAACCTGGCCGACGGTTTCAGCCTGAGCCAGGCGCAGGAGGCGGTGAAGCAGGCCGAAGCCGATATCGCCATGCCGAACAATGTGCGCGGCAGCTTCCAGGGCACGGCGCGCAGCGCCCAGGAATCGAACAAGCAGCAGCCCTTGCTGATCCTGGCCGCGATTGTGGTGATCTACATCGTGCTGGGCATCCTGTACGAAAGCCTGGTGCATCCGGTGACGGTGCTGTCCACCTTGCCCTCGGCTGGCGTGGGCGCCGTGCTGGCGCTCCTGATGTTCAATATGGAGTTCTCCATCATCGCCTTGATCGGCGTTTTCCTGCTGATTGGCATCGTCAAGAAGAACGCCATCCTGATTATCGATTTCGCGCTGGAGGCGGAACGCGCGCGCGGCTTGACATCGGTGCAGGCTGTGCGCGAAGCCTGCCTGCTGCGCTTCCGCCCCATCCTGATGACGACCCTGGCCGCGGCCCTCGGCGCGCTGCCGCTGGCCATCGGCTTCGGCGAAGGCTCCGAACTGCGCCAGCCGCTTGGCATTGCCATCATCGGCGGCTTGATCGCCAGCCAGCTTCTGACCCTGCTGACCACACCCGTGGTCTATATCCTGATGGACCGCCTGCGCACGCGCGGCCCGAATGAACGGCATTTGAGCCGCACCGGCGGCGCGCAGGCAACTGCCGCGCCGATCACGCCATGACTCTAAAGATGAAACAGACCTTGCGCCTGCTGCCGCTGGCCGCCTCCCTGCTGGCTGGTTGCGCTGTCGGCCCTGCGTATCAAACACCTGCCACACCATTGCCGGCCCACTTCAAGGAAGCGGAAGGCTGGCAGCCCGCCGCCCCGGCCGATGCGCTGGAGCGCGGCCCCTGGTGGACGCTGTTCGGCGATCCCGTGCTGAACGAGCTGGCCGCCAGCGTGGAAGTGTCGAACCAGAACGTGGCGGCGGCCGTGGCCCGCTATGCGCAGGCGCGGGCCATCGTGGCAGAGCAGCGCGCCGCGCTGTTCCCGACCTTGAACCTGACGGGCAGCGCCGACCGCTCCGGCGGCGAAGGCGCGGCGCGCACCGGCAACCAGTACCGCGCCAGCATCGGCGGCAGCTGGGAGCCGGACATCTGGGGACGCCTGCGTGCCGGGGCCGGCGGCGCGGCCGCCAGCGCCCAAGCCAGCGCCGCCGACCTTGCCTCGGCCCGCCTGTCGGCCCAGGGCGAACTGGCCCTCAACTATATTGCGTTGCGCCAGAGCGACTACCAGATACAGCTGCTGGACACCACGGTGGCCGGCTACGAACGCGTGCTGGACATCACGCGCAACCGTTTCGCGGCCGGCATCGCCGGCCATGCCGACGTCTTGCAGGCCGAAACCCAGCTGGCCAATGCCCGCGCCGACCGCCTTGGCGTGCAGCGCCAGCGCGCCCAGCTCGAACACGCCATCGCCGTTTTGCTGGGCAAGGCGCCGGCCGACTTCGCGCTGGCGGCCGCCGCGCCGCAACTGGCCGTGCCGGAGGTGCCGCCCGGCGTGCCATCCACGCTGCTGCAGCGCCGCCCCGACATTGCCGCCGCCGAACGGCGCGTGGCGGCGGCCAATGCGCAGATCGGCATTGCGCGCTCGGCCTATTTCCCCAGCCTGGACCTGAGCGCTTCCTATGGTTTTGGCGCCAGCAAGGCGGCGGGCCTGTTCAATGCATCCAACAGCCTGTGGTCATTGGGCCTGTCGGCCGCGCAGACCCTGTTCAATGCCGGCGCCACCGGCGCGCGCGTCGACCAGGCCAAGGCCGGACACGCTCTGGCCGTCGCCCAGTACCGGCAAAGCGTGCTGGCTGCCATGGCCGATGTCGAAGACCAGCTTACCGCCACCCGCGTGCTGGCCGAACAGCAGGAACTGCGCCGCCGCGCCTCGCAGGCGGCCGACCAGGTCGAGCAGCAGCTATTGAACCGCTACCGCGCCGGACAGGTCAGCTATACCGAAGTGGTCACGGCCCAGGTCAGCGCACTCAATGCGCGCCGCGCCCTGGCCCAGGTGCAGGCCGACCGCCAGACTGCCGCCGTGGCCCTGATCCAGGCCCTGGGCGGCGGCTGGCGCAACTCTCCATAAAGGGGCGGGCACCACAGGAACGCTCTTGTATAATCGGGCCTTCCACGTGCAATGCGCCAACGCGCCGTGCATGGAAAATCTCCCGTGACAGGGCCTTTCCATCAACCAGATTACAATGAGCAAGAATCAAGCAGTCGATGCCGGCGCGGGTGCGCGGCCTATCAGTATCTGGAGTGCAGGGGGAACCGTTCCTATCGTCGCCATAGGCGCCTCCGCAGGCGGACTTGATTCGATCATTGAGTTTCTGGCGGCGGTGCCGCAGAACAGCGGCATGGCTTTTGTCGTTATCCAGCATCTTGACCCGCAGCGCAAATGCGTGCTGCCCGAGCTGCTGCAGCGCGCGACGGCCATGCCCGTATATCAGATCAGCGACAATATGGCGATCGAACCGGATTGTGTATATGTGATTCCGCCCAATATGAGCCTGGCCTTTGCCAATGGCCTATTATCCCTGGGGCCGCTGTCCAGCCTGCGCGGACCGCGTTATCCCATCGACGCTTTCTTCCGCGCGTTGGCGACGGAGCGCCGCCAACTGGCCGCCGGTATCATTTTTTCCGGCATGGGTAGCGATGGTACGGCCGGCCTGCGCGCCATCCGCGAGGCGGGCGGCGTGACACTGGCCCAGCCGCCCGAATCGGCCAAATTCGACCCCATGCCGCGCAGCGCCATCGATGCCGGGGTGGTCGATATCACCGCCTTGCCCGGCGATATGCCGGAAAGACTGGGAAATGTCTGGTCGGTGTCGCCCTATGTGCAGCAGGCGCGCGTGCGCGGCCGGCCGCACGCTCTGCAAGAGCTGCTGGAACTGCTGCAAGCGCATACCGGCAATAACTTCAGCGACTACAAGATGAATACCGTCATGCGCCGCATCGACCGCCGCATGAAGCTGCAGCAAAGCCAGTCGATGGAGCAGTATGTGCTGTTCCTGCGCGAGAACCCGACTGAGATCGACCTGCTGTTCAAGGAGCTGCTGATCGGGGTGACCAGCTTCTTCCGCGACCCCAAGATGTGGGAGCATCTGAAGAGCGTCACGCTGCCGGCCATGGTCGCGGCCAATCCGGACGGCTGCGCCTTCAAGGCCTGGGTGCCGGCCTGTTCCACCGGTGAGGAGGCGTATTCCCTCGCCATCGTGTTCGACGAGGTGATGGAGTCGATCAACCCGCGCGGCAAATACTCGCTGCAGATTTTTGCCACCGACCTCGATCCGGACGCGATCGACCGCGCGCGCCAGGGTGTTTTCAGCCGCAATATCGAGGAAAGCGTCTCGGCCGAGCGCCTATGCCATTACTTTATTGACGATGGCGTCGGCTTCCGCATCCGCAAGGATCTGCGCAATTCCATCATTTTCGCGCAGCAGAATGTGATCTCCGATCCACCATTCACCAAACTGGATATTCTCAGCTGCCGCAACCTGCTGATATATTTCACCCATAAGCTGCAAGAGCACCTGATTCCGCTGTTCCATTACGCCCTCAAGCGCGATGGTTTCCTTCTGCTAGGCAGTGCCGATACACCGGGCAATTTCACGGAGCTGTTTGCCTCCGTGCCCGGTTCGGGACGCGTCTACCAGCGGCTGGATGCGGCGGTGCATCGGGTCAGCCATTATTTTCCGACCAAGGTGGTATCGGCCAATGTTCCATTGTCAAACGAAGCTAGGACAGTATCCATGACGGGCAATCTCCAGTCCCAAGTCGAGCATCTGCTGCTCAAAAAACACTCGCCTGCGGCTGTCCTGCTGAGCAAAGAAGGCGATATTCTGTATATTCACGGGCGCACCGGCACCTTCCTGGAGCCGGCGGCGGGCAAGGCCAACTGGAATATCCACGCCATGGCGCGCGACGGTTTGCGTTACCACCTGGCCGAATTGCTGGAGCAGGCCAACGTCAGTGGCAAGCAGGAGGCGCTGCGCGGCCTGATGCTGAAAGACAGCGAGAACCGCTCGCTGCTGGTCGATGTCACGGCCGAGAAGCTGCCCGACAGCGATGCGGTCGAAGGCATGATGCTGCTGACTTTCCACGCCATACCGGCGCCGGCGGGCAAGCGTCATCGCGGCGGTTCACCCAATCCGCATCAGGTGGAGCTGGAGCAGCAGCTGGCCCAGGCGCGCATGGAAATCCACTCTGTGCGCGACGAAATGCAGACCTCGCGCGAGGAGCTCAAGTCGGCCAACGAGGAACTGCAATCGACCAACGAGGAGCTGCAATCGACCAACGAGGAGCTGACCACCTCCAAGGAGGAAATGCAGTCCCTGAATGAGGAGCTGTACACCGTCAACGCGGAATTGCAGTCCAAGGTGGACGACCTGTCGATGGCCAACAGCGATATGAAAAATCTGCTGAACAGCACCGATATCGCCGTCATCTATCTCGACAACTCCCTGCACATCCGCCGCTTCACCACCCAGGCCACGCAGATCTACAAGCTGATTCCCGGCGATGTGAACCGGCCGCTGGGCGATATCGTGACCGACCTGATTTATCCGGAACTGGAAGACGATGCGCGCGAAGTGCTGCGCACCCTGGCTTTCTGCGAGAAGCAGATCGCCACCAAGGACGGACGCTGGTTCATGGTGCGGGTGCGGCCTTACCGCACCTTGGCCAATGTCATTGACGGTCTGGTTGCCACCTTCGTCAACATCACTGAGTTGAAGTCGCTGGAGGCGCGGTTGGAGGGGCCAGGCGGCCATAACGGGGAGACGCAGTAATGTCCCGGCCTGCGCCTCCCGCCCGGATTCGGAGCGACATGCTGAAAGCATGGCATGAGGCGCAGGTCAGCCGTATCGAGCTGGAGCTGCAGGCCGCCGCCCTGGCCGAGATGCACCGGCAAAAAGAAGAGGTGGAGCAGGATCTGAGCCGCTACACCGGGCTGTATGAGCAGGCGCCCGCCTGCTACCTGTCGCTCGGCCGTTCCGGCCGCATCGATGGCGCCAACCGCGCCGCCGCCGCCTTGCTGCGCCAGCAGCGGGCGGAGTTGATCGGCCTGCATTTCGAAGAATTCCTCGCCCCTTCTTCGCAGCCCGACTGGCGCGGGATGATGGCGCGCCTGGACCGCGAAGGCCGGCCGTCGGCGCTGGAGGTGCAGCTGCTGGAGGAACTGGGTGGCGCCAGCCGGGTGCGGCTGGAAGCCAATTACAATGCGCGCACGGGCGGCTGCCGCATCATCGTCAGCGATATCAGCGACTGGCATGCGCGCGAAACGGCCTTGCAGCGCGCCTTTTCCATGCTGGATAGCCTGGACGAGGGTATGGTGCTGACCAATGCCGATGGTCACATCGTCACCGTCAATCCCGCGTTCAGCCAGCTGACGGCCTATCCTGCCGCCGCCGTGCTGGGGCGCTCGCTGCGTTTTCTGCGCCACCGCGCGCCAGGCGCCGCTTTTTACGCGGACCTCTGGCGCAACCTGGTCAGCCGCGGCAGCTGGCAGGGCGAGGCCTGGGGCCAGCGCGCCGACGGCGGCGAGTTCCTGGCGGCGCTGTCGCTCAAGGTCATGCGCGACCCCGATGGCCGGCTGGCCAATCTGTTGGCCGTCTTCTCCGACATCACCCAGCGCAAACGCGCCGAACTGGCGCTGCGCGAGTTGCACCGCGAGCTCGATGCGCGCGTGCGGCTGCGCACCAGCGAGCTGGCCCAGGCCAATGCCCATCTGCGCCAGCTCAGCGCCCACCTGGCCGAAGTCAAGGAGGCCGAGCGCAAGCGCATCGCGCGCGAAATCCACGATGAGCTGGGACAGAATCTGCTGGCGCTGCGCATCGACATCTCCATGCTGCAGGCGCGCACCGGCGCCAACCATCCGCGTTTGCGGCAGCGCGCCAGCCTGGCACTGGAGAATGTGGACGCCACCATCCGCAGCGTGCGCAATATTATCAATGAGCTGCGTCCCGCTGTGCTGGATCTGGGCCTGCATGCTGCGCTGGAATGGCTGGTGCGCGATTTCGCCGTGCGCGGCCAGCTCGATTGCCGCCTGCTGGTTGCGGGCGACGCCCTGCTCGAGCGCATCGACGCCGAAAGCGGCCTGGTACTGTTCCGCATCGTGCAGGAAGCGCTGAGCAATGTGCTGCGTCATGCGGCGGCCAGCCATGTGCGGGTGGAACTGGCGGAGGAGGGCGACACCGTGCTGCTGCTGGTCGAGGACAATGGCGCGGGCATGGAAACCAGCCAGCGCGACAAAGCCGGCGCCTTCGGCCTGCTGGGCATTGCCGAACGGGTGGAGGCCATGGGCGGGGCGCTGAGCATCGTTTCCGCGCCGCGCGACGGCTGCCGCCTGAGCGTGCGCCTGGCGCTGCCGGCGCGCGCTTGAAGCTGTCAAAAAAGCATTTTCACCTGGAAGAGTAAGGCATATACTGCCCCCGCATCCACACACAGGGGTAAATCTTGTATAAATTGCTCGTTCTCCCGGCCGCGCTGCTGGGCGTTTTCGCCTCCGCTCACGCCGACGAAGGCCAATGGCAACCGCACCAGCTGCCGCAACTGAAGTCCGAATTGAAGCGCATCGGCATCGCCATTCCAGCCGAAAAGCTGGCTGACCTGTCCAAGCATCCGATGAGCGCCATCGTCTCGCTGGACGGCTGCTCCGCCTCCTTCGTGTCGCCTGAAGGCCTGGTGGTCACCAATCACCACTGCGCTTATGGCGCCATCCAGCGCAATTCGACTGCCGAGAAGAACTACATCAGCAATGGCTTCCTGGCCAAGACCCGCGCCGAAGAACTGCCGGCCGGCCCCAACTCCCTGGTCTACGTCACCGACAAGGTCGAAAACGTGACCGAGCGCGTGCTCAAAGGCCTGGACACGCTGACCGGCCGCGCGCGCCATGAAGCCGTTCAGGACAGCATCAAGAAACTGATCGCCGAGTGCGAATCGGACAAGATCTACCGCTGCTCCGTGCCGGCCTTCCACCGCGGCGCCGAGTACTACCGCATCCGCCAGATGATGATCCGCGACGTGCGCCTGGTGTACGCGCCATCGAACATGATCGGCAATTACGGCGGCGACGTCGACAACTACGAATGGCCGCGCCATACCGGCGACTACTCCTTCCTGCGCGCTTACGTGGGCAAGGACGGCCGCCCGGCCGACCCGTCGCCGGACAACGTGCCGTATAAATCCAAGGACTTCCTGGTGGTTTCCGCCGAAGGCCTGAAAAACGGCGATCCGATCCTGCTGGCCGGCTATCCGGGCCGCACCAGCCGCTACAAGCTGCCGTCGGAAATCCGCTATGCGCGCGACCTGAGCTATCCGGCCATGGTGGCCGAATACCAGGCCGACCTGGACACCATCGCCGCCGCCACCAAGGGCAACGATGCGAACGTGGTGCGCTACGCCAGCGTGGCCAAGTCCATCAACAACCGCATGAAGAAGACCCAGGGCTTGCTGGACGGTTTTGCGCGCAAGGACATCGCTGCCATCAAGGATGTGCAGGATGCCGAGTTCCGCAGCTGGTACAACAAGCAGGCTAACGTGTCGAAGACCATGCTGTCCGAACTGGATGCCGTGATCGCCGCCGACATGGCCCTGAACGATGAGGAATTTGCCTGGAACATGGCGACCAACAGCGATCTGCTGAAGAGCGCCCGCACCCTGTACCGCCTGGCCCTGGAACGCCAAAAGCCGAACGAACAGCGCAAGACCGGCTACCAGGAGCGTGACCTGAGCTTCATCACGGCCCGCCTGACCCGTCTGGAACAATCGCTGGCGCTGCCGGTGGACCAGGCCCGCTTCGCCGGCGGCCTGCAACGTTACGCCAAGCTGGCAGCCAAGTTCCATCCGCAAGGACTGGATGTCCTGCTGCCAGCCGTGGATGCCGTGCCGGTCTTGTATCAGAACTCGAAACTGGGCGACACCGCCCAGCGCCTGGCCCTGCTCGACAAGGACGCCGCCGCCTTCACCGGTTCCAGCGACGCCTTCGTGCAGCTGGCCGTGAAACTGCATGGCGTTGATGAATCGCTGGAAAACCGCCGCAAGGAAGTGGACGGTAATCTGGAGCGCATCATTCCGCAATACATGGGCGCCGTGATCGCGTGGAAGAAGTCCCAGGGCAAGCCGGTCTACCCGGACGCCAACTCCACCCTGCGCGTGACCTATGGCACTGTGTCGCCGTATTCGCCGCGTGATGGCGTGACAAAAGGCCCATTCACCACGGTGGAGGGCATTGTCGAGAAGCACACCGGCAAGGAGCCGTTCCTCGCGCCGCAAAACCTGATCGATGCCGTCAAGGCCAAGCGCTACGGCCAGTTCAAGGATCCTGTCCTGGGCACGGTGCCAGTCAACTTCCTGACCAGTGCCGATACCACCGGCGGCAACTCCGGTTCGGCCGTAATGAACAGGAATGGCGAACTGATTGGCCTGAACTTCGACTCCACCTACGAGTCCATCACCAAGGACTGGTACTTTGACCGCGGCATTACCCGCGCCATCCACCTGGATGCACGCTATATGCTGTGGGTGATGAAGGAAGTCGACCATGCCGACAACCTGTTGAAAGAAATGACGATCAAGTATCCAAAGCGCTGATCTGATCCGCATTGCAAAACGGGGCCGCGTGCCCCGTTTTGTTTTTTCGGCCGCCACACGGCGGGGCAGGGCAGGCTGCGCTATAATCCCCGGTCCTGCTAAACCCCCTGCCATGAACGAAACCCTTTCCCTGTTTGGCTTTGCCACTACGCCGCTTGAGCTGATTTCCTTTGTGCTGTCGGTCGCCACGGTCTGGCTGAATATCCACCAGAAGCACTGGGCATGGCTGTTCGCCATCGTCGCATCCGCCACTTATGGCGTGGTGTTCTTCAATTCGCGGCTGTATGGCGATATGGGCCTGCAGCTGGTCTTCATCAGCGTTTCAGTCTGGGGCTGGTATCAGTGGCTGCATGGCGATGCCACACACGCACAACTGCCGGTGACGGCACTGAACACGCGCCAGCGCTGGCTGGCGGCGGCAAGCTGGCTGCTCGCCTTTGGCGTGCTGGCCTGGTTTCTCAAAACCTATACCGACACCGACGTCCCGCATTCCGACGGCTTCCTCACCGCGGGCAGCCTGGTAGGGCAGGTGCTGCTGTCGCGCAAAAAACTGGAAAACTGGGTGGTCTGGATCGTGGTCGATATTTTGTATGTCGCGCTGTACGTGCACAAAGGCCTGATGCTGACGGCCGTCCTGTATGGCATGTTCGTGGTGATGGCCGCGATCGGCTTGCGCGCCTGGATGAAATCGGCGGCTGACGACAGCGCGGCTTCAACTACCGCACGCGATGCGATGGTGCTGAAATGAAGCAGCCGTTTAGGGTAGCGATCCTGGGCAGCGCCTCGTCCGGCAAGACCACGTTGGCGGCGGCCCTGGCCGAAAAATACGGCGCGCTCTGGGTGCCTGAGTATCTGCGCGAATTTGTCGATACGCGCCAGCGGGTGCCGGTCGCAGCCGACCAGATTCACATCGCCCGCACCCAGGTTGCGCGCGAAGACGCCGCCGCCGCGCAAGGCGGCCGCTTCCTCTTCTGCGATACCACGCCCGTGATGACGGCGGTCTACAGCCGCCACTACTTCGGCGGCATCGACGCCGAACTGGAAGCGCTGGCCGCCTCCCGCCGCTACGACGTGACGCTGGTGTGCGCCCCCGACATCCCCTGGATGCCCGACGGCCTGCACCGCGAAAACCAGGACCTGAGCGGCATCATCAACGGCTATCTCAGCGAAGAACTGGCGCGTCGCGCCATCCCCCACACCCGCATCCACGGCCCCCTGGCCGAGCGCCTGGTTCAAGTCGCTCAGCTGCTCGGCCAAGTTTGATCTTCCTCAACAAATGTCCAACCCTGGTGTCAGGCGGGGCCGCCGAGGCACGAAGGTAGGACATTGTTTGATTTTGCGCAAATTTAGAAGTCGAACTGGGCCGACAGCTTGTAGGTGCGCTCGGCGCCGGGGAAGAGGTAGCCGCCCAGCTCCGGCGTGACGTCGCGCCAGTAGAACTTGTTGGTGACGTTGTTGATCTGGGCGCGCAGCACGGTCTTGTTGCCGGCAATGCTGGTGGCCCAGGCGGCGCCCAGGTTCAGCAGATGGTAGGCTGGGACCATGACCTTGTTCTGGTCGTCGAAGGCTTTGTTGCCGGAGTATTGCCAGTTGGCGTTCAGCTTCAGGCCCGCCACTTGCGGCACGGAGTATTCGGCGTACACGGTGGACTTGAACTTGGCGACGTTCGGTACGCGCTTGCCGTCCATGCCCGGCTGGCCGGTGCCTTCCTGGTGGGTGTTCAGCGCGGTGGCCGATGCGCCCAGCAGCAGGTCCGGCGTCAGCTTGCCTTGTGCCGAGAATTCCACGCCGCGGTGGCGCGCTTCGCCGCTGCGCACGAAGGTGCCGCCTGTGCCCAGCGTGTAGTCGGTGAATTCCAGGCCTTTGGTGATCTGGAAGACGGAGGCCGCCAGATTCAGGCCGCCGACATCGGCTTTCACGCCAGCTTCAAGCTGTTTGGATTTGCCGGGCGCGAGGGCTTGCTTCTCGTTGCTCGTGCCTTTGGGCGCGATGCTGCCCAGTTCCAGGCCTTGGGCGTAGGAGCCGTACACGGCCAAACCGGCGTTCGGGCTGAAGACCAGCGCCACATTCGGCAGCCAGAAGCCTTGGTCGATATCGTATTTGGCCTTGGCTTCATGGCGCTTGACCTGCACATGGCGCGCGCCGGCATGCAGTTTCAGCGTGTCGTTCAGGGCGATGACGTCCTGGGCGAAGAAGGCGCGCTGCTGGTCGTTGCGGCGTTCCGAGACCGGACCGCTGCTCAGGCCCGTCGCCTGCAGCGTCACAGGACGGTAGATATTGCTGGTGCCGACGCCTTCGTAAATATAGTCGCCCCAGTATTCGCTGTTCTTGAAGTAGGAATAGCCAGCGGTCAGCTCGTGGCGCAGCGTGCCGGTGGCGAATTTGCCCTGCACCATGGCCTGCACGGTCTGCGGTTTTTTCTTCTCGCCCAGGCTGACATAGTCATACACATCGAAATCGCCATTGGCGCAGAAGCCGCTGTCCAGGCCTTCGCGGTAGCAGCCCAGCGGGAAGGCGGTGTAATCGTCGCGCTTCAGCGTGTGGCGGTTGGCGCTGACGGTGGCGCTCCAATCCTGATTGAATTCGTACTGGAAGCGCAGGCCGATATTGCTGCTCTCCGTTTCCACCGGCTTGCTCCAGGGCTGATTGTTCAGCATATTGTCGGCGGTGACATTCGGCAGGGTGGTTCCGCTGATCAGCTGGAAACCGGGCGCCGTCACCTGGGATTTTTTCTGGTAGTCGGCGTCGATCTGCAGCAGCGCCTGCGGCGTGATCTGCCAGTCGAAGGCGCCGGAAACGAAGTTGCGGTGGCCATCCGCGCCCTTGATATAGGAACGTAGACGTTCGGCCGCCGCATTGACGCGGTAACCGAAGCGTTTGTCTTCGAAGCGCCCACCCAGATCGACAGAGCCGAATAGCGTACCGCGCTCGCTCGCTTCCAGCGTGACGGAGCGCAGCGGCGCATTGGTCGGACGCTTGGTCACATAGTTGACGATGCCGCCCGGCGCCGCCACGCCAGCCTGCAGACCGGCCAGGCCTTTGAGCACTTCCAGGCGCTCTTTGTTCTCCAGCGGGATTTGCGTATCGCCGGAAATCGCCATGCCATCCTTGCGGTAGCTGTTCGCGTTATTCAGCTTGAAGCCGCGGATCGAAAACTGCTCCGCATAGCCGACCGCGTTATACGAATCGCTGATGCTGGCATCGAACTTGGCCGCATCGGTGGTCGAGCGGATATTCAGATCCTGCATCTGTTCGCGCGACAGCACGCTGACCGAAGCCGGCGTTTGCATCAATGGCGTATCGGAGAAGCCGGCGACAGCCGCGCGCTCGCCGCTGGTACGGCTGGCGCTTACCACCACCTCGGTCATTTTCGCGTCACCCGATGGCGACTGCGCGTAAGCGGAAGACGAAAAAGCCTGCGCCACAGCCAGCGCGAGGACGGAAACAGCAAAATTCGGAGTAGGCATATTGTGCTCTTGTAGTCGGCGGACAGGCCAACGCAGGAGCACTCAAAGGAGGGAGACAACAACTTTGCGCTTTCCTTCGCTGGCATTATCCAGATCAGGTACGAAGGGTATCTCTCACCCGGAACAGCGTTCCAGGACCCCTAGCGAAGCCCGAAGCTTACCACAAGCCCCCCGTTTGCGCTAAATCAAGCAATGTCCAACCCTGGTGCCAGGCACGCAGGTCGGACATTCTTTGAGAAAAATCAAAGAATGTCCGCCTCTGGTGCCTGACACCAGGGTGGACATTTGTTGAGGAAGATCAAAGGCTGAGGGTGAGGGCGGCGCGGGTGGTGGCGCTGTCGATGTCGTGGTGCTCGCCCAGGTGCACGGAGCCGGCGGCTTCGAGGGCGTTGACGACGGCGTCGATGGCGCTGGCGTCCAGGCCGTAGGCGCTCAGGCGCGTGGGGACGGCCATCTGTTCGAAGAAGTTTCTGGTGGCGGCAATCGCGGCGTCGATGCGGCTGTCTTCGCCGCCATCGCGCAAGCCCCAGACGCGCTCCGCATACTGCAGCAGCTTGGCGCGCTTGGCGTCGCGTTTGACCTGCATGATGCCGGGCAGGACGACAGCCAGGGTTTGGGCGTGGTCGAGTCCATACAGGGCGGTCAGCTCATGCCCGATCATATGGGTGGACCAGTCCTGCGGCACGCCGACGCCAATCAGGCCGTTCAGGGCCATGGTGGCGCTCCACATCACATTGGCGCGCACGGCCAGGTCGTCGGGCTGGCTCAGGGCTTGCGGACCTTCTTCGATCAGCGTCAACAGCAGGCCTTCGGCATAGCGGTCCTGTACCGGCGCTTGCGCCGGGTAGGTCAGGTACTGTTCCATGACGTGGACGAAGGCGTCGACCACGCCGTTGCCGACCTGGCGCGCGGGCAGGGTCAGGGTCTTGGCCGGGTCGAGCACGGAGAACACGGGATAGACGTGGCGGCTCATGAAGCCGCGTTTTTCCTGCGTGGCGTGGCGGGTGATGACGCTGGCGCTGTTCATCTCGGAACCGGTGGCGGGCAGGGTCAGCACGCTGCCGAAGGGCAGGGCGGACTGGATCACTTTGCCGCCTTTGCTGAGAATGTCCCAGGCGTCGCCTTGATACAGGGCCGCCGCGGCGATGAATTTGGTGCCGTCGATGACGGAGCCGCCGCCCACGGCCAGCAGGAAGCCAACCTGTTCGCGCCGCACCAGCTCCACCGCCTGCATCAGGGTTTCGTAGTGAGGATTCGGTTCGATGCCGCCGAATTCCAGCACGGTGTGGCCGGACAGCGCGGCTTTGACCTCGTCATACACGCCATTGCTCTTGATGCTGCCGCCGCCGTAGAGCATCAGCACTTTGGCGCCTGCCGGCACCTGCTTGGCGAGGGCGGCGATCTGACCCTGGCCGAAGAGGATGCGGGTGGGGTTGTGGAATTCGAAGTTCTGCAATTGATAACTCTTTTCGTTGAAACTGCGGACATTATCCCCGATCGGGCCGCATTTCGTGCGACGTCCATCCTTTTCAGCGGCTAGACTTGAGAAATCTGCGCCGTCCGCCGACAATGCCTGTATTGATAAGGAGTCTGCCATGGCACAGGAAGAACTGATTGAGGAACGCGATTATCTGAACGCGCAAGTGATCGACATGCACCGCGCTTTGCGCTCCCTCGCCGAAAAGCTGGAGCAGCTGGATCTGCATAACCAGCGCATCGAGGCTTGCACCGATCCCGAGCTGAAGCTGGTCATGGCCAGCCAGCGCGATGCCACCCGCAAGCATATCGCCATGCTGCTGGAGTGGGTGCGTCGGCGCGATCCGAAACTGGATAAGGAAATGAAGGATGCGCTGTTCAAGGCGGGTCCGATCGCGGCGCAATACCATTATGAGTAAGGCCGCTGTTGTACTGAAAGGATGTGAATGAGATTGAAGCCCTACCGCGAAGGAAGCTGGTTTGCCGTGCCGCTCCGGCATGGCGGTTATGCCACGGGATTGGTAGCCCGCTTGTCGCCGCAAGGGAAAATCATGCTGGCCTACCTGTTTGGTCCGAAGCGTGAGGACGTGCCTGCGCTGGAGGAGGTGGCCGGCCTCACGGCCCAGGATGCGCTGAAGGCCATCCGTACCGGCGACGTGGCCCTGGCCAACGGCCGCTGGCCCGTGATCGGCGATGCCGAGGAGTGGCAGCGCGCCGACTGGCCGGTGCCGGTCTTCATCCGCCGCGCCGACGCCTTGAAGCGGGCTTGGCGCGCCACCTATGCCGATGATCCAGCCCGCCCGGAGAAGGAAGTGTCGGTGCCGTATGAAACCGAGGGGCTGGAAAGTGATTCCCTGTACGGCTACGGCTCGACCGAGCTGCTGCTGACTAAGCTGCTGGAGCCGCCGACCCTGGCGGCGTAGGCGGCAGGCGCCGGTGGCAGGTCGCGGCGCGCGTCAGCAGCAGGTCGCGTTCGCGCTCGTTCTGCGTCATGCCGGCGGCGCGCTCGAATTCGGCGCGCGCCTCGTCCAGCCGGCCCAGTTTGAACAGCAGGTCGCCGCGCACGCTGGGCAGCAGATGGTAGTTGCGCAGCAGCGGCTCGTCGAGCAGGGTGTCGGCCACGGCCAGGCCTTCGGCCGGGCCGAAGGCCATGGAGACGGCCACCGCCCGGTTCAGCTCCACCACCGGCGAGGACGCCAGTTCGGACAGCGTGTGGTAGAGGGCGGCGATGCGCAGCCATTCCGTCTCCTCTGCCTTGCGCGCCCGCGCATGGCAGGCGGCGATTTCCGCCTGCAGCACATAGGGCCCGGCTGGACGATCCAGGCGGGCGGCGCGTTCCAGCGCGGCCAGACCGCGTCCGATCAGGAGCTGGTCCCAGCGCGAGCGGTCCTGCTCCAGCAGCAGTACGGGGCGGCCGCGCGCGTCGCAGCGCGCCCGCAGGCGCGAGGACTGGATTTCCAGCAGGGCCGCCAGGCCATGCACTTCCGGTTCCTGCGGCGCCAGCCCGGCCAGGATGCGCGCCAGGCGCAGCGCTTCCTCGCATAGGGCGGGACGCATCCAGTCGGCGCCGGCGCTGGCCGAATAGCCTTCGTTGAAGATCAGGTAAATCACTTGCAGCACGGAGGACAAGCGTTCCTCCAGCTCGGCGCCGCGCGGCACTTCGTAAGGCACGCGCTTGTCGGCCAGGGTGCGTTTGGCGCGCACGATGCGCTGGGCGATGGTCGGCTCGGCCACCAGGAAGGCGCGCGCGATTTCGTCGGTGGACAGGCCGCCCAGCAGGCGCAGGGTGAGCGCCACCCGGCCTTCGGTCGGCAGCACCGGATGGCAGGAGATGAAGACCAGGCGCAGCAGGTCGTCGCCGATATTGTCGTCCAGCGTCTTTTCCAGATCGGGAGCGGCATCCTGCAGCAGACCCTCGATCTCGTAAGTCAGTTCGGCTTCCTTGTCCCGGGTCAGCTTATGGTGGCGCAGATGGTCGAGGGCGCGGTTTTTCGCCACCGTCATCAGCCAGGCCGCCGCATTCTCCGGCATGCCTTTTTCAGGCCAGATTTCCAGTGCGCTGACCAGGGCATCCTGGGCCATCTCCTCGGCCAGGCCGACGTCGCGCAACATGCGCGTCAGCACCGCGATGATCTTGGCCGACTCGATGCGCCAGACCGCATCGAGCCGCTGGTGGATGGCCTGGGAGCTGGTCACTGGCGTACAACCTCGCGCAATTCAATCTGGATATCGGGACCGTTGGGGAAGGGATAGTTGCGCACCCATTCATAGGCTTCTTCGCGGCTGGCGGTCTGGATCACCCAGTAGCCCGCGATCAGTTCCTTGATCTCGGTGAAGGGACCGTCGATCACGGTATGGCGGCCGCCGCTGAGCTTCACGCGCGCGCCTTGCGCCGCCGGTTTCAGTCCTTCGCCCGCCAGGATCACGCCGGCGCGCACGCCTTCCTCGTTACGGCGCATCATCAGGGCGATATGCGCAGGGTCGACGTGCTCGTCGCGCTCGTGCTTTTCGTTTGCCTTCAGCAGCACCATATACGGCGTGAGCTGGGGCGGCACATTGGCCTCGAAACCCAGGCAGCCGCTGGTGCAGCCGGTTTCACGCACTTCCAGCGTGAATTCGCCCTCGTTGTCGGCCGTGGGCCATTGCTTGGCCCACTCGATGGCCTCGGCCTGGTCATTGGCTTCGATCACGGTGAAGCCGGCCACCATCTCGTGGGCATTGGGGAAGGGGCCTTGCTCGACTTCCCAGGCGCTGCCGTTGTACTTCATGCGCGTCGAACGCTCGCTGGAATGCAGCCATTTGCCGTCGGGCAGGGCGGCGGTCAGGCCGGGGGGCGGGAACGAAGCCTGCTCGGTGCTGGCGTCGGCCCGGCGCAAAATCATAAAGTGCATTGCATCCTCCTGTATCGGTTGGCATACGGCCCGGCGCGCAGCGGGCGCGCGCCGGGTTTGCGGCAAATACTCAGGCAGCGCTTTCGACCTGGGCGCGCAGGCGGTCTTCCTGATCGCGCAGCTCGGGTGTCATGGCGGCGCCGAAATCCTCCATCTCGAAGACGCGGCGGATTTCCACTTCCGAACCGTCGTCCATCGGCGCGCGCTTCATCCATTCCACCGCTTCGTCCAGCGACTTGACCTGGATCAGCCAGAAGCCGGCCACCAGCTCCTTGGTTTCGGCGAAGGGGCCGTCGAGCACCACGCGTTCCTTGCCCTGGTAGCGGATGCGCGCGCCGCGCGAGCTGGGATGCAGGCCTTCGCCGGCCAGCAGCACGCCGGCGCCCACCAGCTCTTCATTGAAGCGGCCCATCTGGGTCAGGGTTTCTTCCGATGGCATTTCACCGGCTTCGGAACGGGCATTGGCTTTGACGATAATCATGAAACGCATGGCAGTCTCCTCGTGCATCAGAATTATTGTTGGGCCGCTTCGCCGCAGCCGCCATGCTTGGCCGCGTCGGCCGCCGCCGCCGCGATCTCTTCCGGCGTCAGGTCGCGCACATGGGTGGCAATCGACCAGGAGTGGCCGAAGGGGTCGGTCAGCACGCCGTAGCGGTCGCCCCAGAACATTTCGGTGACGGGCATCTTGGTGGTGGCGCCGGCTTCCAAGGCGCGCGCAAAGGTGGCGTCGGCGTCTTCCACATACAGGTGGATGGTGACGGGCGAGCCTTTCAGCGCGATCGGACCGAGCGAGCCCCAGGCCGGCGCCTCATCCATCAGCATCAGGGCGGAATCGCCGATGCGCAGCAGGGCATGCATGATCTTGCCGTCCGGGCCGGGCATGCGCGCGCCTTCGACGGCGCCAAAAGCCTTCTTGTAGAACTCGATGGCCTGGGCCGCGCCCGCACAGACCAGGTGCGGGGTCAGGGAGTGCATGTCTGCGGGAATGGCGTTTACTTTGCTCATGATGAGGTCTCCTATCAAGGGTTGGCGGAGAGCGCACATTGCGCTTCCATATCCCCACGACGGCCCGCGCCGGCGGAAATCGACAAGCCTGACAAAAATAATTCAAAAATTGTAAATTATTTTTGCCAGCTTTGCCGAGCGATATGACTCATCAGGCGATAGCGCGCATCACGATCTGGATCGCCAGGCCGCCGCCGGGGCGGTTGCGCACCTTGAATTCCGCCCCATGCTTGAGCAGCACGCGCTCGACAATGGCCAGACCGAGGCCGGCGCCATTGGCCTGGCCGCGCGCCGCGTCGAGGCGGGTGAAGGGTTTGAGCAGCTGGGCGATCTGCTCTTCGGGCACGCCCACGCCATGGTCGCTCACCTCGATGGTGACGCGGCGCGCCGTGTGCATGCCTTTGACGCTGCATTTCAGCTCGATCTCGGCCACCTCCTTGCCCGGCGTCTTGCCGTAGCGGCGCGCGTTCTCGATCAGATTGCCGATCACGCGTTTCAGGTCGGTGGCGTTGCCCAGCACGTGGGCGCGTTCGGCCAGCTCGGTGCTGACCTGCACGTCGGTCAGACGCGACACCTCATGCGCGCATTCCTCCAGCAGGGTTTTCACGTCGACATTGATGAAGGTGGCAGCTTCGGTCGGCTTGGCGTAGTCGAGGAACTGGCCGATGATGGCGTCCATCTGGGCGATGTCGGACTGGATGCCGTCGCGCGATTCAAGCGAGAGATTGGCCATTTCCACTTCCAGCTGCATGCGCGCCAGCGGCGTGCGCAGGTCGTGCGAGATGCCGGCCAGAATCACGGCGCGGTCCGATTCGACCTGCTGCAGATCGTCCACCATCTGGTTGAAGCTGCGGTTCGCCTCGCGGATTTCGCGCGGGCCTTTTTCCGGCAGCGGCGGCGGACGGTTGCCCTGGGCGAATTCGCGCGTGGCCGCCGTCAGGCGCGCCAGCGGCAGGTTGATCAGGCTGGAAATCAGGGCGGCACCGAGCAGCGAGACGATCGACACCACGCCGGCCCAGCCCAGCCACTGGATGCCGGTCAGGCCGCGGATGCGCTCGCGCTCCAGCATCAGCCAGTAGGCGTCGTCGTCGATCTTGAAGCTGACCCAGAAGCCGGACACGCCGTTCACGCTGGAGGAAAAGCGCGTATCGGCCCCCAGCTTGGCTTTCACCAGGGCTTCGATATCGGGCATCAGGGCATTGTCGGGCGGCGGGTCGACCTCGTCGTCCTCCTCCATCGGGAAGACGCGGATGCCCTCGTTCGAGACCAGCTCGAACAGCAGTTCGCTGCGCAGGCCGACGGCGGAGTGGGTGAGGGCGGCGCGGGTGATGGTGACCACGGAGATCACCTGGGCCGAGATTTGCTGGACTTGCGGTTCGCGCTGGACGATGCTGATCATGCCCACCCAGGCCGACATGCTCAGCGTGGTGAGCACGCCGAGCAGCAGGAAGGTGCGCCAAAAGAGACCGCTTTTCAGCCAGGCCAGGCGGGGGAGTTTAAACAGGCGCTTCTTCATGCGGTGCTGCCGGGCACCTTAGCGCGGCTGTCCCTCCGGGATGAAGACATAGCCCAGTCCCCATACCGTCTGGATGTACAGCGGGCTCGATGGATCCGGTTCGATCAGCTTGCGCAGGCGGGAAATCTGCACGTCCAGGCTGCGGTCGAACACCTCGTATTCGCGGCCGCGCGCCAGTTCCATCAGCTTCTCGCGCGACAGCGGCTGGCGCGCATGGCGCGCGAACACTTTCAGTACCGAGAATTCGCCGGTGGTCAGCGGCACGGTCTCGCCGTTTTTCTTCAGCGTGCGCGTGCCCAGGTCCAGCACGAACTGGCCGAATTCGAAGGTCTGCGGGGTTTCCGACGGCGCGCCCGGAATCTCGTCCGGCGCCTTGCGGCGCAGCACGGCGCCGATGCGGGCCACCAGCTCGCGCGGGTTGAAAGGCTTGGGCAGGTAATCGTCGGCGCCCATTTCCAGGCCGACGATGCGGTCCACATCCTCGCCCTTGGCGGTCAGCATGATGATCGGCGTCTGGTCGCCCGCGCCGCGCAGGCGGCGGCAGATCGACAGGCCGTCTTCGCCCGGCAGCATCAGGTCCAGCACCAGCAGGTCGTAACGCTCGCGCAGCCACAGCTTGTTCATGGCCGTCGCGTTTTCCGCGGTGAAGACATTGAAGCCCTGTTCGGTCAGATAGCGGCGCAGCAGGTCGCGTAGACGGACGTCGTCGTCCACTACCATGATCTTGGCTTGGTGGCCCTGGTTGCTGCCAGAACTGTTGCTCGATTCGGTGGAGGTCGTAGTCATAATGCTGTCGGAATTGTCAGATTCATGTTGCTATGGTAACGTCATAATGGTCGCCGGAAACAATACTTGGCAGACCCATTACAAAGTGTTACAAACTTTACCCAAACGCTCTTACCCGCGTGATGAAAGGGGCATACACTTGGCCCATAGTCAGTACAGCTTATAGGTTTACCTTGCAAGACGGAAGAGGATCACGATGAACAAGCCAGCAGCAACAAGCAAAAGGACGGGAGAAGCGCATTTGCGCCGGCACCTGCCTGCCGCTGCGCTGGCGCTGGCCTGCTCCCTGACCGCCGCCGCGGCCTGGGCCAACGGCCCCACTGATCCGCCCAGCAACCAGCCGCGCCGCGAAGAAAGCCGTCCGGCGCCGCGCGAAAGCCGCGAGACGCGCGACCGCCGCTGGGGTGACTACGAACAGCGCGCGGAAGAGCAGCGCCGCGCCATGCAGGAAAATGTGAACAATGCGGAGATGAGCCGCCGCGTGGGCCGCATGACGGCCGACGAGAAGCGCGACCTGCGCCGCCAGATCACGGAAACGGGACAGGAGCTGTACGCGATTCCGCCGCGCCGCTAGAGCGGCGCCGCAGAGCGCAACCAGGGCCGCTTGCGGCCCTTTTTGTTTGCGCAACTTTCTCATATTTGCAACCGGCGGGCGGCGAAAAGCGCGAACAGGGGTGTGTTTGGCCCCGGTTCGTGGTACGCTTCCCCGATATAATAAAGAAATAAATGTTGCTGGCGTGACAAATGCAGTCCCGTTAGGCGTTCATTGGGGGATTCATGTCAGACGTCGCTCCTGCGGGGCAAGCTAGTGGAGAGGGCGAGCTGCCGTCGTCGATCGTCAAGCGCGAGGATGGCGTCTACTTCAAGGCCGATGCCGGCACCGTGGCCTGCCAGGCGGCCGCCAACCAGATCTTCCTGTCCAGCGCCTACTTCAGCGGCCTCGATTACGGCGTCTTTCTGCGCGCCCTGTACGAGGCCGGGCCGGAACTGCCCGAGGGCATCCAGGGCCAGCCCCTGATCCGCTTCGCCGACGATATCGTTCCCTTCAATCCCGCCCGCCGCGGCTTCTACAAATCGGTCCGCATCAGCAATGGCGAGGCCGAATACTATTTCGAGCCGGTCTTCCTCGACCTGCCCGGCCAGCCGCCGCAGCAGCAGGCCTTGAACTTCGACGAGTTCGTGGCCGATATGTGGATCAAGGGCATACGCTTTGGCATCGACGCGCCGGCCGTGAAAGCGGCCATCGCCCACGGCAAGGCGGTGCGCCTGGTGGCGGCGCGGCGCCTGAACGCGGCGCCGGGACGCGATGCTTCCATCGCCGAGGTGTCGCAGCAGCTGCACCGCTCGAACGCGCCGCGCGAGCTGGCCAATGGCCGCGTCGACCTGCACACTTTCCAGAACCGCTTTCCGCAGGTGAAGGCCAACGTCAAGCTGCTGCGCAAGGTGCCGAAACAGGCCGGCGCGCGCGGCTACGAGCTGTCCGGCATCGTGATCGAGCCGCCCGAACCGCGCGACCTGGAGCTGACCGGCGTGGCGGGCGAAGGCACGGTGATCGAGCATATCAACGGCGAGGACTACCTGGTATCGGCGGTGGAGGGCTTCGTCAGCGTCGATGGCGGCAGCAAGCGCCTGTCCATCGGACCCAAGATCGTCAGCCGCGAAGGCGTCAGCGTGCGCACCACCGGCAATCTGCAGCTCACCGGCGAATACGAGGAATTCGGCGAGGTGCAGGAGCAGCGCGTGGTGGACGGCTACAGCATCACCATCCACCAGGACGTGTATGGCAAGATCAATTCGCGCGGCGGCAATATCAGCCTGCAGCGCAACCTGATCGGCGGCACGGCCATGAATGCGGACGGCAATATCAAGGTCAAGGGCATGGCCTCCGGCGCGGTGCTGCAGACGAAGAAGGGCGAGGTGGTGCTGGGCCGCGCCGAGAACTGCATTATCTCCGGCAGCAAGGTGGTGGTGGGCGAGGCGCTGAACTGCGAGATCATGGCCGATGAAGTCATGGTGCATAAGGCCGAGGGCTGCACGATCGCCGCGCGCAAGATCGACATTGATGGCGCCGGCCCGCGCAAGCAGGCCGAGATGCAGCTGTACGTGCTGTTGCCCGATACCGGCAAATACGACCGCAGCATCGCCGAATGCAGGGAAAAGGCGGCGCGGCATGCGGCGACGGCGGCCCAGCGCCAGTCCGAACTGGATGCGCTGACCGGCCGCCAGGATATGCGCAACTACCTGACCCTGGCGACCCGGGTGCGCAAGCAGGAGGTGGTGCTGACCCACGAGCAGCTGGGCTTATTCCAGAAGATGGCCGAGCAGCTTGGACCGGCGCTGAAGCAGGTGGGGCAGATTTCGCTGGCCGTGAAAGAAGCCCAGGTGCGGCAAAAGCAGATGGAAGACCAGGCCGAGGCCGTGCTGCACCAGAAGCTCAGCGTGATCGGCGCGGCGCGCTGCACGGTGCGCGCGGTGCTGGGCGATACGCTGCTGCGCCCCATGATCTTCAATCCCGATCTGGGTCCGGCCTACGACCATGCGCCGAAAGACATCAAGGCCCGCCTGCGCGCGGCCAGCGGCAGCCAGCCCATCTTCTCGGGCGCGCGCGGCAGCATCGACTGGAGCGCCAGCAGCGCGGCCTGAGCGGCGGGCGCTCTTCATTGGCCCTTCAGCATCCCTTAGCTTGGGCTTCACGCGTGCGGACGCACAATCGCTCCTCGTTTTCACACAGGAGCAAACACCATGCAGCAACAACCGGGCTGGCGCAGCGGCGCCACGCTTTCCCTCATCCTCGCCATGTCGGCGCTGGCGCTGAGCGCCTGCGGCGGCAGGAAATCCGGCGAGCCCTCCAATCCGCCCAGGACGCAGCTGTCCGCCGAAATCCGCCGCACTTCTTTCGGCATCCCGCACATCAAGGCCAATGACGAAGCGGGCCTGGGTTATGGCATCGGCTATGCCTACGCCGAGGACAACGCCTGCCTGCTGGTCGAAGAGATCCTGACCGTCAGCGGCGAGCGCTCCAAATACTTCCTTCCGGTGGCACAAAGCTTCCCGATGGAGGGGGCGCCGAGCAATCTGGACTCGGATTTCTTTTACCGCGCCGTGAATAGCGAGGCCGCCGTGAACGCCGCGCTGAACGCACAAAGCACCGAGGTGCGGGAGCTGCTGCGCGGCTATGTGGCCGGTTTCAACGCCTGGTTCGACCAGCCCCAGTCGGGCACGGTGAATGCCGTCTGCCGCAAGGAGCCCTGGCTGCGCAAGATCACGGAACAAGACCTGGTGCGTCTGATGCGGCGCACCACCATGACCAATGGCTCGGCGAGCTTTGCCGGCGGCATCGGTGCGGCGCAGCCGCCGGGCAGGGCGCAGGCCGCGCCGGCGGCGGCACAGGCGCCCATGCCGCGCCGCACGGCCAGCAATGCCTTGGCCGTGGGCGGCGAGCGTTCGGAAAATGGGCGCGGCATCGTGCTGGGCCAGCCGCATTTGCCGTGGTTGAATAAAATGCGCTTTTACGAGATGCACCTGACCATCCCCGGCAAGCTCGATGTGATGGGCGCCAGCCTGCCTGGCCTGCCGGTGATCGGCATCGGCTTCACGCAGAATTTCGCCTGGACCCACACCACCGACACTTCGGCCCACGCCACCTTCTACGCCTTGCAGCTCGACAGCAAAGATCCGACGCGCTATATCGTGGACGGTCAGTCGATCCCTATGGGCCGGCGCGAGATCAGCATCGAGGTGCGCAATGGCGAGGGCCAGCTGGTGAAGCAGACGCGCACGCTGTACACGACGGAATACGGCCCGCTGGTGCAGATGCCGGATATGGATCTGAACTGGACCGCCAGCCGCGCCTTCGCCCTGCGCGACGCGAATGCCGACAACCACCGCATGGTCGAGCAATGGTATGCGATGAACAAGGCCGCTTCGCTGGAGGAACTGAAGCAGCTCAACCAGCGCATCGTCGGCAATCCCTGGAATAACACGCTGGCGGCGGACAAGGAGGGTCGTACCCTGTATATGAACGTCTCGCCGGTTGCCAACCTGCCCAATCTGGCGCAGTGCCAGCTGCCGCAATCGGCCTACCTCGATGGGCAGAACGCCTTCACGCTGGACGGCAGCCGCCAGGCTTGCAACTGGGTCGACGATGCGGGCGCGCCGCAGGCCGGCATCATGGCCGGTAGCCGGCTGCCGCTACTGGAAAACCGCGACTATGTGCAGAACGCCAATGACAGTGCCTGGCTGACCAATCTGGCCACGCCCTTGACCGGCTTCTCGCCGCTGGTCAGCAAGCAGGATAACGCGCAGGGTTTGCGCACCCGGCAGCTGCTGACGGAAATCCAGTCGCGTCCGAAAAAGCTGGGCATGGCCGATCTGCAGGATATGGCTTTGAACAACAAGGTCTATCTGATGCAGGCGATCCAGGACGATCTGAAACTGTACTGCGCCAGCCGCAGCTGGCAACCCGATGCCGGCCGCGCCTGCGCCGCCATGGCCAGTTGGGACGGCCGTGCCGATTTGGACAGCAATATGGCTTATGTCTACCTGCGCGGCATGTGGGCCAGGACCATGTCCCGGCTGGAGAGCGACGCCGCCTTCTGGGCTGTGCCTTTCAACGTTGCCGATCCGGTGCACACGCCGCGCGGCTTGCGCTACCGCGATCCGGCCCTGGCCGAAGCGCTGTCGCTGTCGCTGGACGATGTGATCGTCAACCTGAATGCGAAAGGCGTGCCGCTGGCCGCGAAGCTGGGCGAGGTGCAGGTGGCGACGGCGGGCGGCCGCCGCATCGGCATCCATGGCGGCGCCGATCAGATGGGGGTATTGAACGCGATCGAAACCGATGGGCCGGCGCATGGCGTCTTTGAAGTCAATGCCGGCACCACCTACTTGCAGGTCGTCGGTTTCGATGCGCAAGGGCCGGTGGCGCAAACCCTGCTGGCCTATTCGCAGTCGTCCGATCCCTCGTCGCCGCATCACAGCGACCAGACCGAACGCTTTTCGCGCAAGCAGTGGATTGCGCTGCCCTTCAGCGAGGCGGCGATCCAGGCCGATCCGGCTTACCGCAGCAAGACTATAAAACAGTAAGGAAGGAGGTTGGCTGCCGCAGGCGTTGCATGCGGCAGCAATAATAAAGAATTTACATCTTTCCTCGTTTGCCGGGCAAATTTGCATGGCACAATGGCCCATGTATAAATTGACAAGGAGCCTCCTCATGCAGCAACGGCAGTTGTGGCGCAGCGGCGCTTTGCTTTCCCTTTTGTTCCTGGCGCTGCCCGCGCCGGCGCAGGACGAAAGCGCGAAGGCGGAAGAGTCCTACCAGCCTTCCAAGTCCCTCTTCATCGCCGAAATCCGGCGCACCTCCTTCGGCATCCCGCATATCAAGGCTCTCAATGAGGCCAGCCTCGGTTTTGGCCTGGGTTATGCCTATGCCGAGGATAATTTCTGCCTGATCGCTGACGAGATCCTGACGGTGTCCGGCCAGCGCTCGCGCTACTTCGATCCATCCCAGCCCAGTTATCCGTACTGGAGCGCGGCGCCCAACCTGGAGTCGGACTTCTTCTTCCGCAGCGTGAACGACGAGGCCAACGTGAAGGCGGCATGGAATGCGCAGACGCCTGAAGTGCGCGACCTGCTGCATGGTTATGCGGCAGGCTTCAACAGCTATCTGGACCAGACCGGCAGCGCCCATCTGCCCGAGGCTTGCCGCGGCGCGCCCTGGGTGCGCAAGATCAATGAGTATGACCTGATCCGCATGGCGCGCCGTATTGCCTTGTTCACCACTTCGGCCATGTTCGTACCGGCCATTTCCAGCGCCCAGCCGCCGGGGCAGGGTGCACGCCCTGCCGTGGCCACACCCAAGCAGCGCCTGGCCGCCAGCAATGCGCTGGCGGTGGGCGGCGACCGTTCCGCCAATGGACGCGGCATCGTGCTGGGCCAGCCGCATCTGCCCTGGATCAACCAGCTGCGCTTCTACCAGGCGCACCTGACCATTCCCGGCAAACTCGATGTGATGGGCGTGACCCTGCCGGGCATGCCGGTGGTGGGCATTGGCTTCACCCGCAACTTCGCCTGGAGCCACACGGTCAACACCTCGGCCCATGCCACCTTGTACGCGCTGGAGCTGGACAGCAAAGACCCGACCCGTTACCTGGTCGACGGCCGCTCCGTCCCCATGAGCCGGCGCGAGATCAGCGTGGACGTGCGCGGCGCCGATGGCCGCCTGGAAAAACAGACGCGCACCCTGTATTCGACCCAGTATGGCCCCGTGCTGCGTTACCCCGACCTGGGCATGGAGTGGAGCAGCACGCGCGCTTATGCCATCCGCGACGCCAACGCGGCCAACCACCGCGCCATCGAGCAATGGTACGCCATGGGCAAGGCGCGCTCGCTGGAAGAGGTGAAGCAGGTCAACCAGCGCATCGTGGGCAATCCATGGAATAACACCGTCGCGGCGGACAAGGATGGCCGCACGCTGTACCTGAATATCTCGCCGACCGCCAATGTGAGGGATCTGGCCGCCTGTGAAGTGGAGCAGGCGCCGGTGCTGTACACGCTCAACACCGTCACGCTGGATGGCAGCCGCCAAAGCTGCGGCTGGGCCAATGATGCGGGCGCGCCGCAGCCGGGCATCGTGGCCGGCCGCAATCTGCCGGTGCTGCAAAACCGCGACTATGTGCAGAACGCCAACGACAGCGCCTGGCTGACCAACCTGGCCACGCCGCTGACCGGCTTTGCGCCGCTGGTCAGCCGCGAGTATCTGCCGCAGGGACCGCGCACGCGCCAGCTCCTGAGCGAAGTGCGGGCGCATCGCCATGCCTTGGGTAGCGCCGACCTGCAGGACATGGCCTTAAGCGACAAGGCCTTCATCGCCAGCGTGGTGCAGGACGATATGCGCAGCTTCTGCGCCAGCCGCAGCTGGCAGCCGGATGAGCAGGCAGCCTGCGAACGCATCGGCAGCTGGGATGGCGTGGCTGGCCTGAACAGCAATATGGGTTATGTCTATCTGCGCGGCCTGTGGGAAGGGCTGACGGCCGAGCGTGACGGACTCTGGGCCGTGCCTTTCGATCCGGCCGATCCGGTGGCGACGCCGCGCGGCCTGGCCTACAGCGATCCGGTGGTGGGTGCCAAGCTGGCGGCGGCACTGGGCGCGGCCGCGGCCGGGGTCAAGGCGGCCGGCATCGATGCGGACGCGAAACTGGGCGCGGTGCAGCTGTATAGCAGCGCCGGCCGCCGCCTGGGTATTCCTGGCGCTTCCGATGCGATGGGCGCGCTCAACACCATCGATACCGATCCGCCAGCGGAGGGCGCGCTGAACGTGACCGGCGGCACCAGTTATCTGCAGGTGGTGGGCTTCGACGACAACGGTCCGGTGGCCAATGCGCTGCTGTCGTACTCGCAATCGGCCAATCCGGCCTCACCCCACCATCTGGACCAGACCGAGCGCTTTATCCGCAAGGAGTGGATCAAGCTGCCTTTCAGCGATGCCCAGATCGTGGCCGATCCAGCCTACAGCCGCAGGATCATCAGCCGTTTCGACCTGCCTTGAAGCGGGCAGCCGGCCCGTTCAGGCGCGGAACTTGAGCGGGCTGGCCGCTGCCAGATAGCGGCCTTCGCTCTGATGTTCGCGCTGGCGCACCATGCCGCGCGCCTGGAACAGCGGGTGCTGCACGGCTTCGCTGGTGCGCAGCACCGGAGTGACGCAGCAGTCGCTGGCGCTGAACGCCTCGCACCATTGCGCCATGCTGCGGCTGGCGAAGATGGCCTCCAGCTCCGCTTGCACGGCCATGGCATCCGCGCCGCCGGGCTGCTGGCCCAGCTGCCAGTGGCGCGCGGCGAGGTCGGGCCGCTGCAGCACGGCGCAGCAGGCTTGCCAGAACTTGAGTTCCAGCGCACCCACCGCCATGAAGCGGCCGTCGCGCGTGCGGTAGACGTTGTAGCAGGGGACGCCCCCGGTCAGCAGCTCGCGTCCCGGTGCAGCGTCGGCGCCATTGTTGAGGGCGACCAGCGGCATGAGGTTATGGGCGAAGACGGCGTCCGTCATCGAGACGTCGATAAAGCGTCCCGGCCCGCCCATCTTCACCGCCACCAGGGCCGCCAGGATGCCTTGCAGCGCTGTCTGCGCGCCGCCCAGCAGGTCGCCCACCTGCAGATTGGGCAGGGCGGGCACGCCGTCGGCGCCCACATTCTGTTCCAGCATGCCGGCGTAGCCGATGTAGTTGATGTCGTGGCCGGCCAGCGCCGCATACGGGCCGTCGGCGCCGTAGCCGGAGATGGCGCACATCACCAGGCGCGGATTGCGCTGCTTGAGCGCCTCCCAGCCCAGTTCCAGCCTGTCCATCACGCCGGGGCGGAAGCTTTCGACCAGCACATCGGCCGTTTCCACCAGCGCGAGCAGCTGCTGGCGCTGGGCCGCGTCCTTCAGGTCCAGGCGTAGGAAGGTCTTGTCGTGGTTGAGGGCGACGAAGAATTGCGACACCTCCCGGCGCGGCGCGCCCATGCTGCGCGCATAGTCGCCGGGGCCGGGATCTTCGATCTTGACGACCTCGGCGCCCATTTCGGCTAAATGGCGCGTCGCCATCGGTCCAGGCAGTAGCCGGGTCAGGTCCAGTACGCGGATGCCGGCCAGCGGCTGTTGTATATCCATCGGTGCTTTTCCTCAGGTATCGGCTTCGGGAATGGCGTGCAGGGTGGCGTAGCAGCGCTGCGCCGCGGGCGGCAGGCCGTCGAACAGGCTGGGATCGTCCTCGGCAATCTGGCCTTGCTCGGCCATGATGCGGGCCTTGCTCAGGTAGTCGGCGCGCGCCAGCACCCGGCCCAGCGGCGAGATGGCCGAACCGCGGCGCATCAGCTCCTGCTCCAGGATCGCCTCGGCCACGCTGGGCGGAAAATGCCATTCCTGCGCCACGCCGGCCGCGATCTGGCGCGTGGCGCCCTGCAGGCGGGCGCAGAACAGGGCACTGCCCAGGGCGCGGCTTTCGCCGCCGATCTGGTCCATCACGCGCAGGGTGGCCAGCAGGCCGGCGTTCTGCACCAGGCCAGTGAGGAAGGCGTCGAAAGGTTCGATGCCTTCCGGCGGCGCCAGCATGCGCGCGGCCACGGCGCAGCGCTCCGACTGTTCCCAGATGCGTGGTGCCAACAGCTTGGTGTAATAGCCGGAATTCAGGTTGATGATGGGACGGAAGGCGACCGTGGTGATCAGCTGGCGCAAGCCTTCCTGGCCGATCACCATGATCGCGTGTTCCACGCTGGTGATGCCTTGGCCCGAATGGTGAATGGCGTGGTTGGCGAGCCGGATCACGGCGGCCACCAGCACCACGTCGCTGGAGATCTTGCGCGCGATCTCGGCCCCGGCGAACTGCTCGCTGCGCAGGCTTTGCAGCACTTGCGGGATCAGTCCCGGCATGCGCCGCATCATGTCGGTGGCGCTGTGCTGGCGCGACATCTTGAGCAGGGTGGCCAGCACGCGCTCTTCGGCCAGGTTGGTGTCCAGTTCATCCTTGCCGTAGGTGGCGAAGAGCCAGCGGCAGTAGGCGCTGTTGATGGCATCTTTCTGATCGAAGGAGGGTACGCCGGTTTCCAGCACGGCGGCGATGGCGGATGGTGGCGGTGGCGCGATCTCGGCGGCCGTCTCGGACATGGATGGGGCAGGCGGCGCCGCGGCCGGTGGATGTGGCGCGGCGGGCGCTGTCGCATGCGCGGCGCGCGCGGCGGCAACGGGCGGTGCGGCGGTATCGCTGGCCGCGGCCGAACCGGATAGCAGACGTCTGAGCCACTGGTACATGGATGCCCTCCCTGGACCGCAAACTGTCGTGCAATTGTAGCGCAGGCGGCTTGGCTTGCGTTGCCGCAACTCCACCGGCCTGCGCAAGGAGTAGCATGAATTCCACGCAGCTTTGTTAGTGCCGCTCAAACCCAATGGTGAAAGGATGCATGATGCAATCGTCAAACACGCCAGTTTTGGGGCAGCCGGGCCTGGCCCCGCCGCCGCCCGACGCCGGGCCGCGGCAGTTTCTGACCTTCCGCCTCGGTGGCCTGGAATACGCCATCGACTATGGCAAGGTGCGCGAACTGCGCCCCTTCAAAACCCTGGAACGTTTTGCCGCCGACGGGGAAATCGTGAAAGGCGTGGCGCTCTCGCGCGGTGTCATCATGCCTATCGTCGACATGCGCGTGGCTTTCGGCCAGCGTCCCGCGTCCGAGAACGAGATCGACGTGGTGATCCTCAAGCTCTCCAGCTGCATCGTGGGCATGGTCACGGATGGCGTGACCGATATCGTGGAAATGAGCGGCGGCCAGATCGCCCCCTTGCCCGATGTGGGCGAGGAGGTCGATTATCTGATTGGCCTGGGGCAGGCGCATGGCCGCAAGCTGATCGTGCTCGACATCGACAAGCTGATGTCGCTGCGCCAGGCCAGCCTGGGTTCGCAAACAGTGGCCGCCTGAGACCGGGCAGGCCCGGCTCCCGGTCCCGGTCCCGGTCTCGGCTCCCGGTTCCGGCGGCGCTGGCTGGCCTTAGACGGCCAGCGCTTCGAGCTGCTCCTGCAGCTCCAGCCATTGACCTTCCAGCTGTTCCAGGTCTTTCGTGTAGAAAGCCTGGTCGGCCAGCAGGGTTTTCAGCTTGGCCTTGTTGGCCGCGTCGTAGATGGTGGAATCGGCCAGCTGTCCATCGACATCGGCTTTTTGCGCATTGCGCTTGGCCATCTGCTCCTCGACTTTTTTCAGCTTGTTTTCCAGCGGCTTGCGCTGGGCCGAAAGACGCTGGCGCTGCTCGGCTTCCAGGCGCTTTTGCTCGCGCTTGTCCACGCCCGGCGCCGGTGGCGGCGCGATCGGCGAGGTGGTCGGGAAGTCGGTCTTGTTGGCCTTGCCGGCGGCGGGCAGCACGTCGGTGCCTTTCCCCATCTTGGTCTGCAGCAGCCAGTCCTTGTAGTCGTCCAGATCGCCGTCGAAGGGTTGCAGCTTGCCGTCGGCAACGATGATGAACTGGTCGGTGGTGGCGCGCAGCAGGTGGCGATCGTGCGATACCACCACCAGCGTGCCTTCGAACTGCGCCAGCGCCTCGGTCAGCGCTTCGCGCGTTTCCAGGTCCAGGTGGTTGGTCGGTTCATCCAGCAGCAGCAGATTGGGGCGCTGCCACACGATCAGGGCCAGGGCCAGGCGCGCTTTTTCGCCGCCCGAGAAGGGCGCGATCGGGCTGGTGACCATGGTGCCGGGGAAGTTGAAGCCGCCCAGGAAGTTGCGCAGCTCCTGCTCGCGCGTGGTCGGCGCGATCTTGGCCAGGTGCCACAGCGGCGATTCGTCGTGGCGCAGCATTTCCACCTGGTGCTGGGCGAAGTAGCCGATGGTCAGGCCCTTGCCGACGGTCGATTCACCGGTCAGCGGCTGCAGCTCGCCGGCGATGGTCTTGATCAGCGTGGATTTGCCGGCGCCGTTCACGCCCAGCAGGCCGATGCGCTGGCCGATCTGCAGCGAGAAGTTGATGCCGTGGACGATGGTTTTTTCGCTGATGGCACCCGTGTCCTGGTTCTCGCTGCGGTAGCCGGCGTTGACGTCTTCCATCACCAGCAGCGGATTGGGGGCGCTGAGCGGCTCGCGGAACTCGAAGGAGAATTCGGCGGCGGCACGCAGCGGCGCCAGCTCTTCCATCTTGGCCAGCGCCTTCATGCGGCTTTGCGCCTGGCGCGCTTTGGAAGCCTTGGCCTTGAAGCGCTCGATGAACGATTCCAGGTGGGCCTTCTTGCGCTGCTGCTTCTCGATCATGCCGGCGGCCAGCGTCATTTGCGCGGCGCGCTGGCGCTCGAAACCGGAGTAGTTGCCGGAATAGCGTTTCAGCTTGCGCTCGTCGATATGCACCACCACGTTCACGATTTCGTCGAGGAAGTCGCGGTCGTGCGAGATGATGATCAGGGTGCCGGCATAGCGTTTCAGCCAGTCTTCCAGCCAGATGATGGCGTCCAGGTCCAAGTGGTTGGTCGGTTCATCGAGCAGCAGCAGGTCGGAAGGGCACATCAGCGCCTGCGCCAGGTTCAGGCGCATGCGCCAGCCACCGGAGAAGCTGGCCACCGGCTGCTGCATCTGGTCCAGCGAGAAGCCCAAGCCGAGCAGCAGCTGTTCGCCGCGCGACTGCACAGTGTAGGCGTCGGCGTCGGCCAGGGCGCTATACACTTCGCCGATGGCGATACCGTTGTCGTGCGAATCCGGCAGGCCTTCCAGTCGCGCCAGTTCGGCCTGCAGCTTGCGCAGGTTGACGTCGCCGTCGATGGCGTAGTCCAGGGCCGCGCGCTCGAGCGGCGGCGTTTCCTGGGCCACGTAGGCCATGCGCCATTTGGCGGGGAAGTCGATATCGCCCTGGTCGGGGTGCAGCTCATTGCGCAGCATGGCGAACAGGCTGGATTTGCCGGCGCCGTTGGCGCCGATCAGGCCGATTTTATCGCCGGGGTTCAGCGTCAGGTCAGCCTGTTCGAGCAGCGGCTTGATGCCGCGCATCAGGCTGACATTTATCAAACGAATCATATTAAATCTTCAGTTGGTCCGCGGTCAGCAGGAAGACCATATCGTCGCCCTGGCTGGTGGTGAGCCAGGTCAGGCCCAGATGGCCGAAGGCCGCTTCCGCAAATTCTTTTTCATTGCCGATTTCGACAATCAGCAAACCGTCATCGGAGAGGCGCTCGGCGGCGCCGGCCACGATCTTGCGCACCAGGTCCATGCCGTCGGCGCCGCCGTCCAGGGCGATCTGCGGTTCATGCAGATACTCCTGCGGCAGGCGCGACATGGAACCGGAGTTCACATACGGCGGGTTGGTGATGATCAGATCGTACTTCTTGTCCGGCACGTTCTGATACAGGTCGGACTGGATCAGCGTCAGGCGGTCTTCGAGCTTATACGTTGCCACATTGCGGCGCGCCACTTCCAGCGCGTCCGGCGAGATATCGACCGCATCGACCTTGGCGTCCGGGAAGGCGTCGGCCAACATGATGGCCAGGCAGCCGGAGCCCGTGCACAGTTCCAGCACATTGGCCACGTTCTCCGGCTCGTTGACCCAGGGCGCGAAGTAGTGCGGAATCAGTTCGGCGATGAAGGAGCGCGGCACGATGGTGCGCTCGTCCACGTAGAAGTTGTAGGTGCCGAGCCAAGCCTCGTTGGTGATGTAGGCGGCCGGAATGCGGTCGGTGGCGCGGCGCTCGATCACGGCCAGTACCTGGGTGATTTCCTCTGGCAGCAGGCGCGCGTCGAGGAAGGGTTCCAGCTTATCCAGCGGCAGCTTGAGCGTGTGCAGGATCAGGTAGGCCGCCTCGTCGAAGGCTTCGGCGCTGCCGTGGCCGAAAAACAGCTTGGCGGCGTTGAAGCGGGTGGTGGCATAGCGCAGCAGGTCGCGCGGCGTGGTGAAAAGAGTGGTGGTCATTGTTGTTCTCGATAGTTCACGCCGCGCACTGCCTTATCGCTGTTTCAGCGCAGCAGATTTTCCAGGGTGCGGCGGTAGATATTCTTCAGCGGATCGATGAAACGCAGCTCAATATGCTCGTCGATCTTGTGAATGCTGGCGTTCGGAGGGCCAAATTCTATCACCTGGGGGCAGATCTGGGCGATAAAGCGGCCGTCCGAGGTGCCGCCAGTGGTCGACAGCTCGGCATTCACGCCGGTTTCGTCCTTGATGGCGCTGCAGATCGCGTCACTCAGGCTGCCGCGCGGGGTCAGGAAGGGGTGGCCGCTCAGCGTCCATTGCAGGTCGTAGTGCAGGCCGTGCTTGTCGAGGATGGCGTGCACGCGCTCTTTCAGGCCTTCGGCCGTGCTGGCGGTCGAGAAGCGGAAGTTGAAATCGATATGCAGCTCGCCCGGAATCACGTTATTGGCGCCGGTGCCGGCCTTGATGTTCGACATCTGCCAGGAGGTCGGCAGGTAGTACTCGTTGCCCTCGTCCCAGACTTCGGCCACCAGGTCGGCCAGCGCGGGCGCGGCTAGGTGGATCGGGTTTTTCGCCAGCTGCGGATAGGCGATATGGCCTTGCACGCCCTTGACGGTCAGCACGCCCGAGAGGGAGCCGCGGCGGCCATTCTTGATCATATCGCCCAGGGTCTTGTCCGAGGTCGGTTCGCCGACGATGCAGTAATCGAGCTTTTCGCCGCGCGCCTTGAGCAGATTGCACACCACCACCGTGCCGTCCACGGCTGGGCCTTCCTCGTCGCTGGTGATCAGGAAGGCGATCGAACCTTTATGGTCGGGATGGGCGGCGATGAACTCTTCGCAGGCCACGACCATGGCGGCCAGCGAGGTTTTCATATCGGCCGTGCCGCGGCCATACAGCTTGCCGTCGCGGTGGGTCGGGTAGAACGGCTCAGAGGTCCATTTGTCCACGGGGCCGGTTGGCACCACGTCGGTATGGCCGGCAAACACCAGCACCGGCTCCGTCGTGCCCTTGCGCGCCCACAGATTGGTCACCTCGCCGGACTGGATGGTTTCGCACTTGAAGCCGAGCGGCTCCAGCAAGTGGATCATCTGCTCCTGGCAGCCCTTGTCTTCGGGGGTGACGGAGGAAAGGCCGATCAGTTTTTCGGTCAGCGCGAGGGTACGGGAAGCGGTCATGGCGGGATTACAGTTTGAAGATCTGGCGGTACTGGGCGTCGGAAAAGCCGACGTGGCAAGTCTCTGCGTTCTGCAGGACGGGACGTTTGATCACGGAGGGGAATTCCAGCATCAGGGCGGCAGCGCTGGCGGCGTCGGTGACGGCAGCCTTGCGCTCGTCCGGCAGGCCGCGCCAGGTCGTGCCTTTCTTGTTGACGAGGATATCCCAGCTCAGATGCTGCAGCCAGGCGTCGACGGTGGCGGACGTCAGACCCTGCTTTTTGAAGTCATGGAAAACGAAGTCCTGCTGCTGGTCGGCCAGCCAGACACGGGCTTTTTTCACCGTGTCGCAATTGGGTATTCCGTAGAGAGTGATCATGGATAGGCAAAGAATAGAGGCGTGGCCGGGCCTCGACCCGGCGAAAGTGCGACATTATAGCTCGCCGAAGCCCTGGGAGTGAGTCAGGGCGCGGCCGCTCAGCTATCGAGCGTGAACTCGGTGAACGAGGTTTCGGCGGCCGGCGCCTTGTGTTCTGGCTCGTTGGCGGGCTTGGCGTCCGGCCCGTTGTTGAGCAGCCAAAGCAGGTTGGTGGCCGAATCGGCGTTGGCCAGGGCTTCTTCCTGGGTGATCGCGCCTTCCTGCACCAGGGCGTACAGCGCCTGCTCGAACGATTGCGAACCGGGCGAGAGGCTTTTTTCCAGCGCTTCCTTGATCTGGCTGATGTCGCCTTTCTCGATCAGTTCCGAGATATAGCGGGTATTCACCATCACTTCCACGGCCGGCGTGCGCGTGCCGCCTTGGGCGGAGCGCAGCAGGCGCTGCGACACGATGGCCTTCACCGTAGACGATAAATCCTGCAGCAGCGCCGCGCGGTTTTCGATGGGATAGAAGCTGATGATGCGGTTCAGCGCGTTGTAGCTGTTGTTTGCATGCAGCGTCGCCAGCACCAGGTGGCCCGACTGGGCATAGGCCAGGGCGGCGGCCATGGTTTCCTTGTCGCGGATTTCGCCGATCAGGATGCAGTCCGGCGCCTGGCGCATGGAGTTGCGCAGGGCGGTGTAGAAGTCCTTGGCGTCGCTGCCGATCTCGCGCTGGTTGACGATGGACTTGCGGTTCTTGAACAGATACTCGATCGGGTCTTCCAGTGTCAGGATATGGCCGGAGCGCAGCTCGTTGCGGTGATCGAGCATGGCGGCGATGGTGGTCGATTTGCCGGAGCCGGTGGAGCCGACCAGCAGCAGCAGGCCGCGCTTCTCCATGATGAGTTCAGCCAGCACGGGCGGCAGGCCGAGTTCTCCCAGCACGGGAATATTCGCGGGTACAAAGCGGAACACGGCGGAAATGCTGCCGCGCTGGCGGAAGGCGGAGAGGCGGAAGCGGCCCAGGTTTGGCACCGAGACGCCCATATTCAGTTCGTTCTCGCGCGCCAGTTCGTCCATCTGCTCGGGTGAGCAGATTTCGGCCAGCAGGGCGTGGATATTGTCCGGCTCCAGCTTCTGCTGGTTGATCGGAATCAGATTGCCGTTGATCTTGATGTGGACCGGTGAATTCACCGCGAAGAACATATCCGACGCGTTCTTCTCCTTCATCAGCTGGAACAAGCGATCCATCGCCATGGCACCCTCCGCAAAGAAAAACCGGGAGCGCCTGGCTCCCGGTTAGTAAGGCATTAAACGCCGCGCAGCAGTTCGTTGATGCCGGTTTTGGCGCGGGTCTGCGCATCCACGCGTTTGACGATCACGGCGCAGTACAGGCTGTACTTGCCGTCTTCCGAAGGCAGGGAGCCGGACACCACGACGGAACCGGAAGGCACGCGGCCATAGGTGATTTCGCCGGTGGCGCGGTCGTAGATCTTGGTCGACTGGCCGATGTACACGCCCATCGAGATCACCGAGTTCTCTTCCACGATCACGCCTTCCACGATCTCGGAACGGGCGCCGATGAAGCAGTTGTCTTCGATGATGGTCGGATTGGCCTGCATCGGCTCCAGCACGCCGCCGATGCCCACGCCGCCGGACAGGTGGACGTTTTTGCCGATCTGGGCGCAGGAACCGACGGTGGCCCAGGTGTCGACCATCGCGCCTTCATCGACGTAGGCGCCGATGTTGACGTAGGAAGGCATGAGTACCACGTTCTTGCCGATGAAGGAGCCGCGGCGGGCAACGGCCGGTGGCACCACGCGGAAGCCGCCCTTGGCGAAATCGTCGGCGCTGTAGTTGGCGAACTTGGTCGGCACCTTGTCGTAGAACTGCATGGTGCCGTCCGATGGCAGCACCACATTGTTCTCCAGGCGGAAGGACAGCAGCACGGCCTTCTTGACCCACTGGTTCACCACCCAGGCGCCGCTGTCTTTCTGCGCCACGCGCAGGCTGCCGTTGTCCAGGCCGGCCAGCACGTGGTTGACGGCGTCGCGCAGTTCGGCGCTGCCGTTGGATGGGTTAATTTCGGCGCGGTTGTCCCAGGCCTGTTCGATGATTTGCTGAAGTTGTTGGCTCATGATGATGTTTACTTGGTCAGGGTGTTACAGAATTGGACAATGCGCTGTGCTGCTTCCAGGCCTTCGCCGGTTTCGGCCACCAGGGCCATGCGGATGCGGTTTTGGCCGGGATTGACGCCATGCGCCTCGCGCGCCAGGAAGCTGCCCGGCAGGACAGTTACATTATATTCGGCGTACAGGCGGCGCGCGAACTCCGTGTCCGACAGGCCGGTGCGGCTGACATCGGCCCACAGATAGAAGCCCGCGTCGGGCAGCGCCACGTCCAGCACCTGCTGGATCAGCGGGGTGACGGCGGCGAACTTGGCGCGGTATTGTTCGCGGTTGGATTCGACATGGGTTTCGTCGTTCCAGGCCGCGATCGACGCAGCCTGCACCGGCAGGCTCATGGCGCTGCCGTGGTAGGTGCGGTACAACAGGAATTTTTTCAGTACTTCAGCGTCGCCCGCCACGAAGCCTGAGCGCATGCCCGGCACGTTCGAGCGCTTGGACAGGCTGGAAAACACCACCAGGCGCGCATACGGACGCTCCACCGTGGACAGGCCAAGGATATGGGCCGCCTGCAGGGCGCCCAGCGGCGGCTCCTCGCCGTGGTAGATCTCGGAATAGCACTCGTCGGAGGCGATGATGAAGCCATGGCGCTCGGACAGGGCGAACAGGTTCTCCCAGTCGGTCAGAGTCAGCACCGCGCCGGCCGGATTGCCGGGCGAGCACAGATACAGCAGCTGCACGCGCTCCCACACCGAGGCCGGCACGCTGTCGTAATCGCAGGCGAAGTTGCGCGCCGGGTCGGAATTGACGAAATACGGCTCGGCGCCGGCCAGATAAGCCGCGCCCTCGTAAATCTGATAGAAGGGGTTGGGGCTCACGACGACCGATTGCGCGGCCGGATCGATCACCGCCTGCGCCAGCGAGAACAGCGCCTCGCGCGAACCGTTCACCGGCAGCACCTGGGTGGCGGGATTCAGCGGCGGAATGCCGTAGCGGCGCTCCAGCCAGCCGGCGATGGCGCCGCGCAGGGCTTCCGTGCCCAGCGTGGTCGGATAATTTGCCAGACCGGCAAGGTTGTCATCCAGCGCTTGCTGGATGAAGGGCGGGGTAGGGTGTTTCGGCTCGCCCATGCCCAGGCTGATCGGGCTATATGCCGCATTCGGCGTGACGCCGGCAAACAGCTGGCGCAGTTTTTCGAACGGGTAGGTTTGCAGCTTGTCGAGATGTGGGTTCACGGGCGTTGGACGGTGATTTTTTGAGTCGGAACCAATGATTATAGCGTCTGCGCGCAACTGGGGCCGCGCATGCCATAATCGCAAGAATATCCATTTAAGAACAAGACCATGCAGGCAGTCCACGAAACAAATGAATCCATCCGCGATGCCGCCGTGACCGGCCAGGTCGGCCGCGCGCGCTTATTGACAGGGCTGGTGCAGGGCGGCCTGCTGTATTGGCTTTACCGCGCTTCGCGTGATACAGCCTGGCCGGCCACCGATCCTTTCATGTTTTATCCGCTGCTGATGCTGTCCCTGCTGGTGCCGGTGCTGCTGGTATCGAGCCTGGGACATTTGAACGGCCGCCAGCTGTTGCGCTGGCTCGGCGCGGTGGTGCTGGTGATCGTCGCTTGCAGCCTGCATGACGCATGGCGGCGCGCCGAGTGGCGGCCGCATGCCGAGCTCTTCCCGTCCTTTTACCTGTTTGCGTTCTGCGTTTGCTTCCTCTACATCGCGCATTCCCTGGTGCTGGCCGGGGTGCGCGACGGGCGCCGCCTGGCGCAGTACGAGACGTATTTCGAGTCGGCCTGGAAGCTCTTCCTGCAACTGGCGTTTTCCGCCTTCTTTGTGGGCACGATGTGGGCGGTTCTGTTCCTCGGCAGCGCCTTGTTTGACCTGATCAAGCTGCGCTTCATGCGCGATCTGCTGGGCAAGTCCTGGTTCGTGGTGCCGGTGATCTGTTTCGCCTTTTCCTGCGCCATGCACGTGACCGACGTGCGGCCCGCCATCGTGCGCGGCATCCGCACGCTCTTGCTGGTGCTGCTGTCCTGGATACTGCCGATTGCCACGCTGCTGGTGGCAGGCTTCCTGGGCGGCCTGCTGTTCACTGGGCTGGAGCCGCTGTGGCAGACGCGCCGCGCCACCTCCGTGCTGCTGGGCGCCACGGCCATGCTGGTGGTGCTGATCAACGCCGCCTTCCAGCACGGCGGCATGGAACAGGGCGTGGCGCGCATGGTGCGCTTCAGCGCCCGCATCGCGGCCTGCCTGCTGCTGCCGCTGGTGGCTATCGGCATTTATGCGCTCGGCCTGCGCGTGGCTGGCCGTGGCTGGAGCACGGATCGCGTCATCGCCGCCGCCTGCCTGCTGGTGGCGGCCTGCTACGCCTTCGGTTATTTGTATGCGGCCTTGCGCAAGGGACCATGGCTGCAGGCGCTGGCCCAGGTGAATGTGGCGGCGGCGCTGCTGGTGCTGGCCGTGCTGCTGGCCCTGTATACCCCATTGCTCGATCCCGCCCGTATTTCGGTGAATAACCAGGTGGAGCGGCTGAAGCAGGGCCGCGTCACGCCCGAGCATTTCGATTTTGGCTTCCTGCGCTTCGAGGGCCAGCGCTATGGGCGCGACGCCTTGCAGGAACTGAGCGGCTACAGCCAGGGTGCGCATGCGCCCAGAATACGCGAGCTGGCCGCCATCGCGGCCAAGGCCACGATCCGCAGCAGCTACGTTGAGACCGAGGCCAGGTCGATCGGCGAGAATCTGACCATCTGGCCCAAAGGCGCCAAGCTGCCGGCCAGCTTCCCGCTCAGCGGCTGGAATCTGGTGCGTCCCGACTACGGCCTGCCGCGCTGCCTGCATGAGAAGGGCTTTGACTGCGACGCCTTCGTGCTGGACATGACCGGCGACGACAAGCCGGATGTGCTGCTGATCAGCAGCAGTGGATCGCACGGAGCGGCGCTGATGAGTGAGGTCGGGGGCAAATGGCAGATGCTGGGCCGCCTGCCGTATGACGTGGCGGGCTGCGACACGCTGCTGCAGAAGATGCGGGCCGGCAGCTATCGCGCGATTGTGCCGAAAATGCGCGATCTGGAAGTGGATGGCCAGCGCATTGAACTGGAGGTCGGTGAGTACACGCCCTCCCAAGCCTGCACCGGCGCCGGAAAATAGGCCGCGCGGAAGCTCCACGTTCACTGCCGCCATGCCGCGAAATGCCGGTATAGTGGCAGTTCATTCCGGGAGGAGGTGAACCATGCAAGCACAACCCCTGATCGCCGTGCGCGACGTGCCAGCCGCCAGCCGCTGGTATCAGCAAGTGCTGGGCTGCCAGAGCGGCCATGGCGGCAACGATTACGAGCAGCTCATCCATGGCGGACGCATGATCCTGCAGCTGCACCGCTGGGAGGCGCACGGTCATGCGCATATGGGTAATCCCGACGTGCGGCCCTACGGCAATGGCGTACTGCTGTGGTTTTATAGCGAGGATTTCGATGATGCCGTGGAGCGCGCAGCCGCCATCCCGGCCACGGTGCTGGAAGGGCCGAAGGAAAACACCAATGCCTCGCATCGTGAAATCTGGCTGCGCGACCTGGATGGCTATGTGGTGGTGATCGCCGGACCCTACGGCGATATGGGAATGTAAAAATTTGCGGCTCCTGTTGTCGATTCCAGCGCGGCCCAGCCGTCGTTGGAATGAAAACCCGCTTAACAGGAGCATGCGCAATGAGAAAACTGGTACTGACGATGTCCATGTCCGCCGACGGCTTCGTGGGCGGCCTGAATGGAGAAATGGACTGGCTGGCCGGCAGCCTGGACGCCGACGCCACGGCCTGGCTGCTGGATGGCTTATGGCAGGCCGACGCCCACCTGATGGGCAGCGAAGCCTTCCGCGATATGGCGGCGCACTGGGCTGGGTCGCATGCGGAGCTGGCCGCGCCCCTGAACGCCATTCCCAAGATCGTGTTCACGCGCGGCGGCGTGGCCTTGCCTGCGGATTGCGGCAGCTGGTCGGAAGCGCGCGTGGTGAAAGGCGGCTTGCGCGATGAAATCCTGCGTCTCAAGGCGCAGCCGGGCCAGCGCCTGCTGGCCCATGGCGGCGCGGGCTTTGCCCAGAGCCTGGTGCGGCATGGCCTGGTGGATGAATACCAGCTGATCGTGCATCCGGTGGTGCTGGGCAGCGGCTTGCCGCTGTTCCCCATCATGGAGCAGCCGCTGAAGCTTAAACTACTGAATGCGCGCTGTTTCCCCTCAGGGGCCGTGGCCCATGTCTACCGGCCCGCCTGATTTAGCAGCCGCCGCCTGAGGCCTTGGCTTTGCGTACCCATGTGCCCCGGCTTTTGCGCAGGACTTCGTACCACCACCATTCGTAGCCGTAGCCGGTGAGGACGATTTCCTGCTGTCCGTCCCCATCCAGGTCGGCGCTGCCGAGGAAGGCGTAGCGGCTGGTGCTGGTTTCGCCCTCGCTGAAGTTGGAGTAGGTCACGGCATAGCCGCCCGCAGGCTGGGCCTCGGCAATAAGGCTCAGGGCAAAGCTGACGTCAGCATTGACGTCGCTGCCGCCTTCGAACATCAGATTAGCCACCAAGGCGGGCGCCTGGCCATTGGCGCCGGGGACGGCGGCGAAATTCTGCAAGCCCTGGTTCTCGCCGGGCCACTCCTTAAGCGCGGCGTCGATATAGCGTGCCGGCACCTTGTGCTGGCGCAGCAGGGTGCCGGCCAGGGCGCGCACCTGGCTGTCCTGCGCGGCGTCCGGCAGATACGCCGCCTGGCTGACGCTGGCCTGGGGCAGTGCCGCATTGCTGACGATCGCATCGCCCGATATCGGCGTCACTTCGCGGATATGGGCGGTATTCGAGGAGCAGCCCACTTCCTTCTTGCCGCTCACCACGACCTTGCCCTGCACGCCGGCGGCATAAGCGTAATACAGCCTGCCGGGGCGGTAGTAGCGTTCTTCGCGCTCGCTGGACGGAAAATCGCTGATCCCGCCTTTCGACAGCATGGCGAGGGGCGCAATCAGTTCGCCCTGGCGGGCGAACAGCAGATGCGGCTCGCCGGCCTCGCGCAGCACCGTCTGCGACCGGACATGCGCATAGAGCTTCTGCGCCTGCGCCAGTTCGGCGCCGCGCTGTTCGCGCCGCAGCGCATCGATCAGTTCTTCCCATGCCTGCGGCGCCATCGGGTCGAGAGCAATGGCGGCGCGCGCCAATTCAATGCGTTCCGTTGTTTTGACAGGCTGGCTGGCGGCGGCATCGCCCCCCGCAATGGCGGCTTGCGGCGCCAGGCTCAAGGCCAGCAGCAGCGCCGCAAACAGAGGACTGGCTGCCGCGCGCTTACGCATGGGGCACCTGCCAGGTTTGCTGCGCCACGCGCATCATATTGCGACCCAGGACCATCAGCACCTCGCTATCGTTCATGCCCAGCTTGCGCAGCTCAGCGGGCAATTGGCGCCAGACGCCGGTCGGCGTGAAGCTGGGCGGCTGGTCCGCCTTGTAGCCGGCCGCTTCCGGCCACCAGTAGCTGGCGTCGAAGGCGCCGGGCGGCGTGTCGTCCAGGCCGGGCTGCTGCACGCAGATATCCAGGCCGATGCCGACGTGGGCCACGCCGGCGATTTCCGCCACATAGGCCACATGGCGCGCCACATCGGCCGCACCGGGACGCGCCGCGCCCAGGAACCAGGACAGGCCGGACACGCACACCACGCCGCCGGTGGCGGCGCAGGCCAGGATCTGCTCGTCCGTCACATTGCGGCCATGCTGCACCAGGGTGTAAGGATTGGCGTGGCTGAACACCACCGGCTTGCTCGATGCCGCCATGATCTCCAGGCTGCACACGCGGCCCGTGTGCGAGCAATCCATCAGGATGCCCGCGTCGTTGATGGCCGCGACCATGCGGTAGCCGAGCGGCGTCAGGCCGCGCGCGCTGTCGTGGCAGCCATCGGCCGCGCTGTTGTTGCGGTTATAGGCCAGATGGATCTGGCGCACGCCCAGGCTGGCGTAGAGGTCGACCATTTCGGGCTGTTCCAGCAAGGGCAGGCTGCCTTCCAGGTCGAAGCCGATGGCGATGCGGCCGGCGGCAGCGGCGCGGATGATGTCGTCCACGCTGCGCGCCAGGGTGTAGCGCTCCGGATTGGCGGCGATGGTGGCGCGGTAGCCGGCGATCACCGACATCACCTGGCTTACGGGATTCATGTCGGCGCCCACACAGACCGACACGTAGTTGACGCCGGCGGCTTGCAGCTCGGCGATGGGGGTGAAATCAGCCTGCGGATGCTGGGGCAGGCAGAAGTGGGCGTCCCAATTAATCATGTGGCAAAGCCTTTCTTGTTGAATTTTCGACATTATAGTCCCATGAATGATGATTCAGAGCAATCGCCGCCGTGCTTTATACTGTCGGATTACTCCAGTTTTTTAAGCAGCCATGTCCTTTTCCTCTCTCGGCCTTGCGCCCTCCCTGTTGAACGCCCTGGCCGAAATCGGCTACGCAGCGCCGACCGCCATTCAATCGGCCTCCGTTCCACCCGCCCTGCGTGGCGAGGATGTACTGGGCGCGGCGCAAACCGGCTCCGGCAAGACCATGGCTTTTGCCCTGCCCATGCTGCACGCGCTGCTGGCGAAAAAAGCCGGCCCGCGCCAGCTGCATGGCCTGGTGCTGGCGCCCACGCGCGAGCTGGCGGCCCAGGTGGGAGAGGCGATCCGCAAGCTGGTATCGCATCTGCCGGTGCCACTCAAGGTATCGATCGCCTTTGGCGGCGTCTCGATCAATCCGCAGATGATGGCGCTGCGCGGGGGCACCGACATCATGGTCGCCACGCCGGGCCGCCTGCTCGATCTGGTCGAGCACAATGCGCTCAAGCTCGATAGCGTCGCCACCCTGGTGCTGGACGAGGCGGACAAGCTGCTCGACATGGGCTTCAGCGAAGAGATTGGACGCATCCTGGCCCTGCTGCCCGCGCAGCGCCAGAACCTGTTCTTCTCCGCCACCTTCCCGGCGGCGGTGCAGGAACTGGCCACGCGCATGCTGCACCAGCCGGTGAAGGTGGAAACCACGGCAGAAGCGGCGCAGGAACCGGATATCCTGCAGCGCGCCATCGAAGTCGATGCGCCGCGCCGCACGCAATTGCTGAAGCATCTGATCAAGACGGAAAAATGGGAGCGCGTGCTGGTCTTCGTCGCCACCAAATACGCCTCCGAGCACTTGGCCGACAAGCTGCGCCAGAACGGCGTGCGGGCCGAAGCCTTCCACGGCGATTTCAGCCAGGGCGCGCGCACCGAAGTGCTGGCCGATTTCAAATCCGGCCGCCTGCAAGTGCTGGTCGCAACCGACGTCGCGGCGCGCGGCATCGACATCGCCCAGCTGCCCGTGGTGGTGAACTACGACCTGCCGCGTTCCGCCGCCGACTACACCCACCGCATCGGCCGCACCGGCCGCGCCGGCGCCAGCGGCACCGCCGTCAGCTTTGTCAGCGCCGACAGCGAAGCCCACTTCCGCCTGATCGAAAACCGCCAGAACAAACGCGTGCCGCGCGAACGCATCGACGGCTTCGAACCGGTGCAGCAAGCTGCCGCCGTGCATCCCGCCACCGATACCGTCAACGGCGGCATCAAGGGCAAGCGCAAGAGCAAGAAAGACAAACTGCGCGAAGCCGCCGCCCAAACCAAGCCCGTTTGATCCAAATCAACGAATGTCCCACCCTAGTGCCTGACACCAGGGTGGGACATTTTTTGATGTGGATCAAACTTTATGGGGCGGGGCTTTGGATGAGGGCGATGCGGCGGCGAAGGCGTGCGGCTTCGGCGGTGTCGCCGGCTTTGTCGGCGCGCTGGGCCTGGACCTTGAGCCAGGCAAGCAGGGGGCGGCGCCAGCCTTGCGCGGAGGCGGTGTCGATGGCGAGCGTCAGCAGCTCGGGTGTGGCGCGGTTGGCGCGGAACAGGGCGCCGGCGGCGACCAGGCGGGAGAGGGGATCGCCCATCGCTTGCACGGCTGCCGCTGCGGCGGTGTCGCTGCCGGCGGCGAGCACGGCGCGCTGCGTTTCGGGCAGCAGGGCGGCGTCGGCGGGATTGGCGCGGCCGGCGAGGTAGCTGGCGTAGGCGATGTCGGCGGCGCTGGCGTCGGCGCGCAGGGCTTCAAAGCCGCCGCAGTCTTCAAACGCGAGCGCGGCGACGCGGCTTGCGCAGCGTATCAACTCGGCGCGGATCACCAGCTCCATCTTGCCGGTGCTGGCCAGTTGTTCGCGCGCGCGCTTGAATTCGGTTTTCTCGACGCTGGCATTGCCGCTCATATAAGCAGCCGTAGCGCGCTCCATCGCGCTTTGCGCGTTCATCTGCCAGTCCGGCACGCGCGGGCCGCTGCCGCAGGCGCTCAACAGCAGCAGGGCGGCGGCGCAGAGGAGGGGGCGGACATGGCTCATGGCAGTTTGATCTCCGTGTCGTCGCGCTTGAAGGGCCATTTACGGTTGATTTCGTTGACCAGCTGTTCGATGCGGCGCAGATTGCTGTCCACGTCGGCGCGCAGCGCGCCCAGGTCTTCGGTGGCGACACGCGCGTTGGCGCCCACGGCTTGCGCTTCGACCAGCACCGCATCCATCTTCTTCAAGCTGGCGCGCGCGTCGGACAGCAGGCCATTCAGCTGCACCACGGCCACCTGCGCATCGTTGGCCACGCCGTTCTTGCCGAAGACGCGGTTGTCGGCATTGCCCACCAGCTTGTCGGCCTTGACGATCAGCGAGTTCGCATTGCGCAGCAGTTCCTGTGCCTTCCTGTCTTCGCCCGCGATCAGGCCCATGGCGCCGCCCGGTCCATTGAGTTTCTGGGTCACGCCTTCCACATTGCGCAGGCTATTGCCCAGCGAGGAATCGGCGGCCGTCAGTGCGGCCACATTGTTCAGCAAATCCTTGGCGGCCGACAGCAGGCGCGGAATCTCGGCCGCCGCGTCGCCCACCAGCAGTTCGCGTTCGGCGCCATCCTTGAGCGGTGGATCGGTGGGGATGCCGCTGAAGGCGCGCAGGCGGGCACCGCCCACCAGTCCCCGTTCCAGCGTGAAGATGCTGGTAGAGCGCAGCCAGTGCGCATCCTTTTCCGGCACATCGACCAGCACGCGCGCCTTGCCGTCCGCACCCAGTTCGATGCGCAGTACGCGTCCCACGGGGAAGCCGGCGAAGGTCATGTCCATGCCCACCGACACGCCTTCGGAGTCGTCGGTGGTCAGGACCAGGCGCTGGGTCGGTTCGAATGCGCCGCGCGCATACATCAGATACAGCACGGCGCTGGCGACCAGGGCCACCATCAGGAGCAGCAGCAGGGCGGCCTTGAATTCGGCGTGGCGCACGGGGGCCGCTTCGGGTGCCGGTGCGGCAGGGGAGGGAGTCGGTTCGTTCATGATGCAATGTGAATCAGTAGTAGTTGCCCATCAGGGAGGCGGCTTCGATCAGCAGGATCACGGAGAACATGCGGACCATATCGGCCAGGCCGTGGGTGCCGTGGGCGCGTCCGAACAGCGGATTGGCCGCGCCATGGTAGTAGGAGGAAGCCAGCGGAATCACGCCCACGGCAAAGCTGAAGAACAGGATTTTCAGCGCCAGGATCATGGAGACGGCAGGATTGAAGATATGCCCCACCACCCGCGTATAGCTTTGCAAGGCCCATGGCGTAAAGCCGTATATCGAGAGATAGGCCAGCACCAGGGTCAGCACGCAGCTGACCGCCGCCAGCAGCCAGACGGCGAACACGCCAGCCGCGGCGCGTGGGAAGAATTCCGTCTGCAGGGCGTCGCGCGCATCGAGGCGGGTTGGGACGCCGCTGGCCGAAGCCGCCGCCAGTCGCATTTGCGCGAACTCCACACCGGCCGGCAGGGTGCTGCGCAGGGCCACGAAGAGGGCCGCCGTGAGCGGGATCAGTTCCAGCACCAGCACCCGCACCACCATCTCCAGCGCATAGCGTGAAAGGCCGTAGCTGAACGACGTCACCACCACGATGCGGATGATAACGAGGCTGATCAAGGCCGACAGCACGGAGAACCACAGCAGATTGGGCGCGGTCGCCACCACCAGATGGTGGGCGATCCAGGGCAGCCGGGGACGGGCGTAAGTGGAGGGAGTGAAGGCGCGCGAGACGATCAATGCCGCGAATTGCAGCAGCCGCCACCAGCTCGTCAGCCAGCCCATGGCGGAACGATGCAGGCGCCGCAGCGGCGGATAGGACGATGCGTTGGTGCTCATGAGGGACATCTTAGCACTCCGCCTTATTTGCCGGGGAACGATTCAATAATGGCATCGGCCACGGCGCGCACGCGTGCGCTGCGATTCAAGTCGCTGTGCATCACCAGATACATATCGTAGCTGTGCTCCCGCTCTGGCCAGATGCGTATCAGGCGCGGGTCGGCGTCGGCCATATGGGTGGGCAGTTCGCCGATGCCAATGCCGGCGCGCGTGGCTTCCAGCAGCATCAAGCCGGTGTTGACCTCCATCGCCACGCGCGCATTGTGTACCGGCTCGCCGCAGATTTTCTCGGCATGGCGCGGCGCCACCGAGGCGTGGTAAATGACGATATCGTGGCCCGCCAGGCCCGTGCCGGGCTGCGGCTCGCCGCGTTGCTTGAGGTAGGAACGGGTGGCGTACAGGCCCGCCGCGCGCCGCGTCAGGTGGCGCGAGATCAGATCGGGACTGGTGGGTTTCACCGTGCGCACGGCCAGGTCGGCCTCGCGCCGGGTCAGGCTGGAGACATGGGTATCGACCGACATCACGATGCGGATGTCGGGATGCTGCTTATGCAGACGGTGCATGGCCTCGATGACGAAGTGGACCGCCATGGTGTCGGTCGTCGCCAGGCGCACCACGCCGGACAGGCGGTTGTCGATGCCCTGCATTTCGCGCTGCAGCTGGTGCGCCGCCTGCTCCATCAATTCAGCCGAGCGCTGCGCTGTCTCGCCGGCCGGTGTGGGCACATAGCCGTCCGGCGTGCGCAGGAAGAGGCGCGCGTTCAAGCTGCTTTCCATGGCCGCCAGGCGGCGTCCCACCGTAGCCTGGTCGATGTCCAGCTGCGCCGCCGCGCCGCGCAAAGTGCCGGCGCGGCAGAGCGCCAGAAAGATGCGCGCATGGTCCCAATCCATTTTCCCTCCCTCTCGTGATGCAATTTTGCATCACGATGCCGAGGTGATGCGTCTTTACTGCATCATGAAGCAGAATTAGTATCGATGCAAGGAGGAAACATCGTGCTTTTATTTACCCTCGCCATCGGCTTCGTGATGGCAATGATCGACGTCACCGCCGTGAACACGGCTTTGGGCAGTATTTCTACGGACTTGCATGTGCCGCTATCGGGCCTGGTGTGGGTGGTGGACGGCTACACCCTGACATTTGCCGCCTTCCTGCTCGCTGGCGGCGCGCTGGCCGACCGCATCGGCGCGCGCCAGACCTACCAGGGCGGCCTGCTGGTCTTCGTCGCCGGTTCGCTGGCTTGTGCGCTGGCGCCCAGCGGCAACGCCCTGGTCGCCGCGCGGCTGCTGCAAGGCACGGGGGCGGCGCTCTTCATGCCCAGCTCATTGAGCCTGCTGACCCACGCCGCGCCAAACGACACGGCGCGCACCCGCATGGTCGGCACCTGGTCGGCACTGGTGGGCTGCGCCGCCACCATCGGACCGCTGGTGGGCGGCCTGCTGGTGCACGAATTCGGCTGGCGCAGCGTGTTCTGGATTAATCTGCCGCTGGGACTGGCGGGCATCGTGCTGGCGCAGATGCTGGCGCCGGCACCGGCCGCGCATCGGCGTCCGCTATCCATGCTCAGCCACGTACTGGGCGTGCTGACGCTGGCCGCGCTCAGCTTCCTGCTGATCGAAGGTCCGGTGCGCGGCTGGACCTCGCCTTCGGTGGCCATCGCCTCCTTGCTGGCCTTGCTGTTTGCCACCGTGCTGGTATGGCGCGAGCGCGCCGCAGCCCACCCGATTCTGCCGCGCGCACTGCTGGCCAGCAGCAGCTTTGCCGCCGCCAACTTCACCGGTTTCCTGATCAACTTCGCCGTATTCGGCCAGATCTTCCTGCTCAGCCTATTCTTCCAGCAGGCGCAGGGCTCCAACGCGCTGGAGACGGGGATGAAGATTCTGCCCATGCTGGCCGCCAGCACCATCGGCAATTTCCTGTCCGGCCGCGTCATCGCGCGCACCGGCACCCGGCCCTCGCTGCTGGGCGGCCTAGCCGTCAGCGCCCTGATGGGCGCCGCGCTGACCCGCACTGGGCCGCACACGCCCTATCTCTTGATGATGGCCGGCGTGCTGCTGATGTACCTGGCCATCGGCCTCGCCATCCCCGCCATGACGACCACGGTGATGCAAGTCGCGGGAAAGACCCACGCCAATATCGCCGCCGCCGCGCTGAACGCCAACCGCCAGATCGGCGCCCTGGTCGGCGTTGCCGCCATGGGCAGCATTCTGCATGCCGTGGAAGACTGGGGCTTGCGCCTGGCGCTCGGTTTCGGCGCCATCGGTCTCGCCTACGGCATCGCCTGCCTGCTGGTACACCAGCACGTCCGCCAGCACCAGCCGCAAAGCGGCCCCGACCCCGACGCCACCCTGCAAGCCGGCCACTAAGTCCAAAGCAGCCTTTGATCTAAATCAGCAAATGTCCAACCCTGGTGTCAGGCACCAGGGTCGGACATTCTTTGATCCAGCGCAAACAATGTCCTACTCCGGTGCCTGACACCAGGGTTGGACATTGTTTGATTTGGCGCAAACGGTGGCGGGCTTAGCCGTGCTGGCGGCGCCAAGTGATGAGCTCGGCGATGGTGAGGATGGGCATGGCGTGCTGCTCGGCGAAGCGTTCGATGGCTTCGCCGCGCATCATGGTGCCGTCGGGGTTCATCAGTTCGCACAGCACGCCATACGGTTGCAGACCGGCCAGACGGGCCAGGTCGACCGAGCCTTCGGTGTGGCCGGCGCGTTCCAGCACGCCGCCGGGCGCGGCGCGCAGGGGGAAGATGTGGCCGGGACGGACAATGTCTTCGGGCTTGGCGTGGCGCGCAGTGGCGGCGCGGATGGTGGTGACGCGGTCGGCGGCGGAGACGCCCGTCGTCACGCCGTCGCGCGCTTCGATCGAGACGGTGAACGGGGTGCCGAAGCGGCTGCCGTTTTCGGCGGCCATGGGCGGCAGTTCCAGTTCGCGCACCTTGTCGGCGGGCAGGCACAGGCAGACGATGCCGCTGCATTCGCGGATCAGCAGGGCCATGCTTTCCACCGTCAGCTTGTCGGCGGCGAGTATCAGGTCGGCTTCGTTTTCGCGGTCGAAATCGTCCAGCAGGATGACCGGCACGCCGGCGCGCATGGCTTCCAGTGCCGCGTGGATGCGGCCTTCCAGGTCGGTGCTATGAAGGGTGTAGGAATTGACTAACATGTGAAACGCTCCTCGCATAAGTGGGCGAAAAACGCATCAGGGCAAAGCGAATGAACACGGCTTCCCGTGCCGCGAACGGCGCAGGAAATCGCGCAAAGCGCACATCTTCTTTCATCCGGACTATACCGTCGGCTCTGGCTTCGCACCAGATCTGCTGACCCTGCTTGCGCAGGCGCTCGCGGGCTTGACCGTTGCCGGTCTTACCGCCGGTGGGGAATCGCACCCCGCCCCGAAGACGTATTGATTAAGTTGTTGCCCGTCGCCATGACGGGCCGTGGCATTGTAGCAGCGCCACAAAAAATTTGCTTATGAGGAAAGCTTCTAGCACAAAGATGTTGCCGTAGTGTATTGTTATTACCCTTGCCAAATTGGCTATCCAGAAAAGCACCACTGCATGAAAACTTCTCTTCGCCTCATTTCCGCCGCCGTGCTGTTCAGCTGCTCGCTGCTGGCCCAGGCCGACATCAAGCTGGGCGACAAGCTGCCCGTGTCGCCCGCCGTCAAGGTCGGCAAGCTGCCGAACGGCCTGACTTACTACATCCAGAAGAATGCGCGTCCGGAAAAGCGCCTGGAGCTGCGCCTGGTGGTGAAGGCCGGTTCCATCCTGGAGGACGAGGACCAGCGCGGCCTGGCCCACTTCACCGAGCATATGGCCTTCAACGGCAGCACGAATTTCAAGAAGAACGAGCTGATTTCCTATCTGCAGTCGATCGGCGTGCGCTTCGGCGCCGACCTGAATGCTTACACCAGCTTCGACGAAACCGTCTATATGCTGCCGATTCCGACCGATAAGAAGGAGAACGTGGAAACCGGCTTCCAGGTGCTGGAAGACTGGGCGCATGGCGTGGCCTTCAAGGACGAGGCGATCGAGAGCGAACGTGGCGTGGTGCTGGAAGAGGAGCGCCAGGGCAAGGGCGCCATGGACCGCATCAACAAGGTGCTGTATCCGAAGCTGCTGAACGGTTCGCGCTACGCCAACCGTCTGCCGATCGGCAAGGTCGAGGTGCTGCGCAACTTCAAGCCGGAGGCGATCCGCCGCTTTTACCGCGACTGGTATCGTCCCGACCTGATGGCGGTGATCGCGGTCGGCGATATCGAGCCGGCCGAGGCGGAAAAGCTGATCCAGGCCCACTTCGGCCGCCTGAAGAATCCGGCCAAGCCGCGCGCGCGTCTGTACGCCAAGGTGCCGACCTACAGCAAGCCGGAAGGTGTGGTCATCACCGATCCGGAGGCGGGAGGCAATGCGGTCATGATCCGCTATCCGATCTTCGCCAAAGCTGAAGGCCAGACCTACGGCGACTACCGCGCCAAGCTGATCGAAGGCCTGTATACCGGCATGCTGAACCAGCGCATTGCCGAACTGACGCAGCAGGCCAATCCGCCCTTCCTGTTCGGTGGCGCAGCCATGGACCAGGTGGTGTCGGGCTATCACGCCTTCAATACGCGCGCCGTGCTGGGCAAGGATGGTGCCCTGCCGGCCATCACGGCCCTGCTGCAGGAAGAGCAGCGCGCGCGCCAGTTCGGCTTCACCGCCGAGGAGCTGGAGCGCGGCAAGAAGCGCATCCTGCGCGGGATCGAACGCCAGTATCTGGAGCGCGAGAAATCGGAGTCGGGCGCTTTCGTCAGCGAGTACACGCGCAACTTCCTGACGCAGGAAACCATGTCCGGCATCGAGCATGAGTACAACATCACCAATGAGCTGGTGCCGAAGATCGCACTGGAGGAAGTCAACGCCGCCTACCGCAAGGCGGTGCCGGCGCAGAAGAACAAGCTGGTGGTGTACACCGGCGCCAGCAAGGCGCAGGCGGCGCTGCCGACGTCGGCCGAGCTGCTGGTCACCGCCGCCGCAGCCGAGAAGCAGACCCTGGCCGCGCATGAGGAAAAACAGCTGGCCAGCCAGTTGATGGAAGCGGCGCCGCAAGGCGGCAGCATCGTCAGCGAAAGCGTGAACGCCAAGCTGGGCACGACGGAGCTGGTGCTGGGCAATGGCGTGAAGGTGGTGCTGAAGCCGAGCGACTTCAAGAACGACCAGGTGCAGCTGGGCGGCGCGCGCTTCGGCGGCCAATCCCTGTATGGCGTGGCCGATGTGCAGAATGCGCGCTACGCGTCCAGCATTGTCGGCCAGATGGGCATCAAGAATCTGAGTCCGCTCGATTTGAGCAAGGTCCTGGCAGGCAAGACGGCGCGCGTCTCCCTGAACATTGGCGAACTGTCCGAGTTCGTCAGCGGCGGCTCGGGCAGCGCCGATATCGAAACCATGCTGCAGCTGGTGTATCTGGGCATGACCCAGCCGCGCCGTGATGAAGCGCTGTTCCAGGCCTTTATCGGCCGTCAAAAGGAAATCGCCGGCAATTCCCAGGCCGTTCCGGAAGTGAGCTTCATGAACGCCTTCGTCAAGACCATGTTCAACGATAATCCGCTGGCCCCGGGCCTGCCTAAGCCGGAGGATTTCGACAAGGTGCAGCTGGACCGCGTGCTGGAAATCTACCGCGAGCGTTTCGCCAGCGCGCGCGGCTTCACCTTCAATCTGGTGGGCAGCTTCGACGTGGAGAAGGTCAAGCCGCTGCTGGTCAGCTATCTGGGCACGCTGCCGGCCGGCGAGATTGTCAGCGAATTCAAGGACCGTGGCGTGCGTCCGGTGCGCGGCGTGGTCAAGCGCGAAGTGCTCAAGGGAAAAGAGCAAAAGAGCTTGGTGATGCTGACCTTTGCCGGTGACGCGGAGTACTCGCCGGAAGCCCAGCTGCGCCTGCAGGCGCTGATGGAAGTGTTGAACATCAAGGTCAACGAAGTGCTGCGCGAGCAGAAAGGCTTGATCTATAGCGGCGGCTTCCATGGCGCCCTGCACAAGCAGCCGTATGGCGCGTATTCGATCACGCTGAACCTGCCTTGCGGTCCGGAGAACGTGGACAAGGTGGTGGCCGCCGCGCTGGAGGAGATCCGCAAGGTGCAGGAGAGCGGTCCCGAGGCGGCCGACCTGGCCAAGGTGAAAGAGGGCTGGAGCAAGGGCGACCTGCGCGCCATGCGCGAGAACGGCCACTGGCTGTCGCATCTGCAGGCGGTGCAGCAGGACGGCCGCGATCCTGAAGCCATCCTGACCCGCGTTGCGCGCGGCAATGCCATCACGGCGCAGGACGTGCAGGCCACGGCCAAGCGCTACCTCGATCTGGAAAACTATGTGCAGATGGTACTGAAGCCGGAGCCGAAGGCCGGCGAATGACGCTGGCGCAGGTCCGGATCTGCGTCGTGGCGCTGGCAGCCTGCGTGCTGCCGGCGCATGCCGCCGGGATTGCCAATGCGCTGGATACGCGCATCCCGGTGGCGCCCGAGGCCAGGCTCGGCAAGCTGGAAAATGGTCTGAGCTACTACATCCGCAAGAACGCGCTGCCGGAAAAGCAGCTGGAATTGCGCCTGGTGGTGAAGGCCGGTTCCATGCAGGAGGATGAGGACCAGCTCGGCCTGGCCCATTTCACCGAGCATATGGCCTTCAACGGCAGCCGCCATTTCAGGAAGAATGAGCTGGTCTCCTGGCTGCAGTCGATCGGCGTGAAGTTTGGCGCCGACCTGAATGCCTACACGAACTTCGACGATACGATCTATCTGCTGCCCCTGCCCACCGGCGACAAGGCGAATGTGGAGAAGGGCTTTCAGGTACTGGAAGACTGGGCGCATGGCCTGAGCCTGAACGAGGACGATATCGACGCCGAGCGCGGTGTGGTGCTGGAAGAATCCCGCCTGGGCAAGGGGCCGGGCCAGCGCATGGGGCGCGTGCTGCTGCCCCGGTTGCTGAACGGCAGCCGCTACGCCAGCCGCCTGCCGATCGGCAAGGATGAGGTGCTGCGCAGCTTCAAACCGGAAGCGCTGCGCCGTTTCTACCGCGACTGGTATCGCCCGGAATTGATGGCAGTGATCGCCGTCGGCGATATCGAACCGGACGAGGCGGAGCGCCTGATCGCGCGCCATTTCGGCGGCTTGAAGAATCCGGCCCGGCCGCGCGAGCGCGTGGAGACGCCGTTGGCGCCGCAAAGCAAGTCAGGCGCCGTGGTGGCGACCGATCCTGAGGCCGGCAACAATACACTGGCACTGTGCTATCCCACCCAGCTGCGCAAGCCGCCCCGGACCCACGGCGAGTACCGCGAACATCTGCTGCAGCTGCTCTTTCTTGGCGTGCTGGGCGAGCGCCTGGCTGGACGCACGGGTGGCGCGGCGCCGCCCTTTCTGGAGCCGGATACCGGCTTTACCCAGTTGGTGGGCGACTACGTCAACTTTCAGGTTTCCGCCATGCCGGGCCAGGATGGCGCTGCCGCCACGCTGGCTGCCCTGGTGCAGGAGGTGGAAAGGCTGCGCCGCTTCGGCGTGAACGAGCAGGAGCTGGCGCGCTTCAAAAAGATTTATCTGGGCCAGATGGAACGCGCCGATGCGGAGCGCGACAAGGCATGGTCGGCCGGCTACGCGCAGGGCTTCGTCGCCCACTTCCTGCACCAGGAGCCGCTGGCGGGCGCCGCCTATCAGCTCAAGCTGACGGCGGAGCTGTTCCCCGGCATCACGCTGGAGGAAGTGAACCGGACGGCGCGCCGGATTCTGGAACCATCCCAGGCCCGGCTGCTGATGTATGCGGGCGGGGAGGAGAAGCCGGTGCCGTCCGCTGCGCAGCTGCTGGCCGCGCTGGAGGCGGCGCAGAAAGACAAGGTGGAGGCGCAGGAGTCGCGGCCGCTGCCCGCCAGCCTGATGGCGGCACGTCCGTCCGGCGGCCGCATCGCCAATGAAAGCGTGAATAAAGTGCCGGGCACGACGGAACTGGTGCTGGGCAATGGCGTGACAGTGGTGCTGCGCCCGAGCGATTTTCAGAACGATGAGGTGCTGCTGGGCGCTGTGCGCCATGGCGGCTATTCGCTGTATGAAGGCGACGACTATCTCAACGCCTATTACGCCAGCCTCTTGATCATGAGCATGGGCATGGGGGATTTTGCCGAACAGGATATCGCCAAGATCCTGGCTGGACAGAATGCCACCGTCAACTTCAACATCAATGAGCTGGAAGAGCGCATCGACGGCGCCTCCAGCCGGCGCGATATCGAAAGCATGCTGCAGCTGCTGCATATGAGCATGCTGCAGCCGCGCATGGAGGAAGCACGCTTCCGCGCTTCCGTCGATGGCTGGAGGGAGGCAATGCTCAATCCGCATCCGGACCTGGAGACGTATATGTTCAATGAGCTGAATGCCATCCTGTTCCACGGCCAGCCGCGTGGCCTGCGGCAGACCCCGGAGGATATGGATAAGCTCAAGCTGGAGCGCGCCCATGCCATTTTCAAGGAGAGGATGGGCAATGCCCAGGGCTTGACCTTCTATCTCGTTGGCAGCTTCGATCCGGAACAGGTCAAGCCGCTGCTGGCCAGCTACCTGGGCACCTTGCCGGTCCACGCCTTGCCGGAGCAGGCGCGGGACCACGGCGTGCGTCCGGCGCGCGGCGTGATCAAGCGCGAGCTGCGCAAGGGCATGGAGGAGCAGGGCATCGTGCTGCTCACGTTCCGCGGCGAGGCGCCTTACAGCATGGCCGCGCGCACGGCGCTGGAGGCGCTGCTGGAGGTACTGAATATCCGTATCAACGAGGTATTGCGCGAGCAGCAAAGCCTGATTTACAGCGGCTACGCGAGAGGGTGGCTGGACGAACTGCCGTACCAGAACTACGGCATGGTCTTGTATCTGCCTTGCGCGCCAGAAAACACGGCCAAGGTGATCGCTGCCATCGCCACCGAGGTGCGCAGGCTGCAGGCGCAGGGGCCGGAGGCGGCCGACCTGGACAAGGTCAAGGCCAACTGGCGCATCGGCAACCGCCATCAGCTGCGCAGCAACGGCTACTGGCTGGAGCAGCTGATGGCGGCGCGCATGGAGAAGATCGATCCGGAACTCTTCCTGCATTTCGAGGAGCGCTTCGAGAAGCTCTCCAGCGCGGAGCTGCAGCTTGCCGCGCAGCGCTATCTCGACCCCGCCAATTATGTGGAGCTGACGCTCAAGCCGGAGAACAAGGCGGGGCGGTGAGCGCTTTTCCCTGTTTATGTGATAGCCTTGTGTTTCTGATAAGCCGCTCGCAGAGAGGAGACATCCATGATCAAAAAAATCAGCCTTGGCCTCATCGTCATTTTCCTCATAATCCTCGGCCTGGCCGCCTCCAAGCCGGACACCTTCATCGTGCAGCGCAGTACCACCATCAAGGCGCCCCCTGAAAAAATCGTCGCTTACCTGAACGACTTCCACAACTGGCAAGCCTGGTCGCCGTGGGAGAAGCTCGACCCGAAAATGCAGCGTAGATTTGAAGGCCCGCAGAGCGGCAAGGGTGCCGCTTACGCCTGGAACGGCAACGATGAGGTGGGGCAGGGCCGTATGGAGATCGTCGACAATCCCAGTCCTGCCAAGGTCAGCGTCAAGCTTGAATTCATACGCCCCTTCGCTTCGCAGAACAGTGCCGACTTCAGCCTGCAGCCGGACGGCGACGGCACCCTGGTCAACTGGTCCATGAGCGCCCCCATGCCCTTTGTCTCGAAGCTCATGAGCGTCTTCCTCAGCATGGACAAGATGATCGGCAAGGACTTCGAAAAAGGCCTGGCGCAACTGAAGTCCGTCGCCGAGAAATAGTGTTGTAGCCCGTGTATGGGGCGCGTGCAAACGGTCCGGCAGGCATATACTAAGGATATTGCCGCGCAAGCGTCCTTCACGCCGAGGTATGCCATGAAAACCCCGTTTACGCTTGCCCTGGGCGCCGCGGCGCTGTTCGGCGTGGCGACGGCCGCTGCGGTGGCCTTGCCGGTGCGCGACGACCATCCGATTGTCGGCACCTGGCGCTTTGTGGTGCCGGACGGCTCCTGCCATGAGGTCTACCGCATCCGCGCCGACGGTACCTCCCTGATTACCAGCGCCTCGGAAGTGGCGGAGACCGAGTTTGTGATCGCCGACCAGCCCGATGAACAGGGCTTCTACGCCTCCAGCGACAAGATCGTGAAGGACAACGGCAAGCAGGATTGCACCGGCGAGATTACCCAGGTCGGCCAGTCGGTGGCCAGCTTCATCCTGTTCCATCCCTCCAAGAATATGTTCCTGATGTGCCATAAACGCGACACGAAGACCTGCATCGGTCCCTTCGTGCGGGTGCGCGGCAGCGAGGTTTAGGCGCCCAGCGCCTGCTCGCGCCAGGCGCCAGGGTTGCGGCCGGCCCATTCCTTGAAGGCGTGGGTGAAGGCGCTCTGCTCCTGGAAGCCAAGCAGGAAGGCGATGTCCACCAGGCTCAAGCCAGGCTGGCGCAGATAATCCTGGGCCAGGGCGAAGCGCGCCTGGTCCAGCACCTGCTGGAAGCTGGCGCCGGCCTCGGCCAGCTTGCGCTGCAGGGTGCGTGGACTGAGTTTCAATTCCTCGGCCACGGGCGCCAGGCGGCCCTGGCCTTGGGCCAGGCCGCGCAGGATGGCAGCGTGCACCTGGGCCACCACATCGGCTTGCGCCCGGGCGGCGCGCTGGCGCAGCAATTGTTCCGCGTGCTGCTGCAAGACCGGATAGAGGCTGACGTCGGCATTCGGCACTGGCCATTGCAGCATGCGCGCATCGAAATAGCCGATATTGGCGCCGGCGCCGAAGCGGGGCAGGGTGCCGAGCACGCGCTGGTATTCGCCATGGCCGGCCGGATCGCCGCCATCGTGCATCAGGGCCAGCGCGCCGGTCGGCAGCTGCTGGCCCGCCAGCCAGTTGCCGAATACGCGGATGCCGGCGAACACGCTGTCCACCAGATGGCGCTGGGCCACCGGATAGTGGCTATGCCAGCAATAGGCCGCCGTGCCGTCTTCCACCCGCAACTCCGAACGGCCCAGGTCATGGGCCAGCTGCTCGTAACGCATGGTCTGTTCCAGCGCCTGGCCGAAGTCGCGGCAACTGAGCAGGATCAGGCCGTACACGCTGTAGGTGCCCAGTTTGACGCGCTCGCCCACATGCAGGCCGAAATGCGGATCGCTGCACAAGGCGGCGCCGGCATCGAGCAGGCGCACGTAGCTATCGGCTGGCAAGGCGTCGAGCAGCGGCGTCAGCGTGCCGGCTTCCAGGCCGGCCGCCTGTTCCAGCGCCGCCGCCTGCACCCCGCGCGCCGCCGCCGCTTCCAGCAGGGGCTGCAGATAGGAGCCGGCCACGCGCCCGGCAGTGGTGCGCGGCGCTTCAGGCGGGGAACTTGGCATAATCGAACAAGGCTGGTGTCATGAATGCGCAATACCGCCAGCGGCTGGCGGCTTAATCTTGTGTCAATGACTAATGGTGCTTGCCAGTATAGCAAGCGCCTCGCACAGGGGACAAGAACGATGCGACGCTGGAATGGCTGGGGGGACGAGGCGATTGAATTCGCCCTGAATGAGGATGCGCTGGGCTTTCTGGCCGCGCGCATCGGCAATGGCAGTCCGGTGGCGGACGCCAGTTTCGAGCAGGCCTGCGCGCAGCTGGGCGCCTCGCGCCTGCCGCCGCACCGCCTGATCGACAGCAGTCCCGAGACCCGGCTGCGCAATGCGCTGGGCCAAAGCCTGCCGGACTGGCTCAAGCTGCGCTATGGCCGCATCGGTCCCGCGCCGGATGGCGTGGCCTTCCCGGAAAGCAGCCAGGAAGTGCGTGAACTGATCAACTATGCGCGGCTGTATGGCGTGGCCCTGATTCCACATGGCGGCGGCACCAGCGTGGCGGGCCACTTGACGGTGCTCGATCCTTTCCGCCTGACGCTGGCCGTGAACACCACCCGCCTGTGCCGCCTGATCCATCTCGACCAGCAGTCGCAATTGGCGACCTTCGGCGCTGGTGTGCTGGGGCCTGACCTGGAGGCGGCGCTGCGCGCCCACGGCTTCATGCTGGGCCACTATCCGCAATCGTTTGAATATTCGACCCTGGGCGGCTGGATCGTTACCCGCTCCTCGGGCCAGCAATCGCTGCGCTATGGCCGCATCGAGCAGACCTTTGCTGGCGGCGTGGTGGAAACGCCGCAAGGCACGCTGGAAGTGCAGGCCTTCCCGGCATCGGCGGCCGGCACCGATCTGCGCGAGCTGGTGCTCGGCTCCGAAGGACGTCTCGGCATTCTGACCGAAGCCACGGTGCGCGTCAGCAAGGTGCCGGAATATGAGGCCTTCCACGCCGTCTTCTTCCCCAATTGGCAGCAGGCCGAAGCGGCGGCGCGCGAGCTGGCGCAAGGGCGCATGGGATTGTCGATGCTGCGCCTGTCGAATGCCGTGGAAACGGTGACGATGCTGGCGCTGGCCGGCCACAAGCGCCTGATCGGCGCACTGGAAACCTGGCTCTCCCTGCGCGGCTGCCGCGACGGCAAATGCATGCTGATGATCGGCGCCAGCGGCGGCAAGACCCAGGCCAAGGCGGCCATGCGCGCCGCGCTGGGCCAGTGCCGCCGGCATCATGGCGTGCATATCGGCCGCATGATGGGCGATAAATGGAAGCAGAACCGCTTCCGCAACGTCTACCTGCGCAACGCGGCCTGGCAGTACGGCTACGCCATCGACACGGTGGAAACGGCGGTGGACTGGACGCGCGTGGAAAGCATGATGCAGGCGGTGGAAGGCGCGGCCGCAAGCGCGCTGGCCGGGTACGGCGAAAAAGTGCACGTCTACACCCACCTCTCGCACCTGTATGCGCAAGGAGCCAGCGTGTACACCACCTTTGTTTACCGCCTGGCGGGCAAGTACGAAGACGATCTGGCGCGCTGGAAGGTACTCAAGCACGCGGTCAGCAGCGTCATCGTGGACAACGGCGGAACCATCAGCCACCAGCACGGCGTGGGCAGCGACCATGCACCCTATCTGGAAGCGGAGAAGGGCGCGGCTGGCATCGCCGCCATGCAGGCCGTGTTCCGCCACTTTGACCCGGAAGGCTTGCTCAACCCGGGCAAGCTGGTGCCGCCGCAGGGGTTGGCGGCATGAACGCCCCGCATTGGCGGCCCGGCGGGCGGGCGGAGCTGCGCCAGCTGCTGGCGCAGGAATGGGATGTGCTCATCGTCGGCGGCGGCATCTGCGGCGCGGGCATCTTGCTGGAGGCATCGCGGCGCGGCCTGCGCGCGCTGCTGGTCGAACAGCGCGATTTCGCCTGGGGCACGTCGAGCCGCTCGTCCAAGCTGGTGCACGGCGGCCTGCGCTACCTGAAGGAGGGCCAGTTCGCATTGACGCGCGAATCCGTCCATGAGCGGGAAGCCTTGCTGCGCGAGGCTGCCGGACTGGTCGAGCCGCAAAGCTTCGCCTTCGGCGACTACGTGGGCCGCAAGCCGGGACGCCGCGCCTTCCTGCTCGGTCTTGCCATCTATGACCGCATGGCCGGCCAGCGCAGCCGCCACTACTATCCCCGCGACGAGTTTCTGCAACTGGCCCCGCATATCGACGTCGAGGGGCTGCGCGGCGGCATGTGCTATACCGACGCCAAAACCGACGACGCGCGCCTGGTCATGCGCGTGCTGCAGGAAGCGCAGCAGCATGGCGGCACGGCCTTCAATTACCTGTCCGTACAAGGCTTGCTGCGTGAAGGCGGCAGCGTGCGCGGCGCGCAACTGCGCGATGAGCTGGACGCGGGTGGCGCAACGCATATGGTGCAGGCCAAAGTCGTGATCAGTGCCACCGGCGCCTGGGCCAATGCGCTGCGGGCGCAGGGCGGGGCGCCGCGCCGCCTGCGTCCTTTGCGCGGCAGCCACCTGCTGCTGCCGGCCTGGCGCCTGCCGCTGGCGCAGGCGGTGAGCCTGATGCACCCGCAGGATGGCCGCCCGGTCTTCGCCTTTCCGTGGGAAGGCGTTACCCTGGTCGGCACCACCGACCTCGATCATGGCGAGGATCTGTGCCATGAAGCGGCCATCACCCGCGTGGAGGTGGACTACCTGATGACCGCGCTGCGCCGGCAGTTCCCCGAACTGGATCTGCGCGAGGACGACATCATCGCCACCTATGCCGGCGTGCGCCCGGTGATCGACAGCGGCCAGGCCGATCCCTCGAAGGAAACCCGCGAGCATGCGCTGTGGCTGGAAAATGGCCTGCTGACCATCACCGGCGGCAAGTTGACCACTTTCCGCGTGATGGCGCTCGACGCGCTGAAGCAGGCCAAAACCCTGCTGCCCGGCTGGAATGACGATCTGCGCCAGCAGCCCATCTTCGCCACCGCGCCGGCACTGCACTACCGGCGCGGCCTACCGCCCGGGCAGGCAAGCCGCCTGCAAGGCCGCTACGGTGCGCAAGCGCAAGCCTTGCTGGATGCCGCCCATCCCGCCGAGCTGCAAACCATCCCCGGCACCGAAACCCTGTGGGCGCAGCTGCGCTGGGCCGCGCGCCACGAAGCGGTGCAGCATTTGGACGACCTGCTGCTGCGCCGCACCCGCGTCGGCCTGCTGCTGCGTAACGGCGCGGCCGCCATCCTGCCGCGCGTGAAGGCCATCTGCCAGCCGGAGCTGGGCTGGAGCGAGCAGCGCTGGCGTACCGAGGAGAGCGCATATCTGGCATTATGCGAAGCTCATTACAGCTTGCCGCCAGAGCAGGGGACCAAGAGACAGTATGGCTGACCAATACATCCTATCCATCGATAACGGCACGCAAAGCGTGCGCGCCTTGCTGTTCAAGGCCAACGGCGAACTGGCCGCGAAAAGCCAGGTGCATCTGCAAGCCTACTACTCCGATCATCCCGGCTGGGCCGAGCACAAGGCCGAAGCCTATTGGCAGGCGGTCTGCACGGCCTGCCAGCGCCTGTGGGACACATCATCGATTCCCGCCGGCGCCGTGATGGGCGTGGCCGTCACCACGCAGCGCGGCACGGTGATCAATCTGGATAAGGATGGCAAGCCGCTGCGTCCCGCCATCACCTGGCTGGACCAGCGCCGCACCGAACAGGTGCCGCAGCTGAATGCCTTCTGGCGCACCGCCTTCAAGCTGGCGCGGGTGGACGGCACCATCGCCTACTTTCAGCGCGAAGCCGAGATCAACTGGATCGCCGACCAGCAGCCCGACATCTGGCGGCGCACCGACAAATTCGTCCTGCTCTCCGGCTATCTGAATTTCTGCCTGACCGGCCGCCACGTCGACTCCATCGGTTCCCAGGTCGCCTATCTGCCTTTCGACTACAAGAAGCACCGCTGGGCCGGCGCTATGGACTGGAAATGGCAGGCGCTGGCGATCCGCCCCGAGATGCTGCAGGAGCTGGTGGAGCCGGGCACCGTGATCGGCGCCATCACGGCCGATGCATCGCGCATGACAGGTATTCCGCAAGGCGTGCCGGTGGTGGCCGCCGCCGCCGACAAAGCCTGCGAAGTGATCGGCGCGGGTGCGCTGGAACCGCATATCGGCTGCCTGAGCTACGGCACCACGGCCACCATCAACACCACCAACCGCAAATACATCGAAGTCACGCCATATATCCCGCCGTATCCGGCCGCGGTTCCCGGCGCCTACAGCACCGAGGTGCAGATCTTCCGCGGCTACTGGATGGTCAACTGGTTCAAGGAGCAGTTCGGCGACCGCGAGCAGATGGCCGCCGCCGAGCAGGGACTGGTGCCGGAAGCGCTGTTTGATACCCTGGTCCACGAAGTGCCCCCCGGCTCCATGGGCCTGATGCTGCAGCCTTACTGGAGTCCCGGCATCCGCTTCCCCGGTCCCGAAGCGAAAGGCTCGATGATCGGCTTCGGCGACGTGCATACGCGCGCCCATATGTACCGCGCCATCCTGGAAGGCGTGGCCTATGCGCTGAGGGAAGGCAAGGAGCGCATCGAAAAGCGCGGCGGCACGCGCATCACCGAATTGCGTGTCGCCGGCGGCGGCTCGCAAAGCGACGCTGCCATGCAGCTGACGGCCGACGTCTTCGGCCTGCCCGCCGCCCGTGCCCATATTTATGAAGCCTCGGGACTTGGCGCCGCCATCTCGGTGGCAGCGGCTCTGGGCCTGCATGCCGGCTTCGACAGCGCCATCCGCGCCATGACCCGCCCCGGCCGCGTGTTCCAACCGATCGAGGCCAACCGCAAGGTCTACGATCAGCTGTACCGGCGCGTATACTTGAAAATGTATCAACGTTTGCAGCCGATGTACCAGGAAATCGCCGATATAACAGGCTACCCGAAGGCTGGTTGAAAAAAACTTAAAAAATTCCTAAACTTTTCCGAAAATCCCTGGATACCTTCTTTTGAATAGAGCGCCTGGCCGAAGAAACGCCGGCGCCTGCCATTTCCGCGAGGAGTGGCATTACTAACTAATCAATAGAAGGAATGCTATGGTAGCGATTGTCGGCGGTAATGGTCTGGGCCTGGTCAACAGCACGGCGGCAACCCTGGGCCAGCGCGGCCAGTTCGGCGCCGCGCAACTGGGCAGGAATGGCGATAATATCTACGTCAATGCCGCCACCGGCAATCTGGTGCTGCAGCACCAGGATGAATTCCTCGCCGCCACCGGCCTCGGCCAGTCGCTGATCCGCACCTACAATTCCCAGGGCCAGTTCAACGACGATAACGGCGACAACTGGAAACTCAGCCTGTCGCGCAGCGTCGGCAACCTGGATGGCACCCTGAACACGGAAAAGAGCACCATCAGCCGCGTTGGCGGCGACGGCGCCATCACCGTTTTCACCTACGACCGCGCCACCCAGGCCTACCGCAGCAGCGACGGCGCCGGCGCCTATGACAGCCTGAGCTACGACAGCGCCAAGGCCCAATGGACCTGGACTTCGGGCAGCACGCGCGTCACCGAGATCTATGACGCCAACAATGGCGGCCGTCTGATCGGTTCGCGTGACCTCGATGGCAACAGCCTGAACTACGCCTACAACGCCAACGGCCTGCTGAGCCAGATCGACGACAGCAGCGGCGGTTCGACCGTGCTCAAATACAGCGGCAACAACCTGGGCGAAATCGAAACCCGCTTCACCAATGCCCAGGGCCTGGTCGTGGCCCAGACCCGGGTGCGCTACGAATACGACAACGCCAACCGCCTGAGCAAAGTCAGCACCGACCTGTCGCCGGAAAACAACCACATTGCCGACGACAGGATCGTCTGGACCCGCTACAGCTACGACGGCGACAGCAAGCGCGTGACCCTGATCGAGCAGCACGACGGCGCCCAGCTGGCCATCCAATACCAGCAGCTCGGCGCCAACTGGGTGGTGGCGCAGACCAGCGACGAGGCTGGCCGCAGCACCCGCTATGTGTATGACCCGGCCAAGAAAACGGCATCGGCCACCGACAGCACGGGCCTGAGCCGCAGCTTCACCTTCGACGCGGCCGGCCAGCTCAAATCGCTGAGCCAGGCCGACACGCTCAATGGCGGCGGCAACAGCAATGGCTTCGAGTACGACGCCAGCGGCAATGTCACCGCCTATACCGATGCCAATGGCAATAAAACGGTCTACCGCTACGACTTCAACGGCAACTGCATCTATGAACGCGACGCCCAGGGCAATGTCGTCGAACGTTCCTTTGGCGGTCTGAACCAGCTGCAAACGGAAACGAAGTATGTGCAGCCCGATCCCGATGCCGCCGGCCCGGCCCTGGCGGGCGATGCCCAGACCACGCGCTACGTCTACGACGACAAGAACCATCTGCGCTTCATCGTCAGTCCGGAAAACCGCGTCACCGAAATGCGCTACGACGCGCGCGGCCAGCGCACCAGCACCATCGCCCATGCGGCACCGCTGTCGTTGACGCTGCCGATGAGTACTTATGATTTCAGCAATGGCCTGGCTGGCCTGCGTACCAACCCCGGCACTGGCAGTATTGTCGCCAGTAATGGCGCCATCAAGTTCACGGCCACTAACCAGCCTAATGTCGATTATTTCGGCATCTACTTTGGTGCCAAACCGCTGGGCACGAACTTCCGGTTTGAAGCCACCATGCCCACCAAGCCGCTGCCGCTGGAGACCACCCTGGGCATGGGCCTGAGCGGCGGAAGCTGGAATACGCCCAGCGCGCGCCGGCTGTCCGTGGCTTTCAATGGCTATGGACTGGTGGTCAACTCCTGGATAGGCTCTTCCCAGGCCGGCAAGATCCTGGGGCCGATCAAACCCGGCGCTACCTACGTGGTGGAGATCGAGACCGAGCCTAAAGGCACGGCGATTCTATATGTCTACGAGAAAGGCAGCGAACGCGCCAGCGGCTACAGCTGGCGCAACGAGTTTGCGCCAGGCAGCCAGCCAACCTTCAACGCGGAGTCGACTTCGGGACCGAATATCGCGGCAGGCAATGACGCCGCCATCCTGCTGGATAATCTGAGCATGACCCGCGCGCCGCAGGAGGCGGACCTGGCGGCCTGGGCCAATGGCCTGAGCGCCGATCTGAAAAAGCAGGCGCTGCGCACCGACTTCGGCTACGACCAGCGCGGCTTGCTGGCCAGCAGCACCAGCTACGCCAAACTCGATACTGCCGGCAACGGTGTCACCGATGGCAGCCAGTCCGCCTTGCGCTATGTCTACAACCAAGCCGGCCAGCTGCAGCAAACCTTTGACGCCGACAACAACCTCACCAGCTATATCTACGATGGCGTGGGCCGCCTGATCAGCACGCGCCGCCCCGGCGTGCCCAAGACCTCCACGGTGGTCGATGAGACGCCGCTCATGCGCAGCATCAATGGCAAGTCTTACCTGAGCACGCAAACCACCGTGACGCAGGCAAGCGGCCACAGCACCGTTTCCACCTACGACACCTCGGGCCGTCTGCTGAGCATTCAGGAACGCGGCACCAATGACGTCACCGCCAGCGAAACCTTCTATGGCTACGACCGCAACGGCCGTCCGCGCTGGACCTTGCCGCTCGGCGGCAGCCGCAGCTACGCCTTCTATGACAGCCTGGGCCGCAAGCGCGCCGAGGTCGATGGCGACGGCAGCCTGAGCGAATACCGCTACAACAATGAAGGTCAGCTGCAGCAGTTGATTCGCTATGCCAAGGCGGTCGATATCGGCCAGCTCGCCGCCGGCAAGGGACGCACTGACGAAGCGCTGGAACTGGCCGATTTGCCGCTGACGCCGGGTGCCGGCGATGAAATCGAATACCGCGCCTATGATGCCGCCGGGCGCCTGGTCAAGAGTGTCGACGCGGCCGGTTATCTGACCGAAACGCGCTACGACGGCCAATCGCGCATTGTCGCCACCGTGCGCTACGCCGCCCGCGTCAGCGTCGACAATCCCAATGCGCTGCCGTCGGCCGCGACCTCGGCCACCGACCGCACGAGCCGCCTGTTCTATGACAAGGACGGCAAGCTGCAAGGCACGCTCGATGCCGACGGCTATCTGACCGAGCACAAATACGACAACGCCGGCCGCCTGGTCGAAACCGCGTCCTACGCCACGCCAACCACGGCCGCCCTGCGCGCCAGCGGCAGCTTCAGCGCCCTGCTGCCAGGTGGCGCCGCGATCCGCACCTACCAGGTCTACGACGGCAAAGGCCAGCTCATTGCCAGCATCGATGGCCAGGGCTATCTGACCCGTCTGGCCTACAATGCCAACGGTCAGCTCAGCAGCAAAACCCGCTACGCCAAGGAGGCCGGCTATGCGCCCGGCAGCGATCTGGACAAACTGGCCCAAGGCGCGGGCGAAGCCCAGACCAGCAGCTACGACTACAATGCGCTGAACCAGCTGAAAAGCGAGACGGCGCCCGACGGCACCGTGACCCGTTATGTCTACGATCTCGATGGCCAGCGCAGCGCCACCATTGTGGCGCCGGGCGCCACGGACGAACGCAGCCAGCTGCGCCGCTTCGATGCGTTTGGCCGGCTGGTGGCCGAATTGTCGGCGGAAGGTGCGGCCAAGTACCCGGCGAGCGGTGCGCAGGAGGAGGTCGAGGCCATCTGGCAGCAATACAGCACCCAGTTCTCCTACGACGCGCAGGGCCGGCGCCGCATGATGGTCGATGCTGCCGGCAACCGCACCCTGTACTACTACGACCGCGATGGCCGCCTGAGCCACAGCATCAACGCCGCCGGCGAAGTCGAGGCGCGCAGCTACAACGCGCAGAACCGCCTGGCACGCAGCACCACCTACGCCACCCGCATCGACAGCGCCCGCCTGCAGCCGCTCAGCGGCGGCAACGAGGCCGATATTCGTGAACTCGTTGCCAGTCTGGCCAGCGCGAGCGATACCGTCGTGCGCTATGCGTACGGCGCGCGCGGCCTGCTGACCAGCCAGACCGATGCCGAGGGCTTTGTCACCAGCCTGCATTACGACGCGTTTGGCCAGCTCGACTCCCGCACCACGCAGATCAAGGATGGTAGAAGCGTCACTGATACCCTGGCTTACAACCGCCGTGGGCAGCTGACCGATACCGTCTCCGACCTTGGCGGCGCCAATCTGTCGACCCATGCCGACTACGATGCCTTCGGCCGCCCTGAAAAACGCCGCGACGCCAATGGCAACGTCACCAGCTTCGGCTACGACAAGCTGGGCCGCCAGGTATCGGTCCAGCTGCCGCTCGGCCCCGCCACCACCGCGACCTATGACGCCTTCGACCGCGTGCTGACCCAGACCGATGCGAATGGCCAGACCACGCGCACCGAGTACAACACCCAGCAGCGCAGCATCACCCTGACCACGCCGGAAGGCGTGAAGAAGGTGGTGCGCAACAACCGCTACGGCCAGCAGATCGAACTGATCGACGGCAATAACAACACCACCACCTTCGAATACGACCGCAACGGCAAGCTGCTGAAGACCGTCAACGCCTTGAAGGAAGAGGTGAAAAATGCCTACGACCAGGCTGGCCGCCTGTGGCAGAGCACGGACGCCAACGGCACCGTGACCGAATTCGCCTACGATGCCGCCAACCGCGTCCTGAGCAAGACCGTCGACGTAAACGGGCCGCTGAAACTGAGCACCAAGTATAGCTACGATGCGCTGGGCCAGGTGCAGACGGTGACCGACCCGCGCGGCATCGTCACGCGCAATGCCTACGACAGGAAGGGCCAGCTCAAGTCGGTCATCGTGGACGAGAATGGCGCGAAGCTGGAAACCAGGTTCGAATACGACGGTCGCGGCAAGACGCTGAGCGTGACCGACCCTGCAGGCCGCGTTACCGTCTACGAGTACGACAACCTGGGCCGGCGCATTGCCGAAGTCGTCGATCCGGCATCGCGCAATCCCAAGGGGCTGGATCTGCGCACCGAATACGAGTACGACGGCAACGGCAACGTCATCGCGCGCAAGGACGCCAATCAGTATCCAACCCGTTTCGCCTACGATGCCAACAACCGTCTTCGCGGCAGCATCGACCCGGCTGGCGCGGTGACGCTGAACGAGTACGATGCAGCGGGCCGCCTGACGAAAACCAGCCGGATTGCCAAAGCGCTGGATCTGGAAACAGAACTGCGCAGCATGCCTCAGCCGCGTAGTACGGCCAGCGATACGGCGGCCTTGCTGGAACGTGTCAGCACCGACCTTGGTCACGATGGCGCGCAGTGGAATATTTACAATGCCGATGGCCAGGTGGAATACATCGTTGATGGCGCCGGCAAAGTCAGCAAGCTGGAATACGATAAGAACGGCAATGTAACCGGCCGCACCAGCTATGCCGAAAAGATTGCAGTCGCCGGCCTGGGCATCGCGCCCGGCAAGGACAAGCTGCCGGCACTCAAGGCCAGCGGCAGCGACCAGCGCCAGCGCATCGTCTACGATGCGGCCAACCGCGTTATCGCCACCGTCACGGCCCAACATCAGTTGGTCGATGATATCCAGGAGTGGGCAGTTGTTGCCTACGCATATGACGGCAATGGCAATCTGATCGAGCAGCGCGCGTATTCGCGGGCGATCAACAGCAATGTCATGCCGGCCAAGGAAGCGGTGCTCTTTTTCGTTTTCGGCGAGCCTAGCCAAGGTTATGGCGATAGCGTCAAACGCTACGGCTACGACCATGCCAATCGTCAGATCCTCAGCGCCACCGCCCTTGGTGTGGACGCTCAGGGCACGCCGCGCTGGGCTGTAGCCGAGCAGCAGTTTGACAGGAGCGGCAACCTTCTGCAGCGCGCAGAGTACCGCAATGCGCTGGGTGAAACAGGTTTGCCGGCGAAGCCGGGGGCGGAAGCCTTGCGCAACTGGATGTCCGGTGCTGTCAGCGATGATGGCGACCGTATCGCCCGCTATGCTTATGATGGTGCCGGCCGCCAGATTGCCCAGATCGATGCGGAAGGTGCCGTCACGCGCCAGGAATTCGACCGCAGCGGCCAGGTAACGCAACGCACCCAGTATGCGGTCGCGCTGAAAGCGCTTGGGCGCGATGAGCGTGCCACCGACATGCTGGGCCGGCTGCAGGCCAACGCAGCGGCCGACCGCAGCGAACGCCGCGAGTTCGACCAGGCGGGGCGCCCGCGCTTTGCGCTGGATGCCGCCGGCTATATCAAAGAGTGGCGTTATGACGCGCTGGGCCGCGTGCTGTCCACGCACGCGTATCTGGTGCCCGCTAAAGACGGTGGCAAGATCGAAACTGCCGCGGCGGCACGCGGCAACGAGGCGCGCGTCAATCGCTTCAGCTACGACGCGCAGGGGAATGTGCTGTCCAGCACCGACAGCATGGGCGCCAGCGAAACCTTCAGCTATGACGCCCTCGGCAACAAGAAGAGCTATACCAATAAATTAGGCAATACCTGGGAATATGAATATGATGCTGCCGGCCGCTTGAAGGAAGAAACGGGACCACCGGTCACGGTCCACGAGAATGGCATGCTGGAGGCGGGCGACTGGACCAAGCCGCGCGCGGGCCAGGTCGTGCGTCTGAAAACGCTGATGACGTATGATGCCCTTGGCAACCTGACCTGGCGCGTCGAGGCGGCGGGCGTGGCTGGCCAGGAACGCAGAACACGTTACGAATACGATGCCGCAGGCCACCAGGTGACGATCGTCCGCTCCGGCTGGCGCGTATACGATGCCGGAGCCGATGCCGGTCTGTCACAGAACGGCTTTGGCGGCCGGACGGAAAGCGATTCGGGCGAACTGGTGACCACGGTCCTCTATGATATTTTTGGCCGTGCCGTCAGAAATACCGACGCCTTGGGCAACGTCTCGGAGAAGGCCTACGACAACCTGGGGCGCGTCATTTTGGAACGCGACGCGGAAAACCATGTGACCGCGTATCAGCGCGATGCCTTTGGCGATGTACGCCAGCTGACCCGCTACAGCCAGGCCTTGACTACCTCGCTGCTGGCGCCATGGACGGCGCAGTCGCAGCAAAAAGCGCTGGCGGCGCAGCTGCGCGCCTTGGCCAGCGCGGAAGACCGCGCGATCTACAACGATTACGACAAGCTGGGTCGCGTGACGCGGACGGTCGAGGCACAGGTCTTCGTGTTCGATCCGAACAGCCTGGGCGCCAGCCAGAAGTATCTGGCGTCGCGTGCCACCACCACGGCCTATGACGCCTTCGGCGGCGCCAAGGAGAAAAAGGTCTTTGGCGTGGATGGTACTGGCAAGCAGCTGAGCCGCGCGGCGGAAACGCGCTACACCTTTGACCAGCGTGGCGCGCTGGCGTCGGAATGGACGCTGACGGGCGAGGCGGGAATCGAGCAAGGCTATGTGACGCTGATGGAATACGACTTTGCCGGCAATCTGGCGCGCAAGGTCGAGTACAGCGACAAGATCGTGAACTGGAACGCGGTGGGCAGCGTTCCGCCGCAAGTGAAGGGCAACGACCGCGAAACCCGCTTCGTGTACGACCGCGAGGGACGCAAGGTCGAGGAAATCCGCGCCAATGTGGAATTCACCATAGGCCAGGGCAATGCCACGGCGCGCGGCGAGGTTAGCACCAAGTATGCCTATGACGCGGTCGGCAATCTGGTGACGACCATCGATGCGTATGGCAATGCCAGCTACAGTTATTACGATTCGCTCGGCCATGTGACTGCCGTGGTTGGGCCAAATGCGCAAGCGCGCACCCAGGTGGCATCCCTGTTCCAGGCGGTGCTGCGCCGCGCGCCGAGCGCGCAGGAATTGAACGGTTGGAGCAAGAAGCTGGCGGAGGACCAGGACCTGCTCGGCATGGCCGATGCGCTGCTGACCAGCGAGGAGGGGCGCCGCATGTATCCTGCGGACCAGGACAATCGGGCCTTCCTCACCACCCTGTATCTGAACAGCCAGAACCGCGCGCCGGATCCGGGCGGGCTGGAATTCTGGGCAACGGCGATGGCGACGCCAGGCTTCAGCAAGGCGCGCGCAGTGGTGGATATCCTGCGCGCGCTGACCGGTTACAGCGGCTCCCATCCGCTGGCCTACAACTCGCGCCGCTGGTTCAATGAACAGATCGAGAAGGCGCTGCGGGAAACCATGCCGGCGCAGGACGTGGACCAGTATGGCCGTCGCGCGCCACTGACCGAACTGCGCCTGGACGCCTTCGGCAACGTGACGCAGCGCATCGAGTACAGCAATGGCGCCCTGTTCGCCAATGCCGGCGGCTATGCCGTCCTGGCGCCCAATCTCGACGCAGACCGCATCAGCACCACCGCATATGACGCGGGCGGGCATGCGGTGCAGGTGGTCAATGCGGAAGGCCACAGCTCCTATGCCTCTTACGATAAGCTCGGGCGTATCGCCAAACAATGGGCCCATGTCACCCAGCGCAATACCTGGGCGCCCAATAATACGCTGCACAAGACCTCCTTCCTGGTCTTCACTTACGACAAGCTTGGCCGCGCCGTATCGACCAAGGAACCCAGCACCACCGAGGGCATTCTGGAGCGCAGCAGCGTCTACAACGCTTTTGGCGAACTGAGCCGCCGCTATGCGGGCGGCCTCCTGGTTGAGTACAACGAATATGACCAGGCCGGCCGCTTGTGGCGCACCAATGCCGGCGATGGCGTCAGCCGCGTCATGCTGCACGATAATGCCGGGAATGTGACGGCCGAACTGCGCAGCGCCACCCTGAAACTGATCAGCGAAGCTTACCGTGACGCCCAGCAGGTCGACGGTTTGCCGGGCCTGCTGCGCAATGAGACCCGCTACGATGTGTTGGGCCATGTGACGGCGCAAATCTGTCCGGCGCAGCAAGTGGGCTCGGATGTACCCAGCAGTCTGGTCGAGGCGAATATCAGCGTGCTGGCCACGGACCGCACCATTTTCACGCTGCACGATGAAATCCTGGACCGGAACAATCCACGCTATGGCGAACGGCCAGGTTTCCGCTGGTCGGGCCAAAACAGCTTGAAGCTGGACCTGCGCGGCCTGGCCAGGTTGGGCAGTGGCGATATCAAGATTGAAGTCGCGTATGCGACCAAGGCGGTGTCGGCCGCCGAATCGGGCAATAATTGGGCGCGTCCAGCCAGCGAACATAGTTATAGCCAGATCTTCAGCGCGGCGCAGGCCGATGCCGGTCCGCTGCTGAGCTGGAATGACCCGCTGGAGCCGCTGGATGAAATCCGCTATATCCGGGTGTCGAAGAAAGATCAGTCCGGCCGCTGGTCGGTGCTGACGGAGAGCAATGGCTCTGGCCCCACCGGCCATGCGCTGCATATTGCGGCGCCAGCCGATCCTGGCATTCAGGTCGCGCTGCAATACCGCTTGCGCGGCAGCGCCGGCTGGCAGGATGCCAAGGGCTTGACCAGCTTTGGCGACGTCCTGCGCTTCGATAGCAGCGCGCTGGCCGATGGCGAATATGAATACCAGGTGCTGCAGGCTGGCCTGGACGGCGGCCAGGCGGTCGTGCGCGAGAGCGGTGCCTGGACCGTGTCCGACATCAAGGCGCGGCGCGACGTCACGCAGCTGTACGTGGCGGTGCTGAACCGCACGCCGGATGCGAGTGGCCTGCAGTTCTGGGCCAATGCCGTGCGGGGCGGCGTGACGCCGCTGCACATCGTGACCCAGATGCTGGAGGGCGAAGAGGGCAAGGGGATTTACCCGCCGGGCGACAGCAATACCGCCTTCCTTGGCCGCCTGTACAGGAATATCTTCGGTGCGGAGCTGCCGGCCGCGCGCGCCGCCAGTCTGGAAAGCCAGTTGGCCAGCCGCGGCAGGGCGCAAACGGTGCTGGACCTGATGAACGAGGTCATGTCCGATTGCCGTCCAGGCACCGAGGTGGCGCGCCAGCTGTTTGCCGATAAGGTCGAAGTGGGCCTGGCCTACGGCTTCAAGCTAAAAGGCAGCAATATGCGCAGCGCCGCCGAACTGCTGAATAAGCTCGCGGCCGGCGGCAAGGCGGCCGTGCTGGCCGAGGCTGCCGTCACTGCCGCGCGCGAAGAAGCGCAGCGCCGCATCGCAACCCTGTACATTGCTTTCTTCAACCGCGCGCCGGACAAGGGCGGACTGGAGTTCTGGGTCGACGCGCTGCAAAAAGGGACGTCGCTGAGCAATATCGCCAGCGGCATGTTGAGTGGAGGGGAGGCGCAAAAGCTGTTTGCCGGCGCAACGAGCGGCGAGCCGTTCATGCAAAAGCTGTACCAAAACCTGCTGGGCCGTGCGCCTGGCGCGGAGGAACTGAAAACCGGCCTTGGCCTGCTGGCCAATAATAGCCGGGAAGATGCGGCGCTGGCATTGATCGACCTCATCAGCAGCTACCGCGGCAGCGATGCGCCAAGCCTGGCCGCGCAGCGCATGCTGACCAATAAGGTGGTGGTGGGGCTGGCCTATGCGGTGGAGATGCAGGGTACGGAACCCGACGTCGCCACGGCCCTGCTGGCCGGCGTGCATGCCGAATCCTCGGCCAACGCAGCGGCGCGCGCCGCCAAGGTCGCGGCGGATCTGCTGTTGAAGCAGGCGCAGTTGAAGCAGGCGACGGCGCAAGCGGCTGCTGAAGCGGCGGCTGCCGCCGATGCGGCCCTGCCGATGGAGAAGAAGCGCGAACTGATTGCGCGTCTGTATGTCGGCCTGCTGAACCGCGCACCCGATAGCGGCGGCCTGGCGTTCTGGAGCAAGGCGCTGTCGCCGCAGTTGTCGGTGGGCGCGATTGCCCAGGAATTGCTGAGCAGCGAAGAGGGGCGGCAGGTTTTCAGCAGCGGCCTGTCCGATGAGCAGTTCCTGCGCCAGCTGTACCAGCAAGCTTTCAACCGTCCGGCCGACGAGGGCGGCCTGAAATTCTGGCTGACGGCCATGGTCGAGCAAAAAGCATCGCGTGGCAAGATCGCTGCCGATGTCTTGGCCGGCTTGGTCATGACCCGCGAGCCGGTGGGCGAGGTTCTCGTTTCCCAGCGGCTGTTCAATAATAAGGTGGCGCTTGGCCTGAGCTATGCGCTGTCGATGGGCGGTGACGATCCGCTGGCCGCGCGCCAGATCAATGCACTGGTCACGGCCGATGACATCACGGCCGCCAGCGCGGCGGCCGATGCGGCCATTGCCGCTGCCGTCAGCAAGGCGGCACGCGAGGCGGCGGCCGATACTGCCGCCGCTGCCGCCAAGGCGGCGGCAGATCTGGCCGCCAGCACGGCGCTGCTGCAAGCGGCGCGTGACCGCGCCAGCGCCAATGCGGCGGCGGCCGCCGCGCCGCTGGCGGGCAAGCTGCTCAGCTATACCCGCCTGTATGTGGCCCTGTTCAAGCGTGCGCCCGATTTCCAGGCGATTAATGCGGCCAGCGTGGCACTGGAAGGCGGCAAGAGCCTGGCCAACCTGGCGCAGGACATGCTGTCGGCCCCCGAGTTGAAACCCCAGTATGGCGCCGGCTTGAGCGACGAGGACTTCGTCAAGAGCGTCTTCTGGAATACCATGGGCCGGCGCGAGGACAGCGCCGGCGGCATCGCATTCTGGGTGCAGGCCTTGCGCCAGAAATCGCGCCCGGAAATTACCGTCGACATCCTGGACGGTCTGGTGAATGGCAACTGGGCGCTGGAGTCGGAGCTGGCGGCGCGTGCCGACCTGCTGCAACGCAGTGCCACGGCGCTGGCCAGCGCCATCGCCGGCAGCGACGCCGCGATCGCCGAGGCGCGGGCGGCGGCCGATGCCGCGGCACAGGCGGCCAGCACGGCGAAAACCATCGCCGATGAGGCCAACCGCAAGGCGGCCGCCTTGGGCGGCAGCGTGAATCTGGGCGCTGCCGAACAGCGCCTGAAGCTGATCCGCGTGTATGTGGCGGTGCTGCAGCGCACGCCGACGCTGGGTGAACTGAGCCAGCGCCTGGCCGAGCTGGCCGCCGGCGTCAACCTGGGCGATATTGCCCAGGCCTTGCTGGGATCGGCCGAAGGCTTGGCGCGCTTTAAGGCGGACCTGTCGCCAACGGGCTTTATTTCGGAGTTCTATCAAAAAACGCTGGGCCGCGTGCCGGACGAGGGTGGCGGCAAGTTCTGGAGCGACGCCCTGGCCCAGGGCCGCAGCAAGGGCAGCATCGTGGCCGACATCATCGATTCGGTGGTGGCCAATACCGGCACGCATGAAGGCGCGCTCTTGTCGCAGAAACTGTTCGACCAGGCCGTGCTGGATGCCGCCAATGCGGTGGCCGGCGCCGCCGCCGAGGCGGCGCGCCAGGCGGGCAATGGCAAGACAGAGGCGGACAAGGCCGCGCTGGATGCGACCAAAGCCGCCGAGGATGCCGGCAAGGCAGCGCAGGCGGCGCGGGAGCTGGCCGAACGTACGGCGCAAGCCCTGGCCAACGTCAGCAGTGCGGCCACCGGCAAGCACCTGCAAGTGCTGCGCCTGGCTGTGGCCATGCTTGGCCGCGAGCCGGCGCTGAAGGAATTTAACGACTGGCTGGCGCTGGCGTCGGCGGAATCCCTGCCGGCGCTGGCGAAAAAGCTGGGCGCTTTGGCGGAATGGAAGCAACAGTACGACGGTTTGGGCGATGCCGCCTTTATCCGCAAATTCTATGAGCTGGTGCTGCGCCGGACCGCGGACAGCGGCGGCTTCGCTTACTGGATGGGCAGGCTGGGCGAAAACAGCGACCGCTTCAAGCTGGTCTGCGACATGATCGAGGGCCTGGTGCTCGAAAAGCTGCCGGAAGAGAGCGCGATGACCTCGCAGCGCCTGTTCAACGAGCGTGTCTCGAGTGCCGCCAGCAGCCTGTCGGCGGCGGCGGCCACCGCCGCCCGCCAGGCGAGCGAGGAGGCCGTGAAGGCGGCAACCAGTGCCACCCAGGCTCAAGCGCTGTTGGCGCAGGCGGAAAGCGATTCCGCGAAGGCGGCCAAGGGCGCCGAAGCGGCCGCCAACTCGCTGAAAGCGCTGATGACGGCGCCGTCCGAGGCGCGCCTGGGCGTGGTGCGCCTGGCGCTGGCCATGCTGGGCCGCGCACCCACCGGCACCGAGCTGCAAGGCTGGCTGGCCATGTATGCGGCCAGCGGCAAGCTGCTTGATGTCGCCCTGGACATGGAGAAGCAGGGCGACTGGCGCCAGGGTTACGGCGCCATGGGCGATTCCGCCTTCATCGACGCTTTCTATCTCAAGGTGCAAGGCCGCGAGGCCGATGCCGGCGGCAAGCAATACTGGATGAACGAACTGCAGAACCTGAAGCGCAGGCGTGGCGATGTGGTCAATGACATGGTCTACACCCTGAGCAATATCGCCAGCGCGGATCCGCGCGTTATCGGTTCGAAGAAATTCTTCAACGATAATGTGGCGGCCACGATGAACCAGGTGAGCGATGCCGCGGCGCAGGCCGTCGCCGGCGCTCAGGGCGACAAGGAAAAAGCCGCCAAGGTCCTGGACGATGCGAAGCAGGCCCTGAAGCTTGCCCAGCAGGCCGTCGCCACGGCGGAAAGCAAGGCCCAGCAAGCGCTGGACAGTCTGAACGCCCTGATCAAGTCGAGCGCGCCCGGCGTCAACCAGCGCCTTCAGATTGTGCAGCTGTATGCCTTGATTTACCAGCGTGTTCCCGACCAGGCTGGGATGAACAAATGGCTGCAGGAGCTGGCGGGCAGCAATATGTATGCGGTCGCCGAGAAGATGCTGAACACGCCAGAAGGCCTGGGCAAGTATGCCAGCAGCCTCACGCGCGAAGACTTCATCGCCAAGGTGTACCAGGCCGCCTTTGGCCGCAAACCCTTTGTCGAGAACGACAACGGCGCCAACTGGTGGCTTGGCCAGTGGGGCGACCGCTCGCGCGGCGAGATGCTGGTGCGGATCGTTGAGGTCGGCACCGGCTACGACAAGGGCAAAACGGGCCTGGGTCAGCGCGACCAGGCCAACTTCCTGTCCACGGTCACGTCCTACCTGAATACCGTGGAACGCGATGCGGCGGCGGCGGTGGGCACGGCCAATACGGCGCTGGAGAACGCCAACCGCGAGCGCGACAGCCGGAATGCGGAGCTGAATGCCGCCAAAACAGCCACCGGCACGGCGCAAACCGACTACAACAATGCCAATGTCAAAGGCAACGAGGCGGCGCGCAACGCCGCCAATGTGGCGGCGGCGCAAGGCAATACCGCCACCGCGACCGCCCGCCTGCGTCTGGCCCGCCTGTATGTCGGCGTGCATAACCGCTACGACGGAACGACCCGGATCGACCTGGGGGGGTACACATTCTGGGCCAACTCGCTGGGCTCGATGTCCGGCGCGGAATTGGAAAACCAGCTGGTGCATATTGCGGGGCAGTTCCTGCTGATGCCGGAGATGAAAACCCGCTATCCCGACAGCATGGCGCCGGCCGCCTTTGTGACGGCGTTCTACCAGACCGTGCTGGGGCGCCAGCCCGACCCGAGCGGCCTGGATAGCTGGAGCAAACTGGTCGCCAGCAATGGCCGCGCCCATGCAGTCAAGAATATTATCGATAGCCTGGTGACCTATGGCGAAACGGGCGAACGCGACCAGGCCGCGGCGCTGTCGCGCCTGACCTTCGAAAGCCGGGTGAGTGCCGAGCTGGACAATCTGGCGGCGCTGGCCGCCAGCGATTACAACAGCAAGGACGCTGCGGCAAGGTTGGCCGAGAACCAGGTATCGCTTGCCGGCATCAATACGGCCGATTTGGAAATCAGCGCGGCGCTGACGGCCCAGTCGAATGCCGACCAGCTGGAACAGGTCCGGCGGAACGGCAACCGGCTGGCCGGCTTGTGGGCGAACGCCAGCGCCGATAGCTTGAGCAAGCTGTCCCAGCTCTACGTGGCCCTGCTGGGCCGCGCGCCGGAACTGGGTACGGTTGAGTACGGCCCCGGCCAGACTTCCAGCATCAGCACCTTCGCCAACAATATCTTGAACAGCGACGAATCCAAGCGCTATCTGGGCTACAACCTGAGCGACGATGCGTTTGTCGACCGTCTGTTTGCCCTGGCGTTAGGGCATGCGGACGGCGGCTGGGGCAAGAATACCTTGCGCGACTACCATAAGGGCAATCGCGGCGCCCTGGTCCAGGACATCCTGACCAACGTCAGCAATCCGAGCAGCCCGGATTACGCTAGTTTCATGGGCCGGGTGAACAATGCGCTGACGTCCCTGCGTGGCGAAGCGCAGCGGGCACGCGACGACTATGCGTCCGCAGTGCAGCAGCAGAATGGGGCCGGCACGCGTTTGAGCAATGCCTATGCCGCGCGCACCCGCGCGGTGGAGGCCTACAACAATGCGCAAGCGGTAGCTGGCAATGCGCGTAGGGAAGCCAATACGGCTTTGTCTGCACTGACTGGCATGCGCGCTGCCCAGGCGATTGCCAAAGCAGGCAGCGATGCGGGGCTGGCGCGCTACAACGCCAGCGTGGCGATGACGGCCCTGACGGGCCGGCAGGAAAATGAAAGCAAGGCCAAGCAGGCTTACGACACGGCCGTCAAAGTGGCGCAGGATGCGAAAGCGGCGGCCGATGCGGCGGTGCTGGCGGCATCGGCCACGACATCGGCCAGCCGCCTGCAGGAAAAAGTGGTGGCGGCAGCCAATGTGGTGAATGAAGCGGAAGGCGCGCGGCAGGCGCTGAAGACGGCGAGCGATGCGGTGCAAAGCGCGACCACGGCATTGACTACCAGCGACAACGCCGCCAGCGCGGCCAGTGCAGCGGCCTTGGCCGCGGCGGAGGCGGTGCGGACGGCTGCAGCGGCGGTGAGCTCGGTCGCGGCGACCGCCACTGCGGCCTTGGCCGCGGATCAGGCCAGGATCGCGGCTGGCAAGTCCAAGGAAGCGGCCGATCTGGCCAATGCCCTGGCGCAGAACCAGGCTGCGAGCGATGCCGCCGCCAAGGCCGATGCGAATGCCGTGGTGGCCGCCGCCGCCGTGGTGGTGGCCTCGAATGCCGCCGCCGATGCGGCGCTGCGCAACAAGGCATTGAGCGAGGCTGCCGAGAAGGCGCGCCAATTGGCCGCCGCCGCCATCGCCGCCGCCAAGCTGGCGGCGAACTCCGATGCCGCTGCCGCCGAGTCCACCGTGGGCGTGGCGCAAGCGGCGCAAGCCGGCCGGCAGGCGGCCGATCTGGCCGCTGCCGCTGCCGCCCGTCTTCTGGCGTCGGCCAACGGAATCGGTGCGGTCGGCATGAGCGCCAATGCGCTGGCCCGCGCCATGGCCAATGCCGCGGCTGCGGGCAAGGCTGCCGCCGCCGAGGTGGCGCAAGCCGCGCTGGCATGGTCGCAGACGCCGCTGGAGGTGCAGCGCCGCGCCGCCGTGGTCAAGCTCTACCTGGCCTTGCTGGGGCGCGCGCCGGACCAATACGGCATCAATAACGCCGCCGCCAGTTTGAAGGCGGGCTACGGCGTGGCCGATCTGGCGAACTGGATGCTGGTGGCCGACGAAACCCTGAAGGCTTTCCCGGCCACGATGAGCAGCGCGGCCTTCATCAGCAAACTGTTCAGCAACCTGCAAGGCAGTGCTCCGGATGAGAAGACGCTGGCAGAGTGGCAGGCCAAGGCCGCCACGCTGAACCGTGGCCAGTTGGTCGCCGGCATCATCGAGGAAGTCAGTGGCTTGCGCGGTGTCAAGCTGGATCAGGTGCAGGGCCTGCTGACCTTGCAAGAGCGGCTGGCCGACTCCCTGAAACAGGCCAGCGCCACCATGGTTGCGGCGATGACGCCGGAGAAAGTGAAGGAGGCGGCCGCCAAGGCGATCGCCGAGGCGGCGGAGAAGGCGATGGCAGAAGCCAAGCAAGCCGATGCCGCCGCTGCCGCGCTGGCGGCGGCCACGCCGTACGCCGAGTATGCGCGCCCCCTGACCGAGCTGTATCTGGCGGTGCTGGGCCGCGGCCCGAATGCCGATGAGTTTTACGAGGCAATGGGCCTGCTTGGCGCCGGCGTCAAGCTGGCCGAGCTGGCCCAGGTGCTGCTTCGCACCGAGGTGGGCAGGGCGCGTTTCCCGACGGATGTGAATGCCTTTGTCCGCAGCGTCTATCTGAATGTGCTGGAGCGTGAGCCGGATGGCGGCGGCGCGGATTTCTGGATCCGGAGCATGTTGAAAGACGGAAAGTCCCGCGCCGAGACCCTGGTCGGCATGCTCGACGGCGTAAAGAACTACGCCGGTCCGAATGCCGTCTGGCTCGCCGCGCAGCACCGCTTCCAGAATCGCGTCAGTACGGCGCTGACGCAGGTGGTGACAGATGCGCGCAATGGCTTGCCTGCCGCCCGCGCGGCGGTGGAGTTGGCCGAGCGCACGACAAAGGCGGCGCAGTTCGTCGGTGCCGGCCGCTATTCCGATCCCGCCCAAGAAGTGCTGGCGCCAGCCTTGAAAGGCAAGGTGGCCGATGGGGTGATGGTGGCGACGCCGGTGACGTACCGGGAGAACGACCGCTGGGGTAATGTGCTTTCCGTCAGCGATGCGCGCAACCGCAACTGGAAAACCGAATACCGCTACAACGCCGCGAACCAGCTGGTGAGTACGACCCAGGCCGAAGCTGAGGATCGCAATAGCGGGAACAAGGTGCGCGCCGTGACGCGCAATGCCTACGACAAGCTGGGCCGCCTGTACGCGGCCACCGACGCCAAGGGCAACGTCAACATCACCAGCTATGACGCCAACAGCAATGCGGTGGTCGAAACCCACGCCGATGGCGGCGTGGTGCGTAAAGACTACGACGTGTTTGGTAACCGCATCACCCTGGAGCAGGAGCGCGGCACCGGTCTGAACGGCCAGAACCTGGGCGCGATTCGTTCTGAATACGCTTATGACCGGCTGGGCCTGCTAAAGAGCAGCAAGTCCGCACCCGTGACGGTCTATAAAACGGATACCTATGGCGGTGGCGGCATGACCTCCGATCTGGTCGGTACGCAGCAACTGATCGAGACGTATGGTTATGACGTTCTGGGGCGCCGGGTTTCGGTGACCAACGCGCTGGGCCAGACGGCGTATACCGCTTACGATCTGGCCGGCAACGTGGTGTGGCAGGAAGATGCCACTGGCCGGACGGTGCGCACCACATACGACGCCTTCCATCACAAGACGGAACAGTTCGATATCAATGGCAGCATGAGCTGGACCGTGGACCCGCATGGAAAAGTGACCTCGCATACCGATATGGGCGGCGGTGTCACGACGTACAAGCACAACGAGCTCAACCAGGTAGTCTCCCAAATCATCGGCAAGACGGAGCGCGCCACTGTGCAAGGCATTGACGTCCGTCCGGCCAGCGTGACGATCGATGGCCAGGAACGGATCAATGAGTACAAGGATGGCCAGTTGGTCAAGGTGACGGATAAGAAGGGCGATACGGTCCTGAGCGTCACCACCTACAGCTACAATCTGGCCGGACAGCGCAGCCGCGAGCGCACCGTGGACAAGGACGGCACCACCGTCCAGGATAACTTCATCCAGTACGATAGCCTTGGCCGGATGCGCGAAGTCGCCGACAACCATTTCAACGTGCAGTTCTACTACGACGTGAATGGCAACCGCACGCTGGTGAGGTCCAGCTATCGCAATGGCAAGGACCTTGAGAATACGGTGGATGCCTACAACCAGTTCGACGAGATGAACCGCGAAACCATCGCCAACGGCGAATGGGATAGCGCAAGCAAGAGCGTCGTGATGGGCAAAAACGGTCACGAGATCCGTTATGACAAGACTGGCCTGCGCCTCAGCGACAGCTATCAGTACAAGCCGACCGGCAAGGACTACACGTTGCCGACCACGGAACAGTATGACTATGATGCCGCCGGCCGCCTGGTGACGGTAACGCGCGACGGCTATCGCACTGACGAGCGCCAGTACGACGCGGCCGGCCGCGTGGTGCGCAGCGGCGCGGGCATCGGCGTGAACGGCGATAGGCTGCGTGAATTCGGCGTTGTCGCGGAAACCCGCACCTATGCCTACGATGCCGCTGGCAGGGCGACGCGCGTCAAGTACCGCAATAACGACTACTACGGCAATAACAACCCCAAGGATTCGAATTTCAAGGACGATATTTATTACCGCGAAGTGAATGAACGTGGCGGCGGCTATGACCTGGCCGGCAATCTGAGCGAGTACACCGTTGTTCCGGCCCGCCGCGCGGCGCATACCGTTGTCAGGAACAACTATATCCGCTTCGAAGGGTATAAAAACCTGAGCATATTTGCAGAGCGCGAGCAATACAGTGCGACGACCGCCTATGAATATGACGCCTTCGGTAATGTGCTGAAGGTCAGCGATAGCGGCAAAGCCTCGCTGACCCGCACCTTCACCAACGACGTCGATGGCCGTTCCCTGCGCAAGCTGCAGAACGGCGTCACGACGCGCTCGCTCATCGTCAATGGCGAACTGCTTGGCGAAAGCAGTAACGAACTCAATCCTGAAGGGCTGGCTGATACTTATGAGCCAGCGACCTCGGGCTCGAATACGGCCGCGCCGTCGATCTACTACGCGCAGGAAGGCGATAGTCTGCAATCGATCGCCAAAGCGCTGTGGGGCGATAGCAAGCTGTGGTATCTGATTGCCGACGCCAATAACCGCAGCACGCCCGACGTCAGCGCGGGCGAAATGCTGATCATCCCGACGCGCGCGAATACGCTGCACAACGATCACCAAACGTTCAAGCCCTATAACCAGGCTGAACAGATCGGCGACACCATGCCGACGCTGCCGGCACCGGCTGCTCCGAAAGGGGGGGGATGTGGCGGTGTCGGGCAGTTGCTCATGGTGGTGGTGGCGGTGGCCGTCACTTACTTCACTGGTGGATTGATGGGTGGCGTAGCCGGTCAAATGCTGGGTGCGGCGATGGGCTCCGTGGCAAGCCAAGCCGTCGGTATGGCCTTGGGTATTCAAGACAGTTTCAGCTGGAAGGGCGTGGCCTTGGCCGCTGTGGGTGCGGGTGTGGCAAGCGGCGTAAGTGCGCTGGCGCAAGGCAGCGCATTGGGTAGTGTGTTCCAGGGCGCGTCATGGCAAGCGGCTGCGGCGAGGGGGATGCTGTCCAGTGCCATCAGCCAGGGTATTGGTAATATCACAGGCCTGCAGGATGGCTTTAGCTGGCGTTCGGTGGCGGCGGCCGGCGTCGGCGCGGCTGTCAGCACCAGCATCAACGAAGAGCTTGGCTTGACTGTGGGTGGACGGGAGGTTACCGGACTGAACACAGTCGATAAGCTGTTCAGGCAAACCATGTCCGGCCTGGCATCGGGTACGGCAACGGCGATTGCACGCGGTGGCAAGATTTCGGTAACGCAGATTGCTACAGATGCGTTTGGCAATGCGCTGGGTAGCAGCTTGGCGGAAGAGATTCAGAGTTCGCAGGGACGGGCCTACCGTGAGGGGGTACGCCTAGGGACAATTGATAATGAGCCTGAGTTGAACGCCATTCGTGAGCGGTATGCTGCCGGTGCGCGCCGAAGAGTTGACTCACTGCCAGCTATTGGCATGCTGCCGGACGAGCCTATCCCGACCTTAAATCTTGACGAAGTGATTGGTGGTCTTCCTTCCACTAGCGCTGCTGGCACTACCGAGCGCACAGAAAGTCAAATTGCTTGGGCCGAGGCTGCGGTCGCTGGACCAGGTGGGCGTCCCGAGCGATTGACCCTGGCGAATCGCAATTTCCTTAAGTTGGCCAAACCAATGATCAACCATAATGAGATAGTTGACTTTGCGTCCGGCGATGTCCGCACGTTATTGTTCCGTGGTGATGCCGAGCTTGTACCTGTTGTACGTCGAGAGAATGAGTTCTTCACTAAGACCGCGCTGAAGGCATATGAAAAGCTTGGTCTCGATGCTGTCGTTAATGGCGAGCAGTATGAAATATCGAGGGCTGCGTGGGGGCCCATAGCAATGATGAACAGCGCCCCACCGTCGGCAACAACGACGATTGGTGAGGTAATCAATGACGGCCGAACGATTGCCGGACGCTCGTCACCGCTAACTTTCTTTGTTTCTCAATCAGGGGCGCGAGCCGGTGACTTAGTTGAATCCTTTGGCATGGGAGATCCTCCGCAGGCTTCGACGGCAGGGTTCGGAGGGGGGGTTCCATTGATCGTCAACGGATTGAAGTATGGCTCTAGTAATGCCTATAGCAAGACTTTGCCAGATGCGCCGATGGTCGGTGATCCTGGAAAATATTCTGGCGATCTGGTCCAGCGCAGTAATAAAGGATTCGCTGCATACGAAAAGGAATACGAGAGGAATGGCAATTACGGAACTGGGAAAGTGATTTTGGCATACAGTTCCAAGGCGGACACGTTCGCATTGGTTGTGCAGCCCGATGGTGCACGATCGGGCATGGCTATTTCCACCATTCGAGATCAGTTATATGCCGCAGGTTTCAATAATGCCATTGCCTTCGATGGCAGTACGTCGGCAACACTGGTCCGAGATCGGGCAGTACAAATTGCCCCTAAAGCATACAAAGATGCGACTATTAACATCGGCATTGGAATTAGAAGGAAGCGTTAATGACTAAGTGGGTTAATTGGCAGGCATTAGCAGCAAGTGCGCTTGGCATTGTGACGGCGGCGCCTCTAGCGCCACATGTCATCATGCTAGAATTCTCCCGTGATGTTCCAGGAACATTGGCGGTACCTATTGGTTCATCTGTGGGGCTATGCGCAGCAGTGATCTTGCTTGTGGTGTTTAGCATTCGAAAGCGCTCGGGTTCTTTATTGTTTGTATTGGCGCTGGGGAGCGTTTGCTATATGTTTTCCCTGCGGTTTATTACTTTTAATGCTGCTAACGCGGAGGTAACGGAATATTTCGTAGGGATGCCAATTCGACGAGTCGAATTTAAGAATTTTAATGATGAAATATACTGCATAAGCAGTTCATTACTTAGCCTTTCGTTTGTATCCAAGGCTAGTGGTGGCAAGTTTGAGACCTTCCGAGGAATCTGGCCGGCGTATTTAAATGACAAAGAGATCGCTTTGCGAACAGCAGCGATTCCCCTTTGCTCAATAGCTCGCTAGATCGGGATCCATTGCGAGCCTCGTAGTTCGCACTATATGTATTGGTCTTGCGTGGCGTGCTGCGAAATAGTAGCTTTTCTCAAAAAGAAAAAGCTCCCCAACCCTGGTGATTTGGTGGGGAGCCTTTCTTTAGTTGCCAGGCTGCGGCTGTTGATTATTGGTCGGCCGACATCCGCAGCGATTCTATGCGCTACTTGGCAAGCATCTCGGAGAGGATTTGAGCCAGATTGCCGCTAGGAGGGGCGCGAAATACCTGCTCGTTGGCAATGAGAGCGAATTCTCAGGCCGTTTGTTCAAGTTTTGGGCGTACCATCATCGCGCGACTAATAGGTGCTTTCAAAACTCAATAGCAAAGTGAGTATTGGTGAGTAAATAGCCAATATTGTTCGGTATAGTATTGTTTCCCTTTGTAAACAATACTTACAGGACTATCTGGATGAAAATGCAGCCTCAACGCGCGCTGCTGCTGGCCGCGCTCCTTTCGGCAAATGCTTATGCCGCCCATAACGCACAGTTCATTTCCCAGTCGGTGATCAATTCGGTCGGCGGCGGGAAGAAGTATGAAGTGGCTGTAACCTTCAAGAACACCGGTACCACGGCCTGGTCCGGCGACTCGTTCCGCCTCGGCTCACAAAACCCGGCGGACAACTGGAACTGGAATGATGGGCGCGTGCATCTCGACCCGGGTGAAACGGTGGCGCCTGGCGCCACCAAGACATTCAAATTCGTCATGACCGCACCGGGCCATACCTCGTCTATCCAGAAGTTTTACAATTTCCAGTGGCGCATGCTGCAGGAAGGCGTGACCTGGTTCGGCGACACCTCGACCAATGTCCCGGTCGAAGTCTTTTACGCACCCGATATCCGCACCAATTTCCCACCGGCGCGGCCACCTGCGCCTGTAACGGATGTGGACTTCAGCCATGCGGGCTTCCGTGGCGCCAATCTGCTGGAAAGCGCCACCCCGCATCCGGATGGGTTGAATGGCTGGTTCCCGACGGCCGACAAGATGCGCATCATCGCCAAGGCGGCGCAGGACATGAACTTGAACTACCTGCGCCATGCCGTCGCGCTGCCCAGGGATGGCTATCCGATGGAGCAGATCGTGGCAGCCACGCGCGAGGTGATGGATATCGCTCATGCCCACGGCTTGCGCGTGATCCTGGTGCTGGCTGGCTACGACAAGTATTCCGCCGACTGCGATTGGGAATCGAGCTTCCTGTCCGTGCAAAACAATGCGGCCACCTTTGTTTCCAGCCTGTACTCGCATCCGGCCCTGCTGGCCTGGGACTTGAATAATGAGCCGCTCTGGTATGCGGCCGCCACTTTCCCCAGCGGCATGAACCCCGACCCGAACAACCGCAAGGTGAACTGCCTGTATAACGGCGACTCGGATTATCAGCAGGTGGTGGACGGCGTGCACGCCATGTATAACCTGGTTCGCCAGCACGATCCCTCGAATAAGCCGACCACGGTGGGCGAGGCGCAGATTCCCTTCATCCCCTACTGGAAGGATATCTCCTCATTCGCCAGCCCGCACCTGTATATGGTCAGCAATCCCAAGTCGCCGAACTATGAGCTGATCCGCAGCATTGCGGAAGCGGGCGCGCGGCAGCTGCGCGCCGATGCTGGCGGACTGCCGACCATGATTGGCGAATATGGGTTCGCAGTGGGCGGCCATGTACGCAACGACGGCGAGCAGGCGAATGCCTATCAGGCTTATTTGAACGGCTTGAATGGCGGCGCGCAGAATATGGGCAGCATGTTCTGGAGTTTTTCGCTGAGCTCGGATCAGCAGCCGATGTCCTTGCTGAACCTGAACGGCAGCATGAAGCAGGCGGCGCACGTGGTGAAGAACCAGGCGCCTCTGGTACGCAATGCCGCTTTCGTGAGCCAGTCGGTGCCGGCGCTCATGCTGGCTGGACAAACCTACCCGGTCAGCATCACCTTGCGCAATACCGGCACCACCAATTGGGCGCATGCGAACTACCGTCTGGGTTCGCAGAATCCTGCGGACAATGGCAATTGGGGTTTGCAGCGCGTGGGCTTGAACAGCAATCCAAGCGAGACCATTCTGCCGGGCCAGCAAAAAACCTTCAACTTCAGCGTGAAGGCGCCGGCGGCGCCGGGTGCCTACAACTTCCAGTGGCGCTTGCTGCAGGAAGGGGTTGAGTGGTTTGGCGCCACCACGCCGAATGTTGCGGTAACGGTGCAGTAACTGGCATAAAAAAATCCCGGCAATTGCCGGGATTTTTTTTGCGCCGTATTACTGCGACGGTGATTTCGCCTGTGCCAGCCGCGTCATCCAGGTGTCGCACTCTCCCGCTCCTTCGATAACATACCAGTTCACGGCCAGCAGGTAGCTCTTCTTTTCGTCGGATACAAAATACTCCATGCCAAACGCGTTTTCGAAAACCTTGGACAGGCTTTTGCCATCGTGCAGGATAAGAACGCGATCCCTGTCAGCACCGTGCTGCTCAAAGAAAACGCAGGCCGGCCCCGCATCCAGATGGGTGGAGTAGGTGAATTCGTTTGGTTCCAGTGGAATCGAAATGCAGTCATGGCCAATCGCCAGGTGGCCGGAGGTCCGCTCCGGCTTGAATTTGCCAATGACTTCAGCTATGAACCGGCGCGATTGCTCGGTATCGAGCGCGGAGCAGGATAAGCCCAATTCCTGGGCGGAGCTTAGAAACTCATCGATGCGGAACATTGTTTGAATAGTTTGATCGTTGTTGGCGGCTGGCAGATGCCGTCGTTCAGCGCATCACCAGCGCCTTCACCGCCTCCAGCGAATCGCCGCTGGAGCGGGTGGCGCGGACCTGGTTGCGGCCACCTTCCTTGGCCACGTACATGGCGCGGTCGGCCGCCACGAACAGGGATTCGGTGCTATCGAGCTGGCTTGGATGGATGGTCGCCACGCCGATGCTGACGGTGATATGCGGCGACGTCACCGAGCGCGGATGCGGCAGCTGCAGCGACTCGATATGCGCGCGGATCGATTCGGCCAGCAGGTAGGCTGAATCCGAATCCGTCTCCGCGAACAGCAGCACGAATTCCTCGCCGCCGTAGCGTGCCGCCAGGTCGGTGGCGCGCAGCGCGTGCGAGTTGATGGCTTGCGCCACCTTTTGCAGGCAGACGTCGCCCGCCGCATGGCCGAGCGTGTCGTTATACAGCTTGAAGTGGTCCACGTCGAGCACCACCAGCGACAGCGCGGCGCCGCTGCGCAGGGCGCGCTGCCATTCTTTTTCGAGGAAGCTGTCGAAGTGGCGCCGGTTGGCGATCTTGGTCAGCGGGTCGATCATGGCGGCGCGCTGCAGGGCGTCTTCCGACAGCTTGTGGTGGGTGATGTCGTGCAGCAGGCCGATGAACAGGGGCTGGCGCAGGAACATGGGCGTCAGCGTCAGGTCCATGCAGACCGAGGAACCGTTGTGGTGGCGGATGATGACTTCGCGCGTGCCGTGGCTGTAGGCGGTCTCCGGATTGGCGGCGTAGCGCGCGAAGTAGTCGAGGTATTCCTGCGCCACCAGGGGGTTGAGCAGGTCGGAAATCGATTGCCCGGCCAGTTCGTTCGCGGCATAGCCCAGATACTGGTCGCAGGCCGGGTTGGTGAACTGGATACGGCCATCGGCTTCGATGATCAGCAAGCCTTCGGCCATATTATTGACGATGGTGCGCAGGCGTTCGGCCTGTTCCTGCTGGGACTCCTGGCTGATGCGGATCTGCAGCTGGGTGCGTACACGGGCGCAGACCTCGACCATGCGCAGCGGCTTGCTGATGTAGTCGACGGCGCCGCAATCGAAGCCGGCCACCACGTCCTCGGCCTCGGTGCGTGCGCTCATGAAAATCACGGGAATGCGCTGCGTGATCGGACTGGCTTTCAGTTGGCGGCAGGTTTCGATGCCGTCCAGGCCAGGCATGACCACGTCCAGCAGGATCAGGTCGGGATGCACGCGGCGCGCGATCTGCAGGGCGCGCTCGCCGGAATTGGCGACAAAGGTTTGATAGCCTTGCTCGACCATCATCTTGCGCAGGGCGCTCAGGCTCTCCGGAGCGTCGTCCACGATCAGAATCGCAGCCTCGCGCTGCGTGGCAATGCTCGTACCGCCTAGGTTCATGCTGGCCTGAAAAGAAGTGTTCGGTCCCAACGATCATACCGAAGGGACAATGGAAATTGTTGGAAAACATTGCCATGTTGACCGAAAAAGACGGCCAATGGCAGCCAAATCGGAAAAACCGGTATTTCTAATGGGAAATTATAGTTACTTCTAGTCAAGATGTTGCGGCTTAACGTCATTCTCGTTGTTAAGCTGCAACAGTGTGCGCGGAAGCAGGGCACTTCCGCGCGGCGGGACGGGGGATTACATGCGGGCAGCCAGCAGCTTGCCCAGGATTTCAATGCCGGTACGGATGCGGTCCGGCGCCACAGTCACGAAGGACAGGCGCAGGGTATTGGTTTCCGGCTCGTTGGCGTAGAACGGCGCGCCCGGCACGAAAGCGACTTTCTGCTTGATCGCTTCGTCCAGCAGTTCCATCGCGTTGATGTGCTTGGGCAGGGTGACCCAGATGAACATGCCGCCTTCCGGTTTGGTCCAGGTGATGCCGGCCGGGAAGTGCTCTTCCATCGCCTTCAGCATGGCCTGGCACTGGTTGCCATACAGTTCGCGGATGGTCGGGATGTGCTGGTCGAGGAAACCATCCTTGATCACTTCGTGCACCACCATCTGGGTCAGCTGGGCGGTGTGCAGGTCGGCGGCCTGTTTGGCCAGTTCCAGGCGGCGCACCAGCGGCAGCGGGGCCACCACGTAGCCCAGGCGGATGCCCGGGGTCAGCACTTTGGAGAAGGAACCCATATAGATCACGCCTTCCGGGTTCATTGCCACCATCTTCGGCATCGGCTCGCCCTTGTAGCTCAGGGCGCCGTAAGGATCATCCTCGATCAGCGGCAGGCCCAGACGGGCGCAGGTTTCCACCAGTTCCAGGCGGCGCGCGGCGGACAGGGTACGGCCGGTCGGATTCTGGAAGTTCGGCAGCGCGTACAGCAGGCGCGCGCCCTGGGCCACTTTGTCCAGCGAGGAGGGGACCAGACCGTGTTCGTCGGTGTCGACCGAGACGAATTCAGGACGGTAGACCGAGAATGCCTGCAGCGCGCCCAGATAGCTTGGCGTTTCCACCAGCACGCGGCTGCCTTCGTCGATCAGCACCTTGCCCAGCAGGTCCAGCGCCTGCTGCGAGCCGGAGACCATCAGCACTTGTTCCGGCACGATCTTCGCGCCATTGGTCGAGAGCGAATCGGCGATCCACTGGCGCAGCGGCATATAGCCATCGGTCGGGCCGTATTGCAGGGCGACCTTGCCGTTATTCGACAATACTTTGTCGAACGCTTGCTTCATCATGTCCACCGGGAAGGTGGCGGGCGAAGGCAGGCCGCCGGCGAAGGAAATGATTTCCGGCTGCTGCGTGACCTTCAGGATCTCGCGGATGAAGGAGCTTTGCATCTGGCTGGCGCGTTCGGAGAAGCGCCACTGGAGCGGATTGGGGTTTTCGATTTTCATACGATTCTCTCTTGAGGTGGACAGGGCGGCGCCCGGGCCGGGAACAAGCACGCTTGTGGCGGCTCTGAAAAGAGCGGTGCCGGGTAGGCGCCGCCCGCAATCTGTTTTACGCGATTTCGGCGATCATCTCGATCTCAACGCAGGCGCCGCGCGGGATTTGCGCCACGCCGAATGCGGAGCGGGCGTGTTTGCCCGCTGCGCCGAATACTTCGCCCAGCAGTTCCGAGCAGCCATTGGTGACCAGGTGTTGGTCGGTGTAGTCCGGGGTCGAATTCACCAGACTCATGACTTTAACGATGCGTTTCACGCGGGTCAGGTCGCCGCCGCAGGCATCCTGCAAGGTGCCGATCAGGTCGATGGCGATGGCGCGCGCAGCTTGCTGGCCTTCTTCGGTCGAGATGTTCTTGCCCAGCTGGCCGACCCAGGGGTTGCCATCGGCTTTTTTGGCGATGTGGCCGGAGATGAACACCAGGTTGCCGGTCTGGACGTGCATGACGTAGGCAGCCACGGGCGCGGCCGGGGCGGCCAGCGTGATATCGAGCGATTTCAGTTTTTCGTAAACAGACATTTTGTATCCGAAGAAAATGGCCGAAGGTTCGGCGGGTTAGGGGTAATGGTGCCGGCTGTGGAGCCGCGAGAACGATATTGTACGTCTTGCAGCGTCACATGCCCACAAATCCGGCGCGCCGCCGCCGTATCAGCCCCTTGCCTCCCGCTTCAGCGCCGGATCTGGGCGCGGCGGCCGACGCCGACCACCGCGATCACGGCCAGCGCAAACAGCATATGCTCGCCCTGCAGCGGCTCGCCCAGCACCAGCGCGGCGCCCAGCAGCGAGAGGAAGGGCTGCACCAGCTGCACCTGGCCCACGCGCGCCACCCCGCCCAGCGCCATGCCGCGATACCAGAAGAAGAAACCGATAAACATCGAAAACACCGAGACATAGGCAAAGCCGCTCCAGGCGCGCAGGCCGGCGTGGGTGAAGGCGGCCGGGTCTTGCCAGATCAGCCACAGGCTGATGGGCAGGGCCACCGGCAGCGACAGCACCAGCCCCCAGCTGATGACCTGTTGTCCGCCCATGCTTTGCGACAGGCGGCCGCCTTCCGCATAGCCGATGGCGGCCGCCAGCACGGCGGCGAACACCGCCAGGTCGGCCAGGTGCAGACTGCCGCCGCTCTGGCGCAGCGCAAAGGCCAGTACCAGACCGGAGCCGAGCAGGGCGGAAGCCCAGAAGGCCGCGGAAGGCCGCTCATGGCCACGCAACGCCGAGCACAGGGCCGTGGCCAGCGGCAGCACGCCCACCAGCACCGCGCCGTGCGCGGCCGGCAGCGAGCGCATGGCGATGGAGGTCAACAGGGGAAAACCGACCACGCAGCCGGCCGCCACCACCAGCAGCTGGGGCAGGGCGGCGCGTGGCGGCAGCGCCGCACGCTTCCACCACAGCCACAGCGCGGCCAGCACGCCCGCCGCCACGGCACGGCCCATGGCCACGAACACCGGGTCGAGCGCGGCCACCGCCATGCGGGTGAAGGGCAGGGTCAGGCTGAAAATGGCGACGCCGGCCAGACCCAGCAGCATGCCCATGCTTTCGTCGGACAGGCCGCGATGGCCTTGCGTGGCGAGCGGCTTGCCGGGCAAGGCGCTGTGCAGGCTGTTTTTCATGGCACGCTCCGGAATGGCTGCTCATCCAGCACGCGCTGGAACAGGGGCGCGTCGACATTGGCGCCGGTCAGCGGCAGGCCCAGTTTGCACCCCTTGACGCGCGGATCGTTCTTCAGCAGCAGGGCCGCGGCCAGGGCGGCCGCGCCCGCGCCTTCGCTCAGATTATGGGTGCAGCGGTAGTACAGGCGCATGGCGCGCGCCACCTGCTCGTCGCTGACGGCGACGATATCGTCGGCCAGCTCGATAATCGGCGGCAGGGAACTGGCGTCGGCCATGCGGCAGGCCAGGCCATCGGCCAGCTCGGTGCTGACCGGCGCTTCCATCGGCTGGCGCGCGTGGAAGGAGAGCTGGTAGGCCAGCGCATGTTCCGACACCACGCCGATCACCCGGGTTTTCAGACCCAGCGCCTGGCGCGCAGCCAGCGCGGCGCAAATGCCGGAGCCTTGGCCGATGGGGACGAATACCGTGTCCAGATCGGGCTGGGCGTGGAACAGCTCCAGCCAGCCGGTCGCCACGCCGGCCACCAGGTCGGGGTGCCAGGACGGCACCATATGCAGGCCATCGCGCCGCGCCAGCATCTGGGCGTGTTCGCGCGCGGCCTGGAAATCGTCGCCATGTTCGATCAGCTGGGCGCCCAGTGAGCGCATGGCAGCGTTCTTTTCCACGCTGTTCCCGCGCGGGACCACGATATGCGCGCCCAGGCCGTGGCGGCGCGCGGCAAAGGCCAGCGACTGGCCGTGGTTGCCGCGCGTGGCGGCGATCACGCCGCGCACTTCGGGTTCGCGTTTGGCCAGCGCATGCAGGTAGACCAGGCCGCCGCGCACCTTGAAGGCGCCGGTCGGCGTGTGGTTCTCATGCTTGATCCAGGCCTCCGTACCGAGCGCCTCGTTCAGCAGGGGCCAGGAAAATTGCGGCGTGGGCGGCATGGCGCCATACACGATGGCGGCGGCGGCTTCGAGTTCGGTGGCGGAAGGCAGGGACATGGCAGCGCTGGAATCATATGGATAATGGGTGTATCGTAGAATAGCTAAGCAGTACAGTACCAATACACTTATCAATATAATTTCACATACTGTAACGGTAAAATGACCAATACACCGGCGTCCTCGCTGACTTCATCCTTGCACCGGCCGGGGCAGATCCTGCTGCTCTCGCGCGCTTCCGGCGAATCGCTGATCGACCAGATCGTGCGCACGGTGGCGGCGCGCATCGACGACCGCCTGCTGCGCGCCGGCGCGCGCATGCCCTCGATCCGCCAGTTCGCCGCTGCCAACGGCGTCTCCGCCTTCACCGTGGTGGCGGCTTACGACAAGCTGGTGGCGCGCGGTTATCTGGAGTCGCGGCGCGGCGCCGGCTTTTTTATCCGCGAACGCGCGCCGCTGAACGCGCCGGGAACGGCCGATGCCGAGGCCATGAACTTCAGCGCCGGCATGCAGCCGGGCGGCGGCATGGATGTGGTCTGGCTGATCCGCAATATGTTCCGCGCCACCGCCAATCTGCATATGCCGGGCACCGGCGTGCTGCCGCAGGATTGGCTCGATGGGCCGGCCATCGCCAACGCCCTGCGCGCGATCAGCCGGCAGAACAGCAATCTGCTGCTGAACTACGGCGTGCCGCAAGGCTTCCTGCCGCTGCGCCAGCAGTTGCAGCACAAGCTCGCCGAACTGGAAATCGCCGCCACGCCCGAGCAGTTCGTCACCACCAGCGGCGTGACGCAGGCGCTGGACATGGTGGCGCGCGAATTCACCCGGCCCGGCGACACCGTGTTTGTCGACGACCCGGCCTGGTTCCTGATGTTCGGTTCCTTTGCCGCGCTGGGCGCCAAGGTGGTGGGCATTCCGCGCCTGGCCGACGGGCCGGACATCGCCCAGCTGGCCGAGCTGGCGGCCATCCACAAGCCCAAGCTGTATGTGATCAATTCGGTGCTGCACAATCCCAGCTCCACCTCGCTGTCGGCGGCCAAGGCCTTCCAGATCCTGCGCATCGCCGAGGAGCACGGCATCACCGTGGTGGAGGACGATATCTACTGCGATATGCACCCCGGCAGCGCGGTGCAGCCGGCGACCCGGCTTGCCTCGCTGGACCAGCTGCGGCGCGTGATTTACCTGGGCGGTTTTTCCAAGACCATGGCGGCCAATCTGCGCGTGGGCTTCATCGCCACTTCGCCGGAGCTGGCGGAACGCCTGGCCGACCGCAAAATGCTGCAAACCCTGACCACCAGCGATCTTGGCGAGCGCGTGGTCTACAAGATTTTGTCGGAAGGGCTGTACCGCAAGCATGTGGAGCGCATCCGCAGCCGCCTGGACAGCCTGCGTTCGCGCACCGTCAAGCAGATGGAGCGGGTGGGATTGACGGTGGACGTGGTCGCGCCGGCCGGCATGTTCATCTGGGCCGACGCCGGCTGCGACACCAATGTGCTGACCGAGCGCGCCTTGAGCGAGAACCTGCTGCTGGCGCCCGGCAGCCTGTTCTCGCCCAATCAATTGCCGTCCAGCCGCATGCGCCTGAACGTGGCCGCAATGCAGGAACCGGCCGTGTGGCGCTTCCTGCAACGTGAGCTGGCCCGGCTGGGCTGAAGCGCGCCGCGTGCCTAGTCGGAGCCGCCGGTGCTGGCCATCAGCGCGGCATCGGCAGTCTGTCCGGCTGCCGCCAGCGTGGCCTGGGCATCCTTGCCCAGCACCAGGCGCAGATCGACAGCTTGCAGCTTGTCGCTGGCTTCCAGCGCGGCTTTGCCCTGCAAGGCACTTTTCAGTTCGGCGGCCTGGCTGGCGTAATCGGGGCCGTACTGGATGGTGGTGATCTGCTGGCGGTAAGGTTTGTCGTTGCTCAGGCGGTCGACCGGAATCCCGGACAGCACCAGCAGTTCGCGCACCCGGCGCGCCATGCCGGTCGCGCCATTGCCATTGGCAACTTCGATGCGGGCGCGGCGCGCGGCGGTGCCGGCGGCAGTGCCCGGGGTGGGCGCTTTCGCAGCGGCGGCGGCCACCACGGGCAAGGCGGTGACGATGGGGCGCAGCTTCAGCTCATACACATTCGGCTTCAGCTCGACCAGCTCCATGCGGCTGGTGCGGTGCAGTTGGCCCGCGTCCGGCGTGGCGCTCGCTTCGCTGAGAGGCGGCGCCGAGCTTTCGGGCGTAAGCGTCACGGCGTGGGTTTCGGCGCTGCCGGCACCGCTTGGGACGGCCAAGGCTTGCGCCGGGGCTGCGGCTCCTGGCTGCGTCCTGATTGCGGCGGCCAGCGCGGCCGCTTCCGGCAGGCCATTCTCGCGCGCCGCCGTTTCAGCCATTTGCAGATTCTCGTAAGCCTTTGGGCCGGCGCCCAGCGCCATCGCCTTGCGCAAGGTGCCGATGGCGCCCGCATAATCGCCCATCAGGTATTGCACATAACCGAGGTTGGTATGCGGCTGGGCCTCGGCCGGATAGTCGGCCGCCAGCGCCTGCAACTGCGCGCGCGCCGCTTCCAGCCGTCCCTGGCGGGCTTCGATGGCGGCCAGCGCGCTGCGCGCTTCCAGCTGCTGCGGGTCCAGCGCCAGTGACTGCGCATAAGCGCCCAGCGCGAGACTGAGCTGGCCGCGTTCCTGGTGGTAGCGTCCGAGCCGGTTCCAGGTGCCGATCTGGTTGCCGGCGCGCGTACCCTGGTCGATGCGCAGCAGGGGCTGCATGGTGAGCTCCTGGCGCGCGGGCGGGGCGCTGCAGGCGCCAATCAGGCCGCAGCCGGCGATGGCGAAGGCAATGGGTTTGAGCTTGTTCATGACGGTTTCCTTTCAGTTGCCTTCGCCGCCCATGCCGGGCAGCAGAACACGGTAGATTTGCAGGAAAGCTGGCCCCATCAGCACCACCAGCAGCGAAGGGAAGATGAAGAAGATCAGTGGGAACAGCAGCTTGAGCGCGATCTTGGCCGCCGCTTCCTCGGCGCGCTGGCGGCGCCGCGTGCGCAGCTGGTCGGACTGCACGCGCAGCGAGTCGGCGATGCTGGTGCCGAAGCGCTCGGCCTGGATCAGCATGGCCACCAGCGCATCCACATCCTCCACCCCGGTGCGCAGGGCCAGATTGCGCAGCGCCTTGTCCTTGCTCAAGCCGGCGCGCAGCTCCAGCGTCACCAGGTTCAGCTCGTCGGCCAGCACCTCGCTTTTCAGGCCGATCTCCTGCGCCACGCGCTGCAGGGCCGCATCCATGGCCAGGCCGGCCTCCACGCAGACCGTCATCAGGTCCAGCGCATCGGGGAAGCTTTCGAAAATCTCCAGCTGGCGGCGGCGCACGCAGATATTCAGCATCACGTTTGGCAGATAGTAGCCAATGGCGGCCGACAGCAGAAGCCAGAACAGCAGGGTGTTGCCGCTGGCCTTGGAGCGCATCACGGCCAGCGCGAAGTAGGCCACCAGCGGCAGCAGCACGGCCAGCGCCGTCTTGGCGGAGAAGAACAGCGCCGGCGCGGAAGGGTGGCGCAGGCCCGCGTTCATGAAGCGGGTGCGCAGCGCCGAATGCTCCCAGTCGGTGGGATTGGCCGACAGCTTGGCCAGCGGCGCGGTCAGCTGCGCCAGGCGGGCGGCCAGCGTGGGCCCCTGGCTGTGGCCCTTGCCGGAACGCGCGCCGCCGTTGCCGGTGACGGCGTCCAGGCGCTGCTGCACCGGGTCGCTGTTGAAGCGGCTCAGCAGGGCCATCGCGCCGCCGAACACGGCCAGGAAAAGGACTCCGAGGAAACCGATCTGCATCATGTTCATGGTTGTCTCCTTCGCGCTTTAGACGTGGATGCGGATGATCTTGCGCATCAGCAGAACACCGAGGAACATCAGGAAGGCGGCCATGGCCAGCATCTTGCGGCCGCCCGGATCGGTGTACAGCACTTCCAGGAACTGCGGGCTGGTGAGCTGGATCATGAGCGCCGCGCCGAAGGGCAGCAGGCCCAGGACCCAGGCCGACATGCGGCCCTCGGCCGACAGCACGCGCACCTGGCCCATCAGCTTGATGCGGGCGCGGATGATGGCGCTGATATTGTCCAGCAGCTCGGCCAGGTTGCCGCCCGTTTCGCGCTGGATCAGCACCGCGATCACGAAGTAGCGCAGGTCGGTGCTGGGGACGCGGGTGGCGAGGTTCATCAGCGCATCGGTCATCGAGATGCCGAAGTTGACCTCGTCGAAGGCGGTGCGGAATTCCCCGGCGATGGGGTCGCGCATCTCGTCGCCCACCATTTTCATGGCGGTGGGGAAGGCGTGGCCGGCGCGCACGGCGCGGCCGATCAGGTCCAGCGCATCGGGCAACTGCTGGTCGATATGCTCCAGGCGTTTGGCCTTGGCGCGCACGATCATCAGCAGCGGCAGGCAGGCCGCGCCCAGGGCCAGCGGCAGCAGCATCAGCAACGGCAGGTGCAGCCACAGGCCCAGGCCGACGGTGGCGGCGAAGCTCAGCGCCGTCAGCCCGAGCAGGTCGGCCACGCTCCAGGCCAGGCCGGATTGCTCCAGCAGCCGGTCCAGCTGGCCGATGCGCGGAATTTCCAGCAGCAGGCGCTGCATGCTGGGCGACTGGGCCAGCAGGCGCTGCTTGATCATGGAGTTGTTCTGCTGGCCGCCATGGCTGCCGGCCGACATCATGCGCAGGCGGCGCGCCACGCGCTCCGCTTCCGGTCCCTTGGACGAGTTCCAGCTCAGGTACAGGCCTTCAATCAGCAGCACCACGGCCACGAAGACCACGATGCCGGTGATGTAATAGAGGTAGTCCATGGCGTCACTCCATGCGATGGTTGGGATCGAACAGTTCGTCGGCCAGTTGCAGGCCGAAGGCGCGCAGGCGTTCGCTGAAGCGCGGACGGATGCCGGTGGCGCAGAAGTGGCCCTGCACCGTGCCATCCTTGTCCATGCCGGTCTGCTTGAAGCAGAAGATTTCCTGCATGGTGATCATCTCGCCTTCCATGCCGGTGATTTCCTGGATCGACATCAATTTGCGCTTGCCGTCGGTCAGGCGCGCCACCTGCACCACCACGCCCACGGCGGAGCTGATCTGCTGGCGCATGGCCTTGGTGGGCAGGCTGGCCGCGGCCATGCTGATCATGTTTTCCAGGCGGGTCAGCGCATCGCGCGGGGTGTTGGCATGGATGGTCGCCATCGAGCCTTCATGGCCGGTGTTCATCGCCTGCAGCATGTCCAGCGCTTCGCCGCCGCGCACCTCGCCCAGGATGATGCGGTCGGGCCGCATGCGCAGCGCATTGCGCACCAGGGCGCGCTGCGAAACCTCGCCCTTGCCCTCGATATTCGCCGGCCGCGTTTCCAGGCGCACCACGTGCGGCTGCTGCAGCTGCAGCTCGGCCGCATCCTCGATGGTGACCACGCGCTCGGTTTCGCTGATATGGGCCGAAATCGCGTTCAGCATGGTGGTCTTGCCGCTGCCGGTGCCGCCCGAGATCACGATGTTCACCTTGGCCCGGCCCAGCGCGCGCAGCACGGTGGCCATGCCCTCGGTCATGCTCTTGAAGCTGATCAGCTCTTCCAGGCCGAGCGGATCGGCCGAGAAGCGGCGGATCGACATCACCGGGCCATCGATCGCCAGCGGCGGGATGATGGCGTTGACGCGCGAGCCGTCCGGCAGGCGGGCATCGACCATGGGGCTGGATTCGTCGATGCGGCGGCCCACGCGCGAGACGATCTTGTCGATGATCTTCATCAGGTGGGCGTCGTCGGCGAAGGTGATGCTGCTCAGTTCCAGCTTGCCGCCGCGCTCCACGTACACCTGCTGCGAGGAGTTCACCAGGATGTCCGACACGGTGGGGTCGGCCAGCAGCGGTTCCAGCGGGCCGAAGCCGAGCACCTCGTGCTGGATATCGCGCGTCAGGTTGCGCCGCTCGATATCGTTGATCACCACCATATTCTCTTCCAGCAGGCGCTCGACCAGGATGCGCAGCTCGTCGCGGATCTGCTCCTGGCTCAGGCGCTGCATGCTCTCCAGGTCCACGCGGTCGAGCAGGGTCTGGTGGATGCGGTGCTTGAGCTGCTGGTAGGCGCGGTTGTCGATGCTGTCCAGACGTACCACCGGGGCGGCGCCGCCGGTGCCGTTGCCCAGCCTTGCTCTCAGATTGGCGCTTGCTAGCATGATGTGTTCTCCTTGGCTTTATCGGGGTGGGGCGGCTGTTAGGCGCGCTGCAGGATGCGGGACAGCCAGCCGCGCGATTCCGCCGCCGTGTCGCCGGCCAGCTCGCGCGCCATCTCCTGCAAGGCCTTGGACACGGGACTGTTGCGCTGCAGCTGGAGGATCGGCACGCCCTGGTTGACGGAAGCCGCGGCGGCTTCGTAGTGGTTGGGAATGGTGCGGAACATGGTGGTGCCGTAAGCCTGCTCGCAGTCGCGCAGGCGGATTTCGCCGCTATTGGCGTAGCGGTTCACGATCAGGTGGATCTTGTCCTTGCGATAGTCGAGCGAGCGGAACACGCTCAGCAGGCGCTTGCCGTCGCGGATATAGGGCAGCGTGGCTTGCAGGATGGGGAAGATCATGTCGGCCTGGTCCAGCGCACGCACGCTGATGGCGTCCAGGCTGCGGCCCACGTCGAGCAGGATGAAGTCGTAGTGCTGGCGCGCCAGCTTGAGCAGCACGTCGATATGCTCGGGATGCACATCGTTGGCCTGGGTCGGGTCTTCCGGCGCGGCCAGCACGCCGAAGTTGGGCGTCACCGGCACCATGCTGGAGGCGAGGAAGGAGGCGTCCAGGCGGTGGATCTGCTGCGAGAGCTGGGCCAGGCTGGCGGCCGGCTTCTGGTCGGAGACGAACAGCGAGGCGTCGCCGAACTGCAGGTTCAGGTCGAACAGGGCGACGCGCTTGTTCTCGGCGGCGGCTAGGGCATAGCCCAGGTTCGTGGCCAGGAAGGTGGCGCCGCTGCCGCCCTTGCAGGAGACGAAGGCCAGCACCTTGCCCTGGGAACGGTTGTTGATATTCAGCTTGTCTTCAATGCGGCGCACGGCGGCATGCAGCTGGCCCGCATCGGCCGGCAGCGGCAGCACCTCGCGCACGCCGGCGCGCATGGCCTGCAGCAGAAATTCCGGTGTCTGCAGCTGGCACAGCACGATGCTGGCCATGCCGGGATGCTGGATGCCCAGGCTTTCCAGACGTTCGAATTCGGCCGGGCTGAGGGCGGGCTGGGCCACGATCAGCAGCGCGGGCGCCTGCATGGCGTCCATCGCTTGCAGCTTGTCGAGCGGGCCGGCGACCACGTCTACCTGGTCGGTGATGCTGCGTTCGCGCAGCACGCGCGCGATCTCGAACAGCAGTTTCTCATTGGCTGAGACGACAGTGATTTTCACTTCAACCTCCCGCTTTCATTAATCGTTAAAACCCAGGCTTTCGGCATGCATCGTGACCTTGGCCATCGGCAGGGCGATGTTGAGGAAGGTGAACAGGCTCACCATCGGCACATAGCTTACGTTTTCCAGCGACACGCTGACGCTGTAGATGCACTGGTCGGCACGGGTCACGTCGGAACAGGCCGACATATTGTCGCCAGGGCTGGACGGCAGCGTGGCCACCTCGTTGCCCGCCGCGTTCAGGTAGCGGATATAGATATTGCTGGCCGTGATTTCGGCGCCGGCCGGCACGTTGCTGCCGCCGAACAGGGCTTCGGTCTTGATCGCGCTGCCCTGGTCGACCCAGCGGATCACCGCTTCGCGCGCGCCGCGGCGGCTCACTTCCTGCATGGTGTTGTACAGGTAGAGCATGCGGCCCAGTTCCAGGATGCCCAGTACGATGGTCAGGAAGATCAGGCACAGAATGCCGAATTCGACGGCGGCGGCGCCGCGTTGGCGCTGCGGCGGGACGGGACGGCGATAGCGGGAAATGGTGATCATGGCGTTCTCCTTACAGCATGTAGCGCATGGTGGTGCGCGGCGTCAGCGTCACGTTGCGCGAGGCGCTGCCGATCAGGAAGGGAATCACCTGGCCGATCGTGACCTGGTAGCTGACGATTTCCACCCGCACGCCGCCAGGCGCGGTGCCGTCGGTGCAGGTGCCGTCGGCGTAGGCGCTGGTCAGGCAGGTCACGGTGACGTTGGTGCTGCTGAAACCGGGCACTCCGGCGCTGGTGGCGGCGTTCACCACGATGGCCTTGGCGGCGGACACGCCCTGCGAAGAGATGGTGGCGGTGGGCGCCACGCTCAGGGTGCGTGCGCCGTCGCGCGTGGCCTTGGTCAGCGCGTCGAAGTACCAGAAGGCGCGGCCCAGTTCAAAGGTGCCGGCCAAGAGCGTCATGAGCAGGGTCAGCACGATGCCGAATTCGACGGCGGCGGCGCCTTGCTGGCGGTGGGGAGCGGAGGTCTTGTGCATGGCGATCACCGGTACAGTTTCACTTCGGAGGTGGGCACCGGCTCGATCAAGCCGGTGAATTCCAGGTCCAGCGTGCCGCCGCCGCTGAAATCGGCCTTGGTCTTCATGAAGAACTTGCCGACGCCGACGGCGGTCATCTTGCCGCAGGAGGCTGGGCCGACCGGCGCCGTGCGGCAGTCGATCAGCACCAGGTTCAGGATGCGGCGGTTGGCCTGCGCCCCGGCGCCGCCCGAGGTGTAATAGTTGGCGTTGCCGGTCTGGTTATAGGGCGCCGGATCGGAGCTGGCGTCGAAGCCGCTGCCCACCGAAGTCGGATATTTCGTGGTGTCGAAGTAATTGGTGCTCGAATTCGACGAATACATCGGTTTCAGGTTGGCCTGGCTGGGCGTGATGCGCGCGCCAGCCTTGGGCGGCGTGCTGCCATCGGCCTGGTAGGCCGGGCTGTAGGACCAGAGCGGGCCGTAGTCCGCCACCTGGGCCGGGCTGCTGACGCGGGTGGAGGCGGTCGTCGGCTGCGTGGCCTCGGACGGCAGCGAATACTTCGGCAGCTTGGGATTGCTGGTATTGGTCGCCACGTTCTGCACATTCTGGTTGGCGCTCATCCAGTCCACGTTCGAGGTGGACTTGCAGGGATTGCTGCCCTTGCAGGGATATTCCTTGATATTCAGGTCGGGCGGGGCCGAAGCCGGATCGCATTTCGAGCCGCCGCTGTAATCGCCGAAGCGCGAGTTCAGCGCCTTGTCCAGCGAAGCGCTCATGCCGGTATTGGTATACACCTGGCCCACGCCGGAAGTCAGCACCGCGCTGTTCCCGGTGCACATGAAGGGCGCGGTGAAGTTGGCGCTGGAGTTGCTGGCGCTGCAGGCGCTGGGCGGCGAGTCGACGGGATTGATCTGATAGGGATCCGAACTGGCGCCGCCCAGGGAGCCAAGCTTGAACAGATCGTAGGAGACGCCGCGGCGGAAGCCGAATTCCACCAGCTCGGTCATGCCGCTGGCGGCGTAAGTGTATTTGGAGGTGCGGTTGGCCGGGTCGATGGCGCAGATGCCGATCGGCGTCACGTTGATGACGAAGCGGCCCGCCACCGCCGTGCCGAAGGTGCTGACCGTGCTGATGCCGGCCAGGTGCATCAGATAGGTGTTCATGGCGATGGAACCGGTTTCCACCTTGACGAAGGTCATGCCCTGCGGCGCGGCCTTGGCGCTGGTGGCCGAGACCCAGGGGCCGTCCGGATCGTCGGAGAAGGTGAAGTTCGCCGCCGGGATGCTGACGGCGGTGGCGAAGTCGTAACGGTTCTTGCCCGCCACGGTCTGGCCGGTGGCGATGGCCGTGTCGATGCCGGCGGCGGTGTTGTTCAAGTCCTTGGCGCCGGCCAGGGCGGCGGCGTCGGCCGCGTTCTGCAGCTCCGATTTGGCGATGTAGAGATGGCCCAGGTCCAGCACCAGGCCGCCCATCGGCAGCAGCACCAGCAGCAGGGCCAGGCCGGAAATCACGGCCACGGCGCCTTGCTGCTTCCTGCGGTATTGCTTGAAGGCTTTCATCATGCGCCTCTCGGAGTTCAATCAGCGGCCTACGCCGATAACAAAGGTGGACGGACGCGGCTCGGGTGCCTTAAACGATTTCTGGTACTGGTCGTAGCCGGATTTGGCCGCCACCCCATCCATGCCATCCGGCCCGGCCAGGCGGTTGCTGGCGGAAGGATCGAGAATCTGCTGCGCCTGCAGCAGGCTGACCGATTCGCCGAAGTGCGCATCCAGATTGGGCGTCGTGGAGCGGCAGGCGGCCAGGGCGCAGAAGATCAGACCGACACTGGCGACACGCAGGAAATTGGGATTCATGATGGTTCTCCTTGCACTAATCAGTAAAGATCGAAGCCGCCGGCGGTTTTCGGCGCCGCCGCTGCGGTGGTGGCGCCGGCCGCAGCCGGTTCAGCCGAGGCTTGCGGCGCGGCGGCCGGTGCGGCTTTCGACTGTTTGCGGCCTTCCATCTGGCCGTTCAGGAAGAAGTCGCTGCGGCTTGGCTCGATATAGCCGTCGGTGGGCAGGCTGTAGTCAGGCGGCAGCGGCTTGACCATGCGCGGCGTGATGATGAACACCAGCTCCGAGCGGTCGGTCTGGAAGTCGCTGCTGCGGAACAGGGCGCCCAGAACCGGCACTTCGCCCAGCACCGGCAAGGCCTTGATATTGGTGCTGACGTTGTTCTTGATCAGGCCACCGATGGCGAAGCTCTGGCCGTCGTACAGCTGCACCGTGGTGGCGGCGCGGCGCGTGGTGAACGAAGGCAGGATGGCGGTGGTGTTGATGCCGGTGGCGCTGATGCCGATGCCTTCCTTGTTCAGTTCCGAGACTTCGGGCGCCACTTTCAGGTTGATGCGCCCGCCTGCCAGCACGGTGGGCGTGAACTTCACGGCCACGCCGAACTCTTTTTCCTCCAGCGTGATGGTGGGGATGCCATTGCTGTTGGTCTGGCTGACCGGGATGAAAATCTTGCCGCCCGCGAGGAAGCTGGCTTCCTGGCCGCTGATGGCCATCAGGGTGGGCTCGGCCAGCACCTTCACCAGGCCGTCGCGCTTCTGCGCGTCAATGGACAGGAAGTTGCCGTTGCGGCTGTTGCCGGCGCCCAGCGTGCTGGGATTATTGCTGAGCAGATTGGACAACATGCTATAGGTCCAGTTGCCATTGCTCTTGCTCAGCCCCAGGCTGGAGCCCAGCTGGTCGACCAGGGTTTTCGACACCTCGGCCACTTTCACTTCCAGCATGACCTGCTGTGGCGCGGCGATCGACAGCATATTGATGACCTTGGGGGAAATGCCGGTTTGCGCGTCGGGCTGGGCGCCGGGCATGGCCATCGGCATGGCGGCGGGCGCTGCCGCTGCTGCCGCGCCGCCACTGCCATTGCTGTTGCCGGCGGTAGCGTTCTGGGTGCGCGCGGTGCGCTGCACATAGGCGTTGGCCAGGGCCAGGATCTGGTCGGCCCTGGTCACGTCCGGCACGGTGCCCGTCAACACCAGGGCATCGGCGGCGGCCGACACCTGCACGTCCTTGTCGTTGCCCATCATCTGGTTGATGCGCGCCTGCAGGGCGGCGGTGTCGATGCCCACCGTGATGTCGACGATGGTGGCGTCGCCGTTTTTGGCCCACAGAATCAGGTTGGTGGTGCCCACCGATTTGCCCAGCATATAGATCTCGCTGGGATTGAGCAGGATCACGTCCGCGATATGGGCGTCGCCCACCGACATGCGGGCTGCCGGATAGGGCAGGCGCATCAGCGTGGATTTGCCTTCGGACAGCGTCACCTGGGGCGCCAGATCGGTGCGGCCGGCGGCCGATACGGCGGGGGCGGCCGGCGCCGCGGTCATGGCTTTCTGTTTGCCTGCCTTGGCCGGAGCGGGGCTTTCGGCCGGGGTGGCGGCCAGGGCCGGCAGGGCGGCGGCCAGCATGCAAGCCAGGATGGCAGTCTGCGGCGCGGTACGGATCGGTTTCATGGGATAGCTCCTGTAGTCGTCAGAATTGCTGGCTGCTGCGTTCCAGCCCCTTGATCATTTCCACTTTTTCGCCCTGGGGCACGACGGCGATGCGGCGCGCCACCGGTTTCGGCGCCGGCGCCTTGGCCACGGCGGGCGCCGGGGCGGGCTGCTGGCCGGTGAGCAGGGTGGACTTGGTGGCGCCGGTGGTTTTGGCCGGGTCGGGATCAACCTGATTGCGCAGCACCAGGGACAGGGTGCCGACGCTGCGCGCCAGATCCAGTTTCTCCACCTGTTCCGGCGTCAGTTCCAGCGTGACGGCGTTGACCACCTTGGGCTTGGTTTCGTCGCGGCTCGATTCCTGGGCCACGGCCAGCACCAGAATGCGTTCCAGCACGATCTTGGAGATGCTCGCTTCGCGGTTGCCCTGGGCTTTCAGATTCTCTTCCTGGGTATTGACCAGGATGTCGACGAAGTTGCCGGGCAGGGCGAAGCCGGCCACGCCGATCACATCGTTGACGCGTACCGTCATGGCGCGCTTGCCTTCGGCCACCACGGCGGACAGGCCGCCCTGGGTGCCGGGAGGCGCCAGCTTGCTTTCCAGCAGAGGCTCGCCGCGCTGGATGCTGGCGCGCGTGACGCGCGAAGCCAGGACTTTGGGATCGTTGATGGCGCCCGGGGGCGTCACGCTGGCCGGCCAGTCCACCATGCGGATCATGTCCGGATTGATGCGGGCGCCCAGGCTGATATCGGTCTGGGCCACGGCCACCTTGCTGGTGCTGCCCGCCGCCTGGGCGTTGATCCACTGGGCCGCCATCACCACGGCCAGGAAGGCCAGTGCGATGGCGACGATCATCATGATGAGTGCGCGAGTGTTTCTCATTTTATTTCCCCTTGCTGTCTTGGCCGGTCAGGCGCCAGCGAAATAGTTGTCCCATGCCCAGGCCAGCAGTTCGGAGCTGAGCTCCGGCGGGCGGCCTTCGTAAGCGGCCAGGTCGCGCAGCTGGCAGACCAGGTCGCGCGGGTAGCAGGCCATCAGCGGACGCTGCTCCCGTTCGTGGTGGGCCAGCAGCCAGGCAAAGGCTTCCGGCGCGAATGCGATGCCCAGGCGTTCGCAGACCTGGCGGAACACGGTCTCGTACTGGACTGGGGTGAGCGCATCGATATGGATCTTGTAGCCCAGGCGGCGCAGGAAGGAGCCGTCGGCCAGCGATTCGGGCGGCAGGTTGGAGGAGAACACCACCACCACGTCGAAAGGCACGGGGAATTTGTAGCCGTTCTGCAGCGACAGGTAATCGACCTGGCGGTCCAGCGGCACGATCCAGCGGTTCATCAGCTCCGTGGCCGAGCAGCGCTGGCGGCCCAGATCGTCGATGATGAAGATGCCGCCATTGGCTTTCAGGTGCGGCGGCGCCTGGTACAGGCGGGTGGTGGCGTCGAAGCGCAGGTCCAGCATGTCCAGCGTCAGTTCGCCGCCGGTCAGCACGGCGGGACGCTGGGTGCGCACCCAGCGCTGGTCGCGCGGCGCGCGGCGGTCGTACAGACGCTCGCCGCCCTCCTGGTCCGGCACCACATGGTGCACCACCGGGTCGAACAGCGGCACCACGTCGCCGTCGATCAGCAGGGCATAGGGCACGGCGATATGGCCGTTGAGCAGGCCGTTCAGGCGTTCGGCGAGGAAGGTCTTGCCGCTGCCGGCCGGGCCGTGCACGAAGATGGCGCGGCCCGAATTCATGGCGGCGCCCAGCTTGTCCAGCACCAGCGGATCGGCGACGATGCCGTCGAAGGCCAGCGCCATGTGTTCGCGGCCCACGCGCATGCCGGCTACGCTGCAGGAACGCACGCGCGCCACGTAGTCGCTGAAGGCGACCGGGGCCGGGCCGGCATAGCTGTCGCGCCGTTCGTATTCGGCGGCGCGGGCGCGGCCGGCGTCGCTCAGGTTGTAGACCAGGTCGGCGTCGGTGTTGCTGGCGCCGCGGCGCACGGCCTCGCACATGCGTTCGGTGCGCAGGAAGGTCAGCAGGGGATCGAGCACGCTGACCGGCAGTTTCAGATGCGAGGACAGTTCGCTCAGGCGCACCTGGCCGCGCTGGTACAACACCTTGCTCACCAGCTCCACCAGATACAGGAAGGGCAGGCCGGTTTCCTCCACGCTGCGCGGGGCGGGTGCGCGCAGCGGGTCGTCGGTCCAGACGCGGCTGATGTGGTCATCGGGGGGCATGGCGGCTCCTTGCGGCATCAAAAGATCAGGGGAATCACGCGGTACTTCACCTGTTCCATATAGCTGCGGTACTCCGCCGCCTGGGACAGGAAACGCTCTTCGCGGCGTAGCCGCACCACCAGCAGCAGGGCCGCCGTCAGGCATACCAGCAGGTTGGCGAGGCTGGTATTGGCCAGCACATAGCCGCAATAGGACAGCAGATAGCTGGCGTAGAGCGGATGGCGCACCACGCTGTACAGGCCGCGCGTCTTGATCTGGCGCTGCGCCGCCACCAGGCCGAAGCTGCGGTTGAGCGAGAGCAGGCCGCCGATCTGCAGCACGATGCCGGCCACCAGAATCAGCTTGGCGGCGGGCAGCAAGGCCCAGCCGGCTGGCGCGAAGAACAGCGGCGCGGCGGTGCAGCCGATGGCCAGGCCCCAGTCGAGCGGCGAATGCGAGACCTTGACCGGCTCGGAGCGCAGCAGGAAAAGCAGGGCCACCAGGGTTTCGGAGGCGAAGAACAGCAGATAGGACCAGTCGCCGCTATGGCGGAAGCCTTGCACATGGGCCCAGGCGAACAAGGCCCAGGCGCAGGCCAGCACGGCGCCCAGCAGCAGATTGGTGCGGCGCGAGGCGAGGGGGACGGCTTGGCGCATGGTGGACAGCTCCTTGGTATCGGTGGTCGGGTTCATAGCAGCACGCTCCAGCCGGAAGTGCGTACCAGCACGAGGTAGAGCACGGTGCCGCTGGCGATGGCGATGGCGTAAGCCAGCTTGCCGCTCGGCGCGGCCGGCGCTGCAATCTGCGCGCCGTCGCCGCCGATGGCGCGCAGGGCGCTGTTCAGCAGCAGCACGCGGGTATTGCCCAGCACCTTGCGCAGCGAGCCTTGCCACAGCGCGGCCACGATCGACAGCACGCCGCCGGCCATCATGCTGAACAGGGCGGCGCCGACGATTTCCTCGGGGCCGAGGAAGGCGCCCACCATGGCCATCAGCTTGACGTCGCCGGCGCCCATGGCGCCCAGCGCATACATGGGCAGCAGCAGCAGCAGGCCGAGGGCCAGGCCGGAGGCGGAGCTGAGCAGGCCGAGCGAGCCGAAAGGCTCGGCGTACAAGCCGGCGCCCGGCGTCAGCGTGGCCTGCAGGGCCAGGCCGGCCAGCGCGCCCCACAGCACCAGCTGGTTGGGGATGCGGCGGGCCCGCACATCGTGCCAGACGGCGCCGGCCAGCAGGCCGCCCAGTACCAGCATTGGCAGCAGGGCAGGCAGGGTCAGGGCTTTCATGGCAGCCTCCTTTGCAGCACGCTGCGCACGATGCGGCCGCCGACCAGCAGATTCAGACGGCGCGGTGCGGGTTCTTGCAGGGCCAGCAGCTTGCCCACGGCCAGCCAGATCAGCAGGGCGCCGAGTGCGCCGGCATAGCCGTCCACCGCGTAATGCCAGCCCAGGTGCACGGACCCGGCCAGAATCAAGAGGGCGAACACGCTGAGCGCGATGCCGGCTTTGCGGTTCAGGCGCCAGCCCAGGAGCGCCAGCAGCATGGAACTGGCCACGTGCATGCTGGGCATGGCCGAGATGCTCAGGCCGGACACGCCGATCTGGTGCTTGTAGTCGTTCCACAGCAGTTTTTGCACGTCCAGGGCCAGCACGGGGATCTGGCGGTCGGCTGCCTGCAGATAGTGCAGCAGGCCGGCGTAGGGGTCGGGGCCGCCCAGCACCAGGGCGTAGTAGCAGGGGCCGACCGAAGAGAAGCAGATCGCCAGCACGTTGCCGAGCAGGATCCAGCTCAGCACAAAGCTCAGCAGGAACTGCATGCGCAGCCTGGCGTGCTCCATGCTGAAGGCCATCCAGTACAGGGTGGCAAACATGATGAAGAACCACAGGTGGTAATTCAGGTTGACCACGGCCGTCAGCAGCGGATGGCCGAACAGCATTTGCAGCCAGACCCAGGGCTGGACGCCGCCATGCAGGGCAGCGTCCAGCTGCGACAGCTGGCTGTCCCAGGCGAAGGGCTGGAAGAGCGGCACGGCGGCCTTGATGATGGTGAAGGCCGAGGCGAACAGCGGCATCATCAGCAGCACCGGCAGCGCAAACAGCAGGCGCTGGCGCGTCAGGTACTGGCGCAGCTGGCGACCCAGATAGCGCAGCAGGTGGGCCGGACGCACGCACAGCATCACATACAGCGCGTAGGCGGTGAGCGCGCAGATCGGGCCGATCACCAGGGAACCGAGGAATTCTTCCGCCTGCATGGTGTTGCGGTAGTGGGCCGGGTAGCGGTGGTACAGCGTCAGGGCCAGCGCGAAGTGCAGGGCGACGATGGCCAGCAGCCAGGCATGGGCGCGCAGCACGGGGCGCAACTCGTAGCCCAGGGTGACGGCGCGGCGGAGGGTGGCGGCGGTGTTCATTGCATGGCCAGGATGACCTGGTCCTTGATGTAGTTGTACAGGCTGGCGACCTGGGCGCCCACCGTCGTCACGCTGGCAAAGATGACCACCACGATCAGGGAGGCGAGCAGGGCATATTCGATGGCGGAGACGGCGGATTCGTCGTCGAGGAAGCGGCTGAGGCAGTTGTTCACGATGGTTCTCCGCGCAAGAGAGGGGATTGCGTCCGGAACCGGGCAGGTTCCGGACGCGCGGCAGGTCAGGCGTTGGCCGTGGTCAGCTTGGTGCCGACAGCAGTGAAGGTTTTGTTCAACTGGGTGCCGACGATGGTGACGGCGCCGATGATCACCACGGCGATCAGGGCTGCAATCAGGCCGTATTCGATGGCGGTGACACCTTGCTCGTCGCGCAGGAAGTTTTTAATCGCGTTCATGATGTTTCCTTTCAGTTGGTGTGAAACGGACTTCAGAAAAATTTGCACTGATGCGGACCTGGGGAAGCCGCCTCAGATGCTCTTGCCCAGCGCGAGGTAGACGATGATGCAGACTACGGCTCCCAGCGAGGCAACCAGCACGAATTCGTAAAAGGCGTCGCCGCTCTCATCCCACAGGAAGGTAAAGGGGGTGAAGCTCGGTTTCGTTTCAGTACGCATTCTGTGCTCCGGTCTGGTTGGGCCTTTGCCTGCTGGTTTCAGCTGCTGGCGTCTACGCCGTGCTGATGAGTCCATAGTAGGTTTTCGCCCGTTGAGCTACATCAGACAAGTCTCCTTTTCTGGCTGGGTGTGCACACCCATTTTTTGCCCTGCAGACCGGGACATTTGTCACGGTCAAACTTTGTTAATGCAAGGCAATAGACAATGCCCGCCATACATGCTCACGGCGGGACAAAAGGCAAGGAGAAAAACAGGAGGGGGGGGGCGGCTCAGGCTTCGTGCTGGTCCAGGCGGTGGCGGGTGGCAAAAACGTAGAGATCGAGGCGGTTGCTGACGCCCAGCTTGTGGTAAATCGCTGTCAGGTGGTTGCGCAGCGTGTGTTCGGAGATGAACAGCTGCTGGGCCAGGGCTTTGTTGACGGCGCCGCCGCCGGCCGCGATCATGCTGCAGATTTTCTTTTCCTTGGCGGTCAGCTGGGCGATTTTCTCCAGCTCCGGGTCTTGCCGCCGCGCCGCCTGCGGATTGCGCATGGCTTCGAAGACGCGGCCCATCATGGCGCGGTCCAGCCACAATTCGCCCTCGTGGACTTTTTCGATGGCCTTGATCACGGTTTCGGCCGGCTCGTCCTTGCTGACCACGCCGCGCACGCCGCCCATCACCGCCTTGTCCAGCAGCTCGCGGTCGCGCGTGCCGCTCAGCACCAGCACCTTGGCGCGCTGGTCGGCCAGCAGGGCCGGTACGATATCGAGCGAACAGGCGCCGCCCAGGTCGATATCGAGCAGTACCACGTCGGGCGAGACTTCGGCCGCCAGCTCCACCGCGCTGGCACAGTCGCGCGCCGTGCCGACCACGATCATATGCGCCGCCTCGGTGTCGATCAGGCGGCCCAGGCCCCAAAGCAGGGTCTTGTGGTCGTCCACCAGCATGATGCGGATGCGCCGGTCGCTGTGCGTCATGGCTGCCTCGTTCGGAGTCGTCATACGGGGATCACGATCTGTACCGCCGTATTATTGTGCTGGCCGCGCTGCACGCGCGCCACCCCGCCCAGCGCGGCGGCGCGTTCGGCGATGGAGTTCGGCGTAAAGTCTAGCACCGGCGGGCCAAGGCATTCGTTTTCGATGCGCACCGTGAGCTGGCCGGCTTTGCAGGCTAGCTCGATGAAACCCTGGCGCGCCGTGGTGTGCTTGCAGATATTGCTCATGCCCTCGTTGACGATCTGGAACACCTCGGCCGACAGGCGGTCGCTGACATCGAGTTCGCCCACGGTATCGACCGAGATGTGCACATCGTAGAATTGGCGCACCTGGGCCGCCTGGCGCCGCAGCGCGATCAGCAGCTCCGGTTCGCGCAGCTCGGGTTCGCTGCGCAGGCGCTTGGCGTAGTGGCGCAGGTCATGCACCACCTGGGTGGTCATATTCAGCAGATTGTCCAGATCCTGGTTCAGCGGATTGCTGCTGCTGGCCTTCATGCGGATCGCGCTCAGGCCGTGGCGCAGGCCGATATAGGGTTGGATTGTTGTGTCGTGCAAGTCGCGCGCAATGCGCTCGCGCTCACGCAGCACCGCTTCCGAGGCCATGCGGTCGAGCAGCTCGATATTTTCGATCACAGGGAAGGCCTGGGCCGCGATCTGCACCAGGAACAGGGCGTCGGCGCGGTTGAAGTCCTGGCGCTGCGAGACCACATACAGGCGGCCGGCGCCGCGCCGCAGCGGCAGCGGCACCGAGATCAGCGAGCGCGCATCGAGCAGCTCGGCGATGGTGACGCCGGCGGCATCGGGCAGCATGGCCCAGCGCTGCCGTTCGCCGTCATAGGCGCGCAGACGCAGGCGGCGCCGCAGCCAGAGCGGGGTGCGCGTCAGCAGCACGATCTGTTCCGGGCCGAAGGCCAGCAGCGGTGCGGCGGCGGCGTCGTTCAGGTTATTGGCCTGGATGGTGCGGCCGGCGTTGGCCTGGCTGGCGGCACGCAAGCTCCAATGGTCGGAATGATTGTCACGCATGAGCAGGATGGTGCTGCTGGCGCGGTAGAACTGGCGCGTATGTTCGAGCACCGAGCTGGTGGTGCGGTCCATGCCGAAGCGCGGATTGGACAGCTGGCTGACCTTGTGCAGCAGGGCCAGGCGCGCACGCTGGGCCATGGCCATGCCGCCCCAGTGCGCGATCATATAGCCGAGGGCGAGCAGGAAGGTGGCGCGCAGCAGCACGCGCGACAGCTCCACCTCGTTCTGCGCGAACAGCGAGGTCACGGCAAACAGGCCGGAGGAGGCCAGGGTGAAGCGCGCGCCTTCCTCGAAGCCGTAGCTGAAGGAGGCGGTCAGGATGGCGAAGAAGAAGAACAGGTAGTAGAAGCTGCTGCCGCCGCCCGTCAGATACACGATCAGGGCGAACCAGGCGACATCGAGCCAGCACACGGTCTTGCTGCGCGCCAGCGCCGATTTCTGCGCCATGACATAGAGCAGCAGGCTTTGCAGGGTGTAGGCGAGGAAGGCCAGGCGCGACAACAAATCCTGCTTGCCCATGGCTTCCGGGTCAATCAGCAGGGTCAGCAGGCAGGAGGTCGACAGCAGCAAGCGCATCCGGCCCACCATGGCGGAGTCGGAGGTGTCTTTGGGTAGCCTGAGGGGCAGGGGATTTTCCAGCTTCACAATGATCTCCAACCGGGCTTGGGGATATTGCATCCGCGACAATGGCTCCAGTCTAAGCATCGCCGGCTTGCCTGTCCACAGCGCAAGTTGTTTTTTTGTATCTTCTTGCCCCTTGAAAAGCCCGCTCCGACCCCCATCTGCACGCAAATTCCGTGAAACACCCGATTTCCACAAGACTATTGAGGTAAAAAATGGCAGACAATAAACAAACCATGGGTTTCCAGGCCGAGGTCAAGCAGCTGCTGCAGCTGATGATCCACTCCCTGTATTCGAACAAGGAAATCTTCCTGCGCGAACTGGTGTCGAACGCGTCCGACGCGGCCGACAAGCTGCGCTTCGAGGCCATCAATAACGATGCGCTGTACGGCAACGACCACGAGCTGAAAATCAAGGTCGGCTTCGACAAGGCGGCGCGCACCATCACCATTTCGGACAATGGCATCGGCATGAGCCGCGACGAAGCCATTTCCCACCTGGGCACCATCGCCAAATCCGGCACCCGCGAATTCTTCGGCAAACTGTCCGGCGACCAGCAGGCCGACGCGGCCCTGATCGGCCAGTTCGGCGTCGGCTTCTACTCCGGCTTCATCGTGGCCGACAAGATCACGGTGGAAACCCGCCGCGCCGGCCTGGACGCGTCCGACGGCGTGCGCTGGGAATCGGCCGGCGAAGGCGAATACAGCGTCGAGCAGATCGACAAGCCGGGCCGCGGCACCGACATCATCCTGCACCTGCGCGAAGGCGAGGACGAGCTGCTGTCGGGCTGGCAGCTGAAGTCCATCATCCGCAAGTACTCCGACCATATCTCGCTGCCGATCCAGATGCAGAAGGAAGAGTGGGACGAGGAGAAGAAGGAAACCGTCCTCAAGGACGAGCTGGAAACCATCAACCAGGCCAGCGCCCTGTGGGCCCGCAACAAGAACGACGTGACCCAGGAACAGTATGAAGAGTTCTACAAGCACGTTTCGCACGACTTCCAGGCGCCGCTGACCCACACCCACAACCGCGTCGAAGGCCGCAGCGAATACACCCAGCTGCTGTACATTCCGGCCAAGGCGCCGTTCGACCTGTGGGACCGCAACAAGCGCGGCGGCATCAAGCTGTACGTCAAGCGTGTCTTCATCATGGACGATGCCGAGCAGCTGATGCCGACCTATCTGCGCTTCGTCAAAGGCGTGATCGATTCGGCCGACCTGCCGCTCAACGTCTCGCGCGAAATCCTGCAGGAATCGCGCGATGTGCGCGCCATCCGCGACGGCTCGACCAAGCGGGTGATCGGCATGCTGGAAGAACTGGCGAACGCCGACGAGCAGGAGAAAAAAGACAAGTACGCCACCTTCTGGACCGAGTTCGGCCAGGTGCTGAAAGAGGGCGTGGGCGAGGATGCGACGAATAAGGACCGCTTGGCCAAGCTGCTGCGCTTCGCTTCCACCCAGGGCGAGAGCGAGGCCCAGAACGTGTCCCTGGCCGACTACGTGGGCCGCATGAAAGAAGGCCAGGACAAGATTTACTACGTCACGGCCGACAACTACACCGCCGCCAAGAACAGTCCGCACCTGGAAATCTTCCGCAAGAAGGGCGTGGAAGTGCTGCTGATGACCGACCGCGTCGATGAATGGATGCTGTCCTTCCTGAGCGAATTCGAAGGCAAGGAGCTGGTCTCCGTGGCCAAGGGCGGCCTGGACCTGGGCAAGCTGGAAGACGAGGCCGAGAAGAAGGAGCACGAGGCCACCGAGACCCAGTACCAGGAACTGGTCGGCAAGATGAAGGAAGCGCTGGCCGAGAAAGCCAAGGACGTGCGCGTCACCTTCCGCCTGACCGATTCGCCCGCCTGCCTGGTGGCCGACGAGCACGAGCTGTCGGGCAATCTGCTGCGCATGCTGAAAGCGGCCGGCCAAAGCGCGCCGGAATCCAAGCCGATTCTGGAAATCAACCCGAGCCACCCGCTGGTGACGCGTCTGAAATATGAAGACACGGCCGGCGCCAAGTTCGCCGACTGGTCCCACATCCTGTTCGACCAGGCCTTGCTGGCCGAAGGCGGCTCGCTCAGTGATCCGGCCACCTTCGTCAAGCGGCTCAACGAGATGCTGCTGGCAGGTAAATAAGAAAAGGTAAAAAGTTAAAAAAAGGGGCTTCGGCCCCTTTTCTTTTTCTGTGCGCATCCGCCCAATCACCACATTCCAGAGGGAGGTTTTAAACGGATCTCAAATGGCGATTTGAAAGTAATTTACTTCATTGAAAATCGTACTTCATCAAATTTCCTTTTTGATGTACATTCTCAATAAATTATATTTTATGCAATATCGATTGCTGATTAAAAGCCGGTAATTACGATCGAGCTCGCCAAAGGAGGAGTAGGTGATTCAGTCTGCAAAAAACAAGGTGCTTTTAATAGTCACATGCCTGGTCAGTATTACAGCGCAAGCTGACTTTTCTCCAATATTGCTGCCGAAGCCGGATGAAGTAGTTGTCATTCGGGGCGACAGATGTGATGGCTATAGCGGCTACATGGAAAGCCTATGCCGCGGCACCAATATCAATCTCCGTAATGATGGCGAGGGTAGTGGCCGTAGGGAAGGCGGAGGCGGGGGCGGGGGCGGTTCGCCCGATACGGGCCCATCAACGCAAAATCAAATTCCCCCGCCTGCCGAAGAGAACTCTAAAACCTGCCCGGCAACCAAAAACCCGGTCATTCTTTCAACCGGTGAAAAGTTCAAGGAAGAGCTGGATATTGCCGGATATGGCGAATACGGCATGAGTGTCAAACGCACCTATCGCAGCAAAAATGCTGGCGGCGGCAGATTCTTTGGTTCAAGTTGGCTGTCCAACCTGGATGCGCCACGCATCAGGGGAGACAGTGCTGCGGGTTGCACCATTAAACCAGGTGGTGAGTGCATTCCCAAGGCCGTCTATCTGACCATGCCCGATGGGACCAAATTCAGCTACAAGGTACAAAAATTCAATAAGAGCGATCAGCATCTTGAGAAAGTCCTGGCGATGCGGAAGGAGTTCGACCGCAAGCAGCGCGTTTCAAAACCGGCTCAGCCTCAGGATATTGGTGATGAATATATCTTCCACGCTACTGAGGCGGCGTGGGCTGGTGAGCTGATTTATACCGTGGGCGGCGGCTGGACTATTTATAAGGATGATACCGCTTACTTCTATAATGCCAGCGGCATGATTGTGAATATTATCGATGACGCCGGAGCATCGCTGACCTATGAGTATCCCAATAATTCCCTGAATGCGAGCCGCATTTCTGGCTCGGGTGGGCGGACGCTCGACTTCACCTGGGCAGCCAGCGGCCGTGTGAGCACGATCAAGGATGCGGCAGGAAATACCTGGACTTATACCTATAACGCCAGCGGCATGCTGTCCTCGGTAAGCGCGCCCCCCGGTCCCGGCCAGCAGGCCGATTTGCGGACTTATCATTACGAAAATGCCGACCCCACGCTGCTGACGGGCATTTCCATCAACAACGTTCGCTACAGCACCTACGCCTATCATGGAGACAAGCGCGTCAGTCAAAGCAGCCTTGCCGGCGGCGAAGAAAACGACAGCTTCGTCTACAACGGCGATCAGACCATCGTCACCGATGCGAAGGGACAAAGCACCACCTATGGCTTTCAAACGATTGCGGGCGAGAAGAAGCTGGTAGCCGTTTCGCGTGCCGGCACCGCAACCTGCGGCGCCGCCAATGCGCAGACCACCTATCTGTCCAACGGTTATATCGATGCGGCAATCGATTGGAAGGGCAACCGCACCAAATACAATGTCGATGCCGCCGGACGTTTGCTGAGCGTTACCACGGCCGCCGGCACCGCCGACGCCCATACCACGACCAATGTCTGGGAAGGCAAGAAGATCGCGCGCATCGATTATGCTGGCGCCGCAGGCGGTGTCTACCGCCGGATTAGCTATACTTATCATTCATCCGGACCGGAGGCGGGAAGGGTCGCCAGCATCACCGACGACGACTTAAAGACTGGCAAGCAACGGAAGACGGCCTTCGCCTACACCTTTAACTCCTGGGTGATTGCCAGCCGCGTGGCAACGGAATACCTGCCGACGGGTGCCGTGAATACGACGCTGGCCTATGACGCCGCAGGCAACCTCGTTTCCCGGACCAACGCGCTCGGCCATGTGGAGCGCTGGGGCGGCTATACGGCAGCGGGCGTGCCCGGTACCTATACCGACGCCAATAACGTCACCACCAGCTACAGCTTCAATCCGAACGGCACCCTGCGCGCGGCAACCCAGCTGCTCCCCGAAGGCAGCCGCGTTACCAGCTATACCTACAACAATAACCGGCAACTGACGGATGTGTTCTATCCCGACGGACGCGTGGAGCGCTTCCGTTACAACGCGGCGGGACGCCAGGACCGGACCGGCGATGCGCTCAACCGCTTCGAATCGACTGCCATCAATGTTGGGACCAACACCGTGCGCGTCAGCTCCGAGCGCCACGTGCCGGGCAATGGAGCCACGCCCGTGGCCTCTTCCTCAGGCGAATTCAGCAGCACAGTCCAGCGCGACTCATTGGGCCGCACCTACAATGCCCTGGGCAACGCCGGCCAGCGCCAGGAATACCGCTACGACAATAACGGCAATGTGGCGACCGTTACCGATGCCGCCGGCCGCGTCACGCGTTACGATTACGATGCGCAAAACCGCGTGACCCGGATGACGGCGCCTGACTACGGCGCCACGGTCTACGACTACGATGATGAAGGCCAGCTGCAATCGGTGCAGGATCCGCGCGGTCTTGTTACCACCTATGCCTACAATGGCTTTGGCGACGCCGTCCGCATTACCAGCCCGGACAGCGGCACCACGACCTACGATTACGACAGCGCTGGCCGTTTGCGCACGGAAAACAAGGCGAACGGCAAGTCGCTGGTCTACACCTGGGATGCCCTGGGCCGTTTGCAAAACCGGATCAGCGCCAACTTTGGCGAATACTTTACTTACGACCAGGGAAGCTATGGCATCGGCCGCCTGAGCAGGATCGATGACACCACCGGCAATGCGACCTACCGCTATAACGCCGCTGGCGAACTGGTGGAACAGACCAATGCCATTTACGGCTCCTCGCATACCACGGCCTGGACCTATGCCAGCAACGGACGGCTGGACAAGCTGACCTATCCGACCGGGCTGGTGCTGAGCTATGGCTACGACGGCTACGGCCAGGTGAGCAGCATCAGCAGCAATCTGGGCGGAGCCTGGTCAACGATCGCCAACAGCTTCCTGTACCAGCCAGCTTCGGGCAAGCGCTATGCCTGGAAGTTCGGCAACGGCTTGCCGCGCCTGGTGACGCTCGATACCGATGGCCGCATCCAGCAACTGGCCTCGCCGGGCAGGCATGGGCTGGGCTTTGCCTATACCAATGTGGATACGATCTCCGCCATCAGCGACAGCGTCAACGGCGTCAGCACAGGCCTGGACTACGATGCGAACCAGCGCGTCAAAGTGGCCAACCGCGGCGCGGACGGGCAGTCGTTCAGCTGGGACGCGGTAGGTAACCGTACCAGCCATACCCGCCAGGGCATCACCTATTCCTACACGATGGCGGCACAAAGCAACCGCCTCGACGCCTGGAGCGGCGGCGGCAAATCGCGCAGCTTTGGCTACGACGCGGCAGGGAACCTGAGCAGCGAAAACCGGGAAAATGGCTCCCGCAGCTACACCTATGACGTCTATAACCGGCTGGATGGCGTGCGGATTAACGGCGTGGAGACCGCCGCCTACCGCAATAACTCGCTGAACCAGCGCGTGTACAAGTCAGCCGGAGGCTATGCCAGCCGCTTCATCTACAGCCCGGACGGCCAGCTGTTGGCTGAAATCGGCCCGCAGGACACCAGCTATGTCTGGATTGGCGGCGAGCTGCTGGGGATTGCGCGCGCTGGCCAGTTCTACGCCAGTCATAACGATCAGGTCGGGCGGCCGGAGGTGCTGTCTAACGGTTCTGGTGCAGTGGCTTGGCAGGCCTCCAACACGGCGTTTGACCGGACGGTCGTGACCGATACGGTTGGCGGCTTCAATGTGGGGTTCCCAGGACAGTACTACGATAGCGAATCCGGACTCTGGTATAACTGGCACCGGTACTACGATCCATCCTTGGGGCGATATACCCAAAGCGATCCGATTGGCTTAGATGGCGGAATTAATACCTATGTCTATGTGAATGGTGACCCTATTAAAAATATCGATCTGTGGGGTTTGGCGGACCTAAACCTATTCAATGCCCAAGGTCTTTATCATGATGCAGTTACTTATGCAGGTGGAAACGCATGGTCTGTGCCTTGGGCCTACACTGTAGGCGGTCATGGCAATCCTAGAAATATGGAGGATCGACGGAATGGTATAAATCCGATTTTCCCAAGTGATCTTGCGAAAATGATCCAGAATGATCCCAATTGGAAAGGTCGGCCTATAATTCTGGGTGCGTGTAATACTGGGCTCTCCCGTAATGGGATTCCTTCATTCGCACAGCAATTGTCTAATATATTAAAAGTTGAAGTAACTGCACCAATGGACTTCACTTGGTTTGATAAAACTGGTTTGCTTGGAGCTGGCCCCTACCCAAGTGGCCCTCCTAAAGGTGCGCCAGGGCCATGGAAGTCATTTTCTCCAGCGCGCCAATGAAAAAAATTACTGTGCTTGTTTGCCTGCTATTGGGCTTTGGAGGCGGATACTTATTACTGAAAAAGGAAAAAAAATCAGTAACCATAAGCCCATCTGCAGAATTCAATATGACTCCACAAGAGATCTCGAACTTGGAAGTGAGCGCACGTGGAGGCGATTGCCAAGCTGCTTATCGGCTAGCAAGATATCACAGCAACTTCACACTTAAATTCGAGGATGCAATTCATTGGTTCCGTCTAGCAGTCAAATGTCCGGAGACGAACCCTAAATTAGAGTTGATTGCTTTACTGATGGGATATCAAGACTCAGCGCATATGATGGAAATCAGGCAGCTAATTCAGGACTTAAGTAGGACTGATCCCAGTGCGGCTAAGCGAGCCGAAGAGGCCGTGACGAAGGCGCACGTCGGTGGTACGGATCAATAGTATTTGAAAGTTGTAGAATGATCTGTTTAAGATTTCCATACTCAGGTATTGTTGGGAGGGTACTTTCAACGAAATGTAGGCTCAGCTATTTCCGTCGCAGATCGAATAAAATGAGGTTGTAAGTAATGTCAAAGGTAAATATAAGAAATCTATTTTTCTTCCTTTTTATTCGCGGCAGGTGCGACTCGCTAGGCTGCGCCTACAATGCCCAGGGCAACGCCGGGGAGCCTGAGCAGCGAAAACCGCGAAAATGGTTCCCGCAGCTACACCTATGACGTCTATAACCGGCCGGATGGCGTGCGAATTAACGGCGTGGAGGCCGCCGCCTACCGCAATAACTCGCTGAACCAGCGCGTGTACAAATCGGCAGGCGGTTATGCCAGCCGCTTCATCTACAGCCCGGCCGGCCAGCTGTTGGCTGAAATCGGCCCGCAGGACACCAGCTATGTCTGGATTGGCGGCGAGCTGCTGGGGATTGCGCGCGCTGGCCAGTTCTACGCCAGTCATAACGATCAGGTCGGGCGGCCGGTGGTGTTGTCTAACGGTTCTGGTGCAATGGCTTGGCAGGCCTCCAACACGGCGTTTGACCGGACGGTCGTGACCGATACGGTTGGCGGCTTCAATGTGGGGTTCCCAGGACAGTACTACGATAGCGAATCCGGACTCTGGTATAACTGGCACCGGTACTACGATCCATCCTTGGGGCGCTATGTCCAAAGTGATCCCATTGGACTGCGGGGTGGGATCAATACGTACACATACGTTTCGAATAGCCCATTAACGTCAACTGATCCATTCGGCCTTGTACGAAAAATTGACCCTAAAGGGCAGGAATGTGTTGCCTTGAAGGAAAAAATAGCGCGAAAGAAAATCGATATTAATAAGCGCATTCAAGAGTGCGCAGCTAATCCGGGAAACCTCCCTACTACCCTCCGTTTTCTGGTGCACCACTTCGGATGAGTGTACAAGGGCACGAGGAAATTATTCGAGATTTGAAAGATAGTACACAAGATGATGAGAGGTTATATGCTGATAAATGTGGTGGGGATGGAACAGCTACTGCGCCGGTAACAGATGGCGATGCTGCGAAAAAGGCCGCTGCTGCTACTGTTGGATTAGGGGCAACCTATTGGATAATTAGTGAAAGTTTACGTATTATATTCCCTCCTAGAAATTTAATTTCTATTCCATAATTTTATATTTTGCCAATTAATTCAAGATGAGTGCTATTGAAGATAGAAATGGAAATATTATATCGCTTGCTGGAGATTTGAATGGGGTAGATTTTGATTCGGTTGATCTCTCTGATGTTGATTTAAGCGGAAAGGTAATGGAGGGGGCAATCTTCGCGGATGCGGATCTGTCTCGCGCGAATTTGGAGGGATGTGACTTATACTGGGCAGTGTTTTTTAGGGCGAAGCTTAAAGATGCTAACTTGAGATGTGCCAGACTCTGTGGAGCCGATTTTTCGTTGTCGGATTTTTCAGGTGCAGATTTAAGAGGGGCAAATTTAAGCCTTGATAACCTTGGTGGCGCCACGCAATTGCAGGGTGCCAATCTGTCTACATCTTTAGTTGATGGTGCTAATTTCTCGGGTGCAAAATATGATTCCAGTACACGGTTCCCCCCCCAATTTGATCCAATAGCGTTCGGTATGGAAAAGGTGGATTGCTGAATAGAAAAGGTTGGCCGGCTGGAGATGCTTTTCAATGGAATGTAGTGCTTGGTGGCAACTCAACAGGCTGTACTGCCAAGCAAGAAGAAATTTCAATTGAAAATGAGCGACCTATCATTCTGAGTGCGCACAATACTGGACTACCACGCAATGGGATAACGTCTTTACGCCAGGAGGACTTGGCCGTAGTTTGGATAGGCTGTTAAAGCCTCCAGTACCTTCCCCGTTCGGTCCCAAGGATCCATGGGGCTGGCCATGAAAGGAGTACCCTGGATTCTGATTGCCGGAACTATTCATAGTCTTGGTTCTATATCTTTGCTAATTTTGGGCTGGGAGCAAGTCAATCAGCGATTGGTAGGTGATGTATTTTATTTGGTTTCTGCATATTTCATATTTTCCTTATGCATACTGCTAGTTGCTAAGAAATGGGTCAAACAGCGAAGCGGACGGAAGATGCTATTACTTGTTTTGCTTCCCTATGTTAGTTTTTTTCTTTCTTATCTTGTGGTGGGATTCATGCTGTATAGAAATATGCTCAAGATCGAGAATCTTGGAGCAATATTGTTTAGTGCTTCGTACTTTTTTTACCTTGTAATTTATGGCCCCTTAATTAGTGCCATGAACGCTGCATCGCTGGTTTTCTATCGCAGGCTGGTTTCGAAGAAGACTGTCTGAGTGACGCGTAGCTCATGTTATTTCTATTGAGTAAGATGTTAAATTGAAATTGCCACTTGAATCTCTGGGCATAGCAAGGTGTTCCGCATGATCATGATTAGGGACAAGCAATTGCGCGACAGCACCCCAGAAATATCTATCAAAGAGACTTGGGTTGCCGGGTGATAAAGTACTTCCTGGAAATCTGAAAGCTGATTTACGTAGCTCACAGGGTTTGATATCGCAAATCCGTAGGCCAGCCCCGCCACCCGGCCCAGCACCGTTCTTCTTTATACATTAGGAGTACTTGCGATGAGATGGGTTATTGGGATTGCCTTGGTTGCAGTATTGCTTGGCGTTTGGTTCGGATTTTCGCCCCGTAATCTTTATCTTGTCGCTCATGATGTGGTTCCAGTATTTGCTACCGAACTAGAGGCCATGCGCTCAGGTTCGCCAGTCAAGCAGAAGTTGAAAGCTGATGAGCGGAGACTGATTGTCGAATGCATTGATGCGAAACACTATCAAATATATAAGGTTAGATTGATCGACGGTGAAATAGGGTTCGTCAATGTTGGTAATTATTCGATTGAGAGAAGCGGACAGGAAGGCGTGCCCCGGTGTTGACGTGCCAAGGATTAGCCGCTGTTTGGAAAGATGATTGAAGGCGCTACTGGACCGCACTCGAATTCTGAGCTTTGCATTTCGTTACCCTTGATGGGGTATCATTCAATCGCTGGTCTCGCTGAGCGAGGCCAGCTTGATTAGTGAAGAACATCGCTGCACTAGGTTGAGTAAGGAGGGGTGATCGAGCCGAGGGGCGAGAGCACCTCCCAGCGGAGGATGAATCTGTGTAAGAAGCTCTCGAATTCGATTGCTTGTCTGAGTGATTTGATTCACCAGTTCATCGCCAAACCCGCACAGCATGTCAGTTCAGCCAATTGCTCACTGTCAGGGCGATCACGTATTCCTACACGATGGCGGCACAAAGCAACCGCCTTGACGCCTGGAGCGGCGGCGGCAAATCGCGCAGCTTTGGCTACGACGCGGCAGGGAACCTGAGCAGCGAAAACCGGGAAAATGGCTCACGCAGCTACACCTATGACGTCTATAACCGGCTGGATGGCGTACGGATTAACGGCGTGGAGACCTCCGCCTACCGCAATAACTCGCTGAACCAGCGCGTGTACAAGTCAGCCGGAGGCTATGCCAGCCGCTTCATCTAAGCCCGGACGGCCAGCTGTTGGCTGAAATCGGCCCGCAGGACACCAGCTATGTCTGGATCGGCGGCGAGCTGCTGGGGATTGCGCGCGCTGGCCAGTTCTACGCCAGCCATAACGATCAGGTCGGACGGCCGGAAGTGCTGTCCAACGGTTCGGGTGCTGTCGCCTGGCAGGCGGCCAACACGGCGTTTGACCGGACGGTCGTGGCCGATACGGTTGGCGGCTTCAATGTGGGGTTCCCAGGACAGTATTACGATAGTGAATCAGGACTCTGGTATAACTGGCACCGGTACTATGATCCATCCCTGGGACGATATGTCCAGAGCGATCCGATAGGATTAAACGGGGGCATAAATACCTATGCCTATGTTGACGGTAATCCACTTTTACTGTCCGATGAATTTGGGTTGGCACCAGGCGACCGCTATCCAACGGCCAACGCAGCTGCTATCCAGGCAATCAAAGATGTTAATGCCATGTCGATCAAGACCAATCTTGAGATTGGCGGGCGAATTTATAAACGCGCAGATGGAGGGTACTCTTATACATGGCCGGCTTTAGGAACGCAAAAAGATATGGGGCAAGTGCCTCCCATGTGCCAAGGAAATGAAGGGATGTATCATACCCATGGCAACTATGACGGTCGATCCCGGCCAGACGTGACCTCAGGGATTGATCAATATTGGTCCGATAAAGAAGGAAAACCCATTTGGGCAGGAACGCCATCTGGCGTTGTAGTGAAGTACACGCCCAATGGAACTCCTTATGCAGGCTCGGCTGTGGCTATTGCAAGGGGAATAAAATGACGTTGCGGTCGACATTGAATATGCGTGTAGGAGCTTTACTATTTTTCTTCTTCGCTTTGTTCGCAATGCGCTTCAGCCATGCCGAGGAAAACTCGGCCTTGCCAGTGTCAATTTATCAGCTGATGGCAAATCCAGAAAAATATGACGGCAAGGAAGTTTACGTCATCGGGTTCATGCATCTGGAATTCGAGGGCGACGTTCTTTACGCACACCGGGAGGATTGGGTTCACACACTGATCCAGAACGGGCTTGCATTGGATGTGCCGAAAAGCGAATACGCAAAATGGTTGAAGATAAATAATAATTATGTTGTGGTTCAAGCTTTATTTTCGGCTACCGAGCGAGGACATTTTGCCCTACGCGCTGGCTCATTGACGAAGATAAGCAAGCTTGCTAAGTGGCAGGTGCCAAAGCGTTAGTATGCTGAAAATACTTCTTCATATTCACCTATGCTCCCCTCCCGCTCCTGCATCATTTTTACGCTATGCTTCACTACACTGCTGCCAGTGACAAACAGCTGAACGATATGCTGCTGGCAACGCATCCGCTTCCCCCGTCATCCTTGCCGCAGGCGCCGCCCGCACCTGCACCTGCGGCGTTCTTGCTTGAGGAGGAAGATTTTGAAAAGCTCAAGGCCGCATAAACCAGCAGTCGCGGGAGTGCACCTTGATGGAGAAACCTGCCCGCAAACTCGTCGTCGCCCTGTTGGAACGCTATGAGCGGGACTGGAGCCGCGTCAATTTCGTGCAAAAGGTGACGGCGCTCAATAAGCGCCGCAATCTCATTCCCGCCAAGCTGCTGGCGGAGGAATTCGCCGGAATCCGGCCCCGACGTCCCGCATGCACTGTGGCTGGCCGCTGCTAGCGGCGGCGGCGCCGCATTGCCACTGCGGCCACGGGCAGGACGGCGCCCAGCATCAGCGCCATGGACGGCTCCGGCACCGGCGCCAGATTGCCGCGGATTTCGCCGCTGGTGAAACTGTCGCTGTGGATGTTGAAGTAGGCGCGCCGTCCATCCAGACCGGCCAGCAGGGCCGCTTCGGCGCCGGTGGTCGTGCCGCCGTGGCTGGCGATGAAGGCCGGGTTCCAGGTCGCGGCCAGGGAGGTGTCGAAAGTAGCGTAGTAGTCGCCCGCGTGTACGCCGGACGGGAAGCCGGTGAACGTGGGCAGCATGGTGGCGACGCCGGCGGTGCCGCTCAGTGGGGCCGCCGTACAGCAGTGGATATGGGCCGCGGTGCTGTGGCCGAGCAGGCCGGCGAAATCGGCGTCGATGTAGAGGCTGTGGGCGGACAGGTCGAACACCAGCGTTACCTGGCCGCTGCCGGGCGAGGCGTTGGTTGGCACTTCGGCGGCGCCGCTCAGGCTGGCGCTATAGGTCTTGGGAGAAGCGGCGGCGCAAGTGGCCGCCAGCAGCAGGGCCAGCGCAGCCAGCCCGTGGGGGAGAGGCATCTTCATTTCAGGCTCCTTGGTCAACAGCGAAGCGCTGCTTTCCGGATCAGCCTGCCAGATCGGCGGCATCCATGCGGCAGCTCGACCATTCTCGCCGAGCCACCAAGTGGCTTGCCACACGATACCTTTGGAAAAGACGGCCGCTCAGGCCTGCACTTGGCGGCAGAAGTCGAGCAGCATCCGCTCGCCTTCGGGCCAGGGGCCATAGCCCGCGTCGCCGTTGATATGGCCGGCTTCGCCGATCAGCACCAGCTTGCTGCCCCAGGCGGCGGCGAAGGCTTGCGCCCGCTCGGTGCTGACGTATTCATCTTTGGTGCTGGCCACCACGATGCTGGGGAAGGGCAGGGCCACCAGCGGCATGGGCTGGAAGCCGCTGGTGCAGTCGGGGTAGGAGGGCGCTTCGGTGTCGCTGGGGGCGACCAGGAAGGCGCCGGCGATCTTGTGCGGGCTGTTGGACGCGGCCCAGTACGACACCAGGGTGCAGGACAGGCTGTGCGCCGCCAGCACCGGCGGCCGCCGGCAGGCGGCGATGGCGGCATCGAGTTCGCGCACCCATTCCGTGCGCTCCGGCGTTTCCCAGTCGCGGTGCGCGATGCGCCGCATCCAGGGGTGGGTTTTCTCCCAGTGGGTTTGCCAGTGCAGCGGGCCCGAATTCCATAAACCGGGCAGGGTCAGTACCTCGAAATCCATTCCTTCTCCTCTTGGGGTTAACGCACGCTTTGCAGCAGGAAGCTGGGCTGCCCGCAGCTTTTCTGCGAACGCTTGATCTCGGCTGCGCCGCAGCTTTGCGGCACGCCGTCCTTGCGGTAGCAGACGCGCACTTCGCGCAGGAAGCGCCCGCTGCCGCTGCAGAAGGGCAGCAGGGACGCGTCCTGCAGCCCGGGATTGGCGGCGCGGAAGGCTTGCTGCAATTCGGTCGCCGTGGTGCGCAGCGGCTGGGCCGGTTTCTGATACGGGGCGGGGATGGTCAGGCCTTGTTTCAGCTTGGCCGACAAGGCCAAATAGGCGGCCGGCGTCAGGCCGGAACAGGTGCCGTGCTTTTTCCACTCATGCTCGATCAGGCGCGGCGAGGGATAGAGCGGCGCGTATTCGGCTTTGAGCTTGCCCGGCAGCGGCATGCGCGAGCAGCTTTCCGGGTAGCCGTTGACGAACTGCGGCCACAGGCCATGCAGCACGAAGCCAAGCTGGCGGCCGGTGGCGCATTGGTCCTCGTCATCCTTGCCGCGCGTGGCGCAGTAATCGGGCGACCAGCTCAGCGACAGGGCGTAGTAGTCGAATACGCCGGGCTGCTCGCCGCGCGCCTGGGCCGCGCCGGGCAGGGCCAGGACGCCGGCCAGCACGAGGCCGGACAGGGCCGAAAACAGGGGCGGGCGGACAGTGTGCATGGTGGGTCTTTCAGAACGGGTCAGAGCGCGGTGCGCAGGGCAAACAGTTCCGGAAAGAGTACCACGTCCAGCATCTTGCGCAGATAGCTCACGCCGGCCGTGCCGCCGGTGCCGGTCTTGAAGCCGATGATGCGTTCCACCGTCGTCACGTGGCGGAAGCGCCAGAAGCGGAAGGCCGTTTCCAGGTCCACCAGCTTTTCGCCCAGCTCATACAAGGCCCAGTAGCGGTGCGGGTCGCGGTAGACTTCCAGCCAGGCCGCTTTCACCGATTCATTGGCGGCGGTGGGTTGGGTCCAGTCGCCGTCCAGGCGTTCGGCGTCGATGGCCAGGCCGTGGCGCGCCAGCAGGCGGATCGCCTCGTCGTACAGCGAAGGGGCGCGCAGGGCGCGATCGAGCAGGGCGTGGTGTTCCGGCGCCGATTCGTGCACGGCCAACAGGTTGGCGTTCTTGTTCCCGAGGATGAATTCGATCTCGCGGTACTGGTAGGACTGGAAGCCGGAGGAGGCGCCCAAATAAGGGCGGATGGCGCTGTACTCGGGCGGCGTCATGGTGGCCAGCACGTCCCAGGCGTGCACCAGCTGGTCCATGATGCGCGCCACGCGGGCCAGCATCTTGAAGGCGGGCGACAGATCGTCCTGCTGGATCTGGGCGCACACCGCATGCATCTCGTGCAGCATGAGCTTCATCCACAGCTCGCTGGTCTGGTGCTGCACGATGAACAGCATCTCGTTGTGGTTGGGGGAGAGTGGATGCTGGGCGCTGAGGATCTTGTCCAGGGCCAGGTAATCGCCATAGCTCATGGACTTGCTGAAGTCCATCTGCGCGCCATGCCATTGTGCGGCGGCTTTGTTGTCGGTGCTCATATCGGGTGCTCTTCAGGTTACGGCGCCGCGTTCGGCGTTCACGTCATAGGCTTGTTCGTCGAGGATCTGCTTCAGGATCTCCATCGCGTCCCACACATCGGCAAAGCTGGTGTAGAGCGGGGTGAAGCCGAAGCGCATGATGGTCGGTTCGCGGTAGTCGCCGATCACGCCGCGCGCGATCAGGGCCGCCATCACCGCGTAGCCGTGGGCATGGGTGAAGCTGACCTGGCTGCCGCGCCGCGCATGTTCGCGCGGCGTGACCAGGCCCAGGCCGTGGCCGGCGCAGCGCTCTTCCACCAGGGCGATGAACAGGTCGGTCAGGGCCAGCGATTTGGCGCGCACCGCCTCCATCGTGGTCTGGGCGAAGACATCCAGGCCGCATTCGACCATGGCCAGCGAGACGATGGGCTGGGTGCCGCACAGGGCGCGGCCGATGCCCTCGGTGGGCGCGAAGTCGGGCGCCATGGCGAACGGCGCGGCATGGCCCCACCAGCCGGACAGCGGCTGCTGGAAGCGCGCCTGGTGCTTGCGCGGCACCCAGGCGAAGGCCGGCGCGCCGGGGCCGCCGTTCAGGTATTTATAGGTGCAGCCGACGGCGAAGTCGGCGCCGTCCCGTTCCAGCGCCACCGGCACGGCGCCGGCCGAGTGGGCCAGATCCCAGACGATCAGGGCGCCGCGCTCATGGGCCAGGGCGCTGGTGGCCGCCATATCGTGCTGGTAGCCGGTACGGTAGTTGACATGGGTGAGCATGACCACGGCGGTATCGGCGCCGATGGCCTGCGGCAGTTCGTCGACGCTGTCGACCAGGCGCACGCTGTAGCCGCGCTGCAGCCAGCCGGCCAGGCCCTGGGCCATATAGATATCGGTGGGGAAGTTGCTGCGCTCGGTGACGATGACGCGCCGTTCGCTCGTCTCGGCAGCGCTGGCCTGCATATGCAGGGCGGCGGCCAGCACCTTGAACAGGTTCAGCGAGGTGGTATCGGTGACGACCACTTCGCCGGCTGCGGCGCCGATCAGCGGCGCCAGGCGGTCGCCCAGGCGCTTGGGCAGCTCGAACCAGCCCGCCGTATTCCAGCTGGTGATCAGGTCCTTGCCCCATTCGCGCGCGATGACGTCGCTGGCGCGGGTCAGGGCGGCCTTGGGCCGGGCGCCCAGGGAGTTGCCATCCAGATAAATCACCCCGGCCGGCAGGTCGAAGTGGTCGCGCAGCGGGGCCAGGGCATCCTGGGCGTCGCGGTCGAGGCAGTCTTTGCGTGTCGTCATACGGCTTCTCTCATGAGGAAATTACTTGAAGCTTGAAGTAGAAGCGGCAGTGTAACAATTTTTTTGCTGACAAAGTAAGCACGGTGATGTATTTTTGTTATTATTGATGAAAGCTTTAAGTCGCGCAAACCCGCATGGATACTGGCTTGCGCAGCGATATGGACTTTTTTTCGAAAACTTTTTAAAAATTTTCGCTCCAAGCCTAAAGTTCCTGCCGGGCTTGCCGTTACCCAAAATAGAAGCGCGGTAAAAGGCTTGCTGTTCAGCACTTTGGGATGGGCGAAAAAATTTTAAAATTTTTTGCAGAAAACCCTAAAGTTCTCCAAAACCCTGCCGTTACCGGTTTAGATGTCGCAAAAAAGATGCACTGCGATCTACCGTTTTCACCCTCCGCTCGGGGAGTTTTCTTGAGCTTCAATCCGCCGCAAAGCCGCGCCAGCACTGGCGTGGACCAGTCATAGCCCTGCGTTTGTCAGACAAACGCTGACAGGGCGTGTCCGTCATTTCCTTACTGAAAATACAGAGAGTCGCCTCTTCTGCCTTCCTGCGCCCTCCAGCAGAATGTGTCTCAACGGCAATGCACAAGCATTCCAGGCAGAAAATAAACGGATCAAGGAGAGGGAAATGACTGCTAACGATATGATGGCTGAAATTCGCGACGCCAACCTGAGCTACCTGATGCTGGCCCAGCAGATGATCCGCGCCGACAAGGTCACCGCCATCTTCCGCCTCGGCATCTCGGCCGACATCGCCGACCTGATCGAAGGCATGAGCAATGCCCAGATCCTGAAACTGGCCGGCGGCAATATGATGCTGGCCCGCTTCCGCTTCGACGATGGCGCCATCCTCTCCATGCTGACCAATTACAATAAAGACCGTAACCTGGCCCAGTCGCACGCCGCCATCCTGATGGCCGGCCAGCCCGCCGAAGAAATCGCTTAAGCCAAGGAGCCGGGATCATGTGCAAGAAGAGTGTGGTGTCGGAAGCCCAGGAAATCCAGCTGGCCATCGAACTGATCAATCTGGGCGCGCGCCTGCAACTGCTGGAGACGGAAGTCTCGCTGTCGCGCGAACGCCTGCTCAAGCTGTACAAGGAATTGAAGGGGATGTCGCCGCCGAAAGGCATGCTGCCTTTCTCGACCGACTGGTTCCTGACCTGGCAGCCGAATATCCATTCCTCGCTCTTCCTGAACATCCACAGCTTCCTGGTGCAGCACGCCGGCGCCAGCGGCATCCACGCCGTGATGAAGGCTTACCAGTTGTATCTGGAACAGATGCCGCCGGAGCCGGGCCAGGAGCCGCTCTTGTCCCTGACCCGCGCCTGGACCCTGGTGCGCTTCGCCGGCAGCAAGATGCTCGAACTCAAGCCTTGCGGCAAATGCCAGGGCAAATTCATCGTCAATGCAATGGACTTGAACGGCAGTTATGTCTGCGGCCTGTGTCATATGCCTTCGCGCGCCGGCAAGACCAAGAAGGTCAAGGATGCCGAAGCGCTGGCCGCCTGAGTTGCGCCTTTTCCCTTTTCTATCTGGCCAAAGCCGGGGCAGCCGATGAGGCCGTCCCGGCTTTGGCGCGCTCCGGCCGTGCAAGCGCTGCTGATCCAGCTGCTGGCGCTGCTGCCACTGGCGGCCCTGGCCATCGTGCTCGACACGGCCGGCCGCGGCCTGACGCTGCTGACGGCGGCCCTGCTGCAAGGCGGCCTGGCGCTGCTGATTACCTGGCGGCTGGGCCTGGCGCCGTGGTGGCGCCCGATCCAGCTGCTGTTTCCCGTGGGCGTGCTGGCGGCCAGCGCCCTGGGCCTGCCGCCCGTACTCTACCTGTTGCCCTTCCTGTTTCTGCTGGCCCTGTACTGGTCCACTTTCCGCACCCAGGTGCCGTACTACCCATCCCATGCCGCCGTCTGGCGCGCGGTGGCGGCCGAACTGCCGCCGGGCAGGGCGCTCAAGCTGGTCGATATCGGCAGCGGCCTGGGCGGCATGACCCTGCATCTGGCGCGCGCCCGTCCGGACTGCGACTGCCTTGGGATCGAACTGGCGCCGCTGCCCTGGCTGGTGGCGCGCCTGCGCGCCGTGCTGAGCGGCAGCCGCGCCCGTTTTGTGCGCGGCGATTACGAGCGCCTCGACTTCGCTCACTTCGATATGGTGTTCGCGTATTTATCGCCGGCCGCCATGCCGGCCTTATGGAAAAAGGCCAAAACGGAAATGCGCCAAGGCAGCTTGCTGATTAGTTATGAATTTGAAATTCCCTATTGCGAAGCCGACAAGACCATAGTTACCACAGAGGGCGGGCCACCGCTGTTTGTCTGGGTAATTTAACTGTCTTTCTCTTGCCGGAGCGGCGTTTGCACGTTATTGTAGTTCCACTGTGGAATTATTCTGTTTTTTGACGTCATAACGTCCGTTTTCCTGGGAGTTTGCACACTTGTTAGTCATAGTCGGTTATCTCATCGTGATGGGCTCCGTGTTTGGGGGCTTTGCGCTGTCGGGTGGACACCTGGCGGCTCTGTTCCAGCCTCTGGAGCTGCTGATGATCGGCGGTGCGGCGCTTGGTGCTTTCTTCGTCGGCAATAACGGCAAGGCCATCAAGGCCACGCTGGGCGCGCTGCCCACCCTGTTCAAAGGGTCGCGCTATACCAAGGAATTATATATGGAGCTCATGTCGCTGCTGTTCGACGTGCTCTCCAAGGTGCGCAAGGAAGGCTTGATGTCGATTGAAGGCGATATCGACAAGCCGTCCGACAGCCCGCTGTTCAGTAAATATCCGATGGTGCTGGAAGATCACCATATTGTCGAGTTCATGACCGATTATCTGCGCTTGATGGTGTCGGGGAATATGGACGCCTTCCAGATCGAAAACCTGATGGACAATGAAATCGATACGCATCACCAGGAAGGCCATGTGCCGGCGCACTGTATCGCCAAGCTGGGCGACGGTTTGCCGGCTTTCGGTATCGTGGCGGCGGTGATGGGCGTGGTGCACACCATGGAATCGGTGGGCATTCCGCCGTCCGAGCTGGGCATGCTGATCGCGCACGCCCTGGTCGGTACCTTCCTCGGTATTTTGCTGGCCTATGGTTTCGTCGGCCCGCTGGCCAGCCTGCTGGAGCAGAAGCTGGAAGAGTCGACCAAGATGTTCCAGTGCGTGAAAGTGACCCTGCTGGCCAGCCTGAACGGTTACGCCCCGGCGCTGGCCGTCGAATTCGGCCGCAAGGTGCTGTACTCGACCGAGCGTCCGTCCTTCTCGGAGCTGGAAGACCACATCAAGAAATCGAAATCGAAGTAAGGCCGCAGGCGCGTATCATGGTGAATAAGACTGCACTGAGAAGGAAGGGTCATGGCTGAAGAGGGCATGCGGCCGATCATCGTCAAGCGCATCAAGAAGGGCGGCGGCGGACACCACGGCGGCGCCTGGAAGATCGCGTACGCCGACTTCGTGACGGCGATGATGGCCTTCTTCCTGCTGATGTGGCTGCTGGGTTCGACCACCAAGGGCGACCTGAACGGCATTTCCGAATACTTCAAGACCCCGCTCAAGGTGGCCATGCAGGGCGGCTCGGGCAGCGGCGACAGCTCCTCCGTGATTCCCGGCGGCGGCAAGGATCTGACCCGGCGCGAAGGCCAGGTCAAGCTGGGCGACGACCCCACGGTGAAAAAGACGTATAACCTGACGGCCGCCAAGAAGGCGCTGGAGCAGGAAGAGGCGGCGCGCCTGCAGGTGCTCAAGGAAAAGCTCGAAGAGAAGATCGAGAACAATCCGAACCTGAAGAAATACCGCAACCAGCTGCTGCTCGACTTCACCAGCGAAGGCTTGCGCATCCAGATCGTCGATGAACAGAACCGCCCCATGTTCGCCCTGGCGCGCGCCGACCTGCAACCGTATACGCGTGAAATCCTGACCGAGATCGCGCCCGTGCTGAACGATGTGCCGAACAAGATCGGCCTGTCCGGCCACACCGATTCGACCCCGTATTTCAGCGACGCCGGCTACAGCAACTGGGAGCTGTCGGCCGACCGCGCCAATGCATCGCGCCGCGCGCTGGTGCAGGGCGGCCTGGGCGACGCCAAGATCCTGCGCGTGGTGGGCCTGGCCTCGGCCGCCCACCTCGACCGCAAAGACCCGTTCAACCCGATTAACCGGCGCATCAGCATCATCGTCATGAACAAGAAGGCGGAAGAGAGCGTGATGCGCGATGGCGGCAAGCTGGAAGTCGGCACTGACACCGACGCCACACGCGAGGCGATCAGCGCCCCCGCGCCGGCCCCGGCCAGGAAATAAAACGAGCCTGCTGTACGAGAACGAGACTGTTATGACGAGAAAAAAAATCCTGGGCTCCCATGTGAAGCGCCTGCTGTCGGGTGTGTCCGACCACGGGCGGCGCCATTTGACCGAGGTGGAAACCGATCTGATCCAGACGAACCTGTTGCTGGAAGAAGCAATTGAAAAACTGTCGCGCAATTTCATGGCCATCCATGACGCCGTCAACGCCCAGCAAGCCACCATCGAGCTGCTGCTGCAAGGCGGCACGCCGACCCCGGAAGACAAGCAGCGCCTGCAGGACATGAACGAGCAGGTCAGCACCTATGTGAACGCGGCCATCACCAGCATGCAGTTCCAGGACATGACCAGCCAGCTGATCGACCGCACCTTGAAGCGCGTCACCGGCTTGCGCGAATTTCTCGGCACCCTGGGCGCGCATGGCGCGGAAATGCTGCCGGAAAGCGATAACGACGAGATTGTGGATTTGCTGGGCAAGGTCAGCATGGCGCTGGCGATCCAGAGCCTGGAGCTGCGCAGCGTGCTGCGCAAGGCGGTAAGCCAGAAGCACCTGGAGAGCGGCGACATCGAGCTGTTCTGACAGCGGCGGCGCCGGACAACGGTAATACAGTGGGCCTGGGCCCGAACTTAAAATAGTGAGATAAGAAGATGGCTAAAACAATACTTGCAGTTGACGACTCCAGCTCGCTGCGCCAGATGGTCGCCTTCAGCCTGAAGGCCGCCGGCTACCAGGTGGTGGAGGCGGTGGACGGTCAGGATGGCCTGGAAAAGGCCAAGCAGCAGACCGTGGACCTGGTGCTGACCGACCAGAACATGCCGCGCATGGACGGCCTGCAACTGATCAAGCTGCTGCGCGAACAACCGGCCTACGCCAAAGTGCCCATCCTGATGCTGACCACCGAATCGTCCGATGAGATGAAAGCCAAGGGCCGCGCTGCCGGCGCCAATGGCTGGCTGGTCAAGCCTTTCGACCCGCAACGTCTGATCGAGGTAGTCAAGAAAGTAATCGGTTGAGGTGGGCGCCATGAGCTTTGTTCTTGACGGAGTCGCGCCATGACCATCGATATAAGCCAGTTCTTTCAGGTCTTCTTCGACGAGGCCGAAGAGCTGCTGGCTGAAATGGAAAGGCTGCTGCTGGCCGTCGACGTGGAGGCGCCGACCGAAGAGGATCTGAACGCGATCTTCCGTACCGCGCACTCGGTGAAGGGCGGCGCGTCCACCTTCGGCCTGAGCGATATGACGGAAGTGACGCATATCCTGGAAACCCTGCTGGACCGCATCCGCAAAGGCGAGATGGCGCTGACCGGCGAGCATGTCGACGCCTTCCTGGCGGCCAAGGATATCCTGAAGATGCAGCTGGACGGCCACCGCCTCGGTTCGGCCGTGGATCAGGATGCGGTGGGCGATGTGCGCATGATGCTGCAATCGCTGGCCCAGGACGTACACGTGGCGGCCCTGGCCCCGGTCGCGCCTTCGTTCCAGAGCGCGGCGCGCGACAGCGCGGCGGTCGACCATAGCGGCGGCGCGCGCTACCGCCTGGAGCTGCCGAAAATGGACCACCGCGAGGTGACGGCGCTGGCGGCCGAACTGGGCCTGCTGGGCCACGTCACGGTGACGCCGCTCGACCACGACCGCAACGCCATGGTGGTCACCACCCACGAGAGCCTGGACGATATCATCGCCATCTGCTCCTTCGTGTTGAATACCGAAGACATGACGGTGACCGAGCTGCCGGCCCTGACGCCGGAGCAGGAAGCGAAGGAGCGGGCGGAGCGGGCGCGCGTCGAAGGCGAACTCGGTTACGGCTTCTTCGATCCGGTCGATACCGCGCCGGCCGCGCCGGCAGCCGGCCAGGGCGGCGATCCGGGCTACGGCTTCTTCCAGCCGCTCGACGAGATCCGCGCCAATGCCGGCGCGGCCGGCGAGGATGCGCAAGGCTATGGCTTCTTCCAGCCGCTGGAAACCATCCGCGCCCAGGCTGGCATCAAGGATGCGCCGCTCGAAGCCAAGCCGGTCGAGGAAGTCGAGAAGAAACCGGTCAAGAAGGAAGCGGCCGACAAGCCGGCCGCGCAGGGCGCCGAATCGTCCTCGATCCGCGTCTCGATCGAGAAGGTCGACCAGCTCATCAACCTGGTGGGCGAACTGGTGATCACGCAGGCCATGATCGAGCAGCGCGCCGATTCGCTCGACCCCATGGTCTACGAGCGCCTGCTGAGCGGCATCAGCCAGCTCACGCGCAATACCCGCGACCTGCAGGAAGCGGTGATGTCGATCCGCATGATGCCGATGGACTTCGTATTCTCGCGCTTCCCGCGCATGGTGCGCGACCTGGCCTCCAAGCTGGGCAAGAAGGTCGACTTCATCACCCACGGCGCCGCCACGGAGCTGGACAAGGGCCTGATCGAGCGCATCGTCGATCCGCTCACCCACCTGGTGCGCAACAGCATCGACCACGGCATCGAAATGCCGGAAGCGCGCCGCGCCGCCGGCAAGAGCGAGGCGGGGCGCCTGTTCCTCTCGGCCAGCCACCAGGGCGGCAATATCATCATCGAGGTGTCCGACGATGGCGGCGGCTTGAACCGCGAGAAGATCCTGTCCAAGGCCAAGGAACGCGGCCTGCCGCTGTCCGAGAATATGAGCGACGCCGATGTCTGGCAGCTGATCTTCGCGCCCGGCTTCTCCACCGCCGACGCCGTGACCGACGTCTCCGGCCGCGGCGTCGGCATGGACGTGGTCAAGCGCAATATCACGGCCATGGGCGGTTCGGTCGACATCCGTTCGGCCAAGGGTTTCGGCACCACCATGTCGATCTCGCTGCCGCTCACCCTGGCCATCCTGGACGGCATGTCGATCCGCGTCGGCGAGGAAGTCTACATCCTGCCGCTGGGCTTCGTGATCGAATCGCTGCAGCCGACGCCGGACGATGTCAAGGAAATTTCCGGCAAGGGCAAGGTGATCAAGGTGCGCGGCGAATACCTGCCCCTGATCCCGCTGTACCAGATGTTCGATATCGTGCCGCGCTTTACCGACCCGTCGCAGGGCATTCTGGTGATCCTCGAAACGGAAGGACGCAAAGCCTGCCTCTTCGTCGACGAGCTGGTGGGCCAGCAGCAGGTCGTGGTCAAGAACCTCGAATCGAACTACCGCAAGGTGGCCGGTATTTCCGGCGCCACCATCCTGGGGGACGGCGGCGTCTCCCTGATCCTGGACGTGGCGGCGCTGATCCGCTCCTCGCGCCAGCTGGCCGACGAATCCATTTTTTCGTGACGCATCGTAAGTAACCGGGAAGGAAAAACCATCATGTCAGACGCAGTTCAAACCGCAGGCGCCAAGGATATTGCCGGCCACGAGTTCCTGGCCTTCAAGCTCGGCGCCGAGGAATACGGCATCGACATTCTGAAAGTGCAGGAAATCCGCGGCTACGAGGCCGTGACCCGGATCGCCAATGCCCCCGAATTCATCAAGGGCGTGATCAATCTGCGCGGCATCATCATCCCGGTGGTGGACATGCGCATCAAATTCAATCTGGGCGAGCCGGTGTACGACCAGTTCACGGTCGTCATCATCCTCAACATCAATGGCCGCGTGGTCGGCATGGTGGTCGACAGCGTGTCCGACGTGACCACGCTGGCGCCCGAGCAAGTCAAGCAGGCGCCCGAGATGGGCACCGCTTTCAGCACCGAATACATGATAGGCCTGGGCACCATCGATGAGCGCATGCTGATCCTGGTGGACATCGACAAGCTGATGTCCAGCCCCGATATGGGCCTGATAGAACAACTGGCGGCTTAAGATCAAACAGCCGGCATCAACCCGCCAGAGGATGAACCGGCATAAGGACAGAAAGGCTACAAGGGAGACTGCGATGAATGTGCGCGACTATAAAATCGGGACGAGATTGGGTTTTGGCTTTGGTGTGCTGCTGTTGATACTGGTGGTGATGGACCTGTCGGCCGGCATTCTGAATTATCGCAATAAAACCCAGTTGACCGCCGGCCTGGATCTGACCACGGCCAAGAACCAGCAGGCGCAGGCCATGAAGAGCGCGATGCTGGAAACCGGCATCGCCATGCGCAATATCGGCCTGCAATCGGATGTGAACCTGATGCAGAAGGAAGAGGGCAAGGTCAAGGACCAGCGCCAGCGCTACGACGCGGCGCGCAGCAAGCTGCAAAGCCTGGGCCTGAACGAGACCGAGAACAAGGTGCTGGCCGACATCGCCGCCCTCGACCGCGACGTCGATGCCGCCTTCAAGGAAGCCATCGGCCAGGTATTGGCCTTCAATAGCGAAGGCGCGGCCAAGGTCATCGCCAGCCGCATCGATCCGCTCAACCAGCAAACCCTGGCTTCGCTCAACAAGCTGGTGGACCTGCAGCAGGCCGCCGCGCGCGAAATGCAGGAACGCTCGGTCACGGCCGACACCAGCCTGATGGTCTTCCTCTTCGTGCTGGGCGGCGCGGCGGTGGCCATCGGCATCGTGTTTTCCGTCTACATCACGCGCTCCATCACGGTGCCGCTGTCGGGCGCCGTTTCGGTGGCGCAGAAAGTGGCGGCCGGCGAGCTGACCTCGGACGTGTATGTGGAAGGCAAGGACGAAACCAGCGAGCTGCTGCAGGCGCTGAAAGACATGAACGACAGCCTGGTGAGCACCGTCAGCCAGGTGCGCAACGGCACCGAGACCATCACCACCGCTTCGCGCGAAATCGCCTCGGGCAATGCCGACCTGTCGGGCCGCACCGAATCGCAGGCCTCCTCGCTGGAGGAAACCGCCAGCTCGATGGAAGAACTGACGTCGACCGTGAAACAGAATGCCGACAACGCGCGCCAGGCCAACCAACTTGCGGTTTCGGCATCGTCGGTGGCGGTCAAGGGCGGCACCGTGGTGGCCCAGGTGGTCGACACCATGGGTTCGATCAAGGAAAGCTCGCGCAAGATCGTCGACATCATCGGCGTCATCGACAGCATCGCTTTCCAGACCAATATCCTGGCGCTGAACGCGGCGGTGGAAGCGGCGCGCGCCGGCGAACAGGGCCGCGGCTTTGCCGTGGTGGCCTCCGAGGTGCGCAATCTGGCCCAGCGCTCGGCCGGCGCGGCCAAGGAAATCAAGGCCTTGATCGACGATTCCGTGGTCAAGGTCGATGCGGGCGGCCGCCTGGTGGACGAAGCCGGCCAGACCATGGACCTGATCGTGACCTCGATCAAACAGGTGGCCGACATCATGGGCGAGATTACCGCCGCCACCCAGGAACAAAGCAACGGCATCGAGGAAGTCAACCAGGCCATCACACAGATGGATGAAATGACCCAGCAGAATGCCGCCCTGGTGGAGCAGGCCGCGGCCGCCGCCGAGAGCATGCAGGAACAGGCGCAGCGCCTGGCCGAAGCGGTCAGCATCTTCAAGCTGTCCGGCGACGAAGCCATGCTGAAGCGCCCGGTCCTCGCGCCGCGCGCGCCGGCCATCGTCAAGGCGGCCGCGCCGTCGGTGCCGGTGGTGGTGGCGCCGCCGGCCGAAGCGCCGGCCGCAAGAGCGGCCGAGAAGCCGGCGGCCAAGCCGGCGCCGAAAAAAATGGCGTCCGCTCCGGCGGGCGACGACTGGGAAGAGTTTTAAGTAGTATTGCGCTGTAGGCAGGGACGGCTGTCATCCGTCCCGCCCTGTGAGGCATTGTTATAAGTAGTTCATAAGAGGTAATACACATGCCGCAAACAAGAGACACCGTCAAAGAGTTTGACTTCAACGCCAAGGACTTCGAGCGGGTCCGAGCCATGATTTACAAACGGGCCGGCATTGCGCTGGCCGACAGCAAGCAGGAGATGGTGTATAGCCGCCTGGCGCGGCGTTTGCGCGCCACCGGCATCAATTCCTTTGTCCGCTATCTGGACGATCTGGAAGCCGGCCGTCTGGGCGCCGAGTGGGAAGCCTTCACCAACGCCCTGACCACCAATCTGACTTCGTTTTTCCGGGAAGCCCACCATTTCCCGCTGCTGGCCGAGCATATCAAGCATAAGCGCGGCGAGCAGCTGAATCTCTGGTGTTCGGCCAGTTCCACCGGCGAGGAACCGTATTCGATCGCCATCACCGCCTGCGAGGCCTTCAACACGCTGACGCCGCCGGTGCACATCATCGCCACCGACATCGACACCAATGTGCTGAACACCGCCGCCAACGGCGTGTATCCGATCGAGCGCATCGAAAAGATGCCGATGGAGCAGCAGCGCCGCTTCTTCTTGCGCGGCAAGGGCGACAAGGCGGGCCTGGTGCGCGTGCGCCCCGAGCTGCGCCAGCTGATCACCTTCCGCCAGCTCAATCTGCTGGAAGACGACTGGGCCATCCGCGGGCCCTTCGATGCGATCTTCTGCCGCAATGTGATGATCTATTTCGACAAGGCGACCCAGCGCAAGATCCTGTCGCGCTTCGTGCCCCTGATGCGTTCCGACGCCCTGCTGTTTGCCGGCCACTCCGAGAACTTCCTGTATGTCTCGGATTCGCTCAAGCTGCGCGGCAAGACCGTCTACGAGCTGGATGCGGCACACCGCAGCGCTGGCGCCAAGGCGCCCCAACGAGCATGAGATAGACGCCATGGATAAAGAACAATTTGCCACCAATGTCTACTTCGACAGAACCTTCGACTGCGAAGCGGCCAAGATCCTGCCGGGGGAATATTATTTCACCAGCAAGGACATGCTGATCGTGACCGTGCTCGGTTCCTGCGTCTCGGCCTGCATCCGCGACCGCAACACGGGCCTGGGCGGCATGAACCACTTCATGCTGCCCGATGGCGGCTCGGACGCCAACAGCCCGATCTCGGCGTCGGCGCGTTATGGCACGTATGCGATGGAAATCCTGATTAACGACTTGCTCAAAGCCGGTGCGCGGCGCGAGAATATGGAAGCGAAGGTATTTGGCGGCGGCGCGGTGCTGAAAGGCTTCACGGCCATGAATGTGGGCGAACGCAACGCCGCCTTCGTGCAAACCTTCCTGCGCAACGAGAAGATCCGCATCGTGGCCGAGGATCTCAACGATATCTATCCGCGCAAGGTGTACTTCTTCCCGCGCACGGGCAAGGTGCTGGTGAAAAAACTGATGCAGACCCATAACGACACGCTGGCCAAACGCGAAATCGAATACGCCAGCCGCCTCAAAGTGCAGCCGGTGGGCGGCGAGGTCGAGCTGTTCTGACAGTAGGCATAAGAAAAAACGTCACGCAAAAACAACCAAGAGAAAGCAACAGAGGTAGCCATGAAGACCAAAGTCCTGATCGTGGACGACTCGGCGCTGATCCGCAGCGTCATGACCGAGATTATCAACAGCCAGCCCGATATGGAGGTGGTGGGCGTGGCCCCCGATCCGCTGGTGGCGCGCGAGCTGATCAAGCAGACCAATCCCGACGTGCTGACCCTGGACGTCGAGATGCCGAAGATGGATGGCCTGGACTTCCTGGAAAAGCTGATGCGCCTGCGGCCGATGCCGGTGGTGATGGTGTCCTCGCTGACCGAGCGCGGTTCCGAGATCACCATGCGCGCGCTGGAATTGGGCGCGGTCGATTTTGTGACCAAGCCGAAAATCTCGATCCAGACCGGGATGCGCGAATACACCGACCTGATCGCCGACAAGATCCGCGCCGCCTCGAAGGCGCGCATCCGCGCCCGCACCCTGGCGCAGCCCGGCGCCGAGGGCGCGGCGACGCTGCCGCAGCTGCGCAATCCGTTGATGTCCTCGGAAAAGCTGATCATCGTCGGCGCCTCCACCGGCGGCACCGAGGCAATCCGCGAATTCCTGATGCAGATGCCATCCGACTGCCCCGGCATCCTGATCACCCAGCATATGCCGGAAGGTTTCACGCGCTCCTTCGCCAAGCGCCTCGATTCGCTGTGCAAGATTTCTGTGGTGGAATCGGCCGGCAACGAGCGTGTGCTGCCGGGCCACGCCTATATCGCCCCCGGCCACTCGCACTTGCTGCTGACGCGCTCGGGCGCCAACTATATGACCAAGCTCGACCAGAGCGAACCGGTCAACCGCCACCGCCCCTCGGTCGACGTGCTGTTCCGTTCCGCCGCCCAGAATGCGGGCAAGAACGCAGTCGGCGTGATTTTGACCGGCATGGGCAAGGATGGCGCCGCAGGCATGTTGGAGATGAAGACGGCGGGGGCGTATAATTTTGCACAGGATGAAGCCAGCTGTGTCGTGTTCGGCATGCCGCGCGAAGCGATTGCGGTCGGCGCCACGCACGAGGTCGGCGCCCTGCAGGCGCTGCCTGGCATGGTGCTGGGCTATCTGGCGCAGCACGGTAAGCGCGCTTTGCGCGTTTGATACGCTATTCCCCGCGATTTGGGGCTGTTTGTTCGCCTTAAAGCAACGAAAATGCTATCCTACAAAGAGCTGGTGCTTCCAGACACTATTTATAACCGCGTAAAAGAATCAACGGAGTAATTCATGGCTGATCCAAAGATGAAATTTTTAGTTGTTGACGATTTTTCGACGATGCGCCGCATCGTCCGGAATCTGTTAAAAGAACTGGGTTATGCCAATGTGGACGAGGCCGAAGACGGCGTCATGGCGCTGGCCAAGCTGCGCGCCGAGCAGTTCGACTTTGTTGTGTCGGACTGGAATATGCCGAATATGGACGGCCTGACCATGCTGCAAAACATTCGTGCCGATCCCGCGCTGGCCAAGCTGCCGGTGCTGATGGTGACGGCCGAAGCGAAAAAGGAAAACATCATCGCGGCGGCCCAGGCCGGCGCCAACGGCTATGTCGTGAAACCGTTCACGGCCGCCACCCTTGATGAGAAACTCAACAAGATCTTCGAGAAACTCGGAGCTTGATGGATGAACCAGCTTTCCGCCATCGACGCCGCGCTTGCGGCGCGCGGGCCGGGTGCAACCGGACTGGCAGCCTGTGGCCCTGTGGTCACGGCGCTGACCGTGCGTGAGCGCCGGCCAGGGCAGGGAAGCTGGCGCGGCAAGACGGCCGGGGCCAGCACTGCTGGCCGCAACCGTCCCGGCCATGGGGCTGGCCTGAGCGAAAACGCGGCGCTACAGGATACCCATGGGGCCGGCGGCCTGCTTGCAAGCGTAGGCTGCTAAAGCCTGAACTGCCGCCTGCGGGCGGCATTTTTTATGGGGCGCGCACATCATGCACCAGACCCATTTCCTCGTCCGGGAGCCGCTGCTCGATCCGAAGCAGCGGGTGGTCGGTTATGAACTGAGCTGGCAGCATGACGCCGCCGTGCCGCCCACCCAGGCTGAACTGGAAGACCTGGTCGGCTTCGTGGCTGCCCAGGTCTGCCATCCCGACCAGGGCTGGCTGTTGCGCGACAAAACCCTCTTCCTCGCGGCCGTGCCGGCCATGCTGTCCACCGACGCCCTGCACAATCTGCCGCCGCAGCACACCGTGCTCTCGCTCAAGACCTCCGAACTGGCGAATGCCGACACCATGGCCGCCGTACAGGCGCTGCGCGCCGGCGGCGTCGGCATCCTGCTGCGCGAAGCCGACCTGGCGCGCGTCGGCAGCCGGCTTGGCACCGTGTGTTCGTATGTGGAAGTGCGCTTTTCCGGCGCCGATGTGGGCGCGCAGGCGCGCACCTATGCCGCGCTCAAGCAATCGACGGTCAGGATGGTGGGGCGGCCGGTGACGACCTGGGCCGATTTCGACGCCTGCGCCGCGCTGGGATTGGACGCCTTTGTGGGCAAGCTGCACCTGACGCCGCGTCCCGGCACCGATGGCAAGGGCATGAATCCGGCGCAGACCGTGATCCTGCAGCTGATGCAGATGGTGAACGCGAATGCCGACGTCGCCCAGCTGGAAAATGTGCTCAAGCGCGATGCCGCGCTGTCCTACAAGCTGCTGCGCTACATCAATTCGGCCGGCTTTGGTGCTGGCCGCGAAATCCAGTCGCTGAAACAGGCCATCACCTTGCTCGGCTACCAGCCCCTGTACCGCTGGCTGACCCTGTTACTGGCCACCGCCAGCACCAGCGGCTACTCGCCGGTCCTGCTGGAGACGGCCGTGGTGCGCGGCCGCCTGGCCGAACTGCTGGGCGTCGGCGCCGTCGGCAAGGCCGAAGCCGAAAACATCTTCGTCGCCGGCATGTTCTCTCTGCTCGACAGGCTGCTCGGCATCCCCATGAAAGAAGTGCTCGACGCCATCCAGCTCTCCGACGAAGTGATGCGTGCCTTGCTGACGCGCGGCGGCAAATACGGCCCCTATCTGGCGCTGGCCGAAGCCTGCGAGCTCAACTCGAACCTGGTCTCCAGCCTGGCTGCCAGCCTGCACATCCCTCCCGCCGACGTCAACAAAGCCCACCTCTCCGCGCTCGCCTGGACCCAGGCCCTCACCAGCGCCTGACCCCGGCGAGTTTGCGCCAAATCAAAAAATGTCCACCCTGGTGTCAGGCACTGGAGTAGGACATTGTTTGATTTTTCTCAAAGAATGTCCGACCGTGGTGCCTGGCACCAGGGTGGACATTGTTTGTGCTAGATCAAAGGGGGAGGGGACTTAGATTTCGAGGTTGTCGATGAGGCGGGTGGTGCCGAGCTTGGCAGCGGCGAGCACGACCAGCGGCGTGCCCTGGGCCAGGTCGCCAGCGGTCGGCGGCTGCAGGTCGTTGCGCTTGCGGATGGAGATGTAGTCCGGCTTCCAGCCGCGCTTGGCCAACTCGTCCATGGCCTTGTGCTCGAGCTGGAAGATGTCGAGGTGGCCGGCGCGCATTTCCTCGGCGACGAAGTTCAGGTTCTGGTACAGCGCCGGGGCTTCGGCGCGCTCGGCGGCCGACAGGTACATATTGCGCGAGGACAGGGCCAGACCGTCGTCGGCGCGCCAGGTTTCGGCGGCGATGATATTGGTCGGCAGCGCGAACTGGCGGCACATATTGCGCACGATCATGAGCTGCTGGTAATCCTTCTTGCCGAACACGGCCACACGCGGCTGCACGCAGGACAGCAGCTTCAGCACCACGGTCGTGACGCCGGTGAAGAAGCCGGGGCGGAATTCGCCTTCCAGGGTGTTGCCGAGGTCGTCCGGTGGGCGCACGCGGTATTCCTGCGGCTCCGGGTACATATCTTTTTCGGTCGGCGCGAACAGCACGTAGACGCCTTCCTTCTCCAACTTTTCCACGTCGGCCTGGAAGGTGCGCGGATATTTCTCGAAGTCTTCGTTCGGCCCGAACTGCAGGCGGTTGACGAAGATGGAGGCGACCACCGGGTCGCCATGCTTGCGCGCCAGGCGCATCAGCGACAGGTGGCCTTCGTGCAGATTGCCCATGGTGGGGACGAAGGCGGTACGCAGTTGGCCGCTGAGTTGGTCGCGCAGTTCTTCGATGGAGGAGATGATTTTCATATTGCTTTTGTTAGGTTAGGCAGGCGAATACGCCAGGCGCACATAAATCGGCGCGAACGGTTCGGCCTGTGTAATTTCAATCAGGGTTTCCTTGGCCAGTTCGAGCAGGGCAACAAAGTTGACCACCACCACGGGCACGCCCCCCGCCACGTCGAACAGGTCGGCAAACTCGACAAAGCGGCTCGATTGCAGCCGGCGCAGAATGCCCGTCATATGTTCGCGCACGGACAGTTCCTCGCGCGTGATCTTGTGGTGCTGCTTGAGCTTGGCCCGTTTCAGCAAGTCTTTCCAGGCCGCCTGCAGATCGTCGGCATTGACCTCGGGCCAGACCGGGATCAGGCTTTGCTCAATGAAAATTTCAGCGCGCTGAAAATCGCGGTCAAGCTGGGGGATGCTGTTCAGGTCGTAGGCGGCCAGCTTGATTTGCTCGTATTCCAGCAGGCGCCGCACCAGTTCCGCGCGCGGGTCTTCCGCTTCCAGCTCGATATCGTGCTGGCGCTGCGGCAGCAGCATGCGCGACTTGATCTCGATCAGCATGGCTGCCATCAGCAGATATTCGGCTGCCAGCTCCAGATTCGACAGACGGATCTGCTCGACGTATTTCAGATACTGCAGGGTGACCTGCGCCATCGGAATATCGAGAATGTTGAAGTTCTGCTTGCGGATCAGGTAGAGCAGCAGGTCGAGCGGGCCTTCAAACGCTTCCAGGAATATTTCCAGGGCGTCGGGTGGGATGTAGAGATCGTTCGGCAGGCGCAGCAGTGGCTCGCCGTAGAGGCGGGCATAAGCTGCGTCGGTGCTGGCGGCGTCGGCGGCATTGCCGCCGGCCGCCTCGGCGCCGCCCGGCGCTTCGGTGTCGGCAGCGTCATTCGCTGCCGCATCCTGCGCCGCGTCTTTTGGCAACATCCCTTGCCGTCCCGGCTATTACAGCTTGTTCTGGTACACGTAAGCTTGCTGTTTGACCGCCGATTCACGCTGACGGGCTTGCTCGTCGAGCGGAGTTGGGGCTTTGTCCCACAGGATGGAACGGCCTTCACGCTGGCCTTCTTCGATGGCTGGGTTCTTTTCCTTCAGCGCCTTGATGAACAGCGAGTGGTCCGACTCGTACATGCTATGTTGTTTGGAGAGTTTCATATCGCAAAATAAGGTGAATACCAAAGCGTATTTTACCGCGCCGCAGCGTGCCGGAGGGAATTTCTGTCGCCCGTCTGCGACCTGGGGCGAATTCCGGTATGCTCTTTGTTCATGAATGCAAGACTTAATCTTTCGACAGTATTCCTGCTGATCGTGCCGCCCCTGCTCTGGGCCGGCAATGTCGTCATCGGCCGCATGGTGAATAGCCTGGTGCCGCCGATCACCTTGAATTTCCTGCGCTGGGCGATCGCTTTCCTGATTTTGCTGCCCCTGGCCGGCCCCATATTCCGCCGCGGCAGTTCCTTATGGCTGCACTGGCGCCGTTTTGCCTTGCTCGGTTTATTGGGCGTCGGTTTATATAATGCCCTGCAATACCTGGCACTGCAAAGCTCGACCCCGATTAATGTCACCCTGGTCGCAGCCGGCATGCCGGTTTGGATGATGTTGACCGGCTGGCTGTTTTTCGGCGTGCCTGTCGCGCGCCGCCAGATTATCGGGGCGATATTATCGATAGGCGGGGTATTGCTGGTGCTGGCGCGAGGAGAATTGGCGCATCTGCTCGAATTAAGGCTGGTGGCGGGCGATATATTCATGATTTTCGCCACCATCTCCTGGTCGATTTATAGCTGGCTATTAACCCGCTCGCAGGAGCCCGCCGATATTCGCGCCAATTGGGCCAGCTTCCTGCTTGCGCAAGTGGGATTCGGCGTAGTCTGGTCGGGCTTATTCGCGGCAGGAGAATGGGGAGTTACCGATGCCGTTATCCATTGGAATAGCACCTTATTCGCCGCGCTGGCCTATGTGTCGATTGGTCCGGCGATTATCGCTTTCCGCTGCTGGGGTGCCGGCGTGCAGCGCGCCGGTCCGGCGGTGGCGGCTTTTTTCAGTAATCTGACGCCACTGTTTGCCGCCGTCCTGTCGTCAGCGGTTCTGGGCGAGACGCCGCACCTCTATCACGCCATCGCCTTCCTGCTGATCGTCGGCGGCATCCTCGTTTCCTCGCGCCGCGCTGCTTAGGCGAGCCAGTTCCCGGCGCATTCGCGCCAAGTTCTGGCTTGCCTGGGGCGAAAAAAACGCGCCGGGCGGCGCGTTGGCGGCTCAGGAGCGCAGGGTGCGCCGCATGACCAGCGGCGATGGCTCCAGCGGATTGGCATGGGAATATTCCAATTCCTCCGCCAGCTCGAATTCAAAGGCGGAATAGAAGTCGATCAATTTAGGCTGATCGCTGCGCACCGCAAGCCGCAATTCCTCCACGCCAATTGCCAGGCCGTGGTGAATTACCGCTTCCAGTAAATGCTGGGATAAATTACTGCCGCGATATTCCGGCAATACGCCCATGCGCAGAATTTCCCAGACATCGGGTTCCGCATCCAGCGGCAGCCAGCGCACCGAACCAATCGGCTTTTCATCGACCAGCAAAATAAAACCGCCGCCGTCGCGCAAATGCTGGGCGACGAAGACGGCGGTTTCACGGTGGCCGCTGGAAGTGACATTCACCTTGCCGGCCCACGCGGCGCGCGTGAGTTCGGCAAGTAATTGGGCATCGTCGCTACCAGCTTCGCGCACCACTATATTCATTGCAATAACCTTTTAGCCGATGCGCATGCCTGGTTCGGCGCCCGGCCATGGATTCAGGATATACAGGCCTGGATTGGCCTTTTCATCCGCCGCCGAAGCAGCCAATACCATGCCTTCGGAAATGCCGAATTTCATTTTACGCGGTGCCAGATTGGCGACCATGACCGTCAATTTACCGATCAGGTCTTCCGGTTTATAGGCCGCCTTAATGCCGGAGAAAACATTGCGGTGGCGGCCTTCGCCCACATCCAGGGTCAGACGCAGCAGCTTGTCGGAACCTTCGACGTGTTCGCAGTTGACGATCTTGGCCACGCGCAGGTCGATTTTGGCGAAATCGTCGATCTTGATTTCCGGCGCAATCGCTTCGATGCCCGAGGCGGCCTCAGTCTCGGCGGCGGCGGGCGCTGCAGCGGCGGCAGCCTGCTGGGCGGGCGCGTCGAACAGGTCTTCGATCATCTTGGCATCGACGCGGGTCATCAGGTGCTCGTAAGCGCCGATGGTGCGGCCCAGCATGGTCTTGTAGACGGCGCCCGAGGCGACATCGGTATCGGCCCACACCATGCGCTCATCCTTGAGGAATTTGCGTACATTGGCGGCCACGCCCGGCAGCACCGGCGACAGCAGGATGGCCAGCTGGCGGAACAGGATCAGGGCCGTGGTGCAGACTTCATGCAGTTCGGCGGTTTTCTCGGCGTCTTTCGCCAGCACCCATGGCTTGTTCTCGTCCACGTACTGGTTGGCGGCGTCGGCGATTTCCATGATTTCGCGCAGCGCCTTGCCGAATTCGCGGTGCTCGAAATTGTGCGCGATGCTGGCCTGGCGTTCCTTGCCCTCGGCCGACAGCAGGGCGCGCTTGATCCAGTCCTGGGCCGATGGCGACAGCTCGCTCGCCAGTTTGCCGTCGAATTTCTTGGCGATAAAGCCGGCGCAGCGGCTGGCGATGTTGACGAATTTGCCGATCAGGTCGGAATTCACGCGCGCCACGAAGTCGTCGCCGGTGAAGTCCAGGTCTTCCACCTTGGAATTCAGCTTGAAAGCGATGTAGTAGCGCAGCCACTCAGGATTCATGCCCAGATTCAGGTAGCGCAGCGGTGAAATGCCGGTACCGCGCGATTTGGACATTTTTTCATTGTTCACGGTAAGGTGGCCGTGCACATTGACTTTCAGCTTCTCGATCACCGGATGGTCGGCGAATTTCAGCATTGCCGGCCAGAACAGCAGGTGGAAGGAGACGATATCCTTGCCGATGAAGTGGATTTGTTCGGTGGCCGGGTCGTTCAGCAGGGCGTTGAAGTCCATGCCCTGTTTTTCGCAATAATTCTTCAGGCTGGCCAGATAGCCGACCGGCGCGTCCAGCCACACATAGAAGAACTTGCCCGGCGCGTCCGGAATCGGGATGCCGAAGTAGGGCGCGTCGCGCGAAATATCCCAATCGGCCAGCTTTTCGCCGGCTTCGCCCAGCCATTCGCTGACCTTGTTGACCATTTCCGGCTGCAAGCGGCCTGGGGTGTTCAGCCAGTCGCGCAGGAATTCGAAGCAGCGCGGATCGGACAGCTTGAAGAAGTACTGTTCGGACGGCTTCAGGATCGGCGTGGCATTGGTGAAGACCGAGAACGGGTTCACCAGCTCGGTCGGCTGGTAAGCGGCGCCGCACACCTCGCAGTTATCGCCATATTGGTCCTTGGCGTGGCATTTCGGGCATTCGCCCTTGATATTGCGGTCGGCCAGGAACATGCCTTTGACCGGATCGTAGAAGCGGTCCACGGTCTTGGTCTGGATCAGGCCGGCGTCGCGCAGCTTGCGGTAGATGCCCTGGGACAGCTCGACGTTTTCCGGCGAATCGGTGGAATACCAGTTGTCGAAGGCGATGTGGAAGCCGTCCAGGTACTGGGCACGGCCGGCCGCGATCTTGGCCACGAATTCCTGCGGCGTGATGCCTTCTTTTTCGGCCGCGATCATGATCGGCGTGCCGTGGGTATCGTCGGCGCCGACGAAATGCACTTCGCGCAGGCCGTTGCCTTCGCTCTGCATTCGCTGGAAACGAACCCAGATGTCGGCCTGGATATATTCCATCATATGGCCGATGTGGAAGGCAGCGTTTGCGTAGGGCAGGGCAGTAGTGACGAACAGCTTGCGGGTCATGGTTAGTGCGCTTGTTGGGTGAATAAAAGAAGCATTTTACCAGCGGACGGCGGCGCTGCGCAGCTTGCGCGGGGTGCGCCATGTAAAAGTGTCCATTTTGCGCTAGACTGCGGCATCACCAACGGAGATTCACATGAGCATCACAGTAGAAGACGTCAAGGCAGCGCTGGCCGCAGTTATCGATCCAAACACGGGCAAGGATTTCGTTTCCTCCAAATGCGTGCGCAAGCTGCAAGTCGAAGGCGGGACGGTCAGCCTGGAAATCGAGCTGGGCTATCCGGCGCGCAGCCAGATCGCTGGCCTGCGCGCGAGCGTGCTGGCGGCCCTGGCCCCCATTGCCGGCGCCGACAAGATCAGCCTGAATATCTACAGCAAGATCATTTCCCATGCCGTGCAGCGCGGCTTGAAGCTGCTGCCGAACGTGAAGAATATCATTGCCGTCGCCTCGGGCAAGGGCGGCGTAGGCAAATCCACCACAGCCGTCAATCTGGCCCTGGCGCTGGCCGCCGAAGGCGCCTCGGTAGGCGTGCTGGATGCCGATATCTATGGTCCATCCCAGCCGATGATGCTGGGCGTGAGCGGCCGTCCCGGCACGCGCGACGGCAAGACCATGGAGCCGATGGAAAACCACGGCGTGCAAGTGTCCTCGATCGGTTTCCTGATCGATCCGGACGAGCCGATGGTGTGGCGCGGCCCGATGGTCACGCAAGCCCTGCAGCAATTGCTGGAACAGACCAACTGGCGCGACCTCGATTACCTGATCGTCGACATGCCGCCCGGCACCGGCGATATCCAGCTGACCTTGTCGCAGAAAGTGCCGGTGACGGGCGCCGTGATCGTCACCACGCCGCAGGACATCGCCCTGCTGGATGCGCGCAAAGGCCTGAAAATGTTCGAGAAAGTCGGCATCCCGATTCTCGGCGTGGTGGAAAATATGAGCACCCACACCTGCTCCAACTGCGGCCACACCGAGCAGATCTTCGGCGAAGGCGGCGGCAAGAAAATGTGCGCCGACTTCGACACCGAATTCCTCGGCTCCCTGCCGCTGACCATGGCCATCCGCGAGCAGACCGACTCGGGCAAGCCGACCGTGGTGGCCGATCCGGAAGGCCAGGTCGCCGCCGTGTATAAGGAAATCGCGCGCAAGGTCGCGGTGAAAGTGGCTGAAAAAGCCAAGGATATGAGCAGCAAGTTCCCCAGCATAGTAATCAAAAACGACTAAGGAGACATGCAATGCACAAACAGCAAGTGATGGTTCGCCTGGCGGCAGCCGCAGTCCTGGCAATGGCCTCGTTCGGCGCGGCGGCGCAATCGGTATCGTTCGTGGAGCCAGCCGACGGCGCCACGGTCAGCAGCCCGTTCAAGGTCAAGTTCGCCGTCAGCGGCATGGAAGTCAAGCCCGCGGGCGAGATGGCCGCCAACACCGGCCACCACCACCTGCTGATCAATGGCGAAAGCATGAAAGCTGGCGAATCCATCCCCTTCGACGACAACCACCTGCACTTCGGCAAAGGGCAGACCGAAGCTGAAGTCAAGCTCCCGCCCGGCAAATACAAGCTCACCATGCAGTTCGCCAATGGCGCCCACCAAAGCTACGGCGCCGGCCTCAGCAAGACCATCAGCGTCACCGTCAAATAAGCCGTTTGATCTGCATCAACAAATGTCCCACCCTGGTGTCAGGCACCAGAGTCGGACATTCCTTGATCGATATCAAAGAATGTCTACCCTTGGTGCCTGACACCAGGGTGGACATTTTTTGAGGTAAATCAAAGGCGGGCTTACTTGAGGCGGGTGAAGGCGGTGGTGGTGGTGCCGATCAGGGCGCGGCCACTGTTGCTGTTGTCGAAGCGGAGCTCGACGTCTTGCGAACTGAGGAAGTAGGCGCCGTTGCCTGCGCTGTAGAGGGTTTCGGGGTCGCTTTGGCCGATGGCGATGCTCAGGCCTTCGCCGGAACGGGCGATCTGGAATTCGTTGGCGCCGAGCTGGTATTGGCCAGGTAACTGCTGGATGGCGCTGGCATCCAAGGCGACGGCGCGGCGCTCGCGGCTGCGGTGGGTGGGCCAGTTGTATTCGGCGGCGATGGCGGGGATGAGTTGGTGGATGAGCTCGGCACCGCGCTCGCCATTGCTCATGATGACCAAGCCGTCGCCGCGCTCGGTATAGGCGATCAGGCGGTTGCGGTAGCCTTCGTTCGATCCGCCGTGGCTGAAGGTTTGGGCCTGGCCTTCGCCAGCCATGCGCAGACCGAGGCTGAAGTCGTCCAGTACGGGATTGAGCATGAGGTTGGCCATGGTTTGCGAGAGCACGTGGTTGGCTTGTCCGGCGGCCGAGCGGCGTAGTTCGATGGCGAAGCGGGCGACGTCGCTGGGCGTGGTCCAGAGGCCGGCCGCGGCCAGTTCGGGATAGGTGTGCGGGCCGCCGGCGACGGGTTTGCCCTGGCGGTCGTGCGGCAGGGCGGCGCGTGCCAGACGGGCTGGGGGCAGCGGTTGTTCAAAGCTGCTGTCGGCCATGCCGATGGGTTTCAGCACGGTGCTGTCCATCAGGGCGGCGAAGCCTTCGGGACTTTTCTGCGTCATCACGTATTGCACCACGGTGTAGCCGCCGCCGGAGTAGCGCCAGACGCTGCCCGGGCGCGTGCTGACATGCACGCCGCGCGAATTGGCCGGCGCGGCGCCGTTCAGGATCTGCACCAGTTGCGGCACGGGTTTGCCGGCGGCATAGCCGGCGAAACCGCTGACCGTGGTGCCGCCCGTATGCGACAGCAGCTGGCGCAGGGTGACGGGGGAGTTGTCGATGTCCTTGGGCAGTTTCCAGAACGTGGTGTAGCTGTTGACGTCGCGGTCCAGCGCCAGCTTGCCGTCTTCCACCAGTTTCAGTGCGGCCATGGCCGTCACCGGTTTGCTGATGGAGGCGGCCTGGAACAGGGTGGACGGGGTGATGGCCGGCCCACCGGCATACGCCACGCCATAGCCTTTGGCCCATTCGATCTCGCCGCCGTGGATCACGGCGATACTCACGCCCGGCACGCCAAGCCGCGCCATTTCCTCGCTCAGCCTGCGCTTGACCGGCGCCATGCCCTGCACCGTGACGGCGGGCAGCAGCCCTTGTTCGATATTGGCGATATGCCGTTCCAGCACCGGGTTGGCGGTATCGGCGGCAAAGGCGGGGAGGGCGGCGAGCAGCGCGAGGACGGCGGGGAGGCGGACGACCATGGGTTCTCCTGATGTATTGTCGGCTGAGTATATGTGAAGCGGCCCGTCCTTGCTTGCCGTTGTGAACTATCTTATCGCCGTAGCGCCACATCGGCGCTACCCAGCCATTCGATTAATGTATAGGCCGGCATGCTGCCTGCTCCCCGCCTGTAATAAAATACCGCCTTTACCCTATTCGCTTTCTAACGAGATGACCACCGCACCAGCCAAACCCGTCCGCACCCGTTTCGCTCCCAGCCCGACCGGCTTCCTCCACCTGGGCGGCGCCCGCACGGCGCTGTACTCCTGGGCCTATGCCCGCCACTTCGGCGGTACCTTCGTGCTGCGCATCGAGGATACCGACCTGGAGCGTTCGACGCCGGAAGCGGTGCAAGCCATCCTGGACGGCATGAAATGGCTGGGCCTGGACCACGACGAAGGCCCGTTCTACCAGATGCAGCGCATGGACCGCTACCGCGAGGTGGTGGCGCAGATGCTGCAGGAAGGCACGGCTTACTACTGCTATTCCTCGCCGGAAGAAGTGGAAGCGATGCGCGAGCGCATGCGCGCCGCCGGCGAAAAGCCGCGCTACGACGGCACCTGGCGTCCGGAAGAGGGCAAGACGCTGCCGCCCGTGCCGGCCGAGCGCAAGCCTGTGGTGCGCTTCAAGAACCCGCTGGATGGCGAAGTGAGCTGGAACGACGTGGTGAAAGGCACCATCACCATCGCCAATAAGGAGCTGGACGATCTGGTGATCGCCCGTCCGGACGGCACGCCGACCTATAACTTCTGCGTCGCGGTCGATGACTGGGATATGGGCATCACCCACGTCCTGCGCGGCGACGACCACGTCAACAACACCCCGCGCCAGATCAATATCCTGCGCGCCATCGGCGCACCGCTGCCGGAATACGGCCACCTGCCGATGATCCTGGGTTCGGACGGCCAGAAGCTGTCCAAGCGCCACGGCGCCGTCAGCGTGATGGAATACCCGGCGCAAGGCTATCTGCCGGAAGCCATGCTGAACTACCTGGCCCGCTTGGGCTGGAGCCATGGCGACGATGAAGTGTTCTCGATGCAGCAGTTCTGCGAATGGTTCAACCTGGAGCATCTGACCGCATCGGCGGCCCAGTTCAATAACGAGAAGCTGGCCTGGTTGAACAACCACTGGATCAAGCAGGCCGACAATGGCCGTCTGGCCGAGCTGGCGCAACCGAAGCTGAGCGCCGACGGCGCCCAGTTCGACGGCGCGCCGGAGCTGGCCACCGTGCTGGGCCTGCTGAAAGAGCGCACCAATACCATCAACGAGCTGGCCGATGCCGCCATGCTGTTCTACCGCCAGCCGCAGCCGGACGCCGCGCTGATGACCCAGCACTTCACCGACGCCATCAAGCCGGCGCTGGCGCAGTTTGCCGAGCGCATCGCCACGGTGGAGTGGAGCAAGGAAGCGATCTCGGCCATGATGAAGGAAGTGCTGGCGGCGAACGGCCTGAAAATGCCGCAACTGGCTATGCCGCTGCGTTTGATGATCACCGGTCAGTTGCAAACCCCGGCCATCGATGCCGTGCTGCAGTTGTTCGGCCGTGAAACCGTTTCAGCCCGTTTGGCAAAATACCTCTGATATTTTCTTCAGAATTGCAATTGAGTATTGCATTTTGCGGAGGGGCTGCTACAATGCTGTCTCTTTCGCAAACGGGGGTATAGCTCAGCTGGGAGAGCGCTTGCATGGCATGCAAGAGGTCAGCGGTTCGATCCCGCTTACCTCCACCAGTTAGCGAAGGAAGAAAAGAAGTTGTACGCAGTTGCAGTAAGTTGTGTTAAAATACTGCGCCTGTTGTTCAGGGTCCCCATCGTCTAGAGGCCTAGGACATCACCCTTTCACGGTGAGTACCGGGGTTCGAATCCCCGTGGGGACGCCAAGGTAGTAAAGTAGTTGCTGTAGTAAATTGTTCGTGCCAGTGGGGGTATAGCTCAGCTGGGAGAGCGCTTGCATGGCATGCAAGAGGTCAGCGGTTCGATCCCGCTTACCTCCACCAAAAGGTGGCACGGATAATCGGTAGTTCAAGGTCCCCATCGTCTAGAGGCCTAGGACATCACCCTTTCACGGTGAGTACCGGGGTTCGAATCCCCGTGGGGACGCCAAGTAGTAGAGTAGTTGCTGTAGTAAATTGTTCGTGCCAGTGGGGGTATAGCTCAGCTGGGAGAGCGCTTGCATGGCATGCAAGAGGTCAGCGGTTCGATCCCGCTTACCTCCACCAAAAGGTGGCACGGATAATCGGAAGTCCATTCAGGTCCCCATCGTCTAGAGGCCTAGGACATCACCCTTTCACGGTGAGTACCGGGGTTCGAATCCCCGTGGGGACGCCAAAGAAATGAAAATGATCAAGCCGCCTAAGCGGCTTTTTTGTTTTTCTGCCTGCTGTTTTTCAATCCTCTTTGTTGTAAATCAAAGCTCCCTGCGCTTCCTGCAAACTTAACTCGATTGCAGCGGCCGGAATCTGACCTATAGTGAATTGATGACCGTATCGCCATTGGGGAGGAGACGTCATGGAACTGCATCTACATTCGCATCGCTGGATTTCACGCCAGCCGGATTGGCTGGCCGCTTCGATCGCAGGGTTTGGCGCCGGCGGCGTCATGATGCTGGTCGAGCTGTTGTGGTCCAGCCTGTCCGGCGGCAATCCTTGGGTGACCACCCGCATGGTGGCGGCCATGGCGATGGGCTGGGAAGTCTTGCAGACTTCCGGCTACGCGCTCGATGTCGTCATTGTCGCGCTTGTTGTCCATTATGTGCTGGGCGTCGTTTTCGCCATGATGCTCGCGGCCCTGATAGCTCCCTTCCAGCTCGACTCCAGCACCGGCATGGTGCTGCTGGCGGGCGCGGTCTTCGGCGTGGTGCTGTATGTGCTGAATTTCTACGGCATGTCCGGCGCCTTCTCCTGGTTCGCCGAAATGCGCGGCTGGTCCACCGTGGTGACGCATATCATCTACGGCATGGCGGCGGCGTACATCTATCGCAAGCTGGAGCGTCCCGACAAGCAAGTTTGAGCGGGGGCCGACATGGCACTCGCCCTGGCTTTGGTGCTGATCGTCGTTGCTGCGCTGGTGTTCCATTATGTGAGTCCGTGGTGGCTCACGCCCATCGCATCCAACTGGCAGGCAATGGATGATGCGCTGATGCTCACGCTGGTGTTTACCGGCGTGGCGTTTGTCGTCATCCATCTTTTCGTTGCGTATGCGGTGGTGCGCTTCCGTCACCGCGAGGGACAGCGCGCTTCGGCCGAGCATGGCAACAAGAAACTTGAATGGTGGCTGATCGGCGGCACGACCCTGGGCATCATCGCGCTGCTGGCGCCGGGCTTGTCGGTGTATGCCAAGCTGATCGATCCACCCAAGGATGCGCTGATCTTCGAAGTCATGGGCCAGCAGTGGAACTGGCACTACCGGCTGCCGGGCAAGGACGGCAAGCTGGGCCGCACCGAGGTCCGCTTCATGACGGCGGCCAATCCCTTCGGCATCAATCCGGAAGACCCCAATGGCCAGGACGATCTGCTGGTCGACGGCCAGGAAATCCACCTGCCGCTGAACAAGCCGGTCAAGGCGCTGCTGCGCGCCCAGGATGTGCTGCACGATTTCTACGTTCCCCAATTCCGCACCCGCATGAATATGGTGCCGGGCATTGTCACCACGTTCTGGTTCACGCCGACCCAGGCCGGCAAGTTCGAGGTGCTGTGCGCACAGCTGTGCGGCATGGGCCATTCGAATATGCGCAGCCAGGTGGTGGTGGAAGACGAGGCGGCATGGCAAGCCTGGCTGACGAAGCAGCCGACCTTCGGCGGCGGCACGCCGGCCGGCGTCGGTGGTCCGGCCGAGCCCGGCAAGATGGGGCGGCTGCTGGCCCAGTCCAAAGGCTGCGTCGCCTGCCATAGCGTGGACGGTACGCAAAGCGTGGGGCCGGGCTGGAAAGGCTTGTTCGGCAAGACCGAAACCCTGGAGGGCGGCAAGACCGTGGCCGTGGACGAGGCGTATCTGAAGGAGGCGATCGCCACGCCGCAAGCCAGCCTGGTCAAGGGTTTCCCGCCCGTGATGCCGCCGACGCAGCTGAGCGATGCCGAGCTGGCGGCGCTGATCGACTATATCAAGACAATCCGCTGAGGGGAGGGCGCGATGGCATACGGCAAAGAGCACGGCGGCCACGACGCCGGCCATGGACACGGCCCGCAAAGCTTCTGGACGCGCTATGTCTGGAGCCAGGACCACAAGGTGATCGCCATCCAGTACACGCTGACGGCCATCTTTGTCGGGCTGATCGGCCTGATCCTGTCCGACCTGATGCGTCTGCAGCTGGGCTTTCCCGGCAAATTCTCCTTCATCGACCCGGCCAGCTATTACCAGTTCATCACCATGCACGGCATGATCATGGTGGTGTATCTGCTGACGGCGCTTTTCCTTGGCGGCTTCGGCAATTACCTGATTCCGCTGATGGTCGGGGCGCGCGATATGGTCTTCCCCTTCCTGAATATGCTGAGCTACTGGATGTATCTGCTGGCGGTGGTGATCCTGTTGGCCAGCTTTTTCGTGCCGGGCGGACCGACCGGCGCCGGCTGGACCCTGTATCCGCCGCAGGCGATCCTGCCCGGCACGCCCGGCGTGGAATGGGGCATCGTCGTCATGCTGGTGTCGCTCGCCGTGTTCATCGTTGCCGCCACCATGGGCGGGCTGAATTACGTGACCACCGTGCTTCAGGCGCGCACGCGTGGCATGACGCTGATGCGCATGCCGCTGACGGTGTGGGGCATTTTCGTCGCCACCATTCTGGCGCTGCTGGCGTTTCCGGCGCTCTTCGTCAGCGCCGTCATGATGCTGTTCGATAAGGCGCTTGGCACCAGCTTCTTCATGCCGGCCTTGCTGTCGATGGGGCAGCAGCTTGGCTACAAGGGCGGCAGTCCCTTGCTGTTCCAGCACCTGTTCTGGTTCTTCGGCCACCCGGAGGTGTATATCGTGGCCTTGCCTGCCTTCGGCATCATTTCCGATCTGATCAGCGTGCATGCGCGCAAGTGCATTTTCGGCTACCGCATGATGGTGTGGGCCATCGTGATCATCGGCGGCCTGAGTTTTGTGGTCTGGGCCCACCATATGTATGTGAGCGGCATGCATCCCTGGTTCGGCTTCTTCTTCGCCACCACCACGCTGATCATCGCCGTGCCGACCGCGCTCAAGGTGTACAACTGGACGCTGACGCTGTGGCGCGGCGACATTCATCTGACGGTGCCCATGCTGTTCGCGCTGGGCTTCATCAGCACCTTCCTGATCGGCGGCCTGACCGGGCTTTTCCTCGGCAATGTCAGCGTCGATATTCCGCTGTCGAACACTTATTTCGTGGTCGCCCACTTCCATATGGTGATGGGCGTTTCGCCCGTGCTGGCAGTGTTTGGCGGGATTTACCACTGGTTCCCCAAGGTGAGCGGGCGCATGTACAACGACGCCCTGGGCAAGGCGCATTTCTGGATCACCTTCCTCGGCACGTATGCGATCTTTTTCCCCATGCATTACCTGGGCATACTCGGTATGCCGCGCCGCTACTACGCTTATGAGAACTACAATTTCATCCCGCAGTCGGCGCATCAGATGAATGCCTTCATCACTGTGGCGGCGCTGGTGGTGGGTGTGACGCAGTTGCTGTTTGTCGCCAACCTGGCCTGGTCCACTTTCCGCGGCAAGCGCGCCGACGGCAACCCGTGGCGCGCGGGCAGCCTGGAATGGCAGACGCCGCAAACGCCGCCCGTTCACGGCAATTGGGGCGAGGAGCTGCCGGTGGTGTATCGCGGCGCCTACGACTATGGCCGCAGCGGCGCCAGCGACTATCTGCCGCAGAACGTGGGGCCGGATGAGGATGATCCTGGCCACCCAGCGCCGCAGCGTGGCGGAGATGCTGGCATCACGGATGAAGCGCAAACCGGCAGCCCGGCGCCGAGCGAGGTGCCGAAATGAATCCCGAAATCGGCGCGGGCGTACTGCGCGGCGACCCGGGATTTCCCTTGCCGCCGGCTGGCGGCGGCGATCCCGGCAAGCTGCCGGCGCGCCCCGGCGGGCAGCCCGCGCCGCGCGCCGCGCGCAAGACCGGCCTGTGGGTTTTCATGGCCGTGGTGCTGACGCTGTTCATGCTGTTCGGCGTCGCCTATGTGATGCGCATGGCGTATGAGGACTGGCGCAGTCTGCCGCCTCCGCCCTGGCAGCTGTGGCTCAGTACCGCGCTGCTGGCTGCCAGCGGCGCAGCTTGGGAGCTGGCGCGTCTGCGCGCCGTTCGCGCCGAGTGGCTGCGCGCGCGCGGCGCCACGCTGGCCGCCTGCTTGCTGGCGCTGGCTTTCCTGGCCAGCCAGCTCTGGGCCTGGCAGGCGCTGGTGGCGATGAATTATCCGGTGGCGGCCAATCCCTCCAACAGCTTCTTCTACCTGATTACGGCCCTGCATGGCGTGCACTTGCTGGGCGGCCTGCTGGTGGGCGGCGGCGTGGCTGTGCGGCTGGCGCAGGGCGCGCGCGGCGAACGCGTCGAAACCAGCATCCTGCTGTGCGCGCGCTACTGGCATTTCCTGTTCCTGCTCTGGCTGGGCGTGTTTGGCTTGCTGTTTTACGTGACGCCGGACCTGGTGCAAGCCGTCTGCACCAGCCTGGGCATACCGAGGAGTTGAATCATGTCCGAGCATGCGCAAGGTGGAATGCAAAGCCTGGTGGCCGACTGGTCGTCCGACCGCGCCGCTTTCCACGTCCCCTGGGGCAAGGCGATGATGTGGATCTTCCTGCTCAGCGACACCTTCATCTTCGGCAGTTTCCTCACCGGCTATATGGCGGTGCGCATTTCCACCACGGCCGCCTGGCCCAATCCCAGCGAGGTGTTCGCGCTGACCATTGGCGGCCATACCTTGCCGCTGATCCTGATCGCCATCATGACCTTCGTGCTGATAACCAGCAGCGGCACCATGGCCATGGCCGTCAACTACGCCTACCGGCGCGACCGCAGGATGGCGGCGCGCCTGATGCTGGCGACCGCGCTGTTCGGCGCCTGCTTCGTCGGCATGCAGGCTTTCGAATGGTCCAAGCTCATTGCCGAGGGCGTGCGCCCCTGGGGCAATCCCATGGGGGCGGCGCAATTCGGCTCCTGCTTCTTCATGATCACCGGCTTCCATGGCCTGCACGTGACGGCCGGCGTGATCTATCTGAGCATCGTGGCAGTGCGCGTGCTGCGCGGCCGCTACGAACAGGTGGGCTACGATATTGTCGAGATAGCGGGGCTGTATTGGCACTTCGTCGACCTGGTGTGGGTATTCATTTTCGCGCTGTTCTATCTGTGGTGAGGGGAGGGCGTCATGTCAGCCGTCAGCGGTACCCAGCAGCATCCGATCGGTTTGTACTTCAAGGTGTGGGGCTTGCTGTTCGTGCTCAGCGCCTTTTCCTACTTGGTCGATTTCTTCCATGTGCAGGGCGTGCTGCGCTGGAGTCTGATCCTGATTTTAATGGTGGCGAAAGCCGGTTTGATCGTCGCCATTTTCATGCACATGCGTTGGGAGCGGATTGCCCTGATCAGCGCCATCCTGCTGCCGCCCTTATGCCTGCTGGTGCTCTGCGGTTTGATGTTCGTTGAATCAGATTATGTTTTCCTCAATCGCATGCTGCATTTCACGCTGCGCCCTTGATGCAAAAGAAGTTGCGGTGATATAATTCGCGCACGCTTTTACGACGTCCCCATCGTCTAGAGGCCTAGGACATCACCCTTTCACGGTGAGTACCGGGGTTCGAATCCCCGTGGGGACGCCAGCGGCAAATAGGCCGGCCGCAGCAGAAATGGTTTATACAGTTTTAGTCCAGGGTCCCCATCGTCTAGAGGCCTAGGACATCACCCTTTCACGGTGAGTACCGGGGTTCGAATCCCCGTGGGGACGCCAAGAATATAAAGAAAAAGCCGCCTGCAGCGGCTTTTTTGTTTTGCGCCTCCATCCGGTGGAATCGTCAACATGACCCAAGCAACAAGTCTTGCCCTGTTCTGCAAAGTCGTCGACAACTACGGCGACATCGGTATCTGCTGGCGCTTCGCGCGCCAGCTGGCGCAGGAGCACGGCATCGCCGTCACGCTGTGGGTGGACGACCTGCATACCTTCCAGCGCATCTGTCCCGAAGTGCGGACCGGCACCGCCCTGCAGCAGATCGGCACCATCGCCGTGCGCCATTGGTCGACGCAGGAAGGCGAGTTCGCGCCGGCCGACATCGCCGACATCGTGATCGAATTCTTCGGCTGCGAAATCCCGCCCGGCTATATCGCCGCCATGGCCGAGTGCGAGCCGCGTCCGGTCTGGCTGAATCTGGAAGGCTTGAGCGCCGAAGAGTGGGTGGAGGGCTGCCACACCTTGCCTTCCATGCATCCGCGCTTCTCGCTGACCAAGCACTTTTTCTTCCCGGGCTTCACCGAAAAAACCGGCGGCCTGCTGCGCGAAGCGGCGCTGGAAGAAGAGTGCCAGCAATTCCAGTCCGACCCGGCCGCCATGGCCGCCTTCCTGACGCAATTCGGCCTGACGCCGCAGGAAATCGCCGCGCGCAAAGTGACGCTGTTCTGCTACCCGCATGCGCCGCTGGCGCAGCTGTTCAAAGCCTGGGAAGAGGGCGATGAGGAAATCGCCTGCCTGGTGCCGAAGGGCGTGGCCGCGCAAGCGGTGCATGCCTTCCTCGGCGAAGCGGCCAATCCTGGCGTCATGCGCCGCCGCGGCGCGCTCAGTGTGCGTGTGCTGCCTTTCGTGCCGCAGCAGGACTACGACAAGCTGCTGTGGGCCAGCGACCTGAATTTCGTGCGCGGCGAAGATTCCGTCGTGCGCGCCCAATGGGCCGGCAAGCCCTTTATCTGGCATATCTACCCGCAGGATGAAAACCTGCATCACAAGAAGCTGCGCGCCTTCCTGCAACGCTACGCGGCCGGCAGCGCCAGTCTCGACGCCTTTTCCCTGTACTGGAACGGTGCCCGTCCGCCAGGCGGCGCCGAGACGGCCGACTGGCCGGCGCTGTGGTCCGGCCTGCAAGCCGGGCTGCCGGCCCTGAATGCCCATTCTGTCGAGTGGCAGCAACATATGTGCGCTCTCGGTGATATGACGGGTAATTTACTGAAGTTTTCCTCCTCGCTGCGCTAAGTTCGCCTGCGAAAACATGCTACAATGCGCGGTTACTGCAACCTACCTTAAGTACACTTTATCTTATGAAACCTGCAAAAGAAATTCGTGTTGGCAACATCATCATGGTTGACGCCAAGCCCTTCATCGTGCTGCGTTCGGATGTTAACGGTTCGAGCCGCACGGGCTTCACCTACAAATGGAAGATGAAAAATCTTCTGACCAATGCTCCGCTGGAAAACGTTTTCCGCGGCGACGACAAGTTTGACGTGGTGGTTCTGGACAAGAAGCCAGTGACCTACTCCTACTTCGCCGACCCGCTGTATGTCTTCATGGATCAAGAGTACAACCAGTACGAAATCGAAGAAGAAAACCTGGGTGAAGCCCTGAACTACCTGAAAGACGGCATGGAATGCGAAGCCGTGTTCTACGACGGCAAAGCCATCTCCGTGGAACTGCCAACCACCATCGCGCGCCAGATCGTCTACTCCGAGCCAGCCGTTAAAGGCAACACTTCGGGCAACGTGCTGAAAGATGCGCTGATCGAAAACGCCATCGAATCCAAACGTTTCACCGTTCAAGTGCCGCTGTTCGTGAGCCAGGACGACGTGATCGAGATCGACACCCGTACCAACGAGTACAAGCGCATCGTGCGTAACTAAAAAATCTCCCGCTGCCTTGGGCAGCCCGAGTCGAAAAAAAGCACGCCATCCGGCGTGCTTTTTTGCTTTCACAGCCGGTTGCGGATTTTCTTGCTCAAAAGCATCGAATACTGTCAAGAAATATTTTCTTTTGCATAGCAATATTGTTAAACAAGCTGTTATGCTAATGGTTTGCATTTATTGACAATGTGTTGAAATTTTGCGGTGTTCGTTAAGCGGAGACGGTATGGATCGCAGGGATTTCGTTCGGATGGGTCTGGCTGCAGGCGGCGCAGCGACTTTAGGGCGGGCCGAAGGGGCCATACCCACCGCCAAGGCGGCGTCCTCCATCCTCGATGCCGGCATCCTTCAGCAGCAGGAGCAGATGGCCGCCAACAAGCTCACCTCCCACTCTCTCACCTCGCAATACCTGGCCCGCATCGGCAGCATCGACAAGTCCGGCCCCCGCATCAACTCCATCATTGAAATCAACCCCGAAGCCCTGAAGATCGCGCGCGAGATGGACCGCGAGCGGCTGCTGCGCAAGCTGCGCGGCCCGCTGCACGGCATCCCCGTTCTGCTCAAGGACAATATCGCCACCGCCGACCGCATGAGCACCTCGGCCGGCTCGCTGGCGCTGGCCGGCATCCGCGCCGCGCGCGACGCCCATATCGTGGCCCAGTTGCGCGCCGCCGGCGCCGTCATCATCGGTAAGACCAATCTGAGCGAGTGGGCGAATATGCGCTCCACCCATTCCGTCAGTGGCTGGAGCGCGCGCGGCGGCCTGACGCGCAATCCCTATTCGCTCGACCGCAATTGCAGCGGTTCCAGTTCCGGTTCCGGCGCGGCGGTTGCCGCCGGCCTGGCCACGCTGGCGGTCGGTACTGAAACCGATGGTTCCATCGTCTCGCCGGCCTCGATCTGCGGCGTGGTCGGCATCAAGCCCACCATGGGACTCTTGAGCCGCAGCGGCATCATCCCCATCGCCCACTCGCAGGACACGGCCGGCCCCATGGCACGCAGCGTCACCGATGCGGCCCTGATGCTGGCCGCCATGACCGGCGTGGACGCCAACGACGCCGCCACCCAGGCCAGCGCCGGTAGGATCGGCGACTACGCCGCCGCCCTGCAGACCAATAGCCTGCAAGGCAAACGCCTGGGCGTGGCGCGCAACTTCTTCGGCACCAACGACGATCTGGATAACGCCATCGAAAAAGCCCTGGCCGTGCTGAAAGCCCAAGGTGCCGAGCTGGTGGACGTGACCGTGCCGAACACGGACAAATACAGTGCCTCCGAATTCGAAGTGCTGCTGCATGAATTCAAGTCCGACCTGGCGGCCTATCTGCAGGATTACGCGCCCAATGCGCCGGTCAAGAACATGGCCGACATTATCGCCTTCAACAAGCAGCACCATAAGCAGGAGATGCCTTACTTCGGCCAGGAGCATCTGGAAAGCGCCGAAAGCAAGGGAGGGCTGGACAGCAAGGAGTATCTGGAAGCGCTGGCCAACAACCAGCGTTATTCGCGCGACGAAGGTATCGACCAGGTGATGAAGGAACACAAGCTGGATGCGCTGGTCGCGCCCACCGGCGGCCCGGCGTGGCTGACGGACTTCATCAACGGCGACCATTACGGCGGCAGTTTCTCATCGCCCGCCGCTGTCGCCGGCTATCCGCACATCACCGTGCCGGCCGGCTATGTGCATGGACTGCCGGTCGGCCTGTCCTTCGTCGGCGGCGCCTACAGCGAAGCTGCCCTGATCGGCATGGCCTACGCCTTCGAGCAGGCCACCCGCCACCGCCGCGCACCGCAGTTCCCGGCCAGCGTGTCGCTGGCGGTGCGCTGAGAAGCTGAGGCGGCGGCTTTCGAGCGTTAAACCTCGATAAAGCGCATCTTGAAGTTGCGGCCCTTGAAGCTGCCGAAGTCCGCGCCAAGGCCGCTGGCCGCGTTCAGGCGGTCGAAGGCTTCGTAGGCGATGCGGCGGTCGATCGCCACATAGGTCTGGAACTCGGTCACATTGATCTTGCCCACCTGCTCCTTGAGCAGCTTGGCGTCGCCGGTCAGCGCGCCCAGCACGTCGCCGGGACGCAGCTTGTCCTTTTTGCCGCCCAGGATGCAGAGCGTCATCATCGGCGCGGCATCGCCTTGCGCGTATTCGTCGTCGTCCAGCGCTTTCAGGTCGTGCCATTCGGCCGGCGCCTGCTGGTATTCCTCGATCAGCTTGACCCACTTCTTCTCGTTCGGCGCACAGAGCGTCAACGACAGGCCTTTTTCGCCGCCACGGCCGGTACGGCCGATACGGTGGATGTGCACCTCGGTATCCTTGGACACGTCGGCGTTGATCACCGCCGCCAGGTTCGAGATATCCAGGCCGCGCGCCGCCACGTCGGTGGCGATCAGGATCGAGCAGCTGCGGTTGGCGAACAGCACCAGGATCTCATCGCGCTCGCGCTGTTCCAGCTCGCCGTACAGGGCCAGGGCCGAGAAGCCTTGGCCGCGCAGCTCTTCGAGCAGCTCGCGGCAGTGCACCTTGGTATTGCAGAACACGATGGCCGATTCCGGCTGGTAGTGCTTGAGCAGGCGGCCGACGGCGGCGTCGCGCTCGTCGAAGCCGATCTCATAGAAGCGCTGCTCGATCTTGCTGTTGTCGTGCTTCGCCTCGACCGTGATTTCCACCGGCTCGTACAGGAAGGCTTCGGTGGCCTGGCGGATATCGTCCGGGTAAGTGGCCGAGAACAGCAAGGTCTGGCGGCGTTTCGGGCAGGCGCTGACAATGCCCGCGATCTCGTCGTAGAAGCCCATATCCGTCATGCGGTCGGCTTCGTCCAGCACCAGGGTCTGCACGGTGGACAGGTTGATGGTCTGGCGGCTGATATGGTCGCGGATGCGGCCCGGCGTGCCCACCACCACATGCGCGCCGTGTTCCAGCGACGCGATCTGCGGGCGCATCGGCGCACCGCCGGTCAGCACCAGCACCTTCACATTGCCCACGCTGCGCGCCAGGCGGCGCAGCTCATTGGCCACCTGGTCGGCCAGCTCGCGCGTCGGGCACAGCACCAGCGCCTGGGTGGCGAACCACGCGGGATTGAGCTTCTGCAGCAGGCCGATGCCGAAAGCCGCCGTCTTGCCGCTGCCGGTCTTGGCCTGGGCGATCAGGTCGCGGCCTTCCAGTACGGGCGGCAGGCTTTGCGCCTGGATGTCGGTCATCTCGTGGTAGCCCAGCGTTTCCAGATTTTTCAGGAAGGAGGGCGACAATGGCAGGCTGGCAAAGGAGGTGGTCATGGCGGATGAGGGGTAAAGGGCCGTTGCCATAGTCTAGCAAACTTGGCGGCGGGCCGGATGATGGGATTGGCGCTGGCGCGCCGCGTTGGATGAAGCGGCGCCTCAGTCCTTGCGCCAGACGGGCAGGCCGGTCAGGTCCAGATTCTCGTCGCGCTGCCAGACCGGGAGGCCGGTGGTGTCGGTCGGTTCCAGCAGTTCAAGCTGCTCCTGCTTCAGCGCGGGTCTTCTGGCGCGGGCCGGAGGAGGGCGCTTGGGTTCCGGTTCCATCGGCGCGGCCGGGTCAAAGCCGGGCAGGTCGAATGTCGCGATGTCTTTCTTGTCTCTCATTTCCCAAAGCGTTCTTCTAAAACGCGCCACAAAAAAACAGAAGCCCGGCTGTAACAGTCGGGCTTCGATTACTCAAGCGGCACGGAGTGTATCACAAACCCGTGCCGCCGTGGGCTTCTCAGCGGAAGGACAGCGCGCCGGTCAGGTCGCCCGGCGGCAGCGCGCCGCGTTCGGCGAAGGCCTTATTGCGCAGCGCCAGGCCTTCCAGCAGCGGCAGATCGTGCAGGCGGGTGATCAGGCGCAGGATGGACGTGGTGTCGTAGAAGCTGTGATCGACCGCGCCTTTTTTCGCATGCGGCGAAATGACAATCGCCGGAATGCGCGAACCTGGACCCCAGCGGTCGCCCTTGGGCGGCGCCACGTGATCCCACCAGCCGCCGTTCTCGTCGAAGGTCACGACAACGACCATATCCTTCCACTGCGGTGACTTCTTCAAGTGCTCCAGCACATTAACCACATGCTGGTCGCCCGATTCGATGTCCGAATAGCCGGCGTGCAGGTTCAGATTGCCCTGCGGCTTGTAGAAGGACACCGCCGGCAGCTTGCCCGCCACCACATCGGCCAGGAAGCGGTTCGAGATCGGGCTGTCGCCCAGGCCGCCGTCGCGCAGATGGGTTTCGCGTTCCTTGCTGCCGGGCGCGAAGCTCTTGAAGTAGTTGAATGGCTGGTGGTGGTACTGGAAGTTCGGCTTGGAGCCGCCGCCCTTGTGGTCCAGCGCGGCCTGCCATGCGCCGCCATACCAGGCCCAGCTCACGCCTTTGCGCGACAGCAGGTCGCCGATGGTGTCATAGCTTTGCGGCGGCAGCGTGCTGGCATTGTCCGGATCGGCCAGCAGCGCATCGCCGCCGGCAGCGGGGCGGATAAAGCTTGGCTGGTACGGCGGCGCCATGGTGTTGACCGCGTAGCCGTCCGGCGTGATGGCGCCGTCGTTCACGTATTTGACGTGGCCGTCCAGGGCCGAGGCGTGGTTGTCCGAGGCGATGGCCAGGCGCGCGCCGGTCGGGCCGTCGCTGGTCACGGCGATCTTCTTCTTCGCTGCCGTATTCGGCGCGTTGAAGTATTCCGGCGTGCGGCCGGAGATCAGGAACTGGTGGTTCAGGTAGGAGCCGCCAAAAGCGGCCATGAAGAAGTTATCGCACAGCGTGTACTCGCGCGCGACCTGCCACAGGCCCAGGTTCTTGCCGGTTTCGCTGTAATAGCCCATCACCATGCCGCCGGTATTGCCGTAGGCGGCAAAGCCGTCGTTCTTGCCGCCGTTGATCTGCATCTGGTTCTGGTAGAACAGATGCCACAGATCGCGGGTGATGACCGATTCCGGCAGCGGCTTGCCTTCGGCGTCGCTCAGCTTGAACGGGGCGTTCGGCAGATCCTTGACTTGGTCTTCTTTGAGTTCGTAGCGCTTGCCGGCGATATCCTGCGGCACCGGCACCATGCCGCCCCAGACTTTGGGCAGCTTGGGCAGGATCGAACCATCGAAATCGCGCTGCTGGTATTGGTGCGGCTTCAGCTCGGACATGGGCGAGGCCAGGCCGGGGAAGTCGGCGAACAGATTGTTAAAGCTGCGGTTTTCCAGATAGATGACGACCACGTTCTTGACGTGGGCCTTCAGCTTGGCATCCAGTGAGCCCTTCACTGGTTTGCTTTGCGCCGTTGCCGCGCCGACCAGACCAGGGACGGTGGTCGCCAGGCCGGTGGCTGCGGCGGCCTGGAAAATACGGCGGCGCGAGGGATTGGTGGGAAGATCGGCAGTGCCAACCTGCTGTTCGTGTTGTTGCTCTTTCACGCAGGGCTCCTTCTTGTTAGTGGTACTTCGCGGGGGAGTGTAACACTTGAGAAAGCTGAACGTGAAATCGGCTAATACTGATTGACTGCGTGGCAAGGGTCTTGCGACAGCGTCACGCCGCTGCGGCCCGGCACCTCGCACAGATAAGCGCTGTAGGTATGGCCGCGCCGCTCGACATCGCGCACCAGCTTCAGGCCTGGCAGCAGCGGGGTTTCCCGGCGCAGCAGCACGCTCCAGCTGGAGCGCGCGCCGCCGCTGATGCGATACAGCTTGTAATGGCTGCCGTCGCCGCTGCGCAGGCTGGCGACCGGCTCGTCCTCCGCTGTTTCGCTTTGCGCCAGCGCCGCCCGCAAGGGATAGGACGCCATGAAGACGAAGGCCAGGGCCGGCAGCCAGGTGAGCAGGGCCAGTCCCGTCATCCCCGCCTGCCAGCCGCGCGCGCGGATGCGCAGCGTCAGCCAGCACAGAGAAAACGGCAGCAGCATGGCAAGCGCCATCGCCGCCATATAGTTCAGCGGCGCGTAGTCGAACCGTAGCGACGCCGGCGCGAAAATCAGCGCGATGGCGGCAAGACAGGCGCTCAGCAATGCGGCTGGCGCGATAAAGCGATGCGCCGGTTTCTGAAGCGGTATGTTTTGATATTGCATTGTGCTGTATGCCATATGAAAAAAGCCGTTGATTCTGCTTGAGAATCAACGGCTTTCCGGTATCTGGTTGCGGGGACAGGATTTGAACCTGTGACCTTCGGGTTATGAGCCCGACGAGCTGCCAGACTGCTCCACCCCGCGTCTGAGGCAAGAATTATATACGGCTTCGATGTTCCGCGCAAGGGCCGCTTTTAGTTGGCGGCCTGCAAACGCCACAGCGAGGTGACTTCGGCGGTGCGCGCGGCGTGCAGCGGGTCGCTGGCGTCGCTGGCGCGCGGATGCATGGGACGCACGTCGTGGCGCTCCGCCACCTGCAGGCCGGCGGCAGCAATCCACTCCAGCAGTTGCTCGCGCGGGCGCAGGCCCAGATGCTCGGCCAGGTCCGACAGGATCAGCCAGCCTTCGCCGCCCGGCGCCAGATGAGCGGCCAGGCCGTTGAGGAAGCCGCGCAGCATGCGGCTGTCCGGGTCGTACACTGCGTATTCGATCGAAGAACTCGGGCGGGCCGGCACCCACGGGGGATTGCAGACCACGAGCTGCGCCTGGCCGGGCGGGAACAGATCGGCTTCCATCAGCTCGACCTTATCCTGCAAATCGAGGCGCGCCAGGTTTTCGCGCGCGCAGCTGAGGGCGCGGCGGTCCTGGTCGGTGGCGATCACGCGGGCGATGCCGCGCCGCGCCAGCACGGCCGACAGCACGCCGGTGCCGACGCCGATGTCAAAGGCGGTTTCGGTCTTCTTCGGCAGCGGCACGTCGGCCACCAGCTGTACATACTCGCCGCGCACCGGCGAGAACACGCCGTAATGTGGATGGATGCGCGCGCCCAGCACCGGAATCTCGACGCCGCTCTTGCGCCATTCGTGCGCGCCGATCAGGCCAAGCAGTTCGCGCAGCGAGGCGATGAAAGGCTCGCTGCCGCGTCCATACGCCTCATTGCAGGCCAGCTTCACGTCCGGCGCGCGGCGCAGGGGAATGCTGTAATCGGCTTCGAAGGGAATCAGCAGCATGGCCAGGGTGCGGGCGCGCTGCGATTGCGCCTGGCGATGCAGATGGAAGGCTTCGGTAAGCGAAGCGGCTGCCTTGGGCGACTTCTTCTTGCCCTTGCCGTGCTTATGGTCGGCGCGCCGCGCCAGCGCCTGCAGCAGCTGGCGTGCGTTCTGGAAGTCGCCGCGCCACAGCAGGGCTGTGCCTTCGCAGGCCAGGCGGTAGGCCGTGTCGGCGTTGGTGGTGTCGTCGGCGATCTGCACGCGCTTGGGCGGCGGCATGCCGCTTTCCGAGTGCCAGCGCGCCGAACGTTCCTCGCCGTTTTCGGTCCAGTGGATGAGCTGTGGCGTGCTGCTGTCGGTCTGCATATCGGTTTGCGCGTATCAAGAGAGTAAACGGCGAAACCGCCTGCACGGGACAGGCGGTTTCGTGAGAAGCACGCATTATACGTGCTGCGGGACCGGGATCCGGCTTAGTTCAGGACTTGCGGCGATTTCACGTCCTGGCTGGCATCGCTGGCGCGCTTGTCGGACGTGTCGGCGACGGCGGGTGCGGCTGTGCTGGCGGCCGCTTTTTCCGGTGCCGCATCCGTTACTGGCAGGGCAGGGCCGGAAACGATCGGTTCCGGCTTCACGCTGCCGCGCTGCGGCGGCTTGGTCGGCGGCGCGTAGGTGTCCAGCACCTCCTTGTTCTTGACCAGGTCGAGCAGGCGCAGGGACAGGGTGCCGAGTTTTTCTTCGGGCTTGCCCTCGGCGCTGACGTCGGCCTTGAGCGGTTTTTCCATCAGCTTGAACAGGTCGGCCAGGCTGCCGGGGAAATCGATGTCCGGGAACTCGATGGTCGGCAGCGGCATGGCCGGGTTCTGGTCGGCGCCATCCTGGCGGCGTGCCGGTACGCTGCTGCTGCGGCCAGCGCTGGCTTCCATCTTGGCCTCGTACTGGACTTCAATCTCAAAATCGAATTTACGGCCGTCGGCGGTGGTGATGGTGCCTTTGCCGAGGAAGTGCGAGTTCTCGTTGAGACTGAAGGCGGCGGCGTCGCTGACGCCATCCGCGCCTTCGCTGTGCTGGATGCCGGCGGCGAACGAGGAGTTCACTTCCAGGCTCACCGAGTCATACGAGACGGTGGCGCCTTTCAGCGCGTCGCCGAATATATCCTTGGCAAACTTGCTGAAAAAGTCCTGCGCCATATCCAACGTGGCGTTGCCGAGCTTATCGACCCGCTTATCCAGGTCGATGCCCTTGCCGGGAATCACGGCGTTGCTGTTGGTTTCTGCTACGCCGTTTTGTGCGCGCGTGCCTTTTGCCTCGGCCTTGGGCGAGGCATTGCTGAGAGTCTGGTACTGGCGTGGGCCAATAGGAGAGAGCGAGGACATGATGGCAACCAAAAGGTGAGTAGGGTTATATCCTACAACGGCAGTTACAGCGATTTCTTTAGTGTTGGTGCGGTGTCAGTGATGGTGCGTCCACAAACCGTTCGAGGCCAGATAGGATTGCACGGCGTCGGCTTGGCCGATGGCGTGCAGTTTCACCTCGCCGCAGCTGCAGACGCCGGAGTAAGGCGTGATGTGGGAGCAGGCGGAGACTTTTTGCATGGAAACTTTTACGGCCTTGGCGCATTTCGCGCATTTGAAGGTCAGGGTGCGTGGTGCTTTCAACATGATTGCTTTGGCGAGAGGACAAAAGCGGGATTTTATCAGGCGTAGACGTTGAGTACCGGTTGTTGCGCAGGGACGGCGTTGTAGGCGCGCCGCACGGCGCTTTGCTGGGCGGTTTCGGCCTGGCCCGGCGCGCCTTGCGGCGTGCTGTCCGGATTGCTCTGCTGCGCCGCCAGCTCCTGGCTGGCCTGCTGCGCCATCTGCTGGGCGCGTGCGGCGATGGCGCGGTCCGGCCCCGAGGGATCGGCCGGCGCCAAGGCGGCAGCCTGGATGGTGCGCGCCCGCTCCAGCGTTTCCTGCGGCGTGCGACCAGGCGAGGTGTCAATATTCACCTCGCCGCCGATGGCGTAATTGATGCCGTCCGGCCCGCGCTGATAGGTATACGTGGGACCGGAGGTGGCCAGGCCACCCGCTGCCGACAGGTGGGCCATCTCGTGCTGGCGCACCTGCTGGTCGCGCGCTTTCAGCTTGTCGATCTGCTTCAATTGATCGGATGTCAGCTCGGCCTTGGCGCCGGGCTTGGCCTGTGGCTCCTGCTTTTCCTGCGTGTCCTGCGCCGATGCGGTACGCGCCGGCGCCGCGCCGCTGGCGGCGTAGGGATTGACGCTGGAGGCGATGGCGCTGATTGCCATGGTAAGGAAGGCGGCGAATGACGGACAAAAGCGGGGCTTACACTCGCTTACATCATAGCAAAAATAGACTGTGGTTTTTCGCGGAAAGCCGTCAACTGAACGTCCTGGCTCGCGTTGTGGGAGTATCCGTCAGCTCTTCTAAGAGGCCGCGATATGGACCAAGCCAAGCAACCGAGCAAAGAAGCCGTGCGCCACTGGATGCAAACCAGGGTGGAGGAGCGTCGTCCGCCGCCCGACCCGCAACAGATCCGGCGCGAGCTTGGCTGGGAGCTGGCACGCCAGGAGCGGCGCGAAGCCAGCTACCGCTGACGGCGCGCCGCCACAGCGGCCCTCTACTGCACTGTTACCACGCTGCGCCCGCCGGCCGCCGGCTGTACCACGATGCGGCTGGCGATTCTGTCGGTCATCTCCTGCACGTGCGAAATCACGCCGACCTTGCGGCCCATGGCCTGCAGGCCGTCCAGCGCATCCATCGCCACGCGCAAGGTGTCGGCGTCCAGACTGCCGAAGCCCTCGTCGATGAACAGCGATTCCACCCGCACCCGGTTGGACGACAGTGACGCCAGTCCCAGCGCCAGGGCCAGCGAAGCGAGGAAGGATTCGCCGCCGGACAGCGAGTGCACCGAGCGCAGTTCGTCGCCCATATGCTGGTCGCGCACCAGCAGGCCAAGCGAGGGCTGGGATGGATTATTGATGCGTTCCAGCTGATAGCGCGGCGCCAGATGGTTGAGGTGGGCGTTGGCATAGCCCAGCAGGACGTCCAGCGTGAACTGCTGGGCGTAGTTGCGGAATTTCTTGCCGTCGGCCGAGCCGATCAGCTCACTCATGCGCGCCCAGCGCCGCTCGATTTCTTCCTGCTTTTCGATATCGCCCATCATGGCTTGTGCGCTGTGGCGGCGTGCATCGTCCTGGGCCAGGCCGAGACGCAGGGCGGTGGCTTGGTCCTGCGCCTGCTTGCGCTCGGCGGCCAGGGCTTCCAGCGCCTGCTGCAGGGCTTCGGCCGTCTGCTCGCCATGCTGGCTGGCGTCTTCCAGATGGCGCGCGGTCTGGGCTTGGCGCTCCTGCAGCACGGCGTGGGCGCTGGCCGCGGCCTGTTCCAGCGCCTGCAGGTTCTGGCGTTCGGCCAGGATATGCTCGGCGGGATGGGCCAGCAGGGCGCGCAACTGTTCGACGCTGCGCACGCCGTCGTTCGCGGCGTCGCCCGCTTCGTCCGCGTCAAAGCCCAGCAGCTCGCGCTGCGTGTCGTCGGCGGCGCTGCCTTCACGGCTGACCGCCTGCGCTTTGCGGAAATCCTGCAGCCATTGTTCCAGGCGCTGCGCGGCCAGTTGCGCCGCGTCGTACAGGCTGGCCAGGCGGTGCTGGGCCTGCACCAGCGCCTCGTCGGAGCGCACGGCGCTTTGCGCGGCCTGCTGGGCGGCTTCCTGCTGGGACGCTTGACTGGCTTTGGCCTTGTCGATGGCCGCCTGCAGATCGCGCTCCACGTCTTCCACGCGGCGCGCATTCCATAGCGTGGCGCGCTGGTCCTGCGCCGCCAGCAGGGCTGTTTCGGCGCTGCGGAAGGTTTCCTGCACGGCTTCGGCATCGGCCGCCGCCTTATGCTGGGCGGTAGACAGGGCTTCCAGCTCGACTTCCAGCGTGGTCATGGCGGCGGCGCGTTCTTCCAGCGCGCCATGCTGGTTTTGCCATTGACGGCTCTCGGCCTGGCGCTTCTCGTGGAAGCGGGCCGGCGCCGCTTTCCACTCGTCCTTCCAGCCTTCGTTCGGCATCTCGCTGTCGCTGAAGGCGGCGTCCAGCTCATCGAGCATGCCGCTCAGCTGCGTGGCGACCTCCATGCGCTGCATGTCCAGCGCCTTGTGCTCGGCCAGCAGCTCAGCCAACACGGTCTGCACCTGGGCCAGGCGGCTTTGCAGCTGCGTATGCTCGGCCGTGGCCTGGTCGCAGGCGCGCTGTGCCTGTTCGCGGCTGGCGGCAGCGCGGTGCAGGATCTGTTCCTGCTGCGCGATATGGCGCTGCGCGGTTTGCACGGCTTCCAGCTGCTGGGTGAACCAGGTGGCGCGCGCCTCGTCCGCCACTTCGTCCAGCGCGAGCGCCAGCAGCGCCGGGGCACCGTCCGGCTCCGGCGGCTGGCTGGCGGCGCGCAGCAGGTTTTCGCGCAGGCTCGCTTCCAGCTCGCTTTGGGCCAGCTTCGCCGTGGCGGCCTGCCAGGCTTCGAAGCCGCGGTCCAGCACCTTGTCCAGCGAGTGCTGTTCGGCGGCATTGGCGGCCAATTGCTCCAGGCTGGATTGGATGGTATTGCGCTGTACCGCCTGCGCCGCGATATTGTGCTGCAGCTTGTCACGGCAGCCATGCACCTCGGCCTGCAGGCCGGCGAGCATGGCTTGCAGGGCGCCGTCGCTGTGGCGGTATGGATGTTCGTGCGCGCCGCAGACCGGGCAGGGCGTTTCGTCTTCCAGTGTGGCGCGCAGCTTTTCCACGTTTTCGCCGCAAGCCGCTTCGGCCAGTTTCAGCGAGCGCTCGGCCTGGGCGAAGGCAGCCATCACGGCCGCGTGTTCCTGCTGCGCCTGGGCCAGCAACTGCTCGGCCGCGCTGCGCGACTGCTGCAGCCGTGCGTCGAGGGTGTTCAGTTCCTGCTTGCGCGCCTGTCTGCCGGACAGCTCCAGCCAGACTTTCTCGGCACCTGCCAGCGCATCGCGCCGCCGCTCCAGCTGCTCGCGGTGGCGGTGCAGCATGTCCGCATCGATCTGGGCAATGGCGCTGAGCGCCTGCTGGCGCTGGGCTTCCAGCGTTTCCAGCCGGGTGGCGGCAGCCTGCAGCCTGGTTTTGGCCTCGCTTTCCTCTTCGCGGTGGCGCTTGCCGTTGTGCAGCACGGCGGCTTGGGCCTGGCCCAGGCGCTCAGCCTGGGCGTTGACCTGGCTCGATTGCACCAGCAGCACATCCCAGCGCGGCCAGTCCTGCGCCAGCACGCGCCATTGCTGGTGCTGTTGCAGCCAGAGCTGGCCGGCCTGCTGCGCTTCGGCCAGGCGGCGCTGCTGCTCCTGCTTGCCGCGCTGCGCCTGCGTGGCCTGATTCAAGGCCGTTTGCGCCGTGTCGTAGGCATGCTTGGCCTGGCGGTAGGAGGGCAGCATGGCTTCGATGCGGGCATCCAGCGCCTTGGCCTGGTCCAGCTGCGGCGCGGCGGCGCGTTGCGCCTGCTCGGCTTCGGCCAGTTGCAAGCCCGCTTGCTGCATGGCCTGCGCCGCCTTTTGCTGGGTCAGGCGGGCCTGTTCCGCCTCGCGCCCGCAAGCTTCGATGGCGGCCTGGGTGGCGGCGCTTTCGGCGCCGATGCGCTTGATGTCCTCGTCCAGCGGCCGCGCCGCCTGTACCGCGTCGAGCCGGGCCAGCGCCTGGCGCCGCGGCGCGGCGGCCTCCACCTCGTTGACGCGCTGCTGCCAGGCGGCCAGCGCCTGCTGCTCGCCGTCGCGCAGCTTCTCGGTCTGCTGGTGCCAGCGCAACTGGGTTTCCAGTCCGGTCTTGCGTTCGTCCAGCGCGACCAGGGCTTGATCGGCGGCGTTGCGCCGGGTCTCGGCATTGGCCCTTTCCTCGCTGCCCATGGGCTTCTGGTCGGCCAGGCGGTCGAACAGTTTTTCCAGCGCCAGCTTTTCCAGCTTGGCGCGCTCGTGCGCGCGGATCGAGATATCGCTATACACATTGCTGCCGGTCAGGGTCTCCAGCAGCGTGCCGCGTTCGTCGTCGCCGGCCTTGAGGAAGGTGGCGAACTCGTTTTGCGCCAGCAGCACGGCGCGCGTGAACTGCTCGAAACTCAGGCCGATGCGCTTTTCGATTTCGGCTTTCACTTCGGTCTTGGTGGCGCCGATGGGCTGCAGGCCGGGCAGCCGGTGCAGGGTCATCGCCGTCGGCTGCAAAAGCCCGTCGGCCCGCGTGCGCGAACGGCGCACGCTCCAGCGCGCGCGGTAGGGTGCGCCGTCGCCGCCGACGAAATCAACTTCGGCATAGCCTTCCGGCGTGCCGCGCCGCAGCAGGGTGCGCGAGTCCTGCGAGGATATCGGGTCGCCCACATCGGGCGTCTTGCCGCTGGCTTTGAGCAGGCGCGGGGTGTCGTCGTACAGGGCCAGGCACAGGGCGTCGAGCAGGGTGCTCTTGCCGGCGCCGGTGGGGCCGCTGATGGCGAACAGGCCGGAGGAGGCGAGCGGTTCCTGCTCGAAGTCGACACTGAACTCGCCGGCCAGCGAGGCCAGGTTTTTGCCGCCAATTCGGAGAATCTTCATCTTGTTCTTATTGCGTGGTTCAGGCGCCGGGCAGCATCAGCTCGGCGAAGGCGCTCAGTTGTTCGGGCGGCGCTTCGGCGCCGAATTTCTGCTGGTACAGGCGCTTGAATATATCGTCGGGCTTGAGCTGGTCCAGCTGATCGAGCGAGAGCGCCGCTTCGTCCAGCGAGATGCCGCGCGCGGCGCTCGAGGTTTCGATCTTCGCCAGCCTGACCGGTTTGCCTTCCAGCGCGGCTTCGATGCGGCTGCGCAGGCCGGGTTCCGGTCCATCCAGGCGCACCCGCACTTCGAGGAAGGGCTGGGCTTCCACCGCGCGTTCCGGCAGTTCCAGCGCCGCCAGTTCGGCCAGCACGTCTTCCAGCGGCGCGGGCGTGGACGGCACGCGCAGCAGATCGACGGCGCGCGGCACGAAAAGCTGCTTCACTTCGCGCAGCTGGCCACCTTCCAGATCGATGCGCAGCACCTGGTGCTGGTAGCGGGTTTCGGCGAAGGAGAGCGGAATCGGGCTGCCGCAATAGCGGATGTGTTCCTGCTTGCCCACGCTCTGCGCCAGGTGCAGGTGGCCCAGCGCGGCATAGGCGATGGCCGGCGCGAAAATCCCGGCCGGCAGCATTTCGGTGCCGCCGATGACGATGCGGCGCTCGGAGTCGTTCGACATCTGGCCATCGACCATGTGGCAATGACCCATGGCGACGATGGCCTGGCCCGGCTCGCATTTGGCCTGGGCCTGTTCCAGCGCCAGTCTGTACAACTCGGCGATGCCGCCCAGATACGGATCGCCGCCATCCTCCGCAATGCGCGGCACGTCGGAAGGACGCAGAAAGGGCAGGGCCAGGCACCAGGCCTCCACCGCGCCGCTGCGCCCCATCAGTGGCAGTACCAGACGCTCGACCTGGATCGCACCTTCGGCGTCGCGCAGCACGTGGCCGACCACGCGCGTGCCATGCGCCTCCAGCAGCGGGCCTGGCGCTTCCAGCCGGCCCGGCGAATCGTGGTTGCCGGCGATGACGACCAGGTTCAGATGCGGCAGGCGTTCGCGCGCCTGGCGCAGGAACTGGTAAAGCTGGCGCTGCGAAGCGGCCGAGGGATTGGCGCTGTCGAAGATGTCGCCGGCGATCAGCAGGCCGTCGGCCTGTTCGGCCACGAGGGTATCAAGCAACCAGTCGAGGAAGCACTGGTGCTCGTAGGCACGCTCGAAATTATGGAGCGACTGGCCCAGATGCCAGTCGGAGGTGTGCAGCAAACGCATGGATTAAACGGTCAAAGGCGCGGGAAGCGCCAAATATAGCGCAAACGGCCATCTTCCGTCTTGATGCGGCGCGAAGAATTTCACGCCGCGTCGGGCAGCAACGCGCCGGCCCGGTAGGTATTACGGCCGGCCTGTTTGGCATCGTACAGCAGCACGTCGGCCCGTTTCAGCAGTTCGGCCGGACTCAGATCCTCGTCGCTATAGTAAGTCAGGCCGATGCTGGTGGAGACCGACACGGTGATGCCTTCCAGCTCGAAAGGCGCCTGCATGGCGGTGACGATCTTGCCGGCCAGGATGGCGGCGTCCTCGGCGCGGCTGATGCGTTCCATGATGATGGTGAACTCGTCGCCACCCAGGCGGGCCACGGTGTCGCTGGCGCGCATGGTGTGGGTCAGGCGCGCCGAGAAGGCCTTCAGCAGGGCGTCGCCGACCGCATGGCCATACGTGTCGTTGACCGGCTTGAAGCGGTCGATATCCATATACATGACAGCCATCATGCTGGCGTTGTCGCGGCAGTAGACCATGCTCTCGTTGAGCCTTTGCAGGAAGCCCGCACGGTTGGTCAGGCCGGTCAGTGCATCGACCTGAGACAGTTTCAGAAGGCGCTGTTTCTCGCGTTTCTGGGCGCTGATATCCTGGCGCATGACGTGGAAGCCGATCACGGTGGCGCCGTCGGCATCGAACTGGGGAATGTAGACCACTTCATAGGTGCGCACCACGCCCTCGTTCTCGCTCTCGCCATCCTCCTCGAAAGTCAGGGTCTCGCCGTGCAGCGCGCGCCGTATATAGGGCTGCAGGAACTCGTAGCGCTGCTCGCCCACGGTTTCCAGCACCGACAGGCCCACCACATTCAGGCCGGTGCGGCTGAATTCGCGCTCGTAAGCCAGATTGTTGAAGCGGTAAATCTCTTCCTGGTCGACATAGGCCACCATGGCCGGCAGGGTGTCGGTGATGGTGCGCAGGCGCGCCTCGCTTTCGCGCAGCGCCATCACCGATTTGCGCACCACGGTGATATCGTCCAGGGTGCAGACAAAGCCGTCGATGCGGCTGTCGACCAGGATCGGCGCGATCTTGATCGAAGTCCAGACCAGCGTGCCGTCCGGCTGCAGGCAGCGCAGCGAATCCTGGTAGGGCGTGCGCGTGCCGGCCAGATGCTGCAGCGCCTCGCGCAGCACGTCGCGGTCGTCCGGATGCACGGCGCACATCCAGCCGTCGCCGCGCGCCTTCTCGCGCGCCAGGCCGGTGATCGCCTCGAAGGTGCGGTTGACGTAGGTGCAGTGGAAGTCGCGGTCGGTGCGGATCAGGCCCAGGGGCGAGGCATCCATCAGCGCGGCCAGCTCCGCCTGGCTCTTGCGGATTTCCAGCTCGCTCTGTTTGCGCGCCGTGATATTGCGCACCGTGACCGCCACGCCGTCCTCGATCGCCACGATCTGGTGGCGCAGCCAGCGCGGCTCCTCGCCCGGCGGCTGGGTTTCGATCTCCTCCTCCATCGGCTTGCCGGTATCGAGCACCATGCGGTACTTGTCGATGAAGCCTTCTTCCTTCCAATGCGGCAGCAGCTCGCCGATGCGCTGGCCCAGCACCTCGCCGCGAGGATGGCGCAGGATGCGGGCGGCACGCTCGTTGACGTCGAGCAGGGTGAAATCGAGCACCTCGCCGTTGCGGCTGCCGCTGCGGCAGGCCTTCATGATGAACATGGCGTCCAGGCTGGCGTCGCCGGCGGCGCGCATCATCTGCTGGGCTTCGGTGGCGGCGCGCATGCTGCTGCGCAGGCGGCGGCTCTGGCGTCCCAGCAGCACGGCAAAGCCGAGGATGGCGGCGCAGGCCAGCAAGACCGACAGATAATTCAGGCGGCGCTGGTGTTCGAAATTGGCCATCTCCGTCGCTTCGCTATTGCCGACCACGGCCACCAGCGAATAGCGCGGCATTTCGCGGAAGCTGTAGATGCGCGGCACGGCGTCATACGGGCGGCTGAATTTCAGTTCTTCGGGAATGGCCGTGGGGTCGGCTGGCGCGGCGAAATCCAGCTGGTCGCTGATGAAAAGCGTTTCGTCCACGCGGCCGATGGATAGGCCGGTATCGCGGCTGGTCAGCATCACCAGTCCCTTGGCGCCGAGATGCAGGCGGTCGTAATCGTCGACGAAATACGCGGGGTCGATCATCAGCAGGATGGCGCCGGCGAAACTGCCGTCGGCGTGGTTCAGGCGGCGCGCAATCTGGATCTGCCACTTCCTGGTTTTCGGTTCCACCATGGGATTGCTGGTCAGGGCGGTGTCGTCTGTGCTGCCGGCCAGGGTCTTGAAGAAGGCTTCCTGCGCCATATTCGCGGCAAAGTAGCCATGCTGCTTGTCCACCACATTGCCGTCGGCATCGAGCAGGGCGATCGGCAATTCCAGGCGCGACGGCATGAGGGAGTCGAGCAGGCCGTTCTTCTTGCTGAATTCGGGCAAGCGCAGGGCGCCGCCGGTTTCCTCGTATTTGAGTTTGAAAAGCTGGGTGGCGTGGTCGGCCTGGCGCAGGATATGCCCCGCATGCTCGGCCAGGGTGCGCGCCATCGCGTGGCTGTGCATCACCGCTTCGAAGCGGGCGATGTCCTTGGCCTGGTCTTCCTGGTAGACGGTGTCGGCCCAGAGGCTGGCCAACAACAGCAGCGTAAAGGATGGCAGCAGCGCGCTGCGATAAAGTCTCCCTGCGGCGCTGCGGATTTGTTTGATTATCGTTGTCAATTGGCGCTGGCTTGCTAGTGTCCCGGATGCGGTTCCTTCGCTTGTATTTTGCACGGAAAAGTGCTGGCGCGGACCCGCAGTTATGAAAATTCTTCTTGCCGTGTATTTTACAGGCAGCCCAGGCATCAAAAAAGTAACAATCGCAGGGGGAAACTTTATTAAAATAGCCATTCATCCCGCGGGGCGGGGGTAGATCAGGGGTACAGGGTTTTGAGCGAGTTGATATTGAGCCTGCCGGCGGCGCGCGCGCTGCATCTGGCGGCGCAGGGATTGCTGCAGCCGCGCCGGCGCAAGGCGCAGAAGGCCGATGTCCTGGACGCGATCCGACAGATGGGCGTACTGCAGATCGACACCATCCATGTGGTGGCGCGCAGTCCCTACCTGGTGCTGTGGAGCCGCCTGGGCGACTATCCCCAGGCTTGGCTGGAAGAGCTGCTGGCGGAAGGCGCGCTGTTCGAATACTGGGCGCATGAAGCCTGCTTTGTGCCGATCGAGGATTACCGCCTGCTGCGCCACCGCATGCTCGATCCGGCCGCCATGGGCTGGAAGTATTCGGTGAACTGGATGAAGGAAAAACGCAAGGAGGTGGCGGCCCTGCTGCGCCATATCCGTGACAATGGGCCGGTGCGCTCTTCCGATTTCGAGCGCAGCGACGGCCAGTCCGGCGGCTGGTGGGAATGGAAGCCGGAGAAGCGTTCGCTGGAAGTGCTGTTCACGGCGGGCCAGCTGATGATCGCGCGCCGCCACAATTTCCAGCGCATCTACGACCTGGCCGAACGCGTGCTGCCAGGCTGGGACGACAGCCAGCTGCCGACGATGGACCAGGTGCGGCGCGAAATGGCGCTGAAAACCGTGAAGTCGCTGGGCCTGTGCCGCGCCGCCTGGATCGCTGACTACTACCGCAGCAAGCCGCCGCGCCTCGAGCCGGAAGTGCTGGTGGAGCAGGGCGCCTTGCTGCGCGCCCGCGTGCAGGGCTGGAACGAGGCGGTCTACATCCACCCCGACCTGGCCGATCTGGCGCGCAGCGCCGCCGAGGGCAGCCTGACGCCGACGCTGAGCACCATCCTCTCGCCCTTCGACCCGATCGTGTGGGACCGCCGCCGCGCGCTGGAGCTGTTCGGCTTCGACTACCGCCTGGAGTGCTACACCCCGGCCGCCAAGCGTCGCTACGGCTATTTCACGCTGCCGATCCTGCGCCGCGGCCTGCTGGTGGGCCGGGTGGATGCCAAGGCGCACCGGCGTGAAGGCGTGTTCGAACTCAAGGCGCTGACGCTGGAGCCGGGTGTCCGGCTCAGCGAGCGCTTCACGCGCGATGTGGCGGCCGCCTTGCAGCGCTGCGCCGGCTGGCACGACTGTCCGCAAGTGCGCGTGAGCGGCGCCGAGCCGCGCGCATTCGGCGCCATGCTGCAGGCCGTATTGGCGGCAGATGAGGTGGAGGTGGCGCCATGAGCTTGCCGATCGCTCCCCAATCCGTGGTCGGTGCCGACGGCCTGCCGCTGTTCGGCCGCTATGCCGGCCAGGCCGAGCGCTTCGACTGGCCGGCGCTGGCCAAGCCATATGCGCGCAACCGCCTGTGGCGCCGCCTGCACCACAAGAAATGGCATTACGTTGCGCTGGTGACGGAGCAGCTGATGTGCGCCGTCGCCATCGTCGACGTGGGCTGGACCAGCACCTGCTTCGCCTATGCCTTCGACCGCAACGACGGCGACATCATGGCCAATTATTCCCAGGATGGTTTGCCGGGCCGTTTCTCGGTCGGCGTGGCCGACAGCGCCGGCGGCGACAGCTGGTTCCGCACGCGCGAGACCCGCATCGCCATCGAGCATGCGCCGGGCGGCTGCTACCGCCTGGAGCTGCGCTGCCCGCATATGGAGATCGATGCCGAATTCGGTCCGGCCGCCTCGCCGCTGCTGCTGGCGACCGGGCCGGTGAAGGGTGGCGCGGTGCATGCCACGCAAAAGTCGTCCGGCCTGCCGCTGACGGGCGAAGTACGCACCTGGCGCGACGAGTACCGGCTCGATGGCGGTGTCGCCAGCTTTGATTATTCGAATGGCCTGCTGGCGCGCGAAACGGCCTGGCGCTGGGCCTCGGGCCACAATCTGGAGCTGGGTTTCAATCTGCAGGCCGGCTACTTCGGCGCCTGCGAGAACGCGCTCTGGCTGGACGGGCAAATCGTCCCGCTGGGGCCAGCCCATTTCATATATGATCAGCATGACCCGCTGGCGTGCTGGCATATCTTCACCGAGGACGACCAGCTCGACCTGGTATTCACGCCGGAAGGCGCGCGCCGCCAGGACCGCAATCTGCTGGTGGCGGCCAGCCGCTATGTGCAGCCGGTCGGCACCTTCAACGGCTGGGTGCGCGCCGCGCCGGATGCGCCGCAGCGCATCGTCAGCCAGCTGGCGGGCGTGACGGAAGACCATTTCTCGCGCTGGTAGCGCGGCGGATTTTATAACGCGGTCCCTGTCCGGCCGGGCCGCTGAAAGGTAAGGCGATGAGCATCAGGAATCTGTGCAGTCTGTTCGAGCCAGGATCGGTAGCCGTGATCGGCGCGTCCAGCCGGCCCGACCGCATCGGCTATACAGTGCTGAATAATATGGCCGAATGCGGCTTTGCCGGCGCGCTGTGGCCCGTCAATCCCAAATATGCCGAACTGCGTGGCGTGCCTTGCTACCACCGTGTCTCGGCCCTGCCGCGCGCGCCGGAACTGGCCGTCATCTGCACGCCGCCGGAGACGGTGCCGGGCCTGATCGCGGAACTGGGTGCGCGCGGCACACGCGCGGCGGTGGTGCTGACGCCGGGCCTGTCGGAGGCGCGCAGCGGTGGCAAGAACCTGCGCCAGGCCATGCTGGACGCGGCCCGGCCGCACCGGCTGCGCATCCTCGGCCCCGGCGGCATCGGCCTGCTGGCGCCCCATGCGGGACTGAACGCCAGCATGGCGCAAGTGGGCGCGCAGCCCGGAAAAATCGCTTTCGTATCGCAATCGGGCATGCTGATGGCGGCGGTGTTGGATTGGGCGCGGCAGCAGGGCATCGGGTTTTCGCGCGTGATCTCGCTGGGCGAGGGCACCGATATCGATATGGGCGACCTGCTCGATTTCCTGGCCGGCGACAGCGACACCACGGCCATCGTCATGCATATGGAATCGGTCAGCAATGCGCGCAAGTTCATGTCGGCGGCGCGCATGGCGGCGCGCGGCAAGCCGGTGATCGTCATGAAAGCCGGGCGCGAAGGCGATGACAAGGTGATCGACGCCGCCATCCGCCGCGCCGGCATGCTGCGCGTATACTCCTCGGCCGATCTGTTCGACGCGGTGGAGACCGTGGCGCGCGCCCGGCCGCTGCGCGGCGAGCGCCTGGCCATCATCAGCAACGGCGGCAGCCTGGGCCAGCTGGCAGATGACGCCCTGCGCTGGCGCGGCGTGCGCCAGGCCACGCTGTCGGCACCCACCCAGCGCCGCCTGGAACAAATGAAGCCGGCGCCGATGGTGGCGCAGGGCACCCTGGTGGTTGGCGGCGAGGCCACGCCGGAGCGCTACGCCGCCGTACTGGATGCCTTGATACAGGAGCCGCAAGTCGATGCGCTGCTGCTGATTCACGCGCCCAGCACCGCCGCCGCCAGTGCCGATGTGGCGCGCGTGCTGGCGCCGATGGCGAAAGCGGCCAGCAAGAGCGTGCTGTCCTGCTGGCTGGGTGGGGCGGGCGCCACTGTCGCGCGCGAGACGTTCGCTGAGGCCGGACTGCCTTGCTACGACACGCCGGAAAAGGCTACGCGCGCCTTCCTGCAGATCGCCCAGTACCAGCGCAACCAGGCCTTGCTGATCGAGGTGCCGGCGCAGGCGCCGCCGGCGCCGGAACGCAGCGCCGCGCGTGCCATCGTCGATGCGGCGCTGGCCCAGGGCATCACCGCGCTGAGCCGGGAAGACAGCCAGGCGGTGCTGGCCGCCTACGGCATTCCGCTGGCCGCGCCGCTGCGCCGCCGCGGCGAGGGCAGCGGCGGCGCAGCGGCCGATGGCGCCGCGCCGGCGGACGGCGAATTGCGCAGCAATGTGCGCAGCGATATCCAGCTGCGCGTGGCGGTGCGCATCGATCCCGTTTTTGGTCCCGCCATCAGCTTCGGCCAGGGCGGCCCGGCCGCGCTGGCGGTGGACGACCGCGCTGTCGGCCTGCCGCCACTGAATATGGTGCTGGCGCGCGATGTGGTGGCGCGCACCCGGGTGGCGCGCCTGCTGGCCGACCATAGCGAAGCGATTTGTCGCGTGCTGATCCAGGTGGCCGAACTGGCGGTCGATATCGGCGAGCTGGCCGTGCTGGAGATCGATCCCTTGCTGGCCGGCGCCGGCGGCGTGCGGGTGCAGGATGCGCGCATCGAACTGGGGCCGCGCCGCGCCGAGGCCAGCCTGGCCATCCGCCCCTATCCGCAGGAGCTGGAGCAGGACGTGGCCTGGCAGGGCGAGACCCTGCTGCTGCGTCCCATCCGTCCGGAAGATGCGCCGGCCCATCTGCGCTTCTTCGCCGCCCTGCATGCCGACGATGTGCGCATGCGCTTTTTCACCGCCATGCGCGAATTGCCGCCGGCCCAGCTGGCACGTCTGACCCAGATCGATTACGACCGCGCCATGGCCTTTATCGCCACCCGCAGCGGCGCCGACGGCCAGCCGGAAACGCTGGGCGTGGTGCGCGCCGTGGCCGACCCGGACAACCAGCGCGCCGAATTCGCCATCGTGGTGCGTTCGGATTTGAAGGGCAAGGGACTGGGCGTGGTGCTGTTCGAAAAGCTGGTGGCTTACTTCCGCGAGCGCGGCACACGCGAGTTGTGGGGCGAAACCCTGTCGGAGAACACCGGCATGCAGCGCCTGATCAAGCGCTTCGGCGGCACGGTCACGCCGTCGGCGGAACCCGGCGTTGTGGAATTACTGCTCAGATTACAACAGAAATGAGAAAAATTTTGCGCTAGAATCGATAGTTCAAACAGACGCTTGCGCTAGGTCAAAGCAATGTTGTCAGCTTTATTTACACTTCTACTTCCGTATGGTCACCCGTGTCATGTAAGGGAGTAAGACAGATGTTGACGGCTACTTACACTTTGGTTGCCTTGTCGGTGGAGCAGGCCAGCATGCGCATGGGCCTGCTGGCGCTGCAAAAACAGATGCAGTCCACGCTGACATTGCAGCGCAGCCTTTCGCTTTCGCAGCTCGAATATGCCTGCGAAAACCTGAACCGTTTATACGATGCTTGCCATTGGCGCAAGATTGAACAGTATCTCATTCCCGCGCTGCGCCAGGCCACCGAAAAGGCCGACCAGCTGCTCGATGAGCTCAGCCTGTTGAACCAGAATGCGCTGACGGCCATCCGCCAGATGCAGGCGCAGATGGAGAATGCGGGCGAGGATAGCGAAGAGCGCGTGGCCGAGGTGTGCGCCGCCATCGATACCTTCTGCGAATCGCTGCTGCAAAGGCTGGACAAGGAAGAGCGCGAGCTGTTCGCCATCGCGCGCCGCGCCATTTGCGGCGATGCCTGGTTCGCCATCGCCAACCAGATGCTGGCGCATGAAGCGGAAGCGGAAGAGGCGCGCCGCGAGCGCGCCGCGCGCCCCCTGTCGCTGGCCAGGCCGGCCGCCATCATAGCCCTGGGCGTGCCCGGACTGGACGGCGTGGCCGGGCCGGAAACGGAATCACCCACGCCGGAGCTGGGTCCCCACCATCGCCAGCTTCCGGTCCGCCGTTACGCCGGCGATTGATCGCCAGGGAAACGGGAGCCGCCGCCTGGCCGCGGTGGCTGATCCATGCCCGCTTGGGCACGGCACGCGGCGCTTTGCTATGATGGTGGTTTTGATCCATCCATAGCTCATCATGTTCGAATTCCTTTTCAAACGGCCGGGCGACAAGCCCGCCGGACCGCAGGGCGCAGCTTCGGAGCAGTCTGCCGCGGCCGGGAACAGTGTGGGACAGGGCAACCAGCAAGCGCAGGCGCGCCGCGCCGAGCAGGCCGCGCAAGCCAAGGCGCTGGCCGGCAATGAAGCCGCCGCCGTGGAATTGATCCTGCGCAGCGAATTCGCCGAGGTGCGTCTGGCTGCCGCCGAATATGTGCAAGCCCAGCCGCTGCTGGAACAGGTGCAGCAAGCCATGCGCAATACCGACCGCCGCGTGGCCAAGCTGATGCAGAGCCGTCTCGACGCCTTGCGCCACCAGCAGGCCGAACAGCGCCAGGCCGAAGCCAGCATCGCCCAGGCGCAAAAACTCTTGCAGGATGAGAAACTGACCCCGAACCAGGTTGCCGATCTCGACCGCCAATGGCAGGTGATTGCCGCCGGCAGCGCGCTGAGCGAACGTTTTGGCGTCGAACGCCGGGCGTTGGCGGCGCGCCTGGAAGCCCAGGTCAGCCTGCAGCGCGCCGTGATCGATGCGCTGGCGGCCGTGCGCCGCCTGGCCGCGGAAGCCCGTCCCGGCGACGAAGCCGGCCGCGCGGCGCAGACGGAGCAACTGGCGCGCCTGCAAGCCGAACACGTGGCGCATCTGGCGAACGCCGAAGGCGCCTCCCTGCCGCGTCACCTGCTGAGCGATTTCGAGCTGGCGATGAGTCAGACGCAAGCCGCCCTGGCCCAGGCGCCGAAGGCGGCGCCAGCCGCCGCTGCCGTCCACAGCGCGGCAGCCGATATGCCGGCCGGCAGCGATGCGCGCCCAGCGGCGGCCACGGGCGAGACGCCCGCCGCCGCGCCGCATGCCGCTGCTCCCGCCGAGGGCGCCAATGGCGACGCGGCGCACCCGCCGCACGGTACGGCCGATGCCGCCGATGCCCACCCGCCGCGCGAAAAGCACAAAGCGACCCCGGCCGACAAGGAAGCCAACCGCCACTTCATGGAACTGGTCGATGCGCTGGAGGCGGCCTTGCAGCAAGGCCAGCTCCATATTGCTGCTGAGCATGATAAGACCTTGAAGGAAAGCAAAACCGGCCGCCTGTCGCAGTCCCAGGCCGAGCGTCTGGCCCATGTGCGCGCCGAGTTGAAGCGGCTGGGCGACTGGGCGCGCTGGGGCGGCAATGTTTCGCGCGAAGAGCTGGTGAAGGCGGTGGAGGAATTGCCGGCCCAGGGCTTGCCGATGAGCGAACTGGCCAAGAAGGTGGGCAGCATGCGCGACCGCTGGAAGGCGCTTGACAGCGTTTCCGGCGCCGCGCCCAAGAGTCTGTGGGAGAAGTTCGACGCCGCCTGTACCGCCGCCTATGCCCCGGCCGCCGCCCACTTCAAGCACCTGGCCGACGAGCGCCACACCAATGCCGCCAAGGCCCAGACCCTGATCGACGAGGTCAGTGCCCTGATCGCGCGCGGCGTTTCGCGTCCGCTGCCGGCCGATGCCGCCGCCGGCGACGCGCCTGGCACGCTGCCGCACACCTATGACTGGCGCGCCATGGCTTCGTCCTCGCAGCGCCTGCGCCAGGCCTGGAGCCGTCTTGGCACCATCGACCGCAAGGACAAGAAAAAGCTGGACGCCGCCTTCGCCGCCGCCATGGCCGAGCTGATGGCGCCGCTGGAAGAGCAGCGCAAGATCGAAGTGGCGCGCCGCGAGCAACTGGTCGAGGAAGTCGGCAAGCTCAATCCGAGCGACCGCAACACCATCGAAACCCTGCGCCGCCTGCAGGAAAGCTGGCAGGAGCACGCCAAGGCGCTGCCGCTGGAGCGCAAGGCCGAGCAGGCGCTGTGGCAGCGCTTCCGCGGCGCTTGCGATGCCATCTTCTCCAAGCGCAAGGAGCATGCCCACGCCGCCGACGCCGAGCGCCGCAGCCATCTGCATGTGCGCGAAGACATCTGCGCCAGCCTGGAAAGCGCCACCTTCGAGGGCGAGGACAAGGCCCAGCTGAACGCCATGGTCAAGGCCCTGCGCGACGCCGCCGCCGCCTGGCATGCCAGCGGCAGCGTGCCGCGCGCCGCCGAGCAGAAGATCGAGCAGCGCTACAAGAGCGCCGTGGCGGCCCTGCAGTCGCGCGCCGACGCCATCCGCCGCCGCGCCAGCGCCGCCCAGACCACGGCCATGCGCGAAAAACTGCGCCTGACCCAGGCGCTGGAAGCGGCCATCGCCGCGCCGGGCGAGATCGACGCCGCCGACTGGAGCGCGCGCTGGCAAGCCTTGCCGGCTTTGCCGGGCGATTTTGAACGCACCCTGCGCCAGCGCTTCGAAGCAGGCGTGAAAGCGGGCGCCGGCAATGGCCGCGGCGCCTATGCGACGGCGCTGGAAGCGAGCCGCGAGCGCCTGCTGGAAGAAGTGCTGCGCCTGGAAATCGGCGCCGGCATCGACAGCGGCGCGGAATTTGCGCGCGAACGCCTGAAAATGCAGGTCGAGGTGTTGCAAAGCTCCCTCAAATCCGGCCACAAGCCGGACGGCCACGCCACCCAGTTCCTGCAGCTGTGCGCCATGCCGGCCCTGGCCGACGACCGCACCGCCACGCGGATCGAGCAACTGTTTCGCCGCCTTGGCGCGGAAGCCAAATGAATCAAAGTAGCATGCAGCAAGTAAGAATCCAGACTGAAGACTTCGACGTGGCCGGCGAACTGGCGCAATTGCGCGCCGGCGACGCCCGCGTCGGCGGCATCGTCAGCTTTGTCGGTACCGTGCGCGACCTGAACGAGGGCGCTGCCATCTCCAGCATGGAGCTGGAGCATTACCCGGGCATGACCGAGCAATCGATCCAGGCCATCATCGACCAGGCGCGCCAGCGCTGGCCGCTGTATGGGGCGCTGGTGATCCACCGCGTCGGCCCGCTCCTGCCAATGGACCAGATCGTACTGGTGGCGGTCACCTCGGCGCACCGGGGCGAAGCGTTTGCGGCTTGTGAATTTATTATCGATTATCTGAAGACCGAGGCGCCGTTCTGGAAGAAGGAAGAAACGCCCGAGGGCGCGCGCTGGGTCGATGCCCGCGTCAGCGACGACCAGGCTTTGCGGAAGTGGGCGCTGCCGGATATGTGATTTTCGTCACAAACCTGGTCTTGAAAACCAGCAGCGCATCCTTATTTTGTCCTTAAGATAAATTCAGGAGCACTGCCAAATGCGCCAAGACAAACTCACCACCAAGCTCCAGGAAGCCCTGGCCGACGCCCAAAGCCTGGCCGTCGGCAACGACAATCCCTATATCGAATCGGCCCACCTGCTGACGGCCCTGCTGAACCAGGACGACGGCGCGGCGCGCTCGCTCTTGCAGCGCGCGGGCGTGAATGTGGGCGGCTTGTCGAATGCCCTGAAATCGGCGCTGGAACGCCTGCCCAAGGTGTCCGGCACCAATGGCGACGTGCAGGTGAGCCGCGAGTTTGTCGGCGTGCTGAATCTGGCCGACAAGGAAGCGCAAAAACGCGGCGACCAGTTCATCTCCAGCGAGATGATCCTGCTGGCGCTGACCGAGGACAAGTCCGAAGCCGGCCGCGCCGCGCGCGAAAACGGCTTGACGCGCAAGGCGCTGGAAGCGGCCATCGACACGGTGCGCGGCGGCGGCAAGGTCGACTCGCAGGAAGCCGAAGGCCAGCGCGAAGCCCTGAAAAAATACACCCTCGACCTGACCGAGCGCGCCCGCGCCGGCAAGCTCGATCCCGTGATCGGCCGCGACGACGAAATCCGCCGCGCCATCCAGGTGCTGCAGCGCCGCACCAAGAACAATCCCGTGCTGATCGGCGAGCCTGGCGTGGGCAAGACCGCCATCGTGGAAGGCCTGGCCCAGCGCATCGTGAATAACGAGGTGCCGGACTCCCTGCGCGGCAAGCGCGTGCTGTCGCTGGACATGGCGGCCCTGCTGGCCGGTGCCAAATACCGTGGCGAGTTCGAGGAACGCCTGAAATCCGTACTGAAGGAACTGGCGCAGGACGAAGGCCAGACCATCGTCTTCATCGACGAGCTGCACACCATGGTGGGCGCGGGCAAGGCGGAAGGCGCAATGGACGCCGGCAATATGCTGAAGCCGGCCCTGGCGCGCGGCGAGCTGCATTGCCTGGGCGCGACCACGCTGGACGAATACCGCAAATACATCGAGAAGGATGCGGCGCTGGAGCGCCGCTTCCAGAAGATCCTGGTCGACGAGCCGAGCGTGGAAGCGACCATCGCCATCCTGCGCGGCCTGCAGGACAAGTACGAGCTGCACCACAAGGTCGAGATTTCGGATGCCGCCATCATCGCCGCGGCCGAACTGTCGCACCGCTACATCACCGACCGCTTCCTGCCCGACAAGGCCATCGACCTGATCGACGAAGCCGCGTCCAAGATCAAGATCGAGATCGATTCCAAGCCCGAAGTCATGGACAAGCTGGAACGCCGCCTGATCCAGCTGAAGATCGAGAAGGAAGCCGTGAAGCGCGAGAAGGATGAAGCGTCGCGCCGCCGCCTCGACCTGATCGACGAGGAAATCGCCAAGCTGCAGCGCGAGTACAACGATTACGAGGAAGTGCTGAAGGCCGAAAAATCCATGGTGCAGGGCACCACCCACATCAAGGAAGAGATCGAGCGCATCAAGCAGCAGATGGAGCAGGCCACGCGCGACAGCAACTGGCAGCGCGTGTCCGAACTCCAGTACGGCAAGCTGCCCCAGCTCGAAGCGCAGCTGAAGCAGGCCGAAACGGCCAGTCCTTCCCAGGGCGACAAGCCCAAGCTGCTGCGCACCCAGGTCGGCGCCGAGGAAATCGCCGAAGTGGTGTCGCGCGCCACCGGCATTCCCGTCTCGCGCATGATGCAGGGCGAGCGCGACAAGCTGCTGCACATCGAGGAGAAGCTGCACGAGCGCGTGATCGGCCAGGACGAGGCCATCAATGCCGTGGCCGACGCCATCCGCCGCTCGCGCGCCGGCCTGTCCGACCCGAACCGCCCGTATGGCTCCTTCATGTTCCTGGGCCCGACCGGCGTCGGCAAGACTGAGCTGACCAAGGCACTGGCCGGCTTCCTGTTCGACACGGAAGATGCGCTGATCCGCATCGATATGAGCGAATTCATGGAGAAGCATTCGGTGGCCCGCCTGATCGGCGCGCCGCCCGGCTATGTCGGCTACGACGAAGGCGGCTACCTGACCGAAGCCGTGCGCCGCAAGCCGTATAGCGTGATCCTGCTCGACGAGGTGGAAAAGGCGCACAGCGACGTCTTCAATGTACTGCTGCAAGTGCTGGACGACGGCCGCATGACGGACGGGCAGGGGCGCACGGTGGACTTCAAGAACACGGTGATCATCATGACTTCCAATCTCGGCTCGCAGAAAATCCAGTCGATGGACAATGCCGACCCGGGCGTGGTCAAGCTGTCGGTGATGGCCGAAGTGCGTTCCCACTTCCGGCCCGAGTTCATCAACCGCATTGACGAAATCGTGGTCTTCCACGGCCTCGATGACAAGAATATCGGCGCGATTGCCAAGATCCAGCTGGCGATCCTGCAGCAGCGTCTGGCGCGCATGGACATGGGCCTGGAAGTCACGCCCGAAGCCCTGCAAAAGATCGCCGAAGCCGGCTACGACCCCGTGTATGGCGCCCGTCCGCTGAAACGCGCGATCCAGCAGCAGATCGAAAACCCGCTATCGAAGCACATCCTCGAAGGCAAGTTCGGCCCCAAAGACCAGATCCGCATCGACGAGCGCAACGGCCAGCTGACCTTCGAAACTGCGAAATAAATCGCCATCGTTTGATCTGCATCAGCAAATGTCCCACCCTGGTGTCAGGCACCAGGGTGGGACATTTTTTGCGCCAGATCAAAGAATGTCCGACTCCAGTGCCTGGCACCAGGGTTGGACATTTGTTGATCTGGATCAGACTTGGGTGGCGAAGAAGGCGCTGGGGCTGAGGCCGAAGGTTTTCTTGAACATGGCGGAGAAGGCGGATTGGCTGGCGTAGCCAAGCTGCTCGGCCACTTGCGCCAGCGGCAGGCCACGGGCGATCAAGGGGGCGGCGTGGGCCAATCTCACTTGCTGGCGCCATTGGCCGAAACTCAGGCCGAGCTCGCGCTCGAACAGGCGGGCGAGGGTGCGTTCGGAGGCGCCAACCTGGCTCGCCCACGCTTTCAGCGTTTGCGGCGCGCCGGGATCGGCCATCAGGCTGTCGCACAGCGCTTTCAGACGCTTGTCGCTGGGCAGGGGGACGCGGATGGGGCGGGTGGCGGAGCGGCCCAGCTCGTCCAGGATCAGCTCGGCCAGCAGACGATAGCGCGGGGTGGTGGGCTGGTCGCCGATCTGTTCCAGCGCGAGGATGAGTTCGCGCAGCAGGGGCGTGACCTGGAGCACGCGGCATTCGTCGCCGGCAAACGGGGCGCGCGCGGCCAGCACGCGCACGGGGCGCAGCCGGGTGCGCTCCAGCACCGTCACTTCATGCATCACATGGGGCGCGACCCAGATGGCGCGCTGCGGCGGCACGATCCAGCTGCTGTTGTTGGCGGTGACGCGCAGCACGCCTTCCAGCGCATATGTTACCTGGCCCCACTCGTGCTTGTGGGCGCTCATGTATTCATTGGTCTGGAGGTCGCGCCCGATCAGCGTGACCGGGCGCCCGGCGTCGGGATCGTAGCAGCTGGGGTAGCCGGCGGTGTTGTTGAGAATGGTGATGGCCATGCGGATTCAGGGTTGGCAGGAATTCGACAAATTATGTCATCTTGTCTCAAATCGGGCGATGTGATTTTGCATACACTGCAGTGGACTGTTCATCTTTGAAGGAAAGCTATGACATCCACTGTATCAACGGCCGTGCTGCGTGAGGATGCCCGTGTGATCGGCCTCGTCGGCCTGGCCCATGGCGTGTCCCATTTCTACCACCTGATCCTGGCCGGCCTGTTTCCCTGGCTGAAACCGGCGTTCAATCTCTCGTATTCCGAGCTGGGCTTGCTGATGACGGTGTTTTTCGTCATCTCCGGCATCGGCCAGGCGCTGGCCGGCTTCGTGGTGGACCGCGTCGGCGCGCGCCGCGTGCTGTTCTTCGGCGTCGCCATGCTGGGCGTGTCGGCGCTGGCGCTGTCGGCCGCCACCAGCTATACCATGCTGATGCTGGGCGCGCTGCTGGCGGGCGTGGGCAACAGCATTTTCCACCCGGCCGACTACACCATCCTCAACCAGCGCGTCTCGAAGCAGCGCCTGGCCCACGGTTTTTCAGTGCACGGCATCAGCGGCAATATCGGCTGGGCCGCCGCGCCGCTGTTCCTGACGTCGGTGGCGGCCCTGGCCAGCTGGCGCGCGGCCCTGCTATGGGCGGCCGTGCTGCCCTTCGGCGTGCTGGCCATCCTGTTCCTGAACCGCCATGCGCTGCGCCCCGATCTCATCGTCCAGGCCAGGGCCGATGCGCCGCAAGGGGCGGGCCTGGATTTTCTGCGCCTGCCGCAGGTGTGGATGTGCTTCGCCTTTTTCCTGCTGACGGCGATCGCGCTGGGCGGCATCCAGAGCTTCGCCTCGGCCAGCCTGATCAAGCTGTACGGGATGTCGCTGCAGCTGGCGACCAGCGCCTACACCGCGTATATGCTGGCCTCGGCAGGCGGCATGCTGCTGGGTGGCTTTGTCGGCGCGCGCAGCAAGGACCACGACCGCAATATCGCCATCGCCTTCACTCTGGCGGCGCTGCTGGCCGTGCTGCTGTCGCTGTCCCTGGTGCCGGCCTGGATGGCGTTTGCGATGATGGGCCTGATCGGTTTCTTCTCCGGCGTGGCCGGACCGTCGCGCGACCTGATGATACGCGCCGCGGCGCCGAAGAACGCCACCGGCCGCGTGTATGGCGTGGTGTATTCGGGCCTGGACAGCGGCCTGGCCATCGGTCCGCTGCTGTTCGGCGCGCTGATGGACGCCAACCGGCCGTCCTGGGTTTTCCTCTGCATTGCGTTGTTCCAGGCGCTGGCGATCGCCACGGCGGTCGGCGTGGGTGGAAATACCCGTGCCATGCAGCTCAAAAATGCTTAAAATTATCAGCATTTTGATAACGCTTGCAGGATAAACCATGAGCTTCGCAACCACCGACCTGTGTGACGACAACATCCCCTTGCTGGAGGATGGCCGCCTGGCCGTGCTGCCGCCTTCCTTCCGCCACTTTGGCAAGCGCGTCCGTTTCAGCGGCCGCGTCACCACGCTCAAGGTGTTCGAGGACAACGCCCTGGTGCGCGCCATGCTGGAAACCCAGGGCAATGGCCATGTGCTGGTGGTCGATGGCGGCGGCAGCCTGCGCTGTGCCCTGGTGGGCGGCCAGCTGGCGCTGCTGGCCCAGGATAATGGCTGGGCCGGCATCATCGTCGATGGCTGCGTGCGCGACAGCGAGGAAGTCAATTCCTGCGAAATCGGCGTGCGCGCCCTGGGCACCCATCCGCGCCGCAGCGTGAAGAAGGGGGCGGGCGAGCGCAATGTGCGGGTGCAGATCTGCGGCGTGCCGGTGAATCCGGGCGACTGGATCTATGCCGATGCCGATGGTGTGCTTGTGGCGCAACAAAAACTCGCCTGATTGCCGTCCTGGCGCGCTGCCGCACAGCGCTTGACCGCAAAATGCCCCGCCAGCCGGGGCATTTTGCATTTTGGTCCGAAAATTCCTGCCCGAAATTCGGGCATTTTTCACGCTACGAAAAGATAATTTCACAATACGGAAAGTGCTGCTGCGCAAGCACATTATTTGCTCTCATTCTGAGAAATGTCTTTCCGTATCATGAAAAATAAAAATTAAGTCTTTGAAACTTAAGGAATAAAATTTGCTCATATGTCTTATATAAGACCATTGTTGCGCTGAACAAATCGTCCTATGATGTTTCTAACGGATTTCGTTTTTTGTTTAGTCAGTCAATAGGAGAGCACCATGGCAACTCGTGAACAGCAAGTAGCAGAACTGCAAAAAGAATGGGACACCAATCCACGCTGGAAAGGCATCAAGCGTGCCTATACCGCCGACGATGTGGTGCGTCTGCGCGGCTCCCTGCAAATCGAACACACCATCGCCAAGAAGGGTGCGGAAAAACTGTGGAACCTGGTAAACAACGAGCCTTTTGTCAACGCCCTGGGCGCGCTGACCGGCAACCAGGCCATGCAGCAAGTCAAGGCCGGCCTGAAAGCGATCTACCTGTCGGGCTGGCAGGTGGCGGGCGACGCCAACCTGGCCGGCGAAATGTATCCCGACCAGTCGCTGTATCCAGCCAACTCGGTGCCGATGGTGGTCAAGCGCATCAACAACACCTTCCACCGCGCCGACCAGATCCAGTGGTCCGAAGGCAAGGATGACATCGACTTCTTCGCGCCCATCGTGGCCGATGCGGAAGCCGGTTTCGGCGGCGTGCTGAACGCCTTCGAACTGATGAAGTCCATGATCGAAGCGGGCGCCTCGGGCGTGCACTTCGAAGACCAGCTGGCCTCGGTGAAAAAATGCGGCCACATGGGCGGCAAGGTGCTGGTGCCATCGCGTGAAGCCGTGGAAAAACTGACCGCCGCCCGCCTGGCAGCGGACGTGATGGGCACGTCGACCCTGGTGATCGCCCGTACCGATGCTGAAGCGGCCGACCTGCTGACCTCGGACGTGGACGAAAACGACCGTCCTTTCTGCACCGGCGAGCGCACCGTGGAAGGCTTCTACAAAGTGCGTCCGGGCATCGACCAGTCGATCTCGCGCGCCCTGGCTTACGCGCCGTACGCCGATCTGGTGTGGTGCGAAACCGGCAAGCCGGACCTGGCCTTCGCCAAGCAGTTCGCCGAAGCCGTGCACGCCAAGTTCCCCGGCAAGATGCTGGCCTATAACTGCTCGCCATCGTTCAACTGGAAGAAAAACCTGGATGACGCCACCATCGCCAAGTTCCAGAAAGAGCTGGGCGCCATGGGTTACAAGTTCCAGTTCATCACCCTGGCCGGCTTCCACGCCCTGAACTACGGCATGTTCAACCTGGCCCACGGCTATGCGCGCCGCCAGATGTCGGCCTTCGTGGAACTGCAGGAAGCCGAATTCGCCGCCGCCGAAAAAGGCTTCACCGCCGTCAAGCACCAGCGCGAAGTCGGCACCGGCTACTTCGACGCCGTGACCCAGACCATCCAGCAAGGCCAGAGCTCGACCACGGCCCTGCACGGTTCGACCGAGGACGAACAGTTCTTCGACGCCCAGAAAGTGGCTTAAGCCCGCGGGCGGAAAACCTGGTTTTTGCGTGAAGTTCGCCTGATTCCAAGGCGCTGGCCGCAGCGGGATGCCGTCCCGCCGCGGCCTTTTTTGCATGCATCGGACGCGCAGCTTTTGGCGCGCCGGGCGTTCTCTGGGATAATGCGGGGTCATACTTACAGGAATCACCACGATGTTCAGTTACCGCCACGCCTTCCACGCCGGGAATCACGCCGATGTCTTGAAGCACTTTGTCCTGATCCAGCTCTTGAAATACCTGAATCAGAAAGATGTCGCTTACAGCTATATCGACACCCATGCCGGCGCGGGCGTGTACGCCCTCGACAGCGCCCAGGCCACCAAGACCGCCGAATTCGAAACCGGCATCGCGCCGCTGTGGGAGCGTGACGACTTGCCGGCGCCGCTGGCCGAGTACGTGCAGGTCATCAAGGATATGAACCCGAGCGGCAAGATGCGCTATTACCCCGGTTCGCCTTACTGCGCCGACATCGTGGCGCGCGAGCAGGACCGTCTGCGCCTGTTCGAGCTGCATCCGGCCGATGCCAAGCTGCTGGACGAGAATTTCCGCAAGCTGGAGCAGCACGCGGCGGCCCAGGGCAAGCGTCCCGCCACGCGCGGCAAGCGCGTGATCGTCAACCGCGCCGATGGCTTTGTCGGCCTGAAAGCGCTGCTGCCGCCGCCATCGCGCCGCGCCCTGGTGCTGTGCGACCCGCCGTATGAGGACAAGCAGGATTACCGCAAGGTGATGGATATGCTGAATGAGGCGCTCAAACGCTTCCCCGGCGGCACGTACGCGGTCTGGTATCCGCTGCTGCAGCGCATCGAGGCGCGCAATTTCGCCGAGCGCATGAAGCATCTGCCGGCCGCCAGCTGGCTCAACGTGACCCTGTGCGTGTCCACGCCCGGCCCGGACGGCATCGCCCTGCACACCAGCGGCATGTTCATCGTCAATCCGCCGTATACGCTGGAGCCGATGCTGAAGCAGGTCATGCCCTATCTGGTGAAAGTGCTGGGACGCGACGCCGGCGCCAAATTCACGCTGGAGAGTGGCGAAGCGGCCACAGCCCGCAAAGGCGGTGCGCGTTCAGCGTGATGCTCGCTATAAAAACTGTTGTCACGCCTGAATTAAGGCGTATATTCTGATCTATATACGATGGCAAGCAGTGGGGGCTGCTCATGACAATCGCATTAGAAAAAGACGCCGTACCCATGCCGTACGCGAATCAGTTTTTCCTGGCCCGTCAACCTATCCTCAATCGCAAACAGCGTCTCGTCGCATACGAGCTGCTGTTCCGTAACGCTGAATGCAGCGAGGCCAATGTGCAGGACGGCGTGTCCGCCACGGCCTCGGTCATCGCCCATGCTTCCGAGCTGGGCATGGGGCAGGTGGTGGGCGACCAGCTGGCCTTCGTCAATGTCGACACCGTTGCTCTGATGAGCGACTTCATCCGCTTTCTGCCGACCGACAAGGTCATTCTCGAAGTGCTGGAATCGGTCGAAGCCACGCCCGAGGTGCTGGCCCGCATCCAGGAGCTGAAGGCGGCCGGCTTCAAATTCGCGCTGGACGATGTGGTGGCCGAATCGGCCGGCCTGCAGCTTTTACAGCCGCTGATGGACGTGATCAAGATCGATATCCGCCAGACCGGCGGCAGCGAGCTCGACACGCTGGCGCGCGCGCTGCGCAATCCGCGCCAGAAGCTGCTGGCCGAGAAGGTCGAAACGGTGGAGGAGTTCCAGCGCTGCATGGACCTGGGCTTCGAATATTTCCAGGGCTATTATTTTGCGCGGCCCGTGATCCTGAGCGGCAAGAAGATCGCGCCGTCCCAGCTGGCCATCATGCATTTGCTGGATTTGCTGAATAGCGACGCCGACCAGCGCGAGATCGAACGCAGCGTCAAGCATGACCCCCTGATCACCTTGAACCTGCTGCGCCTGGTGAACACGCCGGCCGTGGGCGCGCGCTTCCGCATCAATTCGGTCGGCCACGCGCTGATCGTGCTGGGACGGCGCCAGCTGCAGCGCTGGCTGCAGATCCTGCTGTATGTGAAGACCGGGCAGGCGCCCGAATTCGATTCGCCGCTGCTGCAGATGGCGACCACGCGTGGCAAGACCATGGAACTGATGATGGAGCATCTGCGGCCCGAGCAGCGCATCGGCGCCGATATCGGCTTCACGGTTGGCATCATGTCGCTGATGGATGCGCTGTTCTCGGTGCGCATGGGCGAAATCCTGCAAAGCGTGAATGTGCTGGACGAGGTGCGCGACGCCTTGCTGCACCGCCAGGGCGATTATGGCCAGATGCTGTCGCTGATCGAGCTGATCGAATGCGCCACCGAGGGGCCGGAGCTGACGCGCATCCTGCACCAGCTGGAGCTGGCGCCTTCCGAGCTGTACGCCATCCAGCTGGCCGCTTGCGACTGGGTCAGCGAATACACCCACGGCGTGCAGTAAACGTGGTCTGTCCCCTTTACTGAAACGGCCTCTAGTCCTTTTATTGCGCCAGCAGCAGGAAGACCGTGGGCTTCTTGTGGAAGTCCGGCGCCTTGCCGGCGGCGAGCTGGGCCTTCCACTGGGCGCTGCTTTGCGTGCGGATGCTTTCCGACGGCAGGCTGATGTCGGTGGCAACGCAGATCAGGGTGCTGCCGGCGCAGCTGGCGAGCAGGGCATCCAGCATGGCGGCGTTGCGGTAGGGCGTTTCGATGAAGAGCTGGGTCTGCTTGTCCTGGCGCGAACGCGCTTCCAGCTCCTTCAGGCGCTTGGCGCGCGCCGCCGCGTCGGTGGGCAGATAGCCGTTGAAGGCAAAACTCTGGCCGTTCAGGCCGCTGGCCATGACGGACAGCAGCAGCGAGGAGGGACCGACCAGCGGCCGCACGGGAATGGCGTGCTGGTGCGCCAGGCGCACCAGGTCGGCGCCGGGGTCGGCCACGGCGGGTACGCCCGCTTCCGACAGCAGGCCGGCGTCCTGGCCGGCCTTGAGCGGCTCGAGCAGGGCGGCCAGGGCTTGCGCCGGGGTGTTCACATTCAATTCGTCGATGCGGATTTCCTGCAGCGGGCGCGCCAGCGGATGCTGGGCGTTGACCAGTTTCAGGAAGGCGCGCGCCGTCTTGGCGTTTTCGGCGACGAAATAGCCGAGGCTGGCCGTCAGGGCTTGCACGTGCTCGGGAATGACGTGGGAGAGCGCTTCGGTTTCGCCCAGGGTGTTGGGAATCAGGTAAAGAGTGCCGGGCATGGTGTTTATTTGGTGTTGAAGAAGGAAACGCCGGCGGCGCGCAGCATGCCGGTCAGGGCGATCAGCGGCAGACCGGTGAGGGCGGTGGGATCGCTGGCATCGATGCGTTCGAGGATGGCGATGCCGAGCGCCTCGTTTTTCGCGCTGCCGGCGCAATCATAAGGCTGTTCGATGCGCAGATAGGCATCGAGTTCGGCATCAGGCAGGTTGCGGAACTGGACGATGGTCTGGATATCTGCCACCTGGGCGCTGCCGTCGCGCCCATCCCACAGGCAAAGCGCGGTATGGAAGACCACTTCGCGGCCACGCATTTTCTGCAGCTGGGCCAGGGCCTTGGCGTGATTGCCGGGCTTGCCGATCTGTTCCTCGTCGAGGGTGGCGACCTGGTCGGAACCGATCACCAGCGCGCCCGGGTGGCGGGCGGCGACGGCGGCGGCTTTTTCGCGCGCCAAGCGCAGGGCGGTGGCCGCGGGCGTCTCGCCGGGCCGGGGGCTTTCATCGATGTCGGGCACGTCCACCGAGAACGGTATTTGCAGCCGGGACAAGAGTTCGCGCCGGTATGCTGAGCTGGAGGCAAGAATCAGGGCGGGGACGTTGCTTGTTGAGTTCATGGAAATATTTTTCTCTGGCTCCGGGGCGGGAATTGTTATATGCTCTGTGCGCCGTGGACGAATGGCCCACAAACGCGCGAAAAATCGCGCAAGTCTTTGACGCGGCGGCGAAAACCCTGTTATTATCGCAGGTTTTCCAAGGGAATTTTAGTACATGGACGCTTTTGTGATCGACGCCTTTGAATTTTGTCGGACCAACAGCTTGCGTGAGGGCGTAAAGCCCGTGGCTGAAATGACCCGCTTGAGCAAGGAATGCGCCGACAACTCCGGTTCCATCACCTGGAAGGCGGAAGGCAGCACGAGCAAGCAGGGTTTCCCGCAGATGCGGCTCAGCGTGAGCGGCACGGTGCAATTGAATTGCCAGCGCTGCCTGACTCCGTTTGGCCATGCAATCGATTCCTCGACGCTGCTGATGTTCGGTAAAGATGATGCGCACGCCGACGAGATCGAAGAAATCATCGACGACGAGTCGATCGACGTGGTGGTAGGCACCCGTGATATGAAGCTGATGGACCTGGTGGAAGACGAGGCACTGCTGGCCCTGCCGCAAGCGCCGAAGCATGAACAGTGTCCCGATGCCGCGCTGCTGGAGAAGGCGCGCAGCGAGAAGCCGTCCCCCTTTGCAGGCTTGCAGAGCCTGAAGAAATAAAGAACAAAGCAGTAAGTGAAGAACGTGTCAAAACGCGTGTAGTAATCGAGTATTGGCATTGTGTAGTAGAGGTAGTAAAAGCAGTTGACGATGTCGGCCTGTCCGGCCGCAGGGATACTCGATTCGCATGTTAGTAATGCCGGTCGAATGTGTTAAAATCTTAGAACTTTAGTATTAGGAGTCATCATGGCAGTTCAACAGAACAAGAAGTCCCCTTCGAAGCGCGGTATGCACCGTTCGCACGATTTCCTGGTTGCCCCTAACCTGGCAGTCGAGCCAACCACGGGCGAAACCCACCTGCGTCACCACATCAGCCCGAACGGCTTCTATCGTGGTCGCAAAGTGCTGAAAACCAAAAACGACGAGTAATCGACGTTTTTGTTCGGCCTAGCCAAAAGCGGTGCAACGCAGGTGACTGACGTGGCGCCGCTTTTTCTTTTTCCCCGGCTGCAAACAGCTTTGCAAACCGTCATTCTGAAATACGCAGGCGCTGAAACCATCTCAGGAACGCCTTTTGCCCCGCAATGACAATCAAAATATCCATCGACTGCATGGGCGGAGACCACGGCCCGTCGGTCACCATTCCCGCAGCAATCTCCTTCATTAACCGTGAACCTGACGCTGAGCTGATCCTGGTCGGCCTGGAAGACGTCATCCGCGCGGAATTGAAAAAGCATCACGCAGAATCCCTGCCACGCCTGTCCATCCTTCACGCTTCCGAGCAGGTCACGATGGATGACCCGCTTGAGGTCGCCTTGCGCCGCAAGAAGGATTCCTCGATGCGCGTGGCCATCGAACAAGTCAAGGAAGGCCGCAGCCACGCCTGCGTTTCCGCCGGCAATACGGCGGCCCTGATGGCCGTTTCGCGCTATGTGCTGAAGACCATGGCCGGCGTCGACCGTCCCGCCATCTGCAGCATCATCCCGAACCAGAAGGATGGTCCGACCTATATGCTGGACCTGGGCGCGAATGTGGACTGCGAACCGCACCACCTGCACCAGTTCGCCATCATGGGGTCGGTGCTGGTGCAGGCCATGGAGGGCATCCAGCGTCCGACCATCGGCCTGCTCAACGTGGGCACCGAAGACATCAAGGGCAATGAGGTGGTCAAGCTGACCGCCAAGCTGCTGCAGGCCGACCACGAACGCGGCGCGCTGAACTTCTACGGCAATGTGGAAGGCAACGATATCTTCAAGGGCACCACCGACATCGTGGTGTGCGACGGCTTCGTCGGCAACGTCACGCTGAAGGCGATTGAAGGCCTGGCGCGCTTCCTGAAGGGCGTGCTGACCTCGGAATTCAAGCGCAACCCGCTGACCATGCTGGGTGCACTGATCGCGCGCAGCGCGCTGCGCCGCATCAGCAATCGTATCAACCCCTCCCGCTACAACGGCGCCAGCCTGCTCGGCTTGCGCGGCCTGGTGCTGAAAAGCCATGGCGGGGCGGAAGCGGATGCCTTTGAATGGGCACTGCGGCGCGCGTATCACGCGGCGAAAAACGACGTGCAGGAACACCTGTCGACGATGATCGCCGAGCTGATGCCGCGCGAACCGGAAGTGGCACAAGAACCGACCGCAACTATAACTGGATGAGACGGAATGACCTTGTACAGCAAAATCATTGGTACCGGCAGTTATCTGCCTGAAAAGCGTGTCAGCAACCAGGAGCTGGCCGCGCAGCTGGCCGCCAAGGGGATCGAGACGTCGGACGAGTGGATCGTCTCGCGCAGCGGCATCTCGGCGCGCCACTTTGCCGAGCCGGAGCAGAACGCTTCCGACCTGGCCGTGCTGGCGGCGCGGCGCGCCCTCGAGATGGCCCAGTTGCAGCCCGACGATATCGACCTGATCATCGTCGCCAGCTCGACCCCGGACTTTTTCGGCAGCTTCCCCAGCACCGCCTGCATTGTGCAGCGCAAGCTGGGCATGACCAACACCAGCGCGGCGGTCGACGTGCAAGCCGTGTGCAGCGGCTTCGTCTATGCCATGTCCACGGCCGACAGCTTCATCAAGTCGGGCGCGCACAAGAATGTGCTGGTGATCGGTGCCGAAGTGTTCTCGCGCATCCTGAATTTCGAAGACCGCACCACCTGCGTGCTGTTCGGCGATGGCGCCGGCGCCGTGGTGATGAGCGCATCACAGGAGCCGGGCGTGCTGGCCACCAAGCTGCATGCGGACGGCCGTCACGCCGACATCCTGACCGTGGCCGGCAATGTGACGAACGGCGCGCTGGCCGGCAGCGGCTTCCTGTACATGGATGGCCAGGCCGTCTTCAAGCTGGCCGTGACCGTGCTGGAGAAGGTGGCGCACGAAGCGCTGGAACACGCCGGCATGACGTCCGAACAGATCGACTGGCTGATTCCGCACCAGGCGAATATCCGCATCATGAACGGCACCGCGAAAAAGCTCGGCCTGCCGCTGGAGAAAATGGTGGTGACGGTCGACCAGCATGGCAATACGTCGGCCGCCTCGATTCCGCTGGCGCTGGATACCGCCGTACGTGATGGCCGCATCAAGAAGGGCGATGTGGTGATGATGGAAGGCGTGGGCGGCGGCTTTACCTGGGGCGCCGTGCTGGCGCGCATGTAAATATGCGAACTAATCACATGCTGAAGTTGGCCGAAATGTAATGGTTAACCTAGTTTTAGCGTGTAAAATTAACGCCTTTTTAGAATTAGTGTTCTAGAGGCAAACCGGAAAAGGCCGGGGGCAGGCCTGTCGCCTTCCCCTAGAATGCCCCGGTTGCTTTTTCAATATAACGAGACAGACAGATGAGTAAATTTGCATTTGTATTCCCCGGCCAGGGTTCGCAAGCCGTCGCCATGATGGAAGGCTTTGCCGGCAATCCGGTGGTGGCGCAGACCATCGCGGAAGCATCGGATGCCCTGCAGTTCGACCTCGGCAAGCTGATCGCCGAAGGCCCGAAAGAAGAGCTGGACCTGACCACCAATACCCAGCCCGTGATGCTGACGGCCGCCGTCGCCGTCTACCGTGCCTGGATCGCCGCCGGCGGCGCCGTGCCTAGCGTGGTCGCGGGCCATAGCCTGGGTGAGTATTCGGCCTTGGTGGCCGCGGGTGTGATCGCCTTCAAGGATGCCGTGCCGCTGGTGCGCTTCCGCGCCCGGGCCATGCAGGAAGCCGTGCCGGTCGGGCAGGGCAGCATGGCCGTCGTGCTCGGCCTGAGCGACGACGATGTGCGCGCCGCCTGCGCCGAAGCCGCTGCGGCCGATGCCGCGCAAGTGGTGGAGCCGGTCAATTTCAACGCCCCCGCGCAAGTGGTGATCGCCGGCCATAGCGGCGCCGTCGAGCGCGCCTGCGAGATCGCCAAGGCCAAGGGCGCCAAGCGCGCCATGAAGCTGCCGGTGTCGGCGCCTTTCCATTCTTCGCTGCTGAAGCCGGCTTCGGACCGCCTGCGCGAGTACATGGCCGACCTCCATTTCAATGCGCCGCAGATCGCGCTGATCAATAACGTCGATGTGGCCGTGCTCAACGACCCGGCCAGCATCAAGGACGCCCTGGTGCGCCAGGCCGCCAGCCCCGTGCGCTGGGTGGAAACCATGCAGAAGGTGGCGGCCGACGGCATCGTCAACGTGATCGAATGCGGTCCGGGCAAGGTGTTGATGGGCTTGACCAAGCGCATCGACGCCACGCTGGTGGGCGACGCCATCACCGATCAGGCGTCGCTGGAACGCCTGCTGGCCGCACTCAAATAATCAATCGAGGAGACCGAATGAATCTGTCCAATCAAATCGCGCTGGTAACGGGCGCATCGCGCGGCATCGGCAAGGCCATCGCGCAAGAGCTGGCCAAGCAGGGCGCGCGCGTGATCGGCACCGCCACCACCGAAGCCGGCGCGCAAGCCATCTCCGCTTACCTGGCCGAAATCGGCGCGGAAGCGGGCCAGGGCATGGTGCTGAATGTGACCGACCCGGAGCGCTGCGCCGCCGTCATCGATGAAATCGGCAAGAGCTGGGGCGCCGTCGGCATCCTGGTCAACAATGCCGGCATCACCCAGGACCAGCTGGCCATGCGCATGAAGGATGAAGAGTGGGACAGCGTGATCGCCACCAATCTGAGCGCCGTGGGCCGCCTGTCGCGCGCCGTGCTGCGCGGGATGATGAAAGCCAAAACCGGGCGTATTATTAACATCACTTCGGTGGTGGCCTCGTCCGGCAATCCAGGCCAGATGAATTACGCGGCGGCCAAGGCCGGCGTGGAAGGCATGGGGCGCGCGCTGGCGCGCGAGATCGGCAGCCGCAATATCACCGTGAACAGCATCGCCCCCGGCTTTATCGATACCGATATGACCAAAGTCCTGGGCGAAGAGCAGCATGCCGCCCTGCTGACCCAGATCCCGCTGGGACGCCTGGGCAAGCCGGAAGACATCGCCGCCGCCGTGGCTTTCCTGGCCTCGCCGCAAGCCGCTTACATCACAGGCACCACCCTGCACGTGAATGGCGGCATGTATATGAATTGATGGGGCGCGGGCGGTGTTTTCGCCACACGTTCCCGTCTTTTAGCAGTAATTTCGGTAGAAATAGCATCGCAAGCCGAAATTAGTTTTTCGGCGCGCAAACCTGATAAAATGCGCGCTTTCCGTAACACACATAATGGAGCCATAACATGTCGGATATCGAACAACGCGTTAAGAAAATCGTCGCTGAGCAACTGGGCGTCGCTGAAGCAGACATCAAAAACGAATCGTCCTTCGTTGACGATCTGGGCGCCGATTCCCTCGACACCGTTGAGCTGGTAATGGCACTGGAAGACGAGTTCGAAATGGAAATCCCTGACGAACAGGCTGAAAAAATCACCACCGTGCAGCAAGCTATCGACTACGCTACTGCGCACGTGAAGGCCTAAGCAACACCCCGATCGACTCCAGGAGAATCGCTTGAGTTCCAAAAACCGTCGTGTAGTGGTTACCGGCCTCGGCTGCGTATCCCCGGTCGGCAATACTATTGCCGACGCGTGGAGCGCAATCACCGAGGGGAAGTCCGGGATCGCTAACATCACCAAGTTTGATGCATCGCCTTTCTCGACTCACTTTGCAGGTGAAGTCAAAGGCTTCAATGTCGAGGATTACATCCCCGCCAAGGAAGCCCGCCACATGGATACCTTTATCCACTACGGCATGGCGGCTGGCATCCAGGCGATCCAGGATTCCGGTCTGGTCGTCACCGAAGAGAACGCCGATCGCATCGGCGTGATCATCGGTTCCGGCATCGGCGGCCTGCCGATGATCGAAGAAACCAAGGAAGATTACGACAAGCGCGGTCCGCGCCGTATCTCGCCTTTCTTCGTGCCGGCCTCGATTATTAATATGATTTCCGGCGACCTGTCGATCAAGTACGGCATGCGCGGTCCGAATCTCGCCATCGTGACGGCCTGTACCACCGGCCTGCACTGCATCGGCGCGGCGGCCCGTCTGATCGAATACGGCGACGCCGACATCATGGTTGCCGGCGGCGCGGAATCGACCGTGTCGCCCCTGGGTCTGGGCGGTTTCGCCTCGGCCCGCGCCCTGTCCTCCCGCAACGACGATCCGGCCACCGCCTCCCGTCCATGGGACAAGGACCGCGACGGCTTCGTGCTGGGCGAAGGCGCCGGCGTCATGGTGCTGGAAGAATACGAACATGCGAAAGCGCGCGGCGCCACGATTTACGCGGAGCTGCACGGTTTCGGCATGAGCGCCGACGCTTACCACATGACTTCCCCACTGGAAGACGGCAGCGGCGGCAGCAAATCGGCGCTCAACGCGCTGAAAAACGCCGGCGTCAATGCCGACCAGGTGCACTATGTCAACGCGCACGGCACTTCGACCCCGCTGGGCGACGTGGCCGAAGTGGTGGGCATCAAGCGCACCTTCGGCGAGCACGCCAAGAACCTCGTGATCAGCTCCACCAAATCGATGACCGGCCACTTGCTGGGCGGCGCCGGTGGCCTGGAAGCGGTGTTCACGGTGCTGGCCATCCACCACCAGGTGGCGCCGCCGACCATCAATCTGTTCAATCAGGATCCCGCCTGCGATCTGGACTTCTGCGCCAACGTGGCGCGCGAAATGAAGATCGACTACGCGCTGAAGAACTCCTTCGGCTTTGGCGGCACCAACGGCAGCCTGCTGTTCGGTAAAGTTTGAACGATAGCGTGAACTAAAGCGCCTCGCCCCGGTCGAACCGGGGTGAGCGCTGAAACGGCGCCAGCGTCCTGCTGGCGCCGCTTAAGCCCGGCAGTCAGGCCGGCGCTCCCAGCATCCCCCTTCAGTTTTTTGCGGAATTGCCATGTCGATTGCCACGACGGCCATCGTGCGGCCATCGCCCGTCTTGCGCTGGCTGCAGGCGGCCATGTGCGTTGCCGCGCTAGCGGCCGGCCTGTTGCTGGAACGCCCCATGCTGCTTTGCCTCGCCTGCGCGGGGCTGGGCTGGCAAGTGCGCGAAGTCAAGGTATGGCGCATTGATATTTCCGCTGTCGGGCAGCTGCGGCTGACGGTATACCGGGAGATAGACGCTGTGCCTGGGCCGCCGCTGCGGCTGCGGCCGGGCACGCTGCTCTGGCCCGGCTTGATGCTGCTGCGGCTGGAGGATGGGGCGGCGCGGCGCCGTTGTCTGGTGCTGCTGCCGGACAGCGTGGCGCCGGCCGAGTGGCGCGCGCTGGCGCTGGCCATGCGCGCCGTGGCGGCCTGAAGGTGCTGGAAAAAAGAAACAGGATCTGCGAACCAATTCGCGGCGCCTTGGCTCTATAGCATAGGAGCGCCAAGGCTTGCCGGCCATCGAGGACGAGGGCGTGACGACGGAACGGGAGTGCGATCAGTTGCTGGTCGAGCGGGTTCAGGCTGGCGACAGACAGGCGTTCGATATGCTTGTCGCCCGCCATCAGCGCCGGCTGATGCGCCTGATCTCGCGCATCCTGCGCGACCAGAACGAGGCCGAGGATGTGGTGCAGGAATCCTTCATCAAGGCGTATCGCGGCTTGCGCCATTTTCGCGGCGATTCCGCGTTTTATACCTGGCTGTACCGGATCGGCATCAATACGGCGAAGAACTTCCTGCTGAGCCAGGGGCGCCGCGCGCCGCTGGCGGGCGAGGCGGCGCTGCTGTCGGCCGAGAATGGCGAGGGCGAGCATTTGCGCGACATCAATACGCCCGAGTCCATGCTCGCCAGCAAGCAGATCGCCGCCACCGTGAACGAGGCCATGGATGCCTTGCCGCTGGAATTGCGCACCGCCATCGTGCTGCGCGAGATTGAAGGACTGAGCTATGAGGAAATCTCCGAGATCATGGCCTGTCCCATCGGCACCGTGCGCAGCCGCATTTTCCGCGCGCGTGAAGCGATTGCGACGCGCTTACGGCCTCTGCTGGACAAGCCAGTTGACAGGCGCTGGTGAGGGGATGAGACTGTAAGGATGGGTCCGCTTGCGGACAAGGAAGACGGTGGCCGGCCATGAAGAAATCGACGCAATTGCTGGAGCATATCTCGGCGCTGATGGACGGCGAGCTGGCCGACGCTGACCGCGAGCTGGCGCTGGCCGCCCTGACCGCGGACGAGGGGCGCGCCGCCTGGCATGCCTATCACCTGATCGGCGACCAGTTGCGCGCCAGCGCCACGCTGGAAGAGGGCGCCAGCGCCGCCCTGGCCGCGCGCCTGCGGCTGGCGGTGGCCGCTGAAATTGCCAGCGAAGCTGGCGCCAGCCGAGCTCCGGCCAGCGGCGCCTTGGCGGCACCCATCGAAGCCGGCTTGCCGCCCGCCGCCGGCCCGGCCGGCGTCACCGCGCCGTCCGTCGAAGACGATGGCGCCGCACCGGCCGCCACCCTCCCTTAAGCGGACCTGAAACGCGCCGCGCCGCCTCTTGAAATTCTTACTTCCTGCAACATCTTGTGCATGCGGCAACGCAGGTTTTCGCTTACCATGTGTTGGCTTTGCCAACGTTGCCAAGCCCGATGATCCAATACAAAACACGAACACTCCCATGAAAAAAACCACCTTCTCTACTGGTAGTAAAACGCTGTCGGCGCTGGTCCTGGGCGCCGGTGTATTGTTGGCCCCCGCCGTGACGGGACTGGCGCCGGCCATGGCCGCGCCGGCGGTGGCCGGTCTGCCTGATTTCACCGAGCTGGTCGACAAGGTCGGCCCGGCCGTGGTGAATATCCGCACCACCGAGCGCCTGCGCATGCGCCAGGGCGCGCCGGGCGAAGAGGAAATGCAGGACTTCCTGCGCCGCTTCTTCGGCGGCGCAGCGCCCACCCCGCGCGGCGGCCAGGCCCCGCGCCGCGGCCGCTCGGCGCCGCAGGAAGAGGAAGTGCAGCGCGGCGTCGGCTCCGGCTTCATCATTTCCCAGGACGGCTATGTGCTGACTAATGCCCACGTGGTCGACGGCGCCGACGAGGTGTATGTGACCATGACCGACAAGCGCGAATTCAAGGCCAAGGTGCTGGGCGCCGACGCCAGCACCGACGTCGCCGTGCTGAAAATCGAGGGCGCCAAGCTGCCCAGCCTGACCATCGGCGACTCCAACAAGATCCGCGTCGGTGAATGGGTGATCGCCATCGGCTCGCCCTTCAACCTGGAAAACACCGTGACCTCGGGCATCATCTCGGCCAAGGCGCGCGATACCGGCGAATACCTGCCCCTGATCCAGAGCGATGTGGCGGTCAATCCCGGCAACTCGGGCGGCCCGCTGATCAATATGCGCGGCGAGGTGATCGGCATTAACTCGCAAATCGCTACCCTGTCGGGCGGCTATAACGGTATTTCCTTTGCCGTGCCGATCGACGAGGCCATGCGCGTGGCCGAGCAGCTCAAGAAAAGCGGCAAGGTGACGCGTGGACGCATCGGCGTGCAGATCAGCGAGCTGAGCAAGGAAGTGGCCGAATCGCTGGGCTTGAAGAGTGGCACGCGCGGCGCCGAAGTGGCGCAGGTGATGCCGGGCGGCCCGGCCGACAAGGCTGGCCTGAAGGCGGGCGACATCATCCTCAAGTTCAACGGCGCCGACATTGCCCGCTCCTCCGACCTGCCGCGCCTGGTGGGCGGCTCGGCCATCGGCAGCAAGGCCATCATCACGGTCTGGCGCAAGGGCGCCGCCGTCGATCTGCCGGTGGTGGTGGAAGAGCAGCAGGGCGAGAAGACGGCCAAGGGTGGCGAGCGCAGCAAGGCGCCGGCCGACAGTCCGGCCAATGCCCTGGGTTTCAAGGTCAGCGACTTGACGGCCGCGCAGAAGCGCGAGCTGGGCGTGAGCGGCGGCGTGGCGGTCGATGGCGCCGAAGGCGTAGCGGCCCGCGCCGGCCTGCGCGAAGGCGATATCCTGCTGCAGCTGAATAATGCGGAAATCGTCGACGCCAAGCAGTTCAACGCCGCCGTCGCCAAGCTCGATCCGAAAAAGGCCAGCGTGGTGCTGGTGCGCCGCGGCGATACCGCGCAATTCGTGTCGCTGCGTCCGAGCGCCAAGTAAGCGCGGGAGGGCGAGGGCGCCGGTCGGCATCCTCGCCGCAGGGCATGACCGCCTGCTATCATGGCGGCCATGCACTTTACTCTCTACTCCCGCAGCTATTGCCACCTATGCCAGGACATGCTGGACGCCCTGAATGCCCTGCACACCCCGCAATACCCGTTCACTGTCGAGGTGATCGACGTCGATGCCGACGACGCCCTGGTGGCCCGTTTCGACGAGCTGGTGCCGGTGCTGTTCGCCGGCCTCGACCAGCCTGAAATCTGCCATTATTTCCTGGACGAAGCAAAAGTGCGGGCTATTCTGGCGGCCTGAGTCGCTGTCATGGCCGCGCGGCGGCGCAAATTATTGGCTAAAAAGCATTTTTGTCGCTGCGCTGCGTCAGAAAACCGGATTTCCCCTCTGAAATCCGGTAAAATGAATGGCTTAGACTCAGATTCGGTTTCCAAAAGGCGTTCGGCAGGGCATCCTCGCCCGGCCTGGAGCGCTTTTTTTGTATAGCTGTCGTCCCAATACGTTTTGAAATTAATGAACAACATACGCAATTTTTCCATCATCGCCCACATTGACCATGGCAAGTCCACGCTGGCAGACCGTATCATCCAGCTGTGCGGCGGCCTTTCGGACCGCGAGATGGAAGCTCAGGTGCTCGATTCCATGGATCTGGAGCGCGAGCGCGGCATTACCATCAAGGCCCAGACGGCAGCGCTGAAGTACAAGGCGCGCGATGGCCAGATCTATAACCTGAATCTGATCGATACCCCGGGCCACGTCGACTTCTCCTATGAAGTGAGCCGCTCGCTGTCGGCCTGCGAAGGCGCGCTGCTGGTGGTCGACGCCTCGCAGGGCGTGGAAGCGCAGACCGTGGCCAACTGCTACACTGCGCTCGACCTGGGCGTGGAAGTGGTGCCGGTGCTGAACAAGATCGACTTGCCGAACGCCGACCCGCCCACCGCCATCGCCGAAATCGAAGACGTGATCGGCATCGAAGCCGGCGACGCCGTGCAATGCTCGGCCAAGACCGGCCTGGGCGTGGAAGACGTGCTGGAATCGATCATCGCCAAGGTGCAGCCGCCCAAGGGCGATCCCGAAGCACCGTTGCAGGCCCTGATCATCGACTCCTGGTACGACGCCTACGTCGGCGTGGTGATGCTGGTGCGCGTGGTGAACGGCACCATGCGTCCGAAAGAAAAGATCCGCCTGATGGCGACCGACTCGACCCAGCTGGTGGAAGATCTGGGCGTCTTCTCGCCGCGTTCGGTCTCACTGGCGCAGCTGAGCGCCGGCCAGGTGGGCTTCGTCATCGCCGGCATCAAGGAACTGAAAGTGGCCCGCGTGGGCGACACCATCACCTCCGTCGCCAAGCCGGCCGCCGCGCCGCTGCCCGGCTTCAAGGAAGTGCAGCCGCAGGTGTTCGCTGGCCTGTTCCCGGTCGAGGCCAACCAGTACGACGCCCTGCGCGACTCGCTGGAAAAGCTCAAGCTGAACGACGCCGCCCTGATGTTCGAGCCGGAAGTGTCGCAGGCGCTGGGCTTCGGCTTCCGCTGCGGCTTCCTCGGCCTGCTGCACATGGAAATCGTGCAGGAGCGCCTGGAACGCGAATTCGATATGGACCTGATCACCACCGCGCCGACCGTGGTGTATGAGGTCGAGCAGCGCGACGGCACGGTGATGAACGTGGACAACCCTTCGCGCATGCCCGATCCCTCGCGCATCACCGAAGTGCGCGAGCCGATCGTCAACGTCAATCTGTACATGCCGCAGGAATATGTGGGCTCGGTCATCACCCTGTGCATCGCCAAGCGCGGCATCCAGATGGACATGAGCTACCACGGCCGCCAGGTCAAGCTGGTGTACGAGATGCCGATGGCCGAGATCGTGCTGGACTTCTTCGACAAGCTGAAGTCGACCTCGCGCGGCTACGCCTCGATGGACTACGAGTTCAAGGAATACCGCGCGGCCGACGTGGTGAAGGTCGATATGCTGATCAACAGCGAGAAGGTCGATGCGCTGGCCATCATCGTGCACCGCGCCAACGCGCCGTACCGCGGCCGTGCCGTAGCGGCCAAGATGCGTGAGCTGATCCCGCGCCAGATGTTTGACGTGGCGATTCAGGCCGCGATCGGTTCCAACATCATCTCGCGCGAAAACGTCAAGGCGATGCGCAAGAACGTGCTGGCCAAGTGCTACGGCGGCGACATCAGCCGTAAGAAGAAGCTGCTGGAGAAGCAGAAGGCTGGTAAGAAGCGTATGAAGCAGGTCGGCTCGGTGGAGATTCCGCAAGAAGCCTTCCTGGCAATCCTACAAGTGGAAGATAAATGAACCTGCAAACCATCCTGGGCAATTTCGCTTTAATCCTGTTCGTGCTGATGGTGGTCACGGGCGTGATCTGGTTCCTCGATGTGTTCTACCTGGCCAAGCAGCGCCGCGCCGCGGCCGACCGCGCCCTGGCCGAGTACGACGCGCACCTGGCGCGCCAGACGTCCAACGGCATCGTTGGCGATGGCAGCCCGGCCAAGCGCGCCAAGATCGAAGCGGACCTGCTGCGCCAGCCGACCTGGGTCGAGTATTCGGGCAGCTTCTTCCCGGTGATTGCCCTGGTGTTTTGCCTGCGCTCCTTCCTGTACGAGCCGTTCAAGATTCCGTCTTCGTCGATGGTGCCGACCCTGCTGGTGGGCGACTTGATCCTGGTGAACAAGTTCACCTATGGCATCCGCCTGCCGATCCTGAACCAGAAAGTGGTGCAGCTCAACGATCCTCAGCGCGGCGACGTGATGGTGTTCAAATATCCCAAGGATATGAGCCAGGATTACATCAAACGGGTGGTTGGCGTGCCCGGTGATAAGATTACGTATGAGAATAAACGTTTGACCGTCAACGGCAAGCCGATCGAGTACACCGCGCTCGACGACTACCTGGACGATGAAAACAATGAAAGACTTGTCTATAAGAAACAATTCAAGGAAAACCTGAGTGGGGTGGACCACCGCATCCTGAACGACGAGCGCGCCGCCAATATCAATCTGGGCGATGTGCGCGAATTCCCGCACAGCGATGCCTGCACCTACCGCTATGAAGGTTTTACTTGCGTGGTTCCTGAAGGCAATTATTTCATGATGGGTGATAACCGCGACAATAGCGCCGACAGCCGTTACTGGGGCTTTGTCCCGGACAAGAATATCGTCGGTAAGGCGTTCTTTGTCTGGATGAATCTGGGCAATCCCAAGCGCATAGGCGGCATCCACTAAACGGGAGGCGAGATGGCGGCGACAGGGTTCAACAAGCAGCGTGGCATCACACTGATTGGCCTGATCCTGGTCCTGGCCATCCTCGGCTTCCTCGGCATCCTGGGCATGAAGATCGTGCCGACCTACGCGGAGTACCGCGCCGTGTCGGCCGCCATCGTCAAAGCCAAGGGCGCCGGTTCGACCGTCAAGGAAATCCAGAATTCCTTCGACAAGAGCGCCGAAGTGAATTACATCAGTTCGATCAGCGGGCGCGACCTGATCATCAGCCGCGAAGACGGTGAAATGCAGGTCAGCTTCGCTTACGAGAAAAAGATCCCCCTGTTCGGGCCGGCCAGCATCCTGCTGGAATACGAGGGCAGCACCGCCAAGGGCGGCGCGCCCAAGAACGGCAAGCCCGGGCAATAAGCCGACCAATACGACAAAGCACCAGAGCCAATGAATCATCAGTTATTGCAAACCCGTTTAGGCCACACGTTCCAGGATGCTGCGCTGTTACAGCAGGCACTGACGCACCGTAGCCATAGCAGTTTGCATAACGAGCGGCTGGAATTCCTGGGCGACTCCATCCTCAACTGCGTGGTGGCCTCGATTCTGTACGAGCGCTACACCAGCATCGACGAGGGCGACCTGTCGCGCCTGCGCGCCAACCTGGTCAAGCAGCAATCGCTGTACGAGATCGCGCAAAAGCTGGAGCTGTCGCAATTCCTGCGCCTGGGCGAGGGCGAACTGAAATCGGGCGGCTTCCGCCGTCCCTCGATCCTGGCCGACACGCTGGAAGCGCTGCTGGGCGCCATCTTCCTGGATGCCGGCTTTGACAGCGCGGCGCGCGTGATCCGCGCCTTCTACATCCCCATCCTCGACACGGTCGATCCTCAGACCCTGGGCAAGGATGCCAAGACCCTGCTGCAGGAATTCCTGCAAGGTAAAAAAATCTCCCTGCCGCTGTACAACGTGGTCGCCACCCATGGCGCCGCGCACAGCCAGGAATTTGAAATCGAATGTCTGGTGCCCAAATTGGGCGTCCAGGTCTATGGCCGCGGCGGCAGCCGGCGCGCCGGCGAACAAGCCGCCGCCAAGCTGGCGCTGGAAGCGGCCGAACAGGCTTTGCAGAAGGCGCCGGCCGCGGCCCGCAAATCCAAGCCGCGCGCGGCCCAGCTCAAGCTGGCCGGCATCGCCACCGTGCAGAGCGAGACCCCGGCCGACAAGCCGGCCCGCGCTGCTGCCGAAGGCAAGCACGCCAAACAGTAAAACACAGGTAATCCCATGACTAGCGCACCAACTCCAGCCGGCTTCCGCTGCGGCTATATCGCCATTGTCGGCCGTCCCAATGTGGGCAAATCGACGCTGATGAACACCCTGATCGGGGCCAAGGTGAGCATCACCTCGCGCAAGGCGCAGACCACGCGCCACCGCATCACCGGCATCCAGACCCTGGCCGACGCCCAGTTCATCTACGTCGACACGCCCGGCTTCCAGACGCGCCACGCGAACGCGCTCAACAAGACGCTCAACAAGACCGTCACCAACACGCTCGATTCCTCGGACGTGATTCTGTACCTGGTGGAGGCGGGCACCTTCGGCCCGGCCGACCAGCAAGTGATCGACCTGCTGCCGAAGAATGTGCCGGTGATCCTGGTGATCAACAAATCCGACCGCTGCAAGGACAAGGCCGTGCTGCTGCCGTTCGCCCAGCAGGTGGCGTCCAAGTTCGACTTCGCGGCCGTGGTGCCGGTGTCGGCCAAGCTGCGCTTCCAGCTCGACGGCCTGCAGAACGAGATCAAGCGCTTCCTGCCCGAGAACGATCCCGTCTTCGGCGAAGACGACATCACCGACCGCAGCGAGAAATTCCTCGCCTCGGAAATCGTGCGCGAAAAACTGTTCCGCTTCGTCGGCGACGAACTGCCGTACACCAGCACCGTGCTGATCGAGAAGTTTGAGCAGGAAGGCAATCTGCGCCGCGTCTTCGCCGCCATCCTGGTCGAACGCGACGGCCACAAGTCCATGATCATCGGGAATAAAGGTGCACGCCTGAAGGAAGTCTCGACCCAGGCCCGCCTCGACATGGAAAAACTGTTCGGCGGCCCCGTCTACCTGGAAATCTGGGTCAAGGTCAAATCCGGCTGGGCCGACAACGAAGCCGGCCTGCGCGCCTACGGCTACGAATAAGGCATGACCCGCAGCGCCACCGCCGAGCCCGCCGGACTGGCCGTCCCGTCCACTTTGGTGTCTGATACCAAAGTGGACGGGACGGCCGATCCGGCGGGCTCGGCTGTTGTTGCGGAGAGCTCGCCGCCGCGCCGCCGCGCGCCGTCGCGCGAGCGCACTTTCGGCACCAAGGTGGCGGGGCAGCCGGCTTTTGTGCTGCATAGCTATCCCTACAAGGAAACCAGCCTCATCGTCGACCTGCTGACGCGCGACTTCGGCCGCGTGGCGCTGATCGCCAAGGGCGCCAAGCGGCCGCATTCGCAGCTGCGTGGCGTGCTGCAGACCTTCCAGCCGCTGTCGGCCAGCTGGAGCGGCAAGAACGAGCTGCGCACCCTGACCGACGCCGAATGGGTGGGCGGCATGCTGCCGCTGGAGCGCACCGCGCTGCTGTGCGGCTTCTACCTCAACGAGCTGCTGGTCAAGCTGCTGGCGCGCGACGACGCCCATCCCGCCCTGTTCGATCATTACGTCGCCACACTCAACCAGCTGGCCCACAACGAGCCGCCGCCCATCGTCTTGCGAAAATTCGAAAGAGCCCTACTTAGGGAGACGGGCGTGGGCGCCGACCTGACGCGCTGCACCGTCACGCGCGAGCGCGTGCAATCCGATGTACAGTATGTGGTGGACCCGGAACGCGGCCCGCGTCCCGAGCGCGCCTCCGACACGGCGCCGCGCGTGGCGGGCAAGACCCTGCTCGATATGGAAAACGAGGATTACGCCGACGCGCAAACCCAGGCCCAGAGCAAGCAGCTGATGCGCTTTCTGCTGGCTCACCATTTAGGCGGCGCGCCCCTGAACACGCGCCAGATTCTGATCGACCTGATGCAGTTATAAAAACACGACTATGAGCTTTCTGAACCCCGTTGGACCCGTTATCGACCTGGGCGTGAACATCGACCACGTCGCCACCCTGCGCAATGCGCGCGGCACCGTCTATCCCGATCCGATCCGCGCCGCGCTGCTGGCCGAGCAGGCCGGCGCCGACTGCATCACCCTGCATCTGCGCGAAGACCGCCGCCACATCAAGGACGCCGACGTGCTGGCCCTGGCGCCGCAGCTGGCCACGCGCATGAACCTGGAAGCGGCCGTGACCCAGGAGATGATCGATTTCGCCTGCCGCGTGAAGCCGGCCGACGTCTGCCTGGTGCCGGAAAAGCGCACCGAGGTGACCACCGAAGGCGGCCTCGATGTGGTGCGCTATCACAAGGAAGTGGCCGCCGCCGTCAAGCAGCTGCAAGCCGAAGGCATCCGCGTCAGCCTGTTCATCGACGCCGACGAGGCGCAGATCGCCGCTGCTGCCGCCGTCGGCGCGCCCGTGATCGAGCTGCACACCGGCGCCTATGCCGATGCCGAAGGCGCGGCCCAGGCGGCCGAGCTGGAACGCGTCAAGGCTGGCGTGCGCTGGGGCGTGCAGCATGGTTTGAAGGTGAACGCCGGCCACGGCTTGCACTACACCAATGTGCAGGCGATTGCCGCCATTCCCGATATCGCCGAGCTGAATATCGGCCACGCCATCGTCGCCCATTCCATCTTCGCCGGCTGGGAAAACGCCGTGCGCGAAATGAAGGCCATCATGGTAGCGACCCGCCTGGGCGCAAAATGATCTACGGCGTCGGCACCGATATCTGCAAGATCGCCCGCATCGAGGAGGCGTTGGCGCGCCACGGCGAGCGTTTTGCGGCCAAGGTATTGGGGCCGGACGAGCTGGCGGTCTACCGCGAGCGCGGCGCCCAGCATCCCAAGCGCGCATTGCGCTACCTGGCGACGCGCTTCGCCGCCAAGGAGGCGTTTGCGAAAGCCATCGGCACCGGCGTGCGCCCGCCCATGCTGTTGCCGGCGGCGCAGATGCTGAACGAGGAAAACGGCAAGCCCGCCATCGTCTGCGGCGGTGCGCTGGCCGATTTCATGCGCGAGAAGGGCTTGCGCGCCCAGCTCAGCATCAGCGATGAAGATGAATATGCGGTCGCCTTCGTGATCGTGGAACAGACAGCATGAGCGAAGAGATCATCGATCCACGCGAGCAGGTGCTGGCGACGGTCGCCAAACTGCCCAATCTGCCCGGCGTCTACCGCTATTTCGATGCGGAAGACAAGGTGCTTTACGTCGGCAAGGCGCGCGACCTGAAAAAGCGCGTCTCCAGCTACTTCCAGAAGAACCTTTCCAGCCCGCGCATCGCCATGATGGTGGAGCGCATCGCGCGCCTGGAAACCACGGTCACGCACAGCGAGGCCGAGGCGCTGATCCTGGAAAACAATCTGATCAAGACGCTGCAGCCGCGCTTCAACATCCTGTTCCGCGACGATAAGTCCTATCCCTATCTGAAACTGAGCGGGGACGAGATTCCACGCATGGTCTACTACCGCGGCGCAGTGGACAAGAAGAACCAGTATTTCGGTCCTTTCCCCAGCGCCTGGGCGGTGAAGGAGTCGATGCAAATCCTGCAGAAGGTCTTCCTGCTGCGCACTTGCGAGGACAGCGTGTACATGAACCGCACGCGCCCCTGCCTGCTGCACCAGATCGGCCGCTGCAGTGCGCCCTGCGTGGGCGCCATCAGCGCCGAGGATTACCGCGTCGACGTGAACAACGCCGCGCGCTTCCTGCGCGGCCGCCAGACCGAGGTGATGGAAGAGCTGGAGCAGAAGATGCACGCCTATGCCGGCGAACTCAAATTCGAGCAGGCGGCGGCGGTGCGCAACCAGATCCAGTCGCTGGCGAAAGTGCTGCACCAGCAAAGCATGGAGACCACGGGCGATGCCGACGTGGACGTCCTGGCCGTGGTGGTGCAGGGTGGACGCGCCTGCGTCAACCTGGCCATGGTGCGCGGCGGCCGCCACCTGGGCGACCGCGCCTACTTCCCATCGCACCTGATCGACGCCGAAGTGATGGCCGAGCAGTCGATCGAGGTGGAAGTGCTGGCCGCCTTCCTGGTCCAGCACTACACGGAAAAATACATCCCCGGGACCCTGATCCTGAACATCGAATTCGACCAGCCGGAATTGCTGCTGGCGCTGCAGGAACAGTGCGGCCACCGCATCCACCTGATCTTCCAGCCGCAAGGCCAGCGCCGCCAATGGCTGGAACTGGCGCAGAAGGGCGCCGAGATTTCGCTGGCGCGCCTGCTGTCCGAGCAAGGCTCGCAGCAGTCGCGCACGCGCGCCCTGGTGGAAGCCCTGAGCCTCGACTGTGAGGATATCGAAACCCTGCGCGTGGAATGCTTCGACATCAGCCACACGCAAGGCGAGGCGACCCAGGCTTCCTGCGTGGTCTTCCACCACCACCAGATGCAGAACGGCGAATACCGCCGCTACAACATCAACGACATCACGCCTGGCGACGATTACGCCGCCATGCGCCAGGTGCTGATGCGCCGCTACGAAAAGGTGGCGGGCGGCGACGGCGTGATGCCGGACGTGGTGCTGATCGACGGCGGCAAGGGCCAGATCGAGATGGCGCGCCAGGTCTTCGAGGAACTGGGCCTGGACCTGAGCCTGATCGTGGGCGTGGCGAAAGGCGAGGGCAGGCGGGTTGGCCTGGAAACCCTGATGTTCGTCGATGGCCGCCCATCGCAGGAGCTGGGCAAGGAATCGGCCGCCCTGATGCTGGTGGCCATGATCCGCGACGAAGCCCACCGCTTTGCCATCACCGGCATGCGTGCCAAGCGCGCCAAGGCGCGCCAGACCTCGCGCCTGGAGGAAATCGAGGGAATTGGCGTGAAAAGGCGGCAGAAACTGCTGGCCCGCTTCGGCGGCCTGCGCGGCGTCGTCAATGCCAGCGTTGAAGACCTGATGTCGGTTGACGGCATTTCCAGCACTTTGGCCGAAGAAATCTACAAACAGCTGCATTAAGAAGCTGTGTCGGCTGGTATTAGCAGCGGCGCCGTTATAAACTAGCGGCGCGTTAACACATAATTCTTACAAGCCGCTGCCTTATGCCCTTCAATATTCCGATCCTGCTGACCTGGTTGCGCGTGGCGCTGATTCCCCTGGTCGTAGGCGTGTTCTACCTTCCCGATGGCTGGCTTCAGCCGCATGACCGCAATCTGGCGGCGACCCTGATCTTTATCGTTGCCGCCATCACCGACTGGTTCGACGGTTTTCTGGCCCGGCGCTGGAACCAGACCTCGGCTTTCGGCGCCTTCCTCGACCCCGTGGCCGACAAGCTGATGGTGGCCGGCGCCTTGCTGGTGCTGGTGCATCTGGACGGGGGACGCTGTCATCCGCTGTTCGCCTTCATCATCATCGGCCGCGAAATCGCCATCTCCGCGCTGCGCGAATGGATGGCCCAGATCGGCGCCTCGAAATCGGTGGCGGTCAGCTCGATCGGCAAGATCAAGACGGCGGCCCAGATGACGGCCATTCCGGCCCTGCTGTACAACGACGTGCTGCTGGGCGCCATCGATACCCGCTACTGGGGCGAGAAGCTGCTGTGGCTGGCGAGCGTGCTGACTGTGTGGTCGATGCTGTACTACCTGCGCAAGGCATGGCCGCTGATCAAGGAAAAAGCGGGGAACTTGAATTAATTTGAAATGTTGCCCTTGACCAGTTCTGTAATTCGTCTATAATGCTGGCCTGTTGTTGATGACGACGCGCTGTAAAAAGCAAATGCGGGAGTAGCTCAGTTGGTAGAGCGCAACCTTGCCAAGGTTGAGGTCGAGAGTTCGAGACTCTTCTCCCGCTCCAAAAAAACGTTGTAATTAATAACTATCGCTGGAATATTAGGAATGTTTCTGCGATAATGCGTTTCCCCTGAAATGCGGGAGTAGCTCAGTTGGTAGAGCGCAACCTTGCCAAGGTTGAGGTCGAGAGTTCGAGACTCTTCTCCCGCTCCAGTTAGGAAGCGCAGTAGTAGAAGTAAATGGCAGATGTAATTGTAGTATTGCTCCAAGCGGGAGTAGCTCAGTTGGTAGAGCGCAACCTTGCCAAGGTTGAGGTCGAGAGTTCGAGACTCTTCTCCCGCTCCAGTGTAAATGTAAGACTCCAATGCGGGAGTAGCTCAGTTGGTAGAGCGCAACCTTGCCAAGGTTGAGGTCGAGAGTTCGAGACTCTTCTCCCGCTCCAGAATTCGAGAATGGACGCCGCTGTAGCGTCATCTCCAAGCCTTATGGCGGGGTAGCAAAATGGTTATGCAGCGGCCTGCAAAGCCGTGTACGCCGGTTCGATTCCGGCCCTCGCCTCCAAACAAAGCATGTGCGATAAAACGCCGGGTTAAGCCCGGCGTTTTTGCATTTGAGGGAAGAATTGGCATGTCGCCATAATATGGACATTGGTCGTGATTGCCACTTTCATTATTTTGTCGCGCCTGTCCGGTGACTCTGCGAATTGGCTTGCAAAAGAAAGTACAAACGCGGCTTTGACGACGCTATATTCTTCGTTCTTTGCGCGCTGCTGCTTATCTTTGTATTTTCCCCGGCGTTCAGCAGCGTCCATGTAGGCGAGAAAAAGTTGATCAGGATTATCAACTAGGCTTATGCCGATATTGCCATCCGAAATTCCACGACCGCGCCGCGCCAGTTCACGCTCTTCCACGCGTTCAGACCCCGCCACTCACCGTTTCACTCCATCCCGGCCCGGTTTCATCGCAAACCGGTCGCCTGGCTCAAGGCACTCCTGCATAGTTCACCCATCGGAACGCAACTAATAAGGAGATCACGCCATGCTGCAACAAATCCTGAACCACACCCCTACCTATGTCTGGGCTATCCTGGCCTTCCTGCTGTATCGCGGCGTCGCGGCCAGAAAGGACCGTGTGCTGAGCTACCGCAGCGTGTTCATCATCCCCGGCGTCATGCTGGTGCTGGGAGGGCAAAGCGTGGCGCATGGCTTCGGGCTGGAGACGGCGGCTGGCGTGGCCTGGGTACTGGGCATGCTGGCCGGTGCAGGCCTGGCGTGGACGCGCTCCAGCCCGGTCACGGTGGACCGCGCGGCAGGTGTGGTCGTGCAGCGTGGCAGCTGGATGCCGCTGACCCTGATGATGACGGTCTTCTGCTGCAAATATGCGGTAGCGGTGGCCTTGTCGATCGAACCGGCCTTGTGCGGCGACCTGCGCTTCGCGTTGCCTGTCTGCCTGGGCTTCGGCTTGATCAACGGTGTTTTCCTGGGTCGCCTGCTGCGCATCGTTGGGGCCTGGCATGCGGACCGCAGTGCGCTTATCGCCTGAGAAAGCGCGGCTCCGCTTCGCATCAGATTTGCCAGTCCTTTACTTGACAGTGTAATATTATTGCTTGGGTGCGCTTTTTCCCGACAGGGAGGGCGTTAAACGGGAAACCGGTGAATCCGCCATGAGCGGCCATTCCGGTGCAGCCCCCGCTGCTGTAAGCCTGACGAATCCTCCTACATGTCACTGCGCCAGCGCGGGAAGGCGGGGAGACGGATGACGGCGAGCCAGAATACCGGCCCTGAATTTGTCAGCACCATTCCCCGGGGTGACGGGAAGTAGCTGTCGACCGTCCCCCAGCATGTGCATCACCGGCCCGCGTCGACCGTCCTTTCTGATCTTCCCCCCATGGTGTGCCGCTTAATTTTGCGACGGGAGGTTCTGGATGCACATCATGGAAGGTTTTCTGCCGCCGGCGCATGCGCTGGGCTGGGCTGCTGCTTCCTTACCCTTTATGGCCTGGGGCCTGCATAGCGTGGGCCAGAGCCTGCGCGCGCATCCCGAGCGGCGCATGCTGCTGGGCGTGGCCGCCGCCTTTGCCTTCCTCCTGTCCGCCTTGAAGCTGCCGTCGGTGACGGGCAGCTGTTCGCATCCCACCGGCGTCGGCCTGGGCGCGCTGCTGTTCGGCCCCGCCGCCATGGTGCCGGTGGGCTTCGTCGTGCTGCTGTTCCAGGCGCTGCTGCTGGCGCACGGCGGCGTGACCACCCTCGGCGCCAATGTGTTTTCGATGGCGATTGTCGGTCCCTTCGTCTCGTATGGCGTGTTCCGCGCGCTGGCCGCATTCGGCCTGTCGCGCTCCGTGGCCGTGTTCTTGGCGGCCTGCCTGGGCGATCTGGCGACCTACGTGACTACTTCCTTGCAACTGGCCTGGGCTTTCCCTGATCCGGTCGGCGGCATCCAGGTTTCCTTCGCCAAGTTTGCCGGCATCTTCGCCCTGACCCAGGTGCCGATCGCCATCAGCGAGGGGCTGCTGACGGTGCTGGTGGTGAACGCCATGGCGCGCTTTAACGAACATGAGCTGCGCGCCTTGCCGGTGATGGCGCTGCGCAAAGGAGAGGGCGCATGAAGGCGCGTACCTGGATGATCTGGGCAGCCATCGTGCTGCTGACCGTACTGCCCCTGTGGCTGGTCAGCGCGCCGCCGGTGGAGCCGGGCGCCGAGGCGCCCTCCGTGTTCGGCGGCGCCGACGAGCGCGCGCAGCAGGCCATCGGCAGCATCGCGCCGGATTACAAACCCTGGTTCTCTCCCGTGGTCGAACCGGCCAGCGGCGAGATTGCCTCGCTGCTGTTCGCCCTGCAGGCGGCGCTGGGCGCTGGCGTGATCGGTTTCTGGCTCGGCATGTCGGTGACGCGCGAACGCGCGCGCCGCGCCGCCGCGCAGAACCAGCCGCCAGCCTCCCTGCCTCAGGACCGTCGTGCTGATTGAGACAGCGGCCTACGCCAGCCGCTGGCGCGGCGTGGCGCCGGCGGCCAAGGCACTGTTCGCGCTGGCCGGCATTCTTGCGGCCTGGCTGGCGCAAAGCCCCGCCGTGCTGGCTACTCTTGCCGCCTTGCTGGCGCTGGCCGCGCTGCTGGGCGCGCGCGTGCCGCTGCGCAGCTATCTGGCGGTGGCCGTGCCGCCCCTGGGCTTTCTGCTGCTGTCCTGCCTGACCATGCTGGTCGGCCCTGGCCCGGATGGCGCCTGGCACTGGAGCGCCGCCTTGCTGCCTACGGTCGTGCGTACCGCCCTGCGTTCGCTGGCCATGCTGGCGGCGCTGCTTGGCCTGGTGCTGACCACGCCCTTGCCGGATCTTTTGACCTTGCTGCGCCGCCTGCGCGCGCCGGAACTGCTGCTCGATCTGATGGTGCTGAGCTACCGCATGCTGTTCGTGCTGCGCCAGGCCTGGGACGAGGGCGTTACGGCCCAGAGCGCGCGTCTCGGCTATCGCGGCTGGCGCCATGCGTGGCGTTCGCTGGGACTGCTGGCGGGCCAGATGGCGGTGCAGGTATGGCAGCGCGCGGCGGCCCTGCAAATGGCGGCCGACGCGCGCGGCTATCAAGGCACGCTGCGCTTCCTGCCGGCCGCGTATCCACAGGCGCGCCGGCAGACCGCCTGGGCCGTGCTGGCCGGCGGGCTGTTGCTGACCATGGCGGCGGGGGACCGCTGGTGAGCGCCGTGCTGGAATTACGAGCCGTCGATCATGTGTACCCGGACGGCAGCGCCGGCCTGCGCGACTGCAGCCTGACGCTGGGCCGCGGCCGCCGCCATGCGCTGCTGGGCGCCAACGGCGCGGGCAAGACCACGGTGCTGCAGCATCTGAATGGCTTGCTGCGTCCGACTGCCGGTCAACTGCGCCTGGATGGCCAGGCTTTCGACTATGGCCGTGCCGGACTGGTGGAGTTGCGCCGCCGCGTGGGCCTGGTGTTCCAGAATCCCGAGCGTCAATTATTCTCGGCCCAGGTGGAGGAGGACGTGTCCTTTGGACCGCTCAATCTCGGCCTGGACGACGCCACCGTGCGCGAACGCGTGGCCGCCGCCCTCGACGCCGTCGGCCTGCGTGGCCATGCGCGGCGCGCGGTGCACCACCTGAGCTTCGGCCAGAAGAAGCGCGTCTGCATCGCCGGCGTGCTGGCGATGGAGCCGGAGGTGCTGCTGCTCGATGAGCCGATGGCTGGACTGGATGCGCCGATGCAGGCCGAATTGGCCGCGTTGCTGGACCGTCTGGCGGCGCGCGGCGTGACGGTGCTGCTGTCCACGCACGACGTCGATTTCGCCTTCCGCTGGGCTGACGATATCCATGTGATGGCGGCGGGCCGCTGCATCGCTTCCGGCCCGGCAGCGCAACTGGCGACCCAGACCGAGGCGCTGCGCGCCGCAGGCCAGCATCCGCCGCTGGCGCTGACCCTGCATGCCGAGCTGGTAAAGCGCGGCGTGCTGCCGCCAGGACCGGCGCCGCGCAGTACAGATCTATTGCTGGAGGCGCTGCGCGCGCTGCCAGTGCTTGAATACCCAGGAGAGATAAACGTATGACATCCAACCCAGGCGCCGCATCGCTCGGCAAGGTCTGGTTCGTGGGCGCAGGCCCAGGCGACCCGGAACTGATCACCGTCAAGGGCCAGAAGCTGCTGTCGCAAGCGGGCGCGGTGCTGTTCGCCGGTTCGCTGGTGGACCGTGCCGCCACGCTGTACGCACCGGCCGGCTGCGAAATCCGCGATTCCAAGGATATGACGCTGGAAGAAATGACCGAGTGGCTGATCGAGCAGACAAGCAAGCATGCCATCGTGGTGCGCCTGCAGACCGGCGATCCGGGCCTGTATGGCGCGCTGATCGAAATGGCGCGCCCGCTGGTGGCCGCCGGTATCGAATGGGCCGTGGTGCCGGGCGTGTCCTCGGCCATGGCTTCGATGGCGGCGGCGGGCGAGTCGATGACGCTGCCCGAAGTCACCCAAAGCGTGATCTTCACCCGCGTCGAAGGCCGCACGCCGATGCCCGAGGGCGAGGATCTGGCCAGCCTGGCGGCGCACCGCACCACGCTCTGCATCTTCCTCTCGATCACACTGATGTACAAGGTGGAAGCCGCGTTGCGCGCCGCTGGCTGGCCAGAAGACGCGCCCATGCTGGTGGTGCATAAAGCCAGCTGGCCGGGCGAGGAACGCATCCTGCGCGGCACCCTGGCCGACATCAAGCAGCGCTGCCGCGAGGCCGGCGTCGCCAGCCAGGCCATGATCGTCGCCAGCCCCACGCTGGGCGCGCTGCACTGGGAAACCCTGGCGCGTTCCAAACTCTACGACCCCACATTCACCCACCGTTTCAGAAAGGCCAGCGCATGAACCAAGCTATCATGATGCCAGCAAAAGACACCATCCTGATCGTCGGCCACGGCTCGCGCGAGGATTCCGGCAACCAGGAAATCCGCGAGTTCACGGCGCAATGGCGGGCGCGCCATCCCGAATGGCGCATCGAATTGTGCTTCATCGAGTTCGCGCCGCCCGAGCTGAACGCATCGCTGCTGAGCGCTGCGCGCACTTCGCGCCGCGTGCTGGTGGTGCCGCTGATCCTGAACGCGGCCGGCCACGTCAAGATGGAAATCCCGGAGGCCATCGAGCAGGCGCGCGCTGCCTGTCCGCAGACCGAAATCCTGCTGGCGCCGCACCTGACGGCCTGCGATCCTATCCTCGCAATTCTGAAGCGCCGCCTGCGCAAGGCGATGGGCGCGCTCGACATGCCCGATCCGACCACCACCGGCGTGGTGGTGCTGGGGCGCGGTTCTTCCGACCGTGGCGCCAACGGCGAAATGGCCAAGATGGCGCGCTGGCTGCTGGAGGAAGGTGATCACGAGCTGGTCGACCTGGCCTTCACCGGCATCACCTGGCCGCGCCTGGAAAAAGTGGTGCAGCGCCATGTGCTGCTTGGCATGCGCCAGATCGTGGTGCTGCCGTACTATCTGTATACCGGCACGCTGATGCAGCGCATCCACCGCCAGGTCGAGCATCTGCGCGGCCAGTATCCGCAGATCCGCTTCGCCTGCTCCGAGCATTTCGGCTTCGAGCCGGAGATTTTTGCGCTGATGGACCAGCGCGTGGAAAACCTGCGCGCCGGCGTGCCGGACAGCCGCCTGCCATGCGACGGTTGCAGCTACCGCGAAATCGCCCACGATCTGGGCCACGGCCACTCGCACGCGCATACCCATGACCATGCGCACGATCATGCACACGGCCACGAACATGAGCATGGACATGAGCACGCGCATGAGCACGAGCACGGCCACCATCACGATCATGACCACAGCCATGCGCACGCGCACCACGATGGCCATGATCACGCCCACCCGCACGATCATAGTCATACCCATGCCAAAGCGGAGGATCAGCCAGCATGAGCACCGTCAATACCGTCACTGAACAGCTGACCCGCGCCGGCCAGGTCATCGAGCATGACAGCTTTGCCATCATCGACGCGGAAACCGGCCCGCATTCTTATGCCGAGGATCAGTGGCCCATCGTGCGTCGCATGATCCACGCCAATGCCGATTTCGACTTCAACGGCCTGACCGATTTCCATTCCGCAGCCGTGGAAACGGGCATCCAGGCCATGCTGGCCGGCGGTACGCCGGTGGTGGCGGACGTGGAGATGATCTGCTCCGGTCTGTCGCAGCCGCGCCTGGCGCACTTCGGCATGAAGACCCACCAGTTCATCAGCGATGCCGACGTGATCGAAACCGCCAAGGCCGAGGACACCACGCGCGCCGTGCAAGCCATGCGCAAGGCCCACCGCCTTGGCCTGCTGGATGGCGCCATCGTCGGCATCGGCAACGCGCCCACCGCGCTGATCGAGCTGGTGCGCCTGATCCGCGAAGAGGGCGTGCGCCCGGCCCTGGTGGTCGGCATGCCGGTCGGTTTCGTCTCGGCCGCCGAATCGAAAGACCTGATGGCCGAAGTGAACGAAGTGCCCTGGATCGTGATCCGTGGCCGCAAGGGCGGTTCGACCCTGGTGGTGGCGGCGCTGCACGCGCTGCTGGCGCTGGCCGAAGCGCGCCAGAAGACCCTGCAGGCGGAGCATCCATGAAAGAGAAGGCCGAACGCGGTACTCGTACCGGGTTCAGTACCGGCGCCTGTTCCGCTGCCGCCGCGCGCGCGGCGGTGCTGGGCCTGGCCACCGGCCGCGTGCCGGAGGAAATCGAAAGCCTGCTGGCGAACGGCAGCCGGGTGAACTTCGCCGTCCACGATGGACGCTGCGATGCGCAAAGCGCGCACGCCATGGTGGTGAAGTTTGCCGGCGACGACCCGGATTGCACCGACGGCGCCCATCTCACGGTGGACCTGCGCCTGTTGCCCGGCCAGGCGGGTGTCGTGACCTATGTCGCCGGCGACGGCGTCGGTACGGTGACGATGCCGGGCCTGGGCCTGGAAGTCGGCGGCCCGGCCATCAACCCCGTCCCGCGCCGCAATATCGCCGACAACCTGCTCGAAGCCGCGCCTGAACTGCTGGCGGAGCATGGCATCGAAGTCACTATCAGCGTGCCGGACGGCCAGGTGATGGCAAAGAAGACCACCAATGCGCGCCTGGGTATCCTGGGCGGCATCAGCATTCTTGGCACCACCGGCATCGTCAAGCCGTATTCGACGGCGGCCTGGCGCGCCAGCGTGGTGCAGGGCGTCCAGGTGGCCGCCACCGCCGGCCACAATATGGTGTCGCTGACCACCGGCGGACGTACCGAGACTTTCTCCATGACCACGCTGCGCGAGGAACGCCCGGAACTGCCCGCCGCCTGCTTCGTGCAGATGGGCGACTTCCTGCGCTACGCCCTCGATGAGGTGGTGGCCCAGGGCATCGGCCTGGTGGTCATGGCCGTCATGGTGGGCAAGCTGACCAAGATCGCCCAGGGCGAAACCATCACCCACGCCAACCGCAGCGAAGTCGATACCGACCTGGTGGCAAGGATCGCGCGCCAGATTGGCGCGGCCGAGGAGGACTGCGTGGCCATCGCCGCCGCCGAAACCGCGCGCTTCGGCGCCGAGCTGATGGTCGAGCGCGGGCTGGGCGACGCCTTCCACCATGCCCTGGCCCAGGCCGCGATCGACACCCTGACCGCGCCCGACCGCTATGGCCGCAACTTCCAGCTGCGCGTGCTGGTGTGCGACTTCACCGGCCAGAAAGTGGCTGATGTGTGGTCGGCACCCGCCTTGCCGCAAGAGCGTCCCGCCAGCGCCGGACGCACCGGCATCGACCATATCGTCGATGTCGATCCTGAACCAGAACCCGAGTGAATCCATGGACACCTGCGTGAAAGACCCCAACCCCTGCCGTGTGATCGGCGTGCTCGATGACGGCGTCGCCAGTCTGAGCCCGACCGCGCTGGCCTATCTGCGCAGCGCCGACGTGGTGATCGGCGGCGCGCGCACGCTGGCCCTGCTGGGCGGTGAGTTCAAGTCCGGCGCCACGCGCCACGACCTGACCGGCAAGCTGAAAGAAGTGCCGGAGTGGGTGCGCGCCGCGCGCGCCGACCATCTGGCCTGCGTGGTGCTGGCCACCGGCGACCCGCTATGCCACGGCATTGCGCCATACCTGGCCCAGCACCTGTGCGTGCAGGCGCTCGACATCCTGCCCAACCTCTCCACGCTGCAACTGGCTTGTGCGCGCATCGGCCTGCCCTGGCAGGATGCGCGTATTGTTTCGGTGCATGCGCGCGATGCGGGTGAGTGGATGCGCGGCAGTGCGCCCAGCCACGGCCTGTATGCCTTGGCCCAGGCTGCGCGCCAGCATCCACGCCTGCTGGTACTGACCAGTCCTGACAATAGCCCCGACCGCATCGCGCGCCTGCTGCTGGCCGAAGGCCTGGGCGACGATTTCCATATGGCGGTGGCGGAAAACCTGCTGCAGCCGGAGGAGCGCGTGCTGGCCGAACTCAGTCCGCAGGAGGCGGCGGAGATGCGCTTTGCCGAGCTGAATGTGGTGCTGCTGTGGCGCGTGACACCGGCCCCGCGCCCGGTGCGTTTCGGCCTGGCCGACAGCGAATTCGTGCAACGCCAGCCGGAGAAAGGCTTGATCACCAAGCAGGAAGTACGCGCCGTCAGCCTAGCGCGCCTGCAATTGCGCGCCGATAGCGTGGTCTGGGATATCGGCGCCGGTTCCGGCTCGGTGGGCCTGGAAGCGGCGCGCCTGTGCCAACAGGGCCACGTCTACGCCATCGAGAAGAACGAGGCCGACCATGCCATCGCGGGCCAGAACCATGCGGCCTTCGGCGTCAGCAACTACAGCCTGTTCCACGGCAAGGCGCCGGAGGGACTGGATGCCTGGCCCGATCCGGACGCCGTCTTCGTCGGCGGTTCGGGCGGCGAGCTGTCCACGCTGATCGAAGGCGTGATGCGCCGCCTGCGCCCGCATGGCGCGCTGGTGATGAATTTCGTCACGCTGGAAAATCTCGCCACCGCCACCGCCGCCCTGCAGGCGCTGGAAGGCGAGGGCGTAAGCTGGGACGTTCTGCAATTGCAGGCCGCGCGCAGCAAGCCCATCCTGCACATGCACCGCATGGCGGCCGAGAATCCGGTGTGGATCGTCTGCGCGCGCCGCGATGTGTCTGCCGTCAAAACGGAGGCGGCCGATGCGTGACGCTACCGTACGCGGCACCCTGTGGGGTATTTCGCTCGGCCCGGGCGATCCCGGCCTGATCACGCGCGCCGCCTGGGAAGCCTTGCAGCGCCGCGACGCCGTCTGGGTCTACCCGGCGCGCAGCGGCAAGACGCCCAGCTATGCTTTTGACATCGTGCAGCGCGCCGGACTGGCGCCGCCCGACGAACATGCGCTGCTGCTGTTCCCTATGACGCACGACGGCGAAAAGCTGGCGCGCGCCTGGCTCAAGGCCGCCGAAACCATATTGCCCTGGCTGCGCGCCGGGCGCGATGTGCTGTTCCTGGTCGAAGGCGATGCCAGCACCTACGCCACCTTCGGCCACCTGGCGCGCACCGTGCGCAACCTGGATGAACATATCCCTGTGCAGACCATCGCCGGCGTGAATTCCTTCACCGCCGCCTGCGCCCAGGTGCCGGTTCCGTTCGCGGAGCAGGATGACACTGTCGCCATCGTGCCCGCCGCTTATGGCGTGAGCGCTGTCGACCGCCTGCTGCCCGACTTCGACACCCTGGTGCTGATGAAGGTCAAGCCCATACTCGACGAATTGATCGACTGGCTGGAGCAGCGCGACCTGCTGGCCGGTTCCCACTTCATCGAGCGCGTCGGCGCGCCGGACGAGCGGCGTTTCAGCGCCGCCGAAATCCTGACGCTGCGCGGCACCAAGGTCAGCTACCTGTCGCTGCTGATCGTCAAGCACCCTTACCGCATTCGCGGCGAACGCATCAAGGGCTGCCTCAAGAAGAGCGGCCCGCAACCCTTATTAACGGAGATCGAATGAGCAGCGCCCCCATCCCTAATCCAGCCAGCCCGCGCCTCAGCCTGGTGGCCATCACCAAGCATGGCGCCGGCCTGGCCGCGCGCTTGGCCGCCGACCTGCCGGAAGCCGATATCTGCACCTCGGCCAAATTCGCTGCGCAATTCGCCGGCCTGACCAACACCGTGCGCGCCTACGAAGGCGCCTTGCGCGACGAGATCGGCCCGCTGTTTGAAGGCTATGATCAGATTATCTTCTTTGTCTCGCTGGGCGCGGTGGTGCGCCTGATCGCACCGCATCTGCGCAGCAAGGACGAAGACCCGGGCGTGATCGTGGTCGATGACGCTGGCCAGTACGTGATCCCGGTGCTGTCGGGCCACGTCGGCGGCGCCAACGAATGGAGCGAGCGCGTGGCCGATCTGATGGGCGCCGCACCGGTGCTGACCACCGCCTCCGACGTCGGCCGCACCATCCCGGTCGATATCCTGGGCCGCCACCTGGGCTGGCGCGTGGAAGCGCCGAAGATCAATATCACGCGCGTTTCGGCCCATGTGGTGAACGGCGAGCCGATCGCCTTCGTGCAGGAAGCCGGCAGCCCGGACTGGTGGACCCGTCCCACGCCGCTGCCCGACAACATCCACCGTTTCAGCCGCTTCGATGAAGTGGACCTGGAACGCTTTGCGGCTCTGCTGTGGGTGACGCATGCCGAAGTGCCGGCCGAGCGCTGGGACGCGCTGCATGAGCGCCTGGTGGTCTACCGCCCGCCGCAGGACGCTGCATGACAGCCTTCACCGTCGGCCTGGGCTGCGACCGCGGCGTGCTGCTGGAAACCGTGCGCGAAGCCGTGCAGGCGGCGCTGGCCGCAGCGGGCGCCACGCGCGAGCAGGTGACGGCCGCCGCCACCATCACGCTGAAAAAGGACGAAGCCGCGCTGCTGGCGCTGGCCGAGGAATACGGCTGGCCGCTGCATTTCTATGAAGCGGAGCAGTTGGCTGTCGTGCCGGTGCCGCATCCCTCCGAAACGGTGCGGCGTTATACCGGCACGCCGTCGGTGAGCGAAGCGGCCGCGCTGCTGGCCGCCGGACCCGATACCCCCATGAGCGCACTGCTCGTCGAAAAACATAAACTCCGGGGCGTAGATGGCCGCAATGCCACCGTCTCGATCGCAAGGAAGAATCCATGAACGAAGAACTCGAAGTGTCCGCCGCTGGTGCGGGCAAGATCATGCTGGTGGGGATTGGCCCCGGCAGCGTTGACCATATGACCCAGCGCGCCCGCGCCGCCATCGCCGAAGCCGACGTGGTGATCGGCTACGTCACCTACATCAAGCTGGTGGCCGACCTGATCGAAGGCAAGGAGATCATCCGCAAGTCGATGACCGAAGAACTGGACCGCGCCGTCAGTGCGCTGGAAGCGGCGCGCGCCGGCAAGAAAGTGGCGCTGATCTCCTCCGGCGACGCGGGTGTCTACGGCATGGCCGGCCCCACCTATGAGGTGCTGTTCCAGGCCGGCTGGACGCCGGACGATCCGGTGGCGGTTGAAATCATCCCCGGCGCCTCGGCCCTGAACAGCTGCGCCGCCCTGGTGGGCGCGCCGCTGACCCACGATTTCTGCGCCATCTCGCTGTCGGACCTGCTCACGCCCTGGCCCACCATCGCGCGCCGCCTCGACGCGGTGGCCATGGCGGACTTCGTGGTCGCGCTGTACAACCCCAAGAGCGGCCGCCGCACGCGCCAGATCCTGGAAGCGCAGCGCCTGTTCCTGCGCCACCGCCGTCCTGATACGCCGGTCGCCATCGTGAAAAGCGCCTACCGCCGCCGTGAGAACATCGTCTTCACCACGCTCGACAGCATGGCCGAAGCCGATATTGGCATGCTGAGCACCGTTTTGATCGGCAACAGCAATACCTTCGTGCGCCACGGCCTGATGGTCACGCCGCGCGGCTACGCCAATAAATACGATATGGAGGAGGGCGGCGCCACCCGCGAAGGCGAGCGCGCCGGCCGTTCCCTGAGCACTGGTCTGCTCGGCTGGCTGGAGACCCTGCAGGCCGAACACGCGGCCGGCGACAGCATCGACACCCTGGCCGCGCGCCACCGTCTGCCGGCCGACTACATCCGTGACACGCTGGCCGAGCCGGTGGAGATCGAAATGGCCGCCGCCGAGGAAGGCGAAGCATGAGCGCCGCCGACGAAAGCGCAGGCGGCGCCACCGCCACCGGGGTGGTCAAGCCCAAGATCGGCGACTACCGCCGCCACCTGCTGATCTGCACCGGCCCGCGCTGCAGTGCCGACGGCGAATCGCAGGTGCTGTTCGACAGCCTGGGCGACAAGTTCAAGGCCGCTGGCCTGAACGCGGGCGACCTGCGCGTCAAGCGCAGCCGCGTGGGCTGCTTCGCCGCGTGCAAGGGCGGTCCGATTGTCTGCGTCCAGCCGGACGGCACCTGGTACTACAACGTCACGCCGGAGAACATGGACCGCATCATCGATGAGCACCTGTGCAACGGCCGCCGCGTCGACGATCTCGTATTCCACCAGGCCGGGGAATAGTCTTCTCCCACCCTCAATCGGCCAGCGACACGTGCAGCTGTATGGCGCGCTGCTCGCTGGCCGGCAGTTCCTCATACAGCTCGAACACGCCGGCCGTGCCCAAAGTTGCGCGCTGGGCGGCAAACCATGACAGCACGCGCGGCCGCAGCCGCGCCACCCCCTCCAGATAGCTGCAGCAGATCGAGAAAACAGCGAAGCGCGACGGCGCGACGTCCAGCTCCAACCAGCCCTCGGGCGCAGCGCCCGCCGACGCCTCGATAGCGCAGCCATAGCGTATCCGCTGCGGCGGCGTGATGTCCGGATCATCGTAGATGATGCCGTAATAGGGCGGCTTGACGCGCTGCGCCAGCCCCGCCAGTTCCCCTTTGAATTTGGTCCAGTGCTCAGGCACGCAGTCATAGGGACCGGTATAGCGCTTGAACCAGAGCCGCCTTGGCGCGCGCCAATGGACGATGCGCTGGGCGATGGCTGCGTCGGCCGGACCGGCGAAACAGTGGGCATATTGCGCCCTGGCGCTTAGCCGCATGCGTTGCGGCGATAGGCCCCAGCGCCGCGTGAAGGCGCGGGTGAACGATTGCTGGCCACAATAACCCATGCTGATGGCGACATCGAGCAGGGGCTGGTTGCTCAGGCGGACATAGGCGGCCGCCACGTCCAGCCTTTGCGCCGCGATGAACTCCTGCGGGCTGCTGCCCGTCTCCTTTTTGAATCGCCGCTGCAGCTGGAAGCGGCTCATTCCACAGGCCCGCGCCAGTCCCTGGATGGAAAGCTCGGCGGCCTGGTCGAGGCAGGACTGCGTGTAGAAGATGCGGTCGATCTTGCCGACCAATTGCATGACCAAAGGGCTCAATTCGGTTTCCAGCGCGGCCTGACGGCGGGAAAGCAGGCCCGCTGCATAACGGTAGGCAAAAAAACATGCAATTTTAGCATTGAGTGCAATGCGTGGCGGAGCGCTATCGGCCGCACAAACGGTAAAAGGTTGGCAATGTTATTTCGTTAACATTCGTTTCCCACTATCTCAACAACTTAGAAAGCTAGACATGGCAAACCAAACCGCCGCGACAAGCGCATTCAATATCGGCCAAGGCTATTCGTGCACGCTGGGACCGCTGCAAACGGCCGTCCACACGCAGGTGCTCGACACGACCGGCGGCAACAGCGAGATCGCGGTATCGCTGTGCTCGGAGGAAGATACGCTCAAGCAAAGCCTGGAAATCAGCGTCGGCCGCAAGATCGCGGTCGAGGATATCGGCGGCTACTCGGAAAAATTCAGCCTGTTTCAAAAGCTGCGCTTCAGCGAGCACAGCCTCTGCATCGTGGTGAAGGCCAGCGTGGTGTCGAAGAGCCACTTCTGCAAGACGGTGCAGCTGCACGACGATATTCCCGTGCCGGCCACAGCGGGGGAGCTGGACCTGTTTTGCAAGCTGTATGGCGACGCCTATGTCTCCGAACTCATACGCGGCGCGCAATACTTCGCCGTGTACGCCTATCGCTGCAAGAGCCGGGAGGAAAAGCTGGAATTGAAGGCGAAGATCGAAGCTTCCGGCATCATCGAGAACGTCACCGTATCGGGCAAGGCCGGCAGCAACTTCTCGCATGCGGTCACGCAGATCAGCCAGAACGTCGAACTGCACCAGGCCGTGATCGGATCGAGCTTCACCATGTCCGGCGAGCAGGACGTCATCCGCACCGCCTATGCTTTCTTCGAGGCGGCCAACAACCTGCCCACCGGCACCGTCGGCTTCAAGACCACCGGCTATGAGCACGTCTTCTCGCAACCGGGGATGGAAGCCGCCTTGGGCGCGCTGGCGCACAACCGCCAGCTGTTCAACGGCACGGGCGCCCAGGAAGGCTTGCTGGCCAAGGAGGCGCGGCTGATCGGCATCAAGCAGCGTCTGGCCAATCTGGAGCAGACCATGCGGCGCTACGGCTGCACGCTGGACAGCGCGACGCAGGAACGCCAGCGTCAGATCCAGGCCGACCTGGATGCCTGCAACGACTTGCGCAACCGTTTCAACCAGTCGCCCAGCACGCCGCTGGAAAATCCCCATCTGCCTGCGGCCGTTTACGGCTGGCCATCGATCCAGTACGAGACCCGGCAAAGCAAGCGCCTGGGCGGCGGCGGCGGCCAGCCTTATCACGATGTGACGACCGGCGATTTTCTCGATCGCGGCCTGCGCGTCAGCCACGTGCGCCTGCGCGGCGACGCCTATGTCGACCTGATCGAGATCACCTACAAGGATGCCAACGGGCAGACCACCAAATTCACCCACGGCCAGGAACAGGGCAACCAGGTCGAAAACATTTCGCTCGGTGACGCCGACTACATCACCGAGATTGCCGTGCCGGCGGGCGAGGGCAATATCTACATCGACTATATCCGCATCAAGACCAGCAACTTCCCGCAGGGCGTGGGAGTGGGCGGCAATAACCGCAATCTGGAGCCGATCTTCTCCTACGACGACCGCAACCAGCACATCTTCGTTGGACTGGCCGGCCGCTGCGAGCGCTGGAACGATGCGCTGAGCGCGCTCTTCCTGCAGATCAAAGGGGTGAACTGGCTGTAAGGAAAAGGCGGCCCGATGGCGGGCCGCCGTTTTTTGACCGAGGAGAAAAATGAAAGTCGCAAGCAAATATAAACTGAACGGCAAAAGCTACGATATGAAAGCCCTGGCAGCTATTGGAGCGGGCAAAAATTGCTATCACTTCGCCTATGATCTGAATTTCCAGGCCCACGGCAAAGCATTCAAATTCAACTCCGGTAATCTTAACGACCGAGCCTGCTATGTCCAGCACGACTTTATGCCCGACTATGAGAACGGAGTCATCCTCAAGTTCGATAATCTGGCGGATATTCAGCCGCTCGATATCGTTATCATCGCGTATATCAATCAACGTGTGCAAAGCCGCCCGCTGGTCCAGTCCCATCAGATGATCTGCTTGCTGAACAAGAGCTTCGACAGCGCTCATTTTGCTGGGTCGAACAATGTCTATACCTTAAAGGATGATGTGATCGAGAGCGCATACACGCTGCCGAGGACCGCCATCCAGCTGTTCTCCTTCCCGCTCAAGAATACCGGTACTGTTACAACAGGCATCGATGGCTATCTCAAGGCGGGCGATACGCCATTCCAGGTTTTTCGCCTGCCTGCGGCAGACGCGTTTGAGTTTGCGAAGAACAATAACTGGGTTCAAGAGAAATAGAAGAAATAGCCGGACCCATCCGTAAGCAGCGCCGCGCCACTCTCTGTTGTCACCCCAGCCGGATGGACAGCTCGACATCCTCCGCGAACGGCGTGGAGAGGTAGCCGCTGGCAGGCGCCCTCACGCGCGCCAGGTACTCGGGGCTGTCGTCGGCATTGTCGGCGACGATGAGGGCGCCGGGCCGCAGCCGGCTTTCCACCAGGTCCAGGATGTCGGGATAGAGCGCCTTGGCGCCATCGAGCAACAGCAGGTCGATCTTTTCCGGCAGGTCACGGCCCAGGGTTTGCAGCGCGTCGCCGGCGCGGATGTCCACCAGGTCGTCCAGCCCGCCCGCCTGTAGATTCGCGCGTGCCCGCGCCACCTTGGACGGCTCGAATTCGCTGGTGATGAGCAGACCGCCGCCGTTGTCGCGCAAGGCGGCGGCCATATGCAGGGTGGAGATGCCGAAGGAGGTGCCGAATTCCACGATCACATGGGCGCGCATGCTGCGCGCCAGCATATACAGCAGGCTGCCGGTGGCGCGCGAGACGGGCAGCGCGGCATCTTTCAGCCGGCCGTATAGGTCGGCGTAATCGGTTTTGCTCTGCATCAGCTGCTTGAGCTGCGCTTCGGACAATTCGGCCACGGCCGGAATGGCCAGGATATTCAGGGCGTCGGCTTCCTCGAACAGGCGATTCAGCAGCGTGGCGAGGGGAGCGGAGGTCAGGGGCGTCATAAGGGTATTTCCTTTTGTTTTGGGAGAGGTAATAATATGAATAATCCTTCATATTTTCTATTCGCTTTCCGGAACCCTGCCATGACCGACCACGAAAACGCCCCGATCTCCTCGCGCAGGAAGCCGAAACAGGCCCGTTCCACAGAGCTGGTTTCAGCGATTCTGGAGGCGGCTATTCAGGTTTTGGCGAAGGAGGGCGTGCGGCGCTTCACCACCACGCGGGTGGCGGAACGGGCTGGGGTCAGCATCGGATCGGTGTACCAGTACTTCCCGAACAAGGCTTCGATCCTGTTCCGGCTGCAGAGCGACGAGTGGCGCGAGACCGGCGCCATGCTGTGGAATATTCTGGGCGACGCCAGCCAGCCGCCGCTGGAAAGGCTGCGCCGCATGGTGCATGCCTTCATCCAGTCCGAATGCGACGAGGCGGCTGTGCGGCGCGCGCTGGACGATGCCGCGCCGCTGTACCGCGATGCGCCCGAAGCCAAGGCGGCGCGGGCCGAGGGCGAGCAGAATATTGCACTGTTCATGCGCGAGTTGCTGCCGTCCGTGGACGAAGCTGCGCGCGCCATCGCCACGGATATGATCATCACCACAATGAGCACGGTCGGCAAGCAGTTCTCGGAAACGCCGCGCACGGCGGACGAAATCGAGACCTATGCCGAGGCGATGAACGCCATGTTCCGCGCCTATCTCAAAAGCCTGGAGCCGGCGTGAAGTATGGTAGAGTTATAGGCTTGAAAAAATCGCCGCTAGCCGGCGATTTTTCATTTCCGGCCTACTGCAATATTGTCGATAATCTCATGAGTCACGAAGTCAAAACCATCAAGGAAATCTGTGCCCTGACGCTGCGCGTGTGGCGCGAGGCTGCAGCATACTTCATGAGCATCGAAGTCTGGCTGCTGATGCTGGTGGCGGTGTCCCTGGTGGCGGGCCTCTTCCTCGCCTTCATGGGCGAAGCCAGCAGCCTGCTGGCCTTCGGCTTCTCCCTCGGCTACCTGATCGCCCGCCCGGTGCTGCATGCGAAGGGCATCCTCAAGTGGCCTTTCCTGTGAACCCCTAAGCGGCGCCTAGTGCGCCATCAGCACCGGCACCGTCATCGACGCCAGCACGGTGCGCGTGGCGCCGCCCAGCAGCATTTCGCGCAGGCGGGTGTGGCCATATGCACCCATCACAATCAGGTCGGCCGAAATATTCGCCGCCAGCGAGAGCAGGGCATTGCCTACATCTGACGTGGCCGGACGCTGTTCGACCGTGACCTCCACATTCACGCCATGGCGCGCCAGATAGAGCGCGATGTCGGCGCCCGGTTCCTCGCCATGGGCGCGGCTGCCGATCTGCGGATCGAAGACGGCGATGGTGACTTTGGCGGCGCGGCGCAGCAGGGGAAGGGCGCCGGTGACGGCGCGCGCCGCTTCCACGCTGCCGTTCCAGGCCACCAGTACGCGGTTGCCGCTGGTGGCGAACTGGCCGATGTAAGGCACCACCAGCACGGGACGGCCGCTGTTCAGCACCACGTATTCGGGCAGGTCGTGCAGCAGGGCGCCGTGGTCGGGACCATCCGGATCGGCCTGGCCCAGCACCACCAGGTCGGCGTAGCGCGCCTGCAGACATAGGCCACTGTATTCGTCGTCGTTGAGCAGCCGTTTTTCGCTCGACTTCAGTTCCACCCTGGCTGCCAGCCGCTCGAACTCGGACAGTGCTTCTCCCGCCCGCCGTTCGGCGGTGGCGGCGACGTCGCCGATCACGATGCCGGTCATATCGAAAGGACTGCCGGCATACATATAGCGCGGAATGCCGGTCAAGGCTGTGCCGACCAGGTGCGCCCGTTCCTGCTGCGCCAGTTTGGCTGCGAGCCCAATGCGTGCGGACGAGCCTTTCGATTTGTCCGCATGAACCACGATGGTTTGATACGACATGGCGATCTCCTTGACGAGCCTGGTGATGGGGGGATTCCCTTATACCCAGACTAAAACCCGGCGTTTGATGCGTCTACAAATGTTTGCGGATTGCGCCCGAAGAGTGGGGGAAATTTGATCCAGGTCAAATCCGGCACGGCTTGACAGGTTTGTGACATATGTCGCATACTCGCCATTATCGTCACATACTCAATGTTAACCATGGCAATTCCCTCCTCAACCGAACTATGCGTGCTGAAAGCGCTGTGGAAGCAGCAGCCCCTCAGCGCGCGCGAAATCCATGTGGAAGTCGAGCGTGAACTCGGCTGGTCCTTTTCGTCCACGCGCAAGACGCTGGAGCGCATGCTGGAAAAAGAGATGGTGGCGCAGAATATGCGTCACGGCGTGCAGGTCTACGCGGCGCAGCTGGAAAAAGTCGGGACCCTGGCGGCGTTCGCGCGCGACTTCGGCCGCCGCGTGATGGAGATGGACGCGCCGCTGCCCGTCAATATGTTCACCGGCAGTAAGCTGGTCGATGCGCAGGAGCTGGCGCAGCTCGAACAGATGCTGAACGACTGGCCGGACGACGAGGAGCCGCAGCAGTGAGTTCCTTCGACCTTGTGCTGCTGCGCTTCCTGCTGGCCAGCCTGGGCTGTCTGCTGGCTGGCCTGAGCGTGTGGGGATTGAGCGCGCTGCTGCGCCGCTATCTGCCGGCACTCGCGGCCCAGCGTTCGATCTGGCTGCTGGGACAATTGACCGTGATCGGCACCTTCGTGCTGATTCTGCTGCCGCACGCCGAGCGGGTACGCCTGCTGCTGCCGATCGAAGGCGCGACCGAGACGGTCTCGCATTATCTGGCGCCCGCCGCGCCGGCTGCCGTGTCGTCGCTGCCCGTGGCGCCGCTGGCCCAGGCGCAGCGCGCCGAGCGCCCCTGGCTGAACCTGGCCGCCCATGCCTGGCTGGCCGTATACCTGCTTGGCCTGGCCTATACCCTGGGCCGCCTGCTGCATGGTCAGCGCATGCTGAACCGGCTGGCTGGCAGCGGCCAAGGTTTGCCCGAGTGCGAAGCGCATGCGGGCTTCGGCAGCGAGCTGGCGCGCGCCAGCCGCGCCCAGGTCATCGAGGTCGATGCGCCGATTTCGCCCATGCTGCTCGGCCCTTTGCGTCCGCGTCTGCTGCTGCCACGCCACCTGCGCGAATTCGACGCCATGCAGCAGCAAATGATCGTCGAGCATGAGCTGACGCATTTACGTCGCCGCGACCTGCAGTGGATGGCGCTGGGCCTCGCGCTGCAAACCCTGTTGTGGTTCAACCCCTTCATGCGCCTGCTGCGCGCCAGCCTGGGTTGGGCGCAGGAGCTGGGCTGCGACCGCGATGTGCTGCGCGGCCGTCCGGCGGCCCAGCGCAAAGTGTATGCCGCCGCGCTGCTGGCCCAGCTCAAGCTGCAAGCGCGCCCACCGGAAATGGCGCTGGCCTTCGGCAGCATCGACGCATCCACGCTGGCTTCGCGTCTAGCCCTGATCCGCCAGCCGGGCAGCGTGCTGCGCAGCCGCAGGGCGCGCTGGGCTGGCGTGGCCACGCTGGTGGGTCTGGCCACGGGCAACTTCGCCCTGCAATCCGCGCTGGCCGGCAATGTGGCGCCGGACCTGGAGGCACTTGCCACCATCCGCTGCACGCAGCTGATGGATGTGGCCAGCGGCCGGGTGCTGCAGCGCGAAGGGCAATGCGAGGCGCGCGTCACGCCCGCTTCCACCTTCAATATTGCGGTCAGCCTGATGGGCTATGACAGCGGCTTCCTGCGTGACGCGCACACGCCCGTGCTGCCGTTCAAGGAAGGCTATCCGGCCTGGATTCCCGAGTGGCGCCAGGATCTCGATCCTACCAGCTGGATCAAGTATTCGTCGGTCTGGTATGCGCAGCAGGTCACGCGGCAGCTGGGCGCGGCGCGCTTCCAGCGCTATATCGCGGACTTCGGCTATGGCAACCGCGACGTTGCCGGCGATGCGGGAGCGGGCAATGGCCTGGGCTACGCCTGGATCAACTCCTCGCTCAAGATTTCGGGCGATGAACAGATCGCCTTCCTGCGCCGCATGGCCCGGCGTGAGCTGCCGCTGCAGCCGCAGGCGTATGAGATGAGCGCCCGCCTGTTCAAGCTGGCCAGCTTCGCCAACGGCTGGGAAGTGTACGGCAAGACCGGCACCGGCTACCCGGTCAAGGCCGACGGCAAGGAAGACAAGACGCGCGCCTACGGCTGGTTTGTGGGCTGGGCGGCCAAGGGCGGCCGCACGATCGTATTCGCCTATCTGGTTCAGGACCAGAAGGAGGAGGAAGGAGCAGCCGGACCGCGCCTGCGCGCTGCCGTGCTGAATCAATTGCCAGCGCAGCTGGAAACGCTTTAACCGCATGCTTTGCACGCATCTGAAAGGACTCTGTTTTGAAACTCCGCTCTTGCAAAACCCTCGCCCTCATGGCCGCCTGCCTGCTGCCCGTCAGCAGCTGGGCCGACGACCAGGCCGCGCAGATCCGCGCCATTGTCGACAGCGCCATCCGCCCCGTGATGGCGGAATTTGATGTACCCGGCATGGCCGTCGCCGTAACCATCGGCGGCCAGCCGGTCTTCGTCAACTACGGCCTGGCCTCGCGCGAGCAAAACACGCCGGTCACGGAGAACACCCTGTTCGAGCTGGGCTCCATCAGCAAGACCTTCACTGCTACCTTGGCTTCTTACGCCCAGGCGCAGGGCAAGCTGTCCTTCGAAGACCATCCCGGCAAATACATCCCCGCGCTGAAAGGCAGCGCGGTCGACAAGGCCAGCCTGCTGCACCTGGCCACTTATACCGCCGGTGGTTTCCCCTTGCAGTTCCCGGAAAAGTTCGATAGCAGGGGCCAGGAGCTGGCCTACTTCAAGCAATGGAAGCCGGACGCCGCGCCAGGCGTGCAGCGCCGCTATTCCAATCCCAGCATCGGCCTGTTCGGCCACGCCGCCGCCGCCGCGCTGAAGAGCGATTTCGCCGACGCCCTGGAAAAGCAGCTCCTGCCCAAGCTGGGATTGAACGCCACCTATGTCCATGTGCCGGAGGCGGCCAAGGCCAACTATGCCTGGGGCTATAACAAGGACAACAAGCCGGTGCGCGTGAGCGGCGGCGCCTTCGATTGGGAAGCTTATGGCGTGAAGTCGACGGCGGCCGACATGATCCGCTACCTGCAGGTGAATATCGATCCAAGCCCGCTCGATGCGGTGGCGCGGCGCGCGGTGGATGGCACCCACGTCGGCTACTTCGAGGTGGGCGCCATGGTGCAGGGCCTGGGATGGGAGCAGTATCCCTATCCGGTGAGCCTGGAGCGCCTGCAGGACGGTAACTCCCGCAACATGACCTGGGAAGCCAACCCGGTCAAGCGGATTGCCTCGCCGGTTGCCGCGCCAGCCATGACCCTGTTCAACAAGACCGGTTCCACCGGCGGCTTTGGCGCCTATGTGCTGTACGTCCCGGGGAAGAAAATCGGCATCGTGATGCTGGCAAACAAGGCCTATCCGAATCCGGCCCGCATCAAGGCGGCGCACGCGATTCTGGAGCAGCTGGCGCCGATGGCGAAGTAACTGTTGTTTTATCGCCGGCTTGCCGGGCCTGGCAAGCAGCGGGAAGCCAATGCGCGCTTTGCCGCATTCCGGGAGGGGAAAGCGCGCGTGGGGCGGGTCAAGACATCGCCCGGCCAGCGGCGCTTGATACGGACGGCCGCGCTTCAGGGCACGGGCTGGCGCAGCAGTTCCAGCGGCAGCTCCAGGCGCGGCAAGGTCGGCGCGAAGCGGTGGCGCGTGGTCTTGTAAGGCAGCAGCACGCCTTGTTCGGCAAGGCGCTCCATCTCGCTGGCGGCGAAGGGCCGACCGGTGCTCCAGTGGCAGACCGATATCCGCCGGTCTTCATAGGAGAGCGGAATGCAGGGCAGCTGGCGCAGACCCAGCCGGTGCGCCACCGCCAGCCGGTGGTTGCCGTCCATGATGTAGCCGGTGTTTTCCTCCACCGGCAGCGCGGTTGACCACATGCCTTCGGCCATGACGCGGCGCGCCAGCAGCTCTACCGCCTCGGCATCCACCGCCTCCGAGTAGCGGAAGAAGGGCAGCGCACGCAAGGCCACGGTATAGTTTTCAAAGCTGAACCAGTCGCTGTCCGCTGCCGCGCCGGGCGTGCAGAAAGCTGGATCGGAGATGAGTCGGTTCATCGAGGTTCTCCTAAACTTTGGGCAGGCATAGCGAATCGATGGCCAGCGAGGCGGCATCGGCCGGCTGCCAGTGCAGCATATCGTCCTGGCGCGAGCGTGCGGTAGGGCGGGCCGGCACGCCCACCACGGTGGTATAAGGTGCGACATCGCCCAGCACCACGCTGCCGGCGCCGACCTTGGCGCCGACGCGGATGCGCACATTGCCCAGGACCTTGGCGCCGGCGCACAGCAGCACGCCGCGCTCCACCTTGGGATGGCGGTCGCCGCTTTCCTTGCCGGTGCCGCCCAGCGTGACGTCCTGGAACATCGAAACGTCATCGGCCACCACGCTGGTTTCTCCGATCACCACGCCGGTGGCGTGGTCGATAAACACGCCGGTGCCGATGCGCGCCGCCGGATGGATATCCACGCCGAATACTTCCGAGGCGCGCGCCTGGATATGGCTGGCCAGGCTGCGCCGTCCTTCCTGCCATAGCTCATGCGCGATGCGGTAGGTCTGCAGGGCCTGAAAGCCCTTGTGGTTGGTGAAGGGGTGCACCAGGCTGTTGCAGGCCGGATCGCGCTCCACGGCGGCCAGCAGATCGCGCCGGACAGCGTTGCCGAGGCCGCGCGCGCGCTGGCACACCTGCAGCGCCGGTGCATACAAATCCTCCTCGGGCAGCAGGGGCGCGGCCAGTTTGCCGGCGATCAGCCGCGCCAGCGCGCTTTCCAGGGACGGGCAGTTCAGAACGAGGACGCACAACAGGCTTTTGAGCAGCGGTTCCTGCCTTGCCGTTTCGGCTGCCTCGATGCGCAGCCTGCTCCAGACGGTATCGGACTCGGCCACCAGACGATCAAGCATCTTTGTCTCCTTTGCGGATGCCTGTGGCATCCTGTGTGTATTGGGATCGGACCCGCGCCATGCTTCAGGCGTAGCTGCGGCCGGCCGGCTGCCCTGCCTCGCGTTCCCGGCCGCAGGCCGCCAGCACCGCTTGCGCGATGCGGTGGGCGTCCATGAAGGCGCGCGAGTAGGCGCCGGAAGAGGGAACGTAATGGTTGTAGTAAGTCGAGCCTTCGGCCAGGGGACCCAGCACCCATAGGTTGTCGGCGCAGCGTCCTTGCGCGTCGATGGCGCGCCCCTGGCCATCGGTGCGCACGCCGAAGCCGCTGCCGTCCAGGCATTGCAGCAGTTGCGCGCGGCGCAGGCTGGCCACGGCCTCGGGCTGCTGCTCGGGATGGCGATTGTCGGGGATGCGGGCGGCGACCAGGTAGTCCATGGCAAGCGGCTGCGCCTCCTCGTCCAGCCACAGCGTGGCGCCTGCGCCGCGGCGCTCCACGCGCCGCACGCGCGCCAGCCGCAGCACGCCCGCCGACAGCAGGGCCAGCAGCTCTTCATGCCGCTCCTTCTGCGGGCCGGCCACCAGCTGGTTGACCAGCGGCGCATAGCTCTGGAAGAACAGGCGCTGCGAGGCCGGCGTCAGGCCCCGATCGTCGATCACGCGGCGCAGCTGCTCGCGGCAGTCGCGCCAGACTTCGGCGGCGGCTTTCACGGGACTGTTGGCCAGGCCGCACGCGCTGTCGCGCAAATCCTGTTCGATAAAGGCGCGCATCCAGTTCTGATAGCCGGCGCCGTGCGCCGCCATCGGCAGTTCGGTCATCAGCAGCGTGCCGAGATCGAAGGGGCTGAAGCGGCAGGCCAGCACCTGCAGTTCCTTATCCAGCCGGCCGGCGCGGAACCAGGCGCCGATGCGCGCGCGCAGCGCCTCGTCGCGCGCCGTCGTGCCGTAGTAGGCCGCGATCATTTCCGCCTTCAGCAGCGGCAGCACCTGGGCTTCGAAATCGATGCCTAGCGGATGCTGGCGGCGCAATTCGGCCACCGCCTCCAGCGTCAGCGCCACGGGCGGAGCGCGGCGCTGGCCGGGCGCGATGTCGGGACGGGTACGGAAGGGCAGGCCGCTGCGCGAATACATCACGATGCGCGCTTCCCGGCCCGAAGGCTGGTAGCGTAGCGTGCCGTCGGCATCGCGCCGGTAGCTGCCGCCCACGCCCACGGTCAGCGCGGCCAGGGCGTCCATCGCGGCCAGGCCCAGTCCTTCCAGCGCCACGCCGGCGCCCGGCGCGGCAAGCGGCGGCGCCGTGTGAACGGCCGGCCGCCGGCCGCTATGGCCCATGCTCAGTACCACGGCGTCGGCCTGCCGCGCCATGCCGGAGGGCGTGCTGAGAATGTAGCCGATGCCGTCGCCGTGGGCGATGTCCGATACGCGCTCGGCGATGTGGTGCACACTGACGTTGGGCGGCAGGCCGGCCAGGATGTGGCGGTAAGCCCAGACCAGGTATTCGCCCAGCCAGCCGCGCGGCAGAAAATCGGCCGGACCGGCCGGCTGCGCTGGCTCGCCGGCGCAGCGCGGCGGGCGGCAGGGCCGGCCCTTGTACTCCACGCACCACTGGTAAAAGCCCGGCCCGGCGCGGCCGGGCTGGCCCGCCAGGGCGTCGTCGTCGGGGAAGATGGAGAGCTGGCTGGCCACCGTGTTCAGCATCAGGTAATCGGGCTGGCCGGGCGAGTGCAGGCCTGGTCCCGGCTCCTGCGGATCGAAGACCAGCACCTCGACGCGGTGCTGGCTGCCCGCGGCCAGCGCCGCCACCCTTTCCAGCACGCTCAGCCCGCGCGAGCCGCAGCCCACGATGGCCAGCTGATAGGGGCGCCCGGCGGAGCCCGGCATGGGGCCGCGGCTCACCATCTTGCCTCCTCGGCGAAGAAGTGCTCGATCGCCACCGTGTCCGGCGCCTGGCGCGCCTCGGCCAGCACCAGGCGCGCCAGCTCCAGATCGAGCACGCCCAGGCCGAACGGCGAAAAGATCAGCGGGCGGCTGCGGTCCAGTTCGAATTCACCGCGCATCAGGGCGGCCAGACTGCCCTTCATGAAGGCGCGCGTGCCGCTCAACTGCTCGGCCAGATGGGGCGAGGTGCCGGCCTTCATGCAATGCTCGACGTCGTCGCAGATGTTTTCCGCTGCCAGGATCAATTCCGGCGCGATGTCGCGCAGCGAGATGTTCAGCACGATCTGGCCGGGACGGAAATGGAAGGGTGGCTGCACATACGGTTCGCCCGCGGTGGTGGCGAAGACCACGAGATCGGCTTGCAAGGCTTGCTCCAGGCTGCCGCCCTGCACGGCCGGAAAGTCCTGCCGGCGCAGCCAGGCCTGCAGCGCGTCGGCCGACGCCGGATCGGCGTCGTGCACGATGGCCTGGCCGATGGCCCAGCGCTCCACGCGCAGCATGCGCGCGATATTGCGGGCAATGACGCCGGCGCCGATGAAGCTGACGCTGGCGCAATGGCGCTGGCGCCCGTTCATCCACCATGCACCCAAGACGGCCGAGGCGGCGGTGCGCACGGCGCTGATCTGCGCCCCTTCCATGCAGGCGATGGGATAGCCGGTGCGGCGGTCGTTGAGTACGATCACTGCCGAGGCGCGCGGCAAGCCTTGTTCGGTATTGGCGGGAAAGCTGGAAATCCACTTGATGCCGGCCACGCCGTCCGCGCCTTCGATGGCGCCGGGCAGGGCGATGATGCGGTTGCGCGGCTCGCTGGGAAAGCGCAGGAAATAGCTGTCCGGGTTGATGGTCTGCCCGGCATGATGGCGCAGATAGGCCTGGCCAACGCGCTCGGCCATGCCCGCCAGATGGTCATCCAGGATCTGCCTGACCCGGGCGCCGGGAATCACATGGAATTCGAACATTCGATTTTTCCTTTATAGGTGGTGACCAGGGCGCGCAGGCTGGCGTCCACGCCGTTGGCCGGCAGGGCTGCCAGCGCGTTGGCGCCGAACTTCTCGCGCACCCATTCGTCGTTGTAAATGGTGTCCAGGTAGCGTTCGCCCGCGTCGGGCGAGATGGCGACGATGGTGGCGTCGCGCGGCAGTTCCTGGGCCAGGGCGGCCACGCCGGCCAGCACGGTGCCGGTCGAGCCGCCGGCCAGGATGCCGTTGCTGCGCGCCAGCCAGCGGCAGATGGCGATGGCGGCGCGCTCGTCGACCATCTGGCAGCGTCCGATGCCGGCCGGATCGAAGATCGGCGGGCGCTGGCTGGACCCCAGGCCGGGGATGAAGCGCTTGCCTGGCGCCAGGCCGAACGTCACCGACCCCTTGCTGTCGACCGCGATGATTTCGGTGCGTGGCGAGTGGCGCCGGAAATACTGCACGCAGCCCATCAGCGTGCCGCTGGTGCCGGCGCCCACGAACAGATAGTCCAGCGCCGGGAAGGCGATGTGGATGGAGCGGGCCGTGGTGCTGGCGTGGGCCTGGGCGTTGGCCGGATTGCTGTATTGATTGAGCCACAGATAGTCCGGATTGCGCGCCACCGCGTCCTTGACGTAGCGGATGCGGGTGCCGAGAAAGCCGCCGTTCTCGTCGCGCTCCGTGACCTTGACCACCTGCGCGCCGTAGGCTTCCATCAGCCTGATATTGTGCGCATTGGTGTTGGGGTCGACCACGCAGATGAAGCGGTAGCCGCGCTCGGCGCACACCAGGCTCAGGGCCACGCCCAGGTTGCCCGACGACGATTCGATCAGGGTGGTGTCGGGCGTGATGGCGCGCTGCTCGGCGTAGTGTTCGATCAGGCCGATGGCCGTTTTCATCTTGATCGAGCCGGCCGGATTGCAGGACTCCAGCTTGAGATTCAGGTTGCTCAGGCCCAGGCCGCTCAGGCGTACGAAGTTGGAGTCGCCGATGATGTGAGAGACGCAGTTCATTGTCGCTCCGGTATTCAGGCCGCCTGCGCCGAACGCAGGCCGGTTTCGCGCTGCGCCGCCAGCAAGCCTTCCAGCAGCGCCTGCGCGCGCACCGCCACCATGGAGAACGATTGCGCGTCGCTGATGCCGTGGGTTTTCTCGGAAGTGCCGTTGGCGAAGATGGCGATGCCCTGGGCGTGGCGCAGGCCGACGCGGTACTGGCGGTCTACCATCATGCTGCCGTCCGCATCGCGCTCCAGCCAGGGCTGGAGCATGGCCAGCAGCGGCGGAATCGGCGGCTGCTCGTAGCCCGTGCCGAGCACGATGGCGTCCACCACGATGGTGCTGGTCTTGCCGGTGTTGCTGTCGCGCAGGGTAACGGCGTAGGCCTTGCCCAGCGCCTCCACCGCCTCCACCGCCGACCAGGCATGCGGCTCGTAGCGGCGCTGGCCCGTCACCTCGCCCTCGTACAGGAAGGAATACAGAGCCTGGCTTTCGTCGGCGTCGACGCCGGCGTAGTTGGTGCTGCGGATATCGTCGAAAACGCGGGTGCGCGCGGCGGGATCGAGGTGGTGGAAGTAGTCGACCTGCTCGGGCAGGAAGGCGAGATTGGGGAACTGGCCTTGCTGGCCGACGCGGAAGCCGACACCGCCATGCACCGAGTGCACGTGGGTGGTGGGCGCCCGGCCCAGCAGATGCGCCACCGCCTCGCCGGCGCTTTGGCCGGAACCGACCACCAGCCAGCGCTGCGGCAGCGGACCGCTGCCCAGCGAGACCTTCTTCAGATAGTCGCTGGTGTGGAACACGCCGTCGCCCAGGTGGGGCTGGAAGACCTGCGGAATGCGCGGCAGGCTGCCGTTGGAGAGCACCAGGCGCCGCGTGCGGTAGCTGCCGTGCGCCGTGATCACGTCCACCGCGCGCAGCTTGCCGTCCTCGGTGTGCGGCAGCACTTCCAGCACGCCTTCGTCATACGCCACGTAGTCCGTCAGCTGGGCGGACGCCCAGGCAATATAATCCGACCATTCGACGCGGCTGGCCGGGCGGCCCAGCAGGCCGAATTTGAACAGGCGGCCTTTTTCCTTCAGATACATGGCGAAGGAGAAGCGGCTGCGCGGATTGCGCGGCGTGACCAGGTCGCGCAGTAGATGATGGTTGATATCCGTGCCGGACAGCAGAAAATCGCCATGCCAGGCGGTGTTTTTGGCGCGCTCGAAAAAGCGCACGCCGGCAAAGGCCTGCCGGCCGTTCTCCTCGGCGTGGTCGGCGATGGCGCAGGCCAGGGCGATGCCGGCCGGGCCGAAACCGGCCGCCGCGACTTCCAGCTCGTGTGGGCCGCTCGTGTTGTGAATGGATCCGCTCATATCCTTCCTTCCAGTTTTATTGGTTTGATGTGTCCTGGCCCAGCGGGGCAAGGATGGCGTGTTCCCGCAGCGCGCCGCCGCCGTGCCGCCACAGCGATACCTGCGCGTGCAGGTTTTCGCCGGCGGCGAAGCGGATGGCGCCCAGCGGACTGGCGAACTCGCGTTCGCGCAGTGTCTGCAGCAGAGCCGGACCCGATAGGGGCGCCGGGCTGGCTTGCGCCGCCTGTTCCAGCACGGCGAAGGCGGCCAGCGTTTCCAGCGTGTACAGCAAGGGCGGGGCGCCGAAGAAGGCCTGGCAGGGCGTCAGCGCCGCCGCCGCCATCCCGGCCGGAAAGCTCAGCACCGATACCTCGCCCGGCATTTCCAGCTGCGCGGTGAGTGCGGGCGAGGCGGCATCGTCGGTGAAATACAGGGGCAGGGCGTTGCCGGCGGCGCGCTGCTCCAGCAAAAAAGCGCGGCTGGCCTTGAGCCGGCCGCAATACACGCCGGCCTGGGCCTGGCGCCAGTCCGGCAGCGGCTGCAGTCCGGCCGCCAGCAGCGCTTCATGCAGTTCTTCCAGCTGGCTGCGGCCATGCAGGCTGTCGTCACCGGCCAGGCAGACGCGCTGCAAGCCTTGCCCGCGCAGCAGGGCGGCGGCATGGCGCGCCAGCACCCGGTCCGAGGCGCAGATGCGCAAGGCGGTGCTGCCTTGCCGCGTCAGGTCGGCGCGGGTGGAGGCGGGCAGCAGCAGCGTCAGGCCGGCGCTGCGGTAATGCGCCAGCGCCGCTTCCGCCGAGGCCGAGGCGAAATGCCCGATCACGGCGTGAACGCCAGCCTCGATAAAGGCCGCCGCCGCCCGCGCACCACCTTCGGCGCTGGCGCCGTCGTCGTAAAACAGCAGCTCGGCGCGGCGGATGCCGGGCAGGGTGCAGGCCGCCAGATGTACGCCGTGCAGGAAGCCGCGCGCATGGACGGTGCTGTCCACCTGCAGGGCGGCGCAGACGCCGATGCGCATCACGCTCCCCCTCCCAGGCGCGCCGGCGAACAGGCTTGCAGCATGGCTTGCTGGCTGGGCGCGGGCGGCCGGCCGCCCAGGCGGCGCTGCACGTCGGCGGCGACCAGTTCGGCTACCGCCGGCGCCATCTTGTAGCCGACGCCGCAAAAGCCGCTTGCCAGGTAAAGCCGTTCGGCGCCATCGGCAAAGCCGATGGCGGGACGGCCATCGTCGACGTAGGCGTCATAGGCCACCGTGGTGCCCAGGCTCTGCAAAGCGCCGCAGTCGAAGCCCAGCATGGCAAGGCGCTGGCGCGCATCGTCTTCGTTGCCGCCAGGGCTGCGGTCGAGCTGCGCCAGGCCGGCGGCGCGGCTGCGGATCTGGCCGCCGACCTGGATGGCCGACGGTCCCAATGGCAGCACATAAGTGCCGGCGGCGTGCGCGATCAGGGGGCGCAGCGGCACCTGGTGCGTGACGAAGCGCGTGAAGGGAATGCTGCGCGCGTGCACCAGGCCGGGCGGCCGGCCCTGCGGGGCGCGCGCGCCGCAGGCGTCGATCACCACCTCGGCGCTCAGTTGCATGCCGCCGGCCTGCACCAGCGCGGCCTGCGCCGTGGCGTGGTAGGCCTCCACCGGTAGATGGTCGTGCAGCGCGGCCCGTTCCCGCACATAGGCCGCCAGACGCGCCACATAGCCATGCACGTCGGAGATGCCGCCCTCCGGCTCCACCAGCGCCGCCAGCGGATGGACCGGATGGGGGGCCAGCGCCAGACCGGCGGCTGCGGCCACGTCGCTGTCGACCCGCAGGCTGTCGCCGGCGCTCTCCAGCAGCTCGCGGCAGGCAGCGGGCAAAACCAGGTGGGCCGCGCCGCAGCGGCGCAACGCCGCCGCGAAGGCCGCGCGCACCACGCCCGATTGCGGCCAGGGCGGTGCGGCCGCGGCCAGACGCGCGCGCAGCGGATCGCTGTCCATCTGGCGCACGATGCCGCCGGTATAGCGCGTTGCCCCCTGCGCCCCGGCGCAGCCGCGCTCGAGCAGCGCCACGCTGACGCCGGCTTCGGCCAGCGCGGCGGCGATGGAAGCGCCGATGGCGCCGGCCCCGATGACGATCACCTGGTAAGTAGCCATGGCGTTCAGATCACGTACTCGGGCGCGTTGCCGAGCAGTAGCTGGCCGATGGCCTCGGCCTCGCTGGCCTGGCAGCTGGCCAGCAGGCGCGCCGACAGGCCGGGCGCCAGCGGCGCGGCGATGGCGCCGGCCAATGCCACGAAAGGCAGCACGCCGGCGCCGGCGGCCAGGCGTTCGCGCGCCGTCTGCACCACGTCCAGCGCCAGGCGCGCCAAGGCGCGCATCGAGAAGTGTTCGAGTGAAGTGGCCTCGAGCCAGCGCGCGGCCAGAGCGTTGATGACGGCAGCGTCTTCGCCATCGGCTTGCAGCGGTGCGCCGGCTGCGCATTCGGCCGCGGCGGCGGCAGCCAGCTTGCCGCCGATGTCGGCGAACACCTCGCGGCGCCAGGCTTCGAAGCGGGCCACGTCGAAATCGCCTTCGCCTTCCTCCGGCGCCACCGAGGCCAGATACAGGCGCGCGCTGTCGGCGCAGGACTGGTCGACCAGGTCGCGTGCCCAGATTGCGTGGTTGCGGCTGGTGGACAGGTTCTTGCCGTTCAGCGTCAGGAACTGGTTGGTGTAGAAGCTTTGCTCCATGCGGTAGCTCTTCATGCATTGCAGCAGGGCGGGGTAGACGATCATGTGGCTGAAGGCGCAGTCGTAGCCGAGGAAGTGCACCAGCCGTCCCTGGCCGGACTTGCAATACTCGTCGTACTCGTGCGGCGCCTGCTTCTTCTCATGCAGGAATTCGCGGAAGGCGGCAAAGTAGCCGGACAGGCCCATCACCCAGGTGTGGATGCGGCGGCTGCCATCCTCGCGCAGATCGAGGCCGCCATCGTGGGGGCGGGTGATGCCCCAATCGGGAAAGCCCATCTCGAATTCTTCGCGCAGGAACTGGCTCATCGAGGCGCGCGCGGCGCCGTTGCCGAACAGGGATTGGAACAGGGGGCGGAACTGCGCCAGCTGCAGGAATTCGCGCCGCACCGGCTGCCAGTGCATGGGGCGGGCGCACAGCTTGCAGCGGAACTCCTGCATTTTTGCCGCGTCGGGCGTATGGGCGCAGCCCTCGCACTGGCTGGCGTCCGAATCCACGCCGCAGTGGTTGCACAGGCCGCGGCCAAAGGCTTCATAGCCCCATTTGTCGCAATGGGCACAGTAGGGTTCCTGGCTGTCGCGGCTGGCGATGGCGCCGGCTTGCGCGGCGGCGTCATAGGTTTCCTGCACGGCGGCGCGGAAGTAGGGGTTGTCCTGGGCCAGCAGCCAGTGGTCGATGCCGATGCCGATTTTTTTTAGCGTGGCCTGGATCTTGGTACTGTTCTCATGCGCTATTTCCTGGTGGTCGCGCCCCAGCTCGATACCCTTGCGCAGCATATACGATTGATAGTCGTCCGAGTAGGAAACCAGGGTGCAATCGTGGCCGCGCTGGCGCTGCACGCGGGCATACACGTCGGCCGCCAGGAAGGGGCCGGCGATATGGCCGATATGCAGGTCGCCGTTGGGCGTGGGCGGCGTGATGGTGACGAGCAGGCGGGCCATTATGCGGCCTCCTTTTCCAGCGCGTTCTCTTTGAGGAAGCGGCCGGCGCTATGTTCGTCCCACCACACCACGTAGAAGTGGAAATCCTCGTCCGTGTCGTTCAGCACGTAGTGATCGGTGTGCTTGGGAATGGCGGCGACGTCGCCCATGGTAAAGGGATAGACGGCAGCGCCGATCACCAGCTTGGCATTGCCCTTGATGCCGATGAAAACCTCCTGGTCGATCTGGGTATGCGCTTCCGATTGGGTATGCGGCCGTACCACGCACCAGGCGCCGCCTATGGGCATGGAATAACCGGGCCAGGGCAGCAGGCGGGAGCCATCCAGATCGTACTCGTGGACCAGCTTGGACCAGTCCATCGGACGAAAGTGTTGAAAATCAGATGCCATATTGTCCTCTTCATAGGTAGGCGGCGCCCGTGCCGGGCACCGCGAAATGGAGTGCCGGGAAACGTTGTCGGCCAAGCTATATTCCGGGATGGCCGCGCAGGCCGGCAATGGAGGAATTCGAAGGGGGGACTTAAGTTTGACTAAACTGCTACACCAATTCTCACACCGGCAAAAACTTGCAAACGTGAAGGCATGGCGGTGTGACGGGCGGTTCAGGAAGGCAGGAATTCGCCCTGGTCGGCGCGCGCTTCGGCTATCAGCCATTGGCGGAAACGCTGGTTGCTGGACTGCAGCAGGGCGCTGTCGTCATACACGAGGTAGTAGGCGAGCGGCGTCTCGATGGCCTGCCGCAGCGGCATCACCAGGCGGCCGCTGGCCAGCTCCTGGCGCACCAGCGAGCCGCGCAGCAGGGCGATGCCGCGCCCGGCCAGGGCGGCATCGACGGCGCCGTTGGAGTCGACAAAGACCGGGCCGCGCCCCGGATCCACGTGGGGCGCCTGGACCGCGCGCAACCACATGGTCCAGTCCAGGCGGTGCTCGTCGTGCAGCAGGGTGTAGCCGGCCAGTTCGCCCGGTGTTTCCAGCGGCCGCGCCAGCAAGGCGGGACTGCAGACCGGCAGCAGGCGGTCGTTGATCAGGCATTCGCTTTCCAGGCCGGGGTAGCAGCCCAGGCCATGGCGCACGGCGAAGTCGATGCCGTCGACCAGCAGGTCGACGATGCGGTCGGTGGTATTGATGCGCACATCGATATGCGGCTCCCGGGCCTGGAAGCGCGCCAGACGCGGCAGCAGCCACTGCATGGCGAAGCCGCTGGTGCAACTGAGCGTGACGACGCTGGCGCCATGCTGCTGGCGCAGGCGTTCCGTGGCTTCGGCGATCTGGCGCAGCGCGGGCAGCACGGCGCGCAGATACGCCTTGCCTGCCTCGGTCAGCGCCAGGCGGCGCGGGCTGCGCACGAACAGCTGGGCGCCCACGGCCTCTTCCAGCTTAGCGATCTGCTGGCTGACGGCGGCCGGCGTGACGTGCAATTCTTCCGCCGCCTGCTTCATGCTGAGCCGGCGTCCGGCGTTGGCAAAGCAGAGCAAAGCGTGCAGCGGCGGCAGTTTCATGCAGGGCCTGATTTAGAAAAACTTAAGCCCGAAAGAATAATTAGCTTGAATCCGGACTCTGAACAATGGTGAAATAATGTTAACAGAAAAAGCGCGGGCCGGCTATTGCCAGCTGCCCGGTCGCGCGTGCCATCAATCTCGTGAAAGGGCGAATGTGAGACCCGGCGACTATTTCCGCTTATTCCTGCTGGCTGCCATCTGGGGGGCCAGCTTTTTGTTCATGCGCATGGTGGCGCCGGTGCTGGGTGCGGTGCCGACCGCGTTTTTCCGCGTGCTGCTGGGCGCTGCCGGCCTGGCGGTGATCTTGCTGGTGCTGCGCCTACCCTGGCTATTCAAGGGCAAGTTTGGCGCGACCTTGCTGTTGGGCGTGATCAATTCCGGCCTGCCCTTCCTCATGTATTCGCTGGCGGCGCGCCTGCTGCCGGCCGGCTATTCGGCGATCTTCAATGCCACCACGCCGCTCATGGGGGTACTCATCGGCTATCTCTTCTTCCATGAGCAGGTCACGGCGCGCAAGGCGCTCGGTGTGCCGATCGGCATTGCCGGCGTGGCTTTGCTGACGGCCGTCGGCCCGCTGCGGCTGGACGCGGCGGCAGCGCTGGGCGCGCTGGCCTGCCTGGTCGCAACCTGCTGCTATGGCGCGGCCGGCTTCCTGACCAAGCGCTGGATCACCGAGCGCGGCGGCTTGGACGCCAAACTGGTGGCCTGCGGCAGCCAGATCGGCGCCACCTTGCTGCTGGCGCCTTGCTTCGGCGCTTCCTGGCTGCTGGCGCCGCCGCCCAGCTGGGGCGGTCCGGCGACGTGGCTGGCGCTGGCGGCCGTTGGCCTGGTGTGCACGGCGTGGGCCTATATCCTGTATTTCCGCCTGATCGCCGACATCGGCCCGCTGCGCTCCCTGACCGTGACCTTCCTGATTCCGCCTTTTGGCGTGCTATGGGGCGCGCTCTTCCTGGGCGAACAGGTAAGCTGGGCCCATTTGGGTGGCGGCGGCTTGATCGGATTGGCGCTGTGGCTGGTGCTGGTCCAGCCGCAGCCGGCGGCCGTGGCGCCGGCCCAGACCAAAGTCGCCGATCCCGGCTAGCCGGGAGCGTTTTCTTGCCGGTGCCAGCGGTCTGGCGCCGGTTGCCCTTGAACCGATGCCGCTCCCCGGCCGGAGCCATGCCGGCGCCGCCCACCGTGCCGGCACGGCCAGCAAGCCCGGCGAGCCCGTTTTGCCGGGAACCGAATGAAGAAAAATAAGAGCCAGGCCACACCAGCGCAGCCGCAGCGTCCATTTGCCTCCGTGCGCCGCCGGAGGCGGGCATGAGCCGGGCTATTCCCATGGTGGCCCTGCGCACCTTCGTCAAAGTATGCCGCTATGGCAGCATGAAGCGGGCGGGGGAAAGCCTGTGCATCTCGCTCGGCGCAGTCAGCCAGCAGATCAAGGGTCTGGAGAGCCGCATCGGCAAGCGCCTGTTCCAGCGCGATGTGCATGGCTTGCAGCTGACGTCCTCCGGCCTGGCGCTGTACGAGAAGCTGGCCGAGCCGATGGACGGCATCGAGGGCTGCTGGGCGGCGGTATCGGGTGAATTGCCGGGGCGCGCGCGGCTGGTGCTGAGCACCACCAGTTCCGTTGCCAGCTCCTGGCTGATACCGCGTCTGGCCGACTTCCATGCGCGCTGGCCCGATATCGAAGTGTCGGTGGAAGTGAGCGCGCGCCTGGCCGATCTGCGCCACGGCCATGTGGACGTGGCGCTGATGTACGACCAGGGCGATTACGCCGGGCACAGCGTGACGCCGCTGTGGTATTCGCGCCTGATCCCGGTCTGCAGCCCGGCCCTGCTGGTGAATGGGCCGCGCATCGAACAGCCGCAGGATTGCCTGGCTTATCCCCTGCTGCAGGACAGCGACCGCCTGAACTGGAAGCTGTGGCTGGGCGCGCGCGGCTGCATCGACAAGCGCGCCCTGCGCGGCACCAGTTTTTGTGACGAGTCGTTGCTGATCGGCGCCGCTTGCGCCGGCCAGGGCATCGCCCTGGTCAGCGATGTGCTGGTCGCCCGCGAGGTGGCGACGGGTAAGCTGGTGCAGGCCATCGACGTGGCCTGGCCGGCCAAAGGCTACCACCTGGTCATTGCCAGGGAGCGCATCGATGAATGGGCCATTCGCGCTTTCCGCGACTGGATGGTGCAGCACGCCACCGATGCGGCGCACCGGCCGCACGCCGTGCGCTACGAGGCGCACCGCCCAGTCGCGCCGTTTTTTGATTCAAAGATTAATATCATGCGATTTCTACCAGAGACAGATTTAAACCCCAGCCCGCGCGACGCCGGCAAGGCTTCCGCCCTCGACAATTCACCACGAAAGGGGCGTGCATGAAGGACACCGTACTGTATGAGCAGTTGCTGGGTCTGAAAGCGCCCTGGTCGGTGCGTTCGGTTGAATTGTCGGCCAATGACAGGCGGGTCATCATCGAAGTGGCATTGCGCCGCGGCCAGTTCTCGCCGCCGGCCAGCGGCCGCATTCACGCCTGGCGCGAACGGGAATGGCGGCACCTCGACACCTTCCAGTTCGAAACCGTGATCCGGGTCAAGGTGCCGCAGATCCGCTACAGCGACGGCCGGCTGGAGGACATCGACGTGCCCTGGGCCGAACGCTATGCACGCACCACGCGCCTGATGACGGGCTTCGTCATCAGCCTGCTGCAAGCCATACCGCAGCTGCAGTCGGTGAGCGGGATTTCCGGCCTGGAGCGCAGCACGGTGCAGGAAATCATGCAGCGCGCCGCAGAGCGCGGCCTGCTGTGCCAGGATAGCGGCATGCTGGAGGAGGACTGCCGGGGCGGCGCTTCCCTGCGCGGCAATTGTCCGCTGCCCGCCGGCGCCTGGGTGCCGCCGAGCGGCGAACGGTCGGCTGGCTGACCCTGCACATTTTGACCGGGGAGCTATAAAATAGCGGCCTGCTTTGCCGGCGGGCCGCCATGGGGCGGCGCGGGCGAGGCCGCCGCAATAGCTCAGAGGTCAGTACTTGTTCCAAGCGCAGCAAGGTTTTCTGTTGACCCGCCACTGGCGCGACACGCCGGCCGGCACGGAGGTCGAATTCTGGCTCGCCACAGACCAGGGGCCACGCCACGTCCGTTTGCCGCCGCAAACCTCGGTAGCATTCATTCCAGCCGAGCAGCAGGAGGCGGCGCAGGCGCTGCTGCGCGGCGAGCGCGGATGCGAGTTGCGGCCGCTGGCGCTGAGCGACTTCCAGCATCGGCCGGTGCTGGGCCTGTACTGCCGGAAGTACCGCCATCTGCTGAAACTGGAGAAGCGGCTGCGCCAGGCCGGCATCGATGTCTACGAGGCCGATATCCGGCCGCCCGAGCGCTACCTGATGGAGCGCTTCATCACGGCTCCTATCAGCTTTGAAGGCGAGGCCGGGGGCGATGGCGCCGTCGTTCTGCAGGCGCCCCTCAAGCCGTCGCCCGATTACCGTCCCGCCTTGCGCCTAGTGTCGCTCGATATCGAAACTTCGCCCCATGGCGAACTGTATTCGATTGCGCTGGAAGGCTGCGGCCAGCGCCAGGTGTATATGCTGGGCCAGCGCGCCGGGAATGCGGAGGAGGTGGACTTCGATCTCGAATACTGCAGCAGCCACGCGCAGATGCTGGAGCGCCTGAACGCCTGGATGGCGCAGCATGACCCGGATGCCATCATCGGCTGGAACCTGGTGCAGTTCGACCTGCGCGTGCTGCTGCGCCACGCAGAACAGGTGAAGGTGCCGCTGCTGCTGGGCCGCGGCGGCGGCGAATTGGAATGGCGCGAGCACGCGCACCACGAGCACTTCTTCGCTGCTGCTGCGGGCCGCCTGATCATCGACGGCATCGAGGCGCTGCGTTCGGCCACCTGGAATTTCCCGTCCTTCAGCCTGGAATCGGTGGCGCAGACCCTGCTGGGCGAGGGCAAGTCCATCGACAATCCCTATCAGCGCATGGCGGAGATCGAGCGCCGCTTCCACGAGGACAAGCCGGCCCTGGCCCGCTACAACCTGAAGGATTGCGAGCTGGTGACGCGCATTTTCGCCAAGACCGAGCTGCTGTCCTTCCTGCTGGAGCGCGCCAGCATGACTGGACTGGCGGCTGACCGCAGCGGCGGTTCGGTGGCCGCGTTCGAGCATCTGTATATGCCGATGATGCACCGTCTGGGCCATGTGGCGCCAAATCTGGGCGATGTGGTGGGCGAAAACAGTCCGGGCGGTTTCGTCATGGATTCGCGTTCCGGCCTGTACGATTCGGTGCTGGTGCTGGACTATAAAAGCCTGTACCCGTCCATCATCCGCACCTTCCTGATCGACCCGGTCGGGCTGGTGGAGGGCATGCGCGATCCCGATTCCGCCGCGACGGTGCCGGGTTTTCGCGGCGCCCGCTTCTCGCGCGGGAAGCACTGCCTGCCCGCCATTGTGCGCCAGATCTGGCAGGGACGCGATGCCGCCAAGCGCGAAAAGAATGCGCCGCTGTCGCAGGCGCTGAAAATCATCATGAATGCTTTCTACGGCGTGTTGGGATCAAGCGGCTGCCGCTTCTTCGATCCGCGCCTGGCCTCGTCGATCACCATGCGCGGCCACGAGATCATGCATCGCACGCGCGAACTGATCGAGGCGCAGGGCTATCAGGTGATTTACGGCGATACCGACTCCACCTTCGTCTGGCTCAAGTCGGCGCATGAAGAAGCCGAGGCGGAAAAGATCGGCCGCCAGCTGGTGCGCCATGTGAACGGCTGGTGGGAAAAGCATCTGCGCGAGGATTTCGGCCTGGAGAACGCGCTGGAGCTGGAATACGAGGCGCATTACCGGCGCTTCCTGATGCCCACCATCCGCGGCTCGGAAGAGGGCAGCAAGAAGCGCTATGCGGGCCTGATCGCACGCGCCGACGGCAGCGACGAAATCGTCTACAAGGGACTGGAAACCGTGCGCACCGACTGGACGCCGCTGGCCCAGCAATTCCAGCGCGATCTGTACGAGCGCATCTTCAAGGGCGAGCCATACCGCGACTATGTGCGCGATTACGTGGAACGCACCGTGTCCGGCGAGTTCGACGAAATGCTGGTCTACCGCAAGCGTCTGCGGCGGCCGCTGGAAGAGTACCAGCGCAATGTGCCGCCCCATGTGCGTGCCGCCCGCATTGCCGACGAGTTCAATCAGCGCCAGGGCCGTCCGCTGCAATACCAGAACGGTGGCTGGATACGCTATGTGATCACCACCGCCGGGCCGGAGCCGCTGGAAACCCGGCGCTCGCCCATCGATTACGAGCATTACCTGAGCCGCCAGCTGCAACCGGTGGCCGACGCCATCCTGCCCTTCCTGCGCGACGATTTCAGCGCCCTGGTCAGCCGCCAGCGCACCCTGTTTTAGCGCGGCAGGAAGCGCATATCGAGTTCGGCGCAGGTCTGGCAGAGGTGGACCAGGATCAAGGCCTGGACGGCGCCCGGTTTGGCGAGATAGCTGGCGAGGGCGCGGGCAACGGTGTCCAGGCCCACGGCCAGCAGCAGGTGGCGGATGGATTCCAGCTCGGCGCGTTCGCTGTCGATAATGTGCAGCCGGCCCGTCATGCCCTTGTTTTCCAGCAGATCGAGCAGGCGTGCCATGGCTTCCAGGTGGGCGGCGGTGGGCTGCACGGGCGGCGTGGCCTCGCGGGTCTTGAACATGCGGGCAATGCTGGCGGTCAGCGACCAGCCTTTATTCACTGTGCAGGCTTCGTAGTCCAGCGTGACGCTGCGCAGGCTGCCATTGGTGTCGACCATCAGTGCTGCCGGTTCCAGTTGGGCGCCATGCACATTGCGCTCCAGACGCGCCAGCACGGCGGCAAGCGTCAGGCCGGATTTGGCCCAGGCTTCCAGGTTCTCGATGCGTTCGCGCTGGCTGGCGTCGAAAGGGAGGCGCAATTGCAAGGGAACGCCCTGCCGGTCGTACAAGGTCCAGAGTACGGCCTGGCCGATGTCGTCCGGCTGGGGCGCTTCAAAGCGGGCTGGCTTGAGCAGGACGTATTCCAGGTTTTCGCCGCATAGGCCGGCTGCTGCGCGCAGCGAAGACACCAGCGCCTGCCAGTCGTCGAAACCGGCCTGGCGCCAGCGCGCATCGTCGCTGCGCCATGCCGGAAGCTGGCTGGCCCTGGTCTCGCCGCCCAGACCCAGGCGCCGGTCGCTGGACAGGCGCGCGTCTTCCAGCCGCAGCGTGCCTTGCGCCAGCAGGGCGGGGGCCGAGGAGCCTTGCCAGAGAGCCTGGCTGGTCCAGGCTTTCTGGCGGTCGAAGCTTGGGTCATTGCCGTCGCGCCGGGCCAGCACGGCTTGGACGATGCCGCCTTCGGCGTGATCCCAAAAAGCGATGCTCAGGCCGCGCGCACCGCTGCGCTGCTGCCACCAGTGGGCGCCCAGCGGCAGCAGCTCCAGGCTGGCACTGTCGTCAAAGCTGCGCCGGGCCTGGCCGCGCAACAGCGGCAGGGCCGATTGCGGTGCGTGTTCCAGCGCGTGGCATAGGGCGTGGATGCGCGCGGCCAGGCGCAGGGCTTGCCGTTCATCGGCGCTGAAGTCGCGCCGGACCAGCAATTCCGCCGTGCCGGCCAGGGTGCGCAGCAGGCCTGCCAGACGAGGGAAGGATTCCAGCCGTGCCGAGGTGCCGAGGGCGCGCAGCTGGGGCGGCATGATGTCGCTGATGTGGGACCAGCCGATGCCGCACAGCTCCAGCAGGATACGCCGCACATGGGCGAGGAATTGGCGCTCGGCTTGCGACAGACCTTCCGGCGCAGCGCCGGCGGCGGTATCCGTGGCAGTGGGCCCGGCATCGGGCCAGTTGATGCTGTATCCCGCATCGCGCCAGACCAGGGTCAGAGCCAGCAGGTGCAGGGCGGCGCGGCCGGCGGCGGGCGCTTCCGACACCATGCCTTTCAAGCCGCCGCCTGCAATGTAGCGGCAGGTCAGGTCCAACTCCGGCACTTCGATCAGCAACACGCCGCCTTGTGCGGTGATGCTGGCCGGTCCCGCTGCCGCATACAGGTCCGCCGCCTTGCGCGTGGCGGTTCGGCCGGCCTGCTTGAAGGCCTGGGATTGTGCCATGGCCAGTACTTCGCCGAGGGCATTCGCCTGCGGCATGGCGGTGACGGATTGCGCTGTCTCGCCAGGCGCGGGCTGGTCATCGGCAGCGCCGTGCTCCGGTTGACTGACCTCCGCCTGCTCGGTTGCCGCAGCAGTGCCGGGCGCTGGCGGCGCGCTGCGCAGCCACAGGGCTGTGGCCAGGATATGCTTGCAGATGCCAGGTGCGGAGCAGTCGCAGCGTGCCTTGGCCGGGCCTTGCGCATCGGCCTGCACCAGCTGGCCATCGGCACGGATAGCGCCGCCTTGTTCAGCGGGTGGCGCTGCCCACTCCACCTTGCCCGCTTCCACGTCCTTGGCAGCGCGGCGCAGCAGGCCGGCGCTCGCCAGGGCCGCCAGCGCGTCGTCGTCGAAATTGCGGTAGATGGCGAGCCAGTTCACCCCATCACCTCGGCCAGCCACTCGGCGAAATGGGTGGGTGTGAGGGCCGCCACTTCCATGCCGGCGCCGGCCAGGCGCTGCGCCATTTTCCGGTCGTAGGCGGGGTGGGCGTCTTCATCCAGCGCGGCCAGGCCAAGCAGCTTGACGCGCGATTCGGCCAGGCGGCGCACGCTGCGCAGCAAGGGGCCGGGCAGGGCGCCTTCATCGAAGTCGCTGATCAGCGCCACCACGGTGCGCTGCGGCGTGCGCACCAGGCTTTCGCAGTACTCCATGGCGCGGCCGATATCGGTGCCGCCGCCCAGTTGCACCGTGAGCAGTACCTGCACCGGGTCAGCGGCCATGTGGCTCAGGTCCACCACATTGGTGTCGAACACCACCAGCCGCACCTGCACCGCGGGCAGGCTGCTCAGGATGCCTGCCACCACGGCGCTGTACATGACCGAATCGAGCATGGAGCCGCTCTGGTCGACGCACAGGACTACGTCCCACGGCAGCTTGCGCTGGATGCGGGCATTGAAGCGCGGCTGCTCGATCACCAGGCGCTGGCTGTTGCGGTCGTAGTGGCGCAGATTGGCCTGGATGGTGGCGCGCCAGTCGAAGTTTTGGGCGCTCGGCATATGCGAGCGGCGGAAGCGGTTGCGGCGGCCCACCAGGGCGTTGACGAAGTCCTGGCGCAGACGGCGCGTGATCTCTTCGACCACGGCGCGGATCACGTCCTGCACCGCGTCGCGCATCTCCGCGCCGAGGCGGCCGCGCATGCCCAGCAGGGTGCGCGCCAGTGCGTGGTTCGGCTCCAGCGAACGCAGGACCAGCGGGTCTTGCAGCAACTCGCTCATCTGGTAGTTTTCGATGGCGTGCTGCTGGATGCGCTCATATACGTCATGCGGGAAGAGCTTGCGTACGCGCTGCAGCCAGTCGATGGCCTTGATCTGGCTGGGGTCGAGGTTGGCACCGCGTTTCCCGAGCGGCGCCATGCCTTTGCCGTCGTAGGCGCGGCCATACAGGTAGTCGAGCGATTGCTCGAGTTGCTGTTCATGGGCGCTCAAACCGCTCGTGTCGAGCGACTGGCGCGCGTAGCGGCCCAGCACCAGGCGCCAGCGGCGCAGCAGCTGTTCGTCGCTCATGACGCGCCTCCCCAGACGGACAGGCCATCGCGCGCCAGGCTTTCGGCCAGGGCGGCCTGCAGAGCTGCGCCGGCCAGCATATCCTGCTCGCTGGCGCCATGCCAATCCACCGCCAGCGGCAGGCCCGGCGTATTGGTGTCGGCCAGGGTAGCCGCCAGCTGCGCCGTTTCCTGCGGCTTGAGCTGGGCAAAGGTCTGGCGCAGCTCGGGCAGGTAGCGGATGAAGGTGGCGTCATCCCAGCCGGCCAGGATGGCATTGACGTCCTGGCGCAGGCGGGGCTGGGTGAGCAGCAGTTCCGGTGCGGCCGACAGCAGGCCATGCAGGGCGCGCACCGCGTCGCCCGCGCTGGCGCCGGGACCGAAGCGGCTGGCCAGCATGGCCGATAGTTCAGCCTCGCTCCAATGGCCGTCGAGGAAGAGCAGGGCGGCGCAGGCGCTACCAACGCCCGGCGCGGCATCGGCGCGGCCGGCCATGGCCTGCAGGCGCGCCGGCCAGTCCGCTGTTTCGCCGGGCAGGGGATCGTCGAGCAGGGTGCGCAGCGCATGGTGGAAGGCGCGCAGCGAGAGCAGGCTGGTGATGGCGGCGGCTTCCTCCTCCGGCTTGGCCTCGGCCAAACGCGGCAGCAGGTAGAGGGCGGCGGGCCAGACGCGCAGCAGCAGCGCGCGCAATTGCGGGTGCTCCTGCATGCCCAGCGGCTCGCGCGCGCGCCACAAGGCCAGCAGGCGGTGGCCGCAAACGATGACGGAATGCGGGCTGGCGTCTTCGTCCAGGTGGGCGGCCAGTGCAGCCAGCAGGACCGGCAGGCGTTCGTGCAGGCCGATCAGGCAGGCGCGCGTGAGCAGGGCGACGGCCTGGCTGGCCGAGCGGGCCTTGCCTTCGGCCGCCAGGCCGGCTTCTTCCGCGCGCAGCCGCGCCAGGGCGATGCCGGCCAGGCTGCTGCCCTGCGGCGCCAGTTCGATCAGGCGCGCTTCCACCACTGGCGTCCAGGCCACATCCCATTCCTCGATCAGCAGCTCCATGCGCGTGCCGTTGAGGAAATCGGGACCGGACTGCCAGCGCGCCAGTCCCACGTCCAGATAGCGCAGCAGGTGCAGGAAGCGGCTGCGTTCGCGGTGTCTTTCCTTGCGGTAGATATCGAGCCGCATGCTGCGCGGCTGGCTGTCGTCGAGGCGCACGCCCATGCGGCGCGCCAGGCGCAGCGCGTCGTCCAGCAGCGGCGGGGCGGCCACGCCGGGCGGCACATCGCCCAGCAGGCTGCCGCCCAGCACGCGGCGGATATCGCCTGCCAGGCCCAGGTTGCCCTCGTCGATGGCGCCTTTGACGAAGCAGGAGAGCACGGCGTCGAGCAAGTCCTGGCGCCCCGGACCGGCGTGGCCGCGCAGCGCGGCCAGGCGGCAGGCTTGCAGCAGGGCTGCTTGCACGTCAGCGGTGGAGATGGTTTGCGCCAGATTCAGTTCGCGCGATTCGCGCGCCAGCCTGGCCAGCGCGTCGGCGGCGACCTGCTGCAGATGCGGGCCGTCGCTGGCGGCGATGGCGCTTTGCCAGACCCGCTGGTAATAGGCCGGCGCGGGCATGCCCGAGGCATAGCCGTTCAAGGCGTCGAGCCGGTCGAAGCTGTAGCGTATCAGCCAGTTGCCGCCCTGGTTCGTCTTGGCGCTGGTGGCGGCGCGGCGATGCGGCTTGGCCTCGGACGTGGCGGCTGCCAGCATCGCTTGCAGGGCCGAGGTATGGAAGCCGCCGGTGACGATCACGATGGGACCATCGGTTTTCGCGCGCCACTGCCGGATATGGGCCGCCATATGCCGTTCGCGCGGCAGGCTGCCTTCGGCTTCCAGCACCGCTTCCTCATAGTCGGCGCGCGCCATGGCGCAGTAGCTGAAGATGTCGGCAAACAGGGCGCGCCAGTCGCGCAGTTGCGCAGCCGGACGCAGTTCGAACAGATGGTCCCACAGCTCGTCCTGGTCGCGGCAGCCGCTGCGCGCGGCCAGGGTGCGCAGCCAGGCGCTGTGGGCCAGGTAGCGTTCCGTCATGAGGCTGCGCGCCTCTTCGGCGTGCTCGCCCGCATTGTCTTCTTCGGCGCCGCGCGCGCGCCAGGGCAGGTCGATGAAGGCCAGTTGCGCATTCACCTGCCGGCCCGCTTGCAGGGCCACCCATTCCGGGCTGTAATCGCAGAAGGGGAAGAAGGCCGATTGCAGGGCCGGCGTGGCCTGTTCCTCATCGTCCGCCGCTGCTTCGCGCATATTTTGGCTCAGGATGGCGACCGGTGGCCGGGTGCGCTCGTCCAGCAGTACCGGCAGCAGGGCGTCGAAATCGTCCGGGCCTTCGATCAGTACGGCGGCCGGGCGCAGCTCGGCGATCATCGCCTGCAAGGCCAGGGCGCAGGCCGGACTATGGTGGCGGATGGGCGCGAAATGCAGACGGTTGGCGCTCAGCAGGGACAGGCCATCGCGCACCATGGCCGGCAGGGCGGCATGAAGCTCTTCCGTACTGGCCTGCGCCTGCGCTGGCTGGGATGCGTTCAAGGCCACAGGCTGCGGGCGGCGTCGCGGAAGGTTTTCCAGTGCTCGTCGCGGCGGGCGCGTTCGCGCACCACCGTGTCGAAATAATGCTGCACGCGTTTCAGGTCGTCGGCATTATCCTTCAGCACCACGCCTTGCAGCTGGTTGGCGATCTCGCGCGCGCTCAGGCGGCCAGTGCCGAAATAGCGTGCCTCCAGCGCTGCCGCATAGGCCACGTTGACCGCTTCGGCGGTGGACATCACCGTGTCCGGCGTCTTGATCGGCGTGCCTTCGCGGGTCTGGCCGGAGCGCAGCTCCTGGAAGGCCGTGACCAGCAGGGCGATCACGTCGCGCTCGATTTCCACCGGCACTTCGGCGCTGTCGAGGTCGCGCTGTACCTGGCGCAGTACCAGCTCGACTTCGAAAGCATGGTCCTTGATCGGGCGCACGGTTTCGAAATTGAAGCGCCGCTTCAGCGCCGACGACATTTCATGCACGCCGCGGTCGCGCAGGTTGGCGGTGGCGATCACATTGAAGCCGCGCCGCGCGTGCATGCGCGCCTGCTCGCCCAGCTCAGGCACCATGATCTGCTTTTCCGACATCAGCGAAATCATCACGTCCTGGATTTCGGGTGGGCAGCGCGTGATCTCCTCGAAGCGCACCAGCTTCCCGCTTTCCATGGCCTGGTACAGCGGCGAGGCCACCATGGCGCGCTTGCTCGGTCCCTCGGCCAGCAGCAGCGCATAGTTCCAGGAATACTTGATATGGTCTTCCGTGGTGCCGGCCGTGCCTTGGATGGTCAGGGCCGAATCGCCGCTGATGGCGGCGCTCAGCAGCTCCGACAGCAGGGACTTGGCGGTACCCGGTTCACCCACCAGCATCAGGCCTTGGTGGCCCATCAGGGTGACGATGGCGCGGTCCACCAGCGGATCGTCGCCATAGAATTTGCGGCTGATGTCCTGTTTGTCGTCGCCCAGGATGAAGCGGCGCACCGCGCGCGGCGACAGCTGCCAGCCCTCGGGACGGGGATCGCTGTCGGCCGCGCGCAGGCGCGCCAGCTCGTCGGCATAACGCAGCTCGGCGCTGCTGCGCAGGATATTGGATGGATTGTCTTCTGTCGTCATGGTGGTGCTTACCAGGGCATCTTGCTTTGCCATTGCGGATCGAAGCCGGCGCAGGCGGCGGCTACGGCATGATAGTCGCCATAGGCCTCGGCCAGCAAGACCGGCGGTACTTTGTCCAGCGGCAGGATGCTGCTGCCGAAACGGCTGCCTTCGAGCTGCTGGAAGGACAGCGATTTCAGCGCGGCGGGCCGGTTCTCCTCCGGCAGGCAGTTGCCGGAGAATTCGATCGCCACGCGGACGCCGGCGTGGACGAAGTCCTTGCTGTACTGGGAGAAGAAGCCACCATCCTCGCCCTGGCCGCGCTGATAACCGAGTTTGGTGAAGGCGCCGCGCAGCGTGAAGGTGTCGCTGATCCAGCCCTCGCGGTCGATGATGCACTCGGTCTTGGCCGCGTCGGCAATCTCGGGGCGCTGGCGTTTCATCTGCGGGAACAGGGCGTCAACCTTGTAATCCTTGAAGTGGGCCAGCCAGGCCTTGGCCTGCGCCGCATCCAGCAGCGAGGCATGGGCCAGGCGCACATTGGCGTCCGCCGCCAGCGCAATCTCCTCGTCCTCGATGTCGATCAGGCTGCCGTCCTCGGTGGGGCGGAACAGGCGCAGGAGCTTGCCCTCGGCATCGCTTTCCATCCACACCAGGCGCTGCACCAGGCGGCCCATGATGGGATGTTGCAGCAGATATTCGCGCCACTCGGCAGCCGGCCAGACGCGGCCCGAGCACATGGCTTCATACAGGCGCGCCGACTGGATGGTCAGCACCTGCTTGAGTTCCTTCTTGCAGGCGGTGAGCTGCTGCTTGGCCTCCTTGATGCGGGCAGCATCGTCGTTCTCGCGCGGCGCGGGCAGGGCGCTGATAGTCTTGCCCTCGGCATTGCGCAGCACCGGCTTCAGCGCCGCGTCCAGCACCACGCTGAATTCGCGGCCGCCGTATTGCAGTTGCAGCACACCGCTGTCATCCAGCCCCGCAGTAGGGATGGTGCGGTCGCCCAGTTGTTCCGGGGTCCAGCCATTGCGCTCGGCGATGCGGTCCACCAGCAGGCGGGCCTTCTCCTGCACGGAAGCGGTGCGGTAGCGGCGCGCGATGCCCAGCACGAACTGGATCACGCCCGGCTGGTTCGACACGCAGGCCGCTTCCAGCAGAGCCTCGACCTGGGCGCGGCGCTGATAGTGATCGCGCATATACAGTTGCAGGGTGCCGACCAGTTCATGCGCAGGCACGCCGGACACCAGGGCCAGCATGCCTTTCTCGCCGATGGCCGTACCCAGGTATTCCGACATCTTCTCGCGCTTGACCTCCTCAAACACCTCTTCCCGCGTCCGTGCGCCTTCGGCCGCATAGTATTCGGGATGGCGCGCCGCCGAGCGCTGGTACGAGTCGTAGCGTTCATCGGCATGCTGCGCAGCCCAGGCGGCGCCTTCCTCGTGCGAGGGGCGGCGGGTGTCCTGGGCGATGAACTGGTGCAGCAGCCAGGAGCCGAGGGCTGCGCGCGACAGCGGCTCCAGCAGGCCGAGATAGCGCTCCAGCAGCGCGTTGCCGGCCGGTTCCTTGAGCTTGCAGGCCAGGATGACCCACCAGCGTATCAGCTCCGCTTCCACCGGTGCGCCATCGAGCCAGCGGCCAGCCGGTAGGGCGTCCAGGTTGATCCAGACCATGCCGGCCGGCGGCTTGGCCTTCAAGCCTTTACGGGCCTGGGCCAGCAGGCGCTCCGGCGCCAGGTAAGGCGATAAATCCTCGCCCAGCTGCTCCAGCGCCGTCATCAGGGCGGCGCTGGCCGTTTCGCGGGTTTCCTTTTCCAGCGCCGCATACAGGGCCGGCACGCCGGCGCGGTAATCGAGCTTCGCCAGCCAGCGCGCCGCCTCGATGCGCAGTTCCTGCTTGCCCGACTTGAGCGCCTCGCTGACGCGCAGGCCGATATCGGGCAGGGTGCTCAGGGTCTGCTGCGCCAGTGCGCGGTGGGTCTTGCCTTCACCCAGCGCCAGTTCCATGACGCGCGGCAGCCAGCGGCCTGGCAGACTGGGGAAGGTGGCCAGCACCGCCAGCGTCTGGCCCAGGTCCAGTGCATCGTAGTGCTGGCGTTTGCTGGCGATCAGGCCCAGACCCTCGTCGATCAGGGCTGGGCGCTCGGCGAAGTAAGGCCAGATGCTCTCCGGCGGCAGCATATACTGCGGCAGGGAGCTGCGGTACCAGCTTGGACGCAGGCAGACCAGACCCAGGTTGTCGTCGTCGGCGCCGCATTCGGCCGCCAGGGCGGTCAGCTGGCGCATGTCGGGCTTGTCCGCGCCTGGTTTCGCCAGCAGCTGCAATACCTGCGCGCTGCCCCAATAGTTATAGACATTGATTTTGCCGCCAATGGCCCAGCGCACGGCCTGCGCCAAGCCATAGTCCGAACGCGCCTGCAGCCGGCCGCCGCATGCCAGCACGCGCAGCACCGCCGGATACGCCAGCCGGGCGACGGTGGACTTGCCCTTTTCCCCATTCAGCGCGCGCAGCGCCAGATACAGGTCTTCTTCCACCAGCTCCTGCTGTTCCTTGTATGCCCTGCGCGCATGGGTGTATTGGTAGGTGCTGCTGCGGTTGGACTCCACCTCCTCGGCCGCCTCCTGTTTGAGCTTTTCCAGTACTTCCTGCTGGTTGGTCCGCAGCAGTTCCAGCGTATCGTCGGCCAGCTCGGTGAGGGGCAGCGTATCCAAAGGCTGCGGCACCGGCAGCTCCAGCCCTGGCGTTTCGACCGCCGCCGGCAGGCGCGATAGCGCCTGGGCGATGGCTTGCTGCACCGGCTTGCTGCTCTCCTTGTCCAGCGCGCTTTCCAGCAGGGCGGCGGCGTCCGCATTGCCGCAGCGCGCCAGCAGGTCGGCGGCGTGGCCGCGTTCCTCGCCCTTGCCCTGTTCCAGCAGTTGCGTCAGCAGGGTGTAGCGCTGTTCCGGTGCGATATCGTTCAGATAGCCGGCAGCGACCTTGCGCACCGTGACGCTGTCGCCAACGGCCAGCTTCAGGACCAGCGGCGCGTACTGCGCCAGCAGCGCCGGGGTGCCGCCGATGCGCTGGCAAAGCTGCTGCTTGCCGCCCGCAGACAGGCTGGCGGCCGTGTTTTCCACTTCGGCGGGATGGGCCAGCATATACTCGTCCAGCGCGCCGGTGACGAGCAGGCGGCGGTAGCAGCGTTCGGTTTCATAGCCGTTCATATTGCGGCGCTCGAAGACGATGGGCAAGGCCATGGCCGGCGGCAGTTCCTCGCGCGCGAGGATGGCGCGCAGCAGGCTGATATCCCAGGCCGGCAGGTGGCTGAGCAGATCGAGTTCGGTGACTTCGGGATGGGTGGCCCAGAGCGCATCGTTGAGCAGGTATTCCAGCCAGTCAGGCATGGCGGCGCCGGCGTGCTCCAGCGACTTGCCATTGTCGGCCGCGTCCAGCACCTTGGCGAGACGGACCAGCACATCGACATCCTCGTCCTGCAGCGTGCTGCGGCGGTAGAGCGCATGGCGCGCGCTCAGGCTGGACTTGGCCGCTGCTGAGTCGTCCTTGTCGGCGAGATAGGCGAAGAAGGCATAGTGCAGGCGGCCGGGCTGGCCCAGCAGCACGCTGCTCTCACCGCCTGTAGCGCGCAAGTCCGCCAGAATGGCGGCATCTTCGCCGCTGGCGACAAAATGCGCGGCGCGTGCGGCCAGCTTCTTGTCCAGCCTTTCCAGGCCGGCCAGGCCGTTGCGGATCAAGCCTTCGTCGGAGCTGAGGGCATTCTTCACTGCGCCCAGGGCGCCGAGCAATTTGTTTAACATTGATATTCCTGCAAAATACGAATGCCCGGTATGCTGCCACGGATTCAAGGCAGGGGCAATGGTGCGGGAATCAATTCCAGGATGGTAGTAAACCGTACTGGTTGGGGCGTGAATTGAGGCGCGATGTCCGGCGACCGGCAGCATCCGCATCCGGTCGCGGACCTTCGTATTTATTCCCGAACGCCTAAGCGGAACGAAATCGTCTTTTCAAGATAGGGTATTTCTCCAGCATCTTCATGGTTCGATGATCTGGACGGATGGCGAATAGACTAGCGCCTCGTCAATGAATAATCGCAATGCCACAGATGCAACATCCCGGCTCACCAGGTGATCGATAAAATAGAATCCGTCTGGTTCAAGCGCATAGTTGTAAATCTCAACCATGGATGAGCGATCAATTGGACTCGGCAACTTCTTAAGCAATGCCGACGGATTAAAATCGCCCGGCACCGCAAACTTGATTTTGTATTCAATTCCCATAAACGATGGTCTTTCTGATCATGCAAAACAATCTACGAAGCCACTCCTGGCCGATTAAATAGTTAATTTACTGCAATATTTCTAGTTCCGCGCCGAGCTGTAGTGGCTGGGGGCATCACCAAGAACCTTCTTGAATACCGTGGCGAACGCACTCGGACTGCTGTAGCCAAGTTCCATGGCTACGCGGGTGACAGGCTCGCCGTTTCCCAATCTGACCACGGCTGCCAGCAGGCATGCCTGCTGGCGCCATTCCAGATAGCTGATGCCGGTATGCTGCCGGAACTGGCGGGTGAAGGTGCGCCGGCTCATGCCCGCATGCTGCGCCATATCGTCCACGCTCGCCCCCAGCGACGGGGCGGCCATGAAGGCGCGGCAGGCCCGGGCAAGCCGCGGTTCGGCGGGCAAGGGCGCATTCAGCGACAGCATCGGCATGCTGGCGATTTCGTGCAATAGAAGGCCCATCAGGCAGGCATCGCGGCCGTGGGCGGCATAACGGATCGGTACATCCACGGCTTTTTCCAGCAACTGCCTCAGGAAAGACGATACGCCATAGACCTGGCAATGCGCGGCCAGGCCCAGGCGCTGCGCCGCCTGCGGGCGGATGTAGGCATTGAGCATGGTGACCGGGCCGCGCATCTGCATGGCGTGCGCCAGCCGCGCCGGAACCCAGATCGCGCGCTGCGGCGGAACGGCCCAATTGCCATCCTCCGTTTCCACCGTGATGACGCCGCGCGCGGCATAGGCGAACTGGCCCCGGCCATGACTATGCAGCGGGAAAACATCGCCATCGGCGTAATGGCGCGTGGTGACGACCACATCGCGCGGTGTATTAGCGTAAAGATCCGGAGCCTGTTTCTGCATGGCCCGATTTTAATGGTAAATGACCTTGAATTGAAAGCAGGCCAAATCCCATCGTGGCATATTCCTGCGCTCAAACGCCTCTTTCACCACGATTGCAGAAAGCACACCGAGCATGCAGAGAAAACATCTGATCCTGGCCGTCCTTGTGACGGCCGTTTGGGGATTGAACTTCCCCATCACCAAGCTGGGGCTGGCGCATATCGATCCGCTTTTACTGACGGCGATCCGCTTTACCCTGGCCGCCTTGCCCTGGGTCTTCTTCGTCAGACGGCCAAAGGTGGCGCTCAAATGGCTGGCACTATATGGCCTGATCTTTGGCGTGGCCATGTGGGCCTTGATCAATATCGGCATCACGCTGGGCGTCCCGCCGGGCAGCGCCGCCTTGCTGATACAGTTCAGCGCCTTCTTTACCCTTGGCTGGGGTGTGCTGCTGTTCCGCGAAAGCCTGACCCTGCCGCAGCTGGCCGGCATGGCCTTGGCCCTGCTTGGCCTGCTCGGCATCGTGCTCGACAGCCCCGGCAAGGCGAGCACGCTGGGACTGGCGCTGGTGCTGGTCAGCGCGCTGGCCTGGAGCGTGGGCAACGTTGTCATCAAGCTGTCCAAGGTCCAGGAAATCTTCGCTTTCGTGGTCTGGGCCAGCCTGTTTCCGCCGCTGCCACTGTTTCTGTTGACCTGGCTGCTGCATGGCGTGGCGCCATTTAGGGGGCTGGCAGCGCAGCTGAATGCGCTATCGCTCTTTTCGCTGGCCTTCCAGGTCTATGGCGCGACGCACTTTTGCTACTGGGGATGGAACTTGCTGTTGCGCGAATACCCGGCGTCCAGGGTAGCGCCCTTATCGCTGCTGATACCGGTGTTCGGCATGGCCAGTTCCGTTGTCATTGTCCATCAGACTCCTGGCGTATTGGTCTGCCTTTCCATGGCCTTGATCCTGGCCGCGCTGGCGGTCGGCTTGCGCAAGGGGCGGCCCGTGTTTGCCAGAACGGAGGCCTGAAACGCAAAAGCCCACGCCGAGGCGTGGGCTTTTGCGGCGGCGAGGAACTCAGGCCGTCATCAAGCCTTGTTCAGCAGCGAGCGGTGGCGCGCGTAGCCGAAGTAGACCACCAGGCCGATTGCCAGCCAGATGCCGAAGGCGATCCAGGTGGTCAGGCTCAGGTAGGCCATCAGTACGAAGCAGAAGGCCACGGCCAGCAGCGGGATCACGGGCACGGCCGGGCAGCGGAAGCCGCGCTTCAGGTCGGGACGCTTCTTGCGCAGTACGATCACGGCGATCGACACCAGGCTGAAAGCAGCCAGGGTGCCGATATTGATCAGCTCACTAAGCACATTCAGCGGCACCACGGCGGCGATCAGGCCGAAGATGATGCCCACCACCCAGGTGGCGAAGTAGGGCGTGCTGTGCTTCGGATGGATGGAGGACAGCTTGCGCGGCAGCAGGCCGTCGCGCGACATGGCGAAGATGATGCGGGTCTGGCCGTAAGCCATCACCAGGATCACGGTGGTCATGCCCAGGATCGCGCCCAGGTCGACGAAGCCGGCCACCCAGTTTTCGCCCGCATATTTCAGGGCCAGGGAGACCGGATGGTCGATGCCGAGGAATTTCTGGTAAGGCACGATGCCGGTCATGATGGCCGACACGATCACGTACAGTATGGTGCAGGCGCCCAGCGAACCGATGATGCCGATCGGCAGATCGCGTTCCGGACGCTTCACCTCCTCGGCCGCCGAGGTCACGGCGTCGAAGCCGATAAAGGCGAAGAAGACGACGGCTGCGGCGCTCAGCACGCCGGTATAGCCGAAGGGCATGAAGGGCTGCCAGTTGGCCGGCTGCACATGGCGCGCGCCGACCACGATGAACAGCAGCACCACGCCGATCTTGATCGCCACCATGACGTTGTTCATGCGCGCCGATTCGCGGATGCCCCAGGACAGCATGGCCGTCAGCACCATCATGATGAGGAAGGCGGGCAGGTTGAACAGGGTATGCACGCCAGGCACGGAGCCTGGCGCGGCTGTCAACTCGGGCGGCAGGTGCAGGCCGAAGCCGGCGATCAGGGACTGGAAGTAGCCCGACCAGCCGACCGACACGGCCGACGTGGCAAGGCCGTATTCGAGCATCAGATCCCAGCCGATCATCCAGGCCACCAGTTCGCCCATGGTGGCATAGCTATAGGTGTAAATCGAACCGGCCACCGGCACGCTGGAAGCGAATTCCGCGTAGCACAGGGCGGCAAAGCCGCAGGCGAGGGCGGCGACGATGAAGGAAATGGTCAGGGCAGGGCCAGCCGTCAGGGCGCCGGTGCCGGTCAGTACGAAAATCCCTGTACCGACAATGGCGCCGATGCCCATCAAAATCAGGTCCATGGGACCGAGCACTTTTTTCAAGCCGCCAGGATGGCGGCTTGCCGCGACCATCTCGTCTAGGTTCTTCGTTCTGAAAATACTCACTGGTTTCTCTCCGTTCTATTCAGGCGTGAAGTTTGGTTTTTATTGTTCCTCGGCAATAACGCAGGGCCGGGCAGCCGGAAGGCTGCCGAATACTAGCATACGGGATGGGGGATGCAGACCACTTCTGTACGGTGGCGAGCGCTTTTGCAGAGGCAATATTGCTAATTTTCCACACCTGTCTATTTCTTAAAAACATGTCATTTACAGAACACGGTTTATCCCTTAGGAAACACCTTTTCAGTTCTGTAAGACCATGGAAATATCTTGTAACAATCTTGTTTATTTTCTATTGAAAAACAATACCAATTTGAGTCCACTTAAGCTAGTATTGAGGCCAGTTTAAGACCAGAAGGCAACAGACCTGCGCCGTTCAACAATATCCTTGAGGTGGACGAGATGTTTGAAAAGAGAAGGCCGCTCCTGTATTTCTCCCTGTTTTTCATCCTGTACGAGCTGACGATCTATCTATCCAACGATATGATCATGCCGGCCATGCTGCAGGTGGTGAAGGACTACCAGGGCGCGCCGCGTCATATCGCGCTTTCGCTCAGCCTGTACATCCTGGGCGGCGCCAGCCTGCAGCTTTTCCTCGGGCCGATCGCCGACCGCGTCGGCAAGCGCAAGGTCATGCTGACCGGGAATGCCTTATTTGCCCTGGCCACGCTGGCTATTCCATTCACGCATACCATCGGCGAATTCCTGGCCGCGCGCTTCTTCCAGGGCATGGGTACCTGCTTCATTTTCATCGGCTACGCCATGATCCACGAGCTGTTCGAGGACAAGGAAGCGGTCAAGCTGACCGCCATCCTGTCCAATACCGGCATCTTCGCGCCCCTGATCGGACCCGTGGTGGGCAGCGGCATCATCAGCGTCCTGCACTGGAAATACATCTTCCTGATCTCGCTGGCGCTGGCCGTCGTCACCTGGCTGGGCCTCTACCGCACCATGCCGGCTGGGCAGATCGAGGCCCCGCGCTTCGACTTCGCCGCCGTGCGGCGCAGCTATCTGAACATCTTCCGCAACCGCCAGTTCATGTTCGGCATCTTCATCGCCGGCATCGCCATCACGCCGCTGACGGCCTGGATCGGCCTGTCGCCGGCCATTGTGCTGGGTCATATGCATGAATCCTACGGCACGTACATCGCCTATCAGTGCGTGATCTTCTCCGGCTTCATCCTCAGCACGGTGATGATCCAGAAGCTGGACAAGAACTTCTCGATGAGCCGACTGATCCGCCAGGGCGGGGCGCTGGCGCTGTTCGGTTTTCTCGGCGCGGGATTGGCGCGCGAGAACGGCCTGCTGTTCATCGCCTGCATGTTCGTCTTCTCGGCCGGCTTCGGCCTGTTCAACGGCGCCTTGATCCGCATCTCGCTGACAGCCACCGGCGAGTCCATGAGCCTGACCTCGTCGGCCATGAGCCTGTTGTACTGCATCTATATCTCGGCCGGGCTGGAGGTCTACAACCTGGTGTGCGAGAAGTTCAATTACTCGTTGTCCTCCTATGCGCTGTTCAATGTGCCGCTGGGACTGGCCATCTATATCGGTTTGCTGTTGTTTGTAAGGAGGCATGAGGCCCGGCAGCCTGCGCCGGCTTATGCCAGTTGATGTGCAGTAGGCAGTGGAAGAATTGAGTGAGGCGAGAAGCGAATGACAAATTTCGATCTTGAGTATGAAATTCTGATCAAAAACCTGAAGTCGGAGTTCTTGAGCTGCAAGCGCTGGGAGCTGTACTGCGCGACCAATAATATCGATATGGCGAGCGATGTCGCCTGGCTTAGGACGCAACAGGATAACTACCGCGAGCATTTGCAGGATCTGCGGCGCTTCGTGCGCTCCAATTTCCGCCTGTTCGATGCGCGCAGTATTTCCTCGCTGGCCGGTATTCCGACCCAGCTGATGGACGATGACGAGCGCTTGATGCACCGTATCTGGATGGGCGGCCCGCTGCCCGCGATCGCCGTCAGCGCCATCGAGCAGTGGCAGGGCGCCATCGACGAGGTGGAGGCGGCCAACGCCTTCCGCTACCAGGTGGTGCTGTGGGTGTGGGATGCGGCTCAGCTGCGCGCCGATCCCCTGTTCGCGGCCGAGCCGGAAGAGACTCCTTATGCGCTGGGCAGCTACGCCATCGGTGCGCGGCGTTATCCGGTGCGCAGCCTGCGCGCCCTGGCCGCCAGCCATAGCGGCGAGCATCTCGCCTATCTGGAAGAGCTGCACGAAAAGCGCTATTACGTGAATCTGGCCGATTTCTTCCGCCTGCTGATCCTGCGCGAATACGGCGGCGTTTACCTGGACGTGGACACCATCCCGTACAAGTCGGCCACCATCTTCCTGACCAAGCCGGAAGTGCCGGACTATCTGGATTTCCGCATTGAACCGGGATCGGGCGAAATCCGCCAGTACGCCGTCAGTTGGCTGAATCTGTTCAAGGACGAAAACGGCATGCTGGTGGCGAAGAAGGGCAATGCCTCGGTGCGCAAGATGGTGCGCGAGATGACGGCCAATTTCAGCATCATCAGCGGCAATATCCCGGACAAGGCTTCGGTACGGTCCAAGGACTACGCCTCGGCTCTGCACGACGCCACCTATGGCGTATGGCAGAAGGAGATCGGCCACGCCTTCCTCAGCTATGGCGAGATGGAGACGCACCATTCGGTGCTGTACGACGAACGCCAGGAAACCACCATCTGCGGCCTGCTCGGCATGCGCCTGGTGCTCGATGCGATCACCTGCGCTCCCATGCCGCTCAGCGCCGAGGAGCAGGCCGGCTACGACAGCTGCATGCACGCCCTGCAGCAGCGCGACTGGATATTGGACGATATTCTGGAACTGGAGCAGCTGGGCCAAGTGACATATATCGAGGAAGTGCCGCGCATGGCTTACGCGCCGCAGCTGCGAGCCCAGCCCGAAAGCTGCCATTACTATTCCTTCCTCTCGCACGACCGCAAGCTGGACAAGGTCAACACCCTGTTTTCCGCCTACCTGATGGCGAAGAATGGCGCGGCGATACGGCGCGGCGACTTCTGGCGCGCCACGCGCGGCCAGTCGCGCCTGGGCGAGGAGGCGGTGCCCACCACCCAGCTGGCTGGCCTGCTGGCCTGCGGTGAATCCTCGGCGCGCATCGCCACGCCCCTGCTCAAGGCCAGCAACTGCGCCAATTTCGTGCCCGGCAGCGTGGTGGCGGAAAAACACAAGAACCGCATGGCGGCCCTGCTGTTTTCCACCAGCTACCTGGAGTACTGCTCCTTCAACAATAAGTTGAACCTGCCCCTGGTCGAACTGCAAAGGCGGCAGAACATCGACCAGTACATCGAGCATGTCTACGGTATGTTCGACTATGAGCAGAACTTCACCGGCTTTTTCACCGGCGGCACCATCGCCGAATTCAACCAGGTGAAGGCCGTGTCTTACTACCGCGATGATATGAAGCCGATGGATGACGCCTACGATGAGTTCATCAGCCGCAATTCCGACGCATCGGACTACTTCGTCGCCAGCCTGGCGCTGGAAAGCGAGTACCGCGGCAAAGGCCTGTTCAACACCATGTTCGCCGAGATCGAGCGCCTGGCGCGCGAGAAGGGCAGCCAGCGCATCATCCTCACCGTCTGGGAGCAGAGCGAGGCGCTGCGCATTTATCTGAAGAAGGGTTTCAAGGTGTGCGGCCGCTTTGAGTATGCCTACAACCTGTTCTTCGACCGTCTGAATTTCCTTGAATACGATGTCCGCAACTGATACGGAGGAGCGTATGAAAAGCATAGAAGAAATCAGTAAAAACAGTATCGGCGAGCGCAATCTGTCGACCATCGGCAAGCAGGTGTTTCGCTTGAACGAACGCGCCGGCGGCGAGCCGCTGCGCGTGCTGAGCGAGGCCGATTGGCGCTTCTGGCGCGAAAATGGCTATATCGTCATCAAAAGAGCGGTCGACGCCGAGCAGGCCGACCGCTTGCAGAAGCTGATGTGGGAGTTCGAGGAACTGGACCCGGCCGACCCGTCCACCTGGTATCCGCCGCTCAAATCCCAGCTGCGCAAGACGGAGCTGAGCTTTAACGCCGGCATGATCGAACTGTATAATCACCAGTATCTATGGGATGCGCGCCAGACCCCGCGCGTGCACCAGGCCTTTGCCGATGTGTGGGGAACCGAGAAGCTGTGGGTTTCCATCGACCGCATGAATTTCAACCTGCCGCCCGAACCGGGCTTCGTCTTCAAGAGCTTTATGCACTGGGATTACGACCCCGATACCGACCCGCAGAATGTGCAGGGCGTGCTGGCCGTGAACGACCAGCTGGACGAGGACGTGGGTGGTTTTGTCTGCGTGCCGGAGCTGTACCGCAACTACGCCGAATGGCGGCGCGAGCAGCCCGACAACTGGGACTGGTATCGCCCCGATGTCAGCCAATTCCAGTTCGTGAATGTGTACCTGGAGAAGGGCGATCTGCTGATTTTCAACAGCAAGCTATGCCACGGCATCCGACAGAACAAGTCCAAGGACAAGGTGCGGCTGGCGCAATACATCTCCATGATGCCGGCGCAGGAAGACAACCCGGCCTTGCGCGACTGGCGCATCCGCTCCTGGAGCGAGCGCCTGGCGCCGGAAGGCTACAGCCTGCATGGCGACCCGCGCAACTGGGAGCAAACCAAGTACCGGCGCGCGGTCCTGACATCGCTGGGCGAAAAACTGCTGGGACTCAGTCCCTGGCAAGCGTAGGACAAAATTCAGTAAACATAGTGGGACAAACCGGAGGAAAGAAAGAATGGAGCAGGGATTGCGGGAAAAAGTAGGCCAGCTGTTCATGGTGGGCTTCGATGCGCTGGAAGCCAATGACAGCATCAAGCGGCTGATTCGGGAAAAGAAAGTGGGCGGCGTCATCCTGTTCCGCCGCAATGTGCACACGCCGGAGCAGCTCTCCGCCCTGTGCCGCGAGCTGCAGGACATCAATGCCGAAGTCAGCGACGAACCGCTGCTGATTGCCCTCGACCAGGAAGGCGGCATGGTGATGCGCATCGAGCAGGGCGTGACGCCGATTCCGGCCGCCATGGCCTTCCAGGAAGCCGGCTCGGTCCAGGACTGCGAGCAGCTGACCCATATCGGCGCCGACGAAATGCGCCAGATCGGCATCAATATGCTGCTGGCGCCGGTGCTGGACGTGAACAACAACCGCCTGAATCCCGTGATCGGCGTGCGCTCCTACGGCGAAGAGCCGGCCACCGTCATCGAGTACGGCTTGGCCGCCGTGCGCGGCGTGAAATCGGCGGGCATTGCCGCCACCGCCAAACACTTCCCCGGCCACGGCGACACTGCCAGCGACACGCACCACTCCACGGCTCTGGTGCCGCACGATAAGGAGCGCCTGCACGCCGTCGAGCTGGCCCCGTTCCGCGAAGCGATCGCCCAAGGCGTCGACGCCATCATGACCGCCCACGTGGTCTTCCCCGCGTTCGAAGCCGACACCTCGGTCCCGGCCACGCTGTCCAAAGCGGTGCTGACCGGTTTGCTGCGCGACGAAATGGGCTATCAGGGCACGGTGATTTCCGACTGCCTGGAAATGGCGGCGATCTCGGAAGGCGTGGGCATCCCGCAAGGCGCCATCTCGACCCTGCTGGCCGGCACCGACATCGTGCTGATCTCGCACCGCGAAGCGCAGCAGCACGCCGCCATCGACGCCGTGCTGGAAGCGGTGGAGCAGGGCCGCATTCCGCTGGCGCGCATCGACGAAGCCGCGCGCCGCGTGCACGAGCTGAAAAAGGTGAAAGCCGTGCAGCAGTGGCGCGAACGCCCCGTCAAACCGCAAGGCCTGATGCAGCCCGAAGCCATGGCCCTGGCCCGCAAGGTGCAGGCCGACGCCCTGCGCGTGCAAGGCGACTTCCGCCCGCTCGACCCGGCGCAGCCGGTTGTGCTGCTGACTATCGAAGTGCGTTGCCGCAGCGAGATCGATGAAGTGGCCCTGGCGCGTAACAAGGAACCGCGCAGCTCCATGCTGCCGGCCCTGCAGGAGGCTGGCCTGAACGTGCGCGAATACGCCCTGTCGGCCGAAGCGAAGGAAGAGGAAGTGGCCGAAGCCATCGCCTTTGCCAAAGGCGCGCCGCAGATCGTGGTGCAGACCTACAACGCCATGCTGGTCGACGGCCAGCAAAAGCTGCTGGCCGCGCTGCCGCACGACAAGCTCTGGCTCGTTGCCGGCCGCATGCCTTACGACCTCGACCTGGCTCCCGGCGCCGCTGGCCGTCTGGCTGCCTACGGCTGTCGTCCCGCCGCCCTGGTCCCCGTCGTCGCCAAGCTCGCCGGCCGAGCCTAAGCCCCGTCCCATAACAGCAGAGTCCGTGTCCGATTGGTGCCAGGCACCAGGGTGGACACGGGCTGAGCTGAGGGTTTTCGCCGATTGTGGGCAGACCTGGAATGGACGGGACGGCCATCCGGCGGATTTGGCGGACGGTGTCAGCGCACAAACAAGGCGATCAGAATCACGATAGGCAGAGGAATGCCCAGCAGCAGAAGCAAGATGGAACGCATAATGGTCTTCCTTTCCTGATCAGATAGCGGGAGGCGTTAGTACGCGCTCGTTATCGCGGCTGCGGCCGCCGAAGGTCGCGCTTAAGCTGGCGACAAAGGCGCCAGCCAGCAGGGCGACAAACATCCACAGCGCGGAATGGGCAGCCGCCTTGCGCGCCTCATCGGCAACCTGCAGGGTTTTGGCCCTGGCGTTGGCTGCGCGGCTGTAGATCTCATCGACGCGGCGTTCGGCATCGGCCTGGGGCAGGGAAGAGCGCCGGGCGATGATTTGCGCCAGATAGCCGCGGTCGCCCGGCGGCAGGCTGCCAGCGGCCAGGGCCGGACCGAAGATGCGGGCGATCTCGGCGCGCTCGATGTCGGTGGGAGGCGTGGCGGTCGCGGAACGCAGGGTTACATCGGTGGCATAGTCGATCACGCTGAAAGCGCGGCCTTCGTTGCCTTTGGACTTATCACCCGCCATGGCGGTGGCGGCGGTCTGACCGATTGCCGCAGTGCTGTCGATAGCCCCGCTCAGCGCAGCGCGCATGCCGCCGGCCAACAGGCTGGCCGTGAGCAGCGTGGCCACGCCCCAGGCCAGCAAGCCATGCGCGGTATCGCGGAAATGCACCTCGTCCGTATGCACTCCGGCCCATTTCACGCGCAGGCGTCCGGCTACGTAACCGCCGACAGCCGATGCGGCCAGTTGCATAAAGATGACCCAAGCGATGGTACTGCCGGCGATGGGTGCATCGTTATATGCGTAAGGCGAGATCGACGACAGCCCCAGACCAAGTCCCAGAAACAGCAGGATAAAAGACAGCGACGCCGCCGCGGCAGCGCCCCCCAGAATAGCGCCCCAGGAAACGCCGGATGTATTGCTGTCAGCGACAGCTGGGGACAATGTTTGCGATTGCATGAGCTTCTCCTTGTTGTTATAAAACCCGGATAGCAGGTAGGAAGGATCATGCACGCGGCAAACGCTGGCGTATGTACGGGAACGAACACTGAACGGCATTGCCGTTTCTGCACAGCCGGGTCCTCTGGCGGACCCGGCTGTTCATGGGGAGCGCGCTTAAGCGCGGCGGCGTGCGATGGCCAGCAGGCCGAGGCCGGCCAGCAGCAGGGCGGGCGTGGCGGGTTCGGGGACGGCGCTGACGTTGCCCAGGGCGACGTCGGTGATGCCGGCCAGGTAGCCATCACCCTGGCTGCGCAACTCGAAGCCGGTGAAGTATTCGCCGGCGGTGGTGCGGAAGCCGAGGAAGCCGAAGCTGTTGCTGCCGTCCGGCAGGACCAGGCCTTTGAAGTGGTAGCTGGCCAGATTGGTCGTGATGCTCAGGTCCACTGTGCCGGCGCTGACGGCGGCGTCGAAGCCGAACAGCGTGTAGGACTGGGCGATGCTGCCGCTGATGGGCGACCAGTATTCGTTGCTCATTACGGGGCGCAGGCTGCCGATGCCGAAGGCGGCGCCACTGCCCACGATCAGGTTTTCATCCGACACATAACTCACATCGCCACGCGTGAAACCGTAGCCGGGATAGTTGTAGCTGCCGGCGAAGTCGTCGAAGTTGCTGCGCTGGGCGATTTGACCGAGGGCGTTGAAGCCACTGCGCTGCTCGATGCGCAGCACGTCGGCCTTGGCGCCGGCGGCGCACAGCAGCAGGGCGAGGGCGGTGGTCTTGAAGAAGTGTTTCGTCATTTCGGATATTCCAATCAGGTGATGGTGAAGGCGACCGGGCCGCCCAGGACGCTGTAGCCGTCGTTGTAGAGCAGCCAGGCGGTGTAGCTGCCGGGTGTCAGCGTGCTGGTGTCGAAGCGCGCGCCGCCGCTGGTCTGCGTGACGTATTGCCACAGCAGGGAGCCAGTAGCGCCAGGCGCGCTGCCCGCGCGGTATAGGCCGATCCAGTTCTTGACGCTGGCGCGCGAAGCCGGAATGGCGAAGTCGAATACGGCCTGCGTACCGCGCGCCACCGACGGCGTGGTGGTGACGAAATGGGTGACGCCGAAATTGACCGCATCGCCCAGCGCCGTGTAGCCGCCGCGATGGAAGTACCAGGCCGTGTATTCGCCCACCGCCAGCGTGGCAGTGTTGAAATTCAGGCTGCCGCTGGCGGCTGGCGCGTACGCCGAGAGCAGGGCGGGCTTGGCGGCGCTTGGCGTGATGCCGGCCGCGTAGATGCCGATCCAGTTCTGCGCATCGGCCTTGCCGCCGGGTGCGGCGTAGCTCATGGTCAGCGTGGCGCCGCGCTGCACGATCTGCGCGCTGGCGCTCAATTCAATGCGGCGGCTGTTGGTGCCGATCACGGGATCGGTGCGCGAAGCCATGCCGGTTTCGACGTGGCCCGCCACGCGGCGCAGGAACTGGGCGTCGGCATCGCTGGTGATGCTGTAGTCGTACCAGCCAAAGCTGCTGGAAAGGATGCAGCTGAGGCGCAATTGCTGGCCCGCCGCCACCGTGTAGCTGGCGGCCGCCGCGCCGTAGGCATTGTCGCTCAGGGTGAAGCTGCAGCCCTTGCCGCCTTCCAGATTGGAAAGCACGATTTCGATATTGCCCTTGGCGCTGTCGTAATTGAGCACCACTTCCGGCTTGGCGCTGCCGGCGGCGAGGAAGCCGCCCGCCAGTTCGCGCAGATAGCCGTTCGGCCCCGTCACCGCCAGGTGGTAGGCGTTGCCGCTCCAGTTCCACACCTCCTTCTCGATTTTCTTGCCCGCTTCCACGGTGTAATGCCAGGGACCGTCCGTGCGCAGCCGCGAATACACGGCGAAGGCGGCACCGGCCTGGCCCTGGTTGATGAAGGACAGTTCCACTTGGCGGCTGCCGGCGACCCGCGCCGGCGTGTGCAGCGCATAGGGCAGGGCGCAGGCGTACTTGGTGCGCGTGACCGTGCGGCAGGGCTCCTGCAGGGGCAGGCTTTGTACGGCGGGCGGCATGGGGTATGGCTTGCCCGACACCAGCTGATACTCGGTATTTTTCGGCACGTTGGCCGGCCAGCTGCTGTTCGGCGTGCGGAAGTCGAAGGCCGAGGTCATATCGCCGCAGACGGCGCGGCGCCATGGCGAGATATGTTCGGCGGTGACGGCGGCGCGGTTCTTCTTCAAACCCACACTCAGCCATTCTTCCAGGAAGCGCAGCTTGGAGGTATGGTCGAACAGCTGCGAGCATACGCGGCCACCCTTGCTCCACGGCGAAATCACCAGCATGGGCACGCGCGGGCCAAGGCCGACCGGCACGCCGTTATAGTTTTCATACGCGCCGATATCGGCCAGGGTGGTGCGGCCCATATTCGTATTCAGTGGTGCGACGGGCGATGGCATATGGTCGAAGAAGCCGTCGTTCTCGTCGTAGGTGAGCAGGAACACGGTCTTCGACCAGACCTCGGGATTGGCCACCAGGGCCGCCAGCAGGCGCGCCGTCAGGTTCTCGCCCGCGTTCGGCGAATTCGGCGAGTGCTCGGTATAGTCGTTCGGCGCGCAGATCCACGATACCTGCGGCAGGCGGTTGTTGCGCACATCCTCGGCGAATTCGTTGACCAGCCATTGACCCTTGGTGCCGCGCGAATTGGCTTCGTTGGAGCCGGCGGCCAGGGCGCGACCCTTGCGGTAGAGCGGACTTTCGGGCGACAGACGGCTGCCGTCGGGATTGACGCGGAAGTTCTTGAAGTAGGCCAGGTAGTTGTCGCCGTAGTTGTCCCACTCCTGGTAGACCTTCCAGCTGACGTTGTTCGCTTCCAGCACCTCGGCATAGCTGCGCCAGTTCGGCGCGCCGGCGGTGACGGCGGGCGAGATATCGTCGCGGGCCGGGTCGTTGTTGTAATAGCCGGCGCTGCTGATGTTATACAGCTTGCCCATCGCGCCCAGCCAGTTGCGGTTGGTGCCGGTCAGCGAATACATGCGGTTTGGATCGGTGGCGCCGAAAATCGAGCAGTGATAGGCGTCGCAGATGGTGAAGGCGTCGGCCAGCGCGTAATAGAAGGGGATGTCGCCGCGGTCAAAGTAGCCCATGCACTGTGGGGTTTTCTTCGGCACCCAGGCGTCCCAGTTCTGCCAGGTCTGCTGCGAGCCTTTCCAGGAATGGTCGGTGCCGAGCGACAGGGCGCTGGTGTTCTTGGCGTCGAAGTGGAAGGGCAGCACCGGGCTGCCGCCGGCGTCGGGCTGGAACCAGACCGGCTTCCCGCTGGGCAGGGTGATGGCGCGCGGATCGTCGTAGCCGCGCACGCCGGGCAGGCAGCCGAAGTAATGGTCGAAAGAGCGGTTCTCCTGCATGAAGATGACCACATGCTCGACGTCGGCCAGGGTACCGGTGACGTTGTTGGCGGGGACGGCGAGCGCTTCGCGGATCAGATCGGGAAACAGGGTGCTGGCGGCGCTGGCCGAGGCCAGGCTGAGGAACTTGCGGCGGCTGGTGGACATCACTCTTCCTAAGATTGCGGTGGGCGGGGGCATCTTTCCGTGCCGCGCATAGCGATTTGCTAGTCGGCCCGAAAAGTTGTCGCAATCATATCGGCCGATTGTGACGGGGATATTTCATCGTCAATCGTGCGCATGGGAGTCGAGTGTGAGAATGTGTGAGAAAGTACGCAGCCGGCCGGGATTATGATCGCGTTCCTTATTTTTGAAGGAGTGCGATTGCATATGCTGAGGTTAAATCTTGAACGCCGGATTGGCGCCTGTCGCGGGAATTTGTCCCGCTTGACGCTCCCCCTGGTTCTTGGGACGCTGCTTGCCGGTCCGGCCACGGCCGGGCTGCCTGCCGCGATTCTGCAGGAACATCCCCATGTATTGATTAATACTGCGGATATCCAAAGGCTGAAGGCGCTGGTGCCGTCCTATCTGGAACGGCCGCAGGATGGCGGCAGCATCAGTTTTACCCTTACCGCCAAGGTCAAGGCTGATGGCGATATGCCGGCGCAGCCCATATTTGGCAGAGCCCAGCCCTTTACCATCTTTTTGCGGCACTTGAATAAATACCAGTCCGGTCAAACGTCCGTGCAGCTTGGCTTGGGCAAGCCAAACGGCGCCTATGCATTTGTGACCGAGTTCCTGGTTCCCCTGGATAAGGAGGTGCGCATCACGCTTCGCTGGGATGCGAAGGCAGAAAAATTCTCCTATCAGCTGGGCGGCCAGGATGCAGTGAATCTGGCCTGGCCTAAAGGGGAGAAGTGGGAACCAGGCATTCAGTATTATGAGTTCGGTTCGTGGAAGGACGAGTCCATTAAAGACATCGAGCTGCAGGATCTGGGCGGTAAGACGCTATGGACCTGGAACAAGGCGGATGTGGCGATACAAACCGCATGGCAGGACTATGGCAGCTGGTTGAACAGCGTTGTTCCCAAAATCGCAGGCTGCAAACTGGATTCCGTGATTACCGCCGAAAACCGGTTTTGCAATGTCAAGGTCGGTGCCAGGAATGAGATTACAGAGACGATGAGGCAGATCGCACTGGCCTACCGCCTGACCGGGCGGCCGGAGTACCTGGAGGCCGCAAAGGCATATGCCAGACTGCTATTCAAGATCGGCGAAGAGGCGGCTATTAATGGCAATGATCCGCGCACCGTGGGCGGAGAATGGTCAATGGGAGCGCGTGTCGCGGCCATGGGTTATCTCTATGACTGGCTTTTCAATGAGATGGGCGAAACGGTTAAGGACAAATCGTATAGCTACCGCGATAAGCTGGTTGCCGAAATCAAGGCCACCGTTGCGGCCGACATTGCGGGGTCAAGCGGCGATTTGCAGAACATGGTGTGTGGCCTGGCCGGCTTTACGAACGATGCCTTGAAATTCTCCTGCGCCGGACAGCTTTCCTACGACAAACCGGGCAGAAACTCCATCGCGGACACCTATCTGGGAGGCCACAACGGCAGCGCGATTGTCGCAACATTGACGGCAATGCTGGCCATCGCCCCGGAGCATCCGGAAGTGCAGGAGCTGGTTGAGGTCATTTACAATCATTTCGATAAAGGCTTGCTGCCCGCGCGGGCGTATGTCTCACTCGATGGCGGCTACCACATGGGCTATGGCTACAGTGCTACTGGCGCCGATATCGCTGAACGCATGCTGTTGTGGCGTAAGGCGTTGGCGGAGCCGGTAGGTGGCCCTGTGTTCGCGGGAGAATGGCAATCAAAACTGATCTATCCCTTCATATACGGGATGCGCCCGGATAAAACCTTCCCGGCCAGCGGCGATAACTTCGCTTTTTCGGCCATGGAAGTTGCCAGCCTGGCCTTGCATGCGGCCGTAAATAACGACGACCCCTATGCCATGGCTTTCTATCAGCAGCAACTGGCGGGCAAACGGACCTTCGACAAGAAACGGCTGCTGTGGGAGAAGCTGCTGTATCCCGTCACTACCACGGGAAGCGATTTATCCAGCCTGCCTTTGGGACAGCATTTCCGTCGTGCCGGCCAGGTCCTGGTGCGCGATACCTGGGACTATGACAAGGCTACCTTACTGGAGTTCAAATCCACTTCGTTCAGCAGCCTGAATCACCAGCACCTTGACCAGAACAGCTTTGCCCTGAGTTACAAGGCCCCGCTTCTGCTGGATTCCGGTGGGCTGGACAAGTATGAAAGCTCGCATTGGAAAAATTACTATACGCGCACCATCGCCCATAACAGCATCGTCGTCTTCGATGAGAAGGAGCAGTTTGCAAAAGACGGTGTTGTGTACAGCAACGATGGCGGCCAGTGGTTCCACAACAAAGTCTTCTCGCCAACGCTGCCCGATATTCTGCCTGGCGCCCGCAATAGCCTGGATGGCGTCACGTCCTTCGAACATGGTGCTGACTACACCTATATGCTGGGTAATGCCAGCAAGGCTTATAACGCCGAGAAGATGGATCAGAACCATGGATTCCTGCGCCATATCGTTTATCTGCAGCCGGACCAAGGCGAGAGCAAACCGACGGTGATCGTGTTCGACGCTGTGCGGACAAAAGGATTGAAGGCGACATCGTTGCTGCATTTTGCCCAGAAGCCGGAGGCCGATGCCACGGTAAGCGAGGGAGTGGAGGCTGCCGGACGCCGTCAGCTGCAGTTCGCGGAAAATAGCCAGCGCAACCTGACCATCCGTAACGGTGGTGGCCTGGTGACGGTGCAAACTCTGTTGCCGCAAAACGCGGTTTTCCATAGTGTTGGCGGGACGAGCGGCTCCTGCAGGCAAAAGGAGGGCGATACTCCGGTGGAGCCGGGAAGCGACTGCCGCTTCCTCGTCAGGGCGCTTGACGAAAGCGGCCGCTATCAGTGGACCAACTTCCGTTTCGGCCCCTTCGGCTCGGACAAGGCGGACCCGCAGGATTATGGCGCATGGCGACTGGAAACCATGCCGCTGGAATACGCACCAGTGCAGCACTTCCTGGTTGTTCTGAACGTGGGGGACAACGCGGCTGGCGCTTCCGGCCCCGCAGCGGTGGCACCGGCGACACGCCTTCCGGCGCAAGGTGCGGAAGCGGTACAGATTGGACGGCGGCTTGTGATCTTTAATCGGGAACCTACGCCCGCCACCTCCTATGGCTGGACCGCGGCCTGTAATCTGAGCACCCTGGTCACGGGACTTAAGCCTGGCAGCCGCTATGCCCTGAGCATGGCGAAGAACGGCGACCAATACGTCCACACGCTGCTCGAAACGGCATCGGGCGGCCATGTCAGCTCCGATAACGGCGTATTAAAGCTTGGACCTTCGGCCCAAAGCGCTTGCGGTAATGGCGGCAGCGGCAGCTGATCTGCCGGAGCGCCCAGGTCCCGGATGGATTTGGGCGCTTTCCTCAGTGCATTTCTTGTATGATGAGGGGTTGGTTGCAAACCTTCCAATACTATGAATATGTAAAGAAATGGGGAAAGCTCATGGTAAGCATTAAACAAAAGGGCGTGGCCTGGCTGCTGCTGGTGGTGGCTTTGGCTGCTGCCGTGGCGGGCGGCACATGGTGGTATAAGAAGCAGCGTGCGCCGCGCGGCGTGGCGGCGGGCAGTGCGGTGCTGCCGAATCCGAACCTGCCTTTTGCCGTGAACAGCTGCGTGGCGCGCCTGTATGAGGACAAGCCGGCGCTGGCCCTGACCTTCAGCGACGCCGTGAAGGGCGATCAGCAGCTGGAGCAGGTGATCGAGGTGTCGGATATGGGCGACTCGAAAGCGCCGCCCGTTCCGGCCACGCCGGCCGCCGATGGCGCCAAGCCGGCCAAGCCTGCGGGCACGCTGCTGAAAGGCGCCTGGGTGGTGTCGGACAATCCCCATGTCGTGCTCTTCCCGTATGTGAAGCCTGGCCACCGCTATAGCATCAAGGTAAATACCGCGCTGGCGGCGGAGGGTGGCCGCAAGCTGGCCCAGACCCACCAGTGCGAGGTGCTGAGCGACCAGATGTCGCCATCGTTCTTCTTCGCCAGCAAAGGCACGGTGCTGCCGGCTGGCCTGAATGGAGGCCTGCCCATCGTCACCGTGAACATTCCCGAAGTGGATGTGGAGTTCCTGCGCGTTTCGCCGCAGAAGATGCCGAAGTTTATGGAGATGGTGCTCGGTATCCGCCAGCAGAACAATGAGGAAGGCGAGTACGACGGCTACTACGATCGCACCTCCTTCAAAGGTCAGGTCGGCGGCTGGCAGCTGAACTCCCTGCAGGGCATCGCCGACAGCGTGTACAGCAACCGCTTCACCACCAGCGACGAGAAGAACAGCCGCAAGGTGACTTTCCTGCCGGTGGAAAAAGTCGCCGAGCTGAAAGAGCCCGGCGTGTATATCGCCGTGATGCGCCGTCCCGGTTTCTTCGACGGCGAATACCAGGTGACCTATTTCTACACCAGCGATATCGGCCTGCACGTGCGGCGCCAGGTCAAGCATACCGACGTCTTCACCACTTCGCTGAAGAGCGGCAAATCGCAAAGTGGTGTGGAGCTGGAAGTGCTGGGCGAGGGCGGCAAGGTGCTCCTGCGCGGCAAGACCGATGGCGATGGCCATGGCGTGCTGCCTGGCCTGCCCGATACGGCGCGCCTGCTGCTGGCGCGGCGCGACAAGGAAATGTCGGTTGTGGCCCTGCGCGAACCGGGCCTGGACCTGGCCGAATTCGATATCGGCGGCCATCTGTCGCGCGATGTAAAACTGTTTGCCTATTCGGGCCGCGATGTATACCGCCCCGGCGAGAAATTCACCGTGTCGCTGCTGGCGCGCAAGGCCGATGGCACGGCGCTGCCGCCAGCGCCGGTCAAGGTCGAGCTGAAAAAGCCGGACGGCGATGTGGTCAGTGCCTCGCTGTGGCAGCCGAGCGCGAAGACGCCGGGCTATATGCAGCAGCGCATCGACCTGCCGGTCGATGCCGCCACCGGCAAATGGAGCCTGGAATTCCGCGCCGATCCGACGGCCAAGCGGGCCGACTCCATCTATCAGTTCCAGGTCGAGGAATTCCTGCCCGAGCGCATGAAGCTGACCCTGAACAGCGATGCCGCGCCGATGGCGGCGGATGCCACCAGCTTCAAGGTGGCGGTGCAGGGCGATTATCTGTACGGCGCGCCTGCTTCGGGCAATCGCCTGCTGGGCAGCGTGGCGCAGGAACGCGCGCGCAATCCGCTGCCGAAGGAATGGCCGGGCTTCATCTTCGGTGACTTCGCCGACGATAAGGAGAAGAGCCGCGCCGAATTGCCGGAAACCGATCTGGATGAAAACGGCAAGACCAGCCTGCAGGTACCGGTCAAGGCCGAGGCCAGGTCGGCGATGCGGGTGCGCGCTTCCCTTAGCCTGCTGGAATCGGGCGGCCGTCCCGTGGTGCGCTCGGTGGAGCGCCTGTGGTGGCCCGCGCCGGCCATGATCGCCGTGCGTCCCGCTTTCGATAGCGATGTGGCGCGCGAAGGCAGCATGGCGGAATTTGAACTGATCCGCGTGAATGCGGCGGGCAAATTCGACCCGATCAAGGAAGCGCCATTCCGCCTGGTGCGCGAAGACCGCCAATACTACTGGCGCTATGACGCCGACCGTGGCTGGCATTCGGGCTATACCGAGGCCGAGGAAGCCGTGCATGCGGGCGTGCTGGCGCTGAAGGAAAGGGCCAAGCTGGCCGTGCCGGTGCAGTGGGGTACTTATCGCCTGGAAGTGACCGATCCGTCCACCAAGCTGGTGACGCGCTACCGCTTCTACGCTGGCTGGAATGCGCAGGATGCGGAGAGCATCGGCAACCGTCCCGACCGCGTGAAGCTGCAGCTGGAAGGTGCGCCCGCCAAAGCCGGCGGCGACGTAAAACTGAAGATCGTGCCGCCGCATGATGGCGAGGCGCTGGTGATGGTGGAGGCGGACAAGGTCTTGTGGAGCACCCGTGTTTCGGTGAGCACCCAAGGCACCAGCCTGACCATCCCTATCGACAAGAGCTGGAACCGCTCGGATATGTATATTTCGACGGTGGTCTTCCGCCCCGGCAGCCAGGGCGACCGCGTGACGCCGGCGCGTGCCGTGGGCATGACCTGGCTGCCGATGGCGCGCGAATCGCGCAAGCTGAAAGTGAGTCTGACCGCGCCGACCCAGGTGGTGCCGGACAAGCGCATGGTGGCGAAAGTGAAGGTGGATGGCGCGGCTGGAAAAACGGCCATGGTTACGCTGTCGGCGGTGGACGTGGGCATCCTGAACATCACCAGCTTCAAGTCGCCTGACCCGTTCGACTTCTTCTTCGGCAAACACCGCTTCGGCGCGGAGCTGAGCGATATCTATGGCAAGCTGATTGAGCGCATGGACGGCACCCCCGGCAAGATCAAATGGGGCGGTGATGCCGGCAAGCGCGATACGCGCAGCATGCCGAAGAAGGTCAAGCTGGTGGACCTGTTCTCGGGTCCGGTGCAGCTGAACGCCAAGGGCGAGGCCGAGATTCCGCTGGATATTCCGGACTTTAACGGCACGCTGCGCCTGATGGCGGTGGCGTCGACTGCCGATTCCTACGGTAGCGCCGACCGCGAGGTGGTGGTGTCCGCGCCTATCGTGGCCGAGATTTCCCTGCCGCGCTTCATCGGTCCCGGCGACAAATCGACGGTGGCGCTGGACGTCAGCAATATGATGACGGGCGAGCAGGATATCGATATCCGCCTGAGCAGCGACCGTCTGCTGCGCATCGGCGACGGCGAGCAGAAACTGCGCCTGGCGCCGCGCCAGCGCAAGGTGCTGCGCTTTACTGTGGAGCCGAGCGAGCCATATGGCTTGGCGCGCCTGGTGCTGGACGTGAAGACGGGCGGCGCCAAGCCGGTCGAAATCCACCGCGAATTCGCCCTGCAGATCCAGCCGCCGGTAGCGCGCGAGCAGGATTCGGTGCGCGTGCGGCTGGAACCTGGCGCCACGCATAAGATCGACCCGGCCGCGGTGGAACGCTTCTTCCGCGGTTCGGCAGCGCTCAATGTGACGGTGTCCAACCGTCCGCCGCTGAATGTGCGCAGCATCGTCAAGGGCTTGCTGGATTATCCATACGGCTGCCTGGAGCAGACCACCAGCGCCGCCTATCCGCATATCTATATCGACGAGGAGAGCGCCAAGGCCGTGGGCCTGGAGCCGCGCACCCGCGAGCAGCGCGCCAAGTTCATCGAGGGCGCGATCGGCCGCATCGCCGGCATGCAAGGTTCGGCCGGCGGCTTCCGCCTGTGGGGCGGCGACAATGGCCAGTACGAAAACTGGCTGACGCCATATGTCGCCAGCTTCCTGATGGATGCGCGCGAAGGCGGTTTCAATGTGCCGGAAGAGATGGGTAAACGCGCGCAGCAATGGATGGTGGAGCGCCTGAACGGCGCCTCCAGCCAGTTCTCGCCATTCCCGGCCAGCGTCAAGCCGGATGCGCAGGGCCGCTTCGAGTGGCGCGACTATGAGCTGGTGCGCAACAGCCACCAGCGCTTCGCCGAACTGGCCCACATCGGCTATATGCTGGCGCGCGAACAGAAAGCCTCGCTGGCCTCGCTGCGCCTGCTGCATGACCAGTACCGCGAGCGCGCCCGTTCGCCGCTGCCGCTGGTGCACCTGGGTATCGCCTTGTCCCTGATGGGTGACACCAAGCGCGCTGAAACCGCGATTGCGGAAGCGATGGTCAAGCCTTACGGCATCCGCCCCGATTCGGATTGGGAGTGGATGGGCGACTACGGCAGCGCGGTGCGCGACAACGCCATGGCATATGCACTGCTGCTGCGCCATAAGATCAGCCATCCGCAGCGCGAAACCCTGCTGAACAATCTGGGCGAGCGTCTGGCAAGGGGGCATATGTACTACTCGACGCAGGAGCGTATCGCCCTGTTCCTGGCGGCGCGCGCCGCCGGCGGCAGCACTGGCGAGACATGGCAGGCGGTGCTGCATACGCCGGACGGCAATACGGCGCTGTCTTCGCGCAATGGCGAAACGCGCAGCCTCGATCCAGCGCAAGCGGCTAAAGGCATCACGCTGGAGAACAAGGGCAGCAACGCGGTGTGGGTGGAGGTGGAGGCCAGCGGCTTCCCGCTGAAACTGACTGCGAACAGCGACAAGATGTCGGTGGAGCGTCGCTGGTTCACCACCCAGGGCACGCCATGGAAGGGCGGCGCGCTGAAAGTGGGCGATATGCTGCTGGTGCGCGTCACGGCGCGTTCCAAGCAGACCATTGAGGATGCGCTGATCGTCGACCATATTCCGGCTGGCCTGGAGGTGGAAAACCTGAACCTGTCGCAAGGTCCGCAGGCGGGCGAGTTCAATATCGAGGGCGTGAACCTGGCCTCGGCCATGTCCGACTCGCGCATCAAGCATAAGGAATACCGCGACGACCGCTTCGTGGCGGCGGCGCGCCTGGACGGCAATCCGCTCAACCTGTTCTATATGCTGCGCGTGGTGACGCCGGGCCGCTTCAGCGTGCCGGGTACGTTTGCCGAGGATATGTACCGTCCAAGCATCCGCACCTACGGTCCGGCGGGCGAGCCAGTAACGGTGGTCGATCCGAAGGCGCCGGCAAAGTAAGGTAGTGTTATGTTGTCGTTTGCTGTTGCAAGAGCGTGGGCGCGCAGGCATCCTGTGCGCGCCGCGCTGGCGGCTTCGCTGTCGCTGATCCTGCTGCTGGATCTGTTGTTCCCGCCGCCGCTGCCGCAGGATGCCCCCGGCATGCTGGTGGTGGCGCGCGACGGTTCGCCGCTGCGCGGCTGGCCGGACGCGGATGGCGTCTGGCGCATTCCGGTCAAGCCGGAGCAGGTCTCGCCGCTGTATCTGGACGCCTTGCTGACCTATGAGGACCGCTGGTTCTACTGGCACCCGGGCTTCAATCCGGCGGCCATGCTGCGCGCGGGCTGGCAGTGGATGACGCAGGGACGCATCGTCTCCGGCGGCTCCACGCTCAGCATGCAGGTGGCGCGGGCGCTGGAGCCGGTGCCGCGCAGTATGGCGGGCAAACTGCGCCAGCTGCTGCGCGCCATGCAGATCGAGATGCGCCTCTCCAAGCGCGAAATCCTGACCCTGTATCTGAACCATGCACCCATGGGCGGCATCGTGGAAGGCGTGGAAATGGCCAGCCGCAGCTATCTGGGCAAGAGTTCCAGCCAGCTGTCGGCGGCCGAGGCGGCGCTGCTGGTGGTGCTGCCGCAAGCGCCGTCGCGCCTGCGGCCCGATCGCCATCCGGCGCGCGCCCAGCAGGCGCGCGATAAGGTCTTGCAGCGCATGGTGGACCTGGGTCACTGGACGCGCGCCGAGGCCGACGATGCCATGATCGAAAAAGTCGGCGCCAATCCGCCGCGTCTGGCCTGGCTGGCGCCACTGGCAGCCGAACGCCTGCACCAGGCGGCGCGGCGCGAGGCGCGCGCGGGCAAGGGTGGCAGCGCGGCCACGGTGGTGCATTCGACGCTGGACCGCGATATGCAGACCACGCTGGAGCGCATGCTGGCCGACCGCGTGGCTCAACTGCCGCGTTTCGTCTCGATGGCGGCGCTGGTGATGGATAGCCGCAGCATGGAAATCCTGGCTTATGCCGGTTCGGCCGATTTCGCCGATGCGCGCCGTTTCAGCCACGTGGACATGGTGCGGGGCATCCGTTCGCCCGGCTCCACGCTGAAACCCTTCCTGTATGCGATGGCGCTGGACGACGGCATCGTCCATTCCGAAAGCCTGCTGGCCGATACGCCGCAATCTTTCGGCGGCTACGATCCGGGCAACTTCCAGGCCAGTTTCTCCGGCCCGGTCAGCGTGGCGGAAGCCTTGCAGCGTTCATTGAACGTGCCCGCCGTCGACTTGCTGGACCGCGTGGGGCCGGTGCGTTTCGCGGCGCGCCTGTCCAGTGCCGGCCTGCGCCTGCGCCTGCCGCGCGACGCCGAACCGAATCTGAGTGTGATCCTGGGCGGGGCCGGCACCAGCCTGGAAGAATTGGTCGGCGCCTACCGCTCGCTCGCCATGGGCGGCATGGCGGGTACGCCGCGCATCACCGCCAACGCGCCGGTGCGCGAGGCGCGCATGATGAGCGCGGGCAGCGCCTACATCATCCGCAATATCCTGGAAACCGGCGGCCACCCCGACCAGCCTTTCGTCGAAGGCGATGAGGGCGGCGTGCGCCTGGCGTGGAAGACCGGCACCAGCTATGGCTTCCGCGATGCCTGGGCGGTCGGCGTCAGCGGCCGCTATACGCTGGGCGTATGGGTGGGGCGGCCGGACGGCACGCCCAATCCCGGCTTCTTCGGCGCGAACGTGGCTGCGCCCCTGCTGCATCAGATCGCGTCGGCTTTACCGCGCAGCGAGGAACTGGGCCGCGCGCGGCCGAAAGAAGTCTCGGTGGCGCAAATCTGCTGGCCTTTGGGAACCTCGGCCAGCGTCACCGCGCCGGAGCATTGCCACGCCAAGCGCAGCGCCTGGGTGCTGAACGACACGATTCCGCCGACCTTGCCCGACCGCCTGCGCGCGCGGGGCCTGCTGGAAACCGTGTGGATCGATCCGCAGAGCGGCTTGCGCAGCATGCCGTCCTGCACGCCGGACGCCAAGCCGCGCGAAGTGGCGCGCTGGCCCTCGCTGCTGGAGGCCTGGCTGCCTGCAGCGCAGCGTGAACAATTGGGACTGGCCGGCTGGTCGCCCGACTGTCCGCAGCAGAACAGCGCGGCCAGCATCCGCCTCGCCGGCTTGCGCAACGGCAGCCGTCTGCGCGCCGCGCCCGGCCAGCAGCAGGTGGTGCTGACGCTGGATGCGGTGGGCGGCGTCGGCCGCCACTACTGGCTGCTGGATGGCCAGACCGTGGCCGGCGCCACCGGTCCGGCCAAGCGGCAAAGCTTCACGCTGAACACGGCCGGTCAGCACAGCGTCGCCGTCATCGATTCGGCAGGCCATTACGACAGCCTGCAGTTCCGCGTCGACGGCCTGTGAGCCGGGGGCGCGCCGTGCCGCCCATGGCCCTTGCCGTTGTGCCGTACCGCGCAGGCGACATATAGGCATCCCAGCGGGCGGCGGCGGAGCAGGGCGGTGCGGGCAGATGGATGCGGTGTTTTCTTGCCATGGCTAGTGGCCTTTCCCTCGGCGTGCGCCGGCCAGCAATACGGCCAGGACCAGCAGCGCCAGTGTCCACGCGGGCAGGGCTGCCAGCCGTGTGCCCGGCGTTCCCGGCTCCGCCAGCGCCATCGAGGCGCGGAAGCGCGGCACGCTGTCGAAGTCGCGGAAACCGTAACCGCCCAGGCAGGACTTGGCGCAGGGCTGGCGTTCGTCTCCCAGCGCCGCTTCCTGGATGGCGCGCTGGAAGAAGTCGCGCAACTGACCCTGGTGCAGTGCCACCTCCTGCAGGAAACGCTGCTGGCGTGCCTTGTCCTTGCCCGCCAGCGTCGCCAGTGACTGGTAGGCCAGCGTCACGGGGCTGAAGATTTGCAGGCTGTCGAACCAGGCGTCCTGCTTCTGGCGTGCCGCCGCATGTTGCCGTTCCACGCCGCGCATGGCCGCTTCCAGTTCCTGGGCGCGCTGGATGCGGCTCACGCTCGACGATACCTTCTCCAGCGCAGTGCGGTTGGGCTTCCATTCCGGATGACTGTCGTAGAAGCGCGCCAGGCTGGCCAGCTTGTTGGCGTTGACTTCGTCGTTGGCGTCGCGCATGGCTTGCACATACAGCTCGCGCGCCGGAACGGGCGCCAGCAGGCGCACGCCTACGGTCTGCGCGCCGGGCAGCAGCACGGCCAGCAGAATCCAGCAGCCGAAGGCTGCGAACGATGCAGTCATGCGGCTATGGCAAACGGCGCAGACAGCTGCCGCCACCGCAGCCCAGAAGGCCGAGTACAGCAGCACGATGCAGCCCCATGCCGCCAGCGCCGTGAAGCCGCCAGCACTGACGGGCACCACGCCGGACAGCAGCGCGGCCATGCCGCACGCTGCTACCAGCGCAACGCTGGCCAGCAGTACGCGCGCCATGAGCTGTGCCAGCAGCAGCCTTCCCAAATGCACGCCTTGCAGCAGCAGGGCGCGTATGCGCTTGCTTTCGCGGTCCTGGGTCAGGACCGAAACGCTCAGCGAGAGCAGGAAGAGCGGCCACAGATAGACCACGAAGAACAGCAGGTCGAAGCGGCCGGCCGCCAGCCGGCCCGGATGTTCGATTTCGCTGGCAGTACGGACCGACTCCATCGATTCGGCACGCACGCGGACGTAGGCGGGCAGCAGGTCGGCCTGTCCGATCGCCAGTGCCGCGCCAGGCAGGGTGGGCTTGGCAGCGAAGCCGACATGCTCGCGGAAGGCATAGCCGCGCACGTCGATGGGCGTGCGATACCACTGCAATTGCGCGAACTCCGGCTTGTCCGGATTATCGAAATAGCTGTTGGCCAGCGCATTGGCTTTCACGCGCGCCGTGCTTTCCTGGCTGGCCGCATCGGCCACCGCCTGGCGCTGGGTGGATTCGAAGCGCGCGCCTTCAAACAGGCCAAGCAAGGCCAGAAGCAGCGCTGCCAGCAGCAGGAACAAGGTGCCGCGTTCGCGCAATTGGCTGCGCAGATCGTAGCGGATCAGGGTGATGATTTGATTCATTTCAGACTCCCGCGTCGCAGATGGCGCAGAGCGATGGCGCACAGGGCCAGGCTTGCAAGAAAGACCGCCAGCAGCGGCAGGATCTGCTGGCCGAACAGCGCGCCCATATCCAGGCGGTCAAAGCGGAAGCGGAAAGGCGGCACGCTATTCCACAGCGCTTCATCGCCGTCATAGCGCTTGCCGTCCACTTCGGGATGACGCGCAATCGCCTCGTTCAGCACCTTCTGGATGGTGCGCCGCTGTGCCTCGGCCGCATTGACGAACTGGATGTGGTGGCCGGTGTCGCTGGCCGCGGCAGCAGTGGATAGACCCGCCACGGCCACCGTGGGGGACAGCCATCCAGCCAGCGCGGCTGCGTCGCTTTGCTTTTGCATGGCGGCGTACAGGCGGCCATAGTGCGCGTCGAAGATCTTGTCGCCATGTTCCTCGCCGCGCTGCAGGCTAATGCCGGCCCAGTTCAGCGGCAGATCCTTGACATCGCTGACGCCGTGTTCGCGCAACAGCGCCTGCTTGTGGCGTTCCGCCTCCTGCGGATCGTCGGGCATACCCAGGGTGTTATCCATCTCTTCACGGAATTGCTGCATCGACGGCAGCGGCGCCGCGTGCTGTGAGAATTCCACCGCAAGACGCGGCAGCACCAGCGCCGTCGCGGCCCAGATGGCGATCAGCGCGGCAAGGCTGGCGCGCAGGCTGGCCGCCCGCGCCGACACGGTGGCAATCAGTGCCGCCCAGGTGGCGAGATACAGCAGATAGCCGCCGCCGAAGACGGCCAGGCGCAAGGCGCCGTCCTGGAAAGGACTGGGCGCGTGCGACAGCCACTTCATCAGCATCACGGCGGCGCAAGCCGGCAAGGCCATGCTGAGCGCGAGGCAGAGCAGCACCGCGCCGCGCGCCATGGCCAGCGCACTCAATGGCGCGGCATTTACGCGCAGGGCGGCCAGCGTGCCACGTTCGCGCTCGCCGGCGAACATGCCGAAGCCGAGGAAGATCATGGCCATCGGCGCCAGCACCTGCAGCACAAAGGCCGGCGTCAGGCGGAACTGGCGCGTGCTGCCCGCTTCGTCGGCGGCCGGGCGGTAGACCAGCTCATTCTGCTTGTGCGCCTCCAGATACACGCTGGAGCCGACGTAATTTTCCACGCCCGGTTCCAGCGCGGCCAGCAAAGGCAGGGGCTTGAACACGTACACGCCGTAATGGGCCGCCGAATGCGGATATTTTTTGCCCTGCTGCGACCAGCGCGTTTGCTCGGCCCGCGTGGCGCTGGCGCGCGCGTCGAGCGTGGCTTGCAGCTCGATGGATGTCAGCAGCGCCGCGCACGCGGCCAAAGCCAGGCCCAGTCCCAGCAGCAGCCACACGCGCCAATCGCGCCGCCGTTCGCGCCAGTCGGCCTGCCATGCGCCGTGGCAGGCGCGCCACCAGCGGCTGCGGTCAGACGCCGGCCAGGGTGTTGAGGTAATTGCGTTCAAGTTCGCCTGCATTCAATTCTCCTAAAGTCCATTCGCCCACCAGATGTCCCGCCACCAGCATGCCGCAGCGATGCGCCAGTTCCTGGGCGCGGAACAGGTCGTGGGTCGCCATCAGCACCGCCGCGCCGTCCCGCGCCAGCTCGCGTATCGATTCGCCGAAAGTCACACTGGCCTCGGGATCGAGGCCGGAAGTCGGCTCGTCCAGCACCAGCACCTGCGCGCCCTTGGCCAGCGCCATCACGATGCCGACCTTCTGCCGCATGCCCTTGGAATAGCCGCCCGCCTGCCTGCGCCACGCATGTTCCGGCAGCCCGGCCCTGTTCAGCAGCGCTTCGATCTCGCCCGCGCGCGGCTTGCGGCCCAGCAGGCGCATGAAGAACTCCACGTTTTCGATGCCGCTCAGCTTTTCGTACAGCGCCACGTTCTCGGCGATGTAGGCGGCGTGGCGCACTGCCGCTTCGGCTGGCGGCAAAGGCGATCCGGCCAGCTGAATGCGCCCGCCATCCGGCTTGACGAAGCCCAGCAGGCAGCCGATGGTGGTGGATTTTCCGGCGCCGTTCGGTCCCAGCAGCGCGTAGATTTCGCCGGGCTTCACGCGCAGATTCAGCGCATGCACCACGGTGCGTCCTTCATACTGCTTATGCAGTTGTTCGATATGGATCATCTTTCGTCCTTAAAAGGCGTAGCGCACTTCGGCAAACAGCGTGCGTCCGGGGAAAGGGTGGGATTGCCAGGCCAGGTAGTTGTTCAGGTTATCGACGCCGATGGCGATCTCGGTGCGCGCGGCGGGCTTGAGCAGCAGGCGCAGGTCGAGCTGCTTTTGCCGCGACAGGCCGCCGTAGACATCGGGATTGATGTCGCTATTGTTGATTTCACTGAACTGCCGGCCCGAATAGCGCCAGGTCGCGGCCAGGCTCCAGCTCTCCTGCGGCGCGTACAGCAGGGTCGTGGTGGAGCGCACGTGCGGGATGCGCGCCCAGCGCTTGCCCACCGATGGCTGGTAGTTGGCGTTTTCCAGGATGATGGCCTTGCTGTAGGAGATATTCGCATCCAGGCTCAGGCCGCGCAGGCCCAGGTCATCCACCACGCCCGCCAGTTCCAGGCCGCGCGTGCGCACCCGGCCCACGTTCTGCGTGCTCGTCACGACCGGGAAGACCGCGAGATTCAGCTGCGACCAGATGGTATTGCGCACATCGTCCTGGAATACGGCGGCGCGCAGCTTGCCGGTATCGAAGCGCTGCTCGGCCGAGAATTCCAGCGCGGTGGAACGCTCCGGCTTCAGATTGGGATCAGCGACGGTGAGCGAGGCGCCTGCCAGCGAACCCTGGAACAATTCGGACACGGTGGCAAAGCGCGTGCCGCGTCCGGCCGAGAGCTGCAGATCCAGGCCCGGGGCGGCATCCCAGCCCAGCGACAGCTTGGGCGAGAGCGCGTGTTCGCTGCGCTCGCGGTAGTTTTCCGTGGGACCGGGACGGAAGCGCTGCACGCCATCAAAGGACTTCCAGGTCTCGGCGCGCAAGCCCGCCGTGGCCCGCCACTGCGGCGCAAAGCGCCACACGTCCTGGCCGTAGATGGCCAGCAGGCGGGTTTTGCCGCCCACGAACTGGCTTTCCTCGCCGTTCGCCGAACGCCAGTCGGCCAGGGTGCGCGTGGTCTGTTTCAGCACATAGTCGCTGGCATGCAGGCCGACAGTCAGGGCGTGCAGGCCGCCGGTCCAGTCGCCGGGCGTCGGCGTGTAGCTGCCGCGCAGTTCCAGCGTGCGGAAACCGGAGCCGTCGCGCAGCACGGCGCTGCCCGCGCCGCCGCCTGCGGCCTGCGGATCGGGCAGGGCGGCATTGCGCTGCGTATCGTGGCGGATGGCGTAGCGGCTGACGCTGAGCGACGTGTTCCAGCCCGCGCGGTAGCGCGTCTTCAAGGTCAGGCCGCCCTGCATATGGCGCTCCTCGCGGATATACGGCGCGAAAACGCTCGGCGCAATCTGGAACACATTGCCATCCTGGCTGACGCGTCCCGACCATACCGTATTGCCGGCTGAATCGCGCAGGAAGCTCTGGTTGCGCGTTGCCGTCTCGTTGCTCCACCAGGCCAGGAAACCGTCCGCGCTCAATTCCGGCGTGAAGTCGTAGCCCATAGTCAGCTTCAGGGTGTTCTGGCGCGTATGGTCGATGGCGCCCGCATTCGGGCCAAAGATGGCGCGCCGCTGGCCGGTGGGCGCGGTATCGTAGACGATGCCGCTGACCGGCGTGATGCGGGCGCTGCCCTGCGGCGGCGTAAACGTACCGCTGTCGCTGGCCGTGATGCCGTAGTACTGCATCGGCTGACTGGTGGAGTCCTGATGGTTCGCCATCAGCTTGTACCACAGGCCGGAGGCAAGACGGTCACCGAGCAGCAGCGAAGCCTGGTAGTTGCGGTAGCGGTCTTTCAGACCGTAGTTGCCGTACTCCTGCACCTGTCCCGCCACCCGCGCTGCGCCGGTGAATTTCTGCGGACGGCTGGTGCCGATGGCGATGGTGGTGCCGATGGAATTGCCGGGATACAGGGCGGAGAAGGGGCCGTACAGCGCTTCCACGCTGCTGATTTCCTCCGGCGCCAGCATATTCCAGCGCGGCGCATCGAAGCGGCCGATCAGGTTCGACAGCAGATAGCCATCCATATACACCAGCGCGCGCGGCGCCTGCGAGGTGGCGAAGCTGCGTCCGCCGATCAGGGCATTGCGGTCGCCGCTATAGCGTTTGCGCAGGGTCATGCCGGGCAGGTTGCGCAGCGCATCCTCGGGATTGAAGATGTTCTGCTGCTGGCGTAATTCTTCCTGCGTGCGCGTGGCGCTGCCGAGGGGCGTATAGCCCGCCGCGCGTTCGCCGCTGATAGTGACGGTACTCATGGCTGGCGCCGCGTCCTCGCCGGCATGCGCCGGGGGCAGCCAGCCGCTGGCGCAGACGAGCGCAATCGTGCCCGCCATCGGCCTTAAAGTCGATTTCATTGATGCTCCGCTTGATTGGGGAATTTGTTAATGCAACTGAGTTGCTATAATAAAGCGGCAAAATTGTTAACGCAACATAGTTGCATTAAAAAATAAAAAACCTGCGCGGCGACAGGGCGCGGCACAGGCGGATTCGGAAGAGGGAGGGATTATTTGCTGCCGGAGCAACGCGGGCAGGTGCCCTTGATGAGGAAATCGACTTCCTGGCTGATAAAGCCGGCCGGCAGCTTGACCTTGCGCGGCAGATTGATATCGGTGAAGCAGGTCACGCTTTCGCAGCTGGTGCACTGAAAATGGGCGTGTTCGTGTCCGTGCTGGGCGGCGCCCGCGTTAAAGCGCCAGACCTGGTCGGCCCCGGCAATGCGGTGGATCATGCCATGCTCGGTCAGCCATTCCAGCACGCGGTAGAGGGTGACGGAATCCAGCACATCGCCCGGCAGGCGCTCCTGGATTTCATGGTGGGTCAGCGGTTCGTCCTGTTGCAGCAGGAAGGCCAGCACGCGCGAACGCGGCTTGGTCAGTCGCGCGCCGGTCTCCCGGATCAGGGATTCAGCGCGGTGTTCGGTGGATTTCGTTATATTCATGATACTGGCATAAGCTAGGCCTAATCCTAGCACGAAAGCTTATGCCCTGTATCCTGCCTGCCGTAGCGGGTTCTCAGACCTTGACGGCGGCCGCCGCGCCGCGTTGCTTGCTCCAGTAGCCGACGCCCAGAACGGCCAGCCATACCGGAATCAGGTACACCGACAGGCGCAGGCCCGGCGTCATGAACATCACCACCAGGATCGCGGCCAGGAAGACCAGGCACAGATAATTGGTCAGCGGGTAGCCCAGGCTGCGGAAAGCCGTGGTCTTGCCCTCGGCCGCCTTTTGCGCGCGGAAGCGCAGGTGGATCCAGCTGATCATGGCCCAGTTGATGATCAGGGCCGAGACCACGAGGCCCATCAGCATGCCCAGCGCCTTTTCCGGCGCCAGGTAGTTGACCATGACGCAGATCGCGGTGGCCACGGCCGACACGCCCAGCGCCGTCAGCGGCACGCCGCGGCGGTTCACCTTGAGCAGGGAGCGCGGCGCATTGCCCTGGATGGCCAGGCCGTACAGCATGCGGCTATTGCAATACACGCAGCTGTTATACACCGACAGCGCCGCCGTCAGCACCACGATATTCAGCGCCGTCGCCACCGCCTCGCTGTTGAGCGCATGGAAGATCAGCACGAAGGGGCTGCCGCCGGTGACGACTTTCTGCCAAGGGTAGAGCGAGAGCAGCACGCCCAGCGCGCCGATATAGAAGATCAGGATGCGGTAGATGGCCTGATTGGTGGCGCTTGGAATGGTCTTGGATGGATTGTCCGCCTCGGCCGCCGTGATGCCCACCAGTTCCAGGCCGCCGAAGGAGAACATGATGACGGCCATGGCCATCACCAGGCCGCCCACGCCGTTCGGGAAGAAGCCGCCGTGCTGCCACAGATTGGCAACCGCCGCTTCCGGCCCTGCCTTGCCCGAGGCGAGCAGATAGCCGCCAAACACGATCATGCCGACGATGGCCACCACTTTAATGATGGCGAACCAGAATTCCATCTCGCCGAAGGCCTTCACGTTCAGCAGGCTGATGGAATTGATGATGACGAAGAAGCCCAGCGCCGAGACCCAGGTCGGTATCGCCGGCCACCAGTATTGTATATAGATGCCCACGGCCGACAGCTCGGCCATGCTGACCAGCACATACAGCACCCAGTAGTTCCAGCCCGAGAGGAAGCCGGCCAGATGGCCGCAGTATTTGTCGGCGAAGTAGCTGAAGGAGCCGGCCACCGGCTCGTCAACCACCATCTCGCCCAGCTGGCGCATGATCAGGAATGCGATGAAACCTGCCGCCGCATAGCCGAGCAGCACAGATGGCCCGGCCATCTGGATGGTCTGGGCGATGCCCAGAAACAGTCCGGTGCCGATGGCGCCGCCGAGCGCGATCAGCTGGATGTGGCGGCTTTTGAGTCCCCGTTTTAGCTCGTTCTTTTCATCTGCAATCATGTCTCCGGTCCCTGGACTCTGATAAAGGCAACGATTCTAAAGCAAATGAGATTTTTTGCAATTTCAACGCATTCGACAGGATTTCATTTTGAGAATGTGTGGTCTTGCTTCCTTTTATTTTGATTGCCTCAAAAATTCTGCGTGTTTTTGCTGTACTTGTATCGGCCGGCACGGGACGGCGTGCCGGCCGCTGGCACTGGCGCGTCAGGTGCCTTCTCGATAGCCGCAGCTGTCGATATAGCCGTTGATATCGGCCGCGAACTGGTTCAGCTCACGGTTGTAATCCGGGTTGGCGCGCAGATCCTTGAAGAAGTAGTAGAAAGGAATCTGGTCCAGCAGATTGTTGAGGGCGTAGTATTTATAGATATTCGCCACGCTGTTCAGGATGAAGGCCTTGCCGTTGGCGTCGAAGATGCAGATATTCGGATCGATATTGTTGACCGCATCTTCCATCGGCAGCGAATTGTTGGTGGCCGGCTTCGGCATCTCCTTGCCGCCCGGTCCCAGCAGATAGCTGAAGAAGGATGTCTGCGCGCCGTGCCGGATCAGGGCGTATTCGGAGCTGCACAGGCGGGCGTTTGGCACGCCGGCGATGGAGGCCGCCACCAGTTCCTTGCGCCGCGCGTTTTCCTCCGTCTTCAGGATGGCAGTGTTGAAGGCATCGATGGCGCTGGCCTCGTCCGGCGTGCCGGCCAGGATACGGGTATAGGCGCCGTCGGAGAACTTCAGCAGATCGTGCATATCGTAGTCGCCGGTGTAGAAAATGGCCTTGCTGGCGGCGGTGCGCGCGGCCGTCAGGTCCACTTTCTTGAAACTGTTCTTACCGTCGAGCGACCACAGTCCGCCCAGGCTGCCGTCCGGATTGGGATAGCCCACCAGGCCTTTCAGGCTGAGGTAGTCGCCATCGGCCAGATTCTTATAGCTTTTGCTGCCATCGGGTTTTTGCTTGATCGACTTGTCCAGAATCTTATGGCCTTTGCAGGGATTGTTCTGCGCCAGGCGCGCCAGCGTGTGTTCGCCAGCCGTGCGGAAGGAGATCGAGTAGTGCGAACGGCTGCACACGTCGCGGATGGCCGCTGCATCGCCGGCACGCACGAAGAAGGCGGCCGCTATCGCCGCATTATCGCTTTCCGCCATGGGGCCTCTGGGCGCGCCATAGTGCTCGGCCATCATCGCCTTGACCCGGGTTTTCATCTGTTGGATGGACATGGTGTATTCCTTTGCTGTGCCTACTCTGCTCAGTTTTCGGCGACCCTGTGCTGTTTCTTTCAGCACTTTGATGCTCACACGCCGCCGCCCGCCAAATATGGCCATATCTGACCTAGTTCTTAAGGCGTAGTCGGGTTACTTCCAGAGCAAAAGCTTGATCCAGATCATTTGTTTTTCCTGGGGCGGCGACCACAATACCGCCGTCGATGGGGTGGTCCGCATTGCAGCTGCACCATCCCTTGAATCGGCATTTCCAGAAACAAGGGAGAAGAAAAATGAGCAGCAGGGATGATAAGCAAAACGCCGAAGAGGGCATCCTGACCGGACGCCGTGGTTTCCTCGGTAAGAGCGCGGCCTTGGGTTTGGCCGGTGTTTCCATGGGGCTGGTGGCGTGCAAGGATAACGGCGCCAACGCAGCGAAACCGGCCGCCGGTGCGGCGCCCGCAGCCAAAGGCGGCGGCGCGCATAGCATTGAAGTTCCACCGGGCCAGCTGGACGAGTACTATTCCTTCATCAGTGCCGGTCACGCCGGCGAAGCGCGCATTATCGGCATGCCTTCGGGCCGCACGCTGAAGCGCATTCCGGTGTTTAACACCGACTGCATGGTCGGCTGGGGCATCACCAACGAATCCAAAGCCATTCTGGGCACCAAGGCCGACGGTTCGCTGAAATACACCACCGGCGACACCCACCACGTCCACGGCAGCTACAAGGACGGCACGTATGACGGCCGCTGGCTGTTCATCAACGACAAACTGCATGGCCGTCTGGCGCGCATCCGCATGGATATCATGGAGACCGATAAGATCATCGAGATCCCGAATATCCAGGGCTTCCACGGCCTGTTCCCGGACAAGCGCGACCCGGTCGATGAAAAGATCAACTACACCACCCGCGTATTCTGCGGCGCTGAATTCCACATCCCGCTGGGCAACGACGGCAAGGACGTGAACGATCCTTCCAAATGGGGCACCCTGTTCACCTGCGTGAACGCGGAAACCATGGAAGTGAAGTGGCAATGCCGCGTGGACGGCAATATGGACCTGGTGGCCACCACTTATGACGGCAAGTTCGCCGCTTCCAACCAGTACAACACCGAAAACGGCCATGACCTGGCCGGCATGATGTCGGCCGAGCGCGACGCCTGCGTCTTCTTCCACATCGAGCGTATCGAGAAAGCCGTCAAGGAAGGCAAGTTCACCACCATCGGCACTTCCAAAGTGCCTGTGGTCGATGGCCGCGCCGTTTCCAATGCGGATCCGAAAACCTCGCTGGTCTGCTACGTCCCTGTGGCGAAGAATCCGCACGGCGTGAACGCCAGCCCGGATGGCAAGTACTTCGTTTGCTCCGGCAAGCTGTCGCCAACCACCACCGTGATCCAGCTGGACCTGGTCGCCAAGTGGTTCAACGGCGACCTGAAAGAGCCGCGCGACGCCGTGGTGGCCGAACCGGAAGTGGGTCTGGGCCCGCTGCACACCGCCTTCGATGGCCGTGGCAACGCCTACACCTCGCTGTTCCTGGACAGCCAGTGCGTGAAATGGAATGTGGACGCCGCCATCGCCCAGTACAAGGGCGACAAGGCGGTCAAGGTCGTGCTGGAAAAAATGGACGTGCATTACCAGCCAGGCCACCTGTATTCCTCCATGGGCGAAACCAAGGAAGCCGACGGCAAGCTGCTCAACTCGGGCAACAAGTTCTCGAAAGACCGCTTCCTGCCGGTCGGCCCGCTGCACGTGGAAACCGAGCAGCTGATCGACATCAGCGGCGAGAAACTGCGCCTGCTGGCCGACCACACTGCCTATTCCGAACCGCACGACGGCATCATCGTGCGCCGCGATATCGTGAAGACCGTCCAGGTGCAAAGCATGGACGATTTCCCGAACGCGGTGAAACCGGAAACCGCCGGCATCACCCGTCAGGGCAACAAGGTGCACGTGCGCCTGATGTCCCAGGCGCCGTCCTACAGCATGCCTGAGATCAAGGTGAAAAAGGGCGACGAAGTCACCATCACCCTGACCAACCATGACAAGGTGGAAGACCTGACCCACGGTTGCGCCATCCCGACCTACAACATCAACTTCATCGTCAACCCGCAGGCCACCAAATCGGTGACCTTCAAGGCCGATCACGCTGGTGTGTTCTGGATGTATTGCACCCACTTCTGCCACGCACTGCACTTGGAAATGCGCAGCCGCTTCGTAGTTGAAGCTTAAGTAAGCCAGCCGCGCGCTCCGGCGCGCGGCTGTTTTGTATCGCCATCCTATGAAACCGATCAAACCAAGCCGCACGGCATGGCAGCAGACGCTAGCCTTGCTGTCGTTGGTGCTCGCCCTTATCATCCTGCTGCTGCCGCAGCCGGGCCGCGCCGCCACCTACGAAGCCGAACTTCCCGAACAACTGATGCATGGCCCCGATCTGTGCGGCTTTGCTCCCTGCCGCGACGTCATGCCGCAGGCCACCCGATTCTCGCATCGCAAAGGCTCGCCCACCTATGTGGAAGCCTTTGGCCCAGGCAAGGACGGCAAGGAAGAAATCGTCGGCTATGTCTTCCTCTCCACCGACGTGGTGGACATTCCCGCTTACTCCGGCAAACCGGTCGTCACCCTGATCGGCATGGATAAGAAGGGCATTATCAGCGGCGTACGCGTGCTGAAACACTCCGAGCCGATTCTGCTGGCCGGCATTCCCGAATCCGTGCTGCTGGACTTCGTCAAGCAATACGTGGGCAAGAGCGGCGACGCCAAGCTGGAAATCGGCCATGGCGGCTCCGCCGCCGGCGCCGGCCTGGACGCCATCAGCGGCGCCACCGTCACCGCCATCGCCGAGAACCAGGTCATTTCTCGCAGCGCCTACGAGATCGGCCGCCAGGTCGGCATCTTCACCGTGGAAGCGCGGCCGCCGGCCCGCTTCACGGCCGTCGACGAGCGCCTGAACTGGGAGCAGCTGGCCGCCGAGGGCAGCATCCAGCACATGGTGGTGAAAGCATCCGAAGTGGGCGGCGACAATAGTGCCGGTCCCTATATGGACCTGTATTTCGGCTACCTGAACACGCCCACCATCGGCAAGAGCATCCTCGGCGAGCAGGGCTACCGCCGCCTGATGGAAGACCTGAAGCCGACCGACCACGCGCTGTTCATCATCGCCAAGGGCCAGGCCTCGTTCAAGGGTTCGGGCTTTGTGCGCGGTGGCATCTACGACCGCATCCAGGTGCGCCAGGACGCGCTGAGCTTCACCTTCCGCGACACCGACTACCTCAACCTCTATCGCCTGGTGCCGAGCGATACGCCGGACTTCAAGGAATCGGCCATCTTCATCGTGCGCTCGGAGCAGTTCAATCCGGCCTGGCCCTGGCAACTGGCCCTGCTGGCCAACAAGCAGGATAACAAGACCGGCCAGCGCAGCTTCGTCCACTTCGACCAGGAATACTGGCTGCCGGCCCGCTACCTGGAAGGCGGCCATCCCAAGGTCGTGAAACCGGAAGCGCTGTGGAAGGGCATCTGGTCCAGCCGCATTCCCGAGATCGTGCTGTTCGTGGCCCTGCTGGCCGCAACGGTGGCGCTGTATTCCCAGCGCGACCGTCTGGTGCGCATGTCGAATCGCAAGAGCAAACCGTGGATCAGCCGTCCGCGCACCTTCCTGTGGATCGCCAGCGTCGGCTTCTTCGGCTTCTACCTCAAAGCCCAGCCCAGCATCACCCAGGTCATGACCTGGTTCCACTCCCTGCTCAACCAGTGGAAGTGGGAACTGTTCCTGTCCGATCCCTTCATCTTCATCTTCTGGTGGTTCATCATCGCCAGCGTGCTGCTGTGGGGCCGCGGCCTGTTCTGCGGCTGGCTGTGCCCCTTCGGTTCCCTGCAGCACCTGACGTTCAAGCTGGGCGAGATCATCGGCCTGAAACGTTACCAGCGCCTGCTGCCGAAAGCCCTGCACGACAAGCTGCGCTGGGTCAAATACGGCGTGTTCGCCGTGCTGGTGGGCGTGTCGCTGTATTCGATGGAGCTGGCCGAACACCTGGCCGAGATCGAGCCGTTCAAGACCACCTTCCTGGTCGGCGTGTGGAACCGCACCTGGCCGTTCTGGGTCTTCATCGGCGCGATCATGGGCCTGTCCCTGATCAGCGAGCGGCCCTACTGCAAGTACATCTGCCCACTGGGCGCCGGTCTCGCCATTCCCGGCCGCTTCCGCCTGTTCGGCCTGAAGCGCAAGGCCGAATGCGAAACCTGCCACGCCTGCGCCTCCGGCTGCGGCTCGCACGCCATCGACGCCAAAGGCAAGATCGACCAGATGGAATGCCTGCTCTGTCTCGATTGCATGGTGATGTATTACGACGATCACGCCTGCCCGCCGCTGGTCAAGGAACGCAAGCGCCGCAGCAATGCCGGCGAAGCGCTGACCCGCATCGGCGCCGACGGCTACTTCGTTTCGCTGGACAGCCTGCGCGGCACCCTGAAATCCGCCAAGGCGGACAAGGAGTCCGCATGAAAGAACCTGGCTTAATACGCGCCGGGAAGGGCGCCGCTGCGGCGGCGCTGTCGATCGCCGTCCTGTTGGCCGGCATCGGCAGCGCGGCGGCGGCCACCCTGGTGGTCAAACCCGGCATGTCCATCGCGGAAGCGGTGCAGCGCGCCCATTCCGGCGATACGGTGCTGGTGGAACGCGGCACCTACCGCGAGAATCTGCTGCTGGACAAACCCATCACCCTGCAAGGCAAGGACAAGCCCACCATCAGCGGCGGCGGCAAGGGCGACGTGATCCGCATCACCGCCAGCGGCGTCACGCTGCAAGGGCTGATTGTGCGCGACAGCGGCATCGACCAGGGCAAGCAGAACTCCGGCGTCTACGTGGTGCCGGGGGCGCACCGCTTTACCATCGCCGACTGCGACATCATCTATACCCTGTTCGGCATCTGGCTGGAGCAGTCCGACGATTCCAAAGTGCTGCGCAACCTGATCGTCGGCCGGCGTGACCTGATGTCGGTCCATCGCGGCAACGGCATCCAGGTATACAACACGCGCCGCTCCGAGATCATCGACAACCAGGTCAGCTACACGCGCGACGGCATCTATGTGGACGTCTCTTCGCATGCTGTGTTCCGGGGCAACCGCATCCACCACGTGCGCTACGGCACCCACTATATGAACACCCACCATAGCCTGTGGGAGAACAACGAGTCCTATCTGAACCGTGGCGGCCTGGCCCTGATGGAGGTACGCGACCTGATCGTGCGCAACAACAAGGCTTGGGGTAATGAAGACCACGGCATCATGCTGCGCACCATCCAGGACTCGGTGGTGGAAAACAATGTGGTGGCTGCCAACGACCGCGGTTTCTTCATCTACGACGCTGAATTCAACGTCCTGCGCAATAACCTGGTGATGCGCAACCGCACCGGCGTCCACCTGTCGGCCGGCTCTTCCAATAATGATGTGGACGGCAACGACTTTATCGGCAACGAGGAACAAGTCAAATTCGTCGCCTCGCGCGACGTGGAATGGGGCCGAAAATCGGGCAATTACTGGAGCAACTACAGCGGCTGGGACCAGGACGGCGACAAGGTCGGCGACATTCCCTATGAAGCCAACGATTTGGTGGACCGCCTGAACTGGCAGTACCCGTTGATGAAGCTCCTGCTCTCCAGCCCATCGCTGCAGACCCTGCGTTTCGTGGCGCGCCAGTTCCCCGTGCTGCGCGCGCCCAGCGTGATCGACCGTCATCCGCGCACGCGCCCCCTGAACCCGAATTGGAAAAAATGGAATGACTTATCCCCCCATTGAACTGAAGAGCGTGAGCAAGCAGTTCGGCGCCCTGCAGGCGCTGAAGGAAGTCTCGCTGAACGTGAACAAGGGCGAAATGGTTGGCCTGATCGGCCATAACGGCGCCGGCAAAAGCACGCTGTTCAAGCTGATGCTGGGACTGATCCCGGCCAGCTCCGGCAGCATCCGCGTGCACGGTGCCGACACGTCCGGCCCCGGCTTCCGCCAGGCGCGCCGCCGCATCGGCTACCTGCCCGAGAGCTTCGTCACCTACGACAATCTGAGCGGCCTGGAAGTGCTGCAACTGTTCGCCGACCTGAAAAAAGTGCCGCGTTCGGCCTGCGCCGGCACGCTGGAACTGGTCGGCCTGCAGCACGCCGCCGGCCGGCGCGTGGGCACCTACTCGAAAGGCATGCGCCAGCGCCTCGGCTTTGCGCAAGCCTTGCTGGGCGAGCCGGACCTGCTTTTCCTCGACGAGCCGACCAACGGCCTCGATCCGGAAGGCATCGCCGACTTCTACGCCACGCTGCGCAAGGTGAAAGCGCGCGGCGCGACCATCGTCATCACCTCGCACATCCTGGCCGAGATCCAGCAGCGCGTGGACCGTTTGTTCATCATGAAGTCGGGCCAGCTGGCCGCACAAGGCACGCTGGACGAGCTGCGCGCCGGCATGTCGCTGCCGCTGCTGGTGGAGGCGGCCATGGCCGACCAGGAGGCGGCGGGCGCAGGCCTGCAGGCGTTGCATGGCGTGCCTGGCGTGAAAGCCAGCGCGGAAGGCGGCAAGCTGACGGTCAGCTGCGAGCGCGAACGCAAGATGGCGGTGCTGTCGGCCTTGTCGGCCAAGGCGCTCGACATCGTGATTCACGAGCCGACGCTGGAAGAATTGTTCCTTGGTTATGGAGGCGCCCATGTCCGCGCGCATTGAATGGACCCAAGTCCGCGTGATCGCGGCCAAAGAATGGCGCGACCGCATCCGCAACCGCTGGGTGCTGGCGGTGGCCGTATTGTTTGCCATGTTCGCGCTGGCGATCGCCTTGTTCGGCACGGCCCAGCAGGGCGAAGTCGGCTTCCACGGCATCGAATCGACCGTGGCCAGCCTGGTCAGCCTGGTGATCTACCTGGTGCCGCTGATCGCCCTGATCCTCGGCTATGACGCCATCGTCGGCGAAAAGGAGAGGGGCGCACTGGAACTGCTGCTGTCCATGCCGATCACGCGGCTGGAAATCCTGCTCGGCAAATACCTCGGCCTGGCGGCGGCGCTGGCCAGTTCCACCGTGCTCGGTTTCGGCGCCGGCCTGCTGCCGCTGGCGGCGCAGCTCAGTCCCAGCGACGCCTACCACTACGCCGGCTTTGTGCTGAGCGCCATCCTGATGGGCATGGCCTTCCTCAGCATCTCGATGCTGGTGTCGGTGCTCTCCAGCGACCGCGTGCGCGCCAGCGGCGCGGCAGTCGGCCTGTGGTTCTTCTTCGTGCTGATCTTCGATCTGGTGCTGATGGGCGCCCTGGTGCTGAGCCAGGGCAGCTTGGGCAACGCGGTCTTCGCCGGGATTCTGATGCTGAATCCGGCCGACATCTTCCGCCTGCTGAACATCTTCAGTTCCGAACAGGTTCAGAACATGTATGGCCTGTCCACCGTGATGCCGGAGGGCCTTACCAATCCGGCGGTACTGATGGCCATCATGCTGGCCTGGATCGTACTGCCCTTTATCTTTGCAATCAGGAGATTCCGATGAAATTAAGTATTCCCACCGTGCTGGCGGCCTTGCTGCTCACCGCATGCAGCCAGAGCGCGACCGACATCTCCGCCAAAGAGCCGGACGCCGGCGCCAGCTGCTCGCTGGACGGCATGGTGCTGAAAGACTTCCCCGGCTCGAAAGCCCAGGTGCGCTATGCCGACGGCAAGACCGACTACTACTGCGACGTGATGGAGCTGTTCGGCACCGTCTTCGCGCCGGAGCAGAAGCGTGTCGTGGGCGCGCTCTACGTGCAGGACATGGGCAAGGCCAACTGGGACCAGCCGGCCGGCAACTGGATCGATGCACGCAAGGCCATCTACGTCATCGGCAGCAAGAAGCACGGCTCCATGGGCCCGACCATTGTGCCTTTCGCCAACGCCAATGAAGCGCAAGCCTTCGCCGCCAAGGAAGGCGGCTCGGTGCTGAACTTCAGCGACGTCAAGCCTGACATGGTGAGGATGGGCGGTGGCGCCGCTCACGATTCCGGCATGGGCGGAGGTCACTAAGCCTCGCAAGAAATTCGGCGGCAGTCTTGAAAACTGCCGTCTTTCCGCTGTTCGCAGCATTTTTCCGTTTCTCAGACCTAGAAAGAGACCACTATGAAAATCACAGTATCCGCACTGTTCCTGGCCATCGCATCGTTCGCCAGCGCATCCGCCGGCGCCGCCGACGCTGCCCTGGGCGAAAAAATCTTCAAAGCCACTTGCCAATCCTGCCACGGTGCAGGCGTGCTGGGCGCGCCGAAAGCCGGCGACAAAGCCGCATGGCAGCCGCGCGTCGCCAAAGGCAAAAAAGCCGTGTACGACAACGCCATCAAGGGCTTCAAAATGATGCCGCCAAAAGGCGGCAACGCCGGCCTGAAAGATGACGAAGTCAAAGCCGCCGTCGATTACATGATGCCGAAGTAAACCGTTTTTACCGCCCGCGTGGAGCTCTGTCATGGGTGGCTCTGCGCGGCGCGGTTTTTTGAGTCTTTTTAAAATGGCCATGGCGTCGTTGCTGGCGCCTCGCCGTGCAGATGCACTGTCTTCGGCGCCCCGCCTTGGCGCTGCGCCTAGCCCTGACCATTTTAAAAAAACTCACGACTTGGAAGGGAACCTGCCATGCGCAAGGCCATCGTACTACTCGCCGCCATGGCCGCAGCCACGCTGCTGCTTCTGGGCGGATGCAGCCGCCAGGATAAAATCGTCAAGACCCAGGGCCATGTATTCGGCACCACGGTTGAAATCAGCGTCTACGGCGAATCCGAAGCGCGCGCCAATGAACTGGGCGCCCAGGTACTCAAGGAATTCGACCGCCTGCACCACAAATACCACGCTTGGCAGCCCAGCATGCTGACGTCGCTGAACGACGCCATCGCGCGCGGCGAGCCATTCCAGGCCGACGAAGAGATGGTCAGCCTGCTGCAATCGGCGGCCGAACTGTCGGCCCGCTCCGATTACCTGTTCAACCCCACCATCGGCCACCTGATACGGCTGTGGGGCTTTCAGAAAAACGACATCACTGCGCAAGGCCCGTCACCCGCCGAGATCAAACGCTGGGTCGAGGCCGATCCGCGCCTGTCCGACCTGCGCTACCAGGGCACGCTGGTGTCCAGCGTGAATCCGGCCGTGATGATCGATCTGGGCGGCTATGCCAAAGGCTATGCGCTGGACCGCGCCGCCGCCATCCTGCGTGACGCCAAGGTGAAGGCGGCGCTGGTCAATGTGGGCGGGAATGTGATCGCCATCGGCCAGCCGGGCGCGCGTCCATGGCAGGTCGGCATCCGCGACCCGCGCGGCGAGGGCGCCATCGCCACCGTCTCGCTGCATGACAATGAAGCCGTGGGCACCAGCGGCGATTACGAGCGCTACTTCATGAAGGACGGCAAGCGCCATCCCCACATCGTCGACCCGCGCACCGGCCAGACCATCGATCTGGTGGCTTCCGTGACCATCGTGATTTCCGGTGGCAGCGATGTCGGCCTGCGCTCGGACGGCAACTCCAAACCGCTCTTCATCACCGGCGCCGAAGGCTGGGAAGTCATGGCCAAGCGCCTTGGCTTGAACGAAGTGATGCTGGTCGATGCCCAGCGCAATATCCTGATGACACCCGCCATGCGGGCGAGGATGGATACTGGCTCGCGGCCTTGATAATTGCGGATTGAAAGTATCTTGGCAATATTAATATATTTCCACATGGAAATATAAAATACTAAAAGTCAAGCAAAATAAGTAATTGAATCGTTGCCGTTCGGCAACGATTTTTCTTGTGGCTTCAAAAACCTTCTCCTTATAATTGTTTTCACAAATAGCACGACCGTGCGACTACTGAGGGAGAAACGATGAAGTCTACTTTGATAGCAAGCAGTCTGGCCCTGGCCTTCCTGGCAAGCGCCCCTGCGCAAGCCTGGCAGCAGGAAACCCACCGCCGAATCGTGCTCGACGCGGTGGAATACATGAAGAACAACCCGTCCAGCACCAACTACAACAAGCTGCTGGCCGGCGTGACGCGCGCCGGCTACACCATCGACCAGTTCGCGCAGGCGATGGGGCAGGGGGCCTATGATGTGGACGATTTCGCCGATACCTATCTGTGCGGCGCCAGCACCGGCAATTGCCAACAGGCGCCGGTGTGGGGCGCGGGCGCCAGCATCGTCAAGTACACCTCGTACTGGCACTTCCAGAACCATGGCGCGGGCGCCGACGTGCACGGCAATCCTTTCGGCGGCTATAACTACGCCAAGCTGACCGTGGCCGGCGACGTTGACAATATGGCGGCCGCCTGGCTGCACGGCGACTATCTGGACGATGGCGCGGGCGGCCTGAAAGGCTGGTTCGGCGACAGCAGCAAATACAATAGCTACGGCATCACCGAAGCCCACTACCGCCACGGCGGCAGCTCCACGCCGGAACAATATGCGGACTTCGAAACCGCGCCATTCCAGCCGATCGACAATCTGGGTCAGTACTGGTGGCAGCAATTCCTGGCGCAACCCACCGCGCAGAGCCTGGGCTTCGTGCTGCACACCACCGACCTGCTGCAGCCCCACCATACCTGGACCAGCTCCGCCCACGATCACGGCGGCTGGGAGCAGTGGGTGCAGGACTACTATGACAAGGAGAAGCTGAACGATCCAGCCCTGGTGACGGCGGCCCTGGCCGACTTCACGCCGGTAGCGCCTACGGCAACGGACATCCGTCCGCTGCTGACCCAGGGCGGCAGCTATTCGTATGCGAACGGCGGCATCGTGCTCTCGTCCAAGGACCACGGTGACCGCCGCAATGTGGGCAAGCAGATGATCCCGCATTCCATCGCCATGGTGGTGCATGTGCTGAACCGCGCCGCCGAACGTCTGGGGAATTAAGCGCATGAAAAAGCTGTCCTTCAATCCGCGTCCGCTCCTGCTGCATGGCGTGTTTGCCCTGCTGGCCGGGAGCGGCGCCTTCCTGCCGGCCTTGCAGCCGGCGGCGCAAGCCGTCACGGAATTCAAGTTGAACGACCCAGTTCTGGCCGCGCGCATCGACGGCGCGCCGGTGCAGGCGTTCAGCGTGGAGATCATGTGGCAGCTGGCGCGCTTGAAGAACAGCCAGGCCAGCCGCACGGAGGCGTTGGAAAACATCGTCGCCAACCGTCTGCTGGCCGCATCGGCGCGCAAGACCTACGGCGAAGCCGCGCTGCACGCCAATAAGCGCGTGGCCTTCTCGCGCGAGGTGACGCTGGACGAGCAATTGCTCTCCACCCTGCGCGCCATATATGGCAAGGAGCTGGATCAGGCGGTGCAGCGTCAGCCCGGCGGCAAGCTCGATGCGCTGATCGCGGCCCAGAGCGAGCCGGATGGCGCGGCCCTGGACGCAGTCTTCGGCAAGTCCGATGCGCTGCGCCTGGAGCATGTGCTGAACCCCGCCCAGCTGGAACGCGCGAAGAAGGTAACGCTGCTGCGCTACCAGCTGCCGCAAGGCGCGGCAGGCAGTATCAGCCTGTACGACGTTTATCAGCGCCAAAACGTGCAGGGCAGAGTGGCCCTGTTTGCCCGCCAGCCTGGCTTTGCATTGCAGCAGGCTAGGCAGCATCTGGCTTCGATCTTCGTCCAGAACTGGGCGCGCCAGAAGTTTGGCGAAGCTGCGCTGGCCGATCTGCGTCAGGTACTATCCGAACAGCAGGAAGTGGTGGCCTTGCAGCAGATGCACGGCATCGGTGCCGACACCGACTCGGCCAGCCTGGTAGTTGATCAACTGGCGAAGCAAGTCAAACCGGCGCAAATCGCGGCCTACTACCGCAAGCACCGCGAAGAATTCGAGCGCATCGAAAAAGTCAAAGCGCGCCATATCCGCCTGCCCGACGAAGCGGCGGCGCTGTCGGTCGCCAAGGCGCTGGCTGCCGGCGGCGACTTCGCTGCGCTGGCCAAACGCCACTCCAGCGCGGCGGATGCCGCCAGCGGCGGTGATCTGGGCTGGATACGCCACGAAGCGAAACTCGATTGGCTGGCGCAGATGGCGTTCGCCCAGACGGAGGGCCAGGTTTCCAAACCGATCCGCATGCCGGCTGGCCCACACGACAAGGCCTCGTGGGAAATCGTATTGGTCGAAAAGCGCGTCAATGGTTACCAGGCTCCCGAATCCGAATCGGTGCGCTACGTCGCCAGCCAGGCGATCGCGCGCGATGCGGCGTTGGAGCAACTGACGGCGCTGCGCGTCCGCCTGCTGCGTGAAGCGCGCATCGACATCAACCGCAGCCTGCTGGATAAACCGGCCAGCCTGCTGGAGAACAAATCATGAAAGCCCCACACGCCATCGCCGTTCTTGCCGTCGCCAGCCTCGCCACGTGGATGCTGTGGCCCAAATCCGAGCGCGCGGCCGGCGTAGTCGCCAGCGCAGTATCCCAAACCGTCGCGGCACCGCAGTCGGCTGGCAGCGGCGAGGCGCAAGGAAGTCAATGGTTCAGCGCCATGCCGCAAGGTGAGAAGAAGGAATTGAAGCGCGTGCCGCTGGCGCCAGTCGACAGCAGTGGTTCTGCGTGGCTCAGCCTGGCGCAGGCGCGTGAGCATGGCGATGCACGCACTCCGCCCATCGTGCGCGACGCCGAAGCACAGGCGGCGCCCGACGCCAACCAGCTGGCCGATCACAAGGCCTATCAAAAATTCGAAGGCAGCCAGCACGCCCGCCTGCTGGCTTCCTATGCCAGCGCCGCCGAAGCCGAGTTGCCGCGCCTGCGCGCCGACGTCGAACGCGCCCGCGCAGCCGGCATCCCCGAACAGGAAATTGCCAAGGTTGTGGAAAAGATCCGCCTGATTGAGCAGACCCGCAAGGAAATCGTGAAAGGGAATCAGCAGGCTATGGCCGGAGCGGGGCGGCAATAGGATAGGGAAGCTGTACCTTCGTCACAAATGCGGGCTTGCATCCATGCGTTCATGCAGAAGCTGTGCGAAGCCATCCACGCTTCATGACGCGAGCTTTTCCCAAAGAAGAAAGTAGCGATTTGAGCAGCATCCGGATGCTTCCACCAAAGCGTGGTTATCCAGCCCAGGGAAGCGGGCTTGAAGCTCCTTGACCAGCCCATATTTCCCTGCAATTTCACTCGGCACGACAACGCCTTTGCCGCTTGCGCCGTGTATCCAAAAGAACATGTCATCTACGGCGGGACCGGCGTCTGTTGTTTCGACTTCTATTCTTGATACATCCAACCAGGCTACTTCTTCGACTTTCTTGGCGCGCAGCGCAGGCCCAAATGTACGCCGGATGCCGGAAGATGAGAGCTCCAATCGATTTAGATACGGCTTCCAACCGAATTGCTCCAGCAGCATGAAAGAAGCACAAAATCCAAAAAATATGGCTGGCCACCAAGGTATCGCTCCTTTGATGGCTCCGGACACTCCTACCGCACTAAAGGCCATCGCACCCAGCAGATGCAGCAGCTTGAGTTTGCCTATTTTTCGAAGCATGACGTAATGCTCTCGCACGCTTCCTATCAAGCGGCTGCGAGTTCCCGCAGCGACGGCAGAATCTCGTGCAGGCTGGCGGCTTCGTATGTGGGACGCGCTTCCGATTCGTTGGCCAGGCGGCCGGGATTGAACCAGCAGCTTTCTATGCCAAACCGGTTGGCGCCGAGGATGTCGGCATCCAGGCGGTCGCCGACGATGATGGTTGTGTCCTTCACGAAGGAGCGCGCCATCTTCGTCGCGTATTCGAAGAAGCGGACGTCGGGCTTGGCGTAGCCGGAGGACTCGGACGTCGCCACGAAGGAAATGTGCTCGCCGAGTCCCGAGCAGGCGATGCGGCGGCTCTGGATGGATTCGATGCCATTGGTGATGATGCCTACTTCGCCGATACCGGCCAGGGTCTTGCACAGATGCTCGGCGCCGTCGATCAGGACCACCGTTTCCGGCAGCGATTCCAGATAAAGGCGGCTTGCGGCTGCCGGATCAAGTTCGATGCCCTGGCTCTGGAAGGTTTTGCGGAACCGTTCGACTTTCAGGAAGTCCTTGCTGACGCCTCCCGCCTCGAAGCTTTTCCAGAGCGCCGTGTTGATCGCCTGATATTGGAGGAACAGCTCGTCGATCCCATCATGCAGGCCAAGTTGCTGCATGGTGCGCACGAAAGAGAGCCGTTCGGAGGCCTTGAAATCGAGCAGGGTGTCGTCCAAGTCAAAAAGAAACAGTCGGTGCTTCATGGTGCGTCGAGAGAGGTGAGTCATTCCCGCATCCTAGCACGTATGGCTGAGTTGCCTGGAGTAGTGTCGGCGAGCAGGTGCGCGCGCTTGCCCGCTGCAGCAGCGCGCACCGCCTGCCCGTCGAACCCGGTGCCATGCTTGAGCGGTGAAGAGTCCGCAGTATCGCCTAAATGAGAATGATTATCAACTAAAAGTCCGGATTGCGATATTTTTGGCCCCGATCGCGGTAGTGCGTCACACCGCTTGTCCCGATACTCGCTGCATCTGAATCGAGAGGGGCAAGGATGGGAATGCGTTATATGCGTGGCGTGCTGCTGGCCAGCGGCACGATGGGAGCTGTGGGACTGGCGGCAGCACAGGAAATGGAAGCGCTGCCGCCGGTGGTGGTGACGGCAAACAAGCTGAATACCGGCGCGCCGGGGGATGGCGCCAGCGCCGTGGCGACGGCGGCCCGCCTGGAAAGCGCCCATGTGGCGCGTACCGATGAACTGGATAAGGTCTTTCCCGAGCTGACCGTGATGCCGCGCAGCACCCGCGTGTATTCGCTGTTCAGCATGCGCGGCGTGCCGTCCATCGACTTCTACAATCCGGCCGTCAGCGTCTATGTCGATGGCGTGCCGCAGGATCTGGCTTACTTCGCTCAGCCGCTGGCCGGCATCGAGCAGGTCGAATTGTTGAAAGGGCCGCAAGGTACGCTGTACGGCCGTTCGGCCCAGGGTGGCGTGATCAATATCGTGACGGCCAAGCCGGGGAATACGTCGCTGGCGCGCTTCAATCTCGACGCAAACCGTCTGATGCGGCGCGCCGATGTGCAAGTGGGCGGCGCGCTGCTGCCAAATGCCCTGTATGGCGATCTCGCCGCCTATGCCGACGAGCGGCCGGGCAAGCTGCGCATGGCGAACGGGCGCGACAAGCTGGGCGGCGGCCGCGAGAGCATGGGCCGCGCGCGTCTGCGCTGGACGCCGGCCGATAGCGGCCTGGATGCCATGTTGACCGTGAGCCACGACAGCTATCGCGCGCATGACGAATACTTTCAGTCCTTTCCGCTGAAGGAGCGCAACGCGATTGCCGGCACGCCCTTCGATCTGACCGATCCGGATATCCGCCGCATCGTCAACAATGCGGCCCTGTCGCTGGACTATTACTTTGATAACTGGAAGCTGACTTCCAGCACCTCCTACCAGGACCGCCAGTTCGAGCGCGTGCTCAGCACCGGCAACGCCGATCCGGAAAAGCAGAAGAGCTACTACCAGGAGCTGCGCATGGCGACCATCGGTAGCGGCAAGCGCGCGCTGGATGGGGTTTTCGGCCTGTATTACGAGAAGCAGGACTTTGAACGCACGCGCGGCGTGGCGGTGGCGAATGTACCGGACTTCCTCTTCCCCGGCCCCAGCCTGGGCCAGACCAGCAATAAATCGATGGCGCTGTTCGGCGAAGCGGTGTGGCATATCAGCGAACGCATGGACTTGAGCGGAGGCCTGCGCTACAGCGTGGACAAGGCGCGCATCGATTTCCACCGCAGCGGCCCGGCAGCCCTGAACTTCAATGGCGCCAAACGCTTTACCCACCTCAGCCCGAAACTGGCTCTGGGCTACCAGCTGGCGCCGGAGTGGCGCGGTTACGCCCTGTTCAGCGAGGGCTATAAGGCGGGCGGCTTTAACCGGGTGGCCGAAAACAGCGGCGGCAGCCTGCCGTATGAGGATGAAACCCTGCGCAATGTCGAATTGGGCATCAAGGGCGATCTGCTGAACCGCCGCCTGCAGCTGGAAGGCGCCATCTTCCAGAGCCACACGCGCGATCTGCAGGCCCAGGTGCAATCGAGCCTGTTCCAGATGCTGAGCAATGTGGGCGATGCCCGCGCCCGCGGCCTGGAACTGAATGCGGCCTATGCCGCCACGCCGGACCTGACCTTGCGCGCCGGCGCCAGCTGGACGCATAGCACCATCCGCAATTTCCACGCGCCGGCCGGCAATGTGGACTTGAACGGCAAGCGCGTGCCGTATGTGGCGCCGGTCAGCCTGCGGGCTTCGGGCGAGATGCGTTTCCATCCCTTCAACGACGGCAGGACGCTGCGCTGGAATGTCAGCGTGTCCGCATCCGGCGACCTGTGGTTCGATGCGGCCAATACCCTGCGCCAGCCGGGCTATGCGCTGGCCGACACTTCGCTCAGCTGGGATATCGGCAAGCGCTACAGCCTGACCGCCTATATCGATAATCTGGGCGACAAGGTGGTGCCGACCTATGCCTTTTCCTTTGGCCCGCTGGGCAATTTCGCCCAGTACTCGCGCGGCCGCATGGCGGGCTTGCGTCTGAAGGTCCAGCTGTGACGGCGCGGCCCTCCGCACTGGCAGCCGGCGGTTTGCTGGCCACGCTGGGCGGCCTGTATGCGACCCAGGGCTTGCTCAGTGGTCTGGTGCATGAAGGCTTGCCGGTGCTGCTGCGCGCACGCGGCATCGGTCTGGAGAAGATTGGCCTGCTGTCGCTGCTGTTCCTGCCCAGCGCCCTGAAATTCCTGTGGGCGCCGCGCATGGACCGCTTGTGCGCGGGCGGGCCGGCGCAACGCCTGCGCTGGGCGGGCCGCTTCCAGCTTCTGCTGTTGGGCGGCGTGCTGGCTTTGCTCCTGCTGCCGCTGGAAACGGCGCTGCTGGCGGTGATCGGCCTGCTGCTGGCGCTAATGCTGGTATCGGTCACGCAGGACATTGTCACCGACGGCATGGCGGTGCAGACGCTGTCCGCGCCGCAGCGCGGCCTGGGCAACAGCATGCAGATCGGCGGCAGTTATCTGGGATATATCCTCGGCGGCGGCCTGTTGGTGACGCTGGTGGGTTACAGCGGCTGGCGCGAAGGCGTGCTGTATCTGGCTCTGTTACTGGGCCTCTGCAGCTTGCCGCTGCTATGGCTGCGTCAGCGCGGCCTGGCCGCCCAAGCGCCAGCGGACGGCGCTCCATCGCCCGCCGCGCGGCCCAGCCTGCGCGCCGCCTGGGGCCGCACACCGCTGCGCTGGGGCATGGCCACCATTGTCTTGAGCCAGGCCGCGCTGCGCTGGTTCAGCGCCATCATGCTTACTTATCTGGTGGACCGCGGCTTTGCCGTGGCCGAAGTCGGCCTGCTCTCTGGCGGTGGCGTGGCGCTGGCGGGCGTCGGCGGCGCGCTGTTGGCGGGCTTGCTGCTCAAGCGCATTGCGCGCCATACGCTGCTGACGGCCAGCCTGGCCACCCATTTGCTGCTGCAACTGGACTATTTCTTGATCGAAGGCCAGGGCTGGCAAGCGAAGCCTGTTCTGGCCGGGATTTTTTTGTGCTTCTGCGTCGCCATGTCCTTTGGCTTCGTCGTGCTGTACACCATCATGATGGACCTGGCCTCGCCAGCACAGGCAGGCACCGATTTCTCGCTGCTGCAATGCGCCGACGCCTGGTGCGCCCTGGTGTTCGGCCTGACGGCCGGCACCGTGACGGCGCGTTGGGGCTATGGCGTCAGCTTTACGCTGACCAGCGGGCTGGCGCTGGCTGGCCTTTTGCTGGCGCCACGCCTGTACCGGCGCGCCGTCGCGCCAGAACCTGCCGCGCCGCTGGCGGCGCAGGCTGCATAAGGAGTAGTCATGGTTCCAAGCCGCATCCTGATTTCCGGCGCCGGTATTGGCGGTTTATGCGCCGCCTGGTGGCTGGCGCGCCTGGGCGCAGAAGTGCACCTGGTGGAGAAGGCCGCTTCGCTGCGCGAAGAGGGCTATATGATCGGCATCGCCGGCCTGGCGCATGGCGTGCTCGATGAAATGGGGCTGCTGCCGCGCTTGCGCCAGTTCGCCATTCCCTTCGAGCGCAGCCTGTACCTGGATGGCGCGGGGCGCCGCATCATGAGCCTCGACCATGGCCGCCTGATGGCGCAGCTGGGCCATATGGTGGTCTTGCGCAGCGACCTGGCGGCGCTGCTGTACGAAGGCATGCGCGACCGCGCCAGCCTGCAGCTGAATACCAGCATCGCCGCGCTGGCGCAGGACAGCGGCGGCGTCGACGTGCGTTTCAGCGATGGTTCGGGCGGGCGTTTCGATTATGTGATCGGCGCCGACGGTTTCCGCTCGGCCACGCGGCGCCTGGTGTTCGGCGCCGACCAGGACTGTTGCCGCCATCTCGGCTTATGGGCTGGCGCCTACTGGCTGCCCGATGCGGGCCAGCTGGAGGAGGACATGCTGACCTACGCCGAACCGCGCCGCATGAGCATGTATTACCGCATCGGTGACGGCCGCATCGCTGCCCTGCATATCTGGAAATCGCAGCAGGAAGCGGTGCCGCCGGCGCTGCGGCGCGCCACGCTGGAGGCGGCCTTCAGCGGCAGCCATGCGCGCGTGCGGCAAGGCTTGGCGCACCTGCCGCCACAGGACGAACTGTATCTGGATGCGGTGATGCAGGTCGAGCTGCCGGCATGGACGCGCGGCCGGGTGGCGTTGCTGGGCGATGCGGCGTACTGCCTGAGCCTGGTGAACGGGCAGGGCGCCAGTATGGCGCTGGCCGGGGCGCGTTGCCTGGCGCGCGAACTGGCAGTCGATTCCAGCCCGGCAGCCTTGCTGCGCTACCAGCACCGTCTGCAGCCGGCGATCCAGGCCTTGCAGCAGCGCGGCCGCAAGGCGGCCCGCCTGTATGTGCCGGACAGTGAGTTTGGCTGCCGCCTGCGCAATCTGGCGATGCGGGCGGTGCCGCAAGCCATGCTGGCCCGCTACTTCATGAAGAGCGCAAAGGAAGAGGCCGGCGTGGCCGGCGGCTTGGCCAGGGAGGGGCGCTTGCACCTCCCTCAAGATGAGTTGGCTTGAATGAATTCGCGCGGCGTCATGCCGAAGTGGCGGCGGAACAGCTTGCTGAAGTGGCTGGGATTGGCGTAGCCGGTCTGCATCACCACTTCGGTGATGCTCAGATTGGTTTCGCTGAGCAGGGTGGCCGCCGCCTGCATGCGCTTTTCCTGCAGATACGCATGCACCGAGCTGCCGAACAGGGCTTTGAACCCTTCCTTCAGTTTACGTTCGTTCAGGCTGGCCGTGTGCGCCAGCTCCGCCAGCGACCAGTTGTGATCAAGCCGGGCCAGCAGGCAGTCGCGTGCATGGCCCAGCTTTTTCTGGTCGCGCCGCTGCACGGCCGGCGCATCGGCCTGCACCGGTTCGGCCAGCAGCGCTTCGACCAGCAGCGAGAGCAGCTCTAGCGCCTTGCTGTGCAAGAAAAGCTGCTGCACGCCGTCCGGCGCGCGGGTGCGGAAGATTTGTTCGGCAATGGCACGCAGGGCGGCCGAGGCGGGCGTCTGGTAGACAAAGCTGTCCGCGCCGGCCGGGCGCGTGCTGGCGCGCGCGGCCAGCGTCTGCAGCATGGGCTGGATCTGCATGTCCTGGATCTGCTCCAGCACCTGCGCCGTGAACAGGATCTCCACCGCGCGCAACTGCTGCCGGCCCGGCACCCGGGTCTGCGATTGCGAAGGGCGCGGCGCGTAGTACAGCAAAGCCTGGTCCGGTGCATAGCGGATGCGGGTCTGGTCGGCCATCACGCTCTCGCCCTCACCTTGCAGGAAGACGCAGACGGCCAGGCAGGGCGGCGCTGCGCTCGTCACCACGCAGGGGTGTTCCGGCGTGAAATCGATATGCACAATCTTCACGCCCGAGCCGGTGCTGATCTCTTGGCGTGTCTGCTCAAACTGCGTCGCGGTGGTGGGCGGGCTGCTCATGGTGGCTCGAATCGGAGTGGACTTGTCATCTTAGCATAAGCAAATCTCAAATGAGAATTACTATCATTTAGATGCTTGCACAGGGGCTTTAGCGCCCGCCTATCGGTGCTGAAAAGGGGATCGGAATATATTCGGCGGCCGTGATTATTGGCGAGAATCGGGCGCTGCCGGTGCGCTACGATGCCTGTGGTCCCCGGCTCAAGCTTTGCAGTTTGAGCATGCGGGCGGCAAGTTCTGCCGCCGTCCGCCGGCCGCTGCCGATGGCGCGAACGCCTCGTTCGAAGGTGCGTGCCGGCATGCACTCGACACCCACTCGGGAACCTTCTTCAGCGGTCTTGGATCGAACACCGGCAGGACAAGAAAGCTCACACAGTTGGCACTCATTGAGGAGGCAACATGAAAGCGAAACAGTCCAAGGGGGTGGCAGGCAAGGGAGACGATTGCGGTTGCGGCGCCAGCGAAGGCGCGGCGGCAGCGAACGGCAGTGCGGACTATGCCATGCCGCATGATGAAGCGCTGGCCGCGGCCGGCCCGGGCGACGGCGGCATGCCGGGCCTGCAGCGCGCGGTGCGCAGCGCGGCGGGCGGCATGCCGAGCGCGCGCGGCATGGAAGGCGAGGAGGAAGGCGACGATAGCGGCATGCCGGGCGGTAACGGCATGGGCGGCGATGGCTTTGGCAGCGGTGGCGCCGGCGGAGGAGGCGGCGGAGCCGGTGGGCGCGACAATGACGCGCCCACCGCGCGCCAGTGCGGCACCATGAACGTGCACCGCCGCCTGCTGTCGACCGTGCCCGAGTATGCGCGGGCGCGCGACGAGATCGAAATCCAGACCGAACAGTTCGAACGCAATGGCGCCGTCTCGGCGCGCAGCGGCATCACCCGCATTCCGGTGGTGGTGCACGTGGTCTGGAATACCGCTGCGCAGAATATCAGCGACGCCCAGATCGCCAGCCAGATCGAGGTGCTGAACCGCGACTTCCGCCGCACCAATCCCGATGTGGCGCTGACGCCGGCACCATTTCTGCCCCTGGCCGCCGATTCTCGCATCGAATTCGCGCTAGCCACCACCGACCCGGGCGGCGCGCCCAGCAGCGGCATCGAGCGGCGCCAGACCACGGTGGCCAGCTTCACCGACAACGACGCGGTCAAGTCAAATGCGAGCGGCGGCCTGAACGCCTGGCCTTCGGCGCGCTATCTGAATATCTGGGTCTGCCCGCTGGCCGGCGGCCTGCTCGGCTATGCCCAGTTCCCCGGCGGCCCGGCCGCCACGGACGGCGTGGTGATCCGCCAGTCGGCCTTCGGCACCAGCGGTACGGCGGCCGCCCCTTTCAACCTGGGGCGCACGGCGACCCATGAAATCGGCCACTGGCTCAACCTCAACCATATCTGGGGCGACGACGGCACCGGCTGCGCCGGCACCGACAATGTGGCGGACACGCCGAACCAGGGCGGCGCCAATACCGGCGCGCCGACCTTCCCGCGCGTCTCCTGCAGCAACGGGCCGAACGGCGATCTGTTCATGAACTATATGGACTATGTGGACGACCGCGCCATGTTCATGTTCACCGCCGGCCAGGTGGCGCGCATGCAAGCCTGCCTGGACGGCGTGCGCAGCAGCATCGGTACCGAAGGCGTGGGCGCTATCCGCCGCAGTTCCTCGCCGGTGGTGGCCTGGGGACCGAACCGGCTCGACACCTTCGTGCTCGGCACCAACCGCGCCCTTTACCATAAATGGTGGAACGGCTCGTCCTGGGGGCCATCGGTCACCGGCTATGAAAACCAGGGTGGCATCTGCACCAGCGTGCCGCAAGCCGTGTCCTGGGGCGCCAACCGGCTCGACGTCTTCGTCACCGGCACCGACAGCGCGCTGTACCATAAATGGTGGAATGGCTCGGCCTGGGGGCCGTCGCTGACCGGCTATGAGAATATGGGCGGCGTCTGCGTCGGCGACCCGCGCATCGTGTCCTGGGATACCAACCGGCTCGATGTCTTTGTGCTTGGCACCAACCGCGCGCTCTACCATAAATGGTGGAATGGCTCGTCCTGGGGGCCATCGCTGACCGGCTATGAAAACATGGGCGGCATCTGCGTCGGCCAGCCGGAAGTGGTGTCCTGGGGCCCGAACCGGCTCGACGTCTTCGTCATCGGCACCGACCGCGCGCTCTACCATAAATGGTGGGACGGCTCGGCCTGGGGACCGTCGCTCACCGGCTATGAGCGCCTGGGCGGGGTCTGCACTTCGGCGCCGCACGCCGTGGCCTGGGGCCCGAACCGGCTCGACATCTTCGTCACCGGCACCGATGGCGCCCTCTACCATAAATGGTGGAATGGTTCGTCCTGGGGACCGTCGCAAAACGGCTTCGAACGGCTGGGCGGGGTGTGCGTCGGCGAACCGGAAGTGGTGGCCTGGGGCCCGAACCGGCTCGACATCTTCGTGCAGGGCACGGACAGCGCGCTGTATCATAAATGGTGGGATGGCACGAATTGGGGCCCGTCCGCCACCGGCTTCGAGTTCATGGGCGGCATCCTCACCTCGCAGCCACGCGTGGCTTCGTGGGGACCGAACCGTCTCGACGTCTTCGTCACCGGCACCGACAGCGCGCTCTACCACAAGGCCTGGAACGGCAGCGCCTGGCTGCCGTCGGTCACCGGCTACGAGAACCTGGGCGGCGTGATTTCGGCCTTCCGCGAAGCGCCGCAGGCACAGCCGCAAGCGACACTGCTGCCGGCCCAGGAGGTGACGCCCGACCTGCAAACCCTGATCGTGCCGGCCGGCGCCTCTTTGCAGCGTGAGCTGCGCCAACCGTTAGGGAGCATGAACCCGTGATCAACCTGACTGGCAGCTGGACCCATTCCTTCGAGGAGGATGAAGGCAGTGTCCAGGTTTTTCGCCCGACGCAAGCATTCGATTTTCCACCGGCCCGGCGCGGCCGCGAAACGGTGGACTTCGGCATGGGCGGCGGCCCGGTGGTGCGCGGCATGCCGGCGGCGGACGACCGCCAGCAGCATAGCCATGTCAACCTGACCGCGCTGGGCATGAACCGCTTTCGGCTGGAAGGGCCGGGCATGCCGGGCCAGGTGTTCGAACTGGTGGAGGTGCGGCCCGATGTCTTGAAGCTGCGCCAAGGCTGAGTCAGCCCGGCCGCCAACTGGCCGCCAAAAAGCCCGCGAGCAATCGCGGGCTTTTTTATTGCCATTTATTTTCTTTAATGTAAAATTTCTAACAGGAAATTTCATATAGGGGAATCAAATGTACTTCAAGACAATGCCGTTGTTTCGGGCTTTCGCCGCCGCCGCGCTAATGGGCGCCGCCGGCATCGCGGGTGCCGGCCCGATTCCCGCCTTTGAGTATGCCGAAGCCACGCTGGCGAATCAGCCGTCCCGCAATGTGATGCTGGGTTACTCGTTTATGGTGGCGGCGCCGACCGTGGTGACTTCTCTGGCTTACTTCAGCGGCTCAGGCGCGAGCAGCCACCAGGTGGGCTTATGGGATGCCGACAAGCGTTTGCTGGCGTCGGATACGGTGCTGGCGTCGGATCCGCTGAGCGGCCATTACCGTTATCACGCGATCGATGCGATTACCCTGGCGCCAGGCCAGCTGTATTACGTCGCTGGTCTGAGCCTGGGAAATCTCTTTGCCTATAGCCCCACTGAAATAGCGATGGCCCCCGGCATCAAATTCATGGCAAACAGCTATTCCGGTGCGACCACCTCCTTGCAATTTCCCCAACTGAGTTTCGCTCCGGAGGGCGGCCCCTATATAGGCGGCAGTTTTGGCGTCAACGCCGTAGCCGTGCCGGAACCAGGAGCTATCACGCTGGTATTAACTGGACTGGGGATGATAGGCCTCATGGCATGCCATCGTCGCAAGAAACATTGAGTGACGCATAAGAGGAAAGTGCAACAATTGGAGAGATTTTTGCTGTTGAGTGAGCACAGGAGGGTGAATTCTGGTATTATTTCTTTTAAATAACTAAAATTGTTATTAGGAAATATTTACGAGGCTCCCATGAACGCCGACAAACCCGCTACCGACAGCATGTTCTTTGCCTGCGCCACGATCTTCCTGGTCGCCACCGTGATGGCCAGCGGCTGGGGCGCCCACCTGGTCTGGGGCGGGTTGTGCACCATCTACATCGTGGGCGGCCTGATCGCGCGCCAGCGCACGCGCCGCCAGGAAGCCCAGGCCCAGGCGCACGCCGAGGCTGCGGTCGCTGCGGCAGTCGCCTCGGCGGCAGCGGCTGCACCGGTTGCCGCTGTTGCGGCGTCATCCATCAGCATGCTGCGTGCCGTACCTGCCGGCGCCATGCATCCCGTGGCGGCCAATACCGCGCGTCGCGCGCCCGCCGCCGCCGGCTGAACCACGCGGCCCGGCGGCCGATGGTACCATTGTGTAAGTCAACAAGGAGTCTTACACAATGTCCAGCCGCCCCTTTGCCGCCCCCCAGCAATTCACCGATCCCGCCGCCGCCCTGGCCCAGGTCCAGGCGCTGTACGATGGCAGCATCCGCCATCTGCGCGAATCGCTGCAGCGCTTTGTCGAAGGCGACACCCCGGCCGAACATGTGCGCGCCTGCTATCCCTATGTCCGCATCCAGACCGAAACCGTGGCGCGCGCCGACTCGCGCCTGTCCTACGGTTTTGTGGCCGGCCCCGGCGTCTTTGAAACCACGCTGACCCGCCCCGACCTGTTCGCGCGCTACTACCTCGAACAATTCCGCCTGCTGCTGAAAAACCATGGCCAGCACAAGCCGGTGCAGCTCGAAGTGGGCCTAAGCGCCCAGCCGATTCCCATCCACTTCTCGTTCGCCGAGCACGACCATATCGAAGGCAGCATGGACGCCGAACGCCGCCTGCTGATGCGCGACGTCTTCGACCTGCCCGACCTGGCCGCCATGGACGACGGCATCCCCAACGGCACCTTCGAGCCGGCGCCGGGCGAAGCCCAACCCCTGGCCCTGTTCACCGCGCCGCGCGTCGACTACTCGCTGCAGCGCCTGCGCCACTACACCGGCACCTCGCCCGAGCACTTCCAGAACTTCGTCCTGTTCACAAACTACCAGTTCTACATCGACGAATTCGTGCGCCTCGGCCACGACATCATGCGCCAGCCGGCCGACGGCCAGCAAGCCAATGGCTATATCGCTTTTGTCGAACCGGGCAATATCGTCACGCGCCGCGTCGGCCAGGCCATGCAGCCGGGCGACGCCCTTGGCAGCCAGCCACCGCGCCTGCCGCAGATGCCGGGCTACCATCTGATCCGCGCCGACGGCAGCGGCATCAGCATGGTCAATATCGGCGTCGGCCCCGCCAATGCCAAGACCATCACCGACCACATCGCCGTGCTGCGCCCGCACGCCTGGCTGATGCTGGGCCATTGCGCCGGCCTGCGCAATACCCAGCAGCTGGGCGATTATGTCTTGGCCCACGGTTATGTGCGCGAAGACCACGTGCTCGACGAAGACTTGCCGCTGTGGGTGCCGATCCCGCCGCTGGCCGAAGTGCAAGTGGCGATCGAGCAGGCCGTGGCCGAAGTCACCCAATTGCAAGGCCATGACTTGAAGCGCGTGATGCGCACCGGCACCGTGGCCAGCACCGACAATCGCAACTGGGAACTGCTGCCGCAGCGCACGCCCGAGCGCCGCTTCAGCCAAAGCCGCGCCGTCGCCCTCGACATGGAAAGCGCCACGATAGCCGCCAACGGCTTCCGCTTCCGCGTCCCGTATGGCACGCTCTTGTGCGTCAGTGACAAGCCCATGCACGGCGAAATCAAGCTGCCCGGCATGGCCAACCAGTTCTACCGCGAACGCGTCGACCAGCACCTGCGCATCGGCGTGCGCGCGCTGGAGCTGCTGCGCGCCCTCGGCACCGACAAGCTCCACAGCCGCAAACTGCGCAGCTTCGCCGAAGTCGCCTTCCAATAAGCCCGCACCACAGCCCAGCCCGTGTCCACCTTGGTGCCTGACACCGATCGGACACGCACTCAGCCATAGAAATTTCTTTTGTGGTTTGATTTACCTCGGCATGGGACGAGTTGGGGCGACCTACAGTGGAGTCATGGGCCGACTTACACGCATTGAATTTCCGGGAGCGCTATACCATGTGACAGCGCGAGGGAATCGCCGTAGCCTGATGTTTCTGGATGAGCGCGATTACCTGATCTGGCAGGACTTGTTGGCGGAAACGGTCAAGCGCTTCAACCTGCGCGTCCACGGTTTTTGCCAGATGCCGAACCATTATCATTTGTTAGCTGAAACGCTGGATGGGAATTTATCCGCAGGCATGCATTTCCTGAACGGGGTGTATGCCAAGCATTTCAATGCCCGGCACGAGCTGGTAGGCCATGTAACGCAGGGGCGCTATCATGCGATGCTGTTGCACAAGCAAAGCCATTTGCTGGAGTTGGCAAGATATATTTCGCTGAATCCCGTGCGGGCGGCGCTGGTCGCTGATCCGGCCGAATGGCGCTGGAGTAGTCATCAAGCCATGCTGCACCCATCCTCCGCCCCGGCTTGGCTCTCCATTGCATGGCTGCTGAGCCAGTTTGGCCTGAGTGATCCTGAAGAGGCCTACCGAGATTTCGTTCAGGCCGGTTGCAAAGCTGCCAGCCCAGCGCCGTGCTCTCTAGACGACTATTCGAACCATCATGCAGGCAGGGAAGAAGCCGTGATTGCTGCCTACCGGTCAGGCAACTTCGGCATGCTTGAACTGGCCAAACACTTTGGCATTTCCGTCAAAACAGTTAGCCGCCTGCTTAGTAAGGACAAGAAGACTGCCTGAAACGGCCGAGCTCGTGTCCGATCTGGTGCCAGGCACCAAGGTGGACACGGGCTGGGCTGTTGCTTAGTGGGCGGTGACGACGCTGCGCCAGTATTGGCTGGCGGTGTCGGCGGTGCTGCCGTCGAGCTCGTGCAGCAGCTGGTAGGCTTGCATGGCGGGCCAGGATTCGGGCAGGAATTCGGCCGGCAGCAGTGGGTCGCACAGGCGCGCCTTGCAGTACGAGTGCACGGCCAGCATGCGGATCAGGAAGGCCGTTTCGGGACTGGGCTTTTCGCCTTGCGCCAGCAGCTCGTGCAGGCCGTCGAACTGGCTCAGGAAGCGTTCGTAATTCATGCGCGGCGTGGCCAGGTTCCAGGCGTCCTGGGCCAGGCGGCGCAGCGGCGGCAGTTCGGCCATCTGGGTGCCGTTCAGGCGGATCACCGGTACCTGGCTGTCCAGCGGCTGGCTGCTGGCGTCGATGGCCGGCGTGCCGCAGTCGGCCACGGGACGGGCCAGTACATTCGGCGCCAGCACGCCATAGCCTTGCCGCACCAGGGCGCTGCGCAGCTGGGCGGCGGGCAGGGCGCCGTCGTCGGCCGGGGCGTTGATGACCAGCGTCCATTCGCCTTTCCACGGCCATTGCGGCGAGGCGGCCGTGCAGCGCCATGGCGCGGCGGCCTGATCGCCGATGCTCGAAGCAATGGCGTAGGCGGCGTGGCGTCCCTGGCGGCGCGGCGTCAGCCAGCCTTGCTGCACCAGGCGCGAGACGCTGGTGCGGGTCAGGCGTTCGCTGAAGCGGAATGGCTTCATGAGCGCGATCAGGTCGCGCAGCCAGATGGTTTGTCCCTGCGCCAGCTGCTGGTCGCCAAAGGCGAGCCGCAGCAGGGCAGTGGAACTGGGCGCGCTGCGCGCCATATATCGTTCAATCCAGTCGTTCAGCATGTTGATGTCCCCGCAGGCAATGGGCGAAGGCGCCGGTAAAGGCGTATCGCGGTAAATAAATTAAACAGTAGGCCCAGCGCCGATGCGGCCAGCGCAATGGCGGCAATGCGCGCCAGTGCGTCCGGCCACCAGGCGGCGCCGAGCAAAAGAAGGAGGGCCAGCGCGTGCAGCCAGAATTGCGCCGTGGCGCGGCCCTGAGGAATGACCTGGTTCACGCCAGGCACGGTGACGCCGTGTACGCGCATTTCCTGCAGGTGGTACCAGACCAGGAAGGGCACAATTTTGTACAGCATGCCGTTCACCGTGGAGTAGGCGAAACCGACGATGAACAGCAGGCCGATGGCCAGCGGCTTGGCCAGCGGATCCTGCGGCAGCAGCCACAAAACGCCGCAGCCGATCAGGCTGACCATGGCGGCGCGCCAGAACAGCGTGGTGGGATCGGCCTTGGGGCGCTTGCGCCGCGCCAGCAGATACAGGGTCACGCCGGCAAAGCTGAGATACGCCGCCAGCACTGGCCAGGCCGGCGCCGCATGCGGCCGTCCCGCCTCGTCGTGCAGGAAGCCGGTGCTGACCGACCAGACCAGCAGCAGCAGGAAGAGGGCGGTGCCCAGCATGCGCGTCAGCGGCTTGGGATACAGCTCCGTCACCTGGAACATGGGAATGACCTGGTAGGCCACGCCGATCACGATCAGCCCCACCCAGCCCAGCAAGCCCCACATCGCATGCAGATCGGTCAGCTGCAGCACGCGCAGCGGCAGATGGCCGGGCCAGGCGAAGGCGCAAGCGAGCAGGGCGCCCAGCACCACGGTGATGCCCAGCGCGCCGAGCGACAGGCGGATGGCCGCCACCGTGGCCGCCGCACCGCTGCTGTGCTGCTGCCACAGCGCCACGGTGCAAATACCGAGGAAGGAGAGCAGGGCCGCCAACAGGAGCAGCATGGCGGGCGGGAACAGCAGCGGCCACTGGCCGAGGAAGGCCGTGGCCAGCAGCAGCGTGCCGCCGCACAGCAGGCCATGCACCACGCGCGCCAGCTGGCCCGCATTGGGCAGGGAGATGCCCGCCACCACCGGCAGCATCTGGATCAGGGCGCCGACGATGGCCGCACTCAGGCTGCCCAGGGTCAGCAAATGCGTCAAGGCCAGCGTCGACGGTCCCCAGCGCGTCGCCAATGCCGCGTCGCCCTGCCATAGCAGAAGCAGGGCGGCCAGCGTGGCGAACAGCGGTACGCTCAGGAAGAAGCGCATCGGCGCCATCAGCGGCGGATTGTGGTCGAAGGATAAAGCGCGCTGCATGAATCGTCAGAATACCGGTGGACGCGGGGCCGCTTGCGCGCCCGCCTTGTCGGCCTGCTCCCAGATCAGCACATCGAACAAGAAGTCCTCGCGCGGCTCGGTGCGGTGCTCATAGCCGTAGTTTTCGAGAATGCGGTACAGCGGATGCGGTTCGCGGTCGATCAGCACGCGCAGCTTCTGCTGCTGGCCCAGACGGCTCAGCGCATCGAGCACGCGCACCATCGGCTCGGGCGCCTCCAGGCCCGTCACGTCGAGCGGCTGCTCGCTCCAGCCGCCATCGGCCTGGCCGGCGTCTTCGGTCTTCTGTTCGCCGAAGGCCAGCGCTTCCATCGCCGCCAGGATGCAGGTCTGCTCCTCGCCCAGCACGCGCTCGGCCATCGGATACAGGATGCTTTCCTCTTTCAGATTGTGCTGGCGCAGCAGCATGCGCAGGGTGTCGGCATCGTCGAAGAAGGCGTCGGTACTGCGCTGGGCGATGGAATCGCTCATGCGGCCGACGATCTGGCGCAGTTGCTGGTGCTCGCTGCGCATCACCGAAGTGGGACCGTAATTGCTGCCGATCGCCGCTTCCAGCGCGGGGAACATGATCTGCTCTTCCATCTGCATATGTTGTTCCAGCACTTTGGCAAAAGCGGCGAAGTCCAGTTCCGCCGCCGCCCAGTTGCCGCTGCCCGCATGCGCCTCGGCCAATAGATACTGTTCGTCGCAATCCTGATGATCCTGGCCGAGAAAACTGCCTATCGTGTCCATTTGAAAAAATCCTTCCTGTGTAAGCAGGCTGCATTGTCACATTTGGTCAAGATGAAAATCTTTGACACAGATCAAAGATTTATTGAGTTGTGGCGCGTTACAGTTCGGCCTCATCAAAAGGAAAGACGGCTCCTATATATAAAGAGCTAAGCCCACACTATGAATCAAACCGCAAACCCGATCCCCATGGATGTCGCCCTGCCGCCCCAGATCGAGCTGGTCTGCCCGGCCGGCAGCCTGCCGGCCCTGAAGGCGGCCATCGACAATGGCGCCGACACGGTCTATCTCGGCTTCCGTGATGCCACCAACGCGCGCAACTTCGCCGGCCTGAATTTCGACGACGCGGCCATTGCCCAGGGCATTGAATATGCCCACCGCAGGGGCCGCAAGGTGCTGGTGGCGCTGAATACCTACCCGCAGCCGGGCGCCACCGACCTGTGGCGCCGCGCCATCGCGCGCGCCGCCGATGTCGGCGTCGATGCCGTCATCCTCTGCGATCCGGGCCTGATGCGCTACGCCACCGATAACTTCCCCGACCTGCGCCTGCACCTGTCGGTGCAAGGTTCGGCCACCAACTACGAAGCGATCAACTTCTATCACAAGCATTTCAATATCGCCCGCGCCGTGCTGCCGCGCGTATTGTCGCTGGCCCAGGTCGAACTGGTCCGGCGCAATACCTCGGTCGATATCGAAGTGTTTGCCTTCGGTAGCCTGTGCGTGATGGTCGAAGGCCGCTGCGCGCTGTCCTCCTATGTGACGGGCGAATCGCCAAACACCCATGGCGTCTGCTCCCCGGCCAAGGCCGTGCGCTGGCAGCAAACGCCGAAAGGCCTGGAATCGCGCCTGAACGGCGTGCTGATCGACCGCTACAGCGAAGACGAAAACGCCAGCTACCCCACGCTGTGCAAGGGCCGCTTCGACGTCGGCGACGAGAACTACTACGCCATCGAAGAGCCGACCAGCCTGAATACCCTGGAACTGCTGCCCAAGCTGATCGACATGGGCATCAGCGCGGTGAAGATCGAAGGCCGCCAGCGCAGCCCGGCCTACGCGGCCCAGGTCACGCGCGTGTGGCGCGAGGCGATCGACCACTGCATGCGCAATCCGGCGCGCTTCTCGGTGCGCCCGGACTGGATGTCGGAATTGAACAAGGTAGCGGAAGGCCAGCAGCACACGCTGGGCGCCTATCACCGCTCATGGAAATAAGGTTGGAGAAAGCATGTTGAAACTATCCCTCGGGCCCATTCTGTACTACTGGCCGCGCGATACGGTCATGAAGTTTTACGAAGACGTGGCGAAAAGCCCGGTCGATATCGTGTACCTGGGCGAAACCGTGTGCTCGCGCCGTCATGAGCTGCGCCAGGGCGACTGGCTGGCACTGGCCGAGCTGCTGGCCAGCGCCGGCAAGCAGGCCGTGCTCTCCACCCAAGCCTTGCTGGAATCGACGGCCGACGTCACCACCCTGCGCCGCGTGGCCGAGAATGGTCGCTTTATGGTCGAAGCCAACGATATGGGCGCGGTGCACTGCCTGTCGGGCAATACGCCCTTCGTCGCCGGCCCCCATCTGAACGTGTACAACCCGGACACCCTGGGCCTGCTGCACGATCTGGGCGCCAGCCGCTGGGTCATGCCGCTGGAAATGGGCAAGCTCGGTCTGGAACTGATGCTCAAATCGCGTCCAGCCGGCCTGGAAACAGAAGTTTTCGCCTACGGCCGCATGCCGCTCGCGTTCTCGGCGCGCTGTTTCACCGCGCGCAACCGCAATCTGCCCAAGGATAACTGCCAGTTCAGCTGCATCGACCATCCGGACGGCCTGCTGATGCAGACCCGCGAAAGCGAATCCTTCCTGGTGCTGAACGGCATCCAGACCCAGTCGGCCCTGGTCTACAACCTGGCCGCGGAACTGGGCGGCATGCAGGCCATGGGCGTGGACGTGGTGCGCATCAGCCCACAGTCCATGCATACCGAACAGGTGATCGCTGCCTTCGACGCGGTGCGCCGCGATCCGACGCAAGCCTGCGAAGCGGCCGAATCGCTGCGCGAATGGATGCCGGCCGATCCTTGCGACGGCTACTGGCACGGCAAACCCGGTCTGGAACAAAGCACGGAGAAAGCAGCATGAAAGCACCAGTGAACTTCCGCCTGCCCGCGCCGGTCGCGGCCTTGCTGGGCCGTCTGCCGCCGTATCCCGGCTCGCTGCTCTTCGTCGGCGCCCTGAACCTGGTGCTGCTGCGCCATCTGCCCGAGGACGTGCGCCAGCAGCTTGACGGCCGCCGCCTGCGCATCGGCGTCCGCGATGCCGGCGTCGCCTTCGACTTCATGTGGCAGGGTTCTCGCTTCCAGGCCTGCCAGCCGGGCGGCGTGATCGACCTGCTGATCGCCGCCAGCGTGCATGACTTCCTGGTGCTGGCGCAGCGCCGCGAAGACCCGGACACCCTGTTCTTCAGCCGCCGCCTGCAAATGGAAGGCAATACGGAACTGGGCCTGCTGGTGAAAAACACCCTGGACGCCATCGACGCCCCACTGTTCGATCCGGCCCGCCTGCATCCTTCGCGCCTGTTCGAGCGCCGTCCTTAAGGCCAGATACCGGGGACTCGCGCCATGGCCGTCAGAAACCGGGATCTGCCTTTAGTGTATTCCTGCTCTGGCTGTTCCAGCGCGGCGCAGACTGCCAACGCCGTGGCGATCCGCCTGGACCGCCTTGGCGTGGCCGAAATGTCCTGCATCGCCGGGGTAGGGGGCGACGTACCCTCCCTGGTCAAACTCGCCAAATCGGGCCGCCCCATCGTCGCCATCGACGGCTGCCCGCTGGCCTGCACCCGCCAATGTCTGGAGCGGCATGGTGTGCAGGCCACGCACCACATCCTGCTCAATGAAATGGGCATACGCAAACGCTTCCACGCCGATTTCGACGCGGACCAGGTGGCCGCGATTGCGGACCATCTCGCGGCTGCGCTGCCGCCGCCTTCCGCCGCCGCATCCACCACCATCTCCACCACCATAGAAAAGAAAGAGTGAAATGAATCTCTCCACCGCATTGCTGCACGCCCTGAAAGACCACGGCGCGCGCGCCGTCTTCGGCCTGCCCGGCGACTTTGTGCTGCCATTCTTCAAGCAACTGGAAGACTCCGCCATCCTGCCGCTGTATACGCTGAGCCATGAGCCAGGCGTGGGCTTCGCGGCCGATGCCTCGGCGCGCTTCTCGCATGGACTGGGTGTGGCTGCCGTGACTTACGGCGCGGGCGCGCTGAATATGGTCAATGCGGTGGCGGCTTCCTATGCCGAGAAAGTACCGATGGTGGTGATCTCCGGCGCGCCCGGTGCCAATGAGCGTCGCAACGGTTTCCTGCTGCACCACCAGACCCGTTCCCTCGATTCGCAGATGGCGATGTTCCGCGAGATCACCTGCGACCAGGTGGTGCTGGACGATCCGGCCCGCGCTCCCGAGCAGATCGCCCGCGTGCTGGGCAACTGCCTGGCGCAATCGCGCCCCGTCTACATCGAACTGCCGCGCGATATGGTGGCCGTGCCTTGCGGCCCCGTGCCGCGCCTGCCTGCGCCGAGCTGGGATCCGGAAGCGCTGCAAGCCTGCGTCACCGAGCTGCTGGCCCGTCTGGCGACGGCCGAACGGCCGATGCTGCTGGCCGGGATCGAAATCCGCCGCTTCGGCATCGAAGAGAAAGTCGCCAAGCTGGCGCGCCTGCTGCATCTGCCGGTCGCCACCTCCATCATGGGCCGCGGCCTGCTGGCCAATGCCGAGGCGCCGCTGCTGGGCACCTATCTTGGCGTGGCGGGCGATCCGCAGATCACCCATGCGGTGGAAGGCTCGGACGCCTTGCTGATGCTGGGCGTGATCGTCTCCGACACCAATTTCGGCGTCTCCGAAAAGACCATCGATATGCGCAAAGCCATCCTGGCGCTGGATGGACAGGTCGAGATGGGCCACCATATCTACCCGAATATTCCGCTGGAAGCCCTGGTCGACGGCCTGCTGGAACGCGGCCACAGCATCGCCTGCACGCCGCCGCCATGCCGCCGCGCCGAATACCCCTACGGCCTGGTGGCGGACAGCTCGCCGCTGGCGCCGATGGACATTGCGCGCGCCGTGAACGACCTGATGAAGCAGCGCGGCAGCTTCCCCATCGTCTCCGACATCGGCGACTGCTTCTTCACCGCGCTCGATATCGAACACACCGACCTGCTGGCGCCCGGCTACTACGCCACCATGGGCTATGGCGTGCCGGCCGGCCTGGGCCTGCAGGCCGACAGCGGCCAGCGCCCCATCATCCTGGTCGGCGACGGCGCCTTCCAGATGACGGGCTGGGAACTGGGTAATTGCCAACGCTATGGCTGGGACCCCATCGTCATCGTCTTCAACAACTGCAGCTGGGAGATGCTGCGCACCTTCCAGCCCGAATCGAGCTTCAATAACCTGAGCGACTGGCACTTCGCCGACATGGCCAAGCCCATGGGCGGAGAAGGCTACCGCGTCAGCACCCGCGCCGAACTGCTGGCCGCCCTCGACCACGCCGTCGAAATGCGCGGCCGCTTCCAGCTGATCGAAGCCATGATCCCGCGCGGCGTGCTGTCTGACACCCTGAACCGCTTTGTGGCGGGCGTGCGCCGCCTGCAATCGGGCGGTGGGGCCGGTTGCTGAAACGTGGTCTGAATTGAAGGGAAAGGCGGGGACGTGCAGTCTCCGTTTTTTTTCAGGCGGCATCAGGGCATCTGCATGACCGTCGCCACTTGATAGTACAGCATGAGCCTAAATTGCATTAGCTCCAATTTGCGCTGACACAAGCTGTCAGATGAGTTAAAGTTCTTGAGGGTCGCTGCCGGCCAATTGCGGACATATTATGGTAGCGTCGGCAGCTTACTTGTCTTTACCAACCTGCGCGACAACGAGCGTCTGGATCGCCTCACCTTGCGCGGGCAGTCCAAGGCTAATATTCAACGGCCCGGGTACTGGCCGATCCATAGCATTGAGAAGCTGGAGCGAAGCGGCTTACTTACCTGAGAAGCGCAGTTTGCGGCAAACTGCGGGCATGACTAAAAAATCAACTGAGCTGGAACAGATAATTTCGGAACGTGGCGTCATCACGCGTCAAAACCGGATTTTTTACAGCCTAGTTAGACCCAAAGAATTCAAGTCAGCGGAGCTATATCCATGAACATGCTATATATAGGTTCGATGCTTCTCGGTTTGATACTCTTATCGTACGCAATCTTTTCATATGAAGATGAAGAGCGTCGTGTTCAGGTGTGGTTCGATGACGCTTTGGTTCGGACATGGATATATCTAGAGGACTCCAGTCGTAAGGTATCAGGTAAGCTCTATCTTATTCTTAAACAACTTCTTGGATACACAAATCGCATCTTCGATGAAATATTTGGTTATTGCCTATTCTCACGAAGGACGCTAGTTACAACGGCAGCGCTCGCGTCTGCGGTGGCTATCGTCTATATACCCCAAGGCTCTTCGCTTCCTGCTTGGCAAAGGCTCGTTTTAGTCTTTTCCATAATATTAGTTTTATTTTTAAAAAATAAACAAACTGCGACGATCGCTCAACTTATTCTGCTTGCCCTGCTCGCGACAGCATATGTATTTCAAGCCGTAGCCTCAGACCAAGCAGAGCCTTTTTTTTCGAAGGAGGTTGAGGAGCTGATAGGGCGTATGCCGGGAATACTATTTGGGTTGATACTGGGGTTTACACAGGCGTTCTTGTCGATAGCACTCTTTAGAAAGATATTCCGCATAGCTGCTCAACAACCCAGGCTCATGCTGGCGGTAATCTATCAGACAGCACCCGCAATATTGGCGCCCCTCCTGTCAATCGCACTTTTCTTCCTCATCCGCATTAGCGCTTGGGCGGTGGGGCATAGCGGCTGGGGCTCTCTACATCAAGTCTTACAGTTCATCGTAGCAAGCGACCTAATTCTTGATCTGAGCATGCTTCAGATATTTTCCTCCATTCCAGTCGTTGTGCTGTCAATTGCAGCATCAACCGGCGCACTTACATCGGCCATCCTGCCGCGAAGCATCTATTCCGCCATAAAGCTGAGATCACTCTCCAATCGTAAATCAATAGTTGCACTAGGCATCGGATTAGTAGTGTTTGGAAGCCAACCCTTGGGCATGTTCCTAAAGAGCATCATATCAGCGCTTGGGGCCTAACATGCCGTTCGCCGGATCAAGAGTGGTAAGGCGTGCTGGTACTATAGGGCCGCCTCTGATGACAAACATTGAGCGACAGCTTTGTAGAACTGTAGGCGTCCGCAACGGGGCTGATGTCGCCGGTCGCTAGACATCGGATACCGAATCAGGTCATGAGTTACTGTCTTTAGAATAGCCGCGAAGCCTGACTAGGCATCGCGGGCTTATTGCATGGTCCCCTCTACGCGGCGCCACGCCACTGGAAGCGCTCGAACAGCGGCGCAATGCGGCGCAGCAGATCGGTGCCAGGATAGCCGGGCAGGGCGCTGGCGTTCAGTGCCGCGTCGCCGCAGCCTTCCTGGCGAAACTCCTGCAGCACGAAATTGCGCACACCCATGCTGGCCAGGTCGAAAGCCAGTTCGTAGATCTGTTCGGGCAGCAGCAGTTGGGGATGGACGGTGGTGCGGCATTCGTAATCGACGCCGCTGGCGATAATGCGGCGCGCGCAGTCCCAGGCGGCCGAGCCGCTGCCCGGTACGCCCGTGATGCCGGGATACAGACGTTCATTGGCCTTGATGTCGAAGCCTACCCAATCGAGCATCGGCAGGATCTGCGCCAGCCGCTGCGGATAGATGCAGGCCGTGTGCAGGCCGACCGCGTAGCCGAGGCCTTTGACTTCGGCGATCGCCGCCTCCAGGGCCGGGTCGATGGTCGGCTCGCCGCCGCTGAACACCACGCCGTCCAGCAAGCCCTTGCGCCGCTCCAGCAATTCCAATACTTCCTGCCAGGCGATCGCCGATTGCTCGGGGCGGCGCTGCAGCTCGGGATTGTGGCAGTAGCCGCAGCGCCAGGGGCAGCCGTGCACAAAGACCGCCATCGCCAGCTTGCCGGGGAAGTCGGTCGCGGTGAACGGCGTGACGCCGCCCACCTTTAGCGCATTGGCCGAGCGTTCAGCTGCGGCAGGCGGCTGCACGGGATTCACGGAAGTATTTGCGTTCATGGAACTCACCCTTCTTACCCGTGTTGAACGAAGAGACCGGACGATGGTAGCCCATCACGCGGGTCCAGATTTCGCAGGGCTGTCGCTCGGCGTCGCTCAGGGTGACAGCGGCGTTGGCAAGATGGGTGGCCTGGCTCAGATCGGTCATGATTTCTCCTTCGGTGGTTTCAAGGTTAGGCAGCTTCACGCTGCTTGCGGGCGAGCAGTTCTGCATCGCATTTCGGACAATACTGGTGCTTGCCGCTCAAGTAGCCGTGTTTCGGGCAGATCGAGAAGGTCGGCGTCACCGTGATATAGGGCAGGCCAAAGCGTTCCAGCGAACGGCGCACCAGCGAGCTGCAAGCCTGGGAGGTGGACAGCGCCTCGGTCATATACAGGTGCAGCACGGTGCCACCGGTGTATTTGCGCTGCAGCTCGTCCTGCTGTTCCAGTGCCTCGAACGGGTCGTCGGTAAAGCCGACCGGCAGCTGCGAGGAGTTGGTGTAGTAAGGCATGTCCACCGTGCCGGCCTGCAGGATGTCCGGGAAGCGCTTGCGGTCTTCGCGGGCAAAGCGGTAGGTCGTGCCTTCGGCCGGTGTGGCTTCCAGGTTGTACATATGGCCGGTTTCGTCCTGGTACTCCAGCATGCGGGCGCGCACATGGTCGAGCAGGCGGATGGCCAGAGCACGGCCTTCCGTCGTGGTGATGTCGTCCTGGTCGCCGCTGAAGTTGCGGATCATCTCGTTGATGCCGTTCACGCCCAGCGTCGAGAAGTGGTTGCGCAGCGTGCCCAGATAGCGCTTGGTATAGGGGAAGAGGCCATTGTCCATATGGCGCTGGATCACCTTGCGCTTGATTTCCAGGCTGACCTTGCCCAACTCCATCAGGCGGTCGAGGGCGGCCAGCAGGCCCGCTTCGTCGCCCTTGTGCAGATAGCCCAGGCGCGCGCAGTTGACCGTGACCACGCCGAGGGAGCCGGTCTGCTCGGCCGAGCCAAACAGGCCGTTGCCGCGTTTCAGCAGCTCGCGCAGATCGAGCTGCAGGCGGCAGCACATGGAGCGGATCATGTTCGGCTTGAGTTCCGAATTGATGAAGTTCTGGAAGTAGGGCAGGCCGTAGCGCGCCGTCATCTCGAACAGCAGTTCGGCGTTGGGGCTGGTCCAGTCGAAGTCCGGCGTGATGTTATAGGTCGGGATGGGGAAGGTGAAGGCGCGGCCCTTGGCGTCGCCGGCCATCATCACTTCGATGTAGGCGCGGTTGATCATGTCCATCTCGGTCTGCAGGTCGCCGTAGCTGAACGGCATTTCCTGGCCGGCGATGAGGGGGATCTGTTCGCGCAGGTCTTCCGGGCAGACCCAGTCGAAGGTCAGGTTGGTGAACGGGGTCTGGGTGCCCCAGCGCGACGGCACGTTCAGGTTGTAGATGAGCTCCTGCATATACTGGCGCACCGCAGTGTAGTCCAGATTATCCTTGCGGATGTAAGGCGCCATATAGGTGTCGAAAGAGCTGAAGGCTTGCGCGCCGGCCCATTCGTTCTGCAGCGTGCCGAGGAAGTTGACGATCTGGCCGACGGCGCTCGACATATGCTTTGCGGGGCCGGCTTCGACCTTGCCCGGCACGCCGTTCAAGCCTTCGTTGAGCAGGGTGCGCAGCGACCAGCCGGCACAATAGCCGGCCAGCATATCGAGGTCGTGGATGTGGATGTCGGCTTCGCGGTGGGCCTGGCCCACTTCCGGCGGATAGACGTGGTTCAGCCAGTAGTTGGCAATGACCTTGCCCGACACGTTCAGGATCAGGCCACCGAGCGAGTAGCCCTGGTTGGCGTTGGCGTTGACGCGCCAGTCCTGCTGGTTGAGGTATTCGTTGATCGAGGATTCCACGTCCACCAGGGATTTGCGGTCCTGACGCAGCTTGCTGTGCTGCTCGCGGTAGACGACGTAGGCGCGCAGGGTCTTGCGGTGGCCGGCGTCATACAGGACGCTTTCGACGATGTCCTGCACCTGCTCCACGCTCATGCGCGAAGGCGTCAGGGTCGCGGCGCGCAGCAGCACTTGCTGGCACAGGATTTCCGCTTCGTCGGCATTGAACTCGCCGCTGGCCTGGCCGGCACTGCGCAGGGCGGCGGTGATCTTGGCAGCGTCGAACGCTTCGCTGCGGCCGTCGCGCTTGATGATGTTGCTCGTAATCTGTACCACGTCGGTAGCCATAATCTCTCCGTAAAACACTAGATTTAGTGTATGCGTAGAGATTAATGGCTAAATATGGCGTGGTCAAAGCTAAACTGTTGCGGGATTGAAAATCCTTGATTCAAGTCAATTTCAGCGCCTTGCGCGTCGCGCGCAGCAGTTCCGGGTCGGGCGAGACGTCCAGCGCCGTGCTGTAAGCCACCACCAGGCCTTGCGGATCGAGCAGGGAGATGCGGTTGCTATGGTTGATATCGCCGCCGCCCAGCACGCGGAACTTCACGTTCAAAGCTGCCGCCACGGCGCGCGTCGTGATCTCGTCCTTGGCTACGGCCAGGCGGTAGATGGCCGGGTCCAGCTTGTGCGTGCGGCTCAGGTTCGCCAGCGTGGGCGGCGCGTCGCGCATGGAATCGAGGCTGACCATCAGCACGCCTAGTTTGCCGGACGGCGCCTTCAAGCTTGCAATCGTCTGGCGCAGATTTTCAATGATGATGGGGCAGGCTGTATTGCAGTCGCCGTAGAACATGGTGGCCAGCAGATGGCGGCCCGCCATATCGGCCAGGCGGAAACGCTTGCCATCCTGGTCGGTCAGTTGGGCGTCCAGCCGGTAAAGGGAATCGCCCGGCAGCGAGTTGGCGAAACCGGGCAGGGAAAAAGCGCCGGCCAGCGAGGGCAGGCCAAGACCGCCGCCCAAAGCCAGGGCGGCGCTGGCGGCGTGCAGGAAATCGCGTCTTTGCATGATATCTACTCCTTTTTGCTTCAAGCTTTACTGTGCGTCGGCGGTCTGGGGCTGGGGCGCGACGTCGCGCGCGCAGCGGAAGCCCATATTCGCGCCATGCTGCTTGCTCTCCATCGCGGCCAGCAGGGCCAGGCGCATCAGGATGGCGTAATTGCGGCGGTCGGCCAGCGAGACGGCGGCGCCACCGCAGAACTCCATGGTCTTCTGCTCGCCCTTGGCGCGGCTGTCGGCGTTGACGAACAGGCCGCTGAAATCGTCCACCCATTCCCAGATCAGGCCATGCAGGTTGTGGATGCCGTACAGATTGGCCTCGTCCATTCCGATCGCGCCGGGGCGCACATTGCCCGGCCGCTCGTACCAGCTCAGGATCTTCAGCAGCCACTCATCGTCTTCGCGCGCGTCGGCGCGGGTGGCGCTGGCGGCGGCGGCGAATTCCCATTCATACCAGCGCGGCAGACGGCCGCCTTCGGCCTCGCAGAAAGCGCGCGCGGCATACCAGCTGACCTGGGTGACGGGGGAGTTGGCTTGCAGGGGCGCGCTGTCCATATCGCCCTGCCATGCGGCGAGGTAGCCGGGAGCGGCGAACAGACCGGGGATCTGGCCGCGCTGCCATTCGGGATGGCTGGCCAGGAAATGACGGAATTCTTCCACGCTGACGGGAGTGGCCCGCAGCAGGAAGGGGGCGACGGTAGCCGGGGCATCCACGCCATCGGCCGGCAGCACGCTGCGCAGCGAACCGCCGGGCACTTTGCGGTAGCTGGCGGCGGGCGTGGCGCTCAGGGCGCCATCGTCCGCCGCCGCGGCCACCGCGCCGGCTGGTGCAAGCAACTGCACCAGCAGCACGGCGGCGCTGCCCAGCCCGCGCAGAAGGGAACCGCGCGGGGTGGCCATTATTGCACCTTGGCTTTGCGTTGGGTGCGCACCTGGTCGGCCGTTGCCACGTCTTTGCCGCGGTTCATGCCGACGCTGATGTAGTTGATGACCGAAGCCACATCTTCATCGTTCAGGTCCTGCGGCGGCATCACGCCGTTATAGCGCTTGCCGTTGACTACCAGCTCGCCGCTGCGGCCCTGGCTGATGATGGCGGCCAGTTCATCCGGACGCTGTTGCACGAAGTCCGAATTTGCCAGCGGTGGGAAGACGCCGTCCACGCCCTTGCCGTCAGCCTGGTGGCAGGCGGCGCAGTTAGCTTCGTACACGGCCTTGCCGCGCGCGTGCTGCTGCGGTTTGGCGGCGGCCGAAGCGGGAGCTGCTGCCGCAGGCTTGGCTGCTTGCGGGGCTGGCTTGGCTGCCGGCTCGGTCTTGTTCACGGTGCTGTCGGTCAGTGGGCGTTTCACGCTTGGGCCGAAGACTTCGGGACGATCAGGACCTGTCACTTTCAGCAGGCCGATGGCGCCTTTGTGGAAGGCGCGGCTCAGCGAGTGGTCGACCAGGGTCAGGTTGCCAGGCACCTTGGTTTTGAACTCGGCGATGGTTGCGCCGCCGGCAGGCACCATGGTGGTCTGCACGTTTTCCTGGAAGTTCTTGCCGCCTTCCAGATACACCTTGTCGAAGATGGCGCCGATGATGTGGAAGCTCGACGTGATGTTCGGGCCGCCCACGCCGAAGAACATGCGGATCTTCTCGTCGGTATTGGCGGTCAGCGAGTTCTCGCCGGTCAGCGCGCCGTCGGCGCCGTTGAACAGCACATAGGTTGGCTTCTCGTCGATCGACTTCTGCATGTCGAAGGCTTGCAGGCCAGGCGCGCGGTAATTGCCGGCGGTGTAGAAGTCGCCCTGCATCACGTAGTACTCTTTGTCGACCGGCGCCATGCCTTCTTTCGGCTCGACCAGGATCATGCCGTACATGCCGTTGGCGATGTGCATGGCCACTGGCGCGGTGGCGCAGTGATAAACGTACAGGCCTGGGTTCAGGGCTTTGAAGGTGAAGATGGCTTCATTGCCGGGAGCGATCAGGGTGCGCTCGGCGCCGCCGCCTGGGCCGGTCACGGCGTGCAGGTCGATATTGTGCGGCAGTTTGTTTTCGGCCAGGTTCTTCAGGTGCAGTTCCACCGTGTCGCCTTCGCGCACGCGGATCATTTTGCCCGGAACGGTGCCGCCGAAGGTCCAGAAGGTGTACTTGGTGCCGGGAGCGATTTCTTTTTCAAACTCTTCCACGGTCATGTGGACCACGACGCGGGCTGGCGTTTTGCGGGTGATGCGTGGCGGGACTTTAGGTGGCGCTACCAGTTCATGTTGAACGATTGGCAGCTCAGGTGCTGCCTGGACAGCGATGGGCGCCATCGCAAAGGCGCCAGCCAGGCATGCGAACATTGCAGGAGCGATACCGTATTTCTTCTTCATTTTCTTCTCACCTTCTAGTTTGGTTATGTCGACATCCAAAAGCACCTGATGTCGTTACCATCCTACGAGCGGGTGAGAAGCCCAGCCATGATCTAAGTTAGGGATTCTTGGGGATTCAAAGGAAGGGAAATGGCGTCTTCTTGACGGCAACTGCGGCGATATAGGCAAAAGTGACTAGGGCGCCAAACAGCGCCGCCACTCGGGCGGACTTGGTTTTGCCGCGTTTTATGGCCACCGTTCCGAGGCCGATATAGACCAACAGAGCTAGTACTTTTGCGGTCAGCCATCCTTGCACGAAAGGGTACTGGGCGCTCATGAAAACCATGGTCAGGGCGCTGAGTAAGAGCAGGCTGTCGACGATATGCGGCGCCACCTTGACCCAGCGCTGCTGGAGCTTGGGCGAGTCGGCCAGCATCCAGCAGCCGCGCAAAAGAAAAAGGCTGCCGCTTAAGGCAGCGCAGCCCATGTGGATGTGTTTGAGGGTGTAGTAGTCCATCCCCGCAGCTTACCATCAAGCCCGCGAGGATGCGACGCTGGCGCGCTTAAGAAGCGCTTAGAAGAGGCTTAAAGATGGCTCAGGAAGCGATCAGGAAGTCGATGATGATTTCGCCCGGATTGCGCGAGACGTAAGAGATGCGCACATGCTCGCCGAAGTGCTGGTCGATCTGGTGCAGCAGAGGGATGGGATCATGGTCGTTACAGAAGCGCATTACCTCGCCCGGATTGAGCGCGTCGAGCGCGCCGAAGATGGCGGCATGACGGAAGCGCTTGGCGATGCCGCGCGCGTCGAACGCGTAAATGCCGGCGGCGGTGGGCTGGGAACAATCGTGCATGAAAAACTCCTCGATGAAAAAAAATGGGAACCCATGCGCGAACATGGATCCCCCTTGCTTAAATCAGATTAGACCTTGCTGCCGACGGCGGCGCCGCTGGCGGCTTCCTTGCGCTTGCCGATCAGGCGCAGCGCGAACAGGGTCAGGAAGCCGGTGCCGCAGGTGAACACGATGTCGCCCGGTACGCGCAGCCACACCAGCGTTTCCATCACGACCGAGTGGATCACTTCAGGCGAGCGGGCGAACCACATGCCTTCGGTGATGCTGGCCGCGGCCTGGTAGATACCGGCTGGCAGAACGGACATGAACACCATCATGGCCAGGCCGATGTTGAGCAGCCAGAAGGTTGGCGCCAGCAGGCGGTCGGACCAGGCCAGACGGTCGGTCAGGCCACGCAGGCAGAACAGCATCAGGCCGATACCCAGCATGCCGTACACGCCGAACAGGGCGGCGTGGCCGTGGGCTGCCGTCAGGTTCAGGCCTTGCACGTAGTACAGGGCGATCGGGGTGTTGATGGCGAAGCCCAGCAGGCCGGCGCCGACCAGATTCCAGAAGCCCACTGCGATGAAGCACAGAATGGCCCAGCGATAGCTCTGCACCCATGGCGCCGATTTGGAACGGCGGTAGTTGTTCCATGCTTCGATGCCGAGCATCGACAGCGGTACCACTTCCAGGGCCGAGAACATGCCGCCCAGGGCGATCACATAGGTTGGCGTGCCGGTGAAGTATAGGTGGTGCAGGGTGCCCAGGATGCCGCCGGTCAGGAACACGATGGTTTCCAGCACGATGGCGCTGTTGGCGGTTGCGGCGCGGATCAGGCCCAGACGGGTGAACAGCAGGGCGATAACGGCGGTGGCGAACACTTCGAAGAAGCCTTCAACCCACAGGTGGACCAGCCACCAGCGCCAGTACTCGATGATCGCGTAGTGGGTATGACGACCCCAGGTCAGCGAGGTGGCGTAGAAGCCGCCGATGCAGACTGCAGCCAGGAAGACCATGACGATCAGACCGCGGCCTTCGGAAGGCTTGGTCAGGGCAGGCCACAGGGCGCGGCCCAGCAGGGTAGCCCAGAACAGCAGGCCGACGAAGAGCAGGATCTGCCATACGCGGCCCATGCTGGTGAATTCCAGGCCTTGGTTACCGATCCAGAAAGCGAACTCGTTGCCTTTGTGGCCCAGGGTGCCGAGCCAGCCGGTGATGGTGGAGCCGGCCACGATGAATAGCAGCGCGTAGAACAGCAGGTTCACGCCCAGCTTCTGGAACTTCGGCTCATGGCCGGAGATGGCAGGTGCGATATACAGGCCGGTGGCCAGCCATGCGGTTGCGATCCACAGCACGGCGAACTGGGTGTGGATGGTACGGCTGACGGTGAAGGGCAGGATTTCAGCCAGAGGGAAGCCGAAGAAGCTTTGGCCTTCCACCGCATAGTGGGCGGTGACGACGCCCATGCCAACCTGGGCCAGGATCAGTGCGATCACCACGAAGAAGTATTTTTTCGTGGCCAGCATCGATGGCGTGGCTTTCAGGTTGAAGAAGGGATCGGCCTTGGGCGCTTCAGGATCGGCTTCCTCGCCGGCTTTGGCGTGGACGAAGATCATGCCGGCGATGGCGGCGATCATCAGGATCACGGAGGCGATGGACCAGATGCCGGTGCCGGCGGTAGGATGGTTGTCCACCAGCGGCTCGTGCGGCCAGTTGCTGGTGTAGCTGATGCCGCTGCCGTCAGGACGATTGGCGGCAGCCGACCACGAGGACCAGAAGATGAAGGCCGGCAGGGCTTTCAGGTCGTCAGGATCGGTCAGCGAATTGGCGTTCATCGCGTACTGGATGCGCAGCAGGTTGAGGTCTTCGTCGTTGCCGAACAGACCCATATAGTGGCGTGCCACTTCCTGCACGGCCTGGGCGCGTTCCTCGGACAGCGAGATGGCGCCGGTCGCGGCGTCATAGCCGTTCTGGCGCATCTCGGTCTTCAGGCGTGCATCCAGGCCGGCTTTCTGCTCTACGCTCAACTGCTCGTAGGGAGCGCCGTGCTGTTTGCGGGCCCAGATGTCGCGCAGGGCGACGGCTTCGCGGTGCAGCCAGTCGGCCGACCAGTCGGGAGCAACATAGCTGCCGTGTCCCCACACGGAGCCGAGCTGCTGGCCGCCTGCCGCCAGCCAGGCTTCCTGGCCGCGTTGCACTTGGCCTTCGGAGAACAGCACGTCCCCTTTCAGGCTGATGACTTGCTTAGGTATTGGTGGAGCGGCAAGGTAAATCTCCTTGCCGACCCAGACCAGGACGGCGAAAGACAGGGCGCAGATAACTGCTAACCAAGTCCAGAGTTTGCGCGTAGCGTGCATGGCATGGTTTCCTCATTGTTATGGTTGAAGGGAAGGTGGTATGCGAGCAGTTTAGGCATCTTCGTAAAAGAAGTATACAGAATCTATGTTTTTCTTAAGATAGGTCATCAACAAATGTTCCGCGCTTGGGAATAATCGATACCGAGCAAGCAAGCTATATGGAATAAGGCTATGAGACTGACTGCATATACCGACTACGCCATGCGTACCCTGATTTACCTGGGCGTCCACCGCGGCCGACTGGTGACGATCCAGGACATCGCCGTGCTGCACGGCATATCGAAAAACCATCTGACCAAGGTGGTGCACCAGCTGGGCCGCTGCGGCATGGTGGAAACGGTGCGGGGGCGCAATGGCGGCATCCGCCTGCGCGGTGAACCGAATGGCATCAATATCGGCCAGGTGGTGCGCACCACCGAGAGCGATTTCGAGATGGCGGCCTGTTTCGGCAGCAGCGCCAACGCCTGCGCCAACGCGCCCTGGTGCGGCCTGAAAGGCGTGCTGTCGGCGGCCACCGGGGCTTACCTGTCGGTGCTTGACAGAGTGACATTGGCCGATCTGATTAGGGCTGCCTAGTCATTAAGTACTAGCACCCTAAGCAGCATGAATTGGAAAAACCTCCCTTAGACGAATGGCGCAGAGGCTTGCGAAAAATTACTCTGTCGTCATCCGATAGTGCAGGGAGAAACGACGTGAGCAAAGAAAAAGACAACAGAGCGGTATCCGTGCTGGTGGCCAGCACGTTTGCCTTCACCATCTGCTTCGCAATCTGGATGATGTTCGCCGTCCTGGGCATCCCCATCAAGAAGCAGCTCAATCTGAACGAAACCCAATTCGGCCTGCTGGCCGCCATTCCCGTCCTGAGCGGCTCGCTGGTGCGCGTCCCGCTGGGCATCTGGTGCGACAAGCACGGCGGCCGCATCGTGTTCTTCCTGCTGATGCTGGCAACCGTGGTGCCGATCTGGATGATCAGCATCGCCACCGAGTTCTGGCACTTCCTGGTGCTTGGCCTGTTCGTCGGCCTGGCCGGCGGCTCCTTCTCGGTCGGCACGCCCTATGTGGCGCGCTGGTTCCCGCCGAAGCGCAAAGGCCTGGCCATGGGCATTTTCGGCGCCGGCAACTCCGGCTCGGCCCTGACCAAGTTCGTGGCGCCCGCCATCATCGGCGCCTACGGCTGGCAGATGCTGCCGACCGTGTACGCGGTGGCGATGGCGTTGACGGCCCTGATCTTCTGGCAGTTCAGCTATACCGATCCCTCGCACCAGGTGAAAGGCGGCGACGCTTCGCTCGGCGCGCAGCTGAAAATGCTGAAAGACCCGCGCGTATGGCGCTACTGCCAGTACTACTCCGTGGTGTTCGGCGGCTATGTCGCGCTGGCCCTGTGGATGACCAAATACTACGTCAGCGAGTACGGCTTCAATCTGCAGCTGGCGGCCCTGCTGGCAGCCTGCTTCTCGCTGCCGGGCGGCGTGCTGCGCGCCCTGGGCGGCTGGATCTCGGACCGCTACGGCGCCCATAAAGTGACGTGGTGGGTGATGTGGGTGTGCTGGGTGTGCTTCTTCCTGCTGTCCTATCCGCCAACCAGCATGGTCATCAAAACCGTCAACGGCGACATGAACATGGATATCTCGGTATCGCCGCTGGTGTTCACCGGCCTGCTGTTCATCGTCGGCACCGCCATGGCCATCGGCAAGGCGTCCGTCTTCAAATTCATCGCGGACGACTTCAGCGGCAATATCGGCGCTGTCTCGGGCGTGGTGGGCCTGGCCGGCGGCCTGGGTGGCTTCGTGCTGCCGATCATGTTCGGCGCCCTGGTCGATCTGACCGGCGTGCGTTCCAGCGCCTTCATGCTGTTGTACGGCACCGTCTGCGTGTCCCTGGTGTGGATGCACTACTCATTCAAACCGGCTGCATCTGCTCCTGTTGCCCTGCCGGCCGCTGCTTAAATCCTGGAGACTAAATCATGAGCAAATATGTGATCACCACATGGGAGCCGGAACTGACCGGCTTCTGGCAAAACAAGGGCCGCAGTACCGCGAATCGCAACCTCTGGCTGTCGATCCCTGCGCTTGCCCTGGCTTTCGCGGTCTGGATGGTATGGAGCGTGGTGGTGGTTAATCTGCCGAACATCGGCTTCAAGTACAGCACCAACCAGCTGTTCTGGCTGACGGCGCTGCCTGGCCTGTCCGGCGCGACGCTGCGCATTTTCTACTCCTTCATGGTGCCGATCTTCGGCGGCCGCAAATGGACCACGATTTCCACCGCCTCGCTGCTGATTCCAGCCGCCGGCATCGGCTTCGCGGTGCAGGACGTGAGCACCGGCTACCCGACCATGCTGATTCTGGCCCTGCTGTGCGGCCTGGGTGGCGGCAACTTCGCCTCCTCGATGGCGAACATCAGCTTCTTCTATCCGAAAGCGCAGAAAGGCTATGCGCTCGGCATGAACGCGGGCCTGGGCAATCTGGGCGTGTCGGTGGTGCAGTTTGTGGTGCCGCTGGTGATCACCGCCGGCGTCTTCGGCGCCCTGGGCGGCGAGCCGCAAATGCTGGTGAAGGCCGGCGAGAGCAAACCGATCTGGCTGCAGAACGCCGGCTTTATCTGGGTGCCTTTCATCCTGACCAGCGCCGTGCTGGCCTGGTTCGGCATGAACGACCTGGCATCGGCCAAGGCTTCCTTCGCCGAACAGGCCGTGATCTTCAAGCGCAAGCATAACTGGCTGATGTGCTGGCTCTACACCGGCACCTTCGGTTCCTTCATCGGCTACTCGGCTGCCTTCCCGCTGCTGATCAAGACCCAGTTCCCCGATGTGAACCCGCTGCAGTTTGCCTTCCTCGGCCCGCTGGTCGGCGCCCTGGCGCGCGTGGTGGGCGGCATCATCTCCGACAAGCTCGGTGGCGCCCGCGTCACTGTCTGGACCTTCGCCGGCATGATCGGCGCCGTGCTGGGCGTGATCAGCTTCCTGCCGAACGCCGACGCCGGCGTGGCGGGCAGCTTCACCGGCTTCTTCTGGATGTTCATGCTGCTGTTCGCCGGCACCGGCGTCGGCAACGCCTCGACCTTCCGCATGATTCCCGTGATCTTCCTGACCGAGCGCCAGCGCGCCGCCGCTGGCAAGAGCAAGGCCGAGCAGGAACAGGCCGTGGTGGAAGCGAACAAGGAAGGCGCGGCCGTGCTGGGCTTCACCTCCGCCGTGGCAGCCTATGGCGCCTTCTTCATTCCGAAGAGCTACGGTACTTCGATCGCGCTGACCGGCAGTGCCGAAGCGGCGCTGTGGGGCTTCATCGCCTTCTATGCCAGCTGCATAGCAATCACCTGGTGGTGCTATGCGCGGAAAGGTGCGGCAATGCCATGCTGAACGATCCTTCCCCCAGTAGGCGCAGCGTCATTCCGCTGGTGCCTCAGGTAGAATTCGACGCCGCCCTGGTGCGGCGCATGAGCAAGAACGGTCCGCGCTATACCTCGTATCCTACGGCGGATCGCTTTATTCCGAACTTCGGCCCGGCCGACTACCGCGCTGCGGTAGCGCGCAGCCGGGGCGGCATGGAGCACGGCCTGTCGCTGTACGTGCATATCCCGTTCTGCGCCTCGCTGTGCTACTACTGCGGCTGCAACAAGATCATCACCCAGGACCGCACGAAGTCGGTGCAGTACCTGCAGTACCTGGAAAAGGAAACCGATCTGCAGGCGGCCCTGTTCGCAGGCCGCAACCGCGTCGAGCAGCTGCACTTCGGCGGTGGCACGCCCACCTTCCTCGACGACGAGCAGATGTCGAACCTGCTGGCCGGCCTGCGTGCGCGCTTCCGCTTCGCGCCGGACGAGAAGGGCGAGTACTCGATCGAAGTCGATCCGCGCACCGTCTCGGCGCTGCGCATCCATACGCTGCGCCGCCAGGGCTTCAACCGCATCAGCCTGGGCATCCAGGACTTCGATCCGAACGTGCAGCGCGCCGTCAACCGCGTGCAGTCGGAACGCCAGATCCTGCACGTGATGCGCGCCGCCCGTTCGGCCGGTTTCCGCTCCATCAGCGTCGACCTGATCTACGGCCTGCCGCTGCAGACGGTGCAGACCATGAGCGCCACGCTGGACAAGGTGATCGCCGCCAATCCCGACCGCATCGCCGTCTACAACTATGCCCACCTGCCGCATCTATTCAAGTCGCAGCGCTTGATCGAAAGCTCGCAATTGCCTTCGCCGGAAGCCAAGCTGGAAATGCTTGGCCTGTGCATCAAGAAACTGAACGAGGCCGGCTACGTCTACATCGGCATGGACCATTTCGCCAAGCCGGAAGACGATCTGGCACTGGCCCAGCGCGAAGGCCGCCTGCACCGCAACTTCCAGGGCTATTCGACCCATGCCAACGCCGATATGGTGGCGCTGGGCGTGTCGTCCATCAGCGCCGTGGGCGGCTGCTATAGCCAGAACGAGAAAACCCTGGCGGCTTACTACAACCGTCTCGATCGCGGCGAACTGCCGATTGCGCGCGGCATCTCCCTGAACCAGGAAGACCTGCTGCGGCGCGACATCATCGGCCGCCTGATGTGCGACTTTGAACTCGATTTCGATACCGTGGCGCTGCCCGAAGGCCTGTCCTTCGAACAGTGCTTCGCCTCCGAGCTGGAACAGCTGCGCCAATTGGAGGAGCAAGGCCTGCTCAGTGTGAGCGAACGCAGCATGAAGGTGAAGATGCGGGGACGCCTGCTGATCCGGAATATCTGCATGGTGTTCGACCAGTATCTGTCGGCCGTGCGGATGGAAGGCCCGGCGCCGTTGCGTTACTCGACAACGATTTAAGGATTTGCTATGGATAAGACCAAGATCAAGGTACAGGCATTCTTAGCCCGCGTACCCCTGTTTAACTCGATGCGTCCCGAAGAGCTGGACCGCATCGCGCTGGGAACCACCGAATGCCATGTGGCGCGCGGCGAGACCATCTTCCAGCGTGGCGATCCCTGCGTCGGCTTCCACGCCGTGGTGTATGGCCAGGTTAAGCTGTCCTTCGTGTCGGTCAACGGCGCCGAGAAAGTGATCGAACTGGTCGGCCCCGGCCACAGCTTCGGCGAGGCGCTGATGTTCATGGGCAGTCCCTACATCGTGTCGGCCCAGGCCATGGCCGATTCGCTGCTGCTGCACGTGGCCAAGCCCACCATTTTCCGCGAAATCCAGAACGATCCCGGTTTCGCCTGCAAGATGCTGGCGGGCCTGAGCCAGCGCATGCATGCCCTGATGTGCGACCTGGAATCGTATTCCCTGCGTTCCGGCACCCAGCGCGTCAGCGCCTATCTGCTGAAAGAGCAGCCGGGCAGCACCGAGATCACGCTGCCGGTCGCCAAGGCCGTGCTGGCCTCGCGCCTGAACCTGACGCCCGAGCACTTCTCGCGCATCATGTCGGAGCTGAGCGGCCAGCAGCTGATTTCCTTCAAAGGACGGCGCGTCACCATCCTCGACCCGGACAAACTGCGTCTCTGCGCGGGCTGAGGTAGGCATGCTGAATAATCTGAAGCATCTGACGATACGGATGCGGCTTGCGTTCGTCATTACCTTTCTCTCCGTGCTGCTGGTGGCGGGCGGCATTGTCGGTCTGGTCAGTCTGGCCGCGGCCAATAATGCGCTGCGCGCCAATTACGAAGACCGCATGCTGCCCATGGCGAAGCTGGACCAGATTGTGCGGCTGGTGCTGAGCAACCAGCTTTCCATCGCCCAGTCGCTGGATGCTGAACCAGCGCAGGTGGAGAGCGAGATGCGCCAGGTCGAGCAGCGCATGCGCGAAATCGGCGACCTGACCACGGCCTATATGAATAGCGGCCTGACTGAGGAAGAGGGCAAGCTGGCGCGCGAATTTGTCGCCGCGCGCGGCCTGTTCGTGGCGCAAGGCCTGAAACCGGCCATCGCCGCTTTGCGCGCCCAGGACCACGCCCTGGCGCGCAGCCTGGCGCATGGTCCGATCCGCGACTACTTCGCCCCGGTGCGCAAGCACGTGGATGCCCTGATGCAGATGCAGCTGAGCGAAGCGAAGAAGGAATTCGAGAACACCCAGACCATTTACCAGCGCGTGCGCGCCAGCTGCCTGGTCGCCATCGCCTTTGGCCTGCTGCTGTCGGGCGTGATCGGCATCCTGCTGCAGCGCGCCATCGTGCGTCCGCTGGACAAGGCGGTGCGTGTGGCGCGTGCCGTGGCCGAGGGCGACCTGACCCAGCATATCGAGGTGCACGCGAAGGATGAAACCGGCCAGCTGATCTCCTCGCTGAAGGATATGAACGGCAGCCTGGCGCGCATCGTCGGCGATGTGCGCGACGGCACCGACGCCATCGCCAGCGCCGCGCGCGGCATCGCCCAGGAAAACGCCGACCTGGCGCTGCGCACGGAACAGCAGGCCGCTGCGCTGGAGCAGACCGCCGCCTCGATGGCCCAGCTCACCGTGACGGTGCGCCAGAACGGCAGCAGCGCGCAGCAGGCCGACCAGCTGGCGCAGTCGGCATCGGCGGTGGCGCAGAAGGGCGGCGCCGTGGTCGAACAGGTGGTGCAGACCATGGGCTCGATCAACCAGTCCGCCGCACGCATTGCCGACATCATCGGCGTGATCGACAACATCGCCTTCCAGACCAATATCCTGGCGCTCAACGCGGCCGTGGAAGCGGCGCGCGCCGGAGAGCAGGGCAGGGGCTTTGCCGTGGTGGCGAGCGAAGTGCACCAATTGGCGCAGCAATCGGCCACGGCGGCCGGCCAGATCCGCGAGCTGATCACTGAATCGCGCCAGCAGGCCATCGCCGGCGCGCAATTGGCCGACCAGGCGGGCGGCACCATGTCCGACATCCTGAACAGCGTGGAACAGGTGACGGACATCATGCGCGGCATCAGCGACGCCAGCCGCGACCAGACCGCCGGCATCGAGCAGGTCAACAATGCCATCAGCAGCATGGACCAGGGCACGCGCGAAAACACGGCGCGAGTGGAAGAAGTGGCGGCGGCCGCGCAGGCGCTGCAGGAGCAGGCCGACCGCCTGCGCGGCGTGGTGGCGGTATTCCGCCTGAACACCGGCGGCACGGTGGTCCCGGCACCGCGCAAAGCCGGCCAGCCGCTCAGCCGCAGCAAGCGCGCGGCGGCGCAAGCCGGCGCCACCATCCAGGCCTTTGGCGACGCCAGCGCACTGCTGTCTCGCAAATCCGCCGCCCAGCGCGCCGCGCCGGCGGCAGACATGGAGTAGCTATGGAAGATATCGAAAAATTCGTACGCGGTTTCAGCCGCTTCCAGGAACAGTATTTCAGCGACCCGCAAACCATTTACGACACCCTGCGCGACGGCCAGCATCCCACCACGCTGCTGATCGGCTGTTGCGATTCGCGCGTCGACCCCATGCTGCTGACCGGCAGCGATCCGGGCGATATGTTCGTGGTGCGCAATATCGCCAACCTGGTGCCGCCTTGCACGCCGACGGCGCCGCCCGGCGTCAGCTCGGCCATCGAATTCGCCGTCTGCAATCTGCAGGTGGCGCGCGTGATCGTGCTGGGCCACGCCCGCTGCGGCGGCATCCGCGCCCTGATGTCGCCCGCCGCGCCGGTGGCCGAAACCGATTTCGTCGGCCAGTGGATGCGCATCGCCGAACCGGTGGCGCGCCGCGTCAAGCACGAGCTGGCGCACCGCAGCCTGGAACACCAGCACACCGCCTGCGAGCAGGCCAGCATCCTGCAATCGCTGGAAAACCTGCTGACCTATCCCTGGGTCAAGCGCCGCGTCGAACAAGGCTCGCTGAAACTGCACGGCTGGTACTTCGATATGCAGAGCGGCGCGCTGATGGCCTATTCCGCGCGCCAGGAACGCTTCCTGCCGCTGGTCTGCCCGATCGAGCGCAAGGTCGGCCCGCCGGCCCGCAGCCTGGAACATGGCGGACCGGTTGCCGCGCAGCAGAGCGCCGGCAATACCAGCCAGGTGGACGGCTGCGGCGCCGGCGCCTCCTGCACCTGTACCGGCTGACGTGGCGGCCACCTATGAAATCCACGCTGCGCACTTACGCCATGCAACTGGCCGCCATCGGCGCGGTCCTGCTGCTGGCCTTCTGGCAGACGCAAGCCGGGGATAGCCAGGCGGCGGCCGTCTCCGCGCCGTCCGATATGCGCTGCACCGCGCATGGCCAGATCCATTACCGGGGCGCGGCCCCCAGCTTCCACTGCGACCTGGCCGAAATGTTCGCCCTCGCATCGGCCCAGGAACAGCGCGGTCATATCAGCACCATGTTCGTGCGCGATAGCGGCGCGGCCGGCGAGCACTGGATTCCGGCCGCACAGGCCCAATACATCGGCCGCCAGCCGCGCCAGCCCCTGCTGGCCTTCGCCGACCAGCAGCATGCGCTGGATTACGCCAGCCGCAACGGCATCCAGACCATGCCCTACAGCCTGGCCTTGCTGGGCATCCGCGACTGACGCTGCCGCCGGAGCTGGCTGCGGCACGCCGCGCATTTCATCAAATCCCCACCGTCAGACAAAACTGTATACTCTGCACCTTCGCTTTCATGATGAAATGGAGATGCTTTGCCGCGCGTCTTACTGGCCTTATTACTTTGCTGGCTGTCCCTTGCCGCCCATGCTGCGCCTACGGCCGACAAGGAATCCTACGAGCGGCGCCGCTGGACGCTGGCGGACGGTGCGCCGCAGCAGGTGACTACCCTGGCCCAGACGGAGGATGGCATGCTGTGGTTTGCCTCTCCCAACGGGATCTATACTTTCGACGGCATCCGCTTCCGGCGCGCGACCGCCATTTATGGCCAGCGTATCCCCTCGGTCAATATCTCGGCCATGAGGCAAGTGCCTGGCGGCTTGGCCCTGGCCTACCAGTTCGGCGGCGTGAGCATTTTCACCCGTTCGGGCGCCACGCACTATGTGGCCGGAAAGGACTATCCGTCCGGCTCGACGCAGAGCCTCACCGTCGACAAGCAGGGTGTCCTGCATGCGCTGACCAGTTCCGGCCTGGTGCGTCTGCGCAAGGGACGCTGGGAACCGTTCGGCCAGGATAAGTCTCTGCCAGGCTTGATCTCGCATATCAAATTCGACAGCGACGGTACTTTATGGGGCAACATCAATCAGGGCTACTACGCCATGCCGCGCGGTTCGGACAGTTTTCGCCATGTCCTCGATCTGAATCCGGTGAAAACGACTTCCGTGGGCGGACGCGTGATTGCGCTACTGCCAGGTACCGGCTTCATGGAGCTGTCCGCATCCCAGGCGCCCCGGCTGATCCGGGTCGATGAACCCGAGCGCTACAAACATTTTCTATTCAAGGGGCCGCATGGCAGCCTGTGGACCGCGCGCGACAATGGTTTTGCGCGCATGGCATATGGGCCCGACGGCGTGCTGCATGCGGTTGAGATCTTTGCCAACGACAGCCGATCGGATGGCATTCCGCTGGGTGCTTATCTGGACCGGGAAGCGAATCTGTGGGTCACCACCATGGATGGGGTAGAGCGCTACCGGCGCCACCGCCTCCATCTGGCCGATACCCCCAGTGATGGCTATTACTGGCTGGCGCAGCGCGGGATGGGCGATGAACTATGGCTGGGAGGTGATAACGCGCCGCTCGCCAGGATGGGGGCTGATGGCCTCATGCATCCAATGGAAGCAAAGCAGCCTGCCGTCCTCTATCGCCAGGCTGAAGACCATGTCTGGGTTGCCAGCAAGCCCTGGCTCTGGGAATACCATGGCAAGGAAGTGCGCCGCTGGGAGATGCCGCCAGAACTGGCCGGACGGCGCGACATCCAGAGCATGACTGCCGACCGCCATGGCCAGCTGCTGGTATCCATCATTCGCAGTGGGCTATGGCGCTTCAGCGAGGGCCATTGGACGCGGGACGAGCGGCTGGCCGGCATCGCCGATGCGACGCCCATCGGCATGCTGACCACGTCCAGCGGCCGGATATGGCTGGGCCTTACGGGGAACCGCCTCGGCGAGTTGACGGACACCGGCGTCAAGCTGCTGGCTTCCGATGCGGGTCTGAAAATCGGCAATATATTGAGCCTGTTCGAGCGCCAGGGGCGGCTGCTGGCCGGTGGCGATTTCGGCGTGGCCTGGATTGACGGCGGCAGGGCGCATGCCTTACAGCCCTGGCGAAAGGAGAGCTTCCGCCGCGTTACCGGCATGGTGAGCGACGCGATGGGCAATCTCTGGCTGCATGGCGACGATGGCCTGTTCCGCGTGGCGACTGGAGAGCTGGAACGCTTCTGGCGCGATCCACGCCAGCCGGTCGAGTGGGAATTGTTCAATTTCGAAGATGGATTGCACGGGCTGGCCGCGGCGATCCGGCCACTGCCATCGCTGACGGTGGCGAATGGCGGGCGCATTTACTACGCCACCTTTTCCCAGGTGGGCTGGATCGATCCGGCCGCGATCAGCCGCAATCCGCGCCCGCCCAGCGTCATCATCGAGCAGTTGCGCGCCGGCCAGAATGTCTATGAACCGGCGAACGGCATGCCGCTGCCCGAGCGCACCACGGCCATCGATATCGGCTTCACGGCGACCGCCTTATCCATCCCCGAACGGGTACGCCTGCGCTACCAGCTGGATGGCGTGGATGCCGACTGGCGCGAAGTCGAGCGCGAACGCGGCGCCCATTACACCAATCTGGCCCCCGGCCAGTATCGCTTCCGCGTCATCGCCGCCAACGAGGATGGGGTATGGAATATGACCGGGGCCGAGCTGCGTTTCGAGATCAAGCCCGCCGTATGGCAAACCACCTGGTTCCGCGCGCTGGCAGCCCTGATCGCGCTGGCCTTGCTGGTCTGGCTATACCGCTGGCGGGTGGCCGTGCTGCGCCGCCGTGCCGGTGTGCAGGCGGCGGCGCGGCTGGACGCCACGCTCAATGAACGCGAACGCATCGCGCGCTCCCTGCATGACAATCTGCTGCAGGGCGTGCAGGCGCTGCTGCTGCGCTTCCAGCTGGTGCAGATGCGGCTGAAGGACGAGCCGGAAACGCAAAAACTGCTGGACCGGGCTTTGAGCGACGCCGAATGGCTGGTCGAGAATACGCGCGACGAGGTGGTGGCGCTGCGCCGCGAACCGCAAAGCAGCACCTTGCTCACAGAGTTGTATGAGGCTGTCGTCAAGGTGGCGCCCGAGGCGGGCAAGCTGCTGCATCTATCGACGGCGGGCGAGCCGCGCCCCTTGCGCTGCGAGGCGGCGGAGGAAATGTTTTATGTCTTGCGCGAGGCTGTCCTGAACAGCGTCCAGCATGCGCGCGCCAGCCGCATCGCCGTGCAGCTGCGCTTTACGATGGACGCGGTGGAGTGCCAGGTACGCGACGACGGTATCGGCATTGCGCCCGAGGTGGCGCAGGCCGGCCTGGCCGGCCACTGGGGCATTGTCGGCATGCGTGAACGGATCGCCCGCGTCGGCGGCGAGATCAGCATCACCCCGCGCATCGAGGGCGGCGTGGCGGTGCGCTTCACGCTGCCTGCCAGGGTGGCGTATCAAAACACCAAGTAAACAAGGATGGCGGCCGTGCCGCAAGGCCGCCATCCAGCTAGTCACAAATAGCTAGTCGCTCTAGTACTTCTCGAGCCGCTGCATCAACTTCTTGCGGATTCCCACAGCTTGACCTCCTGCGTAGACTGGCCTCATTGATGGTGGACCGCATTTAGGAGGCAGCATGAGTCACTTTCTGGACCGTTTGAATTTTTTCGCCAAGCCCAAGGAGAGCTTCTCCAACGGCCATGGCGTGGTGGTGGAAGAGGATCGCACTTGGGAAAACGCGTATCGCCAGCGCTGGCAGCATGACAAGATTGTCCGCTCCACCCATGGCGTGAACTGTACCGGCTCCTGCAGCTGGAAAGTCTATGTCAAGAATGGCCTGATCACCTGGGAAACCCAGCAGACCGACTACCCACGTACCCGTCCCGACCTGCCCAACCACGAGCCGCGCGGTTGCCCGCGCGGCGCCAGCTATTCCTGGTATGTGTATTCCGCCCAGCGCGTGAAATACCCGATGATCCGCGGCCGCCTGATGGAAATGTGGCGCGAGGCGCGCAAGACCATGGACCCGATCGCGGCCTGGGAGTATGTGAGCCAGGATCCGGTACGCTCCAAAGCGTATAAATCCATCCGTGGCCTGGGCGGCTTCGTGCGCGCCAACTGGGATGAGGCCACCGAGATGATCGCCGCCGCCAATGCGCTGACGATCAAGAAATATGGCCCTGACCGCGTGGTCGGCTTCTCGCCGATTCCCGCCATGTCCATGGTCAGCTACGCTTCCGGCACGCGCTATCTGAGCCTGATTGGCGGCGTGGCCCTGAGCTTCTACGACTGGTACTGCGACCTGCCGCCAGCCAGCCCGCAGGTCTGGGGCGAGCAGACCGACGTGCCGGAATCGGCCGACTGGTACAACTCGACCTTCCTGATGGTCTGGGGCTCCAACGTGCCGATGACCCGTACCCCGGACGCCCACTTCTACACCGAGGTGCGCTACAAGGGCACGAAAACCGTGGCCGTGTCCTCCGACTTCGGCGAGATGGCCAAGTTCAGCGATATCTGGATGGCGCCGAAGCAGGGCACCGACGCCGCGCTGGCGATGGCCATGGGCCACGTCATCCTGAAGGAATTCCACAGCGAAGGCCAGTCCGCCTACTTCCGCGACTACGCCAAGCAGTACACCGACTTCCCCATGCTGGTGCGCCTGGTCGAACAGAACGGCATCCTGGCGCCCGAATACTTCCTGCGCGCCTCCCACCTGGCGAACAATCTGGACGAGGAAAACAATCCGGACTGGAAAACCCTGGTTCTCGATAGCGCCACCGGCGAGATCGTGGCGCCGGCCGGCACCATCGGCTTCCGCTGGGGCGAAAAAGGCAAGTGGAACCTGGAGCAGAAAACCGGCCGCAGCGGCCAGGCCATCGATCCGCAACTGTCCCTGATCGACTGCGCCGACGAGATCGCGTCGGTTGGCTTCGCCTATTTCGGCGGCCGCGACGCCAGTGACGTCCTGCAGCGCAATGTGCCGGTCAAACGCCTGACCATGGCCGACGGCAGCAGCGTGCTGGTGGCCACCGTGTTCGACCTGTCCATGGCCAACTACGGCGTGGACCGTGGCCTGGGCGGCGGCAACGTCGCCACCAGCTATGCCGATGACATCCCTTACACCCCGGCATGGCAGGAAAAGCACACCGGCGTGAAAGCGGCCGACGTCATTACCGTGGCGCGCCAGTTCGCCGAGAACGCCGACAAAACCCGCGGCAAGAGCATGGTGATCGTGGGCGCTGGCCTGAACCACTGGTATCACATGGATATGGCTTACCGCGGCATCATCAATATGCTGATGATGTGCGGCTGCGTGGGCCAATCGGGCGGTGGCTGGTCGCACTATGTGGGCCAGGAGAAGCTGCGTCCGCAAACCGGCTGGACCCCGCTGGCCTTCGCGCTGGACTGGAACCGTCCAATGCGCCAGATGAACGGCACCTCCTTCTTCTATAACCACACCGGCCAGTGGCGCCATGAGAAGCTGGATATGTCGGAAATCCAGTCGCCGACCGCCGAGGGCAATCTGGGCGATATGACCATCCTGGATTACAACGCCAAGGCCGAGCGCCTGGGCTGGCTGCCGTCCGCGCCGCAGCTGCAAACCAATCCGCTGGAAGTGGTGCGCGCCGCCGAAGCCGAGGGCAAGGATCCTGCCGCCTACGTGGTGGAGAACCTCAAGTCCGGCAAGCTGAAATTCAGCTGCGACGATCCCGACCATCCGGACAACTTCCCGCGCAATATGTTCGTATGGCGCTCGAATATTCTGGGCAGCTCGGGCAAGGGCCACGAATACTTCCTGAAATACCTGCTCGGCACCCAGAACGGCGTGATGAGCGATGAAGACGATTGCCTGAAACCGCGCGACGTCACCGTGCGTCCGGCCGGCGAAGGCAAGCTCGATCTGCTGGTGGTGCTGGACTTCCGCATGTCCACCACCTGCCTTTATGGCGATATCGTGCTGCCGACGGCCACCTGGTATGAGAAGGACGATCTGAATACCTCGGATATGCACCCCTTCATCCATCCGCTGTCGGAAGCCGTGCAGCCGCTGTGGCAGGCCAAGACCGACTGGGAAATCTACAAGGGCATCGCCAAGAAATTCTCCGAGATCGGCGGCGAGTACCTGGGTACGCAGAAAGACATCGTGCTGTCGCCGCTGATGCACGACTCGCCCGACGAACTGGCCCAGCCTTTCGACCCGAAAGACTGGCGCACCGGCGAATGCGACCCGATCCCAGGCAAAACCATGCCGACCATGAAGGTTGTCGAGCGCAATTACAAGGACGTGTACAAGAAGTTCACCTCGGTCGGTCCTCTACTGGAAAGCATCGGCAACGGCGGCAAAGGCATCAGCTGGAAAACCGGCCACGAAGTCGACGTCCTGCGCGGCATCAACCGCACGGTGCAGGAAGAGGGCGTGTCCAAAGGCCAGCCGCGCCTCGACACAGCGATCGACGCGGCCGAGATGGTGCTCTCGCTGGCACCGGAAACCAATGGCCACGTGGCCGTGAAAGCCTGGGCGGCGCTGTCCGAAGCGACCGGCCGCGATCACACCCACCTGGCGATCCCGCGTGAACACGATTCGATCCGCTTCCGCGATATCCAGGCGCAGCCGCGCAAGATCATCTCCTCGCCGACCTGGTCTGGCCTGGAGTCGGAAGAAGTCAGCTACAACGCCTGCTACACCAACGTGCATGAACTGATCCCATGGCGCACGCTGACGGGCCGCCAGCAGTTCTACCAGGATCACCGCTGGATGCGCGATTTCGGTGAAGGCCTGTGCGTGTACAAGCCGGCTGTCGATACCAAGACCACGGAAGCCTTGCTGGGAGCCCGTCCGAACGGCAACCAGGAAATCGCGCTGAACTTCATCACGCCGCACCAGAAATGGGGTATCCACTCCACCTACTCGGACAATTTGCGCATGCTGACGCTGTCGCGCGGCGGTCCCCACGTGTGGCTGTCGGAGATCGACGCGCAGAAGGCCGGCATCATCGACAACGACTGGATCGAGGTGTTCAACGTGAACGGCACGCTGACGGCGCGCGCCATCGTCAGCCAGCGCGTACCGGAAGGCCTGACCATCATGTACCACGCCCAGGAAAAAATCGTCAACGTGCCGGGCGCGGAAACCACCGGCAAGCGCGGCGGCATCCACAACTCGGTGACGCGCGCCATGCCGAAGCCGACCCATATGATCGGCGGCTACGCCCAGCTGGCCTATGGCTTCAACTACTACGGCACGGTGGGCGCCAACCGCGATGAATTTGTCCTGGTGCGCAAAATGAATAAGGTCGACTGGATGGAAGGTCCGCTCGACGAGTCCAAGAATGGGAGCAAAGCATGAAAATTCGAGCACAAATCGGCATGGTCCTGAACCTGGACAAATGTATCGGCTGCCATACCTGCTCAGTCACCTGCAAGAACGTGTGGACCAGCCGTGACGGCGTGGAATACGCATGGTTCAACAACGTGGAAACCAAGCCAGGCATCGGCTATCCGAAACACTGGGAGAATCAGGATAAATGGCAGGGCGGCTGGAAACGCAATGGCGACGGCAAGATCGAGCCGCGCCAGGGCAGCCGCCTGAAGATTCTGGCCAATATCTTCGCCAACCCGAATCTGCCGGCCATTGATGAGTACTACGAGCCGTTCACTTACGACTACGAGCGCCTGCAGAACGCGCCGCTGTCGGAAACGCCGCCGACCGCGCGTCCGATCTCGGTCCTGACCGGCAAGAAGATGGAAAAGATCGAATGGGGTCCGAACTGGGAGGACGACCTGGGCGGCGAATTCGCCAACCGCAGCAAGGACAAGCTGTTCGACAATATGCAGAAGGAGATGTACAGCACCTTCGAGAACACCTTCATGATGTACTTGCCGCGCCTGTGCGAACACTGCCTGAACCCGACCTGCGTGGCATCGTGCCCGTCCGGTTCCGTGTACAAGCGCGAAGACGATGGCATCGTGCTGATCGACCAGGATAAATGCCGCGGCTGGCGCATGTGCATCTCCGGCTGCCCCTACAAAAAGATCTATTACAACTGGTCTTCGGGCAAGGCCGAGAAGTGCACCTTCTGCTTCCCGCGCATCGAAGCGGGCCAGCCGACCGTGTGCTCGGAAACCTGCGTGGGCCGCATCCGCTACCTGGGCGTGATGCTGTACGACGCCGACAAGATCGAAGCGGCGGCCTCGGTGGCCGACGAGCGCGATCTGTACCAGTCGCAGCTCGACCTCTTCCTCGATCCGAACGATCCGGAAGTGATCGCCGAAGCGCGCCGCCAGGGCATTCCCGAGCAGTGGCTGGAAGCGGCCAAGAAATCGCCGGTCTACAAGATGGCGATGGAATGGAAAGTGGCCTTCCCGCTGCATCCGGAATACCGCACCCTGCCGATGGTCTGGTACATCCCGCCGCTGTCGCCGATCCAGTCGGCCGCCGAATCGGGCAAGATGGGCATGAACGGCATCCTGCCGGACACCAAGTCGCTGCGCATTCCGGTGCAATACCTGGCCAACCTGCTGACCGCGGGCGACCAGCCGCCGGTGATCCGCGCCCTCGACCGCATGCTGGCGATGCGCGCCTATATGCGCAGCAAGAGCGTGGAAGGCAAGCCGGATCTGGCGGTGCTGGAGCAGGTCGGCCTGAGCGCGGCCACGGTGGAAGACATGTACCACATCATGGCCATCGCCAACTACGAAGACCGCTTCGTCATCCCGAGCAGCCATAAGGAGATGGTGGAGGACAGCTTCAACGAAAAAGGCTCCTGCGGCTTCAGCTTCGGCAACGGTTGTTCGGACGGCGTCAGCGATACCACCCTGTTCGGCAAGAAGAAGCACGGTTCGACCATCTTTATGTCGATGCCGAAGTCCCGCAAGAAAGCGCAGGAGGTGTCATGAAACAGTTCAAGGTCCTATCGGCCCTGCTGCTCTACCCGGAGCCTGAGCTGATCGAGCATCTGCCGCTGCTGGAGGATATGGCGGCCGAACAGGAAGGCTGGCAGGAGGCGCTGGCGCCGCTGTTCGCCTACCTGCGCGGGCATGGCCTGATCGAGGTGCAGCAGAACTATGTGGGCACCTTCGACCGCACGCCTTCGCACTCGCTGCATCTGTTCGAGCATATCCACGGCGAGTCGCGCGACCGCGGCCAGGCCATGGTCGACCTGATGGGCGAGTACCGCAAGCACGGCCTGGAAATGCAGGGCAATGACCTGCCCGACTATGTGCCGCTGTTCCTCGAATTCCTCTCGCAGCAGGAAGAGGACGAGTCGCGGCGCCTGCTGTCGGACGCGGTGCACGTGCTGGCCCACCTGGGCCGCAAGCTGCGCGCCAACGACAGCCCTTACGCCGCCGTGTTCACGCTGCTGGAGCGTTACAGCCCGGTGGCCGCCGAGGAGCTGAGCGAGCCGCCGGTGCGGGATATGGACGAGGCGCTGGAAACCTTCGGCCCCGGCGTGGACGGCGTCGAGCCGCTGCTGCGCAAGGCGGCGGGCGGCGTCCAGCCGGTCAATTTCTATCCAAAAGGGGCGCATGGCGCCTCCCGGGCCGCATAGCAAGAGAGGAGATCAACATGGACTATCTACATCAATTCATCTTCGGGATTTATCCGTATATCGCGCTGGCGATCTTCCTGCTGGGGAGCCTGATCCGCTTCGACCGCGAGCAATACAGCTGGAAGTCCGAGTCGAGCCAGGTGCTGCACCGCGGCAGCCTGCGCATGGGCAGCACCCTGTTCCACATCGGGATCATCGGCCTGTTCTTCGGCCACGCGGCCGGCCTGCTGACCCCCGTGTGGGTGTGGGATGCGCTGGGCGTGCCGCACGGCGCCAAGCAAGTTTTCGCCATGGCCGCCGGCGGCGTGATGGGCAGCATGTGCCTGATCGGCATCCTGTTGCTTCTGAGCCGCCGCCTGGGCAACGACCGCCTGCGCGCCGTCACCACCGTGAAGGACAAGATCGTGCTGCTGTGGATCTTCGCCACGCTGCTGCTTGGCTTGTCCACCATCTTCGTCTCGGCCTCGCACCTGGACGGCCACATGATGGTGCAACTCATGAGCTGGGCCCAGCACGTGCTGACCTTCCGCGGCGACGCCGCCAGCTTCGTGGCCGATGCGCCGGTGCTGTTCAAGCTGCACCTGTTCATGGGCATGTCGCTGTTCGTGATCTTCCCCTTCACCCGTCTGGTGCATGTGTGGAGCGGTTTCGGCGCCGTGGTCTATCTGCGCCGCGCATATCAACTGGTGCGTCCGCGCTAAGGAGTAAAAGATGGGAATTGCTGTCAACGGAATCGATATCAGCGACCGCGAGATCGAGCTGGAACTGCCGCATCACCAGAGCGCGGCCAACCCGCTGAAAAGCAGCGTGCATGAGCTGGTGCTGCGCAGCGTGCTGCTGCAGGAGGCGCAGCGCCTCGACATGCCGGGCGAGGACGAGGACGACCGCATCGAAGCCCTGTTCGACCAGGAAGTGAAAGTGCCGGAAGCCGACGAGGAAGCCTGCCTGCGCTACTACGAGGCGCAGCGCCAGCGCTTCATGCGCGGCGAGCTGGTGGAAGCGCGCCACATCATGTTCCAGGTGGCGCCGAACGCGCCGCTGGAACTGCTGCGCGACACCGCCGGCGCCATCCTGGAGGAACTGCAGGAGCGTCCCGAACGCTTTGCCGAGCTGGCGACCCAGTATTCCAACTGCCCGTCCGGCGCCATCGGCGGCAGCCTGGGCCAACTGGGACGCGGCCAGACCGTGCCGGAATTCGACAGCCTGCTGTTCCGCCTCGCCCCCGGCGAGCTGCATGGACGGCTGCTGGAAACCCGCTTCGGCCTGCACATCGTCCAGGTGATGCGCCGCATCGACGGCTATCTGCTGCCGTATGAAACCGTGCGCGCCCAGATCGCCGACGAGCTGTCGCGCCAGTCCTGGCAGCGCGCGCTGCACCAGTATCTGCAGATTTTGGTGGGCAAGGCGCAGATCGAAGGCATCACGCTGGAAGGCGTCGCCAGCCCCCTGGTCCAGTAGCAAGGGCAGGGTAGGGAAGTGAAAGCACAGGGCCGGCTAGTTCTTTTGGATTAGCCGGCCTAGTTCATCCTGGGCGATGGCAAAAGCGGGATGGACCGATACAATTCTCCTGAGAGATATGAGGAACCCGAGATGTTAAGCGACCGGTTTGGACGGTCCATCGAATATCTGCGCGTGTCCGTGACCGACCGCTGCGATTTGCGTTGTACCTACTGCATGCCAACGGGATTCAAGGGGTTTGAAGACCCGCCCGACTGGCTTACCTTTGACGAAATGGAAAGGGTGATCGGCATCTTCGCCCGCCTTGGCACCTCGCGCGTGCGACTGACGGGTGGCGAACCGCTGATGCGGCGCCGTCTGCCGGAGCTGGCGGCGCGGCTGGCAGCGTTGCCGGGACTGCGTGATTTATCGCTGTCCACCAACGGCACCCAGCTGGTGCGGCATGCGGCCGATTTGCGCGCTGCCGGCGTCGCGCGGCTGAACGTCAGCCTCGATTCGCTGGACCGTGACTGCGTAGCCAGGATCACGGGGCGCGACTGCCTGCCCGATGTGCTGGAAGGATTGAAGGTAGCCAAGGCCGCCGGCTTCGCCCCGATCAAGATCAATATGGTGGCCATGCGCGGCGTGAACGACGCCGAAATCGACGATCTGGTCGCCTTCTGCATCGAGAACGAATTCGTGCTGCGCCTGATCGAAGCCATGCCGATGGGCGAAACGGGACGCAATGCGGCGTATATGGGATTGGCGCCGGTGCAGGAAAGGCTGCGCAAACAGTTTGGCCTGGTGCCGCAGGCAGCGGAATTGGGCGGCGGTCCGGCGCGCTATCTGGCGACCGAGGATGGACGCGCCAGTGTTGGCTTCATCACCCCGATGTCGCAGCACTTCTGCGCCAGCTGCAACCGCATCCGCATGTCGGTCGATGGCACGCTCTACCTCTGTCTCGGACAGGAAGAAAAATTTGAACTGCGCCCCCTGCTGCGAGGAGGCGCCAGCGACGCCGATCTGGAGCACGCGATCCGCCAGGCCATCGAACTGAAGCCGCAGCAACACGACTTCACCCGCCAGCCCGGCAAGATCATCCGTTTCATGTCCCAGACCGGCGGCTAGCGCCAATAGGCAGGTTTGATCTGCCTCAACAAATGTCCCACCCTGGTGTCAGGCACCAGGGTTGGACATTTGTTGATTTAGCTCAAAGCTGGGGCGTGTATACTGGGCTGTAGAGGAGAGTTGGGATGGGGAATAGTCCGGTGTTGCCTGCTTGGCAAAAGTTGTCGACAAAATTGGTGGGGGCTTTGCTGCTGTTTCTGGCGGCGGCGCTGACCGTTATCGGGTCGACGCTGTTTTTGTCCTGGCAGCTGGAGGGAAGCGCGGCGGCGATCAACGATACGGGCAGCCTGCGCATGAACAGCTATCGGCTCAGCGCCTTGCTGGGCCGCCTGGAAACCGGCGATGAACTGGGCCTGGTGCGCAATGGCGCGACACAGCAGATTGGGCGCATCGACGGCACGCTGGCCTTGCTGCGCCAGGGCGATCCTCAACGTCCGCTGTTCCTGCCGCCGAATACAAAAATCCGCAACAGCTTCTCGACCATTACCCGTCATTGGCAGGATGGCTTGCGCCCCATGGCGCGCACGCTCCTGGCGCAGGAGGTGGCCGATCCGGCTGCGATCCGCACGTTCCAGAAGGAGGCCGACCAGTTTGTAGCCCAGGTGAATACGCTGGTCAAGCTGATCGAACAGGATAGCGAGCTGCGTACCTTTTGGCTGCGCGCCTCGCAGCTTGCCTTGCTGGGCCTCGCGCTGGTGACGACGATCAGCATCATCTTCCTGCTTTTCAGCCTGATTATCGAACCGGTCACGCGCCTTTACGAGGGTATGAGCCGCATGCGCGAGGCGCAGTTCGAGGTGCGCCTGGACGTGGACAGCGACGATGAATTCGGCCAGCTGGCGCAAGGCTTCAACCAGATGGGCGACCGCCTGCAAGACCTGTATGGCAATCTGGAGGCGCTGGTCAAGGTCAAGACGCAGGCGCTGGAGGAGCAGAACCGCGAGCTGGCGCTGCTGTACGATTGCTCGGCCTTCCTGCAGCGCCCGCAGCCGGCGGAGGAGCTGTGCGAGGGCTTCCTGCACCGCATCAGCGAGTATTTCAAGGCCGATGGCGGCTCGGTGCGCATCATCGACGCGCAGCGCGGCAATGTGCATATGCTGGTGCACCATGGCGTTTCGGACGAGCTGGTGGAATCGGAGCATTGCCTGAAGGTGGGCGATTGCCTGTGCGGCGAGGCGGTGGAGAAGCGCATCGCCGTGGTCCACGATATGCGCCGCATCGACCAGGCGCACGAGAAGCAGTGCTACCGCGAGGGCTTTGTCACCGTTTCGGTATTCCATATCTTCGCCCATGGCCAGCATGTGGGCTTCTTCAATCTGCACTTCCGCCAAGCCAAGGTCTTCAGCCCACACGAGAAGGAGCTGCTGGAGACGTTGGGCCAGCAGCTTGGCATCGCCATCGAGAATATGCGCCTGGCGACGCGCGAACGCGAGATGGCGATTTCGGAGGAGCGCAATCTGGTGGCACAGGGTCTGCACGACAGCATCGCACAAGGCCTGAACTTCCTGAATCTGCAGGTGCAGATGCTGGAGCAGTCGCTCAAGCAGGGCGAGATCGGCGACGTGGCCGAAATCGTGCCGCAGCTGCGCGCCGGGGTGCAGGAGAGTTACGAGGATGTGCGCGAGCTGCTGCATAACTTCCGCAGCAAGCTGGCCGAGGGCAGCCTGACCGGCTCTCTGGAAACCACCATCGACAAATTCCGCCGCCAGACCGGCATCGAGGTCGAGCTGATCTCGGACGGCGAGGGCGCGCCTTTCCCGCGCGAGCAGCAATTGCAGCTGCTGTTCATCGTGCAGGAAGCCTTGTCGAATGTGCGCAAGCATGCGCTGGCGACCAAGGTGGAAATCGGTCTGCAGGATCATAAGGACTTTTCGCTCTCGATCCACGATAATGGACGCGGCTTCGACGCCGCGACCTTGTCGGCGAAGAGCGAGGAACACGTGGGCATCCACATCATGCGCGAACGCGCGGCGCGCATAGGCGCCGAGCTGGATGTGCGCTCCGGTGTGGGCTTAGGCACCACGGTGCAATTGACTTTAGCGCGCGCACAGCGCCGCGCGGCTTAAATTAAAACAGGAGACAGTATATGGAGCAGGCGGACAAACCCATTAGCGTATTGCTGGTGGACGACCATACCTTGTTCCGCAGCGGCATCAAGTCCCTGCTCACGCGGAACGCCGAGTTCCAGGTGGTGGGCGAGGCGGCCGACGGTGTGGAAGGCATTAAACGCGCGCAGCAATTGCAGCCGGACGTGATCCTGCTGGATCTGAACATGCCTGGCATGTCTGGCGTCGAGACCCTGCAGCTGATTCTGCAGGATTGTCCGGACAGCGCGGTGGTGATGCTGACCGTGTCGGAAGATGCGCAGGATTTGTCGGTGGCGCTGAAGGCCGGCGCCAGCGGCTATCTGCTGAAAAACATCGATACCGATTACCTGATCCGCGCCATCCGCCGCGCCGCCGCCGGAGAAACCGTGGTGGCCGAGGCGATGACCGGCAAGCTGGTGGCGCAATTACAGGGCGGCGCGCCGGCCGCATCGGAGCTGGACAAGCTGACCCCGCGCGAGAAGCAGATCATCGCCTGCCTGGCCCAGGGCGAGAGCAACAAGTCCATCGCGCGCACGCTCGATCTGGCCGAAAGCACGGTCAAGATCCACGTCCAGAACGTGCTGAAAAAGCTCAACCTGAGCAGCCGCGTACAAGCCGCCGTCTACGCCGTCGAACACCGCCTGCAGGCCGACCGCTAAGCGCCATCTACGGCCCAGCCCGTGTCCGATTGGGGTCTGACCCCAAGGTGGACACGGGCTGAGCTGTAGGGGCGAAAAAACGGCGGCACGAGGCCGCCGAAAGGTACGACAAATGGAACTGTTGGCCAGCGCTTAGCCGCCGCAGCAACCGCCGCAGCAGGAGCCGCTGGAGGCGCCTTCGGGCTGGGCGGGGTAGCCGGCGCGGCTCAATTGGTCGGCCAGGATTTGCGGCGAGACGACGGCGCCGTCGTATTTGATTTCAGCCTGGCCGCGCGCGGTGGTGATGTTGATGGCGGAAACGCCGGCCATCGCTTGCAGGGTGGCGGCGACGGCCTGGGCTTTTTCGGCGTCGCTCATGCCGACGATGTTCAGTACGGTGGTTTGCATTCTTGCTGCTCCTGTTGATCGGATAAGTGGGGGCTGGAAGGATGCGATTCGCATGCCTTCAGCGCATGGATGCAAGCGTAAGTCAGCGTGGCGCGCGCGTCGAGGGCTGGCGGGCTTCTACAGCCGGTATATTTGATTTCCTTAATTTGTATCATCCTTTTGTCCGGCGCTTCTTCACAAGCGCAGGGACGCCGCCCACAATCTTGACTGTTGCGGCGCAATGCCGATGCTCGTCTGGAGTGCCTTATGAGTCTCATGCAAGTAGAAGAACCCGAACCCGTCCCACGCAGCGGCGGGCTGTTTGGACATCCGGTCTGGAATCTGGGTTTCCGTCCTTTCTATCTGGCCTCGGCCCTGCTGGCGGCGCTGGCGGTGCCGCTTTGGCTGGCGCGCTATTACGGCTGGCTGCCGGTGCTGGCCAAGGTCGATCTGGCCTGGCATATGCACGAGATGATTTTCGGGATGGCGATTGCCGTGGTGGTGGGCTTCCTGTTTACGGCGGGACGCAACTGGACCGGCTTGTGGACGCCGGTGCGCGGCCACCTGGCGGCGCTGGTGGCGCTATGGCTGGCGGGACGTGTGGCGCTGCTGACGGTGGGCGGCACGGTAGGCGCGCTGGTCGACCTGCTGTTCCTGCCTTGCGCCATCTGGCCGCTGTGGCAGGTGATGCGCCGCTCGAAAAATAGCCGCAACTACATGTTCGTGGTGCTGCTGTCGTTGCTGACACTGGCCAATGCGCTGTACCACGCGGCCTGGCTGGGCTGGTTGTCGTTGCCGCTGATGACGCCCGCGCACGGCGCAATCCTGATGATTGTGCTGATCGAATCGCTGATCGGCACGCGCGTGATCCCCATGTTCACCCGCAACGGCGCGCCGGGCACGGTGCCGAAAGTGGTGCCGACGCTGGACAAGGTATCGGTTGGCCTGCTGATCGCGTCGGCGCTGGCCTGGGTGGTCGCGTTGCCCGGCTGGCTGGTGGCGCCGCTGTGCGTGGCGGCCGGCGTGGTGCTGCTGTATCGTCTGGCCGGCTGGCAGCCGCAGCGCACGGTGCGCGTGCCGCTGCTGTGGGTGCTGCACCTGTCCTATGGCTGGATCGGCGTCGGCTTCATCCTGCTGGCGCTGGCCGCGCTGGGCATGGTGAGCGCCAGCGCCGCCTTCCACGCGCTGACCGTGGGTTCGATGGCGGGCCTGATCATCGGCATGATGACGCGCACTTCGCTGGGCCATACCGGCCGTCCGTTGCTGGCGGGTCGCACCGAGTTCTGGATGTATGCGGCGATCCAGGTGGGCGCGGTGGCGCGCGTGCTGGCTTCCTTGCTGACGCAAGCGGAGCTGCGCGAAGGCTTGATGGTGCTGGCAACGGTCGGCTGGACGCTGGCCTTCTGGCTCTTCCTGGCGAAATATGCGCGCTATCTGGGCCAGCCCCGCATCGACGGCAAGGAAGGTTAAAGCTGTCTGGTGGAAATGCGTATAATTCTCATTTCCACCCATTTGGCAGAGTAAGCAATGCAAGGCATGAGCGCCGCGAAGGATGCGGCAGAGGCAGCAACAGGCGACCGGCGGGCGGCAATTCCGCTGGCGCCACGGCGGGCAGCGCATCCCGCCCACAAGCCAGGACGGCTGGCGCGCGCCAAGGATCTGCTGCGTACCGTCCACCTTTGGCTGGGCCTCGTCTTCGGTTCAGTTTTCGTGGTGCTGGGATTGACCGGCACCGCCATCGCTTGGCTGCACGAAATCGACCACACCCTGAACGCCGATCTGATGCAGGTCGCGCCGCCGCCCGGCATGCAGGCCGGCGCGCCAATGCCGGCCACGCCCGCCATGGTACAGGCGGTGCATGAGCGCTTGCTAAACGATCCCACCTATGGCAAGGCCACGCAGATCATCTTCCCCGGCGATGCGGGCGAAGTGGCGGTGGCCTGGTATAAGCTGCGCCCTGAAGGCGCCTACAGCCTGCAGCAGTTCCGGCAGGTGATGGTCGATCCCTTCACCTTGCGCGTGACGGGCGAGCGTGTATGGGGCGAACTGGGTTTTTCGCGCCAGCTCCTGATGCCGACCTTATTCCATCTGCACCGCTATTTGGTGGCGGGCGAAACGGGCAAGACGCTGATCGCCGCTTCCGGCGTCGTGATGCTGGTGGTGGCGCTGAGCGGGCTGTTTGTCTGGTGGCCGAAAGCCACGCGTTCGGCGTGGCGCATGGCGCTCACGGTGCGCCACGGTGGTTCCTGGCCGCGATTCAATTTCAGCCTGCATCGCGCGGCGGGCTTCTTTGCCGTGCCGGTGCTGCTGGTGCTGGGCTTCTCCGGCGCGCATTTCAATCAACCTGCATGGATTGCGCCTGTAATCAATGCAGTAGCGCCCTTGCCACCGGCAGGCAAGGCGGTCAACCGCAGCGATAAATCATTGCCACTGATCGCGCCCGCCGATGCCGTGAGGGCCGCGCAGGCGGCGATTCCGCAGGGACGGGTGTCGCGCCTAAGCCTTCCAGCCAAGGCCGATGCTCCTTACGAGGTACGGCTGCGCCAGCCCGGCGAGCTGCGCGAAGGCGATGGCGCCACCCGCGTCAGCATCGATTCGCGTAGCGGGCGCGTGCTGAAGGTGGTCGATCCTCTGCGCCCGCAAGGCGGCGAGGCGGTGGTGAACTGGCTGTTCCCGCTGCATAGCGGCGAGGCATTCGGCAAGGCGGGACGCGCTTTCATCAGCGCGTTTGGACTGATGCCCCTGGTCTTCTTTGTGACTGGTCTGGTCATCTGGAGCAAGCGCCGCCGCGCCAAGCACAAGGGCCGGCACTAAGCGAAGCCTGGCCGCAGCACGGTACTGGAGGCGCCGTGGCCCAGCGTTTGTTCGATGATGCCGCCCACCATATCGGCTGTGGCGGCGGACAACGTCCAGCCTAGATGCCCATGGCCGGTGTTGTAGAAGACGCATGGCGCCTTGCCCCGTCCGATGCGCGGCATCAGATTGGGCATCATGGGCCGCAGGCCGGCCCAAGGCACCACACTGCGCGTATCCACATCCGGGAAGCATTGCCGCACCCAGTCGACCAGCGGCTGGATGCGGTCGGCGCGGATATCCCGGTTAAAGCCATTGAATTCGGCGCTGCCTGCCACGCGCAGGCGATCCGCGCCGAAGCGACTGGCCACCAGCTTGGTGGCCTCGTCCAGCAGGCTGACATTGGGTGCGGCGCGCCGGCTGCGCTCATCCTGCAGATTCACCGTGATCGAATAGCCTTTGACGGGGTAGACATTGACGTGGTCGCCCAGGGCGGCCGCAAAGGCGCGGCTTGCCGTGCCGGCGCAAATCAATACAGCGTCGAAAACATTGGTGGTGGCTTCGCCATCGCAAACGGCAATGACGTGGGCGCGGCCGCTTTCCACGGTGATGGATTGTACATCCTGGCTGCAGCGGATTTTCGTTCCCAGGCGTTCGGCGGCTTGCGCCAGGCCAGTGGTGAATTTGTGGATGTCGCCGCTGGAATCGCTCTCTGTATAGAACCCGCCGTAATAGCTGCCCGTCAGCGCCGGTTCGATGGCGCGCATTTCCGCGGGCGTGACGGGGCGACGCTCCAAACCGCCCTGAGCCAGCAGGCGGGTAACTTCGGCGGCGCGCTCGAAACCGGCCTTGTCGCGGTAAATGTGCAGGATGCCTTCGCGTTTCAGATCGAAGCCGATATTTTCGTCTTGCGCCCAATTGAACAGGTGCTCGCGCGCGGCAATCGCCATTTGAACGGTGGCGATGGTGTTTTCGCGGTAGTGCGGAATGGCGGCGATGAACCCGGCGAACCAGGACAGCTTATGCCAACTGGGTTTGGGATTGATCAGCAGTGGCGCATCGCTTCTGAACATCCAGCGCATGCCTTTGGCGACTGTGGACCAGTGATTCCACACTTCGGAATGGGAGGCCGAAAGCTGGCCGCCGTTGGCGTAGGAGGTTTCCATCGCCGGGTAGCGCTGGCGTTCGAACAGCGTGACCTGGAAGCCGCGTTTGGCGAGGGCATAAGCGCTGGTGACGCCGGTAATGCCGCCGCCGATGACTGCAATGGTCTTCATAAACGATATAGCTTCAGGCGTCTGGAGGCGTGGAGGGCGCGAAGCGGAGAGCTTCCGGGCGCGGACTCCATCGGCGCCGGCCCTTGCGGGGCCGGACATTTCCGATACAGCAATGGCTTGCGGCCACCGCGGCAACCGGCATGGCCGCTTGCTCGCGGAGCAGGATAGCGTAGTTTGTTAAAATGGAAAAGACATTTCGCCGCTGCCGTCGTACGTCGACTGGTGCAGCGGGGACGCGGAAACCCAGCGCCGCTCCACAGTGACAAAGTACGCATTTTTTTGACCAAGCAAGCTGTTATCGTCAACTCCCATATTCAATACACCTATGCAGAGGAGACAGAAATGCTTTATTTGCTGGTAGCGATATTGGCAGGCTATTTTCTTGGCAATCAGCGGAAACAGGGGATAGGGGCTTACTTCCTATGCGTACCGCTTAGCATTTTCGCCTTCGGGCTGACCAAGGCGGTTCTGACCTCTTTCAAAACCATGGAAATACAACTTGCTGTCAGCGCCCCCTGGCTTTTTGTGGTGCTGTTTTATGCCCCGGTTGCAATGCTGGGCGTTTATCTTGCCAGGCGCAAGGCCCGCCGCAATAAATACGAAGCATAATACAGCCTAAGTGGTATGCGGCATTGCCGCACACCGAAGCGTAGAGCGGTAATACAGGAGTCAAGCATGGAAATGAAACGTATCAACGCAGGCAAGCTGCGCGCCATCGGCTACGAGCCGCGTGAGCGTCTGCTGCGGGTGGAATTCGACGATGGCAGCGCCATCGACTACTCGGGCGTGGGCGCCGAAGTCTGGCGGCGCTTGTCGACCTCGGCGTCGGCATGGAGCTACTACCGCGATAATATTGAAGAAGAATTCAGCGGCCGCCGTGGCGTTGCGAAGACGGAGAAAAAGTCCATGGCCGCGCTGGAAGACCTGTTCCGCGCACCGGACGAGGACAAGGGCGTTTGAATGAGAGAGCCGCTTCACCCGAAAAAAATCGCGGCCTTGCTGGCGGCCCCGGGGCCGGTGCGATTCGATCACCTGATCGCGCAGGCGGCCGATAGCGAGACCTTGTGGGGGCTGAAAAACGAAGAGGGCTGGGTTTCCCTTGCCAACAATGCGCAAGCTGACGGTTTCGCCATCTGGTCGCATCCCGATTTCGCCCAGGCTTGCGCCACGGACGACTGGGCCGGCTGCGAGCCAGCGGCCATCGATATCTATCGCTTCGTTGAAGACTGGCTGCCGGATATGGCCAGCAAAGGCCTGTCGATTGCGGTCTTTCCGACCCCGGCCATGCGGGGTGTGTGGGTCGCGCCCGGCGAGCTGAAGTCCTGCCTGGAAGAAGAACTTGCACAATACGAGTAGCGCTCAAATTGAACGCAGGCGCCCTCCCTAAAACCTAGAGTCCGGTTTCAATATGGGCAATGTTATGATTTGCTCATGGATACCCTCAACCCGAACTGGTTCTTGCGGGCGCGCCTCAAGACGCGGCAGTTGCTGCTCTTGATCGCGCTCGACGAGCAACGCAATATCCACCGCGCCGCCGAGGCGCTCCACATGACGCAGCCGGCCGCCTCCAAGCAGCTGAAGGATCTGGAGGAAATGCTCGACGTGCGCCTGTTCGAGCGCCTGCCGCGCGGCATGGAGCCGACCATCTACGGCGAAACCATGATCCGCCACGCGCGCATGGCCCTGACCAGCCTCTCGCTGGCGCATGACGACGTGCTGGCGCTGAAGTCCGGCCTGGGCGGCCAGGTTGAGGTAGGATCCATTATGACTCCCGGCATCACCCTGCTACCGCAGGCCATCGCGCGCGTGAAACAGCACGCGCCGCTGCTGCGCATCGGGGTGCGCCTGGAACCCAGCCATGTGCTGCTGGAGCAGTTGGAACAGGGCACATTGGATTTCATGATCGGCCGCATCGTGGAACGCGATAACGGCTCCGGCCTGATCTACGAGGAACTGACCGAGGAACCCTCGTGCGTGGTCGCGCGCGCCAGCCATCCGCTGCATGCCGCGCAGGACTTGCAATTGAAAGACCTGGCTAGCCAGCCCTGGATACTGCCGCCGCAAGGCAGCGTCCTGCGCAACCGCTGCGATATGATGTTCCGCCGCGCCGGCCTGGAACCGCCGGTCAATGTGGTCGACACCACGGCACTGCTGCTGGTCGCTGCGCTGCTGCAGCAGACCGACGCCGTGCATGTGATGCCGGCCGCCGTGGCGCAGCATTATGTGGCGACGGGCGTATTGGGCATCCTGCCGATCGCGCTGCCATGGAAGATGGACGCTTTCGGCATCATCCGCCACCACGACCATTTGCTGTCGCCTGGCGCCGACCTGCTGCTGCAGGCGGTGCGCGCGGCCGCCAAGGAAATCTACAGTCCATGACCATCGTCTATTCGAGCCTGAACCACGCGCTGCGCGTGCCTCTCGCAGCGGAAATCCATTCGCGTCCCTTTCTCAAGCTGGACGCGCCCGAGCTGGTCTCCCACTTCGCTGTGTATGCCGATCCGGATCAGCAGACCAGCAATGCCGGCGCCCAGCATGCGCTGCTGGCCGACCTGTGCGCGCATTTCGGCGTGGCCGCGCCGGGCGCGGACGCCAGCTATTTTTTTCATGACTTCGGCCGCTTCCGGCTGAAATGGGAGCTGCATACCGAATTCGCCACCTACACCTTCGCCGAGCATGTGGAGCATTCGCCGCCGCTGGCGCAGTCCTTCGAAAGCATGCCGATCCGCCATCTGCCGCAGCAATGGCTGCTTGGCCTGTACGGCAAACTGATGGTCGCGGCGCACGTGGCGCTGGACCGTAGCGCCGCCTCGTCGGAAGTGTTTGCCAAGGCCTTGCAATCGGTATTTGAAAGCGCCGGGCTGGCCGGCAGCCAGTTGCAGCATGGCGGCGAGCTGTGGACCGATTTCGTGATCCAGTCCGATGGCTTCAGCCGCTTCGTCATCCGCGAAGGCGCGATGCGGCAGCAGCAGGCCGGCCGCCTGGTGCAGCGCGTGCTGGAAATCGAGACTTACCGCATGATGGCCATGCTTGGCCTGCCGTATGCGCGCCAGGCCACGCCGGCCTTGAACGCCATCGAAGGCCAGCTGGTGACGCTGGCCGCCGCCATGGTGCAGTCGGACGGTGCGGCCGGCGACGGCATGGCCACCGACGGCGCCGTGGAGCAGGCCTTGCTGGAGCAGATCACGCATCTGGCGGCGCGCAGCGAGAAGCTGTCGCTGGAGAACAGCTACCGCTTCGCCGCCTCCAAGGCTTACTTCCGGCTGGTGAATGCGCGCATCGAGGAATTGCGCGAAAGCCGCATGGAAGGCATCCCCATGGTGCAGGAATTCATGGACCGGCGTCTGCGCCCGGCCATGGACACCTGCCAGGCCGTGGCGCGGCGGCAGGAAGCGCTGGCGCGGCGCATCGCCAACAGCAACGACCTGCTGCGCACCCGGGTCGGCATTGTGCAGGAAGCGCAGAATCGGCAGATCCTGCAATCGCTGGATGCACGGGCCCTGCAGCAACTGCGGCTGCAGCAGGCGGTGGAAGGCCTGTCGGTCGCCGCGATTTCGTATTATGTGATTGGCCTGGCCGGCTACTCCGCCAAAGGCGCGAAGGCCGTGGGCTGGGTCGGCAGCCCCGAGCTGGTGATGGGCATCCTCGTCCCCTTCGTCGCCGCCGCCGTCTGGCTCTCTCTGCGCAATATGCACAAACGCCTGCGCAAGTCATAATGGCCGAGCCCGTGTCTACCATGGGGTCAGACCCCAATCGGACACGGACTGGGCTGTGGATATTTTTAATGGATTGGTGATATGAGAAAAACTGGGTGGTTGCCGGCTTTGCTGGCGGCGTTGGCGCTGAGTGGTTGCGTGGTGGCGGGTGGGCCGCCGCCTTCGGGGCCGGTGCGGGGCAAGGTGCATGTGCCGCCGGATATCCAGGCGGTGCGCGGCGAGCGCGCCATCGGCAGCCTGCGCCTGATCGGCGAGCAGCGTATTGCGCATCGCCAGCAGTTCGCGGGGACGACGGTGGGCGGCTTGTCAGGTGCCGATTACGATGCGCGCAGCGGCGATTGGGTGCTGGTCAGCGATGACCGTTCGTCGATCAATCCGGCGCGCTTTTATCGGGCTAAGCTGCATTTCGATGCCAGCACTTTCGCTCCAGTGACGGTCACGCAGGTGGCTTACTTCCTGCAGGCCGACGGCACCACGTATCCGAATGCGAGCCAGGCCGGTGGCGATGTGCCGGATCTGGAAAGCATCCGCGTCGACCCGCTTGACGGCAGCATCTGGTATGCCAGCGAGGGCGAGCGGCGGCGCGGCCTCGATCCGTATCTGCGCCATGCCGCGCGCGATGGCAAGCTGCTGGGCAGCCTGCCTTTGCCTGAGATGTTCAAGGTCTACCCCGGCCGCGAGTATGGAGTGCGCGAGAATGCAGCTTTCGAGGGCTTTGCGTTTGCGCCGGACGGCAAGTCGCTTTGGCTGGCGCTGGAGGCGCCGCTGTATCAGGACGGCGCCCTGCCCACGCCGCAGCAAGGCGCCTTGACGCGTCTGAGCCGCTTCGACCGCAATGGCGCGCTGCTGGCGCAATATGCTTATCCGATCGAGCCGATTGCGCAGGCGCCCGCGCCCGGCAAGGAGGCGGATAACGGCGTGTCCGAAATCCTGGCCGTCAGCGACAGCCGCCTGTTGGTGCTGGAGCGCGCCGGGGTGGAGCAGGCCGACGGCAACTATCTGAACTTCGTGCGCCTGTATGAGGCGGATATAGCGGCAGCCAGCGATGTGCGCGACGTGCCGTCCTTCCTGAATGCGCCCGAGGGCAGTGTGCGGCCGGCCAGCAAGCGCCTGGTGCTGGATCTGAACTCCCTGGGCCTGCCGCGCGTTGACAATCTGGAAGCCGTGGGCTGGGGGCCGCGCCTGGCCAATGGCCATGAGACCCTGCTGCTGGTCTCGGACGATAACTTCCGCCGCACCCAGGTCACGCAATTCCTGCTGTTCGAGGTGCTGCCGCCCTGACTTCAGAATTCCATTTGGTGGAATGGTGAATTCTTCCTGGCGCATATTCTCTCGCGTCGGGAAAGAATGCACACTGCTGCTTATCGCAACCGTGTCCATGAAAGGGATTCGCCATGAAGCTGTATTACCACCCGCTGTCCGGCCATTCTCATCGCGCCCACCTGTTCCTCTCCCTGCTCAAGCTGGATTTTGAGCTGGTGCTGGTGGATTTGCTCAAATCCGAGCACAAGGCACCGGACTTTCTTGCCAAGAATCCCTTTGGCCAGCTGCCGGTGCTGGAGGATGAGGGCGAATACATCGCCGATTCCAACGCCATCCTGGTGTACCTGGCCAAGCGCTACGGCGACGCCAGCTGGCTGCCCGAGACGCCGCAAGGCGCGGCGGCGGTGCAGCGCTGGCTGTCGGTGGCCGCGGGCGAAATCGCCTTCGGCCCGGCGACGGCGCGCATCATCAATCTGTTCAAGCGTCCGCAGGACCCGGCTGACAGCATTGCGCGCGCCCATCGCATCCTGGCCTTGATCGAATCCAGCCTGGCCGGCCGCGAGTGGATCGCCGCCGCCACGCCGACCATCGCCGATGTGGCGCTGTACAGCTATATCGCCCGCGCTCCCGAGGGCAATGTCGATCTGGCGGCCTATCCGCTGGTGCGTGCTTGGCTGGCCCGGATTGAAGCGCTGTCCGGTTTCGCGCCTTTCGTCAAATCGCCGGTCGGCCTGGCTGCCTGAGGAGAACATCATGGATGACAGGGCAGGCATTCCGCAAGGCGGCGCACCCGAAGCCTCGCCCTGGCATGCGGGCGAGCAGGCGATCCAGCGCAGCATCGGCGCGGCCGAACGCATGGACGAGGTGGGGCGCAAGGTCATCCGGCGTTTCATGCCGGAGCAGCACCGGCAGTTCTTCCCGCAACTGCCCTTTATCGTGGTGGGGGCGGTCGATGGCGCGGGCGATGTCTGGGCTACGCTGCGCGCCGGCGAGCCGGGCTTCCTGCAATCGCCCGATCCTGAGCATTTAAGCGTACAGCTGGGCCGCGTGCCTGACGACCCAGCCGACGCGGGCCTGGAGGAGGGCGCAGCCATCGGTCTGCTGGGTATTGAGCTGCATACGCGCCGCCGCAACCGCTTGAACGGCCGCGTGCGGCGCCTGTCGGCCCAGGGTTTCGTGCTCGACGTGGACGAATCCTTCGGCAACTGCCCGCAATACATCCATGTGCGCGACTTCAGCTTCACGCGCGCCGCCGATACGCCAGCGCCGGTGGCGGCCCTCCAGCTGCCCGGCCTGCGCCTGCCCGATGCCGGCGTCCCGGCCGATAGCGCTGCCACCGTGCTGGCCGCGCGCCGCCTGATCGAGGATGCCGGCACCTTCTTTGTCGCCAGCTATGCCGACCAGGGCGCGCGCCGCGTCGACGTGTCGCACCGGGGCGGGGCGCCGGGTTTCGTGCAGCTGGCCGCAGACGGCACCTTGAGCGTGCCCGATTACGCGGGTAACCGCTTCTTCAGCACCCTGGGCAATATGCTGCTGAACGGACGCGCCGGCCTGGTTTTTCCTGACTTTGCCAGCGGCGGCCTGCTGCAAATGAGTGGTGACGTGGAAATCGAATTGGACCCGCAGGCCGCCGCGGCGGTTTTCGCTGGCGCGGAGCGCCTGTGGCGTTTCCGTCCGCGCCAGATCGTCTGGCGTGGGCAGGCGCTGCCGCTGCGCTGGGAACTGCGCAGCCTGACGCTGTAGCTTAGGTGGTTGCCGCCGCTTCCAGCGCGCCGAAGGCATCGAGCAGGGTGCGGGCGCGGAAGGGTTTGACGATGATGCGCTCGATTTTCTGCTGGCGTAAGGTGCCGAGCAGTTCGGCTGTACAGCGCTCGGTCATCACGGCGATCGGCATGCTGGGGCGGCTCACGCTGCCGCCCTCGCGCACCTGGGCCACCAGGCTTAGATCATAGGCGGCCTCGGAATCGATGGCGATCACGGCGCCGTCGTATTTTTCCTCCTTGAGCAGCTGGCGTGCCTGCTGCATGCTGGCTGCCTCGCGGATTTCCGCCATGCCCAGACTGCGCGCGGTCAGCGCGACCGTCCGGCGCAGCATGGTTTCTGGCTCCACCAGCAACATGCGGGGTGTTGCGCTTTTATCCGGCATGGAGTGCCTCCGACTTGATCAATTCCTGCACCGCCAGGCTGCGCAGGGTGGACAGAATGGCCAGCTCGATGCCGTCCAGCGTGCGCGGCCGGGTATCGATGATGCACAGGGTGCCGAGCGCATAGCCAGAGGGCAGGATCAGCGGCGCGCCGGCGTAGAAGCGGATGTGCGGCGGACCGCTTACCAGGGGATTGTCGTGAAAGCGCACATCGTCCAGCGCATTCGGCACCACCATGATGTCGCCGCGCATGATGGCGTGGCCGCAGAAGGAAATATCGCGTCCGGTCTGGCAAGTCGTGCCCAGGCCAATGGCGGCCTTGAACCACTGGCGGTCGGTATCCACCAGCGAAATCAGGGCGATAGGAACATCAAACTCCTGGACCGCGAAAGCAACGATCTTGTCGAAGCGTTCCTCGGGCGGCGTGTCGAGAATCAGCAAGGCGAGCAAGGCGCTAAGCCGCTCGGCTTCATTGTCGGGCAGGGGCGCAGCTATCATCGTCGCAGGGCGCACGGCGCAAAGTGGCTGATCGATCTACTTTAACAGAGATCCATGCCGCGCCGCACCATGCATCAGGCAAGTGTTGCACGTATCGGAAATTGCTGTATCGGCTGCGCTTTCTTGTTTATTCTTCATTGTTTTCCCGGTAGATGAGGAGAGGGCGATGAAGCAGATTGTGTTATTCCTGGCGTTGATGGCGGGGGCAGTCCCCCTGAGTTATGGCCAATGCTGCGGCTTCGGCATGAGCTATGACAATGTGGTGGTGTGGCCGGTGCCGGATTTGCGCGTGCCGGTGCCGTCGGCCACCGAGGTGAAGAAGACGGTCGAGCCGGCGGTATCGCGCGCCAGACCGGCGGTCGAGGCCAATGCGCAGAAATTGTCGCTGCACTTCCCGCCGGACAAGCGCAAGGAGATGGCGCGGATCTATGTGCAAAGCATGGACATTTACCTCAAGATCGAAAAGAAAATGGGCTGGACCCCGCGCGACCTGGCCGGCGGCCTGGCCGCTTTTGTGGTGGGGAATTACATGGTGCTGAAAGACACTGAAGTGTCCGATGAAGCCTTTGCCGCCGTGGCACGCCAGTTCCGCGCCCAGGCTGGCTTGCGTGAACTGGGCAAGAGCCAGGATCAGGAAAAGTTGCGCGATGTCTTCGAACAGAGCGCCATGCTCGGCACCTTTATGGCGCTGGCGCACAAGTCGCACCAGCAGCAGCCGCAACCGCCCGATGTGTATGAGAACATGCGCAATTCAGCCCAGGAGAGCTTGAAACTGGTGCTGCGTGCCGATCCCGCCACTTTGCGCATTGACGCCAGCGGCATCCGCCCGTAGTTCCTGCGTGCCGCTGAAGGCCATTTACAAATTTTTTCCCGCGTCGCCATTGGATTTCTGGCAAGATTCCATCTGGGTTAATTTAAGCTGGAGATGGCTATGGCCGTGAGGAGCGCAGGCGGGGTTGGGCGGTGGGTGAAACGCGGCGTGCTGTTGTTGTTGGCGCTGCTGGTGCTGGCCTTGTTGGCAGCCTGGTTCTTCCTGCGCGGCAGCCTGGCCCAGCTCGACGGGCGGCGCACGGTGCCGGGATTGACGGCCACCGTCACCATCGCGCGTGATGCCCAGGGCGTCCCCACCATCTCCGGCAGCGACCGGCTGGATGTGGCCTATGCCACCGGCTTTGTGCATGGCCAGGACCGTTTCTTCCAGATGGACTTGCTGCGCCGTGTGGCGGCCGGCGAGCTGTCCGAACTGTTCGGTCCCAAGGCGCTGGTGGTGGACCGGCCCAACCGCCTGCACCGCTTCCGCGCCCGTGCCGAGCAGGCCGTTGCCGCCATGGCGCCGGCCGACCGCGCCCTGCTGGAACGTTATGCGGCTGGCGCCAATGAAGGCCTGAACGCGCTCGGCACCCGACCTTTTGAATATGGTTTGATCAGCTTGAGTCCGCGTGCCTGGACGCCGGCCGACTCCCTGCTCGTGATCTGGGCCATGTACTTCGACCTGCAAGGCCGGCTCGAAGCGCGCGAGCTGGCGCGCGGCTGGCTGCGCGAGAACAGCTCGGCCGAGCAACTGGCCTTCCTGCTGCCCGAGGCGACCGCCTGGGATACGCCGCTCGATGGCGTGGCGCCGCCGCCACCCGCGCCGCTGCCCGAACGCGCGCCCGACTGGTGGGGCAAGCAGGCCGCCAAGAATGGCGATGAAGTGGCCGCCATCGATTTCGTCGATGCCGTGGGCAGCAATAACTGGGCGCTGGCGGGCAGCCGCAATGGCGGCGGCGGCGCCATCGTGGCCGACGATATGCACCTTGGCATCAAGCTGCCGAACACCTGGTACCGCGCGGTGCTGGCGATTCCCGATGCGGCGGGCGGCACGCGGCGCCTGGTGGGCGTGACCTTGCCGGGCGCACCGCTGATCGTGGTCGGCAGCAATGGCCGCGTGGCCTGGGGCTTTACCAACAGCTATGGCGATTATCTGGACCTGATCGCGGCCGAGGAAGACGCGGCGAAACCGGGGCAGGTCAAGCTGGCCGGTGGCGGCTGGGAAAAGCTGACCGTGCATCAGGAAACCATCCTCGTCAAAGGCGCCGCAGCGGAGCAATTGACGGTGCGCGAAAGTTCCGCCGGGCCGCTGCGCCAGGCCGGCGGCCGGACTTACGCCGTGCATTGGACGGCGCATGCGCCGGGCGCCGTCAATGTGAGTATGCGCAAGCTGGAGGCGGCAAATAACCTGGACGAGGCGCTGGCCATCGCCGCCACCCTCGGCATCCCGGCCCAGAATTTCGTCGGCGGCGACGACAAGGGCAATATCGGCTGGACCATTGCCGGCATGCTGCCGCGCCGCGCCGCGCCCAGCCTGGCATCGACCTTCCCGCTGGCGGCGGACACGGTGGGCGCGGGTTGGTCCGGCTGGCTGGCGCCGCAGGACTATCCGGTGGTGCGCAACCCGGCCAGCGGCCAGCTGCACACGGCCAACAGCCGCCAGCTGCTTGGTCCCGGCGCGGAGCTGCTGGGCGATGGCGGCCTCGATCTGGGCGCGCGTTCGCAGCAGGTGGGCGCCAGCCTGACAGCGCTGGGCGCCCAGGCCGACGAGCGCGCCGTGTATGGCGTGATGCTGGACGACCGCGCCCTGTTCATGGCCGGCTGGCGCGCGCGCGCGCTGGCGGCGCTGGCCACGCCGGGCGCCAGCACCGATCCCAAACGCGCCGAACTGGCCCGCCTGCTGAAAACCGGCTGGAATGGCCACGCCAGCGTCGATTCCACGGCTTACCGCATCACGCGCGCTTTCATGTGGTCGCTGTACGAGCTGCTGTACGGTGCCGCCAATGCCGACCTGCACAAACTCGACGAAGAGGCGCGCATCTCCACCGCAACGGCGCGCTGGCCGGCGGTGCTGGCGCGCCTGCTGGATGAGCAGCCGGCCGGCTGGCTGCCAGCGCAGTACGCCAGCTGGACGGCGCTGCAGCTGGCGGCCCTGGACCGCACGGCGGCCGAGCTGGCGCCGGATGGCAAGCCGCTGTCCGCCGCCACCTGGGGCGCGCGCAACACGGCCGGCATCGCCCACCCGATCGCCGGCGCCGTGCCGGCCCTGCGCCAGTGGCTCAGCGTGCCGCCCGACCAGTTGCCCGGCGACAGCAATATGCCACGCGTGGCGGGACGCACATTCGGCCAGTCCGAACGGCTGACCGTGTCGCCGGGACGGGAAGAGCAGGGCATCTTCAATATGCCGGGCGGGCAGAGCGGCCACCCGCTCTCGCCCTTCTTCCTGGCCGGACATGAGGATTGGGTCAAAGGCAAGCCGACGCCGCTGCTGCCCGGTCCCGCGCAATATCTGTTGACCCTGACCAAATAGCCTTGCCGCCGGCTTTGGGTGCATAATGCAGGCTGGTCGTCTGCATCTTGAACTCAATCCCGGCGAGGCAAGCATGGTCAACGATTTTGCCGCAGCATCCAGGGCCACCATGGCCTTCCTGCGCGAGCGGCTCGGTTTTCAGCTCTGGATGGTGACGCGCACCGAAGGCAATGACTGGATCGTGCTGCACGCCCTGGACCAGGGCTACGGCGTCAACCCCGGCAAAGTGTTTTGCTGGTCCGATTCCTTCTGCTCACGCATGGCGCAAGGCTTGGGGCCGAACATCGCCCCCCAGGCCAGCGCCGTGCCGGCTTATGCCGCCGCCCCGATTGGGCAGCAGGTGCCGATCGGCGCCTATGTCGGCGTCCCCCTGCGGCGCGCCGACGGCAGCCTGTTCGGCACCCTGTGCGCCATCGATCCCGAACCCCAGCCCGAACGCATCCGCGAAGAGCAGCCCATGCTGCTGCTGCTGGCCGAACTGCTGAGCGGCCTGCTCGAATCCGAATTGAGCACGGCCGACGCGGTGCGCCGCGCCGAACGCGCCGAACTCGACGCCACGCGCGACGGCATGACGGACCTCTACAACCGGCGCGGCTGGGACATGCTGCTAGCGCGTGAGGAAGAGCGCTGCCGGCGTTATGGCCATCCCGCCTGCGTCGTCTCGCTCGACCTGGACGACCTCAAATTCATCAACGACACCCAGGGCCACGCCGCCGGCGACCTGCTGCTGCGGCGCGCTGGCCAGGCCATGAGCGAAGTCACGCGCGCTTCCGACGTGGTGGCCCGGCTGGGCGGCGACGAATTCGCCATCCTGATGGTCGAATGCGACTACTTCGACTCCCAAGCCATGCTGCAGCGCCTGCAGGAAACCCTGGCCGGGCATGGCGTGCGCGCCTCGCTCGGCATGGCCATGCGCAAATCCGGCTACGACCTGCAGGAAGCCTTCGAAATGGCCGACGCCGAAATGTACCGCTCCAAGCGCAACCGCAAAGTCCTCAACTAAGCCCTTCCTTTGATCTGCGTCAAACAATGTCCACCCTGGTGCCAGGCACCAGAGTAGGACATTCTTTGATTTAGATCAGAAAATGTCCGACCTCAGTGCCTGACACCAGGGTAGGACATTGTTTGCGCTGGATCAAAGCGGGGGGCGGCACTGGTTGTCAGGCCGAAGGGCAGGCGGAGCCAGGGCAGGCGGCGCACCAGTTCGAAGACGGCGAAGCTGGCGCTCAGCGTGAGAATGACCAGGACCAGGCCTTCCAGCATGGGCGGCAAACCGGCTATTTGCAGATTGTGGGCGAGCACGACGATCAGCGTCTGGTGCAGGATGTAGACGGGGAAGACGGCCTGGTTCAGGTAGCGCCGCTCGGGACTGTCGAAGTTCAGATGGCGGTGGGCGTAGCCGCAAGCGGCGACCAGGGCGCACCATTGCAGCAGGGCGTAGACGCAGCGTTGAATATTCAGCCATTGTTGCCGGGATTCGGGCAGCGAATAATAGGCCATCAATCCGGCCCAGCAGCACAGCGCCGTGGCCAGCGCGGGCAGGCGCAGCTTGTCCTGGGCTTGCCAGAAGCGCGGCTGGGTAGCCAGCAGGGCGCCGAGCAGGAACAGGGGCAGATAGGTGGCGTGGTTGTGCCAGTCCCAGACCAGGTTGTTCTTGTGCGGGAAGGACGTCAGCAGCAGGATGCTGCCCAGTGCCAGGAAGGCGGCCGGCAGCAGGATCAGGCGCCAGCCTTGCAGCCACCGTGCCAATGCGGCGCCAGCATGCGTGGCCCAGGCTGCGGGCAGGGCGGCCAGCAGCAGTGTGTATACCCATAGATAGGGCAGGAACCACAGATGGTTCCAGGTCGGCAGGGTCAGACAGTCGTTGCCGCGGCAGAAGCCGCGATAGGCTTGCACATACAGGTCCATGAAGTCGCCATAGCCGCCGCTATAACCGAGTTTTTCGACCACTTCCAGATAGGCTTGCGGCGGCACGATGACGAACATGCCGAAGAGCAGTGGCACCAGCAGGCGCGCGCTGCGCTGGCGCACAAAGGCGAGACGCCCCAGCTTGCGCAGCAGGCAGGCGGCGGCCGCGCCGGAGATCAGGAACAGCAATCCCATACGCCAGGGCGAGGACAGCATCATCAGCGGTTCGATGGTGTCGCTGGCATGCGGACTCTTTACATGCCAATCCCAGGTGACGTAGTACATGCCGACGTGGTACAGCACCAGCAGAAAGAAGGCCAGGATGCGCAGCCAGTCGAGGAAGTACAGGCGATTTGTTTTCATTCTTGATTCCCTGAAGAGTCGAAGTAGCGCCAGCATAAAAAGGGAAGCGCCGGCCGGCCAGTCTTAAGTGGCGAGCCGGGGGATGGGCGGGGCGAGCGGTCCTGGCTTAGGCGAGGTGGGCGAGCAGGGCCGCGCGGTAGGCGCGGCTCAGGGGCGCGCGGGCGCCGCTGCGCAGCAGGATGTCGCCGTCACCCTTGTCGTTGGCGGCGATGCCGCTGATGCTGGCCAGGCGCACGGCGGCGCGGCGGTGACTGCGCTGGAAGGCGCCACCAAGCTGTTCGAGCAGGGCGGACAGGGTTTGGCGCAGCAGTGGATGGCTGTCGGCCGTGTGCAGAATGACGTAGTTGTCGGCCGTTTCCAGCCACTCGATCTCGTCGACGCGCACGATGCGGGTCAGGCCCCGCTCGTTGACCAGGAGGTGCTGCACGCGTTCGGGCAGTAGGGCGGTGGGAACTGGACTGGCTTGCGCCGCGTCGGCGGTTGTGCCGGGTGGCACGGCCTAGCGCAAGGCCAGGCGTTCGCGCAGACGCTGCAGGGCGCGTTGCAGGCGGGCCTGGTCGTAGGGTTTGAGCAGATAGTCGATGGCGTTGGCGTCGAAGGCGCGCACCGCGTATTCGTCGTAGGCGGTAACGAAGACCAGTAGCGGCGCGGGCTGCGGCAGCGAGGCCGCCACTTCCAGGCCGCTCACTTCCGGCATTTGAATGTCGAGAAAGACGGCGTCAGGCGTGAAGGCGGCGATTTTCTCCAGCGCTTCGACGCCGTCGCGCGCTTCTTCCAGCGCCGTGATGCCGCTTTCCTGCACCAGCAGGCGGCGCAGTTTGTCGCGCGCCGGGCGTTCGTCGTCCACGATCAGCAGGCGCATGGCAGCCTTATCTCGGCGCGCACGCCGTGGGGCGAGAGCTGGCGTAGTTCCAGCGTGGCCGCGTCGCCATACAGCGCCTGCAAACGGGCGCGCAGATTGCGCAGACCCAGGCCGCCAGCGTGGGCCGCTGGCGCCGGGCTGGAACTGTCATCGCCGCGCGCGGGATGATGCGCGGCGCCAGCCTGCGCCAGTTGGCCCGCGTCGTCTTCGACCGTCAGGTACAGCATGCTATCGGCGCGGCGCGTCGCCACGCTGATGCGGGTCAGGCCGCGCCGGCGTTCGACCGTGTGCTTGAAGACGTTTTCCAGCAGCGGCTGCAAACTCATGACCGGGACCAGGCAGGCTTCGGCGTCCGCATCGAGGCGCCAATCGATCTGTACGCGGTCGGCGAAGCGTTCGCCCATCAGCGCCGCATAGCCGCGCAGCAGGCGCAGCTCGGTGGACAGCGGCGCCTGGGCGCTGCCGCTGACGTCGAGCGTGGCGCGCAGCATATCGGCCAGCTGGGTGAGCGTGGCGTCGGCGCGCTGCACATCCTCATGCATCAGCGAGGAGACGGTATTCAGGGCGTTGAACAGGAAATGCGGCTGCATCTGCTGCGTCAGACTTTGCAATTGGGCTTCACGCAGCAAGGCGTTGCTTTGTTCGGCGCGCAGGCGCGCCTGCAGCATGTTTTGAAAGGACAGCACGCCAAACAGGATCACGACGAAGATGGCGAAAAATACCGTGATCTTCACGTTCTCATACAGGAAAGTCGGCGCCCATGGCGCATGCGAGTAGGTCCGTCCAGCCAGCGCATAGACGGCATGGCGCATGCCGAAAGCCAGCGGCACAAAGACGGCCCAGGTCACGGGCAGCCAGATTGCCTGGCGCGTGAACCAGCGCCAGGGCGTGGCCAGCAGATGGTCGTAGCGCCGCGTGAAATGCCTTTGCAGGAAAAGCAGGGTGGTCGACGCCAGGGCGGACGAGCCCTCCCACAACACCGGCTGCCACAGCGGCCCGTCATTGCCGCTGCGCTGGAAATCCTGGATGGCCGTTACCGTCAGCAAAAACCAGAACAGCAGCCATGCTATGCCCAACAGGACTTGCGTGCGCTGGTTCATGGACGGTGCCTAGCGGTAGCGCGCTTCGGCCAGGTCCAGCTCGCGCACCAGTTTGCGCGACAGCTCGTCGGACAGGCGGTCGTGCCGCGCCAGGTTGAAGATGGCGCGCCGCTCGGCCTGCAAGGCCGCCAGGCGCAACGCGCGCTCGGCCTGGTCGCGCTTGCGGAATTTGACCGCGTCGTCGCCCAGCGATGTGCCGACATTCAGGCGATGCTGGTAGAGGGCGATCACACGCGCCGCCGCCTGTGGATAGACTTCCGGATCGGCGCTGAGCGGCATCAGTTCCACCTGGGCCGCCTCGATGGCGACGATGGCGGCGGCCGCAGCTTCGCGCCGTGCCAGGTCTTCCTGTTGCTGCTCGGCCGGTTCGCGCGGGAACTGCATGCCGGCCAGCAGGCGCGGCAAGCCGATGCTGGCCGCCAGCAGGGAAATCAGGATTACTGCGCTGGCCAGGAAGATGGTCAGATCGCGTGCCGGGAAGGGCGAGCCGTCGGGCAGCGTCAAGGGTAGGGTCATCACGCCGGCCAGCGTGATGGCGCCGCGCACGCCGGCCAGCGAGGTGGCCAGCAGCAGACGCCAATGCGGGCGCTGCGCGTGCTCGCCGCGTTTGCCCTTCTTGTACAGGGTGATGCGCAGCGTGGCCCAGACCCAGATGAAGCGCAGGGCCAGCAGGCCAAGGCTGACGCTGAAGGCATACAGCACCAGCCACCAGGGATTCACATGGCCGCTTTGCTCCAGCGAGGCACGCGCGCCGTGCAGGATGTCGGGCAGCTGCTCGCCCAGCAGCACGAACATCACGCCGTTCAGCGAGAACTGCACCGTGTCCCACACCGCCGAGCGCTGGATGCGGGTCGCCGCCAGCGTGTGGCCGCTCAGCTCCACATAGCTCATGGCGATGCCGGCCGCCACCGCCGCCAGGATGCCGGAAGCGTGGTAATGCTCGGCCACCATATAGGCGCCGAAAGGAATCAGCAGATTGACCAGAATGGGCGAGCCGTTCGGTTCGCCGAAATGGCGGGTCAGCCAGCGCTGCACCCAGGTCACGATGACGGTCGCGCCCAGACCGATGGCGACGCCGGCGCCGGCCAGCCAGAGGAAGGTGATCGAAGCCTGGGCCACGGAAAAGGCGCCCGTCAGCGCTGCCGCCACGGCAAAGCGGAAGCACACCAGACCGCTGGCGTCGTTGAGCAGGGATTCGCCTTCCAGGATATGCATCAGGCGTTTGGGAATCGGCGCGCGCGAGGCGATCGACGACACGGCCACCGGATCGGTGGGCGAGACGATGGCGGCCAGCGCGAACGCCACGGCCAGCGGCATGGCCGGAATCAGCAGATGGATCAGATAGCCCGCGCCCAGCACGGTGAACACCACTAGGCCCAGAGCCAGTTCCAGAATCACCACCTTATCGCGCAGCAGCCCGCTTTTCGGGATACGCCAGCCGTCGAGGAAGAGCAGGGGCGGCAGGAAGAGCAGGAAAAAGATTTCAGGGTCAAGCGCGACGCCATGGCCGGTAAAAGCGGCAATCAGCGCGCCCAGCGCAATCTGCACTAGCGGCAAAGGCAGCGACACCGGCAGCAGGCGCACCAGGTAGGCGCTGGCAATCACGGCCAGCAGCATGGCCAAAACGATTTCGATCGACTCCATTGAACCCTTTATACACATTCCCGCGCAGCGCGGCGGCGAGCCACATTATATAGTCGACATCCTTGCTCCTGGTTAACCTGGCCCACGGCCGCTGTCGTGAAAATGGGGCTGGCATTTTGCGAGCCGTTCTGTCATAATCATGCCTCGTTTGCGGGAATAGCTCAGTTGGTAGAGCGCAACCTTGCCAAGGTTGAGGTCGAGAGTTCGAGACTCTTTTCCCGCTCCAGAATTCAGAAAAAGGAAGCTTCGGCTTCCTTTTTTGCATCCCGGTGGCAGGAAACTGGCAATGTTATACTGAAGACATGCTTCTTTCCTGCGCCAAGCCCGAACTGCACACGCCCCGCCTCCTGCTGCGCAAATTCGCCGCCAGCGATTTCGACGCCTTCCGCGCTTATCGCTGCCTGCCTGAGGTCTACCGTTTTCTGTACAACGATCCGCCCGAGGGCGAAGCCATGCGCGCATGCTTTGAGACCGTGCTTGCGGCGCCTTTCGCGGCCGATGGCGACAAGCTGACGCTGGCGGTGTGCCGCCGCGAGGACGGTGCCGTGGCCGGCGAGGTGCTGCTCAAGCTGGGCAGCACAGCTGCCTTGCAAGGCGAACTGGGCTATTTGTTCCATCCAGCCTTTCATGGGCAGGGGCTGGCGCTGGAGGCGGCGCGCGCCATGCTCGCATTCGGTTTTTCCGATCTGGGCTTTCACCGCATTTTTGCCCGTCTCGACACCTTGAATACAGGTTCGGCCCGCGTTGCCGAAAAACTGGGCATGCAGCGCCAAGCGCATCTGCGCCAGAACAACCGGCATAAGGGCGTGTGGGGCGACGAATTCATCTATGCGCTGCTGCGCAGCGAATGGGATGCCAGATAAAAGCTGCGCCTGGTTTTGCTATCGATTTGGCCACACGGGTTGATTTTTCTGCACGCCAACTGTTGTATCTGCCCCCGCAATCCGATTTCACGCTTGCTCTGACTGGCTGTATCTGCAGGCATGCCGTTATACTGCACTTACAGTTTCGCGCAAGGCGGAACTAGCTATCGAAATTGGAGATGAACAATGAATTCAGTTCAACAAGAAGTTGACGAACGCAGTAACCTGACTAACTCCAACAAATTCGAGCTGCTGTTATTCCGCCTCGGCGCGGATGAGAACGGCGACCATTCCGAACTTTACGGAATCAATGTTTTCAAGATCCGCGAGATCGTGGCCATGCCGCAGGTCACGGCGGTGGCCGGCTCGCCCTCCCACACCCTGGGCGTGGTCAATCTGCGCGGTCAGATCATCACGGTGCTGGATCTGCCGGCCATCGTGGGCGTGAAGCCGAAGACGGGCCTGAACATCATGCTGGTGACGGAGTTCGCGCGCACCACGCAAGCCTTTGCCGTGGAGTCGGTCGATGAAATCGTGCGCCTGGATTGGAGCCAGGTGCTGAGCGCGGAAAACAGCAATGCCGGCGGCATGGTCACCAGTATTGCCCGCCTCGATGGCGACGTGAACGCCACCCGCCTGGCCCAGGTGCTGGATGTGGAAACCATCCTGCGCAAGATGGTGCCGACCGAGGGCAAGGATGTCGATCCCGACACCATCGGTCCGAAGCTGGGCCTGAAGCCGGGCACCTTCATCCTGGCGGCCGACGACTCCGTGGTGGCGCGCAATCTGATCGAGCGCGGCCTGGAAGCGATGGGCGCGCCTTTCGTGATGACCAAGACCGGCAAGGAAGCCTGGGAAAAGCTGCAGCACATCGCCGACGGCTGCAAGGCCGAGGGCATTGCGGTCGACGAGCGCGTGGCCCTGGTGCTGACCGACCTGGAAATGCCGGAGATGGATGGCTTCACGCTGACCCGCATGGTGAAGCAGGATCCGCGCTTCAGCAAGATTCCGGTGGTGATCCATTCCTCGCTGTCCGGCAAGACCAACGAGGACCATGTGAAAGGCGTGGGCGCCGATGCCTACGTCGCCAAGTTCGTTGCCGAGGATCTGGCCGAAACCATCCGCAAGGTGCTGCACAAGTAAGCCCGCCGCAAGCGCCCGCGGTAACGGAAGTGGGCTATGATCGTCTCTCCTATTGCGTTTTTTATACCGGAGGAGATGACCGTGGCTGCAAAGAAAATTCTATTACTGACGGGTGATTTTGCCGAGGATTATGAAACCATGGTGCCGTTCCAGGCACTGCAAGCTGTCGGGCATACCGTGCACGCGGTATGTCCCGGCAAAAAGGCCGGCGACAAGGTCAAGACCGCCATTCACGATTTCGAGGGCGACCAGACCTACACTGAAAAGCCGGGCCACCAATTCTCCCTGAACGCCAGTTTCGACGAGGCCGAGGCTGCGCGCTATGACGCGCTGGTGCTTACCGGTGGCCGCGCGCCCGAATATCTGCGCCTGAATCCGCAAGTCATCAGCCTGATCCAGGACTTCGTGCAGGCGGGTAAGCCGGTGGCCGCCATCTGCCACGCCGCCCAGCTGCTGGTGGCGGCCGATGTGATCCGTGGCCGCAAGATCAGCGCTTACCCGGCTTGCGCCCCGGAGGTGAAGCTGGCCGGCGCCGAGTATGCCGAGATCCCCGTTGACGGCGCCATTACCGACGGCGTTTTCGTCACCGCTCCCGCCTGGCCCGCCCATCCGCAATGGATCGCGCAGTTCCTGCAAAAACTGGGCACGGAAATCAAGCTGTGATGGCCTGATAGCAGATCGCCGCCCGCGTAAGGGCGGTGATCATGGCCGTCCCGGCCGGGCGACGTAGTCAAGGCCTTTTGCCCAGCGGTCATCCCAATGATGCTGGAACGATTTTGCCAATTCGGCATTGTCCCAGAAAACAATGACGTTTTCGCTGTTTGCCGTTGCGGCGTCATTGCTGTAGTTGAAACTTCCATTTTGCACGATACGCTCATCCGAGATAATGTATTTATCATGATGCATGGCGTAGACGGAGACGGCCCTGATTGGAATCCCTGCCTTGGCCAGGGAGTTTAAGGCGGCGATACTGTTTTTTCTGAGATTGCGCCGGTTGTCGACAATGATTTTTATGTCAACGCCGCGCTTTTGCGCCTTGAGCAGCGCATTGGTGACCGGCTGTGAATTAAATGAGTAAGCGGCCAGCCGTATTTTTACTGCCGATGCGTTGATTACTTTTAAAACCAAGGCCTCGGCTCCCGCATCGGGAGAAAAGGCATGCTCGACCGCTGGCGAAATCAGTCCGGCTTGAGCATCCTTTTCGCCACTTTGCGCATCCATGGAGGACGAGGCCTGTGCCAAGGATATGGCGGCAACAGCGGCAAGCAAGGTAGTGATGATTTTCTTCACGGATCAGGCTTGCAGATTGCGGGCATGGAAGCGCAGGTGGTCTTCCATGAAGGTGGCGATGAAGTAGTAGCCGTGATCATAGCCGGCATGGCGGCGCAGGGTGAGCGGCTGCTTGGCCTGGGCGCAGGCGGCTTCGAAAGCTTCCGGATACAGCTGCTCGGCGAGGAATTTATCGTCCAGGCCCTGGTCGATCAGGATGCCTTGCGGGAAGGGCGTTTGCATGCCAGACATCAGGGCGCTGGCGTCGTGCTGCTGCCAGACGTGTTCATCGCTGCCCAGATAGCCGCTGAAGGCTTTGCGGCCCCAGGGGCAGCGCGCGGGGGCGGCGATCGGCGCGAAGGCGGAAACGGAGCGGAACACGTCAGGACGTTTCAGGGCCAGGGTCAGGGCGCCGTGGCCGCCCATCGAGTGGCCGAAGATGCCGAGGCGGGCCGGGTCGAGCGGCAACTCGGCCATGAGCAGCTCGCGCAGTTCGTGGAGATAGCTTTCCATGCGGTAGTGCCTGGCCCATGGCTCCTGGGTGGCGTCGAGATAGAAACCGGCGCCGACGCCGAAGTCCCACGATTCGCTGTCGCCCGGCAGCTTGGCGCCGCGCGGGCTGGTGTCGGGCGCGATCAGGATCAGACCCAGCTCGGCCGCCAGGCGCTGGGCGCCACCTTTAATCATGAAAGTTTCTTCGGTGCAGGTCAGGCCGGCCAGGTAGAAAAGGGCGGGCAGGCGCGCATCCATGGCTTGCGCCGGAATAAAGACGGAAAAGCGCATCGGCAAGCCGATCGTGCGTGCATCGTGCTGATAAAAACGCTGAACGCCGCCGAAACAGGCGTGTTCACTGATAAGCTGGAGCATGGGTGTCCCTTCGTTCTGAAGCAGCCATTGTACCTGCCGCCAGGACGCGGCGTGCAGTGCCTCCGCACAGGCCAAACTCAGCGGTGCGCCAGCGTCCCGGGCATTGCAATACAGTCATTATTGAATTGTGTGCAGCTTGCATCATTGGGGATAATCAATTACATTTGCGCCAATGTAAGTCGCCGATCCTGCCCGGCGCGAAGCAATCAACAATAGGAGGAAACCATGCCAGACTTCCTGGTAACGCTGGACTTGCAGGCCATCTCGGCCGAATTAGCCTGGCCCATCGCAATCGCCCTGGCCTGGTTGGCCGGGGAACTCATCCACCGTTGGACCACCTTGCCGCGCATCAGCGTGTATGGCCTGGTGGGCTTTTTAGCCGCCCAGGCGTTTCCCGAGCTGTTCGCCACCGAGAGCGGCAGTCCGGTCACTTTCCTGGCCAATGTGGCCTTCGGCCTGATCCTGTTTGAACTGGGCTACCGCGTGAATCTGCGCTGGCTGCGCGTCAATCCCTGGATCGCGGTCAGCGGCCTGATGGAATCGGCGCTGACCTTTGCCGTCGTGTATCAGCTGGCCCATATGAGCGGCGTGCCGCCGTTGACGGCGCTGCTGCTCGCTTCGCTCGGCATGTCGACTTCGCCGGCCGGCGTGCTGCGCATCATCAACGAGCAGAAAAGCTCGGGCCAGGTCACGGAGCGCCTGCTGCACCTGGTGGCGATCAATAGCGTGCTGGCCGTGTTCGTGTTCAAGGTCATTGTCGGCGTCTGGGTCTTCGACACCTCGGGCAGCCTGCCGCAGGCGATCTCGCACAGCCTGATCGAGCTGGTGGCGTCGGCTGCGCTGGGCGCCATTTTCGGTTTCGTCGTGCCGGCCGTGCTGCGCAAGCTTGGCACGCTGGCGCTGGATGGCACGGTGGCCTTCGCGCTGGGCGTCATCATGCTGGTGGCGCTGACGCATGCGGCGCAATTGTCGCCGGTGCTGGCGACGCTGACCTTCGGCCTGATGGCGCGCCACCGCCGCGTGACCTTCGCCCGCACCGAGCGTAATTTCGGCGCCATCGGTGAACTGCTGACGGTGCTGCTGTTCGTGTTTGCGGTGTCCACGCTGGAGTGGGAGCGCGTGATGGCGGGCGCCACCTTGGCCCTGGCCTTGCTGACGGCGCGCTTTCTCGCCAAGGCGGCGGTGGTGGCGGCCTTCTCCCACGTGGGCGGCACGTCCTGGCGCAAGGGCGCGCTGACTGGCATTGCGCTGTCGCCGATGTCGGTCTTTGTGGTGCTGGTGCTGGAGCAGACCAAGAGCATGGGCATCGTGCTGGTCGACGAACTGGCAGCGCTGGCGGGCATGACCCTGTTCATGGAGGTGATTGGCCCCATCATCACGCAGCGCGCCCTGATCTGGGCCAATGAAGCTACGAGCAAGGAGGAACACTGATGGCGCTCGAACCATTCAAAGCATCCGCCCCCCTGACCATGGGGGTGGAGCTGGAGCTGCAACTGGTCAGTTTTTCCGACTTCGACCTGACGGCCTCCAGCCCCGACTTGCTGCATCTCTTGAGCCGCAAGCCTTTCCCCGGCAATGTGACGCCGGAGATCACCGAGAGCATGATCGAGATTAACTCGGACGTGCATACCCGCCATGCCGAACTGCTGGCGCAGTTGCAGCTGATCCGCGATACGCTGGTGACGGCGGGCGAAACGCTGAACATCGGCATTTGCGGCGGCGGCACCCATCCCTTCCAGAAGTGGTCGGAGCGGCGCATCTTCGCCAAGCCGCGCTTCAAGGAAGTGTCGGCCTTGTATGGCTATCTGGCCAAGCAGTTCACGATCTTCGGCCAGCACGTGCACATCGGCTGCGCTTCGGGTGACGATGCGCTCTACCTGCTGCATGCGCTGAGCCGCTACGTGCCGCACTTTATCGCGCTGTCGGCATCCTCGCCTTTCGTGCAGGGCGGCGATACGCTGTTCAATTCGGCCCGCCTGAATTCGGTGTTCGCCTTCCCCATGAGCGGCCGCGCGCCCTTCGTCCTGAGCTGGGACGAGTTCGAGCACAGCTTCTTCTCGAAGATGGAGCACACTGGCGTCATCAAGAGCATGAAGGACTTTTACTGGGACATCCGCCCCAAGCCGGAATTCGGCACCATCGAGCTGCGCGTGTGCGATACGCCGCTGACGGTGGAGCGGGCAGCGGCGCTGGCCTGCTATCTGCAGGCGCTGTGCGCTTATCTGCTGGAGCGCAAGGAAGCGCCGCCGGCGGAAGACGATTACCTGGTCTATAACTACAACCGCTTCCAGGCTTGCCGTTTCGGCCTCGATGGCACCGTCGTGCATCCGAAAACGTATGAGAGCCTGTCGCTGCGCGAGGATATCCTGACCACCTTGCGCCGCATGGACCCGTATGCCGAGAAGCTGGGCGGCCTGCCGGCGCTGAACCATCTGATGCAGGTCACGCATATGGGCAGCGACGCCCAGTATCTGCGCGACCAGTTCAGCGCCAGCGGCAGCGTGGAAGGCGTAGTGGATGCAGCGGTGGCGCGCTTCAGAGGGTAATCAGAAGCGCGTCTCGCGCGCCACGCGCAGGAAGTTGTCGAGGATGGCGGTGCAGTCCAGCAGCTCCTGCCCGCCGGCGCGGTGGAATTCGGGATGCCATTGCAGGCCCATGACGAAGGGCGCCTTGCGGTAGCGGATCGCTTCGATCATGCCGTCGGGATGGGACAGCGCCTCCACCGCCATATCGCGTCCCAGCGTCTTCACCGCCTGGTGGTGGATGGAGTTCACCAGCCCGCGCTCCTGTCCCCGGAACATCTGCGCCAGCGAAGAGCCTTCGGGGAAGGTGATTTCATGGCGGTGGCGGTCGTAGTCGTCGTGTACATGGGCCAGGGCGGCCGGCACGTCGGTGGCGATGTCCTGGTACAGGCTGCCGCCAAAGGCCACGTTCAATAATTGGCAGCCGCGGCAGATGCCCAGCACCGGCTTGCCCGCCTCCACGAATTCATGCAGCAGTTCCAGCTCGTACATATCGCGCGCGCGGTCGCCGCTCCATTCGGGCCGGGTCGGCGCTTCGGCATAGCTTTGCGGCGAAACGTCGGCGCCGCCCTGCAGCACCAGGCCATCCAGGTGGCGCGCATAGTCGCGCAGGCGGATATTGCTGGGGTGGAGCAGGCCGTCGGTATTCACGGTCGGGATCATGAACACCAGCACGTCGCGCGACATCACCCACTGCGCAATCGACTCTTCCAGGTATTGCAGGTTCTTGCTGCGCAGGCCTTTGGCGCCCGCCTCAGGATGGAAGATGCGCGCTGAGATGCCGATGCGCAGCGGGCGTTGCATGACGTGGCGGGTGGCGGCGGCTGCGATGCGGCGGTAGCGCGCCATGATGACGCGGCCCCATAGCGTGAACACGGTGTCGCCGGGATCGAGATAGCGCGGGGCATCGTCCTTGCGGCGCTGGCGCTGCTGGTCATCACCGCGCCGGTCATTGGCGCGGCGCTCGTGTTTTCTGCTGTCGCTATCGTCTGTGCTCATCCACTTTCCTGCATGGTGAAGGGCAGGGGCTGCAGCCCGAAGCCTTCATCCAGCACTTCGATACTGCCCAGCAGCTCCTGTAGGCCGGTGTTCAAGCTGGCCAGATGCCCCGGTTCGAGCTTGGCCAGCGCCTCCGGCAGCAGGCCGCGTGCCGGTTTCGGCGCCGCCTCCAGCAAGGCATGGCCCTGTTCGGATAAGGAGAGTTTTACCACACGCTGGTCTTGCTGGTCGCGCGTTTTGACGATATGCCCTTTGCGCACCAGGCTTTCCAGCAGATTGCTGGTGGTGGCCTGCTGGATGGCCAGGCGGGCCGTGATCTGGCCCACACGCAGGTCGGGCGTTTCGGCCAGCTCCTGCATGATCCATAACTGGGCGCCATTCACCCCGCATTGTTTTTCTATCCACAGCGAATGCCGCTGTGCCGCGCGAATAACGATGCGCAGTTTTTGCAGCACTTCCAGATCCGGGCTGGCGGCCCCGGTTGCCATTGCGCTGCGCTTGCTCTTACCACCCATCTGCATGTCTCCAATCTGATAGGTTCATCAACGCGGCATGGCAAGGTTTGGTTTACCTGCTGAGCATTATTGGCTGCGCAAGATGGCGATCACCTCCTCTTCGCTGACCTGGGGGAAGTAGTCATAGTGGCGGCTGACGGCGAGAAAATGCATGGGCGCGGCCAGGCATGCCACCTCGTCGGCCAGCGGGGCGACCAGTTCGATGGCGTCGGGCGCTGCCACCGGCACGGCGGCGATCAGGCGCGCCGGCTGGCGCGCGCGCAGGGCGCGCAGGGCGGCGGCCATGGTGGAGCCGGTGGCCAGGCCGTCGTCGACCACGATGACGAGGCGCCCGGCCGGATCGACCGGGCGGCGCGAGGCGCCATAGCTGGCGCGGCGGCGCTGCATCAGGTCCAGCTGTTCGCGGGTTTGCAGCTCGACCCACTCCATGCTGGTGCGGGTACGGTGGAAGTAGGGCGCCAGTTCGCGCTTGCCATGCTCATCCACGGCGCCCACGGCCAGTTCGGGATCGATGGCGGAAGGGATTTTGCGCACCAGCACCACGTCCAGTTCACCGTCCAGCGCCTCGGCGATGATCTTGCCCATGGGGACGGCGCCGCGCGGAATGGCCAGCACCAGCGGCTGGCGGCCACGCAGGGACGACAGGCGCTCGGCCAGCAGGCTGGCAGCGTGTTCCCGGTCGGAAAAGGGGAGTTCGAAAGTCATGGTTGCCTCGCTAGGCTGGCATATCTTCCAGCATAGCGCGGCGGGAGGGCGGCGTTAAGCCTTGATGTCGATCAGTGTGCCGATGCGTTCGTCGGCCGCCTGCACCACTTTGGCGGACAGGTCGAAACCGGCTTTGTAGACGAGGGAGTTCGTCATGTCCTTGGCCATGTTTTCGCTGGACAAGCCTTCCTGCTGCGCCAGGCCGCGCGCGGCGCTGGACAAGGTCACGCCGGTGCCGGCCGGAATGGCTTCCTGGAAGTTGGCCTGCTGCGGCTGGAAGTTTTGCGTGTTCGCATTGGCAACATTGTGCGCCGTGACATCCAGGGCTTTCTGATTGGCTTGGAGGCCGGACAGGCCGGCGCTGAGAGCGGAAATAGCCATGACGTGATTTCCTTAGGGCAAGAGCGGACAGTGTACATGGATTGCCCGGTTGCCGCACGTCAACGCCCAAAAAATAGGCAGGTCATGCAACAGCTGCTGCCGTGCAAGTGTTGCCATAGCGCGCCAAAACCGGCGCTCAGGCAATAAAAGCTGTCGCAATTAAAGTTCTGCCATTGCCTATAAAAAAGGCAGATTGCACAATCAGATTATTGCCGCATACCAAGCTCGCCTGGAGACCACCATCAATCCCCTGCGTCATTTCCCTCGGCCGCGCGTCGCGCGCCGCCTTGTCTTGCCGCTATCGCCTGCGCAGCGCCTGGCGGGCCTGCTGCTGGCGTTGGCCTGCGGCTTGTTGGCCGACGCGGCGCCGGCTGCAACTGGGCTGGCGCAAGGCCTGATGCCGCTCGATGCGCGGCTGAACGAGCAGATCCTCATGCTGCCGGCCGGTCCCGGCGGCCGCGAGCGCCTGGAAACCACGCTGTTCAAGCCGGATGGGCCCGGCCCGTTCCCCCTGCTCGTCATCAACCACGGCAAGGCGCCCGGCAATCCGCGCCTGCAGCGGCGTGACCGCTTCGTGTATATGGCGGCTGCTTTCGTGCGGCGCGGCTATGCGGTGCTGGTTCCCATGCGCACCGGTTTTGCCAATTCCAGCGGCCGCTACAGCGATTTCGGCTGCAATATGACGGCCAACGGCTATGCCCAGGCCGCCGACATCGCCGACGTGCTGGAGTACGCCAGCCAGCAGTCCTGGATCGACGCCCGCCGCATCGTGGTTGCGGGCCAATCCTATGGCGGCCTGGCCAGCATGGCCCTGGCGACCCAGGACATTCCCGGCGTGCGCGGCGTGCTCAATTTCGCCGGCGGCTTGCGCACCGTCGGCGGCAGCTGCGACTGGCAACAGGCGCTGGTGCAGGCCTTCGCCGATTACGGCCGGCGCAGCCGCCTGCCCAGTCTGTGGCTGTATGGCGCCAACGATTCCTTCTTCGCGCCGCCCCTGGTCAGCCGCCTGCACCAGGCTTACACGCGTGGCGGCGGCAAGGCGCAGCTGCTGGCCTATGGCGCCTTCAAGAGCGACGCCCACCGCATGCTGGCCAGCCGCGACGGCGAGAAAATCTGGCTGCCCCATGCCGAGCGCTTCCTGCAAGCGATCGGCATGCCCTTCCGCGAAGTGTATGCACTGGCCGAAACGCCAGCCGCGCCCGCCAGCAACTACGCGGCGCTGGAGGATGTGGCCGCCTTGCCCTATCTGCCGGAGCGCGGGCGCGAGCAATACCGCGCCTTCCTCCAGCGCATGACGCCGCGCGCTTTCGCCATTTCCGCCAGCGGCGCCTGGGGCTGGGCGGAAGAGGGCGAAGAACCGGAAGCGCGCGCGCTGGCGGCCTGCCAGTCGTCCAGCGAACAGCCCTGCCGCCTGTATTCAGTCGATGAAAGAGTGGTGTGGCCGGACGCGAGCGCCGGCCGTACCGACTGAGGCTAGAGCCAGACGCGGATACTCAGATAGGCGGCCAGCGACAACAGCGCGCTGCCGCACAAGGCGGGCCGTACGCCCGCGCTCATGCGCTGCGCCATCACCGCGCTGCCATGGTGCAGCTCGGCATAGGCCAGCGCCGCCAGCACATTTTGCAAGGCCACGAAGAGATTGAGCGCGAGCGCCAGGCCCAGGCAGAGCGTGGTGCTGAAGGTTTCGCGCGAAAACTGCTCCAGCTGCGGGATATTCTCCATGCTCAGGATCAGCAGCAAGCCCTGGGCGATGCCGAACATCATGCCCCAGCTGGTGCGGCGCATGAAGCGCGGGTTGTAGTAGTCGGCATGCCATTGCGGAATCAGGGCCAGGGCGTGCATGACCAGCACGGCGATCGTCAGTGCCTGCAACACCCAGTAGACCGAATCGAAAGTCCTCAATGCTTCCATGGCGATTCCTGGCGGGGGAAAAGTCAAAATAGCATAATCCGGGGATGGCCATCCGCATGATACGGCGCATTAAATTCTGCCCGAACGCGCAACAGTGGATGGGGAATCAGGCGAACAGGCTGAAGCCGGCGGTGTAATGCTGCAGGATATCGGCCGTGGCCTGGGTGCGCACGGCCAGTTGATGAAAAGCGGTGCCGGGCAGGCGGCCGGTCTCGCCCCAGGCTTGCCAGGCGCAGGAGCGCAGCCCGTTTTCCTCTCCCGGCACCCAGATTTCAACGTCGATCCGGCTTTCCTCATGGCTTTTCAGGTGGTGCTGCATCAGCAGCCAGCGGTAGGCCTCCAGACTGGCAATGTCCTGCTGCAGCTTGGCCTGTTCGCAAAACCTGCGCCAGTCCTGCCAGGTTTTCGGCTGCTGCCTGGTGCTTGGCGCAGCCGGTCTGGTGTGGAAGAAGGCGTCCTGGGCGTAGGCGGCGGAATATTTGAAATCGATCAGCAGCAAGCGGCCTTCCTCGCCTTCGACCACCAGGTCGGGGCGGCGGGCCGTCCCATTCCAGGCAAACAGCTCATGCCGCACGCGTGTCCAGCGCTGGCGCTGGGCCGGTGTGGCCTGGTGCAGCAGCTCATGGTCGCAGCACAGGATGCGCTCGGCGCCAAAATGGGCCAGCGCATAGTTCAGGCATGCCGCTTCCCAGACGCGGTAGAAGCCTTTCAGACCGAAGATATCGCCGCCGTTGGCGCTGGCGGAGCAATGCAGCAGCTGTTCCAGCGTATGGGCCAGCTCGCGCGCCTCCGCGTGGATGGGCGGTGCGCTGCAGGTCGCGGCGTCAAAGGCGTCCTGCAACTGGGCCAGGGTGGTATGGTGGCCGGCGCCGAACAAGGAGGCATCCTTGGGCAGATGCTGGCTGTCGGCAAAGCGCGCGGCCAGCGTTTCCCATTCCTCCAGCAGGCTGGGGGCGATTTCCTGGCCGGCGGCGGGGAAGAGATGATGCAGCGCATCCAGGGCGATCCAGCAGGCCAGGCCGACCAGGTCGGTGCTGGTGCGCTGCAGGCGTACCGGCTGCGCCAGCATCGTATCGAAGTAGGGCGTATGGTCCGGCAGGTAGGTGGCGCGCTCCAGATTGCGGCTGATATAACGCGCATCGAAGCCGGGCGCGAGACCGGGCGCGCGGACCTGGGCCAGCAGGCTGGGATCGCTCATGCGCCGGATCAGCGCGATATGGCTGGCGAGCTTGCTGTAGTCGAGATCCTGCTCCCGGCTGGCTTGGGTGGCCTGCCCCTGCGCCGCCTTCAGATAGCCGTCGCGCTTGCTCGTATTCTCCTTGGGGTATTCGCGCGCGAAGCGGGCCAGCACGCGGGACAGATGGCCCAGGCCGTGCTCCTTGCTTTCATCGGGGCGCAAGCGATAGCCGTAGGGCAGGCGCAGGCTGGCGCTGCCGTCCGTATTGCGTACCAGGCCGACATAGGATTCGCTGGTGCAGTCGAGCGTGGCCGCTTCCAGCGCAAACTGCCAGCCGCTATGCTTCAGGCCAGGCTTCACGCGCTGGCCGTCTCGGCCGGCGCCAGCAGGCCGGCCAGCAGCATGACCGCGTGTTCCGGCGTGGCGAATTCGCCGAAGGTGCGTGGATCGTCGCCGGCCATGCCGCCTAGCCGCAGCAAGGCAAACAAGGGGCTGCGGTCGCGTGAGAAGACGTTATCCCAAAGGAAGAACATCAGCTTGTTGCGGATGGTTTCCAGCGTGATGAGGGGGCGTGGCGCCTGCTCGAGCGCGTCGATGTGATCGATCAGATTTGTTGCCAGCAGCTGCGGCTGGTAGGGGTCCACATCCGCCGGCCAACCGATGAGGAATTTCTCGAAATCGTTTTTCACGCTCATGGTAAGCAAATTCTCGCCAAAGCCGTAAGACGTCGACGTGGGGAAGATCTTGACCCAATCGCTATGCGTGAGCTTGCCAACGAGTGGCGCCAGTTGCGCCTTGAGCGCCGCCACGATCGCACCGGGCTTTTCCGGCCCACGGCGTGGCACTTTAAGGAACCAGAGACCGATTTGCTTGTCGTCGATATTGCGGCCACGGAAGCTGCCGGCAATATAGTCGTTGAGCCGGGTCAGCAGACTGAGCCAGTCGCCGTCCACGCCCTCGACGGCCAGGCTGCACTGGCGCTCGTGCAAAATGCCACCTGGCTGGCCACTCCACGGCATAAAGGCAAAGTCCCAGCGGCGCTTGAAGGCGCTGTCCATGTAGTACACCGATTCGTCGCTGGTGTTCATGGTGCCGATCAGGGATAGATTGGGCGGCAGATAGAGTTTCTGCGCAGGGCAGGCGTCGGCGGGCGCGCCCAGCCGCTTCAATTCATTCTGCAGAGCGCCGTGGAATAGCTGGCACAGCTCGATGCCATATTCCGAGCGGCCGTTATCGTTGCGGTCGAGCAGTTGGAAGATATCGCCGAAGATCTGGGCGCAGTTGCCGCGGTTGATTTCGTCGATCACCAGCAAGACATTTTTTTCAGTATCGGAGTAGGCCAGGGCCACGGCTTTGAGCAGCGGCCCAATATGGATGTTGTACTCGATGGAGGAGCGCTCCACCTCTTCCTGGATGGTGGTGACGGGAATCGGCCCGGCGGCGCTGAGCAGGTATTTCTGCTGATACTTGCTGGTCTGCGGCAGCAGCTTGGCGAGGAAATCGCCGTAACCATATTCGGGATGGAAAGTGGTTTCAATCAGGCGCGGGCCAGGCACGGTGATGCCCAGTTCCTCTTCGGCGATTTTCCTGACACGGAAACTCTTGCCGCAGCCTGGCGGACCAAACAGGATTTTTTGCACACAAGTCACAGCAGCCATAGTTCCTTTCGCAAGCACTCAGGTGAGGAAAGATTGTACTATGGAAATAATGTTGCCTGTAAAGCCATGGCGGGTGCTGCGCAAGGTCAGCGCAGCCAGGCAATGACTTCCTGCGCCACCAGCGCCGGCTGCTCGCGCTGCGGGAAGTGGCCCACGCCATCGAGCAGCACGCGGCGGTAGGGCGCGGCGAACAGGTGTTCGCGGTGCTCGGAGGTGGCGGGGCCATTGGCGCCATCGAGGGCGCCGTGTAGGGTCAAGGTCGGCACGGTGATGACGGAATTGCGCCGCAGCTCCGTTTCCAGCGCCGAATAATAGGGATCGGATTCCGCCCAGCCCCAGCGGTGGCGGTAGGAATGTACGGTGACGCTGGCCCAGTCGGGATTGTCGAAGGCGTGGGCCGTGGTGCGGAAATCGGCTTCGTTGAATTGCCAGCCCGGCGACCAGGTCTGCCACAGCAGATGGGCCAGTTCGCGCCTTTCCTTGCGCACGGCGACCGCGCCACGCTCGGTCGCCATATACCAGTGATACCAGTAATTGCGCGCCTGGGCCAGGCTCAGCGTCTGGTGCGGGTCGTTGCTGCCCCAGCCGACGGAAATGCCGACGCAGCGTTCGACCTTTTCCGGCGCCAGCAGGGCGGCGTTGTAGGCGGCGCGCGCGCCCCAGTCATGGCCGACTACGCGGAAGCGGCTGATCTCCAGGGCCAGCGCCATATCGAAGACATCCTGAGCCAGCGCGCTGAGCTGGCCGCTGCGCGGGGTGGCGCTGTCACGAAAGCGGGTATCGCCGCTGCCGCGCAGGCTGGGCACCAGCACGCGGTAGCCCTGGTCGGCCAAGGCCGGCGCCAGCGCATTCCAGGTATGCACATCGTCGGGCCAGCCATGCAGCAGAAAGACCGGAGCGCCTTGCGGCGGGCCGTATTCTCTGTAGGCAATATGCAAACGCTCGGTCGTCAGGAATTGCATGCTTCCTCCCAGCTCAGGCATAGGGTCCGATTATCGGGCGCGGCCGTTCTGCAAACAAGCGAAATCTTCGCTACACTGCGCCCCACCAGGATGGAGACCCCAATGACTACTTCAAGCTCCGCGCCGGCCGAGGCGCTGCACATCGTTTGCCCCCATTGCGACGCGGTCAACCGCGTTCCCACCGTCCGCCTGCGCGAAGAACCGGTCTGCGGCAAATGCCAGAAGCCGTTGTTTACCGGGCAGCCGGTGGATTTGTCGAGCGCGCGCTTCCTCAAGCATATCGAGCGCAGCGATTTGCCGGTGCTGGTCGATTTCTGGGCGCCCTGGTGCGGCCCCTGCCGCCAGATGGCGCCGTTCTATGCGCAGGCGGCGCAGCGCCTGGAACCGGCCTTCCGCGTGGTGAAGGTGAATACCGAGGAGGCCCAGGATCTGGCAGCGCGCTACGCCATCCGCAGCATTCCTACCCTGGCCCTGTTCAAGGGGGGACGCGAAGTGGCGCGCCAGCCGGGCGCGATGGACGTCAACAATATCCTGGCCTGGGTGCAGCAGCACGCGCGCTGACGTGCTTCACTCCATCTGCTGCAGCACTTCGCGCAGGCGGCCGATGGCGATATCGATGTCGAGCAGGTCGATGGCGCCATAGCCCATGAACAGGCCGGGCAGGGGCGGTTCCTCGGCATAGAACTGGGCCAGCGAATACAGGCCGACGTCGGCGCGGTGCGCGACGCGCACCAGCAGCTCCATATCCAGCGGCCGCGCGCAAAGGGCGGCCAGATGGTAGCCGGCCGTGGCCGGCACCAGCTTGAACCAGGGCGCCAGCTCGCTTTCAAACAGTGCTTGCAGGCGCGCGCGCCGCGCCGCATACACCGCGTGGCAGCGCCGGATATGGCGCGCCAGGCTGCCATCCTCGATGAACTTGGCCAGCGCATGCTGGCTCAGCGTCGGTGTATGCCAGTCGCTCAGACGCTTGACCAGCAGCAGGGCGGGCTGGATGGCGGGCGGCAGCACGATGTAACCGAGTCGCAGTTCCGGCCCCAGCACCTTGGAAAAAGTGCCGACGAAGGCCACGATGCCGTGCCGGTCCATGCTTTGCAGCGAGTCGGTGGGACGGCCCTGGTAGCGGAAGCTGCTGTCGTAATCGTCCTCGATGACGATGGCGCCGATGTCGCGGGCGCGCGCCAGCAAGGCCTCGCGGCGCGCCATGCTCATCGGCATGCCGAGCGGGAACTGGTGGGCCGGGGTCACATAGATCAGGCGGGCGTTGGCCGGAATCAGGTCGACGCGCATGCCTTCCTCATCCACCGGCACGCCGCGCACCTCGGCGCCATGGCTGCTGAAAATCAGGCGCGCGGGCGGATAGCCGGGATCTTCCACCGCCACCACGCTGCCGGGCGCCAGCAGGGTGCGTCCCAGCAGGTCGAGCGCCTGCTGGGCGCCATTCGTGACCACCACTTCGCCGGCGCCGCACAGCACGCCCCGGCTGAAGGAGGCGTGATGGGCAATCGCCTGGCGCAAGGCGGGGATGCCTTCGGGTGGACTGTAGCGGCCACGCGCCAGGGCTTCCTGGCGCAGGCCGTGCAGCACGCAGCGCCGCCAGTCTTCGGCCGGGAAGTGCGTCGGTGTCGAGCGGCCGCCCACGAATTCATAGCGCGAGCTGGCGATCTTCATCTTGCGCAGCGGCTTGCCCAGCTCTTCCCAGTGGCGCAACATATCGGCGCTGGCCAGATCCTGGACGGTCTGCGGACGGGGCAGGGCGGCGGGCGGCGCCTGCACGTAACTGCCCGCGCCGACTTTGCCGACCAGCAGCTTGTCCAGGCTCAGGCGGGCATAGGCTTGCGACACCGTCTTGCGCGACAGGCCCAGCTGCCCGGCCAGCAGGCGGGTCGGCGGCAGCTGCGCGCCGTCGGCCAGGCGGCCGCTGCGGATCGCCTCGCTGAGCTGGCGGTAAAGCTGGCCCGCCAGATCGCGGCTTCCTTCCATCACGATATGTAATTCCATGGCCAAAGCCTGCCTGTTCCGGCCTGCTTTGGCAAGTATTGGTCTCCAGAATTTAGCATTGGACTGCCTGTTTTTTTGAAAATTGGCTCCCTTGCGCGCTATGCCGCCCCCTAGAATGGAGTCCATGCAGTGCCCACTTTTAAGGAGAAGAAAATGGAACCACGTCTGGACTACCACAAAGCCAATCCCGAAGCCTATAAGGCGATGTTGAACTTCGAGATCGCCGTCAACAAACTGGGCCTGGAAGAATCGCTGCTGGAGCTGATCCGTCTGCGCGCTTCCCAGATCAATGGCTGCGCCTACTGCGTCGACCTGCATGCCGCCGATGCGCGCAAGGCCGGCGAGACCGAGCGCCGCTTATACTCCCTGTCGGTCTGGCGCGAAGCCCCGTTCTACACCCCGCGCGAACGTGCCGCCCTGGCTTGGACCGAAGCATTGACCGACCTTAGCCATACCCACGCCCCGGATGCGGACTACAAGGCGCTGCTGGCCGAGTTCAGCCCGGCGGAATCGGTGGCCGTCACCATGGCCATCAACGCCATCAACAGCTGGAACCGCATCGGCGTGGGCTACCGCAAGGTGGCGGCCGCCGACTAAGCCTGTCCGGCATTGCTGCAGCCGCGCATGCCTGCGCCGTGCTTGATCGAGTATAAATAAACAAAAAAATTTACTTAATGCCGCGTTAGCGGTATATTTGTAAAACGATTTGTTTATTTATCTCGGTCATGAAAAATATCCTCCTGATTACGGCGGCCTGCCTGCTGGCGCTGCTGTCCACCACGGGTACCTCCCTCCCATATCCCATTCTGCCGCCGCTGTTTGCGACTGACTCCGGCAACGGCCTGACCCAGTTCCTCGGCCTGCCGCCCAAGCTGCTGTTCGGCCTGGCATTGATGATCAACCCGCTCGGCCTGCTGATCGGTTCGGCTGTGCTCGGTTCCCTGTCCGACCGCTATGGCCGTCGCTCGGTGCTGCTGCTGACCACGGTTGGCGCCGCCATCGGCCATGCCGCGACGGCGGGCGCCATGGTGCTCGAATCCTATCCCCTGTTCATCGTGGCGCGCTTTATTACCGGCCTGTTGGAAGGCAATGGCGCGGTCGCCCGTGCCCTGTTGGCGGAAAAGCTGGAAGGCCCGCTGCGCGCCCGCGCCCTGTCCTGGTTGAACGGCGCCTTCCATCTGGGCTGGCTGTTCGGCCCGCTGCTGGCCGGCCTGACCCTGGGTTTCGGCATCACCGTGCCGTTCTGGATCGCCGTCGCCGCGCTGCTGCTGGGTGCGCTACTGGTGACGATTGCGCTGGAACGCGAAACGGCCAGCGCGGTCGCCACCTCCTGGTGGCAGGAAGCGCGCCGCAACCACGCCTTCAACCTGCTGCGCAATCCCGAGCTGCGCACCCTGTTCATCGTCCAGCTGGCGCTGACCTGCGGCGTCACCGCCTTCTATGAGTTTTATCCGCTGTGGCTGGTGGAAAACGCCAATTACGATGCGCGCAGCATCGCTTTCTTCAATGTCGGCATGTGCGGCCTGATGACCCTGACTGCCGTTTTTGCAGGCAATCCCAGCCGCCATGAGCCGCTGCAACGCGCCGGCTGGTATGCCGCTGGCATTGGCGTGGTCGTGGCGATGGTCGCTTTTGGCAATATTTGGCTCGGAATGGCCGCAATTATGCTGTTCGGCGTGCCCAACGCGTTTTACAATGCGGTAGTGCAGGCTTGGTCCGCCGAACGCTTCAGCGCCCATGGACAGGGCGCAGTGATGGGGCTGCTGGCGACCACGTTCTGTCTGGCGAACATCCTGATGGCGCTGGCTGGCTCCGTGCTCACCTTGCTCAATACGCGCCTGATCCTGGGATTGGGCGCCGCGCTGGCGCTGTGGGCGGCTTGGCGCATCCAGGGCTGGCGCACGCAACTGGCTGCGGCGCCGGCCGTGCTGTAACAACTTATAAGAATGAATACTGCTGACCATATCCTTTTTCTGCTCAAGACGCGCGGCCCGCAGACCGCGCAGCAGCTGGCCGAAACACTCGATCTGACCTCGATGGGCGCGCGCCGCCAGCTCGAAACGGCACAGGAAAAAGGGCTGGTGACGTTCGAGGACGTTGCCGAGAAAGTGGGCCGTCCTTCGCGCCGCTGGCTGCTCACCGCCGCCGGCCACGCGCGCTACCCCGACCGCCACGCCGACCTGACCCTGCAGCTGATCACCCAGGTGCGCAGCCTGTTCGGCGAAGAAGGGCTGGACAAGCTGATCGCGGCGCGCGAGCAAGCCAGCGAAGAGCTTTACCGCAGCAATATCGACAACGCCGGCGGCCTGCCCGAGCGCGTCGCCGCCCTGGCCACGGTGCGCGACGCCGAAGGCTATATGGCCGAATCGGAAGCGCAGCCGGACGGCAGCGTAGTGCTGGTCGAAAACCACTGCCCGATCTGCGCGGCCGCCAAGGAGTGCCAGAAATTCTGCCGCTCCGAGCTGGACGTCTTCCAGCGCGTGCTGGGGTCGGATTGCAAGGTCGAGCGCTACGAGCACGTCCTGAACGGCGCGCGCCGCTGCGCTTACAAGATCCGGCCGGTTTAGGATGGCAGAAGCCGACGCCAAACCTACCCTCGTCCTGCTGCCCGGCATGGACGGCACGGCAACGCTGTTCGAACCCTTGATCGCGGCCCTGGGCGGCAGTTTCCATATTCGCCGCGTTGCCTATCCGCGCGATCAGGCGCTCGGTTATTCGGAGCTGGCAGAAGTCGCCCGGCAAGCCTTGCCGGCGGAGGGGAAATTCATGGTGCTTGGCGAATCGTTTTCGGGGCCAATTGCTATCTCCCTCGCTGCCTCGCAGCCTGCCGGATTACTGGGCGTCATACTCTGCAGCACCTTCGCGCGCAACCCCCATCCGCTGTTCAAGCCGCTGCGCCGGCTGGCGGACATCCTGCCTGTGAAATTACTTCCCAACGCTGTTCTGAGCTATTTTTTGATGGGCCGATTCGCCAATCCCCAATTGCGTGCCGCATTGGATGGCGCGCTGGCCCAGGTTTCGGCGGCGGCTTTCCGCGCGCGGCTGAAGGCGGTTCTGGCGGTCGACGTCAGCGCCGAATTGCGACGAGTGCAAACACCTTTGCTTTACCTGCAAGCCAGGCATGACCGTGTGGTGCCGGCCGCTGCCGCCCGGCATATTGCGTCCGTCTATCCCGCAACGCAGATATTGGCCCTCGACGGTCCCCATTTTCTTTTGCAGATAGCGCCACAGGCCGCCGCTGCAGCCATCCAGGCCTATGCCTTGAAACTGGCCGAGGCATCCGGAACCCCGCTTACACGCTCTCGTCAAAATTTGGAAGCGTGATAAGCTGGACCGCACCGCTATCAAGCCTTAGCGCGATTTCATGGGCGCTTAGTTGGGTGAGTTCCTCTATCCAGAGGACGTCGGGAGGTTCCCGATGAAATTCCCGGTATTGTTTGCTTGGCTTGCCATACACGTATTCATCGAATGGTTCCTCAAGCCGATAGATAATCAGGCCGCATCCCCCGATGGCACACCATTTTTCATCCGCATCGATCAGCGCAGCCTGGGGATCGCCATAAAAATCACCAACTACGACTTTCCTCCCATCGGGCAGGCATAGGTATGCAGCCTCATATTCATGCTGGATGGAGTAGTTATTGCTTGTTGCCAGAGTATGGAATGCCAAAATCAATGCCCTTGATAAGGTGGCTTGCTATAACAGATTCCCGATAGCGTGATGAACTCGGCTTCTACTTCGCAAAGTGTCACCTTATCCAGCCAATATTGAATGGGACTGACGCCATCCCATGTGAGCTTGCCCAAAGATTCCTGCAAGAGGTAGTGTCCCAGGACCAGTTCCGACAGCGCTGGATTCTTCAGCAATTCAGCCAGGCTGGGGTATCCGGCTCTGGCCAGATCATCTTGCGGTTCCCCATGTTGCTCGTCATCCTCCTTCGACTCCGCGATCCATGCCAAATATGCCGGCTCCAGATATCCGATTAAATAGGCCGCATTTATCTTGAACGAAAAGATATGTGCGATCATTGTCGCGCGGTTTGAACTCAGGCTCATCTCCGGTACAGCAAAACTGGCGGGTGAGTGAGGAGTGTTGTCAATGTGCAGGTGGGCAATTGGCTGCATAAATATGTATATCGTTGAACCAAGGTCGGCATCTGGTGCGTATCCTTGGCCGTCCAAATTTTGCTTGATATTACTACGGGTTTGCTATGCCATCCGATTTAAGGGAACAGATAAGGGCTGTTGAGGAACGCTTGCGGTTCGCCATGTTGGTATCAGACCAGATTGTGCTGGATGAGCTGATTTCTCCCGAGCTGCTTTTCACGAACCATTTCGGACAGCTGTGTGGGAAGGAAGACGATCTCGCTCTGCATCGATCTGGAGTACTGAAAATCAGCCAGTTGCAAGCTTCGGAACAGCACATTCAAGTCGATGCGCAACTGGCTGTCGTATCGGTGCGGATGGCGGTCGCAGGCAGCTATGACGGTTACGCGTTTAGCGAGGATTTACGCTATACCCGTGTCTGGCGTAATTCGGCGGACGGCAAATGGGCGATTGTGGCGGGCCACAGCAGCCGGATTACTGGTCCCGAAGCCTGAGAAGTTGAGCGTCTATCGTGCGCTGGCGTACAGATGCTGATGGTCCGCCCGTCTACGCTGCAAGTTCTTGCGGGAGGGGATATGGAAAACAGCGATATGAACGATGAGCAGCGGCGCCAGTTCATTGCCGAAGTATGGCGCCGCTTTGAAGCGGTGCAGGACTGGGCGATTGCGAACTGGCCTGATGCGCAGCATCCCCTGAGCTCATCCGACTTTGTAGAAAGCCGCAAGGAGATTCTGAGTCTGGGCCTGCCGCCCGGTCAGCGCCTGCATCTGGTGCCACAGCAGAACGTGCCGGAGCCGGAGCAGGGCGGCCCGCAATATGAGGATGTGACGCCAGCGCCCTGGCCTTGAACCCCTGGCGCTGGCTTGACCCGTGTTACGCGGCTTTCTTCTCTGGCAGCGCCAGCACCCAGGCTAGCAAGCTCAGAAGCAGTAAAGCAGCCACACCCACAGCCAGTTTCAGCGCGCTGTCGAACAGCAGGGGCGCCAGCAGGCCGGAAACGGCGGCGAACAAGGTCATCTGGATGAAGGACTGCATCGATGCCGCCAGGCCGCTGTTTTGCGGGAACATATTCATCGCCATCAGCGACATCGGCGGCATGGAAATGGCCAGCGCCAGCGAGTAGAAGAACAGCGGCAGCACGGCCCACGGCACGTCGGCGGTGAAGAAGTAGTTATATGCCACGTTCACCAGCGCCGATGCCACCATGCCCGCATAGCTGATCCACACCAGCGTCGGTTGCGAGTAGCGGTGCGCCAGCTTGCCCGCCATGCCGGAACCGATCACCATGCCGCTGATCAGCGGAATGAACAGCCAGGCGAAGGCCGTTTCCGGCAGATGCAGGATGGTCATGATGAAGTAGGCCGCCGAACCGATATACAGGGCGAAGCCGCCGAAGGCCAGGCCGAGGGCCACGGCCAACATCAGGAATTTGCGGTTGCGCAGCACCTTCCAGTAATTGCCGGCGATGGTGCCAAGGTGCAGGGGATGGCGGTCTTTCACGGCCAGACTCTCTGGCAGCCAGCGGTAGACGGCGATGAACATCACCACGCCAAAGGCGGCCAGGAACCAGAAGATCGAGCGCCAGCCGAAGCTCACTTGCAGCCAGCCGCCCAGGATCGGCGCAATCGCCGGCGCGAGGCCGAAGAACATCATGATATTCGACAGCATTTTCTGCGCTTCGGCGCCGGAAAAGCGGTCCTGCACGATGGCGCGGCCGATCACCGAACCGGCGCCCGAAGCCAGGCCTTGCAGCACGCGGCAAGCCAGCAGGAAGCCGAGCGAGCCGGCAATCGCACCACCGACCGAAGCCACGATATACAGCACCAGCGAGACCAGGATCACCGGCCGCCGTCCGAAGCTGTCGGACAGGGTGCCGTAGAACAGCATCATGAAAGCGAAGGTGAACAGGAAGAGGCTGAGCGTCTGCTGAATTGCGATCGGGCTGGCGTTGAAGGTTTGCGCGATAGCGGGGAAAGAAGGTAAATAGGTATCGATGGCGAGTGGACCGACCATGGTCAAGCCCGCCAACAGGAGCGTCAGCAATATATTCATGGATAAGCTAGGATTGGTTAGGGACGTATTTTACGCCAGTCAGCAGTGGCTTGCTTGCAGCTAGGGATTTGTATATGCGTTTTTCGCATATCGATTGATGAAATTCTTCCTTCGTTTTGTGGGGCGGCATCCATTAAGCTGAATAATTGTGTTTATATTTTAACTATGACCATCGATACCTTTGACGGCACCGGCGTCAAGCCGGTCCAGTGGAATCTCGACTCCATCGTCCACCAGTTGCGTGTGTCGCGCGAAGCCACGCACAATATCCGCCACCAGGGCAGGGTGCGCGAGCTGCCGTCGCGCGAGGCACTGCAAACCATCGTCAATGGTTTGTCGGCCGTGCTGTTCCCCACCCATTACGGGCGGCCGAACCTGACCGACGAGAGCATCGACTACTTCGTTGGTGACACGTTGAATACCACGCTGAACCGCCTGACCGAACAGGTGCGGCGCGGCCTGCTGTTCTCGGCCGGTCCCGAAGCGCTCGACGAGGCGGAACTGACGTACAAGGCGCAGGAGATCACGCGCGAGTTCGCGGCCGGACTGCCGGAGATCCGCGCCTTGCTGGTGTCGGACGTGCAGGCCGCCTATGCGGGCGATCCGGCTGCCACTTCGATCGCTGAGATCATGCTGTGCTATCCGGGCACCATCGCCATCCTGCATTACCGCCTGGCGCATCGCCTGCAGCGTCTCGGATCGCCCTTCATCGCGCGCATGATCTGCGACATCAGCCACTCGCTGACCGGCATCGACATCCACCCGGGCGCGCAGATCGGCGCCAGCTTCTTCATCGACCATGGCACCGGCGTGGTGATCGGCGAAACCGCCATCCTCGGCCAGCGCGTGCGCCTCTACCAGCACGTGACCCTGGGCGCCAAACGCTTCCCGGCCGACGACTCGGGCGCGCTGATCAAGGGCACGCCGCGCCACCCGATCGTGGAAGACGATGTGGTCATCTATGCCGGCGCCACGATCCTGGGCCGCATCACCATCGGCGCTGGCTCCACCATCGGCGGTAATGTGTGGCTGACGCAGAGCGTGCCGGCCAACAGCAATGTGTCGCAGGCACAGATGCGCAACGATTGCTAGATAAGCTCGAAGTGGTTTGCCAGAAATGAAAAACGGGACGGCTTCGCAGCCGTCCCGTTTTTTCAATAAGCTTGCGCCAGCTTACTTCTTCACTGTTGCAGCTTCCATGGCCTGCTGGTAGTCGGTCTTCGAATAGTTCTTGAAGTATTTGTTGGTGATGTCGAGGAATTCGCGCGAGCGGTAGGCGGCGGCGATGTCCTTGGCGAACTGCTTCTCCTTGTCGGCCGTGCGGACGGCCACCAGATTGATGTAGCTCGGCGAAATCTTCTCGGTGACCAGCGCTTCGGCCAGGCTGATGCCCGAGGCTTCGGCGTAATTGCCGTTGATGAAGGAGTAGTCGGTGTCCTGCAGCGAGCGTGGCAGCTGGGCAGCTTCCAGCGCGATCAGCTTGACCTTCTTGATATTCGTGGCCACATCGCGTTCCGAAGCGCGCAGCGGGTCGATGCCGGCGCGCAGCTTGATCCAGCCCAGTTGATCCAGCAGCACCAGGGCGCGGGCCTGGTTGGTGGGGTCGTTCGGCATGGCGATGGTCGAACCTTCCTTCACCTCGTTCAGCGACTTGTGTTTGCGGCTGTAGATCGCAATGGCGGCGGTCGGGATGGTGATCAGCGGCGACAGGGCCAGCTTATGCTCGGTGGCGAACTTGTTCAGGTAGACGATGTGCTGGAACACATTGGCGTCCAGCGAGCCTTCTGCCAGGGCGAAGTTCGGCTGCACATAATCGTTGAATTCCACGATCTTGACCTTGTAGCCCTGTTTCTCCAGGATCGGCTTGATGCCGAGCTTGAGCTGGTCGGCGTATTTGCCGGCGCTGGTGCCGATCACGAGTTCCTTCGGGTCTTTGGCGGCGGCGTTGCCGGCGGCGAAGGCCAGCGCGAGGGCGCCGAGAATGAGGTTGCGGCGGGTGCTAAAAAGTCGGGACATGGTTTTCCTTAACGTTTGTCGAGATGTTTGGCGAGGCGGTTGCCGCCGAATTGGATGACTTGAACGATGGCGATCAGGATGGCGACGGTAATGACCATCACATCGGTCTCAAAGCGGTAATAGCCGTAGCGGATGGCGAGGTCGCCGATGCCGCCGCCGCCCACCACGCCGGCCACGGCGGAGTAGGAGAGGAAGCTGATCGACAGCACCGTTAGCGCCAGCACCAGGCCGGAGCGCGCTTCCACCAGCAGCACATGGAAGACGATCTGCAATTCGCTGGCGCCCATGGCGTGCGCTGCTTCGATCACGCCGCGCGGCACTTCGCGCAGGTTCTGTTCCACTAGGCGGGCAAAGTAGGGGATGGCGGCGAAGGACAGCGGCACGGCGGCGGCCAGCGGACCGATCGAGGTGCCGGCCAGCACGCGGGTCAGCGGCGTCAGCGCCACCAGCAGGATGATGAAGGGGAAGGAGCGCACCGTGTTCACCAGCCAGCCGAGTATCGTGGCGGCGGGACGGTTTTGCAGCGACTGGCCTTCGGATACCAGGAAGAGCAGGATGCCGAGCGGGCCGCCGATCAGCACGGCGGCGGACAGACCGATGCCCAGCATGGTCATGGTTTCGCCCAGGGCAGTCCAGAGTTCAGGCAGCAGGGGGAGCAGTTTCTCAAACATGAGCGGCCTCCTTGGCAGCGGAGGTGGAGGGGGCGCCGGCGGCGCGGGCGTATTGCAGCAGCTCGCGGCCCAGCGCCGTCTTGCGCGGCGTATCGTCGCCATCATGCAGTTCAAATTCTTCGGCCACGGCGCCATCCTCGATCACCGCCACGCGATTGCAGATTGCGCCCAGCACGTCCAGCTCGTGGCTGACGATGACGATGGTCACGCCCAGGCGCTGGTTGACGTCCTTCAGGGTTTGCAGCAGGGCGCGCGTGGTTTCCGCATCGAGTGCGGACGTCGGTTCGTCGCACAGCAGCACGGCCGGTTTGCTGGCCAGGGCGCGGGCAATCGCCACACGCTGTTTCTGGCCGCCGGAAAGCTGGGCCGGATAGGTGTCGGCCTTGTCGCCCAGTTCCACCAGGTCGAGGCAGGTGCGCACGCGCTCTTCGATCTGCGCCTTGTCATGGCCGCCGTGAATGCGCAGCGGGAAGGCAACGTTGCCGAAAACGCTAGCGTTCTGCAGCAGGTTGAATTGCTGGAAGATCATGCCGATGTTCTGGCGCGCGTCGCGCAGGGCTTTCTTGCCGAGGGCCGTCAGCTCCTGGCCGTCAATGGTGACGCTGCCGCTGTCGGGGCGCTCCAGCAGATTGAAAAGGCGCAGCAGGGTCGATTTGCCTGCGCCGCTCTTGCCGATCAGGCCAAAGATATCGCCTTCATTGACTTCCAGCGTGACGTTGCGCACGGCGTCGAAACGGCCACCCTTGGGCAGGGCGAAAGACTTGCTGGCGGCGTCGATACGGATCAGCGCCTTGCCGCGCGGGGTGGCTCCTTGTGGCCGGAGCTTGCTGGGAATAGTCATCAGTGAATCGTGTGTATCCATAGAGAGGGTAAAAGTATCGCTGCTTAAGGCTCAGCAGTCCACGACAAATTACTTCTTTGCTTATTCCGATTGGATATGGAGAAGTTTTCGCATATGGAATTGCAAAACAATTCGTTTTGCTTTTGCGCCGGCCGCCGTAGTCTGAATTGACCGACAACTTTATGGAAACGAGAAGGGGACACGAGATGAGCATACTCCTGCTGGCCGGCAGTCCGGCCATTCCATCGAATTCCAGCCGCCTGCTGTTGCACATTGGCGATCAGCTGGCGGCGCGCGGCCACCGTCATTCACGGCTGCATATCCGCGACCTGCCGCCGCGCGCCCTGCTGCATGGCGATAGCGAAGAGGCGACCATCCGCCGCGCGCTGGCAGCGGTGGCGGCGGCCGATGCGCTGGTGATTGCCACGCCCGTGTACAAGGCCGCCTACAGCGGCGCGCTGAAAGCCTTCCTCGACCTGCTGCCGCAGAACGGCCTTGCCAATAAATACATCCTGCCCATCGCCACGGCGGGCAGCCAGTCGCACCTGCTGGCGCTGGACTATGCGCTGCGGCCCGTGCTGCAGGCGCTGGAGGCGAAGAACGTGCTGACCAGCGTGTTCTGCACCACGCATCAGCTGCAATGGAACGACGATAGCGGGCTGAATCTGGCGCCGACCATCGCGGTGCGGGTGCAGGCGGGCGTCGAAGAGTTGTCAGGCCTGCTGCGCCAGACGCGCCCCGCTGGCGCCAGCGTACATGCGGTCGGACCGCATGCCTTGCCCGCGCGCTCGCTGCGTGACCACCCCTATAACGCAGGCAGCCAGGCGGCATAAGGAAAAATATATGAAGGTAGACAACAAGAGAGTATTACGTCGCCGTACGCTGGGCATGCTGGTGGCCGGAATCGTTGCCGGCAGCTTGCCCGGCAGTGCGCGGGCACAGGGCCGGCCGGTGCTGCGCATCGGCTTGCAGAAGTACGGCACGCTGACCTTGCTGAAAGGGCGCGGCACGCTGGAGCGCCGCCTCGCCGCGCGTGGCATCGATGTGAAGTGGACCGAGTTCCCGGCCGGCCCGGTGCTGCTGGAAGGTCTGAATGTGGGCAGCATCGATTTCGGCACGGTGGGCGAAGCGCCGCCCATCTTCGCTCAGGCGGCAGGCGCGGACCTGGTCTACGTCGGCAACGAGCCGCCGTCGCCCACCAGCGAAGCCATTGTGGTGCCGAAGAATTCCGCTTTGCGCAGCGTGGCCGATTTGAAGGGCAAGAAGGTGGCGCTGAACAAGGGCTCGAACGTGCATTATCTGCTGCTCAAGGCGCTGGAGAAGGCTGGCCTGGCTTACCGCGATATCGAACCGGTATTCCTGCCGCCCGCCGATGCGCGCGCCGCCTTTGAGCGCGGCAGCGTCGATGCCTGGGCCATCTGGGATCCCTTCCTGGCGGCAGCCGAGAAGCAGTTGGGCGCGCGCGTGCTGGCCGATGGCCGTGGCATCGTTTCCAACCACCAGTTCTACCTGGCTTCGCGCAGTTATGCGCAGAAGAATCCCGAGATCGTCGGCATCATCATCGACGAGCTGGCGGCGGTGGACGAGTGGGGCAAGCGCAATCAGAAGGAGGTGGCGGCGATCCTGGCGCAGCAGACCGGCCTCGATACCTCGGTGGTGGAACTGGCGGCGGCGCGTTATGCCTACGGCGTCAAGCCGGTTTCGCATGAGGTGATCCGCGAGCAGCAGAAAGTGGCGGACGCCTTCGCCGCGCTGAAGCTGATCCCGAAACCGATCGCAGTCAAGGAAGCGCTGCTGGCGCAGCAGCTTTGAGGAGGATGGATTATGTCTTTGAATGTGTTCTGGTTCATCCCCACGCATGGCGACAGCCGTTACCTGGGCACCAGCAAGGGCGCGCGCGCGGTCGATGCCGATTATCTGAAGCAGGTTGCGGTGGCCGCCGATTCGCTGGGCTATGACGGCGTGCTGCTGCCGACCGGCCGTTCCTGCGAAGACCCATGGATCGTCGCATCCTCGCTGATCAATGTGACCAAGAAACTGAAGTTCCTTGTGGCGGTGCGGCCGGGCCTGTCCACGCCGGGGTTGGCGGTGCGCATGGCATCGACCTTCGACCGGCTGTCGAATGGACGGCTGCTGATCAATGTGGTGACGGGTGGCGACCCGCAGGAGCTGGAAGCCGACGGCCTGTTCGCCGATCACGCGGAACGCTATGAGATCTCCGATGAATTCATCCGCATCTGGCGCGGTGCGCTGGCGGGCGAGGGCGGGGAAGGCGGTTTCCATTTCGATGGCAAGCATCTGCAGGTGAAAGGCGCCAAGACGCTGTATCCGCCGGTGCAGAAGCCGTATCCGCCGCTGTACTTCGGCGGCTCGTCGGAAGCGGCGCATGCGCTGGCGGCCGAGCAGATGGACGTCTACCTGACCTGGGGCGAGCCGCCGGCCGCCGTGGCCGAGAAGATCGCCGACATCCGCGCCCGCGCCGCGCGCCACGGCCGTAGCGTGCGCTTCGGCATCCGCCTGCATGTGATCGTGCGCGAAACGAATGAAGAGGCCTGGCGCGCCGCCGATGAGCTGATCAGCCATCTGGATGATGAGGTGATCGCCAAGGCGCAGTCGGTGTTTGCGCGCATGGACTCGGAAGGCCAGCGCCGCATGGCAGCCCTGCATGGCGGACGGCGCGACAAGCTGGAAGTCTCACCCAATCTGTGGGCGGGCGTGGGCCTGGTGCGCGGCGGCGCCGGCACGGCCCTGGTCGGCGATCCGGAGACGGTGGCCGAGCGCATCCGCGAGTATGCGGCGCTGGGCATCGAGACCTTTATCTTCTCCGGCTACCCGCATCTGGAAGAATCCTACCGCGTTGCCGAGCTGCTGTTCCCGCTGCTGGGCAAAGGCCGGCACGCGGGCGAGCAGTCGCTGAGTGGACCTTTCGGCGAGGTGATGGCGACCGAGCTGCTGCCGAGGAAGGCCGCGTAATGAGCAAGCGTTTTGCGAACCATGCCGCCTTCGCGGCGCTGGCGCCTTGGCTGCTGCCGGCGACATTGCTGATCGTGTGGGAGCTGGCGTCGCGCATCGGCTGGCTGTCCAGCCGCGTGCTGCCCGAACCCTGGGCGGTGGCGCAGGCCTTCTATACGCTGGCCGCCAGCGGCGAATTGTGGCAGCACCTCGGCAAGAGCTTGTGGCGCGCGGCGGCCGGCTTTGCCATCGGCGCCGGTAGCGGTCTGGCACTGGGCCTGCTGACGGGCAGCTTCCGCAGCGCCGCCACGCTGCTCGACACGACGCTGCAAATGATCCGCAATATCCCGGCGCTGGCCCTGATCCCGCTGGTGATCCTGTGGTTCGGCATCGACGAAAGCGCCAAGCTGTTCCTGCTGGCGGTAGGCGTGTTCTTCCCGGTCTACCTGAATACCTTTCACGGCATCCGCAACGCCGACCAGAGCCTGATCGAGATGGCGCGCAGCTACGGCCTGCACGGCTGGGCCTTGTACCGCGATGTGATCCTGCCGGGCGCCTTGCCTTCGATCCTGGTGGGCGTGCGCTTTGCGCTTGGCCTGGTATGGGTGCTGCTGATCGTGGCCGAAACCATTTCGGCGCAGGCGGGCATCGGTTATATGACGATGAATGCACGCGAGTTCCTGCAAACCGATGTGGTGCTGGTCGGGATTCTGCTGTACGCCTTGCTGGGCAAGGCTGCCGATCTGCTGGCGCGCGCTTTGGAGCGCCATTTCCTGAGCTGGAATCCAGCTTACCGTTAAGGAGAAAACGATGCTTCTGTCTCCGGTTTCCATCGATACCGATCTGTATTACTACGTTGACCCGCCCGAACCGGCGCCGCCGCCGCGCGCGCGCAGCCTGAATGCGCGGCTGGGCGTCAGCGTCAAGCTGCATGGCTTGAGCAAGTCTTATACGCAGACGCGGCCCGTGCTGGACCAGGTGGACCTGCACATCCGTCCGGGCGAATTCGTCGCCGTGGTCGGGCGCAGCGGCTGCGGCAAGAGCACGCTGCTGCGCACCATCGCCCAGCTGGAGCAGGCCGACGCCGGCCGCGTGGATATCGCGGGCGGGCGCATCGAGACCGAGCTGCGCATCATGTTCCAGGAAGCGCGCCTGCTGCCGTGGAAGACGGTATTGGAAAACGTGGGTCTCGGCGCGCGCCACAGCTGGTATGCGGCGGCCGCCTCGCTGGCCGCCGTCGGCCTGGGCGACCGCTGCGACGACTGGCCGGCCGAACTCTCGGGCGGCCAGCGCCAGCGCGTGGCCCTGGCGCGCGCGCTGCTGCACGAGCCAAATGTGCTGCTGCTGGACGAGCCTTTGGGCGCGCTTGATGCGCTGACCCGCATCGAGATGCAGCAGCTGATCGAGTCGCTGTGGCGCGAACGCGGCTTCACCGCCGTGCTGGTCACGCATGATGTGCAGGAAGCGCTGGCCCTGGCCGACCGCGTGCTGCTGATCGAGGATGGCCGCATCGCGCTTGATCTGCCGGTGAATCTGCCGCGTCCGCGCCAGCGCGGCAGCGCCGCTTTCGCCGCACTCGAAGAGCAGTTGCTGAACCGCCTGCTGCAACCATCCGCCGCATCCGCGCCGCCGCAATACCCTCTGAGCCAGCCTGCCGCCGCCTGAGCACCTTTAAAACCGCCAGGGCGGCGGCCTTCCCATTCCCGCGTTATCATCATGGCACTGCCGTTTTGGCAGGCGCATCCGCATTATCGATTTTCTCGATAGTAAAACGGTAAATTATGCGTTTTACACGGATATTCATCCATGTGCATAATCGGTTCCATCTTTTAATCGGAGTCCACATGAAAAAACTGCTCGCCCTCGCACTGGCCGCCGGCTTCTCGCTGTCCGCCTTCGCCGCCCCGGAAACCTTCGTCATCGACGGCAACCACACCTATCCGCGCTTCGAATACAGCCACTTCGGCTATTCGACCCAGGTGGGCCGTTTCGACAAGACCAGCGGCAAGATCGTTATCGACCGCGCCGCCAAAACCGGTTCCGTTGACGTGACCATCGACAGCAAATCCGTCGATTCCGGCAACGATACCTTCAACAGCCACCTGCAGGGCGCGGACTTCTTCGACACCGCCAAGTATCCGACCATCACCTACAAGTCCACCAAATTCAACTTCAGCGGCGACAAGCTGGCTTCGGTCGAAGGCAATCTGACCGTGAAGGGCGTGACCAAGCCCGTGACGCTGGAAGTGACATCCTTCCACTGCGCCCAGCACCCGATGCTGAAGCGCGACGCCTGCGGCGCCAACGCCGTGGCCAAGATCAAACGCACCGAGTTCAATGCCGGCAAGTATGCGCCTGCCGTCAGCGACGATGTGACCCTGACCTTCGCCATCGAATCGATCAAGGAATAAGGCAAGGGCGGCTTCCGCCTGTCCGGAATGGCCCGCTGCGCGCGGGCCGTTTGTGTTTACAGCGGCATGGCGCCTCAGACCAGGCCCAGGGCGCCCAGCAGCGCACCGGCCGCCAGCAGCCACAGCAGATGGAGGCGGGTGCGCCAGACGATGAGGCCGGCCACGATAGACAGCAGCCACAACGGCCAATGCGTGGCGGCATCCTGATCGGCGCCACCCAGGATCAAACCGGTCGACACCAGCATCGCAATCACCACCGGCGCCATGCCCTGCTTGAAAGCGCGTACGGCGCGCAACTCGCGGTTGCGGTGGCCCCAGCCGGCCGCCAGCAGCGCCAGCACGCTGCTGGGCAGCATGATGCCCACCATGGTCACCAGCACGCCCAGCACGGCGGCTGCATAACTGCCCGCATTCAGGCCCACATTCCAGCCCATCAGGGCTACGAACAGCACATTCGGCCCCGGTGCGGCCTGGGCGATAGCGATCGATTCATTGAACTGGGTCTGGCTCAGCCAGCCGTGCTGTTCGACCAGGAAGCGGTGCATCTCGGCCGTGGTCGAGATCGCCCCGCCCACCGACATGCAGGACAGCAGCAGATACTGGCCGAACAGCTGCAGCCAGTCATTCCAGCTAAGCACGATATGCAAGGGCGCGTTCATGGCTTCAGCCGGCGGTAAGTCAGCACGCAGCTCAGGCCGCCGATGCCGATCAGGGTCGCCAGCATCGGCAGGTGCAGCAAGGCCATGAAGATCAGGCCCAGCAGGGCAAAGCCCAAGGTCAGCGGCAAGGGCAGGGGATGGTTTTTCAGCGCCGTCGCCAGTTTGACCCCGGTGGCCGCGATCAGTCCGGCGGCCACGGCCGCCATGCCGCGCAGCGCGCCGGCCACCTGCGGATAGCTGGAGAATTCGCCATACAGGCTGGCCAGGCCCAGCGCCACCAGCAGCGGAATCAGCAGCATGCCGCCCATGGCCGCCAGCGCGCCCGGCAGGCCGAAGTAGCGCGCGCCGATCATCATGCTCATATTGACCACATTCGGCCCGGGCATGCTTTGTGCGACCGACCATTCTTCCAGGAATTCCTCCTGGGTCAGCCAGCGCTTGCGCTCGACCAGTTCGTGCTGGACCACGGCCACCACGCCGCCGAAGCCCTGCAGGGCGAGCAGGGTGAAGGAGATGAAGAGGTCGGTAAGGGACTGGGGACGGGGGCGGTCGGCGCTGTTTTCCATGATGGGATTATCAATTGCTGTCTGCTCCCTGTCCATTCCGCATTACTGCTTCCGAGCAAGCTTGCAAGTTGGAAGAAAATCCGCGCAATCATGGAAAGCTGCCATTGACTTTGGCAGTTGGTGTCGGATACTCCTCTCAGACTGCCGCGGGAACGGCAGCATTCCTAAAATTACTTAATCGCTGGAAGGATCATGATGGACGTTTCGACTCTCCACCCGCATCACCTGGCCGAAGTAAGCGAGCTGTTTCAGCAGCGCACGGATTTGCAGAGCAGCGCGATCGTGGACAAGGGCATTGCCGTACAGGATTGCTTCAATACCATGTGTGCCATCGAGTACCTGAAGTCGCACAACATCAATCCGCAAGTCATTGAAAGGGTCTTGCTGCAACCCGAATTGCGGCGCCGCCTGGTGCACTGAGGCATCGGTCGCGGGCATTCCGCCCAGCCGGGCGGAATGTTATGTTATTCACAAAAATTGTCTTTTTTGAATCGGCGTAATTTTTTCGCCATTCTTGCTGTGTGAGAATTTGTGATAATTTAAGTGTTTGATTTTATTGGCTAAATTTATTGCCCACCGAATGGGCAGTTTGTTATAGATGGCGTCGTTACGGGCTGTTTGCCTTGTCAAGCCAGCCTTATCAACAAAGATATCCACAATCGATGTGGATATTTCAAAAAGCGCTTTACAATCCGTTACTTAGGAAGAGATAGCTGAGCTGGGAATAGGAAAGTCTGTGGCCGCGCGAGCCAATCTGCGGCATACGGCGATGGAAGTCGGGCTGTATGCCTGTACAGTAATTCTACAGTATCTTTCCGCTGACCGTAAACTGCCCGTTTTCGGAGCTTGGCGTGGCGTTGAGGGCGACCCGGCTGGGCGGTTCGCCGATGCTGAGCTCGCCCGACCAGCTGTCGCCCTGCTGCAGCGCCAGTAGGGCCGCCGCCGCCTGCTGTTCATGGCGCTGTGCCTTGTCCAGCTCGGCTTGCAGGGCAGCGATGCGCTGTTCCGATTCCTGCAGGCCGGCATAGCCGCGCAGCGAGGAAATCACCGTGGTAAACAGCTTGCGCGTGGTCAGGTCGCTCTTGCACCAGAAATCGTTGATGTCGTAATCGAGGATGATGCTGTGCTCCAGCGCCTGGCCGGGTTGGCCCGTGCGCAGCACGATGCGCACCAGCTTGTTGTGCAGCACTTCGCGCACCTTGGTGGCGACCTTCAGGCCGGCGTCGCTGGTCTCCATGATCACATCGAGCAGGATCAGGGCAATATCCGGCGTACTGCGCAGGATATTGATGGCCTCGTCGCCGCTATAGGCGTGCAGGAAACTCAGGCGGCGGCCCATGAAACAGGCGTTGCTGAGGGAGAATTTGGTGACCACATGCACGTCCACATCGTCATCGACGATCAGGACGCGCCATGGCTCCGGGCTGGCGGCTGGGTTTTGCTCCTCCGGAGTGGGAGCCTCATCTTCTATCATCCAGTTGGTACTGGCGTCGTCGTCTGTTGCTTTCGCGTCCATGCAGTATCCCTGGCTAGTCAATCAAGCAGCTACCATAGTGGTGACACTATTCCTCGCTAGTATTTTTGTCAAAGGATTCAAGCGTCTGTTGTGCACCAAGATGGGCGGCGAAAAATAAATTTTCAAGAGGCGGGAAAACGCTTTGATTTTGCGCAAATGGCACGTGCAACTCATTGATTTTAAAGAGGTAAATATTTGCCTGAAGAATGGGCAATTTGTTGAAACCCGCGCCAGTGCTGGCCTCCCGGCTTGTCAAGATGGGCTTTTCCACATCTTTATCCACAGCGGAAGTGGATAACTCGAAAATCTGCTTTAAAAACGTCTTCTTAGCGGAGATTTGTGAGGAGAAGCTTCACTTATGCGTCAGACCGCGTTTATCAGGCGCTTTAATTCGGCCAGAAAGCGCTCCTGCGCCAGATCGGGCGGCCAGGGTTCCCACGGCCGTCCCCCATACAAGGCCTGCAAAGGATCGTCCTGCACCGGCTCGCTGCGGATCTTCAAAATGCCGCGCACCTCCTGCCGCGACCAGCCCACCACATGGACCGCCTCGCTGGCGGCGGCGATGCGGTCGGCGCGCTTGTGGACGCGGTGCTCGGCGCGGGTCCAGGCCGGCAGACCATAGCGGCGGAATACCGCCGTCTCCAGCCGCTGGCTCAATTCGCGGAAGCTCTCGCCGAGAAAAGGCTTGAGTACGGAAATGCAATCGAAACCCAGCAGACCCTCTTCGGCATCGTGCAGCAGCTCGCGCAGTTCCGTCACCGGATCGAGCGGCGTGGCCGACCACAGCCGGCGCAACTGCATCACCGTAATCGAATGCTGCGCCACCGACAAAGGCAGCGGCCAGGCCGAATGGCCGCCCCAGCGGTAAGTCCGCGCCAAGCCCAATGCCAGATCCGCATCATCCCAATCAAAAGGCGTCGGATCCAGCAAATCGAGCCGCTTGCCCGACGGCATGCGCACCCAGGCGCGAGCATGATTCATCTTCATCCCCGACATGCTACACGCCGCCGCCAATCCCTGCCAAGCCCGCCCCTCCTTTGATCCAGATCAGCAAATGTCCCACCCTGGTGTCAGGCACCAGAGCTAGACATTCTTTGATCTTGCGCAAAGAATGTCCGACCTTCGTGCCTGACACCAGGGTGGGATATTCTTTGATTTGGGTCAAACTGGGGTGTCGCTGCGCAGGTCGGCGCAGGCTTGGTCGAGGCGGGTTTGCAGCTCGGGGAGGAGGGCGCACACTTGGCCGAGCTCGCCGGCGGCGGCGAGTTGCTCGAGCTGGTGGCAGAGGCGGTGCAGTGCGTCGGAGCTGAGGTAGCCGGCGCTGCCTTTCAGGGCGTGGAAGGCGGAGGAGGCGGCCGGACCGTTGCCGGCCAGGGCGGCTTTGCGCGCCAGCTCCAGGCGGCGCGGGGCTTCGTCGAGAAAGGCGTTGGTGATGCGCTGCATGTGCTGGGCCGAGAGGCCGGCCAGCGGCATGATCTGAATGGCGCCGGCAGCGGCGGCCGTTTCGGCCGGGGCGACGCCGAATTGTGCGGCCAGCCGGGCTTCCTGTGGATTGCCGCTATCCAGGCCGGCCGGCACGGCGGCGTCTGCGCGCAATGGGGAGGGGGCCTGCACCGGCAGCGGACGGCCCCAGTTCAGCAACTGGGCGATGGTTTTTTCGATCTGGTCGTAGAGCAGGCGTTCGTCCACCGGCTTGCTGAGGAAGCCGTCCATGCCCACCGCCAGATAGCGGGCGCGGTCATGATCGCTGGCATTGGCGGTGAGGGCGATGATGGGGATCAGCGCGTCGCGCACCGGGTAGTCGGCCGTGCCGCCGCGCCGGATCAGGCGTGCGGCCTGTTCGCCGTCCATCTGCGGCATGCGGCCATCCATCAGCACTAGGTCGTAGCTGGCGGCGGTCAGCGCTTCCAATGCCTGCACGCCGTTTTCGACGATATGCACGGCGTGGCCCATATTCTCCAGCAGCGTGCTGATGATGATCTGGTTGGTGCGCACGTCTTCGGCGCACAGCACGCGCAGCTTGTAGGCATGGCGTTCGTGGCGCGGCACCGAGAGCGGATCGGCTTCCGGCGGCATGCCCGCTTCCAGCGGCAGACGGAAGCTGAAGGTGGAGCCTTGGCCGACGGTGCTCTCGGCGTGGATGGTGCCGCCCATCAGCTGCACCAGCTCCTTGCAGATGGCCAGACCCAGTCCGGTGCCGCCGTAGCGACGTGTGGTCGAGTGGTCGGCCTGTTCGAATTTCTGGAACAGGCGGGGCAGGGTGGCGGCGGGGATGCCGGGGCCGGTGTCGCTGATGCTGAAGCTGACCATGATCTTGCCCTGCGCGCCAGGCGTGGCGTGGCCTTCCAGCCGTACTTCGCCGCTGTCGGTAAACTTGATGGCATTGCCCAGGAGATTAAGCAGGATCTGGCGGATGCGGGTCGGGTCGCCTCTCACATAGCGCGGCAGGTCGAGCGCCAGTTCGCGCCGCAGCAGCAGGCTTTTGGCGTCGGCCTGGGCCTGCAGGATGCCGATGGCGTCGTCGACCAGGGCTTGCAGGTCGAGGTCCACGGTCTCGATGCTCAGGCGCCCCGCATCGATCTTCGAGAAGTCGAGGATGTCGTTGAGGATGGCGAGCAGCGCCTGGCTGTTCTGCAGGCCGATGCGCAGATATTCCTCGGTGCGCCCTTGCACCGAATGGTCGCGCAGCGCGAACTTGAGCATGCCGATCACGCCCGCCAGCGGGGTGCGGATGTCGTGGCTCATGGCCGACAGGAAGTCGATGCGGTGGCGGCTCACCACTTCGGCATGTTCCTTGGCTTCGCTCAGTTCGGCCGTGCGTTCCTGCACCCGCTGCTCCAGGTTGTTGCGCAGCAGGCGGATCTGGTCGGCCAGGGCGAAGGCCAGCAGGATGCCGTCCAGCGTCCCGCCCAGCAGGGCTGCCAGCTGGGTATTGTCGAACACGCGCGGCATCAGGCCCAGATTATTCGGCAGCACGATCAGCCCGGGCATGAGTAGGGCGAGGAAGCCCAGCACGAAGAAGCGCGCCGGCTGGTAGCCCTTGCGCCAGACCACGATGCCGCTGGAAAGGGCCAGGATCATCCAGACCATGATGGCCAGCGTGGCCAGCGTGTGGGCCCACGGCAGCGCGAAGAAGCAGCTGGGCAGCATCAGCAGCGACAGCCACAGATTGGCATAGCTGGCGCGGTAGAGGCGCGGCGCGTTCTCCTTCAAGTGCAGGAAATTGGTATAGAACAGGGTGCTCAGTACCGGCAGCAGGAAGAAGAAGATGTAGTGCACATTCAGCTGGCGCCAGCCGAACAAATCGGTGCCAAGGTGGAAAGTCAGTGCCCAGCCGATAGCGTAAGCCACGACGTAGGCGGCGTAGTAGATGGAGGCGCGTTGGCGCGTGATCAGGTAGATGAAGAAGTTAAAGATGGCCATCGAGGCCAGCGCGCCCAGGCAGCCGATGAACAGCGTATTCTCTTTTGCCACCAGGGCGCGGTATTCGGCCTGCGGCACAAAGGCAAAGCCGGGAACGCGGGCGTAATAGGGACTGTCGAAGCGCAGCAGCACGTCGACGGTTTCGCCGGGCAGCAGCGCGAAGGGTTTGCCGTAGTGGAGGAAGTATTCGTGGCTGGCGCGGTAGCCGCTTTGCATCCGGTCGACCTGGCCGTCGCCGCGGAAGATGCGGATGTCGATGCGGTCGATCAGGGTTTCATTAATATCCAGCACCCAGGCCGTTTCATTGCTGCTGTTGCGCACGCGCGCATGCAGCCAGTAGGCGCCGCCCAGCAGATCGACGTTGGCGGCTGGCTTTAGGCGCGCCAGCAGGGCTTGCGCCTGCTCGGCGTCGGCAGGCATGACTTCGTCCTGCGCCTGATACAGGCGGCCGGCCAGATCGACTTCGAGGCTGGCGCCGGCCGTCAGCGCGAGTTCCGGCGCAGGGCTGGAGGCAGCCGGCGCGGCGAACGCCAAGGCGCCGCAGAACAGCTGCAACAGCACCAGATATGCCAGCCAGACTGGCGGCGGAATACGACGGGCAAGGCGGGACACGGCTCGGAACGATGACTTTTAATATGGAAGAGACAGGATTTTAATCGACATCGGGCTGTCTGGCGGCCAGGAAGGCCAACGGTGCTGACACAGTTTTTAGTATGATTCCACTTTCTTTGTTGGATGGAAATGCTATTGTGCTAATTTCGCCTGAACAGTTTTTCGGCTTTTTGGCCGCCGCCCTGCTGATTACCGCGTCGCCGGGGCCGGATAATTTGATGGTCCTCAGCGTCGGCATGTCGCGCGGACGCAAACAGGGCATGGCCTTCGGCCTGGGCTGCGCGCTGGGTTGTTTGAGCCATACCTTGCTGGCCACTCTGGGCGTGAGCGCGCTGATCGCCGCCTCGCCGCCGGCCTTTACGGCGCTGAAGGTGGCGGGCGGCCTGTATCTGATCTGGATGGGCATCGGCGCCTTGCGCAGCCGGGGCGGTGCCCGCGTCGAAGGGCAGGGGCTGCCGGATGAAACGCTGCTGCGCCTTTTCGGCAAAGGCTTGTTCGCCAACGCCATCAACCCCAAGGTGGTGCTGTTCTTCCTGTCCTTCCTGCCGCAGTTCGTGGTGGCGGGGCAGGGCAGCGTGAGCTGGCAGACGGCGCAACTGGGCCTGGTCTTCACCGCCCAGGGCTGCCTGCTGTTTGGCATGCTGGGCTACTTCTCGGGTGCCGTTGGCAAGTGGATCAACCGCAATCCATCGGCCGGCATGTGGCTGGACCGCGTGGCGGGCGCCGTCTTCGTTGGCCTGGGCCTGCGCCTGATCGTGGCGCGCTAGGCGCAGGCTTCAGCGGGCGGTGACGGCGAAGCGCAGTTCCAGTTCGTCCTTCACGGCCAGCGCGCCGCCCATCACGGCAAAGGGCGTGATGCCGAAATCGCTTTGCTTGAAGGCCAGCGTGCCGCTGGCGCTCAGGCCGCGCGGCGTGACCGTGATCCGCGCCGGAATCTGGTAGTTGCGTGTGACGCCATGCAGGGTCACGGCAGCGTCCAGCACCTCACCCTTGCGCTGGATTTGCAGCAGCACCCAGGGATGGTTTTCCGCATCGAGCACGCGGGTCAGCATGTTCTGGCGGGTGCCGGCGATGGCGTCGGCCGAAGGTTCGGTGTGCAGGCCGGCTTCGGCGCGCAAGCCGCTTTCGTCGACCGTCATTTCATCCAGGCGAAAACGCAGGTCGGCCCGCTGCAGGCCAGGCGCGGCATAGCCTTCCAGCTTGCGCACCGCGACCACATGGTCATGGCCCAGGCGCGCCAGCAGGCCGCCGCGCCGCACGGTGACGGCGAGCAGGGAATCGTCCGCGCTGATTTTGAATACAGGCTGGCCGCCGGCCTTGGTCTGGCGGTAGACGGCGGGCGGGAAGCTGGCATCGGTGCTGTGTGGGAGCGCTTCCGCCGGGGCGGGCGCGCTGTCTGGCGCAGGGGGCGAGACGCAGGCCGTCAGCAGCAGGGAAAGGATGAGTGTTGCGGACGACCTGAAAAAACTGGGCATTGTGAGTATTGGAGAGTTTGTCCTGGCGAACTTGGACTATCTTGAAAACAAGACGCTTGTTTCGCAGCCCCCCGATTGTGACAGTGTATGGTGCATTTGTCATGCCGGCGTAACAAGCGTGTGAGATGATTCCCCCGCTCTTTCAAATCTCTCCCGATTTGAATCCCTTGGCCCGCATCGTGGATGCGGGCATTTTTTTATGCGCCGGATTCAGGCTTCGCCGCCGATACGGAAGGTGCGCACCACCTGCGCCAGCTTGGCCGCTTCCTCCTGCAAGGCGCTGGCCGCCGCCGCCGCTTCCTCCACCAGGGCCGCGTTCTGCTGCGTCACCTGGTCCATGTTGACGATGGCGGTGTTGACCTGTTCGATGCCAGCCGTCTGCTCTTCGCTGGCGGAGCGGATCTCGTTCATGATGTCGGTCACGCGCTGCACGCTGCTGACCACATCGCCCATGGTGGACCCGGCCTCCTGTACCAGCTTGCTGCCGGCGTTGACATTGCCGACCGAATCGTCGATCAACTCCTTGATCTCGCGCGCAGCGGCGGCCGAACGCTGGGCCAGATTGCGCACCTCGCCGGCAACGACGGCGAAGCCGCGCCCCTGTTCGCCGGCGCGCGCCGCTTCCACTGCGGCGTTCAGGGCCAGGATATTGGTCTGGAAAGCGATGCCGTCGATGACCGAGATGATGTCCACGATCTTGCGCGAGGAGGCATCGATCGCGCCCATGGTTTCCACCACCTGCGACACCACGGTGCCGCCGCGCTGGGCGATGTCGGAGGCGCTTTGCGCCAGCTGGCTGGCCTGGCGCGCATTGTCGGCATTCTGGCGTACGGTGGCGGTCAGTTCCTCCATCGAGCTGGCGGTTTTCTCCAGCGCGCCGGCCTGCTGTTCGGTGCGCGAGGAGAGATCCTGGTTGCCGCTGGCGATCTCGCCGGAAGCGGTGGCGATATGGTCGGCGCCCGAGCGCACCTGGCCCACCACCGAGGACAGGCTGCTGCTGATGCCGTTCATTGCTTCGGCCATGCGGCCGATTTCATCGTCGCCTTCGGCCTGCAGGCGCACGCGCAGGTCGCCGTCGGCGATCTGGCGCGCCGCATCCTGGGCATGGGCCAGCGGCAGGGTGACGATTTTGCGCACCACGAAGTACAGGGCCAGCGCGAACAGCAGCAGCGCGGCAAAGCCGAACAGGGCGTAGCGGGTGCGCAGGCTGACCGCCTCGCGCGTGATTTCCTCGACATAGGCGCCGCCGCCGATCACCCAGTTCCAGTCCTTGACCAAGCCATAGGCCACGACCTTTTCGCGCGCCGAGGTTTCGCCGGGGTTCAGCCAGGGGTAGCGGATCACGCCGTTTTTCTTCTCCAGCATGTCCTTGATGAATTCATGGCCGGACGAGTCCTTGGAATTGAGGATGTTTGCGCCTTCGCGTGCCGGGTGGATAATCAGCTTGCCGTAATCGGGACCGGGGCGGGAATCGAGCACATAGAAGTAGCCGGTCTCGCCGACCTTGATGGCCTTGATGCGTTCTTTCAGCACCGCGATCTCGCGCGACACATCGACGCCCACAAACAGGATGCCGACCACCTTGCCGGCCGCGTCGCGGATCGGGTCGTAGCGCGTGATGAACTGCTTGCCGAACAGCGTGGCCAGGCCGGTATAGCTCTGGCCCGAGCGTAGTGCGGCGTAGCCGGGGTGGGCGCGGTCGAGCAGGGTGCCGACCGCGCGCTCGCCGTCTTCCTTCTTGACCGAGGTGGAGATGCGGATGAAATCCTCGCCGCTGGCGGCGAACACGGTGGCGACGGCGCCGCTTTGCGCGGTAAAGCGGTCGGGGATGCTGAAGTCCATGTTCAGCACCTTGCCGCCGTCGCTGAGGGCGGGGGAGGGTTTGCCGCCGACGTCGACGGTCTGGCCGGGATCGAGCGCGAATTTGCCGCTGTAGGAGGCGGCCAGCACATTGGCAAAGCTGTTCGCTTCGCTGGTGACGGCGCCGTTGAAGACTTCCACCATATCGCGCACGCCGCGCAATTCGGTATTCAGTCCCTTGATTTCGCGTTCTTCGAGCAGGGCGGTGGTGCTGCTGCTGATCAGCACGATGAGGATGGCGAGAATCAGACTCACCAGGCTGAAGGTAAAGAAAGTGAGCTTTCCGCCTACGCCGAGTTGTCGGAATTGAAATTTCCTCATGGGATAGCTTTCTTCTTTTAATGAAGTCCTAAGCCTGCCTATAAGAAAGGATGGCAAAGTGTACTCCGTAGCGCGCGATCCCTGTCGCGCGACAGGCTGCCAGTTTGCCCCTAACTGGCACAGTTTCTTCCCGATGGGTGGGTTGCCCGTTGGAACCACTATCCCCGCGCTAAGTATAGCGTTTTGACCGGCTCCCTCCTCAGATTGCGGCCGGTCTTTTTTTGTTCCGCAGCAAAAGTGTATGAATGACGCTATGATCTGTTTCCATTCATTGCAGCAGGCAGACAAGGACATTTATGATCGACTTCTATACCGCCGCCACACCTAACGGTCACAAGATTTCCATTGCGTTGGAAGAATTGCAATTGCCGTACACCATGCATGTGCTGAGCCTGTCGGCCAATGAGCAGAAGCAAGACTGGTTCCTGGCCATCAATCCCAACGGGCGCATTCCCGCCATCGTCGACCGCGCCAATGACGATTTCGCCGTATTCGAGTCGGGCGCGATCCTGATCTACCTGGCCGAAAAGGCCGGCCGCCTGCTGCCCGAAGACCCCAAAGCCCGCTCGCGCGCCCTGCAATGGCTGATGTTCCAGATGGGCGGCGTGGGGCCGATGATGGGGCAGGCCAATGTATTCTTCCGCTATTTCCCGGAAAAAATCCAGGCCGCCATCGACCGCTACCAGGGCGAGAGCCGGCGCCTGTTCCGCGTGTTGGATGGGCATCTGAAGGACAATGAATACCTGGCCGGCAGCGAATATTCGATTGCCGATATCGCCAACTGGGCCTGGATACGCACGCACAAATGGTCGGGTGTGGAGACCGAAGGCTTGCCGCATCTGCAGCGCTGGCTGGCCCAGGTCGGCGAACGTCCCGCTGTCAAGCGCGGCATCGAGCTGCCACCTTCGCGTACTCTCGAAGAACCCGACCAGAAGAGCGAGGCGCTGGCCGCCGAAGTGCGCAAGATGCTGGAAACCGGCCAGTCGCGCGCTTAAGCCGCATCGCGCGCCTGTCAGGCTGACAGACGCGATTCTTAAGGATCAAGCCGCAGGTGCATTTCATGCACCTCGGCCGAGCTTCCATCCTCATACTCGACCGTATACGCCACACCAGGGGGGAAATGGTCGAAGCCTGAACCTTGTCTTTCAGTAAATACGCCGACAATCCAGCCGCGCTCGCCGGCCCGCAGCTCCGCTGGCGCGTCGGGGGCAACCTGGATGATATCGCCATAATTGAACTTGCTGTCCATCGCATCCTCCGTCAATAAATAGGTCGAGGCGAAGCCAGGGTTTAAGCGGTGCGCTTGTACCAGGCTTGCTGGGGCAGGAGCTGCTGGTAGTGGCGGGCGTGGGCGTCGTCGCTGGCGAGGGGGCGGTCGAGGCCGAGGATGCCGAGCGGGGCGAGGCTGGCGTGGAACAGGCGCAGCACGCGCTGGCGCAGCAGCGGGCCGAAGTCGGGCAGGGCGCGGCGGCAGACGATGAGCTGGAATTCGTTGAAGGAGGCGTCCGTCACGAGATTGTATTGCGCCCAGCTGATGCGGCTGCGAAGCTGCGGCAGCAGCACGGCGTGGCCTTCCTCCATCTGGAAATGGGCCGAGAGGCTGGCTGTGCCACCCGCGTATTCATACAGGCGCTGGCATTGCGCCAGCCGTTCAACGGGAATGCGGCAGGCGGCGGCTTCGGCCAGCAGCTCGTCGCTGCCCACCGTGGCGTGGATTTCGGTCTGGGCCAGCAGGCCTTCCTCTTCCAGCAGCACGGCCAGGGTCCAGGCCTGTTCCGCCCCGGCGCAATCGGCCAGCCAGACGCGCGGCAGAGCGGCGCCGCGCAGGCAGGCATCGAGCAGGCCGCGCAGCTGCAGCGCTTCCTGCGGATCGTCGAACAGCGTGGCCGGCGGCACGCTCAGCGCGCGCAGCAGGGCGCTGGCGGTGGCCGGATCGTGCAGGGCGCGGTCCTGCAGCGACGATAGCGTCGCCAGGCCGCGCCGGTGCAGCAGCGCGTACAGCTTGCGTTTCAGGGCATCGCGCTCATGCAGCCGGTAGTCGAAGCCGTAGCGGCGTACCAGCGCCTCCAGCAGCAGATCCAGTTCCAGTTCTTCCAGTTCCGCGCCGGCTTCGCTGCGCAGGTCCGATAGTGCGCCCATGGCTCCTCCTTCCGCCGACATCAGTGCAGCCACACCCGCATCAGCGACAGCAGCTGAGCCACATCGACCGGCTTGGTGATGTAGTCCGAGGCGCCGGCGGCGATGCATTTGTCGCGGTCGCCCTTCATCGCTTTCGCGGTCAGCGTGATGATAGGTAGGGACTTGAACTTGGGTATGCGGCGGATGGCGCGCATGGTGTCGTAGCCGTCCATTTCCGGCATCATGATGTCCATCAGGACGATTTCGATGGTCGGATCGCGTTCCAGCACTTCAATGCCATCGCGGCCATTCTCGGCAAACGATACCTGCATCTGCTGGCGTTCCAGCAGCGAGGACAGGGCAAAGATATTGCGCAGGTCGTCGTCGACGATCAGCACCTTGCGCCCCGCCAGGCCGCTGTCGGCGGCGTGGATTTCCTCCAGCATGCGCCGCTGCGCTTCCGGCAGGCTGGCTTGCGAGCGGTGCAGGAAGAGGGCGGTTTCATCGAGCAGGCGTTCGGGCGAGCGCGCGTCCTTGATGACGATGGTCTTGGCATAGCGCTTGAGCTTCGCCACTTCCTTGCGGTTCAATTCCTTGGCCGTGTTGATGACGATCGGCAGGTCGCGCAGGCTGGCCTCCTTGCCGATCATGTCGAGCAGGTCGAAGCCGCTGATATCGGGCAGGGTCAGGTCCAGCACCATGCAATCGAAGCGCGTGGCGCGCAAGGCGTCGAGTGCTTCCTGGCCGGTGCCGACGGCACTGATGTGCAGGTCGGCGTCGCCGATCAGGGCGACGATGGCGTCGCGCTGGTTCTGCTCATCGTCCACCACCAGCAGATTGCGTTTGCCGCCCAGCAGGAATTTCTGGATGCGCGCGAATTCCTCCTGCAAGGCGTCCTTGCTGACCGGCTTGTTCAGGTAGGAGATGGCGCCGCAGCGCAGGGCCCGCTCGCGTTCGCGCAGGCTGGACATCACATGCACCGGGATGTGGCGCGTGCTCGGGTCGCGTTTCAGGCGATCGAGCACGGTAAAGCCATCGATGTCGGGCAGGTCCAGGTCGAGCAGGATGGCCGAGGGCAGGTAGTCGCGCGCCAGGCTCAGGGCCGAGTCGCCCTGGTGGGTGACGATGCCCTTGAAGTTCTTCTCGCGCGCGAAATCGAGCACGATCTTGGCGAAGCGCTCGTCGTCCTCGATGATGAGGACCGAGGGGTCGCCCGGCGCGGTCAGGCCGCGGTCGTCGATGGTCGAGCCATAGGTTTCGGCATCGGCTTCCTGTTCGGCGGCAAAGCCGCCCGTACCTTCGATTTCGGCCGGTTCGGCCGGCAGCGGCGGCGTGTACACTACTTTCGGCAGCGCGGGGGGCAGGCGCACCGGCGGCTGGCGGCCGGTATCGTAGTTGATGAAGCCGGAGCGGTTGTACGGCAGGAAGAGGGTGAAGGTGGAACCCACGCCGACCGTGCTTTCGACGCGGATTTCGCCGCCCAGCAGGCGCGCCAGTTCGCGCGAGATCGACAGGCCCAGGCCGGTGCCGCCGTATTTGCGCGCGGTCGAGCCGTCGGCCTGCTGGAAGGCTTCGAAGATCAGCTGCAGCTTGTCGGCCGCGATGCCGACGCCGGTATCGCTGACGGCGAAGGACAGCACGGCGTCGGCATGGCCCAGGTTCGGGTGATCGCTGCTCCAGCCGCTTTGCACCTGGCCGATCACCAGCGAGACCTGGCCGTGGTTGGTGAACTTGAAGGCGTTCGACAGCAGATTTTTCAGCACCTGCTGCAGGCGCGTGGTGTCGGTGGTGAGGGCTGCCGGCAGGGTGTCGGCCAGCTCCACCGAGAAGCCCAGGTGCTTGGCCTCGGCCATGTGGCGGAAGGTGCGGTCCACATAATTGCGCAGATTGAGGAAGCGGTATTCCGATACATCCAATGTGACGGTGCCCGACTCGATTTTGGAGAGGTCGAGAATATCGTTGATCAGGGTTAGCAGGTCGGAACCGGAGCCGTGGATGGTCTTGGCGAATTCCACCTGCTTGCCGGATAGATTGCCTTCCGGATTGTCGGCCAGCTGCTGCGCCAGGATCAGCAGGGAGTTCAGCGGCGTGCGCAGCTCGTGCGACATATTTGCCAGGAACTCGGATTTGTACTTGGACGAGAGCGCGAGCTGGGTGGCCTTGTCTTCCAGCGCCAGCTTGGCCTGCTCCACCTCGCGGTTCTTGCGTTCCACCTCGATATTCTGCTCGGACAGCAGACGCGCTTTCTCGGCCAGTTCCTGGTTGGTCTGCTGCAGTTCCTGGGCCAACGACTGCGACTGCGTCAGCAGCGATTCGGTGCGGCTGTTGGCCTCGATGGTATTCAGCACCACGCCGATCGATTCCATCAGCTGGTCGAGGAAGGAGAGGTGGGTTTCGGTGAAGCGGTCGAGCGAGGCGATCTCGATCACGGCCTTGACCTGCTGCTCGAACAGGATGGGCAGCACCACGATATTGGTGGGCGGTGCAGCGCCCAGGCCGGAGGACACCACGATATAGTCGCGCGGCACGTCGGTCAGCCAGATGCGCACCTTCTCCAGCGCACATTGGCCCACCAGGCCTTCGCCCGGCAGGAAGGAGGTCGGCAGCTTGCGGCTGGAGCGGTAGCCGTAGCTGGCGATCATGCGCAGGCGGGCATCGTACTCCTGCGAGTCCATCATATAGAACACGCCGTGGTGGGCCGATACCAGCGGCGCCAGCTCGGACAGAATCAGCTTGGTCACGGCCTGCAGGTCGCGCTGGCCCTGCAGCAGGCGGGTGAAGCGCGCCAGATTGGTTTTCAACCAGTCCTGCTGGGCGTTCTTCTGCGTGGTCTCCTTCAGGTTGCGGATCATCTCATTGATGTTGTCCTTCAGGTAGGACACCTCGCCGCGCGCTTCCACCTGGATGGAGCGCGACAGGTCGCCGCGCGTCACCGCCGTCGCCACTTCCGCAATCGCGCGCACCTGGTTGGTCAGGTTCGCCGCCAGCTGGTTGACGTTTTCGGTCAGGTCTTTCCAGGTGCCGGCCACGCCGGACACATTGGCCTGGCCACCGAGCTTGCCCTCGGTGCCGACCTCGCGCGCCACCCGCGTCACTTCCGAGGCGAAGGAGGACAGCTGGTCCACCATCACGTTGATAGTGTCTTTCAGCTCCAGGATTTCGCCCTTCACGTCCACCGTGATTTTCTTGGACAGGTCGCCGCGTGCCACGGCCGTGGTCACGGCCGCGATATTCCTCACCTGGCCGGTCAGGTTCGAGGCCATGAAGTTCACGTTATCGGTCAAGTCCTTCCAGGTGCCGCCCACGCCGGGCACATAGGCCTGGCCGCCCAGCTTACCCTCCGTGCCCACCTCGCGCGCCACCCGCGTCACTTCCGAGGCGAAGGAGGACAACTGGTCCACCATCACGTTGATGGTGTTTTTCAGTTCCAGGATTTCGCCCTTCACGTCCACTGTGATCTTTTTGGACAGGTCGCCGTTCGCCACGGCGGTAGTCACTTCCGCGATATTCCGCACCTGGCCGGTCAGGTTGCCCGCCATCGAATTCACGCCGTCGGTCAAGTCTTTCCAGGTACCGGCCACGCCCAGCACATTGGCCTGGCCGCCCAGCTTCCCTTCCGTACCGACCTCGCGCGCCACGCGCGTCACTTCCGAGGCGAAGGAGTTCAGCTGGTCCACCATCACGTTGATGGTGTTTTTCAGTTCCAGGATTTCGCCCTTCACGTCCACCGTGATTTTCTTGGACAGGTCGCCGTTTGCCACGGCGGTGGTCACTTCCGCGATATTCCTCACCTGACCGGTCAGATTGCCCGCCATCGAGTTTACCGAGTCGGTCAAGTCTTTCCACGTACCGGCCACGCCCTTGACCTGGGCCTGGCCGCCCAATTTGCCTTCCGTACCGACCTCGCGCGCCACCCGCGTCACCTCTGAGGCGAAGGAGGACAGCTGGTCCACCATCACGTTGATGGTGTTTTTCAGTTCCAGGATTTCGCCCTTCACGTCCACTGTAATCTTTTTCGATAGGTCGCCATTCGCCACGGCGGTGGTCACGGCCGCGATATTCCGCACCTGGCCGGTCAGATTCGACGCCATGAAGTTCACGTTGTCGGTCAAGTCCTTCCAGGTGCCGCCGACGCCGGGCACATACGCCTGGCCGCCCAGCTTGCCTTCCGTGCCCACTTCGCGCGCCACGCGCGTCACCTCGGACGCGAAGGAGCGCAGCTGGTCCACCATCACGTTGATGGTGTCCTTCAATTGCAGGATTTCGCCGCGCACGTCCACCGTGATTTTCTTGGACAGGTCGCCGTTCGCCACGGCGGTGGTCACTTCCGCGATATTACGGACCTGGGAGGTCAGGTTACCCGCCATCGAGTTGACCGAGTCGGTCAAGTCCTTCCAGGTGCCGGCCACTCCCTTGACCTGGGCCTGGCCGCCCAGCTTGCCTTCCGTACCCACTTCGCGCGCCACGCGCGTCACTTCGGACGAGAAGGAGGACAGCTGTTCCACCATGGTGTTGGCCGTGGTCGCGGCGCGCAGGTACTGGCCCTTGAGCGGATGGCCGTCCACCTCCAGCGCCATGGTCTGCGACAGGTCGCCCTTGGCCACGGCGCCGATCACGCGCGCCATTTCCGTGGTCGGCCGCACCAGGTCGTCGATCAGAGTGTTGACCGAGCTGATGATGGTGCTCCAGCCGCCCGAAACCGTCGGCACGGCGGCGCGCTGCGTCAAACGGCCCTCGCGGCCGACCACGCGGCTCACATCGGTCACTGCCTTGACCAGCTTCTCGTTGTTTTCAATGATGTCGTTGAGCGTATCCGCGATCTTGCCTGAAACGCCGGTCCAGTCGGATGGCATGCGCACAGAGAAATCGCCTTTTTTGAGTGCCATCAGGGTGGACAGGATCAGGCGCAGGTCCAGTTCCTCGGGCAGTTCGGTCATATCATTCATTGACGAAATCCTCTTGGGGTAAAGGGGTATGTCCGTTCAAATGCAGGGCGGGCAGCACTTCCTGCGCCGGCAATGGTGGGCAGAACAGCTCGCCCTGATACTGCTCGCAATCCACGGTCTGCAGCACGGCCAGCTGGCTCTGGTTCTGTACGCCCAGGGCCAACACTTCCATGCCGAGGGCGCGCGCCAGGTGGACGATGGCGGCCACCATATCGCTGCCGCCTTCCACCGTGCCGATATTGCGCACAAAGCCGGCGTCGATGCGCATCTGGTCCAGGCCCAGCTTGCGGCAGGTCGCCAGCGAGAAATGGGCGTGGCCGAAATCGTCCAGCGCCAGGCGCACGCCGCCCGACTGCAGCTGGTGCAGCACGCCTTCGATCGCCTCATTATGGGCGCGCAGCAGCGCCTCGCCCAGTTGCAGCGTGATGCTGCCGGCCGGCAGGCGGTGCTTGCGCATTTCCGCCAGCAGGCGCGCCGGAATCTCGGTATGCAGCTGGGTGGTGGCAAGGCGCAGCGACAGGTGCAGCGGCGCGCGGCCGGCGGCCACGCTGCTGGCGGGCGCGCCGCCGCCGGCGTTGAAGTCGGGCAGGGACAGGCCGGGCGGGCGCGGACCATCGCGCCACAGCGCCGCTTGCGCGCAGGCGGCGCCGATCAGCCAGGCGTCCAGCCGGTCGAGCAGGGCGCGGTCCTGGATGTCGGCCAGGAAGCGCGGCGCGGCCAGCAGTCCCTGGTGCGGATGGCGCCAATGCAGCTGGGCTTCCACGCCGCTGGCGCGGCCGCTCGCCAGATCGACCTGGGGCTGGTACAGCACTTCCAGCTGGCCGCTGACCAGGGCCAGGCGCAGTTCCGAGGTCCACAGCTCGCGTTCGCGTTCCAACTGGTTCAGCTCATCGTGGAAGAATTTCAGGCTGCCCTCGTCGCCGCCGGCATGGCTGGCGCGCGCATGGCTCAAAGCCAGGTCGGCGTGCTTCATCAGCTGCTGGGCGTTGTCCGCGTCCTGGGGATAGAGCGCGATGCCGATGCTGCTGACATTTTTCAGGCGGTGGATGCCGATGTCGAAGGGCCGGGCATGCGCCTGGCCGATCTTGTGCGCCACGCGCGCCGCATTGGCGCCGGCGCCATTGCCTTCGATGAGCACGGCGAATTCGTCGCCGCCCAGGCGCGCCACCACGTCGGACACGCGCACGGCGGCCGACAGCCGCGCCGCCACATGGCGCAGCAGCTCGTCGCCGACTTCGTGGCCCAGGCTGTCGTTGACCTGGCGGAAGCGGCTGATGTTGACGAACAGCAGGGCGAATTCGCCGCGCTGGCGGTCGGCTGTGGCGACGGCGTGTTCCAGCTGCTGCACCAGGGAGCGGCGGTTGAGCAGGCCGGTCAGGTTGTCGCGCGTCTGCAGTTCGGCGGCGCGGCGCTCGGCTTGCTGGCGCTCGGCCATTTCCTGTTCCAGCTCATGGCCGATGCGCTCCATTTCCTGCTGGCGCTGGGCGCGCAGGCTCTGGTTCAATTTGTGCAGCTCGTCGGCCTGGTCGCGCAACTGCATGGTCTTGCGCGCCAGTTCGGTGAACACGGCCACCTTGGCTTGCACGATCTGCGGCACCAGGGGCGTGAACAGGTAGTCGGCGGCGCCGTTCTGGTAGGCGCGCAGGCGGTTCACCTCGTCGGCATAGTGGGCGGTGATGAAGATGATGGGCACCGCGCTGGCACGCGGGTGGGAACGGATGGCATCCGCCGTGTCGAAGCCGTCCATGCCGGGCATGCTCACGTCGAGCAGGATCACCGCGAACTCATGGCGCAGCACGGCGCGCAGGGCGTCTTCGCCCGAGACGGCAGTATGCAGCTCATAGCCGCGCCGGTCGGCTTCGGCCGCCAGCAGGCTTTCCAGCGCAAACAGGCTGGCGGGATCATCGTTTACAAGGAGGACTTTGGGAATCTGCACAGCGGAACCACGGCAATTGAAAGTTGATCGGCCCTGTCAGCGCCTCTTGCGAATGTCCACGATACTCCACCAGGAAGACGAGTCAAGCAAAAGATTTAAAGACGGACAAGGTGACAAAATCCGACATTTTATCAATTGAGCAATGTTTATTGCAGGAATTTTTTCAGGATAAAACAGCCGGCCGGCGGGCGGCGCACGTTTGGCGCCGCCCGCCGGCCGGCAAGGTACTGGAATCAGCGCCTTATTTCAACTGGTTCAGCAGGAAGGTATAGGTCAGCGCCCACATCTGGGCCTGCTGGTCGTTGTTGGCCGCGCCCGCGTGGCCGCCCTCGGTATTTTCCCAGTACAGCACATCGTGGCCCTGTTCCTTCATGCGTGCCACCATCTTGCGCGCATGGCCGGGATGGACGCGGTCGTCGCGGGTCGAGGTGGTAAACAGGGTGCGCGGATAGTGCTTGTCCTTGGACACATTCTGGTAGGGCGAATACTTGCTGATATACGCCCACTGCGCCGGATCGTCCGGATCGCCATACTCGCCCATCCAGGAGGCGCCGGCCAGCAGGCGGCTGTAGCGGCGCATATCGAGCAGGGGCACCTGGCAGACGACGGCGTTGAACAGGTCGGGACGCTGGATCAGCACCGCGCCCACCAGCAGGCCACCATTGCTGCCGCCCATGATGCCGAGGTGGCGCGGACTGCTGACCTTGCGCTTGGCCAGATCCTGGGCTACGGCGATGAAATCGTCGAAAGCGCGCTGGCGGTTTTCCTTCAGCGCCGCCTGGTGCCAGCGCGGGCCGAACTCGCCGCCGCCGCGGATATTCGCCAGCACATACACGCCGCCGTGCTTGAGCCAGGCTTCGCCCGTGACGCCGCTGTAGAAGGGCTTGAGCGAGACTTCAAAACCACCATAGCCATACAGCACGGCGGGATTCTTGCCATCCAGTTTGGCGTTCTTGTTCATGACCACGAAGTAAGGCACTTTGGTGCCGTCCTTGGAGCGCGCCTCGAACTGCTTGACGACGTAGGGCTTGGCGTCGAAGAAGGCCGGCATGGATTTCAGCGCCTGGCGCTTGTCGCTGCCGGCCTGGGCCAAGTAGAGCGTGGCCGGATTCAGGAAGTCGGTCACGGTCAGGAAGTACTGGTCGGATTCGACCGGGTCGAGGGCGGCCGCCTCCAGCGTGCCGAAGGCGGGCGCTGCGACGGCGCGGCGCTGCCATTTGCCGTCCACGTGCTTGAGTTCCACCAGGCGGTTCTTGACGTTTTCCAGCTCGTTCAGCAGCAGGGCGCCGCGGGTGACAGTCACGCCGTCCAGCGAGCGCGTGGGCGAGGGTGTGAACAGTACTTCAAGCTGGCGTCCGCCCTGCATGAAGCGGCGGAAATCGGTGGCCAGCAGCGCGCCTTGCGGATAGGTCTTGCCCTCGACCTTCCATTCTGAGCGCAGCTCGATCATCAACTGGTCGCGCACGGTGTAGGCATTGGCATCGTCCGGCTTCGGCACTTTTTTCAGCTGGCCGCCTTCGTACAGGAAGAGTTCGCTGCTGTAAAAGCCGATCTGGCGCGTGATGAACTGGGCTTCGTAGCCGGGCGTGAAGTCTTTGTAGGCGCCGGCGGCCAGATCCTCGGGCTTGGCGTCATACAGCTGGCGCGCGGTGCTGAGCGGGGTGCCGCGCTTCCATTCCTTGATGATGCGTGGGTAGCCGGAGGTGGTCATGGAATCGGGACCGAAGTCGGTGGCGACGAAGACCGTGTCCTGGTCGATCCACGCCACATCGCTCTTGGCTTCGGGCAGGGCGAAGCCGTCGGCCACAAAGGCGCGCTTGCCGACATCGTATTCGCGCAGCACCTGGGCATCGCCGCCGCCGCGCGAGAGCGAGACCAGGCAGCGTTCGCCTTTCGGATAGAGGCAGTTGACGCCGGCCCAGACCCAGTTTTCCTTCTCTTCCTCGGCCAGCTGGTCGAGGTCGATGATGGTTTCCCATTCCGGTTCGGCCTTCTGGAACTGTTCCAGCGTGGTGCGGCGCCAGATGCCGCGCACATGCTGCTCATCCTTCCAGAAATTGTAGTAATGGCTGCCGTACTTCTTGACGAAGGGGATGCGTTCCTTGGAATTGAGGATGGTTTTGAGGCGCGCCTGGATGGCCGGGAACTGGGGGCGGGCTTCCAGCTCTTTCAGGGCGGCAGCATTCTGGTCCTTGACCCAGGCCATGGGCTTGTCGCCGCCGACCTCCTCCAGCCATTGATAGGGATCGGCCTGTTGCGCCTGGGCGCCGGCGGCGGCCAGGCCCAGTACCATGCTGCCAGCCAGTTTCCGGTATGCGTGCATCACTTCTCCTCTAGGGTAACGAGGCTGATACTCTACACCAATCTTGTTATTTTGAATGGTCGGTTTTACACTGCTTTGGCGCCGGCATGGGCCGGACGGCTCGCAGGAGAAGAACGATGAAGAAGCTGACCTTGACGCGGACCTTATTCTTGCTCCAGCCCTTGGGCGCAGTGTGGCTGGTGGCCGTACCGCTGGCGGGCCTGGCTGCCGATGTGCCGGCCGCTGCGGCCAGGCTGGCGCCGCTGGCTTTTCTGGCTGGGCACTGCTGGCGCGGCGATATGCCGGGCGGGAAGGCCAACGACACCCATTGCTACGAATGGGTGTATGGCGGCCACTATCTGCGCGACCGCCATGTGGTGCGCGCGCCGGGGCGGCCTGATTACGAGGGCGAAACCCTGTATTTCTACGACCATGGGCGGCAGCAGATCGCCTACATCTATTACGAGAACGCGGGCGGTGTCGGCCGCGGGCTGGCCCTGGGCGAGGGCGAACGCCTGGTCTTCCCCGAGGCGGAGTTCGTCTCGGCCTCGGGCAGCAAGCTCGCGTACCGCGCCACCTGGCAGCGCATCGGCGATGCGGCTTACGAGGCCAGCAACGAGATCAAGCGCGAGGGACAGTGGCGCAGTGAATTCAAGATGCGCCTGAATAAAGTGGTGCCCTGAATTAACTTAGGGCGGGGCTTGCTGCTTGACCCAGAGCGGGGCCGACCAGAGCTGCTTGCCATCGTCCTGGGTCAGGCGGGCGTAGTAAAAGTGTTCACCAGGGGGCGGGGTGATGGTGGGGGAGTCCTGGTCCTGGGCCAGCAGGCGCGTGCTGGCTTTCCGGCCTGGAACGCCTTCAAAGATTTCCACCCGCACGGGACTGTGGTCGCTGCTGCTGGCGTAGCTGAGCTGGAATTGCAGCGGCCCGCTGTTGTCGAAACGCTCGCCCATCAGATGGCCGTTGGCCCTGAGAATCAGCTGGCTGCCCTTGTCCATGGTGGCAAAGACGCGGCGCTGACGCAGGGCGGTGACGAGATTGTCCAGCGTCAGGCTGTCGCCGGCGGGCAGCAGTATGCCGGTGCGGTTGCTGTAGGACGCGCCCCAGTTGGCGCAGTGGTTGTCCTGGTTGCTGCTGAACGCCAGGTGGTAGCCCGCTTCCAGCAGCGTGCGGCAACGCTCTTCATAGTTGCTGAGGTGGCTCTCCTGTTCATCGCTGCGGCTGGAAAAGGCCGAACTGTTCATCACCTCGCACAAGACCATGGCCTGCTCGCCGTCGCTGCTGAAGGCGAAAGCCTGGCCGTCGATGCGGAACTGGCTGTCGCCGGGATGGTTGAACTGGCCTATCCAGCCGCGTTCGCGCATCAGTTGGTACAGGCTGGCGTAATCGCCTTTGGCGGTGAAGGTGTCGGCCATCAGCTCGCCCGCACCATTGCGCTCCCATCCCAGCAGCTCGGGGCTGTTGAATATATTCAGGTGGCCGCCCTTGCTGATGACGCCCCATTCCATGCCATACACGCCGAGAAAGCCGGGATGGGCCGCATTGAAAGCCGCCGTTTGCGCCAGCCCGCTTTGATAGAGCTGGCGCGCGCGGCTGGCGTCGGCGTTGGGATCGCTGCCTTCGGAACCGTCATACATATGGTTATGCTCGGACGTCATAAGGAAGTCCAGGCCGTGCGCGCGTGCATAGGCAAAGGCTTGCGCCGGGCCGGCTGCCGCGCTTTGCGGTTCCTGCGCCCCATGGCAGCCGGGCAGCTCGCCGCCACCGTCGCTGTGGCCGGTCTGGCTGTGCAGATTGCCGAGGTAGACGGTGTAGGGCCGGTCTGCACTGGCCAGCTCGGCCAGGGGCTTGCCGGTGAGACTTGCAGCGGGCGGCGCGGCAGTGGTCTGAGCGGCCAGCGGCAGCGCCTTGCCGCCCGCGATGCACAGTGCCGGCGGCAGGCCGATGGCGATGGGCCAGCTTTGTTCGATGGCCGGTTCCGCTCGCCACATCTGGCGTGCTTGGGATGTCGCCTTGCCGTGCGCGGCGCGGGCCAGCGGCTCGGGCGCCGCGCGCAGGCGCAAATGGTAAAGGCCGGCTGGCGGCCGTGCTGCCGCGGCATTTCTTGCCCGGCCTGCGGCCCAGACTGGAGCGAGTTGCAGCTCCGGGCCGCGCAATGCGGCTTGGCCTTGCCAGCGGCGCAAGCTGCGGCCGCGCTGGTCGAGCAGGTCGAGTTGCCAGTGCAGGCGCTGGCCGGATGCGGCGCCGGGATAGCGGAAACGCAGATGCAGCGGCCGCGTGCCCGCCTCGCCGCCGAGGAAAGGCGCGTCCAGCGCCGCCTCGAATTCATGGTGGTCGGCCGCGCCTTGCTGGGCGGCGGCCGGGACCAGCAAGCTGCAAGCGAGCAAGGCGGCCCAAAGCGGCTTGGCAGCGCCGGTTTCCTGCACTGAAACGATACTGACAGTAAATATGTCGGATCGGAGCGACACCATTTTTTCTTCCCCCCTTTGCGTGTTGGAGCGGGCGGGCGAAAAATGGTTCGCACTGGCGTTTAATAGTATGCTGCTGCAATGCAAGAGGAAAATTCCGGCGGATCGATGCGCAAACTCAATGAGCTTGGGAATAGTCTGGTCAGTACGCGCTTGCTGCTGTGGGGCGCGGGCCTGGTCTTGGCTGGCGCCGTCGGAATGACGCTGTACGCCACCGCCGCCAAAACGGTGGAAGACGATGCCCAGCTGCGCTTCGACAACCTGACGCGCGCCACCCAGTACAGCATCTCGGCCCGTGTGAAATCCTATTCGGATGTGGTGCGCGGCCTGGTTGCCTTGTTCCAGACCACGGACTCGCTGACGCGGCTGCAATTCCGCCAGTACGTGAACAGCCTGAATATGCCGCTGCATTTTCCGGCGATCCAGGCCATCAATTACGCCCCCTATGTTCCCGCCGCCGAGCGCGACGACTTCGTGGCCGCCGTGCGCGCCGACCGCAGCATCAATCCGGCCGGCTATCCGAAGTTCGACATCAAGCCGCCGGGCCTGCGCCACCACTACGCGCCGCTGACTTACCTGGAACCGATGGACATGCTGATGGAGCGCTTCGGCGTGGACATCACCGCCAATCCCGCCATCGACCGCGCCATGGAACTGTCGCGCGATACGGGCCAGATCAGCGCCTCGGGCCAGCCGGTGGTGCTGAAAAAGCCGGCGCCGCATATCGGCCTGGGCATGCGCCTGCCGGTCTATCGGCGCGGCATGCCGGTGCACGATATGGAGAGCCGCCGCGCCGCCTATCTGGGATCGGTCGGCATCGGCTTTTCCGTGGCCAAGCTGGTGCAGGGCGCGATCGACGAGATGGCCGACCGTCAAGTGCATATGATCCTGTACGCCGACGGCGCCGGCGATCCGGAAAAGCGCAGCCTGAGCATCGGCAAGGAAGACCGCCTGCTGTTCAACGATAACGGCTCCATCGATGCGCCCCCGGTCCTGCCGGGCAATTCGGACGACTATTTTCTGACCGTGCTGCCCATCGATTTCAACGGTACCCTGTGGAAGGCGCGCTTCCATGCGCGCAAGACCGATATGGTGCTGGGCTTCGACCGCTGGTTCCCGCTGGTGGCGCTGGGGACGGGCTTTGCGGGCACCTTGCTGATTTACCTGTTCTTTTTCAGCCTGTACTGGCAGCGCCGTAGCGCCCAGGAGCAGCGTCGCCTGCTGGACAGTGTGCTGAACAATGTGGACGCCCATGTGTACATGAAAGACCAGGGCCGCCGCTTCATTTATGTGAATGCGAAGATGGCCGAGGCCATGGGCCTGCCGGTGGAGCAGATCATCGGGCGCCTGGACCGCGAGGTGATGCCGCAGCGCGATGCCGAGCAGGCCTGGAATGAGGACCGCGCCGTGTTTGCCGACAGCCTGAAACGCTCGGGCGAGGGCAAGTATGTCGACCGCCACGGCGTGATCCACCATCTATGGACGGTGAAGGCGCCGGTGGAGGGCGAGCAGGGCGTAAGCGCCGTCATCGCGCTCTCCACCGACGTGACGGAGCTGCACAATCTGAAAGAGCAGGCGCAGGCGGCCAACCAGGCCAAGAGCGACTTCCTGTCGAATATGAGCCATGAGATCCGTACGCCGATGAATAGCGTGATCGGCATGGCCCACCTGGCGCTGAAGTCCGTCACCAATCCCAAGCAGCGCGATTATCTGCAAAAGATTTACCACTCGGGCCAGCACCTGCTGGGCATCATCAACGACATCCTCGATTTCTCCAAGATCGAGGCCGGCAAGCTCGATCTGGAAATGCTGGACTTCACGCTGGAGTCGCTGTTGTCGAATATCTCGAACCAGCTGGGCGAGTCGGCTTCGCGCAAGGAGCTGGAACTGGTGTTCGAAATCTGGCCCGGCCTGTCGCGCCAGATGCGCGGCGATCCGCTGCGCCTGGAGCAGGTGCTGCTGAACTTCACCAGCAATGCCATCAAGTTCTCGGAAAACGGCCGCATCTATATCCGCGCCCGGCCGGTGGAAGACCGCGACAACTACACCATGGTGCGCTTCGAGGTGCAGGACAATGGCATCGGCATGAGTCCGCAGCAGATCGGCAAGCTGTTCCAGTCCTTCCACCAGGCAGACACCTCGACCACGCGCAAATACGGCGGCACGGGCCTGGGCCTGGTCATCAGCAAGCAGTTGGCGGAGCTGATGGGCGGCGGCGTGGGCGTGGACAGCGAGCCGGGACACGGCAGCACCTTCTGGTTCACCGCGCGCCTGATGAAGAGTACCAATTTCCTGCAGGAGCCGCAGAGCAACGAGCTGCAGGCCGACGTGGCGGCCTCGCTGCGCGGCGCCTCCATCCTGCTGGTGGAGGACAATATCTTCAGCCAGCAGGTGGGCCAGGAGCTGCTGGAGGATGCCGGCGCCACCGTGGTGGTGGCCAACAACGGCAAGGAAGCCATCGACCTGCTGCTGAAAGAGCATTTCGATTGCGTGCTGATGGATGTGCAGATGCCGGTGATGGACGGCTTCGAGGCGACGCGCCTGATCCGCCTTCACCCCAAGCTGTCCGGCACGCCGGTGATTGCGATGACGGCCAATGCCGGCCGCGAAGACCAGGCGCGCTGCCTGGAAGCGGGCATGGACGAATTCGTGACCAAGCCGATCGCACCGCAACTGCTGTTCGCTGTGCTGGCCAAGTGGCTGGGCCAGCGCGCCTCCGATGGCGCATCGCGCACGGCGCGGCCAACGCCGCCGCGTGAGGCTGCGTCGCTGGAAAATGCGCCGCCCATCGCCAGCGTGGCGGAGGGCGCACCCGCCGCCGTGGCGTTCGAGATGGCGGCGCCGGCAGTGCCTGCGCCTTTGCCTGCCGCGGCGGGCGATGACGGGGCCGAGATGGCGCTTCCCGGCGAGGCTGAGCTGTTCGATATGCGCGCCCTGGCCCAGACCTTCGGCAACAAGCCGGACAAGATGCGCAAGTACGCCCTGATGTTCCTCGATTCGGCGCGCGACAGCATGGTGGAGGTGAACGAGGCGCTGGAACTGGGCGATATGAAGCGTCTGTCCGAGCTGGGGCACCGCATCAAATCCTCGGCGCGCGCGGTGGGCGCCATGAGTTTCGCCGACCTGTGTCTGAACCTGGAGCGCCTGAAGCCGGAGGATGACCTGGAGCACGCGCGCGCCATCGTGGTCCGCATGCAACCCTTGCTGGAGCGTTTGAAAGAGCATGTGGCGCAGGAGCTGGCGGCCAGCGTGCCCGGCTAGCGGCTTGCGAGCCGCGCACGCGGCCCAGGGTTTGTATTCGGCGCGCGACAGGCGATAATAGCGGCTGGCATCCACTTCCACGGCACTATGCACGCGAGCGTTACTCCCGGACTTCTGATCTTGCACGGCAATCAGCTGGAGCAGCTGCGTGCCGCCGTGTTCCAGTGGCTGCGCGCGCATCCGCTGGCGCCGCTGGAAACCGAGACCTTCCTGGTGCAGTCGAACGGCGTGGCCGAGTGGCTGAAAATCGCGCTGGCCGAAGATGCGGGCGTGTGCGCCGCCACCCGCGTGGCCTTGCCGGCCCGCTTCCTGTGGGAGACCTATCGCGGCATGCTGGGGCGCGAGCGGGTGCCGCCCATTTCCGCCTTCGACAAGGCGCCGCTGACCTGGCGCCTGATGCGCCTGTTGCCGGTGCTGCTGGCCGATCCCGTTTTCGCACCGCTGCGCCACTTCCTCGGCGACGGCGACCCGGAACGCCGCCTGCAACTGGCCGAGCGCCTGGCCGACTTGTTTGACCAGTACCAGGTCTACCGCGCCGATTGGCTGGAAGACTGGGCCGCCGGACGCGACCAGCTGCGCACTGCGCGCGGCGAACTGGCGCCGCTGGCCGAGGACCAGCGCTGGCAGGGCGCCTTGTGGCGCGCCGTGATCGCCAGCGTGCCGGAACAGGAGCGTGAGCTGGGCCGCGCTTCCGTGCACACCGAATTCCTGCGCGCCGTCGCCAGCGGAGCGCAGCCGCTGGGCCGCCTGCCGCGCCGCATTGTGCTGTTCGGCGTATCGGCCCTGCCGTTCCAGACCTTGCAGGCGCTGGCGGCGCTGGCCCGCTTCACCCAGGTGATGCTGGCCGTGCCCAATCCCTGCCAGTTCTATTGGGGCGACATCATCGAAGGGCGCGACCTGCTGCGCGCCGCCCACCGCCGCCAAAGCTTGCGCAATGGCGTCGACCTGGGCCAGATTCCGCTGGAAGAGCTGCATGCCCACAGCCATCCGCTGCTGGCGGGCTGGGGGCGCCAAGGCCGCGACTTCATCCGCATGCTCGATGAATTCGACAGCGCCGCCGCGGCCGAAGGGCGCAGCGACAGCCTGCGCGTGGACCTGTTCAGCGAAGGCGAGGGCGCCACCCTGCTGGCCCAGGTGCAGGCGGCGGTGCGTGACCTGCTGCCGCTGTCCGAGCATCCGCAGGCGCCGCCGCCCGACAGCGACCGCTCCATCGAATTCCATGTGGCGCATAGCGTGCAGCGCGAAGTCGAGGTGCTGCACGACCAGCTGCTCGCCATGTTTGCCGCCTCGGAGGCGGAAGGCGGGCCGGCGCTGCGGCCGCGCGACGTAGTGGTGATGGTGCCGGACATCGACGTCTTCACCGCCGCCATCCACGCTGTCTTCGGCCAGCACAAGCGCAGCGATGCGCGCTATATCCCGTTTGAAATCGGCGACGTCAACGACCGCAGCGTGAATCCGCTGCTGGTGGCGCTGGAATGGCTATTGCGTCTGCCGCAGCAGCGCTGCCGCCAGAGCGAGGTGCGCGACCTGCTGGACGTGCCGGCGCTGGCGGCGCGCTTCGGCTTGGCGGCCGACGACCTGCCGACGCTGGGCCTGTGGATCGAAGGCGCCGGCGTGCGCTGGGGCCTGGACCGCCAGCACCGCGAAGGCCTGGGCCTGGGGCCGGCCGGCGAGCAGAATGCCTGGATTTTCGGCGTGCGCCGCATGCTGCTGGGCTATGCCAGCGGCCATGGCGCGGCCTTCAACGGCATCGAGCCGTATGGCGAAGTGGGCGGGCTGGATGCGGCCCTGGCCGGCTCGCTCGCTCAGTTGGTGGAAGCCCTGCTGCACTGGCGCGCGCTGCTGGCCCAGCCGCGCACGCCGGAAGCGTGGGGCGTGCAGGCGCGCGCCCTGCTGGCGGCCTTCTTCAAGGCCAGCGACGAAGGCGACCGCCTGATGCTGGCACAGCTGGATGAAACCCTGAACCGCTGGCTGGAAACCAGCGCCGGCGCCGGCTTCGAGGAAGCCGTGCCGCTGGCCGTGCTGCGCGAGGCCTGGCTGGGCGCGCTGGACGAGCCGTCGCTGGAACACCAGTTCGTGTCCGGCGGCGTGACCTTCTGCACCCTGATGCCGATGCGCGCCGTGCCTTTCCGCGTGGTCTGCATGCTGGGCATGAACGATGGCGATTTTCCGCGCCGCGCCAGCAAAGCTGACTTCGACCTGCTGGCCTTGCCCGGCATGGCGCGTCCCGGCGACCGCTCGCGCCGCGACGACGACCGCTATCTGATGCTGGAAGCCGTCCTGGCCGCGCGCGACAAGCTGTATATCAGCTGGGTGGGCCGCAATGTGCGCGACAACAGCGAGCAGCCGCCGTCGGTGCTGCTGTCGCAGCTCTTCGATTACCTGAAGGCGGGCTGGCAGCTGGACCTGGGCGCGCGCACCACCGAACACGCCTTGCAGCCTTTCAGCCGCCGCTATTTCGAGGCCGGCGGCCTGCTCACCTATGCCGGCGAATGGCGCGCCGCCCACGCAGCCGACGAGGCGCAGGCACTGGAAGCGGAGGGACAGCTGCCGCCTTTCGAGATCGACGACAGCTTCCGCCTCAAGTTGAACAGCCTGGCCAGCTTCATCCGCCAGCCAGTCAAATACTTCTTCCGCCAGCGCCTGGGCGTGGTGTTCGGCGAATCGGCCCTGGTGGGCGAGGACGAGGAACCGTTCTCGCTGAATGCGCTGGAACGCTATCTGCTGGAAGACACCATGCTCGATGACGGCGGCGCCGACGAAGACATCGCCGACGTGCGCCGTGGCCTGGAAGAGCGCGCAGCGCGGCTCCGGCGCGAGGGCGTGCTGCCGATCGGCCTGATCGGCGAACAGTGGCAGGAACAGCTGGTCGATGCACTGGAGCCGGTGCGCTACGCCTGGCTGGCGCTGCGCGCGCGCTATCCGCTGGCCGCCCCCAAGCTGCCGGTCAAGCTGGAACTGGCGGGCCTGGTGCTGGAGGACTGGGTCGATCAGTTGCGCCACGACGGGTCCACCACGGTATGGCTGGCGCAGATCTCGTCCAAGGCTTGCGACAAGGATGGCTGGCCGCGCGGCGAAAAGCTGATTCCCATGTGGCTGCGCCAACTGGCCGCCGCCGCGCAAGGCATGCCCGTCACCGGCTTCCTGGTGGCGCGCGACGCCATCATCACCATGGCCCCGCTTGATCCGGCCCAGGCGCGCGACCAGTTGGCGGCGCTGGCCGCGCTGTGGCGCGCCGGGATGGATGCGCCCCTGCCCACGGCCTGCAAGACGGCGCTGGCCCTGGTGCGCGAAGGCGATCCGCGCGCCGTGTACGACGGCGGTTTCGAGGTGATGGGCGAGAACGAGGATTTGTGCCTGGCGCGCCTGTGGCCCGATTTCGCCGCCCTGGCGTCGATGGCGGAATTCGCCGACTGCTCGCGCGAGCTGTACGGCCCGTTGGCCGACTGGCTGCAGCATGCGGTGACGGTCGATCCCATGAAAGAGGAGGGCGCGGCATGAGCCAGCAACTGTTGCCCGCCAGCTTTCCCCTGCATGGTTCGCGCCTGATCGAGGCTAGCGCCGGCACTGGCAAGACCTGGACCATCGCCGCCCTGTATCTGCGCCTGGTGCTGGGGCATGGCGGCGGCGATGCGTATCCGCGTCCGCTGCTGCCTTCGCAGATCCTGGTGATGACCTTTACCCGCGCCGCCACGCGCGAGCTGTCCAACCGCGTGCGCGAGCGCCTGGTGGAGGCGGCCGCCTACTTCCGCGGCCAGGGCGCGGGCAGCGATCCCTATCTGGACCAGCTGCTCGAATCCTGCGCCGACGACAGCGCGCGCCAGCAGGCCGCGCACCGCCTGACGCTGGCCGCCGAGACGATGGACGAAGCGGCCATCTTCACCATCGATGCCTGGTGCCAGCGCATGCTGCGCGAACATGCTTTCGACAGCGCCAACCTGTTCGACGAGGAACTGGTGAGCGACGAGGCGGCCCTGTTCGAGGATGCAGTGCACGACTACTGGCGCCAGCAGGTCTATCCGCTGGGCGCGGACGTGCTGCAGTCGTTGCTGGAATGCTGGCCCGACGTCGATGCGCTGAAGCGCTCGGTGCGCGAGCTGGTGCGGCGCGTGGCGGCGGTGGGCGCGGCCGGCGGCGAAACGCTGGCGGCCCTGATCCGGCGCGAGCAGAACGAGCAGATGCTCAAGCTGGCGGGCTTGAAGGAAGACTGGTACGAGCGCGCCAACCGCATGGAGCAATGGATTCTGGCGCAGCGCGCCGAGGCGCCGAAATGCTTCAACGGCGTCAAGATGAAGCCGGAGTCGGTGGCGAAATGGTTCGAAGCGCTGCGCAACTGGGCCGCCGATCCGCGCCAGTTGCGGCCCGACATAAACGATACGGCATGGCGCCGCCTGCGCCCGGACGGCATCGCTGACGCTTGCGCCAAGGGTTTCAGCCCCATCGTGCCGGACGATTTCGATGCGGTGGCGGCACTGGAAGAAGCACTGTCCGCCATCGAACCGCTGGCCCATGCGCTGTACCGCCACGCGGCGGCCAGTATCGCCCAGCGTATGAGCGAGCTGAAACGGCGCAACCGCCAGTTCGGCTTCGCCGACATGCTGGAGCGGCTCAAGCAGGCGCTGGAAGGCGGCAATGGCGCTGCGCTGCGCAAGCGCATCACCGAACAGTATCCGGTCGCCATGGTGGACGAATTCCAGGATACGGCGCCCAGTCAGTACCGCATCTTCGACCTGCTGTACCGCGTGGAGCAGAACGATCCCACGCTTGGCCTGTTCCTGATCGGCGATCCGAAGCAGTCGATTTACGGCTTCCGCGGCGCCGACATCCACAGCTATCTGGCGGCGCGGCGCGCCACCGCAGGACGGCATTACCAGCTCGGTACCAACTACCGCTCCAGCGCCGCCGTGGTGCAGGCCGTGAACCGCATCTTCCTGCATGCCGAAGGCGGGCCGGAAGGAGAACCGGGGGCGCCTGCCGGCTTCCCGCGCGGCGCTTTCCGCTTCCGCCGCGACGGCGCCAATCCGCTGCCGTTCGACGCGGTGGCGGCAGCCGGGCGCAAAGAGGTGCTGGTCGATAGCCAGGGCGCCTTGCCGGCCCTGACGGTGGCCTGCAATCCGGCCGACGATCTGCGCGCCGATGGCTACCGCGACTTCTTCGCCCAGCACTGCGCCGAGCATATCGCCAACCTGCTCAACGACGGTCGTGCCGGTTTCGAGGATGCGCAGGGCTGGCAGCGCCTGCAGCCGGCCGATATCGCCGTGCTGGTGCGCGACCGGCGCGAGGCGGCAGCCATCCGCCAAGCACTGTTGCGGCGCAAAGTGCCGAGCGTCTACCTGTCGGACAAGGATTCGGTGCTGGACAGCGACGAGGCGGCCGATGTGCTGCGCTGGCTGACGGCGCTGGCTAATCCGCTCGATGGCGCCCTGGCGCGCGCCGCTTTCGCCACCCGCACCATCAATCTGCCGCTGGCCGAGCTGGCGCGCCTCTCGGCCGACGAGCTGGCGTGGGAAAAGCGCGTGGAGCAGTTGAAGGCGCTGCATGTGGTGTGGCAGCGCCAGGGCGTGCTGGCCATGCTGCGCCGCTTCATCCACGAGCTGCGCCTGCCGGCCGCCATGCTGGCCCAGCCCGGCGGCGAGCGGCGCCTGACCAATCTGCTGCATCTGGCCGAGCTGCTGCAAAGCGCCAGCCGCCAGCTGGACGGCGAGCAGGCGCTGATTCGCTGGCTGGCCGAGCAGATCGACAGCGAGAGCGAGGGGGGCGACGAGCGTGTGCTGCGGCTGGAATCGGATGCGGAGCTGGTGAAAGTCGTCACCGTGCACAAGTCCAAGGGGCTGGAGTATCCGCTGGTGTATCTGCCCTTTGCTGTCACGGCGCGCAAGGTGGAAAAGCGCAACCGCAGCTTCCTCGAATACACCGACGACGAAGGCGTGCGCCATCTGGACCTGGGCCGCTCCGACGCCGCCCTGGCGGCAGCCGATGAGGCGCGTCTGGCGGAAGATCTGCGGCTGATGTATGTGGCGCTGACCCGCGCCCGCCATTTCCTGTGGCTGGGCGTGGCCGCGCTGGCGGCGCGCAAGGCCGGCGAAAGCACGCTGCACGAGTCGGCGCTGGGCTATCTGCTGGCGGGCGGCGCGGCGCTGCCGGCCAGCCGCCTGGGCGAATACTGGCAGCAGCTGCGCGGCGACTGCGGCGATATCGGCCTGCGCATGCCGGAGCCGCAGCAGGGCCTGACCCTGTTCGGCCGAGTGGAGCAGGCGCCGCCCCTGATCGATCCGCGCCCATTCAGCGGCAGTTTCGAGCGCGATTGGAGCGTGGGCAGCTTCACCTCGCTGGCGCGGCGCACAGCCGCTCCGGGATATGGGGTGGCGGCACAGCCAACGGCGCCCGTGCCGCGCGACGCCTTGCAGGAAAAGCTGCTGGAACAGGACGATGAGCAGGCGCTGGGCGGTGGCGCCGTCGCCGCGCTGCGTGCCGAAGATGCGCCCTGGCACCGCTTCCCGCGCGGCTCGGTGCCGGGCAATTTCCTGCACGAGCAGCTGGAGTGGATCGGCCAGGAAGGTTTCGGCAGCGTGCATCACGCCACCTTCGAAACCCGCCTCGGCAAGCGCATCGAACGCGCCGGCTGGGGCAACCGCCTGGACGATGCGTTGGCCTGGCTGCGCAGCGCCGTCACCACGCCGCTGCCGCCTTTGGGCGCGGCGCTGGACGGCATCGGCCCCGTGCTGTCGGAGATGGAGTTCTGGTTCCCCAGCGAGCGCCTGCGCACCGGGGCGCTGGACCGCCTGTGCCGCGTCCACCTGCTGGATGGGCTGGTGCGTCCGGCGCTGCCCGAGCGCGAGCTGCATGGCATGCTGAAAGGTTTCTGCGACCTGGTGTTCGAACATGAGGGCCGCTACTGGCTGCTGGACTACAAGTCGAATGCGCTGGGCAGCGGCGACGCGGCCTACCACAAGCAGGCGCTGGCCGTCGGCATGGCCGAACACCGCTATGACATCCAAGGCGCGATCTATCTGCTGGCCCTGCACCGCCTGCTGCGCAGCCGCCTGGGCGAGTCCTACGATCCGGCGTCGCAGCTGGGCGGGGCCATCTTCTACTTCCTGCGCGGCGTGGGCAATGCGCAGACGCGCGGCTGCTATGTGCTGGAAGCGCAGGCCGGCCTGCTCGATGGGCTGGAAGCGCTGCTGGGCGACAGGGTGGAAACGGAGCGAGAGTATGATGAATAGCGTGAGCGGCAGCGCCGCGTCCAGGGCCGCCGCCGGAGAAGCACTATGAACCAGAACAGGGAGAGCGTCATCGGCACGCCGCTGGATGCCCAGATCGAAGCCTTGACCGAGGCGGGCAAGCTGCGCCGCCTGAGCGGCGCCTTTGCGCGCTTTGTCGCCACGCTGGGCATGCCGTCCAACCGGCCCACGGGTGGAGCGGAAGCGCCGCTGATGCTGGCCTGCCTGCTGCTGTCGGAGCTGGAGGGCCGGGGCCATAGCTGCCTGATGCTCAACGATCTGGCGCAAGACCCATCCAGCCTGCTGGGCTGGACGCCGGAAGAGTGGAACGCGTTGCGCGACGCCGCCGGGCCGCTGCCGCGCAATGCGATGGCGTGGCGCGCCATGCTGTATTCCTGCGAACAGGTCTGGCCGGTGGGCGACCTGGATTTCAAACAGCCGCTGGTGCTCGATGGCGAGCGGCTCTATCTGCGCCGCTACTGGAGTGATGAAACGGCGGTGGCGGGCGCGGTGCGCAGCCGCGCCGGCCAGCCGCTGCCGGTGGATACGGCCGATGCGCGGCATTGGCTGGACATCCTGTTCGACCATGCAACGCGCGAGGGCGGCCCGGACTGGCAGAAAATCGCCTGCGCCACCGCCTTGCGCGGCAATCTGGCCGTCATCACCGGCGGTCCCGGCACCGGCAAGACCTATACCGTGGCGCGGCTTCTGGCCCTGCTGTTCGCGGTGGCGGGGCCGCAGGCCGGCGGGCTACGCATCGCGCTGGCCGCGCCGACCGGCAAGGCGGCCGCGCGCCTGAAGCAATCGATCGACCATGCCCTCGACAGCCTGGCGGGCAAGGTCGGCGCCGCGCTGCCGCTGCGCGAGCTGGCCGGGCGCATGGGCGCGGCGCGCACCCTGCATAGCCTGCTCGGCGCGCGGCCTGATACGCGCAGCTTCCAGCACCACGCCGGCAATCCGCTCGATGTGGATGTGCTGATCGTCGACGAAGCCTCGATGGTGCACCTGGAGATGATGGCGGCGTTGCTGGCGGCGTTGCCGCCGCACGCGCGCCTGATCCTGCTGGGCGACAAGGACCAATTGGCTTCGGTCGAAGCGGGCGCGGTGCTGGGCGATCTATGCCACGACGCCGAAGCGGGCCGCTATACCGCCGCCACGCTGGCGTATGTGGCCGCCGCCAGCGGCCAGCAGATTCCTCCCGCCTTCCAGGATGCCGACGGCGGCGCGCTGGCCCAGCAAACCGTGATGCTGCGCCAGAGCCGCCGCTTCGGCGGCCCGATCGGCGCCCTGGCCACGGCCGTCAACCAGGGCGACGCCGAAGCGGCGCGCCAGGCGCTGCGCGGCGACGGCGGCGGGCAACTGCTGTGGATGGAGGCGGCGCAGCTGCCCGAGGTGCTGAAGCTGGCCGTGCAAGGGCGCGAAGGCGCGGGTAGCGGCTACCAGCAGTATCTGCGTCTGCTGCAGGCCGGCCAGACGGCGGCCATGGAAGGCGGTCCCGATGTGCATGAAGCCTGGGCGCGCGAAGTGCTGAAGAGTTTTGAAGCCTTCCGCCTGCTGTGCGCCGTGCGCGAAGGCGAATGGGGCGTGACAGGCCTGAACGAAGCCATCGAACAGCGGCTGGAAGCGGCGGGCCTGATACGCCGCCGCGGCGAATGGTATGTGGGACGGCCGGTCATGGTCACGCGCAACGACTACGGTGCCGGCGTCTTCAACGGCGATATCGGGCTGGCGCTGCCCGATCCGCTGCGTCCCGGCTCGCTGCGCGTCTACTTCTCCGAAGGCGAGGCCGTGCGCAGTGTGCTGGCGACGCGTCTGCGCAATGTCGAAACCGCGTTCGCCATGACGGTGCACAAATCGCAAGGCTCCGAATTCCGCCATACGGTACTGGTATTGCCGCGCGAAGGCGGTTCCGTGCTGGCACGCGAGCTGGTCTACACCGGCATCACGCGCGCGCGCGAATACTTCACCTTAGCAACGCCTGTTGCCGGCATTCTGGCCGAAGCCATCGCCGAGCGCACCCACCGCGCCAGCGGCCTGCGCGCCCTGATCGCCGGCCAGGCACTTTGATCTAAAACAAAAAATGTCCAACCCTGGTGTCAGGCACCAAGGTCGGACATTCTTTGAGAAAAATCAAGCAATGTCCTACTCTGGTGCCTGACACCAGGGTGGACATTGTTTGATTTGGCGCAAACCTTACATGGCGGCGCGGCGGCGGCGTGGGGTGCTGCGGGCGGCTTTTTTGCGGCTGACGCTGGCTTTCAGGACTTTCGGTTCGTCGGCGCCGGTCAGCAGGCGGCGAATGTTTAGGGCGTCCATGACGCGCGCGGAGTTGGCCTTGGCGTTGAGCAGTACCAGGGTGGCGTTCTTGCCGGCGGCTTTGATGCGCATGATCAGGCAGCGTCCGGCCTCTTCGGTGTAGCCGGTCTTGGACAGGTCGATGTCCCAGCCCTTGGCGCCGACCAGGCGGTTGGTGTTGTGGTATTCCACCTTGCGCCCTTTGATGTCGATGACTTCCTTGGTGTCGGTGGTGTAGCGGCGTATCGTCGGGTAGTTGGCGGCGGCTTCGGCCATTTTCACCAGGTCGGCGGCGGTCGAGGTGTTGTTCGGCGACAGGCCGGTCGGTTCTTCGATGCGGGTATTGCTCAGGCCGAGCGCGCGGATCTTGGCGTTGACGGCGGCCTTGAAGGCCGTCGGGCCGCCCGGATAGGTGCGCGCCAGCGAGGCGGCGGCGCGGTTGTCGGAGGACATCAGCGCCAGCTGCAGCACGTCGCCACGCGCAATGGTGGCGCCGACCGGCACGCGCGAGGTGCTGTGCTTGATGTTGTCGACGTCGTCCTTGTCGATGCTGATGGGCTCTTCCATGTCGAGCCTGGAGTCGAGCACCACCATGGCGGTCATCAGCTTGGTCAGCGAAGCGATGGGCACCACCACATTGGCGTTCTTTTCCAGCAGGATTTTGCCGGTGCCTTCTTCCACCACCAGTACGGACTGTGAACCCAGCGGCACAGCCATAGCAGCGGCAGAGAATGACAGCAGCAGGGCTGCGGTAATTTTCTTGATCATTTGGTATGTATTCGGGAAAGCGGCAAGACAAAGGCGCCCGGATCGGGCACCACGCGAAAATCTGTCTATGAGGCAATATTTATGCGACTTAGACGATAACATTAAAGTGATTTCTAGTCTAGACGAACTGGGCCGTATTGGCCGATTAATTGAGTCGTGGGCCGCTATAATCGCGGTCCTTGTGTATCGGAGGCAGCAATGGCGTGGTTGATCGTTAAATACCTGATAACTTCGATGGTGGTGGTGGCGGTGTCCGAATGCGCCAAGCGCAGCGACCGGCTGGGCGGGCTGCTGGCGGCGCTGCCGCTGGTGACGCTGCTGGCGCTGGTCTGGCTGTATGTGGAAAAGCAGCCGGCCGAGAAGATTGCCAACCACGCCTGGTATACCTTCTGGTACGTGGTGCCGACCTTGCCGATGTTCCTGGTCTTTCCCTGGCTGCTGCCGCGCCTGGGTTTCTGGCCGACCCTGCTCGCCTGCGTGCTGCTGACCATGGTCTGCTTCGCCGTGTTTGCCTGGGTGGTGAAGCGCTTCGGCATCGACTTGCTGTAATGCCTGGCTTGCTGGGGAGGGGGGCTTATTTGCTGCCGTAAATCTTGTCGAACTCGCCGCCGTCGTCAAAGTGCTTCTTCTGGGCCGCGCGCCAGCCGCCGAAGACCTCATCCACACTGAGCAGGGTGATGGGCTTGAAGCTGGCCGCGTATTTCTTGGCTACCGCTTCCGAGCGAGGACGCAGGAAATGCTTGGCGATGATCTCCTGGCCGGCGTCGCTGTACAGGAAGTTCAGGTAAGCCGTGGCTTGCTTGCGCAGATTGCGGCGGTCGACCACCTTGTCGACCACGGCCACCGGCGATTCGGCCAGGATCGAGGTGGAGGGGTAGACGACTTCGAAATTGTCGCCGAACTCGCCACGCACCAGCTGCACCTCGTTTTCGAAAGTCATCAGCACGTCGCCGATCTGGCGCTGGGTGAAGGTGGTGGTGGCGGCGCGGCCGCCGGTGTCGAGGATCGGCACGTTCTTGAAGATCTTGCCGACCAGCTCGCGCGCCTGGGCTTCGGTGCCGCCTTTTTTCAGCACCGAGCCCCAGGCCGCCAGATAGGTGTAGCGGCCGTTGCCCGAGGTTTTGGGATTGGGGATGATCACCTGCACGCCGGGCTTGGCCAGGTCGTTCCAGTCCTTGATGGCTTTCGGATTGCCCTTGCGCACCAGATATACGACGGTCGAGTAGAACGGTGCCGCGCCGTGCGGGAATTTCTTGCTCCAGTCGGCCACCACCAGGCCGCGGTCGGCCAGCAGGTCGATATCGTTGGCCTGGTTCATCGTCACCACCGACGCTTCCAGGCCGTCGGCCACGGAGCGCGCCTGCTTGGAGGAGCCGCCATGCGACTGGTTGACCGTCAGCGTTTCGCCCGTGTGCTTCTTGTAGTCGGCGATGAAGGCGGGGTTGATGTCTTTGAACAGTTCGCGCGTCACGTCATAGGAGACGTTGAGCAGGGTGGGATCGGCGGCGCTGGCGCCCAGGGGCAGGGCCAGAGCGGTGGCGGCGAGGAGGGTAGTGATTTGACGGCGTTTGCGGCTAAATGCGTTTTTTGCTGTTTGCATGGTGGGCTCTTATTGTGAAAACAGATATCAATGGTCTAAAATTCGGCGCCGAAAAGATACGAATTTTTCGTAATATGCTTAGATAGTATGGGATCAACGCCTTTTCGGGAGCTGGTGTATAGTCGGCTTGTGGATGGAATTTTTGTGAGTACGCATGAGTCTTGAAATTCGTATTGCAGCATCGGCCGACGCCCCGGCAGCGTGCCAGGTACTGCGCCGTTCAATTACGGAATGTTGCATCGCGGACCACAATAACGATCCCGCCATTCTGGATGCCTGGCTGGGCAATAAAAACACCCAGACCGTGGCCAGCTGGTTCGAATCCCCCACCAATTTTTCCCTGGTTGCCGTGGAGAGCGGCGCGGTGGTCGGCGTCGCCCTGCTGACGGCGGCCGGCAAGCTGGCCCTGTGCTATCTGCTGCCGGAGGCGCGCCATAAGGGCGCGGGCAAGGCTTTGCTGGCCCGTATCGAGGCGCAGGCCGCGAGTTGGGGCGTGAAGGCGCTGCAGCTGCACAGCACGGCCAGCGGCGAGGACTTCTTCGCGCGCCAGGGCTATATCCGTTCCGGCAATGTGCGTTCGCCGTATGGGGTCGACACGGTCTTCTTCTGGAAGCAGCTGGGGGCGGAAAGCTGTCCGCCGGAAGCCGGGCGCAAGCGTTTTTGCGGCTGCGGCTCGACCTGATCCCGCTGTACAGCAAACCCTACAGCAAACCCATCTGCGTGGCCTCGTAGACGGCCTCGCCGCGCGTGTGCACGCCCAGCTTGCGGTAGATGCGCTTGACGTGGTGGGCCGCCGTGTGCGGCGAGATGCCGTGCAGGTTGCCGATTTCATTCATGGTTAAACCCTTGCCCAGGGCGCGCAGGATATCGCTTTCGCGGCCGGTCAGCGGCGTGGCCAGCGGTGCGGGCGCGTTCGCCTGCAGCCGGCGCAGCAACTGATGGGCGCTGGTCGGGCACAGGAAGGCGCTGCCGTTGCGCAGGGCGCGCAGACAGTCACGCAGCTCGGCGGCGCTGCATTCGGTTTGCAGGCAGGCATTGGCGCCGGCTTGCAGGCAGGCGTAGAGCAGGGCGTCGTCGCCGCCCTTGGCCACCACGGCCACGGCGCAGCCCGGATGGGTGTCGAGCGCCAGCCGCGTCAGCCGCGGCGCCTGGCTATCGGCCAAGTGGCAGAGGATCAGGTAGACATTGGCGCTGCTGCGGCTGATCAGGGTTTCGGCGGCGGCCGGACTGGCGGCGCAGCCGAGCGGCAGCATGCCGGAGTCGGCCGCGATCAGGGCGCGCAGATGCTGGCGGGTGTTGGGGCAATCGGCAATCAGGGCAATGGCAGTGGGCATGAAGGCGGCCGCCGCGGCGGCAAGGGCTGTGCATGCTTCATGATAGTCTGAGCCGCCAAGGCCCGTAAAGCCGTGCTTAGAAGCCGACGGCCAGCGGCAGTGGCGCCGCTTCGAACTGGACCTGGCCGGCGCTGAACATTTTCAGTTCGCCGGGCTGGAAGGCGGTCCAGGCTTCGTTCGAGGTCAGCGGCTCGGTGGCGATGACGGCGATCTGGTCGTCCAGGTGGTTGTGCTGGCTGAAGTCGATGCTCAGGTCGCAGTCGATGAGCTTGGCCACCGAGAAGGGATAGGCGCGCAGCACGTAGTGCAGCTTGGTGCTGCAATGGGCAAACAGGGTATCGCCGTCGGACAGGATGAAGTTGAAAGTGCCATGGGCGGCGATTTCCCCGGCCAGCAGGCTCAGCTCGGCATACAGCACTTCGCGCGCCGGTTGTGCGGCAAAGCGCTGGCCCAGGCGCGACAGCAGGTAGCAGAAGGCGCGCTCGCTATCGGTATCGCCTTCCGGCGTGTAGGCACCGGCGGCCGGGGCGAAGTCCTTGAGGTCGCCGTTGTGGGCGAAAGTCCAGGTGCGGCCCCACAGCTGGCGCTTGAAGGGGTGGCAGTTTTCGCGCGCGATGCGGCCTTGGGTGGCTTTGCGGATATGCGCGATCACATTGCTGGCCTTCAGCGGCTGCTGCTTGATGCTGGCTGCCAGCGGCGAGGCGATGCAGGGCAGGTGGTCGGCAAAAATCTGGCACTCGTCCTTGGTATGGAAGGCGATGCCCCAGCCATCCTTGTGCTCGCCCGTGCGGCCGCCGCGCTCGGCAAAACCGGAGAAGGAAAATCCCAGGTTGGCGGGCTTGCTGCTGTTCATTGCGAGGAGCTGGCACATGGTAAGGACGCGAGATTGTTGCTGACGGTCCCAAGATACCGATGAACCGGCTGAGCAGGAACGAATCAATTCTTATATGCATATTCACCGTGGTCTGCATATTCTTTATGTGTGTCAGTTATAAGCTAGGGAAAAAGCATTCTTTCGGTTTTCGCGGCCGAGCGCGTAGGCTAGGGGTTCTGGCGCCATGGGCGCATGAAGGAGCACTATGAAATTCCCTGTCCTGCAAAACTATCTGGCGCGCCTGTCCGATCCGGCCGCCACCGCCTCCACCATCTGGCTTGACAGCGAGGGCCGCGCCCTGGGCCGCTTCTTCAATTGCACCATGACCAGCGCCTTCCAGCCGGTGCGCCAGCTCGATACCGGCCGCGTCTTCGCCTACGAGGGCCTGGCGCGCAGCGTGTCGGCGGCCGACGACGGGCTGTCGCTGTGGAAGCTGCTCGACCATGCCGCCAGCGACGACGAGTCGGTGGAGCTGGACCGGCTGTGCCGCATGCTGCACGCGATTAACTTCTTCCGCCAGAACGAGAGCGGCGACGCCGTCAACGGCGGGGCCGACCTGTACCTGAATGTGCACGACCGGCTGTTGAGCGCGGTCAGCAGCAACCACGGTTATGCCTTCCAGCGCATCCTCGATGCGCTTGGCCTGCCCATCGGGCGCGTGGTGCTGCAATTGCCGCAGGTGAATGCGCAGCAAGGCTGGCTGCTCAATTATGTGTCCGACAATTACCGCCGCAACGGCTTCCGCTTTGCCGTCAATGTCTCGGGCGGGCGCGAAGGCTTGAATCTGCTGGACCGGGTGCGGCCCGATGTGGTGAAGGTCGATGCGCGCGCCTTGCACGACGAGGCGGCCCTGGTGGAATTGCTGCTGCGCACCGCTTCGGTGGGCGCCCAGCTGGTCTTCAAGCGCCTGGAAGAGCCGCAAGTGCTGTCGGCCGTGCGCCGCATCGGCGAGCTGGCCGGCTTGCCGGTGCTGGGCCAGGGTTATCTGCTGGACAATCCGCGTCCGGCCCTGCTGGAAGCGGCGCCGCAGCGCCAGCTGGCTGCCTGAAGCCTCCCCACAGACTTAAACTTGGCTTAAGGAAAGCAGCATAGTTGGCGCACGAAGTTAAAGGAATTTCTCAACTCCCCCCGCTATACGCTATAGTATCCGCATTGTTTGATTGGACATGCTATGGCAACGCGCAGAGATTTTTTACAGAAAGGGCTGGGCCTGACGGCGGCCAGCTGTATCGGCGTACCGCTGATCGGCTGCGCTTCCAGCCGCGCGGCCGACACGCGCCCGGTTCGCCAGGCCGCGGTGGCCAAGAGCGGCCATGCGGCCGCGCCGCGCAGCGCTGCGAAACCGGTCCAGCTGGCTCAGGCCGCGCCGCTGGCGCCGGCCGAACTGGCGCCGCCACCCGATATTTTCGACGCCCAGGCGCTCGACCTGGAATTCTGGCTCAAGCCACGCACCCTGCACGTGATCCGGCCCGCCAGCGGCGAGAAGAGCAAGCTGCTGTACTGGCGCGACGGCGAGGTGATCGACACGGCCTACCAGGAACTGTGCCATCTGCTGCGCGACGTGAACGGCCGCGAAACGGCCCAGATCGATCCCAAGCTGCTGGAAACCCTGTGGGGGGCGCAAGCCTTCGTGGCGCGCTACGGCATCGAAAGCCCGGTCGAAATCCTGTCCGGCTACCGCACGCCGAGTTCCAACAAGCGCCTGATCGAGCAGGGCATTCCGGCCGCGCGCCAATCCCTGCACATGGAAGGCAAGGCGGCCGATATCCGCATCCCGAACCTGAACGCCGAGGTACTGGGCGGCCTGGTCAAGAGTTTCGGCCAGGGTGGCGTGGGCTTCTATTACCGCGAAGGGCCGCGCGGCGGCTGGATTCACGCGGATACCGGGCTGAAGCGCACCTGGAAGGGCTGAGGCCAGGGCTAAGCCCGGTCTCAGCGGTAGTAATACGGACGGGTCGGCACGGCATCGTGCTGGGCCCGCTCCAGCGCATCGACATCCTGACGCCGCTCCCACCAGAGGTACCAGCCGCGCCGCTGTTCGGCGACGGCGGCCGGATGCTGGTCGAGATAGCCGTGCATGAACTGCTCGAATTCCGACACATAGCCCTGGTGGAAAGGCCGCCACGGCTGGCTTTCGGCTGCTTTCATCTTTCCTCCTGTCTTCGGTTACACTGGCGGGCTCGAATAGCCATAAGTAGCAGACAGCCCATGCAGGACAATCACGATGCGGCCAAGCCGCGCTTTCGCCCGGTGCCGTGGACGGCACTGGAAACCCCGGCCGATGCCGAGCTGTGGATCGCCGAACACAATCTCGCTTTGCAGGAGCATATCGCGCCCAACGAAACCGGTTACGGCGTCTGCTTCACGCTGGCCGAGGGCGGCGAGCTCTTCATGCAGACCGCCGACGGTGCCCTGATCCTGGATCTTACGCCGGAAGCCGAATGGGTGGCGCCCCTGATCACCGCCGTGGCCCAGGCCGCGCCGCCGCAGGGCGCGCTGTGGCTGCTACCCGACGATAAGCTGGTGCAGCTGCTGATCGGCTTGAGCAGCCTGATCGCCAGCACCACCCTGGTGGTCGGCCACCGTTTCGGCCGCGCCGGCCGCCGCTCCTTATAAACCACTCCAAGAAGGGAATATCCCATGCGCAGAGCCGTCCTGACCCTGATCGCCGCCAGCCTGCTGGCCGGCGCCCTGCTGCCCGCCAGCGCCGCCGACCTGCTGGCCACGGCGCGCGCGCGCGGCACGCTGAAAATCGCGCTGGAAGGCACGTATCCGCCCTTCAATTACAAAGACCCGAAGACCGGCCAGCTGACCGGTTACGATGTGGACGTGGCGCGCCTGCTGGCGGCCAAGCTGGGCCTGAAGCCGGAATTCGTCGCCACCGAATGGAGCGCCATCCTGGCCGGCCTGGCCAGCGGCAAGTACGACATCATCGTCAACCAGGTCGGCATCAATCCCAAGCGCGAGCAGGCTTTCGATTTTTCCCAGCCGTATACCTATTCCACGCCACAGCTGCTGCAGCGCCAGCACGATAAGGCGGTGTATGCCGTGCTGACCGACCTGAAAGGCAAGCGCCTCGGCGTCGGCCAGGGCAGCGTGTTCGAGCAGCAGGCCAAGGCGGCGCCGGGCATTGATGTGCGCAGCTATCCGGGCGCGCCGGAATACCTGCAAGACCTGGCCGTGGGCCGCATCGACGCCGCCCTGAATGACAGCCTGATGGTGGCGTGGCTGGTGAAGACCAGCAAGCTGCCGCTGCACGCCGGCGCGCGCGTCGGCAAGGTGGAGCGCATGGGCATCCCATTCCAGAAGAACAATCCGCAGTTCAAGGCGGCCATCGACAAGGCATTGGCCGAGGCGGCGGCCGACGGCAGCCTGAGCGCCATTTCCAGGAAGTGGTTCGACGCCGACGTGAGCAAGGCGCCCTAAGCGATGGCCTTACCCGGTCTGGACCAGTTGCCCGAGCTGCTGGCCTTGCTGCAGGAGGCGGCGCCGGCCCTGGGCCAGGGCGCGGTCTATACCCTGGCGTTCGCCGTGGCCGCCATGGGCGGCGGCCTGCTGATCGGCTTTCCCGTGGCCGTGCTGCGCATCCTGCCGTGGCGCCTGCTGCGCTGGCCGGCCGCCGTGTATGTCAGCCTGATGCGCGGCACGCCGCTGCTGGTGCAGATGTTCGTCATCTATTACGGCTTGCCCAGCATCGGCATCGAGTTCGCGCCGCTGACGGCCGGCGTGCTGGCGCTGAGCCTGAATGCCGGCGCGTATCTGTCGGAAAGCTTGCGCGGCGCCATCCTGAGTATCGCCAAGGGGCAGTGGGCGGCCAGTTTCAGCCTGGGCCTGGGTTATGGCCAAACCCTGCGCCATGTGGTGTTGCCACAGGCCTTGCGCGTGGCGGTGCCGTCCATGAGCAATACCTTGATCAGCCTGATCAAGGATACCTCCCTGGTCTCGGTCATCACGGTGACCGAGCTGATGCTCTCGACCAAGGAAGCGATTGCCACCAGCTTCCGCCCCTTGCCGCTGTATCTGGCGGCGGCCGCCATTTACTGGGCGCTGAGCTTGCTCTTTGAAGCCTTGCAGGGCGCGGCCGAACGGCGCCTGAACCGCGCCCACCACCAGCCCTGAGCGTGCTCGACATCGCCCCCATGCGCATGGTAGTCTAGTCTTGCCGAAAGACCATCGCGTGAATGAGGGCTTATGGACGAAGAGCAGCAAGCAGCGCCGGACGGTCTGCGGCCGGCGGCAGCCTATGCCGGGCCGAATCTGGAACCGGCGCCCGGTCTCGATCTGGATCCGTATGCCCTGCTGGAGGCCAGTCCCGGCCAGCCGCCGCTGGTTGTCACCGACGCCCTGGCGGGGGCGGCGCGTTTCTACCTGGAGCGCGAACAGGGATATTTCAACGATATCTATCTGCTGGCGCCGGTCGGCTACTTCGTGCTGGCGCTGGACACCACAGTGCTGCTGATGAACCTGGTGGGTGCCGACCTGCTCGGCATCCCGCGCGCCAATCCCCAGCGCCAACGCCTGCGCGGCTTTATCGCCCAGCGCTTCCTGCCCGATTTCGACGCCTTCGTCAGCGCCGCCCTGAACAGCCGCGAACCGCAGCGCTGCCAGGTGCAGATGACGCGCGGGCGCGGCGACCGCGGCTTTCCCGTGACCCTGCTGGCCAGCGGCAGTGGCGATGGCCAGAGTTTCCGCGTGGTGCTCGAGCTGGCCGAGGGCAAGCTGGCGGCGCTGGAACGCAGCGAGGAACGTTTCCGCCGCATCGTGCACAACGCGGAGGAGGGCATCTGGGAAGTCGACGCCGCTGCGCGCACCAGCTTCGTCAATCCGAAGATGGCACTGATGCTAGGCTATACCATCGAGGAAATGTTGGAGCAGCCGCTGCAGCATTTCATGGACGAGGAAGGCCGCACCCTGTTCGAACGCAATATTGCCAGCCGGCTGCAGGGCGTGGCCGAGCGCCACGATTTCAAATTCCGGCGCAAGAGTGGGGAAGAGCTGTGGGCCAGCCTGTCGACCAACCCTATTTTCGACGGCGACGGCGCGTATCTGGGCGCCCTGGCCCTGGTCACCGACATCACGGCGCAGCGCCAGTCAAGCGAGGAAGTGTGGCGCCAGGCCAATTTCGACGCCCTGACCGGCCTGCCCAACCGGCATATGTTCCAGGACCGGCTGGGCCAGGAAATGAAGAAGGCCAAGCGTGACAATATGTTCCTGGCCTTGCTGTTCATCGATCTCGACCAGTTCAAGGAAGTCAACGACCGCCTCGGCCACGCCATGGGCGACCGGCTGCTGGCCGAAGCGGCGGGGCGCATCGCCGCCTGCGTGCGCGCCTCCGACACGCTGGCGCGCCTGGGCGGCGACGAATTCGTCGTGATCCTGCCCGGCCTGGAACATGCGGCCAGCGTGGAACGCGTGGCGCAGAACATCATCGCCGCGCTGAACCAGCCCTTCCAGCTGGCGCGCGAGCAGGGGCGGGTCTCGGCCAGCGTCGGCATCGCCCTGTTTCCCAGCGACGCGGCCGAGCCGGCCGACCTGCTCAGCCACGCCGACCAGGCGATGTACGCGGCCAAGTCGGCCGGGCGCAACCGCTACTGCTATTTCACCGCCGATATGCAGGCGGCGGCCCAGCAGCGCCTGCGCCTGTCGGGCGATTTGCGGCGCGCGCTCGGCGCCGGCGAATTCCAGCTGTACTACCAGCCCATCGTCAATCTGCACACGGGCCGCATCGAACGCGCCGAAGCGCTGCTGCGTTGGCACCATCCGCAGCGCGGGCTGCTGAATCCGCCTGAATTCATCGGCAATGCCGAGGCGAGTGGGCTGATCGTGGAGATCGGGGATTGGGTCTTCCGCCAAGCGGCCGACCAGGCCCAGGCCTGGCAGCGCGAGCTGGGCTGGCCGCTGCAGATCAGCGTCAACCAGTCGCCCGTGCAATTCCGCGGCGACCCCGGCTTCTGCCAGGGCTGGCTTGACTATGTCAACCAGCTGCAGCTGGCGCCGCGCAGCATCGTCATCGAAATCACGGAAAGCATCCTGACCGAAGCGGCCAGCGCCGTGCTGGAGCGTCTGCGTCAGTTCCGCGCCATGGGCTTGCAGGTGGCGCTCGACGACTTCGGCACCGGCCACGGCTCGCTGGCCCACCTCAAGCAGTTCGAGCTCGACTACCTGAAAATTGACCGCAGCTTCGTGCAGGGTTTAAGCGGCGACAGCGGCGGCCTGGCCCTGTGCGAAGCCATCATCGTCATGGCCCATAAACTGGGTCTGCAAGTGGTGGCCGAAGGGGTGGAAAGCGAAGTCCAGCTCGCCCTGCTGCAAGCGGCCGGCTGCGACTACGCCCAAGGCTTCGTCTATGCCCACGCCATGCCGCCCGACGAGCTGGCCGCCATGATCCAGCGCGAAGCGGCCAACGACGGCGCCAGCCAGGCTGTTTGATCCAGCGCAAACAATGTCCACCCCGGTGTCAGGCACCAGGGTTAGACATTTACTGATTTAAATCAAACAATGTCCCACCCTGGTGCCTGACACCAGGGTGGGACATTTGCTGATCTAGATCAAAGCGAAGGGACTTAGGCGCTTAGGCGCAGGAGGGAGACGACGCGGTCGCGGCTGATGCCGACCAGGGCGGAATTCAGGGCCAGCAGATTGCTGTAGCTCGGTTCCTTGGCGACGTCGGCAAAGCGCAGGGCGGCTTCGTCGATGCCGGCGACGTCGATTTCGGCCATGGCGGCGGCGGCGCGGTGGCTCGCTTCGTACAGTGCGGCATTGACCTTGGCCAGTGCCGCTTCGACATGGGACAGCGCCTGCATCACTTGCTGCAGGGTGCGGCGGATCGCTTCGACATCGGACACGCCCCAGCCTTCAGGCATGATGAGGGGCGCTTCTTCTTCGGTCTTGATGCGGTTCAGTTGGCCGGCCGGGAAGCGGATGCCGCCGCCTTGCACGGAAAAGCCGTCGCGGATGGCGGGGAACAGAGCTTCCTCCGCCACGAAAATCAGTTCGCCGGCGTCGTTGACCGACACGCTCATGCCGGCCGGGGCCAGGGTCTGGTTGAAGCGGGCCACGATTTCGCCATCGCTCAGGCCCGGGGTCAGGGTCAGGGAGCGCAGGTTCTGCGCGCTGCCGTTGAGCGAAATGGCCAGGGTTTCGCGTGCGCCGCTGCGCAGATTGGCCATGCTCATGCCGCGCACGGTGAAGCGCTGCACGGCCGGTTCGCTGCTGCTGAATTCGAGCTGGGAATCGAGCGTGCCGCCGGCCGCTTCGCTGCGGCTGCGCCAGGTGTCGTTGAATTGGCGCAGGCGCGCTTCGACCTGGCCGTCACGCTGCTGGCGGCTGGCCAGACGGCCGGCCAGTTCCGTTTTCAGGGCGCGCAGCTGAGCGGCGCTTTGTTCCAGGAAATCCACGGCTTGCTGAGCTCCGGAGATATCGTTCTGCAACGGTTGATCCAGGTTGCTGATGCCGCGGCGCAGCGGGGCGGCAGTGCCGCTGCCCGTGACGGGCGCGGCGGCGGTATCGGCCGCGGTCTTCAGCCCCGCGGCGTCGACCTGGCTGGCGGAACCGCTCTGGCCGGCGGCGATTCCATTGGGACTGGAGCGCTGGACGATTTGCATGATGGTCGTTTACAGAAGCTTGAAGAGGGACATGTCGCTGATCTTGGTATAGGCCTTGTACGTGGCCTGCAGCGCCATATTGTAACCGTTCAGGTCGGTCGCGGCGATGCCGTAGTCGAGCTGGCTCAGGTCGTTGATCGCGGTGCGGTTCGAGATGCTGACGTTGGCATGGTTGTCGGCTAAGGTGCCCATCACGTTCTGCGCGCCGCCGAGTTCGGCGATGTGGCCGGCCAGCAGATCCATGGCATCATCAATGGCCAGTAGGTTGTTGGTCAAGGCGCCACGGGTGGTAGGGTCCGTGGATGACACGCTCGGAAGCATGAGCTTCTGGATCGCATCCTCCATCGTGTTCAGGACAGTCTCCAGGCCTTTGACATCGACGTTGGCCGCCTGGGTTATACCATTGCCGATCACAACATTTTGCTTCGCCGTATTGCCGGTGAAGGAATAGGACGGTGGTGAAGCTGGAGGACCAGCCGTCACAGTTTTGGTGATCGGTGCTTTATCCGTCAGTGTGCCGGAAAAGATGTACTTGCCTTCCTGATCCTTGGTATTGCCGTTGTAATACAAGCTGTCCTGTAATGAGCGCAGCGGGGCGATCATTGCCTGCAAGTCCTTGGGTGTATTGTGCGCATCCAGGGCCAATACCATGATATCGCGGGCTTCATTGAGATCGTTGACCATGCTTTGCAAATAGGTCTCATTGTGCGACAGCCGGATTTTCACGGCGGCGATATTGTCGCGATACTGACTGACAATCGATTCTTCGCGCAGCAGCCGCGAGATACGCACATTAGCGATCGGGTCGTCGGACGGCACCAGCAGCCGGTTGCCGCTGGCCATCTGCTGAGTCAGCCTGGAAATGCCTTCCTGGTTCAGGCCCAGGGACGTGTTCATGCTGGCCTGGAATTGGGAGGTGGCGATACGCATGATAAATCCTTAATTGAACATGGCCAGGGTGGAGTCAAACAGGCTATTGGCCACGGCAATGGCTTTCATGTTCGCCTGGTACATTTTCTGGAATTCGATCAGATTGATCGCTTCCTCATCCTCATTGACGCCGCTGGTCGACGCCCAGTCGCCTTCCGCCTGTCCGCGGATGGTGGTGGAATTCTTCAGTAGTGACTGATTTTTCTTGCTCTCGATGCCGAGTTGGCCAACCAGCTGCGTATCGGCGTCGCCGATCTGAACATTGGTTAGCGTGCCCACGGTAACGGACTTGGATTTAAGGGCAATCATGTCTTGCAGATTATCACTAGCCCCCGGTGCGGCCGGTGTCGGTAGGGCTGGCGGCGCCGGGTTCATATTGCCTTTGCCAAATGCCAGATCAAGCGTGGTGAAACCTGTTTTCAAACCCATCAAACCACCAGCGCCGGCGGCATTGATAACGAATAAGTCGTCACCTTGCTGCGGACCGGGATTGGTAGCGGGCGGTGGCGGTGGGTGTGCCGTGGTCCCAAGTTTTTGTATTGCATTGAATCTCGTGGCAATTTCAGTTGCTAAATCTGTAATGGATTTTTGCAAAGGAACCAGGGTGTTTTTCTCAAATTCAAAGAGCCCGCCCAGTGAACCGCCGATATTCGCATCATCCACAGCGAAAACAGAACCTCCAAAGTCCAGGCGCAACTGTTGAGGCGTTGTCGGGGTCAGGCTCAAGCTACTAGCGAGCTTGCCAGCCACCAGCGGTTGGCCGCTTTTCAGGGAGACGCTGCTGCTGCCATCGGGTTGCTGCAAGACATCAATGGACACCATTTTGGCCAGATCATCGATAGCCAGATTGCGCTCGTCGACCAGGGTTGAGGTATTGGTGCCCACTGCGCCAGCTTGGGCAATACGATCATTTAGACCGGCAATATTGGCAATCAGAGTATTGACCTGCGGCATCATGGACTCGCGTTGCTGCTCGACCGAGGCCATCTGGTTTTTCGTGACGTTATAAATACTGTTGAATGCCTGGGCCATGGCGCCGGCCGCCGATATTACCTGACCGCGCAGCGGCGTGGAGCTGGGGTCGACACCGGCCGCGTTCAGCGACTGGAAGAACTGGTCGATACCATTGCTGATGCTGGTCTTATCGTCGCCCATGATTTGCTCAAGCTGGCTCAGATAGGGCTGCATTTGGGTGTGGCGGCCGAGATCGGCATTCGCACGCCACAGCTGCTGGTTCTTGTACTCGTCACTGAAGCGCAGCAGGGAACTGACTTTCACGCCCAAACCGGGGCCATTCGTCGTCCCCATGGCCGGGCCGAGCGCCGTCAGCAGCGCGCCCTGGCGGGTATAGCCGCGCGTCTTCATATTGGCCGTATTCTGGCTGGTGGCGTTGATCGCGGCTTGGGCGGCGAGGGCTCCGCTCAGGGCATTGGTGATGGCGCTCATAGGGTGCGGTTCTTTCCTGTATTGGGCTTGGGAGCGGTGCCCTGGGGCACCGTGATCCATTACTAAGCTAAGGCGACCGCTTACTGTGGCGAATTAAGCGGCAGCCCCAGGTTTTTTCTCTGTAGAAATATTGCCAAGCTCCGAGGCCGGCGCCACGGGCGTCGGCGCGGGCAATAACTGGCGCAGGATGGCGTCGGCCACGCCGAAGGCGCGGCGGCCGGCCAGGCTGTCGGCGACCAGGTTGTCGGCCATGTCCAGCATGTCCTGGTTGATCTGATCCTTGAAGATGCTGTCTTCACCGGCCATTTCGCGCGTCGAATTGCGCATCTGGTGCAGCAGGTGGCTGATGAAGAAGCTTTCAAACTTGGTGGCCGCCTCGGTGGCCTTGGCACGGTATTCGGGGTCGACGCCGTCCACCGCCGGCTGGGCGGCGGCGATGCGTTCCTGTTCTTCGGCGGCCAGGGCGGGATGTTGCAATGGTGAAATGCGGTTATTCATCAGATCACCACCAGTTCGCCTTCGATCGCACCAGCCTGGTCCAGGGCTTGCAGGATCGCCATGATATCGTCGGGCGAGGCGCCCAGGCTGTTGACCACGTCGATGATCGATTGCAGCTTGGCGCCGGCCGGCCATTTGAACATCTGGCCCGAACCCTGGTCGACGCTGACATTCGACTGCGGCGTGACCGTGGTCTGGCCCTGGGCGAAGGCGTTCGGCTGGCTCACTTTCGAGCTTTCCGAGATCACCACCTTGAGCGAGCCGTGGGTGACGGCGGCGGCGCGCACGCGCAGGCCGTCGGCGATGACGACGGTGCCGGTGCGCGAGTTGAACACCACTTTCGGGTTTTCATTGCCGACATCGATGGGCAAGCCTTCCAGCTTGGCAACGAAGGCCACGCGCTGGGTCGGATTCTCGGGGGCGATGACGTCGATGCTGGTGGCGTCGCTGGTGCTGGCGATCTGGCCGAAGCGGCGGTTGATCGCTTCCACGATATTGGTGGCGGTCTGGAAGTGCGGATGGCGCAAGGACAGGCGCACCGTCGGCTTGCTGGAAAAATCGGTGGCGATTTCGCGTTCGATCACGGCGCCGTTGGGGATGCGGCCCGAGGTCGGGGTATTCACGGTGACGGAGGAACCGCTCTTGCCGGCCGCGTTCAAGCCGCCGACCACCACATTGCCCTGGGCCAGGGCATACACTTCGTTGTCGGCCGCGCGCAGCGGGGTCAGGAGCAGGGCGCCGCCGCGCAGGCTCTTGGCGTCGCCCAGCGAGGAGACGGTGATGTCGATCGGCTGGCCGCGGCGGTAGCCGGGCGGGAAGACGGCGCTGACCATGACGGTGGCGACGTTCTTGCTTTTCGCGTCCGAGCCGTCCGGCATCTTGACGCCGAACTGCTTGAGCATATTCACCACCGACTGGCTGGCGAACTTGACCTGGGTCGAGTCGCCGCTGCCGTTCAAGCCCACCACCAGGCCGTAGCCCACCAGCGGGTTTTCGCGCACACCCTCGATGCTGACGAGGTTGCGCAGGGTTTGGGCCGCCGAGGCCGGCTGGCCGACCGTCAGCAGGGCGGCGCTGGCGCACAGGGCAGGGAGGATCCAGCGGAGTTTCATGTGTTCACCTTAGAAGGGCATCCAGGGGCCGACGAAGAAGCGGGTCAGCCAGCCCGGCTGTTGCACATCGGCCAGGGTGCCGTTGGCCGAATAGGCGATGCGCGCATTGGCGATGCGCAGCGAAGACACCTGGTTGTTGGCGTCGATGTCGGCGGCGCGCAGATAGCCGCGCAGGCGCAGGAATTCCTCGCCCTGGTTCAGCGTCAGGTTCTTTTCGCCGGCCACGCGCAGCAGGCCATTGGGCAGTACTTCCTGCACGATAACGGTGATGGCGCCGTTCAGGGTGTTTTGCTGGGTGCTGGAGGAATCGCCGGCAAAGCCATTCTTGCCGGACAGGTCGACGCCGGCTTTGGGGAAGGTCTTGCCAAGCAGGCCGGGCGCGGCGATGGCGGTGCTGGAGTCTTTGCTCAGCTTGGTGCCCGCGCTTTTCGACGCCTGCGTGGTTTCCTGCAGCAGCACGGTGACCAGATCGCCGACGCGGAAGGCGCGGCTGTCCGAGGTCAGCGACACGCCGCCCTCGGGATCGAAGACGCCGCCCGAGGTGCCGCGCGACGGCGCCACGCGGGCCACCGGCGGCGGCTCGTCGAAGGGCGCCGGCCGCACGGGCGGCTGGGCGCAGCCGGCCGCCAGCAGCGCCAGGGCCAGCGTGCTCAGGACGGCTTTCATTATCTTGCCGCCTGTGCCAGGTATTGCAGCATATTGTCGGCGGCCGACAGCACCTTGGTATTCATTTCATAGGTGCGCTGGGCCGCGATCATGTCAACCATCTCTTCCACCACCTGGACGTTGGAGCCTTCCAGCGCGCCTTGCTTGAGCTTGCCGAACTGGGCGTCGCCGGGACGGCCTTCGGTCGGCGCGCCGCTGGAGGCGGTTTCCTGGAACAGGTTTTCGCCCAGGGCCAGCAGGCCGGTCGGGTTGATGAAACTGGTCAGGGTCAGCTGGCCCAGTTCGGTCGGCGCGGTATTGCCGGGCAGGGTGGCCGAGACGGTGCCGTTTTCGCCGATGGTGATGCGGGTCGCATTGTTCGGGATGGTGATCTGCGGCACGATGGGCAAGCCCTGGGCCGTGGTCAGGATGCCATTGCTGTCCATCTGCAGCTGGCCGGCGCGCGTGAAGGCCGCTTCGCCGTTCGGGCGGCGCACCTGCAGGAAGCCGTTGCCGGTGATGGCCACGTCAAAGGTGTTGTTGGTGGTTTGCAGGCTGCCGTTGGTGAAGACCTTTTGCGTGCCGACCAGGTGGGTACCGTTGCCGAGCTGAACGCCGGACGGGCTCAGGGTATTGTTGTCGGCGCGCTGGGCACCCGGCTGCGCTTCGATCGAGTAGAACAGGTCTTCGAAGACGGCGCGGTCGCGCTTGTAGCCGACGGTGTTGGCATTGGCCAGGTTGTTGGCGATGGTTTGCAGTTTCGCGTCCTGCGCCTGCACGCCGGTCTTGCTGATCCACATTGCTGGATTCATTGGATTCTCCTTGTCGGTACTTAAGCGCCGAGCAGGCGGTTGCCTGCCTCGTTCATGCTGTCGCTGGCCTTGAATAATTTCATCTGGATTTCAAAGGTGCGGTTCAGGCTCATCACCGCCACCATTTCCTCGACCGCCGAGACATTACTGCCTTCGAGGTGGCCGGCGCGCACCTGCACCGTGTTGTCGGTGTTCAGCGGCTGGCCGTCGCGCGCCACCAGGAGGCCCGCTTCGTTCTTGGTCAATTCCGAGGTTTCGGCCTTGACCAGCTTGAGCTTGTCGATCACCTGCATCTGGGCCTGGCCCGGCACCTGGATCGAGACCGTGCCGTCCTGGCCGATTTCGACGCGGGTGTGGATGGGCAGGGTCAGCGGGCCGCCTTCGCCCAGCAGCTGCATGCCGTTGACGGTCATGGTGCCGTCGGCGTCGAGCGTGATGCCGCCGGCGCGGGTATACGCCTCGCCGGTCGGGCCTTGCACGGCGAACATGCCGGCGCCGGAAATGGCGACGTCGAGTTCGCGCCCGGTGGCTTTCAGCGCTCCCTGGCGGCCATTCACGGCATTGGCCTGCATGCGCGACATATGGCGGTCGTCATAGCCATAGCCAGGCAGGGCGGCAGCCGTGGCCAGCTCGAGATTGGCGCGGAAGCCGCTCGTGTCGAGGTTGGCCAGGTTGTTGGCGTGGACCTGTTGGCCCCGCAGCGCCCGTTCGGCGCCGCTCATCGCGGTATAGATCAGCGCGTCCATGCTGGTTCAGTCCTTACAGCGCCTGCATCAGCGATTGCATCATCGCGTTCTCGGTCGAGATGACCTTGGAGTTGGCCTGGTAGTTGCGCTGCGATGTCATCAGGCTGACCAGTTCGGTCGTCACGTCCACATTCGACTGTTCCAGCGAGCCGGTGGTCAGCTTGCCGGCCACGCCCTGGCCCGGCTCGGCATAGTTGGCGGTGCCCGAGGCGCCGCTTTCGCTCCAGCTGGTGTTGTCGGTCGGGGTCAGACCTTCGTCATTGGGGAAGGTGGCGATGGCGATCACGCCGATCTGCTGCTTCTGGCCATTGGAATACTTGGCGATCACGCCGCCATCGTCGTTCAGTTCCACCCCGACATAGTTGCCGGGTGCATAGCCGTCGGCCGCATTGATCGAGGCGCTCGCGTTGCCCGCTTGGAAGGTGGTGCCCAGGTAGCTCAGGTTGATGTCGAGCTGCGCCACCGTTGTCGAGGCTGGCAGTACGGGGACGTTGATGGCGCCACTGGCGGGGGTGATCAATTTGCCGGCGGCGTCGAAGTCCAGCGTCGTGGTGGGGGCGGCGGCGGCCGTGCCATCGACGGCGATAAACACATCGACCTTGTTATTCGGCACGGTTGGCGGGCCGCCTGCCGGGGCGACCTTGCGGAAATACTGCGTGATGGTGTGCTGCTTGCCCAGCGAGTCATAGACAGTTGACGTCTGGGACATATTGTAGGAGGCCGGATCGGCGGGCACGCCGGGCGTCAGGGCGGCAAACGGCGCGGTCGGGGTTTTCCAGTCGGCCGACATATTGGCCTGGAAATCGATCTTGGTCGAGGGTTTGGCGGCCAGGGTGCCGGTCGGCACCACTACATCGGCCATGGCGCCGCGCACGATGGAGGGCGGCGTCATGGCATAGCCTTGCACGCGGCGGCCGGAAGCATCCACCAGGTAGTTGTCGGCGGCCTTGGTGAAGATGCCGACGCGGGTGTAGTTCATCTGGCCGGTGCTGTCCTTGGCGACAAAGAAGCCGCGGCCGTTGATCAGGGCGTCCAGGCCGCGGTTGGTGGTCAGCACGCCGCCGTTCTGGGTGATCGACTGGCTGGTCGAACCGATATGCGCGCCGGTCGGACGGTCGCCCGCATACATGGCGGCAAAGTTGGCGCGGCTCGATTTGAAGCCGAAGGTGCCGGCATTGGCGATATTGTTGCTGATGGTGCCCAGCTGCTCGTTGATGGACTGAATGCCAGACAGTGCGATATCGAAGCTCATGACGGAACCTTTCTTTAGATCTTGGTAGCGGAAGTGGTGGCGGACTTGCCGTTAAACGCGGTGATGGCGGTGGAAGCGACTTCGCCCACATTGCCGACATTCAGCACGACATTGCCATTGGCGCCCAGGCGCACGCTGTTGAGGCGGCCGGCAATATCGAGCGGCGGCTGCTCGCCGCTACTGGTGACAACTTTCATCTTATAGGTGCCGGCCGGCAGGCCGAGCGCGCCCGGATCGATGGAGAAGGGCATCACGCCCGGGCTCATGGAGCCGAGCTGCACGGGATGCTCGACACCATCGCTGCCGGTCAGAACCAGGGTGGTCTTGCTGCTGGCCGCATCCAAGGTCAGCTCGCCTTTGACTTTGGCGCCGTCCAGCTTGACGGTCTCGCTATTCACCATGACGTCCGAGCCGACCTGGCCACCCAGGGCCAGCACTTGCATGCTTTGCAGTACGCTGGCATTGGCGCTGGTGAGCTTGGCCATATTGTTGAGCGCTTCGGTTTGCGACAGCTGGGTCAGCTGCTGCACGAACTGGGCCGGATCGCTGGGCGAGAGCGGATCCTGGTTCTTGATCTGGGCCACCAGCAGCTTGGTGAACATTTCCTGGTTGGCGCTCATGCCGGAAGCGGCGACAGGCGCACCGCCGCCCTGCTGGGTGTTGGTGGCCGCATTGGCCGCGTTGCTGAACAGATTGGTTTCCATGAATTAGCCTTCGCCGAGTTTCAGGAGGGATTGCTGCATGCCGCGGATGCGGCCCAGCACTTCGACATTGGTCTCGAAGGCGCGCGAGGCCGACATCATATCGGTCATCTCGGCCACCTGGTTCACGTTGGGGTAGAACACCATGCCCTCGGCATTGGCCAGCGGGTTGCCCGGGTCATGTACTTTGCGCAGCGCCTCGGCGCTTTCCACCACGTCCAGCACTTGCACGCGGCCGCCGGCGGCGCCGTTGAAGCCTTCGTTCATGACGGCGGCAAACACCGGTTTGCGGGCGCGGTAGGTCTCGGCCTCGCTGCCGGCCACCGAATCGGCATTGGCCAGGTTCGAGGCGACCGTGTTCAGGCGCACGGTCTGGGCCGCCATGGCCGAGCCGGCAATCTGGGAGATGTCCTTGAAGCTCATGCTTATCCTTGTCCGTTGATGGCTTTGGCCAGGCCGCGCAGCTTCATATTGACGAAGGTCAGGCTGGTCTGGAAATCGGTGGCGTTTTGCGAGAAGGCGGCTTGCTCGACGCCGATCTCGACCGTGTTGCCATCCTTGCTCGGGTGGTAGGGCACGCGGTACAGCGCTGCGTCATCGCCCGAGAGGGTCAGTTCGCCATCGGCTTCGGCCTGCACGCGGGCCAGGGAAGAAGCGAAATCCATGTCCTGGGCCTGATAGCCCGGTGTGTTCTCGTTGGCAATATTGGAGGCCAGGATGCGGGTGCGTTCCGCTCGCAGTTGGAGCGCGTCGCTGTGCAGGCCGACCGCGTCTTTGAAATTGATGCCCATTTTCTGTCTCCTAGATGAAACTGTCGCTAATTTGAAACACGGTACCAGGCTGCCATGTACAATTGCGGCCACAGCTTCCCCACCGGGGAGCCGAGCCGCTACGCTATAGTAAAGGTATTGCCCATGTTCAACAATCCTATTGTACCCCGTTTGGTGATTTTATTGCTTACCGGAATCACAAATATGTCGGCTTTGGCTGACACCTTACCGGAACAGGTGATCGCCCAGGTGCACAAGGCTGCTGTGGAACAATTGCAACGCCAGGCCGAACGGGCCGGGCTGGCCGAGGTCAAGGCCGAAGCCGAGGTGGTGCGCGGCAGCCGGCCGCTGCCGCTATGCCGCGCGCCGGTGACGGTGGAGGGCGCCGACACGCGCGCCCCGGCGCGTATGCGCTTCCTCGCGGTCTGTCCGGGAGCGGAGGGCTGGCGGTACGATTTCGTGGTGCGCGGCAAGCTGTCGGCCAAGGTGGCGGTGATGGCGGCCGATGTGGCGGCGGGCAAGCCGCTGGGCCTGGCCGATGTGTCGCTGGAGCGCAACGACATCACCACCGTGCCCGACGCGCTGGCCGATCTGGCCGCCGTCGATGGCATGTCGGCGCGGCGCAGCCTGCGCGCCGGCGAGGTGCTGCGGCCGAATATGCTGGTGGCGGCCTTGCTGGTGAAGCGCGGCGAGATGGTGCGCATTGTCGCCAAGCGTGAGCAGATCGAAGTGAGCATGGCGGGGGAAGCGCTCGATGCGGGGGCGCGCGGTGCCATCGTGCGGGTGCGCAATGCCAGCGGCACCACCATCCGCGCCCGCGTCATCGACGCTGGGACGGTGGAGCCTGCTGACCTGCCGGGGGCCAATTAATCCTCCGGACGCTGGGCGATGCGCGCCGCCAGGCGCGTGAGTTTCTCGGCGTAGCCGGGATCGGTGGCATAACCGCCCTGGACCAGGCCCTGGGCGAAGGCACGGGCGTTATTGCCCGCATTCAAAGCTTTTTGATAACGCGGATTATCCAGCAGCAGGCTGGCATAGTCGCGGAAGGCGGCGCCCTGGTCGGGGTAACTGCGGAAGCGTTCCACCTTCTTCATTGCCACGCCACCTTCATACTCGGTGGTGCGGGCCGGATTGACCTCGCCCTGCCACTGGCCGCCGGCCTTGATGCCGAACAGATTATTGCTGTCGGCGCCGCCGGGCAGGCGCAGCGGACGCTGGCCCCAGCCCGATTCCAGCGCCGCATGGGCGGCCACGATGTCGGGCGCCACACCGAGCCGCTCGCCGGCTTCCGCCGCCCACGGCCGGATGCTGGCCAAAAACTGTTCCTGGGTTTCGCTGTCGGCGCCGGTATTGGCGGCCGGCGTCGTGCCATCGATGGCGCCACCGGCCAGGCGCGCGCGCAGGGCCGCCGCTTCCACGCTCAGGGCGTTGCCGGCGCCGTTGTCGGGTGCGCTGAAGCCGGCGCCATGGGCCAGGAAATCCTGCACGTCGGACTGCACCTGGCGGAAGGCGGCACCAAAGCGCTGGCCGCCGTCGCCGCCGGCACTGGTGAAGGCGGCCGGCAGCACAGCCTGGGTTGCGCCCATATTCGAGCGCGTCGCCTGGGTGGCGGCGGTGGCGTGCGTGGCGGCCGTGCGCGCGAAGAAATCAGACGGGTTCATAAGTCTGGTCCTCGCCCTTGAGTACTTTTTCCATGATCGTATATTGCTCGACGAGCAAGTCGCCATTGCGCTTGCCACGGGCTTTCGCCTCGAGCACCATCTGTTCCAGTTCAGCCCAGTCCGCTTCGAGGCGGGCGCGTGGCTCATGCTTGAGCAGGGCAAACACCTGGGCCATGCCGCCTTGCGCGCCGACCAGGCGTTCGGCCAGCTCGACGCGCAGGCGGCGCCGCGCTTCCATGCTGTCGACCAGGGTGGAAATCTCGCCGGCGATCTCGCCCAGACGCGCCTGCTGGTGGCGCAGCGCGGCCTGGAACTGCTGCTCGAGCAGCTCGAGCAGGCTGCGGTAAGCCTGCTGGTCCTCGGCCACGCCTTGCAGCATGCCGAGCATGGCTTGCTGGCGCGTCATCTGGTTCACTTTTCGCTCCCGTGGAAGCGCTGGATCAGGCCGGCCAGCTTGCCGGCATTGAAGGGCAGCTCGCCCTTGGCCAGGGCGTCGCGCAGCTGGGCCACTTTCTCGTGGTCGATATCGGGCAGGTCGCGCAGCGCCTGCAGGGCCGGTTGCAGCACAGCCGATTGCAGTTCGGCCGCCTCGGCTGGGGCAGCGGCGGCCTTGGCGCCGTCGGCGGCCGTGACCTCGCTGACTTGCTGCACGCTGACCCCGCCCGGGGTGGCGGTGGTGATACGCATACGTTGCCCCCTTGTCTTGTTTTCAATGGCCATTGCCGTTGCCCTTCGCACCCGGCAGCAGCTTATTGCGCAGCTGCTGCAGTATATTAACATCAGGCAACTCAGAATCCACATCCATCGTTAACGGACTCTTCTTGCCGGGCATGCCGAACATGGCCGAAATCGCGGCGGCCTGCCCCTTGGTGAGAATGAGCAGCTCGATGCGGCGGTTGATGCCGGCTGTCGCATTTTTGACATCGAGCGGGGCGCGGTCGGCCATGCCGACCACCTGCAGCACGCTGTCGGTGGGCATGCTGCCGGCCAGCAGCTGGGCACGCGCCGACATGGCGCGGTTGGACGACAGGTTCCAGTTGGAGAAAGCGGAGTGGCTGGTGTCGGCGTATTGCAGGGAGTCGGTGTGGCCGACGATCAGCATCTGGTTTTCCATCTTGGCAAACAGCGGCCCCATCTTGCGCATCAGGGCTTGGAATTTGCCGGTCGGCACAGCGCTGCCGCGCACGAACATGCCCTGGTCGTCGGTATCGTGCAGCATCACGCGCAAGCCGTAGGGCGTGACCACCGATTCCAGGTTGCTGGCCAGGCCGGCATCCTCGCTCATATTGGTCAAGGCCTTGGCCAGCTGCTGCAAATCGTTGGGCGTGTCGTAGCTGACGCGCTCGGGCTGGGCCTGGGGATTGGTCTGGGTGCTTTGCGTGGCGTTGCCGGGCGCATCGGTATTGCCGGTGCGGGTCATGGGGAAGCGCTCGATCAGGCTGCCGCGCGGGCCGCCGATCTGTTGCGGCATCACGCCCTTGCCCTGGTCGGTCTTGTTGCCGTCAGCCTCGGTCAGGATCTGCTCCAGGCTCTCGGTATTGCGCGAAGCCATCAGCCACAGCACCAGGAACAGGCACATCAGGGCGAGGCAGAAGTCGGCGAACGCTACTTTCCAGGCGCCGCCGTGCTCGTCGTGCTTGTGCTTGCCGCCACCGCGCTTGACGATGGTCGCTTCGTGGTGCTTATCATGCGGCTTTAGCACGGCCACCTCCACGGCGAGAATCCGGCTCGCTATCGCGGCCTTCCATGGCGTTGATCCAGCCCTCGAGCTGGGCGAAGCTTGGCTTGATATTCAGCTGCACCAGGCGGCGGCCGGCGTCGATGGCCAAGAGCGGCGGCTTGCCGGCCACGTGGGTCACCAGCACCACCTTCACGCATTCCATGGTGGACGCTTCCTGCACCACCAGCTGCTTCATCATATTCGACAGCGGATCGAGCAGGCCGTAGCAGAAGAAAATGCCGATGAAGGTACCGACCATGGCCGCGCCCACGTGTTCGGCGATCTCGCCCGAAGTGGCGCCGCCGCCCACGCTGTTCATGGTCATCACGATGCCGAGCACGGCGGCCAGAATACCGAAGCCGGGCATGGCTTCGCCGATTTTCTGCAGCGATTTGGCCGGCTGGGTCAGCTCTTCATGGATGGCTTCCAGTTCCTGCTCGAGCACGCCTTCCAGTTCGTGCGCGTTGATCTTGCCCATGGCCATCAGGCGGAAGTTATCGACGATGAAGGCAAGCAGTTTCGGCTCTTCCAGCACGGCCGGATAGCGCTGGAACAGCGGGCTTTCCTTCGGCGCCTCGACGTGGGCGTCGAGCGCTTTCAGGCCGCCGGCCGCCAGTTGCAGCAGTTCATACATGAGCAGCAGCAATTGCCGCTGGAATTCGGAATCGTATTTCTTGCGGAACACGATTTTCTTGAGCTGGCCGCCGGTTTCACCCAGCACATGGCGCGGATTGCCCAGCACGAACGCGCCGAGGCCGGCGCCGGCAATGATGATCAGCTCGATCGGCTGCCAGATGGCGTGGAAGGTGCCACCCATCATGGCGAAACCGCCGAACACACTGCCGAGCACGATGAGAATACCGACTAATTGCTGCATGATTGCTTGCCTTTCATTTCATTATCTTGGTACTGCTCAACGCTGCAGCACTGCCTTCATCTTGCCCAGGGCCGCCTTGTTCAGCTGGCAGACGCGGGCATCCGTCAGATCCAGTACAGCGGCAATTTCTTTATAGCTCAGCTCGAACTCGTAATACATCTGCACCACGCGCTGCTCGCGCTCGTCCAGGCCGTTGAGCGCCTGTTCCAGGCTGCGCCGCACCATCAACTGGTCTTCCGGACTGGGCGCGCTGCCGGTGTCGGCAAAGGTGTCCTGCAAGAGGTCGTCGAAACTGGCGATCTGCTCGGCGTTCTCATCGAGCAGATAGCTCTGGTATTCCTCGGGCGTCAGGCCGAGGCCAGCGATCGCTTCGTGCTCGGCCGGCTCGCGTCCGAGCTTGCGCGTCAGCGCGCGCATGGCATCGCGCAGCTTGTGGCTGTGCTGGCGCACGGCGCGCGGGCGCCAGTCCTGGCGCCGCAGCTCGTCGAGAATGGCGCCGCGGATGCGCAGGCTGGCGTAGCTGCCGAAGGCGGCGTCGGGCGCGCCGTAGCGGCGCAGCGCTTCGAGCAGGCCCATCAGGCCAATCTGCTCCATATCGTCGCGGTCGATCGCGCCCGCCACCTGCGAATTGAGCTGGCGCACGATGCGCTTGACCAGGGGCGCATAGTCCACCAGGCACTTCTGTTCGGCGGCCGGACTGAGTACCGGCGCGGCGGCAGCCGTTTCGCCATAGCCTTCGGCGCAGGCTTCCGCTTGTTCTAGATATGCCATGAAAATCCCATCTCCTGCTTGGCTTCGGGGTCGGGCATTATTCGAGAATCATCTTGCCGATCATCACATTGGTGAAGGGCTTTTCCAGTCTTTCCTTTTCATACGTCTCATCGAAAGCCTTGTTCAGCTCTTCGGCGAACTGGTCGATGGACATGGTTTCCGCCTTGGCCATCGGCAGCGCCGACAGCGACTTGACGGCAATGCTGCGCAGCAGCGGCAAGTGTTCCTTGGCCTCTTTTTCCTTTTCCGCGGTGGTGGCCACCACCAGATCGGCTGACATATAGTGTGGCACGGCATCGCCCGGCGCCTTGCGCAGCATGACGATGACCTTGTCCACGGTCAGGTATTTGGGTGGCTTGCCATCGCCGCGCGGCGGCTCGGCCTTGGCGTGGGCCGAGGCTGACGCGGGCGTGGCCGCGTTGGCGGCGCCTTTGCCCATATACCAGACGGCGCCGCCGGCCACGGCGGCGGCCAGCACGGCCACCCCGGCCAGGGCGATGATCAATTTCATATTCTTCATCCTTGTCTTACTCCTGATCGCTCAGCATGGCAAAGGTGGAAGTCGTCCCGTCCTCGGAGAGGGCGCGGCCCGGTTCGCGGCCGTTCGGCTCGCGTTCGGGTTGACGGCCACGGCCGTCGGCATCGGCAAAGCCCTGGCCGCGGCCGCTGGCCGAGACCGTCACCGCCACCTCGCCATATTGGCGCTGGGACAGATCCTGGCGCATGGTGTCGCCGATGGTGTTCAATTGACGCAGTACTTCGCCATGGCTGGCCGACAGGCTCACCTGCAGGGCGCCGGCCGTGTGGCGGATCGAGATTTCCACGCTGCCCAGATTGGGCGGGTCGAGGCGGATCACGGCATGGTCGCTATTGCGCTGCAACTGCAGCTGCAGGCGGTCGCCCAGGGCGGCGCGCAGCGGCTGCTGCCACTGCTCGGGCGCACCGGCCAGCTTCACGCTGTCGGCGGCGGCGCCGTTCTGCAGGGCCGTGTTGGCAAACAGGGTCTTGAAGCCGGTGCCAGCCAGGGCGGCGTCGCCGGCCGCTTCCTTGATGGCGGCCTGGGTGTCGCCGCTGCGGCCGCCCTGTACGGTGTTCAGCTCAGCCAGCAGGGGCGCGGCATTTTCGCGCGTGCCGGCGGCGGCCTGGCCGGCCAGCGCCATGGGCAGCGCGGCGGGACGTTCATTGACTGCCGGCTGCGGCGCGGCTTGGCCCTGGCCTTGCAACTGGCTGGCCAGCTGCGGTGGCAGCGGCAAGGCGTTGCGCGCGGCCGCGTCGCCGTGTTGCGGCGCCAGCGCGCGGGCCTGCTGTTCAGCTTGCGCCGCCAGCAAGGCCGGATGGGTCGGGGCAGCGTTGTTGGCGTCGATCGCGGTGATGCCGGCTGCGCCCGCAGGCTGGCTGACTGCCGCATTCACGGCCGCCGGTGCGGCGGCGACGGCGGGCGCCAACGCGGCCAACATGGCGGGCTGAGGCAGGGTGCTGAAAGCGGCGGTGGCGGCGCTGGCGTCGGCTGGGGCGGCGGCTTCGTCGGCGCCGTGGCTATCCTCGGTTTCCGCGGGGGCGCCATCCGGCATGCCGGCCGTGTCGACCAAACCCAGCAATTGACCAAAGAGGGGGAGAGGAGCGGCACCCGCAGCCGTGCTCAACACACCGGCCGCCACGGGGGCGGGCGGCGCGATGTCGAGTAGGGTAGGGGCGGCAGCCGGGGCTGCGCCTAGGGATGTCATGCTCATGCGTCGTTTCCGATTACTTCGTTATCAAGGGAGTAGGCATACCAGCCTTCTTTATTATTGTTCATGCTGCTCAGGCGTTCGGCCGTTTCATTGCAGGCGGCCGTACAACGCGCCAGTGCCGCGCCATGCTGCTGGCGCAGCGCCGCCAGCGCCGCCATTTCGGGCGCCGTCCAGCGGCCTTGCTGGGCCAGGGCCGGCAAGGTGGCGGCCACCAGCGCGTCCGCCGCCAGCAGTGCCGTCCAGTCGGCGGCAATGCTGGCGGCGCTCAGCTTTTGCGCCAGTTGCAGCAGGGTTTGCTGCCTATCCATTCGCTTGCACGCCCAGCCAGCCTTGCTTGATGGTGGTCTGCAACGTCACCACCTCATCGATAATTTCAGGGTTCATATCGATGCCGGCGCGGTACAGGCGGGCGGCGCAATAGTCATATAGACGGCTCAGATTGACGACCACTTCGCCGCCATTCTCGAAATCGAGCGAGCTGGCCATGCCATTGATGATTTGCGTGCACTTGTTCAGGCTGTTCGCCTTGAGTTCGTAGCGGCGCGCCACGATGTGGGCGCGCGCACGGGCCAGCTCTTCCAGCAGGCCATCGGTCAGTACCAGCACCAGCTCGACCGGGGAGGCGCGGGCTGTCTGCGCATCCAGGTTGACCGAGTGGTAGCTGCTGTAGGCATCCTGGTTCATCATTGTTTCACCGTCTTGCGTTAGGGGTTGGTTGATTGCTTAGTTGCTGCTCTTGTTGCCGAACATGGCATCGAACATGCTCAAAGTACCGTTCATCTGGCTCTGCAGGGTTTGCAGCTTGACGTACTGGTCCAGATAGCGCTTGTAGACGCCTTCGTACTGGCGGTCCAGTTCGGCTTGCTTGCTGGTCAGCTTGATCTGCAGCTTGTCCAGAGCGCCGCGGCGATTCACCAACTGCCCCTTGGTCAGATCGGTCCACTGGTTCATCAGTTTGTCCATGCCGCCCAGCACGCCGCTCGGGGCCGACAGGCTGGCGCTGCCGAAGATCTTGTCCAGCGAGGTCGGGTCGGCCGCCAGCGCCTTGCCCAGGCGGGTGGAGTCGAGGGTCAGGCTGCCTTCGCGGGTGGCCATGATGCCGTACGTCACCAGGCTTTGCGTACCCAGGGCTTGGCGCATCGAATTTTTCATGCCGTTGCGCAGCGCCACCAGGCCGGAATCGTTGGCGAAGACGCCGGGCGCCACGCCGGTTTTGGGGTCGCCAGGATTGGTCACATCCTTGAGCACTGCATCCAGCTTGTTATAGGCGTCGACGAAGGCTTGCACATTGGCCGCCGTGCCTGCGGCGTCATTGCCGACCGTCAGCGTGACCGGCGTCTCGCCCACGGCCTGGGCCTTGGTGAAGGTCATCGACACGCCATCGATCACGTTGCTGAAGGTATTCGATGCCTGGGTAATCTTTTCACCTGTGCCTTGGGGGCCGACCCAGACCACGGCATCCTGTGCCGCCTGCATCACTTTCGGAGCGCCCAGGGACGTTTGCAGTGCCGGATCGGTGACGCCGCTGACATCGAGATGGTCGATGGAGGTGGCCTTGCCGGTGGCGTTCGAACTCAGTACCAGAGTGGTCTGGCCGTTGACGGTCAGGGTGGAGGCGGTGATGCGCGCATTATTATTGGCCGCGACATTGATGGCGGCCGCGATTTCCTTGGCCGTCAGGGTGCCGTTCAAGTCCTTGTCGGCGCTGGCCAGGTCGACCGTGAAATTACTGCCGTCGCCCAGCACCAGGTTGAGTGTGCCGCTGCCGGCTGCCGTGGTATCGGTGATGCCGCCATAGGATACCTGGCCGGCCGTGGCCAGCTGCTGCACGTAGAAGGAATAGCTGCCGGCAGTCGCGGTAGAGGTGGCCGTGGCGGTACCGACGGCCGAGCTGAACGTGGCCGAATTGGCAATCACGCTCTTTTTCGAGGTCAGGGCGGCGAGCGAGGTTTCAAACGCCTTGATGGCGGCGCTGACCTTGGCCAGGCCGGCCTGGTCGGCTTGCATGCCTCTTACTGAGGTGTCCTGACGGGCCACCGCGCCAGCCAGGTATTTGTTGGCCATGGCTTTGGCGGTTGGAACGGGATCGTAAACTGGGGCGGTGATTGCCATTTTCGTGCTCCGTGGAAATATATTGGAAGTGTACTCTGGTAAGGGGCGACCTAAGTAGTGTTCCTATGAAATTTATTTCGTATCAAAGGGCTTTTTGCCCGCGGAGCCACAATTGTGTTGCCAGTTCATCATTCTTTTTGCGCTCCTGCTGCGCCTGTTCCTTGCGCACCGTCTGCTGGGTCTTCTCCAGCACCTGGCCCAGCACTTCGCGCTTGGCATAGGCCGCGTTCAAGGCGCGCTGCGAGACGGCCATATCGGCTTCGTGCATGCTCAGGTCGAGGCGGTGGGTGTCGACCAGCTGCATCACCGCTTCCTTGTAATTGCCGCAATTGACCGACAGGGCCAGGGGCAGGCTGCCGCTGGCGCCGCTATTCGTATACAAGCTGGTGAGGCGGTCCAGGCTTTTCTGGTAGCGCTCGCGCACGCTGTTTTTTTCCGCCATCTCCGCCTGCAGCTTTTCCACTTCCGTATTGCGCAGCGAGACCAGGGTATGCAGGTTGCGGATCGTGTTGTGGTGTTTCATGCCATCAGCCTTTCAAGTTCTTCCACGCAGGGGAGATAGGGCGCCGCTTCCTTGGTGCCCTGGCACAGGAATTCTTCGATGTGGGGATGCAGGTTGACGGCCCGGTCGGTCACCGGGTCGGCGCCGGGCACGTAGGCGCCCAGCGGAATCAGGTCGCGCACCCGTTCGTGGCGCGCCATCGTCGCCTTGAGTGCGCGCGCCGCCTGCATATGTTCCTTGCTGATCACATGGTTCATGCAGCGGCTGATCGAGGCGGCGACGTCGATGGCCGGGTAGTGGCCCCGTTCGGCCAATTCGCGCGTGAGCACGATGTGGCCGTCGAGGATGGCGCGCGCGGTATCGACCACCGGGTCTTGCTGGTCGTCGCCTTCGGCCAGCACGGTGTAGATGGCGCTCATGCTGCCGTCCTGGTTTTCGCCGTTGCCGGCCGATTCCACCAGCTGCGGCAGATTGGAAAACACGGACGGCGGATAACCCTTGGTGGCGGGCGGCTCGCCCAGGGCCAGCGCCACTTCGCGCAAGGCCATGGCGTAACGGGTGAGGGAATCGACCAGCAGCAGGACATTCTTGCCCTGGTCGCGGAAATGGGCGGCGATCGAATGGCACAGCTCGGTGGCCATGATGCGCATCAGCGGCGACTCGTCGGCCGGCGCGATCACCAGCACGGCCTTGCGCAAGCCATCCGGCCCGAGCGACATTTCGACGAATTCGCGCACCTCGCGCGAACGTTCGCCGATCAGGCCGACCACCACCACATCGGCCACGGTCTGGCGCGTGATCAAGCCCAGCAGCACGGATTTGCCGACGCCGGAACCGGCCATCAGGCCCACGCGCTGGCCCTGGCCCAGGGTCAGCATGGCATTGATGGCGCGCACGCCCACATCGAGCGGTTCGGTGACGGGTTTTTTCTTCAGGGGATGCACGCGCGGCGGCTGCATCTCGAGCGGAAAGTCGCCGCCCAGCTTGCCCAAGCCGTCGATCGGCTCGCCCAGGCCATTGACCATGCGGCCCAGCCAGCCGGGACCGATCTGCAGGCTGAGCTTGTCCGAGCCGGGCAGCACGCGCGCGCCGGTGGTCAGGCCGGCCGCCTTCTTGAACGGCATTAAAAACGATAGCTTGTCACGGAAGCCCACCACTTGCGCATCGAGCCAGCTGCCGTCGACCGTCTCGATCTGGCAACGCTGGCCGGTGTACAGCGGGCAGCCGACGGCCTCGAGCAGCAAGCCGGAGGCGCCCACCAGGCGGCCCGTCGGGGTCGCCAGCGGTACTTCATCCAGCTCCAGCTTGCGCAAGGCATCGGCTATCATTCTTCACTCTCGGCTTCATCGCCGGTATCGGCGGCCTGTAACTGATTATCGACCTGTTCCATGACCGCGGCAAGCCGCTGATGACAGCCGGCATCAACTTCACTGTCGCCAGCCTTGATGCGGCATTCGCCCACTTCCAGGCGGGCGTCGGCGATCAGGTTCCAGCGCTTGGCGCGTTTCGGATCGAGTTCGTTGATGCGGCGCATCTCTTCTGGATTCAGGAACACATCGATCTCTTCGCGCGTCGGCGGCATCGAGGCCAGGGTCTCGTCGACCAGGGCCATGATCTGCACCGGCTGCAGCGCCAGCTCGGCGCGGATCACCTGGCGCGCCACCTTGGCCACCAGGTCCACCACTTCCTTACGCTGGGCGGCGCGGTAATCGGCGCGCAGCTTTTTCAAGCTCTTCAGCATGGCGTCGACCGGGCGCGCGGCATGCTCGAAGCCGGCCAGCACTTCCTGTCGGCCTTCTTCGCGGCCCTGTTCGGTGCCGGCGCTGCGGCCGGCCTCGAAACCGTCGTCCTGGCCGCGCTGCAAGCCGGCCTCATAGCCTTCGCGCTGGCCCTGCTCGAAACCTTCGCTGAGCGAAGCCTGCCACTGGGCCGAATCGACTTGCACGCCGCCATGGGCGCCGTTGCGCAGCGAGGGCGGCGGCGTGAACTGGGCCAGCGGCGGGAAGCGGTAGGGACGGAATTGCTTCATTCGACCACCGTTTCGGCGAACAGCTGCACTTCGACTTCGCCGGCGTCGGCCAGGGCCTTGACGGTACCCATGATTTCCTGGCGCGTCGATTCGATGCGCGACAGCGGTACCGGGCCGGCGCGGCGCATCATGTCCTCGAACGCTTGCGCCTGGCGTTTCGGCATGGTACGCAGCACGGCGTCGCGGATCGACAGCTCGGCGCCCTTGAGCGCGATGGCCCACTGTTCCAGCGGCACTTCCTCGATGATGCGGGTGAGGGTGACTTCGGTCTGGGTCGAGAGGATGAGGAAGTCGTACATCGACAGCTCGATCTGCTCCACCACTTCCGGATCGTGGGCGCGCAGCAGTTCGACGATCTGGGCGCGGTTGCCGGGCAGGCGGTTGAGGATCTCGGCCACCTGGCGCACGCCTTCCACGCTGGTGCTCTGCATGTCGAAACTGCTCAGGCAGCGGTTGACCAGCTCGTCGAGTTCGGCCAGCAGGTCGCGGTCGATCTCATCCAGGCGCGCCAGGTTCAACAGCACCAGGTCGCGTCCTTCCAGCGGCAGGGCGTCGAGGATCTGGCCGGCCAGGGTGGGCGGCAGGAAGGCCAGGAAGACCGCCTGCATGCGCACGTGCTCGTTGGCAATGTAGTCGGCCAGCCATTTGGCCGAGGCCCACTGCAGGCGCGCCATTTTCGGGCGCAGCTCGTCGCCGTAGATATTGTTGAGCACGGTGTTTGCGATATCGCCGCCCAGCGCCAGGTCGAGCGAGCGCTTGAGGTAGCTGCGCGAGGCGCCATGCACGCCCGACTGCTGGCGGTAATCGTCGAAGAAGGTCTGCATGGCCAGCTTGACCGATTCGACCTTGATGCCACTCATGCGCGACATCACTTGCGTCACTTCGAGCAGCTCTTCGCGCGACAGGCAGCGCAGCACGGCCGCAGCCGGCTCTTCGCCTATGCTCAGCAGCACGATGGCTGCCTGTTCCACCGGGCTCAGCAAGCCATCGGCGACGTCATCATTGAGGTGAGTGAGATCGGCCATTTTTCTGCATCCATTGTTTGACGACTTCTGCCACGCGTTCGGGCTCTTTCTCTGCCAGTACCTTCAGGTGGTCGACCATGACGTCGACCGACGAGCCGGTAGGGGGCAGATCGTAATTTTCCAGCAGCGGCACCACCGGCATGCCGGCCCCATCGAGTTCGCCGGCCTTCTCGCTGACCACACCTTCCGGCGCGCCGAGGGCGGCCGCCGTGGCGGCTGGGGTGGTGCCGGCCGCGCCCGGCAGGGCTGCGCCTTCGCCGGCAGCGCTGCCCACCGTGGTGGCGTTGATGGCGCGGCGTTCGGCGGCCGTGCGCGGCTTGGCCGGAGCGAAGCGGGCGGTGAGCAGGCGCAGCAGCGGACGGGCCAGCAGCAGATAGCCGAGCAGGGCGGCCACGGCGTAGCCGATCCAGGCGCTGAAATCGACCACATTGTCGCGTTCCTGCCACCATGGCACTTCGGCCGCTTTCGGCGGGAAGTTCATGGCCGTCACCACCAGGGTGTCGCCGCGTTCGGTATTGATGCCCAGGCCATTGCGCAGCACCTTGTCGATATTGGCCAGTTCGTTGGCGCTCCAGCCGGTTTTCGGCGTCGGCGCGGCGGCATGGGCCAGCACCACGGCCACGCTCTGGCGTTCCAGGCGGCCGCGCGCACGCTTGGTCTGGGTGATGCTGCGGTCATACGCATATTGACGCGTGGTAGCGTTCTTGCGCGCCGTGCCGTCGGGCAGGGCGCCCGCTGCGGCGCCGGCAGCCCCCGGGGCGGCGCCCGGCGCGGCCGTATTCGGCGCCGGATTGCCGGCGGCATCGGCAGCCTGCTGCGGCGGACGGTTGGACAGGGTGCCGGGCACGCCCATCACCATGCGGTTGCGGTCTTGCTCGTCGCGCATGGCTTCGCTGGTGACTTTCGGCGTTTCGCCGTATTTCTCCACCGTTTCTTCCACCTTGTCGTTGTCGACGGCGGCCGTGACGCTGATGCGGAAATTGTCGTCGCCCACGATCGGACCGAGCAAGCCCTTGATATTGCCGCGGATTTCATCCTGGATGCGCTTGCCGCTCTCGCTATTGGCGGCGTTGGCGTCATAGCCGTCGGCCAGGTCGACATGCGAGGACAGCAGGTTGCCGGCCTGGTCGACCAGGCTCACGCGCGCCGGATTCAGGCTGGCCACGCTGCCGGCCACCATATTCACGACGGCGGCGATGGTTTCGGGACTGAGCTGGCGGCCCGGCTTGGTGGCCACCACCACCGAGGCCGACGACTTGTCGCCGTCGCTCGACACGAACGAGGTCGATTTGGCGATCGACAGGTGGACGCGCGCGCTGGCGATGGCATCCAGGGTCATGATCGATTGCGCCAGCTCGCCTTCCAGGCCGCGCCGGAAGCGCACGTCCTGGACGAACTGGGAGACGCCCAGCGGGTCATTCTTGTCCATCAGCTCCAGGCCGGCCGGCAGCTGCGCCGTCACACCCTTCGAGGCAAGCAGCATGCGCACCTTGCCTAGCATGCCTTCCGGCACCATCACCTGGCCGCTGTCGGGGTGGACGCGGTAGGGGATGTTCTCGGCATCGAGCACATGCATCATATCGGCCGCCGCCACCTTTTCGCGCGCGCCGAAGACGGGCTTGTAGGCGGACTGGTCCTTCCAGAGGAACATCAGCACCAGGGCGGTGATGCCGATGGCCAGCACCAGCAGCGGATACAGGGTTTTCAGCAGGGCAGGGGAGAGCGCGGGCGCCGCATCCGGATTGTCGGAGCGCCAGCGTCCGAAAGCGGACTTGAGGGTGTTGATCACGTTGGGGGCTTTCGCGGGATACGGGGAGAAAGGCTAGCTTACAGCGGGAGCTTGATCAGTTCATCAACCGCGCCCATCACCTTGTTGCGCACTTGCATCAACATCGAGAAGGACAGGCTGGCTTCCTGGCTGGCGAGCATGGCGCCGACCAGGTCGTTGGAGCGGCCGGCATCGACGTCGGCCATGGCCTGGCCGGCGGCCTGGTCGGCCGCGTTGACGCCGGCCACGGCGTCTTGCATCGACTGGGCGAAGGAAGCGGGTTGGGCGGCGGTGGGGCCGAATTGGGCGGCCGGTGCCACGGGCGCGGCCTGGTGCGCGAGGTCGGCGGCCGCATTGGCCAGCGACGCCAGATCGGCCTTGATCAGGCCAGCGATTTCATTTGCCATCTTGTCACCTCCACTTTCATGCAACGTTGATACTGGTTATGCGTCCAGGCTGTCGGCGCCGCGGTGGCGGCGCCTGTCAGTCAAACCCGGACAATTCCGGCGTCCGCTTGCGCTGGCGGACGCGCGAAATATTACTTCAACGAAATTAATTGCGCTAGAAAATGATACGGTGCGCCGCTCGGCTCGAGTCTGTGTGGAACACTGCATGAATGACAAAAGCTCTTACAAATCATGCACTAAGCGCTTGCTTTTCATGGTGCAGCTCAGCAGCAACAGGGCCAGCGCAACAGATTGAAGCTTACCTGTTGGCAACTTTCCTGTAAAGGCTTATTTAGGGAGGGAATATTGATTCATGGCAATAACACCGAATATGATGTATTCTACGCTACCGAGATCGTCCTACCCGCCAGACTTTTACGCTAGGATGTAGCATGCAGGCCGCATCCGCCTGCGCTGGCGGGGACCGAGCCGGGAAACAGGGTGCATACAGAGTTCCGACTTGACCACAATATGACAAACACAAAAACGACAGTGCAACATCAGGTACTGGACCCTTGCTTGCTGGGGCGCCCCGTCCACCGCCTGCCCGTGTTTGCCGGCCAGTTGCGTGAGGATCTGGTGCAGGCCATGCGCCTGGCCATGAACCGGCGCTACTGGGGCAGCATGCAGGTCAGCGACGTGGCGTTCAGCCGCCTCGACGGCAGCGAGGCAGCGCGCCGCTGGCTCAACTTCTCGGCCCCGGCCGGCAACCTGTCCTTCGCCATCGAGCGCAAGGTTCTGCTTAGTATTCTCAACTACCGTTACGGCCGCGGCAAGGGCGCCGAAGCCGTGCCCGACGAGGACCAGGTGCGCGTCACAGCGACCGAAGAGCGCTTGGCTGTTGTTTTGGGGCAACAGCTAGCCGGCACCCTGGCCGGCCGCATCGAAGTCAACCTGCCGCCCAGCGACAAGCCGGCGGCCGAAGAGATCAAACCGCTGCCCTCGGTGCAGCCGCCGCGCGGCAGCTGGATCATCACCGTCAGCGTCAGCGAAGCGGCCAGCGGCTTGACCGGCAGCGTCTGGTTTGCGCTGGACAAGACCATGATGTCGGACGTGCTGCGCGGCCTGCTGCCCGAGCGCGAGAGCAAGCGCGGCGGCAAGAGCGCGCCGCCGCTGGCGAGCCGCCTGCAGGTGGGCTTGAACGGGCGCCTGGTGAGCAAGGAAATCACGCTGGGCGCCTTGTTCGACCTGAACGTGGGCGATGTGATTCCGGTCAGCCTGCACCGTGCCGATGTTCTGCTGGAAGAATCGCGCCTGTTCACGGCCGCCGTGACCGAGCACAAGGGAAAACTCTGCCTAACCTCTTTTGAAGATATCGAATGAACATGATGAATGTAAATCCCAATAGCGCCAGCGACGCCCTGCTGGATGATATGTCGGAAGAGATGATCATCGACCAGGTCAGCCATGAACTGGCCGAGGCGCCGCTGGCCGCGCCCAAGCGCGATCTGCCAGCCATGATGCGCAAGATTCCCGTGACCCTGACCCTGGAAGTGGGCTCGGCCCGCATCTCGCTCGAAGAGCTGATGCAGATCGGCCCCGACAGCGTGGTCGAACTCGACGTGCTGGCCGGCGAACCGTTGGTGATCAAGGTCAACGGCACGGCCATCGGCCGCGCCGAAGTGGTGGTGGCGGGCGAGAATTATGGTTTGAAAGTGGTGGATCTGGACGGCCTCAATCTGGACATGATGGCGCCATGACCGTGCGCCGCCTTCCTGGCCTGGCCCGTTCGCGGCTGGGCCTTGCTGTGGGCGCCGTCGCGGGCGCCTTCTTGTTGTTGGGTGTCTGCGCCAGCGCGCAGGCCCAGGATCTGCTGGCCAATGTGGTGCCGGGCGCCAAGACCGACCTGTCGGTGAAGATGCAGATCCTGGTCATCATGACCTTGCTGGGCCTCCTGCCCATCCTGATCATGATGATGACCAGCTTTACCCGTTTCGTCATCGTGCTGTCGCTGCTGCGCCAGGCCCTGGGCCTGCAGCAGGGCTTGCCCAGCCGCGTGGTGACCGGTGTCGCCCTGATTCTCACCCTGCTGGTGATGAAACCGATCGGTGACCAGGTCTGGCGCGACGCCTTCCTGCCCTACGACCAGGACAAGATCGGCCTGCAGGAAGCGCTCAAACTGGCTGAAAAACCCATTTCGCGTTTCATGCTGGCCCAGACCAGCAAGGCTTCGCTGAAGCAGATCGCCCACCTGGCTGGCGAAGACCATGTGGCCACGCCGGCCGAACACGGCTTTACCGTCAAGCTGGCCGCCTTCGTGCTGTCCGAACTGAAGACCGCCTTCCAGATCGGCTGCATGCTGTTCATTCCCTTCCTGATCATCGACCTGGTGGTGTCTTCGGTGCTGATGGCCATGGGCATGATGATGCTCTCGCCGCTGGTCATTTCGCTGCCGTTCAAGCTCTTGCTGTTCGTGCTGGTCGACGGCTGGACCCTGACGGTGAATACGCTCGTGACGAGCATCCAGGCTTACTGACACCCCATGCTGACTCCTGAAATCGCAGTCGACCTGATCATCGAAGCCCTGCATATGGTGATGATCATGGTCATGGTGCTGGTGGTGCCGGGCCTGATCACCGGCTTGCTGGTGTCGCTGGTGCAGGCCGCCACCCAGATCAATGAACAGACGCTGAGCTTCCTGCCGCGCCTGATCGTGACCCTGCTCGCCATCATCCTGACCGGGCGCTGGATGGCCGGCTATCTGATGGACTATTGCGTGTCTATCTTCACCCGCGCCGCCACCCTGGTCGGCTAGCCTACCCGCGATGGAAGCCCTCCTGGCCCAGTTGCTGCCTTGGCTGAACGCCCTGTGGTGGCCTTTCGTGCGCGTGCTGGCCTTCCTCTCGGCCGCGCCGGTGCTGGGCGAGGCCATGGTGCCGGTCACGGTGCGCATCCTGGTGTCCCTGGTGCTGGCCGTGGTCATGCTGCCGCTGACCCAGGGCGCGCTGACCATCGATCCCTTGTCGCTGCAGGCGGTGGCCGCCACGCTGGAGCAGGCCGTCATCGGCGGCGTGCTGGGCCTGGCCTTCCATTTCACCATGTCGGTCATCATGCTGCTGGGCTTCGTGGTGTCGAGCCAGATGGGCCTGTCGCTGGCGGTGATGAACGACCCGCTCAACGGCCAGTCCTCGGACGTGGTCTCGTCCCTGCTGCTGATGATGACCATCATCATCTTCTTCAGCGTCGACGGCCACCTGGTGCTGGCCGGCGTGATCGGCGCCAGCTTCCAGGCCTGGCCTTTGGGCGCCGGCTGGCCCGGCCCTTTGCTGCTGCAGACCGTGGCCTTCAATGTGGCCTGGATCTTCTCGGCCGCCATGCTGCTCGCCATTCCCATCGTGTTTGCCACCGTGGTGGTGCAACTGGGTTTCGGCTTCCTCAACCGCGTGGCGCCGACCCTGAACCTGTTCTCGCTCGGCTTCGCGGTGATCACGATTTTCGGTCTGCTGATGCTGGGGCAGGTGGTGCGTTCCATTCCCAACCACTATGTACGCATGGCGAACCAGATCCTGGACATGATCCAGGTGCAGATGCGGGCGGCGGGCCATGGCTGAATCGGGCGGCGATAAAACCGAAAAGCCCTCACAGCAGAAGCTGAAGAAGGCGCGCTCGGAAGGGCAGGTGGTGCGTTCGCGCGACCTGGCCACGGCTATCGGCATCCTGGTCAGCCTCAAGCTCTTCGTCTGGCTGTTGCCCATGTACCTGCTGGAGTTCCGCGAAATCTTCCTGCAAAGCTTTGCCTCGCTGAATAGCGAAGGCGCCATCGACAACACTATGAGCCAGGTCTTCCTCAGCGCCGTGCTGCTCTTGGTGAAAATGATCCTGCCGCTGTTCGTCGTGCCGCTGTTCATCGTGCTGGGCGGCCTGGTGCCGGGCGGCTGGACCATGTCCTTCAAGAACTGGATGCCCAAGTTCGAACGCCTGAGCCCGGCCGCCAACCTGGGCCGCACCTTCTCCGGCAAGCACGGCTTCGAGCTGCTGGTCTCGATCGCCAAGGCCGGCGTGCTGCTGTGGGTGCTGGCCCATGTGGCGCGCTCCACCGTGGGCGACTATGCGCGCCTGCAAGCCATGCCGCTCAACGAAGCCATGCTGCAAGGCTCGGGCCTGATGCTCGACGGCCTGATGTCGCTGGTGTTCATCTTCATCCTGTTCGCCGTGGTCGACGTGCCGGCCCAGGCCTTCTTCTTCACCCAGGGCCAGCGCATGAGCAAGCAGGAGCTCAAGGAAGAATACAAGAGCAATGAGGGCCGGCCCGAGGTGCGCCAGCGCATCCGCCAGCTGCAGCGCGCCCTGGCCCAGCGCAGCGCGCGCAAGACCGTGCCCACGGCCGACGTGGTGATCGTCAATCCGGAGCACTACGCGGTGGCCTTGAAATACGACGAGAAGCGTGCCGAAGCGCCGTTCGTGGTGGCCAAGGGCGTCGACGAGGTGGCGCTCTACATCCGCCAGATCGCCGCCGAGTTCAAGATCGAGGTGCTGCCATTGCCGCCCCTGGCCCGCGCCATCTACAATACCAGCCAGGTTAACCAGCAGATACCGGTGCCCCTATACCAGGCGGTATCGCAGGTGCTGCACTATGTGCTGCAACTGAAGGCCTTCCGCGCCGGCCAGCGCCAGGGCGAACCGCTGTTCCCGAATCAAGTTTCCGTACCAACATCCATGAGTGAGGTTTCGCCGTCATGAATTTCCTGAACCGGCTGGTTGCCGAATTGCGTCGCCACAAAATTGCCACCCCGTTGTTCGTGGTGCTGCTGCTGGCGATGATCATCCTGCCGCTGCCGGCCATCCTGCTGGATGTGCTGTTTACCTTCAATATCGTGCTGGCCCTGATCGTCATCCTGGTCAGCGTCTCGGCCAAGCGGCCGCTCGACTTCTCGGTCTTCCCCACGGTGATCCTGGCCACCACCCTGATGCGGCTGACCTTGAACGTGGCCTCGACCCGGGTCGTGCTGCTGCGCGGCCACGAAGGCACGCATGCGGCCGGTAAGGTGATCGAAGCCTTCGGCAATGTGGTGGTGGGCGGTAATTTCGTGGTCGGCCTGGTGGTGTTCGTGATCTTGATGATCATTAACTTCGTGGTCGTGACCAAGGGCGCCGAGCGGATTTCCGAAGTGTCGGCCCGCTTCACCCTGGACGCCTTGCCGGGCAAGCAGATGGCCATCGACGCCGACCTGAATGCCGGCCTGATCAACCAGGAACGCGCCCAGCTGCGCCGCCGCGAAGTGGCCATGGAAGCCGACTTCTACGGCGCCATGGATGGCGCTTCGAAGTTCGTGCGCGGCGACGCCGTCGCCTCCATCCTGATTCTGATCATCAATATCGTCGGTGGCGTCGCCATCGGTTCGCTGATGCAGAATATGTCCTTCGGCGACGCCTTCCGCCAGTACGCGCTGCTGACCATCGGTGACGGCCTGGTGGCCCAGGTGCCGGCCCTGCTGCTGTCGGCCGCGGCCGCCATCATCGTGACCCGCGTCAGCGACGCCGGCGATTTCGAACAGCAGGTCAGCGGCCAGTTGCTGGCCTCGCCAAGCGTGCTGGGCAGTGCCGCCGCCGTGATGGTGATCCTGTCCATCGTGCCGGGCATGCCGTGGATGATGTTCATGACCTTCGCGGCCGTGGTCGGTTATGTGGCTTGGCGCATGAGCTTGCGCAAGGTCGCACCCGCGCCGTCGAATCTCGAAGCCATCGAAGCGGCGCTGCGCGAAGAGAAGGTGCCCGAACTCGAATGGCAGAGCCTGCCGGCGGTGCAGCCGCTGCAAGTGCTGCTTGGCTACAAGCTGGTGGGCATGATCGATAAAGCCCATGGCGAACCCCTGACCAAGCGCCTGCGAGGCGTGCGCCAGAGCGTGTCCGAAGGCATGGGCCTGGTGGTGCCGCAGATCGCCGTGCGCGACGATCTGAGCCTGAAGCCCTCGGCCTATACTGTGGTGCTGGGCGGCGCTTCCGTGGCCCAGGCTGAAGTGTTTGCCGAGCGCCTGATGGCGATTCCCTCGCCCACGGTGTATGGCCAGATCGATGGCATTCCCGGCGTGGAGCCGGCGTATGGCATGCCTGTGACCTGGATCGAGCCGGATGCCAAAGCCAATGCGCTCGGCCTCGGCTACCAGGTGGTGGAGCCGCCCAGCGCGATTGCCACCCACGTCTCGAAACTGATCCGCGAATACCTGCCCGAGCTGTTCCGCCATGACGATGTGGCCGCCATCATGGAGCGCTTGACGGCGCTCTCGCCCAAGCTCGGCGGCGCGCTCGACAAGGCGCTCACCCATACCCAGCTGCTGCGCGTCTTCCGCGTGCTGCTGGCTGAGAACGTCTCGCTGAAAGACATCGTGCCGATCGCCACCACCTTGCTCGACAGTTCGGAAACCACCAAGGACCCCATCCTGCTGGCAGCCGAGGTGCGCTGCGCGCTGCGGCGCCAGATCGTGGCCGGCCTGTTCGGCCAGAAGAACGAGATGCTGGCCTTTAACCTGGGCGGCGAGCTGGAAAACATGCTGCTCGGTTCCCTGAACCAGGCGCGCCAGAGCGGCAAGGTGGCGCTCGATAACTTCCCGATCGACCCGCATCTGCTGCAGCAGCTGCAGGTGAATATGCCGGTGGCGCGCGAGCAGATGAAGCAGCAGGCCACGCCGCCGCTGCTGCTGGTGCTGCCGCAGATCCGTCCGCTGCTGGCGCGCTATGCCCGCCTGTTTGCACCGGGTCTGCATGTGCTCTCGTACAACGAAGTGCCGGAAAACCGCGAAGTGAGCATTATCGGCACGGTGGGCTAAGCCCCGCGCCAGCGACGCGTGCAGAGACGGGGCAGCGCATCCAGATGGATGTGCTGCCCCGTTTTGCTTTTGATTGGATAGGAAGAAGGTGGCCGGGGCTAGCCGCTCAGGCAGCGGGCGCCACCGGCTCCAGGATTTCCGCCGGCTGCGGCGGTTGCGACAGCATGACGGCGATATCGGCCATGGCCTTGAACAGGGGCGGGGTTAACAGCATCACCTGGGCCGGATTCGGATTATTGTTGCTGGCGTCGATCACCGGCAGTTCGCGCATCAGGCGCGCGCGCAGGATGGACAAGCCGCAATGGCTGGCGATGCTGGCGATATGCGGCAGCATCTCGCGCATATGCTGCATGGCGGCGTTCTGCGCCGCGCCGATTTCCAACACCACCACGCTGGCGCCGGCCGGCTCCATCTGGATCACCACCTTGCCCAGTTCATGCAGATGCAACTCCAGGCGCAGCGCTACGCGCACGCGGCGGCGGCGCTGGGTTTCGCTGGCCGGACCCGGCTCGCGTGCCACGACGCGCAGCACCAGCTTCTCTGAACCCCAGGCATAGACGGCGAAGCGCCAGGCATCCATTTCCGAGACGAAGGGCAGGCCGGTATGTTCGCGCAGGGTATTCTGGCGCGGGTCGGCCTGGAACAGGCTGGCCGGCACATGCTTGCCCTGCGACTGTTCCAGCATGGCGGCGCGCTGCTCGCCATAGGTGCGCACCATCACCTGCCAGGTCATGGCCATGATATTCGGATCAGGCGCATGCCAGACCATCTGCCGCGCCAGCAGCTGGTTGGGCAGCATGGCCGCATGTTCGCCCGAGATCAGTGCCTGCGCCGCGGCGGCACCGGCGGCCGCGGCTGCGGCTTTTCCCGGCTGGGCCAGCACTTCGGCGGCCTCGGCCAGAACGGCAGGGACATTCGGCGTCTGCTGTGGCAGCGTGAAGTCGGCGGCCTCGGCCGGTACATTCTGCACCGGCGGCACGGGCTGGGCCTGGCCAGGCTGCAGGCGGACCAGTTGCTCGTGGAGGGTCAGGGCTGGATTGGTGGGAAGAACGCGATCTATTGCCATGAGTTAATTATACGCGGACGCCATATAAAAAAAGCCAACCGGATGTCCGGTTGGCTCCATGTCCTCCCGGCCAGACTGCGGCCGGGGAAGAATCTGCTATTACTGCAGCAGGGACATGACCATCGAGGACATGCTGTTGCTTTGTTTCAGCATGGCGGTACCAGCTTGCAGCAGCATCTGGGACGAGGTCATTTTCGAGCTTTCCGAAGCGTAGTCCACGTCCATGATACGGCCGGTAGCGGCTTTGGTGTTGGTGGAGATATTGGCCAAGTTGCTGTTGATGTGGTCCAGACGGTTGGACACTGCACCCAGGGTCGACTGCATGTCGGCTACCTTGTCGATGGCATCTTTCAGTTTGGTCAGCATGCCGTTCGCGCCAGCGCCAGTGCTGATCTCGGTACCGGCTACGGAGCCAGCAGCGTAGGATGCGCCCAGTGCAACCAGTGCGCCGTCGATGGCGGTGAACTTGCCGTCCAGGGCAACGGTCATTTTTTCCGACGTATCAGCGCCGATCTGGAAGTCCAGGGTGGCGCTGTCCAGCGTACCGCCTTTCAGCAGTTTGTTGCCGCCGAAGGTGGTGTTTTGAACCACGTTATACAGTTCCGAACCCAGCGCATCGTATTCGGCTTGCATTGCAGTTTTGTCTGCGACGGTCGAGGAAGCATCAGCAGCCTGGGTTGCCAGATCCTTCATGCGGATCAGCATGGATTGCACTTCGTTGAAAGCGCCTTCGCCGGTTTGCAGCATCGAGGTGCTGTTCTGGGTGTTTTGCATTGCCACGCCCATGCCGCTGGTCTGAGCTTTCAGGCGGGTAGCGATCTGCAGGCCGGCTGCGTCGTCCATTGCGGAGTTCACACGGAAGCCGGTGCTCAGACGGGTCATCGAGGTCGACAGCGACTGTTGGGTTTTGGAGATCGAGTTTTGTGCCGACAGAGCAGCGTTGTTGGTGTGAAGGCTCAGCATTTGGTAACTCCTGTTAGGTGGGTTCGGTTCGGAGCTGCATTGTCTTGCGCTCTCAGAAGTACAAGACGACCACCACGAAAAGTTTATTAAGTGCCGTACGGAAATTTTTTCGAATATTTTTGAAGGCGCGGGGAAAACTACGCAAAAACAAAGACTTGCATATTTCCTGATGGAAAAAATTTTCATCGCCCGAACCGAAGCGGGTGGCGTGAGCCGGCCGAAGGCTGCAGGCCCGGCAATGGCAGCAGCTGGACGGTGCGCGGTTTGGCGCGCTTTTTGCAGGTTAAGCTGGCATGGATGTAAACGCAAAAAAGGCCGCATGAGCGGCCTTCTGCTTGAGTGGTGAGCGCGATTACTCCGTTTTGCGGCGGCGAAGCACGCTGCCCATGATGCCCAGGCCGGCCAGCAGCATTCCATAGCTTGCTGGTTCCGGGACGGCGGGAATGGCGACATCGGTCACCGAAAGATTGCGAAACTGGCCAGCACCGGCAACGTTGGTGGCAAATTGTTCGAGCATGATATGGCCCGTGCCGGTAAAGGCTATGCTGTAATGGTTCCACTTCCCGTCATTGATAAGCGTAACGGGCGTGCTGTAGCCGCCCGAGCCGGCCAGCCAGCTATGCGAACCTGGGAAGCCCTCGCTCAGGCCGACAAAACCACCGCCGACGGTGTTTGCTGTGCCGCGGTAATCAAAGTTGATGACTGCATTGGTAAACGACGCGGTCGTGTAGATATCGCCCCCCGAATTGCCAGAACTAAAGGACAAAATCCCATCATTCACGGCGGCAAATGAGTAGCCATTTCGGGTCCAGGCATTCAGGTTGCTGAAGTTTTCACTGAAATAAGTGGTTGCAGCCGCTGCCTGGCCCGTGATGCCTGCGAAAAGCAGGATGGCGATCGTGGCTGAAAGAGAGAGTTTGCGCATAAGGGTTTACTTTGAGTTTTGAAAATGTAGGTGAGCCGAAGGGTATTTTGTCTTTTGTTAAATTTTGACCTTTTTGTAAAAATTAGTCAATCGACATTATTTTTCTTGAACGTATAAAGAAAAACAGCGCGCACCTTGCGGTGTCGCGCTGCTTTTTCGTGGATTAGCCGAGTCTTACATATTCGGATAATTCGGTCCGCCGCCGCCTTCCGGCGTGATCCAGACGATGTTCTGGGTCGGATCCTTGATATCGCAAGTCTTGCAGTGCACGCAGTTCTGCGCGTTGATCTGCAGGCGGTCCTGGCCCTCGTCCGTTTTCATGAACTCATATACGCCGGCCGGGCAGTAGCGCTGTTCGGGACCGGCATACTTGGCCAGATTGACGTCAACCGGCACGCTGGCGTTCTTCAGCGTCAAGTGGATCGGCTGGTCTTCCGCATGGTTGGTATTCGAGATGAACACCGAGGACAGGCGGTCGAAGGTCAGCTTGCCGTCCGGTTTCGGATAGACGATGGGCTGGTAATTGGCCGCCGGCTTCAGGCATTCATGGTCGGCGTGGCTGTGGTGCAGCGTCCACGGCGCCTTGCCGCGGAAGATCAGCTGGTCGACGGCGGTCATGATGGAGCCGACATACAGACCCTTGTTCAGGTACTGCTTGACGTTGCGTGCCACGTGCAGCTCTTCGTGCAGCCAGGATTTCTCGAACGCTGCCGGATACGCGGCCAGCTCGTCGTGCTGACGGCTTTCGCCCAGCGCGGCGGCCACGGCTTCGGCGGCCAGCATGCCCGATTTGATCGCGGCGTGGCTACCCTTGATGCGGCTCATGTTCAGGAAACCGGCGTCGCAGCCGAGCAGGGCGCCGCCCGGGAAGACCAGCTTCGGCAGCGATTGCAGGCCGCCGGCCGTGATCGCGCGCGCGCCGTAGGAAATGCGCTTGCCGCCTTCGAAGAAGCCGCGGATGGCCGGGTGCGTTTTATAGCGCTGGAATTCCTCGTAAGGCGAGAGGTAGGGATTCTCGTAATTCAGGCCGACCACATAGCCCACCATCACCTGGTTGTTTTCCAGATGGTAGAGGAAGGAGCCGCCATAGGTCTTGGTGTCGAGCGGCCAGCCGGTGGTGTGGATCACCAGGCCAGGCTGGTGCTTGGCTGGATCGATTTCCCACAGTTCCTTGATGCCGATGCCGTAAGCCTGCGGGTCTTTGCCTTTGTTCAGGTCGTACTTGGCCATCAGCTGCTTGCCCAGGTGGCCGCGCGCGCCTTCGGCGAACAGGGTGTATTTGCCGTGCAGTTCCATGCCGAGCTGGAATTCGGGGCCGGCTTCGCCATCGCGCTTGACGCCCATATTGCCGGTGGCGATGCCCTTGACCGAGCCGTCCTCGTTGTACAGCACTTCGGCCGCGGCGAAGCCGGGGAAGATTTCCACACCCAGCGCTTCGGCTTGCTGGCCCAGCCAGCGCACCACATTGCCCAACGAAATCACATAATTACCATGGTTCTCGAAGCAGGCCGGCAGCAGGAAGTTCGGCGTCTTGTAGGCCTTGTTTTCGGTCAGGAAGAGCACGCGGTCTTCCGTCACTTCCGTGTTCAGCGGGGCGCCCAGCTCTTTCCAGTTGGGAATGAGCTCGGTCAGCGCTTTCGGGTCCATCACCGCGCCGGACAGGATGTGCGCGCCGAGCTCACCGCCTTTTTCCAGCACCACGACCGAAATCTCCTGACCCTTCTCCTGTGCCAGTTGCTTGATGCGGATGGCTGCCGACAGGCCAGCAGGGCCGCCACCAACGATAACGACGTCATACTCCATCGCATCGCGCGGACCATACTGTTCAACGAGGTTTGTCATGATAATTTTTATAAGAAACTGAATGTTGAAGGAAATTAGCACGAGTGTGCTTCTTTTTCCCCCGGATTGCAAGGTGGCGCCATTGTGAGGGACATTATTAGATGTCGCAATCTAATACTGGCGTTTTGTGTAATCATTACGATCAGACAGCAAGAACGCTGTCGGAATTTGAACACTGACAGGAGCGGCACGTGGGTATAGAAGTCAATTTTGAGGGCAAGATCGCCTTGATCACCGGCGCATCGAGCGGGCTTGGCGCGCGTTTCGCCAAGGTGCTGGCCAGGGCGGGAGCCCAGGTGGTGCTGGCCTCGCGCCGCATCGAGCGGCTGAAAGAGCTGCGCGCGGAAATCGAGGCCGACGGCGGCGCCGCCCATGTGGTCACGCTCGACGTCACCGATTATGCGAGCATCAAATCGGCCATCGCCCATGCCGAAACGGAAGCCGGCCCGATCGATATCCTGGTGAATAACTCCGGCGTGTCGACCACGCAACGCCTGGTCGACGTGACGCCGGAAGACTACAACTTCGTGATGGACACCAATCTGCGTGGTGCCTTCTTCGTGGCCCAGGAATCGGCCAAGCGCATGATCGCGCGCGCCAAGGGCGATCCGAAGAAGCAGCATCGCATCATCAATATCGCCTCGGTGGCGGGTCTGCGCGTGCTGCCGCAGATTGGCGTCTACTGCATGAGCAAGGCCGGCGTGGTGCAGATGACCAAGGCCATGGCGGTGGAGTGGGGCAAGTACGGCATCAACACCAATGCCATCTGCCCCGGCTATATCTCGACCGAGATCAACGAGGATTATTTCGCCAGCGAGCAGGGCAAGAAGCTGATCGAACTGCTGCCGCGCAAGCGCGCCGGCAAGCCGGAGGATCTGGACGGCCTGCTGCTCTTGCTGGCCGGCGAGGAAGCCCACTTCATCAACGGCGCCATCATCTCGGCCGACGATGGCATGACCGCGACCTGAGGGGCGGGGCGGCGCTAGAGCTGCACCCCGACCAGCTTATGCACCAGTTCCGACGAGGTGGCCGCGTCGAACTTGCGCATCAGCTTGGCGCGGTGCATCTCCACCGTGCGCGGACTGAGGTCGACCTGGCGCGCAATGACCTTGCTGGTCTTGCCTTCCACCAGCAAGGCCGCGATTTCGCGTTCGCGCGGGGTCAGCTCGGCCGTAACGGGCCGCTTCTCGCTCACATCCTCGAAGGTCCAGATGCCCGGCCCCAGCGGTTCGTTCGGCTGCAGCGCATGGCCCGTCACATGGCACCAGAACAGCTCCTGATTGGCGCGGCGCATGATGCGCTCGTCCGAATAGCGGCCCTTGGCGTTCATGATGGGGATGATGCGGTCGCCCGTGCGCAGGAATTCGTCGAGGGTGGGGTAGAGGATTTTGAAGGATGTGCCGGTCAATTCGGCGCGCGTATAGCCGAACATGCGCGCCAGCGCCTCGTTACAGGACTGAATCACGCGGTTCTCGGAAATGCACATGCCGACGGGTGCGTGCAAGAAGATATGTTCGTAGTCGATCGCGTTCATCTGGACGGGCACAGGTAGTTCTACGGTATTGTACTTTTGATTCGCGTATTCTATTCTGATACGCCATCTTGACCACACAGCAAGCTTATCAAAAATAGAGGGGAAGCTATGAACAAAGTTTATCCCGATGCAGCGGCCGCCCTGGCCGGCATCGTAGAAGATGGACAAACCATCGCCGTCGGCGGCTTCGGCCTGTGCGGCATTCCGGAAGCGCTGATCGCGGCCTTGCGCGATACCGGCGCCAAGCAGTTGACCGCCATTTCCAACAACGCCGGGGTCGATGGCTTCGGCCTGGGCCAGTTGCTGGAAACGCGCCAGATCAAAAAAATGATTTCGTCCTATGTGGGCGAGAACAAGGAATTCGCGCGCCAGTTCCTGGCCGGCGAACTGGAGCTGGAATTCACGCCGCAAGGCACGCTGGCCGAGAAGCTGCGCGCCGGTGGCGCCGGCATTCCTGCCTTCTTCACCAAGACCGGCGTCGGCACCATCGTCGCCGATGGTAAGGAAGTGCGCGAATTTGATGGCGAACAATATGTGATGGAACGCGCCCTGGTGGCCGACGTGGCCCTGGTCAAGGCCTGGAAGGCCGACAAGGCTGGCAACCTGATCTACAGCAAGACCGCGCGCAACTTCAACCCGAACGTGGCCGCCGCCGGCAAGATCACTGTGGTGGAAGTGGAACAGCTGGTCGAAATCGGCGAGATCGACCCGGACGAAGTCCACACTCCCGGCATCTTCGTGCACCGCATCGTGCTGAACGCCACCCCGGAAAAACGCATCGAACAGCGCACCGTGCGTTCGAACTGAGGAGACAGACATGGCTTGGACTCGTGATGAAATGGCCGCGCGCGCGGCGAAAGAGCTGCAGGACGGCTTTTATGTGAACCTGGGCATCGGCCTGCCGACCCTGGTGGCCAACTATGTGCCATCGGATATCGAAGTGTTCCTGCAATCGGAAAACGGCTTGCTCGGTATTGGCCCCTTCCCGACCGACGCGGAAGTCGATGCCGACGTGATCAATGCCGGCAAGCAGACCGTGACGGCGCTACCCGGCGCCGCCTACTTCAGCTCGGCCGATTCCTTCGGCATGATCCGCGGCGGCAAGATCAACCTGGCCATCCTGGGCGCCATGCAGGTGTCGGAGCAGGGCGACCTGGCCAACTGGATGATCCCCGGCAAAATGGTCAAGGGCATGGGCGGCGCGATGGATCTGGTGGCCGGCGTCAAGCGCGTGGTGGTGTTGATGGAACACGTCGCTACCGCCAAGGACGGCTCGACCTCGCACAAGCTGCTGAAGAAATGCGACCTGCCGCTGACCGGCGTCGGTGTGGTGGACCTGATCATCACCGACCTCGGCGTGATGGAAGTGACGGCAAGCGGCCTGAAAGTGACCGAGCTGGCCCCTGGCGTAAGCCAGGACCAGATCGCCGCCGCCACCGGCGTGGAGCTGGATTTCTCGGCCTTGTAAGCTTCAGCGCTCCCTCCCAAAAGGCATGCTGTGGCATGCCTTTTTTGTTACAAAGTGTGCATATTTAATAACTTCTTATCTGTATAGTAAGTGGTGGTACTACCCCATAACAATACTCAAGGAGGTTTGCATGCGTGCTTTGAAATACGGCGCGGCAGCGCTGGCTTGTGTGGTATCCCTTTCGGCGCTGGCTTTGCCCGCGCCGTTCTATTTGTGGCAAAGTAAGTTGAACGGTAGCCTGGTCTGTGCCCAGAATTCTCCGGGCTGGAACTGGACCCGTTTCAGTGGTCCTTATCCGAACGCCCGCTGCGGCCGTTAAGCCCCCTCGGCACCGGGGAGGCATGGTCTGCTCCCCGATTTGTTTTGTGCTTCGCTGAAGTCACGCAAATATGGATACTGCTCACCTCGCAGGTGCACAGTTAGGTCGCTTGAATCTCTGCCGCCAGTTTCAAGCGCAGGCCAATCGCCTGCAAGCGCTTATCGCGCGTCCAGAGCAAGGTGCCGGGGAGCCGGCTGGCGGAAGCAAGCAAATGTGCATCGATATAGCCGATACCGCTGCCGTGCAGAACGTGCATGTCAATAAACTCTAAGACCTGCTTTAACGGAGTAATGGCGGCTTGGGGCAAGTCGTAAAATGTCTCGAGCCAGGGTGCGCGGCGGCTCAGATTCCCCATGGACAGTTCGCCGAGTACAAAGGGGTGCATTAACACCATGTCTTGCTTGCGGAGTGTGTTGATTACGTGTTCAGGCCGGCGCAGATGATCTATCCATACCGATGTGTCAATGAGGATCAAATCCGCTCCCAGCGGCGACGCGGGATGTCTTCGACATCGGGTTCGGTGCCCCCATTTTCAAATATCCAACGTCCTGCCTCGACATGGATAAACGTTGAAAACGCCTTTTCAGCAAGTTCTTCGTTACTGGCAGATCCAAAATATTTACGTGCCCGGTCTAATAAGTCCTTGTCGACTTGAATGCTGACTTTGTTCATCGCATACCTCCTTTCGCCCTATTTCTCAATATAGCAGTGGGCGCCGTTTGCACTATTGATGAGCGGCAATGAAAACAGCCCCGGACATTGCTGTGCGGGGCTGTTTGACTGATCGCTGCAGGTTTAGTCGCCGTGTGGCGCCAATACCGGGGCTGCTGCGGTTTGCGGATTGGCGTGGCTGGGGTTCGCCAGTTCGCGCTGCAGGGTGGCGTGATCCAGCTCGTTTTCCCATTTCGATACCACCACCGCGGCCACGCCGTTGCCGACGAAGTTGGTCAGCGCGCGGCATTCGCTCATGAAGCGGTCGATGCCGAGGATCAGCGCCATGCCCGCCACCGGAATGGTCGGCACCACGGCCAGCGTGGCGGCCAGGGTGATGAAGCCGGCGCCGGTGATGCCGGAGGCGCCTTTCGACGTCAGCATCGCCACGCCGAGAATGGTCAGTTCCTGGGTCAGGGTCAGGTCGGTGTTGGTGGCCTGGGCCACGAACAGGGCCGCCATCGTCATATAGATATTGGTGCCGTCCAGGTTGAAGGAGTAACCGGTCGGCACCACCAGGCCCACCACGGGCTTGGCGCAGCCGAGTTTTTCCAGCTTGTTCATCAGCGAGGGCAGGGCGCTCTCGGAGGAGCTGGTGCCCAGCACGATCAGCAGTTCCTCTTTGATGTAGAGGATGAAGCGGCCGATCGAGAAGCCGGTGAATTTGGCGATGGCGCCCAGCACGACGAAGACGAACAGGCCGCAGGTCAGGTAGAAGGAACCCATCAGCTTAGCCAGCGGCAGCAGCGAGTCGATGCCGTATTTGCCGATGGTGAAGGCCATGGCGCCGAACGCGCCGATCGGGGCGGCCTTCATGATGATGTTGACCATGCTGAAGATGGCGGCCGAAGCGTCGTCGATCAGCTTGACGATATGGCGGCCTTTTTCGCCCGACAGCGACAGCGCGAAGCCGAACAGCACGGAGATCAGCAGCACCTGCAGGATATCGCCCTTGGCGAAGGCGTCGACCGCCGTGTTCGGGATGATGTTCATCACGAAGTCGATGGTGGACTGGTGCTTGGCTTTTTCGGTGTATTGCGCGATGGCCTTGGTGTCGAGGGTGGCCGGATCGGCGTTGAAGCCGGCGCCCGGCTGCAAAATGTTGGCGACAAAGAGGCCGATCACCAGCGCGAAAGTGGAGACGACTTCGAAGTAGAGCAGGGCCTTGCCGCCCACGCGGCCGATCTTCTTCACGTCCTGCATGCCGGCGATGCCCGAGACCACGGTGCAGAAGATCACCGGCGCGATGATCATTTTAATCAGTTTGATGAAGCCATCGCCCAGCGGCTTCATGGCCACGGCGTCGGCCGGCAGGTAGATGCCCAGCAGGACGCCGCAAGCAATCGCAAACAGCACCTGGACATACAGAATCTTGTAAAAAGGTTTTTTCATGATGGCCCTCTTTGTCTCCAATGGTCTCCAATGGGCGTGATCATGCTTGAGAATCATGGTCATCACTATTGTGATTATCCCCATTGCGGTTAACCACAATGGCGCAAAGTACAAGTCGATGCCGGTATAATCCGCCTGCAAATCCGCAAGCTGTTTTGAGCCTCCTATGCCTTTACAAAGCTATCTCGACACCTCCCCCGAACTGGCGGACGGTGTGTACGTCCACGAAACCGGCCAGATCATCGGCGATGTGAAGATCGGCCGCGATTCCTCGGTCTGGTGCAATACCGTGCTGCGCGGCGATGTGAACCGCATCGTCATCGGCGAATGCAGCAATGTGCAGGACTTCGCCATGGGCCATGTCTCGCACAGGAATGCGGCCAAGCCAGACGGCTCGCCTCTGACGATTGGGAATTACGTCACGATCGGCCATTCGGTGCTGCTGCATGGCTGTACGATTGGCGACGAATGCCTGATCGGCATGGGTTCCATCGTGATGGACGACGTGGTGGTGGAACCGCGCGTGATGCTGGGCGCGGGCAGCCTGGTGGCGCCGGGTAAGGTGCTGCGCAGCGGCTATCTATATGTGGGAAGGCCGGCGATGCGGGTGCGCGAACTGACGGCGGAAGAAATCGCCTACCTGAAATACTCGGCCGAGCACTATGTGCGCGTCAAGAACAATTATATGAAGTGAAAAAGGCGCGCGGTCCCGCCGCGCGCCGTGTGCCGGCTTATTGCGCGGCCCAGCCGCCATCCATATTCCAGGCCGCGCCGCGCACCTGGACAGCAGCATCGCTGCACAGGAAGACGGCCAGTTCGCCCAGTTGCTCGGGCGTGACGAAATCGGCCGAAGGCTGCTTTTCCGACAGCAGGGCTTTTTTCGCGGCCTCGTTGCTCAGGCCATCGGCGCTGGCGCGCGCATCGACCTGTTTCTGCACCAGCGGCGTCAGGACGAAGCCGGGGCAGATTGCGTTCGCGGTGACGCCGGTCTGCGCCGTTTCCAGCGCCGTCACCTTGGTCAGGCCCACCAGGCCGTGCTTGGCCGCGACATAGGCCGATTTCCCGGCCGAGCCGACCAGGCCGTGCACCGACGCCAGGTTGATGATGCGGCCCCAGTTCTGCGCCTTCATGCGCGGCAGCGCCAGGCGGCTCGTATGGAAGGCGGAGCTCAGGTTGATGGCGATGATGGCATCCCATTTCTCGACCGGGAATTCGTCCACATTGGCCACGTGTTGAATACCCGCGTTGTTGACGAGGACATCGACGCCGCCGAATTTTTCGGCGGCGAAGGCCATCATGGCTTCGATTTCGGCCGGTTTCGACATGTCGGCATTGTGGTAGGCGGTGCGCACGCCGAACTCGCTGGCCACGCCAGTCTGCAGCTGCTCGATCTCGCCCGCGTCGCCGAAGCCGTTGAACAGGATATTGGCGCCTTGCGCGGCCAGGGCGCGCGCGATGCCAAGCCCGATGCCGGAAGTGGAGCCGGTAACGAGTGCGGTCTTGCCCTTGAGTTGGGTGCTGGTCATAGTGTCCTCTTTTGGAAGTCGGTTTGTTGGTCCATGCTGCTGTACGCTACACTTCGTTAGGCTTTTAAGCGCGGCGCAAGTAGAATGTAGCCCAAAAACCAAGACTGGGCCATCCCGAAACCATAAGGAAGCGGCATGATCGAAGCGAAAATCAAATCGGTGCAGTGTTTCTCCATGTCCGGCCTGCACACCATGGCCTACAAGGAGTGGGGCGAGCAGGACAACCCGAACGTGCTGGTTTGCGTGCATGGCGTGACCCGGGTGTCGGACGATTTCGATAATATGGCACGCGCCCTGGCCGGCCATTACCGCGTGATCTGCCCCGATGTGGTGGGCCGCGGCCGCTCCGGCCGCCTGCGCAATCCCCAGCTCTATCGCGTTCCGCAATACGTGAGCGATATGGTGACGCTGCTGGCGCGCGTGCTGGCCAATGGCGAACGCCAGAGCGTGGACTGGTTCGGCACCTCGATGGGCGGCTTGATCGGCATGGGCTTGGCCGGACTGCCGGACAGCCCGGTGAGCAAGCTGATACTGAACGATATCGGTCCGGTGCTCGATCCGGTCGCCTTGCAGCGCATCGGCGACTACATCGGCCAGGATCTGCGCTTCCCCAGTTTTGAAGTGGGCGCCAAATTCGTGCGCGATGTCTCGCTGCCCTTTGGCCCGCATACCGACGAGGAGTGGCACAAGCTGGCGGCCGACGTGCTGCGCCAGGATGCGGACGGCAACTGGGTGCGCCACTACGATATGGGCCTGGCTCAGCCTTTCCGCTCTGCGACGCCGGAATCGGCCGCTGCCGACGAGGCCCTGCTGTGGACCTTCTACGACGCGATCCGCTGCCCGACCTTGCTGGTGCGCGGCGGCGAATCCGACCTGCTGTCGCGCGAAACCGCGCGCAGCATGACCGAACGTGGACCGAAGGCGAAACTGGTGGAGATCCCCGGCGTGGGCCATGCGCCCACCTTCATCCACGACGACCAGATCGCCATCGCCAAAGACTTTTTGTTAAACCATTAAAGAGAGAAGAATGGAAATCACCCGACTGCACGTAGGCAAACGACTGTCCGAAGTCGCCATCCACAACAACACCGTGTATCTGGCCGGCCAGATCGCCGAAAACACCGAGAACGATATCCAGGGCCAGACCCGCGAAGTGCTGGGCCATGTCGACCGCCTGCTGGCCGAAGCCGGCAGCGACAAGACCTGCATCCTGTCGGCCCAGATCTACCTGGCCGACCTGGCCGATTTCGCTGGCATGAACGAAGAGTGGGACGCCTGGGTGCCAGGTGGCCACACCCCGCCGCGCGCCACCGTGCAGGCCAAGCTGGCCAATCCAGCCTGGCGCGTTGAAATCGTGGTGGTTGCCGCCCAGCGTTAAGCGGCTCTTCAGCCGGGGCGCCGCGATCGGCGCTAAGATAGCAAGGTTCACAGTATTCAAGGTTGGTAGGGTTTCATATGGTTTCTATCGCGGCGCTGAATAGCGCAACGTCGGACCAGCTGGTGCAGGGTTTGTCCGCCGATGACGGCGCCCGCGTGCTGGCTGCGCTGGATTACGCCAGCGAGGTATATGCGGGCAAGACCGCGCTGAGTGGCGAAAACGCCTTCGATTTCGCCGTGGGCGTGGCCGGCACGCTGGCCTTCCTGCGCACCGATGCCGAAACCCGCATCGCCGGCCTGATGTTCGAATTGACGCTGCTCGACGCCGATCAGGCGCCCAGCATCGAACCGCGCTTCGGCAAGGAAGTTAATGAGCTGGTGACGGGCGTGCGCCAGCTGATCCGCCTGCGCGAGCTGACGCAGGCGCAATCGTCCGGCCCGGGGCGCGGCAAGAACGCGGCCCAGCTGGCGGTGTCGCAGGTGGAAACCCTGCGCAAGATGCTGTTGGCCATGGCCAGCGATATGCGCGTGGTGCTGGTGCGCCTGGCCTCCTGCTGCGCCACGTTGCGCCACTTCGCCGACAACAAGATCTTCACCGAAAAGACCCGCGCTTACGGACGCGAAACCCTGGACCTGTACGCGCCGCTGGCGAACCGCCTCGGCATCTGGCAGATCAAATGGGAGCTGGAGGATCTGGCGTTCCGCCTGATCGAGCCGGAATCGTACAAGCGCATCGCCAAGATGCTCGAAGAAAAGCGCATGATGCGCGAGAGCTTCGTCACCTCGTCCATCGAGCGCCTGCAAAGCGAGCTGAAATCGGCCGGCATCAGCGCCGAAGTATTCGGCCGGCCCAAGCATATCTACAGCATCTGGAACAAGATGCGCGGCAAGGAGCTGGACTTCTCGGAACTGTACGATGTACGCGCCTTCCGCGTCATCGTGGCCGATGTGAAGACCTGCTATACCGTGCTGGGCGTGGTCCACAATATCTGGACCCCGATCCCGAAAGAATTTGACGACTATATCTCGCGTCCCAAACCGAACGGCTACCAGTCGCTGCACACCGTGGTGATGGCGGAAGACGGCCGTCCGCTGGAAGTGCAGATCCGCACCCAGGAAATGCATAACTTCGCCGAATATGGCGTGGCCGCGCACTGGCGCTACAAGGAGGAGGGCGGTTCCAACTTCGCCGGCCAGAAGTACGACGAGAAAATCGCCTGGCTGCGCCAACTGCTCGCCTGGAAAACCGAGGTGGCCGATGCCGTCGTCGGCGAGGAACAGCTGCAGCGTGAATGGGTGGAGAAGCTCAAGGCTGCCGCATTGGATGACCGCATCTTCGTGCTGACGCCGCAGGCGCGCGTGCTGGAACTGCCGGTCGGCGCCACGCCGATCGACTTTGCCTACCATTTGCACAGCGATGTGGGCCACCGCTGCCGCGGCGCGCGCGTCGATGGCGCGATGGTGCCGCTGAACACGGCGTTGAAGAGCGGGCAGACCTGCGAAATCATCACCGCCAAAGGCGCGCCCGGCACGGCCGGCCCATCGCGCGACTGGCTCAGCCCCGGCTACACTGTCAGCAACCGCACGCGCTCCAAGGTGCGCGCCTGGTTCCACGCCATCGATATGCAGGAAACCCTGTCGCATGGCCGCAGCCTGGTGGAGAAATCGCTGCAGCGCGAAGGCAAGACCGCCGTCAATCTGGAGGCGCTGGCGCAGAAGCTGGGCTTCTCCAAGGTGGACGATCTGTTCCTGGCCTGCGGCAAGGACGAATTCAGCCTGCGCCATGTGGAGCAGGCCTTGCACGACACCGGGGAGGTGGCCGAGCCTGAGGATGCCGTCATCCTCAACAAGAGCCGCGCCTCCAGCGTGGAGCAGGGCGCCAAATCTGGCGTGCTGGTGGTCGGCACCGACGGCTTGATGACGCAGCTGGCCAAGTGCTGCAAACCGGCGCCACCCGATCCCATCGTCGGTTTCGTCACGCGCGGCAAAGGCGTATCGATCCACCGCATCACCTGCAAGAACTTCGCCGAGATGCGCAGCAAGGCGCCGGAGCGCGTGATCGTGACCGAGTGGGGCAATACCCGTTCCGATACCGTCTTCCCGGTCGACCTCTTCGTGCTGGCAGGCGACCGCCAAGGCCTGCTGCGCGACATCTCCGAGGTCTTCTCGCGCGAGAAGATCAATGTGATCGGCGTGAATACGCAAAGCGCCAAAGGCCAGGCGCGCATGACCTTCACCGCCGAAATCGGCTCCACCGCGCAGCTGAACAAGGCGCTCGCTGCGATCAGTGAGGTCAGCGGCGTGCTGGAAGCGCGCCGCGCATAAGGCGGGCGCCGTCCCTTAAACGAGCTGCATCAAGTGCATTGCCACATAAAGGCGGTAGTCCGGCAGGGCGCGCAGCTGAAGCCGTAGCAGATGCCGCCGCTGCCCCACAGCCATTCCTCGCCGTCCTCGTCCGGCAGCTCGGAATCGAGCTGCATCATGAACTGCATCTTTTCGCCGCAGCAGGGGCAGGGCGGGTGGTCCGCGCTTTGTACCCAGGATGGGAAGCCGCCGATGCGGTGCAGGTTCTCGCGGCCGTTCGACAGCGCCCAGTCCTGCCAGCGCCAACGGGCAGGCGTCGGCGCCAGCTTGACCTCGCACTGCTGCAGGGGCGTAGCCACAAATTCGGGCGCGATTTCACCCTTGTCGAGAGAGGTGACTGCGCCCGATGCCTCATGCCGGTAGTGCAGCACCGGCTGTTCCATGCCCAGGCAGGAGAGGCAGGTTTCAAGCGAGGCTAATTGCGGCCGCTCGGACAGGCCTATACGATTTTCCGGCAGCTCCACCAGGCGGTGCAGCGCGCCGCCGCAAAGCCCGCATTGGCCTGAACCCGTGCCGCCGAAGCGGTATGCACCTTCTTCCGCTTCGAGCTGCCAGCTCGGATGAATGCGCGGCAGGTTCCAGCTTTGGGTCGGTGGCTTGAAATGCTTGCGCGGGAAAATCAGGTGCAGGGGTTCGTCAGTGTAGAGCGCCTGTCCGCTTTCGGAGAAGCTGATGCTCTCCAGGTAGAGCGCCATGGGATGCTCGGTTGGGATGCTTTTCGCCAGCGATGCGCAGAGATCCAGCGCGGCGGGCTGCCGCGTTTCGAGCAGGCATTCGAAGGCCTGCATGCGCACGTCCTTGTCCGCGTTTGCGCCAGCCTTGTCTGCAAGGAAGGCGATGGCGGATGCCGGCGCTTCGCGCCATGGCCAGCCTGCATAGTAGCTGCCTTGATTCGGCTGTACCTCAAACAACCGTTCCAGGAAGGGATGCAGTGCGGCCGGCTTTTGCAGACTGGCGTAGGCGATCAGCGCATCGATGTTTTCATCGAGGCTATCGGCATCAAGCGCCGCCACCCACTTGCGCACCTGGCGATCAAGGGCTTCTTCCGACAGATGCGACAGCGCCGCATCGAGGCAGGTGCCGCCGTCATATTGGTTGGCGATGATCGCGTCCAGGAAGCCTTCGATTTCCGGCTCTGGGCCGCTCAGGAAATCGCGCAGCATTGCATAAGCTCCCTGGCGAGGGCGGTCGGCGCTGAAGTGGCTCAGGATATCGTTTAAAGTGGGTTGGTGCATGGTTCAGTGTTCGCAAGTGCCGTTGATTTCCGCCTGCAGCGTGACGTGGTCGATATCGTGTCTGGCCAGCAGCATGGCCTTGATGGCGGCCAGGATCTGCGGCCATTGCTGCAGGTCGGTGATTTCCACGTGGCCGATCAGCGCCGGATGGCCGGGCGACATATCCCATACATGCAGGTCATGCACGGCCAGCACGCCGTGCACAGCTTCCAGGTCGCGGCCCAGCTGCGGATAGTCGATATGCGAAGGCACGCCTTCCATCAGATGGTGTCCCGATTCGCGCAGCACGCCGATGGTCGATTTCAGGATCAGCAGTGAGACCAGGATCGAAAGCAGCGGGTCGATCTGCATCCAACCCGTATACATGATGACGCCGCCCGCAATCAGTGCCGCCACGGAGCCGAGCATATCGCCCATCACATGCACCAGGGCGGCGCGGGTGTTCATATTCTCGCTGTCCTTCGACAGCACAAAAGCAACCACCAGATTGATCGCCAGGCCGATAGCGGCCACCACCAGCACCATGCCGCCTTGCACCGGTTGCGGCTGCGCGAAACGCTGGATGGCTTCAAACACGATCCAGCCCACTACGGCCAGCATGGCCAGGCCATTGACGAAGGCGGCCAGCGCCTCGGCGCGGCCAAAGCCGAACGAGTAATTGGAAGAAGGGCGGCGCTTGGCGATCAGCTGCGCCAGCAGGGCCAGGCCGAGCGAGGCGGCGTCCGTCACCATATGGCCGGCGTCGGAGATCAGTGCCAGCGAATTGGAGGCGAAGCCGGCCAGCACTTCGATGACTGCGAAACCCAGCGTCATAAAGAGCGCGATGGCAAGCGCGCTCTGGCTGCGTTTCTCGCTGAAGTGGGCGTGTTTGGCATCGCCGTCGCGGTGGGCGTGCAGATGCTCGGTAGTAGCTGTAGTCTTGGTTTGCATAGTGCTCCGTTGTGTGCGCTGAATATAGCATAGCGCTACATGCAATGTTTTCTTGGGAAAACACTTGTAATTTATGGAGCCGCTCCCTATAATGCGAGTCCTCGGGCGGTTAGTTCAGCTGGTTAGAATACTTGGTCGACATCCAAGGGGTCGCAGATTCGAATTCTGCACCGCCCACCAGAACATATAGTAAGATAGCAATTCAAAGACAACGGGCGGTTAGTTCAGCTGGTTAGAATACTTGGTCGACATCCAAGGGGTCGCAGATTCGAATTCTGCACCGCCCACCAGACACTGTAAGAGCGAGAAAGGCAAACCGGTTATGACACCGCGAACTACCACCAAGGTATGTGAGTGACGCTAGTCGACCGGCTTTCTTTTGCTTTGTCAATTTGAAGAAAAAACGCGGCTAGTCCGCGTTTTTTTTCGTCCGCAGTTCCCGCATTTCATTTTCAGCACTATTTTTATCCGGCCCTTGCGCCGATTGGAGATCATGATGGTATCAGTCCGACTTCCCGATGGTTCCGTGCGCCAGTTCGATGCGCCAGTCACGGTGGCCCAGGTGGCCTCCAATATCAGCACCAGCCTGGCGAAAGCCGCGTTGGCCGGCAAGGTGGATGGCAAGGTGGTCGACACCTCCTTCCTGATCGAGAAAGACTCGGACATTGCCATCATCACCGACAAGGATGCCGATGGCCTGGATGTGATTCGCCACTCGACCGCCCACTTGCTGGCCTATGCGGTGAAGGAGCTGTATCCGGATGCGCAGGTGACCATTGGTCCGGTCATCGAAAATGGCTTCTACTATGACTTCTCCTACAAGCGTCCTTTCACCCCGGACGATCTGGCGGCCATCGAGAAGAAGATGCAGGAGCTGGCCAAGAAGGACGAGCAGGTAACGCGCAAAGTGCTGCCGCGCGACGAAGCCGTGGCCTACTTCAAATCCATCAATGAGCATTACAAGGCTGAGATCATCGCCTCCATCCCGTCCAACGAGGATGTGTCGCTCTACACCGAAGGCGGTTTCACCGACTTGTGCCGCGGCCCGCACGTGCCATCGACCGGCAAGCTGAAAGTGTTCAAGCTGATGAAGCTGGCCGGCGCTTACTGGCGCGGCGACTCCAAGAATGAAATGCTGCAGCGCGTGTACGGCACCGCCTGGGCCAAGAAGGAAGATCAGGAGCAGTACCTGCACATGCTGGAAGAAGCCGAGAAGCGCGACCACCGCAAGCTGGGCAAGCAGCTTGACCTGTTCCACTTCCAGGACGAGGCGCCAGGCCTGATCTTCTGGCATCCGAAAGGCTGGACCATCTGGCAGCAGGTGGAGCAGCATATGCGCGAAAAGTACCGCGTCAACGGCTACCAGGAAGTGAAAGCGCCGCAGATTCTCGACCATACGCTGTGGGAGAAAACCGGCCACTGGGGCAACTACCGCGAAAACATGTTCACCACGGATTCGGAAAGCCGCACCTACGCGCTGAAGCCGATGAACTGCCCAGGCCACATCCAGATCTACAACGCCGGCCTGCATTCCTACCGCGACCTGCCGCTGCGCTTCGGCGAGTTCGGCCAGTGCCACCGCAACGAGCCTTCGGGCGCGCTGCACGGCGTGATGCGCGTGCGCGGCTTCACCCAGGACGATGGCCACATCTTCTGTACCGAAGCGCAGATCGAAGCCGAGGTGACGGCCTTCCACGGTCAGGCCATGGAAGTCTATAAGGAATTCGGCTTCAGCAATATCGACGTCAAGATCGCCCTGCGTCCGGATAACCGCATCGGCACCGACGAGGTGTGGGATGCGGCGGAAGAGGCGCTGCGTTCGGCGCTGCGTTCCTGTGGCGTGGAATGGACCGAGCTGCCGGGCGAGGGCGCCTTCTACGGCCCGAAAATCGAATACCATCTGAAGGACAGCCTGGGTCGCCCATGGCAGGTTGGCACCATGCAGGTGGACTTCTTCATGCCTGAGCGTCTGGATGCGGAATACGTCGATGTCGACAACACCCGCAAGACCCCGGTCATGCTGCACCGCGCGATCGTCGGCTCGCTGGAGCGCTTCATCGGCATCCTGATCGAGAACTATGCCGGGGCCATGCCGATGTGGTTGGCGCCGGTCCAGGTATCGATCCTGAACATCTCTGACGCGCAAGCCGAATATGCAACGGAACTGGCCGCAAAGCTGCGTAAACTGGGCTTCCGCGTGCAGGCTGATTTGCGGAACGAGAAGATTACGTATAAAATACGCGAACATTCCGTCCAAAAACTGCCGTACATTCTGGTGATCGGTGACAAAGAGCGGGATGCCAACACCGTGGCCGTGCGCGCACGGGGCAATGTCGATCTGGGCGTGATGTCCATCGATGCCCTGGTGGAGCGACTCCAGCAGGATGTCGCTACCAAAGCCTGACGGGGGAACCCGCATACCGGCCGTTTATCAGATTTTTAAAGGAAACTACAATAGCTACTGACAAGTCGCATCGCATCAATGGCGAAATCACCGCACCCGAAATGCGTCTGAGTGGGGTGGAAAACGAACCGCTCGGTATCGTGAGCCTGGCCGAAGCCTTCCGTCTGGCGGAAGAAGCGAACGTGGACCTCGTGGAAATCGCGCCGAACGCGACTCCACCGGTCTGCCGTCTGATGGACTACGGCAAGTTCAAGTATTCGGAGCAGAAAAAAGCCCACGAAGCGAAATTGAAGCAGAAAGTCATCTCGGTGAAGGAAGTCAAATTCCGTCCCGGTACCGATGACGGCGATTACAACATCAAGCTGCGTAATCTGATCAAGTTCCTGGAAGACGGCGACAAGACCAAGATTACGCTGCGTTTCCGCGGCCGCGAAATGGCGCACCAGGACATCGGTATGCGCATGCTGGAGCGTCTGAAGGGCGATCTGGAACCCCATGGCCAGGTAGAACAGTTCCCGAAAATGGAAGGCCGCCAGATGATCATGGTTCTGGCGCCGAAAAAGAAAAAGTAAGATACAATAGACGGTTTCCGGGCGAATTCTTCGCCGGGGAACCGTTTTGCGTGAATTTGCGGCGTGCAAGCGCCGCAAAATGTAGTGGCCCCGCTGCCGCTGCATCAACAAGTGAAAGCAGGCATCTAAGTGCGGCGTAGGGCTGCCACCTGCAATCCTGTTAAATTTGGAGCTAGCTGAAAAGCTAGATGTGTTATGCCAAAAATGAAGACCAAGAGCTCCGCGAAGAAGCGTTTTCGCGTGCGTCCAGGTGGTACTGTGAAATCGGGCATGGCTTTCAAACGCCACATCCTGACCAAGAAAACCACCAAAAACAAGCGTCAACTGCGTGGTACCCGTAACATCAATGCGTCCGACGTCACGAGCGTCTACCGCATGATGCCTACCGCTTAATCTCACACTCATTTAAGGAGCTACTATGCCTCGAGTAAAACGTGGGGTTACTGCGCGTGCCCGTCATAAGAAAGTACTGAATCTGGCCAAGGGTTACCGTGGTCGTCGCAGCAAGGTTTACCGTATTGCCAAGCAAGCAGTTATGCGCGCTGGCCAGTACGCATACCGCGACCGCCGTAACAAGAAGCGCGTCTTCCGCGCCCTGTGGATCACCCGTATCAACGCGGCTTCCCGCGAACACGGCCTGACCTACAGCGTATTCATGAACGGCCTGAAAAAAGCCGCGATTGAACTGGACCGTAAAGTCCTGGCCGATATGGCTGTGATGGACAAGCCAGCGTTTGCTGCGATTGTCAACGTCGTCAAAGCCAAGATCGCTGCTTAATTGCCAGTGATGGGCGCCGCTTCCGGGCGGTGCTCATAAAAAGAAGCGGGGCATGGTGCGAACCTATGCCCCGTTTTTAATTTCCACCACAGGAAAAACAGTCGGATGAACTCCCTCGAACAACTCGTCGTCGCGGCCCAGGCTGACTTTATCGCCGCCGCAGACGCTGCCGCCCTGGAAAACGCCAAAGCCAAATATCTGGGCAAGACCGGCCAGATCACCGAAATGATGAAGGGCCTGGGCAAACTCGACCCGGACGCCAAGAAGGCGCAGGGCGCCCTGATTAACGCCGCCAAGGTGCAGATCGAAGCCGCGCTGACCGCGCGCCGTGATGCCCTGGCCGAAGCCCAGCTGCAGCTGCGCCTGAATGCCGAAGCGATCGACGTGACCCTGTCGGGCCGCGGCCGTGCGCCGGGCGGCATCCATCCCGTGATGCGCACCTGGGAACGGGTGGAAGCGATCTTCCGCTCGATCGGCTTCGACGTGGCCGGTGGTCCCGAGATCGAAACCGACTGGACCAATTTCACCGCCTTGAACAGCCCGGAAAACCATCCGGCCCGTTCGATGCAGGACACCTTCTACATCGAAGGCAACGACAGCAGCGGCAAGCCGCTGCTGCTGCGTACCCACACCAGCCCGATGCAGGTGCGCTATGCGCGCAGCCATCAGCCGCCGATCAAGGTGATCGCGCCGGGCCGCACCTACCGCGTCGACAGCGACGCCACCCACTCGCCGATGTTCCACCAGGTCGAAGGCCTGTGGATCGCCGAGAACATCAGCTTCGCCGACCTGAAAGGCGTCTACCTGAACTTCGTCAAGGCCTTCTTCGAGACCGACGACCTGCAGGTGCGCTTCCGTCCTTCCTACTTCCCGTTCACCGAACCGTCGGCCGAGATCGACATCGCCTTCGGCAGCGGTCCGCTCAAAGGGCGCTGGCTGGAAGTGTCGGGCTCCGGCCAGGTGCACCCGAACGTGGTGCGCAACTTCGGCCTCGATCCGGAAAAATACATCGGCTTCGCGTTCGGCTCCGGCCTTGAGCGCCTGACGATGCTGCGCTATGGCGTCAACGACCTGCGCCTGTTCTACGAAGGCGACCTGCGCTTCCTGAAGCAGTTCAACTGAGCGCCGCCGACCCGGCGTTGTGAACCGAAACTAAAAGAATACGAAGGCTGATTATGCAATTCTCCGAAAACTGGCTCCGTACCATGGTCGATCCGAAGATGACTTCGGATGAACTGGCGCACCTGCTGACCATGTCCGGCCTCGAAGTGGAAGAAGTGGAACCCGTGGCACCGCCATTCTCCAACGTGGTGGTAGGCCATGTGCGCGAAATGGCCAAGCATCCGAACGCCGACCGCCTGAACGTGTGCCAGGTGGACGTGGGCACCGGCACCTTGCTGAATATCGTCTGCGGCGCGCCGAACGTGCGTCCGGGCCTGAAAGTGGTGTGCGCCACGGCCGGCGCCGTGCTGCCGCCTGGCGCCGACGGCAAGCCGTTTGAAATCAAGGTGGGCCAGCTGCGCGGCGTCGAGTCGCAAGGCATGCTGTGCTCCGCGCGCGAACTGAAGCTGTCGGAAGACCATGGCGGCCTGCTGGAACTGCCGGACGATGCGCCGGTGGGCCAGAACTTCCGCGACTACTTCGCCCTGAATGACCTGAAGTTCACCATCAAGCTGACCCCGAACAAGGCGGACTGCCTGTCGGTGCTGGGCGTGGCGCGCGAAGTGGCGGCCCTGACCGGCGCGCCGCTGACACTGGCGCAATACCGCCCGGTGGCTGTCAACATGGACGAGAAGCTGCCGGTGAAGATCAGCGCCCCCGAGCTGTGCGGCCGTTTCGCCGGCCGCGTGATCCGCGGCCTGAACGCCAAGGCCAGCACGCCGGAATGGATGAAGCAGCGCCTCGAGCGCAGCGGCCAGCGTCCGGTGTCGGCCCTGGTCGACATCTCCAACTACGTGATGCTGGAAGTGGGCCGTCCATCGCACGTTTTCGATATGGACAAGATCCACGGCAGCCTCGATGTGCGCTGGGGTAAGCAGGGCGAGACCCTGAAGCTCCTGAACGGCAACACCATCGAAGTCGACGGGTGGGTCGGCGTGATCGCCGACGAGAAGGAACTCGAATCGCTGGCCGGCATCATGGGCGGTGACGCCACCGCTGTTTCGCTGGAAACCGAGAACATCTATCTGGAAGCCGCGTTCTGGTGGCCCAACGCCATCCAGGGCCGCGCCCGCAAATACAATTTCAGCACCGATGCCGCCCACCGCTTCGAGCGTGGCGTGGATGCCGAAACCATCGCCGAGCATATCGAGCGCATCACCTCGCTGATCGTGGAAATCTGCGGCACGCCGCAAACCAAGGTCGGCCCGATCGATGACCAGAAGGTGAATATGCCGCAGCGCGCTCCCGTGAGCATGCGCACCGCGCGCGCGCAGAAGGTGATCGGCGTGCCTTTGACCGACGAAGTCGTGGCCGACATCTTCCAGCGCCTGAACCTGGAATTCACCCTGGCCGACGGCGTGTTCTCCGTGACCGCGCCGAGCTACCGCTTCGACATCGAGATCGAGGAAGACCTGATCGAGGAAGTGGCGCGCGTCTATGGCTTCGAGAACATCCCAACGCTGCCGCCGGTGGCCGCCAGCCAGATGCTGATCGCGCCGGAAGACACCCGTTCCGTGTTCGCCGTGCGCCACCAGCTGGCCGGCCTGGGTTACCAGGAAGTGGTGAATATGAGCTTCGTGGAAGCGGCCTGGGAGCAGGATTTCAGCGGCAACGACAATTCGATCAAGCTGCAAAACCCGATCGCCAGCCAGCTGAGCGTGATGCGTACTTCGCTGATCGGCAGCCTGGTCGCCAATGTGCGCTATAACCTGAACCGCAAGGCCAGCCGCGTGCGCCTGTTCGAAGTGGGCGCCATCTACCAGCGCGACGCGTCCGTGGCCGATGGTCCGCTGACCGTGGCCGGCTACCACCAGCCGCAGCGCGTGGCCGCCATGGCCTACGGCCCTTGCGAGGACGAGCAATGGGGCCAGGCCACCCGCGACATCGATTACTTCGACGTCAAGGCCGACCTGGAAGCCCTGTTCGCACCTGCCACCCTGCGTTTCGCCAAGCTGGCGCATCCGGCCCTGCACCCGGGCCGCGCCGCCTCGGTCGAGCTGGACGGCAAGGTGATCGGTTTCCTGGGCGAACTGCATCCGCGCTGGCTGCAGAAATACGATCTGCCGAAAGCGCCGGTGTTGTTCGAAGTCGATGCAGTTGCACTGCAGCAACGTGCTGTGCCACAATATGCCGAGATTTCGAAGTTCCCGGGCGCCAGCCGCGACCTCGCCGTGCTGGTCAGGCAGGATGTGGCGGCCCAGGATCTGCTCGACGCTTTCCACGGCGCGGCGCAGGCGCACGCGGCAGGCCGCATCGTGCAAGCCATTGTTTTGTTTGATGAATATCGCGGCAAAGGGCTGGAAGCGGACGAAAAATCGCTTGCTTTCCGCTTTAGCTTGCAAGATACTCAAAACACCCTGCAAGACGAAGTGGTCGATGCCCTGATGGCCGCGCTGGCTGATGCTGCCGTGCAAAAACACGGCGCCAAACTGCGCGCTTGATAGCTTCCTTGCAGTAACAAGGGTTTTTATTCAGTTAACACCAGGGAGTCCGGCGATGCCGGACTCATGTTCTTTGAGAAGGCAGGGCAGGAAAATTAATAACAACGACGTTGATTCCGCCGTACTCCAATCCGCATTGGATGCCGATCTGCACCGCGCGATGCAGGTAGCCAAGGTACGCCAGGAAGCTGAAAGAGATTTGCCGACGCTGACCAAGGCGGAGCTGGCCGAACTGCTGTTCGAGCAGGTGGGCCTGAACAAGCGCGAGGCCAAGGATATGGTCGAAACCTTCTTCGACGAGATCCGCAATGCGCTGGAGCGCGGCGAAGCGGTGAAATTGTCCGGTTTCGGCAATTTCCAGCTGCGCGACAAGCCGCAGCGTCCAGGCCGCAACCCGAAGACCGGGGAAGAGATTCCGATCACGGCGCGCCGCGTCGTGACCTTCCATGCCAGTCAAAAGCTGAAGAGCATGGTGGAAGACAGCGCCGCGCTGGCGCGGGCTGCCTGAGTAAGGACGCCGCATGAACGATCGCCTCGGCAAGTCGGAACTGGTGGTGCTGCCGCCGATTCCCGCCAAGCGCTACTTCACCATCGGCGAAGTGAGCGAGCTGTGCGGCGTGAAGCCGCATGTGCTGCGCTACTGGGAGCAGGAATTCACCCAGCTCAAGCCGGTCAAGCGGCGCGGCAACCGCCGCTATTACCAGCATCATGAGGTGCTGCTGATCCGGCGCATCCGGGAATTATTGTATGAGCAGGGCTTCACAATCAGCGGCGCCCGCAATAAACTCGACACCCGGGCATACGATCCGGCGCAGGAAGAGTATGATGAAGGCTCCGGCCCCGGTTCCGATGCCGGTGCGCAGCCGTCCGCGCCGCCACCGCTGGACCGTGACATGATACGCAGCGAACTGCTGGCGATCCTGGATTTGCTGAAGTAAGGCAGGGGCGAGGAGCACAAAGAGGCGCGCGCATAGCGCCTTTTTTTCGTCCGGCGCGGCCTGTTTTTTTTAGTGATACAATATCAATATTGTAGTTTTGTTAGTGATAGTGCAGACGCTGATCCGGAGCGGCGTTCGCTCCAGGGCTTCTTTCCCATGCAGGTACAAGACGAGGGAAAACAATGATACGCGTTGCCATTTGTGACGATCATCAGATAGTAAGAGCGGGCTTCAAGCAGATTTTCTCGTCCTCGGACGAGTTCAATGTGGTGGCGGAAGGCAGCACGGGGCGCGAGGCGCTCGACATCGCCCGCCGCGAGATTTGCGATGTGCTGCTGCTGGATATTGCCATGCCCGACCAGAGCGGCATCGATACCCTGCGCACCATCCGCCAGGGCCAGCCCGATCTGCCGGTACTGATCCTGTCCGGCTATCCGGCGCAGCAATACGCGCTGAACCTGTTCAAGATGGGCGCCAACGGCTACCTGAACAAGGAATGCGAGGCCGAGGAATTGATCACCGCCGTGCGCACCGTGCACCAGGGCCGGCGCTACGTCAGCTCGCAAGTGGGCGAGCTGCTGGCGCAAAGTTTCGACCGCGATCCGAACACAGCCCTGCATACGGAGCTGTCGGACCGCGAATTCCAGGTCTTCCTGCGGCTGGCGCGCGGCGCCACCGTGTCCGATATCGGGGTGGCGCTCTCGCTCAGCATCAAGACGGTCAGCACTTACCGCACCCGCATCATGGAAAAAATGGGCTTGCAGTCGAATAGCGATCTGACCTACTACGCCATGAAGAATAATCTGCTGGATTGAAAAATAGTTCCTGAGTGCAAAGGGTGCGCACGGTAGGATTTCCGGCGGGAAGTATTTTGAGGGCCAGTCTATAATGAACGGCCCGGCTTTCCGCCGATGCACACCTAGAAGGATGCCTGTCAGGATGTATTTCACCGATCAATCGGCGCCCAAACACCGGCTACCGCTGTACAAGACGGTTCTGTGCATTACCTGCGCACTGATCCTGATCGTCAACGGCCTCAGCCTGTTTCACAATCTGCGTTCGCTGAAGGGCGCCAATGCCCAACTGGCGCAGAGTTCGCGCGTGGCCGAGCGGCTGCAATACCTGAATGTCCTGGTGCTCGACGCGGAAAGCAGCACGCGCGCCTACTTCATCTCCGGCAATGAAAACTATCTGGGCCCGATGCGCGGCGCCCTGAAGGATAGCGAAACCGAATTCCGCGAACTGGAGCAACTGCTCCAGGATAATCCCAACCAGCTCAAAAACCTGGCCCAGCTGAAGAATCTGGTGCGCCGCAAGCTCGGCATCCTGAGCCAGGGCCTGGACGTCTACCGCCATGGCGGCCTGAATGAGATCGTCAATATCGCCCGCGTCAGCGACAGCCGCAGCAGCATGGATGAAATCCGCCTGCAGGTGGTCATCATGGTGCAGGAGCAGAACGAAACCATGGCGCAGCGCAGCGCCAGCTTCTACCAGGAATATGAAAAGGCCGTGCTGCTGGGCACTGGCATCAACGCCGTCGCCATCGTGGTGCTGATCATGTTCTACCAGCTGGTGCGGCGCAGCTTTGGCCACCGCGCGGCGGTCGAGCATGCCTTGCAAGCCTCGAACGAGAACCTGGAATCGACGGTGGCCCAGCGTACCGAGCAGCTGTCCGTGCTGTCGCGCCACCTGATCAGCATCAGCGAGGAAGAGAAGGTGCGCCTGTCGCGCGAACTGCATGACGAGATGGGCGCCAACCTGACCTCCATCAGCATGGACATCACGGCCGTCACCATGCAGCTGCAAAAGACCGACCCCGAGCTGGCTTCCAAGCTCAAGCGCGCGCGCGCCACCCTGCTCGAAACGGTGGAATTGAAGCGCCGCATCATCGAAAACCTGCGCCCCAGCCTGCTCGACAACCTGGGCCTGTGCGCCGCCATCGACAGCTACTGCGAGGAATTCGCGCGCCTGGCCGGCATTCCCTGCGATACTGAAATCGGCCCGGAGGTCGACGGCATCGCCAAGGCCGGCGAGACCAGCCTGTCGATCGCGCTGTTCCGCATCGTGCAGGAATCGCTGACCAATATCCGCAAATACGCGCGCGCCGACATGGTGTCGGTGACGCTCAAGCGCAATGGCGAAGGCATGCTGGTCCTGCGCATCATCGACGATGGCGTGGGGATTGCCTCCAACACCCTGGTGAAACCGATGTCGCATGGCTTGCTCGGCATGCGTGAGCGAGCTTTGCTGCTGGGGGGGACTTTGAATATCCGGCGCGGACGGGGCGACAAGGGTACCTGCATCGAGGTGCATATCCCACTGCGCCCCAAGGCGGAGACTGCGAACCAGTCTCCGGCGGCGGCCCTGGCGGCCGCCAAGCTGGGCGGCATCAGCAGCGGGCTACATCGACGAGCAGACGATCATACTCCGTCTTCGCCACCTTATAGCACTCGCCCGCATAGCGCTCCAGACCCGCACGATCAAGTACAGTGATATTGCCGCGGCGGTAAGTGATCATGCCTTCCTCCTGCAGCTTACCGGCGGCGGCCGTGATGCTTTCGCGGCGCACGCCGAGCATGATGGAAATCATTTCCTGGGTCACTTTGAGTTCATTGCTGGCCGAGCGGTCCAGGCGGTCGAGCAGCCAGCGGCACAGCTTCTGCTCGATCGAGCTGTGGCGGCCGCCGACGGCGTTTTGCGCCATCTGGGCGAACAGGGCGGTGTTGTAGCGCATCAGCAGCTGGGGCAGGGCGCCGCCCTGGTTGAACGCCTGGCGCAGATGCTGGGCTTTCAGGCGGTAGCCATAGCCGGCGCTTTGCACCACGCCGCCGCACATGGCGCGCTCGCCTTCGAACATCGAGACGCCCACCACGCCTTCATGGCCGACCACGGCAATCTCCGTGGTCGCACCGTCTTCCATCACATACAGCAGCGACACGATTGCCGTCGTTGGAAAATACACGTTTTCCAATTTGCTGCCATACTCAAATAATTCCTTGCCAAACGGCAGCTGTACCAGTTCCAGGTGCTCAAACAGGGATTCCAGAACTTCACGAGGCAGGGCCGCCAGCAGCTCGTTTTGCTGGGCGCCGCTATAGCTGACAACAGGCCGGGACGCAACTTTGAACTCGCGTTCGCCCATGGGCAGAGGACGGGAGGTCGGGGTTTTTACGGAAGCGCCAAGTTGAGTGTTGTTCATTTTGTTCCTCACAAGCTTAAAGTACACAAGTCGCAATCGGCGCCGGCTGCCGTAACCGGGTGGGCTTCTGTTCTCGCTTCCACTTAACCGATCGCGTTGGTGCTACTTTAAGTTCTTGTGTGCCTGACGAACATAAGACGGGTTTCCGCCTCCGTGTAGGCTGCCAGCATGGCGCTTTGTCAGCATAGTCCTACTGCAACTTAACTGAAACTTAAGCCAGCCTCAGGCATGGCGCTGGCGGCGCTCGCCGCGCGACGCCAGGCGCGGCTTGTTGGCGCTCCACAAATGAGGCGGGGCCACGGTTTCCACGGTATTCGTGGCTTTGGCCTGGCGTTTTGATAAACTTCCTTGCGGCAATTCTTCTTGCAAACGGAAACGGCTCAGCGCCGCGTTCAGGCGCTCGGTTTCCTGGTGCACGCGGTCGGCTCCTACAGCGGCGTCCTGCACCAGTTCGGCGTTCTGGCGGGTCATATCGTCGATGCGGGCCAGGGCCTGGTTGAGGCGGGCGATCTCGCGGCTCTGGCCCGCTTCGGCGGCGCTGATCTGGCCGATGATGGCGGCCGTGCCCTGCACCGACTGCACCACCTGTTCCATGGTCGTGCCGGCCGTGTTCACCAGGCCGCTGCCGGTCTCCACCTTGCTTACCGAATCGACGATCAGGGCCTTGATTTCCAGCGCGGCGGCGGCCGAGCGCTGGGCCAGATTGCGCACCTCGGCCGCCACCACGGCGAAGCCGCGCCCCTGTTCGCCGGCGCGCGCCGCTTCCACCGCGGCGTTGAGGGCCAGGATATTGGTCTGGAAGGCGATGCCGTCGATCACGCCGATGATGTCGGCGATGCGTTTCGAGCTGCCGCTGATCGAGGCCATGGTGTCGACCACGGCCGCCACGTTCTCGCCGCCGCGTCCGGCAATGGCGGCGGCCGACTGCACCAGTTCCAGGCTGTCCTCGGCGTGGCTGGCGTTGCGCTGCACGGCGGCCGCCAGCTCGCCCATCGACGCCACTGTCTGCGACAGCGCTTCGGCCTGGCTGGCCGTGTGGCCGGACAGGGTGCTGTTGCCGCCGGCCAGCTGGTCGGCCGCCGCGCCGATGCGCGCGGCGCCGCTGCGGATATCGCGCAGCAGGATTTCCAGCGAACCGGTCATGGCGCCGAAGGCATTCGCCAGGCCGCCGATCTCGTCGCGCGCCGGCGAGGCGGTGCGCACGCTCAGGTCGCCATCGGCGGCGGCATGCACGGCGCGGTTGAGCATGCCGATATCGCGCGAGAAGGAGGCGTAGAAGCCGGCGCACAGGTAGGCCGCCAGCAGCAGGGCAGCCAGCACCGACAGCAGCATCAGGTTGCGGCGCAGCGCGTCGCGCGCCATGCGCTCCTGCAACTGGCCATCGAGCGCCTTGGCGGCCGCCGCGCCGAGGCGGTAGAGGCCGTCGGCCGCGCCATGGCCGGCGGCGCTGAATTCCTTGCCCGTGCTCTGGTTGTAGGAGTTGCTGACTTCGTTCTTCATGCGTTCGAGGAAGGTCAGCGCGGCCGGAATAGTGGCCAGCTGGCTGTCCAGCGGCGCTTTCAGCGCGGGCTGGGCCGCCAGCAGGGAAGTGAGCTGGGCCGGCAGGCGCTCCAGTTCGTGGCGCGCGATCATGGCCGTGGCGTTCAGCATCTGGTCTTCATTGCCTTCGAACAGGCCGGTGTCGATGTAGGCGCCGCCGCGTCCGGCCAGCAGGGACAGGCTGTCGGCCGTGTCGGGCACGGTCTTGAGGAAGGTGGCGATCAGGGTCTTGCTCTGCACATCGGGATCGACGCTGAGCAGGGAACGGTCGGCCACCAATGCCGCCAGCTTGTGCAGCTGGCCCAGCAAGGCCGTGTGCTGCGTGAAACTGGCCTTGGCGTCCAGGCTGGCCTGCTTGTCCTGCAGCGCGGCCCAGCTCTTGCGCGCGGCCTGCCATTCGGCCAGGTCGGCCAGGCCGGACTGCTGGCGCTGGAAGCTGTCGAGCTTGTTCAACTGGGCCGTGATCTGCTCGCCCAGCGCCTTATCTTCGGCCGTCTGGCGCGTGGACAGGCGCAGATGCTCGGCGCTGCGGCGCTGCAGCAGCAGGCGGCCCGCCTCCTGCACCTGCAGCACATAGGCCGCGCCGCGCTGCTCCAGCCCGGTGGCCGCCACGGACTTGTTCAGCTCATGCATGAGCAGTACCGACACCAGCAGCAGTGGCAGCAGGAAGACCAGGGACACCAGCAGGAATTTGGGCAAAAGGCGCAGACGCTGCATCAGGACGATGGCGGGCCGCAGGACGGTCATCATAAAATTTCCTTATTGGTAATAAAAGTTACTTAATGGAAATTTTATAGGTCAAATATGACAGGCCGATGAATTTTTCTGATGGAAAACTGCAATTTCGATGAAGAAAGCATGAAGCTTGTTCAAGCTATAATCGCCCGACCCTTCGCACCGAGTCCGCCATGAACTCCTACACCTATCTGCTGGAAACGCCCTCGATCGACACCTACCGCGCCCTGCGCACCGGCTCCGGCCTGAGCGCCAAGAGCGCGGAAGCGGCCAGCCGCGGCCTGCCGAATACGCTGTTCGCGGTGCAGGTGAGGTGCGGCGAGGACGTGGTCGGCATGGGCCGCGTGATCGGCGATGGCGGCACCGCTTTCCAGGTGGTTGACATCGCGGTGCTGGGCGCCCACCAGGGCCGGGGGCTGGGCAAGGGCATCATGCGTGAAATCGCTGCCTGGCTGCGGCGTGAGGTGCCGGAAAGCGGCTATGTCAGCCTGATCGCCGACGGCAAGGCGCAGGAGCTGTACGCCCAATACGGTTTCGTGCCGACCGCGCCCGCCTCGGTCGGCATGTGCTGGCGGCCGGACCCGGCTTAAGGCGCGGACTGCCGCTCGGCCAGGAAACGCAGCAGGCGCGCCGTCAGACCCGCCTTGGGCGCATTCGCCGGCCATACCGCATACACGTCCAGCGCCTCGACTTGCCAGCCGGGCAGGGGCTCGAGCAGGCGACCGTCCGCCAGCTCCTGCTGCACCAGGAAGACCGGCGGTGCCGCCAGGCCCAGGCCGGCCACCGCCAGTTGGCCAAGCGCGTCGATGCTGTCAACCATCACGCGCGGCTCATACGCGACCAGCACCTGTTTGCCCTTGCTATTGGTGAGCAGCTTGCTGTTCTTCGTCATCTTCACGCCCAGCCAGTCCCAGCTGGATAACTCCTCGGGCTGCTTCACCGTCCGCCCCTGCACCAGGGCGCTGGCGCCGACCAGCACCCGTTCCATGGCAAAGAGCCGGCGGCACTTCAAGGCGCTGTCATCCGGCTGGCCGATGCGGATGGCCAGGTCGAAGCCGGCGCCGATGATGTCCTGCTTGACGTCGCTGAAATTGATGGACAGGGCGATCCTGGGATAGCGGCGGGCGAATGCCGCGATATCGGCCGTCAACGCATTGCGGGTGAAAAAGGCCGGCATGGTCAGGCTTAGTGCGCCGGCCGGCTCGCGCGAACGGCCTGCGATCGCATCCAGACCGCTTTCCGCCGCCTCGACAATCTTGCTGGCCGAAGCGAACAGCTCTTCCCCCTCATGCGTCAGCGACAGCTTGCGGGTCGAACGGTAGAGCAGAGCCACGCCCAGGCGCTCTTCCAGCAGGGAAATGTGGTGGCTGATCACCGAGGGGGACAGGTCCAGCAGTTTCGCCGCCCCGCGGAAGGAACCGGTTTCCACCGTCTTGGCGAAGATCGCCATGGCGCGCAGCTCATTAATCATTGCTCAGGTTTTTCGCACAGTGAAATTGAAGTGTAGCGGCTTATCGATCAATAAGGGCGAGTGTAGCATTTGCCGCACGATGTTAATCATTTAAGGAAAACCATGACCATCCTCCTCAGCTTCGTCCTTGCGACCATCGTGGTCAGCCTGATGCCCGGCCCCTCCATGATCCTGATCATCATCACGGCGCTGGAGCACGGCCTGGGCAAGGCCATGCAGGCCACCTTGGGCGCAGTATTGGCCGATGCCATCCTGCTGGCGCTGGCCTTGTGCGGGCTGGGCGCCATCATCCACGCCTCCGCCCTGGCGTTCCAGTCGCTCAAATGGATAGGCGTGCTGTATCTGATTTATCTCGGCGCGATGCAGCTGAGAAGCAAGGTGGCGCAAGAAGACATGCCGTCGCCAGCGCCGGGCCATGCCTTCCTGCAGGGGCTGGGCGTTACGCTGCTGAACCCGAAAATCATCGGCTTTCTGATCGTGTTTTTCCCCCAGTTCATCAAGCCGCAGGCGCCCCTACTGCCACAACTACTGATACTGGCCCCGCTCTTCCTGCTGGTAGTCTTCCTGGTCTTCGCTGCCTTCGCCCTGGCAGCGCGCGGCGCCCGCCGCTTCCTCGGCAGCACGCGCGGCAAGCGCATTTTCAAGAACCTGTCCGGCTGCTCGCTGATCGGCTGCGGCATCTTTTCCGCCACAGTTTGAGATGCGCGCAGGCAACAGGAAGCTGTGAAAGCCTTGCCGCCTGTCGCATAATGCAATCATGGGTGGCGCTCCCGTTCACCCATGGACAACGGTTAGGCAGCCATGCGCGTACTGCTGGTGGAAGACGATGCCGTGCTGGCCGATGGCCTGGCGCGCGTGCTGCGCGGCCATGGCATGGCGGTGGAGCTGCTGCGCAGCGGCAGCGAGGCCGATGCGGCGCTGCTGCGGCCCGATGCGGCCGAGGTGGTGGTGCTGGATATCGGTCTGCCCGGCCTGGATGGCCTGGAAGTGCTGCGCCGTCTGCGCGCCCGCGCCGGCGCCGTGCCGGTGCTGCTGCTGACGGCGCGCGACGCCATCGAGGACCGCGTGCGCGGCCTGGAGCTGGGCGCCGACGATTACCTGGTCAAGCCTTTCGCCACGCCCGAGCTGGTGGCGCGCCTGAAGGCGCTGGCGCGCCGCAATGCGCCGCAGCCGGCCGTGCTGGCGCTGGGCAGCCTGACGCTGGATACGCAGGCCAAGCGCGCGCGCGTCGGCGAACGCGTGATCGATCTCTCGGTGCGTGAATGGGCGGTGCTGGAGTATCTGCTGCTGCACAGCGCGCGCGTGGTCTCCAAGCAGCAGATCATCGACGCCATCCTGCCCTGGGGCGAGGATGTGACGACCAATGCGGTCGAGGTGTATATCTCGCGCGTGCGGCAGAAGACGGCCGACGCGGGCATCAGCATCCGTACCATCCGCGGCTTCGGCTATATGCTGGAGGCGGCGGCAGCGACAGCGGCGGACGGCCATGCCTAGCATCCGCCTGCGCCTGCTGAAATGGCTGATCGCCCCGATCCTGCTGATCAATCTGGCCGGTGGCGCGCTGACCTATGCGCTGGCCTGGGTGCCCGCCCAACGCGCTTTTGACGAAGGACTGTCCGATGCGGCGCGCGCCTTGGCGGCGCGCCTCTCGCTGACGGGCGGCGCCTTGCAGCTGGACTTGCCGCCGCAGGCGGAAAAAGTCCTGCGCAGCGGCGCCGGTGACGCCGTCTATTTTGCCGTACGCCAGCAGGGCGGCGGCCTGCTGGCCGGCGATCCCGACCTGCTGCTGACGGCCTTCGAGCCGCAGCGCGAATTGAACCCGACCCAGAGTCAGGCCCAGGACGGCAATATGCACGGCGCGCCGGTGCGCATCGCTGTGCATCAGGCCAGCGTGGAGGGCCGCCGCGTCACCATTGCGGTCGCCAAGACCTTGCGCGAAAGGACGCAGGCGCGGCAAGCCATCTTCCGCGCCCTGATGCTGTTGGAAGCGCTGCTGACGCTGAGCGCCGTGGGCCTGATCTGGTTCTCGGTCAGCACTGGCTTGCGTCCGCTGAACCGGCTGCGCAGCGAGCTGAATGCGCGCGGCGGCGCCGAGCTGGAGCCCATCCCCGACACCAACGTGCCGTATGAGCTGGCGCCGGTGGTGACGGCCTTCAACGGCCTGCTGGAGCGGGTCAGCGAGGGTGCGCAGGCGCAACAGCATTTCCTGGCCAATGTGGCGCATCAGCTGCGCACGCCGCTGGCGGGCTTGCAGGCGCAGCTCGAATGGCTGGGCCAGCGCGAAGGCGGTCCGGCGTCCGATCCCGGCGTGGCGCAGTCGCTGCGCCTGATGCTCTCATCGACCGAGCGCATGATACGTCAGACCAACCAGCTGCTGGCGCTGGCGCGCGCCGAACCCAGCCACTTCGAAAAGACCCGGCTCGAAGCGCTGGCCCTGGACCGCCTGGTGGAGGAATCGATCCAGCCTTTCGTCGAGCAGGCTGCGCGCAAGGATATCGACCTGGGCTTCGAGCTGCACGCCACCAATGTGATGGGCGACCGCTTCCTGCTGCGCGACCTGATCGACAATCTGGTCGACAACGCCATCCGCTACACGCCGGCGCATGGCCGCGTCACGGTGAGCTGCCGCCGCGAAGGCGAGGGCGGCGTGCTCGCGGTGGAGGATAGCGGTCCCGGCATCCCGCCCGCCAAGCGCGAAGCGGTGTTTAGCCGCTTCGTGCGGCTGGACGAGAAAACGGCCGGCAGCGGCCTGGGTCTGGCGATCGTGCGCGACATCGCCATTGCCCATGGCGCCAGCGTCGCCATCGACAGCGCGCCGGGCGGGCAGGGTGCCTTGATCAGCGTGCACTTCCCGCCTTAAACCTCCTTTCTGTTGCACTGTCAGGGATTTGTCAGCATTTCCTCAGGGAAATGACAGCTTTGGGGACTAGACTGCCCTCATTGAATGGCATCCATGCGCGAAGGAGGGGAAGATGAACAAGGGTAGAAACGGCTTCACCCTGATCGAAGTGATGATCACCGTGGCGATTGTCGCCATCCTGATGTCGGTGGCGGTGCCGGCCTACACCAACTACATCACGCGTGGCCGCCTGAGCGAAGTGTTCACCGGCCTTGGCGGCGTGCAGACCGCCGCCGAACAGCACTGGGCCAACCGCCGCACCTATGCCGGCATGGACGCCCTGGCCAGCTTCCCCAAGGATAGCGACAACTTCACCTATGCCCTGACTGTGGGTACGGCGTCGGCCTACACCGTGACGGCCACGGGCCGCAACAAGATGAATGGCTTCGTGTATACCGTCGACCAGAACGGCACCCATGCCACCACGGCCACTCCGTCCTGGGGCACGAATGCCAGCTGCTGGGTCGATAAGAAGGGCGGCCAATGTTCCAACTAAAGTCCAGGCCACGGCCACCGCGCCGCGCGCAGGGCGGCTTCACCATCATCGAAACCATGGTGGTGGTGGGCATCGTGCTGTTCCTGCTGGCGGTCGGCATTCCCAGCATGAGCGAGTGGATGATGACCAACAAGGCCGCCGCTTCCTCCGAGTTCTATCTGGATGGCCTGTCGCTGGCGCGGCGCGAAGCCATCTCGCGCAATGCCGAAAGCCGCATCGTATTCAGCCCGAATCCCGCCAATGGCCAGCTGGATTGGCAGGTGGACGTGTGCTATCCCGTGCCCGGCACGCCCTGCAATCCGAACAGCGGTGTGTGGTCCACGGTGGCGGCGCCCGCGGCCAACGATCCGAAAGGCGCCACCGGTTTCAAGTCCGTGCTGCGCAGCGCGCAAACCCTGCCGGACAACGATGTGCTGGCGCCCACGCTGCAGCCGGAGGGCGCCACCTCGATCTATTACACACCCCTGGGCTGGGTCGATACGGCGGTGGACGACCGCATCACCCAGCTGCGCCTGACGCCGTCCAGCAAATATGCCAGCGTGATTCCCACCTCGGCCCTGGCGATCTCGCTGGCCGGCGTGCCCGCCAAATGTGATCCCACTGTGAATGCGCACGACTCGCGCGCCTGTCCGCCATGAAAACGCCCATCCATCCCTCGCGCCGCCAGCAAGGCGTGGCCCTGCTTGAAGTGCTGGTTTCCGTCGTGATCCTGGCGATTGGTCTGCTGGGCGCGGTCGGCCTGCAGGCGCGCTCGTATGCCGCCTTGTCCGACGCGGGTCTGCGCGCCGAAGCCACCATGGCGGCCGACAAGCTGCTCGGCACCATGAGCAACGACCAGGCCAATCTCGGCAACTACGCCCTGGCCGACGGCGGCCAGCCCAAGGACGAGCTGAAACCCTGGCTGACCGAGACCACCACCGCCATCCCGAATGCCAAGGTGACGGTGGCGGTGACGCCGGAACTGCGCCGCACCCGTGTCGATCTGCGCATCGCTTGGACGCGCAAGGCCGGCGGCGTGGAAAACGAACACCGCATCACCTCCTATGTGACGAACTGATATGCGCGCGCCCACCACAATACGCCGCGCCGGCGGCTTTTCCATGATCGAGCTGATGGTCAGCGTGGTGATCGGCATGCTGGCCGTGATGTTCGCCACCCGGCTCTTCATCCAGGGAGAGCAGAACAAGTCCGCCGCCGTCGGCGGTTCGGACACCATGCAGAACGGCATGCTGGCCCTGTTCTCCATCAATAACGACGCCTCGCAGGCCGGCTGGGGCTTGAACGATGCCCTGATCGCCGGCTGCGATACGCGCCTGAGCGATACCAGCGGCTTCACCCTGGCCCAGAGCGCGCGCAACGGCGTACCGACCACGCCGCTGGCGCCCGTCGTCATCCAAAGCAATGGCCTGAACTCGGACCAGATCACGCTGTACTCGGGCAGCTCGATGAGCGGTGTCGGCTCGGTCAAGGTGCGCCAGGACTACAACGCCGGCAATACGATAGGCGTGTCCGACACCGCGCCTTTCGGCTTCAACCAGAACGATGTGATCGTGGTGACGCCGGAACCGGCGGGCGGCCAGTGTTCGATAGCGCAGCTCTCGGCAGCGCCCGCTGCCTCGACCTTCACCTTCACCGCGGGCGGCAGCAACCGCTTCAACGGCGCCGGCCTGCCCACCACCTATAAGGCCGGCCAGGCGCGCGTCTTCAATCTGGGCCAAGCGGCGCGGCTGTCCTTCCACACCTGGTCGGTGCAAAACGGCATGCTGCTGCTGCGCGCCACCGACCTGGCCGGAACGTCGGCCGCGCCCAGCGCCGTGATCGACCATGTGGTGGCGATCAAGGCGCAGTACGGGCTCGATACGCGGGTGGGCGACCTGTTCACGCCCACCACCGGCATGCAGGTCGGCGTCTGGAGCAACGACATGATGGATGCCGACGGCGACGGCATCATTGGCAGCGCGGGCGACTTCCAGCGCATCGCGGCGATCCGCGTGGCGGTGGTGGCGCGCAGCAAAATGCCGGAAAAAGCCGATCCTAAGACAGGCGAATGCAGCGCTACCACGGAAACGCCGAAAATCTTCAGCACCAAATCGCCCGCCACGGTGGCGGCGCAAGAGATTACGGTGACGCTGGCGCTGGCCGGCGATCCGCTCAGCTGGAAATGCTACCGCTACCGCGTCTTCGAAACCATCGTCCCGATCCGCAACGCAGGCTGGAGGCCATGATGAACATCAAGCGCGCTGCGCAGTCCGGGATCGCCATGCCGATCATGCTGATCATGCTGGCCGTGATGCTGGTCAGCAGTATCTATCTGCTGCGCTCCAGCACTTCGACCACCATCACCACGGCCAATCTGGCGTATGACTCGGCGCTGAGCAAATCGGCCGACCTGGGCATCCACACGGCTTTCGCCTGGCTCAGCACCGTCGCCAAGTCGCAGCTGAATGCCGATGTCGCTGCCTCCGGCTATGTATCGACGCTGAATCCGATCCATACCGTCAGCACGCCCGCGTTCTGGAACGGTTCCGTGACCATCGACGATCCGGCCAAGGAAAACCGTATCGAGTATGTGATCCATCGCATGTGCACTTTCGCCGGCGCCTACAACTCGACGGTGCCGCCCAACAGCTGCACGGTGACGGCGGCCAAGGCCAAGGTCAAGGCGGCCACCATGGTGGGCGACAGCCTGTCCTCGGACGCGCCGGCCTACCAGGGAAAACCCGAGCTGCATTATGTGATCACCTCGCGCATCTTCGGTCCGCGCGGCGGCAATGTGGTGAACCAGGCCGTAGTGATGATGGGGCCGTGAAGCGGCCAGCAATAGCGACAAATGAATGGAACGACCATGAAAATCTCCGCCGCCCTTGTCTTTGCTGCGCTGTGCGCCGCCGCCTCCCTTGCCGGCGCTGCACCGACGAATATCGCGCAAGTGCCGCTGCTGAACATCAGCGGCACCGGCACCGTCAAGCCGAACCTGATGCTGCTCTTCGATAATTCGGGCTCGATGGAACAATCCTATACGCCGGACTATGTGAACGACAGCCTGTGCCGCTCGCGCGCCCAGCTCTCCAGCGGCACCACGGCCTGCACCGTGGGGCATCCGCCTTTCATGAGCCCCGATTTCAACCGCCAGTACTACAATCCCGCGCTGCGCTACCAGCCGCCGATCAAATGGGACGGCACTTTTTACCAGGAGCAGACGGCGGGCAATACCAGCAACTGGACCAATGTGGTCAGCGACGGCTTCAATGTGCTGAACACGGATTTGTACGGCAATTCCGATACCGCAATCAACCTGGTGACGGGCTACCCCGACCTGCAATGGTGCGACCCGTCCAATACCAGTGACTGCAAGCGCAATACCGCCACCTACAATTATCCCGACAATACCTACCGCAATGCCGGCGCCATCAGCGTCGGCCCGTATTACTACACGATAGGCGTGGCCGAGTTCTGCACCGACGATTCGATGGTGAACTGTAAATCGACGTCGGCCGGCGCGGCGGCGCCGGCCGGCTATCCGGTGCCGGTCAAGGTCCGCTGGTGCAATAGCACGGCGCTGACCAGCTGCCAGGCCAAGCGCGTCGGTTCCTTCATCTATCCGCGCTACTCACAGGCCACCGGCGCCATCGCCTCCTACGGCACGATTGCCATCGGTGCTTCGAAAACCACATCTTCGCTGAATATCACCTCGGTAGTGGTGAACGAGAACGGCACCAACCGCACCGTGACCAACAGCAGCGTGACGGCATCGACCGGCACCGATACCGCCTTGAAGCAGCAGACTGTCGCCAGCGCGCTGGCAGCCAGCATCGTGGCGCGCACCAGCGTCAGCAACGCCTACTATGCCTGCGTGCGCACGCCGCTGGGCCAGCCCAGCGTGCCGGCCTGCTCGACCTTCGGCATCACCCTGGCGGCCGACAATGTGGTAGCCGTGGTGCCCGTCACTTGCACCGGCAGCAAATCGCTGGCCACCTGCCAGACCATCAACGACAATACGCGCGCCGGCTGGGGCATTACCGTCAGCACCAGCAGCGTGACCTTCCCATCCACCGCCCTGATGGCGATTTCCGGCACGACGGCCGACGTGAATCCGGCCTCCGTGCTGGCCAGCCTGTCGCTGGGCGGCACCACGATCGCCAGCAATATCACCATCGGCCGCAACGCCAACACCGCCACGGCGGTCAGCCGCATCGTGTCGGCCATCGGCACCAGCGGCACTTACCGCGCCTACACCGGCGGCAATGCGATCACGCCGACCTGCCAGGCAGCCAGCGCCACCACGGTCTGCATCGTGGTGAATGGCTCCACCAGCAGCGGCTCGAACCTGACGGCGGGTTCGCAAAGCAGCAAAGGCACGATGGCCTTCTCCTTCACGCCCACCGTGGCCAGCACCGACAATATTCCCACCACGGTGGTGGCGCTGTCGGCTGGATCGGCCGCGCCCAGCACCTTTGTGCGGGTCAACATCGTGACCGGTTCCACCTATCCGAAAAGCAGCGCGCGCAGCGACTGCACGGCCAGCGCCGGCGTCTGCACCTATGCCGAGGAAATGACCAACTTCGCCAACTGGTATTCGTATTACAAGACCCGCCTGCAAATGATGAAGACCTCGGTCGGCATCGCCTTCTCGGCTGTCACCAGCAATTACCGGGTGGGCTATGTGCGCTTGTCCGTGGTCGGCGCTGCAGGTGCCGTCGACCAGAAGCCGGCCGACTTTACCGGCACGGCGCGCAGCACCTGGTACTCGAATCTGTACAACACCAGTACCAGCGGCTCGACTCCCAGCAGGCCCGCGCTGGATAATGTGGGCAAGATGTTCGCCAACCAGGCGCCATACAACTACGCCTCTGGGCAGGAGGTGGTGCAGTTCCCTTGCCAGCAGAACTTCACCATTCTGACCACGGACGGTTACTGGAACGGCGGCAGCGCCGCCAGCGTGGCGAATAACGACAACGTGGAATCGAGCGGCCGCTTCTGCCTGTCGCAGCAGGGCTGCGTCGATGCCAGAGCGCAGACCCAGCCCTCGCTGGCCGACGTGGCGCTTTACTGGTATAACGGCGGCTCCAGCACCAGCACCGTATCGCTGCGGCCATCGCTGGAAGACATGAGCAAGGAAGGGCAGGTGCCGGCCGGGCCAAACGAAAACACCCACTTGCACATGAACACTTATACCCTGGGCCTGGGCATGGACGGCATCATGACCTATGAGCCGAATTACGACACGGCGGCCAAGGCGGGCGGCGATTTCTACAACCTGATTACGGCCGCCAGCAGCGGCTGCCCCTGGAACAGCGGCGGCGCCTATGTGTGGCCCGATCCGCAGACTGCCAGCACCGCCAACACCGTGCAGGAACGGGTGGACGATCTGTGGCACACCGCCATCAACGGCCATGGAAAATACTTCAGCGCCAACGAGCCGAAAGAAGTGGTGGAAGGCTTGCAGGCGGCGCTCGCCAAGATGCAGATCAGCACCGGTGCTGCGGCGGCAGCGGCCACTTCGACGCCAAATATCTCGCAGGAGGATAGCGATATCTTCTCCGACACTTTCACCACCGTGAAATGGTATGGCGAGCTGGCCAAGCGCAAGATCGACGTCAGCACAGGTGAAGTGTCGGCCAATACGGTGTGGGTGAGCACCAATATCCTCGGCACGCAAGTGCTGGACAATTCGCGCAAGATCTACAAGTACGACGGCTCCAGTTCCACGCCCGAGGAATTCACCTACGATAATCTGGACGCCACGGAGCGCAGCTGGTTCGACAACAAGTGCGCCGCGCTGAGCCAGTGCACCCTGCTTGATACCACCAAGCGCGCCATTGTCAACGATGGCCGCAATCTGGTGGCCTGGCTGCGCGGCGCCCAGCAGTATTCCGACGATGAAGTCTTCCGCGCCTACAGCACGACGGTGGTCAGCGGCACCACGATTCCCATTGTGCTGGGCGACATCGCCTCGTCCAAGCCGGCCTATATGCGCGAGCCGCGCAAGAGCTACACCATCAGCGACTACGACAGCTTCAAGAATAGCTACGCCGACCGCGCCGCCACCGTCTTCACCGCCGCCAACGACGGCATGCTGCACGCCTTCGATGCCGCCGACGGGCGCGAGCTGTGGGCTTATATGCCGCGCATCACGATGAAGAAGCTGTATGCGCTGGCCAGCACCACCTACGGCACCAACCACCAGTTCACCACCGACGGCGCGCCGGAACTGGGCGACGTGTATTTCGACGGTGCCTGGCACACCATCATGGTGGCGGGACTGAACGCGGGCGGGCGCGGCTTCTATGCGCTCGACGTGACCAATGCCGGCGCTCCTAAAGGAGCGAAGTACGGACAGGCGCCGAAGGTTCTGTGGGAACTATGTGCCGATTCGAGCATCTGCTCGCGCAACGATCCGGATATCGGCCTGACCTTCGGCAATCCGCAGTTCGGCATGTGGAACAACCGCTGGGTGGTGTACCTGACCTCGGGCTACAACAATGTACCCGGCGTGGACGGCATCAACACTGGTAGCGGCGAAGGTATTCTGTACATCGTCGATGTGAAGACGGGCGAGATTCTCGCCAAGCAGTCCACTGGGTCGGGTAATGTGACCACGCCATCCGGCCTGGCGCGCATCACCGCCATCACCAACGATCCGGCGGGCGATCCGGTCACCACCTATATCTACGGCGGCGACAACCAGGGCCAGTTCTGGCGCTTCGACCTGACCAAGACCCTGACCACCGGCATCGGCGTGCGCAAAATGGGCTCGACCGGCATCACCCAGCCGATCACCACACGGCCCGACGTGACGTTGTGCGAAGTCAAGGTCAAGGATTCATCGGGCATCGAGACCTCGAAAGCGCAGCGCGTGGTGCTGTTCGGCACCGGGCGCCTGCTCGACGTGCCGGACACCACCAACACCGACGTGCAAAGCCTGTACCTGCTGAAGGACGTGGACGCCGACACCAGCACCATCAATGTGCGCGGCAGCGGCATGGTGGAGCAGACCTTGAGCCGGCGCAGCGGCGGCTCGGCCGGCACCTCGGTGTACGACATCACCAAGAATGCGGTGGACCTGAACACCAAGAGCGGCTGGTTCTTCGACTGGAAACTGAATGCCGGCGAGCGCATGAACCTCGATCCCAAGATCGTCAGCGGGGCGGGCAATGTGGTGACGAATATCCCGACCTCCAGCTCATCCTGTTCGGTGGGCGGCACCAGCAACGCCTATCAGGTCGACGTCTGCAAGGGCACCTCGATCAGCGACAATCCGGTCGGCAGCACGCTGTCGAACACCTCGGCGGCGGTCGGTTTCATCATCATCCGCCTGCCCAAGGGCGAGCTGAAAATGATCACCACCACGGCCAAGGGCGAGACGCTGACGCGGCCCCTGTCGGAGCTCGATTCGGCCGGCGCCCACCGCGTGGGTTGGCGCCGCGTCAAGGGCGAGTAGGGCGGGAGGGGATTTTTCCCGGTGCGGCGTGAAAAACGGTAAAATAGCAGGTTTTCCTGCACAGCCGTTCGATCGCCGCTACCATGTCCCAAGAGACCGAAGTCAACATCCCAGACAACAACGAAGCAGCCGCCTCGGCGGGCAGCTCCAAGACGCCTGCGCTGATTGCGCGCGAAGTCCAACGCCGCCGCACCTTCGGCATCATCTCCCACCCGGACGCGGGTAAAACCACGCTGACCGAAAAGCTGCTGCTGTTCTCGGGCGCGATCCAGATGGCCGGCACGGTCAAGGCGCGCAAGAGCGGCCGCCACGCCACCTCCGACTGGATGGAAATCGAGAAGCAGCGCGGCATTTCCGTGGCTTCCTCGGTGATGCAGTTCGACTTCCGCGACCACATCATCAACCTGCTCGACACCCCAGGCCACCAGGACTTCTCGGAAGATACCTACCGCGTGCTGACGGCGGTCGACTCGGCCCTGATGGTGATCGACGCCGCCAAGGGCGTGGAAGCGCAGACCATCAAGCTGCTCGACGTTTGCCGCATGCGCAACACGCCCATCGTCACCTTCATGAATAAGCTGGACCGCGAATGCCGCGACCCGCTGGAACTGCTGGACGAGCTGGAGTCCGTGCTGAAGATCCAATGCGCGCCAGTCACCTGGCCGATCGGCATGGGCAAGAACTTCCGCGGCGTGTACCACCTGCTGCGCGACGAGATCCTGCTGTTCCGCGCCGGCGACGAGAGCGCCGACCAGAGTTTTGAAGTCATCAAAGGCATCGACAACCCGCGCCTGCAGGAGATGTTCCCGCTGGAGATGGACCAGCTGCGCATGGAAGTGGAACTGGTGCATGGCGCCTCGCATCCTTTCAACCTGGAGGAATTCCTGTCTGGCGTGCAGACCCCGGTCTTCTTCGGCTCCGCCATCAACAACTTCGGCGTGCGTGAAATCCTGTCTGCCCTGGTGGATTGGGCGCCCGCTCCGCGCGGCCGCGACGCATCGGTACGTGTGGTTGAACCGAACGAACAGCCATTCTCCGGCTTCGTGTTCAAGATCCAGGCCAATATGGACCCGGCCCACCGCGACCGCATCGCCTTCCTGCGCGTTTGCTCCGGACGCTTCGAGCGCGGCATGAAGGTCAAGCACCTGCGCCTGGGACGCGAAGTGAAAGTATCGTCGGTGGTGACCTTCATGGCCTCCTCGCGCGAACAGGTGGAAGAAGCCTACGCAGGCGACATCATCGGCCTGCCGAACCACGGCAATATGCAGATCGGCGACAGCTTCTCCGAAGGCGAGATGCTGCAATTCACCGGCATCCCATACTTCGCGCCCGACTTCTTCCGCTCCGTGCGCATCCGCAACCCGCTGAAGATCAAGCAGCTGCACAAAGGCCTGCAACAGCTGGGTGAAGAAGGCGCCGTACAGGTCTTCAAGCCAGTGCTGGGTGGCGAACTGGTACTGGGCGCCGTCGGCGTGCTGCAGTTCGAAGTGGTCGCCAGCCGCCTGATGAACGAATACGGCGTCGATGCTGTATTCGAAGGCACCAGCATCAGCAGCGCCCGTTGGGTCAGCAGCGACGACAAAAAAGCGTTAGTCGACTTCGAAGCCGCCTTAGGTCACAACGTCGCCTACGACGCCGCCGGCAACATGGCCTACCTGGCCACGTCCGGCGTCAACCTGCGCCTCACGCAGGAGCGCTGGCCCCAGCTCACCTTCCACGCCACCCGCGAACACGCTACCAAGCTCTCCTGAGTTTGATAAATCTCAACAAATGTCCACCCTGGTGTCAGGCACCAGGGGCGGACATTCTTTGATCTAGCGCAAACAATGTCCCACCTTGGTGCCTGACACCAGGGTGGGACATTTTTTGATTTAGCTCAAACTTTTTGCGGGGTGGGCCAGAGGCGGCGTTCTGACAGCAGCTTGGTCAGTTCGTCGGCGGGCAGGGGGCGGGCGAAGTAGTAGCCTTGCATGACGTCGCAACCGGCGTCGCGCAGGAAACGCATCTGTTCTTCGGTTTCGACGCCTTCGGCAACGACGCTCAGATTCAGGCTGTGGGCCATGGCGATGATGGCGGTGGCAATCGCCGCGCCGTCGCCGGGGACGCCGGCGACAAAGCTGCGATCGATCTTCAACTGGTCAATCGGGAAGCGCTTCAGGTAGGACATGGAGGAGTAACCCGTGCCGAAGTCGTCGATCGAGAGGTGGATGCCGGCCGCCTGAATCTTCTGCAGCAGCTCCAGATTGGCATGCACGTTTTCCATCAGCACGCCTTCCGTGATTTCCAATTCCAGCAGGCGCGCAGGCAGGCCGGTTTCCTCCAGCAGCGCCGCAACTTCGTCCATCAGGCCCGAATCCCTGGTCTGGCAGGCGGATAGGTTGACCGCCACATGCTCTATGGTATCGAGCAGGCCGGCGTCGCGCCAGGCGGCGGCCTGGCGGCAGGCGGTTTGCAGCACCCAGCGTCCCAGACTGACGATCACGCCGCTTTCTTCAGCGACGGGAATGAATTCGGCCGGGCTGACCGTGCCCAGTTCTTCGCAAGTCCAGCGCACCAGCACTTCGACACCGGTCATGCGGCCGCTGCGCACATCGATCTGCGGCTGGTAGTGCAGATACAGTTCGTCGTTCTGCAGCGCGCGGCGCAGGTTGGCTTCCAGTTTCAGGCGCTTGTGAGCGCGCTGCTCCATCTCGGGGCGGAAGATTTCGTATGCGTTCTTGCCCTTGCTCTTGGCGTAGTACATGGCCGTATCGGCGCAGCGCATCAAGCTGCGCGCATCCTCCGCGTCCTGCGGATAGACGCTGACGCCGATGCTGGCGCTGACGAAGAGCTGGTGTCCCTGCACTGTGAAGGACTCGGCCAGCGCCATCAGGATCTTGTTGGCGACGCGGTCAGGTTCCTCGCGGTCCTCCGGCGGTTCCACAATCACCACGAACTCGTCGCCACCCAGGCGGCAGATGATGTCGGTGCTGCGCAGCGTGCCAGTCAGACGCTGGGCCACCTCCCGCAGCAGCACGTCGCCGCTGTCATGGCCCAGAGTGTCGTTGACGACCTTGAAGTTGTCGAGATCGAGCAGCAGCAGGCAGGCGCTGGTCTCCTGCCGGTCGGCGCAGTCAAGCGCGAAGGCCAGGCGTTCGTTGAACTCATGCCGGTTGGGTAGCGTGGTGACAGGATCGACATGGGCCAGGAAGTGCAGATGCTCCTCGGCCTGCCGCACCGCCTTGCGCATGCGCGCCACCAGCAGCCATGAAAGGCCGAAGGAACCCAGCGCCACCAGCAGCGTAAACACGGCAAAGGTGCCGAGACGCTGATACAGCCTGCCGAGCGAGGCGCGGATCGTCACCAGTCCAATCTCTTCGCCGTTGGCACGCACCGGTTCCAGTACTTCCACATATTCGAAGTTATGGCGCCTATGCGTTGCGACCAGCTCCGCATCGGGCGTGATGGGCGGCGGCGCGGCCAGCGTGCCTTTGATGCCGTCGCGCAGATAGCGTCCCAGCACGCGCCCGCTGCGGTACATGGTGGCGCTGACCACTGAGGGCGAGGAGGCCAGGCCGCTCAGAATCTCATCCTGGGCCGAAGCGTCGCTGAACATCAGCGCCGCCGTGCTGTTGCTGCCGACGATGCGGGCTTGCACCTGCAAGTCGCGCTCCAGCGCATTGCGCAGCGAAATGAACTGGAATAGGATCAGCAAAATGCTGGCGACGAACAGGGCGGCGGCGGCGGACAGCATGGTGGCGCGCACCATCTTGCTGCCGATGGGACGTAGACGAGGCGTGGCCGGTTTCATTGCACGCTCCTTGCCAAGTGCAGCAGCTTGGAGCTGAGATTCAGGCCCGCCTGGCGCGCTGCCGTCAGATCGACGTCGAAGCCGATACGCTTATTGTCCATGCCCAGCGCGATCATCGCGCCGGACGTGCCGATGGCGCGATCATCCGCCACCGTCAGCACGCTGCTCGCGCCCAGCTCCTTGCGTAGCTGCGGCCAACGCTCCCGGTCCTGCGCGTCCAGTACCAGGATATGGCAACCGCTTGCATTTGCGCTGATCCCGAGAGGACGGAAGCGCATGCGATGCCCATTCACGACCTTGTCGGACAATGCGCTCAATGCCGCCTGCATATTATTGCCGCTGAATGCGCACAGATGCAGTATGGCCGCGCCCTGCAATACATCGGCAGGCCATTCGGTGAAAACGGCAAAATTGAAGACGAAAGCGGCCTTCAATTCGGCTTCCTTCACATGTTGCGTCTCCTGCGCCACAGCGGTCGATGGCATTAGAAAAAGCAGGGGCAGCACGCCAGCCAGCATGCGCAGCAGCGGGAACTTGATGCTGGAGCTGTTCATCATGGCCTTAATACTCGTAACGCAGCTTGAACAGCAGGCGACGTCCATCCTGCACGATGGAGTTCTGCGTGAACACGGCCGAGGCGGGATCGGCATAGCGCCGGTCCAGCAGATTGTAGACCGTGGCCGAAACGTCGAAATGGCGGGTCAGGCGCACAGTGTAGAGATTGAGGTTGGCAACCCAGTAGGCTGCCGCCATGCCCTGATTCAGCGTGCCGCGCCGGCTGACGTACTGCGCCTCCGCTCCCGCGCGCCAAGCGCCGTAAAGCGGCATGCTGACATTCAGCTTGGCCAGGCGCTTGGGGGAATTCACCGGCCCAGCTTCATCGCCGCCGGCCGCCTGTGCAGCCCGCGTATATACGCTTTGCTGGCTGATGCTGGCGCGCAGGCTGGCGCCGTTGCGCCAGCCGCGCTCATACTCGGCTTCCACGCCTTTGGCATAAGCTGTATTCCCGTTACGGAAAATGGGCAGCAGGTCGGCTTCGTGACGCTGCTCCGCAATCAGGGCCGAGACATCGTTATGGAAGAGCGACAGCGTGAAGCGTGCATTGCCCTGCAGCTGCCGCACCAGGGCCAATTCATGGCTGCGTATGCGTTCGCGCCCCAGGGACGGATTGGAATGCTGACCGCCGGGGCCGGGAATGGCGTAGTACATCTCATAGCTGTTTGGCGAGCGATAGGCACTGCCATAAACCGCCTTCAAGGTGGTCTTCTCATCCAGCTTTGCGATCAGGGCCAGGCGCGGATTGAATACCCCGCCGGTATCGCTGTGATGATCGTATCGCAGTCCCGCGTTCAGCAGCGTACCCGCGCCGAGCACGATTTCGTCCTGCATGTAAAAGGCGTAGCGGCGGTCGGCGTGCGTCGTGTTCAGGTAGTCGACGCGGGGAAAACGGTCGTAATTGAGCTGCTCGATGCGGTAATCGAGCTCGAACTCCGCACCGGCAACGACTTTATGCCCGCTGCGTGGAATGAAGAAGGCGCGCAACTCCGCACCCCACCAGCGGCCGATGCTCTCGTCGCGGTTTGCCGTCAGGGCGGGGCGCTGATAGACGTAATCGCCGTTATAGCGGTAGCTGCCCCAGAACAGGCGCGAACTCAGCTCGCCCTGGTTTGCCAGGGCGCGATGCCAGTAGAGGTCTGCCGTGGTCTGCTCATCCTTGGTCTGGCTGCCAGGCGTGTTGAAGGCCTGCCGGAACGAGGCGGTTGGCGTGCCTTTGCTGCGCTCCGCGTGCAGCACTGTCAAATTAAATGGGCCGCTTTGCGCCTTGGCAAAAAGACGCTGTCCGCGTTCATAATCGAGCTGCTGCGCAATGCCGCGGTTCTGCTCAGGCGTATCGAACTCGCTGAAATACAGATCCCGGCCCCGGTTGCTGTAGCCGCTGGCGGAAAGCACCAGCTCATTGCCGCGTCCATCGCGCCAGCCATGACTCAGCATGCCGCGCCGCGCGCCAGCCGAACCGCTTTCGATGCTGGCGCGGCTGCCTTCAATATCCACCGCGCGCTTGGTGATCACGTTGATCACACCAAAAAGAGCGTTCGCACCATAGATCGACGAGCCGGGACCAGGCACATACTCGATGCGGTCCACCAACTCCAGATCGAGCGGGAATTCGCCGCCCATCGGCCCTTGATCGAAGACAGGATCGTTGATGCGGTTGCCGTCGATTTGCAGCAGAAAGCGTGTGTTGTAATCCCCAGGGCGCAGAAAGCCGCGCGCGCCGAGGAAGCTGTAAGTGCGGTCATAGCCCACATATAGGCCGCGCACGCTGCGCAGCGCATCGGCCAGCGTGCGCCAGCCATAAGCGCGGATGTCGGCGGCCGTGATGACGGTGACGGTCGATGGCGCCTCGCTCGCCTTTTGCGTGAAACGCGAGGCGCTGTAGACCTCCAGGTCGAGCAAGTCTTCAAAGGGCAGGGCGGTCAGATCGTTCGCACTCTGAGCGGGGGCTTGCTGGGCGCTGGCTGGGGCGGAAAGGGCGCAGGCGCAAACCAGCGGCAGCCAAACTACCGCGCGCGGTGACGACTGGCGCGGCGCGCGGGCCAGTGTAATCCATGTCTCTCTTGGCATCTCTTGGGTTCCAGTGGAGTGAAAGGTTCCGGAACCTTCGGTTTCTCTATTCTTCTGCCAAACATGGTGTCATTCCACCCGGAAATTGTACAGTGTGGATAGCCGCAAGAGGCGTTTCCGCAACACTGGTGCAAGAGCGGCGCTTACTTTGCCGGGCTGGCGAGCGGCTGGCCTTTCTCGACCACGTACACGCCGACCAGGCGCATGGTGCCAGGGCCAGTGTTCTTTGCGTCATGGATTTTGCCGGCGGGGATGACGAAGGCTTCGCCCGCCTTCAGCTTGCGCGGCGGCTCGCCATCGATCAGCAGCTCGCCTTCGCCTTCCAGCACGTAGCTGATTTCGTCGCCGGGGTGGGTGTGGCGGCCGGCGACCACGCCAGGTTCCAGTTCAACGCGGGCAACCACGGCTTCGCGGTGGTCGATGGAGGTGTCGGCTTTTTGGACGAGGGTGCGTTTGATGCCGGTAGGTTGAGCAAGGGCAATAAGCGGGAAAGCAAGCAGGCAAGTACCGATACAGTGTAATCTGGATTTCATCATATCCTCTTCGAGGAAGGCTTACGTTCCCTGGTTCGCTGCTTGTGTTACGACTTTTTTGGGTCCAGCCGATGATCCTCGCCAAATAGCAGCGCATCTAAAATGCTGCCTATCCAAGCCAGGGGCAGGAGCAGGAATGCCATGGTTGCAAGCGGGCCACCAGTACTTGATTTTGCAATAGCAGAGGCAATCATCTGGGCACTCAGAACTTGGTTGGCATGCACCTGCTGCAGCAAATTGTCAGCGCTGAGCGATACGACATAGAGCAGATAGAAGGTGGCAGCTACGGTCGGCAGCAGAAACAAGCAGCCTCGTGCTCGGCGCTTCAGAAGCAGTAGTTGTCCTAACCCTGGAAATATCAGCCCGGATAGCAGGGCCGCCTTGATGGATTCCGGCATCATGTTCCCCTTCATGAGCTACTGCATGTGAAAAATGGGCAATGTTTTCTTGCCAATCTTACCATGACTCAGCCCGAAAGATGCTTTTTTGATCAAGGGGGGAGGGAAAATATTGTAATTTGATTGTTGCGTCTTTGAAAGATACGTATATTGTCGGGGTAGAAACAGGCTATACATTTAATAATTTGTATAGCCTGTAGCCTATTATTTAAATAGGTGGCGGATCATTGATCACTTCTGGGTCAACATCGAATTCTACTTGATCTTTATCCGTGAAGAAAAGTTTGATCGAAAACGTTTCTTTCGTGGTGTTAGCATTGCTAAAGGTAACTATTTTTCCACTTTTGCTAATACTAGGATCACTTAATTGATCATTGTCTGCCGGTTTAACCGTCATTTTTTTGAAGATGACGTGATCTGGCGTTGGTTCTATTAACTGATAATTGATTACAGTATCACGTTCTCGAACGGTGATGGATGGAGGCTCAAATCTTGTTTTATATGTTGGTTTTTGCCCAGGAATGATGGGGTTGGGTGTTGCTATAACAAACACATTAATAAATGAGGTTGGTGTGACAGAATCAATCGTCATAACTTTCCTTTCGCTGGGTGATGAGATTCGCAATACTGTTTGTGGTGTTGCTCATTGTAACGCATAGATTCTAGTTTGCCTATTTGCTTTTTCACTTTCTCGCCTTCTCCAGTGCAAAGATATGATCGGACATTCGGGGCAAGAATTCGATAATCGGTGGAGGTGTTTGCAGTTTTTGATAATAATTTTTGAACTGACAAGCAGCTTGTCTTTGATTTTTGTATTTCCCCCTGAGAATATTCAATTTCTGACCTTAGAAGTATCGCGTTAGCCATCAATGCTAGAATTTGTTGGTCCGAGTTATTTTTTTTGTGCTGTTCGTCAAGAATTTTTAAACTATCATCCAAATATAGAGATGATTGAGTGTTATGCTTTGTTCTAAAATTTGTTAGAGCTAAATTTTGTTTTGCTCTTGCATGTAATTGAGATAAATTTGCTCGATTAGGGTCAGCCCGAAGTAGGTCTCCTAGTTTGCTATGGATTATTTCTTGTTTTTGCTTTATGATATTCAAGTCTTTTTTTTCGTGAATAACATCAAGCAGTTTTAGCTGCAAGTTATAGAGATTTATTTCCCAAGATTTGTTGCTCGGATCTTGTTTTGTAATAGTTAGTAAAAAAGATTCGGCTTTCGAATATGCTTCTTGCGCATATTGCTGCTGCCCCTGAGTGATATATAAGTCACCTATATATGTTAGGGTATTTGCTAAACGAGCCATCCATAGTGCGTCACGGGGCGCTGTGGCATGTATTTTTCTAAGTAACTCCTCTTCCTCCTGATGCAATGCCATTGCTTTCTCAAGAGACCCAAGCTTTGCATGTGTTTCAGCTAACCACGATAAGCTATTGGCAAGTCCTGCCACTAGCTCCTTGTTGTTCGGTGTTTTTGAAAAAGCCTTGTATTTCAATTCGATAGATTTGGAAAATGCTTTTTGAGCATCTTCCAAATCTCCTTTTTTTAGGGCAAGAGTACCAAGATTGTTGTGCGCATAAGATTCCTCTATCCAATTGTCAATATTTTCAGGATCTATATGGCTGGATCTTTGTATGTAGTTTTTGTAGTCTAGAAAATATTTCTCTGCTTCTGCCCAGTCACCTCTATTCAAGTGTATTTGGCCAAGCCAGAATGCATTGGAGCCCAAATTTTTTAATAATGCTGCATTTTTAGAATTTGAAATATCTTGAAGTTGCCATATTGATCTTGCAGCAATTAATGCCTCTTTTGCTTTTTGAGGATTAGAGCGGGCGATATTGACTTCAGCAATTGTTTGAAGTGCCTTAGCCCTTTTATCAGATGCGGCAGAATTGTCTTTGGTATCTTCGATGTTGGCCAAATAATCAAGAGCACGTTCACTTACATCATCCAGTAGGTCCAGACGACCGATTGGGCGAAGTTTTTCCACAAACTCTCCTAGCATATAGCTCATCAACCCTTCAGCCTCAGCTCGATGCTGCTCGGCCTTTCTTTGCTCCGATCGAGCAGTTAAACCAAGCAAGCCAGCTGAAATGGCAAGTACTACAACGAGTCCAGCCACCAATAGTTGTAAACGTCTTCCTATCTTTGCTCGCTGTATTGATGCGGCAATATATTCAAATTCATGATCTGAAAGACTGAACCCTTTTAAATCAAGCAGCCCATAAGCTTGGCTGATTTGTGTTCCTTTAGGAAGTAGCAAATCCCGGGGACGTTCGGCCTTTACCCATCTATCGGCCTGACTTGATATTCGGCTACGCAATTGTAAGGCGTGGCGATGATGTTCAATCCATTCTGCCACTCGTGGCCAGCGCCGAAGAAGCGCCTCGTGCGCAACGCTAAAACTAGGAATATCTCCCGTTAGCTCGCTAACAAATAATCTGGCCTCTACCATAGCACGAACAAAATCACGTTCCTCATCATTGCGTAATGCTGACCAGGCGACACTACGCGCAGTTACCGCGCTTTGCTCATCGCCTACGTTGACTAATAAGGACAATATTTGGGGTAGAGCTCCTGCCTGTTCGGTTGTTAAACTTGTGATGATTTGTTCAGCACGGATGCCGATGGCACCCTCAATGCCGCCAAGCTGTCGGAATACATCAAAACGCAGCATTCCGTTTTCATTACGCTGGCGATAAAGCTCGTTAAGGCAATATTGCAACAGAGGAAGAGTATCAGGGCTGCCTCGCGCTGCATCGCAGAGTACATCGTCCAGATTCGCACCGCTTACGAGATCGATCTCGTAGGTGAGGTGAGCAGCTTTGGCCGGTAAGCGTATGATTTGCGCAATATCAACTCCATCCGGTGTTGTTAAATCGAAATGCCCGCCGTTGTTCTTTAACTCAATCAGTCTGGGCAATGCGATGATATCGGGATAGAAATCATTGCGGCATGCCATTAGAACCAGCGTTGAGTTGTGGGCTGATAGCTTATGTAGCAATTCTATAAAACGTTCGAGCTTGTCGTTATTTATATCTTTTGCGCGAAATATTGCTTCAAGTCGATCTACAAAAATTCCAACTACAGGCTTATTATCAGGAAGTGATAAGAAAATTTCTTCTATCTCGTAAAACTCCAGCTTCCTACTCAAACTATCCGCGCTTTCTCCAGGGAAGAACGGTGTATTATTATATTCAGCATCAATCAGAACAGCGGCTAGAGCATGAAAGATTGATCCTTCACCTAAATCGGCACAATCTAGATAAAGCGTGCAGTCAAGCGTAATTGGACTATGTTCGCCAGCATTTGAGCGCATTAATTGAGGCATTAAGCCTGCGCGTACCAATGAGGTCTTTCCTGAGCCTGAAGGGCCTAATACTAGGGCCATTGCGCGGCCAGCGCGTGTCTGTTTTTCGACCAGTTCTTTTAACCGTGCTGTCGCCTGCATCCGACCAAAGAAAATCGCCGCGTGATTTTCCTGGAACGGCTCCAACCCCCGGAACGGCGACCCACTTGTCCATACAACTTGCCCATCCTCTTCCGCCTCGACGACCTCGGCAATGGCCCGGTATCCCCGCTTGCGGATGGTCTCAATGTAACGTGGTTCGGTACTCGAATCGCCGAGCGCGCGGCGTAGCTGGGTGATGGCTTTGTGAACTGGGTTGTCGCCGAACTCGGCCGAACCCCAGCATGCCTGCAGCAATTCTTCGGCGGGAATGACCGCGCCCGGATGGCGGCAAAGGTAGCGCAAAACTTCCATTGCGCGAGGCTCCAGAGGGATGCGCGTGGCTCCGTCGCTCAGCGTATTGCTATCGACATCCACCTGCCAGTCGCCGAAACGGAATTCCCTGTGCCCCATTTGTCCCCAAATTTCAAAAAATAAAACTCTTCAAAAACAGCAACTTACGATCCGGAAGGTTTCCGGAAGGCGCTTTCTGACTGCGTTCTGTACAGTGCAACCCATGCCCTCAAGGCAAATATTAACATTTCCCCAAGTGAATTAAATGATTTCTTACATTGCCTCTTTTGAAAGCTCCAGCGCGCGGGTTCCTGAGGTGGATCTGCCAGTCAGTGAGCCGCCGGAACTGGACCTGATTTGGGCGCCATCGCAGGATGTGGTGAACGCGCAACTTGCTCAATTGTTGCGCGCAGGAACGATCCCGGATTCGATTCACGCAGGCAACTTGGAGCAGGGGGGGATGGTGCTGGGAGGCATCGGCGGTGACCGTGTAACAATTTGGGCGCCCATGGTGGAGATCGTCGCGGCGAAGCCGAGCATGGCCTGGCTGACGTTAACTATGCTTAATGGCAACATTTGCTTCTATAACGGTTTTGGTCAGCGCAACAGCATTTTGCGCCAAAGTGTATCTGGCTGGAAATTGTGTTTTTCGGCTGGAGTAACCAGTGACGGCCGCCTGGCTTTGCATGCTGCGCATTGCAATATCGAACGTTCGATTATGCATTGCGATAATGAGGCATTAAAGAATTTCTTTATATCGGCGGTTTCCGAATGGCTGCGTTCTTTATCCGATCAGGTTTTGCGGGCGACAGGACAGGATAGGGTTATTTTGCCGCGCAGTAGCTTTCTCGAGCGCGTGCTTAAACCACTATTGCTTGAGCCATTAGAAAAAAGCCTGAACGACCAGCCGGATTTTGTGAATTCGCGCGAAGGCCAGCCGCATAAAATCGACGAGGCGGAAACCGTCAACGAAAAATCGGGTGTGGATGCATCTTTGGACAATAAAGAGCGTGCGGTATTCACGCCAACAGGCAATGGCTGGAATTACCGTGACCATGTACTTTTGCATTGGCAGGAAGAAGGTAAAACTTCCCATGACCGGGAATCTGAGCAGGAGCTGCAATTCAATATCACTCATTCCGCACCTTTGGATGATAAAGGTGTAGCCCGTCCCACGGTTGTGGTGCATGGCTTATTAACCCGCTATGAATGGGACCGGGTAAATCAGGATCTGGCGCCGGGACGCAGCCGCGTATATATGGGCAAGGGCTGGGCACGCGCCACCCTGCAATGGTCGCTGTGTCTGGAATTTGTGGCACGCGGCCATATCGGTATCCAGATGCGGGCGCGCAAATCGCTGCCCGTGACCGATTCCGGCGTGGGCGGCATGTATATCGTATCCGACCCGCTGCTCCACCTATTGAATATGCACCGCATCGGCACTGCCTGGGACGGCAATGCCTGCAGCCTGACGGCGGTGCAGCAGGAAATTGTCATTCCACTGGAATCGGCCTTTGCCGCGGCTCTCCAGAATGCGCTGGCTCGTCTGGCGCCTGATTTGCGGCTTACTCCAGTAGACCTTCTGGTTAACGCTCAAGGCGATCTCGAAATTCGTGTCGTCAGCGCAGCCGGATAAACGAGGACGAAAAATGGCCAATATGATCGCATTCGCGCCGAATGAATTCGGCGGCAACAGTTTCAACCATTCGGGCTTTTCGGTCCCGGCAGCCAACGGGGGGCTGGAAGCGCCGACCCGTCACGTCCACGCGGCCAATGGTGCGGTGCCGGCCGGGGCGCGTTCCTTTGTCGCGGCGCGCGTCAGCCGCATCGTCTTGCGGCGCGAGCCGACGCCGTCCGAGGCGCTGGCCTGGACTTCGCTGATCGCGCGCCAGTCCAGCGTGGTACTGGGCCGTGCCGAGCTGGCGCTACGCCTGCTGGATCGTCCCGAGCTGGCCCAGCTCGATGCGCGCGCCCGTTTGCTGCGCGCTTACAACGCTGTGTTCGACCGCTACGACGCCGTCGCCTCGCAAGACCACGGCTACTGGCTGCGCCAGCTGGAGAACGACCCGTTGGCCGATCTGGTGTTGCGCCATTTCGTGCCGCTGTACGAGGCCGGCTACCGTTCCGGCCCATGCGCGGCGCCGGCCGATGCGCGCAAGCCTTTCTTCCTGGCCCGCGACAGCGAAAGCGTGCCGCTGATCTTTACGGTCGGCGCCAATGGCCACCTGTATCTGTTCCGCCGCACACCATTCGGCCGCTGGTCGCAGACGGATTTGAGCGCGGCCCTGCCGCGTCCTGCCAAGGCAGTGGTGCAATGCCTGGATGTGCGCCAGGGCGCGGACGGTAATATCTCGATCGCGCTGGCCGTGGCCGCGCGCCAGGATGCACCCAACAGCACGATCTACACCGCTTGCGGGCTGCCCAACTGGATGGATGAAGCAGGCTGGTACGCCGCCTTCTGCGCACTGACGCCGCGCCCCGACACGCCGGCCGGCGCCATCGCATCGCGCATCGCCTTCGGTCCCTTGCAGCCGGGTGCTGCGCCGCTGGTGCTGCTGACGGCCAGCGTCAATGGCGCTTACGACACCTGGTGCTTCAATGCCGCCGCGCCGTTGACGATGATGTCGCATCTGCGCCTGCCGGCCGAAACGCGTCAGGTGCGCGGCTATGTGGCGGGCAGCTACCGCCTGCCTGGTTTGTGGACCCTGTACGACGAAGGCGGCGAGCGCGCGCTGGCATTCAATTCTTTCCCGGACCAATGCGGTTGGGCCGTCAATATCGATTACACCGCCTTGCCACGCCGCGCCGCCAGCGTGCATCTCGCGCCAGGTACAGTGCCGAATGTACCGGACGTGTTTGTGGCGGGCGACAGCATCGTTGTTTACCGCGGCGGCCATAGCGTGCCGCAGCCGGTGGCGCACATCGGCGGCGCCCAGCTGGTATGGAGTGAGTGCGACGACTCGGGCGAGCACCTGGCCTACACCGATGGATCGGGTGGGCTGTATATGCTGTCGCGGACCCTGGGCGCGCCGTGGCGCTTGCCGTATCCGGTGGCATCCTTCCTGGTCAGCGCCGCGCTGACGGCTGATGTCGTCAATGGCGGCGTGCATGCAGTGGGCATCACGCCGGGCGGCGCCCTCGAATGGCAGCGCTACGACCCTAGCGGAAAACTGGTGGTGAGCGAAGAGATCACCCAAACCGCGGTCTGGGAATCGGCCTCGCTGGCGCAAGGCGAACTGCACGCCGTCCCGCATCCCGTGCAGCACGACACCGCCGTCGCCTGATTCAACAGATTGCGTAGTACCGTTTTATAGCCCCGGGAATGGACGACCCGGGGTTTTTTTTATTCTTGAGCCCGCCGGACGGGATGGCCATCCGGCGGGCTGAGCTGGGGTGTTACTGCCAGCCGAATTTGCGGCGGTAGACGCGCTTCATCAGCGTGGTCAGGCCGGCGTAGGCGAGCAGGATGCTGAGCAGCCAGGGGAAGTAGGCCATGGGCAGGGCCTGAAGCTTGAAGGCGTGGGCCAGTGGCCCCATCGGCAGCCAGATGCCGAGCGCCATGATGGCCAGTGTGGCGAACAGCAGGGCGGGCGAGGCCAGGCTTTGCACAAACGGCAGCTTGGGCGTGCGGATCAGGTGCACGATCAGGGTCTGCGTCAGCAGGCCGACGATGAACCAGCCGGATTGGAACAGGGTCTGCTTCGCTTCCGCATTGGCGCCGAAGATGTACCACATCAGGCCAAAGGTGGCGATGTCGAAGATGGAGCTGAGCGGGCCAAAGAACAGCATGAAGCGGCCGATGTCGCGTGGGTTCCAGTCCAGCGGCTGCGCCACCAGTTCGGCATCCACGTTGTCGAAGGGGATGGCGATCTGCGACACGTCGTACAGCAGGTTCTGCACCAGCAGATGCACAGGCAGCATTGGCAGGAAGGGCAGGAAGACGCTGGCCACCAGCACCGAGAACACATTGCCGAAATTCGAGCTGGCCGTCATGCGGATGTACTTGAGCATATTGCAGAAGGTGCGGCGGCCTTGCAGCACGCCTTCTTCCAGCACCATCAGGCTTTTTTCGAGCAGGATGATGTCGGCCGCTTCCTTTGCGATGTCCACCGCCGAATCGACCGAGATGCCAATGTCGGCGGCGCGCAGGGCCGGCGCGTCGTTGATGCCGTCGCCCATGAAGCCGACGATATGGCCTTGGCTGCGCAGGGCGCTGACCAGGCGCTCCTTGTGCAGCGGGCTGAGTTTGGCGAACACGGTATTGCGTTCGGCCACGTCGGCCAGGGCGGCATCGTCCAGCGCATCCAGGTCGGGCCCAAGAATCACGCCATCGACTTGCAGGCCGACGTCGCGGCAGACGCGCGCCGTGACCAGATGGTTATCGCCGGTCAGCACTTTCACGGTGACGCCGTGGGCAGCCAGGGCGCGCAGGGCAGGGGCGCTGGAGTCTTTCGGCGGGTCGAGGAAGGCGATGTAGCCGATCAGGGTCAGGTCGGATTCGTCGGCCAGGCTGTATTCGGCCTTTTGCGGCGGCACTTCCTTCACGGCCAGCGCGACCACGCGCAGGCCTTGGGCATTGAGCGAGCGGGTATGCTCGGTGACGCGCGCCAGCATGGCGTCGTCCAGCGGCAGCACCTGCTCGCCCTGGCGCACGGCGGTGCAGCAGGCCAGGATTTCTTCCACCGCGCCTTTGCAGATCAGCTCATGATGGTCCTCTTGCTCGGACACCACCACCGACATGCGGCGGCGCACGAAGTCGAAGGGGATTTCGTCGATCTTGCGGTAGTCCTGCGCCAGATTCAGCTTGTTGAGCATTTCCACATGCTTCAGCACCGCGCGATCGAGCAGGTTTTTCAAGCCGGTCTGGTAGTGGCTGTTGAGGAAGGCGAACTTCAGCACGTCCTCGCTTTCCTGGCCGCTGATGTCGGCGTGGCGTTCCAGCACGATTTCGTCCTGGGTCAGGGTGCCGGTTTTATCGGTGCACAGCACGGTCATGGCGCCGAAGCTCTGGATCGCGTCCAGGCGTTTCACCACCACCTTGCGCCGCGCCAGCAGCACCGCTCCCTTGGCCAGGGTGCTGGTGACGATCATGGGCAGCATTTCCGGCGTCAGGCCGACGGCGATGGAGAGCGCGAACAGGAAAGCGTCGCTCCAGTCTCCCTTGGTGAAGCCGTTGACCACGAAGACCAGCGGCGCCATCACCAGCGCGAAGCGGATCAGCAGCCAGCTCACGCTGTTGATGCCGGCCTGGAAGGCGGTCGGGGCGCGTTCGCTGCTCACCACGCGGTCGGCCAGCGCGCCGAAGCAGGTGCGGTTGCCGGTGCTCAGCACGATCGCTGTGGCCGAGCCGGAAATCACATTGGTGCCGGTGAACAGCAGATTGGCCATATCGAAGGGATCGGTGACGGTGGCCGATGGCGCCTCGGCACTTTTCTCCACCGGCAGCGATTCGCCCGTCATGGCGGCCTGGCTGACGAACAAATCCTTCGCAGCCAGCAGTCGGCAGTCGGCGGGGATCATATCGCCGGCCGACAGCATCACCACATCGCCGGCCGCCAGTTCGCGGATGGCCAGCTCGCAGGGCTGGCCGTCGCGCAGCACGGTGGCGGTGTTGCTGACCAGGGCTTGCAGACGCTCGGCGGCGCGGCTGGAGCGGCCTTCCTGCACGAAACGCAGCAGGGTGGAGAGCACTACCATGGTGCCGATCACGATGGTGGCTTTCACATCCTCGGTCAGCCAGGACACCAGGGCCAGCACGGTCAGCAGCACATTGAAGGGATTGCGGTAGCACTGCCACAGTCGCTGGTGCCAGCCCAGGGCTTTTTCGTGGCCCATTTCGTTCGGGCCGTCGCGCTCCACCACGGCTTGCGCGGCCTCATTGCTCAGGCCATCGGCGCCGCTGGCGAGGCGGGCGAACAAGTCTGCCTGCGCTTCGCGCGCGGCCAGGCCAAGGGCCAGACCCAGTTGATTCGGCAGCACTTTGGCGGCGCCCTGCGCGGTCGGCAGGGGCAGCTCGCTGCGGCGGAACAGGCGTGCCAGGTGGCGGCTGTTCAGGAAAGAGGCGAACAGGTGTTTGAAGAGGGTCATGATCTCTTCCTTTCAAAACGGATTTGCAGGGGACGGCGCGCCGTCCTTGTTCTTATTGGTGCGCGGTTTAGCGCAGCGCGGGACCGGCCAAAGTCAGGCCGATGGCGAAGATGCGTTCCTTGCCGCGCCAGCCCAGACGCTCGCCGTAGCTGGCGTCGATGTCGAGCCGGTCCTGGATCAGCGTGTGGCGCACGCCGGCCTGCACATAACTGTGGCCAAAGCGCGAGCCGAAGCTCTCCAGCGTCAGCGCCGTCTTGGGCGTGACAGTGAACTCCGCGCCCAGCGCCCAGGTGGCGCCGCCACGGTGGGCTGTGCGTTCGCGCAGCCAGCCGGCGTTTGCATGCAGCAGCACGGCGTCGCCCTGGAAGGAAAAGCTGACGGGCAGGTTGAGCGACAGGTCGCCCTGGCCGTGATCGCCGCTATGGAACTGCTCGGCCAGGACCAGACCGGCGCCCCAGCTGTCGGTGGACAGAGGACGGAACAGGGTCTTCGCCTGCAGCATGTGCGAGCGCGTGCGGGCTTGCGCGCCTTCGCGCTCCTGCAGCCGGCCGGTGCCGGCGCCCAGTTCCCACGAACCGACGCGGCAGGCCGGCATGGCCCAGAACTCGGTTTGCGTGGACGTGCGCTGGCTCCAGCTTTCAAGCTGGCAGTGGCCGGCATCGAGGATGCTGGCGTCGTCGGCCGCCATCGGCCGTGCCGCTTGCGCCACGACGGGCGCAAACAGGGTCATCACGAACGCATTGCGCCGTGCGAGATAAAACAGGTTCATCGCTGTCTCCTGAGAAATCAGTGAGGCTGAGCGAGACGCTTGAATGGGGCCAGTAGCCGAAAAACGAAAAGGGAAGGGTGATGCTGTGATGCTTAGACACCGTACCTTGCACAGCAAGGAAACGGCAGGGGATGAAGTCTGCGTGCTTGCTGTGTTATGCGCCGATCGTTAATCGACTACTGTCACTAGAACAAGGACTCACGTAGGACTCCGAAAGTTAATGGAGCCCGAATGGTAGTGAGGCAAGCGAGGGGGTGTCAAGCAAAAAGATGTAAATTCAAGTAAAAAAGCCGGCCACCTTGCGGTGGGCCGGCTTAGCCAAGGCCTGAGGGGGAGGCCGGCTTTACTCGTAGTCGCTCATTGGCGCGCAGCCGCAGAACAGATTGCGGTCGCCGTACACGTTGTCGGCGCGGCCGACCGGCGGCCAGTACTTCTGCTTGCGCAGCGAGGCGACTGGGTAGGCTGCCACTTCGCGGCTGTACTTGCGCTCCCAATTGTCGGCGGTCAGCACTTCGGCCGTGTGCGGCGCGAATTTGAGCGGGTTGTCGGTCTTGTCGAACTCACCGCTTTCAACCTTGGCGATTTCGCCACGGATGGCGATCATAGCGTCGATGAAGCGATCGATCTCGCCCTTGGCTTCGGATTCGGTCGGCTCGATCATCAGCGTGCCCGGAACCGGGAAGCTCATGGTCGGCGCGTGGAAGCCGAAGTCCATCAGGCGCTTGGCCACGTCTTCGTTGCTGATGCCGGTGGCATCGGTCAGCGGACGCAGGTCCAGGATGCACTCGTGCGCCACCAAGCCGTCGTGGCCGGTGTACAGCACAGGGTAGTGCGGCGCCAGGCGGCGGGCGATGTAATTGGCGTTCAGGATCGCGGTTTCGGTGGCCGCGGTCAGGCCTTCGCCGCCCATCATGGCGATGTACATCCAGGAGATCGGCAGGATCGAAGCGGAGCCGAAAGCGGCGGCCGACACGGCGCCGATGCCGTTCTCATTGCGCTGGTAGCCGGTCGAACGCTGGTTCGGCAGGAATTGCGCCAGGTGCGCGCCCACGCCGATCGGACCCACGCCTGGGCCGCCACCGCCGTGCGGGATGCAGAAGGTTTTGTGCAGGTTCAGGTGCGATACGTCGCCGCCGAAGCTGCCCGGTGCGGCCACGCCCACCAGTGCGTTCATATTCGCGCCATCGATGTACACCTGGCCGCCGTGCGAGTGCACGATGTCGCACAGTTCCTTGATGCCTTCTTCGAACACGCCGTGGGTCGACGGGTAGGTCACCATCACGCAGGCCAGGTTCTTGCTGTGCTGTTCGGCCTTGGCTTTCAGGTCGGCCAGGTCGACGTTACCGTTCTCGTCGCAGGCCGTCACCACCACCTGCATGCCGACCATATTGGCCGATGCCGGGTTGGTGCCGTGCGCCGACGATGGGATCAGGCAGATATTGCGGTGGCCTTCGCCGCGCGATTGGTGGTATTTCTGGATCACCAGCAGACCGGCGTATTCGCCTTGCGAACCGGCGTTCGGCTGCAGCGAGACGGCGGCGTAGCCGGTCACGGCGCACAGCATCTCTTCCAGCTGGCCGATCATTTCGCGGTAGCCCACGGTCTGCTCGTTCGGCGCGAACGGGTGGATGCTGGAGAACTCAGGCCAGGTGACGGGAATCATCTCGCTGGTGGCGTTCAGCTTCATGGTGCAGGAACCCAGCGGGATCATGGTGCGGTCCAGGGCCAGATCCTTGTCGGCCAGGCTGCGCAGGTAGCGCAGCATTTCCGATTCGCTGTGGTAGCGGTTGAAGACCGGGTGGCTCAGGTACTCGCTGGCGCGCGCCAAGCTGTCCGGGAAGGCTTGCTGCACGCCGGCGTCAACGGTGTCGAAGTCTGGTGCGGCAGGGGCGTTCGCCACGCCGGTCGAGAACACGCTCCACAGCGCGGACAGATCGTCGCGGGTGGTGGTTTCGTCCAGCGACAGGCCGACGTGATGGGCGTCGATCTTGCGCAGATTGATGCCGGCGGCGACAGCGGCGGCGTGCAGCTGCTCGGCGCGGTCGGTCTTCACGGTCAGGGTGTCGAAGAAGGTCTCGTTGGCGATGCCGTAACCCAGGGTGCGCAGGTTGGCTGCCAGCACGCCGGTGTAGCGGTGCACGCGCTGGGCGATCTGTTTCAGGCCGGCAGGGCCGTGGTAGACGGCGTACATGGACGCGATCACGGCCAGCAGCACCTGTGCGGTACAGATGTTCGACGTCGCTTTTTCGCGGCGGATGTGCTGTTCGCGGGTTTGCAGGGCCAGGCGGTAAGCCTTGTTGCCTTGCTGGTCGATGGTTACGCCGACCAGACGGCCAGGCATGGAACGCTTGTATTCGTCGCGGGTGGCCAGGTAGCCTGCGTGCGGGCCGCCGAAACCGAGCGGTACGCCAAAGCGCTGGCTATTGCCGACCACCACGTCCGCGCCCCATTCGCCTGGCGGCGTCAGCACGGTCAGGGCCAGCAGGTCGGCCGCCACCACCACCAGGGCGCCGGCGGCTTTCACCGCTTCCACACCGGCGCGGTAGTCGCGCACCACGCCGTTGGCGCCTGGATATTGCAGCAGTACGCCGAAAGCGTCCGTCACGCCAGCCAGTTCGGCCGGGTCGAAGGTCTTCACAGTGATGCCCAGCGGCTCGGCGCGGGTCTGCACCACTTCCAGGGTTTGCGGCAGCACGTCATTGGCCACGTAGAAGGTGGTCGATTTCGACTTGCCCACGCGCTGCAGCAGCGTCATGGCTTCGGCGGCGGCGGTGCCTTCGTCCAGCATGGACGCATTGGCGATGCCCATGCCGGTCAGGTCGGTCACGGCTTGCTGGAAGTTCAGGATGGCTTCCAGGCGGCCTTGCGAGATTTCAGGCTGGTACGGGGTGTAAGCGGTGTACCAGGCTGGATTTTCGAAGATATTGCGCAGGATGACGCCGGGCGTATGGGTGTTGTAGTAACCCTGGCCGATCAGCGATTTCAGCACCTTGTTCTTGGCGGCCAGACCCTTCAGCGTGGCCAGTGCCTGCTGTTCCGGCTTCGGTTCGAAGAACTGGCCGAGGGGCAGGGCGCTCTTGTTGCGGATATGGGCGGGCACGATGGCGTCGATCAGGGCAGCGCGCGAGGCGTAGCCGAGGACGTCGAGCATCTGCTGCTGTTCGGCGCTGTCCGGGCCGATATGGCGGGCGATGAAGGCATCGCGGGCTTCAAGTTGGGTCAGGCTGGTGCGGGTCATGATTGAATCTCAGGCCAAATGGAAAAAGGGCCAGCACATGCTGGCCCTGAATGGGTGCTAAATCAGGCGGCGGTGGTCTTGCCGTATGCGGCGGCGTCCAGCAGGCCGTCGAGCGCGGAAGCGTCGCTCGGCTTCAGCTTGAACAGCCAGGCGCCATAGGCGTCGCTGTTGATCGATTCCGGCGCGCCGGCCACGTCGTCGTTGACGGCCACGACTTCGCCCGACAGCGGAGCGTAGATGTCGCTGGCCGCTTTCACCGATTCCACCACGGCGGCATCGTCGCCGGCGGCGTAGGTGGTGCCCACTTTAGGCAGTTCGACGAACACGATGTCGCCCAGCGCGTCCTGCGCGAATTCGGTAATGCCTACCGTGACGGTGCCGTCGGCTTCCAGACGTACCCACTCATGGGATTCGGTGTACTTCAGTTCTGCTGGGATGTTCATTTGTGGCTCCAGTGGGGTTGTGTTGTATTCGGGGTCAGGCGGCGAGGATTTTACCGTTGCGCACGAAAGGCAGCTTGACCACGGTGGCGGCCAGCTTCTTGTCGCGGATTTCCACATGCACGGTGTCGCCCACGTTCACGCCGTTCGGCACGCGCGCCAGCGCGATCGCCTGCTGCATGGTCGGGCTGAAGGTGCCGCTGGTGATTTCGCCGGTCTCGCCGGAAGCGGCGATGACTTTCTGGTGGGCGCGCAGCACGCCGCCTTTTTCGCGCAGGATCAGGCCCACGAACTGGGCGTTCTGGCCTTTGGCCTGCAGGGCGGCCTTGCCGACGAAATCGCGCTCGCTGACCAGATCGATGGTCCAGGCCAGGCCGGCGTCCAGCGGGTTTACGGATTCGTCCATGTCCTGGCCGTACAGATTCATGCCGGCTTCCAGACGCAGGGTGTCGCGCGCGCCCAGGCCGGCCGGCTTCACGCCGGCCGCTTGCAGGGCGTTCCACAGCGCTGCCGCTTGATCGGCGGGCACGCCGATCTCAAAACCGTCTTCGCCGGTGTAGCCGGTGCGGGCTACCATCGCTTCGCCGAAGGGGGTGTCTTGTACCAGAGCCACGTTAAATGGCTTCATTTCGGCCGTGGCTTGCTGCGCCTGCGGGATCACTTGCCACACTTTGGCGCGGGCGTTCGGACCTTGCACGGCGATCAGGGCCATGGCATTGGCGCCGTCGCGGCGCTGGGTGATGGTCAGGCCGGCGTTGGTCGCCTCGTTGCGGGCCTGCATCCAGGCCACGTCTTTTTCGGCGGTGCCGGCGTTGACCACCAGGCGGAACCAGTCTTCAGTGAGGAAGTAGACGATCAGGTCGTCGATCACGCCGCCTTCAGGATTCAGCATGCAGGAGTAGAGGGCTTTGCCGCTCACTTGCAGCTTGTCGACGTTGTTGGCCAGCAGGCCGCGCAGGAAGCCGCGCACGTCCGGGCCTTTGATATCGACCACGCACATATGCGCCACGTCGAACATGCCCGCATCGCTGCGCACGGCATGGTGTTCTTCGATCTGCGAACCGTAGTTCACGGGCATGTCCCAGCCGCCGAAATCGACCATGCGCGCGCCCAGGGCGCGGTGTACGTTATTGAGTGGGGTTGCTTTGAGCGTCATGAATACCTCGGACCTATCGTTAAAGGGTTAACAGAGCACGCACGGAGAAGCTAAAGCAGCCTTTTCCACACTGATCGTCTACCCCTCTGTCCTCGGTACCTGAGAGATAACGGGATATTGCATCCCGCACGCCCCTTCGGTGGGCCATATGGCCGCTCTCCAGAGTTGGTCTGGCTGGCGTCATGCGCCATGAGACCCTTGACCGGTCCTTTTGCCTGAGAGTTTTTGGGTGGTGCCCCTTCGGCGGCAAAGCGAATTTGCCCTCTCCCGATCAAGACTCGGAAATATATGTCAGAAGGTAGGGCGTGTCAATCTGACAGTTGTGTCAAAGCGCGTGCGCGCCCCCTGGCGCGGGCTTTGCTAGAATGGTTTATGTATTCCAAATGGGGACGGCCATGAGCGAAGACAAAGCAAAGCTGGACGGGCAAGCCTGGTTCACCTTGTCGGGTGATGTGAACAGCGATATGGTGCACCGCGTGTTCGAAGCGGCGGCCGAGATGAGCGAGGATGGCATCGAAGTCGCGCATATTCTGGTGCAGTCGAACGGTGGCTATGTCAGCGACGGGCTATGCCTCTACAACTACCTGCGCAATCTGCCGCTCAAGGTCGTCATGTACAACGGCGGGGCGGTGGCCTCGATCGCCGTCATCCTGTTCCTGGCGGGCGAGGAACGCTATGCCAGCGCCACGGCCCGTTTCATGGTGCATAAATCCCACGCCAGCGCACCCTCGGGCGCCCGGCCGGAAACCCTGCGCGTCATTGTCGAGGGTCTGCATGCCGACGACCAGCGCACCGAATCCATCCTGCACGAGCGCATCAAGCTCAGTCAAAAGCACTGGGATACGCACAACTACACCGACCTGCACCTGACGGCCCAGGATGCACACTCGGTCAGCCTGGTGCATGAGATCCGCGACTTCCGCCCGCCCAAGGGCAAGCGCCTGCGCAATATCTGAGGGGAAGGGAAGGCGGCATCCGGCGGATGCCGCCGTGCTGGCATCAATCAGCGGTTGCGCTGGCTGGTTTTGTTGGCGTTGCCGGTGCTGCCCGACTGTTTATTGCCTTCGCTCTTGCGGCTGGCACGATCGTCGGCCAGATCGCGGCTGACCGTGCGCGAAGCCTGGTCGGCCGATTGCCGGCTGGCGCCTTTTTCCGGTTTTTCGGAGCCCTTCGATGAGTCTTTGCGGTTCGAGTTCATCTTGATTTCCTCTCGTATGAAAGTTGAAACAATCACTCGCCGAAGACGCATCGGTGAAGGCATGCCTTCGCCGATACCTTTCCGGTGGGGCAATGATGCGATTTCAGTCACGCCTGCGGTATCGGAGTTCGCCGGGAACGCTTGTAGGATAAGGCCTCCGGCCCAAGACGTACCTACATGATAGTCCGCAAAAAAACAGAGGCAAAAGGATGATTTGTTTCTTTTTGCCTATTGCCATGCGGCAATAATCTGCCAAAATACAAGCAAGTTCACCGAAGGCCCATCATGAATTCCAATCCAACAACATCCCCGGCGCCGAAGCAGACGGTCTCGCCGCGGCATGCGCTGTTGGAGAGCCTGATCGAGATCGCGCAGCGTCACGTCGCCAGCCAGTTCACCGGTTTTGCCACCGGACTGGCCGGCATCCTGGTCGACGGCAACGATATGAGCGCCGACCTGCGCGAAGTGCAGATGCGTCTGCGCGCCGGCAATCTGTTGCGTAACAGCCACTATGCGTTGCTGAATCTGGTGGCCAAGCGTCTGGAACGCGCCGTGCGCCAGGAGCTGGCGCAGCTGGCTCCCGGCAAGAAAGTCGCGCCGCGCGCCGCCGACCAGCCGCTGTCCCTGGTGCCTTACGAGGAGATGGACAGCAAGGTCGCGCTGGGCAGCATCAGCAAGCCCTTCGAAACGCGCTATGCCGACGCGCTGGCGACATTGAATGTGCGCCTGGCCTTCCTGCTCGACCGCGACATCCTGCGCGTGAACCAGAATCCCTTCCGTCCCGACGTCCTCCTCGCCGCCGTGCTGGATGCCTGGAGCGAATTCAATACCGATGAAGAGGCGGCCCAGCTGCTGCCCACGCTGCTCAAGCCGGACAGCTTTATCGATCTGGGGCCGATGCTGGAAGATCTGAACCTGGCCCTGGAACGCAAGGGCGTGCTGCCCGGCTCGGTGGAAAAGTACAAGGCGCGCAAGGCCGACAGCCACGATGCATCCGCCGCGCCGGCCCGCCAGCGCAAGCAGCAGGCCGCGCTGGCCGAGCAACTGCGCCAATTCTTCTCGGCGCAGGACGCGCCGCCGCCCGCAGCGCAAGGTCCGGCCCTGATGGAGCAGATCGGCGATTTTGATCTGGCGCTGCCGCATCTGGCGGGCGGCGGCCAGCCAGCCAGCGTTTCGGTGCCGATCGGCGTGGCCGCCGCGGGTTTCGCGCTGACCGGCCTGGCTGGCGGTGCGGCCGCCGGCGGCATGGGCGCGGGCTTGGCGGTTGCCGGCCCAGGTGCCGGTCCGGCTGCTGCATCGCAGGTGGCGGGACAGTTTGCCGCGCCGGCCGCTGGCCTGGCGCAAGCTCCCTGGCTGCAAGGCGCGGCGCAAGGATTCATCGGCAATGTGACGAATGAAGCGGCCCAGCATGCCTCCGTGGTGGGCGCCAAGCAGCCCTTGCTCAGCTACCTGGCCCAATTGCAGCAGAATACGGCCTTGATGGGCGGCTGGCGGCCAGGCGCCGAGCAGACAGCGCCAGCCCAGGCCTCATCAGCTCACGCTGCGGCCGTGCAGGGCGCCGCCATGCCATTCCCAGCGGCCGCCTTTGCTGCTGGCGCGCCTTTGCCGCCGAATGTCTTCGTGCTGCCCTCGGTCAAGCAGGCCGCCCCGCAAGGCAGCCTGTCGCGCGCCGACGAAAGCACCATCGATCTCCTGTCGGCCGTCTTCGAAACCGTATTCCGCGACCAGAGCATCTCGCCCGAAATCCGCAACCTGATCCGCTTCCTGCAAATCCCGGTGCTGAAGGCGGCCTTGCTGGACAAGGACTTCTTCTTCCAGGAAGAGCATCCGGCGCGGCGCATGATCGATCTGCTGTCGCGCATGGGCTGGGAGCAGCATAAGAATCCCGACGACCCGCTGTACCAGGCCATGCAGCGCAGCGTGGACCGCGTGGGCCGCGACTATGAGCATGAGCTGGGCGTCTTCACCGAAGCCGTCGACGAACTGGAAGCCTCGATCAAGGCCGAAGAAACGGCGGCCGCCGCAGCGATCGCCGAACCGATCGCCGCCGCACTGAAACAGGAAAAGATGGCCGCCGCCGCCCGTTCCGCCCAGGACGCCGTCGCGCTGCGCATCGGCACCGGCGAAGTGATCGCCGTCCTGGAAGCCTTCCTCGAGAACAAATGGACCTCGGTGCTGACGATTGCCTACAGCGTCGAAGACGAAAAGCCAGGTGCCGTCAATAATGCGACTCAGACCATGGATGACCTGATCTGGAGCGTCAAGCCCAAGATCAGCGCCGACGAGCGCAAAAAACTGATCGCCCGCCTGCCGACCCTGCTTTCGGCCCTGAACAAATGGCTGGACGTGATCAAATGGCAGGACGCCGACCGCCTGCAATTTTTCGCCGAGCTGGCGGAATGCCATGCCTCCATTGTGCGCGCCCCGCTGGAAATCTCGCCCGAACGCCAGCTCGAAATTTCGATGGAAGTGGCACAGAAAGCTGCCGAACGGCGCCTGCAGCTGCAAGCCAAAGCCGAACAGGAAGCCGCCGCCGCGCCCCCGGTTGACGACGACGCCAGCATCGAAGTGGACAGCCTCACGCGCGGCATGTGGCTCGAATTTGAGCAAGAGGAGGGGGAGGCGCGCAAAGTCAAACTCGCCTGGATCAGCCCCCTGCGCACGCTCTACATCTTCTCCACCAGCAGCCGGCAGGAAGCATTCTCCCTATCGGGCGAAGCCCTGGTCCAGCGCTTCCGCGACGACAAAGTGCGACTGGTCCGCAGCGAGGGCGTTGTCGCTCAAGCCCTCTCCCGCGCCATGGGCATGGGCGCCGTCAACGACGACGCCACCGCCACCGCCACCGCCACCGCCGCCTGAAACCCGCCTCATTTGCGCTGGATCAAAGAATGTCCCACCCTGGTGTCAGGCACCAAGGTGAGACATTTTTTGATCCAGCGCAAACAATGTCCTGCTGCGGTGCCTGACACCAGGGTGGGACATTTGCTGATTTAGATCAAAGTCAGGTGGCCGATTTTTCGCGCAGGGAACGGATCAGGCCGTCGGCGGCGTCTTCGATGTAGTCGAGTACCTGGTCGAAGCCTTGGATGCCGCCGTAGTAGGGATCGGGGACTTCCAGTACGTGATGGTGCTGGGCGTATTGCATGAACAGGCCAAGCTTGTGGCGCAGCCCGGGCGGGCAGGCGCGTTGCAGCAGCTCCAGATTGTCGCGGTCCATCGCCAGCAGCAGGTCGAAGCGTTCAAAGTCGTCGGCATGGACTTGGCGGGCGCGTTGCTGCGTCAGGTCGTAGCCGCGCCGGGCGGCGTGACGCGAGGAGCGGGTGTCGGGGGCTTCGCCGATGTGGTAGGCATGGGTGCCGGCGGAGTCGATGTGCAACTCCAGGCCGGCCGCGGCGGCGCGCTGGCGCGTGACGCCTTCGGCCGTGGGCGAGCGGCAGATATTGCCCATGCAGACGAAGAGGATCGAGGGTGTGGGTTTCATGGGGTTTCCGGTTAGGCTGCCAATATTGCAGATAATGTTATTGTTATCAATGGCGCAATATGCAATTATTGCGGCATGGCAATCTTCTCTTCGCTGCTCATTTCTTGGATACCCACGATGCCCGCCCATAGACCGCCATATCCGCTGCTTCCCGTCCTGCTCGCCGTCCTGCTGCCGCTGGCCGCGCATGCCGCCAAGCCCGAGCCGCTGAACAAGCGCGTGGACCGTGTTTTTGAGCAATATAACCGTGCCGATTCGCCTGGCTGCGCCTTGGGCGTGATCCGCGCAGGCCGCATGGTCTATCAGAAGGGCTATGGCCAGGCCAGCCTGGAATACGGCTTGCCGATCCGCCCCGAGCGCACGGTATTCGATATCGGATCGACTTCCAAGCAGTTTACCGCCGCTGCCATCCTGTTGCTGGTGCAGGATGGCAAGCTGGCGCTGGATGACGATATCCGCAAACTCCTGCCCGGGATGCCGGATTACGGCACCTCCATCACCGTGCGCCATCTGCTGCACCATACCAGCGGTTTGCGCGACTACCTGGTGTTGCTGACGATGGCGGGCTTTAACGATGAAGACTACACCACCGATGCCGATGCGCTGACAGCCATCCAGCGCCAGAAGGCGCTAAATTTCCAGCCGGGCAGTGAGCACCGCTACAGCAATACCGGCTACTTCCTGCTGGGTCAGATCGTCAAGCAGGTGAGCGGCAAGACCCTGGGCGAGTTTTCGCGCGAGCGCATCTTCGCGCCGCTGGGCATGAAGGAAACCCGCATCCTGGAAAACCACCGCACCGTCTTCCCGCAGCGCGCCACGGCCTATCTGCTGCGCCCGGACGGCAGCTTTGGCGTGAATATGTCGGACTGGGAGCAGGCTGGCGATGGCGCGGTGCAGACCAATCTGAGCGATCTGGCAAAATGGGACGCCAACTTCTACGCGCCCAAAGTCGGCGGCGCCTGGCTCAATGAGCAGTTGCAGCAAGCGGGCCGGTTGAACGACGGCTCCAGCCTGCAGTACGCGCGCGGCCTGATGCTGGAGGAGTATCGCGGCCAGCGCATCGTATCGCACGCCGGCGCTTTTGCGGGTTACCGTTCGCAGATGGTGCGCATTCCGGCGCAGCAGACGACGGTGGCCGTCCTGTGCAACCTGGCCCAGGCCCGTCCCGCCAAATTGGCCCTGGACGTGGTGGACATCTATCTGGAACCGGTGTTGACGGGTAGCCGCGAACCGGCCAAGGCGCGAGCCAAGCCCGAACCGTTCTCCCTGCCGGCGGGCGGCGAAGGCGCCTTCCTTGGCCGTTACCACAGCCCGGAGCTGCAGGTGACGTGGGAGGTGCAGTTGAAGGACGGTCAGCTGCGGATGCGTAGCGCGCGCGACGAAGCACCGTTGGTTCCGACGGCCCAGGATACCTTCAGCGCGAATGGCGCCACCATTCGCATGCAGCGTGACGCGGCACAAGCCGTCAGCGGCTTCGTGGTCGATACCGGACGCGCCAATGGCATGAAATTCGAACGGAAAATTAAGGATAGCTGAAGCCTGTTCCGATTGAATCCGGACGGCCGCTGCGCCGTGTATCATGCGCTCAGCGTCCGTCTGGACAGGCAACAAGAGATATGGCAATGATGAATGGTTGGCAGTTTTTGAGCATATTGGGCAGTTTGAATGTGACCGGCCCGCTGGGCGTGGCGATCGCAGTCTGGCTGCTGGCGGGTAAGTCCTGGCGCTTGACCCTGAACTGGTGTCTGCTGTTTGGTGCCGGCATGGCGCTGGTGGTGATTACCAAGGTGGCGTTTTTGGGCTGGGGCCTGGGCGTGCCGGAAGTGCAGTTCGCCGGCATCAGCGGCCATTCCATGCGCGCTTGCGCGGTCTTCCCGGTGGCGGCCTATCTGGCCTCGCGCCACCGTTCACTGGAATTCCGTTACTGGGCCACTGGCGGCGGGGTGCTGTTGTCCCTGCTGGTCAGCGTTTCGCGCGTGCCGGTGCTGGCCCACTCCTGGTCGGAAGTGATCACTGGCGCAGGCCTGGGCCTGGCCGTGGCCGGCGCCTTCATCTGGAGCGCGCGCGCCGAGCGCCACGTGGTGATGGGGCGGGTGCTGGCCGTGCTTTGCCTGCCGGTGCTGTTGCTGGCGCCGCGCGCCGAGCAGGCGCCCACCGAGCAGTGGATGCGCGATCTGGCGCTCTACCTGTCGGGCAAGGACAAGCCGCATCAGCGCAGCTGGCAGCTCGGGCCGCCGAAAAACGGCTCGCATAGCCCGCTGCTCTAGCGTTGCGGCACGTTGCAGCGGTGAGTTTTTGACCAGATTCCATTCACAAAATGGTATGATAGTCAGGTTTTTAACCATGCCTGTCCGGGCGAAGAACAGATAACAACGTGCGTCTATCTTCCATCAAATTGTCGGGATTTAAGTCTTTCGTGGATCCCACCAATTTCCAGGTGCCCGGGCAGCTGGTAGGCGTGGTCGGCCCGAATGGCTGCGGCAAGTCGAATATCATCGACGCCGTGCGCTGGGTGCTGGGCGAATCCAAGGCTTCGGAGTTGCGCGGCGAATCCATGCAGGACGTGATTTTCAACGGTTCGACCCTGCGCAAACCGGCCGGACGGGCCTCGGTCGAACTGGTGTTCGACAACCATGAAGGCAAGGCTTCCGGCCAGTGGGGCCAGTATGCCGAGATCGCGGTCAAGCGCACGCTGACGCGCGACGGCACCTCCACTTATTACATCAACAGCCAGCCGGTGCGCCGCCGCGATATCCAGGACATCTTCCTCGGCACCGGCCTTGGGCCGCGCGCCTACGCCATCATCGGCCAGGGCATGATTGCCCGCATCATCGAATCGCGTCCGGAAGAGCTGCGCGTTTTCCTGGAAGAGGCGGCCGGCGTGTCGAAGTACAAGGAGCGCCGCCGCGAAACGGAAAACCGCCTGCACGATACGCGCGAAAACCTGCTGCGGGTGGAAGACATCCTGCGCGAGCTGAATAGCAATCTGGAACGGCTGGAAGCGCAGGCGGCGGTGGCGAACAAATTCCACCAGCTGCAATCGGACCAGGAAGAGAAGCAGAAACTGCTCTGGCTCTTGCGCAAAAACGAGGCGCACGGCGAGCAGACGCGCTTTTTCCGCGAGATGGAACAGGCCCAGACCGATCTGGAAGAGCAGACGGCCAAGCTGCGCCATGTCGAGCTGTCGCTGGAGCAGATGCGCCAGGCCCACTTTGCCGTGGGCGATCGTCTGCACCAGGCGCAGGGCCATCTGTACCAGACCAATTCCGAGATCGGCAGCCTGGAGGCGCAGATCAAGTTCGTGATCGAATCGCGGACCCGCCTGCAGCAGCAGCTGGTCACGCTGGCCGCCCAGCGCGATCAATGGCAGCAGCAGGCCAGCGACTATGCCGGCCAAGTCGAGGAAGCCGAATTCAATCTGGAAGAGCTGTCGGCCAAGGTCGAGCAGTCGCGCATCATGGCCGAACAGAAGGCCGAGCTGCTGCCCATGCTGGAAACGGAATGGCGCGAAGCGCAGAACCGCAGCACGGAATCGCGCGCCCGCATCATGCAGGCGCAGCAGCAGCTGGAACTGGAATCGGCGCACCAGCGTAACGCCTCGAATATCCTGTCCGGCCTGGCGACGCGGCGCGAGCGCCTGCAGCAGGAGAAGAGTGGCCTGGCCCTGCCGGACTCCAGTCATCTGTCGAACCTGAAAATGCAGCTGGAGGAAAAGCAGCAGACGCTGGAAGAGCAGAACTTCCATCTGGAAGAAGCGCTGGAGCTGCAGCCGAAGCTGGAAGAGGAACGCCAGCAGGCGCAAGCCGCGGTGCAAAAGGAAACGGCCGCCAACGCGCAGCTGGAAGCGCGCCTGAACGCGCTGCGCCAGTTGCAGGAGCGCGTGCAGACCGAAGGCAAGGTCACGCCCTGGCTGGAAAAACATGAGCTGAACGAGCTGCCGCGCCTGTGGCAGAAGCTGCATATCGAAGACGGCTGGGAAAGCGCGCTGGAAGCCGTGCTGCGCGAGCGCACCTCGGCCTTGCAGGTGTCGAACCTGGACTGGGCCAGGCACTTCTTCAGCGATGCGCCGCCGGCCAAGCTGGCCCTGTTCGCGCCGGTGACGGCGGCGCCCGCCGCCGAGCCGGAAGTGGCGGGCCTGAAGCCATTTATCAGCCTGTTGAAACTCAACGATCCCGGCTTGCGCGGCGTGTTGCAGGACTGGCTGCACCTGGTCTTCATGGCCGAGGATGCGGCGGCCGCCTTCCAGGCGCGCGCCAGCCTGCCGGCGGGCGCCTGCGTCGTCACGCGCCAAGGCCATATGATCACGCAGAACAGCGTGCGCTTCTACGCCGCCGACGCGGAGCAGGACGGCATGCTGGGCCGCCAGCAGGAAATCGAGAACATCGGCAAGCAGTTACGCGCCCAGTCCATGCTGGCCGAGGAAGCCCGTTCGCGCGCGGTGCGCGCCGAGGCAGCCCTGAGCAACCATGCGCGCATGCTGGCGGAAACGCGGCAAAAGGTGCAGAGCCTGACCCAGGCCGTGCACAGCCTGCAGCTGGAAGTGATGAAGCTGTCCGAGGTGGAAGCGCGCTTCAACCAGCGCAGCAATCAGATCGAGGCCGATCTGGCCGAGATCGCGGCGCAGGAAGAAGAGCAGATGCAGGTCAAGCTCGAATCGGAAGAAAAATTCGAGCAGCTCGATATGGAGCTGGGCAATCTACAGGGCGAGCACGAGGAAGGCCAGACCGCCTTCATGGCCAAGGAGCAGCGGCTGGCCGATGCGCGCGAAGCGCTGCGCGAGCTGGAACGCAAGGCGCAGGAAGCCGAATTCGCCGAGAAGGCGGCGCGCAGCCGCATCGAGGAACTGCGCCGCAATATCGTCACCGCCAGCAGCCAGGTGGAGCAGGTCGAGCAGAGCGTGAAAGCCGGCCAGCTGGAGCTGGAAGGCCTGGAATCGGGCGCCGCCAACGAAGGCTTGCAGGGACTGCTGGATCGCCGCACGCAGCAGGAGCGCGCGCTGGCCGATGCGCGCCATGAACTGGACCAGATCACCCAGCAGCTGCGCCAGGCCGAGGATGCACGCATGCAGTCCGAGCGCACCTTGCAGCCGCAGCGCGACAAGATCACCGAGATGCAGCTCAAGGAGCAGGCCGCGCGCCTGAACCAGGAGCAGTTCGCTCAGCAGTTGGCCGAGGTGCAGGCCGACGAAGCGGCGCTGAGCGAGAAGCTGCATCCGGATATGAAACCGTCCTATCTGCAGGGCGAGGTCACGCGTCTGACGAATGCAATCACGGCGCTGGGCGCGGTCAACCTGGCGGCGCTCGACGAGCTGTCGCAGGCGTCCGAACGCAAGAATTTCCTCGATTCGCAGAATGCCGACCTGACCGAGGCGATCAACACGCTGGAAGATGCGATCCAGAAGATCGACAAGGAAACCCGCGACCTGTTGCAGGATACCTTCGACCGCGTGAACGGCCATTTCTCCGAACTGTTCCCCATCCTGTTCGGCGGCGGCCAGGCCAAGCTGATCATGACGGGTGACGAAATCCTGGACTCGGGCGTGCAAGTCATGGCCCAGCCGCCGGGCAAGAAGAACGCCACCATCCACCTGCTGTCGGGCGGCGAAAAAGCGCTGACCGCGACCGCGCTGGTGTTCTCCATGTTCCGCCTGAACCCGGCGCCGTTCTGCCTGCTCGACGAAGTCGATGCGCCGCTGGACGACGCCAATACGGAGCGCTTCTGCCGCATGGTGAAGCGCATGTCCGAACATACCCAATTCCTCTTCATCTCGCACAACAAGATTGCGATGGAGATGGCCAATCAACTGATCGGTGTGACGATGCAGGAGCAGGGCGTATCGCGCATCGTGGCGGTGGACATGGAAGCCGCCGCCAACTTCGCTTCCGAGGCACAAGCAGCATGACAGATTTTCAAATGAGTTTAATCGCAGCCGGCGGCGTCTTTATCGTCGGCGTTATCTCCTACAACAAGTGGCAGGAGTACAAGGCCAAGAAGAGCGTGGAACGCGCTTTCGCCTCCGACCATGACGATGTGCTGATGCGCAGCGGCGAAGAGGTGCAGGCGCCGTCCGCGCGCCATGAACCGAGCTTCTCGCTGGACGAAACCCCGCTGCCGGATGCCGGCTCCGGCGCCTATGCGGCGCCCGAACATGTGGAGGGCGATCTGCCGGCGCCGAGCTTCGCGCCCGACGCCGAGGAGGCCGGTCATGCGGCGCATGCAGCCGATTCCGCAGCGCGCGCGCATCGCGGGGCAAACGGCGCGGCCCCGGCGGCCGGCGCCGCGGGCGCGGTCAATGCTGGCGCTGCTGGCGCTGCTGGCGCAGCGGCCGCGCCGCAGCGCAGCGCAGACGCTTCCGTACCGGCCGCCGAATTGGCCACCAGCCTGGTCGATCCGCTGATCGATTGCCTGCTGCCGCTGGAGCTGGAAGCGCCGGTGCGCGGCGAGAAGATCCTGCCCGCGCTGCACAAGCTGCGCTTCGTCGGCAGCAAGCCGGTGCACTATATCGGCCTGGCCGTCAGCGGCGACTGGGAACCCATCGTGCACGGCACCGTCTACACCAAACTGCAAGGCGGCGTGCAGCTGGCCAGTCGCAGCACGGCCCTGAACGAACTGGAATACTCGGAACTGGTGACGCGCCTGCGCGGCGTGGCCGATGAAATCGGCGCCGAACCGCACATCCCGGACATGATCGAAGTCATGGCCGAAGCCAAGAACCTGCACCGCTTCGTCGCCAGCCACGACGCCCAGCTGGGCGTGAACCTGGCCAGCAACGGCGCGCCATGGGCCATCACGACCCTGCTCGGCGCCCTGGAAAAACAGGGCTTCGACGTGCGTCCCGATGGCCGCTACACCATGCGCGACAACGAGGGCGGCCAGCTGTTCAGCCTCTCCACCAATGTCACCCTGGCCGAAGAGACCACGCCGCGCCTGACCCTGCTGCTCGACGTGCCTTGCGTGGCGCCGGTGCGCGACGGCTTCGGCGCCATGATCGCCTGCGCCAAATCGCTGGTGGCGCGCCTGGACGCGACCATCGTGGACGACTACAACCAGCCGCTGAGCGACGCCGCCCTGACGGAAATCGCCGGCCAGGTGAAAGATTTTTATGCCGAGATGGACAGCGCCGACATCCCCGCCGGCTCCACCCGCGCCCTGCGCCTGTTCAGCTGAGTAGTACTGCATCATGAGTGAATTGAATCAAAGCCCGGCCGAACGCGCCGCGTGGCTGACGGCGGAACTGAACCGCCACCTGCACGCCTATCACGTGCTGGACGCGCCCACCATCCCGGACGCGGAGTACGACCAGCTGTTCGCCGAGCTGCAACAGATCGAAGCGGAACATCCCGAACTGGCCGCGCCCGACTCGCCGACCTTGCGCGTCGGCGCGGCGCCGCTGCCGCAGTTCGACGCGGTGACGCACGCCGTGCCCATGCTGTCGCTGAACAACGGCTTCTCCGAAGAGGACATCGAAAACTTCGACCGCCGCGTGCGCGAAGGCCTGGACAAGCTGGAAGTCGATTATGCCGCCGAGGTCAAGTTCGACGGCCTGGCCATCAATCTGCGCTACGAGAACGGCCTGTTCGTGCAGGCCGCCACGCGCGGCGACGGCTATACCGGCGAGGACGTGTCGGCCAATATCCGCACCATCGGCGTGATTCCACTGCGCCTGCGCGGTGAGAACCTGCCGCGCGTGCTGGAAGTGCGCGGCGAGGTGCTGATGTTCAAGGCCGATTTCGACGCCATGAATGCGCGCCAGCGCGAAGCCGGACAAAAAGAATTCGTCAATCCGCGCAATGCGGCGGCGGGCAGTCTGCGCCAGCTCGATTCGCGCATCACGGCCCAGCGCAAGCTGCGCTTCTTCGCCTACGGCATCGGCGAACTGCTGGGCGCCGAACTGCCGGCCTCGCACTCCGCGCTGCTGGACTGGTATGAGGCACTGGGCCTGCCGGTGGCCAAGGAGCGTGCCGTGGTGCGCGGCAAGGACGGTCTGCTGAATTACTTCAAGCAGATCGGCCTGGCCCGTCCCGCCATGCCGTATGAAATCGATGGCGTGGTCTACAAGACCAATCTGCTGGAAGAGCAGCGCGAGCTGGGCTTCGTCTCGCGCGCGCCGCGTTTTGCGCTGGCGCATAAATTCCCTGCCGAGGAAGCCACCACCGTGGTGCAGGCCATCGAAGTGCAGGTGGGCCGTACCGGTGCTATCACGCCGGTGGCGCGCCTGGCGCCGGTCTTCGTCGGCGGCGTCACCGTTACCAACGCCACCCTGCACAACGAGGACGAGGTGCGCCGCAAGGATGTGCGCGTGGGCGACACCGTCATCGTGCGCCGCGCCGGCGACGTGATCCCGGAAGTGCTGGCCGTGGTGCCGGAAAAGCGCCCGCAGCCCGAACCGGCCGCCTATGTGCTGCCGACATCCTGCCCCGTGTGCGGCTCGCATGTGGTGCGGGAAGAGGGCGAAGCCATTGCGCGCTGCTCGGGCGGCCTGTTCTGCTCGGCCCAGCGCAAGGAGGCGATCCGCCATTTCAGCGGCCGTCGCATGATGGACATCGAAGGGCTGGGCGACCGCTACATCGATAATCTGGTCGAGTGCAATCTGGTGCACGGCGTGGCCGACCTGTACCAGCTGACGCTGGACGACCTGCTGAAGATGAAGCGCCTGGCCGATGAGCGCGACGGCACCACGCCGGAGACGGTCCAGCAGGGCAAGATCGCCACCAAGTGGGCCGACAATCTGCTGGAAGCGATTGCCGCCAGCAAGACGCCGCCGCTGGAGCGCCTGCTGTTCGCGCTCGGCATCCGCCATGTGGGCGAGTCCACCGCCAAGACCCTGGCCGAGTGGCTGGGCCAGTTCGCGCTGATCCGCCGCGCCCCGGTGGCGCTGCTGCGCGTGCTGCCCGATATCGGTGGCACCGTGGCCGTATCCATCGCCGAGTTCTTTGCCGAGCCGAAGAACCAGCAAGCCATCGACGCGCTGCTGGCGGCGGGCGTGGTGCCGCAGGGCGAACACGCGCCCAAGGCCCAGCTGCGCGAAAAGCTGGAACCGGTATCGCTGCTGGCCGCGATGGGAATTCCTAAATTGACCGAGCCGCGCTGCCGTCAGCTGATCGAGCAGGGCCTGACGCTGGAAGCGCTGGCCTATCTGAAGATCTTCGACGTCTTCGGCCTGCCGGCCACGGTGGCGGGCGCGCTGGGCGAGTGGATGGCGCAGCAAGCCAACCGCGACGCCTTACTGGCGCTCGATGCCTTGCGCAGCGAGCTGCTGGCCCAGTTGCCGGAAACGGCTGCCGCCGAAGGCACCATGGCCGGCAAGACCTTTGTGCTGACCGGCACGCTGCCCACCATGGGCCGCGACCAGGCCGCCGTGCTGATCGAGCAGGCGGGCGGCAAGGTCTCCGGTTCGGTCTCGAAAAAGACTTCCTACCTGGTAGCGGGCGCCGAAGCGGGCAGCAAGCTGGCCAAGGCGGAGGAACTCGGCATCACCATCCTGGACGAGGCGGGCCTCTTGGCCTTGCTGGGCCAGGGTGGCGCATAAACATCCCTACGGAGAAAACTTTGAGCCAAATTCGAAAAGCCGTCTTCCCTGTTGCCGGTCTTGGCAGCCGCTTCCTTCCCGCCACCAAGGCGCAGCCGAAGGAAATGCTGCCCATCGTCGACAAGCCGCTGATCCAGTATGCGGTGGAGGAGGCGGTGGCGGCCGGCATCACGGACCTGATCTTCATCACCGGCCGCAACAAGCGCGCCATCGAAGACCATTTCGACAAGGCGTATGAGCTCGAATCCGAACTGGAAGCGGCCGGCAAGGCCGCCTTGCTGGAAGTGGTGCGCAATGTGATTCCGCGCGACGTGAACTGCATCTATATCCGCCAGTCCGAGCCGCTGGGCCTGGGCCATGCGGTGCTGTGCGCGCGCCCCATCATCGGCCGCGAACCGTTTGCCGTACTGCTGGCCGACGATTTCATGGACACCGCGCCCGGCGTCAAGCCGGTGCTGGCGCAGATGACGGAAACCTATACCTACGAACGCGCCAGCCTGCTGGCCGTGCAGGAAGTGCCGCGCGCCGATACGCGCCAGTACGGCATCGTCAGCGCCGAGGCTTACCGGCCGAATATCGACCTGGTCTCGGCGATTGTCGAAAAGCCGCATCCGGAAGTGGCGCCGTCCACGCTGGCCGTGGTAGGCCGCTACGTGCTGACCGCGCGCGTGTTCGACTACCTGGAGACATTGGGCGCCGGCACCGGCGGCGAAATCCAGCTGACCGACGGCATCGCCGCGCTGATGCAGGCCGAACGCGTTTTGGCCTACCGTTATGAAGGACAGCGCTATGATTGCGGTTCCAAGCTCGGTTATCTGAAAGCGACCCTGGCCATGGGCCTCAAGCACGAGGAAACCGGCAAGGCGTTCCGCGCTTATCTGAACGAGATGCACAGTCAGCTGGAGGGGGGGCAATGACGGTACGCGAAATTCTGAAGATGGGAGATCCCTGCCTGTCGCGCGTGGCCGATCCCATCCGCGAGTTCAATACCCCGGCCCTGCATGGCCTGATCGCCGATATGTTCGATACCATGCACGCGGCCGACGGCGCTGGCCTGGCTGCGCCGCAGATCGGCGTCAGCCTGCAGCTGGTGATCTTCGGCTTCAAATCCAACCAGCGCTATCCCGACGCGCCCCAGGTGCCGGAAACGGTGCTGATCAATCCCGTCCTGACGCCGCTCGGCGAAGAGCAGGAAGAGGGCTTTGAGGGCTGCCTGTCGGTGCCGGGCCTGCGCGGCAGCGTGCCGCGCTACACGCGGCTGCGCTATGAAGGCTATGACCAGTATGGCAATAAGCTGTTGCGCGAGGTGGACGGTTTCCATGCGCGCGTGGTGCAGCACGAGGTCGACCACCTGCTCGGCATTCTCTACCCCAGCCGCATCCGCGACTTCTCGCGCTTCGGTTTCACCTCGGTGATGTTCCCCGACCTCGACCCAAATTCCGACGATTAATAGAGGATCGATAGTCGATACAATTGATTGGCGGCGGCGGTAAAGTGGCGTAATATCCGGTGCAACAAGATTGCCCGTCATATAACAACCACCAGAACTTGGAGAGCAAACAGGGATGAATCACACCACGCCGTCCAACCCATTGGAGTTCAGCATCCGGGGCATCGTCCTCGGGATTTTGATTACGCTGATCTTCACCGCCGCCCAGGTCTATCTCGGCCTGAAAGTGGGTCTGACCTTCGCCACCTCGATTCCTGCCGCCGTCATCTCGATGGCCTTGCTGAGCGCCTTCAAGGACGCCACCATCCAGGAAAACAATATTGTGCAAACCATCGCCTCGGCCGCGGGCACGCTGGCGTCGGTGATCTTCGTGCTGCCCGGCCTGCTGATGATCGGCTGGTGGACCAAGATCCCGTTCTGGCCCACCTTCGGCGCCTGCGCCGTGGGCGGCGTGCTGGGCGTGATGTACACCATGCCGCTGCGCCGCGCGCTGGTGTCGCAATCGAGCCTGCCCTATCCGGAAGGCGTGGCCGCCGCTGAGGTGCTGAAAGTCGGCACCGCCTCGCGCGCCGGCGCGAAAGAAGGCAAGGCCGGCCTGTGGGCGGTAATCTGGGGTGCGGTGGCGTCGGCCCTCTTCGCGTTCTTGGCCGCGGCACGCCTGATCGCCGGCGAAGTGGCACATTTCGTCAAATTCGGCGGCGGCGCCACCGGCCTGGGCGCATCGAGCTCCCTGGCCCTGGTGGGCGCGGGCCACCTGATGGGCATCACCGTCGGCATCGCCATGGCGGTCGGTCTGGCCATCGCCTGGGGCGTGCTGGTGCCGCTGCTGACCAGCTGGAACCCGATGCCGGATGCTTCCGTGGCCGATCACGCCACCACCATCTGGCGCACCCAGGTGCGCATGATCGGCGCCGGCACCATCGGCGCGGCCGCTATCGTCACCCTGGCCACCCTGGTCAAGCCGGTGGTGGGCGGCCTGCAATCGGCGCTGGCGGCATCGGCGCATGCCAAGAACGGCGGCGCGGATATTCCACGTGAAGACCGCGACCTGCCGATCTTCCTGGTCGGCCTGGTGACGCTGCTGTCCATGGTGCCGGCCGGCTGGCTGCTGGCCAGCTTCCTGCAAGGCGGCCCGCTGGCCGAACTGTCGCTGCCGCTGGTGGCGGTGGGCGTCGGCTATATCCTGATCGCCGGCATGCTGGCCGCCGCCGTGTGCGGCTATATGGCGGGCCTGATCGGCTCCTCCAACTCGCCGGTGTCCGGCCTGGCCATCCTGACCATTCTGGGCGCGGCCGCCACCGTCGGCTTCGTCGGCCGCCATGTGATGGGACCGGAAACCAGCCAGGCGCTGATCGCCTACGCGCTGTTCGTCACCACCGTGGTGCTGGCCGTGGCCGTGATCGGCAACGACAATCTGCAGGATCTGAAAACCGGCCAGCTGGTCGGCGCCACGCCGTGGAAGCAGCAGCTGGCCCTGATCATCGGCGTGTTTGCCGGCTCCTGCGTGGTGCCGCCGGTGCTGGAACTGCTGAACCATGCCAACGGCTTTGCCGGTGCGCCGAACGCCAATGCGATTTCCGACCAGCCGCTGGCCGCGCCGCAGGCGACCCTGATCTCGACCCTGGCCAAGGGCGTGATCGGCGGCGACCTGCCATGGCATCTGGTGGGCTATGGCGCCTTGCTGGGCCTGGGCCTGGTGGCCATCAATTACCTGCTGAAAGCGTCGAGCAATGGCCGCCTCAGCCTGCCGCCGCTGGGCGTGGGCCTGGCCATCTACCTGCCGAGCGCCGTCACCGCGCCGGTGGTGGTGGGCGCCGTGGCCGGCTACTTCTTCGAGAAGGCCGTGCACGGCAAGAGCTATGGCGAAGCCGCTTCCCGCCTGGGCGTGCTGATCATGTCCGGCTTCATCGTCGGTGAAAGCCTGTTCAATGTGGCGCTGGCGGGTCTGATCGTGCTCTCGGGCAAGGGCGAACCGCTGGCCATTGCCAACAGCATGGGCGAATCGACCACCATGCTGATCGCCCTGGCCGTCGGCGCCGCCGTGGTCTCGGGCCTGTACCGCTGGTCGGCCAGCTCGGCCCGCCGCTGCGAGGCTTAAGATGCGCACCCTGCGCCTGGCTTCGGGACACAGCGTACCGGTGCTGGGGCAGGGCACCTGGAATATGGGCGAATCGGCCGCCCGCAAAGCCGAGGAGGTGCAGGCCCTGCAACTGGGCCTGGATCTTGGCATGAGCCTGATCGACACCGCCGAAATGTATGCCGACGGCGGCGCCGAGGAAGTGGTGGCCGAAGCGGTGGCTGGCCGGCGCGAACAGGCTTATCTGGTCAGCAAGGCCTATCCCCACAATGCCACGCGCACCGGTCTGGTGCAGGCTTGCGAACGCAGTCTGCGCCGTTTGCGCACCGATTATCTCGACCTTTACCTGCTGCATTGGCGCGGCGACGTGCCGCTCGAGGAAACCCTGGAAGCCTTCGCTGTCCTGCACAAGTCAGGAAAGATCCGCGCCTTCGGCGTCAGCAATTTCGACCGTGCCGATATGGAAGAAGCGCTGGCTTTGCCCGAAGGCAGCGCCATGGCGGCCAACCAGGTGCTCTACAATGTGCGCCGGCGCGGCATCGAATGGAACCTGCTGCCCTGGTGCCGGGAGCACAATATTGCCGTCATGGCCTACAGCCCGCTTGAATCGGCGCGCAGCGAACAGCAGCATCTATTCGACCACCCCCTGCTGCAAAGACTGGCCATCGCGCACGGCGCTACTCCGGCCCAGATCGCTCTGGCCTGGGTGCTGCGGCAGGATGGGGTGATTGCCATCCCCAAAGCCGTGACGCCGGCCCATGTGCGCGCCAACCGCGCCGCCCACGACCTCAAGCTCAGTCCCGACGAACTCACCGCCCTCGACCAAGCCTTCCCCCCACCGCGCCGTGCCACCCCGCTCGCCATGCTCTAAGCCGGCGTTTGCGCCAAATCAAACAATGTCCACCCTGGTGTCAGGCGGGGCCGCCGAGGCACCGGGGTCGGACATTTTTTGCGCTAGATCAAAGAATGTCCGACCCTCGTGCCTGACACCAGGGTGGACATTTGTTGAGGAAAATCAAACGGGGGCTTAGTAGCTGTAGCTGGCGTAGAGGGCGCCGCTGGGGCTGGTCTTGCGGAAGACGATGGGGCTGTTCTTGGCGTCGCCAAGTAGCGTTGTGACGCCGAGCATGCTGGTGACAGACCAGTTTTTGTCGAGCTTGCGCTCCCAGCTTATGCCAACTTCTGCTTCATACAGGCCAGATTTTGGCTTATACGCGCGGTAGCCGGAGTTGGCCGATTGCACATCGCTGACGCCGTAATAGGTCTGGTTGTACTTGGCATCGCCGAAGCTGGTGCCGGCGCTCAGGGTGACGGTGTCGCGGCCTTGGTTGTAGAGCACGCCGCTGGCGCCGATATTCAGGGTCTTGCCGTTTTCGCGGTGGGAGAGGGGCAGTTCGAGGCGGGTGCTGATTTCGAAGCCTTCGGCGATGGCGTAGCTGGCGCCGAACAGGGCAGTGGCGCTGCCCTTGATGTCGCCCATGCCGCGCAGCTTGGGCGAGCCGCTGCTGCCGCCGAATTTCTGCGTGTCTTTTTCCTTGCGCTCGCCGCGCACGCCGATGCCGGCATTCAGCGTCAGCTTGTCGAAGCTGCGGCCGTAGCCGAGGCCGCGCAGGGTGCTGGCATAAAAACCGTTGGCCATAGCATAATCGATGCCCAGTACCGGAGCGACCTGGTTTTCATCCGAGCCGGAGTAGCGCTGCCCGACCGCGATGCCGCCGCCCAGCGTCAATACATTGCCGGGCTTGGCTTCTTCGGCCTGGGCCAGCGGCGCGAGAAGGGCGGGCAGGGCAAGAACGGCGGCGGCGGCGCCGCGCTGCAGGTGAATCCGTGATTTCATATTTTTGTCCAGGTCAAGTTGAAAGGACGGTTTCGCTTTTGTGGGATGAGGAAACCGGCTGGACGGATTATCTTGTCGTTCCATGAAGGCAAACTAAGCTTTTCCTTAAGATTGCGTGAAGAGCCTTCTTTATGCTTTCTTCAGCTTGCCATGGTTAAATATCATGTATGAAAATCCTGCTGATTGAAGACGATTTGGACCTGGGCAATGGCGTGCGCATCGCGCTCGCCGACCAGGGCATGGAGGTGGTCTGGGTGCGCCGTCTGGAGGACGCCAGCTACCAGCTGGCCAGCGAAAGCTGCGACCTGATCCTGCTCGACCTGGGCCTGCCCGACGGCGACGGCCTGACCCTGTTGAACCGTCTGCGCCGCGAGCGCCAGGACTTGCCGGTGCTGATCCTGAGCGCGCGCGACACCTTGCCCGACCGCCTGCGCGGCCTCGATTCGGGCGCTGACGATTACCTGGTCAAGCCGTTCGAGCTAGCCGAGCTGATGTCGCGCGTGCGCGCCCTGGCCCGGCGCAGCTATGGCTTCGACGGCGCCACCCTGGAGCTGCGCGGCCTGAGCCTGCACACGCCGACCCGGCGCGCTTCCGTGCATGGTCGCCCGCTCGACCTGACGGCCAGCGAGTATGTGCTGCTGAAAACCCTGATGATGCGCGTCGACCGCGTGGTCACGCGCCGCAGCCTGGAGGAGCAGGCCTTGCCCGGCGCCCAGGCCAATGCCAGCAATTCCCTCGATGTGCATATGGCCAATCTGCGCCGCAAGATCGGCGAAGGCTATGTGCGCACCGTGCGCGGCGTCGGCTATGTGATCGACCAGCAGGCGCCCGTGGGTAGCGGCAACAAATGATGGGCTGGCAGAAACTGAAGCACTGGTGGCGCTATCTGACCGAGCCGAGCCTGATCAAGCGCTTGCTGCTGGCCCAGATGGCCTTGCTGACATTGTTGTGGAGCCTGGGCGTCGCTTTCGTCATCAATGAGAGCGGCAACGACCTGACCCTGATCGGCATGAACAGCATCTACGACAGCTTTGTCGAGGTGACGGACAGCCTGGAAGGCTTGCCGGAAAAGCAGCGTGCCTCGCTGGCCAAGCTGGATGGGGCGCTGCGCGACAATTACAGCGATCTGCACGAGGATACTTTCGCGCCGCGCATCATCGTCACCGGCCATGGCCGCGAAATCTACCGCAGTCCGAACACGCCCGGCGGCCTGCTGCCCAGGCAGGTGGAAGAGATCGAAACCCTGTACAAGGATGGCCGCCGCTGGCGCGCCCGCACGCGCGCCGTCGCGCCCAGCGGCACGCGCATGACGGTGCTGGTGCCGGCTGACGCCGGGCAGATTTTCTTCACCTTCAACTCGCGCGGTTTCTATCTGCTGCCGCTGCTGATCAGCATTCCGGTGCTGTTGCTGCCGGCCTGGCTGTCGATCCGCATGGCGCTGCGGCCCTGGAACCAGGTGGCGCGCGAAGTGGCGTCGCGCGGACCGCAGGACCTGGCGCCGCTATCGTTCAAGGCGCGCCACCGCGAGTTGACGGCCATGGTCGAGAGCATCAATAACCTGATGCGGCGTGTCAGCGACAGCGCCATCCGCGAGCGCGTCTTCATCGCCGATGCGGCGCACGAGCTGCGTACCCCGTTGGCGGCCATGAATATCAATGTGGAGGCGCTGCAGAGCCAGACCACCGACACCCGCACGCGCCAGCTGCTGAGCGGCATCCTGAACAGCGGCTCGCGCGCCACGCGCCTGGTGAGCCAGCTGTTGATGCTGATGCGCAGCGACGCGGCGGCCCATGGCGCAGAGGAGACGGTGGCGCTGGACGAGCTGCTGCAGGACCGGCTGGCGGCGCTCTCGGGCCTGGCCCATGTGCGCGGGGTGGAAGTGGAGCTGGCGGCCGAGGATGGCGTACCGATCCGGGGCCAGCGTGAAACCCTGGTCTCGCTGATCGACAATCTGGTGGAAAACGCCATCAAATACAGCCCGCAGGGCGGCATGGTGAAGGTGCGGGTGCGGCGCTGCGGGCCGGAAGCGGTGCTGAGCGTGGCGGACCAGGGGCCGGGCATCGCCAGTGCCTTGCAGGAGCGCGTCTTCGACCGCTTTTACCGCGATCCGAACCAGACCCAGAGCGGCAGCGGCCTGGGACTGGCCATCGTCAAGGCGGCGGTGGAGCAGCATGGCGGCGACATCCGCCTCGATTCGACCGGCCGCGGCCCGGGCCTGCTGGCTACGGTCAGGCTGCCGCTGGCGGCCTGAATCCCCGGCGGCAGGAAGGTCTGGCTCAGCGGCGGCGGTTGCCGTTCAGCTGTTCCAGCACCTGGTCGATTTCGGCGCGCAGATGCGGCGCCATATTGGTGAACTGGCAGCCGATCTGCACCTGCTCGCCGAGCAGGAAGGAGCGGTAGTGGCGTGACAGGCGGATTTCCAGGTCGCAGATGATGACGCGCTGCGGTCCCATTTCCAGCCTCACCCTTTGCAGCTTGCGCCCCACATGCAGGCCGACCGCGTCGCGCGGGGCGCAGCGCATGCCGATGCCGCCGGCGGAAAAATCATACAGCTGCATCTCGTAGGGCTTGCCGTTCAGGACGAAGGAAGCGGTATGGTAGGTGCCGAGCGGGGTTTCCAGCCGCGCCGCGGCGCGCCGGTTGAGCACCGTGCATTTGTCCGGGAATTCGGCGGGGATCAGGGTCGGCTGTTCGGCCAGGCTGTTCCAGTGCGGATCGTGCAGCTTGAACTGCAGCTTGGCGCTGCGCAGCCAGGTGACGAAGGTGGCGTCGCCCGGTGGCAGATAAGTGCCTTCATTGAGCTGGATGACGAAGCGGAAGCGCTCCCGGTCCACCGATGCAATGCGCGCCATCACCACCTCGGTGCTGGACGAGGGATAAATCGAAATGGCGTCGCCATTCTCGGCCAGAATGGCCAGGGCATCGGCGATATCTTCCGGTTCGACCATCTCGTGCGGCTTGGAGCCGGAGGCAATCGGTTCCACCGCATCGGCGAGACGGGGTGGTCCCTTGCGGAAATCGTTTGGCATTGGATCGTTCACGACGGCTAACTTTGCATCAGATAGGGTTTGCGCCCTCCAGCAGGGCACTGCTTTAATCTTACAGGCTTCCGGCGGGCTTGGCTTGCCAAATAGCAAGAAAATCCGTCTTGTCGCCGATAAAAAACAGAGAAACGTTGTAAATTACGCTAGTTTACTGCGTTTTTGCCATCAAAAACGCTCATCGGGATGCAAGTAACGCCACTGGCCCTGGGGCAGATCGCCCAGCTTGACCTTGCCGATGCGTACCCGTTTCAAGCCTAGCACTTTCAGGCCCACCATCTCGCACATGCGGCGGATCTGACGCTTGCGGCCCTCGCGCAGGGTAAAGCTGAGCTGGTCGTCGTTCTGCCAGCGCACCTTGGCCGGCAGCAGCGGCTTGCCGTCCATCCACAAACCATGATTGAGCTTTTTCAGGTCGGCGTCGGGCAGTTTGCCCGGCTTGCTGTACTGCACGCGCACCAGGTATTCCTTGTCGATCTCGGTATCGTGGCCGATCAGGTGTTTGGCGATGCGCCCATCCTGGGTCAGCACCAGCAGGCCGACCGAGTCGATGTCGAGGCGGCCGGCCGGCACCAGGCTGCGCAGCTGGGTCGGGTGGAACTGCTCGGGCGCGGGATCGTCGGCCCAGCGGTTTTCCGGCTTGATCAGGGCCACGGCCGGGGTATAGCCATCCTCGGCCTGGCCGCTGACGTAGCCGACCGGCTTGTTGATCAGGATGGTCACGCGTTTCGATTGTTCGGCCGCGGCCTGGCGCTCGACGCTGACGCGCTGGCTCGGGTAGACCTTGGTGCCCAGTTCGGACACCACCTTGCCGTCGACCCGCACCCAGCCTTTGGCGATCCATTCATCGGCTTCGCGGCGGGAGCACAGGCCCAGTTCGGACATGCGTTTGGACAGGCGTAATAATTCTTCAGACATCAGATTTTCAAAGCTTCCAGTAAATCGGTTTCCAGCTGCAGCTGGAGGCGGGCATTGGCCAGGGCGGCGCCGTCGACGAGGAAGACGTCTTCCACCCGTTCGCCCAGGGTCATGATCTTGGCCGTATGCAGATTGATCTTGTAGCGGCTCAGCACCGTGGCGATGGAGTACAGCAGGCCGGGGCGGTCGTTGGCGGTGACCGAGAGCAGATAATACTGGCCGCGCTCGTCCGGCCGCAAGTCCACGCTGGGTTGCAGCGGGAAGGTGCGCGACAGGCGCGACAGCCGTCCCTTGCCCGGCGCCGACAGCGGCCCGGCCGTTTCCAGCAGCGCGCACAGCTCATGTTCGATCAGGCTGATGATGTCGCGGTAGCTCTTGGCGAAGTTCTGCTCCGTGACCAGGAAGGTGTCGAGCGCGTAGCCGTGGCGTGTGGTGTGGATCTTGGCATCGAGGATGCTGAAATTCTTGCGGTCGAAATAGCCGCAGATGCGCGCGAACAGGTCGGGCTGGTCGGGAATGTAGACCGCCACTTGCAAGCCTTCGCCGATCGGCGCCAGGCGGCATTTGACCACCGGCTGGCCGCTGTTCAGGCGGTCGTACAGGGCGCGCGTCTGCCAGGCGATGTCGGAGGCGTCGTGGCGCAGGAAGTAGGCCACGTCCAGCTGCTGCCACAGCGCTTCGTGCGCGTCGGGCGGCAAGCCATACAGGCGCAGGGTGGCCAGCGCTTCCTGCTGGCGGTTTTTCAGCTCGCGGTCGGCCGACGGCGGCTCGCCGCCCAGCACGCGCAAGGTCATGCGGTACAGGTCTTCCAGCAGCTTGGCCTTCCAGGCATTCCACACCTTCGGGCTGGTGCCGCGGATATCGGCCACCGTCAGCAGGTAGAGCGCGGTCAGGTGGCGTTCGTCGCGCACCAGGCGGGCGAAGGCGGCGATCACGTCGGGATCGGACAAGTCCTGCTTCTGCGCCACCTGGGACATGGTCAGGTGCTGCTCGACCAGGAACACCACCAGCTCGGTTTCGTCCTTGCCCATGCCATGGTCCTGGCAGAACTGGACGGCATCGACCCGGCCCAGCTTGGAGTGGTCGCCGCCGCGGCCCTTGGCGATATCGTGGAACAGGGCCGCGACATACAGTAGCCAGTGCTGCGGGAAGTTCGCCATCAGCTGGCTGCAGAAGGGGTATTCGTGGGCGTGCTCGGTCATCGTGAAGCGGCGCATATTGCGCACCACCATCAGGATGTGCTGGTCCACCGTGTAGACGTGGAACAGGTCGTGCTGCATCTGGCCCACGATCTTGCGGAAGTTGGGCAGGTAGCGGCCCAGGATGGACAGCTCGTTCATGCGCCGCAGCGCGTGGATGATGCCGACCGGCGCCTGCAGGATGCGCAGGAAGTAGGCGCGGTTGACCGCATCGTTGCGGAAGCCGGCGTCGATCTTGAAACGCTCGTGCCACAGGGCGCGCATGGTGCGCGCCGTCATGCCCTTGATGGCGGGGCGTTCCGTCATCAGCACGAACACTTCCAGCATGGCCGACGGCGTTTGCTCGAAGGTGTCGTCGTCGACGATATCGATGAAGCCGTCCACCTCGGCAAAGCGTGCGTTGATGGGATGCGTCTCGCCATTCTGCGGGAACAGCTGGGCTTCGATATTTTGCAGCAGGATGGTATTCAGCTGGGTCACGGCCTTGGCCGCCCAGTAGTAGCGCTGCATCAGGTACTCGCTGGCGCGCCGCATATGCGCGCCGCTGCCGGTGGCTTGCAGGCCCAGGGTTTCGGCGATGGCGGTCTGCACGTCGAACACCAGGCGGTCTTCGCGCCGGCCGGCATGCAGGTGCAGGCGCACGCGGATATCCTTGAAGGCGCGTTCCTTTTCCATCAGCTGGCGCGCCTCGGTCTGGGTGATCAGGCCGCGCGTGGCCAGGGTGCGCCAGGAATTGGCCAGGCCGGCGGCCTTGGCCAGCCACAGGATCACCTGCAGGTCGCGCAGGCCGCCCGGGCTTTCCTTGCAGTTCGGTTCCAGCGCGAAGGGGGTGTCCTCGTACTTGGCGTGGCGCTGGCGCATTTCCAGCATCTTGGCGTTGAAGAAGGCTTGCGCGTCCATGGCCGCGTCGTAGCGCTGCTGCAGTTCCTCGAACAGGGCGCGCTCGCCCGTCACCAGGCGCGCTTCGAGCAGGCTGGTTTGCACCGTGATGTCGGCCTTCGACTCGCTCAGGCATTCGTCCACGGTGCGGATGCTGTGGCCCACTTCCAGTCCCAGGTCCCACAGCAGCTGCACCAGCGCCTCCAGACGGCGCCGCGTGGCGTCGTCCGGCGCTTGGTGCAGCAGGATCAGGACATCGACGTCGGAATGGGGGAACAGTTCGCCGCGGCCGTAGCCGCCCACGCCGACCAGGGCGGTGCGCGCCGGCAGGCCGGCCGCTTCCCAGGCGCTGGTAAGCACCGCGTCCACGCTCTGGCGCAGGCTGCGCAGCAGCTTTTCCGGCTTGCCGTCGGCCTGGAAGGTGGCGACCACCTGCAGGCGGTCGGCCTTGAGGCGGGCCTTGAGCTGGTCCCGCAGCTCATTCTTCATCGCGGCATGCGGCATTGTTTTCAGGCTGCCGCGGCCTGTGCGTCCAGGATGAAGGCGGGTGGCGGCGGGCTGGCGGCCGACAGGGTCAGCACCTCATAGCCGGTTTCGGTCACCAGCACGGTGTGTTCCCACTGGGCCGACAGGCTGCGGTCCTTGGTCTTGATGGTCCAGCCGTCGCCCATTTCGCGGATTTCGCGGCGGCCGGCGTTGATCATCGGCTCGATGGTGAAGATCATGCCCGGCACCAGCTCCTCCAGCGTGCCGGGGCGGCCGTAGTGCAGCACTTGCGGCTCTTCGTGGAAGACCTTGCCGATGCCGTGGCCGCAGAATTCGCGCACCACGCTGTAGCCGGCTTTTTCCGCATGCACCTGGATGGCGTGGCCGATATCGCCCAGGTGGGCACCCGGCTTCACCTTGGCGATGCCCAGCCACATGCACTCGTAGGTGATGTCGGACAGGCGGCGCGCCAGGATCGACGGTTCGCCGATGAAGAACATGCGGCTGTTGTCGCCGTGGTAGCCATCCTTGATGACGGTGATGTCGAGGTTGACCACGTCGCCGTTCTTGAGCACCTTGTCGCCCGGGATGCCGTGGCAGATCACATCGTTGACCGAGGTGCAGATGGCTTTCGGATAAGGCGTGTAGCCGGGTGGGCAATAATTCAGCGGGGCGGGGATGGTGCCTTGCACATTGACCATGTACTCATGGCACAGGCGGTCCAGTTCGCCCGTGGTGACACCGGGTTTGACGAAGGGGGTGATGTAGTCGAGCACTTCGCTGCCAAGGCGGCCGGCGATGCGCATGCCTTCGATGTCCTCGGGGCTCTTGATGGATATGGTCATTTCGCTTGTAATCTCGGTTTTGCTCAGTATTGGCGGAAGGGCGCGCGGCATTCACGCGGCGCGCCCGCAATAGCGAGATTATAAACGAGGCCGGGGCAGGGCGGCGGGGGAGATCAGCCCTTGCGGCGCAGGCGCCAGGCGCCCAGCAGGCCGATGCCGCCCAGCAGCATCAGCCAGGACGAGGGCTCCGGCACCGGCGAGGCCGGATCGGTCGGGGTGATCGGCTTGCCGTGGCTATTGTTGTTGAAGAAATCGCGGTCCGGATCGTCGCCTTCGATGAAGCCGATCAGATCGCCCGGCTCGGCGTGGTGGCCGGGCTGGTAATTGCCGCCATTGACCGGCGCTTCATCCAGCAGCGCGGCCAGGGCGTCGGTGACGTCGGCTTCGATCTCGCGCGCATCGTCGCGCGCATCCTCGTCCAGGCCAGGGTCGCCGGGCGTCACCAGCTTGGGCAGCTTTTTCTTCTGTGCCAGCGGGACGGCCGCCAGGGGCTTGCGCGTGATGCGGCTGATGTTATTGCAGATCTTCGGCACGATGATGCAGTGCTCGCCCTCGCAATAGATGGCGGCCGGCTCAAGGCGCTCCGGCGCCCATTTGCTGCGCGTGACTTCGCCGCAGACGGTGCGGGCGGCGAAATGCATGTCGCGGATTTCGCTCTCGTAGCCGTGCTTGCCCTTGCCTTCGATGGCGTCGCGGCTGATGTCGACCATCTCGTCCATCTGGCCGCGCGCGATGCGCTCGGCCAGGATGCGGCGCTGCGGCTCCGGAATATCCGGATAGCGGGACATGGCGGCTGCCGGCGTGCCCCGATATGGATTTCGTCCCGGGCGGTCCCAGGAGCAGCGGGGCATCAGCGTTGCGGCAACCAGAGTGGTGGCGAGTGCGATGGACATAGATATGAGTAGTGGGTGCGTGCTTGCTTTTGATTGGAAGAAACTTCGATGAAACGCGCAGCCGCAATGATATAGACATTCCGCCATCTCTGCTTGCTTTTTTACAATTTGCTTACAAAGAAGGAAATTTCATTTCTTGAAAGTAAATAATTGCATTCGTGCAGGATGGGGCTGCGCAAAACTTGTCGCAAGCCCTTGTTTCAAGGTAGAATTTCGGGTTGCTTGAATTCCGGTTTGAGCAATGTTGTAAATCTACTTATTTATAAACCCGAATCCGCTCGACAAGGGTGCCCGCAAGGGTCACTGAACGGATTCCAGACCCAACCCTGGAGTTAAAAATGTCTGTAACGATGCGTGAAATGCTGGAAGCCGGCGTCCATTTCGGCCACCAAACCCGTTTCTGGAACCCAAAGATGGCTCCGTTCATCTTCGGCCACCGCAATAAAATTCACATCATCAACCTGGAAAAAACCATGGCGATGTACCAGGAGGCGATGAAGACCGTGCGCCAAGTGGCCGCTTCCCGTGGCACCATCCTGATGGTGGGCACCAAGCGCCAGGCCCGCGATATCATCGCTGCCGAAGCACAACGCGCCGGTGTTCCTTATGTTGACCAGCGTTGGCTGGGCGGCATGCTGACCAACTTCAAAACCATCAAAACCTCGATCAAGCGTCTGAAAGACATGGAAGCGGCGATCGAAGACGGTTCCGTTGAGAAGCTGTCCAAAAAAGAAGCCCTGATGTTCAGCCGCGAAATGGAAAAGCTGCAGAAATCCATCGGCGGCATCAAGGAAATGGGCGGCGTGCCTGACGCAATCTTCGTGGTCGACGTTGGCTACCACAAAGGCGCGATCACCGAAGCTGCAAAACTGGGCATCCCAGTGATCGGCGTGGTTGACACCAACCACTCCCCAGAAGGCGTGACCTACGTTATCCCTGGTAACGACGATTCCTCGAAAGCGATCACCCTGTACGCCCGCGGCGTGGCAGACGCAATCCTGGAAGGCCGTGCCAACGCCTCCGCTGAAGTCCTGGAAACCATCAAGACCGCAGCCGGCGACGAGTTCGTAGAAGTCAACGAACAAGCCTAAGTTCTGGTCCGCCGTCAGGCGGATTTGCTGAGCTGAAAAGCGAGCATTGAAAAGGGGTGGCATCAGCTCCCCCTTTTTTTTAACGATATGCCGGATGTTGCTGGCTGCCGCAAGGCGCCGCCCCGGTTGATCCACCGAATTACAGGAGAATTACATGGCAGCGATTACTGCAGCAATGGTCGGCGAACTGCGCGCCAAAACCGACGCACCAATGATGGAATGCAAAAAAGCCCTGACCGAAGCCGATGGCGATATGGGCAAGGCGGAAGAGATTCTGCGCGTTAAACTGGGCGGTAAAGCGTCCAAAGCGTCGGCCCGCATCACCGCTGAAGGCGTGGTGGCAGCTTACATCGCCGGCGGCGTTGGCGCCCTGGTGGAAGTGAACTCGGAAACCGACTTCGTCGCCAAGAACGACGACTTCCTGGCCCTGTCGAACGCCGCTGCCAAGCTGGTGGCCGAGCACAACCCGGCCGACGTGGCTGCCCTGCTGGCCCTGCCAGCTGGCGACGGCAAGACCCTGGACGAAGTGCGCACCGCCCTGATCGGCAAAATCGGCGAAAACATGTCGATCCGCCGCTTCCAGCGTTTCGAAACCAGCGCCAAGCTGGCTTCCTACCTGCACGGCACCCGCATCGGCGTGATCGTTGAATTCGACGGCGCCGACGAGCAAGTCGGTAAAGACGTGGCCATGCACATCGCTGCGATGAAGCCAGTGGCTCTGTCGTCCGAGCAAGTGCCGGCCGAACTGATCGAAAAAGAGCGTTCGGTGGCCAAAGCCAAGGCTGAAGAAGATGCCGCCAAAGCTGCTGCCGAAGGCAAGCCAGCCCAGTCCGCCGACATCGTCGCCAAGCGCCTGGAAGGTTCCGTGCAGAAGTACCTGAAAGAAGTGTCGCTGCTGAACCAGGCTTTCGTGAAGAACGACAAGCAGTCCGTCGAGCAGATGCTGAAAGCGGCCAACAGCGCCGTGAAAGGCTTCACCATGTATGTGGTGGGCGAGGGCATCGAGAAGAAGCAGGACGACTTCGCCGCCGAAGTGGCAGCCCAGATGGCTGCCTCCAAAGGAGCGTAATCAAGAAAACGGGCCGAGAGGCCCGTTTTTTTAAGCCTTCCCCCAGCCCGTGCCCGAAACGGGCTGGCGAATTTCCCGGCGGCGCGTATCATGCCGATATTGTTGCCGCCGGTGTCATACCGAATAATCAATTTAGGAGCCCCAGCTCATGTCAAAACCAGCCTACAAGCGTGTCCTCCTTAAACTGTCCGGCGAAGCCCTGATGGGAGATGATGCTTACGGCATCAACCGGGGCACGATCGAACGCATGGTGGCCGACGTGGCCGAGGTCGCAAAACTGGGTGTGGAACTGGCGGTCGTGATTGGCGGCGGCAATATCTTCCGCGGCGTGGCGCCAGGCGCCCAAGGCATGGACCGCGCCACTGCCGATTACATGGGCATGCTGGCCACCGTCATGAATGCGCTGGCCCTGGCCGACGCGATGCGCCATGTAGGCGTGACCGCGCGCGTCATGTCGGCCATCGGCATCGAGCAGGTGGTCGAGCCGTATGTGCGCCCCAAGGCGCTGCAGTATCTGGAAGAGGGCAAGGTCGTGGTGTTCGCTGCCGGCACCGGCAACCCCTTCTTCACCACCGATACCGCCGCCGCGCTGCGCGGCTCGGAAGTGAGCGCGGAGATCGTGCTGAAAGCCACCAAGGTCGATGGCGTGTATTCCGCCGATCCGAAAAAAGACCCGAACGCCACCCTGTTCCCGTCGATCACCTTCGACGAAGCCATCGCCAAGCACCTGCAGGTGATGGATGCCACCGCCTTCGCGCTGTGCCGCGACCAGAAACTGCCGATCAAGGTGTTCTCCATCACCAAGCCTGGCGCGCTGATGCGCGTGATTATGGGCGAGGATGAAGGTACACTGGTACACGTTTAACAATATTTGCAAGCAACAGGAGAGCAGCAATGTCCACCGCCGACATTAAAAAGAACGCGCAAGACCGCATGAACAAGTCGCTGGAAACGCTGAAAGGCGATCTGGCCAAGGTGCGCACCGGCCGCGCCCACACCGGCATTCTCGATCACGTGATGGTCGATTACTACGGCAATCCAACCCCGATCAACCAGGTGGCCAACCTGACCCTGGTCGACGCGCGCACCATCGGCGTGACGCCGTTCGAGAAGAAAATGGGCGCCGCCATCGAGAAAGCCATCCGTGAAGCCGACCTGGGCCTGAACCCGGCCGCGCAGGGCGACCTGATCCGCGTGCCGACCCCGGCCCTGACCGAAGAGCGCCGCAAGGAAATGGTCAAGCTGTGCAAGAGCGAAGCCGAAGACGGCAAGATCGCCGTGCGCAATATCCGCCGCGACGCCAATGAATCGCTGAAAAAGCTGGTCAAGGACAAAGCCATCTCGGAAGACGAAGAGCGCCGCGCCTCCGACGAAGTGCAGAAGCTGACCGACAAGTTCATCGCCGACATCGACAAGATCGTTGCCGAAAAAGAAAAAGAAGTTCTGACCGTTTAAGCTCCAAAAACCGGGGGCGGATCCGGGTTTTCTGGCAAGATTGCGGAAAACCCCGGGCCTGTCCCCGGTTTTCGGTTTTTTCGGGTATGACCCACATTTAATGGCTTTAGCGTTTTCATGAAATATTCGAGTTCTACGACTGCTGTACCTGAAGCGCCGAAAGTGCCGCGCCATGTGGCCATCATCATGGACGGCAATGGCCGCTGGGCCACCAAGCGCTTCCTGCCGCGCGTGGCCGGCCACGTCAAGGGCGTGGAAGCCGTGCGCACCGTGGTCGAGGCCTGCGCCGAACGCGGCATCGAGTACCTGACCGTGTTCGCCTTCAGTTCCGAGAACTGGCGCCGTCCCGAAGAGGAGGTGTCGCTGCTGATGCGCCTGTTCGTCACCGCCCTCGAGCGCGAAGTGGCGAAGATGCACGCCAATAATATCCGTCTCAAGGTGGTGGGCGACTTGAGCCGCTTCGACGCCAAGCTGCAGGCGATGATCGCCGCCGCCGAGCGCAAGACCGCCGCCAACACCCGCTTGACGGTGACCGTGTGCGCCAATTACGGCGGACGCTGGGACATCATGCAGGCGGTGGGCAAGATGGTGGCCGCCCATCCCGGCGCCACCGATTTCAGCGAGGCGCAGCTGGCCCCGCACCTGGCCATGGCCTACGCGCCCGAGCCCGACCTGTTCATCCGCACCGGCGGCGAAGAGCGCATTTCCAATTTCCTGCTGTGGCAGCTGGCGTATACCGAGCTGTACTTCACCGACACCTACTGGCCGGACTTCACCGCCGAGCGCCTGGACGCGGCCATTGCCTCATATCAGAACCGCGAGCGGCGTTTCGGCCGCACCGGCGAACAACTGGTGGAAACGACTAACTGATGCTGAAAACACGGATTATTACCGCCCTGGTCCTGCTGGCGGTGCTGCTGCCGGCCCTGTTCCTGAACTATTTCCCGGTCTTTGCCGCCGTGCTGGCCGTGTTCTTTGCCGCTGCCGTGTGGGAAAGCTTCCGCCTGTTTGGCCATAAGCGCCCGCTGCTGGTGGCCGCTTTCTGGACCGCGGCCTTCGCCTACACCTTCCTGCATGCGGGCGGCCACAGCGCCGCCAAGTTCTGGCTCGCGCTGAGCCTGATGATCTGGCTGCTGCGCTTTGCACCCACGCTCAAGTTCGGTCTGCCGCCGCTGGACGGCATGGGTAACGTCATGCTCAGCCTGATCTATGCCGTGACCCTGGTGGGCTGTTTTGTCGCCATCCTCACGCTGTACCTGCATTCGGCCACGTATCTGCTGTCGGCCATGGCCCTGGTGTGGATCGCCGATATCGGCGCCTACTTCGCCGGCAAGGCCTTCGGCAAGCGCAAGCTGGCGCCCAGCATCTCGCCCGGCAAGTCCTGGGAAGGCGCGATCGGCGGCTGGATCGCCGTGCTGGCCCTGTCCGCGCTGAGCATCGTGCCGGCCGACAGCGTGCCGCTGCTGGCCGACACCTTTGCCGTCAAGCTGCAGGCTGCGCTGGGCTGGTTCAAGGCCCTGGCGGTACTGACCGTGATCGTGATCGCCTCCGTAGTGGGCGACCTGTTTGAATCCCAGCTCAAGCGCCGCGCCGGCATGAAGGACAGCAGCACGCTGCTGCCAGGTCATGGCGGCGTGCTTGACCGCATCGATGCGCTGGTGCCGGCCTTGCCGGTGGCAGCCCTGGTCAGCGCCTGGCTCTAAGGACGACTATGCAAAGCATTACCATACTTGGCGCAACCGGCTCCATCGGCGTTTCCACGCTCGATGTGGTGGCGCGCCATCCCGAACGCTATACCGTGTATGCACTGACGGCGCATAGCCGCGTCGAGGAGCTGGCAGCCCAGTGCGAGCAGTTCCTTCCCGCGCGCGCCGTGGTCGGCACGGCCGCCGCCGCCGCGCAACTGGACGCGCTGCTGCGCGCCAAAGGCCTGCGCACCGAAGTGGCGTGGGGTGAGCAGGCCTTGTGCGAGGTGGCCAGTGCCGCCGCCGTCGACTGCGTAATGGCGGCGATTGTCGGCGCCGCCGGCCTGGCGCCGACCCTGGCCGCCGCGCGCGCCGGCAAGAAGGTGCTGCTGGCGAACAAGGAAGCGCTGGTCATGTCCGGCCAGCTCTTCATGGACGCGGTACAGGACAGCGGCGCCGTGCTGCTGCCGATCGACAGCGAACACAATGCGATCTTCCAGTGCCTGCCGCCAGGCTATGGCCGCGTGCCGGCAGCGGCCGGCGTGAGCAAGATCCTGCTGACCGCTTCCGGCGGTCCCTTCCTCAAGCGCGCCGTCGAGACGCTCGACAGCGTGACGCCGGACGAAGCCTGCAAGCATCCGAAGTGGGTCATGGGCCGCAAGATCTCGGTCGATTCCGCCACCATGATGAACAAGGGCCTGGAAGTGATCGAAGCCCACTGGCTGTTCGGCGCGTCGGCCGAGCAGATCGAGGTGGTGATCCACCCGCAGTCGGTCGTCCATTCCATGGTTTCCTACAACGACGGCTCGGTGCTGGCGGAACTGGGCAACCCCGATATGCGCACGCCGATCGCGCATGCCCTGGCTTATCCGGAGCGCATCGCCTCCGGCGTGGCCCAGCTGGACCTGACCCAGATCGGCAGCCTGCAGTTCGAAAAGCCCGATTTTGCGCGCTTCCCCTGCCTGGCCCTGGCCTTTGACGCGCTGCGCGCCGGCGGCACCGCGCCGGCCTTGCTGAACGCGGCCAACGAGGTGGCGGTGCAAGCCTTCCTCGACCAGCGCATCGGCTTCCGCCAGATCGACCGCGTGATTGCGCGCGTGATGGACGAACTGCCGCACGGCGCCGCCTCCAGCATCGAGGCGCTGATGGCGCAGGACGCGGCCGCCCGCGCCGCCGCTGAAACCCTGATCGGCGCGCTGGCCAAATGAACTTCCTGCAAACCCTGCTGGCTTTCGCCGTTGCGCTGGGTACGCTGATCGTCATCCATGAATTGGGTCACTATCTGGTGGCGCGCTGGTGCGGCGTGAAAGTGCTGCGCTTCTCGGTCGGCATGGGGCAGGTGGTGTGGTCGCGCCGCTTCGGCGCCGACCAGACCGAGTGGGCGGTGTCGGCCCTGCCGCTGGGCGGCTATGTGAAGATGCTGGACGGCCGCGAGCAGGATCTGCGCGGCCTGCCGGAAGCCGACCTGAAACGCGAGTTCACGCGCCAGAACGTGTGGAAGCGCATCGCCATCGTGGCCGCCGGCCCGCTCGCCAACTTCCTGCTTGCCATCCTGTTGTTTGCCGGTCTGTACATGCATGGCGTGGACGAACCTTCGACCCTGCTGGCGCCGCCGGCCGCCGAGACCGTGGCCGCCATGGCCGGTATCAAGGGCGGCGACCAGGTGGTCGCCGTCAACGGCCAGCCGGTGCGCGGCTGGGGCGAGTTGCGCTGGGCGTTGATCCAGGCCGTCGTCGACAAGCAGGGCGCCCGCTTCGATCTTGAACGCCAGGGTGAAGGCCGGCGTCAGCTCGACTTGCCGGTCTCCGCATTGTCCTCCCTCAGCCTGGAGGGTGACGTGCCGTCCGCGCTGGGCATTGCCGTCGCCCGTCCGCCCGCGCTGGTGGGCCGCGTGATGGCCGAAGGCGCCGGCGCGCGCGCCGGCCTGCGTAGCGGCGACCTGATTCAGCGCGTCGATGGCGTGGCCGTGGCCGATGGCCTGGCCTTTATCGACGCCGTGCGCAAGGCGCCCGGCCGCAGCCTGCATATCGAAGGCCAGCGCGCCGGCCAGCCCTTCGCGCTGGAGATGACGCCCGATGCCGAAACCGATGCCAAGGGTGGACAGGCTGTAACAGTCGGTAAGATCAAGGTCGAGGTGCCGATGGCGCCGGATATGATTACCGTCACTTCGACTCCGGCGCAGGCGCTGGAGAAGGCGGTGCGCAAGGTCTGGGAGACCAGCGTGCTGACCGTGAAGATGATCGGCAAGATGATCACCGGCGAAGCGTCCTGGCGCAATGTCACCGGCCCGATCACGATCGCCGATTATGCGGGACAAACATCGCGGATAGGCGCAGTAAGCTATCTGCAGTTCATCGCCTTCATCAGTATCAGTCTTGGGGTGATGAATTTGCTACCGATTCCTGTTCTGGATGGGGGGCATTTGCTGTATTATTCGCTGGAAGTTTTAACTGGACGCCCCGTGTCCGAGCGTTTCGCCGATCTGGCGCAGCGCCTTGGTGTGGGCTTGCTGGTGGCCTTGATGGTGCTGGCCGTGTTCAACGATCTCGCGCGGCTGCTGTAGGAGCAGGCCGGCGGCATACGTTTTGTAAATGTAGTCCAATGATTTGAGCCATTGAATTTGCCAATGAAATTATATTCTGACCGCTTTGCCTTGCCTTCCTTTCGCCGCAGCCTGATCGGCGCCGCCGCTCTGGCACTCTGCTCCGGCAGTGCGCTGGCCCTTGAACCCTTTGTCGTCAAGGATATCCGCGTGGAGGGCATCCAGCGGACGGAAGCCGGCACCGTGTTCAGCTACCTGCCGGTGCGCGTGGGCGAGACCTTCACCGAAGACAAGAGCATCAGCACCATCAAGGCGCTGTATGCGACCGGTTTCTTCAAGGACGTGAAACTGGAAGCCGACGGCGACGTGCTGGTGGTGCTGGTGGAAGAGCGCCCGGCCATCGCCAAGGTCGATTTCACGGGCACCAAGGAATTCGAGAAAGACATGCTGGTCAAGGCGCTGAAGGATATCGGCGTCGGCGAAACCAAGATCTTCGACAAGGCGTCGGTGGACCGCGCCGAGCAGGAACTCAAGCGCCAATACCTGTCGCGCGGCCTGTACGGCGTGAAAGTGACCACCACCGTCACCCCGCTGGAGCGCAACCGCGTCAGCATCACCTTCGCGGTGGACGAGGGCGAAGTCGCCAAGATCAAGCAGATCAACCTGGTGGGCAACAAGGCCTTCTCCGACAAGGAGCTGCGCGACCAGCTGGCCCTGAACACCGGCACCTGGTTCAGCTGGTACACCAAGGCCAACCAGTATTCCAAGACCAAGCTGACCGGCGACATCGAGTCGCTCAAGTCCTATTATCTGAACCGCGGTTATGTGGAGATGCAGGTTGAATCGACCCAGGTCTCGATCACCCCGGACAAGAAGGACATCTACATCACCATCAATATCGTCGAAGGCGAGAAGTACAAGGTCTCCGACATCAAGTTCGAAGGCGAGATGTTCGGCCGCGAGGACGAGCTGCGCCAGCTGGTGCTGCTGCGCAAAGGCGATGTGTATTCGGGCGAGCGCCTGACCTCCACCAATAAGCTGATCCAGGATCGCCTGGCCACCTTCGGCTACGCCTTCGCCAACGTCAACGCCAATCCCGACATCGACCGCGAAAAGCGCGAAGTGGGTTTCACCTTCTTCGTCGATCCGGGCAAGCGCGCCTATGTGCGCCACATGAATATCGCCGGCAACACCACCACCCGCGATGAAGTGATCCGCCGCGAATTCCGCCAGTTCGAATCGAGCTGGTACGACGCCAACCGCGTCAAGCTGACGCGCGACCGCGTCGACCGCCTGGGCTACTTCAAGGACGTGACCATCGACACGCCGGAAGCGCAAGGCACTTCCGACCAGGTGGACGTGAACCTGACCGTGGTCGAGAAACCGACCGGCAACTTCCAGATCGGCGGTGCCTTCTCGCAAGCGGAGAAGTTCACCTTCTCGGCATCGATCCAGCAGGCCAACTTCGCCGGCTCGGGCAATACCGTGGGCATTGAGCTGAACACCAGCAAGTACAACCGTTCGATCGCGTTCTCGCACACCAATCCTTACTTCACCGACGACGGCGTGTCGCGCAGCTATGAAGTCTATCTGCGTACCTACCGCCCGCCGGCGATCAATATCGGCGGCTACTCGATCCGCCAGACCGGTGGCCGCATCAGCTTCGGCGTGCCGTTCTCGGAAGTCGATACCGTCTTCTTCGGTATCGGCCTGGAACACTCCCAGGTCGAAACCGACAGCAGCAGCCCGACCTTCTGGCGCACCTATTTGCGCAGCATCGGCGGCCCGGCAAACGGTATCGGTACCGCTTCGGCCAACTCGGTGCCGCTGACGGTGGCATGGCAGCGCGACAGCCGCGACAGCGCGCTGACCCCGACCATCGGCCAGTACCAGCGCGTCAACCTGGAAGCGGACTTCATCGGCGAGTCGAAGTATGGCCGCGCGGTGTATGAATACCAGTGGTTCCGTCCCCTGTTCTCCAAGGTCACGCTGGCCCTGAAGGGCGAGCTTGGCCTGGGCCGCAGCTTCGGCAAGAAGCCTTACCCGGTCTTCAAGAACTTCTACGCCGGCGGCATCGGTTCGGTGCGCGGCTATGAAAGCTCCTCGCTCGGCATGCTGGACCCGCTTAGCCGCGACGCGCTGGGCGGTGCTTCGCGCCTGCTGATCAACTCCGAATTGCAGATGCCTTTCCCCGGCCAGGGCCAGGACCGCAGCTTGCGCTGGTTCGGCTTCCTGGATGGCGGCCAGGTTTACCGCGAGCGCGAAAAGCTGCGCATCTCGGAACTGCGCTTCTCCACCGGTCTGGGCATCAGCTGGATTTCCCCGGTCGGCCCGCTCAAGTTGAGTTATGCTAAGCCTTTGAACGCCAAGCCGGGTGATCGCCTGGAGCGCTTCCAGTTCCAGATGGGCGCAGGTTTCTAATATCAAAGAGCAATAATAAATACTACGGAGAACCATGTTGAAGACCGCTCCCGCTATGCTGACCCAGTATGTTGCCGTGTTCGCCCTGGGACTGCTGTCCCTGGCGCCGGCATATGCGCAGTCGTCCAAGATCGCCTGGCTCAGTTCCGAACGCATTTACAATGAGTCGAAACTGGCCAAGGTGGCTGGCGACAAGCTGGCGGAAGAGTTCTCCCGGCGCGAAAAAGCGGTGCAGGATCTGGCCGTGCGCATGAAGACGGTGTCGGAAAAGCTGGAGAAGGACAATGCCACGCTGGCCGAGGCCGAGCGCGTCAAGCGGCAGAAGGAATACTTCGAACTGGAGAAGGAATTTCAGCGCCGTCAGCGCGAGTTCCGCGAAGACCTGAACCAGCGCACCAACGAGGAGCGCGCCGCCATCGCCGAGAAGGCCACGCGCATCATCAAGCAGCTGGCGCTCACCGAAGGCTTCGACATTGTGCTGCAGGACGCTGTCTGGGCCAGCCCGCGCATCGACATTACCGACAAGGTACTGACTGCGCTGGACAAGGATAAGTAAACAGTTTTTAGATTGGATTGGAACACCCCGATGGGCACTCGACTAGGAGAATTGGTCGAACGCTTGGGCGGGCAGTTGGTGGGCGACCCGAACCTTGAGGTGATCGGAATCGCGCCGTTGACGGACGCCGGCGCTTCGCACATCAGCTTTCTCAGCAACAGCAAATTCCGCTCCCAAGCCGGACAAAGCCAGGCGGCGGCCATGATCGTGTCGGCCGCCGATGACGCCATCGTCGCCGAGCAGTTCAAGGGCGCGCGCATCGTCGTCAAGAACCCTTACGTCTACTTCGCCAGGGCGGCCCAGTATTTCGAGTCGCTGACGGCCATCGTGCCGCCGGCCGGCATCCACCCCAGCGCCGTGGTGCACGAGAGCGCGCAGGTCGACCCTAGCGCCCATATCGGCCCGCAGGTGACGGTGGAGGCGGGCGCCGTGATCGGCGCGCGCGCCGTGATCGATGCCGGCTGCTATATCGGCCGCGAGGCGGTGATCGGCGCCGACACGCATTTCTTCGCCAACGTGACCTTCCACGCGCGCTGCCGCATCGGCCAGCGCGGCATCATCCATTCCGGCGCCGTAATCGGCACCGACGGTTTCGGCTTCGCCAACGAAGGCGGCGTGTATATCAAGATTCCGCAGGTGGGCTGCGTGGTGATCGGCGACGATGTGGACATCGGCGCCAATACCACCATCGACCGCGGCGCGCTGGCTGACACCATCATCGAAGACGGCGTCAAGCTGGACAACCAGATCCAGATCGGCCATAACTGCCATATCGGCGCGCACACGGCCATGGCCGGCTGCGTCGGCGTGGCGGGCAGCGCCAAGATCGGCAAGTACTGCACCTTCGGCGGCGCGGCCATGGTGCTGGGCCACCTGACCATTGCCGACCATGTGCATGTCTCATCGGGCAGCATGGTCTCGCGCTCCATTCTGGAAGCGGGGCAGTACACCGGCTTCTATCCGCTGGCGAAAAACAGCGAGTGGGAAAAATCCGCCGCCATCGTGCGCAATTTGTCCGCCATGCGCGACAAGATCCGCGCGCTGGAAAAAACCATTAAAACGATAACGAATCAAGACGAATCATGACTACTGAAAACAAGACCCTGGGCATTTGCGAAATCAAGGAATTCCTGCCGCACCGCTATCCGCTGCTGCTGGTGGACCGCGTGCTGAACTGGGAATCGGGCAAGAGCATCACCGCCATCAAGAACGTGACCGTAAACGAGGAGTTCTTCAACGGGCACTTCCCGCACAAGCCGGTGATGCCGGGCGTGCTGATGATCGAAGCGATGGCGCAAACCGCCGCCATCCTGTCCTTCCTGACCATGAACATCAAGCCGGACGAAAATTCGGTGGTCTACTTCGTGGGCATCGACAATGCGCGCTTCAAGCGCCCGGTCGGTCCTGGCGACCAGCTGAAAATGGATGTGGAAATCCTGCGCGTTGCGCGCGGCATCTGGAAGTACAAGGCTGTCGCCACCGTGGACGGCCAGGTCGCCGTGGAAGGCGAATTGATGTGCACCATCCGTAACGCCGCCGACGCGAGCCAGCCAGCGGGGCAGTAATGGCAACGATACACCCAAGCGCCATCGTCGATCCGAAAGCCCAGCTGGACGAGGGTGTCGAGATCGGCCCTTACTCGGTCATCGGTCCCAACGTCGTAATCGGCGCCGGCACCAAGGTCGGCCCGCATGTGGTCATCGAAGGCCACACCACCATCGGCAAGGACAACCAGTTCTTCCAGTTCTCCTCCATCGGCGCCGCGCCGCAGGACAAGAAATGGAAGGGCGAACCGACCCGCCTGGTGATCGGCGACCGCAACACCATCCGCGAGTTCTGCACCTTCAACACCGGCACCGCGCAGGACAAGGGCGTGACCACGCTCGGCAACGATAACTGGATTTCGGCCTACGTGCACCTGGCGCACGACTGCACGGTGGGCAGCAACACCATCTTCTCGAACAATGCGCAGATGGCCGGCCACGTCGAAATCGGCGACTGGGTCATCATGAGCGGTTTCGCCAATGTGCACCAGTTCTGCAAGATCGGCGCCCACGCCTTCGTCGGCATGAGCACCAGCCTGACGCAGGACGTGCCGCCCTTTGTTCTGCTGAACGGCAATCCGGCCCAGGCCCATGGCGTGAATATCGAAGGCCTGAAACGCCGCGGCTTCACGCGCGAGCAGATCAACGCCATCCGCGCCGCCTACAAGACCCTGTACCGCTCCGGCCTGACGCTGGAAGAGGCCAAGGCGGCCCTGCTGGCGCAGGAAGCCGAAGCCGATGTGGTGGCCAGCGGCGGCGACGTCCATGTGCGCGCCATGCGCGAGTTCCTGGATACGGCAAGCCGTGGCATCGTCCGCTGATCTGTCGATCGCGGTCGTCGCCGGCGAACCGTCCGGCGACCTGCTGGCCAGCCGCCTGCTGGGCGGCCTGCGTCCGCAGCTGCCCGAGGCGCGCTTCCATGGCATCGGCGGCGCGAACATGCTGGCCCAAGGCTTCGAATCGCACTGGCCGATGGACAAGCTGACCGTGCGCGGCCTGTTCGAAATCATTCCGCGCTACCGCGAGCTGAAAGGCATCCAGAATACGCTGTGCGAGCAGCTGCTGGCCGAAAGGCCGGCGGTCTTCATCGGCGCCGACTATCCGGGTTTTAACCTGGGGCTGGAAGCGCGCCTGAAGGCGGCCGGCATCCCCACCGTGCACTATATCGGGCCGCAGATCTGGGCCTGGCGCGGTGGGCGCATCAAGAAAATCATCAAATCCGTTTCGCACATGCTGGTGGTGTTTCCGTTCGAGGAAGCGATCTACCAGAAGGCTGGCGTGCCGGTGACGTATGTTGGACATCCCCTGGCGGAAGTGATTCCGCTGAATCCGGACGAAGCGGGCGCGCGCCGCCAGCTTGGTCTGCCCGAGGATGCCAATGTGGTCACGCTGATGCCGGGCAGCCGCATGTCCGAACTTAAGTACAACACCGCTGCCTTTGTCGGTGCCTGCAAGCTGCTCAAGCAGCGCGACCGCTCGCTGCGCTTCATCGCGCCGATGGCGGGCGAGAAGCCGCGCCAGTATTTCCTGCAGCTGGTGACCGAAGCCGGCCTGCAGGACGTGGAAATCACGCTGCTTGACGGCCAGTCGCACGCCGCCATCTGCGCCGCCGACGCGGTGCTGGTGGCCTCCGGCACGGCCTCGCTGGAAGTGGCGCTGTTCAAGAAGCCCATGGTCATCGCCTACAAGATGATGCGCGCTTCCTGGGAAATCATGCGCCATATGGGCTACCAGCCCTGGATCGGCCTGCCGAACATCCTGGCGCGCGAATTCCTCGTGCCGGAACTGCTGCAGAACGCCGCCAGCGCCGAAGCTCTGGCCGAAGCCATGTGGCAGCAGCTCAGCGATGCGCCGCACCGCCTGCGTCTGGCCCAGCGCTTTACCGATATGCACCACAGCCTGCTGCGCAATAGCGCGGCCGAAGGGGCGGCAGCGGTCATGAAAGTGATCAATTCAAAGTGAAGAACCAACAAAACGGCCTGTTTGACGACTTGCCGGACTCGCCCGACGAAATCATCTGCGGCGTGGACGAAGCTGGACGCGGCCCGCTGGCCGGCCCCGTATTCGCCGCCGCCGTGATCCTGCACCCGGGTCGTCCCATCGACGGCCTGCGCGATTCGAAAAAGCTGACCGAGGCCAAGCGCGACGCGCTGGCGCCGCTGATCATGCAGAACGCCGTGGCCTGGGCCATTGCCGAAGCGTCGGAAGAGGAAATCGACAAGATCAACATCCTGCAGGCCAGCATGCTGGCCATGCGGCGCGCGGTCGAGGCGCTCTCCACCGTGCCGACCCTGGCCCTGATCGACGGCAACCGCTGCCCGGTGATGAAGATCCAGTCCATTGCCATTGTCGACGGCGACAATAAGGTGGAAGCCATTTCGGCCGCCTCCATCCTGGCCAAGACCGCGCGCGATGCGGCGTTGGTCAAGCTGCACCTGCAGTATCCGCAGTACGGCTTCGACCAGCACAAAGGCTATCCCACGGCCCTGCATCTGGAACGCCTGCAACTGCACGGCGTATCGCCGGTGCACCGCCGTTCCTATGCGCCGGTGCGCAAGGTGCTGGAGGCGCTGCGATGAAATCGATCACCTCGCGCGACAACGCGCAATACAAGGAACTCAAGCAGCTGGCCACCAGCTCGCAGGCGCGCCGCAAGGCCGGCCGCACCCTGCTGGATGGCGTGCACCTGTGCGAAACCTGGTTGCAGCTGCGCGGCGCGCCGGAGCAGTGCATCGTCAGCGAATCGGCGCTGCACCATCCGGAAGTGGCGGCCATCGTGATGCAGCTGCAGGCCCACCACGCCCACTGTCTGAGCCTGCCCGATGCGCTGTACAACGCCGTCAGCCAGGTTGAACATGGCGTCGGTCTGATGTTCATGGTCGAAACGCCGCAGCGCGATACCCCGGCCGCGCTGACCGTGAACGCCGTCCTGCTCGATAATCTGCAAGACCCCGGCAACGTCGGCTCCATCCTGCGCAGCGCGGCGGCGGCCGGTATCAAGGAAGTGTATTGCAGCCCCGGCACGGCGTTCTGCTGGTCGCCCAAGGTGCTGCGCGCGGCCATGGGCGCCCACTTCGTGCTGGATATTTTCGAAAACGTCGAGCTGGCGCCGCTGCTGGAGAATGCCCGCATCGCCACCCTGGCGACCAGCGGCTACGCCAAGCAGCGCCTGTACGACGTTGACCTGCGCCAGCCGGTGGCATGGGTGCTGGGCCATGAAGGGCAGGGCGTCTCGGACGAACTGTTGTCGCTGGCGCGCCACCAGGTGGTGATTCCCCACCTCGGCAAGGTCGAGTCGCTGAACGTCGCCGCCTGCGCGGCGGTATGCTTTTTCGAGCAAGTAAGGCAAAATCAGGCTTAATGCCCTCGCGGCGCGCGTACAGGAGCAATCCATGGATATCGCGGCTTTGCATTTTCTGGTGGCGGAAGGCGAACCGGTCCAGCGCGAGCTGCTGGCCGGCTTGCTGCGCCATATGGGCGCCGTGCGCGTCTCGGCGGTGGGCGATGGGCAGACTGCCCTGAATATGCTGGAAGGCAGCGAGCCGCCCATCAATATCGCCGTGCTGGACCTGGGCCTGCCCGGCATCGATGCGCTGGAGCTGATCCGCCGCCTGTCGGATTCCGACTGCAAGGCCGGCCTGATCGTGGTCGGCGCGCAAAGCGGCGACCTGCTGTTCTGCGTTGAAACCATGGCTTTGGCCTATGGCGTCAATCTGCTGGGCGCCCTCGGCAAGCCACTCAGCATCACCCGCCTGCAACCACTGATCGCCAACTACACCGCGCCCGCCGTTCCGGCCAGCCCAGTGAATTTGCCATCGTTCAGCTTTGCCGATGTGGGCCGCGGCCTGCAGGCACGCGAATTCGATCCCTTCTTCCAGCCCAAGATCGAGCTGGAGACCGGGCAGCTGAAAGGCTTGGAGATGTTCGCCCGCTGGCGCCATCCCCAGCACGGCGTACTCGGACCAGCCGCCTTTGTCGGCGTGCTGGAAGATAACCGCCGCATCGATTTCCTCGACTGGAGCATGATCGAAAAATCCGTGGCCGCCTGCCGCGCGCTGCACGACCAGGACATCCCGCTTTCCTTCTCGGTCAACGTCGATCCGACCACGCTGGCCCATCCCCAGTTTATCCCGCAGATGACGGCCTGCCTGGAACGCCACCGCATCCTGGCTGACTACATCACTTTCGAGATCACCGAATCGGCCGTGCTCTCGACTAACGCCCACTTCCTGGAGCGCCTGCTGCGCCTGCGGATGCTGGGTTTCGGCCTCGCCATTGACGATTACGGCACTGCGCGTTCGAATTTACAGCTACTGGCTGCCATCCCATTCTCCGAGCTGAAGATCGACCGCAGCTTTGTCGATGGCGCATCCAAAAAATGCGCCATCGGCACCGTGCTTAAATCCTGCCTGGGTCTAGCGCGCAGTCTTGACCGCCATTCCTGCGCCGTCGGCGTCGAAACCCGCCAGGACTGGGACTTCCTTCAAGGCCTGGGCTGCACCTACGCTCAGGGCTTCTACATCGCCAGTCCGATGCCGGTGGAGGCGATTCCCGCCTGGCTCGCGGACTGGCGCCACTTCTTCTGAAACGAAAATGGCGGTGTAGAAGCAGCCCTTACAGCTGCGGCTTGTTTTCCTTGACCTTGTCCTGGTCGGCTTGCCGCTGGCGGGCTGCCGAGTCGGCGTTGGCACGCAGGGCCGGTGCGTCATGCCGCAACCAAGGGGCCGTTATCGTAATCTGATAAGCGTGCACCAACTCTTGATTTTTTGTATCTGTAAACGGCATGGCGTGAATAGTCGCTGCGCAAGTCGGCAAAGGATTAGTCTGGTATCCCAGAGGATTTCCGGCAGAGCTTTGCTCGCGGCAGGGGTTGGGGCTGGCGCCGCCGTTGTCATAGTATTGGCGGCCCTGCATATCGTAGAACCACCTGTAGAGCGGCACACGATTGCTGCGGCCATGGGTGTCAAGGCCAGGTGCGTCGAATTTTTCAGCGAGCGAATTGATGAAGGTGCTTAAGACGATGTGGCGCTCGGGTGGCAACTGCATCAATTCCCGCTTCACAAGGAAGATGTTATTGGCCTCGTTGACGAACACGGTAAAACGATCCAATCCGTTTGGATAGACTTGCATGCGGCGGGTATCGTTGGTCATGACGAAGCCGCGCACTGAGTCGCCGATCATGGGCAGGTTCTCAAGATGGAGCGTGGGATTGAGCTTCTTGAGGATCTGCTTGGCCTCTTCCGCCTGCATGCCGAGCCGGACGCCGCCAAGATCGAGTCCTTTGAGGCCGGCCAGGACGGGCGTGACCACCGTGGAGTCGATGGCTTGGCCCGGCGCGGCCTTGGTGCCATTCTCCGCCGAAGCAGGTGCGCCTTGGTTTGATTGCAAACCCGCCTTGATGGCGGCCTTGAGGTCGATGGCAGGCCCGGCGTGCGCCAGCAGGGGCGTGGCCAGGACCAGGGGCGCCAGAAGGGACGATGCGATTTTTTTCATGTTCATATTTCTTGAAATGGGTTGCGTGCCAGAAATATATTGCTTGTTACCCATTGATTGAAACATGAAATTGCATCAAAAGCAATTTCTTTTGGTTACTCAAATATGAGCTTCGAGCACCGGCCAGCGGCCTTCGATTTTGTCGCCGCGTATGCCAACCAGATCGCCGAATTGCAGCAGCACCGCTTCCGATTGCGTCGGCCGCAGGAACATGAAATCGTCCGGCGCGAGGGCGACGCCTTTGGCCGCGAGATAGCCTTCCTGGTTCGAGCTGGTGTACAGGCCTGCCTTCGTGATTCCGGCCGGCGATTCCGGGTTGGCCAGCCAATTGCCGCCGTAGGCGAACAGGATGTCGGCGCTGTTGCGGTCCCACGCGACCATCGGGCCGCTCAGCCACTCCATAGTTGGAACGCCGGTATTGGCGTGGCGCTTCAGGACCGGTGTAGCGACGAAAGCTGCGGGTTCAAAGTCTGCCAGCGCCGGCAGGTCGTAATGGGATGGCTTGAGCAAAGCAGTGCCGACGGAGATATCGTTGATGCGCGAGCCGGCCTCGTGATGGCGGAACGTCGGGCTGCCTGCACCGTTGAAGGTCAGCGGCCCTTGCTGCAACTGGGGAAATTCCTTGGCCAGCATATCGGCGAAAGCCGCATAGCGGGCCTTGACCTTGACTACCTCTCCCTGGACCAGCATCCCCGGCAAGCCCATGATGTGCGCGTCGTAGCCCATAAAGCCCGAGAACGTCAGCTGCTCCGGATTGGCGGCAATGACGCGCAGTGCCTGCGCCGCAGCGGCTGGATTGCTAAAACCGCCCCGGTGCAGGCCGACGTCGATTTCCAGATTGATGCGCAGGCGCTGCCCCTGTCCTTTCGCCAGCTGGAGATATTGCGCCAGCCGCGCATCCGAATCGACCAGCCATTGCAGTTGCCGCGACGGGTCGAACGGTCCCTTGTGCTGTTTGTAGAAGATATCCACGGCTGCCACGGGCATCGGTTTGCCAAGCAGCAGATCGGATTGCGGCCGCAGGCGCGCCAGCTCCTGGATGAAGGGGCGATGAAACACCATCACCGATTCCGTGCCCGCGCGCTTGGCGATGTATTCGACCAGGGCAGGGCTGGGAACTGATTTGGCCACAATGCGGAAGGTGCGCGGCGTTCCGATTTTTGCCGACTGGACGACGCGATCGATATTGCGGTCAAGCCGGTCCAGATCGATCAGGAGCACGGGCCTGTCGATGCCCTGCTTGCGCAATAAGGTATTGAGCTTGGCGTAGTAGGGCGCATGTCCGCCGCTGGATTCGGCTGGCCTGGAGAAGGCGAGAGCAGTTGCAGCGGCGGCCGTGCCGCCAAGCAGTAAGGTACGGCGTGAAACCATATCAAGCTCCGAAAATATGTTTCAGGTGGGCGTTGAGCATCTTGGATTGAGGGTCGAGCGAACGGCGAACTTCGTGGAAGTCCTTCCAGTGCCGGGGATACAGGGCCGACAGGCGGGCAGCATCGAGCGTATGAATTTTTCCCCAGTGCGGACGGCCTTTGTATTTCCAGAAAATCGGCTCGATCTCGGCGAAGTAGGGACGGTAGTCGGTATCGCCGAACTGGTGCACCGAGATGGAAGCGCCGGGCTGCCCCTCGAACATCGACAGCCAGATATCGTCCGCCCCAACGTGCCTGTACTCCAGCGGGAAGCACACTGGGATTTTCTTGTCGCGCATCGTCTTCAGGATTTCGCGCACGCAGGCCGGACCCGATTCGAGCGGCACCGTATATTCCATTTCGCGGAAGCGAACCACTCGCACATGGGGAAACACCTTATAGGACGGACCGGTATTGATGGTCGACCCGGCGCCGCCCAGCAGGGTTTTCAAAAGCCAGTCATAGACGGCGCTTGAATTGGGCATCCAGCTCACCGCGTTGAAAATCTTGCGCAGATCGAGAACGACCTGCGGATCGTCTTCTTCCGCCTTGCTGTCGCCCGGCTTGGCTGGATCGGTTGCCACCGTCACGCAAAAATCCGAATGCGGCAGGGGCAGGAATTCGAAGTGCCGGTGCTGGGTCATGCGCTTGTCCAGATCGGCCAGCACGTCTTCCGTTTTCTCGATGCGATTGACTTCGGTGAGCAGGAACGCCGCCTGATTCTGCATCCGGATGCGCGTGACGATGCCCAGCGCGCCAAGCGATGTGCGCGCGGCATTGAATATCTCCGCGTTGCTTGTGGCCGAGCAGTCAATCAGCCCGCCGCTCGGCGTCGCAAGCGTAAGGCCCGCCACATAGTTCGACAGCGAACCGAAACGCGGCCCGGTGCCGTGGACCGAGGTGGCGATGGAACCAGCCAGCGAGGGGTAATCCATATCGGGCATATTGCTCAGAGCCTGGCCGACGCTCTCCAGCAGCGGGCCGATATCGTGCAGCCGCGTGCCGCCCCACAATTCGGCTTGCAGCGTTTGCGCGTCGTGGCTGGCCAGGCCGCTCAGCAGGTCGGTGGCGACCAGGGTATCGCTGGTCGGTACCACGCCGCTGAAGGAGTGGCTGGAACCCACTGCGCGCACCACGCCCTTGGCTTGGCGCAGGATATCGACTACTTCCGCTTCCGTGGCTGGTCCCAGACGCTGGGCGGGCAGGCAGTGCTGGTTGCCCGCCCAGTTCACCCAGGGCAGCGGCTTGCCCAGTTCATAGGGCACCGGCATTTGCGGCTCGGAGGAGCGGGATATGCAGCCCGGCAGCAGCGTGGCGGCCATGCCTGCCGCTGTCGCTTCGAGAAAACGGCGTCGGCTCGTTTGCGTCATTGCTTCTCCTTCAATCCGGCCACCAGGCGCACCAGCATGCGCAGGTCGGCTTCGTCGCAGGCGGCGCAATAGCCGGACGGCGGCATGCCGCGTATGCCCTGGATGGCGTTGCGCAGCATGGCCTCTTCGCCTTGGCGTTTGCGGTCCTTCCAATCCTCGGGCCGGCCCATCAAGGGCGTGCCGGTGTTGGGCCGGACGTGACATTGGACGCAGTTGTTCTGCAATAGCTTGATTTGGCGTTCGGTCGGTTCGGCCTGCGCGCCGAAGGCAGCGGCAAGGCTTAGCGCCCCGGCAATGGTGAGTCGGATTTTCACGGTCTCACCCTCAGAAGCGGCGCGTTACGGACAACATCAGCTTGTCCTTGTCGATGGCGCGCACCTTGCTGCCGTCGAGGGTGAGATAGAGTTCGCGCACCTTGTTGCGGGTCATGACCCAGTCAGCATTCCATTCGAAGCCCCACTGCTTGCGCGTCAAGCCGATGCGGTAATCGTTGAAATTCGCCTCGGAGAAGTTGGCGACGCGTTGGCGGCCGGCGTGCAGCGTGAGTGTGGTGGCTGGGGCGATGTCGGTTTTGTAGGTGAGGTCGAAGAGCAGGGAGCCGCGCGAATTATGATCGCCGCGCGCATAGCACTCGAAGGCTGGCGTCGGATCGGCGGAGAACTGCAGCAGCGAGCCGCAGACGCCGCCGGTATCGGCGCCGCGATACGTCTTGGAGATGACATCGAGCAGGCGGCCTTCGATATTGCCATAGCCGAATTCGAACAGGGCAAAGCGGCTGCTGTAGCTGGTGCTGCGCACGTCGGTCGGCGTGAGCTCCGTCATGTCGAAGCCGTGCGGCGCCTCGAACTTCGCGCCGGGGAAGAGTTCTGCCGCGAGTCCAACGCCGAAATGCCAGGCTTCCGGATCGCCGAAACGGTAGCCGCCACCCAGCGTCACGTCGATGCCACGGCCGTTCAGGAATTGCTTCTTGCTGACGTTGACCACTTCGACGATGGCGACCATGCCGCTTTCGTGCGCAAGCTGCAGGCCCAGCTTCACAGCGGGCCGCATCAGCGAATCGGAGAGGCCGCGCGTCCTCAGATCGTTGAAAACCGTGACATCGGTATCGAGCGAGTAGGACGCAATCTCACGCTCGGCGGCGCGCGAGGGCAGGGAAAAAAGGGCGAGCGAAGCCATTGCCGCCAGAACGGCGGTGGAAATGTAACGCATGGGAGTCTCCGGTTGTTTTTTTGTTTTGGTGCGACGAAACTGCGACAGCTGCCTATTTTTTGCAGACCGGCGTGGCCGGCAAGGTATCGACGTGCGTCATCTGCTCGGTTTGGCCGAGCACTTCGACGCCGACGAAGGCGCGCATCTTGAGGATGCGGTCCTTGACGCGCAGCGTGCCTTTATAGGTTTTCTTGTCGCGCGGGTCGTAGATCCAGCCGTCGCGCCAAGCCTCGCCGTCGTAGCGGTTGAGCTGGGCGATTTGTTCGCCGCAGGTGTCCTTGGCGGTGCCGGCGTCCTTGTCCCAAACGATGCGGCCGCAGAGGGAATTGGCGCGGTCGGGGCAGGCGTTGAACTCGATGACTGCGTCCTTCTCGGCGGTGAGCCACAAGCCCTTGGCTTCTTCTGGTGCGGCGGCGAATGCGGTGCCGGCGTAGATACACATCCAAATTGCAAGCAACTTTTTCATGTCTCCTCCAGTTTTGGTAGTTTTAACTATCGTATAGTTATGACTATCGTTTAGCAACAATTTTATTCATGGGATAATTCATCCCCATCACGTCTTCAACTTTTTCGACACATGGCTATCCGCAGCACCAAACGCAAACCCAGCCTGACAGCCAAAAAAATGCCCGCGCAGCAGCGCGGCACGGAAACTTACGAACTGATTTTGAAAGCGGCAGCCGAGCTGCTGGCCGATGTCGGCATCGAACGCCTGTCAACGAATATGGTGTGCGAGCGCGCCGGCCTGACGCCGCCGGCGCTGTACCGCTACTTCCCGAACAAGTACGCCTTGCTGTGCGAGTTGGGCAAGCGCCTGATGGACAAGCAGAACGAGCTGATTCCGCGCTGGATCACGGCGGAGGTGCTGGCCGGTCCTGTGCCGGGTATTGAGGAAGCGCTGGCGGGCCTGCTGCTCGAAACCTATGCGGTCACGGACGAGATGCCGGGCGGCGTCTGGATCTTGCGTGCCTTGCGCGCCGTGCCGACGGTGCAGAATGTCCGCCTCGATTCGCATGCGATGGTGGCGGAGGCGCAAGCGGGTTTGCTGGCCGAAGCCTTCCCAAACGTTCCACCGGAGGAGCTGATGCTGGCCGGGCGCGTGGCCATCGATATGATCTACGCTGGTGTGGAGCTACTGTTCGACGTTCCGCTCAACCCGCGCGAAGTGGCGAAGGTGTCGGCGGCCATGGTCGCCAGCTATCTGCCACGGCTGGCGGCTCGGCAGGCGCAATAATCGTGCGAAGAGTTTTATCCTTCATTTTCCTGGCTTTGCTGGCGTCGCCAAGTCTAGCGCAGGTCTTGCTTTCCTCCGCGACTGAGCAGGATCTGGATGGGAAAATTGAACCACCAGCGGGTGTGGTCAAGCTGATTATTCAAGACGAACAGGATGACGCTGCCCAGCTTGGAGAGTGTCTGCAGGAGAAGGGGCTGAAGAAGACCGCTATCGGCAAATTCTTTATGGCTAAGCCAGTCCAGCTTAACGATGATGGACTAACTGATTATTTCGTCCGACCCACATTGAAGCCCTATTGCTCCGCATTTTATGGTGCTCATCTGTTCAGGTATTGGTTTGTCACTTCGCATAGAAAAAATGGGAAGATTTTCTATAAGATCATACTTAAAAGTGGTGGCGATGAGGTTCGTATTTTGAGCAGCGTCAGCAGCGGCTACCGTGATTTGGAACTGATCGGACACAATGCTGTCAAGGAATACACCACCACTTGGAATTTCGATGGAAAGCAATACCAAAATACGCGTTGTAGCAAACGTACGTTCACGGCGGATGGTGGCGAAGTTTCCGCGTGTTGAACACGAGCTTTTCCCGCTGTTGGCTCTCGTGATTTAATGACTCCTGCTGAGCTGCGTAGGGAATATCCGAGGCTACTTGAGTAGATCCGCCAATGGCTTTGGCGCGTAGAGCGCGTTCTGGAATTCCGGAACATATTCGTACTTCAGCATCTTGCCCAGCTTCAGCGATTTCAGGTAGGCCGAAAAACTGCCGTCGCTCAGTTTCAGATCGACGGATTCCGCGTTCGTGCTGGAGGCGTAGCCAAGCTGCCGCGACAGGGCATAGCCATAGGTCAGTTGGCCTTCCTTGTCGAGGTTCGTAAAGCTGCTTTTTACGACCTCGGCTTTATGCGAAAGATCGCTTAGCTTTTTGCCCTCCAAAACAAAGTCCACCTTGCCGGTTTCGCTGTCGTTCACCACGAAGGACACGGTTTGGTCGCTTTCCTTGTATTCGATGCCGGTCAGCCATTTGGGCAGGTTGTAGCCCACCACACCTCGTACCCTCGCCAGCTCGGTATTCACTGGCAGTTTCAGCACATAGCCCCAGAAATCGCCGGAGGAGGATTGCCCCAGCAGGGTGAATGGGCCGAAACTGGATTTGCCCGGTTTGTTGGTGACGATGGAGAGCGAAATCTCGTTGTAGCTGTCGTTGTCGCAGTACTGGTAGCTGTAGGCGGTCAAGGCAACCACTCCGCGCCCCGGCCATACCTGCAGCGGCTGCACCTCTTTCAGGATTTTCTCCGGCATCAGCTCGCGCAAGCGGCCAACGTCGGCCGTGAACACGGCGGTGATCTTGCTGTTCTTGTAGTAGAAGTTGGGGGAGTAGGATTCAAAGCCAAGATCGGCCTTCTCTTTCTTCAGACCCTTGAACCAGCTGAGATCGACGTCGGGCGCTTCCGCCGCAATGACGGAGAGCGGTGGGTTGGAGCGGAAGCGGTCATATAAGCCGCCCGCGACGACGGGCACATCATGGCCGCCGAGATTGATCAGAACCTGCTTGCTTTCAGCTGCGTTGCCGGCCCAGGAAGGCGCCGCAAAAGCGTTGAAAACCAATCCCGATACCACCATCATCTTTTTGATATTCATGCTTTAACCTTTCTATCGATCGTTATGCCGCGAGGAGGGCAGTGCTCATCCTGCGGCGATAGTTCCTGTTCTGAATCCTGGTTTGCAGACGCTGTTCAAGCAGCGCCAAAACAGGCAGCACATTAGGATTGGTGCCTTTTCCCTTGCTGAGGCGGCGCAGCTGGTACTTCACCATCGCCATGTGGGCGGCAGACGCCATCATCTTGTTCTTCCAGGGGACGGCCCGCAGCAAGGCGGTTGCGGACCGATCCGAGCGCCATTCCCCAGGCAATTTAGGATTGAGCGCCAGCGCCGTGCCCATTCCGGCCATATCGATGCCGCTGCCCAAAACCTGCTCCGCGACCTGATAGCGCCGGATGCCGCCAGTGACCATGACCGGCATTTCGGCAACGGTGGCAATGTCCTTGGCGAATTCGAGAAAGTACGCTTCGCGCGCCAATGTCCGGCCATCGCGGGCTTGTCCATGCATTGCTGGCGCTTCGTAGCTGCCGCCGGACAGCTCGATCAGATCCAGCTTCAAAGGGTTGAGCATGGCGACGACTTTTTTCGCGTCGTCGGAGCTGAAGCCGCCGCGCTGGAAATCGGCCGAGTTGATCTTGACCGATACGGCAAAGTCCTTGCCCACGGCCTTCCGCACGTCTTTGATGATGTCGAGCAGGAAGCGGGCCCGGTTCTCGATGGAACCGCCCCAGCGATCGCTGCGCTTGTTGGTGAGCGGAGAGAGGAATTGGCTGATCAGGTAGCCATGCGCGGCATGAATCTGCACGCCGTTGAAGCCGGCCTGCTTTGCCAACTGCGCGGTTTTGACAAACCGGCGCTTGACGTCGGCAATGTCTTCCTCGGTCATTTGACGGGGCTTGGAAAACTGGCTGGACAGATTGCCCAGGTCCATTGCCACGGCGGAGGGTGCAATGGTTTCCTGGCCAAGCGCGGCCGGCATCTGGCGTCCCGGATGATTGATCTGCATCCAGACTTGCGCCCCTTGCGAGCGGGCCGCCTCGGACCATTGTTCAAAGCGCTCAGTAAATTGCTCTGTTTCGAGGACAACGCCACCCGGCCCGGTCATGGCCCGGCGGTCGATCATCACATTTCCGGTAATGATCAGGCCGACGCCACCTTCCGCCCACGACCGGTAGAGCCTGATCAGATGATCAGAAGGGGCTTGGTTCTCGTCGGCCATGTTCTCTTCCATGGCTGCTTTGGCAAGGCGGTTCCGAATGACGGTGCCATTGGGTAAGACCAGTTCACTAAAGGGATTCATTGCTATCTCCAGGGTTGCAATGGTCCCACGATAAGCTTAAAGTTCACTTCAAGGTCAAGCACTAAAAGCGAAGAAAATCGCTAGTTGACATTCAAGCTGACTTTAAGGTTATAGTTGATAGTAAGTCCGCGCCGAAGGGTTGCTGGGGAGGAAGCTCAATGAAAATCGGTGAATTAGCCACGCGTAGCGGTATAGCCGCATCGACCATTCGCTTCTACGAGTCCAAAGGCTTGTTGAAGGCCGTAAGCCGGCTCTCGAATGGCTACCGGGATTATCCGCTTGAGGCCGTAGCACTGCTGGCGATCATTAATGACGCGCAAAGGGTCGGCTTTTCACTTGAGGAAATCAAGCAAGTCCTGCCAGAAGACATCTCTTCATGGCGGCACGATGAATTGATCGCCGCGCTTCACAAGAAAATTGCCGACATCGAATCGCTGGAAGTCCGGCTGGCGCAAAACAAGGCGCATCTGCGCTCCTTGATTCAGCTTATCGACTCCAGGCCTGACGGTCTTGATTGCAAGGATAACGCGGTCAGAGTGATGGAAAGTATGGGTATTCCCAATGTTAAATAGGAAGAGAAAAAATCCGTGGTTTGGGCTTGGGAACCCAAATCCTGACAGCATTTGAGGACGAGGCGCTCGAACGCGGCTGTGGTTCAGCCGCGCTCTACACCATCAATTTGGGAGATAAGATCAGGGCCGCTTCAGTTGGCCGATGACGCTCGCTACCTTGGTGGTAATGATATCGACTGCCGGCCCATTTGCGCCGTGCGGCAGGATAACGTCAGCGTGACGCTTGGTTGGCTCAATAAATTGCTTGTGCATCGGACGCACCGTTTCCAGGTACTGGGAGACGATGCTTTCCAGCGAGCGGCCGCGTTCGGCAACATCCCTCTCCATGCGGCGGATGAAGCGCACGTCGGGGGCCGTGTCGACAAAGATCTTCAGCGACATCATTTTGCGCAAGTCCGCGTTATACAAGGTAAACAGCCCTTCGATCACGATGACCGGGGCTGGCTTGACGGGAATGGTCTTGTTGGAGCGGTTGCTGACTGTGAAGTCGTACACCGGCATCTCGATTGTTTGTCCATTGCGCAAGGCCTGGACATGCTGGATCAAGAGTGGCCAGTCGAAGGCCTGCGGATGGTCGTAATTCTGCTGGCGACGAACCTCAAGGGTGAGGTCGGTTTGATCGCAGTAGTAGTCGTCTTGCATCACGACCGAAACCATATCTGCGCCGAACGAAGCTAGTACTTGCTGGGAAACCGTGGACTTGCCGCTGCCGCTGCCGCCAGCGACACCAATGATAAACGGGGGAGGGGAAATCTCATTCATACCGCCATGATACCGGAGCCAAGCCCAAACTGACAGGGGAAGGGCAAGGCACAAGCACGTGTTCTGCCATGATGATGCGCCCGCCTGAGGATGCCCATGGACCGCGGAATCAACCGGTCAACGACCAGTTGTACTAGCTCAGACTTGATCTGACATAAACTGCCAGATGAGTTAGGGTTATGAGAGGTCGATACCGGCCAGAAGCGGCCGCTTCCTCTTGCGGTTAGAAAAATTTTTGCATACCGAGAGAGTTGTTGATTTATGAAGACAGTGTATTCCCTGTTGGAAGAGTTACGTTGTAACCCGGAGAGGGTTAAGGCAACACAGGCGCGCACGCTTGATAATCGAAATTTGCCAGGAGGTTTAAAAGGTACTTATGGCCTTTTTGGTTCGCCTGAGTGGTGGAGGAACATAGAGCTGAATGTAATTCCCGTAACTAGGTTAAGCGGTGTAGTCACCAAAATATACCATGAAGGTATGCGTAATGAAGGGAAGGGCTTTGAAATGGAAGTTTTCGATGGGTCGACCTTTCGTTATGGCTGCGTGGCGAATGAGTTTTGCAATATGAAATATTATAAGGTGGGAAAGAAAATTATATTTGAATATTCTACCGAACCTTTGAAAAATCCTATCGAAACCCCTAATGGCTATGAAATGAAAATGAACATCACATTAAAGGTGGAGCTGGAGGCATAGCTCGGTCATACCGCGCCGCACCATCTCGGTCGCGTATCGGCCAGTAGCTGCCCCCCCCACGAAGTCTCTAAGATATCCAACCATGAAAGCAGAACTAAAAAGCCTGGATCTAAGTAGCTCTACTGCATTTGAGGACTATCGGCCAGAAAATGTAGCCAACTTTGGAGTATATGTAACTGCAACAATTGGCCCATTCGGCGAGCCTTGCGGCGACCTTTTCCAGATATTGGTGTGCTCAAAGATCTGGTTTAATCATAGAAGCTCGAACGGCCTTCTATCAGATAGTCGTCGTTTGGAAATTGACGAGTCATATGATTACGGAGCAATATATCAAAAAATTAAGAATTTTGTGGCCAGCTGCGAAGGGGGGAGTTGGGATGAACTTGCCAGACAGTTGTCGACGAAGGCAATCTGGGAATTTGAAGATTACGGAATGTGAAATATGATGTTTTGACCAAAACGGCCCACAGTGGGCTGCATTGGAATTTTGTTCATGTCAGAATGCGTTTAAAAGTAAAAAATATCTGGAGTATCAATGATCGCATATGTCCCAGCTTTAATTTGGCTATCCTCTGACGTGGTTTGCCTGAATGTTGTCAAACGTCGCCATGTGAAGAAAACCACCCTTCGAACAATGTTGGTAGCTCTGCTCGGGCCAATTGCGATTCCTTGGGTGCTGACGACAACACCAGAGGAATTCCACCAAGCCTGATCCTTCATTTTCGGCCACAAGCGGACTAATTCATACTGTGATTATCAAATGGATGAAGAATGAAAATCGCTCTGAAAATTGTGACGTATTTAACGATAGCCTTGGCAACTGCGGCGTATGCAACTTCGCCATGCGAAGGTGATGCATGTATCGATGCCGCATCTGCGTCCTTTATTGCTCCGTATGACGTCTTTGAGGCCAAATGTTCGGCTGTTAAACCAGAAATGCATACGCGGTATTCAGCCGTAGTGGCTTACTTCATTCGTAATGAAAATATAGCTTTTTTAAAGAAATTGCGGGAATCAAGGGCTTATGCAGCGGTACGTGGTGAGTTCGAATTGAAGGTAGATACGATGAGTTCAAGCCAGCTTGCAAAGGCGTGCGAAGAATTTCTGAAAGAGCCTAGCACCAAAGAAAATCAACCGAATCAACAACACTAATGTATGTCCGTTATCGACTGTGAATTGAAGGTCCGAGATGGGGTGGCTGCTGCCGGTGACCGGACATCATGTATTAGTTTAAGTCTAGGCCAGTACAGCTTAGTCTGAGATGCCAAAGTCATGTAATCGAAGCCCGCTCAACAAGCGTCATCTCCGCTTCCGGTTGCGTATAGTGAATTAATCCGTATTTGGGAAATTTGAGCATTACCCCGTGCTTAAGATAATCCCAATCGCTTTTGGGATACTCGGGCAGGTATTCATCAGTATCGATTGAGCAGACGACTACGCCTTCGGCACCGTCGCTAAGCTTCACTCTATCGCCTAAGCGTACTTCCTGTTCGCCGGGGTAGCGCATTGTCGCACTCCTCAATGTGCAAACGGCTCAATAGGTATTGCTCAGGCGGGCAGAGCCGCAGAAGCCACCGCTCCAACTGCTTGCCAGAAGCATTGGCAATTTTTCGGATTTTGGTTGGCCTTATAGATATTGAGTGCGGCCCTGTGATTCCGCGAGGATGCTTGCCGGCCAACGGAGTGTCAATTGGACGGTAAGCGATGGTGCCCGCTTGCACGAGCTTTCCGCTTACCGTTTTGAGGGAGGGCAGGGTATGGCGCTCCGGCCTCAATACTCTCGGCGATCCGGCTTGATCTCTTGCAGGATGGTCGTGGCGATTTCCTCGATCGACTTGGTGGTCGAGGAGAGCCAGCGGATGCCTTCGCGCTTCATCATCATTTCCGCTTCGTTGACTTCGTAGCGGCAGTTTTCGATGGAGGCGTATTTGCTGCCGGCGCGGCGTTCGTTGCGGATTTCGCTCAGGCGCTCGGGCGTGATGCTCAGGCCGAAAATCTTGGATTTGTACTCGTACAGCGAGGAGGGCAGCTTGCCGCGCTCGAAATCGTCGGGGATCAGCGGGTAGTTGGCAGCCTTGATCCCGTACTGCATGGCCAGATACAGGCTGGTCGGGGTCTTGCCCGAGCGCGAGACGCCCACCAGGATCACGTCGGCCGAGGTCAGGTTCTTGTGCGACTGGCCATCGTCGTGCGCCAGCGAGAAGTTGATGGCCTCGATGCGGTTCTTGTATTCCTCGCTATCGACAATATTGTGGGAACGTCCGATGGTGTGGGTCGATTTCACGCCCAGCTCCTGTTCCAGCGGCGCTACAAAGGTCTGGATCAGGTCCATATGCATGCCGTTGCACTGGCGGATCACGTTCGACAGCTCGGTTTTGACCAGGGTCGAGAAGATGATCGGGCGCTGGCCGTCGGCCGCCGCCACTTCGTTGATCTTGCGCGCCGCCTCATAGGCCTTGTCCAGCGTGTCGATGAAGGGCAGGCGGATCTGGCGGAAGCGCAGGTCGAACTGGGTCAGGACGGAATGACCAAAAGTCTCGGCCGTAATGCCGGTACCATCGGAGACGAAAAACACGGTACGGGCCGACGCGGGCAGGACAGAACGTTGCTCAAAAGTCATTAGTGTGGTGTGAGTAAGTATTGTGAATCGTCAATTTGCGCCGCAGGCTGTAGAATGTCAGGCAACAGTAGGATTGTGCTGCACGACACCAAGAATAACAAGCAAGAATATGTCTGCATGCCTGCGCAAAGATTTCTATCATCAGTAAAGGTGTCATTATGACTAACGCAGCATTGAAGGACCAGGGAGGCGGGGCCGTGTACGTGGCCTCGTTCGAACACCTGCGCATGACGGATGTGGAATCCGTCGGCGGCAAAAACGCCTCGCTGGGCGAGATGATCAGCCAGCTGGCGGGCGCCGGTGTGCGCGTGCCGGGCGGCTTTGCCACCACGGCGCAAGCCTTCCGTGACTTCCTGACCCACAGCGAAGCGGGCGGCAAGCCGCTGGACCAGCGCATCGCCGAACGCCTGGAAGGTCTGAACATCGACGACGTGCGCGCCCTGGCGCAAGCCGGCGCCGAGATCCGTCAATGGATCGTGGACACCCCGTTCCAGCCACGCCTGGAAGCCGATATCCGCGCCTTCTACGACCGTCTGGTGGCCGATTCGTCGACCGAGGTATCCTTCGCCGTGCGCTCCTCCGCCACCGCGGAAGACCTGCCTGACGCGTCCTTCGCGGGCCAGCAGGAAACCTTCCTGAACGTGGTCGGCATCGACAATGTGCTGGACGCGATGAAGCACGTCTTCGCTTCGCTGTACAACGACCGCGCCATTTCCTACCGCGTGCACAAAGGCTTCACCCACGCTGAAGTGGCCTTGTCGGCCGGCGTGCAGCGCATGGTGCGCTCCGACGTCGGCGCGGCCGGCGTGATGTTCACCATCGATACCGAATCGGGCTTCAAGGACGTGGTCTTCATCACCTCCAGCTACGGCCTGGGCGAAACCGTGGTGCAGGGCGCCGTCAATCCGGACGAGTTCTACGTCCACAAGCCAATGCTGGAACAGGGCAAATCGCCTGTGATCCGCCGCAATATCGGCTCCAAGCTGATCAAGATGGAATTCACCAACGAAGCCAAGGCTGGCCGCTCGGTGAAAACCGTGGATGTGCCGATCGAACTGCGCAACCGCTACTCGCTGAACGACGCCGAGATCGTGGAACTGGCCAAGTACGCTGTCATCATCGAACGCCACTATGGCCGTCCGATGGACATCGAGTGGGGCAAGGATGGCCGTGACGGCAAGCTGTATATTCTGCAGGCCCGTCCCGAGACCGTGAAATCGCAGCAGAAAGCCACCGACGCACAGCAGCGCTTCAAGCTGAAATCGACCGGCACCGTGCTGACCTCGGGCCGCGCGATCGGGCAGAAGATCGGCGCCGGTCCTGTGCGCGTGATCCACGACCCGTCCGAAATGGAACGCGTGCAGCCGGGTGACGTGCTGGTGGCCGACATGACCGATCCGAACTGGGAACCGGTGATGAAGCGCGCTTCCGCCATCGTGACCAATCGTGGCGGCCGTACCTGCCACGCCGCGATCATCGCGCGTGAACTGGGCGTGCCTGCGGTGGTGGGCTGCGGCGACGCGACCGAATTGCTGAAAGACGGCACCTTCGTGACCGTGTCCTGCGCCGAAGGCGACGAGGGCAAGATCTACGACGGTCTGCTGGAAACCGAAGTGTCGGAAGTCTCGCGCGGCGAGCTGCCGGAACTGAAGACCAAGATCATGCTGAACGTGGGTAACCCGCAGCTGGCCTTCGACTTCCAGTCGGTGCCGAACGCCGGTGTGGGCCTGGCCCGCCTGGAGTTCATCATCAATAACAATATTGGTGTGCACCCGAAAGCGATCCTGGAATACCCGAACATCGACGCCGACCTGAAAAAGGCCGTGGAGTCGGTGGCGCGAGGCCACGCTTCGCCGAAAGCCTTCTACGTCGACAAGCTGGCCGAAGGCGTGGCGACCATCGCCGCCGCGTTCTGGCCGAAGAAAGTTATCGTGCGCCTGTCCGACTTCAAGTCGAACGAGTACAAGAAGCTGATCGGCGGTTCGCGCTACGAGCCGGACGAAGAGAACCCGATGCTGGGCTTCCGCGGCGCGGCGCGCTATCTGTCGGAAGACTTTGCCGAGTCCTTCGAGATGGAATGCCTGGCCATGAAGCGCGTACGTAACGACATGGGCCTGACCAACGTCGAACTGATGGTGCCTTTCGTGCGTACCCTGGGCCAGGCCGAGAAAGTGATCGCGCTGCTGGCCAAGAATGGCCTGAAACGCGGCGAGAACGGCCTGCGCGTCATCATGATGTGCGAAGTGCCGTCCAATGCCGTGCTGGCGGAACAGTTCCTGGAACACTTCGACGGCTTCTCCATCGGTTCCAACGACCTGACCCAGCTGACCCTGGGCCTGGACCGCGATTCCGGCATGGAGCTGCTGGCGGCCGACTTCGACGAGCGCGATCCTGCGGTGCAGGCGCTCTTGAGCCTCGCCATCCAGGCTTGCCGCAAGCATGGCAAATACATCGGCATCTGCGGCCAAGGCCCGTCCGACCATCCGGAACTGGCTGTGTGGCTGATGCAGCAAGGGATCGAGTCCATGTCGCTGAATCCGGACTCGGTAATCGACACCTGGCAGAAGCTCGCTGAGTTGCAATAAGAGATTGCCAGAATACAACGATTGCATATAATCTATCGTTGTCAAACCCTCGCTGCCGCAAAGGGCTAGCGAGGGTTTTTTCTTTTGGGAGGACGACATCATGGCTGACTGGATCATGTGGTTGATTGCCGCGGGCGCGGTACTGATCCTGGAACTGTTCACCGGCACTTTCTATCTGCTGATGGTAGCCATCGGCATGGGCGCGGGTTCCCTGGTGGCGCTGGCGCGCATCGACTTGCCGGGCCAGTTGCTGGTGGCCGCCTTGGTCGGCGTGGTCGCCACGCTGCTGCTGCGCCGCAGCCGCTTTGGCCGCAGTGCCAAGGTCGATGCGGCGGCCGATCCGAACGTGAATATGGATATCGGCCAGACCGTGCACGTGACGGCATGGCAGGACCACACGGCACGCGTCATGTACCGCGGCGCCTTGTGGGATGTGGAACTGGAAGCCGGCGCCGAGGCGGCGCCTGGTGTATTCCGGATTCATGAGGTACGAGGCAGCCGGCTGATCGTCGGCGTCTGATTAAGTTTTTACAAGGAGCGGTACATATGGAAATTACCTTTGGCAGCGTGACGCTGGTTCTCTTTATTTTGGCCCTGGTCTTCGTCTTCAAGACCATCAATGTGGTGCCGCAGCAGCATGCCTGGGTGGTGGAGCGCCTCGGCAAGTACCATTCGACGCTGGGTCCGGGCCTGAATATCGTGATTCCTTTCATCGACCGCATCGCCTACAAGCACGTGCTCAAAGAGATTCCGCTCGACGTGCCGCCGCAGGTCTGCATCACCAAGGACAATACCCAGCTGCAGGTGGACGGCATCCTGTACTTCCAGGTGACGGACGCCATGCGCGCCTCCTACGGTTCGTCCAATTACATCGCCGCGATCACCCAGCTGGCCCAGACCACGTTGCGTTCCGTGATCGGCCGCATGGAGCTGGATAAGACCTTCGAGGAGCGCGATCACATCAACACCACGGTGGTCAACGCCATCGACGAATCGGCCGCCAACTGGGGCGTGAAGGTGCTGCGCTACGAGATCAAGGATCTGACGCCGCCGACCGAAATCCTGCACGCGATGCAGGCCCAGATCACGGCAGAACGCGGCAAGCGCGCCCTGATCGCCGCATCCGAAGGCCGCAAACAGGAGCAGATCAATATCGCCAACGGCGAACGCGAAGCCAATATTGCCCGTTCCGAAGGCGAGAAGCAGGCTGCCATCAACCGCGCCCAGGGCGAGGCTGCCGCCATCGTGGCGATCGCCGATGCAACCGCCGGTGCGTTGCGCCAGGTGGGTGACGCGATCAAGGCGCCGGGTGGCGAGGAGGCGATGAACCTGAAAGTGGCCGAGCAGTATGTGGATGCTTTCGGCAAGCTGGCCAAGACCAACAACTCGCTGATCGTGCCGGCCAACCTGGGCGATATGAGCGGCTTGATCGCCACCGCCATGCAGGTAGTGAAGACGCAGAAGTAATCCTGTGCGCCGCCGCCGGGGCGGCGCTACAATGCGGCTTTAACGGGAGACAGCTATGGGAACTTGGGCCATCGGACCTTACGGCAATGACTGCGCGCAGGACTGGGTAGAGGATCTGCAGGAATCGAAAGACCTGTACTTCATCGAAGAGACGCTGAGCAATGTGCTCGCCAGCGAAGGTGCACAGGAACTGGAAGCGCCGTATGGGGAAGAGGGCATTGCCGCCGCCGAAACCCTGGCCCGCCTGGAAGGCAAGGGCGCTGCGGCCGACGAGGATACCGGCGAGGTCGATGAGTGGGTGACAGCTGTGCGCCCGAAATACAAGCACCGCGCCGACCTGGTGGAAAAGGCAGGCCGCGTGCTGGACCTGGTGCTGTCCGAAGCTTCCGAACTGCGCCAGTTGTGGGAAGAGGCTGAGGAATACGCCGATTGGCGCGCCTCGGTGGAAGGCATCAAGGCCCGTCTGGCTTCCTGATTCCGCAACGCGAGAGGATAGCCATGGCTGCATTCAATAGACAGCGCCCGCGCGGCGCGATGAAGGCATTCGCACTGGCAGCACTGGCGCTGGCCGCCGCCGGTCCTGCCGCCGCGCAAGCCACAGGTGCCGCCGATGCACCTATCCCGACCCAATCCAGCGCCGTGGCGGAGCAGGAAACCGGCCGCCGTCTGGCTGCGCTGCGCCTGCTGCCGCTGGCCAGCGGCGAGGCGGCCATCCAGGCGCAGCGCCGCCAGCTCGATAACAACTGGCGCTATTTTGGCGATAATCGCGGCGCCGCCTTGCCCGTGCTGCGGCGCGAGCTGGCCGCCGAGCTGCGCAAACCGAAGCCGCATTCTTTGCTGTTGCTGGAAAGCGGCTACTTCCTGCGCCAGCTAGGCGAAACTGCCGACCATGCGCTGGCGATGCAGGCCTTGCTGGCGCTGGACGTCGGCGATCCGGCCATCGGGCAAAACAGCGCCCAGCTGTTCCGCTTTGTCCATTTGAGCGCGCAGCAGCACGATGCCCGCCTGCTGCCGCTGATCGACAAATTCTTCTTGCGCGGGAAGGTCACGGTCTTCATTCCACAGCATGGCTTCACGGTCGATGAAACCTCGGTCTGCGTCTTCCTGTACGGCCTGTACGGCCGCGCCGGCGAAGACCATCTGCGCGCACTGCTGGGCGACGCCGGCATCGCCAACAAGGTGCTGGAAACCCTGATCTGGACCGGCTCGCCCGACAGCGTGCCGGCCGTGGCGGCTCTGCTGCAAACCAGCCGCGACGCCGACACCTTCTCGCGCGCCCTCAGCTTCCTGCTGCGCAGCGGCGGCCCGCAGGGCCGGGATGCTTTGCTCGCCGTCGATCCACGCCAGCTTGAAGGCAAGCCGCGCCAGTTCTATGAGCAGATCCGGCCGCAATTGCACGAGACCAGCTTTGCCACCTTACGCGAGCAGCTGGACGAATTGCCGGTAGCGCCAGCGGCCGGCGGCAAAGCGCAGAATTCCCGCCCCAGGCTGGACGACGCCGGCATGCGCCAGCGCCTGAACGAAATCTATGAACACTACGGCCGCTATGAGGACGTGCAGCCGGCGCAAATCGCCGCCTCCACCTTGCCCGCCGGTTTCCTGATCGAGCAGGTCACCCGCATCCGCGAACGCAGCTTCCTGCGTGTCACCGGCGAGGCGCTGAGCGACATTGACATGAGCAACACCCTGTTGAACACCCTGCGCTACCGGCCCGACGCAGCGGGCGCCAAGCCTTGAAGGAGCAGCATTGCCAAGCGCACCATTGGATGAACGACAAGCCAATTCGCCACCGGACCAAGGCGCGGCGCTGACGCTGCATGCGGCGTCGGTGCCGGTGTTCCTGCACTATCTGGAGCGGCTGGACGCCCTGGTGGCGCTCGCCGAGCGGCACGAAGCAGGGCGGATGCCGGGCGCCTCCCTGCTGCATGCCGCCCTGGCCGAGGGCATGTTCGCCTTTGCCCAGCAGGTGCAGATTGCCGCCGGCTTTGCCGTGCGCGCCTGCTGCCCCTTGCTGGAGATCGAACCGCCGCAGTTGGCCGGCGGCGACGGCAGCTGGCATCAGCTGCACGAGCGCATCGGCGCGGTGCGCGCCTTTCTCGCAGCAATAGATGTGGAGCGGATGAATGCCGGCGCGCGGCGCGAATTGAACACGGTTGCCGGCCGTGCCGCGCCCAGCTTCAATGGCGCCGATTTCGTCCTGCGCTATGCCTTGCCCAATTTCTTCTTCCACCTGGCCATGGCCTATGCGATCTTGCGCAAGGAAGGCCTGCCGGTCGGCAAGCAGGACTTTGACGGCTACCATGCCTATCCGGCCGGATTCAGTTTTCTCTAAGCCTGCGCGCCCCTCCCGCTTTGCCCCCTTACCGCCGCGTCTTCCCCGGATGCGGCGGCGGTAACAATTATTTCATAAAAACCATGATAATTCCTAATTGAAATTGTCAAATTGAAATGTTATAGTCGCCCCAGACTTATCTTTTAGTAAATTATTCCCGATAACCAAGTTTGGCGCAGATGCCGCTTGCCGTCGGTTTCTAATAAAAAGGGGGCGGGATGAAGTATCCGCGATATACCAAGACGATGATGATGACGCTGGTGGCCAGCCTGACGCTGGCTGCGGCACAGGCCCAGACGGCCAAGGCGCCGAAGCCGCCGGTCGTGGCGCAGAAAAAAGCCGCCGCGGCGCTGGCGGCGGGCGACGAGCTGCCCAGTAATACGATGACCGCGCATGCCGGCTTGCAAAGCCAGTATGGCGGCCGCGCCGCGGCGCGTGGTTTCCATGAAGTGGTGGACCCGTACAGCGGCAACCTGACGGTCAAGATGGAAGCGCTGACGGTGCCAGGCAATGGCGGCCAGGACATCACCGTCGGCTGGACCTATAAGATGGAAGGCCTGTCCAACTATGGCAGCAGCAGTCCTGCGGTGGACAGCAAGGCGGTTTTTTCGACCGCGGGCCATGCGCCTTGGCAGCTTGATGTGGCGCCGCTGGTGGTATTCAGTTATTCCAACGATGCCGGTGCTTTTCCCGACGCCTGCCAGGCCTCCAGCAGCTCGCCGCTGTATGTTGGCCGCCAGGTGATCCTGCAGACAGCCGGCGGCCGTTCCGAGTCCTTTTACTTCATGGCTTCGGGTATCTATGAGACCAAGAGCCATTGGCGTTTGAGCTGCGATAACGCCAGCAATACCCATGTGCTGCGCAGTCCGGACGGTACCAGCTACCGCCTCGGCATGAAGAGCGAGCACAGTTTCTTTGAACTGCAAGTTGGTCAGAATCAGACCACGTACCAGACCACCCGGGCCACTGACCGCAACGGAAACTACTACGATATCGCCTATCAGGCGGTAGCACGCCAGCAGTGTGTGGATTCGAGGCCCGGTGCCATTAGCACGGTGCGCCTGCCATCGCAGATCAGCGCCAGTGATGGCCGCGTCATCAAATTCAATTATGACCTGGGCGAACAGAATTGCGGCAACCGCGATACCTGGCGCAGTCCACGGCTGCAAAGCGTGGAGGGGCCCGATGGCGCGGTCTGGCGCTTTGAGTACCATCCCCGGTTTTACAAATACCACCGCTATCCGAACGGTATAGGTTCCTACTACTACGTGGGCGGGCAGCTGGCCAAGGTGATCCAGCCGGACGGTACCTCCTATGCTTTCAGCTATCCCGACAGCTGCCCGACGACGAATGCTGCCGGCATCCTGATGCTGTGCGATTTCGAGCCGCTGAAAACGATCACGCTGCCCACCGGCGGCACCAGCAGCTATACCTACCGTACTTTCTTCGATTTCCCGGCCGAGGGATATTCCACGTACGCGCTGGAAGGATGGTCGAGCCCACCAAGCGAGGAATATCTCGATACCTGGGACTACGTCCTGGAAAATGCGCATATGGCCTGGGGCCAGCCCGACGTGCTGGAGCGCCGCACCAGCGACGGCGGCGTCTGGACCTACAGCTATGACCGGCCGATCTCGAAAAACGTGCCCGAGGGCAGCCTCGACACCGTCACCATCGATGGTCCGGCAGGACGTGAAGTGCGCCGTTTCTACGGCCTGGGCTACTTCACGCCGACCGCGCTGGCTGCCGTTCCAGCCTGGCATAACGTCTGCAACACCAAGCGTCCCGAGTACAACACCTATTGCGGCATCGCCGGCAAGCCCGGTGCATGGAAGATCGGCTTGCCGGTCGATCTCGCCCTGGGCGACGGCTACCGGGAAAGCTATGTGTACCAGCCGCGCGTGCTGTCTACCGCCGACACGCAGGAAGTCGCCAGTCGTCTGCGCATCAGTGACGACCAGGTTCTGATTCCCGACCTGCAAAGCAAGACCATCGTCCTCAATGGCGTCAGCTTCACCACCAGCTATGCGAACTATGATGCGCATGGCAATCCCGGCACGATCACCGAAGCCGGACCGCGCGGCGGCAACCGCAGCACCAGCGTCGCCTACTACAAGGATCTGGGCAAATGGATCCTGAAGCAGGTCAAGGATGAAAGCTTCAGCGGCAGCGCCACCACGCGCAGCTTCGACGGCAACGGCAATCTGCTGTCGATGAGCACGGACGGCGTGACGACTTCCTACACCTACGATGGCCAGGGCAATGTGGCCAGCGCCACCTTCCCGCGCAATCTGGTGCACAGCTACTCCAATTACAAGCGCGGCATCCCGCAAAGCGAGACCCAGCCGGAAGGCGTGCAGATCACGCGCACCGTCAGCGCGGCCGGGGCGCTGCTGTCGGAAACCAATGGCGAAGGCAAGACCCGCAGCTATGGCTTCGACACCATGAACCGGATGACGTCGATCACTTATCCGCGCGGGAACGCCACCAGCATTTCCTACAGCGCCAATGGCAAGACCATGACGCGCGGCAGCCTGGTGGAGAGCACGGTATACGACGGCTTCGGCCGGCCGCAGAGCGTGACCCTGGGCGGCATCACGCGTAGCTATAGCTACGATGCGCTGGGCCGCAAGACCTTCGAATCGAATCCGGGCAGCTCGGCGGGTACCGGCTACCAGTACGATATCCTGAACCGCCCGACGCGCGTGTCGAACGCGGATGGCAGTTCGCAGACCATCAGCTATGCCGGCGTCGACAAGACCGTGGTGGACGAGCGCAATAATTCGACCACCCTGCAGTACCGCGCTTACGGCAATCTGCAGCAGCTGTTCCTGATGGGCGTGCTGGCGGCCGAACCGGCAATGAACGTCAGTGTGGCGCGCAATACGCGCGACCTGACCACCAGCGTGAGCCAGGGCGGCCTGACGCGCAGCTATGGCTACAACGGCAATTATTATCTGACCTCGGTCATCAATCCGGAAACCGGTACCACTACGTATGGCCGCGATGAGGCGGGCAATATGACCAGCCGCCAGGTGGGTTCCTCCGGCCAGGTCACGTTCGGCTACGATGGCCGCAACCGCGTCAAGACGGCCACCTATCCAAGCGGCACGCCGTCGGTCAGCTATACCTACACCAGGACCGACAAGATCAAGACCATCTCGTCCAGCGCCGGTAACCGCGTCAACGACTATGATGCGAACGATAATCTGAACAGCGAAAGCGTGAGCGTCGACGGCCTGACCTTCACCACCGGTTATGCTTACAACGCCAACGACCAGCTGGACTCGATAACCTATCCGCGCTCGGGCCGGGTGGTCTCCTTCGTGCCCGATGTGCTGGGCCGGCCAACCCAGGTCTCCGGTTATGTGACGGGCATCGGTTACTGGCCTTCCGGGCAGATCAGCCAGATCAATTATGCCAATGGCACCAGCAGCACGTATCGCCAGCATGCGCGCCTGTGGCCCAGTTCCTTCAGCACGGTCAAGGGTGGTGCCACGTATTTCGACAGCAGCTACGATTACGATGGCGTCGGCAACCTGACCACGATCCGCAACAGCGTGGACGGCAGCTACAACCGTACCCTGGGCTACGATGGCGCCAACCGCCTGACCAGCATTGCCGGTCCCTGGGGCGCGGGCAGCATCCAGTACGATGGCGCCGGCAATATCAAGAGCCAGACCTTCGGTTCCAGTGCGCTGAATTACAGCTACGACGGCGCAAACCGTCTCGACAGCATCTTTGGCGAGCGCTCGACGCGCTTCACTTACGACGCCTACGGCAATGTCAGCACGGCCTCCGGCAATGCCTATGCCTATGACGACATGACCAATCTGCGTTGCGTCAACTGCGCCAATGCGGCCCTGAAGACCGAATACAGCTATGACGGTGCGAACCGCCGGCTGATGGTCAACAAGGCTGGCGTCAAGTCCTATGAGATCTACGGCTCGCATGGCAACCAGCTGATTGAATTCACGCCGAGTCAATCCAATAAATTGATCGAGTACTTCTATTTGGGCGGGAAACGCATCGCTCAAACGGTTACTCCCTGATCGGCTAACGCATAAGAGAAAACGTTCATGACATATCCACTCAATCCGTTTGCCTGGTTGGTCCAGTACTGGAGAAAACTGGGAACCCAGGCTGTGAGCCTGCTGCTGTTGCTGGTCCTGGGCGGCCTGCTGGCGCCGGCCCGGGCCCAGGTCAACGATGCGCAATTCGTCGCGCAAAATGTGCCGGCCGTGATGACGGCGGGCCAGACCTATAGCGTTTCGGTGACGATGAAAAATAGCGGTGGCAAGAACTGGACTGCCGCCAGCATGCACCGTCTGGGTTCACAAGCACCCCAGGACAACCAGACCTGGGATGGCGGCCGTACCCTTATGGATAACGGCGCCACGGTGGCGCCTGGCCAGCAATACACCTTCACCTTCAACGTGAAAGCGCCCGCCACGGCCGGTACCTACAACTTCCAGCGCCGCATGGTGCAGGAAGCGGTGGAATGGTTCGGCGAAATGACGCCGAACGTGGCGGTACAGGTCAATCCGCCGCCGCCGAACCAGGCGCAGTTCGTGTCGCACAGCGTGCCGGCGTCGATGACGGCGGGGACCACCTATAACGTCTCCGTTACGTTCAAAAATACCGGCACGGCCACCTGGACCGCTGCCACCGCGTACAAGCTCGGTTCGCAAAATCCGCAGGATAGCGCCACCTGGGGCATGAGCCGGGTCGATGTGCCTACCTCAGTGGCGCCGGGCCAGAACGCGACGTTCAGCTTTGCCGTCAAGGCACCGCCAAGCGCCGGCACTTACGGCTTCCAGTGGCGCATGCTGCGCGAGTATATCGAATGGTTTGGCGACACCTCGCCGAATGTGAATGTCAGCGTCAGCGGCGGCACGCCGCCGGCCGCGCCGACCGTTTCGGCCAGCCGCACGCCGTCGCCGCTGGTACCGGGCGCCGCTTTTACCGTCAACTGGAATTCGACCAACGCCTCCACTGTGTCGTACAGCTGCAGCGTGAGCGGCATCGGTGCGGTGGGCAGCGCCAGCGTCAGCCCGGCAGGCACTATGCAGGGCGTGGCCGCGGCTGAATGGACCGGCAAGACGCTGAGCTGCGTCTGGACCGCCACCGGCGCCGGCGGCAGCAAGACGTATACCGAAACCGTGGGCGTGGCGGCACCTTCGGTCACCGGCACCACCTACTTCCACAACGATGTGGCGGGCACCCCCATGCTGGCCACCGACAGCAACGGCAACGTGGCATGGCAGGAGAACTACCGTCCCTACGGCGAGCAGTTGAACAAGGCCGCCGCCAGCAGCAATAACAAGCTCTGGTTCGCCGGCAAGCCGTATGACCGCAATACCGGCTTAAGCTATATGGGCGCCCGTTACTACAATCCGGAACTGGGCCGCTTCTACGGCATCGATCCGGCCACGGTGGACCCGGCCGATGTGCACAGCTTCAACCGCTATGCCTACGCCAATAACAATCCCTACCGTTTCGTCGATCCGGACGGCCATAGCCCGCTCGACGTGGCCTTCCTCGTCTACGATCTGGGCAAGCTGGGGCTGGCCGTTTATACTGGCGTGGGTGTGGGCGCGGCCATGGTCGATGTCGGCCTGAGCGTGGTCGGCGTCGCCAGTCCGATTCCCGGCGTGGGCCAGGCCTTCAAGGCCTTGCGCGCGACCGAGCATGCGGTCGGCGCGGCGCGCGCGGTGTCGCACGGCCTGTCAGGCTTCCAGAAAGCGGCCAACTATGGCATCCAGTCGTACAAGGATCTGAAGAAGCTGACCGCAGGCACCGGCCTGGAAGCCCACCACCTGATCGAAAAACGTTTCGCCAGCGTGCTGGGCGTGGCCGAGAAGGAAATGAAGTCGATCGCGCTGACCGAGGCCGAGCACCAGGCATTCACCAATGCCTGGCGCAAGCTGATTCCTTATGGCGAAGGCACGGCGAACGCGACCAAGGATCAGGTGGAATCGGCGGCCAAGCAGATTTACAAAAATTATCCAGAAATTTTGAAAGCCTTGGGCTTGTAATAGCGAGTTTATGAAGATCATGCACCACATCGGGCTGGCGGTTGAGGAGGCGGAAAGACAAGCCTTCCTGGCCGCCGGCGTGGAGCTGGAAACCGGGTTTGCCGCTTTCCAGATTGAAGAAAGCGATGCGCGCTGGCCGGCGGTCGAGGCGCTAGCGCGCCGCTTCGGCGCCGTCGATACCGTCAGCACCAAGTTCAGCGCCGCCGAGCTGAAAGGCGCGCAGTATCTGGCGCTGGCTCCGGCCTGGCACCATGGCTATCCGGAACCGTCCGAGGATCGCGGCTACCTGGCCGCGACTTACGACTTGAGCGGCTATTGCGAGGCCTGCGGCACGGGCAAGCGCCAGGTCGAGCCATTCCGCTTTGCCAAGGCGCCGGTCTGGGGCAAGAACGATGTGCTGCAATTGAATTGGGTCTTCGATGAATACTTCGTCAAGCCCGAAGTCTGGTCGGCGCTGTTCGAGCCTTTTGGCATTGCCTGCCGGCCGGTGCTGCTGCAAAAGAGCGGTGCCGCGCTCGATTCGGTGGTGCAGCTGGACGTGCATGCGCAGGCCGGGCTGGACCTGTCACATCTCACCGGCACGCCGTGCAGCTGCTGCGGCCGGACCAAGTATCCGCCACCGTCCAGGGGCTTCCATCCACGTCCGCAGGCGGCGCCGGCCGCCGCCTTCAAATCGGCGCAGTACTTCGGCAGCGGCGCCAGCGCCAGCCAGGCTTTCCTGGTCACGCAGGAGCTGTACGCCAAGCTGGCCGCTGCCAATATCAAAGGCGTCAACTTCAAGCCCTGCGCCTCCTAGCGATCCGTGAACGGTGTTAGGATGCCGTTCATGAATCAATCCGAACAGATTGCCGGCCTGGCCCAGTTCCTGGGCCGCCACCGCCGCGTGCTGGCTCTGACCGGGGCCGGCATCAGCACGGCCTCCGGCATTCCCGACTACCGCGACAAGGACGGCGAGCGGCGCGGCAAGCTGCCCGTGCAGGGGCCGGAATTCCGCCGTTCCGACGCCGTGCGCCGCCGCTACTGGGCGCGCAGCATGGTGGGCTGGCCGACCCTGGCCGGCGCCGCGCCGAATCCCGCCCATCACGCCATGGCGGCGCTGGAGGAGGGTGGTCATATCGCCTCCCTCATCACGCAGAACGTCGATGGCCTGCACCAGCGGGCCGGCAGCCGTGCCTTGATTGAGCTGCATGGGAATATCCACACCGTCGTCTGCCTGGAATGCCAGACGCGCTTTGCGCGCGCCGATATCCAGCAGCAGCTGGCCGAGGCCAATCCGCACATGGCGAATACGCTGGCCCGGCCCCTGCCCGATGGCGATGCCCAGCTGGAGCCGGAGGCGCTGGAGGATTTTCATATTCCCCACTGCACTAGCTGCGGCGGCATGCTGCAGCCCGGCGTGGTTTTCTTCGGCGATAACGTCCCCAAGGCCACCACCGAAGCGGCGCTTGCAATGATGGCGCAGGCCGACGCCTTGCTGGTGGTCGGTTCCTCGCTGATGGTGTTTTCCGGCTTCCGTTTCTGCAAACTGGCGGCGGACAGCGGCAAGCCGATCGCCGCCATCAACGCCGGGCTGACGCGCGCCGACCATCTGCTGGCGCTGAAGGTGGGCGAACCAGCGGAACTGTTGCTGCCGCGCCTCGCCGCGATGCTGGCTTGAGCGAAGCGGTGGCATAGACTTACTGCATATCGATGCGCCCATACAAGCCATGGGCTTCGTCGCCCGGTCCGGCGGTGAAGAACAGGGTATTCGTCGGCTGCGCATTGATACCGTTGCCGAAAGCCAGTCCCCATAGACCGTCGATGACGATGGCAGCGCCATCGCTCTTGCTGAGCGCACCCATATAGGCGCCGCTGGCCGGATCATAGGCATTGATGCGGCCATCGCCGAAATTCCCAACCAAGATCAGTTTGCTGAAACTGCCGAAATTGTCGGGCGCCAGCGTCACCCCCCAGGGGGCATTCAGCATGCCGCCCGCAGCCAACTGGCGCAGGAAATTGCCCTGCATATCGTAGACGGATACATAGCCCAGGCCCGCGCCGTGCTGCTCATCGTCGCCGCTGGTCTGGTGTTTCGCATAGCTGACATACAGCTTGTCGCCGATGGCCTGGATGCCGAAGGGGCCGTAGCCGGAGGGAATGCCGCCGTCGCGGAAGCTGTCCGCCAGATTCACTTTATTGAAGCTGCCGTCGAACACGTCGATGGTGTTGTTGCGGAAGTCGGTGGCGTAGATATAGTTGACGCCAGCGACGCTGCCGATGGCCAGCCCTTTATACACCTTGCCCGCCGCGCTGCCGTCGTAGGCGGTGATGGCCTGGGTGCGGTTGACGCTGGGCGACCAGCCCGAAATGACGCCGCCTTCGCTGGCGAACAGGAAGGGGCTGGCACCGCTGAGGCCATTCTGGCTGACCTTGAAGTCGCTGCTGGCATTGAAGACGATGCCGGTCGGGTCGGGCTGGGTGCTGACGACCAGGGTTTGCGGCACGCCATTGCCGTCATACAGTGTGGACTTGGCGCTGCCGGCGTTGGCAACCCAGACAAAGCCCTGGGGATTGAAGGCCAGACCCCAGGCATTGATCAGGTTCGGATCGGTGTGCGGCACGCCTGGGCCATCCGACACCAGGGGGCTGAGCGCGAAGCGCGTTACTGCCTGTGCCGGGGCGGGCGGCATATACGGGCTGCCGCCATCGCCGCCATAACCGCCGCCGCAGGCGCTTAAGCTGGCGCAAACGGCCAGCAGCACCACCGACGCCAGGCCGCGCCATGCGCCAGGGAATGCCAGCTTGTGAATATTCATGATATGTCCTCCTTCTTTATCGGCATGGAATGCCGTGGATTCCCGCCGGCGGGCGCACGGTTCACCGGTGCGGCGAAATTCTCAGAAGGACCAGCTGGCGCTGACGCTGGTGCGGTCGGCGCGATAAATGGAATTGGCGTAGGCGGGATGGCGCAGTGCGCTATGGCTGTGCGTCACTTGTAGCGCGCACTGGCCGATGCTGAAGACGAGGCCCGCGCCCGCATCGTAGCGCTGAGGATAGCTTGGGCCGCTCAGGTTATGCAAATGGCCCAGGTGGGCAAGGAATTTCACCTGCCGGGATAAGGACAGGGTGGCGTTGATCTCGGCATACAGGGTCCGCGCGCCGTGTCCGAAGTAATTGGGCGAGTAGTACAGGCGCACGCCGAAACGTTCGCCGGACAGCCCGGCATACAGTTCACCATAGCCATAGTCCGGCGCCTGGCTGAACGCGGAGCGGCTGCCCCCCAGTTCCCAGACCAGGCCATTGGCCAGGCGCTGCGCATAACCGCCATAGGCCAGCAGGTGCTGGCCGGCGCGGCCTGCGTCGAGCCGCGTGCCAGCCAGCAGCGCGCCCGCATACCAGCCATCGGACCCATCGTATGCAAGGCCGAACTGCACGGAGGCGCGGCCATCGCTCAGAGACATGCCGCGAAAGCGGTAGTCGCTGGCGTAGGCGATGCTGCCGCTGACTTGGGCCGAGGCGGCAGGCGCGGCACCGGCCAGGCAGGCGCCGGCCAGCATGGCCATGCTGGTCGCGCGGCGCGTGCCGATCAGGGAGGCGGGGCTGGGGACGTGCATGAGCAGGCGCACGCGGCGGCCGCGTGGGCAATGGTGGCACATGCGTCGATGGTACCAGCGTTCGCGCCGCCGCTGGCGATCAAGGCGTAGCGGATGGCGCCGGCGCCGGCTTGCGGCTGCAATTCCGCCAGCAGCGCGGCCATGCCCGCCACGTGGGCGGCGGCATACGAGCTGCCGCTGACGATGATCCAGTGCGCACCTGGTGCCGGAACCGGAATATCGCTGCCCGGCGCCAGCAGTGTGGTCCCGCTCAGGACGGGGGCATCCTCCAGGCGCGCCACGGCCAGCACACCGGGGTGGGAGGCGGGGAAGCTGGCGTGCCGCGCCGGATCGGCGGCGCCGACCACGGTGGCGCCTTGAGCCAGCGCGGCGTCGAGCAGGCGCGCCAGCAGGCGGTCGGCGGGACCGGCCAGGCTCAGGTTGATGATCCGCGCGTGGCGCAGGATGGCCGCATGCAGGGCCTTGGCCAGCGTGAAGCTGTTGCACTGCGCCGTGGCGCCCGCGTTTTCCCAGCAGGCGCGCAATGCCAGCAAGCGCGCGGCCGGCGCCACGCCGATGATGGCACCACCGCCGCGCGCGGCGATAATGCCCGCCACGGCCGTGCCATGCGCCTCGGCGGCATAGGGGCTGGCATCGACGAAGTTTTCGGCGTGGCCGATCTGCCCAGCCAGGTCGGGATGGCCGGTGTCCACCCCGCTGTCGATGACGGCCACCGTGACTTTGCGCCCGGTAGCGCGCTGGTGCAGTTCGGCCAGGCGCCAGTACTGTACGGCGGGTTGCGCAAAGGCGAGCGAAGCCTGGGCCTGCAAACCCTGGAATTGCTGCATGGGCTGGGCCCACTCGACACGCGGATCGCGCGCCAGCAGGGCACTCAGCGCGTCGGCATCGGCGCCGGCAGGATAAGTGTAGACATAGCAGTCCAGGCCCAGCGCGGGCATGGCCCAGTCGTCGACCAGCAGCAAGCCGTGGTGCCGGGCCAACTCCTCGGCCAGGCGGCGGCGCGCAGCGCGGCCGCTATCGCCGGCATAGCGGCCGCCGTAGTCCTGGTCGGGGCGGAAGTGGGGCGGCGCCATGCGCAGCAGAACCAGCAGCTGGTGCGTCGCCTGCGGCGCTGCTGGCGCTGTGTCGGCCAGCAGCGTCAGCTCGGCTGGCGTAGTGGCGGGCGGCCCCCATGGGCGCCAGGCTTGGCCGGCCGTCTGCGCCGCACAGCTTGCGCTCGCGCTGGCCAGCAGCCACGACAACAGCAAGGACGGCAGGATGCCGAAGGCGCCGCCCAGGCTGGCCGGCGCGTTCAAGGCGTTTCTCCAATGGCGCCGCTATCGAGGGCTTCTGCTCGCTCGACGGCGGCTTCGGCGCGCAGTGCCAGCAGCGTGGCTTGCCGTGCCTCCGCTGGCAGTTGCAGCAAGTAGGCGCCGGTGACGGTTGGCCCGCCGCTGAGGCGGGCGCCGTGGGCGCGCAGCAGGCGCCGCAGCTCGCGTTCCGGCGTGGCGGGGTGGAACAGGATCACGGCATTGGCCTGGGCCGTTGCCATGCCCAGGGCATGATAGCCAGGGGCTGGAGCGGGGCTCGGCATCCAGAGCGCCAGGATCAGAACAGCCTGCACGGCGATCAGGACATAGGCCCAGCGACCAGGGGCAGGCCAGCGCCGCAGCCAGGCTGCCATGGCGCGCGTCCAGCCTCTACCGGCTCCTCTCCCTGACTGCGGAGCTGGGGCTGGCGGCGGCGCCTGAGTTGTTTCCGGTAGCCGTGCCAGCAGGCGGGTCAGCGCCTGCTCCATGTCCGGCAGCGGTGGGATAGGGGCTTCCTGCGCGGCCTGGTGCAGTCGGCGCTCCCAGTCGGCTTGGGCGCGGCAGGCGGCGCAGTCCAGCAGATGCAAGCGCAGCCGCGCGTTATCCTGCGCGCCGAGCAGGCCGTTCACATACCAGGGCAGCAATTCCTGCAAGGCCTGGTGGGCCGGGATATCGAGCGTGACGATGCGCGAAGTCATGGCGCTTCCTCCTGGACGTCCGCCAGCAAGGATTTGAGCCGGTGGCGAGCGTGGAACATGCGGGTCTTGACGGTATTTGCCGGGCAACCCGCGATCCCGGCGATTTCGCCATAGCCCAGGCCATGGAAATAAGTCAGCACCACGACCAGGCGCTGGGCCAGCGGCAACTGGCATAGCGCAGCGTCGATGCGGCGCGACAATTCATGCGCCTCGGCCTGCCGTTCCGGCGTGGGCGTGGTCTCGTCGCAACAATCCGCGCTTTCGGTCGATTCTGCTGGCGCCATGCCATCGAGCTTGAGTGCTTTCAGCACTTTGCGCCAGGCGATGCCGAAAATCCAGGTCGAAACCTTGCAACTGCCGTCATAGCTGGCCGCTTTGCGCCAGACCACCAGGAAAGTGTCGTTGGCGGCTTCTTCAACCAGGGCGGGATTGCGGCATATCCGGCCCAGAAAGCGTATCAGGCGTGGAAAATAGAGGCGGTACAAGGTTTCGAACGCGCGCCGATCCCCGGCCACGATTTCGCGCAGCAGCGCTATCTCGTCCGCGTCCAGCCTTGCCTGGCTGCCGGCGGCGGGCAGGCGGCCCTGTTCGTGCGCCATCCCCGATCCTCCTTCACCCGGTATATTCCGGCCACGGGCCAAACGGTTCACCTCCCGGACCATGCTAGCACCAAAGCAGGAGCGCGCGAGGTGGCAAGCCGTTCACTGCTTGTTACAAATCCGCTGCCCAGGCCGGTTAAATTGGATTATTATTGCTCGATAGCAAGGAAGCCCGCTCCACCCAGCCCCGCCGCATTGGAGTCGCCATGAATGCCATGCCTTCCGATCCCCCCTCCGGTGCCGATGCCGCCCGTTTCCTGGCCCAGGCCAGCCTGGGCGCCAGCCGCGCCCAGATCGCCCAGGTGCAGTCGCTGGGCTATGCCGGCTGGCTTGATGCGCAATTCGCCATGCCCGCCAGCGGCTGGCGCTGGGATTGGCTGGTGGCCAAGGGCTTCAGCGCCATCACGTATAAAAATTCGGAAGCGGGCTTCGATCCCGCAGTCTGGCGCAAGCTGATTGCATCGCCCGACACGCTGCGCCAGCGCGTCACGCTGGCCCTGTCTGAAATCCTGGTGACTTCGATCAGTGGCCTGGTGGGTTCTGGCTGGCGCCAGTTTTCCGCCGCCGCGTATATGGATCTGCTGGAAGCGAACGCCTTCGGCAATTACCGCACTTTGCTGGGCCAGGTTTCCACCAGCGCCGCCATGGGCCAGTACCTGACTTATCGCGGCAGCCGCAAAGCCAATCCGGTGACCGGCTCCCACCCGGACGAAAACTATGCGCGCGAGCTGATGCAGCTGTTCACCATCGGTCTGGTGCAGCTGAACCAGGACGGCACGCCGCAGACGGGCAAGGGCGGTGCGCCGTTCTACACCTATACCCAGGAAGACATCAGCGGCCTGGCGCGCGTTTTCACCGGCTGGGACTTCGACCTGGCGGGCGGCGACACCAGCACGCCCGATTTCCTGCGCCGTCCGATGCAGCAGATCGCGGCGCGCCATGAAAGCGGTGCCTCCAGCTTCCTCGGCAAGAGTGTGCCGGCGGGGCTGGGCGGAGCCGATGCCTTGAACGCGGCCCTCGACATCATCTATGCGCATCCGAATGTCGGCCCCTTCATCGGACGCCAGCTGATTCAGCGCCTGGTGTGCAGCAACCCCAGTCCGGCCTATGTGTGGCGGGTGGCGGCCGCCTTCAACAACGATGGCACGGGTGCGCGCGGCAATCTGCGCGCCGTCGTCAAGGCCGTGCTGCTCGATCCGGAAGCGCGGCGCAGCGATGCGACGGCGCCCGGCCAGGGCAAGCTGCGCGAACCCATGCTGCGCTTCCTGGCCTGGGCGCGCGCCTATGAAGTGAAGTCGGCCAGCGATGCCTGGGCCGCCGGCAATACCAGCGACCCGGCCAGCAAGCTGGGACAAAGCCCGCTGCGCTCGCCCTCGGTGTTCAACTTCTTCCGCCCCGGCTATGTGCCGCCCAATAGCGGCATCGCCAGCGCCGGCCTGGTTGCGCCGGAATTCCAGATCGCCAATGAAACCTCGGTGGTCGGCTATGTGAACTTCATGCAGCGTGCCGTTTCCGGCCGTCTTGGCGACCTCGCTCCCGACTACGCGTCACTGATGCCGCTGGCCGAAAACGGCAACGCCTTGCTGGCCGAGATCAATACCCAGCTGGCCGCCGGCCAGCTGGGTGCGGAGTCGCAAGCCCTGATCGTGGGCGCCATCAATGCCATGACGCGCGGCACGGATGCGGCGCGCCTGAACCGCATCCGCGCCGCCCTGACGCTGGTGCTGGCCGCGCCCGATTTCGTCGTTCTCAAGTAAGGAGCCATCATGAGCCGTTCGAGCACGATGAATGCGTCGCGCCGCGCTTTTCTGCAAAGGGCATCGGCCCTTTCCGTGGCGGGCGTGGCCGCGCCCTGGGCGCTGAACCTGGCCGCGCTGGCCGAGGCTTCGGCCGCCACCGCCAGCGATTACAAGGCCATTGTCTGCGTCTTCCTGTATGGCGGCAACGACTACGCCAATACCGTGGTGCCCTACGACACCAGCAGCTATAACGCCTACTACAATCTGCGCCCCAAGCTGGCGCTGGCGCGCGATGGCCTGGCCGCCACCTTGCTGAATCCCGCCAGCGCTCCGGCCGATTCCAGCGGCGTGCTGCGCCAATATGCGCTGGCGCCCCAGCTTTCGCCGCTGCTGCCGCTGTTCGACGCGGGCAAGATGGGCGTGCTGCTGAATGTCGGGCCGCTGGTCCAGCCCACCACCAAGCAGCAGTATCTGGCCAAGTCGGTGCCGCTGCCGCCCAAGCTGTTTTCGCACAACGACCAGCAATCGATCTGGCAATCCTCCGCGCCGGAAGGGGCGGTTTCGGGCTGGGGCGGACGCATCGGCGACCTGTTCGAAGCAGGCAATGGCAATGCTACGTTCACCTGCGTCAACGTCTCCGGCAATGCCGTCTATCTGGCCGGCCGTTCGGCCGTGCAGTACCAGGTGTCGAGCAGCGGGCCGGTGTCCTTCGATGCGCTGCAAAAGCCGCTATTCGGCTCCACTGCCGCCAGCAGCGCCTTGCAGACCATGCTCACCCAGCCGCGCGCGCATCTGCTGGAACAGGAATACACCCGCGTCACCAAGCGCTCCATCGACGCCAATGCCACGCTGAGCACCGCGCTGGCCAGCGCGCCGGCCGTCAATGCCGCCTTCCCAGCGTCGAACAGCCTGGGTGACCAGCTGAAGATGGTGGCGCGCATGATTGCTGCCTCCGGCTCGGTGGGGGCGAAACGGCAGGTCTTCTTTGTCTCGCTGGGCGGCTTCGATACCCATGATGGCCTGAGCACCGTGCATCCGGGCCTGCTGGGCAGCGTGGCGAACGCGCTGTCGGCCTTCTATGCGGCGACGGTGGAGCTGGGCGTGGCGGACAAGGTGACGACGTTCACCGCCTCGGACTTCGGCCGTACGCTGACGGTGAATACCGATGGTTCGGACCATGGCTGGGGCAGCATGCATTTCGTGCTGGGCGGCGCCGTGAAGGGGCGCAGCTTCTACGGTATGCCGCCGCTGGTGGCGAACAACGGCGCCGACGATGTGGGACAGGGACGGCTGCTGCCGACGACTTCCGTCGACCAGTATGCGGCAACGCTGGGGAGCTGGCTGGGTGTATCGGACAGCGCCTTGCTGACGCTGCTGCCCAACCTGGCCAATTACAACGCGTCGGCGCGCAGGCTGGGCTTTTTGTAGGAAGGAGGGGGGGGGGCTTAGCGCTGCAGCAGCATCGAGCGTACGATGCCTTCCTTGGCCAGCACATAGTCATGGCCGGCCAGCACGTAATTGGTGTTGGGCTGCACCACCTTGATATTGACGAAGACCATATCACTGGTCTCGGCATAGGAACCGACCACAATGGCCTGCGCCTTGTGCGTCAGCGCCACTTCGCCCAGTTCGCGCGTGAGCATCAGCTCGCCCTGGTTGCGCTTCATATAGATGCTGTTGCGCAGCTTCATTTCCAGCATCTTGCTGCCGCCTTGCGCCATGCGCGTGGAAATCTGTTCCGAAATCAGGCGGCCCAGGGTCGAAGTCTGCTCCAGCGCATCGATATTCACCACGGTGGCCATGATCACCGGCTTGTCGGCCTGCAGCTTGCCGGCCAGCTGACGCAGCAGCGAGTCGGCCGCATTGTAGTTGGCGGCGACGAACTGGTTCGACGAGACGGTGTTGTAATTGGCTTCTTCCTTGGGCTGGTTGGCGCAGCCGGACAGCAGCAGTGGCAGGGCCAGGACGCTGGCGCAAAGGGCTTTAACAGGGCGCATTAGCGGTCTCCACGCAGTTTGTATTCCTTGATCATGCCGCCGTCATACAGGGCGACATCGGCATCGGCGACATAATAGGCGGAGCTGGTGCGCGCCAGATAGCGGTACTGGTCGCTCACCGAGACCGTCACGATCACTTCGGTTTTGGGCGTGACGCCCGGCGCGAACTTGGCGCGGAACCACTGATAGGCATCGGCCGCCGCGATGGTGCTGACCAGGCCAACGGTGGGGTCGATATCGCTCAGGGCCCAGATGCCGGCCGCCAGGGCGGTCGGTTCGCCGCGGTAGGTGTACTGTGGACGGTTGGCGGCAAAACTGACCGCCTGCACTTTCACCTCCACCTTCAGCGCACCGGCCGGCGTCAGCGAGACGGTATGGCCGGCATTCACCATCGAGGTGATGAGATTGCTGGCCAGGGCTTGCTCGAACTCGGACGCGCCGCTTTTCGGCTCCGTCACGTAGAAGGGACGGGGCGAACTCTTTTTCAGCTCGTTCGACAGATTCTTTTGCACATGGCGCGCGATCACATCCCAGTGGGCGGCCGCCTGCAGCTTGGGCTGTTCGGTATTCGGGAAGTTGGTGGCTACCGGCACCGGGGAATAGGGCATGGCGCAGCCGGCCAATGCGCAGGCGGCCATCAGGGCAGCAGCGGCTTTCACATCCATTGTTTCCTCCAGCTCGGTAAGTTCTTCATCCCGGCGAGTGTAACATGAATGTTTCTATTTGGAAATTGTTGCCGCCGGATTTGAGGCCCGGCGGCGACACTTGGATCAGCGGCGGTTCTGCTTCATGGCCGACTGGATTTCGCGGTTGCTGTCGCGTTCCTTCTCGGTGGCGCGCTTATCGTGCTGTTTCTTGCCCTTGGCCAAGCCGATCTCGCATTTCACGCGGCCGCCCTTGTAGTGCAGATTGAGCGGCACCAGGGTATAGCCGGCGCGCTCGACCTTGCCGATCAGCTTGTCAATTTCTTGACGATGCAGCAAGAGTTTACGGGTGCGCACGGCTTCCGGGTGGATATGGGTGGACGCTGTCGGCAGTGCGCTGATGTGCGCGCCGAACAGGTACAGTTCCTTGTCGCGGATGGTGACGTAGGCTTCCTTGATCTGCACACGCGTATCGCGGATCGCCTTGACTTCCCAGCCTTCGAGCACGAGACCCGCTTCATAGCGGTCCTCGATGAAATAGTCGTGAAAGGCTTTACGGTTATCGGCAATGGTCATGAGTGGTAAATATGCGCAGGTCGGTTAAACTACGGTTTTTCGCGCGGGGCGCGGCAATCCAACATCATAGCAAACGGTTACGCAATGGCAGTAGTTCACAAGTCGGTATTTCTGGGATACAGCGCGGAACAAATGTTCGAGCTGGTCGCAAAGGTCGAAGATTATCCCAAATTTTTGCCCTGGTGTGGTGGCGTTGAGATTCGTGAGCGCAGCGAAGACAGCGTGGTGGCCAGCGTTGGCATCCATTACCGCGGCATCCGCCAGCATTTCACGACCGCCAACACCAATACGCGGCCCAGCCTGATCAAGATGAAGCTGGTCGACGGCCCTTTCAAGACCCTGGACGGCACCTGGACCTTCAAAGCCCTGCGTGACGACGCCTGCAAGGTCGAACTCGACCTGCATTACGAATTTTCCAGCCGCCTGCTGGAACAGGTGGTCGGCCCCGTGTTCGGCATGATCGCCAACAGCATGGTCGACTCCTTCTGCAAGCGCGCCGAGACGGTGTATGGCTGAGAAAATCAAGATCAGTGTCTGCTATGCCCATCCCCAGTCGGCCCTGCTGCGCGCCCTGGAAGTGGATGAAGGCACCACCATTGGCCAAGCCATTGAAATGAGCGGCGTGCTGCAAGATGCGCCCGAGATCAACCTCGTCACCATGGCCGTCGGCATCTACGGCAAGAAAAAGACCCTGGACACGGTGCTGCACGCGCGCGACCGCATCGAAATCTACCGCCCCCTGATCGCCGACCCCAAAGACGCCCGCCGCCGCCGCGCCCGCAAACCCGCCTGAAGTCGCGCTGCCGAATGGCTGAGCCCGTGTCCACCTTGGGGTCTGACCCCAATCGGACACGAGCTCATCCATCCGGCGGGCGGGTCAGCGGCGCTGGGCGAGTGGAGGTTGGGCGAGGAAAGCGGCGAGCTGGGCTTCGTCGATGCGCTCGCCGGCGATGCGGCGCAGCAGGGAGTCGATGCGGTCGGCGCCCCAGAAGATTTCCTCCTGGTAGACGAAGCTGGGGACGCCGAAGATGCCGGCGGCAATGGCCTGCTCCGTGTTGTCGGCCAGCGCCTGCTTGATCGCGGGTGTACCGGTGGCGTCAAGCAGGGCGACACCATTCAGGCCGCAGCGGTCGGCGATGCCGGCAATGGCGGCGGCATCGTGCGGGTTCAGGCCGTCTTCCCAGATGGCGGCAAACAGGGCGGTGACGAAACGCTGGCGCTCGCCGTTGTCGCCGATGGCGCTCGCCATGCGCAGGGCGGTCAGCGGATTGAAGGGATGGCCGGGCGGCCCCACGAAGCGCAAGCCTTGTGCCTTGGCCTGGCGCATTACATCACGGAAAGTCAGTTCTTTTTTGGCCGGGATTTCGGCCGGACCTTTCTGGCCGTGTGCATTGAGCATGGCGGCGAACAGAATCGGTTGCATTTCCACGCGCACCCCAGCCGCTTCGATGCGCGCGATTTGTTTGGTGGCCAGCCAGGCAAACGGGCTGATTGGGTCAAAGTAAAACTTTACTGTCTCCATGTAGTCTCCATTAAAAGTGGTTTTTCCATTCTCTTAGTGCAGCAAAGACTTCCAGCGGGGCGGCGCCGCGCGCCAGCTTGCCTGCGCTGTGCAGCTGGCCGGCGATGGCCGGCTCGCGGTAGCGCAGGAAGGGATTGGTGGCCTTTTCCAGGCCGATGGTGCTGGGTACGGTGGGGACGCCCTGTTCGCGTTTCCGATTATCGCTGACGACGCGGTTGCGCAGAGCGGCGTTGTCCGGTTCGGCCGCGCAGGCGAAGCGCAGGTTGGCCAGGGTGTATTCATGGGCGCAGTAGACCAGGGTGGCGTCGGGGAGGGCGGCCAGCTTGTCGAGCGAGGCGGCCATCTGCGCCGGCGTGCCTTCGAACAGGCGGCCGCAGCCGGCGGCGAACAGGGTGTCGCCGCAGAACAACCAGGGTTCGGCGCCTTCGCGCACATAGGCGATATGGCCCTTGGTATGGCCCGGCACATCGAGTATGCGCAGGCGCAAGTCCAGGCCCGGCACTGCAATGACATCGCCATCGCCCAGCGCTTGCGTGACGGCGGCGATGCCGTCATGGCGCGGCCCGAACACCGGCACGCTGCCTTGCTGCAATAGCTGGGATACGCCACCGATGTGGTCAGCATGGTGGTGGGTGAGTAGAATGGCGGAGAGCGTCAGGCCATGCGCGGCCAGCGCGGCCTGGACCGGCAGCGCGTCGCCCGGATCGACCACGGCGGCATGCTGGCCGTCATGGATGAGCCAGAGGTAGTTATCATTGAATGCAGGAACAGTCAGAACTTGGAGCGTGGAATTGGTCATAGGGCAGTGGCATGGATAGTGCGACATCCGAAAAATCCATTATAGCGCTGGACGGCTGGCTGCAAACGCCGGCCGGTGCTTATGCGCGCGCCTGGGAGCAGGCCACGCTGGACGCCTTGACCGCCGATATCTTCGGCTTCAACGCGGTGCAGATCGGCACACCGCAAATCGACGCGCTGGCGGCCAGCCGCATGCCGAATAAATGGCTGGCCGACACGCGCGCGCGGCGCCAGCCCGGCGACGCGCGCCAGGTCGCCGTCACCTTCGACTATGCCGAACTGCCGTTCGCCTCGCAGAGCCTGGACCTGGTGGTGCTGCCCCATGTGCTGGAATTCGCGGCTGAGCCGCACCAGGTCTTGCGCGAGGTCGAGCGCGTGCTGATTCCCGAGGGCAAGCTGATCATCTGCGGCTTCAATCCGGCCAGCCTGTGGGGCATGCGGCGCGTGACCGGACGCCTCACCGGCAGCCATTATCTGCCGCAGGCGGGCGAGTTCATCTCTATGCCCCGCATCAAAGACTGGTTAAAATTACTGAATATGGAAGTCAGCAATGGCCATTTCGGCTGCTACGCCCCGGCGTGCCGCACCGAGAAATGGCTCAAGCGCTATGCCTTCATGGACCATGCCGGCGCCCGCTGGTGGCCCTATCTGGGCGCGGTGTACGCGGTGCAGGCCATCAAGCGCGTCAAAGGCATGCGTCTGATCGGCCCGGCGTGGAGCAAGAACCGGGCGACGGCCGCCGTGGGCGTGCCGGCCACGAATAAACATAGAGAACGGCAGGATGGATAAAGTAGAAATTTTCACCGACGGCGCATGCAAGGGCAATCCTGGCATCGGCGGCTGGGGCGCCTGGCTGATCGCCGGCGAGGCCGAAAAGGAGCTCTTCGGCGGTGAGCTGAACACCACCAACAACCGCATGGAGCTGATGGCGGTGATCGAATCGCTCAAGGCGCTGAAGCGGCCTTGCGATGTGGTGCTGCACACCGACAGCCAATACGTGCAAAAAGGCATCAGCGAATGGATCCATGGCTGGAAGGCGCGCGGCTGGAAGACCGCGTCCAAGGAACCGGTCAAGAATGCCGACCTGTGGCAGGCGCTGGATCAGGCCCAAGCCATGCACAAGGTGGAGTGGCGCTGGGTACGCGGCCATAACGGCCACCCCGGCAACGAGCGTGCCGACCAGCTGGCCAACCGCGGCGTCGACTTGGTGCGCCGTAAATAAGTCTTTACGGCCGGGCTTTGCTATACTGCCCGGCTTGCCTGATTCCTTCTTCTACCGCCCAGATCCATGCGTCAAATCGTCCTCGATACCGAAACTACCGGCTTTAACCCGAAACTGGGCAACCGCATCGTCGAGATCGGCTGCGTCGAGCTGCATAACCGCATGCTCACCGGGAACAACCTGCACTTCTACCTCAATCCCGACCGCGAATCGGAAGAGGGCGCGCTGGCCGTGCACGGCCTGACCACCGAGTTCCTCAGCGATAAGCCGCGCTTCCACGAGGTGGTGGAAGAGTTCCGCGAATACATCCGCGGCGCCGAGCTGATCATTCACAATGCGCCGTTCGACTTGGCCTTCCTGAACCACGAGTTCAAGATGATGAATCTGCCGCCGTTCGACGGGCACTATGGCAGCGTCATCGATACCCTGGTGCAGGCTAAGGAAATGCGCCCCGGCAAGCGCAACTCGCTGGACGCGTTGTGCGACCACTTTGGCATCTCCAACGCCCACCGCAAGCTGCACGGCGCGCTGCTGGATGCGGAATTGCTGGCCGATGTGTACCTGGCGATGACGCGCGGCCAGAACAGTCTGAGCATGGACGTTGAAGTCGAGGCCGCCGGCGGTGGCGTGCAGCTGGAACACGTGGCACTGGCCGATGTGCTGGTGCTGTCCGCCAGCGCCGATGAAGTTGCCGCCCATGAAGACTTGCTCAATGGTCTGGATAAGGCGGTGAAGGGCAGCTGCGTCTGGCGCGCGGCTGCTGCTTGAGTGCTTGTTTGCAATTAGTTTTATTTGACCCTTTTACTTTTTGTGCTCGTCGTCTATAATAGTGCCACTTCGGGAGGTTAGCTCAGGGGTAGAGCACTGCATTCACACTGCAGGGGTCGCAAGTTCGAAACTTGCACTTCCCACCAAGAATTCATTAAAAAGCCTGCGATTTTTCGATCGCAGGCTTTTTCATTTCTGGGCTGGATTTTTGACAGGTTCTCTGATGTGAGCCGAGCTGTCACCTTCTGAATAGTTGAAATATGAACGCCCGCCAATGGATTGCTTTTGGAACCCTTTGTTGTGCCTGGCCAGGATTCGCACTGGCCATGTGTTCGCGCCCGATCAAGGTTCCCCTTGCGCGGCATGGGATGACCGTCGTCGTCAAAAACGGCAATGCGGCGGGCGTCGTTCCCGAAATGCTGGAAGTATTCGGCGACAAATATGGTTGCAAGTTCGGCTTCCCTGTCGTGCCGCGTGCCCGGCTCGAAATGCTGTTTCGTACAGGAGATGCCGATATTGTGGCGATAGCGACGCGCTCGCCTGAACGCGACCTGTCCGGCACCTTTGTCCCTGTCTTCAAGTACCGCGCGGTTTTGGTGGGCCTGAAGCCGACAAACACTGTGGCACAATCGGTCGACGAGCTGATCGAGCATACGGACTTGCGCATCGGCTTGGTACGCGGCTTTGACTACGGTCCCGCTTACCGACGATTGCTCGAACCGGACATGGCTGGGCGGGTGCAGTACGCCAACGACTTGAGCGATCTGATGCGCAGGATTCAGGCCAAAATTGCCGATGTGACGATCCTGCCGTATAGCAGCGCCTACAACACCATTGTCGAGGATGCCCGTTTGAGCGGCTTGGACGCCAAACTGTCCATCAGCCCCCTCGAAGACTTGCCTTGGCAGGACGCAGGATTCTATGTGTCAAAGCGCACCTTGAACCCTGCGGACCAGGCCGTTTTAATCGAGATGCTCGGTAGCGACGAGGTGGGCAAGCATTTCCTGAGGTCTTTGTCGAAGTTGATCCCGCCTGCCGTCTTGGGCCTGACGGTGAAGCGAAACTAAGCGCGGTGGATCCGTCCCAGCCAACTCCGGGCGGAGCGCGTGGATGAGGTCAATACGGCGCTGCTGGCATTCCTGCGCTTCTTGCCGTAGACGGCTCGCCGGCATGCGCCTTAAGCGGTGCGGCCGGTAGCAGGTGCGCCGCCATGAAGTCGACGAAGGCGCGCACCCGCGGCAGAAGTTGCCGGTTGGACGGCCATAAGACCCAAAAGATGCTGGCGGCACCCGTCCACTCATCCAGCACCGTCACCAGCGCACCGTCGGCGAGCGCTTGCTGGACGGCGAAATCCGGCAGACAGGCGATGCCATGGCCCTGCCGTGCCATATAGAGCAGGGTTTCGATGTGGTTGCTGGTCATACCGGGAGGGAGCCGGACGTCGACATCCTGCCCGGCGCGGCGCAAGGGCCATTTCTCCAGAAGGCCGGTGCTGGGGAAGCGATGCAATAGGCAGGCATGGTTGACCAGATCGGCCGGTTGTTCCGGCACGCCGTAGCGGGCGAAATAGGCGGGTGCGCCCACGCACAGGAAGCGGCTGCTGCCAAGGCGCTTGCTCAACAGGCGTGAGTCGCTGAGTTCGCCCGTACGCACGACCGCATCGAAGCCTTCGTCGATCACATCCACCAGCCGGTCGCTGAAATCCAGGTCGAGTTCGATCTGCGGGTAACGCGCGGCGAAGGCCGATAGCACCGGCAGCATCAGGCCGCTGACCAGCGGCAGGCTGACCCGTAGGCGACCTTGCGGGCTGGCCTTGGTACCGGCCAGCTCATTTTCCGCCGCCGCCACCTCGGCCAGGATGCGCCGGCTGCGTTCCAGAAAGAGCACTCCCTCAGATGTCAGGCTGACGCTGCGGGTGCTGCGCTGAAACAGGCGCACACCGAGTTTTTCTTCCAGCCGCGCGATGCCCTTGCTGACGGCCGAGGCGGAGATGCCCAGTTGCCGCCCCGCCGCCACGAAACTGCGCAGTTCGGCCACCCGCACAAAGATGCTCATACCACTCAGGCTATCCAATTCATTTGCCATTAATGAAGAATTAGTCATGTTTGTATGGATGGTACGCCTATTTTTCGATATTTGATTCCTGGATAGCATTAATGCTCTCAACCATACGCAGGAAACCTGATGACTAGCACCGCTATACTTGTTCCGAACGGCGTCCGTCCCGTCCCCCTCATCTTGACCGGTTGCCTGACGGCGGCGGTTATTCCCCTGAGCATTGCCGGCCCGGCTGTGGTCGTCCCCTCGATCAAACAGGCCCTGGGCGGCAGTACGGCCGAGCTCACCTGGCTCATCAACGCCTACATCCTCACCTACGGCAGCGCGACCCTGGCGGCGGGAAGCCTGGCCGATACTTATGGGCGCAAGCGGACTTGGCTGGTAGGCATGCTGCTGTTTGCGCTGGTGACGACGGCCATTCCCTTCATGCCCTCCGTGCTCTGGATCGACCTGCTGCGGCTGATGCAGGGATTGGCGGCGGCGGCGGCTTTCGCGGGCGCCATGGCGGCCCTGACGCAGGAATTCGAAGGCCATGCCCGCACCCGGGCATTCAGCTTGATCGGGACCACCTTCGGCGCGGGCGCGGCCTTCGGTCCCTTCCTGGCCGGGCTGCTGACCGACAAGTTGGGTTGGCAATGGGTGTTCCTGTTGCCGGCGTTGCTGGCGTCGCTGGCCGTGATCCTGGTTACGCGTTTTGCCCGAGAGACGCGCGATCCGCAGGCCACGGGCTTGGATTGGCCCGGCGCCATCAGTTTCACTGCCGGGTTGGCGTTGCTTATTTTTGGAATGGTCCTGGCTCCCGGGAAGGGTTGGAGCCATGTCGCAGTGCTGGCTTCGCTGACCAGCGCCGTTGCGCTGTTGTGCGCCTTCGTCCTCCTTGAGTTGCGCCGCGAGCGGCCTATGCTCGACCTCTCGCTGTTTGCCAATGCGCGCTTTGTCGGCGTGCAGGTGCTGGCGATCGCGCCGGCCTACGCCTACATCGTGCTGCTTGTCATTCTGCCCGCACGCTTCATCGGGGTGGAAGGGGAGAGCGCGCTGATCGCGGGCAGGATGATGATCGCCTTGTCCGGTCCCTTGCTGATCGTTCCCTTCATTGCCGGCCAGTTGGCGCGTTGGATCAATGTCGGTACCTTGTCGGCGATAGGGCTCCTTATCGCAGCAATGGGGCTGGCATGGCTGGGCCAGAGTATTTCCAGCGAAACCGTAAGCCGCTATCTGGCGATGGCCGTCATCGGTATCGGCATCGGCCTGCCCTGGAGCGTGATGGATGGCCTGGCCGTCAGTGTGGTGCCCAAGGAACGGGCCGGCATGGCGGCGGGCATCTTCAATGCGGTTCGCCTGGCCGGCGACGGAATCGCCCTGGCGGCAGTCGGCGCCATGCTGTCTGCCCGGATGCTGTCCGGATTGCGGGCTGCGGCGTCCGATGGTCGCTCTGGCGGTGCACTGGACGGGGATCTGGTGGCGGCGTCGAACTGGCTTGCCATGAGCGATATGGCGCAGGCACTGGCTTACTTACCGACAGCGGGCAGTGCGCTGCTGCTGGAAGTCTACGAGGCGGCTTTGCTGTGGCAGTTGCAGATCTTAGCCGCAGCGGCGGCAGCAACGGCGGTGGTGATTTTCCTGCTCATGGGCAGGGCGGGATCACGTAAATGAGGTTTCGCTCAGCTTCGGCAGCAATAGGAGCAAGATGCATTCATTGAAGGGGCTAAATGCCCGAGATGCCATGGCCGTTCGACCAGTGATACCATGCTCCGATGGCTTTTCACCTCATCAAATCGCCATCGCTAGAGAAGGGGGGGGAAAGCCCAGAAGGCTTCCAAGCCTGCGGATAATCCAGTGCCGGCGCTGCGACGGGCATGAGGTCATTGGGCGATGCGGGGCGCCGTGATGCAGAGCAGGCGGCTGTCGGGCGGCTCGGTAAATGCGCCTTCGCGTTCGCCGTGGAGGCGTTTCTGCGATCATCTGCACAAAACCCGGTTATGCCGCTTGTCGCCGCGCTGCTCGGTGCTATTTATGTGGCAGTTCGGGGCTTTGATAATCTGGATCAGCACCGCGTCGCTTTAAGCAAATCCAAAACGTAGTAAAGACAGAATATTTTCAGCCAGGCCGCCAGGGGTAACCCGGCGGCCTTTTCTTTTGCCGCAAATGGATGCGACGCGGCGCCTGGGGGGGGGCATCTCAGAGGGGGATGTGGCTTGAGCACCGGCGCCCCCATACCCGCTCAAGAGCGGGACCACAATACCTGGTGCAAAGCCGCCATCTGCCGTCTGTCGGAGTAGCGGCCACTCAATCGTGACTTTCGTCATACTGTTTTGTGACTAGTAGCACTTTTCATAACATCGGCTTCTCGCTATCGTCATAGGGATGGATTGGTGATTTATTGCCCCTCCATTTTTCACTTGATTATATTGGGCCAGTAAATAATTTGCGGGCTTTTGATTATGTGCACGATGGAGAGACTGTAATGCGCTGTTTAATCATAGATAACTACGATTCATTTACATGGAATCTGGCTGACTACGTGTCGCAATTATTTGGCGTGGATCCGATGGTAGTGAGAAATGACGAATACACATGGGCCGATTTGCGCCTTCGGGGCGGGTTCGATGCGATCATCGTTTCTCCCGGGCCGGGTTCTGTTGAAAACGACGCGGATTTCAATATTTCCCGCCAAGCACTGGAGCAGAATGAGATTCCTGTGCTGGGTATCTGCTTAGGCCTGCAGGGCCTTGCGCATATTTATGGTGGCGAAATTGTGCACGCGCCAACTCCATTTCATGGACGGGTATCGATTGTCAAGCATGCCGGCAGCGAACTGTTCGAGGATATCCCGTCGCAGTTCGAGGCGGTCCGGTACCACTCGCTGATGGTCAGTCCTGAATCTATTCCACAGTCTTTAAGGGTCATTGCTCATACCGAGCCCGATATTGTGATGGGGCTGGAGCATACGCAATATCCAAAGTGGGGAGTCCAATTTCATCCGGAATCGATTCTCAGTGAATACGGAAAGCAAATAATTATCAATTTCGGCCGGCTCGCGGAACGTTACGCCAAGGAGCGCAGCCAGAAGCATGGGAAGTCTTTTTATTCGCTTGCCAAAGACGTCATGGAAGAGGGACGGTTTATTAAAAAGAAGAAGCAAAAATTATTGGCAAAGAATTTCTTCTGCGAGCGAAATGCTGAAGATATCTTTCTTGAACTGTTTTCAGAGGCGAAGCACAGTTTTTGGCTGGATAGCCAATCTGGCAGTAGCAGCGGTTCAAGATATTCATTCATGGGCGCCGTGGATGAGAAGGATGTGATCCGCTATCACGTTGATCCCAATGTGGCGGAGCAGGAATTTGGGCAATATTTCCTAGGAAAAATGGAAAATGAGCTTGAGTCGCTTGTCATAGATGCAGACGATGTTGTGCCATTTGATTTCCGTGGCGGTTATGTAGGATTTATGACTTATGAAATGAAGGCTGTTTTTGGCGCGCCGGTATCGCACCGTAACAATATTCCTGACGCGGTATGGATGTACGCGAAGCGATTTGTTGTTTTTGATCACGTAGAACAAATTGTATGGGTGTCGGCGATCGGAGAAGAGGGCGATGCCGGCGAATCGGAATGGATCGAGCAAGTTTCGCAGCGCATACTAGATGTAAAACGTTGCACCGTTCCGCGCAAGTCCATGCATTTTCCTGCAGTGGAAGTGGCTTTGAACCATAATAGAAAAATGTACCTGGATGCCATAGCGAGGTGTAAAGCGTATATTAAAGATGGCGAGTCCTACGAAATATGTCTGACCAATCTGTTTTCGCTGGAGGCGAAGTTGGATCCGCTTATGCTTTACCGTTTCATGCGGGAAGATAATGCTGCCCCGTTTGGGGCCTACATCAGGAGTGGTGATGATTACGTATTAAGCACTTCACCCGAACGTTTCCTGAAAGTTGATCCTAATGGGAGGATACAGACGAAGCCAATCAAAGGAACTTCCCGGCGCTCCGACGATCCTGAAATGGATAAGGATATTATATGGAGGCTGAAATCGTCGCAGAAAGAGCGCGCTGAAAACCTGATGATTGTTGACTTAATGCGTAACGATCTGGCTCGGGTTTCCGTACCTGGTAGTGTATCCGTTCCAAAATTGATGGATGTTGAGAGCTACAAAACCGTTCATCAGCTGGTTAGTACGGTTGAGTCCATGCTCAAGCCCGAGTGCAGCCTGGTGGATTTGCTGAAGGCGGTTTATCCAGGAGGGTCGATTACTGGTGCCCCCAAGCTGCGCAGCATGGAAATTATTGATCGCCTCGAGGCGGCACCACGCGGCATCTATTGCGGAAGCATCGGCTACCTGGGATTTAATCGGGTGGCAGACTTGAATATCGCTATCCGCAGTTTATCTTACGATGGTAAAACGACGCGATTCGGTGCTGGCGGGGCGATAACCTTCCTCTCAACTCCGGAAGATGAATTTGATGAGGTGCTGCTCAAAGCGGAATCGGTGATGCGGCCGATATGGCATTATTTTGGAGATGGCCATAGCCAGCTAAGTTATAAATTATCGGGCAGTAAGCTCATTATTTACGATGCAGAGGCTGATAGTTATAGTGAGGCAACTGATAAGGCTGCTTTGCTTGACCCGTAATCAGTAGGCGGGAGCAGTAACGTTTTTTGTCAAATAGGTATAGCCGATTCGGTGAATCGGCTATACCCTTGCGCAAGGGTGGATTTATGGCTGTATGGTGCGAGGGAAGGATAGTCGAGCAATCCGTAGTCGACGTGTCAGATCGGGGATTTACCCTTGGGGACGGGCTTTTTGAGACATTGTCCGTTTCTAATGGAGAACCATGTTTTCTGGATAGGCACTTGAAGCGGTTGCGGGCGGGATGTGATTTTTTGGGCATACCGTTATTGCTTAGCGACGCAGTGTTGCTGGATGCCATATTTCAGCTATTGCATTCCAAAGCCTTGCTGGAGGCGGTGGTGCGCATTACCTTAACCCGCGGGCCTGCTCCACGCGGTATCTTGCCGCCGTTGAATCCTAAGCCTACCTTGATTATTTCTGCTGAACCAAGAAGCGTGCTCGGCCCAGCGGAAGCCATCGTGGCTACGGTTACCCGCAGAAATGAGCACTCGCCGCTTTCGAGAATCAAGTCGATCAACTACCTGGACAATATTCTGGCGCGCCGGGAGGCGGCGAACAAGGGCGCGAACGAAGCGCTGTTGATGAATAGTGCAGGTGCATTGGCGGAGGCCAGCACGGCTAATCTTTTTGCCTGCATTAACGGCCTTCTATGTACGCCACCAATTGACAATGGGGCCTTGCCAGGGATTATGCGCAACTTGATTATTGAACATTTTAGAGTAAGCGAACGGTCAATCGGTGTGGCAGATCTCATTGGCGCCGATTACGCCTTTCTGAGCAATAGCTTAGGATTAAGAGTATTGCGTAGTGTGGATGGCCATCTACTGGCCGATTGCAGCCCGGTGCTTGAACGCATTGCCTGTGACGTGGGTTTTAGATAAATGGCATTTCAGTTGAATTAGGCTATCCGCCGGCCAGGCCGGCGCCAGGCTGTTCTTTTATAAGACCAGCTGGCGCCGGGATGGCAGTCGTAGGTATCGGTCGCCGTCAACTCAAACCGCGCAGTTCAACATCCACTGCACACCAAATTTGTCCGTGAGCTTTCCGTAATAATCCCCCCAAACCTGCATATTGAGTGGCGTAGTGATCTCGCCGCCCTCTGCCAAACGCGAGAAAAGCTGCTCCGTTCGTTTGCGGTCATGCATCTGCAAAATATGAGCGGAGCCCCGCATCGGTTCCGCATCATCGTTATCAGACGCGAAAAACAATACACCAGGTCCCTCGAACTGCGCGTGCATGATCTTGTTGCGCATGGCCTCGTTCGGAACCGGCATGCCATTAACACCAAAGCGCAGGACTTCCGTCACATGACCAAGCCCGCACTGAGTGTAAAATTCAAGCGCCTGCTCGCAAGTTGTTGTAAAAAAAAGATAGTTGGAAAGTTGCATTATTTCGTCCCGCTTTGGTGATTGGTTTTTAAATTAGAGCGATGCGCGACCTGGACTAATTCTATCCTATAGCCGTCCGGGTCCTCGATAAATGCGATGACTTCATCGGGGTCCGCCTTCATCGGCCCGGGCAAACGGGTGATTTTGACCCCTGCCGCACCCAGTGCCGTGCACGCGGCATAGACATCGCTCACGCCCAGGGCAATATGGCCAAAGGCCGAACCATGCTGATACTCCCGCCCATCCCAATTATGGGTTAACTCTATGACTGCTGTTGACTCTTCCTCGCCATAGCCGACGAAGGCCAGCGTAAACTGCCCTTCAGGATAGTCACGGCGGCGCAAAAGCTTCATGCCAAGACTCTCGGTATAGAAAGCTATAGCCCGTTCCAGATCCCGAACACGCAACATTGCATATATCATGCGCGCACTCTGAAATGCACCGTCATTTGCTGTTTTGGTGGTAAGTGCTAGGTCGGTTTTTTCTGTAGGTTTATTCATGTAAAATCTCACAGATTTGAAGGGTAATGAAAATTTCGCACGTGTTGCATTAAGGAATTAAGTACTGCATATGCTCGAATTGATCCTAGTTCAACATATATGCGAGAACCTCGAGCAGCATTTCTGTTTTTACCGGCTTGTACATCACAATAAATCCGCTTGATAAGAGTTCCTGAATGATTTCTTGTTCAGTATCGCCGGTAATCAGCATTGCCGAAATGTCGTCACTGAATTTCTCATGCAAAATGCCAATGGCATCAATCCCTGTTTCATGCTGACTAAGCCTGTAATCGCATATCAGTACGTCGGGAGTGCGGTTAATTAGCGATATTTTTTCAATCGCTTCGCAGCTGGACGCCGCTGTTACAACAGCACAGCCGCCCTGTTCCAGGAGGGTTCGCATTGCGTCGCAGATGCTTCCCTCATTTTCAATTACCACGACCAATTTCCCCAATAAAAACCCCTGATTTACTGTCACTGAACCACGTTCTGGGGAAATGTTTTCAATCGGACTATCTATTAGCGGGAAATCAAGCGAAAAAGTTGATCCTTGTCCCGGCTCGGAAACCAAGGTAATCGATACATTCAACAATTTGCATAATCGCCGCACGATCGCCAAACCTAAACCGAGGCCTTTACTCTGATCATGGCTGACATTGGCTATTTGAAAAAATTCATCAAATACCGTTTTTTGCTGCTGTAGCGAAATACCTACGCCGGTGTCCCTGACCGCAATATTGAATCTATTTTTATTGCTGCTGCAGACAACATCAATTCTTCCCGTTACCGTATAACGCACCGCATTGGCAATGAGGTTGCGTAAAATCTGCTCCACTAAAGCCGGATCGCTTTCGACCCAGGCCGAGGTAGCTTCGATCTCAAAATCCAGCCCTTTGGCGCGAGCCTGCGGACTGAATTCAACTTCGAGCCGCGCCAGCACCGACGCAACCGGAAAAGTTGCCAATCGTGGTTTTACGACCTGCGCATTCAGCTTCGACAAGTCAAGCAAGCCCAAAAACATTTCATCCATGATGTGCACGCATTGGCACACCTTGGTCAGCAGCGGCTTTGCTGTTTCGGTCAATTCCACATTGAGGAGTGAACCGAGGTAAATGTTCAGCGCATGCATGGGTTGACGTAAATCATGGCTCGCTACAGCGAGAAAGCGGGTAAGCTCATTTTGTTGTTTTTCGCGGATTAAATTTTCCTGTCGCAGTAAGTTACAACGATCGGCCAAGTCAATCGCCACCAGCAGCATGCCCACGGCCAAACCGATTTGCAGGCTGTGCGCAAAAAGAACATTGGCCAGTATCGCCCCTGAGCCTGCGGCGACAACCAATAAAGGAACGAAAATTAAAAAAAGCAGCCTGATCAGGATGACGCGAACCTTGCGCCGGCTAAACCGGGCGCAGACAATTCCTGCCGCAAGCGCAAACAAGGTAACGGATGCATCCACAAACAGGTCTATATCTGCCAGATTCTTATGAGGTCGGAAGAGTCCTATAATTTTAAGTCCATCCAATACAATAAAATTCAGCATGAGGCTATCCATTGAGGTTCCACCACAGCGATACTCAATAATTTGTATTGTAAATAAGATGGCGTCGCCTGATTTATCGTGATGTAAATGTAAAAACAGCCGCTGGTTCCAGATCCGTTCAGACGCTGGAACCAGCTGCATGCATTGGATTACATCCGATCCGGTCAGTTAAAACGCAAATGCAACGCGCTAATCTCCTTATGCAGCACGGCTCGCTTCAGAGGGGAAGCCGTGGGCTTCACGAACACGCTCCTGCGCAACCAGCAAACGCTCGAAGTATTCAGACCGTTCCGGCGCGCCGCCGACGACCTGGTTGATTTCACGGATCCCGATAGTTTGGCCGCTTGCGCCCCAGCTTCCATTTGGCACCTCATGTACAAACACCCAGTCGCTGGCGCGGTTGGGGAAGGTGCCATCCACATCCAGGGTGTTCGCTATAATCCGGTTAATTGCCTCATGCAATGCAGTCTTGTCAGCGCGCGTACTGGCACCTACTGGATATACAACGTCGAATAAGAAGCGGCCCCCTTTAGGCGGATTCGTGTCAGGTTTGCCACCTACATACCACTCGGTCTGCGGATCGACTTCGTCGAACAGTATGTAGGCCAGTGAGCGGCCTGCAGGCGTATCGGCTCCGACTTCACCGATAAGAATTGCAGAAGTGAGTTCCTCTGCTAACTTTGTCTTTTGCGCGGCAGTCAAGGCACCGCGTTGGTAGGTGACTCTGAGTAGTGGCATGATCTATTCCTATGGTTGGTTGGACAACAACTTCACATTACATTACGATCGTAATACTGTCAATCATTGTATTGCGATCGTCATAACAAAGGATTTCAACATGGTTCGTTACACACAGGCACATAAGGAAGAGAGCCGCGCGCGGATTGTTGCCGCAGCCGGGAGAGGCTTCAGAAGCCATGGGTACGGCGGAATTGGCGTCGATGGTTTGGCGCGCGAGGCCGGCGTTACGCATGGCGGCTTCTATGGGCACTTCGATTCCAAGTCCGAGGCCTTCAAGGCGGCGGTCGTGGCCGGAATGCAGGAGCTCCGGGCCGGGGTCGAGATGGTCCGCGCAGAGCAGGGAACGAGCTGGGTAGGCGCATTTGCGGCTTTCTATATGGGACCCAAGCGAACATGCACCTTGGCCGAGGCGTGTACTTTGCCAAGCTTATCGGCCGAAATCGAGCGCTCGGATCCGGCCATCCGCCTTGCCTATCAGACTGAGTTACAGCTCGTCATGCAGACCGTGGCTGCAGGATTGCCGGCTGGGACTGACGCCGAACGCAGTGCGCAGGCTTGGGTGTTACTGTCGCTGCTGGCCGGCGGCGTCACCTTGGCCCGCGCGGTTCCGGACCCTGCCATGGCAGAACAGATCGCCGCAGCGGTTCTACAAGCCGCCTCCACATTGGCAGATGCAAAATAGAAAGGCCCAACCTAACCGGGCGCCAGTTTTCGGCATGGTATTGGTCCGGCCGGCCCGCCGGCAATGGTCGTCGTTTTGCTTGGCGCAGGTGGGGAGGAGGAGGGCTTGTATCCCAGCTGCGAGGCGGCAAACAGAATCTGGGTACGCGATTCCGCGTCAAAGATTTTCAATAATTCCGATACCCTATTTTTAACGGTGCCTTCGGCGAGAAATAACTCCTTCCCAATCTGTTTATTGGATTTCCCCTTAACGACGAGATCAAAGAGTTGCCGTTGCCGGCTATTCAAACTGGCGAGAATGTTGATGGGTATCAGATTTTTCCCATTGATGCGATCAATGGGAAAGTACTGCCCGCCTGCAATTACGGCAGTCAGAGCTGAATTAAAGGAAGACAGCTTGGATGCCTTGCCAACGAAGCCAATAGCGCCATTTTTTTTGCATGCATCCACCGTCAGGTCATCATCATTACCGGACATTGCCACAACTGGAATGCCAAAGTTGGCGGAGACCTCATAAATCAGATCGATTCCATTTGCGTCGGGCAGTTGCAGATCAAGGAATACCGCCCGGATGCTCCGGTTGTTCAGTTTTGCGGAAGCAAGTAGTTTCCTCATTTCATCAGCCGAGGCTGCAGAAATAATTTCAATATTTGCTGCCGTCGATATGGCCGCGCCGATTGCCTCAATGACTAAGGGGTGGTCGTCAACAATGAGAATTTGGTCCATGTCGCTTGTTATTTGGTTGATGGAAAGAGTTTGACTTCTTTCGAATATTGAAGCACTCAAACAAACAGTATTGAAATACGGCGGCTAACGTCACGTAGTGCTTTTGGCTTGATTTCAAATATTGGAACATGGACTATCCACCGTTCTTTTGGTACAGCGGCTGATCCTTTACGTACTGCATAGGATAAACTTATCCAATGCAAGTTAGTGGTATTATTATTTTATTACTTTGCCTGCGAAAAATGCAAAGGCTTTTTTTGGGAAATTTCTCATTGCAAGTTGCAACAATTGCAATGGGAAATTAAAATTTCCTGCGGATATCTTAAACCGCTCTGGCATCAGACTTAATAGTTACCAGGGCAGTTCAGCAGGACGAGTACGGGCCGGGGCGGCGAGGTAAGTGCCGTCTTTACTGCCGCCAGCCCGCCGACCAAGGCAGCGTCAGCTCAAGCTGCATCAACTTCGTCGGCAATTGCACCGCGTCGTCCGACCGGTGAGCGAATCGAACTTCAATTTTAATAGTTTCGCAACGCCATCCGCGTCTGCGTGAATCAACTCGGCCACATTTCCGCCAAGGGCCGCTCCAGGTTGATGGTATTCGCCCAATCAAACCCCACTCCCGATCTAAGCGGGCTTATTTAACGGTGGTGGCGCCGGATTGAATTTCAAGTTCGGAGATCGTGACTTTGGTCACATCATTTCGTGACCAACAGCACTTTTGTTGGCTTTTCCTTATAGATATATTTGCAACATCCGATATTGATTTATCCAATGACTTTTTCACGCTGCTTAAACAAACGGGTGCATGCCACCAGGGGAGATATTGCAGTGAATTACAGCGGAATGAATATGCTCAAGGCGTCTTCGGCGCAGGATAGGGAAGGCGAGGCGTTTCGACGGGCAATGCGAGAACTTGCTGGCGGGGTATCTGTGGTAGCGACCGGTGCTGGTCAGGATCGGACTGGTTGCACGGTGACGTCGTTTTGTTCTTTATCGGTAGATCCGCCGTCGGTGCTGGTTTGTCTTAATCACGGATCTTCGACACTTAAAGCCATGCGTGCAAATGGTGCCTTTGGCGTAAGCCAGTTGAGCGCAAATCATCATGAGGTAGCCAAAGTATTTAGCGATGCCAAGCTTTATGGCGCGGCGCGTTTTGAATGGGGTGACTGGAGAAATTTAATCACAGGCTCGCCTCTGCTCAGCGATGCCCTGGCTGTTATCGATTGCCAGCTGGAGGATGTGATCGAGCGGCACACTCACGCGATCATTATAGGACGCGTCGTTGCGGTGGGAAATCACGAACAGGATGCTGCACTGGTTCATTGGCGTGGACGATTTGAAACCCTCGGTGCCAGCCGCGTTTGATCATTCGGTGCAAAAAATTCATGGCTCTGACTTATTCGATGAGGCTTTACTTTTTCCGGGATTGTTGAAAGATAGGCGTATTAGTGGAGATTGGCAATATGGGCAAAAATCGGCAAATCAGAAGCAGGCTTGTAATTGCAACCGCGGCGCTGGCCGTATGTCTGTTAGCTTCTCAAATGGAGGTTTTTGGTGGCGTCGCAAATGGCAGTGCTGGTACAAGCCATTCCAGCGCGATAGCGCTAAGCGATGATGGGCGCTTGCTTTGGTCAATAAACCCTGATTCCGACGAAGTTACCGTTATTCGTACTGACACCTTGGTAGTTATTAAAACTATCGCCGTGGGACGAAATCCGCAAAGCGTGGCATTATCGCCTAATGGGCAATACGCTTATGTCACAAATGCTGGCGACGGAACGGTCTCGTTTATCAAGATACGCTCATCCGACCCAGATAAATTTGTTGCTGCACTGGATTCCAATATTGGGAAAAATGGGCAATTAACAACTGGATCTGAACCCAGGGGCGTGGTGGTTTCCAGTGACGGCAGAATGGTGTTTGTGGCCAACAGTAGCCAGGACAGCATTACGGCGATTGATGCCACGACAAACCGGGTTGTCGAAAGCTATCTGGTCGGAGACAGCGCATGTAATGACGTGGATGATGAGCGGCATTTCCAGCCAACGGCTTTGGCGATTTCGCCAAATAATCGCTATTTATTTGTGACACGGTTTTTATCCTTCACTTCCAGAGAAGGCGTGCAGGCTAGCGAATTGGGTAAGGAAGGCATCGTATGCCGCTTGACGGTAGAGTTGGCCCGGTCAGGTGCAATTACCTTGCGCGATCCGACGCCTATCCGTATGGCGCCACAGATAGCAGGATTCAATGATCCTGCTGGAAAAGCCAGGTATGCGTTCCCGAATCAATTGCAAAGTGTGGTCCTTCGTGATGGAACGGCGTATTTGCCGAATATCGCCGCGTCACCGACAGGTCCGATTCACTACGCGACAACGACGCAGGCATTTATCAATGCCATTACCGACGTGGAAAGCACGCCAAAGGATGCTGGCGCACTCAATCTACATTTGGGCGGCAGGGTGCCTGAGAAAAACAAGCAGGAACTGTATTTTGCAAACCCTAATGCAATCGGGTTTACAACAACGAAGGGCGAAGGGTATGCATATGTCACCTCAGGGGGCAGTGATCTGCTTGTGAAGCTAAGGGTGTTGCAAGATGGGCAATTGGTTTTCACGGAAAATGGCAGCACGACCAGGTATGTGGACCTGAATGATCCAGATGAACCGTCCACTAGCGGCTTTAACGCAGGAAAAAATCCAATCGGGCTGGCAATCAATGCCAAAGAGAATATCGCCTATGTTCTGAATTATGTTTCGCGGAATGTATCGGTGGTGGATCTCGATTCTGATCGTGTGGTTAAGGTTATTCCTACCAGCGCGCTGCCGGCGCCGGGCTCGCAGGAAGAAAAGAAATTGGTTGGAGCCGAGCTGTTCTTCTCGTCGCGGGGGAACTTTGTGAATCCGAGTGGTTTGGGAAATAGTCGCAACCGTCTTTCGGAAAAAGGAAGGCAAAGCTGCGCGAGCTGTCATCCTTCTGGCCTGACAGATGGCGTGGTGTGGCAATTTAATACTGGCCCGAGGAAAACGCTTGCGATTAATGGAACATTTAATCCAAGAGACCCCTCTGATCAAAAAATAATAAACGCATCGGCAATTTTTGACGAGGTGCAGGATGCGGATTTCAATACGCGCTTGACCTCCAGTCCCGGCATGCTGAAGACACCGCGTGCTTGTGTAACAACGCCGGGCTATCCAGAAATTACCGAAAGCAAGGTTGATCCTGACCACGGCTTGGTACTGGGCGAGCATCATGAGTTCAGGAAGGCGGCGTGTGTAATGACGCAATTTAGCGTGCCAAATTCTACAAGGGCCCAAGCAACTGTTTTATTCCCTGGTAGTAATGTTGAAATAGGCGCGCTGGATGCATTGAAGGAATGGCAGCAATATGGAGTTCGTACGCCGATGAGAGCAATGACTGAGAGAGAGCTGCGGGCGAAAGGCGGCGATGCAAAAGCAGGTGTGAATGCGGAAAGAATAGCGGAAGGACGTCGAATTTTTAAGGAATATGGTTGTAATTCATGCCATAACGGCGGCAAGTGGAGTACCTCTTCAAGGAATTTTGCATTGCCGCCTGAGCCGGATGACATCGCAAAAGAAGCTGCCTCAAGCGGTGCTAATCAGTTCCAGTTTTTATACAAATATCTAAGGGATATCGGTTCATATAATTTAAATGTTGCCGGCTCGGATAATATGATTTCCGGCTTTGACGCGATAGGCGGCGCGGAATTGGATACCGCTGGACTGAAGGCCTTGGGATACGACCATGACGGGGATGGCAAGGGCTCTGGTTACAATATTCCGTCCATTCTAGGTACTTATAGTGTGCCGCCTTATTATCACAACGGAGCTTGCGAAACATTACGATGCGTTGTTTCTGACCGCAACCATAGGGACGCAGGATCGCATTCAGGGAGCAAGGCCGCATTGGACAAGAAAGAAATAGCCTCTTTGGTGAAATTTTTGCAATCGATTGATGCGAGCACGGCCCCGTTTAAATAATTTCAGCCAGTAGGAAATGGAACTGGATGTAGATGAAAAATGATGGTTTTTTATCCGATGCTTTATAACCTTGCCGGTCTTTTAAAAGGGAGATATTGATATGGCGCAGTATGATGTTGCGGTAATTGGTAGCGGAATGGGCGGCAGCGCGTGCGCGTTGATACTGTCTAAACTGGGATATAAGGTAATCATTATTGAACGTGGAACGCATCCGCGCTTTGCGCTGGGCGAATCGGGCACGCCGGCCTTGAGCAGGAAAATGCGTTTCCTGAGCAGGAAATATGAAATTCCGGAATTGGATGAAATGTCCACATATGACAATATCAAGGCTTCCGGGAATGGCGTGCTTTGTGGTCCAAAAGAAATGTTCCAGTATTTCGTGCACCAGAAAGGGCAAACCAATCCCGACCAGTTTGGGCCTTTCCGCGAGATTATTGTGCAGACGCCGGAAGTCGATGCCCAATATAACAGGGCCGCATCGGATAAGCGGCTGATGGAGGTGGCAGTCCAGTACGGAGCTGTGTATACGGACAAAACGTCTGTGGAAGATATTGTTTTTGGTGAAAATCAGGTGGATTTGCAGTGCAAGAAAGATGGCCAGGATTATCCCTTGAGCGCAAAATTCATCATTGACGCTACTGGTTATAACTCCATCATCGGAAAGAAAAATAATCTCAAGCTGCAGGATGCGGAATTTGATACGCCCTTGCGCAGCCGCTGTATCTTTACGCATTTCAAGGATATCGGTTCCTTCGACGAAGTCATCAATAATAGCGCCAAATATCCTGACCGCTCTCCAGTGCCGCGTTCCCGCGCCACCCAGCATCACTGCTTTGACGGGGGATGGTTGTGGTTTATTCCCTTCGATAATGGTGTCACCAGTGTTGGCGTGAACCTGGATATGGACCTGTATCCAATGAACGACAAAGATGGGGCCGCTGAGTTTTGGGAAATTATCGAGCAATACCCACTGGTCAACGACATGCTGAAAGGGCGGGAAACACTCATGCCGTTTATTAAAACGGGCCGCCTGCAGTTCATGAACAAAGAGCTGGTTGGCGATCGATGGGCGATGTTGCCCGCCTCGGCTTATGGTCTGGATGCATGGTTCAGCACCGGGCTGGCGGCCACCTTTATGTCAGTTCATCGCCTGGTTGAAATGCTGCATGGCACGGTCCTGTCCAAAGATCGTTACGAGAGGGCAGTTTTGCTGGATTACGAAAAAGCCATTAAGAAAGAATATTTCCACGTCGCAAAAATGGTCAACGGGATGTACAAATCCTTCAAGCATTTTGACCTGTTCAAGAGTTATTGTTTCATGTGCTTCATGGGAACGGAAAGCTATTTGGAAAAGGGTGGCGCCGGAAAAGGAATGGATCTCCAGCATTTGCTCCTAAGTAGCGGAGATGAGGACTTTGTAGAAAAATTTGAATGGCTGTATGACGAAGTGATCAGTCATTCCGACGCAAACGAAGTGAGCCAGTCGGCTGTGGATATGTGCAATAAGTTTATCCGGGAAGAGATGATGCGGTTTAATTTCAGGCGCTATGGCGATCCTGAAATGCATGGTGTGCATGGAAGAAGGGCCTTGCATATGAACGAGTATGACTGAATAGGTCCCGCCTGGCGTCGACCGGACTACCCGGTCGACGCCAGGCAAGCCCGATTGACATGGCCTGAATTCAGTTCATGTATCAGGAAAGTCAATCGGACTCGTGACAGTTCCTCTTGCGGCCGGTGCTTTTGATCCTGTTATTCCTATTTACGGCGGTCAATCCAATTTTTCAACGAGAATATATATGAGTACTGCTAGCCAAGTTCATGCTGTTGTTGGCGTTCATCAAACCGAAGCACTCCTATTTTTCATCCTGCTGCAACTGACTGTCATCGTGCTGGTGGCGCGGCTGGGTACTGAGCTTGCAGTGCGGGTGGGGCAATCGGCCGTGGTCGGTGAAATCGTCGTCGGCATTCTGTTGGGGCCGTCGCTGTTTGGTTTGCTTGCCCCAGACCTATTCAGCTATGTTTTCCGCTCCTCGGCGCCGGAGCCGATGCAAATGATGTCGCAGATAGGATTGGTGTTGTTGATGTTTCAGATTGGCCTGGAGTTTGATTTCGCCCACCTGTCTGAACGCAGCAACCGCAAAGCCGTGGTATGGATCGCCATTGCCAGCCTAGTGTTGCCGTTTGCGATTGGCGTATCGTTCGGCTATTTTTCCGCGCCCAGCCTGTCACCTGCGGCCGAGCGGGTCGCCTCCGCACTCTTCATGGGCACCGCGTTCTCCATTACGGCGATGCCGGTACTTGGCCGCATCATGATGGAACTCAATTTGACCCGCGCTCCGCTTGGTGTGATTGCGATCAGCGCTGCCGCCATCAATGATGTGGTCGGCTGGCTGTTGCTGGCCCTGGTGACCGCATTCGCTGTGTCTGATCTCGATGCGCTGAGCTTTTCGTTGAAGGTCGGTGCCGTGCTGAGTTTTATGCTGTTTTGCTGGATCGTGGTCCGGCCGGTTCTGAAATGGATTTTTCAACGCGCCGACGTGGCCAAAAACGGCATGTCAGCCAACTTGCTGGGCATCGTGCTGGCCGTGATTTTTTTGGGCGCGATGGCAACCTACCAGCTGGGGATTTTTGCGATTTTCGGTGGCTTCATGATGGGCGTGGTATTGCATGATCAAGGCGCGTTTGTTGACGCGTGGAAAACGCGTATCAGTCCCTTTGTGATGGTGTTCTTCCTGCCGATTTTTTTCACTTACACCGGCTTGCGCACCGACATCGGTGGGCTCGACAGTACTGCCGCCTGGGGCTGGTGCGTACTGACGGTCGCGCTGGCGACACTGGGTAAATATGGTGGCGCCTACTTTGCCGCGCGTATGGCTGGCTTGAGCCGGCACGAAGCGAATGCGATGGGCGTGATGATGAACACGCGCGGCTTGATGGAACTGATCATCATCAATGTCGGCTATGACCTGGGCGTGATTTCGCAGCAGACATTTACGATCCTGGTGATCATGGCCATCGTCAGCAACGTGATGACCGGACCTTGCCTGCGGCGCTGGTTGCCGCGTATGGGGTTGACCGTACCGGCGCGGGCGGAGCGGACCTCTGCCGGGCTTGTTGCGAGCCAGGTCGCCGGTGCCGCCACCGCCGATCCGGTCCTGCTGGATGGCGCACGCCAGGAGCGTCAACGCGCGCATTGACCGGCGCACCGAATAAGCAGCGTTGACCGGGCTTGCCAGCCATCCTCTCCGGCCGGCTGCAGGGATAGTGACTTTCGTCATGCCGTTTCGTGACCAACCGCACTTATTGTCGTTTATTTTTTAGATTATATTTGTAGCAATGGTTTTATATTTCAGTCTGAAATATATCAATGCAACACTTATTTATGGAGGCATAAATGCAATTGGCAAGTGGGAAATTATCGAAATTGAAGAATCTTGGCGATATGAGTGACGAAGAAAAGGTTGCGTTGTTAAAATTTTCGTCAGGGAATATCAAGCTGCTGGAAGAATTGGCTCACGATGCATTCCAGAACAAGGGCGGACGGGTGTGGCGGGAAATTCAGTTTCTCTTGTTTGATTTGAATCTGGCTCTGATGAGCGATGGCTTTGCCGTGGGTACGGCCCGTTCGGAAACAGAGTGGGCCATGCGAAATGCGATCGAGCGCGTGGAGCAGCAATATCAAACGCAGGAAGAGATCCCGCAAGATCTGCATGACCCGGAAGAATTCCTGGTATGGCTGAAAAAGCGCATCGCTGATCATCGTGTCAACCATAATCCCTTGTTTAAAATTTTTGATAACGATGACTTAAGCGAAGAAGAGCTGCGCTACTTCCTGGCAAATTACCGGGTCAATATGCAGCGCTTCCATTTGCATGTTGCCGCTTTCAGTTTGATCGTTCCGTTTGAGATGCGCGAAGAGCTGTACCACAACCTGCATGATGAATTTGGGCAAGGCGATTTCAGCAAAGCCCATCCGAATCTTTTCGAGCCCTTGATGAACCATTTTGGCGGCGCACGGGACGAGGATGTGAATGCTGAAACCTGCTATCTGCTGAATACCAAAATTAACCTCTGCTGGTTTGCTGATGGCTTGCTGCACGGGCTGGGCGGCATGGGTGGCCTGGAACTGTCCATTCCTTTGCAGCAGCGGCGTGTTCTGGCGCATTTGCGGCGCCGCGGTCTGAGTGAAGAGTTGGTGGAATTTTTTGTTGTGCATTGCGAGCTGGATGAGGAGCACGGCGACGGCTGGTTTGCCGCCGGCATGCCGCATATGCGTACCCGCGAAGATTTCCAGCGCGTCTTTAATGGCGCAATGCGGATGTTGGAAGCGCGCGCCACGGTGTATGACGGTGTGCTCCAAGGCATTTTGAATTTCAGAAATGCAAAGCAGGAAGAAATTGCCGCCTGACTTAGGCTGAAGGACTTTTGAATACAATCCACAACGCTTAACTACGAGGTAATTTTGAACCATTCTCACTCACCGCTTTCGCCTGTCACCTTTATTGAGCGAAGTGCCAGGGCTTTTCCGGAAAAAACAGCATTAACTTATCTGGATAAGGCGATTAGCTTCAGTAAATTGCTGGACAGGTCACGGCGCCTTGCTCAGGCCTTGTCGCGCTTGCATGTCGAACCCGGCGACAGGGTGGCAGTACTGAGCGAAAACAATGTGCACGCGGTGGAGGCTCATTTTGGGATCCCTGGCGCGGGAGCGGTGATCGTGATGTTGAATCCGTGGTTGTCAGCAGCGGATGTCGTCGATCTGCTGAAATATAGCGGAGCGAAGGTGCTGATTGCGGACAAGAAATCGTTTCAGAAAATTCCTGCCGGCTTGGTGGCGGCCGATACGGATGTAGTAAAAATCATGCTGGTTGACGGAATCGAACAACAGCCCGAAGACGGCATCGTGGATTACGAAACCTGCTTGGAAAATGAGGATGGGCATTCATCTCTGGAAAAATTTATTAAATCCGAGATGGATCCGATAGCAATTAACTTTACCTCCGGTACGACCGGGCGGCCGAAAGGAGTTACCTATAGCCATCGCGCTGCATATCTTCATGCAGTCGGACAGGTGATGATGATCGGTTTGCACCGAAACTCACGCTATCTGTGGACCTTGCCCATGTTCCATGTCAATGGTTGGGGTCATATGTGGGCATGCATGGCCGTGGGATGCACGCAGTTTGTGCCAGACGTCAGTTTGACGCAAGGAAATTCTGCGGAGTTCATTGAAACAATCCACTTGCGAAAAGTGACCCATTTGGCCGGCGCACCGCGTTTGGTGCGCTTGCTGGCGGAGGCTCCGGATAAAAATGATTCCTTGCGTGGATTGACGATTGTAACTGGCGGGGCGGCTCCTTCCACCACATTAATTCAGCAGCTAGAGTTAATTGGGGTCAACCTTATTCATCAATATGGTTTGAATGAAACGCTGGGGCCGTTCGTTGTTTGCGAAGAACAGGAAGAGTGGAAGTTCTTGTCGCCGGAAGCAAGAGCCAGGATGCGTGCACGGCAGGGAATTCCAGCAATACACGCAGGAACAGGATTGCGTGTATTGGATGCGAATGGGATCGACGTACCCCATGATGGACGCACTCTCGGAGAGATTGCGATGTCGGGAAATACGGTGGCCCTTGGATATTATAATAATATCGAAGCGACACAGAAGGCGTTTCGCGGAGGACTATTTTACAGCGGAGATATGGCGATAGTCTATCCGGATGGTTTTTTGGAAATCCGGGACCGCATAAAAGACCTGATTTATGTGGAAACAGAATATGGTTGGGAAAATATTTCGTCTTTGGAAATAGAAAATGTGCTGATCCAGAATGATGCCGTACAGGATGCTGCGGTGGTAGGCGTGTCAATTGAGATCGATGGCAAGCCGGCTCCTGTGCTGGTCGCGTTCCTGGAAATAAAGGAATCAAAGTCCATCGATGAGAGCGGGATGCGAGATTATTGTCTCGAGCATTTATCGGTATACAAGCGTCCGCAGGTGTTTTATTTCATTGAATTGCCGAAAACCAATACCGGCAAGGTTAGAAAGGATATTCTGTCAAGGGCTGCAGTTGAAAAGCTGATCAGCCAACCGATATGGATTGAATCAATGCCGGCAAGCGGTGTTGCAGTTTCATAAGGGCGGTATCTGGGTATTGCAGTCAAATATACATTTAACTACATCTAATGTAAGGGAGATCGTTATGTTGAAGGCTTTTAAGCGGAAATTTTCTGACCTGCGTTCCTTTGTGGAGGAAAGAAAACTGTCCCGCGCTCTGATTGTATTGGCCGGGGTGGGAATGTGCGCCGGCGCCCCGAATGTGCTGGCTGATGATCAAAACGACATCAGTGCAGAAGAGCAGGAAAGCAAACATGGCGATCGCTATGCAAACTATTTTCTCAGCAGTTTTGGGACAAATCAGTTGATGATGTTCAACGAAAACACGGGTAAATTTAAGAAAATTGTCTACCCTATCTCGAAGCCCGTTGCTTCCCAGATCGGCTTTGACGGGGATCTTTTTATCCCTTCGTTCGATACGGGCAATGTGTACCGCTTTGATGGTTTTACCGGTGGTTTCAAGGGGATATTTGTCCGTGGCGGTGAAGGTGGTTTGACCAACCCTTCCGCTCCAAACTTTGGCCCGGATGACCTGATGTATATTGGCGATTTTGCGACCAATAAGATTCTTCGCTTTGACAAAAACGGGAAATTTGTAGACGTCTTTGCTGACCATGAAACAAGCGGTTTGTCTCAGCCGTATATGCCGACTTTTGATGCGACGTCTTTTTATATCGCCAGCGGTGGCACTAACAGCATCTTGCGTTGGGACATCAAGACGAAAGAGTTTTTGGGTGCATTTGTTCCGCCCGGTAGCGGTGGCTTGGTTCACCCGGTAGGACTGGAATTTGGCCCGGATGGGAATCTATATGCCGGTAGCAATGGCACCAATGCGGTTATCCGCTATAACGGTAAAACGGGTGAGTTCATCGATGTCTTCGTGCCGCCGGGGACGGGCGGGATCGATAACCCGTTCGCAGTGAGATTTGGCGGACGCAACAGCAATTTGTATGTGGTATCCAACAATACCAATGAGGTCATGGAATACGACCGGGTAACCGGCGATTTTATCCGGGTGGTGTCTGATGGTGATTCGAGCGGCCTGAAGGGCGCCAGGGGGCTTACTTTTACCCCAAGGCCAATTTTCAATGTGGAAGCCAAAGTGGTGGGCGATGCATATAGCCACGGCACGCACTGGATGAAGCACATCTCCATCGAGCATATACTCAAGGACTATAGTGACGATTCGCCACGCGTGAAGCTGATCTCAATTGTCTCGTCGGATAAGTATATTGATATCGACAAGGCTGTCAGGCATGCCGATTTCGGCCGGCCGGATTACAGCTTTGACGTCGATTTTAATAATCGAACCGGCGTTGCCCAGCACTATACGGTGACTTACAGCGCTTCCAATCGGCACGGCTTGAGCACTATTGCTACGACTGAGATTAACGTTCCTCCACGGTAATAGCGTCAAACTGATTTGAAGGAAGGAGTGCAGTCTATCCCGATAAGACTGCACTTTTTTTGTTTGCTTGCCATGAATGGGGGAGGGCGATGGTCAAGAATGCGGTGGAAATTGAAACTGAGCGTTTGATTCTCAGGCCGATGGTCCGTGGCGATTTTGAGGGATGGGCATCCCTGATGCGCAATGTGGAAAGTTCGCGCTTTCTTGATGGCCCCCAGTCGCGGGAGGTTGCCTGGCGGGGTTTTATGGCCATGGCGGGCGCCTGGGCGCTTGAGCGCTGCGGCATGTTTTCCGCCATCGAGAAATCCACTGGCCGCTGGATCGGTCGGGTGGGGCCCTGGTGCCCGGAGGGATGGCCCGGAACGGAGATCGGTTGGGCGTTTCTGCCTGAAGCTTGGGGCAAGGGTTACGCCACCGAAGGGGCCACGGCGGCAGCGGATTGGGCGTTTTCCGAGCTGAATTGGTCTGAAGTCGTGCATGTCATTGCGGTGGACAATTTTGCGTCTCAAGCGGTGGCCCGGAGATTGGGCTCTGTCCTGCGCGGACCGGGGCGCTTTCCCGAGCCCAGGCAGAACGAGCCCGTGGAGATTTGGGGGCAGACGCGCGAGGAATGGGCGTGCCGAAAGCCGATGCTGCGGTAGGGTTGTTCGCGGGCAGCGCGCCTGTGCCGCGTATACCCCTTTGCCCTGTTTGGGTATTTTAAAAGTTTGTCCAGGAAAGCTAGAAACATTTCCCGAAAACAAAGATAATTGATATTTTTCAATTTTCCGCAACGTCCAGGCTGGTTGGCTGAAAGTCTTTGTGCGTTGACAATGTTTTCGTGAAAGCTTGTAAATGAGTGCTGAGCAGGTAGGATTTAACTTCGAGGATAGCAAGGCCAGCGGTGCTGACATTAGTCAACGGGTCGGGGAGCACAAGCTGTCCGTCAGCGCCCACCTTCGCGGCGATATAAAGCTGGTGACCAGCAGCTACGCGGGCAAGGCGGCCCAAGTCAGCTTCGGACAAGTCAATCTGAAGTCCACTACGGGCGCCGATGGCGCGGAGGTGCGCGAGACGTTTGCCCTGCGCAGTATCTTTGTCCGTTCCTCCGACGAGCTTGAGACGCTGACCTTCTATATTGCACGGGATGGCAAGATCATTGCACAGTATGACCATGAACCCGACGGCCGGGGCGGTCTGATATACGATATCCCTGTGGAGAAGATGCCGTTTGGCGACGAGATCAGCATTCACGCGACGCGGAAGGGCGGCGGAATCGCCAATGACTTTCAGGTGGACGAAATCCGTCTGGTTTATCCCGAGGCCAATACGGCGCCGGAATTCCTGTTAGACAGCAAGGTCCAGGCCGTGCAGAGCGATGAGATCATCGATCTGGCGCCCTGGCTGCAAGTCCGGGACCTGGATCAGGGGCAGCCGCTCACCTGGTCGATCGTGCGCGGCCCCGAACATGGCAAGCTGGTAATCGACGGCGAGCTGACGGCGCCCAGCGGCGGCGCGGCCATTGGTCCTGCCGGCAAGATCAGCTACCGCCCCGATCAAGCCGATGTGGGGCGGGACAGCGTTGAAATCGCCGTATCGGATGGCAAAACCACGGTCACGCGCGAGATCAAGATTGACGTCGTTCCCGTCAAGCCGGGCGCGCCCGACCTTGCCGCGGCCAGCGATACCGGCGAAAAGAACGACGACAATGTGACCGATGCCACGCACCTGACCTTCACCGGCAAGGGCTTTGCCGTCGATTCGAATGCTGTGGTTGGCCTTTTCATCGACGCCAACCGGAACGGCAAATACGACCCTGACGATACGGAATTCCTCGGCACGACCAGTATTAAAAACGGCGCGTGGACCTTTGACAAAGTGGATGTCAGCAAGCTCAAGGATGGCAGTTATACAGTCGCTGCGATGACCGGCGCGGACCGGGGCGATTTATTCAGCGACTTCAGTGACGAGCTGGTGGTGACGATCGCCCGCCTGCCCGTCGCCGGCGGCATCAAGTTTGCGAGCGACAGTGGCCGCAGCCCGAACGATCTGATTACCAAGGAAGCCAAGCAAACCATCAGCGCCACGCTCAGCAAGGCACTGCCGGCCGGCGGCAAGCTGATGGCGTCCCTGGACGGTGGCGCGCATTGGGTCGATGTCAGCGACAAGGTCAGCGGCACGGCGCTGGTGTGGAAGGATGTGACCCTGAGCGGCAGCAATACGCTGCAATTCCAGGTCGCGCAGGACGGCGACAGCGGCATGCTGGTGTCGCGCGCTTACAAGGTACTGACCGAAGCGCCCAAATGGCAGGTGCAGGACCTGAAGCTCGATATGCCGAAGTACCAGGCCACGGCCAAGGATCCCGTCTTCGTCAAAGGCCAGGATCTCAAGCTGGAGCTGGTGCTGAAAGAGGCGTCCAAGCCGGGCGAGGTGTGCGAAGTCTCGGTCGATGGCGGCGTGCACTGGACGCTGGCAACCCAGGCCGAGCCGGGCAAATGGACCATCGGCCAGCTGCCGCTGCTGAAGGATGGCGGCACGCTGCTGGTGCGTGCAAGCGACGAGGCGGGCAATTCGACCGAATTGTTGAAACAGGCCTACGTGTTGGACAAGGGCGGCCCCCAGGTCAGTGCGATCGCGCTGGACGGCGAGGTCAAGGAAGGCGCCAGCGAATTCAAATTGAAAGTGAAGATCAGCGATGGCGCTGGTGCCGGTTTTTCGGAAAACGCGGACTTGCAAGGGCTGTTTGGCATCAGGAATGAAAAAGGCGAGGTGCTGACGCTGCTGCGTCCGCCGGTGATCGAGGCCTTCAATGGCAAGGAAATGAGCGCCACCCTGGTGTTCGCCGTGCCTGGCGGGAAATGGGTGGAAGCCCAGCACGGTGGCAATTACCAGGTCTTCCTGCGGCCGGCGGTCTTCCAGGACCACGTCGGCAATTTTGTGGAAGGCAAGGAGCTGGCCCAGACCCTGCGCATCGGCAAAGTGGCGCCTGAACCAAAACCTGAGCCGGTGCCGCCACCGGTGCTGGTGGATGGCGTGCCTGTTACCAAAACCACGTCGAACGACGCCGCGACCGGCACCACCACTTCCACCGTGACCGTGCCGACCGTGACGGCCAGCCGTCAGGACGACAGCAAGACCCCGAACAAAGGCCTGGCCGATATCGCGCTGGACGTCGCCAGCGGCGGCCGCGAAGCCAGGCTGACCGTCAGCCTGCCGGTGGGCGCTGGCCTGGGCGCGGAAGGTTCGACCACGCTGCTGAGCAAGGAGCAGGCCCTGTTGGACCTGATCCGCCGCATCGAACAGAAGACCGATGCCGCGTCGTCCACGCAGAAGGACATGAAAGGCCAGGGCACATCCTTCCTCGATGCCCTGGGCAAGGACGTGACGGTGCTCAGCAAAACGATTACGCCAACCCTGGTGGCCGGCGCCGATCTGAAGCAGCCGATCCTGATCAATGGCAGCTCGACCACGCCAGCGGGCGGCGGCGCGAACAGCACCGCGATTGGCCTGGTGATCGACACCAGCCAGCTGGCCAAGGGCGCCGTGCTGCAGCTGAATAATGTGGACTTTGCTGCCATCGTTGGCGCAGCGACCCTGCGCGGCGGCGATGGCCGCAACTATGTGGTGGGCGACAACGCCAGCCAGAACATCTTCCTTGGCGCCGATGACGATGTGCTCAAAGGCGGCGGCGGCAACGATATCCTGGGCAGCGCGGGCGGCAACGACATCCTCGATGGCGGCGCTGACAACGACTTCCTGGCCGGCGGCATCGGCAACGATACCCTGATCGGCGGCACCGGCAACGACGTGCTGCAAGGCGGCCGCAGCGACCAGGGCGCATGGAGCTTCAGCGTGAATGCCAAGGGCGAGATCGTGGCCACCCACGACCAGGCCATGTTCGCGCCGGGCCAGAACGAGACCGTGCAGGTGGCGGAGTTCAACAAGCTGCCGGAGCTGGCCTTCCTCAATGCCGGCAAGGACAAGCTGGTCGATCTGGGCTTGCTGTACCACGCCGCCTTTGGCCGCGCCGCCGATATCGGTGGTTTGAACTTCTACACCGGTGCCGGCGCATCGCTCGCCAGCGTGGCGAAATTCTTCACGGCGTCGAAGGAATGGGTTGCCGCAGGCCTGGATAAGCTGGATGACAAGGCTTTCGTGACCAAGCTGTATGAGCAGGTGCTGGGCCGCGCGCCGGACCAGGATGGCGTCGATTTCTGGCTCAAGGCGCTGGCCGGCGCGAACGGCGTCAAGGCCAGCCGTGACACCGTGCTGCTGGGCTTTGCGGTGAGCGAAGAACACCGCAAGCTGCAGGCCAAGGATGGCGTCTTCGCCAAGATCACGCTGGACAAGGAATCCGGCTGGATCAACGGCAGCGGCGACGACCGTCTGGATGGCGGCGCCGGCAGCGATGTGCTGGTCGGCGGCGACGGCAAGGATACGGCGGTCTACAGCGGCAAGCAGGCCGACTACAAGATCCTGCTGGGCGCCGACGGCCAGATCAAGGTTGCCGACAAGGCCAATGCCGACGTCGATACCTTGCGCGGCATCGAGCAGGCCGAATTCAGCGACGGCACCATCAGCCTGGCCTTCACGCAGGCCGATGCGGGCCGCCTGAAAACGGCGGGCTTGCTGTACCAGGCCGTGTTCGACCGCGCAGCGGAGGTGGATGGCATCAACTGGTGGCTGGCTTCACAGGCCGATGCCAAGCAGATGGCAAATGGCTTCGCCGCTTCGGCCGAGTTCCAGAAGCTGTATGGCAAGCTGGATAACGCAGCCTTCGTGCATGCCTTGTACGCCAACAGCGACCTGAAAGCGACGGATGCTGGCGGTGAAGCATCGTGGGTGAACTACCTGGGCACCCACAGCCGCGCCGAACTGGTTGGCAGCTGGATCGCGCAGGATGCCGTGATTCAGGCGCAGCAAGCAGAGCAAGGTCTCTGGCTGGTTTAAAACAGAGCATCCTGCTGCGGCTCTCTGACTTGCCATAAAAAGCCGGCCCTCACTGTGAGGCCGGCTTTTTGCTGTTTACGGCCAGCAGTGCCTCCCAGGCCGCCCATCCCGGCATCGGTGGAACTTTCTCAAGCGGCAGATAGAGAAGCAGCCATAAAAGTGGATATGCAGGGCGCGAATGCATGGCAGGCTCCGGAATGGTTCAAGGTGGGGCCACTATATAGGCCAGACTTGCGTGGGATGTATGGCTTTTGTAATGCCAGCGATGGAATTCAATGACAAGAAGCGGAGTGCCCGGCATGGCGGCCGGCCCTATCGTAGGCATCTATCTGTCATGCGAAGGAGCAGAAATGAAGCTGTTAAATAACAAGGTAGCCATCATCACCGGCGCCAGTTCGGGTATCGGCTACGCCACCGCCCAGCTGTTCGCACAGGAGGGGGCGAAGCTGGTCCTGGTCTCACGCCGCCAGGCCGAACTTGATGCCCTGGTCGCCAGCCTGGAGCCGGGAAGTGCCGTGGCCTGCGCGGGCGATGTGGCCGACGAGCGCTGCGCGCGCCATGCCGTAGCCACGGCGCTGGAGCATTTCGGCCAGCTCGATATCGCTTTCAATAACGCCGGTACTTTGGGCGAAATGGGCGCCACCAGCGATGTCAGCGTGGAAGGCTGGCGCAATACGCTGGACACCAATCTCACCAGCGCCTTCCTGGCGGCAAAGCACCAGATTCCCGCCATGAAGGGCCGCAGCGGCGCTTCGCTGATTTTCACTTCCACCTTTGTCGGCTACACGGCGGGCATGCCGCAGATGGCCGCTTACGCCGCCAGCAAGGCGGGCCTGATCGGCCTGACCCAGGCATTGGCGGCGGAGCTGGGACCGCAGGGCATCCGCGTCAATGCCATTCTGCCTGGCGGCACGGATACGCCCATGGGCCGAGCTGTCGCCAATACAGAGGAAGCCAAGTCCTTTGTCGCCGGCATGCACGCCTTGAAGCGCCTGGCCTCGCCGGACGAAATCGCGCGTTCGGTGCTGTATCTGGCATCCGACCTGTCCAGCTTCACGACCGGCACTGCCATGCTGGTCGATGGCGGCGTGTCGATCAACCGCACCTGACCGCCTGTTGCGGACGGCTATTCGATATCGCCATACTTTTTCTGGATCGATTTCGAGGTGCCGTCCTTTTCCATGGCTTTCAGCGCATGACCCAGGCGCGATATCAGCTCGGCATCGCAGCTCTTGGAGCAGGCCAGGTAGTTGTAGGTGGGGCCAAGCGGGGCGCTGACCTGCACCCGGTTGTCGGCATCGCTGGCCTTGACCCAGGCCTTGCCTTCCGCGACCGGTCCATACCAGGCATCGATACGCCGGTTCAGCAGCATTTTCTGCGGCGTCTGGTCCTGATTGAGTTCGTAAATCTGGCCATCGGCAAAGCCGTTCGCGCGCAGGATGTGCACGCCCGCCGTGCCCCGGGCTGCGCCGATCACCTTGAAGGCGCTGCGCGCTTCGTCGAAGGAATTGACCGTCTTACCAAGGGAAAAAAAGGCGCGGTTGACTTTGATGATGGGGGCGATCCAGGTGTACTTCTCTTCGCGCGCCTCAACCCGGGCGAGCGGAATGATCAGGGTGTTGCGCGCGGCGGGATTGGCGACGGCGGCCAGGGCGCGGTTGCTGGGCACCACCAGCAGCCTGGCTTCGTAGCCGGCGCGGCGCATGGCTTCCAGCACGATATCGCCCACTACGCCTTTGCGTTCCGCCGTATTGATGGTCAGCGGCGGCACTTCCATCAGATACATGGTGAGTTCCTGCGCCGCGCAGCTTGCCGCGGCGGTGGAAAAAAGCATCAGGAATCCAAGACGTCTCATGGTTTGCCCCCCTTGCATGCCCCTATTATACGGGCATGGCGGGGCGGCGGCCGCTTTCTCTGCCCGCCTCAGGCGGCCGATAGCGGAAGGGCGGGATTGAAGCGACCCAGGGTGATGCTGCCCTGGCGGCAAGTCTCGCCAAAACGGTCGCTGGCCAGATAGGCATATTCCAGCGCGCGGCTGGCGCCGATAGGGTCGTCCTTGTCGTTGGCCGGCAGGCCCGGATGGCACATCATCAGCGCGCCGGAAGGGGCATCGGCCAGCCATTTGTCCATCAGGCTGGCGAAATCGGCTTGCGGCGAGAGCGAATACATGCCGGCGAACCAGGATGGCGTGGCATACCCAAGCTGGTTGGCCTGGTAGGAAAAGCCGTGGGTGAGCAGGCAAAGCAGATGCGACTTGAAGTGGTCGTCGCCGGGATTGGCCAGCAGGTCGGGGGCGCGCAGATAAGGGCGGTTCTCGCCGGTCCAGCGCTGCTCCATGGCCTGGAACAGCGCGGTGCGCGCGCAGGGCAGGGCATGGATGTGCTGGTGACCGTCGAGGAAATCCGGCAGGCGGCCAAAGTGATTGCAGAAACGGTCGATCTGGTTCAAGAAGACGCCGCGCAGCTTATCGATGGAGAGCAGGCGCAGCTGGCTTGCCAGCAGCCAGTAGGACAGGGGACGCACCCGGTCCTCGCCCTGGCTGAAGTCGTGGGTCAGGTTCAGGTGCAGGCCGATATCGGCATCCTGCGAAAAGCGGCGCAAGGGCGCGGCCAGCACCGGCCAGTCGCGCGACTCGCTCATCACGCTGGTGGCGGAAAGGCGGCCTTGTTCCAGCAGGCGCAAAATGGCTTCGCTGATGGCGGCCGACTGGGCGAAATCGTCGGCGCAGAGTATCAGTTTGCGCATCTCAGCTGACGCCTTTCTTCGCCAGTTCCTGCTGGCCGAGCATGCTGTGATCGATGCGTTCATCCAGGACGTACAGGGGACGCTGCTTGGTTTCTTCGAATACGCGGCCCAGATACTCGGCAATCACGCCCAGGCAAAGCAGCTGGATGCCCGACAGGAGCATGATGCCGGATGCCAGGGTGGCCCAGCCCGAAACCGGATTTCCATAGAACAGTGTCTCGCCCAGGATGTACACGCCGTACGCCAGCGCGCACAGGGAAATGATGGCACCGACAGCCGACACCATGCGCAGTGGGCGCATGGAGAAGGAGGTCATGCCCAGCGAGGCCAGGTCGAGTAGCTGGCCCAGACGGAATTTGCTGCAGCCGGCCATGCGCTCGGCAGCGGCAAAGGGCACGATGCTGGTCTTGAAGCCCAGCCAGGCGTACAGGCCTTTCATGAAGCGGGCACGTTCCGGCATCTGCATCAAGGCTTGCACCACGCGCCGGTCCATCAGGCGGAAGTCGCCGGCATTGGGCGGAATCTCAAAGCGCTCGCCGCTTTGCAGGAAACGGTAGAAGCGCTGCTTGGCATAGGCCAGCAAGCGGTTCTCATGCTTGCGGTCGGACTGTACCGCCACCACCATATCGTAGCCGGAGCGCCATTCCGCCAGCATGCGCTGGATAAGCTCGGGCGGATGCTGGCCGTCGCCGTCCATGCACAGCACGGCGTCGCCGCGTGCGGCAGCCAGACCGGCCGTCAGCGCGGCCTCCTTGCCGAAATTGCGTGAAAGGCGCAGCAGCTGCACATTGCTGTATACGCTTTGCTTCTCGAATCTGGCCACCACCTCTTCCAGATTGTCGCTGCCGCCGTCGTTGACGATCACCAGCTCCCAGTCGACGTCGCAGCGCGACAGGACCGACGCCAGCTCGGGCAGCAGCAGGGACAGCGAGGCCGCCTCATTCAGCACGGGCAGGACCACCGAGACGGCTTTGCGCCCGGCGCGGTTCAGATTGATCGAAGGCGAGGACATTATTTTACCTCCACCAGTGAACGGCGCGCGCCGTGGAAGCGGATGCGGTCCGCGGGAATGTGCTGGCGCTGGGCCTCTTGGTTATCCATGACAACGACTTTGCTGTGACAGTCGCCTTTGCACAGCGCTCCCTGGGAATAGAAAGCGGAGGAAAAGGCGGGGTGGGTTTGATAATTCAGTTGCGCGCCCGCGGGCGCATGCTGCAGGAAATTCTGGATCAGCTCACGCTCCGAGTTGGCATTCATCTGACTCTGGATCAGTGGCGTGCAAATGAGCGCCAGTGCGGCAAAGGCGGCCAGCCCCAGGGCGCTGCGCTGCCGCAGGCCCTCGGCGCTGTTTTCCAGCCATTGCGCAGCCAGCACGGCGAATGGTGGAATCGCGGTCAGCGCGTAGGTCCAGATGATGTTGCGGCTGAAGGTGAAGAACAGCAGCGGCGCCAGCGTGGCGCACCATAGGAAGCTTTCCAGTGGCGGCATGGCGGCCGGCCGATTTTTCCAGCGCTGCACGGCGCGGAAGAGCCGGCAGCCAAATACGCCTATCCAAGGCAGGATGGCGCCGGTCCAGAAAATCCAGATGGCGCCCAGCGGCTGGCGGTGGGCCGTGCCATAGCGGTCGCCCATCCAGCCTGGCTGCAGGAAGCGCGCAAAATGTTCGCCGACGATGAAGTAGTTGAGAAAGCCGGGATAGTGGGCCTCAGCTGCGATATACCAGGGCAGGAAGATGGCGAGGGCCAGCAGCATGCCTTGCGTATCGCACAGGCGGCGCAGCAGCTGCACGGGTTTTCCTTGCATGATGGCGAAGCAGACCAGGGGCAGCGCGATCAGCACCCAGGTCGCCAAGCCCTTGGACAGTGCGCCCAGGCCGATCATGGCCCAGAAAGCCAGGCGCCAGCGGGCATTCTGCGGTGCATCGCGCCACACCTGCCAGGCGCAGTACTGGGCAGCCAGCACCACGCCCATTTGCACGGCATCGGTCATGACTGCACCAGCGCTGGCGAAGAACAGCGGCGAGGACGCTAGCACCGGTATCACCAGCCAGCGCTGGCGCAGGCCCAGTTCAGCGGCCATGCGCATGGTGATCCAGATGGCGCCCAGCGATACCAGCAGCGCCGGCAGGCGCGCGGCGAATTCGTTGACGCCGAAGACGGCCATGAAGGCGGCGCTGCTCCAGGTGGAGAGCGGCGGCTTGGCGAAGAAGGGCGTTTGCGGGTCCATATGCGGCATCAGCCAGAAGCCGTTGCTGACAGCCTGGCGCGCGATTTCGCCATAGCGTGCTTCGGTGGTGTCGGCCAGCGGCGCAAACCACATCAGGCCAAGACGGGCCAACAGCAGCAGGGCGGTCGCGGTCAGCAGCCATGCCTGCCAGTTGCGGCCGACATCGTTGATGCGCGCGCCGGCGGCGAGGCGGTTGTTGGCTGATGGCGTTGTGACGGATCGGCCGGGACGATGATCTGCATGCATGAGCGTACCTTGAAAAAATAGTCGGTCAAACGTCTCTGTGGTCCGGGGTGGGCAAGGAAGAGAGTTCACTTTCGATCTTAGTAAGGCGCAGCTTAATTATGCATGAAGGTTATGTGAAACAAACATTAAATTTACGCGAAAAGCACGACAAAGAGTAGCCCAAGGCGCAGAATCTTCACGAAGCGCTAAGATTGGATAGCGCCCGTGGTTGAGGGCGAAACGGGAAGGGGGGAGGGCTGCTGGGCGGGGCAAAAAGAGAGGCGCGTCTCCTTGCGGAGCGCGCCTCAGTGAAGCCCCTAGTGGGAGCTTAGCGGGTATTGAAAGCTTAGTGAGACATCAGAACCGGCAGCGTCATGCATTTGAGGATGGTGCGCGTTACGCCGCCGATCAGCAGCTGGCGGAAGCGCGCGTGGCCATAGCCGCCCATCACCAGCAGGTCGGCATCGATATCGGCCGCCAGCGACAGCAGCGCATTGCCCACGTCCATGCTGGTCTGCTGTTCGCTGACTTCAACCTTGACACCGTGGCGGCTTAGATACAGGGCCAGGTCGGCACCCGGCTGTTCGCCATGCCTGCCGTAGCGCTCATCCGGGTTGAAGACGGCCAGCGTCACCAGGTCGGCCGCCTTCAGCATCGGCAGGGCGTTGGCGATGGCGCGCGTGGCTTCCATGCTGGCGTCCCAGGCCAGCAGCACCTTGCGCCCGACGCGCTCGAATTTGCCCGCATACGGCACCACCAGTACCGGCCGGGCCGAATTGAGCATCACATACTCCGGCAGGTCGGGGCGGGCGGCGGCGCGCTTGTCGTCCGGGTCGTACTGGCCGACCACTACGAGGTCTGCGTAGCGCGCCTGCACCATCATGCCGCCCTCGGCATCGTCGTCCACGATGCGTTTTTCGGCCGAGCTGACGCCGGCCGCGCGCGCGATGGCGTCAAACTGGCTGAGCGAACTTTGCGCGTCTTCCCGCATCAGCGCCATCTGCGTGGCCAAGGCCTCGCCGCCCAGCTCAAAGCTGCCGGGCAGGATCAGGCCGAGGGTGCTGGTCAGCGCCGCGCCGATCAGATGGCCGTTGCCGGCATTGGCCAGTTCGGCGGCGATGCGGATGCGCTGCGGTGCGGCGCGCGACAGGTCGGCATGAACGAGGATGGTTTTATAGCTCATGTTTACTCCAGGCGAAGGAAAAAGGGTTCAGGGATTCAGGCCGGGGCGGCCGCCGTGCGGGCCTCGTGCCAGGCCAGGGCCATGGCCAGCACCGCATCCATGGTCGAGATATGCAGTTCGAACCAGTCCGGCAGCAGCACGGCGGCGCGGCGCGCCGGCCCGTAGTCGCCGTGCTGCAAGGCGGCCAGCGAGTGGTGCAGGCCGGCCAGCACGCGCGCATGCTGTTCGCGGTGGGCGGGCAGGCCGGGGAAATCGATCGCTTCCATCATGTCCTCCTCCTCGCGGAAGTCGCGGCCGATGGTGTCGCACAAGGCGCCAAAGGCGTGCTGGAAGCGCTCGTCGTCCAGTGCCGGGAGAATGGCGAACTGGCGCAGCAGGGTGCGGTGCGGCTCGTCGAGGGCCGCAATGCCCAGGGAGCCGGGTTGGTAGCCGAGCTTGCCGTCAAGTGAGGTCATGGTCTTCTCCTAGCACACGGTTTGGTGTCGCACTGCAAGAGGTACGCAGGCAGTGTCGTATTCCGGACCGGCGAAGTCCTTGATCCAAGTCAAATTTCCCAACCTTGACGCCAGGGCGGTCTTGGTATGCGACGGGTGTCGCATAAAGCGCTTGCCCCTGTGTGACAAGTGTCGTACTATCGTGACTCCAGTCATATAGGAGCGCCGATGCTGATTCCCTCGACAACCGAATTGAGTTTGCTGAAATGCTTGTGGAAGGCGCATCCGCTGAGCGCGCGCGAGATCCACGAGCGCGTGGCGGAGGAACTGGCATGGTCGTATTCGTCCACGCGCAAGACGCTGGAACGCATGCTGGAAAAACAGATGGTGCGCCAGCACTCGGTGCACGGCGTGCATGTGTATGAGGCGACGCTGGAAAAAGTCACAACCCTGGCCGCCTTCGCCCATGACTTCGGCCGCCGTGTGATGGAAATGGACGGTCCGCTGCCGGTCAGCATGTTCACCGGCAGCAAACTGGTGGACAAGGGCGAGTTGGCGCAGCTGGAAGACATGCTGCAGGACTGGCCGGTGGAGGGCGAGTAATGGCGTCGGATTTCTTCCTGCTTTTCCTTCAGGCCAGCCTGACCAGCATGTTGACCGGCGCACTGGCATGGGGGCTGCTGCATGTGGCGGCGCGTTTCTGGCCTGCGGTGGCGATGGGGCGGCGCGTCTGGTTGCTGGCGCAACTGGCCGTTGCCGTCAGCTTTGCCGCCGTGCTGATGCCGGGCAGTGCCGCTTTCAGCCTGTTGCCCGCGATAGAGCTGCACGATGCGCAGCCTTCCAGCATGGCTGCCGATGCCAATGAGGCGGATGTCCATACCGATGATGCGCATGACGCAGCCGGTGCCGCCGCGAAAGGCAGTGCGTCTGAGGTCCCGTATGCCGCTGCGCCGGATGATGCCGATGGCGGCTTCGCCTCCGGCCTGCTGCTGGCCGGCCAGGCCTGGCTCGCGGTCTATCTCTGTGGCCTGTTTGCCACCGCTGCGCGCTGGCTGCGCGTGCGCCGCCTGTTGTCCGCTTTGCTGACGGCATCCTATGCGCTGGATGCGCGCACGCTGCGCCTGCATCCCGGCTTTGCCCGCGAGGACAGCGCCGCCTTGCTGGGAAAGGGCTTGCGCATCCGCGAAACCAGCGCGCCCATCTCGCCGATGCTGCTGGGCTGCTTCCAACCCATGCTGCTGCTGCCCGAACATCTGCGCGGCATGGACCCGGGCCAGCAGGAGCTCATCGTGGCCCACGAACTGACACACTGGCGCAGCCGCGACCAGCTTTGCCTGCATCTCAGCCTGGCGCTGCAAACCCTGTTCTGGTTCAACCCCGTGTTTTCCCGGCTGCGCGAAAAGCTCGCGTTGGCCCAGGAGCTGGCTTGCGACCAAAGCGTGCTGGCCGGCCGTCCGCTGGTCCAGCATAAGCATTATGCGGCGGCCTTGCTGGGGCAATTGAAGGTCCAGCAGCAGTCCATGCAGACCAGCCAGTATGCATCGCTCGCCTTTGGCGGCGACGGCCTGGCGGCGCTGGGCATGCGCATCCACCTGATCCGCCAGCCGCTGGCTGCGCGCCTGAACTGGAGGGGCCGCGTCGCGCTGACGGCATCGCTATGCGCGCTGCTTGGCGCCAGCATCCTGTTGCAGCCGGCATTTGCCTGGCGCGGGGAAGAGCAGAGCCGCACCGGCGCCGCTATTTCCGCCGCAGCGGCCACCGCTGCAAAACCGTCCGGCGATGTTATTGGCGCATCCGGCAAGGCGCAATGGATCAAGCCCGTGCGCGATGGCCGCGTCAGCAGCTTCTTTGGCGTGCCCCGCAAGCGCGCCGCCGATAACGCGCGGACGCCGGCTGTCGCCAGCACCCACCATGGCGTCGACTTCGCGGCCAGGACCGGCTCCGAGGTGCGCGCAGTGGCCGACGGCGTGGTGGCCGAATCCACCGACCTGTATGCAGGCCAGGAAAAATACGGCAAGGTTGTCGTCATCGAACACGCGGACGGTCTGCGCAGCCTGTATGCCCACCTCGATAGCCGTTCGGTGCGTCCCGGCCAACCCATCAAGGCTGGCCAGCTTATCGCCCGCTCCGGCGCCAGCGGCCGCGTCTCCGGTCCCCATCTGCACCTGGAAGCCTTGAAGAACGGCCAGCATATCGATCCACAAACCCTGATCGCCAATCTGGAGCAGGATGCGTTCAAGTCCGCGCTGCGCAAGCGCGACGCCGCCAACCTTCGACCCAGCGGATCGCCGGCCACCAGCAGTTAAATCCCCGGTGCCGCCCATGGCGCGGTGGCACCCATCCCTCACTTAAACAAAACGACATCGCGGCTGCGGCCTTGCGAGGTGGGCTTTCGCTCGTCCCTCGCGGCCGGGGTACGCCGACAGAAAAGGAGAAATTATGCAGATCATGCGTTGCGCCATCGCCGGTGTGCTGGCCCTGTTGCCGGCCGCCGCGCGGGCCGCCGAACAAGCCGTCAGCCAGCCGATGGACAAAGTCCAGGTCACGGGCAGCAAGCTTGAACAGCGCCGTCAGGAAACCGCCAGCACCCTGCTGGTTGGCCATGAGGAGTTGATGAAACAAGGCGACCGCTCGCTGGCCGAGGCGCTGAAACGCATTCCCGGCATCAGCCTCGGCGACGGCGGCGGCGGCAAGGGCAGCGAGATCCGCATGCGGGGACTGGGCAGCGGCTATGTGCAGATTCTGCTGAATGGCATGGCCGTGCCGAACGGCTTTTCCCTCGACTCGATCGCGCCGGACCTGATCGAGCGTGTGGAGGTGGTGCAGGCCGCCAGCGCGGAACTGGGCACGCAGGGCATCGCCGGCACCATCAATATCGTGCTGCGCAAGGTGGCTTCGCGGCCGGTGCAGGAACTCAAGCTGACGCTGGGCCGGCAATGGCAGCACCTTCTGCCTGGCTTGAATGGCCAGATATCGGGCAAGACCGACAGTTATTCCTACCTGCTGGGACTGGACCTGCAGCGCTCCGTGGAGGATGAGCCGCGCATGGTGGACGATATCCAGTACGGCCGGCAAGGCGGCTTGACGCATTGGCGCATCCGTGACGAACGCGAAATCAATAGCGCCAATATCCTCAATCTGTCGCCCCGCATCAGCTGGAATCTCGGCGAAGGGGAAACGCTGACCTCGCAGAACTTCATCGGCCTCACGCGCCGCAAGGTGGCGATCTCCGGACAGGAGCGGCTGATCGCTGGCGACACCGGCGAGTATCCGGACGGCGGCAGCGTCTTTCGCGCCAAGGCCCTGATGTTGCGCAGCGACCTGCATTGGCAGCGCGAGCTGGCGGCAGGTGGCGGCACGGAATACAAGCTTGGCATCCAGCATAATCCACGTCGTACGGAATACGATTTTGGCGGCCATCCCAGCAGCCCGGGTCTGCCGCTGCGCCGCCACGTCAGCGCCGATGTGAACGAAACCGGCGTCACCGCCTCCGGCAAGTACGCGGCGCGGCCCAATAGCGGCCATGCGCTGAGCGCAGGCTGGGAGCTGGCACATCTCCGCCGCTCGCAAGACCGCCTTGAAAACGAATTCTTTGCTACGGGGGCGGTGAGACCGGTGCCGGATGAGCGCTTCAAGGGCAGCAGCAAGCGTTTCGCGGCCTACCTGCAGGATGAATGGGACTTGTCGACTGCATGGGCTTTTTCGCTTGGCCTGCGCGGCGAGCTGCTGGAAACCACGGTCCAGGACCGTCAGCAGCAGGACATCAGCAAGCGGTCGCCGATTTTGAGTCCTATCCTGCAGGCAGCCTACAAGCCATCGGCAGAGCATAAATGGCGTGCCGGCATCGCGCGCACCTACAAGGCGCCGACCATGGCGCAGCTGTTCCCGCGGCGCTTCACCATCGATGCCAACAACAGCGCCGTCCGGCCCGACATCCAGGGCAATCCCGACCTGCGCCCTGAACGCGCATGGGGGCTGGATGCGGGTTACGAACGCTATGTGGGCAAGAATGGCTTGCTGGCGGCCAGCGTATTCCTGCGCCGTATCGATGACGTGATCCTGCCCTTGCTGGTCCAGGAGGGGACGCGCTGGATCGCCACACCCACCAACCAGGGCCAGGCCAATGTGCATGGCTTCACGCTGGAAGCCAAGCTGCCGCTGGCCTCTTTCATGGCCGATGCGCCGCCCTTGGCCTTGAATGCCAATTTGACGCGCAACTGGTCGCGTGTGAAGCATCTGCCCGGTCCCGATAACCGCCTGGCCCAGCAACAGCCGGTCAGCGCCAATCTTGGACTCGAATACAGCAAGGGCCAGCTTGACCTTGGCGCCGATTTCAATTATCAAGGCGGCGGTAGGGCGCGGATCGGCATCGATACTGCCAGCGTGAGTCCTACCTCGCGGGAGCTGGACGTGTACGGCGTATGGAAACTGGAAAATGGCAGCCGCCTGCGGATCGGCATCAGCAACCTGCTGCACCGCGACCAGGTCTCGCGCGAAGAATATCTTGCGCAGGCATTTTTCCGCGAACAGGTCAGCACCGCGCGCAGCGGCGCACTGCTGCGCATCACCTACGAATTCGGTAAAGGCAAGGAATGACTATGGTACAAGCAAGCCCGCTGCGCAATGCGCGTATCGACCTGCTGCGCGGCGTGGCGATCGGCTGCGTCCTGCTGCTGCACTTCACGCTGGCCTACGGCCTGAAAGACAGCCCGCTCGGCACTCTGATCCCGCACAAGCTGCTGGGTGCCATGGTCTATAACGGCAACTACGGCGTCACCATCTTCTTCGTGATTTCGGGTTTTCTCATCACCTCGGGCGTACTGCAGCGCTGGGGAAGCCTGGGCCGCATCGAGATGCGCAGCTTCTATGCCTATCGCGCGGCGCGCATCCTGCCGCCTTTGCTGGCGGCCCTCGCCATCGTCGTCGCGCTGGGCAGCATCGGCGTGCCGCATTTCAGCAATACCGACGGAGGAAACAATCTGCCCGCCTCGCATTTCCTGCTGGGCGCGGGTTCGGTGCTCACTTTCTGGCACAACGTCCTGATGCAGTCGTATGGCTATTTCAACTACTGCCTGAACGTGTACTGGTCGCTGTCGGTGGAGGAGGTGTTCTATCTGGCGCTTCCGCCGGCCTGCCTGGTCCTGCGCCGCAACTGGCTGTTCGTGGCCCTGTGCCTGCTGCTGGTGCTGTATGCGCCGTTCTACCGCGCCGCCCATGTCGATAACGAGATCTACTATATGTATGCCTACCAGGCTTGCTTTGACGCGATCGCCATCGGCTGCCTGACTGCCTTGCTGGTGCACCGCGCACCCTTGCCACTTCAGTGGCGGCGTCCGTTGCGTCTCGGCGCTGCTGTCGGCATGGTGCTTGTTTACCTGATCGGCTTCGGCGGACACGAGGTGCTGGGCTTCAGCATGATAGCCTTGTTCGCCGCGCTTTATCTGTACACGGCGGCCGGCGACGCCCGGCCAACGCTTTGCGCCGGCGGCCTGGGCGTGCTGCTGCGCTGGGCCGGACGGCATAGCTACGAGCTGTATCTCTTCCACGTCATCGTGCTGGCCCTGATGCGCAATGTGCTGAGCAAAAAGGAACTGACGTATGCCAGCCGCCTGCCGTGGTTCCTGCTGTTTCTGCTGCTCAGTGGCGCAGTGGCGTGGCTGGTTGCACGCTATCTGGCGGAACCGGCCAGCCGCAGCATCCGTGCCTGGGCCGATGAACGCGGCCAATCACCAGCGCAGGCTGGAGAACTGCAGGGCGAAATGGTCGATCAGAAGACGGGTACGGGCCGGTAGCCGCGCGCTGGCATGCCAGACCGCCTGCACCGGTATTGGCGGCGGCTCGTAGTTGGCCAGCATCAGCGTTACCCTGCCTTCGTCGAGCAGGCGGCGTACCTGCCAGTAGGGTGCCATGCCGGCGCCCGCGCCGCAAGCCACCGCCTCGTTGCAGGCTGCGGCGTCGTTGGCGCGGAAAGCGCCCGCCACCCGCACATGCCGGACTTCGCCATCGAGTATATAAGGCCAGCGGTTGCTATCGCGGCCGATGGTGCGCACCACGCAGGGCAGGTTTGCCAGCGCTTCCGGCGTTTCGGGCTGGCCGTGCGTGCGCAGCCAGGAAGGGCTGGCGAAGAAGACGCGCCGCAGATTGCCCAGCGGGCGCGCATGCAGCGAGGAGTCGGGCAGGGCGCCCAGCCGAATCGCCAGATCGAGCTTGTCGGCCACCAGGTCGGCATGGCGGTCGCCCAGTACCAGATCGATTTTCACTTCGGGCCAGCGCTGCATGAAGCTGGCCGCCATGCCGGCCAGATAGGTGGAGCCGAACAGCGCCGGGCCGCCGACGCGCAGGCTGCCGCTGACCACCCGGGTTTCGCTGCGCACTTCGGCGCGGGCGGCGGCGATATCGGCCAGGACCAGCCGCATGCGCTCATGAAAGGCGGCGCCGGCCGGCGTGGTGTGCAGTTTGCGCGTGGTGCGCTGGATCAGCTGCGCGCCCAGGGCGGCTTCCAGCGTGGCCAGGGAGCGGCTGACCGATTGCAGCGAACGCCCGCTATTGCGCGCCGCCGCCGTCAGCGAGCCGGCATCGACGATGGCGATGAAGTTCAGATAATCGTCCAGACTTTCCATGATTCTCCTGATTTTCGGGATAGTCTATCACTCTGAATGTGGATTGTTGTGGATCGGATTCATAATTAAGCTGGCGGCATGAATCCGAAAACTTCCCCCGCCACAGTGCGCCTGGTCCATATCGACTCCTTCACCCGCACCCCATTCCGGGGCAACCCGGCCGGCGTGGTGCTCGACGCGGACGGCCTTTCCGGCCAGCAGATGCAGGATATTGCACGCGAGCTGCGCCATTCCGAGACCGCCTTCGTGCTCAAGCCCCACGGCCCGGACCACGACCTGCATATCCGCTACTTCACGCCTTCGGTCGAGGTGCCGGTGTGCGGCCACGCGACCATTGCGGCCCACTATGCGCGGGCCTGCCAGCTTGGCCTTCCCGCCACCAGCCTGGTGCAGAAAACCGGCGCCGGTCTGCAGCGCATCGATATCCAGCGGCATGAAGACGACTACCGCATCGTCATGCACCAAGGCCCGATTTCCTTTGGCGCCCCCTTCGATGCGGCGCAACGGCAGCGCATGGTGCTGGCGCTGGGTATCGGCGCCGCCGATCTGGAAGAGAATCGGCCGGTGCAAATCGTCTCCACCGGCCACTCCAAGGTGCTGCTGCCGCTGCGGCCTGATTTCGAGCTGGAAGAGTTGCGCCCGGACGCCGCCGCCCTGAGCGCGATCAGCCGCGATATCGGCTGCAACGGCTTCTACCCCTTCGTAGTGCGGGACGACGGGAGCACCGAGGGCCGCATGTTCGCCCCCGCCATCGGCATCGCCGAAGACCCGGTCACAGGCAATGCCAACGGCCCCTTGGGCGCGTATATCGTGCGCTACGGCCTGCTGCCGCATGACGGACGCCGCCTGTGCTTCGACGGCCACCAGGGCCGGGCCCTGCGCCGCGACGGCGTGGTGCGGGTGATGGTGGAGATAGACGCTGGCGAAGCTATCCGCGTTGCCATCGCGGGCGACGCGGTGCAGTTGTTTGCGGCCGATCTGCGCGTGGACTAAACGCGGGTCGGCAAGGTCATGATAAAGCTGGTGCCTTGTCCCAGTTCGCTGCGTACCTCGATCTTGCCGCCCAGGACGCCGTAGACGATGTTGTAGACGATGTTCAGGCCCAGGCCCGAGCCGCCCCGACCCAGCTTGGTGGTGAAGAAGGGATCGTAGATGCGGCTCATATTTTCCGGCGCGATGCCGGCGCCGTTGTCGCGCACCGTCACTTCCACCCACTCTTCCTCGGCCATGCTGGCGCTGATCCAGATTTCGCCTTCGCGCCGTCCCTCGAAGGCGTGCATCAGGCTATTGTTGACGAGATTGATCAGCACCTGGCCGAAGGGGCCGGGATAGCTGTGCATCAGAATGGTTTGCGGCACGTCCTGCCGCACCAGGATGCCGGAATTCTTAAAGGTCGGCATCAGCACCAGCAGGATTTCGCCCGCCAGGTCGCACAGGCGGAACTCGCGGCATTGCGAGGTGGCGCGGTCCACCGCCACCTGCTTGAAGCTGGCCACCAGGTCCACCGCCCGGTGCAGATTGCGCAGCACGATCTGGCCGCCGCCGTTCACATCGGTGATATAGGCTTCCAGCGTCGAGCGCTTGATGCCTTGCGCGCATTGCTTCTGGAATTGCGTGGTCTGGTCGATCAGGGTGCTGACCGCCAGCAGGCTGTTGCCGATGGGGGTGTTCAGCTCATGCGCCACGCCTGCCACCAGCGATCCCAATGCTGCCAGCTTCTCGCTGCGCACCAGTTCATCCTGGGCGCGGCGCAGGGTTTCCAGCGATTCGGCCAGGTCGCGGTTGGCTTCCATCATTTGCGCGGTGCGCACCTGCACCAGCTCTTCCAGGTGGTTGCGGTACTGGATCAGTTCCAGCTCGCTCTTCTTGCGGTCCGAGATGTCGGTGGAAACGCCGCCCATGGCCCAGGTCTGGCCATGCTCGTCGATCAGCGGGAATTTTTCGGAGACATAGGTGCGGATCTGGCCCGCGCTGTCGGGTGCCGTTTCCTCGTAGGTGTAGGCGTGGCCGGATTCGATCACCGCCAGGTCGTTGACGCGGAAGCTGCTTGCCACTTCGGGCGCAAACACTTCGTAGTCGAAATGGCCGAGCGGATCGTTGGCGCCGGGCGGCAGGATCATGCGGAAACGCTCGTTCACCAGCAGGTAGCGCCCCTCCAGATCCTTCACATAAATGATGGCCGAGGATTTTTCCACGATATTGTGCAGCAGCGACTGGCTGCGCCGCAGGGCCGAGTTGCGTTCGGCCGTCGTCGCCAGCATGGTGTTGAAGGCGAGCGCCAGGCGGCCCACCTCGTCGTCGCTGCCGAGCGGCGCGCGCAGGTCGTAGCGCTGCTCGCGCGTGACGCGGTCGGCCACGCGCGAGAGCGCGAGCAGGGGCTGGGTCACCAGGCGGCGCAGGCTGAGGGAATACAGCAGGCTGCCGATCAGGAGCGTCAGCAGCACCACGGCCAGCACCAGCGCATACTGGCGCAGCCTTTCCGCCAGCGGCGGCAAGGCGTAGTCGACCTGCAGATAGCCGACTACGTCGCGCTCGAAGCGCACCGCTGCCATCATGGTCAGCGAATCGCCGTGGAAGCGGTGGCCCATGCCTGCCTGCTCCGGCCAGGTGCAGCGCAGCTGGGCATTGCCCGCGCCCCGGCGCGCATACTGGGCAAAGACCTGGTGGCCGGCGTCGAACAGGCAGGCGCTGTCGATATCGCGGCTGCTGCGCAGCGCTTCCAGGGTGCGCGTGGCGGCGTTGCGGTCGCCGAAGTTCAAGTCCACATCCAGATTCAGCGACAGCAGCTCCATGCGCGCCGCCAGATCCTGCACCAGGCGCGGACGCGCCACCACCACGTCGTAGGAGGCCAGGGCGAGCAGGGCGGCCAGCAGGGCTGCGAAGGTGGTCAGCACCGAAACCAGCAGCAGCTTGCGCTGCAAGGCCAGGTTGCGGAAATGGCGGCGCAGGCTGGTCATTTCGGCGCGCCTCCCAGCACCCGCTCAGCCAGCGCCAATACGCGCGGATTCAGGCTCATGCCCGAACGCTTGGCCGCCGCCAGATTGACCTCGAAGCGGATGCTGCCTTCCACCAGCATCATATTGATGATGCCGCCGTCGGCCAGGAAGGAGGACGAGTCGCCGATGGTCAGCACGGCCTGGTCGCGCAGGCGTGCCAGCAGGGCGCTCTGGCGCTGGCGTTCGCCCTGGCCCAGGTAGAGGGCATGGCATTCGCCGGTATCCTCGATGCGAGCCGGCGTGCGCAGTTCCAGCGGCCGCCCGCCGGCGGCGCGGTTCTGCAGCTGGCGTGCGATGTCGGACGCGCCCTGGCCCATCAGGCAGATCACCAGCGGCGCGCGCGGATCGGCCAGCGCGGCGCCCGGCCAGCTGGCATAGCGGGTGAAGTTGAGGATATAGGCGGCCTTGATCTGCTGCTCCGGCAGGGCCGTTTCTTCGGCCGGGAGCCCGGCCGGGAGCGACGCGGACAGGGCGGCCAGCAGACTGCTCGCCCAATAGCGCAGGCGCCAAGGCGTTTGCCGTCGCGTCGTCATGCTCGCCATCTTCTCCCCGTCGCGGCCGGACATGGTTGCCGGTCACAAGTTTTGCGTCAGGTAATCATCTTAGCTGAATCGCCTGGGCTCCGGCCAAGCTTTTTGCCGCCGCGTACCCTTGCTGCTGCAGGGCAATTTTGTTGCCTGTTGTATTCTTCCTACAGGCCCGACAGCCCCTATGGATAGCAGTAAGATACGGCAGAGACAGGCGTCGCTTGTTCATAGGGGAAAGGAATCCTCGTGGCGAAAAGCACAGAACGCAGACCTAGGGAGAGGCGCCGCCGCGAAGGACGGGCGGCGCTGCTGCTGGCAATCCTGGCCCTGCCCGGCGCCGCCCGCAGCGCCGAAACCCAGGATGAATCTGTGTTCGAGCTGAGCCTGGAACAACTGCGCTCGGTCAAGGTGCTGACCGCCACCAAGACCCCGGTCGCCGTGCACGCCACGCCCGCCATCGTCACCTTGCTGACGGCCGACGATATCGCGCGCTACGGCTACCAGACCCTGGCCGAAGCCCTGTCCCATATGGCCGGCTTTGTCGAGAGCGACGACCGCCTCAATCACAGCTTCGGCGTGCGCGGCATTAGCGCCGGCGCGCAATCGGCGGGACGCGGCATCAAGATTCTGCTCGACGGCCAGCCCATCGCCTTTCGCAGCACCCAGCAGCAATGGACCGGTGAGGAATTCATCCCCATGAATATGGTGGAGCGGATCGAGGTGGTGCGCGGCCCGGTTTCGGTGCTGTACGGCGCCGATGCGCTGCTGGGCGCCGTCAATGTGATCACGCGGCGCGGCAGCAGCGGCCAGCGCCTCGCCGCCAGCTATGAGCGTGGACACGCAGGACGCCATGCGGCGCTGCTATCCGGCAGCGGCAGCCTGCAGGGCGAAGGTTCCTGGCTGTCCTGGGGCGTGCAGGCGGGGAGCGCGGAGCGCGGCAATCTGGACCTGCCGCGCATCTCGCCCGACTATCGCCGCTTCGCCAGCCGCGCCTTCGCGCCGGACGACGCGTCCAGGCCGCGCAGCCTGTATCTGCGCGGCGGCTGGCGAGGCGAGCGCGACGACCTGACGGCCAGCGCCTTCTGGCAGAAGCAGGATAGCGACCACGTTTTCTCCAGCCTCAATCCCTTACTGCGTCCGCCCAGCCATAGCGCCCTGCAGCAGGGCTTTGTACGCGTGGCCTACAGCCGCAAACTGGACGAGCGCAATACCGTGCGCGCCAGCCTGAGTTATGGCGAAGGCAAGCCGGCCAACGGCGACCGCGTGCAGACCGGCGCCACCGATTACTATCTGCTGCGCGACTTCGGCTACAAGGCGCTGGACGGCAGCATCGAATGGCTTTGGCAGCCGCGCGATAACAGCAGCCTGCTGTTGGGCGCCGACCTGCTGCGCGACCGCGAAACGCTGGAATCCTTCCGCCGCCGCAGTCTGGCCGACGGCAGCGATTTTCAATTGAGCCAGCCGGGCGAACGCCGTCTGCGCAATACGGGCTTTTACCTGCAATGGCAGTTTCCGCTGTTCGGCAAGTGGCAGGCCATTGCGGGCGGACGGCGCGACCGCCATTCGGTGTTCAGCAGTCAGCAGTCCTGGCGCGCTGGCGTGGTGGGCGAGCTGCCGCGGGGCTGGGGCTTGAAGCTGCTGGGTGGCACGGCGTTTCAGGCGCCGTCGTCGGAGCTGCTGTACCGCACCTCGGTGCAACCGGGCGATGTGCGCGGCAACCCGGACCTGGCGCCGCAAAAGGCGCGCACGGTGGAGCTGCAACTGAGCACGCCGGCGGCACCGCACTGGAATGCGGCGCTGACCTTGTACCGCACCAGCGTGTCCGATCTGGTCACGCTGGAGCAGGCCTTCTTCAATCTGGTGGCGCGCAACAGCAGCTCCAGCACAGTCAAGGGGGCGGAACTGGAGCTGCGCTATCAATGGTCCTGGCTGAACGCCTACGCCAATTTCAGCCACGCCAGCACGCAGCGCGGCGTAAACCGCTACACCCTGACGCCGCTGGCCCAGCGTCCGGACGGCGAGCTGTTCCCGCGCAACAGCGCCAACCTGGGACTGAGCGCCGGCCTGTTCGGCCAGCAGCTGGTGCTCAGCGCCGACAACCGTTATGTGGGGTCGCGTCCTGCCGCCACTGCCAATGTGCTGCTGGCCAACCAGGACTACCGGCTGGGCAGTTACTGGGACACCACGCTGGGCGTGCGCTGGAATCTGAGCCTGCATTCCCATCTGCGCCTGCAGGTACGCGATCTCTGGAACAGCCGCTACGTCGATCCGGGCGTCGGCGGCATCGACTATCCTTCGCTGGGACGCCGCTATGCCATCCAATACGAATACCGCTTCTAGCGCGCGCCGCCGCGCCGCGCCGCTGCTGGCCGGTTTGGTCTTGCTGGCCGCCTGCGGCGGTGGCGGCAGCGGGGGCAAGGATGCCAGCACGCCGCTGCCCGCCAATCCCATCCAGGCCATGGTCGACCCCAATGCCATCAATATCGGCTCGGTCGGCTGGCGCACTTCTACGCGCGACGCCGTGCTGCTGGCGGCGCGCCAGATCAACGAGGCGGGTGGGGTGCTCGGCAAGCGCCTGAACGCGATCGCCCTGGTGGCGCGCGATAACGACGAGGCGCAGGCCATGGGCCAGCAACTGCTGGACGCCGGCGTGCAAATCCTGAACGTGTCGACCTCGACCCGCGTCTTGAACCTGCTGCCGCTGGCGCGCGCCAAAGGTGTGCCGATACTGACCGAATCGAGCTCCTCGCCCACATTGAGCACGGTGGCCGACGACGACCTGGTCTACCGCATCGGCGTCTCCGACGTGGACGCCACGCCGGTGCTGGCGAAAGTGGCGTTCGACGCGGGCAAGCGGCGCGCGGTGGTGGTGGTCAACGAAGGCGACGCTTTCGGCGCCGGTTTGAACAGCCTGTTCACGCCCGCGTTCCAGGCCCTGGGCGGGCAGGTGGTGCGCACCGTCGCCATTCCCTTCGGCCTGAAAAGCGGTTTCGACGCCTATCTGAAACAGGTCTTCGAAGCCAAGCCGGACGTGATCCTGAACGGCATCCTCGCCGCCGACATCGCCGCCAATGTGCTGAACGAAGCGCTGCCCTACAACTATCCCGATCTATGGCTGCTGCCCGGCACCGCCGCCGGCAACCAGACCTTTGTCGACAACCTCGCCAATCCGAACAGCATCGTCGGCGGCGCCAGCGGCTCGGCCGCCACCATCGGCGTCTACGGCAGCGCCTCGTACAAGGCCTTCCGCAGCACCTATATCGCCCAGTACGGCGGCGAACCGCAGGACTTCACCGCACCCACCTACGATATCGTGATGGTGATGGCGCTCGCCATCGAGCGTGCCGGCCTGGCGAGCGGCAGCCGCAATCCCGGCGGCCTGCAAATCCGCGACGCGTTGCGCTTCGTGATGAATGGTCCCGGCGAGAAGGTCAGCCCGCAGGACATCGGCGCCGCCCTGGCCGCCGTCAAGCAGGGCCGCGACATCGACTATAGCGGGGCCTACGCCGACATCGACTGGGACGCGCGCGGCGATATCGTCGGCCCGGTTCCCTTCACCGTCTTCCAGCTCGACCGCGCCGCCCGGCGCTGGGATGCGTCGCAGCAACTCCTGATTTTCCTACCACGTTGAACCTTCGGCAATTCTTAATATTCTCAGTAATCCTTTTGGAAATAAATATTTCCAATGGGTATAAAAAGTTGTAACTATTGTGCTAACATGTAACAAGCAATTTACAAAAAACGTGTAGCTCCGTACATTAATTAATTGACTTGTGTGATTTTTCGTGAGTATTTATACCGTTGATGCACTGGCCATCGCTGCCGATGGAATGCAGAAAGATGTACTCAAACTCAAGGCTGTCAGCCAGAATCTGGCGAATGCCATCACCCCAGGTTATAAGAAACAGTTGCTTGTAACGCAAGCTTTTGCCTTGCAAATGGAGCAAGGGCTGGCGGCCACGCCATCCTCCCCGGTTTCCTCTTCTTTTGCCATCGATCCCGCCGCAGGGACTTTACGCCCGACGGGCAACCCTCACGATATCGCAGTTGAGGGCGATGCTTACCTGGAACTCGCCACGCCCGAGGGCTTGCGCTATACCCGGCAGGGCGGCTTGCGGGTGGATGCGCACGGCCGCCTGGTCGGCAGCCAGGGTTTGCCGGTGCTGGGCATGGGCGGCGAAATCGTGCTGGTGGGCGAGGACTTCCGCGTCGACACGAATGGCGAGGTATGGCAGCGCGGCGCCGTGGCCGGGCGCCTGAAATTGGTGCGCTTCGAGAATCCCGGCGCGCTGGAGCCGGCCGGCAGCGGCATGTATGCCCAGGGGGCGGCACGCGCGCTCGACGGGGCCGGCACGGCCCGCCTCCGCACCGCGCATCAGGAAAACTCCAATGTCAACTCCGCGCAGGAGATGGTGGCGCTGACCGAAACGGTGCGCCACTTCGAGGCGCTGGCAAAAGTCATCCAGGGTTATGACGACAATCTGGAAAAAACCATCAGGAAGCTGGGAGAGTTTTAACGATGAATGATTCGCTGTACATCGCCGCGACCGGCATGCAGGCGCAGCAAAAAAGCGTGGACACCATTGCCAACAATCTGGCGAATGTGAACACGCCGGGCTTCAAGAAGGGCAAGGTCAGCTTCGAGGACATGGTTTATCGCGGCATCGGCCGCGCGGCGGCGCCGGACGGCGTGACGGGCCAGAGCATGTGGCAGGGCAGCGGCGTGTCGGCTGCCGCGCTGATGAAGGTCTTTGGCGCGGGCGATTTGAAGAAGACCGATGGCCAGCTGGATCTGGCGATCCAGGGCGAGGGTTTTATCGAAGTCACCGGCGCCGACGGCGCCACCGCCTATAGCCGCGGCGGCGCGCTGAGCGTGGACAAGGATGGCTTCCTGGCGACGGCAGAAGGCCATGTGCTGAAGCCGGGCATCCATGTGGGCCTGGACATGAAGGACCTGAGCATTGCCGCCGATGGCCGCGTGCTGGCGCGCAGCCGCGACCAGCGCGAGGCCGTCGAGGTGGGCCGCATCGAACTGCTGCGCTTTGCCGACACCAGCGGCCTGCAGCCTGTCGGCGGCAATCTTTACCGCCCCAGCGAACGCTCCGGCGAAGCGATCAACGGCCGGCCGGGCGAAGATGGCCTGGGCACGCTGGCCCAGGGCTATCTCGAATCGTCCAACGTCAAGCTGATTGAAGAGATGGTGGACTTGATGGCGGCGCAGCGCGCCTATGAAAGCAATGTCAAGGTGATTCAAGCCTCGGATGAATTGCTTGCCATGAGCAACAACCTGCGTAAGTAAGCGGCCATCTTGCGCCAGGGCCTGTTCGCGTTTTGCCGCCTGCTGGCGGCATGCTGCCTGATGCTGCCTGCCGATGTCTGGGCGGGCAGTATTGTTTTGCGCCTGCGCGAGGAGGTCACGCTGGCCGGCCCGAAAATCCGCCTGGCCGAACTGGCCGAGATCGAAACGGCCGATGCCGCCTTGCGCCAGGCGCTGGCGGCATTGCCTATGGGGGCGGCGCCCTTGGCGGGACAGCTGGAAAGACGCAGCCGCGCCGAATTGGAAAACGCGCTGCGCAGCCAGCCCGTGGCGCTGGGACAGCGCATCGAATGGCAGGGCGCCGCCAGCATCGGCCTGCGCACCGCCAGCCGCAGCATCGACGGCGCGCAGTTGACGGCGCTGGCCCGCCGCCATCTGCAGGAACGCCATGGCGCCGCGTATGCCGCGCTGGACATCGTGCCGGCCGGCGCGCAGGCCGATGTGGCGGTGCCGGCTGCCGGGCAGCTCGAATTGCGCGTGCGCGCGCTGCCGGACGGCCCCTTGCGGCCGCATGCCGCCATATGGATCGACATCCTGCTGGACGGCGCGCTGTATCGCTCCAGCGTGGTGGCCTTGAATATCACGGCCCAGCGCCGGGTGCTGGTGGCGCAGCGCGACCTGGGCGCGGGCGCCGCGCTGCAGGCGACGGATTTCGCCTTCGCGTTGCAGGATCTGGCCGGCTTGCCGGCCGAGCCGGCGGCGGCCGCCGATATGGCCGGCGCGGTGCGCCTGCGCAAGCCGCTGGCGCAGGGACAGGTATTGGCAAAGCCGATGCTGGCGCAGGCCGACATGGTGCTGCGCGGCGACCGTTTGCGCCTGCTGGCCGGCGGCGCCGGCGTGCAGGTGGAAACCGTGGCGTATGCGCTGGCGCCTGGCGCGGCCGGCCAGATGGTGCAGGTGCGCCTGGAGCAGGGCGGGGAAACGCTGGCGGCCCGCGTGGTAGCGGCCGGCGTCGTCACAGTGGATGGAAGGTAGGAATGCGGAAGATGAAATCTCTATATTGGGGCCTGCTGCTGGCCGGTGTTGTGGGTGCGCCGGCGCAGGCGACCAGCCTGTACCAGGCCGGCAGTTACCAGCCCTTGACGTCCGATTTGCGGCCGCGCCGGGTGGGCGACCTGATCACCGTGATGGTGTACGAAAATTCCAGCGCCAGCACGGCGGCCAACACCAGCGCCGGGCGCGATGCCGGCGTCGGCTTCGGCCTCGATGCGCGCGCCAACCAGGGCAAGAACCATGAGCTGGCCGCCCATGCCAAGAGCCATAACCAGCTCGACGGGCGCGGTCGCACCGTGCGCGAAGGCCGCGTGCTGGCCCAGCTGACAGTCAGCATCCGTGCCATCGACGAGCGCGGCGACCTGCTGGTGGGCGGCGAGCAGCTGCTGGAAGTGAACAATGAAAAACAGCAGATCCGCCTGGAGGGCCGCATCCGGCCGCAGGACGTGTCCGATGCCAACGTGGTGCTGTCGACCCGCATCGCCGACGCCAAGATCAGCTATGCCGGCCAGGGCGACCTGGCCGATATGCAGCGCCCCGGCTGGTGGCAGCGCTTTCTTACCTTGTTTGGACTGTGATCATGATGCGTAAGCTGTTTTGTATTGCCTTGCTGGCGGCGGCCGGCTGCTGCCAGGCCGCGGTCAACGATGCCATCCGCATCAAGGACCTGGGCAAGATTTCCGGCTGGCGTGAAAACGCACTGACCGGCTACGGCCTGGTGACGGGCCTGGCCGGCACCGGCGACAGCGCGCGCAACAAGGCGACGCGGCAATCGATCGCCAACATGCTGTCGCGCTTCGACATGACGGTGGTGGCCGACGATGTGCAAAGCCGCAACGTGGCGGCCGTCATGGTCACGGCCAGCCTGAGCCCCTTTGCCCGCGCCGGCGACAGCATGGACGTCACCATCACCTCGATCGGCGATGCGCGCAGCCTGGTGGGCGGTACCCTGATCCTGGCGCCGCTGAAGGCGGCCGACGGCCGCATTTACGCGCTGGCCCAGGGGCCGGTCTCGGTCGGCGGCTACAAATACGATATGAACGGCAATGTGCAGCAGAAGAACCATCCGACCGTGGCCTCGATTCCGGCCGGCGCCACGGTGGAACAGGGCATCGTCAACGATGTGACCCAGGGCCGAGGCAGCGTGACCTTCGTGCTGAGCGATCCGGATTACACCACCGCCAGCCGGGTGGCGGCGGCCATCAACGCCAGCCTGGGCAGCCAGCTGGCGCAGGCGGCCGACGCCGCCGGCATCGAGATCCGCATTCCGGACGCCAAGCGCGCCCGCCTCAGCGATTTCCTGATGGCGGTGGAAAACGTCACGGTGACGCCGGACCGCCGCGCGCGCGTGGTGATCAACGAACGCACCGGCGTGGTGGTGGCCGGCGGCGATGTGCGCATTGCGCGGGTGGCCGTCTCGCACGGCGAACTCAAGGTCAGCATCCTGACCGATAACACGGTGTCGCAGCCGCTGCTGGTCAGCCATGGCGGCGAGGGCATCCGCACCGCCATGGTGTCGAACAGCCGGGTCGAGGTCGACGAGCGCGGCGAAGCCGGCTTTGTCGCCGCCAACGGCAATACCGTGGCCGACCTGGTGCAGTCGCTGGCGCGCATCAAGACCAATACGCGCGACATCATTTCCATCCTGCGCGCCGTCAAGGCCGCGGGCGCCTTGCATGCCGATCTCGTGGTGCAGTAAGCACCGGCGGCCTCACTCATAGGGAGTAATGTGGTTTCCATTATCGAAAGCAGTACCGTGGGTCTGCTCAGTCTGGCGCTCGATGCCACCAGCATGCGGCAGCAAGCGATTGCCCGCAATATCGCCAATGCCGGCACGCCCGGCTACCAGCGCGTCGGCGTCAGTTTCGAAAGCCGCCTGGGCGAGCTGCGCGAAGCGATGCGCGCCGGCCAGACGCCGGCGCCGGCCATGAGCGCGCAATTCCGTCCCGTGTTTGCGCTGCAGGGCCAGCCCGGCGAAGCCGTGGCCCTGGACCAGGAAATGGCGGCGCTGTCGGAAAATACCTTGCACCATCAAGCCTTGCTGAAAGCGCTGAACAAGCATATGTCGGTGATGAGCGTGGCCATCAGCGAGGGCAAACGCTGATGGACTATAACGCAGCCTTCCAGATCAGCGCGAGCGGCATGGCGCTGGAAAAACTGCGCCAGAGCGTGACGGCGGCCAATCTCGCCAATATGCACAGCGCCGGCCCGAATGCGGCCCAGACCTACCGCCCGATGCGGGTGATCGCCCAGGCCAGCGCCGCCGGCAGCGGCGCCTTCGGCCGCCTGCTGGGCGGGGTCGAGGTGGTGGCGCTGGCGCCGCAGGCGGCGCCGCCGCGCATGGTGCACGAGCCGGGCCATCCCTACGCCGATGCGCAGGGCATGGTGGCTTACCCGGCCGTCAACCATACCGAGGAAATGATCAATCTGAACACGGCGCTGCGTGCCTACGAGGCGAATGTGGCGGCCATGAGCGCGGCGCGCGCCATGGCGGCGCGCACCCTGGAAATTGGAGGTCAGCCATGATCGAAGCGATCGCCGCCATCGGCGCCAGCGCCGAACTGGCCGCACTGGCGCCTGCCGCCACCACCGGCGCCGCAGCCCCGGCCGCGCCGGGCTTTGCCAGCTGGTTCAGCGAACAGGTGGGCCAGGTGAATACCACCCTGGTGCAGACCGACCACGAGGTGCAGGCCCTGGCCGCCGGCGAAGCGGGCAGCCTGCACGAGGTGATGATCCATCTGGAAGAGGCCAAGCTGTCCTTCCAGCTGCTGGCCCAGGTGCGCAACCGCATGCTGGAAGCCTATCAAGAAGTTATGCGGATGCAGGTTTAGGAGTAGAAAGTGGCAATGTTTGAAACATGGAAGAGCCTGAGCACCCAGGCCAAGGCCGGCATCGCCGGCGGCGCGATCCTGATCCTGGGCTTGACGGCCGGCCTGGGCTTCTGGGCTTACCGCGCCGATTACCAGGTGCTGTTCGCGGAAGTGGCGCCGGCCGACGCGGCCGCCATGACGGCTGAACTGGAGCGCATGAAAACGCCGTACCAGCTGGCCGACGGCGGCAATACCATCCTGGTGCCGAAGGACGTGGTGTATAAGACCCGGCTGCAGCTGATGGGCAAGGATATCCCGCTGCATGGGGCGGTCGGCTTCGAGGTCTTCAACAACGCCGACTTCGGCATGACCGAATTCGTGCAGAAGGTCAATTACCAGCGCGCCGTGCAGGGCGAATTGACGCGCACCATCCTGTCGATCGAGGAGATCCAGGCGGCGCGCGTGCACCTGGCGCTGCCGGAACAAGGCTTGTTCAAGAAAACGGCGGCCAAGTCCAAGGCTTCGGTGACGCTGACCATGAAGCGCGGTCAGACCCTGCAGCCGGAGCAGGTGGCCGGCATCCAGCGCCTGGTGGCGGCATCGGTGCCCGAAATCGCCAGCGCCGACGTCACCGTGCTCAACCAGCACGGCGTGGCGCTGACGCGCGTGGCGCATGGCGAGGGCGGCGAGGCCGAGCTGTCGGCCAGCCAGCAGCTCGACTCCAAGCGCGGCGCCGAGGAATACCTGCTGAAGAAGGTGAACACCGTGCTGGAGCGTACCTTTGGTCCCGGCGAAGCCGTGGCCAGCGTGGACGTGCTGCTGGATATGGACCAGAGCCGGGTCACCACCGAGGAAGTGCTGGCGGCGCGCGGCGCGCCGAGCGACGCCTTGCCGGCCGGGGTCATGGTGCGCGAGCGCCAGACCACGCGCGAAGGCGGCGCGGCTGGCGTGGTGGCGGGCGCGGCCAAGTCCGATGCGGGCGCGGCAGCCAGCACCACCGAGACCGATTACCAGGTGGGCCGCCGGGTCGAGCAGCAGGTGACGGCGAGCGGCAAGCTGAAGCGCATGACGGTGGCGGTGCTGGTCAAGCAGCCGCTCAATGAAGGCCAGCTGGAGCGCCTGAAGGAAGTGGTGGCGCTGGCCACCGGCCTGAACGCCGAGCGCGGCGACGCCATCGTGGTGCAGTCGATGGACCAGTTTGCTTCGCCGCTGCGCCAGCCCGTGGCGGCGCCGGCCGACAGTGCCGCTGCCGACGCTGCGGCCGCCGCGCCGCGCGCGGACGCGGAGATGGGCCTGGCGCAGGTGCCGGCCCTGTTGCTGGTGCTGCTGGGCGCCCTGGTACTGGGCGTGGGCAGTTACCTGGCCCTGGGCCGCCGGCGCCAGGCTGAGCGGCGTCTGGCGCCGGGCGAACGCGAGCAGATGTTGCAGAATGTGCGGCAATGGATCGGCGTCCCTGGCGGCAAGGATGCGGCGGGAGGCGGCCAGTGAGCGGCCACCGCCAGGCGGCCGTGGCGCTGCATGCGCTGGCCGCCGCCGACCGCGAACTGATTCTGGCCGAATTGCCGGCTGCGGACCAGCACACCTTGCGCGGCCATCTGGCCGAGCTGCGGGAACTGGGTTTCGAGTCCGGCGGCAGCAGCACCTTGCTGGCGGCGGCCAAGGCGGGCGGCGCCGCCGCCATGCCGGCGCTGGAGCGCCTGCAGGCGGCCACGCCGCAGCAAATCTATGCCGTGCTGGAACGCGAACCGGCTTCGCTGGTGGCCCAGGTGCTGGCCGCCCAGCACTGGCGCTGGCACGCAGCGTTCCTGGCCCTGTGTACACCGGCGCGCCGTAACGCCGTACAGGCCGCCGCATCGGCCGCCAGCGCCACGGCGCCGGCGCGCCGCCGCTTTCTGCTGGAAGCGCTGGCGCAACGGCTGGGCCAGCCGGCATCGGCCGCCCAGACGGACCATGCCGCCGCGCCGCGCCGCCTGCTGCAAAGGATGTTGGCATGGACGCGCTGATCCGCGCCGCCGACGTGTCGGCCCAGCCGCGCCAGTTGCGGCGCCCGGGCGTGGCCGAGGTGCACCCGGTGGCTCCGGCCACGGCGGTGGAAGGCCAGGCGCAGGCGCAGCTGCCGCAGTCTCAGTCGTCGACTCAGCCGCGCATGCCGCTCCAGCCGCCTGTGCCAGCACAAACCAAGACCCTGGCGGAATCGGCAGCGCCGGCTCAGCCGCCCAGCCAGCGTCCGCCCCAGGCATCCAGCCTGGCGCCGGCCTTGGCCGCCGGCCTGCTGGCGGCAGATGACGGCGCATCGCGGCCATCGCCGGTGGTGGCTAGGGCCCCGGTTGCGGCTGAAGCGCCAGCGGCCGTGGCGCCGGTGCTGCCGGCGACCCAGGCCGCTACCGTGATCCAGGCCGTCACCGCGGCCGGCGCACACGCCGCGGCAACGGCACTGGGCGAACTGCTGTCACCCCAGGACCAGCAAGCGCAGGCGGCACTGGCCGTCCGCGAAACGGCCCTGGCGCGGCGCGAGGACGAGGTTACGGCCCTGCGCGCGCGTCTGGAAAAACAGGAGGCGGAACTGGCTGCGGCCCGGCGCGAGCTGGACGAGCAGGCGGCGCAGCGCCTGGCCGACGCCGAACAGCGCGGCCTGGCCCAGGGCCAGGCGTGCGCTGCCCAGGAAGCCCAGGAAGCGGCGGCGCAGCGTCTGGCGGCCCTGGATGCGGCCGTTGCCGCCTTCGACGCCGCCCGCAGCGCGGGCGCGCCCGAGCAGGAAGACTTGCTGGTGGAAACCATCCATGGCGTGCTGTGCCGCATGCTCGGCGACAGCGCGGCCAGCCCGGACAGCGTGCTGGCCCAGGTGCGCCGCCTGGTCGGCGCAGCGCACGACAGCGCGCAGCTGCGTCTGCGCCTGCATCCCCAGGATGCCGAGCTGCTGCGCGGCATGCTGGCGGCCGGCGCCCATCAGCTTGACCCGCGCGTCAGCATCCAGGGCGATGCCGATGTTGGCCTGGGCGGCGGCCTGCTGGACAGCGAACGCGGCACGCTCGATGCGCGCCTCGACATTCAGCTGCAGCAGTTGCGCCAAACCTTGCTGGCGGTGCGCCAGCGCCGCGCCCAGCCCGAGGTGGCCGACTGATGCAAGCCTATCTGGACGCCGTACGCCAAGCCACGCTGACGCGCCGCGTCGGCCGCGTGCTGGCCATTTCCGGCCAGAGCATCGAGGCGCAGGGGCCGGATGCGGCCGTGGGCGAGGTGTGCCACGTGCGCGCCGGCGCCGATGGCCCCTTGCTGGCGGCCGAGGTGGTGGGCTTGCGTCCGGGCCGGGTGATCCTGATGCCGTACGGCGATACGCGCGGCGTGGGCGCCGGCAGCGAGATCGTGGCCAGCGGCCAGCCGCCCGGCATCCCGGTCGGCGCCGCCCTGCTGGGGCGGGTCATCGATGCTTTCGGCCAGCCGCTGGACGGCGGTCCGGCCTTGCCGCCCGGCCCGCTGCGCAGCCTGTATGCGGCGCCGATCAATCCGCTGACCCGGCCGCGCATCACGCGTCCGCTGGAAACCGGGGTGCGCGCCATCGACGCCTTGCTGCCGCTGGGACAGGGGCAGCGCGTCGGCATCTTCGCCGGCAGCGGCGTGGGCAAGAGTACCTTGCTGGGCATGCTGGCGCGCGAAGTGCGCACCGACGTCAATGTGATCGCCCTGATCGGCGAACGCGGCCGCGAAGTGCGCGACTTCGTCGAACAGCAGCTTGGCAGCGAAGGCTTGCGCCGCAGCGTGGTGCTGGTGGCCACCTCCGACCAGCCGGCCCTGGTGCGCACGCGCGCCGCGCATGCCGCCACCGCCATCGCCGAGCATTTCCGCGACGCCGGCCAGCAAGTGCTGCTGATGATGGATTCGCTCACCCGCTTTGCCATGGCGCGGCGCGAGGTCGGCCTGGCGGCCGGCGAGCCGCCCACGGCGCGCGGCTATACGCCCTCGGTGTTCGCCGAGATCCCGGCCCTGTGCGAGCGCTGCGGCACCACCGATTCGGGCGGCGCCATCACCGCGCTGTACACGGTGCTGGTGGAGGGCGACGATTTCAACGAACCGGTGTCGGACATCGTGCGCGCCACGCTGGACGGCCACATCATGCTGTCGCGCCAGCTGGCCCACGAAGGCCATTACCCGGCCATCGACGTGCTGCAGAGCGCCAGCCGGCTGGCGTCGGAACTGAGCAGCAAGAGCGAGCAGCAGCTGATGGCGGCTGCCGTCGACCTGCTGGCCAATTACGAGCGCAACCGCCAGATGGTGGAAATGGGCGCTTACCGCGCCGGCAGCAATCCCGCCGTCGACCGCGCCATCGCGGCGGCGCCGGCCCTGCGCGCCGTGCTGCGCCAGCGCGTGGGCGAGGCGGCTTCGCGCGCCGAGGCGCTGGCCCAGCTGGGCAATGCCGTCAAAGGGACGGGCGGCTGATGGGCGGGCGCTTCCGTTACGCGCTGGAACCGGTGCGCCTGCGCCGTGCCTGGGAACTGGACGCGTTGCGGCTGGTCCTGGGCGAGAGCCAGGCCGCGCTGGCGCAGCAGCAGGCCGCGCTGGACGCGGCCCAGCAGCGCAGCGAGGCGGCCGCTGCCGGCTGGCACAGCCTGGCCGGCGCCGGCCAGGCGCTGACGGCCGACCGGCTGCTGCTGGCGCAGCGTTACATCGCCGATTGCCGCCAGCAGCTGCAGGCCGCGCAAGCGGCGCTGAGCGCGCGGCAGGCCGAACACGAGGAATTGGTGGCACAGGTGCTCGCGGCGCAGCGCGCGCTGGACGCCGTGGAGAAGCACCGCAAGCAAGCTTTGGGCGAATTCAGGAAGGCGCGGCAAAGCCTGGAGTTCAAGGACGCCGATGATCAATGGGGTATTTTGCAAGCAGGAATAGGCAGATGACAGTCAATCTCGAACAAATGGGCCGTGCTGGCGAGACGCCGGCCAGCCACGCGCGCCGCCAGCCGCAAGCGCGGCAGGAGCGCTGGTTGTATGAGCTGGAGCACGCCATGCTGCAGCAGGAACAGAAGAAGCCGCGCCAGGCGCCGCCGCTGCAAGCGCCCGTGCCGCTGCGCGCCGATATGGCGCCCGCGGCGGCGACCGAACCGGCGTTGACGGCGGCGCGTGGCCGCGATGGCATGACGCCAGCACGGCCGGATATGCCGGCGGCGTCCGCCGCGCCGGTGACGGCAGCGGCGGCAGCGGCGGGCGAGCCGGTGAGCGGTGCCGCGTGCGCCATGGCGGCAGACAGCCCGGCCGGCGCGGTGCCCGGCAGCGCTGCACCGGCGCACGGCGAGGCCGGCGTGGAGCCCGGCCATGGGGCGACGGATGCCGTGCAGGCGCCCCATGGCACGCTGGCCCAGGCCGTGCTGCCGAACGGGGCGGTGCTGGCGGCCGCAGCGTCGGCGCGGCCGGCCGCCGCCGTGGCGGCGCTGGAGGGTGTCGCCAGCGCCGCGGCCGCACAGCCGATGGTGGCCGGCGCCGAGCGCCTGAGCTTGCCGTTTGGCGCGCCAGCCGAGGCCGAGCCGGCCCCGGCCCCAGCCCAAGCGGAGCCGCCGGAGCCGGATGAAGCCGCTGCCACCGGCAGCCGCGCCGAACAGGACTACCGTGCGCAGCAGCTGCATGTGTATCAGGATGCGCAAGGCGTGCAAGCCTGGGTCCGCGATGCCGGGCTCAGCGCCGCCCAGGCGCTCGGGCTGGCGCAAGCCATGGCCGGCGAGCTGGCCGGCAGCGGTGCGCGCCTGACGGCGCTGACGCTGAACGGCAAGAAACTCTTGGAGAACGCCTCGGTTGCCGCCGGCGGCGACGCTTTCGTTGCCGCCGTGCCGGCGGCGCCGGCCTTCCTTCCCATCGATGCAAAAGGACCACTCTAATGGCAATCTCCCCCAGCTCCGCGGTCGGTTCCGCTCCCCTCTCGCAATCGGCCAATATCGGCATCCAGGACTTCCTGAAGATCCTGACGGCCCAGCTCAACAACCAGGATCCGCTGAAGCCGGTGGACAACCAGGAATTCGTGGCGCAGATCGCGCAGTTTGCGACCCTGGAGCAAAGCCGCCAGCTGAATGAAAAAATCGAAGGCTTGCTGTCGGTGCAATCGTCGATGCAATCGATCGGCTTGCTGGGCAAGACCGTCGACGTGGGCCAGGGCGGCGGCCTGCTGACCGGCCGCGTCACCGCGATCGACGTCAGCAGCGGCGCGCCGATGCTGACCCTCACCACGCCGGCCAACACCTTCCTGAACAATATCAATATGTCGCAAATCATCAATATTCGCTGAGGACAGAGCCATGCTGGATACCTTATATATCGGAACGTCGGGCCTGCTGAGCCATGCCAAGGGCTTGCGCGTGGTCGGCAACAACCTGGCCAATGTCAACACGCCGGGCTTCAAAAGCGCCCAGCTGCAGTTCGGCGCCCTGTTTGAACAGGGCGGCGGCAGCGCGCCGGCCGCCACCGCCCAGCACGCGCTGGGGCGCGGCGTGGACGTGGTGGGCACGCGCCTGCTGCTGAAGGCCGGCAATGAGCAGGGCACGGGCAATCCGCTCGACCTGAGCATCAATGGCAACGGCATGTTCGTGGTGCGCCGCGACGACAAGCTGATGTACACGCGCAGCGGCGATTTCCAGTTCAACGCCAGCAATCTGCTGGTCAACGGCGCCGGCGATCACGTGCAGGCGCTCGACGCGAACGGCAAGCTGAGCGACGTGACCCTGAACGACTTGCCGCGCAACCCGGCCAAGGCCACCACCACCGTCAAGCTGAGCGGCAACCTGCCGACGCCGCCGGCGCCGCCGGCCACGCCCAGCGACACGGTGCTGAATGGCGTCACCGTCATCGATGCGGCCGGCGTCAGCCACGCCGTCAATCTGGTGATCAAATCGACCGGTGCCGGCAGCTATAGCGTGGCGGTCAGCGATGCGGCCGCCGGCGGCGCGGCCCTGGGCAGCGGCGTGATCAAATTTGTCGGCCTGGCGCCGGACCCGGCCAACAACACGGTGAGTTTCAATTACGCATCGGCCGGCGTGCCGGCGTTCGCTGTCAAGCTCGACTTCAGCGCCGTCAATTCCCTGCTCTCGCCCTCGACCCTGAGCGCGAGCCAGGACGGCTATCTGGGCGGCGTGCGCTCCGACCAGAGCATCGGCGCCGACGGCACCATCAATGTGCGCTATTCCAATGGCCAGACCGGCAAAGGCCAGCGCCTGGCCCTGGCCGACTTCCGCTCGGAACAGGATCTGGACCAAGTCGCCAGCGGCATGTTTGTGCAAAAAGGCGAGAACGCGGTGCGCTATGGCCTGGCCGGCGTCGAAGCGTTCGGCAATCTGCAAGCGGGCCGGCGTGAAGGCTCGAACGTGGACCTGGCCGAAGAGTTCGGCAACCTGATCCTGATGCAGCGCGGCTACCAGGCGTCGTCCCACGTGATCAGCACCGCCAACGACATGATCCAGCAACTGTTCGACATGAAGGGGAACCGTTGATGGCGTACCGCCCGTATCGCCTGCTGGGCAAGTCGACGCTGGCCGCGGTGCAGGAGGTGGTGCAGGGCGCGCTGGCGGCCTGGTGCGCGGACTGGGGGCTGGCGGCGGCCGATTGGTCGCTGGACTGCCAGGCGGCCGCCGACGGCGCCGGCAGCTGGCCGCTGTGGCGCCAGCGCCGCGTCAGCGGCGCGCTGGCGCTGTGGTATGGCTGGGGCGAGGACTTGCCGTTCCAGCTGCAGAAACAGTTGTTCCCGCCCGAACGCAGCTATGCCCAGCCTTCGGAATCGCAGGCGGGCCTGGCCGCTGCCGGCGCCGCGGCGGCGCTGGCGGCCTTGCTCGACACGCTGGCCGGCCTGGCCCATCTGCCGGGCGCGCCGGCCGCCACCGAGGCCGAAAGCGGGCCCGGCGCTGAATTGGCGCCAGGCTCGGGCGCCGTGTGCGCCGTACTGCGCAGCGCCCGCTGCACCCTGCATTGCGTGCTGAACGGCGCCGTGGCCGACGCCTGGTGCGCGCTGGCGCGCCAGCCGCCGGCCACGGCCGCGCCGCTGGCGCCGCTGGCCGCGCTGCAGTACAGCGCGGTGCTGGCCCATGTGCCGCTCAGCCTGCCCGTTGCGGTGGGCCGGGCCAGCGTCAGCCTGGGCAATCTGCGCACGCTGGCGCCGGGCGATGTGATCCGCCTCGACAGCCTGGCCGACCGGCCGCTGGCGGTGGGCGCGCCGCAGGGCGGCATTCTTTTTGCAGGCTATCTCGGCCTGGCGCAACAATCGGTGGCGCTCGAAGTGCTGCCGGCACAAGCATAATTTGGAGTAAGCAATGACAAGCAATCACAAGACGGCCAAGGCCCAGACCCAGCTGGTGGAGCTGGCGGAATTCGCCGGCCAGACCCCGTCCGGTCCCGCCATTCTCGGCGCTAACCTGCGCCTGCTGGACAGCGTGCCGGTCAGCCTGGAGGTCAAGGTCGGCAATGTGCAGACCACGGTGGGCGAGCTGATGGGCTTGAAGGAACAGGCGGTGCTGAAGATCGACCGCCACACCGGGCAACCGGTCGACGTCGTCGTCAATGGCAATGTGGTGGCGCGCGGCCAGCTGGTGGTGGTCGACGATAATTTCGGCGTGCGCATCACCGAGATCGCGGCGGCTGCATGAGGCCAGGCTTGCGACAGGCGGCGGCGCTGCTGGCGGGCGCGGCCCTGAGCGGCCTGGCGCGCGCCGAGCCGGCCGCCTCGGCCATTCCCTTCAAGCGCGCCGACGCGGCCGCGAGCGGTGCCGGCGGCGCCGGCCTGGCGCTGCTGCTGCTGAGCGTGCTGGCCATCGCCCTGGTGTATTGGCTGCGCCGGCGCCTGCGCCTGACGGCGGCGGGCGGCGCCGACGGCCGCCTGCTGCGCGTGCTGGAAACGCGCCGGCTTGGGCCGCGCGCCCTGGTCAGCGTGGTCGAGTTCGGCGGCCAGCACTATCTGCTGGCGCAAAGCGAACAGGGCGTGAGCTGCGTGGCGAGCGCCCCGGCGCCCGTGCCGGCGGCGGTGGATGCGGCAGCGGTGGAGGGCGGCGATGAGCGGTAACTGGCAACGCTGGACCCTGCTGGCGCTGTTGCTGACGGCTGGCGCCGTGGCCTGGGCCGCGCCGCCGGTGGCCAGCGTGGGCGGCATCGGCCTGCGCGTCGACGGCCTGGGCCAGCCGGCCGAAGTGTCCTCGGCCATCAAGATCCTGCTCGGCCTGACGGTGCTGAGCCTGGCGCCGGCCATCCTGATGTCGATGACGTCCTTCATCCGCATCGTGGTGGTGCTGTCGATGCTGCGCCACGCGCTGGGCATGCAGGAAACGCCGCCGAACACGGTGGTGGTGAGCCTGGCCCTGTTCCTGACCTTCTTCACCATGGCGCCGGCGCTGCAGCAAGTCAACAGCCAAGCCTTCCAGCCGTATATGGCCGGCAAGCTGGCCACCGATGTGGCGGCCGAGCGCGCCATCGCGCCGCTGCGCGAATTCATGGTGCGCCAGACGCGCGAGCAGGACCTGGCCCTGATGGTGGAGCTGGCCAAGGCCGAGCAGCCGCGCAGCATGGCCGACATCAGCATGGTGCAGCTGATCCCGGCCTTCATGCTGTCCGAGCTGCGCGCCGCCTTCCAGATCGGCTTCGTCATCTTCCTGCCCTTCCTGCTGGTGGACTTGATCGTCTCCAGCGCGCTGATGGCGCTGGGCATGATGATGGTGCCGCCGGCTTCGATTTCGCTGCCGCTGAAGATCCTGCTGTTCGTGCTGATGGATGGCTGGAACCTGGTGGTGCGGTCGTTGCTGGGCACGTTTGCTTAAGGCGTGGACATGCGGGCAGGCGAGGCGCAGCTGGCAGTTGCCGAACTCTGGCAAGCGTTCCGCAGCAGCGGCGATGCTGCGCTGCGCGAGCGTCTGGCCGCCTGCTACCTCGAGTTTGCCCGCATGATGGCCGGCAAGCTGTACGCCGGCCGCACGTTTACCGGCCTGGAGTTCGATGATTATCTGCAGTTTGCGCGCCTCGGCCTGCTCGAAGCGATCGACCGCTACGACCATGCGCTGGGCGCCAAGTTCGAAACCTATGCCGCCTTGCGCATCAACGGCGCTATACTCAGCGGCATCCGCTCGTATAGCGAGGTGCACGAGCAGATCGCCGCGCGCAAGCAGATCGCCGCCACGCGCGTGGCGGCGCTGAGCCAGGCGGCGCCGGACGGCCGCGATCCCGACGCCCTGTTCGGCCATCTGGCCGAGCTGGCCATCGGCCTGGCGGTCGGTTTCGCGCTGGAAGGGCAGGGCATGTACCGGGACGGCGAGACGGAATACCCGGACAATAGCTATGCGCGTGCCGAGCTGCGCCAGCTGCGCGAGCGCATCGTGGCCCTGGTGCAAACGCTGCCGGCGCGGCAGCGGCGCGTGATTGCCGGCCATTATCTGCAGGGCCAGCCTTTCGAGGAAATCGCCGCCGCGCTGCAGTTGAGCAAGGGCCGCGTGGCCCAGCTGCACAAGGAGGGCCTGGCCAGCTTGCGCGTGCAGCTGCGCAGCGGCGCCGTGCGCGAATGGGCGTTTTAGCGGCGGCCATGATTATTGTTTTTTTTAACTGAAGCCCCGGCTTCCTGATCGGATTGGATTATGAATAACGGCACACTTGCGATGTTGGACCAGGCGGAACTGTTTCAATTGGCGCTCAACGCCAGCGCCAATGGCGATTCGGCCAGCACCATCGCCTATCTGAAAGAAGCGGTGGCACGCAGCGACGCCAGCGCCCACGCCCACTACCTGCTGGGCGCCGAATATGCGCAGATCAAGCTGTATACGCGCGCCATCGACGAGATGGAAGCGGCCCTGGCCATCGATCCCGGCCTGGCCGCGGCGCGCCTGCAGCTGGCCATGCTGTGGCTGGGCCAGAACGACGGCGCGCGCGCCGCCGTGGTGCTGGGACCGCTGCAAGCGCTGGGCGAGGACGAGGCGCTGCGCCACTTCGGCCAGGGCCTGGAACTGTTGATCGGCGGCGACAATGCCGGCGCCATCGCCAGCCTGGAGCGCGGCATCGCGCTGAATGTGGCGATCCCGCCGCTGAACGGCGATATGCAGCGCATCATCGCCGAGGTGCAAGCCTTGTCGCAGGCGCCGCAGGAGGGCGCCGCGGCGGCCGACGAGGGCGGCCAGCATATCCTGCTGTCGGCCTATTCCGGCAACCAGCAGTCCTGAACGCCGGACGCTAGCGGACGTCAGCCATGAGTACATCCATCGGGCCGGTGGGCCAGCTGGTCGCGGTGCTGCAGGCGCAGCTGGCCGCGCGCACGGCACCGCGCGGCGGCCGCGCCGCCACGGCGGCGGCCAGTCGCCAGCCGGCCCAGCAGCAGCTCGCCGCCCTGATCGAAAAACGCGTGCGCCAGATCCAGCGCGACGATCCGCAGCGCGGCCGCAAGGCTTTCCGCATCTTTCTGGAAGCGGTGCTGCTGGAACATTTCGGCGCCAGCCTGATGCACGATCCCGCCTTTCACCAGGTGGTCAGCGAGGTGCAGGACGCCATGGAAGGCGATCCGGCCTGCCGCCGCCTGGTGGATGAGGCGATCGCCCATCTGCTGTCGCAACAGTAAAACCATTGGAGAGGAATTATGCAGTCTGAACAACAGAGCGCCGCCGCCGGGCGGCTGGCCCGCATCGAAGGCTATCTGGCGGCCGATGCGCAAAACAAGGAATTGCTGGCCGAAGCCATCGATCTGAGTCTGGCCGCCGGCGCGCCGGCGCGCGCCGCCGAACACGCGGCGGCGGCCCTGGCCTGCTACCCGGACGACGCCTTCTTCCAGGCGCGCCAGGGCCATGTGCTGCTGGCGCAGCAGCAGTGGGAAGCGGCGGCCGCCTTGTTTGGCAGCCTGCTCGAGCGCCATGCCGACGTCAACCTGGCATACAACTTCGCCTATGCCGCCCAGATGCTGGGCCGCTATGCCGAGGTGGTGGCGGCGCTGGCGCCGTTCGCCGCCGGCGCCACCCTGCGCGCACCGGCTGCCGCCGTGCTGCTGCGCGCCTGGCACCATCTGGGCGAGTACGACGCCGCGCTCGAACTGATCGCGCGCCAGGAAGCGGACGGCGCCGTCGATGCCGGCTTCTACGGCGTGGCCGGCGCCATCTTCTTCGACGCCGACCGGATCGAGGACGCGGCCCGCTGCAGCCAGGCCGCGCTGGCCGATGGCAAGGCGCCGCAGGAAGCGCTGGTGGTGGGCGGCTCGCTGGCGCTGGCCCGGGCCGACGGCAGCGCCGCGGCCAGCCAGCTGTTCGAACAGGCGCTGGCGCGCAATCCGGCCGAAGGGCGGGCCTGGTCGGGCCTGGGCCTGGCCAGCCTGCTGCGCCAGGACCTGGCCACGGCCCAGGAGCAGCTCGAGAAAGCCGTGCACTATCTGCCGGGCCATATCGGCAGCTGGCATGTGCTGGGCTGGTGCAAGATCTTCCGCCAGGACCTGGCCGGCGCCGAGGCCGTGTTCCGCCACGCGCTCGAACTGGACCGCAACTTCGGCGACAGCCATGGCGGCCTGGGCGTGGTGCAAGCCTTGCTGGGCCAGAAAGCCGAAGCCGAGGGCAGCATCGAACGCGCGCTGCGCCTCGATCCGCAAAGCCTGTCGGCGCGCTACGCGCAGATGGTGCTGGCCGGCGACACCAGCGATCCGGTGCGCTTCCGCGCGCTGGCGCAGCGCCTGCTGGCCGGCCGCCCGGCGCCGCTGGGCGGCACCATGGCCGACCTGCTGCCGCCGGCGAAGGAGCGCTAAGATGGCCGCGACCGTGCGCGCCGGCCGCGGAGGCCCGCGATGAGGGCCGATCTCGCCTTGCAGATGCTGGCCGATATGCTGTGGAACGGCTTGCTCATTTCGGCGCCGCTGCTGGCCGTCACGCTCGGCGTGGGCCTGCTGATCAGCGTGATCCAGGTGGTGACCCAGGTGCAGGAAAGCTCGCTCAGCTTCATTCCCAAGATCATCGCCTCGGTCATCGTGCTGGTGGTGTGCGGTCCGTGGATGCTGAAGCGCCTGCTGGCCTTTTCCACTGCGCTGATCGGCAATATCCCCTCGTATTTTTAGGCGGAGCGGCGTTTGCAGATCCATATCGATGCCGGCTGGGCGCTGGCCGTGTTCTACACCTCGCTGCGCCTGGGCGCCGTGCTGCTGCTGTCGCCGCTGCTGGCCAGCCTGGGCCGGATGACCACCATCCGCGTGCTGCTGACCCTGGCGCTCAGCGTGCTGCTGGTGCAGGGCTTGCACCTGCCGCCGGTGGCGGGCACGCCGTCGCTGGGCGCCATCGTGGCCGGCGCCGCGCAGGAAGTGGCGCTCGGCGCCACCCTGGCCTTCGGCGTGTTCGCCGCCTTCGGCGCGTTCTCGGTGGCAGGCAAGCTGCTCGATGTGCAGACCGGTTTCGGCATGGGTTCGGTATACGACCCGGTGACGCGGGCCGGCGCGCCGATGTTCGCCGGCATGCTGAATATGTTGGCGGTGGTGGTGTTTTTCAGCCTGGACGGCCACCATGCCTTCCTGCGCGGCCTGGCGTTCTCGCTGCAGCAGGTGCCGCCCGGCGCCGACCTGTGGACCTTGCAGGCCGAGCCGGTGATCCGCCAGTTCGGCCTGATGTTTTCGCTGGGCGTGGCGCTGATCATTCCGGTGCTGCTGTGCCTGCTGTTGATCGAGACCGGCCTGGCCCTGGTTTCGCGCCTGCTGCCGCAGATGAATGTGTTCGTGGTCGGCGTGCCGCTGAAGATCGTGGGCGGGGTCACGCTGTTCGCCATCACGCTGCCGACGCTGGGGCCGGCCATGGGCCGGGTGTACGCCTCGGTGTTCAAGTATTGGGAAGGGGTGCTGGCGTAAATGGCGGAACAGGATTCGGACCGCTCGGAACAGGCGACACCGCATAAGCTGGACGAGGCACGCAAGAAGGGCACGGTGGCGCGCAGCGCCGACATGACCGCGCTCGGCATCATGGCCGCCCTGGTGCTGATCGTCTACGCCTATGCCGGCACGGCGCTGCGCGACCTGGTGCGCCTGCAGCAGCGTGTGCTGAGCCAGGCCGGCCGGCGCGACTGGGGCGCCGATGTGCTGGCCAGCTGGCTGGGCGAGCTGCTGGTGGCGACGCTGAGCATCCTCGGTCCATTGTTCATGAGCCTGATGATCGCGGCGGTGCTGATCAACCTGGTGCAGACCGGGCCGATCTTCAGCTTCCATCCGCTCAAACCCGATATGGACCGCATCAATCCGGCCAGCGGCTTCAAGCGTATTTTTTCGATGCGCACCCTGTTCGAAGGCGCAAAAAGCATCGTGAAACTCGTGATTCTCGGCACGGTGGTGTATTTCGTGCTGCGCAGCATGCTGCCCGGCCTGCTGGGCCTGCCGCAAATGGACCCCAAGGGCTATGCCAAGGTGATGCTGGACCTGTGCGCCTCGCTGCTGAGCAAGCTGGTGTTGACCCTGCTGGCCATCGCCATGCTCGATTTCGGCTTCACGCGCTGGGAGTTCGCCAAGCGTATGCGCATGAGCAAGCGCGACATCAAGGACGAGAGCAAGAACCGTGAAGGCGATCCGCGTATCCGCTCGCGCATCCGCGAGTTGCGCAAGGAAATGCTGCAGCGCAGCCGCGCGCTGGGCAAGGTGCAGTCGGCCGACGTGCTGATCACCAACCCGACGCGCCTGGCCGTGGCCCTGAGCTACCGTCACGGCGAGTCGGGCGCGCCGCAGGTGGTGGCCAAGGGCGCCGGCGAACTGGCGCGCAAGATGCGCGAACTGGCCGCGCGCAAAGGCATTCCCGTGGTGCAGAACCGGGCGCTGGCACGCACCCTGTTCCGCGAAGTCGATTTCGATGCTTACGTGCCCGAAAAGCTGTATCCCCAGATCGCCAAGATCATGATCTGGGTTTATTCAATGCGCGCAGCCCGGCGCGATTCTGGAAAGGTAGTCTGATGTTGTTGTCCCTCCGCCGCGTATTCGACCGCAATACCGACCTGGTGATGGTGCTGCTGGTGATCGGCATCCTGACCGTGCTGTTCGTGCCGATTCCCTCGGGCGTCCTGGATTTCCTGATCTTGACCAATGTCAGCTTCGCGCTGCTGATCCTGCTGCTGACCTTCTATATCGGGCGGCCGGTGGAGTTCTCCACCTTCCCCTCGCTGCTGCTGATCGCCACCCTGTTCCGCCTGTCGCTGAACGTGGCGGCCACCCGCCTGATCCTGTCCAACGGCGAGGCGGGCAGGGTGATCGGCGCCATCGGCTCCTATGTGGTGGGCGGCAATTACGTGATCGGCCTGATTGTCTTCCTGATCCTGGTGGTGGTGCAGTACGTGGTGGTGACCAACGGCGCGCAGCGCGTGTCCGAGGTGGCGGCGCGCTTCACGCTGGACAGCATGCCGGGCCAGCAGATGAGCATCGATGCCGACCTGAACATGGGCTTCATCGACCAGGACGAGGCCAAGCGTCGCCGCAAGCTGCTGGAAAAGGAATCGGGCTTCTATGGCGCGATGGACGGCGCCAGCAAATTCGTCAAGGGCGACGCCATTGCCGGCATCGTCATCATGCTGATCAATATCGTCGGCGGCCTGGTGATCGGCGTGATGCAGATGGGCATGCGCTGGGACCAGGCGCTGCACACCTTCACCCTGCTGACCGTGGGCGACGGCATCGTGACCCAGGTGCCGGCGCTGGTGATCGCCGTGGGCACCGGCATCATCGTCACCCGCTCGGCCTCGGACGGCAATCTGAGCGGCGAGGTGCTGCGCCAGATCACGTCCTTCCCCAAGACCCTGTTCATCGTGGCGGCGGCGCTGTCGGTGCTGGTCTTCCTGCCCGGCATTCCGGCCGGGCCGGTGCTGGTGCTGGTGCTGGGCTTGCTGGGCACCGGTTTCGTGGTCCTGCGCCGCAACAAGCAGGCAGGCGGCAAGGATAAGGACGAGAGCGAGGACGGCGCCAAGGCCGAAGGCGAAAAAGACACCTACGATATGCTCAAGGTGGAGCCGGTCGAGGTGCTGGTGGGCAGCGGCCTGGCGCCCATGGTGGGCGGCGAGCAGACCGTGTTCATGGAACGCATCTCGGCCATCCGCAAGCAGTACGCGCTGGAATCGGGCATGGTGCTGCCGCGCGTGAAGTTCCGCGAAGCGCCGCAGATGGGCCAGAACGCCTATGAGCTGCAAGTGTTCGGCGTGCCGGCCGGGCGCGGCGAGGTCATGACCGACCGCACGCTGGCCATTCGCGGCGGTGGCGACGTGCGCCCGATCCGAGGCATCGAAACGCGCGAACCGACTTACGGCTTGCCGGCCGTCTGGGTCGAGGATGCCGACAAGGAAATCGCGCGCGCGGCGCGCTACACCCTGGTCGATCCGGCCACGGTCTTCATCACCCACCTGAGCGAGGTGCTGAAGCAGCAGTCGGCGGCGCTGCTGACGCGTGGCGAAACCGACCGCCTGCTGCAGCGTGTGCGCCAGGAGCAGCCCGGTCTGGTGGAAGAACTGATTCCGACCGTGCTCTCGGTCAGCGATCTGCAGAAAGTGCTGCAAAACCTGCTGCGCGAGAAGGTGTCGGTGCGCAATCTGGAAGTGATCCTGGAAACGCTGGCCGACGTGGCGCGCGCCAGCAAGGATTTGAGCTATCTGACGGAAGCGGTGCGCCAGCGCCTGGGTGCGGCCATCTGCCAAGCCTTGCTGGGCGAGGGCGGGGCGCTCAGCGTGCTGACGCTGGACCCCGGCATCGAGCAGGTGCTGATGCAAAGCGTGCGCACGGCCGATATGGGCAGCACCCTGGTGGTGGAGCCGAAATATGCCGAGCAGCTGCTGTCGCGCCTGGCCGCCCAGTCGGAGCGCATGATGAAGGGGAATATGCTGCCGGTGCTGCTGTGTTCGCCCGAACTGCGGCGCCATATCCGTTCGCTGTCGGAACGGGTGGTACCGCATCTGCGCATCGTGTCGATGGCCGAGGTGCCGAATACGGTGAGCTTGAAGGCATTTGCCAGCGTGTCGCTATAAAACGCGACCTGCCTGGTTTGCAGTGAGGACTTGTTGATTTCGGCTGCGTCCGGCGCTTTGCGCCAGACGGCGGAGTCGGCGCCGGGAACGGCGACCGTGGTGACGCCATGCCAGTTGAGGCTGTCCTGGATGTTGGCGGCCATGCCAAAGACTTGATTGCCATGGCGCTGGCCTGCATGGCGCCAGACGTGCCGATCAAGATGCTTCCGACGGTCATGACGCCAACATCGGCAGTGAAGGTGACCGCCATGTTGCCGCCAATGGTGGCGCCGCAGGTGTAGTAGCCCTTGTCGCCTTCTTGGACGAATTCGGTCACCACCACGTAACCGCGTAGATTGCCCATGGCGTCGTAGCCGCCCAGCGGTTTCCCTGGATCCTGGACGTAGAAGATGTCCAGGTCGGGGCGGTTCCAGTAGCGGTCGTTCTGACGGATCACATGGCCACTTATGTCGTAGGCGTAGGAACGGGTTTGCAGGTCGAGGCCGAGATTATTGATGGCCGTCCGCCATTTCAAGATCGGCTGGTCGATCATGCCGGAGCGCGACACGCGGCCGACGGCATCGTAATCGCGCCGGTCGATCAGGTGACCATCGCGGTTGACGGCCGACAGGCGGCCGGCGCTATCGTACTCGAAGGTTTCGGTGGTGATGCCGACGCTGCCGTCGCCGGCGCGTTTGCCGGTGTAGCTGTCCTTGATGCGGTTGCCCAACTGGTCATGAGCCAGCAAATGCCCATTCTTGCCGAGATCCTTGTTGAGATCACCGGTCTTGGCAATGCCGTTGACCAGCAACTGCCGGTTCATCTGATCGTAGGTGTTGTAGACCGTGAAATCCTGGCCGGTGCCGGCGATCTGGGTGCGCACGCCTTCGCGGTTGCCGTTCAGGTCATAGGCGTAGGTCAGAATAGCTTTCATCCCTGTCTCATCTGTGTAATGGAACAGAGTCTGGCGCCCTCCTGTATACGCAGTACTTGGCATTCGATCCATGCCGCCAGCAAATTCAGGGGCAATTTTAGCCCCGCTATTTCTGAGCGCCGCTATGCTAGCAGCAGTAGTGCCGACTGCAATTGGCCAGACACTACCCGCCACATCCTCATTGGGAATACGGTTGCGACCGATGTATTCGCCAATGATGCCGCTATTGCCCCCTCGATCATTTTCCCAGCGCTGCTTAATGGTTTCAACTACATTGACACCCTTAAGGTAGTCTTGGCGTTTTCAATTGAAAGGTCACGAAGTGGGCCACCAGACGCAACCGGATCAACGCTAAACTCCATTCCACCAGTGTGAGCGCCCAGTATTCTTTCTGTATTTCCCCTCAATTATTCAACAACCAATGCCTCCCCATTAAGATTCAATCCAAGAAGGAATTCGATTTCTTCTTGATCATTACAATGAACTTTAATTTCAATACGCTGGTCTCCGATCACATCAATTTCGTCAATTGGAATAGTCATGCCAAGTCCGGCGCTGAACGGCAAACTCATATTTGAACCAACCGTCACTTCCCCTGCAACTATCCGGCATGCCAATACGAAAAAAATCTTCTCGCCAACGTTTTTAGTGAAGATGTCTTCGACTTGTATTTTTGAGTGCATTTTTAATTGCTCTTTCATGGTTGACCTGGTTTTCTTGGGGTAAGCGTGATGGACTGGGTTTTGTTCGGAGCGTTGTTAATGAATTTTGCGCCACTGATACGCTGACCCTGAATTGTCACAGTTGAAAATCCAACATTCCCAAGATCATCCACCAATGACTGAAATAATGATTTTACTTCTCTAAAGCCAAGCTTTAGATTAGGCTGATTTTTAGGGAAAACATGAACTTCATTGATCAACAACGATGCCGCGTCCTCATCAACTCTATATGACTTTGATTTTATTTCAATAGGACCTTTAGAACTCTCGACTTCACGATAAAACGACCAGTCCTTTTTTCCGCCCGAGAGAACGAAATCCAATTCTTCAGGATCGTTTATTAAATTTCGCGTTCTAGGAGAAGTTGACGTATTTGCCCCAGTGTTTCTAAGTGCAACTATACCGGCAGCAGTGCCGATAGCCGCTGGCCAAACGTTACCCGCTACATCCTCATTCGAAATACGGTTGCGGCCGGTGTATTCGCCAAGAAGCCCACCATTTCCCCTATCATTTTCCCAGCGTTGCTTAATGGCGTCAAATGCACCTTGGCTGGGAGTCGGTTGATAGAAATATCTTCCGTCGCCACCGGTCACGACTGTTTCCCCAAGGCGTCGAGCCATATCTGCATCACTGCTTGAGTATACGACGCCTCTGGCGCCTACCACCCCATAAAGCTTGGCAACGCTGTCGACAACGTCTTGTCGCGGTAAGCCATCGCTGATTTGATTATTCGCCCAGGCCCATGTTTGTGGGAATTTTTTCTGCAAAACTTCCTGCATTCGAAGATAGCCTGGCGTGAATGCAGTCTGGTTTTCGCCTACTGCTGCTGATCCTCTGCCTTCCGTCGCACGGAGCGTTTTGTCCAGGAAGTCGATCTCTTCCTTAGTCAACCGTTTGCCACTGCCTCCGCCACCGCCGCCGGTGCTGGCGATGAGGAATGGTTCCTCGTCGGGAGTCAACAACCTGTTGATCTCAGTCTTGGCCACGTAATCGGGGTTCGCCTGTTTCCACTTTTGCCACCATTCCGGTCCGCGATCAATGGACTCAGAGAAGCTCTTCGCCGGTGCTGCGGAAAAAAGCCCCATAGTTTCAGCGAGTTCATTTCCCAGCGCATTGCCAAACGCATCCGTCGCAATGCGCGCCACATCAATCTTGCCGCCGTGGGCAATGGCAACGGTCGTACCTGCAACAAAGCCGACGGTGGTCGCTTGCGCTAGCTTATTGTCGGCCATTAGCTTGGCGAGGAAGTTATCGCCCCCCAGCACCTGGCCCATCGCTTGGCCTGCTCCCGCGCCCGTTGCCGAAGCAGCCACGCCGCGCCAGTCGAAGCTTGGCTGCAAACCGGTGAGTTTATTGACGCCTTGCGCTGCCACGTTCGATAGCACGGCGCGGGCAACAGCATTGCCTTTGAACATCTCCGCCATGCTGCCCGCTTGGGCTGTCGTGGCCATACTCGCCACGCCGGCCGAGATGCCGCCGCCAATGGCTGCCGTGGCGACACCGCGCCAATTGAAGCTGTCCTGGATGCCGGCGGCCATGCCGAAAGCTTGGCTGGCGACCGAACCCATGGCGCCGCCGATGGCGCCGGCCAGCATGGCGCCAGACGCGCCGACCAAGGCGCTTCCACCTGTCATGACGCCAACGCCGGCAGTGAAGGTGGCCGCCATGCTGCCGCCAATGGTAGCGCCGCTGCTGGCGAGCAGGCTTGCCGCCGCGCCGGCGGTATAGATCGTCACCACCACGGCTACCACGATCATGATCACCTGCCCAATGACGCCGCAACCGCCTTTCTTCGGCGGCTTCGGCGGTGCCATGGTGGGCGCCGTGTTGCCGAGCTGTTCGCTAGCGTCGTAGGGCTTGAAGCTCCCGCTGTCGTTGTAGACGCTGTTGCTGCGGGTTGGAACACGCAGGGCGTCGCCGGCCTTGAGCTTGGCGCTGCGGTCGAGGTTGTTGGCGTCGCCGATCAGGTACCACAGGTTGCGCTCGCCCCACAGCGCTTGCGCAATGCCTTCCAGTGTTTCGTTGTCGCCGACGACCCTGTACATCGCTGGCGGCGCGGTGAGGGCGGTGGCGGTGGCCGTTTCATAGGTCGAGCCCATGATGTTGTCGAGGCTCTTGTCTTCCTCGCCCAGCACCTGGCCGTTGACGATCAGGTTGAAGGCGGCTTTGCCATCGATGGTTTTGGCTTGCACATGGCCGTCGGCATCGTAGAAGAACTGGCTGACCTTGCCTTCGGGCGTGACCGAACTGATGCGGCGGCCGTAGGTGTCGAGCGTACTGCTGGTCATCGTGAGTTTGCCGTGCTGATCGAGCTGGGTCGACACCTCCTTCGGCCCATCGAGCCAGTCGTAGTTGATGGTGTAGTAGCCTTTGTCGCCTTCCTGCGGGAATTCGGTCACCACGACATAGCCGCGCAGATTGCCCATGGCGTCGTAGCCGCCCAGCGGTTTCCCCGGATCCTGGACGTAGAAGATGTCCAGGTCGGGGCGGTTCCAGTAGCGGTCGTTCTGGCGGATCACATGGCCGCCGATGTCGTAGGCGTAGGAGCGGGTTTGCAGGTCGAGGCCGAGATTGTTGATGGCCGTCCGCCATTTCAGGATCGGCTGGTCGATCATGCCGGAGCGCGACACGCGGCCGACGGCATCGTAATCGCGCCGGTCGATCAGGTGACCATCGCGGTTGACGGCCGACAGGCGGCCGGCGCTATCGTACTCGAAGGTTTCGGTGGTGATGCCGACGCTGCCGTCGCTGGCGCGTTTGCCGGTGTAGCTGTCCTTGATGCGGTTGCCCAACTGGTCATAGGCCAGCAAGTGGCCATTCTTGCCGAGGTCCTTGTTGATGTCGCCGGTGTTGGCAATGCCGTTGACCAGCAACTGCCGGTTCATCTTGTCGTAGGTGTTGTAGACCGTGAAATCCTGGCCGGTGCCGGCGATCTGGGTACGCACGCCTTCGCGGTTGCCGTTCAGGTCGTAGGCGTAGGTCAGGGTGTACAGATCGTCCTTGACGGTGCGCAGACGGTTGTACATATCGTAGGTCATGACGTTGTTCTGCAGCCGCTCCGGGCGGCGCGGTGCATCGGCGGCGTAGCTTTGCTTCTCGCTCAGGCGGTTGCCGACCACGTCATAGGTATACGCCGTCGTCATCTTGGCGATGTCGTCGTAGACTTCGACCAGGCGGCCATTTTCATAGCGGTAGGTGGTGCTGCCGTCGGCGCCGTTGGTGCGCTTGAGCTGCATCGACAGCTTGCGGCCCGCGCCGTCGTAGGCATAACTGGTGGTGTTGCCGCCCAGGTCGGTGTAGCTCTTGATGGCGCCGTAGTTCTCCACCGTCCAGCGCATGGTCATGCCATTGGCATCGAGGCTGGCGCGCTTGTTGTGCATGCCGTCGTAGCGGGTAACGAGACGGTACAGGCCCGCCGTCATGGTGGCGACAGCATTGTTTTCCAGGTCGTACTCGGTGGTGGAGGTGACGCCGGCGGCATCGGTGCTGCTGACTTTGCGGCCCAGCTCGTCGTATTCGAAGCTTTCCGTCAGCTGGCGGTCCTCGTTGATATGGAGGTCGTTGTTCCGATCGCCATCCTTGATCCAGGAGGTCAGCCATACCACCCGCAGTTTGCGATCACCGTCGCTGTTCTGGTCGGCCACGCCCAGCAATGGCATGCCGCCACCCTAGGGACGATGCCGGAGTGGCAGCAGTAGTTGGAGGCGATCGTTCAACTGCCGAAGACGCAGCCGCGCTTTGTGACACAGATGCTCGATACCGTGCTGGCGCAGTCGGGTCAGTGACTGCTCTTAGCCGCAAAAAATGAAGCCGTACCCATCACCAGCGCGAACAGCAGGTTGGGGACGGCTTTTTATAACTTGAGAATTAGCGTCTGAGTAAGCACGAATATAGGTAATCGAGAGCGTGTCCGGTTGCAGGAGCAGACCGGTACGTCTAGTTATTGTCAGCTCCTAAGCCTTTGAAATACTCAATCTCCTCTCGATTGTAATCAACCATTGCGAGAAAGAATTCACCAAAATTCGGAAATTTGGCAACCATCCCACCAGAGAACCAAACAACGGCCCCAGGTGTTTCAGAGCCTGGCTTAGCCATTGCGAAAATATCTTTATCTTGCGACGTTGCCGCTATGGGAAATAGCTCCTGCCGTTGAAAACCAGATTCACTAATCGCTGCATCATCGATAGCGTTGAGAATAGAGGCCGCATATTGAGCCTTTCCATTCCCAGCTAGATCGCTCGTTCCGAACAAATCTACCGTTTGATAGAACCCATTCCAGCCATCTGCTAGCTGCAGGAAATCACTATACCCCGGGTCAATTTTGAAGCCGAGTGCATTTTCCGTTTGTACAATTTTTTCGTAATCCGCTGCCATATTTGGCAAATGGTGCGGCCATAATCCTGATGCATCTATCGCAGCAAGGGCTTGCTTAACGTAGACAAGTTTAACGATTTCATCTTTCCAGTTCATTACGGCGTCCCATACAAAAATACCCAAGGTTTATATCCGATCGAATACCCACGCGCCTGCCCACCAAGGCTTGCATTGACCACCGGATCAAGAGGAAGCCATGAGTATGGAGTAGGCGTTCCATTCCAAGTCGTATCAGGAACATGTCCGGCTTGTTGAGCGCCGTATGGCGTTCCAGCATTAGCCGCACGCTGTCTTTCCAACGCAGCAGTGCGCGAGGACTGCTGCGTTAGTTTACCAGTAGTCGACACGCGACCTGTTGGCGACAGCGCGTCAGCAAGCAATGCATCGTTGCTGCCAGCAATATATGTCTGAACTTGACCAACTTGCGCTGCGGTAGCATTTGGCGGCGCCTTAAACCATACAGGACCTGTATTTTCTGGATGCGGTCCGACAAAATTGGTTCGGAATGTTATATCTGGACTTGCGGCATTTGGCCGAATAGCTGGAGCTGAGTACGTTGCGCGGGATATGGCATAGCTGGACACCATGGCCCTTGTCGTCTGCGTATATGCATACGTGCTTGCGGCTGTTGGTGACAAAGTGAACATTCCGGAAGCAAATTCCGAGATTTGTGGTGATGCACCTGTGACAGCTTCAATGCCTTGTCCGATGAGTGTGCGGGTGGATTGTCCAGTTAAAAATGTTTGCAGGCCGGCGCTGGCTTGATCTGCGCTGGCGGTTGCTCCAATATATCCTGCTCCGGAAAGGAACAAACTAGCTCCCCCACTCAAAGGTGCGCCAACGGCACCTGCTGCGATGGCAGCACCACTAGCAAAGCCGCCTGCGAGGCCACCCGCGAGCTGAACGAGTCCCATAGCTCGTGTACCGATATTCCATGAATCCATCGCTTCAGCTAGGCTACCTTCCGAAGCTATTGTTTGTCCCAATAGCGATTCATTCATCTTCGGAGTCATCGTAAACACAACTCTCATCACTCCGTCTTCAGAGCGGGTAACGGGCTCGGTGATCGTGAGACCCCACTGATTATTCTCGCCTTTTGCCTCTTGATTGATCCGTGCCATTTCTGCTGTGCGAAGACGTGTAATAGATCTTGAGTCCGCATTTAAATCAGCAAACCGCTCACCATTTTGCAGAAAGTCATCTTTCGTTTCATCAACGCGCTTGTCCATCCAAGCTAGTTTCGCTGATTGAGCAGAGCTAGCTTGCATGGACTCGGCCAAGTTTCTGCCCAGCGCATTGCCAAACGCATCGGTTGCAATGGTCACCACATCAATCTTACCGCCGCGCGCCAGCGCGGTGGCCGTGCCGGAAATGAAGCCCACGGCCGAGCGCTGCGCCAGCTCGTTACCAGCAGTGATCTTGGCGAGCAGGTTGTCACCTTGGAGCGCACCGGCGGCAACGCTGCCAGCCGCGGCACCTACGCCAGAGGCGGCGACGCTGCGCCAATTAAAGCCTTTTTGCAGGCCCGTGATATTGGCAATGCCTTGACTCATGGTATTGGTCAGCACGGCACGCGCGGCGGCTCCCTGCCAGCCCTGGTCGCTGAAGATGCCACCTAGCATGCCCTCACCAACGGCAAGGCCGACGCCTTTTGTCATGCCGGCGCTAAGGGCGGAAAGGCCGACAGCTTTCCAACTGAAATCATCCTGCGCGCCGATGGCCATGCCGACGGCTTGACTGGCGATGGAGCCGGCGGCAGCACTCAGGGCTGCACCACCAACCACGGTCATGGCAGCGGCGGCTGTGCCGGTCACGCCCATGGCGCTGACAGCCGCACCCATCAGATTGGCTGCTGCGCCGGCGGTGAGCCAGGTCACCACCACCGCCACCACGACCATGATCACCTGCCCAATGACGCCGCAACCACCTTTCTTCGGCGGCTTCGGCGGCGCCATGGTCGGTGCCGTGTTGCCGAGCTGTTCGCTAGCATCGTAGGGCTTGAAGCTGTCGCTGTCGTTGTAGACGCTGTTGCTGCGCGTTGGAACGCGCAGGGCGTCGCCGGCCTTGAGCTTGGCGCTGCGGTCGAGGTTGTTGGCGTCGCCGATCAGGTACCACAGGTTGCGCTCGCCCCACAGCGCTTGCGCAATGCCTTCCAGTGTTTCGTTGTCGCCGACGACCCGGTACATGGCCGGCGGCGCGGTGAGGGCGGTGGCGGTGGCCGTCTCATAGGTCGAGCCCATGACGTTGTCGAGGCTCTTGTCTTCCTCGCCCAGCACCTGGCCGTTGACGATCAGGTTGAAGGCGGCTTTGCCATCGATGGTTTTGGCTTGCACATGGCCGTCGGCATCGTAGAAGAACTGGCTGACCTTGCCTTCGGGCGTGACCGAACTGATGCGGCGGCCGTAGGTGTCGAGCGTACTGCTGGTCATCGTGAGTTTGCCGTGCTGATCGAGCTGGGTCGACACCTCCTTCGGCCCATCGAGCCAGTCGTAGTTGATGGTGTAGTAGCCTTTGTCGCCTTCCTGCGGGAATTCGGTCACCACGACATAGCCGCGCAGATTGCCCATGGCGTCGTAGCCGCCCAGCGGTTTCCCCGGATCCTGGACGTAGAAGATGTCCAGGTCGGGGCGGTTCCAGTAGCGGTCGTTCTGGCGGATCACATGGCCGCCGATGTCGTAGGCGTAGGAGCGGGTTTGCAGGTCGAGGCCGAGATTGTTGATGGCCGTCCGCCATTTCAGGATCGGCTGGTCGATCATGCCGGAGCGCGACACGCGGCCGACGGCATCGTAATCGCGCCGGTCGATCAGGTGACCATCGCGGTTGACGGCCGACAGGCGGCCGGCGCTATCGTACTCGAAGGTTTCGGTGGTGATGCCGACGCTGCCGTCGCTGGCGCGTTTGCCGGTGTAGCTGTCCTTGATGCGGTTGCCCAACTGGTCATAGGCCAGCAAGTGGCCATTCTTGCCGAGGTCCTTGTTGATGTCGCCGGTGTTGGCAATGCCGTTGACCAGCAACTGCCGGTTCATCTTGTCGTAGGTGTTGTAGACCGTGAAATCCTGGCCGGTGCCGGCGATCTGGGTACGCACGCCTTCGCGGTTGCCGTTCAGGTCGTAGGCGTAGGTCAGGGTGTACAGATCGTCCTTGACGGTGCGCAGACGGTTGTACATATCGTAGGTCATGACGTTGTTCTGCAGCCGCTCCGGGCGGCGCGGTGCATCGGCGGCGTAGCTTTGCTTCTCGCTCAGGCGGTTGCCGACCACGTCATAGGTATACGCCGTCGTCATCTTGGCGATGTCGTCGTAGACTTCGACCAGGCGGCCATTTTCATAGCGGTAGGTGGTGCTGCCGTCGGCGCCGTTGGTGCGCTTGAGCTGCATCGACAACTTGCGGCCCGCGCCGTCGTAGGCATAACTGGTGGTGTTGCCGCCCAGGTCGGTGTAGCTCTTGATGGCGCCGTAGTTCTCCACCGTCCAGCGCATGGTCATGCCATTGGCATCGAGGCTGGCGCGCTTGTTGTGCATGCCGTCGTAGCGGGTAACGAGACGGTACAGGCCCGCCGTCATGGTGGCGACGGCATTGTTTTCCAGGTCGTACTCGGTGGTGGAGGTGACGCCGGCGGCATCGGTGCTGCTGATTTTGCGGCCCAGCTCGTCGTATTCGAAGCTTTCCGTGAGCACGCGGGTCTCCTCATGCACATCCTGGTTCCGGTCGCCATCCTTGATCCAGGATTTCACATCGTTGCTCAGCCACACCACCCGCAGCTTTTCCTGGCTCGAACTGCGGACCATATGGCCCAGCTGGTCGTAGGCATAGTTCTGCTGGACGTACCTGGATGTGGCCGTGTCCGCGTAGCGGCGCAGATAGGTGCGGTTGCCGAACAGGTCGTAGTCGCTTTTCACCAGGCCGCCATCGGCGTGGTATTCGCCGAGGATGTTGCCGTTGGTGTCGTAGGCATAGCCCGTGCCATTGCCGCGGGCATCGATGCTGGAGATCAGCCGGCCCAGTTGATCGTAGCCGGCGCGCGTAATGGCGACGGGCAGGCCGCCGAGGCCGCCGCTGCTCTGGGTCAGCTGCTGGTTGTTGTAATTGTAGGTGTAGGTGGTCTTCCAGTTCGGGTTGCGCGGATCCGAGATGCTCAGCACATTGCCCCAGCGGTCCACGGTCATGTTCGGCTGGTAGCGCTGCTGCATATCGAAGGTGGTGACTTTGAGCGTGCCCTGCGTGCGCAAATCGACCTTGCGTTCCTCGCCGACGGTCCTGGTGACCACGTCGCCGATGAGGGACATGGCTTTCAGCCAGGCGCTGTATTGTTCCAGCTTGGCTTGCGACTGCGTCAGGCTCAGGCTGACGCGGGCTACCTGGCCCGCGCGGGCGACAACCTTGTCCAGCTCGGTGGGACGGATGTCGAAGGATGCGACGGCGAAATAGTAGGTCGCCAGCAGCTTGCCATTGGTGCCGATCGATTTGACCAGGGCGGCAAGCTCGGTGGAATCGGCTTCGCGGCCAAAGCCGGCGCGGGCGAGGGCGGCGGCATATTGCTCCGGCGGGATGTTGCTGGAACCGATGCGGGCTTTGGCCTCCGGCGTGTTGAGCAGTTTTTCGACCCACACCAGTGCCGCATTATTGGGCTGCATGCGCTGGTTATAGTCGTTGAACAGTTCCTCCGCAGTCGGTTCCCGTCCCAGCAAGACCGCATACACCTGATGCGCGGTGAGCAGGGAGATGGTCTGCTGATTGAATCCCTGGTAGGCGGGCATTGCGAACCAGTCCGCCACGGCGCGCGCCTGTGTCGTATTGGCCGCCAGCAGCGCCGCCATATCGGGATTGTCGATGTCCTGGCGCATGGCCGGCAGCAGGCCGGAAAACGCGGCTTGGACTTTGCCGAGGAAGGCGGCCGTTTCCTTGACGGGAGCGCCAATGGCCAGGCTGCGCGCATAGTCGAGCGCGACCTGGCCGCGGCTCTGGGTATCCAGCGCTTTGCGCCAGACGGTGGAGTCGGCGCCGGGAACGGCAACATCGCGGCCGTTGCGGTACAGAGTCTTTACCAGGTCGTCATAGCGGATCGAGCCGAGCTTGCTGAGCAGGAAGGTATCGGCAACCTGGGCCATGCTGGCGCCGCCCTCAAGCATGTGCAGCTGCAGTTTGAGCTCGGCCAGCGTGGGGGCTTTGCCGGTGACCACGATGAATACGCGGACCAGGTCGGTGAGCTGGTTTGTCAGTACCGGCTCGGCATTGATTTGCTGGGCGATCCGGGTGCGGTTCACGTCGACGCGGTCGGCGCTGTCGCGGGCGCCGAGCAGGGAACCCAGCAAGGGCAGGGCGCTGCTCATGTTTTCGGCAACCGCAGCAATATCGGCGAACTGGGCCGCCGTCGCATGGACGGGTATGCCCAGTTCGAGTGCAATCGCCGCCTTGCGTTCGAGCGGCACCAAGGCTGCCGCCATGGCTTTGCCGGCGGCCACGGACAGCTGGTAGACCCGGATCGCGGCGGCCGCGGTGGCCGGGCCCGCCTGAGCTATCGGCAGATAGGCGGCGGCGAGCTCCCAGGCCAGCTCCGCGTCCTTGAGTGTTTTATAGGCGGTATCGTAAGCCTGTCTGGCTTGCGCACGGCGCGCGGCGATTTGGGCGTTGGCGTCGGCGAGGGCGCTGTCGTAGCTGTGGGTCTGCTCCTGCGCCACCGCCCGGATCTGGGCTTCCGCCGCCGTTACCTCGGCCGTAAATTCCTTGCGGTTGACGTTCACCTCGTCGGTCGCCGTCAGTTCGCGCTGGGCGCCCTTGTAGAACTCCCAGGCGACATCTTCCGCCTTCGTCAACGGGGCCACGACCGCATTGGTGAGCCAGAAGTCAAGTGCCCCCGCTTCCGGTTCGCGGTGCAGTACCAGCTGGTAGAGATGGCGGAAGAAAGCGCTCCGGTCGGTGAGCGGTGGCAGCAGCGGCGTCAGTACATCCAGCAGCGTGGTGGCGCCGCTGTCGACCTTGTCGAGCAAAGCGGCGAAGGCGGGATAGTCGAGCTTTTGGCTGAAGGTCACCAGCAAGTGGCTGAGCTTGGACAGGTTTTTGCTCGCCAGCAGTCTCAAGGCCGGTTCGATCGGAGTCTTGGCTTTTTCCAGGTCGGGGAAATCTGCCAGGCTCATGCGATTGGCGGCATCCAGTTCGGCCTGGCATTGCGGCACGGTGCTGGTCGCCTGCGCCGTGTTCTTCTGGGCCAGCTTGGCGGCCAGGTCGCGCCCGGCCAAGGCGGCTTCGTCGGTAAGGCCTGGTTGGCAGGCGAGCAGGTTGTCCAGCACGCGTTGCTCAAAACGCACCTTGGTGAGGTAATCGGCTTCCGTGGCATTGGTGCGTTCGGTCAGCGTGCCGATCATCTCGGCGGCCACCCAGCCCCGTGAACGGCCCTCCTGCTCGAGTGCCGTCAACCACCGCTGCTCGGTCTCGCCCATGGGGCGGCCCAGCACCTGCCGCGACAGCTGGTTAAGGAAGTCGCGGTTGCTCTGCGCCGGCGGGAACAGTTGCTCCCCTTCGCGCGAGGCCAGCATGCGCTCGGCGACGCCGTAGACGTCCAGGCCGTTCATGCGGAAGCCGGCCCAGAAGTTCAGGCCGTGCGGATCCAGCGGCAGTTGGCCCGCGTCGCTGCCGCGGTTCAGGATGCCGATGTACAGGCGGCTGATCTCGGTCATGAAGCGTTCGTTGGTCGCCGCCGCCTGCTTGATGGCGTCCAGCTGGGCAGCCTTGGCACTGTCCGCGACGGCCTGTTTCAACTCGGCCTCTTTGGCCAGCTGGGCCACGCTGCGCGCCAGCTCGACCGCATGCGGTGTTTGGGCCGCGAGGGTGCTCAAGGCTCCCGCGACGCGCTGCTGGAAGGCGATACGGCTTTGCAGGATGGCCAGTTTGTCGCTGTTGGCGTCGTCCACGGGATCGTAGAGGAAGGAGTTCAACAGCTTGACTGCCACCTGGGCCCGGCTTTCCAAGGTCGGGGCGGCCGCGCTCCAGTAGGCCAGGCTTTCAGCCGTGGGTTCGCGGTTTTGCATCTGGCGGAACAATTGGCGCACATAGGCTGCCGGCTTGTAGTCGTCGCGCGGGAAGAGTTTGCGGCCCTCCGGACTGTCCAGCATGCGCTGCGCGAAAGCCAGGTCGGTGGCGCCTTTGCTCATTTCCAGCGTCGTACCGACGATGCCGCCAAAGTCCAGGCCTTCGGTGCCGTTATTGGCCCGGTTCAACAGGCCGGCATACAGTGCGCTGGCACGCAACAGCGGCTGGGCCATGGCATTGGCCTGGCTTGCCGCCAGGGCGCTGGCGACGGCATCGTTCGCCTGGAGCACCTGCGGGAGCAGGCCCAGGGTATTGGCGATATGGCTGGCGGCGCTGTTCAGCGCGTCCACCATGCGTCCGGCCGTTGTGTGGATTTCCTCTGCCCGGATGGCATTGGCGTAACGGATGGCACCGGCCTTGTCGCCCGAGGCCACCATTTGATTGATCTGGCGTGCATGCTCGCGGTCGTTGCCGCCCAGGTTGAGGCCGTAGAGCAGGCCGACGCTGGCCTTGTCGAACAGCAGCGTACGGGCTTCCGCATCCTCAGGCAGCGTGCTGAAGAGGATGGCGTCGACCATGGCCAGCGCCAATTCGCCCCTGGACTTGCCGGGCAACTGCGCCGCCCAGGGCGCAACTGCGGCGGGGGCAGCGTCGCGGCCGAAAGCGATCTTGTAGAACCGCGTCACAAACTCGTTGTTGGAGAGGCTGGCGGGATATAAGCTGCTCTCGCCGCCCTCGATTTGCAGCATGGCGTCGGCGATGCGTTCCCAGCTGGTTCCAAGCTGCAGCGAATTCATCCATGCTTCCAGACCGATCTGGTCGGGCGCGCGGTTGAGCAGGACGGGATACAGCATGGCCAAGCGGCTGCGCTTCGCGTCCACCGAGTAGTAAGTATCGACGGTTTTGCTGGCATTGGCCAGATCATGCACGCTCTTGCTCTGGCTTTCAAGCACCCACGGGATGGTGTTGCTGGCCCCCACCATCACTCCCCGGTAATAGGCCAGCAGCAGCGCCGGGTCGGCCGGCGGCAGCGTGATTTTTGCGAAGACCAGTCCGGCCTGGAGTTTGCGGAACAGTGTGGCGCGCGCGGCGGCCAGATTGCCGTCCGGCGTGCTGCTGGCGACCCGTGTCGCCAGCGCCGTGACCAGGCTGCCGTGGCTGAGGTCGGGATAGGTGGCAGTCAGCCGGCCCAGTTCCCAGGTTTCCTCGACGGCGCTGGGCAGGCGCCCGGCCAGATTTTGATACACCAGCTTGATCAGGCGGCGGTTGTACGCGTCCGGATTGGACAACGGCCCCTCGGCCTGCAGCAAGCCCAGGGCTTCCGGCGTTTTCAAGATGTCGACGGCCAGGGCTTCAAGCGAGGCCCCGCCTTGCAACATGGCATAACGGCTGTCGAAGCTGGCCTTGTCTGGAACCCGGCCCAGCAGGCCGATGTACAGGTGCACCAGCTGATTGCGCTGGCGCTCGGTTGCCAATGCCTGGCTGATCGCGGCGTCAACCTGGTCCGGCTGGCTGTCGGCCAGCTGCATCAGACGGCTGGCCGTTTCCCGCTCATTGCCGCCGCCCGTGATTACGTAGCTGATCAGCACATCGATGCGCTTTTGCATCTGGGGGCGATAGTATTCCGACATTTCAGCCAGTACCACGCCGATTTCCTGCGGCTGCTTATTGGCCCGCTCCAAGGCGGCGGTCCAGCGCGCCAGCTCCCGCAGCAAGGTGGGGTCATCCGATGGCGAGCGTTTCAGCATATTGCTCATCAGTTGCGTCACCAGCTCCCGATTGCCGGTCGGGAGGGTGGTGGTGGCTTCCTGGCTCTGGAAGATGCCGAGGGCAAGCTGGCTCAGGGTCAAGCCTTTGTTGTAGCGGTCGGTCCAGAAATTGATACCGTCCGGCTCGGCCGGACGGTTCAGCATCATCAGATACAGGCCCAGGAGTTGCGCATGTTGCGGCACGGACTGGGTCACTGCGACCTTGACGGTGCCGCTTAGAATGCTGGCGCTGCCGAAGCCGGGCGCGAATTCGTAGCTGAGTTCGTAACCGTACTGTCCCGGCTCCAGACCGCCGGCATTGAAGACGGGATAGCCGTCGAGTACATTGAGACGGTCGGCGGTTACGTCGACCCAGGCAGCCTTGGCCGGCAGGTAGAGGCGCAGCTTGGTGGTGGCACCTTCCGGTACCTTATTGCCGAGAACGATCAAATCGTCGGCGCTACTGCCTTCATTGGCCGCTATCCGCACCCAGCGTTCACCGACGCGGCGCATGATGAAGCGCGTTTCCGCGATTTCGCGGCTGTCGATGACGTAACCAAGAGCGTTATACTGTTTTTCGCTACGCTGCACGTTCCCAAACTGCAAGACCTGCTTGGCATCCGTCAGGCCCAGGAACTCATCCGCGTCGTTGCTATTGCTGCGGATCAGGGCCGTCCTTTGGCCAAAGGCATCGTACAGCGAGACCTTGTGGATGCCATCGTCGGCGTTGCTGAGCCAAGCGCGTCCGGCCCGGTCATAGCGGGTATAGCTGATTTCCCGGTCGCCCAGCGCATCTTTCAGACGGGTGCTGGTCACCTCGCCAAAGCCGTTGTAGTTGGTGGTCTTGTCGATTTCGACTGCGGCTGTGCCATCCACCAGGTCGATATTGCCGGGGGTGCGTACCGAGGCCAAACGCCCCAGCTTGTCGTAGCCGTTGATCTGGTAGGCGATCTCCTCCCGCCCGGCATTGGTTACGCTGCGCCATTGCTTGGCGACGCGGCCAAAAATGTCATATGCATAGTGAATGGCTTTACTGCTTTCGCCTTTGGCATAACGCACCGCATCCAGTACCTCCATGGCATGGCCGTTGAGGTCGAAGCGGGTAGCCGTCACGCGGTTGTCGGCCGAGGCGGCGTCGACCACGGTAGGCGGCGCCTGGGTGGAAGCGTCCAGCGCCGCTTTGGCGTACTCGATGTGCAGAACCGCGTTGCCGTAAATGTCGAGCTTGAACTCGGTGAGTTTGCTTTCGCGCTCATTCAACTGCTTGGCGATGGCGGTGACGCGGCCCAAGGCGTCATAGTAGGTGAAGGTGGCGTTTTTCAGCGCATCTTCGACCTTGATGGCGCGGCCCAGGGCGTCATAGGTGGTGGTCGTGGTCAGCGATTCTTTCTTATTACCCGTGGTCGCATCAACGAAACGCACCATCTCCTGCGTTTCGGTCAGCCGGTTATTGTTCTTATCGTAGGTATAGTTAAGTATGCGGTCTGTTTCGGAGCTGCTCGTGGGCTCGGACCAAGGGTTACTCCATTCGCTGCTATAGCCGGCAGAGAATTCTTTTTTTCGAATGAGATTTCCGGCCGCATCATAGCCGAAACGAGTCAGACCGCCGCTGTTGAGCTGGGCTATTTTAAAACCGCGTGTGTCATAGGCATAGAAAGTCTCTTTTGGGTTGCCCACGCGGGTTCCGTCCGCCGCGGCGCCATAGATGATTTCGCTCTTTAGCTCGCCGAAGGAGTTGTATTGGAACTCCGTGGTTCTGGCGGCTTCCACATACATGGGAGAGGTGGTTGACTGCTGGTCATAGGACCAGGCCAAGGGTTCCACCGTTTTTTGTAAGCGGCCAGCCTTGTCGTAGCTGGATTTGATGCTGCGATCCTGGGCCGTATCCAGGATCAGGTCGCGCTCGAAATCCGCCTCGGTTTGTCCTGCAGCCGAGCGCTGTGGCTGGTTGTAGCGTGTCAGCGTGGTGACTTCACCATAGGAATTGAGGTCATATTCAGTCACGTAGCCGAGTGCATCCTGGGCAAAGCGGACACGCCCCAGCTTGTCGTAGATCTTGTAGCTCAGTTTGCCGCCCACGTCCTCGTTGGACACGGCATTGCCAAATGCGTCGTAGCGGACTTTGATGGAGCCCCTGCGCAAGCTATCGTTGCGCGAACCAGGGATACCACCGGCATCCACCTCGGCAGCCGGCAGGATCGTTTCAATCTGACGCCCCACGCGGTCGTAGCGGTATTCCGTGACCCGTCCCAGCTCGCCGGCGGCGCCTTCCTCGCGCCGAATCAAATTGCCGAGCGCATCGTACTCCATCTTGGTGAGCATGCGGGCCGCAGCGCCTGCGCCCCAGTTGCCCATGCTGGTGGCCAACGCTTGGCTATAAACCTTGACCTCGGGACTCAGTTCGGAAACCAGGTGACCGGCAGTGTCATAGTTATACGTCCAGGTTTGCCCCAGTTTGTTGGTGAAGCTGGTTTTGCGGCCGAGCGCGTCGTAGGCATAGCTCTCGCTGTTCTGCATCGCATCGGTGGATTTGACCAGATTGCCTTGCGCATCGTACTCGAATGACTGAACGCGTTGATAAAGCTCTTCCGGATAGCTCGCGTTCGCTTTTGTAACCAGGGCCTCCATCTCAGCCGCGGTTTTGGGGAGGTTACTCATCCAGGGAAGGCCGGAACCGTCCATATACAGAACGGTCTTTACGGCTTGACCGAGCGCGTTATAGCGGGTTTCCTTCACGTTATTTCCGAACGAGAAGCGCAGGCGCCCATTCAGATCGTAGAGATAACTTTCTGTACGGACAGGATCGCCATAGTAGCTAACCGACTGCAGGTTGCCGCTCATGTCATAGCGTTTATCCGTCTGGCTTAACCCGTTGTTGGTCTTGATCAAGCGATTGACGAGGTCGTACTCGTTGGTGACAACGCGGTCCTGGTCCGATGCAGGCGGGGTAAAACCGGCCGGAATGCTGTCGCCCAGACTGACTTTATCCTTGAAGCGGGTTTCCGTGAGCACGTTGCCCCGGCTATCGTAGCCGAATTGTGTGGCGGAGCCTTCGGCGTCGACGCTCAGGCGCACGCGGTTTTGGGCGTCGTAGGCAAACAAGGTACGGCGATCGGCGGCTGAAGCGGCTGCAGCAGTGCGCAGGTCGGCAGGCAGGTCGCTGCCGCGCAAGGGCGTGGCGTACTGGATCTTGCTGATGATATTGCCGAAGCTGTCGTAGCGCTGCGCAGCCAGCGACCATACTTTGACACCGCCTTCAACACGCTGCAGGGTCGCGGTGGCGACGGCGCGGTTCAAGGCATCGTAGCTGGTGCGGGTGATGGAGTCGGCTTCGTCGGCAGCCGGGACGCCGGTCGTGAAGTCGGCGGCGTCGTTCAGCCAAAGGCTTTGCGCATAGGTTTTGCGCATGACGACGTTGCCGTGTTTATCGTATTCCTGGCTGCTGACCGACCAGGCGGTGGCCTTGGCCGCCGCGTCGTAGCGCTGCGAGGTGAGGGTGGACGTCAGGCGGTTGTCGGCATCGTAGACGAAGCGCTGACGCAGGTCGTGTTCCAGGTCCGTCAATGCGGCTGCGATATCGGCGATGTCCGCAGCACTGGCGCGTTCCGCCTTGGCCGGAGTCAGGAGATTGGCGTAGGCGATGCGTTCAACGAGATTATCGCTGTCGTCATAACGGTTGTAGACCAGGGCGCCACGGCCGTCGATGGTAGCCAGTACGCGGCCGCCACGGTCGTAAATGGTGCGCAGGGAAATATCCAGGCTGCTGCGCGCGGTGCTGTTGGCGCTCACCAGCTTGCTGGCCATGCTGACCTCACCAAAGGCGTTGTAACTGGTGAGCGTGTGGTTTTTCAGCGCATCGGCGGTATCGATCCGCAGGCCACGCTTATTGTAGAGGTAGCTCTCTACGCTTTGGACGAAGGCGGGTTGGCTGGATACTCGTACGATCTCATCCACGCCCCCCTCGAAGCTATTCGGATCGTGCGCGCGGTTGTAGAGCGTCTTATCCTTCAGTTCGCCAAATTCATTGTAGGTATAGCCGGTTATCCCCAACTGCAGGCCGGCCGGGTTGATGCTGAAGCGCAGGCGGCCTTTGATGTCGTAAACCACGGCCTCGCGGGCATTCTTGACGTCCTTGTTCGGGAAGCCCGCCAGTTCCGCCAGCGCGGTTTTGCCGCGGCCGCCGACCAGGCCTTTGACGGTCTTATCCGCCAGTACGGTGTTGTAGCTGACTTTGACCGCAACCTGGCCGAAGACGTTGTATTGCAGGCCTTGTACGCGCCCGCCGGCATTGACGGTAAACAGCAGCCGGCCGGCATCGTCGTAGTAGAAAGTGTTGGCCTGGTCCTGGGTATCGTCGCGCAGGGCCGGTACCAGCGTTTGCAGCTCCTGGGCATCGCCACCGCTGAGCTTTGCCAGATCGGCGATGCCGATACGTTTGGCGTATTGCACCGTTTTGGTCAGTACGCCGTTGCTGTCGTAGCGATTCTCGCTGACCTCGCCCAAAGCGTTGACGGTAAAGCGCAGCTTGCCATGGCCGTCGTAGTGGAAGAGGGTACGGTTGCCGAGGGCGTCGCGCACGCTGGTGCGCTGCCCGGCGCTGTTGTAAGTGTAATTGACGGCATATTGCTGCCAGACGGACTCCAGCGACGCGCCGGGTGGCAACTGGCGCAGGCGCAGCGCACCTTCGGCATTGAGTTCGGAAATGACGCGGCCCTGGGCGTCATAACGGACCATCGTCATGCGGTCGGCGCCGCGTTCGATGCCGGTGATATTGCCGGCACCGTCATAGCTGAACTTCTGGTAGCTGCCGTCGGATTCGCTTTGCCGCAGCAGGCGTTTGCCTGCGCCATACTGAAAGTCGGTGACGCGGTCTTCAGCCGGGTTGGCATTGATTTGCAGCCCGGTCAAAGTATTGGCCGCCGGGTTTTTAACCTGATTGGCGTAGCGGATTTTTTTGACGACGTTGCCTTCGGTATCGTAGCGGAGTTCGGTGAGATAGGCGTCCGCGTCCACGGTACCGATCAGGCGGTCGTCGTTGTCGTAAATATTGTAGGTGTCGCGGTCGGCGCCGACGAGGCTGGCGGTCGGGGCCACGGGCGTGGTTGCATACGTTTTCAGCTGGGCGGGAGTCAGCGGCGCGATATAGGCCGTGCTGCGGATCAGCCGCGAAGCGCCGTCGTAGAAGCGGCGCGTGACATAGCCTTCGGCATCTACCGTGTCGAGGATGCGGCCGGCCGAATCGTAGCTGATGTAGCTGTGGCGGTCATAGGCATTCGCATTGCCGAAGCTTGAAGAGATCACGGGCACGCCAGGGGACGACATCATATTGATGGCTGGAATCAGAACCGCGTAAACTGTGGTTTGCACCAACTGCCCCAGGGTGTTATAGATGTACCGGGTTCCGGTGCGGCTAGGATCGATGGTGAAGATCAGGCGCCCGGCCTGATCGTAAAAGTTATAGCTGGTCAGTCCATTGGCATCGGTGCTGGAATGCAGGCGGCCATCCTTGTCGTAGACGTTGGTGATCTTGCTGTCGCCCGCATCGGCGGTGGTTTCGGTGGCGCTCAGAAGGCGGCCGGCCGTGTCGTAGGTCGAGGTCGTGCTGCGTACGGGGCGATTGGCGCCAGTCGGAGTGACGCTGACCGTGGTGGCGTTGCCGTTATAGGAGTAGATAGTGTTGCCATCATCCTTGCTCTGGCTGATGACGCGGCCCAGGCCGTCATAGGCGTAGTCGGCGGTCTTGCGCGTGCCGGCGTAGCTGGCCAGAATCTGGCCGCCATGATCGCGCACATAGCTTTGAACGACGGCAGCGCCGCCCTTGCCGTCTGCGCCCACCTCCGTATAGCTGGTGCTGGTGGTCAGCGTGCCGCGCGCATCGTAGGCATATTCCTGCAATTGCGCCTGGCTGCGGTCGGCGCCGGCGGCCCAATTGCTCAGCGCTTCCTCGCTGACGATCATGGCCGGGTCGGCGCTGGCAGAGTAGCTGCGGTCGTTGTACTGCCACTGCGCGCTGCGCTGGCCCAGGGCGTCGTAGCGGTATTCGGTGACCTTGCCTTCGGCGCTGAGCACAAAGCGCAGCTGGTTCTGGCTATTGTAGACATAGCGCGTGGTCATCGGCGCCGTCGATGCGTTGTCGCCGTCGGTATCGGCGACTTGATACGAGGTTTCGGCGGCCAGCAGATTATTGGCCGTGTAGCGGCGCGTGACCAGCAGGCCGGCGGAATCGCGGCGCGTCAGCCAGTTGCCGTTCTTGTCGTAGGTGTACTTGGTCTCGATGCCGCGAATATCGCTCATGCGCTCCAGGTTGCCGCTGGCGTCGTAGAAGTATTTGCTGCGCTGAACCAGATTGGCGGACAGGCCATCGTTGACGATGACTTCGCTGAGCAAGCCGTTGGCGCCGCTGACATAGGTGGTTTTGTAGCCGAGCGGATCGGTGACGGTGGCGCGGCCCGCCGCATAGGTGATCACGGTCTTGCGGCCGGCATCGTCATAGAAGGCGGTGACGCGTCCTGTGGCGTCATAGTCGAAGCCCAGGACGCTGCCATCGGACTGAGTGATGCGGTTGACGCGATTGGCGGCGTCATAGCCATAGGTCGTGGTGTAGACCACGGCATCGCTGCTGTTTTCGGGTGTGAGATCGACGGAAACGCTGGTCAGGCGGTCGGCGGTGAAGCCGTAGGTGGTGCGGCTGACGGTCTTGCCGCCGGCCATGGTGCTGATCTGGGTCAGTTTGCCGCGCGCGTCGTAGGCGTAGCTGGTGACGTCGCCGCTGGCTGGATTCTTGACGGTACTGATGAGGTCCTGGCCGAGGATAGTGGTGTATTCATAGCTGCGCACCATGCCGCCCAGGTCCCAAGTGCTTTGCAGCAGGCCTTTGCTGTTATAGATCTCGTACAGGCCGGAGCGGTCGTTGTGGTTGTCTTGCCAAGTCCATTGCTGCGAACCGGCATCGTAGACGATGGTACGGAAAGCGCCGCCGCCGTCGGTGGAGACATAGCGCTGGCCGTCGAACAGGTAGAGCGAAGCGGAACCGTCCGCATCGGTCAGCGTGACCTTGCTGCCGGCTGCGTTCGGGGCGCCGTCGAAGCCGAGACGGCGTGCCGGACCATGACGCCAGCCGAAGCCGCCGCTGGCCGCGCCCTGGGAGTTATAGCTGCGGGTCAGCCCGGCATCGATGCTGCGGGCGGCCAGGAATTCGTCCTTCTCCTGCAGGGTGACGTTGCCGTTGAACAGATTGATGTAAGCGGCTTCCCTGTTGCTGCCTTGCGCGCCATTGCCAAAAATGCCATTCAGGCCGAGGATGCTGGCGGAGCTGTTCTGTACGCCCAAGCCATTGCCGCTGACGATTGCAACCATTTTCTTCTTCTCCTATGACGCCGGCCCGCAGACCGGCTGAATCTTGCTTGTTGCAGCCATCACAATTAGCTGCTCTCAAGCAATGTATCCATAGGATTTGAGAAAAGTTTAGGTGCTTTGTGGAAATTTTTTAAAAAAGTAAAAAAATTTCTCGCCTCGGGCCTTGATAGGCCGAGTTTATCTACAGCCCACGTGGGTCCTGGTTCCGTACGTTTCGTGCACCAACACCGCTTTTTCCACCGCACTCCAGCGTCGACGGCGCTCCTCGCTGATGGTTACTATTTCTACGATTTGCCTGTTTTTAGTCATATGCGCAGTCTCATTCTTAGTCATAAAGGATAGCGCATAGACTGCGTCCGGAGATTCAAAGGGGCTATTTCAGTGCTCTTGTTGAACAGCGGACGGAGCAGCTATATCATAGAATTGTTGCTGGCCTGTAAAGTAATCAGTAATATTCGGCTGGCATCATACGAGTATTCGCAATGGATATTATATTTCGGCACATCAAAAATATCCCAAGGATACAAGCACTGCGCGGCATCTCCAACCTCTTCCTTGCCCAAAGCGCTCTCGTAAGGGGAGCCAAGCTTTGTTCGTACCATTTGGCGCGAGTCAGATAATTTTATTCCGCCATACAGCTCATCCGAGTAAGGGGAATATGCATTATCCTTTCCTTCCCCAAAAAACTGTACGCACCAAATAACACTCTTATCGTTGGCTATAAAACAAATTCCCTGAGATGGAATTTCCAAATAAACATCTTCCCCTGGCGACATATCATCAGAATATAAACTAGCCAATGGACCGAAGTGCTCGATGGCTTCATCAAGCAATTTTCCTATGAAATAAGTGTCGTTCATGTTTTTCACTTTACTCGTAATAGACTGCGCTGATCAGTAAGTTCCCTGACTATTTGACGAATTTCGAATTCGCTCTTGCCTACCGATCTTAGGTAATCCGCATGCTTGACCATATCAAGTTTGACAGCTCGAGCTGGGGCCAATGCATCTTCATATTGTATAGCAGGATTGTTTCGCCCCCCGTACGTTCTGGATGCAGAGGTGTGTTGCAGATCGCTTACAACAACGGCCCAGCCATCATTCTTTAATGTTTTTCGTTCAGATACCGTTAACGGACGCTTCAGCCGCATTTCCTCCGCAAGGACATTGGATGCATGTGAGGGAATATGGTCCACTTGCAACCCATCCTTCCTGCTCAACTTGGACAGATCGCCATATCGACCAACTTGTCCTGGCTGAACAATGTTGGCGATGGCCGTTCCTCGATTCGCAAACGCATCAACACCTTTTCCAAGGATCGACTCAACAACACCACCAGCTAGTTTGCCGGCAGCCTCGCCGAATTTTTCCGGACCGACAGTGATGTTTTGACCAAAAGCGGTAACGTCGAACTCCCACCCTTTACGCTTCGCGTAATCCGTGACGTGTTCGCGCATCTGTACTTCTGCAACGTTGGCAATCGCACCGGTGACATCCCTTGCGACAGACTCCACTCCAACTTTGGCGATTTCAAGGACAACTGTCTTGACAGGACCGCCGCTCAGTACTCCTCGTACTCCGTGATAGGCGGCGGTGGCAGCAAATGTATGTTCATTATAAAAGTCCGCAAACTCCGTCATCAGAGTCACACCACCTGCGATCGTATTGCCGATGATGCTGGTGCCTTTCGGACCTAAAACAGAACTGGTTACATACTCAATATAATTTGAGCGCAATCGTACTTCGGCAGAGTCAGTTGGTAATAAGTCGAGGCTCCGTCCCTCAACCGTATCAACTTGGGCAGCCAGCGCATTCGCGGTACGATTCCGAAGAGCATCTTCGGACAAGTCTCCTGGCGCATTATCTAGACGGCTCAATCCGTTTGCCAGGGCCGACTTTGCCAACATGATTTCGTCTAGGGCGGCCCCAGACTGTGCAGATCCCTGGACAAAATTAAAGGAAGCCCGGAAGCCGGGATCGGCCATAGGCTTACCGTCGACATCCAAAGCATATGGAGTACCTGTCTTATCCAAGGCCTTAATGAGATGACGATTTGCTGCCGATTCCTTCATATTTTCAACCAGAGTGTTGCCTAGTGCATTGCCAAAGGCATCGGTTGCAATCTGAGTTACAGAGATCTTGCCACCACGCGCAATTGCCGTTGCTGTGCTGGATACCATGCCGGACATGGTTTGCCGGAACAGCTTCGCGCCAGAGTCCAAACCTTCAACAGCCTGGCCGTTCTTTGTCAGTCCCAGTTCCTCATTCATGCTGCTGCTTACCGCCGCACCAACACCAGCGACAACTACGGAGCGCCAATTGAATCCATCCTGCAGGCCGGTAATGTTGCCAATGCCTTGACCAACGGCATTTGATACCATCGCTCTGGCAGCTGTGGCTTGCCAGGAGGTACCTCCGAGCCAGCTTCCTCCAACCATCGAAGTGACACCCTGCGTAGCGCCTGCACTGACTGCAGCCAGTGCCACGCCCTTCCAACTGAAGCTATCCTGCGCACCAATCGCCATACCAACAGCTTGGCTCGCAACAGACCCTGCTGCCGCAGAAACGGCTGCCCCCATAATCTGTCCAAAGGCGGCTGTTGCTGCGCCTGCTGTGAGGTAAGTCACAACCACCGCTACCACGATCATCACGATCTGGCCGAGGCCACCGCATTTCTTGCCTTTGCTCGGAGGCGGAGGCAGCGCCAGTTCCGGGGTGGTATTGCCCACCAGTTCGGCCGCGTCGTAGGGCTTGAACGTGGTGGCGTCGTTGTAGATCGCGCTGGCTTTTTGCGGAATGGTTAATGGCTGGCCCGCTTTCAGCGTTTCGCTGCCGTTCAGGCCATTCGCCTGCGCAATCAGGTACCACAAGCGCTCGTTACCCCATACGGCTTTGGCGACGGACGCCAGAGTTTCGCCGTCTTTTTGCACCACATATGCACTTGGGTTGGCTTCCGTGGCGGACGAACCGGTCAGGGACTCATAGACGCTGCTGAAGGTTTCGTAATTGCTGTCGTTGCTGCCCCGGACTTCGCCGTTGACGATCAGAGTACGGGACACCGAAGTTGCCACACCGCTCTTCAGTTCAACTTTTTCCAGAACGCGGCCGTTGCTGTCATTGGTGAAATTGCGAATCACATTGTCCACAATCGTGGAGGAGAGATTGCCATTTACGTCATAGCTCAACACACTGGTCTTGGAATTGTTATTGGTTCCATGGTTACGGACCGTTGTGCTGGCTAACAAATAGCCTTCGCGCGCCAACTTATAGTCGTTGTTCGTGGTTTGCAGCAGATCTCCGCCGCCGTTGTATAGGGCGTAAGTTTCCAGCTCGCCATTAACAAAATATTTATAGGTAATGTCGTTGCGAGTAGTGTAGCTATTGCCGTCCACCACGCGCTGCTTTTCAAGGCGGCCGGATATGTCGTAGGCGTTCAGACGGATCTCTCCACCACCATGCGACGAAATCACGCGGCCGGCGGTATCGTACTGACGGGAGCCGGTAATCGTATTGCCCACCGTAATTGTCGAAAGCCGGCCTAGCGCATCGTAGTCGTAATTTTCTTGATTGTCGCGGGTACGGTTGCCTTGCTGGTCATATTCAAAGTCGTGGGTGGCAATGAGCGTATTGGTCGCGTTTTCCCACGGCAGCGCCACTTCTTCTTCATTCCATTTATAGAATTTATCCTTCGATTGAATTTCGGTAGGACGAGACTGCGTGCCTTGGATGACCTCGATATTCCCGGAAACCTGGGTTTGCCGGTTCATATTGTCATACTTGTAGGCGGCGCTTATCGTCTTCTTCGTATCCAATGTGGTGTTGAAGATTGTTTTTTCGCCGGTTTTGTTGCCGTTCAAATCATATTTGTACGTGATTTGATAGTGGCTGTCCTGCAGGGTAGCATTAACAGCTTCGAGACGATTTTGCCAGTCATAGTGCAAGATCTGGTTCTGGATATAGACGCCATTTTTCGTCTTGACCTTCTCGCTAATCCGGTTGCCTAAGGCGTCATAGGTATAGCTGCTGATCTGTCCAAGGTTGGTGTCCTCGATTTGGCTAAGCTGGCCGGTATGGTCCTCATAGGCATATTTCAGCTCCTGCCTATCAAATCCGCCGAACTCATTTTTATATTCGCCTTTAGCGCTGACGAGTTGATTCGATGCGTTGTACTTGTAGGTTGTGAGGTTGCCACCCAAATCCGTATGGTTCTGCAGACGGCCTTGCGCGTCATAGGCCCATGTCTTACCCCTCAGATTGGGGCCGCGCTCCGCGATTTTCCGGTTCAGCGCGTCATAGACGAACTGGGTCGAGCGTCCAGCCGCGTCGGTCGTTTCGATGACGTTGCCGCTCAGGTCGTAGCGGAGACGCGTCGTGGCATTCATATTTGGATCGATGAACTTCTGGCCGAAATTAGCCTGGTCGTTAGGCAGGGCCGTCTTGACCGCGCTGGTGCGGCGGCCCAGTTCATCGTATGCGTATAGCTCCAGTTGCCGTCCCATCAGCCCATTCGCCGACGTGCTACGCCCATCCCAGAAATACATGCGGACTTCGTCGCTGGTACTGCTGAGCTGGCGGCCAAGCTGGTCGTAGACGTAGGTCGTCTTAACGTACTCTTTCGGTGCACGCGAGGTCTGCACCGAAGTGCGCAGCCCGAATTTGTCTACCTCATAAATCACCTCACCGCCGTCCGCATGCGTTTCGGCGATCTGGTAGCCATTGCTGTTGTACGCCATTTTATTGACGTTGCCATTGGCGTCACGGGTCGCCACCAGACGGCCCACAGCGTCATAGTGGTTTTGCACGCCAGGGGCGGAGGAGGGCGATATGGCGTTATGGCTCTTGGCCAGCAGCTGGTTGTTATGGTCGTAGCTGTAGCTGATCTTGTAGGTGGAATCGCGCAGATCGGCTGCCTCGAGCACATTGCCCCAGCGGTCGACCTTATACTGATCGCTGCCGAATTCCACGCGCGAGCCGCTGATACTGGTGCCGATCATCGGAGTCATGGGAGCCGAAGGCGTGTTGACGCCGTTCGTCAGCGCTTTTTGCGCGAGGTCGATCGCGCTTTGCAGCGATTTGCCGTAGTTTTCGAAGTCGAACTGGGTCTTGCTGAGCGCTGCAGCAATCTTGTCGGCAAATACGCTGCGCGAAATGTGCTGCGCCAGATCCTTGGGGTTCGGCTGCAGCATATCGTTGATGATTTTGACGATGACATTTTCACGCTTGTCCTGTTGCAGCTGGCCCATGTACTTCGCCAGCTCGTCCGGCGTGGCGGAGCGGCTCATCGCATTGCGGAAGAGCTGATGGATAAAGTCCTCGTTCGTCATGGTGGACGGATAGAGCGCGGCCGCCTCATTACTCTTCAGCAGGTACTCAAGCAAGAAAGCCTGGTCCGTCCTGTTGGCCGCACTCATATTCTGGAAGTAGAAGCGCATGCCGAACGGATCCGGCTGCCGCTTAAACAGGATCAGGTAGGATTGGACGATCCGCACGACCAGTTGGGCCGCAGGCGATCCATTCAATTGCTGCTGGCCTGCCGCATCGGCTTTAGCCGCCGCATTATTGACTTCGTTGATCGCCAGCGTGAGGGGGGCTTTGGCATCCTCATCGGCCACTTTGGCGTTTGCAAGTTTCTCCAGAATGACGCTGGTTTTGTTATTCAGCTTCAGACCATCCGAAGTAAAGCTCTTGAGCGCGCCCTCGGTGATGTTCAGCACCAGTTGCGCGCGGCTTGCGCCGTTCTGCAGCAAGTTCGCCCACGCGGCAGGACCGGTGTCGCCGGCAAAGTCGCTGCGGTCCAGTCCGTTGATGTAAATCTGCTTCACAAAGTCCAGGTTCGACATCCCGGCTGGGAAGAGATTTCGCTTTTGCGCTTCCGGTCCGGTCATCAGACTATCGGCCAACCGCAGCAATGCTTTGTCCAGGCCGATTGAGCCGATCTTCGCTTGCTCCAGCCAGTACTGCAGTTCGCTGACCGACGGGCCTTTATTCAAAACGCCCAGGTAAACGTGCACGATGCGCTGCGCCGCGAGGGCGTCGGCATTCGTGAAGTTTTGCGACGCCGTGGCGGCTTGCTTGGCGGTCGCCGCGGCAATCGCGCTGGTCGCTTTCTGTATATCGGACCCAGCGTCGGCGCTGGCCTGGAAGCGGGCCGCGTATTTTTTCAGCTCATCAAAGGCGTCTTGCGCGGGTTTGAGCTTGGCCTGGGTTTCGGCGAATTTGACCTTGGCCGACACAACATCCGTCTGCACTTTATTTGCATTGAGAATGTCCTGCGATGCCTTATTCGCAACATTAAAAGTATTTAAGTGAGTATTGCTGTCGTTTATTTCCGCGTATTTTTCGTTGACAGAAATTTCATTTCTTGTCTTTCCTTGCCGCAGGCGCTCAATATTTGCTGGCTCATTGCTTACAGTATATTGTGCAGCGTTATATCTATCGATGTAGTCGCGTGCCTCCTGCCGCATGGAATTTTCTATAATGGATTTCTCATTACTCCAATTGCGAATGCCTTCCGTATCTCCAATCAAGGCATATACAACATCGACTTTGTTCGTCTTCCCGGCATTCAGCATGCCCACATAAAAATTATTTGGCTCGGCGTGGCGCTTGAAGATGGCTTGATAGGCAGTGTCTACAAAAGCGCTATTATCCGAAGGATACTTATCATCTTGCAGAATCGCCGCGATCATATCCTTGGTGTGCGTTACCTCGTCCCTGTTGGCGAAATGCTGGGCGTGGAAGATAATTTCGCCGAAGGTGACTTTATCGCGCAAGGCAGCATAAATCTTCGCCGCCTTGCTCAAGGCATCGGGCGATGTCAGCAGCCAGCGCGCATCAGCCACCTTGCTTCCAAGGGAGTTTATCTCGCTGTACGCTGTGTTGAGCCTTTGTTGGGAAGCTGAAATGGCTTCATCGATACTACGGCCATTCTGGATAAGATTTTGCAGTTCAGCATTCTTGTCCCGGATAATTCCTTCCTGGCGGCGGACGAGCCTATCCATCAAGCCGGCGACTTGCGTATCGAAGGCTTTCTTATATTCCATGCCTCGAATGGAGGTTTCTTCAAATCTGTTTTGCCTCTCCAGCAGTTCGGCGACTAGCTGGCCGCGAAGCTCAAAATTGGTGCCAGTGCCAAGTTGTGCCAACGCCTTTGCCAATTCTTCAGGCGTGGGCGAGCGGCCAAAGAGGCGGTTATATATTTTCTCAGCGAATTGCTGGGGACTATCGGTGGCCGGGAAGCCGCCGGTTGTCTTGGCTTCGTTGTCGTTTAGAATGAACTCGGCTGCTTTTGCCAGGGAAATCGTATTCGACGGGCGATCGAATAGAATCACTTCCCACGGTTCCACCAGCCTGCTATCAGAGCGATTATTCAACAGCACATACAGTTGCAGCGCTCCCAATTTCCCCACGACTTTCTTACCGTTGGCCGTAGAGGCGGCTGCAATAGCTGCTTGAGCGCGGTCGATGGCCGGTTTTGCTTGCGCTTCAAGATTTCTCTTCGCTTCTTCCAGTTCGCGCAGCGTTTTAGTCAGTTGGTCGAGTTCAGCTTTCTTGCTTGCCAGATCTTGCTGCTGCTGTTGAACAATGCCCTTGGTTTCATTATCGAGCACAACAAAGGCATTGGCGACCTTTTGCAGGAAGCCCGCGCGGGCCTGCATCAAGCTCAGGCTGTTTGCATCTTTCGGCTGGAACTCCGAGTACTCCATGATGTAGCGCAGGATCCCAGCCACCGCGTTGCCGCGCGGAGTTGATCCGCCGGCACCAGCCATATTGGTCCATTCCTGCAGCTTGGCTTCTGGTATTCCTGACAGAGAAGAGACAAAGCCCTTGCATACAGTCTCGACAAACGCGCGGTCGCCCAATGGCGGATGGAGATCATTCCATTCTTTCGATGTAACCAGGAACTGGGCGCTTTGTTCAAGCGAAAGGGCACCCGCATTGCTTAGATGGAACTCCAACCCTTTGGCATCGATCGGGTTCGCGCCGCCCCTTTGCAGCAAAGCCACATACAGTTGCGTCAATTGCAGACGACGGAAGGCCACCGACTCCTTGGGAAGATTATTGAGGCTGTTGGCATCGAGGGTTGCCTTCGATGCCAAATCCATCAGTTGCGCTACGGACAAACCGGTGCGCGCCGCATTCTGAGTTGTAACCAGCCGGCTTTGCAACACATTCAAATACGCTGCATAGGCGTAGCCGGTGGCGGCGGTCAGATCGCTCGCGCTCACCTTTTGCATGACTTCCTGTCTTACCGTCTTGTCGGACAGATCCAGCACTTGGGTCATGGCCAGGGCCATGGTGGTCCGGTTGTCCAGCATGGCGTGATCCGTCTGATCGTTACGCTGCAACAATGGCGAAGACAGCATATACATGGCGATGGCTGCAGCAACTTCGAAACGGCTCTTGCCGTTCTTTAAGTCCTGGCTGAACGTCGCCATTTCCGCTGCAATACCGGCACTGGTGGGAGTGTAGCCGAGCGCGTTGCGGTACATCAGGGCGACAAAATCGCCATTGCTGAGCGCCTGCCAATTGCCCAGCACCTCTTTGGGCTCCGCAGGATCGTTCATCAGGAAGGTGGCGGTCTGGGTCCACCCATCCTTAGGATCGGTCTTCTGGCAGTTCTGATAGAAGTTCTGGTAGAAGGCCAGTCCCGACTTGTCGATTGGCCGCTGGGTAAACATGAAGTACATGCGCGTCAAGGTGCGCCACTGATCCTCCATCACTGCCGATCCGGCAGCCGTCGTTGCCGCTTGCAGCGCCTGTTTGGTCGCGGCGGCTTTCACCGTCATGTCCTGGATGGCTTGCTTGACCGCTTCGCTGACATCCGATCCGACCTTAACGTCTTTCAGCAGTGCCGCCGCGGCATCGCTGTCGAGAGTGCCGCCCAGCGTGACGCTGGCCGTGTAGGCCAGGGCCAGCTTATTGCTCAAGATCGTACGATCATTGATGCTCGCCGCATCGTTGCCACGATATTCAGCTATCGTGCCGGCCAATTGAACGATAAATTGGCCACGGGTCAGGCCAGCAGGCCCGCTCATCTTCGCCAGCCAGGAAGACAATTCGTCGGCGCTGACTTTGCGGCCCAATATATTGTCATAGGTGCGAGTGATCAACTGCTCTCGGTATTGTTCAGCGGTCAAACCGGCAACGGGCTGCATCCACGGTTGCATCGCCTCCGGGCTGCGCAGCATTTCTTCCGCCACGGCCTCGGCTTTGACGCCATCCAGCATGACTTTCAGCCATGCATCGAAACCGCCTTTATCCGGTGCGCGGCCAAAAATGCTCAGGTAAAGGCGAATCAGCTGGACCTGGCTGCCTTCAAGGCGGCCGCGCTGAATGGCTTCATTGGCCACCGTTGCCGGCCGCAGTGCGGCGGCGGCTATGAGCTCACGGGCTACAGCTGGGTCACTGCCACCGTTTTGGATGAAGTTGGACAGCGCCAGGGAGCGGATTTCCACCAGCTGGCTGGTGGCGTCGCGCTTGGCGAGCGTACTGCCCAGCAGGTCGGCCAGGATGGTGCCGCGCTGATCGGCGGGCGCGGTGGCGCGCACATAGCGGCTGACCCAGTTACCGATTTCACCCTGTTTTTCGATCAGCTGCGCATCCGAGTAATTGAAGGCGCTTTGATAGATCGTTTCGATGATCTTGGCCGCACTCATGTCCTTGAAGCGGCCCCGCGCTTCGTCGGATACGAGCATGTGCTGCAAGATCTCGTCGCGGCGATAGCCTTTGCTGTATGCGCCCAACCAGAAACGCAGGCCGTCGATGTCGGGCGCGCGGCCAAACACCAGCATGTAAAGCATGACGATTTCACGCGTTGGGTCGACAGCTGGATCAGCCGCCAGGGTCATGGTGCCGCTTTCACGGTCGATAAGCGGCTGTCCTGCAACCTGCGTGAATACCTTGTATTCATACTGACCCGGCGCCATGCCGCGCGTATTGAATACGGGATTTCCGTCTACTACTTGCAGACGAGGGAACTCCGCCATGATCCAATCGGGATTGCCGACGGCACGGTAGTGCATGAACAGCGATTTCCCTTCGCCGATGGTGGACGAGTCGCCCAGGACCAGGAGGCTGTCCTTGGCCGACTCACCGCTGGCCAATGGCAGGCGCAGCCACTTGCCATCAACGAGCTGAAGCACCATGAGGCGTAGATCGCCGGCCTGACGGCGATCCACCACGTGGCCAAGGCGGTCATAGCGGGTGTTGGTGCGGACCAGTTTCTCCAGACTCAAAACGTCTTCCGGCCGCTGCAAACGGGACAGGATGGCGGCGTCGGTGCTCGTGCTCTGGAATACCGCGGTGGCCTGGCCGAAGGCATCGTAGAAGGCGACCTTGTCGACGCCATCCTTTCCGTTGCTCAGCCACGCATTGCCGGCGCGATCGTACTTGGCGTAGGAGATCTCGGTCGCGGCACCGTCGCCGATCGCATAACCGGTGGACGTCACGTCGCCGAAGGCGTTGTAGCTGCTCGTCTTGCGGGTATACGGCGTGCTCGTGTTGTTGAATATATTTTGGCTGCCTGGCGTCTGGACTTCGCTGATGCGGCCCAGCGTATCGTAGCGGGTGATCTCGTAACTGCTTTCCTTCTTATCGCCATTGCTCACCGCGCGCCAGCTCTTGGCAACGCGGCCATATACATCGTATGAGATATGCGTGCTGCCGCGCTGGCCCATGAACTGGACCGCGTCCATCGTCTCGACCAGCAAGCCGTTGGCGTCGTAGCGGTTGGCCGTCATGCGGTTGCGCTCGTTGGTCGCGGAGGTCGCCAGATAGGTCTGCTCGCTGACCGAACCGGCTTTCGGCCCGTCCGCATACTCGATGGTCAATACCGTGTTGCCATGCAAGTCCCGGGCGAATTCGGTCAGCAGATCGCCGCCGTTGACAACATCGCTGGCGCCGGGTTTCAGGGTTTTGACAATGGCGCTCTGACGGCCCAAAGCATCGTAGTAATAGAACGTCTGGCCTTGCAGCGCATCCGTAATGCTTCGCTGGTTGCCCACGGCGTCATAGGTATACTCCGTTTTCAGATTGACCAGGGTGCTATCCGCATCGCCATTGTTTTTGGCGACAGTTACGTTGGCCTTGGTTTCGCTTCGACGGCGATTGAGATCGTCATAGGTATAAATGGTCTTGCGATCCTTGGGCGAATCGGCTGTGAACGTGCCATAGTCGTCCTCTTTCCAGTCGCCATAGGCGCCGCTGTATTCGGTCTGGGATTCCAGATTGCCCGCAACATCGTAGCGGTAGGTGGTCAGATAGCCCCTGCGATCGCCTGGCTTGTCCGACAACACCGCTACTTCGCCGCTTTTTTCGCCGCGCTTGTTGAAGTAGTAGAGCGTAACGGCGGCTTCGGTCACCGCGCGGCCTTGATCCAAACCATACACGGAGCGTTTGCGGATTTCGCCGAAGGCGGTGTATTCAAGGACGGTGGTTTTTGCCGCCGTCAGATAAGGCGAACCCAGTGCGGCCGGATCGTAGATGAAGCGGGTCGGTTCGAGCGTTTGCCGAACGCGGCCCAAGCGATCGTAGCGGGTTTCCAGGGTGCGGTCCTGCGCACTGTCCGGCGAGAGCTGACGGCCAAGCTCGGAAGGAGACAGGCTGGCAAGACGGGTGTTGGGTACGGTGACCGGGTTGGCGTAGCGGGTCATCAAGACGACCGCCCCGAATGCGTCGCGTTCGTATGCCGTGACGTAGCCTTTGGCGTCCACTTCATAGCGCACCCGGCCTGCCGCGTCGTACAGCTTGTAGCTCATTTCGCCGCCAACGTCCTTGTTGGCTACGGCGTTGCCGAGCACGTCGTAGCTGACCGTGCTTATCAGCGAGCCAGAGTCCTTTTCCGTCACGTCGAGCGATTTAAAGCCTTGCTGCTGATCGGCCGCCGCATCGTAGATGCGTGTCGATGGGCGGATGATCTGAATCTGATGACCGGCGGCGTCATAACGGTATTCGGTCTGGCGCATGACCGGGGATTCATACCCTTCGCGGCGGAACAGCAGATTGCCCAAGGCATCGTATTCGAGCTGGGTCTTGAGGGACTGCATGGTTGGGTGGCCGAGGTCGTATTTGCTGAGCAGCAGGCCATTGCTGTCATAGGCCAGTACCTCGGGCGTGGTCTCCAGCTTGAGACGCCCCATATTGTCATAGGTATACAGCCAAGTCTTGCCCAGCTTGTTGGTGAAGCTGGTTTTATTGCCCAAGGCATCGTAAACGTAGCTTTCCTTGGCGTTCATGGCGTCGGTCAAGCTTAAGACGTTGCCGTTCGCATCGTAGGTATAGGACGTGATACGGGGATTGGTGTTCTCTTGCGCTTTGGCCGCTGCACCAATATCGTCTGTCATTGCAGCGAAATCCCGGTATTCGATCGTGTCCAATACCCGCCCCATGGCGTCGTAACGCAGCTGCTTGATGTAGCCGAGGGAGTCCTGCGTGAAACGCAGGCGGTTGCCGGCGTCATATTGCTTGTGCTCTATGCGGTCACTGCCTGGATTCTCCTTTTTCAGAGCGAGAATCTCTTCGGCGCCAGCCTTGCGGCTGTAGCCGGTTGGGACGTCGGCATAGCTGAAACGCTTCACCACATTGCCGCTGCCATCGAGTTGCAGGCGCGTTATCGCGCCCATCGCGTCGACGGAGATGGTTTGGCGATTGGCGCCGTCATAGCCGAAGCGGGTAATGCGGTCGTTCTCGCTTTCCGAGGCGGACAGCAGCCAGGCGCGATAGGCCTTTGCGTCGGCATTGGCGGGCAGCTTGCCGGCGCTGAGCGCGCTGGTAAATTCGGTGCGTGTTATCAGATTACCGGCGCGGTCATAGTCTTGCGCCGTGGCCGCCCATTGCACCACACCGTTCGCATCCGTTCCCAAGGCTTTGGCCACGACGATCTGGCGGTTGGCGTTATCGTAGGCATAGCGCTGCGCGGCGTCGCGGTCGCTGCGGTTTTGCTGCGCGAAGTCATCGATTTCCTTGGCGCTTGGGGCCTGTGGGGAGTTCTTGCCATATGCGGTGGCCAGCGCGCGGCGGCCGATCAGATTGCCGTTGCTGTCATATTCGTTTTGAACCAGAGCCCATTGCGTCGAACCGCCATCCTTGCTGATGGCGGTGGCCGTTGCCGTTAGGCGATTGGCGGCGTCGTAGATGTTGATGAGGCGGCGGTCTGCAGGACTTTCCTGCAGCACGATATCGGCTTCGCTTGGCGCTGCACCCAATTGCGCCGTTGCAATCGCTTTTGCGTAGCTTTGGCGCTCGATGACATTGCTGTTGCCGTCGCTCACCAGCCTGGTGACCCCACCGGCGCCATCGATTTGCAGCTTGAGACGGCCATTCTTGTCATAAACCAGATAGGTAACACGGTCCTTGACGGCGTCGCTCTTCACCTGCTGCAACAGCCAGGCGGTGTCGGAGGCCGTGCTGCGCGGTTGCGGCAACTTCGCCGTCAGCTCGTCCAGCGTGAGTGCGGCGGCATGGCTGGTGGTACGCGTCACGTGGCCGGCAGCGTCGAATTCGTAACGAGTGACAGCGCCGGCACCATCGATTTTTGCGCTCAGGCGCTGATTGGCGTCGTAGCTAAAGCGGGTAATCGCGCCGTTGGCGTCCTTGCGGCCGATTACATTGCCGTTGCCGTCGTACTCGTATTCGGTGCGCAAATTCATGCCCTGGGGATTGCGCGGCTTGGGATCAAGCACTTCGGCGGTGCGCCGGCCCAGGTTGTCGTACTCATAAGCGGTGACGCGGCCTGCCGGGTCGGTCACGCTCAGCGTCTTGCCGCGACCGTCGTATTCGAACTTGGTTTCCAGCTTCGCGCCATTGTCGTCCACGATGACCGACTTGAGCTGGCCTTTCCTGTCGTAGGCATTGCGCGTGACGACGCCGCGCGGGTCGGTCACCGTCTGCACCTGGCCCAACGCATCGTAACTGTACTTGGTGCTCAGTTTCAGCGGCCCGTTTACGTCGACGGTCTTGCTCAGGACGCGGTTGGCGGCATCGTAGGCGAATTCGGTCACGGTGCCGTTGGCGTCCGTGCTCTGCCACAGGCGGCCGGCCTGGTCGTAGGCATTTTTCACCTCTTCCTTCAAGGCGTTGACGGTCTTCAGCAGCTTGCCGTTGCGGTCGTATTCGAAGGTGGTGGTGTTGTTATTGCCGTCGATCAGTTCGACCTGCTGGCCGTAGCGGTTGTTGCGCACCACCTTCTTCACGCCTTCCGGCGTGGTCAGGGTGATGCTGCGCTGCTGGGTGTTGTATTCGGTGCGCGTGGTCAGGCCATTCGCATCGGTCTGGGTCAGCACGCGGTCGAAGGCGTCATAGGTCGCGGTGGTAGCGGGGCCGAGCGGCAGCTGGACCGATACCTGGCGACCCAACTTGTCGTAACCGAAGCTGGTGACGTTGCCATTGGCGTCGCGGCGTTTTTCAGGGCGGCCGAAGGCATCGTAGTCGGTATGCACCGCCAGCTTGGCGACATCGCTATCGGAGACGGTATCGGTCAGCTGGCCGCGGCGGTCGTAGGCCAGGGTCTCGGTGACGCTCTTGCCGGATTTGTCGATCTGGGTGGTACGCAAATCGAGCTGGCCAAACGCGTCGTAATGCAGGATGGTGACGAAGCCCTCGGCATCGGTCTGGCTGGTCAGCAGGCCGCGCGCATCGTACGCATAGCGCACGACGGTATCGCTCGCGCTGGCCAGACTGGCAACGAGTTCACGAATATCGGCTTCATTGCCGCCGCTGAGCGGCTGCAGGCGGGCGCTGTCGATGCGGGTGGCGTAGGCGGTCGTGCGTTCCAGGCGGTTCTGCGCATTGTAGCTGCGCGCCTCGACTTCGCCGGCGGCGTTGATGCTGTGGCTCAGGCGGCCATCGCGGTCGTAGTAGTACAGGGTGCGGTTGCCGGCGGCATCGACCATCATGCGGCGCCGGCCCTGCGCGTCGTAGGAGAACTGGGTGCTGTATTGCTGCCAGATGGCCTCGACCTCCTCCTGCGCACCGGTCGCCGGGTACTTGGCCGCACCTTCCGCCGACAATTCGGCCACTAGCCGGCCAAACGCATCGAAGCGGCGCAGCTGGCTGCGTTCGTCCGTGGCGCCCGGCGCCACAAGGGTGGCGCTGCGCTGGCCATCGAGATCGTAGACATAACGGGTCACGGTGCCGTCGGGCGCCGTCTCGCTTTTCAGCTGGTTCAGCGCATTGTAGTCGTAGCTGCTGGTCTGGGCTTCGCCCGCGCCTTGGGCCAGTTTGTCCAGATCGCTGCCGGGCGTATAGCCGGCCTCCTTGGCGTAGCGGGTTTTGCTGCTGAGCTGACCGTTGGCGTTGTAGGCCAGGCGGGTCAGATAGCCCTGGCCATCGATGCTGGCAATGAGCTGGCCTTTGCCGTCGTAGACCTGGTAGGTGCGGATCGCGGCGCCACCCGGCAGCAGGGCGCTGAAGCTGCCGCTGGCGCGCAGGGCGGCCGTGGTTGGCGTGGCGTAGGACGCGGTTTCGACCAGGCGGCCGGTGTTGTCGTATTTATGCTCGGTCAGATAGCCGTCGGCATCGAGCGTGCCTTGCAGCTTGCCGTCCTTGTCATAGAACAGACGGCTCGTGCGGTCGGTGGCCGAGGTCGCGGCCGACGGCAGCGCATTGGGATTGTCGACGCTGACGCGGGCGGCGTAGCGCACGGTGGCGACAATGCGCGATTGGCCGTCGTAGCGCGTTTCGGTCAGATAACCGGCCGCGTCGACACTCTTGACCAGGCGCCCGGCGGCATCATAGGCGCGGTATTCGATTTCATCGCCGGCACCCGGCGTCAGCGGCAAATCGGCCAGTTCCAGCGCTTCGTCAGTGCGTCCCTTGCCGGCGGCGAGCTGGCCGATATCGACCGCCTTGGCATAGCGAATCAACTGCTGCAGCTGACCTTCATTGTTGTAGCGGTATTCGCTCAGGCTGCCGTCGCCATCGACCTCGGCGCGCTTGCGGCCCAGGCTGTCATAGAAGGCGTAGCTGCGGCTGCCGCCGAGCGGCAAGGTCCAGCGCGGACGGCCGTTGCGGTCGTAGCCATAGAAGGTTTCGCTGGCGGTGACGTCGTTGGTACCGCGTTCCTGAATGCTCAGCAGACGGCCCGACGTGTCGTAGGTGGAAACGGTGCTGTGGCCGCTTGCCAACGTCACGGTGGTTTGCGTGCTCAGGTAAGACTTGCCATTGATGCTGCGCATGAGCGGCGTCTCATCGACCACCGTGGAGGTCTTGGGCAAGCCGGGGCGGCGCGTGCTGATCAGGCGGCCCACGCCATCGTAGATATAGCTGGTGAGGTTGTTGTCGGCGTCAAAGGTTTGCTGCAGCTGGCCGGCTTGGTTGTAGACATAGCGCAAGGCGGACTGGCTGCCATCGGTGACACCGTTGCCGGCAGTATCGAGTTTGGCGTAGCTGGTGCTGCTGGCCAGCAAGCCGCGCTGGTCGTAGCCGAAGTCGGTGCGCAGCGCCTGCTTTTTCAGATCGGCGCTCAGGCCATTGGCCCAGGCCGCCAGGTCCGCCTCCTGCGGCGCGCGGGTCATGCTCAGGTTATCCAGCAGGATGGCGGCGTCATTGCCTGCCACGATATTCGGTCCCGAGGTCGACTCCGCGTTGAAGGTTGGCTGGCTGCCTGGCGCAAACTCGTTGCGCCAGCTGTAGCCGCTGGCGCGTTCGCTGCCTTTCTCGTAGACGTACAGGATCGCCATGCCGCTCTGCTCGGTCTCGATTTCCACCACATAGGTGGCGCCGGGCTTGATCGGTCCTAATATCTTTCCGGCCGGGGAAGAGCCTATCCAGGAGTTGACCACCAGTCCATAGCCATTGAACGCGATGGACAGCCGGCGCGCACTGGGCGTATTCCAGGAACCGCCGGTCAAGCCTATGCCCAGGGTTGTGTCGAGCGGCAGCGGTTTGGTGGGCATGGTAGCCTCAAACCGGAAGTTGGTACCCATCGGTTTGGCGCCAAAATAGATGCCGAAATAATCGACAACGGGCTGATTGATGGCCGTGAATTTGATGGCGCCATTGCTGGCAACAAGATTGCCCGGTCCGGGCTTGGCATTTAGACCTGCCAGACCATTGCTGAAATCATAAGCGGTCATCGGCAGCGTCAAGGACAGCGGCGCCGCATGGGTGATGGTGCTGGTGCGCTGGCCACGCGCGTCGTAGCGCATTTCGGTGACGCGGTTTTCCGGGCTGACGATGAAGCGCAGGTGGTTCTTGCCGTCGTAGACGTAGCGCGTGGTCTGGGCCTCGCCCGCCAGGGCCGGGCCGGCGGCATCGGGATCGGGCTGCACATACTTCGTTTCCGTTTGCAGCTGGTTCAGACCGCCAAAGGAACGCTCGATGACATTGCCCTGGGCGTCGCGTTCATAGATGCAGTTGCCGTTGAAGTCGTAGCGGTAGACCGTTTTATTGCCATTGGCATCGGTATAGGCGGTGACATTGCCGCTGGCGTCGTATTCGAAGCCATTGCTGTTGCCGCCGCCATTGAGCGTGTCGGCCTGGCTCAGCGACTTGAGCTGGCCGGCCGCGTCGAAGGTGAAGCTGCGGCTCAGGCCCGTGCTGTCGGTGGCTGATGCCGTTTTCTTGGCCGGGTCGTACACATAGCGGGTGCTGCGGCCAGCCTCGTCGCTGGTCTGAGCCACCACCCAGTTGGCGCCGATCTGCTGGTATTGGATGGCCAACTGGGTGCCGTCATGCTGCTCGATCAGGGCCACGCGCTTGCTGTCGCCGTCGTAGCTGTAGCGGGTCCAGACGATCCTGTCGTCGGCAATGTGGTTGTTTTCCGGCGACAGGTCGGTGCTGACTTTGCTCAGGCGGTTGGCGTTGTCGTATTCATAGCGCACCCGGGTCTGGGCCACGGCCACGCCCTGGGCATTGGTGAAGCGGGTTTCGATCTCGCCCAGGTTGTTGCCGCTGTATTTGAGCACGGTCGAACCGCCGCTGCTGTCGTCGATCTGGCTCAGCAGGCCGTTGGCGTTGTAAGCATAGTTCAGGCTGTTGCCATCGAGGTCGCGCGAGCCGATCAGACGGCCGCCATTGTTGGCGTCATAGATCTCGGTGACGCGCGTGCTGCCCGAAGTCCAGCGCCACTGGGCGCTGGCGCTGTCGTAGCTCAGGCTGTCGTAGGCTCCGGCGCCATCGCTGCTGCGGTAGGTCTGGGTCGTGCGGTCGTAGGCGAAAACGGTGATGGCGCCGTCGCCGCCAACGCGGCTGATGGTGCTCTTTTCCGTGTTCAGGGTGCCATCCAGGTTGCCGACGCTGCGCGACAGGCTGAGTTTCCAGTTATCGCCGTTATCGTCGTTGAACTGGCCCTGGGAATTGTAGGTGCGGATCAGCGACTGGCCGAGGCCGGTGGCGGCGAGGAATTCATCCTGGTGCTGCAGTACCAGATTGCCGGTGGCGGCATTGACGTAGATATTATCGCCATTCCTGCCCAGCTGGGCGGCGCCAAACTGGCCGCGCTGGCCCAGGGTTGCCGCCGTGCTGTTGACCAGGCCCAGACCATTACCGCCGACAATCGCTACCATAGCATTCCTTCTGTTGATTAGTTAGTAATGCCACTCCTCGCGGAAATGGCAGGCGCCGGCGTTTCTTTGGCCAAGCGCTCTATTCAAAAGAAGGTATCCAGGGATTTTCGGAAAAGTTTAGGGATTTTTCAGTTTTTTTTTGGCGAAAAAATGCGGTCCGCTCGAGCAGCTGAATTCCTTTGGGAGCGAGGTGGATGGCACAGGTAAAAAAACAGCCCGCGAGGGGCTGTTTTGGGGACTTTGGGATGAACTTACAGGAAGCGGTCGAGAATCTTCTTGCTATGCCGGTCCAGTTCCCACTGGTTGCGGATCAGGAAGTGGATGCCATGCGTGTCCGACACCAGCAGCGCATCGCGGCCGATGCGGCGGATGTCTTCTTCGCCGCGCAGCACGAAGTCGGTTTCGCCGCGGTCGGTGGCCACGGTCCAGGTGCAGGGCGTGGCGAAGCTGGTCACGTCGATAATACGGCTGATCTCGGGCATGAATTCGCGGCCGCCCAATTCCTCAGCCACCATGGCGGCGTAATCGGCGGGCAGGTCTTCCAGCCGTTCGATCCAGACCACTTCCTTGCCGTCGGTGTTGACCAGGGCCAGGCCGTCGAGCGGGGCCTGGATGGGGAAGGCGCGCACCGGCGACACATGTTCGTGCAGCACGCCGTCAGCCGTGGTCAGGTTGAGGCGGCCGAAGCTGTCGCGCGCGAGTTTGAAATCAATTGTCGTCATAGCGTTTCTTTGCAGTGTCATCCAGATCGGTGTCAACGTTACGGGCCTGGGCCTGGTACAGGCGGTAGTAGGCGCCTTCCTTGGCCATCAGCTCGTCGTGCGGGCCTTCTTCCACCACCTTGCCGCGGTCCATCACCACCAGGCGATTGGCGCGCTGCAGCGTGGACAGGCGGTGGGCGATGGCGATGGTGGTGCGGCCGGCCACCAGATTGTCCAGCGCCTTCTGGATTTCTTTTTCGGTTTCCGAGTCGACCGAGGCGGTGGCCTCGTCCAGGATCAGGATGCGCGGGTCGATCAGCAGGGCGCGCGCAATCGAGATGCGCTGGCGTTCGCCGCCGGACAGGCCTTGTCCGCGTTCGCCCACCATCGAGTCGTAGCCCTGCGGCAGGCGCAGGATGAATTCGTGGGCGTGGGCGGCGCGGGCGGCGGCGATGATCTCGGCGCGCGTGGCTTCCGGCTTGCCGTAGGCGATGTTCTCGGCGATGGTGCCGAAGAAGAGGAAGGGCTCCTGCAGCACCAGGCCGATATTGCGGCGGTAGTCGGAGACGGCGAAGGAGCGGATGTCTTTCCCGTCCAGCAGGATCGCGCCTTCAGCCACGTCGTAGAAGCGGCAGATCAGATTGACCAGGGTCGATTTGCCCGAGCCGCTGTGGCCCACCAGGCCGATCATCTCGCCGGCCTTGATGTCGAGCGACACGCCGCGGTTGACGGCGCGGTTGCCGTAGCGGAAGCCCACTTCGCGCAGGGTGATATTGCCTTCCACCTTTTCCAGCTTGGCCGGATTGACCGGTTCCGGCACGCTCGACACGTGGTCCAGAATGTCGAAGATGCGCTTGGCGGCCGACGCCGATTTCTGCGTCACCGAGACGATGCGGCTCATGGAATCCAGACGGCCGTAGAAGCGCGTGCTGTAGGTCACGAAGGCGGTCAGCACGCCGACGGTGATGTGCGATTTCGATACCTGCCAGATGCCGAACACCCAGATCACCAGAATCCCCAGCTCGGTCAGGAAGGAGACGGTGGGCGAGAACAGCGACCACACCTTGTTCAGGCGGTCGTTGACGGCCAGATTGTGCTTGTTGGCGGTGCGGAAGCGGTTCGCTTCGCGCGCTTCCTGGGCGAAGGCTTTCACCACGCGGATGCCGGGGATGGTGTCGGCCAGGACATTGGTCACTTCGCCCCAGACGCGGTCGATCTTTTCGAAGCCGGTGCGCAGGCGGTCGCGCACCAGGTGGATCAGCCAGGCGATGAAGGGCAGGGGCGCCAGCGTGACGATGGCCAGCCAGGGATCGATGGTGAACAGGATCACGCCCGTCATGATGATCATCAGGCAGTCGGAGGCGAAGTCCAGCAAGTGCAGCGAGAGGAAGACGCAGATGCGGTCGCTCTCGCTGCCGATGCGCGACATCAGGTCGCCGGTGCGCTTGCCGCCGAAGTATTCGAGCGAGAGGCGCAGCAGGTGTTCATAGGTGGTGGTGCGCAGGTCGGCGCCGATGCGTTCGGAGACCAGGGCCAGCACATAGGTCTTGCCCCAGCCCAGCACCCAGGCCAGAACGGCGGACGCGGTCAGGCCGGACATGTAGAGGAAGACCAGATGGGTATCGACCGGTTTGCCGTTTTGATAAGGGATCAGCACATTGTCCATCAGCGGCATGCTGAGGTAGGGCGGAATCATGTGCGCGCCGGTTGAGGCCAGCATCAGCAGGAAGCCGGCCAGCAGCGGCCAGCGATAAGGCTTGGCAAAACGCCACAGGCGGAACAGGGTCCAGGTCGAGGGCGGCGTGTGGACCACCTTGGTGCAGATCGGGCATTCTTCCTGGTCCGGCTCGAGCGGCGCCTTGCAGGTAGGGCAGGCATGCTCTTCCTCGCGCACCAGGGGCTGGCCGGACAGGTGGCTGTCCAGCACCGGCGCGAAGAATTCGCTCAGGCGCAGCGCCTGCAGGTTCTGGCCCAGCGTGAAACGCCAGGCGCCCAGGCGGCCTTGTTCATCGAATAACTCCAGGTGGCCGACGCCCGCGTGGTCGTGCAATTTTAGAGACATTCCACGACGATAAGCCCATTGCTGCCATACCGTTTGCCCCGGTGCGCGTGCCATAATGCGGCGCTCCGTGAGCAGGACGATACCTTTGGCGAAATGTAATTTGGCGTCGAGGTCAACCTCCAGCGCACTCAAAACGTTTTCCCCGGTGGAAAGCTGGTTTTGCACCTCGGAGCGCCACACTTCAGGCAGTTCTGTGCGGCTGGATTCAAGGGCAAGCTGGGTTTTTATCATTGTGCAACATACTCCAGGGCGGTCCTTGCAAACTGGCAAGGATGGCGAAACAGTGGGAAAATATCGGACCGGGCCTTAAAAAGCGAAACGCTAACACGAGTAGCAATAGCGGCGGAAGGTAGCTGTTATTTACGGTATTCTGTCAGCTATGCATCATTAGACTTAGAAGAGGGCGGCCTGCTTTTGCGGAGTATACCGCAAGAGGTACTAGAGCAAAAACATGACAAAGAAGAAAGACATAGAAGTTCTCCGCGTAACGCATCTGCGTGGACCCAATATCTGGACCTATCGCCCGGTGATCGAAGCTTGGCTGGACATCGGCGAGCTTGAGCAATTCCCCTCCGATAAATTGCCCGGCCTGTATGAGCGCCTGACCGCCATGCTGCCGAACCTGATCGAGCACCGCTGCGGCGTGGGCGAGCGCGGCGGCTTCCTGGAGCGCCTGCGCGGCGGCACCTATGCCGGCCACATCCTCGAACACGTTGTGCTGGAGCTGCAAAACCTGGCCGGCATGCGCACCGGTTTCGGCAAGACGCGCCAGACCGCCGAAGGCAGCGGCATTTACAAAATGGCATTCCGCACCCGCCAGGAACAGGTCGGGCGCGCCGCGCTGACCGCTGGCCGCGACCTGCTGATGGCCGCCATCGAAGACCGTCCCTACGACGTGGCCGGCGCCGTCGCCAGCCTGACCGACCTGGTCGAATCGCTGTGCCTGGGCCCGAGCACCGGCAATATCGTCGATGCCGCCACCGACCGCAAGATTCCGCATATCCGCCTGACCGACGGCAATCTGGTGCAGCTGGGCCATGGCGCGCGCCAGCGCCGCATCTGGACCGCCGAAACCGACAACACCAGCGCCATCGCCGAAGGCATCGCCAGCGACAAGGACATGACCAAGGACTTGCTGTCCTCGGCCGGCGTGCCCGTGCCGGAAGGCGTGCTGGTACGCAGCGCCGACGAAGCCTGGGAAGAAGCCCAGGATATCGGCCTGCCGGTCGCGGTCAAGCCGTATGACGGCAACCATGGCCGCGGCGTGTCGCTGAACCTGAACACCGAGACTGACGTCAAGGCCGCTTACGACATCGCCGTGGCCCGTGGCGGCAGCAAGAGCGTGATCGTGGAAAAATTCATCGTCGGTAACGAGCACCGCCTGCTTGTGGTGGGCCGCCGCCTGATCGCCGCGTCGCGCGGCGAATCGCTGTGGGCGGTCGGCGACGGCAAGTCCACCGTGCAGGAACTGGTCGACAGCCAGATCAACACCGATCCGCGCCGTGGCACTACCGAGGAATTCCCGCTGAATATCGTGCAGCCGCGCGAATCGGAAGAAGTGCTGCTCGACCTGCAGCGCCAGGGCCTGACCCCGGATTCCGTGCCGGACGCGGGCCGCAAGGTGCTGATCCAGCTGAACGGCAACGTCGCCAACGACGTGACCGACGAAGTGCATCCGAGCGTGGCCGAAATGGCCGCGCTGGCCACCCGCGTGGTCGGCCTCGACATCGCCGGCATCGACCTGGTGGTCGAAGACATTTCCCGTCCGCTTGAAGAGCAGGGCGGCGCCATCATCGAAGTCAACGCCAGCCCCGGCCTGTTGGCCCACTTGAAGCCTGCCCATGGCGGCAAGGTGCGCCCGGTCGGCGCCGCCATTGTCGACGAACTGTTTGGCGACGACGAAGACGGCCGCATTCCTATCGTCGGCGTGTCCGGCCAGCGCCACACCACGCTCATCGCCCGTCTCACCGCGTGGATGCTGCAGACCAATGCCAAGCATGTGGGCCTGAGCTGCGAAGACGGCATTTACCTGAACGGCCGCAAGGTCGCGCGCGGTCCCCTCAGCGAGTGGGAATCCGGCCAGCGCCTGCTGCTCAACAAGAACGTGGAAGCCGCCGTCTTCGACAACAGCAACCGCATGGTGCTGACCGAGGGCTATGCTTACGACAAGTGCACCGTGGGCGTCGTCACCGACGCCAGCGGCCACGAAGAGCTGGGCGAGTTCTACATCGATTCCGAAGAAAAAATGTATGGCGTGCTGCGCACCCAGGTGGACGTGGTGCTGCCGGAAGGCGCGGCGGTGCTGAACGCCTCCGATGCGCAAGTGGTGGATATGGCCGAGCTGTGCGACGGCGCCGTGATCTTCTACGGCCTGAACGCCGACGTGCCGGCGCTGGCGGCGCACCGCCAGGATGGCAACCGTGCCGTCTTCCTCAGCGCCGACGGCTTCGTGCTGGCTTCCGGTGCCGACGAACTGGCCGTGCTGCCGCCAAGCTGCCTGCCGGCCGGCCACGAAGCGCATCAGGAAGCCGTGCTGGCTGCCGTCGGCGCCGGTTGGGCGCTGGGCCTGGGGCCGGAGCTGATGGGCGCGGCCCTGCGCACCTTCGACTGGAACAGCAGTAAAGCGGCGTAAAAGCGCGGCGTAAGAGCGCGCCGGTCAAGAATAAACAGACAGGAATACAAATGGAAGTGATTCGTACCCGCGCGTTGCGCGGCCCAAACCTCTGGAGCCACCATACGGCGGTCGAGGCGATAGTCTCCTGCACGCCGGAAGAACATGCGGTGGACACGCTGCCCGGCTTCGAAGAGCGTCTGCGCAGCCGGTTCCCGCGCATCCCGCAATTCCAGCCGTCCGGCCACGCCGACAATGTGCCGATGGCCCATGTGCTGGAGCTGGCCGCGCTGGCCCTGCAGGCGGAGGCGGGTTGCCCCGTGACCTTCAGCCGCACCACGCAGACGCTGGAAACGGGCATCTTCCAGATGGTGGTCGAATATACCGAGGAAGCCGTGGGCCGCCTGGCCGTGGAACTGGCCGAGAAGCTGTGCAAGGCGGCCCAGGACGACACGCCGTTCGACTTGAACGCCGCCTTGACCGAGCTGCGCGACCTGGATGAGGACGTGCGCCTTGGCCCGAGCACCGGCGCCATCGTGCAGGCCGCCGTGGCGCGCAAGATTCCTTTCCGCCGCATGACCAGCGGCAGCATGGTCAGTTTCGGCTGGGGCAGCCGCCAGCGCCGCATCCAGGCCGCTGAAATCGACAGCACCAGCGCCATCGCCGAAGCCATCGCGCAGGACAAGGAACTGACCAAGAAGCTGCTCGACGCGGCCGGCGTGCCGGTGCCGATCGGCCGCTCGGTCGACAGCGCCGAGGAAGCCTGGGCCGTGGCCCAGGAAATCGGCCTGCCGGTGGTGGTGAAGCCGAAGGACGGCAACCAGGGCAAGGGCGTGACGGTCAACGTCACCACCAAGGAACAGATCGACGCCGCCTTCGCCACCGCGCGCGAATTCCGCGACGATATCCTGGTTGAGCGTTTCCTGGCCGGCCACGACTTCCGTCTGCTGGTCATCGGCGACAAGCTGGTGGCGGCGGCGCGCCGCGATCCGCCCCATGTGGTGGGTGACGGCAAGCACTCCGTGCGCGAACTGGTCGACATCGTGAATGCCGATCCGCGCCGCGGTTCCGGCCATTCCACCTCGCTGACCAAGATCCGCTTCGACGATATCGCCCTGGCGCGCTTGAAACTGCAAGGCCTGGAAGCCGACTCCGTGCCGGCTCAGGGCCAGCGTGTCATCCTGCGCAATAACGCCAACCTGTCGACCGGCGGCACCGCCACCGACGTCACCGACGATGTGCACCCGGATGTGGCGGCGCGCGCGGTGGAAGCGGCGCAGATGATCGGCCTGGATATCTGCGGCGTGGACGTGGTGTGCGACAGCGTGCTGCGTCCGATCGAAGAGCAGAACGGCGGCGTGGTCGAAGTGAACGCCGCGCCCGGCCTGCGCATGCACCTGTCGCCGTCCTACGGCAAGGGCCGCGCGGTGGGCGAGGCCATCATCGCCACCATGTTCCCCGAGGGCGAGGATGGTCGCATTCCCGTCATCGCCGTCACCGGCACCAATGGCAAAACTACCACCGTGCGCCTGGCCGCCCACCTGGTGGCCGCCAGCGGCCTGCGCGTGGGCATGACCAATACCGACGGCGTCTACGTCAACGGCCGCCAGATCGACAGCGGCGACTGCAGCGGCCCGCGCAGCGCGCGTAATGTGCTGCAGCATCCCGACGTCGACGCGGCCGTGTTCGAAACCGCGCGCGGCGGCATCCTGCGCGAAGGCCTGGCTTACGACCGCTGCAAAGTGGCCGTCGTCACCAATATCGGCGCCGGCGACCACCTGGGCCTGAACTACATCACCACGGTGGAAGACCTGGCCGTGCTAAAACGCGTGATCGTGCAGAACGTCGATGAAAACGGCATGGCTGTGCTGAACGCCGTCGATCCGATCGTCGCCGGCATGGCCGCCAACTGCCGCGGCAAAGTCACCTTCTTCGGCGCGCAGAAAGAACACCCGGTCGTGGCGCGCCATATCGCGCAAGGCCGCCGTACCATCTACGTCGAAAACGGCCAGCTGGTCGCGGTCGAAGGCAAATCCGAACAGCGCATCGCGCTGGCCGACGTGCCGATCACCCGCAATGGCACCATCGGCTTCCAGGTCGAAAACGTGATGGCCGCCGTGGGTGCAGCCTGGGGCGCCGGCATCGGCTGGGACGCCATCCGCGCCGGCCTGCGCACTTTCCTGAACGACAGCGACAATGCGCCGGGCCGCTTCAACGTCTTCGACTATCGCGGCGCCACCGTGATCGCCGACTACGGCCACAACCCCGACGCCATGCTGGCCCTGGTGCAAGCCGTGGACGCCATGCCCGCCAAACGCCGCTCGGTGGTGATCAGCGGCGCCGGCGACCGCCGCGACCAGGACATCCGCCAGCAGACCGAAATCCTCGGCCGCGCTTTTGATGATGTGCTGCTGTACCAGGACCAATGCCAGCGCGGCCGCGCCGACGGCGAAGTGCTGGCCCTGCTGCGCCAAGGCCTGACCGGAGCCAGCCGCACCAGCCACGTCGAAGACATCTACGGCGAATTCCTCGCCATCGACACCGCCCTGAGCCGCTTGAAAGAAGGCGACCTCTGCCTGATCCTCGTCGACCAGGTCGAAGAAGCCCTGGCCCACATCGCCCAACGCGTCGCCGCCGGCTAAGCGCCTTTGCGCTAAATCAAACAATGTCCACCCTGGTGTCAGGCACCAGGGTTAGACATTTGCTGATCCAAATCAAAGAATGTCCTACTCCGGTGCCTGACACCACGGTGTGACATTTGCTGATTTAGATCAAAAAATGTCCTACCTTGGTGTCAGGCACCAGGGTGGGACATTTTTTGTGCTGGATCAAACTGTGCGGCGGACTCAGGCGGCGAGGGCGGTGGGACGGGGCGTGAGGCGGGCGGTGGCGCCTTCGATCAGCTGCGGGGCGAAGACGCGCTTCTCGGCGCTGCCGCCGGGGGCGTCGATCAGGCTGGCGAGGAGGTCGGCGGCAGCGAGGGCCATCTTTTGGATCGGCTGGCGCAGCGTGGTCAGGTTGTAGCTGAGCCAGTTGGATGGCTCGACGGCGTCGAAGCCGGCCACCGAGAGCTCGCCGGGGACGTCCAGCCGCAACTCATGACGGGCGTGGTCGAGACAGCCCAGCGCCATCACGTCGTTGCCGCAGATGATGGCGTCGGGCGCACGTCCCAGCTGGGTGATGATCTGGCGCAGGCCGTGGGCGCCGCTGCCGTAGTCGAAGCAGCCGTAGGCCAGGGCCGGCGCGGGCAGGCCCAGTTCCAGCAGTTTTTCGGTGGCGCCGCGCCGCCGTTCGCTGGCCACCGGCGATTCTTCCGGCCCGGCGATGATGCCGAACTGGCGGTGGCCGGCCGCTGCCAGACGCGCCGCCAGCATGCGCCCGGCCTCGTACTGGTCGCAGAAGACGCTGGCCACATGGCTGTCGCGCAGGTGGCGGTTGAAGACCACCAGCGGCACGCGCCGCCGTTCGCATTCGGCGATCTGGGCTTCGCTCAGGGCGGCGGCGGCGATCACGCCGTCGACCTGGTATTGCCAGACATCGTTCAGGATCTCGCCGACATCGCTTTCCGACTGCATGGTGAAGAGCAGGGCGCGTTTGCCGTGGCGCGTGATCTGCTGGCTCAGTTCCGACAGCGCTTCGGGATAATATAGGTTCGAGGCATTCGAAATCAGCAGCGCCACCGTGTTCGAACGCCGCGTGATCAGGCTGCGCGCGGCCGCATTCGGGATATAGCCCAGCCCTTCGGCCGCCTGCATCACCCGTGCATAAGTCGCCTTGGAAACGCTGGCGCCCGGTTTGAAACAACGCGATACTGCCGACTGCGATACGCCGGCCAGCATGGCCACGTCGTAGGAAGTCACCCGGCGGTCTTCACGCAAAATGGCGGCCTTCTGGTCCGCCGCGCTGAGCGCCTGAGGAGGTTTAGTCTTGGTCATCGTCTCTGTTGCCGTCGCCTCCACGGGAAGTGGTCTTATCCGCGACTTATAGTATTGCTATTGAGCATAACTTAAGGTCTTACCTTCTGGCAACAATTTGCGCTGTTTTGGGGCGTAGGTGTCGCGCCGCCGCACCAGGATGAAGAAAATGGCGGTTTTCCGCCGGGGCGTCTGGACTCTGCTAGAATACCGCCCCTTTGCTTTTCCAGGATGGGACTCATGGCCAATGCTTGCGGCGTCGATTTCGGCACTTCCAATTCCACCGTAGGCTGGGTGCGTCCCGGCCAGTCGCTGATGCTGCCCCTGGAGGATGGCAAAACCACCTTGCCTTCGGTGGTCTTCTTCAATGCCGACGACGACCAGGTCAGCTTTGGCCGCGCCGCGCTGGCCGAGTACCTGGCAGGCTACGAAGGGCGGCTGATGCGCTCCATGAAAAGCCTGCTGGGCACCAGCCTGATCGACGGCCAGACCGAGGTCGGCGGCCGCGCCCTGCCTTTCCGCATGCTGCTGGCCCAGTTCATCGGCGAGGTCAAGCATCGCGCCGAGCAGGCCGCGGGCCGCAAATTCGAATCGGCCGTCTTCGGCCGCCCGGTGCATTTCATTGATGACGATGGCGCTGCCGACCAGCTGGCCGAAGACACGCTGGGCGAGATCGCGCGCGCCGTCGGTTTCAAGGATATCGCCTTCCAGTTCGAGCCGATCGCCGCCGCTTTCGATTACGAGTCGCAGATCGACCGCGAGGAACTGGTATTGATCGCCGACATCGGCGGCGGTACGTCGGACTTCTCGCTGGTGCGTCTGTCGCCACAGCGCGCGCAGAAGGCCGAGCGGCGCGACGATATCCTGGCCAATGGTGGTGTGCATATCGGCGGCACCGATTTCGACAAGTATCTGAGCCTGGCGGCCGTGATGCCGCTGCTCGGCTACGGCAGCCAGCTGCGTAATAACAGCGAGATCCCATCGAGCTACTTCTTCAACCTGGCGACCTGGCACACCATCAACCAGGCGTACACCAAGAAGATGTGGGTGCAGCTGTCCGAATTGCTGCGCGATGCCAAGGAGCAGGAAAAACTGGGCCGCCTGCAAAGGCTGATCGACGAGCGCGCCGGCCACTGGCTGGCGATGAAGGTGGAGGAGGGTAAGATCGGCCTGTCCGGCGCCGACAACTTCGCGCTGGAACTGGACCGTCTGGCGCCGCCCGTCACGCTCGAGCTGCAGCGCGCCGCTTTCGACCTGGCCGTCGGCCACCTGGTCGGTTCCGTCGAACAGACCGTGCTCCAGCTGCTGGCCGATGCCGGCATCAAGCCTGAGCAGGTGGACACCGTCTTTTTCACCGGCGGTTCCAGCGGCGTACGCCTGCTGCGCGAACGCATCGGCGCCCTGGTGCCGTCGGCGCGCAAGGTCGAGGGCGACCTGTTCGGCAGCATCGGCGCCGGCCTGGCCCTGGATGCCGTGCGCAAGTTCGGCTAGGAGCACGCGATGCTGAGCCAATCCATCGTCATGCTTGACTTTGAAACCACCGGCCTCTCGCCCGATATGGGCGACCGCATCACCGAGGTGGCGGCCCTGCGCATTGCCGGGGGCAGGGTGGTGGAGCGCTATGTCAGCCTGGTCAACTGCAATGTGCGCATTCCCGCCTTCATCACCAGCCTGACCGGCATCACCCAGCACATGGTCGATCATGCGCCGCCTGTGGCTGAAGTCGTGCCGCGCCTGCTCGACTTCATTGGCACGGATACCCTGTCGGCCCACAACGCCAGCTTCGACGAGAAATTCCTGCGTGGCGAAAGCGCCCGCCTTGGCCTGGTTCCCGGCCATGCTGCCACGGTCTGCTCGCTCAAGCTGGCGCGCCGCGTGCTGCCGCAGCTGGGCAGCTACAAGCTGGGGCTGTTGAGCGAAAGCCTGGGCATCCGCTTCAACGGCCAGGCCCACCGGGCCGAGGCCGACGCCGAAGTGGCGGCTGAAGTGCTGCTGCATATCGGCCGCCATATCGCCCGCGAATACGGCATCGCCACCGTCGACGCGGCCTTGCTGCTGGCCGTGAACAAGCTGGCGGCGGCCAAGGTGCCGGCCTTCCTGCGCAAGCAGCAAGGCACCTGAATGCGGAAACGCTGGAAGCTTTGACACTGTTGCGGTTAGAATAGCGCCGTTGACCGACTCATTTTCTTTAAACCGCATGACACGCCACTTGCTAGCTCGTGTGCTGATCTCGCTTCTGCTGCTGATTTCGCAGCAGTTGGCGCTGTCGCACGGCTATTCGCATTGGGCGAGCGGGCGGCCGCTGGCCCTGGCCCAGATCCAGGCAGCGGAAAGCAGTGACGAGTCGCAGCAAAAATCGCTCACGCCCGAGCATGGTTGCGCCATCTGTCTGGCCGCCAGCCATTTCGCCTCGGCCCTGGGCAGTCCCGAATTCAAATTCTTTGTGCGCGACTGCGCCTATGCCGCCGCCCAGTTGCCGGCGACCGTGGCTGCCGGCCTGCTCGCGCTCCATGCCTACCAGCCACGCGGCCCGCCCCAAGCCTGACAGCCCTGTTGTATGCCGTTTCCGCAGCCCTGTGCCGCGCGCGTTTTTGCGCGCCCGGCACGCTGCCTGTCATCTATTTTTGCTTGAGGTTTACCCATGAAGATCCAACACACGCTGCTGGCTAGCGCCGTCCTGTCCGCCCTGTCCACGCTGGCCCACGCCGAAACGGCGGAACTGCCTAAAATCATCGTCACCGCCACGCCTTTCCACACGGCAGAAAACGACCAGATCCTGACCCCGGCCAAGGTGCTGGCCGGCGACGAACTGCGCGACAAGGCCGGCACGTCGCTGGGCGAGACGTTGTCACAGGAGCTGGGCGTGTCGGCATCGGCTTTCGGCGCAGGCGCGTCGCGGCCGATCATCCGCGGCATGGAAGGTTCGCGTGTGAAGATGCTGGAAAACGGCATGGCGGTATCGGATGTCTCCGGCCTGTCGAACGACCACGCGGTATCGTCCGAAGGCGCGAGCGCGCGCCAGATCGAAATCCTGCGCGGCCCGGCGGCCCTGCTGTACGGTTCGGGCGCCATCGGCGGCCTGGTGAACGTGGTCAATGAGCGCATCCCGACCGAGCTGGAAGCCAAGCCGACCGGCCAGCTGGAAGCGCGCTACAGCACGGCCGACAAGGGCCGCGCCCTGTCCGGCGGCGTCGACGGCAGCGCAGGCAAGGTGGCCTGGCATGCCGACGGAAGCTGGCGCAATACCGACGATTACAAGATTCCCGCGCCGCGCAAGGCGGGCGATCCCGATTCCGAATCTGGCCGCTTGCCGCATTCGGCCACGCGCGAACGCAGCGGCGGGCTGGGCGCGTCCTATATCGAGTCCTGGGGCTTTGTTGGCGCCTCGGTGTCGCGCCTGAGCAATCTGTACGGCATTCCGAGCGATGAAGGCTCGAAGATCGACCAGAAACAGACCCGCTACGATATCGACAGCCTGGTGCGTGCGCCATTCTCCGGCTTTGAATCCTTCAAGTTCAAGGCCGGCTATACCGATTACAAGCATGCCGAGCTGAATGATGAAAATCTGCCGGAAGTCGTGTTCAAGAACCGTTCTCTGGAAACGCGCGCCGAGCTGGCGCATAAGCCGGTGGCGGGCTGGAACGGCACTTTCGGCATGCAGACCGAGAACCAGCACTTCTCCGCCCTGAGCGCGGAAGGCGGGCCGGACACCGTTCCCGTCACCCATTCGACCTCGCGCGCCGCCTTCCTGGTAGAGGAGGTCGATGCCGGCCCAGTGCATATGAATGCCGGCGCCCGTATCGAAAACGTGAAGCGCAAGCCGGTGACGGGCGTTAACCGTTCCTTCGACCTGCGCTCCGCGTCGGTGGGCGGCATGTGGCCCTTCGTGCCGGGCTATGGCTTGGGCGCGACCCTGTCTTACGCCCAGCGCGCGCCGGCCATCGAGGAACTGTATTCGGGCGGCCCGCACGACGCCACCGCCACCTTCGATATCGGCAACCCCGACTTCAAGAAAGAGACCTCGCGCAATATCGAGCTGACCTTGCAGAAAACCTCGGGCCAGCTGCGTTGGAAGGTCAATGTCTTCCGCAACAAGATCAAGGACTTCATCTATGGCCACATCACCGGCAATATGCTGGATGAGGATGGCCATCCCGGCGAGGAACTGCGCGAACGCGTCTTCGAACAGGCCAACGCCACGGTACGCGGCGCCGAGGCTGAAATCGGCTACAACGAACGTGGTCCGGGCTGGTCGGGCCGCCTCTTCGCCGACACCTCGCGCGGCAAGCTCGACGCCGGCGGCAATCTGCCGCTGCAGCCGGCCAACCGCATCGGCGCCAGCGTGGGCTACCGCGAAGGCGGCTGGCGCGGCGGCTTGTCCCTGGTGCATGCGCAAGGGCAGGACCGTCTGGCCTCGTTCGAGACCACGAACACGCCGGGCTATAACCAGCTCAACGCCAATCTCGCTTACACGCAAAAGCTGGGCAGCCAGGACGTGACCTGGTTCCTGATCGCCCGCAATCTGCTGAACGAAGAGATCCGCGTTTCCACCTCGGTGCTGAAAGACATTGCGCCGCTGCCGGGCCGCAGCCTGGTATTCGGCGTGCGCACGCGCTTCTGATTCAGGCAAGACCAGCTTTCAGCGGACCTGTCCCTGCCGCAACCCCCGGCCAGCAATGGTGCGGGGGTTTTTTTGTCGCGGTAACGTCGCGCCGATGCTAGCAAACTGCTATAGGCTTTGCGAACGCACAAACCGGTGCGGCAGGCTGAAATTATTCTTTAGATAATATCGTTCCCGGCAGGGAGAGCCTCATGTCCAAGCAGAATATTCAGCAGGAATGCGATGCCTATCTCTGGTTTCGCAAGGCGGCGGAACGGGGCAATGCCTATGCCCAGTTCAATCTGGCCCTGCAGTACAAACGCGGCGAACAGACCGAGCGCAATGAGGATGTCGCGTTTATCTGGATGGGGTGCGCGGCGCGCCAGGGGTTGGCCTTCGCGCAAAATCATCTGGGCACCATGTATTTCCACGGACGCGGCACGGTGCAGGACGATACGGAAGCGCTGTACTGGTTCCGCAGCGCCGCCGCGCAAGGCGAGCCGGCCGCCCAGCAAAATCTCGGCCAGATGTACCGCAAGGGACGCGGTGTGACGCAGAACGATGAGCTGGCCCTGGCCTGGTTCAGCCGTTCCGCCGAGCAGGGCGTGCCGGGCGCGCAGGCGATGCTGGGCGTGCACTATGCGCGCGGGCTGGGTTGCATGGCGAATATCGCGCTGGCTCTGGCCTGGTTCCGCAAGGCCGCCGCCCAGGGTGATGCGTTGGCGCAGCTGAATCTGGGCCTGCTGCACAAGAGTGGCCAGGGCGTGCCGCGTGACGATGTGCAGGCGCTGGCATTTTTCCGCCTGGCGGCGGCGCAAGGCTTGCCTAAGGCCCAGTTCCATCTCGGCGCCGCCTATGCCGAGGGGCGCGGCGTCAAGCCCGACCAGGAGCGCGCATTCGCCTGGTTCAGCCTGGCTGCCCAGCATGGCAATGCGGATGCCCAGTACAGCTTGGGCAGCATGTATGTGCATGGGCGTGGCGTGGGCCGCGACCCGCAGCGCGCTTTGGAGTATTTTCGCCAGGCCGCCGAGAAAGGCGCTGCCAACGCCCAGTTCAATTTAGGGCTGATGTATGCGAACGGGCAGGGTGTGGCGCAGGACGAGGAGTGCGCCGCGGTCTGGTATCGCCTGGCGGCCGAACAGGGCGATGCCAGCGCGCAGAACAATCTGGGCGTGATGTACGCCAACGGGCAGGGCGTGGAACAGGATGAGGCAGAAGCTGTGCGCTGGTATGGCGAGGCCGCCGAGCAGGGCCATGCGCTGGCCCAGTACAATCTGAGCGGGATGTACCAGACCGGGCGCGGCGTCGAGCCGGACCAGGTGCGGTCCTATATGTGGATTTCGCTGGCCGCCGATGCCGGCGACGCCGCCGCCTGCAATAGCCGCGCTTTGATCGAAAGCAAACTCTCAGTCGAGGAACTGGGCTCTGCCCGCGCCTTGACGCGCCATTGGCGCGAGACGCACCGGGTCTGAGCGCGGCCTAGCGGGCGCGTCTTACAGCGTGTTCCAGATCTGCTGCAGCCCGATGGCGTGCACGATGCCGTAGCCAAGACAGATCAACGAACTCCAGACCAGGAACGGCGTCGACTTCGCACGGGAGACCGTCAGCAGCGGCACGATGGCCAGGCCGCGCAGCAGATACACGGCGGCGATCAGGCACAATCCCGCCTTCAGCAGAGGTAGCGGCGCCAGCAGCCCGGCGCCAGACAGCGCATACGCTGCCCAAGCCGACAGCACAGCGGCGATGCCCAGGGTGAGCACGGCCGGATACAGCTTGCCTTGTTCCGCCATCGTCGCCAGCCGCTCGCCCGCGCCGAAGAAACGGTACCAGGCAGGCCCGCCCACGATAATCGCCAGGTGCAGCGCCGCCGCAATTGCGCTCAGCACCGCGCCGGTCAGCAGCGCCACGTTATAAGAACCCGCCATATTTCATCCCCTGAAATTTAGACAGGTCGTATGCTCGCATGACAATGTTAATCACGCAATAGTTTGCGCAATTGACATTGCTTGCTTCAAGACCGACATCGGAAGACTTCAGGCTTCCCCTCATAACTCTTGCCTCTGGTCAATGCGCTGGATTTTCCGCGTGTAAAGATGAACCAGCCTTCATCGCAAGCAAGAGGAGCCGGATGTGGATCACAACAATGCCCTATTCAGTTTTCTGGCCCAGGAAAAGGAGCTGGTCACCCGCAACCGCCCCTTGCGGCTGCGGCTCGCGCATTCATCCGGCCTGATGGAGGACGTGCTGCTGCCGCAGCGCATCAGCGGCAGCGAAGCGGTGTGTGGCGGTGTCGAGTATCGCGTGCTGTGCGTCTCGCTGAACGCGCACCTGCCGCTGAAGGAGCTGATCGCACTGCCGGCCGCCATCGACATCGTTACCGACCGTGGCGACGTGCGCAGCGTATGCGGCATCGTCAGCCAAGCCAGTGCGGGCGAGAGCGACGGCGGCCTGGCCAGCTATCAGCTGGTGGTACGCGACGCGCTTGGCATTTTGGAAAAGCGCATCAACACCCGCGTGTTCCGCCAGAAGAGTGAGGTCCAGATCATCCGCCAGATCGTGGAAGAATGGCGCCAGACCAATGCCGTGCTGGCGCACGCCTTCCGCTGTGAAAGCGGTGAAGGCTTTGATGAACAGCGCTATCCGCCGCGTGAATTCACCATGCAATATAACGAGTCGGACGCCGCCTTCATCCGCCGGCTGATGCGGCGGCGCGGCATCGCCTGGCACTTCCGCTCCCTGCCGGATGCGCAACCGGTCCATGCGCTGGTGATGTTCGATACGCCGCATGCGCTGCGGAGAAATGCCGCCGGCGCCGTGCGCTACCACCGCGATGCGGCCACCGAGGAACGCGACAGCATCACCACCTGGTGCGCGGTGCGTACGATTCAGCCAGGCAGCGTGGCGCGTCATAGCTGGAACTACCGCAACCTGCAGCCCACCTTTATGCAGAGTACGGCGCGCAGCGATGTGGACCAAGGCCCATCCGGCAGCACGCTCTGCGCCAGCCTGGAGGACTACCAGATCCTGCCGCCGCACGTGGGAGACAACCACGACGATCTATGCAGCCTGGGACTGCTGCGCATGCGCCGCCACGACTACGAATCCAAATGCTTCCACGGTCAGGGCAGTGTGCGCGATTTCTGCGCCGGCGAATATTTCACGCTGGATGAACATCCCGAAATCGACACGCATGCCGAATCCGAACGCGACTTCGTGGTGACGGCCCTGCATCTGCGCGCGGAGAACAATTTGCCGCAAGCCTTGTCCGCGCGCGTAGCCAAACTGTTTGCGCACCAGCGCTGGCATGCCGATGCGGATGGTGAAGCTCCGTTCGCAGCAAGCGATGCAACTGGCCCGACCCGCACGCGCATCCACTTCACGGCAGTGCGACTAGGAACCGATATCGTACCGGCCTACGATCCGCGCAACGACCTGCCGCATGTTCGGCTGCAAAGCGCGATTGTCACCGGACCCAAAGGAGAGGAGGTGCATTGCGACGCGCTGGGGCGGGTGAAGATCCGCTTTCCTGGCATGCGTCAGCAGGATCATACGAATGGCCCCGGCGCCAGCGGGACGGATGCCGATTCCGCCTGGGTGCGTGTGGTCAGCAGTTGGGCAGGCGATGGCATGGGCAGCATCGGCCAATGCGGCAGCCTGAGTTTGCCGCGCGCGGGCAGCGAAGTACTGGTCGATTTTCTGGGAGGCGATCCCGATAAGCCGGTGATCGTCGGGCAACTCTACAACGAAAATGCGCGCCCGCCGGCACTGAGCAAAGGCGGCGGCCTGCCCGGCAACCGCTACCTGTCTGGTCTGAAGAGCCGCGAGATCCGCCAAGGCCGCGCCAACCAGCTGCGTTTCGATGATACCGAAGGCCAGATCAGCGCGCAGCTCGCCAGCGACCATGGCGACACCCAGCTCAATCTGGGTTATCTGAGCACTTCACGGGAAGAGGGGCAAGCCGCTCCGCGAGGAGAGGGAGCAGAACTGCGCAGCGATCACGCAATCTCTGTTCGGGGAAGCCAGGGAGTGCTGATCAGTGCCGAATCCGAAGCGCACGACGCCCATCTCGCCCGCGCGGGACTGCTTGGCCTAACAGGAATGCTCAAGAGCTTCGCCGATGAATTAGGCACGCTGGCGGCGACCCATTCGCAGGACAATCCCAACGGGCTTCAGCTGGCCGCGCTGATTGAGAAACTGGAGCGCTGGAGCAGCGGCACGGCACAGCCCAGCGGTGCCCCCATAGTCGCCGTCAGCGCCCCAGCAGGCATGGTGTTAGGCAGCCAGGAAAGCATCGCAGTTGGCGCCCAGACCAAGGTCGATATTCTGTGTGCCGGCGACACCCAGGTCAGCACAGGCAAGAATCTGCTCATGCGCGCAGCCGAAAGTATCAGCCTGTTTGCATACAAGCTTGGCGTCAAGCTCATTGCGGCCCATGGCGATATCGTCATCGAGACGCATCAAGGCAACGTCGCCATCAAGTCGGCACGGCGTATTTCGCTTGACGCGGCAGAGGGCATCGACCTGCGTGCGCCCGAGATCAAGGTGCTTTCCAAGGGCGCGCAAACAGACTGGGGAGCGGGTGCGATCACCCACCAGTGTACCGGGGCGTATGTGGTCAAGTCAGCCACTTTTGCGAAAGTCGGTCCCGGCGGCGGCAGTCCGGCTGGCCTGACTTTTCCCCGCACGGACCTGAACACTGATGAGCGGGTTGTTCTGCGCGATCGGCAAACGCTTTTACCGTTGAAGAATCAGGCTTACACGGCACGCCACGAGGACGGTTCGGAGGCCAAGGGTATTACCGATGGTGAGGGCGGCACTCACCTCATCAAAAGCAAGATGATGGGGCAGGTCGAAATTACAGTGCACCGTGCGGCTAATGAGAGGGGCCCAAATGGCTGAACCAACCCGTCCTCTGCGTGACCCGACCGTTACTACCGATGGCGATTTGCTCGTCGTCAGCCACACGTCCCACGAAAGTTTCAAGACGCGCGGCATGGCGACGATTCCCAGCCGGTTTGTGATCCCCGTCATTTTTGTGCCGGGAATTATGGGTACTAATCTGCGCGCGAAAGTCAGTCCAGGAATCGAAGCGGAAAAGAACCTGGAGATAGCGCTGGGTGCGCCCGCTTGGCGTATGCCGAACGGCAGTGTCGATGGAATCAGGGAGGCCGGACGATGGAAGGAGCGCAAGCCACAGCAGCGCCAGCGTATTCTCGACGCAGCAACGCTGGAGGTGGACGATGGCGGCGATATTGTGATTCCGCCATGCTCGCTCGACCCGAGGGAAATGTGCAAGCGCGGCTGGGGAGAACTTCATGCTGCCAGCTATTCCCAAGTGCTGTACACATTGCAAAGCCATCTCGATTACACCTTCAGGCTGGACGGCCTCGGGAAACGGCAAATCCGTGGACGCTGGAAGCGCGTGATGGAGTGCGATCCGCAGCGCTGGGGCATGCAGAGTGTGGCACCCTTAACCGAAGCCGAGCTTGATCGATTTGCGCGCTTCCAGTATCCGGTGTATGCCTGCGGCTATAACTGGCTCGAATCGTGTGCCAAATCCGCCGATCGCCTTGAGAAGAAGATCCGCGAGGTCATTGCATTCTGGGTAGGCACCAAGCATGTTTGCACCCAGGTCATTCTTGTCACGCACTCGATGGGTGGGCTGGTTGCCCGCGCCTGCGCGAAGCGGATCCCGGACCAGATTGCCGGCGTCGTGCATGGCGTGATGCCGGCACTCGGCGCGCCGGTATGCTACCGCCGGATCGCCTGCGGAACAGAACATTCCAGTCCCGTCAATGATAGGCTCGAGAACTTTGTGGCTGGCAAATTCGCCGAGATTGTCGGCGAAACACCCGAGGCGACCACGCCGGTAATGGCTGTCGCGCCAGGCGTGCTCGAACTGCTGCCGAATCATCTGCATCCACCGTACTGGCTGACTGCCGGGATGAGCAGACGCTCGCACAGTCCGGGCGCGCCACCAGAATACATGCAACACCTGCAGCTGCCAAGGGGCGGTCCCTATGACCTGTACCGTGACTTGAAATCATGGTATCGCGTGATCAATCCTGATATTGCCGATCCGGCGGGCGCATTCCAAGAGCACCCTGGTGATGTAATCAATAGAATAATTGCGGCAATTAACGATGCTGAACATTTTCATAGGCAGGGTATCGATACGTACTATCACCCCCGCAGCTATGCCTTTTATGGGGCTGACCCCGAACACATCTCGTACGGAAGCATTCGCTGGGTGGGGCATCAGCCCGATCATCTGAGTTTTGCAATTACGACGAGTGCTATCGAGGAGGCAAAATTTCTTAGCCATACCCATGATGGCCGGCGCAACGTCGCCATCGGAGGTCGTACATTTTTATTCCTTCCTGAACAGCAGGATGTATCAGGCGATGGCACTGTGTCATGCCAGTCAGGAGCGGGGCCAAAAGGAAAGGTCCGGCAGCTGTTCGAGGCCCGCGGCTTTGGACATCAGGACGGGTTCAAGAATGAGGACATGTTATTGCTGACTCAGTATCTGATTGCCAAAATCGTGCAGGAGGTTAAATGATTGCCTTACCGAGCAAGAAATGGAATAGAAGGCTGGTTGCACTTGGGATTGTTGCTTTTGCGGCCTGGACCGTGGACGCGGCATCGAGCATGAAGGATAGGGAAAAGGTGGCCAAGATGACCGAGAAAATGCAGACCGTATGCGTGGGCCGCTTACTGATTGATCTGCCTGAGGCTTCTCCGGTATCGTTCCGGTCAGCGTTCATTCAAGGCATTGATATTTCGACTTACGAAGGTGAATCTGAGCAGGAATTCTTAGCTAGGTTAGCCCATGAAGAAACTGAAATCAACGCGAAACCCAATAAGGACGGCACAAAGAACATGGAGTCAGTAACTGAGATCAAGCGGGATGGATTGATTGGAAAAATCTTCATATATGGGCGCAATACGGTTTCCGGCTTTAATGGACGGGAGACGCTTTCGTTTACCGGGTTAGCGATCAGTGGATACGTCCACGCCGATGGCGTTAGTTTCGATTTCACCGCATCCGATTACGATCCCACAAAAATCGGCAATCTGTCAAAACTGATCGATCAGTTGCGGCCGCTGGCGAAAGGCGAGATCCCGAGCGAACCGGGCTTCTGCTTTAAGCGGGGCATTATTCGTGATCCTCTGGTGGCAGCACAGCGTGAACGGGTGACGATATCGGCGCATTTCCCCGGTCACCCGGACGTTACGCTTGGTTTCGACACGGCAGCTGGTCTGAACCCGAGCTCATCCCTGCTGGCACGCGATGCCAACAATAGCGTGAAGAAGATGTACTTCTTCCTTTTCAAAAAATTACGCGCCGGGAAGCGGGCAATTAACGGCATTCCGGGCGAGGAATTGCTTGAAAGGGTAAGGGAGAGCAATCTTGCCGTCGTCTACGGCTTTCAATGGGAATCGCTGAGTAATCGAGACAGCGTTTTCTTGCCCGAGATCTCGCTGGAGTTCGACACGGGCCTCAATCCGAATCAGGGCGGCAAGCCAGTTCAGTCGAGCTTGTCCGAAGCCGCCACCATGGCCATGTGGGACAAGATTTCATCGAGTCTGCGTGTGCGGCCGACCGTTGCCCCACAGTGAACGGAATCTTGCGGCCGCCCGTGCCGCCGCCGGGTACGTAGGCATTGGCGGGTGAATGACCGATAGCGCCATGCCGTGCAAGATTCTGGCGCAAGCGCGCCAGCAACAAGCGCAACTTGGCTCAGATCATCGCCTGTCAGCGGGGGTTATGCCGGCATCGTCATTTACTCTGTTGGTGCCAGCATTCGCTGCTGCTATCTGCAGCCAATAAAGATCCAATCAGATTAGCGCTGCGGTTCCTGGCGGCGGTCGAGGAAAAGGCTATTGCCGTGGATTTTCTTGGCCTGCTTTTTCGCTTCGGCAGCGGCGGTGGCGATCTGGTGATGGGAATAATACTGGTTCGGTTCCACCTTGATCACGCCCAGCGATAAACTCATCAGCGAGTAAAACACCTTCTTGCCTTGCCGGTCCTCACTGATATAGCCACCGCGTTCGCGGTCTTCAATGCTGTAGTAATCCATGATGCGCTGGCCGAAATCGTCCAGAATGGCCTGGCAGCGTTCACGCCAGTCTTCGCTCTGGAATTGGATCATGAAATCGTCGCCGCCGATATGGCCGATAAAGTCGCGGTTTGGATCGCAATGGGCGCTCAAAATACTGCCGGTCAATTGGATCACATCGTCGCCGCGCCGGTAGCCATACACATCGTTAAATGGCTTGAAATGGTCGAGGTCGCAATAGCAGACCCAAAAGCGGGTATCGCTTTGCAGCAGACGGTCGATATGCTCATTGATCGGCACATTGCCCGGCAATTGGGTCAGGGGATTGGCATAGCGTGCGGCGTGGATCTGCATTTGCGTGATCTCGCGCATCAGGTCGTGTCCGGTACCCATGCCCAGGTAGCGGCCCTGCTCGGTGATGATGAAGCCGTTGAACAGGTGGTGCGCCGCCGATTCGGCCATGCGGAAGGACAGCTCCTGCAGGCTGGTGTCCTTGTCGGCGATCAGCGGCCGGCCATCCATGAACTGCTTGCAGGATTTCTTGCCGTACAGCTCGCGCTGATAGGGGCGGGCGAAGTGGTCGATCATGACGAAGCGCGAGATCAGGCCCAGCGGCACATCCTTTTCCACCACGGGAATGATCAGGAGCTTGGGATCGGCCTTGAAGATTTCGTACACATCATTGTTGTTCATACTGGGTGGCACGGCCGCCACGCGGTGCAGCAGTTTCAGGATGCTCACGGCATTTTTCTCGATACTGCGTTGGGGGTAGACGGCTACGCCATTGCGGCTGAGCGCCTTCACCACTTCGCCCGGCAGGGCCTTGGCCGGGCTGGCATGCGGCCGTCCCAGATGATAACCCTGGGCGTAGGCCACCCCCAGGTCGCGCAGCACGAGCAGTTCGGCCTGGCTTTCGATACCCTCGGCGATGACCAGGGTATCGGATTTGTCGGCAATCTCCTGGATGGAGCGCACGAATTGCAACTTCACGGGATCGTTGTTGATGCCCTGGATGAAGTGCATGTCGATCTTCACGTATTCGGGGCGCAGCTCCGACCACAGGCGCAGGCTGGAAAAGCCTTCGCCCAGGTCGTCGATGGCGATACGGAAGCCCATATTCCGGTAGTGCAGCACGGCTTCGCGCATCAGCTCATAATCGTAGGTGGGCTGGTTTTCGGTCAGCTCGATGATGACGCGATCGGGGTGCAGACCGATCTGCTGGATGGTTTCCAGCGTTTCGCCGCGCGCGCCGGAGCGCTGCGGCATCAGGCATTCCGGACTGACGTTCAGGAACAGCTTGCCCGGCAGGTTCAGCTCGGCAAAGCGTTCCAGCACCACGCGCCGGCACAGATGTTCGACTTCCTGGGTCAGGTTGTTTGCCCGCGCCACCTTGAACAGATTCATCGGTGCATGCAGCGGGCTGTCCGACGGTCCCCGTATCAGCCCCTCGTAAGCCACGATCTCGCCCGTCTGCATCTGGATAATGGGCTGGAACAGGGCGCTCAGCTGCCGCCTGCCGATGATGTCGAGCAGATGCTGGCCCAGCAGCTCGTCGGAGACACTGGGCTGCTGCAGCGGCGCGGAAGGGCGCGGCGGGGCGGTGTGCTGGACGGACTGGGGTGGCAGTAAGGTCGCTTGGCTCACGGTATATGGGCTCGGGGTGGGAGAGCGGCCCAGCATATATGACATTTATGACAGGATGATGAATTTTGGAAAACAAAGTTGTTTTATTGTAATTGCTGATACCGCCCGGGCGCCGGCCTGCTTTTCGCTGCGATATGCTGGGGCTACAATAGGTTCATAACAAGGAGATCCGATGCCCAAGCCGCATACTCTTCGTCACGCCGCGCTGGTCCTGCTGAGTGGTGGCCTGCTCCTGGCCGCTAGCAGCGCAGCCGCCTCCGGCATTACCGTGCAGGTCAGCGACGAGGGCAACAAGCCCCTGGTCGACGTGATCGTGTATGCCGAGGTGGAGGGCGGTCCAGCCCTGCCCAAGACCTTGAAGCCGGGCGAGATCAGCCAGAAAGGCTTGAAATTCATTCCCTTGGTTACGGCAGTCCAGACCGGCAGCAAGATCTTCTTTCCAAATAACGACAAGGTGCGCCACCACATCTACTCTTTCTCGCCGGCGCATAAATTCGACCAGAAGCTGTATTCCGGCACCACGGCCGAGCCCCAGATTTTCGAGAAAGCCGGTACCGTGGTCCTGGGCTGCAATATCCATGACAAGATGCTGGCCTATGTGCGTGTGGTCGATACCCCTTATTTCGCCAAGACGGATGAAAGCGGCGTGGTGCGCCTCGATGTCCCGGCCGGCAAATATGTGCTGAAAGCCTGGCACTACAACGCCGTCAGCGGCCAGCCGGCCGAGCAGGCCGTCCTGGTGAAGGGGGGCGATGCCTTGTTCAGCGCCGTGTTCAAACTGGCGCTGAAGCCCGCTGCGGCCGACGCGCCGGCCAGCTCGTATTGAAGGGCGGAGGCCAGCATGCGCTTTCGAAGCCTGGAAAGCCGGATCGCCACGCTCTTCCTGCTGTTGCTGATCGCGGTGCAGGTCACGGGCCTGTTCCTGATCCAGCGCGGCATCGAGAGCAATGCGCGCAATGCCGTCACGGCGGAATTGATCAATGGCGGCAAGGTCTTCAGCCGCGTGCTGGAGCAGAATGCGGAAACCTTGCGCTTCGGCGCCCGCCTGCTGGCGCGCGATACCGCCTTCGTGGCTGCCATCGGCAATAACGACGAGGACGACCGCGACACAATCGAATCGGCGCTGGCCAACCATGGCGGGCGGATCAAGGCATCGCTGACGATGCTGGTCAATGCCGAGGGCCGGATCAGCGCCTCCACCAGTCCCTACCGGCCGGCCGGGCTGGAAAAACTGGTCAAGGGCATGCTGGAGCGCGCCGAACAGGCCGATGGCGCCAGCGGTATCGCCATCATCGAGCAGCGCCCCTACCAGGTGGTGGTGATGCCGGTGAAGGCGCCAGTCACCATCGGCTGGGTGGTGATGACTTTCCCCATCGATAAGCAGCAGGCCGGCGTCATGCATGACGTCAGTGCGCTGCAGGCCACCATCATGACGCGCAGCGCCGCCGGCAACTGGCTGTCGGTGGATTCGACCTTGCCGCAGTTGGCCGCTGGCAGCCTGGCGGCGCAGATGCAAGCGCGCGGTGAGCAGCCCGGCAACAGCTTCGAGATGGAGATCGGCGGTGCCAGCTACAGCCTGCGCGAGATGGAGATCGGCACCGACGGCGGCCAGCGCGCGGTGGTGGTGCTGGGACGTTCGCTGGATGAGGCCACAGCCGAATATGCACGCCTGGAGCGCTGGCTGCTGGCGCTGACGGTGCTCGGCATCATCGTCTCCGGCGTGGCGGCGGTGCTGACGGCCAAGCGGATTGCCCAGCCTTTGAGCCAGCTGGCGCAGACGGCCAAGCGCCTGGAAGGTGGTGACTACAAGGGCAGGATTGCGGTCGAACGGCGCGACGAGGTGGGCGCGCTGGCCCAGGCGCTGGACAGCATGCGCGACGCCATCGCGCGCCGCGAGCAGGAAATCCGCCGCCTCGCCTACTGGGATACGCTGACCAATCTGCCCAACCGCGCCCAGTTCCTGCTGCACCTGAACGAATCGCTGGCCGAGGCGGAAAAGCTGGGCGGCCAGGTCTGGGTGCTGATGATGGACCTGGACCGTTTCAAGCACGTCAACGATGTGCTGGGCCACCAGTTCGGTGACGCGCTGCTGCGCCAGGTGGCGGAGCGCCTGCTGGCGCTGATGGTGCAGCGCGGCCAGAGTTCGGCCCAGTTGGCCCGGCTGGGTGGCGACGAATTCGCCATCCTGCTGCCGGGCGCCGACCTGGATCACGCTATCGGCCTGGCGGCGGAAGTGCTGCAGGCGCTGGAAACACCGCTGTCGCTGGACGAGCAGACGGTCGATATCGGCGCCGGCCTGGGCATCGCCGGCTATCCCGAGCATGGGGTGGATGGCGAATCCCTGCTCAGCATGGCCGAGGTGGCGATGTACACGGCCAAGCAGCGCCGCGACGGCGCCGTGGTGTACGATCCCGTGTTCGACCAGAGCAGCGCCAAGAGCCTGTCGCTGCTGACGGAGCTGCGCAATGCCGTGGAGCGCGGCGAGCTGCGCCTGTTCGTCCAGCCCAAGATCACCATCGCCAGCGGCGTGGTGAGCGGGGCCGAGGCGCTGGTGCGCTGGGCGCATCCGGAGCGCGGCAATGTCTTCCCCGACCAGTTCATCCCCTTCGCCGAGCAGACCGGCTTTATCCGCGTGCTGACGCGCTGGGTGCTGGAACAATCGGCCATGCTGAGCCGCCAGCTGGCGCAGCGCGGCGTGCATCTGAAAATCTCGGTCAACCTGTCCACGCGCGATCTGATGGACCAGGATCTGCCGGGCAAGTTCGCCGAGATCATGCACCGCCACCAGGTGTCGCCCGGCTCTTTCTGCCTGGAGATCACCGAAAGCGCCATCATGGACGACCCGGTACGCGCCCAGCTCACACTGGAGCGTCTGCACGCCATGGGCGCCGATCTCTCGATTGACGATTTCGGCACAGGCTACTCGTCGCTGGCCTACTTGAAACGCTTGCCGGTGGACGAGCTGAAGATCGACAAATCCTTCGTCCTGAATATGGAACAGGATGTGGGCGACGCCAAGATCGTGCGCTCCACCATCGACCTTGGCCACAATATGGGCTTGCGCGTGGTGGCGGAAGGGCTGGAAAGCGAAGCCGTATGGGGTCTATTGAAGCGCATGGGCTGCGACCAGGGCCAGGGTTATTTCATGAGCCGTCCCATTCCAGCTTCGGACCTGGGCGACTGGATAGGTCGCTGGCGCGCGCCCGGGAGCGCCGCTGCCGTCAGTCGCGTAGCGGAAAACAGCACAGTTCCCGCCAAATAAAAAGCGTCAAGCAGGCGCTTGTAACATTTCATATTTGTCATAAACCACGATATGATCCTTCGATGCAACCCTGCACGACAGGGTTGCGACTGTCTTGCAGCGCCTTGCGGCGGCTGCGTCCTCCACCCATGACCCTACGGAAGAACAATGCAATTGAAACGCGCTTCACTGGTACTCTCGCTGCTCGCCGCCTTCAGCGGCCACGCCCTGGCGCAAACCTGCCCGGGCGGCAGCCCGCTGAGCTACCCAGTCACAAAAAAAGTGGACCAGCAGGATAACTACCACGGCACCACCGTGGCCGACCCTTACCGCTGGCTGGAAGACGCCAACAGCGCCGAAACCAAGGCCTGGGTGGAAGAGCAGAACAAGCTGACCCAAGGCTATCTGCAGCAGATCCCGAACCGTGAAGCGGTCAAGCAGCGTCTGACCAAGCTGTGGAACTACGAGCGCTTCAGCGTGCCGTTCCGCGAAGGCGGCCGCTATTTCTACAGCCGTAACGACGGCCTGCAAAACCAGGCCGTGCTGTTCACCATGAAGTCGCTGAACGACAAGCCGCGCCTGCTGCTCGACCCGAACACCCTGTCGTCCGACGGCACGGTGGCGCTGGCCGATTTCTCGGTCGGCCCGAACGGCAAGTTCATGGCCTACAGCACCGCCGCTTCCGGCTCCGACTGGAACGAGATCAAGGTGCGCAATATCGACACCGGCCTGGATACCGAAGACCATATCAAATGGGTCAAGTTCTCCAAGACCGCCTGGGCACACGATGGTTCCGGCTTCTTCTACAGCCGCTACGACGAACCAAGCGAGGCCGCCAAGCTGGCCGGCGTGAACTACTTCCAGAAGCTGTACTTCCACAAACTGGGCACGTCGCAAAGCGCCGACCAGCTGGTGTACGACCGTCCCGACCAGAAGGAATGGGGCTTCCGCGCCAATGTCAGCGACGATGGCCGCTACCTGATCATCTCCGGTACCCAGGGCACCGAACGCAAGAACCGCATCTTCTACAAGGATCTGGGCAAGAAGGACAGCAAGGTTGTCGGCCTGCTGGAGAACCTGGACGCGGCCTACCACTTCATCGACAACGATGGCCCGATCTTCTACTTCTCCACCGATAAGAACGCGCCGAAATCGCGCGTGGTCGCCATCGACATCCGCAAGCCGGCTGCCGACCAGTGGAAAGAGCTGGTGCCGGAAAGCGCCCAGACCCTGGTCTCGGCCAATGTCGTCAACAAGCAGCTGGTGCTGAACTACCTGACCGACGCGCACAGCGCAGTGAAGGTGTACGACCTGCGCGGCAAGCTGGTACGCGAGCTGGCGCTGCCTGGCATCGGCTCGGTTTCCGGCTTCGGCGGCAAGCGCAGCGACAGCGAAACCTTCTATTCCTTCACCAGCTTCACCACGCCGTCCACCGTGTACCGCTATGACGCGAAGAGCGGCAAGAGCAGCGTGTACCGCCAGCCGAAAGTCGATTTCGATCCAAGCGCCTTTGAAACGCGCCAGGAATTCTTCACCAGCCGCGATGGCACCAAGGTGCCGATGTTCATCGTGTCCAAGAAGGGCATGAAGCTGGACGGCAGCAATCCGACCTATCTGTATGGCTACGGCGGCTTCAATGTGGCGCTGACCCCATCCTTCTCGGTCGCCAACCTGGCCTGGGTGGAAATGGGCGGCGTGTACGTCATGGCCAATCTGCGCGGCGGCGGCGAATATGGCGAAGCCTGGCACAAGGCCGGCACCAAGCTGCAGAAGCAGAACGTGTTCGACGACTTCATCGGCGCGGCCGAACACCTGATCGCCACCAAGGTCACCTCGCCAGCCAAGCTGTCGATCGGCGGCGGCAGCAATGGCGGCCTGCTGGTGGGCGCCACCATGACCCAGCGTCCCGACCTGTTCGCGGCGGCCGTGCCGGCCGTGGGCGTGCTGGACATGCTGCGCTTCCACAAATTCACCATCGGCTGGGCCTGGACTTCGGACTACGGTTCGTCCGACAACGCCGACGAGTTCAAGGCGCTGGTCAAGTATTCGCCGCTGCATAACCTGAAAGCGGGCGGCTGCTACCCGGCCACCATGGTGATGACGGCGGACCACGACGACCGCGTGGTGCCGGCGCACAGCTTCAAGTTCGCCGCCGCCGCCCAGGCAGCGCAGGGCGGCCCGGCGCCGGTCCTGATCCGCATCGAAACCAAGGCAGGCCATGGCGCCGGCAAACCGACCTCGAAACAGATCGAGGAAGTGGCCGACCGCTGGGGCTTCCTGGGCCGCGCCCTGGGCATGACCCCGGCCACCGATATGGCGGCGCAGCCGAAAGCGGCGGGCGCACCGGTCAGCGGCGCTAAGTAAGGCTGCGCACCATGCGCCGTACCGGAATGGCGGTGCGGCGCAGCACGGTGCTGTGCGGTGCCGCATGCCGGGCCGGCGGCGCCGATTCCACTACAACGCGCCTTGCGAGGCGCGTTTTTTCTTACTCTTTCCCGTATGCCGATGAAGCCGACCAAAACCATTCTCGCCCTTTCCCTGCTGGCTCTTGCGCCGGCCGCATGGACCGCCGATGCGCCGCGCACGCTGGCCGAACAAACCCGGGCCTTGCAGGCGCAGTCCGGCTTCATCGATCTCTGGCGCGACGAGGAAAAGGGCAGGGTGCTGCTCTCGCTGGCGGCGCTGGACCAGCCCTTCCTGATGCTGTCTTCTTTGCCTTACGCGCTGGGCTCCAACGATGTGGGCCTGGATCGTGGCCAACCGGGCGAGATGAAACTGGTGCGCTTCCAGAAGCATGGAACGCGCATCTTCCTGGTGCAGGAGAACACGCGCTACGTCGCGCGCTCCACCGATGCCGACGAGCGCAACGCCGTGGCCGAATCCTTTGCCGCAGCGGTGCTGTGGTCGGGCGATATCCTCGCCAGCGAGAATGGGCGCTATCTGGTCGATTTCTCCAGCTTCCTGCTGGCCGACCAGCACGGCGTGGCCCAGCGCCTGGGCGACAGCAAGCAGGGCGTGTATAAGGTCGACGAAAAGCGCAGCGCCGTTTTGCCCGCGCTGGCAAAAGCCTTTCCCGACAATGTGGAACTGGAAGCCCTGCTGACTTTCGCCGGAGCGGGGCAGGGCGAGTATGTGCGGCAGGTGGCGGCCGATCCGGCCAGCCTGTCGCTGCGCCAGCATATCAGCATGGTGCGCCTACCGGATCAGGGCTATAAGCCGCGCACCTACCATCCCGCCTCCGGCGGCTTCGATGCCGGCTACTACGATTTCGCCACGCCGCTGGCCAGCAGCCTCGATGTGCGCTGGCAGTTGCGGCACCGGCTGGAAAAGGCCGTGCCTGGCGCCGCGCCCAGCGCAGTGAAAAAGCCCATCGTCTACTATCTCGACCGGGGTGCGCCGGAGCCGGTGCGTTCCGCCCTGCTGGAAGGCGCGCGCTGGTGGTCCAGCGCCTTCGAGAAGGCCGGCTTCAAGGACGCCTTCCGCGTCGAGCTGCTGCCGGAAGGCGCGGACGCGATGGATGTGCGCTACAACGTCATCAGCTGGGTGCACCGCGCCACGCGCGGCTGGTCCTATGGCAATGCGCTGGCCGACCCGCGCACTGGAGAAATCATCCGCGGCGCCGTCACGCTCGGATCGCAGCGCGTGCGGCAGGACATCCTGATCGCCGAAAGCCTGCTCGCGCCCTACGGCAAGGCCGGCAATCCCGAGTTGCAGAAGATGGCCGAACAGATGGCCCTGGCCCGCCTGCGCCAGCTGGCCGCGCATGAAGTCGGCCACACACTGGGCTTCTCGCACAACTTCGCCGCCAGCCGGCAGGGAAATGGCTCGGTGATGGACTATCCCCATCCCGTGCTCAAGCTCGAAGCGGACGGCCGCATCGGCCTGCAGGAAGCTTACGGTGCTGGCGTCGGTCCCTGGGACGATTACATTGTGCAGCACATCTACGGCGAATTGACGGACGACGAGCTGGCGCAGCTGCGTGCCCGCGCCAATGCGGCCGGCATGGAATACGTCAGCGATAGCGATGCGCGCACGCCCGGCGCCAGCCATCCGAATGGGCTGCTGTGGGATTTCGGCCCCGACTCGCTGAAAACCTGGGACCAGCTGGGCGCGATCCGTCGCCAAGCCTTGCAGCGCTTCTCGCTCGACGTGCTGCCCAACGAACGCCAGACCGGTGAGATCGAAGCGCGCCTGGTTCCTGTCTATCTGCTGCAGCGCTATCAGGCCGAAGCCCTGGCCCGCCTGATCGGCGGGGGAGAATTCGACTACAGCACCAGCGGCGACGTCAAAGCCGGCCGCGCCCAAAGCGGCGTACGCACCGTGGCCGCCGCCAGCCAGCGCCAGGCACTGGCCCGGCTGGCCGACACCCTGAGCGCCGAATACCTCGCGCTGCCGCCCAAGGTGCTGGACCTGCTGACGCCACCGGCCACCGGCTACGAACGCAATAAGGAATATTTCGAAACCCGCATGAACAGCGTCTTCGATGCTTTGTCTGCGGTGGAGGCGGGTGTAGCGCACACAGCCAGCTTCCTGTTCGACGCCGGCCGCATCAACCGCCTATATTGGCAGCACGCCCGCGATCCCAGCCAGCCCGGCATCGCCGACTTGATGGCGCAAGTCCTGCAGCGCACCTGGAAACGCCCGGCTGTGCCGTCGACCCCGGTCGGCAGCGAAGCCGTGCAGCTCAGCGCCAACTGGGTTGTCCTCGACGCCCTGTTACGCCTGCTAAACGGTGGCCAGCTGCATGCTGCCGCCGAAGCCGAATTGCGCCAGCAAATTGCTGATCTCGCGGCTTGGTTGAAGCAGACCCCCAGCGCCAACGTCAGCACAGCCGCCAGCCGGCAACAAGCCGCCGCTCACATCCAGCGCTACCTCGTCGATCCGCGCAGCGTCAAGCTGCGCCCCGCCCCGACGATTCCCCCCGGTGCCCCCATCTAAGCCCCCGGCTTTGCGCCAAATCAAAGAATGTCCACCCTGGTGTCAGGCACCGGAGTAGGACATTCTTTGATCTATATCAGCAAATGTCCGACCTCAGTGCCTGACACCAGGGTGGGACTTTTTTTGATTTGGATCAAACGAAAGAGGCGGGCTTAGCGGTGAATGACGACAAGCAGGGCTTTGGCTTCGGTTTTGCCGAGGTTGCGGATGGCGTGCTGCTGGTCGGCGGCATAGCGGGCAGTGCTGCCAAGCTTGATCTTTTTCTTGGCGTTGCCAACTTCCAGTTCCATGCTGCCGTGTAGCAGGGTCAGATGTTCGTGGGTGCCGGGGTCGTGCGCCTGGGAAGCCAGCTCGCCGCCGGGGGCCAGGGTCAGCTCATACCATTCGTATTTGCCGGCCAGTTCCATCGGGCCGAGGATGCGCAGGATGTAGCCGGCATGCGCGCCGGGCAGGGTCGGCGTTTCGTGGGCGTCCAGCACCCTGATCGTTTCGACATTCTTTTCGACGTCGGCCAGCAGCTCGCCGATGGCGACACCGAGGGCGTTGGCCAGGCGCCACGTGATGGCGATGGTGGGATTGGCCTTCTCGCGTTCGATCTGCGACAGCATGGATTTGGACACGCCGGCAATACGCGACAGGTCTTCCAGCGTCAAACCGCGCGCCAGGCGCAGTCGTTGCAGGGCGGCGCCCACCTCGGGCGGGGCATTGGTCGAAACAGGTGGCTTCATTGAGGAAAGATCGCTTGCAAAGTTCAATATGCTTATGTAGTATTCAGTATATTGAATCTGTGTTCAAAATAATGGAATTCGGAAGCGATAGAGGAAAAAGAGTAGACTTTCATATCGGTTTCAGCTTCAGGCACGGTACAACATAGGCAACAGCCGGTCAAGCGGCGCCCTTCACCATCCATATAGAGGAAGATCATGAGCGAGCAAGCAAAAAATGCGTTTTACGGCGGCCTGCAACAGAACCTGGAAAAACTGCGCGAGCAGGGTCTGTACAAGCCGGAGCGCGTGCTTGCCTCCCGCCAGGGTTCCGAAGTGCAGGGTGAGGATGGCCGTACCCTGATCAATATGTGCGCCAACAATTACCTCGGCCTGTCCGGCCAGGAGTGGGTGGCCCAGGCGTCCATCGACGCCACCGAAAAATACGGCTACGGCCTGTCCTCGGTGCGTTTCATCTGCGGCACCCAGACCGTGCACAAGCAGCTGGAGCAGGCGATCTCGAAATTCCTCGGTACCGAAGACACCATCCTCTACGCCGCCGCCTTCGACGCCAACGGCGGTGTGTTCGAGCCGCTGTTCGACGAGAACGACGCCATCATCTCCGACGCCCTGAACCACGCATCCATCATCGACGGCATCCGCCTGTGCAAGGCTGCGCGCTTCCGCTACGCCCACAACGATATGGCCGACCTGGAAACCCAGCTCAAGGCCGCCGCCGACAAGCGCCACAAGATCATCGTCACCGACGGCGTGTTCTCCATGGACGGCACCATCGCCCAATTGGACAAGATCGTGGCCCTGGCCGAGCAGTACGGCGCCCTGGTGATGATCGACGAATGCCACGCCTCCGGCTTCATGGGCAAGACCGGCCGCGGCACCCACGAGCACCACAATGTGCTGGGCAAGATCGACATCATCACCGGCACCCTGGGCAAGGCCCTGGGCGGCGCGATGGGCGGCTTCACCTCCGGCCGCAAGGAAGTGATCGACACGCTGCGCCAGAAATCGCGCCCATACCTGTTCTCCAACACCCTGGCGCCGTCGATTGCCGGCGCCTCGCTGGAAGTGCTGAAGCGCCTGTCCGAATCGACCGAGCTGCGCGACCGCCTGCATGAAAACACCGCCTACTTCCGCCAGGAGATCGAGCGCATCGGCTTCACCATCAAGCCAGGCACCCACCCGGTTGTGCCGGTGATGCTGTTCGATGCGCCGGTGGCCCAGAAGTTTGCGGCACGAATGTATGAGCTGGGCGTTTTGCTCAGCGGCTTCTTCTACCCGGTGGTGCCGATGGGCCAGGCGCGCGTGCGCGTCCAGCTCTCCGCTGCGCACACCCGCGAGCAGCTCGAAAAAGTGCTCGCCGCATTCGAACAGGCAGGCCGTGAACTCGGCATTTTGAAGAATTAATTGGATTCAGGAAGAACAGCAATGGAACGTATTTTAGTCATCGGCGCCAACGGTCAAATTGGCAGCGAACTGGTGGAAGCACTGGCCAAGCAGCATGGCGCGCAGAATGTGATCGCCACCGATATCAGCCCGAAAAACATTTACAACGCCGCCAATTACCAGGTGCTGGACGTGATGAACCGCGCCGCCCTGGCCCAGCTGGTGGCCGACGAGAACATCACCCAGGTGTACCAGCTGGCGGCGATGTTGTCCGCCACCGGCGAAGCGGCGCCGCTCAAAGCCTGGTCGCTGAATATGGATGGCCTGTTGAACATCCTCGAAGTAGCGCGTGAGCGCGGCGAGGCAGGCAAGCCGCTGCGTTTGTTCTGGCCTTCGTCGATTGCCGCCTTCGGCCCGAACACCCCGGCCGACAACACCCCGCAGATGACGGTGATGGACCCGACCACCATCTACGGCATCAGCAAGCTGGCCGGCGAACGCCTGTGCGAATATTACTTCCTGAAATATGGCGTGGACGTGCGCAGCATCCGCTACCCAGGCATCATCAGCTTCAAGTCGCCTCCGGGCGGCGGCACCACCGACTACGCCATCGCCATCTTCCACTCGGCGCTGCGCGGCGAACGCTATGAATGCTTCCTCGGCCCGCAAACTTCGCTGCCGATGATCTATATGCCCGACGCCATCCGCGCCACTATCGAATTGATGGATGCGCCGGCCTCGCAAATCAAGGTCCGTTCGTCCTATAATGTCGCCGGCGTATCGTTCAATCCGGAACAGCTGGCCGCTGCCATCTGCGCCAAGCTGCCCGAGTTCAAGATCAGCTACAAGCCGGACAGCCGCCAGGCCATCGCCGACACCTGGCCGAAAAGCCTGGACGACGCGACCGCCACGGCCGACTGGGGCTGGAAGGCAAGCATCGGCATCGAGGAAATGGTCAAGGATATGCTGGCCAATATCGATGTCAGCTTAAGCAAGGCCGCATAAAAAGCGGCGCGACATCAACATCACTATAAAGAGACATCCGATGGATATGAGCGTTTTCGATCTGTTCAAAATTGGCATTGGCCCATCCAGTTCCCACACCGTGGGACCGATGGTAGCGGCCCGCCGTTTCCTGATCGAAGCCGGTCCATTGGATGATGTGGTGGCGGTCGAGTCCGCGCTGTATGGCTCGCTGGCCCTGACCGGCGTCGGCCACGGCACCGACAAGGCCGTGATCCTCGGCCTGATGGGCGAGACGCCGCAGGACATCAATCCCGACCTGGTCGACGCCAAGCTGGCCGAAGTCGAAGAATGCAAGGAAATCAAGCTGCTGGGCGTGAAGGCTGTGCCTTTCACCGCCGCCACCGGCCTGATTTTCCACATGAACGAAACCCTGCCCGAGCACCCGAACGGCATGAGCTTCACCCTGAAGCGCGCCGACGGCAGCACCGTGCATAAAGTGTTCTACTCCGTCGGCGGCGGCTTTATCCGCGCCGAAGGCGAGAGCGCGGCGGCCGACAAGGCGCCGGCTGTCGCCATTCCCTATCCCTTCGACACCATGGCCGACCTGCTGGCCCATGGCGAAGCAAGCGGCAAAACCATTCCGCAGATGCTGCGCGCGAACGAGCTGGCCAAGATCGACGAGGCCAAGCTGGATGCGGGCCTGGACCGCATCTGGCACGTCATGCGCGGCTGCATCGCGCACGGTCTGGAAACGGCCGGCCAGCTGCCGGGGGGGCTGAAGGTGAAACGCCGCGCCGCCGACCTGTGGCGCCAGGCCAAGGGCGGCGACCGCGCCAACGACCTGCCGCATGATGCGCTGAACGGCGTCAGCCTGTATGCCATGGCCGTCAATGAAGAAAACGCCGCCGGCGGCCGCGTCGTTACCGCGCCGACCAATGGCGCGGCCGGCATCATCCCCGCCGTACTGAAATACTACGCCGAAGACTGCAAGCCGCTCGATCCCGTGACCGGCGTGCGCAACTTCCTGCTGACGGCTGCCGCCATCGGCATGCTGTGCAAGCGCAACGCCTCCATCTCGGGCGCCGAAGTCGGCTGCCAGGGCGAAGTTGGCGTGGCCTGTGCCATGGCCGCTGCGGGCCTGGTGGCTGCACTGGGCGGCAGCAACGCCCAGATCGAAAACGCCGCCGAAATCGGCATCGAACACCACCTCGGCATGACTTGCGACCCGATCGGCGGCCTGGTGCAGATCCCGTGCATCGAGCGCAATGGCATGGGCGCGGTTAAAGCCATCACCGCCGCCTCCTTGTCGCTGAAAGGCGACGGCACCCACTTTGTAAGTTTGGACGAAGTGATCGAAACCATGCGCCAGACCGGCGCCGATATGCAGGCCAAATACAAAGAAACCTCGCTCGGTGGCCTCGCCATCCACGTCGTCACCGTCAACCACGCTGCCTGCTGACCCCGCTTCCCGCGTTTGCGCCAGATCAAAGAATGTCCTACCCTGGTGTCAGGCACCAAGGTTGGACATTTTTTGATAAATCGCAAAGAATGTCCTACTCCAGTGCCTGGCACCAGGGTGGGACATTTGTTGAGGGAGATCAAAGCCGCAGAAAATTGCGGGAATTGACTGAATTTACATAGAAACTCTGGGCGCACTATAATAGGTGTCCGATCGCAACGCTCAATGGGTTTCCTTGTCTATGCATTACGTGTCCACCCGAGCCGCTTCGCCGGCCGCTTCGCAGTCTTCTCATTTTTTTTCCGATATCTTGCTGGGCGGCCTGGCTGCCGATGGCGGCTTGTTCTTGCCGGCTGAATATCCGCAGGTGACTGGCGCTGAGCTGGATGCTTGGCGTAAGTTGTCCTATGCAGATTTGGCATTCGAGATTCTGCGCAAATTTGCAACTGATATTCCAGAGGCCGATCTGCGCGCGCTGGCGGCCAAGACGTATACGCCGGAGGTGTACCGTAACGCCCGCCACGATGAGAGCGCGATTGCCATCACGCCATTGCGCGTGCTGGAGGAGGGCAATGGCAAGAAGCTGGTGTTGCAGGCGCTGTCCAACGGTCCGACCTTGGCGTTCAAGGATATGGCCATGCAGCTGCTGGGCAATCTGTTCGAATACGCGCTGGCCAAGCAGGATGCGCAGCTGAATATCTTCGGCGCGACTTCGGGCGATACCGGCAGCGCCGCCGAGTATGCGATGCGCGGCAAGCAGGGCATCCGCGTCTTCATGCTGTCGCCGCACAAGAAGATGAGCGCTTTCCAGACCGCGCAGATGTTCAGCCTGCAAGACCCGAATATCTTCAATATCGCCGTGGAAGGCGTGTTCGACGATTGCCAGGATATGGTGAAGGCCGTGTCGAACGACCTGGAATTCAAGGCCAGGCAAAAGATCGGCACCGTCAATTCAATCAACTGGGCGCGCGTGGTGGCCCAGGTGGTGTACTACTTCCGCGGTTATCTGGCTGCGACCACCAGCAATGAGCAGAAGGTCTCCTTCACCGTCCCGTCGGGGAATTTCGGCAATATCTGCGCCGGCCATATCGCGCGCATGATGGGCCTTCCAATCGACAAGCTGGTGGCGGCCACCAACGAGAACGACGTGCTCGATGAATTCTTCCGTACCGGGGTCTACCGTGTGCGCAAATCGTCGGAAACTTACCACACCAGCAGCCCGTCGATGGATATCTCGAAGGCCTCGAATTTCGAGCGCTTCGTCTACGATCTGGTCGGCCGCGACGCGGCGCGCACCCGCGCCCTGTTCCAGAAGGTGGAGACCCACGGCGGCTTCGACCTGTCCGGCAAGCCTGGTAGCGATGGCGACGAATTCAAACTGGTGGCAAACTACGGCTTCAAGTCCGGCAAGTCGACCCACGAGGACCGTCTGGCGACCATCCGCGACGTGGCCGACGATTACGGCATCGTGATCGATACCCACACCGCCGACGGCATCAAGGTCGCCCGCGAGCAGATGGAAGAGGGCGTGCCGATGATCGTGCTGGAAACGGCGCTGGCCGCCAAGTTCAATGAAACCATTCTGGACGCGCTGGGCGAGGATGCCGAGCGTCCCGCCGGCTTCGAAAATATCGAAGCGCTGCCGCAGCGCTTCGAGGTGATGCCGGCCGATGTGGAGAAGATGAAGGCGTATATCGCTGCCAACACGGGACTGTAAACCATGAATGCTTTCCAGCCGCAGCCTATGCTGTCTGCCCGCGAGGCGCTGGACTTCCTGCTGGGCGCGGCGCGCCCGGTGGAAGAGGTGGAAACCCTGCCTACGCTGGCCGCCAATGGCCGCGTGCTGGCCAAGTCCCAGGTCTCGGGCATGAATGTGCCCGGCCAGGACAATACCCAGATGGATGGCTATGCGGTGCGTTCGGCCGACTGCGCCAGCGGTTCGGCCACGCTGACCGTGTCGCAGCGCATCCCGGCCGGCCATGTGGGCCAGCCCCTGCTGCCCGGCACGGCGGCGCGCATCTTCACCGGCGCCCTGATCCCGGAAGGGGCGGATGCCGTGGTGATGCAGGAGCAGTGCGAGCTGCATGAAAAAATCGTCACCATCCGCCACGCGCCGCGTCCCGGCGAGTGGATACGCCGCGCCGGCGAGGACATCACCCACGGCAGCGTGATCCTGCCGGCCGGCACCCGCCTGCGCGGCCAGGAGCTGGGCCTGGCCGCTTCGGTTGGCCTGGCCGAACTGCCGGTGCGGCGCAAGCTGCGCGTTGCTGTCTTCTTCACCGGCGACGAACTGGCCATGCCGGGCGAGCCGCTGGCTCCGGGCGCCATCTACAATTCCAACCGCTTCACCCTGCGCGCCTTGCTGGAGAACCTGGGTTGCGAGATCGTCGACCTGGGCATCGTGCCGGACACCCTGGCCGCCACGCGCGAGGTGCTGCGCCAGGCCGCGCAAGGCAATGACCTGATCATCACCTCGGGCGGCGTATCGGTGGGCGAGGAAGACCATATCCGTCCCGCCGTGGAAGCGGAGGGGCGCTTGAACCTGTGGCAGATCGCCATCAAGCCGGGCAAGCCGCTGGCTTTCGGCGAGGTGGGCAGCAGCTTCTTTATCGGCCTGCCTGGCAATCCGGTCTCGAGCCTGATCACCTTCATGCTGTTCGTGCGGCCCTTCGTGCTGCGCCTGCAGGGTGTCAGCGATCCGGCCGCGCTGGCGCCGCGCGTCTACAGCCTGCGCGCCGATTTCGACCTGCCCAAGGCTGACCGCCGCAACGAATTCCTGCGCGCGCGCCTCAACCGCGAGGGCGGCCTCGATCTGTTCCCGAACCAGGGTTCGGGCGTGCTGACTTCCACCGTCTGGGCCGATGGCGTGATCGATAATCCGCCCGGCAATCCGATCCGCGCCGGCGACCCGGTGCGCTTCATTCCCTTTAGTGAACTGCTGTATTGATAGGATGTTGAAATAATGATTACGCTGCGTTTCTTTGCCAGCGTGCGCGAAAGCCTTGGCACCTCTTCCGAAACCATTGATTTGCCGCCCGGCGTGGCCACGGTGGGGGCATTGCGCGCCCACCTGGTGCAGCGCGGCGGCGCCTGGGCACAGGCGCTGGCCGAAGGGCGCGCCCTGCGCATGGCCTGCAACCAGGTGATGGCCGAGCCATCGACCGCGATTGCCGACGGTTGCGAAGTGGCTTTCTTTCCGCCCGTGACCGGCGGCTGAAGGCCTTCCCGGTTCTATATTGCGCGTTCGCAACATTTGCCTTGATTTTGGGCAAATAAATTCAAGACGGCAGGGCGCGCGGGCTATACTGAGTTCGTGATGCCCTTGGCGGTTTCCATGCCGCCAGCTTCCATGGCCTAATCCGTGCCGGAAGACCCTGCATCCCCTTTCTCCCGTCGCCCATCCCTCGCGGCTCCCTTGTTTGAAGCATATGGCTGGAAGCGTTTGCGCCGCTTTCCCGCGAGGAGTGAGCATGTTTTCCTTTATCGACAGGCTGGGATTGCGCCTCAAGCTGGCCTTGGGTTTCGGCACGGTCATCGTTCTGATGTGCCTGGCCGATATGACGCTGATGTTCGGCCACGAGCGCGCACTGGCGGCGGTGGACCATTACTTCGACAGCGAAGACCGCATGGCCGATTTGAGTTTGAACAGCCTGATGGCGCTGGAGCGGGCGCGCCGCTTCAAGAAGGAATTTCTGCTGGAGGTACGCGTGCTGCCCGCCGGCGAGGCGAAGGCGCGCTACGGCGCCCTGGTCGGCAAGGAGTTGCAGGTGGTGCGCTCCAGCATGGCCGAGATCCGCCGCCTGAAACCGGGCGCGGCGGTGGAGCGCGAAGTGCGCGCGGTGGAGTCGGCACTGGGCTTGTATGGGGATAGTTTCCAGCGCCTGGCCGCGCAGTACGAGCTGCTCGGCAACCGCGAGCAGGGACAGGAAGCGGCCTTCCGCAGCTCCCAGAATACGCTGGCCGAAATCGGCCAGGCATCCGCCGCTTATAACGAAGCCGTGCGGCGCATCGAGTCGGCCTTGCTGGCACTGCGGGCGCAGGCCGACCAGGCCTTGCTGGAGACGCGCAGCTCGGTGCGCAAGGCGAATAGCAGCGTGAGCGCCATCATCCTGTTTGGCGGTGCCGGTTCCATGCTGCTTGGCCTGTACATAGCCCGCCTGCTGATGCGCAATATCGAGAAGTCGGCTGCTGCCGGCGTGCGCTTTGCGCGCCAACTGGCCTCCGGCGACTGGAGCGTGCGCCTGCCGCAGGGCGGCACGCGCGAGTTTGCCGAGTTGTCGGTATCGCTGAACGCCATGGCCGACAATCTGCAGGAGACCTACCGGCGCGAGCAAGGCCGGACGGCGGAGCTGATAGGCCTGAACCGCACCCTGCGCCTGCGCTCGCGCTGCAACGAAGCCATGGTGCGAGTGAACGATGAAGCGCAACTGCTGGATCTGATCTGCGTCCATATGGTCGACGAGGGCGGCTATCCCCTGGTGTGGGTGGGCATGCAAAACAGCGCCGGTGCGGTGGCCGTGGCAGCCCAGGCGGGCGGCGTGCCGGATGACGAACTGCCGGGCTGGCAGCAGGTGGCGCTGGCGCTGGCCGGCCATCGCCCGGCGGGATCGGCCGGCAGTGCGGCGGAATCCGTCCACTGCCTGGTGCTGCCCTTGAAGTGCCGCGGCGAGCTGCTGGGCGCCATCTGCATCGTGGCACCGCAGGCGCCGGCCTTCGACGACGCGGAAATCGGCCTGCTGCGCGAGCTGGTGGACGATGTGGCTTTCGGCATGTACAGCCTGCGCGAAGAGCAGCGCCGCCAGCGCGCCGAACAGGAGCTGGCCTACCAGGCCAACCACGACGCCCTGACCGGGCTGGCCAACCGCAACCTGTTCAACGACCGTCTGCGCCAGGGCGCCGCCCTGGCCGAGCGCATGGGGCGCCAACTGGCGGTGCTGGCGATCGGATTGGAACGCTATCGCCAGGTCAAGGACAGCCTGGGCCACGATGCCGGCAACGCCTTGCTGCAGCATGCGGCCCAGCAGCTGTCAGGCCAGCTGCGCGACGGCGACACGCTGGCGCGGCTGGCGGGCGACGAGTTCGTGGTGGTGCTGGGCGACCTGCAAACCGGTGAGCAGGCGCGCGCCACGGCCGCCCGCCTGCTGCGCGCGGTGCAGGCGCCCTTTGTCTGGGCCGGCGCGGCGGTGGCGAGCAGCGCCAGCGTCGGCATCAGCCTGTATCCGCAGGATGGCATGGACGCCGCCAGCCTGCTGTGCAGCGCCAATGCGGCCATGGCCAGCGCCCAGGCCATGGGCAGCAACCGCTTCCGCTTCTATGCGCCGGAAATGAACGAGCGCGCCATGCAGCTGTTTGCCCTCGAATCCGAACTGGCGCGCGCCATCGAGCAGGGCGAGCTGTGTCTGCACTACCAGCCGCGCGTGAACCTCGAAAGCGGTGCCATACGCAGTGCCGAAGCCCTGGTGCGCTGGCGCCATCCGCAGCGCGGCATGGTGCCGCCCGGCGACTTCATTCCGCTGGCGGAGAATTCCGGCCTGATCGTGCCGCTCGGCGCCTGGGTGATCCGCGAAGTGTGCCGCCAGCAGCGCGCCTGGATCGACGCCGGCCTGCAAACGGCCGTGGTGGCGGTGAATCTTTCGCCGCGCCAGTTCCAGGACGAGCACCTGGTGGATGAAATCCGCGGCGCGCTGTCCGAGCACGTGCTGGATGCCGCCTGCATCGAAATGGAGATCACCGAATCGACCGTGATGGACAACGCGGCCGAAGCGGGCTGCAAGCTCAACGCGCTCAAGTCGCTCGGCATCAGCCTGTCGCTGGACGATTTCGGCACCGGCCATTCCTCGCTGAGCCGCCTGCGCCATCTGCCCATCGACCACCTGAAGATCGACCAGGCTTTCGTGCGCCATCTGTGCACCAATGCGGCGGATGCGGCGATCTGCAAGGCTATCGTCGATCTGGCGCATAATCTGCAGCTGAGCGTGATCGCCGAGGGCGTGGAAGACGCGGCGCAAGCCGCCGCCTTGCGCGCCTGGGGCTGCGATGATGTGCAAGGCTTCCACTTCGCGCGCCCTATGCCGCCCGAGGAATTTGCGCGCATGCTGGCGCCGTGCCACGACCATAACGCGCCGGCGGGCCAGTTCGCCGGTCTGCTGCAATTGGCTGCCTGAACCAGCGCCTTGCCGGCGCGGGGCCGGCAAGGCGCTGTTTTCGACTACAATGCTGCACCTTATGAATAGTCCCGCACTTCACCGCAAACGCGTGGCCGTCATCGGCGGCGGCCCGGCCGGCCTGATGGCCGCCCAGACCTTGGCCGCCGCTGGCCACGCCGTCGATGTCTACGATGCCATGCCCTCGGTCGGCCGCAAATTCCTGCTGGCCGGGAAGGGCGGCATGAATATCACCCACGCCGAACCCTACGACCAGTTCATTACGCGCTACGGCCGCCGCGTCGCCGAACTGCGCCCGATGCTGGACGCTTTCGGGCCGGAGCAGGTGCGTGCACTGGTGCATAGCCTGGGCATCGAGACTTTCGTCGGTTCCTCCGGCCGCGTCTTCCCGACCGAGATGAAGGCCGCGCCGCTGCTGCGCGCCTGGCTGCATCGCCTGCGCGAAAGCGGCGTACATTTCCACCAGCGCTACCGCTGGCTGGGCTGGACCGATGGGCGCGCTGCGCTGCGCTTCGCCACGCCACAGGGCGAGCAGGCGATCCAGGCCGACGCCGTGGTGCTGGCCTTGGGCGGCGCGAGTTGGGCGCGACTGGGATCGGATGGCGCCTGGCTGCCGCTGTTGGCGCAGCAGGGCGTGCCGGTCGCGCCGCTGCGTCCCGCCAACTGCGGTTTCGATGTGGACTGGACGGAATTTTTCAGCGCCAAGTATGCGGGCGAGCCGCTGACCACGGTGGCGGTGCTATACCGCGATATCGAAGGTCGGCCGCAGCGCAAGCAGGGCCAGTTCGTCGTCACCGCCGGCGGCGTTGAAGGCAGTCTGATTTACGCCGTGTCGGCCGCCCTGCGCGAGCAGATCGAGCGCGATGGCAGCGCCTTGCTGGAACTCGACCTGCTGCCCGACCTGTCGCCCGAGCGCGTGCTGGCCGAAGTGCTGCATCCGCGCGGTTCGCGTTCCATGGCCAGCCATCTGCACGGCCGTTTAGGCATCAAGGGCGTGAAAGCGGGCCTGCTGCACGAATGCCTGAGCAAGGAAGAATATGGGAATCCTGAGCGCCTGGCGCAGGCGCTGAAGGCTTTGCCGCTGCGTTTGAAGGCGCCGCGCCCCATCGATGAGGCGATCAGTAGCGCGGGCGGGGTGCGCTTCGAGGCGCTGCACAGCACCATGTTGCAGGCGCTGCCCGGCGTCTTCGTGGCCGGCGAAATGCTGGATTGGGAGGCGCCGACCGGCGGCTATTTGCTGACCGCCTGTTTCGCCAGCGGCCAGCAGGCCGGCAAGGATGCCCTGGCCTGGCTGGAAAAGTCCCAGGCTTAATGCTCCCAGTTGACCTCACCGGAGCCGGTGCGGTTCACATTACGCATGTCCGGATTGCCGAACACGCTGATGTCGCCGCTGCCGCGCAGCACCAGCTCGGCCGAGTGGCGTGCAAAAACTTGCGTGGTGCCCGAACCCTTGAGGTGGACGCTGACCTTGTCCGAGGCCAGATGGCGCGCATCCAGGTCGCCTGAGCCGGTCAGTTCGGCGCTCAGTTCGCGGCAGCTGCCGCTGGACTTGATCTGGCCCGAGCCGACCATCTGCAATTCCACTTTCTCGCTGCTGCCGGTATTCAGATTCAGGTCGCCGCTGCCATGCACGCCCGCTTCGACTTCGCGGTAGCGGCCATTGAAGCTCACATTGCCCGAGCCGTGCAGCTGCAGCGACAGGGTGTCGCCGCTGAAGCCCGTCACGCTGCTGTCGCCGCTGCCATGCACTTCCAGCTCCTTCAGCGAAGGCAGCACCAGTTCCACCTGCAAGGGACGGCGGTGGTGCAGCAGCATGCCCTTGATGCCGATGTGCAGGGTGGCGCCATCCTGTTCGGTATCCACATTGCTCAGCATGCGCTGCTCGCCGCGCACGATCAGCATCGGCTTGCTGCCCTGGCGCAGCGTCAGGTCGATCGGCCCGCTCAGTTCCACCATGGTGGTGGCTGCGCTCACCTTGCGCTCTTCGCTGGCGGCCAGGCGGCCGGCGGCGCTGGACGGGTTGGCGATGCCCTGCGCCCGCAGCACGCTGTAGGAAACGCCGGTCAGCACGATCGCCAGCAGCAGAAGGCTGAGGCCTACTTTAAACAGTCCACGCATCATTGGCTCCGCTTCAACGGCCCCGCAACAGGGAAAAATTCATTTCGATATACCGGCGGATGCCGATCACGGTGTAGCGCGTCACCACGATGCTGAGCAGGCAAAGCAGGATGCCGCCCAGGATCAGGCTGACGCCGATGGCCGTTTGCGCCGTGCGCGATTCGGCATCCAGGTCGGTCGAGATGCGCACCCCGCTTTCGGCCACGGCTTCGGCCTTTTCCATCAGCCGGCCGGAGCGGCTGGTTTCGCCGTCCAGCGCCGCCTGCAGGGCGGGCGAGGGTTCCTGCTGCACTTGCAAGCCGTCGGCGCCGATGGAGACGCGGGTCTGCATGCTGCGGTCCTCGTCGTCGTCGAAAATCACCAGATGGCGCAGCGGCCCATTCAGCACCAGCTCATTGGCGCCGGCCAGGCCGCTGGCCGTGATGGCGATGCCGCTGAGGTAAAAAGCGAAGGCGGTGGCGTACAGCGCCATCAGCATGGAGGTGTAGACCACGGCCGGCACCACCATGAACAGATTGAAGACCGCCAGGCCGAGGAAGGACATGGCCATGCGCGCCAGATTGGCCGGGCTGCGTTTTTCTTCGAAAGCATGCAGATGAGCGTTGGCGCGCAAGGTCATGGCGATCTTGCGCGGTTCGTCGAGTTCCTGAGCGATTTCGGCTTCGCTGCGGCCCACTACCAGGCCGTCGATGAAACGCTGCTCGTAGTAGGCCAGGGTTTTGGCGACCGTGTCCGGCGGCAGTCCCGCCAAGGCCTTGCTGAGCGCGCTCAGGTAGTCCGACTTGCTCATGCTCGCTCCCGCTTAATTGATCAGCGCCGCGGTCTGGACCAGGGTCACGCCCGGCGCACTGGTTAATTCGTCAAATTCCACGATCGCCACCGTGCTGGCGATGACCAGCAGCAGAACCACGAAGGTGCTTATACCTGTTTTCATTTTCATTCCCCAAAGCGTTTTATCTATGATGAAACTGTACGCAATGGGGCGCTGCCGGGCCATCGGTGTGCGACAGGCTGCAAAATTGGCGGGGCAGGCGACATATTCGGGGGATAGCCGGAACATGCTGGCGCGCCCTTCAGCCGCCCTTGGCCAGCAATCTGGCGGCCGCCACGCCGCTGCGCACCGCCATTTCCAGGGTGGCGGGGTAGTCGCCGGCCGTGTAATCGCCGGCCAGCACCAGTCCCGGCAGGACGGTGGCGTTGGCCGGGCGCTGCAGGCCGGGCGTGCAGGCATAGGTGGCGCGCTTCTCGGTGATCAGCTTGAACCACTCGGGACGGCCCAGTTCCGGCCGCTGGAAGGCCACCGCCAGCTGGACGGCGACCGCCTCGGCCAGCAAGTCCTGGCCCTGGGCCGCCACCTCGGCCGAGGCGCTGATGACGACGGCCAGCAGGCCGGCCTGGCTGGCGTCGAGCTGGCCGCGGTCGAAGACGAACTGGCCCCAGGCGTGGTTGTGCGCGTCCTCGACCAGGGCATAAAAAGGCAGGGCCAGGCGGGTATCCGGGCTGTATTGCAGATAGCAGGTGGTGATGGCTTCCGCTTCGAAAGCGGTGAGCTGGGCTGTCAGCTCGGCGGCGGCGGGCAGCTGGTTGAGCAGGACGGCCGAGGCGCCCGGCGCGCAGGCCAGCACCACGCCGTCGAACCAGGCGGTCCAGTTGCCGCCCACGGCCGAACCGTTGGCTTCCAGCGCCCATTGCTGCCCTTGGGCTGTCTCGCCGGGACGGATGGCGACCACCTTGGCGCCGCTGCGCACGCTGCCGCCATGCGCCTCGACATAGCGCGCGGCAGCTTGCGGGAACAGGGCGGACAGGTCGGCGCGCGGCAGCAGCATGTCGGAGGCGGCGCGGCGCGCGCCCAGGCTGTCGCGCAGCACATTCAGGAAGATGCGCGCTGAGGCGCGTTCCGGCGGCGTGTTCAGGGCCGCCAGGCACAGGGGCCGCCACATCAGGCGGATCAGGCGCGGGGTCTGGTCGAAGCGCTCCAGCAGTTCGCTGACGCTGCAATCGACATCCAGCCGCCAGCCCATCCAGCGCGCCGTGGTGGAGAAGCGCGCCAGGGCCAGCTTGTCCTCGCGCTGCAAGCCCTTGGCGCGCAGCAGGGCGGCCAGCAGGTGCAGCGGGGCGGGCAAGGGCAGGCTGGGGGCGATGAAATCCATGCCGTCCGAATCGGCCGGGTAGCGCATCTGCAGCGGCGCTTTCAGCAAGGCCTTGGCGGTATCCACGCCGGCCAGTTTCATCAGGCGCAGCGATTCGCTGTAAGCGCCCAGCAGGATGTGCTGGCCGTTATCCAGCTCGCGGCGGTCGGTGGCGACGCAGCGCGCGCGTCCACCCAGGATGCGGCCCGCTTCGAACAGTGTGACTTGCACGCCGGCCCGCGCCAGTTCCATGGCCGCCGCGCAGCCGGCCCAGCCGCCGCCGATGACGGCGACGGTTTTGCGCAGCGGCTTAGCCACGGATCCAGGTCTTCCAGGCCAGCCACAGCTTGCGGATCGGCGTCAGCGAGATGCGCTGGCTCAGCACATGGTAGCCGTCTTCCTGGATTTCCTTGAGCAGGGTGCGGTAGATGGCCGCCATGATGAGGCCGGGACGCTGGGCGCGCCGGTCTGCCTTCGGCAGCAGGGCGAAGGCCTCGTCATAGGCTTGCTGGGCGCGCGCGGTCTGGAACTCCATCAGCTTGACGAAATTATCGGTGTGGCGCGCATTGAGCAGGTCGGCCGCCGTCACATTGAACTGCTGCAGCTCGTTGACGGGCAGGTAGATGCGGCCCTTGCGCGCATCCTCGCCGACGTCGCGGATGATATTGGTGAGCTGGAAGGCGTGCCCCAGCTTTTCCGCGTACAGCAGGGTTTCCGGCCGCGTCGCGCCGAAAATGCTGGCCGACAGGATGCCCACTACGCTCGCCACATGCCAGCAGTATTTGCTCATGCCGGCATAGTCCAGGTAGCGCGTCTGGTTGAGGTCCATCTCCATGCCGTCGATGATGGCTTGCAGATGCTCCTGTTTCAGGTCGTAGGCCGTCAGATGCGGCTGCAGCGCCTGCGTCACCGGATGGGTGTGCTGGCCCTCGTACATGCCGGCGATCTCCTTGCGCCACCAGCCCAGCTTCACGCGCGCCAGCGATTCGTCGCTGCATTCGTCCACCGTATCGTCCACTTCGCGGCAGAAAGCGTACAGCGCGGTAATGGCGCGCCGCCGCTCCGGCGGCAGGAACAGGAAGCTGTAGTAGAAACTGGAGCCGCTTTGTGCGGCCTTCTGCTGGCAATATTCGTCGGGGGACATGGCTAAAAAGACAAGGTTCTGGCTGTCAAAGCCGCCATTGTATAGCGAAGCGCCCTTACATCCGAAGGGCGCGCCAGAAAACTTTGATCCAGTCGCGTTTTTCCAGCTTGGGGCGGCGCCGGAAGACATCGTATTCCACCGCCTCGATCGCTTCCAGGATGCGCAGGCCGCCCTGGATCACCAGGCGCAGCTCGAAACCGATGCGCCCCTTGAGGCGCTTGGCCAGCGGCGCGCCGGACAGCATCAGGGCGCGCGCCCGTTCCACCTCGAACTGCATCAGCTTGCGCCACTTGGCCTGGTTGTCGTTGCGGTCCAGGTGAGCGGGCGAGACGGCAAAGCGCGCCAGATCCTCCAGCGGCAGATAGATGCGTTCCTTCTGCATATCGATGGCGACGTCCTGCAGAAAGTTGATGATCTGTAAGGCCGAGCAGATTGCGGCGGAATCGCGTAGATTATCGTCGTCGGCTGCATCGTACAGATGCAGCATCAGCGTGCCGACCGGATTGGCCGAGCGCGCGCAGTAGTCGAGCAGGTTGTCGTAGGTGGCGTAGCGCGTCACGGTGACGTCCTGCTTGAAGGCCGACAGCAGGTCATGGAACGGTTGCAGGGGCAGGGCGTGGGCGTGGACGGCCTCGGCCAGACGCGCGAACAGCGGCTCCAGGCCGGTCTCGTCGCGGCCGATGCGGCCCAGCGCCGCCTCATAGGCTTCCAGCGCGGCGATGCGCTGCTCGGGCGTGGCGTCGCCCTCGTCGGCCAGATCGTCGGCGCTGCGGGCGAAGGCGTAGATGGCTTCCACCGCGGGCCGCAGCCGCGACGGCATCAGGATGGAAGCGACAGGAAAGTTCTCGTAGTGGTCAACAGGCATAGAGAAGTTTTTTAAATTAATGACGCGAAAGTCATTTGCAAATGGAGTTGACCCGGCTATAATTTTTTACTAAACGGAAAGTCAGTTAGTTCCAAGACGCAATAATAGTGGCGATTTGTTATCGTTGCAATTCAAGCTGCCCGCATAGTAAAGGAAATTACCGTGTATTCCCTGAAAAAAATGCCTCACCCCCTCTCTTTGACGGCGATGGCCGCAGCGGCAGTTCTGCTGGCCGCCTGCTCCAAGCCGGCTGAAAAGTCCGAAGATATCCGTCCGGTGCGCGCCATCGTCCTGCACAGCAGCGATGTCGACGTGAACGCCGAATTCTCTGGCGAGGTGCGCCCGCGCGTCGAATCGCGCCTGGGCTTCCGCGTCGGCGGCAAGATCATTTCCCGCAAAGTCGATGTCGGCACCCCGGTCAAGCGCGGCCAGGTGCTGATGCAGCTCGACCCGCAGGACTTGAAGCTGGCCCAGACCCAGGCCCTGGCCAGCCTGCGCGCGGCCGAAACCAACCGCGATTTCGCGCTGGCTGAATTGAAGCGCTATCAGGAGCTGCGCGAAAAGAATTTCGTCAGCCAGGCCATCCTCGACTCCAAGAGTTCGGCCTACAAGGCGGCCGACGCCACGGTCGATTCGTCCAAGGCGGTGCTGGCCGGCCAGGCCAACCAGACCGGCTACTCGACGCTGGAAGCCGATATCGACGGCGTGGTGACGGCGGTCGACGCCGAAGTGGGGCAGGTGGTCGCCCCCGGCACGCCGGTGGTGCGCGTGGCCAAGTCGGGCGAGAAGGAAATCGTGATCGGCGTGCCGGAAGATAAGGTCGACGTGCTGCGCAAGATCGAGGACGTGCAGGTGCGCCTGTGGGCCAATCCGAACGAGGCGGCCCCGGGCAAGATCCGCGAAGTGTCGCCGGTGGCCGATTCCGCCACCCGCACCTATACCTTCAAGGTCACGATCCCGCCCAGCATGGCCGACGCCAAGCTGGGCATGACGGCCGTGGTGCAGTTCGCGTCGAAGACGGCGGCGCCGCAGATCAAGGTGCCGCTGACGGCCCTGTTCCATGAAAAATCCGCGACCTCGGTGTGGGTGGTGGAAAACGGCGCGGTCAAGCTGGTGCCGGTGACGGTGGGCGGCGCGGCCGGCAATGAGCTGGTGCTGAACAGCGGCGTCAAGGCCGGCCAGCAAGTGGTGACGGCGGGCGTGCACCTGCTGAAGCCGGGCCAGAAGGTCAAGGTGCTGGACGAGCCTGCGCCGCAAAAGGCGCAGCCGCAGCCGAATAGCAAGGCGGTGGCGGGAGCGTCGAAATGAAGGACGGATTCAATCTCTCGCGCTGGGCGCTGGAGCATATCCCGCTGACGCGCTACCTGATCGCCGTGCTGCTGATCGGCGGCATGCTGAGCTACTCCAACCTGGGCCAGGACGAAGACCCGCCATTCACCTTCCGCGTCATGGTGGTGAGCGCCAAGTGGCCGGGCGCCACGGCCTTGCAGGTGGCCGAGCAGGTGACGGATAAGCTGGAGAAAAAGCTCCAGGAAACGCCCTATATCGACGAGATCCGGAGCTATTCCAAGCCGGGCGAAGCGCTGATCATGCTGGAGCTGCGCGAATCGGCGCCGCCCAAGGAAACGGCGGCGGCCTGGTACCAGGTGCGCAAGAAGATCGGCGATATCCGTGGCACCCTGCCGCAAGGCGTGGTCGGTCCCTTCTTCAACGATGAATTCGGCGATACCTACGGCTCCATCATCGCGCTCTCGGGCGACGGCTTCACCTATGCCGAGATGAAGGACTATGCCGACTTCGTGCGCCAGCAGCTGCTCGGCGTGCCGCGCGTGTCCAAGGTCGAGCTGTTCGGCGTGCAGGACGAGAAGGTCAATATCGAGTTCTCGCACAAGAAGTTCGCCCAGCTGGGCATTCCTTTCGAGCAGATCGTCAACCAGATCGCCACGCAGAATGCGGTCGAATCGACCGGCCTGCTGGTGACGCCGACCGACAATCTGCAAGTGCGCGTGACCGGCGCCCTGAAGTCCGTCAAGGACCTGGAAGACCTGGAACTGCGCGCCAATAACACCACTTTCCGCCTGGGCGACTTCGCCACCGTCAAGCGCGAATACCAGGACCCGCCGCATGAAAAGATGCGTTTCAACGGCAAGGAAGTGATCGGCCTGGGCATCTCGATGGAGAAGGGCGGCAATATCATCGAGATGGGCAAGGATCTGGAAAAAACCGTGTCCGAGCTGAAGGGCAAGCTGCCGGTCGGTATTGAGCTGGACCGCGTATCGAACCAGCCCGCAGCCGTCAAGGCTTCGGTGGGCGAGTTTGTGCACACCCTGATCGAGGCCGTGCTGATCGTGCTGGCGGTGAGCTTCGTTGCGCTTGGACTGCATACCAAACCCAAGCTGCGCCTGGACGTGCGTCCCGGCCTGGTGGTGGCGCTGACCATTCCGCTGGTGCTGGCCGTGACCTTCCTCTTCATGCGCATGCTCGACATCGACCTGCACAAGATTTCGCTGGGTGCCCTGATCATCGCGCTTGGCCTGCTGGTGGATGACGCCATCATCGCCGTTGAAATGATGGTGCGCAAAATGGAAGAGGGCTACTCGCGCTTCGATGCCGCCACCTTCGCCTATACCTCGACCGCGATGCCGATGCTGACCGGTACCCTGATCACGGTGGCGGGCTTCCTGCCCATCGGCCTGGCCAAGTCGGCGGCCGGCGAATACACCTTCTCGCTGTTCTCGGTGAATGCGATCGCGCTGGTGATGTCCTGGGTGGTGGCCGTAGTGTTCACGCCATATATCGGCTACGTGCTGCTGAAAGTGAAGCCGCATGCCGAAGGCGAACATGGTCATGACGTGTTTGACGGCCCAGGCTACCAGCGCTTCCGCAGGCTGGTGAACTGGTGCGTCACCTGGCGCAAGACCACTATCGCCGCCACGGTCGCGGTGTTCGCGCTGGGTATCTATGGTTTCGAGTTCATCGAGAAGCAGTTCTTCCCCGATTCCAGCCGCCCCGAACTGATGGTGGAGATGTGGTCGCCCGAAGGCACGGCTTTCGCCGCCAATGAGATCCAGGTGAAGAAGTTCGAAGCCTTCATCGGCAAGCAGGCCGGCGTGGAAAGCGTGACCAGCTATGTGGGCACGGGCAGCCCGCGCTTCTACCTGCCGCTGGACCAGATCTTCCCGCAGTCGAACGTGTCGCAGATGGTGGTGCTGGCCAAGGACCTGAAGTCGCGCGAAGAGCTGCGCAAGAAGATCGAGGACGTGTTCAAGAACGACTTTGCCGAAGTGCGCGGCCGCGTCAAGCTGCTGCCTAACGGCCCGCCGGTGCCGTACCCGGTGCAGTTCCGCGTCACCGGCACCGAGGTGGAGAAGGTGCGCGCCATCGCCGACCAGGTGAAGGACGTCATGCGCGCCAACGCCAACACGATTGGCGTGAACGATAACTGGAACGAGTCGGTCAAGGTGCTGCGCCTGGACCTGGACCAGGACAAGATGCGCGCCCTGGGCGTGACCTCGCAGACCGTGATGCGGGTGGCGAACACCATCCTGTCCGGCACCCAGGTCGGCCAGTACCGCGAAGGGAACAAGCTGATCGACATCCAGGTGCGCCAGCCGCTGGAAGAGCGCAAGACGATCTCGGTGCTGAACGACACCAGCGTGCCGACGGCCAGCGGCAAGGCGATCACGATTTCGCAGATCGCACGCGCCCACTTCGTATGGGAGCCGGGCGTGGTCTGGCGCCAGGGCCGCGAATGGGCCATCACCGTGCAGTCGGATGTGCGGGAAGGCATCCAGGGGCCGACCGTATCGGACCAGATCGATCCTAAGCTCGACGAGCTGCGCGCCAAGCTGCCGGCCGGCTACCGCATCACCGTGAAAGGGGCGGCGTCGGACAGCGGCGAGGCGGAGCAGTCGATCTCGGCCAACCTGCCGCTGGCGATCTTCATCATCTTTACCTTGCTGATGCTGCAGCTGCACAGCTTCTCGCGCTCGATGCTGGTCTTCCTCACCGGCCCGCTGGGCGTGGCCGGCGCGGCCTTCGCCTTGCTGCTGCTGCACCGTCCGCTGGGCTTCGTGGCCAACCTCGGCATCATCGCGCTGTTCGGCATGATCATCCGCAACTCGGTGATCCTGGTCGACCAGATCGAGCAGGACATCAAGGCCGGCACGCCGCCCTGGGATGCGGTGGTGGAGGCGGCAGTGCGCCGCTGCCGTCCGATCCTGCTGACGGCCGCCGCCGCCGCGCTAGCCATGATTCCCCTGTCGCGCTCCGTATTCTGGGGGCCGATGGCGGTGGCGATTATGGGCGGCCTGGTATTGGCGACGGCGCTGACTTTATTGTTCCTTCCAGCTTTGTATGCGGCCTGGTTCCGCGTGAAAAAGACTTGAAAAGGACGGCGTGCGGTGGGGATGAAATAAAAGAGTTTGCACATTCGTTGTGCATAAGTTAAAAAACCCTACCGCACTCTGAAAAAAACAGTAAAATACCGCGTTGAAGTTGAAAGCTCCTGCGCTTGCAGGGTAGGGCGACCCGTTTTCACTTAATGGTCGCCCTTTGCTTTTGTGCAAAAACGCGCGAGGATGGCGAAATTGGTAGACGCACCAGGTTTAGGTCCTGACGCCAGCAATGGTGTGGGGGTTCGAGTCCCCCTCCTCGCACCAACAGTATTCTAATTTTTTGGACGATTTTTAAACATGGCAACTGCAGTCGAAACCTTGGGCAAACTCGAACGCCGCATCACGATTTCCTTCCCACTGTCGGACGTTCGCGCCGAAGTGGAGAAGCGCCTGAAAGTGCAAGCCCGCAGCGCGCGCGCTCCCGGCTTCCGTCCAGGCAAAGTTCCGCTGAAAATGGTTGCTGCACAATACGGCTATCAGATCGAAACTGAAGTTCTGAACGACAAGGTCGGCCGTGCTTTCAATGATGCTGCCAATGAGAACAACCTGCGCGTGGCCGGTTACCCGCGCATCGAGCCGAAAGAAGGCGCGCCAGAAGGCCAGCTGACTTTCGACGCTACTTTCGAAATCTATCCGGAAGTGGAAATCGGCGATCTGTCGAAAGTGGAAGTCGAAACCGTGAAGTCGGCCGTGACCGACAGCGAAATCGACAAGACCATCGAAATCCTGCGCAAGCAGCGCGTGCACTTCCATACCAAGGGTGAAAAAGGCGAACACGGCGACGGTGGCGAGGCGATTGCCGCCAACGGCGACCGCGCCACCGTGGACTTCGTCGGCTCCATCGACGGCGTGGAATTCCCAGGCGGTAAAGCCGACGACTACGCCTTCGTGCTGGGCGAAGGCCGCATGCTGCCGGAATTCGAAGCTGCCACCATTGGCCTGAAAGTCGGCGAAGCCAAGACCTTCCCGCTGTCCTTCCCTGAGGACTACCATGGCAAGGACGTGGCCGGCAAAACCGCTTCGTTCACCATCACCCTGAAACAGCTGGAGTGGGCGCACCTGCCGGAAGTCGATGGCGAGTTCGCTAAATCCCTGGGCGTGGCCGATGGCGACCTGGCTAAAATGCGCGACGACATCAAGGTCAATCTGGAACGCGAAGTCAGCGGCCGCATCAAGGCGCGCAACAAGGAAGCCGTGATGGAAGCGCTGGTGAAAACCGCGACCCTGGACGTGCCGCAAGCCCTGATCGCGCAGGACACCGAGCGTCTGGCCGAAATGACCCGCCAGGACATGGCTGCGCGTGGCATGAACGTGAAAGACGTGCCGTTCCCACCGGAACTGTTCCAGGACAAAGCCGAGCGCCGCGTGCGCCTGGGCCTGATCCTGTCGAAACTGGTCGGCGACAACGAACTGCAAGCCACGCCTGAACAGGTGAAAGCGCAGATCGAAGACTTCGCACAAAGCTACGAAGACCCGCGCGAAGTGCTGAAGTACTACTACAGCGACCGTCGCCGTCTGGCTGAAGTGGAAGCTCTTGTATTGGAAGAAAACGTCGTTACTTACGTGCTGGGCCTGTCGAAATCTTCGTCGAAAGACATCGCTTTCGACGAATTGATGGGAAGCGCCGCGCAGGCTTGAGTTTTAAACTCAGGTCTTGCGTTTAACCAGCGCCGGGCAACCGGCGCTGCTTCACTCAAGTTAAAGGAAGGACTGGAATGAACCGTAATCCAGCACTCGATACTGAAATGCTCGGCCTGGTGCCGATGGTGATCGAACAGAGCGGCCGCGGCGAGCGCTCTTACGACATCTACTCGCGTTTGCTGAAAGAGCGCGTGATCTTCATGGTGGGCCCGGTCAACGACCAGATGGCCAATCTGATCGTGGCTCAGCTGCTCTTCCTGGAAAGCGAAAATCCGGACAAGGATATCTCGCTCTACATCAACTCTCCAGGCGGTTCGGTATCGGCCGGTCTGGCCATCTTCGACACGATGCAGTTCATCAAGCCGGATGTGTCGACGCTGTGCACCGGCATGGCCGCCTCGATGGGCGCCTTCCTGCTGGCCGCCGGCGCCAAGGGCAAGCGCTTCTCGCTGCCCAACTCGCGCATCATGATCCACCAGCCTTCCGGTGGTTCGCAGGGGCAGGCATCGGACATCGAGATCCAGGCCAAAGAGATCCTTTACTTGCGCCACCGCCTGAATTCGATTCTGGCGGAACGCACCGGCCAGACGGTCGAGCAAATCGCCAAGGACACGGATCGAGACCGCTTCCTGTCCGCCGACGAGGCCGCGGAATATGGTCTGATCGACAAAGTGTTGACCAGCCGTACTTGATGCGTCCCAAGCGGAATTGCTAAAAAAACGCCCGGACGCTACAACGTTCGGGCGTTTTGCATTTATTTCGGGTAGCATGGTGGTTGTGTGCAGGACTTCTTTCCCTGTGCACATTGAACCGGCAACACCCAATCTTGCAACTAAAGAATAGTCCCATGTCAGACAAAAAATCCTCCAGCGGCGAAAAACTTCTGTACTGCTCGTTCTGCGGCAAGAGCCAGCACGAAGTGAAAAAGCTCATCGCCGGACCGTCCGTCTTCATCTGCGACGAATGCATTGACTTGTGCAATGACATCATCCGCGACGAGACGTCCAGTATCGAATCTGTCACGGGCGCCAAGTCGGACTTGCCGACGCCGCAGGAAATCAGCGAACTGCTCGACCAGTATGTGATCGGCCAGCTGACGGCCAAGCGCATCCTGTCGGTGGCCGTGTACAACCACTACAAGCGCCTCAAGCACCTGGGCAAGAAGGATGACGTCGAGCTGGCCAAGAGCAATATCCTGCTGGTGGGCCCGACCGGTTCCGGCAAGACCCTGCTGGCCCAGACCCTGGCCCGCATGCTCAACGTGCCTTTCGTGATCGCCGACGCCACCACCTTGACCGAAGCCGGCTATGTGGGCGAGGACGTGGAAAACATCATCCAGAAGCTGCTGCAAAGCTGCAACTACGATGTCGAGAAAGCCCAGCGCGGCATCGTCTACATTGACGAGATCGACAAGATTTCGCGCAAGTCGGACAACCCGTCCATCACGCGCGACGTGTCGGGCGAGGGCGTGCAGCAAGCCCTGCTGAAACTGATCGAAGGCACCATGGCGTCGGTGCCGCCGCAGGGCGGGCGCAAGCATCCGAACCAGGACTTCGTGCAGATCGACACCACCAACATCATGTTCATCTGCGGCGGCGCCTTCGACGGCCTGGCCAAGATCATCTCCAACCGTTCGGAGAAGAGCGGCATCGGCTTCTCGGCCACGGTGAAGAGCAAGGAACAGCGCGCCAACAGCGAAATCCTGCTCGACGCGGAACCGGAAGACTTGATCAAGTTCGGCCTGATCCCGGAGCTGGTGGGCCGTCTGCCGGTGGTTGCCACGCTCAACGAGCTGACCGAGGAAGCGCTGATCCAGATCCTGGTGGAGCCGAAGAACGCCCTGGTCAAGCAGTATTCCAAGCTGCTGGAAATGGAAGGCTCGGAACTGGAGATTCGTCCAGCCGCTCTGCATGCCATCGCCAAGAAAGCCCTGGCACGCAAGACCGGCGCGCGCGGCCTGCGCTCGATCCTGGAACACGCGCTGCTCGACATTATGTACGAGCTGCCGAACCAGCAAAATGTCAGCAAAGTTGTGATCGATGAAAACACGATTACCTCCGGTGCGAAACCTTTGCTGATTTATCAGGAGTCTCCAAAAGCTTCTGGCGAGAATTGATTAAAGCTTGAGCAGCCTTGCACACGCGGATAAAAAGGCATTTGCATCCATAGGGCAAGGCGGTACAATCGATCTCAATAAAAGCATCGGGCTTCATTCGGAAAGCCACCAGCGGCGCCAGTCGCGCGGTGGCTTTTCTTATTGGAACCTGCATATTTTTAGAGCAGAGCGGCCTATATTCCAGGCAACGCAAGATATTCTCAGGAATTATTTTGGCCGCAGGACTTGTGATTCGGCTGCGAGTGCCTACATCATAAACATGCTTTTACATAAGGTACGCCATGACAACTTCCAAACTCACTGAGCAAACTCAGCTGCCGTTGTTGCCTTTACGGGATGTCGTTGTTTTCCCGCATATGGTGATACCGCTGTTCGTCGGGCGCCCAAAATCGATCAAGGCGCTGGAAGCGGCTATGGAACAAGGCAAGAGCATCATGCTTGCCGCGCAGAAAGCCGCCGCCAAGGACGAGCCTTCCGCCACCGATATTTATGAAATCGGTTGCGTCGCCAATATCCTGCAGATGCTGAAGCTGCCGGACGGCACCGTGAAGGTGCTGGTCGAAGGCGCCCAGCGCGCCCGCATCCGCCGCATCAGCGACACCCCATCCCATTTCGTGGCCGATCTGACGCCGCTGGAATCCGAAATCGGCGACGATTCGGAAATCGAGGCCATGCGCCGCGCCATCGTGCAGCAGTTCGACCAGTACGTGAAGCTGAACAAGAAGATTCCGCCGGAAATCCTGGCCTCCTTGTCCGGCATCGACGACGCCGGCCGCCTGGCCGACACCGTGGCCGCGCATCTGCCGCTCAAGCTCGAGCAGAAGCAGGTCATCCTGGAAATCTTCAACGTCGCCAAGCGCCTGGAGCATCTGCTCGGCCAGCTGGAAGGCGAGCTCGATATCCTGCAGGTCGAGAAGCGCATCCGCGGCCGCGTCAAGCGCCAGATGGAGAAATCGCAGCGCGAGTACTACCTGAACGAACAGGTGAAAGCGATCCAGAAGGAACTGGGCGAAGGCGAAGAGGGCGCCGACCTCGACGAGCTGGAAAAGAAAGTGGCATCGGCCAAGATGCCGAAAGAGGCGCTGGACAAGGCCAACGCCGAACTGAAAAAACTCAAGCTGATGTCGCCGATGTCGGCCGAGGCGACCGTGGTGCGCAACTATATCGACACCCTGGTCAGCCTGCCATGGAAGAAAAAATCCAAGGTCAACAACGATCTGGCGAACGCCGAGAAGGTGCTGGAAGGCGACCACTATGGCCTGGAGAAGGTCAAGGAGCGCATCCTGGAATACCTCGCGGTGCAGCAGCGCGTGGACAAGCTGAAAGCGCCGATCCTGTGCTTCGTCGGTCCGCCTGGCGTGGGTAAGACCTCGCTCGGCCAGTCGATCGCCCGCGCCACCAACCGCAAGTTCGTGCGCATGGCGCTCGGCGGCGTGCGCGACGAAGCCGAGATCCGCGGCCACCGCCGCACCTATATCGGCTCGATGCCGGGCAAGGTGCTGCAGTCGCTGTCGAAAGTCGGCGTGCGCAATCCGCTCTTCCTGCTCGACGAGATCGACAAGATGGGCGCGGACTTCCGCGGCGATCCTTCGTCGGCCCTGCTGGAGGTGCTGGATCCTGAACAGAACCACACCTTCTCCGACCACTATATCGAAGTCGACTTCGACCTGTCGGACGTGATGTTCGTGGCCACCTCGAATTCCTACAACATCCCGCCGGCGCTGCTGGACCGGATGGAAGTGATCCGCCTGTCGGGCTACACGGAAGACGAGAAGACCAATATCGCCCAGCGCTATCTGCTGCCGAAACAGATCAAGAACAACGGTCTGAAGGAAGGCGAGATCAGCGTCAGCGAAGCGGCCCTGCGCGACATCATCCGCTACTACACCCGCGAGGCCGGCGTGCGTTCGCTGGAACGCGAAGTGTCGAAAATCTGCCGCAAGGTGGTCAAGCTGCTGCTGCTGAAAAAGACCGAGAAGAAGGTCGCCGTCACGCCGAAAAACCTGGATAAATTCCTCGGCGTGCGCCGCTACGACTTCGGCGTGGCCGAGAAGGAAAACCAGGTCGGCCAGGTGGTCGGTCTGGCCTGGACCGAGGTGGGCGGCGATCTGCTGACCATCGAATCGGTGGCCATTCCGGGCAAGGGCGGCGTGATCCGCACCGGCACGCTGGGCGATGTGATGAAGGAATCGATCGAAGCCGCGCGCACCGTGGTGCGCAGCCGCGCCGCGCGCCTGGGCATCAAGGCCGAGGTGTTCGAGAAGAACGACATCCACATCCACGTGCCGGAAGGCGCGACGCCGAAAGACGGTCCTTCGGCCGGCATTGCAATGACGACCGCCATGGTGTCCGTATTTACGGGCATTCCTGTGCGCGCCGACGTGGCGATGACGGGCGAGATCACGCTGCGCGGCGAAGTGCTGCCGATCGGCGGTCTGAAAGAGAAGCTGCTGGCGGCGCATCGCGGCGGCATCAAGACCGTGATGATCCCGGAGCAGAACGTCAAGGATCTGGCCGAGATTCCAGACAATGTGAAGAACAAGCTGGAAATCGTGCCGGTGCGCTGGATCGACAAGGTGCTGGAAGTGGCGCTTGAGCGTCAGCCCGAGCCGATCACCGAAGTGGCCGCCGTGGAAGCGGTGGCTGCAGCGGCGGCCAAACCTGATGGCCAGAGCGAAGTAGTGAAACACTAATACCTCTTAGCTCGCTGTACACAAAACAGGCGCCCATGCGGCGCCTGTTTTGCATTTTGCCCCGGTTTTTCTAGGGGAAATCCCTTGACATACTGTTAGTGTGGCTTGTTTAATACGGCCTGAGATTTTTCTCTACCCGTTGAAATGCCTTATATGAAAGCATGAAAACGGTATAAATGATATAAACCTTTGTGACGGGGATGCTTGTGAACAAGACTGAATTGATCGACCATATCGCTACTTCCGCTGACATCTCGAAAGCGGCAGCTGCTCGCGCGCTGGACGCGGTGATCGATGGTGTTACTACTACTCTGGCCAAGAACGACAGCGTCACCCTGGTCGGCTTTGGCACCTTCTCGGTGAGCGAACGCGCTGCCCGTACCGGCCGCAATCCGCGCACGAAAGAAGAGATCAAAATTGAAGCAGCAAAAGTTCCTAAATTTAAAGCTGGTAAAGCTTTGAAAGACGCTGTACAATAATGGCCTTCGGTGAGTTGATGACTCACCGGCCGGTTTAACCGGGCGCTTAGCTCAGTTGGTAGAGCGGATCCCTTACAAGGATTAGGTCGGGAGTTCGAGCCTCTCAGCGCCCACCAGTTAAATCAAGCAGTACCGTGTTGTGTTTGCAGGAGCGGTAGTTCAGTTGGTTAGAATACCGGCCTGTCACGCCGGGGGTCGCGGGTTCGAGCCCCGTCCGCTCCGCCAGCAAATACACACAGCAAAAAACGTCTAACTGGAGCGGTAGTTCAGTTGGTTAGAATACCGGCCTGTCACGCCGGGGGTCGCGGGTTCGAGCCCCGTCCGCTCCGCCAGAACAAGATACCCCGCAGCTTGCAAGAGCTGCGGGGTTTTTCTTTTTCAGCGCGCCCTTGTCCGCGGCTGACGCAATATTGCCGATAATTCAAAAAGCTGTCTTGCTATAGAGGGGAGCGCGCTGTAAAATCGCGTGAGCAGCAGAGGGGCGAACGTGGGTTCGCCTTTTTTTTGTAGTGATCCCTCAACTGAATTGGCTGAGCAATGTTTGAATTTATTCGCACGCATCAACGCTTGATGCAGATTTTACTGGCGATCCTGATTATCCCGTCCTTCGCCCTGGTCGGCATCAGCGGCTATCAGAGTTTCGGTGACAGCGCCAACACCGTGGCCAAGATCGATGGTCAGGCGCTGACCCAACAGGAATGGGATGCTGCCCAGCGCAACCAGCTGGAGAACTTCCGCCAGCGTATGGGGCCGCAGTTCGACCAGAAGCTGTTTGACACACCCGAGTTCAAGAACAATGTGCTCGAGAACCTGATCGCCGAGCGCGCCATTTCCGCCGAGGCCAAGCGCGCCCACCTGAACGTGTCCGACGCCACGCTGCAGAAAACCATTCTCGACACGCCCGGCTTGACCGGCGACGACGGCAAGTTCGACTACGACCGCTACCGCAAGCTGCTGACGGCGCAAGGCCTGTCGGAGCAGGGCTATGAGGCCGACCAGCGCCGCCGCATGGCCATGGGCCAGCTGGCAGAATCGGTTGAAGCGACCGGTTTCGCGCCGCGCACCGTGTCCAAGCTGCTGTCCGACTTCAGCGCCCAGGAGCGAGAGGTGCAGGAACTGGTGCTGCCGGCTGCCCAGTACCTGTCCCAGGTCAAAGTCACCGATGAAATGGTGAAAGCCTTCTACGACAAGAACAGCAAATTCTTCGAAGTGCCGGAACAGGCCAAGATCGAATACGTGGTCTTCAATGCCGCCGCGGTGGCCGCCTCCGTGACCGCCACCGATGAAGAAGTCGCCAACTTCTACAAACAGAACGAAAAGCGCTTCACCACGCCGGAAACCCGCCGCGCCAGCCATATCCTGGTGGCTGTGAAGCAGGGTGCCAGCGCGGCCGACAAGAACGCCGCCAAGGCCAAGGCTGAAGCCATCCTGGCCGACGTGCGCAAGAATCCGGGCGACTTCGCCAAGATCGCCAAAGCCAAATCGGAAGACCCGGTATCGGCCGAAGTGGGTGGCGACCTGAATGTGATCGAAAAAGGCTCGCTGGTGAAACCGGTGGAAGACGCCATCTTCCAGCTCAAGCAAGGTGAAATCAGCAATGTGGTCGAATCCGAATTCGGCTTCCACGTGCTGACCGTGACCCAGCTCAAGCCAGCCAGCATTAAGCCGCTGGACGAAGCTAAGGCCGAAGTCGTGGCCGAAGTGAAGAAACAGAAAGCCGCCAAGCAGTATTCCGAGATGGCTGAAACCTTCACCAACACCGTGTACGAGCAATCGGACAGCCTGAAACCGGTGGCCGACAAGCTGGGCCTGAAGATCGAGACTGCAGAGCACCTGTCGCGCGAGCCATCGCCGATGCTGGGCACCGCGCCATTCAACAACGCCAAGTTCCTGAAAGCTCTGTTCGGCGATGAAGCCCTGAAGAACAAGCGCAATACGGAAGCGGTGGAAGTGGCGCCAAGCACCCTGATCGCCGGTCGCATCGTAGAGCACAAGGCAGCGAGCAAGCGTCCGCTGGCCGAAGTCGATGCCCAGATCCGCCAACGCGTGACCATTGAAGAAGCCGCCAAGCTGGCGCGCAAAGCCGGCGAAGAGAAACTGGCCGCCGTCAAGAAATCGAACGACGTCGCCGGTTTCAGCGAAGCCCGCCTGATCTCGCGCGCCAAAGCCGACAGCGTACCGCCGCAAGCCGCCGCCGCCCTGATGAAAGCCGACACCAGCAAACTGCCAGCCTATATCGGCGTGGAAGTGCCAGGCCAAGGCTACGGCGTCTACCGCATCAACAAAGTGCAGCAGCCGACCCAGCAGGACGACGCCCGCCGCAAGATGGAAGCCGAGCGCATCAGCCAAGCCCAATCGCAGCAGGAGATGTTCGACTTCATAGAAGCGTTGAAGCACAAAGCCAAGGCCAAAGTGCTGCACACCAGCAGCGCCGCCAAGCCTGACGCCGCCAAGTAAGACCCGCCGCACAAAGCAAAGCCGCCCTCGGGCGGCTTTTTTCATTGTTTGATCTTTCTCAAACAATGTCCACCCTGGTGTCAGGCACCAGAGCCGGACATTCTTTGAGAAAGATCAAGAAATGTCCGACCGTGGTGCCTGACACCAGGGTTGGACATTCTTTGATTTTGCGCAAACGGTGGATTGGGTGTCAGCTGTTGTGCAGCTGGCGGGCGGCGAAGAGGAAGTGGGCGGGGGTGATGCCGTCCAGGTGCAGTACCTGGGCCTTGGGGTAGGCGCTGAAGTTGCGCTGGATGGAGCGCTGGTAGGCGGGGTCGTAGTGCTCGGCCAATAGCTCTTCCACCAGCGGGGCGATGTCGCCGGCGCTGGACATTTCCTGCCAGCGCGCGATCTTTTCCTTGCCGTGCAGGCTGACCAAGTATTCGAGCTGCTGGTTCAGGGCCGGGGCGTTGCAGGCGAAGTGCTGGTAGTCTTCGATCAGCAGGCGCACGCGCTCGGGGCGCGGCAGCTGGATGGCGACGCAGGGCGAGGCGCGCATCGTCTCCATCAGCGGGCCGGGGACGCGCAGGTCGCCGACCTTCTTGCTTTCTGCTTCCACGAAGACGGGGCGCACCGGATCGAAGCGGCGCAGGCGGTCCCAGATGCCGGTTTCGAAGGCTTTCTGCGTGGGCTGCGGCTGGCAGGGCAGCTTGCCCAGCACCGAGCCGCGGTGGGCGGCCAGCTGTTCCAGGTCGAGCACTTGGGCGCCGACCGATTCCAGCGTGTCGAGCAGGCGGGTCTTGCCGCTGCCGGTGGGGCCGCAGACGACGCGCAAGTCCAACTGCGGCGCCTGTTCCAGCGCGCTGTTGACGTGGGCGCGGAAGGCTTTGTAGCCGCCGTCCAGCTGTACCACCGGCCAGCCGATCTTGGCCAGGATATGGGCCATGGAGCCACTACGGTTGCCGCCGCGCCAGCAGTAGACCAGCGGCCGCCATTCGCGCGGCTTGTCCAGCCAGAGCGTCTCCAGATGGTGGGCGATATTCTTGGCCACCAGCGCGGCGCCCAGCTTCTTGGCCTCGAAGGCGCCGATCTGCTTGTACATGGTGCCGATGCGGATGCGCTGCGCGTCGTCCAGCACCGGGCAGTTGATGGCGTCCGGCAGATGGTCCTGCGCGTATTCGGCCGGACTGCGCGCGTCGATGATGGTGTCGAACTCGCCCAGGCGCGGCAGGATCTCTTCGAAACTCAGGAGTTCGGGATACTTCATTTGGTCCTTAGGATGGGCAGCAGGTGCGGCCAGATGTTGCCGAGAATGATGGGGTGGGCGCTGGCCAGCGGGTGCAGGCGGTCAGGCTGGAACAGCTCGATCTTGTCGGCCACGCCATCGAGCATGAAGGGCGCCAGGCCGGACTTGGTGTCCTTGCTGATGGCGCCGAACATGGCGAAGAATTTCTCGGCGTAATCGCGGCCGTAATTGGGTGGCACGCGGTTGCCGACGATGAGCACCCTGGCGCCTGCCTGGCGGGCATCGCCCACCATGGCGCGCAGATTGGCTTCGGCCGCGGCCACCGGCAGGCCGCGCAGGCCGTCGTTGGCGCCCAGTTCGATCACCACCACATCGGGCTTGTGCTTTTTCAGCAGGGCGGGAAGGCGCGTGCGGCCGCCGCTGGTGGTCTCGCCGCTGACGCTGGCGTTGACCAGGGTGGCCTCCAGCTTCTGCGATTTGAGGCGCTGTTCCAGCAGGGCCACCCAGCCCGTGCCGCGCGCCAGGCCGTATTCGGCCGAGAGACTATCACCGAGCACTAGAACCGTTTTTGGTGCAGAATAGGCGTGCGCCGCGCCGCCCAGCAGCAGGGAGGCCAGCGACAGCAGCAGACAACGACGTAACTTTTCAAACAGGATCATGCCTGAATTCCCAATAGCGTCCAGCAGTTTTATTCCAGATTCACCGGCCATACCGGCCGCCGAAGTGCGTGCCGCGACGGCGGCCATCGCCGTTTCCGGCCTATGCAAGCGGGTGGCCGACGCCAGTGGTGAGCTAACCATCCTGCATAGCGTGGATTTTACCGTGCAAAAGGCGGAAACGCTCGCCGTCGTCGGCGCCTCAGGTTCCGGCAAATCGACCCTGCTGGGACTTCTGGCAGGCCTGGATACGCCTAGCGAGGGCAAGGTGCTGCTGGACGGCAGCGACATCTTCGCGCTCGATGAAGACGGCCGCGCCGCGCTGCGCAAAGCCAAGCTGGGTTTCGTCTTCCAATCCTTCCAGCTGCTGCCGCACCTGACGGCGGTGGAAAACGTGATGCTGCCGCTGGAGCTGTCCGGCGAAAGCAATGCCAAGCGCCGCGCCGAAGAGATGCTGGGGCGGGTCGGACTGTCCTCGCGCCTGAAGCACTATCCCAAATACCTGTCCGGCGGCGAGCAGCAGCGCGTGGCGCTGGCGCGCGCCTTCGTCAGCCAGCCGCCGCTGCTGCTGGCCGACGAGCCGACCGGCAGCCTCGATGCCGCCACAGGCGAAGCCGTCATACAACTCATGTTCGAGCTCAATCGAGAACACGGTTCAACATTGGTGCTGGTCACCCACGACCCCTCCATCGCCGCCCGCTGCAAGCGCACCATCACCATCGCCGCCGGCCGCCTCATCTAAACCGTTTGCGCCATATCAAAGAATGTCTCACCCTGGTGCCTGACACCAGGGTTGGACATTCTTTGAGAAAGATCAAGAAATGTCTAACCGCGGTGTCAGGCACCAGGGTCGGACATTGTTTGCGCTGGATCAAACGCGGGCTTAGCGGCCGTGGTGGTGCACCATGCGGTTGTGGGCGACGCGGATGGCGGGCAGCAGTTCGCTGGCGGTGATACCGATCGGGCCGCTGCCGTCTGCGACCAGGACGTCGGCGGCCATGCCGTGCAGCCAGACGGCAGCGAGTGCGGCTTCCCAGGCCGGCCAGCCTTGGGCCAGCAGGCTGCCGCATAGACCGGCCAGGACATCGCCGGTGCCGGCGGTGGCGAGGGCGGGATTGCCGGTGGTGTTGATGACGATGCGCCCGTCCGGGGCGGCGATCACGCTGCCGGAACCTTTCAAGACGACATAGGCCTGCAGCTGCACGGCCAGGGCGCGGGCATGGCCGATGCGGTCGCGCTGGATCTCGGCGGCGCTGATGCCGAGCAGGCGGGCCGCCTCCAGCGGGTGCGGGGTGAGTACGGTGGGCGCGGCGCGCCGGGCTATCCGCTCCTTGAGTTCGGGTGATGCGGCCAGCAGATTGAGGGCGTCGGCGTCGGCCAGCAGGACTTGCGCGCTGCCGATGGCGCGCAGCAGCAGGGTGCGCGCGGCGGGCGCCGTGCCGAGGCCGGGGCCGACCACCAGTACGGCGTCGTCGAGGCTGATGTCGGCGGCGTTGCGGCACATGAGTTCCGGGTGGGCGCTGTCGTAGACCGGGGTGTCGGCGGCGAAGCCGAGGTAGACGCGCCCCGCGCCGCTCATCAACGCGGCGCGTCCCGCCAGCACGGGCGCGCCACCCATGCCGTGCGCACCGCCGATCACGGCGACATTGCCGAAGCTGCCTTTGTGCGAATTGTGGCTGCGCGTTCGCGCGTTGCGGCCGAAGAAGGTGACGTCGTTGAGATGCATGCTAGCCGGCGGAAAGACGGCTTCGTCCACTTCCAGCCGGTTGACGCTGACCAGGCCCGCGTGGTCGCGCCCCGCGCAGGTGTGCAATCCCGCCTTGTCGCCGAGGAAGGTGACGGTGTGGCTGGCGCGGATGGCGACGCCGTCGGCATCGCCGACGATGCAACCGCTGTCGGCATCCAGGCCACTGGGAACGTCAAGCGCCAGCACCGGGCAACCCAGCGCATTCACGGCCAGCACCAGTTCGCGCGCCGCGCCGTCCAGGGTGCGCTGCAAGCCGATGCCGAACAGGCCATCGACCACCAGATTCCATTCAGCGGCGGCAATATCCTCCGGCTGCAGTTCGACAAAACGCGCCGGGCTGCTGCGTGCCCGTTCCAGCGCGTGCGCGCGTTCGGGCGAGGGGGGACGGGGACTGTCGAAGTAGCGGATCGCCACTTGCGCGCCGGCGTGGGACAGGTGGGCGGCCGCTTCCAGCGCATCGCCGCCATTGTTGCCGGGACCGGCCAGCACCAGCACCCTGGCGCGGCTGGTGGAGAAGGGCAGCAGGTCCAGTGCAGCGTTGGCCGCAGCCTGTCCGGCGCGCTGCATCAGTGCGCCGGCGGGAAGAAGGGCGGCGCCTGCCGCTTCGATCTGGCGGATTTCGGCGACGGAGTAGAGGGGATTCATGCCTGAGGTGACGGCGCGAGGCCGCGCAATTGGGATTCACTCAATTTTATCATTGAAATAATTTTGCCTGGCCTGCGCCGCACCTTGGCAGCCGCATCTACAATGGGCCCTTCACTGAACGGAGCGAGGCTGGCAATGGACTTGCAATTCTGGATCGACCGCGGCGGCACTTTCACCGACATCGTGGCGCGCCTGCCCGATGGCAGCCTGCGCACGCACAAGCTGCTGTCGGAAGATCTGGAACATTACGCCGATGCGGCGCTGGCCGGCATCCGCCATCTGCTGGCGGTGGAAGCGCAGCAGCCCATTCCTGTCGAGCGTATCGCCGCCGTGAAGATGGGCACGACGGTGGCGACCAATGCGCTGCTGGAGCGCAAAGGCGAGCCGGCGGCGCTGGCGATCACGCGCGGCTTCGGCGACGCGCTGCGCATCGCTTACCAAAACCGTCCGCGCCTGTTCGAGCGCCATATCGTGCTGCCCGAGCTGCTGTACCGCAAGGTGATCGAGATCGACGAGCGCATGGGCGCGCACGGCGAGGTGGTGCGGGCGCTGAATGAGGAGGGAGCGCGCGCCGGCCTGCAGGCGGCTTACGATGCCGGCTTGCGCGCGCTGGCCATCGTCTTCATGCATGGCTACCGCTATGGCACGCATGAGCAGGCGGTGGCGCGCATCGCGCGCGAAATCGGCTTCACGCAGATATCGGTCTCGCACCAGATCAGCCCCTTGATGAAACTGGTGGCGCGCGGCGACACCACGGTGGTCGATGCCTATCTGTCACCGATCCTGCGGCGCTACGTGGATCAGGTGGCGCGCGAACTGCCGGGCGTGAACCTGCAATTCATGCAGTCGAACGGCGGCCTGACCGATGCGCGCGCCTTCCAGGGCAAGGACAGCATCCTGAGCGGCCCGGCCGGCGGCATTGTCGGCATGGTGCGCGCCAGCCGCGCGGCGGGCTTCGAGCGCATCATCGGTTTCGATATGGGCGGCACCTCGACCGATGTTTCGCACTTCTCCGGCGAGTTTGAGCGCGTATTCGAAACGCAGGTGGCGGGGGTACGCATGCGCGCACCGATGATGAACATCCATACCGTGGCGGCGGGCGGCGGCTCCATCCTGCATTTTGACGGCAGCCGTTTGCGCGTCGGCCCCGATAGTGCGGGCGCCAATCCCGGCCCTGCCAGCTACCGGCGCGGCGGGCCGCTGACCGTCACCGACTGCAATGTTATGCTGGGCAAGCTGCAGCCGGACTATTTCCCCCGCCTGTTTGGTGCCGATGGCGCGCAGGCGCTGGATGCGGCCATTGTGCGCGAACGCTTTGCCGCCATGGTGCAAGAGATTGCCGCCGCCGGCGCCGCGGCCGCGACGCCGGAACAGATAGCCGAGGGCTTCATCGAGATCGCCGTCGGCAATATGGCGAATGCCATCAAGCAGATTTCCGTGCAGCGCGGCCATGACGTCACCGAGTACACCCTGACCAGCTTCGGTGGCGCAGGCGGCCAGCATGCCTGCCTGGTGGCCGATGCGCTGGGCATGAAGACCGTCTTCATCCACTCGCTGGCCGGCGTGCTGTCAGCATATGGCATGGGCCTGGCCGACCAAAGCGTGATGCGCGAAATGGCGGTCGAGGCGCGGCTGGAAGCGTCCGCGCTGGACGGCATCGTTCAGCGGCTGCAGGCGCTGGAAGAGGATGCTGGTGCGGCGCTGCGCCGGCAAGGCGTGGCGGAAGGGGATATCGCGCTGGCGCGCCGCATTCATCTGCGCTATGAAGGCACGGATACTGCGCTGATCGTCGCCTTCGATACGCCGCAGCGCATGCAGGAGCAGTTTGAGTCGGCCTACAAGCAGCGTTTCTCCTTCCTCATGCCGGGACGGGCGCTGATGGTTGAAGCGGTGTCGGTGGAGGCCATCGGCAAATCCGATGCGCCCGCCGAAGCGCCGCAAGCGGCGGTGCCGCGCCAGACGCCTTTGCAGCCGCATGCCATCGTTCCCATGTATGTCGCTGGGCGCTGGTGCGAGACAGCACTGTTCCGGCGCGACGATCTGCGCGTGGGCGACCTTGTTCCCGGCCCCGCCGTCATCGCCGAGGCGAATGCGACGACAGTGCTGGAACCGGGCTGGCAGGCCGAGGTCACACCCCAGAACCATCTGCTGCTGAACCGTGTCGAAGCGCTGCCCGAACGGCGCGCCATCGGCACCACGGCCGACCCGGTGATGCTGGAGATTTTCAATAATCTCTTCATGTCGATCGCCGAGCAAATGGGCCTGCGCCTGCAAAACACGGCCTACTCGGTGAATATCAAGGAGCGCCTGGACTTCAGCTGCGCCATCTTCGACGAGCAGGGTAACCTGATTGCCAACGCGCCGCATATGCCGGTGCATCTGGGATCGATGGGCGAGAGCATCAAGGCGGTAATGCGGAAGAACGCGGGCCGCATGCGGCCAGGCGACGTCTATATGCTCAACGATCCGTATAACGGCGGCACCCATCTGCCCGACGTCACCGTGATCTCGCCGGTCTTCGATGAGGCGGGGCAGGGCATCCTGTTCTACGTCGGTTCGCGTGGCCACCATGCCGATATCGGCGGCACCACGCCCGGCTCGATGCCGCCCGATTCGCGCCATATCGAAGAGGAGGGCGTCCTGTTCGACAATTTCAAGCTGGTGGATGGCGGCCGGCTGCGCGACGCCGAGGCGCGTGCCTTGCTGGCCGACGGGCCTTATCCGGCCCGCAATCCCGATCAGAATATGGCCGATCTGCGGGCGCAGGTCGCCGCCAACCAGAAAGGCGTGGACGAGCTGCGGCGGATGGTGGCCCACTTCGGCCTGGAGGTGGTGCGGGCCTATATGGGCCATGTGCAGGATAATGCGGAAGAAGCGGTGCGCCGCGTCATCAGCGCCTTGCGCGATGGCGCCTACACGGTGGAGCTGGACAATGGCGCCCGCATTGCCGTCGCCATCCGGGTCGACCAGGCAAGCCGTAGCGCCGTCATCGACTTCAGTGGCATCTCGGCCCAGCAGGACAACAACTTCAACGCGCCATCCGCCGTGTGCATGGCGGCCGTGCTGTATGTCTTCCGCACCCTGGTCGATGACGAGATTCCGCTCAATGCCGGCTGCCTGAAACCGCTGCGGGTGCTGATCCCGCCCGGCTCGATGCTTAATCCCCATTATCCCGCCTCGGTCGTATCGGGCAATGTGGAAACCTCGACCTGCATCACCAATGCGCTATACGGCGCGCTCGGCGTGATGGCGGCGTCCCAGGGCACGATGAACAACTTCACCTTCGGCAATGCGCGCTATCAGTATTACGAGACGATCAGCGGCGGTTCCGGCGCGGGCGATGGCTTTGACGGCACCGACGTGGTGCAGACCAATATGACCAACTCGCGGCTGACCGATCCGGAAATCCTCGAATTCCGCTATCCCGTGCGGGTCGAAAGCTATGCCATCCGTCCCGGCTCAGGCGGCAAGGGGCGCTGGCATGGGGGCAATGGCGGCATCCGCAAAATCCGCTTCCTGGAAGATATGACCGCCGCCATTCTCTCCAACAACCGCCGTTACGCCCCCTTCGGCATGGCTGGCGGCGGCGCCGGTGCGGTCGGCCGCAACACCGTCCAGCGCGCCGACGGCCGCATCGAAGAACTCGACCACATCGGCAAAACCCAGATGCAGCCCGGCGACCTGTTCATCATCGAAACCCCCGGTGGTGGCGGCTACGGCTGACCCCGTGTCCACATTGGGGTCAGACCCCAATCAGACACGGACTCGACAATATTTGGTTATAGCTGAGCTTGTGTCCGATTGGGGTCTGACCCCAAGGGGACACGGGCTCGGCTATAGCGGCGGATATCAGGCGGTGGTGGAGATGCCGTATTTGCGCTGGGTGGCGTTGTATTGGCCGGCGAGGATGTCGAGGCTGGGGTGGGCGGGGTCGAGACGGCGCGCGCGTTCGAGCAGGTGGGCGGCTTGTTCGCCGAGCGGGGTTTCCCAGCCGCGTTCGTCGAGCTGCAGCAGCATGGCCTGGATGGTGGCCACCAGCACCGGGACGTTGCCTGGCGTGCGCCGCAGCGCGCTGTTGAGGGTGGTGATGGCGGCGCGGTGCTCGCCCTGGGCGCTCTTGGCGGCGGCGTCGCTGACCAGGTCCTGCACTTCGTTGCTGATGCGCTCACCCATGCTGCGCGCCAGATCGTGGCGGCCGGCTTTTTCGAAGACGCCGACGGCCTGCTCCATGGTCACGCCGCTCTCGCTGTCGTGCATCATATTCAGCATGACGCCGGAGGCTTCCTGGTCGAGCTGGTGCTGCAGGCAGCTGTACACCAATCCCATTTTCAGCTGGTTGGACAGGCCGCGCGCCATGTTCACGGCGCGCGCGGCGGTGCTGAGCTGGGCCGCCGCTTCGTTTTCCTCGCCCATCAGGTCCATCAGCAGCGCCGAGGAGAAGGCCTTGCAGGCTTCGGTGCCGGCACTGGCGCGCATCGAGCGCTCCAGGTCGCGGATCACGCCACTGGCCTGGTTGGCGTCGCCCTTGCGCACCAAGGCGCGCACCAGGTTCACATGGTCTTCGGGATCGCGGAATTCGGAATACTTGGCCTTGGCGACAACCTGCTTGAAGGCCTTTTCGGCCATGCCCAGATCGCCGCTGTCGTAGGCGATTTCGCCCAGGTGGCGCAGCCGCCGCACCATATGCGGCGAAATGGCGACGGCGTCTTCCAGCACCTTCTTGGCCTGCACTTTCTGGCCCATGGCTTCGTGCACGCGCGCCAGCAGGTCGTAGGCTGCCATCAGCTGCGGATTGTGCTCGATCACATTGTCCAGCGTCTGCTGCGCCTCTTCAAAGCGCTGCTGCTGGAACTGGCACTGGGCCAGGCCCAGATGCGCCCAACCCACCGGCCGCGTCATGAGGATGCCCTGGTACAGTAGTTCGGCGTCGCGCAAGTCGCCCAGGCGCAGATGCAGTTCGGCGCGCAGGCGGTTGAAATCGCCCGCATGGCGCGGATTGGCGCCCTGCAGCTCGGTGCAGGTGTCGATCGCCTCGCGCAGCTTGCCCTGGGCGATCAGCATATGGATCGGCGCGAACACGGCGCGCTTTTCGATGGCCTTGACGATGCGCTGCATCAGCACATCGGTGGTGAAGGGTTTCAGCACGTAGTCGGTGGGCGTCAGCTCGGCCGCGCTCACCACCTTGCTGTAGATGCCTTCCGAGGTGAGGATGATGAAGATGGTCCAGTCGCTGATCAGCTTATGGTGGCGCAGGTCTTCCAGCAGCTGCTGGCCATCCTGCCCGCTGTCGCCGCTGCCGCTGCCCAGATCGTATTCGCACAAGATGACGTCGAAGCTGCGCGCGCCCAGGTGGCGGATGGCCGTGCCGGCGCTGACCGCATATTCGATGCGGGTGATCGAGCACTGGCTCAGCATATTGTGCAGATTGGCCCGCATCCCGGGATTGGGGTCGACGATCAGCACCGACAAGTCGCTATAGTCTGGCATTGTGTTCGCACGGATCGCTCATATAGCAGTGAGCATACTCCAAGCTTGAGTAAAACATCTCACAAAACCAGCGGTTTTGGCCCTGGCAAGGGCGCAAAGCCAGGGTTTATGTCCCCAAATGTTGCTTTGACGCCAGCTTTTGGGGCCGCGTCAAGCTGACTCAGGGCTGGGAATAGGGGGGGTAAAAGAGTATAATGCCGGCAAAAGGAAATCTAGCAAGACCAGCAATCTCGTGCCAATTCTTCTTTTAATCCGCAGCCAAGCTGCATCAACCATCTCCCAACCATGTTGATTCTGCCGGGCTCCAACGCCCTGTCCGCATTTCGTAGCCAACGTCTTTTAACCCAACTCCAAGCAGTATTGCCCGCGATTTCGTCGGTGCAGGCCCGCTATGTCCACTTTGTGGATGCCGCGAACCCGCTCAGCACCGACGATACCAATCGCCTCAACGGCCTGCTGACCTACGGCGAACCGGCCCTGCCGGAACACGCCGAAGGCCATGTCGAAGAGTTCTTCGTCATTCCCCGCTTCGGCACCATCTCCCCCTGGGCTTCCAAAGCCACCGACATCGTTCACAACTGCGGCATGGCCCACATCCACCGCGTCGAGCGCGGCGTGGCCTATCGCGTGAACCTGAAGGCCGGCATCCTGGGCAGCAGCATCGGCGCCGCCAAGAAGCTGACGCCGGAAGAGGCGCAAGCCGTGGCAGCCCTGCTGCATGACCGCATGACCGAATCGGTGCTGCGCCATCCCGACCAGGCGGCCGATCTGTTCCGCAGCCTGGAAGCCAAGCCGCTGGAGTCGATCGATGTGCTGGGTGCGGGCCGCATGGCGCTGGAAAAGGCCAATACGGACCTGGGCCTGGCCATGTCGGAAGATGAAATCGATTACCTGCTGGACGCCTTCACCACGGCCAAGCGCAATCCGACCGACGTGGAACTGATGATGTTCGCCCAGGCGAACAGCGAGCATTGCCGCCACAAGATCTTCAACGCCGACTGGACCATCGACGGCGTGGCGCAGGATCTGTCCCTGTTCAAGATGATCAAGAACACCCACCAGCTGCAGCCGAAAGGCACGGTGGTGGCGTACTCGGACAACTCCTCCATCATGGAAGGCGCGGAAGTGACGCGCTTCTATCCGCGCGGCGCCGGCCACGAATACGGCGCGTCGACGGAGCTGGTGCACACCCTGATGAAGGTGGAAACCCACAACCACCCGACCGCGATTTCCCCCTTCCCAGGCGCCTCCACCGGTGCCGGCGGCGAGATCCGCGACGAGGGCGCGACCGGCCGTGGTGCCAAGCCGAAAGCTGGCCTGACCGGTTTCACCGTGTCCAACCTGATGCTGCCGGAAGCGGTGCAGGCCTGGGAGAACGCGGCCAACGTGACCGCACCGGTCGGCAAGCGCGACGAATCCACGGTCTACGGCAAGCCTGACCGCATCGCCTCGCCGCTGCAGATCATGATCGAAGGCCCGCTGGGCGGCGCCGCGTTCTCGAATGAATTCGGCCGTCCGGTGCTGGGCGGTTATTTCCGTACCTACGAACAGAATATCGGCAAGCAGTTCGCCGGCGCGCACGACACCGTGTTCGGCTATCACAAGCCGATCATGATCGCGGGCGGCATCGGCAATATCTCGGCCAAGCATACGCACAAGAACGACATCCCGGTCGGCAGCCTGCTGGTGCAGCTGGGCGGCCCCGGCATGCGCATCGGCATGGGCGGCTCGGCCGCTTCCTCGATGGCGACCGGCACCAATACCGCCGATCTGGACTTCGACTCCGTCCAGCGCGGCAATCCGGAAATGGAACGCCGTGCCCAGGAAGTGATCAACGGCTGCTGGCAGCTGGCCGACGCCAATCCGATCATCTCGATCCACGATGTGGGCGCGGGCGGACTGTCCAACGCCTTCCCGGAAATCACCAACGACGCCAAGCGCGGCGCGATCTTCGACCTGCGCAAAGTGCCGCTGGAAGAAAGCGGCATGGCGCCGAAGGAAATCTGGAGCAATGAATCGCAGGAACGCTATGTGCTGGCGATCGCGCCGCAAGACCTGCCGCAGTTCCAGGCACTGTGCGAACGCGAGCGCTGCCCGTTTGCCGTGGTGGGCGTGGCGACCGAAGAGCGCCAGCTGAAACTGGTGGACCATGAGCTGGGCAATTCGCCGGTCGATATGCCGATGGACGTCCTGCTCGGCAAACCGCCAAAAATGCAGCGCGACGTGCACCATGTGAAGAACGACTTCCCGGCCATCGACCTGACCGGCCTGGAACTGGAAGAAGCGGCCAAGCGCGTGCTGCTGCTGCCGACCGTGGGCGACAAGTCCTTCCTGATCACTATCGGCGACCGCAGCGTGGGCGCCATGTCAGTGCGCGACCAGATGGTGGGTCCATGGCAGGTGCCGGTGGCCGATTGCGCCGTCACCGCCATGAGCTATGAAGGCTATCTGGGCGAGGCGATGGCCATGGGCGAACGCACGCCGCTGGCCGTGATCGATGCGCCGGCCTCCGGCCGCATGGCCGTGGGCGAGACCATCACCAATATGGCTGCCGCGCCGATCGAAGATATCTCCTGCATCAAACTGTCCGCCAACTGGATGGCCGCCTGCGGCCAGCCGGGCCAGGACGCCGCCCTGTTCGACACCGTGAAAGCAGTCGGCATGGACCTGTGCCCGGCCCTGGGCATCAGCATCCCGGTCGGCAAGGATTCGCTGTCCATGCGCACCACCTGGAAGGACGAGGGCGAAGACAAGGCCGTGGTGTCGCCGGTGTCGCTGATCGTTTCCGGCTTCTCGCCGGTGTACGACGTGCGCAAGTCGCTGACCCCGCAGATCCGCACCGATCTGGGCGAAACCTCGATCATTCTGATCGACCTTGGCCGCGGCAAGAACCGCATGGGCGCCTCGGCGCTGGCGCAGGTGATCGGCCAACTGGGCAACGATGTGCCGGACGTGGACAGCGCGGAAGACCTGAAAGCCTTCTTCGCCGCCATCCAGCAACTGAACAAGGACGGCAAGCTGCTGGCCTACCACGACCGTTCGGACGGCGGCCTGTACGCCACGCTGACGGAAATGGCCTTCGCCGGCCGCGCCGGCCTGTCCGTCAATCTGGACATGCTGACCTTGGAAGGCGAACACGCCGCCGACTGGGGCGACGCCAAGAACTGGGCCGGCCAGGTGGCTGAACGCCGCAACGAGCTGACCCTGCGTGCCCTGTTCAGCGAAGAGCTGGGCGCCGTGATCCAGGTGCGTGCCGAAGAGAAGTCGCAAGTGATGGACGTGCTGCGCAGCTTCAATCTGGGTGCCTGCAGCCATATCATCGGCAAGCCGAACGAGCGTGGCGTGATCGAGTTCACGCGCGACGCCAAGACCATCTACAGCCAGTCGCGTTCCGCACTGCATCGCCTGTGGAGCGAAACCAGCTGGCGCATCTCGCGCCTGCGCGAGAACCCGGCCTGCGCCGACCAGGAATACGATCGCCTGCTGGACGAAACCGATCCAGGTATCGCGCCGAAGATCACGTTCGACCTGAACGAAGACGTGGCCGCGCCTTTCCTGGCCACCGGCGTGCGTCCGCGCGTCGCCATCCTGCGCGAGCAGGGCGTCAACTCGCACATCGAAACCGCCTGGGTCATGCACCAGGCAGGCTTCGCGGCGGTGGACGTGCACATGAGCGACCTGATTGCCGGCCGCGTCAAGCTGGACGACTTCCAGGGCATCATCGCCGTCGGCGGCTTCTCGTATGGCGATGTGCTGGGTGCGGGCGAAGGCTGGGCCAAATCCATCCTGTTCAACCCAGCCCTGGCCGAGCAGTTCGCGCGCTTCTTCCAGCGCCCCGACAGCTTCGGTCTCGGCGTCTGCAACGGCTGCCAGATGATGAGCAATCTGAAGTCCATCATCCCGGGCGCCCATGCCTGGCCGAAGTTCACCACCAACAAGTCGGAGAAATTCGAGGCGCGCTTCTCCATGGTCGAAGTGCTGGACTCGCCGTCCATCTTCTTCCAGGGCATGGCCGGCACCCAGAGCGCGATTGCCATCGCCCACGGCGAAGGCTATGCGGACTTCAGCCAGACCGGCAATATCGGCGAAGCCATCGGCGCGCTGCGCTTCATCGACAACAAGGGCGCAGCGACCGAAGCCTATCCGTACAACCCGAACGGCTCGCCGCAAGGCCTGACCTCGGTGACCACGGCCGACGGCCGCTTTACCGTGATGATGCCGCACGCCGAGCGCGTCTTCCGCACGGTGCAGCAATCCTGGCATCCTGACAGCTGGGGCGAGCATTCCCCATGGATGCGCATGTTCCGCAACGCCCGCAAGTTCGTGGGCTAAGCAGCACTGCCAGCCCGTCAGGGCGCAGCATGAAAAAAAGCCGGGTTTATCCCGGCTTTTTTTGTGCTCATCGCAGAGCAGTGTATTAGCAGCTTACTGGGCTGGACAATCAGCTGCCGCTACGTTTCGGACTAAGGCCTGAATTGCTGAGCGTGGCCATCACGAGATCGCAATGATCGCCTTGAATTTCAATAACGCCATCCTTGACGGTGCCGCCCGAACCGCAGGCGCTACGCAGCTGCTTACCAAGCTGGGCCAGCGCGGGCGGATCGAGGGCCAAGCCTTTGACCAGGGTAACGGTCTTGCCGCCGCGGCCCTTGGTCTGGCGTGAAACGCGGATCTGGCCATCGCCGGCCATGGTGGTTTGGGCTTTGCAGATGCAGGCGGCAATGGCCTGGCGGCAGGCGGGGCAGGTGCGGCCGACTTCGGTCGAGTAGACGAGGCCGCCGCTGGACTTACTTCTCATGGCTTGATGTGTTCGGAAAAAAGCGCCAGCATAACAGCCAGTCTGGTCCTTGTGGAGCCTATTGTTTACCTGTTTCCCCTGGTCGACGGAACTGGGAAAGAAATTTGCTAATTTAGCCAGTGTGGCTTTCTGCGTGGTATGCTGCCTTTCCTTTTTGCCATCTTACGTGGAGGCGATTTCTGATGAGGCCGTATGTAATGCACTTTTCCTTTTCCCTGGTGTTGCTGCGCGTCGCGGTCGCCATCATGTTCATGGCGCATGCCGGAGTACGCGTCTTGAACGGCACGATTCCGCGTTTCGCCGGCTTCCTGGAGACACTGGGCTTTCCCTACGGCTTGACGATTGTTTGGGCCATCACCTTGTTCGAACTGGCCGGCGGACTGCTCCTGATCGCGGATATCGCCAGAAAATGGATAGTAAGCGGCCTGCTTTTCATTGCCGGCATGGGAATCGTGCTGATTCATTTCCAGAATGGCTGGTTTGTCGGCGAACATGGTACCGGCGGCATGGAATACAGCGTGCTGCTGATGGTTTCCTTGCTGGTGATCGCCAATATGCCGCAAGCTGCGCGCACGCGCCAGGCCTGAGCGCGGCAGTACTGCGGGCTGCTGCCAAAGCGGACGGTAGCCCGTGGCCTAGCCCCGGTAAGCCCTTTGCAGCTCTGCGAAATCGATTTTTCTCATCTTCAGCAGGGCGGTCATGACACGTTGGGCTTTGCCGGACTCGACATCGCGCATCATGTCGCTTATGGTGGAAGGCACAATTTGCCACGATAGGCCATATTTGTCCTTGAGCCAGCCACATTGCTGGGCGGCCGGATCACCGCCTTCGCCCAGGTGACGCCAGTAGTAATCGATTTCATCCTGGTTGTCGCAATTGACGATGAGCGAAATGGCTTCGCTGAACTTGAAGACCGGCCCGCCGTTCAGGGCGGTGAAACGGCAACCGGCGAGTTCGAAGGCCACCACCATGACCGAGCCGGGCGGACGGCCATGGATTTCCTGCCCGGCCTCCGTGTACAGGCTGACACTGGAAATACTGGAACTGGGGAAAATGCCGGTGTAGTAGCGTGCCGCTTGTTCCGCCTGGTCGTCGAACCATAGGCAGGGTTGAATCTTGTGAGCAATACTGGGCATGGCCGTTCCCCTTCACACAGAAAGAAGCCATGCTGGCACAGATCGCCCGACGTTTCAAACTGGCCCGTTCAAGCGTGCGCAGCTGAGCCTAAATGGCGCGCCGCTTCGCGGTAGCTGAGCGGTGAAAGCTGCGCTCCGGAGGCGTCGAGGAAGGCGCGCACGGCTTGCGGCCGGTGGTGGGCGTAGTCGCGCAAGGCCCAGCCGATGGCTTTGCGAATGAAAAACTCCTGTTCATGGGCCTGGTTCAAGCAATAGCGGAACAGACGCGCTTCGTCGACCGCGTCGCGCCAGCCGAGCTGGTGCAGCAGGGCGATGCGGCGCAGCCAGAAGTCCTCGTGGGCCAGCGCCTGGTCCATGCCTTCATGGCTGCCGCGCAGTACCTGGCCGATCAGGCTGGCAAGGCCGTCGACCGTATCCCACCAGGATTGCCGCCGCGCCAGCGCCAGCAGGGCAGGCAGCTCCTGCGGCGTCAGCTCTTTCCAGTACATGGCCAGCAGGTCGATGGCGAGGTATTGGTATTCGCGCTGCGGCAGCTCCCACAGCGTGTCAGCCAGTTGCAGCAGCGCGGCGGCGCCCAGGCCCTTCTGCGCTTTCAACCAGGGCTTGGCGGTGGCGCGGCGCAAGGGTGTGGGCAGACCCAAAAAGTCGAACTGGTTGCGCATATAGGCACGCATCTCAGATGCCTTATCGCGCAAGGCAGCGGCTTGCAGGATAAGGTGCAAGGACTCGAGCGTGACGGTGTGCATAGAGTTTGGAAAGATGGTGGAAAAGAAAAGAATATTTTCTAATAATTTTTAAGAAAAACACCTGAATTTGGATGTTAAAATTTTGTTGCATTCTTTATGAAAGCCATTGTCTTCGCATTAGCAATGCTATACAGTGGGTATTACGCACTTGCAGTTACCGCCGGAGCCAAGATAAGATCTTTTGGAGATTTCCCCAAATGCGCTCCCCAGACAAAAAAGAGGTTTCTGGCGAAATAAGTGCGGGATACGCAGAATATTAGCGTAAATCCTTAAAGCCCGCTGCCAGCGGGCTTTTTTTATTAAAGAAATATTGGAGGCGGCAGCATCTCTATAGCGTGCTTATGCCATTTTCTGGCTGATCTCAATAAGATAAGGCGCGAGTGTATGTTGAACCGAGTCACAGATCGCATCACGAAAAACGCGCTTGCGTCTTGCTCGGGCACGATGCTTGGAAGGAATTAGTGCCAAATCCTTTCTTGGCATTGGTATGCTAATCAAATAGGCATTCATGCCGCGATCCAGCATGCCATATTCTTCAAAGAAGTTATCATACGAGAAATATGTTTTTTCCGAACTGCATACCTGCTGTTCAGTTCGAATGCCGACCAAGGTGCTGATGCCCAGCGAGACGGCAACACCTTGCACAGCCGCCATCAGCACATCTGCCGGGTGGGTGTCATCGCATTCCGCGATGACAGGCCGTAGCGCGGTTTGACTTACCAGGCCTTGCACGCAGGTGATGAAAACAACATTCTGCTGCTCAAGTCCGAAGGTGGCACCGCTGCTCAAAATAAAGACCAGGCGGTACACTGCGCGTTCCGCCAACTTCATGGAGATGCATAAATCGCCTTCGGTGTGGAATGTGGCTGGGAAATCGAGATCGATTGTGAGCCGGGAATTTGCCTGTTCTGATTTCCATAGCACTAATTTGTCGCCATAGACCATATCGGCGAAGGCATCGTTGAAGAACTTCTGCATCAGCGAGTAATGCGATGTAACCAGTGCAAGGCGGCAACGGGTTGCCAGATTCAAGGCCGCGTACTTCACCAGGTATTTATACACTATTTTAGGATGCCGCCGAATCAGATGCCTGGTGCGTGGGTGATACATCACCCGCATCAATTTGATATGTTTATGAAAATGAAAAACAATGAAGCCGACGCTCAAGAAGTTGCCGAGATGATGAAGAGTATCCCTGAGCAACATAAGTTGAGCGGCCATGATATATCCTCTAGGAAAATTAGCAATGAAATTAATCATTTCACCAATAATTGTACTAAAAAATCGCTACTTTCTTGGAACTAACTACCCATATGCCAAGGTAAAAAATGGGAATATTTCAAATATTGCCATAGATGGGAAGGTGTTTGTATTTCTATTTTAACTTAAGTCTTTGATTCTTTTGAATTTGAGCTGCATGAGAAAAAATTAATTTTTATAATAGAGAAACAAAGCAGTACGGCCTCTGGCTGAATGTTTTTTCCGGCACGTTGTTTTTTTGAATATTATTTTTCATTAGTGAAAAATTTATCGCTTCAGCATGGCGGCTTGGCTGCAAGGGGCAGCGGCCTTTGCCGGCATTCATCCGCGTGCCGCCGTAAACGAAAAAAGCACTCCGAGGAGTGCTTTTGCCGGTTTGAACAAGGCCTTACTGAATCTTGGCTTTTTTCATCAGCTCTTCGCGGTAGGTTGCGATCTTGCGCTGGGTCAGGGCCTCTTCCACGCGTTCTTTCAGTTCCTCGTAGGATGGCACTTTGCCGGCGCGGCTGCCTTCCAGCTTGATCACGTGATAACCGAACTGCGACTGCACCGGCTTGTCGGTGACCTGGCCGTCTTTCAGGGCCACCATGGCTTCGGAGAACGGCTGCACATAGGTCGAAGGCGTTGCCCAGCCCAGGTCGCCGCCGTTGTTGGCGGAACCGTCTTTCGACACCTTGGCCAGTTCCTCGAACTTGCCGCCGGCTTTCAGCTTGGCGATGATGTCGGTGGCTTCCTTCTCGGTGCCAACCAGGATGTGGCGGGCGTGGTATTCCTTCTCGCTACGCGAAGCCTTGAACTTCTCGTACTCGGCTTTCACGTCGGCTTCCTTGACTGGATTCTTTTTCAGGTATTCCTGCCACATGGCGTTGATGATGATGCTCTGGCGCGCATTGTCCAGGGCTGCCTTCACCTCGGGCTTGGTGCCGAAGCCTTGCTTGTCCGCTTCCTGGATCAGCACTTCGCGGGCGATCAGATCTTTCTTGATCATTTCGCGCAGCTGTGGCGAATCGGGCTGGCGGCTTTGGGCTACCACTTGCTTGACCGCGGCGTCCAGGCGCGCTTGGGGAATCGCTTTGCCATTGACGGTCGCCAGGGTTTGCGCCATGACGGGCGCGGCGGCGATGGCGGTCAGGGCGATCAACAGACGGGCGGGCTTCAAAATCATTGTCTATTCCTATGAAGGGTAGGGTGAAAAGAAGACCGGCGCCTCTGGGGCGCCGGCATCGTTTTGCGAATTACTGTACTTTGGCTTTCTTGGTCAGCTCTTCCTGGTACGCCTGTACTTTCTTCTGGGTCAGGGCTTCGCCGATTTGCGGCTTCAGCTCGTCCAGGGTCGGCAGCTTGGCGGCGCGGATTTCATCGACCTTGATCACGTGGAAACCGTTCGGGGTTTGCACGGCTTTCTCGGTGATCTGGCCTTTTTGCAGGCCGACGAAGGCGTCCGAGAAGACTTTCGGGAAGGCCGATGGCACTGCCCAGTCCAGGTCGCCGCCGCTGCCGGCGGTGCCGGTGTCTTTCGAGGTCTTGGCCAGCTCTTCGAACTTGGCGCCGCCTTTCAGTTTGGTGATGACTTCATTGGCCTGGGCTTCGGTTTCCAGCAGGATGTGGCGCACATGGTATTCCTTGTCGCCGGTCTGGGCTACGAAGCGGTCGTATTCAGCCTTGATCTCGGTATCCTTGACCGGGTTCTTTTTCAGGTACTCGGTAATGAAGGCGTTGATGATGATGGCTTGACGGGCATTTTCCAGTTGCTGTTTGACGGCGGCATCCTTGTCGAAGTTCTGCTTCACCGCTTCTTGCATCAGCACTTCGCGGCCGATCAGCTCACGCTTGATCGCCTCACGCAGTTGTGGGGAGTCGGTCTGCTGGCCTTGGGCCACCAGTTGTTTGACTGCTGCTTCCACACGCGAGGTAGGAATCGCTTTGCCGTTAACCACAGCAATGTTCTGTGCAAATACAGGTGCCGACGCTACGGCGAGAAGTGCGAGCAGCAGACGGGCTGGCTTGAAAGTCATTATTAATTCCTAGGGGAAAAGTTCTTGAAAATCGCGGTAAAACGGGAGGTGGATCGCGGAGCACACTCAGCGCTTCAACTTGAATAGTCTATGTGATGAGCTTCTTTGATGTTAGTCCCAAATTGCCGCGCATATCATACTTCCGATGGTGCCAATGCGGTAATGGCCAATGCATGAATTTCTTTATGCATCATATCGTGCACGGAATCATACACCAGACGATGCCTTGTGACGAGTTTATGACCTTCGAATTGCGCAGAAACGATTTTCAAGCGGTAATGGCCACCGCCAGAGGCGGCGCCGGCATGGCCGGCATGCATGGCCGATTCATCATCCAGCACCATTTCCAGCGGGGTGAAGGCGGCTTCGAGACGTGCCCGGATTTGTGCGATGCGCGCGTCGTTCATGCCTCGTCCTTGATGTGTTTAGTCAGATAAATCGTCTGCGCAATAATGAACACAAACATGATGCCGGTTACGCCAAAGACCTTGAAACTGACCCAGGCGCCAGTGTCGGTGCGGAACAACACAAAAGCCACGAAGAGGTTGAGGAAGCCCAATACCACCCAGAACGTCATCCAGGCCAGGTTCAGGCGGTGCCAGATTTCCTCGGGCAGGGCGAATTGTTTTTCCATTGCGGCGCGCATCAGGTTTTTGCGGAAACCCCAATGGGCGACCATCATGCCGACGGCAAAGCACCAGTAGATAATGGTCGGCTTCCATTTGATGAAGTTATCATCGTGGAAATAAATCGTCAGCCCGCCGAACATCACGAAAATCAGCAGGGAGAGCCAGAGAATGCCGTCGACCTTGAGCCGGCGCAGCAGCAGTGAGGCAATCTGGATCGCCGTGGCCACGATGCCGGATAGGCTGGCGATGATAATCGGCGCCTGGCTGGCCGTGACCACGCCGCCGGAAATGATGGCGCTGAAATGGTCGTTGATAAAAGCCTGGGCCACCGCTTCATTCGAACCGGCCCATTTATAACTGCCGAAAAACACCAGCAGCGGAAATAAATCAAACAGGAATTTCATATTATTTTCAGTCTTGAGGGTCAAAACGCAGGGATGCCGAATTGATGCAATAACGCAATCCGGTCGGCGGCGGCCCATCCGGGAAGACATGGCCCAGATGGGCGTCGCAGACTGCGCAAATAATTTCGGTGCGCAGCATACCATGCGAGCGGTCAACTTTCTCGATTACCTTGGCCGGGTCCAGGGCTTGGAAATAGCTGGGCCAGCCGCAGCCTGAGTCGAACTTGGCGTCCGAGGCGAACAGCGGCGTATCACAGCAGACGCAGGTGTAGATGCCGTGGGCGTGATGGTCCCAGTATTTGCCGGTGAAGGCGCGTTCGGTGGCGGCGTGGCGCGTCACCTGGTATTCCAGCGGATCGAGCTGGGCGCGCCATTCGGCATCGCTTTTCTGTACTTTGTCGTTCATGATCGCTTTCAGGATGAACAGCTGACTTCCAAATGGCTTGCCCAGTCGGGCGGCAAGGCGGCGTATTGCTCGTATTCCGGCTGTTCGTCATAGGGGCGCTGCAAGACCGCAAGCAGGCGCGCCACTTCAGTAAAGTCCTTATTCTGCGCTTTTTCAATGGCTTGCTGCGCAAGATAGTTGCGTAACACATACTTTGGGTTGACCAGATTCATCGCTACCTGGCGTGCGGCGTCGTCGCTCTGCTCGGCGCGCAGGCGGCTGCGGTATTGCTCGGCCCAGGCATCGAAGGCGGGCCGGTCGATGAAGAGGTCACGCAGCGGCTCGTCGCCCGCCGCCGAGGCCGCTTGCAAGCCGCCCAGGCGGCGGAAGAACAGGGTAAAGTCGGCGTGATTGGCCTGCAGCAGCTCGAACATGGCGTCGAACAGGGCGCGGTCTTCCTCGCGCTCCTCTTTCAGGCCGAGCTTGGCGTGCAGCAGGCGGTCGATGGCGGTGGCGAACTCGGGTTGGTAGACGTCGAGGGTGGCCTGGGCGACGTCCACTTCGCCGATCAGGGGCAGCAGGGCTTGTGCCAGCGCATAGCAGTTCCAGTGGCCGATCTGCGGCTGCATGGCATAGGAATAGCGGCCTTGCTGATCGCTGTGGTTGCAGATGTGCCGGGGATCGAAGGCTTCCATGAAGCCGAAGGGGCCGTAATCGAGGGTTTGGCCGAGAATGGACATATTGTCGGTGTTCAGCACGCCATGCATGAAGCCGACCGCCTGCCATTGGGCGACCAGGCGCGCCGTGCGCCGTGCGACTTCTTCCAGCAGGGCGGCATAGGGATTGGCCGCCGCCAGCAGGTCGGGGTAGAAGCGGCCGATCACATAGTCGGCCAGGATTTTCAGCTCGTCCGGTTTGTTCTTGTAGAACCAGTGTTCGAAGGAGCCGAAGCGCACGAAGCTGGGCGCCATGCGGATCACCACGGCCGCCGTCTCGATGCTTTCGCGCACCACGCCCTGGTCCGAGCCGGCCACCGAGAGGGCGCGCGACGTCGGGATGCCGAGCGCATGCATGGCTTCCGAGCACAGGAATTCGCGGATCGAAGAGCGCAGTACGGCGCGGCCGTCGCCCATGCGCGAGTAGGGCGTCAGGCCGCTGCCCTTCCATTGCAGTTCCAGCGGCCCCTCGGCGCCGGCGACATCGCCCAGCAGGATGGCGCGGCCGTCGCCGAGCTGGCCGGCCCAGACGCCGAACTGGTGGCCGGAATACACGGCGGCCAGCGGCTGGGAACGGTCGGGCACGCGGTTGCCGATCAGCACATCCACGCCGTCCGGCGTTGCCAGTGCGGCCACATCGAGGCCGGCCAGTTGGGCGGCGGCTGGGCTGAGCGCCACCAGATAGGGCGCCGGCAGGGGCGTCGGCATCAGACGCGTATAGAAAGCCGGCGGCAGGCTGGCGAAGGAATTGTCCAGAGGCAGGGAGAAAATGGCAGTTCCGATCGGTAAGGGCTGGTAAAGCGCGGATTTTAACGCATAGCAGCGATTTTATTGCGGCCACCCTGGATTGCAAGAGGGCTTTACATCTGCTGACAAAAGCTGGCCTTTCTATACTGCATTGCAGCATGGAAATCGGTTGACGGCAGCCCGTGGCGCATCCGACACTCGTTATGAAAAAAACAAATCCGGCACACAGGAGCCCGCATGCCCGTCTTGCCTTCCAGCCCCCTGATGGGGCAAATGATGGAGGAGCCGCTGCTCATCTCCAGCATCATCGAGTTTGCCGCCCGCCATTACGGCTCCAGTGAAATCGTCTCGCGCCGCGTGGAAGGCGATCTCCACCGCTACACCTACCGCGAATGCCGTCTGCGCGCCTGCCGCTTGGCCAATGCCTTGCACTGGCTGGGCGTGCGCATGGGCGACCGGGTGGCGACCCTGGCCTGGAACGGCTACCGCCACCTGGAAGCGTATTACGCCGTGTCCGGCTCGGGCGCGGTGCTGCACACGATCAACCCGCGCCTGCATCCCGACCAGCTGGCCTATATCATCAACCACGCCGAAGACCAGTACCTGCTGTTCGACCTGAACCTGCTGCCCCTGGTGGAAGCGGTGGCGCCGCATTGCAAGGGCGTCAAAGGCTATATCCTACTGGCCGGCCCCGAGCATCTGCCGGCCGAGACCAAGATTCCCGAGCTGATGAGCTATGAGGCGCTGATCGCCACCCATTCCGACGATTTCGCCTGGCCCAAATTCGATGAGAATTCGGCCGCCTCGCTGTGCTACACCTCGGGCACGACCGGCAATCCGAAAGGCGCGCTGTACTCGCACCGCTCGACCGTGCTGCATGCCTACGGCTCGGCCATGCCGAACGCGCTGAACGTGTCGTCGCGCGACACGGTGCTGCCGGTGGTGCCGATGTTCCATGTGAATGCCTGGGGCTTGCCGTACTCCGTGCCGCTGTCGGGCGCCAAGCTGGTCTTTCCCGGCTGCGCACTGGACGGCAAATCGCTGTACGAATTGTTCGAAGGCGAAAAAGTCAGCTTCTCGGCGGGTGTGCCGACCGTCTGGCTAGGCCTGGTCAACCATGTGCTGCAGCATGGCCTGAAGTTTTCGACCTTCCGCCGCACCGTGATCGGCGGCGCGGCCTGTTCGCCGACGCTGATGAATACCCTGATCGATGAGCTGGACGTGGACGTGATCCACGCCTGGGGCATGACCGAGATGTCGCCGCTCGGCACGGCCGGCGGCCTGTTGGCGCGCCACCTGGAATTGCCGCGCGAGGAGCAGCGCAAGGTGCTGCTGAAACAGGGCCACGCCATCTATGGCGTCGACATGCGCATCGTCGACGACGAGGGCAAGCTGCTGCCCTGGGATGGCAGCAGCTATGGCCATCTGCAGGTGCGCGGGCCCTGGATCATCCATTCCTATTTCAAGGAGGAGGGCGGCCAGGTGCTGGAGGATGGCTGGTTCCCCACCGGCGATGTGGCCACCATCGACGCCGACGGCTATATGCAGATCACCGACCGCAGCAAGGATGTGATCAAGTCGGGCGGCGAGTGGATCGGCACCATCGACCTGGAAAATATTGCCATGTCGCATCCGGCCGTGCTGCAAGCCGCCTGCATCGGCGTGCGCCACCCGAAATGGGATGAACGTCCCTTGCTGATCGTGGTCTGCAAGCCTGGGCAGAGCGTGAGCCGCGCGGACTTGCTGCAGTTTTACGAGGGCAAGGTCGCCAAATGGTGGTTGCCCGACGATGTGGTCTTCACGGAAGCGCTGCCGGTGGGTGGCACGGGCAAGATCCAGAAGAACAAGCTGCGCGAGCAATTCCGTAATTACCAACTGGCAACGTCAGAAACCCCGACAACATAAACGCATCCTGTCGGGAAACTTTACATTTGAAAGTAAATAGATCTGGCCTTAAAAGCTAAGTCATTGATTAATAGCATTTCCCGTTCCTTGGCATGGCTTATGCGTGCTTGCAAATCGCAACTAACCTGGGGAACGGAAATGAAAAACTGGAAGAGGCCTCTTCGGCTGGCGGCAGCAGTGCTGCTGGTCATGGCTGGCACGGCATCGCAGTCGCATGCCGGCTTGCTGACGATCGAATTCTCCAACGCCGGAGCCTTCTCCGGCAATGCGCCTCCTGGCTCGCCGGGAGTCTACGCCAAGGCGGTATTCGATGACGGCGGCGGTACCGGCACGGTAACGCTGACTATGAGCGTGCTCAGCAATCTCCTCGTTGGCGCTTATGTCAACGATTGGTACTTTAACGTTGATCCGGGTAAAGCCTTGCCAGGCATTGCCTTCTCATCGGGAACGGCGGCATCGTCAATCACAGAAGGCACGGATTGCTGCAAGGCTGATGGTGTCGGCGGCGACTACGACATCTACTTCGCATTTCCGACGGCAAATCCGGGGCAACTGGCGCGCAATGCCACCTCGGTGTACACCCTGACCGGCACCGGGCTGACGGCAAGTTCTTTTGACTTCCTGTCGACGCCGAAGCAGGATGGCGGCAGTTATATCGGCGCAGTCCATGTGCAGGGGTATAACGACAGCGTCTGGCTGGGCGGCACCAAAGGGAGTAATGGCGGTGGCGGTGGTGGTGGTGGCGGCGGTTCGGGCGGGGAGGTGCCGGAGCCGGGAAGCTTGCTGCTGGTCGGTCTTGGCCTGCTGTCCTTGGGCCTGGGCCGGAAATTGCGCCTTGGTTCGAAGACGGAATGAGGATCCTGCTCGTTCCTCTCCAAGAAAAGCCCCGCGGTTGCGGGGCTTTTCTTTTAGGTAAAGCTTATTTGCTTACTTGCACGGAGCTGGTGGAGCGGTTCCCGGCCTTGTCGGTCGCAACAGTCTGGAGCGTATGCTGGCCGGCGCTCAGGCCGCCCGTTTTCCAGGTGTAAGACAGGCTGCTGCCGCTGCCGTTCGCCTTGAGCTGGCCGTCGATATACAGCGCCAGCGAAATACCGGCGGCACCGCCATTGTCGGAAGCGTTCACCTTCACATTGACATTGCCGCTGACTCTGCCGGATACCGGATTGGTGATCCTGACGGTGGGCGCTTGCGTGTCCTTGTTGACAACGGAAGTGCTGTTGGCGACGTTGACGGAAACCGGCGTGGAGGAAGCCATATTGCCCGCCGCATCGTAAGCCACGGCGACCAGCGCTGCCATGCCGTTCGCCACGCCTTTGGAATCCCAGGAGAAGGCGTACGGCGCGCTGTTGTCGCTGGCCACCACGGTGTTGTTGACCTTGAGGTCGACGCGCGCCACGCCGACATTATCCGTTGCGTTGACATTTACGGTCACGGCGCCAGTGACCGAGCTGCTGGCCGAGGGTGAAGCGATGGCGACGGTCGGCGCGCTCGTGTCCTTGCTCACGGTGGCGGTGGCGCTGCGCGCGGCGGCCACGGCGGCGGCGGCGTTCACGCGGCCGTTGCCGAAGTAGATGTCGCGGCCCGGCGTGCCGAGGTCCACGGCGGTCGCGTACAGCAGGCTTTCGATCTTGCCGCCGTCCAGGCCCGGATTGGCGGACATCATCAGCGCCGCCACGCCGGCGACGACCGGGCTGGCGAAGGAGGTGCCGTTCCAGGCGCTGTAGCCGCCGCTCATATTGGTGGTATAGATATAGGAACCGGGCGCCGACAGCGAAACGAAGCTGCCATAGCTGGAGAAGCTGGAGCGGGCATCGGCGCTGTCGGTGGCCGACACCGCGATCATGCTCGTGGTCGGCGCATAACCCTCATCGCGGTTGTTATTGCCGGCCGCGACGAACAGCAGGCCGCCTTTGCTCTTCAGATAATTGGCCGCGCTCTGGACGGCCGCACTGGCGGGAACGCTGTCGTAGCTGAGGTTCACCACGCGGGCGCCATGATCGGCGGCGTAAGTCACGCCGCTGGCCATGGTCGAATAGTAGGCGTAGCAGGAACCGCTGGCATCCTTGAAAGCGATGCGCACCGGCATGATTTTGGCGTTGCCCGCCACGCCGGCCACCCCGGCGCCATTGTCCATGGCTGCGGCTGCGACGCCGGCCACGGCCGTGCCGTGGCCGCAGACATCGCTGGTGTCGGCATTATTGCCGTCGACGTTCCAGCCGGCCACTATGCGCGGCGCCAGATCCGGATGGGCACCGTAGACGCCGCTGTCGAGGATGGCGATGGTCACGCCGGCACCTTGCGCCATATCCCAGGCGGCCGGCGCGCCGATCTTGGCGATATGCCATTCGCTACCCAGATAGGGGTCGTTCGCGGTGGCGCTCAGCTTGACGCGGCGGTCCAGCTCCACATATTTGAACTGCGGATCCTTGCGCAGTTTTGCGAGCGCGGCTTTTTCCGAGCCCTGCGGCAGGTCGATCATGTGAATATTGCTTTGCCCCACCTTGCGGCGTTTGCCCTTGTGCGGCCGGATGGCCTCGTCAAAGCCGGCCTCGGTCACGCCTTCGCGCGGCTCGACCAGGATGCGACCGTGGGCGTATTCGCTGTCAGCCAGATCTTCGTCCTGCTGAACGTGTTGGGGTTTGCCAGCCTGCGCCGGCGGTGTGACGGCGGTCAGGGCGGCGGCGGTGGCGAGGATGGAGGCGGAAAGGAAGGTGTTGCTTTGCGGGAAAATAGTCGCGCGCTTCTTCATGGGGGAGTCCAGTTTTAATAATATGCAAAGTTGTCGGGCGTCATTCTAGCAAAGCATAATGCTGAGCTAAATCAATAACTTACGGCAATTATGCGCAGCAACTATCAATACAATAATTGAATTTGATAGTGTTAAGCCGCGTTGATTCGGTGCAAATAAAAAACCGGGCAATTGCCCGGTTTTCAGAGGAGGGCGGGTATCAGCGGGTGACTTGCACGCTGCTGCTGGTGGTGTTGCCGGCGGCATCCTTGGCCACGACCTGGATGGTGTGGGTGCCGCTGGTTTCCTTGCGGGTGTTCCAGCTGTAACCCAGGCTGCTGCCGGTGCCGGACGCTTTCTTCGCGCCATCGATGTACAGGGTCAGCGAGATGCCGGCCGCGCCATTGTTATCGGCCGCGCTGATGCTGACGTTGACGGTGCCGCTGACTGCGCCGGAGGTCGGGTTGGCGATGGCGACGGTCGGTGGCGTGGTGTCTTTCACTGGAGCGGGAACGCCGTTGGCCACGTTGACCGAGATCGGGGTGGAGGAGGCGACATTGCCGGCAGCGTCATACGCCACCGCAACCAGTTGCGCCATGCCGTTCGCGGCGCCGTTGGAATCCCAGGCGAAGGAGAAGGGGCCGGCGGTATCGGTGGCCACCACAGTGCCGTTCACTTTCAGATCGACGCGGGTCACGCCGACGTTGTCGCTGCTGCTGGTGGTGACGGCAACGGTGCCGGACACGGTGCTGTTGGCCAGCGGGGCCGCCAGGGAAATGCTCGGTGCGGTGGTGTCGGCTGGCGGCGCATAGTTCTTGGCGGCCTGCACGGCGGCGCCGGCATCCACGCGGCCGTAGCCGAAGATCGGATCGCGGCCGGCGGCGCCCAGGTCGGCGGCGGTGGAGAACAGCAGGCTTTCGATCTTGCTGCTGTCGAGGGCTGGGTTGGCGGCCATCATCAGGGCGCCGACACCGGCGGCGACCGGGCTGGCGAAGGAGGTGCCATTCCAGGCGCTGTAGCCGAGGCTGTTGTTGGTGGTGTAAATGTAGGAGCCAGGTGCGGCCAGCGAGACGAAGTTGCCGTAGCTGGAGAAGCTGGAGCGCGCGTCGCTGCTGTCGGTGGCCGACACGGCGATCAGGCTGGTGCTGGGAGCGAAGCCCTCGTCGCGGTTGTTGTTGCCGGCGGCGATGAACACCAGGCCGCCTTTGTTCTTCATATACTGCGACGCGCTCTGAATGGCCGAGCTGCCTGCGGCGCCGTCAAAGCTGACGTTGGCGATGCGGGCGCCATGGTCGGCTGCCCAGGTGATGCCGCTGGCGATGGTGCTGTAGTAGGCGTAGCAGCTGTTGCTGGCAGTATCCAGGTAGGCAATACGCACCGGCATGATCTTGGCTTGGCCTGCGACACCGGCCACGCCGGCGCCGTTGTTGGTGGCGGCGGCAGCGCTGCCGGCGACGGCCGTGCCATGGCCGCAGACGTCGGAAGTGTCGGTATTGCTGCCGTAGATGTTGTAGCCGGCGACCAGGTTAGGGGCCAGGTCGGGGTGGGCGCCGTTCACGCCGGAGTCCAGGATGGCGATGACGACGCCGGCGCCTTGCGTGATATCCCAGGCGGCCGGGGCGTTGATCTTGGCCTGGTGCCATTCGCTGCCCATATAGGGGTCGTTGACGGCCATGCTGACTTTGACGCGCTTGTCCAGTTCGGCGAACTTCACGCCTGGGTGTTTTTTCAGCTGGGCCAGCACGGCTTGTTCATTGGCGCCGGATGGCAGTTCGACGACGTGCAGATTGCTCTGGCCCATCTTGCGGCGCTTGCCGCCGTGCGGCTTGAGCATGGTTTCGAATTCGGTGGCGGTCAGGCCGGCGCGGGCTTCTACCAGGAGGCGGCCACGGGCAAATTCCGCGTTATCGTTCGCGGCGAAGGCAGGTGCGGCCAGGGTTGCCAGGGCGGTTGCGATTGCTGCGGAGAAGGCCGGGGTGGTGATGAATTTCATGGTAGCGAGTCCTATATTTCCAAAGTTCTGAAAAAGTAAGGACTGCCGCCTGCCCGGTGAGGGACAGATTGGAGACGCCACGCAGGTATGCAAATACCCGTCGTGTGTACGATGTACTAAGTCTGGCAGTCCTGCCGTCATAGAGCCGAAGCTCCTTAGACCGATGACTTTGCGTCCCAGGCTTTCGCCTGGTTTGCCCTTGTCAGTTAGTTGCTGGATGGAATCTTATTCCATGAAATGCCGTGTGGCAAGTATTTTATGAGTATTTTTTGATGCCCTATGAAAATAATCTAGGTGGAATAGAAATGTTTAAAAAAATCAGCGTAATCAAAGACTTGGATTGCATATCAATTTGAAAGTGATATTACTTTTGAGTAATGAAAATTAATACTTGGAAGTGTTGAAAACAGATTATCTGAGATAATTATCTTTCATTGAAAAAACATTAAACTCAAGCCCTGGCTTCTCTATGAAAAGTCATACTTTCGGTAGCTTCTGCGCGTGCGCCAAAAAAAGAAAACGATCGTTCTTTTGTGGGGTATAGTAGGCTTCCGGAATTCACCAGTTCACACCACAATAAGGAAGAGACATGAGTGCCGACTACGCAGTCCACGGTTCTGTTGCTGTGATTACACTGAACAACCCGCCGGTCAATGGCATGGGCTTGGCGACGCGCACTGCCGCCGTCGCCGGCCTGCGCCAGGCCCAGGAAGATCCTGCCGTGAAAGCTATCGTCATCACCGGCGCCGGTAAGGCCTTCTCCGGCGGCGCCGACATCAAGGAGTTCAATTCGCCCAAGGCGCTGACCGAACCCACCCTGCATACCCTGATCCGCACAGCGGAAGACTCGATCAAACCGGTGGTGGCAGCCATTCATAGCGTGTGCATGGGCGGCGGCCTGGAGCTGTCGCTTGGATGCAACTACCGCGTGGCCTTGCCCGGCGCCCAGATCGCCTTGCCGGAAGTGAAACTGGGCCTGCTGCCGGGTGCCGGCGGCACCCAGCGCCTGCCGCGCGTGCTGGGACTGGAGCCGGCGCTGAATATGATCGTGTCCGGCACGCCCGTGTTGTCGGAAAAATTGGCGGGCAGCGCGCTTTTCGATGAAGTGTTCCCAGCCGGAACCAATCTGATCGAAGCGGCCGTCGCCTTTGCCGAAAAAATCGCCGATGTGCGGCCGCTGCCCAAGGTGCGCGAGCGCAAGGTCGACTACCCGAACCATGAAGCCTTCCTGCAGTTCTCGCGCAATACCGTGAAGGCCGTGGCCGGGCCGTTCCCGGCCCCGCTGGAATGCGTGGAAACGGTGGCCGCCGCCGTCACCATGAAATTCGAGGATGGCCTGAAGTTCGAGCGCGAGCGCTTCCTGCACCTGATCCAGACCACCGAATCGAAATCGCTGCGCCATGCCTTCTTCGCCGAGCGCGAGGCCAGCAAGGTGCCGGATGTGCCCTCCGATACCCCGGTGCGCGAGATCCGCAAGGCGGCCATCATCGGTGCCGGCACCATGGGCGGCGGCATTGCCATGAACTTCGCCAATGCGGGCATCCCCGTCATCCTGCTGGAAACGAAACAGGAGGCGCTGGACAAGGGCCTGGCCACCATCCGCAAGAACTATGAGAACACGCTGAAGAAGGGCAAGCTGACGCAGGAGAAGATGGACCAGCGTCTGGCCCTGGTCGGCGGCACGCTGGCTTATGAGGAGATCGCCGATGCCGATATCGTGATCGAGGCCGTGTTCGAGGACATGGGCGTGAAGGAGACCGTGTTCCGCAAGCTGGACGAGGTGATGAAGCCGGGCGCCATCCTGGCCAGCAATACCTCGACGCTGGACGTGGACCGGATCGCCGCCTTCACCGGCCGCCCGCAGGACGTGATCGGCACCCATTTCTTCAGCCCGGCCAATGTCATGAAGTTGCTGGAAATCGTGCGCGGCAAGCAGACCGGCAAGGATGTGCTGGCGACGGCGCTGGCGCTGTCGAAGAAGCTGAAGAAAACCGGCGTGGTGTCGGGCGTGTGCGACGGCTTTATCGGCAACCGCATGATCGAACAGTACAGCCGCCAGGCGGGCTTCCTGCTGGAAGAGGGCTGCTTGCCGGAGCAGGTCGACCAGGCGCTCGAGAAGTTCGGCTTTGCCATGGGGCCGTTCCGCATGGGCGATTTGGCGGGCAACGATATCGGCTGGTATATCCGCAAGCGTCGCTATGTCGAGAAGCCGGAGATCAGCTATTCGAAAACGGCCGACCTGCTGTGCGAGATGGGCCGCTTCGGCCAGAAAACGGGCGGCGGCTGGTACGACTATAAGCCGGGCGACCGCAAGGCCTATCCGAACGAGGAAGTCAACGCCATGATCGTGCGCCACTCGGCCGATATCGGCGTGCAGCGCCGCGCCATCGGCGACGAGGAAATCGTGCAGCGCCTGGTGTATGCCCTGGTGAACGAGGCGGCCTTGATTCTGGAAGAAGGCATCGCCCTGCGCGCCTCGGACATCGATATGGTCTACCTGACCGGCTACGGTTTCCCGCTGCACCGCGGCGGCCCGATGTTCTATGCCGATACGGTCGGGCTGCCGAATGTGCTGGCGTCCATCGAGAAACTGGCCAAAGGCTATCACGGGGAGGCCTGGACGCCGGCGCCGCTGCTGGTCAAGCTGGCCGCCGAAGGCAAGGGCTTCAACAGCCGCTAAGCGCGTCCTTCTGGCCTGCCGGGCGGGATTCAGGCGATCCGCTTGCGCATGCGCGACAGCGGCAGCTGAATCCCGCCCGGCAGGCTCAATTCGAAGTCTTCCGTCACCTCGAAGCCGCTGGCCAGGTACAGCGGCACGCCCGGCATGGTGGCGGCCAGTTCCAGCGTCTTGAAGCCCTGGGCCACCGCTTCCGCTTCGCAATGGCGCATCAGCATGCTGCCCAGACCCTGGCGCGGCACCTCCGGATCGACAAAGAAGGCGCGGATGCGTCCCGCCTGCGTGGCCGGATCGAGCAGGGGATCGGGACCGCTCTTGGCCCTGTCGCCACCGAACAGGGTGGCGCGTTTGCTCCAGCCGCCGCAAGCCACGGCCTCGCCCTCGCGTTCAATAATGAAGTAAGTGCCGTCCATCACCAGCTGGCTGTCCACGCCGAAGACATGGCGGGTGACGGCCGCCGCCTGCTCGTCGCTGTAAAAGCCCTTGCTCAAACCTATGCCGGAGCGGGAAATCAGCGCTTCCATGCGCGGGATATCGGCTGCGGTGGCGGTGCGCAGCACGCTGCGCGGGGCTGGGGTAGGGGGCGATTGGCTCATGCAAAAATGGTATCATGAAGCGCAAAACGGTGGAGGGCAGCATGCGCGGCAAGCGGTTTCGTCATCTCTTCCATATCGCAGTGGTGGTGCTGCTGGCGCTGGTGTTGCTGCTGTTTAGCGGCCAGGCCGGGGCGCGCGAGCTGCTGGTGGTGGGCGCGCATTTCGAGCGCGTCTTCGAGCGCACGCCGGAAGGGGAATTCACCGGCCTTGGCCCGGAGGTCGTGCGCATACTTGCCACGCGCCTGGGTCATACGGCGCGCTTTGAAATCTACCCCTGGGCGCGCGCCCAGGCCATCCTATCCCAGGGCAAGGCCGATATTCTGGTCGGCCCCTACAAATCCTTCGAACGCGTGCAGCGCATGGCGTTTTCGCGTCGTCCGTTTTACCAGGACCAGATGGTGTTCTATGCGCTGAACACCTCCGGCATCGTCTGGCATGGCGATTTCGCCACCCTGGCCGACCACCGCATCGTCATCATGAATGGCTGGACCTATGGCGAACAGTTCGAGCAGGCCCGCCCCATGCTCAAGGTGAGCGTGGCGAACAGCGTGGAAAGCGGGTTAAAAATGGTGGAGGCCCAGCACGTGGTCCTATTTGCCAGCAACCGGCGCAATACCGAGCCGGTCTTGGCGAAACTGGGCTTGGCGGGGCAGATGGCGCCGCTGGCCCATGTGATCCAGGTGCAGGACGGCTATTTCGCCTTCCCCAAGCGCCAGCTGCATGAAGCCTTGCGGCGCGAGTTCGACCAGGCCTTCGCGGCCATGGTCGAGAGCGGGGAATTGAAGCGCCTGGGGCAGCGCTTCGACGTTACCGTGCCTTGATGGCTTGCCTTAGTTGCGGCGGCGCGAAGGCGTCAGCACGCTGGGCAGCGCCTTGGGCAGAGTGTCCGGATAATCGCGGCTGAAGTGCAGGCCCCGGCTTTCGCGGCGCTGCAAGGCGCTGTTGACGATCATCGAGGCCACATCGACCAGATTGCGCAGCTCGAGCAAGTCATGGGTGATGCGGAAGTTGCGGTAATACTCGTCGATTTCCTCTTTCAGCAGGGCGATGCGGTGCTGGGCGCGTTCCAGGCGCTTGGTGGTGCGCACGATGCCCACATAATTCCACATGAAGCGGCGCAGTTCGTCCCAGTTGTGGGCGATGACCACTTCCTCGTCGGCGTCGCTGACGCGGCTTTCATCCCAGTCCGGCAGATAGGGCGCGTCGACTTTTTCCTTGGACAGAATATCGTCGGCGCAGGCGCGGCCGACCACCACGCATTCGAGCAGGGAATTGCTGGCCAGGCGGTTCGCGCCATGCAGGCCGGTGCAGGCGGTTTCGCCCACGGCGTACAGGCCGGGCAGGTCGGTGCGGCCAAGCAGGTCGGTCACCACGCCGCCGCAGGTGTAATGCGCGGCCGGCACAATGGGGATCGCTTCCTTGGTGATGTCGATGCCCAGTTCCAGGCAGCGCGCATAAATCGTCGGGAAGTGTTCGATCAGGAATTCGGCCGGCTTGTGGCTGATGTCCAGATGGACGTAATCCAGGCCGCGTTTCTTGATTTCGAAGTCGATGGCGCGCGCCACCACGTCGCGCGGCGCCAGTTCGGCACGCTCGTCGTGAGCCAGCATGAAGCGCTGGCCGGCCGCGGCGCCCGCTTCCGGCGGCAGCTTGAGCAGGCCGCCTTCGCCGCGGATCGCTTCCGTAATCAGGAAAGACTTGGCGTAGGGGTGGTACAGGCAGGTCGGGTGGAACTGGATGAATTCCATATTCGACACGCGGCAGCCGGCACGCCAGGCCATGGCGATGCCGTCGCCGCTGGCGGTGTCGGGATTGGTGGTGTAGAGATAGACCTTGCCGGCGCCGCCGGTGGCCATCACCGTGTGTTCGGCGGCGAAGGTCAGCACCTGGCCGGTCTTCGTATCCTGCACGTACAGGCCGTGGCATTTGGGCTGGGAGTGGCCGGGGCGCGGACCCAGCTTGTCCGTGGTGATCAGGTCGATCGCGCAGTGGTGCTCGAACAGGCTGATATTCGGGTGGGCGCGCACTTTTTCTTCCAGCGTCACCTGGACCGCGTGGCCGGTGGCGTCGGCGGCGTGGATGATGCGGCGCTGGCTATGGCCGCCCTCGCGCGTCAGGTGGAAGCCCAGTTCCGCGCTGTCGTCGCGGGTGAAGGGCACGCCCTGGGCGATCAGCCACTCGATGGCGCTGCGGCCGTTTTCGACAATGAAGCGGGTAGCGCCTTCGTCGCACAGGCCGCCGCCGGCCACCAGGGTGTCGGCGATATGCTGTTCATGGCTGTCGCCGGAATCGAGCACGGCGGCGATGCCGCCCTGGGCCCAGTTGCTGGCGCCGTCCAGCAGGGCGCGTTTGGAAATGATGGCGACTTTACGTGTTTCGGCGAGGTGCAGGGCGACCGACAGGCCGGCCAGGCCGCTGCCCACGATGGCTACATCAAATTTCATGGCGATTCGAATTTTCTGTCAAGAAGCATGACTATAGACCATTTGTCATGCCCGCGTCATATTTGGCCCTGCTGGCCGCTCGGCTTTTCGCCGCGGCTTTGATCTGGCTCTGCTCTTCGCTTGTGGCGGCGCAAGGCTGCTCTGCGGGGCGTCCGGCATCATGGCTGAGCCGTTATCGGCGGTGGAGGAGGTGGGCCATGGTCAGGATCTTCAATCATTATGTGTCCCGCGCGGGCATCATCCTGCTGCTGCTGGAGGTGCTGGCGCTGCTCACGGCGGCGGTGCTGGTGTCCCTGGTCTGGCTGCCGGAGCGGCGGCCGGGCCAGATGTATCTGGCGGCGGCGCTCTTCGTGGTGCCGGTGGTGACCTGCATGGCGGCACTGGGCATGTATGGCCAGCAGCGCTGCGAGGACGCGAAAGCGCTGCTGGCGCGCCTGCTGCCGGCGCTGGTGCTGGCGTATCTGCTGCATCGCTGGCTGGTGCTGCTGTTGCCGGCCGCCGCCCTGCGTTCCGGCATGAAGGGGGCGACGGGCGATGCGGCCTGGCTGGCTTTCCTGCTGGGCGCCGGCGGCGTGCTGCTGACGCGCATGCTGCTGCTCGGCTCCCGCCAGTCGCGCCTGATAACGGCCCGCGTGATCCTGGTGGGCGACGGCATGTTGGCGCTGGAATGCCTGCAACTGGCGGCCGCGCCGCAGGGCCTGCACCAGTTTCATGTGATCGGCTGCGTGCCGGTGCCGGGCGAGAATTCCTGCGTGCCGGCCGGCAGCGTGCTGCCCAGCGGCCAGCCGCTGCTGGCGCTGGCGCGGGCGTATGAAGCCGATGAAGTGATTGTTTCCGTTGCCGACCGCCGTAACGGCGCTTATCCGGTGCGCGAACTGCTGGAATGCGCCCTGGGCGGCGTGCATGTGACGGATGCGGCCCAGTTCTTCGAGCGTGAAGCGAGCCAGATCCGCGTCGATTCCCTGCAACCGAGTTAGCCGGCGCCGAAAGACGCTTCCTTCATCTGGCCCGGCGTGCCGCGGTCATTGCTGCGCGCCAGATAGCCGGTGTATTTCAGCTCGGCCGGCCCGCTATGGTGGAGCAGGAAGGGGGCCAGCGGCTGGGCGGCGGCAGGCAGCGGCCTGCCGCAGGACAGGGCCAGCAGCAGGGCGCATAGTGAGACTTGCTTATTCATGTCGGGCTCCCGGTCGGTATCTCATGCGATTGGTGAGCAAATCCCGCGCCAGGGGCTGGCGCGCCTGGGCGTGCGGCGGCGCCCTTGCCAAGCGGAGCGCCGCCTGTAAGAAAGGCTGACGACGCGTTCAGGGCTGGGCCAGCAGGGCACGCACCTGCTCGCGTTGGGGGAAGTCGCGGCTGGCCAGCAAGCGTTCGGCATGGCGGCGCAGCGCCGCGCGGTCGCCGGCCTTGGCCAGGCTTTGCACCAGGTGGTAGCGGATGTCGGTCGAGGTCGGCGCCTGCTCGACGGCCCGCTTCAGCAGGGCCAGGGCGCGTTCCGTCTGGCCCCGTTGCTGCAGAATCCAGCCGAGCGTATCGGCCACGGCGGGATTCGTCGGCGCCAGCCGGTAGGCGCGCTCGGCCAGGTCCAGCGCGCGCGCATCGCCCAGTTGCTGGTAGGCCCAGGCCAGGTCATTGAGCGCGATCACATTGCGGCCGTCGGCGCTCACCAGCCGCTCCAACTGGGCGGCGGCGGCGCGGTAATCCTGCTCCTGCATCAAGCTGCTGGCGTAATACAGCCGGGTTGGCGCGTCGCCCTCGTGCTGGCGCAGCCAGGCCTGCATCTGCTGGGCTGCTTCGGCGCGCCGGCCGGCGGCCAGCCGTGCCCGGTGCAGGGCAATTGCCAGCGGGCCGGAAGGGATCAGGGTGTAAGCCTTGGCATACAGGGGCAGGGCCGGGCCGGCCTGCTGCTGGCTCAGCAGGATATCGCCTTCGAGCTTATAGCCCAGGGGCTGATCCGGTTCGGCCTGTTGCGCCTGGCGTGCCAGCTTGAGCGCCTCAGCATACGCTTGCTTGTCCAGCAGCAGGGCCACGGCCAGGGCCAGCGCTTCGGGCTGCTGCGCTTGCAGGTGCAGGGCTTTGTACGCGGCCTGCAAGGCCGCGTCGAGCCGGCGCAGCAGCAGGTGCTGGCGCGCCAATTGCAGTTGGACGGTGGCCGAGGCGGGTTGCAACTGGGCCAACTGGCTCAAACTCTCCAGCGCGGCGACCGGCTGCTGGGCGGCATTCTGCGCCTCGGCCAGCAGGGCCAGGGCATCGGCATTGCCGCCCTGCGCCGCTTGCAGTTTTTGCGCCAGGCTGAGCGCCTTTGCCACTTCCCCGCCGGCCAGGCGCAGACGGACCAGCAGCAGGGCGGGCGCCGGTGCGTCGGGATGGTCGCGGCAAGCTTGCTCCAGCCAGTCGATGGCTTCGCTGCCCTGTTCGCGCCGGATGGCGAGTTGGGCCAGCGCCAGCTGCAGTGCCAGGCTGCCGCGCTGGCGCGCCAGTGCGGCCAGGTAGCGCCGGCGCGCCTGCTGCGGCTGCTGTTCCATCAGGTCGAGCTGGGCCAGATTGTCGAGTGCTGGCTGGTACTGCGCATCCATGGCCAGTGCCTGCTCGAAGTTGCGGCGCGCGCCGGCCAGATCCTGGCTGGCCACCTGCACGCCGCCGCGCAGATTGTGCAGCAGGGGATTGGCGCCCTGGCGTTCCAGCGCCTGCACGGCGGCCAGGGCCGCACCGAATTCGCGCGCGCGCAGATGGCTCATCACCAGCAGTACGCCGGCGCGCGGCAGATGCGCAGCGGCGGCCTGCTCCAGCTCGCCGATGGCGCGCGCATGGTCGCCGCTGCCCAGGCGGCTGATGCCTAGCGCCATGTGCAGGGCCGGGGTGGCCGGCGCCAGTTCACTGGCCTGGCGGAAATCCTCGGCCGCTTGGCTGAACTGGCGCAGGCGCATGCGCGCCTCGCCCAGCAGGGCCAGCAGTTCGGCATCGGGCGCGGCGGTGGCCTGCAGTGGCTGCAGCAGCGCGAGGACGGCGGCCGGCTTGTCCTGCATCAGCAGCACGCTGGCCAGCAGCTTGCTCGCATATGGCTGGCCGGGCGCGGCGTCGAGGAATTGGCGCAAATGCTGTTCCGCCTGGACCGGCGCGCCCAGCGCCGCCTGCACCGCCCCGCACAACAACAGGCTGGGCGGATGCTCGGGCGCGGCGCGCAGGATTTGCTGCAAGCGTTCCAGCGCGGCCTTTTGCTGGCCGTTGCGGTAGTCGAGCAAGGCTTGCGCGTACAAGACCAGCAGGCTGTTGGGCGCGACCTCGCGCGCGGCGGCGATGCTGGCGCGCGCTGCCGCCAGCTGGCCGGCTTGCAATTGCAGGTGGGCGATATCGACGTGCGCCTGGGCATCGCGCGGGCGCAACGCCAGAATACGTTCATGGCTGTGGCGCGCCGCGTCCAGGCGGCCGGCGTCGCGCAGCAGGTCGCCTTGCAAGCGCAGGCTCTCGATGTGCTCGGGATGGTGGCGCAGGGCTTGCTCGACCAGACGCAGGGCGCCAGCGGCGTCCTGGCGCCAGAGCGCGAGGCGGGCCTGGCCCAGCAGGGCTTCCGGCAAACCCGGCTGCCGTTGCAAGGCCTGGGCGTACAGCGCCGCCGCCTGCTCGGGATGTTTTTGCGCCAGCAAGGCGTGGCCGCGCAGCACGGCACTCAGGGGCTGGGCCGGGTCGAGCGCGATTTCGGCCAGCAGCTTGTCGTACTGGCCTTGCAGCAGCAGGGCGCGGCCGAGCGCGGGCAGGACCTCGGCCGCCGTCAGGCCCAGCTGCAGGGCCCGGCGCAGCTCTTTTTCCGCCGCCGCGGCGTCGCCGGTGTCGAGGTAGACTTTGCCCAGCAGCAGGCGGGCGCTGGCCTGGCGCGGATTCTGCTGCAGCAGGTTTTTCAGCTCGATCGTGGCGGTACGCTGGTCGCCTTGCTGGCGGGCCTGGCGCGCCGCCGCCAACAGCTGGCCGCTGCTGGGATGGCGGTTGCAGGCGCTGAGTGGCAGCGTGCCCAGCAGGATGGCCAGCAGCAGCGGCCGCAGGCGGGGCGGGAGGGGACGGGCAAGACGGGGCATGATGCAATCTCCGGAGCGGACTTAGGCCCAGAGTAAGAACAAGCGCGCAATATCCCTTTGCGCCGGCTCAAGCTGCGGCGCTGCCGCCGGCCTCCGGCCGCCTGTCCGGCGGGCGCACCGTAATCAGGCCGCGTTGCGCCGCCACCACGACCGCGTGGGTGCGGGCGCTGGCATCGAGCTTGTTCAGCACGCCTTTCACATGGGTTTTCACCGTGCCCAGGCCGATGCCCAGTTCGCGCGCAATGGCCTTGTCGCAGCGCCCCAAGGCCAGCAGGCGCAGCACATCGGTTTCACGGCCGGTCAAAGGGGCGCGCCGCGCACCGTCGGCCGCGTTGGGCCGCAGGGCCGGACTCAGGTAGGGCAGGCCCAGGCCGAGCTGGCGCACCGCCAGGTGCAACTCCTCGGCACTGCAGCTTTGCAGCAGGTAACCGTGCACGCCAGCGTCGAGGGCGCGGCGCAATTCGCATTCGCTGTCGCGCTGGGTCAGCAGCAGGATGCGCGCAGCCACCCGGCCGGCATGGCGCAGCGCATGGTCGTAATCGGCGAGCAGGACGTCGGCTTCAGCCAGCGGCGCCGGCCGCAGGCCGCTTTGGCCGTCCAGCAGGGCACGCAGGCCGGCGGCCAGCACGGCCTCGGGATGCAGGATGTGGAAGCTGATCTGGCGCAGCGGCATGGGCGCAGTCTCCGGAGGCGGCCGGGACGGGCATCCCGGCGGCGCTGGCCTCATGATGAACTGGCAATGCCCTTATGGCAAGATGGTGCGGGAAATAAGAGGCGGTGGCGCGTATCTTAGTAGCCGCCCCAGCCATGGGCAGCGCTCTTGCTGCCGGCGTTCAGGCTGGCGGCGATGCCAGCCCATTTGGCGGCCTCTTCCTCGTCGCGGGCCACGCCTTCGCCGCTGCTGGCCAGGGATGCCAGGGTCAGGGCTGCCTTGGGATGGCTGTGGCGCGCTGCCTGCAAATACCAGGGACGGGCTTTTTCAGCCGCTTTGGCGCTGAAAGGCTGGCCACCGCGGTAGATTTCCGCCAGCTGGAAGGCCGCTTCGGAATCGCCGGCCAGGGCGGCCTGTTCCAGCAGCTTGACGGCGTCGGCGCGGCGCGCCTGATTGGCCTGGTAGAACAAGCCCAGTTCGCGCCGGGCCACCGCTGAGCCTTGCTCGGCCCATTCGCGCAGGCGGCGTTCGGCGGCAGCGCCGCCGTTGACGCTCAGCGCCTGGGCCGCCGCCTCGATCACCTGGGCCGGCGGCACGCTATCTTCCTTTGCCTGGCAGGCGATCAGGGCGCCCACCATCACCAGTACCGACGCCAATAACGCGCCGGACTTGTTAAATAATTCCATTTCCGCTTTTACCTTATTCTTATTCGGCCCCCGCGTGTTCGGGCGGGGGCGCCAATATACCAGTTCGTTGCTAAAAATCAATAAAAAACCGTGATTTTTGGTCAAGAACTGCCCAGGTAGTTTGGCGTCAGCAATAGAAATGCTTCGGCATTGCCGGGTGCTCTTATTTGTCCCGATTCGTTGCGGCAATGCTAGTCAAACAGTGTTGGCGATCTTAGCATGTTGGGTTTGGTACAAAATCGTGAAAGTCGCAACAATTGTAACCATTCGTTAGAAACGGCTGGCATTGCGCCCATTGTGGCGGTCCAGCCACGCGCCGGCATGCTCCAGGACCAGTTTGAGTTCGCCCTCGACGGCCGCGAACAGCACGGGTACTTCCATCAGGCGGCTTTCATTGAGCGCCAGTTCCAGGGCCAGGCTGGCCGCCACGAAGCGCTTGGCGCCCAGGCCCGACAGCGCGCTGCGCTGGTTGTGCAGGATGCGGCAAGCCTCGGTCAGGCGCGCATCGCGGATCGCCTCGCCGGCCAGATTGAGCGGGTCGATGCCGGGACCGATGCTGCGGCGCACAATCTTGCTTACGCCTTCCACCCCCTGCTCATCCCTGCCCATCAGCTCCAGCAGCTTGTCCACGCAGAAGACAGCCTCGTCCGATGCCGAGCCATAGTTGCTCATACGCCCTCCGCCGCCATGATCCAGTAGCGCCCGCCCGCCAGCTGCGCCGGCCGCAAACCCTGGCGCTGGGCGGCGCCGCGGTCCTGGCCGATCAGTTCCTGCATATCGGACAAGACCGGCGCAGGCCCGGCGGCGGCGTGGCCGAGAAAGCCGGTGTCGGCGCCGCTGGCGTCGATGGTTTCCACGCCGGGCAGCACCAGCAGGCCGGGACCGGCGTCGCCGGCGCGCGCCGCCGCATGGGCCTTATGGCCGGCCGCCAGCGCCGCGTCGGCACTGGAGGCGTACAAGGTCAGCGGCCGGGCGCTGGCGGCGAAGGCCGGCGCCAGCTCGCGCTGGAACAGGCCGGCGTCGATATCGGGCGCGGCCAGCAGGATCTGGTGCAGGCGCGAAGCCAGCTCGGGCCGCGCGCGCAGCAGGGCGGCGCAGGCGCCGGCCAGGGCGCGCCCGCCCAGGCCATGGCCGATCAGGTAGATGCGCTCGACCTGGCTGCTTTCCAGGAAGTCGAGCAGGAAGCGCTGCAAATTGGCCTGGCTCCATTCGGCACTGGCTTCGTCGGCCGGATAGCCGGCCGGTTTGCCCTGCGCGGGCCAGCTATAGAATAGCGGGGCGCCGCGAAAGCCCAGCTCATAAGCCAGTTGGGCGCTGCGCCGCGCCGCATCCTCGAACGATACCTTATAGCCGTGCACGAAGAGCAGGGCGCTGGATTCGGGCGCAGCGGCGATCTGGGCCGCCAGCGCGGTGAAGAAGTTGTCATGGCCGGCCAGCTCGGTTTGCAGCAGGCGCACATGGTGGCTGGGGTCTTCGCGCAGTTCCAGGCGCAGCAGGGCCGGCGAATCCGGATCGCGCGGGCCGCGCGGCACGCTGACCTCGCAATAGCCGTAGCTGAGCGGCGCGCGCTGGCTGCCGAACTGGCGTGCCGGATGGCGGTCGCCGCTTTGCTGGCGGTCGGTGCCGAACCAGACCTTGAGCACGGCGGCATTGGCCGCGCCGCCGGGGTGGCTGGCGGCAGGCGGCGGGCGGCGCCGGTCGATTTCGTCGAGCAGATTGCGCGCGGCGGCGCGCAGGTAGCGGTCGCCGGCCAGGCCGGCCACGGCCAGCGCATCGGACAGGGCGAACTGGCGCGACTTGGAGCCGGCGTCTTCTTCCAGGGTGGCGACGGCGTCTTCCACCGCCGGCGCCTGGGCCGCGAGGCGGGCTTTGAGCATCTGGTAGGCAGGGCTGCTGGCGCCGTCTTCAATCGCTGCGGTGAGGGCGCTGGTGATGATGTCCATTCCAACCTCTCTAGGAGCTGCGGTAATGCATATCTGACCACAGTAAATGTGGCAAGTCCAGCATGATTGCATGCGGTGCGGCATACGGGCGACGGCATACGTGCGACGGCATACGTGCGACGGCTGCCCGCTTGTCTAAGCCCAGGCAATGGCTCATACTCGTCTGAACCCGTTCCGCAGCGCCCGCTTCTTTCTCGCAAGCCGCTTATAACGCAGGGCGCAGGCCGGGCTGCTGGGGAGACCGTATGGCAGCCGAAGTGAATGCGCAAATTCTGGACGAGGCGCCGGGCGGGGTGATAGCCACCTGTTCGCGCGGCATGGTCAATTACTGGTCGCGCGGCGCCGAGGAAATCTATGGCTACCCGGCCGCGGAGGCCCAGGGCCGCCAACTGCTCGACCTGATCGGCATGAGCGGGCAGAGCTGGCAAGACTTGCTGGCCGCCTTCTCGCCGGCCCAGCCCCTGGTCGATCTCGAATGCCTGCGCCACCGCAAAGATGGTTCGCCGGTCTTCATCGACGCCAGTTGCAAAGCCATCTACGACTCGTACACCAAGATCGAGCGCATCGTCTTCAGCCAGAAGGATGTGACGGCCGCGCGCACCCTGCGCGACGCCAAGCTGGCCGAGGGCCGCTACCGCGAGCTGCTGGAATCGCTGCCCGACGCGGTGGTGATGGCCAATGCCAGCGGTCGCATCGTGCTGGTCAACAGCCAGGCCGAGTCCCTGTTCGGTTATGCGCCCAGTGAGCTGCGCGGCCTGTCGATCGAGATCCTGCTGCCGGAACGCTTCCGCCACGGCCATGTGATGCACCGCGCGAATTACTTCGTGCAGCCGCGCACGCGCACCATGGGCGCCGGCCTGGAGTTGTACGGGGTGCGCAAGAACCGCAGCGAATTCCCGGTCGAGATCAGCCTGAGCATGATGGCCACCGAAGAAGGCCCACTGGTGATGAGCGCGGTGCGCGATATCAGCGACCGCAAGAAGGCCGAGCAGAAATTCCGCGGCCTGCTGGAATCGGCGCCCGACGCCATGGTGATCGTCAACAGCCGAGGCGAGATCGTGCTGGTCAACTCGCAGACCGAGCAGCTGTTCGGTTATCCGCGCCAGGAGCTGCTGGGCAAGAAGGTCGAGGTGCTGATCCCGGCCCGCTTCGCCACCCACCATCCAGGCTCGCGCGACGGCTTTTTCGGCCAGCCCAAGCCGCGCGCCATGGGCGCCGGCGTCGAGCTGTACGGCCGGCGCCGCGACAGCAGCGAATTCCCGGTGGAGATCAGCCTGAGCCCGCTGGAGATGGAGGACGAGGTGCTGGTGTCGAGCGCCATCCGCGATATCAGCGGCCGCAAGCGCATCGAAAAGGCGCTGGAAGAACAGCGCCACGAACTCGAGCGCGCCAGCAAGGCCAAGGACCGCTTCCTGGCCAGCATGTCGCACGAGCTGCGCACCCCGCTCAACGCCATCCTCGGCTTCGGCCAGCTGCTGTGCAACGAGAGCCTGCCGGTGACGGAGGCGCAGCGGCGCAGCTTTTCCGGCAATATCGTGCAGGCCGGGCGCCACCTGCTGAATCTGATCAACGAAACCCTGGACCTGGCCAAGATCGAGTCGGGCGCCATCACCCTGTCGATGGAGGCGGTCGGCCTGCACGAGCTGCTGCATGAGACGCGGCATATGGTGGACGCCATGGCCGAGCGGCGCGGCATCCGCCTGATGCTGCCCGAGGATTCGCCGCTGACGGTGCAGGCCGACCGCGTGCGCCTGCGCCAGATCGTGCTCAATCTGCTGTCGAACGCGATCAAGTACAACCGCCAGGGCGGCGCGGTGGTGGTCGATTTCGGCCAGCGTGACACGGGCCGCATCTGGCTCACGGTGCAGGACACCGGCCCAGGCCTGCGGCCCGAGCAGATCGCCGAGCTGTTCCAGCCCTTTAACCGCCTGGGCCAGGAAGGCGGACCGGAAGAAGGCACCGGCATCGGCCTGGTCTTGAGCAAGCGCCTGGCCGAACTGATGGCAGGCAGCATCGCCGTGGCCAGCACGCCGGGCGCCGGCTGTGCCTTCACGGTGGAACTGGCGGCGGCCTTGCCGCTGGCAGCGGCCGACGCGGAAACGGCGCTGGCCGCCGTGCCGGCGCCGCAGCGCCGCGCGCAGGACAAGCCGCTGCTGCTGTATGTGGAAGACAATCCGGCCAATCTGCGCCTGGTCAGCGACATCCTGTCACTGCATATGGAGGTGGTGCTGCTGACGGCGGGCGACGGCGCGGCCGGGGTGGCGCTGGCGCGCGAATACCTGCCCGACCTGATCCTGATGGACATGAACCTGCCCGGCATGAGCGGGCGTGAGGCGCACAAGGTGCTCAGCGAAGATCCGGCCACGGCTGCCATTCCCGTGCTGGCGCTGTCGGCCAACGCCATACGCCAGGATATCCAGGCGGCGCTGGATGCGGGCTTCTACCGCTACCTGACCAAGCCGATCGATATCGGCGAGTTCACGGCGGCGGTGGAGGCCGGCCTGTCCTGGGCCGCCGAGCAGCGCAGCCGGCGCGCGTAACTAAGGCCGCAGGCAGGCGGCGAAATCCTCGAACGCGCCATAAGCCGGCTGGCTCGGACGCGGCGCGCCGCACAGCTCAGCCACCGCGCCGGTGCGTGCATCAGTCGGCACGGCCTCGCGGCGCGGCGCCATGCCGCGCCAGCGCAGGTCGAACTCCAGCGGCGCCTGAAACAGGGCGCGCAGCGGATGCGAGCCGAGATAGAGGCGGGTGACGCCGCTGTCCAGATTGTCCTGCGCGCGCAGCAGGGCGCCACTGCGCACGGCAATGCGGCCGTCGACCAGATTGCCTTCGACGTCGGCGCTGGTTTCGGGAAAGCGCAGGGCGATGCCGGCGGTGTCGATCAGGGTGTTATGGCGCAATTGGCTGGTGGCGGCGCGGTTCAGGTAGATGCCTTCGTCGGAACAGGAGGCGATCAGATTGGCTTGCAGCACGCCGCCGTCCTGCTCGGTGATGCAGCGCTGGTCGCGGCAGTACGGCGCGGCGGTGCCGCCGCCACCCAGCGACAGACCGACGCGCTGGCCCGGCTGGCCGCGCAGGCGCTGTTCGCAGATCACCACATTGCGCTCGAAGATATTGCCGCTGCCGGCACCCTTGGCGAAGCCGCCGTAGCTGATCTGGTCGCCGCCGCCCTTGATGAAGTCGCTGATCAGATTGGCGCGGATGGTCCAGTGGCTGGCCGCCACCAGGTCGATCGGCGTGACCGGGGTGCCGGTCTGGCGCACCGCCGTATTGCTCAGGGTATTCTGTTCCAGCAGGCCGTGGTCGGGCTGGGCGCCGTGCTGGCCATTGATCTTGATATGCGAATTGAAGTCGAGGATGGTGTTGTTGCGCGCCGTGAAATGCCGGGCCGCGCCGGTGATGTGGAAGGCGTGCTCGCACGTGCCTTGCAGCGGGCAGATGCCTTGCAGCTGCAGATTCTCGAAAGTCCACCACGGGGCCGAGACCAGGAAGCCTTCGGCCATCGCCAGTTCCAGCACCACGCTGCCGGCGCGGGCGGCGCGCAGCACGATGGGTTGCTCGCGCGTGCCGGGCCGGCTGACGTCAATATACGAGCTGGCCAGGAAGCGGTAGCGGCCCGGCAGGACGGTGATGCGGTCGCCTGGCAGGGCTTGGGCGATGGCCTTGCGCAGCGCGTCGGCTGAAGCGACCATGACTTCACGGCCGCCGGGCGCGAGGGCGTCGGCGGCATTGGGCGGCGTGGCTTGTCCCGCATTGCGCGCATCCTCGACTTGCGCGCCGATGCGCAGACGCAGCGCACCGGGCAGCGGCGCATCGCCGCGATCGAGGGTGTGCAGGGCGGCGGCCATGGCGCGTCCCACGCCGACGATCAGCGGATTGTGGCCGTCGGCGCGCTGTTCCAGATAGGGTGCCAGACGGCGCGGCGGAATGCCGCTACGTTCCAGGCCATAGCTGGTCAGCGCGGCCAGGGCCGCCATGGCGGCCAGCAAGCCAGCCAGCCAGGGCGCGTAACTGCGGTTTTTCACGCGCGCGTGGCGCGAAGCCAATACCATGCTAATCCCATCCATTCATAAGTGGCGTAGTAAGAGCGCTGCAGCGCATTGGCGCTGGGCAGGAACTGCAGCGGCGTGAGCTGGCCTGTGGTTTCGAACATGGTGGGCGCGGCCACCACCTCGAAGCCGGCTGCGGCGAAACAGGCTTGGGCGCGCGCCATGTGCATGGCGTCCGTCACCAGCAGGATGCGGCGCACGCCGGCGGCGCGCAGCAGCGGCGCCGAAAGCTGGGCGTTTTGCGCCGTGGTGGCCGAATCGGCCTCGATCCAGCGCACCGGCGTGCGGAAATCTTCGTGCAGCGCGCGCGCCATGCCGCGCGCCTTGGCTTCGACCTTGCCGCCGGCCGTGGCGTTGCCGCCGCTGACCAGCAGCGGCAAGCCGGTTTCGTGCTGCAGGCGGGCGCCGTAGCGCAGGCGGGCCAGGGCAATCCGGTCGGGGATGTCGCCGCCGTATTCCGGCGCGCGCTCGATGCGGCCGGCGGCCAGGATGACGATGGCCTGGGCACCGCTGCGCTGGGCGGTACCGGGCGGCAGGGCGCGCGTGCGGCTTTCCAGCGGCGCCGCCAGCAGCCGGGCGCCGGCATCGGTGCACAGCAGCACCAGCACGCCGAGGGCGAGGCCGCCGATGCCGCGTCCCAGGCGCGGCCAGCGCCGCGCCAGCAGCCAGCCCACGGCCATCAGCAGGAACAGGCTCATGGGCGGCAGCAGCACCACATGGCTGAGCACGGATATTGCGAAATTGGCAGTCATCGTTGCATTATCGCAATTCGCCGCAGGCCGCGCCAGCCGTTTATTCCGGTAGGAGTTGTAGACGGTTCACGCGGGCCGCCTTGTTGTAGACGATGTCGAGCAGCAGTGGCTGGGCGCGGCAGCGCAGGCGGTAGCGGTATTGCCGGTCTTCACCATCGACCGTGCGCGCCAGCAGCTCCAATGTGACAGGAATACCACATTCGCGCAGGCGCGGCGCCAGATTTTGATCCGCCTCAGCCAGCACGCTGGCCGCCGCTTTTTCGGTGAAACGGTTACGCTGCGGCCGGCCGTCGGCAAGCTGGCCCAGCAGCTCCGCCACCTCCTGCGTGACGGCCGGTTCCTCGTCCGGGATGGGCTTGGCGGGACGGGCGGAAGCCAGTGCTGGTGCGGCTTGCGCGGCCGTGGCCTGCTCGCGCGCCACGCCGCAGGCAGGCAGGGTGGCGGCCAGCAGCACGGTGGCGGCCAAGGGGGACAGGCGACGGCAAATAGACGATCTCATCCTAATCTCCGAAAAGCTGGCATAACCAATCATATTAGCGCTTTGTCATGGCGAAGTCGCGGAAAGTGCAAAATGAGACAAAAAGTTTATATTGTTAAAAAAATGAACTATTTTGCAACGTTTGCCTTTCTGGCTATACTCGATTCACGTCGATTTGCCATTGGCCTCATCCCCGGAGTGGGGCCAGCTGGGACCGATGCTTCGCACCATTTTTATACGCATCCCACTTTCAGGAGAGATAAAAGCATGAAGCACACCTCGCGTACCATCCTTGCTTCCCTTATCGTACTTGCTTACGCCGGCGTGGCCCAGGCTGGCGCCAACCGGGTCGATAATCTGACCTTCTTCACCAGCACCAAATCCGCCTCGGCACAGGAAACCCTGCGCGAAAACGCCGAACGGTTCGGCCTGCCCGCCAACCTGGACAACCTGGTGCTGGTACGCACCCAGGAATCGCTGACCGGCACCCACTATTATTTCCAGCAGACCCTGCGCGGCCTGCCGGTAGACCGCGCCGAGATCATCGTCTCGATCGGCAAGCGCGGCGAACTGTTGAAGATCTTCAATGAAACCCGCCACATCTCGTCGACCGTGGACGCGTCCGCCGTCAACCAGCTGCACAACCAGCGCCAGATCAGCGACGAACAGGCGCTCGACAAAGGCTGGGCCAATCTGAAGGTGCAGCATCCGCTGGTGGCCTTGCCAACGAGCGAACTGGTGTGGGTCGCCACCAAGGGCGGCGTGCAACTGGCGCGCAAAGTGACCATCGAAGCGCAGATGCCGACCGGCGGCTTCGTGCAATACCTGAATGCCCATGACGGCAGCCTGATCGATTCCTACACCACCTCGCTGCCACGCAAGGGCGGCGAACGCAGCCTGGCCGCGCGCGGCGAAGTCACTGGCGCCACCCTGGACCGCGGCGCCGCCACCAAGGCCTTCAAAGCCGCCCAGCAAAACCGCGCCACCGCGCGCGCCACCATCGCCAATGCGACCGTGGCCGCCTCCGGCGTCGACGGCAGCGGCCTGGTCTTCGATCCCGATCCACGCACCGCGCTCAATAACGACACGCTGACCGACAGCTCGCCAGCCACCGCCTTCGACCCTGCTTACGTCACCAAGCCCCTGAAAGACTTGACCGTGGCCGGCGGCGTGTACAAACTGAGCGGCCCGTATGTGAACCTGAAAGACATCGAAGCGCCAGCCACCGGCCCCAGCACCACCACCAATGGCGTGTGGACGGCCAAGCGCGGCAACAATGCCTTCGACGACACCAACGTCTACTTCCACCTGGACCAGAACCAGCGCTACATCCAGTCGCTCGGCTTCACCGGCACCAAGTCCATCATCGACCGTCCGCTCGACGTCGACACCGACGGTTTGAACGGCGACGATAATTCCCACTACAGCTATGGTGGCGGCAGCGATTATCTGGCCTTTGGCCACGGCTGCGTCAACGACAGCGAAGATGCCGACGTCATCCTGCACGAATACGGCCACGCCATCCACCGCAACATCAACAACAGCTGGAGCGGCGGCGACACCGGCGCCATGGGCGAAGGCTTCGGCGATTACTGGGCAGCGTCCTACTCGCTGAGCACCGTGAATGGCCAGACCTACCATCCGGAGTGGGCCTTCAGCTGGGACGGCCACAACGCCTGCTGGGCCGGCCGTGCGCTGAACCGCACCGACGCCAAGTACAACGCGACGCGCACCTATGGCGCCCACAGCTCGGTCACCGAAGGCGGCGTCACCTTCCAGTCCGACGAATTGTGGTCCTCGCCGCTGTATGCCGCTGCGCAAGCCCTGCTGGCCGCCGGCAAACCGCGCGCCAACATCGACAAGATCATCCTGGAAGCCCACTTCGGCCTCGGCTCGGGCGTGAAAATGCCGGCCATGGCCACGGCCATCGTCAACGCCGCCAAAGCCCTGTACCCGGCCGACCTGAGCTACGCCAACACCTTCCAGGCCAAGTTCGAAGCGCAGAACATCCTGAGCGTGGTGGTGCCGCCGGGTCCGGTGATCAGCGAAACGGAAAGCAATAACACCATTGCCACCGCCAACCCGGTCACGCAAACCAACACCACGGTGAACGGCAATATCGGCAGCAATACCGACGCCGACTACTTCGCCATTACCGTCCCGGCCGGCAAAACCCTGAAAGCCGTGCTGACCCCGAACGCCACCTCGGACTACGACCTGGAGCTGTACAACGCGGCTGGCACCAAGCTGACCTCGAGCACCGCCGGCACCGGCGCGGTGGACACCGTGACCCGCGCCAACAGCGGCAGCGCAGCCGCCACCTTCTACGCCAAAGTGATTTACTACAGTGGCGGCACCGGCGCCACCAGCGGCAAATACACCCTGGTCACGACCTGGTAATCCGCGTCAAGTAATCCCAACAACGGCGGCCCACCCGGGCCGCCGTTTTTCTTTGATCCAGCACAAACAATGTCCAACCCTGGTGTCAGGCACCGAGGTCGGACATTCTTTGATATTGCGCAAACAATGTCCAACCCTGGTGTCAGGCACCAGGGGGAGACATTTACTGATTTAGATCAAAGAATGTCCGACTCTGGTGCCTGACACCAGGGTGGACATTGTTTGATTTGGCGCAAACCCGCTGGTGGACTCAGGCGGGGCTGGGGTGGGTGGCGCCGATCTTGCTGAGCACTTCGCGCAGCTCGCGCAGCTTGGGTGGCTTGCTGAGCACATAGTCGACGTTGACGGGGTTGGCGTCGCTGTCGGGGATCAGGCGCTGGCCCCAGCCGGTCAGCAGCAGGACCGGGGTGGTGGGCGCCAGGTTCTTGATGGCTTCGGCAACGCGGCGGCCGTCGACATAGGGCATGCCGAGATCGGTGATCACAAGGGCGAAGGGGGCGTCGCCGCCTTGCGCCGCCGTGAACAGTTCGATGCCTTGCTGGCCGCCGTCGGCCGCCACCACGTCGTGGCCGTCGCGCAGCAGGATGTCGCGCACCGAGGTCAGCACCGTGGGGTCGTCGTCGACCACCAGGATGCGGAAGCGCGGCGGCGCGGTATTGGGATCGGCCACCACCGGCACCGGCGGCGGGGCGAGCGGGCTGCGGAAGCTGAGACGCACCGTGGTGCCGCGCTGCGGTGCCGATTCGATGGCGATCTTGCCGCCATGGCGCTCCACCATGCCGTATACGCCGGCCAGACCGAGCCCGGTGCCGCGGTCGCCCTTGGTGGTGAAGAAGGGTTCCAGGCAGCGCCGCTGCGTCGCCTCGTCCATGCCGATGCCGGTGTCGCTCACTTCGAGCAGCACCTGGCCGCTGTCCTGACCGGGGGCGGCCGCCACGCTGCGCGTGCGCAGGGTCAGGGTGCCGCCTTCGGGCATGGCGTCGACGGCGTTGAAAATCAGATTGGTCAGCGCTTCGCGGATTTCGCCATCGACGCCGAGGATGGCGGGCAGGCCCGTCTCCAGCTCCTTGCGCATCTCGATCACCACGCCGCGCTGCTGCGGCATATCGCTCCAGCGCGCGCGCGTCAGGTCCACCACGTGCGGGATCAGGGTGTTGACATTGACCGTGCTCAGGCTCAGCTGCGGTTCGCGCTGGCGGTAGAACTCGCGCATGCGCGCCACCGTGGCGGCCACATCGTCGATGGCGCGTTCGATGATCTGCAGGCAGTTGCGGCCGTTGGGCGAGAGGTTGCGCTCGGTTTCCAGCAGCGATTCGGTATACAGCGCCACCGGCGAGATGGCGTTGTTGATGTCGTGGGCGATGCCGCTGGCCATCTGGCCCAGGGCGCGCAGCCTTTCCTGCTGCGTGACCGATTGCTGGGTCTGGCGCAAATCGTCATAGGCTTTCTGCAGGTCGCCATAGAGCTGGGCCTGTTTGGCGGCCAGGCCGACGTGTTCGCTGAGCTGGCGCAGGAATTCGCATTCGCCGCTGCTGAAGCTGTGCACCGCATGGCGCGCCACCACCAGCACGCCGAACACGGTATTGTCGACCAGCAGCGGGGCCAGCACCAGCGAGGACAGCGCGCCTTGCGCCAGCCGCTTGGGGAAGGGGAAGGTGGCCTGGGTGATATCGGGTTCGTACACCAGCTCGCCGCGCAGGCAGCGCGACAAGCCATTCTCGTCGATGGGCACATGGCTGGTCTCGGTCATCGCCAGGCTCATGGACAGGGATTCGCTGCGCAGCCCGACGCTGCTGACGATCAGTTCGCGCTTGTCCTTGTCATACAGGCAGACACAGCCGAAGTCGGCCGGCAACTGGTCTTCCAGGCTGCGCACCAGCACCTGGAAAATGCTGCGCAAGTCCTGCCGTTCGCCGATCGAGCGCGTGATCTGGTGCAGCAGATTGAGGCGCACCAGCTGGGCCGTGACTTTCTGTTCGGCCTGGCGCCGCACCCCGGCCTCGGCCTGCAGGGCGGCATTGGCCTGCGCCAAGTCGTCGCGCGAGACCGTGGTCTGGCGCAGCTTTTCGGTCATGCCGTCGAAGGCGCGCGCCAGGTCGCCGATTTCGTCGTCGGTGGTCACGCCCAGGGAGAAATCGAGCTGGCCGGCGCCGACCACGATGGTGCCCTGGCGCAACCGTTCGAGCGGCTTGGCCACGCTGCGGATGGTCATCACGATGCTGCCGACCACGATGGCCGAGAGCAGGCCGCCGAAGGCCAGGGTGACCAGATTGGCGGCCTGCTGCGCCGCCAGCACGCCGGCCCGGCTGCGCTCGGCCAGTTCCTCGGCGTCGGCGATCATATTCTGCGTCTTGTTGGCGATCTGGCCATGCACGCGCGATTCCAGCTCGTTCAGCACGTCGCCCCGTTCCGGCGCGCCCTGCAGCTCGCGCTGGATGCTGAGCAGCTCGTCGAAGTGGCGCGCCACACTTTCCAGCTGGCTTTCCAGGCCGCGCTGGATGCCCACTTCGACACCCTCGTCAAACACACGGGTGGCGTCCAGTTCCTGTTGCAGCGAGTCCTTGCGCAAGCGCCATTGGGCATGGGTGCGGCTTTCGTGGCGCAGCGCATATTCCAGCGACAGATAGCGCAGCGACGTCACCGCCTGCAGGATGCTGCCGGCCGCCTCGTTCTTGCGCAGCTCGTGGCGCATCTGCAAGGTGGTCGCCACCAGCATGGCGCCGATGATCAGGGCCACGGCCAGGCACAGCAGCTCGGCCAGCTTGAGTCGGGTGGTGATTTTCACGGCGCCCGTCCGCTTAGTGGATGATCGAGACATTGCCCGGCTTTACCTCCACCATACCATCCAGATAGATATGGTCGAGATAATTGGGGATGTCGCTGCGGTTGCTGAACTTGTTCTTGATGGCCCAGCGCGATTCGTCTTCCAGCGCCAGGATCAAGCCTTGGTCGAGGTCGATGCCGAAGCGGTAGGCCGGCCAGGCGGCACGCAGTTCGTCCTCGCTGGTCTTGACCGAGGGCGCGACCAGGCGGCTGGCCTCGGCCACCTGCTCGCTGCAGAAGCGCGCACCTTCGGCCAGGGCGCGCAGCAGCCGCGTCACCGTACGCGGATGCTCGGTGACGAAGGCGCGCATGCCGGCGATGTTGTAGATGCTCTCATACACTTCGTCGCCATAGAAGGTGATGGCGTTGCCGCCCTGGCTGGCGGCATTTTGCTTGAGGAAGGGTTCCCAGCCGGCGATGGCGTCGACCTCGCCCTTTGCCAGGGCCGCGCCGAGTTCCTCCGGCCGGTAATTGACCATGGTCACTTCACTGGAGCGCAGGCGCTGGCGGTTGAGGAAGACGTCGAGCGTGAAATGGCCCGAGGTGCCCAGGGTGACGCCGATGCGCTTGCCTTTCAGGCTGGCCGGACTGAGCACGGCATGGTCCTTGCGGCCGACGATGCCGTGGTCCTTCTCGGTGCGGAAGATGGTGGTGACGATGGAGATCGGCTGTTCGTTGAGGATGGCCAGGGCCAGTGCCAGGTCGGCCACGGTGGCGAAGTCGGCGCGGCCTTGCAGCACGGCGTTGAGCGAAGCCTTGCCGCTGGAATGCGACTGCACCTGGGCCTGGATGCCCTGGGCGGCGAAATAGCCGCGGTCGCGCGCGGCGATCACGGGACAGGCGCCGATGTACTCGGTATTGGTGGCGATGATGAGTTTTTCCAGCGGCCCCGAAGCGGCCGTGGCCGGCGTGCTGCGCTTGCCCCAGACATAGGCTGCCAGCAGCAGGCCAAGGGCGCAGGCCAGGCCAATGGCGAGCAGGGTTTCGCGGCGAATCGGGCGTTGCGACGGTGTGCTGCTCATTCATCCTCCGGTAAGGGCTTTAATGCGGCTGGCTGAGGGGCTCCGTGCGCTGGCGCAGGGCGTCCGGGTTGAGCGCTTCGTCCAGGGCTTGGTTGAACAGGTCGATATCGATGGGCTTGGTGATATAGCGGAAGAAATCGCTGGCTTCGCTGCGCGCGATATCGGCACTCATCGCATTCGCGGTGACGGCGATGACGCGGATGGCCGCGGTTTGCGGATCGGCGCGCAGGCGGGCCAGGGCTTCGTAGCCGTCCATGCCGGGTAGGTGCAGGTCCATCAGGATCACAGCCGGCCGGTGGCGGCGCGCCAGCTCGATGCCGCGCTGGCCGTCGGTGGCGAACAGCAGTTCGAGGTCGCTGCGCATGCGGATCAGCTCAGTGACCAGTTTCAGGTTGGTCGTATTGTCTTCCACATACAGCACGGCGCGCCGTACCGGTGCCTGCGGTGGCAGCGGGGCCGCCGCGCCGGGCATGCTGGCAGCCGTGGCGGGCGGCGCAGCGCCGATGTCCGCCTCGCCGCCCTGCAGCGCCAGTTCGATCCAGAAGGTGCTGCCGCTGCCGACCGTGCTGTCCACGCCCATCTGCGCTTGCATGGCTTCCACCACGCGCTTGCTCAAGGCCAGGCCCAGGCCGGTGCCTTCCTCGGCGTTGTCGGCGCGGCCCAGGCGGTTGAAGGGCTGGAAGATGGCGCCCAGCTGCTCTTCCGACAGGCCGGTCCCGGTGTCGCTGACGGCGATACGCAGCCGGTCCCTGGCGCGCGGCGTGCATTCGACGAAAACGCTGCCGTGCTCGCGGTTGTACTTGATGGCGTTGGACAGCAGGTTCAGCAGCACTTGCTTGAGCCGGGTGCGGTCCGCCTGCAGGTGCAGGCCGGCCGGCGCCGGGAAATTCAATTGCACGCCGCGCTGCTGTGCCAGCGGTCCCACCATGGTGTGGCATTCGAGGAAGACTTCGTCCAGCGCCACCGTTTCCAGCGCCATGCTCAGCGTGCCCGATTCGATCTTGGCCAGGTCGAGGATTTCATTGATCAAGGTCAGCAGATGGCGGCCCGACTGCACGATATGGCCGGCGAATTTCTGCTTCTCCTGCGGCGTGGCGGGCAGTGCGTCGGAGGCGAGGATCTGCGCGAAGCCGAGAATGCCGTTGAGCGGCGTGCGCAGCTCATGGCTCATATTCGACAGGAACACCGATTTTTCCAGATTGGCGCGTTCGGCCTCGCGCCGCGCCAGGTCGAGATGGCGGTTGGCGACGGCCAGCTCGTCGGCATGCTGGCGCAGCTGCTGCTCCAGATGCGCATTGGCCAGGCGCAGGTCGCGCGTTTCCAGCGCGCGCGCCAGCACCGGCAAGAGGGCGGAGGCCTTGAAGGGCTTGATGATGTAATCGAGGGCGCCAACCTTCATCGCTTTCACGGCCGAAGCGATGCTGCCTTCGCCGGTCATGATGACGCAGGCCAGTTCGGGGTCGAGCTGGCGCGCCGCTTCCACCAGGGCGATACCGTCGATGCCGGGCATCATCAGGTCCGACAGCAGGAGGTCGAAGCTTTCCTTGCGCAAGCGGGTCAGGGCGGCTTCGCCGGAAGCGAAGCCGGTGGTGTCGTAACCGTGTTCGCGCAGGATATCGCACAGTGCCCCCATGTGCGCCGTCTGATCGTCGACGATCAGGATACGGGGACGCAATCCGGGTTGTATCATGCAATCTCCTTGCAAGGTAGAACTCCCTTCATGATTATGCCGAAGCGAATGCGCGAGATTCTCACCAATACTATCCGTTTGTGCCGAAAACAGACGCCCTTATAGCGGCTGTGCGCGGCAAGCGTCCAGCACCGCCTCCAGCGAGCGTGACAGGCTCTTGCCGCGCTGGCGTATCAGGTAGAACTGGCGCCGCAGCGGCGGCAGATCGGCAGGCAATTCCACCAGCCGGCCCAGGGCCAGCAAGTCGGCGACGACCAGGCGTGGTAGGCAGGCCAGACCGAGGCCGGCTGCCGCCGCATGCTTGATGGCTTCCGAATTGCCGAACTGGGCGGCCGCGCGCAGATGGTGCAATTGCGGCAGCAGCAGGCTGTCGACGGCGTCGGCCGTGCCGGAACCGGCTTCGCGCAGCAGCCATCCGGCCTGCTCCAGCGCCGCCACCGGCGCCTTGCCGTCGCGCAGGCGGCGGGTGATGGGATGGCGCGGCGCGCAGACGATGATCAGTTCATCTTCCTGCCATGGTTCGACCAGCAGTTCCGGCTCGCGGCACGGGCCTTCGATCAGGCCGAAGTCGGCCTGGTAGGCGGCCACGGCGGCGGCGGCCGCCATGCTGTTTTCGATGCGCACCGAGGGCAGGGCACTGGCTCCCTCGGCCTGCATGCGCGCCAGGATTTGCGGCAGCAGGTAAATGCCGATGGTGGTGCTGGCGGCGATGCGCACCGTGCCGCCGTGCGCATGCTGGAACTGGCCTTCGATCTGCAAGGCGGCGTCGAGCATCTGGCGCGCTTGTGGCAGCAACTGGCGGCCGCTGTCGTTCAGCAGCAGCTTCTTGCCGACGCGGTCGAACAATTGCACGCGCAACTGGCGCTCCAGTTCGTTTAGGGCCGCGCTGGCCGCCGATTGCGACAGGGCCACCGTATCGGCGCCGGCCGCCGTGCTGCCGCTGTCGGCCACGGCGACGAAGACCTGCAACTGCTTCAGGGAGAGACGCATAAGCTGTTTTTTAACTTGAAAATACAAAAATAATTCGTTTTCCAGATTGATGCAAGCTTCCTATCATTCCACTATCTGATTCACCAAGGAAAGATTATGAAGCCGCAACACCGTCCCCACGCCGCCGCCTCGGCCATCGGCCACCCGTCCGCCCCGCGCCAGCCCGGCCTTGCGCGATCGGCCGCCACCGGCGGGATGCCGTGGCTGCGCGCCGTGCTGCCCGGCGTGCTGCTGTCGGCGGCACTGGGCGGGCTGGCGATGGGGCTGGGCCAGCTGGACTGGCTGGCCCAACACGGTCTTTCGGCGCTGACGCTGGCCATCTGCCTGGGTATTGTGCTGGGCAATATCGTTGGCCGCCATCTGCAGGGCGCGGCGCAGCCCGGCATCGTTTTCAGCAAGGGCATGCTGCTGCGGGCCGGCATCGTACTGTATGGTTTTCGCCTGACCTTGCAGGATATTGCCCAGATCGGCTGGTCCGGCGTGCTGAGCGATGCGCTGGTGCTGTGCTCGACCTTCGCCCTGGCGCTGCTGCTGGGCCGCCGCCTGTTCGGCCTGGAGCGCAACACGGCCATGCTGATCGGCGCGGGCAGTTCCATCTGCGGCGCTGCCGCCGTGCTCGCCACCCAGCCAGTGCTGAAGGCGAAGGCGGAGCAGGTTGCGGTGGCCGTCTCCACCGTGGTGCTGTTCGGCACCGTCACCATCTTCCTCTATCCCTGGCTGTACCGGCAGCAGTTGCACTGGCTGCCGTCCAGCGCAGGCGGTTTCGGCGTGTATGCCGGTTCGACCATCCATGAAGTGGCGCAAGTGGTGGCCGCCGCCCGCGCCATCAGCCCGGAAACCGCCGATCTGGCCGTGATCGCCAAGATGGTGCGCGTGATGATGTTGGCGCCTTTCCTGCTGCTGCTGTCCTTCTGGCTGGGCCGCCGTGGTGCGCAGCGTGGCCAGCCAGACGCGGATGCGCCGGCCATCACCGTGCCCTGGTTTGCCTTCGTCTTCGTGGCCGCCACAGCGCTGAATTCGGCCGGCATCCTGCCCGCCGCCCTGGTGCAAGCCTTGCTGGCGGCCGATACGCTGCTGCTGGCTGCCGCAATGGCCGCCCTTGGATTGAGCACGCAACTGAGCGCCGTGCGCCAGGCGGGCTGGCGTCCGCTGTTGCTGGCCGGTCTGTTGTTTATCTGGCTGATCGGCGGGGGCGCCATGCTCAACCGGGTCGCGCTGTTGTTGAACTAAGTCCTGTCGTAGCGGTATGCTAGTTTCAGCCCGCTTAGCGCATCCCGCCCATGAATATCCGCCGCCTGCTGCTTGCCCTTGCCGCCGCGCTGACCCTGCCAGCGGCCACGGCGGCGGAGGTACGCCTGATCGCCGGCACCATTCCCGGCTTCTGCGAGGCGAAAGGCGAGGATGTCGGCGGCGCCAGTTGTGCCCTGGTGGCTGAAATGGCACGCCGTATGCACTATCCGCACAAGATCGAGCTGATGCCCTTCATCCGGGCGCTGGAAACTGTGCGTCTCGGCAGCAATGTGATCATGCCCCTGGGCCGCAGCAAGGCGCGTGAAAAGAATGCGCAATGGCGGGTGGTGTTGCTGGAAGACGAGTTTGTGCTGATCACGCAGAAACACCCGGAGGAAGCCATCGACAGCCTGGACGCGGTGCGCGACAAGGCGGTCGGCGCCATGCGCGGCGGCATTGCGGCGGAAATCGCCCACGCCGGCGGTCTGACGCGCCTGGAGGAAGTGGCCGAAGAGCCGCTGAACGCGCGCAAACTGGCGGCCGGCCGCATCGTGGCCTGGATCGGCGCCTGGAACAGTATCCGCCAAGCGCAGCGCCAGGCCGGATTGCCGGTGGCCGATCTGCGCCGCGCCGCCGTGCTGCAGCGTTTTGCGATCTATCTCGCCGCGTCGCGCGATGTATCGGCCGAGGAGCTGGATAAGTGGAAGGCGGCGCTCGACGCCATGCGCGCCGACGGCACCTACCGCCGCATCCTGGCCGAATACGACTACGAAGTGCCGCCATCCCACGCCAAACCGGCTTCCGCGCCCGCAGTGAATCGCTAAAGGTGGCGGGTTGTCGTAGTTTCCTATAGGGAAAATTCCCTATATCACCTGCCATTTCTTCCGATTTCTGACATGGACTGGAACACGTAAACTTGCCCTGGATCTACAAAGGGTAATTATGAACATCGCATCCGTCCTTGAAACCGGCTTCCGCCGCTCCCCCCATCCCTTCCGCCAGCGCTTGCAGTCGATAAGCACGGCCATTGTCTTAAGTGCCACATTTTTCACCCTCGGCGCGCAAGCGGCACCTGCCGAGACCAAGGCCAGCCTGATCAAGCGCGGCGAGTATGTGGCCCGTCTTGGCGACTGCGTTGCCTGTCATACCAGTCCGAAAGGCGCCAATATGGCCGGTGGGCTGGAACTGAAAACGCCGTTCGGCACCATTTACAGCACCAATATCACGCCCGATCCAAAAACCGGGATCGGCAAATACAGCTTCGAACAGTTCGACCGCGCCATGCGCAAGGGCGTGGCGGCCGATGGCCATAATCTGTATCCGGCCATGCCTTATCCGTCCTACGCGAAGATGACGAAGGAAGACATGCAGGCGCTGTTCGCCTACCTGAACGCCGGTGTTGCCCCGGTGGTGCAGCCGAACCGCGCCAGCGATATGAAGTTCCCCTTCAATATGCGCTGGGGCCTGGGACTCTGGAATGCAGTCTTCCTTGACGACAAGCCGTTCCAGGCCGATCCCAAGAAATCGGTCGAATTCAACCGTGGCGCCTATCTTGCCCAAGGCCTGGGGCATTGCGGTTCCTGCCATACACCGCGCGGCATGGCCTTCCAGGAAAAGACCATGGGCCACCTTGGCGGCAATGGCGACAAATACCTGGCCGGCTTCACCTTCGACTCCTGGCACGCGATCAATCTGCGCAGCCTGTGGACGCCGGCAGATATCGTGAGCTTGCTTAAAACGGGACGCAGCCAGTACGGCACCGCCGCCGGCAGCATGACCGAGGTAATCACCCACAGTACCCAGCACTTCACCGACAGCGATCTTTCCGCGCTGGCGGAGTATCTGCATGCGCTGCCGACCGACGACAAATCCCGCCTGGCGCGCAAGCAGGCGCCCGCGCCGGTGCCAGTCGCTGCCAACGACAAGGCCATGTATAACAGCCGTGGCGGACTGGGATATGTGCAATTCTGCGCCACCTGCCACCGGCGCGATGGCCGCGGCGTCGGCGATATCTTCCCTACGCTGGCGGGCAACGATTCCGTGCAGTCCAAAGACCCGACCACGGTGATCCACATCGCGCTCAGTGGCTGGCAATCGGCGGTCACGCACACATCGCCACGCTCGTTCGGCATGCCGTCCTATGCGACGCTGTCCGACAATGAGCTGTCCGAGATATTGACCTTCGTCCGTACCCAGTGGGGCAATCGCGGCGAAGCGGTGACGCCCAAGCAGGTTGCCAAGGTGCGCGAAGAGCTGAAACTGCAGCAGCTCGCGGGCAGCGATACCAAGACTCCGCGCTTTGCGGCGCTGCTCAAGGAGCAGAACGCGCCGCAGCTGGTGCAGGGCATGCGCCTGATGACGGAGACGCGGCAACTACTACCCAAGCATGTAGGTAACGATATCAACTGCAGCAGCTGCCACCTGAACGGCGGCACAGTGGCCAAAGGTTCGCCTTTCCTCGGCGTCTCAGCCTTCTTCCCGGCGGAAGCGCCGCGCGCGGGCAGGGTTATCAGTTTGGCCGAGCGTATCAATGGCTGCTTCAAGCGTTCCATGAACGGCGCACCGCTGCCTCTGGAAGGTGTGGAGATGAAGGCAATGGTGGCCTATATGGACTGGATGAAGGGCGAATATCGTCCAGGCGACAAGGTGCCAGGCCGTGGCGTGGCCATGATCGACCGCAGCCTGGTGCCGAATCCGGAAAACGGCAAGAAGATCTATAGCGAGCATTGCGCGGTCTGCCATGGCGCCAATGGCGAAGGTATCGCCGATGCCAACAAGACGCCCGTGTTCCCGCCACTGTGGGGCGACCGCTCCTTCAATATCGGCGCCGGCATGGCACGGACCTATACGGCAGCCGGTTTCGTCAAGGCCAATATGGTGATGGGCCACGGTCAGAAGTTCCCGCTCGGCCAAGGCAATCTGAGCGACCAGGAAGCGGTCGACGTGGCGGAATACTTCAGCCACATGCCGCGTCCGGACTTCCCTGAAAAAGTGAAGGACTGGCCGAAAGGCGGCAAGCCGAAGGACGCGCGTTACTGATCACCCCTATCATCCCGGTGCCGCCGGATCTGCGCGCTGTTTTTAGCGCACGGTTTCGGCGGCTTCAGTGTTGCATTGCAACTAAACTATTTAGTTGATATCGAAAAATGTCTTTAGGTACAAGGAAAACTGCTCAAGTATGAAATAAAATGATTCAGCGCTACGCTTGTTGCAATGATTTTAAATTTAATGAATTGCCAACTTGGCGGAGTTTAAATGAGCAGAATCAAACGCAAGATAGCGCTGGCACTTGGTTTTTTTGGGGCGAGTTCGGCATTTGCCGAGACAAAAGCGGTTGAGTATCCAGAAATGCAGCGTGAATATGTTCACGGCAAAGCGAATTGCGACGGCAAGCTATCCGCCCGTTGCGGTTGGGGAGATTTGGGCCAACCCCGAGAGGAGCGCGGAGAAGGATCTGGCGGAAGCCGCGGCGGTAGCGGCGGTGGCGGCACCGGGCGCGTGCCAGATCGTGGCCCTGGTCCAGCGAATACCGAGACACCTCCCACGAAGGACAACTCCAACAAGGATGTGTGCGGCGGTTCAACCAAAAATCCAGTCATCATCGCCACCGGCGAAAAATACAAGGATGAACTGGATTTCTTTGCGCGGGGCGAATATGGCCTTAGCATGGAACGCACATATCGCAGCAAACATGCGGTGGGCCGCTTCTTCGGTCCCAACTGGCTGTCCAATCTCGATATGCCGCGCGTTCGCATTACCGACCCGACCTGCACGACCAACCCATCGGGCCAATGCATACCGCGTGGCGTAACCATCACTCATCCCAGCGGTGAGGCGCATGTCTATACCCTGACTAATTCCTTCAGCAAAGCGCTGGTGCCGGAAGGTTTTAGTGAGAATGCCAAACGCGCCAGTGCGAAAAGAATGCGGCGGTCGGTGCCTGCGGCTACGGCCGAAGAACCATTCGATTACCTTTACCTGTCCGGCGCCGCGGCATCGACTGGCCATCTGGTCCATGAGGCGAACGGTGGCTGGATTCTGGGGCTGGAAGGCGTCACCTATAGCTTTGATCAGTACGGTTACATCGAAGCAATTTCGCGCCCCTCCGGCTCCTCGGTGATGTACAGCTACGCTGGCACCTCCGACCGCATTGCGAGCATTAGCAACAGCAACGGGCAGTCGATTTCCTTCACCTGGGGAGCGAACAACCGGGTGGCAACGGTCAAGGATCCTGGCGGCAATCTCTGGACCTATGGCTATAACGCGAATGGCATGCTAAACCGGGTCACTTCCCCCGGTAGTGGCGCCAATCAAGATATACGCGAATACCATTACGAGAACAGCGACCCTACCTTATTGACGGGTATCTCGATCAATGGCGTGCGTTACAGTACTTACGAGTATTACGGCGACCGCCGCGTCAGCAGGAGCGCGCTGGCCGGCTTGGAGGAGAACGAAACTTTCAGCTACGGTGCGAACCAGACCACGGTAACGGATGTTGCGCGCGGCCAAACCACCACCTACAACTTCACTCCGATCCAGGGCGAGCTCAAGGTCACGTCGATTTCGCGGGCCGGCACCAGCACCTGTTCCGGCGCCAGCGCTTTCACCTCCTATGACAGCAATGGCTATATCGACTACACGCAAGACTGGAAGGGCAACCGCACCGACTACAGCTATGACGGTGGTGGCCGCCTGCTGCAAGTGACAACGGCCGCCGGCACGCCAGCGGCACTGACCACGGCTCACGCCTGGAGCGGCAATCAGATTATTCAGACCGATTACCGCGACGCCTACAACAATACTTACCTGCGCGCGAAATACACCTATGCACCTGGCACTGGCCTGGACGCGGGCAATCTGACCAACGAAACCTGGGATGATCTGAAAACTGGCAAGCAAAAATCGATCACCTACAGCTATAGCTATTACGCCAACGGCACAATCAAAGCCAGAACGGTGACGCTGGCATTGCCCCAAGGCGCGGCAACCACCACAACCAATTACGACACGGTTGGCAACACCATTCAGCGTATCAATGCCTTAGGCCATGTCGAAACCTGGTCGCAATACAATGGTCTCGGTTTGCCACAGAAATTCACGGATGCCAGCGGCGTCGACACCACCATGGCGTACGACGAAAAAGGTAATCTGCTGACCACCAGCACGGCCTTGTCGAACGGCTGGCGTGTGACTTCGCGCAGCTACAACCACAACCGTCAGCTAAGCGATATCAACTTCGCCGACGGCTCGGCCAAGCGCTTCCGCTACAAAGACAGCGGCCGCCTGTACATGCTCGGCGATAAACAGTCGAACTTTGAGCGGATCGACATCAATGTCGGCGCCAATGCGGTAACGCAAAGCTCCGGCCGCCATGTTCCGAGCAGCGGCACACCGACCAGCCCCAGCGCAGCCAGCGACTTTACCCGCACCACTCAGCTCGACAGCCTGGGCCGCCCCTACACGGATCAGGGCAATAACGGTCAGGCAGTGCAGTACCGCTACGACAACAACGGCAACCTGGTCTCGCGCAGCGATGCGCTGGGCCATACCACGACCTATGAATACGATGCGCAGAACCGCCTCGTCAAAACCACGGCGCCCGACAATGGCGTAACGCAGACCCTGTACGACAGCGAAGGCCACCTGCAATACGTGATCGATCCGCGCGGCCTGCGCACCACCTATACTTACAACGGATTTGGCGACGTCACCAGCATCAATAGTCCGGACACGGGCCTGACCAGCTATGAATACGACGCAGCCGGCTGGTTGGCACGCGAAAGCCGGGCGGACGGCAAGACCTTGAGCTACGGTTGGGACAAGCTGGGACGGCGAACCTTACGCGCCGCCCCCGGCATGACGGAGTTGTTCACTTACGACCAAGGCAACTGGGCCAAGGGACGGTTGACCGGTGTCGCCGACGCCACCGGCAGTACCAGCTTTGAGTACAACCCGGCTGGCGAACTGATCAAACAGGTCAACACGGTGTATGGCAACGTCTTCACCACGCTGTGGAACTATGACAGCAGCGGATTGCTGCGTTCGCTGACCTACCCGAATGGCAACCGGCTGGACTATAGCTACGACGCGAATGGCAAGCTGGCCGATGTCCGCCTGGGTGCGGCCGTGGTGGCGAACAGCTTCCTGTACCAGCCCGCGAGCGGCCAGATGTATGCCTGGCGCTTTGGCAATGGTCTGTCGCGTCTGCTGACGCTGGATAACGATGGCCGCATTGCGCAGTTGGCGGGTGCCTCGTCGGCTGCGACCGTGCACAAGCTGGACTTCTCCTACTATACCGATGACACGCTGAAAAACCTGAGTAATGGCGTATATCCCGAACGCACTGCTTACTTCGCTTATGACGCCGCGAGCCGCGTAACGGCGGTTAACCAGGCCGGCGATATGGAACACTTTTCCTGGGATGCTGTCGGCAACCGCACTGGTAACAATCGCCAAAATGTCGGGTATGTATCGACGTCGGATAATGACAGCAACCAGCTGGTCAACTGGAACGGCGGCGGAAAATACCGCAACTTTGGCTATGACGCAGTCGGCAACCTGAGTTCGGAAAGCCGCAACGACGGTAGCCGAAGCTATACGTACGATGGCTTTAACCGCCTGGCGACGGTCAGCATCAATGGCGGCCAGGCTGGCGATTACCGCTACAACGCTTTCGGCCAGCGCGTCTTGAAAGGCGCCTCAGGCAAGACCACCTTCTTCATCTATGGCCCGCAAGGCGAACTGCTCGCGGAAGCCAATGCTGGGCAGCATAAGAATTTTGCCTGGCTGAATGGGGAGCTGTTGGGCATGCTGCACCAGGGCAGTTTCTACGCCAGCCACAACGACCAGTTGGGCCGGCCGGAAGTGCTGACGGCGCCGAATGGCACGGTGGCTTGGCGCGCGGCGAATACGGCTTTTGACCGGACGGTGGCGGTGGATGCTGTGGGTGGAATGAATATTGGCTTCCCAGGGCAATACTATGATGCCGAAACTGAGTTATGGCAGAATTGGCATCGTTATTATGATGCATTGCTGGGCCGTTATATCCAAAGCGATCCTAATGGGCCGGAGGGGGGCATTAATACATATGCTTATGTGAAAGGGAACCCAATTAGCTCCACTGATCCTACTGGACTGTGTCCATGGTGTATTGGCGCTGGGATCGGCGCTACAGTAGAGTTAGGAATGCAAGCGTATGGCAACTATCAAGACGGATGTGATATTTTAGATTCGAAAAATTATAATTTTGGAAATGTTGGAATTGCTGCGATTGGTGGAGCTTTGGCTCCTGGCTTGTTGAATGTTGGTAAGACAATGGTCTACGGTGCGAAAGCTATCGAAGCGCTTCACGGTCAAGCAGCAAATACTGCAAATCGCGCGGCCAAGATCGCTGGACGTATAGCGAATCACGAATCAAAGATGGGCACTATTTTGGGAACGCAAGTAGCTATCCAAGGTGGCTCTATGGGAGCAAAGGTTTTGAACGGAAAATCTAACTGTAAGTGTAAAAAGTGAAATGAGGAAAATTTATATTTATTTCGTTGGAATTGCACTCGTTGGAGGAGTTATGGGTTATTTCCCAGAAGTTTTTCGGGATCCTATTTATTTCTGTCTTGGCGCTCTTTTCTTAATACTATTGCGCTTATTCGCGGAAAGATTTGGCAAAGACTGAATGCGTGGTGTAATTAAATAATAGCCTAAATGTAGGCCTGATCGGCTATGAGTTCGATGCGGCCAGTTTATTAGCTCGAAAAAGTCGCGCTGGTGGCAAGCCCCTGAACTACGGCGGGGAAAAATTGGGCCAGAGGAAAATTATAAGGAAATACGAGATTTGCAGCGAGGTATTAAGAAGGATATAACAAAGTACAATAAAAAATGTAGGGATCCGGATGATCCTGGTGCAATGAGTCCTATTCCGAGATATATAGACGATTATGCTAATTTATCTGTACCTGAACCAACCGCTAGTGCAGGAAGTTCAGTAAATTCTGGAAGCGAAATAAATGGATTGAGAGGCGGTGCTATTGCGCCTATTGTTCCAGCATGGATGTTTTTAATTCCTTAGAGGTGTAAATGAAATTGGCTGAAAATATTGGTGAAGGAAATATAAAAGAAGTTAGAAAATGCCTTTTGAATGGCGATAATCCAAATCAAGATTACGGGGGGATGACATTGTTATCGCTTGCGTGTAATGTTGGTAATGTTGATGTTATATATGAACTTTTATCCCATGGGGCCGATGCGAACGCTGCTAATTTGAACGATAAAATTAACCAACCTTTGTTGCTGGCGGCGTTTTCATGTGAATCAAAAGCTATAACTATACTTTTACAAGCTGGAGCTGAAGTTAACCAAATCAATGAGATTGGTCAAACGGCACTGATGATTGCAGCTAAGGCAGGGAAAGTCGACGCTATTCAAATTTTGCTGGATAATGGTGCTTTAATAAATAAGCAGGATAATCTTGGAAGGACGGCAGCGCACTGGGCCTGCGCAGGAGGGGATTTTGTTGATGTGGTAATTATTTTAAAAAAAAAGCAGGCGCAGATTTTTCTATCTTAAATAATCAAAAGGATAGTTTTTTTGATTATGCGAAAAATTTAAGAAGGGAAAAAATTGTGGAGTGGGTGAAAAGTGACTTTTAAATATTAACTTCACCACCAAGGGGATATGTCTGAAATCTGAGGTAGTCACTGATTTAATTGTTCTCCTGGCGCTTCCGACGATCTGCAAGCTATCGCAATAGCTACTCCATTCAAGCTAGGTGCGCACCGTTGTTGACATAGGGATGAAAATGCTGATCGAAGATTGTTCAGTAAACGAAATTGTCTGATGGCCAGTTGGTATTTCCGCTACTACCGTTGCTGTTGCGCCAGGTTGGATCGGAATTTCCAGAGTGGAAATGCCGCCGATTTATCTTGCTGAAAAATTTGCAGAGCTGGGTTTACGAGATGTCGTATTTATACAGGGGAGCGCGTTTTTCGTTTTGAATCTCTTAAAAAATAAATGACGAACAAACGAGCCAAAGATGCTGCGCGTACTGTTAAATGTAAATGAGCTACAGAGGAAATATGAGGCGCATTTTTGGAAACCCGTGGCTATTTTTGATATTCTTATCTATTGTTGGCGCAATCTCAGTCGCTTTAGTGCAGGGGGATGGGGTAAAAATTAATCAGCTGATCGCCGGTGGGCTATTTGGTCTCTTCCTTGGAGCCGCAAACCTCATTGAGTTATTTTTTCATAGTTCGAAATGCTTGAGCGCCATTGCGAACGGAGTTATAGGAGGGCTTGCCGGTTTGGTCTTCGCGTATTTGCTTGAGAAAGCCATTGACCAAATGGTTTGGTATTTGCTAGGCGGCGTGATATTGGGGGCGGCGGCGCGTATTTGGGTAAGGCACGTTAATTTTTAGCTTCGCTGGCGGCGTCAATGCCGGCATGTGCGGTAGTTAGTGGGAATTGTTAAGTATTGAAAATCTATAAGGGAGCGATGATTTAATCATTGTGGGAAAATAAATTTTATTGGTTGGCCTGTGGATTGGATATGATTTTTTGAGAAAAGAGCAAAGCGTGATGATTGTAAGTCCTTCTGCGGAATTCAATCTAGCCTCACACGACATCGCGGATATCGAAGTGCGTGCACGTAGCGGGGATTGTCAAGCTGCCTATCGGCTGGCTAGATACCACAGTAGTTTCACGCTTAAGTCCGAGGAGGCAATTCGCTGATTCCGCCAATCGGTCAAATGCCCAGGAACGAGTCCCAGGCTGGAAATAGAAAGACCGATCCCAACGCCGCGAAGCGAGCCGAAGAGGCAGCGATAGTTGCACGTGAAAAACATTAATCCTTCCCGAACGTTCAACCAGGAACGTTCTGGCCAGGCAACTTACGACGACAAGTCGAGAGCGGACCATGAGCCTTCCCTTCGAGAGTGTTGTGATCTACCTGCTTGGCTTTGTTGGGCTTGCAGCGGCAGGTCTTGTGCCGTATCGATCTTGGTTGCTCATGATCGAGGTGCCTAAAGGCGATGCGCCACAGGGGCGAAAGCGTGCAGTGCTCGTCGTGGCAGCCTTGATTTCTGCTGCTGCTCTATGGGGCGACGTTCAAATCGTTGCGCGGGTCTTTGCTTGCCTCACCGAAGCCTACTGCGGCCCGGGTGTTGCAAGCGGTTGGATGTATCTAGCGATGCTTGGCGTTGTCTACGTTGCCTTCGAGGTTGTGAGTTATGTGCTGCGCAGAGCGCTGCGAGGAAGTAAGGCAAACGTATAGCCTCGGCAGGTTCGTTCTGAGCTCGGTAATGCGGTGGGCAATCGCACCGGTCACAATCGCCAAAATGTTGGGTATGTCTCCACGTCGGACAATGACAGCAACCAGCTCGTCAGCTGGAATTATATGCGCAGCATTTGGCCCTCACCAGGCTTCGCCAACCAGATTTCTGGTGCCACGTGTGACTTCGTTCGCAATTACAACGATATGCGAACTGCGAACACAATCGGCGCTGACAAGCCAAGCCATGGCTACGAGGACGCCAATTCATACAAGGTTTATCGCCCGACGGATACGGGCAGCACCGCCGATGGAGGCTGTACATGCAAGTGAATCTGACCCGCCGCTTCTATACATTGGCGTTGGTGTGGTGTGTCGCCGTTCCTCTGCAGGTGACGGCAGTTGCCGCCTCAAATACGGGTACTGCGGGGCTGTCGAAACTGGTGTCTGGACTATAAACGCGGTACGCCTGGGTCGCAGTGTTTTCAACTACACCGCCTGCTAATGCCGTTCCGTTGGCGCAGGCTAGCCGTGCGGAGCTAAAGGCGATTTTCGTGCCTGACTTGGCCAAAGCGATTTGGGATGACGCGCAATGTGCAGAAAGTCGAAGAGAAATTTGCACCTTGGACGAAGCCAACTCCTACGATTGGCCGATAGATTGTATGCAGACCCAGTGAAACCATGAATCGGTGACGTGTATGACCCTGAAGGCGAAATCGTGGGTAATTTGGAGGGTGTAAAGTCAAAATGAATAGCTCAGATATGAAGGTGGATGTTGCCATTTATTTACGTGGGGAGCAGCTGGATCCAGGCTATATCTCCAGTGTTCTAAAATTGACTCCGTCGAAATCGAAGATGAGGGGGGAGAAGAGTTTCACCTCATCAGGAAAGGAAATAATTGCCCAAATGGGAATTTGGGCAGTTTATGCTCAAAAAAATACAGGCTTACTATCGGATATGATAGAGGAGTTAACTGAAAAAATAACTGTTTTTAGAGGAAAACTAAATAGCTTGCAGGGTGTAGAAAATGCTTATGTAGATATCTTTATGGCAACCGATTCTAATGAGAATGGTGAAGGGAATTTTTCATTTGAATTGGCGTCAAAAAATATTATTGAATTGGCAAGCTTAGGTCTGGTGCTAAAGTTTACGGGAGTGGTTATTAATCCGTAAAATACTAATCGTCGCCGCTAGAGACTGCTAAAGCGCCTGCCGTAGTGGAGGCGAAAAAAAGCCCGCTCGAAAGCGGGCTTCGTTGTGTCGGCCAGCTTGGCTCAGGAGTCCAGTCCTTTTGCCAGCACTTCGGCAACCAGCGTGTTCATATCGAGTCCACGTTCGGTCGCCAGCGCTTGCAGGCGCTTCACCAGATCGCTATTGAGCTTGACCGCGAACGGCACTAGGCCGAGCGCCTGGTCACGTTTGCGCTGTTCGCGTTTATCGACTGCAGCCGCACCGGTATTGCCGAAAGCCGAAGCGCCTGGCGCAACCATCTTCCCCATGAGTTTTTTTGCGTCGTTCTTTGCCAAATCTGTTTTTTTCACGTTGCCATCCTTTTAAAGGCGCTATTTTACGCGTTTGGCGTCATGTTTAGCGCCGCGGCAACAGGGATTTGTTGATCTTCGCTGCCACGCCCACGCTGCGTCCGGCGAGATTGGCGACCGAATACTGCACGGCGCTGCCCAGGAGGATGGCGCTGTCGGAGAGGCTGAGGCCATAATCCTGCTGCAGCCACTGGGCCATGCCGGCGGTGGCCGCGCGCAAGGCATCGTCCAGAGAACCGGCCTGGCCCAGCACCATGATCTGTGCCGGCGATTCCACCCGTGGCATGCCAACGGCCTTGCCCTTGATCAGCTCCACCGTGAATTCCACATCCATCGACGTCTCCAGCGCGTACTGCGAGGTTTCGCCATCGCCCTGCAGCGCGTGCGCATCGCCCAGATAGAGCAGGGCGCCGGGCTGCTGCACCGGCAGGTAGACGGTATTGCCTTCGACCACCTCGTTGAAATCCATATTGCCGCCGAAGCGGCCGGTGTCGCCGGTGGAGATGGCGGGACCATCCGGCGGCGCCACGGCCAGCCCGCCCAGCATGGGGCGCACGGGGACGGCCAGGCCGCGCAGCGCTGCACTCGCACCTTGCGGACTGGCCGTGCCCTTTTCGCGGTCCAGGGTCCAGCGCACCGGTTTGCCGAGCGATGCCGCGTGTGCCGCCAGGCCTGTGGTCTGCGCCCGGCCGACAATGCTGTCCAGGCTATCCGCATAGTCGCGGTTCAGGCGCAGGCGGCGCAGATGAATCGCCAGCGTGTCGCCAGCCTCCGCGCCCATCACGAAGAAAGGCCCGGTCTGCGGATTGCCGAACAGGGCGCGCGTCACACCGCGTTCGTCCACGCCGCCCGAATCGATGGTGGTGGTATGCACCGTATCGCCCGGCCAGACGGTCAACACCGGCGGGCGCGTGGCGCTGAATTCATTCGCATACTCTTTGGGCGTGAATTCGTGGCGCTGCGGGGAGGTGGAGGCGCGCTCCGGCAGGCGCCGCGCGGTAAAGCTGTGCTGGGCGCGGACTTTGGCGTCATTGGTGTCCGGCGTGTCGGCGCTGCCTTGCAGGCTGCCGGCGGTGGCTGTTCCTTTGTATTCGTAGCGATTGCCCTGCTGGTCAGTGACGGTGAAGCTGATGCCGCTTTTCGTGCGGGCGCCGTGCAGGCTGTCGCCATCGAGCGTGCCGGACAGGTGGCCATCCTGCTCCTGCAGATGCAGCGTCATGTAGGAGGGATTGCCCCAGCGGTCGAGTTTCAGGAGCCAGCTTTCGGCGGCGTGCAGCGGCAAGGCAAGGGAAAACAGCGACAGCAGGAGTGTTTTTTTCATGGACTTACTTCAGTTGGTTTGGAGGAAGTAAAACCCGCCCATCATAGCCTAGCTTAAGCCCGCCCCATCTGCCGCAGTAGGTCGATCAAGGCGCGTAAGGGCGCGGGCTGTCTCCGTCCGCTGGGGTAGTAGAGGAAGAGGCCTTCAAGTGGCGGATGCCATTCTTCCAGCACGCGCAGCAGACGGCCTTCGGCCACGGCTTGGGACACGCGGCCCTCATAGACATAGGCCAGGCCGACGCCGTCGAGCGCCGCGCTCACCATCAGATCCTCGTCATCGAGCAGCAGCGGGCCGTCCACCGCCACGCTGAGCTTTTCACCACCCTGGGCGAATTCCCAGGCGTACACCGCGCCGCTGGGAAAGCGGCGGCCGATGCAGGCGTGATGCTTCAGCTCGCCGGGCGTGCGCGGCAGTCCATGGCGTTCGGCATAAGCGGGCGCCGCGACCACATTCATTCGCGGCAGAGGGCGGAGGGGGAGGGCGATCATGTCCTGGGCCAGGCTTTCGCCATAGCGCACGCCCGCATCGAAGCCGTCGCGCACAATGTCGACCAGGCCGTCGTCCGTCACCACTTCCAGCCGGACATTGGGAAAGGCTTGGTGGAAGCGCGCAAACAGGGGCGTCAGCAGCAGGGCGGCGACGGAACGCGGCACGTTCAGGCGCAGACTGCCGCTGGGAGTGTCGCGCAGGGCGTTGATGTCGTCGAGGCCGGCATGGATTTCGTCCAGGGCGGGGGTCAGCCGCGCCAGCAGGCGTTCGCCGGCGGCGGTCGGCGTGACGCTGCGTGTGCTGCGGTTGAGCAGGCGCAGGTCGAGGCGCTGTTCCAAAGCGCGCATGGCGTGGCTCAGGGCCGAGGCGGAGACGCCGCGTTCCTGCGCCGCCTTGCGGAAGCTGCGGTGTTTGGCGACGCAGGCGAAGGCGGCCAGATCGTCGAGGTCGGGTGTTTTCATTGATGAATTTGGCTCATTAGTTCATGCATGATAACCTGGCTTATCGCACATAAACAAATTCGGCAAACTGGCATCCTTCCTAAACAAAGAATGAAGGATGCTGTGATGAAAATGCGTAAATTGGGCCAGCAAGGCCTGGAAGTGTCGGCAATCGGCCTGGGCTGCATGGGCATGAGCTTCGCTTATGGACCATCGAACGAGGCAGACGCGCTGTCCACCCTGGACCGGGCGCTGGAATTGGGCGTCAGCCATTGGGATACAGCCGAGGTCTACGGTCCTTACACCAATGAGGAGTTGCTGGGCCGCGCGCTCAAGGGGCGGCGCGACAAGGTGACGCTGGCGACCAAGTTCGGCTTCGGCATCCTGCCGCATGGGGAGGGGATGGAGCGCATGTCCGGCCTGAACAGCCGTCCGGAGCATGTGCGCGCCGCTACCGAAGGTTCGCTGCGCCGCCTGGGTGTGGAAACCATCGATCTGCTGTATCAGCACCGGGTCGACCCGCAAGTGCCGATCGAAGACACGGTGGGCGCGATGGCCGAACTGGTGCGTGAAGGCAAGGTGCGCCACCTGGGCCTGTCCGAAGTCGGCGGTGCGACCTTGCGCCGCGCCCATGCCGTGCACCCGATTGCGGCCGTACAGTCGGAATACTCGCTGTGGAGCCGTGACGTGGAGGAGGATGTGCTGCCGGTCTGCCGCGAGCTGGGCGTGGGCTTTGTACCGTACAGCCCCTTGGGCCGCGGCTTCCTGACCGGCAAGCTGGAAGACGTGTCGCAATTGTCGGCCGACGATTTTCGGCACCACCTGCCGCGCTTCCAGCAGGATGCCTTGCAGCGCAACCGCCGTCTGCTGCATACGCTGACTGAGCTGGCGCGCGCCCGCCAGGCGACTCCGGCGCAACTGGCGCTGGCCTGGCTGCTGGCCCAGGGCGAGGATATCGCGCCGATTCCCGGTGCGCGCCGCATCGTCCACCTGCAGGAAAACTCGGCGGCGGCCGGGCTGGCGTTGAGCGCGCAGGAGTTGGACGCCATTGCCGCCGCCTTTACACCGGACCAGGTGGATGGCGCGCGCTACAGCCCGGCCGGCATGGCCCTGGTCGGCCGTTAAGCGGAGCCGGCGGCAATCCCGTGCAGGATGCCGCATTCCTTGGCCGTCAGCGTTTCGTGGCATAGGCTGCGCAGGTCCAGCAACTGGCGGCGCAGCGATTCCAGCTCGGCGATACGCTGGGCCAGGCCATCGATATGGCGGTCCAGCAAGGCATTGACGCCGCCGCAGCTGCCGTCGGGCGTGGCGCGCAGGGCCAGGAGCTGCTGGATTTCCGCCAGTCCCATATCGAGCGAGCGGCAGCGGCGGATGAACATCAGCCGCTCCGCATGGGCCTCGTCATACAGGCGGTAATTGGCCGAGGAGCGCGCGGGCGGCGGCAGCAAGCCTTCGCGCTCGTAGTAGCGGATGGTCTCGACCGCGCAGCCGGTTTGCAAGGCCAGTTCGCCGATCTTGAATGTTTTCTCCATGATTTCCCGCCTTGGGTATTGACCCTGTAGCCGCTACAGGGTTTCTAATGCCAATATACCCCATACATAAGGAGTCATCATGGCAGGATGTTGCGATAGCGGCTGTTCGGCGCCGAAACAGGCGGTCAGCCCGCGCTACCGGCGCATTTTATGGATCGCCCTGGTAGTGAACGCGGCGATGTTCCTGGTGGAGCTGGGCGGCGGCTGGCAGGCGGCTTCGGTGTCGCTGTTTGCCGACTCCGTCGATTTCCTGGGTGATGCGGGCAATTACGGGCTGTCGCTGTTTGTATTGGCTATGGCGCCAATCTGGCGTTCGCGCGCGGCGCTGGTCAAGGGATTGACCATGGGCGGCTATGGCGTGCTGGTCCTGGGCGTGACGCTGTGGCGGGCCAGCCAGGGCGGTGTGCCGGAGGCGGCCACCATGGGCAGTATCGGGCTGCTGGCGTTGTTGGCGAACGTGCTGGTGGCCGTACTGCTGTATGCCTACCGCGATGGGGATTCGAATATGCGCTCAGTCTGGCTGTGCAGCCGCAACGATGCCATCGGCAATCTTGCGGTGATGCTGGCGGCGGCGGGTGTGTTTGGCACGGGCCAAGGCTGGCCGGACATCGCGGTGGCCGCCATCATGGCCGGCCTGGGCTTGTCCGCCGCGCGCAGTGTGGTGGGCCAGGCGCGCGGCGAGCTGGCAAAAGCTTAAGGCGGCAGACCGGCCGTCAACAGGGCGGCCAGGTACAGGCCGACGCCGAACACGGTATGGGTCAGAAGGCTGCGCAGGCGGGCGATGGCCGGCGCCGGTGTGCGCGAGGCGGCGATGCCCATGCCGAAGGCAGGTTGCATGACAAGGAAGGGCGCAATGATCGTGGCGATGCCCACCATGACGGCCGGCAGCGGTGTCGGCTGTCGTGCCCATTCCAGGCCGGCCAATCCCAGCAGCAGGGCGGCAAAGGCGATGCCGATGGCATAGTGGGTCAGCCAGCCCAATGGGCGTTCGCCCGGTACCGCTTCCGCCTTGGCGATGTTCTCGTGCATGAAACGGCCGCGCGGAAAATGGCCGACCCAGCGTCCCACCATGGCCCAGTTCAGCGGCATGACGCCAAACACGCGCTTGAGCAGCTCCGACCACAGGTCTTGCACCATCGTTGCGCCCACGCCGATCAGCAGTACGCGCAGGCCCATCTCTAAAGTTGCATTCATTCTCTCATTCCTTTAAAACATCATTCAATAAACTAATTGATTGATTAAAGAATAGGGCAATGCTACCATCGTGTCAATGAGCGACTCTATCCAACCCCAAATCCTTGTCGAAATCGCCGAACTGGCCCGCACGCTGGGCCATGCGCACCGCGTTGCCTTGCTTTGCCATATCTCGGAAGAGGAAAGGCCGGTTGAAAAGCTGGCGGAGCTGGCGGGCCTGTCGTTGGCGAATGCCTCCCAGCATTTACAGAATTTGAAGCGCGCTGGCTTTGTCGACGCCCGGCGCGACGGCAAGCGCATTCTCTATCGCCTGGGTAGCGGACCAGTGATGGTCCTGCTGGGAGGCTTGCAGCAGTTCGCCGAATTCAAGCGCGCCGAGCTGCGCCAGGTGGTGGTGGACAGCTTTGCCCAGCCCAGCCGCCTGCACGGCATTTCACGCGAGGAATTACTGCTGCGCCTGGCCGATGGCGGCGTGACCCTGCTCGATGTGCGTCCAGAGCACGAATATGCGCTGGGCCATCTGCCCGGTGCCTTGAATATCCCGCTGGAGGAATTGCAGGGCCGCCTGGGCGAGTTGCCGCAGGGGCAGCAGATCGTGGCGTATTGCCGTGGCCCGTATTGCGTGTTGTCGCGGGATGCCGTGACCATGCTGCGCGTCAGCGGTCTGAAAGCGCGCTGCCTGGAGAGCGGCTATCCCGACTGGCTGGCAGCCGGGTTGAAAGTGGAAAAAACCGGCTGAGCCGCCGATTGTTCGCTTGCGTACCGACGGCGCGCCCGACCATCGCCTAGGCTGCGGTTTGTGATCCACAGCGAAGGAGGGCATTTTGAAGCGTCTGACCAATGTGATAGCGGCTGCAGCGGCTGTTTTTCTGCAGGTTCCCAGTGCCCAGGCGGCGGAAGAGAAGAGCATGAGCGATGTGAAGCTAAGTCTGGTGGTGCAGACGGAGCAGGGCCGGGTGCGGGTTGGCGTGGTCCTGAAAAACGAAGGGACGCGCACCGTCTACGTGCCGCGCACCCTGGCCGTGGATAAAGACCCGCCCGGCCGCCTGTTCGATGTGCGCGATGCCGATAGCGGCGAGAAGCTGGGTTATGAAGGCGTCATGATCAAGCGCGGCCCGCTGAAGGCCGCCGATTTCATGGAGCTGAAACCGGGCGCCGAGCAGCATAACAGCATCGACATCAGCAATAATTACCGTTTCAAGGCGGGCAAGCGCGTCTACCAGATCGCCTATGAAGGCCTGTATTGGGCCGATATGCGGGAGGAGCCGGATATGGCCAAGGCCTTGACGCTGACCTCCGCGCCGCTGCTGTTCACCTACGGCGGCAAATAAGGCCATCCGGCCTGCGGGGTGCAGGGGAATGGCCTGGCGCCGGTTTATGGCAGGGATGGGGTGTTCTCGCCGAAGTATTCGTGCGAATCGGCGTTGTCGATGGCCTGGGTGGGATTGCTGATGGCCAGGCTGGCCGCCGCCGACTGGCCATAGGCCCAGTCATCGGTGCCTGCCACCACAGTGAAGTGGCTCATCTCATGCACCAGGGTGCCGCCTTTGGAGTCGGTGCCGGTGGTTGGCGCCGGCCAGAAGGCGTTGCAGACGTAGATCTTGTACGGCTGGTTCGGATACACGTAGGCGTAATAACTTTCCTTGCAGCCGCAATCGACCACCACCGCTTTGTTGGCGAAAGCATCCTTGATGGCGTTGAAGTGGGATTTCACCGTGTTAAAGCGGCTGGAGTTGTAGGCGCCGAACCATTTGGTATAGCGCTGCCCTGGCGTGCCGGCCAGATAGCTCACACTGTTGCCCGCCATGTTTTGCGCTGCCGTGTAGGCGGCCTTGATCTGGGTCTGCTGCGAGGCGCTGCATTGGGTGAAGGACAGGCTGCCCGCCAGTGCGGCGTCCTGTTCGGCCGCTTTCTGGGCGGGGCTGGCATCGCCTTCGATCCAGACCGAAACGGCTTCCGATTGCAGCAGGCCGGCGGTTTTTTCATCGGCGGCGCGTTCGCCTTTTTCGGTGCGCACCGGTGCTGCCGTCTTGCTCTGGAAGCGGATCGAGTAGTCGCCCGTCACGCTCATATCGTAGAGGTGGGACAGTTCCACCGTGGCGGTGTAGGCCTTGCCCGGCTGGATCACCAGGTAGTCGGCGGCGGTGGGCGCGGGGCGCTTCACCAGCTTGCCCTCATACGGCACTTTCACGCCGTCGCGCGTGATCTCGAACAGCGATTGTTCGATGGCGCCGAAAGGCGTGTGCCAGCGCAGGATTTTCTCGGCTGTGTCGCCGCTGTTAAACATGGTCACGCGCACCACCACATCATCCCCTGTGCCGAGGGCTTTCTTCTCCATGCTGACGCTGGCGACCAGGCCGCTGGCGGCCGCGCTGGCGCTGAAGCAAAGAGCAACTGCCAAAACCGAACCGCCAAGCTTGAGGCGTTGATTCAAGTTCATGCTTTGTCTCCGTGAGGTTGGTTGTTTTTAACGATGAGACCGGCTTGCGGGCCAGCTCATCGATACATCCTCACACAGCAGCGGAATGGCCGTAAACGCCGATTTGCCAGAAATGCTGAAATTTCGCCAAACTCGGCATTTGCGCAACATTCTGCGATTTCTTTAGCGAAATTTAGCCGAAGAAAGCGTATAGATTTAAACAGATGGCAGATTTTGTTAAGAATGGGACAGTCCGGCCAGGGGCACGGCACTGCCGGTTTTGATGCGGTCCAGCGCCACCAGGGTGCGGAAGCGTTTCACGTTCGGATTGCCGAAAAACAGGCGGCGCGTCAGCGCGTCGTATTCGGCCATGGTAGCGGCCAGGATCACCAGCACGAAGTCGGCGTCGCCCGTCACGTAATAGCATTGCTGGATTTCGGGCGCGGCCACGAAGGCCGCCTTGATCGCGTCCAGCAAGTCCAGCCGCTCGCTCTCGATATACACCTCGGTGAGGATGGTGAGCGGCTTGCCGACCAGGTTCGGATCGACCAGGGCGGTGTTGGCGGCGATCACGCCGGATTCTTCCATGGCCTTGATGCGGCGCTGCACGGCGGGCGCGGACAGGTGCACCCGCTCGCCAATGGTACGCAGCGGTGTGCGGTTGTCCTGTTGCAGGATGTCCAGGATGGCGTAATCGAAATTATCCAATTGCGGCACGATTGCCTTACAAAGTTGCGTAGAGAGCTGCATTTTAGAGAATTTCTCCATGGGCCGCGCAATAAGATTTCTTCCATCGGACTGAAGGGAGAAATCATGTTTTTACTGAACCATACAAAAGAACTGGCGGCCGGCGATGCGGCCCTGTTCAGCGACAAGGAGCTGGCGCTGGTGCGCGCCCGTCTGGCATGCCTGCCGGACTTCGCGCCGACGCCGCTGCACGCTCTGCCAGGACTGGCGCGCGCGACCGGAGTCGGCGCCATCCATGTCAAGGACGAGAGCCGGCGCATGAAACTGGGCAGTTTCAAGGCGCTGGGCGGCATGTATGCCACTCTCAGCCTGCTGCTGGAAGCGGCGGGCAAGGCTCTGGCATGCGAGCCGGGCTGGCATGAGCTCTACCATCCGGCGCTGCGCGCGGCCCTGGCTTCGCAGACCGTGTGCTGCGCCACCGATGGCAACCATGGCCGGGCCGTGGCGGCGGCGGCGCGGCTGGCGGGCGCCCAGGCGCATATCTTTGTGCATGCGGGCGTCAGCCGCCAGCGCCTGCTGGCGATCCGGCAGTACGGTGCAAGAGTCAGCATCGTCCGCGGCAAGTATGACGATGCGGTGGCCGAGGCGCGCCGCATTAGTGCCGAGCGTGGCTGGCACCTGGTGTCGGATACCGCCTGGCCGGCTTATGAGCGCATTCCAGCCCGCATCATGCAGGGCTATACCGTGCTGCTTGACGAAGCCCTGGCCGATATGGCGCAGCCGCCCAGCCACGTTTTTGTGCAGGCGGGCGTGGGCGGCCTGGCGGGTGCGCTGGCGGCCAGGCTGGCGCTGCGCTTCGGCCGCGAGCAGCCGCGCCTGATTGTGGTCGAACCGCAACGCGCCGCCTGTCTTTATGCAAGCTGCCTGGCGCGCGAACCGGTCAATGTGGACCCCGCTCAGCCGACTGTGATGGCCATGCTGGAGTGTTATCAGCCGTCCTTGCTGGCCTGGCGCATTCTGGCCGCCACGGCCCATGCTTTCATGGCGGTGGACGAAGAAACGGCGCGTGCGGCGGTGCTGTGCCTGGAGCGGCCGGCGAGCGGCGATCCACGTGTTCCCAGCAGCGAAAGCGGGGCGGCGGGCCTGGCGGGCTTGCTGCATGCCGCCGCCGAGCCAGCCATGCGCTCGGCTTTTGGCCTGGATCGCCACTCGTGCGTGCTGCTGATTGCCAGCGAAGGCGCCACTGAGCCGATCGGGCAATTCCGCGAGCCGATGTGAGGCGGGGAGGCGCAGTTCTCCGGATGTAACATATTTTTCGAGGAGAACTACTAAAAAAGACACATTGCAAAAAAGGCCAGTATCTGCGATGATTTGTAAACGCGAATCATTATCATTTAAATTTTTCTGCAGATACCTATGCCCATCTCCTCCGCTGTCGATATCCGCCAGCTTTTCATCGCATCCCGCGCCCAGCTGCGCGATGCCGCCGCCCGCATTCTGGGGTGCCGGCAGCGCGCCGAAGACGTGGTGCAGGACGCTTACCTGAAGCTGGCCGACGGCATTGAAGAGCTGCATATCCTCAACCCCGGCGCCTATCTGTTTCAGCTGGTGCGCAATCTGGCCATCGACCGCCACCGCCGTTCGGCTTTCGAACAGCAAGTATTTTCGCCCGGAGAGGAAGCGCTGCAGGCGGGATCGAACGTGACGCCCGAGATCCAGGCGATCCACACCCAGCATCTGGTGCTGGTGGCGCGCGCCCTAGACAAGCTGCCGGAGCGTACCCGCGCCGCATTCGAGCTGCACCGCCTGGCCGGCAAAACCCAGCGCGAAGTGGCGGCCGACCTGGGCATCTCCACCACGCTGGTCAACTTCATGATCCGCGATGCGATGGAATGCTGCCGCGATGCCTTGCGGGTCGCCTGAAAATCCGGGTTGCGCCAGTTGATATAATTGGGATGGACGGCGTCAATGGAGACGCCGTGCCTCTTCTATCAGCAAGGCCATGACTATAAATATAAACGGCGACCAGCACTGGCAAACCGCCCTCGATTGGATACAGCGCGAACACGAAAATGCGCTTGATGCAGGCGCGCAGGCCGAATTGGCGGCGTGGCTGAAAGCCTCCCCCGATCATCTGAAAGCATATGAGGAAGCGCGCCGCGTATGGCTGGCCGCAGGCTTGGTTCCGCCGGCTGGCGGCAGCATTTAAGCCAGCGGATTTTTCCTTACCCACTGCATTAAATTTCGCTTTGCCTCATGCGTCATAGGGGAGAGTAGTGCCGCTGGCCTTCCATGTCGGAATGCGCGGCGCTGCCTTCACCATGATGAGGTATAGCGCATGTCCACCAGTTGCTTCGACCGTGAAGACGAAGTCTTCATCGTCCTCGTAAATCACGAAGAACAATACTCGATCTGGCCGCAATGGAAAGCGGTCCCCGGCGGCTGGAGCGCGGTCGAGGGTGTCAGCGGCAACAAGAAGGCCGTGCTGGAATACGTCGAGCGGACCTGGACCGATATGCGTCCCAAGTCGCTGCGCGACTGGATGGCTGAACAAGCCAGCGCCCACTGATCCGCAGGACGTCCGATGCCAAATCAGTCGCCCGCGCGCCATTATCCCGAGAATTTTGTCGCCCATCTGCGCGCGCTTGCGGCGCAGCGCCCCGACGACACCGCCCTGATCGTGGTGGCCGAGCGGGATGGCGAAGCCCTCGATACCCCGGTTTCCTATGCGCTGCTGGAGCGGCGCGTGCGTGCGCTGGCGGCGCAGCTGCAGCGCCGTTTCAGCCCCGGCGAGCGCGTTCTGCTATTGCTGGATAACGATGATCACTATGTGATCAGCTTCTTTGCCTGCATGTATGCGGGACTGATCGCCGTGCCGGTGTTTCCGCCCGAATCGGCGCGGCCGCAGCATCTGGCGCGCCTGGCCGGCATCGCGGAGGATGCGCAGGCGGCTTGCATCCTGACTTCCGGCGCGATTCTTGAAATGGTGGGCGGCGCGATGAGCGCTTTTGGCGGCGCGGCGGTGATCGCGGCCGACAGCATGGACATCGGCATGGCGGAGGAGTGGGCCGAGCGCGAGCCATTGAGCGGCGACGTCGCTTTTCTGCAGTACACCTCGGGTTCGACCTCGACGCCCAAGGGGGTGATGGTCACGCACGGCAATCTGATGGCGAACGAACGTGCCATCGAGGCAACCATGGATGTGCGGGCCAACGATGTCTTCGTCTCGTGGCTGCCGCTGTACCACGATATGGGCCTGATCGGCGGCTTGCTGCAGCCTTTCCATCGCGGTATTCCTGTCGGATTGATGACGCCCCGGTTCTTCCTGGAGCGACCGGTGCGCTGGCTGCAGGCGGTTGCGCGCCTGCGCGCCACCATCAGCGGCGGGCCGGATTTCGCATTCCGGCTTTGTCTGGAACGGGTCAGGGAAGAGCAGATTGCGCGGCTGGACCTGTCAAGCTGGCGGCTGGCGTTTTCCGGCGCGGAGCCGGTGCGTTACGACACCCTGCGCGATTTCATTGCGCATACGGCGCCGGCGGGATTTTCGGGCTCCTCCGTTTACCCCTGCTACGGCCTGGCTGAAGCGACGCTGCTGCTGACCGGCGGCCGCCGCGCGGACGGCATATGCGCCCAGGGCTTTTCCGCCGACAGCCTGGCGCAGGGCAAGGCGCGTCCCGACGCCGGCGGCAAGATGCTGGTGGCTTGCGGCGCGATCGCTCCCGATCATGTGCTGGAAATTATCGATTCCGCATCGGGGCGCGTGCTGGAAGCGGGATGCGCGGGCGAGATTCAGGCCAGCGGTCCAAGCATCGCCAGCGGCTACTGGCGGCGGGAGGAAGCCAGCACCGAAACCTTTGTCGAACGTGATGGGCGGCGCTGGCTGCGCACCGGCGATCTGGGCTTCCTGCATGAGGGCCAGCTGTATATCACGGGCCGCATCAAGGATTTGATTATTGTGCGGGGCCAGAATATCTATCCCCAGGATGTCGAGCGCGGCATCGAGGCCGAGGTGGAGGCAGCGCGCAAGGGCCGCGTAGCCGCCTTTGCGGTCGCCATGCCCGATGGCGGCGAAGGCGTGGGCGTGGCCGTGGAGGTTTCGCGCGGCCTGCAAAAGCTGGTGCCGGTCAAGGTGCTGGTGGATGCCTTGAGTCAGGCGGTCGTGGCGGCATGCCGGGAACCGGCGTCGGTCGTGGTGCTGCTGAATCCCGGCGCATTGCCCAAGACTTCCAGCGGCAAGCTGCAGCGCGGCGCCTGCCGCAAGGGATGGCAGGATGGCACGCTGGATGCGTATGCGGTCTACCAGTTCGGGGCGTTCGCGTCCGGTGGGCCGGCCGATGGCGGGAACCAGGAACCACTGAACGAAGCCGAGGCGGTGCTGGCCGCGCTATGGCGCGAAGTGCTCAAGCGCGATGCGTCGGTGGCGTTTGCGCGCGATGCCCATTTCCTCGCCAGCGGCGGCAATTCGCTGGCGGCGGTGCAATTGGCGGCGCGCATCGGGGAGCGCTGGAATATCGATTTCCCGGTGCGGTTTATATTCGAGCAGCCGCAGCTCGGCGCCATGGCGGCGGCGATTGCCCGCCAGCCCCAGGGTGGTGCAGGCAAGGCGGCGCTGTCGCCCATCGTGCCGCTGCCTGCGGAGCGGCGCCGCCAGGCGCTGCCACTGTCGCATGCGCAGCAAAGGCAATGGTTCCTGTGGCAGATGGCGCCGGAGAGCTGCGCCTATCACGTCAGCGGCGCGCTGCGCTATGCCGGTGCTCTGGACTCCGCGGCCTTGCACGAAGCATTCGATGCCCTGATTGCCCGCCATGAGCCGCTGCGCACCTTGTTCCAGGCCGGCGCGGACGGCAGGGGCGAGCAGTGGATACAGGCTGAAATGCCGCTGGACTGGTCGGAAATCGACCTGCGCGGCCTACCCGAAAATGAGCGCGAGCCGCAGGCCTTGCGGCTGGCTGAAGAATTGAATGCGCGCCCGTTCGATTTGTGCCATGGTCCGCTGCTACGCGCGGCGCTGCTGCGGCTTGGCGACGAGGCGCATATTCTGGCAGTGGCGATGCACCATATCGTGTCGGACGGCGTGTCGATGCAGGTGCTGCTGGCCGAACTGGCCGCGCATTATCGCGCCCATCTGCCTGGCGGCACGGCGGCATTGGCCGCGCTGCCGGTGCAGTATGCGGATTACGCGGCATGGCAGCATGCATGGCTGAAGGAGGGCGCCGGAGCGCGCCAGCTGGCTTACTGGCGCGAGCAGCTGGGCGGAGAACAGCCGGTGCTGGCATTGCCCGTCGATCGCGCGCGGCCGCCGGTGGCGAACTACCGGGCCGCCGCCCACCGTCTGGAGCTGGAGCCGCAACTGCTGAACGCCCTGGGCGAATGCGCCCATCGCGCCGGCGGCACGCTGTTCATGGCGCTGCTGGCGGGCTTCCAGGTACTGTTGCACCGCTATACCGGCCAGTCCGATATCCGCGTCGGCATCCCCATCGCCAATCGCCAGCGTATCGAGACCGAGGGACTGATTGGCTTCTTCGTCAATACCCAGGTGCTGCGCGGCGAAATCCATGGCCGCCGCAGCCTGGCCGAAGTGCTGCGCGATGCGCGCGAAACGGCGCTGGCGGCGCAATCGCATCCCGACCTGCCGTTTGAACAACTGGTCGATGCCTTACAGCCGGAACGCAGCTTGAGCCATACCCCGCTGTTCCAGGTGATGTTCAACCATTTGCGCGCCGACTTCGGCACGCTGGCGCAACTGCCCGGGGTGGATGCCGAATATATCGCCCTGCGCGAGCAGGCGGCGCAGTTCGAGCTGACATTGGAAACCACGGAGCTGGCCAATGGGCGGCTTGGCGTGCGCTTCATCTATGCGGCGGAACTGTTCGAAGCGGCCACCATCGCCCGCATGGCGGATGATTACCTGGCCATTCTCGACGCGCTGGCGCATCAAGGCGGGCAGATGGTGGGCGATGTGGCCCTGGTCAGCCAGCAGGAACAGATCCAGCTGGAGGAGTGGGGCGTCAATCCGGTGCGCCATGCCGACGCGGAGCCGGTGCATCGCAGCTTTGAGCGCAATGCGCTGCGCCATCCCGATGCGCCAGCCTTGCTGTTCGGCGATCAGACCCTCAGCTATGCGGAGCTGAACCTCCGCGCCAACCGCCTTGCCCACCGCCTGATGGCGCTGGGCGTGGGGCTGGAGAGCCGGGTCGGCATCGCCGTCGAACGCTCGCTGGACATGATGATTGGCCTGCTGGCGATTCTGAAAACCGGCGCCGCCTATGTGCCGTTGGATACCGACTACCCGGCGGAACGCCTGCGCTATATGGCCGAGGATAGCGGCATCAGCCTGCTGCTCACGCATGGCGCGTTGAGCGCCAGCCTGCCTTTGTCCGCCGTGCCGGTGCTGCTGCTGGACCAGACCGATGTCAGCGCCGAGAGCAGCGCGAATCCAGCCGTGCCGGTGCATGGCGAGAACCTGGCCTACGTGATCTATACCTCCGGCTCGACCGGCAATCCGAAAGGCGCGGCCAACCGCCACCGTTCGTTGTCCAGTTGCATGGCGTGGATGCAGGAGACTTACCACCTGACGCCCGCCGACACGGTGCTGCACAAGGCCGCTTTCGGTTTCGACGTGTCGGTATGGGAGCAGTTCTGGCCATTGACGGCGGGTGCGCGCCTGGCGCTGGCCTTGCCGGGCGATCAGCGCGATCCGGCGCGCTTGGTGGCGCTGATCCAGCAGCATCAGGTCACGACGGTCAACTTCGTGCCGCCGATGCTGCAGGCCTTCCTGGCGCACGAGGGTATCGAAGCGAGCACGCGGCTCAAGCACATTATCTGCGGTGGTGAGGCCATGCCCGCAGAGACGCAGCGCGAGACCTTCGAACGCCTGCGCCGCGCTGGCCTGCACAATCTGTATGGGCCGACCGAAGCGGCGATCCACGTGACGCATTGGGCCTGCCGCAACGACGGGCAAAGCCTGGTGCCGATCGGCCGCCCGATCAGCGAAACCCATACCTACGTACTGGACGCGGAACTGAATATGGTTCCAGCCGGGGTGGCGGGAGAGCTGTATCTGGGCGGCGTGGGGCTGGGACGGGGTTATCTGAATCGTCCAGGCCTGAGCGCGGAGCGCTTCGTGGCCGACCCCTTCGATCCGCGCGGCGGCCGCCTGTATCGCACCGGGGATCTGGTGCGCTGGAATGGCGAAGGTCAGCTGGAATACCTGGGCCGCATCGATCACCAGTTGAAGATTCGCGGCTTGCGTATCGAACTGGGCGAGGTCGAGGCGCAACTGCTGGCGCAGCCGGAGGTGCGCGAGGCCGTGGTGCTGGCGCGCGACGGCGCTGGCGGCAAGCGTCTGGTCGGCTATGTCTCGGCGCACGAAGGCAAGCTGGCCGATGGCGCGGAGCTGAAGGCGCGCCTGGCGTTGCGGCTGCCGGACTATATGGTGCCGCAGCATATCGCGGTGTTGCCTTCGCTGCCGCTGAGTGCGAACGGCAAGGTGGAGCGCAAGGCGCTGCCCGATGTGGCAATGCCGAACCGCGCCGCCAGCGAGGCGCCGCAAGGGCAGCTGGAACAGGCGCTGGGCCAGCTCTGGTGCGCCTTGTTGGAACTGGAGAACGTGGGCCGGCGCGACAGCTTCTTTGAACTGGGCGGCAATTCGCTGCTGCTGCTGCAGTTGCAGCGCCGCCTGGCGCAGCAGCTGGACCTGCATCCCACGGTGGTCGATCTGTTCAAGTATCCGACGCTGGAAGCATTGGCGGCTTTCCTTGGCAGCGCCGCACCGATGGCACGCTCCACGGCGGAAGTCGATGAACGCGCGAAACGCCAGCGCGGCGCATTTTTACAACGTAAAGCAGTAGCGGAAAGAGCGCCGACATGAATTTAGCGGACCAAGGCCTGCCGGAGCAGGAAGAATTCACCGGCGTGGAAATCGCCATTGTCGGCATGGCCGGGCGCTTTCCGGGTGCGGAGAGCGTGGATGCCCTGTGGCGCAATATCCTGAACGGCGTGGAAGCGCGGCGTGCCTTTGACGATGAGCAGTTGCGTACGCGCGGCGTGGCCGATGCCGCGCTGGCCGATCCGGCCTATGTGAAAGCCGGCATGGTGCTGGATGGCGTGGATCAATTTGACGCCGGTTTCTTTGGCTATTCTCCGCGCGAGGCCGAACGGCTCGATCCGCAGCAGCGCGTGTTCCTGGAGACTGCCTGGCATGCCCTGGAAAACGCGGGCTATGCGGGAACCGCCACGCCGGCGCTGACCGGCGTGTATGCGGGCAGCGGCAGCAATCTGTATTTGATGCGCAATCTGCTGCCCGGCGTTGATTGGGCGGCCAGCGATATCGCTTCGCTGCTTGGACTGATGAATGGCAATGACCAGGGATCGCTGGCGACGCGCATTGCCTACAAACTGAATCTGCGCGGCCCAGCAGTATCGGTGCAGACGGCTTGTTCGACTTCGCTGGTGGCGGTGCATATGGCTTGCCGCTCCTTGCTGAATTTTGAAAGCGACCTGGCGCTGGCTGGCGGTGTCTGGCTCAACCTGCTGCAGGAGATGGGCTACCGCCATCAGGCTGGCGCGATTCTGTCGGCTGACGGGCATTGCCGTGCTTTCGATGCGGCTGCTGGCGGCACGGTGATCGGCAGCGGCGCGGGCATTGTTGTGCTCAAACGTCTGGACGAGGCGCTGCGCGATGGCGATGCCATTCACGCCGTTATCAAAGGTTCCGCGCTGAATAATGACGGCGCGGGCAAGATGGCGTACAGCGCGCCCAGTGTCGACGGCCAGGCCGAGGTGATTCAATCGGCGCTGGCGATGGCTGGCGTGGATGCCGGCAGCATCGGCTATGTGGAAGCGCACGGCACCGGCACTGCCTTGGGTGATCCAGTGGAAATTGCCGCCTTGACCCAGGCTTTCCGCGCCAGCACGCAGAAAAGCGGCTATTGCGCCATCGGCTCGGTGAAGACGAATATCGGCCACCTGGATGCGGCGGCGGGCGTCGCTGGCCTGATCAAGGCCGTGCTGGCCCTGAAGCACCGCACGCTGCCGCCAAGCCTGAATTTTGAGCAGCCGAATCCCCAGATCGATTTTTCTGCCAGCCCCTTTTACGTGAACACGCAAGCCCGCTCCTGGGCGGCGGATGGCGCGCCGCGCCGCGCTGGCGTCAGCTCTTTCGGCATGGGCGGCACGAATGCTCATGTGGTACTGGAAGAGGCGCCCAGGCTTGCGGTGCCGGGGGAGCCGGCCGGGCAGCCGGACCAGCTGCTGCTGCTGCTGTCGGCGCGCAGCGCCAATGCTTTGGATGAAACTATCGCGCGGCTGGCAAGCCATCTGGAGCAGCACGCGGAGCAGGCCTTGGGCGATGTCGCGCACACACTGCATGGCGGGCGGCGCCACTTCGCGTACCGCGCCGTTGTGCTGGCTCGTGACCATGCCCAGGCGGCGCAGGCGCTGGCCGGCAGCGGCGGCTCGCTCACACGAGGCCAGGCCATGGCTGAAGCCCCGGCTGTCGCCTTCCTTTTCCCGGGCCAGGGTGCGCAGCACGTCGATATGGGCCGCGACCTGTACCTGACGAACAGCGTGATGCGCGATAGCGTGGACCGCTGCTGCGTACTGCTGAAGGAGCGTCTCGGCCTTGATCTACGCGATCTGATGTATCCGGCGGAAGGTGGGGAAGAGGAAGCTGCCGCGCGGCTGGAGCAGACCGCCTATACCCAGCCGGCGCTTTTCGTGCTGGAATATGCGATGGCGCAGATGTGGCTTAGCCGTGGCGTGCGTCCCGATGCGTTGCTGGGGCATAGCATCGGCGAGTATGTGGCGGCCTGTCTGGCCGGCGTATTTACGCTGGAAGATGCGCTGGCCATCGTTGCCGAACGCGGACGTTTGCTGCAGGCGAGCACCGAAGGCGCCATGCTGGCCGTCAGCCTACCGGAAACGCAACTGGCCTTCTGCCGGGATGCCGGATGCGATATCGCGGCCGTCAACGCGGCCGACCTATGCGTCTTGGCCGGTCCTGTCGTTGCCGTTGAAGCGGTTGAGCGTCAACTTGCTGGACGAGGCGTGGGAACGCGCCGTCTGCACGTCAGCCGCGGCTTCCATTCCACGCTGGTCGAACCGGTGCTGGCCGAATTCGAAGCCTTGCTGCGCAAAGTTGCGCTGCAAGTGCCCAGGATTCCATTCATTTCCAATCTGAGCGGAAACTGGATCAAGGCGGAAGAAGCTTGTGACCCTGTCTACTGGCTGCGCCATATGCGTGGCACGGTGCGTTTCGCCGATGGCTTGACAACTCTGCTGGAGAAACCCAACCGCCTGCTGCTGGAAGTCGGCCCGGGCGAAACGTTGAGCAGTCTCGCGCGCCGCCATGCGCTGGCGGCAGAGCGTCCGGTGCTCGCCACGCAGGCGCATCCGGCGCGGCGCAGCCAGAACGCGCAGCAGCATGCGCTTTGCCTGGCGCAGCTTTGGGTAGCCGGAGTCGAGCTGAATGCAGCGGCGCTGGGCATAGTCGGAAAACGGCGCGTTGCTTTGCCGGGATATTCCTTCGAACGCCAGTCATACTGGGCCGATACCACCCCGATAAAGGTCGAGAAAGCGCGCGGCATGGACGACTGGTTCCTGCGTCCTGTGTGGAAACGTGCCTTGCCCTTGAATTCCGTTGACGAGCTACGCTGCAGCCCGGTACTGCTGCTGGCCGATGAAACCAGTTTCGCCGACAAGCTGGCCGACCGCCTGCTGGCGCAAGGGCGGGAGATGGTCCGGGTTGAACGTGGCTCGGGTTTTGAACGCATTGCGGCCAATTGCTATGCCGTACGGCCCGGTGATGCGGGCGATCTGGCGCAACTGCTCCAGGCGCTGCAATCCGCCGCAGCCATCGATGTATGCCATATGTGGGCGCTGAATTCAGGAAGCCAGCCGGATGCTCTGGAGCGCGGCTTCCATAGCCTGCTGGCTTTGGCACAGGCATTGGATGGCGCCGGTGTTGGCGCCGCTGCGATTACGGTGCTGAGCGACGGGTTGGCAGATGTCACCGGGATGGAACAACTGCATCCGCAGCAGGCTGCCCTGTATGGTCCCTGCAAGGTGATACCACAGGAGTACCCGAACATCTCGTGCCGGCTGCTGGATATTGTGCTGCCCGCGGCCGGTAGCGCCAGTGAGCAGACCTTGGCGAGCCAGGTGGTCGGCGAAATGAATGCGCCCCGGGGTGAAATGCTTGCAGCCTATCGCGGGCCGCATCGCTGGCTCAAGGAATACGAAGCGCTGCCAAGATCGATTGCGGCAGACCAGCGCTTGCGCCGCCATGGCGTGTATCTGATCACGGGTGGCGCGGGTGGTGTTGGCATGGTGCTGGCCCGATATCTGGCGCGGACGTGGCAGGCAAAGCTGGTTCTGGCGAGCCGTAGCGTCTTGCCGTCCGATGCGCCGGTCTTGCAGGAGCTGGAGGCGCTGGGCGCTGAAGTGCTGGCCGTTCAAGCCGATGTTGGCGACGCTGGGCAAATGGTGGCCGCCGTCGCCGCTACCCGCGCCAGGTTTGGCGCCTTGAATGGCGTGATTCACGCCGCTGGTATCGCTGGGGGAGGCCTGATCGCTACCAAACAGCGTGCCAGCGTGGAAAAGGTGTTTGCGCCAAAACTGCAAGGCACCATGGTTCTGCTGGAAGCAGTGAAGGACGAGGCATTGGATTTTGTTCTGTTCTGTTCTTCGCTGACGGCCGTCACGGGCGGCTTTGCGCAAGCCGACTACTGCGCCGCGAACGCTGTCCTGGATGCGCTGTCGCAGCGCGCCACCAGCGGCGAAGGCCCTTGGCTGGTTTCAGTCAACTGGGACGTCTGGCGCGATCTGGGCATGGCGGCCGGACAGCAGCTGCCGGACGATGAAGGCATAGCCGCAGCAGATGCCGGTCCTCTGCTGGAACGCATTCTCTCCGGCCCGCAGCTGCCGCAGGTGCTGATATCGACCATTGGGCTGGAACGGCAGATGGCGCGTGGCGCATCGATGGAACTGGCGGATCGTCTGTTGCCTGAACCGGCGCCACGCCGCCAGCAGCATGCGCGTCCTGCCTTGTCCGAGGCATATGCCGAACCGGCCGGTCCTCTGGAAGAAGGCCTGGCTGCGCTATGGAGCGAATTCCTTGGTATTGCGCCGGTCGGAGCCAACGACAATCTGTTCGAACTCGGTGGTGATTCGCTGCTTGCCATTCAACTGCTGGCCAAGGTGCGTAGCGCATATGGCGTTGAGCTGCATCCGGCTGGCTTTTTCAAGAATCCGACGGTTGCCGCGCTGGCGGTGATGGTCGAAACCCGAATGATAGAAGACATCGAGCGCGCCGAGGCGGCTGCGGTGTCTCCACAGCTGTAAAGGTTCCTTCAATGTCCGATATGAACACCCTGGCCGCATTGCGTGCACGGCTCAGCCCTGCGCAACTGGCGAAACTCCAGGCGCGCCTGAGCGGCGCCGCCAAACCCGCTGCAGGCCTCACACCGGCGCAAGCCATACCACGCCGAGCCTCCGGCGGTACGGCTGAACTTTCCTTCTCCCAGCAGCGTCAGTGGTTCCTGTGGCAGCTCGATCAGGATAGTGCGGCCTATCATTTGAGCGGCGGCTTACGTTTCAGCGGTCACCTGGATGCCGAAGCATTGCGTGCCAGCCTGGAGGCGTTGATAGTCCGCCATCCATCCCTGCGAACGGTATTCCGCCAGGAGCAGGATGGCAGCCTGCGCCAACTGGTGCAGGCGCCTCCTGCCGTTGGACTGCCTTGCCAGACAATGAGCGGCAGCGCACTGGATGAAGAAATACGCCGCCTCTGCGCCAAGTCCTTCGACCTCGCAAGCGGCCCTTTGCTGCGCGCGGCCCTGTTCAAGGTGGACGAGGATGAACACCAGCTGGTGGTGGTCATGCATCATATTGTCTCGGACGGCTATTCCACGCAGCTGATCCTGGATGAACTGGCGCAGCGATACGCCGCTAGCGTGCAGGGAAGGGCGCTGCAACTGCCTGAACTGCCGATTGAGTATTCTGATTACGCGGTATGGCAGCGCAATCTGCTAGCGGGCGTGGAAGGCGAACGGCAACTGGCCTGGTGGAGGGATATGTTGGGGGCGCACCAGCCCGCACTGAATCTGCAAACCGCCCGTCCGCGCCACGCTGAAACGACGTATGGTGCGGCCCGCCATGCCGTCCAGCTGCCATTCGAACTGGCTGCGGCATTGCGGCGCCAGGCGCAAAATCATGGGGCGACCTTTTTTACTGCGCTGCTTACGGCGTTTCAAGCCCTTTTGTTCCGCTACAGCGGCCAGACCGATATACGTGTCGGCGTCCCGGTCGCCAACCGCCATCACGCGGAGACGGCGGGCTTGGTCGGCTTCTTTGTGAATACTCAGGTGCTGCCGGCGCGTTTGAACGCGAAGCTGCCGCTGGCGCGGCTGCTGGAGCAGACCCGCGACAATGCGCTTGGCGCCCAGGCACACCAGGATTTGCCGCTGGACTGGCTGGTCGACGCCATGCAGGTGGAACGCAGCCTGACCGGCAATCCATTGTTCCAGGTGATGTTCAACCATCTGCGGCTGGATCATGGCTCTCTGGCTCAATGGCCGGGCCTTGCGGTGGAGCGTGTCGACTTCGCCGAACAGAATGTGCAAAGCGAGCTGTCGCTGACAACTTACGAAAGCTCGGGTGGCAGCGTGACGGCCAGCTTCAGCTACGCGCCGGAACTGTTCGATGCAGCCTATATCGAAGGCATGGCGGAACATTATCTGGTGCTGCTGCAAGCCCTGGCAGACAACCCGGAGCAGGCGCTGGGTGAAATCAAGCTGCTGAGCGAAGTGCAGCAAGCCCGTTTGGCGCAATGGGGCGATAACCGCAGACATCATGATGGCGAGGAGCCGGTCCAATGTCTGTTCGAATTGCAGGCCGCGGCGCGTCCGCAGAACTGCGCACTGCTGTTTGGCGAGGCGTCGCTGAGCTATGGTGAGTTGAATGCGCGCGCCAACCGCCTGGCCCATCATCTGATCCAGCTTGGCGTGCGGCCGGAGAGCAAGGTTGGCATCGCGCTGGAACGTTCCTTCGAGATGGTGGTCGGCCTGCTGGCTATCCTCAAGGCGAGTGGCGCCTACGTGCCGCTCGATCCCGAGTATCCGGCCGAACGCCTGCGCTATATGGTCGAAGACAGCGGCATCAACCTGCTGCTGACGCATAGCCAGCTGCTGCCGCAGTTCCGCCACGACGGTGTGGCCGCGCTGGCCCTCGATCAATTGGAGCTGGGCGGCCAGCCGGAACATAATCCGGCCCCCGCGCTGAATGGCGAGAATCTGGCTTATGTGATCTACACCTCCGGTTCGACCGGCAGACCCAAAGGTGCGGCCAACCGCCATCGCTCCTTGTACAACCGGCTGGCCTGGATGCAGCAGGCTTACCGGCTGACGCCCGCCGACACGGTGCTGCAAAAGACCCCGTTCAGCTTTGATGTCTCGGTGTGGGAATTCTTCTGGCCCCTGATGATAGGGGCGCGGCTGGCGATTGCCGCGCCGGGCGAGCATCGTGAACCGGCACGCCTGCGCGAGCTGATTTGCCGGCATCAGGTAACGACCCTGCATTTCGTGCCGTCGATGCTGCAAGCCTTCCTGGCGCATGAGGGCGTGGCGGACTGCCGCAGCCTGGCGCGCATTGTCTGCAGCGGCGAGGCACTGCCTGCCGAGGCGCAGAACGGCGTCTTCAAGCTGCTGCCGCAGGCGGCACTCTACAACCTGTATGGCCCGACCGAAGCGGCCATCGACGTGACCCACTGGACTTGCCGCGCCGATGGGAGCAGTCAGGTGCCGATCGGCCAGCCGATCAGCCAGACCAAAACCTATGTGCTGGATGGAGAGCTGAATCTGGTGCCGGCCGGTGTGGCGGGCGAGCTGTATCTGGGCGGGATCGGCCTGGCGCGCGGCTATCTGGAGCGTCCCGCGCTGACTTCGGAGCGTTTCGTGGCCGATCCTTTCGATCCGCTGGGCGGACGCTTGTATCGCACCGGTGACCTGGTGCGCTGGAATGGCGAAGGCCAGCTGGAATATCTGGGCCGCCTTGACCATCAGGTGAAGATACGCGGCCTGCGCATCGAACTGGGCGAGATCGAAGCGCAATTGCTGGCGCAGCCGGAGCTGCGCGAGGCGGTGGTGGTGGCGCGCGAAGGCGCGGCAGGAGCGCGGCTGGTGGCCTATGTTTCGCCGCAGACTGGCGTGGACTGCGAAGCAAGCTCGTTGTGCGAGCGCCTGGCACAGCTGCTGCCGGACTACATGGTGCCAGGCGCCATCGTGGTGCTGGAGGCACTGCCGCTCAACGCCAACGGAAAAATTGACCGCAAGGCCTTGCCCGAACCGGAACTGCCCCAGGCATTCCGCTACGAAGCCCCGCAGGATGGCATGGAAGCGGCGCTGGCGGCTCTGTGGGCCGAGTTGCTGGGCATGGACCGCATTGGCCGCAACGATAACTTTTTCCAGCTGGGTGGGCATTCGCTTCTGGCGGTTCAGTTGACGGCCCGCATTCAGCGGGATATGCAGTTTGAACTGAGCGTCAAGGATGTATTCCGTTATCCCGCCCTTGCAGAGATGGCGCGGCATATCGGCGCTCAGCACGGAAAGTCCAATGAACAGGCCTTGGCCGATCTTGATTCCTTTATCGATAGTTTGGAGAATGTTTGATGAGTGACGTCGCAACGCGCCGTATTGCGGAGAAATTTGCGCAACTGTCCGCCGGGCAGCGCCGTGCGGTGTACCAGCGCCTGAGAGCGGACGGCATGAGTATCGGCCAGTTTCCGATTCTGAAGCGCGACGGATCGGCAGCGCAGGCCTGTTCCTTGTCATACGCCCAGGCGCGCCAATGGTTCCTATGGCAGCTGGATCCATCCAGCACGGCCTACCATATCGCCGGCGCACTTGCGTTAAAGGGAGAGTTGAATGCTGCTGCCGTGCACAGCGCATTTTCCGCGCTGGTGGCGCGCCACGAAGCCTTGCGCACAGTATTCCAGCCAGGCAGCGATGGCCTGGCCGAGCAAGCTATCCTGCCGCAGCTGGAGCTGGATATTGAGCTGGCCGATCTGAGTGCACTGCCGGAAGACGAACGCGAAGCGCGCGTACGGCAGGAAGCCATGCGCATCAGCCAGCAGAGCTTCGACCTGACCCAAGGCCCGCTGCTGCGGGTCGGCCTGATCAAGTCCGCCGCCGATGCGCATGTGCTGGTGGTGGTCATGCACCATATCATTTCCGATGGCTGGTCGATGCAGATCATCGTCGACGAATTCGCCGCGCTGTACCGCGCTGCCGTGCAAGAGGGCGCCGCAGCGCTGGCTGAGTTGCCGATCCAGTACGCGGACTACGCCATATGGCAGCGTAGCTGGATGGAAGCAGGGGAGCAGGAGCGCCAGCTCGCCTATTGGACAGAGCAATTGGGGACGGAGCAGGCGGTCCTGCAATTGCCGGCCGATCGGCTGCGCCGCGCCGATGGCGTCTACCGCGCCGCGCGCCACAGCGTCACGCTGCCTTCCGAGCTGGCATCCAATCTGCGGAAACGCGCGCAAACGCAGGGTGCGACCCTGTTCATGGCTTTGCTGTCCGGCTTCCAGGCTTTGCTGAACCGCTATACAGGACAGGCTGATGTCCGCATCGGCGTGCCGATCGCCAACCGCCATCGCGTGGAAAGCGAACGCGTGATCGGCTTCTTCGTCAATACGCAGGTGCTGCGCAACCGGCTGCATGGCCGTATCAGCCTGGAGCAGGCGCTGGCGCAAACGCGCGAAGCCGCCCTGGGTGCGCAGGAGCATCAGGATCTGCCGTATGAGCAGTTGGTGGAGGCGTTGCAGCCGGAGCGCAGCTTGAGCGGCAATCCGCTGTTCCAGGTGATGTTCAATCATCAACGTACCGACTACCATGCCTTGCAGCAGTTGCCGGGGCTGGAGCTGAACGACTATGCGTTGGATCGCCAACAGGCGCAGTTTGAGCTGACGCTGGATACGCGGGAAGATGAAAACGGGGTGCTGATCGCCACCTTCAGCTATGCTGCCGAGCTATTCGACGAGGCAACCATCGCGCGCTTTGCGCAGCATTACCAGGTGATTCTGCAAGCCCTGAGCGACAATCCGGAGCAATTGCTGGGCGATGTCGAGCTGCTGGATGAGGCGCAGCATGCCCAGTTGCAGCAATGGGGCGACAACCGCGCACACCATGATGGTGAACAGCCGGTGCATCGCCTGTTTGAAAAGCTGGCCGATAGCCAGCCGGAATCCTGCGCACTGCTGTTTGGCGAGGCATCGTTGAGCTATGGCGAGCTGAATGCTCGTGCCAACCGCTTGGCCCATCATCTGATCCAGCTTGGCGTGCGGCCGGAGAGCAAGGTCGGCATCGCGCTGGAACGTTCCTTCGAGATGGTGGTCGGCCTGCTGGCTATCCTCAAGGCGGGCGGCGCCTACGTGCCGCTCGATCCCGAGTATCCGGCCGAACGCCTGCGCTATATGGTCGAAGACAGCGGCATCAACCTGCTGCTGACGCATAGCCAGCTGCTGCCGCAGTTCCGCCACGACGGTGTGGCCGCGCTGGCCCTCGATCAATTGGAGCTGGGCGGCCAGCCGGAACATAATCCGGCCCCCGCGCTGAATGGCGAGAATCTGGCCTATGTGATCTACACCTCCGGTTCGACCGGCAGACCAAAAGGTGCGGCCAACCGCCATCGCTCCTTGTACAACCGGCTGGCGTGGATGCAGCAGGCTTACCGGCTGACGCCTGCCGACACGGTGCTGCAAAAGACCCCGTTCAGCTTCGATGTCTCGGTGTGGGAATTCTTCTGGCCCCTGATGATGGGCGCGCGGCTGGCGATTGCCGCGCCGGGCGAGCATCGTGAACCGGCACGCTTGCGCGAGCTGATTTGCCGGCACCAGGTCACGACCCTGCATTTCGTGCCGTCGATGCTGCAAGCCTTCCTGGCGCATGAAGGTGTGGCGGACTGCCGCAGCCTGGCGCGCATTGTCTGCAGCGGCGAGGCACTGCCTGCCGAGGCGCAGAACGGCGTCTTCAAGCTCCTGCCACAGGCGGCACTCTACAACCTGTATGGCCCGACCGAAGCGGCCATCGACGTGACCCACTGGACTTGCCGCGCCGATGGGAGCAGCCAGGTGCCGATCGGCCAGCCGATCAGTCAGACCAAAACCTATGTGCTGGATGGCGAGCTGAATCTGGTGCCGGCCGGTGTGGCGGGCGAGCTGTATCTGGGCGGGATCGGCCTGGCGCGCGGCTATCTGGAGCGTCCCGCGCTGACTTCGGAGCGTTTCGTGGCCGATCCTTTCGACCCGCTGGGCGGACGCTTGTACCGTACCGGTGACCTGGTGCGCTGGAATGGCGAAGGCCAGCTGGAATATCTGGGCCGCCTTGACCATCAGGTGAAGATACGCGGCCTGCGCATCGAACTGGGCGAGATCGAAGCGCAGTTGCTGGCGCAGCCGGAGCTGCGCGAGGCGGTGGTGATGGCGCGCGAAGGCGCGGCCGGAACGCGGTTGGTGGCCTATGTTTCGCCGCAGACTGGCGTGGACTGCGAAGCGAGCCTGCTGCGCGAGCGTCTGGCGCAGCTGCTGCCGGACTATATGGTGCCAAGCGCCATCGTGGTGCTGGAGGCACTGCCGCTCAACGCCAATGGCAAGGTGGATCGCAAGGCCTTGCCGGAGCCGGATTTCAGCTCGGCCGCATACGAGGCGCCGCAAGGCCAGATCGAAGAGAAACTGGCGGCACTCTGGTCCGAGCTGCTGGGTGTGGAAAAAATTGGCCGCGAGGACAACTTCTTCGAACTCGGCGGCCATTCCCTGTTGGCTCTGAAACTGCTGGAGCGCATGCGCGGCCAAGGCCTGCCGGCCCAGGTACGCAATCTGTTCCAGTACCCGCAACTGGCTGCGTTTGCCAAGGTGCTGGAGCAGGACGCCTCGGTATATGGACGGGTGGCCGTGCCGCCGAACGGGATTCCGAAGGGCTGCAGCGCGCTGACGCCGGAAATGGTGACGCTGGCTTCCCTCAACGCCGAGCAGATCGCCATCATCGAATCCGCGGTTCCGGGCGGCGCTGCCAATATCCAGGATATTTACCCGCTTGCCCCGCTGCAGGAAGGCATACTCTTCCACCATGTGCTGCAAAGCGAGGGAGATGCCTATGTCACGCCGCAGATGCTCAGCTTCGACAGCGAGCAGCGTTTATCGCGTTTCGTCGAGAGCCTGAATCAGGTTATCGCGCGCCACGATATTCTGCGCACGGCCGTGTTGTGGGAAGGTTTGAAGGAACCGCTGCAAATCGTATGGCGCGATGCGCGCCTGCAAACGGAGTGGCTGGATGTCGGGACTGACGATGCTGCCACCGTGCTGACCGCAGCCGTCAATCCGGCACACTACCGCATCGATGTGCGCCAGGCGCCGATGATACGGGCGCTGGCCACGCGTGACCACGCTAGCGGACGCTATCTGCTGCAATTGCCCAGCCATCATCTGGTGGTGGACCATACCACGCTGGAACTGCTGGTGGAAGAAATCGGCATGATCCAGCAGGGTGGGGCATTGCCGCCCGCAGTGCCGTTCCGCGATTTTGTGGCGCAAGCCCGCTTCGGCGTCAGCCAGGAAGAGCAGGAAACCTTCTTCAGCCAGATGCTGGGCGATGTCGAAGAACCAACGGCGCCATTCAACCTGATCGATGTTCAGGGCAATGGCAGCGCGGTCGAACAGGCCAGGCTGGAATTGGCGCCGTCCCTGTCCGCCCGCTTGCGCCAGGCGGCGCAGAGCCAGGGCGTGAGCGCCGCGACGCTCTTCCATCTGGCCTGGGCTGTGGTCCTGGCCAAGGCTTCAGGGAAGGATGATGTGGTCTTCGGCACGGTGCTGTTTGGCCGCATGCAGGGCGGTGAAGATGTGAGCCGCGCGCTTGGCCTGTTTATCAACACTCTGCCCCTGCGTATCCGCCTTGGAACGCAGGATGTGGTGCAATGCCTGCGCCAGACCCATGCCGCGCTGACCGGATTGCTGCATCACGAGCATGCCAGCCTGTCGCTGGCGCAGCGCTGCAGTGGCCTGCCGGGTGGCACGCCGCTGTTCTCTGCGCTCTTGAACTACCGCTATGGCAGCAAGCCGTCCAATGACGCTGGCGTATGGGAAGGCGTGGAACTGCTGGGTGGCGAAGAACGCAGCAATTATCCGCTTTCCATGTCGGTGGACGATATGGATGGCGACTTTGCACTGGTGGCTCAGGTACCGCCAGCCATTGGCGCATTGCGCCTATGCGAAATGATGCAGGAAGCTTCCGTCGCGCTGGTGGAGGCGCTGGTGTCGCAGCCCGGAACGCTGGCTTGCGAGTTGCCCGTGATGAGTGGGATGGAGATGGCGCTGCTGCGTCAATGGAGCGCGAATCGCCGCTGCCATGCCGACGTGGCGCCGCTGCATCGGTTGTTCGAACGCCAGGCGGCCTTGCAGCCGCAAGCCCAGGCCTTGCTGTTCGGCGAGCAGGTTTTGAGTTATGCGGAACTGAACGCCAAGGCCAACCGCTTGGCGCATCGCTTGCTGGCCCATGGCTTGAGACCTGAGGACAAGATTGGTGTCTGCATCGAGCGCTCCATCGATATGGTGGCGGCCTTACTGGCCATCCTGAAAATCGGCGCAGCCTATGTGCCGCTGGACCCGGAGTATCCGCCTGAGCGTCTGCAATATATGGCTGAAGACAGCGCGATCAGCCTTCTGTTAAGCCATGCTGCCTTGCAGGGTATCGCTCCGGGTCTCGCGCCGGAACGCGTGCTGCTGCTGGACCAGATCGATCTGAGCGCTGAGAGCGTGGAGAATCCGGACATCCCCGTCCACGGCGAAAATCTGGCCTATGTGATCTACACCTCCGGCTCGACCGGCATGCCCAAGGGCGCGGCCAACCGCCACCATGCCGTGGCGAGCTGCATGTTGTGGATGCAGGATACATATCATTTGAATGCGGATGATACGGTGCTGCACAAGGCGCCGTTCGGCTTCGACGTGTCGGTCTGGGAGCTGTTCTGGCCTTTGACTTCCGGCGCGCGCCTGGCTCTGGCTTTGCCGGGCGACCAGCGCGATCCGGCCCGCCTGGTTGCGCTGATACAGCAGCACCAGGTCACCACGGTGAATTTTGTGCCAGCCATGCTGCAGGCCTTCCTTGCGCACGAGGGCATTGAGGCCAGCACGCGCCTGAAGCACATCATCTGCGGCGGTGAGGCCATGCCGGCGGAAACGCAGAAAGAGACTTTCCGGCGTCTGCGCCAGGCTGGCCTGCACAATCTCTACGGCCCGACGGAAACCGCCATCCACGTCACCAACTGGGCCTGCCGCGACGATGGACAGAACCAGGTGCCGATCGGCCGCCCGATCAGCGATACCCGCACCTATGTGCTGGATGCTGGACTGAATCTGACGCCAGCCGGCGTGGCGGGCGAGCTGTATCTGGGCGGCGTAAGCTTGGGGCGCGGTTACCTCGACCGCCCCAGCCTGAGCGCGGAACGCTTTGTGGCCGATCCTTTCGATCCGCACGGCGGCCGCTTGTACCGCACCGGGGATCTGGTACGCTGGAACGAAGAAGGACAGCTTGAATACCTGGGCCGGATCGACCATCAGGTGAAAATTCGCGGTTTCCGCGTCGAATTGGGTGAGGTTGAGGCGCAGCTGCTGGCCCAGCCCGAGGTGCGGGAAGTGGTGGTGGTGGCCAAACAGGGTCCGGGTGGCACGCTGCTGGTGGCTTATCTGTCCGAACACGAGGGGCAGAACGTTGAAGCGGCGGTGCTGCGCGAACGGCTGCGCCGCACGCTGCCCGAACATATGGTGCCGGGCGCGATCATGGTCATGCCAAGTCTGCCGCTGAACGCCAACGGCAAGGTGGACCGCAAGGCGCTGCCGGAGCCGGAACTGGCGGCCCGCAGCTACGAAGCGCCGCAAGGCGCACTGGAAGAAACCCTGGCCGCTATCTGGTCCGATGTGCTGGGACTGGCCCAGGTGGGACGGCAGGACAATTTCTTTGAACTGGGCGGTGATTCGATCCTGAGTCTGCAAATCGTTGCGCGTGCGCGGCGCTCGGGCTGGGATTTGAATCCCAAACTGATGTTCGAGCGTCCGACGATTGCCGATCTGGCTTGCGCACTGCGCCCGCTGGAAGCCGTGGCGCAAGCCGCGCCGCAGCAGACTCGCGGCCGTTTAAGCGACTATCTGAACGGGGCGGCGTTGGCCGCCTTGTCTCTCGACCCGGCCGATATTGAGGATGTGTATCCCTTGTCGCCGCTGCAGGAAGGCATGCTGTTCCTGTCGCTGGAAGCGCCGGGCAGCGGCCTGTATATGAATCAGCTCAGCGTCGCAGTAAGCGGCTTGAACGCGGCGCGATTGGCGCAGGCCTGGCATGTTATGGTGCAGCGCCACGCGGTATTGCGTACCGGTTTCGCATGGCAGGCCGGCGCCGACATGGCCTTGCAAATGGTCTGGCGCGAGGCGGATGCTTTTGTCGAGACACTGGATTGGCGCGGCCACGGCGATATCGAGGCAAGCCTGGGCGAGCTGCGTTCGGCCGAACTGCTGCGTATCACCGATTTCTCGCGTCCGGCGCTGGCGCGTCTGTTCCTGCTGCGCGTGGGCGAGAACGAACACCGCCTGCTGTTAAGCATGCACCATATTTTGCTGGATGGCTGGAGCCAGTCACGCCTGCTTGGCGAGCTGCTGCAAACCTACGGCGGCCAGACGCTGGAGCCGGTGCAGGCCCATTACGGCGACTACATCCGCTGGCTCAAGCGCCAGCCCGGCGAGGCGGCGGAGGAATACTGGCGCGGCCAGTTGCAGCACCTGGACGGCCCAAGCTTGCTGGCAAGCCGCCGCCGCGAGGAAACGGGTTACGGCAAAATCTATCTGCGCTGGGATGCGGCGCAAACCCGCGTTCTGTCCGATAACGCCAAAAGCCAGCATGTGACGGTGAATACGGTGGTGCAGGCGGCGTGGGCGACCCTGCTGCAGCGCCATCTGGGGAAAGATACCGTTTGCTTCGGCGCGACCGTGGCCGGACGTCCGTCCGACCTGGCCGGCGCGGAGGAAATGGTCGGCTTGTTCATCAACACCATTCCAGTGTTGGCCGCGCGCCAGCCGCAGCTGCCTGTAGGCGAGTTCCTGCGCCGCCTACAGACGGCCAATCTGGATGCGCGCCAATATGAGCATACGCCGCTGGCGCAGATCCAGCGCTGGGGCGGCAGCAGTGGCCAGGCGCTGTTCGACAGCATCATCGTGTTCGAGAATTATCCAATGCATAAGGCCTTGAGCGAGCCGCTGGCGCATGGCCTGAGTTTCGGCGACGTGGGCAGCGAAGGCCTGACCGGCTATGCGATGGACTTGCAGGTCACGCTGGAAGGGGCGCTGGAAATCGAATTCTGCTACGCGCGTGCCAGCTTTGGCGAGGACGAGGTACTGGCCTTGCGCGCGGAAATGGACGAGCTGCTGCAGGCCATGAGTTCCACGCCCGAGCTGCCGATGGGCGAACTGAAACGGCTCAAGGCGCCGGCGGCGGAAGCTGTTCTGGCGCTGGGCCAGACCGGTTTCAGCCAGCGCCCGGCTTGGGTGCATCAGCAGATCGAAGAGCAGGCGCAGTTGCGTCCAGATGCGGTGGCGTTGCGGATGGGCGATCAAGTCCTCAGCTTTGCCGAGTTGAATGCGCGCGCCAACCGCCTGGCGCACTGGCTGCTGGGCCAGGGGTTGAAGCCGGAAGACCGCGTGGCGGTGCTGCTGCCGCGTTCCACCGATATGATCGTAACGCTGCTGGCGATTTTGAAGACGGGCGCAGGCTATGTGCCGCTGGATGCCGAATATCCGTTGGAGCGTCTGCGCTACATCATTGGCGACTGCGCGCCGGCGCTGCTGATCGGCAGCGGTGCGTACCAGCATAATTTGCCTTGCCCAACGGCCTGGCTGGAGCAGTTGCAGCTCGAAGGCGGCAATGCGGCCAATCCCGGCATTGCCCTCGGCGAGCAGCAACTGGCATATGTGATCTACACCTCGGGATCGACCGGCCAGCCGAAAGGCGTGGCGGTGGCGCATGGTCCGCTGGCCATGCATTGCGCGGCGACCAACGAGATTTACGCCACGCAGCCCGATTCCTGCGAGCTGCTGTTCATGTCCTTCTCCTTTGACGGGGCGCATGAACGCTGGATCAGCGCCCTGACCGCAGGCGCCTCGGTCGCCATCCGCGATCCGGAAGTCTGGACGGCGGAACAGGCCAGCGATGCGCTGCACCGCTATAGCGTGTCCACCGTGGCGTTCCCGCCTGCGTACCTGAGCCAGTTGGCCGATTGGGCCGGTATTGCCGGCAATCCGCCGCCGGTGGAACTGTATGTCTTTGGCGGCGAAGCCATGCCCAAGGCGGGATTTGAGCAGGTACGCCGCCACCTGCGGCCACAGCGCCTGATCAATGGCTACGGCCCGACCGAAACCGTGGTCACGCCGCTGATCTGGCAAGCGCGCGGCGACGACAGCTTTGCCTGCGCCTATGCGCCGATCGGCCGTCCGGTCGGTGAGCGCACCGCCTATGTGCTGGACGCCGATATGCAGCTGGTACCGCATGGCGCGGTGGGTGAGCTGTATATCGGCGGTTACGGCCTGGCGCGCGGCTATATCGGCCGCAGCGACCTGACAGCGGAGCGTTTTGTGGCCGATCCATTCAGCGCCACGGGCGGACGCCTGTACCGCACCGGGGATCTGGTGCGCTGGCTGGACGACGGCAATGCCGAATATATCGGCCGTGCCGACCATCAGGTCAAGATTCGCGGCTTCCGCATCGAGCTCGGTGAGATCGAGGCGCAGTTGCGCAAGGTGGCTGGCGTGAGTGACGTCGCCGTGCTGGCCGCCGCTGGAGAGGGCGGCGCCAGTCTGCAGGCCTATCTCGCCAGCGATGCGCCAGCCCAGGAGGTCATGCAGATGGCGCGCATGGCGGTGGCCGATACGCTGCCGGACTTCATGCAGCCGTCAGCCTATGCGGTCCTGCCGAGGCTTCCGCGCCTGCCGACCGGCAAGCTGGATCGGCACTCGCTGCCGCCGATCCAGGCTGAAAGCGCGCGCCAGTATCGCGCGCCGTCCACGCCTGAAGCCCAGCTCATGGCCGGCTTGTGGCAGGAGGTGCTGGGCGTCGAGAGGGTGGGCGAAACCGATAATTTCTTCGAACTGGGCGGCGACTCGCTGCTTTGCCTGAAGCTGATTTCGCGTTTGCGCGCCCTGAAAGATGCGCGCTTCAACTTCAAGCTGCGCGATCTGACGCAGAAGCCGACCATTGCGCAACTGCTTGGCTTGGAAGCGGAAGAACAGGCGGCGCAATCCGGCGTCACGCTCCTGAACCGCGAAGGCAGCGAGCCGGTATTCTGCCTGCATGCGGGATTCGGCACCATTTTCGATTACCAGCCGCTGGCCAGAAGGTTGGACGGCGTGGCCACCGTCTACGGCATCGCTTGCCGCATGCTGGCGGACAGCGCCCATGTGGATGCCTCGCTGGAGCAGATGGCGCGCGATTATGCGAGCATGATCCGCCAGACGCAGGCCGCAGGACCATATCGCCTGCTGGGATGGTCGCTCGGCGGCACGCTGGCGGCGATGGTGGCGGCGCTGCTGGAGGCCGAAGGGCAGGCTGTCAGCTTCGCCGGCCTGGTCGATCCCTTCATTCCCGGCACCGAGCAGGCGGCGATGCCGCCATGGCAGCAGGACTTCAGCGATTTCCTGACGCAGGTGCTGCCGGGCGTGACGCTGGATGCCTTGCCACCAGTCCCCGGCCCCGAGCTGGAGGTGTTGCTGTCGCAGGCTTTGGCCGGCAACCGCAGCGTTTATGGCGCAATGGGGGCGGCCGAGCTGCTGCGCGGGTTCGAGGTGGCGCGCCATCTGAAAGCACTGTCGATCGAAGCCGGGCCGCTGAACAAGCTGGCTTGCCAGCCGCATTACTGGTGGGCCGAGGGCCGCGATGCCGGCCAGAAGACGGAGCTGCTGCGTCAGACCGGTGCGCAAGGCACGGCCAGCGAAATCGCGGCGGGGCACTACACCATCACGCGCAGCGAGCAATGGCTGGAACAGGCAGTGCGTCTAGGTGAAGGAGTATTGCAGGGCTAGATAAAAGAAACCCCAGATCAAGGTCTGGGGTTTCTTTTTAGGGCATTCGGTTTATTGCGGCGCCCAGAATTGTTCTTCGAAGAAGCGCTGGCGTGGCAGCACGCCCAGCACGGCGCGTTTATGCGGAAAGTCGAACTCGTGCAGCAGGTCGTAGCCGGAGCGCTGCAGATTGCGCCGCATGCGCTGATTGTCCGAGCGCGGTTCGATGACCAGCCGGCGCGTGCGGCCGTCGTCCAGGAAGAGGTAGTGCGAGATCGAAGGCAGCCAGGCCGATACAAAGGCCTTGCCCCGGCAATCCGCTTCGCCGATCAGCACATGCCAGCCGCGGTCGAAGTCGGCCGCTTCGCAAAAGGGCGAAATGCGGTCTTCCTTGGCCCAATAGACCTCAAAGTAGCCGATGGGGCGCTCGTCCAGGCAGGCGATCAGCGGGATGCTGTGCGCATCGGCGCCGAGCCGTTCGAGATAGGCGCGGTGGTAATCCGTATCGCCTTCTTCTTCCCAGAATTCGGCCACATGCGGATCGTTCATCCAGCGGTGGAAGTGGGGCAGGTCGGTATCAGCGTCTGCCACGCGAAAGCTCAGCGTCCGCTCCAGCCAGGGAATATAGCGGCGATACACGACACCGGCCGGCTGTGATGGACGTACGGGGTGGCTATGTCCGGCGCTGATGCGGTAGCTTAGAGGCAGCATCACTTGTGCCTGCGGCAGCCAAAGCGAGCGTTCCTGTGCATTATGCTGGTTCAGCAGCGGGACGGCGCAGTCTTCCACGCGGAGCAGGTTTTGGCTGTCAATCATCGGCTGTTTCGCCCACAAGGAAGGCTGCGCCGGCAAAGACGCCGGAGAGAATGCGCGCCAGGTCGTCGCGCAGGGTCTCTGCATCGTCCAAGATATTCCCCAGGCGGGCAAAATCATGCACCATGCCTGGATAGATCTTCAGGGTGGCCGGCACGCCGGCATCGCGCAGCTTGGCTGCGTAAGCCACGCCCTCGTCCAGTAGCGGATCGTATTCGGCCAGGACGATATGCGCTGGGGCCAGGCCGGATACATCGGGCGCCGCCAGCGGCGCAAAACGCCAGTCGTTGCGCTCATCCTCGTGATTCAGGTAGTTGGCGAACATCCATTGCAGGGTCGCCGCCTCCAGCAAATAACCGTTGCCGTGATTTTGGTGCGAAAGGCTGTTTTGCTGGCTGCTGGTACAGGGGTAGATCAGCACCTGCAACGCGGGCTGCTGCTCGCCGGCTTGGCGCAGGGCGATGCACAGCGCGGCCGCCAGCGTACCGCCCGCGCTATCGCCGCCGACGGCCAGGCGCCTGCCGTCGATGCCGTGGCTGGCGGCATGGCTGCGCAGCCAGGTCCAGGCCTCGCACGCATCGTCGAAAGCGGCCGGGAATTTATGTTCCGGCGCCAGGCGGTAGTCGACAGCCAGCACCTTGCAGGGCGTGCGTTCGGCCAGGTCGCGGCACAGCGCATCATGGGAATCCAGACCGCCTATGCAAAAGCCGCCGCCGTGGAAGAACAGCAGGCAAGGCAGGGCCTCGCTGGCGGACGGGGAATACAGCCGGGCGCCGATCTGGCGGCCGCCGGGGCAGGGTAGGGAAAGATCCAGCGTGGCGACCGATTCGGCGCCGGGGGCGTCGAGCATGGGCGTGGCGGCGTCGTAGCTGGCACGGGCGGCAGCCGGCGTTTGCAGATGCATGGGCTGGCTGTCGCCGAGCTGCACCAGCTCCAGGAAAGACTCGAGATCGGGATTGAGCGGCATGGCGAACAAAAATGATGACGGTGCCTTCTTGACGATCCGCCGCGTGCTTTGTTTAACTAACTTTTTTGCGCGCTCGCTCGTCATGGAGATTAAGTCCGGCTGTCCGTTGGACGTTCGCATTGCCAGCGGGCGGAAAAGCCTGTCCGGCCCGAATAACCAATTTCTGATCGCATCCATTCTATGTCGAAGGCAAAAATCGTCTATATCTGCTCGTTGAGGAACGCCACCGCCGATCAGGCGGGGCAATACATCGAGTACAAGGAACAGCAGCGCTATATGAAGTCGCCGCTGGAATATCTGACCGAGGCGCTCAACGAGACCAGTCTGGGCCACTCCTATAGCCTGGAGGCCGTCATCTATGACGATGACGAGAGCTCGCCGCGCGACCGCGAAAAATTGGCCGATTACGGTTTCCGCCGCGAGGCCGGGAAAAAATGGATCTACCCGGACGGGCTGGCCGTGCAAGGGCGCCCGCTGGACAGCTTACTGCAGCCTATTCCCTCGACTTACCGCAGCCATGCCAAAGGTTCGCCGGAACACGTGGCGGGCAAGCGCGATTTCGAAGCGCGCCTGCTGGCGCGCCTGAACGAGCTGGATGCCGATCTGGTGGTGCTCGATGGCTTGCTGGTGATCCTGGACGAGCTGGTACGCCCCGGCGCGGCCTACCACCGCCGCATCGTGAATATCCATCCCGGCATCACGCGCCTGGAGTCGCCCTATGAGCGGCGCGGTGCATGGGCCACTCTGGACGCGCTGTATGGCGCACGCGGTGAAAAAGTGGTGGACTGGAATACCCGGGAAACCGTGGCGGTCGAGCCATTGCGGATGACCGGCGCCTCCTTCCACTACGTCGATAACGGCATCGACTCGGGCGAAGTGATTGTGGATGTGCTGAAGACCGAAATCGATCCGGAAGATACGATACTGGAACTGCGCTGGAATAACTTCAATTACAGCCTGTTCCCGGCGCTTTACCAGGGGCTGACGCTGATGGCCGGCCGCCTGCGCAAGGCCGCCTGATTCAAGCCTGCGGATGCGGGGGCGGGGCCGGGCTGAAAAGCACGGCCCCGTTTTGTTCAGACGCTTAGAACTTGTACTTCAGCGTTGCCAGCACATTGCGCGGCGCGCCGAAAGTGATGTTCTTGAAAGTGTCGATCTGGTTGGCGTAGTACTTCTTGTCGAACAGATTGTTCACATTCACCTGCAGCGAGAGCTGGGGGCTGAACTGGTAGTGCGCCATCAGGCTGGCCACGGCGTAGGAGTCTTGGCCCACTTGCAGCGGCTTGCCGTTGCGCGGATCGATAAACTCGGCGTAGCTGCGGCCTTCCCAGTTCACGCCGCCGCCGATGGCCAGCTTGCTCCATGCGCCAGGCAGGCGGTATTTGGTGTACGCCTTCAGCATCTTGTGCGGATGCGCGGTGTTGATGTCCTTGCCATTGGCATCCTCGCTGTCGAACTGGCTCCAGCCCAGGCTTGCGCTCCAGCCGGGGGCCAGTTCTCCGCTCAGCTCAAACTCGTAGCCCTTGGTTTTGGTGCCGCTGGTGGTCTTGTACGCCTGTTCGTGCGTGTTGGGAATGACTTCGTTGCCGTCCGGGATGGCGAAGTTGTCCTGCTTGATCTGGAACAGTGCGAAAGAGGTATTCAGCTTGCCGTCAAACAGCTCGCCTTTGACGCCGGCTTCCAAAGCCTTGCCTTTCAGCGGATCGACATAGGCGCCGCTCTTGTCGCGGTAGTTCTGCGGATCGAAGATGCTGGTATAGCTGGCGTACAGCGAGGTATGCGGCGTCAGGTCGTACAATGCGCCGACATAGGGCGTGATCTTGCCGTTATGGCGGATTTTGAAGGCATTTGCCGTCCACAGCGCCTGGTCGCCCTTGCGTTCCCAGTTGGTGAAGCGGCTGCCGACGATGAATTTGAGCGCATCGGTTGCCTGCAGACGGGCCATGACATAGGCGCTGGTCTGGGTGTCGCGGGTGAAGGAACCGGTCTGGTAAGGCGCCCATTTCGGCTCGGGGTAGGCGCCGGTCCAGGCGCGGAAATCGCCGATCGGCGGCAACACGCTGGCGTCGCTGGACAGCCACAGCGTCTTATGCGTGCCGTGCAGCAGGCCGACCGCCAGCTCGTGCTTACGGCCCAGCAGCTCAAACGGCCCGGATGCGGTGAAACCGAAGTCGCTCTGCTTGTCGCTCACGCCATAGCCGATGATCCATGGCTCCAGCCCCAGACCGGTGTTGCGGTCCACCATGCCATCCATCCAGTTCAGACGCTGGTCGCCGGTATTGCTGCGATGGTTGGCCGTCAGCTGCAGCTTCCATTGATTGGCCAGGCGGTGTTCCAGCGTGGCGAAGGCGGTGCGTTGCTTGGTATTCCAGAAGTTCCAGTTGGCGGCGGTGGTGGTGGAGCGGTCCCAGTCGGTGCGGCTACCGTCGCTGTAAAAGATGGGTAGGCCGGCCCACTGGTTGCCGCGGTGGCGGTCGCGCTGTTCGCTGAAGCCCACGCTCAGGCGGGTGTCAGGCGTCAGATCAGCGTCGATCACGCCATATGCCAGGGTTTTCTTGGTGTTTTCCAGGCGGATGAAGTTGTCCTTGTCCTCGGCGCTGATCACGACGCGGCCGCGGATCGTGCCTTCTTTGTTCAGCGGCGAACTCAGATCGACCACGCCGTTGCGCTTGTCCCAGGAACCCAGGCCCAGGCTGGCCGAACCGGCGAACACCTTGCTGTCGGCGTGTTTGCGAATCAGATTGATGGAGGCGGAAGGATTACCGGTGCCGCTCATCAAGCCAGTCGCGCCACGCACGATCTCCACCCGGTCATAAATCACCGTATCGGCCTTGGCTTCGCCCTCATTGGCGCCCGGCATGGGGATGCCGTCCAGCTGGATCTTGTCGATCTGGAAGCCGCGCGAGTAGAAGTAGCTGCGTACGCTGTCGATTTCCTTGGCCGATACGCCGGTGGCGCTGTTGGCCACGTCGAACACGGTTTGCAGGGCTTGGTCGTCCAGCCTTTCGCGGGTAATCACGGTGACGGATTGCGGCGTGTCGCGGATCGAGAGATTCAGGCCGGTGGCACTGGTGCTGCCGCTGGTGGTATACGAACCGCTGCCTTCGGATGGGCCGGTGGCGCCCGCGGTGACCGTGACCAGGCCCAGGGTCTGGCCATCCCTTGCCGGCGTGGCCGGGGCTTGCTGGGCGTGGGCCGCGCCGCCAAGCGCAAGGCTGGCCAGGGCCATTTGCAGGGCCAGCGCGCCGCGCCGGAGGGGGATATGACTGAGTTTAATGTGCATTTTGCTTGCTTTGTTGATGATAAAGGAGTGCGGATGCGCGTGCTCAAAAAATGGGCGCGACAAGCCGTACCCCTCTGACGAATCAGCGGGGTAGAAATTTAATAAAAAGATGCGCCGCCATTGCGGCGGGCCTGGCTTGCGGGGCCGGGGAGGAGGGCGGCCCCGCGGCGGGGGTTAAACGGTGGCGTGCAGCGCAGCGCCGATTTCCTGGCTGCGGATAGCGGTGATGGAGAGCAGGGTATCGGATAGGCCATGCGAAGCTTCGCAGCTGCCCTGCAGGAAAACGCGCGGCAGGAAGCGGTCGTCGGCGATCAGCTGGTAGTTGCGGTCCACGGCCATATTGTCCAGCCATGGCGCCAGGGGAGCGAGCAGGTTCTGGTGCTGCTGGCGGCGGTAGCCGGTCGCCAGGATCACGGCGTCGTAGCGGCTGGCGAAGGTGGTGCCGCTGTCCTGGTCCTTCAGCTGCAGCTGGATGCCGCCGGCTTCCGCATTCACCTCGACCACCTCATGGCGGCGCAGGAACTGGTGGCGCTGATGCCCCAGCACTTTCTGCTGGTAGAAAACGTGGAAGATCTGCTCGATCAGGTCCGTATCGGCCACCGCGTAATTGGTGTTCAGGTGCTCTTCGATCAGGGCGGCGCGCTCGGACGGCGCCTGCTTGAACACATAGTCGGTGTAGTCCGCATTGAAGATTTCATTGATGAAGGGACTATCGTCGGCCGGCTTCATGGCACGCGCCCGCGTCACCAGGTCCACACTGCAGCCCTTGCCGTGCAGGTCCATGAAGATTTCGGCGGCGCTCTGGCCGGCGCCGATCACGGCGATGCGGCGCGCATCTTTAAGCTGGTTCATGTTGCCCAGGTAGGAACTGGAGTGGAATACGCGGGCATCGCTGCGGAAAGGCGCGAAGCATTCCGGGATGGATGCGGTGCCGCCGACGCTGACCACGAGATTGCGCGCCAGGCGCTCATGCTGCTGCCCCTGGCTGTCGCGCGAAAGCACCGTCAGATGGGTCACCTGGCCGTCTTTCTGCACCGGCAGCACCGCCGTCACTTCCTCGCCGTAGCGGGTTTGCGCGGCGAACTGGCGTGCGGCCCAGGCCAGATAGTCATTGAATTCGTAGCGGCTGGGGTAGAAGGTTTTCAGATTAATAAAGTCGGGCAGGCGCTGCTGCTGGTGCAGATAATTCAGAAAGGTGAAGCGGCTGGACGGGTTGCGCAGCGTGGCCAGATCCTTGAGGAAGGAGATTTGCATATGGGTGCCATCCAGCAGCATGCCCGGGTGCCAGGCAAAGTGCTCCTGCTTTTCGAGATACAGCGCGTCCGGCGCATGGCCTTGCTCTTGCAGCGCAATGGCCAGCGCCAGATTGGATGGGCCGAAGCCGATGCCGATGAGATTATGGATATGCATGGTGTTTGTCCTGTTATTCCTGTTAATCGGTTTGGGAACCGGCGTTGTACGGTCTTGCAGGCATGACGATCCGGACTTCAAAGTGTTTAGCCTTGCACGCTTTTTTCTGGTGGGGACTTAAAAAACTTCGCGCTGAAACGTCAGGAGGGAAAGAGCGCAAAGGAAAGGTCTGAGAATGTTGAGGAATATGAAACTGGGCATGCTGGCCATGCTGATTTGCGGTGCCGTCCAGGCAGGCAATATCGATATCCGGCGCACGGCCGACGGCATCCCGCATATCAAGGCGGACAACTGGCGTGGCCTGGGACTGGGATATGGCTATGTGCAGGCGGAGGATGCGCTGTGCACCATGAGCGAAGCCTTCGTAACTTTCAAGGGCCGGCGCAGCCTGCACTGGGGCGCGGCCAACCGTCCCGCGCATGAATCGATGCTGGGCAGGTCCAGCAATCTGGAAATGGATATTTTCTTCGCCGGCTTTCTGACGCCCGAATTGATTCGCTCATACCAGCGCGAACAGCCGGCCGAACTGCAGGAACTGGTGAGCGGCTTTGCCGAGGGCTTCAACCGCTACGTGAAGCTGGCGCGTAAGCAGGGCAAGGCGGCATGCGCCAGCCAGCCCTGGGTGGAGGAAATCACAGCTGGCGATATCTACCGCCGCATGTATGCCGCCACCATCAGCGCCGGTTACGCGCGCTTTATTCCGGCCATCGTGAATGCGGCGCCGCCCGGAACGAAGCAGCAGGCGCGCAGCGCGGGCCAGCCATCCCTGGATGAGTTGCTGGCCCATACCATCGGCAACCAACCTGGCGTCGGCAGCAATGCGCTCGCGCTGGGGGGCGACGCAAGCGGGAAAGCGCAGCCGGTCCTGTTTGGCAATCCGCATTGGTTCTGGCGCGGGCCAGACAGGTTTTACCAGGCCCACTTGAGCATTCCTGGCAAATTGAGTGTCGCCGGCGTCTCCTTCCTTGGCGTGCCCGTGATCATGATCGGCTTTAACGACCATGTGGCGTGGAGCCATACGGTGTCGGAGGCGCGCCGTTTCGGCCTGTTTGACCTGGCGCTGACCAGTCCCACCAGCTACCGCCTGGACCAGCAGAGCGTAGCGATGCAGGCCAGGACTATCTCCATTCCGCTGCGCGCTGCCGACGGCAAAGGCAGCAGCGCCACGCGCACCCTGTATTTCAGCCAGTTCGGTCCCGTAGTCGATTTGGGCGCCCGGTCGCCGCATTTGGCCTGGAACGGGGAGAAAGCCCTGGCGCTGCGCGATGTCAACGGCGAGAACTTCCGCGCCTTCCGCACGTTCTTTTACTGGAATCAGGCGCGTTCGCTGGAAGAATTCGTGGCGATCCAGAAGCGCGAGGCCAGCATCCCCTGGGTGAATACCATCGCCATCGGACGGGGCGACGCGAGGGTCTGGTACGGCGATATCGGCGCCGTGCCAAATGCCCCGGACGACCTGCGGGCGCGCTGCGCCACGCCGGTGTCCAAGGCCTTTGCCGGCATCGATGGCGGGACACCGGTGCTGGACGGCAGCCGCAGCGAATGCAACTGGCTGAACGACAGTGCCGCCGCCCAGCCGGGCGCCATGCCGGCCGCGCGCCAGCCGGGACTGTTCCGTACCGATTATGTGGCGAATATGAATGACAGCTACTGGCTGACGAATCCCGCCCAGCCGCTGGAGGGCTACGCCCGACTGCTGGGCGGCGAGCGCGGCATGCCTTCGCTACGCAGCAAGGCGGGGCACGGCATCGCTGCCGGACTGCTGGCGCGCGCGCCGCTGAAGCCGGCCGATATGGTCGGCAGCTTGCGCGAACAGGTGCTGGATGCGCGTTCGCTGGCGGCGCAACGATACAAGGAGCCGCTGCTGCACGCCATCTGCCAGCAGGATGAAGTGGAGGTGAAAGCCGATCCTGAGTCGGGCAAAACCTTCGACGCCGTGCGCAAAGCGCCTTTGGCTGAGGCCTGCAGCGTGCTGCGCGCCTGGCCGGACAGCGCTAATGCCCAGGACCGGGGTGCACTGCTGTGGGAGCAGTTCTGGGCCAGGGTGGAACGCATTCCCGAGGCAGAACGCTTTAAGGTCGCTTTCGATCCGGCCCGCCCGCTGGAGACGCCAGCCCAGATCCGCGCCGAAGACCCGCGCATGGCGCAAAGCCTTGGCGCGGCGGTGCTGGCCATGCAGGCTGCCGGCCAGCCGCTCGATGCGCCGCGCGGCAGGGATTTGTTCGCTGGGACAGGCACGCAGCATATCGCCCTGTACGGCGGCTGCCACCAGGGCGGCTATTTCACGGTGGCCTGCCGTCCGTTGGGCAGCCAGGGCTTGACGGAGGAATTCGTCGGCAACAGCTATTTACAGCTGGTGCGCTTCGATGAACAGGGGGCAGTGGCGGAAACCCTGCTGGCGCACGGCCTGAGCGAAACCGGACTGGATGACGTGGCGCGCAACAGCGCCCTGCAGCGCTATGCAGCCAAGCGTTGGAGCATCTTCCCCTTCCGCGCTGCCCAGATTCGCGCTGCCACAGTCTCGCGCACCGTGCTCAAACCATAAACAAGCGGCCAAGCCATTCGTCTTGCTAGTAAAGCCATACACAAGGATTCAATATGCTGCGTTTTCTGATTCAACAATCCAGGAGCCTGCTGCTGGCCGCTGCCGCCGGCAGTGTGGCGCACGGTATTTGCAGCGTCACGCTGATCGCCCTGATCAGCGAGGCACTCAGCGCCGAAGCCTCGGTGCGCACCGGCATGGCCTGGGCTTTTGCCCTGCTGGCGGTAGGGCTGATGCTGACCCATATCATTGCTTCCGTGCTGTTCGAGCGCCTGAGCCAGCACGCCCATGCCGAACTGCGGCGTTATGTGAGCGCGCGCGTGATCGCCGCCGACTACCGCAATCTGGAAGCCATCGGTTCGGCGCGGGTGCAGTCGGCGTTGTCCGAGCATAGCGCCAATGTCGCCGCCTTCTTTGTCACCTTCCCGGCCATCCTGAGCAATGCGGTGGTGGTGCTGGGCTGCCTGGTGTATATGCTGCTGCTGTCCTGGCAGATCTTCCTGTTTGCGGTGGCGCTGATCGGCCTGGGTTCCTTCGGCTACCATCTCGCCAATCTGCGCGCGATCCGCCACTTGAACCTCGGCGCGGAGGAGCAGGACCGCCTATTCGGCCATTTCCGTTCGCTCACCGACGGCGCCAAGGAGCTGCGCCTGCACTTCGGCAAGCGCAAGGTGTTTCAGGAACAGGTGCTGGGCGGCTCGATTGAAACCGTGCGCAGCGAACGCGCGCTGGGCATGTCGATTTTTGTGATCTCGGCAAGCTGGGCCAACTTCCTGATCTACGCCTTTATCGGCCTGGTGCTGTTTGTCCTGCTGGGTGGCGCTTCTGACCAGGCCCGCGTAATGACGGGCTTTGCCCTGGTCTTTGTGTATATGGTGACGCCGCTCGAAGTGCTGCTGCTGAATATCCCGCGCGCCAACCTGGCCAAGGCATCGGCCATGCGCATCGACGAGATCACTGCCGGTATGAGCGATTCCGAGCAGACCGTCGGCAGCGCCCAGCCACAGCCCCTGCAGCAACTGGTGCTGGACAAGGTCGAACACCGCTATTACCACGAGCAGAGTGACGATTTCTTCGCCCTCGGGCCGGTCAGCTTTACTTTCAAGCCGGGCGAAGTGGTATTCCTGGTGGGCGGCAATGGCAGCGGCAAGACCACGCTGGCCAAGTTGCTGGTGGGCCTGTATCCGCCGGAACGGGGCAGCATCGTCTTGAACGGCCAAGGCGTGGACGACGCCAGCCGCGACCAGTACCGCCAGTTATTCAGCACCGTGTTCTCGGATTTCCACCTGTTCGACCGCCTGCTGCACAGCGGCGAAGCCAGCGCCGACCTGGATGCGCGCGGCAACCGCCTGATCGAGCGCCTGCATTTGCAGCACAAGGTTCAGGTGCGCAACGGCGCCTTCACCACGCAGGCTTTGTCGCAGGGGCAGCGCAAGCGCCTTGCCCTGGTGGTGGCTTGCCTGGAAAACCGCCCCTTCCTCGTATTCGACGAATGGGCGGCGGACCAGGATCCCTTATTCAAGAACGTGTTCTATCTCGAAGTGCTGGCGGAACTCAAGGCCCAGGGCAAGACCATCCTGGTGATCTCGCATGACGACCGCTACTTCCATGTGGCCGATCGCCTGATCCGCATGGAAAACGGCCAGCTCAGCGAAGACAGCGTGCCACAGCGTCCGGCGCAAGCGGCATGAGTGCGCCGATTACCTTGCTATGCCTGCCGAACGCCGGTGGCAGCTCCGCCATGTACCAGCGCTGGAAGCGACTGCTGCCGGACTGGATCAGTGTCATGCCGCTGGAGCTGCCGGGGCGCGGGCGCCGCAGCAGCCAGGCGCTGATATGCGATTACAGCGCAATGGTGACGCGCTTGTGCAGCGAATATCTGCTGCTGCCGCAGCGGACATATGCGCTGTTCGGCCACAGCATGGGCGGGCTGCTGGCATACGGCATGGCACAGCGTCTGCGCCAGCTGGGGGAAAGCCGGGCGCCGCGCGCGCTGCTGGTATCCGCCACGGCCGCGCCGGCGCAGCGTGGTCCGCTCATCAGCAATCTGGATGACGAATCGCTGATCGCCGAGATGCGCCGCCAGGGCGGTACGCCGCAAGAGGCGTTTGCCAGCACGGAGCTGATGCAATTGGTTTTGCCCTTGATGCGTGCCGACTACCAGGTTTGCGCCAGCTTTCGCGCCGATGCGCAGAACCGGCCCCTGGATATACCCCTGCATGTTTTTGCCGGACGCTCCGACATCAATACACCGCAGCAGATGGAGGCATGGCGCGGCGAGACGCAATCCACATTCAGTCTGGACTGGTTTGACGGCGGACATTTCTATTTGCGCGGAGAGCAGCAGGAAAGACAGCTGATGTGCGCCCTGGAGCGGCTGCTGTCCTCAGCCGGTCGTGATCAGCTCTTTGCTCCGGACGCGAACCGGGTCGAGCGGACAAGCGCCGCAATAGCTCTGCCCGGGCAGCAGGTGATATAGGCAGCACTGGCTATGCAGCGGAACAAGGCCATCGGCATCGGCCTTTTCTCCCGGTTTGGCCGGTGCGCGCCGCCGCCGCATATATAAAGGATTCTCTTCTCCAGCCCACAGCGCGCCATTGAGCAGTTGCGCGCGGTCGGCCGCCACCGCCGCCACATGCTGTTCCCCATGCGCCAAGGCCAGGCCCTGCGCCGCATCGAACAGGAAGTTCAGCCAGCGCACCGCATTCCCCCATAAGACTTTCTGCGCCAGCCCGGATTGGCGACTCAGTTGCGCAAACAGCGGCGCCAGATGGCCGCGCAGCAGCGCATCGTAGCGCTCTTCGGTATCGGCCTCCGGCAGGGACTCGCCCAAGCTGAGGATATGGAAACCCGTCACTGCACCATGCGGCTCCAGGCTCACGGCCATCTCTCCCGCGCCGGCGGGAAAGCGGTGGTGCAGCAGCGTCGCGGCGGCCACCAGCGGCGGAAGCAGTGCGCCCAAATAGCGGTTGCCCCAATCCGAAGCCACGGGACGCAGATCTTGCAGCTCAAACCTGGCGGCGCTTGAATGCAACTGCCTTGTCAGCAGCTCCGGTTCGGACAGCAACTGCGCCACAGGCAGGGCCGAGGGCGGAAATTGGGGCGCGCAAGACAGCGATTCGCCGTAACTGCGCATCTCTCCCAGGAATAGCGGTTCGAGCAGAGGAATCATGATGAGTGGCTGTAGTTCATGCCCAATAGACGAACGAGGCGGCGGAAAATTTTGCGCGCCGGCGTCCCTGACTCCTTTGCGTAAGGGTTTGGATTACTACCACTTTGACCTAAAGCTAATGTTAAGGATTAATTTCAGCTAGTCACATTTTTTCTTTTAGGAATTTTTTGAAAATTTTGAATGAATAAAATACTGAAAATCGAGAAAAATTCATCTTAGGATTTTCTGGAATGCCAAATGTTGCACATATTGTATGAATTTCACCAGTGTGTTGCATCTTAGGAGAAAGTCAACTTTCAGTCTGTATAATTCCATAAAGTTATCACAAAAGAATGCCAAAAGAGCAATCTGTGTAATTTTAGCAAGCGTCCAGTTTCACCAGTTTTAGCAATGAGCACCAACTGATCACCCATTGGAGCAAGCATGTCTGACTTGGAAAACCCGGTTGCAGAATTGTACGAAGTAGTGGTCAACGAAGAAGAGCAGTACTCGATCTGGCCGGCCAGCAAAGAGCTGCCGCTTGGCTGGAAAAAGGCCGGCAAACAAGGCAGCAAAGACGTGTGCCTTGCCTATATCAATGAAGTGTGGACCGATATGCGCCCACTTTCCCTGCGCCGAGCGATGAGCTCATCACAGCAGTAGCCCAGCCTTTCCCAGAAGGCTTTTGCCGGGAGCGGCTGCTGGTCTCTCCCGCGTGCGGCAGATTCACCATGTAAAGAAAGTGCGTTGAACCGCTTGCGGCGGTTCGCGTGCTCCTGCATTGAACGGGGCGGCAACGAGGCTCCTTTGTGGCGAGTAGCGATGAATCGAACTGTTTTATTCCCTTGCGAGTCGGGCCGTGGGGGCATGTGATGAGTAAAACCGTCTTCATGTTTTCTGGGCAGGGCTCGCAGTACCGGCAGATGGGCCATGAGCTGTATCGGCGCGAGCCTGTGTTTCGTGACGCCATGCAGCGCCTTGATCCTTTGGTGCGGACCCGCTGCGGCGAGTCGGTGCTGGCGGCCCTGTATGACGATGTGAACGGCGAGCAGCAGCTTAAGCGCGTTCGCATCAGCCATCCGGCCATCTTCATGGTGGAATATGCGCTGGCCCAGACCTTGATTGCGGCGGATGTGCGGCCCGACCTGGTGCTGGGTTCCAGCCTCGGTTCCTATGCTGCGGCGGCGATTGCCGGCTGCATCGATGCCGAAACCGCCCTGCAAGCCGTGATTGAAAAGGCGCTGATGCTGGAACGGCATTGCGCGCCGGGCGGCATGCTTGCCGTCATGGGCGATCCCGCAGCCTATCTGACGCCAGGGATACAGGATATCTGCGAACTGGCGGCCTGCAATTTCAGCGGCCATTCGGTATTGGCCATGCCGCACGATCAATTGGCCCGCGTTGAAAGCCACCTGCGCCAGTATGGCCTGGCTTTTCAAAGGCTGGACGTGGAATTTGCCTTTCATTCGCGCTGGATCGACGCGGCGCGCCAACCCTATCTCGATTATCTACAGTCGCTGCATTTCCAGCCAGCGGCCATTCCGCTGGCGTGCTGCGCCAGCGCGAGCACGCTGCAAGCCTTGCCTTCCGACTTTTTCTGGAGCGTGGCGCGTGCGCCGATCCGCTTTCACGACACGGTGCAAGCCCTGGAAGCCCAGGGCAGCTATTGCTATATCGACGTTGGCCCGGCAGGCACGCTCGCCACTTTTCTCAAATATGGACTGCCAGCCGGTTCATCGTCGCAAATCCACACGCTGATGTCGCCCTTCGGTAGCGACAGCGGCAATCTGGCGGCCGTGACCAGCCGATGCCGCCAGCCAGCAGGCAGAACAGAGCAGCATCAACCCACTAAGGAGAGCAGGGCTATGAAGGCAGTGATATTTCCGGGGCAGGGCGCGCAGTTCAAGGGCATGGGCAAGGACGTCTTTCCCCTATACCCGGATCTGATGCGACGCGCATCCGAGATTCTTGGCTACTCCGTGGAAGAACTCTGCCTCAGCGACAGCCAGAATCAGCTCTCGCAAACCCGCTATACGCAGCCGGCCCTGTTCGTGGTCAATGCGCTCAACTACTACCGCCATCAGGCGCAACATGGCGGTGCGGCGCCTGATTTCTTTGCCGGCCATAGCCTTGGTGAATACAACGCGCTGCTTGCCGCCGGTGCGTTTTCCTTCGAAACGGGACTGCGCCTGGTGAAGAAACGCGGTGAGCTGATGGGCGCCGCGCGTGACGGCGCCATGGCTGCCGTGCTGGGTGCATCGGCCGGTGAGGTGCAGGCCATACTCGATAAGCATAAGCTGGATCAGATCGATATTGCGAACTACAACTCGCCGACGCAGATCGTGATCGCGGGCAGCAAGGATGCCATCGCCGCAGCTGAGCAGGTTTTCGCCAGCCAGAATCTACGCTATGTGACGCTGAATGTGAGTGCCGCTTTCCACTCGCGCTATATGCAGCCGGCGCAGGCCGAATTTGTGCGTTTCCTGAGCGAGTTTTCCTTCTCCACGCCAAGCGTGCCGGTAATCGCCAACGCCAGCGGGCGCCCGTACGAGGCGGAGCGGATCGCGGAAACTCTGGCCGCACAGATTGCCGGCCCGGTGCGCTGGGTCGATTCGGTACGCTACCTGATGGGGCGCGAGGTGGACGAGTTCCAGGAAATCGGCGCGGCGGTGCTGAGCAAAATGGTGCTGGAAATCCGCAGCAAGGAAACGCCGATTGTGGATGAAAGGCCTCCTGCTTCGGTTGCGCTGGCATCCCCCGCGCCCCAGCCGGTGGAAAGCGGCGGCGGGACGGGCATCCGGGCAGCTCGTCTTGGCAGCGCCTTGTTCCGTCAGCGTTTTGGCTTGCAGTACGCCTACATGGCTGGCGCAATGTATCGCGGCGTGGCGTCGGCCGAGCTGGTGATCCGCATGGGCAAGGCGGGCTTCCTGTCCTTTTTTGGTGCGGGCGGTCTGCCTCCCGCGCGCGTCGAAGCAGGCATCCAGCGCATTCAGTCCGAGCTGAAAGACGGTCAGCCCTATGGGATGAATCTGTTGGCGAACTACGAATATCCGGCTGACGAAGAGGCGGTGGTCGAGCTGTATCTGAAATATGGCGTGACCAATGTGGAGGCGGCAGCCTTTATGCAGATGACGCCTGCGCTGGTGCGTTTCCGTCTGACCGGCCTGTGCACCGATGCGCGCGGAGCGGTGGTCTGCGATCATCGCATCATCGCCAAGATTTCCCGGCCGGAGGTGGCGAAGGCCTTTATGAGTCCAGCGCCCGCGGCCATCGTCAGCAAGCTGCTGGAGCAGGGCAAGATCACGCCGCTGCAGGCCGAACTCGCGCGGCGCGTGCCGGTCGCACATGATATCTGTGTCGAAGCCGATTCCGGTGGCCACACCGACGGCGGCATCTCCGCCGTGATGCTGCCGCCGATGCTGCGTATGCGCGATGAACTGCAGGCCAGCTACGGGTATGCGGAACCGGTCTGCATGGGCCTCGCGGGTGGCATCGGCGGGCCGGAAGCGGCGGCTGCAGCCTTCCTGCTGGGTGCCGATTTCATCATGACCGGCTCCATCAACCAGTGCACGGTGGAAGCGGGAATGAGCGACAACGGCAAGGCCATGCTGCAGGAAATCGATATCCACGATACCGAGTACGCCCCGGCCGGCGATATGTTCGAGATCGGTGCCCAGGTACAGGTGCTGAAGAAATCCGTCTTCTTCCCGGCACGCGCCAACAAGCTGCTGTCGCTCTACCGCCATCACAACAGCCTGGACGAAATCCCTGAACGCACGCGCCGCCAGCTTGAAGGCACGTACTTCAAGAAGACCTTCGAGGAAATCTGGAGCGAGACCGCCGCCTGGTTCAAGGCCCAGGGCAAGGACCACGAAGTCGTCAAAGCCGAAGCGAACCCGAAGCACAAGATGGCCCTGGTATTCCGCTGGTACTTCGCCTATTGCACGCGCATTGCCATGGAAGGGCGCAACGAGGATCAGGTCAATTACCAGATTCAGACCGGCCCGGCCCTCGGTTCCTTCAACCGCTGGGTGAAAGGTACGACGCTGGAATCCTGGCGCAACCGGCACGTTGACGAAATAGCCATCAAGCTGCTGGCCGCCACCGCTGAGCATTTGAACCGTTCCTATACCCGTTTCCTCCAGGCTTAAAAGGTCCGCTGCGCTATGAATAACGAAAACCATAAGACTCAGGGTGAAACCGGCGCTATCGCCATCGTCGGCATGGCTTGCCGCTTTCCCGGCGCGGCGAATTATGAAGAGTATTGGAAGAACCTGAGCGCGGGCCTGTCCAGTGTCAGCGAGGTGCCTGCGAACCGCTGGGACAAGGAGGCGTTCTACTCCAGCGACAGCCAGGCGAAAAACAAGGCCGTCAGCAAATGGGGCGGTTTCATGGATGGCGTGGAGTTCTTCGATGCGGACTTCTTCGGCATTTCGGGGCGCGAGGCGGTGGCGATGGACCCGCAGCAGCGCATCATGCTGGAACTTTCCTGGGCCTGCATGGAGGATGCGGGCTACGATCCTTCGGCCTTGAACGGCAGCCGCACCGGCGTATATGTCGGCGTGTTCAACTTCGACTACCAGGAGCATCTGCTGCGTGCGCTCGATTCCATCGAGGCCCATGTTTCGACAGGCACGCACACGGCGCTGATCCCGAACCGCATTTCCCACTATTTCAATCTGCATGGCCCAAGCCTGCCTATCGACACGGCTTGCTCAAGCTCGCTGGTGGCGATGCACGAAGCGGTGCATGCAATCCGCCGTGGCGAATGCGAACAGGCGCTGGTGGGCGGTGTCAGCGTCTTGTGCAGCCCAACCCATTTCATTTCCTTCTCCAAGACCGGCATGCTGTCGCCGGATGGCAGCTGCAAGACATTCGACGAACGCGCCAACGGCTATGTGCGTGGCGAGGGCGCGGCCGTGGTGCTGCTCAAGCCTCTCGCCAAGGCGCAGGAGGACAAGGACAGTATCCTGGCGGTAGTGCGCGGCACGGCACGCAATCATGGCGGCCGGGCGCGTACGGTGACGTATCCCAGCTCGCACGCACAGTCGAAAGTGGTGGCGGAAGCGCTGAGCGAGGCGGATATTCCCGTTAACACCCTGACTTATGTCGAAGCGCACGGCACCGGCACGCCAAAAGGCGACCCAATCGAGATCGAGGGCTTGAAACTGGCCTTCGCACGGGTGGCACAGCAGCGCGGCGAGGCGTTGCCGGAGCATATCTGCGGCGTTGGCAGCGTGAAGACCAATGTGGGCCACCTGGAATCGGTGGCCGGACTGGCCGGCGTGATCAAGGTCATCCTGTCGATGCGTCAGCAGACCTTGCCGGGCCTGGTGCATTACCAGAAACTGAATCCCCGCATCGATCTGGATTCTAGTCCTTTCTATATCGTTGACCGGCAGCGCGAGTGGCCGGCTTTGCGCGATGAACAAGGCCAGGCCGTGCCACGCCGCGCGGGCGTCAGCTCCTTCGGCTTCGGCGGCGTGAATTCGCATGTAGTGATCGAAGAGTATCTTCCGCCGCAGTCCCAGGAGACTGTGGAACCGGCGGGCAGTGGGACTGTGTTGATTGTTTTGTCGGCCAAGACGGCTGCGGCCTTGCGTGGCCAGGTTCAGAGTCTGCTTTTATCCCTGGATTCCACTGAGATTCAGCGCGCCGGTATTCGGACGTTGGCCTACACTTTGCAAGTTGGGCGCCAGGCGATGGCCGAGCGTCTGACCTTGCAGACTGACTCTCTTCCCGCCTTGAAGGAGCAGTTGCAAACCTGGCTGAATGAACCGGCAGGTTCGCGCCACGCGCGCAGCGCCCGCGTCACTGCCGAGATGCTGACGGCGATTCAAAACGAACCGGAAAGCATGCAAGCCGTGACTGCGGCGCTGGACAAGGGCAATTTGCCGGAACTGGCCCAGTTTTGGTTACACGGCCATTCCATCGACTGGGGAAGCCTGTATGGCGGGATCAAGCAGGCCCGTATCGCGCTGCCGTCCTATCCGTTCGCCAAGGTGAAATACTGGGCTGAAGCGGAAAGCGGCGCCGAACCGTCCATCCGCGCCGAGCTGCATCCCTTGTTGCATCAGAATACCTCCGACCTGAATGGGCTGCGCTTCAGCAGCCAATTCAGCGGCAAAGAATTTTTCTTCGCCGACCATGTGGTGCAGGGAGCGAAGACCTTGCCGGGCGTGGCCCAGCTGGAGATGGCTTTGCTCGCCGCGCAGACCGTCAATGGCCGCGCCGGAAAGCTGCGCCTCAAGGATGTGGTCTGGGCGCGTCCCATCGTGGTTGGCGATCAGCCGCTGGATCTGCACCTAGCCTTGTACCAGGAGACGGAAGAGGAAATCGGCTACGAAATCTATCGTGAATCGGACGATGGCGAGATCGTGTACGGCAAAGGTTCCTTGCTGCCGGCCGGCCGCGAACCGGCCCTCGCCAGACATGATTTGAAGGCCTTGCAGGTCCAGTGCAGCCAGGACCGGTTCAGTGCCGAGGAATGCTATGCGGCCTTCGACAAGGCGGGATTGAGCTATGGCCCCGGCCATCGTGGCCTTGTCAATATTCAGCTTGGGGCTGATTTAGCGCTGGCGCAAATCCGCCTACCGGAATCCGTGCAAGCCGCATTTTCGCGCTTTGAAGTGCATCCGAGTTTGCTGGATGCGGCCCTGCAGGCGGCCATCGGCTTCCAGGCGGGCAGCAATGGCGGATTGGCCGCTATGGGCTTAATGCTGCCGTTTGCGCTGGGTTCCCTCGATGTGCTGGCGCCATGCGCGCCATCGATGTGGGCGCTGGTGCGCCGCAGTGCTGGTAGCTCCGCAAGCGACGTGGTGCAAAAATTCGACATCGATCTGTGCGATGAGGATGGCGTGGTTTGCGTGCGCCTTGGTGGATTCTGCATGCGTGCCGCATCCGCCGTTGCCATGGCGGACGGTGACGCTATCCGCACCGCGCTGTTTCAGCCGGAGTGGAAGCCGCAAGCCGCTGCGGGTGCGTCGGCGCAGACTTTCGCCCGTCATCTGGTGCTGCTATGTGGTGGCGTGGCAGCCGACGCTACCCAAATTGTGGCGCGGATGCCGGGTGCGGAATGCCTGTCAGGCCAGAACAGCACTGATATTGCCCAGGCGTTTGAGGCGGACGCCTGCTTGCTGCTGGAACGCATCCAGGCGCTGGGTGCTGAGCCAGGCCGGCATTTGATTCAGGCCGTGATTCCGGCCGATGGCGCGGGCCAGCTTTGGTCCGGCCTGGGCGGTATGCTGCGCTGCGCCAGCCTTGAAAATCCGCGCATCTCGGTACAGCTGATCAGTGTGGAGTCGGGGCAGGATGTTGCCCTGGTTCTGGCCGAGAATATCGGCAGCGATGCCCAGCAGCTGTGCTACCAGGGCGGCCAGCGCCTGGTCCACAGCTGGACCGAACTGCCGTCAACCGAAGCAAACCGGCCCTGGAAAGACCGCGGCGTCTACCTGATCACGGGTGGCGCGGGAGGCCTTGGCCTGATCTTCGCGTACGACATAGCTGGCTCGGTACGTAATGCCACGCTCATTCTGACTGGCCGCTCTGCTGTCAGCGATGCCGTGCAGGCACAGATCCGCGAACTGGAAGCGTTAGGTGCAGTAGTGCAGTACCGCCAACTCGACGTCGGCGATGCGCAGGCTGTGAACCAACTCGTGCAAAGCCTTCCGGAGGAATTTGAAAGCCTGGATGGCATTATCCATAGTGCGGGTGTTCTGCGCGACAGTCTGATTCAAAGGAAGACTGCGCAGCAGGTAAGGGATGTACTGCGCGCAAAGGTCGCTGGTTTGCTGAATCTCGACCATGCCAGCTGCGAAATCGCGCTGGACTTCTTTATCTGCTTCTCGTCTACATCCGGTGCGCTTGGCAATGTGGGGCAAGCCGATTATGCCGCCGCCAACTCCTTTATGGATGCTTACTCCCATTACCGAAACGGGCTGGCTGCACAGGGGCAGCGGCAAGGCCGCACGCTGGCGGTCAATTGGCCCTTGTGGGAAGAAGGCGGCATGCAGGTCGATGCCGCGACTATCCAGGAAATGCGCAAGCGAAGCGGCCTGCAGCCTTTGCACAGTTCCAGCGGCCGCACCGCCTTGGCGCAGGCCTTGGCTTCGAATGCATCGCAGGTACTCGTTGCAGAAGGCGATATAACGCGCTTCAAGGCCAGCCTGTCGCAGCCGCGCAAGGCCGTTCCTGCCCGCTCCGAGTCCACCATTGCTGCAGGCGCGCAGGAAAAAGCAGTGCGTTACTTCGTGCGCCTGCTCGCCGGAACGCTGCGGCGGCAGGCCGACAGCATCGATCCCCATGCCCAGATGGAGGCATATGGAATCGATTCGATTCTGGTAGTGGAGCTGACGCGCAAGCTTGAACAGGTATTCGGCACGCTTTCCAAGACCTTGTTCTTTGAATATCAGACCATCGCCGCCTTGGCTGCCTATTTCGTTGAAAATCACAGCGAAGTGCTAGCCGCGCAGCTTGGAGAAAGCCTGCCGCAAGCGGCAGCGCCGGAAGCTGTGGCGAGTTTCGAAGAAGCACCCGCCAGCACGGTCTTGACAAGCCGCCGTTCGGGTTTTGCGCAGCGTGCCGCATCTGCCGTATCGGTGGCGCCGGTGGCAAAAGCTGTTGCGGATATCGGCGATATCGCCATCATCGGCCTGGCAGGCCGCTATCCCCAAGCCCGCAATGTGGAAGAGTTCTGGACTAATCTGAGTCAGGGCAAGGACTGCATTGGAGAGATTCCGTCCGAACGCTGGGACTATAAGCTGTACTTCGACGCCAACCGCGATGCGAATGGCAAGACATACAGCAAATGGGGCGGCTTTATCGATGGCGTCGACCTGTTCGACCCGCTGTTCTTCAATATCTCACCGCGCGAAGCTGAGCGCATGGACCCACAGGAGCGGCTGTTCCTCGAATGCGTGCATGCCGCGCTGGAAGACGCCGGCTACACCCGCGACACTGTCGGGCGCCAGGAGCAAGCCGGTTCTGAGGGCAGCGTCGGCGTTTTCGTCGGCGTGATGTATTCCGAGTACCAGCTGTATGGCGCGCAGGAGCAGGCGCGTGGCCGCAATCTGGCGATGCTTAACAGCCCGGCATCCATTGCCAACCGCATCTCTTACTTCTGTAATTTCAATGGCCCCAGCATGGCGCTGGACACGATGTGTTCCTCCTCGCTGACGGCGATCCACCTCGCGGTGCAGAGTTTGCAGCGCGGCGATTGCCGCGTGGCTGTCGCGGGCGGCGTGAACGTATCCATCCACCCGAACAAGTACCTGATGCTGGCACAGGGAAAATTCATTTCGGGTAAAGGACGCTGCGAAAGCTTCGGCGAGGGCGGCGAGGGCTATGTGCCCGGCGAAGGCGTGGGTGCGCTGCTGCTCAAGCCGAAAGCGCAGGCCATCGCTGATGGCGACCATATCTACGGCATTATCAAGGCCACCGCGATCAACCACGGCGGCAAGACCAACGGTTATACCGTACCCAATCCGAACGCACAGGCCAAGGTGATTGAAACCGCGCTGCGCGGGGCGGGTATCGATGCTCGCAATATCGGCTATATCGAAGCGCATGGTACCGGCACCAGCCTAGGCGATCCAATTGAGATTGCCGGGCTGTCCAAGGCCTTCCAGAGTTGGACCAAGGACAGGCAGTTCTGTTCCATCGGTTCGGCCAAATCGAATATCGGCCATTGCGAAAGCGCTGCCGGCGTGGCGGGCGTGACCAAGGTGCTGCTGCAACTGAAGCATCAGCAGCTCGCGCCAAGCTTGCATTCGCGCTCGCTGAATCCGAACATCGACTTTGGCAATACGCCTTTTGTGGTACAGCAGGAGCTGGCGCCATGGCTGCGTCCAGTGGATGAGAGCAGCGGCGCTCGGCGCGAATTGCCGCGTGTAGGCGGCGTTTCTTCATTCGGCGCCGGCGGTGCGAATGCCCATGTGGTGATCGAGGAATATGCGGATGCGCGTCCGGCTGCCGCTTTGCGTGGCCCTGCCGTGGTGCTGCTCTCGGCGCGCGACGGCGAGCGCCTGCAGGAACAGGTACGTCAGTTGCTGGCGGTAGTTGCGCGGCCGGGCCAGATGGCCCTGGCCGATCTGGCCTATACGCTGCAGGTCGGACGCGAAGCGATGGATGAACGCCTCGCATTGCTGGCCTCTTCGCTGGATGACCTGCGCGGCAAGCTGGAGGCCATTCTGGCAGGCGAGAGTCAACTGGAAGATGTCTATCGCGGACAAGTAAAACGGACGGCAGAGGCGTTGACTGGCCTAGCCGGCGACGACGATATGGCTGCGGCAGTCGATGCCTGGATTGAGAAAGGTAAATTGGGCAAGCTGCTCGACCTGTGGGTGAAAGGACTGGCCTTCGACTGGCGGCGTTTGTACCGCGCCGGTAGCGTGCGTCCGCGCCGTATCAGCCTGCCGACTTATCCCTTTGCACGCGAACGCTATTGGGTACAGACCAGCGCCGCCTTTGAAAGCAGCGAGACTGGCATTGAGATGCGTCTGCATCCGCTGGTACAGCGCAATACCTCCGACCTGGCTGGCCTGCGTTTCAGCAGCCGCCTGAGTGGGGAGGAATTCTTCCTTTCGCAGCACGTTGTCAACGGCAACCGCGTTCTGCCAGGCGTGGCGCAGCTGGAAATGGCGCGCAGCGCTGTGGCCCTGGCTGCGGGCGGCGAGTGCCGTATCACGGTGAGCGAAGTGGTCTGGGCGCGTCCGGTGATCGTCGGGGAGGAAGGGATTCTGCTGCATATCGCGCTTTATCCAGAGGACGATGGGGCAGTGCGCTTTGAGATTTATGCCGATGCGGCGGACGGCGAAATTTCGTCATTCAGCCAAGGCCTTGCCATCGTTGAAGATCTGGATGAAGCGCAGACCGAAACATGCGATATTCAATCCATCCGCGAGCAATGCCAGCGCGCATATCTGAGCGGTACGGATTTTTACCCGCTTTGCCAGCGCGCCGGCCTGGAATACGGTGCGGCGTTCCAGGGTATTACGGAACTCTTCCTTGGCGAGCAGCAGGTTCTGGCTCGTATTGTATTGCCCGAAGCCGCGCGGGGTGAAACGGATTATGTTTGGCATCCCAGCGTATTGGATGCGGCTTTGCAGGCTACGCTGGCCGTGCAGGCCGATGCGGCTGGCCTGCCGCCCTTGATGCTGCCGTTCGCCCTGGAAGCGGTGGAGGAACTTGCTCCCTGCAGCGCGAATATGTGGGCGCTGGTCCGTTACAGTGCAGGCAGTTCGGCCAGCCAGCGCGTGCCGAAGCTGGACATAGAACTGTGCGATGAAGATGGCCAGATCTGCCTGCGCTTCCACGCCTTCAGCCTGCGCGCCATGGCAGCGAATCAAGGCAATGCTGCGGAAGACAAGGCCGCACCAAGCGAAGACAAGCTGCTGCTTGCTCCGGTATGGGAAGTTGTCGGCGATGCCGTTTCGGATACGGTTCCCGCGCCCGATGCGCGTCTGGTGATTGTTGGTGGAGCGGCAACCCAGCAGCAGGCGGTGGCCGCCTTGTATCCTCAGGCGCAAGTGCTTTCCCTGTCCGCAGGTGCGCAGGTCGGCGCCATGGAGGCGGCTTTGCGTGCCGCCGGTTCGTTCGATCATCTGCTGTGGATTGTGGAAGCCGGTGAGGAAAATGATGACGAGGAGCTGATCGCTGCGCAGGAAGCGGGCGTGATCACGGGCTTCCGGCTGGTGAAGGCGCTGCTCGCAATCGGCATGGCGGATCAGCCGCTTGGCTGGACCGTGCTGACTTGCCAGAGCCAGTCAGTGCATGCTTGCGATGCCATCGCGCCGGCTCAGGCCAGCGTGCATGGCTTTATCGCTTCCATGGCCAAGGAATTCCGCCGCTGGCAGGTGCGTCTGCTGGATATGCAGGCTGGCGCGACATGGCCTTGGCAGCAGATTTTTGGCTTGCCGTTCAGCGCCGCGGGCGATGCGCTGGCATGGCGCTCAGGCCAATGGTTCCGCCAGCAGCTGCAGCCGGTGCGGATGGCTGCGCCAGCGGCGACGGAAGCGGTCTACCGCGCAGGTGGCGTGTACGTCATCATTGGTGGCGCGGGCGGCATCGGGCAGGTGCTGAGCGAACATCTGATCCGCAATTACCAGGCCAAGGTGTTCTGGATCGGGCGGCGTGCCCTGGATGGCGAGATTGAGCAGGCGATTGCCCGCCTTAGTACCTTCGGCCCTGCGCCAAGCTATATTTCGGCCGACGCGGCCGACCTCCACGCGATGGAGGCTGCGCGCGAGGCGATTCTGGCACGCTTCCCCCGCATCAATGGTGTCATCCATGCGGCTATCGTCTTGCTCGACAAGAGCCTGGCCCAGATGGATGAAGACCGGCTGCGCGCGGGGCTGGCGGCGAAAGTCGATATCAGCGTGCGGATGGTGCAGGTCTTCGGCAAGCTGCCGCTGGACTTCATGCTGTTCTGCTCATCGCTCCTGAGTTTCATCAAGGCGGCAGGACAAAGCAATTATGCGGCCGGCTGCACTTTCAAGGATGCCTACAGCCTGCAACTGGCCAAGCGCCTGCCATACCTGGTGAAGACGATGAACTGGGGCTATTGGGGCAGTGTGGGCGTGGTCGCCTCGCAGGCTTACCGGGAGCGTATGGCGCAGCAAGGTATAGGCTCGATTGAGCCGGAGGAAGGCATGCTGGCTATCGATGCGTTGATGGCCGCCCCGTTGCCGCAACTGGGCTTCCTGAAAGTGACATCGGCGATGGCCAGGGGAGGCAGTCTGGATCTGATCGGCGCGAATCGCGTGGATATCCATCAAGCCGGCTATACCTCGGTGGCTGCGGCCTTGAGCGAGCAAGATACGGTACCGCTGCCGGCTGACGCCGGCCAGTTGACTGCGCATCGCCAGGAAATGGACCGGTTGTCGCTTGCTGTTCTATGGGGCGAACTGCGCGCCATAGGAATGTTTGCCAAGGCAGGTTCCTTTGGCCTCAACGATGCAATGACTTCATCCAGCATCCGCCCCGGCTACGTACGCTGGCTGGCGCATAGCCTGCAATGCCTGGCCCAAGTGGGATGGCTGCAGCCGGCTGGCGCCGACGCATGGCGCGTGGCGGTGCAAGGTCCGGGCCGCGAGCAGGCCTGGGCCGAATGGGAGCAGCGCAAGCACGCTTGGCTGAACGATGCAAATCTGCGCGCCCAGGCTGTGCTGGTGGAAACCATGCTGCGCGCCTTGCCGGCAATGCTCAACGGCAGCACGCCAGCCACATCGATCATGTTCCCGAATTCTTCGATGGAACTGGTGGAAGGCGTTTATCGTGGCAGCCCGCTTGCGGACTACTATAACGATGTGCTGGGGACCAGCGTTCTGGCCTTTATCGCGGCCCGTCTGCGCCAGGATCCATTAGCCCGTATCCGCATTCTGGAAATCGGCGCCGGAACGGGCGGCACCAGCGCGCGCGTGCTGGCGAAGCTGAAGCCCTATGCCGGCAATATCGATCAGTACTGCTACACCGACTTGTCGCGTGCTTTCCTGCTGCACGCGGAACAGCAGTACGGGCCGCATTATCCATATCTGGCTTACAGCCTGTTCGATGCCAGCAAGCCGCTGGCCGGGCAGAGTATCGAGACGGGCAGCTACGACCTGGTGATCGCCACCAATGTTCTGCATGCGACCAAGGATATCCGCGAAAGCCTGCGCAATGCGAAAGCGGCTTTGCGCGGCAATGGCCTGTTGCTGCTGAATGAGTTGAGCAGTTGCGAACTTTGGGCGCATCTGACATTCGGCATGCTCGACGGCTGGTGGCTGTACGAGGACGAAACCCTGCGCATTCCCGGCTGCCCAAGCCTGGCGCCAGCCATGTGGAAGACCGTGCTGCGTGAAGAAGGTTACCGCCACATCATGTTCCCGGCGGATGCCGCGCACGCCCTTGGCCAGCAAGTAGTGCTGGCGGAAAGCGATGGCGTTACTCCGCAGCGTCACGTCAAGCCCGCGCCGGCGCCTGCTGCGCCGGCAATTCGCGCCGTGGCCGCAACTGTCAGCGCTTCGGTTCCGGTGCGAGCAACCATCAAGCTTGCGCCGGCCGCGCCGCCTCAGCCAGCGTCATCGCTGCGCGACGGCTGCGTGCTGCGGCTGAAGAAACTGGTCGGACAAGTGCTGAAAATGCCGGTCGAGAAAATTGACGCCGCCAGCAATCTGGATCAGTACGGCATCGACTCGATTCTTGTGCTGGAGCTGACCAATGGCCTGCGGGCGGCGCTAGCAGATGCTGGCATTACAAGCAGCTTAAGCACTTCCTTGTTCTTTGAATACCAGTCGATCGACGCACTGGCCGATCACTTTGTGCAGACCGAGGCCGCCGCGATGATGCGCTGGACCGGACTGGATGCGACAGTGGAAGCCGCACCGGCGGTCCCCATGCCGGTATCTCAGACTGTGTCTCAACCGGTGCGAGCCCTGTCTTCGCCCAGTGGGCGCCGCGTGCGCGCTTCCCTGGCATGGAAGGGCAAGGCCTCGGCCAAGGCCGTAGACCTGGCGGGACAGTTCGATGTGGCCATCATCGGCCTGTCGGGCCGTTATCCGATGGCGGAGAACGTGGCGCAGTTCTGGGAGAACCTGAAGGACGGCCGCAATTGCATCGGCGAGATTCCGGCTGAGCGTTGGGACCATGGCCGCTACTTCGATCCGGCCAAGGACAGTCCCGGAAAAACCTATACGAAATGGGGCGGCTTCCTCAGCGATATCGACTGCTTCGATGCGCGTTTCTTCCATATCTCGCCGCGCGAGGCCGAGGCCATGAGTCCGCAGGAACGACTTTTCCTGCAGGAGGCTTACAGCAGTATCGAGGACGCGGGGTATACGCCGTCCGGTTTGAGCGCAAGCCGCAAGGTAGGTGTATTCGTAGGTGCGATGAATGAGTACTACGGTGCTGGCAGCCGCTTCTGGTCCATCGCCAACCGCACCTCCTGGTTGTTCAACTTCCAGGGACCGAGCATGGCGGTCGATACCGCTTGTTCCTCATCGCTGACGGCGGTGCATCTGGCGCTGGAAAGCTTGCGCAGCGGCTCAAGCGAAGTCGCTGTGGCCGGCGGCGTTAATCTGATTGTCGCTCCCGGCCAGCTGGTGGAGCTGGCGGCGATGACCATGCTGTCCAGCGGCGACAAATGTAAATCCTTCGCCGTCGATGGCGATGGCTTTGTGGATGGCGAGGCCGTTGGCGCGATTGTGCTCAAACCTTTGCAGCAGGCGATCAAGGATGGCGATCATATTTATGGTGTCATCAAAGGCAGTGCGGTCAATGCCGGCGGCAAGACTAATGGCTATATGGTACCGAATCCGAACCAGCAGGCGCAGTTGGTAAAGGACGCGCTGGAGAGGGCCGGAGTCAACGCCCGCAGCATCAGCTATCTGGAAGCGCAAGGCACGGGCAGCAGTCTGGGCGACCCGATTGAAATCGCAGGCTTAAGCAAGGCATTCCGCAACTGGACGGAGGATAAGCAGTTTTGCGCTCTGGGTAGCGCGAAGTCCAATGTCGGCCATTGCGAAAGCGCGAGCGGCATGGTTGGCATCAGCAAGGTGTTGATGCAGATGAAGCATAGGACGCTGGTTCCCAGTTTGCATGCCGCCGTGCTCAATCCGGATATCGACTTTGGCAATTCACCGTTCGCACTGCAGCAGAAACTCGCCGTGTGGGAGCGTCCGTATGTGGCGGCCGATGGAAGGAGCAGTGAGCAGCCACGTATCGCGGGCATATCGTCATTCGGCGCCGGCGGCGCCAATGCCCACCTGATTATCGAGGAATTTATCGCTGCGCCGTTTGACCAGGCATCGTCCGGCCCCGCGCTAGTGGTGCTTTCCGCGCGCACGGAAGAAGGCTTGCGGCAGCGTGTTCAGCGTCTTCTAGCGGCGATTGCGCCTGAGCGCATCGAGCCGCCAATGACGCTGGCGAATATCGCCTATACCCTGCAAACCGGGCGCGAAGCGATGGAAGAGCGTCTGGCTATTCTGGCGGACTCGCTCGATGTGCTGCGGCGAAAACTGGACGTCGTCGCCGCAGGCGAAAGCGAAGTCGATGGTGTGTATCGCGGACAGGTCAGGAAAAATAAGGAAGCTTTCAGCCTGTTTGCCGGCGATGAAGATATGGGCAGCATCGTCGCCACATGGTTTGCCAAGGCCAAACTGGATAAGCTGGGCGAGCTTTGGACCAAGGGCTTTGCGCTGGATTGGAATGCCTTGTATGCGGCAGACGGTGCAAGCCGGCCATCGCGTATCAGCTTGCCAACCTATCCATTTGCCAAGGAGCGATACTGGAAGGAGAAGGCTGCTGTGGCGCTGCCGGCTATCGCTGCGCCGGCAGCCGTGCCCCAGGTATCCGTGTCGGCTCCGTTCACTGCCTCAGATTTGCAAGGCCACATAAGGAATCTGCTGACGGCCAGCGTCTCGGCCATACTGAAAGTGGCGCAGGAGGATATCGACGGCGATACCCAGTGGAGCGAATACGGCTTTGACTCGATTACGCTGACCAGCTTCTGCAACTCCCTCAACGATCAATATGGAGTTGGCCTGGCACCGACCATCTTCTTCGAATATCCAACGCTGGATGGCTTGGCAAAATTCCTTGCGCAGGAACGGCGTCCGCTGTTCGAGACTTCCGCTCCTGAGCCTATGCCAGTGCAGTATGCGAGTCCGGAACCTGCGCCGAAACTGCGCGAGGAAAACAAGGAAGCTGTCGCCATCGTCGGTATGAGCGGCCAGTTCCCGATGGCGCCCGATATGGATGCGTTCTGGCGCGTGCTGGAAGAGGGCCGGGATTGCATCGGCGAGATTCCAAAAGACCGCTGGGATTGGAAAGCCATCTATGGCGATCCCAATCTGGAAGAGAATAAATGCAATAACAAATGGGGCGGTTTCATCGACGGTATTGCCGACTTCGATCCGCTGTTCTTCGGCATCTCGCCCAAAGAAGCGGAGCTGATGGACCCGCAGCAGCGGCTGATGATGGTGCATGTCTGGAAGGCGCTGGAAGATGCCGGGTATGCCGGTTCCGCGCTGTCCGGCAGCGACACGGCGCTCTTTATCGGAACGATCGCCAGCGGTTACGCGGATCGCGTGCGGCGCGCGGGGATGGCTATTGAAGGCTATTCCTCGACCGGGTCCGTGGCGTCGGTCGGGCCGAACCGCATGAGCTATTTCCTTGATTTCCATGGGCCGAGCGAACCTGTGGAAACCGCTTGCTCCAGCTCCCTGGTGGCGTTGCGGCGCGGCGTTCAGGCCATCCAGCGTGGTGAATGCGGTGTGGCGGTGGTGGGCGGCGTGAACGCCATCGTCAATCCCGACCTGCATATCAGCTTCAATAAGGCTGGCATGCTTGCCGAGGATGGTCGCTGCAAGACCTTCTCCAGCGCGGCGAACGGTTATGTGCGCGGTGAGGGTGCAGGCATGCTCGTGCTCAAACGCCTGAGCGATGCGGAGCGCGACGGTGACCATATCTACGGCTTGGTGCGCGGGACGGCGGAAAACCATGGCGGCCGCGCCAATTCGCTGACCGCGCCGAATCCGAAAGCCCAAGCGGCCGTGGTCAGCATGGCGTATGAGGATGCAGGTATCGATCCGCGCACGGTGACTTACATCGAAGCGCATGGCACGGGAACCAGCCTTGGCGATCCGGTTGAGATCAACGGACTGAAAGCCGCCTTCAAGCACCTATACGATACGGCTGGCGCGCGCATTGAATCGCGCCACTGCGGCCTTGGCTCGGCCAAAACGAATTTTGGCCATCTGGAGCTGGCGGCCGGGGTTGTGGGCGTGATGAAGGTGCTGCTGCAGATGAGGCACAAGAAACTGGTTCGAAGCCTGCATAGCGCTGAACTGAATCCGTATATCGATCTGGAATCCAGCCCCTTCTACGTGGTCCAGGAGTCGCGCGAATGGACCTCTCTGCGCGATGCGGATGGCAAGGAAATCCCGCGCCGCGCCGGGGTAAGCTCGTTCGGTTTCGGCGGCGTTAATGCGCACGTGGTGCTGGAAGAATATATCGCTCCGGCGCGCCAGGATGATGCGCCAGATGGTCCGGTGGGCATTGTGCTGTCGGCACGGAACGAGGAACGTCTGCTGGAGCAGGCACGCCAGTTGCTGGACTTCGCAAGTGCACCGCAAGTTCAAAGGGATGTTGTGCTGGCCGATCTGGCGTATACATTGCAGGCCGGGCGGGAGGCAATGGAGGAGCGCCTGGCTTTTACTGCGGCCTCGTTCAACGAGCTGCAAGAGAAACTGGCTGGTTTTGTGCGCGGCAATGTGCAAGGTCAGGCGATCCTGCGTGGCCAGGCAAAACGCGGCAAGGATTCCATATCCCATGGCATCGATCCGTCAGCAGATACTGAAGGCTTGCTCGCTCAGTGGGTCAATGGCCGGGACGCCAACTGGCTGCCGCTGTACGCCGGCCGCAAGCCGCGCCGGGTAAGCTTGCCGACCTATCCGTTTGCGCGGGAACGCTATTGGATCGACGTCGCCCATGGCCAGCAGGCAGGAGGGGTGAGCGGGGTGCTTCATCCCTTGGTGCAGCATAATCGCTCGAACATTTCAGGTCTGCGTTTCAGCAGCTATTTTGATGGCGATGAATTCTTCCTGGCCGACCATGTGGTGCGCGGTGAACGCGTGCTGCCTGGCGCCGCGCAGCTTGAAATGGCGCTGCATGCGGGCAAGCTGGCAACCGAAAATGCCCGTAGCCTGCGGCTCAGGAATGTCATCTGGGTGCGACCTGCCATCGCGGGAGCTGATGGCCTGAATCTGAATATCGCGCTTCGTCCCGCCGAAGGACTGGCTTTGGCTTTCGAAGTCCAAGGTGCTGGCGCAAGCGCAGAAAGTCATGTCTTCAGTCAGGGCTTGGTGGAGCCTGTCGACGCCCCCATTTCGGCGGCTACGCATGATATTGCGACCTTGCACGCGCACTGCACGCGCCGGCGGATGGATGGCGCTGAGTGTTATGCGCTGTTTGAACGAATGGGGTTGCAATATGGTCCGAGTTTCCAGAGGCTGAGCGAGCTGCTGGCCGGTGACACGTTTGCGTTGGCACGTATCGAGCTGCCGCCTGTCGCGCGAGATTCCCTTTCAGATTTCACGCTGCATCCCGCTTTGCTCGATGCAGCCTTGCAGGCTTCCGCCGGTCTGCTCGGTGGTACTGAACTGATGCTGCCGTTCGCCCTTGGGTCGCTGGATATTTTGCAGCCGCCTAGCGGCAGCATGTGGGCCGTGGTGCAGCGGAGCCGTGGATGCGCCGCAGGCGATGCGGTGCAGAAGTTTGATATCGATCTGTGTGGCGACGATGGCCATGCCTGCATTCAGGTCAGGGAGTTCAGCCTGCGCGCAGTTACCGGTGGTGGTAAACGTGCTTCCGAAGCATCCACCTTGCTGCAGCCCGTCTGGCGCGCGCAGCCAGTGCTGACGGAAAGTGCCGGTGCGGCCTATGCCCGTCATCTCGTTCTGCTGTATGGCGTCACGGAGGCGGATGCGGCTGCGATCCGCAATCGTTTGCCGGATGCGGACTGCCAGCTTTTGCCAACGAGCGCCGATGCTGCCGCTTCCTTCGAAGATGCGGCCCAGATGCTTCTGGAACGTCTGCAAGCCTTGGGCAGCGAGACTGGAGCATCCTTGATTCAGCTAGCCATCCCGGGCGATGGCACGTTCCAGACCTTGAGCGGCTTGGGAGCTATGCTGCAAACCGCACACCTGGAAAATCCGCGCCTCACAGGCCAGGTAATCGAGTTTGAGCCCGGCCAGGACTTGTCATCCGTTCTGCTGGAGAACCGTGCCAGCGTGGACCGGCAAATTCGCTATCGCCATGGCGAGCGCATGGTTCGCGGCTGGAGCGAGCTGGCGACAAGCGGCTCGGCGCAGTGGAAGGATCACGGGGTATATCTGATTACAGGCGGTGCTGGTGGCCTGGGCCTGATCTTTGCCCGCGATATCGCCAGCGCTGCGAATGGCGTCACGCTGGTTCTAGCAGGACGTTCGCCGATTAACGACGCCATACGCGCCAGTATCCGCGAACTTGAGGCCTTGGGTGCGGTGGTGCAGTACCGTCAGCTGGACGCTGGCGATGCGGAGGCAGTCACTCAGCTTGTCCATGGCATTCAGGAAGAACATGAGGGACTGGACGGGATCCTCCACAGTGCTGGTGTGGTGCGCGACAGCTTCCTTATCAGGAAAACGCCGCAGCACCTGAGTGAAGTCCTGCGTGCCAAAGTTGCCGGTGCCGTGAATCTCGATCAGGCCAGCCGTGATATCGCCCTGGACTGCTTCATCTGCTTCTCCTCGCTATCGGGCGTGATCGGCAATATCGGACAGGCGGATTACGCGGCGGCGAACGCCTTCATGGACAGCTTCGCCCATTACCGCAACGAGCTGGCGGCCCAAGGGAAGCGCCATGGACGCACCTTGTCGATCAACTGGCCGCTGTGGGAGGAGGGCGGCATGCAGGTTGATGCCGCCACGCTCCAGTATCTGCGTGAGCATCTCGGCATGACGCCTTTGAGCACGGCTGACGGCGGCGCGGCTTTGGCTGCGGCGCTGGCCAGCGCCGCGCCGCAAGTGCTGCTGGTGCATGGAGATGCCAACCGCATGAACTCAATTCTGCAAGGCCGTCCGCCGGAACGGACGGAAAATCAAAGAGAAAAAGCCATGCCGATATCCGAGAACCTGGAAGAAAAAGCAAGCCGCTATTTTGTGCGCCTGCTGTCCGCCGCGCTCAAGCTGCCGGTACAGCGCATTAATCCGCAAGCGCAGATGGAATCCTATGGCATCGATTCCATCCTCGTCCTGAATCTGACCCGTGCGCTGGAAAAGGTGTTTGGCTCCTTGCCGAAGACGCTGTTCTTCGAATACCAGACCATCGACGCGCTGAGTAAATACTTCCTGCAGCAGCATGCCTCCGTCCTGGTTCCGCTGCTGGGCGAAAGCCACAACGCGCCGGCGCACACGGTTCCAATTCCAGCTTCGGCTTCTGCCCCAGCGAGCATCGGTACCCAGGAAAGCCTGCGGGTTCCTCTCGCCCCCGTAGCCAGTACGAGCAACGACGAAATCGCCATCATCGGCCTGGCTGGCCGTTATCCGCAGGCCCACAATATCGAGGAATTCTGGGCCAATCTGAGCCAGGGCAGGGACTGTATCGGTGAGATTCCCGCCGACCGCTGGGACCATAAGCTGTATTTCGACGCCGACCGCAATGCCGCTGGCAAGACGTATAGCAAATGGGGTGGCTTCATGGATGGCGTCGATCTGTTCGATCCGCTGTTCTTCAATATCTCGCCGCGCGAAGCCGAACGCATGGACCCGCAAGAGCGCCTCTTCCTGGAATGCGTGCATGCCACGCTGGAAGATGCTGGTTATACGCGGGGGAATGTGGCGAGCGAAGGTGAAGTTGGCGTGTTCGTCGGCGTGATGTACGAGGAATACCAGCTTTATGGGGCGCAGGAGCAGGTACGCGGTAACAATATCGGTCTGTTCAATAGCCCGGCGTCGATAGCCAACCGCATATCCTACTACTGCAACTTCAGTGGCCCAAGCATGGCTATGGATACGATGTGCTCCTCGTCGCTGACGGCCATTCACCTGGCGGTTCAGAGCCTGCAGCGTGGAGATTGCAGCGTTGCGCTTGCGGGTGGCGTGAATGTATCAATCCATCCGAATAAATACCTGATGCTGGCCGAGGGTAAGTTCGTATCCGCCAAAGGGCGATGCGAGAGCTTCGGCGAAGGCGGCGAGGGCTATGTCCCAGGCGAGGGCGTGGGCGCGGTACTGCTCAAGCCTAAAGCGCAAGCCATCGCTGACGGCGACCATATCTACGGCATCATCAGGGCCACGGCGGTCAATCATGGCGGCAAAACCAATGGCTATACGGTGCCGAATCCGAACGCGCAAGCCAAGGTTATCGAGAAGGCCTTGCGCCTAGGCGGCGTGGATGCACGCAACGTCAGCTACATCGAAGCCCACGGAACCGGCACCAGCCTGGGCGATCCTATCGAGATTGCGGGTCTTTCCAGAGCCTTCCAGAATTGGACCCGGGACAAGCAGTTCTGCGCCATCGGCTCGGCCAAATCGAATATTGGCCACTGCGAGAGCGCGGCCGGCATCGCGGGCGTGAGCAAGGTTCTGCTGCAGATGAAGCATCGGCAGCTTGCGCCAAGCCTGCATTCGCGTTCGCTGAATCCGAACATCGACTTTGCCGCAACGCCGTTTGTGGTGCAGCAGGAGCTGGCTCCATGGCCTGGCGCGCAAAAGAATGGCACCGAGCTGCCGCGTATCGCCGGAATTTCCTCTTTTGGAGCCGGCGGCGCCAACGCCCATGTGGTGATTGAAGAGTATATTGCGCCACCGGTGGAACGCTCCGTGGCAGGTGTTCCCGCCCTGGTGCTGCTTTCCGCGCGCGACAAGGTGCGGCTGCAGGAACAGGTAGGCCTGCTGCTGGCCGCCATTGCCGCGCCGGCCGATATCGATCTGGCCGATCTGGCGTATACCCTGCAGGTTGGACGGGAGGCGCTGGAAGAGCGTCTTGCCCTGATCGTCCATTCCATCGACGAGCTGCGGGCAAAGCTGCAAGCCATCGCTGCGGACGAAACCTGGCCGGAAGACGTCTATCAAGGCCAGGCAAAACGCGACGAAGATGGCATGGGCGGCCTGTCCGCCGATGACGATATGTCCGGCACCGTTGACGCATGGCTGGTGAAAGGCAAGTTTGGCAAGTTGCTGGAACTGTGGGCGAAAGGATTTGTCTTCGACTGGCGCCGTTTGCATGCGCGTGCCGCCCGCAAGCCGCAGCGTATCAGCCTGCCGACTTATCCTTTTGCCCGCGAGCGGTATTGGATTGAGACTGGTGCGGCGGCGGCGGGGCCGATGGCGGTGGTGCTGCATCCCATGGTCCACGCCAATACGTCCAACCTTGGCGTGCAGCGTTTCAGCAGCCGTTTCAATGGGACCGAATTTTTCCTCAATGATCACAAGGTGCATGGCCGTGCCATCCTGCCAGGTGTTGCGCAACTGGAAATGGCCTTGTTCGCAGCACGCAAGGCGGCCACTGTCCCGCAGGCATTCCGTTTGCAGGACATAAGCTGGTTCCGTCCAGCCACGGTGGATGAAAAGGACCTCGACCTGCATATCGCGCTGACTCCCCAGGGGCGGGATGAAATCGGCTTCGAAATCTATAGCGAAAGCGGTGACGACACACTCATTTACAGCGACGGCGTGCTGGCTCCAGCGGAAAACCTGAATGCTTCACACGATCTGGCGGCGCTGCGCGGGCTTTGCTCGCTGAATCGTTTGAGTCAGGAACAATGCTATGAACTGTTTGACCGCCTGGGCATTCAGTATGGTCCCAGCTTCCGGGGACTGGCCGAAATATTGATCGGAGAGGCGCTGGCGGTCGCACGCATTTCCGCGCCGGAGGTGGCTGGTTCCGGGAGTTTCATCCTGCATCCTGGAGCCTTGGATGCAGCACTGCAAGCCACGGCGGGCCTTGCGCTGGCGCCCGAGGCACCGATGGCAATGTTGCCGCATATGCTGGCGTCGTTGACAGTTCTGGCTCCGTGCGGCGGCAGCATGTGGGCCGTAGTGCAGCGCCAGGCTGGCGTCCCTGGCGCACCAATCCAGAAATTCAATATCGATTTGTGCAATGACGAGGGAAAAGTCTGCGTGAGGATGGTCGGACTTGAGCTGCGAGCCGCACCCACCGCGTCCAGGCCGGAGGAATCCAGCGTGCCTGCGGCTGAAGTTCCGGCAGTGGCAGCGGAGGATTTGCAGCAGAAAACGCAGCGCTATCTTGCACGTTTGCTCTCGGCTGTTCTCAAACTGCCGGCTGAGAAAATCGACGTGAAGGCCCAGCTTGAAGCCTATGGCATCGACTCGGTGATGGTGATGGACCTGACCCGCAGCCTGGAGAAGGTCTTCGGCCCGCTCTCCACGACGCTGTTCTATGAGTTCCGCAGTATTGTGGCATTGAGCGGCTACTTCCTGAAAAAGCATGAGGAAGTGCTGCGCAAGTTGCTGGACGACCAGCGGACAATCGCTGCGCCGCTGATCAAGGCCGCAGCCAACAAAGCGTCTCAAGTCTTCAAACGCCGCTTTGAAACTGGCCGTGTACGCAATGACGACGCAATCGCCATCATTGGCCTGGCTGGACGTTATCCCAAGGCGCGCAATCTCGAGGAGTTCTGGGCGAATCTCAGTCAGGGCAAGGACTGCGTTGGCGAGATTCCAGCTGAACGCTGGGATCATAACCTGTATTTCGACGCCGACCGCAATGCCGCTGGCAAGACTTACAGTAAATGGGGCGGATTTATCGATGGTGTCGATACCTTCGACCCGCTGTTCTTCAATATTTCACCGCGCGAAGCGGAGCTGATGGACCCGCAAGAGCGCCTGTTCCTTGAGTGCGTTCATGCCACGCTGGAAGACGCCGGCTATACGCGTGAAACGGTAGCGGGCGGGAACGGCAAGGCCGGCGTATTCGTCGGCGTGATGTATAGCGAATATCAGCTTTACGGCGCGCAGGAACAGGCGTTGGGGCGGCAGATCGCCATCTCCAGCAGCCCCGCATCGATCGCTAATCGCATTTCCTACTTCTGCAACTTCAATGGTCCCAGCATGGCCGTGGATACCATGTGTTCGTCCTCACTGACGGCGATCCATTTGGCGGTGCAAAGCCTGCAGCGCGGCGATTGCACGGTGGCCGTGGCGGGCGGCGTGAATGTGTCGGTGCATCCGAATAAATATCTGCTGCTTGCCCAAGGCAAGTTCATTTCGGCCAAAGGGCGCTGCGAAAGCTTCGGCGAGGGTGGCGAAGGCTATGTGCCAGGCGAAGGTGTTGGCGCGCTGCTGTTGAAATCGAAGGCGCAGGCCATCGCGGATGGCGATCATATTTATGGCGTGATCAAGGCCAGTGCCGTCAACCACGGTGGCAAGACCAATGGCTACACCGTGCCGAATCCTGGCGCGCAAGCCGAAGTGATCGAAAGTGCCTTGCTTGAAGCGCGTATCGATGCGCGCAGCATCAGCTATATCGAAGCGCACGGCACGGGAACGAGCCTGGGCGATCCGATCGAGATTGCCGGCCTGTCCCGGGCTTTTGAGCACTGGACGCAGGACAAGCAGTTCTGCGCCATTGGTTCCGCCAAATCGAATATTGGCCATTGCGAAAGCGCCGCCGGCATCGCCGGCGTGACCAAGGTGCTGCTGCAGTTGAAGCACCAAAAACTGGTTCCCAGCCTGCATTCGCATTTGCTCAATCCGAACATCGATTTTGCGGCCACGCCATTCGTCGTTCAGCAGGAGTTGGCGGACTGGCCGCATCCTGTGGACGGAACCGGCGCGGAACAGCGCGAGCTGCCGCGCCGGGCGGGTGTTTCGTCCTTCGGCGCGGGAGGCACCAACGCGCATATCGTGATCGAGGAGTATGTCGCGCCTCAAAGCGAGGCCACCGCTTCCGGCGCACCTGCGTTGATTGTGCTGTCGGCACGTAACGAGGAAAGGCTGAAGGAGCAGGTGCTGCAACTGGTGGCTGCCGCTGATGAGGTATCGCTGGCCGATCTGGCCTATACCCTGCAAGTCGGCAGGGAACCGATGGAGGCGCGGCTGGCACTCATCGTCCACTCCCTGGCAGAACTGCGCGGGAAACTGCAAGCTTTTGCCGAAGGCAGTACTCTGCCGGAAGGCGTATATCGCGGTCATGTCAAACGCGGTCCCGATGCCTTGGAGGTTCTGGCCAGCGACGACGATATGTCGGCTGCTATCGGCGCCTGGGTTGAAAAAGGCAAGTTCGGCAAGTTGCTGGAGCTATGGGTGAAAGGCCTGGCCTTCGACTGGTTGCAGCTCTATCCGCGGCATGCATCGCTTCCCCGCCGCATCAGCCTTCCGACGTATCCATTTGCGCGCGAACGGTATTGGATCAATGCCGGTGCGGCCGGTCATCATGTTCCTGCTGCTGCGCTGCTGCATCCGCTGGTTCACCGGAATACCTCGCGCCTTTCCATGCAGCGTTTCAGCAGCCGCTTTAGTGGTACGGAATTCTTCCTGGCCGATCACCGTGTCCAGGGCCAGGCTGTGCTGCCGGGGGTGGCACAGCTTGAAATGGCGCTGTTCGCGGCCAAGGAGGCCGTGGATGAGGTGCAGCAGCTGCGCTTGCGGAACGTGGTCTGGTCTCGTCCCGTGCAGATAGGCGGCGATGGTTCCGATCTGCATCTGGCCTTGTATCCAGAAGAACAGGGCGAGATCGGTTTCGAGATTTATAGCGAAGGCGAGGAAGGCAGTCCTATCGTCTACAGCGAAGGAACTCTCGCGCCAGCGACGAATCTCGCCATCAGCCACGACCTGGAAGCCTTGCGGGTTCAATGCACGCTTGGCCGGCTGAGCGGGGAGCAATGCTATGGAATCTTCGGCCAGCTTGGCATTCAATACGGCGCCAGATTCCACGGCCTGAAAGAGGTAGTGATCGGCGAGCAGCTTGCGCTGGCGCGTATCGCCTTGCCTGCCGGTGCCGCCCAGGAGGGCTTCACACTACATCCCGCCTTACTGGATGCAGCGCTGCAGGCGGCCATCGGTCTGGTAGCGCCGGGAACGGCGGCGCTTATGCTGCCATATGCGCTTGGCTCGCTGGATATTTTTGCATCGTGCTCTAGCAGTATGTGGGCCGTGGTGCGTCGTACTGGCGGCAAGGCAGGCGATCCGGTGCAGCAGCTGGATATCGATCTGTGCGATCAATCCGGTAAGGTCTGTCTGCGATTCGGACAGCTGGAACTGCGCACCGTTCCCGGAGCCACGCTCCAGCCGCTGCTGGCTCAGGGGGAAAGCTCCGTACCGGTTCTGCTTCTGCGTCCTGAATGGCGGAGACAGGCGGCTGTGCCGGCTCGCTCAGATGTTGTATTCTCCCGCCGCCTGGTTCTCCTGTGTGGCGTCGGGCAGGAGGCGATGGTGGCGGCACAGCGGCAGTTGCCATCCTTTGACTTCCGCAGTATCGGCGAGAGCGGTGATCTGGCCGAAGCCTTTGGCAAGGCAGCGGAAGAGCTGCTGCAGCATCTTCATGCACTGAATGCTGAAACTGGGAACTCGCTAATTCAGATCGTGCTGGCCGCCTCGGACGAAAACCTGGCCATGCGCGGTTTGGTGGGCATGCTGCGCAGTGCTCAGCTGGAGAACCCGCGCACCAATACCCAACTGATCGAGGTGGACTCGGGACAGGACTGGCAGCAGGCTTTGCTCGAAAATGCGGACGGCAGTGTACAGCATGTACGTTACCGGGATGGGAAGCGCATGGTTCAGGAGTGGACGGAACTGGATGCGCATGGCACTGCATCCTGGAAGGATCAAGGCGTTTATCTGATTACCGGTGGCGCTGGCGGTCTGGGTCTGATCTTTGCTCGGGATATTGCAGCATCGGCCCGTAACGCCACGCTGATCCTGACCGGCCGTTCGCAGGCAAATGAGGCGGTCCTCGCCGCCAAACGGGAACTGGAGGCAATGGGCGCCGCTGTCCACTACCGTCAAGCGGATGTTGGAAATGCAAGCACCGCGCAGCAGTTGATCGGCGACGTCCTGCAGCAGCAAGGCCACTTGACTGGCATCATCCACAGTGCGGGAGTGACGCGCGACAGCCTGCTGATTCGTAAGACCCCGGAGCAATTGCGTGAAGTACTGCACGCCAAGGTCGCAGGCGCCATTAATCTGGACCGCGCCAGCAGAGATATTGCGCTGGACTGCATGATCCTGTTCTCGTCCATTTCTGGAGCGCTGGGTAATGTTGGCCAAGCCGATTATGCCGCCGCGAATGCCTTCATGGATGCCTTTGCGCATCGCCGTAACGAGCAAGTGGCGAGCGGAAAACGCAATGGCCGCACACTGTCGCTGAACTGGCCGTTATGGGAGGAAGGCGGCATGCAGCTTGACGCGGCAACGCGCCAGTATCTGAAGGAGAAAACCGGCATGACGCCGCTGAGCACCGCCAACGGCCGCATGGCACTGTCGAAGGCGCTGGCCAGCGGTGAAGCCCAGGTTCTGGTGGTGGAAGGCGATACGGCACGCATCAAGGCGACGCTGCTGCGAGGCGCGGCAAGCGAAGCTCCGGCAGCAGCAGATGCGGCTCCGGCCAAGCAGGTTGCGGAAAATCTGCAGGAGAAAGCAACGCGTTATCTCGTGCATCTGCTGTCTGCCGCGCTCAAGTTGCCAGCACAGCGCATCGATCCGCAGGCGCCGATGGAGTCCTATGGTATTGATTCCGTTCTTGTACTTGAGCTGACGCGCACGCTGGAAAAAACTTTCGGCAGCCTGCCCAAGACGCTGTTCTACGAATATCAGACCATCGCCAGCCTGACGGCCTACTTCCTGCGCAGCCATCATGCTGCGCTGACAGAGCTGCTGGGCGAACAGCGTACCATGCCGTCAGTGCTGGTGCAGCCATCCATTGTTGGCAAGCCAATGCCCAAGGCTAAACAACGTAAGCCGCGCTTCTCCGCGCGCCACGTCACGTCCGAAGCAAGCGAAATAGCCATTATCGGCTTGGCGGGCCGCTATCCCAAGGCCGCCAATGTGCAGGAGTTCTGGGTGAATCTGAGCCAGGGCAAGGACTGTATCGGCGAGATTCCATCCGAACGCTGGGACTACAAGCTTTATTTCGACCCTGATCGCAGTGCCAGCGGAAAGACCTACAGCAAGTGGGGTGGTTTTATCGATGGCGTCGACCATTTCGATCCACTGTTCTTCAATATCTCGCCGCGCGAAGCCGAGTTTATGGACCCGCAGGAGCGGCTGTTCCTTGAATGCGTGCACGCCACGCTGGAAGATGCAGGCTACACCCGCGAAACCGTGGCGGGTAAAAACGGCGACGCCGGCGTATTCGTGGGCGTGATGTATGGCGAATACCAACTCTACGGGGCGCAGGAGCAGGCGCTGGGACGACAGCTTGCGCTGTCCAGCAGTTCCGCTTCGATTGCCAACCGCGTGTCCTACTTCTGTAATTTCAATGGCCCCAGCATGGCGCTCGATACCATGTGCTCCTCCTCGCTGACGGCCATTCATCTGGCAGTGCAAAGCCTGCAGCGCGGCGACTGCGCGGTTGCGGTGGCAGGCGGCGTCAATGTCTCCATCCATCCGAACAAGTATCTGGCACTGGCCCAGGGCAAGTTCATTTCGGCCAAGGGCCGCTGCGAAAGCTTCGGCGAGGGCGGCGAAGGGTATGTGCCTGGAGAGGGCGTGGGCGCGCTGCTGCTGAAACCCAAGGCCCAGGCTATCGCCGATGGCGACCATATTTATGGCGTGATAAAAGGTTCGGCGGTCAACCATGGCGGCAAGACAAATGGCTATACCGTACCGAATCCAAACGCGCAGGCAGACGTGATAGAGCGCGCGCTGCGCGAAGCGCGCGTGGATGCGCGCAGCATCAGTTATATCGAAGCGCACGGCACCGGCACCAGCCTGGGCGATCCGATTGAGATTGCCGGCTTGTCCAAGGCCTTTGCCGGCTGGACTGCGGAGAAGCAGTTCTGCGCCATTGGCTCAGCCAAGTCGAACATCGGGCATTGCGAGAGCGCAGCGGGTATCGCGGGCATCACGAAAGTGCTGCTGCAGCTGAAACACGGCCAGCTCGCACCAAGCCTGCATTCCAATACGCTGAATCCGAATATCGATTTCGCGGATACGCCATTCATCGTTCAGCAGGAACTGGCCAGTTGGCCGCGTGCCTTGGCTGTGGACGGTGGCGTGCAACGCGAACTGCCGCGCCGTGCAGGCATTTCCTCCTTTGGCGCCGGCGGCTCCAATGCCCATGTGGTGATCGAGGAATACCGCAGTGCGGAGGTGCAAGCCGCTGTTCTCAACGGCCCAGCCCTGGTCGTTCTTTCCGCACGCAATGAGGAACGCTTGAAAGAACAGGCGGCGCAACTGCTGGCAGCAATCGAGGTGGACGAGCGTCTGGCACTGACGGAACTGGCCTACACCTTGCAGGTAGGCCGTGAGGCGATGGAAGAACGCCTGGCGTTTGCCACCGGCTCGCTGGATGACCTGCGTATCAAGCTGCGCGCCTTCATCAGGGGTGAAAATCAATTCGACGAGGTGTATCGCGGCCAGGCCAAGCGTAATAAGGAAGCTTATGCGGCGCTGAGCGATGATGAAGAACTGGCATTGATGATCGACGGCTGGCTCGCCAAAGGAAAATGCGGCAAGGTGCTTGATCTGTGGGTGAAAGGCCTGGCTGTGGACTGGGAGCGTCTATACGATAACGGTCAACTGGCCAGCTGCCATCCATCCCGTATCAGCTTGCCGACCTATCCTTTCGCCAAGCAGCGCTACTGGGTTCCTGCCGGCGCGCCAAGGCAAGCCGCCGCCAGCGCAGCACTGCATCCGCTTTTGCATCGGAATACCTCGGACATCTTTGGTCTTCAGTTCAGTACCCGCTTGAGCGGCAATGAATTCTTCCTGAAAGACCACAAGGTCGAAGGCGCCTCCGTACTGCCTGGCGCCGCACAGCTTGAGATGGCGTATCAGGCGGCTTGCGAAGGACTGCGCATGAACGGCGGCCTGGCGCTTAGAAATATCGTCTGGACAAGGCCAATCACTGTGGATGCGGCAGGACTGGAAATCCATATCGCCCTGAATCCCGAGGACGATGGTTCGGTCAGCTATGAGATCTTCGACGATGCCGATGCTGTATTCAGCCAAGGCAAGGTGGTGGCCAGTCGCCAGGACAGCAGCGCCTCGGCGCCGTGCCACGATCTGGCTGCGTTGCGCCAGCAGTGCGGTGGAATGCAGATAGGCGGAAAGGAGTGCTACGCGATTTTTGAACAGGCCGGTCTGCGTTACGGCCCGTCCTTCCAGGCGCTGAAGGAACTGTTGATCGGCGAGCAGCAGGTCATGGCGCATATCTCGCTGCCGCCGCAGCTAGCGGAAACTTCCGAAGCCTACATCCTGCATCCAAGCCTGCTCGATGCGGCCTTGCAGGCGTCAATCGGCCTGCAGCTGCAACCAGACGGCGAACAAACCAGACGTTTGATGTTGCCGTTTGCCCTCGGTTCGCTGGAAGTATTCGCTCCCTGCGAAGCCGAGATGTGGGCGCTGCTGCGCTTCTCACCAGGCAGCAGTGCGCGCGACACGGTGCAAAGGCTGGATATCGATCTATGCTCCGAGTCCGGCACGGTGCTGGCAAGCCTGCGCCAATTTTCCCTGCGCGCCTTGGCTGGCGACCCCGATCCCGCTCCAGCGGCGAAAAAGTCGCAGTTGAAGGCTGAGGCGCCGAGTGGTCGGACCGAAACCCTGCTTTTCGCTCCGGAATGGAGCACACCGCCGTCGGCGGGCGGCAATGTGCCGGACTTTGCCCGCCATGTAGTGCTTTCGTGCGGCGCAGGCGGCATCGATATTGGAGAGCTTCAGCCACATCTTGCTGCGCGTTTTGTGGCGCAGACCGGAGGTTACGCGGAGGCGGCCAGCACCTTGCTGGAAGAGCTGCAGCAGCTCCAGCGCCAACCCGGCCCGCAACTGATCCAGCTGCTGCTGCCGGCGCGTGCCGAAGCTCACATTCTATGCGGGCTGGAAGGCATGCTGCGCAGTGCCCGGCTTGAAAACCCGCGCATGACCTGGCAGACCATCCGCGCAGATGACGTGAATGAAGCTTTGCCGGCACTGAGCGACGGCCGCCGCCGAGGCATTGCCGAATTGCGCTACACGAACGGCCAGCCGCAACTCCGTACATGGAGGGAGCTGCATCAACCGGGCAACACGGCCGCTTTCTGGAAGCCGCATGGTGTCTACCTGATTACCGGCGGCGCGGGCGGCCTCGGTCTGATCGTGGCACGGGATATTGCCCGCCAGGCGCAGCATCCCGTGCTGATACTGACCGGCCGTTCGCCCATTCAGGTGCCGGTTCAACAGGCCATGCGCGAACTGGAGGCGCTGGGCGCCATCGTTCATTACCGCCAGCTTGACGTGGCGGATGCCGATGCGGTCACGCTGCTGGTGCAGCAGATTCCCGAGGAATTTGAAAGCCTTGACGGCATCATTCATAGCGCCGGCATTGTGCGCGACGGTTTGATTGCCCGCAAAACTCCCGAGCAGCTGCGCGAGGTGCTCAGTGCCAAAGTCGCAGGAACGATCAATCTGGACCAGGCCAGCCGCGACATCCGGCTGGATTGCTTCATCTGTTTCTCCTCACTGGCAGGAGCGCTGGGCAATGTGGGACAGGCCGACTATGCGGCGGCGAATGCCTTCATGGATGCCTTTGTCCATTCCCGTGCGGCGTTGGCTGCGCAGGGACAGCGTCATGGCCGCACCCTGTCGCTCAACTGGCCCTTGTGGAGCCAGGGTGGCATGCAGGTCGATGCGCGCCAGCGCGAGGCCATGCTGAAGAACTTCGGCATGCAGCCGCTGGAGACGGAAGAGGGGTTGCACGCCTTGCATCAGGCGCTGGCGAGTGGATTTGAACAGGTGCTGGTACTGGCCGGGGACGGTGTCCGGTTGCGAAAAACCGTTTTGGGAATGGCGGATACCGAAGTAGTTTCGCCGAACAGCCACATCGCAGCAATTGCGTCTGCCGATCCGAATTAAAGGAGAGAACTGTGCAAGAACAACTAAAAAAACTGCTGGTCAGCTGGGTTTCCGCGCAAATGAAGGTCAATGCACAGGATATCGATGGCGATACGACCTTGAGCGAATATGGGTTCGACTCCGTGGCATTGACCGAACTGGCCAATACCATTGGTCAGCGCCTGAAAATCGAGATCACTCCCTCGGTTTTTTTCGAGCATCCCACGCTGGACGGCCTGTCCGGCTATCTGGCGCGCGAATACGCGGTGCAGCTGGCACCGCAATTCTCGGCTGCCGTGGAGATGGTGGCACCACCAGCCCCGCGAGCGGAACTGCACGATATCGCTTCCGCCCGCCGTCGCGGCGGCTATGCAAAACAAGGCCTGGCTTTCGGTGTGGGCGTTTCGCAAGGCAGTGTCGAACCCGTGGCGATTATCGGCATCAGCGGCCAGTTCCCGATGGCGCGCGATGTGCATGAATTCTGGCGCAATCTGTCCGAGGGCAGGGACTGCATCGGCGAGATTCCGCCCGGGCGCTGGGACGCCAGCAAGACCGATATCAAATGGGGCGGCTTTATTGACGGCGTCGACGAATTCGATCCTAAGTTCTTCGGTATCTCGCCCAAGGAGGCGGAGCTGATGGACCCGCAGCAGCGCCTCGGCATGATGCACGTCTGGAAGGCGCTGGAAGATGCCGGCTACACTGGCCACTCGCTGGGGGGCAGCGATACGGCGATCTTTATCGGCACCGGTCCTACCGGCTATGGCAATCTGCTGAATCAGGCAGGACTGGGCGGCGAAGCATATACATCGACAGGCAGTGTGCCTTCGGTCGGCGCGAATCGGCTGAGCTATATGTTTGACTGGCACGGTCCCAGCGAACCCGTGGAAACCGCGTGCTCCAGTTCTCTGGTAGCCATGCGGCGCGGCGTGCTGGCGATCCAAAGCGGCGAATCCGGCATGGCGGTGGTCGGCGGCGTCAATACCATTGTCACGCCGGAGGCGCATATCAGTTTCAGCAAGGCGGGCATGCTGTGCAAGGATGGCCGCTGCAAGACCTTCTCGGACCAGGCCAACGGCTATGTGCGCGCTGAAGGCGCCGGCATGCTGGTGTTGAAAAAACTGTCGGCTGCCGAACGCGATGGCGACCATATTTATGCCGTGGTGCGCGGCACGGCCGAGAATCATGGTGGTCGCGCCAACTCGCTGACCGCGCCAAACTCCCGGGCGCAGGCCGACCTGCTCAAAGCCGCATATCGGCAGGCGGGCATCGATCCACGCACGGTCAGCTATATCGAGGCGCACGGCACCGGCACTGCGCTGGGCGATCCGGTCGAGGTGACGGCGCTGAAATCGGCCTTCAAGGAACTATACGCCGCCAGCGGCAGCGGCGAAACCTTGGCCCATTGCGGCCTGGGATCGGTGAAATCCAATATCGGGCATCTGGAACTGGCGGCGGGCGTGGCGGGCGTGATCAAAGTCCTGTTGCAATTGAAGCACAAGACCCTGGCTAAAAGCCTGCATTGCGAAACGCTGAATCCCTATATTGATCTCAGCGGCAGCCCGTTCTATGTGGTGCAGCAGGCGGCGCCGTGGAAAGCCTTGCAGGATGCGTCGGGCCACGATTTGCCGCGCCGCGCCGGTGTCAGCTCCTTCGGTTTTGGCGGCGTGAATGCCCACGTGGTTCTGGAAGAATATATCGCGCCAACGCCAGCCGCACTGCCGGCCGGACCGGCCATGGTGGTGCTCTCGGCTCGCAATGCCGAACGCCTGCAGGAACAGGTCCAGTTGCTGTGGGAGGCGCTCCAGCCGGGCCGGATAGACCCAACCATGCGTCTGGCCGACCTGGCTTATACGCTGCAAACCGGGCGCGAGGCGATGGAGGAGCGGCTGGCTTTGGTGGTGGATTCCATGGACGACCTGCGTTCCCGGCTCGCGGCTCACCTCCGCGGCGATATGCATGCAATCTATCGCGGTCAGCATAAACGCGGCAAGGATGCCATCGCTTCCTTTGGCGAAGATGAAGACCTGGCGCAGACCATCGACGCGTGGCTCAAGAAAGGCAAGTTCGATAAGGTGCTGGAACTGTGGGTCAAAGGTCTGGCTTTCGACTGGAATACGCTTTACCAGTCTGGTGCCAAGCCAAGGCGCGTCAGCCTGCCGGGCTATCCGTTTGCGCGAGAACGCTATTGGGTGCCGGAGCAGGCAGCGCAGGTCTTGCCTGCCGCCGTGCTGCATCCTCTTCTGCATCGCAATACCTCGGACTTCTCGGCGCAGCGCTTCAGCAGCCGCTTTAGCGGAAAGGAATTCTTCCTCGCCGATCATGTGGTCAACGGCGCGCAAATTCTTCCAGGCGTGGCCCAGCTGGAGATGGCGTATGGTGCCGCCGCTGCGGCATTGCGCGCCAGTTCTGGCCTGGCGCTGCGCCGCATAAACTGGGCGCGGCCGGTAAAGGTTTCCGAAGCAGGCCTTGATCTGCACATCGCGCTGCTGCCTCAAAATGATGGCTCGATCGGTTTTGAAATCTATAGCGAACCGGGTGACGGCACGCTGATTCATAGCCAGGGCGAGGTTCTTCAGCAGACGGCAGGTGGCGCGCTGCAATGGCACGATCTGTCCGCACTGCGCGCGCAGTGCGGCCTGGCGCGGCTCGATGCGGAGCAATGCTATGCGGCGTTTGCCGCCATGGGACTGCAATATGGCGAGAGCTTCCGGGGCCTGGGCATGCTGCTGGCCGGGCAGGACATCGCGCTGGCGCAGATTCATCTGCCTTCAGCGGCGCCAACAGCAGGCTTTGTGCTCCACCCGGCGCTGCTGGATGCGGCATTGCAGGCCACGCTGGGACTGCAGGTTTCGGCGGACGGCGGCACCGTCGGCAATGGACTCTTCCTGCCTTTCGCGCTGGAAGGACTGGAGGTCTACGCTCCGCTCGTCCCCGTTATGTGGGCGCTTGTGCGCCGCAGCTCAGGCAGCGTAGCCGGCGACGCCGTGCAGAAAATCGATATCGATCTTTGCGACGAAGCAGGCTTGGTTTGCCTGAGCCTCAAGCAGTTCAGCGTCCGCGCCGTCAGCGCCGCAGCGGTGCGGGCAGTTCCTACGCCGCGCACGGCGTCAGCTCAGCCAACCCAGGCGGCGCCCGATGCGCTGCGCGAGCAAAGCATCCTGCAGTTCAAGAAGCTGATCGGCGGGGCCATCAAGGTTCCAGTCGCCGATATCGACGCCACCGTCAGTTTCGACCAATACGGCATCGACTCCATCCTGGTGATGGAGCTAACCGGCGCCTTGCGTGAGGTCTTTGGCAACGACAGCAATATCAGCACCACGATCTTCTTTGAGTATCAAAGCATTGAAGAACTGGTGGGCCATTTCCTGCAAACCGATACTGCGGCGCTGATGCGCTGGACAGGGCAGGGTGCCGCGTCAGCGCCAATTCCGGCAGCCGTAGAGGAAGCGCCGCAAGTACAGGCGGATGAGCCGCAGCTTACCGCCAAAATCGTCAACCCACGCCGTTTCCTGCCCGGTGCCATTCCCGCTCCATCTCATACCTCGGCCAATAACGGTCCATTCGATGTGGCCATTATCGGCCTCTCGGGCCGCTATCCGCAGGCCGATGACGTCAACCAGTTCTGGGAAAACCTGCTGGCCGAGCGCAATTGCATCTCCGAGATTCCGGCGGAACGCTGGGACAGCGCAAAAGTTTACGATGCGCGCCGCAACCAGCCCGGCAAGAGCTACACCAAATGGGCTGGCCTGCTGAATGAAGTGGCCAGCTTCGACCATCTGTTCTTCAACATCACGCCGCGCGAGGCGCAGATGATCAGCCCACAGGAACGCTTGTTCCTGCAAGAGGCCCACGCCTCCATCGAAGATGCAGGCTATACCCCGGCCGGTCTTTGTACAAGCAGGAAGGTTGGCGTGTTTGTGGGCGTCACCCATGAGTACTATGCGACAGGTAGCCGCTTCTGGTCGATCGCCAACCGCGCCTCCTATCTGTTCAACTTCCAAGGACCGAGCCTGGCGGTCGATACTGCCTGTTCATCCTCGCTGACGGCCGTGCATCTGGCTATCGAAAGCCTGCGCTGCGGCAGCAGCGATGTCGCCGTGGCCGGCGGCGTCAATCTGATTCTGGCGCCCGGACATATGGCCGATCTGTCCGAGCTGACGCTGCTCTCGGGCGGCGACAAATGCAAAGCCTTCGCCGCCGATGGTGATGGTTTCGTCGATGGCGAGGCAGTGGGTGCGCTGGTGCTCAAGCCTTTGCAAAAGGCGATCGCCGATGGCGACCATATCTATGGCGTCATCAAGGGTAGTGCGGTGAATTCGGGCGGAAAAACCAATGGCTTCCTGGTTCCCGGCCCGAATACGCAAGCGCGGCTGGTACAGGATGCACTGGAACGGGCCGGCGTCGATGCGCGCAGCGTCAGCTATCTGGAAGCGCAAGGCACCGGCAGCAATCTGGGCGATCCAATCGAGATCGCGGGTTTGAGCAAGGCTTTCCGCAACTGGACGAACGACAGGCAGTTCTGCGCCATCGGTACGGCCAAATCCAATGTCGGCCATTGCGAGAGCGCCAGCGGCATCGTCGGCATCAGCAAGGTGCTGATGCAAATGAAGCACGCCACCCTGGTTCCCAGCCTGCACGCAACTGAACTCAACCCCCAGATCGATTTCGCTGCTTCGCCCTTTGTGCTGCAGCAGGAGAAAGCGCCGTGGGTGCGCCCGGTACTGGAGATTGACGGCCAGCAGCGCGAATATCCGCGCATCGCTGGAGTTTCGTCTTTCGGCGCTGGCGGCAGCAACGCCCATGTGGTGATTGAAGAGTATATTGCGCCTGTTCGTGAGGAAGCACTCTCCGGTCCTGCGCTGGCGGTGCTGTCGGCCCGCGATGAGGAAGGACTGCTGCGTCAGGCGCACCGTCTGCTGGCCGCCATTGCGCCGGAACGCGGCGATGCAGTCCCCGCACTGGCCGACCTGGCCTTCACGCTGCAGGCTGGCCGCGAGGCAATGGAAGAGCGTCTGGCACTGATTGCCGATTCCATCGACGATCTGCGCCGGAAACTACAGGCGTTTGCGGATGGCCAGCCCGCGCCGGACGGCATTTATCGCGGCCAGGCGAAACGCAGCCCGCTCGCTTCGCTGGCGGATGATGAGGACATGAGCCATACCGTACAGGCCTGGATTGCAAAGGGCAAGCACGGCAAACTGCTTGACCTGTGGGTTAAGGGATTCTCCTTTGACTGGAATAGCCTGTACAGCGCAGACGGCTCGCGCAAACCGCGCCGTATCAGCCTGCCGACCTATCCATTTGCCCGCCATCGCTTCTGGACCGATGTGCGCTACCCGGAGCATCCCGAGCTTGCGGCAGCTCTGCGCACAGGCAAAGCGCCGGCATTGGCGGACGACAGCGCAACCGCTGCGCCGGTCAGTACCGGAACGCAGGGGGAACAAGCCATGCTGGCGGTATGGCGTGCCTTCTTCGGCCGTCCCGCACTGCAGGCGGACGACAACTTCTTCGACCTGGGCGGCCATTCCCTGCTGGCGACCCAGCTTGTAACACAGATTGGCCTTGAGCTGGGCCTTGAGCTGCCCGTCAATGCAGTATTCGAGGCGCCGACCGCCGCCGCCCTATATGCCTGGGTGGTGGCGCGAGGCCCGGTCAAAGCAGCGCCGTTTGTATCACTGCTGCCACAGCCAGCGCCGGAACGTGCCGAGGCGGCGGCACCCGCACCCGCGCGCAGTGTGATCCCGCGATCCCCACGCATGGCCGAAATTCCGCTGTCTTTCGCCCAACAACGCCTCTGGTTCCTCGACCAGCTGGGCAACCATAACCCACTATATAACGTCGCCGGCGCGGTACGCATGAGCGGCAAGCTGGATCAGGAGGCGTTGCGGCATGCGCTGAATACGGTCGTGCAGCGCCATGAAGTGCTGAGAACCACTTTCCTCATGGCGAGCGGCAAACCCGTGCAGGTGATCGCGCCGCAGTGCGATCTGGAGCTGCCAGTGGCGGATCTTAGCTGTCTGCCGCCATCGGAGCGAGAAGCACGCGCCCAATGGTTGCTGCAGGACGAGGCTCAGGCCCCGTTCAACCTGGCAGTTGGCCCATTGATCCGCAGCGGCCTGCTGCGCCTCAGCGCGGAGGAGCATATCCTGCTGGTGACCATCCACCACATCGTATCCGATGGCTGGTCGATGGGCGTTCTGGTGCGCGAAGTCGGTGCTCTGTATGCCGCCTATCTGCAAGGCAGATCATCGCCATTGCCGCCGCTGCCCATTCAATATGCCGATTTCGCCGAATGGCAGCGGCAGTGGTTCAGTGGCGCGGTGCTGGAACGTCAACTGGGCTACTGGCGCAACCGTCTGAACGACTGTCCGGAATTGCTCAACCTGCCGACCGATCGACCGCGTCCTGCTGTGGCTACCCATGTCGGCGCCAGCATGCCGTTCTCGATTCCCGCCGAACTGGCGGCCAAGCTGCGGAAATTGAGCCGCAGCAAAGAAAGCACCTTGTTCATGACGCTGTGCGCGGCCTTCAATGTGCTGTTGGCGCGCTACTCCGGCCAGGACGATGTTTGCATCGGTACGCCTATCGCCAACCGTAACCATGCCGGTATCGAAGGCCTGATCGGCTTCTTCGTCAATACCCTGGTGCTGCGCACACAGGTGGACCCGCAACAAAGCTTCAATGCGCTGCTGGACCAGGTGCGCAGGCATACGCTGGAAGCCTATGCGCATCAGGACATTCCATTCGAATACCTGGTCGAGACGTTGCAGCCCAAGCGCCATGCCAGCTATACGCCGCTGTTCCAGGTCATGCTGGTCCTGCATAACACGCCGATGGGAGAGCTGGTCCTGCCGGGCTTGGCCATGACCCAGCTGGAGAGCGAAGGTGTGTCCTCGAAGTTCGATCTGAGCTTGGTGCTGCGCGAAGGCGAGGGCGGGCTGAATGGCTTTTTCGAATACGCCACCGATCTGTTCGATGCCGCCACCATCGCACGCATTGGCGGTCATTTCGCCCATCTGCTGCAAGCCATTGCGGACAATCCCGGGCATGCGGTCGGCGGCTTGCCGCTGATGGGCGAGTCCGAACGCCTGCAGCTTATCTATGGATGGAACGACGGACCACGCGATAATCCTGCCTACGCCAGCACCATTGCGCAATGGTTTGAACAGCGTGCAGAGCGCCATCCGGACAGCATTGCGCTGGGCTTTGGCGACAGCAGCATGAGCTACGGAGAGCTGAACCAGCGCGCCAACCAGCTTGCGCACCAGCTGCGCTCTCTTGGCGTCGGGCCGGACGTATTGGTTGGCGTCTGCGCCGAACGCTCGCTGGAAATGGTGGTGGCTTTGCTCGGCGTGCTGAAGGCAGGCGGCGCCTATCTGCCGCTGGACCCTGCTTATCCAGCTGAGCGCCTGACGCATATGCTGGCCGATGCGCAGCCGACCGTGCTGCTGGCACAGGATCACTTGCTTGCCCGCCTGCCGGCCAGCGGTATCGACGTCGTCAGCCTGAACCTGCAAAAGACGTCTTTGACGCGTTATTCCACGCAGAATCTTGAGCAGATGGCTATTGCCGAACATTTGGCGTATGTGATCTACACCTCAGGGTCGACCGGTAAGCCGAAAGGAGTATCAGTCACGCACCGCAACGTGCTGCGCCTGGTGATTGACGCCAGCTATTGCGCTCTGAACGAAAGCGACCGCGTGCTGCAGTTTGCACCGCTTTCGTTTGATGCTGCGACCTTTGAAATATGGGGCGCTCTGCTGAATGGCGCGCGACTGGAGGTATTCCCGGCCGCTTTCGAATCGCTGGACCAGCTGGCGTCGATACTGGAGCGCTCTGCCATTACGACCTTGTGGCTGACGGCGGCGATGTTCAACCAGATGGCCGACCACCATGCGGCCAGCCTGGCGAAGCTGCGCCACGTGCTGGCCGGCGGCGAAGCGCTGTCGGTGCCGCATGTAAAGCGCTTCGTCCAGGCCAGCGCGGGACGTGTGCGACTGACCAACGGCTATGGCCCAACCGAGAATACGACCTTCAGCTGCTGCCATGACATCGGCGAAGCCACGCTTCGTCTCGGCTCCATCCCGATTGGCCGCGCCATTTCCGGCACGCAGGCCTATGTGCTCGATAAAAATCTGGAACCGGCGCCGGTTGGCGTGGCGGGTGAGTTGTATCTGGCGGGTGACGGCCTGGCGCGCGGCTATCTGAACCGCCCCGACCTGACGGCCGAGAAATTCCTGCCCTGCCCATATGCCGGCAAGGCGGGGGCGCGCATGTACCGGTCGGGCGATCTGGTTCGCCGTCTGGCCGACGGCAGCATCGAATTCCTGGGCCGTATCGACCATCAGGTCAAGATTCGCGGCTTCCGTATCGAACTGGGCGAGGTCGAGGCCGCGCTGGCGGAACTGCCTTTCGTGCGCGAGGCCGCCGTTCTGGCGCGCGAGGACGATGGTGGCGGCAAGCGCCTGGTGGCGTATCTGGTGCCGCATCCAGACCAGGTGGTTCCCGACACGGCGGACTTGCGCGGCATCCTGCTGCGCGCGCTGCCGGATTATATGGCGCCGCGCCACTTCGTCGTACTGGAAGCGTTGCCGCTCACGCCGAACGGAAAAATCGACCGCAGCGCCTTGCCTGCGCCGGATTTGGGCAGCAATGCGGACGGCTATGTCGCACCGCGCACGCCGAATGAAGAGAAAATGGCGCGCATCTGGGCCGACGTGCTGCAAGTGGAGAAGGTGGGCATTCACGACAACTTCTTCGATCTGGGCGGCCATTCGCTGCTGGCCACCCAGCTGGTACTTCGCGTGAAAGCCGGCTTCCAGGCAGAAGCCACGCTGCACGGCGTCTTCGCCGCGCCGACGGTGGCCGAACTGCTGGTGCAGATTCTGCCTGAGGCGGTGGCGCCTGCCCAGGAAGTCCCTGAAATCGTCGCCGCTGTGGTCGGTCCCGATGCGCCGAACGATGCGGCGCCCGCGCCGGTTGGCGAAAGCTATCCCGTATCGTTCGCCCAGCAGCGCCTCTGGCTGGTGGATCAGGTGGGTGGCAGCAGCGCCCTGTATAACATTCCGGTGGCGGTGCGCATGAGCGGCAAGCTTGATCGTGCCGCGCTGCAGGCGGCGTTGAACGATATCGTCCAGCGCCATGATGCACTGCGCGTCTGCTTCGACAGCATCGACGGCACGCCGATGCAGCGCATCCTGTCGCAGCTGGATATTGTGATAGAAGCAGCCGATTTGCGCGCTTTGCCTTCCAAGGAGCGCGAAGCCCGCGCCCAGAGTCTGCTGATGGACGAGATCAACCAGCCCTTCAATCTGCAAGCCGGCCCGCTGATCCGCGCCCGCCTGGTGCAAAAGGCCGATCAGGACTATCTGCTGCTGATGACGATGCACCATATCGTGTCGGACGGCTGGTCGATGGGTATTCTGGTGCGCGAGATGGGCATGCTGTATGCCGCTCACGCCTATGGCGCGCCGGCCTCCCTGCCGCCGCTGCCGACACGTTACGTCGACTTCTCGCAATGGCAGCGCGAGTGGCTTAGCGGCGAAGTGCTGGAACGCCAGCTGAACTACTGGAGGGGCCAGTTGGCCGGCAGTCCCACCTTGCTGACCCTGCCCACGGACCGGCCGCGTCCAGCCGCGCAAAGCCATGCCGGCGCGGCACAGTCTTACGCTATCCCGGCCAAGCTGCTGGCGCGCCTGCAAACGCTGAGCCGCCAGACGCAAAGCACGCTGTTCATGACGCTGACCGCAGCCTTCAATGTGCTGCTGGCCCGCTACGCCAACCAGGGCGATATCTGCATCGGCACGCCTATCGCCAACCGCAATAACGCGGAGATCGAAGGCCTGATCGGCTTCTTCGTCAATACGCTGGTGCTGCGGACCCAGGTCGACCTGAAGCAGGACTTCAACAGCCTGCTCAAACAGGTGCGCGACAATACCCTGGACGCCTACTCGCAACAGGACGTGCCGTTCGAGCAACTGATCGAAGCCGTACAGCCCGAACGCCACGCCAGCTATGCGCCGCTGTTCCAGGTGATGCTGGTCCTGCAGAACGCGCCGATGGGCAAGCTGGAACTGCCCGGCCTGGAGCTGGAACGCATGCCGAACCAGGGCATGACGGCGAAATTCGACCTGACCCTGGCCCTGAGCGAAGAGAAGAATGGCCTAAGCGGCTATTTCGAATACGCGACCGACCTGTTCGACGCCGCCACCATCGAACGCATGGGCCAGCACCTGACGCATCTGCTGGAAGCCATTGTCGCCAATCCCGCCTGCCCGGTCGGCCTCCTGCCGATGCTGGCGGATGGGGAGCGCCATATGCTGCTGCAGGGCTTTAACGATACCGCCACCGTCTATCCGGATATTCAGGGCGATACGCAAACCCTGCACCAGCTGTTCGAAGCCCAGGTGGCGCGCACACCGCATCACCAGGCTGTGGTGTACGAAGGCCGCAGCCTGACTTACGCCGAACTGAATGCCCGCGCCAATCAGTTGGCCCGCCATCTGCGCCAGCTTGGCGTGGGACCGGATTCCCTGGTCGGCCTGTGCACCGAGCGCTCGCTGGAGATGATCGTTGGCCTGTATGGCATCCACAAGGCCGGCGGCGCCTATGTGCCGCTGGAACCGAGCTATCCGCAGGATCGCCTGGCCACCATCGCGGAGGATGCCGCCGTCAAAGCCATCCTCACCCAGCAGCATCTGCTGGAGAATGTGCCCGCGGTTCCCGGGATTCCGGTCTTCTGCCTCGACAGCGAGGCCGCGCAGCTTGACGCTTACGACAGTTCGAACCCGGAAAACTTCACCCAGCCGAATAATTTGGCATATGTGATCTACACCTCGGGCTCCACCGGCAAGCCGAAAGGCGTGGGCATCGACCAGCGGGGCATCGTCAACCGCCTGAAATGGATGCAGGCCGAGTATCTGCTGACGCCAGCCGACCGCATCATGCAGAAAACGCCGTTCAGCTTCGACGTCTCAGTCTGGGAATTCTTCTGGCCTCTGATCGAGGGCGCCACCCTGGTGGTCGCCAAGCCGGGCGGCCACCAGGACGTGATGTACCTGGCCTGGCTGATCGATGCGGAACGCATCACCACCATGCACTTCGTGCCGCCCATGCTGGAAGTCTTCCTCAACGAAGCGGAAGGTGATTGCGGCAGCACACTGCGCCAGGTCATGTGCAGCGGCCAGGCCTTGCCGATGGACCTGCAGCAGCGCTTCTTCTCGAAGTGGCAGCATGTGGGGCTGCACAATCTCTACGGGCCGACCGAGGCTTCGGTGGATGTCACCTACTGGGAGTGCCACGCGCAAAGCCCGCTCTCCTGCGTCCCGATCGGCAAACCGATCGCCAATATCCAGATTCATATTCTGGATGCGGAATTCAATCCGGTGCCGGTCGGCGTGGTCGGCAATCTGTATATCGCCGGTATCGGCCTGGCGCGCGGCTATGTAAACCGGCCGGACCTGACGGCGCAGACCTTCATCCCGAACCCCTTCAGTGCGGAGCCGGGCGCGCGCATGTATCTGTCGGGCGATCTGGCGCGCTATCTGCCGGACGGGAATATCGAGTATCTGGGCCGCAGCGACCACCAGGTCAAGATTCGCGGCCTGCGCATCGAACTGGGCGAGATCGAATCGGCCCTCGCGGCGCAGGAAGCGGTGCGCGACACTGTGGTGCTGGCGCGCCCGGACGAACGCGGCATCCCGCGCCTGGTCGCGTATCTGGTGGCGCACGGTGGCCAGGCCTTGCCGGATGACGCGACGCTGCGCGCCGTATTGCTACAAAGCCTGCCCGACTATATGGTGCCGGACTACTTCGTGCCGCTGGACGCAATGCCGCTTACTTCGAACGGCAAGGTTGACCGCAAGGCCTTGCCGGCGCCGGACATGAGCCGGGAAGAAGCTGTGTATGTGGCGCCGCGCAACCGCCGCGAAGAAACCATGGCCGCCATCTGGGCCGACATCCTGTCGCTGGAAAAAATCAGTGTCGAGGATGACTTCTTCGCGCTGGGCGGCCATTCGCTGCTGGCAACCCAGCTGATGTCGCGCATCAAAAAGACCTTCCAGGTCGAACTGCCTTTGCGCGAACTGTTCGACGCGCCGACCATAGCGCTGCTGTGCGCGAAGCTGCCTGCTGACGAGGACGAGGAAGAGGTCAGTGCCGCAACGGCAGCCATCCAGGTGCAGCCTGCGCCGCCCCTGTCCTTTGCCCAGCAGCGTCTATGGTTCCTGAACGAATTCGAATCGGGCAGCGCATCCTACAATCTGCCCTCGGTCATGCGCATCAGCGGCATGCTCGATGCGGCGGCGCTGGAACGCGCGTTGAATGAGATCGTGCGCCGCCACGATGCGCTGCGCACCAGCTTCCGCCTGGAGGATGGCGCGCCGGTGCAGGTGATCGCGCCGCAGCTGCATTTGCCGCTGCCGTTGACGGATCTGAGCACGCTGCCGGCCTCCGAGCGGCAGGCGAGGGCGCATTGGCTGACGCAGGACGAAGCCCAGACGCCCTTCAATCTGGAGACCGGTCCCGTGATGCGCAGCAGCCTGTTGCGCCTTGCGCCGCAGGAGCATCTGCTGCTGCTGACCATGCACCATATCGCGTCGGACGGCTGGTCATTGGGTGTGCTGATGCGCGAAATGGGCATGCTGTACGCCGCTTTCGCGCAGGGCCAGCCTTCGCCGCTGCCCGAGCTGTCGATCCAGTATGCCGAGTTCACCCGCCGCCAGCGTGAGTGGCTGAGTGGCGAGGTGCTGGAGCGGCAGCTGAGCTATTGGACGCGCCGGCTGGATGGCATTCCCGGCATGTTGCAACTGCCGACCGACCGTCCGCGTCCGCCGATGGCCAGCCATCGCGGCGCCGAACTGCCGCTGGTCTTCCCACCGGAACTGAGCGCGCGGCTGCGTGCATTCTGCCTGCAAAAGCAAAGCACCCTGTTCATGGTCCTGTGCTCCGCCTTCAATGTGCTGCTGGCGCGCTATTCCGGCCAGAGCGATATCTGCATCGGCACGCCGATCGCCAACCGCAACCGCGACGATATCGAAGACCTGATCGGCTGCTTCGTCAACACCCTGGTGCTTCGCACGCAAGTTCAGTTGGGGCAAAGCTTCTCGGCCCTGCTGGAGCAGGTCAAGCAGAACACCCTGGATGCCTATGTCAACCAGGACATCCCGTTCGAACAGCTGGTTGAGCGTCTGCAGCCTGAACGCAATGCCAGCTATTCGCCGTTGTTCCAGGTACTGCTGGTTCTGCAGAACGCGCCATCCGGCGCCATGGAGCTGCCGGGCTTCCGCATTGAGCCGGTGCCGCCGGAAAGCGGGACCGCCAAGTTCGACCTCACTTTGAGTCTGGCGGAAGGGAAGACCGGTTTGCATGGCAGCCTGGAATACGCCGCCGAGCTGTTCGACGCCGCCACCATCGAACGCATGGGCCGCCATTTCATCCGGCTGCTGCAAGCCATCGTCACCGATCCTGATCGCCCGCTCGGCGATCTGCCGCTGATGCGCGAGGACGAGCTGCACCGCATGCTCCGACAATGGAACGAAACCGATCTGCCCGCGCTGTCCACCGCCAGCACCCAGACCATGCACCAGCTGGTGGAGGCCCAGGTTGCGCGCGCGCCGCAGCGCGTGGCCCTGATGCATGAGGGCCGCGCCGTCAGCTATGCCGAACTGAATGGGCAGGCGAACCGCCTGGCCCATTGTCTGCGCAACCAGGGCGTGGGACCGGACGAACTGGTTGGCGTTTGCGTCAACCGTTCGGCCGATATGGTGGTCTGCCTGCTGGCGGTGCTGAAGGCCGGCGGCGCGTATGTGCCGCTGGACCCGGCCTATCCGGCCGAGCGCGTCGCCACCATGCTGGGCGATGCCCAGCCCAAGGTACTGTTGACGCAGGAGTCCCTGCTGGCGAACCTGCCCGTGCTGGCCGGGATAACGGTGTTCTGCATCGACTCGCAACAGCAGCAACTGGCCGGCCATAGCGATGAAAATCCCGTCAACCGCACCCTGGGCCAGCATCTGGCCTATGTGATCTACACTTCGGGATCGACGGGGCGGCCGAAGGGCGTGGCGATCCAGCACAGGAACGCGGCGGTCTTCATCCACTGGGCCATCGCGCAATTCGACGCCGCCTGGCTGGACAAGATGCTGGCTTCGACCTCGATCTGTTTCGACCTCTCGATCTTCGAAATCTTTGTCCCGCTCAGCATGGGCGGCTCGGTCTGGGTGGTGCAGAATATCCTGGACTTCGCCGAAAGAACGGCCGAATTCCCCGTCACCCTGGTCAACAGCGTGCCTTCGGCCATGGCCGAAGTCGCCCGCAGCACCACCTTGCCGGCCTCGGTCAAGGTGGTGAATCTGGCCGGCGAAGCCTTGCCGAACGCCCTGGCGCAGGCGCTTTACCAGCAGGAACCGGTGCAGCGCTTGTTTAATCTGTACGGCCCCTCGGAGGATACGACCTATTCCACCTGCGCCCTGGTGGAGCGCGGCGGCGACACGGCCATCAGCATCGGCAAGCCGATCGCCAATACCCAGACCTATATCGTGGATGCCCGCCTCAATCCGGTGCCGCTGGGTGCCGCCGGCGAATTGTGCATCGCGGGCGACGGCCTGGCGCGCGGCTATCTGCACCAGCCGGGCCTGACGGCGGACAAATTCATCCCCAATCCCTTCGGCAAAACCCGCGGCTCCCGCATGTACCGCACCGGAGACCTGGTGCGCTACAGGGCCGACGGCATGCTCGAATACCTGGGCCGGATCGACCACCAGGTCAAGATCCGCGGCTTCCGCATCGAACTGGGCGAGATTGAGACCGCATTGCAGGCGATGGCCTGTGAAGCCGTGGTGCTGGCGCGCGAGGACAATGCGGGCGATAAGCGCCTGGTCGCTTATCTGGCGGCAGGCGAGGGCAAAACGGTGCCGGATGCCGAATTGCTGCGCGCCGGCTTGCTGCGCACGCTGCCCGAGTACATGGTTCCCAGCCATTTCGTGACCCTGGACCGCATGCCGCTCAACCCGAACGGCAAGATCGACCGCAAAGCCTTGCCCGCCCCGGACATGACGCGCGTCTTGGCCGCCTATGTCGAACCGCGCAGCGCCATGGAAAAACAGCTGGGCGCCATCTGGCAGGACGTTCTCAAGGTTGAGAAGGTCGGCGCGACGGACGATTTCTTCGCCCTTGGCGGCCACTCGCTGCTGGCGGTGCACCTGATCTCGGCCATCCGCCGCAAGCTCGATGCGGAAATCGCGGTGCGCGATCTGTTCGTCCACCCAAGCCTGCAGGCGCTGGCCGCCTTCCTCGACACGCATAAGCGCGCCGGCCGCCACCCCAATCTGGTGCCGATCCGTCCCGGCGGCAGCCAGGCGCCGCTCTTCCTGATCCACCCGGTTGGCGGCGAGGTGCAGTATGCCTACGATCTGGTGGGCCATCTGGATGCTTCGCTGCCGGTCTACGGCCTGGCCGCCAGCGGCTGGGCGCAAGGCGAAACGCCGCATGCCAGCATCCAGGCCATGGCCAGTGCCTACCTGGAAGCGATCCGCCAGGTCCAGCCGTCCGGGCCATACTCGCTGGCGGGATGGTCGCTGGGCGGCATGGTGGCTTACGAAATCGCACAGCGTCTGAACGCGTCCGGCGAAGGCGTGCGTTTCGTCGGCATGATCGACAGCGGCAGCAGTCCCAATCTGCGCGGCACGATGAAGCTGGGCGCCAACGGCGATTTCGACCAGGCCTGCGCTTTGCTGCAATGGGTGCGCGATCTGCATCCTGGCCTGGACATAAGCCAGCAGCCGGCGCTCGCGGAGCTGCTGGAACTGGGCCGCCACAATGAGCTGGACGCCATGATCGCCTTGTGCAAGCGTGAACAGGTCCTGGACAGCCGTCTGGACGACGACTTTATCCGCCGCACCGTCGCCGTCTATCAGGCGGGCGGCCAGGCGGCGCTGGACTACGAAGCGCCGGCGCCTGCCGGCACGGTGCATCTGTTCAGCGCCGAGCGACCGCCGGAGATGGACGCCACGCTGGGCTGGCGCAAGCTGCTGGGCAGCCGCCTGCAAAATATCGCCATCGGCGGCAGCCACGCCAGCATCGTCAAGCCGCCGCATATCGAAAAACTGGGCAGGGCCATCAGCGCCGCCCTGAACAGCGCTGCGCCTGCCGCCAGCATGAACGAAAGCCGGGTCGCATAAAAATACATAAGGAGATGCATATGTCGGATACTTCCACACTGGCCATTACCCCTGGAACCGAGCAGCCGGTCCAGCTCAAATACTCGCGCACCATTGCCGATCTGCCTGGTCCCAAGCCCAGCCCCTTTTTCGGCAACCTGCTGCAGCTGGATCGCAAGCGCATCCACGTCACCGTGGAAAACTGGATACGCCAGTTCGGCCCGATCTTCCGCTTCAAGATCCTGAATCACAATGTGGTCGTGGTATCCGACTACGCGGTGGTATCCAGCCTGCTGCGCGAAAGGCCGGCAGGCTTCCGCCGCCACCAGGCCGGCGTCACCATCATGAAGGAGCTGAAGATCGACGGCGTGTTCGGCGCGGAAGGCGAGGCCTGGCGCCGCCAGCGCAAACTGGTCATGCGTGGCATGAACGCCGAGGTGGTGCGCAATTTCTTTCCCACCATGGTGAGCATGACCGAGCGCCTGATGCTGCGCTGGAGAACGGCGCTGGAAGCGGGCAAACCGGTCAATGTGCACCGTGACCTGAAGGCGATGTCGCTGGACGTGATCGTGGCCCTGGCCATGGGCTTTGATCTCAACGCCATGGACAGCGACGGCAACCAGCTGCAGCGCGATATCGACGGCCTGTTCATGCGCCTGGGCCAGCGCATGAACGCCATCTTCCCGCATTGGCGCCACGTGCGCCTGCCGCGCGACCGCGATGCCGACGCGTCGGCCGGCCGCATCGAGTTCGCGGTGACGGACTTTATCCAGAAGACGCGCGAACGCATCAAGAACAACCCGCATCTGCGCCAGAAACCGGGCAATATGCTGGAAGCGATGATCGTCGCCAGCGAGGAGGACGGCAATGATTTCACCGACCAGGAATTGATCGGCAACGCCATCACGGCCGTGCTGGGCGGCGAGGACACCACTGCCAACTCCATCGCATGGCTGATCAATAATCTGGTGCAGAATCCCGCCGCCGCCGCCAAGCTGGCAGCTGAAGCCGACGCCGTGCTGGGCGAAAACCGCTTTATCCAGGACTGGGAAATGCTGTCGGAGCTGACTTATCTGGATGCCTCGCATAACGAAAGCCAGCGCCTGAAGTCTGTGGCGCCCGTGTTTGGCCTGGTCAGCAATGAGGATTGCGTGGTGGCCGATACCTTCTTCCCCAAAAATACGGTGGTCTTCGCCTCCGCCGTCGGCGCCAGTTTTGACGAAAACCACTTTCCACAATCCAGCCAGTTCCTGCCGGAGCGCTGGATCTTCGACGAGAAACCGGACGAGGGCAATGATCCCAACCGCAAGCTCTTCCCCTTCGGCGGCGGCACGCGCCTTTGCCCGGGGCGTTTCCTGGCGCTGACGGAAATCCGCATGGTGATCGCCATGCTGATGCGGAACTTCGAGCTGGAGCCCGATCCCAAGGCGCTGCCGGTGAAGGAAGTGATGAACTTCTTCATGGTTCCCAGCGGCGTACCGGTGCGCCTGAAATTGCGCGCCTGATGCCAGCAGACAGACTTTGAACAGATCGGATATGAATATGACAAGCAATCCGGCTAAGCGCGACAGCAATGCCGCCATGCCCTTTATCATGCTGACGGTGCTGATCGACATGATGTCCGTCGGTCTCACCGTGCCCGTGCTGGCCCCTTTGATGGGCAGCTTCACCACCTCGCAGGCTGACCAGGCCTTCTGGTATGGCGTGGTGGTGGTGGCTTTCGCCATCGGGAATTTCTTCGCCTCGCCGATATTGGGCGCGCTGTCCGACGCCTACGGCCGCCGCCCCGTCCTGCTGCTGGGCTTTTGTGGCCTGGCGCTGAACTTCTTTGCCACCGGCTTTGCCACGGCGCTGTGGATGCTGGTGGCCGTGCGCCTGGTCGGCGGCGCCATGCAGGCCAACGGCGCGGTCGCCAATGCTTATGTGGCTGATATCACTGCCACCCCGGAAGAAAGGGCGCGCCGTTTCGGCATGCTGGGCGCGATGTTCGGCCTTGGCTTCATTCTCGGCCCGGTTCTGGGCGGCCTGCTTGGGTCTATCCATCTGCAGCTGCCCTTTATCGTGGCGGGCAGCCTGGCCTTGCTTAATCTGCTGTACGGCTGTTTCGTGCTGCCGGAATCGCTGCCGCCGGAGCGCCGACGCCCGTTCGCCTGGAGCATGGCTAACCCATTCACATCGCTGCGCGCGCTGGCGCGGTTGGATGGCAACGGCCGCCTCGTCACGGCGTTCGCGCTGACCACCCTGGCGCAAACCATCGGCTTCATTATCTGGGTCATTTACGGCAATTTCAAATTCGGCTGGGGGCCACAGGAAAGCGGCTGGTCACTGGCCGCCATCGGCGTGATGTCGGTGATCGTGCAGGGCGTGCTGCTGAAAGGCCTGCTCAAGGCCCTCGGTTCGCACCGCCTTGCGATGGCCGGCATGTTCTCCGCCTCCGTGGCCAATGTGCTGTATGGCCTGGCGAACGATGGCTGGATGTTCTACGCGGTTATCGTGGCGAATGGCCTGGGCTATATCGTCACCTCGACGATCCAGAGTATCATCTCCAGCTCGGCAGACGCGCGCAGCCAAGGCAATACCATGGGCGCGGTCAGTTCCGTCGGCAGCCTGATGGCGGTGGTAGCGCCGGTGCTTGGTGCGCCGCTGCTGGCCCTGATTTCGGAAATGCCGCGCAGCGACTGGCGCATGGGTGCGCCGTTTTACTTCTGCTGTCTGCTGCAGGCCAGCGCGGCGGCTTTCGCGCTGTGGCAGTTCCGGCGCGACAGGGGAAGGGTGGCCGCCCCCAAGCCGGCGGCCGAAGCGGCTGGTTGATATGAAGGAGAGGGATGTTAGCTGTTGAAACAGAATGGAAGGCCGCCAGCGCCGGGCCGCAAGCCTTGCCCGGCTTCAGCGGCCATACGCGGCTGCGCTTGCGGCTCGCGGGCCGCGACTGCAATGTGCAGCTGCTGCGCTATGATGCCACCGTCTTTGACGCATCGGCCTTTGCCGCTGCGGGCATCGCCATGCCGGCCACGATACAAAGAAGCGTACAAAAGCGCCAGGCCGAATTCTTTTTCGGCCGTCTTGCCGCCGCTTTTGCTCTAGAGGAGCAAGGCCATGCTGCAGTGGAGGTGGCGATAGGCGCCATGAGGGAACCTGTATTCCCATCCGCGGTGACAGGAACGATCACTCATACCGGAACGGTCGCTGGCGCCGCCGTATTGCCCGTGCACTGCTGCCGGGGTTTGGGCATTGATATCGAGCAGCCGATTGCCGCCAACACCATTGACAGCGTGGAACAGCTGGTGCTCGGCCCGTCCGAACGCAGCGTGCTGGAAGGGCTGGCGCAACTGCCATATCCGACAGCACTGGCCCTGGTCTTTTCCGCCAAGGAGAGCTTTTACAAGGCCGTGGCGCGGGCGGTGGGCCGCATTTTTGATTTTTCCGCCTTGCGCCTGGAAGCCATCGACCTGCCCGCGCAGCGCCTATGCTTTGTGACGCAGGAGGCGCTTTGCGCGGACTGGCCTATCGGCAGCAGATGCGAAATCGGTTTCAGCCTGCTGGCCGGAGGCGAGGTTTTGACTGCCTTCAGCTGGTAGCAGGAGGGTGCTCAGGCCCGGACGCTCCTCAGTTTTATACCAAGCCGCCGCCAGCCGATGACGACGCCGGTCACGCTGAGCAGTGCGCCGCCCAGGCTTAGCACGATCAGCACCATATCCCACAGCGGACGACGTTCCAGCAATGGTAGCCAATCCCAGCTATGCAGCATGGCGAACAGCCAGCGGCTCCAGCGCTTGCCATGGTCGCTGCGCGCCACCACCGTGCCGGTGTGGGGATCGATATAGACCCAGCTTTCATGGGCATCCGCGAAGGCGATGCGCCAGACCGGCAGCGGTTTCGTAGCGCCGCCCGTCATGGTGTGAGCGTCGCGGCTGTAGTAATACAGGTCATAGGCGCTTAGAAGTTCGCTGCTTTGCACCGGCTGCGGCAAAATACGGGCCGCGGCTGCGCGTAGAGCGGCGGTGTCGATGGCGAAGGGCTGCGCGTTCCGGCTGTCCAGCAGCATGGGCCGCCCAGCGGCGGCTTGGGCCAGAACCACGGTCTTGCCCAGGGAACGGGACCAGCGCAACTCCCGCGTGCCGGGGCCTGCGGAGGACAGCAGCGCCGCAGGCGCCGCATCGAGGGCGGTAAGCTGCAGCGGACCGCCTTCCAGCGCCTCCATTTTCAGCGGCGCCGCGCCGCTGTCGAAAATCCGCCAGGGATTCATCGACATCAGGCCGCTGAAAACCCAGGTAATGGCGATCAAGGCGAACAGCAGGCCGCTGATATGGTGCCAGCGCATGAAGCCCTGGTAGGGCGAGCGCGAACCGCTGCGGTAGGTGCGCGAGAGACGCCAGCGCTGGATGCCGACGATGGTGCCGCTCAATGCCGCGGCGATGCCGGCGATCGACAGCCAGTTGACGATATCGGTCCAGTAGCGGTCGAAGATATTGCCGCGAAACGGATACAGCCAATGTATCCATGCGCCGACGTAGTTCCATATCCTTTCGGTGCGTGGCGCATCGCGCACCACTTCGGCGGTACGGCCCGACACGTATAGCAAGGTGGCATCGGCATCGTCCAGTTGCACGCGATGCAACGGCCGGTGCGCATCCAGGCCGCGCGAATGGGTGAGCGCGTCCTCCTCCATCGTGCCGAGATAGCGCAAGCCAACGTTGGGACCGGCGTAGGCGGCTGCGCTGGCCATGGCATGCGCCTCGTCCGCCGGCGCGATGCGCGCGCCATTCAACGCATCCACCACGACAGTGCCGCTGCCCGGCGCGGACTTCGCGCCCTTGGCCGGCATTGCGCCAAGCGGCACCGCAAAGTAGGCGGGCCGTCCGGCGCTGGCGGCGGCCAGGCGCAATTCCTTCAGCGGCCCCGTCACCCCGGCGCGGGCCAGCGCCTGCTGCGGCGCCAGCAGCGCGGCATCGGACGCCAGCTCGGGCAGATGCTGCAGGCGCTCAGCGGCGGTAAGTTTCGGATAGCCGACATACATCATGACGACACCCGAGACAAACCACATCGCAAAGAAGGCGCACAGCACAACGCCCAGCCAGCGGTGGAGCAGGAACAGCAGGCGTTTGGTATGCATGCCCACGATCTGGTTCAGAAGGCAAAGCGCAGCGCGACGTCAGCCGTGCGCGGCGCGCCGAGATAAGCCATGGTGGACGTCATGTTCAGCGCATGCACCTTGTCGCCGGCATTGCGCAGACGCGCGACCAGCGAGACATTACGCTGGATCTGGTAGCTGAGGCCCAGATCGACCAGGGTATAGGACGGCCATTTGATCGTGTTCGCCGCATCCGCATAGACCGCGCCGACGTGGCGCACGCCCACGTTGGCTTTCAGCGCCGGCGTGAAGGAGTACGACAGCCAGAGGTTCGCCACCGTTTCCGGCGTGTTGGTCGGTGTCTTGCCTGCCAGTGAAACGCCGCCCTGGCGGTAGTTCTCGTATTCCGCGCTGACGTGGGTGATGTTGGCCTGGATCGATACCTCCTTCGTTGGCTGCAATCCCAGCGCCAGTTCCACGCCCTTGGCCGACTGTTCGCCGACCAGCACCGTGAGCGTGCTGTTGTTCGGGTCTTGCGTTGAAATGTTCTTGCGCGTGATGCTGTACGCAGCCAATGTCGCGGAGCCTTTGCCTTGCCAGAAGTCCAGCTTGGTGCCGATCTCGCCCTGGCGGCCCGATGTCAGTTCGCTGTTGTTGCGCACGTCCGCAAACGAGGCGGTGGACAGCACGCCGGATGGCGGATCGGCCGCCGTCGCATACTGGGCGTAGGCGGTGGCACCAGGCGCCACATCCCACACCAGGCCGACGCGTCCGGTGGTCGGGTTGTAGCTGCGCTCGAAGCTGGCCGGATTGGCGGCCGTGATTTCGCGGCGGTTGCTTAGTTCCAGCTCAATGCGTTCATGGCGCAGCGCCGTGACCAGATTGAGCGATGGGACCAGCGTGGTGCGGTTTTCCAGGTAAGCGGCGCTGGTTTTCACGCGGTTGTTGCGGTCTGGGCGGAAACCAGGCGACATGCCGGGAATATCGAAAAAGCGTTCGGTGACGAAGTTATAGGGATCGACCGTACTGACCGTGGTGGACAGGCTGTTCGGGAAGCGCGTCTGCTTGTTGACGCTGATGTCCAGGCCAAAGGCCCAGTCGCTGCGGTGGCCGCCGAGCGTGCCTTTGTAAGTGCCGTCGAGACGGTCGCCGACCACGCGCTGGTCGTGGCGCTGCAGCAGGGTGCTGGAGCGGATCACCGCCGTATTGGCTGGGTTGAAGCGGTAGCTCTCCACGTTGCGGTAATCGCGCAGCGCATCGTAGGCATACAGGGTGTTGGTGAACTGCAGCGCATCGCTGGCGCGCCAGCTGGCAATGGAGCGCAGCCAGTGAACGCGCTGGGAGTACACGCCGTCGGTGCTGTTATAGTTCTTGAAGCGCGTGCCCTCGTCCACGTGTGCCGTGCCGGCGATGGGATTCAGCAGCGGTGTGCCCCAGTAAGGCCGCGCCACGTCCTCGTCCTGGAATTCATACGCCAGGATGTGGTTGAAGCGCGCGCCGAAGTCGGAGCGCAGCGATACGGCAAGCTGGGTTGACTTGCTGTTGACGCCTTCGATGCGGCTGTCGGCCTCGCGGTGGTTGACATCGATGCGGGCATGATGGTCGGCCTGGCCGCTGCCGTCGCCGGCCACGCGCCGGTTCAAGCCGAAGGAGCCTTCCTTCAGGCCTTGGCCGCCCAGGCGCAGCTGCGCCTCGCCGAATTCGCCGCGCTCGGCGACCTTGGTGATGTAATTGATGGAGCCGCCCACCGCGCCGGAACCGAACAGGAAGCTCGATGGGCCGCCGATAGCTTCCACCCGGTCATAGATCCAGCTGTCCACCGGCCGCGCGGCGATTGCGTACTGCACATTGATGCCGTT